>NZ_JBEJGY010000004.1:0-4800000 GCF_040253615.1 Streptomyces sp. Edi4
GTGTCCAGGATTCGAGCTCAAGGCCCACCTGGTACGAGAGCGTGCGTATCACCTGCTGCAGTCCAGAGGCCGAAGCATGCCCGCAAAGCGGCCGATGACGAGCACTACGGGCGCATCCGCGAGGAGAGCGCGAAGCGGAAGGCTGCGGCGCAGATCGATCCGCTCACGCCCGCCCGCCCAGCTGCGGTACCTCGCGAGCTTGGCGGAAAAGGTCGGCCAGGCGTGGTTCGACGCCGAATACGCCGCGGCGGTCCAGCGGACCGGCATTGAACCGCGCCGTCCGCGGGAACGGAGCATGACCGCTGTGAGGCGGCTGACGAGAGCGGCGGCCACCAAGCTCATCACCGCCCTGGCCGCCGTCTGTCCCTCGCGGCCGCCGAGCGGCCCGCATAGCCTCGGGTTAAGGGAATCCATCAGAGGCTCCTCAGAGCGGCTGACACTCGATGACACCGTCACGGGTGACGCAGATGCTGCCGGATCGGTGCCCGTCGTGAAGCATCTCGATCACTGCCTGCTCGTCAGGCAGGAGGCCGTACTCCTCTCCGGTCTGGTCCGCATCCGCCGAGAGGTCCCTGTTCCAGTCGTCCATGTACTCGCGCAGGGTCCACGCCCGACCGTCTGGGTGGTTGGTGTCGACGACCCGGAACTGCCCCTCGCGCAGAACCAGTTCGAGCTGCACATCGGCCCTCCGCAGCTCTCCGCCGTACAGGGCAAGGAGCTCACCTACCCGAGCCGCGCCCAGGGCCTGCTCGGCTTCACTCAGTGGGCAGAAGACGTAGCCAGGGTAGAGAACATGATCGCGGCGGGCGAGAACCTACTGACGGCGCTTGCTGGACTTCGTGGTCTTCTTCCTCGCCACGTGCGTACTCCCATCCTGGTGCCTATGGCTGCCCACCCAGTCTTCCGTGGGCCGGCGCGACGGGCGCAGCTGTCGTGAAGACGCTGTCAGGCCGTTCCGGAAGTCCGCAGCTCACGTTGCGGCACGGCGGCCGCCGTCCAGCCTCCCGCGCCGCGCGCTCTGCACGGGCCAGGCACAGCGCGGCGGCCTCGGTCACCGCGGCCGGCGGCGGCGCTCCGCGCGGGTGTCGGGCGCTGTCGGCCGGGCACGGAGTTATCCAGCGACGGAGCAGCGCTGGAAGGAGTCTGCTCCCCGGCGGTCAACCAGCCGCAAGCATTCACTTCATGGAGCGATCGACCTCGGTTGGACGGCGTGCCCCGACCCTGGTGACTTACGCGTAGGTCAGGATGCCGAGCGGCGTCCCTGCCCCGACGAAACCAGGAGACATGGTGAGCACAGCCCCCAGCCTGCTCGGGCGGCGCTGGCTGATCCGGCTGCCCCCCCACGGGCCGCCGGCGGCAGGTGTCGCGGTGATCAAATGCCGGGGCGGCCTCCGCCCCCCTTCCGACATCCGCTACCGCGACCCTGTGCTGGCCCGCACGAAAGCGATGGAACACGTCCGGCACCACATTGCCCAAGCGGGCCAGCCCAACGCGCAGGCTCGCTGCCGCTGCCGCCATGAGGGCTGCTCCTGGCACGACACAGCCGCGATCGTCTGTACACAGGCCATCGCGCTCGTGATCCCCGACCGCGTAGGCCGGCTCTGGGGCATCGCGGAAACGTGCACAGCATGTGCCGCGGCCGTGCCCCGGTCCAAGGTGTTGCGGTTCGCCTCACCCACCACGCTTCCTGCACCACAAACCGCAGGCGGGGGGCCGCCGGCGTCACGCCTGAACCACGAAGGAGCTCCAAGGACAAAGCCCTGCTCGGACAACGGCACGCAGCCGACCGCGAGAGGGCCCACAACTGCCAGATCAGCGCTGCCGAAGCCGGCCCTGCACCGCCCCCACCCTGCCGAAGAAGAAGGCTTTGGCGCGCCAGGATCCGTGCCGCACGGCTGGGTAGCGCCCCCAGCCTTCGGGGACCACTTGCTGAAGGTGGGCGAAAGCGTCTTGTGCGGTCCAGGCAGTCCAGTTCAGAGGCATACGCGCAGGTCAGGTTCTTGTGATCCAGGACCGTCGACGCTGTTGATGAGATCTGCGTGAGAGCAATCTGTGCGCTCCCGGGGTCTGACGTGACGCCTGCGGATGGCCTGGGAGGGGCATCGGAAGGTGCTCTACGCCCGAGGCGCACGCTGAACCTGGGGCCCGACTCCAGTTGATGTCAGTGCTGGCCGATGCGGACGGGCAGCTGGCAGCCGAGATGCATCGGCGAACCATGAGGTCAGCGGATCGCTGGGACATCCACCGTGTGGACGACGCGTTCGGACCTGCCCGAGTACGCGTGAGCTGGGGAGGGTGCGAGCCGGGTACGGCTCGCGTAGTACTGGTTTTGGACGCCTGAAGCCGGTCGGAAGGACGTGGTTCGTGGCAATTGCTTTCCGTGTCGGCATGACTGTGGCGTCCCTGGCCCTGTGCGCGGCGCTGCTCGCGCCCTTTTCACCCGCCGGCCATGCCGTGTCCGCCACTGCTGGGGCGCAGTCGGGCTGTCGTCGGACCCTCGTTGTAGTGGCGCACCCTGATGACGACCTCTTCTTCGTCAATCCGGACGTCATGTCGACCATCCGGGCGGGGTGCTTCGTCTCGACGGTGTACCTCACCGCCGGCGACGGTGACGAAGAGGTGCCGGCGGAAGCGAGAAACTACGTCATGAACAGGGAGAACGGCGTTCGCAGGGCATATGCGGAAATGGCGGGCGGGGCTCCTGCCTGGAGGCAGGACGACGTACACGCGGGCGGCCGCACCGTCCGGTCGTTCCGGCTCGCGCACCAGGAACGGAGAGGGGACGTGAGGCTGACGTTTCTGGGTCTGCACGACGGCCGACCCCAAGGCGGCGAGCCGGACAGCCTCCTGCACTTGTTCGACAGGCGCAGGAAGACGATTACCTCGCTGCGGGGCACCGAGAGCTACACCGAGGAACAGCTGGTGTCCGTCCTGGTCTCCCTCATCCGGCAGAGCCGGGCGGGAAACGTCCTGACCCTGGACCCCGACGTCGCATCGTTCGGAACAGGGACGGACAGCCGCGTGGATCACAGCGATCACGGCATCACCGCACGCTATGCCCGAGAAGCCGCCTACCGTACGGGGACCCCGGTTATTTCCTACCTCGGCTATCCGATGGCACGACTGCACAGGAACCTGACACAGGCCGAGACCGCGGAGAAGGAACGACTCACCCGGTGGTACATGGCGCAGAGCCAGTGCCCCCGGGAACGCGTATGTCCTGCTCGGAAGATCTACGAGGCCACGCTCTCGAAGACTTACCGACACTGGGTCGAGAGGCGCTACCGACGCACGCATAGGAATCCGGGTCCGGGCGAGATCATGGGGGACGTGGGCCGCACGACGCGCTACTCGGCCGACTCGCCCGAACAGTGCCTTGCCGCGCCTAACGATCCCCGACGTACGGGAGAAGTGCGCATCCTGAGCTGCGACGGGTCCGCGGGGCAGAAGTGGGACGCGGGACCCGACCGCACGCTCAGAAGCCGACTGGACCCGGCGTACTGTCTCACCGCGGCAGGAAACCTCCCACGGCTCCAGGCATGCCGAATCTTCGAGTCCGCGCAGATGTGGCAATGGGTGCCCTGGAAAAGTCCGACATGGAAGCGGGCGGCCTGGAAGCTCGTCGGCGCCGGGAACATGTGCCTCTACCAGAACGACCGCTTGCTCCCGAGCCCGAACCGGGACACTGACCGCAGCCCGCGCTTGGAACTCGTGAGCTGTGACGGTCCCGCCCGGCCGGGTTTGTACTGGCGGTAGGCGTGCGGGGGCGAACGCGCTGATCGCCGAGGCCGCGC
Organism: Streptomyces sp. Edi4; assembly: GCF_040253615.1. NCBI lineage: Bacteria > Bacillati > Actinomycetota > Actinomycetes > Kitasatosporales > Streptomycetaceae > Streptomyces > Streptomyces sp. Edi4. The sequence goes on from NZ_JBEJGY010000004.1 coordinate 3,795, forward strand.
GGCGCGGGCAGGTGGACCTGTCGCTGGTCAGCGTGGACTCCACGACTGCTCGTGCGCATCACGACGCGGCGGGGGCACGGGTGAGTGAAGAGGTCCTGGCTGCGTTGGAGGGAGCCGTCCAGCAGTCAAAGGGGGCTGCGGGAAGGGACAAAAGGATCAAGAGGGTGCGCAAGAAGCTGAGGCGGCCGACCCTGCGCGTGCCGAGCGGCGCCGGGTTCGCCGTCGGCGCCGCGCGCGGCTGAAGGCCGCCGATTTCAGCTCTGGTCGACAGTGGCCTGGAGATGAGCCAGGAAGACCTCCTTAAGCCCCGGGACCGAAACGTGGGGAGCCAGTTGATCGGGCAAGCCGGCTTCCAGGCCCCACTCCGTATTGAACGTGGCCGGGACACCGGCCGGGACGATGCGTCCCTGCAGCCATGCAGCGAATTCAGCCGCCTGGGATGCGGTGCAGTCTTCGAGCGAGACGCCTTCGGGGCGGAGCCTCGCCATTCCCTCAAGCGTCTCATCGCCCAGCGTGATCCCGAAGTGCAGGACAGTCCCTGGTACAAGACGGGTACCTTCGTCCAGGCGGAGGAACCCGTCGGGATCCCGTTCGCGCACGGCGGTTTCCATCGCGGCGTAGGACAGGCCCCAGGTCTCCCCGTCGGCCGGTGTGAAGATGTACATGGTGCGCAGTTGAGCGATCTCAGAGGCGTCCACGGTGGTTGCTCCGTCAGTCGGGTGCTGGTCAGGGGACGTAACGGGCGTTCCCCTTGACGCCGTAGGCCGCCATCATGACGCGCCAGTAGGGCACGGAGTCCTGGTTGTTGGTGACCGTATCCACGCCTCGTATCTGGGTGTTACGGGGGTCGTTCAGGGCGGCGTGGTACTTCTCGAGTTCCTTGCGGTCCTTGGCATACAGGAAGTCGCGCTTGCCGTTCTGATGGCTTTGCCGGAGTTCATCGAGGGTGCGGTAGCAGCCGTTGGGCTTGTTGACGTATTTCGCTTCAACGGCCATGCCGTCCAGGTCGCGGAAGCCGTCCACCATGAGGGTGCTGTTGGCGCTGATACCCGGGGGGATGGGCACTTCGTACTCGGGGTAGCCCGCTACGCGCTTTTGGTAGGCGACCTCGGCCGGCTTGCCACCCGAAACATCGCCGGTCCGCAGCGAGTTCAGCCAGAGCTGGTAGGTGTGCTGTTCCGGCCCAGTCAGTGGTGGAAAGCGGGGGTCCGGCGGCGCGGGAGGTGGCTGCATCCGTGGCCCGTTGGCGGGCCGGTAACCGGCCGGGACGAGCACGGGCAGCCGGACCAGTGGAAGGAGGAAGGGCGGCAGGAATCCCGGACCGTCGCCCTTGGCTTTTGGCATCGGGATACGTGCCTTGGCGTTGTCCAGGGCGTGTGGAATGTTACCCAGACCCGCGATGCGCAGGTCGCCGGAGACGAGTTCGCTCAGTCCACCATCGTGTCCCTCGCCCCCGAACAGCGGCCGGTCCCAGATCGGTTGGGGTTCGCCGAACAGCGGGTCGTCCTGCTGAGGGATTTTCCGCAGAGCGGTGTCGATGTGGTCGGCATAGACGTCACAGGCGTTGGCGAGCATCGTGCAGGCAGCGGGCAGGTTCGCCATCAACGTCTCAGTGTCGCTCACCTCGCTGGGGGGCGGATTCTTGCCGACGAAGGTCATGAAGAAGGCCTCCACGGCGTCCGCGGTCTCGCCGACCTGGCCGAGCCTGGCACTCTGCCAGGCGGTATCCGATTCCCAGTAGGCGTCTTGCAGAATCTTGGACGCGCTGCGCCAGGTCTTTGCGACGAGGCGCAGCTTGTCGCGTTGCCCGTGGAACCGCCGGTCGAACAGGTACTGGTCGCTCCAACTGGTCTCGCCGACGACTTCCGGCAAGTCCTCAGCGTTGTGGCTGGCCCTCGGGGTGCAGTCCGGCCCTGTCGGCTGTGCCGGAATGCCGGGAGAGGGGCTCTGTCCCAGTAGTGCCCCCGCCGTAGCGTCCTGCTTCAGAAGGTCTTCGGCTGCCTGCAGGAGAGCGCCGGCACCGTTCGCCATCACCTGGTGGGCAAATCCCGACTGCTCGAAGACGGCTGCGACGGCGGGCCGGTACACCGCGGCGAAGGCCCTGCCGGCGTCATCGTCTCCCGCCATGCCCCCGTGCGCGCTCAGTTCCGTGAACAGCAGGCTGAGCATGTCGAAGATGAGGTCCCGCAGACCAACCATCGACCAGGACGCGTTGACGAAGTTCTCCGGTTTGTGTGTCAGATCCAACGCGGCCACCGCTGCTTCCCCAACTGAGCCCGAAACTCTACACGTTCACAGATGTGCGCATCCGGTCACCCTCAGCTGGGCAGCCGCGCCGGCCGCGCCCCTCCCAGCAACGCAAAAAGCCCCGATCCCCGGCATGCGGCCGGGGATCGGGGCTTCATGGTGGAGCGGGTGTCAGGGGCGCCCAGGGTGCGGGTGCGCCCGTGTCGGGGTCCGGGATGGCGGCGGTAGCCACCAGGGCCTGTGTGAGGTTGTGATCGCCCTTGGGTTCCGTGCTCGTGAGGAGGCGGACCTGGTAGGACGCTGGGTGTGACGCGCAGGCAACTTACTGACGAGCAATGGGAGTTCATCTGTCCGTTCCTGCCGATAGGCGAGTACGGTCCGTACCCGCAGCGGCTGCGGGACCAGTTCGAGGGGTGATCTGGCGGTTCCGGTCCGGTGCCCAGTGCTCAGTGGCGGGAGATGCCCGGTGGGTTCGGTCCCTGGCCCACTGTCTATGGCCGCTTCCGGATGTGGAGGGATGCTGGCGTCTTCAGCGCGTTGCTGGAGGGTCTGATTGCCCAGGCTGCCTGTCGGGGCGAGACGGGCTTGTCCCTGGTGAGTGGGGATTCCACGATTGTCCGTGCTCACCACGACGCCGCTGGGATGCGCATCGGCGGGGAGGTTCTGGAGGCCCTGGAGGAAGCCGCTGCCGAGCAGGAGCGGGCCCGGCAAAAGGGGGCGGCCCGGGGGGAACAGTACGGGCAGGACGACGGAAACGACCCGGGACGGATCCCACGGCGGCGCGTCCCGCGACGCCGTGGGATCCGTTTGAAGCACGCTCTGCTCGAACAGGTCCCGGGGCGGGCTGGCCAGCAAGGTTCACGTCGCCGGGGACCGCAAGCGCCGGCCGCTGGCGCTCGTGCTGACCGTGGGACAGGCCGCCGACAGCCCGCAGTTCGTCCCCGTGCTCACGAAGGTCAGGGTCCGTCCGCCCGTCGGACGTCCCCGCACCCGACCCGGCGCTGTCGCCGCGGACAAGGCCTACTCCTCCCGCACCAATCGCGCCTACCTGCGCAAACGCCAGATTTAGGCCGTCATCCCGGAGAAGAGGGACCAGGCCGCCAACCGCAAGAAGAAGGGCAGCCGGGGCGGCCGGCCCGCGACGCCGATCTCTACAAAGAGCGCAACACCGTCGAGCGTTTGATCAACAAGCTGAAGGCCTGGCGAGGCATCGCGACTCGCTACGACAGGACACCCGAAAGCTACCTCGTCGGCCTCCACCTCCGCGCTTCGCGGATCTATCACCGATCTCCTCAAGGCACCTGACTGATCACAACCTCACACAGCCCTTAGCAGCCTCGGGAGGAATGAGCACTGCGGGCTGCCTGCAAGCAGCAGAAGCGCGGTGGGCAGCGCATTGAGCGTCTGCGTGCCTGTAGAGACGTTAGGAACGGTGCACGCTCTGCGCTTGGCGGGCCGCCGCCAACGGGGTCCGCGCCGGGAGCGGATCGGTGGGATGCCGCGCACCAGAGGTTCCAGGCCCTGACTGTCGTGGGTGTTCGCGGCGGAGATGCCGATGGAGATGGACAGACCGGTCCGCTCAGTGATCAAGTGGATCTTTGATCCCTTCTTGCCGGGATCTACGGGATTCGGACCTGTCAGGTCCCCCCTTTCAGTGCCCGCATGTTCACCGAGTCGATCGCGCACCGCGACCAGTCCAGGCCGCCCCGGGCTCCAAGTTCCTCAAGGATCAGGCGGTGGAGCTTGCCCCAGACCCGGGCCCGGCTCCACTCGGTGAACCGCCGGTGTGCGGTCGGCCCGGACAGGCTGAAACCCTGCGGTAGTTGGCGCCACGTGCAACCCGTCGTGGCCACGAACACGCTGGCCGCCAGCACCTGTCGATCCCCGCATCTGCGCCGACCACCGCCTTGAGGCCGTACCGGAGCAGCCGGGACCGCCCGTTGGAACAACTCCCACAGCCCGTCCGGCACCAGACGCTCCACCATCGCCATCACGGCCACCAGCCTAGTGATCAAGCCAGTTGAGACGACCTCATAGTCGCGGTGCCGGTCGAGCTCCGGCCAAGTAACTTGTCGAAGACGTGAGTTGGAGATCTCGGGGAACCGTATCCCGATCAGCTTGGCCCAGTCCGACTCGCACATCGGAGGCCCGCCCGGAGTCATCCCGGCCCCTCCGCCGGTGCCAAACACTTCCTGATGGTCTTGCGGTCCACCCTCAGCGACGCGGCCAGTTCACGCTTCGAACGGTCCGCGTACCAGTGGACATAGATCTCGGTGACATCGACCACGACGAACGTTCTCCTCGCCATCCGGGCTGCCCATCGGCCTTCCAAACCTCAGGCCGAGAACCGTCCCGCACACCTCCGCGACGCCACGGTCCCTCAGTCCCGAACTCCGCCGCACGCATGGCCAATTAGGAGAATTCGGTATATCTGGACCTGGACAAGACCAGTGCGAAGCTCCTCTTCCAGATTTTCACGGAACGGGAGGAAAACGCGTGCACGAGCGCGAGGTGGTGGAGGCAGAGGCAGTAGGGGGCCGCGCGGCCTGCCCGGCGTCGGCAGCGTACTCCCAACAACAGGAGCGGACCCCGTCGTCATTGGCGTCGGCAAGTTGCAGGACGCGCGCCAAGCCAGAGCGCTGCGCGGCCCGTTGGAGCCCAGACGGCACGAATCGGGGATCATCAGGTCCGGCGCTCGGCCTGACGGGCCGACATGCGGGAGCCCGACCGCCATGTCCCACCCCAAAGTGATGACTGTCGTTCCGCTAGGGGGCTTGGACGTACGTGCCAGGGGTGACGGGCCCCCCTTTTGGCCGGTCGGGGTCCTTTCGCGCTGTCAGACTTCCGGGAGACAACGCGCCGGTCGGGCGCGGGCGGGCCGGGGGTGGTGAGACGGGATGGACGCGACCGAGCGCGGCACGGCTGGTCGTTCCGCTCCGGACGGGTTGGGACCGAGCGCGACGGACCACGGTGTCCCACGCACCCGTGTGGCGACGGACGACCGGCCGGGCGGGTCACAGCGCGGAGACCGACAGCAGCGGAGCGAGGGGCGGGTGCGGGCGGTGCCGCGGCACGTGGCCTGCGTGATGGACGGCAACGGGCGCTGGGCGCAGCGGCGTTCACTTCCCCGAACAGCAGGGCATCGGGCTGCTGAGACCACCGTCATCGACATCATCGAGGCGGCCCGGGTGGCGGGTGTGGAGTGGCTCAGTCTGTACGCCTTCTCCACCGAGAACTGGAACCGTCCTGGTCCCGAAGTCGACTACCTGATGTGCCTGGTGCGCCGGGTCGTGCGCAAGCACGCGCCGCTGCTGCTGGCCCGTGGCATCCGCTGCCGTTTCCTCGGGGTCGCCGACCCGCGCATTCCCCGTGAGCTGGCCCAGGATTTTGAGGATCTGGCCACCCTGACCGCCGCGAACCGGGGGATGACGCTGTCCGTCGCCTTCGACCACGGGGGGCGCCGGGACATCGTGGAGGCCGCAAGGTCGCTGATCCGTAGCAAGACACCGGCCGACGAGGTGACGGAGCGGCTCTTCGCGGACCACCTGCCGTTCCCCGACACCCCCGACGTGGACCTGGTCATCCGCACCTCCGGCGAGCAGCGCATCTCCAACTTCATGCTCTGGCAGGTCGCTTACGCCGAGTGGGTCTTTCCCGAAGTGCTCTGGCCGGACTTCCGGGCCCCCGACTTCCTCGCCTGCCTGCACGCCTATCGGCGCCGCGACCGCCGCTTCGGCGGCGTGCCGCCCCGCACGAACGGAGACCCATCATGACCACCGAAACCACGGGAACGGCCGACGAGACGCCCCTGTTCGGGCCACAGTCGCAGTTCAGCAGTTTCTTCGACGACCCGCGCTGGGCACTGGCCATGATCCGCGCCACCGTGCTGGAGGCCGCTCACCCGCAGATCGGCGCAGCCCTCGCCGACAACTCCACCTTCGTCGCCCACCCCTGGCGCCGGCTGCGCAACACCTTCCTCAGCATGCGGCGCATGTTCGGCGGGGATCCGGCGGAACGCGAACGTGAGGCCGCCCGCCTCAACCGGCTGCACGCCCGCATGAGCGGCACCGACTACCACGGACGCCCTTACGACGCGATGGACCGCGCGGCCCGCGCCTGGGTGGTCGCCACCCTCTTCGAGAGCGCCGTCACCATGTGCCGCCTGAGCGGCCAGCCGCTCGACCAGGACACCATGGAGCGGATGTACGCCGAGTACCGCGCCTTCCTCGCCGCGCTCGACGGCGACGCCGAAGAACTCCCCGAGGCCCTGCACGACTTCTGGGGCTACTTCGACCGGGTCGTCGAAAACGATCTGGAGAACACCGAGGCCGCCCGCGTCATCCTCTACCGCCTCTTCGACCACCTGCCCGCCCCCGCGCTGCTCGACGGCGCACCGACACTGTGGGCGGCCGGCCGTGCCGTCGCCGGTCCGCTCCTGGGCGCCATCACGGTCGCCTCACTCCCCGAGCCCTACCGGCGCCGAGCCGGCCTGCCAGAGATGCCCGGCGCACCGACCCTGATGCAGGGCGCCTACTGCGCCGCCGGGCTCGCCCGCTTCCTGCCCCAGGGCTGGATCAACGCCGAGAGCATCATCGAACTCCTCTCGCTCTCACCCGACAGCGACGACCCCCGCGCCCGGACCATGGCCGCCCTGGGGGCCCGCATGAAGCAGGCATCGGCCCTGCTCCGCCTCCTCACACCGCTCAGCGGCAACCCCGCCCCCGACCGGGCACCTTCCGCGGGCACAGGAGAAGGCCGACGCTCGGCGGAGGAGTTCTTCCGCAAGGTGCTGGACCAGACCGGCGACGGCCACCTCGACTGGCCCGATCTCGCCGCGATGGCCCGCGAACTGGCCACCCGCCTCGACCTGGACGAACCCGAAGAGACTCGACTCTACGACGCCTTCGCCGCCTGGTGGCGAGAACTCCAGGCCGCCCTCGACACCGATGGCGACGGCCGCGTCAGCGCCGACGAATACGCCGCCGCCGTCCCCTCCCTCGCCGGGCCCGCGCTCATCCGCGTCGCCGAGGTCCTCTTCGACGCCACCGACAAGAACGGCGACGGAACCATCGACGCCGACGAGTACCACACTCTCTTCCACACCGCTTTCCATCGCAACCTCGCCACCACCAACGGCACCTACAGCCGGGGCGCTTTCGTCCGCGACTTCCTTTCCTTCATGTCCGGCCGCCGCTCAAGCACTCCCTACGACCCCCTCCTCGCCGACGCCTAAGCAGATCTCTCCTCAGAGAACACCGTCAGGTCAACCAGGAACTTGAAGCCCTGACAAGGGCCTTGATGGAGGTCACTGTCGGCGCCGCCCGTGACTCTGCCGGGCGGTGGCGGCACCCAGTTCTCGGGTGGCGTACTCGTCGACGCCGACCACTCGCGGAGCGGCCACTTCCGGCTCGGGAAGTGCGTGGGTCAGCCGCAGGACGGTGCTGCGGCTGACCGACACCCCGCCGACATGGGCCAAGCGGGCGCCGGCCCGGCCCGCGAGAGCCGGACCGATCGCGGCCAGGGTCGAGCGCAGGCCCTCGGGCCGCCGGCTGTGCCTTCGGGTCAGGCCGGGTATCTGCTCGACGAACGTGCGGCGTCCGCACTCGGCGTTCCAGCAGGTGAACCGGCAAACTTGCGCCTGGAGTACGACGCTTCGTCCGGAACTGGGAACATCAGCGGGAAACCGCAGGTAGGAGCCGTGAACTCGCGCGGACCACGCTCCGACAGCGTTCCGCCAGCACCCGCTCCTCCATCCATCCGGCAGGTCACTGGATGGCTCACCAGGCATCCCGGCACGTTCGATCAATAGGTGAGTCGATCTCACGTGTACAGGCCGGCGCGGCGCGCGAAACTCATCGGCGCGCGATCTGAGTTCGTGGGCCGACGGAGTCGTCACCGGAGTCTTCCGGGCCGCCGCCATGCCGAGCCCTCACCTTTGGAGGTCACTCAGTCCTTCCGGAGCCGCCGTCGCCGAGGCGGCCGATCAGCTGGGCGAGTTGCTCGGCGTAACACTCGACGACCTCGGGCGAGCTCGCGTCGGCGCCGAACAGGGCGCGGGCCAGCTGTGGGTAGACCGCCAGTGCATTGGCCGCACTCATCTCCATGAGCAGCAGCGCGGCCGGGTCGAGCCGGTCGTCGAGTTCACCGGCCCGCTGGCGCGCACGGATCGCCTCGACCTCCTCGTGCAGCCGGGCGTTGCGTTCGGCCGCGTTCTCGTCGTCGACGCCCGTGTCGGCAAGGCCCTCCCAGGCGAGGAGGCGGCCGCCGAGGCGGGGGTCGACACTCACCCGCACGTAGTGCTTGATCATCTCGGCGCTGTCCATGTCGTCGGGGAACGCCTCGGCCTCATACGCCCGCCACCGGCGGCCGATCTCCCGGTACAGGCCTTCCTTGCCGTCGAAGTAGTACGTGATGAGCTGCTGGTTCACGCCGGCGCGCGCGGCGATCGCGGACACCCGGGCCCCAGCGAAGCCCTTGGCGGAGAACTCCTCGGTCGCGGCATCGAGGATCAGGGCCTTGGTTCGCTCGGGATCGCGCTGCCGCTCGTGCCCGGTCGGCGCTCGCCGCGCCGACCGGCGTGTGCTCGTGGAGTTCTTCTCAGGGGTCACAGCAGGGATTGTGCCATCCAGCCGGACAACTCAATCATCTATCTGTTTGACAAAGTCATACGGACGTATGACTCTGGTGTCATGGACTGCCAGGAGACTCACGTAGTCGTCGTTGGAGGCGCGCTCACCGGGCTGAGCGCTGCTGTCTTCCTCGCCCACCAGGGCGTGCGGGTCACGGTGCTGGAACGTCATCCGGACCTGCTCACCCATCCGAGGCTGCGCGGGATCACACCACGGACCGTCGAGGTGTTCCGTCAGTTCGGACTCGGCCCGGCGATCCGGAAAGAAAGCTTCCGCGGCGAGGGGCACACCTTCGTCATGCTGCGGGCACACACGCTCGCCGACGAGTACCAGCCGGTGCAGGAAGCCCGCCCTGAGTCGGTTGTCGATCCGCGTGCCTATGGCCCCTGCACCTACGCGGCGATAGACCAGGACCGGCTCGAAGCCCTGCTGCGCAGCCGGGCCCGCGAACTCGGCGCCGACATCCGCTACTTCACCGAAGTCCGCTCCCTCGACCAGGACGCGCACAGCGTCACCGCGATCGTCCGGGACCGCGCGAACGGCCACGAGACGGTGATCCGCGCGGACTACGCCATCGCTGCCGACGGATCGAACAGCGGGATCCGGGAGTCGCTGGGGATCGAGACCGACGGGCCAGGGGTGCTGTTGAACACGGTCTCCGCGCTCGTGCACGCAGACCTCTCGGCAGCCGTCCGCGGCCGGGACGTCGGCATCGTCTATCTCCAGAGACCGCGCCCGTTCAGCACGATGATGCCGTACGACGACTCGGGCTCGCGCTGGCTTTTCGGCACCGGCTACGACCCCGTGAACGAGTCGGTGGCGGACTTCACCAGCGAACGCGTGGCGGCGATGGTGCGGGACGCCTCCGGGCTGGAGGAGATCGATGTCTCCTTGGCGCCCCAGATCCCCGGCAGCGACGTCACCGTGCTCGGATTCCCGATCAGCGCCCACGTCGCGCGCACCTACCGGTCCGGCCGGATCTTCCTGGCTGGGGACGCCGCACGTACCCAGCCTCCCACGGGCGGGTTCGGCGGAAGCACCGCAATCCAGGACAGCCACAACCTGGCCTGGAAACTCGCCGCCGTCCTCAAGGGGCGGGCCGGGCCCGGACTGCTCGACACCTACGACGCCGAGCGCCGCCCGTACGGAATGCTCGCCATGCAGCAGGCCTTCGCGCGCTTCGGGGACAGGATGGCCAGCGGCGCGCAACTGGAACTGCTCGACTACTCAGCGGTCACAACGGGATTCCGGTACGCCTCGGCGGCCGTACCCGGCAACCACGACAGCGACCCCATCCCTGCCGTCGATCTGCGTGCCCAACCCGGTACCCGCGCACCGCACCTCACAACCTCACAAGGCGGCTCCACCCTCGATCTGTACGGCGAAACCCTCGTCCTGCTCACGGGCCGCGACGGTTCCCACTGGATCGCAGCCGCGAAGGATCTCGGCATGGCGATGGGCATCGAGATCCGGTCCTACGCCCTCGGTGTCGACATCGACGTCACCGAGGGTGAAAAGGCGCACGGCATCGACACCCACGGCGCCGTACTGATCCGCCCGGACGGCTTCGTCGCGTGGCGCCACCACTCCTCCGCCGCCGAGCCGGCCGCCGCGCTCGCGGAAATCCTCCAAACCCTTCTCGCCCGGCCGACCTGACCTCGCAGGTGATACCGCCGTGGGCACAAGGTGCGCTGCCCAACGCCGCCGCCCCGCCACGCATCTCGCGTCTCCGCGCGGCGACGCCCGCCAAGGACGCCCGGGGGCAACAGCCCCTGCCTCATCTGTCGTCCTGCGTACGCCGAACGCGTTGAGCCGCCCCAGCAGCACGGGGGACGGCCGCTGGGACGGCCCTTTAAGCCCAGGCGCTGACCGGCAGCATCAGGGCCCGGGCCGCGGCGTCTGCGGGCCGGGCCTCGTCCTACCGCTGGGACAGCCTCGGGTTCTGCTGCTGCGGGTCACCACCGCCACGGCGCAGGTGTCCCGCCTGATCCGCAGAACCGCCCGACTTCTTCCCGGAACCGTTCGACTTCTTCCCTGGGTCGCGATAGTCGACTTGCCCCGCGCGGCTCCGTGGAGACACGCGCTCCCCGCTCGTCCCTGGCGCCGGGGAGAGGTAGGGACAACACCTCTCGGAGCTGGCGCATCGCCGGGATGTCCACCGTGGTGGACGCGGCGCCCCGCAACGCCGGCGACGTCGCGCAGTGCATCGGCGGCCGGAGCGTCGGCCTCCTTGTCTTCACCCCGGCGCCGGAGCCGGCCGGGCCCCCGCCTGCGCCCACCCGGCAACCTTCTCGCAGGCATTGATCGACACCCTGCGGAGGAACTCGCCGACGCGGTGCTCCCCCATCAGGCACGAGGGGGCTGGGCCGGGGCGCTGGACTGTGGCACTCAGCTGATGCCTGGCCGATGGTTGGGCCGTAACCACAACCATCCTCGCGCAGACCAGACAGGCTTGCCGCGTTCTGGCTCCTGGGCTGGCGGCCCCGTTCTGGCCCATTGCCTGGACCCGTGGCGGGCACTGACCTCGGCAACGCGAGTCCTAGAGGTCCGTGATGGCCCACCGCCGGCAGCCGCCGACGCTCTGGCCGGTGTCCGTCCCGCAGGAGACACCACCCCCAGGGCGCTAACTTGGCGGAGCAGGTCTTCGCCGTCGGGGGCCTGACCGCGCGCTGGTGTGACAGGAGCAGGACGAGGGCTTGGTGGTCCTGGTCGGCGAGGTGGAGGCTGATACGGCGGCCGCCGTCCTTCAGGGCCGCGTGGGCCAGAAGCTCGGTCATGGCGGCGATGTCGTCGTTCCTGGCCGTGGTGAGGGGGTATCCCCACTCCCCCAGTTTCCCCGTGACGTGCCTGGCTGCTTTCGCGGGTGTCCAGGGGCGTTCTCCAGCGCCCAGTTCGCCGTTCTGCGGTTCGCGATCCGCACCGCCAGCCGTGGCCGCACCCCTACCAAGCTGGGCGTCGTGCTCTCAGGGCGGGGCGGCCCGGCAGGCTTCTTCGGCGGCGGAGGCGTCTTCGATGGGCAGTCCGGACGGTGCCCGCCCTCAGCGCCCAGCGGCACGGCCACAACTGCCTCCCCACGTACGGATGTTCAGAGTCCAGCCCGTGATGCCCATCGACGGCTCGCCGGTGAGGAAATCGCGGTGCGCGTCGGTGTCATGCTGGGCAGACTCGCGGACATGACTCGCTTGCTCACTGATTGCAAACGTAACAACTGATCTCCTCCGTCCGGCCCCAAGCCCGCCCGCCCGGATGCTCGCAAATCACAGGCCCCGCCGGCCCCGCCTCTGCCGCTTTGGTCAAGCTACGTGTCCATGACGGGGCACAACTGGTCGGCGAAGTGGACGGTGAGCTGGTGGTGCCCTTCCTCGATCCGATCGCTGGTGAGGGGAGAGCAATTCGGCTTTCCGCGCCGAATGGTCGCCGTGTGCTGCCTCACCACGCCCGTCGGGCCGGGACACCAGGTTGAGACTCCGATACCGGCACCCATCCGACCGGTTCCCGAACTTCACGTCCGAACCTCCGAACAGGAATCCTTCGAAGTGACCGGGAGGGGTCGACCTGCACCGGCCACAGGTTTCCTACATCAGGCGGTCCGATCCGACTACCACCGCAGCGGGCGACCGGCCCGCTCCTCACCGGCCCAGCACAGCGCGACATCCTGGATGGCCGCCGCCAGACGGCGACGCCCAGACGCAGGGTCCACCCCCGCACACGCGGGGATGGACCCAAGCAGGTTGCAACCACCGGCAGGGACGTGAGCTGCTTACCGCACATGCGGGCGTGGCCCGCGGCAGCCTTTAAAAGTCCCCGCTATCGGCGCGGCTGCTGACGGCCGGGACTTGCCGCCCCGCTCGTCAGCAATGCGGCGAGCCCCACCGGCCTCCAGCTGGTCGCACTCGACCTGTCACCGTCGGCGCGGCGTGGACGTCCCGGCAGGCACCGACCCGAACAACAGGTGCCGTGGGTCTCGCCCGCACACGACCCGAAGTCAGTTGGCGTAGTAGGGGGTGAGCTCCCACGAGTTACCGCCTTCATCCTCCATGCAGGCGAAACCCACGATCGTTCCATGGGACTGCAGAGCGTTACCCCAATTGGTGCACTCCTGGAGAGGGCCCTTGCCGGGGATGTCCGCGCCCTGTCGCGGCGTCGCCTGAGCCACGCCGGCAGCGATGCCGGAAAGCGCCAGGACGCCGGCACCGACGACTATGGCCTTCTTCAAAGTCTTGCGCATTCTTCGCTCCGTCTCTGTCCGTAGGCACATGCGCCGCAGAAGCTGAACTCCGCGACCGCACTGTGCACTTGTGCGCCAAGGGAATCCCCAAAGCATCCGCAGTCGATCACAAGGGAACTCACTGCCTCAAGGGAAACTAGATGTCTGTTACACACTCCTGACAAGCGCGCGGGCGGCGCCCGCCGGGCCCTGCACGGCACTGCCGTCAGCGAAGGCCAGGAACAGCGGCAGCACCTCGTCCAGCAGCGTGTAGGCGCCGGCGGCGGACAGCCGGCGGGCCACGGCGACGTCGCCGGCGGACAGCCCCCCTCGGAGGTCGCCCCGCACCGGGACCCTCACTGCGCCGGCTCCAGGGCAACTGCCGCCGCCAGCACCCTCCGTCGCCTCATGCCCGCCCCCCTTGGGCGCACACCGCCTGGTACTGCTCCCCGCGGCACGGATTGTCTGGGAGCCAGGCTTGCCTGGAGATCCGTACCAGAAGAGAAAGTTGCTGCATTTGTCGCGTTTGTTGGTTTCGAGGAAGGGCTGAGATTCGCGTCTACCGCGCGGTAGAGTCCCAGGCCGGCGAGTTCGCTTCCCGCACACGCAGGGTGGACCCTCGGGCCACGATCAGGAGCGCACCGCCGATCACGGCTGCTCCCCGCGCATGCGGGGATGGACCCCACAGCCGGCCTGAGTGCACTCATCGGTCGACTCAGCGTCGGTCAGTGGTCAGGCCGGACCGGGGAACGTCGTTTGGTGCCGCCGCCACTGCCGCTGAGGGGAATCAGGGTGTCGAGGTGGGCGCCTTTGACCCAGGCGCCCAGGAGGTCGCGATGGAGGGCCACAACGTCCTGCCGCACCGCCAGGCCAAGGGCGTCCTTGGTGAAGCCCTGGCCGGTGGTGACGAACAGGGCAACGTCCGCGCCGTGTTCTGGGCGCGCGGTGCCGACGAACTTCTGCATGTCGTGCGAGGACACGCTGCGGTGCGGGGCGTATTTCTTGCACTGAATGACGAGCTTGCGGCCGTCTGCGAGGTAGCCGATGACGTCAGCGCCCAGGTCGCCGCTGCGGCCGCTGACGACGACCCTCGTGCAGCCGTCCCTGCGGCACAGCGCGGCGACATAGGTCTCGAACTCCTGCCACGACAGGACATCGACTTCCGCCATCGACAGTTCCCGCGCCTTTGCCTCCTCCTGGGCACGCCACTGCCGGTCCTGGCCGACCGCCGCGCGATGAGCACGCCACAGTCCCCAGCCGGCTCCGCCCACCAGCACCGCGGCAAACACCGCGACCAGTACGGGCCACACCGAAGCCCAGTGCGCGCCCAGCCACACCGCCGCGCCCGCGCCCAAGACCGCGCCCCAGGTCCGCAGCTGCCTGCGCGTCCGTTTCCGCATCCGGCGCCGCCGTCTCTGTAGCGCCACCACTCCCCCACTCCCCGTCCGGCTGCTGTCGGTGCCATTTCGACGAGACTGCTGCTGGCGGCCTTGATGGCGCGGGGTCTCATCGGCCGGCGTGAGTGACGCCACTCGCGAGCTGTCCCAGGACGTTCAGGATTCCCTGGCCGACCCGGGTGGGCGCAATGAGGACGCCCAGCGCCAGCACGATGACGGCGGTCATCTTCTCGTCGAAACGGCTGCGAGCCTCCGTACGGCGACGCAGTCGCCACACCACGACGATGACGAGCAGGAACGCCACGTTGATAGTCAGCAAACCGTCCTGCCCCTCCACCGACCGGCCGCCGGTCAATCCTGTGAGAGCAGCGCAGCGCCACCCCGCGCTCCTGTGTGTAGCGTCAAGCTGTCGGTGCGCGAGGGCCGTTCACTGGCAATTGGCATAAAGCCAGCCAGGCTTGTCCGGATACCGCACGCAGATCACCTGTCTGCTGTATCGCCTCTCAAAGTCGGCGTGGCCCAGCGGACCGGCGGGCGCGGCCAGCACTTGTCTCCGGGCGTGCTGGGTAGGGTCGGGACAAGTGGTGTCCGTGAGGAGAGGCCGGTTGACCGACATGACCGACGACTTCGATCCGGCGGTACGGCGGATGATGGCGTCCAACGAAGCGAACTGGGATGCCCGTACCCCGGTCCATCTCGCCAGCCGTTTCTACGCGGTGGCGGACAAGAGTGCCGATCCCGCCCGGTGGTTCGCGGCGTACGAGTGGCAGGACCTCGGGGACCTCGACGGCCGGGACGTCCTGCACCTCCAGTGCCATCTGGGTACCGAGACGATGGCGTTCGCGGTGCGCGGAGCCCGTACGGTCGGGCTCGACCTCTCCGGAGCCTCGGTCTCCGCGGCGCGGGAGCTGGCCGCCGAGGCGGGCCTGGACGTCGAATACGTCCAGGCCAACGTCTACGACGCGGCCCGGGCGCTGGGCGGCCGGCGATTTGACGTCGTCTACACCGGCAAGGGCGCGCTGTGCTATCTTCCGGACCTCGCCCCCTGGGCCTCGACGATCGCCGCTCTGCTGCGCCCCGGCGGCCGCCTCTACCTCGCCGAGTTCCACCCACTGCTCACCTCCCTGGGGCCCTCGCCGGGCCCGGGCGAAGGCCACGAACTGCTGCTGCGGCACGATTACTTGGGGGGCCGCGGTCCCGTGCGCCGCGACGCCACGTACACCTACACCGACGGCCCGCCCGTGCAGGACGCCACCGAATGCTTCGAGTGGGCACACGGTCTCGCCGAGGTGGTCGATGCCCTCCTCGGCGCCGGGCTCAGGATCACCGGGCTGCGCGAGAGCCACGAGCTTCCCTGGCCCCGCTGGCCCCACATGGTGCCCACCCCGCAAGGCTGGTGGCGGCTGCCCGACACCGCTCCGCGCATCCCGCTCCTGTACGCCCTGAAGGCGGAGGGCTGACCCGGGCGAGCCGGCTGTGGCCGGACGGGCCCGTGCTCCGGTCATGCAACTCCCTTGAGCCGAGCCTGATAACGAACCCATCGGCGCCCCAGTTTCGGGCGTGTCCCCGTAGGAAAGCAGTTCCCCGAATCGTTCTGGCTCGCTTTCCCTGGTGCGCACACTCCGCGTGAGGGTTGTCGGGCAAGCGGACCTTGAGGGAGATGCCCGGAATTGAGTCATGCCGGCCTTGCGGTTCAGGCAGATGCGGAATGTCGGCCGGGGCCGAGTTCCGGATGGGCTTCGAGCAGCCGGTCGGGGGCCGCCTGGCGCCAGGAGTCCTCCAAGACGTCGCGAAGCTCGTCCATGCCCTCCAGCGCTCCCAGCCGTACTCTCACCCAGGCCGACCCGGCCTCGTGCGCTGGCACCCAGAACTTCTCCGGTTCGGCCGCGATCAGTTCGGCCCGCTCATGGCGGGGACAGCGGACAGCGAACGAGGTCTGGTCATCCGGCACGGTGACGAACATCCTCCCGGCAACCCGGAAGGTGGGCATGCTCCAAGCCTCCTTCTCCACGGTCTCGGGAAGGGAGATGGCGATGCGCCGGACATCCTGGGCGGTGGGCGTGTGTGTCATGCGCGCCACGGTAGTCAACCCTCTGTGTCCGGCACCCGGAGGTCTGCACTTCGGGCCGGGGTGACACGCCACAGCACGGCTGTGGAGGCGGCCCCTGCGCGGACGCGGCTGCTCGCGACGGGGTTCTCGCATGCGCTTGATGCCGGCGAAGACACGACCTCCTCTACGAAGTGCACGTTCAAGCCTCAAGTCCGTGGACCGTGGGCCTCACGGGTGGTTCAGGG
Source organism: Streptomyces sp. Edi4 (assembly GCF_040253615.1). Classification (NCBI taxonomy): domain Bacteria; kingdom Bacillati; phylum Actinomycetota; class Actinomycetes; order Kitasatosporales; family Streptomycetaceae; genus Streptomyces; species Streptomyces sp. Edi4. Next base: position 20,570 of record NZ_JBEJGY010000004.1, read on the forward strand.
CGGGGAGCGGCGCGGCTCGCCGGCACGACGTACGGAGATCCGGCTGTCGGTCGGCAGAGTAAGGCGCTGATCTCGTCAAGCGTGTCGTCCCGCGCCGTCGACGGCGCCCATGGGGGCCGTCGGGCCCCCGCGCCATCAGTTACCCGGCCCGCCGACGTCCTTGCCCACGCCACTGCGGCGCCCAAAGCCGGGGCCCGCGTCAGTACACACGGACAAACGCATGTCCGGCGTGCCGTTCGGATGAGGCGACACGAAGTACACCTAGTTGTATTGCCCTGAGAGGTTGGGGACGCGGCTGGCGGGTGGTTGGCCTTTCAGCGCGGTGTGTCCGCGGTGGTGATTGTAGGTGTGCAGCCAGCCGGGGAACGCCATGCGGCGTTCGGTCTCCGAGCGGTAGGGGCGGGCGTAGGCCCATTCGTCCAGCAGGGTGCGGTTGAAGCGTTCGACCTTCCCGTTGGTCTGCGGCCGGTAGGGCCGGGTTCGCTTGTGGGCGATCCCGGCCGCGGTGAGCAGGTCGCGCCAGGCGTGTGAGCGGTAGCAGGAGCCGTTGTCGGTCAGGACACGTTCGACGGTGACGCCAGCCTGGATGAAGAAGGCGTGGGCCCGCTGCCAGAAGCCGGTGGCGGTTTCCTTCTTCTCGTCTGCGTGGATCTCGCTGTAGGCCAAGCGGGAGTAGTCGTCGACGGCGGTGTGCAGATAGCTGTAGCCGGCGTTCGAGCGGGTTTTGCGGCCTGCGGCCCGGCCCAGGACCTTGTGTCCGCCGCCGTCGGGGATGTTGCCGAGCTTCTTGATGTCGACGTGCACCAGCTCGCCGGGACGTTCGCGTTCGTAGCGGCGTACGACGCGGCCTGTGGCCCGGTCCAGGTACGTGAGGCGGGCCAGGCCGTAGCGGGTCAGCACACGGTGCACGGTTGAGGGCACCAGCCGCAGCAGGTGTGCGATGCGGGCCGGTCCCCAGCGGCGCAGGACACGGACTTTGATGATCCGGCGCTCGGTGCGGGTCGGTGTCCTGCGCGGGCTGGTGCGCGGGCGGCTGGAGTGGTCGGCCATGCCCGCCTCACCGTGTTGCCGGTAGCGGTCGGCCCAGCGTCGGGCGGTGGTGGGCGAGACCTGGAAGCGTTCGGCGGCCCGGCGCAGGGGCCAGCCGTCCTCGACCACGCAGCGGGCCAGACGCAGGCGCCCGGTCTCGGTCAGGGGTGCATTACGGTGGGACACGAGGGCCTTTCTGTTGGTGTAGACGTCGCAATCCACACCGAACCGGAAGGCCCTCACCCATTTCAAGATCCCTCAGCCGAGATCCAGCTCACCCGTCCACAACCTCCCGGGACAGAACACCTAGTGCTGCCCCGCGTAAGTTCATGGAGGGGTGTTGGGCTGGTCAGGCCGGGGTGTCGAGGTAGAGGTCCCCGGCGGAGGTGAGGCAGTCCTCGGGGCTGCCGATGGGCAGGCCCGAGGGGAGGAAGTTGTCCTCGTACTTGCCGGTGCTGGCGAGGTAGAGGGCGAAGCCCCAGGTGTGGAGCGCGCCGGTGAAGCGCAGGCGGCACAGTGGGACGGGTTCGTCCTCGTCCTTCAACTGTGCCGCCACATAGGCGAATCCGGCACGGAAGCGGACCTCGACGGACTCGGCCTGCGGCCAGCGGGTCCCGACATGGACGTTCAGCCGATTACGCAGGTGACGCTGCATGGACTCGGGCGGGTTCTTGGGCACGCCCCCATCGTGCCGTCTCGGCCGACCAGCCGCCATGATCTTCGACCGTGGGCGGGAACCAGCAGGTCAACGGTGTGGTCGCGGCCGCGGCGGTGGAACTGACCGCGGAGGCGCGGACCCTGCTGGAGCGGGCGGCCACCGCCGCGAAAGCGGCCGTCCGTGACGCGATGCGGGCAAGGATCGTGCTGGCCGCCGCGGAGGGCTTGTCCAACGCGGAGATCGCCCGCCGACTGCCCGTCGCGATCAACACGGTCCGCAAGTGGCGGGGCCGCTTCGCCGCGCTGGGGCCGACCGGGCTGGCCGACGCCGACCGCGCCGGGCGTCCGCGCCAGTACGGCGACCTCGTACGGGTCGCCGTCGTGGCGGCGGTCACCAGCCGTGTTCCCGACGGTGCGGCGGCCTGGACGCACGCCGCGATCGCCGAGCGGGTCGCGGCCACCGTCTTCGCCCCGGTCTCACCGGCCTGGGCCGGACGCGTCCTTGCCGGCCTGGACCTCAAGCCGCACAAGGTCACCGGCTGGCTCACCCGCCGCGACACCCCCGAATTCTGGGAACGCGCCCGCGATCTGCGAGTTGTACCGCAACCCGCCGGCTGGCGCGGTCGTGCTGTCCGTCGACGAGAAGACCGCCATCGCCGCCCGCTCACGCAAGCACCCCACCCGCCCCGGCTCCCCCGGGCGCCCGGCACGCCAGGAGTTCGAATACATCCGCCACGGCACCGCCTCACTGGTCGCCGCCCTGGACGTGACCAACGGCGAAGTCCTCACCGAGGTCATCACCCGCAACAACGCCGCTGCCTTCACCACCTTCCTTGACCGACTCGACGCCGCGATCGAACCGGGCAAGGACATCCACGTCGTCCTGGACAACGGTTCCTCGCACACCGCCCGTGCACACCAAGGCGTGGCTGGCCGACCACCCGCGCTGGCACGTGCACTGGACCCCTCCCCACGCCTCCTGGCTCAACCAGATCGAACTCGTCTTCTCCGCCCTGACCCGCCGCGTCCTACGCCACGGCGACTTCTCCAGCCGCGACGACCTCATCGACAAAATGGACACCTACATGATCAAGCCCAACGAGACCGCCCGACCCTTCAAGTGGACCTATGCCGCCAGCCCACTCCAGGCAGCCTGAGCACCCCTCCACGAACTTTCGCGGACAGCAGCACTAGCTAGAACTTGGCGTCGAGGAACTTGCGCACGAGGACGCCGGTCTCGGCGGGTCGTTCCAACAGGAGTTGGTGACCGGAGTCGACATCGGCCACCTCGACACCTGCCGCGCGGCAGGCCGCCAGGTACTCCGGGTGCACGACGTTGGATCGAGTGGCGCGCACGAGCAGAGTGGGAACACCGGAGGGCGGAAGAACCGGTGGGCGGGCCATCTCGGCGTACGCCGCCGCGATCGACTCCGGCTTGAAGCGCCACCGCCACCGGTTGTCCTCGCTCTGTACGAGATAGTCGGCGATCTCCTGGTCGACAGCGTCCTGCGAGGCGCTCGGCCAGGAGTCCAGGTACGTCGTCCGGGCCTCGACCGGATCGGGGAACGACGGCGCCGCCAACGCTTTCGCGGCGCTCTTGGCCACGCCATCAGCGCCGAGCCCGACCGCAGGGTCCAACAACACCAGTCGGCATACCCGTTCGGGTGCCTGACGAGCCAGGTGCAACGACACCGCAGCGCCGAAGGAGAACCCGAGCACGTCAACCTGCTGCAGGCCAAGGTCGTCCATCGTAGCCACAACGTCGGCGACATGCTGCTCCAGCGTCCATGGCGGAGACCACGGTGACCGGCCCTGCCCACGGAGATCAGGCGCATGCACACAGAGGCCGGCCAGATGCCCTGCAGTCAGTTCCCGCCAGCGGCCTCCATACCCGTACACACCGTGCACAGCGACCACCGGAGGTCCCGTGTTATCGCCGAAGGTCTGAACGTGAAGCGTCTTTCCTGTCATATGAACGCAGCCTAGTGCTGCTGTCCGCACCGGGAAGTACGAGGACAACTTCCTTCCCTCGGGCCTGCCCGCTGGCAGCCCCGAGGACTGCCTCACCCGCGCCGGGGGCCTCTATCTCGACACCCCGGCCTGACCAGCTCAACACCCCTCCGCGAACTTTCGCGGAGCAGCACTAGCGCCGGTCACCTTCCTCCCGGACCCGCGCGCCGATCCTGCTCATGTCCACCACGGCCATCCCTCACCTGTGCACACACGCTCATCAGGAGGGGACAGCGTGGCCATTGAGGGCCAGACCTTCAAGCACCCTTGTTCTTCAACCGGGTTACACCATAGGAGAGTGTGGCGAGACCGTTGCCGAAGCGATGAAGACAAGAGGTGGAGCAGCGTGTGGCCGTTGACGGCGGTGCCCGACTCGTGCGGCTCTGCCTCGGCCGCCACGATGGAGTGGTGCGCAGACGGTGGTCCGGGGCGAGCCCGCGGTCCTCGCCAAGATCGCTCGCCGGGCCGTCACCCGCGGCCCGCAGTCCTGGGAGCTCTCGTCTGTGGCGCGTACCTGAAGCGACGTCAGAATCCGGAGAGCGGCCGACTGTCCATGCGGGCTGCCTCCCCATCCACCCGAGGCACCCGAGCGCGGCGTCGCCTCAGCAACGGATTCCACCGCGCGGGTCTCGCCGGGGTCTAGTAGCTGTCGTAGGTGGGTGCGCCCTTCGGCCGGTAGACGCCGAGGAGGGTGCCGCCCTTCGTCGTCGAGACGCTGACCGGCTCCAGGGCGGTGGGGATGGCTCCGTCGGCGAACAATCGCTTGCCGCTGCCGATGATCACCGGGTGGATGGTCAGCCGGTATTCGTCCACGAGGTCATGACGCATGAGGGTCTGAGCGAGGTCGCCGCTGCCCACGACGTTGATATTGCCGCCCTCGGACGACTTGAGCGCGCGTACGGCGTCGGTGACGTCGCCTTCCAACAGGGTGGAGTTCTCCCAGGCGACGGATGCCAGGGTCCGGGACGCCACGTACTTGCGCGTGCTGTTCATCCGCCGCGTGAAGGGGTTGCCGGGGTCTGCCGTCGGCCAGTAGGACGCGAAGATCTCGTACGTCTTGCGGCCTAGCAGCATGGCGTCGGAGTGTTCGTACCAGCCCGCGATCGCTGCGCCGACCTCGTCGTCGGACGCGTTCTTCTGCCAGCCCCCGTGCTCGAAGCCGCTGCCCGTGTCCTCGTCGGGGCCGCCGGGGGCCTGCATGACGCCGTCGAGCGACAGGAACGTACAGACGATGACCTTGCGCATGATGTGCTCCTTCTTCCTCTTTGGCGGGTAGACCGTACGGCCGCCGGAAACTCATCGGTGGACGTTGCGGAAGTGGCGCCGCACCGCCGCCGTCCGCCAAGGCGCAGCAGCGCCGCACCGAGCTGCCGTTCCCGCCCCAGGGAGCAGAGTCTGTTGCTGTTCTCGAACGTCTCGCAAGGATCTCAGAGCGTGTCGTGCCGGGCGCGAGCCAGGACGGTATGGGATCTGGCCTCGATCACTACCGGGTCCGGCGGCGGCCCGGGCCCGGCAGTGACCATACGCGGCGGCGGCCCGAGCCCGACTGGACCCAGGACCGCACCGTCAGAAGTTGACGATCTGAAGGAACGCCCCCACGTCGTTGGTGTAGTTGACACCAGTGATGTACATCGTGTCACCGTCGGGTCCCAGGGCCAGTCCCGTTCCGTGCTCCATGTCGAGACCGGTGACTGTCTCATGGGGTACGCGGGTGTTGGTCGCCGTCTTGTACGACAGCACCTTCGGTTCGCTGCGCTGGTCGTCCTCGACCACATGGAACCGGGTGCCGTCACTGCTCACGGCCGGGCTCAGTATCGGTTGGTAGTTCGACTGGAAGTCGATGGTGGTCAGTACCTGGTCGTCGTCGAGGCCGACCAGGACCGCGTGACCGTCCGGCTTGCTCAGTGCGTACAGGCGGTGGCCGTCGGGAGTGAGCGCCAGCTCGTCGACGAATCCGGTTTCCGTGAGGACCCGCACCACTGTGGGGACGCCGGTCGAGACATCCATGTGGATCAGGCCGAGATCGCCGCTGACATAGACGTCCTTGCCGTTCGGCCGGACCACAACGGCGCGCGGGCTCTCACTGGGCAGCGGCACCGTCGTGATGAACGCCTGCCGCACCGTCGAGAACACCAGCATCCGGGACGGCCCCGTGCTCCGGGCCCCGTTGTCCGGTCCGGTCTGGGCCAGGTAGATCGAGGCACCGTCGGGGCTGATGGCCATGCGCGACAGTGCTCCGGGGTTCGAGCCCGCGGGCCGCGGCTGGTCGGGCACGGGGAAGCTGGAGCGCAGCGTGTTGGTGGCCGTGTCGAACACGTTGAGCGTTCCTATGGTGAGCAGGTAGATCTGTTTGCCCCCTGCACCGAACAGCAGGGGTCCGGCCCACCGGTCGCCGCTCGTGGGCACATGCGCGATGACCTTGCCGGTCCCGGTGTTGACGACGTCCAGCGAGGTACCCACATCGTCGATCGACGGGACGTACGCCCTGGTGCCGTCCGCGCTGATGAGTGGTGTCACCGCGTACTGCGACGACGGCAGACGTGTGACGCCTTCTGTGCCGGGGTGCGGACGCGCCGCTGCCACACCTGCCCCCGCGAGCATCAGGAGCCCGGCGCACAACAACGCCGCCGCCCAACGAGCTCTGAATTCAAGGGACTTCATACTTCCTCCCCCAAGTTCCCACCGCGTCGTCGCGATGGCGTGGTCAGGCTACGCCGGGGACCCGTAGGTGGTCGGGCCACCGGGATGGCCAAGACTGCAACCGGTCATTGAGGGGGGAAGGTGTGGCCGGCGGCCGACGGGTGGCCGGCGGATGGTGCGCAGGGACTCCGCGGTCATCGGCGGGACCGTCCGGTGGTCCGTGGCGTGTTTCAGTGCAGGTCGTGCATGGGGTGGGGCGGCTTGACGCCGTGGTCGTGTGCCGTCGGCCTCAGCGCGTTCCCGCGGCGGCCCTACGCGGGCCCGCCCGGGCGAAACAGCTCTCGAGCCGCAGTCACTGAAGAGATCGGCCCTCGCCGCTGCGCGGTGTGGGAACACAAAGAGACCGCGCCGTGTGTGGAACGGCGACGCCCTCGACCTCGATGCCTACCGGGCCCATCTCGGCCATACGAGGGACCGTCCCCCCACCCTGGCCACCCTGCGCGCCGCACCGAGCCTTTTTCCAGGACGCGAGGCCCCTGGACGGGCAGCCCATGTACTCCCCGTACGCCGGGAGAACATCGAAGCGGTGGTGCGCACAATCGGCCGTTGGCCATCGCGTCGGTCCAGGCCAAGGTGGTGGGCGACCCCACGGTGGCACCTGCTTCGAAGACGTCACGCCGGTCCCGCCGTTGGGGGCCATGTGACTCCTCGGGCCCGGGACCAGCCCGCAGGCCGTCGCCTCCGGCGCGGGGCGGCCCCGTTACGTACCCTGGGGGCCATGCGCATGCGTCCCACTCTGAGCTGGACCCTCACCGGGGAGCTCTCGCCGGGTACCACCGACATGGGGCCGGTCACCGATGTGCTGAGCAGCGGCGGCGTGCTGGTGCTCAGCGGGGCGGGCCTCTCGACGGAGTCGGGCATCCCGGACTACCGGGGCGAGGGCGGGAGCCTGAGCCGGCACACCCCGATGACCTATCAGGACTTCACCGCGAGCGCTCAGGCCCGGCGCCGGTACTGGGCCCGCAGCCACCTCGGCTGGCGCACCTTCGGCCGAGCCCGCCCCAACACCGGGCACCGGGCCGTGGCGGCCTTCGCACGACACGGCCTGCTCTCGGGTGTGATCACCCAGAACGTCGACGGTCTGCACCAGGCGGCAGGCAGCGAGGACGTGGTGGAGCTCCACGGCAGCCTCGACCGGGTCGTCTGCCTCTCCTGTGGCGCCTTCAGCCCGCGCCACGCACTGGCTACGAGGCTTGAGGAGGCCAACCCGGGCTTCGAGCCGGTGGCGGCGGCCATCAATCCGGACGGTGACGCCGATCTCACCGACGAACAGGTCCGGGACTTCCGCGTGGTGTCCTGCGCGGTGTGCGACGGCATCCTCAAGCCGGACGTGGTGTTCTTCGGCGAGTCCGTTCCGCCCCAGCGGGTCGAGCGCTGCCGCACGATGGTCCGCGAGGCATCCGCGCTGCTGGTCCTGGGCTCCTCCCTGACAGTGATGTCCGGCCTGCGCTTCGTCCGCCAGGCGGCCGAGGCCGGCCGGCCGGTGCTGATCATCAACCGGGACCCGACCCGGGGCGACCAGCACGCCGTCACGCGCGTCGCCCTACCGCTGGGCGCGGCCCTCACCGCCATCGCGGACCGGCTGGGTGTCGCCGTGCGCGGCTGATCCGTCTTCCTGTTCTTCCTGGCCGGAGGCGGCGTGACGATCATCTTCGAGCCCGTTCCGCCCCGTTCTGGTAGAGGCACAAAGCCCAGTCCGGGCAGCAGACGTAGGTGAAACTCCTGGCGCTGGACGTCTCGTTCCTGGGGGTGGCCGCTCTGCGCGTCCACACGGGGCACGGCGCTCTGCGAACGCGCCCCAGGACCGGATGCCCTGCGGCGGAACGGCTGCCTGCCCGGCCGCAGGAACGCCGCCGCCGTCAGGACCGGCTTCCATGCACGCGCTGTGCGGGCGCACGCTGCTTCCGGGAGGCTCAGGCCTGGCCGCCGGCGTAGTCGTCATAGAAGCCCTGCCCGGTCTTGACACCGAGGTGGCCTGCGTCGACGTACGTGTTCAGCAGTTCGCGGGGGCCCGTGGGCAGGCCGGGGCGCTCGGCGGCGTAGTGCTCCTCGATGTCCAGGACAACATCCAGGCCGACCAGGTCCATCATGCGGAAGGGGCCGGCCGGGGTGCCCGTGTTGATCTGCCACATCCGGTCCACATCCTGCGGTGTGGAGACCCCCTCCGCGACCACTGCCAGGGATTCGCGCTTGATGGCGGCCCAGATGCGGTTGAAGATGAAGCCCGTCGACTCCCTGCGTGCCTCGAATGGGAAGACGCCGTACTTGGGCAGCTCCTCCTTGAGGAAGGCGAGCACCGCCGGGTCGGTCTGCCCGTCTGACATCAGGTCGACCGCGTTCTGCACCGGCGGCATGTAGAAGTGCATGTTCACCACCCGCTCGGGGTGGCCGACCCGGTCGATGAACTGGCTGGTCGGATACGAGGAGGAATTGCTGGCGAGGATCGCGTCGGGCTCGGCGGTGGCGTCCAGGTCGGCGAAGACGCTCTTCTTCAGCTCAAGCCGCTCCGGGACCGCCTCGACGATCAGCCAGGCCCTGGACAGCCCCTCGGCGAGGTCGTCGGTCACCTCGACCCGCCCGGGAGTGCCGCCCTCGACACGGCCGGCCACCTCGGCAAGGTTCTCCTCCACGTACGCCTTGGCCGCCTCGCCCGCAGGCTGCGACTTGTCGTAGACGCGCACCACTCCGCCACGGGTGGCGAACATCAGCGCGATCCGGCGCCCCAGCGTGCCCGCGCCGATGACGGCCACCGGCCGCTGCTCCACATCGTCGGGAAGGGTGAAAGCCATCTGTTACTCATCTCCTCTGGTGCACCACGCGTCGGTGGTGGTTCGTACGGGTGCCAACTGGTTCTCGATAAGGCACGGGCCGGGTCAGGCACCGGGCAGCAGGCACAACCCGGTCAGTGGTGTGCCGAGCGCGGCGACCTCGCGCTGTGAGCGGCCGGCGGCCGGGCCGTCGGGCAGCGGGACCTCACGGATGTGTCCGCCCAGGTCGGCGACGTAGGCCAGGCCCGCCGCGCTGTCGATGGCCAGGCCGATCGCCTCGGCGAAACCGTCGGCCAGGATCTCGGGAGCGCGGCCCGAGGTGCCCGGAGCGGGCACGGGCGCCCAATTGAGGCTGTTGCCGCGCGGTGCGGCTCCGCGGTCGGTCCAGTAGAGCCAGCCGCCCTCCACGTGCAGGTCGATGGGCTCGGGCAGGCCGCTCCACAGGACCTCGATGTCGGTGCGGTGCTCGGCGCTCTGGCCGGCGGGCAGGTCAAGTCCGGCGCGCAGGATGCGGCCCTGGCCGCCCTTGGCCGGGCCTTTCTGCGTCCAGTACAGGTATCCGCCGGCCGGGTCGACGGCGACGCCGACGCACTCGCCCCGGATTCCCTCCGACGCGGGCGTCACCACGAGGTCGCTCAGGCCGCTGCCGTCCGTGCGGACCCGGCTGACCCGGTGGCCCTCCCGGTCGCTCCAGTACAGCGTGCCGGCGCCGTCCGAGACGAGTTGCTTGCCGGTCGTCATCGTTCCGGGCGCCACGACGTCGCGCCGAACGCCGCGGTCCTGGCTCCAGGCGTGGACGCCGCCGTTGCGCCGGGAGAAGTCGTAGCCGGCCTCGCCCGGCGTGCCGGGAACGACCTCGGGGGCGCCCATCGTGGTCCAGTACACGGTGCCGGACTCCACGACGACACCGTCCGGAGCGGCGCCGGCGTCCTCGACCAAGGTCTGCACCGCGCCATCCTGGATGCTCACCTTCAGCACACGCCCCGGGAACAGCTGCAACGCCAACAGATGTCCGGGCTCCGTCCCCGCGTCCGCAGGGCCGAGTCCGGTCACGTCCGCTGTGAGCCCTGCGTCCACGGCACCGGGCTCAGGCTTGGCTCCGGGCAGGTCCAGCTGCGCCAGGGCGGCGCGGGTCCGCCTGTCGCGCAGAGCGGCCAGGCGCGCGTAGGCCTGCTCGCCGGTGCCGTAGGCCCGCTCGACGGCGTCCATGACCTCGCCCATCCGCTCCGGGTCGGGGCTGCCGGTCTCGAAAGTCATCTGCGAGCCGACATGCTCCACCAGATGGCGCATCCCGGCGGGCCCGCCGCCCAGGGCGCCGCTCTGGAACGGACCGATCGTCGCCCAGCGCAGCCCGAGCGAGGCGCGCACCAGGTCGTCGAGGTCCCGCACGTCGATGACACCCTGCTGCACCAAGTGGATCGCCTGGTCGTTGAAGACCTTCTGAAGGCGGTTGCCGACGAAGCCGGGAATCTCCTTCTTCAGCCTGATCGGCAGTCTGCCGAGCCCGCGGTACACCTCCATCGCCCGGTCGACGGTGCGGGCGGAGGTCTGCGGTCCCGGAACCACCTCGACCAGCGGCATCAGCTCCGGCGGGTTGAACGGGTGGCCGATCACCATCCGGTCGGCCGCCGCGTTGCCTCGCGCGATCACCGAGGGCAGCAGGGACGAGGAGGACGAGGCCAGCACCACGTCCTCGCGCGTGTGGGCGGCCAGGGTGGCGAACATCTGCTCCTTGATGTCGATCCGTTCCGGCCCGGCCTCCTGTACGAAGTCCGCGCCGTACGCCGCTGCGGCCAGGTCCCCGGTCGCCGTCACCGCCAGGCTCGCCAGCTCGCCCTCCACCACCTCGCTCAGGTCCGGCCGCGGGTCGCTGACCCGAACCTCCCAGCCGGCCTCGCCGAACAGGCGCGCCCACGAAATGCCGATGACGCCGGCACCGACGATCGTCACGACCGCCATGAAAATCACCTCAGGGGAATCAGGAGAACCGAAGAGCCCGCCGGCCCGACCGTCGACGGGAACCGCTGTTCCTGACGGGAGTCGCTGCCGGCCGAACGGACGCGGGGAAAGCGCGAACCGACCGCTACCGAACGGGTCAGGCGGGCACTCGTGTCTCCGGGCTGTGTACGACGCAGTCCACACCCACCAACCAAGGTCTGTCCAATATATGATTCAGGCATGGTCGATATGAATGACGATATGACCCTCTCGCGGCGTCTCCTCGAGCAGTTCCTCGCCGTGGTCCGGGAAGGGCATTTCGGGCGGGCCGCCGAACAGCTCGGCATGAGCCAGCCGCCGCTCAGCCAGTCCATCCAGCGCCTGGAGAGGATGCTTGGCGTGCGCCTGCTGGACCGCGGCCCCGGCGGCGCGAAGCCGACCGCCGCCGGCGAAGTCTTCGCCGCCGACGCGCAGCGGCTGCTCGACCTTCAGAGGGCTGCGGTCGCACGGGTGCGTCGGGTGGCCGGCGGGATCGAAGGCGACATCCGGATCGGCTACGTCAGCCTCTTCAGCCACCTCCACCTTCCCGCGATGCTGCGCACGGTTGCCGATGAACTCCCGGGGCTGCGAGTGCGGTTGCACCAAGGGTCCGGAGCCGCCGTCGCCGACATGGTGCGCACAGGGGCGCTCGACCTCGCCTTCGTGCGCGATCCGGCCCGGTTGCCCGCCGGTCTCGTCAGTACGGTCGTGGCGACCGAGCGCATCCAGGCGGCCGTTCCCGAGGCCCACCGCCTCGCGGGCGCCGGCGAGATCGACCTCGCGCAGTTGCGCGACGAGGACTTCGCGATGCCGGACCCGACGGTTCTGCCGGTCCTGGCCGAGCAGGTGCACCTCGCCTGTCACCGCGCGGGCTTCACACCCCGAGGCTTCGTCCTGGCCGACGACCTGAGCGGCCTGTTCAGCTACGTCGCCGCCGGTCTGTGCGTGAGCCTGCTGCCCGAGGGCGTCCAGCACTTCTCCGCCGGCGGTGTGAGCCTCCTTGCCCTGCGCGGCGACGCCGGACTCCTGGACGCCGCCGTGCAGGCCATCCACCGACCCGACGCCGACCCCTCGGTGACCCGCCTCCTGGAGGCGGTCACCAGCCCGCGGCCCAGACGGCCTTGAGGCAAACCCCGACGGCAGCACCGGCCTCTGCCGGAACGCCCCGAGCCATGTGCAACTCCGCCGCGCGCGGTCGGCCGCAGTCGACCCGTACCTTTCGCCGAGCCCTCACCTCGTCTCGTCGCGCATCCAGTGCCGCCCCGTGGTCCAGCCCAGGAATAGGCGGGGCGGGGACGCGCCGGCCCTGCCGTTCGTGCTCGCGCTCCCGCTGGAGTCCTCCGCGAGCGAACCGCCCTCGGCGACGAGACGGAGGCCTGCCAGAGCCGGTGCCAGCCGTGCGCCCACGTGAGCGGGGTGGCGTACCGTCTCCTCTTCCAGGCAGGCCAGGAAGACACGTTGAGTCTCGGGCGGGCACAGCGAGAGGTGGAAGAGCATCTGGCGCCACGCGTAGGCGGCGTCCTTGATGGTGCTCAGCGGCCTGGGGTTGCCGTGCACCCGGGTCGCCAGGCGGCACACCATACTGAACGCACGGCGCGCCAGATCGTCCCAGCCGGACGCGGGTATGACGCCCACGCGATGGACCAGGGTGGCCAGGTTGTGCGTGGTGAGGATCTGGGCCTGTTCGATCACTTTGCCGTTGCCCGCCACCGACCAGCCCCCGCCCGTCGCCCCTGCCCGCGCCACGCACAGCTTCGCGAAACCGGGGGACGTCCGGGCGCCGCCCGTGCGCAGCAGCCCCTCCCCCGCCTCCAGGACCGCGAGGTTGCGGACGGCCGTGTAGTCGATGCCGTAATAGCGTTCGTACAGGCTTCCGGCGAGCAGTTCGGCCGCGACCCGTGCCGCGACGAGGAACTTGGGGGTGAAGGTGCCCATGAAGATGTCGGCCGCCAGTTCCTCGACCAGGGGGGCGCCCAGCTCCGCCTGCTTGGCGAGCGCGGAGAGTTCGCGGATCAGCGGGTTGGGCATAATCGTGCCGGGAAAACCCCGCACGGCCAGTTCGCCGAGCTGGCGCAACGCGGCGTGCGCGATCTCCTCGGCCGCCTCTTCATGGCGCTGCGCGGCCACCGCCCTGATCCAGGGCAGCTCTTCCAGGCGAACCTGTCGTTCAAGGTTGAGGAGGAGCAGGGAGCGGCGGTTGCGGAAGGCGCGGTAGTGCGCGGCGGCCAGGGTGCGCAGCGTCTCGTCGGTGTACGCCTGTGCGGTGGTGACGGCGACCAGCTGCGGAACGAGCTCGGCCAGAACCTCCGCCGAGGGCACGATGCCCCGCTCCACGAGCACGCCGAGCGGGGCGCTGGCGGAAGCCTCCACGACATGGCACAGGGGCGCAGGAACGGACGTGCCCGTGGGGATCCCTGTCTCCCGGTGCTCCTGTTCGGTGACGGGCGCGACCAGCGGTGCGACGTCTGCCGCGCCCAAGTCCTGAGGCAGTTCGGAGAGCCGACGCAGGACGAGCTGGGCGAGCGCGTGGTGCGAGGGCAGTGCGGCGTGGGCCGCCTGCCGCTCACGCAGCGCGCTGTGCCGGTTTGAGCCGGGCAGTCCGCGGCGGCGGACCATGGAGTCGACGGCGAGCCGCAGCAAGCCCAGTCGTCGCGCGCTCAAAGGGCGCCCGACGACGGTCTCCTCCAGCGCGCCGCGCAGGATGGCGATGTTCTCCTTGGGCTTGCGGTGCTTGGTACACAGAGTGTGCTGTGCGGCCAACTCGCGGTATTTGTGCAGGAGTTCGGCGCCGCGTCGGTGCCAGGACGCGTCCGGTGCGCGGTCGAGGACCCGGCCGGAATCGGCGGTCTCCAGCCAGTGGGCAAGCAGCTCGTCGCCGAACGGCTGCCAGATGGCCAAGGCCTCGCGCTGGGTCTCCACCGCGGTGTTGGGCCGTCGCCGCGCCAGGCTCGCGCCCGCCTCGGCGACGGTGCGCCGGAACAGAGCCGCGGGATCGGGCGCGGGCGCGTCGGAGGGACGCGGGGTGAAGCGCAGCCGGCCCGCGAACGGCTCGATGGTGGCCACGAGTTCGACCGCTGCGGCCACTTCGCCCGCCGCTACCAGCCAGGCCACAGTGAGCAGCGCCGCCTCCTCGGGAAGGGATACGTCGTAGCGGCCGGTGTCCAGGAGCGCACCCAGCCGAGCCAGGCCCGGCTCGGTGAGGAAGTACTCGAACAACGCGCGTCGTTCCGCGGGCACACCCGCGGTGCGCGCCGCTTCGATCTCGTACGCCTGGAGTGGTCCTTCGGCGCCGGCAGCCCCGGTGGCGAAGCCGCCGCGCAGCACCTCGGGAGTCACCCAGACGGGCAGATCCCTCACCGGGGTGCGGGATCCCACGTTCAGGCTGCCGTCAGCCATGCCGGACAGTACGGCGCGCCAGCCGGAAGCGCGGTCCTGGGCGCGTTGCCTGGTCCCGGCGTCGGCATGGGTCAGCGCTGTGACGAAGGCCCCGGCCAACTGGGCCCGCGCGTAGGAAGAAGACGCGGTCGGAAGCTGCTGTTCAGCGTCGTGGTTCATAAGCCGACGTGGCAGGTTCCGCCCCTGCGCCCTCCGGGTCCTGAGCCCGGCGCTCTGGCTGCTGAGCTACACGTCGCATGCGCACGACCCTAACTACCACTTCAAAAGGTGCACAACGCGATTTCTGACCAGCGCCGTTCGGTTCGACAGCGGTCGGCGCTCTCTGCCCTGACACCGCCCCGAGTTCATCCCGGGCCGCCCTCGAGTTCCTGGTGTCCCGAGCGGCCATCCGCAGACAGCTGTCCGGGAGTTATGGGGCCAGGCTCCAGTCCCCGCCCGCCCACCGGATGGCCCGGGCTTCCCGCCCTCCCGTCACCGCTCCCGCCGGGCCCGAAGCGGTTCACAACCGGCGCAAACCGGGGGCATGGGGCGCTCTTCCTGGTGTGGGCCGGGCAGACACGGCAGTGGGGCGGTGGCCGCAAGATGAAGGTAGTCTCAACTTTCACCGTCCCCACGGTGCCCACAACATGATGGATTTCTCAATTCAGGGAGGAGCGAGCACCGTGCCCGAGGCACCCCAGCGGCCGCCGCTGCGCGCCGACGCCCGCCGCAACGTCGAGAAGCTGCGCCAGGCCGCGGCGGACGCCTTCTCCGAGTACGGGCTCGACACGCCGCTGGAGACGATCGCGAAGCTGGCGGGGGTGAGCGTCGGCACGATCTACAACCGCTTCGGGAGCCGTGACGCGCTGCTGGACCAGGTCGTCAACGAACTCGCCGACCGGCAGGTGCGCGCGGCGATGGCCATCGCGGACGGCGTGGTGGGCAACGCGTGGGACAGGCTGACGGCCTACGTCGAGGCCATCTGCCAGGCGCAGGCCGACGACCCGGCATTCAACGACGCGTTCTCCCGCCGCTACCCCAACGCCCCAGCTCTCAAGGCGGTCTGCGACAGGTCCCTGGCCTTCGCCACCGACCTGGCCGCCGCCGCCCGCGCCGAAGGGGCCCTGCGCGAGGATGCCCAGGTGGACGACATCACCCGCTTCTTCCAGGTCAACGGTGACCTCGTCCGGGCCGGCGACGACGTCGGCCGCCGCCGCGTCCTCGCCCTGCTCTTCGAAGGTCTGCGCGCCCGCACCGGCAGTCGCCCGTTGCCCCGCTGAGTACGGCCAGGAACGACGGGGGTGTCGGCCCCGCCGCGGGACCGACACCGCCGTCGCGCGCGACTACGCGGCGCGAGCCGCCTTCTCCGCGGCCTCGAACGCGTCGGCCAGCGACCGCTCGCCGAGTGGGACCAAGTGCTCCATGGCCGGGATGTGAGCGGCCAGCGTCAGGTCCGCGACGATGAAGGTCGCCTCCATCTCGAAGATCACCGACAGTACCGACTCCAGGTAGTTCAGCACGTGCTCGTGCGGCGCCCGGGGCGTTCCGGGGGCGTAGGAGCCGCCGCGGCTGGTCACCACCGTCACCGGCGTGCCCTTCACCTTCGACTCCGGCGCACCGGCGGTGCGGCCCATGAGGATCACCTGGTCCAGCCACGCCTTGAGGCTGGAGGGCACCGAGAAGTTGTACATCGGCGCGCCGATGACCACCGCGTCGGCCGCCTCCAGCTCCGCTATCAGGACCAGGCGCTCGGCGAAGGCCCGGGCCTGCTCCTCGGTGTGCTCCGCCGGATCGAGCAACCCGGCGGTGTGGGCGTCCGCGGTGATGTGCGGGACCGGCTCGGCGGCCAGGTCCCGGTAGATCACCTCGCCACCCGGGTGCTCCTCCAGCCACGTACGACGGAAGACCTCGGTGACAGCCCGAGAGGTGGACGCCTGGCCCGCAAACGCGGACGAGTCGATGTGCAGCAGTGTCGCCATGTGCAACTCCGAAAAGGGGACGGGGTGGGCGCACCGTTCCGCCGCAGGCGGGGGGACGGTCGCAGCAGATAACTTGAATCCACCCTCAACTTTACGGGTAAGTTGAGGGTAAGTTCAAGTTCCGTAGACGACCCTGTGCGGGAGAGCTGCCCGATCAACAGGCGGCTCCGCACGGCATATTGAGATTCGACGGTTCCGCAAGCACTCCGACCCGGACGGCACCTTGGCGATCGGCGGCCTGACCTTCGGCCGGGCGCCACTGCCCCCACACCGGCCGGGCCCGGCTCGGTCCAGCTCCGGACAGGCTTCCCGGCCGCGGGGCCCAGGATGGTCGCCTGCGGACTCGGCGAACCCCGCCCTTACGGGGCCAGGAAGTCGGGCGCCCTCGTGCAGGACGGCGTTCCCGCGCCGGGGCGCGAAACCTTCCACGGCAAGGCCGGATCCGTTCCGCTGTCCTTCCATGCCGAGAACGGCTTCCATCCCCGCCCGACGTCGCGGTCCTCCTGTGCCCGCGCGCCGACCACAACAACCTCACCGGTACGCGCGTCGCCGGCAACCCGGGCCCGCGCCCCAGAGGGCCACCACCCACCCGACCGTGCTGGGCAAACCCTCACCTGCTGGTCCATCCGCAAGCTCGCCGATCACCTGCGCAAGACATCGCCCGGCCCGTCAGAATCGGCCGGAGGCTCTGCGGTGCTTACTGGCCCGCTGCGGGATCCCCTTCCAGCCCACGAAGAGCTTAGAAGGAGTCACCTGACGCGGACTTCGACGCCAAGCCCGCCCGCGTCGAGTGCGCGATCAACCAGCGGCCCGACCGCACGTTCGCCTTCGACGAGTTCGGCCCACTGGGCATCCGCATCCGCTTCCACCGCCGCCCCTGCTGGGCAGAACAAGGCAGGCCAGACCGGCTGCCGGCGCCCTACCGCCGCACCCACGGCATCACCTACTTCCACGGCTGCCATTCCGTCGGCAACGGCCAAGTGTGGCGAATCAATCGGCGGCGCAAGGGCATCGACCACACCTGGCCGCGCTGCGGTCGATCCGCGCCGCCCGCCCGGACGGCGCCCCGCTCTACGTGACCCTCGACAACCTGTTCGCCTGCCTGAACCGGCGAATCCGCAGGTGGGCGACCCGGAACAAGGTCGAGCTGTGCCTCACCCCGACTTACGCGTCCTGCCAACCCCATCGAAGCCCGCTCCGGACCCTGCGGCAGTTCACGCCGGCCAACTTCGCACCATCCCAACCACACGGTCCAGACCCGGGCTCTGCACGCCTACCTGCGCCGGCGCAACCAGAACGCCCGCCACCCCGACGTCCTCGCAGCCCAACGACGCGAACGACCCCGCATCCGCAGTGAGCAGGGTGTTCGCTGGGGAGGGCGTCGCACCACGGTGGCAGCCTGAACGACTACACCTGCTCTTGGTACACCCTGATCTCGCTCGGCCTGAGTCTGCGGATCGTTTCCCAGGCCGCTCGCTCGATCAGTCCTTGCGCCCACTCTTCGAGATCGCCTCCGGCCGCGGACGCCTTCGTACGCGAAGGGAAGCTGGTCGCCCTTGTGGAAAAACCACGACTCGAAGCTTCCCAGGGCTTCCAGCGCGGGCGCGAGGCCGTATCTGAGCTCGCAGTGGACCTGCACGTAATGGTCCTGATCACCGTCGCTGTCGGAGATCTCGAACTGCCGGATGAGATCCAGCGTGAACTCTCGGGGACCGCCGAACGCGTGGGTCCCGTACTGGAACAGAAGACCATCAGCGTCGGGTGTGTCCAGGACGTCGAACAGTCGTCGGCCGAACCGGAGGAAGGCCGGCCAGAAGTCTTCCGTGACCAGATCGTCAAGCGCTCGCCGCACTGGCCCCGACCCCAGTTCGCCCTCAAGCAATCCCACGGCCTCGTCCGTCGACAGTCTCCGCGTCAAGACCGACCTCCTCACCCGCCGCATCCTGGCTCAGCGTACTGACCCCGTTGAACCTTCCCGGTCACAGCACCAGCTGCCCAACTCGACCGCGCGGTGCAGGTCGCGGGCATAGGCTTCCGGCTGCTGCCACGCCGCGAAGTGGCCTCCGACCGGATGTTCCACGTACTCGCGCACGTTCAAGAACGCCTCCGCGTAGCTTCGTGGCTCCGGCTTGGTATCGTCCGAAAAAATCGACAGCACCGTCGGCGTCTCGATCCGGTCCGGGAGGGTGACCGGTTCGGTGTACGTCGTGAACGAGGTGCCGATCGTCCCCGTGACCCAGTACGCCGTGATCCAGGTCAGCAACTCGTCCAGGGTGAACGCCCGCGCACCGGACCAGGAATCCAGCTTCTCACCGAGCCACGCCGCAAGGCCGGCCGGCGAGTCGCCGAGCGCCATGGCGAGGGTGTTCGGCCGCGTTGTCTGCTCGACGATGTAACCACCCTCGCTCCGGAACCACTGCGCCGCCCGGCTCAGATACGCGACGGCGTCCGGGGCCAGCGTCGCCGGGTCCGCCGTCTGCGCCCGCTGTGGGGCGACGTTCGTGAGGTGCAGGGCCGCCACCCGGTCCGGATGGCGGCCCGCGAGGACTTCCGCGACCGTGCCCCCCACGTCGCCGCCCGACAGCGTGTAGCGCGAGTAGCCGAGTTCGGCGAGGCCGGACGCGACGATCTCCGCGATCCGGCCGGCCGACATCCCGGACTCGGCGAGCGGGGCCGCGAACGGGAAGCCCGGCAGCGCCGGGACCACCACGTGCACGTCCGTGAGCAGCGGCAGGACGCGTTCGTACCGCAGCACCGAATCCGGCCAGCCGTGCAGCAGCACGACGACCGGAGCCCCAGGGGCCGCGGACCGCTGGTGGATCACCCGCAGGCCGGTGCCCACCGTGACCCACGGAAGCGCGCGGATACGGCGCTCGTGCACGTCCCAGTCATAGCCACCGTCCCAGTGCGCCAGCAGCTCGTCGAGCCGGGCGCCGGTGATCCCGCGCGTTCCGTCGGCGCTCCAGGGGGTCGCGACCCGCCGGGTGCGCCGCAGTCGTTCCCTCAATTCGTCCATCATGTGTACGACGATACACATGACGTGTATCGTCGTACACATGACTTCGCGCAACGCCGCCGCCACCCGGCAGCGGATCCTTGAGCAGGCCCGGCGCCAGTTCGCCCGTCACGGCTACACGGCGATCACGGTCAGGGGCGTGGCCGACGCGGCCGGCGTGTCACCCAACCTCATCACCCGTTACTTCGGTGGCAAGGAAGGCTTGTTCGTCGCCGCGACCCGGGTGGAAATCCCGGTCGAGGACTCCTTCGGCGGCGACCGGTCCGAGCTGGGTGCGCGGCTCGCGGCGAGTATCGTCCGGCGATGGTCCGGCGACCTGGGGGAGGACCCGCTGCTGGTGCTGCAACGCGCGTCGGGTGAGCGCCCGGAGGCGGCGGAAGCCCTCGCCGCCTTCCTCGACACGAACTCGCTGGAGCCGCTGCACCGTTACCTGCGCGAGAGCGGCCTCGACGACGCGGAGGCCCGCCGCCGCGCCGCCGCGATCGACGCCTTCGTGCTCGGTGTCTCGACCCGCCGTCGCGTGCTGCGGTCCGAACTCGGCAACCCCGCTGAACTCGAAGCCTGGCTGAGTAGGGTGATCCAGCTCCTCGCCGACGGCTGACTCTGTCACCGACCGCGGCAAGCCGGTGATCGACCGCCGCCTGTATCTCCCCGGCGTCCTGGACGGATGCCCGCACTCAGTGTCACCGGACGGGCATCGCATCGCCGGAACCTGGCGCGTCCCAAACAGGCGTTCCGCGCAGGCGCAAGAAACTCCTGGAACAGTGAAGTGGTGGCACAGGCTGCGACATTGGTCGAAACGGATGTGGGAGTCCTGCGGGGAATGCCGGGGGAACTCGCGGCCGTAGACCGGGCGGCTGGTGATCCGCGGGATGTCGTCCCGTTCAACTACGCGATGCGCACGCTGGCGCTGATGCACGACGCGGGAGTGAAGATCACCGCTGGCAGCGGCGTGGCCCTGCTGATGCCCGCGCCCCCCGTCGCCCTGCTGCGAGAGCTGCACTTGCCGGCAAAAGCAGGTCTGCCGCTGCCCGCGTCCTGGCTGCCGGCACCCGATACGCAGCCGAGAAGACCGGTCAAGAAGCGACGACACCCGGGACGATAGCCGTCGGTGCCCCTGCCGACGCCCTGCTGCTCGATGCCGACCCCTGCGCTGACATCGCACACCTGGTCGACCGTTCCCACCACATCGGAACATTGCGGGCTGGGCGGCCCAGTTTGGGACGAGAGCCACCCGCAAGCTTGACGCGGCCGATTGACCGATGGGCCGATTCCAGGTTCAACGACGTCAGCACTCGGCACAAACGCCGTTATGACGGTTGCCCGGCCCCTGGCCTCGCGACCCACGTGGACAACCTCATCCTTCAGCCAGCAGCCGTGACAGGGGCCTGCCCGCGCGGATAGTAGGTGGCCGACCTCTGAACTGACCTGACCTGACTCGACCTGCCGATCCAACCAGCGGTCTCTGCAGCCTTGCTCGCAGCGCACCTGCGCCCCCTCCGGAACAAGCCCCACTGACGATGGACGCCGGAGGGCTGGGGGCGGGCAGCAACGGGCACGGCCCAACGTGACCCTGGATTTCTCTACGTTCGGCGACCCCGAAGGGCAGCCGTGCCCGCGCTGCCATCTTGCCTGGTGATCACCGCGCGTCGTCGTCCGCGTCCTCCAGCGCTGGCGGCTCCTGCCAGGTCAAGGTGTCCAGCGGCCGCGGCAGGTTCCGGTCCGCGCCCGGTACGGCCATCGTCATCGCGGACGCCGCGTCGCTGAAGAGGGCGCCCCGCATTCGTCCGGTCGCTGATGCTGCTGAGCTCGAGGTCTTCGTGGTGGTCATCTCGTCCCCCTGGTTGATCCCGGGACAGGCCCGGCCGAAGGCCAGCACACGGGCTGGCTACGAAAGCCTACCCACATTCCGAACTGCGGCCCGAAGAATTGTCTTCGGGCCGCATTCGCAGATCTGGCCTTCCTCGCTCCTGACCGGCCACCCGTGCGCAACAAACGCCGTCGCGGAGCCGTCAACCACCGCTTGCGGCCCGACCCCGCATCGCTCAGCCACCGCTTCACGATCACCTCTGGGAGGCCAGCAGGGCGGCCGCGGTGGCAGACACAGCTCGTGCATCCAGCACGTTCCGGGCGCCGGGCCACCGTCCTCGATAACACCCTGCTGCCCGCCGAACCACCCGACGTGGCCCTGTACTACGGGGCTGAGGCCGGACCGCGACCTCGGCCGCTCCGCCGCGTCCCGGGCCGGCATACAGCAGGTCCACGGCGGCGACCGCGCGGCCCACGCCGCCCGGCGCGGCCTCGCGGCCTCGCCCGTCTCGCCGCCGACTTCCCAACCGCCCCGGCAACTGCCGAAGATCGGCCGGGACGGCCGGCTAAACCGCGTCCTGGTCGCCCTCCACTGGCCCCAGGGCGCTCTGGACCGGGGCAGCCGCCGCCTACACGGTCGCCCGCAACCACTCCGACCAGCATGGCATCAGCGGTGAACGCGCCACGGCCCAGGCACAACTGGCCCTCGTCACCGCCTTTACCCCCCCCGGGCCGGCGAAGCCGAACTCGGCCTCGCTGAGCAGTACCTGACGGGGCAACCCTTCGCGTCACCCTTCCAGATGGCCGCCCTCTTCCGCGACGCCGGAACCAGGATCCAGGCCCCGTCGCTGTACGTCTCGAAGCCGACGCGCGCCCATCCCTGGCCCGAGTCGGGTGCGAACGTGTTCGTGAGGCCGGACTCTGCGCATGGTTGCCGGTAGGAAACGGTCACGATGTACCAGGACGAGCAGCCCGTTGAGGAACATGCCGCCCACGTTGACGGTCCGGTCGCGATGGAGCGCCACGATGTCCTGGCGCAGTGCGAGAACCACCGCGGCCTTGGTGAAGGTGCGGCAGGTGGTGACGAACAGGGCGACGTCCGCTCCGTGTTCGAGGCGTGCGGTGCCGACGAACTTCTGCATGTCCTGCGAGGACACGCTGCGCTCGGGCGCGTACTTCTTCACTTGGACCACGAGCTTGCGGCCGTCCGCGAGGTAGCCGACGACGTCCGCGCCCAGGTCACCGCTCCTGCCGCTGCCCATGACGTCTCGGCAGCCGTCCCGGCGGCACAAGTCGGCCACGTACTTCTCGAAGTCCTGCCACGACATCGCGTCGACCTCGGCCATCGACAGCTCCCGTGCCATCGCCTCCTCCCGCACACGCCACTCCTGGTCCCGGTCGACCGCGGACCGGTGCGCCCGCCACAGCCCCCACCCGGCCCCGCCCACTGCGGCGACGGCGAGCGCCGCCCCCAGGACGGGCCACACCACCGCCCAGTTCCCCGCCGCCCACACTCCAGCGACCAGGGCCACCACCGCGCCCCAGCCCTGTAACTGCTGACGCGTCCGCTTCCTCATCCGCCAGCGCCGTCGTCGTGCCGCCATCGCTCGCCCATCCCCCAGGCTCGTGATCGCAATGTGAAAGCCCCCGTCGGCCCCGGCAGGAGGGCCCCGCCCGCCCCGGGGTCCGCTGTGTTCAAAGGTCGCGAACCGGATCGGGTACGGGACCGTCGGCGTCGACGCGGGCTTCGGGTCGTCCCAGCCTTCGAAGGCGGGAAGACATACACCGCCCTGCACACCGCGCACGTGGGTGCCCGGCCCTGAGGTTGTCCCCACCCCGAGCCGGGCGGTTGCCCCATGGTGCTGTCCGACAGGCCCGGACATGGTGGAGTGGCACAGGGTGACGCGTACACCCGGGTTGGGTGCGTGGCCCCGACCACAGCGGCCTGACGGCTCTCATCTCCGAGGATGCACACATGATCCGATATCACCGCGCTTTGGGCGGTCTCCTCGCTCTGGTCGCTGTGGCCGGTGGCACGGCGTGTGCCCCGGGCGACGCCCCTTCGGCGTGGCAGACCAGCGCGAACGCCGGCACCTCCGACCACTCCGGGGTACGCGTACTCCTGCACCAGCTGACGACGAAGGACGGGGGCCCCGGAGCGCTCGTCGCGCTCCGGGGCCGGGCCGGCGGCGCGGTGCTGACCAGCGGCGTCGCGGACGTGAAGAGCCACGCACCGATGCGCGCGGACAGCCGGTTCCGGATCGGCAGCATGACCAAACCCTTCGTGGCCACTGTCGTGCTCCAACTGGTGGGCGAGCGCCGGGTACTCCTGGATGCGCCAGTGGAGCGCTACCTTCCCGGCGTCGTCCGCGGTGGCGGCAACGACGGGCGCAGGATCACGGTGCGTCAGCTCCTCCAGCACACCAGCGGGATCCCCGACTATCTGGACTTCCTCAAGCCGCAGGACGTGCTCGACAATCCGCTGGCGCACTACGACGCCCGCGACCTCGTGAAGCTAGCGCTCGCCCGGCCCCGGGTCTTCGATCCCGGCGCCGGCTGGCAATACTCCAACACGGGTTATCTGCTGGCCGGCATGCTCATCGAGCGGGTGACCGGCCACCCTTACGGCGAGGAGATCCGCCGGCGCATCATCGAGCCGCTCGCCCTGCGCCAGACGTCCGTCCCCGACGACGCCTCGCAGATCCACGGGCCGCATCCGCGCGGATATGCCCGGCCGGGCAAGGACGCCCAGCTCCAGGACATCACCGCGCTCAACCCCACGGTCGCGGGCGCGAGTGGCTCCATGATCTCCAGCGGCGCCGACTTCAACCGCTTCCTGGACGCACTCCTCGGCGGTGAACTGCTCGCTCCCGTCCAGCTCCAACAGATGATGAAGACCCGTCCGACGGGCAACCGTGACGGCGGAGCCTACGGCCTCGGCCTGGAGAGCCACCCGCTGCCCTGTGGCGGCCTCGCCTGGGGACACGACGGAGGCATCCCCGGCTACCAGACCACGGGCGCCGCCACGGACGACGGCAGCCAGGCCACGGCCATGGTGAACCTCTACCTCGGCGGCACCGACGCCCAGAACAACGACATGGCATCCGCCGTCCAGACAGCACTCTGCGAAAGCCGCTCTTGAGCCCCCCGTGGGCCCGGCTTCCCGCCACGACGCCACCCGGCGCGGGAGCTCGATGGGCGACATCGTGCCAATGATCGGTACTGGTCCTGGTCGCCGCAGGCCAGGAAGAGGATCGCGGATGCGACCTCATCGGCGCGGCCCTCTCGGCACACGGGGGTGCGTTGGATGTCCGGCTGCTTGTCGCACCGGTCGTGCAGGAGGTCCTGGATCATCGGCGTAGCCGCGGTCACCAAGCACGATGTCCGGGCGGCGCCGGGGCCGGTCGCGCTTGCCGCGTACCGGTGGAACGGCTTCGAGTAACGGAATGAGCTGGGTGACGTCGTTGCGGTTGCCGCCGGTCAGGGTGAGGGCGAGCGGGATGCTGGTGACGTCGGTGATCAGATGATGCTTGCTGCCCGCCCAGCCCCGGTCTACATGGCTTCGCCCCGTCTTGAGTCCCCCCTTTGGCGCGCGTATGTGGGAGCCGTCGACTGCCGTCCGGGAGAAGTCCAGGACGTTCGCGCCGCGCAACTTCGCCAGGAGCTCCTGGTGCAGCCGAGGCCACACGCCGGCCTTTGTCCACTCGGCCAGGCGGCGCCGGCAGGTCATGCCTGAGCCGAAGCCCAGCTCTTGCGGCAGATGTTCCCACGCGATCCCGGCGTGCAGGACGAACAGAATGCCCCGGAACGCCAACCGCTCCGGCTGCCGCTTCCGTCCCGGATGCCGGACACGACGCACGATCTCCGGCCGTAGAAGTTCGATCACCGCCCACAACTTGTCGCCGACGTCCCGCCCCTCAGCCGGGTCGAGGGGGAACGGACGTACGGTGCCCGGGTGCCACGTCGGCGCGGGGGCGTGGTCGAGTATGGGCGTGCGGGAGGACAAACAAGGAAGGCAGTGGCTGTGACCGACGATTGGTATGTCCTCATCGAGGAGGACACCCGGACGACCGAGCGCGCCGACGGTGTGGAGCTGAGGCTGCACCGGTGGATGCTGGTGGGTAAGCACCGCATCGGCCAGGACCGTGAGCAGGTTGTCGCCGCGGCCGAGGACGCGGCCCTGCATCACATACCGTCCGTACTGGCCCGGCACGCCCGGCCGGGGGACGAGCCGGGCCGCGAGGCGTTTCTCGCGCCGGACGGTACATGGGTCGTCCTGGTGAGGCAGCGTCTGCGTGAGTGCCATTTCCGGGTGACCGCCGCTCGGCTCGTACACGCGCGAACGGAGACGGAAGCGCCGCCCAAGAGCATGAAGGAGAAGTTTCGCAGCTCACTCAAGGGCCCGGAACCTCTGCCGCGACCCTGGGCACCTGCTCGGTAAGGGGGTGCGCGTTCCGCCGCGCGGTGCCAGGGGCCATGGCGCCGGCGGGGCTGGGTGGCGAGCCGTTGCGGCGCCCTGGATCTGAAGACCAGGAATCCCCATACCCTGGATCCCGTAACGTTCCAATCCCACACCCAGCGAACTCCCTTCGCGCCAACTCGCGGGGGAATACATGACAATCCACGGACCGCCGTCGTTGAAGCCCTGGCCGGTGCGGGTCCGGCATGTGAACTTGCCCCGCTCGGTCCCCGCGCCGTCCTGGCCGCCCACCGCCCCAACGGGTGGTGCCGGGCCGGCGGCAGGTCCTGATCGTTCGCGACAACGTCCTGGCCGGACGGTCCTTCGTTTCCGTCGAGGAAGTCGACTCCGCTTTCAACGCCTGGGGCGGCCTCTGCGCCGGGCGAAGGTGCACGGCACCCACGGCGAGGTCATTGGCCATCAGGCGGTCCCGGATCTCCGACGGCACCGACAGCACCGACAGCACCGACAGCACCGACAGCACCGACAAATCGAAGCCCGGAACGGTCAGCTCCAGCCCCAGTGCGAACTACCAGTCGATCCTGGCCCGCTCCGCCCCCGTGGCCTGCCGGTCGGTCAGGCATCGACGGACCGTGAGACCACCACCATCGCGAGCCGCCCGGCAATTAGGCAGCCTTGCCCCACGACGGGAACAAATTCGCGAATTCCTCGTCCGCGAACAACGGGCCCCGGCTCGTCGCGGATCCGGATCATCCGACTCCCCTTTTGAATGTCAGCCGCGCCGCCCGTAATCGAGCACCTTCGGCGCTGGTCCGCCTGGCGCCGCCGCGCCGCCGCCATCGGCACCAAGCCGCCGAAGCCCAGCGCCTCTGGAAGAACGTGATCGCCGCCGCAACGACTTGACCGGTGAAGATATCCAACGATCAAGAACAGCAACTGCCGTGACGGTCACGGGGGCCACCTGTCCGGCGTGCCAATTTTGCGTCAAAAAATCTCGAAACCGAGACGAAGGTCACATCTTGAACAGATTGCGATTATGACAGTCTGAATGAGGGGGCGGGCCGGCACTTGACCCGCCGCGAAGGGAATGAGGACACCATGGCGAACCTACGACGGACTTGGGCAGAACACGTCGGCCTGTCCACATGTCCGGCATATCCGGCGTTTGTCCGACCTGACGCCCGGGCCCTGACAGGAACCGCAACCCCTAAGACGACATGACGGATCGCACTGGATTACTTCCGCCTTTAGGCCGGACGGCAGAAATCGAGCGAATAGAGCAGTTACTTGCCGACGGGAGAGCCGGGTACAGCGGCACCCTCACCGTCCAGGGACCTCCTGGGATCGGCACGACGAGGCTGCTCCTGGAAGCCCAACAGGCGGCCGAGCAGGGCGGCTACACCGTCTCCTCCTTCCTGACGCCTGCCGCGGGGAGGACGGCGGGACGCGAGGAGACCGCATCCCTGCGGGCCATGCTCGCGCCCGCGGCTCCGAGCGCCAAACCGCGTCTTGTCATCGTGGACCACCTGCACGACGCGCCCAAGGAATTGACGGAGGCCGTAGCGTCACTTGCCCGTTACAGGCTCCCGGAGCATTCCCGCGAAGCCCCGCTGGTGCGGATTATCGGAATCCGCACCGGATTGCAAGACCCCTCGATGCGCCGCCTTTCCCATGAGTTCACCGGAGACAACCGGATAGAACTCGGCAGACTCTCCGACGCCACCTCCACGGAACTTGCCGCCGGCCTCCTGGGCGCGGCGCCCGACCCGCGGCTCGCCGCCGCGATCTCGGGCGCGGGAGGCAACCCTCTACTGACCGTGGAACTGATCCACGGATTACGCGAAGAGGGCTTGGTGGAGATCTCCCGCGACCGAGCCCGACTGCTGGACGAGCGCGTTCCGCGACGCGTGCGCGACCTCGCACAGCACTGGCTCGGCTCCCTGTCGGACAAGGCCCGCCAACTCGTCCAGGTGGCCGCGGCCGTCGGTGGATCCTTCATGGTCGTCGAAGTCGCATCGATGCTGCGGGAGACCACCGCGTCGATGCTTCCCGCTCTGAACGAGGCCCTCGATTCGGGCCTGTTGATCTGCCCCGGCGAACAGACCCTCTTCCAGCACGAGTTGATACGGCGCGCCATCGCCGACGCGCTCCCGGCCGCGGTCCGCCAGGCGCTGCGCCAGGACATCGCCGCCTTGAGCAGCCAGCGCTGCCTCCAAGTGCCGATACCGCCGGAGTTCCTGGTCACCGGCGGCCCGGTTGCCGCCTCTCCCCCCGCCCACCTGCCCGCGTCCACGGACGCGCCCTCCCCGCCGCCGGTATCGGCCCCTCCCCCGCCACCGTCCGACGGGCCCGGAGTGGTCCACCGGCTGCTGCCCGCCCTGCTGATGGCCCGCAGCACCCGCACGGAGCCTCTGCCGCTGGGGCTCACCGAGGCGCTGCGCAGCGGCCTGACCGCCGTACTGGAGGCTCATTACGCCCTCGTGGAACCCACCACGGCCCACCCCCCGCTCGCGGAGCGCACCGACCGGATCACCCGGAACACGGTCTCGCTCTTCTCCAACGGCACGGAGCGCACCGCCGCTCGTGCGCGTGCCGTGCTCGCCGGACACCAGGGGCGCCCGGACGAGGCGGACGTGGTGACGGCCACCGTGGTCGTGTCCAACCTGGAGTGGGCGCAGGGAAACCTGGCCGAAGGGCTCAAGTGGGCACAGCGCGCCGTCGAGAGCCTGGGTCCGGCCACCCCGCCCATGTGGTCCCCCTACGTCAAAATGGCGCTGGCCACCAAACTCTCCGACACCGGCCGCTTCGAGGAGGCCGAGGAACTGATCGACACGGCGCGGGCGGAGGCCGAGGCACTTGGGCACCCACACACGGCCACTCCGTTGATCGCCCGGGCCAGGGTGCTGCTCCAGTCCAGTCGGCTCCAGGAGGCGCAGGCCTGCGCCCAGTCCGGGCTCGAGATCGCGGCGCGGACCGGCGGCGGCTGGGTCGTGCCGGTGGGACAGGCGGTACTGATCCTGGTCGCCCTGCGCCGCGGCGACCTGGCGTCGGCCTCCGACTACGTATGGCGGTGCCGGGCGGCCGTGGGCGCCGACTGCACGGTCTTCCCCTCCATCCACTTCGACTGGGGCGAGTGCCTGGTGGCCACCGTGCAACTCGGCCCGCAGCGCACGGCTGAAGTCCTGACGACGACGTACGCCCATCTCCTCACCTCCCCCCAGCTGTTCGTGGAGGAGGCGGCAGCGGCTGCCTGGCTCGTCAGGCTCGCCCTGGCCGCGGACGACATCCCGCTCGCCTCGACCGTGGTGACGGCCGCCGAGAGGTTCGCGGCGGCCAACGCCGGGCACCCCACCCTGGCGGTCGGCGCGCTGCATGCCAGGGGATTGCTGGAACGGAACTCCGAAGCACTGCGCCAAGCCGCCCGCGAGCACGTCAGCCCCTGCGCGGGCGCGCTCGCCGAGGAGGACCTGGGGATGCTCCTGAGCGCGCAGGAGGAGACCGGCGCTCTTGGCGCCGCGGCACTGCGGTCCGCGGAGGGGCGCTTCGCGCAGATCGGCTCGCAGGGCGACATCGCGCGCATCCGCGCCTTCACCGAGGAACGACAGGCTCCCCTCACGAACGCTCCTCGCCGGGCCGAGGCCGCCACCACGGGCTGGGAGGCGCTTTCGGAGACCGAGCGGTCCATCGCCCTGCTGGTCAGCGACGGGCTGACCAACCGCCAGGTGGCGCGACGGGTCAGTCTGTCCCCGCACACCGTCAATTACCACCTCAGAGCGATCTTCCGGAAGCTTGACATCAGTTCCCGGGTGGAAGTCGCCCGCCACATCACGCACGGCGCTTGAAACGCGCACCGTCGAAAGGAAGAGTCAGCCATGGCCGAGCCCTTCAGCGTCCGGGTCACCGTCCGCGTCTACGAGACCGACGCGCAAGGACACCTCAACGGAAACGTCTACCTCCAGCACGCCGAGCACGCTCGCTGGGAACTGTTGAACGCGGCTGGGATCAATCAGGGGGATCTGCTGAAGAAGCGGGTCAGTCCGGTCAACCTGGAGACGACCATCCGGTACCACCGCGAGGTGGTCGCCGGTGACGAGGTGGACATCAGCTGCGCCTTCGTCTTCGGCGAGGGCAAGAGCTTCCGGGTGGAGCAGACCATGACCAAGGCCGACGGCACCCTCGTGGCGGAGGTCTTCAACGTGGGCGGCATCCTCGACCTGGACGCGCGCAAACTCGTCTCCGATCCCCGCGAGTACTTCCGCTCGGTGGCGGCCAATCCCGAGGTGGCCGGCCTCTGACCGCACCGTACGGAGACGGACGACGTCGGCCCTCCCCCGCTCCTCGTCGGCTGGGGAGGGCCGACGCGCGTCACGCGCCGACACGTTCCCGCAGCTCCGGCGTCATCAGTTCGTCGGAGGGCAGTACGCCGGAGATCGTGGAGAAGAACCGCGCGGTCAGCTGCGGATCGCCCACGATGGCGCGCATCAGCGGCAGTCGACGGCCCGGCCGCAGCTCCGCCGCCGCCAGGGTGTCCCGGTAGCCGTCCATGACCAGGCCGTCGCGTCGCTCAGCGTACTGGCGCATCGACTTGTCCAGCCTCGAATCGTCTCGCAGCCCGTCGTCGACGGACTCGACGAGCGCGACGGCCTGCCGGAAGGCGTCGGTGATGCCCTTTCCGGTGAGCGAGTCCTTGTGGTGGCCCGCGTCACCCACCAGCGCCCAGCCGGGGCCGGCGGCCTGGCGGAAGAAGTTGCGCTGGTCCCCGGTGCCGAAGAGCCGGTCCTCCTGCGTCGCACCCGCCATCCGGTCGGCGAGCGCGGGTGTGATGGCGGAGATGTTCTCCAGGTAGGCGGTACGGGCGTCGGCGCGCACCCGCTCGTACTGCGCCATCGGGAAGTAGGTGGCGACCAGGGTCAGGCCGTCGTTGGTCGGAACGAACCCCGCCCATCTGCGGGAGCTCTCGTACACTTCGAAGCCGGTGTCGATGCCCGACCAGAACGAGTAGTACACGCAGGTCAGCATGGGGTCCTCCAGCTCGGTGCGGGCGCCCGCGAGGCCGGCGACCTTCGAGCGCATGCCGTCCGCGCCCACCACCAGATGAGCCCGCTCCTCGAACTGCCTCCCGCCCGAGCGGTAGCGGACGCCGACCACCCGGCCTTTCTCGAACACCAGCTCGTCGACCGCCGACTGCTCACGGAACTCCGCTCCCGCGGCGACCGCCCCTTCGGTGAGGATGCGGTCCAGGAGGTAGCGGCGCGGGGCGTACGCGGCGGTGACACCGTCGGCAGGCCACGAACAGCCTTCGAGGGCCACGTCCTTGACCTGGTGTCGGATGCGTTCGATCGGCGGGCAGCCGGTGGCCGCGACGGGCTCCAGCAGCCCCCAGCGCTTGAGATGGGCGACGCCGGGCTGATGGATGTAGAGGGTCGAGAGGGTGTCGCGGGGATGGCGGATGCGGTCCAGCAGCAGCACGCGGTATCCGGCACGGGCGAAGAGCATCGCGGTCGGGGAGCCCGCGGCCCGCGCTCCCACCACTATGACGTCGTACACGGGACGACCATGCCTTTCCTGAGGGTCAAAGGTACGGGGGCCGGGGCCCGGCGGAGGCCCGGGTCGGAAGTCGGGAGTCCGCGTGGAAGCGCGGCGTACGGTGCGCGGCGGCACGGGGCGCCGGCCGTACGGGGTCAGCCGACGCCTGCCTTGCTCAGGGCGTCGGCGAGTGAGCGCAGGGTCCGCAGGCCGTCCTCCGGGTCGGTGGGGAAGATCATCGCGGAGAGCGTGGTGACTCCCGCCTCCGCGTGCTCCCGCAGGAGATCGGCTATGCGCTCGACGGGGCCCAGCAGACACGTACGTTCCAGGAACTCCTGGGGTATTGCCGCGGCAGCCTCGCGCGGACGGCCCTCCAGGTACAGCTCCTGGACGCGGCGCGCGGCATCCGGGTATCCCATGCGGGCGGCAAGACGGTTGTAGAAGTTCTCCTTGCGGGAGCCCATACCGCCCAGATAGTGCGCGGTGTACATGCGGACCCGGTCGGCGCAGCCGGCGACGTCGTCGCCGACCACGGCGGGCATCGAGGAGACGACGTCGAACCCGCTCAGGTCCCGGCCCGCCCGCGCACCCCCCGACCGGAGCAGCGGCAGATGCTCGGCGATGGTCTCGGGCTGGAAGAAGACCGAGAGCCAGCCGTCGGCGATCTCTCCTGCCAGTTCTACGTTGCGCGGGCCGACGGCCGCCAGGTAGACCGGCACGTCCTTGCGGCGCGGCCGGGTGCCCAGGCGCAGCGGTTTGCCCGGTCCGTCGGGCAGCGGGAGCTGGTAATGGGCGCCGTCGTACACGACGTCCTCCCTGCGCAGCGCCATGCGGACGATGTCCAGGTACTCGCGGGTGCGCGCCAGCGGCCTGTCGAAGCGGGCGCCGTGCCAGCCCTCGGCGACCTGGGGTCCCGAAACGCCGAGGCCGAGCCGGAAGCGGCCCTCGGAGAGGATGTCGAGGGTGGTCGCGGTCATCGCGGTCATGGCGGGGCTGCGTGCCGGAATCTGCATGGCGGCCGTGCCGAGGCCGATGCGGCTGGTCCGCGCGGCGAGGTAGCCGAGCAGGGACACGGCGTCCGAGCTGAAGGCCTCGGCCGTCCAGGCCACCGCGTAGTCGAGTCGCTCCGCCTCCTGTACGTAGCGGGCGGAGGTCCTGGGGTCGGCGCCCGCGCCGAGGGGGCCGAGGTAGCGCAGGTTCAGTCCGAGTCTCATCGGTGCACCGTCCTGGTGGGTTCGGTGACCGCCTGGGGGGAGCTCCCGGTCCGGGCGTGTGCGCTGTCCAGGAATTCCAGGACGGTCGAGGTGTAGCGCTCCTTGTCGGTCCACAGGCCGCGCAGATGACGGGCCTCGGGGAGCACGAGGGTCCGGGCGAGCGGGTAACGGCGCGCGAGAGCCAGGATCTCGCCGGCGGGTACCACGGTGTCCGCGCCGCCACCGATGAACAGCATCGGGGTGGTGGCGTACCCGGGTGCGGTGGGCGCGGGCGGCCACTGGGCGCCGCCGATGGTGAGGTGGTTGAACAGTTCGAAGCACCGTTCGGCGACGGTGGCCGCCCTTCCGTCGCGGGAACGCTCCGGCAGCGTCAGCAGGCCCTCGCGCAGCAGGTTGGGAGAGATCGCCGGGGGGTCGCAGGCGGGGCCGCTGTCGCAGACCACCGCGTCGACGTCCCGGTGCAGCGTCCGCAGCGCGCGCAGCATGGCGAACGAGGACAGCGAGAAGCCGTACAGGATGAGCCGGGGGCGGGCGCCGCCGGTCAGGGCAGCGGTGCAGCGGGCGGCGGCGACGGTGTCCTGGGCGAACTTCCGGTCGAAACCGGTGAATCCGCGGTCCCGGAAGCTGTCGCCGTGGTTGCGGTAGTCGAACAGCAGCACCGAATGACCGGACTGGTGCAGGGCCCGTGCGTAGGGCAGGCTGCGGGACTTGTCCAGACCGAGCCCGTGGCCGAGCAGCGCCACCCGGTCCGTGCGCTCTCCCGGGCAGTACCAGCCCGCGAGGGTCCGGCCGCCCCTGCCCGCGGGTATGGCCACCTCCCGTGCCCTCAGTCCGAACTGTTCGGGACGACGGCGGCGTTCGGTTCGGGGCGGGTGGAACGCGGTGTACGCGGCGCGCAGGGCGTCGAGGGGGGCGGCGAGCACCGCGCCCGTCCGGTCGCTCATGCCCACGTCCCTGTGCGCCACGGCGCCGATCGAGGCGTCCTTGGGCTCCATGTCCCGGCGCGTGGCGCCCGGTCGCACGCCAAGGGCCCGCGGTGGGCCGCGTCGCGGGGGTCGGTAACGCTGCTGTCGCTCACACCACCAGCCCTCCGTCGATGCCGAACACCTGGCCGCTGATGTACGCGGCCCGCGGCGACACCAGGAAGGAGACCAGGTCGGCGACCTCGCCGGCCGTCCCGAAGCGACGCAGCGGAATCCTGTCCAGGATCTGCTTCTTGGCGGCGTCGGACATGCCGGCGGTCATGTCGGTCTCAATGAGGCCGGGAGCGACGGAGTTGACCCGGATCCCGTACCGGCCCACCTCCTTGGCGAGCGAGCGCGAGAAGCCGATGATGCCGGCCTTGGACGCCGCGTAGTTGGTCTGGGTGGCGTTGCCGTACACCCCCGCCACGGAGGACATCGTCACGATGGTGCCGGTGCGCCGCTTCATGAAGGAGAAGACCGAGGCACGGCAGATGCTGTACGTGCCGTCCAGGTTGGTGCCGATGACGTCACGCCACTGATCGTCCTCCATGAGGACCAGCGGGTTGTCGCGCACGATGCCCGCGCTGGTGACCACCGCGTCCAACGGGCCGATCTCCTCCTCCGCCCGGGTGACGAACTCGCGGGCCGCGGCCGGGTCGGCGACGTCAAGTGCCCCTGTCAGGACCCGTGCGCCGAGCTCGGTGACCTCCTTGGCGACCTGCTCGGCCGCGTCGGTGTCAAAGCGATAGCACAGGGCCACGTCGAAGCCGTCGCGGGCGAGCCGGGTGGCCACCGCTCGTCCTATGCCGCGGGAGCCTCCGGTGACGAGAGCGACCGGTCGTGCGCCGTCAGTCATGATGCTGCTGCCTTTCGATGGACTTGCGGATCGGTCTCCCGGGTGCCTCTACGGGGCAGTCGGAGACGAAGGGTGCGGGCCGTGCTCGTGGGGCCCCGCGGACAGGCGCGGGGCCCCACGAGCACGGGCCTGCGACGGCTACTTGCGCTTGGAGTCGACCAGCGCGCGCACCTGGAGCAGGTTGGAGACCTGCTTGAAGTCGGACTCGTCCACCTTGATGCCGTACTTCTTCTCCAGGTTGACGACGATCTCCAGGGCCATCAGCGAGTCGACCTGAAGGTCCTCGACGAAATGAGCCTCGTCGGTCACCTCTTCGGCGGGGAGCTCCAGGGCGTCGGCGACGAGCGAACGCAGTTCCTCGGTGTCGACGGCGACAGCGGTGTTCTCGGACATGTGGTGACTTCCTCACGTAGGGATGTACTGGATGCTGGGGGTGTCGCTGAGGGATGGGTGACGGGTGGTCAGGCGGTAAGGATCTCTCCGCCGTCGATGCCGATGACATTGCCGGTGAGCCACGACGAGTCGGACATCGAGAGCAGGACGATCGCCTCGGCGACGTCCTCGGGCTCCGTCAGCCGCTGGTGCGGGTTGCCGGTGCGGCACACCTCGGCGTACGCGGCGCTGCCGGGGATCTTCTCCAGGGCCGGCGTGAGCGTGGTGCCCGCACGCAGGGCGTTGGCCGCGATGCCACGTGGCGCCAGTTCCACCGCCAGCTGACGCAGATGGGCTTCCAGGGCCGCCTTGGCCGCGGACACCGGACCGTAGCTGTCCAGGACCCGGGTGCTGCCCGCGCTCGTCATGCCGTAGATCTTCGCGCCGCGGCCGAGCAGGTCCGCGGCGAGCAGGTCCTGGGTCCAGTAGACGAGGCTGTTGGCCATGACGTCGAGGGTCATCGCCAACTGCCGCGAGTTGACCGTCTCCTGGTCCTGCGGACCGTCCGGAGCGGTCGCGAACGGCAGCAGCGAACCGAACGCCAGCGAATGCAGCAGGATGCGGATGCCGTTGCCGCCGGTGAGTTCGACGGCGCGCGCGACCACCTCCCTGCGGGTACTCGCGCTCGCCGCGTTGAGGTTGAAGAAGTGCGCGGACACTCCGGTTTGGCGCAGTTCGGCCTCGAATTTGGCGGCGGCCTCCGCACCGTCGACGGTGTCGAAGTGGACACCTATGACGTTGCCGCCGCGTTCCGCGAGCGCTGCGGCGACGGCCCGGCCGAAGCCGCTGGAGACGCCCAGGACGAGGGACCAGGATCCCTGGATATCCGTGATCATGTCCGGTTCCCTTTCTGCTGGGGGTGGAGGGGGGTTGTGGGCAGGGGGGTGTCCAGCCGGGCGAATGCCACGTTGCCCTCCGCCGCGGCCGTCACGAGGATCCTGTGTGGCCCCTCGCGGGCGGCGAGCGCCGCAACGAGGTGGCGCATCGGGGTGAGCGCTCCGGCGCCCGCCGGGAAGGACGCGAGGTCCGCGCACCGGTTGGCGAGCCAGGCCAGGACGGCTTCCCCCACGGGCGAATCGTCGACGACCGCATCGACCCTCGGGGGTCCGTCCGTGTCCGCGATGAGGTCGCGCCACGCGTTCTCCAGGGCGCGGGGCGCGGCGGCGCCGGGTGCCAGGAAGGCGGTGCGGACCCGCACGGTCCCGTACGAGGGTGCTGGGGACCGCGCGTCCGGGCGGGCGCAGATCAACGCGACGGCTCCGGTGTCGCTGCTGTCGGCGCCCGGTTCGCAGTCCGGCAGCGCCTCCTCGGTCGCGCCGACGACCAGGGCGTCGGCCCGGCCGGCGGCCAGCGCCCTTGCGCCGGCGGCGAGCGCGTCCAGGGCCGCGGTGCGCGGCGAGTTGACGGTGAGCGTGAAGCCGTTGACCCGGTGCTCCGTGGCGAGCCGGGACGCGAACAGACTCATCGCGAAGTACGGCGCGCTCAGCGGGGCGATGGCGTCCGCCCCCGCGTCAATGATCGTCCGGTCTTGCCCGTCCAGCAGCGCCATGCCCGCGTTGTTCGTGCCCACGACGATCCCACGGCGGTCGGCGGGCACGTCGAACAGCGCCCCGTCGGCGTCCGCCTGCGCGTTGGCGGTGGCCGCGAGCAGGTACTGGCAAGCCGGGGGCAGCCGCTTGTAACCGCGGCCCGGCAGCGTGGCGGCCACGTCGAGCCAGCCGGGGCCGGGACCGCCAGTGATGACGGAGGACAGGGCTTCGGTGGGTTTGTCGGTGCCCGGCAGGCAGACGCCCACTCCGAGCACGTTCAAGGTGCTCATGACAGGACCATCCCTTCCGCAGGCCTCTTCCGTAGGGCCCCGACCTGCCGGCCCCGGTGCCCGGCGTCCGCTCCCGGCGCGGCCGACAGGACAAGCGAGACGTTGTTGCCGCCGAAGGCGTAGGCGTTGACCAGCACCGAGGCCGCGCTCAGCGGCACCGGCCCGTCCTGTGGCAGCCATACCGCGCAGCGCGGATCCTGCGCGCGGACGGGCGCGTTGGCCGGGACCTGCCCGTGGTGCAGCATCAGTGCCGCCGTCAGCACACCGAACGCGCCCGCGACTCCCGCCGTGTGTCCGATCATCGCCTTGAGGCTGAACAGGGGGAGTTCGTCGCAGTGCGCACCGAACACCTCGCGCAGCGCCTCGCTCTCCACGACGTCGTTGAGCGGTGTCCCCGTTCCGTGCGGCACCACTGCCCCTACCTGGTCGGGTCGCAGGCCCGCCTCGGCGAGGGCCCTGCGCATGCCGCGCACGGCCTGGACTCCGCCGGGGTCGGGCGCGGTGGGGTGGTGGGCGTCGCAGCTGAACGCGGCGGCCGACAGTTCCGCGTACACCTTCGCCCCCCGGGCCTCGGCGTGCTCGGCCGCTTCGAGCACCAGCATCGCCGCGCCGTCACCGAAGAGGGTTCCCTGCCGGTCCGTCGCGAAGGGCCGGCAGGCGACCGGGTCGGCCGCGCCGATGCGGTTGAAGACGCCCATGCCCACACGGGTCGGGCCTTCGGCGCCGCCGGTGAGGACCACGTCCGCCTCGCCCGCGCGGATCATGTCCGCGGCGACGGCCGCCGCGTAGCCGCTTGCCGCGCAGGCATTGCCGAAGCTGGTGCTGCCGCCGGTGGCGCCGACCGCGGCCGATACGGCGGCGCAGGTCACCGTCATCGGCGACCACCTGCCGGCGGCCCGGCGCGACGGTGCGCCCCGCTCGGCGGACCGCCGGGCCTCGTGCTGTCCGGCGTTGCCCATCTCCACACCGAGCACCACGCTGAGACGTTCGCGCTGCGCCTCGTCGAGGCCGGCGTCCGCCACCGCTTCACGCGCGGCGGCGATCGCCATGCGGGGGCCCGCGGCGAGCTCGACGTGAGCGTGCCGCTCGGGACCTTCGGGCACGTCGGCCGCGGGCACCAGGTACATCAGCCGGTTGGCCATGCGGGCGTCCGGGTCCGCCACGGGCCTCGGCTCGGCGCCTTTGGAGGCGAGCCCCTTCCAGAAGGCGGACACGCCCGAGCCCAGAGGGGAGATCGCCCCGAGACCGGTGACGACCACTCGGCGGCCGGACCCCGCACGGGGGCTCACGGCACCTCACCGGCTCCGGTCAGCACCAGTGCGGCGGCCGCGTCGTCCGTGGCTCCTCCGCCGCTGGTGGCCAGTACGGGTCCGGGGCCTCCCGCGGCGAGATGGGCGACGCCGACAGCGGCCTGGAGGACGCCGAGCGCCCCCGAGCAGTGGCCGAGCCGTGCCGTGAGGTCGACTGCGGAGGCCGTCGCGGCGTCCTCGGCCAACCCCAGCCACAGACCTGCCGCGAGGGCGCTCTCGCCGTGCAGCGCGTGGGCGCGGGCGGTGGCGGAGTCCGCGGCTCGTACGCTGCGCTCCAGTGTGGCCAGGGGGCGGGCGCCGCGTGCCGCGACGCGTTCGGAGGACTCCAGGACGAGGGCCGCCGCCCCGTCGAACGGGACGCGCCCGGAGCCGTCGTCCAGCAGCCTGGCGGCGGGTTCGGTGTGCGGCTCGACGCCGATGACGACGACCGTGTCGGCCCTGCGCGCGGCGAGCAGGTTGTGCGCCCAGTGCAGGGCGTCGGCCCCGCTGGTGGCCCCGTTGCAGACGGTGAGGTTGGGCCCGCGCATCCCGTACCGGATGGCGATCCATCCCGCGATCACGTTGGACGACGTGTGCGGCAGACCGAGTGGGCTCAGTCCGGTGACCGTGTGGGCGGCAATGGTGTCGACGAAGTCGCAGACGCTGTCGAGGTTGCCGAGGTTGGTGGAGATCACCACGGCTGTGGTGTCACCGGGCCCGGTGTACTTCTCCCCGTCGTCGGACAGCAGGCCGGCCTGGCGCAGCGCGGGGGCGACGGCCCGCAGGGCGAGGCGCGAGGCACGGTCCTTGTGCCGCATCTCCCGGCCTTTGAGGCCGGTGTCGGGGTCGAATCCGCCGTCGGCGGCGCCGGGAGCGAGGAGGTCGGCCGCCTCCCGCACGCCGGGGATGGCGGTGCCCACGCCGGTGATCACGACGGGCTTCACCCGGCCCACTTCATGACGCGCCGTCACGGACGGTCCCCCTTCTCCAGGACGGCCACGGCGTTGATGCCGCCGAAGCCGAACGCGTTGATCTGTGCGGTGGACATCCGGGCGGTGGCGGCCGTGTCTCGGACCAGCCGCAGGCCGGCCGCCTCCTCGATCGGGTCGGTCAGTCCCAGCACGGCCGGGACCACGCCCTCGCGCAGGGCGAAGGCCGCGGTGATCAGGCTGAGGAGCCCGGAGCCGCCCAGGGTGTGCCCGGTCATGGATTTGACGGCGGTCAGCAGGGGACCTGCGCCGGCGCCTTCGAAAACCCGCGACAGCGCGGTCGCCTCGGCCGAGTCGTTGAGCTGGGTGCCGCTGCCGTGCAGCATGACCAGGTCGATCTCGTCCGCCTTGAGTCCGGCCCTGCGGTGCGCGTCCTTGATGGCCCAGGAGATGGCCGTCGCGTCGGGCGCGGTGGGGTGCGAGGCGTCGCAGTTCATGCTGACTCCGCGCACGACGGCGTGAACTCCCTTGCGGGACAAGCCCGTTCGCTGCACGACCACGGCGGCCGAGCCCTCACCCATCAGCATGCCCGCCCGAGCCCGGTCGAACGGCAGCAAGGCACGCGGCGTCTCGTTCTGCACCCGGTCGAGCGTCCCGAAGGCGCTCTCCGCGATCGAGTCGCTGCCCGCCACCACGACGGTGTCCGCCTGCCCCAGCTCGATCATGTCGGTGGCCATGCCGAGCGTGTACAGCGTGGCCGCGCACGCGTTGGCGAACGTGTAGCTGCGTACGGTGCCGAACCGGTCCCGCAGCGCGCTGCCGAAGTGCAGGTCCCGCATGGTCAGCGGTGCGCCGTCGCGCCACCACAGTTCCGCCGAGCGCTGTTCCCTCAGGGTCGTCCCCACGAGGACGGGAATGTCGCCGTCCACGGAGTCCAGGCCGGCGTCGGTGAGGGCCTGTTCGACCGCGGTCTCCAGCCATCGGGTGGCACGCAACGGACGGTCGGCGCCGTCCGGGCCGCGGTCGTCGATCTCGTACGCCTGCTTCGCCCGGTACTTCTCCCGGTCGAAGGCGCGCAGGCCGGCGAGGCCGCTGCGGCCCGCGCACAGCGCCTCGTAGACCGCGCGCGGGTGGTCGCCGATGCTCGCCACGGCGCCCAGGCCCGTGATGTCCCAGCTCATCGTCCCTCCCCCGCCACCCGGCCCGCGGACTCCCGCAAACGGTTGCGGGCGAGCTTTCCGGTGGACGTGGTGGGCAGGACGTCGATCACCTCGACCCTGGCCGGGCGCTTGAAGGGCGCGAGGCGGGAGCGCAGGAGGGTGAGGATCGCCTTGCGGACGACGCTCGGGTCGACGCCCGGCGCGGGAACGGCGTAGGCCACCGCCTGGTCGAGTCCGTTCTCGTCGCTCACGGCCACGACCGCGCACTCCGCCACCTCGACGGCCTCGCGCACGACCGCCTCTATCTCGCTGGGGGCCACCTTGTAGCCGCCCATGTTCAGCAGGTCGTCCGCGCGGCACAGGTACCAGAAGTCGCCCGCCTCGTCGCGTCGCACGATGTCGCCGGTGTACGCGCCGCCGTCGGCGAAGGTGCGGCGGGTGGCCTCGGTCCGGTTGAGGTAACCGAGCGCCACGCAGGGCCCGGCCACGTGCAGCACGCCTTCGGCGCCGTCCGGGAGCGGTACGCCGTCCTTGTCCCTGACGGTCGCGCTGACGCCCGTGACCGGACGGCCCGTCGCTCCTGCGGTGGCGGCTGCGGGCGGGGTGGCGACGACGATGTGCAGGGCCTCGGTGGCGCCCAGACCGTTGATCAGCGGCACCGCCAGCTTCTCGCGCACCTGTTCGGCGAGCGCGGCCGGGCAGTGCTCGCCCGCGGTGACCGCAAGCCGCAGCGAGGCGATCGCATCGGTGCCGTGGGCGGCGGTGAGCGCGAGCAGCGCGACGTACATCCTGGGTAC
Organism: Streptomyces sp. Edi4; assembly: GCF_040253615.1. Lineage (NCBI taxonomy): Bacteria > Bacillati > Actinomycetota > Actinomycetes > Kitasatosporales > Streptomycetaceae > Streptomyces > Streptomyces sp. Edi4. The sequence continues at coordinate 61,297 of NZ_JBEJGY010000004.1, forward strand.
GGAGAACAGTACGGTCGGCCGGTGGCGGCGCAGCGCGCTGTGGACCGCGTGCGCGTCGACGCCGCCGCGCAGCACCACGGTGCGGGCGCCCGCGGCGAGCGGCAGGATGACGGAGTTCCCGAAGCCGTAGCCGAAGGACACCTTGGCGGTGGAGAGCACCACGTCCTCGGGGCCGAGCCCGGCCAGCGAGCCGACCGAAGCGGCGACGGCCTCGATGCCGGTGGCGGCGTGCAGCACACCCTTGGGCGAGCCGGTACTGCCCGAGGTGTACTGGATCAGCGCGGGCTGCCGGGCGGCCCAGTCGGCTTCGTCGGCCGCCGCCTCGGGGGCGTGCACCTGGGCGTCGGGGGCGCCTCCAAAGACCGTACGGACTTCGTCACCTGTGCTGCGGGGCAGGCCGTCGATGTGGTCACCCAGCTCGCGCCGGGCGGCGTTCGGGAGGTCGAAGTGCGCGAACCCGGCCTCGCAGTCGGCGGCCATGAAGCGCAGCTCGGGGTCGGACAGCGCGGGGCTGACCGGCACGGGCACACACCCGTGCCACCACAGGCCCAGGATCGCCGCAGTGGTCGCCACCGAGTCGTCGGCCACCACAAGCGCCCGGCTGCCCACGGGCACGCCCCGCTCACGCAGCGCGCCCGCGTAGCCGGTCACGGCGTCGTGGAGCCGCGCGTAGGTCACCTCGCCGACGTCGGGGTCCACATGACTGACGCGGTCCCCCGCACCCGCCCGCACGTGCTTGCCCACCAGTAGTTCCACCAGTTTCATCGCGGACCCTTCCTTGGGGACGTCACTTCCACGGCAACGGCGTTGCCGTTGCCGAGGGCCAGCGCGAGGACGCGCGAGCCCGGTTGTTCCGCGCAGCTGTGGTCCGCCGTCAGGGCGACAGCGGCGATGACGGCGGCGACGCCGCCGGCGGCCCCCAAGTCGCCGAGACGTTCCTCGACGCGCAGCGGCGGCGCGGCGCACAGCGGGGCCAGGACGTCCGGGGCAGGGGCGTCGACGGCCGACGCGGACAGGACCAGCCGGTCCGCCGGCCCGTCCATGCGGGCCAGGCAGGAATGGACGAACGCATCGATGCCGTGCCGGGCCCAACGGGCCCTGAGGACCGGCCTGACGGCTGTTTCCCGCCCGCCCGGGGCGTTCCGCCGGAGCACCACGCACAGGGCCCCCTCCGCCGGGTCACCGTCGGAGCCGGTCCGCCAGACGGACGTGGCGGCGGACCCTCCGACCACGACGCGCTCGCACCGGTCGCGCGTCAGCATCCGGACCGCTTCGGTGACGGCGTGGGCGCCCGCGTCCTGGCGGCCGGTCAGGTTCAGGTACGGCCCGTCGAGGCCGAGCCCCACGGAGATCGCCGTCGCGGGTGCGGTGAACGCGGAATGCGCGGTGCGCCGCGGGGAGACCCGGCCGGGCCCCGCCTTTGGGATGTCCGCGCAGGTCTCCGCGTAGGCGGCCAGTCCCGCGGTGGACGAGGCCCAGACAGTGGCGGTCGCACCGGCCGTCCCCGGGGTGCGGGGCGACGCGGCTGATACGGCGGCGGTGGCCGCGGCGAGCGCCTGCTCGTGCTCGGGTGCCTCCCGCGCGAAGGCGCGGAGAGAGGAGGGTACGAGCAGACCGGTGAGACTTGTCGCACCCGGCAGCCGAACACCGATCCCTGCCACGGCTGCCGTCGTCCGGCGTGCGGCGGCGCCCGGGACGGTCCGTACGACGGTGTCAGGCCGCATCGTCACTCCCGACCGCGCCGAGCAGAAGTGCCGACACTCCGCCGCCCAGTCCGAAGGCGAGACTGAGCACGGTGGCGAGGGAGGCCGGGCGGCCCGAGGGCGGCACCAGGTCGAGGCCCTCGCAGGCCGGATCGGCGTCGCGGAGGGTGGCGTTGCCCGGGAGGTGGCCCGCGGCCAGCGCCATCACCGCCACCACCGCTTCGAGTACTCCTGCCGCGCCCTGGGTGTGGCCGAGCACACCCTTGAGGGAGGACACAGCGGGCCTGCGCCGCCCGGGCCCACCGAGGGCGGAGGCGATCGCCCGTGCCTCGACGCCGTCGCTCGCGGGAGTGCCGGTGCCGTGCGCGCACACCCAGTCCACGCTCTGCGGCGAGCGGCCCGCGTCCGCCAGGCAGGTGCCGATCGCCCGGACGAGAGCGTCACCGGTCGGCCGCGGCCGGGTGAGGTGGTAGGCGTCGGCCGCGGCGCCGTGCGCCAAAAGCACGGCCAGCGGCACAGCGCCTCGTGCGGCGCAGTGCGCTGCGCTTTCCAGGATCACGGCGGCCGCGCCCTCGGAGGGCTGCATGCCGAGCCGGTCCGCGTCGAAGGGGCGGGCCACGTCGGGGGCGAGCGCCCGCAGCGTGGTGAACATGGCGAACACCTCCTGGGAGAGCTCCTCGGCTCCGCCGCAGATCGCGACGTCCACCTCTCCGTCGGCGATCGCTTCGGCCCCGCAGGCCACGGCGTCGCCGCCGACGGAGCAGCCCGAGGCCAGCTGCACCGCGGGCCCGTCGAAGGCCACCGCCTGGGGCAGCAGATCGAGCAGCCGTTCCGGTTCGGCCCAGTCGGTGCCTTCGGGTGTCAGCCCCGCGCAGGTGATGCCGTGGTCGAGGACCGGCCTGGTGGCCATGACCGTCCCGGCGAAGACCCCGGTGCGGTGACCGTCGTCGGGGAGTCCCGCGACGTGCGCCGCCTCGGCCGCGGCGACGGCCAGGAAGCGTGCCGCGAGCGAACGGTGCGGCGGCACGAGGGAGTCGAGCTGTGACAGCGCGGCCGACGGGATCTCCCCGGCGCGGTCCGAGGGGTGGCGGGAGGTGTCGAAGCGGGTGACGGGACCTGTCGTCACCCGGCCCGTGCGGACTGCGTCCCACAGCGCCCGGCGCCCCAGTCCGGCCGGTGACACGGCGCCAATTCCCGTCACCACCACGCCGGAACGCGCGGGGGCGCGTTTCATGGGCGTCGCCATCAGGCCGCCTTCCCCTTGGCGCGCAGCAGCGCCACCATGCTGGAGGACGACGTCACTTCGGCGGCTTCGTCGGGGCTGATCTCGAGGTCGAACTCGCGCCCCACCCGCACGATGATCTCGACCTTCTCCAGGGAGTCCGCCGCCAGGTCGTCGTAGAAACCGGCGTCAGCCTCCACGCTTTCGACTTCGAGGACTTCGGCGACGATATTGCGCACACGATCGAGAGCGGAAATATTCTCAACTTCGGGCATCGACCGTTCCTCAATTCCAGTTCGCAGCGACAGAAATCGCCTGTTCCGCATTCAGTCGGGGGTCGCACAGCGTGGTGGAGCGCCCGTCGCGGCCGGCGAGTTCCGACGCGTCGGCGACACATTCGGAGACCTCGTCGGGGGTGGTCTCCAGATGCAGTCCGCCCGGAAACAGCCCGATTTCACGCAGAGCGCCCTGGAACTCGACGATCTCCTGTACGACGGAGGTCAACAGCCGCGTCTTGCGGCCGCTGGCGGCCCTGACGGTGTTGCCGTGCATCGGGTCGCACAGCCAGACCACCGGGTGCCCGGCCTCGCGGACTTGGGCGGCCAGCGCCGGCAGCCGACGGGCCGCCTCTCCGGCTCCCATGCGTGAAATGAGCGTCAGCCGCCCGGGGCTGCGCTGCGGATCCAGGAGCGCGCACAGGCGAAGGAGTTCGTGCTCCGTCATGCTGGGACCGACTTTGCAGGCGACCGGGTTCGAGACCAGAGCCAGCATGCGTACGTGCGCGCCGTCGATCTGCCGGGTGCGGTCGCCGATCCACGGCCAGTGCGTGGACGTCAGCAGCGTGTCGCCCTCGCTGCCATGGCGCAGTTGCGGCAGTTCGTAGTCCAGCACCAGCGCCTCGTGGCTGGCCCACACCGGCACCCTGGTGATCTCCTGTTGCCTGCGCAGGTACGTCATGGCGGTGGTCGCGGCCTCGTGGCAGGCGAGCATGCGCAGCGGATCGGACCTGCGGTCCCTCTCCGTCCCCATCGGTCCGTTGACCAAGTGACCGCGGTATACGGGCAGTTCGATTCCGTCGACGAACTCCGTCGGGGCCGACCGGGGCTTGGCGAACTGACCGGCGAAGCGGCCCACTCGAAGCACCGGCAGTCCGGAACCGATCTGCATCACACCTGCGAGAGCGTCCAGCAGACCGGTCTTCCGGCCCAGATGGGCGGGCGTGCATTCGGCCGGGTCTTCGGCGCAGTCGCCCGCCTGGACGACCTGCCTGCGGCCTGCCGCGACGTCGGCCAGGGCCGAGCGCAGAGCGTTGACCTCGTCGGCGTCCACCAGTTCCGGCAGAAGAGCGAGGTCTCGCCTGATCCCCGTGACGAGCCAGTCGTCGTTCCAGACGGGCTGCTGATGGGAGGGCAGCAGCCGCCAGGACCGCATCTCGTCCTCGGTCAGCGCGTAGTGGGATTCGGCGAGTCCGGCCCAGTTGATGGCGACATTCATGAAGGTTCGATCCCCGTATCCCCTGTCGGCTGCCTCGGCACAGAGCAGATAAATGAGGCACACAATCGAATCGTCGATGTTCGGCGGGTTACAGCCGAATGACGCTGAGATTGAACGAGCTATTCGGGCTGAACAGCCGACGTGCAAGCCGGATCCGTCGCGGTCAGCCGATTTCGAATCTAGCCGTACGGAAGCCTCTGCGGGCTACCCGTACGAGTAGTCGGAAGCAGTTGACAACCTACTCGCCCACCGCAGCGCGCAGCGTATGTGAGTAGTGGCCCCCACCCGGCCCGACTGCGAGACTCTGGTTCGCAACGCGGGAGAAGACGAGAGAGCAGAATCAAGAGCCAGAGGCGGCGGCCACCTGTTGCCGTGCGAGTTTTCGGGGAGTTCTCGTGAATGAGATGAACACAGCACGTCTGCACACCCTCTGGGGACCCGACGCACCGCCGTTCGTCCTGCTGCACCGACCGCACTCCGCCGGTCACCAGGATGTCGAACTTCTGCTCGGGAACGTCACGGAGGTGGCGCGACTGAGCGACCTTCCGCTGCCCTGCGACCCGCCGCGGGACGGGGCCGGGAACAGTCACGATCTGGTGGTCCTGGTTCCGTACCGGCAGATAGCGGAGCGCGGTTATGCGCACCAGGACGACGGCACACCGCTGCTCGCCATGACGGTGGACGAGCAGACCAGGCTGAGCGTCAAGGAGACCCTGGCGGCGTTCCCCGCTCGGCCCTTCGAGTTGGCGGACGCCGGCTTCGACACCGACGACGCCGAGTACGAGCGGGTCGTCCGCAAGATCATGAGCGAGGAGATCGGGCGCGGCGAGGGGGCGAACTTCGTCATCAAGCGCTCCTTCGTCGCCACCGTCCAAGGGCCGCCCACCGAGGCCGCGCTGACGGTGTTCCGCCGTCTGCTCGCCGGTGAGGCCGGCGCGTACTGGACCTTCCTCATGCACACGGGCACACGCACACTGGTGGGCGCCACCCCCGAGCGCCACGTCGCGCTCAACGACGGCACCGTCACCATGACGCCGATCAGCGGCACCTACCGCTACCCCGCCGGCGGGCCCACCGTCCCCGAGACGCTCCGCTTCCTCGCCGATCCCAAGGAGACGGACGAGCTGTACATGGTCGTCGACGAAGAGCTGAAGATGATGGCGCGCATCTGCGAACCCGGAATCCGGGCCGAGGGCCCGTACCTGCGGGAGATGACACGGCTGGCCCACACCGAGTACCACCTCAGCGGGCGCACCACGCGCGAGCCGGGCGACATCCTGCGCGAGACGATGTTCGTGCCCACCGTCACGGGCAGCCCGCTGGAGAACGCCTGCCGGGTCATCAACCGGTACGAGAGCGACGGACGCGCCTACTACAGCGGGGTCCTCGCCCTGATCGGCCGGGACGGCGCCGGCGCGCGACGCATGGACTCCGCGGTGCTCATCCGCTGCGCCGACATCGACGCGGATTCCCGGCTGCGGATCGGAGTCGGCGCCACCCTGGTACGCCACTCCGACCCCGCCTCCGAGGTGGCCGAAACCCGCGCCAAGGCGGCGGCGGTGCTACAGGCCCTGCACGGCGACGTGCTCCAGGCAGCCAAGCGCCCCGTACTCACCGAGGACAGCGCGATCCTCGACTCGCTGGCGGACCGCAACCGGACCCTGGCCCGGTTCTGGCTGGACCCGTTCGACGAGCAGGCGTACCGGGAGAACCGCGAGGTGCTGAACGGCAGGCGGATCCTGCTCATCGACGGCGAGGACACCTTCACCGCGATGCTCAACCACCAACTCATCTCCCTGGGCCTGCACGTCACCGTCCGGCGCTTCGACGAACCGTACGAACCGGCCGACCACGACCTCGTGATCGTGGGCCCAGGACCCGGCGATCCGCGCGACGGGAACCATCCGAAGATCGCCGCCCTGCGCCGCACCGTCCGCGGGCTCCTGGCCGCGCGGCGGCCCTTCCTGGCGGTCTGCCTCGGACACCAGGTGCTCTGCGCGGAGCTCGGGCTCGATCTGGTCCGCAAGAACCCGCCCAACCAGGGGGTGCAGCGAGAGATCGACCTGTTCGGCCGCACGGCCAGGCTCGGCTTCTACAACACCTACGCGGCCCTGTGCCCCACCGACCGCTTCAGCGGCCCGCACGTCCCCGAGGGCATCGACGTGAGCCGGGACCCGGACAGCGGCGAGGTCCACGCACTGCGCGGCGAACGGCTGCGCTCGACACAGTTCCATCCGGAATCCCTGTTGTCCGAGGACGGCCTGCGCATCCTCGCCGACGACTTGTCGACGCTGCTGCCCGCGCCCGTCGGCGTGACGGGCTGAACGCGGAACGTCTCAGCGCGGGACGGGCCGCCCGCCCGTTCAGCGGCGCACACCGACGCGGGGGCATCCCACCCCTCCACTCCCGCCTCCGACCTTTCAACGGAAAGCGCACTTGATGCCAGGCAGTCACCGGCGTCCGGCCACGACGGGGTCCGCGGGACGCGGTCTCGTTCTCGCACTGGGCCTCTCGGCCATGATCGTTTCAATGATGCAGACCCTGATCGTCCCGATCCTGACAGTGGTTCAGCAGGATCTGTCGCTGTCTTCCTCCACGACGAGCTGGCTGGCCACCTCGACGCTGCTGTCGGCCGCCGTGTTCACGCCCGTGCTCGGCCGCCTCGGCGACATGCACGGAAAGCGGCCCGTACTCCTGGGTGTGCTCGGGGTGACCGTCGCCGGATCCGTACTGGCCGCCTGCACCAGCTCGCTACCGCTGCTCCTCCTCGCCCGCGTGATGCAGGGGGCCTCCACGGCGATCTTCCCGCTGGCGCTGTCGGTGCTGCGCGACGAACTGCCCGCGCGGCGCCTGCCGGGGGCGATGGGGCTGGTCAGCGGAACCCTCGCGTTCGGCAGCGGCCTCGCCCTTGTCGGCGCGGGACTGCTCAGCCAGGGCCCGCACCCGGACTACCACCGGGTCTTCTGGCTGGCGACCGTCCTGTCCCTGATCGCCCTGGCCACCGCCGCGATCGCCGTCCCGCCGTCCCCCTCCTCCGTCGGCGGCCGTACGGACTGGCTGGGAGTGACGACGCTCGCCGGCGCGATGATCCTGCTCCTCCTGCCCATCTCGCAGGGCGCCGCGTGGGGTTGGACATCGGCACGGTGCCTGGGCCTGCTCGCAGGCGCGGCGCTGCTCGCGGTCGTGTGGGTACTCGTCGAACGCCGGGTGCGTCAACCGCTGGTGGACATGCGGATGTTCGTGCTGCGGCCGGTGGTCTTCACCAACCTCGCCGGCGTCCTCCTGGGATTCGGCATGTTCACCCAGTTCATAGGCATCTCGTATCTGGTGCAGACGCCCCGCGGCGTGGCGGGGTACGGCTTCTCGGCCTCGGTGCTGGACGCCGCCGTGGTCTACCTGCTGCCCGGCACCATCGCGTCCCTGATCGCCGCGCAGTTCGGCGGCGTACTGGTCCGCCGGATCGGGGCCCGCATCACCCTGGCCGCCGGAGCCGGATCGGGTGTCCTGGGCTTCGGCTGGCTGGCCCTCAGCCACGCCAGTCCCGGGGGCGTCGTGGCAGCGGGCCTGCTCACCGGCGTCGCGGTCAGCTTCGGCTTCGCGACTCTGCCCGCGTTCATCGTGGCGGGCGTCCCCGCCCATCAGAGCGGCATCGCGAACGGCATCAACTCGATCGCCCGGTCCCTGGGCAGTTCCCTGGGCAGCGCCGTGATCACCGCGGTACTGAGCGCCCACCTGCTGACAGGACTTCCGCCCGGGACGCATCCGCTGCCCGGCGAAGGCCAGTACACGCTTTCCTTCACTCTCGGCGCCTGCGCCTTCGCACTGGTCGCCCTCATCGCCCTGACCGGCCTGCGGATCAAAGCCGCCCCGCACCACGTGGTTTCTCCAGGCCCTCGACCGTCGCCGGATGACCGGCTCGATGGGGCGGGCCGGGGCGGCAGGCGTCGACGCGGCCATGGAGTCCTTCTTCAGCCTGCCGCAGAAGAACGCCCTTGACCGCCGGGTGTGGGCCACCCGCGAGGAACCGCGGATTCGCGGGTCGGGTCGCCGGTGGTGGTGTTCTCCACGATCCAGCGTGGGTTGTCGCCGCCACCGGAGTAGTGGTTGACCTTGGATACGGGCGACGTCCGTGTCGAACCGCTGCCGGTCTCCACTGTCCAGGAGCGGTATCGCGTGGCGGGGTCGAGCGCCCACGCCTGACGGCTGCCGTTCGCGGTGTGGTGCTGGACGAGGTCGTTGGCGTAGCAGCCGAGACTGGCGCCTGGAAGGGCCGGGGTGCGGCCGAACGCATCGTAGGTGCAGCCGCTGGAAGGTGCCTGCGTCAGAGCCGGTGGCTGACATCGGCAGGCCTCGCGGCTCGGTGGCGTGGTCGTTGGTGTACCGCCCACGTCCACGTCCTCATCACCTCCTCCCCACACCACGGCGAGGACGAGTGATCGCCTGTCCAGTCGCCTCACACTGTCAGCACGATCTTTCCCCGGGTTCGGCCTGATTCGATGAGCTGGTGGGCCTTGGCGGCGTCGGTGAGCGGAAGAGTGTGCTCGACGTAGGGGCGCAACTGCCCGGTGTCGACCAGCTCGGCCAGCTTCTGGAGCCCTACGTGATCCGGTTCCACGGTGACGCCCGCGAACCGTCTCCCGGCCTCGATGGCGGCCTGGCGCAGTTCGGTGTCGGCGCGGTCCACCACTGTGACGAGGAGGCCGCCGGGGCGCAGGGCGCGCAGTGATCGTCTGCCGTAGTCGCCACCCACGGTGTCCAGGACGAGGTCGGCGTCGGTGACCGCGTCGGTGAAGTCGACGGTGCGGTAGTCGATGACTTCGTCCGCGCCCAGACCGCGGACGAAGTCGCGTTTGGCCCCGCTGGCGGTGGCGATGACGTGGGCCCCGCGCGCCTTGGCGATCTGGACGGCCAGGTGGCCGACGCCACCGCCGCCGCCGTGGATCAGGACGCGCTGGCCGGCTTGGACTTCTCCGGCGTCGACGACGCTCTGCCAGGCGGTGAGTCCCGCTAGGGGCAGGGCTGCCGCGTGGGCGTGGTCAAGGGCCCTGGGTTTGCGGGCGAGTTGACGCGACGGCACGGCGACGTACTGGGCATAGGCGTTGCCGGGGCGCGGGAAGAAGGGCATGCCGTAGACCTCGTCACCCACGTCGAAGCGCGTGACGCCGGGGACGACCTCTTCGACGACGCCGGAGATGTCCCAGCCCAGGACGAACGGGGGCTCGCCGAGCAGGGGGAAGGCCCCGGAACGGACCATCGCGTCAACCGGATTGACGCCGGCCGCGCGGACCCTCACAAGGACTTCGGAGGGCAACGGTTGCGGCCGGTCCACGTCGGTGAGTTCGAGGACTTCGGGGCCACCGAAAGAATGCTGGGTGATCGCGTGCATGTCGGTACTCCTGGCAGTCGGATGTGGGCGGGCGCACATGGGGAGGTGGGCAGGTGAGGGGGCCCGGGTCCGGCATGGGTGACCCAGGCGGGAGGGCAGGCGCGAAGGTCAGGCTTGGGGGGTCTGCTCGTCGAGGAAGGCAGTGATGAGTTCCAGCCATTCCTCAGGACGCTCGGCGAACGGCAGGTGGCCGGTGGCGATTTCGGCCAGGCGCGCTCCGGGTATCTCGTCGGCGAGCTGGCGGTGCAGAGCGGGCGGGACCAGCGGGTCGCCGGTCGTGGAGATCACCAGCGTGGGAACGGTGATACGAGCGAGGTCGTCACGGACGTCGATGCGTCGCACCAGGTCGGTGTGGTCCGGGGTACCGGGCGGAATGGCCTCGGCGAGGAGGTCGGCGCCGGCCCGCAGTTGGTCGGGCGCGAGTGCGTTCAGAGCGGGGGTGCTGAGCGCCACCAGCGTCAGATACTCGGCCAGCTGCGAGCGGTCACCGGTCTCGTACAGCCGCTGCCAGAGCGCGGCAGCCAGATCCAGCTTGTTGTCACGGTGGGCGAAGGTCGCGGTCAGCACCAGAGCGGTGACGCGCTCGGGGTGACGTACGGCGGCGCGGATCGCGAGGGGGCCGCCGAGTGAGAACCCGGCGATCGCGAAGGTGTCGAGGCCCTCCGCGTCCGCCGCGGCCACCAACTGGTCGGCCAGCTCGTCCGCGTCCAGCGGGGTCTTGGATCTCGGAGTCCGCCCGGTGCCCGGGTAGTCGGCTCCGACGACCGTGTGGCGTGCGGCGAGCCCGTCGAGGATCGGTCCGTAGTTGCCCTCGACGCTGCCGCCGGCGCCGTGCGCCAGGAGGAGTCCAGGGCCGGACCCGCGCACGGTGCGGGCCAGGACGGGTTCGGGCAGAGCGGGTGAGACCGGGGTGAGCACGGGCATGACAGGACACTCCTTGGTTCGGCGCAGCTGCTTTAGTGATCGCTACAGCAGGAACAGCAGGAAACGTAGCACAGCTTTAGCGATCGCTATAGACTCATTCCATGAGCACCGCACGGACGCAACGACGAGCTTTCGACCGGGACAAGGCACTGGAGGTCGCACTGAGGGAGTTCTGGCTGCACGGTTACGAGACGACCTCTGTCGCCTCACTCACCCGGGCGATGGGCATCAATCCGCCGAGCCTGTACGCGGCCTTCGGGGACAAGCGGCAGTTGTTCACCGAGGTCGTCCAGCACTACGCGGCCACCCACGGCAGTTATGGGGCCCGCGCCCTGGCCCAACCCACCGCGCGCGGCGCCATCGAAACCATGCTCCGCCTGGCCGCAGCCGAGTACACCGACCCCAGCCACCCGCCCGGCTGCCTGGTCATCAGCGGCGCGACCAACTGCACGCCGGCAGCCGAGGACGTCAAGGCCGAACTGCGCGCTTTCCGCGAGGGGACCAAACAGGCGCTCGAGGAGAAGATCGACGCGGACATCGCCGCGGGCCGCCTGCCCGAAGGGACCGACGCCGGCGCGCTGGCGACGTTCTACGCCGCCGTCATCCAGGGCATGTCCACCCAGGCATGCGACGGGGTCGGTCGCGAAAAGCTCGAGCGCGTGGTCGAAACCGCTCTCAAAGCCTGGCCCACGAACACACCGGACGACGCAGGATCCCATCGCGACACCCCACACGCGACCGATGCGATCGACGCGGCGACCGATGCCCCCTGACCGCGAAGAGGTCGCAGGCCGGCCATCGAGGAGCACCCCGGAAGGCCACCGCGACCGGCGCGCCAACTCTCCTTCGCGGAGCGGGTGTTGGCGGTAAACAGAGGCGAGGACTCTTCAGGAAGTGGGCCGGCTCCTGCGGGCCGTCCGCTCCGGCCGTCGTCAGGGGTGCCGCTCCAGGGTGAGGGTGACGTGCGGGGGCAGCCCGCGGAGGAAAGTCCGGGGCATCGAACACCGCGCGCGTGGCAGCGACGCCGACCGCGTGAGTGCGACCGCCGAGGACGCGGTCAAGGGCCTCGACGACGAGAGGGGCCGAGCCGTGACGGCGTATATGTCCTGACCACGTGTGGGGGCGCGCCGTTCGGTGGTGCCCGAACTTACGACGGCGTCGACGAAGAAGGTCTGGTCGGACCGGCTCCCGTCGACAGCGGCGGGCGCGCGGCGCGGGCGTGCCGGTCGCCACGACGTCGCGAGCCGTCTTCAGGTCTTCCGTACGCCGACGCTGTGATCGTCCCCGGTCCGGCCGGCCCGGACGCGGACCGCCCGTGGATCTGCTCGACCCGGCGCGCGCGGCCCACGCGGCGGGCGCACGCGTGGTCTCGCTGCGCATGGGGGCCTTCGTCCTGGCCGCCGCCGGCCTGCTGAACGGCAAACGCGCCACCACGCACTGGGCCCACACCGAAGCGCTCGCGTGACGCCATCCCGGCGTCACGGTCGACCTGGACGTCCTCTGTCTCCACGACGGTGACGTGCTCAACCTCCGCTTGCGATGCCGCCGCCATGGACCTGTGCCTGCACCTCATCCGCCTCGACCACGGCTCCGCCAAAGCCAACACGGCCGCGCGCCGGCTGGTCGTCCCACGCCATCGGGAGGGCGGCCACGCCCAATCACGCATCCGCCACGCCCAGCAACTCCTGGAAACCACCGACCACACCATCGACGCCATCGCCATCGCCACCGGCCTTCCACCGGGCCGTCGGCATCCCTCGGACACCAACTTCCGCGCCCACACCGGCCCGGGCTCGAACAGGACAACAGCGGGTGGGACCAGTCGACTTGGGCGGGGGGGGCACAACAGGCACCACACCCGCGACCGCAGTCTCGCAAGTACGGCACTCAGCTCCCTTTCCCGCCGCAGGAGGGCCGGCCCCATTCGCCTCGATACGGCACACCGGCTCGACGCCGCGCAACTGGCCCAGTCGTTCAGGGAGTTGGCCGACGGCGAACCAGGCCGGAAGGCCCCTGCCGGAAGCTCCCTTCCGGAATCGCCATCCGCTCGCATCAGCCCGCGACCACCAGCGCGCGGACAGGACCGCCGATCCGCACCCAGGCCGCGCCGTTTCCTTCCCAGACCGCCGAGTGGTCCTTGTCGAGGCGGTACAGGCGCTCGCCTCGCGCACCGAACGACGTTCCCGCGTCTCCGACGCGAGTCCACGCGCCCGCGCGGTAACGCCACAGGCCGCTGTCCGCCTCGTTGCTGGCGTACAGCTCGGAAGCACTCGCGTACAGGGCGAGCGCCGGGCCACCGACCGCGCTCCACACGCCCGCTTCACCACTCCAGCGGAACACAGCGCTCCGCTCGGGGTTGAGTCCGTACAGATGCTGGTCGGTCACGACGAAGTCGGCCCCCGCGGCCCCCGCGTACGACCAGGCTTCGCCCTTCCCCCCGTACGCGAAGATCCGGCCGTCCACCGGGTCGGTGGCGAACAGCCCCGCTCCCCCGCCATAGAGACGTCCCGCTGGGCCACCGACCCGAGTCCAGGCGCCCCGGGTCCGGTCCCAGCGGTGGACGGCGCTGCGATCCTGGGCCAGCCGGTACAGATCCCGGCCGCTGATCGCGAAGCCGGTGGCGCGCTCACTGATCGTGCTCCACCGTCCGGGAATGCCGCTGTAGCCGCGCAGGTCACCCGTTATGGGGTCGGTGGCGAAGACTCCGGCGGGGCCGGCGTAAAGCTCGGCCGCGGGGCCACCGATGCGTTCCCAGCCGGTGCCGCCCCACTGGACGACCTCGGCGCCGTCATGCGATATCGCGTAGACACCGCTGCCAGTTGGAGCCGGCACGTCCACGGGTCCGCCCCGGGGTGTGGGCGCCCTGTTCGAGACTTCGGACTTCGGCAGGACCGGGGAGGCGGAAGCCGGCGCGGGGGTGGGGGCGGGGGTGCTCGTCGATCCCCGCAGCGCAGCGCCGGCGCTTCCCGGCGCCGTGGGGCCGGCTTCGAGTGGCGAAGCCGCCGCGGATTCCGGCGGGCCGGCCTTCGGGGAGACGGTGGTCACCGGCTCGGACACCGAGGGCGCGGCCCATTGCCGGAAGTGTTCCAGGGAGGTGGCCGGTATGGAGAGAGCCAGGGCGATCGCGGTGAGCAGCAGCACCCGCCACAGCCGTCGTGGGTCGCGGGTGCCCGCGAGGAAGCGGGAGCGGCCCGGCAGGCTCGGCAGCTTCCGGTGCTCCCGCACCGCCGGTGTGCCGGCTTCCCTCCGTACCAAAGCCCCACCGACCCGAGCGGGGCAAGGCTCCCGGAGGTGGCGGACCTCGTCACGCAGGCGGCCGATGTTCCGCATACCGACCTCGAACTCGGCGCCCATGGCCACCACCGTGTCCGCCAGGTCGTACAGGGCGGGAGAGCGCGGTATCCACAGAACGAGTTCCTTGCCCGGCACACGCCGCTCGGAGTCCCCTAGGCCCCCGGAGTCCCCGGAGTCCCCGAGGGTTGCGTCCCCCCGCCGCGCCTTGCCCGAGGACGCATCGGGTTCGGGTCCCGGGCCGGTCTCCGGTCCGGTGCAGGCCCGGCCGATGGCGTCGTCGAGTTCCTTCTGCAACCTGGCGGTCAGCCGCATCAGGGTGCGTAACGCGTCCTGCGACTGGGCGAGTTCGGCGTCGGCTCGGCGCTGAGCGCGCTGGAGCATCGCCCACGTCTCAGGAGTGCTGTCCTCCCTACCGTCCGATCGCGCCCTGCCCTCCTCGGCAGCACAGGCGGCGGCATGCAGTCCCCTGGCTCGGGTCCACAGTGCGGCACGGCCTCGCTCATCGCGGACCTGGCCGGAGATGACCCTCTTCAAAAGGCCCAGAGGAATGATCTTCAATCCCGAGCGATAGTCACTCCAACTGGTCTTGCCCACCCCATACGTCTTGGCCAGCTCCCGGACCGTACGCCCCTCCGTCAGGCTCCGGAGGAACACCGCCAGCGCATTCGCCTGGGTGGTCTCCCCTTTCGGTTCACTCTGCGGACGTCCCGCTCTGCCCATCCCGAGCTCCTCCCTGCCCGCGGGGCTCCGGGGACTCCGGCTGCCCCGCTTCGACTGACGTCCCAGCAGATCAGTCATGCGTCGGGCGTTCCAGCAGTTGTCGGACAACCTGGTGGTCCGTGGCGGAATTCCACGCGACTCATCCGGCGGCGAAGGGGGCGGGACCGATGTGAACCCCTCCCTGTCCGCCGGACAATGCCGATTGTCCGCGGCTGACCTGGGAGTTCGCTGCTTTTCGTGGACGGACAACCGGGTCGTCCCAAAGCTGGGGTCACCGGTTCGAACCAGCGGCCGGGACTACCGGAGAACTTTGCTGAGAGGGACGAACACATGCGAAAGAAGCTCGCTCTGCTCGCCATCGCCACAGCGGCGGTCACCGTGGTGACCGTCGGGAGCCCCGCCAGCGCCGACACCCGCGTCATCAAGGGGGCGTACGTGTATTTCGACCCCGCCCAGAACATGTTCGGAATCGGCGACACCGAGCCCGACGGCCGTACCCCGTACCTGGACGTCAGCGTCAACGGTGGACCCATGCAGACGTTCGGGAACCACAACGGCAACGGGACCTGGCGCGACGTCCGCTCCAACGAGACCGGCATCCGCGACGGAAACTCCCTCGCCTGGCGGGCGAGGGTCGGCGGCGGGGCGACCTCCAGCTGGGTGTACGAGCAGGCCTGAGCCGAGCGGTACAGCAGCCCGTTCCTGACAGCCGAACGCCGACCGGTGACGGGGGGTCGGTGATCGGTGATCGGGGCCGGGTCCGGGGACAACTGGCCCCGGACCCAGTCATGTTCACACCGGTTCATCGACGCGGGGGCGAGCTGGGTGTCGGAGTGCCGGGGGGCCGACGCGCGGAGCCCCGGAATGCGGGGGCGCCGGACGCTCGCGGATGAGGCCGACATCGGGGCCGTCACCGACAGGCTCTCCGCCTCCGCGACGGGGCGACCGGGCTCCTCCACGCGTCGGCGGACCGCGCTCGGCACGCTTCAATGAGACACGCGGGTCCGAGGTCTACCCTGCGTCGCGGCGGATACCGGCCCGCTCCGCCCATCGGTGCGTACACGACGGGCGCTCAGCGCCTCCTCTCGTACCTGGTCAGGATCACGCCGCAGGGCAGCGTTCGCGTCTCCACGAGGTTGAGGTTGACCCAGTTGTCCAGCACCGTGAAGAACGGGGTGCCGCCGCCTACCAGGACGGGCGCGGTGGCCAGCACGTACTCGTCGATCAGTCCGGCCCGCATGGCCGCCCCCGCGAGCGACGCGCCGCCAATGTCCATCGGCCCGCCGTCCTCGGCCTTGAGCCGGGTGATCTCGGCGACCGCGTCGCCAGGGACCAGGCGGGTGTTCCAGTCGACCGTGTCGATGGTCGAGGAGAACACCACCTTCGCCATGTCCCGCCAGCGGCGAGCGAACTCGATCTCCGCCGGAGTGGCATTGGGCTGCTGGTCGCCGGTCGGCCAGTAGGAGCTCATCGTCCGCCACAGCTTGCCGCCGTACAGCGACAAATCGGTCTCCAGCAACTGGTCGGACCAGAACTGGAACAGCTCATCGCTCGGCGCGCTCCAGCCGATGTCGTCGCCCGGCGCGGCGATGTATCCGTCCAGGGTCACGTTCATGCCGTAGATCAGTTTCCGCATGGGGCCAGCCTTCCGGGTGTTGGTCTCATGCCTACAGACCGGCGCGCCGGGGGAAGTTCACCGGTGCGCCATCTGAACTTGCCTGCGGTCGCGACACTGGTCGAAACAGCACGTCCAGCAGCGCCTTCCCCTGCGAACGGCGCTCAAGTGGGAAGCGCCACCCCGTGCCCCGATCACGGGCTGAACCCCGTCGGCCCACAGGAGAGGCAACCCTCCGAGACGCAGAGGTTGTCGGACCCGGTCCCAGATCGGCGAAGGCGGGCTCAGCCGCGCAGATGGGCCGTGAGCCGGTCGCTCGCCGGGTAAGGGCTTTCCGCGGGGAGGAGTCGCTGAGCGGCGTCCAAAGCGCCCTCCCTGACGTGGGCATGGATCGTGCGCGCGAGCATGGTGACGTCTCGGATCGAGACGATCCAGTCCTCCGCATAGCGCCCGCCGGCTTCACCGGCGAGGCCGAGTTGCAGGGAGCGGTGCGCAAGCGGCTGTAGGCGCAGGTCGCGTTCGGGGTCCCACTGCACCCGGGCCGGGGCTCGTTTGAGCCGGCGCTTCCAGGTGGCGCGGTCGGGATGCAGCCCGTGCTCGTAGCGCGCCAGGCAGGCGTTGGCCAAGGCCCATTCGAACCCGTCACGGGTGATTTCGACAGCGAGGACGGTCTCCTGGCCCTCCTTGGCCGCCCAGCCGCAGCGATACATCATCCAGAGGAACGACGGCTTGATCCACGTCATTCGGTCCCGCCGCCACGTCGGGGGAAAGCGCCCGTCGAGCGCTGCGGGCAGGCCGATCTGCGGCGCGTACGCCTGGTAGACCGTCACCGTGGTGGCCGTATGGAGGGCGCGGATCTGATGCTTGGGCTCTGGCACGGTGACCAGAGTCGATGTTGGGCGCGCTCCGCGCCAACGAATTACCAGAGGTTGGACTGGCGGAGGCCCCGACCCCGTGCGGCGCCGCCAACTTGGGCTTGGCATTGGGGGGAGGCGCCGACGCGGGAGAACAGGGTGGTCCAGGAGGCGGGACGGCCGCCGCCTCCCGGACTCCGTCGGCGGACACCGCGCCCGCGGAACAGGCGCACCGGCATCGCGCAGCCGGACGCGGGGTCAGATCGCCTGGAGGCGTTCGAGGGTCTGCTTCAGCTCGTCGCGCAACGTGTGCCCGGCGGATTCGGCGTCCTCCCGCGCGATGGCCTCCACGAGCAGGGCGTGTCCGTCGTCGCCGTGGTTCGGGTCACCGGAGCGCAGGTTCAGCAGCTCCACCAGGTCGATCAGCCCTTGGCGCAGGACGGGTACGAACTCGGCGAACAAGGCGGTGAGTACGGGGTTGTGCGCTGCGGCGACCACGGCCGAGTGCAGGGCGATGTCCGCGTCGACGAACTCGGCGTTGCCCGCGCCCGCGGCGTCGCGGCGCGCGGCCAGCGCCTGGTGGAGGGCGGCGAGGTCGTCGTCGGTGCGGCGCTGCGCGGCCATCTGCGCGGCTTCGACCTCGATGAGCATGCGCACTTCGTAGACGTCGGTAACGGCCGCGCGCCGCAGGCTGGTTGGCCAGTCCTCCTGGGGTTTGGTGGCGATGACGAAGACCCCGGCGCCCTGGCGCGGCTGCACGAGGCCCGCGCCGGCGAGCGCGCGCAGGGCCTCGCGTACGGTCGAGCGCCCCACGCCGAGGATCTGGGCGAGCGAGTTCTCACCGGGGAGTTTCGTTCCGACGGTCCACTCCCCCTGGATGATCTGCTCGCGCAGCCGCTCAGTGGCCTGCTCGACCAAGGGAGTTGGCCGCAGTGCGCCCAGAGGCATTCGTCGCTCACCGTCACTTTCACTTCTCGGGTTGTCTGAGGTGTTCAGTTGTGGTTACTGTACCCGGCATGTCGCTGTGCGAGCTTCTTCTTCTCGGTCGCCGCTGCGGGGCCTGATCCGACCGGCACCTCGCAGCGGGTATCGGGACGTGCCGGTCACCAGATGGCTGACTGAAAGAAGTTCCGCCTCATGACTTCCTCCCAGACCCAGACTTTCACCACCCTGCGCACCCCGTCCGGACCGGTTCCCGTGGACGCTCCGGCGTGGAACCCCCAACGGCCGAGCGCGATGCCGCACGAACGGTACCGGCCCGCGCACGACCGGGTCGCGCTGCCGCTCACCGACCGGACCTGGCCCTCGCGCCGGCTGGAGCGGGCCCCGCTGTGGGTGCCGGTCGATCTGCGCGACGGCAACCAGGCGCTGGCCGAGCCCATGGACACCGAGCGAAAGCGCCGGATGTTCGACCTGATGGTCACCATGGGCTACAAGGAGATCGAGGTCGGCTACCCCTCCGCCAGCCAGACCGACTTCGACTTCGTACGCCACCTCGCCACCAGCGGCGCAGTCCCCGACGACGTCACCATCTCCGTCTTCACCGCCGCCCGCAACGACCTGATCGACCGCACGATCGCCTCCATCGAGGGCCTTCCCCGCACCGTCGTGCACCTCTACACCGCCACCGCGCCGACGTGGCGCGACGTGGTCCTTGGCCGCTCCCGCACCGAGCTCCACGGGATGATCCTGGATGCCGCCGGCTATCTGATGCGGCGCGCCGACGAGCGGTCGGGGGGTGACATCCGGTTCGAGTTCTCCCCCGAGGTCTTCAACCTCACCGAGCCGGACTTCGTTCTGGACGTCTGCAACAGCGTCACCGAGCTGTGGGACGCCTCCCCGGACCGGCCGGTGATCCACAATCTCCCGGCCACGGTGGAGATCGCCACGCCCAACGTGTACGCGGACCAGATCGAATACATGGACCGTCACCTGGCGCGACGCGACGCGGTGATCCTCTCCGTGCATCCCCACAACGACCGCGGCACCGGCGTCGCCTGCGCCGAACTCGCCGTGCTGGCGGGGGCGCAGCGGGTGGAGGGCTGCCTCTTCGGCAACGGCGAGCGGACCGGCAACGTCGACCTCGTCACGCTGGCGCTGAACCTGTACGCGCAGGGCGTGAACCCCATGGTCGACTTCTCCGACATCGACGCGGTGCGCGACGTGGTGGAACACTGCAACCGGCTGCCCATCCACCCGCGCCACCCCTACGTCGGCGAACTCGTCCACACGGCATTCTCCGGAACCCACCAGGACGCCATCGCCAAGGGCATGGCCCACCACACGAAGCGGGCGGCCGAGCTGGGCGTGCCGGCCGAGGAGGCGCCCTGGGAGGTGCCATACCTGCCGATCGACCCGGGTGACATCGGACGTACCTACGAGGAAGTCATCCGCATCAACTCCCAGTCCGGCAAGGGCGGAATCGCCCACCTGCTGTACACCCACCACGGCCTTGACCTGCCCAAGGCAATGCGCCCGGACTTCTCCGGCGCGGTGCAGCGGGCCACCGACGCGAGCGGGCAGGAGCTCTCGCACAAGGATCTGTGGGACCTGTTCCGCACGCACTACATCTCCCCCGCGCAGGACGGTCCTGTCGTCCTGAACTCGTGGAGTACGACCGAAACCGGGCCCGGTGAGCACCGGTTCAGCTGTGTCCTGAGCGCGAACGGCCAGGAACGCTCCTACGAGGGCACCGGCAACGGGCCGCTGTCCGCCCTCACCCAGGTCCTCGCCGGCGCCGGCATCGCCGTCGACATCCTCAACTACGCCGAGCACGCCACCAGCGCGGGACCCGGCAGTCCCGCCGTCGCGTACGCCGAGTGCCGGGTGGACGGGGCCACCTTCTGGGGCGCCGGCTGGGACACCTCCATTCTCGCCGCGTCGGTGCAGGCCGTGCTCGCGGCCGTCAACCGGGCCGGACAGGCCGGACGGTGACCGGCGCCCACGCCTCCCACGCTCCCCCCGTCCTGCGCGTGGACGGTGTCGACCTCGTGCGCGACGGCAATATCATCCTGCACGACGTGTCCTTGACCGTACGGCCCGGCGAGCACTGGGCGCTGCTCGGGCCCAACGGCGCCGGGAAGAGCACCCTGCTCGGACTCCTGGGCGCACTCACCCACCCGACGCGGGGCACGGTCGACGTCCTCGGGCACCGCCTCGGCCGGGTCGACATGCGCCAACTCCGTTCGTACGTCGGCCATGTGGACCCACGCCACGCCTTGCGCACACCCCTGCGGGTCAAGGACGTCGTCCTGACCGGGCTGACCAACACCGTCGAACGCGTGCCCCGCTGGAATCCGACGCCCGAGCAGGCCGACATGGCGACGCGCCTCATCGACCTGCTCGGGCTGGGGGAACGGCGCGCCGCGCGCTGGCCCACGCTGTCCCAGGGCGAGCGGGGCAGGGCCCTGATCGCCCGCGCGCTCATGCCAAGTCCGCGGTTGCTGTTGCTCGATGAGCCCGCGACGGGTCTGGACGTCGCCGGCCGGGAACAGCTCGTCGAACGGATCGACACCCTTCAGCGGACCCGTCCCGAGCTGTCGTCGGTACTGGTCACCCACCACCTGGAGGAGCTTCCTCCCGGTACGACGCACGCCATGCTGCTGCGCGAGGGTCGCCCCCTGGCCTCCGGACCCGTGGCCGAGGTCTTGACCAGTGATCAGGTCAGCAAGTGCTTCGACCACCCGATCCACCTCGACCGCGCCGACGGCCGGTGGAGTGTGCGCGCCCGCCGCCCGTCCCTGCCGTAACCCCGGCTGACGACGGCGAGTTGCCGGTAGGGGCGCCGACCCCGCTCCCCCACCGGCAACGTCCTGGGCCCGCACCGTCGCTGAGCTGACACCTCAGAGGACCTGAGGGCCCGATTCTGATGACCTGGGTCAACCACCGGCATCCCTACGGACGGAATGAACGGTTTCACGATGAAAAAAGGGCAACTCGGCTTTTTGGCCGGTACGCATGTGGTCAACGACCTCTACCAGGGCGCGATCCCCGCGATGCTGCCGCTTTTGATGTCGCAGCGGCACTACAGCTACGCCGCTGTCTCCGGTCTCGCGTTCGCGGCCAGCGGCGTGTCCAGTCTGTTCCAGCCGCTGTTCGGGCTGCTGTCCGACCGCAGGCCGCGGTCCTGGCTGGTGCCTGTCGGGTTCGTGACGGCGGCGTTCGGCGTGGTGGCGGCCGGGCTCGCCGGAAATTATCTCCTCACCTGGCTGTGTGTCGCATTGGCGGGCATCGGCATAGCGGCCTACCATCCGCCGGCCACCAGCCAGGCCCGCGCGGCCGGCGGTTCGTCGCAGAAGGCGATGAGCGTCTTCTCCGTCGGCGGCACGGTCGGCGGCTCGCTCGCTCCCGCGCTTGTCACCCTGGTGATCGGCTCCCTGGGGTTCTCGCGCAGTTACCTCCTGGCGATCCCCGCCCTGGCCATGGTGGCGCTCTGGGTGCTGCGAGGGCCGTGGATGCGGTGGCGCGGGTACACACCGGCGGCGCCGCTGGTCACCGGTGTCCCGGCCGGCGCGGGCGCACGGGGCGGTGGCCGCACGGACGACTGGCGTTCCTTCACGCGCCTGGTGGTGGTCATCATCGGCTGGTCGATCCCCTTCGTCACGGTCACCTCGCTGGTGTCCCTGCACGCCCAGCGCGACCTGGGGCAGTCCGCGGGAGCCGGTGCCACCGTGCTCACCTGCTACACCGCGGCGGGCGCTGTCGGCACCCTGCTCGGCGGGTGGATCGGCGACCGGTATGGCCGGATGGCCTCGGTCCGGATCGGCTACTTCGTGGCGCTGCCCGCCCTGCTGGGCATCGCGTGGGCTCCCGCGTTCCCCATCCTGGTGGTGAGCACGGTGGTGTTCGGTACCGCGATGTTCCTGCCGTTCGCCGCGCAAGTCACGCTCGCCCAGGACTACTTGCCCAACCGGCCGGGGACGGCCAGCGGATTGACCCTGGGGCTCGCCATGGCGGCGGGCGGCCTGTGCTCCCCCGCCTTCGGCTGGCTGGCCGACCGGGCCGGCCTGGGTGCCACGTTCTACGCGCTGCTCGCCGTGTTCGTCGCTCCGGTCGTCCTGGCACTCCGCCTCCCCGACCACAAGACCGCCGCGCCCGAGCACCCGGCCCCCGAGCCGACCGACAGCGCGGAGTTTTCCCGAAACGCATAAGACGGCCTTTCCCTTCCAGAACCTCCACTTCGCTATGCCTCCCGCGACCCCTCAACTGTCCAGCATTTGAAATGGCGTTGAGGACGGCCGGAAGTACCACGTACGGTCGAATCGGATACGGGATTCGCCGCCGCAGGAAACTGAACGGCCGGCGCGAGGATTTTCCGTACCGTCAAGTCGGCATGCGATCGCAGGGGGACCGATGAAGATCAACTGGGACGATCACGAGGAACTGAAGGCCGAGGGAATCGCATTGGCCCGGCGTTTCGCATTCGGCCAGGAGATGTCCTGCCTCAAGGTGGTCGCCGACCAGTCCGGTGACCTGAACCTCCCGCCGCACTGGCACGAGAACGAGCAGTGGGTCGTGGTCACCGAGGGGACGATTCGGTTCGTCTGCGAGGGCACCGAGTATGAACTCAATTCCGGCGACGTGGCCTACCTCCCCGCGCGTTCGCGGCACACGGCCACCTTCGTCGGCGAAGAGGGAGCCGTTCTCCTGGAATTCTCCGCCCCGCCGCGACTCGACCTCGCCCCCGGATCGATCGTTCCGTCGTCGATGAAGTTCGACTGACCCGGCGACGGCCGGCAACTGCGTCGAAACGGGGGTATCGATCATGAGCAGCATGTACGGCCCGGCCAACCGGGAAGCGACCATCCATGACGCGTTCACGCGTGTCGCCCAGCGGTTCCCCGAGCGCACGGCCGTGGCGTCGGCGGCCGGCGCGACGAGCTACGCGGAGCTGGCCGCCGAGGCCCGTCGCGTCGCCCACCACCTGAGCGGCCTCGGGGTCCGGCCCGGCAGCGTCGTTCCCGTGGTGGCCCGCAGATCTCCGGAGCTGGCCGCGGTCATCCTCGGCATCCTGATGGCCGGCGGCGCCTACGGAATCCTCGATGTGCGGTGGCCGGCCGCGCGGATCGCCCAGTTCTCGCATGCCATGGGCGCCGAGGTCGTCCTGGCGGACACCGCGGGATCGGCGGGCCTCCGCCAGGCGTCGATCGACCACCTCACCTTCGGCGAGCTGCGCAACCCTACGGCGCGCCTCGGCGCCGCATCCCGGCCACTGCCCGCGGTCGGACCCGACGCGTGTGCCACGGTCTTCTGGACCTCCGGAAGCACCGGCACCCCGAAGGCGGTGCTCTCCCCGCACCGGGCGACCACCCGGCTGTTCACACCCGAGCCGTTCATGGACTTCGGCGAGGAACCGGTGATGATCAACGCGGCGGCGGTTGCCTGGGACGCCTTCACCCTGGAGTTGTGGGGCATGCTGCTCACCGGCGGCACGGCGGTCGTCCACGAAGGCGACCTGTTGCTGCCGCCGGCGATCCGGGCGTACATCAGCGACTTCGGCGCGACCCATCTCTTTCTCACTCCGTCGCTCTTCGATGTGATCGCGGACGGCGACATCGACTGCCTCGCCGGTCTGCGCGCGGTGCTCCTCGGGGGAGACAAGCCGTCGCCCGCCGGCTGCCGCAGGCTCCACGAGGCCCATCCCGACATCGAGTTGTACAACGGGTACGGTCCCGTCGAATCGTGCGTGTTCGCCACCACCCACCGCATCACCAAGGCCGACAGCGCGGCAGCGGGCGGCATTCCCGCCGGCCGGCCCGTGCCGGGCACGGATCTTCATGTCGTACGGGACGGCTCCCTGGCATCCCACGGCGAGACCGGCGAGATCGCCATCGGCGGCGCCGGGCTCGCTCTCGGCTACCTGGACGCGCCCGAGCAGACCGCGGCCGCGTTCACGAACGTACTGATCGACGGGCACGAGCGCCGGGTGTATCTGACCGGTGATCAGGGCTGGATCGACGACGTCGGCCGCCTGCGCATCGTGGGCCGCAAGGATGCCCAGCTCAAAGTCGCCGGGCACCGGATCGAGCCTGCGGAGATCGAAGCGGCGGCCCGCTCGCTCGGGAGCAGGCGGTCGGTCCTGCTGCCGATCCCCGACCGCAACGGGACCCCGCGCATCATCCTGTTTGCCCAGACGCCCGACATCGCCATGACGGAGCAGGACATGCGGGGCCGGCTCGCGAAGCTGCTGCCCGCCTACATGGTGCCCACCAAGGTCCACTTCGTCTCCGCCATGCCGCTCATGGAGAACACCAAAATCAACAAACGCGAACTTTCGGCACGCTTCGGCTACGTCTCCTGAAGCCGCCCTCATCCGCCTCACGCCGCCCTTTCCCCATCTTTTGGCGATCCCGCGTCCAGGGAAGGACCCTCGTTTTGAGTACGCAAAGCCGCACGGAAGAAAAGTTTTCCTTAGCGCTGGAATCCATCCAGAGCAAGCGCCGGATCGAGCGGGTCATGGAAGCGGCGAACGCTCTCCTTGAGAGGTACGCGAAGCAGTCCGATCCCGAGGAGCGTCTGCGTCTCACCTTCGAACTTCTTCGCCGCAATTTCGCCGAAGAAGTCTCCCTTTCCTTCGACGGCCTCTCCCTCGCGACCGACGCGAAGTCACCCGGGGGAAGCAGCGGCGGAAAGATCGAATTCAGCTGCGACATCGTCGGCGCCGAGGGGCGTTCGGGAACACTCACCGCATTTTACACAGCCCCCGGTTCCCTGGGGCTCACCGATTCCGAATGGCTCGATGCGATGCGCCTGCTGGCCGGTATCAGCGGCTTGGGTGTCGGAGGACATGCCACGTGCTCGGGGTAAGTACGGAAGAAATCCTCACCAGGCCGCCGGAAAGCGCCGCGAGCCTGCTCGCGAAGCCCTATTGGTACCGGGAATTGCCGCCGGGGACCGATGTGCACCGGCTCGACGAGGGACTGTTCACCGTCACCGGGAACGCCGCGGTGCACGATGTGCTGACCCACCCCGGCATCGTGGCCGAGCACCCGCTCAAGGCCAGCGCACGGGCTTTCGGGCCCAATGTGCTCGACGCCGACGGCCCCGCCCACAAGGCCTTCCGCGCCCTGCTCGCTCCGGTCCTGTCGGCGGGACGGATAGCGGAGTACCGGGGGACCCTGATGCCCCGCCTCATCGACGCGCTCGTGGACACCGTCGCCGGGACCGAGACGGACGACTTCTACAACTCCTGCGCCCACACGGTCCCTTACGGCATCGTGTGCGCCATCCTCGGCATCGACCCGGCCCTTGAGGAACGCTTCCACGAGCTGACCCGCCCCCTGGCCCGCCTCCTGGACTACCCCACCGAGGAGAGCTCCCAGACCCATGCCAACGTCGCCGAACTGCTCAGGCTCATCGAGGAGCAGCGCGCCCTGGGGGCGGCCGACTCACGCTCCCTCCTGGAGACCATTGAACGGACCCGCGACCGCAAGGGCATCAGCCTCACGGACAGCGAGGTGCGCTCGACGGCCCTGCTGTTCTTCCTGGCCGGCACGGAGACCAGCAGCGCGTTCATCACCTCGCTGGTGTACTGCGTGGGCCGGTCCGTCCTCGGCCTGGACGAACTCCGTGACGAAACGGCCCGGGAGGCGTTCATCGAGGAGGCCCTGCGGCTCTATCCGCCGGTGCAGACGATCGTCCGGTTCGCGGCTGAGGATGTGACGGTCCAAGGCGTCGACATCCCGCGGCACTCGGCGGTACTCGCCTCGATCGCCGGGGCCAACCGGGATCCGCGGATGTTCGACGACCCCGACCGGTTCCGGGTCGGCAGGAGCCTGAAGGGCTCGATCCCCTTCGCGGTCGGCGCCCACGCCTGCCCGGGGGCGATGCTCGCCAAGGCGGAGTTCTCGCTGCTCATCGCGGCGCTCGCCGAGCGTTGCTCGGAGGTGGTCGTCACCCGTGATCAACCGACCATGACGAGCCAGTCGTTCGCCCACCCGGCCGGCTTCTCCGTGCACTTCAGGACCAAGTAGGCGTATTCCAGGCGAAATAGGCCTATTCCAAGCAGGTAGGCAGCAAGCAAGTAGGCACCAAGTTGGCGCGTTCCCAGCAAGAGAAAGAGGAAGCCGTGGAAAGCAAGATAGCGCTGCTCCGTGACTGGCTCGGCGGCCTGCACGAGGAGCCGGTCAGTATCCAGAACGACACGGACCTCGTCGAGTCGGGCGTGGTGACCAGCCTCCAGTTCGTCCAAATGGTGATCGAGATCGAGCGTCTGCACGGCCGGAAGCTGGACCCGGGCGTCATCACCATCGAGTCCATGCGCACGCTCGACGCCATCGACACAGCCGTGTTCCAGGCTGCCTGATGGGTTCACCGAACGCGCGTGTCGCCGTCGTGTCCGGGACCTCGTCCGGGATCGGTGCGGCCGTCGCGACGGAGTTCCTGAACCGGGAGTACACCGTTGTCGGCCTGTCCCGGCGGGGGAACCCCCGGCTCGCGCAGGAGACGGGTTATGTCGACTGCCTGGCCGATCTCAGAGACGATGACGCCGTGCGGTCGGCGCTCGATTCGGTGTCGTCCACGACCGCCGCCGGTGTGCGGGCCGTGGTGCTCAACTCCGGTGTCTCGCCGGACCCGGTCGACCTCCGCAAGCTCGACTGGCGGGTGGCGGCCGACGCGTACGAGAACAATGTGCACACTGCCCTGAGTCTCATCCAGGCGACGGCCCCCCTGCTCGCTCGGGGCGGGGACGGCTCGCTCACCTTCGTCGGGGCGAGCCTGGCCAACGGGTACCAGCCGGACCGGTGGGCCTACGCGGCCAGCAAGGCCGCGATGACGGCCCTGATGCGGGCCTGCTCGGTCGAGTTCTCCGACGACGGAGTCGTGGCGAACGAGGTGCGCCCCGGCCCGGTCGCAACGGCCATGACGTTGGCCGGACTTGACGGTGAGGCCGGCGATCAGATCATCCGCGCCATCAACGAGGGCTTCGGCACGGACTGGCTCAAAGCGCCGCGCACGGTGGCCGAATGGATCGTCTCCATCGCCGAGTTCCCCTCGAACGGACCCACGGGCCAGGTCTTCAACTACAGCCGCAAGGTGCTGTGACCGGGTTCCCCCGTTCTTCCCAGCCGCGAAACCACATTCCGCGTCACTCGAGAAAGGCATGCCATCATGTCCAGTCACCCTTCGTCCGAGCAGCTTCTCGACCTGTTCAACTGGGCCTCCCCCGCCATGCTGGTGACCGACGCCGACGGCCGCGTCGTACTGGCGAACAAGGCCGCCTCGGAGCTCCTTTCCCACCATGCGTCCGCCGGTGCCAAGCTCGCCGACGCCCTCGGCATCGACGACTACGCCGCTCTCCTCGCGGCCGGTGAGCCGGTGGAGAACCTGGACGCCGGCTTCGCCAACGCCGACTTCCCGTCCGGCTATGCCAACGTCGGCTTCGGCGAGGTCGAGGGCAGTACGTACGGTTTCTGGGCGCTGCGCCCGGTGACGACGCACCCGACGCCCTCGCCGGGGGCCGGTCGGGGCAACTCCACCGCGCAGGCCTGGATCAGACAGGTCGACCGGGCCGACGCGGCGTACACCCCGGCGGGTGAGGACGCCGTCAAGTTCATCCAGGCGTACTACGACACCTGCCCCGTCGCCATCCACCTCATCGAGGAGGACGGCACCGTCGCCCACGCCAACTGGAAGGACATCGCGATCGTCGGCGCCGACGAGCAGCCGGACACTTACGTCGGTCACCACATCCGCCACATCTACGCCGACCAGGAGGTCGTGGAGGACTTCCTCGGCCGCTGGGGCGAGGACGCGCCGATCATCGACTTCCGTGCGGACTTCCTCAACAAGGGTGAGCGCGTGCCTGTCGTGATCTTCTCCACCGCGAAGGTCGAGGACAACAAGCTCAAGAACACCCGCTGCTTCGTCTTCCCGGACAGCCACCCGGACCGCAAGCGGGACAAGGTCAAGGCGCTGGACCTCAACTTCTGAGCCGAAGCGCACCACTTTTCCGAAGGCGGGTGCCCCGATAGGACCGGCCCTGGCGGCCCGGGAGTGCCGGGCCGCCATCCAGGGCCGGAAGAGGGCGCGTGGCTTCTGGCGTCCGCAGTGCCCAGAGCGCTCCCGTCCAGGTCGGGGCGGGGGCGCAACCAGGCACTGTGGTGGGCGAGTCGAGACGAGACGAGGGTGACTGGCTGGGGCCCGTCCTGAGCCAGGTCGGTCGCCTTCGGTTTCAACGGTCGTCCGGCACGGAAGAATTTACCTGTGCAGGTAACACCGGGCAGTCGGGGCCGGCGACGGTCGCCAAGTGCGACGGCGCGGCGCGAGCAGATCATCGCGGCCACCGTGCGGATTCTGGCCGAGAGCGGATACGGACGGACCACCTTCGAGCGGGTGCGGCAGCGGGCCGGAATATCCAGCACCCGGCTCATCTCCTACCACTTCGGCACCCGGGACGAGCTGATGGAGGCGGTGCTGACCGACATCGCCCTGAGGGCCCAGGACGCCATCGCCCGCCGCACCGAAGGCGCGCCGACCGCCACCGCGCGCCTCACCGCCCGGATCGAGGCGGAGCTGACCTGGATCGCGCGCAACCTGGCCGCTGTCCGGGCGATGTACGAGATCTGCGTGAACGCCAGGGACGCGGACGGGGCGCTGCGTTACGGCCCCGAGGCGTCGGCCCAGTCCAACCTCGCGGAACTCGAACCGATCCTGCGCGCCGGCCAGGAGAGCGGCGAATTCCGGGAGTTCGACACCACGTTGATGGCACTGACCCTGAAGTCCGCGATCGATGCCGCCATCGTACGTATGACACAGCCACCGCGTCTGTGCGTGGACGACTGCCTCCGCGAGATCACCACCCTGGCCCTCCTCGCGACCCGGAGGACGTCATGACTCCACGCGGCGTCCCGGTGGGGACGGCCCCCGAGGCACCGCCCCGGCCCAGCGGCCGGCGAGTGCTGCTCGGCGTCCTTGGGGACATCGTGGTCCCGATCGCGCTGTACTACGGCCTGCGCGCCGCCGGCGTCAGCGTCTTCGCCGCGCTGCTGGTCGGCGCTCTCCTGCCCGCGCTCACCACGGCGGCGCAGTGGCTGCGCACCCGCAGTGTGGAGGGCATGGCGGGCTTCGTCGCCGGGACCATGATGCTCGGCGTCGCGGCCGCACTGATCGGCGGCAGCCCCCGTTTCCTGCTGGCCAAGGACGGCTGGCTGACCGGCGCGGCCGGGCTGTGGTTCCTGATCTCCATCCGGGCCAGGCGCCCTCTGCTCTTCCACGGCGGCCGCCCCCTGCTCGAGGGTCGGTTCCGCTCCGACGGCACCTCCTGGGACGTGCTGTGGGAACGCGAGCCGGCCTTCCGCAGGATCTGGCGGGTCTCGACCGCGATCTGGGGCGCGGCGATGCTGCTCGACGCCGCCGCGCGGGTCGTGATGGCCTACACCCTGCCGGTGGACGCGGTGCCCGGCCTCGGCGCGCTCCTGTGGCCCGTCACGCTGCTGCTGTTGCAGGTGGTGAACGGCGTCTACTACGAGGTGTCCGGGCTCTGGCGATTGATCTCGGGGGCGGGTGTGCGCCGGACGGATGACTGAACGTCCATCACGGTGTCCGCCCGCGCGCTGGAGCGGGTGGACGAGATCAACGTACCGGCGCGTACCGGCGCGGTCGGCTGAAGCTGTCGCGGATTCCACCGAACCGGGTGGGGCGCCAACCAGCTGGGGCCGGTACGCGCTCTGGGTCGAAGGCGGCGATGCGGCAGAGGTAGCGAGCGACGGCCGAAGCGTAACGGCGATGCCCACCGCGGGGTTTGAGCCCGCGTCGGGGCGCCGAGGCAGCCGAAGGCGTCCTGCACATGGCCTACGGCGGTGACTCCGATCACGACGGCGGCGTGCGGTGGGGCGTGGCGGAGGCGGACGCCGACGGCGTCGTCATTCGCGAGGTCCGCGACTGCGTCGGGGCAGCGCCGCAGGCCACGCGGGTGCCCGTGCCGTACCGGCTGGACGACGGCCGGGTGGGGGTCGCCGCGCTGTGGCCGGTCGTCTGGCGCTCGGACGACCAGCCGTATTGGCGTTATGTCCACAACGGCTGGTCGACGGAGCGGCCCGGCACCTTCCCCCCTGCCCTCGATCCGGCGTGCCCCAGCCCGGAACTGCCGTACGAGGTGCGGATCTACAGCGTGCCGGACGGTGTTCTCGGCGAGGACCATGGTGGTGGCGCCCCGAGCTGGTGGACCCGGGCGTGGTGTGACCGCCTCGACAACGCCGTCCTCCTGGCGGACACGGCGGTCGCCCATCGGCTGAGCGTGCCGGAGCGTCCGGCCGGCGGTGACTGCGGCGATCTGCGCGCCGAGATCTGGCAGCACGCCACCGCCGAGCCGTGGTCCCGGCCCGTACGGGTGCACGGCGCGGACGCCCACCCCGACCGGCCGACCGTTCCCCGCCTGCCCCCCGGCCACTGGCCCGAGGGCCGCCCGGCTTCCGTCGACCCGACACCGGAACCACGATGGTTCACGAACGCGGAGCACCCGCCGACGTGCGACCTCCGGGTCTGGACGCCGGGGGGTGACTGGATGACACTCGGCTGGATCGTCGGCGGCCGCGCGCAGGCCGGCATCACCGCCCGCCTGCTGTGCGTCGGCACCGGCGGCCCCTTTACGTTCGCCGATACGTGGGGACCGCACGAGCCCGACGACTCCAACTACAACTGGACGGAGCAGGGACGGGAGTTGCTGGACTGGCACCCTGAGGAGCCATACGTCGACGGCGCCGCCCACTACGACGAGGTGCGCCGCCGAGAGGCCGCCGACCTCGTGGCCGCGCTCGTCGAACGCAGCGGTGGCACGCTGACCGCCGAGCAGGTCACCGCGCGGCTCGCGGCCGGCGGGCGGGAATACCGCGACTTCCTGCGCGTCGGGCAGGTCTGCGTCTTGGACGTTCTCAGAGAGAAGCGGCTGGCCGCCGAAGTGGGCAGCGAGGAGCGGATACGGATGCGTGGGGCGCTGGACGCCCTGGAGAACCACCACCGGGTCGATGACTGGGTGATCGAGCTGACCATGACGCACCTGGCCACGAACCCGCGCGACGCGCACTACACGGAGAACGCGAGGCGGTGGCGTCGCCGGGCCACGCAGGAGTACCTGGCACCCAGCAAGGACACCGCCGGGGTCCCCGGCCTGGCGACCTGACCTGCCCCGGGGGGCCGACCCCGGGCGCCCGGCCGGGGCGGCACCTGCGCGAGTCCGCCGCGCGGCCCCGAAAGCCTGGCCGTGTGCCGCGGTGGCGATGCACGCTCCGGGGAGTGCGCCGTCCCGCCGCGCCGGAAGCGGGGTCCGTCCTGGACACTCGCGGAGATGGCCGCCGGGACTGGGTTCCGTCCCGGTCCCGCCGTCGTCGCGGAGCTCATCGCGGCCGGCCCACACCGTCACCGCTCTGGCGCGCCCGGACGCCGCAGCCGCCCGCCTTGCATCGCTGGGCGCCACACCGCACCTCGGGCTCCCTGGACCACCTGGACAGCCCGCGTCGGGGCGCCGAGGCAGCCGAAGGCGTCCTGCGCATGGCCTACGGCGGTGACTTCTCCGACCCCGACGACATGATGTGGCGCGACCGTAGCGCCATCGAGGCGCTTGGCCGGTCGCTGGAACACTCGGGCAAGCCGTTGGTCGTCTGGTCGTCACCTCGGGAACGCTGGTCATGCCCGGAGGCCGGGAGACCACCGAGAAGGACGAGCCCGACACGGCCGGGTTCGCCGCCTTCCGCATCGCGGGCGAGCGGGCCTGCCTCGCATTCACCGCCCGGGGCGTACGCGCGAGCGTGCTTCGGCTCGCTCCCACTGTCCAGGGCCCCGGTGACCACGGTTTCATCGGCATGCTCATCGCCACCGCGCGCAAGACCGGCGTCTCGGCCTACGTCAGCGACGGCGGAAACCGCTGGCCTGCGGTACATCACTGCTGGGCTGGTCCCCCACACACCCGACGCTGCTCGAAAACGCGGAGTACGGCGACTATCTGACCTCGCCGGCCTCCTGACCGCCCCACCGATCGCGGGCCGGGGCCGAGCTCCCTTGGCGTTCGGGCACTCGGCACTGTGGCTCTCTCCGGGCGCACGACGCGCGCCCGGTCCCGCCGCGGGCAGGCCCGCCAGGGCTGGCCTGCCGCATCCGGTGAGGTCGGGCGCGGTCGCGGTTACTTCACCGCGAGCAGGTCCACGACGAAGATGAGGGTTTCCGCCCGGCCTGATCGCCGGACCCGCTCCCCGGTCCCCGTAGCCCAGGTGCGCGGGAATGACCAGTCGACGGCGGCCCCCGACCTTCATTCCCTTCACTCCCATGTCCCAGCCCTTGATGACCTGACCGGCCAGCAGGTCGAACTCGAAGGGCTCCCCCCGGTTCCAACTGGCGTCGAATTCCTGCCCTGTCGAGTGCGCGACGCCGACGTAGTGGACGGAGACCCGGCTCCCCTTGACCGCCTCGTCCCCGTCCCCCAGCCACAGGTCCTTGATCTCCAGGAACTGCGGCGCCCTGCCACGCGGAACTTCGATCACGGGCCGTTCCGGATCCCTGCTCATCGGCCACACTCCCCATCAAACCGGGCCCCGGACAGCCGGAGCCGCATCTCACGTCGTACGAGTCGTCCACGACGACCCGCACCACGCTACCGACCTCCAGCCACAGCCTTCGCACCCCCGCCCGGTGGAGCCCCGTCGGGCGGACCCGCGGGGACACCGCAGCGGGCCCGCTCGGCTGGTGCGGTGTCTTCCGGGGGAGCATCGGGCCGCGCGCGCCGGCCAAGAGCGGTCCGCCGCTGCGACTCTGAGGGGTCTGATGGTGTCGGCCTCAGTGTGCCGTCCTCGGTCGGTCCGTGAGCAGCGACCAGATCACGAAGACACCGATGGCGACGGCGATGACGGCCCAGATCGGCTGGTAGGGCAGCCAGATGAAGTTGGCGACGATACTCAGCGCCGCCAGGCCTACGCCGAGCGCTCGGGCCCACTCGGCGCCTTTCAGGATCCCCGCGCCGGTGATCACCAGGAGTACGCCGATGATCAGGTGGATCCAGCCCCAGGCGGTCAGGCTGAACTCGTACGTGTAGTCGCCGACGCGCGCATACACGTTGTCCTTGGCGATACCGGCGATGCCGTTGAGCACGGCCAGCACACCGTCGACGAACAGCAGGACCCCGGCGAACACGGCGCCGCCGCTCGCCCAGGGTGATCCGCCCGGCCTGTTGTCGGTACGGGGATGAGTGGGTGACGGTCCCCCCGGCGGGGGCGCGGTCTGTGCCATGACGGCCTCCTTCTGCCTGCGTGTCGGCGGTCTTGACGTGCCCGACGTTCCGCTTCACCGGGGACGTACGCCACCCGGGTGGGGCCATTCGAGTGAATCCCGATCCGGCCATCGGGTGGGCGGCCCCATGCTGGTCCGTCCCCAGGGGCGCCCCGGTCGAGGTCGACGCCTTCGCGTTGTGCGTGCTCGTACGCACTGACCGGCAGCGGAGGTCTGCATGAACCGCGATGGCCTCAACACCCCCCACAGCGCGACGAGTTCGAGCAGAACGCGGTGCACCCTCTCCCACCGCGGCCCGTCCTCAGCCAGGGCGGCGTCCCCCTGTGATCGGGCCGCCGCATTCTGGGCAGGGTCGGTACAAGCGACTACTCATCGGGAGGTCACCGTGCGCCAGCCCCCGCACGCGACACGCGCAGCCGAGGCTTCGTCCGGCCGAAGGCGCCTCAAGCGGTTGCCGGCCCGGGTGGTGGTGGCAGCCGTGTTCGTGGCTGTCACCGGCTGCTCGACGCAGGACGCGATCTGCGGCGGCGGCGAGTACCCCGTCCTGAACGTGGGCTCGGCGGGCAGGGCCTGCGTGGACAAACAGCGGGAACCGCCCCAGGGGTATGTCCGCTATCCCCAGGGCAAGGTGCCGGAACACGTGGGCGACAAGTGGGACAAGTACTGGGAGACCCACACGATCGACCGGAGCGGAAAGATCACTGGAGTGCCGCCCCGGTCATGACACGCACATCGACAACCGGGGACGCTCGCGGGTTGTCCCCCTGTCACCCTCGGCCGACACTCTCCGACCAGACACGAGCCCGTACGCGCTCATCGGCCCGGCCATCGGAGACATGAACAGGGCGACGCGCGAGGTCCGGCTCAATGGTCCGGCCGCGGTGCCCGACGCGGCGGATTGACACGGGGAGCGACCAGGCGGCGCACTCCGCACGGAGACAGCGCACACCGCACCGGGAACGCGCCCTCAAGAACCCCGTGCGCGCCCTACCGGGCCCGCACGATGCCAGAAATGATGAACACACCGCGTGAACCAGGTGATCCGCGCCCCTGGCCTTCGGCCATGGATGGCGCGGCGGAAGGAGACCGTTGGTGTTACTTCTCATTTCCCCGGACAGCGTCGAGGAAGCCCTCGACTGCGCGAAGGCGGCAGAGTACCTGGACATCGTCGACGTGAAGAAGCCCGACGAGGGCTCGCTCGGCGCCAACTTCCCCTGGGTGATCAGGGAGATCAGGGACGCGGTCCCGGCCGACAAACCCGTGTCCGCGACGGTGGGGGACGTCCCTTACAAGCCCGGCACGGTGGCCCAGGCCGCCCTCGGCGCGGTGGTCTCCGGCGCCACTTACATCAAGGTGGGGCTCTACGGCTGCACCACGCCCGAGCAGGGCATCGACGTGATGCGCGCGGTCGTCCGGGCGGTCAAGGACCACCGTGCCGACGCCCTCGTCGTCGCCTCCGGTTACGCCGACGCCCACCGGATCGGGTGTGTCAACCCACTCGCCCTGCCCGACATCGCCGCTCGTTCCGGTGCCGATGCCGCCATGCTCGATACCGCCGTCAAGGACGGGACCCGGCTGTTCGACCACCTCGCACCGGACGTCTGCGCCGAGTTCGTCATCCGGGCCCACGCCGTCGGGCTGCTCGCCGCGCTCGCCGGCAGTGTCCAGCGCGGCGACCTGGCCGCGCTGACCCGGATGGGCACCGACATCGTGGGGGTGCGCGGCGCCGTCTGCGAAGGCGGTGACCGGGTCGCCGGACGCATCAGGCCCGACCTGGTGGCCGCCTTCCGCGCGGAGATGGACCGACAGGCCCGGGAGCACGCCGCCGGCGTCCCCACGGCGGGCTGACCCGCGCATGGCGACGTCCGACACCGGCATGCACCCGCCCCCGCAGACATCGTTATCAACGCACCCACCCGCGTCCACGCACCCACCCGCACCGGCGCCCCCACCCGTATCCACACACCCACGCGTAGCCACTCCATCCAGCTCGCCAGGGCCCGCAGCGCCGCGATTCGCCGTCGTCGATCCGGCCACCGGTGAGGCCTTCGAAGAGGCGCCCGACCAGGGTCCGGAGGAACTGGACGCCGCCGTCGAACGGGCCTCCTCGGCTTGGAGGGACTGGCGGGCCGCTCCGGACGCCCGTGCCGCCGCGCTGCTGACCGCCGCCGATGCCGTCGAAGGCGCCGGTGACACTCTCGCCCGTCTGCTCAGCCGGGAGCAGGGCAAGCCGCTCGCCGAGTCGAACGCGGAGATCGCCCGTACGGCCGCCCGGCTGCGGTACTTCGCCGGCCTGACCGACCCCGGCAGCAGACCGATCCGCGACGGGCGGCCGGTGTCCAGCGAGGTTCGTTGGCGCTCGATCGGCCCGGTCGCGGCGATCGTCCCCTGGAACTTTCCCCTACAACTCGCCGCCGCGAAGTTCGCGCCCGCACTGGCGGCCGGCAACACCGTGCTCCTCAAGCCGTCCCCCTTCACCCCCCTCGCGACCCGCCTGCTCGGCGCGGTCCTCGCCGCCGCCCTGCCGCGAGACGTCCTGACCGTCGTCACCGGCCGCGAACCCCTGGGGGCCCAGCTGGCCTCCCACCCCGGCATCCGCCACGTCACCTTCACCGGTTCGGTGGCCACCGGGCGGAGCGTCGCCGCGTCGGCGGCGGCCTCCCTCACCAGGGTCACCCTTGAACTGGGCGGCAACGACGCGGCCGTCCTGCTGGACGACGTCGAGGTGGACCGGATCGCGGACCGCCTCTTCTGGGCCGCGTTCCGCAACTGCGGGCAAGTCTGCATGGCCGTCAAACGCGTCTACGTCCCGGTCCGGCTCCACGCCCAGGTCGTCGAAGCGCTGGCCCAGCGCGCGAGGGACGTGCGGGTCGGGCCCGGGCTCGACCCCGACACCCGACTCGGCCCCCTGAACAACGCCCCCCAGCTCGCCCGAGTCGACGCTCTCGTCCAGCGGGCCCTGGCCGCCGGCGCCCGGGCCGCGTCGGGCGGCCGACGCCTGGAGCGGCCGGGCTACTTCTTCGCCCCCACCGTCCTCACCGACGTCCCGCCGGACAGCCCGGTGGTGACCGACGAGCAGTTCGGGCCCGTCCTGCCCGTGCTGCCCTACCGCAGCCTCGACGAAGCCCTGGACGCGGCCAACGGCACCGGCTTCGGACTGGGCGGCTCGGTCTGGGGCACCGACCTCGACCGCGCGGAAGCGGTGGCCCAACGACTCGAATGCGGCACCGCATGGATCAACCACCACGCGGAACTGTCCCTCGCCCAGCCCTTCGCCGGCGTCAAGGACAGCGGACTCGGAGTCGCCGGCGGCCCCTGGGGTCTCTACGGCAACCTTCGGCCGTTCGTCGTCCACCGCCCCCACAAACACCGTTCCCACGACCACCGGCACGACGACCGCCAGCCCGACGAGGAGGCTTCGCGGTGAGGTTCCGGGCGGCCGTACTGCGCTCCTACCAGGACCCGTTCACGGTGGAGGAGGTGACCCTGCGCACGGCACCCGCCGCCGGGGAGATCCTGGTCGAGATCGCGGGTTGCGGAATGTGCCGCACCGACCTCGCGGTACGACGCTCCGCCGGCCGCAGCCCGCTGCCCGCCGTCCTCGGCCACGAGGGCGCCGGGGTGGTCGTGGCCACGGGCGGCGGGCCGGACACCACGATCGGTGTCGGTGACCACGTCGTGCTCAGCTTCGACTCCTGCGGCCACTGCCACAACTGCCTCGGTGGCGCACCCGCCTACTGTGACTCCTTCGCCTCCCTCAACCTCTTCGGCGGCCGTACTGAGGATCCGGCAGCGCTTACCGACACGGCCGGACGGGCCCTGGCCCCAAGGTGGTTCGGGCAGTCCTCGTTCGCCCAGTACGCGCTGCTGCCCGCCCGCAATGCCGTCCGCGTCGACCCGGCCCTGCCCGTCGAACTGCTCGGTCCCCTCGGCTGCGGCTTCCTGACCGGCGCCGGAGCCGTCCTCAACACCTTCGCCGTCGGCCCCGGCGACACCTTGCTGGTGCTCGGCGCGGGCGGGGTGGGCCTTGCCGCGGTGATGGCGGCCACCGCCGCGGGTGCCCTCACCGTCGCCGTGGACCGCCATCCCGGACGCTTGGCTCTGGCCGAACGGTACGGCGCGCTCGCGCTGCCCGTCGGGTCGACCGGGCTGCCGGAGCGTATCCGGAAGCTGACCGACGGCGGCGCGCGGTACGCGCTGGACACCACGGCCGCGCCCGCGCTCATCAACGACGCGCTCCTCGCCCTGCGCCCCACCGGGAGCCTTGGCCTCGTGGCCCGGCTCCCGACCGCGCTGTCCCTCGAACCGGGCACGCTGGACCGAGGCCGGTGCATCCGCCACATCTGTGCGGGCGACGCCGTGCCATCGCTGCTGATACCCCGCCTCACGGGGCTGTGGCAGAGCGGAAGATTCCCGTTCGACGAGCTCATTCGCACCTACCCGCTGGCCGACATCAATGAGGCCGAACGTGACTGCACGGAGGGACGCGTGGTCAAACCCGTCCTGATCCCGGAGCGAACACACCACTGAACCGGAACCGTGCGCCCCGCCGACAACCCCTGAGCCGCGTCCGGCCCTTCGGGCCGTGCACCCATCGTCTTTTGGAGGACACATGGCCGGCCCGACGACGCACCGGAGCGACGACGACACGGCGGTCCCGACGACCCGGTCAGCAGCTTCAGCGCGTACGGACACCGAGGGCGTTGACGGCGGCGTGGGGTTGACCGCACTGCTGGTCGCGGCGGCACGGGCGATCGAGAGCCATCGCGACGACAGCCTGGCCCAGGACCCCTACGCGGAACACTTCGTGCGCGCCGCCCCGTCGTGCGCCGGCTGGCCGATACGGATCCAGCAGGTGCCCGAAGGCGACGAGGATCCGCTGTGGGGGCGGTTCGCCCGCTACTTCGGTCTGCGGACCAGGGTCCTGGACGACTTCGTCCTCGCGTCCACGGCAGCGGGCGCACGGCAACTGGTGCTGCTGGGCGCCGGGTTGGACACCCGCGCGCTGCGGCTCGACTGGGCGTCGCCGGACTGTGTGGTCTTCGAGGTCGACCGGGCGGGTGTGCTCGACTTCAAGCACCGAGTGCTCACGGACCTCGGGGCCCCTACGAAGGTGAAACGCGTGCCAGTGCCCGTCGACCTGCGCGCGGACTGGGCGGGCGCGCTGACCGCCGGCGGGTTCGACGCCTCGGCGCCGACCGTCTGGCTGGCGGAGGGACTGCTCTTCTATCTGCCCGGCCCCGCGGAGACCCAACTCATCGACACGGTGGACCAGTTGTCCGCTGACGGCAGCGCTTTCGCATTCGAGGCCAAGCTGGAGAAGGACCTGTTGCGGTACCGCGACAGCCCGCTGTACGTGGCGACACGCGAGAAGATCGGCATCGACCTGCTCGACCTCTTCGCCAGGGGACCCCGACCGGACTCAGCGGGCCACCTGTCCGAAAAAGGCTGGTCGACCTCGACGCACACCCCCTTCGACTTCACCCACCGACACGGCCGGGGCCCCCTCCCCCAGCCCAACGACGCGCTGGAGGGCAATCGTTGGGTCTTCGCGCGCAAAGGGCGGGCGTGAGAGTTGGGCGAGGCAACACCCTCCGGTCCGAGTTCGCGATGTGCGCGATTTCGCGCGTCAGTTACGTGACGCTGACGTCACACAGCGGGGGCAGGCGTGACAACTGGCGGGTTGAGGCGGGCGAAGCCTTCCTGGCGCTGGTAGGGGAAGTACGGGTACGGCGCCGTCTTGCCGCTTGCGGCATCGAGCTTCGCCTCCTGGTCGGGCGTGAGCCTCCATCCGACGGCACCGAGGTTCTGGCGAAGCTGGTTCTCGTCG
Organism: Streptomyces sp. Edi4; assembly: GCF_040253615.1. NCBI lineage: Bacteria > Bacillati > Actinomycetota > Actinomycetes > Kitasatosporales > Streptomycetaceae > Streptomyces > Streptomyces sp. Edi4. Next base: position 100,554 of record NZ_JBEJGY010000004.1, read on the forward strand.
CGGGCGCCGATGATGACGGAGGACACGGTCGGTCGCTGCAACAGCCAGTTGATGGCGATCTGTGGAACGCTTTTGCCGGTCTCCTGCGCGATCTCGTCAAGGGCGTCGACGACTCGGTACAGGTGTTCGTCCTCGACCGGCGGCCCGTAGTCCGCGGTGTGGTGCAGTCGGCTGTTGGCCGGTAGCTGCTGGCCACGGCGGATCTTGCCGGTGAGCCGTCCCCAGCCGAGCGGGCTCCAGACGAGGGCTCCGAGGCCCTGGTCGAGCCCGAGGGGCATCAGCTCCCATTCATAGTCGCGTCCGATGAGGGAGTAGTAGACCTGATGAGCGACATAGCGTGAGTGGCCGAATCTGTCCGCGACCGCAAGGGACTTCATCGCCTGCCAGCCGGAGAAGTTGGAGATCCCGATGTAGCGGACCTTGCCTGCTCGTACGAGATCGTCGAGTGTGGACAGGACTTCCTCGATCGGCGTACCGGCGTCAAAGGCGTGCAGTTGAAACAGGTCGATGTAGTCCGTGCCGAGCCGGCGCAGGGCGTCCTCACATGCGGTGATCAGGCGAGTGCGAGAGGAGCCGGCATCGCCTGGGCCGTCGCCCATCGGCAGACCGGTTTTGGTGGACACGATCACCTGGTCCCTGCGGCCCTTGATGGCTTGGCCCAGCACCTCCTCGGAGGCACCGTTGGAATAGACATCCGCGGTGTCGAACATCGTGATGCCGGCGTCGAGGCAGATGTCCACGAGACGGCGGGCTTCTAGCCCATCACTGGTGCCCCAGGCACCGAACAGCGGCCCCTGACCGCCAAAGGTGCCGGTCCCGAAGCTCAGTGCGGGGACCTTGAGGCCGGATGCGCCCAGCCGCCTGTATTCCATGACTGACCCTCTCTCAACGTCCAACGCATCTAACGGTCCTGGAGTTCCGTTAGTGTGGGACCCAACGTAGCAGGTGCGAGTCATTAACGAAACTGGAGTGCCGTTATGGGTTTTGAGGGTCCGGATCCGGGGACCATCCGGCCTGGCGGACGCACGGCACGGGTGCGGGCGTCGGTGCTGCAGGCAACTGGGGACGCCTTGACGGAGCATGGCTTTGCCCACCTGGATCTCGCCGACATCGCGCGCCGTGCCGAGGTGGGCAAGACCACCGTGTACCGCCGTTGGGGAACGGTGACCGCCCTGGTGGCCGACTTGCTGCTCGACATGGCCGAACAGTCACTGCCGCGTACCGAGACCGGCTCGCTGCTCGGTGATCTCCAGGCCAATGCCCGGCTTGTGCAAAGCACGTTGGCCGATCCGCGGCAAGGGCCGCTGTTCAAGGCAGTGATCGCCGCAGCCACCTGCGAGGCAAAGACAGCCGATGCCCTGCATCGGTTCTACGAGATCCGCGTCAAGGAGTGGGCACCCTGCGTACAACAGGCCATCACCCGGGGCGAGGTGCCCGAGGGCACGAATGCCCACGAGGTGATCCGTGCCGTCTCCGCCCCCCTCTACTACCGCCTGCTGACCAGTAGCGACCCTCTAGACCAAGCCGCCGCAGACCGGGCCGCCGAGGCCGCGGCGGCCGCAGCGCGCGCGGGCGCGTACGTGTTGGGCGACGAAGGTCGCGCGTGACACCGGCTGCCCGCATCTCGGCATGTTCTGGGACTCCACGGCCCAGCGGCGGTAAGAGCGAGTGGGCCCGGGCCCCTTCAACTGCCTGTGCGCCAGATGCCGACATCGGCCTTGGTGCCGCCCGACGAAAGCCACCGCTGGAACAGCACGCCGGGTGCCCTCGGAGTGGGAACTGGGCTGTCCGCCAGGGAGGATGTACGCCAGCGGGGCGATACGGAGCGGGACGTGCGCGGCCGTCGCGGCCCTGACGGGATCGAGGACCGCTCCGCCGACAAGCTACACCAGGGGAACTTCTCGGCTGAGCTGGCGTCCGGAGCGATACGTATGAGGTCGGGAGCGGCCCGGGTGCAGGATGCGACCGGGCGAGGGCGTACGTCGTGGAGGGGTTTCGGTTGGCTCCCGCCGTGTTCGTCCCTCCTTGTGAGACGAGCCCGCCCCTGGATCCCGAAGTGGCGTGAGCCGGGCGCCGGATCGTAGCGATCCGAACCCGGGTAGGGACGCGGGATGTAACGGTCGATGTCGAATGGAGCGCAGGCGAATTCGGATCCCGGGTCGCGGGGGGCCACGCCGACCAGTCCCATCTTCCACCGCGCCATCCTCGCTTTCGCCACGATGCCCCCACGGCGCGGGCTCGCGGCCCGGGACCGATGACCTGAGACCCGGCCCCCGGCGCGGTGCGCTGCGCCCGGAAGACCATCAGCGTGGGACGCCGGCGGCCACGGCACCGGAGTGGCCGGGCGGGCGGAGATCGGGCCGGGCCCTGTCGGATCCACGGGCGTGGCGAGACGCTGGTGACGCCGGCCTGCCCCAGGTAGCCGTCACCACCGGCCCGGGCCCGGCAGTTCGGGTCAGAGCCCTCGTGTCGTCCGGCGGCGGTACGAGCGTGCCGCTATGAGCAGGCCGATCGCCCACACCAGAAACTGCGGGATCCCGTAAATGGTGATCCACGAGCTGAAGACGCTGTCGTCATTCCACTGAACCACGGTCTGGATGGCGGCCCAGACGGTGTACAGGAGCAGGAATACCGAGACCGCGAAGGCTGTACCGGCCAGCATTCGCGGCGGGACCCTTCGTCCCGCCATGAGCGGCACCCATCTCGGGAACACCAGCCCCCACGACCGGACCAGGCTCAACGCCAGGACGCCGCCCAACAGGGCCAGTCCGCTGAGGACGAGGAGGTAGGGCCCGCCTCCCTCGGCGTACCAGTCCCGGAACTTGTCCTTGTCGGCCCACAGCGGAATGCCCAGTGCCCATACCGCGTGCAGTGGGATGAATCCGACAGTCGCGGAGAGGGCGGACGCGTAGGCGGCCCGGACGGCCCGTTGCGGGGGCGGTGAAATGTCGGTTCCTGCGGGAGCGGTGACCTCGGACATGAACTGGGCCTCCTGGCACATGCGTTGGAGCAACGGTTGCTCACGACGCACTGTTCCAAAGGTTCACCGACGACCACATCAACACCAGGTCGCTGCCTGCTCCTGCTCGAGAGCGACCTCTCGCGCCCGCCCCCTCCCCCGCGCGAGGGAACAGGTCTTCAGCCACCGACCAGGACCGGTCGCGGAGGGCGGTACGGGGTCTTACCGCCGAGTTCCAGTGCCCCGAGGGGCGCCGATTTCAAAAGGCACCTCTCGGTCACTGCGGCACACACGGGGTCAGCGTCGCGCGGGCGCCGGCCCCCGGGTCACCGCGCCTCGGAGCAGACGCCCTGGACGGTCACCCAAATGTTGTTGTCGGGGGTGGTGCCACTGGCCACCACCCCGCCGGAGTAACAGCCGTGCGGAAGTTTGTAGTCCGCTTTTGCCCGGGCACCGTCCAGCGAACCGCTGGTCCCGGTGACGTAGACGTAATAGGTGAACGAGTTCGCCGACACCCCTGCCCGCACCGGCGCGGCAGTGGCGGCCGACGCCGGGACGGCCAGTGCCGCCCCGGCCAACAGGGCCACCGCGACTGCGGCGAGTCCGGTCGTCGTGAGCTTTCCGTTCAAGGAATCCTCCCGATCAATAACCGTACGGCGCACGGTAGTTACGCCGTCGGCATGGAACCTAAAGGCCCACCGCATGCACCGCAACAGTCGTTGCGCCCTGTGCAACCAGATGCCGATGCGGGGTCTCTCTTCGAGCCCCGGCGCGGGGGCGGCTCGGCGGCAGGCATCCGGGCAAGTGCGGGCAATGGTGCGCCGGCTGCCGCGCGCCATGACCTCGCCGACGCCACCTCGCACGGCCCGGACCGCGCCCACGACGGGGCTTCGGGACACGTGTTGTGTCAGTTCGCGGGGCGGCTCGCGGTGAAGAGACCCCACCTGAGCAGCCGGCGCCGGGTGATGTCCTCCCACCGGGGCAAGTTGTCCAGCAGGGCGTCGAGGTAGCTCTGGCTGATGACTCCGCGCAGCTCAGGGGCGCGGTGGCGTACCTCTTCGTCGAGGCGTGCGTAGTGGGTGATCAGGTGCTCGGTCAGGTCCTCGAAGTCGGCCTTCATGCCGAGTAGGGCCAGTCGCTCCAGGTAGAAGGACGGTGTCGCCAGGCTCTCCACGCCCAGCCGGGACAGAGCGGGTCGCACGGCCTCAACAGGTGTCGTGGGGGCAGCCATGATGTCCGAGAAGACCAACGCTCCACCCGGTTTGAGCACACGTACCGCCTCGCGCAGAGCGCCTGCCCGGTCGGTCACGTGGCACAGGACTTCCAGGGACCAGACGACGTCGAAGCGCGCGGACTGACCGGGCAAGTCGTTGAGCGAGCGTGTGCGCACCTCGATGAGGTGGTCCAGGCCGCGCCGGGCGTTGGCGGCGCGGTGTCGCCGGTTGTGTTCCGCACTGAGGTCGATGGCCACCACATGGCAACCGAAGCGCTCGGCGAGCGCACGGGCCGAGCCTCCGTACCCCGATCCGAGATCCAGCACCGCCGCGTCGGGGCCGAGCAGGTCCGCGATCCGGTTCGCGGCGTGCCGCACCGTGCGGTGCGAGGCGTCCGCGATCGGCTCCCGCGCATGCGTGTACATCCCGATGTGGATGTCCTCCCCGCCCCACACCGCGTCGTAGAAGGCATCCACGTCGCTGGTCTCGTAGTAACGGCGCGTGGACTCGTCATGGCCCGGAGCGTTGCTGCTGCCGGCGGTCGCGGGGTCATCGGTCATGGCGGGTGGTTTCCCCACGACGGCCGGGCCGACGCGCCCCATACGAGCCAACAACACGCCGCCGGCCCGTTCCCACTTCCGTACGGAAGCGTCGGCGCGCACGACGGATCACAACTGAGCGACGCGATCGCCGACTGGCCACGGAGTCCTGGCGGCACTGCGCCGACGGCGGTGGATGGAGCCCTCGCAGACGTCGCGTCCGCACGGCGGGATTTGGGACAGCCACGGCCGTCGGTCTGTGCCAGGGTGTTGCTGTGCACCATGCCGCCGCAACGGACAGTGATCCCGCGTCTCCCACGTCTCCGGTCCCTGCCACCGACGGGCTCTTGACTGTCGGGGTGGAGGAGGAGTTTCTGCTGGTCGATCCCCGCACCAGGACCTTGGCCCCCGACGCCGAAGCGGTCATCGCGACCGCCCGAGCGGAACTGGGTCCCCGCATCGGCCCAGAACTGACGGCCTATCAGGTCGAGACCCGTACCGACCCGCACACCGACCTCACGGCGCTTGCCGAACAGCTCCGCACGACGCGACTCATCGCGGCACGGGCCGCCGCCGGGCACGGGGTGCGACTGGTGGCCAGTGGAGCCCCGGTCCTCGCGCCCCCCGGCGCGCCGCCCCTCATGTCAGGCGAGCGCTATGCCCGCAGTTCGGCCGTGCACGGCGCCCTCGACGACGAGGAAGTCGCCTGCGCCTGCCACGTCCACATCGGCCTGAGCGACCGCGGCCAGGCACTCGCGGTGAGCAATCACCTGCGCACATGGCTGCCCGCCTTGACCGCGCTCACAGCGAACTCCCCCTTCTGGGCCGGCCGCGACACCGGACACGCCAGCTGGCGCAGCGTCACCCGCCACCGCTGGCCGGTGAGCGGACCGCCACCGCTGTTCGCCTCCCTCTCGCATTACGAGGACCTGGTCGCCGCTCTCGTCGCCACCCGGACCTGTCCCGACACGGGCGGCATCTACTGGGACATCCGCCCTTCCCACACGCACCCCACCCTGGAGATCAGGATCGCCGACACGCAACCGACCGTGGACGACACGGTGCTGCTCACCGCGCTCATCCGGGCTGCCGCCGTCACCGCCCTGCGGGAAGCCAGGAGTGGCCGTCCCGCGCCCCAGCCCGACCCGCAGCTGCTGCGCGCGGCCTGCTGGCGTGCCGCGCGCGACGGCCTCACCGGGACCGCCCTGAATCTCACCCACCACCGTCTCGAACCGGCGCGTGCCCAACTCCGCGCTCTGCGGGACTGGGTCGCCCCCGCGCTGGCGGCCCACCCCTCGGACGCCCGGACCGTCGACGCCCAACTCCGCCGGATCGAAAGGACCGGGACGGGCGCCCAACGACAGCGCGCCGCCCACGCCCGTCGACACACCTACGAGGATGTCGTCGACACCCTCATCACGCAGACCGTTGCCCCGCCCGGTTCAGGAACGCAGGCTGGTTCGACGGGGCCCTGACGGAGAGCTCACTCCTTCCCCTGGTGGCGGGGGCAGCGAGAACATCGGAGCCCACATGGTCAGCAGTCCGCCGGTCACGTACGGGAGGGTGGCGGCGAAGGCATGGGCGACGACGGTGCCACCGTAAGGGAACCAGCCCAGCGCACTGACCACCCGCCACGGGATGAAAACGAAACGGGTTTTCGGGCGAACTGCGGCGCAGGACCGTGCGCCCGCCGCGCCTGACGAAGGCCAACGCCGGACTGCCCGCCTCCGACGATGGTCGGGTCGACGGCTGCGCACGCAGGGGCGGAATAAGCCCCTCCATGATCCGTCTTGGCCCGTTGCGGGCTCACACCACCACCCCTGCGGCCGCTACGTTCAGGTTTTGACCGATCACACACCGCCAGGGGGAAAGGGCACCGATGCGCCCCACAAGACACGTCAGTCACTTAGGTAAAACGCTCATGGCCTGCGCGGCGTCCGCCGCCGTGGTCACCGTGGGACTCGCCGTCTCACCGGCCGCCGCCGCACCCACCGCACCACCCACCACACCCGCCGCCTCCGCGCAGGCCGAGCCCGGGGGCGCCTGCACGGCGGCCGACCTCGGCACACGGCACCCATACATCAAGTCCTCCGAAGTGACCCCGACGATCACCCACTTCAAGGGCTGGTACGTCACCAGCGGCTCGACCGGCACCCAGACCGTCAACACCTCCGTGCAGACGACCATCTCGGTCACCGTCGGCGTCACCGGCAACGTCGAAGGCGGCTTCGGCGTCGAAACCCTCGGCAAAGTCGGCGCGAGCCTCGGCCTGAACGTGCAGGTGAACTACACCTCCACCAGCAGCGCTTCGACGTCCGTCACGTGGAACTTCACCAACCCCGGCTATTACGGCCTCTACAAGGGCACCAAGAAGGTCACCGGTACGTACGGCAGCCTCAACTGCAACCGGGTCCAACAGGGCGACGGCAGTTGGGCGCTGAAGTGGATCGAGGGGGCCGACTCGGGCAGTTACACCACCTTCACCACCCTCGAAGAAGGCGCGGTGCGCTGCGAGGACAACGTCCCCGCCAACAGCATCATGCGCAAGGCGCAGGACCTCCTCGACTGCGGCTCCGCCACCGCGACCGCGAAGCACGCGGCCGGGCCGGTCCCCTCGGCGAAGGCCGACAAGGCCAGGCAGGAAGCCACGAAAGCCAGCAAGGCCGTCACGGCCGACAAGAGCGTGAAGGGCGTCGGGAACCCGGCCCCGGCCGCGCGGGCCGCCGCACTGGACTGCCAGCCCGCCGTCTACCGGATCGACGTCCCCGGCAAGCCTCTGAACTGGAGCGCACCACTCCTGGCCAACGACGGAGTCCGCCTGCGTGAATCCAACTTCTTCAGCGCCCACCTGGACAACTGGCGGCTGTGCAATGTGACGGAGCGCAACGGGGTCGTCGAGGCGTCCCTGTGGAACTGGGGCAACGGCGGATGCGCGACCATCCCGTCGGACATCGCCAACCAGGAGCAGGCGTATCTGACCACGGCCACCTGCGCTCAGGACGACCTCCAGCGGTTCTACATCTACCGTGACGTGCCCGGCAGCTCGAAGATCGGCGTGCAGAACAAGTACACCGGCTCCATGATGGGCCACGACCGTTACGCGGACGGGGAGTTGATCCGCCAGTACTCAAGCGGCCGCCAGGACGGTACGGGTACGTACACCCTGACCGGAGTCTGACGGCCCCTTGCCCGTGAGTGTGGCCCCGCACGTGGATCCCCGGCTTCCCGGCCCCGTGCGGGGCCTTCCGCGTCTCTGTCCCGAGACCGGTCTTGCGGCGTCCGGCGCCCGTGGCCGCGGCATGGGTGTGATGCCCGGGCGCGGCCGTGCGAGGCCCATCGCCCTGTAAAGCAAGCTTGACACCCCCTGTGGGGTGACAAGTAGGCTTTACATATGCGGAACAGCGTCAGAGAACTGCGGTCATCACGAGGGCTCTCCCAAGGTCAATTGGGCGCGGCCCTCGGGGTCTCACGGCAAACGATCAACGCCATCGAGACCGAGCGATACACCCCGTCCCTGCCGCTAGCCATATCCATGGCCAAGTTCTTCAAGGTCAGCGTCGAGGAGATGTTTCATGTCGAAGACAGCACAGCGGATGGCGCCTGACACAGCCGGGCGGGCCGTCCCCGGATTATTCCTCGCCGTGGGGGTGGCCTGTCTCGTGGCTGCGGCTGTCGGCGGCCACCTCGCCCTCGGTCTGGTGACGTTGGGGATTCTGGCGGCGTGCAGTCTTGTCCTAGCGCTGCTGGGACGCCGGAGCGAGACCTATCAGGGCCTCACGGCAAAGTCTCCCGACGAGCGCTTCGCCCGGATCGGAGGGCTGGCCTGGGCCGGCACGGGCATCGTGCTGACCGTGGGCAATCTCAGTGCCTTCCTCGGCGAGTTGGCATCCGGGCGGAGCGGCGATCCGTACTTCTGGTTCGTGGCCACTGCCGCCCTCTCCTACCTCGCGTTCGTGGCCCTGTTGTCCCGGCGCACCTGAGAAACCCTCGCCTCTGGCGGCACAGGACCACGGCGGTCAGCCGACCCGGTCGGTGCGGGCGCCGGGTCAGTGCGGTGAGGTCCCGCTCCCGGCGTCCTGCGATGCCGGTACCTGCGCCGGTACGGGTGCCGGTACTGGTACGGGGGCCGGTACCGCTGCGGGCGACGACGTACGTATCGTGGGGATCGACACCATCTTGGTCGTCGATCCGTCGTCACCGACCACGTCGCGGACGTATCGGAAGCCCAGCCGCTCGCACATCGCCAGGCTCGCGGTGTTCGCCGAGCCGACCATGCCCCAGACTTCGTTCAGACCGAGGTTTTCGCCCGCGTGTCTCAGTAGTCCCGTGACCACTTCTCCGCCCAGGCCCCGGCCCCAGTACGCGGGCAGGAGCGCGGCCACCAGTTCGTGACCTGGGACGTTGCCCGTCTTCTTCACTTCCGCGTGACCTACGTACACGTCGTCCTGCCACACACCCCAGACGTCGAACCTCCGCTTCGGGTACACCTCGGTCAGAATTCCGGTGAACAGCGCGCGCAGGTCGGGTTCGGGCACGAGGTCCTGCCCCATCCACCTGCACACCTCCTCGTCACGCAGCAGCGCGACGAAGTGGTCTTCGTCCTGGCGCCGGTAGGGGCGGAAGTGCAGGCGGGCGGTGTGCAGTTCGGGGGTCATGGCGGGCTCCTCGGTGTCGGCGCGCGGGCAGGCCGGGGGCGGTGGGGCGCCGAGGCCGTGGGTGAGAGCTCACGTGGGGGGAGGGCGGGGTGGGGGCCGGACCGGGCATACCGGTCCGGCGCCGCCCCGCCTGCCGGGGCGTCAGGCTCCGGTGTTCTCCATGCGCTCGCGCAGGCTGCGGGGACGCATGTCGGTCCAGACCTCGTCGACGTACGTGGTGCACTCGGACTCGGTCCCCTCCTTGCCGACGGGCTGCCAGCCGGCGGGGACCTCGATGTCGACGGGCCAGAGGGAGTACTGCTCCTCGTCGTTGCGCAGCACCTGGTAGCGGGTGTTCTCGTCCATGGGTCGTTCCTCCGTGGTGGTGGGGCGTGTGGTGGGCGGGTGGCTGTCGGTGGTGACAGGGGTCGGGGCGCGGGGGGTGTGGGGGCGGTGCCGAGCTGTCCCGTGCGTACCTGCTCGGCGCGGGTTCTGGTCGGTCACCGGCCTCCCCGGGCGTGATGGGCGATGTGGCGCAGGGCATCGGCGAATTCCTCGGCCACGCGGCGCACGGTCCGCGTGTCGTGCAGGGCCGGGCGGTGATGCCAGGTGAAGGCGAGACGGCCGTGCTCCACGGAACCGACGACCTCCAGGGCGTGGGATCCGCCGTCGCGCGGGTCGTGGTCCTGGCCCAGGGGGCCGTGCTGCGTGCGGATGAGGCCGCCGCCCGACGTCTGGGGGCGGGCGTCCCACTGGCCCAGGTAGTTGAAGACCAGCTGGCTGTGCGCGCCCGCGCCCAGTTGCTCGCGGATCTCGGGGGTTGCGAACGTCCGCAGCGCTCCGAAGCCGACGCCCTTGCCGGGGACGGCCCGCAGTTGCCGGCGCACCGACTTCACCAGGGCCCGCCAGTCGCGGTCCGCGGCGAGCCGGCCCGGGTCGTCGACCTGGAGCGCGATGGGGTGCACGCTGGTGAACCATCCGACGGTGCGGGTCAGATCGACCCCGTCGACAAGACTCTCGCGGCCGTGGCCCTCCAGGTCGAGACGGACCCGTTCCTCGCCGGTCCAGCGGGCCAGAGCCAGAGCCAGGGCGGCGAGCAGCACGTCGTTGATGCGCGTGCGGTACGCCGTCGGCGCGGCGCGGAGCAGGGTCTCGGTGTCCTCCTCGTCGAGTTCGACGCCGATCACGGTCGCGGGCACGGTGTCCTCGGGCTCGGGCGCGGTGTCGGGTCCGGTGCCGGGTCCTGGTGCCGCACGTACGACATCACGCCAGTGGGGCAGCTCGGAGTCCAGTTCGCCCGCGCGGACGTGTGCGGCGAGTCCCCGGGCCCAGTCACGGAAGCTGGTGCCGCGCTCCCCCAGGTCGACGGGCGCGCCCTGCACGGCTTGGCGGTAGGCGGTTTCCAGGTCGTCGCCGATGACGCGCCAGGAGACGGCGTCCACCACCAAGTGGTGGGCGATGAGCAGCAGGTAGGCGGGGCGTTCGGGGCCGCCGGTGAACAGGGCCGCCCGCAGGTGCGGGCCATCGGCCAGGTCGAAGCCGGCGTGCAGTTCGTCGGCGCGTTTCTGCATGGCCGCGTCCGCGTCCTCCGGTGCGAGTCCGGACAGGTCGTGGCATATGAGGAAGGCGTCGTCCGGCCGGGCGGTGGTGGGCGGCGGGTTGAACTGGTGCCAGCCGTCGGCGTCCTTGGTGAAGCGCATGCGCAGCGCGTCGTGGTGTTCCAGCAGGGCGCGCAGGGCGGTGTCCAGGGCGTTGGGGTCGGGGGCGCCGTCGAGTTCGAGCAGCGTCGACTGGTTGAAGTGGTGGTGGGCGGCGCGGGGTGTGGTGAGGAACCAGTCCTGGATGGGGGTGAGCGGCACCTCGCCGGTGACCGGGCCTTGGGCGGTCCCCCGGGACGCGGTGCGCACGACGGAGGCGAGCGCGCCGAGGGTCTGGTGGGTGAACAGGTCCCTGGTCACCAGGTGGAGGCCGTCGCGGCGCAGTCGGGAGACGACCTGCATGCTCAGGATGGAGTCACCGCCCAGGGCGAAGAAGTTGTCGTCGACGCCGACGTCCGTGACGCCCAGGACGTCGGCCCAGATGCGGGCGACCCGCCGCTCGGTGTCGGTGCGCGGCTCGCGGTACGGCCTGCCGCCGGCCCGGCCGGGTCCGGGGGCGGGCAGCGCGCGCCGGTCCAGCTTGCCGTTGACGGTGAGGGGCAGCCGCTCCAACGGCACGAAGAGCGAGGGCACCATGTGCGGCGGCAGCGTTGTGCCAAGGTGCTCGCGCAGGTCCTCGACGGGGAGCGGGTCGTGGCCGTTCGCCTCGTCGGCCGCCGCCGGGTCCGGTACGACGTAGGCGACGAGCCGGGCGGGTCCGGTGGCCGCCGACTCCGACTGGCCGTCGTCGCCGTTCGCGGGCCGGGCCGTGTCGGTGCGTACGACGACCGCCGCGTCCAGGACCAGGGGGCTGCGGCGCAGCGCGCTTTCTATCTCGCCCGGTTCGATGCGGAAGCCGCGCAGTTTGACCTGGTCGTCCACGCGTCCGGCGTAGTGGAGTTCACCGTCCGTGCCCCAGCGGGCCAGGTCGCCGGTGCGGTACATCCGCTCCCCCGGCGCCCCGAACGGGTCAGGGACGAAGCGCTGGGCGGTCAGGCCGGGACGGCCGAGGTAGCCACGGGCCAGTCCGGGGCCGGCCAGGTACAGCTCGCCCGTCACGCCGGGCGGGACGGGCCGCCTCGCGCTGTCGAGTACGTACAGGCCGGTGCTGCCCGATGGACGCCCGATGGAGGGTGCGCCGGCGCCGGGGGCGAGCGGGCCGGTCCAGCTGGCGACGACGGTGGCCTCCGTCGGCCCATAGGAGTTGATCATGCGGCGGCCGGGGGCCCAGGTGGTGACCAGGTGTGCGGGGCAGGCCTCCGCGCCGACGATCAGGGTGCGCAGGGCGGGGAGCCGGGCCGCTTCCCGCGCGGGGACGGTGGCGAGGGCGGCCGGGGGGATGAGGGCGTGGCTGATGCGCCGCTCGGCAAGCACCTCGGCCAGGCGCTCCCCGACCAGCGGTCCTTCTTCGCCGGTGACCAGGGTGGCGCCGTTGAGCAGCGAGGTGCACAGCTCCAGCACGGACGCGTCGAAGCTCGGCGAGGCGAACTGGAGCATCCGGTCGCCCGGGCCGGCCGCGTAACGCTTCGAGGCGGCGGCGGCGAAGGAGGCGAGGCCCCGGTGGGTGACCACCACGCCCTTGGGTGTCCCGGTGGAACCCGAGGTGTAGATGACGTAGGCGGGGTGCCCGGACAGCAGGGGGGTGGTGCGGGCCGCGTCGTCGGGTGGTGTGTCCGGTCCGTCGGTGGTCAGGACCTCGGCCGGATCGCTCACGACGCGGTGGACGCCGGCGTCGCGGATCATGAACTCCCGGCGGGCCTGCGGGTAGTCGGGGTCGACGGGCAGGAAGGCTCCGCCGGCCTTCGTGACCGCGAGCTGGGCCACCGCCATGGCGGCCGAGCGGGGCAGGCAGAGGGCGACCACGCGTTCCGGTCCGACGCCGTCACGGATCAGGCGGTGCGCGAAGCGGTTGGCGGCCCGGTCGAGTTCGGCGTACGTCAGGTCCCGGCCGCTTTCGGACAGGGCGACCGCGTCGGGGGTGCGGGCCGCCTGCCGCTCGAACAGGCCGGGCAGCGGCGTCCCGGTCACGGCCTCGCAGGTGCCCCTGCCCTGGGCCAGGAGGGTGCCTTCCTCCTCGGCGGAGGTCAGCGGCAGGGCGCCGAGCGGGCGGTCGGGGTCGGTGGCCACCGCTTCCAGGAGGATCCCGAGGCGTGCGGCGAGGCCGTCCGCGGTGGCCGCGTCGAACAGGTCGGTGTTGTAGGAGAGCAGGCCGTGCAGCGTTCCGTCCGGTGCCTCGGCGAATTCGATGGTGAGGTCGAAGGCCGCCTGATGGGTGTCGGCCTCGACGTCGCTGACGTGCAGGCCCGGGAGGTCGAGGTCGGCGCCCGGGGTGTTCTGTAGCACGACCATGACCTGGAAGAGCGGGGTGCGACTGGTGTCCCGGGCCGGTTGGACCTCATCCACGACGCGCTCGAAGGGCACGTCCTGGTGCGCGAAGGCGTCGAGGACGCTTCGGCGGACCGCGCCGAGGAAGTCGGTGAACGGCCGGCCGGTGTCGGCCTGGGAGCGCAGGACGAGGGTGTTGACGAAGAATCCGACGAGGTGTTCGGTCTCGGCGCGATCGCGTCCCGAGGTCACGGTGCCCACCGCGATGTCGCTCTGTCCCGACAGTCGCGCCAAGTAGGCCTGTGTGGCCGCCACCAGGGTGGTGAACAAGGTGGCACCGTGCTCACGGCCGAGCCGGTTCAGTCGCGCGGTGATGTCGGCCGGCACGATGAGGCGGGTGGTGGCGCCGTTACTGGTGCGGACGGCGGGGCGGGGCCGGTCGGTGGGCAGATCGAGTGCCGATATGTCCGCCAACTGCTCCGTCCAGTAGGCCAGTTGCTGCTCAACCTCGGCTGCTTGGGCGCCGCGCTGCCAGGCCGCGTAGTCGGCGTACTGGATCGGCAGCGGCGGCAACGCGTCGTCCTGGCGGCCCAGTTGGGCCCGGTAGAGGTGGGCCAGGTCACCGAGCAGGACCGAGGTGGACCAGCCGTCGGTGACGATGTGGTGCAGGCACAGGGCGAGGACGTGGTCGTCGTCGGCGAGCCGGACGAGCAGCGTACGCAGTAGTGGGCCTTCGCGCAGGTCGAAGGGGCGCTCCCGCTCCTCGGCGAGCAGCGCGCGCAGGGCCGGCTCCCGGTCCCGCGCCGCGAGCGCGGACAGGTCGTGCGGTGGCAGCGGCACCGGGCGCGGCGGGTGGATGATCTGCACGCCGTGGCCGTCCACGCTGTCGAAGGTGGTGCGCAGCGATTCGTGCCGGGCGACCAGGGCGGTGACGGCGGCGGCCAGCGCGCCGCTGTCCAGGCCCCCGCGCAGGCGCAGAGCGAGCGCGGTGACGTACTCGCTGCCGTCGGGCGCGAACTCCTCCAGGAACCACAGGCGTTGCTGGGCGTGCGACATCGGCAGGGCCGCGTCACGGGCGGCCGGGGTGATGGCCGGACGGGCGTGCCGGGATGCCTCGGTGAGGAGGGCGGCGAGCGCGGCCGGGGTGGGGCGGGTGAAGACGTCGCGGGGGGTGAGGCCGCTCGCGAAGGCCTCGGACAGGCGGGCGGCGAGCCGGATGCTGAGGATGGAGTCGCCGCCCAGGGCGAAGAAGTCGTCGTCCACGCCGGGCGGTTCGATGCCGATGACCTGTCCGAAGATCTCGGCGGTGCGGCGCTCGGCCTCGGTGCGGGGCTCGGTGCGCTCCGCCCTCGGGGCGGCCTCTGGCGCGGGCAGGGCGGCGCGGTCGACCTTGCCGTTGGCGCTCAGCGGCAGCGAGTCGAGCGCGAAGATGTCGGTGGGGACGAGGTAGTCGGGCAGGGTGCGGCCCGCGAAGTCCCGCAGGGCCGCCGGGTTTCGGCCGGCGGGGCCGACGACGTAGGCGATGAGCCGCTTGGCGCCGGAGCGGCCCGCGTTGGCCAGCACCGCCACGTCCGCGACGTCGGGATGGCCGGCGAGAACGGCCTCGACCTCGCCGGGCTCCACACGGAAGCCGCGGATCTTGACCTGGTCGTCGGCGCGTCCCAGGAACTCCACGGTGCCGTCCGGGCGCCGGCGTGCCAGGTCGCCCGTGCGGTACATGCGGGTGCCGGCCGGGCCCGTGGGGTCCGCGAGGAAGCGGGCCGCGGTGTCACCGGGCCGGCCCAGGTAGCCACGGGCGACGCCTTCGCCGGCGAGGTAGAGCTCACCGGCGCTGCCCGGCGGGACGGGTCGCAGCCGTGCGTCCAGGACATGGACGCGCATGTCGTCCAACGGGCGGCCGATGGGCACGGTGTCGGGCACCTGGGCGGCGTCGGTGAGCTCGTGGGACGTCGCGAAGGTGGTGGTCTCGGTGGGTCCGTAGCCGTCCACCACGCTCAGTCCCGGGCAGGCGGCGAGGACCTGGCGCACGGCGGCCGCGGGGACCACGTCGCCCCCGGTCCACACCTGTCGCAGTCCGGCGAAGCAGTCCGGCGCGTCCTGGGCGAGGAGACGGAAGACGCCGGCCGTCAGCCACAGCGCCGTCAGCCCCTCGGTGCCGGCGAGCCGGCGGATGAGGGCGCCGTCGACAGCGCCGTCGGGGGCGATGACCACGCTGCCGCCGTTCAGCAGCGGTGCCCACACTTCGAAGGTGGCCGCGTCGAACGCCACCGGGGAGTGCAGCAGCACCCGGTCGCTGACGCCGCCGGTGAAGCGGCTGTCGGTGGCCAGGGCCACGACATCCCGGTGCCGCACCGCCACCGGCTTGGGCCTGCCGGTCGAGCCGGAGGTGAACATGACGTACGCGAGGCGGTCGGGGTCGCCGGGCGCCAGTACTCCGTCCCCGGTGCCGGCGCGGGCGGCGGCGACGTCGGCCGCGGTGAGCCGGGCCGTGACGCCCGCCGAGTCGAGCAGGCTCCGGCGGCGTTCCTCCGGCGCGCGGGTGTCGACCGGTACGTAGGCTCCGCCCGCGCCGAGGACGGCGAGCTGGGCGATGACGAGGTCGGCGGAGCGGTCCATGAACAGCGCGACCCGGCCTTCGGCGGCGAGACCCCCCTCCCTCAGAGTTCGGGCCAACCTTCCTGCCGCTACGGCCAGTTGGCGGTAGGTCACTTCCTGGTCCCCGTCGCGTATGGCGACGGCGTCCGGGGTGCTGCGGGCCTGTTCGGTGAATACGTCGACGGGGCTGCGTGGTGGCGTCACGCGGGCCGAGGCGTTCCAGGACGCCAGCAGCCGCCGGTCGGCCGCGGTGAGCGCGTCCACGTCGGCGAGGTCGGTTTCCAGATTGTCGGCGAAGACGGTGAGCAGGACCGTAAGGCGCTCCACGGCCCGCTCGACGGTGGCCGCGTCGAACAGGGCGGGATCGTAGGCCAGGTCGAATCCGAGCCGTTCGGCGAGGTGGGCGCGCAGGCACCACGGGAAGGTGGGCGCGTCCTCGGCCCGTACTTCGCAAACCTGGACGCCGGTGCGTGCCGTGGCCGACGCGTCGACGGGGTAGTTCTCGAACACGACCATGCTGTCGAACAGGGCCTCACCGGAAGGTACTTCGCTGCCGGCCTGGATGCGGGACAGGGCGAGGTGGTCGAAGCGGCGGCCCTCCGTCTCGCTCTCCTGGAGGTCGCGCAGCCACGGCAGCACACCGCCGCCGCGGAGGCGGACCCGGGTGGGCACGGTGTTGATGAACATGCCGATCATGCCTTCGACGCCGGGCAGTTCGGCCGGGCGGCCCGAGACCGTGGTGCCGAACACCACGTCCTGGCGGCCTGCGGAGCGGGCAAGCAGCAGTGCCCAGGCGCCCTGCACCAGGGTGTTGACGGTCAGTCCGGCCCGGGCCGCGCCCGCACGCAGCCGCGCGGAGACCTCGTCGTCGAGTGCGTGCCGCACCTGGGCGGTGGCACGGGCGCGGTGGGCCTCGCCCGGGGCACGGTCGTAGGGGAGCGGAGTGCGGGCGGTGAAGCCGGTGAGGACGTCGCTCCAGTGGCGTTCGGCGGCGGCCCGGTCCTGTTGGTCGAGCCAGTGCAGGAAGTCGGCGAAGGGCCGCCGCACCGGGGGCTGCGGGTCAAGACCTCCGGTCAGCGCGGCGTAGCGCTCGCACACCTCGGTCAGGAGCTGACCGGTGCTCCAGCCGTCCAGGGCGATGTGGTGGGTGGACCACAGCAGCAGCACCTCCTCGCCGGGCAGCGCGGCCAGCGCGAGGCGGGTGAGCGGTGCGGTGTTCAGGTCCATTCCCGTGACGCGGTCCTCGTCCAACAGGCGCTCGGTGCGCTCGGCGCGTTCCGCCGGGGACAGAGCGCGCCAGTCGAAGTGACGTACGGGCAAGTCGGCCCGGCGGTGCACGACCTGGACCGGCTGCGGCAGCCCCTGCCAGTGCACGCTGGTGCGCAGCGCCGGAGTACGGTCGGCGACCAGCTGCCAGGCGGCGCCGAAGGCCTGCGGGTCGGCCACTCCTGACAGCCGGACCGCGATCCGGTCGAAGTATGCGCCGTCGGTGTCCACCAGGCCGTGGAAGAGCATCCCCGCCTGGAGGGGGCTGAGCGGGAGCACGTCCTCGATGTGCCGGCCGTCACCGATGAGCCGGTCGAGGCTGTCCTGTGTCAGCCCGGCGAGCGGGAAGTCGCCGGGGGTGCGCCCGCCGGCGCCGGGGCTCGCGCAGTGCGCCACGATGTCCCGCAGCGCGGTGATCATTTGCTCGGCCAGGGCACGGACGGTGCTTTCGTCGTGGACGGCCTCGGGGTAGTTCCAGCCCAGTTCCAGCCGGCCTTCCTGGACGACGCCGGTGATGTCCAGGACGTAGGGGCGCGGGGCGTCCGGGTCGGTGTCGCTGCCGGTGGGCGCGAGCGCCGTGCGCAGCAGGCCGTCGCCGCTGCCGCTGCCCCCGTCCCACTGGCCGTGGTAGTTGAACCCGACCTGCGGCGCGGGCGCGCCGGTCAGGGGGCTGTTCGGCAGGAGGTGGCGCAGTGCGCCGTGGCTCAGGCCGTGCGCGGGGACGGCGCGCAGCTGTTCCTTCACCGAGCGGAGTGTGTCGTGCCAGCCGGCGCCGGGGTCGACGCGCAGCGCGAGCGGGAACTCGGCGGTGAACCAGCCGACCGTGTGCGACAGATCGACGTCGGCGAAGAGGTCTTCGCGGCCGTGGCCCTCGACGCCGATCAGGACGGTGTCCCGTCCGCACCACTGGGCGAGTGTGTGACCGAGGGCGCTGAGCAGGACGTCGTTGACCTGGGTGCGGTAGGCATCGGGCACCCGGCGCAGCAGGGCGTCGGTGGTCTCGGCGTCCAAAGTGACGGTGACCGTGGCCGATGTGGCGTACGTGTTGGGGCCGGGCCGCCCGGCGGGCAGGCCGGCGGGGGCCTGGAGGGACCGCTGCCAGTACGCCAGGTCGGCGGTGAAGGCGCCGTCCCGGGTGTGCTGGGCCAGGCGGGCCGCCCAGCGTCCGTAGGGGGTGCCCACGGGCGCCGAGTCCACGGCGCGCCCCGCGGCGGCCTGCTGGTAGGCGGCGGACAGGTCGGCCGGCAGGATGCGCCAGGACACGCCGTCGATGGCCAAGTGGTGGGCGGTGATGACGAGTTGGGCTGCCCGGCCCGGGCCACGGTCCAGAAGCAGGAAACGTACGACCTGCCCTTGGACGGGGTCGAGGGCGGCCTGTGCCCGGTCGGTGAGGCGGTGCGCCTCGGCCTCGGCCTCGGCGTCATCGAGGCCGGAGAGGTCGTACCGGCCGAAGACGGGCTCGGGCGGCGCGGGGAGCGCCTCCTGCTGCCAGCCGGACGCGGTGTGCGTGAACCGCGTGCGCAGTGCGCCGTGCCGTGCGACCACGGCGTCGGCGGCCCGGTGAAGCGCCTCGGTGTCCGTGTCCGGTGCCAGCTCGAAGCGCTGGGTCATGGTGAAGCGCATCGGGTCGCCGGGGCGTCGGCCCTCCAGGTACCAGTGCTGGATCGGAGTGAGCGGCGCGGGAGCTGTGGCGTCCTCGGCGGCTTCCGTCGTGGGCGCGGCCAACTGCTCTGCGCACAGAGCGAGTTCGGCGATGTTCTGGTGGCGGAAGACGTCCTTGGTGGTGAGGGCGAGTCCGGCGCGGCGGGCGCGGGAGACGATCTGGATGCTGAGGATGGAGTCGCCGCCGAGCGCGAAGAAGTTGTCCCGTGCCCCCACCTTGGGGATGCCGAGTACGTCGGCCCAGATGGCGGCCAGCGTCTGCTCGGCGCCGGTCCTCGGTGCGACGTGGGCGCTGTCGGTGGCGGGCTGTAGGGGCGGGTCCGGCAGGGCGCGGCGGTCGGTCTTGCCTCCGGCGGTGCGCGGTATCCGCTCCAGCGGGACGAACGCGGCGGGCACCAGGTGATCGGGCAGCGTGCTGCGCAGTCGCATCCGCAGGTCGTCGGCGACCGGCTGCCGGCCGTCGGCGGCCACCACATAGGCGACCAGCATCAGATGGCCCGCGTGCTCGCGTGCGGTGACGGCGGCGTCGGTGATCCCCGGCAGGGCGAGCAGCGCCGCCTCGATCTCGCCGGGCTCGATGCGAAAGCCCCGGATCTTGAGCTGTTCGTCGGCGCGGCCCAGGAATTCGAGCAGCCCGGCCGTGTCCCAGCGGGCGAGGTCGCCGGTGCGGTACATGCGCTCCCCCGCCGTCCCGAAGGGGTCGGCGATGAAGCGGCCCGCCGTCAGGCCAGGCCGGTTCAGATAGCCACGGGCCACCTGCGCGCCGGCGAGGTAGAGCTCGCCGGGCGTGCCGACGGGTACCGGGCGCAGGGCCTCGTCCAGGACGTAGGCGCGCAGTCCGCCGCCGGGGCGGCCGATGACGGCCCGGTCGGGGCGGTCCGCGCAGGGGCCGTAGACGGAGTCGACCGTGCACTCGGTGGGGCCGTACATGTTGACGGCGGTGACGCCGGACTCGTCGTGGGCCGCGACCAGGTCCCGCCAGGTGGCCGCGGGGACGGCTTCGCCGCCGACGAGCAGCAGCTCGGGGTGGTGGCGGCCGGGGGCGAGCAGTCCGGCCGCCAGGAGTTCGCGCAGGAAGGTGGGGGTGACGTTGACCAGGTCGATGCGGTCGGCGGCGACCTGGGCGCAGAACGCCTCGGGGTCCAGGCGCGTGTCGTCGTCGATCAGGTGGACCTGGTGGCCGAGGGCGAGCAGCAGCGGCCCTTCCCAGGAGGTGTCGAACGCGAAGGAGGCGCTGAGGGCGGCCCGCAGCCGGGTGCCTTCGGCGGTGTGCGGTCCGATGAGGTTCGCCTCGTGGTCACGGCAGAGGTTGACCAGGTGCCGGTGCTCGACGGCGACGCCCTTGGGTCGGCCCGTCGAGCCCGAGGTGTAGACGATGTAGGCCGTGTTCTCGGGGTGCAGCGGGGTGACGCGGTCGGCGTCGGTGGGGTTGTGGGCGGGCAGGCCGCGGGCGTCGGCGGCGCGCAGGGTGTCCTCGGTGAGGACGGCTCGCGGGCGGGCGTCCTCCAGCAGGACCCGGACGCGTTCGGCGGGCAGGCGCGGGTCCACGAAGAGCAGCGCGGCGCCCGCCTTGGCGACGGCCAGGAGCGCCACCAGCAGGCCGCAGGAGCGCGGAAGGCGGACCGCGACCACGCTCTCGGGGCCCGCGCCCTCGCCGATGAGGTGATGGGCCAGCCGGTTGGCCCGCTCGTTGAGGGTGGCGAAGTCGAGGGTGGCGTCGGGGGCGACCAGCGCGGTGAGGTGCGGGGTGCGGGCGGCCCGCGTCTCGAAGAGGGCGGGGAAGGTGGTGCCGGGCCCCGGCAGCGGCGTGCCCCGTCCGAGGTCAAGCAGGCGCTGCCGTTCGGCTCCGGTCATCAGGGGCAGGGCGCCGACGCCGCGCTCCGGGTCGTCGGCGGCGGCCTGGAGCAGGACGCGCAGCCGCTCGGTCAGGAGGTGTGCCGTGGTCCGGTCGAACAGGCCGGTGCTGTACTCCAGGTGTCCGGTGATGGCGCCGTCGCGTTCGACGAAGTCGAAGGCCAGGTCGAAGGTGGCGTGCCGGACCGGCGGGAGCATCGGCTCCACTTCGAGGCCGGGCAGTGCGGGGACCTCGGTGCCCAGGTTGTGCAGCGCCACCATCACCTGGAACAGCGGGGTGCGGCTGGTGTCGCGTTCGGGCTGGACCGCGTCCACGACGCGTTCGAAGGACACGTCCTGGTGGGAGACCGCGTCCAGCACGGTGGCGCGTCCTTCCCTCAGCAGGTCACGGAACGACAGCTCGGGACGGACCCGGGCGCGCAGCACCAGCGTGTTGACGAACATGCCGACCACGTCGTGCAGTTCGGGGCGGTCGCGGCCCGCGGTGACGGTGCCCACCGTGATGTCCTGCTGGCCGGACCAGCGGGCCAACACGATCTGACAGGCCGTCAGCAAGGTCATGAAGAGGGTGGCGTCCGCCTCCCGTCCCCGCGCGCGCAGCCGGTCGGTGAGCGCGGCGGGCAGGGTGAAGGTGACCAGGTCGCCCTCCCGGGTGCGCACGGCTGGGCGCGGCCGGTCGGTGGGCAGCTCCAGAGGTGTCACGCCGTCCAGGGCCCGGCGCCAGTAGGCCAGGTCGGCCTCGCCCTGCCCGGTGCGCGCACGCTGCCAGGCGGCGTGGTCGGCGTAGCGCAGCGACGGGGTGGGCAGGTCGGGTCGGCGCCGCTCGAGGGCGGCCGCGTACAGCTCGCCGAGGTCCCGGCCGAGAACGCCCATGGACCAGCCGTCGGTGACGATGTGGTGCAGGGCCAGGACAAGGACGTGCTGCTCGGCGCCCGCACCGGTCAGCCGGGCCAGGTGGGCGCGCATCAGTGGTCCGGTGCCGAGGTCGAAGGGGCGGGCCGCCTCGCTCTTGACGAGGGCGTCGAGCGCGGCGGCGTCCGCGCAGTCCTGGGTGCGCAGGTCCACCGGAGCGGGCGGGTGGATGATCTGCCGGGCCTGGCCGTCGTGTTCGGCGAAGGTGGTGCGCAGGGACTCGTGCCGTGCGACCAGGCCGTCGAGGGCCGTGCGCAGGGCGCTTGGGTCGAGCGGACCGGTGA
Organism: Streptomyces sp. Edi4; assembly: GCF_040253615.1. Classification (NCBI taxonomy): domain Bacteria; kingdom Bacillati; phylum Actinomycetota; class Actinomycetes; order Kitasatosporales; family Streptomycetaceae; genus Streptomyces; species Streptomyces sp. Edi4. Next base: position 122,435 of record NZ_JBEJGY010000004.1, read on the forward strand.
GGCGCAGCAGGGAGAGGGTGGTGTACTCGGTGCTGCCCGGCTCGAAGCGGTCCAGGAACCACAGGCGTTGCTGTGCGTGGGACAGCGGAGCCGGGTCGTCCGGGTGGGCGGCCGGGATGGCGCCGACGGGGGTTTCGGGGGCGTCGGACGGGTCGCCGAGGGCCCCTGCGAGGGCCGACAGGGTCGGATGGGTGAACAGCAGGCGGGGTGAGAGGTCACCGCCGAAGGCGCTACGCAGGCGGGAGACGACCCGGACGGCGAGGATCGAGTCGCCGCCGAGGGCGAAGAAGTCGTCGTCCGCGCCGACTTCCTCGGTGTTCAGGACTTCCGCCCAGGCGGTGGCCACGAGCCGTTCGGCCCGGGTGCGCGGCTGTGTGTGCTCACCGGCGGTCGCGAAGCCGCCGGGACCTGGCGCGGGCAGCGCGCGCCGGTCGAGCTTGCCGTTGGAGGTGAGGGGCAGAGCCGGCATCGGCACGTAGGCGGCGGGCACCATGTGCGCGGGGAGCGACTGCTGGAGGTGGGCGCGCAGTTCGGCGGCGGACGGCGCGGCGGCGCCGGCGGCGACCACATGGGCGACCAGGCGCCGAGTGCCCTCCGTGTCCTCGTGGACGCCGACGGCGGCGCCGGCGACACCCGGGTGGCTGTGCAGGGCCGCCTCGATCTCACCGGGCTCGATGCGGTAGCCGCGGATCTTCACCTGCTGGTCGGCGCGGCCCAGATATTCCAGGCCCCCGTCGGCCCGTCGCCGGGCCCGGTCGCCGGTGCGGTACATGCGGGCGCCGGGCCGGCCGAACGGGTCGGCGAGGAAACGGGTGGCGGTCAGGCCGGGCCGGTTGAGGTAGCCGCGCGCCAGGCCCTGTCCCGCCACGTACAGCTCCCCCACCGCGCCGGGCGGCGCGAGGTTCAGCGTCTCGTCGAGGACGTAGGTGCGCAGGTCGGGTATGGCGGTGCCGATGGGGCTCGCGGGGCCGGCGTGCGCTGCCGCCCGGTCCAGGGGGGCGTAGGTGACGTGCACGGTGGTCTCGGTGATGCCGTACATGTTCACCAGGCGTGGCGCGGTGTCGGCGTGGCGGGCGTACCAGTCGGCCAGCCGGGACACCTCCAGTGCCTCGCCGCCGAACACGACCGTGCGCAGCGCCAGACGCTCGCTGTCCTTCGGGTGTTCGGCGTCGGCGCGGATCAGCGGGTAGAAGGCGGACGGCGTCTGGTTGAGGACGGTGACCTGCTCGTCGGCGAGAAGACGCAGGAAGTCCTCCGGGGAGCGGGCGGTCTCGTCGGGGACCAGGACGAGCCGACCGCCGTGCAGCAGTGGCCCCCACAGCTCCCAGACGGAGAAGTCGAAGGCGTAGGAGTGGAACAGCGTCCACACGTCGGTGGAATCGAAGCGGAACCAGTCGTGGGTGCGGCTGAAGAGGCGCACCACGTTGGCGTGCGGGATCACCACGCCCTTGGGGCGGCCGGTGGAGCCCGAGGTGTAGATGGCGTAGGCCGGGCTGTCGGGCAGCGGGCGGTGCTGCCCGCGCGCCGGGGCGGCCGGGCGCCGGGCGAGGTCGGCGCGGACCTCGGGGTCGTCCAGGCGCAGTACGGGTACGGCGAGGTGGCCGGCGACCTCCGTGCCGGTCACGAGGGCCACCGGTGCGGCGTCGTCCAGGATGCCGGTGACGCGGTCGGCGGGCAGCGCCGGGTCGATGGGCAGATAGGCGGCGCCCGTCTTGAGGACGGCGAGGACGGCGACGACCAGGTCGGCGCAGCGGGGCAGGGCGAGGGCGACGTACCGCTCGGGGCGGGCGCCGAGTTCGGCCAGGCGGTGGGCGAGGCGGCCGGCGCGTGCGTCCAGTTCGGCGTAGTCCAGCCGTTCGGCGCCGCAGGTGACGGCCTCGGCGTGCGGGGTGCGGGCGGCCTGTGCTTCGAAAAGGCCGGCCAGCGTCTCGGTGGGCCTGCCCTCGTCGGTGCCGTTCGCGCCGGTGAGGAGAAGGCGTCGCTCCTCGGGGGTGGTACGGGCGAGGGCGGCCAGGGGGCGTTCCAGGTCCTCGGTCAGCTCGGTGAGCACCCGGCACAGCCGCCCCGCGAGGTTCGCGGCGGTGGCCGGGTCGAACAGCTCGGGGTCGTAGGCGAGATCGAATCCGAAGTGTTCACCGTGGTAGGCGCGCAGGACCAGCGGGTAGTTGGTGGCGTCACGCGAGGAGACGTCGACGATGCGCACGCCGGAGCCGCCCGGACTCGCCTCGTCGAACGGATAGTTCTCGAAGGCCACCATGCTGTCGAACAGGGCGGTGCCGGACGGCACCTCGCTCAGGCCGGTCAGTTCGGCCAGCGACACCGCCGCGAAGCGCCGCGCGTCGGCCTGCGCCTCCTGGAGTTCGCGCAGCCAGGAGGCGGCGGAGCCCCGCCCTGCCACCCGGACGCGGGTGGGCAGGGTGTTGATGAACATGCCGATCATGTCCTCGGCGCCGGGCAGGTCGTCGGGCCGCCCGGAGACGGTCGTGCCGAACAGCACGTCGGGCTCGGCCGCGTAACGGGACAGCAGCAGGGCCCACGCGCCCTGCACGACGGTGCCGAGGGTCAGCCCGGCGCCGCGCACGGTGCGGGCGAGACGGGCGGAGGTCTCCTCGCTCAGGGACGCGGTGTGCACGGCTGCCGAGCGCGACTCGTGGCCTGCCGGGCGGGCGCGGTCGACGGGCAGCGGGGTCGGGGTGGTGAATCCGTCGAGGACTCCCCGCCAGTGCGTACGGACGGCTTCGGTGTCCTGGTCGTTGAACCAGCGCACGTAGTCCCCGAACGGCCGGCGCGCGGACGGCGCGGGTTCGATGCCGGTGGTGAGGGCCGCGTACTCGGCGAACACGTCGGTCAGGACCTGGGCCAGGCTCCAGCCGTCCAGGATCAGGTGGTGGGAGGTCCACAGCAGGTGCAGACGGGCGTCGGGCAGCCGGATGAGGGTGAGCCGCATCAACGGGGCGGCGTTCAGGTCGAGACCGCGCGCCAGGTCGTCGGCGCGCAGCCGCTCAAGGCGCGCGGCCCGCTCCCCCGCGTCCAGGGCGCGCCAGTCCAGGATCTCGACCGGCACCCTCACCTGCCGGTGTACGCGCTGGAGGGGGACGGGCACGCCGTCCCAGACGACCGAGGTCCGCAGGGCCGGGGTGCGGTCGGTGACGCGTTGCCAGGCGGTGGCGAACGCCTCGGGGTCGGCCACGTGGTCCAGGAGCAGGGCGGCCTGGTCGAGGTAGACGTCGTCCGTGCCGCCGACCAGGCGGTGGAAGAGCATGCCTTCCTGGAGCGGGGTGAGCGGCAGCAGGTCCTCGACGGACCTGCCGTTCCCCACGAGGCGGTCCACCGCCTCCTGGTCGAGGCGGGCCAGCGGGAAGTCGCAGGGGGTGCGGCCGCCCGCGTCGGGGCGGGCGCAGTGCTCGGTCACCTCGGTGAGGGCGCCCAGCATGCCGTCGGCCAGCGCCCGGACGGTGGACTCCCGGTGCACTTGGTCGCTGTAGTGCCAGGTGATCTCCAAGGCGCCGTCGCTCACCACGGCCGACACGTCAAGAAGGTGGTCCAGCGGCTGGGCCGGGTCGATGTCGCCCGGCGGCACATCGGCGGCGGGCGCGAAGTCGCCGCCCACGCCGGACTCCCACTGGCCGTGGTAGGTGAAGCACACCTGGGGCAGCGGCAGTTCGGCGAGGGCGCGCGCCTGGGGCGAGGGCGAGCCGAGGCGCCCCAGCGCCTCATGACCGAGGCCGCGCCGAGGCACCGCCCGCAGCCCCTCCTTGACGGACTTCAGCGTCGCGGCCCAGTCGGGCGCCCCCGCCGGCCCCATCGGGGTGAGGGTGACCGGGAACTGACTGGTGAACCAGCCGACGGTACGCGCCAGATCGGCCCCCTCGACCAGGTGTTCCTCGCGGCCGTGGCCTTCAAGGGCGACGGTGATGTGCGGTGCGCCGGCCCAGTCCGCGAGGACACGGCCAAGCGCGCTCAGGAGCACGTCGTTGACCTGGGTGCGGTACGCCCCGGGGACCCGGCGCAGCAGTGCCTCGGTGGTGGCCGCGTCGAGCCGGGTGCGGACCGTGCGCACCGAGCCGGCCAGCGGGGCGCCGGGCAGGTCGACGGGGAGCGGGACGCGCGGGCGGGCGCTCTGCGCGGTCCAGTACGGCAGGTCGTCGTCGAGGGCGCCTGCGCGCACGAGTTCGCCCAGCCCACGGGCCCATTCGGTCAACGAGGTCTGCTCGGGCTCCAGTTGGGGGCTCTGCCCGTTCACGGTCTGACGGTAGGCCTGCTCCAGGTCGGTGAGCAGCACCCGCCAGGAGACACTGTCCACCGCCAGGTGATGGACCGTCAGAAACAGTCGGGGGCGGGCGCCTTCGGCTGCCGGGAGCAAGACGGCGCGCAGCATGCGGCCGGCCGTGGGGTCGAGGTCCGCCCGGGCGGACTCGGCGATCTCGGCGAGGCTCGCGCCGTCGTCGTGGCGGGTGAGAAGGCCGGTGTCCGGGCCGGCGCCCAGATGCTGGCGCCAGGTGTCACCGTCCCGCGTGAAACGGGCGCGCAGACAGGGGTGGTGGGTCACGACCGCGTCCAGCGCGCGCGACAGCGCCGTCTCGTCGAGGTCGTACGGCAGGTCGAGAAGCATGGACATGGCGAAGCGATGGCGCGGGCCGTGGGTGGCGAGGAACCACTCCTGGACCGGCGTCAGCGGGCCGGGGCCGCTCTCCTGCGAAGTGCGCCGCGCGGGCACCGGAGCGGCACGCCGGGAGGCGGCGGCGAGCTCGGCGACGCTCTGGTGACGGAAGACGTCCTGCGAGGACAGAGCGAGGCCGGCCGCTCTGGCCCGCGAGACGGCCTGGATGCTCAGGATCGAGTCGCCGCCCAGCTCGAAGAAGTTGTCCGTGACCCCGACGCGGCGCACACCAAGGATCTCGCTCCAGATCCCCGCAAGGATCTCCTCGTCCGGGGTGCGCGGCGCCACGAACTCCCTTGCCGCGGCGGATGATTCGAAGTCCGGGGCGGGCAGGGCGCGGCGGTCCAGTTTGCCGCTGGCGTTCAGCGGCAGCGAGGTCAGCGGTGTGAACGAGGAAGGCACCATGTGGGCGGGCAGGACCGTGCGCAGCGCGGCGCGCAGCGCCTCGGAGTCGGGCCGCGCGGCGCCGGGCGCGGGGACGACGTAGGCGGCGAGCCGCAGGTGGCCGTGCGGATCGGGGACCGCGACGACCGCGGCGGCGGCGATGCCCGGCACGTCGGTGACCGCGGCCTCGACCTCGCCGGGTTCAATGCGGTGGCCGCGCACCTTGACCTGGTCGTCGGCGCGCCCGAGGTAGTCGAGACAGCCGTCGGCCGTCCAGCGGGCCAGGTCGCCGGTGCGGTACATACGGGTCGCGGGCGGCCCGTACGGGTCGGGCAGGAACCGTGCGGCGGTCAGGCCCGGGCGCCCCAGATACCCCCGGGCCACCTGCTCGCCGGCGAGGTAGAGCTCGCCTCCGACGCCCGGCGGCACCGGCTGGAGCCGGTCGTCAAGGACGTAGGCACGGGTGTGGGGCAGGGGGCGGCCCACCAGGGGGCGGCCGGTCCCGTCGATCCGGCAGGACAGCGCGTCGACCGTGCACTCGGTGGGGCCGTAGAAGTTGTACGCGCTCACCTCGGGGTGGGCGCCGAGTTCGCGCCAGAGCGCGGGGCCGATCGCCTCGCCGCCGAGCATGAGCACCCGGGGGCAGTGGACCGGGTCGCTCAGGAGCCCGGCGGGCAGCAGCTGGCGCAGGTAGGACGGGGTGAGGTCGAGGAAGTCGATGCGGTGCTCGACCACATAGGCGGTCAGGGCGGCCGGGTCCATCCGGGTCACCTCGTCCACCACGTGCAGCGGATGGCCGTCGGCCAGCAGCAGCACCCCTTCGAGGGAGGTGTCGAAGGAGAACGACGCGGTGAGCGCCACCCGCAGTGGTCCGCCGCCCGCTTCGGCGACGAATCCGGCGCGGTGGGCGGCGAGCAGGTGGGTGAGGGCGCGGTGCGGTACGGCGACGCCCTTGGGCCGGCCGGTGGAGCCGGAGGTGTGGATGACGTAGGCGGTGTGCAGGGGGTCCAGGGGGCGGTGGCGGTCGTCGTCGGCGGGGTCGGCGTCGGGCAGGCCGCCGGGCAGGGAGGCGAGCGCGGCCTCGTCAAGGACCAGGGCCGGGCGGGCGTCGTCCAGTAGGTGGCGGACGCGCTCCTCGGGCAGGGCCGGGTCGAGCGGGAGGTATCCGGCGCCGCTCTTCCAGACGGCGAGGATCGCCGTGATCATGGCGGCGGTGCGCGGCAGCCGGAGCGCGACAAGACGTTCGGGGCCGGCGCCGAGGCCGATGAGGTGGTGGGCGAGCCGGTTGGCGCGGGCGTTGAGCTGCGCGTAGGTGAGGCGTTCGCCGCCCGCCACCAGCGCGAGCGCGTCGGGGGTGCGGGCCGCGCGCTGCTCGAAGAGCCGAGGGTAGGGGGGGTCGCCGACGGGCTGAGCGGCGGCGTTCCAGTCGCGGGTGACCTGTCGTACCTCCTGCTCGGAAAGGAGCGGCAGGGTCCGAAGCGGCCGGTCCGGGGCGCCCGTGGCCGTCTCAAGGAGCCGCAGGAGCTGGCCGGCCATGCGGCGGGCGGTGTCCGGGTCGATGAGGTCGGTGCGGTATTCGAGCAGCCCCGTCAGCTCCTCGCCGTCCGGCACGAACTCGATGCTCAGGTCGAAGGTCGCGGCCTGGCGGGGCACGGCGACCGGGGTGATGTCGAGGTCGCGGGGAGCGGCGGCCGCGGGCGGGTCCGGGTGCAGCAGGACCATCACGTCGAACAGCGGGTTGCGGCCCGCCTCACGGGCGGCGCCCACCGTCTCCACGATCCGCTCGAAGGGCGTGTCGCCGTAGGCGAAGGCGTCGTTGACGGTGTCGGCGGTTCGGGCCAGCAGGTCCCTGAACGAGTCGCCCGACGGCACCTCGGTGCGCAGCACGACGGTGTTCACGAAGAAGCCGACCGCCCGTTCCAGGTCGGTGCGCGAACGGCCCGGGGTCAGCGATCCGACGGTGCTCTCCTCCTGCCCCGACCAGCGGGCGAGCAGAGCTTGGGCGGCGGCGACGAGCGCGGTGTAGAGCGTGGTGTGCTGCCGGCCCGCGAGTTCGCGCAGCGCACGGGTGACTTCGGCCGGGACGGTGAAGGCGTGGACGGCTCCGGGGCCGGCCTCCGCGCCGCGCCGGGGCCGGTCCAGCGGGAGTTCGGGTGCGACCGCGCCTGCCAGCCGCTCCTTCCAGTGGGCCAGCTGCCGTTCGAGCCGTGCCCCGGCCAGCTGCTCGCGCTGCCAGACGGCGAAGTCCGGGTACTGGGTCACCACGGCGGGCAGAGCGGCCTCGCCACCGTGCGCCACGTGCTCGTACAGGGCGCACAGTTCGTTCAGGACGATGCCCATCGACCAGCCGTCGGTGATGATGTGATGGGCCGTCAGGATCAGGACGTGTGAGGCCGCTGCCTCGCGTAGCAGCAGGGCCCGCAGCAAGGGCCCGGAGTTCAGGTCGAAGGGCGCCGAGTACTCGGCGAGCAGCGCCGCGTCCAGCCCGTCCGCCGTGACGTCCCGGACCGGCAGCGGCACCGGGGCGGGCGGCTGGACGCGCTGCGCGGCGCGGCCGTCGCTCTCCTCGAACGTGGTCCGCAGCGCCTCGTGCCGGGCGACCACCCCGGCCAGGGCGCGCTCCAGGGACCGGTGGTCCAGGGCGCCGGTGAGGCGTACCGCGACAGCGCTGTTGTAGCGGGCGTCGCCGGGGCGCAGCCGGTCGAGGAACCACAGGCGCTGCTGGGCGAACGACAGCGGCAGCGGACGTTGGCGGTCGGCGCGCGGGATGCCCGCCTGCGCGCCGCCGGCGCCCGTCGCGGCACGCCCGGCGAGCCTGCGGCGCAGGGCTTCGCGCATGTCGTCGGGCAGGGCTTCGGCGCGGTCTCGCCTGGAAGGCTTCGAAGACGTCATGATCGTCGGATCCTCACCGTTCGTCGTGGTCGGGGCCGCCGTACGCGGCGTCTTCGAGTTCGCTGAGCACCTGTTCCTCGACCTGTTCCGCGAGGGCGGCGACGGTGCGGGAGACCAGGATGTCGCGCGGGGTGAGGGCCACCCCGAACAGGTCATTGGCGCGGGAGGCGATGAGCAGGGCGCGCATCGAGTCGCCGCCGAGCAGGAAGTAATCGTCCTCGGCGCCCACGCTCGTGCCGAGGGCGTCCTCCCACAGGGCGGCCAGCGCCTCCTCGGTGGGCGTGCGCGGCGCCACGTGCTCGGCCCGGACCACTGCGGCGGCGAGTTCCGGAGCGGGCAGGGCGGCCCGGTCGATCTTGCCGTTCTCGGTGAGCGGGAAGCGGTCGAGGGCGACGAACGCCGAGGGCACCATGTATCCGGGCAGCGAACGGGCGGCGAGGGCGCGCAGCTCCGCGTCCGTCGGCGCCTGAGCGCCGGGGGCGGTGTGCAGGTGGGCGACCAGTCGGGGCAGGCCGGGTTCGTCCTCGCGGACACCCACCACCGCGTCCAGGACACCGGGGTGGCGGGTCAGGGCCGCCTCCACCTCGCCGGCCTCGATGCGGTGACCGCGCAGCTTGATCTGGTGGTCGGTGCGGCCGAGGTAATGGAGTTCGCCGTGTCCGTCGCGGCGCACCAGGTCTCCGGTGCGGTACATGCGGGTTCCGGGCGGCCCGAAGGGGTCGGCGGTGAAGCGGGCGGCGGTCAGTCCGGGGCGGCCGAGGTAACCGCGGGCCAGGGCCGGGCCGCTGAGCCAGAGTTCACCGGGGACGCCGTCGGGGACGGGGCGCAGCCGGGCGTCCAGGACGTAGGCACCGGTGGCGGGCAGCGGCCGGCCGATGGGCGGGGCGGCGCCGTCGGGGGTCAGCGGCGCCGACCAGGTGGCGACGACGGTGGCCTCGGTGGGCCCGTAGGAGTTGACCATGCGGTGGTGCGGGGCCCAGCGTTCGACCAGGTCCGCGCCGCACGCGTCGGCGCCCACGATCAGGGTCTTGAGGTCGGGCAGGGTGGCGGGCGTACCGGGCGAAAGGGTGGCGAGCGCGGCCGGCGGCAGCAGGGTGTGGGTGATGCGTTCGGCGCGCAGCACCCGGGCCAGGGGCTCGCCGAGCAGGGGTCCGGGTTCGGGGACGACGAGGCGGGCGCCGTGCGGCAGCGACGCGCACAGTTCAAGGACGCTGGCGTCGAAGCTGGGGGTGGCGAACGCCAACACCCGGTCGCCTGCGGCCACTTGGTAGTGGGCGGCCTCGGCGGCGGCGAACCCGGCGAGACCGCGCTGGGTGACGACGACGCCCTTGGGAGTGCCGGTGGAACCGGAGGTGTAGATGACGTACGCGGGATCGTCCAGGTCGAGCGGGCGTCCCCGGTCGGCGTCGGTGGGGCGGTGACCGGGAACGTCGTCGCTCTCCTCGGCCAGCCAGGCGGCGACCTCCTTGGCGTCCAGCGTGAGAGCGGGCGCCGCGTCCCGGAGCATGAGCGCGATCCGCTCGTCCGGGTAGGCCGGGTCGACGGGCAGGAAGGCGGCGCCCGCCTTGGCCACCGCGAGCTGGGCCAGCACCATGTTCAGGGAGCGCGGCAGCAGCAGCGCAACAAGGGCGCCAGGGGCGGCGCCTCGGGCGATGAGCCGGCGAGCCAGGCGGTTGGCCCGGTCCTCGACCTCTGCGAACGTCAGGACCCGGTCGGGGTCGGCCAGGGCCGGCGCGTCGCAGTGGCGATCCACGGCGGCCTCGATCAGGGCCGCAAGGGTGGCCGGGGTCACCGGTGCCGCCTCCGGGCGGGCCGGTCCGCGCAGCAGCCTGGCGCGCTCCTCGGCCGACAGAGCCTCGATGTCGTCGAGGCGGACGGCGCCGTCCGTGTCGGCCAGGGACGTCAGAGTGTGCAGCAGCTGCGCGGCGAGGGCGCGGGCCGTGTCCGCGTCGAAGTGGCGCGGGTCGTAGCCGAGTTCCACCGCGAGGCGGTCACCGGGCGAGACGACGACGGTCAGCGGGTAGTTGGTCGCCTCGCGGGCGTCGAGGTCGCGCAGGGTCAGACCGTGGGCGCCGGCCGTGGCGTCCCCGACGGGATAGTTCTCGAACACCACGAGGCTGTCGAACAGAGGCGCGCCGGGCGGCAGTTGGGTGAGGGCGTGCATGTCGTTGAGGGGCAGGTGGTCGAAGCGGCGGTCCTCCGCGCGCGCTTCCTGGAAGGTGCGCAGCCAGTCGGCGCAGGGCGCCGCGCCCTCGACGCGGGTGCGGGCGGGCAGCGTGGTGATGAACAGCCCGGTGATGGTGTCGGCGCCGGGCAGGTCGGCGGGGCGGCCGGAGACGGTGGTGCCGAAGCACACGTCGGGCGTGCCGCTCCAGCGGGACAGCAGCAGCGCCCACGCGCCCTGCACCAGGGTGTTGACGGTGAGCCGGTGCCGGCGCGCGAACTCCTGGAGTTTCGCCGTCCGTTCGATGTCAAGGCGCTCGGACAGCCAGGTGCCGGAGCGGGCGGTGGTGTCCGGGGCGGGCCTGCGGTCGTAGGGCAGCGGAGTCGGGGCTGTCAGGTCGGCCAGAACGCCGCGCCAGTGGTCGCGGGCCCGGCCGGTGTCGCGGCCTGCGAGGTGGGCGGCGTAGTCGGCGAAGGGCCTGCGTTCCGTGAGCCGGGGCGTCTCACCCCGGGCGAGGGCCGCGTGCGCCTCGACGACGTCGCCAAGGACGTGGAAGACGCTCCAGCCGTCCAGCAGGACGTGGTGGAAGGTCCACACCACGCGTACCGCGTCGGGGCCGAGGCGGACCAGTGCGAGGCGCAGCAGCGGCGGCCGTCGCAGGTCGATGCCCAACTCCCTCTGCGTGACCAGGAGTTCTTCGAGCGCCGCCGGACGCCGGTCCTCGGGCAGCGTGCTCCAGTCGTGCCGGGTGACCGGCAGGGTCACGTCCCGGTGGACGGTCTGCAACGGTACGGGCACTCCCTGCACCACGACGGCGGTGCGCAGCACCGGGGTGCGGTCGACCACGTGCTGCCAGGCCGCGGCGAGCACGTCCAGGTCGCGAGCGCCGTCCACCACGAAGGTGATCTGCTCGATGTACAGGCCCTGCGCCGCGTCGTCCAGGCCGTGGATGACCATGCCGGTCTGGGTGGGGGTGAGGGGGTAGACGTCCCGCACGTCGCGGCCGGTGCCGACGATCCGGTCGAGTGCCGCCTGGTCGAGGGGGGCCAGCGGGAAGTCGCTCGGGGTACGGCCGCCCGCTTCGGGCTCGGCGCAGTGCCGGATGACCGCGCGCAGTTCGTCGGCCAGCTCGGCGGCGAGACGTTCGACGCTCTCGCGGTGGTGCAGCGCCCGCGAGTACGACCAGCCGAACTCGAGCCGCCCCTCGCTCACGTGCCCCAGGACGTCGAGCAGGTGGGGCCGCTCGGCCGATCGGTCCATGCCGCCGGTGAGACCACCGCGCGCGGTGCGCAGCAGCCCGCCGGCCGAGCTCTGCCGGTCCTGGCGCCCCAGGTAGTTGAAGCTGATCTCCGCCAGGCCCGGCAGCTCGGGGGCGGCGGTGGGGTGCAGATGGCGCAGGGCGCCGTAGCCGACGCCGCCCCTGGGCACCGCCCGCAGGTTCTCCTTGACGGCCTTGAGGGCCGCGCCGATGGGCGCCTCGCGCGGCACGTCCAGGGCGAGCGGGTAGACGCTGGTGAACCAGCCGACGGTACGGGAGAGGTCGACGTCGTCGAAGAGGTCTTCGCGGCCGTGTCCTTCCAGGGTGATCGCCACCCGGTCCCGGCCGGTCCATCGGGTCAGCACGCGGCCGAGGGCGTACAGCAGGACGTCGTTGATCCGTGTGCGGTAGGTGTCGGGGACGTCCTGGAGCAGTCGCCGGGTCTCATCGGCGTCCAGTGCGACGGTGACCGTCTCCTCCTCGGCGGCCGTGTTCGCGCCTCCGGGCAGGTCCACGGGCAGCGGGCCCGGGGTCTGCTGGGCTCGCCAGTACGGGACTTCGGTGTCGAAGCCGGCCGCCGAGGTGTGCGTGGCGAGGCGCCGGGCCCAGGCGCCGAAGGAGGTGCTCTTGACGCCGAGTTCGGGGCGTTCCCCGGCGCGCAGGGCGACGTAGGCGGTGTCGAGGTCGTCCAGGATCAGCCGCCAGGACACGGCGTCCACGACGAGGTGGTGGGCGGCGAGCGTCAGGACCGGCCCTCGCGTGCCGTCGCCCAGGTACAGCGCGGCCCGCAGCAGGGGGCCGTGGGCGAGGTCGAAGCCGGCGGCGAGGCGGTCCGCGGCGCCGGTGGGCGGTGGGCCGTCGTGCACCTCCAGGTGCGGCGCCCCGCCGGGAGCGGTGCCGTGCTGGCGCCACCGGCCGGCGGCGTCCCGTGTGAAGCGCAGCCTCAGCGCGTCGTGCCGGTCCAGGACGACGGCCAGCGCGGCTCGCAGCAGGGACGCGTCGGTGTCGTCGGCCAGTTCGTGGGAGACCGCCTGGCTGAAGTCGGCCGGGTCCCCGGGCAGGGTGTCGAGCAGCCAGTGCTGCACCGGGGCGAGCGGAGCCTCGCCGACCACAGGGCCCTGTTCGGCCACGACCGAAGATGCGGGCAACTCCTGGGCCGCAAGGGCCAGTTCGGCCAGAGTCTGGTGGGCGAACAGATGGCGCGGATTGAGGGCGAGCCCGGCCCTGCGGGCGGCGGAGACGATCTGGATGCCCAGGATGGAGTCGCCGCCGAGCTCGAAGTAGTTGTCGTCGGCGCCGACTTCAGGCAGGCCCAGCACCGCGCACCAGATGGTGGCGAGGATTTGTTCGGTCGCGGTGGCACAGGGACGGCTCGTCCGCGCGCTCGCGGTCCACTCGGGGTCGGGCAGGGCCCTGCGGTCGAGCTTGCCGGTGGCGCCGAGCGGGAGGCGGTCCAGGCGCGTCACGAGGGCGGGCACCAGGTGGTCGGGCAGGGTGTCGGCGAGGAAGGCGCGCAGGTCCGCCGTTGGCGGCAGGCCGGCCGGGGCGGGCACCACATAGCCGATCAGGCGGCGATGGCCGTCGTGCTCGACCACGCGGGCGGCCGCGGCGGCCACGCCGGGGTGGCGGGCCAGGGCCGCCTCCACCTCTCCGAGTTCGATGCGGAAGCCGCGCACCTTGACCTGGTCGTCGGCCCGGCCCAGGTAGACAATGTCCCCCTCGGCGGTCCAGCGGGCCCGGTCGCCGGTGCGGTACATGCGGCTGCCGGGCGGACCGTACGGGTCGGGCAGGAAGCGGGACGCGGTCAGTCCGGGCCGGCGCAGGTAGCCGCGGGCCACTCCGGTACCCGCGAGGAACAGTTCGCCGGGGGCGCCGACGGGCACCGGGCGCATCCGGTTGTCCAGGACGTAGGCGCGGGCGCCGCCGAGCGGACGGCCGATCGGCGGGTCGCGGTCGGGATCGCCCGGGTCGCAGGTGAAGGCGGTGGCGTAGACGGTGGCCTCGGTGGGCCCGTAGATGTTGCGGATCTCGCAGCCGGGCACGGCCGCCCTGACCTGTCGTACGGTCCTGGCCGGCAGCCCCTCGCCCGCGAGCACCACGGTGTCGGCGCTGACCTGCGCGGCGTCCTCGGCGAGCAGCCGGCCAAGGGCCGAGGGCACGGCGCTGATCAGTCCGGCGCGCCAAGGTCCGGGCCGTTCGGCCAGGGCCAGCAGGTCGCGGACGATCTCGACGCAGCCGCCGGACATCAGGGGCGAGAAGATCTCGAAGACCGACACGTCGAAGTTGAGCGAGGTGGACGCCACCACGTGCTCAAGGCCCCGGCCGGTGAACTCCGCCGCGGCCCAGTCCGTCAGGGCCAGCACCGAACCGTGGGCCACGACGACGCCCTTGGGTCGCCCGGTGGAGCCGGAGGTGTGGATGACGTAGGCGGGGTGCTGGGGCAGGAGCGGGGCGCGCCGGTCCCCGTCCCCGACCGGGGCGGCGGAGGCGGCATCGAGGCGCCGCACCCAGTCGGGGTCGTCCACGACGAGCCGCGCGTACGTTCCCTCGGGGAGCCGCGCAGCCGTCGCGGTGGCCGTGACGACCGCCAGGGGACGGACGTCCTCGAAGAGGAACGCGATGCGTTCGGCGGGGTAGCCGGGGTCCACCGGCAGGTAGGCGGCGCCGGACTTGAGGACCGCGAGCAGGGCCACGATCAGGTCGGCGGTGCGAGGCAGCGCGAGCGCGACGTAGTGCTCGGGGCCCGCGCCCTCGTGGATGAGCGACCGGGCCAACCGGTTGGCGCGTTCGTCCAGTTCGCGGTAGGTGAGCAGGTCCTCGCCGTGGCGGACGGCAGGCGCGTCGGGGGTCAGCGCCGCCTGGCGGGCGAAGCCCTCCGGCAGGGTGTCCCTGGGCGCGGTGGCGAGGGCGCCGCCGAACCGGTCGAGCAGCGCGCGGCCGTCGGCGGGCTCGGTGAGCGGCAGTTCGGCCAGCGTACTGCCGGGCGCGGTGGCCATCGCGGTCAGCAGGGAGCGCAGGCTCTCGCCGAGGCCTTCGACGGTGGACTCGTCGAAGGCGGCCGGGTCGTAGTCGAGGCTGACGTCGAGGGTGTCCCCCGGCGCGACGACCACGCTGAGCGGGTAGTTGGTGGGCTCCAGGTCCCGTTCGGTCTCCATGGCCAGGCCGTGCCGGGCGAGCGCGCCCTCGTCGAAGGGGTAGTTCTCGAACACGACGATCGAGTCGAACAGGTTGGTCCCGCCGGGCACCTCGCTCCAGGTCCCCACCTGGGCGAGGGAGACGAAGTCGTGGCGCCGTGCCTCGGACTGGGCGCTCTGGAGGTCGCTCAGCCAGCCGAGCAGCGGGCGCCGCCCGTCGATCCGGGCGCGGGTGGGCAGCGTGTTGATGAACAGGCCCACCATGGTGGTGACGCCCGGGAGTTCGGCGGGCCGGCCGGAGACGGTGGTACCGAACACCACGTCGTCACCGCCGCCGTAGCGGGACAGCAGCAGCGCCCAGGCGCCCTGGAGGACGGTGTTGACGGTGAGCCCGGCGCGCTGGGCCGTCTCCCGCAGCCGCGCCGACACGTCGCCGTCGAGCGTCACCCGTACGGTGCCGGACGAGGAGCTGTGGTGGGCGCCGGCGGCCCGGCGATCGCGCGGCAGTTCGGTGGGGGCCCCAAAGCCGGCGAGGGTGGCCCGCCAGTACTGCTCCGCCGTCGCGGTGTCCTGCCCCGCCAGCCACGCCAGGTACTCGGCGAACGGCCGGCGCGCCGGGACCTCGGGCGGGCGGCCCGCCGTCAGGGCCGCGTAGCGCTCGCAGACCTCGTCGAAGACCTGGGCGGCGCTCCAGCCGTCGAGCAGGATGTGGTGGAACGTCCACACCATCCGTACGCGTTCGGCATCGAGCCGGATCAGGACGAGCCGCATCAAAGGCGCGGTGGCCAGGTCGATTCCCGCCTCGCGGTCCTGCTCGACGAGCCGGTCGAGGTCGGTCGCGCACCGGTCGGCGGGCCGGCCGGTCCAGTCGTGGTGGACGACGGGCACGGTGGCCCGGCGCCGGATCACCTGGACGGGCTCGGCGCTCTCCTGCCAGGCCGGATGGGAGCGCAGCACCGGGTTGGCGTCCACGGTCCGCTGCCACGCCTCGGCAAGGGCGTGGGGGTCGCTGACGCCGCTCAGGACCAGCTGCACCTGGTTGACGTACGTGCGTCCGTCCGGGTCCAGGAGACTGTGGAAGAGCATGCCGGACTGCATCGGGCTGAGCGGCAGCAGGTCCTCGACATCCCGTCCGTCGCCGGCCAGCCGGTCAACGGCCGGCTGGTCCAGGCGGACGAGCGGGAAGTCGCTGGGGGTGCGGCCGCCCGCGCCGGGTTCGGCGCAGTGGGCGAGGATCCCCTCCAGGGCGCGCAGCATGCCGTCGGCGAGCTCGGTGACGGTGCTCTCGTGGTGCCGGCCTTTGCTGTAGTGCCAGCTGATCTCCAGGCAGTCGTCCTCGACGCGGGCCACCACGTCCAGCAGATGGGCGCGTTCGGTGCCGGGCGCGTCGGCGCCGCCGAGCCCGCCGGGCACGGCGCGGATCAGTGCGCCGTCGTCGGCGGACCAGTCGAAGCGGCCCAGGTAGTTGAAGCTGATGGCGGGCATCGGCGTGCCGGCCGCGCCCGGCGCGCCGGCCAGGTGGCGCAGGACGCCGTGGCCCAGGCCCCGCTCGGGCACGGACCGCAGTTGCTCCTTGACCGCCTTCAGGGCGCCGCCCCAGTCGCCTGCCGGTACCCGCAGGGCGACCGGGAAGAGCGTGGTGAACCAGCCGACCGTGCGGGACAGGTCGATGTCGTCGAACACCTGGTCCTCGCGGCCGTGCCCTTCGAGGCCCACGGCCACCGTGCCGCGTCCGGTCCAGCCGGCCAGGACCCGGCCCAGCGCGGTGAGCAGGACGTCGTCGATGCGGGTGCCGTAGACGGCGGGAACCTGGCGCAGCAGGGCGTCGGTGCGCCGCGGGTCGAGCCGTACGCTCACCTCGCGGACGTCCGCCATGGTGTTGGCGCCCTCGCCGTCCACCGGCAGGGGCTCGGCACAGTGTCCCGCGGTGCGGGTCCAGTGGGCGATCTGGCCGGTGAAGCCGCCGGCGTCGGCGCGGGCACGCAGACGGCGGGCCCATTCGCGTACCGACGTGGTACGGGCGGGCAGGCGTACGGGCTCTCCGGCCAGGGCCTGCCGGTAGCCGCTCTCCAGGTCCTCGAGCAGGATGCGCCAGGACACGCCGTCGATCACCAAGTGGTGGACGACGAGCAGGAGTCGGGCCGTCGTGCCCTGGCCGGTGAACAGGCGGGCGGTGAGCAGCGGCCCGGTGTCGAGGCGGAACGCGGCGTGTGCCTCGGCGGTGGCGCGGTCCTCCTGCTCGCGTGCCGCCGCCGGGTCGAGGCCGTCCAGTGGGCAGACGGTCAGGAGGTCGGGGGTGCCGGCGGCCATGACGTGCTGGCGCCAGGTGCCGTCGTCGGTGACGGTGAACCGGGCGCGCAGGGCGTCGTGCCGCTCCCACAGCGCGGCCAGGGCCCGGCGCAGGGCGTCCGGGTCGGTGTCCGGCGCGGTCTCCACGAGGACCGACTGGTTGAAGAAGCCGGGGCTTTGCGGTCCCGGGTCGAGGAACCAGTGCTGGATCGGCGTCAGGGGCACCTCGCCCTCGACCGGCTCGGTGCCCGCGACGGCCACGGCGGCGCCCGTGCCGGTGGCGGCGGCGAGCCGGGCCACGGTGGGGTGGCGGAACAGGTCGCGCGGGGTCAGGGTGAGTCCGGCGGCACGGGCGCGCGAGACGACCTGGATGCTGAGGATCGAATCGCCGCCCAGCATGAAGAAGTTGTCGTCGGCGCCGACGCGCTCGACGCCCAGAAGGTCGGCCCAGATACCGGCGAGGGTCTGTTCGGGGCCGGTGGCGGGGGCGCGGTAGGCGCTGTCGCCGCCCGCCGTCCAGTCGGGTTCGGGCAGCCTTCGGCGGTCCACCTTGCCGTTCGACGTGAGGGGCAGCGCGGGGACGGTGACGAACGCGGCGGGCAGCATGTAGTCCGGCAGTTCGGCGGCCAGATGCGCGCGCAGCTCGGCCGGGGCGGGCACGGCGGTCCCGTCGGCGGGGACGAGGTGGGCGGCGAGCCGCTTGCGTCCGTCGAGGGTGTAGGGCGATACGACGGCCTCGGCGACGGCCGCGTGCGCGGTGAGCCGCGCCTCGATCTCGGCGGGTTCGACACGGAAGCCGCGGATCTTGATCTGGTCGTCGGCGCGGCCCACGAAGTGCAGTTCGCCGTCCGCGCTCCAGCGCACGATGTCGCCGGTGCGGTACATACGGGTTCCGGGCGGCCCGAACGGGTCGGCGAGATAGCGGCCCGCGGTGGCTCCGGGGCGGCCCGCGTAGCCGCGCGCGAGCCCCGCGCCCGCGATGTACAACTCGCCCGGTATACCCGGAGGTTGAGGCTGGAGCACGTCGTCAAGGACGTAGACGCGCGTGTTGTCCAGCGGGCGCCCGATGGGCAGCACTGCGGGCAGCGGGTCACCGGCGCGGAAGGGGCGCCGGGTGGCGAAGGTGGTGGTCTCGGTGGGTCCGTAGCCGTCGACCACGGTCAGCTCGGGACAGGCTTCGAGGACGCGCCGCACCACGGCGCCGGGCACGGCCTCGCCGCCCGTCCACACCTCGCGCGCGCCCCGCAGGCACGCGGGGTCCTCCTGGGCGAGCAGCCGGAACAGTCCGGCCGTCAGCCACAGGCAGGTGACGTGCCGTTCGGTGATGGCGTGCCGGACCGCCGCGGCGTCCAGGTCACCGGGCGGGGCCAGTACGGCGGTGCCGCCCCGCAGCAGGGGCACCCACACCTCGTAGGTGGCGGCGTCGAAGGCGTGCGGGGAGTGCACGAGGACCCGGTCGTGGCCGGCGAAGGACCGGTCCAGGGCGAGCGCGGCGACGTCGCGCTGGCGGACCGCGACACCCTTGGGGACGCCGGTGGAGCCGGAGGTGAACATCAGGTACTGGACGAGGTCGGGGTCGAGTTCGCCGACGCCGGCCGCGCCGGTCTCCCCCACTGCGGCGCGGTCGTCCCCCCGCCGCACCGCGTCACCGGGGAGCAGGTCGCGGGCGGTTTCCTCGTGCTCGGCGTCGGTGAGCAGCAGGGTGACGCCGGCTTCCGCGAGCATGCGGCGCAGCCGCTCGCGCGGTGCCCGGCCGTCCAGGGGGACGTACACCCCGCCGGTGCGCACGAGCGCGAGCTGGGTCACGACGAGCTCGGCGGAGCGGCCCATCAACACGCCCACGGCGCGCTCGGCCCCCATCCCGAGGGCGGTCAGGCGCGCTGCCGACTCGGCTGCGCGCGCATCGAGTTGACGATACGTCAGGTTCTCATCCCCGGTTTCGAGGGCGATCGCGTCGGGAGTGCGTCGCACGTGGCCGGCGAAGAGTTCGGCGACGGTGGCTTCGGGCAGGTCGGTTGCGGTGTCGTTCCAGGTGCGCAGGACCTGTTCGCGCCGGTCGTCGCCGAGCAGCGGCACGCGGGCCGGCGGCCGTTCGGGCGCGGCGGCCATCTCGGTGAGCAGGACGGTGAGGTATTCGGCGAGCCGGCGCACGGTCGCCTCGTCGAACAACGCGGGGTCGTAGCCCAGGCGCAGGGTCAGTTCGGTGCCCGGGTAGGCGACAAGGCCCAGCGGGTAGTTGGTGCTCTCGATGCCCTCCAGATCGCTCAGGACGAGGCCGTGGGAGGAGAGGTCGTCGTTTTTCGGATAGTTCTCGAAGACGACGATGCTGTCGAACAGGGCCGCCCGCTCGGGGAGTTCGGTCAGTGCCTTGAGCCGGTTCAGCGGCAGGTGGTCATGGCCCCGGTCCTCGCTCTGGTCGCTCTGGAGCGCGCGCAGCCAGTCCCGGAGGGTGCCGTGCGCGGGGACGGTGACCCGGGTGGGCACGGTGGTGATGAACAGGCCGGTCATGGTCTCGGCGCCGTCCAGTTCCGCCGGGCGGCCGGACACGGTGGTGCCGAACACCACCTCGGCACGCCGCGACAGCCGGCTCAGCAGCATGGCCCAGGCGCCCTGCACGAGGGTGTTGAAGGTCAGGCCCGAGGTACGCGCCAGTTCCTCCAGGGCCCGCGTCGCCGTCTCGGGCACGGCGGTGGTCACGGCGTCGGTGGACTGCGCGCGGTGGGCCTCGCGCGGTTCGCGGTCATAGGGCAGCGCAGTGCTCTCGTCGAGCCCGTGAAGCCGCCGGCGCCAGTACTTCTCGGCCTCCTCACGGTCGCGTTCGCTCAGCCAGGCGACGTAGTCCCGCCAGGGCCTGCGGTCGGGCACGGCTGCCACGCCGGGCCTTTCGGTGAGGGCGCTGTGGCGGGTGAACACGTCCGACAGCACCTGGAACATGCTCCAGCCGTCGAGGAGCAGATGGTGGAAGGACCACACCACGCGCACCGCGGTGTCGGACACCCTGGCCAGGACCAGGCGCTGGAGCGGGCCGCCGACCAGGTCGATCCCGGCGGCGCGGTCCTCGCGCAGCAGCGACTCCAGCCGGTCGCGGGACTGCGCGCCGGTCAGGCCGCGCCAGTCCAGGACGGTCACGGGCACGGACACGGCGTGGCCGACCACCAGCAGCGGTTCGGGCACGTTCTGCCAGACCACCCGGCCGCGCAGCACGGCCGTGGCCTCGGTGACCTGCTGCCAGGCCGTGGCGAGGAGGTCGGTGCGGGGCACTCCGTCCAGGACGAAGGTGACCTGCTGGAAGTAGACCCCGCTCTCGTCCTGGGACAGACCGTGGAAGACCATGCCGGCCTGGGTCGGTGTCAGCGGCACGATGTCCTCGACCACGGCGGGCGCGTCACCCACGAGGCGGTCCACCATCGTCTGGTCGAGGCGGGCCAGCGGGAAGTCGCTGGGGGTACGGCCCGCCGCGTCCGGCCCGGTGGCGTACCGCGCGAGGTCGCTCAGCGCGCGGGTGAAGCGGTCGGCGAGGGCGCCGACGGTGGCCTCGTGATGCACCTGGTCGGAGTAGAACCAGGTGAATTCCAGGGCGTCACCGTCCAGCCGGCCCACCAGCTCAAGGGCGTGCGGCCGTTCGGCCTCGGGGTCGGCGTCCAGCTCCAGCGGCCGGAAGGTGCCCCGGTACAGCCCGCTCCCCGTCTCCCCCGGGGACATCCGCCCGAGGTAGTTGAAGCTGATCTGAGCGGCCTGCGCGGGCGGTTGGGCGCCCTGGCGGGTCAGGTGGCGCAGCGCGTCGTGGCCGACGCCGTGCCGGGGCACGGCCCGCAGTTGCTCCTTGACCTGCTTGAGCACGGTGTCCCACGAGGCCCGCTCGGGGACGGCGAGGGCGACGGGGTGACGGGTGGTGAACCAGCCGACGGTCCGGCTGAGGTCGAGTTCGGGGAAGAGCTCTTCGCGCCCGTGGCCCTCGATGTCGACCACGACCTGTTCCTGGTCGCTCCAGGCGCACAGGGCGCGGCCGAGCGCGCCGAGCAGGACGTCGTTGGCCTGCGTGCGGTAGGTCTCGGGCAACAGACGCAGCAGGGTCGCGGTGTCCTCGGTACTCAGCCGCGCGGTGACGGCGCGGGCCGAGGCGTAGGTGTTGCGGCCCGGCAGGTCCACGGGCAGAGGGCGGCCCGTCGAGGGGATCGCCCGCGCCCAGTAGTCCCGTTCGTCGTCGAAGCCGCCCCGCGCGGTGTGGTCGGCCAGCCGCCGGGCCCACTGCCGCAGCGGTGAGGACTTGGCGGGCAGGGCCGCCGTACCGTCGCGGCCCGCGCGGCGGGCGAAGTAGGCGGTGTCCAGGTCCTCCAGCAGGAGCCGCCAGGAGACACCGTCCACGACGAGGTGGTGCACGGCGAGGTGCAGCACGGGAGCGCGGCCGGCGCCCCGGTCGTGCAGGACGGCTCGCAGCAGGGGACCGCGCGACAGGCCGAAGGCCCCGAAGTGCGGGGTGTCGGTGTCCGGGCCGCGATGACGCGCCAGGGTGACGCCGTCGTCCCGGTCCGCTATGTGCCAGTCGGGGGCGCCGGAGCCGGTGTCGAAACGTGAGCGCAGGGCGTCGTGATGGGCCACGACATCGTTCAGCGCGCGTTCAAGGGCCTCCGGATCGACGTCGTCGGGCACCAGCACCGACACGGCCTGCGCGAAGTGCGCCGCCCGGTCCTCGTCCGTGGCGAACAGCCAGTGCTGGATGGGAGTCAGCGGCGCGGGCCCGGTCGGATCCACCGGGGCGGCGGCGGGGCGCTTCGGGTCGGCGGCGTCGACGCGGCGGGCCAGAGCGGCGAGCGTCTGGTGGCGGTAGATGTCGCGTGAGGTGACCCTCAGCCCCTCCTGCCGGGCCCGGGCCACCACCTGGAGACTGAGGATCGAGTCACCGCCGAGCTCGAAGAAGTTGTCGTCCACGCCGACGCGTTCGACGTGGAGCGCTTCGGCCCACACGGCCGCCAGCGTCCGTTCCGTGGCCGTGCGGGGCGAGACGTGGCGTGTCGCCCGGGTGACCTCGGGGCCGGGCTGCGGCAGCCGGTCGCGGTCGAGTTTGCCGTTGGGACTGAGCGGCAGCTCGTCCAGGAGCACAACGGTGGCGGGGACCATGTAGTCGGGCAGCGTCCTGCCGAGCGTGCGGCGTACGGACTCGGGTGTGACGCTCTGCCCGGGCGCGGTCACCACGTAACCGGTCAGACGCCGATTGTCGTCCTTCCCGAAGACGAGGACGGCGGCCTCCGCGACGCCGGGGCAGCGGCGCAACGCCTCCTCCACCTCGCCCAGTTCGATCCGGAAGCCGTGCACCTTGACCTGCTGGTCAATGCGCCCGACGTATTCCAGTTCGCCGTCGGCGCTCCACCGCACCAGGTCCCCGGTGCGGTACATGCGCGCCCCGGGCGCGCCGAACGGGTCGGCGACGAACCGCCGGGCGGTGAGGCCGTGACGCCCGAGGTAGCCACGTGCCAGCCCGCCACCGCCGAGGTACAACTCCCCTGTCACGCCGGGGGGTTGGGGGCGAAGGCGGCTGTCAAGGACGTAGACGCGGGTACGCGCCACCGGGCGGCCGATGGGCGGTGCCTGGTCGGGCACCCGGTCCCCGGCGAACCAGGCCGTGGCGTAGACGGTGGCCTCGGTGGGGCCGTAGGCGTTGACGACGTCGCAGGAGGGCAGGGCCGCCCGCAGGTCGTGCACGGTCTGCGCGGACAGTGCCTCGCCGGCGAGGACGGCCGTGTCCGCCGCCACCGGTGCCTCCTCCCCGGCGAAAATCCGGGACATCACGGAGGGCACGCCGCTGATCAGTCCGCTCCGTCGCTCGCCGGCGTCGGCGAGGACGGTGGGATCGGCGACCACCTCCACACTGCCGCCGCTCAGCAGGGGGCACAGCAGCTCGAAGACCGAGACGTCGAAGTTGAGGGACGTGGCGGCGATCACCGGGGCCTGTGTCCGGTGTCCGAACCGCTCCCCCGCCCAGGCCGCGAGCGCGGCCACCGTACGGTGGGTCACCACCACGCCCTTGGGCCGGCCGGTCGAGCCCGAGGTGTAGATGACGTACGCCGGGTGCTCCGGCAGCAGCGGGGCCACGCGGTCCTCGTCGGTCACCTCCGTGGCCGGCCGGGTCCGCGCCACGCCCCCGGTGCCGGAGTCCGCGATGATCAGTGGTGCGCAGTCCTCGGGTAGCGCGGCGGCGGATGCGGGCGTGGCCACGACGAGCGCGGGCCGGGCGTCGGACAGCATGAAACGGATGCGCTCGGCCGGGTAGTTCGGGTCCACTGGCAGATAGCCCGCGCCGGACTTCAGCACCGCCAGGAGCAGGACCGGCAGCTCGACGGTGCGCGGCAGGCACAGCGCCACCAGCGTCTCGGGACCCGCGCCCCGGGCGATCAGCTCCCGGGCCAGGCGGTTGGCGCGGCGCTCGACCTCGGCGTAGTCGAGCCGGTCGGTGCCGTGGGTGACGGCGATCCGGTCGGGGGTGCGGGCCGCCTGGGCCTGGAAGAGTTCGGGCAGGGTGACGTCGGCGGCGGCGTCCCGCTCACTGTCGGCCGGGGGGTTCCAGGATTCCAGGAGAGTGCGCTGCTCGTCGTCGGACAGCAGGGGCAACTCGGCCAGACTGCTCCCCGGGGCGTCGGCCATCGCCTCGAGGAGGTGTTCCACGTGCCGGCACATCCGGGCCACGGTCCGCGACTCGAACAGATCGGTGTTGAACTCGGCGGTCAGCACGCAGCCGCCGCCGGCGTCCGGTGTGAACTCCAGGACGAGGTCGAAGCGGGCGGCGGGGCGCGGCAGCGGATGGTCATCGAACCGCACCTCCCCCGCACGCGGCGCGCGGGTCGCCGTCTGCTGGACGACGAGGGCCTGCACCAGCGGGGTACGGCTCGGATCGCGGGGCAGGGCCAGTTCCTCGACCACCCGGTCGAACGGCACCGCGTCATGGGCGAAGGCGTCCAGGAGCGTCGTGCGCATGTTCTCAACGAACCGGTCGACGTCGACGCGTTCGTCCACGTCGGTGCGGATCACCACGGTGTTCGCGAAGAAGCCGACCACGTCCTCCAGGTCCTGGCGGTCGCGGCCGGCGGTGATGGTGCCGAAGGCGACGTCCCGCTGTCCCGAGTAGCGGGCGAACAGCAGGGTGCAGGCGCCCGCCAGCACGGTGAACACGGTGGTGCCGCGTCCGGTGGCGAGCGTACGCAGCCGGGTCATGAGGGACGGCGAAAGGTGGCGGCGGTGTCCGGCGCCCGCGGTCGTGCGTTCGGCGGGCCGGGGGTGGTCGGTGGGGAGCTCCAGCTGCTGGATCCCCTCCAGGTGTCTGCGCCAGTAGCGCAGGTGCTCGCCTTCCGCTTCCGAGTCGCGCCGGGACTGCTCCCACACCGCGAAGTCCGGGTATTGCAGGGCGGGTTGGGCCAGGGCGGCCGGCTCGCCCGTCGTCTCGGCGCGGTAGAGCGCGGCCAGTTCCCGGGTGAGGATGCCGACGGACCAGCCGTCGGTGACGATGTGGTGCTGGGCGAGCAGCAGGAGGTGGTCGCTGTCGTCGAGCCTGATCAGCAGAGCGCGCGTGAGGGGGCCGGTCGCCAGGTCGTGCGGGCGGCGCAGTTCCTCGGTCAGCAGCGCCTCGGCGCTCTGGCCGCGGTGGGCGTGGGGCACGTCGCTGAGGTCGACGGTCCGCAGCGGCAGTTCCGGTTCGGCGGCGACGTGCTGGGTGCCCTGCCCGCCGTCGGTGCGGAAGGTGGTGCGCAGCGCGTCGTGCCGGGCGGCCAGCGCGCGCAGGGCCCGGCGCAGGGCCTCGGTGTCCAGGGGGCCGCGCAGGCGCAGGGCGGCGCCGGTGTTGTATTCGGCGCCGCCCTCGGCGAGGTCGTCGAGGAACCACAGCCTGCGCTGCGCGCTGGACAGGGGCAGGCCGCCGGTTCGGGGTGCGGGCGGGATCGTCCGGGCGGGTTCGGCCGCGGCGCAGTCGCCGAGCAGCGGGGCGAGGGCTTCGACCGTGCGCGAGGTGAAGATGTCGCGGACGGTCAGCCGTATGCCCAGGTCGTCGCGGATCCGGGAGAGCACACGAGCGGCGAGCAGGGAGTCACCGCCCAGGTCGAAGAAGTCGTCACGGACACCGACCGCGTCGGCGCCCAGGGCGTCGGCCCAGATCGCGGCAAGGGCCTCTTCCTGTGGCGTGCGCGGCAGCACGCCGTCGGGGCGTGGGGTCGCGTCCGGCGCGGGCAGGGCGGTCAGGTCGGTCTTGTTCTGCGCGGTGAGCGGCATCCGCTCCAGTACGACCACGGCCGACGGCACCATGTGGGCGGGCAGGACGGCGGCGAGGGCCGCGCGCAGCGAGGCGGGGTCGAGGCGGTGGCCGCGCTCGGCGGGGGTCGCGTACCCGATGAGGCGGGGCCGGCCCGGTTCGTCCTCGCGGACCACGACGGCCGCCTCGCCCACCCGGGAGTCGCGGCCGAGGGCGGCCTCGATCTCGCCGGGCTCGATGCGGAACCCGCGGATCTTCACCTGGCGGTCGAACCGTCCGAGGTAGTCGAGTTCGCCGTCGGGCCGCAGACGGGCACGGTCACCCGTGCGGTAGAGCCGGGCCCCGGGCCCGCCGAAGGGGTCCGCGACGAACCGGGACGCCGTCAGGCCCGGCCGGCGCAGATAGCCTCGGGCCACGCCGTCGCCGCCGATGTACAACTCGCCCTCAGAACCTGGCGGGACGGGCCGCATCGCCGCGTCCAGGACGTGGACGCGCGTGTGGGGCAGGGCCGCGCCGATGGTGGGGGCGCCCTGCCCGGCGGACAGCGGTCCGGTCCAGGTGGCCACGATGGTGGCTTCGGTGGGACCGTACGAGTTGATCATGCGCCGGCCCGGGGCCCAGCGGTCCACTAGGCCCGCCGGGCACGCCTCCGCGCCCACGATCAGGGTGCGCAGCGGGCTTTCGGCGGCCCGGGCCGGGTCCGGCAGGGTCGCGAGCGCGGCCGGCGGGATGAGGGCGTGGGTGATGCGGTGGGTTTCCAGGACCTCGGCGAGTTCGTCGCCCAGCCACGGCCCGTCCGGCGGGACCACGAGCGTGGCACCGGCCAGAACGGAGATGAACAGTTCGAGTACGGACGCGTCGAAGCTGGGCGAGGAGAATTGCAGCACCCGGTCGCCGGGACCCACGGCGTACCGTTCCGCGGCGGCCGCGGTGAATCCGCCGATGCCCCGGTGGGTGACGGTCACGCCCTTGGGTGTGCCCGTCGAACCGGAGGTGTAGATCACGTAGGCGGCCCGGTCGGGGCCCGCCCCGTGCGCCGCCCGGTGTTCCTCGGACGCGGGGAGCTCACGCTCCATCAGGGCGGCGACCGCCCGCGGGTCGTCGAGCGTCACCGAGGGGGCGCTGTCGGCGAGCATGAGCGCCCGCCGCTCGGCGGGGTAGGCGGGATCCACCGGAAGGAAGGCCGCCCCGGCCCGGGCGACGCCCAGCTCGGCCGCGATCAGTTCCATGGAACGCGGCAGCACCAGCGCGACCACCCGGTCCGGCCCGGCACCCGAACGGAGCAGATGCGCGGCCAATCGGTCGGCGCGCTCGGCCAGTTCGGCGTAGGTCCAGGTGCGGCGCCCGTCGGTCAGGGCCACAGCGCCCGGGGCCCGGGCCACCTGCCGGGCGAAAAGCTCCTCCAGCGCCATGGGCTCCTGC
Organism: Streptomyces sp. Edi4; assembly: GCF_040253615.1. Lineage (NCBI taxonomy): Bacteria > Bacillati > Actinomycetota > Actinomycetes > Kitasatosporales > Streptomycetaceae > Streptomyces > Streptomyces sp. Edi4. Next base: position 148,871 of record NZ_JBEJGY010000004.1, read on the forward strand.
GGTCGTGCGGTGTCGCCGTCCTGGGAACGCGGGGTCGCCGGTACGGGGGTGACGTGCGGGTCCGTCATGGGTCCAGTCCTTCGAAAGCGCGGGGGCGGCCCGAATGGGCGGCGGAGTGTGGAGGCGGGCGGCGGCCCGTGGCGGCGACGCGACGGCGGCCGGGTGCGCGGGGCACCGCGGAGCACCGGTCTGCCGGGCGACGCGCGGTGGGCGCGCCCGGGCGGCCGCCGACGGGGTCCCGGCGCGAGCGCCGGTGTCACGACGCGCGGGCGGCGCGGACGCGGCAGCGCCCGGCGGCCCGTGGCGGGCTCGGGGTGGCTCAGCCGTCGTCGGTGCGGCGCGCCGTGCGTCCGGACACCTGGACGCGTTCGATCCGGCCGGTGGCGGGGTCGCGGTGGAAGCGTCCGCCGGGCTCTCGGCGCCCGGTGCCGGGATCGACCAGGTCGTACGACAGGTCCGCGTAGCAGACCAGCGGCAGCGCGAGGTCTCCGTCGATCGAGAGCACCGGTGAACCGTCGGGCCCTTCGGTGACGCGGTAGTCGGCGCCGCCGTTGCGGTACGTGCCCCAGCACTCGGGCAGCCGGACCGGACGCCCTCGCTCGCCTGCGGGGACGGCCCCGGCGGGCACACGTACGCCCGCCAACTCCGCCAGATCGGCGGAGAGTTCGCGCCACAGGGCGGTGGCGCCGCCCGCGTTGCCGGTGAAGGCCACGACCATGCCGCTGGTGGGGTCGACCCTGAGGTGGCAGGAGGTGCCCTGCGCGTTGCCGTCGTGACCGCACCACACGTCGTCGCCCTGCCGGTAGTGGGCGATCCCCAGACCCCAGCCGTCGGCCAGAGCTCCGGGCCGGGCGCGGTCCTCCGGGCGGAGCATTTCCTTGGCGACCGAAGGCGGCAGCGCCTGGGACCGGCCGATCAGGGCGTTGCCCAAGGCGGCCAGGTCGGCGGCGCTCGCCATGAGGGCCCCGGCCGGGGCCTCGAGCGGAGCCAGGTTCTGCCCGACGGGACGCACCCGCCCGGTGGCGGTGTTGACGGCGTGTCCGGCGGCCAGGGGGCGGGTGGCGGTGCTGTCGCCGACGAACGCGGCCGATGTGCCCAGGGGGTCGAGGAGCAGCACCCGTACGGCTTCGTGCCACGGCATGCCGGTGATCTCCTCGACCAGCCGCCCGGCGGCGACGTAACCGGCGTTGGAGTAGGAGAAATCGCTACCGGGCGGGAACAGTGCCTGGGCCGGGGTGCACAGCGAGGTGAGGTACCGGGCCCCGGTGGTCGCGGATGAGGTGTCGGAGTCGGGGCCGGTGGGCAGTCCCCCGGTGTGGCTGAGGAGGTGCCGTATCGACACCTCGGGTAAGCCGCGCAGTTCTGGCAGGTGGTCGGCGACGGGCTCGTCGAGGTCGAGGTCACCGTCGTCGACGAGGAGGAGCACCAGAGCGGCCGTGTAGGGCTTGGTGAGCGAGCCGAGGGCGACGGCGGTGTCCGCCGTGAACGGTGCGCCGGTGGCCGCGTCTGCGATACCGGTGTGCAGCGAGACGGTCTCCGTGCCGTCGTCGAGGACCAGTTGGGCGCCGGGCACCTTGTGCCTCTCGGCGAGGGCGTCGAGCCTGTTCTGCACGGCGTGGCGCAGCGGAGCCGGCGCGCAGGGGTCGGCAGGGACCGCGGGGACGGTGTAGGGCATGAGAAAGGCGCTCCCCAGTGAGTTTCCTCGTGTACGGGTGGCTTCTCCGGCCGTGGCGAGCGGTGCCGGGCCGGGCGGTGCGAGGACGTGCCGGTCGGTGGCTAGGTCCTGGTCACTTCGACGGGCAGATGGCGGATGCCGACGATGACGGCCGGATTCTGCGCGACGATGTCGTCGTATGACGGGATCGCCAGAACGCGGAATCGTTCATGCAGCATGCGCAGCGCGATCTTGGCCTCCAGCCGGGCCAGGGGGGCGCCGAAACAGAAGTGGATGCCGTGCCCGAACGTCAGGTGCGGGTTGGGGTGGCGGTCCGCCAGGAACGTGTCGGGCCGCTCGAACCGCGCGGGGTCGCGGTTGGCGGCGCCGAGATGGGCCATCACCATGCTGTCGGCGGGCAGTTCGTGGCCGCCAAGGACCACGGGACGGGTGACGCGGCGCCCCAGCTCGGGGAAGGGGGGCAGCCAGCGCAGCACCTCCTCGACGGCAGGGGGGATCAGGTCGGGGTCCTTGCGCAGTGCGGCGTCCGCGTCGGGGTGGCGGTCGAAGGTGACGACGGCGTTGCCGAGCAGGGCGGTGGTCGTGACGTGTCCCGCCACGAGCAGCAGCGCCACGAAGCCCACCATCTCCTGGTCGGTGAGCCGGACACCGTCCACTTCGGCGCCGATGAGTCGGCTGGTCAGATCGTCACCCGGGGCGGCGCGGCAGCCGCGTATGTGGTCCAGCATGTAGCTGTTCATCTCCCGGACCGTCGGAGCGATGGCGGCCAGCGCCCGCTCCAGGTCGGCCATGTCGGGTGCCTCGCCGAGCTGGTCTCCGCCGAACAGAACGCTCGCCCAGTCCTGGAAGGTGCGGTGCTCCTCGGCCGGGATCCCCAGGAGTTCCGCGATGACGATGATGGGCAGCGGATAGGTCAGGGTGTCGACGAGGTCGAAGCGGTCCTGGTCACCGACGGACCCCAGCAGCCGCTCGCACACCGCCTCGATGCGCGGCGCGAGTCCTTGGACGACGCGAGGCGTGAAGGCCTGACTGACCAGTGCGCGCAACTTGCGGTGCTCCGGCGGGTCCATGCCGACGAAGTTGCCCTGGGTGAAGGTCGCGAAGTCCTCCTGCGTAGGGGCGAGGGAGGATAGGTCCGAGGAGTAGGTCGCCGGGTCGGCAAGCACGGCGGAGATCATCTCGTGGTCCACGACCTGCCAGACACCCTGCCGGTCGTCGTGCCGCACCGGGCCTGCTGCGCGCAGGGCGCTCCAGCGCCGGGGTAACTCGTCCAGCAGAAAGGTATCGCTCGTCTTGCGGTCGGTGGACACCATGACTCCTCGACTTGACGGCACGCGGACACAGCCCGTCCGCGTGGGCGCGGCGGGGAACGACGACAGAGCTGTTCGGGGTGCGCTTGACGATTGGACGCGGGCGTCCGTCGGCGCACTGGGCACCCGCAGCACCGAGGGCGGCGGCGGAGGTACCGCATGGCGTGCGCCGATGAAAGCGCGTCAGACGCGCCGGCATCGCGCGCGGATCTCCCGGACGGGCGTCAACATTTCCTGCGGAAGCAGCGGAGGTGTTCCCGATTCCCGCCCGTGAGCACACTGGATGCGAGATCTTCACCTGCCATGTCGTATCCCCCTCGGCAATGCCTCCGCGTGACGGTCACGCGGGCACACCCCACCAGCACCCGGCCCAACAGATGAATCCATTCCCGGAGCGCGATCACGACGGTACATATTTACCGCTGGGTAAGGGTCGGGATTGGCGAAATTCAAACCTCCGGAAGCCCTGCGCCCCATCCAAACTCAGCCACAGTCTTCATACAAGCCTCGTTCGAACGCAACCCCACACTTTTAACGCACAGCAACCTTGACTGTTTGTTTACGTCACACAAAGAACAGTGGTGCGCTGCCGTCGCGTCGAGGAGACCACGAACGGCCCATAGCCGGCCCATCGGTGCGCGAGTTCCCCGCCGTCGCGGCGACAAACAAGCTCACCGCGTGCCACGTTTCCCTGCGGCATCGACTCGGCTGATTCCCTGCGGTAGCGCAGCAGGGTCATATGAGGGCGCATCCTGGGTGTGAGCTGCCCCATTACTCGATGCGGGGTAGGGAGTGTCCCATCTGACCGAACGGCCGAAAACAAACGGTACCGGCTGTGGTGGCTGGAACCGTGCAGGCGCTTTCAGCCCGGCCGCCTCAAGCACCAAATCCCCGTCGCGACGATTACACGCCATTGCGTGACGTGTTTTTTGCCATTAACCCTGCGTCACTCCAGGAATGGCCCGCCGCAATTCGCCTGCATCAGACACATGAGCCTGAAGTAGACGTCGGCGGGAGGCGACCGGTGGGCAGGGAACGGCCCCATAACGACCGCTTGAAAACGCGCCCATCCTGGACATAACGGCGGAAGTGTGGGGGTTACGGGTGCTCCGGACATCGCATGTCGCCGCGCCGAGCAGGCGGATGAGTGGGACGCCCGAGACTTCTGGGCCGGACTGGCGCCGGGGGCCGGATGCCGAGTCGACGGCGGCGCCTGGGGGGTCGATGAGGTGGAGTCCCAGCACTATCGCGTCGTCCTGATAAGCACGGAGGGTCGGACGGAGGACGGGACGCGGGGCCGGACGGAGCTGGCTCATGCAGCGCCCCTCTGAACCTCTGGCGAACGCGGGGGCGTCCGGCGGGAAAGAACGGCGGGCCCAGCCGCAGACGCTGGCGGACCCGGCACCGCTCCAGCTCCAGTTCCCGGTCCCGCTCCAGCCGGCGGCCTGCCGGCCGAGCACGTCTGCGAAGGAGGCACAGAGCGAGCTCCGTGCGGTCACCCGGCCCCGGCCCGCCTGGGCGGGCCGCGAGCCGCGTACGACCCGGCCCGCACGACGCTGATGCGGTGCCGCAAGACCAGGGCCCGGGAGCTGGCCGGCCTTGACCCGCCATGCGGCTGCGGACGCCCTTCGAGGGCTACCGGGTCCTGAAGCGGCGGAAGAGGTTTCGGGCCACATACACGCCGGGACCGCCGAAACCGATGATGTCGACGCGTCCGTCGCCGGTGATGTCGGCGAGGAAGCGGGGGTGGTGGTCGATGCGCCAGGCGCCGGCGTCGTCGTTGTAACCGAAGCCCCGGCACACCAGCTGGGCCTGTTCGAACCGGCCGGCGCCGAGGTTGTGCGACACCCAGACCCCTTCGTCGCCGAAGCCGATGATGTCGGGGTTGCCGTCGCCGGTGACGTCGGTGAGGAATCGGAGGTGCTTCTCGCTCGTCCACCCCTGGGCGAGCCCGAAGTCGTTCAGGACGAGCTTGGGGGGCTCGAACGTACCGTCGCCGCGCCCCCGTCCGACGACGACGCCCTGCGGGCCGAATCCGACGATGTCCACGGCTCCGCCATCGGTGATGCCGGCCAGGAATCGCGGGTGTTCCGCAGCCGTACTCCACCCCTGGTCGACGCCGAAGTCGTCGAGGAGGTACAGAGGTTCGGCGAACGTACCCTCCTCGTCCTGGAGTGACACCCACACGCCGTCGTCGTGGCAGCCGAGGATGTCGACGCGGCCGTCACCGGTGAGGTCGGCGAGAAAGCGGGGGTGCTTGTCGGCAAGCCAGCCACCCGCCTTCTCGTCGCAGCCGAACGCCCGGAGGCCTGGTTCGTCGGCGAGGGGCGTGAACGTGCCGCCCTCGTCCTGGAGGGATACCCACACGCCGTCGTCCCGGAAGCCGACGATGTCGAGCCTGCCGCTGCCGGTGACGTCGACAAGGAAGCAAGGATGCTTGTCGGCGAGCCAGCCACCGGCCTGCTGGCCGTGTCCGAACGCGCTGATGACCGGCTCGCCGCCTGCGGGTGCGAACGTCCCGTCCTCGTCCTGCGGGGACACCCGGACACCGTCGGCGCAGAGCATGACGGCGTCGGGCCTGCCGTTGCCGGTCATGTCCGCGAGGGTCCACCGATCCTTGGGGCTCGCGGAGGACACGGGCGAGAGCAGCACGCGCTCCTCGTCGAACGTGCCGTCGCCCCGGCTGGAGGCTGTCACCACCCCTTTCGCGGGTTTGAGCGCGACGAGGTCCGCTCGGCCTGTTCCCGTGGTGTCGGCGAGGAACCGGTCACCGAGCCCACCCCACCAGGCCGGTTGCCCGCTGGGGGAACGTACGGCTCCGGTGCTCCTCCACCCGCCGGCGTCCTGGCCGCTTCCGAACTGCTCGAGAACCAGCAGCATGTCGCTGAAGCAGGGCGTCGCGCCGGGCGCCGGGCGCAACGCGACCGAGCGGGCCAGCCGCCATGAGCGGCGGCCGTTCCAGTGGCTCAGCGGCGCCCAGCGCAGCACGGCGTCGCTGGTGCGCTCGGGTTCGGCCGTCACAAACCGCCAGCGCTGGCTTTCCGCGCTCTCGTCGTGCTCGCGCAGAACGACCCGGGTGTCCTCGGTGCCGGGATCGTCGAGGTCTAGAACGGCACCGTCGGTCGCCACTTCGATGAAGTAGAGGCCCGCTTCGCCCTCCACGGGGACGACGTGCCACTGCTGGCCCCTGTTGCCGGCTGCGGCATCCCGCTGCCGGACACCGTGGTCCGCGGCGGAGTTGTCGAGCACCTGGCCGCTGACCGCGTTGCGGATCACATACCGCTGGTCGTCCTGTCCTCGCGCGGCCGGTACGGGGGTGAGCTGCCACTGCTCCGGGCTCGGCCCGCCTTCGGGAAAGTCACGGACGACAAGCGTCCCGTCCGCACCCGGCACGGCCTTGGCACCGAGAGGCTGCCCCGTGGCGGCGTTGACGATCTGTTGCTTCAGTTCTTCCGTGGGCACGGGCATCGTTGTGCCTCTTCCAGACGGTTCGGGCGGGGGCTCGGCTCGGACGCGATGCGGCGGTGGCGGCCGATCACGTGAAGACGTGGTGGTAGGGGACGCTCCACTCGTTGGGCAGCCGCGGGTAGAAGGTGTTGATGACCGTCCCGGTGAAGTCCCCGCCCCAGTTGTAGGTGAGGCGCACCTCGCTGTCGGCCGCCACCGCGTGGTCCTTGAACCCGAGGATGGCGTCGGGGTGGGTGATCGGCACGAACGTGATCCCGCCCCACGGCGTCACCGTGACCACCCAGAGCTGGGTGTCCTCGGGCGCGCCGTTCTGACCGCGCCACTTGTCGCCCACCTTGTCGGGCAGGCCGACCTGGACGGTGTCGCCCGTGCTCTCGGGGGCCTCCTGGTGGACGGTGATGCGCCGGCGCTGCGGCTTGGGCGCGCCGTCGTCGCCGCGCCCGGCGTCGGCCGCTCCCGGGCCGGTGCCCGCGCCGGCGGGTTTGGGGGACACCTGGCCCGCGGCGCTCTCGATGAAGTACAGCGGTCGCTGCCCGAAGAATCCGGCGGGGGTGATGTGCCAGAGGTGGCCCTGCGCCTCCTTGGTGTCCGGGTCGAGCACGGTGGCCAGCTTGACCCCCTTGTCGTGACTGTCCTCCTTCAGCTCGGCAGGCCGCAGGTAGCCGCCGTTGAAGGCGTGAACGAGCATGACCGGCCGGTTCTCGACCAGCGCGGCCACGATCGCGTTGTCGTAGCTGTTCACCGCCACCGGGCCGCCGACCACCAGATTCGACATCGCCGTGCGTTCTTGGGTGTACATCGCGGAAACCTCACCTGTTTTTGATCGGGAGATGAATGCGCAGGGCGCTCGCCGCATTGGCCCGTTACACGGGCATTACCGCAGACCAAACCGCCCTCTACCGAAACGGCTAAAAAGAGTAGGCACACTGACCGAATACCGTCACTCGAATAATTCATGGCCACAATGCTGCGGACAGGACTCTCCGAGAGCTATCGGCGGAGTGATCGGCAGATCTGAACATACCCGCAATTACGCCCAGCCAAGAATGGCAAAACGAATCTGTTCACTCGATTGAGCGTGATGCACCGGGATCGCTTTTCGGGTAATTAGGATCGTGATAGCGTCGATTTTCCGACAACGCACGCAGGGCCCGTTTGTATTGCACCGGGCACGGCTCTGCCAGAATCGGCCGAGGACGGGGAATGCCTTCCACCGCGTACAACCTGGAACGTTTCAAGCGTCATCCGCTGACCAAGAAGAACCTGCGGGAACTCAACGTCGACCTTCAGTCGATCGTGCACCACCCCAACCTGGTCTACACCGACAACTACGGGGTGCCGCACCACCCCGTCGCCGTCTCCGTCAACAAGTCGAGTTCCCAGCGTTTCCCTGGGTCCGCGTTCGATCTGGGGTGGCTGGCCTACATGAACCTCGGGGAGCCGCTGATCGAGGAGCGGTGTGACATCGCCCAGCCCCCGCCCGACACGTTCTCCTCGCGGGTCTACGTCAACCGCAGCCAGACAACGAAAATGACCTTCACCGACTCGGTCGACTTCACCGTGTCGAACGGCATCACGTGGTCACTCCACGGGGACGCCAAACTCACGTTCGGCGGCAGCGTCGGCGCGCAGTTGCAGTTGCAGCTGCAGAACCAGCTCAAGCTGGACCTCCAGGCGCAGCTCGGGACGCAACTGCGCAACGACACCGCGAACAAGAACGCCAACACGGTGACCAACAAGAACAGCAAGGACAGCGTCGGCGTGGACAACGCCAACGCCACCGAGACGGCCGTGACGAACTCGGCAGGGAACTCGTCGTGGAACTCGGTGACGAGCTCGGTGGCGTTCACCACCCAGGGCAGCGCCACCGGCAACGCGTCTCTCAACGCACAGCTCGCGCTGGGGATCGCGGCCTCCGTCGGCGGCTCCCTGACCACGAGCTGGACCTCGAAATCGCAGATCTCCGGCGACGTCCCGGCGGACTCCCGCGTGGAAACCATCGCCACCCAGCGGCGCACCCACAAGCACTACATCTACGAAATCCCGGTGACTTTCTCCGGGTTCCTCGCAGTGAGGTACGCGGTGCCGGTGCCGGTCCTGTCTCCCCCGCAGTCCAGTAACCCTCCCGGCCTTGACTACGTGGTCGCCCACGACATCGGCGACATCGACCTGGCCGGCGGCAACGGCTTCCGCATGAAGGGACTGGCCGAAGTCGTCTCCGTCCTGGACGTCCACCACACGATGTTCGACCACGAGAGCCTGACCTACAGCCAACGAGCGCTGTACAAGGACATCTGACCGGGCGGCCGCGCCGCCCCCACGACCAGGGGTGATGACCATGGTTTTCGACAACATCTTCGGCTTCGCGAAGAACAGCGCGGGGCTCTTCTCCGTAAAGGCCGAGGACGTCGAGCCGCAGCTGAGTGCGGACCTCGACGTTTTCGAAGGCGCCAAGGACGACACATACGACGACAAGAGGACGGACCTGCTCCCCAAAGCGATCCACGGGGCTTCCTCCCGGGCGAAAGTCGTACAGGAACAGTCACCCGAAGCACGGCTCATCCTGGGCTTCCTCGGCTCCTTCATCGAGACCACCCAGACATCAGCCACCACGCAGGCCCAGCACACCCATGCCGGCTCCGTGTCCGACGCGGCCTCGGCCGGCATGAACCAGGCCAGCGCGGCGGTGCAGGACCTCAACGGCCTCAAAAAGGACGAAGACCTGGAGGACAGGCCGAAGAAAAGCGACTTCACCAAACCCCCCAAGACCCCGGCAAGCCCCAAGGCATCAGAACCCCCCAAGGCGCCGAAGGCGACCGCCGAAAACCCGCCCAAATCCCAGTAATTCCGGGTCACCAGGGGCAGGGGCGAGACCGCCCCTGCCCCTTCTTCGCATCACAGAGGCAGCAGCTGCCACTGCCGTGCCCGGTGATCACCCTGCGCCTCGTCCTGCTTGATCACCGCACGTGCGTTGGTATCGACTCGCAGGAGCAGACCGCTGTTGTGGTTCGCGATCTCATACACCCGCGGAACGTCCCTCGCCGAGCCCACCGGGATCAGCCGCCACTGCTGGTGGCGCGCGTCAGCACCTTCACTGGCGCGCTGCGCGACCACCGCCCCGGACCTCTCCTGCGCCCCGACGATCTCCAGGACCTTGCCGCTGCGTACGTTCTCGATCCTGTACAGGACATCTCCGTCGTCCTGGCCCGCAGCGACCAGCCGCCACCGCTGGTGGTCCCTGGACGCGGCGAGCAACTGCTGCACCTCGGCCCCATCCTTGGTGGACTCACGCACGATCCCCATGCGCAGTCTGCTGCGGACGTTGGCCCAGGACACCACCGTGCCCGACTCGGGCAGCCCGGCCATTTTCGCCGACGCGACCTTCCGGACCCGATTGTTGACGTAGTCGGCGATGTAGAGGGCGTCGACGCAGTCGACAGCGAGCCCAAGCGGGTAGTTCAGCTCGGCCGAAGCGGCCGGACCGCCGTCACCACCGCAGCCGTCGGCGCCTGTTCCGGCGACCGTACTGATAGTCCCGTCGGCCGTCACCTTCCGGACCCGGTGGTTGTTGTGGTCGGACACGTAGAGAATGCCGGCGCTGTCCACCACCACCCCCAGGGGGCAGTCCAGTTGAGCCGAGACCGCCGGCCCACCGTCCCCGTCGAATCCCGCAGCCCCGGACCCCGCGAACGTACTGATCTTCCCGTCAACCGTCACCTTCCGGACCCGGTTGTTGTCGGCATCAGCGACATAGACGTTGCCCGCACCATCCACCGCCACCCCGTGCGGCGAATTCAGACGAGCCGAAACCGCCGGCCCACCATCCCCATCGAATCCCGCAGCCCCAGACCCCGCGAACGTACTGATCTTCCCGTCAACCGTCACCCTCCGGACCCGGTTGTTGTCGGCATCAGCGACATAGACGTTGCCCGCACCATCCACCGCCACCCCGTGCGGCGAATTCAAACGGGCCGAAACCGCCGGCCCACCATCCCCATCAAATCCCGCAGCCCCAGACCCCGCGAACGTACTGATCTTCCCGTCAACCGTCACCCTCCGGACCCGGTTGTTGTCGGCATCAGCGACATAGACGTTGCCCGCACCATCCACCGCCACCCCGTGCGGCGAATTCAAACGGGCCGAAACCGCCGACCCACCATCCCCGTCAAATCCCGCAGCCCCAGACCCCGCGAACGTACTGATCTTCCCGTCAGAGGTGATCCTTCGGACCCGGTGGTTGTCGGAGTCGGAGAAGTAGACAGTGCCGATGCTGTCCACCACGACCCCGTACGGGCGGTTCAGCTCAGCCGAAACGGCAGGCTCCTTTTCCCCTTTGAACCCAGGGTTCCCAGTCCCGGCGACCGTCCTGATCGGAGGAGCGGAGTGCTCACCATTTGCGGCTGCCGCGGCGGCAGTGCTCATCGTCATCCCCTTCGTCTCGTCGTTGGCCCGCCCGGTATGGACGGTCATCATTGAATGACAGACAGTCACAAGAGCGTGAGGGATCGTGAGGGATGACGGGTCCACTTCCGGATGGTCCCTCCGCGGCAAGGCGCCGAGGGATAAAACCGGAATGACGGTCGTCCCCTTCGACCCCGGGTGTGAAACTGCTGGGTTCGGCGGCGTCCCGGATCAGGCCGAGGCTCCGCGGAAGTTGGCGGCGGCAAGGGCCCATCCGGCCATGCCCCGCCCAATCCTCACGTGCGACTGAGACGGCGACGTGGCCGGAAGCTCGGCGCCGCGTGCCAGCCCCTTTTCTGGCGGGCCGCTGGGACACGACAGACCGAGAGCCCTCTCAACGGGGCGTCGGGCGATGGATCGCGCGGACGCCGACGGGCTGCTCGGAGGTAATCACTGATCGATCGTGTATTGCAGGCTCATGGAGGTGTTGTTACGCCTGATGTCCACGGACACGGTGGCCCCGGCTCGCTTGCTCGCGAGGGCGGCGTTGAGGGAGGCGGGCGACGTGACGGGCTGTCCATCGACGGAGGTGATGACGTCCTGGACCAGGAACCCCGCAGCGGCGGCATTCAAGTCGGGGTCCACGAACCGGACTCGGGCTCCCCCTCCCCCAGGGACGTTGCTGACGTACCCGCCAAAGGCACCCGGGGTGCCCGGGGTGATGTTGACGTCCAGGGGTACCGTCACGCCTTCGAAGGTGAAAGATCCACTGAACCGGCCACCGGCCAGAGGTGCGTCAGTGCTGGCGGCAAGGTAGACCGTGAACGGCCAGATCCAGTTGACCCGGATCGAGAAGTCGATGGTGGCGGACGAGCCGTCGGCGGCGATGGTCACAGGACAGACGAAGCCGCTGCAGCGGGGGTCCACGTGGGTGATGCGGGTGTACTGCGGGGCCTGGATTGTGACCTGCCCCGGGTCATGCACCTGCTGGTCCGGTGGGAAATCCACGGGCTTGGCCGGCCCGGGGGCGTCAAGGTCGGGGACAGTCGACGGAGGAGTCGGCGCTCGGAGCGCCATGGTCGCGCCAGGCGTGACCGCAGCGGTTGCCGCGTGCGTCATCCCTCCGACCAGCAAACTCGCCCCGAGCGCGAGCACCGTACATGCCGCCATGGACCTACGCATGGACCCTCCCCAACTCTCGTGACTACACAGAGTATCCGTCTGATAGCAGACGATAATCGTGTCCAGCGGCAGGATCAATTGGGTATGAGTTAGTCATATAACCCACTTTTGGGGAGCCGTGGAAGAACACACCAAAGCGCCCGTGGGCGTCGAAGTCGGCGCCGGTCACCAACGGGTGCGTGGACGGCGGCTGCCCAGCGATGGCAGGAGCAGTGCGGGCGGGTACCGGGTGGCCGGCGTGGATCACCACTGCCGCCACCGTCCGCGCCGAGGCCCGACCGCCTACTCGGGGCCGGCGTGCTTGCCTGGTTCGATGATTTCGTCGAGCACCGTACGCACGGCGTTGAAGGCCCTTGCCCTTTCCGCGTTCGCGGACGCTGATCCCTCCGTGTCCGCGTCAGTCTTGAGGGCGAGCCGGTCTTCTTGTTGGAGCGCCCAGTCGCGGGCCCTTCGAATACGCCGCAGGAGTTCGTCCGCGTCCACCGTGTCGGCCATGGGCCTGTTCTACCCCGTATGCCCGGTGGTAGCCATGGAGCCGGCCACCGGCGTCATCCGTCGGCCCCAATGGCCTTCCCCTGGGCGGCCCGGCCCCCTGGCGCGTTCGGCCGCGCCCGCGGGATCTCCGGGTCCGTCCGCGGCACACCATCCGGGACGCCGCGCCGTACGGCGTTGAACTGGGCCCCGGCGAGCAGGGCCAAGTTGCTGAACCAGAGCCAGACGAGGAAGACCACCACGCCTGCGAGCGAGCCGTAGAGCCGCGTGTACGAGGCGAAGTGCCCGGCGTAGAGCGCGAAGCCCGCGGACGCCACGAACCAGAGCACCACCGCGACCACACCACCCGGCAGGCCCCGGCGCACGCCGCGCACCTCGGAGGGCCCCGTACGGAACAGCACGAGCACCAGGACCGTGACCACGCACAGCATGACCGGCCAGCGCAGCACCGGCCACGTTCCCAGGCCCCCCACCCCGAGCAGCGCCGCGACCCGACGGTCGATCGGCCCCGAGATCACGATCGCGGCCGACCCCGTCAGAAGCAGCGCGAGCAGAAGGAGCGCGGTGGCCACGATGGTGTGCGCGGTACGCAGCGCGGGACGGCAATCCGGGAGACGGTTCATGGAATGCAGCGCCCGGCGGAAGACCGCCAGATAACTCGTCGCCGACCACAGGGCACTCACCGACCCCGTGACCACCAGCAGCCACACCGTGGACTGCGCCGCCGTCATCTCCCGCAAGGCCTCGCGCAGGGCGCCGGCCGACTGGGCCGGCGCGTAGGAGGTGAGCTCATCGATCAAACGGCCCGTCGCCTGCGGGGCGGCCAGCCCTATGACGGAGACGGCGACCAGAAGCGCGGGGACGAGAGCAAGGACCGCGTAATAGGTGAGCGCGGCCGCGCAGTCGGAGACGTTGTCGTTCCACATCGCCACCCCGGTCGCACGCAGATCACGGCCCCATGCCTTGAGCAGCGCGGCGGCGTGTGGGCGTCTTTTGCCCTCGTGCGGGGATGCTGGGGACAAGGAGCTCTCTCTTCGTGCGGCGGCAGGTGATGGGCGGGTGCCCCGCCAGGGCGCACCTCACGCCACAGCGGCGGCCCGTTGACTTGTGTCGCCTTTGGTTTGATCATCTTTTGTGGCTCAGGGCGGCGACGCGCCCGTCGTCCGCCTCGCGCTCCGGCACGATGCCGGTACGGCCGGGTACCGATCCGCCCAGGCCCGACTGGCTCTCCCGGCCTCTCGACTCCTCGGTTCTCCGGACAGGAGCATACGTGAACACGAGCAAGCTGACCTTGGCGGTTCTTGGCCCGGGCGGCGTCGGCGGGCTGATCGCCGCGCTGCTGGCCCGCGCGGAACACCGTGTCATCTGCCTGGCCGGAGACCGGACGGCCGACGTGCTGCGCCGGGACGGCCTGCGCGTCGACAGTGAGCAGTACGGCGCGTTCACGGCGGCGGTCGAGGCCGACACGCGGCTGCGCGAGCCCGTGGACGCGGTCTTCGTGACGGTCAAGCAGACCGCGCTCGACGAAGCACTCGACCGCGTCCCCGCGGACGTACTGGGCGCGGCGGTGGTGGTCCCGCTGCTCAATGGCGTCGACCATCTCGCAGTGCTGCGCCGGCGCCTGCCCTCGGCCCAGATCGTCGCGGGCACCATCCGGGTCGAGGCCACCCGGACCGCGCCCGGCCGCATCGCCCATACCAGTCCGTTCACCCAGCTCGAACTCGGCGCCCCCGTCGTCGAGTTCGCGGAAGTCCTGCGCCAGGCCGGCCTGGACGTGAGCGTACGGGACAACGAGAGCGCGGTGCTCTGGGACAAGCTCGCCTTCCTCGCCCCGTTCGCCCTGCTGACCACCCGGCACCGGGCGGACGTCGGAACCGTCCGCTCCGGGCACCGCGCCGAACTGCTCGCCGTCCTCGACGAGGTGGCCGCGGTGGCCCGCGCCGGGGGCGCGCCCGTGACCGCCGAAGGGCTGCTCTCGCTCTTCGACCGCATTCCCGAAACGATGAAGTCCTCGATGCAGCGCGACGCCGAAGCCGGCCTGCCGCTGGAACTCGACGCCATCGGCGGAGCCGTCCTGCGTGCCGGGGCGGCGCACGGCTTCGCCACCCCGGCCACCGCCCGTCTGGTCGCCGAGGTGGCACAGTCCACGGGGCGGGTGGCCTGAATGGAGCCGGTCGTCTCAGCGCACCGGCCACGGGTCGAGGAGTTCCTGGCCGGCCGCGGCGCCGCGCGGATGCCCCACCCGGGCGGCACCCTCCTGGACCACCTGCGCCGCGTCGCCCGCCTGCTCGCCGACTGGGACGTCGAGCCGGAAGTCCAGCTCGCCGGACTGTGCCACGCCGCGTACGGGACGGACGGATTCGACGCCTCGCTCCTGGCCCTCACCGAGCGCGAGGTGCTTGCCGAACTGATCGGCGAGCGCGCTGAGGCCCTGGTGTACCTGTACGCGAGCTGCGATCGGGGCGCCGTCTACCCCCGCCTGGGCTCCGGGCTTCCGCTCCTCTTCCGTGACCGCTTCACGGGTCGTGAACACACGCCGCCCGACGCGGATGTACGCGCGGCCGTGACCATCACCGCCGCCAACGAGCTCGACGTCCTGGCCCACAACGCCGAGCTCGCGGAGCGCCACGGTCCGGGCCTGTACGGCCTGTTCGCCCGCTCACGCGACCTGCTGCCCGGCGTCGCATGGCAGGCCTGCGCCACGCGGCTGGGCCGGTACGCCCCCAGGCCCGGCATCGTGATCAGCGGCCTTGACCACCTGGTCCTGACGGTCGCCGACATCGAGCGGACGATCGCCTTCTACCAGGACGTCCTCGGCATGCGGCCCGTCACCTTCGGGGAGGGACGCCGTGCGCTGGTCTTCGGCAACAGCAAGATCAACCTGCATGAGGCCGGCCACGAACTCCTCCCCCACGCCGCCCGGCCGACCCCCGGCAGCGCCGATCTCTGCCTGGTCACCGAGACCTCGCAGGAACAGGTGCTGGCTCATTTGGCCGCACACGGAGTCCCCGTGGAGCAGGGGCCGGTGCCACGCACAGGTGCCCTGGGGCCGTTCCTGAGCACCTATCTGCGCGATCCGGACGGCAATTTGATCGAGATCTCCACCTACGCCTGAGCGCGCCAGGGACGGCATGACGCACCCCCCATCGGTGCGGTCACGGCCGGCCGCCGCTTGCCGCCCGACAACTCGGCGGCGCGGTGCCCGAACCGGCGACGCCGTAATCGGATTGATGGCTGCCCAAGCCATGCGTACTCTGCCTGACGTGACGAGCCCTGAATCAGACAGAGCGGAGCCGCCGGTCGCTCGGCGGCATGCGATCTGACCAACGACCGATGGGTCCCTTGGTCGGCTCCGCCGCGAGCGATCGGACACGTGCTCCGTGTGTCTGGTCCCCTTGTGGCCCCGTCCCCGCAACAGGTGACGCGGTTCGACCTCCAGCACGCGGATGTTCCTGCCCGCACCCGTCACCGCTGGAGTCGACTCCATGCCTGTGTTCATCCATGTCCTTGGCCTCGCTGTCTTCGCACAAGGAACCTCCGAGTTCATGCTGTCCGGTCTCGTACCGGGAATTGCCCGTGATATGTCCGTGTCGGTGGGAGCCGCCGCGAGCCTGACGTCCGCGTATGCCATCGGCATGATCGTCGGTGCGCCGGTGATGGCCGCGTTGAGCGCGCGTTGGCCACGCCGTCGAGCGCTGGCAGGCTTCCTGGCCGCGTTCGTCGGCGTGCACGTCATCGGCGCGGTCACGACGGACTTCGCCGTGTTGTTCGCGACCCGTATCGTCGCCGCGATTGTCAACGCCGGTTTCCTGGCGGTGGCGATGAGTGTCGCGACCGCCCTCGCGGCCCCGGCGGGGCGAGCCAGGGCCACCTCCATCCTGATGTCCGGTGTCACGCTGTCGTGTGTCGTCGGCGTGCCTGCGGGCGCACTGCTCGGAGAGTGGGCCGGCTGGCGCTCGGCATTCTGGTCGGTCGCCGCCCTGTGTCTGCCCGCGCTGCTGCTCGTGTTCCGCTCGGCGCCCGTCGACGCGGGCGACCGGCCCGACGTCTCGGTCAGGCAGGAAGCCCGTACGCTCACGTCGCGCTCGGTGCAGTCGGCGTTGGTGCTCGCGGCCGTGGTCAACGCGGCGACCTTCGCCACGTTCGCCTACCTGGCCGTTGTCGCCACGGATGTCACCCACCTGTCCACGGGTACGGTCCCCGGGCTGCTCGCCGCGTTCGGAGCGGGCGCCTTCGCCGGGGTGAACGCGGTGGGACGTGCGACCGCCGGCCGACTCGGGCAAGGTGTGGCCATCGCGCTGTGGTCGCTGCCTGTCGGGTGGACGCTGCTGGCCCTGACCAGCACCCGTCCTGTTCCCCTGTTCCTGGCGACGGTCATCCAGGGAGGGCTGTCCTTCGGCATCGGATCGGCGCTCGTCAACCGCGTCCTGCACCTCGCGTCCGCTGCCCCGTCCCTGAACGGGTCGTTCGCGACTGTCGCGCTGAACGCCGGCGCGTTCCTGGGACCGCTGCTCGCCGGCGCCGTCACGGGTACGACGGGTGACTTCCGGGACGCGGTGTGGACCAGTGCTGCCCTCGCGGCCATCGCGGTCGCGGTCGCCGTTGCCTCGCCCCTGAGCGCGGCCCGCCGGGAACGTGGGGTCGTGCGCTGACGCACTGATACGCCGCGTGGGCGCCCGGCCGGTGACCGCTTGGTGGCCAGCCCAACGGGCGGTGCGCTCAAGGGCGTTGGTCGCGCGGGCGGAGCAGGGCGCTGAGTGCGGCGGCGCCCTCGAGGAGGGCCTGGGATCGCGCGGTGACTTGGGCCTCCCTGCCCGCCAACGCCGATACGACGTCCTCAGCCGCTCGGCCGGGGTGCCTCAGTTGCGGCATGAGGGCTCGCAGGGGCGTCATGCGGTATCCGGCCTTGCGCAGTTGGTGAACGATTCTGGCGTCGCGCACCTGCGCCGGTGTGTAGCGCCGCGTCCCGCGCACGGGGTCGCGGTCCGGCAGGACCAGGGCCTCCGCGTGCCAGTGCCGCAACGTCGAAGGGCGCACACCGAGCGCGGCCGCGAGTTCGGACACGCTCATCGCGTCCGACGCGCGCACGTCGCCCATCGGCTCACTGGAAATCGCGCGGGCGGCGTCCTGGGCCTGCCTCAGTCGTGTGCGCTCCTCGTGGAGCCGGGCGTGCGCCGCGTCCAGGAGGGCCAGGGCCCGTCCTGCGGGGCCCTGGTGAAAGGCCCGGACGATCTCCTTGGCCTCGACCGGCCCCACGCCCACGGCGAGAGCCCGGTAAGCCACAGCGGACCGCAGATGCGCCCCACCGTAGATCCGGTGACCCGATGCCGTACGCGTCGCGGGCGGCAGCACCCCGTCGCGCTCAAGGTTGCGCACCTGTTGAACGGAGTACCCGACCCGCCGGGCGACATCCGTGGTACGCATATCCCCTGATTTGAGACCTGACATCCCCACACCCCTTTGTTTCCGGTCCGTTTCCACCTCTAAGTCTCCACAAGCACATGAATGCAACGCTGGAGCACATGACCATCGACGAGATCATCAGTTTCGTGAGCGGCTTCGACGGCGTCCTGACTCGGACGCCCGCCCCCGGCGACGGCACACCGGAGCTCAGTTGGGGTGACACGTTCTTCTTCTACGCGCCCGACGGCGCCGCCGAGGCGACAGCCCAGCCGTTCGCGACGATCACGACCAAGAACTACCCCGGCGACGAGACATCGCGTCTGGACCGGCCGGACACCTTCCGTGTGAACATCGCCGCCGGGAAGGAAGAGTTCACCCGGTGGACCGGCCACACACCGCGCCGCCCGACCCCCGCAGAGGCCGACCCCAGCGCCACCGACACCGTCCTCGCACACCCCGTCTACGGCGCAGCCGGCTGGCTGGCCGTCATCAACCCCGGCAAGCACACGGAAGCGTCAACGCGCGACCTACTGCGCACCGCCCACCACCTGGCACGCACACGCCACGAACGACGCGCTCGGTCCGCGCGCTGATGAGGGTGGCGTGGGACACGGGGACGGGGGAGTGGCCGGCGCGGCAGGCGAGTCCGGGGATGACTGGTGGACCACGTGCCCCTGGCACACCACCGTGCGGGCCGGGGCATGCGGCAGGGCGGTTTCGGCCTGTCAGTGCGTCGCGGCGAGCGCGCGGCGGTAGCCGTCCGCCGGAACCTGACCCCACGTCAGCACCATGGACACCGTGGCGACCGCCGCGAAAGCCGTCCCGGCCCGGGTGGAAGCGTGGAAGCGTAGAAGCTTGGCTGGCGAGGATCCAGGTCATGCGGCTGCCCGGTTCCGGCGGGTACACCCTGTCATTGCGGTCTACCTCGTACGCGAAATGTCGCACCGTTTAGCCGCTATTGGTCGGTCCTGTCCCTACGACGGAGGCGCACGGCCGCTATTCCTGAGCCGACGGCGAAGAGTACGGGCAGGGAGGCCACCCACGCTTTGGTGGCAGAGGTCCCTGCCAAAGTCATCATGACGCCGTCCAGCACGTAGATCACCAGAAAGGCGCCCACCAGGTTGGCCACAGGGTGGCCCCGGGTGCGATCTTCGAAGTCCTCCAAGCGTCCCATCGCGTTCCTCTCGTTGTACACCGGGTGGCGACCCGCGGGCGGAGGCCCCCACGACCGCCCAGGGATCAGGAGAGCCAGGCCGCCACACCCCGTGCGGCCGGTTGGCCCGCCGCACAGCACCCAGCCGTCAACAGGAAGCCGAACTCCGGGCCCTTCGCCGCTCCACCGATCCCACCGATCCCAACGACCACGATTCCGGCGGCCGGACGCGCAGACCCTCGTGCTCTCATGGGCCGCCAGCACGCGATAGAACTGCCGGACACCTTCGGCGGTGGTGCGGGACACCCCGCGACGTGGACTGTAGGGGTTGACCTTGGTGCCGGACTCGTCGGCGAGGCCGTTCACGGGACCGCGCGGGTCGGGCGGGGGGTAGTAGGCCTTGCCCCCCGGTCGCCATGGAATTCAGGGTGCCCCCCCCAACTCCCGGTTGAATCCGCTATCAACGTCACCGGGCACCTCCGCCGAAGTGCCCAACGGGCGCTCGGTGAAGGCGATTTGGCCCCCGAAACTGCGGGCAGTCGAACTGATCGATCGAGGCATACTGGCCCGCGCAGGAAGTGCCCCCAGGTGAGGGACTTTCAGCTGCGAGTAGTCGGACCACTTTCCGGCGGGGTTACGTCCGGCCCTCGCGCCAGATGCTCACCGAGCGCCAAGGCGAACGGCTGCCGCCGTGGCTCGCCCCGTCCGGTAAGGCGACCTCCCCAGCCCGCGCACTCTCGCCCGCCGATGTCGACCGTGACCGCGATGCCGGAATCGACTCGTTGACCGCCCAGGCGGTGCCCGCGGCGGCGCTGAACACCACCATCACACCGCCCATGATCTCCAGCTCGCTCGCCTGCCCGCCGGAGAACTTCCTGGTCATCGACGAGCACGCGGCCCAGTCCGACAGCCTGTCGCCCGGGGACCAGGTGGTCACGCCGCTGCCAACAGGCGAGCGAATTCGCTCCGTTGTCGCGGCGGTCGTCGCACGCGGCCTGAACCGCGACGACACCTTTGTGTCCGGGTCGCTGACCGGCGCGTGATGCCGGGCCAGGTCTACCTCGACTCGGCAGCCAGTATGGCCCGACCACTCGATGAGCAGCAGACGGCCGCGGTGAACCAGGCTCTGGACGGCTCCGGCGCGCGTCTCCTGACGCACGGCGCCTACCTGGAGGCCCAACGCGCACACGCCGCCAAGCAGGCGAACAACGCCGCGGTGATCATTCTGGGGATCGCTGTGGCCTACGCACTGATCGCCGGGGCAAATACCCTGATCATGGCGGTGGCCGGGCGACGGCGGGAGTTCGCCGTGCTGGGGCTGGCTGGCGCGATGCGCGGCCAGATCGTGAAGGTCGCCGCCGCCGAGGCTGCTGTGTCGGTAGTCGCCACGGCACCGTGCTCGCCGCCTTGGCGACCGGCCTCGCCGCATTGGCCCAGCACGTCTCGCTGCGCAAACTCGTGACCGGCGCACCGACGGTGATCCCCTGGACCCACATCGTCGGAAGCATCGCGCTCTGCGCCCTCGTCACCGCGATCACTGCGGCGGCAGCGACCGGGCGGGCAACGCGCCGACGAGCGATCGAAGCCGCGGGCATCCGCGAGTAGGCCGCCGGCCGGGACCACGCGCGCCGCGGGTTCGTCCCCGGTCACGTCAGCCGTGAGGCCAGCGGCGATTCCGCGTCCCTTCCGACCGCCCCGGCGCTTTCGAAACCGGTGCATCTCGACTCGATCGGCGGCGGCGAGATACCCCCCTCCGAACCGGTACAGTCACCCGGGACCAGCGCGAGCACCCCGAGAGCGCCGGTCACTCCAGCCCTCTGACGAAGGGCTGGGCGCTTGGGAGGCAGTCGACGGGCGTCGCAGTGCATGTGGCGCCGACAGCCGGTCGGCATGGGTCAGCCCAGCGATGCCGTTGCCGCACGCAGGTCTTCCAGGGCTGCCAGTGCGTGTGGCGCGAGCCCTTCTGTGTCATCACGATCGCTTTCAGACCACTGGGCGTATCCCCGCTTGAACGCGAGGACTCCCAGCTCGCCCGCGAGGTGCGCGGTCGGGTCGGGGACGCCGCGGGCGATGAGCGCGGCTGTCATGGCGGCCGCGAGACCGATGCTCTTGAGGGCGTCGCGCTCTTGCAGTTCGGTGTTGGCTGCCACGGCTGCTCTGAGGCGGGGGCCGAGTTCGCGGTTTGTCGGTCCCATGGCGCTCGATGCGCGTTCGAGGCCGGCTGCTACCGCCTGGAGCGGGCTGGCGCCGGCGGGGGCCTCGGTAATGCCATCGGCGAGCAGCCTGCTGAGCGTCTCCTGGCCGGCGACCAGTAGCTCGCGTTTGTCGGAGAAGTGCCGGAAGAAGGTGCTCTTGGTGACGCCGGCGCGCTCGGCGATCTGCGCCACCGTGGTGGCGTCGTACCCCTGCTCGGTGAACAGGTCGACGGCCGCAACGACGAGTCGTTGGGTCGCCCCGGGTTGCCATCTAGCCATGAGACCAGGATAGGCGATGGGACCCCTGTCCCGTCACCGTGTAGGGTCAGTGATGGGACAATGGTCCCATCACTTTGAGGGAGAGCTCATGCATGTCTTCGTCACCGGCGGTACCGGCACCATCGGCTCCGCCGTCGTCGCCGAACTCCTCGGCAACGGCCACACCGTTCTCTCACTGGCTCGCTCGGACGGCTCCGCGCAGGTCCTTGAAAGCGCTGGGGCCAAGGTGCTGCGAGGAGACCTGGCGGACCTCGACGTCCTGCGGTCCGGCGCAGCGCAGTGCGACGGCGTGATCAGTCTGGCGTTCGGACGCGACTACAGCAGTCCGGACGCTCTCGCGCGGTCCATCACCGAGGAGAGCGCCGCTCTCGCCACGCTGGGGCAGGAACTCATCGGAAGCGACCGTCCGATCGTCACGGTCTCCGGGACGCCCTGGGTGCGGGGGCGCGCCTCCACCGAGGCCGACCCGCTGCCGACCGATGGACCGGTGGGTGGTCGGGGCCGTTCGGTCAACGCACTGCTGGACCTCGCCTCGCGCGGTGTGCGCAGCACGGCCGTTCGCATGCCGCGCACGGTCCACAACCAGGGCCAGGGCGGATTCGCCGGCCTGTTGACCGATCAAGCGCGCCGTACCGGGGTGGCCGGCTACCCGGGCGACGGCACCCAGCGCTGGCCGGCCGTGCACGCGCTCGACGCAGCCGTCCTGTTCCGGCTGGCCCTTGAGTCCGCACCGGCCGGGACAGCCTGGCACGCCGTCGGCGACGAGGGCGACGCGGTGCGGGACATCGCCACAGTCATCGGCCGGCGACTGGGCCTGCCGGTCCAGGAGGTTGCGCAGGAGAACTTCGGCCCGTTCGGCCCGATCTTCGCCATGGACCAGCCGGCATCCAGCGCCCACACCCGCGACGCCCTCGGCTGGCAGCCGGCCCACTCCAGCCTCCTCGAGGACCTGGAAACCATTCAGCCCTGACGCACACGGGTTCCGAGGCACCGGACGGGACCGGCCCAATGGCTCACTGGCAATGGGCCAGTACACCCGGTATCGGGACACTCCCCTTCGCCGCGAGCGACTACCTGCTGAGCGGATCCCTCAACAGTTGACTTCGCGGTTCCTCAGGACGAGGCGCGTCCGTTGGCGAGGACGCGGTTGGCGGTCCTCTGGCCAGGGGTGGGCTAGTGGGTGCGGGTGGCGTGGAAACCGGTGACGATCACGGGCTCGAGTACGTCGTTGCCCAGCCCGCGGAAGTCCAGGTCCGCCAGTGCCCCGAGGCCGACGGCGCGCAGATGGGCCAGGAGGTGGTCATGGCGGGCGGCGGTGTTGTCGTGGTGCGGCCGGGCTGGGCGGCGGATATCCAGATCAGGGGCCCCGCTATTCGGCCAGGGCGAGGAAGTGCGGGCAGTGCCGATGGTGTCAGCCGGAGTAGTTGCGCCGGTCGGCCTGTCCCGGTGCGGCACTGGGTGGCGATGAGGGTGCCGTCGATCAGGACCACCTCCCGGCCCTGCCGGGCGACCCTCGTCGTTACGCGCCCAGCGCGATCGGGCCGACGAGAAGCACCCGGCTGTCCCACACCTGATCGACCTGGCTCGCGTCCTGCGCGCTCAGGAAGCACCTGGCCGCGGCGGACCGGCGCATCGCGCTGCCGGCAGGCCCAGCGTCGCGGCCCGAAGCGATCGGCGCGGCGCTCGTCCGCCGTCTTCGGCCGACGCGGCCCACGGGCAGGCGGCCTCGCCGCCTCCCCGTGCCCCAGCGCGCTCAGTCGACACAGAACTCGTTGCCCTCGATGTCCAGCATCGGGATGCACGACTCATTCACGCCGTCGGCATACAGCGTTTGCACATGGGTCGCGCCCAGCGCGACCAGTCGCTCGCACTCCGCTTCCAGCGCGGCGAGGCGCGCGTCTCCCACGAGCCCCGTGCCGACCCGGACATCGAGATGCACCCGGTTCTTGGCGGTCTTGCCTTCGGGGACGCGCTGGAAGTACAGGCGCGGCCCCTCACCCGTGGGGTCGCTGCACGCGAACCAGGATCCGCGCTCCGCGGGAGGCAGGGTCTGGTTGTAGTCGTCCCAGGTGCTGAACCCCTCCGGTGGAGCAGGGGCGACGTAGCCCAATACCTCACACCAGAAACGCGCGACGCGCTCCGGGTCGGCGCAGTCGAAGGTGACTTGGAACTTCTTGATCGTCGACATCGGCGCACCGTACCGCGTACCCGGAGGTTCCCGCCGCTCAATTTCCCCTCGGATCCAACCGGCATGCGTCTCATCCAAGGGCGCCCCCTTGGACGAGATGGGCCGTGAGCCGGCTCGGTGCGTCTTCCTGGAGGAGGTGGCCCGCCCCGTCGATCCAGTGCAGTTCGGCGTGGGGGACGCGCGCGTGCAGCCACTCGGCGTACTCGGGGGGCAGGATGCGGTCCTCGCGGCCCCAGATGATGCGTACCGGCAGCGTCATCGTTCCCAGCAGCTTCTCGTACGCGGCGGTGTCGGCCTGCCTGATCTGGCTGTACTGGCGGTAGAACGCCGCTTGCCCGTCGGCGCCCCGCCACGGTGCGAGATACGCGTCGAGGACTTCCGGACGGAGCCCCACGCGCGTGGCGTGCCGGATGTGACTGGCGACCAGGGCTTCATGAGCGTAGTCCGGGAGCTGATGGAAGACGTCCGCGTGCTCCAGGATGAGCTGGAAGAGGCCGCGCTCCCACTCACCGCCGCTCACGGCGTCGAACAAGGTCAGGTCCCGGTAGCTCCGCTTTTCCAGCAGCAGCGTCCGCAGGGCCACGGCGCCGCCGATGTCGTGGGCGACCACACTGGGGCAAGGCAGCTCCCAGTGGTCGAGAAGCCGGGCGAAGTTTCCCGCGTGCGCCGCCAGGCTCAGGTCCTGGCCCTCGCGCTGGTCGGACTGCCCGAAGCCGAGATGGTCGAAGACGTAGACCCGGCGGGTTCGGGCGAGTGCTGGAGCGATGTCCCGCCAGAGGAAGGAGGAGTACGGGGTGCCGTGGACCAGCACGACAGGATCTCCGGCGCCGAGGGCCTTCCACCGCACCGTCCCCTCGGGTGTCTCGAATTCCTCGTCCAGTGTCCAGTTCATCCTCGATCTCCTTTCACACCCCCGAGCTCATCACCCTCACATGTGTGTGACGTGGAACCCCTGCCCGATCCGTCGGCATTCATCTCCGGTGAAGCGGGTCGGGTCGGGTCGGATTGCGGCAACCGAGGCCGGATGCCGGATGCCGGATGCCGAGAAGGATGGTGGGTCTCATCCCTTCCAGCCGGTGTGACGCAGCCAGTCCTCGAAGGTCATCAGCCCGGGGTGCAGTCGGCGCAGAAGGTTGATGTCGCGGTCCTGGGTGTAGACATCACGGTCGGCGAAAAACTGGAACATCGCGGCGTAGTCGTGGCTGAACTCGGCTACCGCCGCATGCAGCTCGGCGTGCGGCATCGGGAGGTAGGTGCTGGGGACTCCCGTGACATGGGCGAAGGTCGCGGCGATCTCGTCGCCGGTGAGGCTGTCGCCGATCACCGCGAGGTCCCGGGCGCCCCAGGACTGCCGGTGGACGAACATGTGGCAGGCGAACCAGGCGATGTCGTCCAGCGCCACGAGGGGATAACGGGCGGCACCGAGAGGGAGTTTGAAGGTCAGGCCGCCGCGTCCGTCGGGACGGGGGGTGAGACGGTCCCGCAGGTTTTCGAAGTACGGCGCAGTGGTCAGGACGGAGACATGGTTGGTGTACCAGCCGTCGGCCTCCTTGCGGAGCATTTCCTCCGACCGCATCAGATCGATGTGCGCGGCGACGGCGGCCTTGCTGTCGAAGTGCGGGACGGGGTGGCCCGTCAGGGACACCGCGTTGTCCAGTGACGACCAGATGAAACGGTCCACGCCGACCCGTTCCGCCGCAGCCAGCAGGCGCAGCCCCTGCCGGTACTCCTCCACGGCGCTGCCCGTCGCGAAGAAGTCGGTGTTGGCGAATACGCACTCGGCCTCCCCCATCAGCTCCTCCAGGTCCTCCAGGTCCCCCAATGCCTCCCGGGCTTCCAAGGGCTCACGGCCCTCCCGGGCCTCACGGGCCTGGTGGTGACGCCGTAATCCACCCAGGAGGTGCTGTGCGTGTCGTCGACGCCGGACAGCGGCCACGCCGCCGCCATCGGCGCGTAGGCGGGCCGGTGCCCCGGCGACCACAGCTCCAACGCGACGGTGACCAGGGCGGCGACCTTCCGCCCGCCCGGCCAGGCGGTCTCTTCCCTCATCCGCTTCCCCTCCTCGGCAGCTTCCGTCATGGACGCTAGTGAGGAAGTGGGTACCTCCGGGTTCCTGGCCTCCGGTTACCGTCGAGGCATGCGTGAGTACTCCGGCAGCGTCTTCCTCGCGGACTGTCCCGCGCGGCTGGCCATCGAGATCATCGCCGACAAATGGGCGGTGGTCGTGCTGTTCGCGCTGAGCCGGAAGCCGTGCAGACACGGCGAGTTGATCGATCTGATCGGCGCGGTGTCGCGCAAGGTGCTGACTCAGACACTGCGGCGGTTGCAGGGGTACGGCCTGGTCGAGCGCCGCGCCGTTGCCGGGAAGGCCGAGTACGTCCTGACCGACCTGGGCCGCACGCTGGTGAAACCGATCGCTGTGCTCACGGAGTGGGCCCATGAGCACGGGGCGGCGGTGGCGGACTTCCAGGAAAGCGCGGCGAATGAGGGCGTGCCGGACCTGCGGCAGGGTCCTGGGCGGACTGTCGGACAGTGAAGGCGTGAACCGGGACACCGGACACCACCACGCGCCGTCCGCAGGCGTTTCGGGCATCCGCCGCGGCCTGTGCCAGTCGGCCCTCGGTCCGGCGCCGAGAAGCGGTCGCGGCTCTCAAAGGGTTGAGATCTGCGGGGCCGAGTAGGAAAATCGCGTCTCCCCCGCCATAGCGATCCCACTCGAACTCAACTGGTCGAACTCAACTGTCAACGCACGCCATTCCCTTGAGGGAGTCGGCCCACACCGCCCCCCAGTTCCCGGCGACAGTCGAATTTCCGAAGCACCGGAAGCACTACCGGCGCATCGCACCACGCGCACCGTCTGCCGTGCCCCCGAACCAGCCACACCGTGCCCCTTCCTCGGAGACGGGATGGGTGCGTCCTCGGTAGCCTCCACACCGTATGCGGAGACTGTGAAGCTCGACATCGTGGAGATTTTATGACCCCGGAGATAGACGTAGCCTTCGCCGCCATCAAGGGCGAGTACGGAACGGATTCGATCGCCCGGGTTGAGCAGATGCTGGCGGCGGGAAAGGGGGATCGCCATCCTCTGCAGAAGGGAGCCAAGTGGATTTTACCGGGAGTTTCCCAGCAGGCCTGGCACGATCCATACAGCCACCCCGAGTTGGCACCGGTGGTACGCGCCTTGGAGGCGAACCACGCGACGATAAGAGAGGAGTTGGAGGCCGCCTGGGGTGCCCGGCGGGACGCGTTCTCGGATTACGAGCACTACCTCACGCGCCAGACGGACTGGCAGGCTCTCTATCTCTTCCGCAAGGGTGGCTTGGTGGAGGAGGCGGCCGGCACGGTGCCGACCGCCTTCCAGGTGCTGAAGGAGCAGGCGGTCGACACGGGGAAGCTCTGTCCCCTGCTGGAGTCCCACTTCTCGACCCTGCTGCCCGGCGCGGCCATCGCTCCCCACTGTGACCTGTGGAACTTCAGCATCAACCTGCACCTGGCGGTCGACATCCCCGAGGGATGCGGCATCACGGTCGCGGGCGAGACGCGGTCGTGGGAGGAAGGCAAGTGCCTGCTCTTCGACTACTCCTTCGAGCACGAGGCGTGGAACAAAGGCACGCGTCCACGTACGTGCCTGCTGGTCGACCTGTGGCACCCGGAGACCACCGTCCCCGAGCGGAAGGCCCTCGTCGCCGCCGTCACCGAGATCCGCAAGCTGATGGGTGAAGGGTGACTCCGAGGGGAACGCGAGGGCCGCTCTTCCTCGTCACGACCGCACCGGCACGGTCACCGTCTCCACGCTCACCCGGCCGGAGTCACGGAAGAACAGGTCGAAGCGGACCGTGTCCCCCGCCTTCAGCTCCGGCGGATCCGCGACCATGACGTCGACGCCGTAGGGGGTCATCCGCACGCTGCTTCGGGCCGGGATCGTGAGGCTGCCCAACGGTTCCATGTATCCCGCTCCGTCCTTCGTGACCCGTCGGCCCAGCATGACCGCGCCGAGCTGCGGCGAGGAGACGGACGTCAGCACGTCGCCGGTGGCCCCGGTGTTGCTGATGTCGAAGAAGGCGGCCGTGTTCTCGGAGTTGGGCGGCACGAAGATGCGGGCGTTACTGACGCTGATCCTTGCCGGCGCGTCACCCGCCGCACCCGTCGTCGTATAGGCCGTCAGAAGCAACAGGGCCGTCACGCACGTGACCACAGGTACCAGAGCGGCGCCGAGCGCGCCGGCCGTCATACGGCGCCAGGGCGGCGAGGAGTGTTCGGCCGGGCCGGCGGAAGGGGGGGAACTCATCGAATGTCCTCCAGGGGCGAGGTGGCGACGCCGTCCGCCGCGGACGGTGGTGTCGGACCGCCCTTGCCGGCGGAGGCGGGCGCCGAGCGGTAGCGGTGTCCGGGTGGCGCATAGGCGCGCAGCCGCAAGCTGTTGGCGACCACCAGGACGGAACTGGCGGACATCGCCACGGCCGCGAACATCGGGTTGAGCCAGCCGGTGGCGGCCAGCGGCACAGTGACGAGGTTGTAGCCGAAGGCCCAGATGAGGTTGGCGCGGATGGTGCTCAGGGTCTTGCGCGTGAGGTGGACGGCCGCGACCACGGCCTGCATGTCCTCACGTACGAGGGTGATGTCGGCGGCGCCGATCGCCGCGTCGGTGCCGCCTCCCATGGCGATGCCCAGGTCGGCAGAGGCCAGCGCGGCCGCGTCATTGACGCCGTCGCCGATGACCGCCACCCGGCGCCCCTCGTCGCGGAGTCGGGCCACTATGGCGGACTTGCCCTCCGGGGTGACCTCGGCGTGCACCTTGTCGATACGGACCTGCTCGGCCACGGCACGGGCGGCGGCCGGTCCGTCGCCGGTCACCAGGATGGGCTCGATGCCCAGTTTGCGCAGGTGCCGTACGGCGGAGTAGCTGGAGGGCCGCAAGGTGTCGCCGACCGACAGGACACCGACTGGGCGACCGTCCCTCTCGACCACCACGGCTGTGCGAGCGGCGGCGTGCGCGTCATCCACAGCCCGTTGCAGCGCCTCCGGGAGTGCGGCGTCGGGTCGTGGGCGGCCCACGGCGACCTCGTGGCCGTCGACCCGGCCTCGGACACCGAGTCCGGGAACGGCACGGAAGCCGGCCACCGGGGGCAGCCGGCCGGCGTCCGCGGCCTGGCGGGCAGCGGCGGCGATGGCTCGACCGATGGGATGCTCGGAGCCGTGCTCGACCGCCCCCGCCAGGCGGAGGATCTTGCCCACGTCTTCCCCGGCCACCACCGTCGTGCCGCCGAGGGACATGCGTCCGGTGGTGAGGGTGCCGGTCTTGTCGAAGACGACGGTGTCGATGTGCCGCAGCCGTTCCAGCGCTTCGGGGCCGCGAAGCAGGACGCCGAGCTGCGCGCCGCGCCCGGTCGCGGCCATGAAGGCGGTCGGGGTGGCCAGGCCGAGTGCGCAGGGACACGCGACGACCAGGACGGCGACCGCCGCGGTCACGGCGGCAGAAGGATCCGCCCCGGCGCCGAGCCAGAACCCCAGTACCGTGCAGGCCACGGTCACGATCGCGGGTACGAAGACCCCCGCGACGGCGTCGGCCAGTCGCTGGATGCGTGCTTTTCCGGCCTGCGCGTCGCTCACCAGCTGGGTGATCCGTGCGAGTTGTGTGTCGGCGCCGACCGCGGTGGCCCGGACCACAAGCAGCCCGCCGGCGTTGACCGCGCCGCCCACCACGGCCGAGTCCGGCCCGACCTCCACCGGCACGCTCTCACCAGTCACCAGGGACAGGTCAAGAGCGGAGCTGCCGTCGGTGACCACACCGTCCGTGGCGACCTTCTCACCCGGTCGTACCAGGAACTCCTGGCCGACCCGGAGCGCCGAGACCGGGACCCGCCGGCCCTGGTCACCCTCGCGCAACTCGACGTCCTTGGCGCCGATTTCGGCGAGCGCGCGCAGCGCCGATCCGGTTCCCCGCTTGGCACGTTCCTCCAGGTAGCGGCCGGCCAGCACGAACAGCGGCACGCTCACGGCCGCTTCCAGGTACAGATGCGCGCTCCCGCCGCCGGCCTCGGGCACCGGACTGAACGCCATGCGCATGCCCGGCTGGCCCGCGCCGCCGAAGTACAGGGCGTACGCGGACCAGGCGAACGAGGCGAACACGCCGAGGGAGATCAACGTGTCCATGGTCGCCGTGGCGTGCCGCAGCCCCTTCATGGCCCGCTCGTGGAACGGCCTCGCGCTCCAGCACACCACCGGAACAGCCAGGTTGAAGCACAGCCACTGCCAGTAGGTGAACTGGAGGAACGGCACCATGGAGAGCAGGAGCACGGGCAGCGCGAGCAACGCCGTGATCAGCAGACGGCCCCCGTCAGTGACGCCCGCGCGAGCCTTCGGCTGCTCGCCTGCCGCGCCCGCGTGCTGCTCGTTGGCGGGTGGCGGCGGAAGTTCGGCCGTGTAACCGGCGCTCTCCACCACGGAGATCAACTGCGCGGCGGTCACCGAGGCGGGGTGGGAGACACGGGCCCGTCCTGTCGCCAGGTTGACGGTTGCCGTCACCCCCTGGACGCGGCCCAGCTTCTTCTCGACTCGGCCCACGCACGCGGCGCATGTCATGCCGCCGACCAGCAGGTCGGTGGTCGCACCGGGCTCGGCGGCCGTCTCATGCCGTTCGGGAGTGCTCATCGGCTCCCCCGGACTTCACGGTCGACCGGTCCGAGGCCACGCATGCCCGGCATACCGGGCCCCTCGGAATCCCCGGACGCAGGCACGGTGCGGTGCATGCCAGGGGCCACCGGACCCGCCATGCGTCCCACGGCATAGGACACGGCCGTCAATGACACGAGCAGCACGACGAACGCCCATAAGACCGGGGGGACGAAAAAAACACGCTTCGACTTCTCCATGCGTCCATACGGTAGGGGGGTACCCGACCAATGACCCGGCCGGGGTGTGTGACAAAAAACTTGGCTGTTGTCGGGAACCGGAGGACTCCGCCACCCGACTCTCTATAATTGGGCATCCCCAGCCGTTTCGAAATATCGAGCTCCGGATCGCCCTGAACGATATCGCCGGTGGAGGGTCAACTCGATTGCCAGGGCGCTGAAATCAGCCATCCATGCCACGTCAAGATTCGTCCGAGAGGGCTGGAACCAGCAGTCGCTGTCAGCCGACTTGTCGAATAGGGAGCCCGTCCTCTGCTCCGCGCACACGCACCGGCACCATCCATCGGTGTCGCGATCCGCATGCCCACCTGGCATGTTCCACAACCGGCTGCCCGGACACCCGTCTCGAATGTTCGACCTTCAATGAAGAAGTGAACGATTCTTGCAACCCGCTCGCAAGCCAGTCCGAAAACGAGGGGCGAGAGCTTGTGGCTGGCGACGGATGTGAGCCACGATCCCGGGGTGAGCCGCCGTCCTGTTTCAGGGGGACGGATTCTTAGGGGGAATCGTTCCGCAATGCCTGCAGTGAATTCGCCATCTGCTCCGTCCCGTCAGCGCCTCGGGTTGCCGCTCCTGGTCCTGGCCGCCGCGCAACTGGTCATCTCACTCGACTACAACATCGTGTACGTCGCTCTTCCCAGCATCGGCAGCACGCTGGGCTTCTCGGGACAGGATCTGCAATGGGTGGTCAGCGCCTACGTGGTGACGACCGCCGGGTTCCTGCTGCTCGGCGGCCGAGCCACGGACCTGCTGGGGCGGCGCAGGGTCTTCATCGCGGCCGCGCTGGTGTACGCGCTCTCCTCCCTGGTGGGCGGGCTTTCGGAGTCCCCAGGCGTCTTGGTCGCGGTGCGCGCGGTCCAAGGCATAGGCGGTTCGCTCCTGTTCCCCGCCGCTCTCTCCCTCATCAACACCCTGTACGAGGAAGGCCCCCGCCGTAACCGGGCGCTGGCCGCGTGGGGCGCCGCCGGGGCCGGCGGGCTCTGCTTCGGATCGCTGCTGGGCGGCGTGCTCGTCGACGCCTTCGGCTGGCCCGCGGTGTTCCTCGTCAACGTCCCGCTGGCCGGGGCCATCGCCTTGGCCGGAACGTTCCTCTTCCCCGCGGACGCTGCCCTGACCCGGCAGCGGGACTTCGACCTGCCGGGCGCACTGACCGCCACGGCGGGCATCACGCTGCTCGTCTTCGTCCTGATCCATGCGCCGGAAGCCGGGTGGAGCAGCCGGGGCGTCCTCATCTGCGCGGCTCTCTCGGTGATCTCGCTGTCCCTGTTCGTCCTGGTCGAGACCCGCAGCCGCGCCCCGCTGACGCCGGGGCACTTGTTCCGCCATCGCGGTCTGCTCGGCGCCATGGCGCTGACCGCGCTGTTCAGCGCCACGTTCAGCTCGCTGCCGTACTTCTTGACCCTCTACTTCCAGACGGTGCACGGCTACAGTGCGATGGCCACCGGGGCCGCGTTCCTCGTTCCGGCGCTCGTCGTGGCCGCCGGGACGAAAGCCGGCGAGAGAGCCGTGGCCGCGCTGGGTGTGCGGCTCATGCTGCTGGCCGGCATGGCGACCGGCGCGGTCGGCGCCCTGCTGCTCGCCGTCGCGTTCAGCGCGGACGGTTCCTACGCGCGTCTGCTGCCCGGGATCGTGCTGCTCGGCCTCGGACAGGGCGCCACCTGGACGGGCATGTGGATAGCGGCCGCCACCGGCGTGCCGGACCAGGACCAGGGCATCGCGTCGGGCCTGGCCTCGACCACCCTCCAGATCGGCAGCGCCGTGGGCCTTGCCGTCCTGGTGGCTGTCGCCGGCACGGGCAGCCACGACCTGACGGCCGCCGGTCTGCTGGACGGAGTTCGTGGCGCCGCATATGTGATCGCGGCCGGAATCGGTCTCGGCGCTGTGGCTCTGCTGCCCTTTCCACGGCGTGCGGACGTCTGAGCGCGCCCGCTTCCCCTCTCTCTCCTACAACCGTTCCTTACCCGTCACCCCAGACATCCCTTCACGCATGCCGGGAGACCCAGGAGCTCTTGTGTCCAGCACTCTCGACCGACCCCTCAGCCTGCCCGCACCTGCCACCGCCTCACCGCGCGATCGTGCTGCCATTCTGTGCGGGCTCGCAGGCTGGCTCCCGCCACGTGTCGTGACCAACCAGGAGCTCTCCGAACGGCTCGACACCACCGACACCTGGATCCGCTCCCGTACCGGAATCAGCCGCCGCCACTTCGCCGAACCCGGCCAGGCCACCTCCGACTTGGCCGCGGAGGCAGGCCGGCGAGCCCTGCGGTCCGCGGGTGTGGACGCCGTGGACGCCGTCGTCGTCGCCACCACGACCCCGGACCGTTCCTGCCCGGCGACCGCCCCCCTCGTGGCCGACCGTCTCGGCCTGACCGGAGCAGCGGCGTTCGACATCAGCGCCGTATGCACCGGGTTCGTCTACGGGCTGGCCACGGCCGCCGGCCTCATCGCGGCCCGGGTGGCCGAACGCGTCCTGCTGATCGGCGCGGACACCTACTCCACGATCGTCGACCCGGACGACCGGACCAACGCGATCATCTTCGGTGACGGCGCAGGTGCGGTCGTCCTGCGCGCCGGCCACGCCGGTGAACCCGGCGCCGTCGGCCACTTCGACCTCGGCAGCGACGGCGCGGGCGAGGAACTGATCATGGTGGCGGCGGGCGGTTCACGGCAGCGCTCGGCCTCCGCCCCCACCGCCGCACAGGACCACTACTTCGCCATGCGCGGCAAGGAGGTCTTCCGGCACGCGGTCACCCGCATGACGGCCTCAGCCCGCACGACGCTGACGCTCGCCGACAGCAAGCCCGACGACATCGACCACCTCGTCCCCCACCAGGCCAACCTGCGCATCCTGCGCTCGGTGGCGGAGGACCTCGGAGTGCCCCCGCAACGACTGGTGACCAACGTCGAGTCGGTGGGCAACACCGGCGCCGCGTCCATCCCGCTCGCCCTGGCCGACGCGGCCGCCCAGCACACCATCCACGCGGGCGAACGCGTGCTGCTCACCGCCTTCGGCGGCGGGCTCACCTGGGGGTCCTGCCTCCTGACCTGGCCCGCTCTCACCCGGACCGACCACCCGCACGACACAGGAGGAACGCAGGAGCCATGACCACCACCTACGACCAACTGGTCGACATCGTCACCAAACTGCACGACGCGCCGCGCGACCGGATCAACCCCGATGCCACCTTCGCCCAGTTGGACGTCGATTCTCTGACGATGGTCGAGATCAGCATGCGCATCGAGCGTGAACTCGGCGTCCACATCGACGACAACGAGCTCGAGGAAGACCTCACACTCGGCGCGACCACCGAGCTCATCGACGCCAAGCTCGCCCAGTAGCCCCGCTCACCACCGCCATCAGTTCCCTACCGAGAGCAGGAATCATGCAGATCGAGGAAGTCATGGGCACGGACATCGGCGTCACGGTCGACGGGTTCGACTACGCGGCCGCCGGCGCCGAGGACATCGACGCCGTCAAGGCGGCCGTCTACACCAAGAAGATCGTTGTCCTGAAGAACCAACACCTGGCGCCCCGGCAGTTCCTGGAACTCGGCCGGCGCTTCGGCCGTCCCGAGACGTACTACGAGCCGATGTACAAACACCCCGAGGTCGAGGAGATATTCGTCTCCTCCAACGTGCCCGAGGACGGCAAGCAGATCGGCGTGCCGAAAACCGGGAAGTTCTGGCACGCCGACTACCAGTTCATGCCGGACCCCTTCGGTCTGACGTTCATCTACCCGCAGGTCGTTCCCGAGAAGAACCGGGGGACCTACTTCATCGACATGGGCAAGGCGTACGGACGGCTTCCCGAGGACCTGAAGAAGGAGGTCGCGGACACCTTCTCCCGGCACTCGGTGCGCAAGTACTTCAAGATCCGGCCCTCGGACGTCTACCGGCCGATCTCCGAGATCATCGAAGAGGTCGACACGAAGACCCCGCCGGTCGTCAAGCCCAGCACGTTCATCCACCCCATGACCGGCGAGACGGTCCTGTACATCAGCGAGGGCTTCACCGTCGGCATGGAGGACGGGGACGGCGAACCGCTGGAGGGCGACCTGCTCCAGCGCCTCTTCGAAGCGACCGGCCAGCTCGACGACACCTTCGAGCACCCCAACATCCACCTCCAGACCTTCGAGAAGGGCGACCTCCTGGTCTGGGACAACCGCAGCTTGATCCACCGCGCCCGGCACACCACCACCCCGGAGCCAACCGTCTCCTTCCGGGTGACCGTGCACGACACGCACAAGCTCTACGACAGGGCTGTTTGAGATGCGGGCGCCCCTCCAGCACAGCCCGCCCGCTCAGGACTACGCCAACGACGACGAGCTGCTGCCACAGGTTCTGCGGCCGTACAAGGCGCACTGCAAGTACCTGCGGTCGGCAGCGGTGAGCACCCGGTCCAGCCTCGTGTCCGCACGCTGCGAACTGGCCATCCCGGAGTCCTGCTACATCGACGACACCGGCCATCTCAACGCCGTCGAAGTCAACATCAGCTACAACCAGATGATGTATTACACCGTCGCGAAGGCGGTGAAAGAGGGACTTCTTGAGGAGTTCGCCGGCTGGACCCTTGACGACTACTGGCGCCATCAGCTGCCGGACATCCTGATCGCCCGCTTCAGCGGCAGCTTCCGGCGCCCCATCAACGCCCGTTCCTTCTTCGGTGAGATCGAGTTCTTGTCCGTGGAGCGGCGCTCGCCGGGCGGAGAACCGCTGCTCGTCGCCGAGACCGCCTACCGGTACTGGGACGACAGAGGCGGGCGCTGCGACGGCAGCGTGAAACTCGCCTTCGTCAACGCCCCGTAGACGCGCGGCGGTTCATCACCGCGTGCCGCCGCCGCGTCCGGCGGCGGCACGCCCCCCGGCAGACCGACCCGGCAGACCGACCCGGCAGACCGAGAGCAGCACGAGAGGCAGACCCGACCATGGCCGACCCGTCCGCGCCCGGGACACCCGGCGAACGGCTGCACCACCCTCAGCTCAAGACCCTCGTCGATACGGCACGTTTCCACGCCGCGCACAGTCCACTGGTCACCGCTGTCACGTGCGAGAACCGCGACCTCACGTACGCCGAACTGCACCGGGAGAGCAGCCGCACGGCCCATGCCATCCGCGGCGCCGGCGCGGCGCCAGGGGCTCGCGTCGCCTATCTGGGCAAGGAGTCCGAGCACTACTACGAGATCCTGTTCGGATGCGCCAAGAGCGAGACCGTCCTCGTGCCGATCAACTGGCGGCTGACCGCCCCCGAGGTCAGCCATATCCTCCAGGACTCGGGAACTGAACTCCTTTTCCTGGAAGAGGAGTTCGCCCCCGTCCTTGAGCGGCTGCCTGATACCGCGTTGCCGAAGACGGTGGTCAGGCTGGGCACGCAGGACGGCTTCGTCGCCTGGAAGGCGGACCACCCGGACACCGAACCCGCCTCCTCGCCCACCCCCGACACACCTGTCGCGCAGCTCTACACGAGTGGGACCACCGGCCTGCCCAAGGGCGTCGTCCTGGCCCACCGGAGCTTCTTCGCCATCCGCGACGCCCTGGCGAACGGCCAACTCGACTGGATCGACTGGCGAGTCGGCGACGTAGCCCTGGTGGGCATCCCCGGATTCCACGTCGGCGGCCTGTGGTGGGCCACCCAGAACTTCAACGCCGGCGTCACCGTGGTCGCGATGCGCGCCTTCGTCCCCCGTGAGGCGATCGACCTCATCCGTGACAAGGGCGTCACCACCGCCTGCGTGGTCCCGGCCATGCTGCGCAT
Organism: Streptomyces sp. Edi4; assembly: GCF_040253615.1. Classification (NCBI taxonomy): domain Bacteria; kingdom Bacillati; phylum Actinomycetota; class Actinomycetes; order Kitasatosporales; family Streptomycetaceae; genus Streptomyces; species Streptomyces sp. Edi4. Next base: position 185,280 of record NZ_JBEJGY010000004.1, read on the forward strand.
GATGCTGGCCGAGCCCGGCGTGCGGCCGGAAGACTTCAGCACGCTCCGCAAGATCGTCTATGGCGGCTCGCCGATCTCCGAGGCTCTCCTCGAGGAGAGCCTGGCCATGTTCGGCAGCGAGTTCGCCCAGATCTACGGCCTGACCGAGACCGGCAACACCGCCGTGTGCCTGCCGCCCGCCGACCACGTCCCCGGCCACCGCCGCATGAAGGCCGCGGGCCACCCGTATCCGGGGGTCGCCAGCCGGGTCATCGACGGGGACGGCAAGGAACTGCCGCCGGGTGCCGTCGGTGAGATCTGCCTGGCCACGCCGGCGCACATGGTCGAGTACTGGGGGCTGCCCGGCAAGACCGCCGAGACCCTGGTCGACGGCTGGATCCACACCGGCGACGCCGGATACGTCGACGACGACGGTTACGTCTTCATTCAGGACCGCATCAAGGACGCGATCCTCGTCGCGGGCGAGAACGTCTACCCCGCCGAGATCGAGAACGCCCTGGAGCGCCACCCCGAAGTGGCCGAGGCGGTGATCGTGGGCGCTCCGGACGAACGGTGGGGCGAGAAGGTCCACGCCTTCGTCGTGCCCGTGGCCGGGCAGGAACCCTCCCCACGGGATCTGCACAGGTTCCTCGTGGACCGTCTGGCCGCCTTCAAGCTGCCCGCCGCCTACGAGTTCATCGAGCACGTCCCGCGCAACCCCAGCGGCAAGATCCTGCGCCGGGAGCTGCGTGACCGCTTCTGGAGCGACGCCGACCGCAAGGTCAACTGACCGGCACCCGCCACCCCGTGCGGCTACCAAGAGAGAACACCATGCCTGAGCCCCTGACGCTGGACGCCTTCCGAGCGGATCTGGCGGAGTTCCTGCACCAGCGACCCGACGAGGTCGACCTGGAAGAAAACCCCCTGGACGTCGGCCTGGACTCGCTGCGCATCACCACCCTCGCCGAGCGCTGGCGCGGCGCCGGCGCGGAGGTGAGCTTCGTCGAGCTCGCCGAACGCACCTCCTTCGGCCAGTGGTGGCAGCTGCTGTCCGAACGCCAGGCGGGAGCGGCGCATGCCGATGCCTGACCCGCACGCCGAGTGCCACCCCCTCCTCACCGCCCAGGAGGGCATCTGGACCGGCCATCACCTCGATCCGGGCAGCCCCGCGTACAACACCGCCGAATATGTGCACATCCACGGCCCGGTGGATCCGGCCGTCTTCGAGAAGGCGCTGCGTCACGCAGTGGCGGAGGCCGAGGCCCTGAACGTCCGCTTCGTCACCGACGAGACGGGCCGGCCCTGGCAGGTGAGCGTCCCCGGCATCGAGTGGGAACCGCACATCGCCGACCTGACCACCGCCGCCGACCCGCACCAGGCGGCCCTGGCGTGGATGGCCCAGGACATCGCCCGCCCCCTCGACCTGGAACGCGACCCGGTCTTCGGACACGCCTTGTTGCGCACGGCCCCCGACGCGTTCCTCTGGTATCACCGCGTCCACCACATCGCACTCGACGGATTCGGTCTGTCCCTGGTCGCGCACCGCGTGGCGCAGGTGTACACCGCTCTGGTGGGGGACGCCCCGCTGGACGAGAGCGGCTTCGGCACTCTGGAGTCGGTCCGGCAGGAGGAGACGGCCTACCGCGCCTCGGAGCGTTTCGCCACGAACCGCGCCTACTGGACGCGGCGCTTCGCCGACCGCCCGGCGGTCCCCAGCCTCACCGACCAACAGGCGCTGCCCGCCCGCGATTTCCTGCGGCGGGTCGAAGACCTGGATCCCGCCGAGACACAACGCCTGCGTGCCGTCGCGGACGACTTGTCGGTGACCTGGTCCGATCTCCTGCTCGCGGTCACCGCCGCCTACATCCACCGGGTCAGCGGCGCCCCCGAGGTCGTGCTCAGCGTGCCGTCCATGGGCCGCCTCGGTTCGGTGTCCCTGCGCGTGCCCTGCATGGTGCGCAACATCCTGCCCCTGCGCCTCGCGGTGGACGAGCAGGACGGCCTTCGGGCGCTGTCCGCCAAGGTGGCAGCGGAGCTCCGGGCCAGCCGCCCGCACCAGCGGTACCGCTACGAACAGCTGCGGCGGGATGTGAAGCTGGTCGGCGGCGCGCGACGGCTGTCAGGACCGGGCGTGAACATCATGCCCTTCGAGTACGACCTCCGGTTCGGGGGCCACCGCAGCACGGTCCACAACATCTCCGCGGGGCCCGTCGACGACCTCGCGGTCAACGTGTACGACCGCGCCGAGGGCGCCGGCCTGCGCATCGCCGTCGATGCCAACCCCGACCTCTACGACATGGCGGACCTGGCCACGCACCAGCAGGGCCTGCTGACGTTGCTGCGCGAGGCACTGTCCGCGCCGGACCGTGCGCTCGGCCGGCCCGCGTACACCATCGTGGACGGCGGCCCGCTGCCCGGCCCGGCCCGATCGGTGCTGAGCCGCATAGCCGACCATGCCGGCAGGCGCGGTGGCTCCACCGCCGTCGAGCACGATGGGCTGAGCATCACCTACGCGAAGTTGTTCGGTTCCGCGCGGCAGCTCGCGCGCCGCCTCTCGGCCCGGGGTGTGGGTCCCGGCGCGGTGGCGGCCGTCGCCCTGCCGCGCGGCATCGACGCCGTCACGGCGATCCTCGCCGTGCTGATGTCGGGCGCCGCGTACTGCCCGCTCGATCCCGAGGCGCCGGAGTCGAGGACGCACGCACTTCTGGACAGCGCGCAGCCCGCGCTCGTCCTCACCGACAGCGCGCACGCCGATGGCTGCGCGGGCCGGCCGACCCTTGTGCTGGACGCCCTCGAAGACGCCGCCGAGGCGCCCCTCGCCCCGGCCGCAACGGCGAACGCTCCGGCCTATCTCATCCACACCTCGGGCTCCACCGGCCGGCCGAAGGGCGTGGAGATCAGCCACGGCGCACTCGCCACCTTCGTCGCGGGCGCCGCGCACCGCTACGGTCTGCGCCGCGAGGACCGCGTCCTGCAGTTCGCGCCCCTGCACTTCGACGCCAGTGTCGAGGAGGTCTTCCTCACCCTGTGCACCGGAGCCACCCTCGTCATCCGCACCCGCGAGATGACCGAATCGATGCCCCAGTTCTCACGCGCCGTCCACCGCCTGCGCATCAGCGTCCTCGACCTTCCCACGGCCTACTGGCACGAACTGGCCTACGCCGTCTCCACCGGCACCACCACGCTGCCCGACGGGGTGCGGACCGTCATCATCGGCGGAGAGGCCGCGCTGCCCGAACGCGTCGCCCGCTGGCGGAACGCGGTCGGCACATCCGTCCAGCTGTTCAACACCTATGGCCCCACCGAGGCGACGGTCGTGGCCACCGTCGCCGCACTCCACGACAGCCCCGCGGACACCGGCGACGTGCCGATCGGCGTTCCGCTGCCCGGCATGCGCACCGCCATCGTCAAAGGCGAGCTCTACCTCCTGGGTGACGCACTTGCGTCGGGCTACCGTGGCGCGGACGCCTCGGACGACGCCCGGTTCGCGCCGCTTCCCCAACTGCCGGGCGCGCCAAGGGCGTTCCGCACGGGCGACCTGGTGCGCCTCGGTGACGACGGACAACTGCGGTTCCTGGGACGGTCGGACGACGAATTCAAGATCAGTGGGCATCGTGTCCACCCCTCGGAGGTCGAGGCCGCCCTGCTGGCTCAGCCGCACATCCGGGAGGCGGCCGTCGTCGGGCAGGTGCTGCCGGACGGGACACGCCGGCTCGCCGCCCACGTCGTCGCGGAAGGTCCCCGGCCCACCGCCGCCCAGGTGCGAGAAGGGCTGCGGAAGGTCCTGCCCCCTGCGATGGTGCCCTCCGCCGTGGAGTTCACCGAGCGGCTGCCCCGCACCAGCACAGGAAAGATCGACAGGACCGCTCTGCGTACGGTCGTGGAGGAGCGGGCTGTTCCGGCCGAGGACGGGGACGGCCTGGTGACGGCCATCACCCGTATCTGGGCCCAGGTTCTGGGTCTTGAGCGCATGACACCCGAGGACGACTTCTTCGACCTCGGCGCCCAGTCGCTCCAAGCCATCCAGGTCGCCAACCGGCTCGGTGTCGAGCTGGGACGGGAGGTCCGCGTCGCCTGGCTCTTCGAGCACCCGACGGCCGCCGGCCTCGCACACCGTCTGGAGCACCGCGCGGACGCACCGGCCGCCGCGTCCACGTCGCCGGGGGCGGTGTTGCCGGGGAGGGTCCTGGCCGACGCCGTCCTGGACGACGACATCCGGCCCGGCGGCTCGCGCCGTACGGCCGGCCCACCCCGCACCATCGTGCTCACCGGCGCCACCGGGTTCGTCGGCCCCCACCTGCTGGCCGAACTGCTGAGTACCACCGACGCCGAGATCGTCTGTCCGGTCCGGGCCGCCACCCCCGAGGAGGCCGCCGACCGCGTCCGTAGGGCCCTGGCCGCTCAGGAGATCCCGCTTCCCGCAGGGGGCGAACGCATCACCGCGGTCCCGGCCGATCTCGCCCGCCCCCATCTGGGCCTCGGCGCCGACCGGTTCGCCGAACTGGCCGAGACCTGCGACGCCATCATCCACAACGCGGCGACGGTCAGCATCATGCGCGAGTACGCCAGCCTGCGCGCCGCCAACACCGAAGCGACCCGTCAGCTGCTGCGGATGGCGTCCGCGCGCTCGATCCCGGTACATCTGGTGTCGACGCTGTCCGTCGCCCCGCCCCGCAGCCGGAGCCCCGAAGTACCAGAGGCGTTCTTCCCGCCGCACCCGGGGCTGGTCAGCGGCTACCAGCAGTCCAAGTGGGCATCCGAACGCCTTTTGGAGCAGGCGGCCGAACGCGGCCTGCCGGTCACCCTGCACCGCCTGGGCCGCGTGACGGGAGCACCGGAGACCGGCCAGGTGAACCGGCGCGACTTCCTGTGGAGCGTCCTGGCCTCCGGCATACCCGCCGGCATCGTGCCCGAGCTGTTCGACGCCGAGGTGTGGACCCCCGCCGACTACGTCGCCCGCGCCGTCGTTCGGCTGGCCCTGACCGCCGCGCCCGGCACGGTCTACAACCACGCCCCTGTCGCCCCCGTACGCCTGGCCGACGTGTACGACTGGGTGCAGGAGTACGGCTACGCCGTCAAGCAGATCCCTCTGTCGCGGTGGCGCGTGGAGCTGCCCCGTTCGGCGGACGTGGCGGCGACGACCGGAGCGTTCTTCGATTCCCTGGATGCCGGCGAAGACGCCGAGCCGGAGCTCGCGCTGGGGCGCGTTCTGGCGGACAACGTGCTGCGCGGGCTCGAGGGCACCGGCATCACGTGCCCTGAGGCCGATCGGGCACTGGTGTTCCGGTATCTGGACCACTGTGTGAAAACCGGAACCCTGGCGCCCCCCGAACGACGGAAGGACTGACCTGCCGGGAACTCGGACGCACCTCGCACCGACTACTTGATTGGAGCACTTCCCGTCCCAAGGAGATCGTGTGCAGACGAAACGGCCCGCTGCCGTGGCCCTGGCCGGCGCCCTGTGTCTGGCCGCCACGGCATGCGGGGCCTCGCCGTCCCCGACGGCCAAGGCCGCCGCGGGCACGAGCGCCCCCGGCTATCCGGTCACTCTCAAGAACTGCGGAGCAACGACCACCTACACGAAGGCGCCCAGTCGGGTGGTCGTCATGAACGGCGCCTCCGTCGCCGAGGTCTCCTCTCTGCTGGCGCTGGGGCTCGGTGACCGCATCGTGGCGAACCAGCAGTCCTACGGCCGCTCCGAGGTCCCGGGCCGGGCCGCGGCCATCAAGGAGCTGCCCACCGGCCACATCACACTCAACGACGCCTACGACATCCCCCGCGAGGCGATGCTCGGCCTGGCTCCGGACCTGGTGCTGTCCACCACGTCGTACGGCTTCGACGCCAAGAACGGCTTCGCGACCCGTGCCGACCTCACGACGGTCGGCGCCAACTCCTATATTTCTCCGGGGGGTTGTGACCAGGACACCTCCCACATGACCATCGACGACAGCTATCAACTCCTGCGCGACCTGGGGAAGATCTTCAACGTCGGCGGGCGTGCCGAAAAGCTCATCACCGAGTCACGAGAGCGGATCAGCGGCATCTCGGCCAAGGTGAAGAGTGAGAAGAAGCCCAACGTCATGGTGGTGTTCTCCAACATGAGCATGGGCGGCAACGACTTCAGCTCCATCGCGGCCCACGGCATCTGGAACGACATCCTGGACAAGGCGGGCGCCAACAATGCCTTCGCCTCCACCTCAAAGAGCACCTTCGCCGACCTGAGCAAGGAGAAGGTCGCCGCCGAGCAGGTGGATGCCCTCGTGGTGATCAGCTACAACGACCCGAACCCCGAGGCGTACGCCCGCAAACTGCTCAAGGAGTTCCCCCAGTGGCCGGCCGCGAAGAACGAGCGCTCCCTCGTGCTGTCCGATTCGATCTACCTCGGGCCCAGCAACGACCTCGCCGTGGAGAAGATCGCCAAGTTGCTGCACCCGAACGCCTCCTGACCCGCCCGGGCCGCCGCGGGCGGCCCAACCCCGTCCTCGTGCTGCTGGTGCTGCTTGCCGTGCTCCTGGGCGCCATGATCGTGGCCATCGGCATCGGCGCGGTGACCGTGCCCACGGGTGAGGTGTGGCGGATCATCTGGCACCATCTCACCGGCGGCGGGACGGTCGCGGATCCCGCCATGGACCAGATCGTCTGGAACTTCCGTACGCCACGCGTCGTGCTGGCCGCGCTCGTCGGCGCCGGACTGGCCGTCACCGGTGTGGTCCTTCAGGCCGTCGTCGCCAACCCGCTGGCCGACCCGTATGTGCTGGGCGTCTCCTCCGGTGCCTCGCTGGGCGCGGTGCTCGTCATCACGCTCACCAGCGGCGCGCTGGGCGGGCTCGGCGTGTCCTCCGCCGCCTTCCTCGGCGCCGCGGCGGCCGCGGCCCTGGTCTTCCTCCTCGGCCGCAAGCAAGGTCGCCTGGCGCCCACCCGCCTGGTGCTCTCCGGGGTCGCTGTGGGCTACCTGTTCCTGGCCGCCACCAGCTACCTACAGCTGCGGGCCACCCCGACCGAGCTGCGCACGGTCATGTTCTGGATGCTGGGCAGCGTCGCCGGCGCACAGTGGGGACAGCTTCCCGCGGTCGCCACCGTCGTCCTCACCACCACGGTGGTCCTGACCCTCTTCGGCCGGCGGCTCAACGCGCTGCTCGTCGGTGACGAGTCCGCCACCGCCCTCGGCGTCGACGTGCACCGCCTGCGCGCCGTCCTGCTGGTGCTGTCCTCGCTGGTGACCGGCACGGTCATCGCCGTCGCCGGCGGGATTGGCTTCGTCGGTCTGATGATCCCCCACCTGGTGCGCCTCACGACCGGCGCCGACCACCGCAGACTGCTCCCCCAGGCCGCTCTGGTCGGCGCCATCTACCTGGTCGTCGTCGACCTGCTCTCGCGCACCGTCAACCGCCCCAACGAACTGCCTCTCGGTATCCTCACCGCCCTGTTCGGGGCCCCCTTCTTCCTGTGGCTGCTGCGCCGCAACAAAAGCCTGGACACCGCATGAAGCTCACCGTCGAACAAATCCACGTCGAACTCGGCCACCGCCCGATCCTCCACGACGTGAACCTGGAGGCGCAGCCCGGAGACATCGTCGGTCTCATCGGGCCCAACGGCAGCGGCAAGTCCACGCTGCTGCGCACCATTTACCGCTCCCTGCGGCCCCACCACGGCGTGGTGCGGGTGGACGGCGACGACGTGTGGACCCTGTCCGCGCGCGGCGCCGCCCGCCGCACCGCCGCCGTCCTCCAGGACGCCGGCGGCAGTCCGGCCGGCATGTGCGTCACCGAGATCGTCGCTCTCGGACGCACCCCGCACCACGGGCTGGTCGGCCGTGACAGCGTCGAGGACCGCGAGGCCGTGGAAGACGCACTCGACCTGTGCGGCATCCGCCACATGGCCGAACGCGATGTCTCCTGCCTGTCCGGCGGCGAGCGTCAGCGCGTGCTCCTGGCCCGCGCGCTCGCTCAACGCCCACGGCTCCTTGTCCTGGACGAGCTCACCAACCACCTCGACATCCGCGCCCGCTTCGAAGTTCTCGACCTCATCAGGGCGACCGGCATCACGACCCTCGCCGTCCTGCACGACCTCGATCTGGCCGCTCGTCTGTGCGACCACCTGGTGGCACTTGACTCCGGTCAGGTGGTGGCCGCAGGCCCGGTCCTGGACGTACTGACCTCCCCTCTGCTGCGTGAGGTGTTCGGCGTGGCCGCCACCGCGGACCGCCACGCCGACGGCGTCGTCCGCATCACCTACGCGGCTCAGCCCCTCGCCCTTGAGCGGCTGACGGAGGCCGAAATCAGCTGACGGGCCGTTCGTACTGCATTCCCTGGCGGACCAGGGCCGCCGCCTGCGCGCCGCCCAGCCGCTCCACCAAGTGCAAGGCCATGTCGATCCCGGCGGACACGCCCGCACTGGTGACGATGTCACCGTCGTCGACATACCGGTCGCGGGCACGGACGTCGACGGTGTCGTCGATGCCCGCCAGTGTCGCGGCGAAGTCCCGGTGCGTGGTCGCGGGGCGCCCCTTCAGGAGCCCGGCCGCCGCCAGCGTGAGCGAGCCGGTGCACACGCTCGCCAGCAGCACTCCCTGGTCGTGCAACTGCCTCAGCCAGTCCAGATGGGCGGTGTCCTTCCCGAGCACACGTGTGCCGTCACCGCCCGGGTGGATCAGTACGTCGAGTGCGGGGGCCGTGGCGAGGTCGTGATCCACGCCCAGCCGAAGCCCCTTGGCGCAGCGCACCGCCCCCTCCCCGCGTCCGATCGTGACCAGTCGGACGGGGGCCGTGGCGACGTGCGCGGCCCAGAAGCCGAAAACCTCCCACGGTCCGACTACATCAAGTTCCTCGGCGTCCTCGAACACGAAGACACCGACGGTCAGAGAAGTCCCCATGCCGACGAGCTCACCCACTCTCCCTGCGGGCCGACCCGTCAGGACCCCGACCGGTCGTGGCCCCCGCCCAGTTGGGGACCCAGCCTGACACGAGCACCGGCGCCGGTACTCGAAAGGGGCAAGCGAAGAACCCGAAGGAATGACGTGCGCGTCCCGGCCTCGGCGCCCCTTCCGCTTCCGCGTGCGAAAAGGGCACTACGCAGCGACAACGCCCGTTCCAGGCCCCCACGTCCCCGAAGCCGGCCAAGTCCCGCCCCTTTCCAAGTACATGGGGCAGCTGCGTGAGGCAGACGTACGGGGATCGCCAGTGAGGCTCGGTGCCCGCCCGCCGGGGCACACACCGAGCCTCCCGTTCGTCAGGCCGCCGCGGCTGCCAGGACGGCTACCGCGGAGCGGGACGGCCCGATGGCCGGCAGTGGACCACCGATGTCCGGACAGGGCTCCTCCGGCTCGGCAAGCAGCTCCAGCAGCGTCCCGCGGGCCCGGGCGACACGGGAACGGATCGTGCCGACGGGACAGTCGGTGACATCGGCCGCTTCCGTGTACGACAAACCCAGCAGCTGGGTGAGCATGAACGCCTCGCGGCGCTCGTCCGGCAGCGTGGCCAGCAGGTCGAGGAGCGCGATGCCCTCCTCGAACCCCGGCACGTCGACCGGCTGGGTCTGTTCGGCGGCACGCCGCCAGTCGTGACGATCGGCCAGGCGGGGCCGCGCGGCGGCACGCCGGAAGTCGTCGATCACCGCCCGACGCGCGATCGACAGCAGCCAGGCCCGGGCCGAGGAGCGCCCCTCGAACCGGTGCAGACTGCCCAGCGCCCTGATGAACGTCTCCTGCGTCAGGTCGTCCGCCGACTGCGGGTCCGCGCTCAGGTGCGCGACGTAGCGCTTCACGTCGTGGTGCAGGGCCTGGATGAACCGCTCGACGGCGTCGGCGTCGCCGCCTCGGGCCTCCAGCGCCCATCCAGTGATCAGTTCGTCGACCTCCTGAGTGTTCTCGTGTTTCCTACGTTTCTTGCGACGCCCAGGTAACGGGGGCAGGGCAGGAGTAAGCACCTTGTGTCCTTCACGAATCACGCGTGGAACAGCGGCGCGCGGACACGCCGGTTCCAGCAACAAGGGGACGGCGGCCGTGCACGCGGGCACGGCCGCGGACCGAGGCGCGAAAGTCGACGACTTCCAAAAGCGACCTCGGGAAAACCGCTGTTCTAGACGACAGCGGTCCTCGTGGGAGGTCCCCGAGTGGTGATCGCGTGAACAAGATGGAGACGGCACGGCACCCAGCGCGAATGGCTGCGCCGCACCAGACGGCGGGGCCGACGCGGCAGCGCGGGCAGGGTGATCACCAGCCGCAACGGCGCGGCCAGCCACCCGCCCACGGCACGCAGCAACCGGTATGCGACACGCTCGCCGTACCCCAGCCACAGGCCGCACAGCACGGCGACCACCAGGTGAGCCATGGACATGCCCCAGGACGGCATACCGCTCATCAGCCAGTGCCCCAGGCCGCCCTCACCGGCGCTCGTGTGAACCGCACTGCCCATACCCATGTGCGTCCGCATGGTCATGGAGTGGGCATGCAGACCACTCATGTCCATCGAACCCATCGGCATCGTGCGCATCGCCTTGCCGGGCGAGCCCGGTACGGCCTCCGTCTGCGCGAGCGCGAAACCCCAGTGGAGCACCGTCTGAGCGCCAACCACGAGCGTCACGATGAGTGTCAACCCGCGTTCCCGGCCGGCCAGCGTCCAGCTGACGCCGCCCGTTGCCGCGAACCCGGCCAGCAGTGCCCACCAGGGCACAGTGCAACCCGACATCATGATGTGCCCCAGGGCGGCGAGCAGCACGCACATGGCCGCGAACACTGCGGCCCGTACCGTACGCGCACACCACCCGGCATCCATGACAGGCTTCATCCTTGCACTCGAACTGCCGTCGTCACGGATCGGTACGCGAATTCACGGGGTGGCCCACTCAATGGAGCCGGCGTGATGCAGAACTCGGCCAAGTCAGGGAACTCACCGCACGTTCCATCCGACCCTTTAGAAGGGGAGCACGTCTCATGGGACGTCACATCGCGCTCGCCGGGAACAGGACGTCGGCCACGGCTCGTGTCCCGCACCGTCGGCCAAGTCCTGGCGGGAGAAGGCAAGTTGAGTGCATGAGTATCGGTACACATGCGCAGGCGCGGGCGCAGGCGCAGCAAGGCTCAGCTCTTGATGGCCCTGCGGACCACTCGATGGCCCGGCCTGCTTCGCAGTCATCTACCAGACCGAAGCGCGCCAGGGCATGGCAACTGACACATGGGTGGTCCTGACGGGGGAACGTATGTGCCACCCGGCGCGTTCCCGGCCTCTTGTCGTGTGACGCCGCCGAGAATGGCCCGTGTGATCAACTGGCTGCGGCAGACCCCACTGGATACCAATGGTTCACGTCTGGGCCACGCGGATGATCATCCGGGGTTCGCCGACCCGGCGTACGTCCGCCGTCGTGACGCGATCGTGGCCGCGGCCGAAGGGCACCGGGTGGGCGACCCGTCGCCGCCCGTCCGCTATCGCGAGTCCGAGCACTCCACTTGGCGTACGGTGCACGCCGCGCTCACCCGGGCCCAGGAGGGGCGGGTGTGCCGGGCGGTCACGCGGGCGCGCGAGGCGGCGCCCGTACCGGCGGACGGTGTTCCGCAGCACGAGGAGGTCTCCGACCGCCTCCAGCCCCTCGGCGGCTTCCGGTTCACACTGGCCGGCGGGATCGTGCCCAACAAGCGGTTCCTGGGCGCCATGGCGGACGGCTACTTCCACGCGGTGCAGTACGTACGCCACCCCGCCGTGCCCCTCTACACCCCGGAACCGGACGTCCTGCACGACGTCTTCGGCCACGGCACCCACCTCTGCGACCCGTGGTTCGCCGACCTGTACCGCACGGTGGGGCGGGCCGCGGCCCGGGTGGAGTCGGACGACGCGCTCGATCTGATCAGCCGTGTCTACTGGTTCACCCTGGAGTACGGCATCGCCTACGAGGACGGGCAGCCCAAGGCGTACGGCGCGGCGCTGCTCTCCTCCTACGGGGAGCTGGAGCACTTCGCCCGGGCCGACATCCGCCCGTTCGACATCCCCGAACTCGTCCGACTGCCCTACCAGGTCGCCGGCTACCAGCCCGTCCTCTACGCCGTCGACTCACTGCCGCGCCTCGCAGAGCATCTGCACGGCTTCCTTGACGACTTCGACGAGGACACACGGGACCGCCATGGCCTCCCTGCCCTGCCGGAGCGCGGCTTCATGGGTCGCCCGCGCTGAGTCGGTCTTCGTGGCCGAGACCGGGCAAGTCGTCAGTCCTGAAGGGTGGCGAGCCAGTCGGTCAGCAGACCGTTGACCTCATCGGGGCGTTCCTGCTGGATCCAGTGACCGCAGCCCTCCAGGATGTGGGAGGCCGACAGGGCGGGGAGGGTGGTGGGGTAGGCGTCGATGGCATCGGACATCCAGGTGGTGGAGGCGTCCCTGGCGCCGCCGATGAACAGGGACGGCTGCTTGATGGGTGCGCCGCGGTATGGGGCGAGGTCCGCCCAGTCGCGGTCCATGGCGCGGTAGCGGTTGAGTGCGCCGGTCATGCCGGTGCGCTCGAATTCCCCGGCGTAGACGTCGAGATCGTCCTCGGTCAGCCAAAAGGGGAGGGCGGCTGCGGGAAAGCGGTCACGCAGACGGGCACCGTGGGCGACGAAGTGCGGGTCGGGCGCGTCATCGGCGGGCATGGTGTCGGCGGACAGAGAGGCGTAGAAGCCGGCGAGCCAGCCCCGGACATCCGGCTCGATCTCTGCCTCGGCGCGGCCGGGCTCCTGGAAGTAGGAGACGTAGAACTCCTGCGCGGGGCCTCCGCTCCGGCCGAAAACATCCGTGGGGCGGGGGCCGCCGGGCGGCGCGTAGGGAACGCTCAGGAGGGCGACCGCACGGAATACCTCGGGGCGGACCAATGCCGAGATCGCCGCGATGTTGGCACCCCAGTCGTGGCCGACGACCACCGCGTGCTCCTCCCCCAGGGCGCGCACGACGGCGACGTTGTCCGCCACCAGGTCGAGCATCCGGAAGGCGTCGCGGTCGTCAGGCCTGGAGGAGCGGCCGTAGCCGCGCACGTCGACGGCCACCGCCCGGTATCCGGCCGCGGCCAGGGCCGGGAGCTGGTGGCGCCAGGAGTACCAGGACTCGGGGAAACCGTGCAGGAGCAGGACCAGCGGGCCGCTGCCCTGCTCGACCAGATGCAGGCGCCCGGCCGGGGCCTCGATGGTGCGGTGGCGGGCGGCGGTGGACGGATCGGGGCGCATGGACGTCTCCTCGGTTCGGCTCGGACGCGGCTACCCGTCGATCATGAGGCGTGGCACCCGTTCCGTGCGACCGGTCTTGCCAAGCTGGCAAACTTGCAGGACACAGGGGCGGACCTGGGTGACCGAAGGGAGTGGGGACGGTGGCTGTCGACGACGTGCCCGGCATGCTGACGGCGATGGGGCCCAGGCTGCGGGCCGCCCGTGAGCAGTGCGGCGCCACACTCACCGCCGTCAGCTGTGCGACCGGCATCTCGCCGAGCACGCTGTCGCGGATCGAGACCGGCCGGCGCGGGCCCACCCTGGAGGTGGTGCTGCGCTTGGCGAAGGAGTACGGCGTTTCCCTCGACGAGCTCGCCGGCATCGAGCCCGCCCCGGGAGCCGGGTCTCGTCGCACGGCGAGGCCGCCGAGCTTCGGCGACGGCAAGGCGGTGCTGCCGCTCACTCGGTACGTCGGCGGCCTGCACGCCCACAAGCACGTGCTGGCCGCCGTCGAGGATCCGCCCGCGCGGCCCCGGCAGGTCTCCCACGAGGGCTACGAATGGCTGTGTGTCCTGTACGGGCGGCTGTGGCTCGCGCTCGGCGGCCAGGATCTCGTCCTGGCCGCCGGGGACGTCGCCGAGTTCGACACCCGCACCCCGCACGCGGTGGCGAACGCCGGCCCGGGCGGCCCCGTCGAGTACCTGATCATGTTCGGACCCCAGGGCGAACGCCCCCGACTGCGCACCGGCTGAGGGCAGTTGACCCCGTCGTCGGGGCCAGGACGCGCGGGCCTCAGACGACGCAGTTGGCGTTGAAGCGCGCCTTCAGTTCCTCGATCTGGGTGGGCACAGCCGCGATACCGCTCTGGAGGTCCTGGACGAGCAGGGTCTTCTCCCGGCCCTGCGGGTTGCGGGCCACCCGGCCGAGCAGGTCGGTGATGCCCTGGGCGAGACGCACCATGTCGTTCTGGATGCCAGCGGCGGCGTTCAACGCGTTGGCGTACTTGAGCTCCAGTTCGTCCGTCACCATCTGAGTGTCGTCGTTCTGGAGGTTCCTGAGGCCCTGCGTGCTGAGTTCGAGCTGTTGGCGATGGTGGTCCACCGTGGACCCGAGGGCCTTGAGGGAGTCCGTCAGCGCGGTCATCGTGACGTCCGCCTGACCCGCGTACTGGTCCTTGATGTCGTAGGGGACGCCGAAGTTCTGGGCGATGTCCATGACTTCGTGCAGCGTGTGGTACGCGAGCGCCGTGGTGTGGTCGAAGTCCAGCCGCCAGAAGGCGAAGATCCCCCAGGCCACCGCCGCGATCTCACGCTTGGTCCCGCCCGCCGCCTGGGCGAGCTTGAACATGCGGGCCGCCGTGAAGGACTGGCCGGCCCACACCGGCACCCGGTGGGCCCGGGCGAACTTGGTGGTGTCGGAGTGTTCGTTCCGCGTGGAGGGGTGTTCCTTCATCTCCCCCGGCTTGCGCAGATTGGGCACCAGGTTCTGGCCGCGGTCGGTCGTTTCGATCCGGGCGCCCGTCACGGGATTGATACCAGCCGTGCTCTGGATGTCCTGTCCCCCGACCTCCGCCAGCTTGTCGGTTCCCATGGTCGGCGGGAAGTGCCGGGCCGGACCGAAGTACTCCATCACGTCGTGGAGCACCATGATTTTGTCCCGGAACGAATGCTTCTCCGGGTCGCGCAGGACCGCCTGGATACCACCGCCCACCCCGGGCAGCTGGGTCGCCAGCCTCTCAAGTGGCTGGCCGGGCTGGAACTTGGGGTCGATGCCGTGCGTCTGGCTGAAATAGGTCAGGTACGCGCCGAAGGGCTTGCCGGCCTTCTTGGGGTCGTGGACCTCGTTGCCCGTCGCCGGGTCGATCACCAGCGGCTGGGACTTCAGGTGGGCCACGCCGGTGGTGAGCTCTTCCTCCATCACGGCCCGCTGTTCCGCTGTGAGGTTCGCCTTCAGGCTGTCGGTGGCGGAGTTGACGCGCAGCAGCAGGGAGTTGAGGAACATCTCGACGTCCGGGCTGGTCTTCACCCCGTGCGCCCGCTGCTTCTCCTCCCTGCGCTTGTCCTTGGCGTAGACCCAGCCCATCAGGCCCCGAGCCAGCTCCTCCACATTGTTGACCTGGATGTCACGGTTCTTGGCGCCGAAATCGGGATGCTTGCCGACCTCCACCTTGAGGACCGGGTGCATGCCCTTCATCGTGCGCGGTTCCACGATGGCCTTGCGCAACTGTGCCGTGATCCGCTGCCGCTCCGCTTGGAAGCTCGCCTGCTCGTCCGGCTGGAACTTCGCGCCGATCTCGGAGTCCATCTCCGTGAGGATCTGGTTCACCTTGGCGTCCAGCATGGCCGCCTTCTGGCTGTCGTCGGCGGTCGCCGTCGCGGCCTTGTACTCCTGCGAAACGTCGTTCCCGTTGATGACGAGCGCGCGCTGAACCACCCCCGGGCCCGTGTCCCCGGCCCCCGCGTCGTCGGGGCCGGCCGCCCGCTGGACGGGTGCCTCTCCGCTGAGCGCGCGCGTCGCGTTGGCCTCGGCTTCGCGCTCGAAGCGGTCGGAAGGGTCGGAGACCTTGAGGCCGGAACCGTTGTCGGTGCCCGCGACGGGTCCTTGACGCTGCTGGATGACGTGGGTCAGCTCATGCGCCAGGGTGTGACGGTCGGCTCCGCCCTCACCGACGACGACGTGGCTGCCGGAGGTGTAGGCGCGGGCGCCGACCTCCGCCGCCGAAGCCTTCGCGGCGCTGTCGTTGTGGATGCGTACGTCGGAGAAGTCCGCGCCGAGCCGGGCCTCCATGTCCGTACGTACCGAGGAGTCGAGGGGGCTGCCCGAGGTGCGCAGCACGTCGTGCACCGCCGAGCGCTGGACGGGCGCGGCCTGCTCGGTCTGCTGGTGCCCGCAGCCCGCCCCGTGCTGGTGCTGCTCCTGAGCCCAGGAGTGGCCGGCCTGGCGAAGCATCTGGACGACCGCGGCGTTGCCCGCACCGGCCTGCAACGCCATCAGCCCCGTGGACGCCCGCTCCGGTGCGGCGTCTTGGCGCTGGGGCTGCCGAAGCCGGTCGTCGGCCGTCCGCGCGGGCCCGTCCTGGGACTGCCTGGTGGTCACACACTTCCCTTTCGATGAACCGGAATGAACCGGGCAGCCAACGCCCCTTGTCGCGCGGCGCCTTGGCGGCCCCTGCGAGGTGTCCCCCGCAGCCCGCCACCCAGAGCAGCCGGGTACCCAGTATCAACCATCCCGCCAACGCAGAACCCGACGCTCCCCCTACGCCACCACCCCCACCGCCGAACCCCCTGCGATGCCTCGACTTCAGAGGTCGATCCACCGGCGCCCGCCGAGCCCACCGCCATGGCTGCGGAGCGGCGTTTGCGCCACGAGATGAGGTGTCGGGGCAGGTCGCACGGTCGCCGATGACGCCAACGCCCCATCCACGCCGGTCTGCGCGCAGTTGGCCCATCGCACGCCGAACCGGTGCGGCCCGCATGGCAGGGCGGCCCGTGCCATGCGAGTGGTGTCGGCCAGATGTGCGTCGCGGCGGTGGTCATCGGGGCGGGGGCGGCGAGATGTTGGGCGCATGAGCCGTGTTCGCGTCGCTGCCGTCGCCCTTCTGGTCTCCCTGCTCTTCTGCGCCGCCCCCACCACGCAGGCCGCCCCACAGCGTGGTGCGGGGGCAACCGAGCGCGTCGCCCCGGGCATCGAGTACCGGGCGTTCACCCTTCC
The DNA here is from genome assembly GCF_040253615.1 of Streptomyces sp. Edi4. Lineage (NCBI taxonomy): Bacteria > Bacillati > Actinomycetota > Actinomycetes > Kitasatosporales > Streptomycetaceae > Streptomyces > Streptomyces sp. Edi4. The sequence continues at coordinate 202,129 of NZ_JBEJGY010000004.1, forward strand.
CACCACGCACGGTCCGATCCGGATCCATGTGCTGACCGTCGACCTCCGCCATCCGGGGGTGCGGGCCGGCTTGCTGTACGCCGGCGCCGTAGCCGACCGGGCACCCGTGTCCGTCATGGCCGACCGTCAAGGAGCCGTCGCCGCGGTCAACGGGGACTTCTTCGACATCACCGAGGAACAACACCCCGGCGTCACCGCCACCGGCGCCGCGTCCGGAGCCGCCGTACTCGCCGGACGGCCACTCAAAGCGGCAGTCCCCGACGCCCAGCGCTTCGGCGGATCCCTGCCCCCCGGCGACAGCGGCGAGGACGTCTTCGGGGTCGGCACCGACGGCCGGGCCCGCACCGCGCGCCTGAGCCTTTTCGGTCAACTGCGCACCCCGCACACCACGTTGACGGTGCGCGGCCTCAATCAATACGCGCTCCCCGAGGGGTCGATCGGTGTGTTCACCCCTCAGTGGGGCAGCACCTCGCGCGCCCGCGCCGTCTGCGGAACGGATCACGACCGCGGGGCGCCCTGCACCCACGACGCCTTCGAGGTGACCATCCGTCACGGGCGCGTCAGCGGCACGAGCGCCGGCGCCGGCCAGGGACCGATCCCGCCCGGGACCCTGGTCGCCCTCGGCCGCGAGGGCGGCGCGCAGGCGCTGCGCTCGCTCGCCCCCGGCACGCCGGTCGACATCGACTACCGTCTCGCGTCCACCAGCCCCGTCCCGTTCGCCTTCGCCCTGGGCGCCTACCCCCTGCTCAGAGATCACCAGCCCCTGCCCGGCCTCGACGCCGTCACCGCCAATCCCCGTACGGCCGTCGGCATCTCACACCACGGCCATGTGCTGCGTCTGATCGCCACCGACGGCCGGGAGTCGACGGCCACGGGACTCACACTCGCCGAACTCGCCGACGTTCTGCGGGACTTGGACTGCGCGGAAGGTGCCTACGTGGATGGCGGCGCCTCCACGACTCTCGTCACCCGCGACCCCACGACCGGGCACGCGGCCGTACGCAACACCCTCGACCAGGGCCTGGAACGCCGCGTGCCGAACGGCATCGCGCTGTACAGCCGCCGGGGTCGGCCCTGACGGAGCGGATCCGAACGTCGCGCTGCCCGGTGCGTTGAGCCCCGCCGCCTATCGTGGACGGCGGGGCAACGCCTTGGACCCGGACCCGGTCACGGTCACCCGCCGACGACGCCCACCGCCCTCACCGCGCCCACCTCGCTCACCGATGGGCCGCCAGCACGGCCGCAAGGCCCTCCCGCAGGTCCTTGACGAAGTACTCGGGCACCTCCAGCGAGGGGAAGTGTCCCCCGGTGTCGGGCGACGCCCACCTGACGATCCGCCGATACCGCTGCGCCGCCCAGGGCCGTGGACACTTCTCGATGTCGCGGGGGTACATGGTGATCGCCGACGGAACGTCGACGCGCAGCTCGGGGTCCAGTGAGTTGTGGCTCTCGTAGTAGATGCGGGCCGCCGACGCGCCCGTCCGCGTCAGCCAGTACAGGGTGACGTCGTCGAGAACCCTGTCCATCGAAATCCTCTCGAACGGGCTGTCCTCGGTGTCCGACCACTCGGCGAACTTGTCGAGGATCCAGGCGAGGAGTCCCACCGGGGAATCGACGAGCGAGTAGCCGATGGTCTGCGGACGCGTCGCCTGCTGCTTCGCGTATGCCGCCCGGTGGCGCCAGAAATGGCGGGTCTCCTCGGCCCACTGGCGCTCGGCCGCAGTCAACCCGTCCGTCGTCAACCCGGGCGGCCCTTCCGCGAACGTGGTGTGGATGCCGAGCACGTGTTCCGGGAACCTGCCGCCGAGGACGGTCGTGATGTTGCCGCCCCAATCGCCGCCGTGGGCAAGGAACTTGTCGTAGCCGAGCCGTCCCATCAGCCGCACCCACGCGGCCGCGATCCTCTCGGTTCCCCACCCGGCGGCGGTCGGCTTGTCGCTGTATCCGAATCCGGGCAGCGACGGAACGACGACGTGGAACGCCGGCGCGTCCGCGTCTTGCGGATCCGCGAGCTCATCCACCACATCGACGAACTCGGCGACGCTCCCCGGCCAGCCGTGCGTCAACACCACAGGGGTGGCATCCGCGCGCGTCGATCGACGGTGCAGGAAGTGGATGCCCAGATCATCGATGCTCGTCCGGAACTGGCCGATCCCATGGAGGCGCGCCTCGAACGACCGCCAGTCATAGCCGGTGCGCCAGTAGTTCACGACCTCGATGAGGTCGGCGAGCGGAACACCCTGATCCCATCGGCCGGGACCGGGCGCGGCGCGGTGGACCGTCTCGGCCTCCGGCAGGCGCGCCGCGGGCAGTCGCGCTCGCAGATCGTTGAGGTCGGCGTCGGTCGCGTGGGCTTCAAATGCTTGTACGTCGCATGTCGGACGGGGCATGAGACCTCCTGGCCTTCGCGGAACCGGCCGCGATCCAGAGCAGAACCGGCTAAGACGGTTCTAACAGCTCTCCGGAGACCGCCGCAACCGGCTAAGGTGGTTCCATGCGTGCTGCCTTCCCCGATTTCCGCCTCGGCAAGGTGCTGGCGACCAGCTTCACGGGGACTCTGTCGGAGCGTCATGGCGACGCCGTGGAGCGCATTCCCACGCCGGGGCGACTGGTCGACTGGCTGACAGTGAGCGGCCTGGCCGTGGACTCCTGCGCCCCTGCCCAGCTCGCCCTGGCCCGGGAGTTGAGGGAGTCGATTCACGCGGCGGCAACGGCGGCCGCCCGCCAGGAAGCCCTTCCCCCGACTGCCGTCCACGTCATCAACGACCGCAGCGTCCAGGGCCGGGCCGCGGCGATCCTCACGCCACAGGGTCAGCGACGATGGCAATTGAGCTCGACGTCCCGCGTGGAGGACGCCCTCAGCGTGATCGCGGCCGACGCGATCGACATCCTCGCGGGCGAACGGGACGGGAAACTGGCCCTGTGCGCGTCACCGTCGTGCCGAGCCGCCTTCTTCGACACCAGCCAGAGCCGCACCCGCAAGTGGTGCGACATGAACACGTGCGGGAACCGCCAGAAGAAGGCACGCTTCAACGCCGCCCAGCGCACAAGCCTTTGAGGTCACCGCGTGAGCCTCTGAGGTGACCGCGTCCGGCCTCCGGTTCGCCAAAACCCGGTCCGCTGGACCATGCGTCCGTCCCGCCGCGTTCGGGGCTCGTCGCGGCGCGAGCGGCCAGGAGGCGCGTTTGGGGCCGAGGGCACGCCGCTGGGGCCGGGACCGTGGGCGGCCGGGTCCTCAACGCAGGGCGGCGGCGACGATGCCTTCAAGAGACTCGCGCGGTACTTCGCCGCCGCTCACCAGCCGGTCGAAGACCAGTCCGTCGACGCAGATCAGCAGGGTGTGCGTGCGGTTTTCGACATCCGTCACGCCCTGGCCGGCGAGGAACTGCCGGACGGCCTCGCGGCCGGCGTTCTGGCGGGGAACGAGGATCTCGCGCAGCTCGGGGTCGCGCACGCTCTCGACGGCGCAGGCGTAACGGGCGAGCGAGCGGCGGCGACCCTCCCCGGTGAGTCGCTGTCGGGTGAGCAGCGCCATTCCTTCCACCAGTTCCTCGGCGGTGCGGATGGGCGGAAGAGCCTCGGCCGTCGTTCGCAGCTCTGCCTGGTCGAGTTGGACAAGGCGGGTGACGAGTCCGGTGAGCAGCGCGGCCCGGGTGCGAAAGTACGCCGACGTGGTGCCGGGCGGCAGAGCCGCTTTGCGGTCGACCGCCCGGTGGGTCAGCCCGCGGATCCCTTCGTCGGCGAGTACGTCGAGAGCCGCGTCCGCGAGGAAGGTGCGCCGTTCCGAAGCCATGCCTCCTTTCTACACCTGTAGAGCCTCAGGTAGGGTCACTTTCTACGGATGTAGAAGAACGGGGGCTTCGGCATGGGCAACACGGCAGTGGTAGTCGGAGGGGGCATCGGCGGGCTGGCCGCCGCGATCGGCCTGCGCCGCATCGGATGGGAGGTGCGGATCCTCGAGCGCGCGGCCGTGCTTCAGGACGCGGGGGCCGGCATCTCACTGGCCGCCAACGGGCTGCGGGCACTGGACGAACTCGGCGTCGGCGAGGCGGTACGGGATGCCTCGCGAGGCCAGTACAGCGGCGGCACCCGCACGCCGGCGGGGAGCTGGCTGGCCCGGATGGACGGCGCGGTGCTGGAGAAGGCGGTGGGCGCGCCGATCATGGGCATCCCTCGCTCCACCTTGCACCGGCTGCTTCGTGAGGCGTTGCCCGTCGAGACACTGCTGATCGGCACCGAGGCCGACTCGGTCCGGCAGACCGGCCCCGGGGCCGTTCGAGTCGGCTGCGGCGACACGATCCTGGAAGCCGATCTTGTGGTGGCGGCCGACGGAGTCGGAAGCAAGGTGCGCGGCCTTCTCTTCCCGGCCCACCCCGGCCCGGTCTACAGCGGCTCCACGGTGCTGCGCGCCATCACCGAGCAGACGGTAGAACTGCGCACCGACTTCGAGCTGACCTGGGGGCAGGGGGCCGAGTTCGGACACCTCGCCTTCCGTGACGGGCGGGCCGAATGGCACGCCGTCCTCAACCTGCCCGCCGGGACGCGGTTCACCGACCCGCTGGCCGAACTGCGTCGAAGGTTCCGTGACTGGCACGATCCGATCCCCGCACTGTTGGACGCGACCCGGACCGCCGCCGTGCTGCACCACGATGTCAACGAAATCCGCACTCCGCTCCCCTCGTACGCCATCGGCCGGATCGCGCTGCTCGGCGACGCGGCACATGCGATGACCCCCAACCTCGGACAGGGCGCCTGCCAGGCGCTGGAGGACGCAGTCACCTTGGCCGCCGCCCTCGCCACCGAGCCCACCGTCGAATCGGCGCTCGCCCGCTACGACGCCGAGCGCCGCCCACGCAGCCAAGCGGTCGCCCGAGCCGCGCGACAGGCCGGGCGGATGGGCCAGCAGCTCTCCCGCCCACTGGCCGTCACCCTGCGCAACACGGCGATGAGGCTGACACCCTCCCGCGCCGCAACACGTATGATCCTTCGCCACCACGCCTGGGCCCCACCACAGTTGCACTAGCGCTCTCGGGGGCGCGCGCCCCGCTTGGGGTCGGTCGCATGAGTGATCCGGCGGCGTGCTGCGCTCAGCCGAACCGGGCCGAGCACGCCCACGTCACACCGCGACCGCTGCTCACTTCACGACCCGCTCCGGCGGGAAGTCGGCGCTCGCCGTCACCTCCCGCCAGGCTTCGAACGTGGTCCTCAACGAGTCCAGCTTGGCGGTGGCGATGTCGTACGCGGCCTTGCCCAACAGCAGACGCGGCGGGGGCTTTTCGGCCGAGACGGCGTCGATGACGGCCTGGGCGGCGCGTGCCGGGTCTCCCGGCTGGTGGCCGTAGGTGGCCAAGGTGGAGTTCCGGCGCGCGCCGGCGGTGGACGCGTAATCGTCGATGGTGGTGGCGGACTGGCACATGGAGGGCCCGGACCAGTTGGTGCGGAACGCCGCGGGTTCGACGATCATCACGTCGACTCCCAGAGGGGCGACCTCGGCGGCAAGTGACTCCGAGAGACCTTCCACGGCGAACTTGGTCGCGTGGTAGTAACCGGTGGCGCCGAAGCCGACCAGGCCCCCGAGTGAGGAGATGTTGACGATGTGGCCGGCGCGGCGGGCGCGCATTCCCGGCAGGACCGCCTTGGTGGTGGCGATCAAGCCGAAGACATTGGTGTCGAACAGCGCACGGACCTCGTCGTCCTCACCCTCTTCGACGGCGGCGAGGTAGCCGTAACCGGCATTGTTCACCAGTACGTCGATCCGCCCGAAGGTGTCCTCGGCCTGGCGGACCGCCTTCGTGATCTGCTCGGGGTCGGTGACGTCCAGTGCCAGAGCGATGGCGCGTTCCTCGTGTCCGGCGACCACGTCGGCGACCGTGCCCGGGTCCCGGGCGGTGACCACCGCCCGCCAACCGCGTTCCAGCACGGCCAGGGAGAGCGCCCGCCCCAGGCCGGATGAGCAGCCGGTGATGAACCACACAGGGGGTGCAGGGGTCGCAGAAGAGGCAGGGGATGCGAGAGATTCACGGGAGTTCATGTGGGCTGGGCCTTCCATCTTGCGTGTCTAGTGGGCGTGTCGCGTCTTGTGCCTGTGTCGCGTCTTGCGTGTGTGCCGCGTCCCGTACGTGTGCCGCGTCGTGCGCGTGTGTCGCGTCGTGCGCGTGTGTCGCGTCGTGCGTGTCCTGGAGACCGGTGAGGGAGAAGCCACCCAGCAGGGCCAGCGACTGCTCGGCGGCGCTGCCTGGTTCGGCTCGGTAGACGACCAGGTGCTGGCCGGGTGCGCTGTTGACGGAGAAGGTTTCGAACCCCAGGGTCAGTTCGCCGACAACCGGGTGGCAAAAGCGCTTGGCCGAGGCCGTCTTGGCCCGTACCTCATGGCGTGCCCACATGCGCGCGAAGTCGGGGCTGCACACCGACAGTTCACCCACCAGTTCCCACAACAGCTGATCATCGGGACCGGGATTGCCGGCCCGCAGCGCGGCCACGCATCCCTGCGCCACGACGTCCCAGTCGCGGTAGAAGTCCCGGGCGGCGGGGTTGAGGAACATCGCCGTGATCAGGCTGCTCTCGTCGCCGAGCCAGGAGAACAGCGCCTCGCCCAGCACGTTGACGGCCAGCAGGTCGAGGTGGCGGCCATAGACCAGAGCCGGCGTGTCGGCCCAGGTGTCGAGCAGGGAGATGAGCTGCGGCCCGGCGTACTCGCGGGCGGGCCTGGAGCGTCCGGACCGCGGCGGATCGACCAGCGCGCGCAGATAGGCCGCTTCCTCGTCCTTCAGCAGCAGGGCGCTCGCCAAGGCGCGCAGTACCTGGGGCGACGGGTTGCGCTCACGTCCCTGTTCCAACCGTACGTAGTAGTCGGTGCTCACCCCGGCGAGGACCGCGACCTCCTCGCGTCGCAGACCGGGAGTACGGCGGACCCCTGTGGGCATCCCGTGGTCCTCGGGACGCACCAGTGCCCGCCGTGCCCGCAGGAACTCGCTCAGCCGTTTCGTGTGCATGCCGACCAACGTAAGGGCGTACGCCGCCGGGTGGGTGGTCCTGCCCCACCCACCCGGCGGCGCGTGACGAGCTGTCCCCGACGGCGACCGCGCACGTCATCGGCTGTAGCTTGACCTCGCCCCAAGGGCAGCCCCGACGTTTGATCCGGAGCCGCACGAGAGGCGCGGCTCGTACTGAACCGGAACAGGACACCCTTCCGTATGCCCGATGATCTGCTGCTGTCCAGCGGCGAGTTCGCGCGCCGTTCCCGGCTGTCGCCCAAGGCGCTGCGCCTGTACGAGCAGTTGGGCCTGCTGGTCCCGGACGAGGTCGACGGGGCGAACCGTTACCGTCGCTACCGGGCCGGGCGGCTGGCCGACGCGCGCCTGATCGTGTGGCTGCGTCGCCTGGACATGCCCTTGGCCGACGTGGCCCGTGTGCTGGCGGCACCTGCCGCCGAGCGCGCCGGGCACGTGAGCGCCTACTGGGAGGCAGCCGAGGCGCGGTTCGCCGCCCAGCGGCACCTCGCGGCACACGTACGGGATCTGGTGTCCGGCAACGAAGGAGGCTTCGCCATGACAAGTGCCGTCAACACCCGTGACATTCCTGCCCAGTTGGTGCTGTCCGAGCAGCGCCACATCACCCCGGAAGAGCTGCCGGGCTGGATCGGCGCGGCGATGGACCGGTTGGGCGCCGTCGCGGAAGCGGTCGGTGGCCCGGCCGGGCCGGCGTTCGTGGTCTACCACGGCGAGGTCAACCACGACAGCGACGGACCGGTGGAGATCTGCGTCCCCGTCGACGCGGCGTCGGCCGACCGGCTGTCCGCCCCGACCCGCCAGGAACCCGCCCACCGCGAGGCCTACGTCCGCATCACGAAGGCACAGGTCGCGTTCCCGCAGATCCTGTCCGCCTTCGAGACGGTCGCCCAGTGGCTCAAGGAGCGGGGCCTGCCCGTGTCGTCGGCGCCGCGTGAGGTGTACTTCACCGACTGGACGAGCGCCGGGCCCGACGACGAGGTCTGCGACATCGCGTTCCCGATGTGACGGGAGAGGCGGCCGGCCCTTCCCGGGTCGGCCGTCGACCTGTGCCGGCGGCCCACCTGGTGTCGAGGTCACCGAACCCGCGCGCGAGTGACAGGGGACTGGATGTTTATGCTGCCCCAATGCCTGAAGTGAACCTGAAGAAGTCGCAGGACCGGACCGTGGACAAGAGTGCCTATGTCCTGTTCACACTGGTCGTGATGGGGGTCGGCTGGGTCGTCGCGGCCGTCAACACCGGGATTTCCTACCTCGCGTTGGGCATGGACGTCATCCCGATCGTCACCGGTTTCATCGGGTGTCTCGTATTCCTGCTCCTCCTGCGCTTCCTCCACTGCGCGTGGTGGCTCGCCTTCTGCTCCGCCGTTCCCGCGTTGTTCGTCCTGGTGGGTTCGGTCCAGTACGCCCCCGAGGCCACACTCGTCAGCCGAGGTGTGCGGGAAACGGTCCGCGTCACGGCCGACAGCGCCGCGACCGACGGTGGCTCGGACCACCACTTCACCCTCGTCGGACAGTCGGGCCGGCTCAAGGAGACCCTGGACTCCGGCGAGGGCCGTCCGAAGTGGCATGTGGGCGACCGGGTCGACGTCATACATGACCCGAAGGGCGTCATACCGATCGAGGTGGCATCCGACGTGGACCCGGACAACAGGCTCGGGTCACTCATCATGGGTGTCGTCGGATGGACGGGCATCACCCTGCTCGCCGGCCGGCGCGGTTTCGTACGGCGCAGCGCGGGCCGGCGTCCCGTCTTCGAGGACTGAGCCCGTCGGGTCGCGATGGCAGGTGCGGTGGCAGTGGCGCTACGGCGGGGCGCGCGGCCGACGCGGCATGGCAGAATCACGGCCCGTGCTCAGAACGACGACCCGCGTCACACGCGATGGGGCACCCGCGTCACACGCGATGGGGACCGAGGCTCCGGGAGGCGACATGAGTGAGCGTCCGCTGCTGATCGTCGATGCCGCGAACGTGGTCGGGTCGGTGCCCGACGGGTGGTGGCGCGATCGCAAGGGCGCCGCGGAGCGGCTGCGGGACCGGCTGGCCGGGCGGGACGCGGACGAGGAGGTGGTCCTCGTCGTCGAGGGCGCCGCCCGGGGTGTCGAGTCCGTGCCCGGGGTGCGGGTCGAGTCCGCGACCGGCAGTGGGGACGACCTCATCGTGGAACTCGCCGCCGCCCGCGCCGGCCGGCCCTGCACCGTCGTGACCGCCGACCGGGCGCTGCGCGAACGCGTGCGGGCCCACGGCGCCGAGTGCGTCGGTCCTCGTACGGTACGACCCGCCTGACACCGATGCGCGTGGCGCGAGCGGCACGCTGAGGTCAGGCGTCAGGCCCTCGGCGCCTTCCGCGCACGGCGGCGGTTGCGGCTTCCACGTGCTCACGGCGCGGGTTCGCGCGGCGCCGTATGACTGTCGGCGCGGGTGCGGTCGTGGACGCCCTCGGGGGTGTGGCCGCGGACACCGTCAGGGGCAGCGTCGGGGGCGCCGGCTTCCTCCGTACGCGGCCAGTACCGCCCCTCGAGAGCTTCGGCGCTGCGGTTGAGCCGGACCAGGACGTCCGCCAGCTCGCGTATCTCCTCGGGGGACCAGTCCGCGACGATCCGCTCCAGGCAGGACCGGTTGACCTCGCGGTCCTCGGCGAGCCGACGCCCGCCCTCGCCGGTGATGCGCAACTTGCGGGCCACGCCGCCGTCCGGGTCCGCCACTCGTTCGGCAAGTCCGCAGCGCAGCAGCGCGGCCGTCTGGCGGTTCACGGTCGAGGTGTCGAGCCCGAAGGCATCCGCCAACTGCCCGATGGACATGGGGCCTTCGGTGTCGATCCGGCTGAGCAGCAGGTACGCCGACCGCTCGAGGCGGTCGGGGTCACGCTCGCGCCGGGCGAGCACCTGGCAGCGCGAGAGCAGCATCAGCTCTCGCTCCAGCTTCTCCAGCACCACGCCTCCCACCCGTTACCGTCGCCTCATTATCGCCGACCCGTCGAACGTCGCGGTGAGCCCCCTTCCGAGTGGAACGGCGGAGTGCCCGACCCGGCGTGACGAGCGTCGCAATATGCATGATACACAGCATGTGTACTATGCACTTCTCGTCGCGTCCCGACGCGCCACCGCACCCCCGGAGGACCCGCATGACCGGCATCACCCCGCCCACCGCCTCCCGCGCGGCCGAGCTCCTGGCCCGGCCCATCACGCTGAACGGCCTGACCGTCCCCAACCGCATCGCGATGGCCCCCATGACGCGGATGTTCTCCCCCGGCGGCGTGCCGGGCGAGGACGTGCGGGCGTACTACGCCAGCCGGGCCGCCGCGGGTGTGGGTCTGATCGTCACTGAGGGCACCTACGTGGGGCACGACTCCGCCGGGCAGAGCGACCGGGTGCCCCGCTTCCACGGTGAGGACCAGCTGGCGGGGTGGGCCGAGGTCGCCGCAGCCGTGCACGAGGCCGGCGGCACGATCGTGCCCCAGCTGTGGCACATAGGCATGGTCCGCAAGCAGGGCGAGGCGCCGTTCGCCGACGCGCCCGCCGTCGGCCCCTCCGGCATTCGCGTCGACGGTACCGAGGGGACCGGCAAGGCGATGACCAGCGCCGACCTCGACGACGTCATCGGCGCGTTCGCCGACGCCGCGGCGGCGGCCGAGCGCATCGGCTTCGACGGCGTCGAACTGCACGGCGCGCACGGCTACTTGCTCGACCAGTTCCTGTGGGAGCGCACCAACCGCCGCACCGACGCCTACGGCGGTGACGCGGTGGCCCGTACGAAGTTCGCCGCGGAGATCGTGAGGGCGGTCCGCGAGCGCGTCTCGCCCGGCTTCCCGGTGATCTTCCGTTACTCGCAGTGGAAGCAGGAGGCCTACGACGCCCGCCTCGCGGGGACACCGGAGGAACTGGAAGCCATCCTGGCCCCGCTGGCGGACGCGGGCGTGGACGTGTTCCACGCCTCCACCCGGCGTTACTGGGTCCCGGAGTTCGACGGCTCGGACCTGAACCTGGCGGGCTGGACCAAGAAGCTCACCGGCCGGCCGACCATCACCGTGGGTTCGGTCGGCCTGGTCGGCGGCGACTTCCTCCGCTCGTTCGCCGGCGAGGGCTCGGACCTCGGCGACATCAACAACCTCCTGGACCGCCTGGAGCGCGACGAGTTCGACATGGTCGCCGTCGGCCGGGCGCTCCTCCAGGACCCGCAGTGGGCCGCGAAGGTCCTCGGCAACCGCTTCGACGAACTGCGGCCGTACGACCCGGCCGCGCTCAAGTCGCTCAGCCGGTAGCAGGGCAGCTCGGATTGGGGGCGGGACGCGGGGTGTCCCCCTCCGGCCCACGGTGACGAGCAAGCAGCGACCTCCCCGCACTCGACGGCCCCCTGCTCCATTCCACGGGGCCGTCTCGTGTCGGACCCGTCCGCGGAGCACGCCGGCGACTCCCCCGGTGGTCCTTGATGAGGTCGCCCGTCAGGCCGGCTCGGCCGTCTGCATGAGGCGGGGTCGCCCGTCAGGCGGGCTCGGCCGTCTGCATGAGGCGCTGGAAGGCCGCCATGCACGGCAGGCAGTGGTGGTCGGTCTGGGTGTCCTCGACCGGATCGAGCGGCTGGCCGCACAGAGTGGCCCGCTGGCCGTGGGCAACGACGTGCCACACCCGGCGGGTGCCGGCTATGGCCGTGCCGACGTGCATTTCGTACATGACGGTCCTCCTCCAGGAGAGAGCACTCCACACCACCACCCCAGAGGCGCCGACGCCGCCCGGGCGGGCGTTCGGGTGAATCGGTGCGGAGCGGCGTACGAGCGGGGCCGGCCTCCTGGTCGCCCGGCGCGCGCGGCAGCTCGTACTGCGGCCGTTTCAAGCAGCACGTCGGATCGATCAGGGCCGGAAGGACACTCGGTGCCGTTCGGTGAGCCACCGGCACGACACGGACAGCCCACGCCTCGCCCGGGGACCCTCGACGTCAACTCCCGTGTCGGCCAGGCCCGTTCACCGCGGGATGTCCGTGTGGAGGCGGATCGTGGTGCCCTGTTCGCGGGTGGAGCGGATCTCCATCAGGTCGCACAGTTGGTGGGCGAGGAAGAGGCCGCGGCCTCCTGGCTGATCCGCGCGGGGGCGGGTGCGGCCGGCCAGTACGTCGGGGATGTAGCCCGCGTCGTGGAACTCGCACAGGAACGTCGCGTCCTGCTTCCATGTCCGCAAGGTTCCCTGCCCGCCACCGTGCCGGACGCTGTTCGTGGCGATCTCGGTGACGGCCACCGCCAGCCGGGGCAGCCGGTCCTCGGGCACCCCCGCGTCCGCCGCGCACTGCGACACCTTCGACCGCACGGCCGACAGGTCACCGCGCGCGTAGACCAGCTCCTGGAAGGGGTCGCACGCCGCGGACAGCTCGTCGAACGCGTAACCGTCGAGCCCCAGGAACCCCTCGTTCCGCACGGACCGCCCGTCCTGGTGGATGCCAGGGTGGCACCGCGAGACGGATTCCAGGGCGTGCTGGTCGTCGTCGGCCGCGTCGTAGGGACACAGCATCGACCACGCCGAGCTGCGCGCGAAGGCCCGGTTGAGAAGCCACTCGTGATAGCGCAGCTCGGAGAGGTGTGCGGCGCTGCGTGCCTGGCGCCATGCCATCTCGCCGATGCCGCGCACCGGCCGGCCCCCTTCGCCGCGCTCGCTCATCCAGGCCGTCCAGGCGTCGATGAGCCGTCCGGGGTTGGATCCGACCGAGGAGGCGTCGACGAACGTGACAGCGGACTCATCCGGGAGCCCTTCACGCAGGAGTGAAGCCTTCTCCTCCGGGACGGCGACGATGATCGCCTCTTCTGCCTCCAGAGCCTCCCGGATGAAGCCCAGAGTGCCGGCCAGGAACTGCTCGTCACCTCGGTAGGGATAGAGCTCGTGGCGGAAGCCCGGCTCGGGCCCGGCGGATGCCGTCGAGGACGAAGAGACGCTCATGCGCTCATCACCACCCTGAGGTCGGCCCCCGCGTAGCCGGCGAGTTCCCAGCACAGGCGCACCGTGTCGTTGGCGCCTTCTACCAGGACACGGTGGTCCGGGACCCGGCGCACCGTGTCCACGAGGGCCCCCATCCCTGCCGCGTCGATGAGTTCGAGCGCGTCGAAGCGCAGCCTCAACATCGGCGTGCGCAACACCGCCGCGCGCAATGCCGCGCTGAACGCCGGCGCGCCCTCCGCGTCGATCACTCCGTCCACACTCCAAGTGTCGGCGCCCGTGCTGAACATCCGGAATGCCGGGTGCACAGCACGTGTGCCCACCTCGTGCGGGTGCACGCCTGTCACATGTTCCAGCGTAGTCCCGTCCCATTGTGAGGGCCGCAGGGCGCAGACCACGATCGCGCCGCTTTCGGACGCGAACTGGTCCAGTCGCAGCTCCTGGTCCAGCAGCTCCTCGATGCCGTCGTGCGCCGTAATGGGTCTTCGTTCGGTGAGAACGCGTACGGACCTGAAGCCCTCGCGCTCCGCCGTACGCGCCTCACGGCGTACCGCCGCCAGGACGGAGTCGGCGCCCGCGGTCTCCGAGCGGTCGAGCACGACCGAGGAGGACGGCACGCCCTCACGCGAGACATGGAAGGTGTCGCCGTGACCGCCGACGACGACGATCTTGTCGCCGTAGAGGGCTCCGTCCGCCACGAAAGCCCGTACGTCGGTCAGGAGCGACGCGGCTGGGTCCATGCGCCAGCAGACGTGGTCGCCCAGCTCGACCTCATCCAGTGTCGCCCTTACCCGTGCGGCCCGCACCTGGCCCCCTTCCAGCAGTCGTCCCGCCATGGGGCGGAGTATGCGCTGACGGATGAGCCTAGCCGAGTGACAACGTACTTGGATCAGGAGACTCCGCGTGGGCGTACGCGGGAATGCTCTCAGGCCGGCCGGTCGAGGACAGCACCACATGGTCGTGATCACCTCGCCCCGCGAGAACGGGACTCAGAGGAACAGCCGGTCGAGGTGATGGTCGATCGCGGCAAGGGCCTCGTCGGGCTCGGTCACGCCCAGTTCGAGCAGGGTGGAAAAGCCCGTGAGGGCGAGAAGGAGATGGGTCTCGATCACCGGATCGCGGTCCGGGGCGATGTGCCCATCGCTGATCGCCTGGCGGATCAACTCCTCGACGAGCAGCCGCCCTTGGGCCATTCCCTCGCGCGCCCTGGCGTGGACGTTCTCGTTGTGCAGGGCCTCCAGCACGAAGAGGGCGCTCATGCGGCCGGCCGCGCGGGCATCGGCGCGCAGGGGCAGCATCTCGGTGAGCATCACCCGGAGTACTTCGCGGGGGTGCGGCCGCTCGCCCAGTTCCCGCATGCCGCGCTCGACACGCAGGGAGGTCTGTTCGGAGGCGAAGTCCATGGCGAAGGAGAGCATCCCGACGGTCGGATTCTCGCCCCGCAGCGCGGCCCCGATCCGGTCCGCCCGCCAGTCACCAGTCACCAGTCACCAGTCACCAGTCACAGTCATCGCCAACACCTACCATTCCGGTGGCGCGCGGGCCGTGCGGTCCGCGACGGCCTCCGGGAAACTCGTCTGCGGGCGCGGTGTTCCGCCCTGGATGTGGTCGCGGCAGACCATTCTGCCGGAATCACAGTGGTGCGGCCCGGCCACGTCCTGCCGCCCTCCGCTCCGACGGGTCGTCCCGGATCGCTACACGCGCGACGCCTGCGCCAGTGCTTCCAGGGTCACGCCCACGACGGCCCGGAGCTGTGCCGGGGTCGCGCCGGCCCTGCTCATGACGGCGAGGGACTGATTCACGGCCGCCACGTGTACGGCAAAGGCCTCGGCGTCCTCGTCGGGCACCCGGCCGGCCAACAACGCGGCGCGCAGGCGCAGGCTTTGGAGGCCGAGCGCCTTCTTCGTCTGTGCCGCGACACTCGGACTCAGCACTGGAATCGCCATGGCCGACTGGGCAACCAGGCACCCGTCAGGCAGTTCGGGATCGGCGATGCGCTCGAGGGTGACGTCGAAGAACGCGCGCACGGCAGCAACAGGATCCCGAGCCGCACGCGAGAGCGCGGCGTCGTACTTCTCGCCATAGCGCGTGACGTAGAGATCCAGGCAACGCAGGAAAAGCGTGTCCTTGTCGCCGAAGGAAGAGTAGAGGGAACTGCGGTTCAGGCCCGTTGCCCGAGACAGGTCGTCCAATGAGGTGTCCGCGTAACCCTCGCGCCAGAACTGGGTCATCGCGGCGCCGAGCACCGTGTCCATGTCGAACTGCTTCTTGCCTGCCACGCGATGGGTGCCTCCCTGTCGATGCGTCGGCGATTCACGTCGCGATGTGCGTCACGTCGCACGTCGCGATGTGTGCCGCGTCGCACGCCATCCTATCTTGAACTGGTCAGTTCAAGATGCGCTAGCCTTCAGGCGTGGTCATGGCCAGACCTGCCCCGCATTTCCCGACCATGCGAGAAACGCAACCGCGCGCGGTCCCGGTCGGCGTCGTCAGCCGTACCGTCCCGTCCACACACCTGCCACCGAGGAGCCCCCGTGACCGGCCAGGCGAGCAGCACCACGCACATCAGCGAAAGCAACCCCATACGCGACTTGCCCCTGCGGCATCTCGCCGGGTTCACGCACCGCTGGGTCGAAACGGACGGCGTCCGCGTTCATGCCGTCGAAGGCGGAAGGGCGGACGGCCCGACCGTCGTGCTGCTCGCCGGATTCCCGCAGACCTGGTGGGCCTGGCGCAAGGTGATGCCCGGCCTCGCCCATCGGTTCCACGTCATCGCGGTCGACCTGCCGGGTCAGGGCCACTCCGAACGTCCGGAGCGCGGGTACGACACACACACGGTCGCGGCGCTGGTCCACACCGCCGTGCGGGCCCTTGGAGTGTCCGCCTACTCTCTGGTCGCCCACGACATCGGCGCCTGGGTCGCCTTCTCCCTCGCCCTCAACTTCGAGAGTCACCTGCACAAGGTCGCCCTGCTCGACGCCGGCATTCCGGGCATCACGCTTCCGGAGTCGATTCCCACCGACCCGGACCGGGCGTGGAAAACCTGGCATTTCGCGTTCCACATCGTGCCCGACCTGCCCGAAACCCTGCTCGTCGGCCGCGAACGCGAGTACGTCGGCTGGTTCTTGAAGATGAAGGCCCTGTCTCCCGGCGCGTTCGACGACGCCGAGCTCGACCACTACGCGGCGTCCATCGCCGTCGACGACGGCCTGCGCTCGTCCCTCGCGTACTACCGCGACGCCGCGGAGTCAGCGCGCAAGAACCGCGACGTGCTGAACGAGCGGCACCTGACCGTGCCGATTCTCGCGATCTCCAGCAGTCACGGCTCCGTACCGGACATGGGTGGCTCCATCAGCCCCTGGGCCGACAACGTCACCGGTGTCGTCATTCCCGACGCCGGACACTTCATCCCCGACGAACAGCCCGAAGCCGTCGCCGCCGCGATAACGGACTTCCTCGGGGCGCGGGGCAGGCCGATCGACAGCGACTGATCCCGGTACCGCTGCGCCACAGCTCCCTGCTCGCCCCCGCGAGCTGAGCGGCGGCGCGTCCGCCGCTGCGGGGAGGCGTCCGTTGCCGGAGCATCCATTGCCGTGGGGGGCGTACGTTGCCGTGAATTGCCGCCGGCCGGTGACTTCAGCCGCGTGACATGGTCGGGCGCGTACTGTGACGGACGGCTTGCGGTGTTCGGCGGTCCGCCGATGCCGGGGAGGTTTCACCGGCTCCGCCGCAGGGGCCACAGCGGCCACCACCGGTCGCGGGCGAACAGGAGAGACAGGGGAGATCGGCATGGCGATTCAGCGGATGGACAACGTCGGCATCGTCGTCGAGGACATGGAGGCCGCGATCGGGTTCTTCGTGGAGCTCGGCATGGAACTGGAGGGCAGGGCCGAGGTCCAGGGGCCCTTCGCCGACCAGTGCACCGGCCTGGACGGCGTCCACTGTGACATCGCGATGGTCCGGACGCCGGATGGTCACAGCCGGATCGAGCTGGCGAAGTACCGGACCCCGACGGTGATCACCTCCGGGCCTCGCGACCAGCCGCACAACACCCTCGGCACGCACCGCGTCATGTTCGCGGTCGACAACATCGAGGACACTGTTGCCCGCCTGCGCCCCCACGGCGCTCAACTCGTGGGCCGGATCGCCCGGTTCGAGGACAGCTATCTGCTCTGCTACCTCCGCGGGCCCGCAGGCATCATCGTCGGACTGGCCGAGCAGCTGCGCTGAAGTACGGTGGGGTCCAGCTCGGCCTCCGCCTGCTCATGGGATCAATCGGCCTCCCGACCCGGCGCGGCAGGCGGCCTAGCGGCGGACCGCCGAGATGAGTCCGCCCGGCTGCTCCTCGCCCTGCGGCGGGGTGCTGATCGGGCGGCCGTAGGCGGCGGCGCGCTCGCGCAGGGTATGGGGGTGGGCCTCCCAGCCGTGCCCTGCCAGCCACCCCACCGGGTCGTCCGGCATCTCCGAGACCCACATGGTGGCGGCCGATCCCGGTGCGGCATCCGCGCCGAAGCGTTCGATCACGCCGCGCGAGCCCAGGGTGAGGCCCATCCAACTGCCCGGCGCCGACTGCGCGCCGATCCGGGAAAGCAGCAACTCCACCGCGTCCTCGGGGAGATAGATCAGGAGCCCTTCGGCGATCCACGCGGTCGGTGCGGTGGGGTCGTGACCAGCGGCGACCAGTGCGGACGGCCAGTCATCGCGCAGATCCACCGCGACGGTGATCCGCTCGCAGCGTGCGACGGCCCGCTCCTGGCTCAGTACGGACTCCTTGAAGTCCAGGGGCGCGGAGGTGTCGACCTCGAACAGGCGGGTGCCTTCGGGCCAGTCCATCCGGAAGGCGCGGCTGTCCATGCCGGCGCCGAGCAGCACGATCTGTCGGACCCCGGACGCGGAGGCCTCCCGCAACAAGTCGTCGAGGAACTTCGTCCTGATGACGATGGAGAAGGCCAGACCCATTCGACGCCGCCGCGCGGCCTCGTCGCCGGGCAACGGCGGTGCGGAGGGCACCAAACCGCCCGCAGTGGCGAAGGCCTGTGCGAGGGGGTCGCGGAACAGCGCGTTCTCGCGCTCGGTCTCCAGCGCGCGCACCTTGGCCACCCCCACCGCAGTGGCCCACACTCCCGACGGCCGCACCCGCTCCTGCTCATCAGTCACCGAACCAGCCTAGTTGAACCCCCTTCGCCGCCCGGACGCGGGTTCCTGCGGGGCCGCCGGAATCGCACCAGGTGCATCGAATCCACGACCGGCGGGCCGACGGCCACCGGGCCCGGCAGCCGGGGCGGCCGGCGTGAGCCCCGGTGCTGTCCGGGGCTCGACCGGCGCGTATCGTCTCTGCGCGTGACCGCAACCGACGCGCCCCGCACCAACCGTGACCTGCTCATATGGGCCTGGATCCTTGCGATCCCCGCCATCGGTGGCTTCGTGCTTGCGTTCGGCCTGATGCTGTTTCCGACGTCTTTCGACAACAACGGAAGTTTCCAGCCACCCATGTCGTGCGGTGTGCCCGCGCTGTTCGACCGGCAGGCCTTCACGAAGCAGCACTACGGCCCCGACGGAGAGCTCGGCGAGCTCGGTACGTCCGGATGCGACGCGGCGGTCGCCGCCCGCGAACACCGGGCCGTGGGCGCCCTGACCGTGGCCACCCCGCTGTGCCTGCTCGCCCTCACCGTCCACCTGCACCGCCGTACGGACTCCGGTCAGCGCGTGGGCGACCAGGGTGACGCGTCACCGGCGGTGTCGTCCGACTGACCCGGCTGGTGGCGCGACCTTTTACCGCGTACCTACGGGCGTTTGCCGCGTGCGTACGGGCAACGCCTCCAGGCCCCGCATGAGTCGCGTCCGCCGCCACCGCAGCTCTTCGGGGGCCACCGCGAGACGGAGCCCGGGGTGGCGCGTCAGGAGTGCGCGGAGGGCGATTTCCGTCTCGGCCAGAGCCAGGGGCGCGCCAGGACAGCGGTGGATTCCGTGACCGAACGCCAGATGCCCCGCGCTGTCGCGGCCCGGATCGAGACGACCGGGATCCGGATAGCGGGCAGGGTCTCGGTTGGCCGCTCCGGGGGAAATGAGCACGGGGACACCGGCGGGTCGGCGAAGTGCCTGTGCAGGACGCCCTTGGCGCAGTCGGCTTCGGCGGTGACGGCCCTGCTGGTCAGCCCGGTGGGCCCCTCACGGGCCAGGACGCGCTGTGCGGCCTCGAACAGCCGGTCCCGCACTCCTGTGATCGGGACACCTCCGGGTGACGTGCGGCTCCTTCTCCTTGTCGTATGGGCACCCGCCCATACCTTGATGGGCAAGCGCCCGTACTGGAGATGGGCGCACTCAGCCGCCAGGGGGATCTCATGAGCGCCATCGTCAACACCGAGCAGGACAGCGCCTGGAACGGTGACGAAGGCCAGTACTGGGCCGACCACCACGATCGCTGGAACGCGGTCAACGAGGGGTTCAACGAGCCGTTGCTGCGGGCTGCCGCGATCGCGCCGGGCGAGCGGGTGCTCGACCTCGGCTGCGGCGCGGGCCAGACCTCGCGGCTCGCCGCCCGGCGGGCCCACCCGGGACAGGTGCTCGGCCTTGACCTCTCGGCACCCGAGCTGGACCGGGCCCGCGCGCTCGCGGCCCAAGAAGGCCTGGACAACCTGCGTTTCGAGCGAGGTGACGCCCAGGTCCACCCTTTTTCGCCGGGCAGCTTCGACGTCGCTCTGAGCCGCTTCGGCATCATGTTCTTCGCGGACCCGGCCGCCGCCTTCGCTCATGTCCGCGGCGCCCTGCGCCCCGGCGGACGACTCGCCTTCGCCAGTCTCTCCGCGCCCGAACGGATGGACTGGGCGGGCCTGTTCGCCGACTTGCGCGCCTTCGGCCCGGTCCCTGACTTCACCGTCGGCGCGCCCGGCATGTTCTCGCTCGCCGATCCGGCGACGATCCGTCAGCTCTTGACCGGCGCGGGCTTCGACGACGTACGCGTGGACCTGGTGACGGCGCAGATGAACTTCGGCAAGGACGCCGCCGACGCGGCCGTCTTCCTGGCCGGCTCCGGCCCCGCCCGCTCCTTGCTCGAACGTCTCGCTCCCGGGGAGGCCGAGCGGGCCCGCGAGGCGATGCGCCAGGCCCTCGCCCGTTTCGAGGGCCCCGGCGGCGTCCGACTCAACGCCGAGGCATGCCTGGTCAGCGCCCGCTGCTGACGGCGTCGGTACGTTTCCGCGTCTCCGATGCGCCGGCCAGGCGTACGGGGTCACCTGCCGTACGGACGGCTCGACCAGCGGGTTTCCCGCGCGACAGGCCCGCCCCGCTGGACCGGCCTATGGTCGGTAGGGAAAGGGTTGTCGCCGCCAGGGGAAAGGGTTGTCGCCGCCGTCGGCCGGAAAGCGGGAACAGGTCGTCACGCGTCACGGTGGCGTACTGGCCGGCCGTCTGGAGGGACCGTCATGGGCCGGGTGCGAGGGCTACAGGGTCGTACGGCCGTCGTGACGGGCGCCGCCCGTGGAATCGGCGCCGCGCTGGCATGGGAGCTGGCCGTGCGGGGCATGAGGGTGGCGCTGCTGGGTCTGGAGGGCGAGGGCCTGCGCGAGGTCGCCCGGGGCCTGCCGGCGGAGACGTACTGCGTCGAGGTGGACGTCACCGACGAGACGGCGATGGAGCGCGCGGCAGCCTCGGTCGGCGAGGCGCTGGGGGCGCCGTCGGTGGTGGTGGCCAACGCGGGTGTCGCCGAGGGCGGCCCCTTCGGCGCCTGCGACCCGGCCACCTGGCGCCGCGTCATCGACGTCAACCTCTGTGGCAGCGCCACTACCGCCCGGGTGTTTCTTCCCGCCCTGCTCGGCAACCGTGGCTACTACCTGCAAATTGCCTCCACCGCCGCGTTCGGCTCGGTGCCCATGATGAGTGCCTACTGCGCGTCCAAGGCCGGTGTCGAGTCCTTCGCCCAGTCCCTGCGTTCCGAGCTCGAGCCGGAGGGCACCAGAGTGGGCATCGCCTACGTGCACTGGACGGACACCGGCATGATCCGCGACGCCGACCAGCACACCGTGCTGCGCGAGCTGCGCGCCCACATGCCGCCCGGTGCCCGCCGCACCTACCCGGTGGAGAGCATCGCCTCCTGGATCGCGCGGGGCGTCGACCGCCGTCTCGCCACGGTCTACGCGCCGCCGTGGTTGCGCTGGGTTCAGCCGCTGCGTCCGCTGTTCCCGTCGGCCGTGACCGCCGTCTCGCGCCACGCTCTGCCGCGCATGGCCGACCGGGGTTCGGTCTCCCCCACGGGGCTGCTCGGCCCGGGAGGCCGGGCCGCCCGGTCAATGCAGCGCGCACCAGAACGGGATTGAACGGGCGGAAAACGTGACGGACGGGATGGCGCTTTGGAAAAGTGGACCGCTTCTCGTCGGGCAAGGCGTACCTATTACGTCGGCTGTGGCGTTGAGGGGGTGTGGGCTGGGGAGGGCTGGGCTGAGGGCTGCTGTTGCGGCTGGGTCTGCGGCTGCGGCACTGGGCTGTTCCGGCTCCGGCACGGGGGCTGCTTCGGCTATGGAACCGGGAGGGGCTGCTTCGGCTCCCGCACGAGGGCTGCTTCGGCTCCCGCACGGAGGGG
Organism: Streptomyces sp. Edi4; assembly: GCF_040253615.1. NCBI lineage: Bacteria > Bacillati > Actinomycetota > Actinomycetes > Kitasatosporales > Streptomycetaceae > Streptomyces > Streptomyces sp. Edi4. Next base: position 223,629 of record NZ_JBEJGY010000004.1, read on the forward strand.
CTGCTTCGGCTCCGGCACTGGGGCCGTTCCGGCTGCCGTCGGCGTGGGAGATCCGGGTTTGCCGGTGTTGGGCGATGTGTCCGCGTACGGTGGGTCCACCGCCGCGCCGCCTTCGAGGTGCGCCCGCGCGGCAGTTGGGAACAACGGTGCTGGAGGGGTTGGATGGCGCAGGTCTCGTCGGGTGAGCTGGACGACCGGGTGCTCGGCCGTACATGGACGGTGCGGCTGGATGCGGCGGCCCGGGGCACGGCGGCGGTGCGCGTCTCGTGCAGTCGGCCGGCCTGCCTTCCGGAGCGGCTGCCGACGGCCGCCGCCGGGCGCGCGAACGCGGTCGCTCACCTCAAGGCCCATCTGAAGGCCATTGCCGGGCCGCGCCCCGACGCGTTCTGCGTGTGCAAGGCCGAGGGCTGTCAGGCCCACAACCTGTCCCGGCGCGATGAACGCCCCGAGCGCGGGGAGCCGTGGCGATGCGGTGGTCCGGTGGTTCTGGCCATCGTCACCGACCGCGAGGGGCGTTGGTGGCGGGCGATGGAATGCTGCTCACGTTGCGCGGCCGCGACCCCCGGCGCCAAAACCGTCGCCACCGCGCCGCCGGCGCCCCGCAAGGGCAACACCGCCGATGGTGGCGGAGTTCCCGCCGCTGCGGATCGCACCCGCGCAGGCGTCGCGGCCCTGGAGGACACCGCGGTGTTGTTCTCCGACAACGCCAACAGCGCCTCGTCCACGCTGAGATCGGGCGACCCGGCGCCCCCACCGCCCAGATCCGGCCCGCTCCCCCGCGCCCGGGCGGCCGCGTCGGCGTCACCGGCCGCGGCGGCGCCCAGAGGCGCCAAGCCCTGGGGGAAGATCGGGCAGCGGACTGTGCCGCAGAATTTGCGGCCCGACGTCCTGCGCGTCGAACTCATCGAACTCGGCGACGCGTTCCGCGCCTACCAGCAGCGTGCCGAGCCCGACCTCGCCCTCCTCGCCACCCTCCACGAGCGCAAGGCGCGCGCGTTCGCCCTGTGGGCCGACGTCACCCGCACAGAAGCGCTGCGAGAGGAGGCCGAACGGGCCGAGAAGGCCGCGCGGACGACGCGCGCCATGCACGCCAACCGCGCCCATCGTCCGACCTGCGGTGACACGGACGCCACCGGGCCACAGGTGGAGTGGCTGCTGACACGGGGCCAGGCCGTCCACGCGCGCGCCGTACTCGACCACGTCCAGGACCATTCTCCGCACCCCGAGGCCGACGTGCGCCTGGCCGTCCTCATGCTCACCCTGCGGGCCGCGCGCGCCGGCACCGGGAACGTCACCGGTCAGGACCTCACCGGCTGGCTGGCCGGCGACGCGGAACCCGTGCTGGAACGTCTGGTCGCGGGCGACTGGCTGCGGCTGTCCTGCACCGTGACGCAGGCTCTGGCGTCCCGGCCCGAGGACGCGGCGCCGTTCACCGTCCCCACCCTGCTGCCGGACCGGCCGCGTCCGTTCGCCTTCGGCAAGACCAGCCGCTCCAAGATCTCGGGCTGGGCCCAGAAGGCGGTCGGCGACCGGAAGCTACGCAAGAAGAAGCTGGGCCCGGCCACTCGGCTCCTCGCCCTGTACGCCGCGGCCCATTCCCGCCCCGACGGCCAACTCGGCCCGGAGCAGGACGGCGGCCTCCACCTGGACCGTCTCTCGGCGTTCTGCGCCTTGCCCGCCGAGAAGATCGGCGAGCAGGCCGAACTGCTCGTCGCAGCCGATTGGTTCAGCGAAGCCGATACGTCCCAGGACCGGTTGCGGGCCCGATTGTCCGAGCGGGTACTCCCCCTGAGCGGACTGCTCTAGGACTTGGCGTGGCGCGGGGAGCGTCATGGGCGGAGGGCGGAGGGCGGAAGGCGGACGTTGGTAGCTGTCTTTCAACTCTGGCCGTGAGGCACCGGGCGGCTGAATGATCCGTATCTCCAATCCCCTTTCTCTATACAGCAGTTCAGCAACCGGGTGGCTGCTTCCAGCAATCCCGGCTCGCGCTCTGTCTGCGCCCGGCTGGTCTCCAGGGCGGCTACGAATGAGTACGGCCAGCCGGGGATGAACTGGTCCGAGGAGCGTCCCTGGCGTCCACAGACATGGCAGGACAGGCGGTCCGGGCTGGTCGGCGCGTCGGGCCGCAGTCATGCCGAGACATCGTCCGCCAGGACCAGACGCCCGTCGGCGGCCTTGGGCTTCGGGAGCGTGGCCAGGGCCTGGCGCAGCCGGACCGTGGCCAGGGCCTCGCGCAGCCGGACCGCGTCGATGCGGCTCCAAGTGAGCGCGTCGTACGACGCGCCGTGCCCACGCCGGTGTCCGGACCATAAAGACAAGCTCAGGTACGCGCGCGTCCCTCCCCCACCCCCCGCGCCGCCCCCCTCGCAGAATTTCCGTGAGGTCAGCTGCGCACGAAGCCGGCTGGGTCGGCCATGTAGCGGTCGAGGTCCGGGTCCTGGTGGAGCGCGTTGAACTCGTCGTGAATCTGCCACGCCGGGCCGAGTTCGGCGCGAAGGCGGCTGAGCGCTTGGCGTACCGCCTCGTTGAAATGGTGACACTCCGCTTCACGCCACGGCCCGGGGTCCGGGGGGTAGTCCCAGTTCAACGCCGTATCGTAACGAGCTATCAGCCCGTACAGGACATCGCGGAGGTCGTGGCTGATCGGCAGCCGGTCCAGCTCGACCGGGTACCCCCACACCTCCGCGTCCTCAGGCGTGGCCGCCCAGAGGACTGCGCCTGATCCTGCGTCGAAGAAGAATCTCGCGGCGGGCATGGCGTCGAACCCCTCGTTGTGTCGCGGTAGCGCCCGTCACAGTACTCGAGGGGCCGGCACGGCACCCCCAAGGCACCCCACGGCGTCCGGATGCGGTTGGCACCTCGCCTGCGCCCCCGGCGCCTCGTGGGCGCCTCGTGCGACAGCCATAGGTTTCGGTGACTGGCCGGTATGGGCCACCCAACAACCCGTCCCATGACTCAGCGCGACGAAACAATCACCTATGTGGACATTTACTTGAAGTCTCACATTGTTCTAAGGTGCAAGTGAGGCCACCGCCTCACCCTTCACCGCCCCGGGAGATCCCCATGCCTGTACGCCGCCTCAATCACGCGGTGCTCTACGTGCGAGACGTCGCTCGCGCCGTGGAGTTCTACACGGACGTATTCGGCTTCAAGCTCGACGTCGACATCCCCGGCCGCGCCGCGTTCCTCAGCGCCCAGGACACCCTCAACGATCACGACCTCGGTCTGTTCTCCGTCGGGGCGCAGGCGCCCGGTCCCGAACAGGGCCGCGTGGGGCTTTACCACCTGGCCTGGGAGGTGGGCACGCTCGGCGAACTCTCCGCCATCGCCGTCGAGCTCACCAAGCGCGGCGCCATGGTCGGCTCGACGGATCACCTGGTGTCGAAGTCCCTGTACGCCAAGGACCCCGACGGCAACGAGTTCGAGATCATGTGGCGCGTGCCGCGCGAGGACTGGCCGTCCGAAGCCGACGACGCCCGACCGAGCGGACTCGACCTCGAAGCCGCGCTCAAGCGTTGGGGACCCGACCTCAAGACGGGTGCGGCCGCCGGGTCGCCCACCTGAGTCAGGAGCGGCCGTCGCTTGCGCCGGGCGCCCGCTCACCCCGGTGTCCGCCGGTCGGCGAGAGAGGCCGCCGCCGCGGTCGGCCGTCAGTTGTCGCCGGAGCCGTCCCGCCGCTCCACGATCACGAGCGCGCCCCGGCTTCCGGGACGGACCGCGTGGACCGCCCCCGCCGGGACCAGATGGAGCTCGCCCGCGCACACCGGCACGGGCCTGCCGTCGACTTCGAGTTCGAGGTGCCCGTCCAGGACGAGAAGCACCTCGGCGGCCTCATGACTCTCGGCCTCGACCGGCATGTCATCCATCCTCAGCACCTTCACACAGGCGGTACCCACGTCGCCCAGCACGCGTGAGCGCCATCCTCCGGGGAGATCGGCGGCGGCATTCCTCAGGCTGATCAGGCTCACGGCCCACTTCTCCTCTGGCCCCCGGTGTGATGTCACCGGACGCCCTCAGCAAGGTCCTCTGGATGCCCGAAAAGCTACGTGGCCTGCGCCTACGGTTGGTCGACCGTTTCGCAAAGGATGGCGAGGGCGGCCGCCGACTCGTGGATGCCATCGCCAAGTTGGCGGGCCATCCCCATGTGGGCGGACCGCGCATGCTCGGCAACCCGTGACAACACCGGACCATATTTGACCGATCGTTCCACTGTCGCTAGAGTTCGAGCGTGGCCAGAACCAAGGAATTCGATCCGGACGCCGCGTTGCAGTCAGCCCTGGAGCTGTTCTGGCGGCGCGGCTACGAGGCCACCTCGATGGCTGACCTCGTCGAACATCTCGGCATCGGACGTGCCAGCATCTACGCCACCTTCGGCAACAAGCACGAGCTGTACCTGAAAGCGCTGGACCGCTACAACGAGCACCACGACGCGGCCCTGCTGAGCGCACTGTCCCAGCCCGGCCCCGCGCTGCCCGCCGTGCGTACGCTGGTACGACGCTTCGCGGCCGAGGCGCACGCCAACGACCGGCGTTCCCTGGGGTGTTTCGTCACCAACACGGCCGCAGAACTGGGCGCACACGATACGGCGGCGGCCCGCCGGGTCGAGAAGAGCTGGGACCACGTCGAGACTCTGCTGCGCTCAGCGCTGACACGGGCCCAGGCGCAGGACGAGCTGCCCGCCGACCGCGATCCGCGCGCACTCGCGCGGATGCTGCTCGTACTGATGCAGGGCCTGCGAGTGGTCGGCAAGGCGTCACAGGACCCGGGCCGCGTGCGGGACGCCGCCGAGCAGGCGTTGAAGCTGCTCGACTGACCAACCCTGCGGGGAGCGCGAGAGTGCCCGTGCGCGTGCCTTTGCGGCCAAATTCCAGAACGGACAGTCCATTATTGAGGAGTCCCGTCCTCCTCGCACCCCGCAAACGGCCCGGCCCCCGCGCCCCCCAACGCCCCCAACCTCAACTCCCGACGCCCGACCCGGAACCCCGAATCCCGTACCTCGAACAACCAAGTGCTGACCCAAGGAGCCACCACCATGACCGCACGCTTCACCGGAAAGACCGTCCTCGTCACCGGCGCGGGCTCCGGCATCGGCCGGGCCGTCGCTCTCGCCTTCGCGGCCGAAGGTGCCTCGGTCGTCGGAGCCGGACGTACCGCCGCGGCGCTCGACGAGACGGTCGCGCTGATCGAGAAGGAAGGTGGTTCGGCCGTCGCGGTCACCGCGGATGTGACGCGTTCCGAGGACGTCAGGGCCCTGGTCCGTCATACCGTCGAACGCTTCGGCAGCCTTGATGTCGCCGTGAACAATGCCGGCGTCTTCCGGGGCGGCGCCCCCATAGCGGACCTCCCCGAGGCGGACTGGCGCACCATGCTGGACATCAACGTCACCGGCGTACTCCTCAGCCTCCAGGCCGAAGTGGCTCAGATGCGGCAACAGCCCACCGGCGGCGCGATCGTCAACATCGCCTCCAACCTGGGCGCGCACAGCCGACTTCCGGGCCTGGCCGGCTACCTGGCCGGCAAGGCGGCCGTCTCCGCCCTCACCAGGGCGGCGGCCCTGGACCACATCGCCGACGGCATCCGCATCAACGCCGTCAGTCCCGGCCCCTCCGACACCGCCATGTCGCTGCGACCGGGCGAGACCGATGCCGACCGCGCGGCCCGCATGAAGAGCGCGTCGCCGCTGGGACGGGTCTCCTCCACCGCCGAAGTCGCCTCAGCCGTGCTGTACTTGGCGTCGCCGGACGCCGCATCGATCGTCGGCGCCGACCTCGTCATCGACGGCGGCGCCGCCGCCTGACGGCAACCCCTGCGCCGACGCGCGTGCGGTTGCGTTCGCACCGGCGCGGGTCGCGGCAGCCGGTCGCGGCAGCGCGGGTCACGAGAGGATCCGGTAACGACGGCCCCGGCTCACGACAGTCGGCTGGCGGCGCTCGGCCACGCGCCCGGCCGGCCGATCATGCGTCGGTCCGCTCAGCCTCTGCCGCCGGCCGCTCGCCCTCCAGTCCCCGGGCTTCCATCGGAAAGAGGACGGGACTGAGCAGGTATTGCGCTCGCTCGGGACTCGGGCGGTTGGTGAGTCTCGGCGCGATGGCCGCACGCAGCCCACCGATCAGTTCCTCCCGTCCTGCCCGATGCTGATCTTCAGGGCGGCCGGGACTACCAAGTGACCGTCGCCGACGACCTGACGGGCTGGCAACGCGCTCTGGGGCGCCGCCCCGAGGTGACGATCCGGATCCACGAGGAGGCCAACCACCTGTTCTTTCCCGGCAGCGGGACGCCGGCGCGGTTGCAGCGGTATGTTTGGTTCGACGAGGTGGACGCGATATGGATTTCGCATCTGCACGCCGATCACAGCGCGGACCTGCTCACCGCCTATTACGCGGCGCTCCATGCCGACATCCGGCTCGCCACCCCCATCCCGTTGTACGGACCGCCGGGTATCGCCGACCAGTTGGCCCACTTCCTCACCAACACCTCCACGCGCAGCCCGGGCGAGTCCGCCTTCGCCATCCAGGAGCTGACGGACGGCCACCAGGCGCACGTGGGCGCCCTCACATGACCAGCCGCGCGATGACGCACGGCATCCCGGCCTTCGGAGTACGCATCGAAACCGAGGGGCGCTCGCTGGTCCATTCCGGGGACACGGCGCCGTGCGTGAACCTAGGACGGCTCGCCGCAGGGTGCGACGTGCTGCTGTGCGAGGCCGAGAGCGCCGAGGCGCCCGCCGAGGACGAGCAGGTGCACCACGCCCCCGAGGACACCGGCGAAACGGGCCGCGAGGCTCAGGCGGGCCGGCTGATCGTCACGCACGTCGGCCGGTTCCTCACCCCGGAACAGGCCGTGGCGCGCGCCTCGGCCCGGTACGACGGCCCCATCGTTCGCGCCACGCCCGGTGCCACCTTCGCTATCGGCTGAGGGCCATGACTACTGGACACTGAAGGGGCCACCTACGGCCGGTTCCATCCCACCACCGGCCTCCGGCTCCGCTCCCCCCGCCCGAGCTCGTTCTTCGCCCCGCGCCCCGCGCCCCGCGCCCCGCGCCGATTTGCCGGCCGTGCTCGCTCGGTGAGGGGCGGAGACTCGGATCGTGGGCGGTACTCCCCGGAGCCGAGCCAACTTGCCCTACTGTCGGGCGAGTTCCGCCCCTTCCCGGAGCCTCGGCTCTTGAATCCTCTGCATTCCGTGGGTCACTTCGGCAGGTCCGCGGAAAGGAAGGGCGCAAGGAGCGCGAGCAACGCCTCGGGCTGGTGGAGGGGGATGATGTGCCCGCAGTTCTGGAGGCGGTGTCCGGTCAAGTCATCCGCGACAGAGCGAAGTTGGCGTTCGAGGTCGGGGCCGACGGGGTGCGAGCCGATGGCCATGGTCGGCATGGTCAGGCGAGCTGTCGCGACGGCGTCCGCGAGCTGCCGCCCGCTGGTGGGCAGCGCCCGGTAGTAGGAGAACGCGCAGCGCAGCGCCTCGCTCCCGGTGTACGCCTCGACGAAGGCCGCGCGGATGTCGTCGGGCACTCCCCGCCCGAGCGTCCCCGCATTGAGGAACCACTCGATGTACAGGGCCTCGTTGCCGGCCAGTACGGTCTCGGCGAGGCCGGGGACGGCGTGGAAGCCGAACCACCAGGGGGCGCCGTCCGCGAGGACGTGTTCCGCCCCCGGCAGGCGACCGAGCAGGGCCTCCATCACCACCAGACGGCGGACGAGGCCGGGTCGGCGCAACCCGAGCAGGACGGCGGGCGCGGCCCCCGCGTCGATGCCGACCACCGCCGCCGAGGTCTCGCCGAGCGCGTCGAGCAGCCCTTCGGCGTCGGCGGCGAGGGTGCCCGCGTCGTACCCGTCGAGGGCCCGTGTGCTGGCGCCGAAGCCTCTTAGGTCCGGGGCGATGACCCGGTATCGGTCGGCCAGCGGGTCCATGATCTCCTGCCAGACCTGCCAGGTGTGAGGGAAGCCGTGCAGCAGCAGGACCGCCGGTCCCTCCCCCGCGACGGCGACGTTGAGTTCGACCCCGTTCGTCGTGACGCGGCGCAGTCGGTGTGCGGTGGCGAAAGGCAAGGTGACTCCCCGAATTAGGCGGTTACGATTGGTTACCAGCAAACGATAGGTAACCGTCTGGGCGCTGCCCAGACGGCACTTTCAGGGAAGGTGGTGAGCCCCAGGTGACCACCCGAGGAGCCCCGGCCGCGCGTACCGAGGCGCGGGGTGATGTGTTCGATCCCCTGTGCCCGACACGGCGGTTGCTGGACCGCATCGGTACGAAGTGGACGTCGATGGCCGTCAAGACGCTGGCCGACGCCGCACCGGACGAGGTGCGCTTCGCGGAGCTGAGACGCCGGATGCCCGGGGTCTCGCAGAAGATGCTGTCCGTGACGCTGCGCGGTCTGACCCGCGACGGGCTGGTGTCACGCCGGGTCGAGCCGAGCGTGCCGCCGCGCGTCTTCTACCGGCTCACCGAACTGGGGCTGTCCCTGGAAGTAGCGCTCGCGGCGCTGCGGACCTGGGCGGAGGACCACATGGCCGAGATCGACCGAGCCAACCGCACCGCCGACCAGGAGACGGATGAGGCCGATGAGGGGAAGGCTGCCGGGTCCGCCCATGACTAGCCCCAATGCCGGTGACTTAGGTTCTGTCGTGCCGGGTGATGGTGACGGTGTCTGGTGCGGGTGGTGTCCCGTTGCGGTGCTCGGTCCGTTTGAGCGGCCAGTTGGACATCTTGCGTTTGATGACTCGGGGGCAGGTCCGGTGGCGGCGTGGAGGCAGCAGGCGTTCGGTGATCTCAGCCAGGGTGCGGGTCAGTGCCCGGGTGAGTCTGCCGGGGGGAAAACGCCGCCTGGGCCGGGACCTGGCGGCGCACGATCCGCAGGGACCGTGTGAAGGAGAGCCGGTCGGGATCAAGGCCCTGGCCGGTGGCGGCCTGGTGCATCAGCTGCCGGACGGCGTGATGCACCAGGAGGAAGCCGTAAATCTCCTGCTCCACGCCCCACGGGTATCTCGAGCGCAGGACGAGCTTCGGGCCGCGCTGATGGGTCTTGATCTCGTCCAGGGTGGTCTCGATCTCCCACCGCTGGGCATAGAGCACGGCCAGCTCCATCGCCGGTGCCTGCTCAGGGTCGAGCAGGGTGGTCAACAGTCGGTAGACGGTGGCCTCGCCGGTGCCGGCAAGGGTGTACTCGATCACCCGGACCACCACCGGGCTGCGGCGACTCCTGCGGTCCGGCTCGGCATGGACCGCGCTGAGGTAAGAGCCATCGGCCAGGACCTGCACCACGGGCAGAGCCGCGCTCTTACGCATCCTCCACAAAAGGTCCGCGCCCGTTGCCCGGGCGGCCTGCCACAACTCGAACCCGTAAAAGCCCCGGTCGGCCAGCAGCAGCATCCCCGCCCGCAGGCGGGGCAACAGCTGCCGGGACAGCACCGGCTCACTCACCGACAACGGACCGACCGCCGCCCCGAACACCCCGTGAGTCCCGCACTCCGCCAGTGCCACAAGCCTGGCCTGCGGGAAAGCACCCGTCCCCCGGCCCGAGCCCGGGCGGCCGAAGAAGCTGTCGTTTTCCGCTGTGTCCGCAAGGTCCAAGGTCGTGCCGTCCACCGCCACCAGACGCCACCGCCGATACCAGGCACCCGCCGTATCCGGCACCGCCACCGGACGGCACACCCGCGCGAACAGCATCCTCAACGGCTCACAACCCAGGCGCCGACGCGCCCGCCCGATCGCGGCAGTCGTCGGCACCCGCCAGGACCGCTCCCGGTTCCCCAGCCCCTCGCCCAGCAGCCGCGCGACCTCTTCATACGGCTGCCCGAAGAACAGACACATCGCCAGCACGAAGTACACAACCACACGTGCGGGCAGCAGCCGACTGCGCTGCTCGCCCCGCCCGGTCTCCGCGATCACCTCGTCGACCAGTTGCCGCGGAAACGCCCGCGTCAGCACCCCGATCGCAATCCGGTCCGACACACGCCCGCCCGCAGACGACTTGACCTGCCCCACCCTCGCCACACCACAACCAACGAGCCCTCGGCATCTAAGTCACCGGCATTGTGACTAGCCCGGGTGGGGTAACACGGCGGGTGCCACGGGAGCGCAGAGAGGACCGTTGGTCGCGACGACCGGTCGTCGCGCAGCCCCCGCACCCACACCACGCCCCCGTCCCCGAACCCGTTCCCCGACCCGGAAAAGCGCCGCCGGAACCCGCCGAATGGAGCCTCCCCCATGACGACTCCCGCGCCCTCCGCCGACTACGACAACCCCGACGCCGTGGACGTCTCCCTGATGATCGTCGGGGATTCGATCAGCCACGGCAGCAGCGGCGACTGGACCTGGCGTTTCCGCCTCTGGAAGCACCTCGAGGAAAACCGTGTGCGGGTGGACTTCGTCGGCCCCTTCAAAACGCTCGACAACATCCGGACCGAGGAGACCGGCGACGGCGACAACACATACGCCGACACCAGGTTCGACCGCGACCATGCCGCCAAGTGGGGACAGCCCTACATCGTCGCCAAGACCACCATCCAGGAGTATGTGGCGACCTACCGGCCCGACTTCGTCCTCGTACTCCTCGGCATCAACGACCTGGTCTGGTACGACGTCACCCCGGAGCAGTTCGAAGCCAACCTGCGTGAATTCATCGCCAACGCCCGCGCCGGACACCACGCCGTCCGCCTCGTCCTCGGCACCATCCTGGAGACCGTCAGGGCTACGCAGGACTTCGACCTCTCCAAGCGCGTGAGCAAGTGCAACGACCGCCTCCGCGCCGTCGCCACAGAACTCCGCCGGCCGCTCTCCCCCATCGAAGTGGCCGACACCGCAGCCGAGTTCACCGCGTCCGACCACACCTGGGACGACACCCACCCCAACCCCGACGGCGAGCTGCGCATCGCGGCCGCCTTCGCCGACGTGCTCAGTCAGCGCTTCCAGATCGGCGCCATGTATCCACGCCCCTACCCCGTACTCGACAGCATCCCCATGGAACGCAAAGCAGCCGTCCACGTCGACACCGCCGAAGACGCCGGACTCTGACCCCGGCGGACACACCGGCCCACGCCGGCCCCCTCGGTCAAGAACGTACGGTTCCGAAGCACCTTTCCGGGGTAGGCGGCGCCCGAAGCCGGTCTCCCTCCAAGAGGGGGTTGGCGGTCAGCGCTTCACACGGAGGAAGCTGAGGGTGTTCTCGGTGAACGTCAGGCGGGACGGGCACAGCGTGGTGTTCGCGCTGCGCGGAGAACTCGACCACGACAGCGTGGAGCAGCTGCGCGAGGCCGGGAACAAGGAGCTGCTGGAGGGGCGGGCGGCCGGACCGGTGGTGGTCGACTGCGCCGCTTTGTCGTTCTGCGACTCCTCGGGCATCGGTGAACTCGTCCGGCTGCACCAGCAGTTGTCCTTGCGCGACCGCGCGTTCCGGCTTGCGTCCGTACCGGCCAAGGTGTCGCGTTTGTTGGAGTTGACGGGTCTGAACCAGGTGCTCTCCGTGCACGCCGACATGGCCGGGGCTCTGGCCGCGGACAAGGGTTCCCCCGCCGGTGGCGCGGGCTCGGTCCGACTGAATGAGGGGCAGCGCGCATGACGCGTGTACCGAAGCCGCAGCCGGGCCGGCTCGTCGAGGCCGCCGGTGCGTCCGGCGGCGCGTCCGGTGGCGTCAGGGGCGGGGAGGAGGACGATCTGCGGGCGCTGTTCGGGCAGTCGGCGTCCGTGTTCGCCTCCCTGGCCGGCCCGGCGCACATGCTGGAGACGGCCAACGCCGCGTTCTTCGCCGCCCTGGGTGGCGGCGAGCCCCGCCGGACCGGGATGCCTCTGGGGCAGATGGTGCCGGAGCTTGCGGCGCAAGGAGTCATCACCCTGCTGGACCGCGTCTACCGCACCGGGAAGCCCCACACCGGACATGACGCGCGGGTCGTGCTGGGCCGAGGGGACTCGGTGCGGGAGGCGTTCTTCGACTTCTCCTACGAGCCCCGCCTGGACGCTGGCGGAAACGTCATGGGCGTACGCATGATCGGCGTGGAGACGACCCAGATCAAGCACGCCCAGCGCCTCACCGCGGAGCACCGGGCCCTCCTTGAGCAGATCGCGCGGCAGGCCCCGCTGCCGGAGGTGCTGGACGGTATGGCGCACGTCATCGAGGAGCTGGCGCCCGAGGAGGTGCTGGTCTCCGTGCTGCTTGCCGACCCCGACGGCCGACACCTGCGTCACGGCGCGGCCCCGAGCCTGCCCGACTTCTACAACCGGGCCATCGACGGCATCGCCACGGGTGAAGGCATAGGTTCGTGCGGCACCGCCGCGCACCGGCGGCAACCGGTGATCGTCACCGACATCGCCACCGATCCCTTCTGGGACGACTTCCGCGACCTGGCCGATCGAGCCGGCGTCGCCGCCTGCTGGTCCACTCCGATCCTGGCCCGCGACGGTTCGCTTCTGGGCACCTTCGCGATGTACCACCGCGTGCCCCGCGCTCCGCAGGAGGCGGATCTCGCGCTGGCGCGTGTCTTCGCGGGCACCGCCGCCCTGGCCATCGAGCGCGACACGGCGGAAAAGGCACGTCTGGCGGCCGAGGCACGTGAGAAGGCCGCGCGCGACGACCTCGCCTTCCTCCTGGATGCCAGCGCCGCCCTGACCTCCGACCTCGACGCCGGCCAGACCCTCCAGCGCCTCGCCGCCTCGTGCGTGCCGAGGCTCGCTCCGCTGTGCGCCGTCGACATCGTCAAGGGCGGACGCGTGGTCCGGGTCGCCACCGCCGCTCCCACCCAGGCGCAGCAGGACCTGCTCGCGTCCCACATCCCGGTCTACGACGCCGACGACGACGCCGTGTCCCGTGTGCTGGCCTCCGGCGTGAGCGAGGTCGCCCGCCGCGCCCCCACCGGGCCCGGGCCGTGGCACGATCTGGGCGTCACCGGCTACCTGTGCGTTCCCCTCATGGACCGGGGCAGCGCGTTCGGCACCGTGACGCTGCTGACGACGGACGAGCACACCTTTGACGGTCACACCGTCGCCCTGGCCGAAGAGCTCGCCCGTCGCTCGGGTTCGGCCGCCCACAACGCCCGTCAGTACGCCCACCGGACCGCCCTCGCCCGCGACCTCCAGGCCGGCCTGCTCCTGCCGGACCTGCCGACCGTGCCGGGAACGGATGTGGCCACCTACTACCACCCCGCCGGCGAAGGACTCGACGTCGGCGGCGACTTCTACGACGTCTTCCCCCTGGACGACGGCCGTTGGGCGTTCATGCTCGGCGACGTCTGCGGCCGGGGCGCCATCGCCGCCACCACCACCGCGCTTGTCCGCCACACCGCGCGCGCCGTCGCCCCCTTCCTGCACGGACCCGAGGACGTCGTCAAGGCCGTCAACCGGGCCTTGCTCAACCGCCCCGGCAGTCACGGCGGCGGCTTCGTCACCCTCGTCTACGGTCAGCTCTCGCCCGCTCCTGACGGCCTCGACATCGAACTCGTCCGCGCCGGCCACACCCTGCCCCTGGTTCTCGACGACGGCCGCACCGCGCGGGCCGTCGAGGCGCCCGGTTCACTGCTGGGTGTCTCGGCCGACCCGGACGTGACACCCCACCGGCTGCGGCTGCGCCCCCACGAGAGCCTGCTTCTCTACACCGACGGCATCACCGAGGCGCGCGCCGGCGACGGAGAGCAGTTCGGCGAACAGCGTCTCGCCGATGCCCTGTCCCGCGCGGGGCGTCCGTCCGGCGCCCGGTACGTCATCGACACCGTGATCGAAGCCGTTCGGGCCTTCACCGGAGGCCACGACATCGACGACGACCAAGCCGTCCTCGTTCTGACGGCCACGGAAACGCCTCGATCCGCGAAAGCGCCTGCCGGCGATTGCGCCGACGACCCTGCCGGGGACAGGGGCATCGCACCCGCAGCGTGCCCGTGAGAGCGCCAGGGCGGCGGCGGGCTCTGCCGTAGGAGCCCGCCACCGTGGCATTTGTTTGTCTTCATCAACTCGCACCGCTTCGAGTCCGACTTCCGTCGTTCACCTCGTAGGTATATCGGCCGACGCGTGAAGGCGTATCTTCCTACCGCACTGCCGTCGGCAACACCAATGCTTCCGGGAACGGCAACACGCACGCCTCACTCGAAGTGGGTATTTCACCGCGCTCCTCGGTTCGGGAAAAGTCACTGCTGAAGCCGCACGTCGGCTCCCAGGGCACCCGTCAACGTCAGGGCGCCGAGCCTGCCATGAACCTTCGGGCTCTCCTGACATGGCACTGTTTGGTGCCTCTCGGGGCCGGTCCCCATGTCGGCCGGGCACGCCGGGCCGCCCGGGAGTTGTTGCGATGATCTCACCACTTTCCCACCGAGGACGGAGCACGATGACGCACGCAGAAGCATTTCGGTTGGCGCGCAGCCCCATCGCAGTGACGGGCGTAGCCGGGATGTTTCCGCAAGCGGCGGACATCAGAGAATTCTGGCGGAATGTGATGACGGGACGTGACTGCATCACCGAGGTACCGGAGAAGAGCTGGCGGCTCGCCGATCATTACGACTCCGACATGTTCGCCGAGGACAAAACATATGCCCGGCGCGGCGGATTCCTGCCGCCGACGGTATTCGACCCCGCGGAATTCTCGATGCCGCCGTCGACCCTCGATTCCATCGGTCTGGTCCAGCTGCTCAGCCTCCAGGTCGCCCGGGACGTACTGGCGGACGCCGGCTGCGCCGACGCGGATTGGTACGACCCTTCACGTACCGGTGTGATCCTCGGCGTGTGCGGCCAGAACACGACCATGTCGCCACTCGGGTCACGGCTCCACGGTCCCGCGGTGCGGGAGGCCGCGCTCAGCTGCGGGCTTTCGGCGCGGGACGCCGACGAGATCGAGCGCAGGTTCAAGGCCGCGTCCCCGGGATGGACCGAGGACAGTTTCCCCGGCACGCTCGCCAACGTGGTCGCCGGCCGCATCGCCAACCGCTTCGGGTTCGGCGCGACGAACTGCACGGTCGACGCGGCGTGCGCCAGCTCGCTGGCAGCGCTGCGCATGGCGGTCAGCGAACTGGTCGAGCACCGGGCCGACCTGATGATCACGGGCGGCTGCGACGCGGACAATTCCGTCACCACCTTCATGTGCTTCAGCAAGACGCCCGCCCTCTCGCCCCGGGGCACCGTCCGGCCCTTCGACAGCTCGGCCGACGGAACGCTGATCGGCGAGGGCATCGGCATGCTCGCGCTCAAGCGGCTGTCCGACGCCGAGCGGGACGGAGACCGGATCTACGCCGTGCTGCGCGGCCTCGGCAGCTCGAGCGACGGGCGGACACCGAGCATCTACGGGCCGAGCGGTGAGGGGCAGCTGGCCGCTCTGCGACGGGCCTACGAGGACGCCGAACTGCCGGTCGGCTCCGTCCAGCTCATCGAGGCGCACGGGACCGGCACCGCGGTGGGTGACGCCGTGGAACTCGGCGCCCTGAGCGCGTTCCTGGCGCCTGCCGGGGCCGCCCACCGGGCCGCGGTGGGCAGCGTGAAGTCCCAGATCGGTCATACGAAGGCGGCGGCCGGAGCGGCCGGCCTCATCAAGACCGCGCTCGCCCTGCACCACAAGGTGCTCCCCCCGACCATCAACGTCGACACGGTGAGCGACGCGGCCGACCGCGACGCGCTCTACGTCAATCAGCAGGCTCGGCCCTGGGTCCGTGAGCCCCACCGCCCGACGCGGCGCGGCGGGGTCTCCGCCTTCGGTTTCGGCGGCGTCAACTTCCATGCGCTTCTGGAGGAGTACCCCGCCGCGGGGGACGGCGCGCCGGTGTGGCACACCACGCCGACGGCTCACCTGTGGCACGCGCCGGACGTGGACGGTCTGCTGGCGAAGCTGCGCGCGGGCGCGGCGCCGGGCGGGGGCGGCCCGGTCCCCGCCGGGCACGTCCGTCTGGGAGTCGTGGCCGCGTCGCGCTCCGAGCGGACGTCGTTGGTGGCACGGGCGATCGACCGGCTGGAGGGCGATCCAGCGGCCGAGAGCTGGGAGCTGCCCGGCCAGGTGGTCTACCGGCGGAGCGCGCTGCCGTCCGGGGCCAAGGTAGCGGCCCTTTTCGCTGGGCAGGGGAGCCAGTACGTCGGCATGGGCCGGCACGCCCTGCTCGCCATCCCGCCGGTGCGGGCGTACTTCGACCGCGCCAACGCCCTTTGGACCCCGGGTGAGTTGGGTCTCGAAACATTGGCCGACGTGGTTTTCCCCGTCTTGGGACAGGAGGACCCCGGGGTCGCCGCGGCCAGGCTGCGGCGCACCTCCTGCGCGCAGGCCGCCATCGGAGCGCTGGCCATGGGGCAGTACCGCTACCTGTCCGAACTGGGCCTCACCCCGCACGGGTTGCTGGGTCACAGCTGCGGCGAACTGATCGCGCTGTGGGCCGCCGGAAGTCTCACCGACGACGGCTGCCTGACCCTGACACGCCAACGCGGGCAGGCCATGGAGCCGACGGCCGACGCGGATGACCGCGACAGCGGAGCCATGCTCGCCCTCCGGGCCTCGCGAGCCGAGTGGGACGAACTCACCTGCGCGCACCGCGAGTTGACGCTGTGCAACCTCAACGCGCCGGATGAGCTGGTCGTGGGCGGCCCCACTTCTGCCATCGAGAGCCTGGCCGACGACTGCCGGGGCCGAGGCCTGGTGACGCATCGGCTGCCCGTCGCGGGGGCGTTCCACACCCCGCTGGTCAAACACGCCGCCGACACCTTCGCGCGGGCCGTCGCCGCGGTGGGTGTGCCGGCTCCGGCCACGCCGGTGTTCGCCGGGGCGCCGGACGCTTCGTACGGCGACGACGCGGGGGCCAACGTGCGCACGCTGAGCGAACAGATGCTGCGGCCCGTGGACTTCGCGGGCCGGGTGCGGGAGATGTACGCCGACGGATTCCGCGTCTTCGTCGAGTTCGGGCCGGGACAGGTGCTGAGCCGGCTCGTCACGCGCATCGTGGACGACGCCTCGGTCCAGGTGGTCGCCACGGATGGCGGGGTCGGCACCGACAGTGCGGCGGCCCTGGCCTACGCGGCCCTGCGCCTCGCGGTGCTCGGCCTGGGGATCGAGGACATCAACCGCCACCAGGCGCCCGTTCCCGCGCCACGCGCCGCGGCCTCACCCGTGGCGCGGCTTCTGGAAGGGCCGTCCTTCGCGGTGGAGGCGCGCCGGCCGCAGTACGAGAGCGCCCTCGCGCAGACGTACCAGTGCGCGTCCGCCACCCCCATGGATGCGGCGCCCCCGGTCCCGGAGACTGTCGCCGCGCCACCCCCCCACGTAGCGCCCGGCCCGTTGGTGGACGCCGCAGCCAGTCAACTCGCCCTGCACACCCAGTACTTGGACGGACAGTTGCACACGGCTCGTACGCTCACCGAGCTCGTGGCAGGGGCAGCAGGCGAGGAGCCGGACACGACGCTGCTCGCCCAGGTGGAGGCGGTCAAGGAGCACAGCCTCGCGTTGAGCCGGGCCCACATCCACGCCCAGGACGTGATGCTCGAACTCGTACGGCTGGGACGGGACGGGGCCGCTCCCCGGGGGCACGGAGAGGCGCATCCAGATGCCCGCGTGACGCACCACGACGAAGCCGGCGTCGGGGCTTCGAAGGCTGTCGCGGCCGGGCCGGGACCAGTGGTGCCCCTCCCCCGCCAGTCGTCACCAGGATCGGCGGGGCTGTCATCGGGGGCCCGCCAACTCGGTGCGTCCGCAGCGGAGTTCGGTGTCGGTCCGGACGGCCCGGTGTCATCGGCCGGGGGCCACGACGAGGCGGCCTGGCCCGGGGGCCACGGCGAGGCGCCCTCGGCCGGTGGCCACGGCGGTGAGACGGCCTGGGACGGCGGTAGCGGCGCCGAGAGGGCCTCGACCGGTGGCCACAACGGCGACTCGGCCCCGGGCGGCGGTCACGGCGGCGAGGCCGTCGGTCCGGACGCCCTGCCGGACCCGTCCTCCTGGGCCGTGGACGCGGCACAGGCCGAGCGGATTCTGCGCGAGCTCGTCGCCGAGAAGACCGGGTACACCGTCGAGATGGTCGCGCCCGACCTGGACATCCAGGCCGACTTGGGCATCGACTCCCTCAAGCAGGTCGAAATCGCATCGGAGGCATGGCGACGTTATCCGTTCCTGCCGCGTGAGGAGATCTACCGGTTCGCCCAGGCGCGTACGGTCCGCGAACTCGCCGTCATGCTGGCCGAGATCGCCGCCGGGGCCGCGGCCACAGCGGACCAGGACGAGACCGCGGCCGAGCCCGTACCGCTGGGACGCGGACACCTGACGCTGTGTCACTTGCCGGCGGCCGACACGCTGGCCGAAGCGTACGGCCCCCGGCCCACCGCCCTGATCCTTGACGACGGCAGCGCGCTGGCCGATGCGGTGTCCGACGCCCTCGCGGGGCAGGGGTGGGACGTTCGGCGGTTGGCGTTGCCCGGAATCACGGTGAAGGGCCACGTCGCTCTGGGCGACTGGCATGAGGAGACTCTGCGCGTGCGCCTCCTCGACCTGTTGGCCTCGGCGGAACGGCTGGACCTGTGCGTGCTGGCCGCCGGGCATGACGCGCAGAGCACGGGCACGGCGGCCGCGTTGGCCCGGTTGCGGCACGCGGTACTGGTCGCCAAACACGTCACGCCGGCTCTCAAGGACACCACCGGGTCCGGATATCGGGCCGGATTCACGGCCGTGGCCCAACTGGACGGCGCTCTCGGCCTCGCCGGGAGCGGCGGTGACCCGTCCGCCGCTCTGCTCGGCGGTCTGGGTGGACTCGTCAAGGCCGTCGGGGTCGAGGAGCCCGACCTGTTCTGCCGTTTCGTGGACTTCGCCCCGGCGTGCGATCCGGCCGCGGCCGCCGCGTGCTTCGTGACGGAGACGACCGACGCCGTCCGGGTGGCGGAGGTCGCCTGGGACGGGACGCGGCGCGCGGCCCTGGCCGTCACGCCCGTGGCTCCCGACGCACCCGCGCCGGCCGCCGACACCGCCCCGGGAGCCGCCGACCTCCTGGTGGTGACCGGCGGCGCGCGCGGCATCACCGCGTGGTGCTGCGCCGCCCTCGCGGCCGCGCGGTCCTGCGGCTTCGTGCTCCTTGGCCGCACCCCGCTGCGGGACCTGCCCGCCTGGGCCGTCGGCCACGACGATCCGGCCGCACTCGTCACAGCCTGTCGGGAGCACGCGGTGGCCCAGGGCAAGGACGTCGACTCCGCCGCCGTACGCGCCGAGCTGGACGCCGAGGTACGCCTCGTCCAACAACAGTCCGAGATCCGCACCACGCTGGCCGCCCTGCGCGCCCAGGGAGCCGAAGCCTCCTATGTGGCGGCCGATGTGGCGGACCCGGTCGCGGTCGCGGCGGCTCTGGCCCCCTACGCGCCTCGGGTGACCGGGGTGATCCACGGCGCGGGCGTACTCGCCGACAAGCCCCTCGCGCTGAAGACGCCGCAGGACATCGGACACGTGGTGGACACCAAGGTGACCGGTCTGTTGAACGTGCTGGCCGCGCTGCCGGGCGAGAACCTGCGCCACCTGGTGCTCTTCACTTCCGTATCCGGCATCTTTGGCAACGGCCGCCAGACGGATTACGCGATGGCGAACGAGGCCTTGAACCGGTTCGCCTGCGCCTGGCAGATGGCACATCCCGCCTGCCGGGTGCGCGCCATGGCCTGGGGCCCCTGGCAGGGAGGCATGGCATCCGCCGAGGCCCAGGCGCTGTTCACCGAGCTGGGGGTCGGGCTGCTCACGCGCGAGCAGGGATGCGCCCACTTCACCGACGAGCTCGCGGCGGGCCCCGGCGTCGGCACGGTGAGCGTCCTTGGCCCCCTGCGCTCGGTGTTCACGGCACGCGCGCTGCCCGCGGCGGGTCTGACGGTGCTGCGCGGCCTGGACGGCCTGGCCGAGGAGGCGGTCCTGATGGACCACAGTATCGACGGCCTTCCCGTGCTGCCGATGACGGCGGCCGTCGGGTGGGGGGTCAACGTGACCGAGCGGCTGCGGTCCGGCCGCCGTGTGAACGAGGTGCGGGACTTCCGGGTGCGCAAGGGCCTGGTACTGGACGGCTCGCAGCCGCCGCGCGCGCGGATCGTCGTGCGGCCCGAGGCCGACGGCGCGGGCGACCTGCGGCTGTCCTTCCACGACGACGGCGTGGACACACCGCTGCCGCGCTACGAAGGCATGTTCCGCACGGCGTCGGGGGACGCGGCTCCGCCCCGTCTGTCGCTGCCGTCCGCCCCGGCTGCCGAAGGGGACCCGCACCCGGCCTACCGGGACGGCTTCCTCTTCCACGGCCCCCTGCTCCAGGGACTCGGCGCGGTCTTGGCGGAGGACGACAAGTATCTGATGGTCGTGGCCAGGATGCCCGACCCCCAGGTGGCCCGGGGCGCGTACGCGGGCGCGCTGTACAGCCCGGCGCTGGCCGATCTGCTGTTGCAGGCGGCGGCGCTGCTCGGGCGCAGGCTCTGCGGCCACCGGTGCCTGCCGGTGGCGGTGGAGCGCGTCCAGCTCTTCGCGCCGCTGCCGGACGACGAACCGTTCGTGATCGTCGTCGAACTGCTGGAGCAGGAGCCCCTGGAGCTCGTCTGCACCGTCACCGCGTGCGACCGGCGCGGTGAGGTGCTGCAACGCTGGGAGGCCGTCAAGGGCATCGTGGCCGCGCCGGAGCTGGGCAGCCGGGCGGCGTGGCCCGCGCCGCGCCCGGCCACCGCGTGACCCCGGGTCACCCACCCATTCCACACCGGTCCGAGCAGACGAGAATTCATGGACGACCTGAGCTTCGACGCATCCTGTCCCGTCATCCCGTGGTGGCCCGGTCCGGCCGTCGGGCAGACGGCGCGGAGACCGCCCGGCCTGCCCGCCTCCGCGCCGCCGGGCCTTCCCGGCCCCGCCCCGTGCTCGACACGTGCCGCCGCGCTCGCGGAAGAACTGGCGGCCACCGTGCGTACGGCGCACCACGCCGCGCTGCGGGCCCACCAAGCTCTCCAGGAGGCGCTGCTGGCACCGGGACTCCGGGCACCCCTGGCTGTGTCCCCGACGGAGCCTGTCGCCATCGCGCCGCAGCAACCATCCGTGCTGCGCGCCACGTTGACGTGGTGCCCGGCATCCCCGATGGTCCCCGTCGACGACCTGCGCGTGACCGAGGTCGCGTCGGACGACGAAGAGGCCTGGGAGGTCCGGCACGAAGGGCTGGCCGTCGCGCGGGTGACCGGCCGCCGCGAGGCACCCGCGCCCACCGAGACGCCGTGGCCCGTACGCCAACTCACGTTGTACCCACGGCAGTTCAGGCCCCTCGCTCAGTCGGTACGCGACCGTCTGGGCCGGCCCGAGCTGGACCGGCTCGCCGCGGGGGACCTGGCCGGCGTCCTCGGCGCGTCCTGCGCGCCCGCCGAACCATCCAGGACCCTGAGCGCGACCGGGTTCGCGCTTTTGGACGAAGTCGTCGTGACCGGTTCCGGCACCGGCCGCCACGGCCAGGGGCGGGTCACCGCCACGACGCCCGGCGGCCGGGCCAAGACACCCGACTGGGCGGCACTGCTGACCGCCGCATGGCAGGCCCTGCACGTCCACGCGCTCCATCAGGGCCTGCACCTGTGTCTGCCCGGCCCGTCCGTGACGCCCTGGACCGAGGAGTGCGTCCACATCGAGGTATGGGACGGCGCCCGCCTGTCCGGCCCGCTCCAGATGGCGGCCGACATCGTCTCGATCGGCCTGGTCCCGCGCCCGCATGTGGTGGCCGACGTGTCCTTCGGCGACGGCCGCACCACCGCTGCCCGCCTGCGTGGGGTGGGCTGCGTGCTGCGCGAACCCCCCGGGCGCGACCTCGGCCCGGGTAACAGCGGCGGCGGCACACGCCGCACGCCGGACGGCCGACAGGTGTTCGCCCACGAACTGCACATGGCCCACTCCTCCGAGGGGGACCTGAGCATCGCACACGGCGCGGCCCGCCACCGTTCGGCCTGCCTGATCCGCCCCCGGCTCCCGCGCGGTGACCTCCTGATGCTCGACCGCATGATCGACGCCCCGGCCGCGCCGGGCGCCCACCTCTCGGACACGTCGTACGTCACGGAGTACGACGTGCCGCACGCGCCCTGGTACGTCGACCAAAACGCGGGCGGCGTCCCGCACTTGGCGCTCCTGGAGACGTCACTCCAGGCGGCCGCGTTCGTCGGGGCATGTCTCGGCGCCTATGGTGAGTATCCGGATCAGAACCTGACCGTACGCAACCTCGAAGGCTCCTCGCGGCTGGTGCGCGCCGTGGACCTGCGGGGCCGTACCGTGCGCCAGGCCACCACCGTGCTCTCCCATACGCCGTTGCCGGGCGCGCTGCTGCAACGCTACCGATACGAACTGGCCGTGGGCGGTGAGACGTTCTATACGGGAGAGGCCGTCCACGGCTTCTTCACCGAGCCGGTCCTCGCCCAGCAGCAGGGTCTGGACGGGGGACGCCTCGTGGCCCCTTGGCTGCGGCGCCAGTCACCGCCGCCCCTCGCCCGGCCGCCGCGACCCACCGGCGAACACCCCGCACCCTCGGGGCGGCTCGCCTTTCTGGAGGGCGCCGACATCTCCTTCGTGGCAGACGGTGGACGCTACTCCCTCGGTTATTTGCTGTGCGACAAGCCCATCGACCCCGACGACTGGTACTTCGGCCAGCACTTCCTGCACGACCCGGTCATGCCCGGTTCCTGCGGCGTCGAGCTGCTTTTCCAGATGGCGCGGGTGTGCGTGCGTTCCGCCGGGATCAGCACCGACGCGACGCCCGAGCCGCGACCGGCGCTCGGCGCCGAGCTGCGCTGGACGTATCGCGGCCAGATCCAGCCACACCACCGAGCGCTCCAGGCCGAGGTGCATCTGCGCGAGGTCATCCGCACGGATGCCGGCACGACGGTGCTGGCCGAGGGCAGCGTGTGGCGGGACGGCCTGCGCATCTATGCCGTGGACGACATCGCTCTCCAGGTCGCGGGCGGCACGACGGGACGGAGGGCGTCATGACCGTGCACTTCGACCTCGCGGGCGTCCGCTACGACCTGGCCGACCTCGAGCGGCCGTGTTACGTGGTGCAGATCGACGGACGCACCGGGACGACGACCGAACGGCCCGGGCCCGGCGTCCGAGTGGTCGCGGTGGCGGCGCCCGTCAGCGCGCGCCACCTGGGTTCACCCGCCTTCCTCGACCGCCACCGGCTGCGCTTCCCGTACATGGCGGGCTCCATGGCGGCGGGGATCTCCTCCGTGGATCTGGTGGTGGCCATGGCCCGCGCCGGCTGCCTCGCCTCCTTCGGGGCGGCCGGGCTGCCCGCGCCCCAAGTCGAGGACGCCGTACGGCGGTTGGGGCGCCGGCTGCCCGGGCTTCCGTGGGCCTGCAATCTGATCCACAGCCCGGCCGAGCCCGCCGCCGAACGCCGGTGCGTCGACCTGTACCTGCGTCACCGCGTCCCGTGCGTCGAGGCGTCCGCGTTCCTGCGGCCCACTCTCGATCTGGTCCGCTACCGGGCGGCAGGGCTGCGGCAGGGGCCCGACGGCACCGTACGCGCCACGCACCGCGTCATCGCCAAGGTGTCCCAAGCCGCCACGGCGGCCTTCTTCCTGCGTCCGGCGCCCGAGGAGCTGGTGACGGAACTGGTCCGGGACGGGCGCCTCACCGCCGACCAGGCCGAACTCGCCCGGCGCGCGCCCCTGGCCGACGACATCACCGTCGAAGCCGACTCCGCCGGACACACCGACCGGCGCCCGCTCGTCACGCAACTCCCTCTCCTTCTCGCCCTGCGCGACCAAGAGATCCGCGAGAACGGGCCGGGCGCGGGCGTCGCCATCGGAGCGGCGGGCGGCATCGGCACCCCCCGGGCCGCCTTCGCCGCGTTCTCACTGGGCGCGGACTACTTCGTCACCGGCTCCGTCAACCAGTCCTGCGTGGAGGCCGGCACGTCGGCGCGGGCCAAAGAACTGCTCGCGGCGGCCGATGTCGCCGACTGCGCGATGGCTCCGTCCGCAGACATGTTCGAGATGGGCGTGGACGTGCAGGTGCTGCGCCGGGGGACGCTCTTCGCGGGGCGGGCGTCCTGGCTGTACCGCCTCTACCGAACGCACGACACGCTCGACGACCTCTCGCCCAGGGACCGACTGCGGCTCGAGGAGCAGGTCCTGGGGCGCCCCGTCGCCGAGGCGTGGGCCGAGGTGGCCGAGTATCTGAGCCGCCGGCGGCCCTCCCAGGCAGAGCGCGCGGCCCGTGAACCCAAGGAGCGCATGGCCCTGCTGTTCCGCTGGTATCTGGGCCTGTCCTCCCGCTGGGCGGTCGAAGGCGAGCCCTCCCGCGCCGGTGACTACCAGATCTGGTGCGGCCCCGCGATGGGCGCGTTCAACGCCTGGACGCACGGGACTTCCTGGCAGGACCCGCGCAACCGCCGCGTCGCCGAGGTCGCGCGCGCACTGCTCGACGGGGCCGCCTACCACGCCCGGCTCGCCCAACTGCGGTACGCCGGAGTGCGGTTGCCCACCTGGTGCACCGCCTGCCCTCCGCCCGACGTAGCCGCGTACGCCGGTGACGCACACGCCGGCACACCCCATCCGCAGGAGCGCATCAGCCCCGTGCTCCCGCACCCGTCGTCCCCCGAGGGAAGCGTCCATGGTTGAAGTGGACGCCTTCTGGGCCTACGCCATCGGGGCGGGCTGTGCCTTGTCCACGGCCGAGCAACTGCGCGCGGCCGAAGACGCCGACCGGCGGCGCACGGTGCGCGAGCGCGACCTGACCGCGACCCTGCTGTTCATCGGGCTCCTCTTCACCCCCATGGGCATGTGGCTCGCGGTCCGCTTCCCGGGCTGGGAGACGATGTACGCCGTCCGCCACGTCCCTCCGTGGGGGCTGGCGTTGTTCAGCGCGGGTATCACCGCGAGCGCCACACTGGGCTACCTGTGCGCGCACCGGCTGGTCGTGGCCGGCCGGGTCTGGGCGGCGAGCATGCAGTACGTCGGCGGGTACACCGCCGTGTTCTTCGTGCTCCTCCACGGCTGGGACGGAACCGGCATCCACCGCTTCCTCGCCCCGGCGCCACGCGAGCAGTTCTCCCGAGCGCAGCTCCCGTCCCGGACCGAGCTCGCCACCTGGCTGCACTCCCCCATCGCCGCCACCCTCCTCGCCATGGGGCTCGTCCTCATGCCCGCGATGTTCTGCCTGAACGCGCGGGCCCACATCCGGGACGACAGCTCGCGCCGCCCCGTCGCAGCGCCCGCCCGGTGGACCCCCGGTGTCCGCCTCGTGACTCACGCGACGCTCATCGCCCTGGGGCCGTGCCTGGCCTTGGCTCTCTCCGCCCGGCTGGCCGTCAGCGAGCTGGGCGCCCTGCCGGGAGGAACGCTCTGGGCGGCGGCCGCGGCCGCCCTCCTGCGGCCGCGCGGGGCGCTGGCCACCCACTGCCGCAAAATGGTCCTCCCCACACTCCACGGCCGCACCCGAACACCCCCTCCCCCGCCGCTTCCCGGGCCGGCCCATGCGCCGGGCACCGCCGACCCGGCCGCCCGCCACTGACCGGCCGGACCACCATCGCATATGACGGAGCGTCACCATGCGCGCGCCCGCGCACACTTACGAAGAACTGCTCGGCGCCACCATGGCCCAAGCGCTCGCGGTGAGCGCCCTCACGCCCGCGAGCCACGATCTGGTCACGGTGCGCAGCGCCCTTTCGGGCCGTCCGCTGCCGCCGCTCGCCGTGTGCTCTGCGGCCGACGCCCGCGCCGCCGTCGCCCGGGGCCGCGAGGTGAGCGGATCCTGGCTGGGGGTCGGCGCACCGGCACGGCTGGGGGTCATCGCCGGGCTGCGCGAGGAAATCCGCGCCCATCGGGCCGACTTGAACAGGCTGTTGCGTCACGGCGCGGGCTTCGGCCCCGCCGACGCGGTCGAGGAATGCCAGGACGGTGAGCGGCTGTCGCGCCGTGCCGCGAGGGGAGGAGGCCTCGCCGCGCACCGGTGGCCGCGCTCACCGTACGCGAGCGAGCAGACCGGTGCCCGCGCGGTCACCGTCTCGTACGGGGACGACGCACGGCCACTGGCCTCCCTGTGCGAAGGCGCGCTGCCCGCGCTCCTCAGGGGTGGGACGGTGGTGACCGAGGTGAGTGCGCGCACGGCGCCGGTGGCGCTGGCGGTGACCGCGATGGCCCGGCGCGCGGGCCTGCCCGACGGCGTGTGGCAGGTGGCGGTGCGCGGCGAGGCGCCCGGCGCGATGTCCGGTTCCGGCCTGCGCGCCGTCCTGGCCGAACACGCCGACGCCGTAGCGCCGTTGTGCTGCCCGCCGGACCCGGCCGAGTCCTTGCGGGTACGGTCGCGGCCACCGGGCCTGTTCGTTCTGCGTCACGACGGCAGTGCGCGCGCGGCCGCACGCGCCGCGGTGCGGGCATGCTTCGCCCGCGCGGGCCGTGGCTGCGCCACCACTCCGCACGTCGCCGTCCACGCCTCGCGGGCCGAGGAGTTCCTGCACCGGTTCAGCCGCGAGGCCGCCGCCTCGACCTGTACGACGACGCTGCCGGACGAACATCAGCTGGCTCTTCTGTCGGAGTGGTTCGACACATGCCTCGCGGCCGGAGCCCGTTCTCTCCTGCCCCGCCCGCGCACGCCGGAGCACCGGTCGGACGCCCCTTCGCCCGTCCCGGCTCCGGTCCTCCTCCGGGACCGCGCCGGCCTGAGCGACTCCCGGCCGGAGATCCCCCGGGGGCCGGTCGCCCTCGTCACCGCGTTCACCCACTGGGCGGAGGTCCTGGACCACGCCCGGCACGGCGGACGCCACTTGTGCGTCTTCACCCGCACCCCTTTGCGGTACCTGTCCCCGCAGTTCGGCGACCTCCCCGCTCGCCGCATCCACCTCAATCGGGCGCCGAGAGCGGGCCTGATGCCCTGACGCGGGGGAACGCGAACTCCGTCCGGCGAGTCTGGCCGGCTCCCTGGTTCCTCGCGGCGGCGGTCGGCTGACGCGCGCGAGGTGTGCTGTCAGGCCGTCAGACGGGCGCCGCGCCGCCACACGGCGCGGGTGTTGAGGGTGTCACCGATGTCGGTGGTCGGGTCGCCGTCGACCAGCACGAGGTCGGCGCGGAGTCCTTCCGCGATACGGCCCCGGTCGCCGAGGCGGAAGCGGCGGGCCGTGGTGGCCGTGGCCGCGCGCAGGGCCCGCGCGGGGGTGAGGCCGGCCGCGACGAGGTGGCGCAGTTCGTGGTGCAGGCTCGCCCCGTGTGCCATACCCCCGAAGAACGTCTCGGGCATGGAGACGTCGGTGCCGGCCAGCACGTCCACGCCGGCGGCGTCCAGGGCGCGCACGGTGTCGTACACGTCCTGGAGTCTGCCCTGCGGGTAGCGGTTGTAGCTGGAGCGCAGGGTCTGGTCCCACTTGCTGTCGAGGCGTGCGGCGACCCGCGGGTCGTCGGCCAGTTCGCCGGCGGTGATGCCCATCATCGAGGCGTTGAGGGTGACGCAGGGAATGACGAACATGCCCGCGTCCTTGATGAGGCTGATGATCTCGGGGGTGTGTGGCTGGTCCATGAACACATGGGTGAGACCGTCGATACCGGCTTCGGCGGCCATTTCGGTGGCTTCCAGCGTCAGCGCGTGGGCCACGGTGAGGGCGCCGTACTTCTTGGCTTCCGCCACACCCGCGTTCACGGTGGCCTGGTCCAGCGAGGGCAGTCCCGGGTGCCCCTCCACGCTGCCGTCGTCGATCATGAACTTGATGAAGTCGGAGCCTCGGGCGAGGAGTTGAGGCACGAAGGCGGCGGCCTCCTCGGGAGTGGTGGAGAACGGCATCAGGGGCATCACGGGGGGAAGCTCCCACTTCGGCCGGAACCCCTCGGGCATCAGTTCGCTGGGGTGGCCGCCGGGCGGCGTGATGGCGAAGCCCGCGGAGCGCACGTCGGCCACGGAGTCGTCGTCGGTGATGAGCCCCCGGTTCTCCCGGGTGTTCATGCCCTGCATCTCCAGTTCGGTCGTCACACCGAAGCGCAGGGCCAACGCCAGGGAGCCCGGGGCGGAGTGGACATGCGCGTCGATGAGCCCCGGCAGCAGGGTGGCGCCGCCACCGTCGACGATCTCGCTGCCCCGGGGAGCCTCGCCCCCGACACGGGCGATCCTTCCGCCGTCGAGGACCACGGTCCTTGCGCCGAGGGACTTCTCCCCGTCGAAGACCTGCGCGTTGGTGATCGCGGTGAGTGCCATGGAAGCCCGCCTCGTTTCATTGCCCGTCGCATGTACATACCGAATGCTATGCATTTACCGATGAGCATGCAAATGGGTGGGCGCGGGCTAGACTCGGGCCATGAGCAGCGCGTCCTTCTCCGATCAGAGCCCCGACGACCTGGCGCTTGACCAGATCGGCCCGGCGCTCTCCCGTCTGCGACGCCGCGCACCCGCTTCGGGCAAGGACCTGTCGCGCAACCTCGTACTCAATGTGATCGCCGACGCTCCGGACGAGACGACGGTCGGCGGACTCGCCGCCGAGATGGGTGTCGCTCAGCCCGTGGCCAGCAGGACCGTCGCCGCCCTCATCCAGGAGGGCCTGCTGCGCCGGGCGGCTTCCCAGCTCGACGGACGCCGCACCGTGCTGGAGCTCACCGAGCACGGCGAGGCCGAGCGCGGCCGCTTCGCCGCCGAACAGCGTGCGGCGTTCCTGGAGATCACCGCCGCCTGGTCGCCGGAGGAACGGCTCCTGTTCGCACGCCTCCTGGTCCGCTACGGCGTCGACGCCACCGCCTGGTCCAGGAGCCGGGCCGCGGCCCGCGACTGAACGGGCGCCCCGGCGCCGCGTCGAGATCCGCGCGACAGCCCGGACCCACGCGCGACGCGGGTCTGACCGGAGAGGGCGCGGGCCCCAACACCCGGCGCCCGTACGACAGATGAGCCCCACGGCTCGCCTCCCACTCCGGTACGCGGACCTCAGGGGCGCGGGCGGGTGGCGCTACTCCGCGAGGCGGTGCAACCAGTCACGCAGGAGGGCCTTCTCCGTGGCGCGCAGCGCGGTCGCGGCGCCGCCCTCTCCCGCCAGCGCCGCGTCGAGGGCGAGCGCGCGGGTCGCCAGGTCCGTGCCGGTGGCGACCGGCGCATCGGTGGTGATGGACCCGATGACGATGTCGCGCAGCCGTGTCGAGGCCGACAGATTCCGCCGCGCCGGGTCTTCACCGATCAGCGCCATGGCGGCACCGGTCGTCGCGGCGTGGACCACATGGGTCGCCTCTTCCACCGGCACCCGAAGGCGCCCGTCGGCGGCGGCCCGGTCCAGCCGGCTCACCAGAAGGGCGTGCGCCTCGTCGGCCGCCGGGGGCCTGCGGCCGGGGCGGGCCGTCCCGTACATGAGCAAGTAGAAGGCGGGGTGTCGCAGGCCGAAGTCGACGTGCAGGTCCCAGCCCCGGTAGAGATCGGCCACCGGATCCTCGGAACCGGCCAGCACCTCGTGCTTCTCGGCCAGGTACATCTCGAAGCCGTGCGCGGCCAGCTCGTCCAGCAGGCCGTCCTTGTCGCCGAACATCCGGTACAGCGCCGGGGCCGTGATTCCCGCCGCGGTGGCCACGGCCCGCGTGGAAACCGCCTCGCTGCCCCGCTCCTCCAACAGCTCGGCCGCGACTCGCAGGACCCGGTATCTGACGGCGCGCTTGGGATCATCCATGGGAACGATGATACGCCCTCTTGCGTATCACTGCTCTAACAGTGCTACGGTCAATACCGAAACACCGATCAAGGCCTTGCCGATGACCATGCGGACGCCCATGCCGAGTCCACACGCATGACCACATCGGCCGCGTCCCTGCCTCATACGTTCCGGCGCGCCTTCGGGCGTTCCGGCGTGCGTGCCGAGCGCCCGGCCGTCGCAGAACCGAGCCCAGAACAACACCCCCCGTCGGCACCCGCCGACATCACGAGAGGACAACCATGTCCGACATATCGATCGCCATCGCTTCCTACTCCGGTTACGGCCACACGGCCCAGATCGCCGCCGCCGTCGCCGACGGCGCGCTCTCCCTTCCCGGCACACAGGTCCACCGCGTGGACGTCGCATCGCTGAGCGACGCGGACTGGGAGACGCTGGACGACGCCGACGCCATCATCTTCGGCTCCCCCACCTACATGGGCACCGCCTCCGGCGCCTTCCACGCCTTTGCCGAAGCCACCAGCAAGCGATGGATGACCCGCGCGTGGAGCGACAAGCTGGCCTCCGGATTCACCAACTCCGGTTCCATGAGCGGGGACAAGATGCACACCCTGCAATACTTCGCGGTCCTGGCCGCCCAGCACGGCATGCTCTGGGTGAGCCTCGGCCTGCTCCCGGGCTGGAACACCACGACCTCCAGCCCCGAGGACGACAACCGGCTCGGCTTCTACCTCGGCGCCGGTGCGCAGAGCTTCAACGACACCGCCGACGTGCATGACGCCGATCTGAACACCGCGCGCCACCTCGGCCGCCGCGTCGCCGAGCAGACCCGCGTCCACTGCGACGGCCTGGCCGCCCAGCGGTAGTCCGCACGTCCGCACATCACCACCGCTCGCCCCGCCCTCCCCGGGCGGGGCGACCGGGACGGGAGCACACATGACCCCCACCACCCCATCCCCTTTGCAGCGACTCATGATCGGCGGCAGCTGGCAACAGGCGGCCGGCCACCGCACCTACGAGGCGTACGACCCCTACACCGGCGCAGTCGCCTCCCGCGCCGCGGCCGCCGACACCTCGGATGTCGTACGCGCAGTCGAAGCGGCCGAGCGGGCACGCGGTCCCTGGGCGCGGCTGGCACCGAGCGAACGCCGCCGCCTCCTGTGGGCGGCAGCCGAGAAACTGGAAGCCCGCGCCCGGGAACTGACCGAGGCGATGACCGCCGAGATGGGCGGCCCTGCGGCCTGGGGCGCACACAACGTCAAGGTCCTGGCCGAGAAGATCCGTTACGCGGCGAGCGCCGCCCACGAGGGCCTGACCGGTGACGTCATCCCCTCGGAGGCCACGGGGCGCACCTCGCTCGCCGTCCGCAAACCGGTCGGCGTGGTCGCGAGCATTGTTCCCTGGAACGCCCCGGCGCTGCTGGTGGGCGCTTCGGTTCCGGCGGCGCTGGTCCTCGGCAACACCGTCGTGATGAAGGCGTCGGAGCAGACACCCCGCACCCATGGCCTGGTCGTCGAGTGCTTCATCGAGGCGGGACTGCCGGACGGCGTGCTCAACCTGATCACCAACGCACCCGAGGACGCACCCGCCACGGTTGACGCGCTCATCGCTCACCCGGCCGTACGACGCGTCCACTTCACCGGCTCCACCCGCGTCGGCCGCGTCATCGGCGAGAAGGCGGCCTCGCACCTGAAGCCGGCGGTCCTGGAGCTCGGCGGCAAGGCTCCGGCCATCGTCCTCGCCGACGCCGACCTCGGCCACGCCGTCGGCGCGGTGGGTTTCGGCGCGTTCGCCAACGCGGGCCAGGGCTGCCTGTCCACGGAGCGCGTCGTCGTGGACCGCGCCGTCGCGGACGAGTTCACCCGGCGTCTGGCCGCCCTGGCCGCCACCATCACCTGCGGAGATCCCCGTGACCCCGGGACCGTCCTCGGCCCGGTCGTCGGCCGGGACACCGTCTCGCGCCTGACCGGTCTGGTCAGGGACGCCGTGGGGGCGGGCGCACGGCTGCTGGCAGGAGGAACGGCCACCGGCCCGTGCTTCGCCGCGACCGTTCTGGCCGATGTCGCACCCGGCATGCGGGTCTACCGTGAGGAGTCGTTCGGGCCGGTGGTCACCGTCGTCACCGTCGACGGCCCCGAGGAAGCCCTGCGCGTGGCCAACGACAACGACTACGGTCTCACCTCCGCCATCTTCACCCGCGACATTCCCCTGGCCCTGACCCTTGCGCGGCGCATGAACACCGGCATGTGCCACATCAACGGAGCCACCCTTGACGATGAACCGCAGATCCCCTTCGGCGGGGTGAAGAACAGCGGCTACGGCAAGTCGGGCGGCCGGGCCGGACTTGAGGAGTTCACCGAACTCCAGTGGATCACCATCGAAGGCCCCGAGAGCCCGCGCTACCCCATCACCGAATAGCGGGGCAGAACAGGCGGGGCCGGCCTCGTTCATGGCGTGCCGTCAAAGGTCACAGGCGCGTGCGTTTCGCCGACGGCGCCGGCCCCCGGTTTCGGGTCTTCGCGGCAGGGCCGACGCCACGGAGCAGGGAGGCGATCGCGGCCAGAAGGGCCAGCGCGGCGCCGAAGGCGAACACGACGACCAAGCCGGAGTGGAAGGGCCCGGAGATCAGGGCGGGCAAGAACTCCCGCTCCGTCAGGGCCTGTTGCCGCACGGTGGGTACGTCTCCACGCAGGTGGGCGCTGTCGGGAGCCGGGCGGGACCGGTCGCCGTTCACAGCAGGAGCGGTGCGGCAGCCGGCGAGTCCTAGGCGGGGCTTAGGTCCTCAGCCCGTTACGCCGCCGCGACGACGCGTCTAACGTCCCCGCCATGGATACGACAGGGATTCTGGACGAAGCGCTCGCGCGGCTGCACGTCTGCGGGCCCGAGCGGCTTGGACGGCTCACCAACCACGCGCCGATGGCCGTCGAAGCTCTTGTCGCGCGCGGACAGGCGCGCTCAGTACACCGCTGGCTCGACCTGTACGCGCGCAAGCTGGAGGAATTCCCGTCCGGCGTCGCGCCCGTCACGGCGGCCAATTGGCGTTCCGCGCTGGGCGACCCGAGCCGCGCGGCCGACTGGATCCGCTTCTTCGAGCGGGAGATCGCCGAACATCCCTGGCGCGAGGTCCTTGCCGCATGGTGGCCCCTTCTCCTGCCCGGGATGTACGGCGGCTCGACACACCCGGTGATCCGGGTGGGCCACGCCGTGCGCACTCTGCTGTCGGACGAGGTCACCGAACCCCGTCTGAGAGAATTCGCGCACGGCCTCGGCTACTGGGCCGCGCGCCACCGGCCCATCGCGACGCCGGCCCCGCTGCCCGGTGCCGCGAAGGCGGCCGCCGCTCTCGACACAGTGCCGCACATCGCCCAGCAGGACGGCGGCTTCCCCGCGCGGCTCGGCCGCGTCAGGGCCCTGCCGGTGTGGGCGGCCGGGGTGACGGAACCACGTGACGCCTACCGCCACCTCACCGAGCTGGTGCGGGCGGCGACACACCGGTACGCCACCCACGGCCACGGCGAGGAGACGATGCTCGTCCACGCGGCCACGGCCCCCAACGCCGTCCTGCGCACCCTGCCCGCGCTCCCGCAGTCCCTGTGGCCGTCCAGCCTGCGGGCGGCATGGACGGCCGCCGCGGCGGTCACGGCGATGTACGCACCGGCCGCTCCGGTCACCTACACCCCGCCCGGCACCTTCACCCCTGAAGAGGTCGTCGAACGGGCCCTGGCTCATGGCGACGAACACGTCATCAAACTCACCGATACGGCTCTCGACGTCGGCGACGAACCGGCCCTCGCAGCTGCTCTGCGCTCCATGGAGCTGAGCGTCCCGCTCGGGTGAGGCGCCTGCCGCCGAGGTGGGCGTGCGGCCGCGCGGCCGGGGCCCGCGTCCGCTCCGCGCTCCGTTAAGGGTGAGCGCCGTCCTGGTACGTACCGGAGGAGAACCCGTCCTTCCAGTGCTCCTCCCACTCGGCGAACTCCAGGCACAGGTGCTCCAGTTGGCGCCACCGGGGCAGATAGTCGGGGTGGTCGGAGAACCGGGCGGCCGTCAGGCACAGTTCGTTCCACCACATCTGGATGTCCTGGCGCAGCCGCTGGGTGAGACCTGGTTCACTGGTGCGGCCCGCGGCCACTTCCATGCCCCAGCTGGTCAGGAGGTCGCAGAGACACAGGGCCGTGTGGTCCGTGCTCTGTCGCAGCCGGTGGGCGGCCCAGGCCGCCTCGCTGCCGGCCTCCTGCCGTTCCGCGAGGTCGGTCAGGCGGGCGCTCAGAAAGTCCCGCAGCGGCGAAGCGTCGGAGGAATGCAGGTCGTCGGAGAACTCCAGAATCTCGACGGGCTCGCGGTCAGACATGGCAGGCTCCCCTCCCGGTGAAACACGACGGTCTCAAGGGGAGAGTATCCAAGGGGCGCCTGCCGCTTGCCAGTTCGCGGCATCACCTCACTCGAAGGTGCGCCGCCGACGCTCCGGCCGCCGCCCGGTCCCGCGCGACGACCGGGCAGCGCCCTGCTTGTGGCACCGCCCGGTGCACCGCGAGACGGGAGTTCACGCCGAGCCCGTACGCGACGCCCGGCCGCCCCTCCCCTCTCACCCCCGCTTCTCGAATCCCGCCAGCAACTCGCGGGGGTCGAAGGTCACTCGGATACGGGTGATGCTCCCGTTCTCCACGTGCATCCAGTTCATCGTCGGGGTGGGCGGCGCGACGCTTGTGTGCAGGTCGAACCAGGTGATCACCTCGTCGCCCTCCGCCACCCGCACCCGCACGTCGATCTTCTCCAGCACTTGGCCGAGCCCCTTGAGCCCGGCAAGCGCCTCCTCGGCTCCGGACGCCGCGCCCAGCGTTCCGACGAAGTCGACGTCCTCGGCCAGCACCCCCCGCAATGTCTCGAAGTCGCCCGCCTCCCAGGCCGTGTAGTAGATCTCAGCAAGCTCTCGCGCAGTCTTCGTCCTCGTCATGCCTCCATCCTCCAGCCACCGCATCCATTCGTCCAACAGATAATTCAGATGCGAGCTATCATCTCTGCGTATGGAGATACATCAGCTGCGCTACTTCGCCGCGGTCATGGACGAGGGCACGTTCACCGCCGCCGCTCATCGACTGCACGTCAGCCAGTCGGGGATCAGCACCCAAGTGGCAAAGCTGGAACAGGAGTTGGGGCAGCAGTTGCTCGACCGGTCCGGGCGCCGGATCCGCCTCACCCCGGCCGGCGAGGCCGTCCTCCCGCTCGCGAAGAACGCGCTCGCCACCCTCGACGCCATCCAGCACACCGCCGCCGAGTTCGCCGACGCCGTCCGAGGCCGGGTACGGCTCGGCATGATCATGGGCTGCTCCATCCCGGCCTTCCTCGACACCGTCGCCGACCTCGGCCGCACCCACCCCGGCGTCGAACTCAGCCTGCACGAGGGCCACTCCGACGATCTCCAGGCGCGGGTCCTCTCCGGCGCCCTCGACCTGGCTTTGATCGGGTACGCGGGTGACGTCACCCCGGGCCTCGCGGTGGACGTCGTCGTGGACGAGCCGATCACCGCCGTCGTCCCGGCCGGGCACACACTCGACCGGCCGGAGCTGCGCCTCGCCGACCTCGGCGGGGAAAAGATCCTCTGCCTCTCCCCCGGTACCGGCATCCGCGCCGCGTACGAGGACTCCTGCCGCAGGGCCGGCCTCGACCCGCGCGTGGACCTCGACGCCAGTTCCCCGGACATCCTGCTGCGTCTCGCCGAGCGCGGCGCGGGCATCGCCATCCTCAGCGCGTCCTCGACCCGGGGCTCCGGCCTGCGGAGCATCCCGCTCACCGACGCCGCCACACACGGCCGACTCGGCCTCATCACCCGCCGCGGCCAGCACTCCCCCGCCGCCCTGCTCCTGCGAACCAGCCTCCTGACCGCGTTGCGAAGC
This sequence comes from Streptomyces sp. Edi4, assembly GCF_040253615.1. NCBI lineage: Bacteria > Bacillati > Actinomycetota > Actinomycetes > Kitasatosporales > Streptomycetaceae > Streptomyces > Streptomyces sp. Edi4. Next base: position 259,030 of record NZ_JBEJGY010000004.1, read on the forward strand.
AGCTAGCGCCGCGATCGGAAGCCCCCGGCCGGCCGTTGCCTGGCGCACAGAACATGCCGCCCTCACTGTCGATGGGCGAGGCGCTCGACCGGCCCCGGCGCCCCCGCAACTCGCGCCCGGGAGCGCCCATTTCATTCCGCCGCGATACCGTGCCGCCATGTCTCGATCAGTGGAAACCCGATCAATACCGTCTCCCGTCACGGCGGACGACGTGGACCTTGCCGTGCGGCTCGCGGTCGCCACGCTCCGGAACGCACCCGCCGAGGGGTGGGGCGGCAAGGCCGGTTCGCTGGAGTGGGACTGCTGGGAGACCGCCGAACACCTCGCCAACGACCTGTTGTACTACGCCGTCCAACTCGGGCCGCAGAGCCCGCCGTTGGACACCCATGTGCCGTTCGCTCTGGACCGGGAGAGGCCGGCCGCACCCCCGGTCTTCGTCCACGCCGAACGCGCCGCGGGTCCGGACGGTCTGACGCAGGTGCTGGAGGCGTGCGGCGCGCTGTTGGTCGCCATGGTGCGTACCACCTCGCCCCGGGTCCGCGCCCACCACGCCGCCGGAGTGGCGGACCCCGAAGGCTTCGCGGCCCTGGGGATGCAGGAGACGCTGGTGCACATGCACGATCTGGCGGAAGGCCTCGGGCTCGCCTGGGCGCCGCCCTCCGTCCTCTGCTCGCGCGTGCTCGCCCGGCTGTTTCCGGAGGCACCGGACGGCGCGGACCCCTGGCTCACCCTGCTGTGGGCCACCGGCCGCGCCGAACTGCCGGGGCGCCCTCGTCTCACCACGTGGCGCTCGGACAGCACACCGCGAACCTAGGAGCGGCACGCGCCCACCGCGTTCGCTCAGCCCCCGTGCGCGGTGAGTACGTACCCCTCCGGACCCTCGAAGGAGAACTTCGGTCCGAACGGACTGTCCGTCAACGGCTCGACGATCCGCACGCCGGCGGCGACCAGCTGGTCGTGCAGTTGCACCGCGTCCGAGGTCCGGAACCAGAGCACGACGCCGAGCCCCGGCCGCGCGCCGTCGGCGAGGCTGACGCCGGGCAGGAGCGCGCGGACCGCGAACGCCGGCTCGGTGGCGAACACGACCGCGTGCGGGGGTGAGACCTCGGCGCGGCACAGGCCGAGGTGCTGCTCGCAGAAGGCCGCCGCGGCCTCCACGTCGTGGACCTGCAAGGCGATGAAGTCGGGACTCTCGATGGCAACAGACATGGGATTTCCTCGCTGTTCAATGTCAGGACTTTGACATCGAGATTAGGGCGCCGACGCGAGGCATGTCAAAATGCTGACATGAACGAGAGTGTGCCGACCGAGCTGTTCAGCCCAGCGGACGACATCACCCACCACGTGGGCTACCTGCTCAAACGCGCCCAGGCGGCCTTGCGCGGCGCGATGGACAAGGTGCTGCGCGAGCACGGACTGACCGTGCCCCAGTACTCGACCCTTGAGCTCCTGGCGCGACACCCCGGCATGTCGAACGCCGACCTCGCCCGCGCGACGTTCGTCACCCGGCAGTCCGGAAACGTCGTCCTGCGGGGCCTCCAGGAAGCGGGGCTGATCACTCGCCCCGCCAGCGCCGGCCAAGGCCGGGCTCTTCCCGCCCGCCTCACCGAAGAGGGCCGCGCACGCCTCGCGGCGGTACAGGCCGCCGTGTACGCCATCGAGGGGCGCATGGTGGACGCCATCCCGCCCGAGCGCGTCACCGCACTCCTGACCGACCTCGACCGGATCGCGTCGGCGCTGGGCGGTTGATCCGCCCAGCCGGAGCGCGGACGCGCGAAGAGGGCTACCGGTCGGAGGCGGTCACGGCCTCACACCCCGGACAAGGAGGACGGCGTAACGGCATTCACCGTCCGTGGTGTTGGCGAAAACGCGCTCTGCCGGTTCGCCCAGTTCGAAGGTGTCGCCCTCGCCGAGTGCCTGGACCGTCTCCCCGTCGTGGAAGGTCAGGTGCCCCTCGATGACCCAGATGACCTGCCGCACGAAGGCGAAGGCCGCGGCCGGATACGGGACGCGGGCTCCGGGCGGCAGGCGGATCTCGGCGAGCTCCACAGGAAACCGGGGTCCGGTGATCTGACGGCGCCGGTAGCCGGTGGACGGGTCGCGCCACTCCGCTGTCTCGTCCCGGCGCCGTACGCCCCCGGTGACCGCCGTTTCGTCCGCTGTCCCATCCGGTGATCCATCGGGTGACTCGTCGGCGAGGGTGAGCAGGGAGGCGACGCTGAGCCCGAAGGCGGCGGACAGCTTGCCGAGGACCACGGCGGTGGGGCTGCTCTCACCCCGTTCGATCCGACTGATCATGGCCTGCGAGACCCCGGAGGCGGCCGCGAGCCGCGCCAGGGTCCACCGACGCCGTTCCCGCTCCCGGCGGACGCGGGCAGCGATCCGGGCCACCAGGGGATCTACCATGTTGGACATGAATCCAATATATGAGAGGAAGCGGCCCGTGTCGGTACGCCCAGCACGCCCGGAAGACACCGAAGCCATCCGCGCGATCCGCAACCACGCCATCGAACATTCGACGGCGCTGTGGACGGAGACCCAGCAGTCCCCCGCCGAGGGAGCGGCCTGGGTCGCGGCCCACCTGGAGCGGGGTTCGGCGTTCGTGGCCGAAGTGGAGGGCGAGACGGCCGGGTTCGCGGTCTACGGCCCCTGGCGTGAGAAGGACGGATACCGGCACACGGTCGAGGATTCGGTCTACGTCCGTGACGACATGCACGGACTCGGTAACGGTTCCGCGCTCCTGTCCGAGGTCATCGACTCGGCACGGCGAGAGGGTCACCACGTCATGGTCGCCGGCATCGAGGCCGAGAACACCGCGTCGATCCGCCTGCACGAACGGTTTGGTTTCCGCGTCGCGGGGACCGTGCCGGAAGCGGGTACGAAGTTCGGCCGATGGCTCGACCTCACCCTCATGCATCTGCGACTCGGCTGAGCGCGGAACGCTGGGCGCGGAACACGGCGACGACCGCGACAGCCTCCGCCGGAGGGGGTCGGGGGACCCGAGCGGGAACTCTCTGGAAAAGGTGACGGTTTCTGTCAGGCTTGGCATGAACCATGAGGACATGAAGGACACGAAGGACACGACCAGCAAAGACACCAGCACGCACCAGAACACCGCCCGTGACAGCCCGGCGGGGCCGCCGCTCGCCGGCAGGATCGCGCTCGTAGCGGGGGCCACGCGCGGGGCAGGCCGTGCCCAGGCCGTCGAACTCGGCCGGGCCGGCGCGACCGTGTACGTCACCGGCCGCACCACCCGCACCCGGATCAGCGAGGTCGGCCGGAGCACCGAGACGATCGAGGAGACTGCCGAACTGGTCACCTCGGCGGGCGGAGCCGGGATCGCGGTCCCCACCGACCATCTCGACGAGGAGCAGGTGCGCGCGCTGGCCCGGCGCGTCGACGGGGAGCACGGGCGGCTCGACATCCTCATCAACGACCTGTGGGGCGGCGAGCACCTGACCGGCCACTCCATCTTCGGGAAGAAGTCCTGGGAGACGCCGCTCGCCGACGGCCTGCGCGTCCTGGAACTCGGCGTCCGTTCCCACGTGATCACCGCCGCGCTCCTGCTGCCGTTGCTGATCCGCTCGGACGCTCCCCTGCTGGTGGAGGTCACCGACGGCACCGCGCACTACAACCGCCGCTACCGCGAGAACATGTACTACGACTTGGCGAAGAACGCCCCGATCCGGCTGGCGTTCGGTCTCGGCCAGGAGTTGGCGGAGTACGGCGGCACGGCGCTCGCGGTGACGCCGGGCTTCCTGCGCTCGGAGCAGATGCTGGCCCACTTCGGGGTGAGCGAGCAGAACTGGCGCGACGCGATCGCCGAGGAACCGTCCTTCGGCATCGCCGAGTCGCCGGGGTTCCTGGCGCGCGCGGTGGCGGCGCTGGCCGCCGATCCGGACCGCGCCGAGCGCTGGAACGGCAAGTCCACTTCCAGCGCGGAGCTGGCCCAGCGGTACGGCGTGACGGACGTGGACGGCAGCCGTCCGGATGCCTGGGCGTACCTGGAGGAAGTGGTGCACGGCGGCAAGGACGGCTCGCCCGAGGACTACCGCTGATCCTCGCCTTCCGCGCGCGACTCACCTTGCGGGCTGGTCGGGCGTGTCGGGCAGGTCTCGTAGAGGGCGGCCAGGGCCACCGCGCGCTCATGGAATCGGGCGCGCAATGAGGCTGGGGCCAACACCTCGACGTCCGCGCCGAGTAGTGCCAGCCGGCCGAACGCGACGTCCTCGGATTCCGCCCGCACGGTGAGGGTGACCAGGCCGGCGGAGTCCGGTGCGCCGGCGGACGCCAGCGCGTCCTCGATCGCGGCCCTGTCCACGGCTGCGGGCAGCCGCCGCAGCCCGTGACCCGTCAGCCGGACCGTGACCGCGGTGCGCAACAGCGTCCGGGCGAACGCGGCCGACCGTTCCTCCCAGTGCGCGGCCAGGTCGAAGGACGCGTCCCGCTCGAAAGCCTGGTCCGCGCCGGGAGCGGGGCCGATGGCGGCGATCCGGTCGACGCGGTAGGTACGCCAGTCGCCGTCGTCGTCGCCGTCCCGTCCGCGGGGGACGCGCGCCACTGCGTACCAGGTGCCGGCTTTCAGGACGAGCCCGTACGGTTCCACCACGCGCGCGACGGAAGTGGAGACGGCGCCGTCCTCGCCCGGCCGGGTGTACGTGAGCTCGACGGCCCGGTCCGCCCACACCGCGCGGGCCAGTTCCGGAAGCACCTCGGGGGTGACGGGCTCACGGAACCAGGCGGGGGCGTCGAGATGGAAGCGGCGCACGGAGGACTCGGCGGCCGCGCGCACCGAGGGCAGCAGGGTCGCGCTCAGCTTCAGCCGCGCGGTGTCCGCCGCGTCCGCCAGGCCCAGGTCCCGCAACGCCGCTGGGAGACCGGACAGGAACAGGGTCTCCGCCTCACTCGGGTGGAGATGGGTGAGTCGGGTCCGGTAACCCTGGGCCAGGAAGTACCCGCCGACACGTCCTCGCTCGGACCGCACCGGGACGCCTGCCTCCTGCAACGCCTGGGCGTCCCGGATCACCGTCCGCTCGGAGACGTCGAGTTCGCGAGCGAGGGCGGCGGCCGTCAGGCCGGGGCTGGACTGGATGAGGAGAGCCATACGAATCAGACGGGCAGCACGCATCCCCCAAGGATCACCGACGATCGAGACGTTCCGAACCGCCGGACGCGCCCACGCACTACGGCTCGGACGGCCGCGCCGAGGCGAGGACGCACCGACGCACCGACGCACCGACGCACCGACGCACCGACGCGGACGTGGGGGACCAACCTCCCCACCGCTGACGCAAGTTGCCGATCCGAAGAACAGACTTGGCAAACTCCCGGTCATCTTTCCTCCGTTCCCTATCCGGGATGTCGCGGACACGCCAGGATCTGGCCCGCGTCGGGCCGTATCCGGTGCTCGGCGCAGGGAGGAGAGCGCATGATGCGCCAACGGCAACGGCGACGGTTCATCACCTGCACCGTCGTGGCCGCCGCGTTCGGACTGATAGGCACCCAGTCGTTCGCGGCGTCCGGCGGCACCGGGCCCCGGCCCTGGAACGCCCGCCACCAGGCCGACATCGGCCGGCAGCACACCGCGGCCGTGCATGCCGGCAAGGGGATGTCCGCCCTCACCGCCTCCGAGAGCGGCGGCGACGGGTCCGACGAGGCGGAGAACTCCGCCGAAGGCACCGCCCAGTACACCGAGGCCCGCACCGCACCCGGCGTCGTGGCACCCGGCGCGTACGGGGCGGCCTGGGCTCAGCTCCAGTCGATGCCGCACACCGGGGGCAATTGGGACCACGTCACACAGAAGGTCTACGACTCCGACGACCCGCGCTACCGTGACATCAACTCCAACTCCAGCGGCGGGTTCGGAAACGTGACCGGCCGGATCACCGGGATCGCCGCCGACGACCAGGGCTACGTGTACGCGGGCGGCGCCAACGGTGGCGTCTTCCGCTCGCGGACCGGCGGCGGACGCTGGGAGCCGATCGCCGACAAGCTGCCCTCCTTGTCGACCGGCGCGCTCACCCTGGACGGCTCCCAGCGGCTCTGGTACGCGACCGGAGAGTCCAACACGGGAGCAACCTCCTTCGTGGGCACGGGAGTTTATGTCCTGGCCGACCCCCGGCACGGTCAGTTCCAGCCGGGTGGCCGGGTGGGCGGGGCCGAGCTGGAGTCGACGGTCATCCACGCCCTGCGGTTCGCCGGCGCCAAGGTGTGGGCGGCCACCAGCCGGGGCGTGTGGTCGCACTCCACCACGACGCTCTCGGGCCCGTGGAAGCTGGAGTTCGCCCCCAACCCGGAGTACTTGCCCGGCGGTTCGAAGGCCGGCGAAGAGTCGGCCCCGTACAAGAACATCGCCAACGACATCGCGGTCGACCCCAAGGACCCCTCGAAGGTGCTCCTGGCCGTCGGCTGGCGCGGTGGTGACACCTACAACGGCCTGTACTCCCAGCAGGGTGACGGCAGTTGGAAGGCCACCACCGGCCTCGGCGACCTGCCCACCGACAGCGACGACGTGGGCAACATGACGTTCGGCGCGGCGGCCGACGGTTCTCGTCTGTACGCCGTCGACCAGTCACCGGCGCAGACCAACACCAACCCGGACAGCGGGCTCAAGGGCGTGTATGTGTCCAAGTCCGGTTCGCCGTTCGGTCCCTGGACGCAGATCGCCGACTACACCAAGCTGAAGGCGTCCGGTTCGGCACTCCAGGGCGCGGGCTACATGCCGGGCATCCAGTCCTGGTACAACCAGTTCCTCCAGGTCGACCCGGTCAACGCCGACCATGTCTATCTTGGTCTCGAAGAGGTCTTCGAGACCAAGAACGGCGGCACGAGCTGGATCACTCCCGGCCCGTACTGGAACTTCCCGTTCCCCTGCTGGAGCATCGACCCGTCCAAGCAGACCGGCGACTGCTCGCCGACCACCCACTCCGACCAGCACGCCGTCGCGGTGGGCACGTACAAGGGCAAGACGTACGCCTACGTGGGCAATGACGGCGGCATCTACCGGCGGCCCCTGAACGGCGCGGTCGACTCGGGCGGTCACGCCAAGGACTGGCAGTCGCTGAACGACGGCACCCTGGACACATTGCAGTACTACTCGGTCGGCGTCGGCAAGGACCTCGACCACGGCGGCGTCTCGGTCACCGGGGGTCTCCAGGACAACGGTCAGTCGATCCTGCGCGGCCACGACAAGGTCATGGGCTCGAACTTCGGTGGCGACGGCGGTGACACCATCACCAACCCGGCCAATGGCTGCGACATCGCCAACGAATACGTCTATCTCGACATGTGGGTCACGCAGAACTGCGGCGCGAACAGCGGCAGTTGGGTCGACGATCCGGCGAAGGCCACCGAATACGAGGTGGCTCCGCCCGACAAGGACCTCGGCGGCGCCGGCGCCCGCTTCACCGCCCCCATCACCTCCGACGCCAAGGACAGCGACACGTGGGTGGCCGGCGGGCGTCATGTGTGGGTGCAGACCAAGGGTTTCGCGATCCGCTCCGGCGCCGAGTGGAAGAACGCCTACGACCTCGGTGACGGCCATGTGGCCACCGCCGTGGCGTCCTCGGGCGGCACGGTGTACGTCGGCTGGTGCGGGCCCTGCAACAACCAGGGCTTCAGCCGTGGCATCGCGGTCGGCAACGCCGACGGCACCGGCTGGCACCAGCTGGGCCTCCCCGTCGACGGAACGATCCCCAACCGCTACATAGCCGGCTTCGACGTCGACCCGGCCAACGCGCAGCACGTCTACGTCGCGGTCAACGGCTTCTCCCGGAAGTGGACCGAGGGCCCCGGCGCGGGCGTCGGCCACATCTTCGAATCGAAGGACGGCGGCGCCACGTGGGCCGACATCTCCGCCAACCTGCCTGACGTCCCGGCCGACTCGGTCAAGCTTCTGCCGAACGGCGGCCTGACCCTCTCCACCGATCTCGCCGTCTTCTACCGGCCGGCCGGCGCACGCCAGTGGCAGATCCTCGGCAAGAACCTGCCCACCACCGCGACGCTCCAACTACGCCTCGGCCCGGACGGCGCCCTGTACGCCGCCACCCACGGACGCGGCATCTGGTCCTTCGACCCACGACGGCTGAAGGGACGCGACGACTGACCCACCCCTGACAACCGGGACGGCCGGCGCGCCCCCTCATAGGAACCCGCCCGCCGTCCCCGCCGTCCCCTGCCACCCCCTCGACCCATCTGCCGGCCAACCGGGCCGGAACGTGCCGTTACAGGGGCGCCGCCCCGGGCCCCGCGTCACGGCTCTGACCGCGGTGGCGGAAACCGGTTGCAGTGGGCCGGCCCTCGTCCAGCGTCCGGAGCCGCCAGGCGCTCGGCTGGCGGGTCCGAACCGGTCATGACGCGAAAGTCCGGGTCGCTTTCGGTAATTCGCCATATCCGGCGCCGAGTTGGGGAAGGGTCGTCCTTGTGCCCGCCTCGGGCGATCACGGCGCTGGACACGACGGCTGGAGGGACGCCATGAGCGAGCAGGAGACCTGGACCACGGAGGAGTTCGGTCCGTCCCACACCGGCTCGGTCGGCGTGCTCCTGGCCGACGGCACCGTCCCGCCCCCGGTGCACATCCCGACGAACTCGGGCTCGGGCGGCCAGTCGGTGACGGAGTGGAGCGTCTACGACGGCGGCGACTGGGGGCACGGGCCCCGCGCGGCGGTGCTGCGCGCGGTGTGTTCCTGCGGCTGGAACGGCGCGGAGCACCCGTTGGACTGGGACGAGATCGGGGACCAGCCGCTCTTCGAGGCGGGTACGAGAACGGCCGACCTCTGCACGCGGGACTGGGATTCGCACGCGGTCGACGTGGAACGGTCGGCCACTCCCCTGCCCGACTCCGTGACCGACCTCCTGGCCCAACTGCACGCGGAGATCGAGAAGTTGTCGAAGACGTCACCGTTGGCGGCTCTGCGCGCGGCTCGCCAGCTGGAGGTGACCGCCGAGGACATCGGATACTGGGCGGCCCATGACGCCCGACAGGACGCGACCCTCGCGCAGGCCGCGGCCGCCCTGGGGCTGAGTGAGAGCGAGACGAGGAAGTTGCTGGCCCGCTTCGGGCGCTGGAGCCTGTACTACTGACCCGCCCCACTGTCCTGCACCACCGACACGCCGCTTCACCATTCAGCGCGGCGGCGCAGTGTCACTCACTCACCATCGCTTCGAGCCGGGGCCGCCCCCGCCTCGTGGAGGCGCGCCAGCAAGGCCATCAACTGCCGTTGCTCAGCCGGAGCGAGGGGCGCAAGCAGCTCGGCGTTGGCGCTCTCGGCCAGAGCCGCGCAGCGAGCGAGGACGGCCGCGCCCTTGGGGGTGACGGTGACGGCGTTCTTGCGGCCGTCGCAGGGGTCGGGGGCACGCAGGACCAGGCCCTCCTTTTGCAGGTGGTTGAGCATGCCCACCATGTCCTTGGGGTCGACGGCCAGCCGGCGGCCCAAGTCGGCCTGCGCGATGGGCCCGTACTCGGCGGTCGCCGCCAGCACCGCGTGCTGCATGAGCTTCAGCCCCTCCGCCGAGATCGCGTCGGCGACCAGGGCCCGCCCACGGGTCGCGACGCGGCCGACGAGCCAGGACGGCAGGGACTGGATGTGCTGGAGCGGCGTGCGCATGGGCTCAGCCTATCCGAATATCGTTGGACTTCCCCACGAGATTCGAATTATCGTTGGGGCACCCAATGAAATCGGAACGGGGAGGTCCTGTGCTGCGCATCCGCCACGAGGCCAACGGTGGACCCGAGGTTCTGTTCGCCGAGGAGGTCGACCGGCCCGAGGCAGGAGCGGGGGAGGTGCTGATCCGGGTCGAGGCGGTCGGGGTGACCCTGCCGACCGTGCGCAAGGTGCGCGAGGGCAACGGGCCGGTGCCGTTCGGCGGCGAGGTCGCCGGGGAGGTCGCCGCCATGGGTGCGGGGGTCACCGGCTTCGCCGTCGGGGACCGCGTCACCGGACTGTGCTTCGCCCACGCCTACGCCGAGTTCGCGGTCCTCAACGCCGCCCATACCTCCCGCATCCCGCAGGACGCGAGCGCCGTGGACGCGGTCGCACTGGTGCGCAGCGGGCTGGTGGCGCGGGGCGCCTATGAGGCCGCGCGCGTGGAGCCCGGCGAATCGGTCCTGGTCACGGCGGCAGCCAGCGCTGTGGGCACGCTGGCCCTCCAGTTCGCCAAGGCCGGTGGGGCGGCGCGCGTCGTCGCCGCCGTCAGCAGGGCGGACAAGGCCGACTTCGTACGGGGTCTCGGCGCCGACGAGGTCATCCTGTACGAGGACGACGACTGGGGCGCCCCGTACGACGTGATCCTCGACGGCGTCGGCGGCGATCTGCTCGGCCCGGCGGTACGGGCCCTGGCGACGGGCGGGCGGCTGGTGGCCTTCAGCTCCGGCGGCGGCACGGTGGAGGCGTACGAACTCCTCGTCCGAGGCGCCTCGATGATCGGCTTCCAGATGCGGGCCATCGCCCTCGGCAAGCCCGAACTCTACGACCGCTGGCTGCGTGAGCTGTGGCAGCTGCGCGAAGCCGGCACCCTGCGCACCGCCGTGCACGAGGAGATCCCGCTCGCCGAAGCCGCACGCGCTCACACCGTCATTGAGCAGCGCCGCAATCTCGGCAAGGTCGTCCTGATCCCCTGATCCCTCTCCTGCGCCATCCCCCGCGCCGTCTCGGGGAACCGCAGGGGCGCGGCGGCCGTCCATGCGACGTGAGGGCCGGACTCCGCATCCTCGCGATAGCCGTCTCCATCGTCGTCATGACGGTCGTCCTGGTGTCCCGGCACGTCGCGCCCGGTGGCTTGAAGTGCCAGAGCATCACGGCCGTCAATGGCAGAACGGCCCGCAATTGCCCTTGACCCAGAGGGGGTTCAGCACCCGCGTGGGCGTCAGCGGCGGCTGACCCGGGCGGGGAGGGGCGCGGGCGCACGCGCGTCCGTGGGGCGGTGACGGGCCGCCCGCCGGTCCCGTTCACGTGCTGTTCGCCGTCCGTCCCTCCCCCGCTGGCCGCGATGTCTGCCTCCGCTGTCAGTCTCCGGACGATTTCCGGGACTCAGGAGGCCGACATGACCAACCCCTCGCGCAGAACCGTTCTCAGGAGCACGGCGGCCGCCGGCGCCCTGGCCGGCGCGCCCGCCTCCGCGCTGTTGTGGAGCCGGCCCGCCGTAGCGGGCACCCCGGGCCCCGAGCAGGTGCACCTCCAGTACGGCAACGAACCCTCGCGCGAGATGACGGTCTCCTGGGCGAGCGCCGGTTCCGTGCGCCGGCCCCGCCTCAGGCTCGGCACGGCCCACGGCGGCTTCGGCCACACCCACCAGGCCGAGACCCGGACCTACGTCGACGGACTGAACAAAGTCGAGACGTACACCCATCACACCCGGCTGCACGGGCTGCGCCCCGACACCGCGTACGTCTACGAGATCGTCCACGACGGAGCCGCGCCGGTGCGCGGGACCTTCCGCACCGCGCCCGGCCGCGAGCGGGCCGCGTTCCGCTTCACCAGCTTCGGTGATCTGGGCACGGGGTCGTCCTCCTGGAGCAAGTCCGCGCTCCACGGCGCGGCCGCGGTGCGCCAGGTCGAGCGGTTCGACCCGCTCTTCCACCTCCTCAATGGCGACCTGGCGTACGCCAACAACAACCAGGACCGCCAGCCCCAGTGCTGGGACGCGTTCATGAACAACATGTCGGTCTCGGCGCGCAACCGCCCCTGGATGCCGGCGCCGGGCAACCACGAAGTCGAGGCGGGAGGCGGCGAGTTGGGCTATGCCTCGTACCACACCCGGTTCGCCCTGCCGGACAACCACACCCGTGACTTCTGCGGCAACTGGTACAGCTTCCAGGTCGGCTCGGTGCTGTTCCTGTCGGTCGACGGCAACGACATCGCCATCGAGGACGACGCCAGTGTCGATCCGGCCACCGGTCGCTCGGTCTACATCAGCGGGTACAGCGAGGGGGCCCAACTGCGTTGGCTCGAGCGCACGTTGGCGCGAGCCCGGGCGGGGCGGGAGGTGGACTGGATCGTGGTGTCCATGCACCAGTTCGCGATGTCGTCCTCGGCGGCGAGCCACGGCGGCGACATCGGGATCCGTGAACAGCTCCTGCCCCTGTTCGACCGGTACGCGGTCGATCTGGTCCTGTGCGGCCACGACCACGATTACGAGCGCACCCATCCGGTACGCGGCACCGACCCCGGCAGTCTGCTGCGGCCCAGTGTCGTCGATGACGGGCTCCGCGAGATCGACACGTCCAAGGGCACGGTCCACTTGATTCTCGGCGGCGGCGGGACGGCTTCGCACGACGACACCTATCTCGGCGACACGGACGGCAGCGGTGTCCCGGACGCGTTCGTGCGCACCAAGCGCCTGCCGTTCAAGGCCGACCCGGACGCCAAGGAGAAGGCCACGTGGTCGGCGGTGCGCGACCCCGACACCGCTCACCCGTACGGCGTGGCGGTCTTCGATGTCGACCCCGGCCACCTGCCCGGCGGACGTACCAGCATCACCGTGAGCTACTACCACTCCGAGGGGGCGACGACGGCCAACCCGTTCCCGACGCCCGTACTCTTCGACCGCTTCACCGTCCACCGCGCCCGCCGCGACGGGTGGACCACCCCCGGCCGCCCCCAGCACGCCGGTGCTCCCGCCTCCCCGGCGGCCGGGAACGAGGCCGGGCTTGGCTAGGTGTATTGCCCTGAGAGGTTGGGGACGCGGCTGGCGGGTGGTTGGCCTTTCAGCGCGGTGTGTCCGCGGTGGTGATTGTAGGTGTGCAGCCAGCCGGGGAACGCCTTGCGGCGTTCGGTCTCCGAGCGGTAGGGGCGGGCGTAGGCCCATTCGTCCAGCAGGGTGCGGTTGAAGCGTTCGACCTTGCCGTTGGTCTGCGGCCGGTAGGGCCGGGTTCGCTTGTGGGCGATCCCGGCCGCGGTGAGCAGGTCGCGCCAGGCGTGTGAGCGGTAGCAGGAGCCGTTGTCGGTCAGGACACGTTCGACGGTGACGCCAGCCTGGATGAAGAAGGCGTGGGCCCGCTGCCAGAAGCCGGTGGCGGTTTCCTTCTTCTCGTCTGCGTGGATCTCGCTGTAGGCCAAGCGGGAGTGGTCGTCGACGGCGGTGTGCAGATAGCTGTAGCCGGCGTTCGAGCGGGTTTTGCGGCCTGCGGCCCGGCCCAGGACCTTGTGTCCGCCGCCGTCGGGGATGTTGCCGAGCTTCTTGATGTCGACGTGCACCAGCTCGCCGGGACGTTCGCGTTCGTAGCGGCGTATGACGCGGCCTGTGGCCCGGTCCAGGTACGTGAGGCGGGCCAGGCCGTAGCGGGTCAGCACACGGTGCACGGTTGAGGGCACCAGCCGCAGCAGGTGTGCGATGCGGGCCGGTCCCCAGCGGCGCAGGACACGGACTTTGATGATCCGGCGCTCGGTGCGGGTCGGTGTCCTGCGCGGGCTGGTGCGCGGGCGGCTGGAGTGGTCGGCCATGCCCGCCTCACCGTGTTGCCGGTAGCGGTCGGCCCAGCGTCGGGCGGTGGTGGGCGAGACCTGGAAGCGTTCGGCGGCCCGGCGCAGGGGCCAGCCGTCCTCGACCACGCAGCGGGCCAGACGCAGGCGCCCGGTCTCGGTCAGGGGTGCATTACGGTGGGACACGAGGGCCTTTCTGTTGGTGTAGACGTCGCAATCCACACCGAACCGGAAGGCCCTCACCCATTTCAAGATCCCTCAGCCGAGATCCAGCTCACCCGTCCACAACCTCCCGGGACAGAACAGCTAGGCCGCGCCGGCGCAGTTGGTGAAGGCCGGTCTGGTGCGTGCGCTGTAGATGCTCGCGCCGCCCTTGGCGTCGTACTTCAGAGGGACGGTGATGGTGTCGTCGGCGCTCCATCGGAAGCCCTGGGTGTCGAAGGTCCAGGTTCCGGTGGCCTTCGTCGCCAGCTCCGAGAGCGTGACCCATCCGTACTGGCGTGGAGGCACGCTCACGGTCAGCTTGTTGCCCATCTCCTGTTTGAGGTCCACCGTGGTCGCGCCGTTGACCTCGGCGGTGACATCGAGTTTGAGGCCGATGAGGTCGCTGCCGAGGGTCAGGCTTCCGCCCAGTTCGAAGCCGATGGTGTTGGTCCACCCCGTGGAAGTGTTCAGCGAGATCTCCCACGGGATCGTGGTCGAGGTGTCGTTGAACCAGATCGGAGAGACGCACGTCTCCGGCAGGGTGAACGGCGGTGTCCGGGTGGTCGTGGACCACGAGCAGGTCGAGGTGTCCTTGGCGCACCGGGCGGCCGCGTAGTCCACGGCGGTGTTCCACGCCGTCTGGTAGACCTCGGCGGGCAGCGTCCACTGCTGGTACGGCGTGCTGTCGCAGCGGTAGGTGTAGACCCAGTTGTCGCTGTTGGGAGGTATCTGGACGGTCAGGCATGAGTTGTCGCCGACCTGACGGATCCTGAACGCCGATGGCGAACCCCGAGCCAGCGCTCTGCCGCCGCCTCTGGTCAAAGCTCTTCCAACGTCGTCGACGTCCGTCGGAGCCCACGGCGGGACCCACCGCGCGTTCTCCCCGTTTGCGCGCCCGGCGGGTCGAGCCGGGCGACGACTGTGATGGTGCGGTACAGGCGGCGCGTGGGGAACAGAAACGGTGCACGTTGGCCGGAATCACCAACGGCTGGAGCGTCCGGCGGAACACCTCCCACGTCGTGCGCCGGGCCCCCTGTCACCTTCCTGTCAGGGACATGTCCAACCCGTACGTCCCCGGGGACGTGGAAGCGGAAGGTGGCAAACCGCGCACGCCGTGAGCCAGTTGGCGTGGAGCATTCGGTGGCGCGGGGTGCGTTCACCGGACCCGACGCGACCGGCGGTCCTCGCCGACGCGGCCATGAAGCGGTGGCCCGTACGTCGATGCCGGGAGGACACGGGCGCCTTCCTGACGGATCCGCTCACTTTCGGCTGGACCTCGCGGATAGCGCTCGCCCTCCACGTCCCGCACCCCGGAAGATGGACATGTCGACTGTTGAGGGAGATACCTGCCCGAACGTCCATCGTCGTGGGGACGTTCGGGCAGACCCGGTTCGGACGAGTGAGGACGTCGCGCCGCCCGGTGTGATAATCGAGAGCTGATCGTCGGGGGTGTGGGGGCGTCCCGTAGCGGCGGCACGACCAGCGAGGCCGATGGGAAGGATGACGGATCCATGGGGGAGGCCATCCGGTTCACCGTGCTCGGGGCCGTGCGGGCGGTCCGGGGCGGTGACACCCTCACCACTGGCTCGCCGCAGCAACAGGCTCTCCTGGCCGCGCTGTTGCTGCGGGCCGGTCGGGCCGTGCCCGCCCATGAGCTGATCGCCGCCGTCTGGGGCGACGAGGCGCCGGGCTCCGCCTTGTCAAGTCTGCGCACCTACGCGTGGCGGCTGCGCGGGATCGTCGAGGAGGACCGCTCCTGCCCCAAGGTCCTCGTGTCGCTGCGCGACGGCTACCAGCTGCTGGTTGAGCCCGGCGCGGTGGACGCGCTGTACGCCGAGGAACTGGCGGCCGATGCCGCGCGGGCCAGGGCGGCGGGCCAGGAGGAGGAGTGCGGCAGGCTGCTCACCGAATCCCTCGCACTGTGGCAAGGCGAGCCATTGGCGGGGGTGCCGGGGCCCTTCGCCGAACAACAGCGTTCACGGCTCACCGCGCTGCGCCTCGCGCTCCAGGAGGAACGCTTCGCGCACGATGTGCGTGAGGGCCGCTTCGCGCTCGTCATCCCTGACCTCATCGGCTTCACGCAGGAACACCCGCTCCAGGAAAGGCCGTACGGCTTCTTGATGCGCGCCCTGTACGTGACGGGCCGCCAGGCCGACGCGCTCGCCGTGTTCGGCCGGGCCCGTCGGACCCTCGCCGATGAACTGGGCATCGACCCGGGCCCCGAGCTGAGCGCGCTGCACCAACAAATCCTGGCCAACGATCCGCTGTTGATGGGTCGCGCGGACGGCGCCCCGGAACCGGGCACCGGCCGCACCGCGCCTCCCGCGCCCGAGGCCTCGGCCGCGCACGACGCCGGGCTCGCCGCCCCGCACGCCCCCGAGCCGCCGGTGCCGACGCGGCCCGCCCAGCTCCCCGCCGACATCTCCGACTTCACCGGCCGCGCCGGCCAGGTCCAGGCCCTGTACCGCGCGCTCACGGCCCCCGCCCGGCCTTCGCTCACCGTCGTATCCGTCACCGGCATGGGCGGCATCGGCAAGAGCACCCTGGCCCTCCAAGTCGCCCACCAGGCCAAACCGGACTTCCCCGGCGGCCAGCTCTACGCGGACCTGCGCGGCAACGGCCTGGAACCGGCCGACCCCGGCGCCGTCCTTGGCAGTTTCCTGACCGCTCTGGGGATCCCCGGCCAGGGCCTGCCCGCCTCCACGGAGGACCGCGCCCTGCTCTTCCGTACGGCACTCGACGGCCGCCGCGTCCTGGTCGTGCTCGACAACGCGCGTGACCCCGCGCAGATCAGGCCGCTGCTGCCCGGCTCGGCCGACTGCGGCGTGATCATCACCAGCCGGGCCATGCTCGCAGGGCTCTCCACCACCCTCCAGAGCGACCTGGACGTCTTCGACACGCGGGAGGCCATCGCCCTGCTGCGGGCGATCGTGGGACCGGAACGCATCGGCGCGGAACCCGAGGCGGCGGCCGAACTGGTCGCCCTGTGCGGCCACTTGCCCCTCGCCGTGCGCATCGTGGCCGCGCGGCTCGCGGCCAGACCGCGGTGGCGGGTGGCGACCATGACCGGGCGCCTCGCCGACGAACGGCTGCGCATCGGCGAGCTGCGCGCCGGGGACCTGGGCGTGGCGGCCGCCTTCGAACTCGGCTACCACCAGCTGCCCCGCCCCCAGGCCCGGGTGTTCCGACTGCTTGCCCCCGTCGCGCGGCAGGGCATCGGAACGGCGGCCGCCGCGGCCGCCCTCGGCCTGGACGAGTACGACGCCGAAGAACTCCTGGAGTCCCTGGTCGACGCGGCCATGCTGGAGGCGCCGCTGCCGGGCCGCTACCGCTACCACGACCTCGTGCGCTCCTTCGCGCTCCAGCTCGTGGTGGTCGAGCGGCCGGGGTCCGAGCCTGCGGAGAGCGAGGAGGCGGCCGCCGCTCTGGGACGGCTCCTCGATCACCTTCTGGACGGGGCGTGTTCGGCCTTCCAGGCGATGGTGCCCGGCGACCCGGTCGGCGCGATCCTCGGCGGCAGGCCCGAGTCGGGCCCCCATTTCGCCACGCTGGCCGAGGCACGCGCCTGGGTGGCGGCCGAATTCGACTGCGCTGTCAACGCGGCGGCCCTGGCCGCCCAGAGCCCGGCCAACGCCGGCCCGCGCATCCTGCGCACGGCGGGCGACCTGCTGGTCGCCCTCAGCCCGTTCGGCCGGGACATCCCCTACCGTCAACTGGCCGCCGCCGCGCGCAAGGTGGCCGACACCGCCGCGGCCCGCGGCGACGACCAGGCGGAGGCCCGGGCCCGTTTCGTGTGCGGCAACGCCGCCGTCCAGTACACCCAGCTGGCCGAGGCCGAGCTGCACACCCGGCTCGCGACCGAGGCCTGCCAGCGGGCGGGGGACGAGGTCATCCTTCAGCAGATCCTCAACGACCGGGGCCTGATCGCCCAGTGGCAGCGGCGCTTCTCGGACGCGGTGGACTTCTACGACCGCGCCACCGAGCTGGCCCGCGAGCTCGGCCACCGCTCGGGCGAACTCATCACCGTCCTGAACGCCGCCCAGGCCCGGCTGCGCAGCGGCCGTCCCGCCGAGGCGGCTCAGGCCTGCGAGGGCGTCCTCGAGCGACTGCGTACCGTACGGGATCCGCACGGGACCTCCTACGCCTGGTACGTCCACGGGATGGCGCTGCACGAACTGGGCCGGCGGGCCGACGCCGTGGCGAGTTACACCGCGTGCCTGGACATCTGCGCCTCGGCCCGGCTGCGGGGGCGCGAGACTCAGGCCAGGTTCCGGCTCTCGGACAGTCTGCGGGACCTGGGCCGATACGACGAGGCGCTGGCGCAGGCGGAGCAGGCGCTGGGCCTCAGCGAGGAGTTGGGGTCCCAGCGCGAGCGCGGGCACTGCCTGCTGGCGCTGGCCCGCGCGCTGGCGCAGACCGGCGCGAGCGGCACGGCCCTGGCCCGTGCGCGTCAGGCCCACGACGTGTTCATGGGACTCGGCCTGCCCGACGCCGACCAGGCCGAGCTTCTGGTGCGCTCGCTCGGCGGCCTCGTGGGGGCCGTGGAAGGGTGAGCAGCCCGGCGACGGGGGAGGCGCCGGGCTGCTCGGTCCGAGGGCGCCCGTGGCGCGCGGCGGTTCAGCCCTGACTGTTCCACTCGTCGATGTTCGACGGGCCGCCGGCCCGGACGCTCACGGTGCTCGCCGACGCCTGCGTCCCGTCGTGGGAGACGGCCACCGAGACCAGCGAGGCGGCGCACACCGCGGTGACCAGGACCGCGGCCTTGCGCAGGATCAGGGACTTGATGGATCGCTTCATGAGGTGCCGTCCGCTCCGTGGATCGTTGTGCCGAGTACGGGGAGAGCCGGTATCCGTCGTGGAGGCGGCTGCTCGGTGACCACTTTGGTCCCTACCGATCTACGGCGGATATATGCCGGATAGGAGGCCGTTCGCGCGGCCCCGGCGGGCTTGAGGATCCCACGTATATGCCTCCCGTGCAGCATTTCTCGTCAGACGGTGGCCGCCCTTGGCCCACGTCGTGACGCGAGCGAACCAGGGAGTGGCATGGACGGTGGCGAACCGGTGTCCGGCTTCGGTCGACCGCTCGGGCTCCGGCACGGACGCGACGGCCCTGCCGTGCCCGGCCCCTCCTGTGGCGCCTGACCCCAACTCGACCCGACCGCACGGACGTTGGCGGCGCGTGACCGGCGCCGCCGACCCCACCCGGACCGTCCGGACCGCGCTCCGCTCCGTCCCGGCGCCGGTCGGGCACGCCCCCGCACCGTACTCCCACAACTGCGCCCGAGCCGTCCCGCGACGGAGCCCGGCTCGGCGGAGGTCCGCATGACTACCGCTCTCCCCTCCTCGACCGCCCTCTCCTCCTCGCCGACGCTCCCCTCCTCGGCCAGTCTCCCCTCCTCCGCCCTTCCCGCTCCCGCCACCGGCCTGCCGGCCGGCCTCAGCTTCGAAGTGCTCGGGGAAGTCCGGGGCTGGCGGGACGGCGTCGAACTCCCCCTCGGCGCGCCCCGGCAGCGCGCCCTGCTCGCCGTCCTGCTGCTGCGCGCCGGCTCTCCTGTCGGCCGCGACCACCTGCTCGACGGAATCTGGGGCGACGCCGCCGTACTGGACGGCGCCAACCTGGTGCAGGCCTACGTCTCCAAGCTGCGCCGGCTCTTCGAGCCCGGCCGGGCCCCACGCGCCGCGAGCGAAGTGCTCACCCGCATCGGCGCCTCCTATCGGCTTTCCGTCAGCCCGCAGCAGTGTGATCTGGGCCGGTTCCAGGAGTCCGCTGCCCGCGCGCGAACACTGCGCGCGTCCGGTCAACCCGGCGCCGCAGAGCGGACGTTGGCCACCGCGCTTGACTCCTGGCCCGGCCCCGCCCTCACCGGCGTGAGCGGTCCGCTGCTCGACGTCGAGCGTGCCCGGCTCGCGGAACTGCGCCTCGCGGTCGTCGAGGAGCACGCCGAGCTCGCCCTCGAACTCGGCGGCCACGCACGCCTGGTGCCGCATCTGACGGTCCTCACCGCCGAACACCCCTACCGCGAAAGGCTCTGGGCCCTTCTGATGGTCGCGCTCTACCGAGGCAGCCGGCAGGCCGACGCGCTGGCCGCCTACCAGCGCGCCCGGCACACGCTGATGGAGAACCTGGGACTGCTGCCCGGGCCGGAACTGCGCCGGATCGAGGAGGCGATCCTCGCCGGACGCCCCGACCCGCTCGCCCACCGCACGCCATCCGGCGCGGCCGATGCCGCGCCCGGTCACGACGAGCCGAGTCACGACGAGCTCAGTCACGACGAGCCGTCTCAGGACACGTCGACGCAGCACGGAGCGGCGGGCTTCGGCTCGGCTCGCGGCGGGCCGCGTGATGGCGGGCTCGGCGGGATCGGCGGACTTTCCGTCGGGGCGCACGCGGCGGACCCCGTGCCCGGCCGCCCCCGACTGACCCTGGTCGGCGCGGCGCCGACTTCGCCGGCCGCCCCCTCTGCCTCCGGTCACGGCTCCTGGCCCGAGGGAGCGGCCCGACTGGCCCGCTGAGCCGATGGGCGTACGTTGACGGAAACGCCTCTGCCGGGCAACTGACGCTCGGAGCAGCCAAGTTGCACCTCCCGCGCCTGCACCTCTTCGCCGGTCTCCATGACCCGGCCCCCACCGCCGCCGTGCGCCGCGTTCTCGCGTCCGCGCACGGCGGCCGTCGCCATGGCCGCCATCCCGCCGATCAAGGAAGCACCGCCCCATGACAGTCCAGACCGACACGTCCCCGCCGGACGATCCCCGTCCCGCCACTGACCCCGACGCGGACACACCGGCCCCAGCCGGCTCCGGTCCCGGGGCCCAGGACGCCCCCACGTCCACTTCCGACGCCGCCACCCCCGCGCCCCGCTCCCGGCGTCGGCGCGTGCGGCGGATCGTCAAGCGGGCCGCGGTCGCCCTCACCGCGCTGATCCTGCTCGCCGTCGGCTCACTCGCGGGGTACGCGTACTGGACGGTCCACCGCTCGCTGCCGCAACTGTCCGGCGCCGTCGCCGTGCCCGGCCTGGACGGTGAGGCCCGGATCGTCAGGGACGCCTCCGGCATCCCGCAGGTCTACGCGGCCAACGCGCACGATCTGTTCATGGCCGAGGGCTACGCCCAGGCCCAGGACCGCTTCTGGCAGATGGACACCCAGCGGCACGTCACCTCCGGCCGGCTCGCCGAGATGTTCGGGCCGAGCCAGGTGCAGACGGACAAGGTGGCGCGCACCTTCGGCTGGTACCGGGTGGCCGAGCAGGAGGTGACGATGCTGTCACCGGAGACCCGCGCGTATCTGCGGGCCTTCTCCGACGGCGTGAACGCCTATCTGGCCCACCACCAGGGCGCCGAACTCTCGGTGGAGTACCCGGTGCTCGGCTTCGTCTCCGGCGACTACCGGCCCGAGCCGTGGACACCGGCCGACTCGGTCTCCTGGCTCAAGACCATGGCCTGGAACCTCAACACGGGCATGATCGACCAGTTCCAGCACGCGATGCTGGCGGCCCGGTTGCCGGCCGGGACGGCAGACGCCCTCTCCCCCGCCTACGACTACCAGCGCTGGTCCCCGATCGTCCCGGACCGGGCGTCCGCCAACGCACCCCAGGCGCAGACCATGACCGCGACCCCGGTCGCCGCTCCGCTCTCGTCCTCGGCCCCGGCCCCGGCCCCGGCCCTGACTACGCCTGGCCCCGCGACCGGCGCCGTCTCCCCCGCCACAGCCACCATCCCCGTCGTCCCCGACGCCGCGTCGGCCGCGCTGGCCGACAGTGCGAAGGTGCGTACCGTCCTGGCCGCCGTCCTCGGCCCCCAGGGCACGGGCATCGGGTCCAACTCCTGGGTGGTGTCCGGCAGTCGGACCACCACCGGCAAGCCGCTCCTGGAGAACGACCCGCATCTGACGCCCTCGCTGCCGGGCATCTGGTACCAGGTCGGCCTGCACTGCACGCGCTCGGGCCCGGACTGTCCCTATGACGTCACCGGCTTCACCTTCGCCGGCATGCCGGGCGTGGTGATCGGCCACAACGCGGACATCTCCTGGGGCTTCACCGACCTGGGCGCCGCCGACTCCGACCTCTTCGTGGAGAAGGTCAGCGGCTCCGGGTACGAGTACGAGGGCGAGCAGCTTCCGCTCACCGTCCGCAAGGAAACCATCAAGGTGGCGGGCGGCCACCCGGTCGACCTCACGGTGCGCTCCACCCGGCACGGCCCGCTGATATCGGACGTACTCAAGTCGGCCGACGAGGTCGCCGACGACGGCAGGGAACCGGACGTGCCGCCGCACACCGCGCGGGACGGCTACGCGGTCGCCATGCGGTGGACGGCGCTCGACCCCGCGCCCACCATGAACGCCCTCTTCGCCCTCGACCGGGCCAAGGACTGGGACGGCTTCCGTGCCGCCGCCGCTGCCTTCGCCTCACCCGTACAGAACATGATCTACGCGGACCGGGCCGGGAACATCGGCTACCAGACACCGGGCCGCATCCCCGTGCGCAAGGCGGGCGACGGCCGCCGGCCGGTGCCGGGGTGGACCGGGGCGTACGACTGGACCGGCTATCTGCCCTTCGACCAGTTGCCCACGAGCTTCAATCCGCCCGAGGGTTACATCGTGACCGCCAACAACGCGGTCGTCGGGCCCGACTACCCTCACCTGATCGGCAGCGACTGGGGCACCGGATACCGCAGCCAGCGGATCATCGACCTCATCAAGCAGGCCGGCAAGCTGGACGTCGCGGCGATGGAACGGATCACCCAGGACACCTGGAACGGCAACGCCGCCGCCCTGGTGCCGCAGTTGCTGCGGGTCCAGGTCGGCGCGGACGCGAAAGGGGCCCAGGACCTGCTGCGTGACTGGGACTTCACCCAGGGCGCGGACTCGGCGCCCGCCGCCTACTTCAACGCGGTCTGGGCGGAGTTGCTGAAGGAGGCGTTCACCGACCGGCTGAGCAAGGCGGGGGTGAAGAGTTATGCCTATCCCGACGGCGGCGGCCGCTGGTTCGACGTGGTGCGCGGTCTGCTCGACCAACCCGACAGCCCATGGTGGACCAGCGCCACCGACCCCGCTGTCCATGGCCGGGACGCGATGTTGCGCCAGGCGATGGAGCGGGCCGCATCCGACCTGCACAAGCGGCTCGGTGACCAGCCGCAGAAGTGGCGCTGGGGAGCCCTGCACACCCTGACCCTGCGCAACGCCACCCTCGGCACCGGCGGGCCGGCACCCTTGCAGTGGCTCCTGAACGCCGATCCGATCGGCGTCGGCGGTGGCACCGACACGGTGATGGCCAACGGATGGGATCCCCAGAAGGGCTTCGAGGTGATCTGGGTGCCCTCGATGCGGATGGTCGTGGACATGGCCGACTTCGAGCGTTCCCGCTGGATCAATCTGACCGGCGCCTCCGGCCACGCCACCGCGGACACGTACACCGACCAGACCAAGCTCTGGGCCGACGGCACCAGCCTGCCGTGGCCGTACGGCGCGGCGGCGGTGGACAAGGCGGCCCGCGACCGCCTGCGCCTCGCGCCCTGACGCGAACGCGCCACTGCCTCCCGAGGTTCCGCTCACGCGACGGTGCCCGGTTCCCGCTCCATGCGGGGCCGGGCACCGTCGCGTGGCCCTGCCCGACCCGCGCCGCGCGCTCCCCCGGGGCGCCACCAGAGGGAGTTCAGTGGGACGTCAGACCGGCTCGGCCGCCCGGTCAGGGAGACGTCAGCGGGGCGCAAGGCCTCGGGCGGTCGCGCGTCAGGCGCAGTCCAGACCGCCACCGACGGACGCCCAGTACGGGACAACCGCGCGGCAGGACGCGGACGGCAGGCTCGGGAGCGACAGTCACCCCGGGCGTACCGCCACGGGGCCGGAGATCGGAGAGACATGCGCTGGGAGCAGGTGTATCTGGCCGGCACGGGCGTCTGGCTCGGTGACCGCGCGGACGCCGCGAAGGCGGTCGCGGACGGTGCGTACGACGCCGAAGAACACGCCGTCAACCAGATCCACTCGGTCAGCTCGGCCACGGCCGGCGGAGCGGACGATCTGGCGGCGCCCGAGATGGCGGTCCGCGCGGCCCGGACCGCGCTGCGCCGGGCCGGCCGGACGGCGGAGCGGGTGGGCACCGTCTTCCACAGCTATCTGTGGTTCCAGGGCGCCGAGTTGTGGCCGGGCGCCGCCTACGTGGCACAGCACACGGTGGGCCCTTCGGTGCCCGCCTTCGACCTGTTGCAGCAGTGCAACGCGGGCCTGGCAGGACTTGAGCTGGCCGCTCGGCAGCTCAGCGCCCGCCGGCCCGGCGAGGACGAGGCGGTGCTGCTCACCACGGCCGACCGTTTCGCGCCGCCCGCCTTCGACCGCTGGCGGGCCGAGCGCGGCCTGGTCTACGGCGACGGCGGCACCGCGCTGGTGCTGAGCTCCGCCCCCGGTGGCGCGGCGGCCCGGCTCCTGGCGACCGCGACCCGGGTGGACAACTCCCTCGAGGGGCTGGCCCGTGGCACCGGATTCCGCGCGGGACCCGAACAAGAGCCCCGGCCCGTGGACTTGGCGGCGCGGGCCGAACAGTACTTCCGCGCCGAACGCAATCTGCGGGCCGCGACCACCCGTACGGCCGAGGTGGCCGCCGAGTCGATCCGCGCCGCGCTTGCGGACGCGCGGACCACGATGGAGCGGATCGACCGCGTTGTGCTCAACGCCACAGGTCAGCAGCGGATGCGCTGGCAGCTGGAACACCAGCTGGGCGTGGACGAGAAGTTCTCCAACTGGGAGTTCTGCCGCGACGTGGGGCACCTGGGTGCCGGGGACCATGTCGCCGGCCTGAACGAACTCCTCGAAACCGGCGAGGTCGGCGAGGGGGACCGGGTCCTGCTGGTCGGCGGGGGAACCGGCTACAGCTGCACGAGCGCGGTCGTGGAGATCACCGACGCGTCGGGGTGGTACGCGTGAGCGCCCCGGTATCGGCGGACCCCGCCGCGCACCCCCACCCCCGCCTCTCCCCTCCGCTCGACGACACCCTCGTCGTCGACCTTCTCGACGCGGCGGCCGCCGCGCGCCCCGGGGCCGTCGCCGTCCGCGACGGGCACGGAGCCTGGAGTTACGCCGAACTGGCCGACGCCAGCCGGGCGGTGGCCGCCGGCCTGGCCCGGCTCGGCGGTGTGGTGCCAGGTGACCGGGTCGTGGTGCGGCTCGGCAACCGGCGGGAGTTCGTCGCGCTCTATTACGGCGTGCTGCGCGCCGGCGCCGTCGCGGTGCCGCTCAACCCGGAGATGAAGGCGTTCGTGCTGCGCGGCGTGCTCGCGGATGCCTCGCCCGCCGCGGTCGTGCTGGACCCCGGTGAGCCGGAACAGGTCCACGAGGCCGTCGCCGCCTGCGGAGCCCGCTCCCTCACCCCCGCGGATCTCCTGGCCCACGACGCCGTCGCCTTCGACACCGCGCGCCGCCCCTGCCCCGACGCGCTCGCCCAGTTGCTCTACACCTCCGGCAGCACCTCCGCGCCCAAGGGCGTGATGGGCACCCACCGTCACGTGGTGTTCGCCGCCCGCGCGATCGCCCGCCGTCTCGGCTACCGCCCCGACGACGTGGTGCTCGCCGCGCTGCCGCTCTCCTTCGACTACGGCCTCTACCAGCTTCTGCTGGCGGCGATCGGCGGGAGCGAGCTCGTCCTGGCGGACGCGGCCGCGCCCGTGCGCGCCATGAACGTACTGCGCGAGTGCCGGGCCACCGTGGTGCCGGTGGTGCCCTCGCTCGCGGAGATGCTGTGCCGGCTCGCGGCTCGCGGCGCACCACCTGAGCATGTGCGGCTCTTCACCAACACCGGTGCGGCGCTTGCGGGTTCGGCCATCGAGGCGCTGCGCGCCGGGTTTCCCGGCGCGGCCGTGGCGGCGATGTACGGAATCACCGAGTGCAAGCGGGTCACGATCGCGGAACCGGACGCCGACCTGGTCCGCCCCGGCTCGGTGGGCCGGGCCCTGGACGGCACCACGGTCGAGGTACTGGACGCGCGGGGCCACGCACTGCCGCCGGGTGAGGTCGGCGAGATCGTCGTCGGCGGTCCGCATGTCATGGCCGGCTACTGGAACGCGCCCGGCCTGACCGCGCACCGTTTCCGGCCGAACCCGCGCACCGGACGCGTCCGGCTGCACACGGGCGACCACGGCCGTCTCGACGCCGAGGGCCACCTCTACTTCTCGGGTCGCGTGGATGACCAGTTCAAGCGGCGCGGCGTCCGCATGGGGACGCCGGAGATCGAGGCCGCGGCCCTGGACGTGCCGGGCGTACGGGCCGCCGCCGCTCTGCCGCCACGGGACGGGCTCGATCTGCGCCTGGTCGTCACCGGCGACGACGCTCTCGCGGCCTCCCTCGTCATCGAGGGCCTTGAGCGGCGCCTGGAACCGGCGAAGGTGCCCGCCACCTGCCGGGTCATCGCCCGGATGCCCCTCACCCCCAACGGCAAGATCGACCGGAAGGCCCTGGACACCGATGAGCACTGACATCTGCCCCACGGGCCCGGCCCCGGCGGCCCGTGCGGAGCCGCCCCCCTCGCAGGACCTGCTCGCCGCCGACCTCGTACGCCGCTACGGCAGCCCCCTGTACGTCTACGACCTGCGCAGGGTCGAACGGGCCGCCGAAGACCTGCGCGCCGCGCTGCCCGAGCGCTCTCGCCTGTACTACTCGCTCAAGGCGAACCCGCATCCCGAGCTGGTGCGCACCCTGCGGCTCGCGGGCGCGCTGCCGGAGATCTGCTCGACCGGGGAGCTCGCGGCGGCTCTCGCGGCGGGCTTCGACGGCGGCGACTGTCTCTACGGCGGCCCCGGCAAGACCGCTGGGGAGGTGCGCGAGGCGCTGGCCGCCGGGGTACGCACCTTCTCGGTGGAGTCGCCCGCCGATCTGCGCCGGGTCGGCGCCCAGGCGCGCGCCCTGGGGGTGACCGCGCGCTGTCTTCTGCGCGTGAACGGCGCCGGCGCGGGGGCGGGTGTCGGTCTGCGGATGACCGGCGGGGCCTCGCAGTTCGGCCACGACATCACGGACGGGCTGCCCGGCCTGGCCCAACTGCTCGTCGCTGGAACGCGGTTGTGGGGGCTGCACTTCTTTCCGCTGACCAACGCCGTCGATCCGGCGGGGCTGCTGGCCGAGGCGGTCGCCTCGATCCGTACCGCCGCCGCCCTTGAGGCCCACTGGGGCGTGCCGCTGCGGATGCTCGACCTCGGCGGCGGCTTCGCCTGCCCCTACGCGGCGCCGGGCGAGCGGCCGCGCTACGACGCCTTGCGCGCACCGCTGACAGCCGCGCTCGACGAGCATCTGCCGGGCTGGCGGGGGCGGTTGGAGCCGTCGTTCGAGTCCGGGCGGTATCTGGTCGGCGACAGCGGTCGCCTGATCTGCACCGTCACCGAGGTCAAGGAGAGCCGGGGCACGACGTTCGGCGTCCTCGACAGCGGCATCAATCATCTGGGCGGTCTCTCCGGGGTGGGCCGGCTGCCGTCCCTGCGCGCCGAACCGCTCCGGGTCGCTGGGCCGGAGGCCGAGACCGAGCCCGGGGCCGAGACCGACCGGGTAAATGCGGCGGCCCCCGGGCCGGAGGCCGGCCAGGCCCGCCGGGTGACCCTGGTCGGCCCCCTGTGCACCCCCGCCGACGTGATCAGCCGGGCCGCCGAAACCGTGCCCCCTCGGCCCGGCGCACTGCTGGCCGTGCCCAACGTCGGGGCGTACGGAGCGACCGCGAGCCTGCTCGGGTTCCTCAGCCGGCCCGCGCCCGTCGAAGTCACCGTCCGGGACGGCCGCGTTGTCGGCGCCGGCCGGCTGACCCTCACGCGCGAGCCGCTTCCCGTCCACGAGCCCGCCACCCAGGCCTGTGGCGCCGACGACACCCCTGGCGCCACGGCCGCGAGCGACACCGGTGCCCGGCCGGGCACCGACCACCACCGCGACCCCGCCGGTCGCACCGCGAGGAGCTGAACACCGTGATCACACAACCCCGTTGGGACGAGCGGTACGAGCGCGTTCTGACCGCTCTGCTGCCCCGGCTGGCCGACGAGCGGCCGCTGTCCGCCGAGCGCGGGCTGCGGTCCGCGGGACTCGACTCGATGGCCGTCGTCGAACTGCTCATCCAGCTGGAGGAGGCCTACCACGTAGCCATTCCCGACGAGGAGTTGGGGCCCGAGGCCTTCGAGACCGTCGGCAGCCTGTGGGCCGCGGTCGCCCGGCAGCTCGATACGGCAGGCCCGCGCTGACCGTCCCGGCCGTCCGATGGCCGGGCGGCCCGACCGCTTCGAGAAAGGCTGGCAGCCGTGCCGGTTTCACTGACCGTCGACACCACCGACATAACGACACCCGACCTGGTCCTGACCGGGGCCGAGACGAGCGCCACCGAGCGGGTCGCCGCGCTCCTGTGCGCGGGTCCCCAGGCGCGGATCGACGAGCCCGCCTGGGTGGCATCGGCCCGCGACCACTGGGAGGAACTGCCCGCCCGGCTGCGCCGCACCCTGCGCTCCTTCCGCCGCGACCCGGGCCCGGGCGGCGCGCTCCTGGTGCGCGGGCTGCCGGTCGCCGCGCCCGGCCTTGGCGCCACACCCGTGACGGACGGTTCGGTGCAGCGCACGGCCAACGTGCCCGCCGCCGTGCTGATGCTCGCCGCGTGCGGGCTCGGTGACCCGGCCGCCTTCCGGCCGGAGAAGACCGGCGCGCTGGTGCAGGACGTCGTGCCGGTGCCCGGACGGGAGGACTTCCAGGGCAACGCGGGCTCGGTGCTGCTCACCTTCCACAACGAGAACGCCTTCCACCCCCACCGGCCGGACTTCGTCATGCTGTTGTGCCTGCGCGCCGACCCGGGCGGCCTCGCCGGGCTGCGCACCTCGTGCGTGCGCGAAGTGCTGCCGCTGCTCGACGACGTGAGCAGAGCGGCGCTGCACCGGCCGGAGTTCCGCACCGCGCCGCCGCCCTCGTTCGGCGGGACCGGCGGCCTTGCCGAGCCGCACCCCGTGCTCACCGGCGCCCCCGACGATCCGGATCTGCGGGTCGACATGGCCGCCACCAAGCCGCTCACCGAGCGGGCCTCGGCGGCCCTTGAGGAGTTGCGGCGGCTCTTCGAGCGCACCGCGCGCACGGCCCGTCTGGAGCCGGGCGACCTGGCCGTCGTCGACAACCGGATCACCGTGCACGGACGTACCGCCTTCCGTCCGCGCTTCGACGGCACCGACCGCTGGCTCCAGCGCACCTTCGTCCTCGCCGACCTGCGCCGCTCGCGCACCCACCGCGCGGGCGACGGCCATGTGCTGGCCGACCCGGCCCCGCACGACGCCTGACCCCGCGCCCCCCCCGCAGCCTGGTCGGCCCGGTCCCACAAGGCCCGCGCCGGCCAGGCTGCGCCGTCCTGCCCGTGAACCTCCGGGCCGTCTCCCGGCCCGGCCGCACACCACAACGGAGCGACCGTGACCGCAGCACTCTCCTCGGCCCCAGGGGCCGGGCATGCGCCCGCCATCCGTACGGACACACCCGCCGACGACCCGTCCCGAGCGCCCGGCGTCGGTGGCCCCAGCCTGATGGCGGCCCGGCCCGAGCCCGCCGACCTCGACCCGCGCCGCGCGCTGCGGGAACTCGCGCGCTGGCGCGGCGCGGGTCAGGACGCCGCGAGCTTCCCCTATCGCGCGGTGCTCGGCCACTACCGGACCGTCGGCAAGAACGCGGTCGGTGACGAACTCCTGACGGCGCTGCGCGCCATCCGTCCCCAGGGCGGCGCGGGGCCGGCGCGGCTCCTCGCGGACTGGCTGCCGCAGGTCGTGGACGGCCGCCACGGCGACTACGCCGGCTATGCGGGGATCCCGGTCTACACGTCGCTCGCCGAGAACGGCGCGAGCACCGACCACGTCATCACCGCCCTGCTCGCCGACATCGTGGAGACCGAGACCGCCACGCTGGCCGGCGCCCCGGCCGGCCGGCCCAGGGCCAGGGCGGCGCTGCGTGCCCTCATCGCGGCAGCGGGACTCGCGTCCCGGTACGGGACGACGAGCACGCCCCGCGCGCCCGACGAGGACGCCGCCCTGGTGCGCGCGGGCGCCGAGGCGGCCCGGGCGGCGCGGGAGAGGGTCACGGCCGAGGTGCTGCGGGCCGTGGAGCTGACGCTGACACCCACCACCCGCAGCCATGACGAGCAGATGTTCATCCGGCTCATCCAGATCTTCGAGGCGGTCTTCGCGGCGGTCGCCCGGGCCGTGGAGGCGGCGACGGAGGCGGTGGGCACGGGCCGGATCGACCTGGCACAGAAGCTGCTCGACGAGGCGACCCGCCATGTCACCGGCACATCCGGGGTGTTCCGGGTGCTGACCACGATGCCCAAGGACGCCTTCGCGGTGATACGGGCCAACACCGACGGGCGCAGCGCGGTGCAGTCCCGGACCTACCGGGCCGTGGAGCGCTCCTGTCCGACGCTGCACCTCGCGCTGGCGCGCAGTGGCCTCCCTGAGGACGAACTCGCGCCCGCCATGGCCGAGTTGGACGCGGCGTGGGGCGCGATGAAGCGTACCCACTGGGGCATCACGATGAAGGTCATCGGCACCGTGCGCGGCACCGGCGGCACCGACGGCGCCTCCTATCTACGGGAGGCCGCCGAGGTCCGGCTCTTTCCCGCGCTCGGCTGACCCACCCCCATTCAGTCGGCGTTCAGTGAGCCGTCAGTACGGCGCAGGCGGCACGACGGAGGCCCGTCCGGCCGCGCACAGGACCGGGCCAGGGCGCGTCCAGGGACCGCCAAGGGCAGGTCAAGGGCGCCGTCAGGGCCGGACGACAGCATCGAAGACAGAGCGGCCGGCCCCCACGGCCCGCCCGCTCGGCGGCACCCGACACGGCCGCCGCCATCCACCCACCGGATCGGAGCGCAGTGATGAGCAGCGAGGACACCACCGTCTACCAGGTCGTGGTCAACCACGAGGAGCAGTACTCGATCTGGCCCGCCGACCGGGAGCTGCCCGCCGGCTGGCGTGCCGAGGGCGTACGGGGCGAGAAGGCGCAGTGTCTGGCCCACATCGACGAGGTGTGGACGGACATGCGGCCGCTGAGTCTGCGCCGCGCGATGGAGCAGCAGGCCGCCGGGGCCGACGCGGTGCCGTCCGCCGGCTGAGGGCAAGCGCCGCGGCACGAGCAGCACCGCCGCGAGCGGCGGGCGGCGCCCCGGGTGACGGCGGCGGCAGGGACAGGGCATCGGACACCGAACGGTAAAGGGAACAACGCGTGGACCCGCGACTTGAGCATCAGGACTGGATCTCGGCGATCGCCGCCACCGCGGCGGCGGATCCGGACCGTACGGCCTTCGAGTTCTCCGGAAGGCAGGACGCGCCGGCCGAACGGCTGAGCTACGGGCAGCTCGACCGGCGGGCCCGGGCCGTCGCGGCCCGGTTGCGGCGGCGCGGTCTGACCGACTCCCCGGTGCTGCTGCTCCAGCCGCCCGGGCTCGAGTACGTGGTGTCCTTCGTCGGCTGCCTGTACGCGCGCGCCGTCGCGGTGCCGGTCTACCCGCCCAACCGCCGCCCCCGCTCCCTTGAGCGGCTGGTGGACATCGTCGCGGACTGCGGGGCGACGGTGGCGCTGACCACCGCCGCCGTCCGCGAACGGCTGCTGCCCGGCGACCCGGACGGCGCGGTGATGGACGTGCTGCGCCTGCTCGCCAGCGACCGGGTGCCCGAGGAGGAGGCCGGGGACTGGGTGCGCCCGCGCGTCGACGCGGACACGGTGGCGTTCCTCCAGTACACCTCCGGCTCCACATCGGCGCCGCGCGGCGTGGTGCTGACCCACGGCAATCTGCTGCACAACTCGGCGCTGATCCAGCGGGCGTTCCACACCACCGTCCGTACGCGCGGCATGTCCTGGCTGCCGCTCTTCCACGACATGGGCCTGATCGGCGGCATGCTCCAGCCGTTGTACTACGCCGGCTCCTGCTCGCTGATGGCGCCCACCGCCTTCGCCCAGGATCCGCTGCGCTGGCTGCGCGAGATCAGCAGGACCCGGGCCACGGTGAGCGGCGGCCCCAACTTCGCCTACGACCTGTGCGCCGATCTGGCCACCCCCGAGGTGCTGGCGGGACTGGATCTGAGCAGCTGGGAGGTGGCGTTCAACGGCGCGGAACCGGTGCGCGCCGAGACCTTCCGCCGGTTCGCCGACGCCTACGCCCCCGCGGGCTTCCGCGCCGAGGCCTTCACCCCGTGCTACGGCCTCGCCGAGGCCACCCTCATCGTCTCGTGCAAGCCGCACGGCACCGCCCCCGCCCGCTTCCAAGCCCCGAACGCGCTGCTCGCCGGCGTACCCGACGAGGCCCCGGGCGTGCCCGGGTCGGCGACCGGGAGCGGGACCACCGAACTCGTCAGCAGCGGACGCCCGGACGGCTCCCAGCGCCTCGAAATCGTCGACCCGCTCACCCGGCGGCCCGCGCCGGCCGGGGCGATAGGCGAGATCTGGCTCTCGGGGCCGAGCGTGGCCCAGGGCTACTGGAACCGTCCCGAGCACAGCGCCGCGACCTTCGGCGCCCGCCTCGCCGATGAGGCGGAGAACGACGAGAGCGCCGACGAGCAGACAGCCAAGGACCGCCCCGCCTTCCTGCGCACCGGCGACCTGGGTCTGCTGCACGAGGGCGAGCTGTACGTCACCGGGCGGCTCAAGGACCTGATCATCGTCCGTGGCCGCAACCACTACCCGCAGGACATCGAGCACACCGTCGCCGGCGTCCACCCCGCGCTGCGCCCAAACTGCGGCGCCGCCGTGCAGGTCGAACTGGCCGGCACCGCCGAGCTGGTGATCGTGCAGGAGGTGGCGCGCGACCATCAGGACGACGACCTGGAGGCGCTGGCCCGCGCGGTGCGTGAAGGCGTCGCCGAGGCCCACGGGGTGCGGCCGGCGGCGGTGGTCCTGATCCGCGCCGCGACGCTGCCGCGCACGTCGAGCGGCAAGGTGCAGCGCCATGTGTGCGCCGCCTCCTACCTGGCGGGGGACCTCACGGCGCTGGCGCACAGCGGCCGTCCGCAGGGCGCGGCGGCCGAACGGCCGGTGGCCCTGGACGCCGGTGCGCTGCGCGCGGCGGACCCCGCGACGCGTCCCGCGCTGCTGCTCGCCGCGCTGCGCGCCCTGCTCGCCGCGCGCCTCGGCATGGCCGCCGACGACCTCGCTCCTGAGCACCGGCTCGCCGAACTCGGCCTCGACTCGCTCGGCGCGGTCCGCCTGCGGCACGAACTGCGCACCACCCTCGGCGTCGACCTCGCCCTGACCGAAGCGCTCGCCCTCGACCTGTCCGGCCTCTCGCGGCTGCTCGCCGAGCGCTTCGCGGCCGGGGCCCAAGAGATCGGACCGACGGCGGTGGCCGAGGCAACCGAGCCAGGCGACCACCCGCTCTCCCCCAACCAGGCCGCCCTGTGGTTCCTGCACCAGGTCGCTCCGGAGAGCCCCGCCTACCTGGTCTCGGCCGCGTTTCGGGTGCACGGCGCTCTCGATGCGGCCGCCCTGCGCACGGCTCTCGCGACGCTGTCCGAGCGGCACGCGGTGCTGCGCAGCACCTTCCCGCGCACCGGATCGGGTCCGGTGCAGCGGGTGCACGCGGCCCTTGAGCCCGCCTTCGAGCAGATCGACGTCTCCGTCCTGAACGCCGCCGAACTCGCCGCTCTGATGACGGAGACGGCCGAGCAGCCCTTCGACCTGGAGTCCGGACCGCTGTTGCGGGCCCGGCTGTTCACCGGCGCCGACGACGGCCACCGTCTCGTCCTCACCGCCCACCACCTCGTGGCCGACCTGTGGTCCCTCTCGCTCCTCCTCGACGAACTGGCCGCCGGCTATCCGGCGGCGCTCAAGGGCGAGCCCACCCCGGCCCCGGTCGCCGCCGTCCCGTTCGCCGCCTTCGCCCGCCGCCAGGCCGAGCTGCCGGGCACCGCGAGCGGACGCCGTCAACTGAAGCAGTGGGAGCGGGAGTTGACGGGAGTACGGACCGGGACTTCGCTCCCCGCCGACCTGCCGCTGCCCGAGCGCCAGCGGCTGCGCGGCGCGGCCGTACCGCTGGCCGTGGACAGCGCCACCACCGAGGCACTGACGGCCCTGGCCCGGCGCGAGGGCAGCACTCTGTACACGGTGCTGCTCGCCGCCTTCCAGCTGCTGTTCGCGCGCTGCACCGGCGAGTGGGACGTGGTCGTCGGCACCCCCACCCACGGCCGCGCCGACGCCGCGTTCGCCGGGACGGTCGGCTCTCTGGTCAACACCGTGCCGCTGCGCACCCGGATCGAGGCCGCCGAACCGTTCACCGCACTCCTCGCCCGCGTGCGCGACGGCGCGCGCAGGGCTTTGGACGGCGCCGACGTGCCGTTCCCCGCGCTGATCGAACTGATCCGCCCGGACCGCGATCA
This sequence comes from Streptomyces sp. Edi4, assembly GCF_040253615.1. NCBI lineage: Bacteria > Bacillati > Actinomycetota > Actinomycetes > Kitasatosporales > Streptomycetaceae > Streptomyces > Streptomyces sp. Edi4. The sequence continues at coordinate 292,983 of NZ_JBEJGY010000004.1, forward strand.
GGGCGGACGGCCGCTGGTGCGCAGCCTGTTCAGCCTGCAACAGGCACCCGGCGGCCACGCCGACGCGCTGGTGGCGATGGCCACCGGTCGTGACGGCGTCCCCTTCACGCTCGGCGCCCTGGACTGCTCGACGCTTGCGCTGCCGGTCGGCGGCAGCCAGTTCGACCTGCAACTCACCCTGGGCGCCGCCGAGGGCGGGCTCGCCGGTTCGGTCCGCTACGACACCGACCGTTACCTGCCACGGACCGCCGAGCACTTCGCCGCGCGCTTCGTCACCCTCCTGTCCGCGATCGCGGCGGACACCGCACGCCCGGTCGGTGCGTTGCCGCTCCTGCCCCCGGCCGAGCGCCGGGCCGCCCTCGCCGAGGGCAACGACACCGCGCTCGCCTACGATCCCGCCGACGGCGTGGTGCGCCGCTTCGAGGCCCAGGCCGCCCGGACCCCTCGGGCCGTCGCGGTCACCGCCGCCGGATGGCAGGGCGGTGAGCAGCTGGACTACCGCACACTCGACCGGCTGGCCGACGGCGTCGCGGCGCGGCTGCGCGCCCTAGGCGTCGCTCCGGGTGACCACGTCGCCGTCCTGCTCCCCCGCACCCCGCCCCTGCTGGCCGCGCTGCTCGGCGTGCTCAAGTCCGGCGCCGCCTATCTGCCGCTGGACCCGGGCCACCCGGCCGAACGCCTCGCGCTCGTGCTCGCCGACGCCGACGCCGCCGTCGTCCTGACCGACCTGCCGGGCGAACGCGTCCCGGCCGGCGACTGGACGGTCCTCGCGCTCGACACCGTCGAAGAGGCCGAGCGCGCCGACGACACCCTGATCGCCCCCGAGTCCCCCGCCTACGTCCTGCACACGTCCGGCTCGACCGGTCGTCCCAAGGGTGTGGTGGTGCCGCACCGGGCGCTGGCGAACCTGCTCGCCTCCTTCGAGCGCGACCTGCCGCTTGCCCCCGGCGCGGGCTGGCTCTCCGTCACCACGCCCGCCTTCGACATCGCCGCGCTCGAATACTTCCTGCCCCTGGTCCGTGGCGCGACCGTGCACCTGGCCGACGCGGCGACGGCCGGCGACGGTTCACGTCTGCGCGGCTGCCTGGAGACCGGACGGGTCAGCCACCTCCAGGCCACGCCGGTGACCTGGCAGCTGCTCCTGGACGCGGGCTGGTCCGGCACTTTGGGCCTGACCGCGCTGTGCGGCGGGGAGCGGCTGCCGGCGGAGCTCGCCGCCGAGCTCCTGTCCCGTGGCGTACGGCTGTGGCAGGTGTACGGGCCGACCGAGACCACCGTATGGTCGGCGCGCGGCGAGCTCACCGAGGCCGGCGGAGCACTGCCGCTCGGCTCGCCGGTCGCCAACACCCGGCTGTACGTGGTCGATTCGGTTCTTGAGCCGGTCCCGTCCGGGGTCACCGGTGAACTCCTCATCGGCGGCGACGGCCTGGCGCACGGATATCTGGGCCGTCCCGGCCTGACCGCCGAGCGCTTCGTGCCGGACCCGTTCACCGCCGTACCCGGCGCGCGGCTCTACCGCACCGGTGACCTCGTCCGGCGCGGCCCTGACGGCGCGCTGCTCTTCGTCGGCCGCGCAGACACCCAGGTCAAGCTGCACGGGCACCGCGTCGAACTGGGCGAGATCGAGACCGCGTTGGAGCGACTGCCCTCGGTGCGCCGGGCCGCGGTCGTGGTGGACGGCGAGGGCGCGCGGGCCCGCCTTGTCGGGTACGTCGAGCAGCGGGAGACGCCCGCGGCGCCGGCCGAGCTGCGCGAGCGACTGCGCCGCACCCTGCCCGGCTATGCCGTGCCCTCCGTCCTCATGACACTGGACGAGCTGCCCCTGACCGCCAACGCCAAGGTCGACCGGCGGGCCCTGCCCGCGCCACGGGCCGCCGTCGCGTCGGAGACCCTGGAGGAGCCGGTCGGCGCGACCGAGCGGCGGATCGCCGCGCTCCTGGCCGAACTGCTCGAAGTCGAGCGGATCGGCCGGCACGAAGACCTCTTCGAGCGGGGCGCCCACTCGCTGCTCCTGGCCCGCTTCGCCGAACGGGTCCGCGCCGAGTTCGGCGCCGCCCCCGCACTGCACCAGCTGTTCGAACGGCTCACGGTCGCGGCCGTGGCGACGCTGGTGGAAGCGACCGCCGCCCGTCCGGCCGGGACACCGGCCGGCCGCCCCGGCCCCGGTCCGGGTGGACCGGTCCCGCTACACCGTCGAACGCGCCCCCGACGGCGCCCTGCGCCGGGCTCCGGGCGGCGCCACGGGCGGGCCGGCCGTGGGCCCGGGTTCGCCCGCGAGCCCGATCGCCGACGTGGTCGCGGACTCGTCCGCGAGCCGGGTCGCCGACATGGCCCTGGGCACGCACTCGCCCGCGAGCCCCGTCGCCGGCGCGGACGCCACCCCGGCCGCCCGCTCCGCCACCGGCTCGGGCTCCGTCGTCGGCTCGGGCTCCGTCGTCGGCTCGGGCGCGGGGGAGGCACGATGACCGCCGTCCCGCCGCTCCTCACCGACCGGACGAAGACCGGCCCGGATCCCGTGTCGAGCCGCCCGTACCTGCTGCGCTGTCCCGTCTGCCAGGAGAGCTACCAGGACGACGGGCTGCGTCTCGACTGCGCCGTGGTCCACCGCCCCGGTCTCCTGCGCACCGAGTACGCCGCCTCGTTCGCCCCCGCCCCGGGCAGCGGCCCGTTCCGCTACCGCTGCTGGCTGCCGACCCGGGGCCAGGTGCTGCCCGAGGGCAGTGGCGGCGCCACCTACCGCGCCGAACGGCTCGGTCGCGCCCTTGGCCTGAAGGAGCTGTGGGTCGCGTTCAGCGGTTACTGGCCAGAGCGCGGCGCGGCCCTGGCCACCGGCAGCTTCAAGGAGCTGGAGGCGCAGGCCGTGCTGGCCCGGCTGCCCGAGCGGCCGCCGGTCCTGGTGGTCGCATCCGCCGGCAACACCGCCGCGGCCTTCCAGCGGGTCTGCTCGGATCAGGGCGTCGAGTGCGTCCTGGTGGTACCGGACGCGGCACTGCCCGCGCTCGCCGCGGCCGGCGAACGCGCCGACTGCGTCCGGCTGGTGACGGTGGCGGGCGACTACAGCGACGCCATCGAGCTGGCCGACGCCATCGCCGCCCGGCCGGGCTTCCAGGCCGAGGGCGGCACCCGCAACGTGGCCCGGCGCGACGGCCTCGGCACCGCGTTCCTGTCCGCCGCCGAGACCATCGGACGGCTGCCCGACCACTACGTACAGGCCGTGGGCAGCGGGGCCGGCGCGATCGCCGCGCACGAGGCCGCCCGGCGGCTGCTGGCGAACGGCATGCCGGGATCGAAGCGGGTGCCGGTGTCGGTGCCGGACCGTACGCCCGAGCCGGCCCGTGCGGCGGCGTCGGACGGGAAGCACGCGCTGCCCAGCGGCGCGAGCACTCGGTTTGGGGCCCTGGAAGTCGGGACCACGGAGTCCGGGACCACTGATGTGCGGCTCGGCGGCCCACCCAAGCTGACACTTTGTCAGAACGCTGATCACGCACCGATGTTCCACGCGTGGCGAAACGGGTCGGCCGAGCCGGACGTCGGCTCGGAATCCGCGACACGGGCGGCCGTGGCCCGGGCGTACGCCCGGGAGCTCACCACCCGCACGCCGTCCTACGCCGCGGCCGGCGGGGTGCGCGAGATTCTTGCCGAGAGCGGCGGGGAGCTGCGCGTGGCGGACCGCGCCGAGGCGGTGGCCGCCGCACGGCTCTTCGCCGACGCGGAGGGCATCGACATCGAACCCGCCGCGGCGGTGGCCGTCGCCGGGCTGCGCAAGGCGGTCGCCGCCGGACGGATCCGGCCAGAGGAGACCGTGCTGCTGCACGTCACCGGCGGGGGCCGGGCCCGCCGCCGCGCGGCCACCCGCGCGCCCGGCGCGACCGGTCCCGACCTGAGCATCCCGGCCGGTCTCGACGCCCGGGCCGCCGCCGACCTGGTGACCGGCGCATGACGCCGCCCGAGAACGTTCCCCAAGTGGCGCTCAAGACAAGCGAGTTGCGGCGCACCTCGACCCCGGCGCCCGTAGACATACACGCCCCCGCGCTCCCCGAACCCGCCACCCCTGTCCCCCACTCCCCCTCAGAACCGTCCGGTCGGCAGAGAGCAGAGCAGACCATGCAGCAGTACGCCTTTCCCGCCACCTCGGCCCAGCGCCGGATCTGGCTGGTGGAGCGGCTGACCCCCAAAACCAGCGCCTACCATCTGCCATTCGCCCTGCACCTGGACGGGCCCCTCGACACCGCCGCCCTGACGGCCGCGCTGACCGAACTGGTCCGCCGGCACGAGTCGCTGCGCACCCGCTTCGAGGAAGTGGACGGCGAGCTGACGCAACTGGTCGGCGGGGAGGCGGCGTTCGCGTGGGAGACCCGCGAGACCCCGGCCGAAGAGCTGGCCCGCGTGCTGGCCGCCGACGCGGCGCGCCCCTTCGACCTGGGCCGGGGCCCGCTGCTCCGGGTGGTGCTGCACCGCCTGGCCCCGCAGCGCCACGTACTCGCGATCACCCTGCACCACCTGGTCGCCGACATGTGGTCGATCGGCATCCTGCTGGCCGAGCTGGCCAAGTGCTACGCGGGCAGGGGCGCCGAGCTGCCCGAACTGCCCATCCAGTACGGCGACTTCGCGGTGTGGGAGGGCGAGGCCCGAGCGGCGGACGAGGAGAAGGACCGGGCGTACTGGCGCACGGCGCTGAGCGGCGCGCCCGAACTCCTGGAGCTGCCCGGCGACCGCCCGCGTCCGGCGGCGCAGTCCCTGCGCGGGGCGATGCTTCCCGTGGAGCTCACGGCCGAGCTGTCGGCGGGGGTGCGGACGCTGTGCCGCCGGGCCGGGGTCACGCCGTTCATGGCGCTGCTAGCCGCCTTTCAGAGCGTCCTCGCACGTCACAGCGGCAGCGAGGACATCGTGGTCGGCACCGGCGCGGCGGTGCGCCCGGCCGAGGCGGAGGGGCTGATCGGCTGTTTCATCAACATCCTGCCCGTCCGTACCTCGCTCGCCGGCGACCCGACGTTCACCGAGCTCCTGCACCGGGTCCGTGCCGCAGCGCTGGCCGCATTCGACCACCGGTCCCTGCCGTTCGAGCGGATGCTGCCGGAGCGGGTGACAGGCCCGGCACTCAGCCACAACCCGCTGGTCCAGTCGCTGCTCCTGGTGCAGAACGCGCCGCTGGCCGCGCCCGACCTGCCGGGGCTCGAGGTGACCGTACGGGAGGTGCCGCGCGGCGGCGCCCAGGTCGACCTCAACCTCCAACTCCGCGAGGTGGGAGGACGGTTCACCGGGACCGTCGAGTACGCGAGCGACCTCTTCGACGCGCCGACCGTCGAGCGGCTGCTCGGCCACTGGCGCACCCTGCTGGCCGCCGCCGTAGCCGCGCCCGACACCCGTCTTTCGGCGCTGCCGGTCCTGACCGACCAGGAGCGGCAGCGGGCCCTGGTGGAGTGGAACGACACGGCGCACACCTACCCGGCGGCGGGGCCCTTGCTGCATGAGCTCTTCGAGGAGCAGCGAGCCCTGCGCCCCGAGGAGCCGGCCGTCGTCGCCACGACCGGCGAGCTGACCTACGCGGAACTCGACGCGTTCGCCGAGCGCGTCGCCGCGCGGCTCACCGGGCTCGGCGTGGGACCCGACACCACCGTCGGGCTGTGTCTGACCAAGGGCCCGGCGCTCGTGGCCGCCGTGCTCGGCGTGCTCAAGGCGGGCGGCGCCTATGTGCCGCTGGATCCGGCCTACCCGGCGCAGCGCCTCGCCTTCATGCTCAAGGACGCGGCGCCGCCGGTGGTCCTCACCGAGCGCGCCCTGGCGGAGCTGCTGCCCGACACCGGCGCCGAGCTCGTCGAGATGGACGACGCGCAGGACTGGCCCGCCACCCGGCGCCGTACCGCCCCGGCGGAACCGGACCACCTGGCATACGTCATCTACACCTCCGGCTCCACCGGCACGCCCAAGGGCATCGCCGTCCCGCACCGGGGTGTCGTCAACAACCTGCTCGATCTGAACGGCACCTACGGCATCGGGCCCGGCGACCGCGTGCTCGGCCTGTCCTCCCCGAGCTTCGACATGTTCGTCTACGAAACGCTCGGCATTCTGGCGGCCGGCGGCGCGGTGGTCGTGCCCCACCCCGACCGGGCGCGCGATCCAAACCACTGGGTGGACCTGGCGCGCCGCCACGGGGTGACGGTGTGGAACTCGGCGCCGGCGCTCGCCGATGCCTTCGTACGGGCCGGTCAGGAGCGGGGCGTTCGGCTGCCGAAGCTCAAAACGGCCTTTCTCGGCGGGGACTGGATCCCGGTCGCGCTGCCGGAGCGGTTCCGCCGGATCGCGCCCGGGCTCGCGTTCATCGCGCTCGGCGGCGCCACCGAGGCGTCCATCCACTCGATCACCTACCCGGTCGTGGAGAGCGACCCGGCCTGGACGAGCATCCCGTACGGCCGTCCGATGGTGAACCAGCAGGCCGTCGTCCTGACGCCGGCCCTGGAGCCCGCCCCGGTCGGCGTGCCCGGTGAACTCTGCCTGGCGGGCGGCGGGTTGACGCGGGGCTATCTGCGCCGCCCCGGCCTCACCGCCGACCGCTACCGTCCGCATCCGGCGGCCGGCAGCGGCCCGGTGCCCGCCGGCGCGCGCCTCTATCGCACCGGTGACCTCGCCCGCACCCGCGCCGACGGGGTGATCGAGCTGATCGGCCGCCTCGACCACCAGGTCAAGCTGCGTGGTCTGCGGATCGAGCTGGACGAGATCGAGGCGGTGCTGCGCCGCCATCCGGGGGTGGAGCGCGCCGTGGTCACGGCGCGCGGCGAAGGGGACGAGCGGCGCCTGGTCGGGTATGTGGTGCCCGCCGGGGGAGCCCAACTGGCGCCGTCCGCAGCGCAGTTGCGGGGGCTGCTCAAGGCGGACCTGCCCGAGTACATGGTCCCGGCGGTGTTCGTCACCCTCGACGCGCTGCCGCTGTCCCCCAACGGCAAGGTGGACCGGGCCGCGCTGCCCGAGCCCGACGAACGGGCCGACCGCGAGGGCGCCGCCTTCGTGGCCCCGCGCGACGACGTCGAACGGGTCCTCGCCGCGCTGTGGGCCGAACTCCTCGACGTCGACCAGGTGGGCGCCGAGGACGACTTCTTCGCGCTCGGCGGCCACTCACTGCTCGCCACCCGGCTCGCCTCGGCGCTCTTGGAGACCTTCGGCGTCGAACTGCCTCTGCGCGACCTGTTCGAGGCGCCCACCCTCGCCGAGCAGGCGCGACGCCTCGCGGCACGAGGTCGGGAGGCGGGCGCCGATGTCGCCGCGGTGGCCGAGATCGCCGCCGGACTGCTGGAGATGACCGACGAGGCGGCCCACGGGCTGCTCGTCGCCCACGAGAAGGGCCTGGCATGACCACCTCCACGAGCACCGGCGTCCTGGCCGGTCACGCGAGCCTCGGCGCGCACCGCCTGGCCGCCGCCGACCCGCTCCTTTCCGGACTGCTCGAACGCGAACACGTCCGGCAGAGCGAGACCCTGGCCATGGTGGCCGCCTCCAGCAGCGCCGACCCCTCGGTCCTCGCCTGCGCCGGAGCGACCATCTCCAACGTCACCACCGAGGGCTACCCCGGCGCCCGCTACCACGCGGGCTGCGAGGTCGTCGACGAGGTCGAGCGGCTGGCGGTCGCACGGGCCCGCTCGCTGTTCGGCGCCCAGTACGCCAATGTGCAGCCCCACTCGGGCAGCACCGCCAACCAGATCGTGCTGTGCACCCTGATGAAGCCGGGCGACACCCTGCTCGGCATGGAGCTGAGCGCGGGCGGCCATCTCACACACGGCTCGCCGGCCTCGGTGTCGGGCCGGTTCTTCCACGCGGTGGGCTACGGCACCGACGCCGACGGGCTGCTCGACTACGGGCAGGTGGCCGAGCTCGCCCACGAGCACCGGCCCAAGGTGATCGTGTGCGGCGCGAGCGCCTACCCGCGCACCGTGGACTTCGCCCGGTTCCGGCGCATCGCCGACGAGGTCGGCGCCTATCTGCTGGCCGACATCTCCCATATCGCCGGATTGGTCGCGGCCGGCCTGCACCCGAGTCCGGTCGACCACGCGCACGCCACCACCACCAGCACCTACAAACAGTTGTACGGGCCGCGCGGCGGACTCATCCTGCTGGGCCAAGATGCCCGGACGGTGCTGCCCGGCACCCGGCGCACGCTCAGCCGGGCCATCGCGCACGGAACCTTCCCCTTCCTCCAGGGCACCCCCGATCTGGGCGCGGTGGCCGCCAAGGCGCGCGCCTTCGACATCGCCGCCCAGCCGGAGTTCCGCGCCCTGGCGGGACGGGTGGTGGACGGCGCCCGCGAGCTGGCGCATGCCTTCGCCGGCCTCGGCCACACCCTGGTCACCGGTGGCACCGACAACCACATGGTGCTGCTCGACGTCGGCCGGCGCGGCCTGACCGGCGCGATCGCCGAGGCCGCGCTCGCCGACTGCCGGATCGTCGTCAACCGCAACCGAATACCGGGCGACCCACACGGACCCCGGGTCACAAGCGGCATCCGTTTCGGCACCAACACGCTGGCGCTGCGCGCCATGGGACCGGCCGAGATGCGCCGCTGCGCCGCACTGGTCGACCGGGTACTCACCGCCGTGACGCCCACCGGGGAGCGCGATTTCACGCTCGATCCGGCCGTCCGCGACGAGGTGCGCGGCGAAGTCGCCCGGCTCTGCCGGGAGTTCCCGCTGCCGCACCATCTGCCGGCCTGACCCACGTCCACGCCACCCACCGCCCCGGGATCACCCACATGAGCCAGTCACCCCAGCGCACCGCGCTCTCCGCCGACAAGCGCCGCCTGCTCGCCCAGCTGCTCAAGGAGCAGGGCCTGTCCCGACCCGACGCCGCCGACCTGATCGCCCGCCGCCCCCAGGGGGTGCGCCTTCCGCTGTCCTTTGCCCAGCAACGCCTGTGGTTCGTCGAGCAGTTCGCGGGACCGAGCCCGCTCTACAGCATCGCCTGCACCGTCCGGCTGACCGGCGGCCTCGACGCCGGCGCGCTCGAAGGGGCCCTGAACAGGGTCGTTGCCCGGCACGAGGCGCTGCGCACCACCTTCCACGCCGAGGACGGCAGGGCCGAGCAGATCGTGCACGACCGGGTCACGGTCACCCTCGCGCTCATCGATCTGTCCGCTCCGGGCGAGGACAATCGCGAGGCCGCGCTGTCGGAGCTGATCGCACAGGAGAGCCGCCGCCCCTTCGACCTGGGCTCCGGCCCGCTGCTGCGCGCCACCCTGGTCAGGCTGGCGGACGAGGAGCACCTGCTGGTGCTCACCATCCACCACATCGTGGCGGACGGCTGGTCCCTGGACATCCTGGTGCGCGAGCTGGCCCACCACTACCGCGCGGACGCCGCCGGGCTGCCCGAACTGTCCATCCAGTACGCCGACTTCGCGCTCTGGCAGCACGGGCGGGTATCCGGTGAGGCGCTGGAGTCGCAGCTGGCCCACTGGCGTGAGCGGCTGGCCGGCGCGCCCAGCGTCGTGGACCTGCCCACCGACCGGCCGCGCACCGTCCAGCAGAGCTTCGCCGGCGCCTGCTTCCCCTGGCGGCTCGAAGGCGATCTCGCCGCCCGCCTGACCGCGCTGGCCCGCGAGCACGACGCCACCTTGTACATGGCGCTGCTCGCCGGGTTCATGGCCGTCGCTCAGCGGTGGAGCGGGCAGAACGATTTGGTGGTCGGCTCGCCCGTCGCCAACCGCAACCACCCGCAGACGGAGGGCCTGATCGGCTTCTTCGTCAACATGCTGCCGCTGCGCGCCGACCTGTCCGGCAATCCGTCCTTCACCGAACTGCTGGGCCGCGTACGGGAGTCGGCGCTCGCGGCGTACGCCCATCAGAACGTGCCGTTCGAGCGGATCGTGGAGGAAGCGCGCCCGGACCGCGACGCGCAAGGCCGCACCCCGTTCGCCAATCTGCTGCTGGTCCTCCAGAACACCCCGGAGACCCGGATCGAGCTGCCGGGCCTGCGGATGGACGTGGCCGCGGTCGACACCGGGACCGCCAAGTTCGATCTGCACCTCCAGGTCACCGAGACCCCCGAGGGGCTGACGGGGCTCGCCGACTACAGCACCGAGCTGTACGACGAGCGCACCGTGCGCCGCTTCATCGACCAGTGGCTGCGCCTGCTCGCGGCCGCCGTCGAAGCCCCCGCCACCCGGCTCGACGCGCTCCCCCTGCTCGGCGCCACCGAGCGGAGCGCGGAGCTCATGGCCGGCGCCGCGCGCGGATCCACCGCCCCGGCGGCGCGCAGTCTTCCGGATGCCTTCGCCGAGCAGGTGCGGCTGCGGCCCGACGCCATCGCGGTCGGCTGCGGCCCCGAGCGGCTGACGTACGCCGAACTCGACCGGCGCTCCGACGCGCTGGCCCGGCGCCTTCGCGCGCTCGGCGTGGGCCCCGAGAGCCGGGTGGCGATCTGCGTCGAGCCGTCGGCGCGGCTGGTCACCGGGATCCTGGGCATCTTGAAGAGCGGCGGCGCGTATGTGCCGCTCGATCCGCGCCATCCCGCCGAGCGCCTTGCCTTCACCCTTGCCGACTGCGGCGCGGTGGCTCTGGTCGCCGACCCGGAGCACGCGGGGCTCCGCGACGGCCTCCCCGTCCTCGCGGTGGACCAGCCGCTCTCCTCGGAGCCGTTGGAGCCGGCCCGGCTCGGCCCCGGCCACCTGGCGTACGTGATCTACACCTCCGGCACCACCGGCCGTCCCAAGGGCGCGCTGCTCACCCACGCCAACGTGCTGCGGCTGTTCGAAGCGGCCGCGCCCGATGTCGCGTTCGGCCCGGACGACGTCTGGTCGCTCTACCACTCGGCCGCGTTCGACTTCTCGGTCTGGGAGATCTGGGGCGCGCTCCTGCACGGTGGCCGCGTCGCCGTGGTGCCGCAGGAGGCCCGGCGCACCCCGGCCGCATTCCACGCGCTGGTCCGCGCGGAGGGCGTCACGGTGCTCAGCCAGACCCCCACCGCGTTTCGCCAGTTCGCCGACGCCGACGCGGCGGCCACCACGTCGGCGGCGCGCCCGCTCGCGCTGCGGCACGTCGTGTTCGGCGGCGAGGCCCTTGAACCGGGCGCGCTGCGCGACTGGGCCGCCCGGCACCCCGAAGCGCCCCGCCTGGTCAACATGTACGGCATCACCGAGACCACGGTGCACGTCACCGCGCACACCCTCGGCGCGGCCGGCCTCGGCGCCCCGGGCAGCGTGATCGGCCGCCCCCTCGCCGACCTGGCGGTGCACCTCCTGGACGGGCGCGGCGAACCGGTGCCGGCCGGGATCCCCGGTGAGCTGTGCGTCGGCGGACCCGGCCTCGCCCGTGGCTATCTGGGCCGGCCCGGCCTGACCGCCGAACGCTTCGTGCCCTCGCCGCTCGGCGACGGGGAGCGGCTTTACCGCAGCGGCGATCTGGCCCGCAGGCTGCCCGACGGGACGCTTGAGTACCTGGGCCGCGTCGACCAGCAGGTCAAGGTGCGCGGGCACCGCGTGGAGCCCGGCGAGATCGAGGCGGAACTCGGCGCCCACCCGGGCGTGCGGCACGTGGCGGTGCTGCCCCGCGAGACCCCGGACGGCGGCACCGGCCTGGTCGCGTATCTGGTGCCCGACGCGGACGCCGACGGCGAGGCTTCGCCCGGCAGGGGACGGGCGGCCGACGCGGAGCAGGTCACCCAGTGGCGCACCGTCTTCGACACCGCCTACGAGCAGTACGAGCAGGCCGGTGGCGCCGACCCCACGTTCAACATCCGTGGCTGGACCAGCAGTTACACCGGTGAGCCGATCCCCGCCGAGGAGATGCGGCGCTGGGTGGAGGACACCGTCGCCCTGGTGCGCGCCACGAAGCCGAGGCGGGTCCTGGAGATCGGCAGCGGTACCGGGCTGCTCCTGTTCCGGCTGGCCGGCGCATGCGAGCAGTACACCGGGCTCGACCTGTCATCCAGCGCCATCGCTCACGTACGCCGTCATCTGCCGGCCGACTGGCAGCACGTAACGCTGCTGCGCCGGCCGGGCCACGAGCTGGACGACCTCAAGGGCGACGCGTACGACACCGTCGTCGTGAACTCGGTGGCCCAGTACCTGCCGAGCGCGGGCTACTTGGTGGACGTGCTCACCAAGGCCGCCGGGCTGCTCGCGCCCGGTGGGCGGATCGTGGTCGGCGACGTGCGCCACCGCGCCCTGCTGGAGGCCTTCCACGTCTCGGTGCTCGAAGAAGGCCGGCCGGCCGGGGCGGACGACGCCGAACTTGCCCGCCAGGTCCGCCAGGCCGTGCGGCAGGAGAACGAGCTGCTGCTCGACCCGTGCTTCTTCGAGTCCCTGCGCCAGGAGATCCCGCGCATCGGCCGGGTGGAGGTGCTGCCCAAACCCGGGCGCGACCGGAACGAGATGACCCGCTACCGCTACGACGTGGTGCTGCACCTGGACACCGAGACCGTCCCCGCCTCCGCGCGCACGGTGGCGTGGACCGGCGGCGAGCCGGCGGCGCTGCTCGACGGCTCCCCCGTGGTCGTCACCTCCATCCCCAACGCCCGGGTGCACGCCGACGCGGTGACCGCGGCGCGGCTCTGCGGCGAGGACACGGGCATCGACGCCGCCGATGAGACGGTCGGGCTCGACCCGCAGGACGTACGCGACACGGCGGCCCGGCTCGGGTACGCCGTCGAGCTCAGCTGGGCCACCGGGGACCCCCTCGGACGCTTCGACGCCGCGTTCCGCCCGGCCGGCACCGACGCCGTCACTGCGCTGCCTCCGGCCGGAAACTGCGCCGGCCTGCCGTGGCCGCACTGGGCCAACGACCCCCATCGCGGCCGGATCGCCCGCACCCTGGTGCCCCGGCTCCGCGCCCATCTGCGCGAGCGGCTGCCGGAGTACATGGTCCCGGAGGCGTTCGTCACCCTGGAGACCCTGCCGCTGACCGCCAACGGCAAACTCGACCGCGCCGCGCTGCCCGCGCCGGACTGGTCCACCGGCTCCACCGCGCTGCTCGCGCCGCGCGACGACACCGAGCGGGCCCTGGCCGAGATCTGGAGCACAGTTCTCGGCGTGGCCCGGATAGGGCTCGCCGACGACTTCTTCCACCTCGGCGGCCACTCGCTGCTCGCCGTCCAGGTCACCGCGGCGGTGCGCGAGTCCCTTGGCCGGGATCTGCCGGTACGGGCGCTGTTCGAGGCACCGGTGCTCGCCGCGTACGCCGAAGCGGTGCGCTGCGCCCCGGCCGCCGAGGCGCAGCAGGACACGGCGGCGCCGGTGCGCGAGGCCGTGCCGGCCGACGGCGCCGGGTTCGACGACCTGTCCGCCGAAGAGCTGGCCGCGCTCATGGGCGGCGAGCTGTGATGCCCGCCGCGTCCGCGCCGCCCGGCGCGTCCCTCCCCTCCCCCGACCCCGATCCTGTGAAGGAGCGTCCCGTGGCCACCGGCCCCCGCACCGCCGAGGTGCTGCCCACCTCCGCCGCCCAGCGCCGGTTCTGGCTGATCGACCGCCTCGATGGCCCCAGCGGGGTCTACAACACCGCCGCCGCGCTCCGGCTGCGCGGACCGCTCTCCACTGAGGGTCTGCGCGACGCCTTCCAGCTCCTGGTCGACCGGCACGAGGCCCTGCGCACCGTCTTTCCGGCCCGCGACGGCGTCCCGGTCCAGCTGGTGCTGCCGCGCCGGGCCTTCGAGCTGAAGGTCACCGACGCGGCCGGATCGAGCGAGGCGGAGGTCCAGGAGCTGGCGGGCCGTCTCGCCGAGCAGCCCTTCGACCTGGCCAAGGGGCCGTTGATGCGCGCCGAGCTGATCGCGCTCGGGCCCGGGGAGCATGTGCTGCTCGTGGTGCTGCACCACATCGTGGTGGACCGGTGGTCCTTCGGCCTGCTCATGTCCGAGCTCTCCGAGTGCTACGCCGCGTCGGCCGAGCGACGGCCGGTCCGGTTGCCCGAGCTGACGGTGCGCTACGCCGATCACGTGGCGGGACGCCAGGCCGTGCTCGCCGGCGGCCTCGACGAGCGGCTGCTGGCCTACTGGCGCGACCAACTCGCCGGCGCGCCCCAGGCGTTGGAGCTGCCCTGCGACCGCCCCCGCGCGGCGGTCCGCACCTTCCGCGGCGCGAGCGTGCCGGTGCGCCTGGACGCGGGCCTCTCGCAGGGGGTGCGCGACCTGGCCTCCTCGACGGGCGCGACCCCGTTCATGGTGCTCCTGGCCGCTTTCCAGGCGGTCCTCGCCCGGCACGCGGGTGTCGAGGACGTGGTGGTGGCGACCGGGCCCGCCACCCGGGCACCGGGCACCGAGGCGCTGGTGGGCTCGCTGGTCAACACCGTGCTGCTGCGTACGTCGCTGGCCGGCGACCCGAGCTTCGCCGAGCTGGTCCAGCGGGTGCGGGGCACCGCCCTTGACGCCTTCGACCACCAGGAGCTGCCCTTCGACCGGCTCGTGGAGGAGCTGGCGCCGAGCCGTGACCTGTCGCGCAATCCGCTGGCCCAGGTCGGCTTCGTCCTCCAGAACGCGCCGGCCACCACGCCCGCCCTGTCCGGCCTCGCCGTGGAGCCGGTGGCCGTGGCGCGGGACAGCGCGCACATGGATCTGGACCTCCAACTCGCCGACGTCGAGGGGTGTTTCACCGGTTTCGCGGAGTTCGCCCGCGATCTGTTCGACGCTTCGACGGTGACCCGGATGCTCGGTCACTGGACCACCTTGCTGAGCGCGGCCGTCCGCGCGCCCGGCACCCGGCTGTCCGAACTGCCGCTGCTCACCGCCGCCGAGCTCGAGCGGGAGCTGCACGGCTGGAACGACACCGACGGCGAGTTCCCCGCCGGACTGCGGGTGGACCAGCTGTTCACCCGGCAGGCCGCCCGCACGCCCGGCGCGGCAGCGGTGATCGACGCGTCGGGCACGCTCACCTACGCGGCGCTCGACGCCTGGGCGGCCCGGATCGCCCACCGGCTGCGGCAGGCCGGGGTCGGTCCCGATGTGCCGGTCGCCCTGTGTCTGGAGCGCGGGGCCGGGCTCAGCGCCGCCATGCTGGGCACGCTGCGCGCCGGCGGCGCCTTCCTCGGCCTCGACCCGGCCTATCCCGCCGACCGCCTCGCCCACATGCTCGCCGACGCGCGCCCGGCGGTGATCCTCGCCGACGCCTCCACCGCGAGCGCGCTTGTGGCGGACGCCGAGGTGGTGCTGCTCGACGACATCGCCGCGGACGGAGCGGAGTTCGGCCGCGCCGACACGGGGCCGGGCAGCACGCCGGAGTGCGGCGGCGCCGGCGAGGCCAATCTGGCCTACCTCGTCTACACCTCCGGCTCCACCGGGCGGCCCAAGGGCGTGGCGGTGAGCCACCGCGCCATCGTCAACACCTTTGCGGGGCTCGCCCGTTCACATGGTTTCGGACCCGGCGACCGGATGATCGCGCTGCACTCGCCGAGCTTCGACCCGGCCGTGCACGACTGTCTCGCCCCGCTCGTGGTGGGCGCCACCGTCGTCTTCCCCGCGCAGGACGCCGCCCGTGATCCCTGGCACTGGGCCGAGCTGGTCGGGCGCCACCGGGTGACCGTGTGGTCCATGGGGCCGGCCGGTACCGAGGCGATGCTGGCCGCCGCCGAAGAACACGGCCTGCCCCTGGACAGCCTGCGCGCCGCGCTGGTCGGCGGTGACGTACTGCCGCCCGGGCTGCCGCCCCGGCTGCGGGCGGCGGCGCCCGGCTGCCGGGTGGTCAACTCCGCCGGCGTGGCCGAGGCCGCCTTCTGCAACAACGAGTACCCGGTCCCCGAGGACGCCGGGCCTGGCCCGCTGCCCTATGGCCGCCCCCTGCTCAACCAGCGCCTCCTCGTCCTCGACCGGCTGCTGCGCCCGGTTCCGGTGGGCGTGCCGGGCGAGCTGTGCGTGGCGGGCGAGGGTCTTGCCCGTGGCTACCTGGGCCGTCCGGGCCTGACGGCCGAACGTTTCGTGCCGCACCCCTACGGCCGGGTGCCGGGCGAGCGCCTTTACCGCACCGGCGACCTCGCCCAGCGCCGCCCCAACGGCGAGCTCGAACTGCTCGGCCGGGCCGACCACCAGGTCAAGATCCGGGGCTTCAGGGTCGAGCCGGGCGAGGTCACCGGCGTCCTGCTCACCCATCCGGCGGTGGCGGACGCCATCGTGGTGGCCCACGAGGCAGGTCCGGGAGAACGCCGCCTCGCCGCGTACTGGGCGGCCGCACCGCACACTGCGGCATCCGGCGCCGAGCTGGCCGCCTGGCTCCGCGAGCGACTGCCCGCCCACCTGGTGCCCGCGCTGTGGACGGAGCTCGCGGCCCTGCCGCTCTCACCCAACGGCAAGGTGGACCGGGCCGCGCTGCCCGCCCCCGCCGCGACGGGCACCACGGCCATGCGCGTCGCACCGCGCACCGACCGCGAGACGCAGATCGCCGCCATCTGGCAACGCCTCCTCGAACTGCCCGAAGTCGGCGTCCTGGACGACTTCTTCGCCGTCGGCGGTCACTCTCTGCTCGCCAACCGGCTCGTCAGCGCCGTGCGCGCCGAGTTCGGGGTGGAGGTGCGGCTGCGCGAGGTGTTCGCCGCGACCACGGTGGCCGCCCAGGCCGAACTCGTCGAGCGGCTGCTGAGCGGCGACGGCGCGACGGACACCGCGCCGCTGCCGCCGATCACCCCGGCGCACCCCGCGCAGCCGCTGCCGCTGTCCTTCGCCCAGCAGCGGATGTGGCTGTTCGACCGCTTCGCCCCGGGCAACCCGGCCTATCACGTACCGACGGCCGTACGGATCGGCGGCCCTCTCGACCCGGTGGAGCTGGCCACGGCGCTGCGGGCCCTGATGGACCGGCACGAGGTGCTGCGCGCCGTCGTCGTGGCCGGTGAGGGCGCGCCCACCCAGCGCGTACTACCGTCCGGTGCGGCCCCGCTGACCGTACGCGAACTCCCCGCCGGCGAAAGCGTGGAGACGGCGGTCGAGGCCTTTGTGACCCGCCCCTTCGACCTCGCGGCCGAGGCACCGCTGCGCGCCCTGCTGCTGCGCACGGCTCCGGCCGAACACGTCCTGGTCCTGGTCATCCACCACATCGCGCTGGACGGCTGGTCGATGGGCGTGCTCGTCGAGGACCTGGGTGCGCTGTACGACGGCCGGGAGCTGCCGGCGCTGCCGGTGCGTTACGCCGACTACGCGCGGTGGCAGGCCGACCGGGCCGGCGAGGGCCGCTGGGCCCCGCAGCTCGACCACTGGCGCGCACGGCTCGCCGGACCGCTGCCCGTGCTCGACCTGCCGGCCGACCGGCCGCGTCCCGCGACCCCGAGTCTGGCCGGCGCGGTCCACGAGTTCACGCTGCCCGCCGAACTGACCGAGCGGCTGCGCGCGTTGGGATCCCAGCACGGCGCCACGCTCTTCATGGTGCTGCTCGCCGGCTACCAGGCGCTGCTCGGCCGGCTGTCCGGGGCCACCGACGTGGTCATCGGCACGCCGGTCGCCGGACGCGGACAGCGCGAACTGGACGGCGTGGTGGGCTGCTTCGTCAACACCCTCGCCCTGCGGGGCGACTTGTCCGGCGACCCGGCCTTCACCGACCTGCTGGCGCGCGTCCGCGCCGGTGCGCTCGCCGACTTCGAGTGCCAGGACGTGCCGTTCGAGCAGGTCCTGGACGCCGTCGGCGCCGAGCGCGACCCCGCGAGGCACCCGGTCTTCCAGACCATGCTGACCCTCCAGAGCGCCCGGCCGCCCCGGGCCGGCTTCGACGGCCTGCGCGTGGAGCCCATCGAGGCGCGCACCGGGTCCTGCCTGATGGACCTGATGTTCACCGCCGTCGAGCAGGACGGATGCCTGGCGTTCTCGGTGGAGTACGCCACCGACCTCTTCGACGAGGAGAGCGTGGCCCGTCTCGCGCACCGCTTCGGCGTGCTGCTCACGGCCGCCGCCGACGCGCCGGACACGGCGCTGTCACGGCTCGCGCTGCTGGACGCCGAGGAGCGCCGCACCGTCCTGACCGACTGGAACGCCACCGCGCGCCCGTTCCCGTCCGGCGGCCTGCACGACCTGGTCGCGGCGGCCGCCGCCCGCACCCCCGACGCCCCGGCCCTGGAGTACGAGGGCCGCGCCACCAGCTACGCCGATCTGGAGACCGCCGCCGAACGGTGCGCCGCCCGCCTGCGCGCCCTCGGCGTCGACGGGCAGAGCGTGGTCGCGGTGCACGCGGCCCCCACCCCGCTGCTCGTCACCGCCCTGCTCGGCGTGATGAAGGCGGGCGCCGCCTTCACCACACTCGATCCCGAACTGCCCGAACCGCGGCTGCGCCTGCTCCTCGACCTGTCCGGCGCGCACCTGGTCCTCACCGACGACGGCGCGCCACGCCCCCTCTTCGACAAGATCACGGTGGTCCCGATCGAGGCACCCGGCGAGCCCGCCGGGGCCGTCCAGGTGCCGCAGGCCCCGACCGAGCCGGACGCGCTGGCCTGCGTCTTCTTCACCTCCGGCACCACCGGAACCCCCAAGGGGTCGATGTTCACGCACGGGGGCCTGGTGAACTTCACCCTCGCGATGGCGCGGGAGTTCAGGCTGGCCCCCGGCGACCGCTTCCTCCAGCTGGCCTCCACCGGCTTCGACGTCCTGCTCGAAGAGCTGTTCCCGGCGCTTGCGGCCGGCGCCACCGTGGTGCTGCCCGGCTCCCGCCTCCTGACCCGAGGCGTCGACCTGACCGGGTATCTGGCGGAGCACCGCGTCAGTGGCCTGGAGCTGACCACCGCGTACTGGCACGACTGGGTCGGTCAACTGGAGCGTACCGGAGGCCAGTTGCCCAAGACGCTGCGGTTCGTCGCGATGGGCGGCGAGCGGGTGCGCCGCGACCGGCTCGCCGCCTGGCAGCGGTACGGGGTCGCGCTGGTGCATGTGTACGGTCTGACCGAGGTGACCTGCACCTCGACCACCCTGCGCGTGGAGGACCAGGCGGTGGGCGGCGACGGCCTGCCGATCGGCCGACCGCTGGCCAACACCCGGGTCTATCTCCTGGACCCGTCCGGCCGGCCCGTGCCCATCGGCGCCCCGGGCGAGCTGCACCTGGGCGGTGCGGGCCTGGCCCGTGGCTATCTCGGCCGCCCGGGCCTGACCGCCGAGCGCTTCGTGCCCGACCCGTTCGGTGAGCCCGGCGCCCGGCTCTACCGCACCGGTGACCTGGCGCGCCACCGGGCCGACGGCACCGTGGAGTTCATCGGCCGCGCCGATCAGCAGGTGAAGATCCGGGGCCACCGGATCGAGCCCGGCGAGGTGGAGGCCCAGCTCGCCGAGCGGCCCGAGGTCGGCGCCGCCGCCGTGGTGGTCCGCGAGGACGAGCCGGGCGAGAAGCGTCTGATCGCCTATGTGGTGGCCGCCGCCGGCCGTGATCTGGACGTCTTCGCACTGCGGGCCGCGCTGCGCGAACGCCTCCCGGCCCATCTGGTGCCGTCCGCGATCATTCCGCTGCCCGCGCTGCCGCTGAACGGGAACGGCAAGCTCGATCGCGGGGCGCTGCCACGGCCCGGCCGCGCCGAACTGGCCCACGGCGCGGCGGCCGCCCCGCGCACCCCCCTGGAGAAGGAGATCGCGGAGCTGGCCGGCGAACTGCTCGGTCTGCCGGGGGTCGGCGTCCACGACAACCTCTTCGATCTGGGCCTGCACTCGCTGCTCGCCACGCGCTTCGCCGCCCGGGTCCTCGACGCCTGCCGGGTCGAGGTGCCGCTCCGGGTCTTCTACGAAGCCCCCACGGTGGCCGAACTCGCCCTGAGGATCGTTCAGTTCCAGGCCGAGGCGAGCGATCCGGACGATCTGGAGCTCCTGCTCGCGGAGCTGGAGGCGGAGGACGGCGCCGCCGACACCGCCACCTCCTGACCCCGGCCAGAACTCCCGGCGCACCCGCCGCCTTCCACCCCGACCGGCCGCAACCCGGCCCCTGGAGGAACCCCATGTCCATCGCCCCGGCCCTGCTGGAGGACTGGCTCCGCGAGCGGTACTTCACCACCACCTACGACATCAGCAGCAGCGGCGTCGAGAACTACACCGTGGACCAGGTGCTCGCCCTGGCCGGCACGAGCGCCGCCTCGCTCGGCGGCATCATGTTCCGCGACAGCCACTCCCTTGGCGCCGAGCCGCTGCGCGCCGCCCTCGCCGAGCGGCACGGCACCGACCCCGGCTCGGTGATCGCCACGCAGGGTTCGAGCGAGGCCATCTATCTGGTGATGCACGCCCTGCTCGAGCCGGGCGACGAGATCGTGGTGCAGGCCCCGGCCTACCACGCGCTGGTCGAGGTGGCGGCGTCGATCGGCTGCCGGATCGTCGAGTGGGCGATGCGCACCGAGCACGGTGTGGTCACCAACGAGGACGAACTGCTCGCGCTGATCGGCCCGGGCACCGCCATGGTGGTGGTCAACTTCCCGCACAACCCCACCGGCGCCACGGTGACCGAAGTCCAGCAGGGCGCCATCATCAACGCCTGTGCGCGGTACGGGACTTGGCTCGCCTGGGACAACGCCTTCAGGGACCTGGTGTACGACCGCGCGCCGCTGCCCGACCCCACGCCTCGCTACGCGCGGGCGGTCTCCTTCGGCACCCTGTCCAAGGCGTACGGGCTGCCGGGGCTGCGGGTGGGGTGGGCGCTGGCCGCGCCCGACGTCCTCGCGGGGTGTGTGCGCCGCCGCGACTACACGAGTCTGGCGCTCTCCCCACTGGTGGAGGCCGTCGCCACGCATGCCGTGCGCCACGCCGACGAGCTGCTGCACCCCCGGCTCGCGCAGGCCACCGCCAACCGGGCGGTGCTCGGCGACTGGCTGGCCCGCCACCGCGACCGGGTGGTCGCCGACCTGCCGGCCGGCGGGGTCACCGTCTTCCCCGAGCTGACGACGGTGGACGACGTGACCGTGTTCGCCGACCGGCTCGACCGCGAGCACGGCGTGCTGGTGGTGCCCGGCGTCTGTTTCGGCGCCCCCCGGCACATCCGGCTCGGCTTCGGCGGCGCGCGCGACGAACTCGTCGCGGGCCTCGACAAACTCGCCTCCCTGCTGCCCGTGGCCGGCTGACCCGCGCGCCGCGCCCCACCGAACCTTTCGCACCCACCGACCCGAGGTGACCCGCCCGATGCACACCCTCACACTCGACGCCGCCGACGCCGACGCGATCGCCTCCCTGCTCGACGAGCTGGCCGACCAGTACGCCGACGTCGAGGATCAGGCCTTCCAGGACGAACTGACCGTTCAGTCCCACCGGCTGCCGCTCGCGCTGCGCCGTTTCCTGACCGATTTTCGGCTGCACGAGCCCGCCGGGGCCTGCGTGGTCTCGGGCTACCGCGTCGATCAGGACCGCGTCGGCGCCACCCCGGCGCACTGGCGCCACCGTCACGGGCTCTCGCCCGCGCTCCGCGAGGAAATATTCCTCCTGCTGTGCGGGGCGCTGCTCGGCGAACCGGTCGCCTGGGCCACCCAGCAGGACGGATACCTGGTGCACGACGTCCTGCCGGTCAAGGGCCACCAGGACGAGCAGATCGGCACCGGCAGCAACCAGACCATCTTCTGGCACGTGGAGGACGCCTTCCACCCCTACCGGGGCGACTACGTGGGCCTGCTCTGCCTGCGCAACCCCGACCGGGTGCCGACCACTTTCGTCGGCGCCCAGGACCTGGAGATCTCCGCCGCCGACCGCCGCGTCCTCGCGGAGCCGCGCTTTTTCATGCTGCCCGACAACTCCCACCTCCAGATGCTGGACAGCGGGCCCGGCCGGCCCCTGACGGGCGGCTCGCGGCTCTTGGACGCCGCGTACGAGCGCCTGAAGCGGATGCTGGAGGACGCAGCGCCGGTGCCGGTGCTCTTCGGCTCACCGCACGACCCGTATCTGTGCCTGGATCCGTACTTCATGGATCTCGACCGGCTCGATTCGCAGGCCCGGGGCGCGCTGCGACGGCTCTCGGACGAGATCGACCGCCGTCTCGGCGGCGCCGCGCTCGCCCCCGGCGAGATCGTCTTCGTCGACAACTACCGCGCGGTACACGGCCGCAGCTCCTTCTCGGCGCGCTTCGACGGCACCGACCGCTGGCTCAAGCGGATCAATGTCGCCCGCGATCTGCGCAAGTCCCGCGACGCCCGGGCCGCCGCCGGCTCCCGCGTCCTGTTCTGACCCGGGCCCGCCGGACCCGGCCTCCGTACGCCCGGCACCGCCTTCCATCACCCGCCTTCGGGCCCGCCTGACCTTCTCCGGGGAGAGCACCGTGAGCACCACCCGCACCGCCGCCGACGCCACCGCCGACGAAACCGCACGCCGCATCGCCGGCCTGTCGCCCGAGCAGCGGGCCAGGCTCGAGGCCCGGCTGCGCGAGCGGGCGGAGCGGCGCCCGGCCGCGCCCGCCCAGGGGGTGCCGCGCCGCGCGCCGGGGACTTCGGTGCCGCTCTCCTTCACCCAGGAGCAGATCTGGCTGGCCCAGCAGCTCGCTCCCCGGTCGGCGGCGTACAACGTGCCGATGGCGGTGGCCTGTTCGGGCCCGCTGGACGGTGAGCGGCTGGCCGGCGCGTTCCGCGCGGTGATCGCCCGGCACGAAGTGCTGCGCACGACGTTCGGCGCCGGAAACGACGGGCTCCCCGTCCAACGGGTGCACGACGAGGCGCGGTTCACGCTCGCGGTGACCGACCTCAGTGCCCTGGCACCGGGCGAGGCGGAGGCGCGGGTGCGCGAGCGGCTTGCCGAGGAGGCCCGCACCCCGTTCGACCTGACCTCCGGGCCGCTGCTGCGGGCCGCGCTGCTGCGCACATCGGAGCGGGAGCATGTGCTCGCG
The DNA here is from genome assembly GCF_040253615.1 of Streptomyces sp. Edi4. NCBI lineage: Bacteria > Bacillati > Actinomycetota > Actinomycetes > Kitasatosporales > Streptomycetaceae > Streptomyces > Streptomyces sp. Edi4. The sequence goes on from NZ_JBEJGY010000004.1 coordinate 315,688, forward strand.
CTGACGGTGCATCACATCGTGGCCGATGCCTGGTCGGTCCAGGTGCTGCTCGCCGAGGTCTCGGCGGCCTACCGGGCGGCGGGCGAGCCCGATGGCTCGGCGCCCGCGCCCCTGCCGGTGCAGTACGGCGACTTCGCCGCCTGGCAGCGCGGCCGCCTGGAAGGCGCGGCCCACGAGGAGAGCCTGCGCTACTGGCAGCAGCGGCTCGCCGGCCTCAGCGAGGCACCGCCCCCGGCCACCGCGACAGTGCGTCCCGAGGGCGCACCGGGCGCCGGCACCCACACCGTCGAGCTGCCCGCCGATGTCACGGCCGGACTGCGGGCGCTGGCCGCAGGGCACCGCACCACGCTCTTCACGGTGGCGCTCGCGGCCCTCCAGGTGCTGCTGCACCGCTACGGCGGACAGCCGGACCCGGTGGTCGCCACGCCGGTGGGCGGCCGCGAACGCACCGAGCTCGAAGGCCTGATCGGCTGCTTCGTCAATACGCTGCTCCTGCGCGGCGACCTGAGCGGGGAGCCGACGTTCGCTCAGCTCCTGGAGCGGGTCACCGAGGCGACCCGGCGCGACTTCCAGCACCAGGAGGTGCCGTTCGAGCAGCTGGCCGCGCAGCTGCGGGCCGGCTCCCCCGACGGCCTCGCCCGCACCATGCTCGTCCTCGACCATGCCACCCCGGCCCAGGGCTCCGGTCAAAGCCCCGCGGGGGCAGGGGAGTTGGCGCTGCGACCGCTGGAGGGGGCAGGCCCGGCCGACGCCAAGCGCGATCTGACGTTCACCGTCTCGGACACCGGCGCCACCCTGGTGCTGACGCTGGTCCACCGCACCGACCGCTACGAGGAGCGTTCCGCCGAGCGGCTGCTCGGCCACTACGCGACCCTGCTGCGGGAGGCGTGCGCGAAGCCGCACCGGCCGGTCGGCCGGCTGCCGCTGCTGAGCGCCGCCGAGCGCGAGCTCGTCCTGGACACGTGGAACGACACCGCCCTTGCGGTGCCCTCCGGCACCTTCCACGGCCGCTTCGCCGAGCAGGCCGCGCGGACCCCGGACGCCGTCGCGGTGGTCGGCGCCGACGGCACGTACCGCTACGGCGACCTCGACCGGCTCGCCAACCGGTTCGCCCACCACCTGCGCGCCCTCGGCGTGGGCGCCGAGACCCCCGTGGGGATCTGCCTGGAGCGCGGGGCGTGGACCGTGGTGGCCCTGCTCGCGGTCCTGAAGGCGGGCGGCTGCTATGTTCCGATCGACCCCGCCCAGCCCCGGGAGCGGATGGCGATGATGCTCGCCGACACCGCCGCTCCTGTGGTGATCACCCGCGCCGCGTCGGCGGGTCCGCTGCCCGAGGGCGTGCGGGCGGTCGTCGTGGGCGAGGCGGAGCTCGGCGCGCTGCCCGGCACCCCGCCCGATGTGAGCGTCGATCCGGCGCGGGCGGCGTACGTCCTGTTCACCTCCGGGTCCACCGGGCGCCCCAAGGGCGTGGTGGTCGAGCACCGTCAGCTGCTCAACTACCGTGCAGCCGTGGTCCACGCGCTCGACCTGGCGGACGGCGCCGGGTACGCGATGGTGCAGCCGTTCACCTTCGACTCGTGCCTCACGGTGCTCTCGGCGGCGCTCCTCGGCGGCGGCACACTGCACATGGTGGACGCCGGCACCGCATCGGACGGGCGGCTGCTCGCGGCCTACTTCGCCGAGCACACGGTGGACTACCTCAAGATCAGCCCCTCGCACCTGGCGGCGCTGGAAGGACCCGGCGCCGCACACCGGGTGCTGCCCCGACGGGGCCTGATCCTGGGGGGCGAGGGCTCGACAAGCACCTGGGTGCGCGAGCTCCTGGGCCGCGCCGAGTGCCGGGTCCTCAACCATTACGGGCCGACCGAGACCACGGTCGGCGTGACCACGCACCATCCCTTGGCGCACGAGCTCGCCGCCACCGCGACCGTGCCCATCGGCCGGCCCCTGGGCAACGTCCGGGCGTACGTCCTGGACGGGGCGGGCGAACCGGTGCCGCTCGGCGTGCCCGGTGAGCTGTTCATCGGCGGCGCCCAGGTAACCCGGGGCTATCTGGGCCGCCCGGGCCTGACCGCCGAACGCTTCGTGCCCGACCCGTTCGGCGCGCCCGGCGCCCGTCTCTACCGCACCGGCGACCTGGCACGCCGCCTGGCGGACGGTGCGATCGAGTTCCTTGGGCGCCTCGACGACCAGGTGAAGATCCGGGGCTTCCGGGTCGAACTGGGCGAGGTGGAGGCGGCGTTGGCCGCCCTGGAGTCGGTGGCTTCGGCAGCGGCCGTGGTGCGCGAGGAGCACGCGGGAGAGCGCCGGCTGGTCGGCTATGTCGTGCCCGCGCCGGGCGCCGAACTCGAAGTGGAGCTCCTGCGCGCCGAGTTGAAGTCGTCCCTGCCCGGCTACATGGTGCCCTCCGCCCTTGTGGTGCTCGACACCCTCCCCCTCACCCCCAATGGCAAACTCGACCGTCGCGCTCTGCCTGCGCCGCCGCGTCAGGAGTCCACGAGCAAACGCGCCGCCCGCGACGAGCGGGAAGCCGCCCTGTGCCGGATCTTCGCCGGAGTCCTCGGCACCGACCGCGTGCCGGGCATCGACGAGAGCTTCTTCGATCTCGGGGGTCACTCGCTGCTCGCGATGCGCCTGGCCGCGGTGATCCGTACCGAACTGGGCGCGGAAATCGGTGTCCGTGACATCTTCGAGACGCCCACCGTCGCGGCCCTGGCCGCCCGCCTGGAGCAGGCCGGGCCCGCCGCCGCGCTGCCGCCGCCGGCCCCCGCCGAACACCGGCCCGCCCGCATCCCGCTCTCCCACGCGCAGGCCCGCCTCTGGTTCCTCAACCGCATGGAGGGCCAGACCAGTGCCTACGCGATGCCCATCGTGCTGCGGCTCACCGAGTCCGTCGACACCGCCGCCCTGCGGGCCGCCCTCGACGACGTGGTCGAGCGGCACGAAACGCTGCGCACGCTCTTCCCCGAGACGGACGGCGAACCCCGCCAGCACATCCTGCCCGCCGCCCCCGGCCTGGTGGAGCTGACGGTGGCCGGCGCGGATGAGGCCTCGGCCCGGTCCCGGATCACCGGGCTGTGCGCGAGGCCCTTCGACCTCACGGACCAACTCCCGTTGCGCGCCGCGCTTTTCACGCTCGCACCCGACGAACACCTCCTGGTCCTCGTGCTGCACCACATCATCGGTGACGGCCTGTCCATGCGCCCCCTCACCCGGGACCTCACCACCGCCTACGACGCCAGGGCGGACGGCCGTGCACCCGAGTGGAGCCCGCTGCCCGTCCAGTACGCCGACCACACCCTCTGGCAGCGCCGGCACCTCGGCGACCCCGACACCCCCGGCACCCCGCTGCACGACCAGCTCACCCACTGGACCACCCACCTCGCGGGCCTGCCCGACGAGATCCCCCTGCCCACCGACCACCCGCGACCCGCCGAGCCCAGCCACCGCGCCGCCCGGCACACCACCCGCACCGACGCCGCCGTCCACGACCGGCTCGCCACCCACGCCCGCAGCCACCAGGCCACCCTCTTCCACACCCTGCACGCCGCCCTCGCCACCGTCCTCACCCACAACGGCGCGGGCACCGACGTCCCCATCGGCACCCCCACCGCGGGCCGTGCCCACCCCGAACTCGACGACCTCATCGGCTTCTTCGTCAACACCCTCGTCCTGCGCACCGACACCAGCGGCGAACCGACCCACACCCAGCTGCTGCACCGCACCCGCGACCTCGGCCTGACCGCCCTCAGCCACCAGGACCTGCCCTTCGAACGGCTCGTGGAAGCCCTCAACCCCACGCGCGCACCCCACCGCCACCCCCTCTTCCAGACCGCCCTCACCCTCAACACCGCCACCGTCGCGCAGGATCAACTGGGCGCGACCGGCCTTGACTTCGAGAGCGCGGCGAAGTTCGACCTGTCCTTCACCGTCACCGAACACCACACCCCGGGCGGCGACCTGGACGGTCTCACCGTCACCATCGAGTACGCCGCCGACCTGTTCGAGCCGGTCACCGTCGAACGGCTCGCGGACCAGTTCCAGCGCGCCCTGCGCAACGCCGCCGACCACCCCGACGTCCCCCTGCCCGCCCTGGACCTGCTCGGCGAGAGCGGCCGGGCCGAACTGGCCGCTCTCGCCACCGGCGCCGCGCACCCGCTGCCGGACGCCGCCCTGCCGGAACTGTTCGCCGCCCAGGTCGCCCGCACCCCGCACGCCACCGCCCTCACCCACGGCGCCGACACCCTCAGCTACGCTCAACTCGACGCTGTCACCGCCCACTTGGCCGGGCACCTGGTGGAGCTCGGCGCGGGCGGGGAACGCCGGATCGCCATCCTCCAGGAGCGCTCGGCGGCCCTGGTGGTGTCCACCCTGGCCGTGGTGCGGGCCGGTGGCGCGTATGTGCCGCTGAGCGAGAGCTGGCCGGCCGAGCGGATGGCGCTGGTCCTCGACGACACCGGCGCCGACCTCCTTCTGGTGGACGCCGCAACCCGTGACCTGCCGTTCGTGCGGGAGCGGGCCGCGGCGGGGGTACGGGTGGTGGACGTCTCGGCCCCGATGCCCGACAGCGCCGTCCAGCACCTTCCCGCCGTCCGGACCGACCGGCTCGCCTACGTGATGTACACCTCCGGCTCCACCGGCCGCCCCAAGGGCGTGGCCGTCACCCACGCGGACGTCGCCGCGCTGGCCGGGGACCGCTGGTGGCGGCGCGAGGGTCACCACGAGCGGGTCCTCTTCCACTCCCCGCACGCCTTCGACGCGGCGACCTACGAGCTGTGGGTGCCGCTGCTCAACGGCGGCGAGGTCGTGGTCGCGCCGGTCGGCGCGCTGGACGCGGCACGTCTGGGGCAGCTGATCGCCCAGCACCAAGTCACCGCGCTCTGGCTGACCGCCGGCCTGTTCCGGCTGATCGCCGACGCCGCGCCAGAGAGCCTGGCCGGTGTGCGGGAGGTGATGACCGGTGGCGACGTGGTCCCGGCGGACGCGGTACGCCGCGTGCTGGCCGCCCACCCCCGGCTGCGCGTGGTCGACGGGTACGGTCCGACCGAGACCACTGTCTTCGCCACCCGGCACCCCATGGCCTCCTCGGACCGGCTCGGCGACACCGTGCCGATCGGCCGCCCCCTGGACAACACGCGGGTCCAGGTCCTGGACGCCGGACTGCGCCAGGTGCCGCCGGGCGTGCCCGGTGAGCTGTTCGTCGGGGGCGCCGGGGTCGCACGCGGATATCTGGGCCGCCCCGGACTCACCGCCGAGCGGTTCCTGCCCGATCCGTTCGGCGAGCCGGGTGCCCGGATGTACCGCACGGGCGACCTCGTCCGCTGGCAGTACGACGAGCGGGGCGAGGGGCGGCTCACGTTCATGGGCCGCACCGACGACCAGATCAAACTGCGCGGCTTCCGCGTCGAACCCGCCGAGATCGAGGCGCACTTCACCAACCGCCCCGACATCGCCCAGGCCGCCGTGCTGCTGCGCGAGGACAATCCGGGCGACCAGCGGCTCGTGGCCTATCTCGTCCCCGCCGCCGCCTCGCCCAGCACCCCCGACCCGGTCGGGCTGCGCGCCGACGCCGCGGCCCAGCTGCCCGCCCATCTGGTCCCGTCCGCCGTGGTCCTCCTGGACGCCCTGCCGCTCACCGCGCACGGAAAGCTCGACCGCCGCGCCCTGCCCGCCCCCGCCGCGTACGCCACCACGAGCGCGCCCTCCCGGGCTCCCCGCACCCCGCACGAGGCAGCCTTGTGCGCCCTCTTCGCCACGGCGCTGGCCACCGACCAGGTCGGCATCGACGACAACTTCTTCGAACGCGGCGGGCACTCGTTGCTCGCGATGCGCCTGATCGCGTCCGTACGGGCCGAGCTGCGGGCGGACGTCGAGGTACGTGACCTCTTCGAGGCGCCGACCGTCGCGGCCCTGGCCGAGCGTCTGGCCGGTGCCCGGGCGGCCGTCACGCTGCCGCCGCTGGTCCGTACCGAGCCCCGGCCCGAGCGGATTCCGCTCTCCTCGGCGGGGACCCGCCTGTGGTTCCTCAACCGTATGGACGAGACCGAGCGCGCCTCCTACAACATCCCGGTGGTGCTGCGCCTGTCCGAGGCGATCGACACCGGCGCGCTGCGGCAGGCGCTGGACGACGTGGTCGCGCGGCACGAGACGCTGCGGACCGTCTTCCCCGCCCATGACGGCGAGCCGTACCAGGAGATCAAGCCGGCCGCTCCAGGTCTGGTGCCGCTGGATGTCGTGGTGAGCGACGAGACGGACGCCCGCGCGCGGATCGCCGCCCTGTGCGCCCGACCCTTCGACCTGACCGCCGAACTCCCGCTGCGGGCGAGCCTGTTCACCCTCGCGCCGCAGGACCACCTGCTGGTCCTTGTGCTGCACCACATCGCCGGCGACGGCCAGTCGATGCGACCGCTCAGCGCGGATCTCACCACCGCCTATCACGCCAGGTCCCAGGGCCGCGCCCCCGGCTGGGCGGCGCTGCCCGTCCAGTACGCCGACTACGCCCTGTGGCAGCGCCGTCACCTCGGCGACGCCGACACCCCGGGCACGGTGCTGCACGCCCAGCTCACGCACTGGAGCGCTGTCCTCGCCGGCCTCCCGGAGGAGATCGCCCTCCCCACCGACCATCCCCGCCCGGACCACCCCACCCACCGCGCGCGGACCCACACCGTGCGCACCGGCCCCGCCGTCCACCGCCGCCTCCTCGCGCACGCCCACACCCACCAGGCCACCCTCTTCCACTCCCTGCACGCCGCCCTTGCCACCCTCCTCACCCGCAACGGCGCGGGCACCGACGTACCCATCGGCACTCCGACCGCGGGCCGCGACCTGCCGGAACTGGACGGACTTGTCGGCTTCTTCGTCAACACCCTCGTCCTGCGCACCGACACCAGCGGCAACCCGACCCACACCGAGCTCCTGCGCCGCACCCGGGACGTCAGCCTGACCGCGCTCGCCCACCAGGACCTCCCCTTCGAACGGCTCGTCGAGGCCGTCAACCCCAGCCGCTCCCCGCACCGCCACCCCCTCTTCCAGACGGTGCTCACCTTCAACGACACCGGCGCCACCGCACCCGAACCAGCAGACAGTGACGTCGAGTTCGAAGGGGCGGCGAAGTTCGACCTGTCGTTCACGGTCACCGAGCACCACACCGAGGACGGCGCCCCGGACGGTCTCACCGTCACCGTCGAGTACACGGCCGACCTGTTCGAGCCGGCCACCGTCGAGCGCCTTGCCGGCCAGTTCCAGCGGATCCTGGACGCCGCCGCCGAGCAGCCCGACACCCCCATCCTGGCCACCGACCTGCTCGACGAGCACGAGCGCGAGGTGTTGTTCTCCGAATGGAGCGGCCCCACACACACGCTTCCCGGCCTCACCCTGCCGCAGCTGTTCGCCGCGCAGGTCGCCCGCACCCCCCACGCCACCGCCGTCACCTGCGGCCCCGAAGTCCTCACCTACGCCCAACTGGACGCGTCCGCCAACCGGTTGGCGCGCCACCTGGTGGCCCTGGGCGCAGGACCCGAACTCCTGGTGGCGCTCGCCGTGCCGCGCTCGGTGGAGACCCTGGTGGCCGTGCTCGCGGTCCTCAAGTCCGGCGCGGCCTACCTGCCCGTCGACCTCTCCCACCCGGGCGAGCGGATCGCCCACACCCTGACCGATGCCCGTCCGCTGTGTGTGCTCACCACCACGGATGCGGCCGCGCTGCTGCCCGCCACGGGCCATCCCCGGCTACTGCTGGACGCCCCGGAAACGACGACCGCTCTCGCCGTCCAGCCGGCCCACGATCTCACCGACGCCGACCGCGCCGCCCCCCTCTCCCCGCGCAACCCGGCCTACGTCATCTACACCTCCGGCTCCACCGGCCGCCCCAAGGGTGTCGTGGTGGAGCACCACTCGCTCGACGCCTACCTGGCGTGGGCGCGCGAGGCCTACGGCAGCGTGGCCGGCCGGGCCCTCGTCCACTCGCCGGTCTCCTTCGACCTCACCGTGACAGGTCTGTTCGCCCCGCTCACCAGTGGCGGCACCGTCCAGCTGATCGAACTCGACGACCAGGCGCCCACGGCGCGAAACTTCGAACGGCCGACCTTCGTCAAGGCCACCCCGAGCCATCTGGCCCTCCTGACCGCGCTGCCCGAGCGCTTCTCGCCCAGTGAGCAGCTGGTGCTCGGCGGCGAGTCGCTGATGGGCGAGGTCCTGGACGAGTGGCGCCGGCGGCACCCGGGCGCCGCAGTGATCAATGAGTACGGCCCGACGGAGACCACGGTGGGCTGCACCGAGTTCCGTATCGAACCCGGCGACACCGCGCCCTCCGGCGTGATCACCATCGGAAAGCCGATCTGGAACACCCGGATGTACGTACTCGACGAGGCGCTGCGGGCGCTGCCGGTCGGGGTCGGCGGCGAGCTGTTCATCGCCGGTGATCTGGTGACCCGCGGCTACCTCGGCCGCCCCGGCCTGACCGCCGAGCGCTTCCTTCCCGACCCGTTCGGCGAGCCCGGCGCCCGGATGTACCGCACCGGCGACCTCGGCCGCTGGACCCGCGACCACCAGGGCGAAGGACAGCTCGAATTCCTCGGCCGCACCGACGACCAGATCAAGCTGCGCGGCTTCCGCGTCGAACCCGCCGAGATCGAGACGTACTTCACCAACCGTCCCGACATCGCCCAGGCCGCCGTGCTGCTGCGCGAGGACACCCCCGGCGACCAGCGGCTCGTCGCCTACCTCGTCCCCTCCCCCGGCGCCGCGCCCGCCCCCGGTGAACTGCGCGCCCACGCCCGCGCGCACCTGCCCGCCCACCTCGTCCCCTCCAGCACGGTGCTGCTCGACACCCTCCCGCTCACCCCCAACGGCAAGCTCGACCGCCGCGCCCTGCCCGCGCCGCCCACCGCGCAGACGTCGGCCGCGCGAGCCCCCCGCACCCCCCACGAGCACATCCTCCGCGACCTGTTCGCGTCGGCCCTCTCCCTGGACAGCGTCGGCGTCGACGACAACTTCTTCGACCTGGGCGGGCATTCGCTCCTCGCGGCCCGGCTCACCGCCAGGATCCGTACCGAGCTGAACGTCCAGGTCGGTCTACGGGCGCTGTTCGAGACACCCACGGTGGCCCTGCTCGCCGAACGGCTCTGCGCGGACGGCGGCGCCGGGGACGACGCCGGACTCGGGCAGCTGCTGCCGCTGCGCGCCGGCGGCTCACGTCCGCCGCTGTTCGCCGTGCACCCTGGCGGCGGGCTCGGCTGGTGCTACTCCGGGCTCGTACGCCATCTCGACCGCGACCGTCCGCTCTTCGCGCTCCAGGCCCGGGGACTGGACGGCGCGGGTGAACTGCCGCTCAGCATGGCCGAGATGGCCGCCGACTATGTGCGGCTGATCCGCGAGGTGCAGCCGAGCGGCCCCTACCATCTGCTCGGCTGGTCCTTCGGCGGCACGGTGGCACACGAGATGGCGCGCCTGCTCCAAAAGGAGGGCGACGAGGTGGCGCTGCTCGCCCTGCTCGACTCACACCCCACCGGCCGGTTCCGGCACGCGGGCCGGCCCAGCGACGCGGAGATCCTTTCGCTGGCGCTCGACGGTCTCGACCTCGACGGACTCGACGCGCTCGCGACAGCCGGGCCCGTGGACGCGGCGCACACCCTGGGGCACGGTCTTCCCACCGCGGACGCCGTCCTTGAGCTGCTGCGGGAGCGCGGCAGCGTACTGGGCGGACTCGACCCGGACGCGCTGGGCCGGCTCGTGCGGGTGACGGCCAACAACCTGGTGCTGGCCCAGGGCGAGCGGCCGGGCCGTTACCGGGGCCCTGTGCTCTTCTTCGAGGCCCTGCCAGGGCGTGGCGCCGACGGCGTCCCGCTGGCCGAGCTGTGGAGGGAGCACGTGGAGGGCCCGGTGGAGAACCATCCCCTGGACATCCCCCACAGCCGCTTCACCACGCCCGAGGCGCTGGCCCAGATCGGCCCGGTCCTCGCCGCGCGTCTGCGCTGATCCGGAGTTCGGGGTTGTGCGAGCCGGCCGGATGGTGCGGGCCGCCCGGGGTGGTGCGGGCCGCCCGGGGTGGTGCGGGCGGGCCGGGCGGTGCGGGCGGGCCCGGGCGGTGCGGGCGGGCCGGGCGGTGCGGGCCGGCGCGGTGCGGGCCGGTCCCCCGCCGAACGCACCGCCCCACCCCACCCGGGCACTGGTCACCACCCGGACCGGCGCCCCCCGCCCACCCCGCCGCCGCATGCCCCGGCCGCCAGCCCCCTTGTCACCTCTCACCTCTCACCTCTCACCTCTCACCCACCCCTGCCACCCCGCGACCGAACGGAGCCGCCCCATGGGCCCGCCCCGCCCAGCAGCCGACCCCACCGACCCCGCCGACCGGCGACGCGCCGTCATCCGGCGCCGTCCCCCGCGAGGCGTCCGACGCCGCACCGAGGCGTCATGACCACCTTCCTCCTCGTGTGCGCCGGACGGCTGATCACCGCGCTCGGATCCAGCATCTCCGGCTTCGCGCTCGGCCTGTGGATCTATCAACAGACCGGCTCGGTCACGCAGTTCGCCACGGGCCTGCTGCTCGGCTTCGCGCCGGGCATGCTGGCCGCGCCGGCCGCCGGTGTCCTGGTCGACCGCCACCGGCGCCGCACCGTGCTGCTCTGCGCGGACACGGCCGCGCTGCTCGCGGCCGTCGCCATGGCCCTTTCCCAGTCGACCGGGCACCTGGCGGTGTGGCAGGTGTACGCCGTCACCGTCCTCGAATCCTGCTGCGCGGCCTTCCAGTGGCCCGCGCTCGCCGCCGCCGTCACCGTCATGGTCCGGCCCGAACAGCGGGGCAGGGCGGGGGCGATGACACAGACCGCGCTGGCCGTGGCGCAGCTGCTCGGCCCGATGCTCGCCGCCACCCTGCTCGGCGTGGGCGGGCTGCGCGCCGTCCTGATCATCGACGTCATCTCGTTCGCGCTGGGGCTGCTCACCGTGGTGCTCGCCCGCTTCCCCGAGCCGGGCGACCGCGAGGCGAACAGCGGTCCGCCCGCTCAACGCCCGGGCTGGCGGGCAGAGTTGGCCGAGGGCAGGCGGCTACTCACGGGGCAACCCGGCCTGCGCCACCTCCTGCGCGTGGTCACCGTCTTCAACGCGGCCGAGGCAACCGCGACCGCGCTCCTGCTGCCCCTGGTCCTCTCCAGCACCCCGCCGTCCGAACAGAACGCGGCGGTCGCCCTCGTCAGCACCTGCGGGGGCCTCGGTCTCGCGGTCAGCAGTGTCGCCATGTCGCTCTGCCGTCCGCCACGCCGGCCCATGCCCTGGATCACCTCGGCCACCGTCCTCAGCGGCGGCGCGGTCCTGCTCGCGGGCCTCCATCCGCGCCCGGTCCTGCTCGCCGGAGCCGCCTTCATGTTCTTCCTCGGCCTGCCGGTGGTCACCAGCTGCGCTCAGGTCCTGTGGCAGTCCGCGGTGGCCGCCGAGGCGCAGGGCCGTGTCTTCGCCCTGCGCCGCATGTTCACCCAGGGCGGCACCATGCTCGGCTTCCTGCTGGCCGGTCCGCTCGCCTCGCGGGTCTGCGAACCTCTGGTGGGCGCGGGCGGCCCGCTCGCCTCCACCGTCGGCCGCCTCCTCGGCACCGCCCGCGACCGAGGCAGCGCCCTGCTGCTGTGCTGTACGGGTCTGACGCTGGCCCTGATCGCCCTCCTCGGCCGGCGCCACACCATCGCCGTCCTGTCTCCTCCGGCGGACGAGGGCACCACGCCCGTACCGGCGGCCGCCACGCGCTCCACCCCGACGAGCCCGCCCACCGCCGCCCCCTAGGCTCATCCGGCATACGTTCCAAGCCGGTGCGTCCACCTGAACGGGCTGGACGCGCCCGTCACTTCACCGCCATCGCCCCGGAGGCACTGTGCTCTTCCGCCCCACCGCCGCATCGGACCTCGACCAATTCCTGCCGCTCATCGTCACCGACCCGGCAAGCGCCATGACCGCCGACACGTATACCGCCCGCGTCTCCCGTGGTGAGTACCGTCCCGAGTGGACCTGGATCGCTGACGACGGTTCGGGCCGGGCGCCGCTCGCCCTCGCCGTGTGGTGGGGCGGCCCGGACGAGGCCCAACCGGGCGCGCTGGACGGCCTGTTCGTCCACGCGTCGGTGCCGGACGCCGAGCGCGCCCCGTTGGCCGCGCGACTGCTCGCCGCCGCGCACGCGGCCTACGCCGGGGCAGGAGCGGATGTCGCGCCGGAGTACCACCTGTTCCTGCCGGGTGACTGGCGCGCCCGGCCCGACTCCGTAGCGGCCGTGGCCTGGCGCCAGGAGGCGGCCCGACGCGCCGGTCTCGGCGCCAGTCTTGAGCGACTGCGCTACGAATGGACCCCCGGGGCGGGGCTCCCCGAGCCGTCCGGCGCCCTGGCCTTCGATGCCGAGCCCGACGACGAGGTCTTCGTCGACCTGTTCCACCGGGTCCTCAGGGACACCCTGGACACGCTGTCCCGCAAGGAGGCCGACCGCGTCGGCACCGGGCAGCAGGCACGCGACGACGTGGCGTTCTACCGCGACACGATGCCCGGGGACCGGTCCTGGTGGCGGGTCGCGCGGACCCCGGGCGGCGAGGTCGTGGGCTTCGGGCTCCCCTCGCGCAATCACACCTGCCCGGTGGTCGGTTATCTGGGCGTGCTGCCCGAGCACCGGGGCCGTGGGTACGCGGACGAGATCCTGGGCGAGATCACCCGGATCCTGGTCGCCGAGACCGCCCCCGAACTCGTCCGCGCCGACACCGACACGACGAACACGCCGATGGCGGCGGCCTTCGAACGCGTGGGGTACCGCAGCGACTCCTGCCGCCTGGTGCTCTTTGCCTCCTGAACCTCCCGGCGCGGGCGACGGGCGCGAGGGCCGTCGACAGGTGGCCGAGATCCGGCGTGTATCCGGTGAATATCCCCACTCGCTTCCATGGACCACAGGAATGGCACAGGGGTACGGGCACCGGTACGCGTCGGACGATTCGGAAAAGGAACAACCGCACATGAGCATCGATGAGTTGGCCCTCGCCTCTACCGAGACCGAGGCCCGGGCCGCGTTCGTGTCCCGGGCCGGCGGCCCCGAGCTCGACGTGCGCACCCTGCTCGACCGGGCGGCGCGGTCCCTGCCGGGAGTGCTGCACGATGCGATGGACGCCGGCACGGTGCTGGCCGAGCTCGCCGCGTACGCGGCCCGGCGCCCCGTCCCCGCGGCCTGGGCGCTGGATCTGGCCACGGGCGCGCTGCACCGGGCGCCCGGGACGCGAGCGGGCGAGCCGGTGGGGTTCGCGGCGGGCCTCACCTGGGTGGACGCCCTCGAATCGGGCCTTGCGGCGCACTGCGAGGCGCTGCTCGCCGACCGCTTGGCGTCCCCCCTCACCCGCGTCCCCGCGTTGCGCCTGGCCGGCGTCGCGGAGAACGGCGGCGCACAACGGTCGACCGCGCCCCTCGTAGCGCTTCCGGGACCCCGCTCCGTTACGGCACCGCACCACACCACACGCGCCGAGGGCGAGTTCGTCGCGCACGACCTGTCGGCCCTGCTGTCGCTGCCCGCCTGCGCCGTACGGTTCGCACCGGCTCACGCGCCGCACGGGCGCCCGGGCTCACCCCCGTCGTCGGACACCGTCATCGCGACGGGCCCTACCTTGGCCGCCGCGGCCCATACCGCCACCGAACGCGCCCGGTCCCTCAATGCTGGCCTCTCGTACGGAAGTTGGCGCCACCAGGCGGTCCCCGCCATCACCCGCCCTCAGGAACAACCCGCCCTCTGCCCACCTCCCCGCCCGCAGTGGACCCACCCTCTGGACGCCCTGCGTTCCCAGGGCCACGCTCCCGCCGCGATCCTCCTCGACCACGACACGCGCCTCACCGAGGTGCTGCCCTATGTGGTCCGGATCGTGCTCGACCGCGCACCGGCGTAATGCCGGTGCCGCGTCAGGCCGTCCCGCGTGGGTGCAGATACGTCGGAGTCGGTCTCGGCGTCGGGTGGCGGTGGCGGTGGCGGTGGCGGTGGCGGTGGCGGTGGCGGCATACTCCCTCGCCGGGTGCGCGGAGGCCGGCCCGGTCCGGGGGAAGTCAGGGGGAACGGTGGGACGGCGTCTCGGGCCACAGACGTACCAGGTACTCTTCCGTGCCTTCCATACCTTCCATGCCTTCCTGCCGCGACAGCTCGTTCTCCTGGGCGAGCGATGCGGTGGTTCCACGGGTCTCCTCACGCCGGCGATAGAAGACCCGGGCGTGGTGATCGCCTGTCGGGACCGTGACGCAACGCGCCCCCATCGTCCCCTCGGATATGACGAGTTGGCCGGTGGGCAGCTCCATCCGCAGGTCGCGCCGGCCCTCCCAGCCTTCCGGCGCGGGTGGTTCCCCCGTCCACGTCTCGATGCGCAGCTTCACTCGGTGGGTCGCCTGGACACAGCAGATCCGCACCTCGTACCCGTTGCCCGCCGCCACGTCGGCGCGTGCCCGCGCAATCAGGGTGTCGTCGTCATGGGCGTCGCAGTCCGCGTCGAATAGCTCGAACGCGCCGTAGTCGGGGAAGACGAGGGCTTCGTATTCCGTCAGTTGGTGCGTCATGTCTCTCCATGCCTCTCACCAGTGCCGGTCGGTGCGTTCGTTGTGCCCGACTCCGTGACGCGGTCGAGGAATGCGAGTATCCGACGGATGGCCTGCGTCGTGGCCCGCTCGTCGTGGGACGGCAGACCGCTGTCGGAGAACAGGTGCCGGTCACCTGGGTAGAGGAAGAGCTCGCCATCCGCTGCCGCCCCGACCAGCGCGCGGGCCGCGTCGATGTCGCCCTCCCCCGCGAAGAACGGGTCCGCCTCCATGCCGTGGATCTGGACTGGAACGTCCCGGGGCCAGCCGCCACCACCGAACTCCGAGACCGGCACGCATGCCTCGAACAGCACCGCACCCTTCGCGCCGGCGCGAGTCTGGGCCAGCTTCTGCGCCGGCAGGACACCGAGTGAGAACCCGAGGTGGACGATGTCGCGGGGCAACGACTCGGCCGCGGCGGTCCCTCGCGCGACGATCGTCCCGAACCCGATGCTCTCGGCGTAGCCGACGCCCTCCTCCAGGCTGTCGAAGACCCGCCCCTCGAACAGGTCCGGGACGTGGACGGTGTGCCCGGCCGCTCGCAACTGCTCAGCGAACGCGCGGACACCGGTGGTCAACCCGTGCCCATGGTGGAAAACCAGCACCTCAGCCATGTCACTCCCCTCGTGGCGCCGTGCCCGATGACTTCGCAGCACGAGTATGACCCCCACCACTGACATCGCCCCCGGCCGCCTCCACGACCGCTGGGGCCACCTACGGCCTCCGTCGCCGGACGTCCTGGACGGCCGTCGGTACGCGACGGCGGCGGGTCACTCGATCGCGAGGGGCCCTATGCCCAGGTCCTCCCGCATGAGACGACGCATCTTCGCCATGGCCTCGCGCCGTCGCTGTATGAGCGGCTGGTCGTCGGCCGAGCCCACGGCCACCCCACGGGCGTACGCGTCACGAAGCGCCCGCAGGCAGTGGAACGCCTCGTTCCCCGCCTGCACGACCTGCGAGGGGCCCACGAGCCAGAGCCGTTCGCTCGCCGTGTATATCCCCGTGCCACGCACGGCCTCGCGTACCGCCGCGTCCCGTGCGGCCTCGGACCTGTGGTCTCCAAGGGCGACGGCGCGAATCTCCTCACCGGCGGCCTTGAGGGCGGAAACGTACTCCGTGTAGACCTCGCGCCGCACCTCCAGCACGTGCCTGGCTTCCTCCCGACGCCAACGGTTGCGGTCGGCGGACAACGTGGCCGCGATGCCGATCACGGCACCGGTGAGCGTGGAGAGCAGGGGCATCCAGTCCATGCGCCACAGCTTGGCCAAACCGCGGCGCCGGCACCAGGGGGTTTCGCCATGATCCAAGGAAGGACGGCCACCCGCACATGAGTGGCAGGGAATCGGCCATAAGGAGGCGAGCGGGTTGATGTGCGCCGGATGCCGTTATCCGAGGGGAGCGCGGGGCACCCATGCAGTGCCCTGGTCCGGCCGCGGCTGCGGACGGGCCGTATCCGTGGATGAAAGACGAAGGAGTGCTCTCGGATGACGAAGGCACGCGAGATCATGACAGCGGGTGCCCAGTGCGTCGGCGCCCAGGAAACCGTGCTCGACGCCGCGAAGAAGATGACCGAGCTGGGGGTCGGCGCGCTGCCGATCTGCGGTACGGATGAACGGCTCAAGGGCATGCTCACCGACCGGGACATCGTGGTGAAGGTCCTGGGCGCCGGCAAGGACCCGGCCTCGGTCAAGGCCGGCGACCTCGCTCAGGGAGAGGCCGTCACCATCGGCGCCGACGACGACGCCGACGAGATCCTGCGCACCATGAGTGAGCACAAGGTCCGCCGGCTGCCCGTCATCGACGGCCACACCCTGGTGGGCATCGTCGCCCAGGCGGACGTCGCACGCGCCCTGCGCGACCCGAAGGTCGGCGACCTCCTCGAAGCGCTGTCGACCGACTGACCGCCGCCCGCACCAGGAGCCAAGGCCCGGATGCCCCGTCTGCGCGGCGCGGCGCGGCGGGCGGCCGGGCCCGCGCCATCCGGGACAGAACGCGCCCTCGGCAGGGCAAAGCGCGTCTCGTCAGTCCCGGACACCGTGCCCTAAAGTCGCTCCATGCGACGAAGGTTTGGGCTGGCGATCGCCGGCGCTGCGGCGCTGGCCTGGGGCGAGTGGGTCAATTGGTGCTGGTCCCGGGCTCTTGTGGGAAGCGGCACGGGCGCGTCCGAAGCGGTGGTCGTGCTGGGATTTCGAAATCCGCAGCCGACGGCGAACTTCATCAACCGCTGGCGCGTACGCGCGGGAATCCGCTCCGTGGCCACTGACGGTCCTGGCCCCACGCGCGTGATCTTCAGCGGTGGCGTCACCGGCACAGGGGCCCCGGAGGCCCAGTTGATGGCCGACTACGCGAAGTCGGCGCTCAGCTACGACGGCGCCGTACTGCTCGAGGACCGCAGCACCACGACATGGGAGAACATCACCAACGTCATTCCGCTCCTGGAGGACGTCGACCGCATCAAATTCGCCTCGCAGCCGGCGCACGCCCTCAAGGCCCGTGCGTACTTGCGGCGCCAACGACCCGATCTGGCCGAGAGAGTGGTGCGGGCCGATGATTACCGCCCCGGCGAATGGATGATCGGCAAACCCCTGCTCGCTCTCCATGGTCTGTGGTCCCTGCGCGGCCTCGGACCCGAGGAACGGAAGGCCGCGCCGTAAGGAACCGCCGGAACGGGGAGGCCGCCTCCCCAAGGCCGCGGCGCCGACCCCGAGCCCCCGTCCCCCGGCTCACGGCTCACAGCTCACAGCTCACAGCTCACAGCTCACAGCTCACAGCTCACTGGGCCAGCATGAGCGCGCGCGCCGCTTCGACAGCCATGCCGCGTCGTACGTACTCCTCTGCGAGGTCCATGAACCGGGGATCGAGATCCATGACATCGCGGAGGCGGGTCAAACCCTCGAAGATCTCCTCCACCAGCCATGCCCCGATCCGGGTGGTCCACAGGGTCGCGAAGTCCCCCTCACCCCCGTCGAGTCCATCGAGCCCGAGCGCCCCGCACTCCTTCTCGGCCTCCGCCATTCGCTCCCGCGTAACACTCTTCGGCGTCGGCATCAATTCGCGCACCAACCAGCGGACTTGGAGCCAGTCGGGACGGAATTCCTCGTTTTCGTCAACCTCGTCCCAGCCCACGGTCCACGGGGGCGGCGGCTCGGGCACGAGGAGCGCGGTGGGCGGCAGCAACGCTTCGAGTGCGGCGCGCGCCGGGACGGGGCCGAGCAGCGGGTCCACAACGCCCGCCGTATACGCGGGCAGTTGTCGCACGATGTCTGGAAACAGCGGCTCTTCGCCGTCCGGCGCGAGTCGGCCGCGTGCTTCATATCCGGCCCGGCGCAGAGCGAACAACCGCTCGCAGGCCCAGAGCCTGGCCCCTTCGTTGATGCTTCGGTCCGTGACGAGGTCGAGCAACCCTCGCTCACCATGGGGCACTTCGAGCGTGTAGAGAAGGTAGACCGCGTCATGCGAGGCCACATGCGAACGCACGAGACGGACCGCGACGCCGGCCGCCGCGACGGGGTCCGCGAGGCCTCCCCCTTCCACCCGCTCGCGAAGGCTTCTCAGCAACTTATGCGCGGAGTCGGACAGTTGGCCGCGCTCCCACATCGCCTCGAACCGGGCAACCTGTCCGGCAGGGACTTCCGGCAGGCGCCGCCCCTTTGACCGGCTCGTCTCGTACGCCTCGTACAGGTCCCAGAGCTCGTCGGTCCAGCCCGGGCTGCTCGGCGGCAGAGCGGCAAGAACCGCTCTCAGGGAGTCGAGTTCCCTCTGCTCCGTCATCGCGTCACCCACCCGGTGGTCAGGAAACCTCCGACACTCTACGACCGACCCCGATCGTCATGAGCGCCGGGAGCCTTTGGTGCCGCTCGGTCAGCCGGTCGCCGTCGTGTCAGGCGCGTCCCCGCGGCGGCAGGGTGGCTCGTACGACCGTGCCCCCGTACGCGGGGGAGGTCGCCAGGAACGTGCCGCCGTACGCCTCACACCTCCAGCGCATGCCCCGCATGCCGTACCCACCCGCTTCGGCCCCGGAGACGCGGCTTCGTTCTCACCCTTGACGCCGCCGGTCACGCGCAGGCCGTTCTCGTCCGCCACCCGTCGGGCCAGCGCCCGGATGGTGGGCGACAGGCCGAGCCCGCGCAGCGTCACCGGATGCAGGGTGGCGATGATGCTCCGCAACGCCGTCGCCTGATCATCCAGTTGGCGCATGGCGTCCTGCGCGGCCGACTTCAGGGCATGCGGATCGGACGAGTGCCCTGGGAGCGCGTAGGCCGCAAACGTCAATGCGCGCCACCCCGCCTCACCTCTTCCGTGTGGCGTTGCGGGCCGGGGCCCGGGTAACCCCCAGGAACGGCCCCCATACGCCGGCCGGCGCCGCCGACACCGCACACCGCACACCGCACACCACGAGGAGACCCGCATGACCATGTCCGACCGTTACCGCACCGCTTGGGACGGGTTCTGGGCGGAATGCTCGGGCGAACCGGGTGAACCCTTCTGGGACGCGGACCCGGCCCTCAGTGCGCGGCGTGACCTCGACCACCTCGACCCCTACGCCGACCGCTCACTCCCGGTCGCAGACCTGGGGTGTGGCAACGGCACCCAGACCCGCTTCCTGGCCACCCGTTTCGCCCGCGCCGTCGGCGTCGACCTCTCCGCGGCCGCCGTCGCCCACGCCCGCCGCGCCGACCCAGGGGGCATCGCCACGTACGAACAGCTCAACCTCGCCAACCCCGCAGAGGCCGACGACCTGCATGAGCGACTCGGCGATGCCAACGTCTACATGCGGGCCGTGCTGCACCAGAGCGACCCGGAGGACCGTCCCGCCGTGGCGGCCTCCGTCGCTCAACTGGTCGGCACGCACGGACGCGCCCTCGTCCTGGAACCGACCGGGGAGGCCAAGGAGGTCATCGCCACCGTCGCGGCGCGGCCCGGCGGCCCCTCACCCAAACTGCGCCGCGTCAAAGAACACGACCTGCGCCCAGGTGAGGTGGCCGAGGGTGAAGTCGCCGCCCTGCTGCGCGCGGCCGGTCTCACCGTTCTCGACGAAGGTGCGGCCGCCCTCACCATGAGCGAGACCCATCCCGACGGCACCCCGGTGGAACTCCCCGGCCGCTGGTTCGTCGCGGGCCGCCCCTGACACCACGCCCAGTAGGTGCTGGTCGGCCTCCCCCGGGCAGCCCATGGCGTGACGGAAGCCGTCCAGGGCGAACCCGAATTCGCCGGTCGCCGTGAGGAACGTGGATCGGTCGATCAGGCTGACCGCGAGTCTCCGCGTTCCTGCGACCGGGTCGAGACCAGATGCCGGCCCGGATCCGGGGGCCCGTGGGGCCCGTGGGGCGAGGGCGCCCACCTCTTCGCGGAGCGCATGGCGGCTGATGGGTGCGACACCACTCTGCGGATCGCCGACCGGGCCGGCGGCCGCGCAACGAGGCCGGTCGCGCAACGGAGCCGGCCGCTCGACCTCAAGTGCGGTTGACGTATGAGAGTGGCGACCATGACGCGCTTCCCGGGCCTCGTCCACCCCGCCGGAACCGCTCTGGTCAGTGAGTGGCACACCCGCGCTCCCGAGCGCTCGCGCGCGGCCGCCGACGCGATGATCGACGAGTGGGCCGCAGCGGAGATGCCCTCCGCGCTCCTGGCCCAGCACATATTTCTCTCCACCGACGGCACCGGCCTCCTCTTCCACGCCCAGTGGACAAGCGATGAGAACCACCTCACGTGGGCCCGTGCCCGGCGGGCCGGGTTGGTCCAACGCGTCGACACCCTCGTGCCCGGCATCGTCCGGCCGGGGCTCAACCGGGCCCGCCCTCCATCGCAGCGTGGTCCACGACGCGGAGCGCGAGCCCGGCGTCTTCGGGCTGTCCGTGGTGGCGACGGACCGCGCCGACG
The DNA here is from genome assembly GCF_040253615.1 of Streptomyces sp. Edi4. Classification (NCBI taxonomy): domain Bacteria; kingdom Bacillati; phylum Actinomycetota; class Actinomycetes; order Kitasatosporales; family Streptomycetaceae; genus Streptomyces; species Streptomyces sp. Edi4. The sequence continues at coordinate 336,127 of NZ_JBEJGY010000004.1, forward strand.
AGGTGGCCATGGCGGCGCCGGGCCTGCTCGGCGCACACATCCACCTGACTCCGGACGGCCGGCGCGCGTTCGTCCTCACGGAATGGACCGATGCCGCAGCGTGAGAGGCGGCCCCCAACCATGCCGGTGGGTCGCGGTAATACACCCTGCACCACTCGTTCTTGAATGACCGCAGCCACCACGCTCTCCCCTCGGAAGCCCGGCCCACCGGGGACTGACGAAGGCCCGCCTTCTCGGAGTGGCCGTCGCGCGGGTGCGGGCAGCCAGCCGGTACTGGAACTCGCGAGTGGACGCCAAACACCCTTGCCTTAAAGGCAGTTGGGCGCCAAAAAAGGGGGACCGCCCGTCCCCTCGGCCCACCTGGTCGCACCCGACCTCAGGCCGGCCTCGGCCGCCCGGACCGGGACCACAGGCCCATCCACTGCGCGGCCCCCCACTCCTCGAACCGTCGCACCTCGACGAACCCCAGCCGGTCCGCGAGGCGCATCGCGCGGTTGTTGGCGGTCTGGGTGCGGAGGGCCACCGGTTCGCCCGGGCGCTCGTAGGCGAACCAGTCGAGTACCGCCGCGCACGCCTCGGTGGCGTACCCGCGCCCCCACGCCTCCGGCAGGAACATGTAGCCGAGCTCGGTCTCCCCCACGTCCGGACCCACGCACCCGGGCTGCTCGGACGCGCGCCGATCGAGTGTGACCATGCCGATCATCTCGCCGTCGAGCGCGGCCACGAAAAGACCCGGGCGCCTCAGGGGTATGTCCGGCATCGCGCGCTCCAACTCCTCGCGCGGGCGAGGGCCACCCACGTAGACGCCCACCTCGGGTGAGGCGAACAGCTCGATGGACGCCGCGCGGTCCCGAGCCTCCGGTGTGCGGAGCACGAGGCGGGCGGTCCGGATCGGGGACGACAACCAAGTGGTGGATCCCGGTTCAGTCATGCCCGGCAAGCTATCGCACGGCCGCCCGGCGCAGCCGACGAGAGCTCCGCAGGCCCACCTCGTTCCGAGCCCCACGCCGGAGCTCATTGTCAGTGGGGGCGGTTACCTTCGGCTCATGGCACATACAGACCTTGACGCGTTCCGTCGTGAGTGGTCGCGGCTCGAATCGTGGCTCCGGGTGAACTCGCCCGCCGATCAGGCCCTCCTGCGTGGCTCCGCGCGGCCTGCGCGGATGGTCGAGATAGAGGCTCGGCTCGGGTTTCCGCTGCATCCCGAGCTCAAGGCGCTGCTGGAACAGCACGACGGGGCCGGCGAACCCGCCGTCGTCCCCGGCTCGCGCGAATTTTTGCCCGCCGGCGCGTTTCTTCCCTTGGGCCACCGGCTCTGCGGGGTGGACGACATGGCGACGGCTTACGACGACCTCGTGGACGTCGGCAAGGACAACATCGAAGCCGACCTCTGGCCTGAGGACGCGTTGGCCGTCAACCTGCACCGCTGCGTGCCGTTCGCGCTGCCGAACGACGGCGGTGTCGCCTTCGTCGACCACCGGCCCGGTCCCACTTACGGTTACGTGTACGAGATGGGCATCGGATCCGGGGATCTGGACGGCACCCTGTGGGCGACCAGCCTGACCGAGCTCTTCCGCTCGTTGGCCGACGCTTTGGAGACGGGCGGTTCCTTCCTGTACTACTGGCCCGCCCCTTACGAGGACGCGACGAACCACCGCTGCCTCGAATGGGCCATACGGACCTGAGCCCGTACTGACCTCGCGCCGCCGGTAACCCGGGCGCGGCGCGGCCGCCGTGCAGCGCCGTGAGGCCGCCGCCAGGTGGCGGCCCCACAGGATGCCGGTCCGGTTCAGATCCGGTTCAGATCCGGTTCAGATCCGGTTCAGACCTGCGCTGCCCTCGTATCCCGCGCGCTCAGCGGACGTGCACCCTCACTACGTCGGACGCGTGCAGGCGGACGGGCTTCTGGTCGTGCCGGCTGGTCAGGCCGTAAAGCACCGCATGGAACCGCAGGTCGCCCCGGCGCGCGGACGCGCCCGCCGCGGTGACCCGCGCGTCACCCGTGGCCGGCGTGCTGCACGTCTCCTGGTGCCACCCCTCGCCGAACCCGTTCTCCTCCACACACAGCTGATGCAGGAGCCCGGCGCTGTCGTCGCCGCCGTGCGCCGTGACGGTGATGGTCTTACCGACCTGAGCCGTGTGCGGCGCCGTGATCTCCACAGCGCCCTTGGCGAACGCCGGCGCGGTGGCCAGAGCCACCGACGCGAGACCCAGCGCGCCGACGGCGGCCAACCGTCCGCCGCGCGCCTTCAACCCGGTCTTCTTCGTCCTGGTCATGGACTTCCCCTTCGTTGGGATCCCCCGCGCGGTGCGGCTCCGCGTCCTCGCGAAACCACCCAACGCGCCTTGCTGTCCTGCCAGATGAGGCTGCCGCGCGGCGCGTTGCGTCCCGGCCGCGCCGTTACGGATTCACGACAAAACAGCCTCCACTCATGGGACAAACACCTCCAGGCCGGACAAGTGACGATTTAGTTGGTTATAGCCGGAAGAGTCGTTAGCGTGCGTCGCGCACACCCTCCGTACATGTGCGTGCGCGTCCGTGTACATGTGCGTGTGCATCCGTACGCACTCGCCCACGAAGGAGAACACCCATGCCTCCCAGCCACCTCATGGCCCCAACAGGGGTCTCGCGCCGCCGAATGACGCGGGTCACAGCGGTCCTCACCAGCACTCTGCTTCTGCTGAGCACCGCACTGGTCACCGAAGCGGCCGCCACCCGCCGCCGTGTCGCCGCCACCATCTCCGCAGCCACCACATCCGCCGCGCCCACGCTGCGGTGCGTCCTGCGCACCTCCCCCTCAGTGCCCGTCTCCTTCTCGCCCGCCGTCTCCGCCACACCTCGTCACATCACCGCGCGCGGCACCATCCGGCTGGACGACTGCGGCGGTGAACATTCGGGTATCCGCTCCGGCCGGCTCGCCCTCCAGGTCAGCGGGCACGCCGCCTGTACCCGGGTCTCGGACGTGCGCGGCTCCGCGACGATCACCTGGTACTCGGAGCCCGACGGACACGGCCGCGTCATGGGCCGCTCCACCCTGGTCCCCGCGACGACGGGTGCCCAGGGCTACTCCTCGCTCGACTCCTTCCTCAGCGGCAGGATCCACTCGGGCACCTTCGCCGGCCACGGGGTCACCGCGCGCGCCCTGCCCACCACCGACGTCCGCTCCTGCTTCAGCCGGGGTCTGGACAGTGTGGGTTTGCGCGGCAACGTGAGCATCAGCTGACGCGGCGGCGGACCAACCGCCGCGTGAGCTGACCAGGACCGGGCAGCTTCACGCGGCCCGGTCCCCACGCGCGTCACACCTGCGTCAAAGCACCTGCGTCAAAGCACCTGGACCAAAAAGGGTTTGAGCCGGGATGCGCCCGCTGCTACTTTCGCGGTGGACCGTGCAATCGTCGTATGGAGGTGAGCCCCGTGAACACAGTGACCCAAGGGCGCTCCCTCACCCCGTCACGGTCCGGCGGCTGACACTCGGTGTCGCCAGGAGCGCCTGAGATCTAGGCATTCCTGGAAGGAACTCCGATGAACACAAAGCTTTTCACCCCTGGCCCGAGCGGGAACGCGGTGCTGATCACGCGCGTCGCTGACGGGCAATGGCACGCACTCGATGACGACTTGGTGGTCGGGCGCGGGCATACGCACCATCGCTCCGACGGGCGCCTGTTCGTGAGCGTCGACGCCTGGCACGACGCCGCCTTCGACCGGCTCGCCGAGGCGATGTCGGCGGCCCTGCCGAGGCCGCTGTACACGGTGGTCGACGAAGCCGACACCGCCGTGACGGACAGCTGGCGACGGGCCGGTTTCACGATCCGGCGCCGTGAGTGGGAGTACGTCGTGCCGACCGACCCCGGGATCACCGGGCTCGAAGCGCCGCCCTTGCCAAACGGCGTGACGATCGTGCCCGGCGGCGAGGTGGACGAGCGGGCGCTGCGGGAGGTGGACCGCGCCATCCGGGCCGAAGTCGAGGCGACCGTCGGCTGGCAGTCGATGCCGGCGGAAGTGATGGCCCGCCCCAAGGGCGACACCATCGTCGACCCGTCGAAGTACGCCGTGGCCGCCACGCCGGAGCGCTGTCTCGGTCTCATCCGCGTCGTAAGGGTGAAACGGCCACGCGTCGGCCTGGTCGCGGTCAGAGCCGGTGAGCAGCGCCGTGGCATCGGGCGGGCGCTCCTCGCCCACGCGTTGGGGACGCTGCACCGCTCCGGGTGCGGCGCGGCGTGGACCGAGGTCCATGAGTCCAACCGGGCGGCGACGGCCCTGTTCGAGGGTATGGGCGCCCAACCGGTGAGCAGCAACCTGGAACTGGTGCTGCGATGACGAAGAACAAGAACGTCATCGAAGTCGAGGGCAGAGTCGTGGAGTGTCTGCGCAGCGCCATGTTCACCGTGGAGCTGGAGAACGGCCACCAGGTGCTCGCGCACATCAGCGGCAAGATCCGCAAGAACTACATCAAGATCGTGCTGGCGGACCGGGTGCTGGTGGAGCTCCCCCGTACGATCTGACGCGCGGCCGGATCACCTTCCGGTACCGCAACTGACGGTCGGTACGGTCGGTCCGTTCCGCACGCTCTGACGCGCGGGGCCCCGGTGGTGGGTCCCCGGCCGGGACCCCGGCGGCGCTGCCCCCGGGGTCCCGGCCCGGCGCCCCACCGCGGCGCCGCCAAGTCGTCGTGGGCGAAAGTGCACCGCGTGCCCTCCGGAGCCGGTGGTCACCGCCGCGAAGGCCCGCCGGCTGCTCGGCGTCGAGGACCCCGCCCAGCGCGTACATGTGGGACCGACTCGCGATGCCGCTCACCGTGTCGTACGACCAAGCCGCTCCCCTGCGGTGGGCGGCGAGCAGGACGGGATGACGGCGGTGGCGTAGTGGTCGAGGTCCACCCCCGTGTGCTGGGGGGCGGGGAGCCATGGCCGGGCGGCCGGACCGGGCCGCGCTCGCCCCGGCGCGGGCCGCCCGGCTCGCGCCCACCCCGCGCGGGCGCCCGGCTCACCGCCCACGTCCGCCTCCGGCGACTCCGGCCCCCCGCACCTCGGTCTCCGAAACCCCGCCACACTGGCGAACTGACGGCACGTCAGACCGCTCGGTCACCCCGTCCTGTCATCGAGATGACCGCCGCCCCCAGCACGCACGCGGCCCCGGCCACGAGGTAGGCGAGGTGGTAGCCGGTGAGCTGGTCGTCGCTGGTCGCCGCCACCAGGACCATGACCGCCACGCCGACACTCGCGCCGATCTGCTGGGCCACGACGTTCACCGCTCCGGCGACCGCGTGCCGCTCCGGCGCGACGCCGGTGAGCCCGGCGGACGTCATCGAGGGGAAGTTCAGCCCCTGTCCGATCCCGCTGATCACCAGGCCGGGCAGCACATGCACCACATAGTCGCCCTGGTGCGGCGTGCTCATCCACAGCGCCGTCCCCACGCCGATCATGACGAGCCCGACCACCATCAGCGTGCGCGGTGTGTACTTGGCCAGCAGGCGCCCCGTGGCGAAGTTGGCGGTCAGGAAGACGGCCGCCGACATCGGCACAAGAGCGATGCCCGACTCGACCGGCGAATACTTCAGCATCCCCTGGAGATACAGCGGCGCGAAGAACAGCATCCCGACCGAGCCCATGTACTGGAGGAACGCCGCGAGGCTCGCGGACCGCACCGAGGAGAGCCGGAAGAGACCGAGCGGAAGCACGGGGTCGGGCGTGCGGTGCTCGCGTACGACGAAGAGCAGCAGGAGCACCACCGCGCCGAACAGCGAGCCCCACGCGAGCGCGCCGTGGCTGCTCGCGCCGACGACCAGCAGGGTGAGGCCCGCCGTGCCCGCGATCGCACCGGGCAGGTCGAGCCGGCCGCCCCGCCCGGCGCCTCCGGGCAGTCCGGCGCGCGTCGCCGACAGCACCGCCACCCCCACCGCCACCGAGAACCACAGCACCGAACGCCAGCCGAAGAACTGGGTCAGTACGCCGCCCAGCATCACCCCGCCGCTGAAGCTCGCCGCGCCCACGGCGGCGTACACACTGAACGCCCGGTTGCGTGCCGGGCCTGCCGGAAACACCTCGGTGAGCAGGGCCAGCGCGGCCGGACCGGACAGCGCGGCGCCGATGCCCTGGACCGCTCGCGCACCGAGCAGGATTGCGGTGTCGGGTGCCACGGCGCCGACCAACGCGGCTGCGGTGAACAGGGCGATGCCGCACTCGAACACCCGCCGTCGGCCGAACACGTCGGCCAGCCGCCCACCCACCAGCAGGAAACCGGCGAAGGTGACGGCGTAGGCGATCATGACCCACTGAAGCGTGACCTCGTCGAGGTGGAAACGCTCCCCGACCGAGGGCAGCGCGGCGTTGAGGACGCCAAGGCCGCTCACATCCAGGGCGAGCGCCCCGGCCAGCACTCCGAGCGCGAGCCCGGGCCGGTGCCGTCGCGTCACTTCGGTCGTGGTCATACGGCCCCCCCGACCTCACCGACGGCCGTCAGAACACGGCGGTGACCGAGCCATAATCGCCGGGCGCCGGTGGCGACGGCACCGGCCCTTAGTGGCTGCCCCGGGGTGGGGAGTTCTATTCGTTCGGTACTTACCACCAGGACGCGGACGTCAGTCGGCGTCGGCTCGTGGTTCATGATTTTCATGCCAAGCAGCTTGCAGTGCCTCTCGCACGGTGTCTACCTGGCCCCGGCGCGACGCCCTCACCACACACCTCGCAGGAGCCCCATCTCCCGCTGGGAGCGGGGTGGTTGGCAGCGCGGCCACACATGTGTGACGGCGGGATGTGTGCGCTTCCGTGTTCGATGCCACCCGCCCAAGTACGTAACGCCCATGGACCATTGCCCCTGGTCAAACTGCGGAGCAGGCAGCAACTGGCGTCTCTGGCGCAACAGTTGTCGAGCCCGGAAACGGGCAGTTCGTGGATCAAATCGCGCCACTGCACTTCTGACCCATGAGGAACACTTGTTTCACTCACCACCGGATGACACTCTGAAGTGCGTCGGCCCGGCGAGTGCCCCTCGATGCGATGTGGTTCCTCGCCGGACCACATCACGCGTCACCGGGACGCAATTGATCCTGGCGCTTGTCGGACGTGGTTGTGCGAATGGAGAGTTCCGTGTGCACATACTCGAAGGCGATGCGGTCGTGGCTCACATGGATGCCGAGTCCATCGACGTACTCCGCAGACGCCTCCCCTCGCTTCTGAACGAGTCTGCTCCTCCCCCGACTTCTGACTTCCTCACCGTCCTGCGGCCCTCACCACGTCGAAGCGCCGTATTCCCGTCATGAGCCACCCGGTGGCCGACCACCCCGGCGCCGGCCCATCCGCTCCGCGACCGTCCGGCGCCGGCCTTCTTCACCGCGACACGGCTGTGTGCGCCCTGGCCACCCGATGTCCGGTGCCCTGCCCCGACCGACGGCGCGACCGATCCCATGACCCGTCGGCCTCCCCCTTCATCGGCCCCATTCCGTCCGCCCCGCTGAGGAGCCGCAATGCCCCAAGAGCGCGCAGCGCGAGATTCGCATGCCCTCGCAGAGTTTCTGTTGTCTCGTGTCGCCGAGCTGATGGACCTGTCCGGCGAGGTGGTGGACCGCTGGACGCCGATGCACCAGTACGGCCTGGACTCCTTGAAGTTCTCGACGCTCGCCGCCGCCTTGTCGGATCTGCTCGGCTGGAGAGTTCCCGTCACCTGGATGTGGCAGTACCCGACCATCGACGTACTCTCCCGCGCCCTCGCCGAGGGTCCGCGTACCGCGCAGGCGCCGCCGGACCAGGGACGTCGCAGCACCGCGTCGCACGAACCCGTCGCCATCGTGGGCATCGGCTGCCGCTTTCCTGGCGGGCCCGACCCCTCGGCGTTCTGGCAGCTGCTCTCCGAGGGCCGGGACGCCGTCGGACCGGTGCCGGCCGCGCGGCGCGAGCTGCTGGGCGACGCGGTGCGCTGGGGCGGATTCATCGACGGCATCGACCAGTTCGACCCGCTGTTCTTCGGCATCTCGCCGCGCGAAGCCGTCCAGATGGACCCCCAGCAGCGCCTGATCCTGGAGCTCGCCTGGGAGGCGCTTGAGGACGCGGGGGTCGCGCCGGGCAGCCTCGTCGGCACGGAGACGGGCGTGTTCATGGCCTCCTGCTGGGGCGACTACGCGGCGCTCGCGCACTACCGGGGCCCCGGCATCCAGATCACCCCGCACACGGCGACCGGCATGCACGACGGCATCATCGCCAACCGCGTCTCCTACGTGCTCGGTCTTCAGGGCCCCAGCATGGCCATCGACGCCGCCTGCGCCGGATCGCTCGTCTCCGTGCACGCGGGATGCCAGTCCATCTGGATGGGTGAGAGCGAACTGGTGCTGGCCGGCGGAGTGAACCTGAGCTTCGTCTCCGACTACTACAGCGCCATGGACGCGATGGGCGCGCTCGCCCCGGACGGCCGCTGCAAGCCGTTCGACGCCCGGGCCAACGGCTATGTGCGGGGCGAGGGCGCCGGGGTCGTCGTGCTGGCCCCGCTGAGCGTGGCCCTTGAGCGCGAGCTTCCGGTGTACTGCGTGATCAAGGGCAGCTCCTCACAGAACGACGGCCTCAGCAACGGCATGACCGCGCCCAACCCGCAGGCGCAGGAACTCATGCTCCGCAACGCCTACCGCCGGGCCGGCATCGCGCCCGCACAGGTGGACTACATCGAGTGCCACGGCTCCGCGACGCCGCTCGGTGACCCCATCGAGGCCAACGCCATCGGAGCGGTACTCGGCGCCGGCCGCGACGAGCCGTTGCGGCTCGGCTCCGTAAAGTCCAACGTCGGCCACCTCGAGGCGGCCGCCGGCATCGTGGGTCTGGTCAAGCTAGCCCTGTCGATCCGCAACGGCGTACTGCCGCCGAGCCTGCATTACGCCGCCCCCAACCCGCAGATCATGTTCGAGGAGTACAACCTCACCGTCCAGGACCGGCTCACGGCGTGGCCCCGCCGGTCCGACGCGCGCCGAGGGGGTGTCAGCTCGTTCGGGTTCGGCGGCGCGATCAGCCATGTCGTCGTGGAGGAACTGCCGCGCCCCGAAGGAGTCCTCGTCCTGCTGGCCGGGGATTCACGCGAGGCGCTGGTGGAGCGGGCCGCGGCGCTGCGCGAGGAGAACGACCTTCGTACGGTGTGCCAACTCCCGTCGGATGAAGGCGTGTTCAGGTTGGGTGTCACCGCCCGCTCGATGAGCGAGCTCAGAACGAAGCTGGACGCCTTCACCGCCGGGAGAGAGGCCGAGGGGCTGAGCGTCGGCCAATCCGCCGGGCGGGCGCCCAGGGTGGCGTTCCTGTTCTCGGGCAACGGCTCGCAGTGGGTGGGCATGGGCAGGCAGCTCCTCGCCGGCCTTCCGGTGTTCCGCCGGTCCCTGATGCGCTGCGACCGGCGGATGCGGACGCTGCTGGGCTTCTCGCTAGTCGAGCAACTGCTCGCGCCCGACGGCCGCATCGACGACATGGACGTCTTCCAGCCGCTCCTGTTCTCCCTCCAGGTCGCGCTCGCCGACGCCTGGCGCTCCTTCGGGGTGGAGCCGGATGTCGTCGTGGGGCAGAGCGTCGGAGAGTTCGCCGCCGCGCACATCGCGGGCGCCCTCGACTTCGAGGACGCCTCCCTGCTGGCCGCCCGGCACGGCCACCTCCTCCAGCGGCTGGCCGTGGGACGCGGCGACGGCCTCGCGGTCATGACGAGCGCGGAGGCGACCCGGCCGTACCTCACCGACGATCTCACGCTGTCCGGTCACAACGGCCTCAACTCCACGCTGGTGACCGGCATTTCGCAGGCGATCGACGACCTGGCCGTGAGACTGACCGACGCGGGCGTCACCAACCACCGGGTACGGATGGGTCACGCGCCGCACTCGCCGCTCATCGACCATGTGCTCGCCCCGCTCAAGGCCGACCTCGCCGGCCTCAGGCCGCGTACCACGCGCATCCCGATGATCTCCACGGTCACCGGCGCGCTCGTGGACGGCTCGGAACTGGGCCCCGACTACTGGGCCGACAACCTGCGCCGCGAGATCCAGGTGGTCGGCGCCCTGACGGCGCTGCGCGACCACGACATCGACGCGGTCGTCGAACTCAGCCCGCACCCGCTGCTGTTGAAGTCCGCGTCGGAGATCCTGACGGCGGCCACGCTGCCCTCACTCAGGCGCGGCGCCGACGAGGCCTCCACCCTGCTCGGATCGCTCGGCGCGCTGTACGCCGCCGGGCTCACCGTCACTCCCGGCCCCTTCCTCGCGGGCGACCGGGGACGCCATGTCGCCCCGGGCCGAGGGGGCGGCGGCGCGGGCGACGAGCAGACGTACCTCGTGCCCGTCACCGCGCGTACGGCGACCGCGCTCACCGACACCTGCCGTGAGCTGTCCAACCACGTGGAGCGGCACCCGGATCTGCGGGTCGCCGACCTCGCCTACACCCTCGCGACCCGCCGCACCCACCACAACCACCGCATAGCGCTGTTCGCCCGCGACCGGCAGGACGTCCTGGACGGACTCGCGAGGATCGCCGCGGGACAGGCCCACCCCGACGTCGTCACGGGGACGGTCACCGGCAACGGCGACCGCCGGGTGGCGCTGGTGTTCTCGGGCGGCGGCACGCAGTGGGTGGGCATGGGCCGTGAACTGCTGGGCAGGCACGCCGGGTTCGCCGCGTCGATGCGCGCGTGCGACGCGGCGGTGCGCGCGGCCGGCGGCTGCTCGGTACTCGACGAGCTCGCGGCCCCGGCCGAGCGGACCAGGTATGAGGAGATGGACTTCCAGCAGCCCGTGCTGTTCGCGCTCCAGGTCTCGCTGGCGCGGGTCTGGCTCGACCTGGGCGTCGAGCCGGCCGCCGTCGTGGGGCACAGTCTGGGCGAGGTCGCGGCGGCCTGCGTCTCGGGCGCGCTGTCCCTCGACGACGCGGCCCGCGTCGTGGTCGCCCGCTCGCACCTGCTGGAGCGCGAAGCGGCCGTCGGCGCCATGATCTCGGTCGATCTGCCGGAGCGGGAGCTGCTGCCGAGGCTCGCCCCGTACGCGCGGCACGCGGCGATCGCCGTGGTGAACAGCCCCACCAGCGCGGCGGTTTCCGGGTCGCCCGAGGCCGTCGCCGCCCTGGAGGCCGACTTGAAGCGGGACGGGATCTCCACCCGGCGCATCCGCGTCGAGCGGCCGGTGCACAGCCCCGGTATGGATCCGCTCGTAGAGCCGCTGCGCGAACGCGTCGCGGGCATCACCCCGTTGACCCCCGCCATCGAGTTCCGTTCCACTGCGCTCGCCGGCGCGGTGAACCCGGTCGCGGACGGGGAGTACTGGGCGCACAATCTGCGCGACCAGGTCCGGTTCGCCGAGACCATCGCCTCGCTGGTGGACGACGGCGTCGGCACGTTCATCGAGATCGGCCCGCACGAGACGCTGCGCGGGGCGGTCGAGGAGATCGCGCTCGGCCGGGGCAGGCAGGTGCACGCGGTCAACTCGCTGCGACGCGAGGAGAGCGATGTCCGCTGTCTGCTCGGGGCCGTCGCGTCGCTGTACGTGAGAGGCATCCCGCTGACGTACGACTCGTTGTTCGCCGACGACGTCGAGGTCGTGGAGACCCCGCTCGTACGGTGGCAGAAGGACCGCTACTGGCTGGACACGGCACCCCGCGCCCAGGTGGCCGCCCCGGCGCCCGCCGCAAAGCCCGTGGCGGCGGAGATCCAGGTGCGGGCCGTGAGGCAAGGGGCTGCCGATACCGCGCCGGACCGGCCACTGAAGGACGTCGTCCTCGGTGAGATCGCCGACGCGGTGGGTGTGCCGGCCGACCGGTTCGACCAGGGCACTCACCTGCGCGACTTCGGCCTCGACTCGATGCTCGCGATCCGTCTCGTCAACAGGCTGCAAGCCCTGTTCGGACACCGGGTGTCACCCGTGGTGTTCCTCGACGGCCGGACCGTGTCGGAAGTGGTCGGCCACATCGTCGGGATCATCGAGGGACCGGCCGCCGCGACGCCCGCGCTCGCCCCCTTGCCGGCGCCGGCCACCGGCCCTGTGCCCGAGTCCGCACCCGCACCCGCACCCGCACCCGCACCCGCACCCGCACCAGGGACTTTCCTCGACGACCTGTCCGAGCTGGACGCCGAGGAGCTGGTGGAGGAACTGGCCGCGCGCGGCTTCTTCGAGCCCACCGACGCGCCGGCCCTTGAGCAGTTGCGCGCCGGTCCTGCCGGTCTCCAAGTGGCGCCCGCCTCGCACGGCCAGGCCTCGCTGTGGTTCATGCAGATGGTCGCGCCCGACGCCGTGCCCTACAACTTCATGGTGGCCGCCCGGATCCGTACCGAGGTGGACGAAGGGGCGCTGGAGGATGCCGTACGGGCCGTGCTGGCGCGGCATCCGGCGCTGCGCACGCTCTTCGTCGAGGCGGGCGGAAGGCCCTACCAGGTCATCCTCGACGAGCCGGTGTACGAGTTCGTCGTGGTGGACAGCACCGATCTGGACGACGAACAGGCCCGTGAGGAACTGGCCGAGTACGGGCACCTGCCGCTCGACCTGGACAACGGGCCGCTCGTGCGGGTGGTGTTGATGGCCCGTGGTCCCGCCGACCACTACCTGCTGGTACTCGTGCACCACATCGCATCGGACGCGGCCTCCGCCGACGTGATGATCCGCGAACTCCAGGAGAACTACGCGGGCGCCGACCCCGCTGCCCGCGAACCGGCCGCTCCCTATACGGAGTTCGTCGCGTGGGAGCGTCAGTGGCTCGCGGGGACCGCGGCCGACGCGGCCCTTGAGTGGTGGTCGCGGAAGCTGGCCGACCCGCCCGCCCGTCTCGACCTCTCCCCCGCGAAGCGCCCGCCGGGCGTCACCTACGAGGGGCGCGATCTCACGCTGCGCTGGAGCCGCGAAGAGACGCGTCTGCTACGGGAGTTCGCGGTCCGCGAGGGTGTCTCGATCAGCAGCGTGGTCCTGGCCGGGTTCTTCGCCACCCTCAACCGCGCGGCCGGCGTGGAGGACTCCGTCCTGGCCACCGCGATCGCCCAGCGCGGCGAGCCGGGATGGGAGTCCGCCATCGGCTACTACCTCAACACCGTCCTGGTGCGGGCGCGTCCGGCCGGTGACCGCAGCTTCCACGATCTGCTGCGCGAGGTCCACGCCTTCTCGCTCGGCCTCCTCGAGCACATGAACTATCCGCTGGATCTGTTGGCGTCCAGCCTGAAGCCGCCGAGGGCCGAGGGCCGTTCGCCGTGGTGCGACGTGGTGGTGAACTGGCTGTCCTGCGACGCGTTCCCCCGCTCCGTGAAGCTCTTCCACGGCATCGGCGCCCCCATCGAACCCACCGGCGCCCTCCCGCTCGAACCACTCCAGGTGCGCAGGCACCTCGCCAAATTCGACCTGGAGATCTCGATGGCCGACATCGACGGCGAGGTGGTCGGCCACATCCAGTACAAACCGAGCTATCTGGAAAGGCAGACCGTGACGGCCCTGCTCGCGCTGTTCCGCACCGTGCTCTTCGACTCGATCGCCCATCCCGATCTGCCCCTCCAGGACGTCGCGCCGCGCGGCCGCGCCGAAGGGACGGGCCAGTGAGCGACACCCTGCACTCCTCCTTCGTCGAGCAGGCGGTCAAGAGTCCCGACGCGCCCGCCGTCTACTCCGACGCCGGCGTCCTGACCTATGACGAACTCAACGAACGCTCCCGCGCGCTGGCCGAACGGCTCGTCACCGAGGGCGCGGGCCCCGGGGTCCCGGTCGGCATCTGCGTCGAGCGCACCCCCGACCTGCTCGTGGCCATCCTGGCCGTCCTGCGGACCGGCTCCTGCTATCTGCCCCTCGACCCCGACTACCCCGCCGAGCGGCTGGCGTTCATGGTCCGCGACAGCGGGACCCGCCTCGTGCTGACCACCCCCGCCTCCCTGGCCGCCTGCCCGGCCGGGCCGACCGCCGTCGTCCTGGGCGAGGCCGTGAGGACCGGAGCCGGCGAGCGGCCCGTGCCGGTCGTGCCCGGTGACACCGCGTACATCATCTACACCTCGGGATCCACCGGCCGGCCCAAGGGCGTGGCCATCCACCACGGCGGCTGCGTCGCCATGCTGGCCGAAATGGACCGGGTCTTCGCGGGGTGTGATCTCAGCGGTGTCTCGGCGGCGAGCTCGGTCTGCTTCGACATGTCGGTGATGGAGATCTTCGCCGCGCTGTGCCGGGGCGGCGCCGTCGTGCTCGTGGAGAGCGCGGTCCATCTGCCGGACAGCCAGTACGCCGACAAGGTCACCCATCTCAACGTCGTACCGTCGGTGATGAACAGTCTGCTCGACGCGGGCGCGCTGCCGCCCAGGGTGCGTACGGTCGTGTTCGGCGGTGAGCCGCTGCGGCGCAAGCTGGCGGACCGGGCGTACCGGGAGACGGGCGCCGACCGCGTCTACAACGCCTACGGCCCCACCGAGGGCACCGTGTTCTGCTCGGTCAAACTGGTGCCCAGGGACGGGAGCGGCGAGCCCACGCTCGGCGCGCCCTCGCCCGGCGTCCGCGCCTATGTGCTGGACGAGAATTTGCTCCCGCAGCCGGCCGGCGTCCTGGGCGAGCTGTACATCGGCGGCCCGGGCCTGGCCCATGGTTACGTCAACCGGCCGCGCACCACGGCCGAACGGTTCGTGCCCGATCCGTTTCGCGACGGCGAACGCATGTATCGCACCGGTGACGTCGTCGCGTTCACCGAGGACGGCGAGCTCCAGTTCGGCGGCCGCGCGGACCACCAGGTCAAGCTGCGGGGCTTCCGCATCGAACTGGAGGAGGTCGAGGCCCGGCTGACCGGCTGCCCCGAGGCGCGCGAGTCCGCCGCCGTCGTACGGGACAACAAGCTGATCGGGTATGTCGTGCCCGAGGGCGACGCCCGTGACGGCGTCTGGTCAAACGCCGTGCTCCAGTCGGCGATCACCGGCAGGCTCGCCACGGAGCTGCCCGAGCACATGGTCCCCGCGACCATCGTGTTCTTGGCGGCACTTCCACTGGCACCGGGCGGCAAGCTCGACCGCGCCGCGCTGCCGGAGCCCCCGGCGCCCGTCTCGGACGGGCCCATGACGGCGCCCGGCACCCCGACCGAGATCGCGCTTGCGGAGATCTGGGGGCAGCTCCTGGACCTGGAACCGACGGGCATCGACGTCCACGCCGCCTTCTACGACCTCGGCGGGGACTCGCTGCTCCTGGTCCGGCTCGCCCGCCTGATGACCCGGCGCTTCGACCGCCGCGTGCGGGTGCCCGACCTGTTCAGCTTCCGCGACATCTCCTCCCTGGCCGGCTGGCTCGACGACGACAGCGGCGCCGCGCCCGAGGCCGTCACGTCGGCCCGCCTGCGCGCCGGCGCCCGTCGCGCGGCGCTGCGCGGGCGCGCCGCCCCCACCGGCCGCTGAGCCACACCCCCTCGTCCCGAAGCCCGCCCCGAAGCCCGACCCGAAGCAGGAGCCTTTTCATGACCGAAAGCCCCGAGCAGGACTACGACCCGGGTGATGTGGCCGTCATCGGCATGTCGCTCCGCGCGCCCGGCGCCAGGAACAAGGAGGAGTTCTGGGACAACCTCGTCCACGGCAGGGAGTCGGTGTCGTTCCTGGCCAAGGAGGACATCCTGGTCGACGAGACCCTGATCCACAGCCCGTTCTACGTGCGTGCCTGCGGTGTGCTCGAAGGGTATGACCAGTTCGATCCGTCGGTCTTCGGCATCAGCGACCGCATGGCGGCGGCGATGACCCCGGAGAACCGGCTTTTCCTGGAGAGCGCGTGGGAGGCCCTTGAGGACGGCGGTTACGATCCGGACCGGCTCACGGCCGAGATGGGCATGTACGGCGCGAACAACCCGCAGACCGCCGCGCTCTACAGCTCCCCGCCGGACCGCGTATCGGTCGGCCCCGAGGCGATCGAGGCCAGTCTCGCGTGGTCGCCCGACACCATGACCTCCAACGCGCTCTACTACATGGGCCTGACCGGCGAAGCCGTCACCGTCGCCGCCGTCTGCGCCGGGTTCCACTACGCGGTGCACCTGGCCTGCCAGTCGCTGCTGCTCGGCCAGAGCGACATGGCGATCGCGGGCGGTGCGATGGTCCGCCTGCCGCACCCGCGCGGTCACCTGTGGGAGGAGAACCGCGTCCTGTCCAAGGACGGCCACTGCCGGCCCTTCGACGCCAACGGCACCGGCACCTCGCTGTCCAGCGGTGTCGTGACCGTGCTGCTCAAGCCGGTGGCCGGGGCCGTCGCCGACCGCGATCACATCTACGCCGTGGTCAAGGGCTCGGCCGTCAACAACAACGGCGTCAGCGCGATGGCCTACGGTCTGGCCCAGCCCGAGCGGCTGAGCGCGTGCATCGCGGGCGCCATGGAGGTCGGCGGCGTCACCCCCGACACGGTGTCCCTGTACGAGGCCAACGGTCTCGGTCTGCCGATGACGGACGAGCTGGAGGTGCACGCGGCGAGCATGGCGTTCGGCAAGCAGACCGCCACCACCTCGATCGGCGGAGTCAAGGGCAATGTCGGCCATGGCGGTGTGGTGTCGGGCGGCTTCGGCGCGATGAAGGCCGCGCTGGCCCTGCACCACCGCACACTCCCGGAGACGATCAACCTGACGGAGGTCAACCAGGACCTCGACTTCCCGAGCACCCCCTTCGTTCCTCAGCGTGAAGGGGCGCCCTGGGAGCCGGAGTCCGGCATCCGCCGCGCGGGCATCACCTCGATCGGTGGTGGTGGCTACAACGCGCACCTGGTCCTGGAGGAGGCGCCGACGCTCGCCCCGCGCGCCCCCGAGGCCGTCGGCAGGCCGCGCCTGGCCACGCTGTCCGCCCTGGACGACGAGGCGCTCGACCAGCGGCGCGTGAGGCTGCGGGAGTGGCTCACGGCCCATCCCGACCAGCGCCTTGACGACATCTGTTACAGCCTGAACCTGGGGCGCAAGGTGATGGCCCGCCGGTGGGCGGCCGTCGTCCGCAGCCGCGAGGAGCTGATCGCGGCGCTGTCCGACGATTCCCCCCGCGGCCAGGCCACCTCGACGGCCGCCGCGCCGCACGTGGACGTGGACTCCTTCCCACGCGGCGACCACGGCCTGGTGTGCGCGGGACCGGACGCGGGGTCTCTTTCCGCTCTGGCCGCCGCCTGGGTGACCGGTGAGCGGGTGGACTTCGCCGCCCTGCACACCGGGGAGGCCAGCCACCGCGTGCCGCTGCCCACCTATCCGTTCCGGCCGCGCCGGTTCTGGCGTACGGACTGGTGAGCGTGCGCACTCCGGTACTGGACACCGTGGACCTGGGCGACCCCGCCACCTTCGCCGAGCGCGACCTCACCGCGTTCTGGCGCACCCTGCGCGACAGCGCCCCCCTGTACTGGAACCCGCCCACCGAGGGCCGCCGGGGTTTTTGGGTGCTCTCCCGCTACGACGACATCATGGCCACCTACCGTGACAACGTGACCTTCACATCCGAGCGCGGCAACGTACTGGTCACCCTCCTTGAGGGCGGTGACGCGGGGGCCGGCCGGATGCTGGCCGTCACCGACGGGCACCGCCACCACGCACTGCGCAAGATCCTTCAACGGGTGCTCTCACCGAGGGTACTGAGCCAGGTCGCCCGGACGGTTCGGGCCAACACCCGGCAGTTGGTCCGCGAGGCGGTCGAGGCGGGCGGCTGCGACTTCGCCGAGGAGATCGCCGGCCGGATCCCGATGACCACGATCTCCAACCTGCTCGGCGTGCCCGGGCAGGACCGCGAATTCCTGCTCTCGCTGACCAAGAGCGCGCTGTCGACGAACGGCACGGATGTCGACGAGGTCGAGTCCGAGATGGCCCGCAACGAGTTGTTGATGTACTTCATGGACCTCGTGGAGGAGCGGCGCGCGTCGCCGGGCGACGACGTCATCAGCATGCTCATCGCCAGCTCCATCGACGGTGTGCCGCTGTCCGACGAGGACGTCGTGCTCAACTGCTACAGCCTCATCATCGGCGGCGACGAGACCAGCAGGCTCACGATGATCGACTGCGTCCACACCCTGGCGGACCACGACGGGCAGTGGCAGCGCCTCAAGGACGGCGAGGCCGGCATCGACACGGCGGTCGAGGAGGTGCTGCGCTGGGCGTCACCCACCATGCACTTCGGGCGCACCGTCGTCCACCCGGTGGACCTGCACGGCGAACGGCTGCGGCCGGGCGAGATCGTCACGCTCTGGCACGCGTCCGGCAACCGGGACGAGCGTGTTTTCGACCGGCCCGGGACCTTCGATCTGGGCCGCACCCCCAACAAACACCTGGCCTTCGGCTACGGGCCGCACTTCTGCGTGGGCTCCTACCTGGCCAAGGTGGAGATCTCCGAACTGCTCATGGCGCTACGGGACTTCACCACCGGATTCGAGCGCACCGACGAGCCGCGACGCATCCGGTCCAACTTCCTGACCGGGTTCGCCACGCTGCCCGTGCGGTTCCGGCCCGATCACCGCGGACTGAAAGAGGTCGACTGATGAGCGGCAACCCCTTCGGCGCCCTTGGCCACGTCGAACCGGCCGGACAGCACGTCACGACCGTGACGGGACCGCTCGGGGGGCAGGCGTGAACATCTATCTCTCCGGGCGCGGGGCGTTCGCGGTGCAGGTCGGCGACGCCCTGCTCGACGAAGGGCACAAGGTCGTCGGCGCCGCCGCGCCCCGCCTGCGCAGGGGGCGGTCCGACGAGAGCGACGCGATGTCCTGGGACCGGCTTCGTTCGTGGGCGTACCCGCGGAGCATCCCGTGGACGGACTCGGCCGAGCTGCGCGCGATGCACATCCCCGACGGCGTGGACGTCATCGTCGCCGCCCACTCCCACGCCTTCCTCGGCCGCCGCACCCGCGCGCGTGCCGCCGTCGCCACCATCGGCTACCACCCCAGTCTGCTGCCGTTGCACCGGGGCCGTGACGCGATCCGGTGGACGATCCGGGACGGCGACAAGGTGACGGGCGGGAGCGTCTACCACCTGACGGAACGGACCGACGCCGGCCCGCTCGCCGCGCAGGAACACCTGCTGGTGCCGCCGGGCTCGACCGCCCAGAGTCTGTGGCGTGAGCATCTGGCACCGCTGGGTGTGCGGCTGCTCCTCAAGGTGGTCGCCGATCTCGCCCAGGACCGGCGGATCGAGGTTCCGCAGGACGAGCGCCTGGCGACCTGGGAGCCCGCGATGGACGCGAAGCCGCTGTTCAAGCCCGAGCTGATCGCGCTGCCGGGTTCGGCCCGCGTCGAGGGCGGCAAGTGGGCGCTGCATCAGTCGTGAAGCACGCCGGGTGCCGGGAGAGCGGGCGCCCTTGCGGCACTTCGCCGTGGTGATCGGCTGTCCCGTGCTCCTTGTCGCCCGGCGCGCCAAGGAGCACGATAGGAACCGGAGGTAGAACGTCCGCATGGCTCGGAGGTGCCTGCCCGATCCTCTGTCGCAGTCGTCCGCGACGACGACTGCCCTGGCCGGGACCGCCATCGCCGGCGCCGGGCTGATCCCGGTGCCCGGAGAGCGGATGGCGGGAGCGGCCGTGTTCCTGCCGGGCACGCTGTCGGCGGACGACGGCGCTGATGAGGGAGAAGAAGGTCCGCCACAGGACAACCGCCGGCGTCGGTGCGCGTCCACCCCTCGCGTGAGCGCGCGGCCGCGGGCCCCGGCAAGGGCAACGGCCGTACTGCGGGGGCTGTGGCGTGCCGGGCCGGCCAACGGAACGGAGGACTCGATGTCCCTCACCGTCATCATCATCATTGTCGCCGTCGTGGTGGTTGTCATCGCCTGCGCGGTGGCGGCGGGCGTGGTCATGAAGCGCCGCCGCGAACTGCGGGAGCGGTTCGGCCCCGAGTACGAGCGCACCGTGGAGGCGCAGGACAGCCGCCGGGCCGGCGAGCACGAGCTGCGCGAGCGCCAGGAGCGGCACGACGCCCTGGACATCAGGCCGCTGCCGGCCGCCGCCCGCGACCGCTACGCCCAGGACTGGGCGCATGTGCAGGAGCAGTTCGTGGACCGGCCGGACGACGCCGTCCACGACGCGGACCGGCTCGTGACGACGCTGATGAGCGAGCGCGGCTACCCCACCGAAGGGTATGAGCAGCAGGTCAAGGACCTGTCGGTGGAGCACGGCAGGACCCTGGAGCATTACCGCGCCGCCCACGACGTGCATGACCGCAGTGCCCGCCACCAGGCGACCACCGAGGAACTGCGCGGCGCGATGGTGCACTACCGCGCGCTGTTCGAGGAACTGCTCCACGACGGAGACCGGCCGGACAAGGACGCGGCGTGATCCGGCGCCCCGGCGGCCGCTGGACGCCGCCGTCGCGGTGACCGGCCCGAGTACGGATGGATGAGCCGAGATGACAGAGATGAGCAACGCGCAGATGCCCCGCCCCGATGACGACGCCGACGCCCTGTCCACGGAGGACCTGGCCGGTACCGGGCGGCAGGACACCGAGAGCGAGACCGAAGGCCTCACCGGCACCCCGCCGCAATTCCCCGGTGAAGCCACCGCAGCCCCGGACGACGAACAGGGTGGCTCCGTGCGGGCGGCCGACGAAGAAAACGGCGACGCGGAAGCGGCCGGTGAGAACGAGCCCCTGCTGGGGGCGGAACAGGAGGAGTTCCGCGCCAGGTGGCAGCGGATCCAGAGTCAGTTCGTCGACGACCCCAAGGACTCCGTCAACGCGGCCGACCAGTTGGTGGCCGAGACCATGCAGGCGCTCGCCACGACGTTCTCGACGCACAAGCGGGACCTGGAAGGCCAATGGCACCGAGGTGAGGAGGTGCCGACGGAGGACCTGCGCGTCGCGCTCCAGCAGTACCGCTCGTTCTTCAACCGGCTGCTCAGCACCTGACGTACGCCGACGTCCTCGGCGGCGCTGTCAGCGGGCCGACAACGCCGCCAGGCGCCTGGTCACCAGGGTGCGTCCACGGGGCGGGACCGTCCACAGCTCGTGCCCGGCGATGCCCCACCGCGCGAGCAGGGCGTTGGCGGCGAGCATGCCCGTGGTGGCGGCCCGTTCCATGAGCGCCACGGGCAGGTCGCAGCGGATCATGTCGCCGGCGAGCATGACGCCGGGGTGGCTGGTGCGCACGGTCGGCCGGTCCCGGTAGCTCCCCACGGCGAACAGCGGGCAGTCCTCGCGCCATTCGTGCCGGGCGTCGATCACCGCGCAATCACGCGTCTCGGGATAGACGCGACGCAGCTGGGCGATGAGCCGGTCCCGCGTGGCCCGCCGGTCGCCGCGTTGCGGCTGTGCGTACGCGTGCAGTTCGACCACGGAGCCACCCGTGCGGGCACTCCAGCGGGCCGCCTCGCCCTCCCAGCGTTCGAGCACGCTGACGTTGTCGAGGTCGCCGTATCCGCTGGTGCCGAGAAAGCCGGGCCGGTCGCTCGCCACGGGACGGTCCAGCCACAGCCGGCTGACCAGGAACGGAGGCGCCGTAGGCAGCCTCCCGACCCGCGCCCGCCAGGCCGGATCCCCCAACTCCGGGCTTTCTCGCACCAGTTGCACCAGTCCGGGAACGTTCAGCGCGAGGACGCAGGCGTCGTGGTGGACGTCGTCCGTCGCCGTGGCCACGCGCACGCCGCCCCGGGCGTCCGGCGTGAGGCTGTCGATCCTCGTGGAGGTGCGGACCCGTGCGCCGAGCCGCCGCAGCCGGTCCGCCAGGGGGTCCCACAGCGCCTGGGGGAACGGCTCGTCCGGCACGTCGAAGAGCAGGCCTTCGGCCGAGCCGAGGAAGTAGATGTGGAACATCAGGGCCATTTCGGCCGCCGAGAGGGTGCGCGGGTCGGCGAAGAAGCTGCGGGAGAAGACCTCGAACGCCAGGTGCCGGGCGGACCGGGGGAAGCGGATCGTGTCGAGGTAGTCGTACGCGCTGATCGAGTCGAGGCGCGCGTACACATCGGGGACGCGTACGTCGAGCAGGCCGAGAGCGGCCCCCGCGTTCACCCGGGCCAGCTCACGCGGCGGGAAGGAGGGGCTGCGGGCGGCGAAGGCCAAGGCGCTCCACGGTGGCGTCCTCGGCACGGCGGCGAAGCTGTCGTGGAGGCCGTCCGCGTGCCGGAGCGGATAGTCGGGGAGCGGCGTGAGGCGTCGCAGCCCGGGATCGGTGCGGCGCAGCAGGGCGCGGAGGTTGTAGTACTGGCGGAAGAAGGCGTGGAAGCCCCGGCTCATCGTGACCCGGCTGCCGTCGCTCAGGGTGGTGGGCCAGCCCGCCAGACGGCCGCCCAGTGTGCCGGCGCGTTCGTACAGAGTGACGCCCACGCCGCGTTCGGCCAGCGCCGTCGCGGCCGCGAGACCCGCGATGCCTCCTCCGACGACGCCGACGGAGAGGGACTTGGCCTCGCGGGCACGCGCGGTGCCGGGTCGCGCGGGCAGCAGGCGGGCCCGGGTGTCACGCCCCGGCCTCGGGGCGATGGCGCTCAAGGCGCCACCGTCCGGAGGGTGAGGCCGAAGGGGACGGCGGGCTCTGGCGGGAGAGGCATGGTGTTCCTCGGTGGGAGGGGAGGCTCAGGAGGGCCTGGCGGGCGGCAGGACGGGGCGCCGCCTGCGGGTGGCGACGGAGAGCGCGCTGCGCACCATGGGCAGGACCGGGGTATGCAGACCGATCGCGAGGTCCTGGCCAAGGGTGGTCCGTCCGTCGAGGAAGTGCAGCAGACGCTCCATCGGAACGTGGGTGAAGAGCTGTCCGAAGAAGGCGGCGCCGTCCACCCGGCCGCTGGCCAGACCCCGCAGGAGGACCGCGTCCATGGCGCGGGACCTGCGGGAGTGCGGGGGCGGTGGGAGGGGGTCACGTCCGGACCTGAGCGCCCGCGAAATGGCCTCGCTCTGGCGCTGGATGGCGGAGAAGGCGTACCCGGTGGAGGGGCGTACGGCTCCCCCGGCCACCCCGATGGGGAAGACGCCGGGGGCGCCGTGCCGGGCGAAGCGGCCGTCGGTCATGGGGATGACCCCCGTCTCGGTGTCGGTGACGTCGTGGTCGCCGGCCGCGAGGACGTCGGTCAGATAGCCGCGCAGCATCCGGTCGTAGGCGTCCCTTGGCAGCACGGCGGCGGAGAACTGGGTGTACTCGACGAGCGCGGTCGTGGCGCTGGTGGGCAGGACGTAGAAGAAGGCCAGGCCGTCGGGCGGTTGGGGGGTGCGGAAGTCCATGAGGTCCGCGGCGTCACGCTGGAAGGCGGGCCGCCGGGTGCGCACGAACCAGCCGCGGAAATGCTGCAACAGGCAGGTGCGGGCGGGCGGCAGGACGCGTGGGGGCCGGGAGTCGAAGACGTAGCGCCCGTGCAGCACGCCGCCACGTCCCTCGCTGTCGCGCAGGTGGACGTGGCTTCCGCGCCCGGCCGGGGTGACGCGCTCCACCGTGGCCCAACGACGCGTGATGTGCGGGGCCCGGGCCAGGCGCTCGTCCACCAGCGTCTGGAAGGTGTCCGAGCGGATCATCTTGTAGCGCAGCGGCGCGATGTCCTGGCAGGTGGTGCGGCCGTCCTGGCCGTGGACGCGCAGCGAGCGCCAGGAAGCGGCGACCGCCTCGTCGTGGCGTCCGGGCCCGCGCTCCCAGAAGCACCAGGTTCCGACGGGGCGGGCGCAGCGGTCCCGGCGGCGCGTCGAGCAGGACGACCGATGGCGCTCCCCCGGTGTACCCGGGCGCGGCCAGGCGGTCGGCCAGGGACAGGCCGGCCGCGCCCGCCCCGATGACGATCACGTCGGCTTCGTCCATCGGCGTCGATGCTCCCCTCGCCCTAATCGGGTGACTCCATCAGGTTTGCTTCCGCTGCGGGCCGGTACGTGAAGGCGTGCCGTGGTCACCAGTACCACGGTGCGTCCGTGTTCACGCCGGACGGGCGACGGTTGATCCGCCTTCCGGGCATCCGCTTCGGCGGTCGGGGCAGGCGCAGGAGCATCCGATCGTCCGGACGGACAAGCCGAAGGAGCTGCCGCGATGGACTGGGAAGACGGCCTGCGGCGCGACGGTCATCACCCCGGAGGCGGCCCGCCGGCGCCGCAAGCGGCACCCGGTCCGGCCCCCGGGGCCAGGGGGCCGACGTACGCGGCGGTCGACGCCGATGTTCCCGAAGCGGTACGGGAGCGGCTCGCGTCGTTCCTCGCGCACCGCGCCGAGTGGGCCGAGGCGCTGGACGAGACGTTCGCGCACGACGTGGTGGCGCGCCTTGAGCGGTTCGCGCTCGGCGGGGGAAAGCGCCTGCGCCCGCAGTTGCTGTGGTGGAGTCTGCGGGGCCGCGCACGACCCGGCGACGCGCGGACGCGGGGCGCGCTCGGGCTGTGCGCCGCGCTCGAACTCCTTCAGTGCTGCGCGCTGATCCACGACGACGTCATGGACGGGGACCTGGTCCGGCGCGGCGAGCCGGCGCTGCACGCGGCGGTGTCCGGCCAGTACGCGCCCCTCGCGGCGGGCGGCGGTCACCGCAGGCTCGGCGAGTCCGCCGCGATCCTCGCCGGGGATCTGGCGCTGGCCTGGGCCGACGACATGGTCGGCGAACTGGAGCTGCCCGCACCCCTCGCGAGCGACGTGCGTTCGGTGTGGGCGGTGATGCGCACCGAGATGGTCGCGGGGCAGTACCTCGACATGCACGGGGAGATCACCGGCACCCGGTCCCTGGCCCGCGCCGTACGCGCCGCGTGTCTGAAAAGCGCCCTGTACACGGTGGAGCGCCCGCTCCAGCTCGGCGCCCTGCTCGCGGACGCCGACGCGCGGACCACGACGGCCCTGCGCTCGGCGGGCCGGTGCGCCGGACTCGCCTTCCAACTGCACGACGACGTAAGGGACTTGTTCAGCGGTCTCGACGGCAGGCCACCCGGCCAGGACGTCCGGGGCGGCAAACCCACCTACCTGATGGCGGTGGCCCTCGCCCGGGCCGAGGCCACCGGCGACACCGCGGCCCGGGAGGTGTTCGGCCGGGAGGTGGGCCACGCCGAGCTCGACGCGGACGGCCTGCGGGCGGTCCGCGAGGCCGTGACGTCCACGGGAGCCCACCGGATCGTGACGCGCAGGATCGCGCGCCTGCTGGACATGGCCCACCGCCATCTCGACCGCGCCGCACTGGACCCGGACGGCCACCGCCGCCTGGCCGCCCTCATGGACACCGCGGCCGGCCGGTCCCCTACGACACTCCCCGGGGACTCTGCCGCCCCTTCCCCGCCGGGCACGCGTGCCGCCGTGATCGAGGAGGTCTCATGAGCCGGACGATCCCGGGCCGCACCGACCACGTTGTCGTCGTCGGGGCCGGGCTCGCCGGGCTCGCCGCGGCGCTGCACCTCCTGGGGGCGGGCCGCCGGGTCACTCTCGTCGAGCGGTCACCGGGCCCGGGCGGCCGCGCGGGACGCCTGGACAGCGGCGGCTTCCTGCATGACACGGGGCCGACCGTGCTGACCATGCCGGAATTCGCCGACGAGGCCTTCGCCGCCGTCGGCGCGAGCCTGTACGACCACGTCGAGCTGATCGCGCTGCACCCGGCCTACCGGGCGCGGTTCGCCGACGGCGCCACCCTGGACGTGCACACCGACGGCGACGCCATGGAGAGCGAGGTCGCCCGCTTCGCCGGCGCCCGCGAGGCCCACGGCTACCGGGAGCTGCGGCGCTGGCTCCAGCGGCTGTACCGGGCGCAGATCGGCAGCTTCATCGACACCAACTTCGACTCGCCGCTCCAGCTGCTCACCCCCGATCTCGCCCGGCTCGCCGCTCTGGGCGGCTTCGGCCGGCTCGACGCGCGCATCGGGCACTTCCTCAAGGACGAAAGGCTGCGCAGGGTCTTCTCCTTCCAGGCCCTGTACGCGGGTGTGCCCCCGGCCCGCGCCCTCGCCGCGTACGCCGTCATCGCGTACATGGACACCGTCGCCGGCGTGTACTTCCCGCGCGGCGGCATGCACGCGCTTCCTGCCGCCATGGCCGACGCCGCCGCAGCGGCCGGCGCCGAACTGCGCTATGGCCAGAGCGTGATGCGTCTGGAGCGCTCGGGGCAGCGGATCACGGCGGTGGTGACCGCGCACGAACGCATCGCCTGCGACGCCGTCGTCCTCACCCCCGACCTGCCCCTGTCCTACCGGCTGCTCGGCCGGGCGCCCCGGCGCCCGATGGGCCTGCGGGCCGCCCCGTCGGCCGTGGTCCTGCACGCCGGATGCGACCGGACCTGGCCCCAACTCGCCCACCACACCCTTTCGTTCGGCGCGGCGTGGAAAGGGACATTCCACGAAGTCACCCGGCAGGGAAGGCTCATGAGTGATCCCTCTCTGCTCATCACCCGGCCCACCGCGAGCGACCCGGGGCTCGCGCCTCCCGGCAAGCACCTGCACTACGTCCTGGCCCCCTGCCCCAACACCGCCATCGGCCCCGACGCCCGCGCCTGGGCCGAACTCGCGCCGCGTTACCGCACGCAGCTCCTGGCCGAACTGGAACGCCGGGGCCTGGACGGACTCGCCGCGTCCGTGACGGACGAGCACCTGGTCACCCCGGCCGACTGGCAGGCGAGGGGGCACCTGTACGGAACGCCCTTCTCCGCCGCCCACACCTTCGCGCAGACCGGCCCCTTCCGGCCGCGCAACCTCGTCAACGGGACCGAGAACGTCGTCCTCGCCGGGTGCGGCACCACCCCCGGTGTGGGGGTGCCCACGGTGCTCGTCTCGGGAAAGCTCGCGGCCGCGCGCGTCACCGGGGCCGCCGCTCCCCGCCACCGCCACCGCCCGGCCTCGACCTCGGCCTCGGCCTCGACCCCCGCCCCGGTCCGCAACGCCGCCCAGGAGCGCCCCTGATGACCGCCCGCGAGCTCAACGCCGCCGGTATCACCGATCCCGGCCTGCGCCACGCCTACCGACAGTGCAGAGAACTCAACGCCCAGCACGGCAGGACCTACTTCCTGGCCACCCGCCTCCTCCCCCTCGAACACCGCGCGGCAGTCCACGCGTTGTACGGGTTCGCGCGCTGGGCGGACGACATCGTCGACGCCCTGGACAGCAAGGACACCACGGACCAACGCGGTTTCGCCCTTGAGGAGTTGAGCCGGGACCTCGAAGCAGGTCTGCGCCTGGGCGCGAGCGGGCGGCCGGTCATCCGGGCGGTCGCCGACACCGCGCGCCGCTACGTCATCGACGCCCAGCTCTTCCACGACTTCATGGCGTCCATGCGCAGCGACCTCACCGTCACCTCCTACGCGACCTACGCGGACCTGCGTTCCTACATGCACGGTTCGGCGGCCGTCATCGGTCTGCAAATGCTGCCGGTGCTCGGCACCGTGGTGCCGGCGTCCGAGGCCGAACCACACGCGGCGGCGCTGGGCGTGGCCTTCCAGCTCACCAACTTCCTGCGGGACGTCGGCGAGGATCTGGACCGGGGCCGCGTCTACCTGCCCCTCGATCTGCTGGCCGCTCACGGCGTCGACCGCGAGCTGCTGGAGTGGAGCAGACGGACGGGCAAGGGGGACGCCCGTGTCACGCGGGCGCTGAAGGCGGCGGAACAGCTGACCCGGCGGACCTACCGGGAGGCCGCCCCCGGTCTCGCGATGCTCAGCCCGGGGTCGAGGCCCTGCATCCGTACCGCCTTCGTGCTCTACCGCGGCATCCTGGACGCGATCGCCGCCGACGGCTACCAGGTCGTGCACCGCCGCGCCGTGGTGCCGCGCCGCCGGCGAGCGCTGATCGCCCTGGACGGTCTCGTCGGCCGGGCACGCGTACGTCACCGCCGGGGAAGGCGCGTTACGACCCCGAGCGGCGACACCGTGGTGGCTCACCGGCCGGAGCGCTCCGGGGCCGGGTGAAAGGATCGCGGGCAGGCGAGTCGGCAGAGGTTCCTCACGAAAGCAGAGGCGCATGGTTACGCGCGATCCGGCACGGCGTCCCCGCCTCCCCCTCGGCCTGCGCGCACATGCCGTGCCCTGGGAGCGCCAGCGCAGCACATGGCGGGAGGCCGGCCCGGCCCTGATCGCGGCGGCGCTGCGCCGCGCCCAGGCCAGGCCCTGGGGCTACTGGTATGTGGCGGGAGCCTCCCGCGACCTGACCCCGGCCGCGCCCTGGGGACGGGTCATCGCGGGCCAGGAGATCGTGGTGTGGCGCGACGCGCGGGGAACGGTGGTGGCGGGACCCGGGCAGTGCCCGCACCTCGGGGCGCCCTTGAAGGACAGCCCGGTGCGCTGCGGGACCCTGATCTGCCATTGGCACGGTCTCGCCCTGACGGGGGCTCCGACGTCGGGCTGGGAACCTCTGCCCGCGTACGACGACGGAGTGCTGATCTGGGTACGGCTCGACACGGCCGACGCGAACGATGCCCATCAAGTGCCGTTGGCTGAACCGGCGTTGCCCCGGCGTCCGAGCCTGGAGCGGTCGCTCGTCTCCGTGTACACGACGGCGGGCACCTGCGAGCCCGAGGACATCGTCGCCAACCGCCTCGACCCCTGGCACGGCGCCTGGTTCCATCCGTACGCCTTCGTCGACCTGACGGTGGTGAGCGCGCCGGGGCGCGACTGCTCCGAGGAGGACGACGCGTTCGTCGTCGACGTGTCGTTCAAGGTCGCCGGCCGCGTCGTCGTCCCGGTGCGCGCCGCCTTCACGGCGCCCGGGCCCCGCACCGTGGTCATGCGCATCACCCGGGGCGAGGGCGAGGGCTCGGTCGTCGAAACGCATGCGACGCCGCTGGGCACCGACGCTCGGGGACGGCCGCGCACCGCCGTGGTCGAAGCGGTCGTCGCCACCTCCGACCGGCCCGGCTTCCGCGTGGCCCATCTGCTCGGTCCGATCGCCAGACCCCTGATCCGGCACACGGCCGGACGACTGTGGCGGGACGACCTCGCGTACGCGGAGCGGCGCTGGCTGCTGCGCTCGACGGGGCGCTTCCCTGGCTGAACACCTGAAGCGGTCAACTCGCCCTGCCAGTACGGGTGTTGACCCCATCCGGCCCGGACAGCGCGACGGCGGGGTGCGTGCGGCTCGATCGCCGTGCGCACCCCGCCGTCGCGGGTTTGAGCCACCGCTCCGTCAGAAGCGGCCACCCGTGGCCCGGGTGAAGGGTCCCTGTCCGCGGCGGACGGTCGTCCGGCCCAGGCTGTAGGCCCCTGCCAGGGCCGCCAGAACACCGCCTCCCACACCCGCCGCTATCTGCTTGCGCTTGCGCACCACGGTCCACGCCGTCGATGCCGCCTGGATCGACTTGCCGGGCATCGTGGACAGCAGCTCGCCACCGGCCTTGGCCTTGGAGCGCAGCGCCACCACCCGGCCGCCCGCGCTGTCCTTGGCCTCGGACGCGGCGGACTTGGCGTCGGTCGCGGTCGAGGTGGCCTTGGCCGTGGCAGACCGAGCTCCGTTACTCGCAGAGCGGGCCGTGCGCTTGGCCGCGGTGCTGTTCGTCGTCTCGTTCTTCTTCGCTGTTTCGGACATGAGGTCCGTCTAGCCGCAGTTCCCGAATCGAAACGGCCGAAGTCCGCGCCTGTGGTCAGAGTGTGGGGAAAGACGGGAGAGAAGGCAGTCGCAGGATCTCGTCGAGATAGCCGGGACCGGTGGGCGGGACCACCTCAGGGGCCGTGCGGTAGCGCAGAGTTGCTGTCTGCCAGGCGTGGTAGCCGCTCATCCAGGTGGACATGATGTCGACATAGGTGTCGACGGCGGACCGTTCCTCCGGGGTGAGGGCGAGGTGGGCGCACAGCTCGGGCACCTGGCGGGCCAGGTCCTCGAAGCGCCGGACGCGCCGGTTCACCCGGGTCCGCACCGCCGCGACGGCCGCCTCGCGGGTGAGGCTCCGGGCCGCTTCAAGGACGAGTACGAGATTGTCCATGTCGCCCCGGGCCTCCTCCTTCTCCACGGAGTACACGTCGTTGCACATCAGTGTGACGTCGATGGCGGTCTGTCGCATGATGCGCAACTGCGGCGCGTGGAAGGCCGCCACGGGCACGCTGATGCCCGCCGCGCGTTCACCGAGGGAGAGCGGCAGGTCGGTGCCGGCGATGCCCCGGCGGACCTGGAGGTAGCTCTCCAGGTCGGCGGGGATCCCGCGCAGGCGGCCTATCGCCTCGTGGGCCTGGGCGGCGAAGTAGTACTCCCACTCGTGCGCGGTCCGCGCGATCCAGGCGGGGTGGGCTTCCCTGGTCCCTCGGGCGCGGATGTCGGCGAACGCCGCCGTGCACGGGTCGGCGTCCACGGGCGCGCTGGCGCCGTGGGCGATGTCGATCAACTGCCGGCAGACGCGGGCGGTCCGGGCGGGGTCACGGCCGAGCGGGCCGTCGAACTGGTCGTCGAAGACGAAGAAGAAACCCATGGCGTCCGCGCACAGGTCCAGGGCCGGGCTGTCGGCGTGGGCGAAACCGAGGGCGGCCAGGCGGGGCATGTCCCAGGAGTCGTACCACGCCGCCGAGCGGTCGCCCGTGACCAGACCGAAGCGCCGGACCCACTCCGC
This sequence comes from Streptomyces sp. Edi4, assembly GCF_040253615.1. Lineage (NCBI taxonomy): Bacteria > Bacillati > Actinomycetota > Actinomycetes > Kitasatosporales > Streptomycetaceae > Streptomyces > Streptomyces sp. Edi4. The sequence goes on from NZ_JBEJGY010000004.1 coordinate 366,430, forward strand.
GTGGTGTCGGCGGGCCCGGGCGAGGCCCCGGCTGATCCCGGGGGAGGCGGGAAGATCGAATTCGATGTCCTGGGGCATGGCTCCCCTTCGGTCGCGCGAGGGGCCGGAGCGGTCGCCGCCGGCCCTGGCCACCGCCGGTCCGGGGACTTTTCGGAGACCCGTTCTCCGGCCGGAGACCGTGTGTCGTATCTCAGCCTTCCGCCGGCCCGGTGCGCTCCGGCCCGGCGACCGGCGACTTGAGGTCGAGCGTCAGGGGCTCCGCGCCACCCACACCGAGCCGTGCGAAGGAGTACGCCATGGACGCGCTCACGCTTGTCGGCGCGCGGAACGCCTCCGTGTCGCGGATCTCTGAGAGGTGGTCCCGGATCGCCTCAGGCGTGGGGTTCTTTTCCCACACCACCCCTTCGGTGGCGCCCAGGAAGATCCGGGCCACGCGACGGCCCGCCGCGTGCAGGAGTTCCCCGGTGCAGGGCACGGACGCGTGGGCCAGGAACGCCACCACGGCTGCCACGTGCCGAGCGGGGAAGAGGTCGGCGAGCAGGGCGGCGGTCAGCTCGTCGCCGTCGAGCGCTTCGAGGGACATCCGGGTGGCGGCGATCGGTACGACGGCGTTGACCTTGATGCCGTGGCCGGCACCCTCGGCCGCCGACGACGTGGTGAGACCCAGCACCGCGCCCTTGCCCGCCGCGTACGCGCTGAGTCCGGTGTCGCCGAAGAGGGCGTCGGAGCATGTGTTGACGATGCGCCCGTACCGGGAGTCGACCATGTGCGGCCATACGGCTCGCAGCATGTTCAGGGTCCCGCCCGCATGGGTGGCGAGCACCCGTGCGCACTCCTCGTCCGTGAGGTCGCCCAGGGGACGCAGGATCGAGATCCCCGCGTTGTTGACCAGGACGTCCAAGCGCCCCCAGCGCTCCACGGCGGCCCCGGCCGACGCCCGGGCGCCGGCGGCGTCCGACACGTCGTGTACGTCCGCCACCGCTTCCCCGCCGTGCCCCCGGATCTCCTCGGCGACCTCGTGCGCGGGCGACGGCGATGCCCCGCGCCCGTCGATCCCCGTGCCCACGTCGTTGACGACCACGCGTGCGCCACGCGCCGCGAGCAGCAGGGCGTACTCGCGGCCGAGCCCGCGCCCGCCGCCCGTGACCACGGCCACCCGGCCGTCGAAACGGAGCTCGTCCCTTGCGTCCACCTTGGCTCACCGCCCTCCCGACGTGCGATGTCCCCGCACAACCTGCCCCGACGGAACGGATCGGGCCAGGGAGCGCGTCGGACCGCCTGACGCACCGACCCACGCCCGATGCCCGCGAACGCTCCCCCACGCGCCGTTGTGCCCACGGGCGTTGCGTGCCGAGGACATCGGTGTGGCCAGGACATCGGTGCGCCGAGGGCCGTCGGTGCGCCGGTGGGCCACCGCTCGGGCTTGGCCCGCCCCCCTCGTCATCTATGCTTCATGGCGGCCGCGGGACGGTGGCTCGTCATCGCACGCGGCATGCGCGGCATGGCCCCTGGGCATGGCCCGCGGGGTCCGTCGCCGCGGCGTCGAGGACACCGGACCGTACGACGGCCACGGTCCGGGCGGGACCGCGTGACGCCGTCACGAAGACCTTGGGGAATCAAGGAACCACCGGCAGCTGCCCCGGCGCTGCGGGGTGCTACGACCGCCCGCGCACAGAAGACCCATGGGAGAAGCGAGGTAATGCCGGTGATCTGCGTCGGAGGCATGATCGGGATCGGCAAGACGAGCGTGGCCGAACTGCTCGCCGAGGAGCTGGGCAGCGACGTCTTCTACGAGAGCGTCGACGACAACCCGATTCTGCCGCTGTTCTACACGGCGACTCCCGAGGAGATCCAGGCCAAGCGTTACCCCTTCCTGCTCCAGCTCTACTTCCTCCAGACGCGCTTCGCGTCGATCAAGCAGGCGTACAAGCAGGCCGACAACGTCCTTGACCGGTCCATCTACGAGGACTGGTACTTCGCCAAGGTCAATCACGACCTGGGCCGCATCAGCTCCCTGGAGATGCGGGTGTACGAGGGCCTGCTCGAGGAGATGATGCGCGAGATCGAGGAGCTGCCCTACCGCAAGGCGCCCGACCTCATGGTCTACCTCACTGCGGACTTCGACACGGTGCTGCACCGGATCGGCCTGCGCGGCCGCGACTTCGAGCAGGACGAAGCCCTTGTCGAGTACTACCGGGTCCTGTGGTCGGGTTACGACGACTGGGTGCACCGGCACTACTCGGCCAGCGACGTCCTCGTCATCGACATGAACCGCACCGATGTGGTGGGCAGCCCCGAGGACGCGGCCCGGGTGGTACGCGAGGTCAGGGCCGCCCTGGCGGCCGGCCCGGCGGGGCGCTGAGCGCCCCCGCTCACAGGCCGCGCGCGGTGATGTCCCCGTACGAGGTCGTCGCGTGGATACGCAGGCCGGCCTCGGCGCCCTCGGTGTTGCGGAGCGCGTTGTGGACGCGGCCGTACGACGTCCCCGCGTCCAGGGTGGCCGAGGCGCCGGGGGCCGTGCCCACGGTGATCGCCCCGTAGGCGGTGTGCAGGGTGAGGGTGCCGCGGGTGGCCTCGTCGATGTGGATGTCGCCCGCCGACACCGTGATGCGCGCGTCGCCGGCGAGGCGGCCGACCCGGACGTCGCCCGCGTGGACGCTCAGCCGCAGACTCGCGGCCTCCTCGATCCGGGCGGCGCCGTGGGCCCCGTCGAAGGTGACATCGCCAAGGGGACCGGACGTGTGAAACTCGGCGGCGCCCGCCTTGGCCGCGACCTCCGAGCCGCCCGGGAGCCGGACGGACACGTCCAGTGCGCCCGAGGCACCGAAGTACTGGTTCTTCGCCGGGGCGACGATCCGCAGCACCCCGTCCTCGAAGGCGACCGAGGTCTGCTGCGCTGCCTTCACGTCACGGCTCCTGGACGCGTCCGCGGGCTTGATGTCGACGCTGACGTCGGCCTGGTCGGTGGCGCTCACCCGTACCCGTCCTGCCGGGATGTCGAGGACGGCGGTGACGGGGGCGGTGGCGGCGAACGTCTGCATGGTGTGCTCCTGCGTCTCGTGGTCCTGCGCGGCGGGTGGCTTGTCCGCCGCGTTCTGTGGCAGATCATGCGCGGTACGGGTTTCAGCCCGGCTTCACCACGGATTCAGCCCGCTTCACCACGGATCCAGTCGGGTTCGGTGGGCCCCGCTCGGCCCCTGTCGCATTTTCCGCGGGCATTTTTGTCGACGGCCTTCAGTTCTCGCGGCGGCTCCGCTGTAGTGGCCCCTACGGGCCGACGGCTCGCGCGCACGTCGGCGGCCGGTGCGCCGGCCGCCGCGCGGACGCGGCACGTGACCAGTTGTTCGTGACCACCTGTTCGTCACGGCTTGTTCGTCACCACCTGTTCATCCACCGAAGAGGCAGGAAGGAACGCCATGAGTCCCAGCCCCAGCCCCGTGGAGCTCCAGATCCGCGAAGCGGGTCCGCTCGACTTGGAGGAGCAGTTCATCGAGTTCGAGGACGATGTGGATCCCGGGCGTCGCGTCGAGGCCTGCATGGTCGACCCGTGGCCCACGGCCACCACCCGGGTGGCCTGCGACTGAGCCCACCCCGGCGGCCCCGGTCATCCGGCCGGGGCCGCGCGCACGGGCTCGGCACAGGCGGGGGGGCCAGGATCGCGGGACGTGGAACGGGGAGCGCATGAGGGCGGCCCGGCACGACGACGCACGGGACACCGACGACGTGGAGGACATCGACGATAAACAGGACTCCACGCAGGACACGGACGACGCGGCCGCGCTGCGGCGCCGCCTCGAAGCGCTGCTCGGCGGAGCCCGACGGCGGCTCGCCGCAGACGAGTTGTGGCTCTACCTGATGGATCCGGCCATGCCCGCGTACGAGCACGGCTGGAAGCTCCGCGTCTCCACCCGGCCCGAAGAGCTCATGGAGACCATGGGCCTGATCGTGCCGGTCCTGCTGCGCCACACCTGCGACGCCAAGTTCGCGCTCAGCCCCTCGGTTCTTCGGGACCTCAACAGCGGCGAACGCCATCCCCACCTGGTTGGCAAGGCGGTCACCGTCTATCCGCGCGCGGAGGACTTCGTGACCATCGCGCATGAACTGGCCGGCATCCTCGACGGACGCACCGGCCCCCGCGTGCTCAGCGACCGCCGCGTGCGGGAGGGGGCGCCGGTCCACTACCGGTACGGGCCCTTCAGAGCGGCTGGGAGCACCCTCGTCATGATCGGCCCCAACGGGCGCGCCTTCACGGGCCGCGCGGGTGCCCGCTACCGACAACCGCCGTGGGCCGACGACCCGTTCGGCCGCCCGGCCCCTGCCGTGGTCCCGGCCACGAGCCCTCTGGTCGGCGGCCGTTTCCGGGTCACCAGGGGCATCGCCCGGTCACCACGCGGAGACGTCCTGCGGGGATTGGACACGACGACCGGTGAACCCGTGGTCATCAAGCAGGCCAGGGCCCACATGGCGCAGGACGAGCGGGGGCTGGACGCTCGGGGCCGACTGCGCCACGAGCACCGGGTGCTGGCGGCACTGGCCGGCACCGCCGGCGTACCGCGCGTCGTCGGCCATCTGCGGCACGGCGAGGACGAGTACCTGGTCATGACCGACTGCGGCCCCGCGGACTTGCGCCGGGACATCCTCAGCCACGGCCCCTACGCGGCCCGCGGCGACGGCGGTGGCCGCCAAGTGGCCGCCCTGACACGCCAGTTGCTGGCGATCCTGGCCGCGATCCACAACCGTTCCGTGGTGGTCCGCGATCTCAAACCGGACAATGTGGTGCTGGGTTTCGACGGCACGGCGCATCTCGTCGACTTCGGCATCAGCGCCCTCGGCGGCTCCCGCCCGGCCGGTGCGACACGCGGCTACTCCCTGCCCGTGTACCGCCCCGACGCCGAACCCGACCCGGCCGACGACTTCTACGCGCTGGGCGCCACCCTGCACTTCGCGCTCACCGGGATGGATCCGGTCGCCCTCGACCCCGACCGCGCCGTCAACCGCGAGCGGACCCTGGCGTGCCTGACCGCGGCCGCGCCCGGCGCCGCCCTGCGCCCGCTGCGCCTGTTGGTCGCCGGCCTGATGAGCTTCGATCCGGCCGAACGCGCCGCAGCCGCACGGCGGTTCGCGGCAGGGCTGCCCGCCCTCCCCGGCAGGCGCGGGACACCGTCCCCTGTCCGTCCCTCCCCGGCCCTCCTGGACGAGGTGATCGGCCACACCGTCGCCGCGAGTGTCGCCGCCGTGCCCGGTCTGTGGGGCAGGCCCGGCGCGGATTACCCGGGCTCCTCGCTCACCCTGTACGCGGGCGCGGCCGGCGTCGGCCTCGAACTGCTCCAGCACCTGGACCGGCCCGGCGTTGTGGAGGCCGTCGCCGAACTGGCCCGCGCCACCGCACGCCATGCCGAACTGCCGCGCCTGAACGCGGCGTTGTACACGGGCCGGACCGGCGTCGATGTGTTCCTCGGCGCGGCCGCCCGAGCCGTCGGGTCCCTGCCGCGCGAACCGCTCGGGCCACCGGACCCGCCGGACGACACCGGTGACCAGATCGGCGGCCGGGCCGGAACCGGCACGGGTCATTTGGTGCTGGCGGCGCAGGCCGCCGCCGACGGGCGCGACCCCGACGCAGGCCGCCACCTGGCGATCGCGTCCGACTGCGCCGCCGCACTCCTTGCCGGAGGAGCGGACGCGGTCCCCCACCTCGTACGGCCCGCCGCGTCGTCGGACGCGGCGTACGAACTCGGCTTCGCCCACGGCGCCGCGGGCATCGCGCACTTCCTCTACGGCTGTCAACGGGCCACCGCCGGCCAAACCGTGCGCGCCGCCGCCCTGGGGTCCCTCGACGCCCTGGCCGCCCGCGTGCCCGGCCTGGTGAGCGCGGCCGAACGCCCCGAGGCCAGCCGCCGGTACGGCTCCTGGTGCCGGGGGCTGGCCGGCATCGCGGCGCTGTTGATCGAGGCGGGCGCCGGCGAACAGGACGCGAGGCTGCTCGGCCTCGGGCTGCGCGCCGCCCGGGTCTGTCACCGGATCGCTCCCCGGATGAGCCTGGTGTCGCAGTGCTGTGGCCTGTCCGGCGTCGGCGACGTCCTGGTCGACGCCGCGCTCGCCACGGGCGACGACGCGTACTGGGCCGGAGCGAAGGACATCGCCTCACTGATCCTGGCGCGCAGCGGCGGAACCGTACGCCGGCCGCTGTTCCCCGACCGCACCCTCACCGGAACCGACGTGGCCTGGGCGACCGGCGGCGCGGGCGTGCTCACGTTCCTGCGCAGGCTGCGCGACCGGGGCGGCGCCCGGCTGTGGGACCCCGCCGGCCCCTGACCCGCCGCGCCCGCGAGGCGGTACCGCACGGGGCACCACGACGACTTGTACGTCGTCCTCGTAGACGACCCGGCCGGGGTCGGTGGAGCGCAGTGCCACGCATTCGACGCCGTGCGCCGCCAGGATCTCCAGATAGCCCGGGACCAGAGCCAGGAGACGGGTCGCCGACGGCTTGAACCAGGCAGCGGCTCCCGGGTTGATCGCGTCGTCGTAGACGGCGGGGTCGACGGTCGAGGGATCGGTGTACGCGGCGTCGTACCAGCTGTTGGCGCGGCGGCGGAAGGCCTCCTCCTCGTCCGAGAGGCCGCCCGCCCGCGCCAAGTTGTTGACGAGGCCGAACACCCCGGTGAAGTGGCCTCGGCCGTTGCGGTGAGGGGATTGGAAGCGTACGTGGGGGACGGCCTCGCCGTCGCCGTCGGTCTTCTCCATCGGTCCATCTTCCCCCGGACCTTCGCGTGCCGCGGTCGAGCCGGGGGCCGGGGGCGTACATCACCGGGTGTAGGGGCGTTCAACCCCCGGGTGCAGACCGGGCGCCACGATGTCGGTCCCTGGAGCGTCGTGGGGCCGGGCCTCACGGACCTAGCGTGAACAGCGTCCGTTCCGGACCCCCGATGGCCCTTTTCGCAAGGACGCTCTTCATGATCGAAGCCCATTCCCTCACCAAACGCTATGGCGAGCGCACCGCCGTGGCGGACCTCAGCTTCACCGTGCGCCCCGGCGTCGTCACCGGATTCCTCGGGCCCAACGGCGCGGGCAAATCCACCACGATGCGGATGCTCCTCGGCCTCGACGCGCCCACCTCGGGCCACGCGGTCGTGAACGGCAAGCGCTATGCCGAGCACCGGGCGCCGCTGCACGAGGTGGGGGCGATGCTGGAGGCACGGGCGATCCACACCGGTCGCAGTGCCTACAACCACCTCCTGGCGCTGGCCGCGACCACCGGCATCCCGGCCCGGCGGGTGAACGAGGTGATCGATCTGGTGGGTCTGCGCGCCGTCGCGAAGAAGCGGGTGGGCGGGTTCTCCCTCGGCATGGGACAGCGGCTCGGCATCGCCAGCGCCCTGCTCGGCGACCCGGCCACGGTGATCCTCGACGAGCCGGTCAACGGCCTCGACCCCGAGGGCATCCTGTGGATACGCAATCTGCTCAAGGGGCTCGCCGCCGAGGGCCGTACGGTCCTGGTGTCCTCGCACCTGATGTCCGAAATGGCGCTCACCGCCGAGCACTTGATCGTGATCGGCCGTGGCCGGCTGATCGCGGACACATCGGTGGCCGAGTTCACGGCGCGCGCCGCGGGAGACGTGGTGCGGGTGCGGACCCAGGAGTGGGAGAAGCTGCGCAAGCTGCTCGCGGGTCCCGACGTCACGATCACGGCGCGGGAGCCGGGGGTCCTCGAAGTGAGCGGTCTCAGCAGTGAGCGGATCGGGCACGTCGCGGCCGGCCAGGCCATCGCGCTGGCCGAGCTCACGCCGCAGCAGGCCTCGCTCGAAGAGGCGTTCATGGAGCTGACCAAGGACTCCGTGGAGTACCAGGCTCCGGTGGCCGAGCTGGTCGCCGCGGGCAGCGAAGGAAGTGCGGCATGACGACGGCGTCCATCATTCCCGCCGCGGAGCGCGGCGAGGTCAGTCAGATCCGGGTGATCCACTCCGAGTGGATCAAACTGCGCTCGCTGCGCTCCACTCTTTTCACGTTGCTCGCCGCCGTGCTCGCGATGATCGGCCTCGGCCTGCTGTTCAGCTACTTCACGGCCGACCGGTGGTCGCATCTGCCCGCCGACGAGAAGGCCCACTTCGATCCGACGATGGTCAGCCTTCGCGGCTTCTTCCTGGCGCAGCTGGCCGTCGGCGTCCTCGGTGTCCTCGTGGTCAGCGGCGAGTACGCGACCGGCATGATCCGCGCCTCCCTGTCCGCGGTGCCCCGCCGGCTGCCCGTCCTGTGGGCCAAGGCGCTGGTGTACGGGGTGGTGGCGTGGGCTCTGATGACGATCGCCTCGCTCGTCGCCTTCCTCGCCGGCCAGGCCGTGCTGTCCGGGCACCACCTGGGTACGTCGCTCGGCTCGCCCGGCGTGCTGCGGGCGGTCCTGGGGGCCGGGCTCTATCTGACGGTCGTGGGGCTGCTCGGCGTGGCCTTCGGCGCGCTGATCCGCAACACGGCCGGCGGCATCGCCACGGTCTTCGGCGTCCTGCTCGTCCTGCCCGTACTCGCCGAGGCCCTGCCGTCCTCGTGGTTCCAGAGCATCGACCCGTATCTGCCGAGCACCGCGGGGCAGGGTCTCATCCACCTCCACCAGGAGCCGCATACCCTGGCCCCATGGACCGGGTTCGCATTCTTCTGCCTGTACGCGCTGATCGCGCTGGCCGGGGCGGGAGTGGCGCTCAAGCGACGGGACGCCTGATGAGGCCGGCGGCGACCGGTCGCGCGCACGGCGTGAGGGGTTCGACGCCAAGGCGCCCGGGCGTCGCCGGTCCTTCGTCGGCCTGGGTGGGGCCATGACGTCGGCCCGCGTGGTTCTGGTGCGGCAGCGGACGCGGTCGTGGCGCGCCCTCGCGACGCGCGCCCCGCTCCGGGTCCGCGACAGGCTCTCACCGCTCGCGGTGGACGCGTTGTTCGCCGCCGGGGTCTTCCTGACGCTCACCGGCATGGCACGGCATACGCTGCACGATCACCCCTGGACGATCGTGGGCTTCACGGCTTCGATGGTGCTGCCGCTCGTGTGGCGCCGACGGGCGCCGTTCGCGGTGTTCTCCACGATGGCGGGCGTCGCGTTCGTCCAGTGGCTCGCCGGTCTGCGGCTGCCCGCCGACATCGCGCTGCTCATCGGCCTCTACACGGTCGCGGCGCACGCGAGCAAGCGGCGCACCCGGCTGGCGATCGGCGTGCTGGAGGGCGGGGTGCTGCTCGCCGTCGTCCGCTGGGCGCCCGAGGACAGGGTGGCGCAGGCCTTCATCGGACTCTCCGCGATGGCCGTGGCCGCCGCCGTCATCGGCAGCAACATGCGCGGTCGGCGCGCCGAGATGGCCCTCCTCGCGGAACGGGCCCAGCGCCTGGAGCACGAGCGCGACCAGCAGGCCCAGCTCGCCGTCGCCGGGGAGCGCTCGCGGATCGCGCGTGAGATGCACGACATCGTCACGCACAATCTGTCGGTGATGGTGGCGTTGGCCGACGGCGCGGTCTTCGCCCAGGACCGCGCCCCCGAACGGGCCACCGCGGCCATGCGCCAGGTCTCCACGACGGGGCGCCAGGCCATCACCGACATGCGGCGGTTCCTCGGCGTGCTGCGGGACGACGAGCCGGACGCCCTGCGGCATCCCATGCCGGCCGTCGCGCAGCTGGAATCCCTGGCCGAGCAGGTGCGCGCCGCAGGCCTTCCCACCCGCCTCGAAGTGGACGGGGACCCCTCGGCCGCGACCGCCGCCGCACAGCTGACCGTCTACCGTCTGGTGCAGGAAGCCCTCACCAACACGCTCAAGCACACACCCGCCGGCACCAGCGCCGTCGTACGCGTCGGCTGCCGCCCCGAACGGATCACCGTCGACGTCACCGACGACGGTCCCCCCACCGAGTTTCCCCGCATCGGCACGACCGGGCACGGTCTGCACGGGATGCGGGAGCGGGCGGCCGCCTACGGCGGCACGTTCACGGCGGGTCCGCTGTCCGGCGGCGGCTGGCGGGTCCGCGCGGTGCTCGCCCTCAACGGAAGTGAAACGCAGCCGGCATGACCATTCGTGTCCTTCTCGTCGACGACGAGCCCCTGCTCCGCATGGCTTTCACCATGGTGCTTGACGCCCAGGCCGACATGGAGCCGGTCGGCGAGGCGGGCGACGGCGCGGAGGCCGCCCGGCTCGCCCGTGAGCTGCGGCCCGATGTCGTGCTGATGGACGTCCGGATGCCCGGCACCGACGGCATCGAGGCGACCGAGCGCATCGTTCGCGAGTCGCCGGAGTCGAAGGTCCTCATCCTGACGACGTTCGACCTCGACGAGTACGCCTTCGCCGGGCTCCGGGCCGGCGCCTCGGGTTTTCTGCTCAAGAACGCGCTCCCGGTGGAACTGCTCGCCGCCATCCGCTCCGTGGCGGCCGGCGACGCGGTCGTCGCGCCGCGCGTCACACGGCTGCTCCTGGAGAACTTCGCCCACCAGCTGCCGGGCGGCTCCGGCCGCGGCGAGGACGACCGGTTGGGCAGGCTCACGGCCCGCGAACGCGAGGTCCTGACGGAGGTGGGCCGCGGCCTGTCCAACACGGAGATCGCCGCCGCGCTCTGTCTGGCCGAGGCAACGGTGAAGACCCATCTGAACCGCATCCTGGTCAAGCTGGAACTGCGCGACCGGGTCCAGGCGGTGGTCTTCGCCTATGAGACGCGGCTCGTGCGACCGGGGTGACGGGCCCCGTCCACAGTCCGGGACCGGGACAGCGGGGGGCGAGCGCTACGACGTGGGCACCGAGACCACACCTTCGTCCGCCGGGCTCGACACGCCTCTTCTGAGGACCGTCTCCACCGCGTAGGCACCCGGGCCAAGGCACGCGATCAGCAGAAACGTGAAGCAGAACAGGACGGCCGGCTCACCCCCGTTGTCGATGGGGAGCAGCGCGTTGGCCTGGTGGACGCTGAAGTAGGCGTAGGCCATGGACCCGGAGGAGACGACGGCGGCGGTCCGGGTGAACAGGCCGAGGGCCACCAGGGACCCGCCCACCAGCTCGATGGCGGCGGCCCACCATCCCGGCCATTGGAGAAGGGGTACCGTGCCGCCGCCGTGGGCGCCGCCCAGGACGCCGAACAACGACGAAGCGCCATGACAGGCGAAGAGAAAACCGGTCACCACGCGGAACACGGTCTGCGCCAAGGGGCGCGCGGCGCCTAACGCGTGTGCGGGCGAGAAGTTCATGGGGGGTTCTCCTCAGGTCCGGGGAAACCTGACGGCGGAGCCAGATTTCCGACGTGTTCACGACACGCCAGGTGTAACGCAGGACCCTTGGGCCGTACCAGCCGACGGGAGCTCTGAGTTTCCTCAGAAAACCCCCAACTGCCGTACGCCCGCGCCGCGTTCCGCATCCGCTCCACCTCGCCCGCCCGGACCCCGCCCGCACGGACCCCGCCGACCCGGATCCCGCCGACTCGGACCGACCCCGCTCAGAGGGTGAGGAACAGGACCGGGCCAAGCAGCAGCGTCCCTGTGGTGAGCACCGAGCCCACCACCGTGAACACCACCCAGATCGTCGACGAGTCCCATCCCTTGACCTCGAACCGGCGGGGCTTGTCCGCGTCGTACACCACCGCGACAGCGGAGCCGACGGAGAAGCCGGGCAGGACCGTCGAGCGTCCGAGCACCGAGGAGTGCCTGCACTCGCGGCCGTCACGGTCCGTCCAGGCCACGACCAGATGGTGCGACTTGCCGCCCTCTTCGTCCCGCCTCATGTCGTGCCCGACGATCCGCCCCCGCGCGGTGACACCGGAGCGGCGCAGCGCGGCGGTGCGCCGCAGTCCGTACACACCGGCACTGAGAAATCCCCCACCCACCACGAGGGGTATGAACGCGAACAGCCATCCGTACATCACGCCCTGTCCGACGCGCGGATGGCGGCATTGGTTGCCCTCACGGCCCACTCGTCAGCCACCCCACGCCACCCCATGACCAGCCCCGTTACGAGGCGGCCTTCGCCCGGGCGTCGGCCACAGGCGTCCAACGGCTCCCGCCCGCGTCAGACGGCTACGAGACCCCGGCGCCCCGGGCGCGGCCCGCGCCGTCGACGCCCTCGCTCAGGGCGACGCGTGCGATGACGCGCTTGCCGAGCGGATCCTCGCGCACCTCGAAACTCTGCGCCACGGACACCACGATCTCCAGGCCGTGCTGTCCCACACGTCCGGCGTCCGTGGCGCGGGCGACCGGGAACACCGGGTCGGAGTCGCGCACCACGACTTCCACCACCCCGCCCCCGATCCGCACGTCCATCAGGACCGGCCCGGGAGCGTACTTGAGGGCGTTGGTGACCAACTCGCTCACGATCAGACACGTGAGGTCCACGGCGCGCGGCGGGATCGGCTCGCCATGCTCCCCGTGGGCCGACGCGAGGAATCGTGCGGCCGCGTGGCGGGCCTCGGCGATGCACGGTCCGTCCCCCCGCAACGCCACGCTGAGCCGTGGGAAACACTCGTCCGGCATCTCGCGGGGCTCATCCACCCGGTCTGCTTCCCGTACGGCCATGATTCGTTCCCCCTCCGCAACTCCCTTCGCATACCCGCGCGTCCAGAATCGACGCACCTGCCCCGGTGTCGCATTCGCCACACGCTCGTAACGTCCCGGCCCGCCGGGCCGCACTACGCCCAGAGGCTGACATGTGCCAGGATCCTCGGCATGGCTGAGACAGAGACGACGAGCCCGGCACACGCTGAGCAGCAGCCCGAGCAGCTGGCGGTCGTGGCTACCGACGCGGGCGGCATCCGGGTGCTCACCGTGGCCGGCGAGATCGATTACCACACCGGTGACACGCTCCACCGGGCCCTGGGCACCACCGGAGCGGGAGACGCCCGCGTCGTCCTGGACCTGCACCAGGTCACGTTCATGGACTCCAGCGGGATCAACATCCTCATCACCGCTCACCACGCCCTCACCGAAGCGGGCGGCTGGCTGCGCCTGGCCGCGCCCGCCGAAGCGGTCCTGCGCACCATCAGCCTCGTCGGCGTCGACACCTTCATCGACTGCTGCCCCACTCTGGAAAAAGCCCTCAGCTACTGACCTGGTAGTGGCCTGGCCGCTGCCTGGCGTTTCCCCAAGTCGCGCGGGAGGGGCGGGTACGACCGCGCGCTCTGGGCACACGAGTCCCATGCACGGACAACACGCGCGCCCCGCGAGCCCCCTGTTCGGCCCGGCGCCGGCGGCCGGCACCACGCCGGCCGGACATGGCGGCCCCAAGCATTCCCGCCCGCACCGCCGCACCGGGCGGCTGCGACGCCGGATCCTCGCCTACCAGGCCATCGACTTCCAGTCCACGCATCTCCCGGAGACCGTCGGGCCCCGGCGAGGAATGCCTGCTTTTCGTCCACTTCCGTCAGGTCGTCGGCCAGATCCGCTACCGGTTCTGCGAGTCCTGCGCCCACGGCATGATCACCGACGTCGTCATCGACGAGCGCTTCCACGACACCGGCCTCGGCACCCGGGCGCTGTCCCATCTGTCCTCGCGCCACCCCGGCGCCGTCTGGAGCAGCGCCTCCCGCACATGGAGCACGGGCGGCACACGGGATCTCCTGCACCGCATGCGCGTCCCCGCGACCGCCGCCGACACGCCGTGCTCTCATATCCACGCGCCGTTGTCCCACCCGGCGCACACCACCGCCTGACGACCCGCCCCATTCGTCCGCCTCCCCCAATACGTGTACGTCAGCCGGATTCCGAACGGCGAAGGTGCCTGCCCGGGTATGCCTCAAGAGCCCACAGGCTCGGGCTCCCCCACAGGAGGTACACGGCAGATGAGTGAGAGCGGCACGCTGGGTGCCTCGGGAGTGGCCGGTGCCGGTATGTCCGCGTGGAGACGTGAGGGGCGCGGACACCGGGTCCGGCGCCGACTGGCCGCCGTGCTCCTGGCTTTGGCCGCGGTGCTGTACAACGACTGGCTGCTGCAATTCTGGGTGCGCACGGGGCTCGATCAGCGCGACTCGTACGTCAGTGAGGCCTTCGCTGCGGACCAGCCGCACCGTGTGCTGTTCAGCGTGGTGGAACTGGCCACGGCAGCCTTGTTGGTGGCGGCGGTGGGACTGGTGATGGCGGAGCTCTCGTGGGGGTGGGCGGCCGCCGGATGGGGGGCGCTCGGAGTGTTCGGAGCGTGCTCGGCGGCGGACGTGGCCCTGCCGATGCGGTGCGCGCCCTCGCTGGAGACGGACTGCCCGGTGGACAGCGTGGCGCACACGGTGACCAGCGGTCTGGTACATCTGGCCGTGTTCGTCTCCATGGCGGCCTTCGTTCTCGCGGCCCGGTCGGGCTCCCCCGGCGTGCGCGGGACCGGGCGGTGGGCCCTGCGGCTGCTCCCGGTGTCGGTGGTCGCCGCGGTCCTCTCCGCAGGTCCCTACGTCGGCCGTCCGGGCGGCCAAGGACTCGCCCAGCGCGTGCACCTGATCACGGTGGGCCTGTGGTTCGGGTTGCTGGCGGCCACGCTGCTCAGGCAGCGCACGCAGGCCGACGGCGCACAACCGACCGAGGGCGGACATGCTTGTCCGGCCAGGTCCTCCGACACGGCTGACGGCGGACGCGGCCACGGTGGCTCTGCGCCCGGCCGGCGCTCACCTGGCTGACCCGGAGAAGGCAGAGAAGTCGGCAATCCCGGGGAGGGGAGCCCGTAGCCCGGCCCGAACGGCCGTGCACACGCTGCCTGTCGGACGAAACTCGCATGCCCTCGGCGGCTGCGGCGCCACGACGGTGGTGTCCAGATCGTGCTCACAGCGGGGAGCCCGCACCAACTGCGTTCTCGGTGACCGCCGTTGGGCATTGTCCTGATCCGGTCCCCTTCGGACCGTTGCGTGCGCGAGGACTTGCCAAGCCCTTGACGATCCGTTCCCTGGGCGTTAAACCGGCCGCCCACGTCCTCGCAGCGTGCTGTCCCTAGGTTTCCCCGGGGGCTTGGGGAATGAAGGGAACATGGACACACTCCGCGCGGTCCGCGCCTGTGGGATCACCAAATACTTCGGCGACGTCGTCGCACTCGACGGCGTCGATCTGGAGGTGACGCAGGGACAGATCCACGGCTTGGCCGGGCCGAACGGCGCGGGCAAGACGACGCTGCTCGGTCTCCTGCTCGGCCTGGCCGTCGCCGACAGCGGGAGCCTTCACATCCTCGGTACGCCGCTCACGCGGACGCTCAGTGCCCCCGACGGCGTGGCCGGCTTCGTGGACGGCCCCGGCCTCTACCCCGCACTCACCGCACGGCAGAACCTCGCCGCGCTTGCCGCCCTGCGCACACGTGGCGGCCGCGCCGCGGGGAGCGGGGCGAGGATCGACGACGTACTCGACCAGGTCGGTCTCACCGCCGTCGCCGACGAGCGCGCCCGGGGCTTCTCGCTCGGGATGCGCCAGCGCCTCGGGCTCGCGGCCGCCCTGCTCACCGGGCCCCGCCTCCTCGTCCTGGACGAACCCTCCAACGGACTCGATCCGGCCGGCAAGCAGCACGTGCACGCGGTCCTGACCCGGCTCGCCCAGGCCGGGACGAGCATCGTGCTCTCCAGCCACCGCATGGACGACCTCGAGGCCCTGTGCTCCGAGGTCACCATCCTCGCCACCGGACGCGTCGTCTTCTCGGGCCCGCTGCGCGAACTGGCCGCCGAGAACCGCGCATTGCGCTACCGGCTGCGGACCGGGGACCCTCGAGCGGCCCGCCGGACGGCCGCCGAAACGACCGGGATCCGGCTTCTGGACGACGCCGGCGCACGGCAGGATGCCGAGGTCGTCGTCGTGGACGCGGACGTGGCCGCACTCGACGAACTCGTCGTCGGCCTCGTGCGGTCGGGCATCGCGGTGCGCGAACTCACGCCCGTGATGTCGCCGCTGGAGGCCGCCTTCATCGCCCTCACCGACCAGCAGCAGGAGGCGACCCCCCGATGACAGCGCCCGTGGCCGATACCGACGCCGGGACCGGCCCGGACGCCGACGCCCGGACCGGCGTCGGCGACCGCTCCCGTCCCCCCGCCGTCCATCGCGTTTCCGTCTGGCGGATCTACCGCTTCGAGCTGGTCAAGCTGATGGCGCAGTGGCGGGTCCGGCTGCTTGTCCTGGCCTGCTGGCTCGCGCCGGGCCTCTTCGTGGCCGGGGTGAGCGCACAGAGCACACTCCCCTCCGACACGCTCTTCGGCCGCTGGACGCACGCCACGGGCTGGGCCGGACCGTTGGTGATCCTCGGCTTCGCGGGCACCTGGGCGCTCCCGCTGCTCACGTCCCTGGTCGCCGGCGACGTGTTCGCCGCCGAGGACCGGCTCGGGACGTGGCGCCATCTGCTCGTCGCGGTGCGCTCGCCCCGGCGGCTCTTCGCGGCGAAGTCCCTGGCCGGGCTGAGCGTCGTCGTGCTGCTGGTGGCCGGTCTCGCGTGCTCAAGCGTGGCCGGTGGCCTGGTGTCGGTCGGCAACCGGGCGCTGGTCGGCCTCGACGGCCATGTGCTGAGCCCGCGTGACGCCGCCGTCAGGGTCCTGCTCGCCTGGGTGTGCGCCCTGGCCCCCACCCTGGCGCTCGCCGCGATCGGACTGCTCGGGTCGGTCGCGCTCGGCCGGTCCCCCACCGGGCTTCTGCTGCCCGCGCTCGTGGCGCTCGCGATGCAAGTCGCGCAGATGCTGCCGCTGCCCGTCGCCGTACGCCTCGCGCTGCCCGGTTACGCGTTCATCGCCTGGAACGGCCTGTTCACCGACCCCGGGCAGCTCGGCCCGCTCCTCATCGCGAGCCTTGTCGCTCTGGTGTGGGCCGTGCTCGCGACCGCGCTGGCCCATCTGCTGTTCACGCGGCGGGACTTCACCAACCCGGCCTACGACGGCGCCGGGCGGCGCGCCGTCACCATCGGACTGCTTCCACTCGCCGCCCTGACCGCCCTCACCGTCGCCCTGATCGGCGCGGCGACCCCGGCCACGGGCTCCGGAATCAGCCAGGCCAAGATCGAGAAGTCGCTGGCCACCGCCTTCGGGCAGCTGTACCGCCTCCAGACCGGGCAGTTGAACCGTCCGGCCGTCACCGTGGCGCAGCTGCGTACCACGGCGGCGTGCGTCAAGAGCGACGGCCGGGGCGCCCAGGAGGGCGCGGGCAACGACTGGCGGTGCGTGGTGACCTGGCACCTGCCCGGCGCCGCGGTCGCGGGGACGGCCGTCTATCAGCTCGACGTCACGTCGGACGGCCGGTTCGTCGCCGACGGCGACGGTCCCAAGGAGGTCAACGGCTATTTCCTGGTGCGGACTTCGTACGGGGACGCGCCCAATCCGCTGTGGCAGTTCGACGGCATCGTCGACCTGCTCCGCACCCACTGACACGACACCCACCGAAGGGACAGTTCCGTGCAGGTAACTCGCCGGCGTCGGACCACTGAGCAGGACCGGATCACCTTCCTCGGCAGACGCATCGGCCGGCGCACCACGCTCGTGACGGCGTCCATCGCGGTCGCCCTCGGGGTCACGGGCACCGCCGTCGCCTCGACGTACCAGTTCGGCACCCAACGAGTCGGCCAGGTCACCCCCAGGGGCCAGGTCATCTCCAGCGACCAGTACATCGCCCCCTACGGCACCCGCACCGTCCTGGACGACGGCAAGATCATGTCGTCCTCCCTCAGCCCCGAAGGCGCCCACCTCGCGGCCTCGCTCACCGACGGCGACGCCGCCCTGGTGATCATGGACCTCAGGACCGGCCAGGTGAAGCAGCGCGTCGGCACCAGCGCGGCGGACGGTCTGCGCATCAAGAGCAACGCGGTCGGCCAGGAGGGCCCGACGTACTCCCCCGACGGCAAGCAGCTGTGGCTGGGCCAGAGCGAGGGTTACACCAAGTTCACCGTGGGCCAGGACGGCACCTTGTCCGACCCGGTGGCCGTCTCGATCCCGGCCGTCGGTTCCCAGCACGCGCTGGTGGGCGCGGCGGTCTTCTCGGCCGACGGCGCCACGGTGTACGGCGCGGTCAACGGCCAGAACCGGGTCGTCGCCATCGACGCGGCGACCGGCACCATCTCGCACACCTGGACCGTGGGCAACGCTCCCCGTGGCATCGCCCTGGTCGGTGACAAGCTGTACGTCAGCAACGAGGGCGGGCGCCCGGCCAGGGCCGGTGACACCACGATCAACTCCTACGGCACCCAGGTGCCGGCCGATCCGGCCACCGGCGCCACCACCACCGGCACGGTCAGCGTCATCAGCGTGCAGAACCCGTCCGCGGCCGTCGGCAGCATCGGCGTGGGGCTGCATCCGACGTCGGTGTACGCCAAGAACGGCGCGGTGTTCGTCACCAACACCGCCGACAACAGCGTGTCCGTCATCGACTCCCGCAAGGACAAGGTCGTCCAGACCATCGCCACCCGGCCGTGGCCCGAGGCGTCGGTCGGCTACGAGCCCAACGCCGTGACGCTCACCGACGACGGCCGCCTCCTGGTGACGCTCGGCCGCGCCGACGCGGTCGCCGTCTACCGCTACAACTCGCCCCAGCAGCCAGCGAGTTACATCGGTCTGCTGCCGACCGACTACTTCCCCGCGGAGATCGCCGCCGTCGGCAAGAAGGTGTTCGTCTCCCACACCCGTGGCATCGACGCCCGTCGCCCCGACAGCGCGGGCCACGCCACCCACGACACCACGTCGAGCCTCACGCAGTTCACGCTGCCCGCCGACAACGTCATCAGGGCCCAGACGAAGAAGGTCTTCCAGCAGAACGGGTGGACCCCGGGCTCGGTCGCCTCGGCCGGGGGCAGGAGTCACGCGCGGCCGGTGCCGGTGCCTGCGCGGCTCGGCGACCCCTCGACGATCAAGCACGTCTTCCTGATCGTCAAGGAGAACCGGACCTACGACCAGGTGCTGGGCGATCTGCCGCAGGGCAACGGCGACCCCGCGCTCACCCAGTTCGGCACGAACGTGACGCCGAACCAGCACGCTCTGGCCCAGCAGTTCGGGCTGTACGACAACTTCTACGACATCGGTACGAACTCGGCCGAGGGCCACAACTGGCTGATGCAGTCGGACAACCCCGAGTACACGGAGTCCTCGGCCGGCGAGTACACCCGCAGCTACGACACCGAGGACGACGCGCTGGGCCACCAGAAGTCCGGGTTCATCTGGACGGGCGCGCAGGCGGCGGGCAAGTCCGTCAAGGACTTCGGTGAGTTCCAGTCCCTGGAGAGCAAGCCGTCCGGCGCGACGTGGCAGAACCTGTACTGCGACTCCAAGACCATGGCCGCCACGGGCCGGCCGACCGCCTACCCCATCAAGACCGGCTCGGCGATCCCCTCGCTCAACAAGGTGTCGGTGCCGGGCTTCCCGCTGTTCGACCTCGGCGTCCCCGACATCTACAAGAACGAGATCTGGAAGCAGGACTTCGAGAAGAACGGTCCGGCGAACCTGAACATGTTCTGGTTCTCCAACGACCACACGGGCGGCCCGGCCAGCCCGGCCGCCGAGGTGGCGGACAACGATCTCGCGGTCGGCCGGATGGTCGACGAGATCTCGCACAGCAAGTACTGGAAGGACTCGGCGATCTTCGTCGTCGAGGACGACTCCCAGGCGGGCCTCGACCACGTCGACGGCCACCGCGCTCCGGTCCAGGTCATCAGCCCGTGGGCCGCGCACGGCGCGGTCGACCACCACTACTACTCGCAGATCACGATGATCCGCACCATCGAGCAGATCCTCGGGATCCACCCGATGAACCAGAAGGACAGCGCGGCCACCCCGATGGCGGGGGCGTTCACGCGTAAGCCGGACAACACGCCGTTCACGGCCGTGCCCAACCGGACCTCGCTGACCCTCGGTGTGAGCCCCCAGCCCTCCTGCGGCACGGACACCCCCGCGCCCCAGGACACCGCCGCGGCGCCCGCGCCGACGGCGGTGAAGGTACCGGCGGCCGAGCGGCAGCTCGCGGCGCGGTGGCAGGACTGGGCGTCGCACCAGCGGCTGACCGGCTCGAAGGCCGTGCCCGACTTCGCCAACCCCGCGCAGATGAACCGCTACACCTGGTACCAGACCCACGACTGGACCACCCCCTACCCGGGCGACCCCGAGCTCTACGCGCCCCATGACGTCCCGGGTGGCTTCCTGCCCTCGCCCGAGAACGACGGCTGAGACACCGACGGGCCGCCTCCACACGGGAGGCGGCCCGTCCTTCAGCACCGCGACAGCGCGCTCAGCCGTTGATGCAGGTATTGCCGAAAGCCGGGTTGCCCGCTGCGGCAGCGCCCACCGAGTTGCCGCAGATGTTGGCCTGGATGTGGACCGGGATCTGGACCACGTTGCCCGACAGGACACCCGGCGAGCCCACGGCGACACCCTCGGCGTGCGAGTCGGCCATGGCCGTACCGGCGCCGCCGAGTGTCGCGCCGGCCACCAGGCAGGCCGTCACGGCAAGCGTGCGGATCTTCATATGTGATCTCCCATCAGTAGACGATGTGACCACTCATCCCACAGCAGGCAGTGGGCCATGCCTGCCATTGACCCATCCGGGGGCGAGGCTCAGCCGGAGCCGCCACCCCTCCGAGCGCCCATGACCCGCCGTCGCCTCCGTCACCGCGGGGCGGCCATCGCGCACAGGACGAGCGTCCCGACGCCGAAGATCACCAGGTGCGTCGTCAGGGTCCGCCACAGCCGCAATCCTCCGGCGAGTGCGCACCCGATCAGGAGGATCCAGAGCGCCACATGGGCCACCTCAGCCCGCTCCTCGGACTGCTGGACCAGGTCCTGCGGGCTGGGCGCGCCGAAGGACAGCCCGCTCATGGCCATGCCGTAGCCCAGCATGCCCAGGACCACCACACCGAGGAGTGCGCCCATCACGGCGCAGGGAATGTCCGCCTCCCGGCGGGAACGCGTTGTACTCATCCGCCGATCCTTACGGGGCGGGCCGGGACCGGCATGAGTATCCGTACTCAAGTAGCCGCCCGGCCAGGACACTTGGCCTGACCCGACTCATGGCGGTAGGGCCACCCTCGTCCGGTATGCCGCTTGCGCACGGGACAAGGCCCTGATTGCCTGGGCTGTCCGAGGATCGCGGCGGCGGGTGCGTGGAGGTGGGGAACATGGTGGCTCTGATTCTGGTGGGCGCCCTGGTGCTCGTGGTCGGCGGGTGCGTGTGCGTGGTGTGGTCGACGCGTGGGGGGCCGCGCTGGGTACGCGCCGTGGCCGCCGTGACGCTCGCGGTGGGTGACATGACGCGGGGCGCGGGCAAGAAGCGCCGTCGGAGCCTGAACCGGAATCCCAGCGGCGAGGGCTGAGCGGACGGCCCGGCGGCGCCCGCCACCGAGCGCAACACCGCTCCCCGCACGGGAGTTGACCTGCTCCGTCGTACGCGGCTCCGACCGGTTCACGACGCCACCCACAACTGCCTTTCGGCCAAAGCGCGTTGGTGGGGCAATCAGGCAGCTTCGCCGAGCAACTAGCAGAGCACGTGACTCATCTAGCCGCCTGGCCAGGCACCCTCGGTGCCGGTTGGCCCAGGACACTTACACCGTCGTACGAAGGAGTACGTTCTTGACCCCCCAACTGCGAAGGAGCGCCGGCCTGCGGGGGCTGCTTGCGCTGCTGACGGCGCTGTGCGCGCTCATCGGCGCCACCGCGCTCGGCACGACAACGGCAGCCGCGGCCGACCAGCGGCAGGCCATCTACGCCATCGCACACCGCGTCGACACGGTCGACGGTGTGGACGCCGCGCTCAAGCACGGCGCCAACGGCATCGAGATCGACGTCTGCGCGTGGTGGAACCCGAACGAATGGCGTGCCTGGCACGACTGTTCCTCGGCCGGTGACAACCGGCGCGGCCCCAGCTTCGACAGCATGATCGACCGCATCGTCTCCAACGCCAAGGCGGGCCGGCGGCTGTCGCTGGTCTGGCTGGACATCAAGGATCCCAACTACTGCGGCGAGGCACCCAACCGCACCTGTAGCGTGGCCGGGCTGCGTGACAAGGCCCAGCGCCTGACGGCCGCCGGAATCCAGGTGCTGTACGGGTTCTACGAGTACCACGGCGGCGGCACTCCGGACGTCGGCGGCCGGGGCTGGCAGAGCCTGGAGGGCAAGCTCGGCCCGCTGGAGGGCATCACGACGACCGGCACGCGTGATCAGGTCATGGGCGCGTTCAACCGGTCCGGTTCCGGGTTCCCCGACGGCCGCCGGGTGATGGACTACGGCGACACCGACATCACCAACGGGTTCGGCAACTGCACGGAGCCCGACCGGAAGACCTGCGCGGAACTGAAGAAGGGCGCCGGAGAACGCTCGGCCAAGCGGCTCGCGGCAACGTTGTCGTGGACGGCCACGTACAACGACCCCTGGTACGTGGACAAGCTGCTCGGCGACGCCCGGGTGGACGGGATCATCGCGGGTTACGGCGCCTTCACGGGTGTGCGTGAGTACGACGACAGCTGGCAGTGCGCCAACGCCATCAAGCTCATCCGCGACTGGGTGGGCAAGCACAGCTCCACCCACCGCATGGCCACCAGCGCCGACCGCCTCTTCAGGTAGCCGGCCCGGCCCGGGCCCGGATCGTCCCGGGCCGGCCGCGCGGCCGCCGCCCGGACACGCGGGCGGCGGCCTTGTCAGTCGCCGTCCTCCCCCGTGCCCAGCGCGGTTTCCCGCGTGATGAAGTCGATGAGGGCCGGCATACCGCCATGCACCAGGACGTCACGCTGACGATCGGCGCCGGTGCCTTCCCGCAGGAGGCGGTGGATGAGCGGTTCGACGTGCCGGGTGTCGCCGTGTTCCTCCAGGGCCCGGGTGATGTGTTCGGCCAGCCGGTACAGGACGTCACCCGCGGCGTGGGGGCGGCCCTCGGTGTCCAGGAGTGTGGAGCTGAGCCCGTAACGCGCGGCGTGCCACATGGCGGCCTGGAGGAGTTCGGGCTGGCACTGGGGCTCGGGGGCGGCGTCCTTGTGTTCGCGCAGCGCGGTCGTGGCGAGGGCGCGGACGATTCCGGCGAGCATGACGGCGTCGTCCACGCGCAGCTGCACATCCATGCAGCGCACTTCGAGGGTCGGATAGCGCTCGGAGAGCCGGGCCTGCCAGTACAGCTGACCGGTGTCGGAGATGGTCTCCGACGCGATCAGCGCGTCGATGCGCTGATCGTAGTCGGCGTGGTCGGCGAAGCGCGGCGGCGGGCCGCTGACCGGCCACCGGCCGAATACGGGGGTGCGCCAGCTCGCGAACGCGGTGTCGTGGCCCTCCCAGAACGGTGAGTTCGCCGACATCGCGAGCAGCGTGGGCAGCCACAGCCGGATGCGGTTCAAGACGGCCACGCCCGTCTCGCGGTCCGGCATCCCGACGTGCACGTGCATGCCGTTGATCAGCAGGTCCTCGGCCAGCCGGCCGCCCTGGTCGTGCAGCCGCAGATAGCGGCGCTCCCCCGTGATGGGAACCCGCGTTCCGGCCAGGGGGGCGGCCGCCGTCGCGGCGAGCCGGCCACCGGCGCGCTCGGCGGCGGTGCTGAGCGCGTGCCGCAGTCGCAGCAGGTGACCGGCCACCTCCGTCAGCTCCTCGCACACGGGAGTGGCGACCTCCACCTGCGCCTGCAAAAGCTCCGGCTGGACCTCCCCCTCCTCGGCCAGCTCCCCGAGCCCGGCGGACCGGCGCACCTCCTCGGACAGCGGAACGGGATGCCCGGTGGCCGGATCGAGCAGCAGGTACTCCTCTTCGACCCCAATAGTGATCATGAAATGTGTTTACCCGCCTTCGGCTCTCGCCTACCGGGTCAATTCCGAAGTCCGGCCGACGGGGGCCCGTGCGCCGGCCCGGTGCGGTGGCCGGTCCCGTTCGCTGCCGCCGGTCACGAGCCTCGGCGGTCCCGGGGCGCGGACCAGGGCGGGTCCTGGCCGGGTGGGACACACCCAGGTACGAACAGCGCGGCCCGCATAGCCTGACTCGATGGCCCGTAACGATCTCGGAGATTTCCTGCGTGCCCACCGCGCCCGTCTGCGTCCTGACGACGTCGGGCTCGCCTCCGACGGGGCGCGCCGGGTGGCGGGGCTGCGCCGTGAGGAAGTCGCCGTGCTCGCCGGCATGAACAGCGACTATTACGCCCGCCTGGAACAGGGCCGTGAACGCGGCCCCTCGCCACAGATCCTGGAGGCCATCAGCGGCGCGCTGCGGTTGGACGACGAAGCGCGGGAGCATCTGTTCCGGCTGGCCGGCGCCGCGCCGGAGGGTGAACGGCCACAGCCGCGCGAGACGGTGAGCCACGCGCTGCGGCAGCTCTTGAGCGGGTTTCCCTGCGCCGCGGCGTTCGTCCTCAACCCGGCCAACGACTTCCTGACCACGAACGCGCTGGCGGACGCCCTCTTCTCACCGTTCGAGAACGTGGACAACCTGGCCCGCATGACCTTCCTCGACCCCGCGGCGCGGAGCTTCTTCGGCCAGTGGGAGCGCGCGGCGCGGGCGGTCGTCGCCGGACTGCGCCATGCCATGGGCGTGGACCCGAACTACCCTCGCCTGCGCGACGTCGTGGGTTCCCTGGCCGATCGGAGCGAGGAGTTCGCCGCCCTGTGGTCCTCGCACGCCGTGCACCGCAAGTCCCGTGACGGCAAGCACCTCGTCCACCCCGACGTCGGTCCCCTCGACCTCACCTATCAGACCTTCGACGTACGGGAGGCGCCGGGCCAGCACCTCGTGGTCTACCACGCCGAACCCGGCAGCCCCACCGCCCACGCTCTCACCCTGCTCGGCAGCCTCCACGCCACCCGTGATCAGGAGACCAGCGCGGAGCAGTGACATCCCCACCCTTCGGGCCCGACGGCACACACGGACCACGGACCACGGACCACGGACAGGAAACACGGCCACGTTCGGGCGAATTGACGGATTGTCCGTCCAGCGGATGGCACTGTGATCAGTCTGCCGACGGCAGGTGTACGGGCCTTCCTCATGGGGCCGCCGAGCGCCCGCCCGGGTGCCCGACACCGCGCACGCGTACGCGCCGTCCGGCAGGCAATGGCCACTGATGTCTTGAGGAGCACCTTGATGACCGTGACCGAAGCCCTGACGAACGACGTCCCCGAGAGCCGGACCTCCGCTCCCTTCTGGCTGCTCCTGGGAGGTGACCTCGACCAGGACCGGATCACCGCCGAACTCACGGACGGTTTCGAGCGTGTTCTGGGCGACCGCGGTGCGGTGGTGCGGACCAGTGATCTCGTACTGGGTGTGTGCGGCGGGCGTCTGACCCTGCACGACCTGCGGGGGGTCCCGCTCACGCCGCCCGAGCTCGTCTACGCCCGGCTGTCCACGCCCAAGCTCTCCACGGACCGGGAAATCACCCTGCTGCGGCACCTGGAGGGCATGGGCACCGCGCTGCTCAACCCGATCGACGCCGTACTCGCGTGTGTGAACAAGTTCTGGCACCTGCAACAACTCGCGGCGGCCGGCCTTCCCGTGCCCGACACCCACACGTACGTGGACGCGTCGATGACGGACGTGGTGCGGGCCGGGATCCCCGAGCCCTGCGTGGTGAAGTCGGTACGGGGCCATCGCGGACGACGTGTCTTCCTGGCCCCCGACCGGGCCATGCTGGACGACATCCAGGGCAGTCTGCGCGACGAAGTGCCCTACCTGTTCCAGAAGTACGTGCGCTACTCGCACGGCCGGGACCTGCGCGTCGTCGTGGTCGATGGGCAAGCCGTCGCGGCACAGGTGCGGGTGGCCGCCGACGGTGGCCTCAAATCGAACCTGGCCCTGGGCGGCACCTCCACCCCCTGCGCCGGCCTGCACCCCGCGGGGGAGGCGCTGGCGGTCGCCGCGGCGAAGGTGCTGGGACTCACGGTGGCCGGTGTGGACCTGCTGTTCGAGCCGGACGGCAGTTTCACGATCTGCGAGGTCAACGCCAATGTCGGATGGCGTCGGCATCTGGACCGGATCGTGCCCGCCATCGCCGCGGCCTGCGATGCGCGGCTGCGCGCCGGGAGGTGACCCGCGCCGTCGAGCCGATGCTCAGGTCGTTGCGGCACCGGGAGTTCAGACTGCTCTCGGTGGGCCAGCTCGCCTCCCACACCGGCACGTGGACGCAGAAGGTCGCCCAGTCCTGGCTGGTCCTGGATCTCTCCCACGGCGACGGCACGGCTCTCGGCGTCATCACGGCTCTGCAATTCCTGCCGCTCCTGCTCTTCGGCCCCTGGGGCGGAGTCCTCGCGGACCGCTGTTCGCAGCGCGGGATCCTGCTCGTGACCCAGTCGGTGCTGTGCCTGGTCGCCCTGCTGCCGGGGGTCCTGACCCTCATGCACGCGGTGACGCTGGGCACCGTCTACGCCCTGGCTCTCGCCATGGGTCTGACCATGGTCGCCGAGAAGCCCGCGTTGCAGTCCTTCATCGCCCACACCGTCCCCACCGCGGATCTTCCCAACGCGGTGGCGCTGGACACCGCGGTGTTCAACATCGCCCGGATCGCGGGGCCCGCCCTGACCGGGCCCGTGATCGGGCTCTTCGGTGTCGCCCCCGCGTTCTTCCTCAACTCCTTCTCCTACCTCGTCGTCATCGCGGCCCTGCTCCGCATGAAGTCCAAGGACCGGCCCTGCGCCGGGGTGCCGTCGGGCGGCCGGCGCCGCTCCAAGGGCCAGGTGCGGGAGTTGCTGCGCCATGTACGGGCCCGCTCCGAACTCGCGGGCCCTCTCGTGCTCGTCGGCGTGGTGGCCGGCTTCGGCATGAACTTCCAGATCACCACCGCCCTCATGGCGAGCCGCGTGTTCCACACCGCGCCCGTCGCCTTCGGACTCGGCTCCACGGCGTTCGCCGTCGGCGCGGTCACCGGATCGGTCGTGGCGGCCCGCCGGGGGCCGTGCGGGCCGGGTTATCTCACCGGCACGGCGTTCGGCTTCGGTGTGCTGGAGGTGGTCACCAGCACGATGCCGAGCCACGCGTCGTTCCTGGTCATGCTGGTGCCCACGGGCGCGGTGCTGATCCTCTTCATGACGGCGGCGAGGTCCGCGCTGCACCTGGGCACGGACGACGCCATGCGCGGCCGGGTCATGAGTCTGTACACCCTGGCCTCGCTCGGCACCACACCGCTCACCGCGCCGTTGATCGGCTGGATCTCCACCACCGCGCACCCCCGGGCCGGACTCGCGGTCGGCGGCCTCGCGTCGGCGCTTGCCGCCGCCTCCCTGGCCCTGCGCCGACAGTGGACACGGCACGCCTGGGCCGGTCCCTTTCTCCGTCCGGGTCCATGAACCGCACGGCGTGACGGCCGCACCCACGAAGACGCGCGTGCCGGGCCGATGGTACGGCCCGGCACGCGCTGCCCACTCAGGAACAGCTGCAGTTGCAGCAGTTCGGCGGCGGTGCGCAGCAGAAGGACGCACTCACCTCCGTCATGCCGTGGCCCGCCGTGAGCGACTGGCTGTGCTCGTCCCCGGCAAGCGCTTCCAGGTCGAGGTCAAGCGCGAGGTCGGCGACCGCGGCAGCGAGCGAGGGTGAGCCGTTGCTGTTCTCGTTCATCAAAGCCCTCCTTTCGAACCTTATGGAGCATCAACAGGCTTATTTGGACGTCCAATTGGGACACTAGCGTGACAGTTGGGGTGCACGGAAGGGGGTGGACTAGACCATTCGGCTCCGCTAGTGTCGGCCGCCCGGAGGCCGCGAGCGCGACCTCGTCCGGCGCGCCCCGCTGGTGGAAGCGCGTTCTCGACGGGGCGTTTCGAGGAGGTGGAGATGAGGCCGAGGCTGCTTCCCGACACCCGTCTGCTGCCCTCGGACCGGGGCGTGCTGATCAGCGGGCCCCGGCACACGGCCGCCTTCGCCCAGCCCGGCATCTACCCCTGGCTCGAACGGCTGCGGCCCTACCTCGACGGCCGCACCACCCTGGACCAGCTCACCGCAGGACTGCCGTCCCAGGCCGCACACCACGTCCGCGCGCTCGTCGAACTGCTCACCCGGGAAGGCTTCGTACGGGACGCGACGGCGGATCTGCCCCACAGCCTGAGCCCGGGGACCCGCGCACGCCACGCCGCACTGATCGACTTCATCGCGGCGCGCACCGATTCACCCGAGCACCGCTTCGAGCGGTATCGCGACTGCGCTCCCCTCGTGGTCGGCTCCGGGCAGCTGGCGGGCGCCCTCGTGCTCGCCCTGCTGGCCTCAGGTGTGGCACATGTCCGACTCCGCCTCGACGAGCGCCCGGGGAGCGCCGATGCCTCGACGGACGAGGACCGGCTGCGCGCGTGTGTCGCGTTGCTCAAGGAGGAGGGCGGCTCCTTCCACTACGAGCAGTTGAGCGCCGACCCTGGTGGACTACCGCCCGATGTGGGTGTGTTGTTGCTCGGCTCGGACGTGTTCGACCCCTCGACGATGGGTCCGGCCCGCGCCCTCGCGCGCCGGGCCGGGATACCGTACGGGCAGGTGGTCGGGCAGGGCGCACACATCGTGATCAGCGCGGTCGACACCCCGGTCGGCACCCCAGGACCCGCGGGCGCGGACGCAGTCACACCCGTCGAAGAGACGCCGGGCGGCGGGAACGGCCAGCACACCACGGCGCGCCCCGCGCGTGCCGAAGAGCCGGCGGACGTGGATGAGCCCAGTCCCCACCTCCGTGGCCCGGTCGCGGCCCTGGCCGCCAACCAGCTCTGCCTGCACCTGCTGCACCGGATCGCGGGCCTGGACGCCGTCGCCGAGCCCTCCGGTCCCGCGCACGCCCCTCGGGCCGCCGTACTGGACCCGGTCACCGGGCGCTTCCTCGGCGCGGAGACGCCATGACCGGCGCGACGGAACGCGTCTCCCTGGACTTCGCGGACGGCGCCCCCTTTCCCGAGGACCTGTGGGCGGAGGCGGTGTACTCCCGCCGCGCCATCCCGGACACACTCGCCACAGGTCACCCGGCACCGGGACACGCCGACGCCGGTCACGACCCACTCCCCCAAGGAGCGCGCCTTCCGTTGGCGCCGCCACCACTGCATCTGGCCCCGTCCCGCGACGCCCGGGCAGGCCTCGCCGACCCGGCCACCCTCGCCGCTCTCCTGCACTATTCCTACGGTCTGCTCCAGCACGATGCGACCCCCGGCGGCTGGCCGCTGCATCGCGCGGTGGCCTCCGCACGATGCCGCTACCCGAGCGAACTCACCCTGATCGCCCCCACCACGACGTTCCGCTTCGACCCGCTGCATCATCAACTCGTCGCACTGCGCAGCTTGTTGACGGACGATCAGGAGTGCGATCCCGGACGCTCGCGGTACGCCGTGATCAGCAGCCGGTTCGCCCGCACGGCACGCCTGTACGGTGCCTACGCGCCGCGTCTGTGCGCGCAAGAAGCGGGGATGCTGTTCGGCGCGGTGCGCCTGGTCGCCGCCGCGCTCGGTCTGCGCACCCGCTCCAGCCTGGACCGGGACACGCTGTACGGCTTGTGCGCGGGCCGACTGCCGCGGGGCGAGCATCCGATGGGTTACGTGGAGCTCCTGCCCGCCACCCGAACCCCGGCCCCTCCCGCCTGGCTCCCGCCCGGCCTGGCCTCCGCGCTCCGCGCCCGCCACTCCGGCGCCGCACTGTTCGACCCCGATCCGGTACCCGCCCCGCACGCGTTCCTCTCCGATGCCGCCGCCGCCCTGGCCTCGGCGCCCTTCGGCGACTTCTCCTGTCACCTGCTCGTCCAGCGCGTCGCCGGCCACGCGCCCGGTCACTACGTCCACAGCGACGGCCACTTCCGGCAGGTCGGCGACGGCGACCCACTCGTCTCGCTCGAACAGATCGGGCAGACCGAGGGCCGGGTCTCGATGAACTTCCGCGCGACCGCCTGCACCGCCTACATCGCGGTGCGGCGCGCCACCGCCGTCGCGCGGTACGGCGCGGACGCCTTCCGGCGACTGCACCTGTCGGCAGGGGCGGCCGCGCACCTGCTCTGCGTGGTGGCGGCCCGCCACGGCCTGTCCGCTCGAATCCACAACGGTTACGACGCCGCTCGCGCCGAGCACTTGCTCGGGCTGGCCCCCGGCGAGGAGACCGTGCTCTTCCAGGTGGCCATCGGCGCGGCCCGGCCCGGAGCCGCCTTTCGCCTCCCGGTGGTGTTCTGATGCACTCGAGCACGCCGTCCGCACGGCGGAGCACACCGCCCTCCAACACGCCCGCCACCCTCGCGCCCTCCCCGCCCCGCCGCCCCGTGGGCGCCCGGATCGCCGGACTGCCCACCACCGCACTGGACGCCTCCCGCATTGCGCTCAGCACCGGACTCGCCCTGGTCATAGGCCTGTTGGACCAGCGTCTCCTACTGGAGGCGCAGGAGCTCAGTGCCGCCCTGTACCGCGTGATCGGCGCCGAGCGGGCCCGCCCCTTCAAGGCCAAGCTGGTGGGGCTGCGCCGGGCCGTGCACCAGGGAGCCCGCATCGGTTCCCTCATCGACGCGGCGGCCCCGCCGGCCATCCTTGGCGAAGCACTCACCGCCCGCCTGCGCGCCCATGCCGCGCTGCGCCAGACCCGCGCCGAACGCTTCGCCGAACTGGAACGGGTCCTGCCGTCCGAGACCCGCTCGGCGGCGCGGGCGCTGCGCACCCTCGTGCGGGACCCGGAGTTCGCCACCGGCCTCGACTACGCGAGCCCGGACCTGTACGAGGACCTGCTGCGCTGGGCCGCACACGACACGGCCGGGCGGCGTCCGCTGGACGGGGCGGCCGTGCGGCTGGCCAAGTACGCGGGCCGCGCGATGGCCAAGCCCACCCCCCTGACCACCTTCGCGGCCAGCGGCCGGGGCCGCTGGTCTGCGGGCGCCGGCCCCGCCGTGGACCTGAGGATCACCGCCAGGACCCATCCGGCGGAGGTGGCCCTGCTGCCGCTGTCCCGGATGGCCGCGGCCCTCGCCCACGTACCCGAGCTCGGCCACGCGGTCCAGCTGCGCCTCAACCCGACGGCCACGCCCGAGCCGTCCGCCGAGGCAGAGCGGTGGCTGTTCACCGTGCCGGGTCCGTCCGGCGCGGTGCGTACCCTGCCCGCCACCGGGGCGCTGAGCGCGATCCTGGGGGCGGTCGCCGAGGCGGGCAGCCCCCAGCGGTTGCGTGAACTGCTGGGTGCGGGCAGGCCGGGGAGCACCGCCGACGCCGTCATCACCCGGCTCGTCCGGCTGGGCCTCCTCGAGGTCCGCATCGGGCTGCCCGACCAGGAGCTCGACGCCGCCGCGCTGTGCGCATGGCTCAACCTGCACCTTCCTCGACCACGGACCCAAGACCGCTTGTCTCTGCTGCTCGACGACCTGCGCGCCGTCCGCGACCAGATCGAGGCCGCGCGGACCGCCGACGCCGGCTCCCACCGCGCCATCACCGCCGGTCTGCGCCGGCACCTCACGAAGGCCGCGCAACGGCTCGAACTCCTGGGCCCCGCCGAGCAGTTGGAGCAGAGCCCGCTGTATTTCTCCCACACGGTCGCCGACGGCCCGGCTGTCGCGCTCGACCCGGACGCCTGGCGGCCCGCGCTCGCCGATCTCGCTCTGGTTCCCGCGCTGCTCGCACCGTTCGACACCCTCGCGCCGCAGCGCGCGGCCCTGCGACAGCACGCGGTGAGCGTCTACGGCCCGGGTTTCACGAGGGCGTTCACCCGTTTCCTCCAGGACTTCGGCGGGTGGTGGGAGGCGGCCGGGTCGCACCCGCCCACCGGGCGCGACGCACGCCGCCAGGACGCGCTGCGCCAGTTGATCGCCGCCACGGCGCCCGCGTCCGACGGCACGATCCGTCTCGCCCCCGACGAGGTCCGTGACCTCTGCGGAGCATGGCCCGAGCCGGACACCTCGGGCGACACCCACACCTGTTACGTGCAGACGCTGCCCGGCTCACCTCCCGGTCTCGGCCTGGTCCTCAACACGGTGACCTGCGGCCACGGCACCGGTCTGACCCGCATCACCCGTCTGTTGGGCGAACCGGCCGATGTCACGCACATCGACGGGGCGAGTGAGGGTCCGGCGAGCCGTCCCCTGCCCGTCGAGTTCGACGCCGTCTTCGCCAGCGCCCTCAACCAGCGCGCACCCGCCACCCGTTACGCGATCGACCTGGACGGCTCCACCTCGCACCGGCCGCCCGAGCGGCTGATCCGCCCGGGCGACCTGGACGTCGTCCACGACCGGCAGACCCGGCGCCTGCGCCTGGTCCACCGCGCCACCGGCCGCGTCATACGACCGCTCCACCTCGGACTGCTCGCCACCCCGCTCCTGCCCGCGCAGGCCCGTCTGCTGGTGGAAGCGTTCGGCCAGACCTCCTATGCCTTCTGGGCGGACTGGCCGCAGCTGTGGCGGCTGCTGCCCTCGGAGCGCACCGGAGCCGGCCCGGGCCGGTCGGCGATGCCACGGCTCGCCCTCGGCGCCGTGGTGCTCCGCCGCGCCACCTGGTTCATCGACGCGGGCGGGGCGCCCGCCCGCGCCCCTGGGGAGTCGGACGCCGCGTACCTGGTGCGCGTGCACACCTGGCGCGCGGCCCTCGGTCTGCCACGGCGCTGTTTCCTCCGCTCCCTCACCGCGCGCCCCGCCGACGGCTTCACCGGACCCGCGTTGCGCGACAAGGACCGCAAGCCGGTGTACCTGGACTTCGCCCACGCGCACCTGCTGCGCGTCTTCGAACGCGCGGCGGCCACGGGCCGGCCCCTGCTGCTCACGGAGGCCCTGCCGGACCTCCACGACGCTCCGGCCCACCAGGACGGCCGCAGGCATGTGACCGAGTTCGTGATCGAGGTGGACTCGGCCGGCGCGGCCGCGCACGGGCGGGAGCGGACATGCTGACGCGCCCGCCGGTGGGTGAGCGGGAAGACCGGTGGGTCGGCGCCCACCTGTTCACCGGCCATCCGCTGGATTTGGTGGTGGGCACGCTGGTCCCGGCGGTCATGACGGAACTGCGAGAGCGCGCCCTGGCAGACCACTTCTTCTTCCTCCGGCACTGGCAGGGCGGCCCCCACCTGCGCCTGCGGGTGCGTCTCACCGCGCCGGAGGCCGAACTGGCGGCACGCGCTGTCCTGGCCGCCCACGCCTCGGCCCTGTTCCACGAGCTGCCGCCCTCA
This sequence comes from Streptomyces sp. Edi4, assembly GCF_040253615.1. Taxonomy (NCBI): domain Bacteria; kingdom Bacillati; phylum Actinomycetota; class Actinomycetes; order Kitasatosporales; family Streptomycetaceae; genus Streptomyces; species Streptomyces sp. Edi4. The sequence continues at coordinate 399,361 of NZ_JBEJGY010000004.1, forward strand.
CGGTCCATGACGGCCCGTCAATATGCCGCGCTGGCAAAGGAGTTGAGCACGTACGAGCCGGAGAGCGAACCCGGCGCCCTGGCCCCCAACGACAGTCTCGCATTTGTCCCCTACCGCCGGGAGCACGGAAAGTACGGCCACGGCGCCGCGCTGCGGGCCGTGGAGGACGCCTTCGCACTCTGTAGCGAGCTGGCCCTCGGCGCCGTACGGGAGCGGTGGAGCCCGGCGCGCCGGTCGGCGCACTGCTTCGCCCTGCTGAGCGGCAGCGTGGACGCGCCTGTCCGGGCGAGCCGGGCGACGCCGGATGTGCTGGTGCAGTACGGGACCAGACGCGCCGCCCTGCTCGCCGTCGCCCGCGCGGCACGCACGGCGGCGGCCGGCCGCGGCCCGGCGGACACCGACCCGGTGCGCACATGGCTCTCCGCGTGCCGCGACGCGCAGCGTGGAGCAGCCGAGCCGGCGCGCCTGGCAGGCCATCTGACCCACCTGGCGTGCAACCGACTCGGCATACGACTCGGCCAGGAGGCCACCCTGCGCGCCCTCGCCCTGCTGGCGGTGGCGGAGCTGACGGGCGACGAGGCGCCAGGTGGGTCCACCGCCCGGCGCCAAACCCGGCACACCCCCGCCGAACCACCCTGACGAACCCCCGGCAGCGACGGACCAGGACAGCGAAGAACCGCCAAGGAGCGACTTGCGTGACAGTCATCCCGCCGACAGAAGAGCCAGAATGGCGCGCGGCCCACATCGCGTACTTCGGTGGCGACACCGACCAACTGATCCTGCGCGCCGTGCGCCCGGTGATCGAGCGCTGCGCCGGGCACGTCTCCTCGGCCTATGTGCTGCGGCACTGGCGCAGAGGGCCCCATCTGCGGCTGGTCGTGCGGGCCACGCCCGACGCCTTCGACTCCGTGGTGGTCCCCGCCGTGGCCGAACTGGTCGGCGGGCACCTGCGGGCGCGGCCGTCCACCGCGCCGCCCCTCGACGAGGCCGCCCTGCTGCCGCTGCACCGACGCCTCGCCGAGGCCGAGCGTGAACCCGGGCCACTGACGCCGTTCCACCAGGACAACTCGATCACCTGGGAGGAGCACGACCGTCGCGTCGACGTGCTGGGCTGCCCGGTGGGCGCCGACGAACTGGCCCTGTTCTACCAGGAGACAAACGGTCTGCTCTTCGAGCACTTGGAGGCGGTCACCTCCGGGCTGCCGCGCGAGACACTGGCCCTGCGCCTGATGCTGGCGACCGCGCACACCCTCTGCCGGCACCCGCAGGACCCGTCGATCCGCCGCGGTTTCGTCTCCTTCCGCTCCCATGCGGAGGGGTACTTGAGCACCGTGGGGCCCGAGGTGCGGGACGCCTTCGAGGCACGGTACGCGGCCAACCGTACGGTGCTCACCGCGCAGGTGCGCGAGGTGGTGGGCGCCTTCGACTCCCCCGCGTCCGGCACGGGAGCCGAGGCGGCACAGGCGGCGGCCCTGCGTCGCTGGGTGGCCGCGATCGACCCGCTCGGCGGCCGCTGGACCGCTCTGTACGAGGCCGGTGAGATTCCCGAGGCAAAGATCCCGACGGACGAGGAGAACGGCATCGGCGGTCTGCTCTCCTTGAGCCCGCTGCACCGGGCCATCGGCGGCAGCGCCACGTACAAGCGGATGATGTACCGCGATCCGCGCTTCCTGCGCTACCGCCTGATGCTCAACTACACCTATCTGCACCTCTCCCGCCTCGGCCTGGCGGGGCTGACCCGCTATCTGCTGTGCCACCTGGCGGCGAACGCGGTGGAGGAGGTCTATGGCGTCAGCGCCCTGGACCTCGTCCTTGCCACTGCGGCGGACGGCGTTGACGCGCCGAAGGAGGACGACACCGCGCGAACCTCCAGCACTCCGCACGGCGCCACCGCCCCGGCCCGGCCCGACGCTCCGGACACCGCCGCCCCACCCGCGCGGGCGCGCGGATGACGAGGACCCCGGCGGCCTCGCCCGCACCCCCGCCCGGCGCCTACCCTTCGGCCGTCGAGACAGGTGGGGCCGCCGCGCGCCGCTTCCACCTGCGGCACGGACGGGTGCTGCCCGCCATCGATCCGGCGGCGGGCACCACCGCGCCCAAGCACCATCCCGGCGCGCCCGTCCTGCCCCTGCCCTTCCCCCCGGATTTCGCGCCGGCGCGCACCGGCGGCCGGCATCCGGCCGCGTTCCCGGAGCCACTTGGCGCACTCCTCGCCCTGATCAACGGCGTCACCCGGATCGACTGGACCGGCACGGGCGCGAGCGCCGGGCGACCGGTGCCGTCCGGCGGGGGCGCCTACCCGGGCGAGGTGTACCTCGCCACGCCCTCGGGGCTCTGCCACTATCTGCCATCCGTCCACGCCCTCGAAGTGCTCTCCCGCGCCGACCAGCGCACCAGCGTCATCCACGCACTGAAACAACCCCCGTCAGATGCACCGGAGTTGGCCGTGCTGATCACCAGCCGCCTCGACGCGAACGTGGCCCGCTACGGCCCCTTCGGCCACCGCCTACAGGCGCTCGACACGGGCGTACTGACCGGACAGGCGCTCGCCCTGCTGGAGTCGGCCGGCGCCGGGCCGACCGCGCACGCGTGCTTCTCGGGCGAGGAGCTGGGCCGCCTGCTGGGTCTCGACGCCCGGGCGGAGCTTGTCCACGCCGTCATCACCGCCCGGACACCGCACGCGCTCGCGCCCGGCACCGCACTGCTGCGCCGCCGTACCGCACGCGCCGGATTCGAGCCGGCCCCCGTCCCCCTGCCCGCGCTGCTCGCCGTCCTGGCGGAGGCCGCGGGGCCGGTCCCTCTCGACCACGCCCCGCCCGCCCCCTGCGAGCTGTACGTGGTCGCCCACCGCGTCACCGGCCTGGACACCGGGTGCCACCGTCGCGACCGCCGTACGGGCCGGCTCGTACCGGTCACGCCCGATGCCACGCCCCGCGACCTGTTCCCACCCGGCGGCCCGGGTGAACTGGCCGGTTTCGAGGCCGCGTTCGCCGTACTCGTGACGGGCGACTACGAGTCCGGCTATCCCCGGTTCGGCGACCGCTGGTATCGGATGCTCAATCTGCGAGCCGGTGTCGTCGGCCAGCGGCTCGGCCTGGCCGCGGCGCGCCACGGCCTCGGCGCCGGGCTCCGCTGCGATGTCGACACCGCGGCCGCCGACGAACTACTGGACGCCGGTCCCGAACGCACCACGCTGCTCGCCGCCCTGTTCGGCCACGAACGCGGCAGCGGCACACCCGTCTGTCACCTGCTCAGCGAGAAGGATCTGCCGTGATCCTCGGCCCTGCCGCTCCCCGCCCGGTGGAGAACTCCATGATCACCTCCGAATCCATGCCCCTGTTGCGGCCCGACGTCTTCGTGACCCCGAGTGGCGGCGGGACCGTCCATGTGCGGTCGAGCCGGGGCATCGACCTGATCGCCGCCCCGGGCATCGCGCAGTGGCTCGACCGCCTCATACCGTTCCTCGACGGCACGCGCACGGTGGGCCAGTTGCTCGAAGGACTGGACGGCACTCGTCGCGCCACAGTGCTGCGCGTCCTTCACCTCATCGACGCGCACGGCCTGTTGGAGGACCGGTCGACGTCCGAGCCGGACAAGCGCGCGAGCGCGTACGCGGAGCTCAGGGTGCTGGCCCTCGGCCCTACGGCCGGGGTGAGCGCCCTCACGGACGCACTGGGACTCACCGGGCTGTCGGGCGTGACCCCGGTGACCGGGCACGCGGCCGCCCGCGCCGAGGTGGCGGGCGGCGGCCACGACGCATTGCTGCTGCTCGCGGACGGCGAGGACCCTCACTCGATCGCCCGGCTCGACGAGGACTGCCGCGCGCACGGCCTGTGGTTCGCCGCCGCCGTCCGGGACGCGCGGGCGTGGTGGCTCGGCCCGGCGCTGCCCCCCGGCCCGGGCCGCGCCGCCGGTGGCTGGCTCGGCGCGTGGCTGCGCGTCCACGGCATACAACCCATCCCCCCGCAGCCCCAACTTGGCCTTGAAACAGCCGTGTTCGCCGCGGCCTTGCTGGCCCACCGTTTCCAGCGGGACTGTCTCGCGCCCTCGTCGTCCGGCGCCACGGACGGGTCGCGTTCGCTCGTCCGGCTGGACACCGCGACGCTGACCACCACCCGTCACACCTACCGACCGCACCCGGACACACTTCCTGCCGCACCTCAGTCCCGCGCGGCGTTCCTCGCCACGATCGCCTCCCTGCGCGAGGGCGCCGCCGTCGACGCCGAGGAGTTCTCGCGGCGCGCCGCGCACTGCGTCGACCAGCGCGGCGGACTCCTCGCCGATCTGGACGAGGGCGCTCTGCCGCAGTTCCCGAGGCGCGCCTCACGGGCCCTGGTCCGTGACCCGCGCACCGGCCGGGCGGATCACCAAGTCCTTCGCACGGGAGCAGACTTCACCGCGGCGCGCCTGCGCACCGCGCGGCGCGCCCTGACGCTGTACGCCCTGCTCGCCCTCGACCCCCGGCGTTTCGTCCCGGCACCCGAGGGTCCCGCGCTGTGGGCGTGGTCGCCCGAGCACGACAGCGTCCACCTGCTTCCGGTGGACCGCGTACGCGCGGACGCCGGGCGCGTGCCGCGCGGGCTCGACGCGGGCGCCACCTTCGATGAGGCGGTCGCGGCGGCGCTGAGCGATCTGCGCGGCCCCGCACACGGCGCGCTGATCGTGCCGCTCGATCACGATCCGGCCGCCACCGAGATACTGCCCTACCTGCTGAGAGCGGTGCGCTGCGATGACTGAAGACCCCCTGTCGGCCGCCGTCCGGGTGCACCACGACGACGGCCTGCTCGGCCGGGCACTGGTACGCCGGTCGCACTCCATGGCCGCGACGGGGACCCACCTCGTCGCGGCCGACACACCTGACGCTGCGTCACGCCAGTTGGAAATGGCGGCTGTTGACGGGCAGTCGTTCCTGCTTGTCGTCGGGGAACTCGATCGCGTGGTCGTCGGTCCGCTGGTCAGGCCCGGGGCGGCGGGCTGTCACCGCTGTCTCGCCGCCCGGCGCGCGGGAGCGCGTGCCGACGCGGCGGAGGAGGCGGCCCTGCGCGCCGCCTACGGCAGCCGCTTCACCGGCACGGTCTCCCCCCTGCTCACGCCGGTCGCCGCCGACCTCGCCGCGCGTCTGGCCGTGCGCCGGCTCACGGCCGAGGCGACGGCCGAACGGCCGGCCGCCGGGCAGGACGTCACCATGCTCCGCCTCGACGGACTCGACATCACCCTGCACCGCTTTCTGCCCGACCCGCACTGCGCCGACTGCGGCACCTTGCCCGACGACTCCCCGGCCCGTTCCACCATCCCGCGCGTCCCCCGGCCCAAACCGGATCCGGGGGTCCTGCGGGTGCGGAACCTGCGCGCGGAACGCGCGGTCCTCGAGGCCCGGTACGCCGACGACGAGACCGGCGTGCTCAAGGGACTCAGGACCCGTGGTTTGCACGCCCTGCCCTTCGCCGAGGCGAAGGTCGGCCCGCCCGAATCGGTCGACGGCGGCTACGGCCGCGCGCTCGACTTCCGTACCGCGAAGGTCACCGCCATCGCCGAGGCGCTGGAGCGGCTCGGCGGGGGCCGGCCGGGCGGGCGGCGCACCGTGGTGCACGCCAGCCACCGCGAACTCGCCGCCCGCCACCCCGGCGGCGTGCTCGACCCCGCGACCACCGGCGGCCACGAACCCCGCCGCTACCAGGAGCCCGGCTTCCCCTTCCAGGCCTACCACCCCGACCTGACCATGCCGTGGGTCTGGGGCTACTCCCTCACCCGCGAGCGGCCGGTCCTGGTCCCCGAGAGCCTGGCCTACTACCGTCTGGGCCGCCATCAGCCCTCGGCGCACCGGCCCTTCGTCTCCGAGATCTCCAACGGCTGCGCGCTGGGAGGCTGCGTCGAGGAGGCGACGCTGTACGGCCTGCTCGAACTCGCCGAACGCGACGCGTTCCTGCTCACCTGGTACGCCCGCCTGCCCGCGCCCGCACTCGACCTGCGCACCGCGCGCGACCGGCGGATCAGCCTGCTCGCGGACCGGATCGAGGAGCGCGCCGGTTACCGCGTCGACGTCTTCGACGCGACCGGGCCCGAGAACATCCCCTGTTTCTGGGCCGCCGCCGTCGATGTCCGGCCGTCCGCCGAGGGCGCCGAGCCCCGCCCCGGCGTGCTGTGCGCCGGAGGTTCCGGGCTCGACCCCGAGCGGGGCGTCTTCGGCGCGCTGCACGAACTGGTCACAGCCATCGACGCGTACCGGCTCATCTACCCGCAGCGCGTGCGGGACGCCGCACGGATGCGCGAGGACTCCGAACAGGTCCGCCTGATGGACGACCACGCGCTGCTCCACTGCGACCCGGTCGCGGCCCGCCGGCTGGACTTCCTGCTCAGGCCGGGCGGCCGGCCGCCGCAGCGGCGCCGGAGTCTGCGTGAGGTCGCCGACCGCTGCGCCTGGCCGCGCCACGAAGATCTGCGGGCGGATCTCGACGAGTTGGTCGGCCGCTTCGCCGCGAGCGGCCTCGAAGCGATCGTCGTCGACCAGACGACCGCCGTCCATGCCGCGTCCGGCCTCTCCTGCGTCAAGGCGCTCGTCCCCGGCCTGCTCCCAATGACCTTCGGCCACCATCTGCGCCGCGTCACCGGCCTCGACCGGGTCCTGACCGTCTCCCACCGGCTGGGCCACACCTCACGTCCTCTGCGCCCCGACGAGGTCAACCCACATCCGCACCCGTTCCCGTGAACTTGGCCCAACACTCCCTCTTCGTGGCGGAGTTGGCCGTTGACCGTCCCCACCCCCACGGTCAGTCGGCAAGCACGATCACCGAGTCCTCGGCCGTCAGACGTACGGTCCTGCGCTTGTCGGGGTTGAGCCGGACCCCGAAGGCCGGACTCCGCGACGACTGCGCGCGCAGCCGGTATCCGACGGCGCACTCCCTGCGGTGCCGCGCCGAGGCGACGACGGTGGCGAAGGTGACTTCTTCACCCGCCCTGACGTAGTCGGTGGCGGGACGCAGATACAGCTCGCTCCCGTCGGCCGTGAACAGTTCGTCGAAGAGGACGGCCAGGTAGGGGCTCTCCGAGATCTGGCACATGAGGAGGCTGATGAGCCGGCCGCTGACGATGAAGTCGGCGCCCTCGCGGGCCGGCGCGAGCAGCCGGTTGCGGTCGTCGGACATCTCCGTGGTGAGCGGGATCTCCTGGCCCGTGGCCTCCTCGATCGCCCGCAGGTGCAGCAGCGTCACCAGCGTCCTGTCATCGACGTCCGCGTTCGCCTGGGCAAGGCCGAAGTCGCCGCCCGGCACGCGGCCCGGGTCGGCGATGACGATCACGCTGTCGAAGGACGGCACGTCGAGCGCGCCGAGCACGGACGGATTCGTGATGTCCGCGCGGTGCAGGGTCACCTCGATGGGCCCCTGCGCCGCGGCCGCGTCGTAGGCACCGCGCATGGACGAGTCGTCGCCGAGCGCGACGATGTCCAGGGTGGTTCCGGCGCTCGCGTAGGAGGCGAGCTGCCCCACGATGAGCGGGGCGCGCCGGTTCCAGCCGAGCAGGAGCAGCCGCTCGGGGGCGGGCGCCAGGGGGCCGGCCGTGGCGAAGGAACCCTCGTCGACGAACGGCACGGCGTCGTCGAGCACCGCCGTGTCGTCGTCGCGGGTGATGACGATGATCCGGTCGTCCTCCATGATCGTCGTTTCGGGGTCGGGGTTGAGCGCGACCGTCTCGTCGGCGTGCAGGAGGCCCACCACCGAGGATGTGACGTACGCGAGGAGGGCTTCCCCGAAGGTGCGCCCGGCCAGTGTGTCGGCCGGTACGGCGTAGAACTCGTCCCCCGCGAAATCCAGTAAGTCCTGGTACACGAGCGAGAGTCCGGGCTGGCGGGCGGTCTGCACGAGGAGGCGGGCGACGATGTCGTCGATGGCCAGGATGCGGCCACGTGGGCCGGCGGCCAGGGTGGCGGTGAGGTGGTTGCGGGTGTCGCGTACGGCGGCCACCACGACGGCGGCGCCGGCAACGTCCGCCTCGGTGTCCCCATCGCCCGGGCCGCTCGCGGTGCCGGGGTGGGCCTCGGAGGCGATGCCCGGCACCGAGGCGTTGAGCGCGAGCAGCGTCTTCACCACATGGGCGTCCCCGTCGTCCGTGCCCGGCGGCAGGACGAGGACGGCCTTCGCGGTCCCCGGGCTGACGCGGGCGAGCACCGCCGGATCGGTGGTGGAGCCGTTGCGGCAGACGATGGTCGTGCTGCCGGTGGAGGAGATCCGGGCGCTGATCTCGTCCTCCATCTCCACCTTGTCCTTCGCGGCAAGGACGGCGATGGCGGCACGGGGCTGGTTGGAGTTGGCCGACACGAGTTCCGAGACGACGGGGAAGATCTGGTCGGACCAGCCGAGTACGACCGTGTGCCCCACTTCCAGCACCGTGGAATGCCCCAGACGCAGCTCCATGATGCGCCGGTTGATTCCCGTGGTGATGAGGCTGACCAGCGTCGAGACGAACAGCAGCGCCACCAGGGCGAGCAGGACGGACGCCAGGACGTACAGGGGTGAACCGACGGCGCCCCCGATCTTCAGGGTCTGTCCGACGGTCACCCACACCGCCACCAGCTGCCCCGTGAGGGTGGCGGGAGACCGGCGGTCGGTGCACACCAGCAGGACGCTCATCGGAACGACGGCGGCCAGGCAGAAGAGCGTGAGCCAGCCGATGAGGGCGGACGTGCTGCGGGAGACCAGGTTGTCGAACCGGTATTGCAGGCGCCGCCAGAGAGACGCTAGGTATCGCATCCCGGATCCTCCAGCAGCAAGAGACAGGCGGTCAGTCGGCCTACGATCACCTTGTGCTTCACGGTAGTGCGATCGGCCACCCGGAACGCCGAAGTCCGCCGCACTCACCCAGAGGTATGACCCGCCATCACCCGGACGCGTGAACAGGCCGAATCGGCTGACGGGACGGCATCCCGTATTCCGGCGCGGCCCGCCCGTGCCCCCACGCCCTGGCCCCCTCCCCGCATGGCTCACAGGGTCGTCGTCTACAGTCGCGTAGACATTCCCGCCGGGTGGTCGCGCCCGGCGGGGCGTATGAGCTCAACCATGCCCGAAACAAGGGTGGTTGAGGGCTTGAGGGCCGGTGCGCCGGGAGGGCGGGAACGACCATGAGTCAGCCGATGAGCGAGGCCGAGGCCAGACCGAGGCCGGAGGGGCGCCACCGGGGCGCATCGGAGCGGGACGGCTCCGCCTGGAGCAAGGTGCCCCAGATCACCGCCCTGTTCTGGGTCGTCAAGGTGCTGACCACCGGCATGGGCGAGACCGCGTCGGACTATCTGGCCCGCGTCCTCGGCCCGGTTCCGGCGGGCGGGCTGGGTCTCGTGGGCCTGGTCGTCGCGTTGGTGGCACAGTTCCGCGGGGACCGGTACCGGCCGTGGACGTACTGGTCGGCGATCGTGATGGTCAGCGTGTTCGGCACGATGGCCGCCGACGTGATCCACGTCGTGGTGGGCATCCCCTACGCGGTCTCGGCGGCGGCGTTCACCGTGGCGCTGGCCGCCCTCCTGGTCGCCTGGTACATCAGCGAGGGGACGCTGTCGATCCACAGCATCCGCACCCGCCGCCGCGAGGCCTTCTACTGGGCCACCGTCCTGGCCACCTTCGCGCTGGGCACCGCCGTCGGCGATCTCACGGCGGGCACGCTGGGCCTGGGCTACCTCACGTCCGGGCTCCTGTTCACCGCCCTGATCGCGGTGCCCGCGCTGTCCGGCCGCTACCTGGGGCTGAACGCGGTGGCGGCCTTCTGGTGGGCGTACGTCCTGACCCGGCCGCTTGGCGCGTCGTTCGCCGACTGGATGGGGGTGCCCACGAACCGGGCCGGACTCGGCTGGGGGACCGGGCCGGTCACGCTCGCGCTCATCGTGCCGATCGTCGCGCTCGTCGGCTACCTGGCGGTCAGCCGCAAGGACGCGCCACGGGACGCGGGCCTGCGCTAGCGGGCCCCGCCGGATCAGGAGTCGGCCAGGTCAGGAACCGCGCGCCGGGCGCCGCCGCTACTGCGGGGAGCCCGCCGCTTCCCGCACCCGGGCCTCGACGGCCTGGCGGACCTCGCCGTACTCGGTGGCGTAGGCGGTGACGGCCTCCCGCATGTCCCGGTCGAGGTCACGCCAGGCCCGCCACGCCGTCTCGTACGTCTGCGACTGGCGGGCCGACCACGATCGGGAGCCCGGCGGCCCGTACTGGCCCCGCAGCCCCTCGGCCTGGGCGTGTGCCGCGTCGACCGTACGCCGCATCTCCACGAGTTCTTCGAACGTATGCGCCATAATCGACGATCATAGGACGGTCGCCCGCCGCGCGCCCGTCGTACCCCTGGTCACGGACCCTCAAGCGCGGCGAACCCGCCACAGCCAGACCGCCGCGCAGATCAGCACCGCCGAGGTGACCAGATTGGCCAGGAAGGCCTGGGTGCCGCCCGGGGCACCCGACAGGTTCCAGGTCACGATGACGGCGGTCGGCACGACCGCTGTGAGCAGGACCCCGGTGGTCTTGCGGCGCGCGTCCCAGTGCACGGAGGTGCACAGGAGCACCGCGCCGACGATGCGGAACAGGACACCGAAGACCGGCCCGGGCTCGCCGGGGAAGAGCATCATGAAGGGCAGCGAGAGCGTGAGCATGAGGAGCGGCACCAGGGGGTGGACCTTGCCGCGCCGGGTGGACGCGCCGGCGACGCTCCGGGCGGCCGCCCCGGCGTCACTCCGGGCCGGCGCCCCGGCGGTGCCGCCACCGAGGCCTCCGGCGGGACCGCTCCCCGCCTCGGCGAGGGCGGTGGCCGCGATCGCGCGGGGGTCGCCGAGGGCCGCGAGTATGTCGCCGATCGCGGCGTCGGGGCGTTCGGCCCGCGTCACCTCGATGTGCTCGGCGAGATCGGCGAGGAGTTCCTGGCGGCGCTCGGCGGGCAGCGCGGAGCTCTCTCGTTCCACGGCGTGGAGATAGTCGCGTACGGCGTCGGCAGAAGTCTTCATGCGGGCTCTCCAGTGGTGGGGGGCGAGGTGGCGAGGAAGCCGTCGACGGCGTCGCGGAAACCGGGCCAGACGCGGGTGAACTCCTCGAGCGCGGCCCGGCCGCTGTCGGTGAGCGCGTAATAGCGGCGGGGCGGCCCCGAGGCGGATTCCCGCCAGGTGGTGGTGACCAGGTCGTCGCGGCGCAGCCGGGAGAGGAGCGGGTAGACCGTGCCCTGACTGGTGGCAAGGGCGCCGGAGTCCTCCAGGGCGTGCAGGAGTTCCACGCCGTAACGGGGCCGGTCCCGCATGAGGGCGAGTACGCAGTACTCCAGGACGCCCTTGCGCAGCTGGGCCGCTGCCCGGGCCTGCTTGGTCGAATCACCTGGTTCCATGCGATGCAAGATACCTGGCGGCGCAAGTGGTCAGCAGGGGAGGGGCCGGTCTTGAGCCCCGCCCGCGTGCCGTTGTCCAGCCGTCGCCTGGTTACCGGCGCTCCTGATGGGACGTCAACTCGCTTCCTGCGAAGGCTCATTCGTACCGGGGCGTACGTGCGCGCGCAGTCCCTGCAATCCGAACAGGATCAGCAACTCGACCGCACCGCCGTCCGCGCTGCCCAGCCAGTGCGGCAAGGAGGTGTCGAACTCAGCGGCCTGGCCGGGCGGGAGCGTGAGGTCGCGGCGGCCGGCCACGAGCCGCAGGCGTCCGCTCAGCACGTAGAGCCATTCGAAGCCGTCGTGGGTCTGCGGGGTCGGTTCGAGAGGTTCCGGGCGCGCGGGGATGATCATCTTGAACGCGTGCACCCCGCCGGGCCGCCGGGACAGGGGCACGAAGGTCATCCCGTGCCGCCGGATCGGCCTGAGGTGGATGCGGGGGTCGCCGGTGGGCGGGGCCCCGACGAGGTCGTCCAGCGGGACGTCATAGGTGCGGGCCAGCGGCAGCAGCAGTTCGAGGCTGGGCCGGCGCTGCCCGCTCTCCAGCCGCGACAGCGTGCTCTCCGAGATGCCGGTCGTCGCCGCGAGGGCGGCGAGGGTGATGCCTCGTTCCCGGCGCAGTGCGCGCAGGCGCGGTCCGACCGCGCCGAGTACTTCGTCGTCCGTCTCACGATCCATCGGCCCATCTTGCCGTAACCGCAAGATTTCGTGCCATCGGCGGGATGCCCGGCGAAGACTGGGCGCAATCCCACCCAAGGAGCGTCGATGAGCGGCAGCGGCATGAAAAACAGCGGGACAAGCGGCAGCGGGGCAGGCACCAGTGGGATGAGCAGCGGGGAGGCCACCGCGTTCTGGGACGGCCTGTACGCGGGGCGGCCCGCGGACGAGAGGCCGCAGCCGAACGTCCGCCTCACGGAGGTGGTGACGGGCCTGCCGCCGGCCGAGGCCCTGGACCTCGGCTGCGGCAATGGCGGCGACGCGCTGTGGCTGGCCGGCCAGGGATGGCGGGTCACCGCGGTCGACATCTCCGCCGTGGCGGTCGCACGGCTCACCCGGCTCGCCGCCTCACGTGGTCTGAGCCACCAAGTCACCGCGCTGCGAAGGGACTTGCACGAGTCCTTCCCGCCTGGTGCGTTCGATCTGATCTGCGCCCACTATCTGCACACCCCGGCGGACCTGGACCGGGCGGCCGTCCTGCGCTCGGCCGCGCACGCGCTGCGTCCTGGCGGGCGGCTACTGGTCGTCGACCATGGTTCGACCGCGCCGTGGTCGTGGAACCAGGAGCCGGGTCTTGTCCACCCGAGCCCGAGAGAAGTGGCCGAGGGCATCGGCCTGGACCCCGGGGGCTGGACGGTCGAACGGGCCGATGCGCCACGCCGGTTGGCGACCGGACCGGACGGGCGTACCGCCGAGGTCACCGACCACGTCCTCCTCGTCCGCCGAAGCGCCTGACCCGGCTCTCGCCACAGAAAGGACCCCCCGTGCCCAGCGACTCGCCTCGCAACCGCCGTCACGACACCCCGCCGCCACGGACCGCCCACACCGAGACCGATGTCCTGCGCGGATTCCTCGACTATCTGCGGTCCTCGGTCGCGGCGAAGGTGGAGGGCGCGCCCGAGCCGGAGGCGCGGGCGGCCGCGGTGCCGTCGGGTACGAATCTGCTCGGTCTGCTCAACCACCTGACGTTCGTCGAGCGTTCGCTGTTCCTCGGCGCCGAGGTCGCCGACTGGCAGGCGACGTTCCACGCGGACCCCGGGGACAGCGTGAGCGATGTCGTCTCCCGCTACCGGGACGCCGTCGCGCGCGCGAACGACGTCCTCGACCGCTGCGCCGATCCCGGCGCCCCGCTCCCCCGTTCCCACCCGGGCCGCCCCGCTCCCCGTGTCCGCTGGGCACTCACCCACATGATCGAGGAAACGGGCCGGCACGCGGGGCACGCGGACATCCTCCGCGAACTGATCGACGGCGCGACGGGCCGCTGAACGGCGCGACGGGCCGGGTGCGCGGGGGGCGCCGGTTATGGCGCGAGCAGGCCGACCGCCAGCCCCGTCACACGGAGACTTGCGTTCACATCAGAGCAAATCGGTCATCCGGTGCTCCACTTGGCCCACGCCTCGCGCCAACGCGGGCATCTGACGACACGTCTCTCGCCGAGCGATCGCGAGGGTGGGCGCCGACGAGTTCGCGGTCAGGTGCGGGACAGGGACTTCTGGCGGAATACAGGACCGAAAACACAAAGTCGCGTCGGGCCCAAAACGGTCACTAGTGGCCCAATGGCACTGAATGCCGGCGCGGACGCAGCTCGCAGGCGACGCCCCCTCAAAGGGCCCGAGTTCCCGCCGGACTTCCCGACTCGAACACGGGTGTCCCCGTGGCGTAGGGTGCTGCCGATTGTATGAACGAAAGTTAGGCGTGTGATGGGAATAGCCACCACCGGTGGGGCAGCGGTCCTGGTCGACAAGGAGGTGTCTTCGGGCTCCGTTTCCGAACCCTCCGCGCCACGGAGCCGGGGTCGTATCTACGTCCTTGACGGTCTGCGGCTGCTGGCGGCCCTCATGGTCGTCGTCTACCACTTCGTCCCCCGCGAGGGCGCATGGTCGGTCGATGCCAAGGGACTGTTCCCCGCCATCTTCACCCCGGCCGCCTACGGCTGGCTCGGCGTGCACCTCTTCTTCCTCATCAGCGGATTCGTCATCTGCATGAGCTGCTGGGGCCGGACCCTGGGCGACTTCTTCACCTCCCGAGTCATCCGTCTCTTTCCCGCGTACTGGTTCGCGGTGCTGACCACCACCGTGGTCCTCACGCTCACCCGTGGGAACGGGCCGCGCCTGTCCCTGAGTACGGTCCTGACCAACCTCACGATGCTCCAGGAGCCCCTGGGCGTCGACCACGTGGACGGGATCTACTGGACGCTCTTCGCCGAGATGCGCTTCTACCTGCTCTTCGCGGCGCTGGCGTGGTGGGGCCTCACCTATCGGCGGGTCCTGGTGTTCTGCTGGGTGTGGGTGGTCGCGAGCGCGATCGTCTACCACTCGGACGACGGGATCCTGCGGATGCTCGTCATGCCCGAGTACAGCTGGCTCTTCATCGGCGGTATGGCGTGCTACCTCATGCACCGCTTCGGCCCGAACCTGCTGCTCACACTGCTGTTCCTGGTCTGCTTCGGCGGCGTACTGCCCTCCCTGCACATGTCATGGAGCCGGGTCCCGCGCTACATCGGGCACCAGCTGCCGTACTGGCCCGCCCTGGTGCTGCTCGCCCTGTTCTTCGTGATCATGGCGCTGGTGGCGACCGACCGGTTGTCCTGGATCAAGTGGCGCTGGCTGCCCTACGCCGGGGCGCTCACCTACCCCCTCTACCTGCTGCACCAGGAGATCGGGCGAAAGATCATCCACGGGCTCGAGCCGCACATGTCTCCCTACGCCGTCCTCGGCGTCACCATCGCCATCATGTTGCTGGCCGCATGGCTGGTGCACCGGCTCATCGAACGACCGCTGTCCAAGAAGCTCAAGCGGGGGCTGACCCAGGCGCTGTCCCAGGTACGGTCCGCCTCGGCCTGACACTCCATCAGCCATCCGGTGGCCCGCCGAGGACCTCAGGTCCTGGGCGGGCCACCGGGCGCTTTGCCCCGCGTGGCGCGCGCCTCACAGGGTGCGGGCCGTGATGTCGCCGCGCGTGGTGGTCGCGTGGATGTTCAAGGTGGCCGCCGCGCTCGCGCCGCCGGTGAGAGCGTTGTGGATACGGCCGTAGGAGGTGCCCGCGTCCAGCGTGGCGCTGGTGCCTCGGGCGGCGCCGACCGTGATCTCCCCCGACTCCGTACGCAGCGTCAGGGTGCCGTGCACGGCTTCGGCGATGTGGATGTCGCCCGCCGCGACGGTGATCTCGCTGTCCCCGGCCAGCCGGCCGACCGCGACATCCCCGGCGTGGACGGTCAGGCGGAGGGCCGCCGTCTCCTCGATGTGAGTGGCGCCGTGCGCGCCCTCGAAGACCACGTCGCCGAGGCGCCCCACGGTACGGAACTCGGCCGCGCCCGCCCGGGCCTCGACGCGTGAGCCGGCCGGCAGCTCGATGGTCACGTCGAGTGAGCCGCCGGGACCGAGGTACTGGTTCTTCGTCGGGGCCTCGACCCGCAGGACGCCGTTGTCGTAAGCGACAGTGGTCTGCTCAGCGGCCTTGACGTCGCGGCTCCGGCCGCCGTCCGCCGGCCGGACCTCGACCGTGATCCCCGCCTGGTCGGTGGCGACGATCTGGACGCGACCCGCGGGCACGGCCAGGACGGCGGTGACGGGGGCGGTGGCGGTGGCGTCGAACTTCTGCATGATGCGCTCCTGCGACTCGGTGTCTGCGTCTTCCGCGGCTGTTCGCCGTGGTGTGGGAAGAGCGTGCGCGAGGCGGGTTTCAGCGGGGCATCACGACGGTTTCAGCGGGCTTCAGGCGACGGGCCACGGCGCGCGGGCGCGCGACGCAGGTATGCGCGGGGCGGAGGCACGTGGTCGGTCCGGGCCGGACGAACGTGGCGGGACGGACATGCGCGTGGGGCCCAGCCGGAACACCCGGCTGGGCCCCACGCGGACCGCGTGAGCGGTCAGTGCTTGAAGACGTCCTTGATCTTCTCCTTGGCCTGGCGGGCGTCGCCCTTGGCCTGCTCGGCGCGGCCCTCGGCCTCCATGCGCTCGTTGCCGACCGTCCGTCCGGCCGTCTCCTTGACCTTGCCCTTGGCCTGCTCGACCTTCGACTGGGCCTTTTCGTCACCCGACACAACCATCACTCCCGAAAATCTGTGGCACACCGTTGACATGGATACACCTGGCCACATTCACGGGTTCTAAACCGTCTCGGCCCAACTCGATCCAACTCGATCCGGGCGCCCCCTCTCACGTGTTTCCTTTGCCCTGGGTGTCACCCGGGTGCGCTCCATATGAATCCCTCAGCGAGAAGGGGGAAGATAAATCTTGGTGTTTCGAGGGTGTGCCGTGGACCTTCCCGGGCACACGACGAACTGGAGGTTGATAACTATGGTTCCCCTGCTTCTCGTTCTCCTGCTCGCCCTGATCCTTTTCGGCGCCGGCTTCGCGCTCAAGGTGCTGTGGTGGGTCGCCATCGCCGTCCTGGTCGTGTGGCTCATCGGCTTCGTCGCCCGCCCGCGCGGTGGGAGCGGCCGCTGGTATCGCTGGTAACACAGCCACCACACCCCCGTGGAAACAGGGGCGGGACCCGACCATCGGTCGGGTCCCGCCCCTGTTTCCGTCTCGGCCGTCGCGGCTTCTGTCGCGGCACCTCGGCCTGTGCCACTCCCCGCGGGTGTCCGGTTCCATTCCCCTGGAGACACCGCCGCGAAAAGACGCCCATGATTTCCGGAATGCCGGGTAGGGGCCAGGTGTGGCCAGGGTCGCTCCTGCGAGCGCAGGGAACCGCGCACCTCCATCGCCAGGCAGGGCCCTGGCCCGCCCTCTCCTTTTGGCGTCCCGATCGCATTTACCCGCGACGCACTGCCCATGAGTACTGTCCCCACGGGCAGTCGGCGCGGAGTTCAGGCCGCCTTCGCGGCGTTGTCGGTCATCGCCCCGAGCATGCCCGCACGGAGTTTGGCGACCGTTCGCGTCAGCAGGCGCGATACCTGCATCTGGGAAATGCCCAATTCTTCGCCGATCTGGCTCTGAGTGAGTTCGGCGCCGAAGCGCAACCGGATCAAAAGGCGTTCGCGGTCGGTGAGTTCGGCCAGCAGCGGAGCGAGCGTCGACACATCATCGACCAGTTCCATCGCGGGGTCCTCGGCCCCGATGAAGTCGGCGAGGGCGGCCTCGCCGTCCTGGGCCTCGCTGGTGAGTGCGGCGTCGAGGGAGGAGGAGTTGTAGCCGTTGGCCGCGATCTGCGCCTCGACCACCTCGTCCTCGCCGATCCCCATCAGAGCTGCCAGCTCCTTGACGGTGGGCGAGCGGTCGAGGCGGCTCTCCAGCTCTTCGCGTGCGCGGATCAGCTCACTGCGGCGCTCCTGAAGTCGCCGTGGCACATGGACGGCCCAGGTGGTGTCGCGGAAGAACCGCTTCATCTCACCGACGATGTACGGCACGGCGAATGTCGTGAACTCGGTTTCGCGGGACAGCTCGAATCGGTCGATCGCCTTGATCAGCCCGATCATGCCGACCTGGGTCACGTCTTCCATCTCGTCCGCGAACTGCCGGAAGCGGCGGGCGGCGAACTGTACGAGCGACATGTTCATCTCGATCAGCGTGTTCCGCGCGTACTGGTACTCCGGCGTACCCTCCTGCATCTGCGCCAGGCGCTCGAAGAACTGCCGTGACAGCTCTCTGGCGTCGGCGGGCGCCATCCGCGCGGGCTCCTCGACCAAGGGAAGCGCGCGCGCCTCCACCGCGCCGCCCTCTCGCGTGGTCCCGGTACCAGTCGCTACGCCCTTCACAGCCACTCCCCTTTCTCCTCGACCGGCGCGGCGCGTGGTCTCCGCCCGGCCAGCAGGAAATCTATCATGGCGAAAATAGAAATCAGGACCCCACTGGCTCAGTGTTTCTGTCATGGCCAATGGGCTCGGGCGTGTACACGTCGCCGTCCCCAGACCCGGCGTTACGTTGCGTCCCATGACCACAGAGCCGGAACACGGCGGACCCGAATCGGCCGATGTCCAAGAGGCGCGCGCCGCGATCGACGCCTATCTGAGCCGTACGTCGGCGCGCTCGGCCGGAGCGGAGGCCGACGACCATGTCGCCGAGTGCGTCGCACGGGAAGCGTGGGACGCCGTGCAGGACGCCACTCCACCTCCGCCCGACCCCGGGGCGGGTCCGGTCGAGAAGACGGAGCCCTCCCCGCAACGCGCGGAGCTGCACCGCAAGGCGGTGGCCATCGCGCGCGGCCTTCGGGAACTCGGCTATCACCTCGACGAGACCCTGCTTCCCGGGCCGGACATGGCCGCCGGGTGAGGAAGCCGGAGTGCGCACCGGCGTGACGGCCGGGTCCGCGCTCCCCCGCTCCTCGGCCGGCCGCCGGTTCCTCAGCCGGCCCCCCAGTCGAGACGGAGTACGGCGAGGTCGTCGGAGTGGCGTCCCGCGTTGAGCGCGTGGGTCTCCTTGATGAGCCGGTCCACGTGCGCGGCGGGGTCGGTCGGCGGGAGCTGGTCTATCAGGCTGAGCAGCCCCTCGACGCCCAGGCGTCCGTCCGCCGTTCCGTTGTGCCCTTCGGTGAGGCCGTCGGTGTAGAGGGTCAGGGCACCGGACTCGGGAAGCGGGATGACCGTGGCCGCCCAGCTGCGTACCTCGGGGGCGATGCCCAGGGCGATGCCGAGCTCGGCGGCCACCTCGCGGGTGCCTTCCGGCGTGGTGAGCAGCGGCTCGTGGTGTCCGGCGAGGTGCAGGGTGGCGGTGCGGGCCTTCTCGTCGAGGGTGAGCAGGGCGCAGGTGGCGAACAGGGTGTGGCTGCCGCGCTCGGCGATCAGGATGCGCTCCATCAGGTGCAGCAGATCCGGGCCCCGGTGTCCGCCGAGCACCAGCGAACGCCAGGCGATGCGCAGGCAGACGCCGAGGGCGGCTGCGTCGGGGCCGTGGCCGCTGACGTCGCCGACGACAGCACGCAAGAGCCCGTCGTCGCACTCCACGACGTCCAGGAAGTCGCCGCCGAGCAGGGTCAGCTCGCCGCCCGGCAGATAGCGGGAGGTGACCGTGACGGTGGAGGTGTCCAGGATCGGCTGGGGCAGCAGGCCGCGCTCCAGGCGGGCGTTCTCCTCGGCGCGCAGCCGGGCGGCCTGCGCCTCGGCGCTGGCGCGTTCGGTCTGGCTCCGGTAGACGGCGTACCGCAGGGTGCGGCGCAGCAGGTCCGCTTCGACCTTTCCCTTGACGAGGTAGTCCTGGGCGCCGGCGGCCATGGCCTCCGGGCCCGCCTGGGACTCGGAAAGGCCGGTCAGGACGATCACCGCGGTGTGCGGGGCGAGGCCGCGGACGGCGGTGACCGCGTTGGTGCCCGAGACGTCCGGCAGGTGCAGGTCGAGCAGGATGCAGTCGATGAGCGCCGGGGCGAGCTGGGTGCGGGCCTCGGCGAGACTGCTACAGGTGGTGAGTTCGAAGCGCAGCCCGGTGTCGTGGAGCAACTCCTCCACCAGCAGGGCGTCGCCCTCGTCGTCCTCGATCAACAGGACGCGGTAGACCGTTTCGGCCGGTCTCGTGTGCGGGGTCCCCGACGCTGTGATCATGTCGTGGGCTCCGCGTGGTCGAGGTCTGTCACAGTGGCCGCCGCGTCCTCGCTCCCCTCGGGCGCGTCGGCCAGGGTGAAGGTGATGCGGGTGCCACCGGTGTATTCCGGGTCGACCGCGATGGTACCCCCGTGGAACTCGACGATCTTCTTGCACATCGCGAGGCCGATGCCACTGCCGCTGTAGACGTCCTTGGTGTGCAGCCGCTGGAAGATGACGAACACCTTCTCCGCGTACTCGGGCTCGATGCCGATGCCGTCGTCGGTGACGGTGAAGCGCCACAGCGGCCCCTCCCGGTCCGCCGTCACATGGATGTGCGGCTGCTGGCCCGGGCGGCGGAACTTGACGGCGTTGCCGATCAGGTTCTGCCACAGCATGCCCATCTGCGTGGGATCGGCGACCAGGCTCGGCAGGTCGTCGCTCGTGATCTGCGCGCCCGTCTCCTCGATGCTCACGCTCAGGGCGGACAGGGTCTGTTCCATGACGGAGTCGAGGTCGACGCTCTGGTGGGCGTGGTGGACCCGGCCCACGCGGGAGAAGTCGAGGAGGTCGTTGATGAGGACCTGCATGCGGTTCGCGCCGTCGACCGCGAAGGCGATGTACTGGTCCGCCTTGTCGTCCAGCTGACCCGCGTACCTGCGCTGGAGCAGCTGGGTGAAACTGGAGACCTTGCGCAGCGGCTCCTGGAGATCGTGCGAGGCGACGTACGCGAACTGTTCGAGCTCGGAGTTGGAACGCTGAAGGTCCGCGGTCTGCGCGTCGAGGAGGCGGCGTGATTCCTCGCTGACGTCGAGTTCCTGGACGAGCCGCCGGCGCATGACGTCGATCTCTCCGCTCAGGCGCCGCAGGTCAGCGGGGCCCGTCGGGGTGATGGGGCGGTTGAAGTCGCCCTCGGAGATCGCGCGGGCGTCGGCCCCGAGCCGGCTGAGCGGTTGCGTGATGCCGCGGCGCAGGCCCTCGAAGACCAGACCCGCGAGCGCCAGGATGACCACCGCGATCGCGGCGAACACCCAGTTGCGCAGCCGCATCGTGGCCGCCAGGCTGTCGCGTGCCTGGCTCTGCTCGCTCCGCAGCCGCTCCTGCTGGTGGGTCAGGGCGCTGCGCAGCTGGTCGAAGGAGGCCTTGCCTTCCGTCGCGCGCTCGGCGGCCAGCGGCGACGGCGCCCCCGCCGGGGCCGCCGCGATCGGCCGGGCGAACCTGGCCTGCCACTTCTCCACCGCGTCCCGCACCCTGCGCAGATCGGCGAGGCCTTCGGGGTCTTCCTTGAGCGTCTGCGACAGGCGCGTGGTGTCGGCCGTCTGCTCGGCGACACCCTGTCGGTAGGGCGTGAGGAATTCGGGGTTTCCGGTGAGTCCGTACCCGCGGATGCCGGTCTCCTGGTTGAGCAGGGCCGACTCCAGATGGACCGCGGTGGTCACCGCCTGGGACTTCGCGTCCACGAGGTCGTCGCTGAGCGACGCGGTACGCCCCAGAACCCAGGCTCCGGTCACGCCCAGCACGGTGAGAACCGTCAAGGACACGGCCACGCCCACGCGCAGCCATCGCGAAGTCGTCCACGCGGACAATCCTCGCGCGCGCGACAGCGTCTCTTCGCCGGCCATCTCCGAACCTCCGCCTCCGCCCTGTGACACTTGGAATCAGCGCCGCGCATACTGTAGAGGCTCTTCGACAACGAATGTTGTCGCGGGGTCGGGTGGGGGCCTAGGCTGCCGGGTATGCCTGGCAAGAACTTCGCGCTGCGGAACACTCCGCAGGAGACGGCCGAGGCCACGGACGTGGCGGTCGGCGACCTCGCGCGGCGCATCGCCCGGCGGCTGCTGGAGGACCCCCGGCATCCGGGCACCGATGGTTCGGTGCCCGAGCTGACGCTGCTGCACGTCCTCGTCCAGCTTCAGCGCTCGGCCGAACGGCTCCAGCGGTCCGCGGCCCGGGACGCGGCGCGCGCGGGTGCCGGGTACCCCCAGATCGGCGAAGCAAGCGGCCTCACCCGCCAGGGCGCCCGACGGCGCTGGCCGGGACTGTTCCACCACTCCTCTGAAGCACCTACGGAGCAACCGATGAATACCGTTCCCGCCCACCCCAGCGCCGTGCTGCTCGTCGAGGACGACATCGCCGATGCCATGCTGATCGAGGAAGCCCTCTCCCAGCGCGGGGCCCGCAACCTGGTGCGGGTCACCGACGGCGTGGCCGCTCTGGAGCACCTGCGGGCCCCGGACAGCGTCCGCCCCGATCTCATCGTCCTCGACCTCAACATGCCGCGCATGAATGGCCGGGAACTGCTCCGGGTCCTCAAGACCGACGAGGACCTCCAGACCATCCCCGTCGTCGTGCTCACCACCTCCGCCGCCCCCGACGACGTCGCGGGTGCCTACACCAGCCACGCCAACGCCTATGTGACCAAGCCGGTCAACCTGGAGGAGTTCGAGCAGGCGGTCCAGAGCATCGACGCCTTCTACCTGGAGACCGCCACCCGCCCGCCCCACACCACCTGAGCGGCCCGCCACGACGTGGGGGGCCGCCGGGCGCGGACGCCTTCGGGCGTCGGGACGCGCTCGCCCGCTCGGCGGCGGTCCACACGTGCCGCACGGCCGCCGGGGTGACACTGGCACCGTGACGGACACCGGACGACAGAGGGACCAGCGTCTGGAACGGGCCATCCTGGAGCTCCTTGACTCCCGTGACCCTGCCTCGTCGATCTGCCCGTCCGATGTCGCGCGGGCGGTCTACGACGGCGACGACGACGGCTGGCGCGCGCTGATGGAACCGGTCCGTCGAGCCGCCCGGCGGCTGGTGGACGCCGGCGAGGTGGAGGTCACCCAGTCGGGCCGGGCGGTCGAACCGGCGACGGCCCGTGGCCCGATCCGTATCCGCCGCCCCCACTGACCCGCGCCCCCCTCGACGTCCCCGGCGCCCGGTCCGTCAAGGCGCCGGGCCCGTCAAGGCGCGGGGGCCGGACGGCGCCTCCTGAACCGGAGCAGCAGGACGACCGAACACAGCGCGGCCCAGGCGCACCAGGTCGAGACGTACTCCTGGCGCCACAGGCCGAAGGACACCGCGGCCCCAACGGCGACCAGGACGCCGAACGCCACCAGGCCCCGGTCACCGGACAGCAGCAGGGAGCCGATGGTGGCGAGCAGGTACCCGATGACGACGAATCCGGCCGCTGGAAGGCCGAGGGAGTATCCGACCGTGTGACCGCGGATCTCGGCCGTCACGGTGCGCGTCGCCAGCGCGTGTGCGAGCACCGCACTGGTCGCGATCCCGCTCGCCAGCGGAACGAGCAGACGGCGCCGGGCAGTTGGCGGCGCCGCGCACAGCACCGCCGTCGGCACCCACAGTGCCAGCAGGGGCAGCGCGATGACCGCCCAGAGAAGTGTGGCGGGCCCCGGGCCACCCCCGTGGTGCCAGACGGCGGCCTCGACGATCTGGTGCGCCCCGAGGACCAGGGGCAGCGCGGCGAGCGGCACATCGCCGGGGCGGCCGGCCGCCGAACCCACGGCGGCGACTCCCATGATCGCGATACCCGCGCCCGCCACCAGGTCGGCCGTCGCACTCCAGCACATGACAGGAACACTACGACCGGTCCGCTCAGCGGGCCCGCCGGACAGCCCGGACGGGGCGGGGGTCACACGCGGTCGGCGTGGGCCGGACATACGGCGGCCCCGCGCATCCCCGGGGGGAAGGGGATGGCGGGGCACGCGAGTCCGGGTCGGGGAGGGGGGAGCCCCGGCCGCGCGGACCGTGACGTCCTTGTGCCCCCGCTTTCTCACCTCATGCGTGTGAGCTGCCCTCATGCGTGTGAGCTGCGCGACACCGCAGGCCCGGGCGCCGCGAGTCCGCTCGCGCTCAGCGCAGCCACTGGTCCTGGTCGGCGGGGCGGTAGAGGGTGACCGCCTGGGGCAGCTTGTCGAGTATCAGATGCCGATAGGTGGCGTCGGTCACCTCGCCGTCGTATGCGAAGTGCGGCTCGCCCTCCAGGACTTCGAGGTCGAGCCGGCGCACCTGAGCCGTCGTCAGCACCCGGGAGCTGTGCAGGGTGCCGGTCAGGACGGCGAGCAGCAGCCGGGTTCGGGCCAGCGGGGTGCCGGCCTCCACCGCGCGTACGTCGAGGAGCCCGTCGTCGAGCTGGGTGCGGTAGGTGGGGGCGAATCCGGCGGGATGGTAGATCCCGTTGCCCGCGAAGAGCAGCCAGATGCGGCGGGGGCGGCCGTTGATGACGACCGAGAGCGGGCTGCCGGTGGCGAGGACCTTCGCGAGGCCCACGACGAGCGCGGGCCACTTGCCGATGCGCTTCTCCAGGCGCTCCCTGGCATGGACGAGCTCCGAGTACACCCCGATGCTGAAGGTGTTGAGGAAGAGCTGCTGCTCACCTTCGCCCGGGGACGCCTCGGCCGGACTCGCGGACTTCTCCGTCGGCGCTTCCGTGCCGGGGGCCGTGCCGGGACGCGCGGGCGAGCAGGCGCGGCCCACGTCGGCACTCACCGCGTCACCCGCC
Organism: Streptomyces sp. Edi4; assembly: GCF_040253615.1. Classification (NCBI taxonomy): domain Bacteria; kingdom Bacillati; phylum Actinomycetota; class Actinomycetes; order Kitasatosporales; family Streptomycetaceae; genus Streptomyces; species Streptomyces sp. Edi4. The sequence goes on from NZ_JBEJGY010000004.1 coordinate 423,426, forward strand.
CGGATCGCGCGGGCCACGTCCTCCATGGTCTGGTTGCCGAGGTCCACGGCGAAGTGGTTGAACGTGCCGCCGGGGAAGACGGCGAGCGGCACACGGTGGCGGGCGGCCGTGGCGCTGCCCGCGTTGACCGTGCCGTCGCCCCCGCACACGCCGAGCGCCCCGCCCTCAGCGGCCGCGCGTGCGGCCGCCTCGTCGAGCAGGGCCAGCAGGTCGTCACCCGGTTCGAAGAGGGTGATGACCGCCTCCGGCAGCAGGGCGCGCAGCGTCTCGACGGTGTCCTTGGACCAGGCGACACCCGAGGACGGGTTGACCACCAGTTGGAGGCCCTTGCCCTCCTTGAGCGCGGGCGCCGGCCTGCGCGGAGGAGCGGCGGCGGCCGCCGCCTGCGGTTTCACCGGCCACCACCGGCACGTAAGGAGCGCGGCGCCGATCCCGACGAGCGCCCCGGCGGCCGCGCGGCGCCGGTGATCGAGGCTGCCCCTGGCGCGGACATAGGCGAGGCCGGTCGCGAACGGCAGCGCGGCCAGGCCGTACCGGGGCGACTCCAGGACGACTCCCGACGCGAAGGCGGCGGCCGAGGCCATCGTGCTGGAAGGCAGGGAAGCGGTGCTCGGGCGGGGAAACACGCCGGGCAGGGCGTCCAGGACGGGCCGGGAACTGCGGGCGGCCGGCTTCGCAAGGGCGTGGTTGATCGCGGCGACGATCGCCACCGAGCCGACGCCGCGGAGCGCCGCCCTGCGCGCGCCGCGTCCGCCCGAGGCCCCGAGGACGGCGGCGGCGCCCAGCCAGACGGCATCGTGCTCGGCCGCCTTGCGCACGAGATGGGCAACGGAGCTCCCCTGCCGGGGAGTTGACCTGGTGAGGGCGGCGCCCAGGCGGTCGCCCAAGCCGGAAGGCGCCGTGCGTCCAAGCACCGTGCGCAGCCGTCCGAGTCGCTTCATGCGCTGGTCACACCTCTACAGCTAGGGGTTGGTCGCGTGGGACGACGGGGCCGGGCCGCGTCATTGGCCCACCCTACCGGGGGCGGTGATGGCGCTCCGCGGTGCGGCGAGCCCGGTGGCCGGCGCCCCGCGGTCCTCCCGCGGCATGGCCTCGATCGCCAGGGTCAGTGGCCCGATGCCTCGGATCCGGTCAGGCACGGCTGTCCGGTCCGGTGGGGCGGGCCGGCAGGGCTTCCTCCGTGTCCGCCCGGGATTCTCCCGGGCCGGAGGTCTCGTGTACGCCACGGGTGGCGTCCCCGGTGAGGTAGTCCAGGCTCCCCGTGATCGCCAGGAGTCGGTCGAGCGCCGCAGTGCGGTCCTCCAGGTGCAGGCAGACCTGTGCCGCGTCGGTGCGGCGGCGGATCATCAGCAGGATGGAGAGTCCCGTCGAGTCGACGGAGCCGAGGCCCGCGCAGCCCAGGTGCAGGTCACGCAGGCGGGGCCGTTCGCGCAGCTTCTCGGTGACGGCGTCAAGGAGGATGTCGGCGTTGTCGTAGTCGAGGTCGCCGCGCAGCTCTATGCGCACGGTGGTCTCGGTGTCCTCGGCCGTCAGCCTGAGGTGACTCGAGGGGTAGGTACTCACGGATGGTTCCTGGCGGGGGCGGAGGGAACGGCGAAAGGACCGGCGAGCCGGTCGGTGCCCTGTCGGAGCACACGTCTCGCGCGCGGGAAGTCCTTGAGCTCTTCGGCCAGGAGAACCAGGGCGGGCGGCAGGCTCTGGGCGGGCACACCGCGTGCGGCGAGGATGGCGGCGGTCCAGGTGAGGAAGCCGGTGAAGAGGTCGGCGTCGTCGAGGTAGAGCGCGGTGGCGAGGAAGTCCACGATGTGGGCCAGGTCCTCCGCGGTGCGTTCGCGCTGGAGGTCGCTGTACTGGCGGACGGCCGGGAACGCCTCTTCGAGGCCGCGCAGCACGGCGCGTACGAGGGTCGTTCTCGTCCGCGTGACCAATGTGTACTCCTGGTCCTCCAGGTGCGGCAGGTCGTCCAGTTGCCGGCGGTCGGGGTGCGGCCGGGCGAGCGGGCCCTTTTCGATGTGGTCGGCGGCCGAGCGGGCGTCCCCGGCCCAGGCGTCCGCGCCGAGCAGCCTTGCGTAGCGTCCGCCGGGCCCGAAGGCCGCGCCGCCGACCAGGACGGGTACGCCCGTGGCCTGGCAGGCGGTGATCGTGGCGTGGGCCGTGGGCAGCCGGGTCGCGATGGAACTGGAGAGCGCGACGAGTTCCGGCCCGGTGCGGTGCAGATGCGCGACGAGGTGGGACACCGGGACCTGGGCGCCCAGGTAGTCGACTCGCCAGCCGCGCAGCCGCAGCACCTCGGCGAGGAGCCGGGCGGGCAGCGCGTGCCACTCGCCGTCCACGCAGGCCACGGTGATCCGCCCGCGTTCGGTGATGGCGCGGGCCGCCGGATGCGTCGAGAGCGCGGCCACGGCACGGTCGTTGATGGCGGTCGCCGCGTGCTCCTGGGCGACGCTCATCCGGTTGGCCGCCCACTCCTCGCCGACCTTGGCCTGGACCGGGGCGATCACGTCGAGCAGGACGCACTCCGGGTCGTACCCCTCGTCCAGTGCCCCCTGCACGAGGCCGGTCGCCGTGTACTCGTCGCCCGCGAAGACGGCTTCCCACAGCGCCTCGGCCAAGGGCGCCGTGTCCAGCGGTGCCGTGTCCGGAGGCGCCGTGCGGAGTTCGGTTGTCATGCGGTGAACCTGCCCCGTGTGTGGCCGTTCACCGCGCTCAGGTGGTGGTTGCGGGGCGCCGAGACGGCCACGACCGCCATGTCGTCGTGGCGCCCGTTGCCGACCCAGTGGGAGGCGACCATCTGGACCCGCTCCACGATGCTCTCCGCGGGCATGCCCGCGCATTCGGCCAGGACACGCCGCAGCCGCTCCTCGCCGAACATGGCGTCCCCCATGGGGCCGCCCCGGGCTTCGGTGAATCCGTCCGTGTACAGAACGCACGTCTCCCCCGGCGCCAGGGACAACTCCGCCGACTCCGCCCGCACATCGGGCATCGCGCCGATCAACGTGCCCCGGGTGTCGGCCTCCTCGACCTCCCCGGTGGCGCGCACGATCATGGGGGCGGGATGGCCCGCGCTGGTGACCCGCATCCGGACCGAGCCTCCCTCGCGTACGGCCGAGGCCAGGACGAGCGTGGCGAAGCGGGTGTGATGGGAGTTCAGGAGCGCCATGTTCAGCAGGCCGAGCATGCGCTGGTGGTCGTCGGCCAGCGGCAGCAGGGCGTGCAGGGTGTTGCGGATCTTCCCGGTCAGGACCGCCGCTTCCAGACCCTTGCCGCACACGTCGCCCAGCACCACGAGCGAGGGGGCGCCCTCGTTGATGGCGGGGTGGACGTCGTAGAAGTCCCCGCCGATCCGCTCGTGGTCCTCCGACGGGCGGTAGCCGCCCGCGAAGTCCACGCCGGACACCTGATGCAGGGAAGGCGGAAGCAGCTCGCGCATCAGGACGTCGGTGATGGCGGACTGGTCCGCGTACAGCCGGGCGGCCGACATCGCCGCTCCGGCCCGGGCCGCGAACAGCCGCGCGAAGACCTCTTCCTCGGGGGTGAACCCGGCACTTCCCGCGCGGCGCAGCAGGATCAGCGCTCCGGCCGGTACGCCGTGTCCGGGCAGCGGGGTGACCACTATCGATCCTGGGGGCCCGAACCCCTCGGGGAGCACCCAGTCGGGGACGGTGGAGGGTTCGACCCAGCGCGTGGGCACCGGCGGGAACCCTTGCAGCGCCTCGGCGAGGCCGGGCACCGTCTCGGGATCCACGTCGGCGACGGACGCGAGGGGGGCGCCGTCGCGCAGACACGACACGAGGGGCAGCCGGGCGCCGCGCACGGGGGCGACGACGATCGCCGCGTCGGCGAGGTGTTCGGCGGCCATCTGCGCGGTGACGTGCGTGCAGCGGTTCAGATTCAGCGAGGACAGCAGCAGGTTGGACGCCTTGCCGAGGAACGCGGTCCGCTCGCGCTCCCGGCGCAGCGCTTCCTGCGCCAGGCGGTGGTCGGTGGCGTCGACGAGCCACCACAGTACGGTGCCGGCGTCCTCCACCGTGGGGTGCGCCTCGAAGACCCGGTCGCCCACGGACCCGGACCGCACAGCGGGGCCCTCGCCGTCGCCCTGCCGGGGCACGCGCAGCGCCGCGTGTGCCGACGCCAGCCAGGACGGAACCGCGTCGGCCAGCCGCACACCGGGCCGCGCCTCGGGCAGGACCTCGCCCGCCGCCTCGTTGACCAGGACGATCAGGCCGTGCAGGTCAGCTATCAGGACGGGATAGGGAGCCCTGCTCCACAGGGACCCACTGCTCGTGTCGACGTCGGTTGCCGCGCCGGTGGAAGACCTCAATTGTCCAGGATCCGCTGTGCGAACCCCTCACCTCACACCCTCATAGGAAACGTTGCCGTCCGGCAACCATCCCCCATTCTCCGACCCTTGACAACCACGCCCGCCATCAGCAAGGCACCCCATTACCCCGCAAACCGGACGGCCGGCGGCCGCGATTCCGCTGCCGCGACGGCCCCCTGCCAACAGTCCACGGCGAGAGGGGAGATGACCACCCGGCGCCCCCGGCTGCCGGGCGCGGAGCCCCACGAAATCGCGCGCGTCGCGGACACCCGGGCCGGGTGTCAGGCCCTCCGGCGAGACACCCCTCACGTGAACCAGGTCCGGCGCGCGGGGCTCAGTGCACCGGGAACCCGAACGTGTGCCCCTGCGACTTGAGTCGGGGAAGCAGGCGGCGCAGGGCCTGAAGGGTCTGAGCGCGGTCGCCGCCCGCGTCGTGGAACAGGACCGTCGGCCCGCTGGGCAGTTCGCGCTCGACGGTGGCCACGATGGCGTCCGTACCGGGCCGCTCGAAGTCCTTGCTGTCCACGTTCCAGCCCAGCGGACGCATGCCCCGGGAGGCGGCGAGGTGACGACTGTAGGGGGTGAAGGCCCCGCCGGGCGCCCGGTAGTACATCGGCCGCACCCCGCCCGACGCCTTGGTGATCATGTCTTCGGCGTCCAGGATCTGCTGCGACTGGTACGCCTCGGGCTTCTTGTCCATGGCGGTGTCGTGCGAGACCGTGTGGTCGCACAGCCGGTGCCCTGCGGCGACGACCTTCTTCACGAGGTCGGGGTGGGCCTTGGCCTGTGTCCCCACCATGCAGAACGTGGCCTTCACCCCGTACTCCCGCAGTACGTCGAGGACTTGGGGGGTCCAGGTGGGGTCGGGGCCGTCGTCGATGGTGATGTTGACGCCGTGCGGCCCCGCGTCCGAGGAGTGGGCGATGGTCTCCTCCACGGGGTTCGCGGCCGCGGCCGACGCGGTCCCCTTGGAAGAGGGGGTGTCCGCGGTGCCGGCCTGCGCCGACCACACCGAAGCGCCCGTCGCGAGCAGTGTCACCCCGACCGCCGCCCCGGTTACCTTGCCGTACCAGCCCCGCCCACCGACGTGCCGTGCCATGACCCGCCCCTTTCCCGCAGTCCCTCACCGAACCCGGTCGCCGTCCGACCACCCCACAGGACGAGCCACCCGGGCCGGGGGATGCCTCCGTTACCAACCACGGACAATCTCGTGAGCACTCACGGACAACAACGATCAACAATGCCAGAAATGCGGCGAATTGACCGAATCTCAGACCACGTCATTCGCCCGGGAATTCGTGCCACCCCGAGAGGCCGCGACCGGCACCCCTCCGGCGCGGTGACCCCATGCCCGGTCCGGGCCGCCACACCCGTACGCCCCACGACCGGTCCGCACCCGTACACCCCCTCAACCCCATCGGCGCGCTCCGCGCCACACCTCTCCCGCGCCTGGTAAACCACAAACTCCTGCCACATCCCTGTGCAACAGGGCTACCTCTTGGTAACTTACAACGCCGTTACCCCCAGTAACACGTGCGTCGCTCATCCCCGTGGTTCAACCAGCGAGCCGAGGTATTCATGCACACACCCGCCGTACGACACCTGGCGACCGTGGCCATCACGGCCCTCACCCTCGCCGCCCTTCCGGCCGCGACCGCCGCGGCCGCCCCCGCCGCCCCCACCAGCCCCTCCGCCCCGTCCGTGGCCGCGAAGGCGGCGGGGGCGTCAAGTGACGCGTTCTACGCCTACGACGGCAGTGAACCGCTGTCGTCGTTCGCACCCGGCACCGTACTCAAGACCCGAACGCTCCAGTACCACGTGCTCGGTATCCCCACGCCGGTCAAGGCAGTTCAACTCCTCTTCCGCACCACCGACGCACAGGGCCGGCCCTCCGTCGGCGTGACCTCGGTGGTGCGCGGGGTGGGAAGCGACGGCACCAAGGCCGTCTCCTACCAGTCGGCCTACGACTCCCTCAGTCCCGGTGACGCGCCGTCCCGGGCGATCGCGGGCAACGTCAGCCTCGGCGGCGTACTTCCCAACGCCGAATCCCTGGTCCTGGTGCCGTTCCTGCTCCAGGGCTACGACGTTATCGTCCCGGACACCGAGGGCCAGAGCGCCGACTTCGCGGCAGGTCCTGAGTACGGCACCACCACCCTCGACTCGCTCCGGGCCGTCGGCAATTCCTCTGAGACCGGCATGAACGCCGAGACCCGCTTCGGCCTGATCGGCTACTCGGGCGGCGCCATCGCGACCCAGTGGGCCGCCACCATGGCGCCCGCCTACGCGCCGGACATCAACCGCAGACTGGTGGGTTACACCGAGGGCGGTCTGCTCGTCGACCCGGCGCACAACCTCAAGTACGTGGACGGCAGCGTCGTTTGGGCCGGCGTCATCCCCATGGCCATCATCGGCGTATCACGCTCGTTCGGCATCGACCTCAAGCCGTATCTGAGCCCGTACGGTCTCAGTGTGTACGGCAAGCTCGAACACGGGTCGATCGTCAACGCCCTGGGTCAGTACCCGGGTCTGACGTGGAAGAAGATGGCGAAGCCCGAGTACGCCGATCCCAACTCCGTGCCCGAGTTCCTTCAGGCCGTCAACAGGCTCAACCTGGGCTCCGCCGCCACGCCGACCGTTCCCGCCTTCATCGCCCAGGGCAACGGCGGCGTCCTCGAAGGCACCTTCAGCAACCTGCCGGGCATCGGCACCGGCGACGGGGTCATGGTCGCCGGAGACGTGCGCACGCTGGCGCGGCAGTACTGCGACACCGGCAACAAGTCGGTCAAGTTCCAGCAGTACGGGGCGTTCAGCCATGTCGGCGCCATCGTCCCGTGGGCTCCCCAGGCCCTGGGCTGGCTGAACGACCGCTTCGCCGGCCGGGCCGCGCCCTCCGACTGCGGCCGCATCCCCGCGGGCAACTCGCTCGCGCCCGAGAAGCCGGCCCGGACCTCCTGACGGCACGCCACGTCCCGCGCGCGCCCGGGCACAACCCGTGGCGCGAGCGGGCGTGGCGCACGCGCCCGTCGACGTCCGGGCGGGCTCAGACCGCCTCCGGCAGCCTGACCTCCAGAATGCCGTCGTGGGTCAGCCGGGTCTCGAAGACGGGCTGGGGCGCGGTCGCCGGGCCACCGACGTTGTGGCCGTCGGCCAGGCGGAAGACGCTGCCGTGCCAGGGGCACTCCACGCACCCGGCGGCGACCTTTCCCTGCGACAGGGGCCCCGCCATGTGGCTGCACCGGTCGACCAGCACATGGAAGGCGCCGTCCGGCTCCCTCACCACCAGCAGCGGAACCTCTCCCAGCATCCGCCGGGCCCCTTCTCCTTCGGAGAACTCCGTGACGCTGCCCACCGGATGCCAGCCCGGCTCGACCAAGTGATCCACCGGCTCCGTCTTGTTGGACCCCACCGCCTGCCGGAAGGCGAGGTGGCCGCCGATCATGCCGCCCACACTGGCCGCGGTGAGTCCCGCGAACCCGAGCAGCCGGCCGAGCACCGGCTTCCCCCGGCCCCGCACCACCCAGGAGCCTGCGTACAGACCGATGGCCACACCGTTCGACGCCGCGTGCACGAGGCCCGTACGCAACTGTCGCTCGGGCTGCTCGGCCCAGTCCACCCAGCCCGCCCAGGCGGCCGGCACGGCCGAGAGCACCCCCATGCCCACCAGGAGCCGCGCGTGGCGTCCGCCGCTCGGCAGGAGGTCGAGCACCGCCGCGGACGTCCACGCGCCGATGGGTACCTGCACCAGTACGGGATGCAGCGGATGACCGATCGGCCTGCCCTGGAGGACGGCGCGGTGCGGCCCGAGCGGCAGCGCCTTGACGGCCTTGCGCACCGGGGCCGTGAACCTGTCCAGCTGCTTGAGTTCCCCGAGCGAGTCCAGCGCCTTCACCAGGGACCGCAACGTGACATCACACCCTTTTCCATCGCCTCGTTCCGGGGCGCCCGCCCCGGCCGGCACCGGCTTCGCTGACAGGAATCGCATGGGATCCGGTTAACCCCTGCGCGCCGGGGCCAAACGGCCGGCCGGTCACTTCTACCCGGACACGAGCCCCGTCGGCGCACCGGCCCCCGCCCGCTGGTGGGTTCGGCGGCGAGCTGGTAGACGGGTGCGGGGCGGTGGGGTTCCCGGCGCCGAAGGGGGCCCGGGGGGTCTGGTTGACTCGGGGTATGAGCGATCTCTTCGTCAAGATCTGCGGCCTGCGGACCGCGCGGGACGTCGACACCTGTGCCGAGGCCGGGGCCGACGCGGTCGGCTTCGTCTTCGCCTCCGGAGCGCGGACGGTGGACGCCGCCACCGCACGGCAGCTCGCCGCGCGTGTGCCGAGCCATGTCCTCACGGTCGGGGTCTTCCGCGGCCAGTCGCCGCGCGAGGTGCGCCGGCTCACCGAGGAGAGCGGCATCAACACCGTTCAGCTGCACGGGGACGAGGGGCCGGAGCACTACGAGGCGCTGCGGGCACCGGGGCGCCGCCTGATCCGCGCCACGGCCGCCACCGGGACCCCGGCCACGCTCGGCGACTTCGGCGAGGACCTGCTGCTCCTCGACGCTCCGGACCCCGGTTCGGGCACACCGTGGAACTGGGCCTCCCCTGCCTTCGTCGCCCCGGCCGGCCGCTGGCTGCTCGCCGGGGGGCTGCACCCGGGAAACGTCCGCCACGCCGCCGAGGTCACCGGAGCCTGGGGCGTGGACGTCTCCAGCGGCGTGGAGAGCGAACGCGGCGTCAAATCGGGCGAGTTGATCCGTTCGTTCGTCGCGGCGGCCCGCTCGGCATGAGTGAGCCACCACGCTCCGGACAAATCCAAAAAGTTCTCCGCCCTTCACGGCAGGGTGAAGCAACAAACATTGACGAAACCAAACATCGGGTCTAGGTTCCCGTCCTGTCGCATCATGGCAACTCGCGTGTCACGCCCGCCTTTTGAGGCTCCATCACATCCTCAGGAGCACCGCATGCGCAGAACGCCCTTATCCCCCGCGAAACCCCGCAACCGCCTTTTTCCCCTTCACGTCCGCGTCCGCGTCCACGTCCACGGCCGCGTCCACAGCCCCGGCGCCCGCGCGCGCCGGGCCGTCCTGTCCGTCTTTTCCGTCCTCGCCGTCGTCCTCGGTTCGCTGCTGATCCTGCCCGGCACGTCCCAGGCCGCTTCCGCGCTGCCCTGCGACATCTACGCCGGTGCCGGCACGCCGTGCGTCGCGGCCCACAGCACGACCCGCGCCCTCATCGGCTCCTACAGCGGCCCGCTCTACCAGGTGAAACGCGTCAGTGACGGAGCGGTCAGGGACATCGGCCCGCTGACACCCGGCGGATACGCCGACGCCGCCGCGCAGGACGCCTTCTGCGGGGCCACCACCTGCTCCATCGACAAGGTCTACGACCAGACTTCGCGCCACAACGACCTCTTCCCCGGTCCCGCCGGAACCGCCGGCATGGGACCCGACCGGGGCGCCGACGCCTCGGAGATCGCGGTCACGGCCGGCGGGCACAAGGTCTACGGGATCTGGATCTCGCCCGGCGTCGGCTACCGCTCCGCAGGGCAGGCGTCCGGCACGGCGGTGGACGGCCAGGCCGAAGGTGCCTACATGGTCGCCAGCGGCACCCATGTGGGCTCCGCCTGCTGCTTCGACTACGGAAACGCCGAACGCACCCCCGCCGACACGGGCAACGGTCACATGGACGCCGTCTCCATCGCCACCACCTGCTACTTCGCCCCCTGCACGGGGACGGGCCCCTGGGTGGAGGCCGACCTTGAGAACGGCATGTTCCAGGGCGCCAACGGCTCCAACACCGCCAATCTGGGCAACAGCACCCCGTATGTCACCGCGATGCTCAAGAACGACGGGCGGACCAGGTACGCGCTCAAGGGCGGCAACGCCCAGGGCGGCGGCCTTTCGACCTGGTGGGACGGGGCGCTGCCCGACCGTGGCGGCTACCAGCCGATGCGGCAGGAGGGCGGCATCATCCTGGGCACCGGCGGTGACAACAGCAACTGGAACCGGGGCACCTTCTTCGAGGGCGTGATGGTCGCGGGCTATCCGACGAATGCCGCCGATGACGCCGTGGCGGCCGACATCGCCTCCGTCGGTTACACGGGCCAGACCGACGAGCCCAACGGCGACCAGCGTCGCTTCACCGGCCCCGGCGCCACCTGCGTGGACGTCGCCGCCGACGACACCGGGGGCGACGGCGCCCCGGTGCAGCTGTGGTCCTGTCAGAAGTACGCCGAGGACCAGCACTGGGCCCACCTCGCCGACGGCACCTTGCGCACCCTCGGCCGCTGCCTCGACATCAACGGCAACGGCACGGCCCGCGGCACCAAGGTCGAACTGTGGGACTGCGACGGTGTCGGCGGCCAGAACTGGCTGGCCCGTGCGGACGGCTCGCTCTTCAACCCGCAGTCGGGCCGGTGCCTCGACTCCCCGAGCGGCGCGACCGCCAACGGCACCAGGCTCCAGATCTGGGACTGCAACGGCAGCCCGGCCCAGAAGTTCCAGCTCCACTGACCGGTTACGGCGCGCCCGGATCCGAGGTGAGGTCGCAGACGACGCCGAAGTGGTCGGAGGGCCACGCCGTACGGCGCCGGGCGCGGACCGGTGTGGTGAACGCCAGCTCGGCGTGCACCGCGCGCGGTCCGGCGCTGAGCACGAAGTCGATGCGCCGCGCGGGTTCACGGGCCTTGCGCGCGAACCCGTTGGCGGGCGTGTACGTGTGGCCGGGTCCCGAGCCCGCGCTCACCCACGCGTCCGCCATGCGGCCCGTCAGCCATCGGATCTCGTCGGTGTCCGGAGCGGCGTTGAGATCGGCCAACAGGACGACGTCCCGTCCGCCGCGCCGCTCCGCGAGGTGGGTGAGGTCCGCCAGGAAGCGCACCTGCTGATGCCTGACGGAGGCGTGCTCCCACTCCCACGTCAGATGGGTGACGAGAACCGTCGTCGCGCCCACCTCGGCGCGCAGCACCGACCGGGGCTCGACACCGTCGGGCACCGGCAGCGGGAGCACGTCGTACCGCGCGACGGGCTCCCGGGTGAGCAGGGCGTTGCCCTGGGTGGCGCACCCGCGCCGTGAGGAGGCGGCGCCATACGTCACGTGGTACCCGAGCCCGTCCGCGATGCGCTCCGCCTGGCACCCCGACCGCTTCCGCCACACTTCCTGGAGGCCGACGAGGTCGGGGGCGATCCGCACCAGCCCGTCCCTGATGAGCGGCAGCCGTCGGCGCCAGGCGGAACCCCGCCCCCAGACGTTGAGCGTGAGGACCCGCGTGGCGCTCATCCCCGCGTACGGACGCTCCGGCCGGCTGATCACGCCGCCCGGCGGTCGTCCCGGTCGTCCGCCAGGGCGATGGCGGTCTTGATGCGCTTGCCGACCGGTTCGCGGTGCACCTCGAAGCTGCGGCACACGGCCATGACGATCTCCAGACCGTGCTGGCCGACCCGGCTGGGGTCCGGCGCCAGGATCAGCGGCAACGTGGTGCTGCTGTCCCACACCGTCACCTCGACCGCTCCGTCGTTGACCTCAAGGGTCAGCAGGCACGGTCCCGGCGCGTACTTACGGGCGTTGGTCACCAGCTCACTCACGACCAGCTGGACCGTGCCCATGGTCCGCTTCCAGACCGGCAGCCCGTGCTCGGACTGCAAGGACGTCAAAAAGTCCCGGGCCATCCCCCGCGCGGCAGCTATGTCCTCGGTGCCCTCAAGCACTGCGGAAACCGACATCGCGCGCTCCCTACAGCCTGCGGACGCCCGCTGCCCCTCATTCTGCTCAGCCAGATTCATCCAGTTCGCCTCACTGCCGAAGCGCCACCATTTACCTGGTGCGCTTACCCCCGAAAAACCCCCGCACTCCTCCCTGTTTCAACAGCCTTTCCCTCACATGTCCCATGCCTCGGCACGCTCCCGCGCGTCGAGCGCGGGCACCACTTTCTCAGGCCGCCCGCGGCGCGCCCCGCCAGGGTCCCCACTGGTCCGTACGCCCGCTCGGGCTGCCCTGCCGTGTGTGATTCCCCCTGCGAGGGAAGGGGTGCATGGTGCGGGAGTTCACTCATCCTCTGCTTGATTTCGCGCGCCGCCGCCGTGAACCGGCGGTGGTGCAGACCCTGCGTTCCACGGCGGCGGCCGTCATCTCCTACGTGGTGGCCCTGCGCCTGAGCAGCGAGCCCGCTCCCCTGACCGCGCCCCTGACGGCCCTGCTCGTCGTGCAGGTCACGCTCTACACCACCCTGGTCACCGCGGTGCGCAGGGTGAACTCGGTGGTCGTGGGCGTGCTGCTGGCCGTCGGTTTCAGCGCGCTGGTGGGCCTGACCTGGTGGAGCCTCGGGCTGATCATCCTGGCGGCGCTCGTGGTCGGGCGGTTCGTCAAGGTCGGCGAGTTCGTCCCCGAGGTGGCCATCAGCGCGATGCTCGTGCTGGGCGTGACCCGGGTCTCGGCGACGGCGTGGGACCGCGTCCTGGAGACGCTGATCGGCGCGGGCGTCGGCATGCTCTTCAACATGCTGCTGGCTCCGCCGGTGTGGGTGGAGTCCGCAGGCGGCGCCATCGAGGCGCTGGCCGCGCGGATGCGGCGGCTGCTGCTCGACCTGGGTGATGAGGTCGGCGGCCATACACCGGTGGCCCGGGCGGCGGCGCGTCTGCACGAGGCGCGGCGGCTCGATCACGACATCGCCCAGGTGGATGTCTCGCTGCGCCAGGCCGAGGACAGTCTCCGGCTCAATCCTCGCGTCAAGGAGGGGCTGCTGTCCCGGGTGGTGCTGCGTACCGGGCTCGACACCCTGGAGATCTCCGCGGTGGTGCTGCGGGTCGTGTGCCGCTCGCTCACCGACCTGGCGAAGGAGCGCACGCAGGAGCACCTGTTCGAGCCGGAGGTCGGACGCGCCCTGCGGGACGTCTTCGAGCACCTGGCCCGCGCGATCGAGAGCTTCGCCGTGCTGATCACGACACAGGTCAGCACCAACGCCGAACAGGCGGAGGAGCGGCTGGCGGCCGAGCTGACGGCCGGCCGGGCCAGCCGCGACCGCGTAGCCGACCTGTTCCTCGCGCAGGTTCAGCGCCACCCCCGGCAGTGGCAGCTGCACGGGGCGCTGCTCGCGGAGGTCGACCGGATCCTCAACGAGCTCGATGTGGAGAAGCGCTCGCAGCGCCTGGTCGAAGTCCTCGACCAGCAGTCGCGCAAGCAGCGGCGGCGCTTGCCCGATGTGCGCCGGACGCGCAGCCGGGTCCGTCAGATCCTGCGGCTGCCGGAACCCGGGGAACGCCCGCTCTGAGGAACGCCCGCTCTGACGAACCCCGGCTCCATGGTGTGCGGAGCCTACAGCGCGCGGACCTGCCCCGCTGTCGTATACCGGAAGATCCCCGAGCCCGTCGCACCCCGTGCGCCATGCTGGCCCCATGAGGATGAAGGGGCGGGGCACGGCCGCCATGGCCTGGGGCGTGATCGCGCTGCTGTTCGTGGGGGCGACGGTCGGGGTGGGCGCCCTCGGTCTCGTACGGCTCGGACTGGCCGGGGACGAAGTCCGCCTCCGCCTCACGCACTGCCGGCTCACGGGCGGGGGCCGGGGAGACAGCCACCTCGAATGCTCCGGCCGGCTCCTGGGCGATGTGCGCGCGGGCAGCGTGATGGTGCGCTACGACGGCCGGCAGGGCGAGGTGGTGCCGGCCGCGAGGACGCCGTGGGGGACCTTCGAGGTGCTGGACCGGAGTCTCACGTCCTGGGGGACGGCGGTCCTCTCCCCGCTCCTGCCTCTCACGGCCGCCGCTCTGACCGCCTGCCTCGCGTGGAGATCCGGTCGCCAGGACGCGCGGCGAGCGGGGCGGAGCGCCGCCTGGGGCCGCTGACTCAGTGACGTCGTACGCGCAGGGCGGACACCTCGTAGCTCAACTCCGTCAGGTCGGCCGGGGGTTGGGGGTGATAGCGGCCGGCGCTCACGGACAGGTTCACGATCAGGTACGCCTGCCAGTTCCGCCCCACGCCCCCACGGTCCCTGAAGACGCGCGCGCCGTTCACCCACCAGGTGACCGACCGGGCCCCGAATTTGACCCGCAGGTCCACCGAGGCGCCGGGGGCGACGCGGGTGTCCCGGAAGTAGGACTGGCCCCCGTGGACGTGGTTGGACAGCTCAAGGAGATCCGGATTGTCCGGGTGGTACTCGAAGATGTCGACTTCCTGATCACCGTCCCGCCACGTCCAGATGGCGGGCCACGCCCCCACGCCGGTGGGCAGCCGCACACTGGCCTCAAGGACGTCCCCGGCACGGACCATGAACCCTTCGGCACTGCCTTCCGTGGTCAGCAGGCCGCTGTTCCACGTCCCGTCGGGGTTCCGGGTCGCCCGGAACACCCCGCCTCGGCTGTACGACGGGTCCGCCACGAGATAGTCGAGTTTGTTGTCACCGGGATTGACCGGTCCGCCGTCCGGATAGGCCGACGAGCGCCCGGCGACCCACTGCGTGGTCGAGGCGAAATCGGCGGTGAACACGATCGGTCCGTCGTCCGAGAGGGCTCCGGCACTCGGCCGGGGCAGGCGCAGATGGTCTCGGCACCATGCGAGAGCATTGGAGAGCACGATCGGATGATGCCCAGATACGTGCCCGAATATCCCTCGATGGGCGACATGGCGGCCATCGGCGCCTGCCCCAACAGGCCTGCTTGGCGCAGCTGTTCACGACTGACGCAACCGTGCGCAAAACAGAACCACGGCCCAACTGAGCAACCTCGCAGGGCAGTTGGGGCAGCGGACACCGGACGGAGGGCCCTCCGTCCGAAGTCGGGCGTCGCCCGGACGGGACGGACGAAAGGCCCGGATCCATCAGGATCCAGGCCCTCGCGCACAGTAGCGGGGACAGGATTTGAACCTGCGACCTCTGGGTTATGAGCCCAGCGAGCTACCGAGCTGCTCCACCCCGCGTCGGTAAACACCACCGTACTCCATCGCACGGGCGCGCGAGACCACGCTTCCGCCTTGAACCGAGAACCCCTGGCTCCCGTATTCTTGTGCTGATCATACGAACTACCTGTGGGGGGTGGATGGAAACAGCCGACGGCAGATGAACGTCCGGAGCCGTTTTTCCGTCCTTTTCACAAGCGGCGCCGCACGCCACCTTTCCGCGCGCCGGGCCGTCACCGTGTTGCCCCCCAGCGGGCCGCGTCCCGACGCCCTCCATGACCACTGCCCGTTCTGCCTGTTCTGTCCCTCCATCCGTTCCGCCGCCAGACCTCTGCTCAGATCCGTCCTCATCTCGTAAAGGCCTCGTTTGTGATGCGTTTCTTCCGTCGTGCCACCGCGCCCTCGCAGCTGAGCGCTTCGCTCCGGCCGCCAGCCGGACAGGCCGCACCGCACCTGCAGATCTGTGCCCATACCGATGACGACCTGTACTTCATGACGCCGGACCTGCTACAGAGCGTCCGGGCCGGCATCCCGGTCGTCAGTGTGTACCTCACCACCGGTGAGGCCGACGGTCTGAACCTGGCCTCCGACGACCCCGCCCGCAAGACGGCCACCCCCGACTACGCCGGCTACACGGCGGCCCGCCAGCACGGCATCAGGGCCGCCTACGCGGCCATGGTCACCGGGAGCCGCCGGGCCGAGTGGGTACGGGAGTCCCTGACGGTGAGCGAGGGGGCCGTTGCCGAGATCAACACCCTTGATGAGGGCCGCGTCACCCTGATCTTCCTCAACCTGCGTACGTGTGTGGCCATGCCCGACCAGAAGGTCCTCAACCTCTGGAGCAACAAGATCAGCGAGCTGGGCACCCTGCGCCCCAGCGGCAGCCCGATACCAGCCCGCAGCGACGGCCGGACCCTGACCCGCGACGGCGTCATCACCACCCTGGCCGACCTTCTGACCGCCTACCGGCCGGCCGTGGTCCGGGTGATGAACCCCGACCCGGACCGCACCCGGTACGACTCGTCCAACGACACCGTCACGTACTGCGACAACAGCGACCACACCGCCGCCGCCCTCTTCGCCATGGCCGCCCTGCGCGTCCACGAGGAGCGCGACCGGGAGCATTGGCCGGTCGTGGAAAGCTACTCCGGGTACTGCAACAAGCTCCAGCCCGACAACCTGAGCCCGGCCGCCGCCGCCGAAAAGTTCCACTACCTGGCCATTTACGGCGGCGAAGACGGCCACGACTGCCGCAAGGGCCCGGGTGAATGTGGCGACCGACCCCTCGGCAACCGCGCGTTCAACCGCTACTACGGCCAGAGCACCACCCACCGCTGGCGCGGCAGCACCACCTGGCTCCAGGCGCGCGGCGACGGCCGGCTCACCGCCTTCGCCGTGCTCGGCGGCCGCCCCGTCATGTGGACCCAGGACGCCCCAGGCAGCGAGTCCTGGAGCGGACCCGAGGCCCTGGGACAGTGGCCCGCCAAGGACGACGCCCGTTGCCTTCCCCGGCTCGACGCCGTACGCGACGCTCAGGGCCGCATCCACGTCTTCGCGGTCCGCTCGGTCATCGCCCCCGACCCCGAGGACCACCGCCGCGAGGTCATGCACCTCCAGCAGAGCGCCCCCGACGACGGCTTCGGCACCTGGCAGTCGCTGGGCAGCCCGCACGACCAGCACAACGCCATCCGCCGCCGCGCCCTCGGCATGCCCACCGCGCTGGTCACCGCCTCCGGGCACCCGCAGATCGTGCTGCGCAACTTCGGCACCGGTCTCAGCTCGCGCACCGCCACCGACGACGGCTGGGGCCCCTGGACCGATCTGCACGGCGGAACGCTTGAAGGCGCAAGCGCCATCACGCAGCGCAACGGGCACACCGAGATCTACGCGACCACCAAGACCAGCATGCTCCGCTGGCACCAGCCCCGCCCGCAGGGCCCCCTGGTGCGCGACTACGCGACGCAGCTGGCCCGCCCGGCCGGTACCACCACCCTGGTGGAGGGGACCGACGGCCGCCTGATCATGTTCTCCCGGCAGCCCGGCACCGGCTGGCTCATCGCCCACCGCCAGCTCGAACCCGGCGGCACGTGGAACACCCAGCCCGAACTCGTAGACACCACCCCCGGGTACGGCTCCGTCAGCGCCACCGTCCTGCCCGGAGACACCGCGGTCGCCCTCGTCCAGCGGCGTGACGACGGCACCTTGGCCATCAGTCGCCAACCCCTGGACGGCACGCCGTTCAGCACCGAGTGGGCGCCCTGCGGCAATGCCCCCTTCGCGCACACCCACTCCGCCGCCCTCGACGCCGAAGCCCGCCTCGTCATCTCCACCGTCGGCCTCGACGCCCAGCTCCATCTGCTCACCGTCCACCCCACGGACGACGACGTGAGCGCGTGGCTGATCAAGGACCAGAGCGCGGGCCCCGCTCCGGCCTGAGGGACGCGACGGCCGGGGCCGGCGGTCCGCGCGAGCGGACGCCGGCCCCGGCGCGGCCGGCCATCCTAGGACCTACCGGTCGAATCTCCCACCCTCTCGCACGCCAGGACACGACGGAGAGCGGCCCACCCCGCGCGCCCCCAGGTCGGCTGCCCACCGGGCAGCCCCCGGTCCCACGCCCGGCCGATGCCGACGAGGGACAGCCCACGAACGACCGCCCACCCGCGGGCGCGCCGGATCATCGCCTCGTCCACATGTCCGTACGCCGCGAAGAAGCTCGGCGCCACGCCGGTGGGGAGCAGCAGCCAGGCGGCGGCGAGATCCGTCGCGGGATCCCCGGCGCAGAGTTCACCGAAGTCGATCACACCGGCGAGCGTGCCGCCCGAGATGACGACGTTGGCCGGATGCAGATCCCCGTGCAGCCCTACCGGCCGCCCCTGCCACCCCCCGGCCGCGACCGCCTGCTCCCACACCGCCCGGGCGCCGTCGGCGACATCGCTGCCCGCGACGTTCCGCACGTGCGTCTCGAACTCCGCCGCGACGGACCGCAGGGGAACCCCGCGTCGGTGATGGATCGGCGCCCCGGCGGGTGCGACACGGTGCAACTCCCGCAGAAAGACGGCGAGTCGACCGGCCGCGTGCCGGCCACGGGTGATCGAGGCGCGGTCCCCCGGTTCGCCGGGGACCCAGGTCGCGACGGTCCAGGGCCGCGGGAAACGGGCGGACGGCAGGCCGATCCGAACGGGGACCGGCACCGGGAGCGGAAGGCCCGGGGCCAGGGCAGGGAGCCACCGCTGCTCCTTGCGCAGATCGCCGGCCGCGCTGGGCGTACGCGGCAGACGCACCGCCAACTCCTCGCCCAGGCGCCACATCTGGTTGCCCCAGCCGGCGGCCACCTCGCGCAGGGGGAGGTCCGCCAGATCCGGGTGCTGCTCCCGCAGCAGGGACCGCACCAGTTCTTCGTCCGCGTCGATCATGTCCGTCTCACACATGTGCGGCGACCCTACCGGGGCCGGAAAGCGTCACGACGGCTCCTCCGGAACAGAGTTGACGCGCGCGATGGCACCCGGGCCTCCGGGGAGCAGGCAGGTCGTGGCGTGCGGCAGGGTTCGTCCTCCGGCGCGCGATGCGCGCTCCCCCGCCGCAGCCCCCTCCACTCCCGCGCCCGAGGTCGATTGTCAGTGGTGGGTGCGACGATCGGAGCATCGAATCGCACGAGGGGGAGCGGCCATGTCCGGAGACCAGAACTACATCAATCACGTTGCTCTTGTACTGGACGCGAGTTCGTCCATGTCCCACCTGAGCCGCAAGGTCGTCGAGGTGGCCGACCAGCAGATCGCGTATCTGGCCCGCCGCTCGAAGGACCTGGACCAGGAGACGCGGGTCACCGTGTATGTCTTCGCCGACAAGGTGGAGTGTGTCATCTACGACAAGGACGTGCTGCGCATGCCGTCCTTGCGGGAGTTGTACCGGGTGGGCGGAATGACGGCGCTCTTGGCGGCCACCTTGAAATCGCAGCGGGAGCTGGCGCAGACCGCCCAACTCTACGGCGACCACAGCTTCTTGACGTTCGTCCTGACCGACGGCCAGGAGAACGCGAGCCACCGATGCCCGGACGCCCCGGCCGACGACCCGCGTGAACTGGTGCGGGCAGTGGCCGAGTTGGTAGCCACACAGCAGGACAACTGGACGCTGGCCGTCCTGGTGCCGGACCAGATGGGCAAGCGCGAAGCCATGCAGTGCGGTTTCCCGAAGGACAACATCGCCATCTGGGACGCGACCAGCACCCGGGGTCTGGAGGAGGCCGGGCAGGTCATCCAGCAGGCGACCGAGAATTTCATGGTCGGTCGCACCAAGGGCATCCGGGGATCGCGCGCGGTGTTCTCCACGGGAGCCGACGCGGTCAACAAGGCGACCATCGCGGCGGCGGGGCTCACGCCGGTGGATCCGTCCGCGTACCAGCTGATCCCGGTGGCCCGGGACGCGGCGATACGGGAGTGGGTCGTCGAGTGCGGCCACACCTACCGTACGGGCTGCGCGTTCTACCAGCTGAGCAAGCCGGAGAAGATCCAGGCGCGCAAGCAGATAGCGGTCCTGGAGAAGAAGACCGACCGGGTTTACACGGGGCCGGAGGCGCGGGCCCTGCTCGGCCTGCCCGACGCCGAGGTGCGCGTCAAGGCGGACCACAACGACGACTTCACGATATTCGTGCAGAGCACGAGCGTGAACCGGAAGCTCGTCCCGCACACGCGGCTCCTCCTGATGATCTGAGGTCTCTCCTCATGATCTGAGGCCCCTCCTCATGATCTGAGGCCTCTCCTCGTGGCCTGACGCTCAGGCGCTTCCCGGGGGCGACGGCACCAGTGCGGCCAGTTCGGCCAGGCCGTCCGCCCGCCAGTCGAAGGTGTCCGACGGCCTTGGGGGATCGCCCACGGGCCGGCGTACGTAGGCGGTCCTCATTCCTACTGCCTGGGCCCCGCGAAGGTCCCACGCGTGGGCGGCGACCATCAGGACGCGCTCGGGAGGGCACCCCGCCGCTCGCAGGGCGAGGCGGTACACCTGGGGTGCCGGCTTGTAGGCCCGGGCGCCCTCGGCGGACAGGGTCTGGTGCCAGCGCAGGCCGGCGTGCGCGGTGAGCCGCAGGAGGGTCGCGCGGGCGGCGTTGCTCAGGCCGAGCACGGGAAACCGTTCGGCGAACCGGGCCAGACCTGCCCGGGAGTCCTCCCAGGGGCGCAGCCGCTGACTGGCGGAGGCGAGGCGCGCGATGGCCGCCGGGTCGGTGAGTCCGGCCCGGCCGGCCACGCGTTCGGCGGCTTCGCGGTCGAGGACAGCGGAGTTGACGTAGGCACGCGCGCCCTCGGCGATGCGGCGCTGCTCGTCCTCGACATGCCTCTGCCACATGGTGACGAGCTGGTCCAGGAGTTGTTCCTGGGACCGTGTCCCCGGGGTCTCTCTCCCCGGGGACCCTGCCGACTGAGGACCGGGCATCTCGGCGTCGGCCGTCGCGCCGGGCGCCGGGGAAGGCGCCTCGCGGGACTCCGCCAGCGCCTCGCGCACCGCCGCCCGGAGTCCACCCGGCTCGTCGACCATCGTGCCCAGTACGTCGAAGACCACGACATCGATGGCGCCGGCCAGAGTCATTCACCCTCCTCGTCACAGGCGCTGCCTGGTCGGCAGCCAGAACGTCCGGGTGTCACACCCGTGTTGGCGACAGCGTAGGCCGTTCCCAGTGGTCCATCCCATGACACACATCTGACGTGCCATGTCCGACGCCCGACATCACTGCCCTCACCCCCCGCCCCCGATCACGCCGCCAACTGGCCTGACCCACAACGCCATTCACGGCGTGGTCACACCCGGCCGGACTTCCAAAGCAATCCCCTTGCCACGCCAAGTAATAAGCACCTAGCCTTGTCATCCCTTACCTATGCCTCAGGATCGGAACCCTCGATGGCCTCCTTACTGCCGGCCCCGGGAGCCCAGCGCACCCTCGCGTTGTCGAACTTCGTCTACACCGTCGGCAGCGGTCTGTACCTCACCGCCGGGGTGCTCTACTTCACCGAGGACCGTCACCTCCCGGCATCCCAAGTGGGCCTGGGGCTGGGCATCGCCGGCCTGCTCTCCCTCGCCGCGGGCGTCGCCGTGGGCCACCTCGCGGACCGGTACGGGGCGCGTGGCGTGTACATGGGCGCCCTCGTCGTCCAGGCGCTGGCCACGGCCGGTTTCGTACGGGCGGACGGCTTCTGGCCATTCGCCATGGCGGTCGCAGCGGCCATGGCCGCAAAGGGGGCGGGCAACGCCGCGCGCGGTCCGCTCATCCGGCACTACGGGGGCGACCGTCCCCAGGCGTTCCGCGGCTACTTGCGCGCCGTGACCAACCTCGGGATATCCCTGGGAGCCGTCCTGGCGGGCTGGGCCGTGCAAGTGGGGACCCATGACGCGTACCAGGTACTCGTCCTCGGTAACGCCCTCGCCTTCATGGCGTCCGCCGCGCTTCTGCTCCCGCTGCCCCCGGTCGCGCCGCGGCCCGCCTCCGACGGCCCACGCTGGATCGCCCTGCGGGACCGCCCCTACCTCGCGCTCACCCTCCTGGACGGTGTCATGGCCATCCAGTTCAGGGTGCTCACCGTGGCCGTCCCGCTCTGGCTGGTCGTCGCCACCACGGCGCCCCATTGGCTGATCTCGGGGACCATGCTGGTCAACACCGTCATCGTCGTCGCCTGCCAGGTACACGCGAGCCGGAACATCGACACCCCCACGGCGGGTGCTGTCGCCTACCGGCGCTCGGGTGTGGCGTTCCTCCTCGCCTGCGTGATCATCTCGCTCTCGGCGGGAGTGCCGGCCTGGGCGGCCGCGGTGCTTCTCCTGTCGGCGGTGGTCGTGCACACGATCGGTGAACTGTGGCATTCCGCCGCCGGGTTCGAGATCTCCTTCGCTCTCGCTCCCCCGCACGCCACCGGTCAGTACCTCGGCGTCTTCGGGCTCGGCGCGGGCCTGGCGGAAGCCGTCGGCCCCACGTCGCTCATCTCGCTGTGCGTCACATGGGGCCGCCCCGGCTGGTACGTGGTGGGAGCGCTCTTCGTCCTGGCGGGCCTCGCGGCTCCTCTCACCGTCCGGTGGGCCCAGCGCCGTCACGCGGACAGTGCCATAACTAGCTCGGAAACACCGTCCGTTGAGGGCGCGAGCGCGCCGACATCAGGGTGAGAGGCGGCGCCCCCCCCCCCCCCCCCCCCCCCCCCCCCCCCCGAGAACGTCAGCTTCCGTGGGGACCGATCAGGAACTCGTCGAGGAGGCCCGGGGTCGCCGCGGCGGCGAAGCCTGGGGCGTCGGCAGCCGCCAGGTCGCGGATGGCATAGCCGTCCTCGCCGGCCGCGACCGCCGCCGTCAGCGTGACCAGCCCGTGCCGACGGGCGAACGGCGAGGTCGAGAACGTCCAGGCGGCGATGGCGTCGCGCCGCAGCGCGAGGGTGTCCCGGCTGAACGTCCCGGAGCGGGTGACCAGAAGGCCGTCCCGCATCCCATGCGCCAGACTGCGGTACGCGTCCCGCGCCAGCCACAGCACGGCCGGTGTGGAGATCACCACGTACGTGACCGCGCAGTACAGCAGCACGGGCGTGCACACCACGCCGAGAAAGGCCAGGACGGCGGCGCCGGGCAGCACCACGAACAGCAGCCCGCGCGTCCGGCGCCGCCGCAGCGCCGCCGGAGGATGGGTCGTGAGCGCCACCCGTGCGGTTTGTGCGGGGAAGGGCGAACGCAGCACCCCGTCGGCCACGCGCAACGCCTGGGCGCGGGGCGCCGGCGGCAGCAGTCCGCTGCGCTTACGGTTCTCCTCACGGTCTCCAAGGCCGCCGGCGACCGCCCGGACCAGCGCGCCGCCGCCGGCTCGCAGCAGCAGGGGCTCACACACCAACACGCCCCGAAGTCGCGCCTGTTCGATGGTCACCGAACGGGTGGTGAACAGGCCTCGGCGCACCCGCAGCGTGTGCGCGTCGGTCCATTCCAGACGGTAGTTCCACCAGTTCTCGACGTAGAGGGCGACGGAGCCGACCGAGCCGAGGGCGAGCACGGCCAGCAGCGCCACCGGGATCGTCAGCCAGAGCGCACTCGCGCCGAACTGCGCGAACGCCCGCTGGACGAAGCCGAGTCGCCACGGCTGGATGCCGATGCCGTCCAGCACCCGGTAGACCGACCCGGCCACCATGAACACCCCCCCGACGACCCAGAACGTGAGCGGGGCGTAGCGCGACCAGCGCCAGTCGATGCGGGCGAGCAGCGAGTCGTCGCGGTCGGCGCCCGCCATGCCCGCGCGGGACAGCAACGCGGCACGCAGCCGGCGCGCCTCGGTGAAGGTGAGCGCGTCGAGGGACAGGTCGCCTCGGCCCTGGCCCGACCCCGCCGTACCGGCCCGCAGCACGGTGACGCCCAGCAGCCGGTGCAGCGGCGACGCGGTCAGGTCGACGGTGCGTATGCGCCGCAACGGGACGCTGCGCAGCCGCAGGTTCAGGAGACCGGTCCGCACCTCGAGGGCGTCGCAGGTGACCCGGTAGCGCGTACGGGTCCAACGGATCAGGCCGACGGCGGTGACGGCGGCGAATGAGGTCGCCACGGCGGCGAGCGTGCGCCACGCGCCGGCGGTGACCCGGCCGCCCCCGGCCAGTGCCGTGAGGAGCAGCGTAAGGAGCGGCGCCCCCATCCAGCCGCAGTGCACCAGCAGGGAACGCGGGTGCAGCCGGCGCCACCCCGGCGGCGCGGTCCCCTGCACACCTGGGGCCTCCGGCGCACCTGCGGCCTCCTCCACCCCCGTGCCACCGAACTCCTCCCGTGACCCGCTCATACCGCGTCACCCGGCACGTCTTGGGCGGCTTCGCCGATGCGCCGGGACAGTTCCTCGGCGTCCGCGTCGGACAGCCCCACGATTCTGATGTCGCCGGCCGTCGACGCGGTGGTGACGACGACCGTGGCAAGCCCGTAACGCCGTTGCAGTGGGCCGCGCACCGTGTCCACCGTCTGCACCCGGGACAGCGGCGCGATCCGCCGCTTGTGCCAGAACCAGCCCCCGGCGGCGTAGACCGCCAGTTCGCCGAGCTCCCAGGCGTGCACCCGATAGCGCCCGCGCGGCATCAGCACGAGATAGCCGAGCGCGGGCAGTACGAGCACGACCAGCAGCAGCGGCCCGAGCCACGGCAGGGCGCCGGGGAAGAACAGCGACGCGAGCGCCGCGAGGACGAGCGCGGTCAGCAGCATCGGACCGCTGAGCGCCAGGAACGCCTGAAGCGTCCACCAACGGCGGGCCCGGGGATCGACACGGCGGCGGGGTGGCCGCAGGAGCAGGGCGGCGGGTGTGAGGTGCATGAGGTCACCGGTTTCCAGGTCAAGCGTATTGAGTAGCCGTACGCTATAACGGTACAAGCGACTTGTAAAAGTGCCGGGCCGTGCATCTGCCCCACCAGGGCGACGGCCGCCCGAGCCCGCAGCACCCAGGAGAAGGAGGTCTCGTCCGTGCCCAAGAGGGTGGACCATGAAGCCAGACGGCAGGAGATCTCCGCCGCGCTGTGGCGGATCGCGAGCACGCGCGGACTGGACGGCGCGAGCCTGCGCGATGTCGCGGCCGAAGCGGGCATCTCGCTCGGCCGGCTCCAGCACTACTTCCGCACCCGGGACGAGATGCTGGTCTTCGCCCTCCGGCACATCAACCGGCTCGCCACCCAGCGCGTCCACGAGCGGATCGAAGCCCTCGGCGGCGAGCCCACCCCGCGCGAAGTCCTGCGCGCCTGCCTCTCGGGCATGCTGCCGCTGGACGACAGGAGCCGCACCGGACTTCTGGTCGGCGCGGCCTACTACGCGCGCGCCGTACACGACGAAGGTGTGCGCGCCGAGGCGAAGTCCGGCATCCCCCACCTCCGGGCGTTCTTCGCCGGCCAGCTCCAACTGGCCGCCGAGCGGGGCGAGTTGGCGCCCGAACGCGCCACTGAGGACGAGGCGATGCTCCTCATCAGCGTGACGGACGGCCTCGCCACCCATGTCCTGCTCGACGTGCACGATCCGGAAACGGCACTGCGCCTGCTCGACCTCCACCTCTCGAAGCTGTTCGGCGACGACGCCCCCGCTCCGACCGAGGGCACATCCCACTAGGGCGCCGCGCACCGGCGTCACGCCGCGAGGTGTGGCGGCCCGGTCACTTACTCATCGGCGATGTCACTGGTAGTGGCGCAGCGCGGGCCACACGTCGCCCCAGGGACGGCGAGGGCCCGTACAGACGTAGATGTGGCCGCCCCCTTCGACGGAGTGCACACCCTCGGGGTCGGAGAGGGTGGCCACCGGGCGCACGTCGGTGAAGTACTGGCGCAAGTGGGCCTCGTAGTCCGGCGCGTGCTCCGACCCCGGGGCGATGGCGACGACGGTCGTGGCGTTCGGGTCGCCGGGACCCCACCACCAGTCGGTGTTGTGGGCGCTCACGGCGGTGGGCAGGCCGCTGCCCCGGCCGAGTTCGTTGACGGCGCCGGCCTCGCCGTAGTCCTCCGCGTAGATCACCGCGTGCGCCCGCTGTCCGGCCGGGAGCCCGTTCCACACCTGCCGTACGGTGCCAGCCAGTTGGGGCCAGCCAAGGGACTCCCCCGAGTTGGAGCTGACGGCATAGGTCCAGGTCACGTCGGAGGGCGGCAGCACCGGCAGTACGATCACGGCGAGCAGCGCGGTCGAGACGGTGGTGCCGATCATCAGGCCCCGCAACCGCCCCGCGCGGGCGCGCAGCCATGTGTCGAGTCCCACCGCGCCGGCCGCGAGGAGACACACGTACAGGCCGCCCAAGTAGTACACCTGCGCCCCGGTCGTCACGGCGAACAGCACGAACAGGACGGCGTACGTGATCACAAGGGAACGCCACAGCGGTCGTCCCGACCGCCACAGGAACCGCAGGCCTCCCACCCACAGCACCGCCATCGCGGGGCAGCAGACGGCGAGTTGTCCCACGATCCACGTGGGAATGTTCCGCGGGCCGCCGTTCTCGGCGTTCAGCGCCCGTGTCATCTCGAACATGGCCCAGCCGTGCCGCGCCTGCCACCACATGTCCGGCAGCACGAACAGCACGGCGATCGCGGCGCCCGCGAGCAGCCGGCGGTCGGCCAGGGCCTTGCGGGCCGGACCGAGCAGGACGACGGCCAGCAGGACGGCGCCGAAGACGCCCGCGAGATGGTTGAACGCGGCGCCGAGCCCGACCAGCGCTCCTGCCGCCGGCCACCACCGCGTGTCGCCCGTACGCCCGACGCGTACCAGCACGAGCGCGATCGCCGCCCAGGCCAGCACCTCGTAGGACGTGGTGTTGGCGACATGCGCGCCGCCGAGGAGTACGGGCATCGTGGCGGTCGCGAGCGCCGCGAGCAGCTGGGCGCGCCGTGCGCCGCCGAACTCCCGCGCGGTCAGCGCGCCCACGACCACGGTGGCAGCGGCCGCGAGCGCGGACCACAGGCGCAGACCCGGCGCCCAGACGCCGAACAGCGCGAGCGAGACCCGCGCGAGGAGCGGCGCCAGCGCGGGCTGGTCCACATAGCCGGTACCGAGGTGCCGGGCGCAGTCCAGGAAGTACAGCTCGTCGCGGTGAAAGCCGTAGCGCGACGACAGCGCCATGAGCAGGGCGAAGACCGCGGCGGCGACGGCGAACACCCGCCGGTCCAGCGGGGCCGGTACCTGCTCGCGCTCTTCGGCCTCGGCCGCGCGACCCGTGCCCACCCTGTCGTCTTCCACGCCAGCCCCCCCCCGGCCTCGGCCCCGGTGGCGCCGTTCGCGCACCCGGGACGGTCCGGCGCTCGCGATCCGGGCCGCGCGCATCGTACCCGCCCGGCCTGTGCCCGCCGAAGGCTCGGCGGTCCGGCGCGGTACGGCCGTCCCCGCCCCCTCCGCACACGACATCCCGGAGCGAACCCGGCAACTCGCCCGCCCCGCCGCCCGTTCATCGGTCGGCACAAGACCCCGGTCGTCCGCATCTGTGCGCCTTTCCGGACTTGTGGCAGCTGGGTGGATGGCTGTCCATCGCGGGCCTCGTCCTCATCCCCATCTCGGAGAAGGAGCGGTGAGCTTCGGTGCGGCGCGCGGCGAACCCCGCCCCTTACGAAGAACTCCCTGCCCTGCCGCGCGCCACCGGCTCACCCGCGCGCGTGGAGGTACACGTTCAGCGCCGCGGCTCCGCTCAGCAGGGCTCGCCCTCGGGTGGCGAGGCGGGCGTGCCAGGCGGTGAGGGCGGTCGCGAGAGGAGCCACGCCTCCGGCGGCGCGGACCTGCGCGATCAACGGCGCGATCTGCTCCAACAGGTAGCCACCGCGCCGGAGTTGATGGGTCAGGCGCGCATCCCTTACGGCGGTCTCGTCGTACACGCGGTAACCGGTCAGCGGGTCACGGCCGGGGGTCACCAGTCCGGCGCGCTCCCACTTGCGCAGCGTCGCCGGCTGAATGTCGAGGCTTGCCGCCAGCGGCCCGATGAACAGGGGTGCGGGCGGCGTCAGTTGCCCGGACGTGCCAACCTCGGGCGCATCGCCCCCAGGCCTCCCATCGGTCTGCCCGGACGCCGTGTCCGGTGCCAGGTCGCGCAGAGCCCGCTCGGCCCCTTGGAGGGTCCTGCGGTCGTCGAGCAACCGCGCGTGGCTCTCGTCGATGAGCCGGAACGCCTCGTCCGGGGACCCCTCGTTCACCCGCCGCATGATGGCCGCCGCCGTCCCGTGGCCGTGCCCCGGCACCAGGGCGAGGAAGGCTGTCAGGGCGTTCTCGTGCAGCGCCGTGTACACGCGGTAGCCGTGCGGGGTGCGGTCCGATGCCGCAAGGATGCCGGCCTCCTCGTAGTTCCTGACCGCCTGCGTCGACAGACCGTGCGCGCGGGCCAGATCGACCGGCCTGAGCCGTCCATGCCGCCGTTCTCGCCGCCAGTCATGCCCCTGGTCATGCTCCTGGTCATGCCTTTGAGACTTTTGAGCCATGGCCCGGACCCTAACGGGAAGAAGTTTCTAGCGGAGGTTCAACGATACCGTTGAGGTCATGGCAATCGACATCAAGGGCACTGCCCACGCCGTAGCAGCGTCCTGCGTCATGAAACTGCTCCCGGGCCGCCCCCGGGTGCTGGCGCTCGGCGAGCCGACCCATGGCGAACCCACCCTCCTCGGCCTGCGCAACGAACTCTTCCGGCAGCTGGTCGAGCAGGAGGGCTACCGCACGATCGCCGTGGAGAGCGACTGCGTGCGGGGCCAGCTCGTGGACGATTACGTCACCTCGGGGACGGGCTCCCTCGACGACGTCATGGCGCGCGGCTTCAGCCACACATGGTTCAACGCCTCGCCCGCCAACCGCGAACTCGTACGCTGGATGCGGGCGTTCAACGACGGCCGGCCCCCGTCCGAACACGTCCGCTTCGCCGGCTTCGACGGCCCGCTGGAAATGGAGAGCGCGGAGAGCCCCCGCCAGGCCCTTGTCACGCTCCACGACTACCTGGCCGCCCACACCGACCCGGAGCTCCTTCCCCACACCGCTCGGACACTCGACCGTCTGCTCGGCCCCGACGAGCGATGGACCGATCCCGCGGCCATGATGGAACCGGGCCGGTCCGTCGGCCGGTCGGCGGAGGCCGGTCAACTACGGCTGCTCGCCGACGACTTGGTCGCGCTGCTCGACGAACAGACCCCTCATCTGATCGACGCGACGTCACGGGAGGCATGGGAGCGGGCGCGGCTGTATGGGCGCACCGCCGTCGGACTGCTGCGCTACCACTCCGCGATGGCCGACAGCTCACCGTGCCGCCTGGCACGGCTGACGGGGCTGCGGGACCGGATGATGGCGGACAACCTGCTCGCCCTCGCCGCGCGCGGCCCGGTGCTGGTCCATGCCCACAACGCCCACCTCCAGCGGCCGAAGAGCACGATGCGGATGGCTGACCGTGCGGTGGAATGGTGGGGCGCGGGCGCCCTCGTGAACGCCGAGACGGGTGGGGGCTACGCCTTCCTGGCCACGGCGCTCGGGACGCTCCCCCACCAAGGGGTGGACGCCCCGCCGCCGGACACCGTCGAGGGGCTGCTGTACGCCCTGCCCGAGAGCCGTCAGCTCTTCAGCGCGCCCCAACTCGCTGCCGTGCTGGGCCTCTTGAAGGTCCAGCCCCGGGTATCGCCCTGGTTCGGCTACGCCCCGCTTGATCCCGCCGAGCTGGGCGCGGCGGACGGGATCGTGTTCGTGAGGGATGTCCTGCGCGGCTGATGTCCGGCAGGCACGGGCTCTGCGTCCAGGTGCGGCAGACCCGTGTCGGTGGATCCCCGAGCCCTGCAACTCGCCTGGCCACAAGGCTTATTGGGCCTCAGGGACGAGTGGCTGTCTCGCTGTCTGGGTAGAGCGAGAAGATCTGGTCGAGTCCGACGATGCGCAGGGTGCGCATCGTGTTGGCGGGCACGGCCGCGAGTGCCGCCTCGGCTTCGGCGGCGTGCGCGTGGTTGCGGGCCACGATCAGGGCGCTGACTCCGCTGGAGTCGCAGAAGTCCATGCCGCCGAGGTCGAGGACGAGACGCTGACCGGGCCGCAGGGCGATCGCGGGGATCAGGTCTCGAAGGCGTGCCGCGCTGGCGTAGTCGAGGTCGCCGGAAATCTCCAGCACGGGACCGGTGAGGGTGTCTCGGGTGGTGATCGTCAGGGGGTTCATGCGGGGCTTCTCGTCTGGGGTCCGGTGGCGGGAACGCCGAGGGCGAGCAGGGCGGTGTCGTCGTCGAGACCGTCGCCGAAACTGGTCAGCAGGCCGGTCAGGGCGTGGATGACGGCGTCGGGCGGCTTACCGGCGTGCCCGGCGGCGAAGGCGAGCAGCGCCTCGTCGCCGAACAGGGTGGTGCGGTCCTTGCCGGTACGGGCCTCGGTTATGCCGTCGGTGTAGAGCAGCAGGGTGTCGCCCGGGGTGAGCACGGTCGTGGCGGCCGTGAAGCGGGCGGAGGGCAGGATGCCCACGAGGAGGCCGCCGGGGGTGGGCAGGAAAGCGGCGCCGCCGTCCGCTCGCACGACGACGGCCGGGGGATGGCCGCCCGAGGCGAGGCGCACGGCGACATGGCCCGTCGCCGGGTCGGGTTCGAGCGTGCCGAAGATGGCGGTGCAGTAGCGCGGGTCGCCGCTGCCCGCGTAACGCTCGTGCAGCACCGTGTTGAGGGTGGTGAGCGCCGACAGCGGGTCCGGATTGTGCAGGGCGGCGGCGCGCAGGGTGTAGCGGGTCAGCGAGGTGACCGCGGCGGCCTGGGGGCCCTTGCCGCACACGTCGCCGAGGAAGAAGGCGAAGCGGTTCTGGCCGACGGGGAAGACGTCGTAGAAGTCGCCGCCCAGCCGCTCGGGATGGGCGGTGTGGTAGTAGGCGGCCGTCTCCATCCCTGCCACCTCGGGGAGCATGTCGGGCAGCAGCGACTGCTGGAGCACGGCGAGGGCGTCCTGGAGGCGGGCGCGGTCGGCCTCCGCCTGTCTGCGCGCCTCCTCCGCCGCCTTGCGGCCGCGCAGGAGTTCTTCTTCATAGGCGCGGCGGTCGCGGGCGTCGAAGACGGTGGTACGGATCAGGAGTGGTTCGCCACCGCCGCCGCGCTTGAGCGAGGACGAGACGAGCACGGGTATGCGGCCGCCGTCGGACTGCTTGAACTCCAGGGCGATGCCGCCGAGTTCGCCCTGCATGCGCAGCAGGGGCGCGAGGTGCGTCTCGTGGTAGAGCCGGCCGCCCACGGTGAGCAGGTCGGTGAACCGCATCCGGCCGACGACCGCCTCGCGTTCGAGGCCGAGCCAGTGGAGCAGCGTGGTGTTGATCTTGGCGATGGTGCCGTCCATCAGGGTGGAGAGGTACCCGCACGGCGCGCACTCGTAGAGTTCGTCCGCGCTGTCTTCGAGGAGCGCGGCGAACGCGGCGCCCGAGATCTTGTCCTCATCGGTCTCGGGCGGGTCGGGATGATCTCCCTTGCGGCCTGTCATCGCAGGCCGGCCAGGAAGGTCCGGATCGCTTTGTTGGTGGCTTCGGGCGCGGAGAGATGCGGGCAGTGTCCGGTCGCGTCGAGGGTGACCAGCGTCGAGCCGGGGACCGCCCGGTGGACGTAGGCGCCGACCTCGCGCGGGGCGATCGCGTCCTGGAGGCATTCCAGGACGAGCGTCGGCACCGTCACACTCTTCAGGTCGTCCCGGGAGTCCGAGAGGAACGTGGTACGGGCGAAGACGCGTGCCATGTCCGGGTCGGTGGCGCAGAAGCTGTTCTTCAGCTCGGCGCCGAGCTCGGGCCGGTCCTCGTTCCCCATGATTACCGGTGCCATCACCGCCGACCAGCCTAGATAGTTCGACTCCAGGGACGTCAGCAGCTCGTCGATGTCCTCGGCGCTGAACCCGCCGCGGTATCCGTCCTCGTCGATGTAGCACGGAGAGGGAGCCACCATCACCAGCGCCCCGATCCGTCCGGGGGCGAGCCCGGCGGCCAGGACACCGATCATCGCGCTCACGGAGTGGCCCACGAAAACGGCGTCGCGCAGGTCGAGCGCTTCGCACACCTCCACGACGTCCTGCGCGTAGCCGTCCAGCGAGCCGTAGCGGTCCTCGGAGAACGCGGTGGCGTCGGAACGGCCCGCACCCACGTAGTCGAACAGCACCACCCGGTAGTCGTCGGCCAGCGCGGGCACCGTGAGCCGCCACATGTTCTGGTCGCAGCCGAAGCCGTGCGCCAGCACCACCGTGCGCCCCTGCGGATTGCCGGTGACGGTGACGTTGTTGCGCCGTGCGATATCCATGAACACCACTTCCTCAATTCCCCCCTGCTCCCCCGCCTCCCCCCATCACCCCGTTCCATGTCTGCACGGGCGTGCTGATCAGCTCATCGAGTGGACCACGCCGAGGGGCCCAGAAGCGAATGGCGTGGCACTTCGGGCGGCCCTGGGCGTCCGGCGGGTCAGGCCGCGACGGAGGCTCCGTGTGCCGGGGCGCTCCGGTCGCGGCCGCCGGGGTGGCGGTGGCGCCAGAACCAGAACACCGCGCACGACACCAGGGACCACCCGGCCAGCACGAGGAAGGGGAAGGCGTGCTGGGCGTCGGCGAAGTAGACGGCCGTGTGCTGGGCGTTCACCGAGGCGCCGGGCGGCAGCCAGCGCCCGACGTGCCCGAGGACGGACGGCAGCAGGGGCCAGGACACCGCGCCGCCGGAGGAGGGGTTGCCGAGGAGCACCATGAGTCCCCAGGTGGGCATCATCGCCCAGCGCCCGATCAGGGTGTTGAACATGGTGAAGACCATCCCCGACGTGAACATCGTCAGCGCCAGGATCATCCAGGACTCGAAGAACGGCAGCCGCACCGCGCCGAGCCCCCAGTCGACCACGGCTGCGATGGTGAACCCGCCGAGCAGCGAGTACGCCACGGTGAACGCGATCCGCTCCAACGGGTTCAGGGTGCGGGCGTGCACGCTCAGCTGGATGGAGCCGACGAATCCGAGCACCACGGCGGCCAGTGAGATGTAGAAGAGCGCGAGGCCGCGCGGGTCGCCCCGCTGAAGAGGCTTCACGTCGGTGATCGTCACCGGTACGCCGATGGCCTTCGCCACCGGTGGCGCGGCCTGGGCGAGCACCTGCGCCACGGAGGCCCCGGCGGCGCCCGCCACGTCCAGGTGGACCCCGTCCGGCCGCACGTCGACGATGGCGAAGACGGTCTGCTCCTCCATGGCCTGGCGGGCCGCGCGCTCGTCCCCATAGGGACGCAGCGCGAGTGACGTGTTCAGTGCCTTGTCCAGGCCGGCCACGAACTTCTTCGCCTCCACGGAGCCCTCGACGGAGCCGGAGGGCGCGACCAGCGCGGTGGGGATGTGGTGCGGCGTCGGGTTGGCCATGGAGTACGTGTAGGAGCCGGCGAACAGACCGGCGGCGGCGGACAGGATGAAGACGAGCACGACCGCCGGCAGGAACGGGGAGTTCCGGAAGTCGCTCCACGCCTCGCGTGCGCCCCGCTTCCTGGCGTGCGTGCCGTGTCCGCCATGTCCGCCGGGCGCGGCGCGCTCACCGGCCGGGCGGTTGCCTTCGTCTTCTTCCATCGTCATGTGCGACCACTCGTCCTGTGCGAACCACTGCGGGACCAGGCATGTCTTCCACGCCGTGTACCCCGTGCCGGGCGGCGTGACCAGGACTTTCGGCCCCGGTCTCGGGACCCGAGGTCCCGTGGGCGGGCCTTCGCCGGGGGTAGGGCGTATCTCGCGAACGGGGGGCCCGCTCCCCGGTGTCGCCGCCCGGCCGGTGTCACGCCGGGCCACGCAACGAAAGGAAGCAGGTCTCCTCATGGGCATCATCGCCTGGATCGTCATCGGACTCATCGCGGGAGCGGTCGCCAAGGCGCTGACTCCGGGCAAGGACCCCGGTGGCTGCCTGGTCACCATCGTGATCGGCATCGTGGGCGGTCTGCTCGGTGGCTGGCTCGGTCAGCTCATCTTCGACGTGGACGGTCTGAAGGGCTTCTTCCACCTGTCCACGTGGATCACCGCCGTCGTGGGCTCGGTGATCGTGCTGCTGATCTACCGCCTGATCGCGGGGCGCCGAGGCTGAACAGGCCCGGGACCCTCGGGGCGTGCCTGGTCGTCGACCACGTACGCCCCGAGGGTTTTCGCCCCGTTGGGCCGTCCGGGCGACGCGGACCGAAGCCACACGCCGGAACCACGACCGCCACCGCCGGGCCCGAGCCAGGACGCCCGCCGTGGGCGCGACACGGGTGCCCCGGCGTGAGAACCCGCACCGGAAACGGATGGGCCGGCGGAGACGTCGGATCCGGCACGGCCCTGCGTTCTGCTCGACACGGGCGGGGCCGTGGTCGGGCCGGCGGACGTGCTCTTCGCTGAGCTGCGGGCCTGTTCGACGCCTGCGCTTTCGCGACGGCGTCGTCCCCGTGTCAAGCGGTTCGAAGAACGGGGTCGATCTCTGCCAGGATTTCGTGCAGCTGTCGAGCCCCCAGGGAAACGCGGTCGTCAGTGTCCCGCATCATCTCCTCGCACAATTGCGTCGCGTTGTCCCGGTCCTCGGAGAAGATGCTGAACACATCGAGGATCGCCGCGCCGATCCAGTCGCTGTGATGGCAGTCCGCGACGGCCATCGCGGAGGCCACTGCCGCCAACCCGGTCCTGTCCTTTCGCCGAAGCAGGGCTTCCGCGGTCTCCCTGGTTACGAAAGTGTCATCCGGGTCGAGCACGAGCTCCAGCAATGGCCCGCGGGCCTCCGGCATGTCGGCGAAGCCTGCCAAGCCGTGACCGGCATCCGCCCGGTCGCGGCAGTCGCGTCCTCGCCCGAGTTCGCGGAGCGCCATGACCGCCGCATGCCTCCGGTCTCTGTCCACCTGCTTACCCACCCCGCCCGCGATTTTCGGTCAGGGTACCTCGAGGCACCTTCCAGGTGATCGTCCGGACAGGCCCACGGTTGTTCCGGCGGATCAGGGCTGTCGCAGTACGGCCACGGCTGATGGGCGGGCCGCAGGAGCGGGCCGCCGACCGAGTCGTACGGCGAGGGCGAACCGGGGCGGGGGTGCAGACGGAGCGCCGGGCTCGCCAGCGGGGCCAGTTGAGGGAAGACCGCGGCGACATCGAGCGGTCGCCGAGGGGTGGTACGGACGGCGACGTTCATAACGGCGATGTTGCCAGCCGCCTCTGACAATGAGCGCGCCGCCAGTCCTCGCGGCCATGGGTGCGAGCAGCGAACCACCGCGCTCACCACGTCAAGTGCCGCCGCGCCGGGCCGAGTTGGCGGGTTGGCGGGTTGGCGAGCGATCGGCGGCGGGAGGCCGCGCGTAACGAGCGGCGTGAGGGGGCTGTCGTGGGTGGGGAGTGCCGCCGCCTTCGCGCGCGGCTCGGCCGCCCCGGGTTGTCGCGCTACTCCCCGCTCCCGTGCTCCTTCGGGGTGCTCGTGCCCCCCTGGTCCGTCGCGTCGTCCGTCGCGTCGTCCGGGTCGGGTCCGGCGAGTTCCGACAGGTCACCGATCAGCCGGATCGTGTCCGCGGTGACGGCGGCCAGCGTGTCCTGCCAGGCGTCGCCCCGCTCGCGGAACACGGAGGTCAGCTCGTTCTCGGCGGC
The DNA here is from genome assembly GCF_040253615.1 of Streptomyces sp. Edi4. Classification (NCBI taxonomy): domain Bacteria; kingdom Bacillati; phylum Actinomycetota; class Actinomycetes; order Kitasatosporales; family Streptomycetaceae; genus Streptomyces; species Streptomyces sp. Edi4. Next base: position 458,610 of record NZ_JBEJGY010000004.1, read on the forward strand.
GTACGCGCGGCGCAGCGCATCACGGCGCTCCTGAACGCGCTCCCCGGTCTGCTCGTCGCTGCCGCGCTCCGTGGCCTGTGAGCGCTCCACCGTGTCGTCGAGCGCGCACACGTCCGAGGCGGCCCGCAAGAGCTCGGCCACGACGGCGGGCGCAGGGCCGGGCAGGACCGGCTGGTCCGCGTCGTTCGCGGCCGCCGTCGCGAGCGTCCTGGTGATCGCTTCGAGGTGGCTGGTGATCCGGTCCCAGGTGAAGTCCCATTCGGCGGTCGGCGGCAGCGGGGCGGAACGGCGCAGCCGGTGCCCCGGGTTGAAGCGGTAGCTCTCCTGCGACCAGCGGCGGGCGGTGCGCAGATCGGTGACGCGGTCGGTCAGGCGCCGCGCCCGGTCGTGCCAGGCCTGCGCGTCCTCCCGGGCCACTTTCCCCTCGCCGAGGCCGTCCGCGACGGCGCGCAGAAGACCGGCACTCTCCTCGGGCAGCCGTCCGCGAAGGTGACGCACGCTGCGCGAGTGCACCGGCGGCAGCACGAGGGCGTTGACCGCGAGCCCGATGGCGGCGCCCAACAGGGTCTCCAGGAACCGGTGCAGAATGTCGAAGCCCGAGTACGTGCCGTAGACCAGGACGAACAGCGCGGCGGTCGGCGCGTTCAGGCCCTGGGTGCCGAACCGGGCGTAGGAGCCGAACAGCATGGTCAGCGGCAGCGCGATGAGCATGGCGAGCATGGTGTCGCCGGTCAGTACGCCGGCGCCCGCCGCGAGCAGGGTGCCTACGACGACGACCACGAACTGCTGCAACGCCGTCTTCAGCGACCGGTAGACCGTGCTCTGCACCAAGAACAGCGCTGTCCAGGGCGCGAGCATCGCCATCGGCGCCTTCCACCACCAGCCCGCGAGTGCCCAGGCGATCAGCGCCGCGGCGGCCGCCTTCAACGCCTGGACTGCGGTGTCCCGTTCGGGTCCGGGACCGCTCAGCGCCCGCCGCGCCGACCGTGCCACGGCCGTGCACTCCCAGCCCGCCCACTGCCTCCACTGGCCGAAGGCCTGGCCCAGCTCTCTCAACGTTCCACCCCGTGCTCGCACCCGCCGCTCGTCGCGGCCGACGGTGACCTGAAGGTCCGTTCGCTCTCGTCGTGCCCCTCGCGCCTAGGGAAGGGGTGAGCCGCCGGTGGCGTTCAGCACCTCGGCGGTGATGAAGCCGGCGTGTTCGGAGGCGAGGAAGACATAGGCGGGCGCCATCTCCGCGGGCTGCGCGGGCCGGCCCAGCGGGGCCTGCTTGCCGAATTCGGCGGTGTCGGGCAGCGTCGCCGGGATCAGTGGCGTCCACACCGGCCCGGGCGCCACGGCGTTGACCCGGATGCCCCGCTCGGCCAGCATCTGGGCCAGCCCCTTGGTGAACGTGACGATCGCGCCCTTGGTCATGGCGTAATCGAGCAGGTGGGGGCTCGGCTGGTAGGCCTGGACCGAGGTGGTGTTGATGACGGAGCCGCCTGCCGGGATGTGCGGCACGGCCATCTTCGTCAGCCAGAACATGCCGTACAGGTTGGTGCGTAGAACGCGGTCGAACTGCTCAGTGGTGATGGCCTCGATGCCGTCCGGCTGGGACATCTGGTACGCGGCGTTGTTCACCAGCACATCGACACGTCCGAATTCGGCGACCGCCCGGTCGATCAGGTCCCGGCACTGCTGCTCGTCGCGGATGTCGCAGGCCACCGGGACGGCCCGGCGTCCCGACTCCTCCACCAGACGCGCGGTCTCGCGGGCGTCCTCCGCTTCCTCGGGCAGGTGGGTGAAGAGCACGTCGGCGCCCTCGCGGGCGTAGGCGAGTGCGACGGCCCGCCCGATGCCCGAGTCGCCGCCGGTGATGACCGCCTTGCGCTCGGTCAGCAGGCCGCTGCCCCGGTACGTCTGTTCACCATGGTCCGGCGGCGGGTCCATCGGGCCGGTCCAGCCGGGGTGCTCCTGGTCCTGCTGCGGCAGATCCGGCTGGGGGTACTTGTCGGTCGGGTCCTGCGGACGGTTCGGGTCGGCCATGGGTTACGCCTTTCCGTGCGGGAGGGATGGAGGCGACAGGAGGGCGTCGACGCTGTCGCGTGCTGCCGTTCAACGGTCGCGGGGTCGTGGGGTGCGTCCCCTTGAGTCACGGGCCAGCCGCACGGCCGGGTTCGCCTCGCACCGTCCTGTCTCGGCGCGCCCCTTCGACGGCGGACGGCTACGGGTCGCGGGGTACCGTCCCGGGCCCGGCTCGGCGCCGTCCTGCGTCCGTCTCGGTGGGTGCAGAGTGCAGGTAACCCCGATGGACGCAGGTATGCGCCGCTCGGGGTCAGTTGTCGCGACTGCGGGTCCGCGGAAGGCGAGTCGTCGGAGGAAACGAGTGGTTCGCCGGAGCGAGTGGTCCGCAGAAGCGAGTGGTTCGCTCAGGTTAGTGGTCCGCGGGGGCGAGTGGTTCGCCGGAGGCTGTGCCGCCGCCGGGTCACTCTCGGTCGTCGCGCTCCCCTGGGCCGGGTGACGAAGGAGGAGTGTCCCAGGAGTCCGCCCCGGGCTGGGGCGCAGGCGGGGGCGGCGGCTTGCGCGCGGCCCGGCGGCGGCCGGTCCAGAACATCGCGAGGAGTCCGCCCACCACCACCAATCCCACGATGACCAGGAGCAGCGTCGTGGCGGGCCCTGCGGCGAGGACCTGCGAAGTCGGGTGAGCGATGACCATGTGCTCGAACTCCTCTGCGTTGCTACCGAGGGCCGGCGCGCCCCCGCACGGCCGGTACCGGATGACATACCTCTGCTACCCGAATATGCCCACACATCTCGGACGCCTGCTCCATGGGGACCATCACCGGCCCCATCACCGGCCCTTACCGGCGGGCGGGCGCGCGCAGCCACAGCACGGGCCGGAGACCGCCACGGACGGCGGGCGCGAATGGGTGAAGTCTGTTTCGGCCTCCGAAAAGCGACGGTTTACGCCTGTACGTCCGGTTGACTGTGAGCCGGCCGGTCCTCCGTACCCCTGACACCAGAGAGCGGTGACGCATGCTGCTGTTTCGCAGGCGGCGAGAGCACGCCCGTGCTGTCGCGCGGGAGGCGGTAGGGACCGGGTTCACGGCGGTGGACCGGCGCTCCCCGCTGGCCGAGGCGGCCAAGGCGCTGCTGCGGAAGGCGTTTCCCGACCACTGGAGCTTCCTGCTCGGGGAGCTGGCGCTGTACAGCCTGGTGGTCCTGCTGCTCACCGGGACGTGGCTGACGCTGTTCTTCGAGCCGGGCACGAAGGACGTGCTGTACGACGGGGGTTACGTACCGCTCCAGGGGCTTCGCATGTCGGCGGCGTACAGCTCCACGCTGCACATCACCTTCGACATCCGCGGCGGCCTCCTGATCCGCCAGATGCACCACTGGGCGGCGCTGATCTTCATGGCCGCGATCAGCGTGCACATGCTGCGGATCTTCTTCACCGGTTCCTTCCGCAGGCCGCGTGAGTTCAACTGGGCGATCGGTGTCTCGCTGTTCTTCCTCTCGATGCTCGAGGGGTTCTGTGGTTACTCCCTCCCTGACGACCTGCTGTCCGGCACGGGGCTGCGCACCGCCAACACCATCGTCATGTCGATCCCGGTCGTGGGCACCTATCTGGCGTACCTGCTGTGGGACGGGACCTTCCCCGGCCACCTCCTGAACAACCGGCTGTACATCCTGCATGTGCTCTTCGTGCCGGGGGCCCTGATCGCCCTGGTCACCATGCACCTGCTGCTCGTGGTGTATCTCAAACACACCCAGTGGAGCTCACCGGGCCGGACCAACCACAACGTCGTGGGCCAGCCGATGTTCCCGCACTTCATCGCCAAGTCGACCGGTCTCTTCCTCATGGTCTTCGCGGCGGTGGCCACGCTCGGCGCGGTGGCTCAGATCAACCCGGTGTGGAACTACGGTCCTTACCGCGCCGACGTGGTGAGCACGGGGGCGCAGCCGGACTGGTATGTGGGGTTCCTGGAGGGCGCCCTGCGCCTCATGCCTCGCTGGGAGATGCCGGTGGCCGGGCACACCATCATGTGGAACGTCCTGCTTCCGGCCGTCGTACTGCCGGGTGTGCTGGCGCTGCTGCTCATCGGTTATCCGGGATTCGAGCGCTGGGTCACCGGGGACCGGGGCGAGTACCACCTGTGCGACCGGCCGCGCGACCAGCCCACCCGCACGGCGCTCGGCGTGGCGGCCGTCGTCGCCTACGCCGTGCTGCTCGCGGCGGGCGGCAACGATGTGGCGGCGTTCTCCTTCCGGCTCTCGGTGAACACCCTGACGTGGGTGCTCCGCGTCGGCTTCTTCGTCTTTCCGGTCCTCGCCTTCCTGCTCACCAAGCGGCTGTGCCTGGCGTTGCAGTCCCACGAGCTGCGGCTCCTGACGGAGGGCGAGGAGACCGGCCGGGTGACCCAGCGGGTGCACGGGGCCCTGGAGCCCGGCCACCGGCCGCTCGCCGCCGACCGGCTCTACCGCTTCCTCGTACGCGACCTGCCGCCGCTCGCTCCCGCGCCCGAAGCGGACGCGCCGCGCCGCACCCGCCTGCGCGCCGCCCTGAACCACTGGTACTTCCGGCGCCGGGTCTCCCTGCCCGCCACCCCCGACCAGCGGCGCCACGTCGAGGAAGCGCTGGCCCAACCGGAACGGAAGACACCATGACGCAGACCGGCACCGAGGCGCAGCGGCCCGGGTCCACGGTGGGAGCGGCACGCGGCAGCGCGCTGGGCGGACGGCTCCTGAACTTCCTCACCACCACGGACCACAAGGTCATCGGCGCCATGTACTTCGTGACCGCCTTCGGTTTCTTCCTCTTCGCCGGGCTGCTCGCCCTGGGCATGCGGGCCGAACTCGCCCGCCCCGGGCTCCAGTTGTGGAGCAACGCCGAGTACAACCAGCTGGTCACCATCCACGGCACGATCATGATGCTGCTGTTCGCGACGCCGATGTTCGCGGGGTTCACCAACGCCGTGATGCCCTTGCAGATCGGGGCGCCCGATGTGGCGTTCCCCCGGCTCAACGCGCTGACCTACTGGCTCTATCTGTTCGGCGGGCTCATCGTCGTCTCCGGCTTCCTCGTGCCGGGCGGCGCGGCGTCCTTCGGCTGGTTCGCCTACGCGCCCCTCAACAGCGCCGTCCGCACTCCCGGCGCCGGGGGCGATCTGTGGGCCATGGGACTGATCCTGACCGGGTTGAGCACCACCCTCGGCTCGGTCAACTTCATCGCCACCATCGTGTGTCTGCGGGCGCCCGGCATGACCATGTTCCGCATGCCCATCTTCACCTGGAACGTCCTGCTCACCTCGATCCTGGCGCTGCTCGCGTTCCCGGTGCTCACCGCGCTGCTGTTCGCCCTGGAGGCCGACCGCAAGTTCGGCGCCGTCGTCTTCGACCCGGCCTACGGCGGGGCCATCCTGTGGCAGCACCTGTTCTGGTTCTTCGGCCATCCCGAGGTCTACATCGTCGCGCTCCCCTTCTTCGGCATCATCTCGGAGATCATCCCGGTCTTCAGCCGCAAACCCACCTTCGGCTATGTCGGCATGGTGGGCGCCACCATCACGATCACGGCGCTCTCGGCGGTGGTGTGGGCCCACCACATGTTCGCCACGGGCGCGGTGCTGCTGCCGTTCTTCTCCCTGATGTCGTTCCTGATCGCGGTGCCGACCGGGGTGAAGTTCTTCAACTGGATCGGCACGATGTGGCACGGCGCGCTGTCCTTCGAGACGCCGATGCTGTGGTCCATCGGATTCCTGGTCACGTTCCTCTTCGGCGGCCTCAGCGGGGTCCTGCTGGCCTCGCCGCCGCTCGACTTCCATGTCACCGACTCCTACTTCGTGGTCGCGCACCTGCACTACGTCCTGTTCGGGACCGTGGTCTTCGCCATGTTCGGCGGCTTCTACTTCTGGTGGCCGAAATGGACCGGCCGCATGCTCGACGAGCGCCTTGGCAAGATCCACTTCTGGACGCTGTTCGTCGGCTTCCAGACCACGTTCCTCGTCCAGCACTGGCTGGGCGCCGAAGGCATGCCACGCCGTTACGCCGACTACCTCTCGGCGGACGGCTTCACGCTCCTCAACACCGTCTCGTCCATCGGCGCGTTCCTCCTCGGACTCTCCACTCTGCCGTTCCTGTACAACGTGTGGCGGACCGCGGCGCGGGCACCCCTGGTCGGCGTCGACGACCCGTGGGGGTACGGACGGTCTCTGGAGTGGGCCACGTCCTGCCCGCCGCCGAGGCACAACTTCCACACGATGCCCCGCGTCCGGTCCGACTCCCCCGCCTTCGACCTGCACCACCCGGAAGCCGCGGCCCTGCCGGTCCCGGCCACCCCGCGCGGACAGGCGACCCCCGACCCCCTCTAGGAGAGGCGTTCCATGAAAGCCGAGGCATATCTCTTCGCGGGGGTCGCGGTGTTCTTCCTTGGCACCGGCGTGGGCTACGGATGGTGGTCGGGGCGCGAACCCGCGGGCACCGCGGCCCTCACCGTGGCGTTCATCATGTCGTCGCTGATCTGCTTCTTCTTCGCCCGCCATCACCAGCGCCACGGGGCGAGGCCCGAGGACCGGGGCCGCTCGGAGATCGCCGAGCGCGCAGGACCCGTCGACTTCTTCCCCGCGCGCAGCCCCTACCCCGCCCTCACCGGCTTCGGCGCGGCGGTCACGGCGACCGGCCTCGTCTTCGGACTGTGGCTGTTCGTCCTCGGCTTCGGGGTGCTGGGCGCCGGCGTGGGCGGTCTGGCCTTCCAGTACGTCCACCGGGACGAATGACCGGGGCTCCGGCGGGCGGGACGGGCCCCGGACGCACCGGCGCCGGCCGGGCCCTTCGCACATGGCCGAACCCCGGATGCCGCCGCCAGCCCCGTCACCCAAGCTGACAGCGAAGGCGCGGCGTCCGCCGTGTCGTCCTGCGGCACGGAAGCGCGGTCATGGGCCCCCTGGGCGGCTGATCCCCTTCCCCCGCCCCATCCAGGAGTGACCATGAGCGTGGGAGACGAATACCGCAGCCGCGCCCGCGAGTTGGCGGCCCGGGCCAAGGAGTGGAAGGAGGCCGCCGAACGGGCCACCGACCCCGAGCAGCGCAAGCGTCTGTCGGACAAGGCCCGCCGGGCCGAGGACCAGAGCGAGCAGGCGGGCCGCATGGCCGGGCAGGGCCTGGGCCCGGTGTAACCACCGCGCCCCGGGCGGCCCGCGCCCACCCGCCCCGGCCCGCGCCGCCCGGGGCCCGCGCGCCGCTCCTGTGCCGTGCGGGGGCCGCCGCCCGGTCTCTCCCGCCCCGACCTCCCGCGAGTCCCCGGGATCGTATGACCGCGCGTCGGCGGGGCACACGTCCCTGCGTGAGTACCGGCAGGAATCGGAGATCGCGCATGCGTACCGTCGGCGTGGAAGAAGAACTGCTCATGGTGAGTGCGCGGACCGGCGAGGTCCTCGCGCTCTCCCCGGTCGTCGTCTCGCCCCCGGGGCCCCGGAAGCCGGGCGCGGACGACGGGCAGGAGTTCGAGAAGGAGCTGCAACAGGAACAGGTGGAGTTCGCCACCGACCCCCTCACGGGCATGGGTGAGATCGAGGACGAGATCGTTCAACGGCGCCGGGCGGCGGCCACCCGCGCCGAGGAAGCGGGAGGCACCGTCGCCGCCCTCGCCACCTCACCCGTGCCGGTGCGTCCCTCACTCGACCTCGGCGAGCGCCACCTGTGGATGGCCGAGAACTTCGGGCTCACGGCCCGCGAGCAGCTGACCTGCGGCTGCCATGTGCATGTGGCGGTCGAGTCGGACGACGAGGGCGTCGCCGTCCTCGACCGGATCCGGCCATGGCTCTCGGTGCTCACGGCCATCAGCGGGAACTCGCCCTTCTGGCAGGGCGAGGACAGCGGCTACGGCAGCTATCGAAGCCGCGTGTGGAACCGGTGGCCCTCCGCAGGACCGACCGAGATCTTCGGCTCCGCCGACCGCTACCACCATCACGTCGAGTCGATGATCGCCACCGGCGCCCTGCGCGACGACGGCATGATCTACTTCGACGCCCGCCTCTCCGCCCGCTATCCGACGGTGGAGGTCCGCGTGTCCGACGTCTGCCTCCAGCCGAGCACCACAGTGGCGATCGCCGCCCTGGTGCGCGCCCTGGTGGAGACGGCCAGTGGGGACTGGCGCGCGGGCCGGCCCCCGGCGCCGGTCAGCGCGGGGCTGCTGCGCCTCGCGTCCTGGCGGGCCGCCCGGTCGGGCCTGACCGGCGCGCTGGTCGACCCGCGCTCGATGCGCGAGAAGCCCGCGTCCGACGTGCTCGGGGCTCTTGTGACCCACGTCGAGGGCGCGTTGAAGGACAGCGGTGACCTGGAGCGCGTACGGCGCACGCTGGAGCGGTTGACGCGGGGCGGCACGGGCGCCGAGCGCCAGCGCGAGTTCTACCGGCAGCACGGGAGCCTGGAGGCGGTCGTCCGGGAGTGCGCCCGCGTCACCGCCCTGGCCGACTGAGCCGCCGCGCGACTCGCCGCGCAACCCTGTGCCCGCGCCATTCGGCGCCGCCGCACGACCGTGGGCCCGCACCCCAAGGGTGCGGGCCCACGGCTCTGACGGCCTCACACGGCGGGCGGGAACCTGTCCCACGCCCGGTGTTCGGCCAGCGCGCCCTTGACCTTCTCCACGGCGGCCGTACCGCTGTCGCTCAGCACGACGCCGGGCTCGTCCGCGCCGATGCCGGACGCCTCGAACAGCCCGCGTGCGTCGTTCCAGCCGCCGACCGCCTTGCCGTGCCGGTACGCCTCGGTGAGCAGCAGCAGGACGCGCGGGTCACTCGCCGGTGACGCGGGAGCGCCCGCCTTGGCGTCGCGCGCCCCGTAGGCGTCGGCGCCGGGCTCGGGTGCTCCGGCGAACAGGAGCGCGTCGTACTCCACGGACCGCGCGGTGGCGAAGGTCCGCTGCACCGCGATCGGATCGCCGCCGGAGCCGAGCGTGCCGCCGGCCGGCGCGATGACCAGAGGCACCATGCCGGCGTCGAGGACGGCCTGGCGAACGGTGCGTACGCCGTCCAGGTCCGCGGCGGCGTCCGCGACGATGCCGATCACACGGCCGTCCGTCGGCCAGGTGTGGCCGAGCTGGGACAGGGCCGGGCTCGGGTCCACCGCGTCGAGGGGCACGGTGGCACTCGGCGCCGGCAGGCCGAGACCCGCCGCGACCTGCTCGCACAGCTCCGTGTCGATGTTCGCAAGGACCTGCAAGTTGCGTTCCTTGACGGCCTGTTCGAAGCACTTGTTCAGTTCGAAGGTGTACGCGGCGATGATGTGCTCGCGCTCCGGCGCGCTCATGCTGAGCCAGAACAGCCGGGGCTGGCTGAAGTGGTCCGCGAACGACGCGGGCGCCTCACGGACCTTGCTCGCCTCCGGGATGCGCACCGGGGTCTCGATGAAGGCGCTCATGTCGGCGCCTGCGAGGAAGGGGCAGCCGCCGTCCAGGCTGTTGGGCCGATACGGCGCCACGCCGGTGTGCACGGCGGTCTGGTGCATGCCGTCGCGGAGCATGTCGTTGACGGGCGCGTGCGGCCGGTTGATGGGGATCTGCGCGAAGTTGGGGCCGCCGAGCCGGCTGATCTGGGTGTCGAGATAGGAGAAGAGACGCCCCGCGAGCAGCGGGTCGTCGGTGACGTCGATGCCCGGGACCAGATGTCCGGGGTGGAAGGCGACCTGCTCCGTCTCGGCGAAGTAGTTCTTGGTGTTGGCGTTCAGGGTCATCAGGCCGATGGGCTGCACCGGCGCCAGTTCCTCGGGCACGATCTTGGTGGGATCGAGGAGGTCGATGCCCTCGAAGGTCTGCTCGGGGGTGTCGGGGAAGACCTGGATCCCGAGCTCCCACTGCGGGAAGGCGCCCGCCTCGATCGCGTCGAAGAGGTCACGGCGGTGGAAGTCGGGGTCCATGCCGTTGATGAGCTGCGCTTCTTCCCAGACCAGGGAGTGCACGCCCAGCTTGGGCTTCCAGTGGAACTTCACCAGCACCGTGTCACCGGCCGTGTTGACCAGCCGGAAGGTGTGGACGCCGAAGCCCTCCATCATCCGGTACGAGCGCGGGATGCCCCGGTCGGACATGTTCCACAGGGTATGGTGGGTGGCCTCGGTGTGCAGGGACACGAAGTCCCAGAAGGTGTCGTGCGCGCTCTGGGCCTGCGGGATCTCGCGGTCCGGGTGGGGCTTGGCGGCGTGGACGATGTCCGGGAACTTGACGGCGTCCTGGATGAAGAAGACCGGAATGTTGTTGCCGACGAGGTCGAAGGTTCCCTCGTCGGTGTAGAACTTCGTCGCGAAGCCACGGGTGTCGCGCACCGTGTCGGAGGAGCCGCGCGAGCCGAGGACGGTGGAGAACCGGACGAACACCGGGGTCTCCACGCCCTTGGCGAGGAAGGCCGCCTTGGTCACTTCGGTGGCGGTGCCATACCCCTGGAACACGCCGTGGGCCGCGGCGCCGCGCGCGTGCACCACACGCTCCGGGATCCGCTCGTGGTCGAAGTGGGTGATCTTCTCGCGCAGATGGTGGTCCTGGAGCAGGACGGGCCCGCGCGCCCCGGCCTTCAGGGAGTGGTCGGTGTCGTACACCCGCGTCCCCTGGGCCGTGGTCAGGTACGCGCCGCTCTGCGCCATGCGGGCCGGGTCGGCTCCGGTGGCCTGGCCGGTGGGGCTCACCGTTTCGGGGCCCTGCTGGTCCGGCTTGGGGGGCAGCGGGTCGGCCGGCCGGGTGGGCTCGGCCACGGGCGGCGAGACCGGCCCGGGCCTGCCCGGCAGGCCGTCGCCGCTCGCGGTGGAGTCTGCGGTGGGGTGCTCTGTCGTCATGTTCTCTCCCAGTGCGGTCCTTCGGACACCTCAGCCATGACCGCTCGGTCTCGGACCTCAAACGGACTGCGGGTGGCTGTCACCCGCATCCGCGGGGGTCCATGGCATCTGCCCGGCGCGTCCTTTCGCCGGGTTCGTCCACGCCACGTACCCCCAGTCGGTGGATGAACGCTCTCTCGTCGCGGGAAGCCACGAACACGTCCTTGCGAGCGCGTTCGGCGGCTGAAACGCGAGGGGTGGGACAGCTGCGGGTCAGGGGGTGAAGAGCACCTTGACGGCGCCGTCCCGCTTCTTCTGGAACATCTCGTACGCGTCGGGCGCCTGCTCCAGGGTCAGGCGGTGGGTGGCGAACTCGTCCACCCCGAGGGGGTCGCCGTCGGTGAGGAGCGGGAGGATGTCGTCGACCCAGCGCCGCACGTTGGCCTGGCCCATGCGCAGTTGGAGCTGCTTGTCGAACATGGTCAGGAGCGGCATCGGGTCGGCGGCGCCGCCGTAGACGCCGGAGACGGAGATGGTGCCTCCCCTGCGGACGAGGTCGATCGCCGTGTACAGCGCGGAGAGCCGGTCGATCCCGGCCTTCTTCATCATGGCGGAGGCGAGAGCGTCGGGCAGGAACGTCGTGAGGCCCTGGGCGGCGGCCGCGACGCGGTTGCCGTGTGCCTCCATGCCCACCGCGTCGATGACGGCGTCCGGGCCCCGGCCGCCGGTGAGTTCGCGTACGGCGTCGGTGAGACCGTCGCCGCACTCCCGCAGGTCGAGGGTGTGGACGCCGCGGCGCCGGGCCCGCTCGAGGCGCTCGGGGACGAGGTCGATCCCGATGACGGTCCCGGCGCCCCGGTGCGCGGCGATGCGGGCGCTCATGTCTCCGATCGGGCCGAGACCGAGGACGGCGACGCTGCCGCCCGGCGGGACGGCGGCGTACTCGACCGCCTGCCATGCCGTGGGCAGGACGTCGGACAGGTAGACGAAGCGCTCGTCCAAGGGGCCTTCGGGCACCTTGATGGGCAGCTTGTTGCCGAAGGGGACGCGCAGGTACTGGGCCTGGCCGCCCGGCACCTGGCCGTAGAGCTTGGTGTAGCCGAACAGCGAGGCGCCCGTGCCGTGCTCGCGCACCTGGGTGGTCTCGCACTGCGAGTGCAGGCCGTGGCCGCACATGTAGCACGTCCCGCACGAGACGTTGAAGGGGATGACCACCCGGTCGCCCGGCTTGAGGGCGGTGACCTCGGGGCCCACCTCTTCGACGATGCCCATGGGTTCGTGCCCGAGGATGTCTCCGGGATCGAGGAAGGGCCCGAGGACCTCATAGAGGTGCAGGTCCGAGCCGCACAGGCCGGTGGTGGTCACCTTGATGACGATGTCGTCGTCGTCCTGGATGGTGGGATCGGGCACGGTGTCCACGCGTACGTCGCGCTTGCCGTGCCAGGTGAGTGCCCTCATGACGCCTCCTGGGGATGAATGGCCTCAGCTGATGAGCTGATGGGTGCGGTGCGTTCGGGATCTTTCACTTGACCGCGTGCCCTCGCCCGGGTCCGCGAACCGGGCCGGCCGGGCACGCGCCCGGCGTTCCGACAGGGGCGAGGAGCCGCCCGCTCATCGCTTGCGCCAGGTGTCGGCGCCGGGGTCGTACACGACCAGGCCCAGCTCCTGGAACGCGCGGAGCCATCCGGCCATGGGCCAGGTGCCCCAACGGCGTTGGTGGAGCGCCCCGTTGCGCAGGATGTCGTCCAGGTGCTGCACGGGCGGCTCGTGTGTCGGGTGGTGCTGGTGGTAGGCGGGGGCGCCGCCGACCCACCACAGGTCCACGCCGCGCCGGGCCGCCAGGGCCGCGAAGTCGGTGTCCTCGCCGCCGTAACCGGTGTACGCCTCGCAGAACCCGCCGACGCGCCGCCAGGTGCGGGCGGTGAGGGCGAAGGAGAGGGACCAGAACAGACGCGGGTCTCCCCCGCGCAGGATCTCGCCCTCGGCGGGCGCGGGGCGGGCCGGGTGCGGCGGCGCGAGAGCGGCGAGCTCTTCGAGGTCGTAACCCCCGGGCGGCGGGGGCGGCAGATAGGCGACCGTGCCGCACAGCAGCGCCCCGTCCTGTGCCGCGCGGGCGTATCCGGCCACGAGTGCGGGACCCGGTACGCAGTCCACGTCGAGGAAGACCAGGAGGTCGGCGCCGCCTTCGAGGGCGCGCTCCGCCCCCGCGTTGCGGGCGGCGGCGAGCGGCAGGCGGCCTTCGGCGAGCGGCACGGTGAGCACGTCCGCTTCGGGTTCACTGCCCGCGGTGAGGGGGCCGATGGCGGGGTCGTCCATGGAGACGATCACGTACTGGTCGGGGACGCGTGTGCCCCGGGCGAGCCCGTCCTGCTGGAGCCGCAGATGGGAGTGCCGGCCGGCGGCGAGGGTGATCACCGCGGTACGCATGCGGGCCGCCTCGGGGTCCGTCCGGCCAGATCCGTCAGGAGGCGCGCCGCTCGCGCCGCCCCGTCGCCCGGCGACCAGCGCTCCCAGTGCCCGGGCCGGGCGACCGTCTCGGCGAGCAGGGCGGGCCACTCCTCGGCGGCGGGCCACGCGTCCCGCACGGTGGCCAGGCCCGCCGCCCGCAACGCCCGGGCGGTGGCGTGCTGTTCGGCGTGCGGCCGGTGCTGGGGGATGACGACGGTGGGCACACGGGCGGCGGCGCATTCCGCGATGGCGTTCTGGCCGGCGTGGGTGACCACGACGTCCGCCCGGCACAGCAGGGGCCAGGGGTCCTCGACCCAGGGCGTGCCGGGAGCGCCGAGTACGGTCCAGGACCAGCCGGGGGTGGCGAGCGCCGCCTCGCGCAGTCGCGCCGGCGTGACGTCGGCGCCTCCGGCCCCGAGCATCACGACCACCTCGGGGCGGGCCCCGGGCCGCTCGCCGTCGCTCTCGGGGCGCGGCCGCCCGTCGTAGCGCGAAATGCTTCCGGTGTGCTCGGTCTTGGCGTGCCAGTGCGCGGGCCAGTCCGGCTCGGGCAGGTCGGGAGGCCAGGGCGCGAGGAGGGCGTCGGCGAGGTCGTAGCCGAGGCGGTGTGCCGCGTCCAGGCGGTCGCCCCGCATGGCCGCGACGACGACGGGGACCCCCATGAGCCGCGCCAGGGTCGCGGCCTCCACCGATACGTCGCTGACGAACAGGGCGGGGTTCTCCGCTCTGATCCACTCGGCGATGATCCCCATGCGTTCGCGGTGTCCCGGGTGGCGCAGCGGCACCCAGTGCAGCCGGCCACGGGCGGTGGGGTCGACGGGGTCGTCGGTGGTGTCGGGCGGCAGAGCGATCCAGGGGCCGCGCCACGTGCTCGGCCGTGGCAGCGAGGACAGGACGGTGACGGGCTGTTCCACGTGGGCCACCACGCACCGCGCGCGATGCAGATGGCCCCGGCCCTGATGATGGACGTAGTAGCCGATCACCGCGTCACCCTCTCGTACAGACGGGTGTAGGCGTCGGCGGTGTGCTCCAGGGAGCAGAACAGCTCCGCCCTGCGGCGGGCGGCCGCGCGGTCCAGCCGCATGGCCCGGGGGATGAGCGCGGCGAGCGCCGCGATGTCGCCGGGGGAGCCAGCAGACCGCACCGCGGGGTGAGGATTTCCGCCAGGGCGCCGCGGTCGAAGCCGCAGACGGGTGTGCCACAGGCCAGCGCCTCGGCGACCACGAGACCGTACGGCTCGTCCCAGCCCGGCGTCACCAGGGCGGCCGCCGACGTGCCGAGGAGTTCGGCCAGTTCCTTGCGGTCGAGGTGGCCGACGTAGCTGACGCCGTCCTCCAGCAGGGGCTCGACCTCTTCCTCGAAGTACCGCTCGTCCGAGACGGGGCCCGCCAGCCGCAGCGGCACTCCCGCCGCGCGCGCCGCCCTGATGGCCAGATGCGGCCCCTTCTCGGGCACCATCCGCCCGGACCACACCAGATCGGGGCCGCCGGGGCCCGGCCGCCAGAAGTCGGTGTCGATGCCGTTCCGCACGACCAGGGCGTCGGGCACCATGGGATGCCAGGCCGACGCGGTGCACTGGCTGACGGCGGTGAAGACGACCGGGCAGGTGTCGCGGCTCTGGATGGCCGACTCGAGCCACGGGGTCGGTGGCGTGTGCAGGGTGGTGATCACCGGGACCCGCAGGGCCGACGCCATCGCCACGGGCAGGTAGTGCAGGCTGTTGTTGTGCACCACGTCGAAGCGGTGCTCGCCGTCACGGGCCAGATCCAGCATCAGCCCCAGATAGGCGTGGTGCTCCTCCATCCACGCGGTGCTCGGCATGCTGGCGTCAGCGCGGGCCGCCGAACTCAGCACCACCTGGCGCACCGGCAGCTCACGTGCTTCGAGCGCGGGGTCGGAGCCGGGCGCGGCGAAGAGTTCCACCCGGTGTCCGCGCCTGGTCAGGGCGTGTGCGAGCCCCCAGGTGTGGGCTTCGAGTCCGCCGGCGAACGGCTCACTGATCGGATGGCGCGCGGACGCGATCAGTGCCACCCGCAGCGCGCTCATCGCAGCACGCGGGTGTAGAGGGCCCGGTGCGCGGCGGCGAGTTCGGCGCGCTCCCGGGTCCGGTGCTGCTCGGTGGCCCGGGGCGCGGGCCGCTCCTCATAGGCGCGCAGGACGGCCTTGCGCAGCGACTCCTCGTCCAGGCCGCCCTCCTGGGTGTGCCCGTACGTCAGACAGGGACGTTGCTGGGCGTAGAACCCGCAGTCCGGGGCCGCGACCGCGGTGCCCAGGTCGTGGCAGGCCTCGAGCCATCCGGAGTGGGTGCCGAACCGGTAGGGCAGCACGGACAGGTCGAGGGATTCCAGATAGTCCCAGAGCTGTTCGTCGTCGAAGTAGTCGTGGATGGTGAGGGTGAGCCGCCCGTGATGCGCCAACTCCCTGAGCTCTTCCACGAGTTGAGGTGCGTAGGCGGGCGCTTCGGGGTCCGTCACATCGCGGTGGATGTTCACCTGGAACTCCGCGTCGGGCAGCTCGGCCACCGTGTCGGCGAGTACGCGTACGACGGGCAGCACGGCCATGTTGGGCCGCAGGCTCTTGGCGTGCACCCCCACCCGGAACTGGTCGTGGACCGGCCGGGGGCGGGCCAGGAGCGGCAGCTCCACCACATGGGGGTGCGGCAGGACGGTCGCCGTCCGGTTCCAGCGGCCGGCGATGGTCTCGGCGGCGCCGGGGGTGAGCGTGATGAGGTGGTCGGCGGCCGGGATGATGACGTCGAGGGCCGCGTCGTGGGTCGCGGGGTCGAGCTGGTGGGGGTTGCGCAGGTCGTGCACCGTGTACACCAGCGGTTTTCGGTGCCTTTCGAGGGTGTCCACGAGGGCGGACAGCTGGGCGGGGCTCTGCGCGTCGAACCCGAAGTGCAGATGGAAGACGTCGAAGTCCTCGTGGTGGGCGCTCACCCAGTCGGGGTCGAGCATGACCGGTGGCCACCACCGCTGTGACGTGCTGGGCGCGCCATTGGGCCGGGGATCGGTCAGCCGCCTGACCCCGTCGGTCTCCGGCGCGGAGCAGTGCCGCACGTACACATGACCCGCGGGCACCGAGGCGACCCTGATCTCGTCCTGACGATCCAGCGATGGCGCTTCCACGATGAACTCCTTCACTGCGCGACGGCCGACCCCCGCCGATCACAGTCTGGGGAAGCCCGCGAGGCCGCGCACGCCGGGCGACGGCGCCGAGGGAGTGGGTTCGCGCTGCGTACGGGGGGTGAGCGTGAATATGCCGGGGTCGGCCGGGTGGGTGAGGCCGGACGGCCCGCACGGGGCACCGCCGCGGCACGGGCGGGATGCGGGGCGCCCCCGGTACGCGCACGATGGGGTTTGTGGGGCGACGAGGGGGTACGTCGTAGCCCTGCGGGCCCGGTCACGGCAGCGGCCCACCCGGCGCCGCTCCCGTCCGGCCCCCCGTCGACGGCACGGTCACGTCCCAAGGAGGACCCCTGCCATGGCCATCCGCCATCAGTTGATCCGGCGCTCCCCCGAAGCGGTGTGGGCGGTGCTCGCCGACCCCGATCGTTACGGTGACTGGGTGGTGGGGCCCGACAAGTCCTCCCCCCTCGACCACACCTGGCCCGCGACCGGTTCCCGGCTGCGGTTCACCCTGCGGCTCGGCCCCTGGTCGGGCGAGGGCACGACAATCGTCCGGCGCAGTGAGGCGTGCGAGGAGCTGGAACTGGAGGCGAGCTTCAAGGCGCTGGGCAGCGCGCGGATCTACCTCCAGCTCAGGCCCTGGGGCACGGACACGCTGGTGATCTGCGACGAGCATCCGCTGCGAGGCATGGGCGGCACGCTGCACAACCCGGTGACCGAGGTGCTGCTCCAGCTGCGGCACCGCGGGATGCTGGCCCGCCTGGCCAAGGTCGTCGAGCGGGACCGCGCGGAGCTCCAGCATGCCTGACGCGGTGGTGATCGGCGCTGGCCCCAACGGGCTGGTCGCCGCGAACCTGCTGGCCGACGCGGGCTGGAGCGTGGAGGTGCTGGAGGCCCAGGACGAGCCGGGCGGCGCGGTGCGCAGCGACCGGGGCGTCCACCCCGACTACGTCTCGGACCTGTTCAGCGCCTTCTATCCGCTGGCGGTCGCCTCCCCCGTCCTCGCCCGGCTCGACCTCGCGGCGGAAGGCCTGCGCTGGAGTCATGCCCCGCGCGTCCTCGCCCATCCCCTGCCCGACGGCAGGAGCGCGGTGCTGGAGCGTCACGTACAGGACACGGCAGCCGGGTTGGCCGGATTCGGTCCCCGGGACGGCGAGTCCTGGCAGGCCATGTACGACATGTGGTGCCGGGTGGGACCCGATGTGGTGGGAGCCCTGTTCGCGCCCTTCCCGCCGGTCCGCGCCGGGTTGCGCCTGGCGGCCAAGCTCCGCGCGCCGGGCGGTCTGCGGCTGGCCCGTAGCCTGGCCCTTCCCGTACGGCGCCTGGGCGAGGAGGAGTTCGCGGGGGACGGGGGCCGACTGCTTCTGGCTGGCTGCGCCCTGCACGCCGACCTGGCCCCCGAGTCGGCGGTCAGCGGCGGCTTCGGCTGGCTGATGTCGATGCTGGGGCAGAGCCATGGTTTCCCCGTGCCGGTCGGCGGCGCCAAGGCCCTGACGTCGGCGCTGGTGAGCCGCCTGGAGAAACGCGGGGTCGCGGTGCGGTGCGGGCAGCGCGTCGCGTCCGTCGTCGTACGGGGCGGCGCCGCGGTCGGTGTCACCACCGAAGGGGGTGAGACGGTCCGGGCCCGGCGGGCCGTCCTCGCCAACGTGTCGGCGCCCGCCCTGTACCGGGACCTCGTGGGCGAGGAGCACCTGCCGTCCCGTCTCGTGCGCGATCTGGCGCGTTTCCAGTGGGACTTCGCGACGTTCAAGGTCGACTGGGCGCTCGCGGGTCCCGTGCCGTGGACGGCACCGGGCGCGCATGGGGCGGGCACGGTCCATCTCGCCGACGGCGTGGACGGCCTGACCCGGTTCGCCGCCCAGATCGCGACGGCACAGGTGCCGAGTGAACCGTTCGTCCTGTTCGGCCAGATGACCACCGCCGACCCCAGCCGCTCCCCCGAGGGTACGGAGTCGGCGTGGGCCTATACGCATGTGCCGCAGGACATCACCGCCGACGCGGGGCCCGACGCCATCACCGGCCGGTGGGACGAGCGGGAGCAGCAGGCCATGGCCGACCGCGTCGAGGAACAGGTGGAGCGGTACGCGCCGGGCTTTCGGGCGCTCATCCGAGCCCGTCGCGTCCTGGCCCCCACGACACTCCAGGCCATGAACGAGAACCTGCACCTGGGCGCCATCAACAACGGAACCACCGCCCTGCACCAGCAGGCGATCTTCCGGCCCGTGCCCGGGACCGGGCGGCCGGAGACCCCGGTCAGGAACCTCTATCTCGCCTCGGCCGCCGCCCATCCGGGCGGCGGCGTCCACGGCGCCCCGGGCGCGAACGCCGCCCGCGCCGCGCTGCGCAGGCACGGACTCCACTCCCTGCTCCACCGCGCCCAGCGCGTGTGACGCCGTGGCACGGGGCGGAACGCGGTGCTCTATATGGCGGTTCGGGCCGTTGCCGGGCACCATGACCGGTCCGGTCCTGATATGAGTAGACCGTTGGGGCGGATGCCGACCTCGAATCTGCTAATAGAACCGGACATCCCGTGGACGATAGCCATTCCAGCGACCAGTGGCCGAGCATCGCCACCCTCGTCGAAGCGATGGAGGGCGGGCCGGATCCCGGCGCGGCCGAACTGCTCGAACGGTTCGCCCGTGAGGCCGACCGTGCCGCCGTCTTCGCCCTCAGAGACGCCTTGATGGCCCGGGCCCAGCGCGCGGGCAAGCAGGACCCGTAGGGCGTCGCGCGGTCACGCGCGGCTTTGCGCGGGGCGGGCGTCCAGGACATGACACTTCCTCAGGCGCCGGTGCTCCCGGGCCGGTAGACGCCCTCCGCCAACGTGGCGTGCTTCTTCCAGCCCAGCGTCTCGTACAGCGCGCGCCCGCTGTCGGTCGCGCCGAGCACACCCAGCACCGCGCCGCCGTCCAGGGCACGGTTGGCCAGGGCGCGCATCACCACCTTGCCGAGCCCCTTGCGCCGGTGGGCGTCTTCGGTGCGTACGCGGTCGACGACGACGCTCTTCCCGAGGACGGCCATCTGCCCCTTGGCCGCCCGTTCGCCCGAGGCGGCGTGCAGGACGTTCACATGGACCACCGCCCCGGCCTGCTCGACCCGCACGGCGTACCCCTCGGGAACGTCCAGTCGTGCGGCCAGCAGGTCCACGGCCATGAGGTGGCCCGTGTCCTGCCAGGCCACCACCCAGCCGTCGGGGAGCCACGGCTCCAGGTCCTCCGGCTCGATGGGCGTCTTCAACCAGGTGCGCGGCTGCGTGACGCGGGCCGTGGCCGCGCGGACCAACTCCTCTTCGGCCCGGGGCAGTACATGGCGTCCCATCTCGTGCGGGTCGTCCGCGACCTGGATGTGGACGCCCCAGGGCCACTCGACGGGTGCGGGCGTCCGCCGTGAGACGGCCCAGCCGTCGGCCCAGGTCCTGACCATGTCCTCCACCATTGAGACCCCCCATGACGAGTGGCCGCCGAAGCGGCCGGCAAAGAGTGCGGGTAATAGCTGAAAAGGCCGAGTGCATATTACGACAGCACCTTTCCGGCCACCAGGCATGCCGCTCGCCATGGGCGTGATCGCGCCATCCAGTCGTCCACCCCGGACACTTCGGGAGGGCGGCCGCCATCGCGCGCGCGGGTGACGCGCCCCAGCGCGATCCGCGAATGGCCGGCTACGCCTTTTTTCCGCCCGGTCCCGCGGGGCGGGCCGGGCGGGGCCGGCCCTCGATGTCCGCCCGGGCCTGTTTCACCCGCTCCTTGACCTCGTCGGCGTCGCCCGCGGACCTCATGGACTCACCGCCCGGGACGCCGACCGGAACACCCTTGCCCTCGCCCTTCCCCTTGCCCCGGCCCTTCTTGCTGCTGTCCGCCATGGTGACTCCTTGTGTGACGACGTGTCAGATCTCAGGCAGCGCCGACCCGGCGTTCCGCCAGCGCCTCGTCGCGCAGGCGCGCGCAGGTGCTGTTCAGGAGCCGCGAGACGTGCATCTGCGAGATGCCGAGCGCCGTCGCGATCTGATGCTGCGTCATGTCGTTGAAGAACCGCATGTAGAGGATCCTCGACTCCCGTTCCGGGAGGGCTTTGAGTGCGGGCTTGATCGCTTCGCGGTCGATGACGGCGTCGAACCCGGGGTCGGTGGCGCCGAGCGTGTCCGTCAAGGAGAGCCGGTTGACTCCGTCGCCGCCCTCCGCGCGGGTCTCCGCCTCGAGCGACAGGCTCTTGAAGGAGTCGAGCGCTTCCAGGCCGTCGCGTACGTCCTGCTCGTCCAGTCCGCACCGGGCGGCGAGCTCGGCGACGGTGGGCTCGCCGGGCTGGGTGGCCTTGAGCTCCTGGCGGGCGACCCGGACCTTGTTCCGGATGTCCTGCACCCGGCGCGGGACATGGACCGCCCACAGGGCGTCACGGAAATGCCGCTTGAGCTCGCCGTTGATGGTCGGGATCGCGTACGCCTCGAACGGGCCCCGCGTGACTTCGTAGCGGTCCACCGCCTTGACAAGACCCATGGCGGCGACCTGGTAGAGGTCATCGGTCTCGGCGCCACGGTTGCGGTACTTGAGCGCCAGGCGCTGCGCCATCGGGAGCCACTGGGCCACGAGATCGTGCCGCAGCGCGTCGTACTCGGGCCCCTCGGCGAGCGTCCTCAGCCGGGCGAAGGCCGCCGTGGTGTCGGGGGCGTCGTCGTGGCCGCGCTGTTCGCGGCTGTGGCTGGTGGCCGGCATGGCGGGCTCCTTGGGCATGGACGCGAGCCATTCCAGCGAACCAGCGCGACCGCCTCCCCGCATCCCGAAGCCTCACCCACCGTGACCGCGCGGGAGGCACCCCGGCGGCGGACCCGGACGGCTCCGTTAACGGATGCGGAACCGGGGAACCTGTGCACCGGCGGGCGGCGGGCACCCCGGGGCCGGATCCCGCACCGGGCACGCTCCCCGCGACACGAAAGGAGCCGATTGATGGGACACGGCGGAAACGTCATCCAGGAATTGCAGACCGACCACCGCGAGGTGGAGGAATTCTTCGCCCGCATCCAGGCGCTGCCCGCGGGTGACGACAAGCGCCGCGAGGTCGCGGACCAGTTCACGATCGAGCTGGTGCGCCACTCCGTGGCGGAGGAGATGTACCTCTACCCCGCCGTACGCGAGCACGTGCCCGGCGGCGACGCCCTCGCCGACCAGGAGATCAAGGATCACGCCACCGTCGAGCGACTGCTCAAGGATTTGGAGAAGGCGGACGTGGGCGACCCTCAATTCGACGCCCTGGTGGGGAAGTTGATCGAGGAGGTCCGCGCGCACATCGCCGACGAGGAGCAGCACCTGTTCCCCGCCCTGGCCAAGGTCGTCGACGCCAAGGCCCTCGACGACCTCGGCGACAAGATCCGTACGGCGAAGAAGGTGGCGCCCACCCGCCCCCACCCCGGCGCCCCCGACACCCCGCCGGCCAACAAGCTCCTCGCGCCGGGAGCCGGGCTCGTGGACCGCGCCCGTGACCTGATCACGGGGCGCGGCAAGTCCTGACCACCCTCCTGGCCAGGGGCGCCGCCGAACGGCCGCGCGCCGTCGGCCGCGTTCGGCCGTCCGGGGCGCATACCGGCCGCGTCGGCGGTGCCGTCGGGGTGCGGGTCCGCGGTGGCGGCCCCAGGATGGGCCCAATCCCATCCACCCAAGGAGGTTTCCGTGCTGGAACGCAAGCGGCGCAAGGACAGCATCGAGATCACGTTCGTGCTCCCGGTAGATGCCCCGCCCGGCCCGGTCAGCGTCGTCGGAGACTTCAACGACTGGCAGCCCGGCACCCACGAACTGACCGCCCGACAGGACGGCAAGCGGGCGGTCACGGTGGAGCTGCCCGACCGCAGCACGCACGCCTTCCGCTATCTGGCCGCCGGTGACTACTGGTTCGACGACGAGAGCGCCGACGGCCACGACGGCGCGAACAGCCGCCTGCACACCTGACCGGCGCGCACGCCCGCGTCGCGCGGCAGCACAGACGTACCTCCGCGGCCCACGGCCCCCCGGTCACCCTCATGGGCGGCCGGGGACCGCGACGTTTCGGGGCGGACACCAAAGGGCGTCCGCCCGGCGCTCAGGGGCTGTCGTCGGGCGGGGCGGCGAGCCGGACGGCGCTCTCCAGCATGATGGCGTGCACGAAGGCCTGGGGCAGATTGCCGCGCAGCTGGCGCTGGCTGATGTCGTACTCCTCGGCGAACAGGCCCGGCGGGCCGCACGCGGAACGGTTGCGTTCGAACCAGCGCAGCGCCTCGGCCTGGTTGCCCTGCTGGTGTTCGGCCATCGCCACCACATAGCCGCAGAACAGAAAGGCGCCCTCGGCTTCCTCCAGCGGACGCTGGTCGTGGCGGAAGCGGTAGGCGTAGTGGTCACGGGTGAGTTCCGCGCGGTAGGCGCGCAGGGTGCCGGTGGTACGGGGATCGTCGGCCGTCAGGGCTCCGCGCAGGGGCGGCAGCAGCAGGGCGGCGTCCAGGGACGGGTCGGTCGTGGACCGCTGCCAACGGCCCAAGGGGTGCAGGCCGCCCTCGGTCGTCTCGGCGAGGATGACGTCGGCGAGGGAGGCCCACGCGGCGGCCTTGCCCGGGGTGGGCACGGCCTGCGCGACGGCGCGCAGCCCCGCGGCGCAGATCAGCCGACTGTGGGTCCAGTGCTGGGCGTCGAGTTCCCAGATGCCCGCGTCGGCGTCGTCGCGGCGCCGCTCGATGGCGTCGGCCGCGATCTCCACCGCCCGCCAGCCGTCGGTGTCCAGGCGCCCGTGGCGGTGGGCGGCGGCGAACAGGAGCAGCGCCTCGCCGAAGGCGTCGAGCTGGAACTGGTCACTCACCCGGTTGCCGACGCGGCTGCCACCGCCGGGGTAGCCCGGCAGCGCGAGCTTCGTCGGACGGGGCACCGGGCCGCCGGCGACCGTGTACGCGGGCGCGAGCCTTGGCCCGTCCTCGTGCAGCCGGGCCGAGATGAAACGTACGGCGTCGTCGAGCAGCGGGTGTCCCCCGGCGGCGGCCGCGGCCTGCCCGGCATAGCACTGGTCGCGCACCCACACGTAGCGGTAGTCGTAGTTGCGCCCCGCCTCCGCCCGTTCGGGCAGGCTGGTGGTGGCCGCCGCGACCATGCCGCCGGACGCACTGGTGAGGCCGCGCAGCACGGTGTAGGCGCGGCGGGCGTCCTCCGGCGCCAGCGTGTGCTCCAGGGAGGGGACTTCGCGGGACCAGGTCTGCTGGGTGGCGCTCCACAGCCCGTCGGCGTCGGGGACGTCGGGCAGCGCGTGCTCCGACAGCTCAAGGACGAGATCGCGCTGTTCACCGGGCTTGAGCGTGAGCGTGGCCGTCAGACCGCCCCGGTGGCCGTACCGGGCGGGACGCGCCTCGGACACGCCGCTCCAGCGCCAGCGCAGCCGGCCCGTGCGCGCGCTCCATGTGCCGTCGTCGTCGCGGTGCGGCAGCTGGGAGCGGTCGGTGCCGAAGCCCGCGGCCGGAGCCAGGTCGACGGCCACCCGCGCCTCGCCGTCCACGGCGCGCAGGCGGCGCAGCAGGACGGCGCGGTGTGTGTCGGCGGGCATCGCGAGCGCTTCGTGGCACTCGATGATGCCGCCCTCCGTCACCCAGCGGCTGCGCCAGATCAGGGTGCCGTTCTCGTAGTAACCGCCCCAGACGTACCGTCCGACGGGCGTGATCGCGTAATGGCCCGGGCCGCCGATGAGGGTGCTGAAGACGGCGTCGGAGTCCCACCGGGGCATGCACATCCACGCGATGTCCCCGTGCGGTCCCACGAGCGCGCCCCGCTCGCCGTCGGCGATCAGCGCGTACTCGCGCAGGGTCATCGGCGGGGGGTTGTCCGGGGAGGGCGACAGTACGGATGTGCTCACCATGGTCCCTCGCGGTCGGATCCGGTCGGTGGGGGCGGAGTGCGGCGGCGGGCGGAGCGGGGCTCGGGTTCACCCAGCGGTCGCTGTCCTGCGTTGTGAGTCCACCACCCGGCCCGGGCACGTCGGCGCCGGCGCTCCGCCATGACCGGCTCGCGTGCTGGGCGGACAGGGCTTCGCGCACCGGAGCGTGCGACTGGTCCATGCCGGGCGCCTGCCCGGGCCCCCGACGGCGGAAACCAGCCGGGACGTGCCCCGGGCCCGCTCACGCCGCCACCGGGAAATAGCGCGTGAACGCAGAGGTGTCGGTGCCGAGGTAGCCGCCGAACGGCGAGTCCAGTTCGTGGATGAGCAGGACCAGGAAGGTGATGAGTGCGGCCAGGCCCATGACCATCACGATGTGGGTGACGTTGCGCTGGATCCCGAAGAGGAACATGAAGGCCACGGTCAGCACCCCGCCGAGGATCAGGCCGACCCACAGGACGGGCGAGAGACTGCTCTGCGCGTCCTGCTCGCGTCCGCGCCGCGCCTCGTCGAGTGTGCCGAGCTGGGACAGGAGTTCCTGGGCCGCGATCTGCTGGGCGGGGGTGGCGTTGGCGGGGAGCCGGGTAGCCGCGCGCAGTTGGCCCAGCATCGTCCAGCCCTCGGAGCCGAGGTCCTGGCGGCCGGCCATTCTCGGCCACTCCGCGTTGACGACGTGCCGGGCGTACTGCTCGGCGATGGCGCGCACCTTGGTCTGCCCTTCGGGCGGCAGCGCGTCCGCCACGAGGTAGGTCTGGTGCAGGGCGCCCGCCTCGGCCTGCGTGTGGCCGGAGGCATTGTCGCTGGTCTCCCACACCGAGACGAGGGCGAGCCCGAGTACGAGCGCGTACAGGACACCCACCATCATCGAGATGTACTCGGCCACGTCCTCGCGCGGCTCATCGGCGGGATCCGGCGGGAAGAAACGGTGCTTTGCCAGCACGACCGCCGCGGCGAACAACGCCACCGCGAGGGTGATGGCAAGGGCCTGCGCGGCTTGGGACACGAGGGCTCCTCGGGTTTACGGGCGGCGTGAGCCCAGCAGTAGTGCCGCCAGGGCGGCCGGCAGGAGGAACAGCAGGAGCAGGGCCGCCATCGACAGGGCGGGGTGCGCCTTCGCGTGGTGTTGCAGCCGGCCGAGGAACGAGGCCGTTTGGGCGGGGGGCCGCGCTGCCTTCGGCGGGGTGGGGGGTACGGCACGGGGCGGTACGGCGTTGGGGGGCACCGCGGCGGGGGGCACGGCCGGCGCGACGCCGGGTGGCAGCGCGGCGGCGCCACCGGCGCCGGCGCCCGGCGCGACGGGGGCCGCCGGTGCGGGTGGTTCGGCCGCAGGCGGGGGCGCGCCAGGTCCGGGAGGCGCTGCGGGCGCGGCGCCCGCGCCACCTGTGGCGGCGGGTGCGGCGGGTGCGGCGGGTGCGCCCGGCTCGGCGGGCGCTTCGGGCCCGGCGGGGGCACCGGATCCTGCGGCGCCACCGGCACCTACGCCCGCGCCTGCGGGAGCACCGGGGGCGGCAGGAGCCGCGAAGGCACCGGGGGCCCCCGGGCCGGCGGCCGCGCCGGAGCCTCCCGGGCCTCCAGGTCCGCCGGAGCCTCCCGGGCCGCCTGGTCCGCCGGGCTCACCGGGAGCGAGCCCGTTCGGTGGGCCCGCCGCGCCCGGCGGGCCGCTTCCGAAGGCCGGCCGCCGGGGCGGGGCGGCGCGCGGAAGTGGGGGCGGGAGCTGCGCGGTGGCGGGGGGCGGCGGGGGTGGCAGCGCGGGCAGGACGAAGGACGCGCTCGACCGTGCGGTGAGCAGCGGCGGCGGCACGCTGAGACCGGCGGGGCTCAAGGTGTCCGTCCGGTCGCTTCCGGTGGCCGTCGCGGCGCTGGTGTAGGAGCCCGGGGCCCGCCGCACCCGCACCACGCAGGTGACGGACGCGCCGGGGGCGAGGTCGGGAACGTCCGCCCGGCCACCGCAGTCGAACGGGCCAGGCGCCAGCACAGGGTCGACCAGTTGAATGCCGTACACCGTCCTGTTGCCCAGATTGGCCAGCACATAGTGGAGTTCGGCCTCGGTGAAGCTGATGAGCCGCACGTTCTCGGACAGGTCGAGCACCCCTGCGACCCCGCCGTATCCGCTCCGCTCGGACGCCCGCAGGCGCAGGTCGAGCGACGGGACCACACCGGACGCCACGACCCAGGCGGTGTGCGTGCCCGGGGTCGCGGGCAGCTCGGCGGTGCACGTGGCACTGGACAGCGCCGCCAGCTGCCCGAATCGGCCCAGCTCCCCCGCGCACCGGATCAGCGCGCCCGGCACGTCCGGATCGGACACCCGGACGCCCGACAGGTCCGCCTCGCCGTGGTTGGTCAGCCGGTACACCTTGACCACCGGGGAGCCCACCCGGATTCCCGGGCGCAGGGCGCCGGTGCCGGGACGGGTGTTGACGGTGACCGTCAACTGCAAATTGTGCTCGCCCACTCCCCCGGCACGGGCCGTCGGCGCCGGGCCCCCCAGCGATCCGGGCAAGGTGGCGACGGCCGTGAACGCGACGAGGAGCACCGTGCGCCGAGCGGCTGGACAACCGCGCGGGAGCCCCATCCCAATACCCCTTTCGCCGGAATTGCGCCGGGTTTTCTCCCGAATCGCGCCGGAACCTCGCCGGAAAGCGCTTTGCCGACCCATGGTCACCGACCGTACGGCGCGGGGCTTTCAGGCGTGCCGAAATCATTGGTTAATATGACAAATCCAACCCTTATGGACCAGCGGCACTTCGTCAGGTCCGTGGCGCGGCACCTCGTCAGGTCCGGCGCGCCATCTCGTCGCTCCGGGCCGACTTCAGCCGCTCGAATGCCGTGGGCCGTGGACGGCGCGGCAGGAAGTCCCTGATCCGGCGCGCGCAGTCGGCCGGGCTCGCGGCGCCGGTGTCACATTCGATGTCGTAGTGACCGTGGGCGTGGACCCGGTCGAGCTGACGCGCGGCCAGGCCCGCCGGGCGGTCTCCGCGCCGCTGTTCGCGCCGCTCCAGTTCCGGCAGGGGGCAGCGCACACCGACCAGGACGACATCCTCGGGCGTGAACAGCGTCAGGCAGTCGAGCAGGCGCCAGGGCTCACTGAGCACATGGTCCACCACCACGTTGTTTCCGCCCGCCGCCAGACCCGCGACCGCCCGGTGAAAGCCCCTCCAGGTGCGCTCGAGCACGACCTTGAGCTGGTCCGGCCCGAGGTCGGCCGGAGTGGTCCGCATGGCGTGGAAGGCGTCCACCGGCAGATAGAAGTACGTGTCACCCAGGATCGGGAGCAGTTCCCCGGCGATGCTCGACTTCCCGGAACTCGACGTACCGTTCAGAAAAATGATCAACCCGCCCGGGCCCGTTTCCGCCGCCACAACTCCCCCTCCACCCGCGCTCGTACCGCCTCTTTCCGCGCTCGTACCACCCGATCATGCCGCGCGTCCCCGGACAGCGGGACGGAGTTGAGAGCATGGGGTTCATGGACGAAGACATCACCCCGATCCTCCGCGTCGAGGACGCCGGCGCGGCGGAATTCGGGGTCGCGGTGCGGGACGTCCCCCGGGGGCGCGAGATCGAGCTTCGTGACCCCGACGGCAACCGGCTCCGCGTGGGCACCCCGCCCCGCTGACGGCTCGCGCGCCCCGAACACGCGCGACCGTCCGGGCGCCGGGCCAACTGGCTTGCCCCGCAACGCCTGTGCCTGACAGATCACGCCGTACGGCGCGCGAGGAGCAGGCCTCCTCGGGAGCTCTCGGCCGAGGTGAGGGTCATCTGCGCCTCGACGGTGAAGCCGGCCGCTCGTAGCCGCGCGGCCAACTCGTCGGGCCGACGACGGTGCACGTACACCTTCATCGGGTGGCCGCCGTAGCCCCGCGTCTTGAGCCTCGTCTCGTCCCCCACGTGGAAGCCAAGCAGCACGGGCCCGCCGGGCCGCACCACACGGCGGAAGCCCTTGAGGACCGGATCGAGTTCGTCGTCGGGGATGTGGATCAGCGAGTACCAGGCGACCAGAGCGGCCAACGAGGCGTCGGCCAGGGCCAGTTCGGTCATGGAACCGACCTCGAACCGGGCCCCCGGGTGCTCACGGCGGGCCACCTCGATCATCGCCGGTGACAGGTCGATGCCGAATGCGTCCACGCCCAGGCCCCCAAGGTGCGCCGTGATCCGCCCTGACCCACATCCCACATCCGATACGGGCCCGCCCCCTGCGGACCTCACCAGCTCGACGAAGAGCGCCAGGACGGCGCGCTCATAGGGCGTCCGATCCAGGAGGTCGCGCACCTCGTCCGCGTAGTCGACGGCCACGGTGTCGTAGGAGGTACGCGTCTCTGCCAGCCAGCCTTGATGGGTCACCCGGCGACGGTAGTCGACAGGCCGTCACCGCTGTCGGAGCGAGGGGGTGACCTCATAGGCTGAGCGGGGTCCGCGCCACCGGGGACTGACGGGGATCATCAGGGACTATCGGGGAGAAGCATGACAAGCAGGTTCACCGAGTTGGTCGTTGACTGCCACGACCCGGAAGGACTCGCCACGTTCTGGTGCCAGGTCCTGGACTTCGAAGTGATCGACCGCAACGAGAACATGGTCGAGATCGGCTCCTGGACACCGACGGTCGAGGAGGTACGGGCCCAACAGATGCCGCCCACCTTGGTGTTCGTCCGGGTCCCCGAGTCCAGGACCGTCAAGAACCGGCTGCACCTCGACGTCAGCCCGGTCCACGGCAGCACCGAGGAGGAGGTGACGAGACTGCTGGGGATCGGCGCCGCCCGGGTGGACACTCAGGAGCCGGACCGGAGTTGGGTGGTCATGAGCGACCCCGAGGGCAACGAGTTCTGCGTCCTGCGCACCCTCGCTCCGTCCGCGTAGCCGGCCGTCGGGTGGGCCGGGATGCGGGAGTCACCATCGAGGCCGTCGAACACCCCGTCGCGGCGGCGCGCACCCGTCACGGCGGGGCGCGCCCGTCGCGTCCGTCGCCACGGGCCGACCGCGTGCCGCAGGGAGCGGCCCCGTTCGCTTTCGGGGCGCGGGTCGCGTGGCTGGTCGCGCGGTTCCCTGCCCCCTCACCCTCACGAGCCCCATGGTCCGGTGCGAGCTGCGGACGCTCCCCGCGCCCCTGAGCATCCGGCATCGGCCCGCACCGGGAACCTCGGCCCGTGGATACGCCCCTCCCGTCACCGTAAGAGCCACAAGAGGCGGTGATACCTTCTAACGACGTTGGACAAGAATCACCCACTCGTCAGCCTGGAGGCGGTCGTGGCCGACCCGGAAGCAAGGACTCCACGGGAGCGCTACCGCGCCCAGGTGCGCGAGGAGATCAAACAGCACGCCTGGGAGCAGATCGCGAGCGCCGGGGCCTCCGCGCTCTCCCTCAACGCGATCGCCAAACAGATCGGCGTGAGCGGGCCCGCCCTCTACCGGTACTACGCCGGTCGCGACGACCTGATCACCGAGCTCATCCGGGACGCCTACCGCAGCCTGGCCGACACCTTCCGCGCCCACGCCGAGGCCGGCACCGATCTCGCCGGCCTCGCGGACGCCCTGCGTCACTGGGCGCTGGCCGACCCGCACCGCTACTTCCTCCTCTACGGCACGCCGGTACCGGGATACAAGGCGCCCGAGGACACGACGCGGATCACCGCCGAGGTGATGGACGTCCTCCTCGCGGCGTGCGCGGCCGAGGAGCGCCCCGCCGGCGCGACGCCCCCGGCGCCGCTCGACGACCACTTGGCGAAACACCGCTCCTGGGCGCGCGACCCCGAGACTCCCGATGCGGCGCTCACCCGCGCCCTCGCGTTCTGGACGCGCCTGCACGGCGTCCTCTCTCTCGAACTGGCCGGGCACTTCACCGGCATGGGCTTCGACCCCGCCGAGGTCTACCGCTCCGAGGTCCGTGCCCTGACCGGCGCCTGACCCCTGCCGCACGACATGGACATCGAGCGTGGTGACCTGCGTGATGCCGCGCGGGAACGGCTGCGGCCGTTCCTGCCGGTCAGCAACAGGCGTTGTGGAAAGTGGCGGGGAGCACGGAAGGTGATCGGCGGGATTCTTCACCGGGTCCGGACCGGCGTGCAGTGGCGTGACGTGCCCGAATGGTTCGGCCCGGGCAAGACGATCCATGGTCAGTGACCTCGGGCCCTGTGCCGGATACACGCCGGCGAGTGTGTCATTTTGTCCGGCCCGGTCGCAGTGGGTGAGGCACGTCGGCGGACCCGGGTCGGGGTGAGTCGGCTGGAGTCGTGGGTTTCTCCCAGGGCCAACGGAAGTCCTCGGCGAGGGGCCGGGCGGACCGGAGCTGGGCGTGAGCGTGGAAGATGCCGGACGGGAGAGCGCCCGGCTGGAGGCTTCCAGCCGGGCGCTTCCTGAATCGTTCACCACATCCCAGTGTCTCGTACCGCGCACATGACACCGGAGTGCATCCTGCATCTTCTGTCCCGGTCAGGCCTGTACTCCGATCCTGACAGCAACTGGGTCACGAACCTGTTACTTGGCTGAGAGTCCGTTCAGCAGGGGAGGGTGGTCTTGCCGGCTGCTCCTGTGGCACCGGTGGTGCCGTCGGCCGTGAGAGTGGCCGCGGTGCCGTTGCCGCCGGGCTGGCCGGGGCACACCGGGCTGGCCGCGCCGCCGGCGCCGCCCCTGCCTCCTGTGTGGCCGCCGCCGACGATGGACGCGCCGCCGTTGCCGCCCTTGCCGCCCGCGATCCCGGCACCGGCATCGCCTACGCCGCCCACTCCGCCCTTGCCGCCTGTACCGCCGAGCTTGGCGGCCCCGCCGAAGCCGCCGGCCCCGCCGTTGCCGTTGGCGCCACCGGCCCCGCCGGTGCCACCTGCGCCTCCGGTGCTCCCGCTGCCGTCGCCGTTGCCGCCGGCACCTCCGGTACCGCCGTTGCCGTTGGCACCTGCCGCGCCCCCGGTGCCGCCGAGACCGCCGACACCGCCATGGCTGCCGACGCCGTTGGCACCGTTGGCACCCGGGAACCCGAGGACGCCGAAACCGATGGCTGTGCTGGTGCTGCTCGTCTCGGCCGGGGCCGTCGCGGAGGCGAGGGCAGGGGTGAAGGCCAGGCCGGCCGTAGCGATCGCGGCGATCAAGACCGTACGGGGAATGAGGGTGGTGCGCGTGGAGCGCATGATGTACGCCTTCCCTTTGTCCAGTCAGAGAAATTCTCCGGCTGGCACTCATCAACGTAGCCGAGAAGGTGCCCAATTAGTCCTATTGAATGATCCAATGACTTAAATGGCCAGTTTGCTCATATTCTGGCTCGAAGTTCTTCTTGTGCAAATGCACGGCTTTTGTACGCGATCGCAGGTCGTATCGCACGGGAATCTCCCACCGCCCTTTGCGCGAACGGGAGCGTGCACATATCAACCGCGCGGCGGATTCACGCCCGAGCCGCGCCTGAGCGCGAACGACCGCGTCGTCCACGGTCCCCGGTCGTCACGCCAAGGGCCACGAGCGGACCGCATCCAATTCACGCCGGTGCTGGAGAAGCTCCACCTTCCCCGACTCGGGAAGGCCACCGCAGCAGCCCTCTCGATTTGGCTCCGCACATGACCGCGCTTTACGGCGTCAGTTCACCGACGCGCCGGGAGTCGACCGCCAAGCCGGAGGCCGCGAGGAATGCCTCGAGGCCGACGACTCCGAGGAGCCGGTGACGTCGTCACATTGACCCCGGTTCCTGACCGAACGGCCCCTCGGCGACGAAGCGCTGGAGGTTCCTCGCGAACGCCGCCGCCTCACCCGGCGGCCACGAGGCGAGGCCGGCCGCGATGTGTCCGGCCAGGCGCTCCCGCAGCGCCTTCACCACGCGCTCCCCCTCCTCCGTGAGCGCGAGCAGGGTGGCGCGCCGGTCCCCGGGATCCGGATCGCGCCGCACGAGCCCCGCGGCTTCGAGGCGGGAGGCCCGGCGGGTCACCCCCGACCGGTCGAGCCCGACATCCGGAGCCAGGTCCGCCGCGCTGCGCGGACCGGTGCGCTCCAAGCCGCTCAGGATCGGATACGTCAGCTCGTCCACGGCCTCCCCCATGCCCGCGGTCAGGGTCCGGTGCAGCCCGATGCGGGTGCTGCGCTTGAGCAGGACACCCAGAGACTCGGCGATCTCTCGCCCCACGTCGTTTTCCATGAACGGAAGAATAGCGTGCGCGGCGCACGCAAGTGGGTTACAGTTGCGGCGAAGCGTGCGCAGCGCACGCATTTGCGTAACGAACCGCGTCCCTGACCGCGTCCCTAATCGCGTACCGAACAAGGAGTTCCGTCATGGCTCGTACCACCATCGCCACCGCCCTCGACGACCTGCTCTTCACTCCCGGGCTCGACCTGAACGAGGCCGCGGACCGGCACTTCGCCCCCGACTACCGCCAGCGCACCAACGGAAGCTGGGACGACCGCGACGCCTTCCTCCAGCACATCGCCCACGTCCGCACGGTCGTCGCCACGGGCTCCGTCGAGGTGCACGACGAACTGTTCGACGGCGACCGCTACGCCGACCGGCACACCGTCCGGGTGACCAAACGCGACGGCTCCACCGTGGTGACCGAGGTGTACGTCTTCGCCGACCTGGCGGCCGACGGCCGGTTCCGCCGGATCCAAGAGGTGACCTTGATGCTGGAGGGCAGTGAGGCCGACAAGAACTTGGGCAGCGCCCGCTGACCGAGTGGCGGACGGGCCCGGCCCGGGCGGAACCCACCGAGGGAGCCGAGCGGGGCGACAGGGGCGGGCGGGATGAGACGGGAGGGTTTGTCGGCCCCCGCATGCCCCCACTGAGCTGGGACTTGGCCCCTCGGGAGGGGGCGGCAGGGCCCTCGCCCGTCGCCATCCGGCGTAACCCGCTCGTATACCTCCGTTAGCATGATCGAACCCTTACCGCTCGTCCGCACCGCCCGCGCTACACCGAAAACCCGTGCCACCAGGCATGGAGAGCGGTCAGTCCACCGGCGTCCGACAAAAACACATGGGCCACTCAATTGATACCTATAGCCTCGCGGATATCCTCCCGAACACACCGCGCGCAGTTGCTCGCTGCCTGGCGTCGGCCACGGGCAGTCCTGTGGACCGTGGCGAGCGTGGTGGCCCTCGCTTTTCTCGTGCTGCTGGAGATCGCCGCGCGTCACTACGGGATGCCGGGCCCGATGACCAACCAGGCGCGCGAAGTGATCTTCGCGCCCAAGTCGGGGCCGCTCCTGTACGCCGGCATGGCGTTGATGATGGTGGTGCTCTCCTGGCGCGAGCGCTTCATCGCGATCGGGGCCGCAGTCGCGATCGACCTGGTCTTCTTCCTGGTGCGGTGGCCCCTGCACGCCAAGATGATGTTCGGCAACGGCGCTCTGTGGGTGATCCTGGCCTGCGCGGTGATCGCCGTGGTGCGCCGGACCGGCAACGAGCGGGTGCTGCTGCTCAAGGGCGTGGGGCTCGGACTGCTGCTCGTGGCGGGCCGCAAGACCGGTGACACCTGGCTGCTGATCACGTCAAAGACCCGGCCGTCCGTCCTCGACCAGTACGTGGCGACGGCCGACCACGCCCTGGGCAACCCGTCGTGGCTGGCCGGCCGGATCGTCGAGGCCACGGGCACCGTCGGATCCCACATCCTCGACTACGTCTACATCCAGCTCGCGGTCGCGGCCGTCATCGTCGCGCTCTATCAGCTGCGCCACGTGTCGGCCGAGCGCCGCTTCCCGGCCCACCATCTGGTCCGCACCTTCCTGGTGATCGGCCTCCTCGGTCCGGCCATCTACATGATCTTCCCGGTCGTCGGGCCGATCTTCGCGTACGGAACCGACGGCGGCCACTGGGCGCTGGCCGACCTCTGGCCCCATGTCTCGCCCACCATCGCCGCGCCGCACCACATGCCCTTCGACGAGCACACCCCGCGCAACTGCATGCCCAGCCTGCACACCGCCTGGGCCACCGCGATCTTCCTCCACTCCCGCAAGGGCCCGCTCGCGCTGCGGATCGGCGGCGCGCTCTGGCTGCTCGCCACCCTCGGCGCCACGCTCGGCTTCGGCTACCACTACGGCACCGACATCATCGCGGGCGTCGTCTTCACCCTCACCGTGGAGGCCGGGCTGCGTGCCCTCTCCTTCGGCTGGGACCGCGCCTCGATCCGGCTCGTCGCCCATGGCGCGATCGTCTTCACCGCGCTGCTGCTCTCCTACCGCTACCTGCCGTTGCAGATGGCCCACCTCCCGTGGGTGGCCGGGCCCCTGATGCTGCTCGCGGTGGCCTCGGTCGTGCACCGTTACGTACGGACCGTCAAGGAGCTGGAGCCCGTCGTCATCCCGGCGCCCCGGCAGCCGCAGCCCCAGCCGCAGCCCGAACTCGCCTGAGCCAGCACGCTCCACGGCCCGGTGAGGCAGCGCCTTGTGCCGCCTCACCGGGCCGTCTTTCCACCCCTCCCCGCCCAGCGGCCGGCTCGGCCGCGCGCCGCTTCCGGGTCCGGCCATGGCCGGGCGTGGACGACGGCAAAGCATTGTGACGGGGGCGCGGAGGAGGAAATCTTCGACCTGTGACCAGTGCAGAGGTTGGAGAGGCCATGCGTCCCGCGCTCATACGTTCCTTCTCGCAGCTCGAAGAGCTCGATCCCCACCGCCCCGTCGTGACCCTGTTCAGCGGTGGGCTCGACAGCTCGTATCTGCTGCTGCGGTTGCGCCGCATGGGCGTGCGCGACGTGCACGCCGTGAGCGTCGACATCGGCGAGGACGAGTCGAGCACCTACAAGCGCCAGGTCGCCGAGGCGCTGGGTGCCACGATCCACATCCTGGACCGGCGCGAGGAGTTCGCCGACCAGTACGTCGCCCCTGCCATCGCCGCCCAGGCCGTCTACCTCGGCATCCACCCGGTCAGCTCCACGCTGAGCCGCCCCCTCATCGCGCACAGCGCGGTCGCCCTGGCCCACGAGCTCGGCGCCCAGGCCGTCCTGCACACCGCCAACCGCTCGCAGAACACCCTGCGCCGCCTCAACGGAGCGCTCGGTCTGCTCGGCTACCAGGGCGCGTTCGGCAGCCCGTACGACCTGGACCCCGTCAGCCGCGACGACAAGCTCGTCGAACTGCGGGCCGCCGGCATCGACCTGCTCGCGGGACGCATCGTCAGCGGCGACTCCAACCTGTGGTGCCGCGAGTTCGAGTCGGGCATCCTCGACGACCCCGAGCACCACGAGGTTCCCGAGGAGATGTACGCCTGGAGCCGGCCGACCGCCGCGCCCGGCGCGATCGACGATCTGACGGTCACCTTCGAGCACGGCCGCCCGGTCGCCCTCGACGGCGAGCGCCTGGCCCTGACCGAGCTCGTCGCCCGGCTCAACCACCGGGTCGGCGCGTACGGCCTGGGCCGTTACTCGGGGCTCGAACACCTCGACCACGGCGAGAAGGTCCTGGAGATCCGCGAGATGCCCGCCGCCTGGCTGCTGCTCAGCGGCTACCGGCACGTGGAGAGCGCCTGCCTTGAGGCCGAGCTCATCCGCGAGAAGCGCAGCCTGGAGCAGGTCTGGACCCGGGAGGCCCTTGAGGGCCGCTGGTTCGGTGAACTGCGGCTCACCGTCCAGGCGTTCATCGACGCGTGCGCGGCGCGCACCAGCGGCTCGGTGACGTGGCGGCTGCGCGCCGGAGGCGCCGACACCCGCGCCATCACGGCGGGCCGGCCCCTGTACCTGCGCGACCGGGAGGCCTGGGAGGAGCACGCGATCGCTGCCGAGTCGGCGCCGTTCGCCCGCACGGCTTCAGCGCTGCTCGCCGCGGCCTGACCGCTCCTGGCCCACCGAGGCCGCCTCGTCCCGCCCTCGCCCCACACCCCCTACGCACGGAGCACTTCCATGACCACTGCTGTTGCCCACCCCGTGGCCGTCGCCGCCGTCACCGCCCTCGCCGGGCCCGGTGGCCATCTGCTGCCCGCGGCCCAGCTGTCCGCCCTGATCGGAGCCGACGTCGCCGACTGGGCGCGGTTCGCGGCGCACTGGGACGAGCTCACCCTTGACACGTACATGGCCGACGGCGGCACCTACCGCTTCCGTCGTTACGGCCAGTTCGACCTCGACCCGGCGGCCGGCGAGCTCACTGTGCTGCCGCACGCCCCCTACCGCCAGGAGTCGGACATCAATCCGCTCAACGGCGGCGTGGAGCGCGTCTTCGACCCGCTGACCGACTCCTTCACCGGCGATCCGCTGCTGCGTTCCGTTCTCGTCGAACTCGGCAGGATCTTCAGTGCTGTTGACGGCACGGCCGCCTGGAACGTGAAGCTCCACCCGTACCGCGTCAGCGCGTCCGCCGACCAGACCGGACAGCCGGCTCCCGAGGGCCGCCACCGTGACGGCGTCACCTTCATCACCTCGCTCATGATCGGCCGCACCAATGTCGCCGGTGGTGAGAGCGGTGTCTACACCGACGAGGGCGAGCACCTGCTCACCACCACGCTGTCCGAGCCGGGTGATCTGCTCCTCGGTGACGACCGCCGCACCTTGCACTCGGTGACCCCGGTGACGCCCGTGGACGCCGCTCTCCCCGCGCACCGCGACGTCCTGGTGATCGCCTACACCGCGCGCTGAGCGGCGACCGTTCCGACCGAGCCCGAACCCGTGGGGCGCCGGGGCCGACCCCGGCCTCGGCGCGCCCCTGTTGAGGAGTCCTTGATGAGCATCACCGTTGCCCGGCGCGCCTGGCTGACCGACCTGCCCGTCCTCCTGGTGGCCGTGGTGTGGGGCTCCAGTTATCTCGCCGCCAAGGACGTCACCACGACGCGGACGGTCCTCGCGGTCCTCGTGCTGCGGTTCGCGGTGGTGCTGCCGGTGCTGGTCGTGGCGGGGTGGCGCCGGCTGCGGTCGCTGAGCGGCGCCCAGTTGCGCGGGGCCGGGCTCCTCGGGCTCATCCTCTCCGGGATCTTCCTTTTGGAGACGTACGGAGTCGTGGCGACCTCGGCGACCAACGCGGGCCTCATCATCAGTCTGACGATGATCTTCACCCCCGTCGCCGAGGCCCGGTTGCGGCGCACGAGGCTGTCGCGGTCCTTCGTCGCGGCCGCCGGGCTCTCGGTGCTCGGCGTGCTGCTCCTGACCCAGGGCGCCGGCTTCACCAGCCCTTCGCTCGGTGACTTCCTGATGCTGGGCGCCGCCGTCGCCCGTACCGTCCACGTCCTGGCGATGTCACGGATGCGGTCGGTGCGGGGAGCGGACGCCCTGTCGCTCACGACGGTCCAACTGGGCGGCGCCGTCGTGGTGTTCGCGCTGCTCTCGGCGGCGCCGGGGACCGGGGGCACGCCATGGGCGGCGGCCGCCGGCTTCGGGGCCGCACAGTGGCTCGGGCTGCTGTACCTGTCGGCGTTCTGCACACTCTTCGCCTTCTTCACGCAGATGTGGGCCGTGCGCCGTACCTCGCCCTCGCGGGTCAGCCTGCTGCTCGGTACGGAGCCGGTGTGGGCGGCGGTGGTGGGTATCGCCCTCGCGGGCGACCGGCCGGGGTGGCTCGGGTTCGCGGGCGCCCTCCTGGTCCTCGCGGGGACCGCGTGGGGGCGCGGGGCGGCGCCGAGGGAAGGCGCGCCGGAGCCGGACGTGGCGGGCGAGGCGTCCGGGACGGCGGCCGCCGGCGTCTCAGTCGTCGAGCCAGCCGAGGCGGACGGCGCTGACACCGGCCTGGAAGCGGCTGGCCGCGCCTAGCCGTTCGGTGAGTTCGGAGACGAGGCGGCGGACCGTGCGCTCGGAGACCCCGAGTTTGCGGGCCATCGCCTCGTCGGTCAGTCCTCCGGCGAGCATCCGCACCAGCTCACGGTGGCGTCCGGTGGGCCGCCAGTCGGCTCCGTTCTCCTCCGTGCCACCACTGGCATCACCGCCGCCGGCGGCTTCGGCCGGCACGCTCGCACCCGCCCAGCAGTGTTCGAAGATCCCTCGGAACACCCCGACCAGTGTCTCGCCGCGCAGTACGACGGCGGCGATCTCGCCGTCCGCAAGCTGCGGGGCCGGGACGATCGCCAGCGCGCGGTCCACCACGATCAGCCGCAGCGGCAGGGTGTGCGCGGTGCGCACCTGACCGCCCGCGCCGCCCAGACGGCGCAGGTAGGCGGCCATGTGCGGGACGGCGGCGGCCGAGCCGAGGTGGATCGTGCGAAGGCGTACGCCCCGCTCGAGCGCGAGCCGGTCCCGCTCGAACCCGGCCTCGACCATCTCGGGGGGCAGCGCGCGACCGGGGTGCAGGGACAGAACCTCCTCCTCGACGCGCTGCGAGGCGTCCTCCAGGGCGGCCGACACATTGGCCGCGCCCGTCACCACCTCCATGCGCACGGAGCACAGTTCGCGGGCGTGCACGGGCTGGAAGTCCGCCACGACCTGCGCGAGCGCGGACCGCGTCTGCTGTACGGCGGTGAGCAGGGCGCCGGTGTGCTTCTCCTCTTCGACGAGAAGGTTGCGCAGGGCGGTGTCGGGGGCCAGCGCGGTCCAGCCGTTGCGGGTGTCCGGCGTCGGCACGAACAGGCCGAGTCTGCCGAGCAGTTGCAGCGCCTCGGCGAATTCGGTACCGCTCCAGCCACGGCTCTCGGTCAGGGCCTGTGGGTGCCAGGCGGCATCGTCGAGGGCGATGCGGTAGAGATCCTGGGCCCTTGCGCGTGCGTCCACCCTGTCCGCCCCCACTCCGTCGGCTGCTCCCGGGTGATCCTCCGACAATGATCTTAGAAATGATCACACGCGGGGGAACAGCACCGTCCGGAATACGGACCTCCCGGCGCGGACCCGCCGTCCGCCCCTGGCCATGTCCGGTCCCGGAACTCAACCGCGCGTGACGGCCGGTGGGGACGACGGACATGCTGGTCAGGCACCGAACGATCGCTTCCAGGGGGAACTCGTATGTCCGTGCCCATCGCCTCGTCCCGCTCCGCAACCGCCGCCGGTGTGGAGACTGTCACACCGCCCACGCGCCGGACGTGGCCCTCGCGGGCGGCGGCCGCGGTCGCCTTCACCGTGTGCGCCGCGGCGGCCGTCGGCGGCCTGTCCGGGCCGGCCGCCACGGCCGCGCGCGCCTCTGCGCCGGTCACCGCCACGACGGCCACTTCGGCTCCCGGCACCTCCGCCATGGTCGACAGCGGCGACTCCTTCATCTGGGGCTGAACCGTGCAGTGTCCAAGATCA
This sequence comes from Streptomyces sp. Edi4, assembly GCF_040253615.1. Lineage (NCBI taxonomy): Bacteria > Bacillati > Actinomycetota > Actinomycetes > Kitasatosporales > Streptomycetaceae > Streptomyces > Streptomyces sp. Edi4. The sequence continues at coordinate 497,913 of NZ_JBEJGY010000004.1, forward strand.
GGACCTGACGCGGCGGAGCGTCCGAGCGTCGCCGTCGTCGCCCCGCTGACCGGGCCGCGCACGGCTTGGGGCTCGGTCCTTCTGGGTGAGGTCGACCGGGCGCGGGCCTCGTGCCCGGACGTCGCAGAGTGGTGCGTGCACGACGAGTCGCCCGGGGTCGCGGAGTCCGTCGCCCGGGCCGGTTACACGGCCGTCCTCGGGCACTGCGACACCCTGGGAACCCGCCGGGCCCTGTCCGTCTATGAGTCGGTGGGGCTGCCCTGTCTGCTGCCGTTCGTTCCGGCCGCTCCCCCGGCGCTGAGCTGGGCGCCCCACGAGGACGCGCTGGTGCGCACCCTGGTGGAGGCGGCATCGGCGCTGGGCGCGGCGGGACTCTCGGCGGCGCACGACGAAGGGCCCGAGTGGGCCGCGCTCGTCCGGCGCGTCGAGACGGCGGCAGCGCGCGCGGGACTCACCGGCCACTCGACCGGGGCTCCGGCCGTCCTCACCTCCCAGCGGAGGGTGGCCCAACTCCCGGCGGGCGAAGGCCCGGTCCTCGTTCCGCTGGACTGCGGTCTGTCCTCGTTCACCGCGCTGGCCTCCGAGGCGGGCTCGGAACGCCAGGTGTGGGCCGTGCACCCGCAGATGTGCGCGGCACGCCGCGCGCGGACAGCCGTGACGGCGCTGGCCCAGACACTCACGGCCGCCCCGACTCTGCGCGGAGCCGCCCTGACGGAGGCGGTACGGGCCCGTTCCGGAGCACTGCTCACCACGGCGGGCGGGGTCCTCGGCGACGGCTGGCGCGTATCACGTCTCGGGAGTGTGTGCCCGGCGCGGGGCGAGGTCTGAGCACTCGGGAGGCGGCCCGCGAAGCCTCTCTGTCACCCCACCCGCATCACGGGGTACACGACCCGGCGCGCCCGCTCCCGACAGGCGGCGCCCAGGCGACCGGATGCAAGGTGGAGGTATGGGAAAGACCGCCGTCATCGTCATCGACATGATCAACACGTATGACCATCCGGACGCCGACCTGCTGCTTCCGGCCGCCCGGACAGCGGTGCCCGCCATCGTGGATCTGCTCGACCGGGCACGGCGCCAGGACATCCCCGTGATCTACGCCAATGACAACTTCGGGCAGTGGCGCTCCCACCATGGAGAGCTTCTGGAGACGGCGCTCGCGGGGCCCCACGCCGACCTCGTGGAGCCGCTGCGGCCCGACAAGGAGTCCCTCTTCGTGGTGAAGGCACGGCACTCCATCTTCTACGAGACGCCCCTGAGCTATCTGCTGCGGGATCAGGACATCACCCGCGTGGTGCTGTGCGGACAGGTCACCGAACAGTGCGTCCTCTATTCGGCGCTCGACGCCCACATCCGCCACCTTGAGGTCACGGTCCCGCGCGATGCCGTCGCCCACATCCACGAAGACCTGGCCGACGCCGCTCTGCGGATGATGGAGCGCAACATGGACGCCCATGTGCCGCTCAGCACCGAACTGAAACTCTGAGGACTGAAGCCCTGAGGACTCAGGGGACTCAGGGGACTCAGGGGACTCAGGCTCTGGGGGGACGGAAGCTCTGAAGGCGCCCGTCCCGGCCGGACGCCTCACCACGGGACGGCCTCCGCGTCACCACGGGACGGTCTCCCCGTGGCGGTCAAGGAACCGCAGGCCCGGGGCGCCGGCCTGCGCCTCCAGGACGTCGACGACGAGCGGGATGCTCTCCTCGGGCAACAGCGGCGCATCGGGGCCGCCCAGCCGGGTCCTGTTGTGGCCGGGGTCGATGAGCAATTTGGTGTGCCCGTCGTCGCCATGGCGGGTGGCGTAGCTGCGCATCAGCTGATTGAGGGCGGCCTTGCCGGCCTTGTAGAGCTCGTAACCACCTTCGGTGTTGCGGGAGATGCTGCCCTGCTCGGAGGACATCACCGCGACCGTCCCACCCGGCACGACGAGTCCGCGCAGCGCCTCCAGTGTGCGCAGGGGGCTCAGCGCGTTGGTGATCATCACCTCGGTGAACATCTCGGTCGGTACCTCGCCGATGGGCAAGTCTCCCCTGTCTATGGCCGCGTTGACGAAGAGCAGGTCCAGTGGCCGGTCCGACAGGCGCTCGCGCAGAGCGGCCGGCCCGTCCCGGCTCGTCATCTCCAGAGACTCGACCGTCAGCCGCCCCTGCGAGACGGCGGCGCTCTCCTGGAGCTCGCCATCTTGCCGGCGCGTAGTGGCGACCACGCGCCAGTCACGACGGACCAGTTCACGGACGAGGACCAGGCCGAGCCCCCGTGAGGCTCCGACGACGAGGGCGTGACGCTGGGGTGCAGTTGGCACGTTCACTCCTTGACGTGATCGGTCAGGAACTTCAGATTAGACGAGACGTTGCGTCTAGACAACGGGCCGGGTGTCACCCACAGGTATGGTTCTCGCATGCCCGCCGCCAGTCCTCAGCCCCGCAGGCCGCGCTCCGGCAACCGGCGCGACGAGTCCGCCCGCCTGGCCGTGCTCCACGCCGCGGACGATCTCCTCGTCGAGCACGGCTTCGGCGGCCTGACCATCGAAGCGATCGCGCGCCACGCCGGTGTCGCCAAACAGACGATCTACCGCTGGTGGCCGTCAAAGGTCGAAATCCTCCTCGATACGCTCATCGAGGACAGCGAGAAGCGCTTTCCCGTCCCGGCCGAGCAGCCCACGGTCGAGAGCGTCCGCGCCTACCTCCGCGACTTCGCGCGGTTCCTCACGGACGACCCCGCCGGCAAGGTCCTGCTCGCGCTCATCGCCCAGTCGCAGCACGATCCCGGCACCGCCGAGAGCTTCCGTGAGCGTTATCTCGGCCCTCGCCGCGACCAGGAGCGCGCCCTGTTGGCACGCGGCGTCGAGGCCGGCGCGTTCGCGCCCGAACTGGGCCCCGACGCCGCGCTGGACGCCCTCGTCGGCCCGATCGTCTACTGCGCCCTGACCGGATCGGCCGTCCCCGACGGCCTGGTGGACACGCTGACCGAGAACCTGCTGCGGCCGCGTCCGAGTTGAGGACGCGGTGACGGCGCCACCCGGTCGACGAGGACGGCGGTCCTCACCGGACCCTGGCACCGCACCGCGCGCCGAAAAGGGACTTGGTCCCCCATTCCGCGCGACCCCATGATGACCGGATGAACGACAACCAGGCCCCGCCCGCCCCCGTCATCCTCGGCATAGACGATCTGCGGCCGCTCCCGGGGACCACCCGGATCGCCCGCACCAGCGGCGAGGGCGTGGAACTCCTGAAAGAGCACCGCGATCGCTTCATCGACGAACTCTGGCTCGACCACGACCTCGGCGGCGACGACAGCATCATGCCCGTCGTGACGCTCCTGGAAGAAGCCGCCTTCCACGGGCGGCCTTTCCGGATCGGGACGGTTGTCGTGCACAGCGCCAACCCCATCGGCGCGGAAACGGTCGTCCGGTCGCTCGCGTACTGGAACTACCGAGTCCGCCGGGCGAGCGCCTAACCCGGCTCAGTGGCGTGTCCCTGGGCGGCGGTTCAATGGCTGCCCGCCCACGCCGCTCCCCGGCCTCACCCTCGGGAGCGCGCCCAAGGGCGGGGCGCCCTGTCACGCCCCGGCCTCCACCGGCCGGCGCAGCAAATAGATGCCCGCGCCGCAGGCCAGCACCGCCATGCACGCGATGAAAGCCAGGCCGGCGCCTTCGAGGCCGAGCGGCCGCACCAGTACGCCCACCCCGATCACCGGCACCGAAATCCCGGCGTAGGCCACCACGAACAGCGTCGAGATCACCGCGGCGCGATGGTCCGCGGGGGACGCCGCGGCCACCGCCGACAGCGCGCCGCGGAAGGCGAGACCCTGTCCGCAGCCGCCCACCAGCGCGCTCAGGACCATCAGGGGCAGCAGCTCCCAGCGGAGCGCGGCCGCGAGCAGAGCCAGGCCGGCCAGGAGCGCGGCGCAGCCCAGGGGCAGTGACCGGGTCATTCCGACGCGGCCCACGGCCAGTTGTCCGGCCGTGGAGGCGAAGAAGGCGAGCGCGACGACCAGACCGCTCGCGGCGTGATTGTGTACGTTCAGGGACTGCGCCAAGAACGCGGGGCTGACCGCGGTGAACACCCCGAACAGCGCGAATCCCACGAACGCCGCGATCGCCGAGGGCACGAACACCGCGCGCACGTCAGGAGGCAGAGTGGGCCGCTGCGTTCGCGCGCTGCGCAGCGGACGCGCATTCTCCACGGTCTCCGGGAGCCGCAGCAGGACGGCGACCGAGCCGGCCACCAGCGCCAGGTCCACGAGGAAGGGCAGCGTGAGCGGCCACGCCGCGTACTGCGCGAGCACTCCGGCCAGCAGGGGCCCGCAGCCGAGCCCGCCCATGTTGGCGGCCGTCGCTACGAGCGTGGCCCGGGACGCGCCGCCGCCGGGCGCCAGGTCCATCACGTAGGCCGTCGCGGCCCCGGTGAACAGCCCGGCGGAGAGCCCCGAGAGCAACCGGCCCGCGTACAGCCAGCCGAGTCCGGAAGCACACAGGAAACAGACCGCGCTCGCTGCGGCGAACCCCAGGCCGCACAGCAGTACCGGACGTCTGCCCACGGCGTCCGACACGTTGCCCGCCAGCAGGAGTACGCCGATGACGGCGAAGGCGTAGACGGCGTACACCACGGTGACGGTCAGCTCGGAGAAACCGAACTTTCCCTGGTAGAGGGTGTAGAGAGGGGTCGGAAGCGTCGTGCTGGCCATGCACACGGCGAACACCGTCCCGCTGAGCAGGCACGGCCACCAGCCTCGAAGATCACGGTCCATGTCAGCGACGGTAACTCCGCCGGGGCGCGGCCGTCGTGCCCCGCGTGCCTGGCGCGCCGGTGACGCGTCCGGCGCACGAGGGCCGCCGGACGCGGCGGCGCGTCCCCGAGCCGGCACCGCGCCGCCGCGTCACTGCCGCTCGTCAGCCCCGCCGGTTCTTGCGGTCGTCTTCCTCGGCGTGGTGGTGCAGGTGCGGCAGATGCCCCTGGCGCAGCTGGAGCCAGACGTCGCGCGCGCGGCGCCCCGCGTGCGTGCGGCTGCGGGCCACCATCTCGCGCGCCTCCTCCTCGGTCTCGACCATGGCCGACGATCCGCGCAGCGGGAGCCCGGCGGTCTCGCGCAGGCACAGGGCCGAGATCACCCCGATCACGCCCGCGACCATGAGGTAGTAGGCCGGCACCAGTTCGTTGTCGGTGGCGTCCACCAGAGCGGACGCCACCAGTGGGGTGGTGCCGCCGAAGAGGGACACGGAGAAGTTGAACGCGAGCGACAGGCCGCCGTACCGCAGGTGGGTCGGGAAGAGGGCGGGCAGCGTCGCCGCGCTCGTCCCGGCGAAACACACGAGGAACAGGCCGAGGATCGCGCAGCCGATGGCGGGAAGCACGATGCCGCCCTGCCGGATGAGCTGGAAGACGGGCACCGAGAAGATCACCATCGCGATGCCGCCCCACAGGAACAGGGGGCGCCGGCCGTACCGGTCGGACGAGCGGCCGACGGCGGTGATGGTCAGGACGACGAGCACCATGGTGCCGAGCACCAGGAGCTGGGAGGTGAGTTCGTCCTCGCCCAGGGTGGTGCTCATATACGTCGGCAGATAGGACGTCACCATGTAGTTGGTGACGTTGTAGAGCAGCACGAGACCGATGCAGACGAGCATCGCCTGCCAGTGCTGGGTGAAGACCTCCTTGAGGCGGCCCCTGCCCGACATGCGCGCCTGCTCAAGGCGCTCGTGCTCCTCGGGCGTGGTGCCGCTCCTCGCGGCGGCCTGCCGACCCCGCTCCTCGGCCTCCTGGAACGCGGGTGTCTCATCGAGCCTGAGCCGCATGTAGAGGCCGATGAGCCCGAGCGGCCCCGCGACGTAGAACGGGATCCGCCACCCCCAGCTCAGCATCTGATCCTCCGTCAGGACGCCGGTCAGGACGGTGACGAGGCCGGAGCCGAGGGAGTAGCCGATGAAGGTGCCGAAGTCGAGCCAGCTGCCGAGGAAGCCCCGGATCTTGTCCGGGGAGTACTCGGCGATGTAGGTGGTGGCACCGGCGTACTCACCGCCGGTGGAGAAGCCCTGGACGAGCCGGCACACGAGCAGCAGCACCGGCGCGGCCAGGCCGATCGACTTGTAACCCGGCAGGAATCCGACCGCGAAGGTGCTGATCGCCATCATGATCATGGTGACGGCGAGGACCTTCTGCCGGCCCACCCGGTCGCCGAGCGGCCCGAACACGAGCCCGCCGATCGGCCGGACGAGGAAGGCCGCGGCGAACGTCGCGAACGTCGAGATGACCTGCGCGCCCGGCGAACTCGACGGGAAGAAGACCTTGCCGAGGGTGGCCGCGACATAGGCGTAGACACCGAAGTCGAACCATTCCATCGTGTTGCCGAGCGCTGCGGCCGACACGGCGCGCCGCACGGCGGGTTTGTCGGCCACCTTCACGTCGTCGGGGTGCAGCGACTTCTTGCGACGGCGCAGCAGCAGCCGCACCATGCGTTCCGTCTCCACGCTTCCCGAACCGAATCCGCGACCTCGACGGCCCGGCTGTACGGGCCCCCGCCTGTTTGAGTTCATGGGTACCTGTGCGTCGTCGATGGTTCCGCACCGGGCGATGCCCGAGGTGCGGAGTGCTTGCGGAGCACCGGCATCGGTGTCCGGTGCGCGGCTATGAGCCTCAACTTTCGCTGCTGCCCCGCCGCGCGCGGCGCATGCGGCGGTGCGGCGTGTCGTCCGGTGCGGACCATGGCGCGGTGGTGACACGGCGGGGTGGTCACCCGGCGGCCAGGTGCTCAGGGGCGGTAGGCGGCGGCCGCGAGCTCGACGAACGAGCGGAGCAACGGATTGGTGTCTTGCGCGTTCCACGCCGCCACGACGCGACTCGGCGCCATGTCGGCCAGTGGCACCTCGGTGAGCCCCCGCACCGGACGGTGGCTCAGGGGTGTGATGCCCACCGTGCCGTTCCAGAGCACGGCCTGCCGGCACTCCTCGACGCCGCGCACCACAGGCCCTTCACGTGGTTCCCCGCCGTTCCAGTACGCCTGCCACCGGGGGTCGGTCCCCGCCGGGAACAGGAACCAGCGGCGGTCCCCGAGGTCCGCGAGACGCAGCAGGTCACGGCCCGCCAACGGATCGTCGGTACGCAGCAGGACGCCCACCGGATCGGCGCGCAGTTCGCGCACGGCCAGACCCGTCTCGTCGAACGGCCCGCGCGTCAGGGCGACATCCACGAGGCCGGCGTGCAGTCCGCAGGTGGGATCGGTCAGATCGGTCTCGCGGATGCGGACCTCCACGCCGGGATGGCGCCGGCGATAGGCGCCGGCCAGCCGGGTCGCGGCCTCGTCGGTGCTGTCCCCGAGGATGCCCACCGTGAGAGTCGCCGCCCCGGCCGCCACGGCCACCCGCACCGCCGCCCGCCCGGCGCGCTCGAGCAGGTCGCGCGCCTCCTCGAGCAGGACCGTACCGGCCCGCGTCAGCGAGACCCCGGCGGGTGTCCGGTCGAACAGCCGGGCGCCGATGGAGGTTTCCAGCTGCCGGACGGCCCGGCTCAGCGGTGGCTGGCTCATGTGCAGCCGGGTGGCGGCCCGCCCGAAGTGGAGTTCCTCCGCGACGGCGACGAAATAACGCAGCGTACGTAGCTCCATCCTGCGACGATACCCACGCGGTATCGGCGCCGGTGAACAGGTCTTGGACGCTCGCCCTGCCCCGGCGGTGCAATCGGTCCATGACTTCCCACGAACCGAAGACCAGCAGCGCGCACACCGGCCCCGCCGTATCGGTGGTCGGCCCGGACGACGGCGAGGTGATCCGGCTCGGTACCACTCGTCTGCGGATCATCGAGGACGGCAGCAGGACCGGACACCGCCTCGGGCTCGCGGAATCCGTCCTCGCACCGTTCACCCCCGGGCCGCCGCAGCACCGGCACGCCCAGCACGACGAGGGGTTCTACGTCCTCTCCGGCACCGTGCGCTTCACCGTCGGGCGTGAGGACTACGACGCCACGGCGGGCACCTTCGTGCTGGTGCCGCCCGGTGCCCCGCACACGTTCGCCAATACGACCGGCCAACCTGCCGTCATGCTCAGCACGTTCACGCCGGACCTGTATGTGCGGTACTTCCGCGATCTCCAGGACATGATGGCCGGCGGCGAGGCCATGGACCACGAGGCGACCCTCCGGACGATGAGCCGATACGCCACCGAACCGGCCACGGACTTCTCCGCGAGCCCGGGCGGCGGGGTGTCGTGAGCGTCGCCTACTGGATCGTGGCGGGCCTGTTCGCGCTGTTCTTCCTCTACTCGGGCGGGATCAAAATCGTCCGGAGCCGGGAAGGGCTTCGCCCGGTGATGGCCTGGGTGGACACCCTGGCGATGCCGACCGTACGACTCATCGGGCTGGCCGAAGTGCTCGGCGCGGCCGGCCTGATCCTGCCGCCCCTGACGGGGATCGCCCCTTGGCTCGCCCTCTTGGCGGCCATCGGGTTCGAGGTCCTTCAGATGGGCGCGACCGTCCTGCACCTGCGGCGTCACGAGCGCGACGTGGCCCTCAACCTCACACTGCTCGCCACCGGCGCGGTGACACTCTGGCTCGCCTCGACGTGGTGACGGTCCCGCTCGCCACGATGGGGTGATGGGGGGTGGCCCGGCCCGCCCGCCGTCACGCGCCCAGAGCGCCGTGCGATCCGGCCCGCTTTGGCCCTCTTCCAGCCATGATCTGCCCGGACATTTGGTCCCCACCCCGCCGGCGTGCAGGCTGATGCGGCATGCCTGGTGGGGAGTTCGGCCCCGCACCTGCGCCGGGGCGCACCCTTGAACCCCTGGTCCTCCGGTCCCGTCTCCGGCGGGGCCCCTCCCACCGGCATCAGCCCTAGGAAGGAAGTCCCCCATGCCCACCACCACCCTGCTGATCCCCACCCCGGACGGCGAGGCCGACGCCTTCGCCGCCTTCCCCGACGACGGCGAGCGCCACCCCGGCGTGCTGCTCTACATGGACGCGTTCGGACTGCGCCCCGTGCTGCACGAGATGGCACGCGAACTGGCCGGGCACGGGTACTACGTACTCGTCCCCAACGTCTTCTACCGGCACGGCCCGACCCCGGTGGTGGACCTCCCGGAGTACATCGGGGAAGACGTCCGCTCGGGGATCATCGCGCAGGTGATGCCCATGGTCAGGGCGCACACCGGCGAGCGTGCCCTCAGGGACGCGGAGGCCTACCTCACCTTCCTCACCGCGCGGCCCGAGGTCGAACAGGGACCGGTCGCCGCGATCGGCTACTGCATGGGCGCCCCGCTTGCGGCGCGCACGGCGGCGGCCCACCCGGGCCGGGTGGCCGCCGTGGCCGGCTTCCATCCCGGTGCCCTGGTCACCGACGCGCCCGACAGCCCGCACCGGCTCATCCCCGGCATGACCGCGCAGGCCCACTTCGGCCTGTCCGAGCAGGACATGACACCCGACGCCGTCATCGAGCTCAACAAGGCCCTGGACGCCGCAGGGGTCGACTACACGACCGAGACCTGTCCCGGTACGATCCACGGCTTCACCATGGCCGACACCGACGCGTTCGATCCCGCGGCGTACCAGCGCCACTGGGACCGTCTGCTCGCCCTGCTCGGCCGGACCCTCGGCAAGGGGTGAGACCGGGGGCGCGGGGTCAGGACCGCACGGCCGGCGCAAGCACCTCCTCGCACCACTGGCGGAACGTGGTCGGGGTCGCGGACCGCGCCGTACGCGGCTCGGCCCCGTCCAGGCCCTGGTTCTTGGCGTCGAACATGTCGGCCATCGCCTGCGCCATGGCCGCGCTCGCGCCGAAGCCGGTCAGGCGTTCCTTGAGGGCCGCGCCGGGGATCTGCCGGTAGCCGATGTCCTTGCCGAGGACGTCGGAGAGGGTGCGGGCCATCTCGGTGGGCGACAGGTCCTCGGGGCCAAGGCACGCCACCTCGCCGGCGCCCCGCCAGGAGTCGTCGAGCAGCAGGCGGGTGGCGGTCGCCGCGATGTCGCGCGCGGCGACGAGCGGGGCCTTCAGGTCCGGGTCGGCCATGAGGAAGAACAGGCCCTGCTCCTTGAGCGCCCCGACCTGGCGGAGCAGGTTGTGCATGAACGAGGGGCACGTGACGGCCCGGTAGGGGACGCCCGACGCGCCGATCAGGTCGTCCATCGCCAGGGACGCGGTCACCGGTCCCGCGTGCGCGGCCATCGGCGTGCCACGGCCGAGCGCGGAGACGCCCACGACGCGCCGCACTCCGTGGCGTACGAAGGCCGCGCAGGCGGGCTTGGTGAAGTCGACGTACGCGGCGTGCGCGCTCGGCGCGGCCGGGTCGCCCGGCGCGAGCCAGAACACGGCGTCGGCGTCCGCGCAGGCCCGGTCGATGACATCGGGGTCGCCGTGCGAGCCCTCGACGGCCTCGACGCGTTCACGGACGTGCGGCGCGAGTCGTGCCGCGTCGCGCACGACGAGCCGCAGGGGTACGTCGAGGTCGAGCAGGGTGTCGACGACCTCACGGCCGATGGTGCTGGTGGGGGCGGTGATGACAAACATGTGCGTCCTTCTGACGGTTGGGTGGGGCGATGTGGGAGAGAGGGAGTGCTTCACGCCGGGCGCGGGATGTACGCGAGCCCGTGGGCGCCGGCCTCGTCGCGCTTGGCGATGTCGAGCCGGCCGATGCCGCGCAGCGTGTCCAGGTCGACGATGTCGACGGTGGAGGAGGCGACGCAGGCCACATATCCGATGCGGCCGTCCGGGGAGGAGGAGATGGTCAACGGGCAGAGCCCGACCTCCAGTTGGCCCAGCCTCTGGTGGGTCTCGGCCGAGAACACGGTGAGACTGCCCGGCGCGTGGCGGCCGAGCGCGGACGCCGGATCGAACGCGCCGCGCATCTCACCGACGAGCAGTCTGCCGGTGGACGTCATGTGCACCGGCAGGACGATGTCCTCGGTGGGCAGCGTGGCCACGACCGCGTGGGTGCGGGCGTCGATGACGCGGATTCCGGTGGGCGGGCGCTCGGCGGCGCCGGGCTCGAAGGAACCGCCGTAGGGAGCCGCGACGTAGACGTGTGCCCCGTCGGGGGAGACGGCGATGCCCTCACTCCCGGGCACCTCGACCTTCGCGGTCAGGACGCCTCGTTCGAGGTCGACGACCGAGACGAAGGGCGCCTCCTTGTTGGCGGCGTACCCGGTCCTTCCGGAGGGATCGGTGACGAACCAGTGCGGTCCCGGCGCGTCCGTGTCGATACGGCCGAGCGGGCGCCGGGTCCCGGTGTCGATCACCACGACGCCGCCGGGCCGGTCGGCCGAGCCTTCCACGCTGACGTAGAGGCGGCGGCGGGCGGTGTCAAGGGCCAGCCCGTGGGGCCCGTGTTCGGGGGCGAGGTCGATGACCTCGACGACCCGGCGGGTGTCGGCGTCGATGACGGTCAGTTCGGTGCGGCGGCCGCTGTTGGCGTGGTAGTAGCCCGACTCGTACGCGGTCGTGCACCACAGCAGGCGCTGGGTGGGGTCGAAGCACAACTCGTGGGGTGAGCAGGTGACTTCGACGGTGTCGAGGTGCCGGTCGGAGGCGACGTCGAAGAACGAGACCGTCGCCCCGCTCTGGCTCGCCACGGCCAGAACGTCGCCTTCACGCCCGGCGCGCGGGGACTGCGACATGGGGACTCCTTGATCGGATGGATCGGATCGGACGAGGGGGTGTCAGGCGCTTCCGCCGACCCCTCAACTCTCGTCAATGAGCCCTGTCGCAACAATGCAAAGATGGACAGCCAATTGTTGACTCAGATGCAAAATTGCAGTTCAGGAGCCTTGCATGGACCTCAATCTGCTCCGCGTCCTGGACGCGCTGCTCCAGGAGAACAGCGTGACGCGCGCGGCCGAACGCCTCGGCACCTCGCCCGCCGCCGTCAGCCGCACGCTGGCCAGGCTCCGCCGCGCGGTCGGTGATCCCCTCCTGGTGCGCGCGGGCCAGGGCATGGTCCCCACCCCGCGCGCCCTTGAACTGCGCGACGAGGTAAGGGCGTTGCTGCGCGGATTCGACAACGTCCTGAGACCGGGCGCCGGTTTCGACGCGGTGCACCTTCAGCGCACGTTCACACTCCAGGCCACGGATCTGCTTCTGGTGGGTCTCGCCGGCCCCCTGACCGAGCGCGTGCACGCCGAGGCGCCGCATGTGGACGTGGTCTTCCTGCCGGAGTCCGTCGAGGGCGGCCCCGCGCTGCGCCAGGGCTGGGTGGATGTCGAACTGGGCTCGCTCGGGCACCTGGACCCCGAGATCCAGACCCGGGCGCTCGCCCGGATGCCCCTGGTCGGTATCGCGCGGGCCGGGCATCCGCTCTTCGACCGGCCGATCGACGCCCGGAGTTTCGCCGCCGCCGACCACATCGGCATCTCGCGCCTCGGCAAGCGCCTGGGCCCCATCGACAGCGCGCTCGGTGAGCTCGGGCTGCGCCGCCGGGTCGCCGTCGTGGTGCCGAGCCACACCGGCGCGATGATGCTGGCCCGCGAGACGGACCTCGTCGCACTCACCCTGCCCGACTGGCTCCCGGACACCACGGCCGCCCTGGGCCTGCGCACCTTCCCCATCCCTCTCGACCTGAGCCCCCTCGACCTCGGCATGGCCTGGCACCCCCGCAACGCGGGCGACCCCGGTCATGTGTGGTTCCGCGAGCACGTGGCGGCCTCGGTACTGGAATCCGCACGCGCCGGACGCGTGTGAACGCCGACGGGTCCTGGGCAGTGTCCAACAGGCCCTGACGTCATGATCCGTACGGCAGAGCGATCCGATCACTCGATCGTGAGTTGCCGCCCCTTCCCGCCCGTCAGGACGCCATGCTCGGCGGCACGGCGTCCGCGCGACGGATGCCGCTTCGGCGTGCGGTCAGTGGTCGGTGGAGGGCATGAGCATGAGGCAGGAACCTAAAGGGCGCGGCGGCCTCGACGGCCGGGCGGTGCTGCTGGCGGCGGGACTCGCCGATCTGGCGGTGACCACCGTGGCCACGGCGCTCGGCACCGTACGGGGGCTGCTGCGCCGCTCGGACGCGGGGGAACTGGCGACGGAGGCCGAACACGACCTGATGGCGCGCGGCCGCCTGGCGCTGGCCCGCTACAGCGACGTACCGCCGCCGCACCTGGAGATCCTGGCTCAGCACGTCCTGGCCCGAAAGAGCCTCGATGCCGTCTGACCGGTGGGAGCCGACCGCGTTCAAGTCCCGTGTGGATGAGGTGCTGAGGGGGTTCGTCGCCGAGGAGGCCGACCGGTTCGCGGCGATCGATCCCCTGCTCGCACCGGTGGCCGAACAGCTGGAGTCCTCGCTGGCGGACGGCAAGAGGCTGCGGGCGGCGTTCTGTTACTGGGGCTGGCGCGCGGTGGGCCAGCCCGACGACGGGGCGCTGGTACGGGCCGCGGCCTCCATGGAGCTGGTGCACGCCGCCGCCGTCGTCCACGACGACCTCATCGACGACAGCTCCTTGCGCCACGGCCGTGCCACCGCGCACGTCGCCCTGCTCGACGCCGTACGGCCCGGGCCCGGCGGCACCGGCGCGGCCAGGTCGCTCGCGATGCTGGTGGGTGATCTGCTGATGGCGCTGGCCGGGCAGCTGTTCGCCGCCAGCGGTCTGCCGTCCGCGTATCTGGCCCGGGCGCGCCCCCTGTGGTGGGTGATGGCGCGTGAACTGATCGCGGGTGAGTGCCTGGAGATCCTGCGCACGGGAGCCGACCCCGACACCGCCGCATCGCTGAAGGTGATCCGCTACAAGACCGCCAAGTACACCGTGGAACAACCCTTGTTGATCGGTGGCCTCCTGGCCGGGGCGGGGGCCCGGCTGCGCGAGGGCTATCGCGCGTACGGGCTGCCGCTCGGCGAGGCCTTCCAGTTGCGGGACGATCTGCTCGGCCTGTTCGGCGATCCGGAGCACACAGGGAAGGCCAACGCCGACGACGTACGAGGACACCGCCCCACCGCGCTGCTCGCGGAGACCTGGCGGCTCGCGGACGGCGAGGACCGAAAGACGCTCCGCGCGCTGCTGGGCCGTGGCGACCTGGACGGCGAGGCCATGGACACGGTCCGCGCGACGATGCGCCGTGTCGGAGCCCCCGACCGCGTCGAGAAGATGATCGCCGCCCGGGTCGAGGAGGCCCTGGGCGTCCTGCACGACTTGGACGTTCCGCCGCGCGCCGCCGCCGCGCTGACGGCGCTCGCGCATTCGGCGGCGGTCCGCGCGTCCTGAACCCGGGACGACCCGCGCGAAGGACGACGTCCAACGACCAAGGACATGGAAGACAAAGGAGTTCGCCATGAACCACACCGAGGCGTCGCTGGACGCCCTGAGGCTGACCGGTGACGAACTCGCCGACGCCACCGTCGCCGAACTCTTCGAGCGGGGGGAGGTCGGCACGTTCAACACCCTGATGCGGTACGTCTCCACGGCCGGCGCCCCGCTGCCCGACGGTCTGCCCGCCGTCGCCCGCGAGTACCTTCAGGCCACGAGTCTGCCGCCCGCGTGGGTGGACTGGGGTGAGATGGAGAAGGCCCGGCTGTTCTTCATCGACAACAACGTGCACATCTCCACCGCGCTGTCCTTCGCCTCCATGCCCGCCTGTTACGTCGTGCCGAACGTGGCGAAGCTGTTGTCGACCACCCACAGCCTGAAGTACCCGTCCAAGAGGATGGCGGAGACGGGGCAGTTCACCGTCTATCTGATGCAGCCCGACGCGTTCGAGGCGGGCAGCCGTTTCATCCCGGCGGCCCAGAAGGTGCGTCTGCTGCACGCTTCGATCCGCCACCACCTCAAGCGTGAGGACCGGTGGGACACGGAGGCGCTGGGCACGCCGATCTGCCAGGAGGACCTGGTCGGCGGGCAGATGTTCTTCTCGCTCCTCGTCCTCGACAGCCTGCACCGGCTCGGCATCCACATGTCCACGGAGGGCGCGGAGGCCTACTACTACGCGTGGCGCGTGGTGGGCGCCATGCTCGGCATCGACCAGGAGGCCGTGCCCAAGACGCTCGACGAGGCACGCCAATTCCTCGACCTGTACATGGTCCGGCACATGGGCCCCTCCGACGAGGGCGCGGAACTGACCCGGCAACTCATCGACCTCTACGAGGAGATCGTGCCGGGCACCTTCTTCGACCCGATCGTCTCCGCCCTCATCCGCTACCTGGTCGGAGACACCTGTGCCGACTGGCTCCAGGTGCCCCGCACACCGTGGGACACCGTCGTCAAGGCCGTCCCGCACCTCCTCGGCGTGCTGGAGACCATCGAGGACCGTTCACCGCTCGGCGCGTGGGCGCTGGACCGGCTCGGCCACCTCACCGCCGTGTTCGAGCTGTCCTCGCTGACCCGGGGACGTGTGATGCACTACGCCATCCCGGAACAGCTGAAGAAGGACTTCGGCCTCTCCAACACGGTCCCCCGCACCCGCCGCTGGACCCCGCCGCCCGCCACGGTCCGCTGACGACGTCCCCAGCCACCGGCGTCCCCGGCCCGTTCACAGGGCTGTGGCCCGCCCCCGCACCGACAGGTTCTGCGCGCCGAGGCCGATGGCCAGATACGCGTACAACGACGCGGCACCCAGGATCCCCACGCCCTCAACCTGGTCGATCCATAGACCGAGGCCGAGGTGAGCCACCCCGGAGGCCACCCACAGGGCGGTGGTCGCGGGCGTCCCCTTGCGCACCACCGCTCCCTGGGGGTCACGCCAGATCCGTACGGTCCGTGCCCTCAGGACCCCGAAACCGGCGGCCACCACGAGACTCATCGCCAAAAGGACGATGGGCAGCGTTCCGAGGGGGCGCTCCTTGACGACCGAGGCGACACCGAAGCCGAGCCCGGCGGCGCCCACCACACCGAGGATCGCCGGCGCGAGCAGCGAGCCCGTGCGGCGAACCGGGCGGGTGCGCAGTTGCCGACGTATCACCAGAGCGACGACCAGACCGGCAATGACAAGGGTGGCCCCACTGTTCGAGTCCCGCATGTGCCCTTTCCCCCATGAAGTACGGCTGGGCTCGCCGTCCCGGCCCCGCCCTGTGCGAACGTGCACCTCCACGATCACGATCACGACGATATACGCACCGCACCACCCGCTGGTCCCCGCTCTCGCGCGGAGCGAGGGCTATGGCGCCGTCGGCGCACGACCCCAACTCCCCCTCGATCACGGCTTCATAACGTCCTGTCACTTCTCTAGCTGTAACATTTCACATATCACATGATGCTCGCCATGAGAAAAGTCTTGGCTCTGCTTTCGGCGGCCGCTGCCGTCATGGCGCTCACGAGTACGTCCGCCGGCGCCACGCCCGGCACCGGCGGGCGCGAGGACACCGGGCAGGGGAAGCTCGTCTGGAGCTCCTGCGCCGACCCCACCGCCCCCACGCTCCAATGCGCCCTGCTCGACGTGCCGGTGGACTACGCCGACCCGCACGGCCGCAAGATCAAGATCAAGGTGAACCGGCTCCCCGCCACCGCGCCCAAGAGCAAGCAGCAGGGGCCGATCCTGCTCAACCCCGGGGGCCCCGGGGACTCCGGCCTCTGGATGCCCGCCTACATCGCCGGGCAGATCCCCAAGGACGTCGCCTCGGCCTACGACTGGATCGGCTTCGACCCACGCGGCACCAACGCCAGCGAACCCCATGTCACCTGCGACGCCCACTACTTCGACGGCCCCCGCCCCGACTACCGGGTGAGCCAGGGCACTTCGAAGGCGTGGCTGGCGAAGGCCGCCGGATACGCGGCCGACTGCGCAGCCGACTGGGCCTGGTTCCTGCCGCACATGACCACCGTCGACAACGCCCGCGACATGGACAGCATCCGCCGGGCCCTGGGCGCACCGAAAATCAACTTCTACGGCGGCTCCTGGGGCACCTCGCTGGGCTCGACCTATGGCCAGCTCTTCCCCTCGCACGTGCGGCGCATGGTCCTGGACAGCATCGTGGGCCCCACCATCAGCTGGTACGACCACAACGTCCTCCAGGACAAGGAGCACCAGCGCCGCTTCGACGCGTTCGCGGCCTGGACCGCCAAGGCCGACTCCGTCTACCACCTCGGTACGGACGCCGCCGCCGTCGAGAAGGCGTACCAGCAGGTCGAGGCGGGCCTGCGGACCTCGCCGGTCGACGCCGCGCCGGCGCCGGGCAAGATCGGTCCCGCCGAGTTCGAGGACACCTTCTACGGGGGCGGCTACAACTTCCTGCGCTGGCCCCGCATGGCCACCGTGCTCTCGGCCTACCTCACCCATCACGACATCCAGCCCCTGACCGAGGCCTACAACCGCTACGCGGCGCCCGGCGGCGACGACGGCACGTTCCCCGCGTACAACGCGGCGCAGTGCACCGAGAACGCCTGGCCGCGCGACTGGGACTTCTGGCAGAAGGACCAGGCCAAGGTCAACGCCTCGGCGCCCTTCTACACCTACAACAACATGTGGTACAACGCCGCGTGCATGTTCTGGCCGCACGAGGGCGACCCGGCGGGCCGCATGAAGATCACCGGCAAGGGCCTGCCGCCCGTCCTGCTCTTCCAGGCCACGGAGGACGCCGCCACCCCGTACCAGGGCGGCCTCGCGATGCGTGACGCGCTGCCCGGATCCAAGCTGGTCGTCCAGAACGGCGGCAGCTTCCACGAGATCCTGTTCCACGGCAACGCCTGTCTGGACGACACGTTCGCGGACTACCTCCGCGACGGCACCCTCCCCAAGGGCAACGGCCGCATCGCGAAGACCTGCGCGCCCGAGCCCGACCCGGCCCCCTCCTATGTGCCGTCGACCCCGTCCCTGAAGGCGAAGACTGCCATCAAGCCCCTATCACCCACCGACCCGGAGGCCATCCACGGCGCCCTGCGCTGACCACCCATCAATTGCCGTGCCAGCGGCGGTCGTTGGTGATTGCCGACGAACGCCGACGGGGGCCTGCCCGGCACCTCGGGCCGGGGGTCCGGCGGCCGCACGCACCCGCCGGGCCAGCACTCCACCCGGCCCGTCCCGGCAGGCCCTTCACCCCTTCTCACAATTTTCGGTCAAGCCGGCGCCATGCAGGTTTGAGATCACTTGAGGCGCTTCTCGTCACTTTCGAACAACGCGCTCCGCTATGCACCTTCCGGGGAATGGGCGGCGGGCTCTTCCTCTGTCACGCTGAAGTCGCAGCATGCCAGGGTGAAATGCCATGACGAATGGGCGATTGGGGAGACATGTCGGTCGATACGGGTGCGGAGACGGCAGAGGCGGCGACAGGCGGCCAGCAGAGTCTCGGCACCGCCGCCGCGCGGAACTTGGCGACGACCACCAAATCCGTACCGCAGATGCAGGAGATCAGCTCCCGCTGGCTGCTGCGGACACTGCCGTGGGTCCAGGTGCAGGGTGGCACCTACCGGGTCAACCGGCGACTGAGCTACACGGTCGGGGACGGCCGGGTCGAATTCATCCAGACCGGCGGCAACGTGCGGGTCATCCCCGCCGAGCTGGGCGAGCTCCCCGCACTGCGCGACTACGAAGACGAGGAGACCCTGTCCGAGCTCGCGAACCGCTGTACGCAGCGGGAGTTCGCCGCCGGGGAAACCATCGCGACCTCGGGCACCCCGACGGACCGCGTGTTCCTGCTGGCCCACGGCCGGGTGGGCAAGGTCGGCACCGGCCCCTACGGTGACGAGACGGACCTGGGCTTCCTCGCGGACGGCTCCTACTTCGGCGACCGGGCCCTGCTGGACCCCGAGGCCTCGTGGGAGTACACCGTCCGCGCCACGACCGCCTGCACGGTGCTCGAACTCACCCGCGCCGACCTCCTCAACCTCGCCGAGCGCTCCGAAAGCCTCAACCGCCACCTCACCAACGGGTCGGACGAGCCGGAACGCGCGACCAACAAGTACGGCGAAGCGGCGATCGACCTCTCGGCCGGCCACGTCGGCGAAGCCGTCATCCCGCACACCTTCGTCGACTACGAGAGCGCACCGCGCGAGTACGAACTCTCGGTCGCCCAGACCGTGCTGAAGGTCCACAGCCGCGTGGCCGACCTCTACAACCAGCCGATGAACCAGACCGAGCACCAGCTCCGTCTGACGGTCGAGGCGCTGCGCGAGCGCCAGGAGTACGAGCTCGTCAACAACCGCGAGTTCGGTCTGCTCAGCAACTGCGACTACGCGCAGCGGATCCAGCCGCACGACGGCGTGCCGAGCCCCGACGACATGGACGAACTGCTCTCGCGCCGCCGTGGCTCCAAGCTGTTCCTCGCCCACCCCAAGGCCATCGCAGCCTTCGGGCGCGAGTGCAACAAGCGCGGCCTGGTGCCCGAGCACGTGGAGATCGACGGACACCGCCTTCCGGCCTGGCGCGGCGTGCCGATCTACCCGTGCGGAAAGATCCCCCTGAGCGAGGCCCGCACGACCTCGATCCTCTGCATGCGTACCGGCGAGGACCAGCAGGGCGTCATCGGCCTGCGCCAGACCGGCATCCCGGACGAGATCGAGCCCGGTCTGTCCGTGCGGTTCATGGGCATCGACGAGCAGGCGATCATCTCCTACCTGGTCACGGCCTACTACTCCGCCGCCATCCTGGTGCCCGACGCGCTCGGCATCCTGGAGAACGTCGAGGTCAGCCGCTGGCGCTGATCCTTCCGCGACACCGGCGGACACTCGCTGCCGACGGCCCGGCCCGGGCCGGCCCCCGCCGGGCCCCGGCTGGGTCGCGGTGCGGCCGGCGCCGGCCGCACCAGGGCTGCCTTGTCGCCTTGGAACTGCCTTGTCGCCCCGGGGCCTTGCGAGCCCGGCGTGGACACGGCGACGTGGTGCTCCGTCCCTGCGGGCACCACGCCGCCGCCACGGCGCGCGTCCAGCGAGGTGCGCGTGGTCCGTGTGGGCCGGCGCTGCCGACAACCCGCCCGGACGAGCGAGACCCGTTGCCCCGGCCCGCCGTGCCCGCGTCTTCAGCGCCCGGGCCCAGCGGCTTCGCGGGCGATCGCGCGCGGAGACGTCCACGGAGACATCCACCGAGACATCCACAGCCGGGCGATGACCAACCGGCTTGCGGGAACCACCCGGCTTGCGGCAAGCAACCAACCTGCTGCGAGGCCGGGTTGGGCAATGCGGGGCGGTGCGTCATTCCGCGGTGCGCCCGCGTCGCTCCGTGACGCGACCCCGCCCCGCCCGCGGCCGCGCCCGCACCCCCAAGCCTGCTCGGCGACCGAACGCGCGCTCGGAACACTTCGCCTCACCACAAGGAGCATTGGATGCCCGTCCCCGACCTCAGTCAGGCGCCGTCACCCACGGTCCGGCAGGGCGTGGCAGCAGCACCTGCCGCGTCCGATGGCGCCGGCACTCCACGGCTGACCCTCCCCTCCGGCCCGCCCGTCCCGCTCCCGGCCGGACCCGCGGCGGCGCCCCCGGTCTCGGTGCCCGACCCCCCGGCGGACGGCCGCGTACCGCCCCCGTCCGTGCCGGAGAGCGCCGTCGCGGAAGCCGCTCCCGAAGGGCCGCCGTCCGCAGCGGTGGGCCTGGGCCCCGACGTCCTCGACCGTGTGCTGCGGGGCCCCAGCGGCCTGGGCACGAGCGGCCTTCGCCTGGTCCCGTCCGCCGAGGCGCCGCACTCCCCCACCGCCGTGCCGGGGCTCTACCACCACCCGGTGGCGGAGCCCGACCCGGTGCGCGTGGCCGAGGTGAGCCGCCGGATCAAGGACTGGGCGGTGCACGAGGTCGAGCTGTACCCACCGGAGTGGGAGGACCAGTTCGACGGATTCGCGCTCGGCCGTTACATGGTCGCCTGCCATCCCGACGCCCCCACGGTGGACCATCTGATGCTCGCGACGCGGCTGATGGCCGCGGAGAACGCGCTCGACGACTGCTACTGCGAGGACCATGGCGGCTCACCCGTCGGTCTCGGCGGACGCCTGCTGCTGGCGCACACCGCCCTCGACCCGCTCCACACCACACGCGAACACACGGCGCCCTGGGCCCAGTCACTCCTCAGCGACGCCCCCCGCCGGGCCTACCGCTCCGCGATGGACTACTTCGTACGGGCCGCGAGCGCGTCGCAGGCGGATCGTTACCGCCACGACATGGCCCGACTGCACCTGGGCTATCTCGCCGAGGCCGCCTGGGCGCAGACGGAGTACATGCCCGAGGTCTGGGAGTACCTGGCGATGCGGCAGTTCAACAACTTCCGGCCGTGCCCCACCATCACGGACACGGTCGGCGGCTACGAACTGCCCGCGGATCTCCACGCACGGCCCGCCATGCAGCGGGTCATCGCACTCGCCTCGAACGCCACGACCATCGTCAACGACCTCTACTCCTACACCAAGGAACTCGACTCCCCCGGCGTGCATCTGAACCTGCCCGTGGTGATCGCGGACCGCGAGAAGTGCGACGCCCGCGAGGCGTACCTCAAAGCGATCGAGATCCACAACGAGCTCATGCGCGACTTCGAGGCCGAGGCCGCCGGCCTCGCCGCGGCCTGTCCGGCCCCCCAGGTGATCCGGTTCCTGCGAGGAGTGGCGGCCTGGGTGGACGGCAACCACCACTGGCACCAGACGAACACCTACCGATACACCCTGCCCGACTTCTGGTAAATGAAGGGGACCCACCGTGTCCACCAATGTCGAACCCACCACCAACGCCGCGGGCACCATCCCCGCTCCGGCCACGCCCTACCAGGACGACATCGCTCGTTACTGGGACCACGAGGCACGGCCGGTCAACCTGCGCCTCGGCGATGTCGACGGGCTCTACCACCACCACTACGGCATCGGGGACGTGGACGAGTCCGCCCTCGGGGAGCCGGGCGCGCCCGACCGGGAGACGCGGCTGGTCGCCGAGCTGCACCGGCTCGAATCCGCGCAGTCCGATGTGCTCCTCGACCACCTCGGCCCGATCAAGCGGGGTGACACCCTGGTGGACGCCGGCTGCGGGCGCGGCGGCTCCATGGTCATGGCGCACCAGCGCTTCGGGTGCACGGTCGAGGGCGTGACCCTCTCGGCCAAGCAGGCCGACTTCGCCAACCAGCGCGCCCGCGACCTCGGCATCGACAGCTCCGTCCGCGCCCAGGTCCGCAACATGCTGGCCATGCCGTTCGCCACCGGGCAGGCCGCAGGCTCGTGGAACAACGAGTCGAGCATGTACGTCGATCTGCACGACCTCTTCGCCGAGCACGCCCGCATCCTCACGCCGGGCGGCCGGTATGTGACCATCACCGGCTGCTGGAACCCCATCTATGGGCAGCCCTCGAAGTGGGTGTCGCAGATCAACGCGCACTTCGAGTGCAACATCCACTCGCGCCGCGAGTACCTGCGGGCCATGGCCGACAACCGTCTGGTCCCGCAGGCGGTCGTCGACCTGACGCCGGCGACGCTGCCGTACTGGGAGCTGCGGGCCACCTCCTCCCTCGTCACGGGCATCGAGGAGGCCTTCATCAACTCCTACAAGGACGGCTCCTTCCAGTACGTCCTGATCGCGGCCGACCGCGTCTGAGCGGCGGGGCTCGCGGAGCTCCTGGTGGACGGTGTGCCCACGCGGCACGCCGGACGCCTGGAGCTCCGGTCTTTCCCGGCGTCCGGGCGTTCGGGCGGTGGAGGCGGGCGTGGGGGCGTTTGAGCGGTGGAGCCGGGGGCAGGCGCGGTTCGTGCTTCGGACCGCAGGCACGCCGACAGGACCCGTATGTCCTGGGCGCGCCAGGTCCTGGTGCGGCTCGGGACCGGGCCGGCGGCAGTCATGACAGCCGTTCCCGATGCCCAAGGAGTTCTCATGCCCACGACCGCCCGCCACCAGCACAACCACCATGACGCCCCCGACACCACGGCGGCTTTCGCCCGCCTCGAGACCCTGGAGCCCGGGCCCGAGCACGACGCTCTGCGGGACGAACTCGTGGTCCAGTGGATGCCGATGGCCCAGCGGCTCGCGGGCAAGTACCGCAATCGTGGCGCGGAGATCGAGGATCTGCGCCAGGTGGCCGCGATGGGCCTGGTCAAGGCGGTGGACCGGTACGAGGCCGCGCGGGGCGCGTTCGAGGCGTACGCGATACCGACCATCAACGGTGAACTCAAACGGCACTTCCGCGACTCCTTGTGGGCGGTGCACGTTCCCCGCCGGGTGCAGGAGCTCCGCAACAAGGTGCGCACCGCCCGCCGCGACCTCACGACCGCACGGCCCGGCGAGCCCAGCATCGCCGAACTCGCCGCCCACTGCGGTCTCGAGGAGGCCGAAGTCCGCGACGGCCTGGAGGCCCTTGACTCCTTCAGAACGCTCTCGCTCGACGCGGAGTCCCGCGGCGACGGCGGTGAAGGGGACGGGCCGGCCCTCGCCGACACCCTCGGCGCGGCCGAGCCCGGTTTCGAGACCGTCCTCGACCGTGAGGCGGTCAAGCCCGCGCTGCGGGCGCTGCCCGAGCGCGAGTCGCGGATCTTGTACATGCGGTTCTTCGCCGACATGACACAGCATCAGATAGCCACCGAACTCGGCATCTCCCAGATGCATGTGTCCCGCCTCCTCAGCCGCACCTGCTCGCGCGTCCGCAGCCAGGCCCTGGCCGGACACCGGGACGCCGCCTGAGCGCGTGCCGCGCGGGCCGCGTGCGGCTGAGGAGCGCCGCGTCGAAAAGAGGTGGTGGGGCGCGCCGCCCGTCGAGGAGGATCGCGCCATGACCGTCTTCCTTCGGACCGAACGGCTCGCACTGCGCCCGTTCACCGCCGCCGACGCCGACCACCTCTTCGCCCTGGACAACGATCCCGAGGTGATGCGGTTCATCAACGGGGGCCGGCCCACCACCCTGGAAGCGATCCGGACGCGGACGCTGCCCCGGCTGCTGCACGACCACCCCTGCTGGGAGAACCGGGGCTTCTGGGCTGCCGAGGAGCGGGCCACCGGGGCTTTCCTCGGCTGGTTCGAGTTCCGCCCTCTCGACGACGACGACCCGGCCACCGTCGAGCTGGGCTACCGGCTCAACAGGGCTTCCTGGGGCAGGGGTTACGCCACCGAGGGCTCCCGGGCCCTGATCGACAAAGGGTTCGCCGAGCTCGGGGTGGAGTCGGTCACCGCGAACACCATGTCGGTGAACGCCGGGTCCCGGCGCGTGATGGAGAAGTCGGGTCTGCTGTTCCTGCGGAGTTTCACGGGCGACTGGCCCGAGGCGATCCCGGGGTCTGAGCACGGTGAAGTCGAGTACCGGCTCACCAGGGCCGATTGGCAGCGGCGGCGCCCGGGTGACGTCGAGTGGGCATCCGAATAGGGTTGCCGCAGGCGGGAGTTGCGGCGCCCTGCGCCGCTCTTCAGGCGGTCGGATTCCGGCCCGGGACTGGAAGTTAAACCGGGCGGTATGTACCTTCGAGACTGCTGGAGGCGCAGGGCGCACATCCGTCGCGCCTCGCCGAAAGCGGACTCTGGGGGGCGTCATGTCAACAAGTGCGTTCCGGCCGCAGGCGCCGGTGGGCCCCACGTCGAGAACCGACGACGCGGGCCCGCCCGGCCACTCCCTGTCCCGTCGCCCACCGCTCACCGCGACGGTCCCCAAGGAATTCGTGCACCGCGCCCAGATGGCCGACGTCCTGCTCACCGGCTGGCGGCGCCTCGACGACACCCGAATCGCCGTCAGCGCCCAACTCCCGCGAGAACACCGCTTCTACGCGCCCGTCGACGGAACCCACTACGACCCCTTACTGCTCGCCGAGGCCGTCCGTCAGGTCGGCGCCCTCGTGGCCCACGCGGGATTCGAGGTGCCGCTGGGCCAGCAGTTCGTGATGAACGACCTGACGGTGTCCGTGCTGCCCGGGCACCTGCGGCTCGGTGACACTCCGGCGCGGCTCGACATCGACGTGACCTGCCGCGAAGTGCAGTGGCGCGGGGGCGTGTTCACCGGGACGCGCTACGACGTCGAGATCCGCGACGGCGCGGGGCCCGTCGCCGCCGGGGGTGCCCAGTACACGTGCGTGGCCCCGAAGGTGTACCGGCGGCTGCGGGGCGAGCGACTGCTGGCCGGCGCGGGGACCGCGCTCCACCTGACCGCCCCCGTCTCGCCGCAGAGTGTGGGCCGCATGTCACCCGTCGACGTGGTCCTCTCCCCCACCGCGCGGGCCGGACAGTGGCTGTTGCGCGTGGACACCCGCCATCCGGCCCTCTTCGACCACCCGGTCGACCATGTGCCGGGCATGGTCCTGCTCGAGGCCGCCCGCCAGGCCGCGACCACACTGCTGCACGCCGCGGAGCCGCAGCGCACGGCCCTGCTGCCGTCGCGTATCGCGAGTGAGTTCCTGCGCTACACCGAACTGGACAGCCCCTGCCTCATCGAGGCCTGCCCGGTCTCCGGCGGCCCGGGCGAGGACGTGGTGGTGGTGACGGGCTCGCAGGACGGCGCGCAGGTCTTCCGCTGCGTGATCACGGTGCCGGCCATCCGTCCGTGACGTGGTCAGGCCAAGGGGCGGGCCCGCAAGTTCGCCGTCGTCTCCCCCCGCATCGTCTCCGTAGCGCGTCGGCACCTCGGTGCAGACCCCGGCGCGAACAGCGTACGCAAACGGGATACAGTGTGCGCCAAGGGGGCTCCCCCAAGGGAAGTTCTCTTCCGAGGAGACGAGGAGTGGGCCGGATGCCCAGCGATGAGCAGCAGGTGATTCCGTCGGTGTGGACCCGTCCGCGCGGGCGGCGCGAGCAGCCGGCGCTGAGTCGGAAGCACATCGTCGCGGAGGCCGTGCGCCTGCTGGACGCCGAGGGGATCGAGGCGCTGAGCATGCGCAAGCTCGGCACCCGGCTCGACGCGGGAGCCACCTCGCTCTACCGGCACGTGGCCAGCAAGGACGAGCTCATCGAGCTGGTCGTGGACGAGGTGTACGGCGAACTCGACGAGCCGGACGGCGAGTTCGGCCCGCACTGGCGGGACGCCACCACACGGCGCGCCCACGGCGTGCGGGCGATGATCCTCCAGCATCCCTGGATCGCCTCGGTGCTGGGCGAGGTCGGAGTCGCCTACCTCGGGCCCAACTTGATGCGCCTGACGGACCGCATGATCGCGACCTTCCAGACCGCCGGGTTCCCGCTGGCCGAGTCCGACCACGCGGTGCGCGCGCTCTTCGCTTACGTCACGGGGACGGCGATCAGCGAGGCGGCCTGGCTGACCATGCTCGCGCGCAGCGGGCAGACCGAGCAGGAGTGGACGGAGCGGCTGTGGCCGGCGGCCGAAGAGGCCGCACAGGCATATCCCCGGCTGCGGGAAGGCTATGCCGAGCAGCGGGGCAAGGATCCGAAGGCCATCCGGGACCAGAACTTCGCGTACGGACTCGACCGCTTTCTGGATGGCCTCGAAGTCAGGCTCGGCCGCGTGGGCCCGGACTCCGTGTGACCGGCGTACACCGCGCGTCGCACGCGGGAGCGCGCTGCCGCTGTCCTGAACCGATCGCCGCAGCCCCATAGAAAACCGCACGATCGGTTTGGTAGTGTCCTGGTGCCGTCGGGGAGCGGAGCCCAGCTCGCGTCCACGGCCTCGGCACCGGGGCGCGGAGCGCGCCCGGACGGAAGCGGCGACGGCCCACCTTTCAGTGGAGAGGTCCGTCCCGCCCAGCGAGAGAGCGTCTTGATGGCCATGCAGCAACGGGCGGTGCGCACGCGCGAGGCGCTGATAGAGGCAGCCGCCGAGCAGTTCGACCGGGACGGGTTCGAGACGACGTCGCTGGCCACGGTCAGCGCCCGCGCGGGGGTGAGCAACGGGGCCCTGCACTTCCACTTCGCGAGCAAGGCGGCCCTGGCCGGCGCGGTCCGCGAGACGGCCGCCGGGCGGCTGCGGACGATCACCGAAGGCGCCCCCGCGCGCGACGGGGCGCTCCAGCTCCTGATAGACGCCAGCCACGCGCTGGTTGGAGGGCTGCACCAGGACGTCGTGCTGCGGGCCGGCTTCGACCTCGACGACGGCCCGGAACTCCCGGGCCGGGAGCAGAACTTGCACCGCACCTGGCAGGACTGGGTGGAGGAGGCGTTCACGCTCGCGCGCGGCGAAGGGGCGCTGGCCCCGGATGTCTCCCCGCAGGACGCGGCGCTCACGGTGATGGCGGCGGTCACCGGGTTCGAGGCGCTGGGCGGCCAGGACACGCAGTGGCTTGCGCGAGCCAAGGTGACCGGCTTCTGGGCGCTGCTGCTGCCCCGGCTCGCGCGGGAGCCCGCGCTCAGCCGACTGGTGGCGTCGGGCACCGCGTCCGAGGCGCGCTGACCGACGCCGTAGCCGTCCACCCCTCAACCCCCGCCCCATTGGGGCGGGTTCGGGGCTCTCGGCTCAGCCCGCGATCGCGAAGAGGCCCGGCTCGAAGGCGGGCGCGGCCAGACTGGGCATGACCAGACGCCAGAATCTGGCAAGCGAGTCCGGGGACGCGGACCACGCGTCCTTGCGGGCGAGCAGGCCCAGACCGGTCGTGGTCGCCGCGATGGTGGAGACCGCGGCCGCCAGATCCACCTCGTCGGCGAGCAGGCCCTCCGCACGCGCCTCGGTGAGCAACTGCCGTACGCATTCCTGCCACTCCTGCCGCAGATCCCGGTGCCGGGGGCGCCCCGGCTCACCGCCCAGCCGGAGCCCGGCCCGCGCGACGACATCGCGGTGCAGCTGGCCGGCCAGGGCGTACGAGATGCCGGTGAGCCTTTGGAGAGCGTTCATTGCCGGGCGCTGGGCGACCCGGGCTGCGCGGTGCAGGCTCGTGGCGGCCGCTCGTTCCACGGCGTCGGCCAGCGCCGCCTTGTTCTCGAAGTGGAAATGGAGCGCCCCAAGGCTTGCTCCCGCGTCCTTGCTGATGGTGGCGAGCCTGGCGCGTACGTATCCGTGCCGTTCGAAGGACTCGGCGGCGGAGCACATCAGCGCCTGGCGGGTGCGCACGGCACGTTCCTGTCTCATACCGGGGCTCCTCGGGGCTGGACTGCGATGAAATTATCAAACCAGCTTCGCGGTTTTTCAACCAGGAGTCTCGCGGGGCTTCTCGCGCCACCTCGGCCGGATCTTGACGGTGATGGCCGGATTTACGCGGACCGGTGTCACAGACTGGTGAGTACCTGCGGGGAGAGGACCTTGATCATGGTGTTGGTCCAGCGCATCTGACGCAGGGTCTCGGGATGGCACGACGAGACGAGATCGAGGAGAGCGGCGTCCCTTGTGGCCTGGGCCGCCTGGCCGAGCATCTCCCAGTGCAGCGAGTTCTCGGAGGCGGCCAGATGCAGTTCGCGCAGGTCCCGCAGGAGGAGCAGCCCCGGCTCCGGGCGGCGGCCCAGGGCGTCCGCCGCCTTCTTCCTGAGCGTCGCGAGGACGCCGGAGGTGCCGGCGTCGTGCGGCTCGTCCAGGTCGAGGTCGTGGTCGCGGGCCACGTCCGCGAGCCGGGCGACGTGTTCGCGGGACCAGGCGGCGAGGTCGAGGGCGACATGGTGGACCTCGTGCTCGGTGCGATGGCGTTCGGCCACCGTCACCAGCTCGTCGGCCAGGTCGCTTTCCCCGTGGTGTGTGCTGC
This sequence comes from Streptomyces sp. Edi4, assembly GCF_040253615.1. NCBI lineage: Bacteria > Bacillati > Actinomycetota > Actinomycetes > Kitasatosporales > Streptomycetaceae > Streptomyces > Streptomyces sp. Edi4. Next base: position 526,282 of record NZ_JBEJGY010000004.1, read on the forward strand.
GCAGAACCAGCTGGACGCCCTTCACGCGCCGCTCCCTTCACGCTTGTCGCCGTACGCCTGGGAGGCGTACGCGGTCGGCCCGCCCACGGTGGCGGTGCCGCTCCCGGCCCGCGCGGGCGCGGACGCGGCCGTCGTGGGCGCGGAGTTGTCCGCCTCCTCCCCGCGCGCCACGAGCCGCAGCGCGGCCGCCGCGGTCTTGAACAGGGGCTGCTTGGAGACCGGGTCCCAGTCGGTGACCGTCGTCTCGTTGGCGGCGCGCCCCGGCGTTCCCTCCCGTGGGCCGTGACCCGCCGGGGTGTCCCAGTAGCCGTAGTGGAAGGGCACGAACAGCAGGCCGGGCCGGATGTCGGTGACCCTCAGGCGGGCCCGCAGCGAGCCGCGCGGGGTGACCACCTCCATCAAGTCTCCCTCGCGCCAGCCGAGTTTGTCCGTGTCCTCGGCCGATGCCTCCACCCAGACGTCCGGAGCGGCGGCGTTGAGCTGGGGGGCGCGGCCGGTCTTCGTACGGGTGTGGAAGTGGTAGATGGTCCGCCCGGTGGTGAGCTGGAAGGGGTAGGCCTCGCTCGGTTCCTCGTGCGGTGGCAGATAGCCGGCCGCCTTCAACAGGGCCTTGCCGTCCGGGTTGAGCGAGCGGTATTCGACGACGGTGGTGGACGCGCCGGTCACCAGGTCCTTGCCGTAGGACTCGCACGTGTCGGGGTGGGCCCAGCTGATCCCGTCGGTGTACAGCCGGCCGGTGCCCTCGGGGAACTCCTCGTTGCAGGGCCACTGGATGCCGCTGCCGCGGCGCAGCCCCGCATAGGTGATACCGGTGTAGTCGCACGGCCGGCCCGCGCTGCACCGCTTCCACGCCTCGAAGGCGGACTCGGGGTCGTGCCAGGTGACGAGGGGGGCGCCGTCCTTGTCCTTGAAACCCATGCGGGAGGCGTAGTCGAGGAAGATGTCCAGGTCGGGCCTCGCCTCGCCGGGTGGTTCGACGGCCTTGTCGCAGATGTGGACGGTCCGGTCGGCGTTGGTGAACGTGCCGGTCTTCTCGCCCCAGGTGGCGGCGGGCAGCACCACGTCGGCGAGCTGGGCGGTCTCGGTCAGGAAGAGGTCCTGGACCACCACGAACAGGCGGTCCTGGGCCAGGATCGAGCGGATGCGGGCGAGTTCGGGCAGGGAGACGGCGGGGTTGGTGCCGCTGATCCACAGCATGCGGATCGAGCCCTGCTCGGCGTAGCGGAACATCTGCATGGCGTGGGTCGGCGGGCCGTAGTGCGGGATCGTTTCCGGCGTCACGTTCCAGACCTTCGCCAGGTCGGCGACATGCTGGTCGTTCTCCCAGTTGCGAAAGCCGGGCAGGTCTCCGTTGGCGCCGCATTCGCGGGTGTTCTGGGCGGTGGGCTGCCCGTTCATCTGGAGCACTCCGGCGCCCGGGCGGCCGAGCATCCCCCGGATCAGATGCAGGTTGTTGATCTGTACGGCGGCGGCCGTGGCCTGGTGGGACTGGTAGACGCCCTGGAGCACCGTGGACAGCAGCCGCTCGGCGGAGCCGAGGATGTCCGCGGCCTCCCGGATGGCGCCGGCCGGCACGTCACAGATCCCGGCCGCCCACTCCGGCGTGCAGTCCGCCACACGCTTCTTGAGCTCGTCGAAGCCCACGGTGTGGGCGGCGATGTACTCCTGGTCGATGCGGCCGGTCCGGATGATCTCGTGCAGCAGGGCGTTGAGCAGCGCCACATTGGTCCCGCCGCGCGGCGCGAGGTGCACGGTGGCAAGGCGGGCCGCCGGGGTGGGCCTCGGGTCCACACACACCAGCCTGGGCGGATCGTCGCCGCTCAGCCGGTCCAGGACCCGCATCCACTGCACGGGCTGGGTCTCGGGGAGATTGTGCCCGAACAGGGCGATGACGTCCGCGTGGTCGATGTCGTCGAAACTGCCCGGCTGCCCGTCGCAGCCGAAGGACTCCTTCAGCGCTTCGGCCGCGGTCGAGGTGCACATACGGGTGTTGCCGTCGAGGTGGTTGGTGCCGATGCCGCCACGGGCGAGCACGGCGAGTGTGTAGTACTCCTCGAGGAAGAGCTGACCGCTGGTGTAGAAGCCGATCGAGCCCGGCCCGCGCTCGTCCAGCAGGTCCTGGGACCGCGCGGCCACCCTGCTCATCGCGGTCTCCCAGTCACAGGGGACCAGGCGGCCGCCTTCGCGGATCAAGGGGCGGGTGAGCCGGTCCTCTGAGCTGTTGGCCTGCCATCCGAACAGGTCCTTGGGTCCGAGGCGGCCGTGGTTGACCCGGTCCGACGCGAGGCCGCGTACGCCGACCATGCGGTCGTCCTTGACCGCGATGTCCATGGCGTCGCCGTCGGAGTGCAGGATCGACGCGGCCCGTACCCACCGCTGCACCTCGTCCGGTGCGATCCCGTCGGCCAGATAGGTGTCGACACGCTCCGGCCACTTTCCGTGCCGTCCATAGGGCGTGCGGCTGCCCCAGGGCTCCGCGATCCGGTCCACCGATGTATCCACGACATGCCTCCAGGTCACCTGGCCGGCACCGGTGCGGCGGCACCCGGTGCGGCGATCGTCCATGGGTACCCGGCCGCGCCGGGCGGTAACGCCGGCACCCGTGGCATCACCCGCCGGTGTGCGGGCCCGGGCGCCGGGGTCAGGCCGAGGGGCCGCCGCTGCCGAACGCTCCGCTCTGCCCCTCGTTGGCCGGCGGCGACTGATCCTTCGCCGTGCGGGTGCCCTGGTTGCCGAACCCGGGCATGTCGTGCGGGGTGAGGCGGTCGCCGTCACGCGGGACCTCGGCGGGTTCACGGCGTTCGCTCACCTCACCCACCGGGCCGGAGGCCGGCAGCCGTGGCTGCTCCTCGGGGCGCGGAGGAGTGGTCCGGCGGGCCTGGCGCCGCCGTCCCCACCACACGGCGCCGATCAACGCGGCCACCAGCACCACACCGACAGCGAGCGGGACCGCGCCGATCACCAGTCCGTGATTGAGGGCCAGTTGCATGCTGAGACACATCATGTGCTGCGGGTACCCCGGGAGTCCCCGCGAAACAGCCGGACACGGGCCGTGGCGGCCGACCCTTCGGCGTCGTGCGGCGTCGTGCGGCGTCGTGCGGCGTCGTGCGGCGCCATGGAACCTGGGACCCCGGGCCCACACGCCCGTGCCGTCACAGGGCTCACAGAGTTTCCCCCGCCCGGTCCCACTAGAGCGGCGACTACGGGGCACATTCCCTATAGGCCTCCCCTCCCCACCCGGCGCGGACCTCCGTCCGCGCCCACCGCAGGCATACATCATGTGTTCCGTATCCGAGCCGAAGCCCTGAGGAGGCCGGCGGCGCGGGATGCGGAAGGAGAAGCAACGGAGAGCGCGATGAACGGCACAGGACTCGCCAGGCGGACCCAGATCCGCCGTCTGACCTTGTTCAACGTGACGGGCGTCGTCTCCCGCTGCCGCGACTTCACGGCCGCGGCCCTCGACGACTGGGGATGGAGTCCGACGGCCGACGCGGCGGAGGCCGCGCTGGTGGACGACGTACTGCTCCTCGTGTCCGAGGTCGTCACCAACGCCTGTCTGCACGCGGGCGGCCCGCGCGAACTGGTGGTGCGGCACATGGACGACCGTGTCCGGGTCGAGGTCACCGACGCAAGCCCCGTCCCGCCCCGGCGCCGCCCCCGGGCGCCCGCGCTGCCCGGCGGCCACGGCCTGATGCTGCTCGACCGGCTCGCGGCACGCTGGGGTTCGGCGCCGGTGGGCGCGGGCAAGGCGGTGTGGTTCGAGGTCGCGCTGGCTGGTCGCGGCCGCTCCTAAGGTGTGTTCTTGAGGGCCACGGCCACCCCTGGTCATCCCTGGCCTGGGCTACTCCTGCCCCGGACCACTCCTCAGGGCGTAGCCCGCTCAGGCAGTCGGCCCGTCGTCCAGGAGCCCGGCGCGCAACCGCTCCATGATCTGGGCCAGGACGCGCGAGACATGCATCTGGGAGAGCCCGACCCGGGCGCCGATCTCCGCCTGGGTGAGTTCCTGGCCGAACCGCAGCGACAGGATGACGCGCTCGCGGTCCGTCAGGGCCGCGATGAGGGGTTTGAGCGCGTCAAGGGATTCGATCACGTCGAACGACGGACCTCCGCGCCCAGGGTGCGCGCGACGCCGGTGGCACCGCTGTCCTCCTCGCCGAGGTCCAGCGAGCGGGCCGAGTAGGCGTTGGCGGCCCGCTCCCCCTCGGCCACCTCGGCCTCGGTCATGCGCAGACACCTGGCCAGTTCCGCCGTCGTGAGCGCCCTGCCCAACTCCTGGCCGAGCCGGTCCCGCGTCCCGGCGAGGCGCAGCCGCAGCTCCTGGAGACGGCGGGGCACCTGAACCGCCCAGGTGGTGTCACGGAAGAAGCGCTTCATCTCTCCGGTGATCGTCGGCAGCGCGAAGGAGGAGAAGTCCACCCCGCGTGCCGGGTCGAACCGGTTGATCGCCTTGATGAGGCCGATGGTGCCCACCTGGAGGATGTCCTCGGCGGGCTCGCTGCGATGGCGGAACCGGCGCGCGGCGAATTTCACCAGGCTGAGGTTGAGCTCGACCAGGGTGTTGCGCACATACGCGTACTCCGGTGTGCCTTCATCGAGCTCGACGAGCCGCCCGAACAAGGCCTCGGAGAGGAAGCGGGCGGCCTCGATGCTGAGGTCCTGGGGGCACGCCACCTCGGGTATGCCGTGCAGCGCCCTGCGCCGTACGGCCGGCGAGGGCGTCCGGGGCGGATGCGCCGGGGGGACCTGGCTCACTGGGGGCATGGGCGGGGCTCCTTCGACGGGGCGGGTCCGCTTTGCCGGGGCGGCAGGGGCCCGTCGTCCGAGCACTCTGCCCACTTTTATGCCCTGATTAGTGGTGATTCATGCGCGTGGGGGACGCTTACGACGCGTCCGGCCGGGCAAGCCACCGGTGTGAAAGCACGGCACCCCGTAAGCCTCGTGGGCGGCGGCGCGGCCGCCCCCTGGCGACACGGCTCCCGTCCCCCTCGTTCCACCGATTCGTATCCCACCCGCCACCCCCGTTGCACCCGGCGGGCGGCCGGGTACGCGTAGACCATGACCATCAGCAAGCAGCGAAGCCCCGGCCTGCCGCAAGCCCGCGGGGAGCTGTCCGCCGCCCTCATCGGCCACCTGCGCGGCGACGCAGGCCCGCTCCCCGACGAGAGCGCCGTCGCCCGCGCGACACCCTATGGCGACGATCTCCAGCTCGCCCTGTACCTCGGATACGAGCTGCACTACCGGGGCTTCGAGGGAGTCGACGACGCCCGGGAGTGGGACCCCGCGCTCATCGCGGTACGCGGCCTGCTCGAGGACCGCTTCCTGACCGCGCTGCGCGAGGACGCCAAGCGCGACCACGACGTGGACGACGCCTTCGACGAACTCCTAGTCGAGCCGGTCCATGGCACGGGCGTCTCCTACTTCCTCCAGGACGAGGGCGCGCTCTGGCAGCTGCGCGAGTACGCCGTTCAGCGCTCGCTCTACCACCTCAAGGAAGCCGACCCGCACGCGTGGGTGCTGCCACGGCTGTGGGGCCGGGCGAAGGCCGGGATGGCGGCGGTGGAGTTCGACGAGTACGGCGGCGGCCGGGCCGAGCGGGTGCACGCCAAACTCTTCGCCGACCTGATGGAAGACCTCGGGCTCGACACGGCGTACGGCCGCTACGTGGACGCCGCCTCCGCCCAGATGCTCGCGACGGTGAACCTCATGTCGCTCCTCGGGCTGCGCCGCTCACTGCGCGGGGCGCTGCTCGGCCACTTCGCCACCCTTGAGGTCACCTCGTCGCCCTCCTCGCGGCGCATGGCCCTCGCGATGAAGCGGGCAGGCGCCGGCGCGGCGGCGGAGTTCTTCTACACCGAACACGTCGAGGCGGACGCGGTGCACGAGCAGGTCGTTCGGCACGAGGTCATCGGCGGCCTCCTGGAGCAGGAGCCTGAGCTGGCACCCGACGTCGTCTTCGGCGTCGATGCCACCGTGTTCCTCGAAGACCGGTTCGGCGACCATCTCCTTGGGCACTGGCAGGCACGGAAGTCATCCTTGCGGACCCCTCTTCCCCAGTAGCCGCAAGGATTTCCGCCGCTAAACACGAATTCGCACGGATCTATTACGGATTGTCGGGTACGCGGGGGGCGTGAATCTCATCGCTCTCCCCGGCGTCTACGCCCCCCAGGACGACACCGACCTGCTGGCGGACGCGTTGCATGACGAAGCGGTGCCCCCGGGCGCCGAGGTTCTCGACATCTGCACCGGAACCGGCGCGCTCGCCCTCGCGGCGGCCCGCCTCGGCGCCCGGGTCACGGCCGTGGACATCTCCTGGCGTGCCGTGATCAGCACGCGCCTCAACGCGCGCCTCGCGGGTCTGCCGGTCCGGGTCGTGCGGGGGAACCTCCTCGCGCCGCTCGCGGGGCGGTCCTTCGATCTCATCCTGAGCAACCCGCCCTACGTACCGGCGCTCTCCCCCACCGTTCCCGAGCGCGGCGCCGCCCGCGCCTGGGACGCCGGGCACGACGGGCGGCTCCTGCTGAGCCGCATCTGCCGCGAGGCGCCCCCACTGCTGCGGCCGGGAGGCGTACTCCTGATCGTCCACTCGGCGCTCAGCGATGCCCAGGCGACCGTGGTCGAGCTACGCGCGCAGGGTCTGAAGGCCGCGGTGGCCGACCGCCGGTTCATTCCGTTCGGTCCTGTCCTGCACTCGCGGCGCGCCTGGCTCGCCGAGCAGGGACTGATCGACGACGACGAGACGATGGAGGAGCTGGTGGTCATCCGTGCCGAACGACCCGTCTGACAACGCCCGACGCATCCAGATGCGGCGCGAGGGGCCTCTGCTCGTCGAGGGCCCCGTCGAGGTCGTCCTCGACGACGGCACCACCGCCGTGTCGGACCGCTGCCTGGTCGCCCTGTGCATGTGCCGGCGCAGTCGGCGCTACCCCTGGTGCGACACCAGCCACCGCCGGCGCAGCCGCGACTGACGCGCGGAGCGCCCCGGAGGCGGAGTGCCCGGCCGGTGGCGCAATGACCCGGACGGCGCATGACACAACCGTACAGAAGGCGGACCCGCGACTCCGGGGCGAGGCTTGGCCGCACCAGTCGCACCAGCCGCATCCGATGTTTCAACAGCACCAACAGCACCGCAGCGAAGCACGTGACGAGAAGGGTTGCCATGCCGACGTCCGCGATATCCGTACCCCTGGCCCTGCCCGCCCGCGCCTGGGCCCGCTGGCGACGTGGGCGCGATCTCCCGATCTCCGCGCCCGTCGAGGGGGTCGAGGCCGCCAACCGCCGTTTCCTGCTGTACGGCGTGCTGCCGTTGTGGGTGGTGCCGGGCGTCGCGGACTGGTGGATGCACCGGCGTACGAAGATCGAGGAAACCTCCGGGGCGCGGGAGTCGGCGGTGCACGCCTTGATGATGACCGAAGCGGGCATCCCGGTCGCCGTGGGGCTGCTCGCCAAGGTCAACCCGCTGGTCCTCTCCCTCATGGGTGGCGCCGCGCTCGCCCACGGCGCCACCGCCCTGTACGACGTCAGCTTCGCCACCGGGCGCCGTGAGGTGCGACCGGTGGAGCAGCACATCCACAGCTTCCTGGAGGTGCTGCCCCTGACCGCGATGGCCTTCGTCGCGTGTCTGCACCCCGAGGCCGTCCGCGCGGCGGTGAAGGGCGGCCCCGGCCCCGACGACTGGAAGCTGCTGCCCAAGGACCGGCCGCTGCCCGCGCGGTATCTCGCGGCGCTCGGCGTGACCATCGCCCTCGGCGTGGGCCTTCCCTACGCCGAGGAGATGAAGCGCTGCCTGCGGGCCCGCCGCGTCCGGCGCGCCGCGTGAGGCGCGGTGGGACGGCGACGCGTCCCGACCCGGCGCCGTTACCTGCGCCGCGCCGCGTCGCGCTGGGCGCCACCGGTCCTGAGGACGTCGTCTTCGACCGCGAGGGGCGCGTCCTGACCGGCGTCGACGACGGGCGGGTGCTGCGGATCGTCCTTCCCGGCGCCCGCCGCCCCGCCACGATCGAACAGGTCGGCCACACCCATGGACGCCCCCTCGGGCTCGAACTCCTCCCGGACGGACGCCTGTTGGTGTGTGACGCCCACAGGGGACTGCTCCGACTCGACCCGCAAGGGAACCGGAGCGCCGAGGTGCTGGCGGATTCCGTCGCCGGATCGCCATTGCGCTTTTGCAGCAACGCGGCGGCCGCCGCCGACGGCACGATCTACTTCACCGTCTCCAGCCGCCGTCACGGCCTCGACGACTGGCTGTCCGACATCCTGGAGCACGAGCCGACGGGCCTGCTGGTGCGGCTGTCGCCGGGCGGCGAGCCCCAAGTAGTCCTGGACGGGCTCCAGTTCGCGAACGGGGTCGCGCTCGCCCCCGACGAGTCGTACGTGATGGTGGCCGAGACCGGGGCGTGCCGGCTGACCAGGCTGTGGCTGAGCGGACCCGGCGCGGGCCTGAAGGACACGCTGGCCGACGCGCTTCCCGGCTTCCCCGACAACGTGTCCAGCAGCCCCGGCGGTGGCTTCTGGGTGGCGCTCGCCGCGCCGCGCACCCCGCCTGCGCGGTGGCTGCACCGCGCGCCGGCCCGCGCACGCCGCGCGGTGGCCGCCGCGGCCCGGCGCCTGCCGGACCCGCCCCCCTCGGGCGCCCGGGTGATCGAGGTGGACGCGGAGGGCCGGGTGCTGCGTGAACTGCGCGGCGGGAGGCGGCGATTCGGGATGACGACATCCGTCGCCGAACGCGAGGAGCGCCTGGTCATGGGGAGTCTCGTGGAGAACGCGATCGCCTGGTGCGAGCTTCCCGCCGCCCGGTGAGAGCGCCCGGTCCCCCGGCCCTTGAGGCAGGAGATTCGGCGCCCCGGGCCGGGGTAGGCGCGCAGTGCGGCCGTCTTGGACAGGGCCGGCGCTGCCAGGCCTTGCCGGTCCCCAGGGACGGCACATCCGTCGGCCCGGCTCCGATTGCGAAGTGGCCGGGGGCGGCACAGGGTGAAGGTGATCGCTCCCCGATCACCACCACAGGCAAGGAGACGACATGCCCAGCGGATCGAGCCCGAAGCGTGAACGGCAGTACGAGCACATCAAGGAGAGCGCCGAGGACCGGGGTGAGAGCACCAAGCGTGCCAAGGAGATCGCCGCGAGGACGGTCAACAAGGAGCGGGCACGGTCGGGTGAGTCCAAGACCGCGAGCAAGAGCTCCACTCAGGACATGTCCTCCTCCAAGCGGGGCGGCCAGCGTTCGCACAGTGGCTCGCAGGGACCGACGTACGACCAGCTGTACGCCGAGGCGCAGCGCCGCAATGTCCACGGCCGTTCCAGCATGGACAAGGCACAGTTGAAGCGCGCCCTCAACAAGTAGGTGACCTGGGCGTCCGGCCCCCGCGCCGGCGCCGCTCAGCATCACACGCCGCCGCGCTCCGCCCGCCCCTCACATGCGAACCGCACGCGCCGCGTCATACGGGGCCCATCGCCGGAGACGGCCGATGGGCCCCGCGGCCGCGTGAGGCGTCGGCACCGAAGTCCCGTTCGCCGTCACCCGTTTGAGTTAAAGAAGCCTTGGCCAGGAGCGCGCCCGGTCCGGCGAGGGGTGCACGGGGCGGCATGGTGTGGCCATGCGATCGCCTCACACCTCCACGTCCATCTCGCGGCCCAATTCGCTGTCCCGGCGCGGGTTCACGCTCGGAACCGCTGTCGCGGCCGGTGCGCTCACCACGACGTCGGCCGCGTCCCCGGCCGCCGCGGCGACCGTCGCCCCCGCCCTGGCCCCCGCCTCCCCCGCGTCACTTGAGCAGCGCTGCCTGACCGTCGCGCGGGCACTTTTGATGCGCGGGCCCGACGGCCGTGACCTCGTCCCGTCCTACCGCCAGGCCCTGGTGGGCAGTGGTCTGCCCCGGTCGGCGGGCCGGGCCAAGAAGGTTCTGGTGATCGGGGCGGGACCGGCGGGGCTCGTGGCCACGCTGCTCCTGCGGCGGGCCGGCCACACCGTCACGCTCATCGAGGCCAACGGCAACCGTGCGGGCGGGCGGATCAAGACCTTCAGGACCGGCGGCCACGAGCACGCCGAGCAGCCGTTCGCCGATCCCCGGCAGTACGCGGAGGCCGGCGCGATGCGCATCCCGGGGAGCCACCCGCTGGTCATGGCCCTCGTCGACCATCTCGGCGTGGCGCGGCAGAAGTTCCGTCTGGTCGACGAGAACGCCGACGGCAGCCGGGCGATGCGGACGTGGATCCACGTCAACGGCCTCCGGGTCCGCCGGGCGGACTACGCGCGTGCGCCTCGGCGCGTCAACCGTTCCTTCGGGGTTCCCCGCGCGCTGTGGGACGTTCCCTCCAGCACCATCCTCGGCAACGCCCTGGCACCGGTCCGCGACGAGTTCAGCACGGTCGGCGGCGACGGGCGCCGGGTGGACAAGCCGGCCGAGGAGATGGTGGCCGGGTGGGCCCGGGTCATCGAGCGCTTCGGTGACTGGTCCATGCGCCGCTTCCTCTCCGAGTACGCCAAGCTCGACGACGCCACCATCAATTTGATCGGCTGCCTTGAGGACCTGACCTCACGCCTGCCCCTGTCGTTCATCCACAGCTTCCTCGACGCCGCCCTGATCAGCCCCGACACGACGTTCTGGGAGCTGCGGGGCGGCACCGCCGCGCTGCCCGACGCCCTGCTCAAGGAAGTGCGCGACTGCGTACGCTTCGACCGGCGCGTCACCCGGATCGAGTACTGGGATCCGTCCCGCCCCCACACCGACACCCCGCATGTGAGCGCCGAGGGACCCCATGTGTGGGTCGACACCGTCTCGGAGGGGCAACAAGAGGCGCCGGTACGCGAGCAGTTCGCCGCCGACCTCGCCGTCGTCACCGTGCCGTTCTCGGGACTGCGCCACATCCAGGTCGCCCCCTTGATGTCGTACGCCAAGCGCAGGGCGGTCACCGAGCTCCACTACGACAGCGCCACCAAGGTCCTGCTCGAATTCAGCCGCCGCTGGTGGGAGTTCACCGAGGAGGACTGGAAGCGCGAGCTCGCCACCATCGCGCCCAACCTGTACGACTCCTACCGCCGGGGACTCGCTCCCGACGACGGCAGTCTGCTCGGCCGCCACGAGTCCGTCACCGGCGAGCGCCTGTCCGCCGCCCAGCGCGCCTATTACGCGGCCTACCGTTGCGTCACCCGTGACCAGCCGGGCGCCGTGGGCAGCTTCGGCGGCGGTTCGGTCAGCGACAACCCGAACCGGTTCACCTTCAACCCCTCCCACTCGGTGCCGGGCAGCAAGGGCGGCGTGGTTCTGGCCTCCTACACCTGGGCGGACGACGCGATGCGCTGGGACGCCTTCGACGACGACGCGCGCTACCCCCATGCCCTGTCCGGGTTGCAGGAGATCTACGGGCAGCGCATCGAGATCTTCTACACCGGCGCCGGGCGCACCCAGAGCTGGGCCCGCGACCCCTACGCCTACGGCGAGGCCTCGGTCCTCCTGCCGGGCCAGCACACCGAGCTGTTCCCCGACATCCCCGCCCCCGAGGGCCCGTTGCACTTCGCCGGTGACCACACCTCGCTCAAGCCGGCCTGGATCGAGGGGGCCGTGGAGTCGGCGGTCCGGGTGGCCCTGGAGGTCCACGCGGCGCGCTGACCCGTGCGAATGAGGGGCCGTCAGCGTGCCGCGCGGAGCTGGAGAACGTACGTGGCGGTCAGCGCGACGGCCCTGTCCTCGTCGTGCGACAGCTCCGCGAGGGCGCGTGCCGCCGTCGCCCCCGCGATGCCCGCCAGCGCCTGGGTCAGCCGTCCGCGCGCGGGGGCCCGGGTGGCGGCGCCGGCGAGGCGGTCGACCAGCCCGGTCGCGATCCGCTCGGCCGACGCGGTGTCACCCGCCAGTTCACTCAACGCGTCGGCGGCGTCGGTGTCGTTCCTCCCGGCCACGATCATGTCGATGAGCGTCGGAACCGCTTCGGTCACCGCACGTGTCCCGAGCGCGAGAGCCGCATATCCGCGGACGTTGAGGTCGGGGTCCGCGAGGGCGGTCCGCAGGTGCGCGGTCGCCCTCTCACCGGGCAGTTCGGCCAGGGACCGGACGGCACGCCCGCGCACCTCGGCCACTGGCGAGCCGAGCCCCTTGGCCAGCGGTGCCACCCCGTCCTCGCCCGACTGCGCCAGGGCCCAGCGCAGGGCGCCGGCGACGTTCGGGTCCGTCTCGCGCAGTGCCGCCTCGGCCAGGGCCGCCACCGGCGCCGGCACCACGTCGGCCGAGGCGAGGGCCGCGCGCTGGCGGGCGTCGGCGCTGGAGGACCCCAGCGCCCGCAGGAGCGAGACGACATGGAGGACGTCCTCCCAGTCGCTCGGGTCCGCCTCCTCGATCCTGCGCAGCCGCGTCAGGAGCCGCGTCTCGGCCGCGATGCGCTCGTGTGCCTGACGGATAAGGTCGCCAACGAGGGCCGAAGGAGCGAAGGCGGGATCGTCGAGCGCGCGCCCGATCTCACGCAGCGACAGACCCAGCGACCGCAGGCTCTCGATATGGAAGATCCGCCGGAGATCCCACGCGGAGTACTCCCGGTATCCCGAGCCCGTACGGCCCGAAGGCCGCACCAGGCCGAGCGATTCGTAGTGCCGCAGCATGCGGGCACTGACCCCGGACCGTCTCGCCACCTCACCGATCAGCACAGTGTGATCATCCCACCTGAGGGGCGCCGGCCATGGCCACGATGCGTTTGGCCTCCTCGATCGCCTGCGCGAAGCCGGCATCCGGGTCGCGCAGCAGCTGTTGGGTGGCGAGCGCGTGCGCGCGCGTCCCCGGCTCGCCGGCCTCTGCCGCCGCCCCCAGAGCCGGCGCGATCACCTCGCCGAGCGCTACCAGCGCCTGACTCAGGCTCAGCTGTGTCTCCCGCTCACCGCGCCCCAGCTGCGTCGCCAAAGCCGTGGCCAGGAAGGTCTCCTCACCCTCCGGCACGAGAATGACCGCTGCCCGCCAGGCGCTGCGCGCCACCTCGTCGTCGGGGTCGGCCAGCACCGCCCGTGTGATCGCCTGCCACGCCCGCCGGTCACCGATCTTGGACAGCGTGTGCAACGCCTGGGCCCGTGCCTGCGCCCGCTCCGAGCGGACTTCCCGCAGCAGCTCGGGGAGCGTCAGGGACACCGGGTGGCGGGTGAGCGCCCAGGTCAGCATGTCGCGTACGAAGAACTCGGGCTCGACAGCGCACCGCTCGACGAGCTGGACGACGAAGCGCGGGTCGGGCGCCGTGCCGGTGGCCATCGCGGCACGCAGCCGCACGGAAGAACGGCTGTCCCGCAGTCCCTCGATCATGTGTGGCACGTCCGTGTCCTGTCTCGTCGTGGTCATGGGACCACCTCCTCGGGGAGCAGTGAAGACCTTGCCACCGTGTGAAGGTCAAACGGCGTCGGGCGCGAGCCGGGCGGTGCCGCGCGGCGCGATCGTAGGGTGGGGGCCATGCCGGACGTTCAGCCCTCCCCCGAGCCGTTCCGCGCGCAGACCGCCCCCGGCGCGCTCGACGACCTGCGCGCGCGGCTGCGCGCGACCCGCTGGCCCGATGTTCCCGAGGACGCCGACTGGTCGCTCGGTACCGATGTCGGCTACCTGCGCGAGCTAGTCGCGTACTGGGCCGACGAGTTCGACTGGCCCGCCCAGGAGGCGGCGCTGGCCGCGCTCCCCCGCTTCCGGGTCCCGGTGGGCGGCCTCGGGATCCACTTCGTGCACGCACGGGCCGTGGCGCCCGCAGGGCCCGTGCTGCCGCTCGTCCTCAGCCACGGCTGGCCGGATTCGTTCTGGCGCTACTCCAAGGTCGTCCCGCTCCTGACGGATCCCGGTGCCCACGGCGCCGACCCGGCCGACGCGTTCGACGTCGTCGTGCCCGACATCCCTGGCTTCGGCCACTCCGACCGCCCGGCCGGGCCGCCCCTGAACTCCATCGACGTCGCCGCGCTGTGGGCCGAGCTCATGGGCGTCCTCGGGTACGAGCGCTTCGGCGCGGCGGGCGGTGACCTGGGCAGCCACATCAGCCGCTATCTCGCGCTCGACCATCCCGAGCGGGTCGTCGCCGTGCACCGCACCGACGCCGGCCTGCCCGTCTTCTCCGGCGAGCGGTCGACGCTGTCCGCCGAGGAACGCGACTGGTTCGATGCCGTGGCCGCCTGGGGCGCGAGCGAAGGAGCCTACGCGGCCATGCAGCGGACGAAGCCGGGGACCGCCGCCTTCGGTCTCACCGACTCGCCCGTGGGGCTCGCCGCGTGGATCGTCGAGAAGCTGCGCGGCTGGAGCGACTGCGGCGGGGATGTGAGACGGAGCTTCACCAAGGACGAGATCCTTACGAACGTCACGCTGTACTGGCTCACCGGGACCATCGGGTCGTCGATGCGCATGTATCACGCGAACGCCGCGATCCCGCCCGCGCAGCTCGCCCGCCGGGTCGAGGTGCCGTCCGGGTTCTCGCTCTTTCGCGGGGACGTCGTGCGGCCGCCGCGTGCGTGGCTGGAGCGCACCACGAACGCGGTGCGGGTCACCCAGCCCGCCCGGGGCGGCCACTTCGCGCCGTTCGAGGAGCCCGAGCTGTATGCCGAGGAACTGCGCGCGTTCTTCCGGCCCTACCGGACGGCCACGGCTCGCTGAACCGTGCGGGGGCCCGACCAACACGGCGGCCCCGCACGGTTGTTGACGGCCTCTCAGTTCGCCTGCGCCGGCGCCGGGACGAAGGCGAGCGGGTGGCGGACCGTTTCCGGCCCTCGGACCCGGGTGCCGAAGACCACCAGCTCGCAGGCGCCTACGGCACGGCAGTCGATGGTGCGGTTGTCGATGGCGGTGAACGTCGCCGACAGGGTGACCGTCTGGTCGAGGCGGCCGGTGTCGCTGGTGGCCGGCGGCCTTGAGCGCGGGCGGCAGCCGAGCGTGTCGGTGGAGCCGGTGGCGCACTCCATGACCGCCGGGTGGTACTGCACCTCGTAGCCGTGGCCCGTCACACGCACCGTCTGGCCGTCCACCAGACCCGTGTCGGGCGTCACGCCCAGCGTGGGCGGCGCCTCCAGCGGGGCGCCCGGGGCGAACCGCAGCGGGACGGTGGTGAGCAGCGCCCCGTTGTTGTCGGTGAGCGCCAGCGAGCACGGGTTGGCGGCCGATGCCGTGCGGCAGTCGAACGGCCCTGCCGCAGTGGTCAGTTGGGCGTACAGCTTCTTCGGTGACAGCTGGTAGGTGCCGTCGGGGTAGACCCGGAACTGGCGCCCGGTGTCGTCGTCACAGGTGGTCTCGGACGCCGAGGGGCCGCACTCCTTTACCCACACATAGGCCTTGGGCGGGCCGCCCGCGATGGTGAACGTGGAGATGTCGCCGTCACGCAGGCCCGTGGTCCGGTCCACGGTCAGCCGCGGCCCCGTGGAAGAGCCCGCGAGCGCCCGGGTGGCCGGCGCGGGCCCCGGGGTCATCAGCGTCCAGGGGCCCCAGCCACCGCCGGGACGCGTCTGGTAGATCTCCCACATGCGGTCCCGGTTCCACTCCCGGGCCGTCAAGTGCAGCCTGCCGTCCGGGAGTTGTTCGACCGTACTGGGCTGACTGAGGCCGACGTCCTGGCCGGGCACGGGCCCCAGGGTCAGGACCGGGCCCCAGCCGGACGGGGCGTCCTGCTGGTGGCGCACTTCCATCGTGTTGCCGTTGGCGGCGCCGGAGGCGAAGGCGTCGATGCTGCCGTCGCGCTCCTTGAAGAGCACCACACCGCCGTGGTACGGCGTCGGGGCGAGCCCGAACGTCTCGGGGACGCTCCAGGAGGTGGCGCCGGCCTTCTCGACCGAGTGGCAGAACGTGCCGTAGGTGGAGAACAGCAACTCAAGGCCGCCGGCCGAATTCTCCATCGCGGTGACGTAGTAGCTCTTGGGGCCCACGGTCGCCGGACTCACCCGCTGCCATGCCCCGTAGGCACCACCGGGCCGCTCCTGCTCGCGGTGCCAGACGAAGGGCAGGCCCCCCGTCGCCGTGGCGTCGTAGAAGAGCTGGAACTGCGCGATCCGCCCGTCGGCGCGGTCCACGGACACCAGGCTGTCCGAGACCGGCGAGCTGGCCAGGCCCCGGGCGCCGGAGTCCGTGGAGCACCCCGTGGATACCGGTGCGGCGGGTGCGGCGGGCGCCGCTGTCGGCAGGGCTGCCGCCTGTGCGGTGGCGGACACTCCGGTCATCGCGCCCGCTCCGGCACACGCCATGGCCACCGCGATCGCGCCACGTATCAGCGCCCCGACGCGCCGCTCCCGGGACCCTCTTCGTCGTAACCGCATCCGCTCCACCCTCTCGGTAGCCCCACCCGGCAGGGGAGCATCCTCCCGGCGCGGGCGGGCCACGGCCAGTTCGCAACCGGCCAGCGTCACCCGCGAGAACAAGCCGTCGCCGAGGGCGCCGGGCGCACGAGAAGGGCGTACGGACGGATCAGCGGCAGCCGCCCTTGCCCCGATACGCGTCGTCGCGGGGCGGATCGGCGCGGTGCGCCTCGTCCTGGGCGAGGAGGCCGAGCAGGGAGGCCACGGTGAGCCCGGCTTCCGCTTCGGCGGGGTGGCGCAGGACCTTGCCGGGCTCGATCCGGTAGGTGTTGCCCCGGCCTTCTCGCGCATGGGACAAGAAGCCGCTCTGCTCCAGATCGACGATGATCTTCTGCACCGCGCGCTCGGTGAGTCTGCAATGAGCGGCGATGGCCCGGATCCGTACGTTCTGGTCGTCCGCGATCGTCGCCAGCACGCGCGCGTGATTGGTGATGAATGTCCATCCGCTATGCGCTTTTGGCACTTCTCCCATGGGCGCATCGTAGGGCCGCCCGCTCACGCTGCGGAATACCTGAATTTGGCTTCATGTATCCCTTGACGTGTATCGTCCTGGAGCGCGACTCTGTTCCAGGAGGAATTGCCGTAGTGCGCAGGGGAGATGACCATGTCGCACGGTGAACCAACCAGATCGGGGCAGGCCGACGCGTGTACGCGGCTCGCAGGCTCCGACGGCACGCGTCCCCTGTCCGGGCTCACCGTCCTCAGCCGCCCCGACGGCGACCGGACGGTCGTCAGCGTGTGCGGCGAACTCGACCTCAGCGCGGACCACCGGCTGCGGCACGCCCTCCACCCCGCGCCCGCCGCGCCGGACGGCGGCGTCCAGTTGGACCTCGCCAACGTCGAGTTCTGCGACTGCTCGGCCGTCCATCTCCTGCTCAACGTCAGGGAGCGGGCGCTGCCCCCGTCCGTCGCGGCCCCGCCGCTCGAAGAGGCCGTGGCGGCCCGCACCTCCGCGCAGGCGGACGGCCCCGAGGCCGAACTGCGCCAAGAGCTCGACCAGTTGCGGCGGGCGATGCAGAGCAGGGGAACCATCGACCTGGCGCGCGGCATCCTCATGGCCGCCTTCACCATCAACGCGGACGCCGCGTGGAAGGTGCTGGTCTCCACCTCGCAGCACACCAACACCAAGTTGCGCAGCCTGGCGGAGCAGGTGGTGGAGTCGGCGTCCGGCACGCCGTTGCCCGACGCCGTACGGGAACGGCTGTGCGCGGCGGTGGCCAAGGCGTCCGGCGAGAGCGGTCGCGTCGGGTGAGTTCGCGCTAGGGGGCCGCGGTCGCGTCCGGTGAACGCATCGGCGCAGGCGCGTACATCTGGGCGCGCACCGCCTCGAAGAGCGCGGTGACCTCACGCTCCGTCAGGCCCGTCGCGGCGGCCTCGCGCAGCCAGTCGGCGAGGCGCGCCCGCAAAGGTGACTCGGGCTCGCTCTCGGGGGTGGCCAGGGTGCGGGTGATGAACGTGCCCGCGCCCTGGCGCACCTCGACCAGTCCGGAACGCTCCAGTTCCCGGTAGGCCTTGAGCGTGGTGTTCGGGTTGACCTTGGTGTCGGCGGCGACCCGCGCCGCGGTGGGCAGCCGGTCGCCCGCCGCGAGCGCGCCCATCCGCAGCGCCTGTTCGACCTGGCGCACGATCTGGAGGTACGCGGGCACACCGCTGCGTCGCTCTATGCGGAACACGACCATGCCGCCCGCCTCCTTCCCGTGCCGTTCGCCGCGC
This sequence comes from Streptomyces sp. Edi4, assembly GCF_040253615.1. Classification (NCBI taxonomy): domain Bacteria; kingdom Bacillati; phylum Actinomycetota; class Actinomycetes; order Kitasatosporales; family Streptomycetaceae; genus Streptomyces; species Streptomyces sp. Edi4. The sequence goes on from NZ_JBEJGY010000004.1 coordinate 544,268, forward strand.
CGGGAGGCGCCGGACGCGTGGCGCCCGGAGCCGTGGGGCGCGTCGAGATCATACGGATCTCCCCACGGCTACAGCGCCCGGCGCCGGACGCGCCACACGACGAGGGCCACCAGGAGCACGCTCGCGCCGAACAGCAGTCCCGCGGCCGTCCACTGGAGGGGGACCATCTGGTCGGGGCCGAGGTAGTCCCAGACCGAGTTGACGATCCCCAGCTTGGCCCGGCAGGCCTCGGGTGCGGCGTCGTTCACACACGTACCCCAGCCGTAGACCTTCCCGGAGCTGGTGCCGACCCACTGGTCGACCTGGACGGCGTCGGAGAGCACCGCGGGGTGCGCGCCGTCGAGCGGGAAGGCGACCCTGCGCGGCGCGGCGAGCCGGGGCTTGAGGTAGTCGCCCACGAGGAGGGCCGCCGCTGTGGCGATCAGGGTGAGGACCATCGCGGTCACCGCGCGCCGCGCCAGGACGCCGATCACGATGCCGAGGGACGTCGTGAACAGCGTGAGCGCGGTGAGCACCGGCAGCGAGTTGTCGAAGACCGAGCCGTCGAACCAGTTGCTGGACACCACGGGACGCACCGCCCGCCACCACCAGCCGAAGACGCCGCCGAGCACGCCGGTGGTCACCACGGCCAGCGTGAGCGCGAACCCGAGCTTCCACAGCAGCCAGCGCGTCCGGGGCACCGACTGGGTGGACACCAGACGGGTGATGCCGTGCTCCTGGTCGGAGGCGATGAGCGGGGCGCCGATGAACACGCCGAACAAGAACGGCAGATACCCGAGGTAGCGGGCGGCGTCGCCGAAGGAGTTGTCCAGACGCTGCACGGTGGGGCCGTCGAGCGCGTCGCGGGACTTCGCCGGCCACCCGGCGGCGTGCAGGGTGTCCAGCGCGGTGCCGCGTTCGTGGATCATCCAGAGCGTGCCGATGAGGACCGCCGCGGCGCAGGTGAGGAGCGCGGGCCGGTGCTGGCGCACCATCAGCCAGGCGAGCCCGCGCAGCCGCAGGCGGCCGGCACGGGTCTGCTCCTGGGGCGCGGCGGCGCGGGTGAGGGTGCTCATGCCGCGTACTCCTGTCGGTTGCCGGGCCGGTGGTCGGGGACGGCGGTCGGGGAGAGCAGCGCGGGCGCCTCCGGGTGGCGGAGGTACCCGAGCAGCACCTCCTCCAGGGTCGGTTCGGCGAGTTGCCAGCTCTCGTCCAGCGGGACTTCATGGCGCACCAGGGCCGTGAACTGCCGACCCGCAGCGCGGACATCGATCACCGTGTGCGCGTTGAGCGCGTCCGGCAGGGCGCCGTCCGCCATCACGCCGGTGACCAGGGTGTGCAGCGGCACCAGTTCGTCGGCGTCGCCCGCCATCCGGACCCGGCCGTCGGCCACCACCAGGAGGTAGTCGCACATGTGCTCCAGCTCGGAGAGGAGATGGGAGGACATCACCACGGTGATGCCCCGTTCGGCGACCTCCGACATGAGCAGGGAGGCGATCTCGTCGCGGGCGAGCGGGTCGAGGTCGGACATCGGCTCGTCGAGGAGCAGGAGGTCGGGGCGCTTGCCGAAGGCCAGCGCGAAGGCCACCCGGGTGCGCTGTCCGCCCGAGAGGCCCCCCACTCTGGCGTCGAGCGCCACGTTCCCCTCGCGCACGATCCGTTCGGCCGCCGCCTGGTCCCAGCCGGGGTTGAGTTCCTGGCCCATCCTCAGGCACTCCGCCACGGTGAACCGCTTGAACAGCGGTTTGTCCTGGCCGAGGTAGGCGTACCGGGGCATCACGGACGGGTCGCCCACGGGCCGTCCGAAGATCCGCAGCTCGCCGCACGTCGGCTCGACGAGCCGGGCGGCGATCCCCAACAGGGTGCTCTTTCCGGCCCCGTTGGGCCCGACGAGACCGCAGACGCGGCCCGCCGGGATCCGGAAGGACTCCTCCCGCAGCGCCCATACCCGGCGGTACTTCTTCCCGAGCCCGCGCGCCTCAAGGGCCCACCGGTCCCCTCCCGCACCCGCACCCGCAGTGGCCGTGCCGCTCATGCTCCCCCTCGCGAAAGATTCCACTAGTCAACTAGTGGAATCATGGTCTTCAGGGCGTGAGCCTGTCAAACCACCCCCGTCCGCGCGGGGTTGTGGCCGGGGATCCCTTGGCATGGACCGGTCATACCTGCCAAGCTGCCCCACGGCTGCCGCCCTGACCGCAGGAAGACAGCCGATGAACTCTCACCTCAGCGATCGTGCGCCCGCCGCACACCGTCCGAGGCCCCCGCGCGGCGCACCCAAGCCGCGCGGGGGCCACCGAGCCGGCCGGCATCCCGGCCCTCTCCAAGGAGTTCCGTGTGAGACCCACCCCCCACAAGTCCCTCGCGGTGACCGCCTGCGCGGTCGCCGCGCTGGCAGCCGTCTCCCTGCCCGCCACGCCGGCGTCGGCCGCGCCGGCCACCGCGCCCCGCGCCGCCGCGTGCACCCCGGCGCAGGTGGTCGCCAACGGCGGTTTCGAGAGCGGCACTTCACCGTGGACCCAGTCGTCCAGCAGCGTGATCACCAGTCGCGCGGGCGAGAGCGCGCACGGCGGCAGCAGCTTCGCCTGGCTCGACGGCGTCGGCAGCACGCACACCGACACCCTCTCCCAGAGCGTCACGATCCCCTCGGGATGCAGTTCGGCCAAGCTCACCTTCTGGCTGCACATCGACACCGCGGAGACCACCTCGTCGACCGCGTACGACAAGCTCACGGCGAAGATCGGCAGCACGACGCTCGCGACGTACTCCAACCTCGACAAGAACACCGGATACGTACAGAAGTCCTTCGACGTGTCGGGGTTCGCGGGGCAGACCGTGAGCCTGTCCTTCACCGGAAAGGAGGATTCGAGCCTCCAGACGAGCTTCGTCCTCGACGACATCGCCCTCGACACCTCGGGCGGCACGACCCCGCCCGGCGACTCGACCCGTACGCCCGCCTCACCCGCGTACACCGTCAACCTGAGCAGCGACACGAGCGGCACCCAGTGGAGCGGGCGCGAGAGCGCGACCTTCACCAACGCCTCCGCCACCGCGCTCAGTGAGGTCTACCTGCGGCTGTGGGACAACGCCCACGGCTCCTGCTCGGCGATGCCGATCACGGTCAGCGGCGTGACCGGCGGCACGGCGGGTGACCTCTCCGTCGACTGCACGGCTCTCAAGGTCACCCTGCCCGCGCCGCTGTCCCAGGGACAGTCCGCCACCATCGGCTTCGACCTGGGCATCAGCGTGCCCGACGGCGCCGACCGCTTCGGCGCCGACGGCGCCTTCAGCAACATCGGCAACGCCCTGCCCGTGCTCGCGATCCGCGACGCGGCGGGCTGGCACCTCGACCCGTACACCAACAACGGCGAGTCGTTCTACTCCCTGGCCGCCGACTTCAAGGTGACCCTGGACCACCCGAGCGGCCTGCTGGTCCCGGCCACGGGCACCTCGGTCGACACTCCCGGATCCAGCGGCCGCACCATCACCACGGCGACCGCGTCCAAGGTCCGCGACTTCGCCTGGGCGGCCGGCCCCTTCAGCAAGATCTCCGGCACCTCGCCCGCCGGCACGGCGATCAACATCTACTCCGTGTCCGGCATCAGCTCATCCGACGCCCAGTCGATGCTCGCCACCGCCAAGTCGGCCGTGGACACCCACGCGGCCCGGTTCGGCGCCTACCCCTACGGCGAGCTGGACGCGGTGATCGACAACAACTACTGGTTCGGCGGCATGGAGTACCCCGGCTTCGTCCTCGACCTGGTCTCCACCACGGCGCTGACCCACGAGATAGGCCACCAGTGGTGGTACGGGATCGTCGGCGACGACGAGTACAACAACCCCTGGCTCGACGAGGCCTTCGCCGACTACTCCACCGACCTGGCGCAGAACAAGACCGGCACGGGCTGCTGGAACAGCGTCTCCTGGGCGTCGTCCGCCGAGAAGATCACCAACTCGATGGCCTACTGGGACGCGCACTCCGACCGGTACTCGACCGTCGTCTACGGCTACGGCAAGTGCGCCCTGCACGACCTGCGGCGCGTCCTCGGTGACACGGCCATGGCCAAGCTCCTCAAGGACTACGCCACGTCGCACTGGTACGGCGTCTCGACCACGGCCGAGTTCAAGGCGGCCGCGCAGGCGGCCACAGCCACGGACCTGACCTCGTTCTGGACCCAGCACCGCATCGACGGCTGACGGGCCGTCATACCGCAGAGGGGCGAGCCCGGCGGGCTCGCCCCTCTCTCACGCCCGGCGCCGCTGGTCCGTCATGTTCCGCCCGGCGCGGGGCTTCCGGGTCAGCGCGGCGTCGGCCGCGGCGAGGATGCTGTCGAAGGAGCGCGTGATCATCGGCGCCACCACGGCCCGGGTCAGGAAGGGCCCCACCACGGGCATCACCATTTCGGCGCGGGTCGTCCAGACCACCCGGGTGCCGCCCTCGACCTCGCTGAACGTCATGCCGCCGAACTCGTGGCGCGAAGGCGGCACACTGCGCTCGACGACGTACTCCGTGGTGTACGGCGCCTCGTAGCGCGTGATGCGCTCCCTGAGCCAGCCGATCATCCACAGGTGGCTGCGCACCGCGCCGACGCCGTAGGGCGCCGAAGCGCCGCGCCGGGTGAGCCGGCAGCGCACCACCAGGGGCGAGCGCGTGTAGTTGGTGGTCGTGGTGAGCCAGGCGAAGACGTCCTCGATGGGGGCGGCGATGACGCGCTCCGCGGTCATGGTCTCCATGGTCGCTGTTCTCCTCTGTCGAGTGTGCGCACCGCGTCGGCACGGTGCAGCTTGTCCGGGTTGCGCATGGCGTAGAGGCCGGTGATTTTGCCGTCGTGGATCTCGAAGGCGACCAGCCAGTCGAGTTCGCCGTCGTTGAGGAACCGGGCCGCCGGCATGCCGTTGTAGGTGGCGTGCTCGATCCGGGTCGTCGCGGTGATGCTGGTGCGGGCCACCCCGAGCACGAACCGGGCCACGTCGGCGTGCCCGGTGACCGGACGGCGGGCGGCGAACACCTTGCCGCCGCCGTCGGCGATCTGGACGACGTCGGGCGCCATCAGGTCCATCAGGCCCTGGATCTCGCCCTCGGACGTCGCGAGCAGGAACCGCCGCACGATCTCGCGGGAGGCCTCGGATTCGGGCTCGAAGCGCCGGCGCCGCGCGTGGACGTGCCGCCGGGCCCGATAAGCGATCTGACGGACCGTCACTTCCGTCTTGCCGACCGAAGCGGCGACCTCGCCGTGGGTGTAGCCGAACACGTCGTGCAGCACGAACACCGCGCGTTCCGTCGGGCTCAGCGTCTCCAGGACCAGCATCAGGGCCATCGACACCGACTCGGCCAGGACCGCGTCCTCGCTCACGGCGGGGTCGGTGCGGATCGGCTCGGGCAGCCAGGTGCCGACGTACTCCTCGCGCCGGGCCTTGACCTTGCGCAGGTGGTTGAGGGCCTGCCGGGTCACCACACGCACCAGATAGGCGCGCGGGTGCTCCACGCTCCCCGGTTCCACCCCGCTCCACCGCAGGTAGCTCTCCTGGAGTACGTCCTCGGCGTCGGCGGCGCTGCCCAGGATCTCGTAGACGATCGTGAACAGCAGCGCGCGGTGCTCGGTGAAGGCATCCTCAGCCATGGCCCGCTCCCCCGCCGCGCCGCACGCGTACTCCGGCATCCCGACCGCCCTTCCCCGTCCGTTCATGCCCATCGAGACACCCCTGGCCCGCCGGAACGTGACACCTTCGCGATGTGATCCGCTTCACACGGTCACGCGCCGGGGGCCCCGCCCTCGCGGCGATCCGGCGTCCGAAGAACCACGACGTGGCTTTCCCCCGTTTGTTTGCGTGAATGCCCCGTCATACCCTCGGGGAATGGGTGCCGTACCTGAGCCGTATGCGGGCTGGACGTTTCTGACCAATCACGCCCGCGTGCTGGCCGCGATCGCCGACAACCCATCGACCCGCATACGCGACATCGCCGCGCATTGCAGACTCACCGAGCGCGCCGTTCAGCGGATCATCGCCGATCTGGAAGAGGCGGGATACCTCTCGCACACCCGCCAGGGCCGCTCCAACACCTACCGCATCGAACCGCGCAACCCCCTGAGACACCCCGCCGAGGCCGGGCTGACCGTCGCCACGCTGCTCGGCGTCCTGGCCCGGCACGACGAACAGCGCGAGAAGCAGCCCCGGCCCTGGTCACCTGCGTCCGGGCAGGGGGCGCAGGCGGAATCCGGCCGGTCCGGCTAGGCCGTGCCCGCGCCCTCGCCGGGCGGCCGCACCGGGGCCGCCCGCCGAGCGCGCCCCGATTCTCCCGCCTCCCATGGACTGCCAACCGGGCCGCGCCGGGAGAAGATGGTGGAGGCGCTGGGACAGGAGTGAGGTATCGGGCAGGCAGGCTGACGAAGGGCCGACGATGAACGCATCCGAGGTGTCCGGGGAGCGGCTGGGGCCCCTGCGCGTCGCCGCTTCCGAGCCCGGCGGCCTGCTCGACGTGCTCGGCGTCGCCGCCATAGTGCTGGACGAGACCGGCCGGATCGCGCTGTGGAGCCCGCAGGCCCATGATCTGTTCGGCTGGGACGCCCAGGAGGCGCTCGGCCGGTCCGCCGCGAAGCTCCTGGTGGCCGAGGAGCACCGCCCGCTCGTCCTGGATCTGTTCGCCCGGGTGATGAGCGGCGGGGGCACCTGGGCCGGTGTCTTCCCCATCCGGCACAAGGACGGCCGTACGCGGATGGTGGAGTTCCGCAACATGCGGCTCCAGGACGACCACGGTGGCCTGTACGCGCTGGGGATCGCCACCGACGAGCCGACCGTCCGGGCCGTGGAGCGCGACCTGGCCCTGTCCGTGCGGCTGGTGTCGCAGTCCCCGATCGGACTCGCGGTGCTCGACACCGAGCTGCGGTACGTGCTGGTCAACCCGGCCCTCGCGCGGATCAACGGCGTTCCGGCCGGGGAGCACATGGGCCGCACGGTCCAGGACGCGCTGCCGTTCCTCGACGCCGGCTCCATCGAGTCCGCGATGCGCCGCGTCCTGGAGACCGGGGTGCCGCTCCTGGACCAGACGGCGATCGGGCGGACCCCGGACGACCCGACCGAGCACGCCTGGAACGTGTCGTACTACCGACTGGAGGACTCCGCGGGGCGCGTGCTGGGCGTCGCGATCTCCATCGTGGACGTCAGCGACCAGTACCACGCGGCCAACGAGGCCGCAGAGGCGCGCAGACGCCTCGACCTGATCGCCCGGGCCACGGTCCGCATCGGCACCACTCTCGACCTGAACCGCACCGCCCACGAACTGGCGGACCTCGTGGTGACCGACTTCGCGGACATCGCAGCGGTGGACCTGCTCGACTCCGTCCTCGACGGCCGCGCGGGCGGCGAGGAGCCCGGCCCCGGGCCCGTGGCCATCCGGGCCCTGGCGGTCGCCGCCGCCTACCCCACCGACGCGCTGCGCGCCGCCGACACCCCGGGCAATATCGCGAACTACAACGCCGAGCGCCTGGTCACGCGGTGCGTCACGACCGCGAGACCCGTCCTGGTCAGCCATGTGGGACCGAGCGATCTGGTCAACATCGCCCGGGACGAGGAGGCCGCAGGGCTGCTCGCAGGGGCCGGACTGCACTCCTATCTGGCGGTCCCGCTGATCGCCCGGGGCGAAGTGCTCGGCGCCCTGGACCTGAAGCGGGCGCGCAACCCGCAGCCCTTCACCCACGACGACGCCGTCCTCGCCCTGGAACTGGCCACCCGGGCCGCCGTCTGCATCGACAACGCCCGCTGGTTCCAGCAGCAGCGCCACGCCGCGCTCTCCCTGCAACGCCACCTGCTGCCCCGTCAGCCGCCTCAGCCCATCGGGCTCGACGTGGCCTACCGCTACCAGCCGGCCGCCGCCATCGGGGAGGCGGGCGGCGACTGGTTCGACGCCATCCCGGTGGCCGGCGACAAGACCGCCCTTGTGGTCGGCGACGTGATGGGCCACGGCATCAACGCGGCCGCCACCATGGGCCAGTTGCGCACCGCCACCCGCACCCTGGCCGGCCTCGACCTCGACCCCGCCGACGTCCTGCACCACCTCGACCGCATCACCGGTGAACTCGACGAGACCACGGCCACCTGCGTGTACGCCGTCTACGACCCGCACCGCGCGGAGTGCCGCATCGCCCTCGCGGGTCATCTGCCGCCCATCTGGGACCGCCCGGGCCGCGCTCCGCGCCTGCTGCGCCTGCCGACCGGGGCCCCGCTCGGCGTCGGCGGCGTCCCCTTCCGCGCCACCACCATCGACTGCTCCCCCGGCGACCGGCTCGTCCTGTACACCGACGGCCTTGTGGAGACTCGCGACCAGCCCATCGACGACCGGCTGCGGGCTCTGCTAGACGCGCTCACCCACCACCGTCTGCCGCTCGAGGCGACCTGCGACCGGCTGCTCGCCGCGCTGCCGCCGCCCCAGCGCCACGACGACATCGCGCTGCTCATGGCCCAGGTCACGCCCTCACGCCGACCGTCCTGAACGGGTCTTCACACCCCTGCGCAGGGTGTACGAAGGGGGCTTGCTGGGCACCCCCTACCTTTATGACCACCTACGTCGTAACCATCCCCGGAACCCTCCTCGGCGAGCGCACCGAGGAGGCCACGCAGACCCTCGAACGCGCGCTGCGCCCCGGCGATCCGCGCGGCACCCGCCTGGGTGAGGCCGAGGACCTGGACATGCTCACCTTCTACAGCGGTTCCTCGGCCTTCAGCGTGCGCCTCGAAGTCGAGGCCGACGACACCGTGACCGCCGAGCGGGACGCCCGGCAGACGGTCACCGCCGCGCTGCGGGCGGCGGGATACGCCGAGGACGAGGCCCCGCTCGGCGACGCGGTCATCACGGGCATCACCACCGAGTGACGTCATCTCGCGTGCGCGCCGCCGGCGACGCGGCGCGCACGCGACAACCCGGGGCCGGGCCCTCAGGGGGCCGGGATCGCCAGGGGTGACGGTATTCCGGGCATGATCACGGGGCCGGCTTGCGCACGCCGCGCAGGATCGCCGGCAGGCGCGGCCTCGACCCGCCGGCCAGGACCGGCGCGCCGCCCGTCTCCTTCGCGGCCTCCCCATCCGGCGCGGCGACCTCTTCCGCCGGCCGTCGCTGCCACCAGTGGTGGCGCCGGGGATACAGGGCACGCCCGAGGCGTCGGCCCAGGATGAGGTAACCGGCGAAGGCGCCCAGCGAGTTGAGGATGACGTCGTCGATGTCGAAGGCGCGGCCCGTGATCAGCAGACCCTGGGCCGTCTCGACGGTGAGCATCACGAACGCGGTCATCAGGACCACCCGCACCAGACCCCGGGTCCGGGGAAACAGCACCGGCAACAGCACCCCGAACGGCATGCCGAGCACGATGTTGCCGCCGACCTGCTTCACCGTGTCCCGCCAGTCGGGCTGGGCGAAGTAGGCACGGATCGAATCACCCGGCCGCAGATTGGTGTGGGTGAAGCGCACGGATCCCGGCGACGGGACGAGAGTGGCCCTTGCCAGCATCACCGCGAAGCCCACCATGCAGACGAAGCCGACGACAAGGATGGCGGCGCGCGCGGTCGCCGCGCGCCAGGTACGCCGTTGGAGTCGAGGTTCTGGTCCCATGCCGTGCCGGGTACCCCGCGCCCCCGCGCCAACGCGGCCGACCTGAGGGGCAGTTCGCCGCGCACGGCGTACGGATCCGTTGCCGTACGGATCTCTTGACGGGCCCAGGGCGGAGCCCTACGGTTTCCCCGTTCACGTCCAGGCACCACGTTCATCATCGTGAACAGCGAACGGTCGAGCCCACTCCGGCCGGCACCGTCCGCCCAACACGGTTCACCCCTCCCGACGGGAAGGCCTCCATGCGCATACACCCGCCGCTCCTCTCCCTCACCGCAGCCGTAGTCTTCGCCGGCCTGGCCCTTACCCTTCCCGCCTCAACTGACGTGCACTGGGCGCCAGTTGAGACCCCCGCCGTCCCCGTCGCGCAGTCCGTGGCCGCAGCTCCCGGCGGTGACTTCGACCTCTCCGGGTGGGAGCTCCAGGAGCCGGTGGGCTCCCCCGGATCGCCCAGGACAATCCCCTCGTCCCGGCTCCAGGGCGCGGGCGGCTACCAGGACGCGTACTTCTACAGCGACCCGCACGACGGAGCGATGACGTTCTGGGCGCCGGAGAAGGGTGTCACCACGCCGAACTCGCACTACGCCCGCTCCGAGCTGCGCGAGATGAACCGCGACGGCAGCCCCGCGAACTGGACGCTGAGCGGCAACCACCGGCTGAGCGCGACCCTGCGCGTGATGTCGGTGACCTCGAACGTGTGCGTCGGCCAGATCCACCTGGGCACGGGCGGCTCCTCCGCCAAACCGCTGATCGAGCTGTACTACCACTCCAACGGCGACATCGCCCTCGGGATGGAGCGGTCACCCTCGGGCGGCCAGACACTCCACACGGTGGGCAAGGTGGCGGTGGGCACGCCATGGAGCTACACGATCGGCGTCTCGGGAGGCCACACCATCGATCTGACGGTCGACGGGAGCACCACGCACTATCCGATCCCGTCCTCCTTCGACGGCTACCGCCAGTACTTCAAGGCCGGCTCCTACAACCAGTCGTCATCGGACAGCACGGCCAAGGGCGCGCGCGTGGCGTTCTCCAGGCTGTCCGTATCCCACGGCTGAACCGGGCCATGGATCCCGCCATGGACCCCGCCACGGATCCCGTTCCCGGGCCATGACGCCGGGCCCTGGCGCCGACCCCCCAATGGCCGACCCGAGTGGCATAACGGTCGCCGACCCGGGCACTCTTCCCGACAAGGCCCCCGGCCCGCCAAGGGCCCCGGCCACCCGGAACACTTCATCGCCCGTACCGCCGCCGTGGCGGTGCGGGCCCACCGACGTTGGGATGGAACGCGCCATGAGCATCATCGCCTGGATCCTGATCGGCCTTCTCGCCGGCGCCATCGCCAAAGCCCTCATGCCGGGCAGGGACCCGGGCGGCTGCGTCGTCACCATGATCATCGGCATCATCGGCGGTCTGCTCGGCGGATGGCTCGGCAAGGTCATCTTCCACGTCCACTCCATCAAGGGCTTCTTCCACCTCTCGACATGGATCGCCGCCATCATCGGCTCGGTCATCGTCCTCGCGCTCTACCGCCTCATCATCGGCAACCGCAGCCGCAACTGACGGATCCCGCGAGCCCATCGGCCGCCGGCCCCGCCGCCTGGCCCCCGAACGGAGCAGCCGCGTACTTCTTCCTCGGTCTCGGCGAACCCCCGTGCATGACCGGGCCGTTCCGGGGCAGGCGGACGGATACCGCTGGGAGTTCCGCACGCAGGGCGGGCGAGGTTTCGAGGGAGGCTGCTTCAATGTCGGTACTTGGGCGTTTTCCCGCTGGTGGACCGCGTGGGTCATGGCCGGCCGAGGAGTTGGCGGCTCAGCTCAGGAGGCGTGGCCGGGCTGCCACGGTCGTGATGGACCTGGACAGCGACGCGTTCCTCGTGGTCGAGCGGCGCGACGAGGCGGCGTAACCGCCTTCTCTTTCACGGGAGTTGGGCGCCTCTCCCGTTCGGTTCGCGCCATCGCGACCCGTCCCCGACCGAGACACCTTGTGGGTGGCCGGGGGCGGGTCGCGGTGCGTGACATGAGGTGGCCCCGAGGACTCCCCCGAGGGGTGGTGGTCAATGGCCCACGTAGGCCGCCAGATGTTCGCCCGTCAGAGTGGAGCGCGCGGCGACGAGATCGCGTGGTGTGCCCTCGAAGACGACGGTGCCACCGTCGTGGCCCGCGCCCGGACCGAGGTCGATGATCCAGTCGGCGTGGGCCATGACCGCCTGGTGGTGCTCGACGACGATGACCGACTTGCCGGAGTTCACGAGCCGGTCGAGCAGGCCGAGCAGCTGCGCGACATCCGCCAGGTGGAGCCCCGCCGTCGGCTCGTCGAGAACGTACACACCCCCCTTGTCGCCCATGTGGGTGGCGAGCTTGAGCCGCTGACGCTCGCCGCCGGACAGGGTGGTGAGCGGCTGGCCGAGGCTGAGATAGCCGAGCCCGACGTCGGCGAGCCGGGTGAGGACGCGGTGCGCGGCCGGGGTGGCGGCGGCGCCGGAGGCGAAGAACTCCTCCGCCTCGGTCACCGACATCGCCAGCACCTCACTGATGTCGCGGCCCCCGAGGTGGTAGTCGAGCACCGCCGCCTGGAACCGCTTCCCTTCGCACTCCTCGCAGGTGGTGGCGACCCCCGCCATCATCGCGAGGTCGGTGTAGATGACGCCCGCGCCGTTGCAGGTGGGGCAGGCACCCTCGGAGTTGGCGCTGAACAGCGCCGGCTTCACGCCGTTGGCCTTGGCGAACGCCTTGCGGATGGGGTCGAGCAGCCCGGTGTAGGTCGCCGGGTTGCTGCGCCGCGAACCGCGGATGGGGCTCTGGTCCACCGATACGACCCCCTCGCCCGCCGGGATGGATCCGTGCACCAGTGAGCTCTTGCCGGATCCCGCGACGCCGGTGACGACGGTGAGCACGCCGAGCGGGATGTCCACGTCGACGTCGCGCAGGTTGTGCGCCCGGGCCCCTCGGATCTCCAGGGTGCCGGTGGGTTGGCGGACCGTTTTCCTGAGCGCTGCCCGGTCGTCGAAGTGGCGGCCGGTGATGGTGCCGCCGGTGCGCAGCTCTTCGACGGTGCCCTCGAAACACACGGTGCCGCCGCCGGTCCCGGCGCCGGGGCCGAGGTCGACGACGTGGTCGGCGATCGCGATCGTCTCCGGCTTGTGCTCGACGACGAGCACGGTGTTGCCCTTGTCCCGCAGGCGCAGCAGGAGTTCGTTCATCCGCTGGATGTCGTGCGGATGGAGGCCGATGGTGGGTTCGTCGAAGACGTAGGTGACATCGGTCAGCGAGGACCCGAGGTGGCGGATCATCTTGACGCGCTGCGCCTCACCGCCGGACAGGGTGCCCGCCGGGCGGTCGAGTGAAAGATAGCCGAGGCCGATCTCCACGAAGGAGTCGAGGGTGGCGAGGAGCGCGGTGAGCAGCGGGGCCACCGAAGGCTCCTTGAGCCCTCCGACCCACTCCGCCAGGTCCCTGATCTCCATGGCGCACAGGTCGGCGATGTTCTTCCGCTTGATCTTCGAGGAGCGGGCGCCCTCGTTGAGGCGGGTGCCGTCGCACTCGGGGCAGACGGTGAAGGTGACCGCCCGCTCGACGAACGCCCGGATGTGGGGCTGCATCGAGTCCGTGTCCTTGGACAGCATCGACTTCTGGACGCGCGGGATCAGGCCCTCGTACGTCATGTTGATGCCCGCGATCTTCATGCGGGTGGGCTCACGGTGAAGGAGGTCCTTCAGCTCCCTCTTGGTGAAGTCACGGATCGGTTTGTCCGGGTCGAAGAAGCCCGACTCGATGTACAGCCGGGAGTTCCAGCCGCCGCCGGTGTAGCCGGGGATCGTGAAGGCGCCGCCGCTCAGCGACTTGGTGTCGTCGTAGAGCTGCGTCAGATCGATGTCGGTGACCGAACCCCGGCCCTCGCAGCGCGGACACATCCCGCCGGTGACGCTGAAGGCGCGTCGCTCCTTCACCTCCTGGCCGCCACGCCGCACGGTGACCGCGCCGGCCCCGCTGATCGAGGCGACGTTGAAGGAGAAGGCCTTGGGCGAGCCGATGTGGGGCTTGCCGAGGCGGCTGAAGAGGATGCGCAGCATGGCGTTGACGTCGGTGGCGGTGCCGACCGTGGAGCGCGGGTCGCCGCCCATGCGCTGCTGGTCCACGGTGATCACGGTCGTCAGGCCGTCCAGCACGTCGGCCTCGGGCCGGGCCAGGGCCGGCATGAAACCCTGCACGAACGCGCTGTACGTCTCGTTGATCAGCCGCTGCGACTCGGCGGCGATCGTGTTGAACACCAGCGAGCTCTTGCCCGAGCCGGAGACCCCGGTGAACACCGTGAGGCGGCGCTTGGGGATCTCGACGCTGATGTCCTTGAGGTTGTTCACGCGCGCGCCGTGCACGCGGATCAGGTCGTGGCTGTCGGCGGCGTGCGGCGCGGACGACCGCGGCTTCGTCCTGGGGGCCATGCTTCTCGTCTTCTCCATCTGTTCGGCGAAGCCTCGTGCGTGGGCTCCGCCCGGTGTCGCCGCCCGGCGCGACCGGCCGGCCTGCGTGCGGTGGATACGGTTCTACGTCCTCGGCGCGGACCCGGCAACGGGCCGCGTCCACGGACGGACGGGCCGCGCGCCACTCTCGCGGCCGGGAGTGGCGCGGCCCATCTTCCGGTCCACCGCCGGTCAGTCCTGGATCAGGCCTCAGTCCTGGATCAGGCCGAGGACGTTGCCGTCGGGGTCGGTGAAGGTGGCCACCAGACGGCCGCCGCCCACGTCGCGGACGGGGTCCTTGACCTTGGCTCCGGCGGCGGTCACCTCGGCGAGCTTGGCCTCGATGTCCGGCACGTGCCAGTGCGCCAGCGGGCCGGTCATGCCCTGGTCCGCGCCGTTCGGTACGAGACCGATCTGCTGGCCCCCGGCCTCGTACCCCACGTAGTACGGCGCGTCGCTCGTCGGCTCGACGCCGAGCAGCGCGGTGTAGACCGCCTTGGCGGCGGCGAGGTCGGTCACGGGGTGCAGCACGGTCTTGATTCCCCGCGTGGCTGAGCTGGTCATGGTCACTCCTGATGTCGTGGGTCCCGGCGGCCCCCGGTGTGTCGTGTCCGCCACGTTAGTCACGGCTCAGGAGGCCCGCTTCTTGATTCCTGATCGGTTCACGGGAGGGCGCGGGGCGGCCCGCCGAGGCCGGGCGGGCACGACGAAGCCCCCGGCCGCTGCGGGCCGGGGGCTCGACGGGGCGCGGGTCAGGCGTCGTCGCGCCGGTCGCTCAGCGAGTCCCTCGCGCCTTGGGCGCGCTCCTTGGCGTCCTGCATCGCACCCTTGGCCTTGCCCTTGGCCTGGTCCGTCTTGCCCTCGGCAGCCATCCGGTCGTTACCGGTGGCCTTGCCGGCCATTTGCTTCGCCTTGCCCTTGACCTTGTCCATGCCACTCTCGCCCACGGCGAACTCCTGTTGGTCGGGATCACTGACGCCACCAACCTAGGACAAATGCCGCGAATCCGCCCGATGAGGAGCCCACCGGGTGACGGCCGCCTTCGGCATCCGCCCCGGCGGCGCGATCGTGTGCGCGGCGACGGGGCAGGATGGCTCCATGAGCCTCCCCGACGCCATCACCGCGACCCTCGCCGCCCGCGAGAAGGTCGATTCCGAGCAGGACTTCGCACGCACCCGGCAGATCATGACGTTCGTCCACGCGACGGACGACGCCGAGGCGGTCGAACTGGGCATGTTCGAGGGGCCGTTGCCCATTCCCGCCGTCGGGCAGAACGTCACTCTGTGGATCACCGGCCATCCCCTCGTCGTCCAGCGCGTCGAGACCCATTACGGACTCGGCGGCGCGGACACCCACCCCGGGCGTGAGCAGGTCGCCTCCGTCATCGTGTTCGTCGCGCCCCACACCCGCTGAGCCACGGGGCAGTTGACGCCGACGGCCTCCCGCACCGGTGACCGGTGCGGGAGGCCGTCACGCGTGATCACACGCCGGAGGACACCGGCTCACGGTGAGGGCTCGACGCCGACGGCGTCCCGGGGCCCGACCCGCGAGCGGGCCGCACCAGGGCGAGGACGAGCACTCCGCCGAGGGCCGCCGCGAGGGCCGAGAGCAGGAACACCCGGTCGAGGCCGGTGGCGAAGGCCTGGTGCACCAGGTGCTGGGCGGCGTCTCGGTGGGCGCCGGGCGCCGCTTCGACCAGACGCTGTGCCTGCCCGCCGGCCAGCGCGGCAGCGCCTCGGTCGGCGTCCGCAACGGTGCCGGACGTGGCCAGCGTGTCGGCCGCACGGCTGGTGAAGACCGCGCCGAGGACCGCGATGGCCAGCGTCATGCCCAGTTGCCGGAAGGTGTTGACCGCGCCGCCCGCCATCCCCGCCCGCTGCGGCGGCACGGTGGAGGCGGCCGCCGAGACCAGGACCGGGGTGGCGAGACCCACCCCGACACCGGCGACCACGAGCCCCGCCACGAGCGCGGACCGGCCCGCGTCCGCCGTCATCCCGGCCCGCAGCAGCAGCATGCCGGCCGCGACAAGGAGCAGGCCTCCGCCGATGGGGAACCTCGGCGCGAGCCGCTGCATGTGACGCCCCGCGAAAACGGCGACGACGAAGGACGCCGCCGCCAGCGGAGTCAGGGCGAGGCCCGCCGCGACGGGGCTGAGGCCCACCACGGACTGGAGCCACAGGGAGACCAGCACCAGACATCCGAAGGCCCCGCCCTGCAACAGCAGCGCGCCACCCATCAGGCCGGCGAACGAGGGGCGGCGCAGCAGCGCCAGATCCAGCATCGGGGAGCCGCCCCCGCGTGCGGTGCGGTGCTCGATCACCACGAACGCGACAAGTGCCACGGCGGTGACGGCGAACGTCGCCAGGGTCACGGCCCCGGTCCAGCCCTCCTCGCCGCCGCGTATGAGCCCGTAGGTGAGGGTGCCCGCGGCCACGGTGAAGGCGGTCGCGCCGGCCAGGTCGACGCGGGCCTGCGGCTCTGCTGCCGTACGGGCCCGGTCGGGGCGCACCACGCGGAGCGTCATGACGATGGCGACGGCGGCGATGGGCAGGTTGACATAGAAGATGGTGGGCCAGCTGAGATGTTCGGTGAGCAGCCCGCCGAGCAGCGGTCCCGCCGCGGCGGCGGCTCCGTTGGCCGCGCCCCACACGCCGAACGCGGTGCCCCGGTCCCTGCCCTGGTACGAGGTGAGCAGCAGCGCGGGCGCGGTGGCGAACATCGCGGCGCCTCCGACGCCCTGCACCACGCGGGCCGCGATCAGCACGCCGGCGTTGGGGGCGAGGCCGCACAGGAGGGAGGCCACGGCGAACAGGGCCAGGCCGTAGACGTAGAACCGCCGGTGGCCGAACCGGTCCGCGAGGGAACCGGAGGCGAGGAGCAGGGCGGCGAGGGCCAGGGCGTATCCGTCGATCACCCATTGCAGCGAGGTGAAGGAGGCGTCGAGGTCGTCAGCCATGCTGGGCAGTGCCACGTTCACGATGGTCACGTCCACCAGCAGGATGAAGGCGCCAAGGCAGACCGCCGTAAGGGGCCACCACTTGCGCATGTCAGGTTCTCCGATCGGATCGAGCGTGTGAGGGGGGACCGACTGGGCGCGTGCGGCCGCGCCGTGTTCCCCGTGGACGAGTCTCGGGGGCGCGCACGCGATTTCCTGCGCCGACTGCTACTGGTTGCGTGAATCCGACATGATGGAGCGCGTGAAGACGTATCTCGACACCCTCAGCCGTGCGGACCGTGAGCTGTCACAGGAGGATCTGGCGCTGGCACATGCCTTGCAGATCAACGGCAGGGCCTCGTTCCGTGAGATCGCCGACGCCCTCGGCATCTCCGACCAGACCGCCGCGCGCCGCTGGTCGCGCCTTCGCTCGGCGGGAAAGCTGCGGGTGCTCGGCCTGACCGACCCGCAGCGGCTGGGCGATTCGCCCTGGGTCGTACGCGTACGGTGCACGCCGGACGCGGCCGCGTCCATCGGGGAGGCGATGGCCCGGCGCGTGGACACCAGCTGGGTCAGTCTCAGTTCGGGCGGCACCGAGATCTCCTGCTCGGTCCGCACGCGCGGCCCGGGCATCGAGGAATCCCTGCTCCTCCAGAAGCTGCCGCGCACCCCCCAGGTGCTGGACGTGTCGGCGCACTGTCTGCTGCATGTCTACTTCGGGCAGGATCTCAGCACCATCAACAAGCGCGGCCCCCTCACGCCCGCCCAGGTCGAGGCCCTCACCCCGCCGCCCGCGCCGCGACGGGACGCCGCCGACGCCGTGGTGACGCTCGACGACGGCGACCGCCGGCTGCTCGATCTGCTGGCCCGCGACGGGCGCGCGGCGCCGGCGGAACTGGCCGCCGCGACCGGCCTGTCCCAGTCGACCGTGCGCCGCCGGATCAGCGAGCTGCGGACGGCCGGGGCGCTCTACTTCGACGTGGAGTACCACCCGGACGTCCTGCAACGGAACTTCCGGGCCGCGCTCTGGCTGGAGATCGACCCGTCCCGGCTGGCCGAGGCCGGGGCCGCGATCGCCGCGCATCCCGAAGTGTCCTTCGCCGCCGCCGTGACCGGCACGTGCAATCTGTACGCCAGCATCGACGTCACCAGCGCCCAGCTCTTCTACCGCTACCTCACCGAGTCGGTGGCCACCCTGCCGGGCCTTCGCCACACGGCGACGGTGCCCATCCACCGCACCCTCAAGGGCCCCGGCCCCTATCTGCCGGCCCGCGCGCAAGCGGCCCGCGCATAGGCGGACCGCGCATAGGCGGACCGCGTCAGGCCGGGTCCTGCGTCGCCGGCACAGTCGTCACCTTCACGTACCGGCCGTGCGCGAGATGGCGTTCGGCCGCCCGCACCGCGGCCGCGAGCGACCGCTCTCCCATCAGGACGCACAGCGTGTACGCCGCGTCGTCCCGCGCCTGCCGCGCGCCCACGTCCTGCGGCGCGCGGGCGGCGCGGCGTTCGCGGCTGCGCAGGAGGGCCAGGAGTTCATGGACGACGTACCTGTGGGGCGACAGCATCATCGGCTCCGGCATCGGACGACGGATGAAGGACGAAAGAAGCACGCGAAGGAAGGGCCGCCCCCGAGGGTGCCTTTCATCGTGCCCCGGACGGCCCCCATCACGCACCCCGGAACATGACCGTGTGTGATGAGAGCGCGACGCGGAGCACCCTCTGTCCCTGCGGAAATTAATGGCACCCCTCAATGGTTGGTATATGCATCGACCTAATTCGGCTCGACCTGCCGGCCCCCGCCGGTCCAGGTCGGCACTGATTCAGCGAGGCACCGTGAACGACCGCACACCCGAGCAGCCCGCCGAAATCGTGGCCCAGCTGCGCGCCACCTTCCGCTCCGGCCGCACCCAGCCCGTCGAGTGGCGGGTCACGCAGTTGCGCCGGCTGCGCCGGCTGCTCACCGAGCACGGCGGCGACCTCGCCGAGGCGCTGCACACGGATCTGGGCAAGAGCACCACCGAGGCGTTCCGCACCGAGGTCGACTTCACCATCCGCGAGATCGACCACACCCTGGAGCACCTGGACGCCTGGCTGCGCCCGGAGCCGGCCCCCGTCCCCGGTCACCTCGGCGATGACGCGAGGGCCTGGACGCGATTCGACGCGCTGGGCGTCGTCCTCGTCATCGCCCCCTGGAACTACCCGGTGCAGCTCCTGCTCACCCCGATGCTCGGCGCGCTGGCCTCGGGCAACGCGGTCGTCGTCAAGCCCAGTGAACTGGCGCCCGCCACGTCCGCCGCGATCGCCCGGCTGCTGCCGCGCTACCTCGACACTTCGGCCGTGGCCGTCGTCGAGGGCGCCATACCCGAGACCACCGCCCTGCTCGCGGAGCGCTTCGACCACATCTTCTACACGGGCAACGGAGCGGTCGGCCGCATCGTGATGCGTGCCGCCGCCGAACACCTGACGCCGGTCACCCTCGAACTGGGCGGCAAGTCACCGGCGTTCGTCGACCGAGGCGCCGACCTCAACGTCGTCGCCGACCGGCTCGTGCGCGGCAAGTTCCTCAACGCGGGCCAGACGTGCGTGGCGCCCGACTACGTCCTGACGGACCCGGAGACCGCCCGCGCCCTGGAGTCCGAGTTCGTCCGGGCCGTCGAAGCGCTCTTCGGCGCCGAGCCCAAGGAATCCGACGCGTTCGGACGGATCATCAACGAGCGCCACTTCGACCGCCTGAGCGCGCTGCTCGACTCCGGCCGCAGCGTGACGGGTGGCGCCACCGACCGGGCCGCCAAGTACATCGCGCCGACCGTTCTGGCCGATGTCGACCCCGCGTCGCCGGTCATGCGGGAGGAGATCTTCGGTCCCATCCTGCCGATCGTCACGGTGGCGGACCTGGACGAGGCCATCGCCTTCATCAACGACCGCGACAAGCCGCTCGCCCTGTACGCCTTCACCGAGTCCGACACCACCCGGGAGCGCCTGGCCGCCGAAACGTCCTCCGGAGGCCTCGGGTTCGGGCTGCCGCTCGCCCACCTCACCGTCTCCGACCTGCCGTTCGGCGGGGTCGGCGAGAGCGGCATGGGCAGCTACCACGGCCGCTACTCGATCGAGACGTTCAGCCACCGCAAGTCCGTCCTGGAGAAGCCGCTCGGCTGATCGCGACAGTGCACCGGCGCGGCACGCCGGGAGCGTCCCGGGCAGTCGGCGACCTGTCCGGGACGCCTCAACTCCCGGCGCACGCATGCGAGGTGACGTGGAGTCAGGGCACGTTCACCGATCCGCGAGCACTTCGCGGATCACCTGCCGGGCATTGCGGGCCATCGCCGGATTCGTCTCCCGGTAGTACGGCAGCGCGATGACGGCCTGGGAGAGGGTCCGCGCCCGGCCCCGGTCCCACATCGCGTCGTCCACCGCGAGCGCGTCCCGGAAGACCTCGCGCCCCTCGGCGGGGAGCAGGTTCCAGGCGGGGAACAGATCACAGGCGGGATCGCCCGCGCCCGCGCACCCGAAGTCGATCACCGAGACGAGCCGGCCGCCGTCCACCAGGAGGTTGCCCGGCATGAGGTCGGCGTGCAGCCACACCGGTGGACCGTCCCAGGGCGCGGCCCGCAGCGCGGACCGCCACACGGCTTCCACCGCGTCGCAGTCGATGCCCTCCTGCGGGATGCCCCTCAGTTCGCCGATGGCCCTACGGGTCGCTTCGTCGAGCGAGGCGAGCGGTCCGCCCCGGTGGGCGGCGGGCGCGCCCGGCAGCGTGACGCGTCGCATCGCCGCCACGAACCGCGCCAGGTCCCCGGCCAGTGCGACGGGGTCGTCCAGCGCCCCGGCCTCGGGGTTCCGCCCCTCCCGCCACTGGTACACCGACCACGGCCACGGATACGCCGAGGTGGGCTCCCCGCGTCCGAGGACGTCCGGGACGGGAACGGGCAGCAGCGGCGCGAGCCGGGGCAGCCACTCCTGTTCCATCAGCACATCGCCCACACTGCCCGGTGCCAGCGGCAGCCGTACGACCATGTCGTCGCCCAGCCGGTACATGGCGTTGACGGTGCCACCGGAGGCGAAGCGCTCCACGCCCAGCCCCGCCCACCGCGGGAACTGTCCGGCCACCAGCTCCCTCACGTGACCGGTGTCGAGGGGGTGTTGACCCGGTCGCGTTCGCTCCGCGCTCATGGGCGCCATCCCATGTCGAACAACGGCGCGCGTCAAACGACTTTCCACCGGGTTCACGCCGGCCGCGCCTGTCAGGGGCGAGAACAGGCCGATGGGAGACGGCCCTCTTTTCACGATCTCCTTGTTTAAGATCCGCCCGATGGGCCAGGCGTACCGGTGTCGGACAACGCTGACGAACGCATGTGGAGGTCATTCCATGTCGAGTGACGAGAAGGCCAAGGCGAAGACCGAGCAGGTCAAGGGCAAGGCCAAGGAGGCGATGGGCCGCGTGGCGGGCGATGACAGCCGTACCGCGGAAGGCCGCGCCGACCAGGTCAAGGGCGACGCCCGCCAGGCCAAGGAGAAGGCGAAGGACGCCCTCAAGGACTGATCGGCGGCCTCGGACGCACGGCGTCCGGGCACGCGCCGGAATACGGCGGCGAGCGTGGCGCGGGAGAATTCGCGCCACGCTCGCCGCCTTCCGGGACCGCGCGAGTGGACCGGGCGAATATGGCCCACCGCGTTCAACTCCGCCGGAATCGCCGCCGAGTTGAGCGCGCCACGTCCACGCCATGTGCCGCGACCCCGCTGCGGGTCCTCGCGCCTCGGCCGTTGTTTCGCGCCACTGACCCCTTTCCTATTTCCCCTTTGCCATTTCGACAATTTCTGTCCTGCCAATGAATGAGAGACGCCGCGTGCTGAGCACCGAGGATCATCAGCCTGAGCCGGAGGCAGTCGCCCGGCACCGTCCGCTGTTCCGGGCGATCCACCGCAGGCGCAACCCCGCCCTGCGCCGCTCCGACATCACCGTCACGGACGAGGCCGCCGTCAAGCGCGCGGTCAAGGCCACGGCGCTCGGCAATGCCATGGAATGGTTCGACTTCGGCGTCTACTCCTACCTCGCCGTGATCATCGGCAAAGTCTTCTTCTCCGGTGCCGGCGACACCATGCAGGTCATCGCGTCGCTGGCGACCTTCGCCGCCGCGTTCCTGGTCCGGCCGCTGGGCGGCATGTTCTTCGGGCCGCTCGGCGACCGCGTCGGCCGCAAGAAGATCCTCGCGCTGACCATGATCATGATGGCGGCGGCGACTCTGTCCATCGGCCTGATCCCCAGTTACGCCACGATCGGTCTCTGGGCACCCGCGCTGCTCATCCTCTGCCGCATGGTCCAGGGTTTCTCGACCGGCGGCGAGTACGGCGGCGCCGCCACGTTCATCGCGGAGTACGCCCCCGACAAGCGCCGCGGGTTCTGGGGGTCCTTCCTGGAGTTCGGCACGCTGATCGGTTACACGGTGGCCGCTTCCCTGGTGACCGTTCTCACCGTGGTGCTCAGCGACGACGCGATGCTTCAGTGGGGCTGGCGCGTCCCGTTCCTGGTGGCCGGGCCGCTCGGGCTCGTCGGCCTCTACCTGCGGCTGAAGCTCGATGAGTCGCCGGCCTTCAAGAAGCTGGAGGAGGCGGGCGTCCCCGCCGCCGAGCGTGAGAAGACTCCGCTCAAGCAGATCCTGTTCGGCAACGGCAAGGCGATGCTGCTGTGCCTGGCGCTGGTCGCCGCCTTCAACATCACCGATTACATGCTGCTCTCGTACATGCCGACGTACCTCTCGACGATGGGGTTCAACGAGACCGGCGGCCTGATGGCCATTGTGGCCGTGATGATCGTGCTGATGGCGCTCATCAACTCGGTGGGGCGGCTCTCCGACCGGGTCGGCCGGCGGCCGGTCCTCATCGGCGGCTCGCTCGCCTTCATCGTGCTCGCGGTCCCCAGCTTCCTGCTGATCAAGCAGGGCAGCATGGTCGCGGTCTTCACCGGTCTGCTGGTGCTCGGCCTCGCCCTGGTCTGCTACATGGGCACCATGTCCTCGGCGCTGCCCGCGCTCTTTCCCACCGAGGCCCGCTACGGATCGCTCTCCATCGGCTTCAACATCTCGGTGTCCCTGTTCGGCGGGACGACGCCCCTGGTGATCCAAGGACTGATCGGCGCCACCGGCAACGACCTGATGCCCGCCTTCTACACGATGCTTGCCGCCGCGATCGGCCTCGTGGCCGCGATCGTCATGACGGAGACGGCGCGCAAGCCCCTCGAAGGTTCCCCGCCGTCGGTGGCCACCGACGAGGAGGCCGCCGAACTCGTGGCGGCGCAGCGCGGCTGACGCCGACACAGACAGCACGGACGGCACAGACGGCACAGACGGCACAGACGGCGCAGTTGAGGGGGCCACCCGTTTCCGGGTGGCCCCCTCAACTGTGCCGTCTCAATGCCGCCTCACGCGTCTCGACGCGGAACGCGTCGCGCGTTCACGCCCCCGCCTCGACCATCCCGGCGCGCAGCTTGGTCAGGATGCGCGACAGCAGACGGGAGACCTGCATCTGCGAGACCCCGAGCTCCTGGCCGATCTCGGCCTGGGTCATCTCCTGGCCGAAGCGCATGTCCACGATTCGTCGTTCCCGCTCGCTCAGTGCCTTCATCAAGGGGGCGAGCGAGTGCAGGTCCTCGACCTTCTCCATGCCGGGGTCGTCGGCGCCGATGCAGTCGGCGAGGGTGCGGCCCTTGGCGGTGGGGGTCTGGCCGCCGTCCTCCCCGTCGGGTGACATGTCGAGGGAGCCGGCGGTGTAACCGTTGGCGGCCACAAGCCCCTCTATGACGTCTTCCTCGCTCAGCTTCAGGTGCGCGGCGAGTTCCTTCACCGTCGGGTCCCGGTCCAGCTGGAGCGCCAGGTGTTCCTTGCCCTTGGCGATCTCGACCCGCAGCTCCTGAAGGCGGCGCGGGACGTGCACAGCCCAAGTGGTGTCACGGAAGAACCGCTTGATCTCGCCGATGATGTAGGGCACCGCGAAGGAGGAGAACTCCACCTCGCGCGACAGCTCGAACCGGTCGATCGCCTTGATCAGACCGATCGTGCCGACCTGGACCACGTCCTCCATGTCACCGGTGCCGCGATTGCGGAACCGGCCGGCCGCGAAGCGGACCAGGGACAGGTTCATCTCGATCAGCGTGTTGCGCGCGTACTGGTACTCCGGGGTGCCCTCTTCGAGCACCTGGAGCCGGTCGAAGAACAGCTTCGACAACTTGCGCGCGTCCTGGGGAGCGACCTTCGCCGCGTCTTCGATGTGCGGCAGCTCCTCCACGCCGTGGTGCGTGGGTGAACCCGTCGGCATGCCCGTCCGGTCCGTCCGGTCCGTCAGCTCCGGTCTCGTCACCTGCGCCGCCGCCATGGGGGTTCCTCCCTTGTCACCATCACCGAACTGTCGAAGCAGGCGTCTGCCCCGACCGCTCCGATTCATGCGCACGCGTGGTGCAAGCAATTGTTCTGGAGCTCCCACCGGTCCGAACTTGGCCGAAACGCACGGTTCCTTGCCCCGCGTGGCCCGAACTGTCGCTCGCTTTCGGCGCGTCGGCGGGGTCACCTGACGCCACCTCATCCGCGCCTCGCCGCCGCGCGGCCTACCTGGCCCGCACGGTCGCGAGCAGGGGCGTAACGGGTTGCAGCGGCAGTCCGACGCGGGGTGCCACCTCGGCTTGCGGCAGCTCCAGACGGAAACGCTGAGCGAGGGTGGCGAGTACGAGAGCGGCCTCGACCTGCGCGAAGCGTGCGCCCAGACACGTACGCGGACCACCGCCGAAGGGAAACCAGGCGTGGTCGGGCACGGCGTCCGGGGTGTCGGCGCCCCAGCGTTGCGGGCGGAACTCCCCGGGGCCGGGGAACCAGCGGGGGTCGCGGTGGGTGGTCCAGGTGCTGCACCACACGGTGGTGCCGACGGGGACGCGGGCGCCGCCCAGGGTCGCGCCCTCTCGGGCGACGGCGGGGATGAGCCACACCGGCGGGTAGAGCCGCATGGCCTCCTTGATGATCTGCCGGGTCCAGGTGAGGCGTTCGTAGTCGTCGATGGTGGGCGGCCGGCCCGCCAGCACCTCATGGAGCTCGGCTTCGAGCCGGCCCCGGGCCGCCCGGTCACGGGAGAGCAGATACAGGGTCCAGGTCAGGGCGGTCGAGGTGGTCTCGTGGCCGGCGGCCCAGAGGGTGACCGCCCCGTCGCGCACCTCCCTGAGCGAGAGCGGGCGGCCTTCCTCGTCGCGGGCCGCGAGGAGCCTGGTCACCAGGTCGTCGCGCTCACCGGCGCCCGGGTCGCGGCCGCGCCGCTGCCCGATGAGGCGGTCCACCTCGCTGTCGATGACCTCGACCGCGGCCAACAGGCGCCGCCGGGCGGGCGTGCGCATCCATCCGGGCAGGAAGAGCCCGATGCCACGTACCTCCGCCCCCACCTCCCGCTCCGCCACGTCCATGGCCTCGCCGAGCGCCCCGGCCTGCTCCCCCAGGTCGTTGCCGAACAGGGTGCGCAGCACGATCCGCTGCGTGATCAGCGCCATCTCCGCGCGGACGTCGACGCGCTCGCCGTCGCGCCAGCCGTCGACGGCCGCGCCCGCGCAGTCGACCATGGCATCGGCGTACGCGCGGACCTGGCGCGGCCGGACGGTGGGCTGGACCAGGGAGCGTTTGCGCCGCCAGTCGCCGCCCTTGCTCAGGATGACGCTCCGGCCGGTGATCTGTCTGAACGCCCAGCCGATTTCCAGGATCTCGTAGGTGTCCTCGCGCGCCGCCAGCAGTTCCTTGATGTGCTGGGGGTGGGAGATGAACAGGCTGCGCCGGGGACCGAGCGACCAGGTGACGGCGTCACCGAAGTCGTCCCGCAGACGCGTCAGGAACCCCAGGGGGTCCTTGCCGAAGGCGAGGAGGTTGCCCAGCGGCGGCAGGCCGCGGGGGCCGGGGACGGGGTTGAGCGGCAGCGTGGTTGCGGGCAACGGAACTCCCGGGATGAGGCTGGTGGGGCCAAGCTAACGGCTCCCTCCCCACCGTCCGGGCACGACAGGCATCGGATCGCGGGCGAACACCCGGCTGCGACGCGCACGGTCACGGCGTGCCCCGCGCCCCCGCGCGCCCCGTTCGCCCGCCTGTGCGTCGGCCCCTGGCAGCTGCCGTAGGGTGGTGTGGTCGCAGCAGAGTAAGCAGCCGGAGCAGAACAAGTTGAGCGTGTCCTCGTCCTTTCAGCCGGTCCTGGACCGCATCGCCGCCGAGATCGCGGCCACGCCGGGCCGGGGCCGTCCGGCCGACTACATCCCCGTCCTCGCCTCGGCCGACCCCCGCCGCTTCGGCATGGCCGTCGCCGAGCTGGACGGCACGGTGTACGGAGTGGGCGACTGGCAGCACCCCTTCTCCACGCAGTCCATCACCAAAGTGTTCACTCTCGCGCTGTGCCTGTCCCTCGAGGGCGACGAGCTGTGGGAACACGTCGGTCGCGAGCCTTCGGGCAACCCCTTCAACTCCCTGGTGCAGCTGGAGTACGAGGACGGCATCCCGCGCAACCCGTTCATCAACGCGGGCGCTCTCGTCGTGACCGACCGTCTCCAGCGGCTGACCGGGGACGCCGCCGAGACGCTGCGCGCCTTCCTGCGGGCCGAGTCCGGCAACGCCGCGCTCACCTTCGACGAAGAGGTCGCCGCGTCCGAGGCCGCCCACAGCGACCGCAACGCGGCGCTCGCCCATTTCATGGCGTCGTACGGCAACATCACCACCCCCGTCCCCGCCCTGCTCGACCAGTACATCCGTCAGTGCGCCCTCGAGGCGTCCTGCGCCGACCTGGCGCGGGCCGCCGGATTCCTGGCCCGCCACGGGATACGGGCCGACGGCTCGCACCTGCTCACCCGCAGCCGCGCCAAGCAGGTCAACGCGGTCATGCTGACCTGCGGCACCTATGACGCGGCGGGCGACTTCGCGCACCGCGTGGGCCTGCCGGGCAAGAGCGGCGTGGGCGGCGGCATCATCGCGGTGGTCCCCGGCCGCTGCACGGTGTGCGTGTGGAGCCCCGGCCTGGACGAACGCGGCAACTCGGTGGCCGGCGTGGCAGCCCTGGACCGCTTCACCACGCTCACGGGCCTGTCCGTGTTCTGACGCCTCCCGCGAGGCCCCGCCGCCCCACCTCGTTCCCGCCCGAACGCGCCCGCACCGGTGACGCGCGCCCCTCCTCTCCGACGCGCCCCAGTTGTACCTACTAGTATGTACACGCCCACGACCCGCCCCGACCGATCCCATCCGGTCCATGCCCCCAAGGGAGCCCTCATGCCATTCGTCCGCATCGACGCGCTCGGCGCCGACCACGCCCGTCTCGACGCGCTGGGCCGCGCCGTGCACGACGCCCTGACCGAGACGATCGGCATTCCGCCCGACGACCGGTTCCAGGTACTGACCGCCCACGACGGAACCCGCGGCACACTGCGCTACGACGACTATCTCGGCGTCCGGCGCGACGCCGGCATCGTGTACGTGGCGATCACCCTGCGCCGAGGCCGGAGGGCCGAACAGAAGCGGGCGCTCTACCGCCGCATCGCCGAGCTCGCGCACGCGTACGCGGGGACGGAGCCGCGCAACGTCTTCGTCACGCTCACCGAGAACGAGTCCATCGACTGGTCGCTCGGCAACGGGCTGGCCCAGTACTGCCCCTAGGGGGTGTCTGGTGGACCATGGCCGGGGGCGCGGCGTCTGGCACGGCACCTCGTGGCGTTACCGAATCGCCCCGATAGCTCCGCTATCAAGACGCTCCGGCGCCTTGCGATGCACCGCACCAGACGCCGCGCCCTGACCGACCCTGATCCACCAGACACCCCCTAGCCCTTACCTCCGACGTAATCGCGCTCCGACCCCACCCCGGGCCACAGTGGGCGCACGCCCCGCCGCGCCGGCGGATCGCGGCACCGAACGGGGAGGCTTCCATGCCGTACTTCACCACGCCCACCGACGAGACCCAGCTCCACTTCATCGACTACGGGCCGGGCGAGGGGCCCACGCTGGTCTTCGTCAACAGCGCCTACTTCGGCACCGAGATGTGGGAGTTCCAGATGCTGCCGCTCGCCGCCGAGGGGTACCGCTGCGTGGGGCTCGACCGCCGCGGTCACGGCAAGTCGCAGGACGTGTGGGGCGGCTACGACCTCGACACGCTCACCGACGACCTCGGCGCGCTCCTGGACCATCTCGGCCTGCGCGACGTCACCCTGATCGGCCACTCGCTCGGCGCGGCCGAGGCCGTTCGCCTCCTCACCCGGCACGGCAGCGGGCGGGTGGCGCGGCTCGCCCTGGTCGGCGGGATGGCGCCCGGCATCGTGCGGTGCGCCGAGAATCCCGACGGGCTGCCCGCCGGGACGATCGAGGCGCTGAACGAGACGTTCCGCAAGGACCGCGCCGCGTTCTTCGCGTCGGGCGCCGCCGGCTGCTTCGCCCTCGGGCTGCCCGGCAACGACGTCTCGGACGCGTACGTGGAAAACGTCATCCGGGACTGTCACGGCGCCACCGCGCGCGCCGCGACCGCCGTCCTGGCCAACTTCGTCACCCTGGACATGGCGGGCGAGGCGCGGAAGATCGACGTGCCCGCCCTCGTGGTCCACGGCGACCAGGACGCCTCCGCTCCCATCGCCCTCACCGGACGTCGCGTCGCCGGCCTGATCCCCGACAGCACCTTCAGGGTGTACGAGAACGCAGGCCATGGCCTGTACGTCACGCACGCCGATCAACTCAACGCCGATCTGCGGGAGTTCATCGCGGCCGCCTGACGTCCCGCGCCGGGCCTCAGACGGGTCGAGCGAGGGCCCGCCCCGGCCCTCAGGCGCCGCTCGGTGCGGCGGCCGGCTCCCGCGTCGGTACGGGCGCGCGCCGGGGCAGCAGGAACGGCGTGGCCAGCATGAGGACGCCGGCGACCGCGATCGCGGTGCGCGGCCCGGCCAGTCCCGCCAGCACGCCCCACAGCGCGGTCAGGCCCGCGGTGGTCGCCTTGCCGGTGACCGTCCACGCGGACAGGGTGCGGGCCACCACGTCCGTGCCGGTCTGTTCGAGCCGGTAGGTGGAGAACACCGGGTTGAAGACGCCGCAGGAGGTGATGAGACCGAGTTCGACGGTGGCCACGAGCACCAGCCCGACGACCCCGGGCCGCACCAGCACCAGGCCGAGGACCCAACAGGCGCGCAGCACCCCGCTGGTCATCATGACCCGGTGCTGCCCGAAGCGCGCCACGAGCCGGCGCGCGAGCCGGGCGCCGATGAGGCCGCCCACGCAGGGCGCGCCGAATGCCAGACCGTACTGCCAGAGCGGGAAGCCGAGCGGGCCGAGCATGAGCGAGGCGAGCGGCGGCATGATCGCCATGATCAGAGCGTTGACCACGAGGGTGTTGAAGAACAGCGGACGCAGCGTCGGATGGCGCAGGATGTGCCGCCAGCCCTCGATCAGGTCGCCGGGCCTGATCCGGGCGCCGGCGCGGGCGGGCCGTGCCTCGTCGCGGCCCATCGCCCGGATCCCGGACGCGGAGAGCAGATAGCTGACCGCGTCGGCCGTCACGGTGGTCATCGGCCCGAACAGCGCGACCGCGAGGCCTCCGAGCGGGGGCCCGGCCATGGTGGCGGTCCACATGGTGGATTCGAATCTGCCGTTGGCGACGAGCAGGTCGTCGGGCGGCAGGAGCGCCTTCAGGCACGCGCCGCTCGCGGCCCGGAAGGCGATGTCGGCCGCGCTGACCACGACCGAGACGATCACGAGCTGAGCGAAGCCGAGCCGGCCGAGCGCGAACGCGGCGGGCACGCTGAGCACCGCCGCGAACCGTACGAGGTCCGCCGCGATCATCACCGGCCGCTTGGGCCGGAACTCCACCCACGGGCCGAGCGGCACCGCGAGCAGCGCGCCCACCGCGAGGCCGCTCGCGGCGAGCGCGGACACGGCGGCCGGCCCGGCGTGCAGAACGATGATGGCGATCATCGAGAACGCGTCGAAGGCCAGCATCGTGCCGACCGTGCTGACTCCGTAGGCGGCCCACAGCCACCCGAACCGCCGCCCCAACGACCGTCGCCCGTCCACCCGCACACCCTCCGCCGCTCCCGTGGCACACCCACGGTGACCAGCGGGATCAAAGCGTCCGGCGCGCCGGCGAGTCAAACAACCGCCCGGCTTGGCGCCACAACCGGGCAGGCGCGCCTTGCCCGACGGGCAAAAACCGGACGGTCCGCCCCGGATGAAGACCATGGTGTCGACAGACTCCACGGCCGCCCTCCACAGTGGCCTCCTCAGCCTTCGTGACGATCGACGACGGCCAACACAGAGGAGTTCCCGTGACCACATGGGCAGGCCGCACGGCTGTCGAGATAGCCGACGCGGTGCGCCGCGAGGAGGTCTCGCCGCGTGAGGTGGTCGCCGATCACCTGGCCAGGATCGCCGAGGGGGACGGCCGAATCGGCGCGTTCCGGGTGGTGCGCGCCGAGGCCGCCCTCGCGGAGGCCGACGCGGTCGGCGCGCGGGCCGATCTTGCCGGCCTGCCGCTGGCGGGCGTGCCCGTGGCGGTCAAGGACAACGTGCCGGTGCGTGGTGAGAGCACGCGCAACGGTTCGGCGGCCACGTCGACGGAGCCGGCCGCCGCCGACCATGTCCTGGTGGCCCGGCTGCGCGCGGCGGGCGCGGTGGTGGTGGGCCTCACCCACGTACCGGAGCTGTGTGTCTTCGGCACCACGGACGGCGTGTACGGCATCGCCCGCAATCCCTGGGACCTGACGCGCACGCCGGGCGGCTCCTCGGGCGGCAGCGCGGCCGCGGTCGCCGCCGGGTTCGTGCCGCTCGCGCTGGGCAACGACGGCATGGGATCCCTGCGCATACCCGCCGCGCACTGCGGCCTCGTCGGCCTCAAGCCGGGAAGCGGCCGGGTCCCGCGCGAGCTCGGCGGCGGCTGGTACGGCATGTCGGAGAACGGCCCGCTGGCGACGACGGTGGCGGACGCGCGGCTGATGTTCTCCGTGCTCGCCGGCGAAGCGGCCGAGGACTTCGGGACGCGGACCGTGCGGTCGCCCGCGGGCGCTGGGCCGGGGGGTGGTGGCGAGGGGGACGGCGGTCAGGCAGCTCCGGCCTCCGCCAGGCTCGCCGTCGCGTTCTCGATGCGCAGCCCCATTCCCGGCGTACGGGTCGCGGCGCGGTACGCCGCCCTCGCACGCGAGGCGGCCGGGGCGCTGGCCAGGGCGGGGCACGAGGTGACGCTCGCCCACCCGCCGTATCCGCTCTCCCTGGGCACGGTCGTCCTCGCCCGCTGGACGGGTGGCACGGCCCAGGACGCCGAAGGCCTCGATCCCCGGCTGCTGACACCCCGCACCCGGCGCCACGCGGCGCTGGGACGGTTCGCCGCGCGGCTCGGCATGCTGCGGTCGGACCACAAGGCGGCGCTCAACCGCCGCCTGGAGCCGTTCTTCACGCGGTACGACGTGCTGATCACCCCCGCCCTCGCGCGTCGGGGCCCCGCGGCCGATGCCTGGCACGAGCGCGGCTGGCTGGCCAATGTGCTGGTCAACACCGCGTGCTCGCCGATGACCCCGCCGTGGAACCTGTCGGGACGGCCCGCCCTCGCGGTGCCCTTCGGTGTGTTGCCCACCGGTCTTCCCGGCTCCGTCCAGCTGGTGGGTCGGCCCGGCTCGGAGCACCAACTCCTCGATCTGGCAGCCCAGTTGGAGCAGATGCGTCCCTGGGAGCGCACGGCGCCCCTGACCGGTGGCGCGACCGCACCCGCTCAGGGTTCCTAGATGAATCTTCAATAGACCTTCCCCGCAGAGGAGTTGAGGGGTCCGGAGATGACCGGCGCCACGCGCGCGTGACATGATCATCTTCACGTTACCTGTCGGTAACGGCCACTCCCCGACCCGAAGGTCTCACCTACGTGCGCACGCTCACCAGACGCCTCCTGCTCCCCGGCCTGACCGCGCTCGCCCTGGCCGGCACGGGCTGCTCGGCGCCGGGTCACACCCCGGCGGCCGGGCAGGCGGGCGCCGACGTCCCCGCCTCGACGGCGCAGGACGCCCAGCAGCTCGAAGTGAACGCGGCCCCCCAGGGCTCGTCCGCGCCGACGCCGCTGGCCCGCACCCGTACCGGCACGAGCCGGCCGGAGAAGTCCTCGCTGAAGGTCGCCTCCTACGACAAGGCGAGCGGACGCGCCGTCATATCCGGCTCACCGCAGGCGCCCACCGCGAAGCCGAGCCACTCCACCGGGCCCGCCAAGCCGGTCGCCGTGGGCGACGTCATCGCGAGCGCACCCGCGCCCGGCGCCCCCGACGGACTGCTCGCCAAGGTCACCGAGGTCGTGGGCAGGACCGACCGCGGCACCGAGGTGAAGACCGCCGCCACCACCCTGGACACGGTCCTCAAGGACGACAGGGCCGACGGCCAGGTGGCGGTCGACCCGGCGTCCGTCACGGTCGTACCCCTCCTGAAGGGCGTCACCTTCTCCTGGGCCAAGGGCCAGGGCGTACGGTTCGGCCCGCAGGGCGCCAAGCTGGCGATGGGCAATCTGCGCCTGGACGTGAACGCGGCGGTGGACACCGCCAAGGACGCCCCCGCGTCGGCGGCCGCGTCGGTCTCCGGCTTCGTCCAGCTCGCTCCCCAGGTGGAGTTCGCCTACGACGGCGGCAAGCCGGGCGGCGCCGGCGTCCGTTCGGCATTCCTCGGCATGAGCGGTGACTGGTCCTCGCGGTGGGCGCTCAAGGGCCGGGCCGCCGCGAGCACGGGCACGCCCAAGAGGATCCCGTTCGCCAAGCTGCACAGCGCTCCGGTCATCCAGGTGGGCCCGGTGCCCGTCGTCGTCAACCTCGACCTGACCTGCTACGTGCAGGTGGAGGCCGACGGCCGGGTGACCCTCGACGTTCAGCAGGACGTCAAGGGCGACTTCCGTGTCGGCGGCGGTTACACCGCGGGCAAGGGCTGGGCGCCGGTCAGCACATCGGACGTGCACAGCACGCCGGTGAACGCGAGTGTGTCCGCCACAGGCAAGGTCAACGGAGCGCTCGGCGCCGAGGCGTCCGTCGGCCTGTACGGGGCCGTCGGGGTCACCGCCGGCTTCGCCCCGTACCTGCGGGGCGAAGCCGACGCCAGGGCGACCGCGTCCAGTGACGGCAAGGCGTCGGCCGCCGCGTCCTGGGCGGTGTACGGCGGCTTCGACCTGAGCGGCCGGCTCGAATTCCAGCTGGCCCTCTTCGGTACGCCGGTGATCGAGCACCGCATCCCCCTCGGCACCCTGCACCGCGAGTGGCCGCTCGCGCGGGGACACGCCGCGGGGTAGGGCCTCTCACCCGGTCCGGCCGGGCTCGCGGGTGGGCCGGACCGGGCTCGCCCGGCCGGGCGCCGGGCATCAGGCCGGACGCACGCCCGTGTGCACGGTGGTGGCCGAGAGCAGGAACGCGTCGGGCCGGTGCAGGATCCCCTCGGGGGATTCGGAGTCGAGCAGGACGTCGAGGGTCTTGCGGTCCTCCGCGTCCAGGGACTCACTCATCTTCTCGCGCAGCCGCGTCAGCTGGTCGTGCAGGAACTGGCGGCCCTGCTCACCCAGCGGGGCCGGCAGGTCCAGCAGAAGCGTGAAGCTGCCGGTCCGCACGAGCCCGGCCCGGCTCAGCATCGCGGGCCAGTCCTCGACCACCGAGGCGCTGCCCGGCAGTTCGGTCCGCATGATCTCGAACCAGTGCTCCTGGACGGCGTCGAGCCGCGCCTGGAACCCCGGCCTGCCGAGGCCGATGTCGCGCGGGAGGCAGCGCACGGGCAGCCCGCCCTCGGCCACGGCGAGCAGGCCGCCGGGGTTCAGCACACCGGCCAGCGCGTCCAACGCGCCCTGCTGGTCGCCGAGATGGTGCACGGCCTTGCTGCTCCAGACCAGATCCGCCCGGCCCACGCCGCCTTCCCCGGCCCCGTCGCCCTCCAGAGCGCCGGGCAGCTCCGCGTGCCGGGCCGACACCCGCGCGCCGACTCCCAGTCTTTCGGCGCGGGCCAGCGTGTGGTCAAGGAGCGCGGGCGCGCCGTCCACGGCGACGACCTCGGCGCCGGCGAATGCCTCGGCCAGCACGCAGGTCATCACGCCCGGGCCGCTGCCGATGTCGAGGACTCGGCGCACCGCATGTCCGGGATCCAGCAGTTCCCCCAGACGGGCAGCCGTTTGGCGCAGCACCGGAAGCTGGAGTTCACCGCTGTTCTCCAGATGTGCGGCCATCGCCTCCCAGTCGAGATCACCGTGGTGGTGCCCGTGCTCGTGACCGTCGCGGGGTGCCGAGTCAACGGCCGAGTTGTGGTGTGTGCTCATGTCCGGGAGCGTGCCCCCGCCGCACAGCACCGGCAACTATCGTTGCCGGTCCCGGGACGATCTGTTACGAAGCGTCTACTGCCGTGCCGCAGGCGGGCGCGCGCGTCCTGAGCCGGGTCACTTCGGCCGGCCCGCGCGCGGACCCGCCCACTCGCGGTCGAGCTCACGCGATCCGCGCGGTGCGGCCGCCGCCGTGTGCAGGACGCGCAGCGCGAGCAGCAGGACACCGACGTCGTCCAGGTAGACCGGGTCGGGCAGGAGGTCGACGGGGCTGATCACATAGGCGAGGGCGCCCCAGAAGGCGGCTTTGTGCGTCAGCGGGATCCCGGCGTCCCGGAGGATCTTGCGGGCACGGACCAGGCGTACCGTCAGGACGACCGCCGCCACGGCGGCCGCCAGGAGTACCAGGCCCGCCAGAACCAGGCCCGCGGTCACTTCGGTGCTCATCGAGCCGCCTTCCGTCGCTTCTTGGCGGGGATGCTACTGAAGCCGGCTCTCGGCGGACTCCGGCTCGCTCTCGTCGGGCAGATGGACATCGCTCACGGCGATGTTCACCTCGACGACCTCCAGTTCCGTCATGCGCTCCACCGCCGCGATGACGTTCAGCCGGATCTCGGCGGCCACCTCGGTGATGCTCACGCCGTACTCGACGACGATCTCCAGGTCGATGGCGGTCTGCCGTTCACCGACCTCGACCTTGACGCCGCGCGTGACCGGCGCCCGGCCCGGCCGTATCGCGCCGAGGGTACGGGCGAGGCCGCTGCCCATGGCGTTGACGCCCGGCACCTCGCGGGCCGCGAGCGCCGCGATCTTCTCCACGACCCCGCCGGCGATGGTGGTGCGGCCCCGGGTCGCGGGGGTCTGTCCCGGGCCGCTCTTCGCCGGCTCCAGGGTGGTGCTCTGCGGGGGCGTGCGGAATTCGTCCGTCTCGGGCTTGCGCAGGGTCTGGCCCATCGGCTCCGCCATGGAAGCCACCTCCTTGGGGAGTGCTGGGCGGCCCGGCCGGCCGCCCCTTCCCTCTCCGGGTACCGTGCCTTCGGCGGATCATGCGGGTCCGGGGGCGCCCGCGTGGAGCGAGGCGCCGCCCGGTGCGGCGCGCGGGTCAGCAGCCCGGTGCCCCCTTGCCGCCGCGCTGGGGCAGGCTGAGGTTGGGTGTGCCGTCGGGGGGCCAGGTCAGGGCGACCGTTCTGGTCGTGCCGTCCGAGCCGAGCTGGACGACGGGGGTGGGCTTGCCCGCAGGGGCGCCGTCACTGCCGAACGAGAGCCATCCGCTGGCCCCCGGCAGCATCTGCGCGCAGTAGAACTGGTGCAGGATGCCGGTCTGGAGGCCGGGATTGCGCAGCCCCGCGGCATCGTGCCGGCCAGCGCTGATCGCCGCCACGGCCGCGTCGTGGGTGAGCATGGCCTGGCCGCTCCCCAGGTCCACCGGGTCGAAGGACAGCGTCGGCACGTCCTTGTCCGCCGTCAGTTGCTGGCCGGTGCAGGGGTCGGGCCGTCCGGTGAAGGCGGCCCAGAACTGGTCGTAGTTGTGCTTGGCGTCGGAGCCGGGACACTCGGTGCCCCACTCGTCCGGGCTGGCGAGCGCGGTGTAGGCCACGGTGACCCGGCCCGATGCGATGCCGCCCAGCACCCCCTTGTCGTGGATGCTCTCCGAAGCGTCGTCACCGGCGAGGATGTGCAGCTGGGAGATCCCGCACGGCGCGCCCTGCACCCAGTTCTCCACGAACGCGCCGAGGTCGCGGCCCCGGCCCGCGAAGTACACCACGGACGGATTGGCCTGGCACAGGTTCGCGTGCATGAGGTTGAACTGCTGCACCAGATAGTCCTGACGGCCCGAGCCCGCGGACAGATCGCCGGGCGAGGTGTACGGAAGCACGGTCACGGTGCGGTTCTGGGCCCGAAAGCCCGTCTTGGCCGCCTCGGCGAGCGTCTGGGTGTAGTCGTCGCCGCTGACGCTGTCCGCGACGACGGCGAGCGAGGTCACGGCCGGCTTGAGGGTGGAGACGTACTGGGTCGCGGCGATCACCGAGTCCGCGTTGGTCGGGGAGACCCGGAACAGGTCGGTGATCCGCTTCTTGCCGGCGGGGTCGGAGGGGTCGATGCTCATCGAGTCACCCGTGACCGTGGATCCGATGACCGGGATGTGCAGTTGGGAGGAGATCGCGGCCGCGGCGTGCCGTGACTGCTCGGTGCTCTGGCCGAGACCGACGACCGCCGAGACGTGCTCGGCGTTGGCCTTCTCCTTCAGCCGGTCCACCGTCACCTGCCAGTCGGCGTACTGGCTGCCCATGTTGGCGAGGTACAGCTTGATGGCGGGTGTACTGCCGTAGGCGGCCGTGTTGTTGGCCCGCCACACGGCGGTGAGGGCCCCTTCGATGTTGGGATAGAGGGAACCGTAGGTGAGGGTGTCCACGTCGGACACGGGCGAGAGATCCAGCATCAGCACGATGCTGGTGTACGGGCCCTTCACGCCGTCGTTGGCCGCCTGGACCATTTTCTCCAACTCCCGCATGCGGGTGGGCTCGTGGTCGGTGAAGGGCGCGCTGTCGAGGTTCACTCCGGCACAGGCGAGCGGTGTTCCGGTAGCGGTCATGCCCGCGCCGCAGGTCAGCGACGGCGGGAACAGCCGGCCCCAGCCCCAGCGGCCGCCGAAGACGAGGCCGGTGAGGATCACGAGCGCCGCGAGGACCGTGAGGACCGGGTGACGGCGCAGCCGGCCGAAGCGGGGATTGCCTACAGCGGGTGGCATGGACACTCCTTGCGGTGCGATCGGCGGACGCGGGCACGCCGCGGCCGCCGCGGGGCTAGGCGAAGGCGGCCGCCGCCTGCTGGAGCGGACTGACGTCCAGCAGACGGGAGTTGTGCGCGAGGCGGGTGAACGATTCCTGTATCTCGCCGTCCCAGCGCCGGGTGTGCTCGGTGAGCGGGTCGTTGTAGAGCCACAGCAGGGCGAGCAGTTTGGCGGTCGCCACCGCGCGGACGCTCTGGCCGCCGTCCCCGACACCGTCCAGGAGCAGGGCGTACGCCTCCTGGGGCGAGCGCTTGTACAGCAGCCGGCAGGGGGCGGAGGAGAGGTAGTCGAGCAGGCGGATCCACGCCCGGTGGTCCTCGTCGAAGCGGTCGGCCAGGGCCTCGGCGACCGGCGTGAAGCGGCCGAGGGCCAGGTCGTGGAAGAGCCGTCGCTCCACGGCCGCCGCGTCACCGCCCGTCACCGGGAGCGCGGCCAGCGCGTGTGCCTGCCCCGCGAACACGTCGTGCCAGGGGTTCACCTCGTCCGCGCGCGCCGGGCGCGCGGCGTTCAGAGCGGTCAGGACGGAACGGGCGAGCCACGGGTGCAGCGTGGCGGGGCCGTCGGCGTCGTCGCCCCAGCCGATCCCCCGGATGCGCGAGGGGCGGTGGGTGAAGGTGCTCACCCAGAGGTCGCGGCGCAGGAGTTCAAGGCTGCGGGGCAGTTCCGTGGAGGTCTCGGGCAGCCTCGGGTCGTGCGCGGTGCGTACGTCGGCGAGGTACGCGGCGGCGAGCACCACCGCGGGCGCGGTGCTCCACGCGGCGCCGGGGACGGTCAGTCCTTCGGGCAGGCTGGTCTCCAGGGCGTGCGCCCACAGCGGTGTGCCCTCCTCGTCGGCCGGCGCTGTCAGCGAGAGCGCGGGTCCCGTTCCGCGCGGCGGGTGCTGGGCGCCGACGGGTTCGCCGAGGACGGTGGAGACGGCGCCCCGGTGGCCGCCGGTGAGGCGGTGCACGACGGAGGCGGGAAGGGGCCGGCCGGAGGAGGGATCGGAGCGGTCCATCGTGTAGGCGACCTGGTCCTCGGTCATCGGGTCGAGCCACACGGGATACCACCAGGCGGCTGTGGGGGCGCGCTCGACGCCGACGGCCGCGTCGTTGCCCCGGGCCCACAGGGCGCGGGTCGCCCGGGACAGCAGCGGTACGCGGCGTTGCGGCGTGGCGG
The DNA here is from genome assembly GCF_040253615.1 of Streptomyces sp. Edi4. NCBI lineage: Bacteria > Bacillati > Actinomycetota > Actinomycetes > Kitasatosporales > Streptomycetaceae > Streptomyces > Streptomyces sp. Edi4. The sequence continues at coordinate 582,463 of NZ_JBEJGY010000004.1, forward strand.
CAAGTGGGGTGGAGCGCCAGGGTTCGCACCACCACGACGTCCATTCGGACTGCCACTGTCCGCACGCGGCGAGCACGAGGAGCGGGTCGGCGGCGCCCGAACCGTCCGGGTCCGCCAGCTGGTTGCGCGGTCGCGCGGCGGCGAGTTCGCTCACGAAGCGCCGCCCGGCGGGGGTCTGCGCGCCGTCCACCAGGAGCACCCAGGCGTGGTCGTGCCGGTCCCCGCGCGCGCCCCGGACCGGCAGCACGCAGGAGCACGCGGAACGCAGCGGCGGGTGGCGCTCGGCCTGGTCCTTGACGTCGGCGAGGAAGGCGGCCATCAGGGGGCCGACACCCTGGGACCGTGAAGTGGAACTCAGCCTGATCAGCGCGTCGATGGAGCGGGCGGACTCGGCTTCGGGAACGGTGTTGTGCCAGCGCAGCGCGTCCCGTACGCCCCAGCGCGCGGCGCTCTGCAACAGGGACCCGATGACCGGCTTGGCCCGCTCGCGGACGGCGGAGACGACCTCGCGGGCGGGCCCGGACACGAGCGGGCTCAGCGCTCCCTGGGCGACGACGTCCATGGTGGTGGCCGCGGCCTGCTCCAGCTGCCGGGCGACCCTGCCGCCCCGGGTGTTGCGGGTGTACTGCTGGATGAGCTCGCGTATCTGGTCCGCCGCCCGCCCCCGGTCGGCGTCCAGGTTCTCGTTGAGGGCCAGGAGCCCGAGGCCGAAGCGGTGGAAGACCGGTCCGTGCCGCAGGTTGTCCCAGCCGCGCATCATCTGGAAGGCCGCGAGGGCGGCCGCCGAGACCGGATCGACCGGGTTCTCGTCGAAGTCCAGCGTCGCGTGGACCACCGTCGCGCCGCAGGCCCGTGACACGGCGCGCAGCAGATCGGTCTTGCCCGACTGCCGGGGCCCGAGCAGCGCCACGATCGGCTGCCGTTGCCCCGGGTACCGCCACAGCATGTGCCGCAGGAACGCGTCGGCGCCCCCCGCCACGTCAAGATCCCCCACCCGTGTTCACCGCCCCCCGGAACCGACGCGCACAAGGCGCACCTTCCGCATCGATTGACACGGAAGGTAACACCTCAGGGACACGTTGCGACGGGTGTTCGCGCACATCGGCGGATCGGATCGGCGCTGGTGGGGCAGTTGCGGGGATTTGCGGCGGGGGCGGTCAAGCGGCGGCCCCAACTCCGGGTTCCGATGGGGCAGTTGACGCGGCGCTCATGGGTCACTCAGCGGGCAGGGATGTGAGGGGCGCGGTGCGCAGATGGGCCCGCCCCGAGCGGACCGCCCAGGCGAAGACGGCGAGCGCGAGGACGCCCACCACGAGGGAGTCGTACGGCGCCGGCAGACGGCCCGAACCCGTGCCGAACGTGCCGAGCCAGGACAGCAGGGTGAGAGCGGCGAGGTGGAAGACGAGCCAGGCGCCGTTGCGGAGTTCCTCACGCGGCGACCGGCCCTCGGTGTCGCGGCGCAGCATCAGGAACAGGGGTACGCCCGCGAGGACCAGGGGCAGGGCGAGCCGCAGGTGGTGCCAGCCGGACCAGTAGATGAACTCGCTGGCCACGACGAAGCTGACGGGCGCGATCCAGTGCACCCCTGCCACCTGTCCCTGCGCCGGCGGAAGGCCCCGCTCCTTGCCGTGGGCGCGGAACGCGGCGACGGCCACGGCGGAGGCCGCGTACACGAGCAGATACATGTCACCCATGACGCTGACGATGTCCTGCCAGCCGCCGAACGGCAGCATGAACAGGATGATCACCACGAGGTTGAGGAGCAGCGCCCTGCGGGCCATGCCGGAGCGGGGGTCGATCCGCATGAAGAAGCGGGGCAGCAGACCGTTCTTGGCCAGGGCGTAGGTGTGCCGGGCGTCGATGGCGACGCCGACGTAGGCCGACCCGCCGGGTGAGACCACGGCGTCCGCGTAGAGCAGGGTGGCGAGCCAGTGCAGGTTGAGCACGAGGGCCAGCTGCCCGAAGGGCGAGTCGAAGTTGACGCCGTGCCAGCCGTGGCCGAGCAGGGATTCGGGGACGGTGAAGAGGAAGGCCAGTTGGAGGCCGAGGTAGACCAGCACCGCGAGAGCGATGCCGGTCAGGACGGCGAGCGGCACGGTACGGCGCGGGTCGCGGGCCTCGCCCGAGAAGTCCAGGGGTGCCTGGAAGCCGTTGACGGAGTAGACGATCCCGCCGCCGGCGAGCGCCGTCAGGCAGGCAGCGTAGCCGTACGGCGCGAAGCCGCCGTGGTCGGTGAGGCGGCCGGCGTGGGTGCCCGAGAGGAACAGGGCGACCACGGTGAGGACCGGGATGAGGACCTTGAACAGGGAGACCAGGTTGTTGAGCCGCGCGAAGGCGCGCACGGCGAACCAGTTGAGCGCTGTCAGGAGCACGCTCAGAGCGGTGGCGACGGCCAGTCCCGCGCCGGTGAGGCGGCCGTGGTCGTAGAGCCCGGGCAGATAGTGCGCGGCGTACTGCATGATCGCGCTGATCTCGGCCGCGGTGCCGCCGACCGAGAGCAGCACCGACCAGCCGATGACGGTGCCCACCAGGCGTCCGCTGGCGTACAGCGGCCAGCGCACGGTGCCGCCGCCTTCGGGGCGGGTGGCGCCGAGCTCCACCATGACCAGCGCCACCAGGGCGCACAGGACGCCGGCCGCGACCCAGGAGAGCAGCACGGCGGGCCCGGCGGTCTGCGCGGCGAACATGGCGGCGAACAGCCAGCCGGAGCCGAGGATGTTGGAGAACCCGATCGCGGTCAGGCTCCAGAACCCGAGCTCCTTGCGGAGCCTTCGCTCCTCCCCGAGGACCGTCAGGACCCCGGGGCTCTCCCCCGGCTGCGTCGGCCGCACGCGCACCCGCCTCCTTGTATGACCTACAGGACATGACCTCATGGGACATGACCGCGTGGGACATGACCTCACAAGCACCAGCGTGCTCAGCGTGTCATGTTCCGCGCCAGGTGTCCGCGAGGAGGGGCGGCCGAGTTCTACCAGGCTTCGACGGCGAAGCTGACGCCCGCCATGTCGGTTTGCAGGCTCAGCTTCTGGTCGTTGCCGGTGATGTTCACATCGACGGTGCCGTTGGCGCAGGCCAGGTGGACGGTTTCGATGTCGCGCCACATGTTCCCGTCGTGGATGGCGACCCGGACCGAGCCGGTCGCCGGGACGTCGGTGATCTGGTCCATGCCGAGGTGCAGCCTGCGGTTGTAGCTGTCCCACGCGGTGCCGTGCGGGAGCAGGACCACGGTGGGCTGGCCGCCCGGTTCGACGCGGCCGGTGATCCATTGGGGCATGTCGGTCTCCTGATGGGGCGGTGGGGGCTGGTGAGGCGGTGCGGGCTGGAACGAGAGCGCCCAGGCGCGCAGTTCAGCCGTGCTGGCGAGGTGGCAGTAGTCACGGTCGAGTCCGCCGGAGTCGCCGTACTGGTGGAAGAGCCAGGGGGCCTGGATGCCGGGGTCGCCGGCCGCGCGCCCGGCGGTGGCGATCCACAGGAAGTCGGCGCAGTAGCCGTCCTGGTCGACGTTCCACCAGTAGTCGAGGTTGGCGTACATGCCGACGGGGTTGTGCGGCAGGCGGCTCTTGGCGCGGCGCAACCAGGCGTCCTTGTAGGCGCGTTGGGTGGCCTTGGGCACGCCGGTGTTGGCCGTGTCGTAGCCCTCCCAGTCGAGGATGACGACGTCGCCGGGCCGCCAGTCGACCTGGTCGATGAAGTAGTCGGCCTCGGCCCGGGCGCTGTTGTTCATGTTCGGGTAGTGGTAGCCGCCCCACACAAGCCCGTTGGCCTTGGCGTGATCGCGCTGGGAGACCCAGCGCGGGTTGATGTACGAGAGTCCTTCGCTGACCTTGACGAAGGCGAAGGACAGGCCGCTCGTACTCGGTGTCGACGACTGGTACGAAGCCCAGTCCTGCCCGTAGATCCCCATCTGACGCCTTCCGCGAGCGGGCCGGAACCACACCTTCCTGCCTGTTGCTTGCCCGCGTTGGAGCGGCCCGACTCCCCGGGTCGGCGTGTCATGTCCCTCGCTTTTCCCTGGCACGCCAAGGGCCACCGACAACGCGTCGGCGGCCCTGTGTCCTGCGGTGTTACGGGTGGTTTCACATGGCGCTTGTGCGGTTCGCGCGGCGCCTGAGGGTGAGGGCGATACCGGCGCCGGCGGCGGCGAGGGCCGCGGCGATGAGGCCGGCCGGCAGGAGCGCCGACGAGGAGCCGGTCTCGGCCAGCTTCTCACCGGCGGTCTGGGTGGCCGCGCCGTTGCCCGAGCCGCCGGTCGCCGAGGCCGTGCCGGGGCCCCCGGTGCCGGAGCCGCCGGTGGCGGAGGCCGTGCCGGAACCGCCCGTGGTGGACGCCGAGCCGGATCCCCCGGCGGGCGGCGCGGGGTGCTGGGGGATGTCCTTGACCGACTTCACCGAGCCGTCGGCGTTCAGGAGCACCTGCTTGCCGTTGGGGTGGCGGAAGTCGAAGGCCGATTCCAGCGAGTTGGCGCGGGCGTCGAAGGAGGCGTCACCGACCCGCCCGGTGCCCCAGTTGTCCTCGATGAAGCGGGTGATGGACGCCTGCTCGGTGCGGGTGTGGTCGACCGAGTTGACCTTGCTGTACGGGGAGATGACGAGCAGCGGCTGGCGCGTGCCGGGGCCGCAGCGGTCGGCGTAGCCCCCGGCGGCGGCGGGACCGGCCTGGCAGGCGGGGCTGTCGGGCGCCTTGCCGTCGGAGCCGGGCTTGGTGTCCTTGGAGCCGTTCTGCGGCGTGGCGTACGCGTGGTCGTACCAGCCGTCGGAGTCGTCGTAGGCGATGACGACCGCGGTGTCCTTCCACTGGGACGACTGCTGGATCTTGTTGATCTGCTCGACGAGGAAGTGCTGCTCGTCGATGGGGTCGGAGTAGGCGGCGTGGCCGTCCTGGAACTCCGGCGCCTTCAGGAAGCTCACCGCCGGCAGGTTGCCCGTCGTGAGCGCGGCGTCGAAGTCGGTGAGGTCGTAGTTGTGGTTGGCCTGCCCGTCGTGGCCGATCTCGGCGGTGTTCCTGGGCGGCAGGTGGTGCGGGTTGGACGTCGACTTGTAGTACTGGAACGGCGAGTGGTGCGGGCTGTAGTCGACGGCCGCCGCGCCGCCCACGTTGGTGTGGGTGACGCCCGAGCACTTCGCGTAGTCGCCCTGCTTGCCGGACCAGGCGGTGCTGGGCCGGAAGCCGCCCTGGAACCAGCCCCAGCTCACCTTGCGCTGGTTGAGCAGGTCACCGATGTTGCGGCCCTGCATCGCCGCCAGCGCGTTCTTGCTGGTGTGGTCCTTGTCCGAGCAGTCGTCGAAGGCGGGGTCCGGGTCGTTGACCAGGGTGCCGACGCCCTTGGCGTCCGGCGAGAGGACCGTGTACGGGTCGGGCTTGGCGGTCTGCTTGGGGTGCTCGCTGCCGGAGGCGGGGTCGGTGGAGATGACGCCGTGGGTCTGCGCGGAGACGAGGTTGATCGCGCCCGGTGTGGAAGGGCCGTAGGTGGTGCTGAAGGAGTTGTCGGAGAGCGAGTAGTGCTGGGCGTAGTTCCACATCGCGGTGACGGTGTTGCCGTCGTAGTAGTCCATGACCAGGCCGGGCTCGCCGAACAGGTTGCCGGAGCACTTGCCGGAGTCGGTGTTCTGCACGTAACTGTCGGCCTTGCCGCCGTTGGCGGCGTACTGCTCGGGCCCGTAGCTGTGGTTCTGGTCGCAGGTCATGGCCTGCTCGGGGGTGAGCCGCTTGGGCAGGTACTGGTTGGGGTTCTTCGTCAGGAGCCCGGCGGCGCGCAGGGTGTTGATGTCCTTCGGCGTGTGCGGGTCCGCCGTGAACTTCGTGCCGTCGGTGTTGGCCGCCACCGGGTAGGCACCGAAGTAGTGGTCGAAGGACACGTTCTCCTGGAAGAGCACCACGAGGTGCTTGACCGGGGTGGCCGTCCGGTCCCCGGCGTGGTCCGCGGAGTCGGCCGCGGCCGGGACCGTACCGCTCAGCAGGCCCAGCGCCGCGGCTCCCGCGAACGCTCCCCACCGTCTGGCCCAGCGTCCCGGACCCGCCGCGCTGCCTTTGCTGCCCATGCTCCGCGTGCCTCCATGGCGTCCGGCAACCGGCCGCCGTCGTGATGTCGTTGACATAGGTGATGCTTCGCGCGGACCACTACAGCGCCACGGCGCCACCGTGTCCTCCCGGTGAACAGAGCGTCAGGAATTTCAGGCCAAAACTTGACCCTCTGTTGGTGAAGGGGCGGCCCGGTGGTGCGAGGTCAGCCGAGCAGGGCCCGGCCGAACCAGTCGGCCCGGTCGCGCACGCCCGGCAGGGCGAAGAAGTAACCGCCGCCGAATGGCTTGATGTAGTCCGTCAGCGGCTCGCCCTTGAGCCGTTTCTGTACGGCCTCGAACTGCCGGGCCAGGTCCTGCTGGTAGCAGCAGAAGATCAGCCCCATGTCGAGGTCGCCGTTGGTGTCCATGCCCCGGTCGTAGTTGTAGCCGCGCCGCAGGATCCGCGCGTCCTCGCTCGGCCCGGAGCGGGGGTTGGCGAGCCGGATGTGGCTGTCCAGCGGGATCACGTCGCCCTTGGGGTCCTCCGCGAACTTCGGTACGTCGAACTCGGCCGAGCCGTCCAGCGGTGCGCCGGTGTCCCGGCCGCGCCCGAACATCCGCTCCTGCTCACTGAGCGAGACCCGGTCCCAGAACTCCACGAGCATGCGGATCAGACGTACGACCTGATAGCTGCCGCCGGCCGTCCACGCGGGCTCCGCGCCTCCCGCGGCCACCCACACCAGCCGGTCCATCGCGGCGGCGTCGGCGGTGTCCGGGTTGGCGGTGCCGTCCTTGAACCCGAAGTGGTTGCGCGGCGTTCCGCTCGGCCGGGGCGGGCTGGTGTAGCCGTCCATGCGCCAGCGCACCTGCATCCCGCCACGGGTGTGCCGGGTGATGTCGCGCAGCGCGTGCAGGACCACGTCCGGGCTGTCGGCGCACAGGTGCACGCTCACGTCGCCGTGGCACCAGGCCGCGTCGAGGTCGTCGTCGGGGAAGTCCGGCATCGCGGTGAGCCGGGCCGGCCTTCGGCCGCTCAGGCCGAACCGGTCGTCGAAGAGGGAGGCGCCGAAGCCCGCGGTGACCATCACCTGGCCGGTGGGCCCCTGCGGTCCGAGCACACCGGAGTCGCTGGGCGGCGCGGTGATGCCCACGGGGGCGGGCGTGCCCCCGGTGGCGAGGAAGCGGGCCCGCTCGGTGAGCGTACGCAGCAGCTCGGTGAGCTCCCGGCGGTCGCTCGCGGTCACGTCGAAGGAGACCAACGCCGTTGCCCGCTGCGGGGGTTGGAGGATCGCGGCCTGGTGCGCGCCGTGGAAGTCCACGTGGGCCACGGCGCGATGGGCCGCGTCGGCCCTGGCCGGGCGGGGAATCGCGCCCGACAGGGCGGCCCCGGTGACCGCGGTGCCCACCCCTGCGGCCGCGCCCCGCAGGAAGCCCCGTCGTCGTACCTCGTTCATGCCGTCCTCCGCGCGTCGCAGATCGTCGCCACGGGGGCGAGGAGTTCCACCGCCTGCCCGATGTCGCTGTTGATCCGCTGTCTGTCCTGGTGGCCGAGCCGGGCCAATGGCGTCCAGGTGCCGTCGCGGTGGAAGCCGTCCAGGGTGTGCTGGGTGCGGTCGAGCCAGGCGTCGAGACGGGGCAGGTCCGCATAGCGGCTCGTGAGCAACGGGCGCAGCAGGGTGAGCAGTTCGCGGGTGCCGTCGAGGTTGGCGCGGGCAGTGGCCACATTGGTGCCGCTGCCGTAGTCGGTACGGCCCGTCAGCTCGGACCTGGCGGTGGCCTCCAGGATCTCGTGGGCGCGAAGGCCCAGCTGGGCGGGGTCGAGCCGTTCCTGGGGCCAGCTGTCCCGCAGGGAGCGCACGGCCCCCGAGAGCCGGTCGGCGGGCCCACGCAGGGACGCGGCCGACTCGCCGTGCCACAGTCCGTACTCGACGCGGTGGAACCCTTCGAAGTCCGTGGCCGACGCGGCGTCGGCCGGGGCGGGGGCCGAGCCGTTGATGGCGGCGTCGGCCGCGCCGAACGCGTCGTAGGCGGCGCCCATCCGCTCGTAGACCAGATGCGCGGGCAGCCAGGCGGCGCGCGCCGCGTCCAGATCACCGTCGTCCACGGCGCGCTTCAACTCATCGGTGCGGTCGGTGAGTTCGAGCGTCCTCGCGGTGATCCACCGCTGGTAGGACAGGGCCACCGGGATGAGGTCGTGCTGGGTCACCGGGACCGCCGCCGGGCCGCCGCCGGCCCGGGGCCCCGTGATGGTCACGGTGGGCCCGGTGACGGCGTCGGCGTCGTCCGGCAGACACTTGAAGGCGTAGGAGCCGCCGCCGAGGACGACCCGCATCTCGCGCGTGGTGCCGGGGGCGAGGCCTTCGATCTCGCCGTGGACGGCGCCGGTCGTCGTGTCGGTGAGGTCGACCTCGGCGGCCGTCGTGGAGGTGTTGCGCAGCGCGAAGACCTGGGGGCCCGGCCGCGCGCCGATCCACCCCTCGCCGCAGGAGCCGGGCGACACCTCGACGACCGTGGGCCCCTTGGCGTCCTGGCTCCTGGCGTCCGGGCGGTCCTGCCCGAAGGAGGCGGCCGCCCAGGCTCCCCCGCCCACCACGGCGGCCACCGCCAGGACGGCGGCCGGCCGCCGCAGACCGGCCGGCCAGGACCTGCGGGCCGGCGCCCCGGACCCGCCCTCGGCATCGGCATCGGCCGGCACCTGACCGGGCCCCTGGTCGGGCTCGCTCATCACGGCGCTCCGTTCGTGTCGGTGGGAGGACGACGCCGCTCATGCTAGGCATCCGGCCGGACCCGAACGCGCATCCGGGTGGCCGCGCGTCCAGATTTACCCCCGAGTTCACCAACACGTCACCGGGGCCGGCCGGGAGCCGCGCGGATTACGCCGCGTCCCCGCCGACCCGGATCACGATCTTGCCGTGCGCGTGACCCGTCCGGCTCAGTTCGAACGCCTCCGCCAGACGGTCCAGGGGGAACGTCTCGGCGACCGGGACCTTGAGCTGTCCCGCGTCCGCGAGTCCCGCGAGTGTGTCGAGCCCGGCGCCGTCGGGGCGTACCCACATCCACTGACCGCCCGCCTCCATGACGGACGGGTCGGCGATCGAGGCGTGGCGTCCGCCGTCGCGCAGTACGGCGCGGGTGGTGTCGAGAACACCGCCGACGTAGTCGACGACGACGTCCACGCCGTCGGGCGCCAGCTTCCGGATGCGGTCGGCGGCGCCGTCGCCGTAGGTCACGGGCTCGGCGCCCAGTTCGCGCAGCCGGTCGTGGTTGCGCTCGGAGGCCGTGCCGATGACGCGGGCGCCCAGGGCCCGCGCGATCTGTACGCCGAACGTGCCCACACCGCCCGCCGCGCCGTGCACCAGGACCGTGTCGCCCCGGCCGGTGCCGAGCCGGGTGAGGGTCTGCTGTGCGGTGAGCCCCGCCAGCGGGACACCGGCCGCCTCCTCCCAGCTCAGGGACTTCGGCCGGCGCGCGAGCGCCCGTACGGGGACCGTCACGAACTCGGCGAAGGTGCCGCCGTGGACGTAGTCCTTGCGGGCATAGGCGAAGACCTCGTCGCCCTCCTTCCACTCGGGTGTGTCGATGCCGGTGCGCTCCACCACACCGGCGACGTCCCAGCCCGGGACGACGGGGAAGACGGTGTCCATCATGCCGTCGAGGCCACCGGACATGATCTTCCAGTCGACCGGGTTGACGGCGGCGCAGCGCACCCGCACCAGCACTTCGCCCGGGCCCACCTTGGGCAGCGGCTGCTCGGTGAGGCTCAGCACGCCGTTGTCCCCGTAGGCGCTGTACGTCATGGCCTGCATGGTGCTCTTGTCACTGCTTGCGGAGCTGGTGGGCATCGCGTGCTTCTCCCGGTGTCGAGGTGGGCGGCGGGAGCGGCCCGCCGTGCGGCGGCCGCCTGTCCGGTTCCTACGATTGTGGTGTGCGCCGCGTGGGCCCGCTCCCCGGGCGGTCCGGCCGCCCGGGGAGGAGCCCCCGTGCGGCTCAGCCGGCGTAGACGTCCTCCACGTACCGGCCCTCGGCGGTCAGCCCGTTCAGCCAGCTCTCGGCCTCCTGCTCCGAGGCACCCGTGCGCCGCGCGTACAGCTCGCGGAAGGCGGCGCGCACGCCCGGGGCCATACGGCTGCCGTCGCCGCAGACGTAGACCCGCGCGCCCGCCTCCAGGAGCGGCCAGAGCTCGTCCGCGTCGGCGGCGACGCGGTGCTGCACGAAGCGGCCCGTCCCGTCGGCCGGGGCGCTGAAGGCGGGACGCAGCGAGAGGACGCCGGCCTGCTCGGCGGCGCGCAGTTCGTCGGCGTGCAGGAAGTCCGCATCGGGCGCGTCACAGCCGAAGTAGAGGATGGCGGAAGCATTCTGACGATGCGTCAGGCGGTCGGCCACGGCTCCCCTGAAGGGCGCGAGGCCCGTGCCCGCTGCGATCATGATGACCGGCTCCGCCGCGTCGGGCACGATGCGGAAGGCTTCGCGGCAGGGCTGGACGCGGGCGAGCACGGTGTCACCGGGCCGCAGGGCGTGCAGGTGCCCGGAGCCGGTGCCGCCGGGGTTGAGCGCGACCATCAGATCGGCGTGCCGCGGGTCGCGGGCGGGCGAGGAGGACACCGAGTACTGGCGGGGGCGCAGCGGGGGCAGCAGCTCAAGGAGGGTCGGCCACTCGAGTGCGCCCCGCAGCGCCGGATGGTCCTCGATGAGGCCGATGAGGGGACGCCGGTCGTCCGCCGCCAGGTGTTCGAGGGCGGCCCGCTCGGGCGGGCAGGGGTTGTGGGCGGCGAGCAGGGCGATCTGTTCACGCGTGGGCCGTGCACCCAACTCCACGTAGTGGGTGAGGAGTTCGCGTACCGACAGGGGGCGGTCGAGCGGCAGGGCGTCGGGGGCGGCGCCCCGCGCGTGAACGCTGAGTACGGTGTCGAGGTCCACGCCGAGGGCCGCCGCCGCGCGGGCCGCGGCCTCGGGGGTGTTGGCGGGCAGCACGGCGAGGTGGTCGCCGGTGCGGTAGCCGACGCCTTCGGGCAGGGCCAGGCGGACGAAGCGCTTGGGGCGGGGGTGGCCGGGCGCCGTCAGATCGCGGGCCTCGGTGACGGTCATCTCCCGCAGGCCGTACCGCGCGGCGAGGGCCTGCCGGGGTCCGCCGGTGAGCTCGGTGACGGTGTACGCCACCTCCACGGGCGCGGCTGCGGCGCCCACGCTGTCGGGGTCCCCGTACCGTTCGAGCAGAACATCTCGCAGGCCGAGCGCGAACTGCCGTACCGTCGCGCCGAGTTCACCGGAGGCGTCGGCCTCGGCGCGGGGCAGCAGCCGCTCGCCCCCGAGGGCGGCGAGCCGGTCGTCGATGAGGGTGGGAACCCGCTGGTAGGTGGCGGCCCAGTTGCGGTCGCCGACGCCGAGCACCGCGTACGGCACCGCCGCGGCCGAACCCGGCTCCGCCTCCTCCTCGGCCCACCGCACGAAGCGGGCCGCGTCGTCGGTGGGCTGCCCGTTGTAGGAGGCGGCGACGATGACGACGGGACGGTCCTTGGGCAGCCGGCCCGCGTGGGAGTCCAGCGGGGCGACCTCGGTGGTGAGGCCGAGGGCGGTGGCCTCGGCGGCCAGACGCTCGGCGAACGCACGGCATGTGCCGTAGTTGGTGCCGTGCAGGAGCAGCAGACCGGTGCCCTGACGGACCCGGGCGGGCAGCCCGGGCGCGGGATCGGATGCCGCGGTTTCGGCGCGGGCGCCGGCTGCGGGCAGCGCCGCCCGGTTCAGGGCGCGGTCGGCGGGGGTGCGCAGGACCGGCGAGAGGGTGAAGCCCTCGGGCTTGAGGGTCAGCGTCTCCTTGATCCGCAGCTGGTAGCCGGCCGAGTCCACCAAGCGGTAGCGGTGGGCGAGCAGCGCGAGCAGCATCGTCGCCTCGTGGAGCGCGAACTGCCGTCCGATGCAGGCCCGTTCGCCGGTTCCGAACGGCTTGTAGGCGTGCGGCGAGCGGGCCGCCTCCGCCTCGGGCGTGAAGCGCGCGGGGTCGAAGAGCTCCGGGTTGTCGCCCCAGGCGGGGTCGCGGTGCAGCATCGGCGTGAGCACGGTGACCAGGTCGCCCGCGCGCAGCCGAAGGCGCCCGCCCAGCACGGTGTCCTCGCGGGCCTGCCGGGTGAAGGCGGCCGCCGTGGGCCACAGCCGCAGCGCCTCGCTCAGCACCTGCCGGGTGAACCGCAGCCTGCCGATGTCCTCGAACGTGGGCTCGGGGTCCTCGGTGTCACCCCACAGCTCATCGGCCTCACGCTGGACGAGGCGCAGCGCGGTCGGGTCCTTCATCAGGTGGTAAAGCGCGAAGGAGAGGGTGCCCGACGTGGTCTCGTGGCCGGCGATGAGGAAGGTGATCACCTGGTTGCGGATGTTGGCCGCGTCCAGGGTGGTGCCGTCCGCCGGGTGGGCGGCGTCCAGCATCAGGCCGAGCAGGTCCTCACCCGAGGTGCCCCCGTCGCGCCTACGGGCCGCGATGACGTCGTCGACCACGGAGGAAAGGTAGGCGGAGTCCCGCTCGAACTGCCGGTCCTGCTCGCTGTGGTCGGCATCCGGGCCCCGGCCGATGCGGCGCATGCTCCACTCCAGGCAGCGCACCATCGCCTCGACGAAGGGGTGCGGGGTGCTCCGGCCGAACGAGTCGAAGTCGAAGCCGAAGCCGGCGAGTCCGATGGTGTCCAGGGTCATCCGGGTCATGTCCTCGGAGACGTCCACCGCCGCGCCCCGGGCCGCCTGCCGGTCCCAGCTGTCCCGTACCCGGCGTGCCACGCGCAGCATCGCCGGATGGTAGGTGCGCATCGAGCCGAGTGCGAAAGCGGGCATGAGGATGTCGTGCGCCTTGGCCCAGTTCGGTTCGTCGTTGTACGCGGTGAACAGGCCGTCGCCCGCGAAGTCCCGCACGTAGTCGAGGATCTTCGAGATGCCCTTGGAAAAGCGCGTCTCGTCGGCGAGTTCGGCGGCCAGGGCGAGCGAACTGACGAACACGTGCTGGTGTTCGCCGAGGCGGCGCCGGAACAACGGGCCGTGCACGCGGGCCAGCTCCATGGTCTGCTGGATGGGCGTCTCGCTGAGGCCGGTGGCCGTGATGTCCACGAGCGGGACCGCGTCGGCTTCGGCGGTCTTGGCGGCGGTGGGGATCAGGATCGTGTCCGTCATGGTTCAAGCGTCACCCGCCCGATGTGCCGCCGCGCTGCGGGCGACTGCATGATTGTGCAGTGGTTTTTCGCGTCCGGCACTTGCGGACGGGCCGGACAGGAGGCGGTGGACACGCGGTATGGCCGACGAACAGGCGCCGGTGGAGGACATCAGCACGTGGCGCAACCACTTCCTCACGCTGCTCGACCGCATCCCGATGCCGATCGCTGTCTGCCGGATCGACGGGGAGGTGCATGTCGCCAATCCCGCCATGGCCGCCGAGTGGGGCACCGTGCCGGGGCGGTTGCGCGGGCGCTCTCTGCGCGAACTCTTCACGCCCCGCTCGGAGGACCAGATCGAGCGGCTGGTCAGGGCGCTGCGCACGGGGCGGACATCCCGCTATCCCATCGAGGTGACCTGGCGCTCGGGCGCGGACGGGGCGGAGCGCCGGGGCGAGTTCACCATCGACCCGATCATGGGCGCGCCCGGCCCGCCCCCGGTGCTCCTCGCCATGCTGTACGTGCGGCACGAACGGCCCGAGCCGCCGCCTTCGCCGCGTGGTGCGGTGAGCGAGGCGCAGGCCCGCATCCTGGCGCTCGCGGCGTCGGGCGCGACCACGGCCGCCATCGGCAAGGCGCTCGGCCTGACCGTGGACGGGGTCAACTACCACCTGACGCGCCTCTCCCAGCGCTGGCGGGTGCGGGGGCGTACGGCGCTGGTGGCCAAGGCGTACGCACTGGGCATCCTGGCCCCGGGCCAGTGGCCCCCAGCCCCGACGTCGTAGCGGGTCGCGTTCTCCATGCCCGGGCCGCGCGGGGCCGGTCGCGCGGTTCCCCGCGCCCCTGAGCATGCGACGCGGACCCGTGACGGCGCCCTCAGCCCGTCATGGGGCCCCTGGCGCTCACTGCCTTGGGGATATTGAGGACAGCGCCCTCAAGGCGCGAAACGGGGTCCCGGACGCAGGCCCGCGACCTCGCCTGCCAACCGCACGGTTGACACCGCGTTCTTAGAACGGTCTTACAACTCCTCGCTATCACTGCGCCATGGACACCACCCCGGCGAAGCCGCCCCGCCCCCGCCCCCGCCGCACGCTCCTCACCCTCGCCGTCACCACGGCCCTGGCCACCGGCATGGCCCCCGCCGCCGACGCCGGAACACCAAGTCCCGTACAAGCGCGCGTCGTTGACGGCCGGATCGAACTCCCTCTGCGCGGCGGCACGGCCGACATCGACCCCGCGACCCTGCGCGTGGCGGCCCGGACCGCCGACGGCCGCACCCTCGGGATGTCGGACCCCGCCGCCGATGCTCCCGGCCGCCCGAGCGGCGTGACCCTGACCGGCCGGGGCGCCCAGTGGTCCTACCCCGCCCGGGGCCTGCGCGCCGAGGCACACACCGAGCACGGCAGGCTGCTCGTCACGCTCACCTCGGACCGGGACGCGAGCCTGAGCTGGCCGGTCACCGGCGCCGACCCGGCCGCCGACTCCCTCCAACTCCCGCGCGGCGAAGGGCTCTCGTTGCCCGTGCGTGACACCTTCTGGAACTCCGCGCGCGCCCAACTCGTCGGCTCCACCGAGGACATGGCATCCCAGCTCACCCTCCCGGCGTGGGGCTACACGCTGCGCGGCGGCCTCGGTGTGAGCTACCTGGCACCCACCGACATCGGCACGTCGCTGGCGTACACCTCACCGGACGGACGCCTGCGCGCCACGGCCCAGCACAGCTTCTCGCGCGCCGACGCGACCGGCACGTACACCGTCGCCTTCAGCCTCACCGACGGCTCCCCCGTGGCGTCCGCCCTCGACTACCGGCACTGGCTCAGCGAGCACGGCACGCTCGGAAACCTCGGCGAGAAGATCCGCGAGAACCCTCGGGCGGGCGCACTGCTGGGCGCCTTCCACGCCTACGTCTGGGGCGGAGCCCGCCGGGCGCCGGCCATCGAACGCCTCAAGGCGCTCGGCGTCTCCCGGCTCTGGCTCGGCTACGACGCCGACGACGCCCCCATGAAGAGCGAGGACATCGCGGCGGCGCGGCGAGCCGGATATCTCGTGGGCCCCTACGACTCGTTCGCCAACGGACGCGACAAGGGTCCCGACACTCCCCCGAACGCGCTGTGGCCGGACGGCGTCTACCCCTCCTTCTGCGTCCGCCGGGCCGACGGCACACCCCAGCCGGGCTTCCACCATCAGGGCTGCTACCTCAGCTCGGAGGCCTTCGAGCAGGCCGAACCCCGGCGGCACTACCTGGCGGACCGGACGCGTTCCCTGGTGGCGGGCGGCGCCGACAGCTACTTCCTCGACGTGGACGCGGCGGGCGAGCTCTTCCGCGACCACGACGCCGCCCATCCGATGACCATGGCGCAGGACCGGGCCAACCGGCTGGCCCGGATGCGGCGCCTGACCGAGGGCACCTACGACCCCCGGGCCGGGCGCGCTCCGCTGGTGCTCGGCTCGGAGGCCGCGGGATCCTGGGCCAATCAGGTCCTGGCCTTCGACCACGGTTCGGGCACGGTGGTCGACGGACGCCTCTGGCCGATGGAGACCGGCCATTTCGACACCACGCCCGAGCAGCCCAAGGACGACGCGGCGTGGGGCGGCTATCTGCCGGCGGCGGCCCCGGACACCTTCTTCAAGCCCGTCCGCATCAGCGACTTCAAGCCCGAGCACCGGGCCTCGGTGGCCGACGCGCTCAAGGCGATGTACGACCCGGCCTACCGAATTCCGCTGTACGAGAGCGCCCTGCACGGCTCGCTGGTCAATGTGGAGCGCTGGGAACTGCCCTTCGGCAAGCTGCCCGAGGAGAAGACGAACAGGGCGCTGCTCGCGATGCTCTACAACACCCCGCTGAACTTCGTACTCAGTGACCAGGACCGGAACAACGACCAGAACATCCGTGAACTGGCCGCGCTGCAAAGCTACTTCGCCCCGCTCCACCAGGCGGCGGGCACCCAGGAGCTGACGTCGTTCACGTGGCTGACGGCCGACCGCGCCGTGCAGCGGACCGTCTTCGGCGGCGGCATCCTGACCGTCACGGCGAACTTCGGCGCCACCGCCCACGCCGGGCTCCCGGGCGGCTGCGTGGACGCGACGCTGAGGGGCGGCGCGCCGCGCCGGCTGTGCCCGGCGAAGATCGTGTCGTAGCGCGGACCCGTCGCACCGCCGCCCCTCCGCCCGCGCTGGCCGAAACGGCGCTCTGGTCCCGGCCGAGGCATACCGCCAGGATGCCTCGCCCGGGCCGGAGTCGTACCGGCCGGACCGATGGGAGACACGGGTATGAACGCGAGACCAGGACCAAGCCGCCGCACGGTGTTACGCACGGGGCTCGGCGTCGGCGGGATGGCGGTGGCGGCGCGTCTGCTGCCCTCCCGGCCCGGCGGCGGGCCCCCGCCCACGTGGACCGAGACGGCGGCGGTCGCCGGCACCGCCGCGATCACCTTCCCCGACTGGGCCAGAAAGGCCCGGATCGCGGACGGCACCTTCGACGACGACGCCGACCCCGAGCGCGACATGCTGCCGGTCGTCAAGGCGCTCAAGGCCCAGAACGTGAGCGTGATCGAGCTCGACACCGTCCTGTCGAACTGGCTGACCGACCAGCAGTTCTCCGAGCACATGGGAAAGGTCAAGAGCTTCGCGGACCTGGCACACGCCAACGCGATGCGGGTGGTCATGTACTACCCCTCGCTCGAAGTCATCAGCGCCGGCGGGGAGAAGGGCCCGTCCTTCTACAAGAACAGCCACGGCAAGGACTGGGTGCAGCGCGGACTCGACGGCAGCCCCAATGTCTTCTACGGCAGCCTGGTCGTCTGGGTGGATCCGGGCGACGAGAGCTGCTGGCTGAGCCCCAACTCGCCCTATCGTGACTACTACTTGGCCCGCGTGCGCGCGCTGGCGGCGACCGGCGTCGATGCCATCTGGCCGGATGTTCCCATCTACTTCGACGGGGCGCTCAGCTGGTGCGACGCCTCGCCCTGGGCGGCGAGCGCCTTCCGCGCGGACACCGGCCTCGAACTGCCCCGCACGGCCGACTTCACCAACCCGGGCTTTCGCCGCTACGTCGAGTGGCGCCACCGCAACCTCTCCCAGTTCCAGCTGGACATCGCCGCGGCCGGCCGCTCCGTCAACCCCGAGCTCGTCACCTTCGTCGAGACCGTCACCATGGACTACCAGTACGCCGTGCTGACCGGCCTCGACGGCGCCCAGCTGCGCCGGGCGGAGGGCGTCAGCCAGGTGTGGGAGGTGGACATCCTCGGCAACTACGACGGCATGCGGCACGCCACGGCCGGCGACTGGATCTGTCTGGTGTCGATGTACAAATACGCGCGTGCGGCCGGCGGGACCAAGCCCGCCTGGGCGTTCTCCTACGGCTGGAAGGCCGACGACGCCTCCTTGGTGATGGCCGAACTGCTGGCCGCGGGCTGCAACCCGTATGAGGTGAAGAGCCCGTTCAAGAACGACAGCACCGACACCGTGATGCGCACCCGGATGTACGGGTTCGTCGCGGCGCACGAGCGGGAGCTGTTCGACGCCGCCCCCGGTGCGGCGGTCGGGGTGTACCACTCCTCGGCCAGCCGCGACTTCGTGAGCCCGCTCCAGGCCAGCGGGATGTATGTGAACACCACGCCGCCGGCCGGGGTCAGCGACTGGTGGAGCTTCGAGAGCCCCGAGGAGAGCTGTACGCAGCAGAAGTGGCTGGGCGAGTTCCGGGGCACGGTCAAGGCGCTGGTGTACGCGCACATCCCGTTCGACACCGTGACGAGCCCCGGGCTCGACGGCGCCGATCTCGCCCGCTTCCGTGTCCTGTGCCTGCCCAATCTCCAGGCGGTCTCGGACGCCGAGGCGCAGGTGCTGCGGTCCTTCGTGAGCGGGGGCGGCACGGTCGTCATCACCGGTCCCGCGCCGACCGCCCTGGACGAATTCGGCGGGGCCCGGTCCGAGTACGCCCTCGCGGATGTGCTGGGCCTGCGCAGGGCCGATCCCCTGCCGGCCGAGCACAGCCACGCGTTCGGCGCGGGCACGTGCCGGTACGTCAAGGATCTGCTCGGCCTGTCCTACCTGGCGCACACCGACGCCGCGAGCGCGGACCGGCTCCTTGCGCCCGTCCGGGCGGCGGCGCCGGCGTCCGTCTCGCTCACCGGGGACCCGCGCATCCATCTGGAGCTGAGCCATCTCGGCGACGACACCGTGGTCCAGCTGGTCAACTTCACGTGCTGCGGCGAGAGCCCGGCGCCTTTCAAAACCACCCCGGCGCCCTGCGTGGTCTCGCTGCTCATCCCGGCCGGCAAACAGGTGACCGCCGCCACCCTCAGCTCCCCCGACGCCCCCTCCGCCGCGCGGGTCCCGGTGCCTTGGAAGGTGGTGGACGGCAGGGCGACGATCGACGTGACGGTCAGCCAGTACTCGGTGCTGGTCGTCACGATGGCGTAGGAGCGGGGGCGGCTGCCGCGCGCACCCCGGTCGAGTACGGCGACGCGGGCGAGGCCGTTCAGGCCGAGCGGGGTCCGGGGCGGAGCCCCAGGAGCCTCGGCTGCGGGCCGTGGGTGCTGGTCGCGCAGTTCCCCGCGCCCCTAACTACTCGGCGCTGGCCAGGCATGCGCATCCTCAGCCCCGCTCCCGGCAGGGGGCCGTGCTGGCCCGCACGGGCATAGTCAGCCTGTCCGGCGATTGAGGACGAGCGCCCTTCAGGCGCGAACGGGGTCTGGGGCGGAGCCCCAGGGTCCCCGCCTGCGGGCCGTGCTGGCTGAGCGCGCAGTTCCCCGCGCCCCTGGCGGGGTCGGTGCTGGCCCGCATGGGCATACCCAGCCCGTCCGGCGTTTGAGGACGAGGCCCTTCAGGCCGGACGGGGTCTGGGGCGGAGCCCCAGGAGTCCCGGCTGCGGGCCGTGCTGGGCTGAGCGCGCAGTTCCCCGCGCCCCTGGCGGGGCCGGTGCTGGTCCGCGTGGGACGGCGCTCGGAACCCGGTCAGCGGTGTGCGTACCGGTTCGCGACGTCGTGCCAGTCCGCCTCCAGCCTCCACTGGAGCGCCGCCTTGGGACTGGCGGCCAGGAAGGCGCGGCAGGAGGGGCCCGGCCGGCGGTGGGAGTCGGGGGTGTCGTCGCGGCACGGCCGGGCGAACGTGTCGTACCGGTCCTGCTCCGCCCACAAATCGCGGCCCTCGACGAAGGCGTGGTCGAGTGAGGCGCGTGCCAGTGTCCTGAGCTCCGTGACGGTCAACCCCTGCTCGATGACGCCCCGTTGGTAGACGTCGCTCAGGTCGGTGCGGCTGACGCCCGGGTCGTCGGTGGCCAGGGCGACCGGGACGCCGTGGTCGAGGTAGGCGCGCAGGGGGTGGGCCGCGCCGCTGACGCGCAGGATCTGCGCGTTGCTGATGAGGGGGGCCTCGATCAGGACGTGCCGGCGGCGCATCCGGACGGTCAGCGCCTCGGGGTCGCGCTCGTGGACGAGATCGACCCCGTGCCCGATGCGGTCGGCGCCGGCCACCTCCACGGCCTCGTTGATGTGGAAGCTCAGGTCGCGGTCGCCAACTCCCTTGAGTCCCTTGACGAGTTCACCCGCGTGCAGGCTGACCCGCACCCCGGGTGCGCGGGCCTTGAGGAAGCCGACCATCTTCATGTGCGACGTGTAGTCCCGCAGCGCGATGGGCGCGTCTTCGGGCTGGACCATGTTCACTCCCACGAACCCGCCCAGCCGTCGGCGTACGAGCTCGAACCCGAGGACCAGCTGGGCGAAGACATCACGCGGGTCCTGGGCGCGCAGCACCTGGTAGTCGAAGCGGATGGCGACATCGCAGGCCCGGGGAGCGCCGGGGCGGTCGCAGCCCAGCAGCGCGCGGTGGTCGCGGACGCTCCGCTCGGTGTCGGCGGCCGCCTGGCGGACCAGCGCCTCGAAGCCGGGGCCGGCGGTCAGGGTGGCACGGAAGGCGTCGAGATGGGCGGCGTCGGGGTCCTCGAGGTGGAGGCGGTCGACGAGCAGGCTCAGCGGCCCGGCCGCCGGGGTGACAAGCGTCTCCAGGTAGCCGCTGTGTTCCTTGGCCGACGCGCGGGCCGCCTCGGCGAGCATGTCCGCGTCGTGGCCCGTCGCGGCCGCCCCGAACTTGCCGAAGGTGTCGAAGAAGTGGTCGTGCCCGGGCCCCGGGTCACCGTCGGGCGGCAGGACGAAGTCCCGCATGGACCACGCCCTGATCACGTCGCGCCGGAACGGCCCGGGCGCCTCGGCGTCGCGTGCCGGACGGCTGCCACTGGCGCAGGGCCCGGCGTTCGGCGCGACGACCCGGGTCGTCACATCAATGCACTTCCCGTCCCGCGCCGCGTAGCCGATCAGCGATTCGGCGCGTACCGCGCCTTGCAGATGGTGGTGCAGATCGCCGCCCTTGGGAAGGTCGGCCAGAAAACGCCGGAGCTCGGTGGGCGAGTCCGTGAGATGCCCCATGTACGCCTGCACCGCGGCCAGTTCGTCGTCGGTCCCACCGGCCACCGCCGGAGCGGCGGCTGCCGCCGGAAGCGCACCCGCCGCCAACCCCAGAGCCGTCAAGGCGGCCACCACCGCCCCCCGCCTCCTGCGCCACTTCCCCATGGCCGGCCCCTCTCCTCGTTCGCGCGGCGTCACATCCGGGCAGCATCACACCACGGGCTCCCCGAGGCACCCCTCAGTCCTCGCCAGACACCACGTCAGCCGAGACATTTGCGCTCGCGTGAGAAACGCGTGGGACAGGGGCCGCACACACACGTAGAAAGGCCGCACACACACGTGGGAAGTCCGCCACCCACACGGCCGCGACGCACGCGGATGAACCGGGTGTCCGCACACCGGCTCAGTAGGGTGAACGCGCCTGGAAGGAGGGCGTTCCCATGGCACAGGTGCGTGTTCTCGCGCTGGATTTCGTCGGCACCCTGGCCGGACGCGGACCCGCCCCCGACGGGCAGTTGGTGGCCGAAGCGCTGCGGACGCTCCCGGGCACGGCGGTCCCGGACACCTTCCCCGCCCGCTTCGACGGCGTGACGCACAGGTTCCGGCTGAGCGACCACGCGCGGGGTGTACGCACCCCCTTCGCCGCCCGGATGCGCCGCGCCGCCCAGGACTGCGGCGCCACCATCCCGGATCTGCGCCTGGCCGTCGAGGCGGTGTTCACGGCGGTGCCCGACGCGCGGGTCGATCCACGGGCGGCGCGGGCCGTGCGGGCGCTGCGCGCGAGCGGACTGCCGTGCGTCCTCGCCTCCAACACCGACCGCCCCCACGCCGTACGCCTCCAGACGCTGCGGGCGGCCGCGATCGCCGACTGCTTCGACGCGCTGGTGCTCTCCAGCTCCCTCGGCATCCGCAAACCGGATCCGCGTTTCTACGCGGCGGTGACCCACGCGGCGGGCTGCCCGCCGGAGAACATCCTCTTCGTTGGGGACAACCCGGACAACGACGTCATCGCCCCCTACGCCCACGGCATGTCCGCCGTCCTCATCACCGAGGGGCCGCGACCGGACACGCTGCCGCCGGGCATCGCCACGCTCCCGCACATCGGCGAACTGGCAGGCCACCTCAACCACGTTCGGCGCCCGGTGGGTTGAGGCGCGCGCCGGCTGTCAGTCCTCCCTCTTTCCGTAGCTGAGCTTCTTGCCCTGGTTGAGCTGGTCGATGAGTTTGAACGCGGCGACCGCCAGGGGCTTCAGTTTCTCCGCCGGCACACCGTCCTTCATCCTGCGCAGCTCGGCCACCATCAGCTGGATCTCCTCCTTCTTGACGGTGACCCGGTTGTCCTCGTCGCCCAGTGCGCCGAGCGACTTGTGCACGGCCAGGGCGCCCGGCGCGTCGGCGACCGTCTCCTGCTCCTGTTCCGTCAGGGACTGGGTGTTCTTCAGCAGGTCGTGCCTGGTGGGCAGGTTCTCGAGCCACTTGCCCCGCGTCAGCAGGATCGTGGTCTCGGTTCGGTCGTTCGCGAGCCCCCGCGCCACCGGCGCCCCGAACAGCTTCTCGTTGCCGGTTCCCCTGCGGCCCGCCGCATCCAGGACCAGGTCGACGAATTGGCCCGGGTGCTCGCGGAAGTGTTCCTGCACGGGACCCGGCAGCAGACCGAAGCTCCGGGCGAAGTCGGTGCGGGCCATGAGGCCGCCCGCGATCGTTTTGGCGTTGTCGCCCTGCTGCAACGCCTCACCCGCGAGGACATACGCGGCGAGATGCGTGACGAGTCCCGTCAGGCTGCCGAGGTCGCTCGCGGACAGGGAGAGGCCCTGGGCGGCCGTGGAGCCGAACGCCGCCACCGCGCGCTCCGCTCCCCCCTTGGCCACGGGCAGGGTGCCGAGGCCGCCGCCGAAGAGGTCGTTCCGGGCCTGCCGGCGCCGCTCGGCACTGTGGGTGACCTTCTCGTGCAGGGTGTTCAGCGCGCCGCTCAGGGCATTCGTCCTGGGCTTGGCGCCCTGGTCCGACAGGTAGCCGATCAGGTCCGGCAGCCGGTCGAGACGCATCCCCGCGGTGGTCTGCGGGGAGAATTCGAGCGCCCCTCGGAAGGGGTAGACGCGCAGGTGCGGCACGGGCACGCCGCCGCCCTGGGTGATGTCCTCCGACAGGATGAAGGGCTCCTTCTGACGCCCATTCAGGTAGCGGGCCATGCTGGTGACGCGGTCCAGTACGGAGCGGACCTCACCCACGGTGTCCAGCGGGTCGGTCACCCACTCCAGGTTGGAGCCGCCCGACGGACTGGCGTCGGCGGTCAGGTCGAACCTGTCCCCCTTGACCACCAGCCCCTCGGGCCCCCGGCCCTTGCCCAGGTTCTCGCCGACCAGCGGTGGCTCGGGAATCTCGTTGGAGATCATCAGGCTCATCTCCGTCGCCGCCCGCTGCGCGCCGCCGCGCCTGAACTCGGTCCGCGCCAACCGGCGTTCGCCCTCCGCGTTGAGGAGGTCCCCGTCGAACCAGCGGGCCCGAAGGGCTTCCCTCGGCTCCGCCCTCTCCTCCTCCGTCAGCTGCTTCGCCTCCGGTTTGAGCGCCCGGCCCATGAGCTTGGCGTCGAGCAACCGCTCCCGCTCCTCGGCCCGTCGCTCGTGCAGGGCGGTGTCGGCGACGGGGTCGGCGACCCGGCGTACGTTCCACTGCGCCTCGAACTCGAAACCGACGGCTCGCTGCACGACGGGCCGGCCCTCGGGGTGGGCGTGCCCCCCGCCGTGGCACGCCCGCTGAACCGGTTCCGGCTGCCCGTCGGTGTCGGGGGCGGGCCCGGCGAGCGCCCGGGTGGCGTTCGCCTCGGCCGCCCGCTCGAAGGCGTCCGAGGGGTCCGACACGCTCAGGCCCTCCCCCGTGTCCGTGCCGGCGACGGGCCCTTGACGCTGCTGGATGACGTGGGTGAGCTCATGCGCGAGGGTGTGGCGGTCCGCCCCGCCCCTGCCGACCACGACATGGCTTCCCGAGGTGTAGGCGCGGGCGCCGATCTCGGCGGCCGAGCGCTGCGCCGTGACGTCGTTGTGCACCCGGACGTCCCCGAAGTCGGCGCCGAGCCTGCTCTCCATGTCGGCGCGTACGTCCGAGTCGAGCGGCCGGCCGGGGCCGCGCAGCACCTCGTGCACGGAGGAGCGCTGCACCGGCGCGCTGCCGAGCAGTCCGGCCACCGCCGCGTTCCCCGCGGACCGCTGAAGGGCGAGCACCTGCTGCGCGGAGAACGCCCCGCCGATGCCGCCGCCGCGTCCGGCGGGCGCCGCCTCGGCGCGCTCGGCGGCCCTCGGCGCGCGACCGCCGGGCGTGACGGATCGGCCCTGCTGGCTGTCCTGCGCGTGCACGTGAACCCCTTTGGTGGGTGGGACGTGATGTCCGGCGTTACGTACATATCAGCGCGGGATGCGCCGGTGAAGGTACGGAAGGGCAGTCGATGGGGCAGTCTCCACGCCGCCCCCTCACGGATGAGCGTTCACCCTCGGACCGCCGCGCACGCCCGGCCCGTCGCGCACCCCAGGGTGTGGCCGGTTCCGTACGGTACGTCAACTGCCGCCCGCGTGGCGCTTGTTGGCGGTGCCGGGCGGGCCGGCGAGGGCGCTGAGTGCCGCCTCCTCGACCGTGGCGGCCGGCCGGATCAGCCTGTCGAGACCGCCCGCCGTGAGGACGCGCAGATGCCACGGCCGTACGCACACCAGGCCGAGGCCCCCGTCGCGCTCGCGGGTCCTGCGGTGTGCGCGGCACAGCAGGGTGAGGAGGGCGCAGTCGAAGAAGTCCACGGGGCGCAGGTCCACGACCACCCGGGCGCCCGCCGGATGGGTGGCCGCGTCGAGATGCCGCCCCACGTCGGGCGCGGACGCCAGGTCGACGGTGCCGTACACCTCGACCACCGTGACGCCCCGCACCAGATGGGTGCGGGCGGTGCGGCAGCGGCCCGGCAGCAGACCCGGGGGAAGGGGTACGGGGTCCGGGGCTGACGGCCGAGCGGTGGTTCCCATGGCAGCTCCCGGTCCAGTAG
Organism: Streptomyces sp. Edi4; assembly: GCF_040253615.1. Lineage (NCBI taxonomy): Bacteria > Bacillati > Actinomycetota > Actinomycetes > Kitasatosporales > Streptomycetaceae > Streptomyces > Streptomyces sp. Edi4. Next base: position 607,010 of record NZ_JBEJGY010000004.1, read on the forward strand.
GGATCCCCGCCCCTGCGGGGTACGTGATCGTCGGGCAGTCACCGTGGTCCCGGGGTGACGCACTACCACCCTAGGAACAGGCACGTATGCAGAAACGTGCAGCCTTCGATTTGTTCAGCCCTGGGAGTGAACAAAATTTGCGCCGCCCTCACCCGCGCGTCACCGGCGCGGTGCGGGCCCCGGCCGGGCGGCCACGGGACGGGCCGGGCGCCCTCCCCCCGCGAGGGGTGCCCGGCCCTGGGAACGCCTCGCTCAGTAGGCGCCGAAGACGTTGTCGATCGACCCATAGGTCTTGGCGGCGTAGTTGCAGGCCGCGGTGATGTTGGCGACCGGGTCGTAGAGGTCCGTGGACGTGCCCGGCACGTGGAACGCGGTGAACGTGGGCTGGATGACCTGAAGCAGTCCCTTGGACGGGGTGCCGGCCACGGCGTTGGAGTCCCAGTTGTTGATCGCCATGGGGTTGCCCGAGGACTCGCGCATGATGTTGCGGTAGATGCCGTCGTAGGTGCCGGGGATGCCCGCGCGCCCCATGATGTCGAGCGACTGCTTGATCCAGCCGTCGAGGTTGTTCGTGTACGAGGAGGCGGTCGCGGTGGCGAGCGTGGCCGGGCGCGCGGAGCGGTCGGCCCGGTCGGCCGAGGCGTCCCGCGCGGCGGGGGCCGCCGCCTTCGCCGGACCGTTGACGGTGAGCCGGAGACCGGGGTGGATCATGGCCGGATTGCTGCCGATGACGCCCTGATTGTCCTGGTACAGCTGCTTCCAGCCGCCGCTCACGCCGAGGGCGTCCGCGATCCTCGCCAGCGAGTCGCCCGCGACGACGGCGTAGCTCGTGGGCGACGCCTTCACCGCCGTGGCGGGCTTGGCGGCCGCCGCGACCTGGGCCACGGTGGCGGAGTGCGCCGAGGCCGGCGCGGCGCCGGCCGCGGTCGCGCCGATCACCGGCATGGCGAGTACGGCGCCGCCCGTACCGGCGGCGGCGAGGCCCCGGCTGAACGAGCTGGACTTGGGCCGGCGGTGCTTGCCCTTTGCAGGCATGGTCATGTCCTCTCCGTCGCCTGCGAGGTGAGCTGTCGGGTTCGGACGGGAGATGTCCGGCCGCGCCACACGCGGCTTCACCCCAGCCGTTCCGGAATCCGGACCGGCGGCTTACCTGGGTCCCCCGCTCCTGCCATACGTGTGTGGGAGGTTTCCGGACGGTGGCAGGATTCGGCGTTCCACCCGGATTGACGGTGAACTTAAACGAATAGGGCGAGCGGAAACAAGGCCGGAATTCGTGGATGCCGACCCGCGATATTGATCCACCAAAATGCGGGAATGTGGATCATGGCCGCCCGGCACTCAACTCTCTTGCGCCCGAACGGAAATGCCCTCGCGGACTTCACTGACTGCCCGTCGGGTGAGTGACCCAATTCACGCGCCCGACGCGCAACCGGTCGGGGAGTACCGCAAAATGACCAGGATCCCTCAATAGCCCCAATTGGGACAATATTCGGGCAGGGAGGGAATGCCATAGCATTCCATTTGGGACAGAACGGTCTTTCCGCGCCTCTTGTGGGCGGCCGAAGTGGGTGGTCTGCCTCGGGCGGGCAGTCGACCGAGGAGTCGCCGACTCGGACCCGTCGCCCTCTACGTCGGCCGGCTGACGCGTGGCGAATCCGGTGGACCCGGTCGTCCTTTCCCGGCTCTGGGCTCCCGGACCCCTGCTCGGACCTCGCAGAGGAAGCCCCCGGCGGCTTGCGGAGGCGGCCGGCCGGCCCGGAGGTGCCGCCCGCATCCCCCGGCGGGAAAAGGATGGTGGCGGTGGATCAGATCGCCTGAGATCATTTCGGCATTCGCCGTCCGGGCCCCGGCCCCGGCCGTCCGCCAGGTGACTCCCCCTCCAACTCGCGCCTCCGCCAAGGAAGAACAATGAACGCCGCCGAAGAATTCAAGAAGATTCCCACGACCACTCTCGCCGACCTTCTGGGGCGCGCCCAGGTCATGGATATCGGAATGCGTCCCCTGTGGTCCCCGATTCCGCGCGTCGCCGGTCCCGCATTCACCGTCCGGTGTCCTGCGGGTGACAATCTCATGCTGCACGCGGCCATCCACCGCGCCGAGCCGGGATCGGTCGTCGTCGTCGAATCGGGAGATCTGGACTACGCGCTGGCGGGCGGAAACGTCTGCGCGGTCGCCCAACGCCGGGGCGTCGCCGCCTTCGTGGCCGACGGCGTCATCCGTGACCTCGCCGAGGTACGCGAGTTGGGCTTTCCCGTCTTCGCCCGGGGCGTCATTCCCGTCCCCGGCACCAAAAAGGCCGTCAGGCCGCTGAATGCCCCGGTGCGCTGCGGCGGTGTGCGGGTGGCGGCCGGTGACGTGGTGGTGGCCGACGAGGAGGGTGTCGTGGTCACCCCGCGCGAGGACTGGGAGCGGGTACTCACCGAGGCCCGGCGCAAGCTGGCCAAGGAGGCCGAGGAGTCCCTTGACGCGTGGGAGCGGGCGCACCGCGCCCGGATCGACGCGATCCTCAACGACGGCGGCTTCGAGGGCTGAGCCGGCATCGCGGCTGAGCGGACTTCCAAGGGCTGAGCGGATTTCGCGGCAGAGCGGGCTTCGCGGCTGAGTGACTATCGCGGCTGAGCAGACCCGGGCTCAACTACCGCGCAACACTGCGAGGTTGATGACCGGCCCGCGCCAACTGCCGCGTGGCTGTGGGCCGGAACCGTACGCGACGGCGCCTGGCCCGCGCCCTCAGACCGTGCCCACCTCGCGGACGAGTTCCAGGCTCAGGACGCGGTCGAGGTGGGCGAAGGTCTCGAACTTGGCTCCCTCCAGCACGTCGGACGCCGTCTCCAGGTCCGCCAGGAGGCGCAGGACGGTTCTGGTGTCGAGCCGGGCGTCCAGGGCGGCGCGCGCCGTGCTCTTGAGGTCGGGCGGGATCGGCTTCGACGGATACCCGGCCCAGTGCGCCACGGCGCGCCGCCAGCGGGCCAGCGTGCGGGCGCTGTCGTCGATCTCGTCGGCCGTGGCCGTGACCGGTTCCTCGTAGGGGTGGCCGAGCAGGAGCATCCGTACCGCCGACGGATCGAGGCCGTCCAGGGCGGGCAGTTCGGCCTCGCCGACCCGCAGACAGGCGGCGGACGCCTCCTCGGTGGTGCCGCTGGTGACGTGGACGGCGGGCGGACCGCCCAGCCCATTGGTGATGTCTTCCAGGCCGCCCTCGGCATCGGCGGGGCGGACTCCGGCAGCCGGGGCCCCGTGGGGGGGCGGGCCGGTCCGGCCCACGAGGACGGCCCGGCCGCGCAGTTCGACGACGCGCGCGAGCACGTCCGCGATCAGGAGCACCCGCAGTCCCGTCCCCGCCGCACCGTCGGCGGGGACATGGGCGCAGACGCGCAGGGGACCGGGTCCGGCGAGTTCGTCGACGATGCGCAGCACATCGCCGAGCCTAGGGGGTCGGGGCCGCCGGGGACAGCGGTGCGCTCCTCCTCAAACGGCCCGCGCCTTCTCAGGCGGCCCGCGCCCTCTCAAACGGCCCGCGCCTTCTCAGGCGAGGAGCGGCTTGAGGGCGCCGCCGCGCAGCCGGGTGACCAGCGGCCCGGCGTACCGGCGCGCGGACCAGGTCACGGCGAAGGCCATCACCGCTCCGACCACCAGCGCGGCCAGCACGTCGTGCGGGTAGTGCGCCCCGACGTACACCCGGGACGCGCCCATGAAGAGGGCGGCGACGGCCGCGACGGCGCCGAGTCGGCGATCGACGAAGAACAGCGCGACGGCGGCGGCCGCCGCGACCGTGGTGTGGTTGCTGGGGAACGCGTAGTCGTCCAGCGGCGGGCACTTCTCGATCAGGAAGTCGTGCGGCAGGGCGCGGCAGGGGCGCGGCTCGGTGAACACCGACTTGACCGCGTCGTTCACCACGTACGCGAGCACCATCGCGACCGGCGCGGCGAGCGCGGCCGCCATCACGGACGCGTCCTTGCGCCGGGCGATCCACCAGCCGATGAGCATGAACACCGCGAACAGGCCGACGCCGTAGCTGGTGTAGACGGTCACGGGGCCGTTGAGCCAGTGCGTATGCCGGGCGAAGTCGGTGATGTCGCCGTACAGGCCCCCGTCGATGGACGCGCCGTCCAGGGCCTGTGTCGTGGTGGTGGGACTGGTCATGGGTCGCTGTTCTCCGAAGGTTCGGTGGGCGGGCGCGCCCGGCCGGAAACAGGGCAGGCCGATCAGGCGTCCTGCGAGTGACGGCCCGGCGGTCGGAATATGAATGTCTACAGGCACGTAGACGCTACACCGTGCCGACAGGTTGCGTCGGGGCGCGGTGCGGGGGGACCGGCCGGTGTCAGGTCCAGATCGCCGCGGCGAGCGTGACGCCGAGGAAGGCCGCGCCGAGCCCGGCCACCACGCCGGCGACGACATTCGCGGCGGCGTAGAACTTCGCGCCGTCCTCGGCGAGCCGCAGCGTTTCGTAGGAGAACGTCGAGTACGTGGTGAGCGCCCCGCACAGTCCGGTGCCGAGGAACAGCTGCGTCTGCGAGGAGGCGGCGCCCGCCGTGACCGCGCCGGTCAGCGTCCCGAGGATCAGACAGCCGATGACGTTGACGGTGAAGGTGCCCCAGGGGAAGAGGCTGTCGTGCCTCTTTTGCACCGCGAGGTCGGTGAGGAACCGCAGCGGGGCGCCGACCGCCGCGCCCAACGCCACGAGCAGCCAGGTCACTTGGGGCTCTCCTGTCCCCCGTGGCGGACGATCTCGCAGGCGTCGAGCATCACCAGGCCGCCGGCGACCAGTTCGTCGATCTTGGGCAGGAAGGCCCGTACGCGCTGCTCCTCGTCCACGACGACCACCGCCACGGGCAGGTCCTCGCTCAGGGACAGCAGGCGTTGGGTGTGGATGCGGGAGGAGGCGCCGAAGCCCTCGATGCCACGGAACACGCTGGCGCCGGCGAGCCCCGCCGCGTGGGCCCGGTGCACGATCTCGGTGTACACGGGTCTGTGGTGCCAGAGGTCGCTCTCGCCGATGAGGATGGTCAGGCGCAGGGCCCGTCCGCCGGAACCGGTCATCGCTGCCTCCGGGCGAGTACTCGTCGGGTGATCCACACCGCGGCCCACACCGCCGCGAGGGCCGTCAGGAGCGTCAGGGCCAGGTAGGCGACGGCGGTGCGGGGCCGGCCGGCCGCCATCAGCTTCTGGATGTCGACGGCGTAGGTCGAGAAGGTGGTGAAGCCACCGAGCACGCCCGTTCCGAAGAAGGGGCGCACGAGCCGGTGCGCGGCCCAGACGTCGGTGATCACGACCATGAAGACACCGATCACCGCGCATCCCACGCCGTTGACCAGGAGCGTCGTCCAGGGGAAGGAGCCCGGCACGGTGGGCCACAGGAGCGAGGCTCCGTAGCGGGCGCAGCCGCCGATGGCTCCGCCGAGCGCCACAACTGCCACGACCGGGCGCAGGTGAGCGGTGGTGCCGGCGCGCCGTGGGGGCAGGTCCGGATCGATGCCGGGCTCGGCGCGGCCGTCGGCGGCCACGGGCTGCTGGACTCCCTTGGACATACCTCTCCTACCTGCTGGGCGCCTCTCCCCGTCCTCGTTCCGTTCGAGAGCCGGGAAATCCGGGCGCGCGGGCCCGCAAGTAGGGACCGTTGGCGACGCGGTGCCGCGGTTGGGGTACGGCGGGCCCCACCGCCGCGCGGCGCGCCCACCGGGGCCGCCGCTGTCTTCAGGCTAGCGTCCGCGCTCCGCCGCTCGCCAGCGGGTGCCGGAGCGGCGGGCGCGTCAGCGGGCCGGGCGGCCGGGCGGCGGGGGTGGCGGCGGCAGCGAGCCGATGGCGGGGGCCGCGTCGGGCCACACCAGCAGGACCGGGCAGGGCGCGTGGTCCACGACGAAACGGGTGGCGGGGCCCAGACTGCGCGGGCCGAGGTGGGCGCGCTCGCCGTCGCGGGCGCAGATCAGGAGCTCGGCGCCCTCGGCGGCGCGTACGACCTGCTGTTCGGGGCGGCCGCGCAGGTCCAGGCGGCGGGCCGGGCGGCCCAGGCGCCGTTCGGCCTCCTCGAAGAGGTCGTCGGTGGCGGCCCGCGCGAGTCCTTCGAGCCGGGTGCCGGGATCACGTTCGCGGTGGCCACGGCCGAGGAGCCCGGCGAACGCGCCGTGCGCGGCCTCGGCCACGGCGTCGTCGGTGACGTGCAGCAGGACGAGGTCGGCGCCCTCGGCCGCGTGCTCGCGCGCGGCGGCCACGCACGCGGGCCAGGTGCCCTCGGCGATCCAGATGATGACGCTCATGGGATGCGGTCAGCCTCCGATCGTGTGCAGCGCCGCCCACAGCGCGGCGGTGGACGCGACCAGTGTGACGGGAACGGTCAGCAGACCGAGCCGCGTGAAGTGACCGAGCGCCGGCGCGTCGTCGTGTTCGCGCAGGATGCGCCGCCACAGCAGGGTGGCGAGCGAGCCGACGTAGGTGAGGTTGGGGCCGAGGTTGACGCCGATGAGGACCGCGAGCACCGGACCCGGGCCGCCCGCCGATGCCACGGGGAGCAGCGCGAGCACGGCGGGCAGGTTGTTGATCAGGTTGGAGAGGACCGCGGCGACGGCGACGACCGCGAGCAGCGCGGGCAGCCCGTCGCCGCCGGGCAGCAGATGTCCGATCGCGGAGCCGAGGCCGTTGTCCACGACGGCCTTGACGACGACGCCGAGCGCGAGCACGAACAGGCAGAACGCAATACCGGCCGAAGCCACCAGCTTGCGGGGCGTGGTGCGCCGCCGCGCCAGAGCGCGGACGGCCAGGACGAGCGCGCCGGCGAGCGCCGCCCAGGCGGGGCTGAGACCGGCGAAGGAGGTCACGACGAACCCGGCCAGCGTCAGGGCGAGGACGACGACCGTGAACACCGGCACCGGAGTGTTCTCCCGCGCCCGGCCCCCGCCCGGCACGGCCGCCAGATCCGCGCGGAAGAAGACCCGGAAGACCGCGTACTCCACGGCGACGGCGGCGAGCCAAGGCAGCGCCATCAGTGCCGCGAACCGCGTGAAGGAGAGCCCGGCGGCGGCCAGCGCCAGCAGATTGGTGAGGTTGGAGACGGGCAGCAGCAGCGAGGCCGAGTTCGCCAGATGGGCGGTGGCGTACACGTGCGGGCGGGCCCGGACACCCGCGCGGGCCGCCGTCGCGAACACCACGGGGGTGAGCAGCACGACGGTCGCGTCCAGGCTGAGGACGGCCGTGATGAGCGCGGCGGTGACGAACACGCCGCCGAGCAGACGCTGGGCACTGGCCCCGCACAGCCGGGCGACGGCGTCCCCGGCGGCCGCGAACAGGCCCTCGTCGTCGCAGAGTTGGGCCAGCACGAGGACCGCGGCGAGGAAACCGACGACGGGCAGCAGATCGCGGGTCTGCTGCCACGCCTCGGTGGACGAGACCGCCCCGAGCGCCACGAGGAGCCCCGCGGCGGGCACGGCCGCGACCGCTTCGGGCCAGTCGCGGGGGCGTACGACGGCGAAGGCGAGCACGCCGAACAGGAGGACGGCCGACACGATCTCGGCGGTGACGGTACTCAGGGTCGGCCTCCGGGCGACGGGCGGTCACGGCGGCGAGCCCTGTGCCACACCGCCGCACGCGACCTTACGCGCTGGTCACCGCCGCACGCGCGAGGGCCCGCTCAGCAGCGTCCCCCGCCGCCGTCCGTGCCGGCGGAGGCTACCCGAGGGGTGCGGTCCGCGTCGCGCGGGGTGGGCAGCGGAAGCAGGCGCGCGAGGTCCCCGCGCGAGGTGGCCGCCGCGCGGGCGGTGACCCGGCCGAGGGGGGCAGGTGTGAGGACGGACAGGCTCTGCACATAGGCGACGAAACTCTCGAAGTCCCGGGTGTGGCGCACCGGTTGGGTGTGGTTGAGCAGCGCCGGGTAGTCGTCCGCCCCGAGGAGGGTGTACGCGGTCGTCGCGAGCCGGTAGGTGGCGTGCGGGTCGAGCGGACGGCCGCCGATGAGGACATCGGCCGGAGCGACACGGTTGCCAGCAGGACCCAAGGCGTCGAAGGTGTAGCGCACGTTGTGCGACACGGCGAAGGGGGCGTAGGTGAGGACGCTTCCGTTCATCTTCCACTGCTGTTCCAGAGCGTCGTGGACGCACTGGCCGGTGACGGTGGCCGTGACGATGGGGTCCCCGTAGCCCACCGCGTTGAACGCCTTGGTGTAGGCGACGGCTCCTTGGGCTGCGGCGTCGAAGAGCAGGTCGTCGTTGATGACGCAGGGCCCGATGCGGGGGGCGATGGCGATCACCGCGAGGTCGGCGGGGACGTTGGGCCAGATGTTCCCCGTGTCGAAGGGGTCGAGTGCCTGGCCTCCGGCCCACAGCGCCCAGTCGGCCACGAGGTTGCCCATCGTGCTCTCGCCCGTGCTGTTCAGGCGCCGCGTGAACGAGGCGGTCTGGCGCCCGATGCGGGTGGCGCCGCGCCGGGTGGCGTATCCGGACCAGTAGTCGGCGATCTCCTTGAGGTCGGGATCGGGTGTCACATCGTGGGTGTTGGGGTGGTTGGTCGAGGTGGTCAGCGCCCGGACCACCTTTCCCGTCGTCGGGTCGAGACGCAGGTTGATCTCGTTGAGGATCTGCGCGTGGCAGCCCGCTTCGACGAACGGTCTGGGCTGTCCGGAGGGGTCGGGCAGCATCATGTTGAAGGCGCAGTGCCAGTGCCCGGTGACGATCGCGTCGATGTCGGACGACACGGCGAGCGCGAGGTCGTAGGCCGGACCCGAGGGCGCGCTCCCGCTGTTGAAGTCGCTCCCGGCCACCGCTCCGTCGTGCATGCTCAAGACGATGGCGTTGACTCCCTGCGACTTGAGGAGCGCCGCGCAGCGGTTGGCGGTCTCCACTTCGTTCAGCATGCGCAGCGCCGTCTGAAAACTCGTGGTGGCGGATTCGGTGCCGGTCACGGTGAGATGGATGAACCCGATGGGCAGCCGCTGTCCACGGGGGCCGTGCACCCACTCCACATTGACCGGGGCGAGAACGGTTTTGCCGGAACTGCCCCAGAGCATGTTGGCGCTGTAATAGCGGAAGTCGGCGCCGGGGAAGTGCCCTCCGGTGGAGTCGGGGAAGGAATTCGTCCATCCTTCACCCGCATAAGGGTGCCCGTTCTCCATGTGGTCGATCAGGAATCCGGGGGTGCGGTCGAACTCGTGGTTCCCGGCCGTGGAGAAATCCAGGCCCATGGCGTTCAGCGCCTCGATGGTCGGCTCGTCCGCGAGCGAAGCGGCCGCGAAGGACCAGCCGGAGAAGAGGTCGCCCTGGGCGAAGAAGAAGGAGTTGGTGTGTCCGGCGCGCAGAGCTTCCAGGTGCGCGGCCAGATACGGGACTCCCCCGACGGTGAACTTCTTTCCACCCGCGCCCGTGATGACCTGGTCGCTCGTGGGCGGAGCCTGGAGATAGCCGTGCAGGTCGGTGATGCTGAGCAGTTGTACGTCCACGTACTCGGTCGCGGTCGCGGCGTCGGCCGCGTCCGCCGTGGCGAGGCCGGGGGTGCCCGTCGCCGTCATCGTCGCGAATGATCCCGCCGCGGTCATGAAGCCGCGTCTGCCCAAGCTCCCCATGGGGACATCCTCACTTGAGAGTGGTGCGGTCTCGGGGAGGGCGGTGTCGCGTCCCCGGCCGCTGATTGACTGGCGTCGGCCTCCGGTGGGGAGGGCCGAATTTCCGGAACAGATCAGCGCCGCGCGCCCGCGTCGGGGGCGCGGCGCTCTTTTGTGGAGCGTCGAATGCCGTGCACCGCCCCATGACCCATGGCGGCATTGCCCGTTGCCATTGTCCCCGGCACCACCGCCATCAAATCCGTTGCACGGGGAACGAGTTGAGCCATTCTGTGGGCGGTGCCGGTCATCTCAGTCCAGGCAGAATTCGTTGCCCTCGGGGTCGGCCATCACGATGAAGCCGTTTTCCATCGGCGGGGCCGGCTCGTGACGGCGTACCCGCGTCGCCCCCAGCGCGATCAGGCGCTCGCATTCGGCCTCCAGGACCACCATCCGCTCGTCGCCCCACAGCCCGGGTGCCACGCGGACGTCGAGGTGGACGCGGTTCTTGGCCGTCTTGCCCTCCGGCACCCGCTGGAAGAACAGGCGTGGGCCGTGCCCGTCGGGGTCCTCGACGGCCGACCTCGCGCCGCGTTCCTCCTTCGGCACGCCGAGTTGCGCCAGGAAGTCGTCCCACGCGGCCAGGGCGTCGGCTCCCTCGGGCAGATCGACGCCGGGCGGCCCGGGGTGGACATAGCCCAGGACCTCGCGCCAGAAGTGCGAGAGCGCCCCTGGGTCGTGTGCGTCAAAGGTGACTTGAAGGTGACGGCTCATCGGTGTGCTCCGTTCGTGGTGCGTGTCGGGCCGAGCCCGTGTGACTACCCTGCGTTTCCCCGGACTTCACGTCCGACGATGGCGGCCACTGTCCTGCGGACGGCCTCGGTTTCCGGCGCCGGGCCCTCCCGGTCGGCGAACAGCAGGTGTCCGGCGCCGATCAGGGTGGGCGCGAGGGCTTCGACATCGGCGTCGGGCGCGATGCGACCCAGCCTCCGCTCCTCGGCGAGATAGGCGACGATCATGGCCGTGGCCTCTGTCAGGAGCGGGATGCCGTGCGGCGTGGTCCGGCGCAGCCGGGTCCGCAGGGCGTCCCTGGATATGACGAGCCCGACGATCGCGACGGCGACCGGACCGAACAGTTCCGTCAGGGCGTGGGTGAGGTGATCGGTGACGGCGCCCTCACCGGCCGACTCGCGCAGGGCGGTGGCCAGGCCTTCGAGCCGGCCCACCCGGTCCAGGACCAGCTCGGCGAGGAAGTCGTCGAAATCGGCGAAGTGGCGGTGCAGGACACCTTTGGCGCAGCCCGCCTCCGCCGTGACGGCCCGGCTGGTCAGGGCGCCGGCGCCGGCGCGCAGCAGGATCCGCTCGGCGGCGGCGAAAAGGTGCTGGCGCGGGTCGCGCAGGGCCACACCGGTCGGCATCGCTCGGTGCTCCGTTTCTGTCGGCCCCTTGACGAGTGGGCACACGCCCACAACAGTGGGCACATGCCCACTATGCCATCCGAGCCCTCCGATTCGGAGCTTCATCGAGCCCGTGGCATGGCCGAGTCGTTCGGTTCGGACGCCGAACGCTACGACCGCGCCCGCCCCCGCTATCCGGACGCCCTGCTGCGCCGCGTCCATGCCCTGGCTCCCGGCCCCGACGTCCTCGACGCGGGCTGCGGCACCGGAATCGCCGCCCGGCAGCTGCGGGACGCCGGGTGCCGGGTGCTCGGGGTCGAGCCCGACGCGCGGATGGCGGAGGTGGCCCGGCGGTTCGGGATCACGGTGGACGTGGCGAGGCTGGAGGACTGGGAGCCGGGTGGGCGCAGGTTCGACGCGGTCACCGCCGGTCAGTCCTGGCACTGGATCGACCCGGTGGCGGGGGCCGCGAAGGCCGCGCGCGTGCTGCGGCCCGGCGGCCCGCTGATCGCGTTCTGGAACGCCTTCCAGCTTCCGCCGCAGGTGGCGCAGGCGTTCGCCACCGCGTACCGGACCGTGGTGCCCGACGCCCCGTTCGATCCCACGGCGCTGACGCGGGGGACCCATGACCCGTACGGGGCGATCCTCGCCGCCACCGCCGAAGGGATCGACAGGGCGGGCGCTTTCGAGAAACCCGAACGGTGGCGGTTCGACTGGGAGGCGGTCCACTCGCGCGACGCGCTGCTCGACCAACTCCCCACCACCGGCCTGCTCACCCGGCTCCCCGAGCCCCAACTGGCCACGATCCTGCGGGACGTGGGCACCGCCGTCGACGCGCTGGGCGGCAGCTTCACGATGCTGTACGCGACGGTGGCGGTGGTCGCGAGACGAACGGCGCGCGGCTGAACGGTAGTTGAGTTCCGGACAAGGGACGGAACGCCCGGGCGCCGCCGCGTCGGCTCGGTGGCCGATGGCGCGCGGGGGCCACAACCGCCGCTCACGGGCGGCAAGACAGGACAGGTCGGGATACGTGTCGTGGACTTCCGTCTTCGGGCATCGCAGGGTGGAGCCCGAGGAAAGGGAGCCGATCATGACGGTACTGATAGCCGGAGCGGGCATCGGAGGCCTCACGGCCGCGCTGAGCCTGCACGCCGCGGGCATCGACGCGGTGGTGCGGGAGAGCGCCCAGGAGATACATCCCCTGGGAGTCGGCATCAATCTGCTGCCGCACGCCGTGCGGGAACTGACCGAGCTGGGCCTTGGCGACGAGCTCGCCGCCATCGGCGTGCCCATGAACGAGAACGTCTACAGCGACACCACCGGGCGCCAGCTCTTCACCGAGCCAAGGGGGTTGGCCCTGGGATACCGGTGGCCGCAGTACGCCGTCCACCGGGGTGAACTGCAACTCCTGCTTCTCGCGGCGGTACGCGAACGGCTCGGCCCGGACGCCGTACGCGTCGGCCTGCGCCTCCAGGACTTCGAGCAGGACCGGCACGGCGTCCGCGCCCGGTTCCTGAACCGCGCGAGCGGGGCGACGGAGGAGGTCCGGGCCACCGCACTGGTCGGCGCGGACGGCCTGCACACCACGGTCCGCCGGCACCTGCACCCGCAGGAGGGGCCCCTGCTGTGGTCGGGCATCCGGATGTGGCGGGGCGTGACGCCGGCGGCCCCCTTCCTGAGCGGCGGCGCGACAGCCCTCGTGCGCGAGGGGGACGCGCAGTTCGTCGCGTATCCGATCGGCCGGGGACGGCTCAACTGGGTCACCCTGGTGCGGCTGGCCGCACCAGGTCCCCTGGGCGAGAGCGCGAACTGGAACAGCGCGGGCCGACTCACGGACGTCCTGCCCCATGTCGGACACTGGTCGCTCGGCTGGCTCGACGTGCCCGGGCTGCTCACCGGGTGCGCCGGGATCCTGGAGTACCCGATGGTGGACCGGGAGCCGCTGGCCACATGGGGCGAGGGCCGGGTGACCCTGCTGGGCGACGCGGCGCACCCGATGTATCCGGTGGGCGCCAACGGCGCGTCCCAGTCGGTGGTCGACGCCCGCGTACTCGCGCACGAACTGGCCACCACCGCCGGCCCCGCGACCGCCCTTCGCCGCTATGAGGCACGGCGCCGCGAGGCGACGGCGGCCGTGGTGCTTGCGGCCCGGGCGATGAACCGGAACGAGCAGGGTTCTGCCCGCTCCATCGCCCGCATGACCGACACCTACCGGCACGTCACGGGAAGCGACGTGGACGCGCTCAACACACGCGCCTCACTGAACACGCGCCTCACTGACGCCTGAGACGCGGCCGCGGCCGCGGACGAAGGGCGTCCGCCCGCACCCCGGCCCCCTGACTTCGTCTGCCCTCAGCGGCTCTCACTGACTCTCATCGTCGCCCGCGAGGCTCGCGGCGCGCCTCTCCAGGTGTTCGCGTTCGCGGGCGTTGCGGGTCAGTGAGGCCGCGCGCGCGAACTCCGCGCGCGCTTCGGCGGGGCGTCCCAGGCGCTCCAGCAGGTCTCCCCGTACGCTCGGCAGCAAGTGGTAGCCCTTCAGGGCCGGTTCGTTTCCCAGGGCGTCGACGAGCGCGAGGCCGGCCTCGGGGCCCTCGGACATCGCCACGGCGACCGCACGGTTGAGTTCGACCACGGGGGACGGCACCAGCGCCTTGAGGCGGGCGTACAAGACGGCGATCGAGGCCCAGTCGGTGTCCTCGTACCGCATCGTCCGCGCGTGGCACGCGGCGATGGCCGCCTGCACGGAGTAGGGGCCGTCGCCCGCGTACCGCAGCGCCTCGATGCCGCGCCGGACGAACAGGCGGTTCCAGCGGGCCCGGTTCTGATCGGCAAGCAGCACCGGCGCGCCGTCGGGTCCCGTGCGGGCCGGGATGCGGGAGGCCTGGAACTCCAACAGCGCGACCAGGCCGTGCACTTCGGGCTCCTTGGGCATGAGACCGGCGAGCACGCGCGCCAGACGCAGCGCGTCCTCGCAGAGCGCGGGGCGCACCAGATCGTCGCCGGCCGTGGCGGAGTACCCCTCGTTGAAGATGAGGTAGATGACTTCGAGCACGGACGCCAGCCGGGCGTCCCGGTCGGCGCCGTAGGGCACCTCGAAGGGGACCTCGGCCTTGGCGAGGGCTCGTTTGGCCCGGACGACGCGCTGGGCGACCGTGGACTCGGGGGCCAGGAACGCGCGGGCGATCTCCTGGGTGGTCAGGCCGCCGAGCAGGCGCAGCGTGAGAGCGATTCTCGCCTCCGTCGACAGGACGGGGTGGCAGGCCGTGAAGATGAGCCGCAGCAGGTCGTCGTCGATGCCGTCCGGGTCGTCGAAGTCCGCCGGGTCCGGCGGCGGCACGTCCTCCAGCGCGCGCCCGACCTCCGCCAGCTTGCGGGCGTACGTCTCCTTGCGCCGCACCAGGTCGATCGCGCGGCGCTTGGCGGTCGTCATCAGCCAGGCGCCCGGCCGGTCGGGCACGCCCGCCTCGGGCCACTGTTCGAGGGCGGCGACGAGCGCGTCCTGCGCCAGTTCCTCGGCGATGCCGACGTCCCGCACGATGCGGGCGACGCCCGCGATGATCCGCGCGGACTCGATCCTGAATACCGCTTCGACCGTCTCGGTCGCACTCGCTGCCGTCACGGCCACCCATCAGAGCAGCCGCCGAGGGGTGCGGCAAGCGTGACCCGCCCCTGCCCGCATCCGCACCCGGGGCGGTGCCTAGCGTGGGCGCATGACAGAGATCCAGTTGCTGCGCGCCGGCCACGCCCCGGCGCTGCTGGCCTTCGAGCGGGAGAACCGGGCGTACTTCGCCGCCTCGATCCCCGACCGGGGGGATGCCTACTTCGCCCACTTCGACGACCGCCACCGCGCCCTGCTGGCCGAGCAGGCGGCCGGCACGTGCTACTTCCACGTGGTGGTGGACCCCGAGGGTGACATCCTGGGGCGGGTCAACCTGGTCGACGTGGAGGGCGGTACGGCCGATCTCGGTTACCGGATCGCCGAGCGGGCCACCGGAGCGGGGCTGGCCACGGCGTCCGTGCGGCGGATCTGCGCGCTCGCCGCCACGCGGTATGGACTCACCGGGCTGCGCGCCCGGGCCACCCTGGGCAACGCCGCCTCGCTGGCCGTCCTGGCCCGCACCGGATTCACCCCGGTCGACGAGATCGAACTGAACGGGCGCCCGGGACTCCGCTTCGTCCGGGACCTGTGACCTCGAAGCTTCCGCAGGCTGCCGCGCCGACACGGGAACGGATCGGCCGACATCACTGTCTACTCTCCTGAGCACCCCCGAGTGGTGCTCTCCGGGGAGCCCCGGATGATCTTCTGGCAGAGAGTTTTGTCGACCGATGGGTCTCACGAGTAACAAGGTGCTGGTACTGACCGTGCTCTGCGCCGTGGTGATGTTCG
The DNA here is from genome assembly GCF_040253615.1 of Streptomyces sp. Edi4. Taxonomy (NCBI): domain Bacteria; kingdom Bacillati; phylum Actinomycetota; class Actinomycetes; order Kitasatosporales; family Streptomycetaceae; genus Streptomyces; species Streptomyces sp. Edi4. The sequence continues at coordinate 622,314 of NZ_JBEJGY010000004.1, forward strand.
TCGTCACCATCTGGCTGTGGCCGCGCCTGGCCCGTCAGAACTGGAAGACGTTCCTTGGCCGGCTCGGCCTGCTGGTCGCGACGCAGGTGCTGGTGTTCGCGGCGGTCGGACTCGCGACCAACAACTCGTTCCTGTTCTTCGGGTCGTGGACGGACTTGTTCGGGCAGGAGCAGGGGGTGGGCGTGGTGGTGAACCACTCGGCCCACCTCGGCTCCGGCATCCAGCAGCTCCTGCCGCCGGTGAGGTGAGCACGCCGAGCGGGACACGGCGGCACCGAGCCGCCGCGCCGCACGGCGCCAACGCACTGGCACAGCACGGCAGTTGAGGGGCACCCCGGCCCCGGCACCCCGGGACGGTTCGCGGGATCGAACCGTCCGGGCGCCGGGGCCGCCGCTTTCTCAGCCCCGGTCGCGGCCACCGAGCACGCGGCCTAGCAGACCCCGCCCCGCGCGCCCCGGCGCCGGCCGGGCGGGCCGGGCCGCCTCCGGCGTCCCGGGCACTCCCGTCGCCTCGGACGCGTCCGGCGCCCCGGCCGGCGCCGGGCGCAGTGGCTGCGGCGGAGTGGGGGCCTTGGCGTTCTTGCCGCCGATTCGGATCAGCGGCGCGCCGGCCACCTCTTCCACCCCGTGCCACAGGTCCGCTCGCGTCGCCAGCCACTCCACAAGCTCCTCCCGCACCGGCCCGGGGTCGCCCCAGGTGCCGTACGCCTTCGTGGCGGTGATGCAGACGAGCTTCAACTCCATGGTCGCCACCGCCCCCCAGACCGCCGCCGCGACGCCGGGGCAGTGCTCGGCCCGGAAGTCGTCGAAGGCCACGATCGCGTCGCGGGCGGCGAGCTTTCGCGCCGCCGCCACGTCCGCGTGCACGTGCTCGTACAGGTGCGAGGCGTCGACGTGGATGAAGCGACAGCTGCCCGCCGTCAGACGCGAGCCGATGACCGACGTCGGCGCCTGCACGACGGTGGGCAGTTCGGGGTGGAAGGCGAGGTAGTTCGCCTCGAACGCGCGACGGGTGAGCGTGGCGTAGGACCGGTCCATCTCGGCGCTGTTGGAGGCGTCGGGCGCAGGTGAGTCGAAGAGGTCGCAGACCGTGAACTCCTCGCCGGGCCGCAGATATCCGCCGAGGAAGATGGCGCTCTTCCCCAGGTACGCGCCGAGTTCGAGCAAGTCACCCCGCAGCCCCGGGGTTTGGGCCTGCCGGGTGAGGAACCAGTCGAACAACAGCTGATCGGCGGGCCAGAACCAGCCCTTGACGTCGGAGAAACGGGCCGGGGTTTGGGCTGACGGTTGGGTCGTCGTGGGTGACATGACCCGGTCTTATTCCTGCCCGGTGGCCGGGACATGGCCATGGGGCGTAGCCGGGGCGTCCCTGGGCCGAAGCCTTGCCGGTGCGACACCGGGTGACCACGAGAAAGCGCATGGTTACATTGCGAAGCCCGCAAAATTCCTATAGCGCCCTCAACTACTCATAAAGGGCAGATAAGCGCACAATGGGATGGCGACATCGTGTCGCAGCGCGGCCAGACGTGCAGAGTTCTCAGAAGGAGGCGAGTCGGATGGCCGACGTCTCACACCGCCCTGGTGATATCTCGGGGCACCCCGATGTGTCGGAAATGCGGGACCGCTACGCACGGGTGATGGAAACCCGTGGGGTCGCGGCCGTCGAGGAACTTGTCATCCTCGCCGGCATTTACGCCGCGATCTCCGGCTGGACGGTCCACTTCTCGGCTGCCAAGCCGACCCTGGCCCTCAGCAACCTGGTCGTCGGCATAGCCCTGGCCGTCCTGGGCCTGTGCATGTCGATGGTCCCGGAACGGTCCCAGGACCTGAACTTCGTGGTCCTGCTCCTCGGCGCATGGCTGATCATCTCCCCCTGGGTCGTCGCACGTAGCGCCGGCACCGGAGCCATCCTCAGCAACGTCATCACAGGCGCGTGTGTGTGCCTGTTCTCCCTGGTCGCGGGCGGCATGCTGATGAGCAGGTCCCGCAAGACCTGACGCCCCGCGCCGGGCCCCGGCCCAGTTGGACTCCTCGCGTTCGAGGGGCTCGGCGACCGCCGGGGCCAGGCGCCTCTCCCACCCGGTCCACCCGGTCCGCCCGGCCCCGACGCCCCAACTCCTCTGCGGAGCACGGGCGTCGGCGCCGGTCGGCGGTCGGCGGTCGGTCAGCCCGTGCGGCGCAGCCATCGGCGCTCGCCGTCCTGCCACTCGTCGCCCGGCGCGAGCCCGCACGCGGCGGCCACGGCGGCGGACGCGTGGTGCTCGGGGTGGATGTGCGCCATCACCGTCCGTACGTCCTGCCGGCCGAGCCATGCCACCAGCGCCCGGGCCGCTTCGGTGGCGACACCCCGGCCCTGCCAGGGCGTCCCCACCACCCACGCGATCTCGGCGCGAGCGCCGCCGTCGAAGTGCCCGATCGTGGCTTGCACGGTCCCGGCCAGGTGCTTCTCGTCACGGATCCGGATCACCCAGTTCAGCCAGCTCACCGCCGGGTCGGGGGATCCCGCGCCCAGGCGTTGGTAGCGCTCGCGCAGCGCCCCAGGGGTGTCCGGGGCGCCGCCGGTGAAGGCGTGCAGCGCCGGGTCCGACAGCACGACCGCCATCTCCTCGGCGTGGTCGACGCGCAGCGGCACGAGGTCGACGCGGACGGTGGTGATGGTCTCGGCCATGACGGGCACCGCGCGACCCCTTCCTGTCGGCCGCCCCACCATGGGGACGACGCCTGCGTACGGTCCTGGCACCGGAACGGCTCAGCCGGCCCCTCCGCTGACCCGCCCTCCGCTGCCCTACTCACGCCTGGACGGTACCGGCGGCCCAGCGTTTCGGACGCTGCCTCCGTTTGTGAGCGTGATCACAGCGTCGCGCGGCTCGCCCAGGAGTAATCTGGCGACATGCCTCCGCTCGTTCGACGCCGCCACGTGGACTACGTCCGCGTTACGAGCATGGCCTGTCGCGCTCACCGCTGACCCAGGCCCCTCCTTCACCCTCCCCGTGCCTGTCACGGCGCCCGCCCCACCCCGGCGGACCCGTGACCGCGCCCACCCGCGCCGGCCGGGGCATATCCAGCGGATGGCTCCCATGTCGTACGTGACGACCTCCCAGCTCCCCATCATCGACCTGTCGGCGGCCGACCGAGGCCCCGAGGCCCGCCGGCTGCTGCGCGCCCAGCTGCACAGCGCCGCCCACGGCGTCGGCTTCTTCCAGTTGGTCGGGCACGGCGTCACCGACGCCGAGACCGCCGCGCTCAATGACACGATGCGGGCATTCTTCCGGCTGTCAGAGGCGGACCGACTCGCCATCGACAACGTCAACTCGCCCCATTTCCGCGGCTATACCCGCACCGGGGACGAACGGACCGGCGGTTCGCGCGACTGGCGCGACCAGCTCGACATCGGCGCCGAGCGCCCCGCGCGCATACCCGGTCCCGGGGAGCCCGCGTACTGGTGGCTGCAAGGTCCCAACCAGTGGCCCGGCGCCCTTCCCGAGCTGCGGAGCGCGGCGCTCACCTGGATCGACCGGCTCAGCGCGGTCGCCGATAAGCTGCTCCACGAGCTGCTTGCGGCGATCGGGGCACCCGAGGACTTCTACGACGACGTCTTCGGCGACCAGGCCCATCCGCATCTGAAGCTGGTGCGCTACCCCGGCAGCGCCGAGGACGGCACCGCGCAGGGTGTGGGCGCCCACAAGGACTACGGCTTCCTGACCCTGCTCCACCAGGACACGGTGGGCGGCCTCCAGGTGCAGCGCGAGGACGGCCGCTTCCACGACGTGCCGCCGCTGCCCGGCGCTTTCGTCGTCAACCTGGGCGAGCTGCTGGAAGTGGCGACCAATGGCTACCTCGTCGCCACCAACCACCGGGTGGTGAGCCCGCCCCGGGCCACCGAGCGGTTCTCGGTGCCGTTCTTCTACAACCCGCGCCTCGACGCCCGGATCGAGCCGCTTGTCTTCCCGTACGCGGCCCACGCGCCCGGCGCGACCGCCGACCCGGCCAACCCGCTGTTCGCCGAGTACGGACGCAATGAGCTCAAGGGCAAGCTGCGCGCCCATCCCCTGGTCGCCGCCCGCCACCACGCGGACCTGCTGCTCACCGAGCCTCCGCTCGCCGAGCGTCCACTGGCCGGCGCCGCGCCGCTGTCATAACGGCGCCGGGGCCGCGTCGGCGCGACAGCGGGGTCACACCCGGCGGTCGAGGAAGAGTTGCGACAGGGCGAGGAGTTCGTCCACGGCGGCCGCCGCGAGCGGCACCCCCCGCAGATGCTCGCGCGCCGCGGCCACCCTGGCGCGGGCCTCGCGCAGGGCGTACGCCCGGCCGCCCGACTTCTCGACGAGGTCGGCGACCTGGCGCAGACACGCGTCATCGGCCAAGTCGCCCTCCTTGATGAGCCGTTCGAGGCGGGTGCCGAAGGCTGGGTCCATGGTCATCGCCCCGAGGAGGGGCAGTGTCTTCTTCGCGCGCCGCAGGTCGCTGTGGACGGGCTTGCCGGTGACGGACGGCTCGCCCCAGATCCCGAGGACGTCGTCGATGGCCTGGAAGGCGAGGCCCCACTGCCGTCCGGCCCCGGTGAGCGCCGCCGTGAGCGGGGACGGCGCGCCCGCGAGGACAGGCCCGAGCGCCGTGGCGCAGCCGAGCAGCGCGCCCGTCTTGCGGTCCGCCATGGCCCGGTACTCCCCCAGACCCACGGCGTTCGGCCCGGTCCACGGCCGCGTCTCGAACGCCTCGTCATCGGCCTGCCCATGCACCGACTCCCCGAGCGTGGCGGTGAGTTGACGGACGGCTTCACCGCCGCGCGCGCCGCCGACCTCGGCCAGCGTACGGACCCCGAGGGCGAACAGCGCGTCCCCTGCCAGCAGTGCGGGCCCCGTACCAAAGGCTTTCCAGGCGCTGTCGCGGTTTCGTCTGCGGCCGTCTCCGTCCATGATGTCGTCGTGCATCAGGGAGAAGGTGTGGATCAGTTCGATCGCCACCGCCCCCGGGACCGCCACCTCCGCGCGTGCGCCCACCGCCTCCGCCGCGAGGACCACGAGCGCCGGCCTGACTCCCTTGCCCCCGCCCCCGGCGCTCGGCGTGCCGTCCGGCTCGCACCATCCGAACGCGTGCGAGGCGATGCGGCACGGGGCGGGGTGCAGCCCGCGCACCGCCCTGCGCAGCGCCGGCTCGACCAGGTCACGGCAGCGCGCGAGGCTCGCCGCGGCTCCTGGCGCGGCGGGGCGGTGCGGGGCGGCCGGTCCCGATGGCGCGGCGCGGGGCGTGCCGGTGTGCGCAGCGGTCTGCCGTGCCATGGGTCCTGCTCCTGTCGTGGGCGGTGCGAAGGGGGCCGAGGACATCGCGCGGGCCACCTCAGCGGATGACGGCGACATCGGCGGCGGCACGGGAGCCTGCGGGACCGGCGTCCACGTCGGCGATTCCCAGCTCGGCGCGTGCCTGGTCGATCATGTCGCCGCCGCGCAGCAGCCCGATGGCGGCGAACGCCCGCTCCAGCTCCTCCAGTTCGGCCGCCGTGCGTTGCCTCTCCCACCCCTGGCGGGCCCGCGCCTTCACCAGGCCGAGCCGGGCCAGCGCCTCCCCGCGCGGTTCACCCATCGCGCGGAACTCCTCCAGCGCCTCGCTGTAGCACTCCTCCGCCTCGGCGTGGCGCCCCGCCCGGAACAGCACGTTGCCCCGCATCTTGTGGTTGTACGCCAGCGCGCTGACCAGCTGGATCGCCCGGCACAGGGTCTCCGCCTCGGTCAGCAGCTCCAGCGCCCGCTCCGCATCGCCCTGCGCGGAGCGCACATCGGCGATCCCGCGCAGCGCCCAGGCCCGGCCCCGGTCGTCCCCGGCCTCCCCGGCTATGTGCGCCGCCTCCTCGAACAGGGCGAGCGCACGGTCGAAGGATCCGGTGTTGCGGTGCATCTGCGCGATGCCTTCGAGTGCCCACACCGTGTGCCTGGCCTCGCCGCGCCGCCGCGCCTCGGCGAGCAGCTGCTCATGGAGGCGGCCGACGGCCTCGTAGTCGCCCTGGATGCGTCCGGTCTCGGCGAGACCCGCGAGACAGTAGCCGCGCGCCACGATGTCGTCGCCCCGCTCGGCGAGTTCGGCGGCCCGCGTGAGCAGGCGCCTGGCCAGGGCGAGGTGTCCGCGCTGGCGCGACAGGGTGCCACCGCTCCACATCGCCCAGGCCATCGCGCCCTCGTCGCCGGCGTCACGGGCCGCGCGGTAGCTGTCCTTCCACGCCCGCTCGGCCTCCTCGACCAGGCCGAGCCGCCGGCTCGCCTCGGCGACGGCGAGCCCGGCGTGCGCCAACTCCACGCCGCTGCCGTCGGCTTCGGCGCGCCGCCGCTCCTCGACCGCCTTGGCCAGCACCTCCGCCAGTGAGGTGTTGACCGACAGCTCCCCCAAGGTCCCCCGGTACTCCGGGGCGAACGCCTTGCCGTACATGGTTGCCTCGCTTCGATCATGGCGCGGAGCGCGGCGCTCCGCCCTTGATCAAGAAGCTATGAGACGAACAGGTGGTGACGAGTCCGCCTCGAAGCCCGTGTGCCGTACATCTGAAGTCTGACGCCGGCCCGGCCCGTCAGCCCCAAGCGCTACTTCACGGTGCGGACGGGCGGTGGCACGGACACACAGGCACGGACACACGGGGCCGGTCAGCCCGCGACGGGCCTTCTGACTCCCTTGTTGCTGTCGCAGACGAGGCCTCTGATCCCCGCGGATCCCTTGGGCTTTGCCGCGACCTGTCCATCCCGGCAGTCACCGTCGTCGGCCGCGTCACGGCAGCCCTGGAGCCAGCGCTCCGGGGAGGCGGCGGCCTTGGGCCCGCCCTGCTCATGGCGCCACTGCTCGCACCCGCCGCTCTTGAGGAAACCCTGCGTCTTCCCGGTGGGATCCGCCTTCATCCCGGCCAGGGCGACCACGTATCCGCCCTCGTAGGCGACGTCGTCGTGGAACAGGGGCTTGTCGTTGAAGGCCGACACGGCGACGGCTCCGATCCCGAGACAGACGGCCAGGCCGACCGCGAGGGCTATCAGGAGGTTCCGGCGGGAGGGACCTTGGTGGGAGATGTATTGGGGTGTCTGACCAAGAAGAACCATATGGATCACTCTGGCACACCCCGGCGCACCCCTTTCTGAGGGCCCCTGCATCGACGGTTCGTCATGGGGCCCTCGCCGCGCGGGACTTCGCTCAGACGGTCCCCGCCCCCACCCGCAGGTCGGCGCGCGGCCGGGTGTAGAGGCGGCCCCGGACTTCGCCCCGGGCCAACCGGTCCATCGCCGCCGGGAGTTCGGCGAACGGAACCTCCTGCACCGCCGGCTTCAGCGCCCCGCGCGCGATGAGTTCGTACACCTCCCGCAGTTCCTCCTTGCTCGCGCCGAGCGAGCCGATCAGCTGGACGTTGCGCATCACCAGGGACGCGACGGGTATGGAGGCGACGGCGGCGCCGAGACCGACCAGCACCACACGTCCTCCGGGGCGCACGCTCTCCACGGCGGGGCCCGTCGTGGTCGCGGCGCCGACGAAGTCCACGATCACATCGGGGCGTTCGGCCACGAGCTCCCGGGTGTCCTGGAAGCACGCGGTGGCGCCGGCCTCGAACGCCGGGCCGTGGGCGGCGGGGTTGATGTCGACCCCGTACACCGTCGCCCCGAGCAGCTTGGCGATCCGTACGCCGTTCAGGCCGAGGCCGCCCAGGCCCACGACACCCACCGTGGCGCCCTGACGCACCGAACCGGCGGCGCGCACGGCGTGGTAGGCGGTGGCCACCGAGTCGGTGGCGACGGCGGCCTCGGCGAAGGTCACACCGTCGGGGATGCGCACCAGCGTGGACACATGGGCCAGTTCCCGCTCGGCGAACGCTCCGTCGTGTCCCACCCCGGGTGCGAAGCGGGCCTCCTCTACGGGATGGGTGACCAGGGCGATCCCGACCCGGTCGCCCACCGCGAAGTCCCCCACGCCCTCTCCGACCGAGGAGATCACTCCCGCTCCCTCATGGCCGAGGGTGACCGGCGACTTCACGGTGAGGTCGCCCAGGTCCATGCCGCTCATGATGTGCAGGTCCGAGTGGCACAGGCCGGCGGCCTCGATGTCGACCACCACCCAGCCGGGACCGGGCTCCGGGTCGGGAACCGTCTCAAGGCTGAGTGGCCGTCCCGCGCCCGCGAACCGTATGGCCTTCATCGTGCATCCCCACCTTCGCCCCTGTGTCGCACATGTGTTCCTGTTCTGCCGGTTGAATGCCCAAGCTGCGAGCGCTTCATGCACGTCAAAGGAGGCGGCGCCCCTCCCGCACCGTTGGCGCGAGGGAGGCGCCGCCGGGCGGCTCGCCATCGCTCAGGTGCCGTTCACCTCCAGCTCGTATATGCGGGCCGCGGTGTCGCCGTTCTGGGTCGGGGTGAGCACGGTCAGACGCGCGTAGCGGGCCGAACCGGTCACGGTGGTGGTCGTGGAGTCGGCGGTGTTGCCCCGGACCTGGGCCGCCGTGGTCCAGGCGCTGCCGTCCGGGGACACACTCAGATCGAAGTCCTTGGTGTCCCAGGCCGCGCTCTCGCCCCCGGCCCCCGCGTGGCGCACCGTGATCGAGGTCAGGGGATGGGACGCGCCGAGATCGACCTGGAGGGTCTTGTCGCCCGATGCCTTGGAACACCACTTGTCGCCGGTCCCGCCGGTGACGCTGCCGTTGACCGCCTTGTCGGGCGTCTCCGTGGCGTTGCAGGACGCGGAGCCCGTCGCCGGCTGCCCGATCGCGAGGTCCCGGCCGCCACCGCTCGGCCCGTAGACCCCCAGCTCATAGACGCGCGCCGCGTCGCTCCCACCGCCGCCGGTATTGGCGGGCCCGCTGATCACCAGGCGTACGTAGCGGGCCGTCCGGGCCGCCACGGGATGGTAGGTGCGGCTCGCGCGCGAGCCGGTGACGGTGGCCGCGGTGGTCCAGGCGGCGCCGTCGGTGCTGGTCTGGATCTGGAAGGCACTGGTGTTCCAGCCGGTGTTCTCGCCGCCGAGTCCGGCGTGCTCGACCACGAACGAGGACACATCGCGGACGGATCCGAGGTCGACCTGGAGCGAGGGGTTCGCCGAGGCCGAGCACCACTTGCTGTTGTTGGCGAGCGAACCGTCCACGGCCTTGTCCGCCGACTCCGACTGCGTGCAGGGCGCCGATCCGGTCGCCGCCTTGCCGAGGGCGAGGTCGGGGCCGAGGTCCGGTGCGGCGGGAATGGGGGCCGCGCCGTCCTGGAAGGACGGGGGCGCGTCGGACGCGCCGGTGCCCCAGGTGGCACTGGGCGCCGCGCCCATGGTGTAGGCCAGCGTCGCGCCGCCCGCGACATCGGCGTAGCGCAGGTAACTGTGGCTGGTGGACGCGCCGTTGACGGTGAGCGCCTGGACATAGGGCCCGGACCCGGAGGTGGTGATGGTGATGTCACCGGCCGCCCGCTGGATCAGGACGGAGGGAAACTGGGGGCCGTGCAGCGCGAGCGTGTCCGCGCCGGGGGTCGCCGGGTACATGCCGAGCGCGGCCCACACATACCAGGCGGACGTGGCACCGAGGTCGTCGTTGCCGGGCAGTCCGCCCGCTCCGGTGGTGAAGGACTCGCTCATCACCTTGCGCACCGCGTCCGTGGCGCCGGCGGGACGGCCTGCGAAGTCGTAGGCCCACGGGACGCCGTGCTCAGGCTCGTTCCCTATGTAGTAGTAGGGCCTGCTCTGGCCGGCGTTGACCTCGGTGAAGTGGTGATCGAGGCGCTGTACGGCGGTCGGCGCGCCGCCCATGGAGTTGATCAGGCCGGCGAAGTCGTAGGGGACCATCCAGGTGTACTGGGAGGCGTTGCCCTCCGTGAAGGTGGACGGGCTCGCCGGGTCGAGTGGCCAGCTCCACGAGCCGTCGCTCCCCCGCTGCTGCACATAGGAGGACTCGGGGTTGAAGGTGTTGCGCCACCACTGGGCGCGCGTCATGTGGGTGGTGTAGCTCGCGGTGTCCCCGAGCGCCTTCGCGAACTGGGCGACCGCGAAGTCGGACGCGGAGTACTCCAGGGAGTCGGAGGGATCGTCGAGGTAGTGCAGGCTCGTGTAGGTGGACTGGCGTCCCCGTATGGCCTCGCCCTGCGCGGTGCCGCCGTTGGAGGACTTCTCCATCAGGGCGAGCGCCGCGGCGGTGTCGAAGTCGCGCGCTCCGAAGGCGTACATGCTGCTGACGATGATCGGTCCGGGGTCGCCCGTCATGACGAAGTCCTCGTTGGTCTGCTGCGACCATTTGGGCAGGAGGCCGCCCTGCTGCCCGTCAAGGACCATCGACTTGGCGATGTCGCCGGCCTCGGCGGGCGCCATGAGGGCGATCAGCGCCGCCCAGGAGCGGTAGATGTCCCAGCCGGAGTAGTTCTGGTAGACCGGTCTGGCCGAGGTGTGCACGGCGTTGTCGAACCCCCGGTAGTCGCCGTTGACGTCACTGGAGATGTTGGGGCTCTGGAGGACGTGGTAGAGGGCGGTGTAGAACTTCTGCCGGTCGGTGGCGCTGCCGCCACTGACTTGGAGCCGGTTGAGCATCCGGTTCCAGGAGTCGTCGGCCGCCCCGCGCACCGCGCCGAAGTCCCAGCCGTTGTTCTCGGCGGTCAGGTTGGCCTGTGCGCCGGCGACGCCGACGTAGGACAGGCCGACCTTGAACTGGACCGTGGCGTTGGTGCTCGTGTCGAAGGTGACGTAGGCGCCGGTGTTGTTCCCGGACGCGGTGGCCGAGCCGTCGCTCACCGTGTCGCCCGACCAGGTTCCAAAGCCGGTCGGCGCACGGTCGAAGCGGATGTCGAAGTAGATCTGGTACGTCTTGGACGAGCCGCAGAATCCGCCCGCCGTCACGCTTCCGGTCAGCTCGCTGCCGTTGACGCGCACGGTCCCGGCCCGGTTTCCGGTGGCGCTGCGGCCCGTGTCGATCAGCAGCCGGGACGTGGTCGAGGCCGGATAGGTCAGCTTGCCCATGGCGGTGCGCGTGGTGGCGGAGAGCTCCACGTCGGTGGCGTACCGGTCGAGACGGGTCTTGTAGTAGCCGGGCTTGGCGACCTCGTTGGCCTTGGTGTACCCGGAGGCGTAACTCGTCCAGTGGGTGCCGGGCGAGGTGCCGAGCGCGCCGGTGACCGGCAGCAGCGGCAGGTCCTCGTTGTTGGGGCAGCCGGCGCCGTCGAAGTGGGTGAGGCTGAAGTCCTCGACGGAGGTGTCCTTGTAGCGGTAGCCGGAGGGCGAGGCCGTGGGGGTGTCGGGGCCGAACTGCACCCCGCCGAAGGGCACCACGGCCCCGGGGTAGGTGCTGCCGCCGGCGCCGCCGGGCACGGGGTTGGGGGCGTTGCTGTCGTCGGTGCCGATGAACGGGTCGACGTACTGGGTCAGCGCGAGCGTTCCCGCGTGGGCGGGGGCGGTGGCGAGGCCGACAACGCCGAGGGCAAAGAGGGCGAGCGCGCTGAGGGCGCTGAGGCATCTGGAGCGGGCGGAGGATCCGGGGAAGGGCACGCAGCGGAGCACGAGGGGGGACCACCTTCTCGCAAAGGACCGCTCGTCGTCCGGCGGGCGGCCTCGGGACGGGGGATGCTCGGTGGGCATGTGAACGTTACCAATCAACTCAGGATTGTTGAGGTGTCCCTGACTACCCGTCAAGGGAAAGGGATGAATTCACGCCCACGCTCACCACCGATCACCGGAATCCTTGCCGCCGTGCCGCAATCACCGTTCACTGGAAGGACTTTGACGGCCCGTCAGACAAAGGGTTCGTCCAAGCCCGCGCGATGGGAACGTTACCAAGCCACAAGGTGGTTTCCGGCTCCTGAAACCCGCCCGTCCCGGGCGCACCTCGGCCCGCGCCTGACGTGGTGCGCCGTCTGCCATCATCGTCCCGTCGCCGTGCCGGCAGCGGGCACGGACCGGTCGATGAGGAGGCTCGTGAAGCGCCCGACGATGAAGGACGTGGCCCGCGCGGCGGGCGTGAGCCCCATGACCGTCTCGCGCGCGGTCTCGGGCGAGCCGGGGGTATCGCCGGACACCGCGGCCCGAGTCGAGCAGGCCGTACGGCAGTTGGGCTATCAGCGCAATGACAACGCCCGCAATCTGCGGCGGAAGAGTCCCCGCACGTCCACCATCGGGCTCGTCGTGGACGACCTGGCCAACCCGTTCTACGCGCTCATGGCCCGCTCCGTCGAGGACGAGGCCCACCGGCGCGGCTTCCTCGTTCTGGTCGGCAGCACCAACGACGAACCCGGCAGGGAACGCGAGGTCATAGCCGCCTTCACCGCCCGTCAGGTGGACGGCCTGATCCTGGTCCCGACCAACGGGGGTCACGCCTTCCTCAGACAGCCGATGGCGGGCGGCACCTGTGTCGTCTGCGTCGACCGGCCCGCCAAGGGGCTGGCCGTCGACACCGTGACCGTCGACAACCGCGCGGGCGCAAAGCGGGCGGTGAGCCATCTGCTCGGCCAGGGACACACCCGCGTCGCCTATCTCGGCGACCGGTTCGACATCTGGACCCAGCGGGAACGGCACGCCGGCTATCTCGACGCGCTCTCCTCCCATGGCATACCCGAGGACGCCGCGCTGGTACGCCACGGACTGCGGTCCCAGTCCGACGCCGGGGCCGCCCTCGCCGAACTGCGGGCGCTGCCCTCGCCTCCCACGGCGCTCTTCACCACCAACGACCTGATCACCATGGGCGTGATGGACGGACTCGGCGGGCCCGACCCCGTGGCCCTGGTCGGGTTCGACGACTTTCCACTGGCCGACCGGCTCAGCCCGCCGCTCAGCGTCGTCAGCCAGGATCCGGTGGCGCTCGGCGCCACAGCCGCCGGCCTCCTCTTCTCCCGCATCGACGGCGACCGCTCCGCACCCCGCTCGGTCGTCCTGCTGACCCGCCTCATCGTGCGGGGCCACCCAAGACCGGGCGAGCGGCGCCCGGGGCTACCGGAACAACCCCTCGGGCAGATAGGCGGACCGTAGCGGGATGGACCAGCCGATGCGGTGGGCATGGCAGGCGAGCCCCAGCACATCGAGGTTGACGGCGGCCTCCGGATCCTCACCCCGCTTTCCCACGGTGTAGTGCTCGCGGTGTTCCTCCAGGGCGTCCGCGAGGGCGAGGGCGAAACCCTGCCGGTCGCCCTGGACGAGCTGGGACAGCAGGAGTATCGGCGGGGGCAGGAAGGCGGAGCCGGCCGCGCGGGCCAGTGATTCCACGGCGCGGTCCGTCGCGGGCTCCGGATCGACGCCGCGCAGATAGTCGTGGAGCGCCGCGCAGTACGCCCCGCCCGGTGACGGCCGCTCCCCCTCGTCGAAGAACTCGGGCTCGATCAGCACGCAGTCGGCCAGCGGCCCGCGTGCCCCGACGACCAGGGCCAAGGCCGTGGCCTGTTGCCACTGGTGCGGATTGGGACGGTAGGAACCACGCCACGCCGGCAGCGTGCGTGTGGTGCCGCCCACCGAGACCTCCACTTCCGTGCCCGGCTCGGCCCGCGCCACCCGCAGGGCGCCCGCGCCCGCCTCGGCGCCGAGCAGCAGCGCCTCCTTGATCGCATCCTCCTTCCGGCGGGAGCCCCCCTTGTCGGGCCTGTTCGGCGCGTCCCGCCTGTTCGGCGTGTCCGCATCGAACGTCGCCCACGCGAGGAAGCGCCGCCGCTGATCCGACATGAGCGAGGTCAGATCCCTGGTGAGTGCCTTCGGATCCTCATCGGGGTCGTGAAAGCGCGCCATCTCCCTCGCGGCGCACACGTCGTACCGCGAAAGGTCCGTGGCCCGCGCCGCCAGAGGGTGCGGGGGCCGCTCCACTTCCAACGGGCCCTCGGTGAGCGCGGCCACGGCGTCGGCACGCTTGCCCCTGCCGTAGGCCCGTACCCGGGGCCGGGCCGGGGCGAAGCCGGTCACCACGGCTCGGGGCAGATAGCCGGATTCGATACCGGCGCCCCAGCCCTGCCTGCGGTGGGCCAGCGCCATGAGCGCCATGGCATCCAGGGGGAGCAGACCGCGCGGCGCGGCCCTTCCACCGGCGGCGCCCATGTCCCTGGTGACACCAGTGCCTTCGGTGACACCAGGGCCTTCGGTGCCACCGAGATCTCCGGTGACATCCGGGACGCCCCGGGTTCCGGAGAGCGCGCGGCCGCGGTGCTGCTCCAACTGCGCCGCAAGGCACCGTACGAAGTTGTTCTCATCACCCACGGCCAAGGCGCGCAGGGTGGCGAGGGCGGCTCGGTGGCCCGGCAGGTCGTCCCCTTCGCCGAGCGTCGCGATTACCATGTCGATCAGCGCGCACTTCTCGACGTCACGCACCGGCCCGGGTGTCGGCGCGCCGCCCGACGCTTCCTCGTGCGCGAAGACATACGCCATCAACGCGTGGACGAGAGCGACATCGGCGCGCCCCTCATGGCCACGCCACGGCACAGTCCCCACGGTGAAGGTGTCGGCGTTGTGGTCCGACACCTGGGCGAGGACTGCCAGATACAGCCCGTCCAGCCAGGCTCCGGTGTGGATATGTCCGTCTTCCTGTTTCCGGGCCCGTGCGTCGCATCTCTCGAACTCGCCGCCGTACGACACGCCCACCCCGGCGTAGTCGATGAACACGTCCACCGGGCGCCCGGGAAAGAGCGTCAGTTCAAGGGCCGCCAGGGCCGCAGCGGCAGCGGAGCCCAGCGCCGCCTGCGCGTCCTTGCCCTCAAGTGCGGGTGATCGCAGGGACTGCGCGCCCAGATAGTCCAGGAAGGCACCGGCCACCGACCACCAGCCCCGGGCCGGATGTTCGTCGTGTCGCATCCGGTGCACGTCCCCCGCGATCCGCTCCGCGAAGCTGGCCTCCGCGGCGGCCAGCGCCGTCGCGTCGACGTCATGCCGTTCGATCCGCACCTCTGCCTCCCGACGAATCCCCGTTCGACCTTGCCCTGCCAGCATAGGAAGAGGGTCTGACAACGGGCCTCCGTCGGCGAAGCTCTGCCGAAACGCCGGGGCACAGGAGAACCACGGAGGGCTCTGTCACCATTCGGTCACACGGACGTGCGATCGTGGTGATGCTCGTTCGGCCGCTCAGCGCCACGAAGGGCCCCGGTCGCCTCGTAACGGAGGGACGCCGGCCGGCGGCCCCCTTCGTCTGCCGTGGCGGCCCGGACGGCCGACGACACGGGCAAGGGCGAGATCAGCAAGGCGGGCTGCACTGCGTATGAACCAGAAGAACGGCGCGAAGGTGGACGGGATTTCCGACGCGAAGGGTGTGACGGACGAGTCGAGCGTGACAGCCGCGTCGGACATGAAGGACGGGTCGGACGTGACGGACGGGTCGGACGTGACGGACGGGTCGGACGTGACGGACGGGTCGGCCGACGCGACCCACGCGGCCGTGCCCCCATCCACTGCCCCCGCGCACGACGGGGCCCGCGGGCAGGACAGGGACCACGACACCCGCGAGGACGACGGCGCGCGGCGGAGTGACGGTGACAGGGCGGCCCCCGAAACGGATTTGCCCGGCACCCCTCCGCAGAGCGAAGAGCCCGTACGGCCCGACGAGCCCGCGCCGTCCGAAGCCTCCGCGCCCTCCCGCCCCTCCGCGCCGCCCGAACCGGACGCGTCCCCCTCCGAGGCCCCTGCGGCGACCCGGACTCACGACAAGCCGGAGGACCCTAGGACACCCAGGACGCCCACGACACCCAGGACGCCCACGACACCCAGGACGCCCACGACGTCCGGGACACCGGGAGCGCGCGAGGGGTCCGGGGCCTCCGGGAACTCCTCGGGATCTGGGGCATCCGAGGCCGCCTCGGGGACGGGGGCATCCGAGGCCTCCCCCGGTACTGAAGCGCCCAAGGCTTCCACGCCGTCCGCAGCGCCCAAGCCGTCCCACAGGCCCACCACCCCCACCGCGTCCACCACCCTTGCCACCTCCACCGCGTCCACCGCGCCCACCGCGCCCAAGGCACCCGCCGCGCCGGTCGCTCCCAGGGAGTCGGACTCCGAGCGGACCAGCGAGTTCGTCGCGCTGAAGCCGGATCTCCCGCGCCCGGTCGCGCCCCGGCCCGTCGCCCCGGCCCCCACGCCGTCACGGGCGGCCAAAACTCATGGCGAAGGTCCGGACGGGTCGGAGCGCACCCGGGAGTTCGGCGCGCCCCCGGTCCAGGGCGACGACCGCACCATGACGCTGACAGCGCCGACCGGAGCCACCCCGCCCCCGAACGCGCCCGCGACCGGCGGCCCGGCGGGCGCCCCACCGCCACTCGACCTGCTGGCCCAGCTCACCAACACCCCGCCCAAACCCGAGACACCTGTCCGCACGGTGGCGCGCAGGATCAAGATCTGGGGCACGCTCGCCGTGCTGCTCGCCATCGTCGTCGTGACGGTCCAGGCGTTGCGTCCGCTCCCGGCGCCGGCCCTCGAACTCACCGTCCCGGCGAGCCACACCGCGGGCGGCGGCGCACTGTCGTTGCCGTGGCCGACGGAGGGCCAGGCCGTGGTGGACATCGACGGCCTTGGCCGGATGGGCACGTACGGGGAGATGAAACCGCTCCCCATCGGCAGCGTCGCCAAGGTCATGACCACCTACCTGATCCTGCGGGACCACCCACTGAAGCCCGGCGACAAGGGCCCGATGATCCCGGTCGACCAGAAGGCGCAGGACGACTACACCACCGGTGTCCCGCAGAGGGAGTCGGTGGTCGAGGTCAAGGCGGGCCAGCAAATCTCCGAACGGGAGGCCCTGCAAGCCGTCATGCTGCCCTCGGCCAACAACGTCGCCCGCCTGCTGGCCCGTTGGGACGCGTCGACGGAGGAGACGTTCATCAAGAAGATGAACGACACAGCCAAGGAATTCGGGATGACCAACACCACGTACACGGACGCGAGCGGTCTGAAGGAATCCACCGTCAGCACCGCGGAGGACCAGGTGAAGCTCGGCAAGCGGGCGATGGCCGTCCCGACGTTCCGCGAGATCACGCGGCTGCCCTCGTACACGTCGACCACGACGTCGGGCGGCAGCACCGTCGAAACCGCGAGGACCCAGCGCAACTTCAACTCGCTCGTGCCCCTGTACGGCGTCGTGGGCATCAAGACGGGATCCACGACCAAGGCGGGCGGCAACCTGCTGTTCGCCGCGGAGAAGACGGTCGGCGACAGCAAGCAGCTGATCATCGGCGCTGTGTTCGGCCAGCACAAGCCGAACATCATCGAGACGGCGACCGCCGCGAGCAAGAACCTGATCCTCGCGGCGGGCAAGTCGCTCAGGAACGAGACCGTGGTGAAGAAGGGCGAGGTGGTCGGCCGGATGGACGACGGCCTCGGCGGTACGGTCCCGGTCGTGGCGGCCAAGGACTTGGCGGTCCCCGTCTGGTCCGGCGCCGCCGTCGGGATCAAGCTGACGGACGACGGCAAGAAGCTGCCACACAGCGCCAAGGCGGGCACGGTGGTGGGCACACTGACCGTGGGCGGCGGCACCGGTGAGGTGAAGGTGCCCGTCACGCTCAGGGACGACCTGTCGGAGCCGTCGTTCGGGTCGAAGATCACCCGGCTCGGCTGATCGGGCATGCTGAGGGCCGGGCGCCCGGAACAAGCCGCGCGCCCGGCACGGCAATTCGGCTCGGCGCGTCCGAGGGGAAGGGAGTCCGCGATGGCCTCCAGGTTCAGGTTCGGGGCTCGCGGCGGGGGCGGTGCGCGGCCCGGGCGCGCGGCCGGGCTCCCGGCGCTGCCGCTCGCCGCGGCGCTGCTCACCGCCACGGTGGCGCTGTACATAACACTGGTCGCGTTCGGCAACATCACCGACTTCGACACCAACCGCCAGTTCGTGCGGCACGTCCTGGCGATGGACACGACGTTCAAGGACCCGGACCTGATGTGGCGGGCCATCACGTCGCACACGCTTCAGGACATCGCGTACGTCCTGATCATCGCCTGGGAGACCGTGGCGGCGCTGATCCTCATCGTCGCCGTCGTCGCGTGGGCCGCCGGGCTCCGCGGCAGGGCCGGGCTCGGCCGGGCCAGGCGGCTGAGCACCGCGGGGCTGCTGATGGTGCTGCTGCTGTTCGGGGCCGGGTTCATGGCGGTCGGCGGCGAGTGGTTCGCTATGTGGCAGTCGAAGGCATGGAACGGCCTGGACGCGGCGGCCCGCAACTTCGTGGTGGCGGGCCTGGTCCTCGTACTCGTCCATCTGCCGGGCGCCAACGAGTCGGCGGACTGAGGCAGTTGCCGTCGGCGGAGCGTCCGCCGACAGGGCGGACACCCGGTCGCGCGCGGCCGGGGACCGAGCCGGGTACGGCTCGCGTTCGAGCGGATCCGGCCGACTCTTCGCCGGGCCCGGTCGCCACACCGCGCAGACAAGGTGCATAATGCATGTGTAGCCCTTCGCGCCTCCCCCGTCGCGAAGGGCTACATCTATGTGCCCTGACTGGTGCACCCTGAGCACAACAAGCGCGCAGGGCACAGCAGCCACTCGAGCAAGGAACTCCCCTCGTGGCTCCTTGTTCGTGTTTTTTCGAGTTAACAGTGACGTAGAGTGTTTCCGCAAGTCCAGTTCGGACCACGGCGGGAGTTGCTCCGGTTTGTCGCCCGGGGGTGGTGGCCGACGGCCCGCCCGCAAGCCGGGCGCCTGCATCAAGGTCGGTTAAAGTACCAATCCGTTGACCGAATCGAACATCGCGCATCGTCGGACAGCGCACCAGCGGCGGGCGTGGACGTGGGGACCCTGATGGACAACGGCGAAGAGCGCACTCCCGACTTGAGGACGTTGCGCCAGAAGGTCGAGTACATGGTCGAAAAGACCTTCCCCGGAGAGAAGATCTCCGGCCGGGTCTTCGCCGATCTGGTCAAGGAGCGCGGAGGCTCCCTCTCGCACAGCTACTTCTCCAACATCCTCGCCGGGAAGGTCACCCACCCTTCCGAAGACATCCTGAAGGCGCTCGGACTCGGCTTCGGCGTCGACTGGCGCTTCTTCAAGGACGAGTCCGAAGTGGTCGACGACGTCGTCGCCGGGTTGCAGTTCCTCGCGAAGCGGCGTACCGGGGAGATCAGCGGTTTCGCGGGCCGTGGCATCGACGACGACGGGCTCGACCCGGAGCTGCTTCAGTTCGTCCTCTCCCTCCTCGAGGACAACAAGGACAGCAAGGACAGCGGGTACGGGCGGGACAACGGGCACGAGGCCGCCCCCGGTGGACAGCCCGGGTAGCCGACTCCGCGTATTCACGATGATTGGCTAGGATCGCAGACCGCTTGTCACACACGCGTGACTACGATCAAGAGGTCTCCATGTCCATGCGCGAGCTGCGGAAAGAGTGCGAAGCCGGACTGGCGGATCTGTCCATCCCGGCCCCGTTCAGCATCCCCGCTCTCGTGGCGAACATGGAAGAGGCCCGCGGCCGCACCATCACCCTGCACGAACTGCCCGACCGGCTGGCCCGTGTGAACGCCGCCTGCGGTCTGCGCCTGAAGTCCGGCGGCACCAGTTTCGTACTCTACCGACGGCGCCCGACCGCCTACCAGACCCAGCACGTCATCCTGCACGAGCTGTGCCACGAATGGTTCGACCACGGCACGACGCTGAGCGCGACCCAGCTGCGCCGGCTGCTCCCCGTCTTCAACACTTCGCTGATCAACCGTGTGCTGGCCACCGACGAGCCGGCCGGACGGGCGGGGCCGCCCGAGAGCGATCCGGACGAGCTGCCCTACGAGGTCACCGAGGCGTTCCGCTCGGGCGGCCCCATCCAGGCGCGGGCCCAGTACGACACCCATGACGAGCGGATCGCCGAGTTCGGCGCGTCCCTCATCCCCCGGCTGGCCCGCGACGTGACGAGCGACGACATGGTCGGGCGGCTCGCCAACTCCCTGTCGCGCCCCGTGGCCCACCGCCGCCGCGGCTTCTTCCGCCGCTCCTAGCCGACCGGCCCGCCGCACCGCCGCACCGCCGCCTCCGCCCCGTACGCCCCCTCCGCCCCTCCGTCCCCCGCTCGTGACCCCGAGGAATACCCGTGACCGCGCTGGACCTTGCCGGCTACCTCATAGCCGGCCTGATGACCGCCGTCGCCCTGTGGCGGATGCCCGCAGCACTCTGGGGCGACGAGGAGGACAAACGCAGACGTGCCTTGTGGGGCTGTTACGCCGGCTTCGCCGTGGCCCTGTGGACCAAGACGAAGGTCGTACGCATCGGGCTCAACAACAGCCCTGTGGTGGACCTCGCCGTACTGATCAAGCACTACACGGCGACCATCGCGATCCTGGCGATCCTCAGCTACATCGTCGCCATCTACGGCCACTTCCCGAAGGACGGCGTCATCCCCCGGCACGTCCGGTTCGCGCGGCTGATCCAGCAGGTGGCCACCAAGGCGTCCGTCGCCACGCTGATCCTGTTCGACCGTGCTCTTCTTCACAGTGGTCGACCGCTCCTACGCCTCGGACCGCTTCGTGTCCGACCATGCCGGGCAATGGGGCGCCACGCTCTACATGAGCGTGTTCTACCTGTACTTGGGGGCGGCGTCCGCCGTCTGTGCCTACCAGTGGGCGCTCGCCACCGTCGGCGCCGGGACCCGTCATCTGCGCGTCGGGCTCGGCATGATGACGTTCGCCATGTTCATCGGCGTCGGCTACACCGTGAGCCGCACGCTGTTCCTGTGGGTCAGCGTCATCGACCAGCCGAGCCCGGCCTTCGCCCTGAAGTTCGACGAGGTCACCGAGGCCGCCCAGGTCGTCCTCTTCGCGTTCTTCGCGCTGGGCGCCTCCATCCCCGCCTTCAGCAAGGGCTGGCGGAGGGTGCGGCTGTGGCGGGCGCAGGCCAGCCTGCATCCGCTGTGGCGGGAGCTGATGACCGCCTTCCCCGACCAGCCCTTCGAGCCGCCTGCTTCCCTGGCCCGGGAACTGACCCGCTTCGGCACCCCGGCGGACCTGAGGATCGACCGATGGGCCGCCGACATCGCGGACGCCGTCGAGAAACTGCGCCACTACGTGCCGGACAGTCTGCTCCCGGCCGCCAAGCGGGCCGCCTCGCACGACAGCCCGGCGCCCGAGGACACGGGTCCGCTGGCCGAGGCGTACTGGATCAAGGCGGCGCTTGCCGCCAAGGCCGGCGGCGCCCCGGCCGGCGAGGCCGCCGTCGTGGAGACCAAGCACGCCACCGACCAGGACGGCGAAGTAGCCCGGCTGGTACGGGTGGCCGCCGCCTTCCGGACCGTCAGCGGCGAACGGGCCCGTGGCGTCCTGGACTCCCTGGAGAAGACCGCGTGAGTGAGACCCTGACCGGGGCCGACAACCGTACGGCGGCCACGGCCCGCGCCATCACCGACGTCCTGCAACCCCGCAATGTGCTGCTCGTCGGCATGCTCGGCATCGGCCTCGCGGCGGCCGGCGAGTGGAGCGGACTTCTGTGGGGGCTGCTCGGTGCGCTGTGCGCCGGGCTCGTCCCGGCCGGCTACATCGAGTGGGAGCGCAAGCGGGGAACGTGGGGCGACCGGCATGTCGTCGACCGCACCAAGCGCGCCCCGATCTTCTTCGTGATCCTCGGCTCGATCGGGGCCGGCTCGGTCGTGATGGTCCTGGGCCACGCGCCCACCGGCATTCTGGCCGCCATGCTCGCGCTGTGGGTGATGACCATCTTCCTGCTGGCCGTGAACACGGTCTGGAAGATCTCCGTGGACTCCGCCGTCGCCTCGGCGGTCGTCGCGCTGCTCGCCGTGGTGCACTCGCCCTGGTGGCTGGCGGCCTACGCGATCACCTTCGCGGTGTGCTGGTCCCGGGTGGCCCTGGGCTACCACACGGTCATGCAGACGGTCGCGGGCGGCGCGCTCGGCGCGGCCACGGCGGCGGCCTTCCTGTTCCTCTGACGCCGCGTCCGACCTGGCGCGAGGGCGCGAGGGCGCGTCGGGCCGCAGCACGGGCGCGGGCGGCGGGCGGCCGGTCGGGTGTGACGCGTGAGACACACGTGAGGTAGGCAACGCCCGACACGCCCATCCGCCCGGAATGCCGTCGGCCCTCTTAAGGTTGTCCCCGCGTACGGCCGGGGCGGTACCGGCTGGGGGGACGCACACGGAGAACGGAACGCACAGCCATGGGTGAGTTGATCCTCGTACGTCACGGGGAGACCGAATGGTCACGGTCGGGACAGCACACGAGCTACACCGACCTGCCGCTCACGGCACACGGAGAGGAACAGGCCCGCACGGTCGCGCCGCTGCTCGCCGGGCGGCACATCGGCCTCGCCCTGGCCAGCCCGCTCCAACGGGCCCTGCACACCGCCGAGTTGGCCGGATTCAAGGACCCGCGCGTCACGCCGGACCTCCAGGAATGGGACTATGGCGGTGATGAAGGCGTCACCACTGTGGAGATCCACCGCACCCGTCCCGACTGGAACCTCTGGAGCGACGGCGTCGCTCCCGGTCCCGCCGAGCATCCCGGGGAGAGCCCGGCCGAGGTGGGAGCGCGGGCCGACCGGGTCCTCGCCGAGGTCGCGCCCGCCCTGCACGACGGCGACGAGGACGTCGTCCTGTTCGCCCACTCTCACTTCCTGCGCGTTCTGACCGCCCGCTATCTGGGCCTTCCGGCGTCCGGCGGAGCCCTGTTCGTGCTCGACACCGGGGCGATGTCCCGGCTCGGACGCGAGCACGAACGCCCCGTGATCACCGCCTGGAACACCGTGGCGCAGCCCACCGCGCACTGACGCGCGCCCTGGGCGCCGGCCCGCCAGCACCGACGGGGCCGCGCGCGACGGCGGGGCGAAACGGTCGCGCAGCCGCGCGGTCAGCGGCAGCGTGGCGCGCGGCGGTCCGTCAGGCCGCAGCGACCGCTTCCCGGGCCCTGCGCAGCGCCAGCGCCGCCAGGGCCTCGGGGGCGCCTGCCTGTCCCCGGATGCCCGGAAACGCGTTGATGTCCACGATCAGCGGCGTGCCGTCTCCGGTGTCTATGACATCGACCCCGTAGACGTCGAGCTCGAAGACCTCACCCACCCTCGCGGCCAACTCGGCCCAGCCGCGCGGCAGTTCACCGGGCGCGAGCGGGAGCGTGGGCCCCCGGCCCTCGGGGGCGAGCTCGGAGCGGCGCAGCGCCGAGAAGACCGTGCCGTCGATCACCCACAGTTTGTGGTCATAGCCGTTGCTCTCCGCGAACCGCTGCGCCACGACGGGCTCGTCCCCCCAGGAACCGGCCAGCTCGGTCAGCCGCGCCTGACTGTCGACGCGCGCCACGAGGTCGTGCCGGCGACTGTGCCGGCTCTTCACCACCAACGGGGGCATCGGTCTTCCGGCGGCCGCGAGGTCGGTGAGCGAGTCGAAGGTATGGGTCGGCGAGAACGGCAGGCCGGCCTGCCCCGCCCGCTCGGCCATGAACGTACGGTCCTGACAGAGCCCGGTCGCCCGGGCCGAATTGATCACCTCGGCCCCACGTGACTCCAGCGCCCGGGCCAGCGTGAGCGCCCGAGGTGTACGCGACTTCAGCAGGTACACGTCCGCGAGCGGCCCCAGAACGTCGAGCTCGGCCGTCTCCGGATGGAGCGCCACCACCCGGTGCTCCCCCTTGAGCAGCGTCGTGGTCGCGGCGAGCAACGGATGATCCGGCTCCGGCGTAATGAGCCCGACCGTCACAGCGGCCCGCGCCGACCGCCGCCCGGCCCTCGTCGCGCTACCGTCCTGCTCCCGCCGCCCCGGCGTCACACCGCGGTTGCCCCGCAATGGACCCGTCACATTCTGACCGGCCCCCTGCGGCCCGACCGTCACAGCGGCCCGCGCCTCCCGCTGACGCTCGGCCGCCTCCACGTTCTCCGGCGCCCCCGGCCCGGCCGCCGCCGTCATGTGGCTCACCGGACCTCACCCGCTCCCGCCGACGTCCGGACCGGCCGTGCGCCGGCGGTCGCCGCCTCGTTCGCGAACGGCTGCTTGGGTATGTGTCCGGCGCCGGAGACGAAGGCCGCGGCGGCGACCGCGCTGCCCGTGCGGGCCAGTTCGAGCACGGCCCTGGCCACCTTGGCCGCCGCGTCCGGGACCTGGCGGAAGCTCGGGAAGTCGTTCACATCGACGACCACGGGCCCGTCCGGGCCGAGCAGCACGTCCACCCCGTACAGGTCGAGGCCGTAAACCGCACCGACCTGGTCGACCATGGCGGCCACTTCGGCGGGCAACGGTACGTGCCGTTCGCGCACACCCCGGTCGGGGTGGAGCGGTGAGCGGCGCTCCGTCGCGTACAGCTCACCCCCGACGCAGTACACCTTCAGGTCGACGCCCGAGTTGGGGATGTAGGGCTGGGCTATGAGCATTCCTTCGCCTGCCAGGTCGGGCAGCATCGAAGCCAGCCGGTCCGGCGACGGCACGAGGTGCACGGCCCGCCCCGAGCTCCCGTCGGCGGGCTTCACCACCAGCGGGTACTGCGAGTCCGGGATCTCCAGGAGCAGTTCGGGTCTGGCCGCCGCGTACGTCATCGGCACCGGCAGGCCCCGGCTGCGCCCGATGGCCGACGCGAGCGCCTTGTCCCGCACCCCCCGGATGGACCGCACGTCGTTGACCGTGGTCAGCCCCACCGCCGCGGCGGCCTCCAGGAGCGGGAGCCCCGGGCCGCCGGAGACGGTCTTGAGCACCCAGGCGTCGTGGCTGCCCGCCTGGACCGCCTCGGACATCCGCAGCAGCGAGCCGCCCGGCCGGACCACATCGACCTGGTGGCCCCAGGCATCGAGTTGGCGGATCACCTCCACGGGCATGCCGTCATGGCGGTAGTGCTCTTCCACCAGGAAGCAGAGCCTCATCGACCTTCCCCGTAACGCCCGGACGTCCGCCGATCCCGTCCGGCGAGCTGTGACGTCACAGGATGTCATGAACCCCACCCCGATCGCCTCCCCGCCCCGGCCCGGCTACTTTCGCCGCCGTAGTCGCCGCAGCAGACTCCGCTGTACCGGCGCTCCCCTCTCCGGGGCGGACCGGCGCCCGGCGTGACGCGGCGCGGCGGCGGGGTCCGGCCCCGCCTGCCCAAAGGGCCACGGAGCCGGCGCCTGCCCGGTCAACTCGGTGCCCGGCTCCACCGCCGGGTCGGCGAGGGGACGGGGGGCCGGGCCCTGGTCGCGGGCGTCCGCGAGCGCTTCCACCAGACGCGAGCGGTACCACTCGATCTCGTCCGGCTCGTCCGCGAGGAGCAGCCGGTCAACGACGCCCTGGGCGATCGCGGACTCGGGATGCACGTGGAACGTATCGGGGCACAGCCGCCGCAAGCAGGCCCGCTCATAGGGATCCCGGACGATTTCCGCGAGGTGCGCGCCATCGAGGGCGGAGGCGACCGCTGCCGCCAGTTCCCACTGGTCGTCGCTCTGGCGGGCGAGCATCGCGAGCCTTCGGCTGCGCCAGTTGCGCGCCCGCCAGTCCTGCGCGCCCGCGGGCTCCGGGTGGCGGCCGCTCAACAACTGCGGTGCACGCACGGCCAGTTCGACAAGTTCGTCCGCCAAGTACAACCAGACAACCGCGCGGTAGCGGTTGAGGTAGCACCGCACCGGCGTGAGATGGCCGGTGCGGGCCAGCTTGGTGAAGCGCCCTGGTGCGACCCCGAGCAGGTCGGCGCCTTCGCGCGTGCCGACGGTCCGCACCCGTTCGCGCAGGCCCTGCGGAAAATCCCGGGCGGCTCTGAGGCGGGCCACCTCGCGCGCGGTGACCCGCCGACGGCCGCCGCCCGGATCCGGCACGGTGCGGATGTGCCCCAGCTGCACGGCGAGGTCGAACTCGCCGCGCCTGAGCTCCAGTTCGCGAGCGGCGGCGCCGGGTGCGAGGCGCGTCCCGGCCGGGGCCGCCGCACCGGCGGCCACTGCGGGCACGATGGCGTTCTTGGTGGTGCTTACGGTCATCGGATCCTCCCCCGTGAGGAACGAGCATTCCTGGCGAATACTCTCGGTGACGACCGTAACCCGCCGCACGGGCATCCCGCTCGGCCTGTGGACAACTCAATCCCGCCGCGCGAAACGCCAGTTCAGAAGGGTGCGCCTCCCAAGTCGCCGGAGGCTCCCGGCTGCCTGGCCGCCACCGAAAGGTGCTCGCCCACCCGGTTGACCAACAGCGTCATCTCGTACGCGATCTGGCCGATGTCGGCCTGCGCCGAACCGAGCACGCACAGACAGCTCCCTTCGCCCGCAGCGGTGACGAACAGGACGCCCTCATCGAATTCGATCATGGTCTGGCGCACCTTGCCCGCCCGGAAGTGCAGGCCAGAGCCTTTGGCGAGGCTGTGCAGACCGGAGGAGACGGCGGCCAGGTGCTCCGCGTCCTCACGCTCAAGACCCGAACTCGCGGCGGTCACCAGACCGTCGTTCGACAGCACGATCGCGTGCCGTACGTACTCGACCCGCCGGGTCAGGTCGTCGAGCAGCCAGTCGAGTTCCTTGCTCAGTGCCATGTCAAGCCTCCCCGTTCAAGCAATTCCCCGTTCCCCGTTCCTCTGCCACCCTTCACCACCCGCGCGCCACGGGCAAGCGGTACCGGGCGCCGGAGAGTCGGCCACGGGGTGGGGGATCATGGCGGTATGGCCGAAGACCACCACACACACGTCCAGGAATTCTTCGCCGCGCGGGCGGCCGACTGGGACCGCAGGTTCCCCGACGACGGCCCGGCGTACGCGGCGGCCGTCGCGGAACTGGGGCTCGCGGACGGCGACGCGGCGCTCGACGCGGGGTGCGGCACCGGCCGCGCCCTGGCGCCGCTGCGCACCGCGGTGGGCCCGCGCGGCACCGTCATCGGCGTGGACCTCACGCCCGAGATGATCGCCGAAGCCACCTCGGCCGGCCGCGATCAGTACGCCGCGCTGCTGCGCGCGGACGTGGCCCGTCTGCCGTTGCGATCGGCCTCCCTCGATGTCGTCTTCGGCGCCGGCCTGGTCTCCCACCTGGCCCAACCCGAGGCTGATCTGCGGGAGTTGGCGCGCGTCGTGCGTCCGGGCGGCCGCCTTGCCCTGTTCCACCCCATCGGCCGGGCGGCGCTCGCCGCCCGGCAGGGGCGCCGGATCACCGACGACGACCTGCGCGCCGAGCCACGCCTGCGACCGCTGCTCGCATCAGCCGGCTGGCGCCTGCTGTCGTACGCCGACGAGGACGAGCGCTACCTCGCGGTGGCCGTGCGTGAGGGATGAGGGGCAGCGAGGCGTGGCGGTCGCGGGCCGGGCGCCGGCCCGTGCCGGGGCGCGCACGCTGACCCCGGCCGCCTCCGTGTGCCGCTGGAGGCCCGTCCCGGCGGCCCGATCCCGTCAGCCCCGCCCTGCCACCTCTCGCACGAAGGCCTCGGGCTGATCGAACATGATGTTGTGTCCGGCGTCCGGGACAGCCACAACCCGGACGCCCGAGGCGACGAGTTCCGCGCGCCCGGTCAGCTCTCCGTCGAGTCCGCCCACCAAATAGGTGCGCTCGACCGGTAGTGCGCGCAGCAACTCGCGCATCGTCGGCCGCGTACCGCGCACGAGGGCGACAGCGGTGCGGTGCAGAGCCAGCGGATCGGCCAGCCGCATGGTCGCCGCCCACAGCGGACCGACGCGGGCGAGCACGTCTTCGAAGCCGGTACCCCGCGTGAACTCCTCCTCGGTGTACGACGCGATGCCGCTGCCGCCCGCCGAGACGGCCGGGTTCGGATCGAGGTTGGCCTCCGTCAGCACGAGCCGGGCGACGAGGTCGGGACGCCGGGCGGCGAGCACGATGGCCACCGCCCCGCCCATGCTGTGCGCCACCAGTTCGGCGCCCGTGACCCGCGCCGCGTCCAGCGCCGCCGCGAGGGCGTCCGCGTGCTCCTCCAGGGTGTAGCCGAAGCTCGCGGGGCGGTCACTGAGGCCGTGACCGGGCAGGTCGACGAAGAGCTGTCGCCGCCCCGCGAGCGCGAGATGGCCGGCGATATGCGCGTGGTAGACGGCCGACATGGAGCCCAGGCCGTGCGCATATACGAGCGCGCGCCCCTCCCCCGCGCACTCCGTCCACCGGATTTGGCTCCCCCGCCCGTCGAACTCCGCCTGCCGCATGAGCGCTCCCCGTTCTCCGATCACCTGGCGGGCGCCGGTCCGGGCGCCGTCGTGACACCCGGGACCGCTCGCCGCGCCCCGTCCGGGCCGACCATACATCGAGAACGTAGTACTACGTCAACGATGTACTTCACAGTTGAGGCAGAATGCGTGCATGCTCGAACTCGCCATCCTGGGATTCCTCCACGAAGCTCCGCTGCACGGCTATGAGCTGCGCAAGCGCATCACCGCGCTGACCGGCCATGTGCGCCCCGTCGGCGAAAGCACCCTCTATCCGGCGATCAAGCGGCTGGAGAAGGCGGGCCTGCTGGCCCGGGAGACTCAGCCGGGGGCGGCGGCAGCGCCCCGGCACACGCTGAGCCTCACGGCGGCGGGCCGCGTCGAGCTGACACGCCGGCTCGCCGCGCCCGACCGCCTCGACATCACCGACGAGAACCGCTGGTTCACGGTGCTCGCGTTTCTGCGCCATCTGTCCGCCCCGTCGGACCAGGCCGCCGTGCTGCGCCGCAGGCTGGCCTTCCTCGAGGAGCCGGCGAGCTTCTTCTACGACGGTGAACGTCCCATCAGCGCCGAGGAGTTGGACGATCCCTTCCGGCGCGGCATCCTCACGATCGCCCGGGCCACCAGCGCCGCCGAACTCAAGTGGCTCCGCGCCACGCTGCGTTCACTGGAGTGAGGCGGCTTTGGGGCGAGTCTCAGGTTCCGCTCCACAGGTCGGCCGGGGGCAAGTCGCCGACGCCGTCCTCTTTCTGCCGAGCGGGCACGACCCTACGTTGGGAGGACCACGGCAGAGATCGGCCCGCCGGACCTCGACGGGGCCGCACGCTGCCCGAGGAAAGGTGGTCCTGATGTTCGGGAGACCGCGCAAGACGGCTCGTTCGCAACCGGCCGCCGATCGCCACCACAACATCTTCGAGGCGGCGGCCGCATATGTGGCGGCCTGCGCGCTCGACGACCAGGACGCGCTGGAAGAGGCGGCGGGCTGGGTGTCGCCGGAAGCCCTGTCGTTCGGCGTACGCGAGCTGGCCTGCCGGGCGGTCGTCGCCCTGGCCAACGAGCGCGGCGAGTCCCCCGGTGCCACCGCCCGGGAGCTGATGGGCCTGCCGCCCTCCTGAGGAACGCCCCCCATAGGTGGCTTCCCGGCCCTCGACGTCCGCGTTACCCACTGGTTAAGGTGCGCCGACGAGCGAAGCGAAGGGGAGGATTCCGTAACCGGGACGGATGAGGCCGAAGCGGCCGCGGCCGCGACAGACGAGGCGCTGTATGTGCTCACGGCCGCGCTCCTGACACCCGCGCAGTTCCCGACTGTGCTCGGTGACGACTACCCCGAGGCGTGCGCGGCGCTCGGTCTCGGACCGTACGCCCAGGGCTACGGTCTCGTCCTCGGCCAGGACGGCTCGGGTGCGCGCTGGACGGTGGTCATCGACGACGTGTCGCTCGTGGCGGTCGCGATCGCGTCCTGGGACTGCGGAATGGAGTACGAGCTCTCGCCCGACGACCGCACCGTGGTGGCGGCGTTGCCGGGCTGGCCGCTGGAACTGGCCGTCTCGGCGCCCGGCGTCCCCGCCCCGCACGACCCGGAACCCGACCCGTCGGGTCCCCCCACGCTCACGCCGCCCGACACGAGCGAGTGGGGCCCGGCCCAGCGCCGTCTGGGCGCGGACGCCGTCGCCTTGCAATGGCCCACGTGGCGCGAGCAGTTGGACACCGACACGTTCGGCGCGCCGCCGGGGTCGGCCGCTTCGGGTTCGGCCGGATCGCGGGGGCCGTCGGCGGGTTCGGAGCCTGAGTCCGATCGGGGAGACGCCGAGGCGGGCGAGGGCGGCCGCGAAGGCCCGCGCACACCCGGCTCGCCTCGGGCAGCGGTCTTCCACGACGACGAGGGCGGCGTTCCCCACGACGAGGGCGGCGCCGAGGAGCCCGGCCACCGCGCCGGCCCCGACGCCATCACCTCCGCCGAGCGGCGGGGCGACCCGGAAGCCGGGGCCGATGGCCCCCACGCCGACGAGCACCGGCACGGCGACGGCCGGCGTTCGGGCGTCGGCCGGGCCCTTCGCGAGCTGCGCGGCTACCTCGAAGCCGCGCCGCCGGTCGGCCGCGTGCGGTCCGCGTTCGCGCCGGGCGGCGCCCGTACGCTGCGGGCCGACGGCCCGGGCTGGTCGCTGGTCGCCAGGACCGACGACGTCGCCTTCGTCCTCCTGGACGAGTGCCCCGGACACGTCCACCCGGTGGGCCGCGACGAGGACCTGCCCCCGCTCCTGGAATCCCTGGAGGCGATGGCGGTACGCCCGTCGTGAGGACGGCCCGGCCCGTCGGAACCGGGCTTCCCCCACGTCCGCTCTGTCAAGGCGTCTTGTCCTCCCGTCCAGTATCGTCCCCCGCGTGTCGATCAAGTGCCCCACGTGACAATGGGGTACGAGCCAACGGG
The DNA here is from genome assembly GCF_040253615.1 of Streptomyces sp. Edi4. Classification (NCBI taxonomy): domain Bacteria; kingdom Bacillati; phylum Actinomycetota; class Actinomycetes; order Kitasatosporales; family Streptomycetaceae; genus Streptomyces; species Streptomyces sp. Edi4. The sequence continues at coordinate 652,638 of NZ_JBEJGY010000004.1, forward strand.
GAAGGAAATGGCGTGACGAACAAGGTTGTTGAGGGCATCGCGGGTGAGACGGCGTCGGCCGTGAGCGGGGCCGACGTGGTGTGCCGGCCGGTGGGGTGGGTGGTCGGCGGCCGCACCGAGGTCGCCGATGACCACTGGGACCGCGAGACGGCCGTGATCCGGCTCGACGCCGAGCAGTTCGGACCCGAGGCCCTGTACGGCCTCAAGGACTTCTCCCACCTCGAAGTGGTCTTCCACTTCGACCGGGTGACGCCCGAGAAGATCGAGTCCGGCGCCCGGCGCCCGCGCAACAATCCGGAGTGGCCGCTGGTGGGCATCTTCGCCCAGCGGGGCAAGAACCGCCCCAACCGCCTCGGCGTCTCGCGCTGCCGCGTCCTCGCGGTCGAGGGACTTGAGGTGCGGGTCGCGGGACTGGACGCGGTGGACGGGACGCCGGTGCTCGACATCAAGCCGTATCTGGCGGAGTTCGGCCCGCGCGGTGAAACGGCGCAGCCCGAGTGGTCCGTGGAACTCATGCGGGACTACTACGAGTGAGACGGGTGACCGAGGCCTCGGTCACTTGGTGAGGGACCGTTCAGACCCGTTCCAGCGGGCGGTGCGGGCCCTCGGGCAGCTCGGCCGTGATGGTGTCGCCCGGCCGGATCTCACCGCCCGCGCGGACCACGCTCATGATCCCGGCCTTGCGCACGACGTTGCCGGCCTCGTCGCGGCCCACGACCTGCTTCAGGAGGCCGGCCTGGAAGCCCTCGATCTGAAGGCAGGGGTTGCGGAGCCCGGTGACCTCGACGACCGCGTCGGCGCCTATGCGCAGCAGGGTGCCGGTGGGCAGGGAGAGCAGATCGATGCCCTGGGTCGTCACGTTCTCGCCGAGTTGGCCGGGAGCCACCTCGAAGCCTTGCTCGGCGACCTCGTCGAACAGCTCGCGGTGGATCAGATGGACCTGGCGGAGGTTCGGCTGCGTCGGATCCTGGGCGACGCGTGAGCGGTGCTTGACCGTCACTCCCGCGTGCACGTCCCCCGCCACGCCGAGCCCTGGCAGCAGCGTGATGCTGTCCCGGTTCGGCTTGGTGAAGGAGTACTCACCGTTGCTGCTGACCGCTGTGACCGTGCCCGTTCCCGTGCCCGTGATCCCGCTCATCGTGCGGAGCTCCCCTCATTCCGTACCGCATGACGGATCCGAGCCTAACCCGGCGATCGACGGTGCCCCGTGGGCGCTAGCGGCCCAGCTCCTTGCGGGATATGTGCCGCAGCCGGCGCCGCTGGCCGGGATCCAGCATGAGGTACGCCGCCACCGGAACGCCGATCAGCACGAGCAGGGCGAACCAGAATCCGATCAGAGGGATCAGGATGAGCCCCGCCACGACTCCACCGGCGGCGATCATCGCGCGCTTCGACATGTCCGTCGCCTTCCTTTTCGCGGCCTGTGACCGCACTTCCTGTCTGGACAACGCCCGGCGGCCGCCACCGGTTCCAGCCGGCCCCACATTGTTGCGGGCACCCCCGCCGATCCCCTCGGCTCACTTCCGCAGCGGCGCTCCGACCTCGTGCATGTGCCCGAGCGCCTGCCGGTAGGAGTCGATCAATGAGGTCTGCGCGTAGGGGATGCCAAGGGCCGCGCAGTGGGCGCGCACCATCGGCTGGGCGAGCTTGAGGTGCGGGCGCGGCATGTTCGGAAAGAGGTGGTGCTCGATCTGGTAGTTCAGGCCGCCGAGGAACCAGTCGGTCAGGAGGCCGCCCCGTACGTTGCGCGAGGTCAGGACCTGCCGGCGCAGATGACCCCAGGCCGAGGCCTCGGCGTCGTCCGGGTCGGGCATCTCCATGCCCTTGTGGTTGGGGGCGAAGGTCATCCCGAGGTGCAGGCCGAACAGCGCGTGGTGCACCAGGGCGAACACGAGGGCCTTGCCCGGGGACATGACCGTCAGGAGCAGGGTCGCGTAGCCGGCGAGGTGGGCCAGGAGCAGGGGCGCCTCGACGGCCCGTTCGCGGGGCGGCTGGCGCTTGAGGTCCTGGAATCCGTACACCTTGAGGGCGATGCCCTCAAGGAGCAGCATGGGGAAGAAGAGCCGGGCCTGGTTGCGGGTGAGCCAGCGGGCGAAGCCCGCGCGCTGCTCGGCCTGGCGCTGGGTCCACACGAGCGCGCCGACTCCGACATCGGGGTCTTTGTCCACGTGGTTGGGGTTGGCGTGGTGGCGGTTGTGCTTGTCGTTCCACCAGGCGTAGCTCATGCCGAGCAACAGATCGCTGTGGAGCAGGCCGATGGCCCGGCCCGCGCCCTTGCCCCGGGTTATCTGGGCATGGCCCGCGTCGTGACCGAAGAACGCGCCGCGCGCCCAGAACACGGAGAGCGGGAGGGCGAACAGCAGGGTCCACCAGGTGTCGCCGGCGAGCTCCATCGCGGTGATCGTCGCACCCAGGGCCAGCAGGTTGACCACCATCCCGGTGACGTACCAGCCGACGCGCCGCTCGAGCAGGCCCCGCCCCTTCACCGCCTTGAGCAGGGGCGCGAACTCGCTGCCCGAACGTGGCTCGGCGGGGGCGCCCAGGCCCGTGGCGGGTTGCGGCATGGTCGCCTGTGACATGACGGCTCCGGTGGTCAAGAGGTCCCCCGCAGTTATCTGCGCTGACCTCACCGAACGTACGGAGCGGCGCCGCTGAGGACCATGGAGCCACCCCCCGCTCCCGCGCGGGGGGTTAGCCCGACCCCTGGGTGGTGCTGACCGCACCCCACCCACCCCTATGACGCGGGTCACCTCTTTGCGCGCCCCGCCGAGCGGCCCTTTGCTGTACCCTCGGCCCCTTCGGCCCGACGTAGTCAAATTTGAGGAATGCGTTATCGCTGTGCAGACGTTCCCCGCTCCCCTGCCGTCCCAGCTCGCCGAACTCGCCCGCTGCCACGTCACGTTCCTGCCCGCCGACCCCCCGCGCACCGGACGGATCGCCTTCTGGCCCACCGAGGACGAAGCCCTCCCGGCCCTCGGGGGCGCCGTGGACGACCTCACCGTCGTCGGCTCCAACGTCTCGCCCCACACCGTGTCCGCCCTCCTGCTGCCCGTCCGGGACGCGCTGCCCCTGCTCACCCGTGTGCGCGCGTCGGCGCACGCATCCCGGCCGAGCGCGTTCTGGGGCGCGGCCGCGCTCCTCGCGCTCCAACTCGTCGCGCGCGGCCGCCTGTTGCCCGGCCTCACCGCGAGCGACCACGACGCGTGGCGGGTCGGTCCGCTCGGCGCCGACGATCTCGACAAGGTGCGCGAGCTGGCGGCGGCCATGCCGCCCGAGGCGCACGCCACCCCGTTGGAACCGGCGTCCGGCACGGCGGGCCCCCTCCTCCTGCCGGAGCCAGAGCGGCTGCTGCGCGCCTTCCTCGACGCCGTCGCGGACGGGCTGCCGCGCACGCCAGGCGCGGCCCGCGCCACCGGCTCGCCGGCGTTCGCCGCCGAAGCCCCCCAGCGGCTGCCCGAACATCGGGCCTGGGCGGCGGATCTGGCGGCCGGACACGACGCGGGCGTACGGATCTCGCTGCGCGTGGAACTGCCGGGGCTCGCGTCTACCGACCCGGACGCCGCGGGCCCCGCGTTCCGTGTGGTGCTCCAGATGCACAGCGTCAGCGATCCCGCGCTGGTCGCGGACGCCGCCGAGGTGTGGACGGAGCCCGCCGCGGCCGCGCGGTTCGGTCCCCGCGCCCGCATGGACGCACTCCTCGCGCTGCGCCGGGCCGCCCGCGCCTGGCCGCCCCTGGCCCCGCTCCTGTCCGCCACCGTGCCACACGCGGTGGAACTCGCCGACGAGGAAGCGGGCGAACTGCTCGGGGCGGCCTCGCGCACGCTGGCCGCGACCGGGGTCCAGGTGCACTGGCCCAGAAACCTCTCCCGCCGGCTGACCGCCCGCGCCGTCATCGGCCCGCCCGAAGACCAAGCGCGGACGTAGTCCGACGCGCCCTCGATGCTCGGCGCCGACGCCCTGCTCGGCTTCGACTGGTCGTTCGCGATCGGCGAGACCCGACTGACCCGGCGGGAACTCGACGCCCTCGCCGAGGCGAGCCGCCCGGTCGTGCGGCTGCGTGACCAGTGGGTGCTGGTGGATCCCGAGGAGGCGCGGCGCGTCCGCGCCGCCCAGGACCACAAGGTGACCCCCATCGACGCCCTGGCGGCCGTCCTCACCGGGTCGACCGAGCTCGACGGGCGACGCGTCGAGGTCGAGGCGACGGGCTGGCTGGCCCGCCTGCGCGACCGGCTCGCCGACCCCGAGGCGGGCCGCGAACAGCCCGTGGCCCAGCCGCCCGCGCTCACCGCGCACCTGCGCGACTACCAGCTGCGCGGCCTCAACTGGCTCGCGGACATGACCTCGTTGGGGCTCGGCGGCTGTCTCGCCGACGACATGGGACTGGGCAAGACCATCACCCTGATCGCCCTGCATCTGCACCGCCAGAGCGATCCGGCGACGGCCGGCCCGACCCTCGTCGTCTGCCCCACCTCCCTGATGGGCAACTGGCAGCGGGAGATCGAGAAGTTCGCGAGCGGCACCCCCGTGCGCCGCTTCCACGCGGGCGCGCGCTCCCTCGCATCCCTCGCGGACGGCGAGTTCGTGCTCACCACATACGGCACGATGCGCCTCGACGCCGCCAAACTGGCCGCCGTCTCCTGGGGCATGGTCGTCACCGACGAGGCCCAGCACATCAAGAACCCGTACTCCGCGACGGCACGGCAGCTGCGCACCATCAAGGCCGGGGCGCGGGTCGCGCTCAGCGGCACCCCCGTCGAGAACAACCTCTCCGAGCTGTGGGCGATCCTGGACTGGACCACCCCCGGGCTGCTCGGTCGCCTCGGTACGTTCCGCGCGAAGTACGCGTCGGCGGCCGAGAGCGGCCAGGACCCGGCGGCCGCCGAACGGCTCTCCCGGCTCGTGCGGCCCTTCCTGCTGCGCCGCCGCAAGTCCGACCCGGGCATCGCCCCGGAGCTCCCGCCCAAGACCGAGACCGACCGCGCCGTCTCCCTCACCAAGGAGCAGACCGGTCTGTACGAGGCGGTGGTGCGCGAGACGCTGGCCGAGATCTCCGATGCGGACGGATTCGAGCGGCGCGGCCTGGTCGTCAAGCTGCTGACCGCGCTCAAGCAGATCTGCAACCACCCCGCGCAGTACCTCAAGGAGGAGGACCCGGCCATCGCCGGCCGCTCCGGCAAACTCGAACTGCTCGACGAACTCCTCGACACCATCGTCGCCGAGGACGGTGCGGCCCTGGTCTTCACGCAGTACGTCCGCATGGCGCGCCTCATCGAGCGGCATCTCGCGGCGCGGGGCGTGCCCGCGCTCTTCCTGCACGGCGGCACGCCGGTGGAGCGGCGCGAGCAGATGGTGCGGGACTTCCAGGACGGTCAAGTCCCGGTGTTCCTGCTGTCGTTGAAGGCGGCGGGCACCGGCCTCAACCTCACCCGGGCCGGACACGTCATCCACTACGACCGGTGGTGGAACCCGGCCGTGGAGGCCCAGGCCACCGACCGCGCCTACCGCATCGGCCAGACCCAGCCCGTGCAGGTGCACCGGCTCGTCGCGGAGGGCACCGTCGAGGACCGGATCGCCGAGATGCTGGAGCGCAAAAGGGAGTTGGCCGACGCGGTGCTCGGCTCGGGCGAGTCCGCGCTGACCGAACTGTCCGACGCCGAGCTGACGGATCTGGTGGCGCTGCGAGGGAGCGGTCGATGAGCGGCACATACGAGAATGAGCGCACCTTCGAACCCCTTCCGCCCCCCAACGGCCGCGCGTTCGCGACCAGTTGGTGGGGCCGGGCCTGGCTCAAGGCGCTGGAGGACACCGCGCTCGACGGACGCCAGCTCAAACAGGGCCGGCGCCTGGCACGCGAGGGCGCGGTCGGCGCGGTGACCGTACGGCCGGGCCGGATCACCGCCGTCGTGCGCGAGCGGGACGGATCGCGCCACCGCGGCGACGTCCTCCTCCAGGTGCTGGACGAGGAGGGCTGGGACCGCTTCCTGACGATGACGGCCGAACGCGCCGGACACATCGCGGCCCTGCTCGACCGCGACATGCCACCGCACCTGGTGGAGGACGCGGCGAGCGCGGGGGTGGAACTCCTGCCCGCCATCGGCGACTTGGAGCCCACGTGCAGTTGTGAGGCCTGGGACCACTGCTCGCACACCGCAGCGCTCTGCTACCAGATGGCGCGCCTGCTCGATCAGGATCCGTTCGTGCTGCTCCTGCTGCGGGGGCGGCCGGAACGCGTCCTCCTCGACGCCCTTCAGGAACGCGGCGCGGCCCCGGCCGCGGACGAGCCCACGAGGGCACGTGGCGTGTCGGCCCACGAGGCGTTCGCGGCCAGGGACATCGTCGCGCCGCTGCCCCCGCCACCGGCTCTCCCGCCGGAACCCGGCGAGCCCGCGCGCCTCGACACCGAGACACCGCCGGAGCCAGGGGTGGACCCCGCGGCCCTGGAGTTTCTTGCCGCCGACGCCGCCGGACGCGCGCACCGCATGCTCGCGGACGCGCTCGCGCCCGGCCACGAACGCCGCGCTCCCGACGCCGAGTTGACGATGGAGCAGGATACGGTCCGGCTGGCGTCCGGGTGCCGCGACGGCCGGGTGACCGCCCGGCTGGCCGCCGCCTCGGGCCGCCGGCCGGCCGACCTCGCGCGGGCCGCGCGGGCCTGGCGCTTCGGCGGCGCCCCGGCGCTGCGCGTACTTCAGGAGGAGTGGACTTTGGGCGCGGCGGAACTGGCCCGGGCCGTGGCGGCCCTGGACCGCGCCTGGGCCGGGGGCGAGCGCCCGGCGCTGCGGTCGGCCGGGACCAACCGGTGGACGGCGACCGGCGGCCACGCCCAGCTGCGGCTCGGCCACGACGGGCGCTGGTGGCCCTACCGCAAGGAATGCGGACGCTGGGTGCCTGCGGGAGCCGCCGACCACGACCCGGCGGCGGCCTTCGCGCCCCTGCTCGCCGACGGCGGCGCCGAGGACTGACATGAGCCGTGCGGGGAGGGCCGAAGCGCCCGTTCGCGGACCTCGCGCCCACTTCCCCGCACCGCTCGCCGCCGCGCGCGGCGGCCCGTCCTCTTCCGCCCCGCGCGCCCCGGACCGTACGGTAACTCCCGCGATACGCTTGCTTGTTGGGCGACCAGGGGAGCCGACGGTGCCGGGGAAACCGCCAACGAGTACGGACGCCGGCCTCGCGCGCGGGGCGGTCGGTCTGCGCGATGTGCTGTTCCAGAGCGTCACGGCGATGGCGCCCGCAGCGGCCGTCGCCGCCTCCATTCCGGCGGGCGCCGCGTTCGCCGGCGGCAGCCTGCCGCTTTCGGTCCTGGTGGCGCTCGTGGCGTGCCTGTTCACGGCGTCGTGCGTCGCGGAGCTCGCCCACCAGCTGCCCGCCGCCGGCTCGGTCGCCACGTACAGCGCTCAGGGCCTGCACCCCGCCGTGGGTTTCCTGGTGGGCTGGGGCTATGTCTTCGTCGAGGCGCTGGTGCCGCCGCTGCTGTTGTTGCAGCTGGGCTTCACCACGGCGGGCACCCTGCATGAGCAGTGGGCGTCGTATCCCGCGGGTCTGTGGTGGCCGTGGTCACTGGCCGGAGCCGTGGTCATAGCCGTCTCGGGGTACTTCGGGGCGCGGGCCTCGGCGCGCTTGGGAACGGCGCTCGGCGTCTTCGAGGTGCTGGTGTTCGTCACGTTCGCGGTCATGCTGATCGTGGCGGCCGGATCGGACAACACCCTTACGGTGTTCGGCACTTCCCACACAGCCCCGGGTTACGGCGGGTTCGGCGGGGTCTTCGCCGGTTCGGTCTACACGGTGCTGGCGTTCGCCGGGTTCGAGGCCGCGGCCCCGCTCGCCGAGGAGGCCCGTGACCCGCGCCGCACGGTGCGCCGGGCGGTGTTCGGCGCGGCCCTCGCCATAGGGGTGGTGTACGTCCTGACCACGTACGCCATGGCCGTCTACTTCGGCCCGGACCGGTTCGCCGGGTTCGGCGCGTCCGGCGGCGCCTCGTGGGAGGGCGTGGCGCGCGCCTCGTTCGGCCTCTTCTGGGTGATCCTGTTCCTCGCCGTGGTCAACTCCACGGTAGCGAACGCCAACGCCTGCTCCACCGTGTCCACCCGCACGGCCTTCGCCTTCGGCCGGATCGGAGTCTTCCCGCGTGCCTTCGCCCGTCTCCATCCCCGCCACCGCTCCCCCGTGACGGGCATCGCCGCGCAGTTCGTGCTCGCGGTGGCCGTGATCCTCGGGCTCGGCCGGCACTACGGCCCGGTGACCGCGTTCACGTTGCTCGCCACCGTCATCGTCACGGTGATCATCGGCGTGTACATCGTGGTCGACCTGGCCTGCGCCGGATACTTTCTGCGGCGGCGCCGCGACCTGTTCAGCCCGCTGCGGCACGTGGTGTTCCCGGCGCTCGGCATCGCCGCGTTCGTGCCGGCGCTGCTCACCGCGGCGGGGATCCCGGCGTTCTCGTTCGTCGCCGAACTCACCCCGCCGGTGTCGTACGCGGGTCCCGTCGTCGGGGCATGGATGGCGGCGGGGATCGTCGTGCTCGCGGTGCTCGCGCGCCGCCTGCCGGAACGGCTTGCCGAGACCGGCCGTGTCCACCTCGTCGAACCCGACGAGGCCCCCGAGGAGACAGGAGCGGTACGAGGATGAGCGACGACCCGCGGATCCTGACCGTGCGGCCCAAGGAGAACGAGTACGCCTGGACGTTCGGCGGCGCTCCGCCGCTGGCCCGTGTGACGCCGGGAACCGTGCTCGACCTGTACACCGAGGACTGCTTCGCCGGCCGGGTGCGCTCCGAGCGCGATCTGGTCTCCCGTGTCTGCGAGTTCCCCTTCCTCAATCCGCAGACCGGCCCCTTCCACGTCGAGGGCGCCGAGCCGGGCGACACGCTCGCCGTCCACTTCGTCTCGGTCCAGCCCGCGCGTGACTGGGCCGCGTCCACCACCGTCCCGCTGTTCGGGGCCCTCACCTCCACCCACACCACGGCCACGCTCCAGCCTCCGCTGCCGGAGACGGTGTGGATGTGGGAGCTCGACCGGACACGCGGGACGTGCCGGTTCCGGGCCCGTGAGAGCGACATCGAGGTCGAGCTGCCGATGGACCCGATGCACGGCACGGTCGGGGTGGCCCCGGCCCATTTGGAGGTGCGCTCCGCGCTGGTACCGGACGCGCACGGCGGGAACATGGACACCCCCGAGATGCGCGCCGGTGTGACCTGCTACCTGGGCGTCAATGTGGAGGGCGCCCTGTTCAGCCTCGGTGACGGACATGCCCGCCAGGGCGAGGGCGAGACGTGCGGGGTCGCCGTGGAGTGCGCCATGAACACGGTGGTGGTGGTCGAACTCCTCAAGGGTCTCGCCACCCCCTGGCCGCGCATCGAGTCGGACACCCACATCATGTCGACGGGATCGGCCCGACCCCTCGAAGACGCTTTCCGTGTCTCACAGTTGGATCTGGTGCGCTGGCTGGAGCGCGACTACGGTCTCTCCGCGCTCGACGCCTACCAGCTGGTGAGCCAGGCGGGTGAAGCCCCGCTTGCCAACGTGTGCGACACCAACTACACCTGTGTCGCCAAGATCCGCAAGGAGTGGCTGCCCCGCCAGGGCGAGCCGCACCGGGGCCTGCACCGCCACCTGCGGGAGCGCTCGGCCCAACTCACCTGTCACCGGCCTTAGTTCAGGAGCGCCCGCGATGAACCGAAGAAGACTCCTCCAGGGCACGGCGGCCTCGGTCGCCGCCGGCCTCCTGTTCCCGGCAACCGACGCGGCCGCCGACGGCGCCACCGACTACCCCCGGGCGCACTGGGTGCCCGCGTCGGCGTCCAACTACACCGCCTCGTCCAGGCCTTCGGCGTACCCGGTGGACTACGTCATCATCCACGTCACCCAGGAGACCTGGTCCAACACCATCGGCATCTTCCAGAACCCCGCGAAGAAGGTGTCCGCGCACTATGTGACGCGCTCGGCCGACGGATACATCGCGCAGATGGTCCGCGAGCGCGACATCGCCTGGCACGCGGGGAACTGGGACTACAACACCCGCAGCATCGGCATCGAACACGAAGGCTGGATCGACCAGCCGGCCTACTTCACCAACGCGCTGTACGAGCAGTCGGCGGCGCTCACGGCGTCGATCTGCGACCGGTACGGCATTCCGAAGGACCGCGAGCACATCCTGGGCCACTATCAGGTCCCCGGCACCGACCACACCGACCCGGGCCCGCAGTGGGACTGGGTGCGGTACATCCGTCTCGTCAACTTCGCCTGATCGCACGGACGGTTCGGCCCATGAGGAGGACTCGGTGACCGACAGGCGGGACGAGTCCTGGGTGGCCCTTGACGCGGGAGCCGATGCCTCCGAGCGCGGTGTTCAACTCCGGCGCGCCCACGAGGAGTTCACGTCGGCCGGCCGGGTGGTACGCCCCGTACGTCCGCTGGTGGCGGCGTCCTGGCAGCGCTCGGCGCGGGCCCGGGTCAGCCCCGACGGCGCCGCCCCGGTGGAGCTCGACGAGGAGGAACTGTCGGCCTGCCGCGCGAGCCATCCACTTGCCCGCGTCCTGCCGGTCGTACGGGAGTTGACCGGCCCCTACACCGGCGGCGGTGAGCATCTGGTCGCCCTGTGCGACGCACGGGGCCGGCTCCTGTGGGTCGAGGGGCATCCCGGCGCACGTCGCGCGGCCGCGCGGATGAACTTCGTACCCGGCGCCCGCTGGGCCGAGTCGACGGCGGGCACCAACGCGCCGGGCACCGCGCTGGCCGAGGACCGCCCGGTCCAGGTCTTCTCGGCGGAGCACTTCCGGCGCCCGGTACAGGCGTGGACCTGCGCCGCCGCCCCCGTGCACGATCCCCGCACGGGACGGCTGCTCGGCGCCGTCGACCTCACCGGCGGCGACGGGCTGGCCCACCCGCACAGCCTGGGTTTCGTGACGGCCCTCGCGCGGACGGTCGAGTCACAACTGGCCCTGCTCGCCCCGCCGCCCACCCGCGACAGGGTCCATCTCAGCGCCCTGGGCCGGGACGAGGCCCTGCTCGTCGCGGGCGGCCGCGAACTGCGCCTGAGCCCGCGCCACAGCGAGATCGCGGTGGTACTCGCCCGCCACCCCGAGGGGCTGAGCGGCGAGGCACTGCACCTGTCCTTGTACGAGGACGAAACCATAAGCCCCGTGACCTTGCGATCCGAACTGTCGCGCCTGCGCTCCCTGTTGGGCCCCGAACTGCTCGCCTCCCGGCCCTACCGGCTGACCGCGCCCGTGGAGGGGGACTTCGACACGGTGGCCCGGCGGCTCGGCTCGGGCGCGGTGGCCGCCGCGATGAACGCGTACAGCGGGCCGCTCCTGCCCGGCTCACAGGCACCGGCCGTGGCCCGTCTGCGCCGTTCGCTCGCCGGGCAGCTGCGCGCGGCGCTCATCGCGCGGGCCGATCCCGGGCTGCTGTCCGACTGGGCGTACAGCCCGTGGGGCGAGGACGACCTGCCGGTGTGGCAGGCCCTGGCCACCGCGCTTCCGGGCCCTCAACAGGCTTCGGCGCGGGCCCGGTCGGCGGAGCTGGCGGCCGAGCAGGGCCCGGCAACGGGGTCGCAACGTCCCCGCGCCTAACCTGCGCCCGTGCGCCGCCCAAGGGCGGGCGGCGCCGCTGAGGGAGGCCACGGAGATGACCCGTTACGCAGCGCCCGGCACCGAGGGAGCGCTCGTCTCGTTCCAGTCCCGCTACGACCACTGGATAGGCGGCGCGTACGTGCCGCCCCGGCGCGGCCAGTACTTCGAGAACCCGAGCCCCGTGAACGGCCGCGCCTTCACCGAGATCGCCCGGGGCACCGCGGAGGACATCGAGGCGGCGCTCGACGCGGCCCACGCGGCCGCGCCCGCCTGGGGCCGCACATCACCCGAGGCCCGCGCGAACATCCTGCTCAAGATCGCGGACCGGATGGAGGCGCGACTGGAAGCGCTCGCGGTCGCGGAGAGCTGGGAGAACGGCAAGCCCGTGCGCGAGACGCTGGCCGCCGACATTCCGCTCGCCATCGACCACTTCCGCTACTTCGCGGGTGCGTTGCGGGCCCAGGAGGGCGCGCTCAGCGAGATCGACGACGACACCGTCGCCTACCACTTCCACGAGCCGCTTGGTGTGGTCGGCCAGATCATTCCGTGGAACTTCCCGATCCTGATGGCGATGTGGAAGCTGGCCCCGGCGCTCGCGGCCGGCAACGCGGTGGTCCTGAAACCGGCCGAGCAGACCCCCGCGTCCATCCATGTGTGGCTGGACATCGTCGGGGACCTGCTGCCCCCGGGCGTGGTGAACGTCGTCAACGGGTTCGGCGTCGAGGCGGGAAAGCCGCTCGCGTCCAGCCCGCGCGTCGCCAAGATCGCGTTCACCGGCGAGACCACGACGGGGCGGCTGATCATGCAGTACGCCTCGGAGAACATCAAGCCGGTCACGCTCGAACTCGGCGGCAAGTCCCCCAACATCTTCTTCGACGACGTGTGGGCCAAGGACGACGACTTCCGCGACAAGGCGCTCGAGGGCTTCACGATGTTCGCCCTCAACCAGGGCGAGGTCTGCACCTGCCCCTCCCGCGCCCTGATCCAGCGCGGCCACTACGGCGAGTTCCTCGAGGCGGCGATCGACCGCACGGAACGCATCCTGCCCGGCCACCCCCTGGACACCGACACGATGATCGGCGCCCAGGCCTCCAACGACCAGCTCCAGAAGATCCTCTCCTACCTCGACATAGGCCAGCAGGAAGGCGCGAAAGTCCTGACGGGCGGTCAACAAATCAACCACTCGGGCGAGTTGGAAGGCGGCTACTACGTCCAACCCACCATCTTCGTGGGCGACAACCGCATGCGGGTCTTCCAGGAGGAGATCTTCGGCCCCGTCGTGGCGGTGACGTCGTTCACCGACCTCGACGACGCGATCGCCACCGCGAACGACACGCTCTACGGCCTGGGCGCAGGCGTATGGACCCGCGACATGAACACCGCCTACCGCGCCGGCCGCGCCATCCAGGCGGGCCGCGTCTGGACCAACTGCTACCACGCCTACCCGGCGCACGCCGCGTTCGGAGGCTACAAGCAGTCGGGGATCGGCAGGGAGAACCACCGGATGATGCTGGAGCACTATCAGCAGACCAAGAATCTGCTGGTGTCGTACTCGCCGAAGAAGCTCGGGTTCTTCTAGAGCCTCAAAAATAGGCGCCTGACCTGGTCTTTTGCCGGTCAGGCGCCTTCCGCTCGGCGCGCGCGGAGTGAGGCCCGGAATAGGCGCCGGATTCGATGCCACGCAGCTTGCGCTCGCTGATCCCCAGGGTGCGCGCGGCACGTGGCTGCGTGACGCCGGCGGCTTTCCTCCAGCGCTTGAGCATCGCGCCAAAACCTATGAACTGGCCGGCGGGACGAGCGGACACGGGTTGCGCCTCAGCACGGGCACCGTCGAGGTGCTGCTCTGCGTCTGTGCCGGACGCCTGCTTTTCCGAGCACCGTCGGTGGCGGGCTGGTCCGGTTCGTTCGCGAGCATTGAGAGGGTGTTGAGTCCGTTTCTGGCAGCAGCCTCGTTCGTGCAGTTCACGGACCCTGAATGCCTGGCCGGGGTGCTGGTTGACGGCGTGCACGATGGCCTGGTAGGCAGTCGTCGACTCGGGCGGATCGGCCGCGTCTCCGCCCCCGCTCGGCGCGAGTTCGGCGAGCCATGGCCCCGGACGTGCGCTGGCCCCCATACGGTTTCAGGTTCCGGGAAGCCGGGTCTCCTGGGCCTTCAGGTGCGCTCGGTGACCGGGCTCGGCTCGGGAACCGCGGCTTTCTCGACGACTGTTCGGCGTTCGACCAATCCGAGGGCCACACCCGCGATGATGACCATTCCGCCAAGGGCCTGGGTGAGCCGGACTGTCTCCTTGTTGATCACCACAGCACCGAGCACACCAAACACGGGTACCAGGTTGAGAATGTTGACTGCGACGCTCGAAGGCATCCGGCGCAGGCCGTAGTTGTAGAGGAGGAAACCGCCTACGGAACACGCCACGGCCAGATAGATGAGCATCACCGAGGCCGAGGCGTCCGGCACCCGCCAGTCCCCGATCTCCAGGAGTGAGGCGAGCAGAAAGCCGGCGGCGCCGGCCACCGTCTGGTGGTAGGTGAGGTTCACCGCATCCTGCCCCCGGCCCGCGTACTTGCCCAGCACGTTGTATCCGGCCCACATCAGCCCGCCGAGCAGGAGCAGCACGTCACCGAACCAGCGTGCGCCACCTCCGACTTCTGCCCCGTTGCGTACGACCAGGAAGGCTCCCAGAGCGGCGAGCAGCACGCCGCTGACCCGGAGCAGCGGCATCCTGGTCCGGAGGAGAGCCAGCTCCAGAAGCATGGTCATCAGCGGATAGGTGGCCACGATCAGGGAGGCGTCTGAGGCGGTCGACAGCTCAACGCCGATGTTCTCCAGCACGAAGTAGGCCGTGATGCCGAGCAGGCCGCTCAGGTAGATCATCCGCCGCTGGCGGGCATCCGGCGGGGCGGCTGGGTTGCGGCGCATGCGCGCCATGATCGCGAGCAGCACGGCGGCGACAGTGAAGCGGATGGCCCCGATGGTCAGCGGCCCGACGTCCGCCAGCACCTCCTTGGTCACCGCGTACGAGCTGCTCCACAACAGCGCGGCCGCCACGACTGAACAGATCGCCAGAGCCCTCGTCTTCCGTTCTTCCACCGCTGATGCCCTCTCGCCCGGAACCCTGACTCCGCCCTGACCGCACAGCAACGACGCGAATCATGAACGGGATTTTGCGGGATACGCTAGAAAGCAATCCGGAAGAATGACAAGCCGGGCGAATATAATTCGGACCTTGAGGAGTGGAGCGGAACGTGGACGAACTAGATTCGGCGTTGCTGCGGCTTCTGCAGCAAGACGGTCGGCGCACCAACCGAGACTTGGCACAGGAGTTGGGCATCGCGCCCTCCACCTGCCTGGAGCGAGTGCGCGCCCTCCGCGAGCGCGGTGTGCTGCTCGGATTCCATGCCGAGGTAGACCTCCCCTCGCTCGACCGAGGGCTGCAAGCGATGATCGCCGTGCGGGTGCGGCCGCCGACGCGTGCGGTCATTGAGCAGTTCAAAGCCTTCGTGGCGCGCATGCCCGAGGTGATCGCGGTCTTCGTGCTGACGGGCACGGACGACTTCCTCCTCCATGTCGCGGTTCGTGACACCGACCAGCTGCATTCCGTGGTTCTGGACAAGCTGACCGAGCGGCAGGAGCTCGCAGACGTACGCACCTCGGTGATCTACGGACACCTGCGCAAGAACATCATCGAGCCGATGTGAGAGGGCGGTAGGTCCCTGCTCTCGGTTCGTGATCGTTCGATCGTGGTACTGATCGCCGCACGGGCCGATTGCTCGGCATGTTCATGTTGAGATGCGGGCCATGGAGCGAGAGCCGTATCCCAGCGACTTATCGGATGGGCAGTGGGTGTTGATCGAGCCGATGATCACGGCGTGGGAACAGAGGCGGGTGGAGCGGTCGGCGACCAAGTACCCCGGGACCTGTGATCTCCGGCAGGTTGTGAACGCGATCTTCTACCAGAACCGGACGGGCTGTCAGTGGCGCTACCTTCCCCATGATCTCCCGGCCTGGTCTACTCGTCGCCGCCGGCGCCGGCTGTCCGAGGCCTGGACCGTGTCCCTCACCGGACTCGACGGACCCCGACGCGAACTCACCCGCGAAGCCGCCCCGCCCCGGCCAACCACTCGGATCGTAGAACCACCACGAGAGTTCGCCAGCGGTGCCGCGTTGGGCCGTTTGCGAAGTTCCGTCCCGGCATCGCCCTTGGTTGCGCCCGAGCCGGCGAGACGATTCCCCGCTCAACCTCGTGTCATGCCCTGCGTGGTGAGCGCAGGAGATAACCCCTACGGCCTAGCGGTGGTTGTCACCGTACGATCACAGCCCGTTACTGACCTTGAAGTCGTCTTGTCGTAGGGGCTGACGGTTGGTGATCGTCGCGGTATCCCGGAGGTATGAGGTATCCGCAGGGTGGGGGGCTGACCGCAGAGAGGCAAGCATTTCGCGAGCGGGTCCGGATGGAAGCGGTCGCCATGTTCGTAGACGGACGTGGCAGTACGGAGATCGCGAAGGAGTTAAGGGTCAGCGTCCGGTCGGTTCAGCGGTGGCGGCGGTCCTGGCGGGAGGCCGGCCAGGACGCGGTCCGTTCCCGCGGCCCGGTGTCCCGTCCGAAGCTGAATGGCCGACTGTTCGCGGTGCTCGAAGAGGAGTTGGCCAAGGGACCGGTCGCTCACGGCTGGCCGGACCAGCGGTGGACGCTCGCCCGGATCAGGACGCTGATCGGCCGACGGTTCCACAAGTCCATGACCCTGTCGGGGATCTCCCAGATGCTGCGGCGCCGCGGCTGGAGCCATCAGGTTCCGGCTCGTCGTGCCGTCGAGCGCGACGAGGCAGCCGTCGCCGGCTGGGTGAAGGAGGTGTGACCGCACCTGGAACCACCGCGGCGGCGCTCGGGGCCTGGATCGTCTTCGAGGACGAGGCCGGATTCTCGATGACCCCGCCGACCTCACGCACGTGGGGCAGACGCGGATCCACCCCGGTCATCCACGTCCGGGGACGTTCCCAGCGTCGCTTCTCCGTCGCAGCCCTGTGCTGCTACCAGCCCGGCGAGCGGTCCCGCCTGATCTACCGGCCCAAACGGCATACCGACCACAAGAGCGGCGGCCGCAAGAGCTTCGCCTGGACCGAGTACCGCGACCTCCTCATCGCCGCCCACCAGCAGCTCGACGGACCCATCGTCCTCATATGGGACAACCTGAACGTCCACAAAGACCGCCGCATGCGGGCCTTCATCGACGCACAGGACTGGATCACCGCCTACCACCTGCCGCCTTACGCACCCGACCTCAACCCCGTCGAAGGCATCTGGTCAGTACTCCGTCGGACCACCCAGGCCAACACCGCCTATACCGACCCCGACCACCTCATCCGCCGGCTACGGCACGGCCTCCGCCAGATCCAATACCGCAGCGACATCGTCGACGGATGTCTCACCGGGACCGGCCTCACACTGACGACACCACGCCTACAACCTCAGTAGTTCTCATCGAGCCTTCAGCACCCCAGCCCAGCCCCACGCCCACACCGCAGCTCACACCAGGGCTGAATGCCCTTCACCTTGATTGGTAATACGTGTCGATGGGGATGCGTGCCGCCTCGAACAGGGCGGGGCCGTCCTGGGCGGCCGCCGTCCAGTCGCCCGACTGCGGATTCAGCGCGATGAGCTGCTCGGTGGACAGCGCGTAGACGACCCGGCCGAGGCTGGAGCGCAGGATGGCGCCGGCGCACATGCCACAGGGCTGGCAGCTGGTGTACAGGGTGGTGTGGGCGGCCGTGTCCGGGGCGAGTTCGCTCGCGGCCCAGCGGGCGAGTTTCAGTTCCGGGTGGGCGGTGATGTCGTTGTCACGCCGCACGGTGTTATGGGCTTCGGCGAGGATCGACCCATCAGGGGCCACCAGCAGCGAGCCGTACGGTGCGTCGCCCAAGGTGATGGCGCGGGCCGCGATGTCGATCGCGCGCAGCAGCAGTTCTTCGTCGGCGGTGGTGATCACGCTGAGGTCCTCCAGTGCGTGGCCACGGTGGCGAGTGCCTGCCACGCCTCCTGAGGCCGACGGGTTTCCTCAGGATCACCCTGAAAGGGATCGAGGACGACGGTGTGGGCACCGAGGCGGCGAAGTTCTTCGAGATCGCCGAGGATCTGCTCGATGGTGCCGGCCCCCGCGGGCCGGTCGGGGGTGTCGACGGGCGTGGTGGTCAACCGCAAGGTGATGCGCGGAGCGAAGGTGAGGTGAGAGTAGTCCCCCAAGGTCGAGCGCAGCCAGGGGATGGTGCCTCGCAGCGGGTGCCAGGCATCGCCAAACCTGATGGCGCGCCGGATGGCGGCTTTGCTGTTGCCGCCCACCCAGATGGGTACCGACACGGCGTGACCGCCCACCTCTTCGCGCCAGGCGTCCCGCAGGGTGCCCAGGTACTGGTCGGTCAGCCTGCCGCGGGCGGCGAACGGCACCCCCAGCGCGCTGAACTCCTGACGCGCCCAGCCGACGCCCACGCCGAGCACGAGCCGGCCACCGCTGAGCTGGTCGAGGTTGGCTCCCATGCGCGCCACCAGCAGCGGATGCCGGTAGGGAAGCACGAGCACGGTGGTGCCCAGTCGCACCCTGGTGGTGATGGCGGCCAGCCAGGACAGGGTGGTGAACGGCTCGTAGAACGGCTCGGGATAGCGCTCGGCGAGATCCGGGGTGATGGCCACGTGATCGGACACCATGAGGAGGTCGAAGCCGAGCCCCTCCACGGTCCGCCCCCACTCGCGCATGACGCCGGGATCGGTCCCTGGCCCGAAGTTTGTTACGTTGACGCCCAGTTGCATGATCGGAGGCTATCCCGATGATCAAGGACGGCGGAATGGAGTTCTCCCGGCGGTGACGGTCAACTTCCGTGAATCTGCCGGTACGATCGCGCGATGACCGGGAACCCTGGCAACGTGGACTGGGCGCTCATCCATCAGCTGCGCCAAGGCGCATTCATCTGCCTCAGCGAGTTGGGACGGCGTGTGGGCCTCGGTTCGTCGGCCACGACGGAGCGGGTGCGACATGTGGCACGCTGAACTACCCCGTCGGCTCCATGCTGGTGGCCGGCTCGCCCGTTGACGCTCCTGGTGCGCAGAGCGAAAGCGGTGCAAACCATTTCGATGACGAGTGAGTCGGCACCGCGCTCGGAGGTGGGGCGACAGAGCCTGAGCTTGGCTCAGACGGCTGCGGCCGCGGTTGGACTTTCGTGTAAGAGCGACTGCTGACACTGGCCTCGTAAGCCATATCCAGTCACCCGGCCGACAGGCGCTGCAAGGAGACGCCACGCCGATGGTCAAGCCGGGCTTGCGGAAGCTGATCGCCGCCGGGACCTCGGTGGCTGCTTGTCGGCTGAGAAGCGAGCGTCGGCCAGCCGCGCCTACATCGGCCTCGTGCGTGACGAGCCAGACGTGCAATCCGTCGGGAAGGGCGACCTGGTGGGCGGGCTTCGTCTCCCCTAGTTGCGCGTACCCGGCGTAGGGGTCGGCCTCGAAGCCAGGGCCGAAAGGCGCGGCTCTCCCACCTGAGGTCGGCGCCGATGCTCACCAGGCCGATCGGCCACTGGTCGGCGACGCGGACGACGGTCCAGGTTGCCGGGCAATCTTCGTGTAGGCGGCCTGCCAGACGGCGCCGCGACCCTCCCTGACTGGACCGCCGAGGTGCGCGCGGACGCGGTCGTCGGTCAACAACTGGCTCACCAGGGAGCCGTCTTCCCCGGATGACCGACCGGAGGATGAGACGGTCGGCTCGCAGTTGGGCGGGCCAGATACGGTGCAGGGCGGTGCCGACGGATTCCATGGGTGCCGCCCTGGCAGCGTGCGGCTGCGCCCGGCCCGGCTTCTCGCGGAGACGACGACACCGGCGGGTGGCTGGAGCCTACGGCCGTCGGCTCGACGGCCGGTCCCGGTGGTGCCGGGGCGGCCGCAGGGACCGCACGGCCGACCGCGCTTTCGGTTCGCGTGCGATTGCCGGCGGAAATGGCGTCGGTGGCGGCTGGCAGGCTGACCGGGAGAGAGGCAAGTCCGTTCGCAGCAGCAGGTATCAGTGGCCAGTTGGAAGTCCCCCCGTGGGCGTCCAGTTGCTGGGGAGCTGACTGGCCACGAGCGGTCAGGCATTGTTGATGTTGAGTAGGCAGGCCGGCTGGTCAGCGCGGCCCGGCCTGAAACGCCCGGCGATAGGCACCTGGCGTTGTGCCCAGGGTGCCGAGGAAGCGTCTGCGGAGGTTGGTGGCCGAGGATAGCCCGACGCGGTGGGCGACGGCGTCCACCGGGAGGTCGGAGGCCTCCAACAGCTCTCGGGCTGCCGTGAGCCGCTGGTCGAGCAGCCACCGTCCCGGGCTGGTGCCGACCTGCTCGGTGAAGCGGCGGGCCAGGGTGCGAGCGGAGCAGCCGGCGTGAGCGGCCAGGTCCTCGACGGCCAGCGGTTCGTCGAGTCTGCCGGTCGCCCACTCCAGGAGCGGTGCGAGCGAGCCGTCGATCTGGGCAGGGTGAGGCGGTGCGGAGTACTGCAGTTGCCCGCCCTCACGGTGCGGCGGCATGACCATGTTCCGGGCGACGTGCGCGGCGTATCCGGCGCCCTGGTCGGCACGTACCAGGTGCAGACACAGATCGACCCCGGCCCCGGCTCCTGCGCTCGTCGCCACGTCGCCGTGGTCGACGTACAGCACGTCCGGAGCGAGGCGGACCGTAGGGAAGCGCGCGGCGAACTCGCTCGCCAGGGCCCAATGAGTGGTTGCCGAGCGGCCGTTGAGCAGGCCGGCGTGTGCCAGGGCGAAGGCGCCGGAACAGATGCTGATCACGCGGGCACCCCGCTCGTGTGCGCGGCGCAGGGCCCGTGCGACGGCGGGCGAAGGGGTCTCATCGGTGGGCAACCAGCCCGGGACGACCACGGTGTCCGCCCGATCAAGGGCGTCAAGCCCCTCGGTGACGAGCATGTCGTATCCGGCGCGCGTGGCGATGGCACCCGGGTGCTCAGTGCATACAAAGAAGGCGTACCGAGTGGGCAGCCCGCGCCGCTCGATACCGAACACCTCGGCAGCACAGGCGAGTTCGAAGGTCGACTGGGGCGAGTGAACAAGGGCCGCTACACGATGCATGGCAGGAAAGTACCGTAGAACGTCAATCAAGACACTGGGGCGGGCGTCGGCAGGCCACGAGGCTTGCCCCATGACGGCAGAGACGCCAAAGGCGGCACAGACAGCGAACACGGCAGCAGGGACGAGCGGGCAACTGCCGGGCTATGTGTGGTCCGCCGTACATGAGGCTCCCACGCGCGAACTCTTCCCCGGCATTCGGCTGCGGCCGCTGTGGCGCGGTGAGAGCGGTGCGGCGGCACAGGTACTGGAGATGGACCCACACACATGCTGGGAAGGCATCGACGTCCACGAACCGGGGCCGGAAGAGGTCTTCGTAATCTCCGGCGTCTTCAACGACGGGGAACGGGACTACCCCGCGGGCTCATTCATCCATGCCCCCGCCGGATCGTCGCACATCCCGCAAACGACGACGGGCTGCACACTCTTCGTCTTCTACCCCGAGGGTTAGAACTCCGATGGTTACGCAGCGTTCCGCCACAACTGACCGTACGTGGGGAATCCGCGTTGGCCGCAGTCAGTGGCAGCCCAGGGCCCCGGCCAGCGACGCCCGCTTCCAGTACGGGCGATGCCGCAGGAGCGAACTCCGCTCTCGGGGTGAATAGGTACGGCGGATCTGAGGCAGCAGGGAGACGCCTGATTCGTCGAGGAACGCGATCCAGGCACGTGTGTTCACGGCCCCTTTTGCTCGTGGCACCAGCGCACCCCGCGGGCCTTGGCCTTGGCCAGAACTCAAGGCTCGGGACTTGCGAGAGGTCGACAGTGGAATGGGCTCGCACCACCAACACCAACGAGTTGTCGCGGCAGAGGTGTTGACGGTGGCAGCGGTGCCATCGCGTGCCGGTCTGGATAAAAACATCACAGGTCCGGACGGCTCCAGGCATTCCTTTGCCACCCCGGGCCGTCAACACCAGTCGCGCCGGCCCGCCTGCCACTCTTGCGTAGAACATCGCTGCCGGGAGTCTCGAAGGCATCGCAAGCCTGCACTCGAACAGTCCAGATACCACCAACGCGGCGTCTGCAAACGCTACATACGAATTGGCACGGCTCAGACGCCGTGATCACACCAACCACATCAAAAGCATCTCATCCGTGACCAGCAGTTACGGGACAACCCTTATCCCGGCGATCAAGAGACCTGAAACAGACTTCTCACCTCCACTACGGCCATCTTCCATGAATCTGCCGGTAGAATCGCGAAATGACCGTGAAACTTGACAACGTGGACTGGGCGATCATCGACCAGCTGCAACAGGAAGCACGTATCTCCCTCAGCGAGTTGGGGCGGCGCGTGGGCCTCAGCTCGTCGGCCACGACGGAACGGGTGCGGCAACTTGAAGCACAGGGCATCATCTCCGGCTACCACGCAGTGGTTGACCTGACCAAGGTCGGCTATCCCGTGCTCGCCCTCGTACGGTTGAAGTACTCGGGCAACCGCCATCAACCGCTGCGTCGCCTGCTTGCTGAGCGACAGGAAATCCTGGAGTGTCTGCGTACCACCGGCGAGGACTGCTACACCCTGAAGGTGGCCACGACCTCCATGGGGCATCTGGAAACGCTCATGGACGAGCTGGCCGGCCTCGGCAGCACGACCACCAGCGTCGTCTACAGCCAGACGTTGCCTTTTCGCGGGCCCAACCGGCCCTGACCAACAGCCGACCGGCCCGAGGGTCAGGGGCGGCCCGAGGCCTAGTGTCACCCTTAGCTGTTCGGTGCGGTCTTCCGGGTCGCCGGGAACGGCATCAACTGGCGCTCGACGCTGGTCGACCTCTCCGCCTGGTACCAGGCCTGCTTCTCGACCTTCTCGGTGAAAAGCCCCTTACGTGGCCGTTCCTTGGTCGGCGCGTAGCTGTGGGGTGATACCTCTCGCCATCCAACTCGGTTGGCTGCACTTCATGTTGGGGGGATATGCCCTGAAACCCTCCTCGGCGAGTCAAGGACTGCTCCCTGCCCCCGGCCTTCAGCGAGGACGACACTTGAGATGCGCGGGTTAGTGTGCTGGGTTGAGCAGACGGCGAAGCGCCGTCGGTGTGTGGCCGAGGTATTGGCGCATGGTGCGGGTGAGGTGGGCCTGGTCGGCGTAGCCGAGGTCGGCCGCGAGGGTGCTGAGGCTGTTCTCTCCGGCTTCCAGGCGGTCGAGGGCTCTGCCGATGCGGACGCGCTGGCGGTAGTGGGTCACTGTTACGCCGAGTTCGCGTGGGAAGGCTCGGCTCAGGCGGTAGGGGGAGGCGCCGAGCAGCTCGGCGAGCGACAACAGCGTGTCCGACGCGGGGTGGGCTTCGACGATCGCCTCGCGGGCGGCTGCGACGAGGGGCCGGTCGCGCCCGGAGGGTGTGGAGTGCAGCGGGGTCGGTCCGGATGCGGTGCGTCGTATGGCGGTCGTGAGGAGGGCCAGCAGTTCCTCGGAGAGCGCGTAGTCGACGTCCCCGGAGCTGGCGGCGGCGAGCAAGCGGCGGTGGGCAAGGTCGAGGCCCGGATCGACGTAGAGGGCTTGGACGGCCGGTGCCGGAGTGTCCCCGGCGAGGGAACGCCACAGTTTTGGTGTCACGCTGATCGACGTGCACACGTCACCGCCGGCGGGATGGGCGAAGCTCTCCTCCTCGCCCGGTGCGCCCAGGTAGGCCAGGGTCGTGTCGATGTGGGCCGGCGCGCCTGCGGCTTTCCGGTGGAAGCGTCCGCGGCGCACGAGCACCACGCGGTAGTCGGTGCGTACTTCCGGTGCCGACCAGCGGGCGTGGTCGGAACGGCAGGTCACCGCGCTGACGTTGAAGTCGGGGTGGCTGGCGACGGGAATGGCTGTGAGCACCCTTCGCACGTTACGCGCGGGGTCTGACATTGATGCTCGTAGCGGGTTCCGGTGGTCGTGGCTCAGGGTCTGACTGACGTCAATCTCCTGTCTGACCCACCCGGCCGGCGCCACCGCCGGCCATGAAGGCAGCTGACAGGGTTACCGTGACGATCACGCCCGCTACCGAGCTGGATGCGGTGTTCGGCGGAGTGGACTCCCACGCGGACACGATCCATGTGGCTGTCATCACCGACCGGGGCGGCCATGTCGCCGACGCCGAATTTCCGACTACGGCAGCCGGATACGCCGCGGCGATCGCGTTCCTGAACGCCCATGGCACGGTGACCGCCGTAGGGGTCGAGGGCACCTCCTGCTACGGCCTCGGGTTCTCCCGTGCCGCCCGCCAGGCGAGCCTGACCGTGATCGAGGTCAACCGGCCCGACAAGGCCGAACGGCGTCGGATCGGTGAGTCCGATCCCATCGACGCCTACGCAGCCGCCCGCGACGCGCTGTCCGGCCGGGCATCGGTCATACCCGAGGACGACACCGTCAGCGGCATACGCGCCCTTCACAACGCCGCCCGGTCTGCCGTCAAGGCCCGCACCGCCGCCCTGAACCAGATCGCACACATCCTCATCACCGCCCCGGACGACATCCGCGTCAAGTACACGGCCCTGCGCGGCAAGACGCAGGTCGACGCCATCTCCCGCCTTCGTCCTACCGGCGACGGACCGCGCGTCGCCCTTCTGACCGCGCTGAAATCCGTCGCCCGCCGGGTCCAGGCGCTGACAGCAGAACATGACACCCTCACCGCCGCCCTCGACGCTGCCGCCACCGAGGACAATCCGGCCTGCGCGCCGCGTTCGGGGTCGGCCCCGACACCGCGGCCCAGCTCCTGGTCACCGCCGGCGGCAACCCTGACCGCCTGCGCACAGAGGCATCCTTCGCGGCCCTCTGCGGCGTCACACACGCCCCCGCGTCCAGCGGCAGGACCAACCGCAACCCTCTCTCCCGCGGTGGCGACCGCGGAGCGCATTCAGCCCTCTACCGCATCGCTCTCGTCCGCATGTCCAGCGACGCATGCACCCGCGAGTATGTCGCCCCGCAGACCGCCGCCGGACGCACGAAGAAGGAGATCATCCGCCTGCTCAAGCGGGCGATCGCCCGGGAGATGTTCCGCTGCCTCACCACACCGGTCACCGTCCGGGACGTCTCCGACCTCCGGCCCGCATGCCAGGCCAAGACCATCACCCTCACCACCGTCGCCGAGCACTTCGGCGTCTGGCCTGCGGTGATCTCCCGCATCGAACGCGGCACACGCCGCGACGACGACCTCGCCAGCGCCTACCGAGACTGGCTCACCGCGGCCTAACCGCTCCAGGAGCGGATTCACTCATAGACGGTGGCGGCCTGAAGGGCCCTGGCCAGGAAGGTCCAATCCCCCTCTTCCGGAAGCTTCTTCCCGAAGCTTCGGTACCAGGCCGGCGAGGCATCCATCCCCGCCGCGAGGGATTCAAGGAACTGATCGAGGCTCTGGTTCTCCCATTCGTTCCCCCGACGGAGGTAGTCCTGGTGCAGTTCTCGGACGAAGGCGACGAACTCCTCGCGGCTACTGACCTCGCTGTCGGGAGTGAGTGACATGGAGTGAAGGTACCTCGCTCCGGCGAGCGCGCACGCTTGACGATCAACAGGAGCATCAGCGACGCCCGGCTGCAAGGATCTTCAAGACCGGGGTGCGCCGCCGGGAGGACGCTTGCGGCATGCGATGGGTTCCCCGCTCCTCCCCTCGCATCCGTTGTGTTCATTTCCCCTATCGATTCTCAGGAGTCATCGGCATGTCTGTTCTGAAGCAGCTCAGCACGGTCGTCGTGAACTGCGCCGACCCGGGCGCGCTCGCCGCGTTTTACCACAAGGCCACCGGCTGGGAGATCACCCACAGCGACCAGGACTCCGTCTCCCTGGGCAGCGGCGCCTCCATCCAGCTCGCCTTCGTCCGCGTTGACGGCTACGAGACGCCGGGCTGGCCCGACGGCACGACGTACGTCCACCTCGACTTCACCGTCTCTGACGTGGAAGCCGCGGCCGAGGAACTGCTCAACCTGGGTGCGTCCAGGCCCGTCTTCCAGCCGGGCGAGGGCCAGTGGATCGTCCTCACCGACCCAGAGGGTCACCCGTTCTGCCTCACCGCCGCCCCGGCCGGTGACTGACCGCTCCATCCCGAGAAGGGACAGACACATGGCATCCATCCACCGTGAAGTGCTGATCGAGGACGCCCCTGACCAGGTGTGGGCGGCGATCCGCGACTTCGGCGAGGTCCACCACCGCCTTGCTCCGGGGTACGTCACCGACACCCGTGTCGACAACGACGTCAGGACAGTCACCTTCGCCAACGGCGCCGTGGTGCGCGAACTCATCGTCGACATCGACGATGAGAGTCGGCGCATCGCCTACGCGGTGGTCGGTGGTTCCCTGGAGCCCACGCACCACCACGCCTCCATGCAGGTGTTCGCCGGAGAGGGGGGCCGGAGCCGCTTCGTCTGGATCATCGACGTGACGCCGGAAAACCTCCGTGCGCCCATCGCCGAGATGGTCGATCAGGGACTCCGCGTCATCAAGACAACTCTGGACCGCGAGGCCACTGCAATGGGTTGAGGGCGACGCCCGGCGGAACCAGCGGGCAGCCCGGACCGCAGAGCTTCCGGGCTGCACGCTGGCGCAAGTAGCGGACGGAATAGCCCAGGCCGTGCCTCCGGTCCGGTAGTACGGGGCTTGACCTTGACCTTGGACCACCCCGGGCCGAGGCGGGTTGCGAGCTGCGTACCGGTGAGTCGGCCCTCAGGGGCGGTGAGTGACAGTTCCCGGAGCCGAGTTCCGAGGTCTTCACGCGCCTGCTGATAGTCCGTGCTCACCGGTACTCACCCGCTCTACTCCCCCGCTGCCATTCGTGCCACGAACTCCGGGTACGGGACGGCATAGTGCATCGCGGCGTCACGCCATCGCTTGTACTGGTTGACCTGTGCGGGCTCCGAGATCAGCTCCACACCCGTCAGGTTCTCCGCCCCGTCCCAGTGGCACAGGGCGACGATGTGTGAGTCGAAGATCCAGAAATCTTCGTCGGGCAGGTTGTGGCGCTCCGCGTCCTCGCGCCACATGTCCCGTACCTCTTCGCCCAGCTGGGCGTTGTGTTCGGCGTGCGCGAGGAGATAGCGCTGCCCCTCGGTCGGCGGGTTGTCGACGATGCGCACGCGCGCGACGCTCGCGCCGTCCGCGGTCTTGGCGCTGATGGTGCGCGCCCACGGTGCGGCCATGTCCCACGTCGGCGTCTCGCCCCGCACGAACTGCTTGTAGGTGCTGGTCGCCCTGTCGCCCGGAGGCGGTCGTCGCCCGCGACGCCGACAAGCTGGAGTGCCTGGTACAGGCGGTGGAGTACCGGGAGCAGGGCTACAGCCTCGCCTCGCTCAGAGCCCATTTCTGAAACCTCTAGTGCTGCTCCGCAGCAGCTCGCGTAAGGGTGTTGAGAGTCCGGCCTACGGCCACGGCGCGCACGACAGGCGTGATGCGACGAGTCACGGCTCGACGCGGGCTCCCGCCACGGCACCCAGGTCGACCAGTTGTGCCCTGCCGTTGCCCACCGACCAGTTGTCGAGGGCGTTCTCGATGAGCGTGACGAACACGTCCTCGGGCCGTACGCCGACGTCGGTCAGATTGGCTGTGATCTGGCGGTACAGGTCACGCTTGAGCTCCCGAGGCCGACCCGCCACCAGGGTGATCTGGACGTAGACGACGTCTCGGCGGGCCACGTCGAGGTAGTTCGGGTCGAAGATCAGCTCTTCGGGATCGTGCGGGGTGACGATCTGGAAGCGGTCACCGGCCGGGATGCCGATGGCGTCGACGAGGGCCTGATGCACGCCGTCGGCGATGGCGCGTCGGATGGCGGGCGGCCGGGTGGCGGACAGGTCGATGCGGACCAGAGGCATGAGAACGCTCGCTTTCCGGAGGGCTCAGGTACAGTGTTCGATGAGCATCGACCATATCAGTGTATGGCGATCGTCGAACACTCTGCAAAGGATCAACCGTGTCCGCCCGCACCCGCAGCCTCACCCATGCCCATCCGACCGAGGTGTCGTTCCAGGACGCGCTCGACGCGGTCGGCGACCCTGTGCGACGCGCCATCCTCAGGGAGTTGGCCGACACCCCTGATTGGACCCGCGCCTGCGGTACGTTCGACCTTCCCGTGACCAAGGCGACGCGCAGCCACCACTTCGCCGTGCTGCGGGCCGCCGGCCTCATCGAGCAGCGCGACGAGGGACCACGCCGGCTCAACCGCCTCCGTCGCCCCGAATTCGACCGGCGGTTCCCCGGTCTCCTCGATCTGATCCTGGCCGAGCCCGCAACGGAAGAGTGCGGTTCCGCGTAGGTTCGCGTAGGGGTGTCGGCGAGCGCGACTTGCGGCCCGTCATCTTCTTGGCCGCAGCCTTCTTGGCGGCTGTCTTCTTCACCGGGGCCTTCTTCGCAGCGGCGTGTTCGGCAGGTCGTTGAACGGTGGCGTCGCCGACCTCGCCTCGGGCCTTCTTCGCCGACTCCGTGGACGCGGTCAACGCTGCCATCAGGTCAACGACCTTCCTGGCCTCCTCGGGTGCCGCGCCCTCCACTGGCTTCGGCCGCCGACGCTCCGCCTTGGCTGTGAGCATCTCCTCGACGGCTTACGACGCGGGGAGCGATAGATCGGCGGGCTTGCGGCCCTGAGGTGACGGGGTGTTCGTTGGGTGTGCGGTCAGGCCACAGGCCGCGCGATCAACACCGGCTGGAAGAAGTGCGTCTCCTCAACACCGTGCCAGGTGACGTTGCCGAACCCGCCCTCTTCCACAAGTGCCGCCAGCTCCTCCAGCGCCCAGGCCCGCGACGTCGCGCGCCGGACCCGAACCTGCCAAGCGTCGCCAACCGGCAGCAGTTGCACGTGATCGAAGTCGTAGACGCCGTCGTCGTGCCAGTGCCACAGCTGGAACGTGACCACCTGCCCGGCGTCGCTGTTCGTCACTTGCGGAACCGTGGACTGCCGCCGAGCCTGTCGGGCGTCGCCGTAGTCCCTTGCCGAGAGCACCAGCAGCCCCCCGTCTCGCACGACTCGCCGCATATCGCCCACCGCGCGGCGGACATCGTCCTCGGTCAGCAGGTGCGCCAGCAAGTTGTCCGCACTCAGCACGACGTCGAACGAGGCGTCGGCGAACGGCAGCGAGCGCATGTCCGCCGCCAACGTCGCTACCGCCACCCCGCGACGCTGCGCTTCCGCAGCCGCTCGGACCGCGGCAACCGGACTCAGATCGCTGCCCACGATGCGATGCCCGTGCTCGGCCAGGCCGATCGCCTGCGTCCCGATCCCGCATGAGCAGTCCAGGACCTCCAGCGGCTCGGCACCGTCCAGATACCGCCGGACCAACGAGTCCAGGGCATTCCCCTGCCGCGATACCGACAGCGACCAGTCCGCGTAGATCAGGTGGTAGTCCTCGGCAAGCTGATCGTAGAAGTCCAGCAGCAGGAATCGGCTAGCCCAGCGCCGTGGTGGCGATCGGTGGCGCGCCGAAGGAGCCGGCCCGAAACACCAGTTGGTGTTCCTGGATCGGCTGCTGGTGACGCTGGTGAAGGTACGCCATGACCTGCCGGACGCCGCGCTCCCCGAGTCGTTAGCGATGCCATTTCAGTCCGGGCGCCTACAGCTCCGCCGTAGGCTGGCGGCCTCGCGACGAGGGGAGAGAAGCAGTGAGTGAGCACGACAGGCCAGAGGCGAAAAGCGGCAGCGATGAGGGCGACGAGGCCGGCCGGAGGACGCTTGACAACGCAGCCCCCGCCCCGCGCAAGGACGGCAACCACATCACGGGCGGCCATTTAGGCAACGTCGTCATGGCAGACACAGTGCATGGCGGTGTGACCTTCCACCACGGTGGCGGCGACACTCCGAGTGACCTGGAGGACCCCGTCATCGCCTCCGTGCAGCTGAGGCCGGGCGGGACCCTCGCTGACTTGGTCGTGGACGCAGATCCGCCACGAGTGATGGTGCCCAGCGGCACGGTTCACATCATCACTCTGGAGGCCAGAACGAGCCGGGCTGTGGTCCTTGACGCTGCGCGCCCTGTCGTTCTGGCTCGCAGGCCACCGCGCCCCGCCTGTCTGTCACTTCGTATCGGGGCGAAGGTCGAACCCCGCCGTTTCCTAACGGACTTGGACGTCCGGGTGCCGCAGATGCAGGCCCAGGGCGCCGACTTTCCGTTCTCCATCAGCGCAACCGACGTGGAACAGTTCTGGTTCGAGCCGATCGCCTGCACACACGAGATCTCGTGGCAGCTGGAACTCGACTGGACCTGCGCGGGTCGTCGCGGCACCACCATCATCAACAACAACGGGGAACCGTTCGAGGTGTATCCCGTGGCCGCGTTGTACGACGGCCGGGAGCCCTCGGTTCTGAGTTCCGGCTGTAGCCTCGGCCATGCGCGGGGGTGCCCGTCCCTTCTTCTCAAAGAATCAGGGGCTCCCACATCTCTGTGGACGTCGGCTACGTCGTCCTCGCTCCCGTCCTACCCTGCGCTGGGCGGACCGCGAACCGCCGACGCTGCAACCGCGCCACCGAACCGCTCCGAGGACGATGACCCGGAGGATCTCCAACGTCGCATCCTGGCTCTGCACGCCGGTCTTGCCGTCAGCGACCCCGAGCTTCCTGCCTCCTGGCCCGAGTACCGCAAGCTCGCCTCACTCGTACGGGTCCTGTTCAATCGCCCGGACTACCGCAGCCATGAACCACAGGAATTCCGGGCCCTGCTCGTCCAGGTGCTGCGCTACCTATACGTGTCCGGCCAGCACGAACCCGGTGTGACTCTCGGCCGCGTAATCAGAGCATCCTGGAGCGAAACGCTCGGGGAAGACCATCCGGACACGTTGGCGGCGACCAACAGGCTCGCTGGGTGTCTGCTTGGCCTCAGGAAATATGCGGAGGCAATAGATCTGTTGGTGGATCTTCTCCCGCGCTGCGAGCGGGCGCTGGGCTGGGAGGATCCCCTGACCCTGACCGTCGCCAGCAACCTTTGCGGGGGCCTCTCCGCGCTCGGTGCTCACGAAGAGGCCCGGCAACGGTGCGAGGACGTTCTGCGTCGAAGCCGCATCGCGCTCGGCCCCGACGATCCCCGCACATTGCGCGCGGCATCCAATCTCGCGCTCTTCCTGCGGCGTCTCGACGATCATCAGGCTGCCCTTGCCGTCATGGAAGACACCCTTCTGCGGTACAGGCGCGTGCTGGGCGAGGACCATCCCGACACCGAGCACGCCAAGCGTGATCTCGTCGCTCTTCTTCGCGAGCTGGGGGAGGACGACCGCGCCCAGGCCGTGACGGGGGATCTACCGGCCAGCCCCTGAGCGATTTTCGAGCACGGGCAGCGGGGAACCAGCCCCGTCAGGCGCGCCCCGCATCCTCACTGGGAGTGCGGGGCACGGTCTCCCTCTCCGTCCGGTGGTGAGCTGCTGCTGGAGGGGGGCGTCGTAAATGTGAGTCCACCGGAGATGTTCTCAGCCAGAACGGCGGGCCCGTGGAACGTGCCACCGCTGATGTGGTTGGTCGTCTTGCCCTCGACGACGCGCAACGTCATGGCCAGCTCGTGCCACTGGCTCAGGTCTGAGCGGAAGCCTCTGTCGGCCGTCGCTCGTGCGGCCAGGGCCTCGCTCAACGCCTGGGCACGCGACTGATCAGCGGGGGCCTCTTCCAACCGACTCAGCTCTCCTTCACCGGACGTTGCCGACGAACTTTCCGAAGTCTCTCCGACGCCGCGGAAGGGGCGCCGCACCAGGGTGCTCAGCCCTGCCCACGCCTGTCGCCCAGCCTCGCCCCCGGCGCCACCCGCCAACGCCATCAACAACCCCGCCGATACAGGATCCACCGCGTGCTCCCTGCGTCCACATACTGATTTCTGACACGAGACACGCTACGAGAAACGGCGGCTCCCCAAGGGGAAACCAGGAGCTTCAACCGGCCGGCTCTTTGGCGCACCGAGCCGGCAACGACACCCTCGCGGCAGCGACCTGAAGCTTCCCCCTCGTCGTCGGCACCGTGTAGGCGGGGAGCCTGCCGGACATCCGGGTGCGCAGCGCTCGGGTGTTGACGTCGGCGCCGGGGGCGGGGACGACGTATCCGACCAGGCGCGAGTCGCCCGTGGAGTCGGGGTGGGCGGCCACGACGGCGTCACCACAGGCGCTTGACCTCGGCAGAGTTCGGCAGCCCGAGGATCTTCTCCTGGGTCACCAGCAGACTCAGTTTCATCGCACGCTCCCGTGCTCGGTCAGGACAGCCAGCCGCTCAGGTCGACGATTTCCTGAGCGATCTCGTCGAGTCCGCGGTCCGCGTCGATCAGGTGGTCCTCGATCCGGTTGCGGGCCATGGGCTCGGCGAGCTCCATCGCCCTGCTGAGGTTGCGGGCCAGGCCCCGTCCGCGTTCCCGTTCGCGCATGCGGTCTTCCAGGGTGGGGCCGGCCACGTGGAGTCGGTAGACCGTGATGTGGGCGCCGGGCACCGCCTCCTCGATGAGCCCGACGTCCTCGGCATGCTCCACGATGCCACTCAGGACGAGACGGTCGGCGCCGGCCTGTTGGAAGTTGGCCCACAGCGCGGCAAGGTTCCTGGCGCCGAGGGAACGGTTGAATCGGTCCGGGGAGCCGGGGACGTAGCACCACCGGATGTTGTCCATGTCGATCAGGGCGTGGGCCACCTTGCGTTCGCGCAGAATCTCGCGGATCTCCCAACAGGTGACGGTCTTCCCGGTCCCGGACGGCCCGGTGACCACGATGACGGGCACAGGTGTCATGGCGTTGCGTTTCCCATCGACGACGTCCCGAGCGTGTCATCGTGACTCCGGGGCGGGTCTCCCCATTCCGGCTGCTCGGCGGTGTTCAGGGCGATTGTCTTCGTCAGTGACAGCTGGTCGTCCACCACCAACACATGGAAGCGTCCTTGGTCGTGTCGGAAGATCCTGCTGCGTCGCAGGGGTACGCCGAGCAGGTGGCACAGCAACCACCTCAACGGGCCGCCGTGTGAGACGGCGAGCACCCGCTCGGTCCCGAGGGCTGCGGCCTTTGCCACGATCGTGGTCACCGCCACAACGAGGCGCCGGCTCGCGGCGCGAACGGACTCCTCCCCGGGCGGGTCGACCAGTTCGGGCGGCCACATGTCCTGCGCGGTCGGCATGGGGTCGACCCAGAGGAAGCCGCAGGGCGGGCACTCAGCGATCCGGAAGCCGCAGCGCCATGCGGCTGGCCTGGCGTGGCCGTACCCGCACGCCTCGCAGGCGCTCACGTCCGAGTGCGCTGGGTGCGCGGCGCGGCCGGCGTCGCCGCCTGCTCGCGCGTCAGCGGGGGCTCTCCGTACCGCAGTTCGAGGTGCAGGGAGCTCGCGGCGGGTTCGTGGTCTTCAGGCGGATCGGGCGTGGCGTCGTCGAGCGTCACCGAATCTCCTGGTCGAAGATGGTGTCCACCTTCCGGATGGCCTTGACGGTGTAGTCGATGTCTTCTCCGTCCAAACCCGGCCCCATCTCGATGCGGATCTGCTGGGCGAGTACATCCCGTGCGATGGGCGCAGTCTCGCTGCCGTAGTCGGGACGGCGGTGCGCCGGCAACGCGCGGTAGAGGGCGGGACGCTGTTCACGTACCCAGGCGATGTCGCCCGCCGCGCGTCAACATGACATATGGCGACGGCTTGGCCGGTCGCGCGCATTGCGCCATCTCCCACGCGCGGTGGCCACTGCCATCAAGAGCCTCCCGCTGGTTGCGGTCGGCGCATGCGGGTCTGGTGACCGAGCAGGCCGCAGGGACGCTCTCGCCCAGCTGTGCCATGTGGGACCAAAGGGAAGCCTCCCCCACACACCGGAGCGACCGGCCAAGATTCGGACCAGGGGCGGACCAGGGGCGGACCAGGGGCGGACCAAGTCAACTTCGCAACCGGCGATTCGACCCGTCACCGCAGGTCAGAGGGAAGACAGCGTGTGTACCACCAGCAGACCAAGAATCTGCTGGTGTCGTACTCGCCGAAGAAGCTCGGGTTCTTCTAGAGCCTCAAAAATAGGCGCCTGACCTGGTCTTTTGCCGGTCAGGCGCCTTCCGCTCGGCGCGCGCGGAGCGGGGCCGAATTGCACCGAGCACGGCCAGGCGATCAGCGCGAACGCCCACGAGTAGCCAGTTCCGGCAGCCAGCCGGCCGAAGGCGACGGCGCCGACGCCCATGCCGGCGTCGTAGGCGAAGTTCCCCATTGCGCTGACCGTGCCCTGGCCGCGGCGGAGACCCGCGCGTACATCAGCGTGAGCTTGGCGTTCTGGGCAACGCCGAAGCCGATGCCGAACAGACCGACAGCAATGATCACAGCAACCGGATGGCCGGTCAGCGCCATGAGCCCGGTGCCGAGCGCGGACAACAGCAGACCCGGCAATACGAGCCCGGCGGAGCCGTGCCGGTCCCCGTGACGCCCGGCGAGCCATCGGCGGTGGACCTGCCGGCCCTGCGCCTCACCGGCCCGACCCGGGCCCGCCATCACCTCTCGATCCTCCCGGAGTCGAGGATCCGCGCGTCGAGCGCGTGAGGGCGCCAGGCGCCTGACGGACCGTCCTGCCATGGCCTAAGGTCCGCCGATGTGGGGGAATCAAAACGTGAGGCAGCCACCGGGGTCGTCCTGTCCGGCGGCCGCACCCGGGCGTGGGTGGAGGGCGGTGCGCTGCACTGGAACCGGGGGCGTACGACCGTCGTCGTGCCGGGGACGGGGATCCGCCGCGTCGAGGCGGCCGGGAAGTCGCTGACGGTGTTCCTCGTCGAGGACGCCGGTGATGGCTTGTCGATGACGGTCCGTCACCGCGATCAGGACGTGATCAGCGCGCTCGGCGCGGAGATAGACGCGATCATCGCTGACGCCGGCCGGTCGAGGAAGCGGCGCCAGCCACAGCGGTACACGGTGCGGGTGTGGCCCGTACGTGTGCTGACCGGCCTGCGCGACCGGGTTCTGCACGGCAGCCCGTGGTGGCGGCGCGCGCTCTGGTACACGGTCCTGGGCCTCCCCCTGGCCGTACTCCTGCCGGTCGACCCCGTCCAGGGCGTCGTCGCCTGGCTGCTCCTGCCCGCCGGGCTCGGCCTGCTGCTTTTGTGGGTGACGATGTCCCAATTGGACGGCAGGTGGATGGCGTGGCGGCGGGGCGTGACCGTCCACGCGCGGTACGAGTTCGACCTGACGACGACCGCGGACTCGGGCGTCAGCTACGTCGTCCATTTCCGCACGCTCGACGGGCAGGAGAGGGTGGAACCCACCTGGTCGCGAGGGACCCGTGACGAGATCACGTACGACCCCCGCGACCCTTCCCGCGTACACGCACACACCCGGCTGGCCTGGCTGGGGCCCGCCGTGGTCGCCTTCCTCCTGACCGGCGTGTGGGGCGTCCTGTGCTGCGTCCCGGCGGTCATCTGGCTCATTGCGCTGGTGTCCCTGCCGTTCTGAGGGCGGTGGTGAGGCAATTGCGACCCTGGACTACCGGGCGCCACCCGGCACCACCGGCCCGTCCGAGGGTGGCCACGCCCGCCTATATGGGCTCCGTGCCGTCGACTTCGGTGGGCCGCAGCAGGACCCCGCCGGTTCACGTGCGCCCAGGATCATCCGCGGCTGGACCGGCTGGTCCGGCACGATCCACCCCACCGGCTGCCCGAGGCGGCACGCCTCAAGGAAGCGGCGCTTGGTTTCCCTCTTGTTCCTTGTCGCGTTCCGCGACGGCGCCGCGAGTCCGGTGATGTCGACCGAGCCTTCGACCGTGTCCACGCTCACGCCGACCGCTCGGTGCGGCAGGAACGTGACCGCCTGTGTCGAGCGGGCGGGTCACGAGACGGCTCACGACCGTCGCGCCGGTCTCGCGGTACCCCTCGATCGTCGGGAACGTCACGCTGTAGCCCGCGGCAGAGAGCGGCAGAGAGCGGCAGAGAGCGGCAAAGAACTGTCGCGCCATGAAGTCGGTGCCGCCGGTGTTGGCTGCTCCAGTAAGGACCGGGACGTGCTCGGGTCGACCCGGCAGGTAGGCGAGCTGATGCTGTGCCCGGTCGTAGCCCGGGTATCGCAGACGGAACGTCATCACGTCCAACGTGGGGCCCTGCTTGTCATCGTGCACGTCGTTCTCTCTCTGCCGCCGAGAGGTGAACTTTGGTTCAATGGCCGTAGGTTCGGCGCGATTACGGTGGCGACCAACGGGGGAAAGCCATGGGTTCTGAGGCAATTGGTTCAGATCAGGTGACGCTTCGGGGCGTCGTTCGGGCGGTGGTCGCCGAATTGGAACCGGGCGAAGTGAAGGCCCTGGACGGGCTCCTGCGCCACGACGACGAAAAGGTCCGGCAGTGGCTGGGCGGTCGGCGGCGCGGTGGCGGAACGATCGGATTCGGACTCAACGACGTCGTCCTGGTGCTGACGCCGGTGGTTTGGATGGCAGTTGATGAGGCCCTGCGCGAGGTCGTCGGCAAGGGAGTCGACGCGGGGACCAGAGGAATGAAGGTGACGTTCCGCCGCGTGCTACGACGGCGGGGCACGGCTGCCGGCGCTCCGGCCCCTCTCCCGCCCCTCAACGAGGACCAGCTGTCCCGCGTGCGGGGGATCGTCGAGCAGAGCGCCCGGCGGCGCGGGATCTCGCAGCGGCGCGCGACCGAGATCGCCGACCTCGTGACCAGTCGGCTGGAGCGCGGCGATGACCGGCCGGAGCGGCACTGACCCGGTGCCTGAGGCCACGGACAGGTCTCATCTGAGAGTCGACGAGCGGACGTTGGTCGCGGGCACCAGCCTGCGCTTCATGATGCTGGTGGTCCTGCTGCTCACACTGAGCGCCTCGATGATGCTGCCGGTCGTCTCGCAGTTCCGTACCACGAAGCCGGACTACGTCGGCTGCGAGCTCGCCGCGGGTGTGGATCCCCAGCATGCCGGAGAGGCGTCCAGTTACGCTCAGGAGATGGCCCAGGAGGTGCCGTTCGCAGCGTGCCAGTCCAAGTACGCACCCGGACTGCCACTGTGGGCCCTGGCCGCCTGGCCGGCCGGGCTCGTGGTGGTCGCCGGAGGCGTGTTCGCGGTGCTGCCGGTGCTCATGCGCAGGCGGCGGTACATCGTGCCTCTGCCGCCACCCGACGAGGAGGGCCGACCGCAAGCCCTGCTCGAAGAGCTCGCGCTGGCCGCCGGCTTGAACGGTCCGCCGACGGTGGTGCTCGACATGGCAGCGAAGTCGCGCGGCGCGGAGGTGTTCGGCACCGACCGCCGGCCGGTCGTGTCCGTCCCCAACGGCCTGCTCGACGCCGAGGACCAGGACGGGGCACGGGCCGTGCTGTTGCACGAGTTCGCCCACATCAAGAACCGTGACATCACCCTCACCTACGCGACCGTCGCGCTCTGGCGGGTCTTCGTCGCCGTCATCCTGCTGCCCTACGCGGTGTGGGAAGGCGATCAGATCTACCGGAACACCGAACTGTGGCACTGGCCGCCGACGGTGACGCCCGGTCTGGCCCGGGCCGTCCTGATCCCTCTGGTCACCCTGGCACTGGTCTACCTCGCGCGCTCGGACGTGCTGCGGACCCGGGAGCTCTACGCCGACTTGGCCGCCGTGCGGCACGGCGCCACCAAACGCAAATGGGAAGTGGGGCAACCGCCGCCGGAAGGCAGCAGGGCCCAAGCGGCTTGGGCGTCGTTCACCGAGCTGTGGCGGTCCCACCCGAGACTGGAACTGCGGCGGCACAACCTCGACGATCCCGCGCCGGTGTTCGGTGTCCAGGCGCTGCCGACGTTCCTCGTCGGCGTCGTGGCCATCCTCCTCTCCGTGGACCTGCTGACGTATCTGAGTCCGTTCATCTACCACATGAGCATGTGGCTGGAGCAGGCGGTGGCGCTGGTTCCGGCGCTGGTGGTGACCGGCGTCGTCGGCGTCGCGCTGTGGCGGTCGGTGGCCTTCGCCGCGTCGACGGAGCGGCCTGCTCCGTCGGGGATCCGGGTGGGCTTCTGGCTCGGCCTGGGGATGGCGGCGGGTGATCTGCTCACCGGGAACTCCTCTGGAAACGGCGCCCAATGGTGGCCGACGCGACCAGCGGCGCTTCTGTTGACGATCGGCGCGGGCGTGGCGGTCATGTGGTGGACCGCGCAGTGCGCGCGGCTGGCGGCCAGGACGTGGCGCGGCCGCGGCCTGCTGGTCCCGATGGCGATCGGCCTGAGCGCGAGCTGTCTGATCCTGCTCGTCTGGTTCAGCTGGTGGGCGCTGATCGGGGTAGGTCTCGCCAATGGTTACTCGCCATCGATCGCCGGGGTCGAGGCCGGCCTGCGGGCCCTGTTCTCCGCATCAGGACTTGAGCACTCGGCAACCCTCACCGCGGTAGCAGAGGCGTTCTCCTGGCTGAACTTCCTGTTCTTGATACCACTGGTCCCCGTGGCCGTGGCCCTCGTCTGGACGGTGCCCGCGGCGGCTTGGGCGGCCGGCCCGACCGACGGCGTCCCTCGGTGGATGGCCCGGGTGCGGACCGGCCCCGACGGCGGGTGGCCACGGACTCTCACGCTGCCGCCGCTCCGGCGCGTCCTGGTCCCCGGGTTCTCCGGTGGCGCCATCGGGACCGTCATGGTCATCGGGGTCGAGGCGTATCTCCACCACTGGCAGTCGCGGCCGCCGCATTCCGGCCACTTCGCGTTGGCGCAGGTCGTGTGGATCCTGCTCGCCCTGGTGGCGAGCGCTCTGGGCGCCGCGGTGGCGGGCTTCGCCTCGGCCGGCCAGTTCCGGCTGCTTGCCACTTTGATCGCCGCCGAGACCGCGGCCCTGACGGGAATCCTCGGGATGTCCCTCGTCGTCACCACGGACGGGTGCCTTCCGGTGCTGAACACCGTGGGGAGGGACTGCACTTGGCAGCCGCCCTGGGACCGATGGCACCACCAGATCTTTCCGTTCCTGTTGAGCAGTGTGGTCGTGACCACCGCGATCCTGTCCTTCGTCGTGGCCGGAGCCGGCTCCGTGGTGCTGAGGCTGCGCCGGCGCGGGGACGACCACCGTGCACCTGCGGGCTCCAGCCCGCCGCTCGCCCCGCCCAGGAGGCCGGGACGGCTGCGCTTCGGACTCTACGGCGTCGCCGCGACGGCCGTGGCGATCGTTGTGGGGCAGATGGTGTTCCTTGAGCGCACGTACGTCATGACCACCACACCCTCCGGCGTCCAGACGGCGACACGAGGGTTTGTCCACGTGCCCACCACACCGGTCGACGCCTCGCTCCTGGCCTCACAGGTCCACGCCTGGGGCCGCTTGGGCGGGCTGTGGATTGTGGACCACGGCACCACCGGCTCCGACCAGCTGATCAGCCAGATCAACACCGCGGCCGTGAGCAAGAAGACGGCGTGGCTCGACATGGGCCCGATCGGCACCACCTGTGACCAGCTGGGCCTGCTGGCTCCCTGGGCGAACGGCAACTACTTCCGCGTTCCCGACGCGCAAGCCGGACTGTCGTGGACGCGGTTCGGGACCAACGCGGCGCAGGGCAGCCGGGATTGCCGTCAGGGTCTGAACCAGAAGAACGCCCGCCTCTTCGGCCAGGGACTGCGCGAGCTGGTCCAAGCCGGGAAGGACCTCAAAGCGGCGAAGAATCGTATGGCCACGGTGTTGAGCGCGGGCGGTTATCAGGTTCCTCTCGACCTCGCAAAGTGAGGCGCGCGCTTGGCCGGACGTGCCGGCGCCCGGTCTCGTCGACGGGGAGGACTCGTACGCCGAAAACTGGGAACTGTCCGGCCCTGACGGACAGCGGCTGTGCGTCGTCGACCGTCCACTGCATCGCGACCACTTCCTCGTGGTCCCGCTCACCCGGGACGAGGGCCTGAAGCCGCACCACTTCGCCGGCGTCGAGGAACCCAACGGCATCAAGGTCAGCACCGACCCCCTGCGGGCGACCGTCGCGGTCAGCCGCTCTCTCCTGCCCCGCTACCAGCGCGCCCTGGCCGCCGTGCGCCATGTCGGGCAGATACAACCCGAGCCCCCGCGCCGCCCCGCGTCCTTGGAGGTCGACCAGGTCCTCACACTCACCCGATACACCGACGGCACCTTCGGCACGCCCTTGGCGACGGTCCCCATCGAGGCCCGCACGACGCTCTCCGTCCACGGCTTCCACTACCACCAGGGCACCTTCCTGCTGCCCGCCTCGTGCGGCAGAGCCGGCCAGGCCCTGCGCATCCAGGCCGTGGCCCAGCAGCTCGCCGCCCACGGCGTCGTCTGAGCCTTTCCGTGTTGTTTGGAAGCGCAACGACGCCACGTCGACCGCAAGTTCCAGTTCGGGTTCTTCCAGGGACTCAAGTCGGGTGCCTGGAGGGAGCCTTACCGCTCCAGGCTCGCCGCGCTCGGGGAACCCAGAGCTCTCCCG
The DNA here is from genome assembly GCF_040253615.1 of Streptomyces sp. Edi4. Lineage (NCBI taxonomy): Bacteria > Bacillati > Actinomycetota > Actinomycetes > Kitasatosporales > Streptomycetaceae > Streptomyces > Streptomyces sp. Edi4. The sequence goes on from NZ_JBEJGY010000004.1 coordinate 692,493, forward strand.
GCGCCGGCCCGGCAGGGGCAGGTGGCGGCGCTCAACGTTGGCTGCGTCGGCTCCGGTAGGCCGCGACGCCGGCGCGGTGTGCGCAGGTTCGGGTGCAGTACTGCTTCGAGCCGTTGCGCGAGAGGTCCACGAAAGTGGCCCGGCAGGCCGTCCCGGCACATACGCCGAGACGAGCGGGACCGAGCGTGGCGATCACGGAAGCCAGCGCGCTGAGCGTAGTCGCGGCGAGGCGCGCCGAGCAGCGGTCGGTGTCGGAGGTCACCTCGGTCCACCAGCGGTCGTCCTCATGACGCAGTACGGGAGTGGCGCGGCTGCGACGAAGACCCTCGTTGATCAGGGCCGCGGCTTCGACCGCGTCCGCGGCCGCCCGTTCGAGCACCTGCCGCACCGTCTCGCGCACCGCGCGCACTTCCGCCAGGTCGGCGCGGGTGAGCTGCCGCGGGCCGGCCCCTTGGTTCGCGGCCGAACTCGGAGACTCAGCCGCGGGATGGTCGTCAAGGAAGTCCCGGAGCTGGTCCACGGTCTCGAGCGTGTCCTCTCCCTTGACCGGCCTCAAGGTGTTGGCCAGGTCGACGGCCGTCTGGACGACCACTGGGCTGTAACACGCGTCCCGCATTTGATATATCTCCTCACTGCTCCGTAGCGTTACACTCAAAAGAGCTTTAGCATGTCACGCCATATTCGGCAGGGGACGACGCCGCAACCACTCGGACTCATCCTCAGCCTCGCCCGGCGCCCTGCCGCTGATCACCGCCCGCGACCCGACGCCGGCCGTGCGAACCCGCGTTGTCGGTCCAGCCGCATCTGATCCGATGACGCCCTGACTCGTAAGGAGATGTGCCGTGTCGGCCGAGCCGTTCGAGGTCAGTGTCACCGAAGCCGAGATCGTGGATCTGCGGGACAGATTGCGACGGACACGGTGGCCCGAGCGTGAGCCGGTGGACGACTGGTCGCAGGGTCTGCCGTTGGCGTACGCGCAAGAGCTCTGCCGCAGCTGGGCCGAGGATTACGACTTCGGGTTCGCCGCGCGGCTGAACGTGTTCCCGCAGTTCCGCGACACGATCGACGGGCTGGGGATCCATTTCCTGCATGTCCGCTCGCCGGAGCCAGACGCGTTCCCGCTTGTGCTCACGCATGGATGGCCGGGTTCGGTGCTCGAGTTCTTGGAGGTCCTTGGTCCGCTGACCGACCCGAGGGCGCACGGCGGTGACCCGGCGGACGCGTTCCACGTGGTCGCCCCGTCGTTGCCGGGTTATGGCTGGAGCGACAAGCCGTCGACGACCGGGTGGGGCGTCACGCGCACCGCGCGCGCCTGGGACACGCTGATGGTCTCGCTGGGTTACGAACGGTACGGCGCGCAGGGCGGTGACTGGGGTTCGGCGGTCTCCGGGGCGCTGGGCGAGGTGGCGCCCGGGCGGGTCGTCGGCGTGCACCTGAACCTGGGATCCGTGGCGGCGGGCGCGTTCGACGACCCGACGCCCGCGGAACTGGCCAATCTCGAGGCCGAGAAGGAGATGCGGCGCACCGGCCGGGGGTACTCGGCGATCCAGGCGACCCGGCCGCAGACGCTCGGTTACGGCCTCACCGACTCCCCGGCGGGACAGGCCGCCTGGATCGCCGAGAAGTTCTGGGCGTGGACGGACAACGACGGCCATCCCGAGGACGCGTTGTCGCGGCAGACGATCCTCGACGAGATCTCGGTCTACTGGTTCACCGCGTCGGCCACGTCGTCGGCGCGCCTGTACTGGGAGAGCTTCGCCCACTTTCGCGACAAGGTGAGCGCGCCATCGGGGCTGTCAATCTACCCGCGCGACATAACCCGCCCGTCGCGGCGGGAAGCCGAACTGCGCTTCACCGACCTGAGCTGGTTCGAGGAACTGCCCCATGGTGGCCACTTCGCCGCGCTGGAGCGGCCGGAGTCACTGGTCCAGCAGGTGCGCGGGTTCTTCCGCCTGTTCCGCTGACTGCCCCTGCCGCAGATTTTCCGTACCGTCCCCTGGGAATCCCGCGCCCAGGGACCCTCGAGTACGACCGGTTGCACGCTCCGGCCCGGTGCCGCGTCCCGGTCCGGCGCGGGCCCTGAAACCTTGGGGGGCGGCCGCGTTGGGCAAGATCTACACTGCCTTGGGCGGCTGGACTCCCGCTTCCAGCGATGGATCACGCAGCGCGCACGCGGAGCACACGATCGCCGTCCCCAGGGGTGGCGCGCGCAATCTCACGAAGGTGGACTGATGGCGGCAATACCTTTCGATGCGGCGCTGCTGGACGGATACCGCGCCGTGCAGAAGGCCGGTTCGGGCCCGATGAGCATGGAGCGGCTGCCGAAGGTCCGGGCCGAGGACGCCGCAGAGGTGCCAACACTCGACGAGCTGCGGCAGGGCGGACGGTTCGAGGTGACTTCGCACTCGGTTCCCGGGGCGTCCGGCACCTCGGAGGCCGAGCTGCTGATCTGTACGCCTGCCGCCGTTTCGGGTCCGGCGGCGTCGCGCCCCGTCATCTACTTCGTGCACGGCGGTGGCTACTTCAGCGGCGACCCGCGGCACCTGTTCTTCCTCGAACGGCTACTGGACGAGGCCGAGCGGTTCGGAGCATCGCTGATTTCGGCGGGGTACCGGCTCGCGCCGGAGCATCCGTATCCCGCGCCCCTCGACGATGTCTACGCCGGACTGCTGTGGTCCGTCGAGCACGCGGCCGAACTCGGCCTGGACGCGGACCGGATCGTCGTCGCGGGGACGAGTGCCGGCGGTGGCCTGGCGGCCGCGCTGAGCGGACGTGTCACCGTACGCCGCGCCTGCCCGCGCCACGGATCTGTCCGGACTGCCGCCGGCGTTCATCGACGTCGGCTCCGCGGAGACTCTGCGCGACGAGGCCGTCGCCTACGCCGACCGGATCTGGCGGGCCGGCGGCTCCGCCGAGTTGCACGTGTGGTCCGGCGGCTATCACACCTTCGACCTGGTGGTCCCGGACGCGGTGATCAGCCGGGCGGCGTGGCAGGCCCGTCGCTCCTGGCTGGAGCGGGTGCTGGCCGCGGGCTGACGTCCCGCCCGGGTCCCGAGCCACCCGATATCGCGCGTGGTCGCCGACCTGCGTGAGCTCACCTTTCCACGACGCTGGTCGGCGGGGCGGGAAGGGCCACGAGGAGTGCGCCATGACGCACTACGAAGGCGGGGCCCGCACCTGCGGCCTTTCGAGCGATACGGGCCGGACTCCGAGCGCGGCGACCACCGACCGTCCCCGGGCCCTGGGCCGGACCCCGAGCCCGATGTTGTAGGAAGCCGATTCTTGTGACCAACTCCCGTACTGTGAGCCGGGGTTGGTTCTCTCTCGTCCGAGGCCTCCCAGCGTGCGTGGAGACAGTCCTCGATCAGGAAGTCTCCACAGGGGGCCCTGGCATGATCTCCGATCATGGGTGATTGGTTCATGCAGGTCAAACATGGCGTGCGGTTCGGGTGGGGGCCAGTCGGCGCGGAGCTTCTTGCGCAGGACACCGCCTGCCTTGTCGTCGTCGACGTGTTGTCGTTCACGACGTCGGTGACGGTTGCGGTCGAGTCGGGGACTCGGGTGTTCCCTCATCGCTGGCGTGACGAGACCGCCGAGGCTTTCGCTGACAAGGCGCAGGCTCGACTGGCCGTCGGGCGGATCCTGGCCACCGAGACGTCACCATGGCCGTTGTCACCAGCTGCACTGCGGCGGGCTCCCTTGACTTCGCGGCTGGTACTCCCTTCGCCCAATGGGTCCACCATCGCTGCCGCGGCCGGGGAGGCGACGGTGGTTGCTGGGGCACTGAGGAACGCAACTGCTGTCGCTCGATGGTTGGCAGCTCATGGCTATGGAACGGTCGAGCGACCTGTACTGGTCGTGGCCGCGGGTGAGTGCTGGACCGACGGCAGCCTCAGGCCCGCCCTCGAAGACCTCCTCGGCGCCGGAGCCGTGATCGCCCGCGCTTTTCGGGGTGCGTTCTACGAATGTCTGGCCGCCCGGCGAGACCAGTTGTTCGAGCTGGTGGACGCACCGTGCTCGGCAGAGCGACCGTTCTGCCACGTTTACGGTCGGGAGAAGTCGGCGTCGCAGTTCATCCCGGGCTGCCCCTACTCCTTCGTGGCCGTGCTGGAGCCGGGCGCCACTTCCTGGACCGCGATCCTGAACCGCGACCTGGACGCGGTCCGGCTCGGCCCGGTAGACGATGCGACCCCGGCCACCGCCGCCCAGCTCGCACGGCCCGGAGTCCCGCGTCACCAAACCGGAGACCTGGCCCGAGCCCGCGATCCGCCGTCACCGACACTGACACCGACACCGACACCGACACCGACACCACCAACTACGGCAAGGCCGAAACCGGCATGGGGCCGGATCCACCCAAGGCTCATCCGCTACTCCTCGAAGATCCTGATGTTAAAGAACAAGGGCAGTGCCTGTTTCACATTTCAGATGTGAGGAGCTTGTCGAATGATTCGGAGCTGTGGAGTCCGTAACGGCCGCACGGCGGAGCCGAGTTGATGGTTCGCAGCCTCCGTCTGCTTGACTTGCGTGTATGTCGACAACTCTTGGTGTGACCCGGCCGGAACAAGCCTCGTACATGTTGCGGGCGGCAGCCAGCAACGCTGGCCGTGCCTACAAGCAGCAGCTCATCGACCTGTTGGACATTTCTCCTGGTCACACCGCGTTGGATGTCGGCTGCGGGCCGGGTACTGACCTTCCCGCACTGGCTGAGCGGGTGGGCGAGCACGGCACAGTGATCGGCGTCGATCGTGATCCGGCCATGCTTGCCCAAGCGCGTGAACGTACGGGCGGCCTGCGCGGAGTGGATATCCGGGAGGGCGACGTTCACGCGCTTCCGATCGATCAGGGATCGGTGGATCGAGCCAAGATCGACCGGGTTCTGATGCATGTGAAGGAGCCTGTTGCCGCTCTCGCCCAGTTGCACCTTGTCAGCCGGCCGGGCGCCCTGGTCGGACTCGTCGAACCCGACTGGGACACGCTGGCCGTCAACGCGGAGGATCTTCGGACCAGTCGGGACTTCACTCGTTACACCACAGAAGAAGTAGTCCGTAACGCCACCATCGGACGCAGCCTGGGTCGGCTTGCCGAGAAGGCGGGCTTCCGCGTGGAGACGGTGGTCGCGACGACACCGGTCTTCAGGGACTTCGCCGATGCGGACCACACGCTGGGGCTCGGCCGCAACATGGAGCAGGCCATCAACGGCGGGTACGTGGAGCGGGAGCGCGGGGAGCGCTGGTTCGCCAGCCTCGCTGAAGGCACCTTCTACGCGTCGTTCACCCTCGTTACCGTGATCTGTTCCCGATGAGTTGAGCGCCGCTGATGACAGCGGTCAGAACGGGCAGAGCGGTGTCACTGGTGCCGGTTACCGTGGCGGGCCTGTCTGAGCGGATCCAGAGCGGCGTCAGCACGTGGATGCTCAAGAAGCGATTCGTGGGCCAGGCCGGCCTGGTGTACTTCAGGCGCGTCGGCCCGGCCGACATGACGGAAGGCCCTGATCGCGCGGCGGCGGCCACTCTTCACTCGCGGCAGCACCCTTGTCCCTGGCGGCTGGGGCTCTCGACCCCCGGGCGCATGTATGAGACGGGGCGGCAGGCTCCAAGGAGCCGGACGACCGGAGCTCGCTCGCCCGGTGAAGTGACGTCAGGCAGGAATCGGGGCCCCGTCGTCGTCTTCATCTTGGTCCGTGGGGCCGATCCGGTGGTTGAGGGCGGCTCCGACCTCGGGGCAGTTCTGGCGGATGACGTCGAGGAAGGCGTTCAACGCCGGGGAGGGGTCGCGGGCTTGGAAGGACAGGATCAGGTCGGGCAGGGGTGTGCGCGGGGTCACCTCGCAGAACCATGTGCCCCGTCGTGGGGCCGTCAGCATGCGGGAGGGCCCAAGACCGACGCCCACCCCGCAGGCGGCGAGGCCGATGATGGTGTGGATGTCCCGCGCGACGGTCGCGCCGGAGAGCGCCGGGGAGTCCTTGCCCAGCAGGGTCCGCAGGCCGGTGAGGACGGCGGGTTCGTCCTCGCCCGGTGCCACGATCAGCGGCTGTCGCCGCAGTTGGCCCACGTCCACCGACGGCTGCCCCGCGTACGGATGTGTACTGCTGACGACCGCGACGAGGTGATCGTGTCCGATCGGGACCGAAACCAACTGTTCGGCCCCGACGCCTCGTGGACGACCCAGGCCGATCGCCACGTCGAGTTCCCCGGCGACGAGCGCGGCTGTGCTGCGATTGGTCGCCATCTCGTGCAGTTCCAGCCGCACGTCGGGCCGTTCGCGCCCGAACCGGCCGATGACGTCCGGCAGGGGTTCGAGCAGCGCCGATGCGATGAACCCCAGGCGCAGCCGTCCCGTCTCGCCACGCGCCGCCCTGGCCGCGTCGACCGAGGCCGCCGTGATCTCGTCGAGCGCTCTGCGCGCCCGCAGGAGGAAGGCCGCGCCCGCAGCTGTCGGGAACACCCCCCGGCGGGTGCGGTCGAACAAGCGGGCGCCCACTTCTCGTTCGAGGTCGGCGATCTGCTTGGACAGCGGGGGCTGCGCGATGCCCAGCGCACCGGCCGCCCGGCCGAAGTGCGCGTGCTCGGCGAGGGCCAGTGCGTACCGCAGGTGCCGCGCCTCCATGCCAACCCGTCCCTTCATGTCTCGCGATATCTCACAGGTATCGTGCGCCAGCTTGTCAGATCTTTTGATGGATGACCGGCGTCGGGTCGCGTGGAATGCGGTCATGACTGCTACTTCTCCCACAGACACCGTCTTCGTCTTCGTGCACGGGGCCTGGCACAGTTCGGCGCAGTGGGCGCCGACGCAGCGCGCGCTCGCCGCACTCGGTGCCTCGAGCATGGCCGTCGACCTGCCGGGGCACGGCTTCGACGCGCCACTGCCCAGCGGATACCTCCAGCCGGGCCAGCCGGGCCTGCTGACCGAGAAGTCCGAGCTCGCCACCGTGACGATGGACGACAGCGCCGAGGCCGTCCTTGACACGCTGCACCAGGCCCGCCACCACCGTCGTGTCGTGCTCGTCGCGCACAGCGCGGGCGGCGGCCCCGCGTCGCTCGCCGCCGAGAGCGCACCCGGGCTCGTCGACGAGATCGTCTACCTCTCAGCCTTCGTACCCGCAGGACGGCCCCGGTTCTTCGACTACCTCGACGCCCCCGAGCAGGCCGCGGCACGAGGCGGGAGTCTGAACCTCGGCGACCCCGAGGAACTGGGCGCCGTGCGGATCAACCCGCTCTCGCAGGACCCCGCCTACATCGAGGAGCTGCGGCAGACCCACTACCACGACACCCCTCTGGACCGCTTCGACCGCTGGCGCTCGGCGCTGAGCCCCGATCTCCCGCTGGCGATCCCCTCCACTCCGGTCATCGTGACCCCGGACCGGTGGGGGCGTATCCCTCGGACCTTTCTGCGCTGCGCGGACGACCGGGCACTGCCTGCGGCCGTGCAGGATCTGATGATCGCGGAAGCCGACCGGGCCATGCCCGGCGACTCGTTCACCGTGCGCACCCTTCCAGGCAGCCACAGCCCGTTCGCAGCCCGGCCCCATGAGCTCGCCGCAGCGCTGCTGCCGTGAGCGGCCGACGCCCGGTGCCGACGGTGGTGCGCGCCGGACCGTCACGCCCTCACGTCCGGCCAGTGGTCGTGTCCGTCAACTGAGCTGTGCGGCACAGCGGTTGAGGCCGGTGCCGCCCCCTGGACCTTCCTGGCGCCCGCCCCTACGGTTCCTCCATGCGCCGCTCCCGGTCCGACGTCGGCCACACGTAGGGCAAGTCGTCCGGGACCTCGGGAAACAGCGGCCGGTAGAAGTCCGGTTCCTTGCGCACCAGCGCCGACCGGTGGCTGCGGTGGAATTCCGGTGAACCGAGCCAGGGCGGAAGTTCCCCGGCGCGGGCAAGTTCCTCCTGGGTACGCACGGGCCGTGCGGGGCGGGTGTTGCGCAAGGGTCGTGTGGCGCGGGTGTGGCGCATGGTTCGCGTGGCGTGGGTGTCATGCCATCGCCGGTAGTCCTCCGTCAGCGTCCCGGCGCAGGTGTCCGCGCCGCCCGCCGCCGTCCACGCCGCGCAGATCACCAGGCCGTAGCAGACCAGGGCCTCCTCGTATCCGGACCACATCCGTACGGCGGGGTGGCGCCGCCATCCGTAGCCCGGCACGGTCAGGCCCCGGAACACCTGGAGGGCTTCGACCCGCTGTTTGCCCAGTCGGCGCCGGTCCAGGACCTCGGCGGAGTCCGCGAATCCGGCGCAGGGCAGAAATGTTTGCATACGGCCTGATATCACTCCCGGCTCATCCGCGCCCGGATTGGCCGCCGTCGCCCTCCTCGTTTTCGGGACCGCCTCGTGGGGGTCGCGGGCATGAAGGGGCCATGACGCACATCGCTCGCCGTATGCGCGAGCTCCTGGCCGACGCGGCCCCGGCGCACGCACGGGCGCAGGGGTGGCACCCCGGTTCGGAGCACCACCCCTGCTCACCACCCCTGCTATGGGATGTCAGCCGTCAGCGGCCGTCAGGCATCCGGGTCAGACCCAGACGCGTACGGCCTCCATACGGCGGGACTGGCCTGTGGTTCCCGCGTAGACCGGGTTGCCGGTGACCGCGGTGAGCCAGCCGTAGCCCTCCACGTGCGCCTGCGCCCCGACGTTGCCCGAGCCGACCTGCACGCCCAGCGCCTCCATGCGGCGCGACTGTCCGGTGGTGCCGACCGTCACGACCTGTCCGTCCGAGCCGCACACCCAGCCCTGCCAGCCGATGTCGGCGAGGTGGGCGTTGGCGCACACGCCCCCGACACCGCTGGTCGAGATCGCCACGGCCTCCATCCGGCGGCTCTGTCCGGTCGTGCCCGCCACCGCGCCGTCACAGACGGCGGGCTGCCAGCCGATGTCCTGGACGTGCGCCGCGTAACAGATGACCCGGGCGTTGGGCGCGAGCCGGGTGCGTGCCTTGTTCGTCGCCGTTTTCAGTTCCGCGACGACCGAGGCGGGGGCCTCGGCGGCCGGAGCGGCGGTGGCCGGCGCGCCGACGGCCGGCGCCGGGGCCGGAGCCGCGACCGACGGCCGGCCCTGCGCCTCGGCCGAGCCCGCAACCCCCAGCGCGCCCGCCAACGCCAGGCCGAGGACGATACCGGCGGTCCTCCTCGTGGTCCTCTTCTTCGTCTTCTTCATGATTTTCCCCTCCTTGTACCGACTGGTCCCGCCCATCTGTACCGGTGCGGACGGGCGGGGAACAACGGATCGCGACGCCTACGGCCGAGACCCGTCCCGACATGGCCCACGGGGATACCTTGTGCCACCAGGACGAGGTGTGCCTCGACTGCCCTGTTTTCAACTACCTTGTGCACGCGGGCAGTTGGGGCCCTGCTTTCACGCCTGCCGCGTGACGCCCGGTGCCTCAAGGTCTCCGCGATCACGTACACGCCCTGTTTGCCCGTGACCTACAACAGCTCTCGCGTCCGCAGATCCGCGACGTACTTGCTGATCAGGTCCCGCGTGAGGTGGGGGATGTCGCGCTCGGGGTCGAGGTCGGCCGCCCGCACCGCCGCGCGGAATGCCCGGGCGGGAAGGGCGGAACCGGGAAGGTGCGGCTGCGGATGGGCGAAGGCGTGCAGCAGCGGGAGCACCGAGTGCTGCTTCTGGCGGTCGGGCAGGCGGAGCATGGCGGTCTCGAAACGCCGGAGCCAGATGTCGTAGTCGTGGACGCGGGTCAGGGGGTGGCCGTCGGCCGCCAGCCAATCGACGAAGGTGTCCAGGGAGATGCCGTCCTCATGCGGGTTGACGACGTTGTAGGTCTGGTGGCCCGCCCGTGCGCCGTCCCCCAGCGCGGTGATGGCCTGCGCGGTGAAGTCGACCGGGAGCGCGTCGTAGTGCGCGCCGCCGCCCGTGCTGTCCTCGGCGTAGAAGCTGCCGGGCGCAGTCCCGGTCGCCAGCACACTGAGGAGGAGCCGGGTGAAGACGTCCGGGATGTTGAGCTGGCCCCGGTAGCGCGGGTGGGCGAGGATCAGGTTCGAGCGGAACACGGCGACCGGCAGGCCGAAGGTGTCGTGGGCCTCGCGCAGCAGCACCTCGCCCGCCCATTTGCCGGCCGCGTAGCCGTTCGCGTAGGTGGCGTCGATGGCGTACGCGGGGCAGGCCGCGCGGATGTCCGACGACTCCTCGGCGGCCGCAGGGGCGTCGAGGGCGACGGCGACCGTGGAGATGAAGGTGAATTGTTTGATCCGGGAGGTGACCGCCAGCTTGATCAGCTCTGCCGTGCCCAGCACGTTGGGGCCGAACAACTGGCTGTAGGGCAGGACATGGTTGACCAGCGCCGCCGAGTGGACGACCACGTCCACCGTGTCGGCGAGCCGCTGCCAGGTCGCCGGGTCGAGCCCGAGTGCGGGCTCGCTCGCTTCGCCCGCGATCACCTCCAGGTGGTTCGCGGCCAACGCGCGGTAACGGGCGAGCAGTTCGGGGTCGCCGCTGTCGAAGGCCGCGTCCAGCCGCGCGCGGGCCGCCTCGTCGGTCTTCCCCCGCACGAGGCACACCACCCTGCCTTGGCGCTCCGCGACGCGCTGGAGCCATTCCAGGCACAGAAACCGTCCCAGGTAGCCGTTGGCGCCGGTCAGCAGGACGGTCTTCGCCTCGGGCAGCGGATCGGCCGGCCGGGCGGGGGCAGGTAGGGCAGCGGCGTCGAAGAAGGCCTCCAAGCGCAGGTCTTCGGCGCGCAGTCGGGTCGCGCCCGGGCCATGGACGGCCTCGGCCGTGGGCCGGGAGTGTTCTGTGGCCAGCGCCCGCTCGACGTACTCCCCCACCTGCCGGAGCGTGTTGACCGGGTTGATGACGACGTCGACGGGGACGTCGATGCCGTAGATGTCCTTGAGCAACTGGGCGTAGGAGACGGCGGAAAGGCTGTCCCCGCCGAGTTGCTGGAAGTGTGTGTCGGGCCGCGCGTCGTCCCGCCGGTGACCGAGCAGCGCCAGCGCCGCCCGCACAACCGTCTCGTGTACGGGGCCGTCCTTTCCGGCCCTGCGCAGGGCGCCGAGCCGGTCGGCCTCGCGGTCGGAGATCTCGGTGTACAGCGCCTCCAGACGCTCGCCGTAGCGGCCGGCCAGAGCGGGCCGCAGGGGCTTGCGCAGCCCGGAGAGCAGACCGTTGTCCTGGCTGAACGGTTCGGTCTCGATCAGGAAGTCCCTTGGTATCTCATGGGAGTTGAGGCCGTTGTCCTCGGCTGTCCCTCGCAGCGCCTCGCGCAGGGCGTTGCGCAGGCGCTCCGTGTCCCCGTCGGCGTCGGTGAGCGCCCGGGGGGTGGGCACGACGACCGCGAGCAGGTAGGGGCGCGTGCTGTTGGCGTACAGGAAGACCTGCCGGACGAGGGGGCCGGTGGCGAAGAGGGCTTCCAGGCGGGTCACCGGCACGAATTCGCCCTGGGACAGCTTCAGGACGCCAGCCCGCCGGTCGACGTAGGTGAAGGTGTCGGCGGCGGTACGGGCCATGATGTCGCCCGTGCGGTAGAAGCCGTCCTCGTCGAAGACGGCCGCGGTGGCGTCCCGCCGTTGGTAGTAGCCGGGCACGAGCCGGTCCGACTTGATCAGCAGTTCGCCCCTCGGGTGGGGCAGATCGGTGCTCAGATAGCCCAGTTCGGGCACGTCCGCCAGCTTGTACGCGGTCACCGGCGGGCACAGGACACGGCCGTCCAGGGTGACGATCCCGGCTTCCGTCGAGCCGTAGCCGTCGACCATCCTGACGTGCAGACAGTCCTCGATGAACGCCTTCCCATCGGCGCCGAGGGGCGCCGAGGCGTTGACGGCCCACAGGAGGCGGCCCCCTACGGTCTGCTCCCTCAGCTCTTCTTCGAGCCCCGCGACCGCGTCGGCGCTCCCCGGGTCCAAGCCGGCCAGTCCGGTCCGGTAGCGCCGTACGAGCATGTCGCAGATGCGCGGCACCATGATCAGTTCGGTGGGCCGGACCAGGCTCAGGTCTTCGATGAGCGTCGAGAGGTCGCTCGACGCCGTGAAGTAGGCGGTGCCGCCCCTGGCCAGCGTACTGAACAGCACCCCGCGCCCCACCATGTGGCTCAACGGCATGAAGTTCAAGACGATGGCCGGCCACGCCGGCCGGCCGGGGACGAAGTCGACCCACAACTGCTTGGCCAGACGCTCTGTGTACATCGCGCCCTTGGGGGTGCCCGTACTGCCCGAGGTGTAGAGCAGCGTGGCGAGCGGGTCGGGTTCCGGGGACGGGGGAAGGTGCGGCGGCGCCGGCAGCGCGCTGCCGCGTGCCATGACGGATGCCAGCGTGTCAAGGGTGGTGCCGTGGCCCTGAGTGTCCAGCTCATCACGCGCCCGGGCCACCAACTCCCGGTGTCGCACGTCCTCCTGACGATGCCCCAGCACCAGGAGCCTGCGCAGGAACGGCGCGCGCGCCGCGAGGCGGAGGGCGACATCCAGCTGCGTCACGTCGACGGCCAGCACACACGGGGCGGCCTGCTCGACGATGGGGGCCAGCCGGTCGGCCGCGGAACCGGACGGCAGTGGTACGCACACGGCGCCCGACCGGACACACGCCAGATCCACGACGGCGTACTCGGCGCTCGGGGGACCCAGCAGCGCGACGAAGTCACCCGGGCTCAGGGGCGTGGAGTGATGGACCCACTCCGAGGCGACGGCACCCACCCGTTCCCACAGCTCCCCGTAGGTGATCGTCTCGAAGCGTCCCAGCAGACGCGTCCCGGTGCGTCCCGTGTCCGGGTCGGTGACCGTCTCCACGGCGCGCTCGCCCAGAGCGGGGCGGTCCGCGTAGGCGGCCATGACGGTGAACACGATCTCGACGAGGGGCAGTCCCGGCTCCCGGAGCGCGTCGGTGACGGCGGCGAGTGGAGTGGCGGCACGGAACTGCGGGTCGCTCGCGTGCAGTTGCGCGGCGCGGCGCGCGGTGCGCGCGTCGAGTTCTCGCGGAAGCGCGGCGTGGGTGGACCTGCCTAACAGGTCTCCTTGCGTGGCAATGGCGTGAGAAGGACGGTTGTCGGTCTCCGTGCTCTTCATGAGCCGGCCTCGTCGGTGTCGTGGGTGAGGCGCACGATGGCGGCTGCGGCGGCGCGGGCGCCGTCCCCGTCCCGTACTTCGATCGCCTCGACGAGCCTGCGGTGCAGACCGGCGTGTTCGTGTGCGGCGGTCGCGTCCCAGGGCAGTCCCCCCTGGGTGGCAGTCAGGGCGGTGCCGAGGTAGTCGTACACCTCCATGAGGAGGTCGTTTCCACTGGCGCGCACGACGGCCCGGTGGAACAGCGCGTCGACATCCCTGGCCGCCGTGGGGTCCTCGCTCTCGCATGCCGCGTCCGCGTCGGCCAAGAGCTCGCGCAGCTGCGCCAGTTGGTCGTCACTGCGGCGCAGGGCGGCGGCCTTGGAGGCGAACTCCTCAAGGACGGTGCGCAGTTCGAGGACATCATCGCGTCCTGCGGCGCTCGCGCGCCGCACCATGACCGACTGGAGCTCACTGGACGCGCGGACATACGTGCCGTCCCCGATCCTCGCCTCGAGCAGTCCGAGATGCACGAGCGCGCCGATCGCTTCCCTCAGCGTGCTGCGCCCGACACCGAGCTCTTCCATCAGGGCCTGTTCCGACGGAATCCTCGTCCCCACCGGCCATCCGCCCGCCGCGATGTGTGCACGGAGGCTGTCCACGAGTTGCGCGGCCAGACTTGCCGACCTGCGCGGTGCGTTGATGCGTTTCATGCCCGCACTCTATACAGACATCAGACGTTTGAACATCACTCGGATGGCTGGGTGCATCGCATTCGGCCATCTCCGCCCGCGCGTTCCGGGCCGGGCGCCCCAATCGGCCGGAGCGGGGGAAAGAGTGTGCGATTGTCAGTCGTGCGTGATAGTCACTACCTTCACGAGGGAGTGACTTCTGACCTCCCCGTTGGGACACAACAAGGGGTGGGGACATGGCGGTGCTCCGTGGATGGGGGCTCACGCTGGGGAAGCGGGTCGTTCGGCCCGTGGCGCGCGTGCAGCGTGACTCGGGGGATCCCGATGTGGGACGGGTGCGGGCGGCGGCCTCGGCCGGAGACTGGGCGACGGTCCGGCTCATACTCGAAGCGCGACCGGAGCGCGAGGACCGCACCGAACTGGTGCGGACCGTCGGCGAGACGGCGGGGGCCGAGCGGTGGATCACCGGGGTCGTAGAGGCCGAGCCCGAAGCGGCGCTCGCGAAGCTGGTGGCGGGGTTCCGTTACATCGACTGGGCCTGGGAGGCACGGACGGGAGCGCGTGCGAAGCACGTCTCCCGCGAACAGTTCGCCCTGTTCCACTCCCGGCTGCGTACGGCCGAGGAGTGGCTGTACGAGGCGGCGGAGCGCGAGCCGGAGTGGGCCCTGCCCTGGTTCGGACTACAGATCACGGGCCGGGGCCTAGAGGTCGGACAGCACATCGCGCGGCGCCGTTTCGAGGCCACCGTACGCCGCGATCCGTACCATCTGGGCGCCCACCAGCAGCGGTTGCAGCAGGTGTGCGACAAGTGGGGCGGCTCGCACCAGGAGATGCACGCCTTCGCACGGGAATCGGCGCTCGGCGCGCCCGGCGGCACGGCTCTCGGCCAGCTCGTCCCCATGGCGCACATCGAGCACTGGCTCGCCCTCGACGGGGGGCTCTCGCGCGGCGCGTACATGCGCCGGCCCGAGGTGGTGGCGTCGCTGCGGGAAGCCGCCGACCACTCCTTCCGCCACCCGGACTTCGTCCGCTCGGGCGGATGGCTCCAGGTCCTCAACACCTTCGCCATGGCCTTCTCGCTCGCCGAGGACAAGGCCGGGGCCCGTGAGTGCTTCGTCGGCTCGGAGGGGCGCGTCACCGAGTCCCCCTGGCACTACATCGACGCCTCCGATCCCGCCGCGGCCTACAAGGAGCATCGCTCGTCGGCCGGGCGTTGAGCATCGTTTTGTTCTGCCGGTGACGGGCCGTCATAAATCGCTGCGTCAGCTCTCGTTGATGTCCTTCAGCGGCCTTCCATGGCTCTGCGTGGCGACCCTGGCATCCGTCGGATCCGACTACGGTCCGCCGTCCTCACACACTCCGTTTCCCCTTCCGTTCCGTCCCCTGCCGGCGCCGCGTCACCGCGCCGCGCGGGGACGCGTCCACCGAAAGACTTCGCCCGGTGCCTCAATCCGAGTCCTCCCACACCTTCCAGGTCGACCTGCGCGGCCTGGTCGACCTGCTCTCCCACCACCTCTACTCCAGCCCCCGCGTCTACCTGCGTGAACTGATGCAGAACGCCGTGGACGCCATCACCGCACGCCAGTCGCTCGAGCCTGGCGCGACCGGCGCCATCACCGTGCGCGCCGGCGACACCCTCACCGTGACCGACACGGGGATCGGTCTGAGCGAGGCCGACGTCCACCGCTTCCTCGCGACCATCGGGCGCAGCTCCAAGCGCACCACCGATGGGGCGCTCGACGGGGCCGGACTCGACGCGGCGCGGGGGGACTTCATCGGCCAGTTCGGCATCGGTCTGCTCGCGTGCTTCGTCGTGGCGGACGAGATCACGGTGCTCAGCCGCAGCGCCGCCGATCCCTCGGCGCCCGCCGTCGAATGGCGCGGGCACTCCGACGGCCGCTACACCATCCGCACCCTGCCCGCGTCGGCCGTGCCGGAGCCGGGCACCACCGTCCGGCTGGTCCCCCGGGCCGACACCGCGGAGTGGACGCAGCCGGAGCGGGTCGTCTCCCTGGCCCGGCACTACGGCGGCCTGCTGCGGCACCAGGTGACGGTCGTCGAGCCGAGCGGCGAGACCCACCAGGTCAACGAGGCCCCGCCGTGGGAGCGCGGTCACCGCTCACCGCTGGCCCGCCGCGAGGCGTTGACGGCGTACTGCCGCGACCTGTTCGACTTCACCCCGCTGGACACGATCGAGCTCGACCTACCGGCGGCCGGTCTGCGGGGCGTCGCCTACGTCCTGCCCACAGCCATGAGCCCGGCCCAGCGCGCCGGGCACCGGGTGCATCTCAAGGGCATGCTGCTCACCGACCAGGCGCCCCAACTGCTCCCCGACTGGGCCTTCTTCGTGCGCTGCGTGGTCGACACCACCAGCCTGCGGCCGACCGCGTCCCGTGAGGCGCTGTACGAGGACGGCACCCTGTCCGCGGTGCGCGACGCGCTCGGCGAGCGCATCCGTGACTGGCTGACCGGTCTGGCGGCCAGCGACCCGTCGCTGCTGCACCGCTTCATCGACACCCACCATCTCGCGGTCAAGGCGCTGGCCCGCTACGACGACGAGCTCCTGCGCATCGTGCTGCCGTGGCTGCCGTTCGAGACCACGGACGGCAACGTCACGCTTGAGGAGTTCGCGCGCAAGCACCCCACCGTGCTCGTCGCCCGCAGTGTCGAGGAGTTCCGCCAGGTCGCTCCCATCGCGTCGGCCGCCGGCCTCGGCGTCGTCAACGGCGGTTACACCTACGACCGCGACCTCGTGCACCGGCTGCCCGAGATCCGCCCCGGCACGGCGGTCACCGACCTCGACCCGGCCACCGTCACCGCGCACCTCGACGCCGTGGACCCGGCGGCCGAACTGCGCGCCGCGGCCTTCCTCGCCGTCGCCCGGGACACCGTGGGCGCGCACGACTGCGACGTCGTCCTGCGCGACTTCCAGCCCGTCACCGCTCCGGCGCTGCTCCTGGACAACCGGGAAGCGCGCCACGAACGGACGCGTTCGACGCTCGCCGCCGACAGCGACGGCCTGTGGGCGGACATCCTCGGCTCGCTGCGCCGTGAGTCCCCGCGCGCCCAGCTCGTCCTGAACCACCTCAACCCGCTGGTGCGCCAGGCCATCACCATCACCGAGCAAGAGCTCGCGGTCACCGCAGCCGAGGCGCTGTACGGCCAGGCCCTGCTGCTCAGCCGCCGCCCGCTGCGGGCGAGCGAGAGCGCTCTGCTCAACCGGGCCTTCATCAACCTGCTCACTCACGCCATGCACCACTCCGGCACGGCGGCACCCGGCTCCGAGCCCCGGAAGGAACTGTAGATGCTGGACACCCCCGAGGCCGTCGTCGAGGCGCTGCGTGAGAACAACGGCCGCCCCCACGGGCTGCCGCGCACCATCACCGCGGAAGAGCTCGTCGAGGCCGCCGAGTCCTTCGAGGAGCCCGACGTCCTCGTCACGGCCCTGCTCGAATTGATGTCGGCCTACGAGTTCACCGGCGAGCACCGCAAGTCGCCCGTCGCCTTCGCCCGGCTGCTCAAGTTGTGGGACACCGCTGCGGGGTCCTTCAGCCAGTGGGAGGCCAACCAGGTCTTCTGGCGGTTCAAGTGGGTGACCACGTCGCTGTTGCAGGTGCCCGAGGTGCCCCTGGCGGCTGTGCACGGCTGGATCGACCAGATGCGCACCCGTTATCAGGACGCCGGGCACGGCATGCAGCCGGTGGCCGCGATGCGCTACCACGTGGCGCGCCACACGGGCACCGGTGTGGCCGACGCGTACGACCTGTGGGCCACCCGCCCCCGTACCGAGCTCAGTGACTGCGAGGCCTGTGAGACCCGGCACTTCGCCGTGCACCAAGTGGTGGCGGGTGACGACGCCGGGGCACTCGACACCTGGCGGCCGGTGCTCACCGAGGACAAGGGCTGCACCGAAGAGCCCCAGATGAGCCAGGCACGCGCCCTGCTGCCGCTGCTGCGCACCGGCCGCTTCGACGAGGCCCGCTCGCACCATCTCACCGGCTACCGCCGGGTGCGGGGGAATCCGGGGACGCAGGAGGAGGTGGGTCTGCACCTGGAGTTCTGCGCGCTGTCACGCAACGAGGGCCGGGGTCTTGAGATCCTTGCCGAGAACCGCCCCCTGTTCGAGGCGAGCGGTGCTCCATTGGCCCATCTCTCCTTCCTGACCGGCGCCGAGGTGCTGCTCACCCGGCTGGTGGCGGACGGCCACCTCGACACCGCCGTCGCGGGCCCGCCCGGACGGAAGTGGACCACGGGCACGCTCCTCACCCACCTGCGCGCCGAGGCGGACCGGCTCAGCCACGCCTTCGACATGCGCAACGGCTCCACGGCCGTCAGCGACGAGCGTCAACTGCGTCTGAAACAAACGCCGTTGACCGATGAGCCGCTGCCGCTCGGGCTGCGGGCCGCCGTCACCCGTCCCATCGCGTCGGTGGATACGGGCCCGGACCTCGCCCCGGCAGCCGCACTGGACATACCCGAGGACTTCGTCCCGCTGGTGAGCGAGGCCCGGCGCATGTCCGCCGTCGGTCATCCCGGGAGCGCGAGGCTGTGGGCCCTCGTCGCCGAACGCCTCGCCGACGGCACGGGGGCGCACGACGAACGTCTGGGTCCCGAGGACCTGCTGCGCGCGGAGCTCGCCGAGCAGCGCGCCCAACGGCTCACGCGGAAGGACGACGACGCGGAGAGTGTCGCCGAACTGCGGCGGGCCGCCGCTCTGTTCGCGGACCTCGGCATGGCCTGGCACGCGCTGTCCGCCCGCACCCGGGCCCTCGCCTGGACACCTTCCCCCGACGAGGACGCGCCCGACGACACGTGCGGAGCCGCCGCGATCCGGGCCGGCATCGACGAGGCGCTGCGTGAGGCGGCGCGGCTCAGGACCGAGGCGCCCTTCACGGGCGACTCGCCGGTGGCGGGTGAGATCGCCTCGTCCGAGGACGTCGGGGCGCAGCGGGCGCTGGAATACCTCGCCGTGCTGTACTCCTGCGTCTTCGCCGCCTACAAGGAGCTGGTGGGCGAGCTGCCCGAGCCTTCGGACTCCGCCGTGGAGCGGTTCGAGGAGTTCACCCGCACGCTGCGCACCGAGGCGGAGCACCTGTCGGTCCCCCACCAGGTCGCCGGCGCCCGGCAGTTCGTGGCGGACGTGGCGGCCCGCCGGGGCGACCCGGACCGCGCCGAGACGGAACTGCGTGCGGCGCTCAAGGACGTGGAAGCCGCCGGGCAGCCCTGGCGCGGGACCCGTCCGCGCGCCCTGCTCGCCCAGATCCTGCTGACCCTGGACCAGCCGGCCGAGGCGGTGGAGCTACTGCACCGGGTGCTCGCGGACGCGGTGCGCTACGACGACACCCACTTCGCGCTGGCTCCCACATACGCGATGCTCGGCCATGCCGCGTCCCACCTCGGGGACACGGGCGGCGCCGTACGTCACCTCTCGGAGGCGGCCGCACGCTTCGATCAGGGCGGCGAGGCGGACGAGGCGGCCGGTCTGCGTCTCCAGCTCGCCGATGTCCTGGCGCGCGCCGGGCAGCAGGCGGACGCCGTGGCCGTACTGGAGTCCGTCCTGTCCGACGAAGCGGTCTCCTCGCTCGACGAACGTCTGGTCGCCCAGGCCAGGTTGACGCTGGCGCGCGGGCTGCGGGAACTGGATGAGTTCCTGCCCGCGTCCGAGGAGTTCCTGCGGCTCGCGTCCTCCGTCGCCGCCTGGGAGGACGAGCCCCGGCTCCAGACGCTGGTGGCGGCCGAGGCGGCCACCACGCTGGCGATGGCCGACCGGTGGGACGCGGCGGGCACGGCGTACGAACGCGCCGTCGCCGCGCACGCCGTGGCGCCGAACCCTTCCCTGCTGATGCACATGATGTGCGAGTTCGCGCGTCTGACCATGCTGTTCAAGGGGCCCGACGGTCTGGAGGCGGCGCTGGGGCACCTTGCGCGGGCCGACGCGGTCGCGAGCGAGGTCGCGGACGGCGCCGACGGCTTCGTCCCCTGGTACGAGCGGGGCGCTGTGCACTACCGCCGCGCCCGCGTCCTGGCGGAGGCCGAGTCCTTCGCCCAGGCGCTGGCCGAGGCGGAGACCGCCGCGGCGCTCTACGAGCGGGGCGGAGAGCACGGTGAGGCGCCGCGCGCCGAGGCCCAGCGGATGGCCGCCCTGATCGAGGGCAACGGCCTGGGCCGCTTCCCCGCGGCCATCGCCCGGCTCGGCGAGGCGGCGGCGCGCGCCCGCGAGGCGGACCTGCCCGAGGCCGTCCAGATCCTGGAGGCGCTGCGGCAGGAGTACCGACGACGCGAGAGCTGAGCACCGGGCTCCGCCGAGGTGGTCCGGCGGAGCCCAGGTCCGCTGGTCCGGGCCACCAGGTAGCGTGGGCCCATGGACGAGGTCGGCAGCACAAGTCCGGGGCCCTCTGCCCGAGATCGCGGCTTCCCCCTGTTCCACGCGGAGCGCTGCGGCGGGATCGGGGAGCTGGATCGCCGGCTGGTCGGATGCCGGGCGTGTCCTCGGCTGGTGGCCTGGCGCGAGACGGTGGCCGCGACGAAACGAGCCGGCTTCAAGGACTGGGAGTACTGGGGCAGGCCGGTGCCGGGGTTCGGTCCGCAGGACGCACCGCTGGCGGTGGTCGGGCTCGCTCCGGCCGCGCACGGCGCCAACCGGACGGGCCGGATGTTCACCGGCGACGCCTCGGGCGACTTCCTCTTCGCCGCCCTGCACGCCGTGGGTCTCGCCTCACAGCCCACCGCCACCACCGCCGACGACGGCCTCGAACTGTACGGGGTGCGGATCACCTCCCCCGTCCACTGCGCCCCTCCCGCGAACAAGCCGACGCCGCAGGAGCGGGACACGTGCCGGCCGTGGCTCGCGGCCGAGATCTCGCTGCTGCGCCCGCGTGCGATCGTCGTACTCGGAGCCTTCGGCTGGCAGACGCTGCTGCCGGTCCTCGCCGAGGCGGGGTGGCGACTGCCGCGCCCCCGGCCCCGGTTCGCGCACGGCACCGTGGTGACGCTGCGCCGCGCGGAGCCGGACGCGGCGCGGCCGGCGGGAGCGGACGCGAGTGGTCGCGACGACCGCGCCGGGAACGAGGAACTGAAGGTGATCGGCTGCTACCACCCCAGCCAGCGCAACACCTTCACGGGCCGTTTGACCTCGCCCATGCTCATCACCCTGCTCCATCAGGCCGCGGACCTCGCGGGTCTGCCCGCCGGCCCGCCCGGCGCCGTGCCGGACCCGCCGAAGACCCGACGGTGAAACGGTGTTGGGCGCGGGCGGGCTGACGGCACGGCACCACGCGGCCGGGTGCCACCCGGCCACCCACCGCTCCGGGCACACCGCGTAGGCTCGGAGCCATGGTTGAGCATCGGATGATCGACGTGAACGGGATCCGGCTGCACATCGCCGAGGAGGGCGAGGGCCCCCTGGTGGTGCTTCTGCACGGGTTCCCCGAGTCCTGGCACTCCTGGCGCCACCAGTTCGGCCCGCTGGCCGCCGCCGGCTTCCGGGTGGTCGCCCCCGACCAGCGGGGGTACGGCCGCAGTGACCATCCCACCGACGTGGCGGCGTACAGCATCCTGCATCTGGTCGGCGACGTCGTCGCTCTGGTCCGGGCGCTGGGCGAGGAGAAGGCGTACGTCGTCGGGCACGACTGGGGCGCGCCGGTCGCCTGGCACACCGCGCTGCTGCGGCCGGATCTGGTGCTCGGGGTGGCCGGTCTGAGCGTGCCGCCACCGGTCCGGGGCCCCCACCCGCCGCTGGCGGCCATGGAGAAGGCGTTCGGCGGGCGCTTCTACTGGAACTACTTCGACCGGCCCGGTGTCGCCGACGCCGAGTTCGCACGGGACCCGCGCACGACGCTGCGGAAGTTCTTCTACGCGGCGTCCGGCGACAGGCCCGGGGAGATCGTCCAGCCTCTGGTCGACCCGGCACGGGGCTGGCTCGCCGCCCTCGAAGACCCCGAGGAGCTGCCGGGCTGGTTTACCGAGGGCGATCTCGATGTGCTCACGGAGAGCTTTTCTCGGGGCTTCACCGGCGGCCTCAACTGGTACCGCAACATGGACCGCAACTGGGAGCTGACCGCGCCCTGGCAGGACGCCGTCATCACCCCGCCCGCCCTGTACGTGTACGGCGAGCGCGACCTCGTTCCCGCGTTCCCCGGCACCCCGGAATTCATCGCGAGCCTGCCCGAGCGCATGCCCAGCCTGCACCGCGAGCCCGTGGAGCTGCCGGGCTGCGGGCACTGGACCCAGCAGGAGCGCCCGGACGAGGTCAACGCCGCGCTCGTCGAATTCCTCAGGGCGTACTCCTGACCGGGGCGGCGCCTCAGCTGAGGACGGCCGTCGGAGCAGGCGGGCACCCGTGGCGCCCAACAGGGCGCCGCTGTCCGCGCGTTGGGCCGTGATGAGCCACGGAGTGCGCCGCGCGGCGGGCACGCGGTGGGCACGCGGCCACGGTCGCGCGGATGGATGGCGACGATGGTGACGATGGCGATGGCAATGAACTGACGGTGCATCAGGTTCGGGGCAGCTTGCTTCTGACTGGTCGTCAGCAGCCCCTCAACCGTGGGGTTGGCCGTCCGCGTCTTCGAACGCGCCCGGCCGCACGGGCCGGAGTGCCCGGCCCGTCGGCGGCCAGCGGCCGCCACCACGACGCGTGATCCCGGTACCAGGCCACCGTGGCGGCCAGCGCCTCCTCGAAGTCCCGGTGGGGGCGGTAGCCCAGTTCGGCGCTGATCTTGCCGTGGTCCACCGCGTAACGGCGGTCGTGGCCCGGGCGGTCCTGGACGTGCGTGATGCGATCGGCGTCCGCGCCGCACAGGCGGACCAGACGGCCGACGAGGTCCCGGTTGGTCAGCGAGGTCCCGCCCCCGATGTTGTAGATCTCGCCGGGCCGCCCCGCCGTCCGCACCAGCTCGACCGCCCGGACGTGGTCGTCCACGTGCAGCCAGTCGCGCACCTGGCTCCCGTCACCGTACAGCGGCAGGCGCGCGCCGGTCAGGAGCGCGGTCACGAAGCGCGGGACGGCCTTCTCCGGATGCTGGAAGGGGCCGAAGTTGTTGGAGCACCGGGTGACCCGCACGTCCAGACCGTGGGTGTGGTGCTGGGCCAGCGCCATGAGATCGGCCGCGGCCTTCGAGGCTGCGTACGGGGAACTCGGCCTGAGCGGGTCCTGCTCGCGTGCGGCGCCCTGGGGCAGTGAGCCGTAGACCTCGTCGGTGGAGATGTGGACGAACCGGCGCACCCCGTGGCGCAGCGCGGCGTCCAGCAGGAGCTGTGTGCCCAGCACATTGGTGCGGGTGAAGTCCGAGGCGTCCTCGATGGAGCGGTCCACGTGTGATTCCGCCGCGAAGTGGACGATGTCGTCGTGCCCGGCCGCGAGGCGGCGCACGGCGGGGGCGTCACAGATGTCACCGCGCACGAAGGCGAACCGGGGGTGGCCCGCGAACTGGTCGAGGCGGGCGAGGCTGCCCGCGTAGGTGAGTTTGTCCAGGACGGTGACCGTGACGCCGGGCGGGCCCGAGGGGCCGAGGAGCGCGCGGACGTAGGCGGAGCCGATGAAGCCGGCCCCGCCGGTGACGAGGATGCGAGAAGTCATGAGGTGAGCTGTACCTTGCTGTGGTCGCCGATGACGAGTCGATGGGCCCCCGGCAGGCGGGGCGCGGCGGTGACGACGGCCTCGCGGCCGATGAGCGAGCCCTCGATGCGCGCGGCGCCCTCCACGCACGCGCCCCGCAGGAGGACCGAGAACGCGATCGCGCTGTCCTCGATCCGGCAGTCCTCGCCGACGGCGGTGTAGGGGCCGACGCTGGCGTTGCTGATGACGGCGCCCGCGCCGACGACCACGGGGCCGACGATCCGCGAGCCCCGCACCACGGCGCCCTCCTCGATCCGCACCCGGCCGACCAGGACGCTGCGGGGATCCACCTTGCCCTCCACGCTCCCCTCCATCCGGTCCAGGACGTGCCGGTTCGCCTCCAGCAGGTCTTCCACGCTGCCGGTGTCGCGCCACGGCCGGGTGGTCGTCTCCCCCCGCACGGTGAGCCCTTGGTCGATCATCCACTGCACCGCGTGGGTGATCTCCAGCTCGCCGCGCCCGGACGGGCGGATGGCGCGTACCGCTTCGTGCACCACCGGCGTGAAGGCGTAGACGCCGATCAGGGCGAGGTCGCTGCGGGGCCGGTCGGGTTTCTCCTCCAGCCCGCGCACCCGGCCCCCGGCGTCGAGCTCCGCGACACCGAAGGCGGTGGGGTCCGCCACCGGGGTGAGCAACAGCCGGGCGGCGTCCGCGCCCTGATCGGCGCGCCGGACGAAGGACGTCACGCCGTCGGGCAGGTAGGTGTCACCGAGGTACAGCAGGAAGTCGTCGTCGGCCAGAAAGTCGCGTGCGATGAGCACGGCGTGGGCCAGGCCGAGGGGCTTGGCCTGGCGCAGGTGGGTGACGCCGAGACCGAAGGCGCTGCCGTCCCCGACCGACCGCCGCAGGTCGTCGGCGTGCGAGCCGACCACCATCCCCACTTCGTCGATGCCGGCGTCGGCGATCGCCCGCAGCGCGTAGTGGATCACCGGTCTGTTGGCCAGGGGGAGCAGCTGTTTGGCGCGGGTGTGGGTGAACGGCCGGAGTCTGCTGCCGGTGCCGCCCGCCAGGACCAGGGCTTTCACGCCGGCCGCCGCTGTCGTGCGGGAAAGGACTGAGGTCTCACGGATCTCTCCTCGAACGGAAGTCGCGGTGTCACCGGTTGGACTGCTCTCGACTCAAGCAGAGGCGGCGCCACGAACGCAAGCGCAGTCTGAAACTTTCAGCAAGTCCTTGCAGAGCGTGGCCGGTTGATGTTTGACTCGGTCCGGCGCCGCACAACGGCGGCCCGTGCCACGGCAGTTCGCACCGAGCGTGGGGAGCAGCAGTGACAGGACGCCACCAGCTCGAACGGCTGGAGCGTGAGGCCCGGCACTTGGCGCCGGGCGCCTCGCAGGAAGCGGCGGCGGGGCAACGGGTCTTCGCCGAGGGGGACGGCCCGGTCCTGACCGATCTCGACGGAAACCAGTACCTGGACTTCGCCGCGGGCACCTTGACCCAGTCGCTGGGGCACGGGCACCCCGAGGTCGTCGAGGCGCTGATCGCACAGGCCCGGCGCCTGTGGAACGTGCACGACAGCGCCACGCCCGACCGCGCGGCCCTGCTCGAACTGCTGGCCCGGCTGCTGCCCGGACACCTGGACACCTACGCCCTGTTCTCCACCGGCGCGGAGGTGATCGAGGCCGCGCTGCGGGTGGTGCTGGCGGGCGCCGAACCGGGCCGCAACCGGATCGGGGCGATGCGCGGCGGCTTCCACGGCAAGACCATGGGGGCGCGGATGCTGGTCCACTGGGACGTCGGCCACCAGGCCTTCGCGGGCAACTCCGTCCTGGGGTACTCGCCCTACTGCTACCGATGTCCACTGGAGCTCACCCGGCCCACCTGCCAGCTGCGCTGCGCCTCACTCGTGCGCAGGCACATCGCCGGCAAACCGAATGTCTCGGCGCTCGTCTTCGAGCCCGTGCTCGGGGCCGGCGGCGTCATCGTGCCGCCCCCGGGCTACTGGGAGCAGATCGCCGACGCCTGCCGGGCGAACGGAGTGCTCCTGGTCGCCGACGAGGTGCTGACCGGCGGCGGCCGCACGGGGACGTTCCTGGCGTGCGAGCAGTTCGGTGTCGAGCCCGATCTGGTTGCCCTGGCCAAGGGCCTGGCCAGCGGTTTTCCCTTCGCCGTCCTGGCGGGGCGGGCGGATGTGATGCGTCACCCCGCGGCCTCGGAGCCCGGCGCCCACGCGTCGACGTTCGCGGGCAACCCGCTGGGGATCGCGGCGGCCCGCGCGACATTGGGGGTCATCGAGCGCGACCGGCTCCTCGAACGCGTCCGCGCGCTCGGCGAGCGGCTCGGCGACCGGCTGTCCGCGCTCGCCGCCCGGTTCGACCACCTCGGTGACGTACGCGGCGTCGGACTGCTGTACGGACTGGAGTTCGTGACGGACCGTCAAAGCCGTTCGCCAGCGCCGGACATCGCACGAGCCGTGTACACCACTGCCCTGGACCTCGGACTCAGAGTGGCCCTGGGCGGCCACATCCTGCGCATCGCCCCGCCGTTCACCCTCGACGAGGCACTGCTCGACGAAGGCCTGGGCCTCCTGGAGCGGGCCCTTGAGCGGGTGCTGCTGTGATCGTCGCGGAGAACCTGGTCAAGGAGTTCCGGCTCACCGAACGCAAACCGGGCCTGGCCGGGAGTCTGTCCACCCTGTTCACCCGCGAGCACCGGATCGTCCGGGCGGTCGACGACGTTTCCTTCACGATCCCGGCGGCATCGAAGACGGCGTACATCGGCGCCAACGGGGCGGGCAAGTCCACCACCATCAAGATGCTCACCGGCATCATGACGCCCACCCGGGGGCGCTGCCTGGTCAACGGCATCGAGCCCTACCGGCACCGGCAGGCCAACGCGCGCGGCATCGGGGTCGTGTTCGGTCAGCGCAGCCAGCTGTGGTGGGACCTGTCGGTACCGGACTCCTTCCGCATCCTGCGGCGGATCTACGACGTGCCCGATCCCGTCTACCGGCGCAACCTCGCCCTGTACCGGGAGCTCCTGGACATCGACGCCCTCGGCACCACGCCGGTGCGGCAGTTGAGTCTGGGCCAGCGGATGCGGGCCGAGATCGCGGCGAGCCTGCTGCACGATCCGGCGGTCGTCTTCTGGGACGAGCCGACCATCGGCCTCGACATGCTGCTCAAGGACGCGGTGCGGCGCCTGGTCAACCATGTCCACCGCGAGCTCGGCACGACCGTCGTCCTCACCAGCCACGACATCGCGGACATCGCCGCGATCTGCGACAGCGCCCTGGTCGTGGACCGGGGCCGGGTGGTGCACCAGGGAAGCATCAGGGACCTGCTGCGCAGCGCCGGGCGGCGCTCCGTCGTCTTCGACCACCGGGGCGCCGCGGACCGGGCCGAGACCTGCGCCCGGATCGAGCGGGGACTTCCCGGAGCGGACGCCTCGCGCACCGAGGACGGCCGGATCAGGGTCGACTATCCGGCCGACCGGTTCACCTCGCGACAGGTCCTGGCCTTCCTGCTCGAACGCTTCGACCTCACCGACTGCTTCGCACCCGAACCGGATCTGGAGGACGTGCTGCGGCGGATCTACGCCGGCCACGGCGAACCGCTCACGGCCGGGGCCGAGCCGGGCCGAAGGGGCGCGGCATGAACGACCTCACCGTGCCCGGGCGGGCGGCCTCGGCGCGCCGCGCACCGGCGGCGCGCTGGCGGGCCTACCTGCCCTTCGCCACCGGGGGCCTGCAATCCCTGCTCCAGTACCGGTCGACCTTCGTGACCACCGGCGTCACGGCGGCGGCAGGCGCGGCGGTGACCGTCTTTCTGTGGCGGGCCGTGTACGCGGGCTCACCGCCCGGCGGCGGCCCCGGCGGCTTCACCCGCGAGGGCATCACCACCTACCTGCTGATGGCGCAGGTGCTGCACATCCTGCACGCCAACCGGGTGGACGACGAGGTCGCGGCGGAGGTCTACCGGGGTGACGTCGCCGTCATGCTGGTGCGTCCCGTCAGCTATCCGGTGGTGCGGCTCTTCTCGTGTCTGCCGGTCGTCGCGGCCAACGCCGCCCTGGTCGGCGTCCCCGTCCTCGCGCTCTTCGCCGTGCTCGTACCGCTGACGCCACCACAACCCGTGGACGCCCTCCTGTTCCTGGTGTCCACGCTCTTCTCCCTCCTGCTCGCCTTCCTGGTGAATCTGCTGACCGGCATGACGGGGTTCGTCACCACCAACACCTGGGGGGTGCGGATGGTGAAGCAGAGCGTGGTCGCCTTCTTCGCGGGGCAGCTGGTGCCTCTCGCCCTGATGCCACGGCCGCTGGCGCGCGTGGCGTCCGCGCTGCCGTTCCAGGGCATGGTGGACGGGCCCCTCACCCTGCTGCTCGGCCGTTACGAGGGGGTGGCGGGCGCCGCCGACGTGCTGGCCCGGCAGATCGGCTGGGTGGCCGGGCTCGGCGTGCTGAGCGCCGTGCTGTGGCGGGCCGCCCTGAACCGTCTGGAGGTGCTGGGGGGATGACGCGCACGTTCCGGCGCCATCTGCGGCTCGCCTTCTTCCTCGGCGGGGTCGGCCTGCACCGCCTGAGCGCCTACCGCGTGGACTTCGCCCTGGGGGCGGGGGCGTTCCTGGTGCGCGTGGGACTCCAGACGGCGGTGGTGGGGCTCGTCTTCCGGCAGGTGCCCGCCGTGGGCGGCTGGACCTATCACGAGGTGCTGTTCCTGCTGGGGTTCTCGCTGCTGCCGCGCGGCCTCGACCACCTGTTCACCGACCAGCTGTGGGAGCTCGGCCGCAAGCTGGTCCAGCGCGGCGAGTTCCACCGCTATCTGATCCGTCCCGTGAACCCGCTGTTCTCGCTCCTTTCGGAGCGCTTCTTCCACCCGGACGGACTGGGTGAACTGGCCGTCGGGGCGGTTCTGGTGGGCTGGTCGGGCGATGAACTGGGCCTGCGGCTCACCCCCCTGCAATGGGCCCTCGCTCCCCTCCTGGTGGTGTGCGGCGCGCTGATCCACACCTCGGTGAAGCTGCTGTTCGCCTCCCTGTCCTTCTGGACCGTCACCAGCCTGCCCTCGATGTACGCGGCGAGTCAGGTGTCGGAGTTCGCCGCCTACCCGCTGGACATCTACCACCCTTCGCTGCGCGTCCTGCTGACGTGGGTGCTGCCCTTCGCCTTCACCTCCTACGTGCCGTGTGTCTACCTGCTGACCGGCGCCGCCGGGCTCGTGGTGTGGCTGCCACTGGTGACGGGCGGCGCCCTCGCCCTCGCCCTCGGAGTATGGCGCCGCGGCATCGACACCTATGAGATGACCGGGAGTTGACGACATACGTGATCCGCGACGAACATCTCGAACCGCTGCTGCGCACCGCGCCGTGGCTGCCGGGCGCCCTGCGCGCCGCCCAGCACTACACCGTGGTCGACCAGGCCGCGCTCGGGCCCGGCGAGACGCTGCTCGTGGTGGCCGCGCACGGCGGGCGGGCCACGGGCGAGCGGGTCTTCGTCCCCGTGCGCACCACGGCGTCGGGAGACCTGGTGAGCGGCGCCCACGGCGTGGACGCACCCGGGCCCGAAGCCGTACGCCACCTGCTCACCGGCCGACGGCTGCGCACCGAGCGCGGCGGGCACCTGCACTTCCGCCGGGCCGCCGCCGCGCCGACGGGTGACATCGAGGCGCTGCCCTTCGACCAGGGCTGGTCCTCCAACTCCCTTGCCCGGGTGGGGATCGGCGGCGCCCCGTACATGTACAAGACGTACCGGCAGCTGGGCGCGGCGCCCCATGAGCCCGAGGTGCTGCGCCTGATGAGCGGCAGCGGGCACACGCCCCACTGGGCGGGTGACTGCTCGTACACGGAGCCCTCCGGCGCCCGCCGGTACCCGTGGGCCGTGCTTTACCGCCACGCCGCGGGCCACGGCATCGACAGACCCCTGCGGGAGAACCTGCGCTCGCTGTGGCCCCGGCTCACCGGCCACGCGGAGCCGGACCGGCTCGTACGCGCCCATCTGCGGCCGCTGGCAGGGAAGTTGCGCGAGACGGGCGTCTTCCTCGGGGCGTTCCACCGGGACCTGGCGGCCCGCCTCGGGGACCCCGCCACCGGCTACCCCGTGCACGACGCCCTGGCCGACGTGTCGCAGCGCCTTCGGACGCCGGCCGACTTCGACACGCAAGTCCCCCACGCCGCCCAGCGCGCGGCCCTGGAAGCCCTGCGGAACGAACTCTGCCTGCTTGAGCGCGAGTTCGAGGGTCGACGGACGGCTGCCGGGGCCGGGCCCTGCCACGGCGACCTGCATCTGTCCCATCTGCTGTGCGCCGATGAACCCGGCGGCGGCTGGCGCATGCGGGTCATCGACCTGTCCACACCCGCCCTGCCCGCCGACGGCGCCGCCTACGCCGCGCAGTCGCCCGCGCAGGACCTGGTGGCCGTGCGGCGCGCCCTGGAGTACTTCGCGGCCGACGAGGCCGCCTTCGAGAGCGCGCGCCGTCTCGGCGTCGAGGCGACCCTCACGATGAACGGCTCACTCGACGGCGCGCCCGGCCTGCCGCCCGCGCGGCGGCGGGTACTGGAACGCGTCTTCGAGACCGCCGACGTGTGGCGTGAGCACGTGCTGCGCCTGCTGCTGGGACCGCCCCACGACACTCCGCTGCGCCGACTGCTCTACCTGCGCCGACTGCTGCACGAACTGGCCTACAACCACGACCACGCCCGCCCCTACCACGCCGCGATCGACCTGCGCCACGCGCTCGCGCTCGCCCGCCGCGACCCGACCACTCCCGCGAGGACATGACCGCCGTGAACGTGCCCACGATGCACATCATCGAGACGTACTTCGAGTGCTGCGGCTTCGACCACACCTTCCTTCAGGGTGGCACGTCCGTATACCTGTGGAACCTCTCCAAGGCCTTCGCCGCCCGGGGCCACACCGTCTCCGTCGTCACCCCCGCGCACGGCAGACTCGACGACCTGCGCCGGCGTCACGACGTGGAGGACCTGCCCTATGAGGACGTCCACACGGTGCCGCTGGTCCTCGACCCCCGGGTGTGGGGCGGCTTCCCCGAGCGGGTGGACCTGACGCTGCGCACCACCGCCCACCGCATCCGTCTGGAGGGCGTGGACCTGTACTTCCTGTCCGACGAATATCTGGATCTGCTGCCCGACACCTTCTACCCGCCGTACTCGGCCAAGGGCCACGACCTGGTGTTCTTCAAGCCCCTTGTGTTCCAGGTGGACAGCGTGCGGTTTCTGCGTGGCTGGTTCGGCGACGAGAAGGCCGTCGTCCACGCGCACGAGCCGTACTACCACCACCTGCTGCCGGCCGCCCTGCGCGACGACCCGACGAAAGTGGTCGTCAGCAATGTGCAGAGCAACATGCCGATCGCCAAGAAGGTGTACGCGCCCGAGGTGCGAGCCCTGCTCGACCTGCTCGGCGCACCCCTCGCGCTGCCCGGCCCGGAGCCCGAACCCGATGTACCGACGGCGATCGTGGGCTACCAGCAGCTGACCCACCTGCACTACACCTATCCCGACGACTATGTGGCGATCTACGAACTGACCGCCGAGCACGCCGACTTGATCGACTTCCTCTCCCCGGGTCAGCTGGACTTCTACGCGGGCTTTCGCGACACCCCCTTCGAGACGCTGTTTCGCCGGCTGCCGATCGCCGGTGTGGTGCGCCGCAACGCCCACAAGATGTTCGTCGGCGGCTGCGCCATCTCCGACCAGTGGCTCGCCTGGGACCCGGCCGGGGTGGACCGGGCCGAGGTGCTCGGCGGCCTCGGTCTCGATCCCTGCCTGCCGACGTTCTTCCACAACGCCCGCCACGCCGTCCAGCACAAGGGCCAGATCGAGTTGATGCGGGCGGTGGACCGGGTCCTGAGCGAGGGGCTGCGGGCCAACTTCGTGATCCGCTGCATCCGCGGCGACGGCATCGACGACCCGTTCTTCCACGAGATCGCGGCGCGGCACCCCGGCCGGCTGCACTTCGAGTGGGAACGCGTGGCCGAGGCCCGCGTCTTCTGTCTCGCGGCGGCCTCGGACTTCGCGCTCTTCCCCTCCAAGTTCGAGATGGACACCTTCCTCATCGCCCAGGGCGAGGCCATGGCGGCGGGTGCGGTGCCGATCGCGACGGACCAGCGCGGCATGGAGCACTTCCGGCACGCCGAAGGCCCCGAGACCACCACGGGCTTCGCGGTGAACCGGTCCTTCGCGGAGGACGACGCCCTGCTCACCTCCGCGCTCGCCGACCGGATCCGGCAGGCGGCGGCCCTGTGGACCGAGGATCCCGGCCGTCACCGGGAGCTGTCGCGGCGGGCGGCGGCCGTCGCCCGGGCCTTCACCTGGGAGCGCTGCGCCGATCTGCACCTGGCGGCGTTCACCCCGCTCTGGGAGGGCCGCCCGGCCGTGCTTGACCCCCAACTCGCGCTGCGACACGGATGGTTCGACCTGCTGGACGACGACGCGATCACCCCCGGCGCGGCCATCGAGCACGGCGACATCAAGGCCTACGAGCGCCACGCCCCGTTCGACGCCGAAGCCGCCGCTCAGATGTTCCGCGCCGCGTGGCGGCGGGCCGACTTCGCCACCTGCGAGCGGGTCCTCGCCCGCCACCCCGGCGCGGTTCCGGGGCCGGAGGCCGCCCGTCTGCACGATCGCGTCCGCGCGCTGCCCGGCCACCGCGTGGAGTACCGCCTCACGCACGCCGAGCGGGTCGACGTCGTACGGGCGCCACGCGGCAAGGTCCGGGCCCTGCCCGCCGTGCGCCCCCTGGAACGCACCGGTCCTGGCGTCTTCACGGGACCGGCCCCCGAGGCCGACGAGTGGCTGCTGCTCACTCTGTCCAGCGGCCGGGTGACCTGGGACGAGGTCCGTCATGACTGATCTGCGCGCCGTCCGCGCGGTGCTGCTCGCGGGCGGCGAGGGACGTCGCATGGGGCCCCTCGGCACGGGCCGGCTCAAGCCGCTCGTTCCCTACGGCGGCACCTGCCGTCTGATCGACTTCAGCCTCGCCAACGCCCGCGCCTCGGGCCTTTCGGAAGTGCTGCTCCTGTCCCAGTACGAGGAGCGGCTGCTCATGGACGACCTGCATCTGATGTGGAACACCGCGCCCGGCTTCCGGGTGCGCTTCGGTCCCTACGACGACGCCTACCGGGGCCCGGACCTGCCCGCGCGGCTGCCGCGGCGCACTTGGCCGCTGGAGCGCGGCACCGCCGACGCCCTGATCCGCAAGGCGCCGTACGTCTTCACCGAGGGCACCGAACAGGTCCTGGTCCTGCACGCCGACCACGTCTACCGCTACGACTACCGGCCGCTGATCGAGGGCCACCGCGCTTCGGGCGCGGCCCTGACGATCGCCTACCAGCGCATCGAACCGCGCTGGGTGCACCTGTTCGGCATGGTCCGTTTCGACGGCGGCGGCCGGCTCACCGAGTTCACCGAGAAACCCGACAACCCCACCTCCGACCTGGTGTTCGCGGCCTTCTGCGTCTTCGACGCCGCCGTGCTGCGCCGGTACCTGACCGCCCTTGAGGGCACCGGCTGGCAGCACGACATCAGCCGGGACGTGATCCCCGCCATGCTCGCGGCCGGGGAGCACATCCGGGGCCACGAGGTGCGCGGCCACTGGGAGGACATCGGCACGGTCGAGCGCTATCACCGGGCGCATCTGGCGCTCGCCGCCGGGCCGGCGCCCGAGCTGGCGCGGATGCCCCGGACGCTGCGGCCCTCGGTGGGGCGCAGCTGGGTCGCGGAGGCCCCCGGTGTGCGCGCCTCGGTGATCGCCTCGGACCTCGTCAACGACGGGGTGGTGGCGGACAGCGTGCTCTTCCCCGGCGTGCGGATCGGGGCGGGCGCGCGCGTGCGGCGCAGCGTGGTGCTTCCCGGCGCGGTGATACCGCCGGGCGCCGACATCGAGGCAGCCGTCGTCCTTGAGGACGGACACATCCAGCACGTCGCAGAAGGAGTGAGCGCATGACCCTGACCGGACCCCACCGCCCCGACGAGGAGCGCCGGCCGGCCGACTACGACGTCCTGGTGGTCGGCGGAGTCGGTGTGGACACCATCGTGCGCGTGGACGAACTGCGCGTACCGCCGGGCGACTCCGTCTTCGTGGAGCCGCTGCGCGACTACGTCGGCCACACCGGCAACGGCGTGGCGCTCGGCTGGCACGCGCTCGGGCTGCGCACGAAGTTCCTCGACTTCCTCGGCGACGACCCGCAGGGCCGGATGGTCCTCGATCACTACGCGCGCGCCGGCCTCGATTTCACTCATCTTCCCTCCCCGCACGGCACGCCACGTTCGGCGAACCTGGTGGATCCGCGAGGCCGCCGCTTCTCCTTCTACGACGGCCGCCACCCCGAGGACCTGCGCCTCCCGCGCGATTTCCATCTGCCCTTCCTGCGCAGGTCGGCCCATGTCCATCTGTCGATCGTGGGACACAACCAGGACATGTACGAGGACATCCACCGCCTGGGCGTAACCAGCTCCACCGACCTGCACGACTGGGACGGGCGCAATCCGCACCACCGCCGTTACGCCCTCAACTCCGACTACGTCTTCCTCAGCGCGGCGGCGGTCCGCGACGAGCTGCCCTCGGTGCTGCGGGCCGTCATCGACGAGGGCCGCGCCCGGTTCGTGGTGGCCACCGACGGCGCCGAGGGCTGTCATCTGCTGGCGCGCGGCGACCGCGGGATCCGCCACTTTCCCGCCGTACGTCCCGAGCGTCCGGTCGTCGACACCAACGGCGCCGGTGACGCGTTCGTCACCGCCTTCCTGCACTCCCTCTTCGAGGGCCACTCGCTGGAGAAGTGCGTTCTGGCCGGTTCGGTGGCCGGCGCCTTCGCGTGCGGCAGCGTGGGCACCCACACCGAGTTCATCGATCTGCCGCACCTTCGCGCGGCCACCGCGCGCGCCGTCGTGGACCGGTGAGCGGCGTGCACATCATCCATTTCGCCTTCGAGT
Source organism: Streptomyces sp. Edi4 (assembly GCF_040253615.1). Classification (NCBI taxonomy): domain Bacteria; kingdom Bacillati; phylum Actinomycetota; class Actinomycetes; order Kitasatosporales; family Streptomycetaceae; genus Streptomyces; species Streptomyces sp. Edi4. Next base: position 726,654 of record NZ_JBEJGY010000004.1, read on the forward strand.
GCGGCGGGTTCGACCACCGCCTGATGCGCGGCGGCCTGTCCCCGCTGGTGTGGAACCTCTCGCGCGAGTACGCCGCCCGCGGCCACCGGGTCTCGCTCGTCACCCCCGCGCACGGGCTCCTCGACGCGCTGCGGCGCGATCACCCCGTCGAAGAGCTCGACTACGTCCACGAGCACGCGGTCCCGCTGGTCCTGGACCCCAAGGTGTGGCCGGACCGGCCGGGCGAGATCAGCCTGGAGCTGACCACCCGTGCCCACCGGCTGCGCCTGGACGGCGTCGATGTGTACTTCCTGTCCGACGCCCACCTCGACCTGCTGCCCGACCGGCTGTATCCGCCGCCCGGCACCGAGGGGCAGGACCTCGCCCACTTCAAGCCGCTGGTCTTCCAGGTCGCCGGAGCCCACTTCATCCAGTGGTATCTGCGGGGCGGGGAAGCGGTGGTGCACGGCTTCGAGCCGTACTACCACTACCTGCTGCCGGCGCTGTTCGCCGGCGACCCCTCACTTCGGACCGTGAGCACGGTCGCGGCCAACGCGCCCGTCACGCGCAAGGTGTACCGCCCGCAGGTGGAGCGGCTGCTCCAGCTGTTCGGGGTGCGCGTGGACCTCGACGCCCTCGAGGAGACGCTGCCCGCCGAGGACACACCGGAGGCGACCTTGCGGCGCGCCCTGGCCGGGACTCGCACGCACGTCGAGTACGGCCCCGGCCATGTCGCCTTCCTGCCGCTCGTCCTGGCCCACGCCGATCTGGTCGACTTCGTCTCGCCCGGCCAGCTCGACCACTGCGCCACGTTCCGGGACACCCCGTTCGAAAGTCTCTTCCGTACGCTGCCGTTGTCCCGGATGCTGCGTGAGCAGGCGTCGAAGCTGCTCATGGGCGGCTGCGGCATATCCGACAGCTGGCTGGCGCGCGATCCCGGGGCCGTGGACCGCGCGGCGGTGCTGCGCTCCCTCGGTCTCGATCCCGCTCTGCCGGTCTTCTACCACGCCGCCCGCTACGCGGTGCACCACAAGGGCCAGATGGAGCTGGTCCGGGCCGTCGAGCAGGTCCTCGACGGGGGCACGCGCGCCTCCTTCCTCCTGCGCTTCGCCACCGGCGGAGGCGGCCAGGACGCACCGGTCGCCAACGCGTACTTCCAGAGCGTCGCCGACCGCCACCCGGGCCGTATCCATCTGGACTGGCGCCTGGCCGACGAGGACACGCTGTTCGAGCAGGCGGCGTGCGCCGATTTCTGTGTCTTCCCCTCGAAGTTCGAACTCGACGGGTTCCTCATCGCCCAGGCGGAGGCGATGGCGTGCGGCGCGGTGCCGATCGCGACCGCGCAGAGCGTCACGGCGCACTTCCGGCACGCGTCGGCCCAGGACGATCCCCCGGCCACCGGGTTCTGCGTGCCGGGCTCGTTCCGTGACGACGACAACGGCCTCACCCGCGCGCTCGCCGAGCGCCTGCGCGAGGCCGCTGACCTGCGGCGCACAGCCCCCGGCGACTACGCGCGGCTTTCGCGCGACTCCCGTACGCTGGCGGGTGAGTTCACCTGGTCACGGAGCGCGGACCGGCGCCTCGCGGCCTTCGAGGACGTCCTGCGCGGGCGGCCCAGGACCTTCCCGGCCACGGACGCGATCCGGTACGGGTGGTTCGACACCTTGTCCGCCGCCGACTGGGAGCGGCACCGCCGCGCCATCGGGGAGTCGGCCGAGGCCCTGGGCGACACGGCCGCCTACAGCCGGTGCGCGCCGCTGGACGACGCGGCGCGCGAGCGGCTTTTCGAGGCGGCCCACGCCCGGGCCGACTTCGCCCGGTGCGCCGAGACCGCGCGGGCCGCCGGACGCGCGGACTGGGCCGCGCGCCTGCGCGAGCGGTGCCGCACACGCCAGGACGGCGCCGGACGCCTGCACGTCACGTACACACACCCCCGGGCGCGGCACGTGGAGGTGGCGGTGCCGGGCGTCGGCGCCCCCTCGACGGGAGTGGAGTCCGCCGCCGAGGCGGCTGCATCGGACGAGCCCGTGCCGAGGAGCCAAGGGATCGTCCTGGCGCCGCTCGCACCCGTGGGGGCGGGTGTCTTCCGGGGGGTCCTGGAGGGGCCGCCGGTGGGGCGGAGCCTGCTCGTCATGCTGACCCTGGATTCGGGGCGGGTCACCTGGGACACGGTCCCGGTCGAACCCGCGCCCGGCGCTCCCCCGTACCGCCTGGTCGCCACCGACCTCGACGGCACGTTGCTGCGGGGCGACCAGACCGTCTCGGAGCGCACCTCGCGCGCACTGGCAGCGGTCGCCGCCGCCGGCGCGCTGCACCTGGTGGTGACCGGCAGACCCGCCGCCGCCTGCAAGCAGTATCTGGCCGCCATCGGCTACCGGGGGCTCGCCGTCTGCGGCCAGGGCGCCCAGCTCTACGACGCCGACGCCGACCGGCTGCTCAGCTCCGCCCCGCTCGACCTCGACCTGGCGCGCGCGCTGGTCGAACGTGTCGAGGCGCGTCTTGGCCCGCTGGAGCTGGGCGTGGTGACGGCGCCGCCCGAGAGCCGCTTCAAGGTCACACCCCGGTTCGGCGAACGCGTCCGGCACGGCTGGGACGTCACGACCGACCGGGGGCTGCTGTGGACGGAGCCCATCGACAAACTCGTCCTGCACCACACGAGCGTGCCTGAGGACGAAGTAGCCCGCACCGCACGGGAGTTGGGCGGTGACACAGTGACCGTCACACATTCGGTGCGGGGCATGGTGGAGGTGTTGCCGCCCGGCACCACCAAGGCGGCCGGGGTGGCGCGGGCGGCCCGGCTCCTCGGGTGCACGGCTGCCGAGACCATCGCCTTCGGCGACATGCCCAACGACATCTCGCTGCTCGCCTGGGCCGCGCACGGCGTGGCCGTCGCCAACGCCCATCCGGCGCTGCGGGCGATGGCCGACGAGATCGCTCCGGGAAACGACGAGGACGGCGTCGCCGTCGTCCTCGAACGTCTCTTCGGCGACCCGGCGGGGGCCCGGTGAGCGAGATCCTGCGCGAACTGGCCCGCGCGCACGGCGTGTCCACCTCCTACACCACCGACCGGGGCCACCGCGTCGAGGTGGCCGGGGACACCCTGGTGGACGTGCTCGCGGCCCTCGGGGTGAAGGCGGGCGACGAGTCCTCGGCCCGCGCCGCGCTCACCGCCCACCGCGACCGGGCCGCCACCCCTCCGCTGCCCGGCTGCGTCGTCGTGCGCGAGGGCGATGTGCCCCAACTCGCCCTGTCAGCCGCATGGTTGACCGAGGTGGAGCTGGAAGGGGGCGGCCGCGCGCCGCTGTCGGGCTCGCTGCCCATCGGACGCCACACCCTGCGCGCCTCGGCGCACGGGAACGAGCAGGGCGTGCCGCTGCTGGTCGTACCGCGACGGCTGCCCGTGCCCGCCGAACGGCACTGGGGGTTCTTGGTCCAGCTGTACTCGGTGCTGTCCCGGCGCTCCTGGGGCATGGGCGACCTCGGAGATCTGACGGAGCTGGCGTCCTGGTCGGGGCGGGCGCTGGGGGCGGATTTCGTGCAGCTCGGGCCGGTGCACGCGGCCGAGCCCGGCGCGTTGCGGGACCCCTCGCCCTACCGCCCCAGTTCGCGCCGGTATCCCGACTGGCTGCATGTGCGGGTCGAGGCGGTCCCGGAGTACGCCCACCTCACGGGCGAGGCGCGGCGCACCGCCGACGAGTGCGCCGCACGGGCCCGGGCCCTGAACGCGGACGTCCTGCGCGGCGCCGCCCTCATCGACCGCGAGGCGGTGCGCTCGCTCAAACGCGAGGCACTGCGCGCGGTGCACCGGGTACCGCTCCCGCCCGGGCGGGCCCTGGCCTTCGCCCGGTTCGTCGCACGCGAGGGCGAGGACTTGCGCGACTTCGCCACCTGGTGCGCGCTGGCCGAGGTCCACGGCGGGGCGTGGCGGTCCTGGCCCGAGGCCCTGCGCGATCCGCGTTCGCCGGCCGTGGAGCGGGCCCGGCGGGAACGGGCCGCCGAAGTGGACTTCCACCGCTGGCTCGCCTGGGTCGCCGACGAACAGCTCGCGGGCGCCCAGGCGGCCGCCCGGGAAGCGGGCATGGCGATCGGGCTGATCCACGACCTGGCGGTCGGGGTCGCGCCGGAGGGCGCCGACGCGTGGGCCCAACAGGACGTCCTGGCGCCGAGGATGAGCGTCGGCGCGCCGCCGGACGACTTCAACCCGCGCGGCCAGGACTGGGGCCAGCCGCCGTGGCGCCCCGACCGGCTCGCCGCCTGCGGCTACCGGCCGCTCGCCGGGCTGCTGGGGGCAAGCCTGCGGCACGCGGGCGCGCTGCGCGTCGACCATGTGATGGGCCTGTTCCGCCTGTGGTGGGTGCCCGAGGGGCGGACGCCCACCGAGGGCACCTATGTCCGCTATGACGCGGATGCGATGCTGGGCGTGCTGACACTGGAGGCGCACCGGGCGGGCGCCGTCGTCATCGGCGAGGACCTGGGCACGGTCGAGACCTCCGTACGCGCCTCGCTCGACGAGCGCGGGATCCTCGGCACGTCCGTGCAGCGCTTCGAATACCTCGGGGGCCCGCACGGCCGCGACGGGCCGCTCCCGCCCGGCCGATGGCGGCGCGACTGCCTGGCCACGCTCACCACGCACGACCTGCCGACGACCGCCGCGTGGCTCAGCGGCGAGCACGTCCAACTGCGGGACCGGCTCGGACTGTTGACGCGACCCCGGGCCGTCGAGGAGGCCGAGGCGAGGGCCGGGCGCGCGGGCTGGATGGCGGAGCTGGCGCGGCTCGGGCTGCTGCCCGACCCGGACGGCGACGTCGTCGCGCTGCACCGTTTCCTGTGCCGCACCCCGGCCCGGCTGCTGGGTGTGTGGCTGGCGGACGTCACCGGCGACCGCAGGCCCCAGAACATTCCCGGCACGGCCGCCGAGCACCCCAACTGGCGGCTGCCGGTGAGCGACGAGCGGGGACACCCCGTCCCCCTGGAGGACCTTCCGGGGCAGCCCCTCACGGCGGCCCTGGCCCACGTGTTCACGGATCTTCGACGAGACCGTGAGAAAACTGAGGAGACAGATGTCAGGCCAGGTTCTTGACCGGGTCGGCCACCCGCCGACGGGGGTCCGGGAGGATCCCGGGGGCTTCGATCTGAGAGCGCCGGAAGGCACCCGCTACCGGGTCGATCTCACCGCCGACGTGTTCGGGCCGCGCAACGCGCTGCTCGCCGACCGTCTGGAGGGCCGGCGGGTGGTGGCGTTCGTCAGCCCCACCGTCGAGCGGCTGTACGGCGGGCGGCTGCGCGCCTATCTGGGCGCGCACGCCACCGGCCGGTGGACGCTGCACGTCATCCCCACGGGCGAACACCACAAGACGCTCGGCGCGGCGGAGCACATCTGCGCCCTCGCCAAGTCCGACGGACTCGACCGGCACGGCGTGATGCTCGCTGTCGGGGGCGGCATCGTCGCCGATGTCGTCGGTTTCGCCGCGTCCATGTACGCGCGGGGTGTGCGCTACATCAAGGTCAACACCACTCTGGTGGGGCAGGTCGATGTCGGGGTGGGGGTCAAGACGGGCGTCAACGCCCTCCAGACGAAGAACATGTTCGGCGCCTACCATCCGGCGCACGCCTCCCTGAACGATCCCGCCTTCCTCGCCACGCTCGCCGACCGGCAGATCCGTTGCGGGCTCGCCGAGATCGTGAAGATGGCCGTGATCCTGGACGGCGACCTCTTCCGGACCCTGGAAGAGCACCCGGACGCCTTCCGCCGGCCCGGGGCCAACGGCGTACGCGACCGTGCCCGGGTCGATCTGGAGACGTACATCCTGCGGACGTCGATGCGGCTGATGATGGAAGAGCTCTGCCCCAACCTCCAGGAACACGACCTGGCCCGGCTCGTCGACTTCGGCCACACCTTCAGCCCGCTCGTCGAGACGGCCGGCGGCCACCGCCTTCAGCACGGCGAGGCGGTCGCCGTGGACATGGCGCTCTCGGCGCATGTGGCGCGTCTGCTCGGCCTGGCGGACGACGAGACCTGTGAGCGGATCGTGGGTCTGCTGCGGCGGATCGGGCTGCCGGTGTTCGACCCGCGCACCTGCACACCGGAGTTGATGACGCAGGCGCTGCGTGCGTCCTGGCAGCGCCGGGGCCGCAAACTGCACCTCGTCGTGCCGACGGCGATCGGCAAGGCGGCGTTCGTGGCGGAGCTGGAGGACGTGCCCACGGACGTCCTGGAGGCGGCGCTCGCGAGCCTCGCGGCGCGGGGAGGACGGCGCGATGCCTGAGCCCGTGGTCAATCTGCGCGATCTGCTGGCGGCCAAGGAGCGGGACCACGGGGGGCTCGGCACGATCCTGGCCCACCGCGTCTTCGCCCGCCGCCCGGGCGGCCACGGCGCGGACTTCATCGACCTGGCCGTGCTGGCGCCGGGCACGTCGATCGGCCGGCACCGGCACGGCGAGGACCGCGAGACCTACATCGTGCTGGACGGCTCCGGTGTCATGTACCGCGACGGCGAGGAGTTCCGGGTGGGCCCGGGCGACGTGGTCGTCAACGACCCTTACGGGGAGCACGGGTTGCGCAACGACGGTGAGCGACAGCTGCGGCTGCTCGTCTTCGCGACGGAATGCGGTGAGCGCGATGCCGGCTGACCAGACGTTCACCGTGCTGGACGTGGGCGGCACCACGCTGCGGGTGGGGAGCTTCGATCCCGTCACCGGTGTGCTGTCCCGGGTGCGCCGGGTACCGGTCGAGGGCATGCGGGGCGCTCCCGACGCACCGGTCGGCGTGCTTCAGCGGCGGGTGGTGGAGCAGATCGTGCGCGAGATGGAGGCGCACACGGGCGGCGCGGCGCCGAGGGCTCTGGGCGTGGCGTTCGCCGGGCCGGTCACGGCCGGGGGCCTCGTACTGGCCGCACCCACCATCTGGGGGCGGCGCGCTGATCCCCTCCCGCTGGCGGACCTGCTCACCCGGCGCATCGGAGCGCCGGCCCTCGTGGTGAACGACCTGACGGCCGCGGCCTGGCGGTACGCGGCCCACGAGCCCGGGGATTTCTGCCTGATCACCGTCAGCTCCGGCATCGGCAACAAGGTGTTTCGCGGCGGCGAGGTCCTGCTGGGCACCGACGGCCACGGCGGGGAGCTCGGCCACTGGGTCTGCGACCTGTCCCCCGACGCGCCGCTGTGCGACTGCGGCGGCCGCGGGCACCTGGGGGCCATCGCCTCCGGGCGCGGTGTGCTGGCCGCGACCCGCCGCGCGGCGGCGACCGATGGGGCCGCCTTCCGCGCCTCCGCGCTCGGCGCGCTGTGCGCGGGCCGCGTGGAAGGCGTGGACAACCGGGCGGTCGCGAAGGCGGTGCGCGCGGGCGACCCCTTCACCACCGAGGTGGTGCGCGGCACGGTGACCGCCCTCGCGCAGGCGATCGGCGCAGTCTTCGCGTCGATCGGTGTCGCCCGCTACCTCCTGATGGGTGGTTTCGCGCTGGGGGTGGGCGAGCCGTATCGCCGTCTGCTGGTGGCCGAGCTGCGGCGGCTGGGCTGTTTCGGCCTCGACGCGGAACAGATCGACGCGATGGTCTCGCTCGGCGTGGCCGACGACGACCACGGGCTGATCGGTGTGGGCCGCTGCCTCGCCGGCCACGCGCCCCTCCCCGCGCGGGCGTTCTCGTGAACCAAGACGCCACCCTCGTCGTGGGCAGCGGCCTGATCGGCACCGCGACCGCGCGCGGGCTCGCGGCGGCGGGCGGGCGCGTGACGCTCGTGTCGCGCCGCCCGCCCGCCCGGCCGCCCCAGACGTACGGGGCCCGGTGGCGCGCTCTGGACGCCACGGACCTGGAGGCCTGCCGGCACGTGCTCGCCCGTGTGCGTCCCGGCCGGATCGTCCTGGTGCACGGGCCCTCCGACGTCACGTGGTGCGAGGACCATCCGGCCCGGGCGCGCGCCGCACACGTCGCCGCGGCCACGGCCTTCGCCACGCTGGCGCCGGACGCGCGCATCGTCCTGATCTCCACCGACAACGTCTTCGGTGGCGCCTCGTTCCACAACACCGAGCGCACGGCCGTGTCTCCGGCGAACGCCTACGGCCGGGCGAAGCTGGCGGCCGAGGAGGCGCTGCTCGCCACGGCCGCGCGAGCCGTGGCCCTGCGGGTCAGTCTGGTCTACGGCCACGAGCCGGCCGACGCGGGCAAGTGGCTCAACTTCTTCGCCGCCTGCGCCCACCGCCTGCTGCGCGGCGAGCGGATCGAGGCCCCCGACGACCACTGGACGACGCCGGTGCTCCTTGACGACGTCGTCCGCGTGACGGCGGCGCTCCTGGACACGGACCACCCCCTGCCGCCGGTGCTGCACCTGGGCGGCCCCGACCGTCTCACCCGCGCCGAGTGGGCGACGGACATCGCGCGGGCACTGCGCCTGCCGACGGATCTGGTGACACCCGTGCCGAAGGCCCGTACGCGCTACGCCTCCCGTCCGGCCAACGCCTGCCTCACCAGCGAACTGCTCGGCGCGCTGCCCGCCACCGCCGCCATCGGCCTGCGCGGCACGCGTGCGGGGGCGCGGCTGCTCGCTCCCGCGTTCCTCAAGGCCACGGCCCGTTGAGCACACCCGCCCACAGCGCCCACCGGCCGCCCAGCGGGCCGGCTCCCGGGCGACGACATCCCATCGGAGCGACCATGACCAGTTCCCCTCTCCCGTCCGGCCACGACGTCGTCGTCCTGGGCGGCGGAGTGGCCGGATGCGTCCTGGCGGCGCGTCTGAGCGAGGACCCCCGCCGGTCGGTGTGCCTCGTGGAGGCGGGCCCCGACTACGGACCCGGGCAGCAGGGGTGGCCCGCCTCCCTGCTCAATGCCCGCGCCCTGCCGCGCGACGACGTGTGGGAGCGCCACACCGCCTTCTACCGCATCCGGGCCCGGGTCCTCGGCGGTTCGTCCTGCGTCAACGGCGCCTGGAACACCTGGGGTTCAAACGCCGACCACGCCGAGTGGACGCGCGCGGGCGGCGAACGGTGGTCGGCGCCGGCGCTGGAGCCCTACCGGCGCCGCGCGGTGGACCGTATGCGTCTGCGCGCCGCCCCGGACGAAGAGCTCTCGGCGTGGGCATCGGCCGCGCTGGAGGCGGCCGGTGAACTGGGTTATCCGGAAGTGGACATGGGCGCCCCCGGCGCGCCGGGCCGTGGCCGGCCGCTGCTCAACGCGGTGGACGGGGTGCGCTTCAACGCCGCCCTCGCCTACCTGGACGCACAGGTGCGGGCGCGGCCCAACCTGACGGTCCTCAGCGGCGCCCTGGTGGACCGGCTGGTCGTCCACGGGGGCAGGGTCCGTGGCGTACGCGTCATCCTGGACGGCCGGCCCTCGACGCTGGTGGCGGACACCCATGTGCTGGCCTGCGGCACCTACGGCTCCCCCGCCGTGCTTCTGCGCAGCGGCATCGGACCTGAGGCGCACCTGAGGTTGAACGGCATCCGGTGCGAGGTGGATCTGCCGGGCGTCGGCGCCAACCTATCCGACCAGCCTGGTGTCTTCGTGCCGCGCTCCCCCACCCCCGAACTGGACGCGGCCCTTGCGGCCGGCGAGGCGGCGGGAAACCTCTACGTCAGCCGCATGCTGGTCCGCGCCGCCGGCGAGTACTGCCCCGACGGCGCGTGGAATCTGCACCTGCTCCCCACGGCGGGGCCGCCGCTGTTCGGCAAGCTGGCGCCGGGCCGGTACGAGGCCGGGATCTCCGCCTTCCTGATGAAACCGGTCTCCCGTGGACACGTGCGGCTGCGCTCGGCCGATCCCTGCGAGCCGCCCGTGATCGAGCCCGCCTTCCTGACGGACCCGGACGGCCGGGACGCGGCGGTGCTGCGCTCGGGACTGCGCAAGGCGCAGCAACTGGCCGACGCCCTGGCCGAGTTGGCCGGCCCCAGCGATCCGGTACCGGCGCACACGCTGTCCGACGCGGACCTGCGCGCACGGGTCGGGACCTACTGGCACCCGGTGGGGACCTGCGCCATGGGCCCGGCGGACGAGCCGGGGTCGGTGACCGACGGACAGGGAGCGGTGTACGGCGTGCGGGGCCTGCGGGTCGCCGACGCCTCCGTGCTGCCGACCGTTCCCGCCGCCAACACCCAACTCCCGGTCCTGGCCGTCGCGGAGATGCTGGCCGACACCCTGCGCGCCTGACCCGACAGCCCACCCCGAGCAGGCCCGACGACCACTCAAATCAAGCCACCGGGCCCCAGTTGGAGATGTCGATCCGTCGCCACTACGCTAGCTTTGGTTGCCTGTAGCAACCAAGAGTTAAGGCGGCCCCTGCCGCTCCGCGTGACCGGCGTGCCCAGCGCCAGAAGGAATGCACCATGTCATCAGAGACCCAGGCCTTCCGTCCGTACGTAACGGAGAATCTCCAAGCGCTGGAGACGGATCCCCGGCGGGAAGTCCTTTTCCATCAGGGGCGCCGGGTCACGGCTGGCGAGTTCCGCGACCTCGTGCACCGCATGGCACGGGCGCTGCGCGCGCACGGCGTCGACCGGGGGCAGACCGTCACGCTGCTGTGCGGCAACCTGCCGGAGACCATCGCCGTGCGGTACGCGGCCCATCTCATCGGGTGCCGGGTCAACCACCTCTACAACAAGCTTTCGGCCGAATCGCAGGCCGCCATCGTGCGCGACGTAGAGACCCGCGCCTTGGTCGTCGACCCCCGCCACGTGGAACGGGCCGCCGAGATCACCGCGTTGGCGCCCGTGCCGGCCGTCCTCGTGCTCGGCCCGGTGAAGCCGGTGGCCTTGGGCGCGGCGGACGCGGTGGGCGTGGACCTCCTGGAGCTCGCGGCCGGACAGCCGGCCGAGGCGGTGGTCAGCACTGCGCGGCCCGACGACGTGTGCACGATCCGCCACACGGGCGGCACCACCGGCCACCCCAAGGGCATCTGCACCACCTATGAGCAGGTCCGCGCCTTCCGGAAGACGACGGCGGACTCCGAGGAGCAGCCCCCGAGGCTGCTGGTGTGCACCACCCTCGCGCACGCCGCGGGAATGATCACCGACTCCGTCCTGCGCGACGGCGGATGCGTCGTGCTGCTCGAGGACTTCGACGCCGCCGCCGTTCTCGAGGCCATCGAGCGCGAGCGCATCACCCATCTCTTCCTGCTGCCGCCCCTGCTCTACCAGCTGATGGACCACCCCGACTCGGCCGTGCGCGACACGTCGTCCCTGCGCAGCATCTCCTACGGGGGCTGCCAGTCCTCCCCCGCCCGCATCGCCGACGCCATTCGCCGCTTCGGCCCGGTGCTCGTGCAGTTCTACGGCCAGAACGAGGCCGGCGGCATCAGTCTGCTCACGCCCGAGGACCACGACCTCGATCGCCCGGACCGGCTGCGCTCGGCGGGCAAGGTGCTGCCCGAGGTCGAGGTGGCCATCCGCGACGAGAGCGGCCGCGACCTCCCGGTGGGTGAGCACGGCGAGATCTGCGTACGCTCCGCCATGCTGATGAAGGAGTACTGGAAGCAGCCCGAGCTGACCGCGCGGGTGCTGCGGGACGGCTGGCTGCACACCGGGGACATCGGATTCCTCGACGCCGAGGGGTACTTGACGGTCGTCGACCGCATCAAGGACATGATCGTGGTCGTCGGCGGCCATGTGTACACCACCGAGCTCGAGGACCTGCTCAACTCGCATCCCGAGGTCCAGCAGAGCGCCGTCTTCGGGGTCCGGGACGCCGACCGCATGGAGCGGGTGCACGCGGCGGTGGTCCCGGTGCCCGGCAGCGCCCTCGACGCGCGGCAGCTGCGCGATCTGGTCCGTGCGCAACGCGGCGCGATGTACGAGCCCGCCGACATCACCTTCGTCGACGCGCTGCCGTTGACCGACGCCGGCAAGCCCGACAAGAAGCAGCTGCGCGCCGTGGCCGAGCGGGAGTTCAGCGCGGTCTGACCTCCCGGGGTTCGTGGGCGCCGGACGAGCCGGCGCGGTCGGGCCGCGCCGGCCGCCGGGCGCGGCCCGCTCACAGGATGTCTTCGACCCGTTCCCGGTTGAGCAGGTACGTGGGCAGGTACGGCAGGCCGGGGGCGAGCGGGAAGTCGTAGTCGTGGGCGAGGCTCGCCATCGCGAGCGGGCCGAGTGCCACCACCGCGCGCGGCGCCCTGGAGTCGCCCCAGTGGGCGGCGTGCTGTTCGACGGCTTCGGCGAGCGTCCGGGTGAACGCGTCGTGGTCGGCCGCGACGACGGCGTGGAAGAGGGCGACGGGCGCGTAGTCGATCCGGTTCACGTAGTCCATCGGCGCGTGCGTCACCGCGTCCGGCGTGGTGGCCCGCATGGTGGCGAGCAGTTTGCCCACCGTGTCGTCCATGGGCCGGCCGGAGAAGAACGATTGCAGGGTGTCGGCCCAGTGCAGGACGTACTCGTCCACCGAGTCGTCCTCACGCAGCCGATCGAGGGGCACGTGGCACAGGCGGCCGATCCGCTCCCACTGGCGGCACACCAGCGCCAGATACAGGGCGTCGAGCCAGGCCCGGGCGTCAGCGGGCGGTTCGGCGGGCAGGGCGGCCAGCGGCGCGACGAGGTCTTCGCCGAGGTGGCACTCCTGCGCTTGCGCGCCGGTGAACCACGCGGATCCCAGCCGCACCGAGGTGGCCCAGGCGTTCCAGGTCTCCGGGAGCGCCGCGTGCGGGTCGGCCGCACACTGGGTGAGCGCCAGGGCCATGGCCGCGCCGAACGCCTCACCGGGCCGCGCCTCGTCCTGCCCCAGATCCGCGATCAACTGGGCTGTCGTACGGGCCAGTTCGGCGCTCGAGGGCGGCATCGCCCGGGCCGAGGCGCGGGTGGCGAGGCGTCCTGAGCGGTCCAGGCGGAGCAGACCCGTCATGACGGCGAGCAGGTGCTCCGGCGGATCGAGGGAGAACGTCCGCGCGTCGTGATCGATCCTGGAGAGCGAGACCATGCGGCCCCGGTGCCACCAGTGGACCCGTGGCGAAAGCGCGGCCTCGCCACTGTCCTCGTACGCGCCGAGGGCGTACGCGGCCAGGCTGTTGAGGGCGTCGACCACCGACCCGTCGGCCATGGGGTGGTAGACGAAATGATGCCGGCTCGGCATCGCCACCAGTGCGCCCTCGTCGGGGAGGGGATCGCCGGTGAGGTCGCGGACCGTCTCCGGCAGGTAGAGGACCTTGCTCGCGACGAAGTGCGAGTCGCCATGGACGGAGTGCAGCACCGTCCCCGACCCGACGGCCACTTCCTCGTGTTCGGCGGGGACAGCCATCAAGTTCCGGTACGCCGCCGCGCCCAGCGTCTCGGGCTCCACCCTTCGGACGTCCGGGTCGGTCAGGACGCGTACGGTGTCCGGCAGGTCCAGGGCGTAGACGAAGACGAGCCCGTCCGTCACCATCCGCGCGTAGCTGAGCACGCCGGCCAGCTCGGGGGTGACCGAATCCACGGACAGCAGCCGGGGGTGAGCGCCGCCCAGCAGCTCCTCGACGCTGTCCCCGCCGAGGCGTTCCTCGCCCTCGCCGTACTCGCGCGGACCGAGACCGTGGACGTGCTGTGATGTCATCCCGGCAACTTTACGAGACGTCCGCGCGGCGGGGCGGGGCAGGGCCGGGCGGCACGGAGCGTCGGCGCAGCACCGCGCGCGGGACTTGCCGGCATGCCTTCGGGGGGTGGCGGCGCGGGGAGTCGGAGAGGATGGGCCCATGAAGACCATCGCCTTCCCCCAGACCGAACTGCGGGCCTCCAATGTCGTCCTGGGCCTGATGCGCATCGCCGGACTCGAGGACGAGGACATCCGCACCCTGTACGGCAGTGCGCGGGACGCCGGGATCAACACCTTCGACCACGCCGACATCTACGGGCCCACGCGCCACGCGTGCGAGGAGCGCTTCGGCGGGGCCCTCACGCTCTCCCCCGCCGAACGCGAGTCGATCGTCATCCAGAGCAAGGTCGGCATCCGGCCCGGGTTCTTCGACTTCTCCAAGGAACACATCGTGCGGACCGCCGAGGAGTCGCTTGCCGCCCTCGGCACCGACTATCTCGACGTGCTGCTCCTGCACCGCCCCGACACCCTCGTGGAGCCCGAGGAGGTGGCAGCGGCCTTCGACGAACTGCACGCGGCCGGCAAAGTCGTCAACTTCGGCGTCTCCAACCACACACCCGGCCAGATCGAACTGCTCAAGACGGCCGTCAGGCGTCCGCTGGTGGCCAACCAGGTCCAACTGAGCATCACGCACTGCCCGTTGATCGCCTCGGGGATCGCGGCGAACATGGGCGGTCTCGACCAGTCCATCGACCGCGACCACGGTCTCCTTGACTACGCGCGGCTGCACGGCATCACGCTCCAGGCATGGTCACCGTTCCAGAAGGGCTTCTTCGACGGGGTCTTCATCGGCGACCGGGACAACTACCCGGAGCTCAACCTGGTCCTGGACGAACTGGCCGCGAAGTACGGGGTGACACCGACAGGCATCGCCGTCGCATGGATCACGCGTCACCCGGCGAACATGCAGGTGGTGCTCGGCACCACCAACCCGGCCCGGGTCGCGCAGTCCGCGGCGGGCTCGGACCTCCCCCTCACCCGCGAGGAGTGGTACCGCCTCTTCCGCGCCGCGGGCCACACACTCCCGTAGCCGGCACACCGCAGCGTGGCCCGGACTCCCGCTCCGGCCCCCCATACGCGACGACGCCGGGTGCCTGGTGGCATCCGGCGTCGCGTTGTCGTGCGGGCGAGGAAAGCGGAGGGACTATTTCAGTGGAAGAGGAGAAGGAAGCCCCTCCATGGCCTCGCCGTGGCTCACGTTAACAGTCAGGCCGGGATCATGTCGCGCAGGTTTTCCGGCGTGAAGACGCGGGAGTCCGGGTGGAGGCCGTCCGGGCGTTCCAGGCCGATGTAGGTGACCGGGTCCGAAGGCGGCATGGCGCCGTCCCACAGGGTCGTGGCGGTGGCGCGGCCGGCCAGCAGGTCCGTGAGGTGGCGAACCGTCAGCGACTGGCGCTCGACGATGCCCCGCAGCAGGGTCGCCACCGACACCCGGTTCGCCTCGACCCGGTTGGCGCTCGGATTACCCCTGAGGTACAGGTGCAGCCACTTGGCGTGCCAGCCGCCGTCGGCGTCCCGTATGAACGCCAGCGGCAACGCCACCCGGCCCGGGCCGCGCAGGTCCGACTTCGCGCGCACCGTGCGGGGCTCGAAGGGGCGCCCACCCTGGTCGACGTCGCGTGTCATGAAGCCGAAGAACGACTCCTCGGTCTCCTCGAAACCTTCGCCCGCGAAGATGTTGACCTGCGGGACGATGTAGGTGCCGCGCACGGCGCCCAGGCGCAGATCGATGAACTCCGACGCGCCGTCGGGCGCGGCGGTGATGTCACCGGAGTGCCTGCCTTCCAGCTCGGTGAGCGCGGTGTAGGAGAGCCACGCCACGGTCTGGTACTCGGCGTCCAGGAGCAGGGCCGAGAGGTCGTAGTCCGTGGTGTGGTGGGCCTGCTTCCAGTACACGAAGAACCGCAGCAACTCGCCGCTGACCGGGGAGAGGGACCCCCGGGGCAGCACGCCGAGGCCGGCCGTCGTCGCCCTGCCGCTCAGCGGGAGCGCGACGTCCAGGGCGGCCGGGTCGATCAGCAGATGGCCCGGCTGCGGCAGGCGCCGGCTCAGTTCGGCGTCCAGGGCACGGGCCAGGCGGTCGCGTTCGGCGGCGGGCACGGCGGCCCGGGTGTCCTCGGTCACCCACGCCCGTCCGCGCCGGTTGACGAACACCCGGCTCGCGCCGTCCGCGTGCTGCCCGCCACGGTTGTGCAGGTGCTCGCGCACGGACAGCAGAACCCGCCCCGCCACCTGAGGGGCGACCCGCTCGGCGGCCTCGGCCACCGCGTCGCGCTCCTCCTGGGTGGCGCAGACCCGCAGCAGCCGGTCAAGGGAGCGGAACAGTTTGCCGGGCGCGGCCGTGAGCAGCCGTGCGGCCCCGGTGACATCGCCCGCCGCGAGCAGTTCCTCGACCCGGCCCTCGAGACCGGAGACGCGCGACTCGCCCCGGGCGACGGCGAACACGTCGGCTGCGTGCGGCCAGCGCGCCCGGTACTCGTGCGCGTGCAGACGTTCACCGAGCCGCTTGAAGGCCTCCCGGTGCGCGGCCACATCGGCCAGCTTGGCCCGGGACGACGCGACGACGGCGTCGAGGCCCGCGAGCAGGGCGCGCCGCACGGCCCGCGAGGGTGAGCGCAGACGCGTCGGCGTGGTGAGCGTCACGTCACCGTCCGACAGCGCGCACGCCAGGCGCAGCACATCGGTCACCGTGTCGAGAAGGAGTTCGGCGCCGGCTTCGATACGGGCCCGGTTGATCACGGCACGGTTCTCCCGCACGGCGATCGTCTCGGGCTGGGGGCCGTCCACGCAGTGCCGGGCGAGCACGCCCAGGTCGAGCAGGTGCTCGTCGCCCAGCGGCGTGGTGCTCGTGGCCAGGGCCAGATACAGGGCGCCGACCTCCTTCTGCGGCGCGCCGCCCAGATGCAGCACCGTCACACGGTCCCCCGCCGAGGCGATGAGCTCGTCGTGCGCGGCGAGCAGGTCGGCGTACGTGTGCTGGTACGTGCCGTACGAGGGCAGCGTCAGCAAGTCGACGACTTCGGCGCGGAGTTGACCGAGTGTGGCCTCGCGTGTGGTGTCGCCGGCGAGTGCCTGCGCGACGCACCGCTGCCAGAACTCATGGGTGTCCGGCACCTTGGCCGGGAAGTCGATGAAGTACGTGTTGTGCCGGACGTGGTCACCGGTCATCGCCCGGACCGTGTCCAGCGTCCGCCCCGCGATGTCGAGGACCGTCTCCTCGGACAGCGCCGCCAGGTGTCGCAGCAGGTCCGCCGAGAGCTTGAAGCCGACGGACATCAACGCCACGTCGAACTGCCGCGCCGCGGCGGCCCCGTCCCCGAGGGGACCGGCGGGAACGGGAAGACGGCGAGCATGCCGGACGACCAGGGATTCAAGGGGGTGGACCATCCGGACATGCTCGCAGAGCGGCAGGGCCAGGCGCACCGGGGTTTCGGCTCAGCCGGCGCTCTCCCCCGCGCCCTGCGCCCGTCGCGCCCGCAGCCGGGTCGCGGGCGGCGGTCACCAGCAAGGACGACGGCGAACAGGGCCCAGCACATCCACAGGGGCGGCCCCGCCGGCACGGTCACCGCGACCACCGTCAGGACCGAGCCCACCGCCACGACGACCGTGACCGGGTTGTCGTCACGGTCCCGTACGCGGTTCCCGCGCCCCTTTTCGCAGGCCCGGTTGAGCCGCCCGGCCCGATCAGGAGCGCGACGCGGGCGCCGGGGTACGGACGCCGCACACCGCGCAGAGGGCCGCTCCGGCCAGGGAGAGCAGGGTCAGCGGGGTGACCCAGGACGGGACCAGTTCGACCGTGCCGCCGTCGGGCCAGCGGCACACCGTCGAGGGGAGGAAGGCCCGGGATTCGATGGTGATGCCCGCGTTCGCGCCGTCCCGGTAGGAGAGCGCGCCGTCCCGCTCGGCGCGGGCTGCGGAGCAGGGCCGGGTGGACCGGGTGTCGAACCCGCTCATGTCCCCCACGGCGACGGTGATCGCCCCCACGCACAGGCACAGCACCGCCGCCTCACCGAAGCGGCCGGAGCGGGTTCGCGCGTACGCCAACCTGCGGGTCGCGAGGAGGTGGAGGGCCTTGACGACGAGAAGGACGCAGGCGGCGAGGGACGAGAGGATGACGGCGGCGAAGATGACGGGCTCCCGCGGTGGCCCCGGCGACGCCCGGCCGGCGGGTCCGGTACCGGGGTCTGCGCCGGGTCGGTTCGGCCGCCAACCTACCGGGTGGGCCGCCCGCGCCGCCCAACTCCGTCCGCCCGCACACGCGTTGACGCGTGGGCGTCCGGTGCAAAAGCGATGGCGAAGGGGCGGGAGGTGGCAAGGAGCCGGGCGCCGCAGGACGCCTGGATCCAGTACGTCCCCCGGGGCACGTGCGGCACGGTCACGGTCGTACCGCCTCGGTGCGCGTCGACCTCGGCGGCCAACTGCGAGACGGTGCCGCGCCATTGGCACGCGGTGACCAGCTTGAGGCTGACGGAGGGATGCTCGTGTCCCGGAAAGCGCAGACGCCACAGGACGGGTCGCCGGGTGCCGGGGACCCACGCGGCGGAGCCGGCGGGCGCGTACACGTCCAGGAACTCCGGCTCGGCCGAGGGGGCCCACTCGGGCACGTCGCCGGGGCTCGTCGCCGCCTCCCAGGCCCGGTCCAGGTCATGACGCGCGGGTGCCATCCCGCTCCTTTCGCTCCGCTCGGCCCCCCGCGCCCGCCGGTCCTTCGGGGGCGGACGGGAATTCACGCGGCCACCGTGTCCCACTCACCGCGCCGGCTCGGGCGCTGCGGCCGCTGCGGCGCCCGTTCGGCGAGCATCGCCATCCACGCGCCGATCTCCCGCAGCTCCTTGCGTCCCACGACGCTCCTGACGTGCGGGAACCACGCGTCGTCCTCGGCGTCCATGTGCCGTTCCACCAGGTCCATCATGAGACGGGCCTTGGCGTCGAAGGCGATGTCCTCGGGGCGCATCTCATGCAGCTCCGCCGCGAGCACTTCGATGATGTGGTGCTCCTCGCGCAGGGTGAGGATGGTCCGCTCGGTCTCGGGAGCGAGGACGGACACCCGGGGGTACATGCCCTCGCACTCGATGTACGCGTACACCGCCTGCACCCGCACGAGCCGGCGGACCACGTCGGGGTCCTGGCAGGCGCGGTAGGAGCGGATCAGCCGCCTGATCTCCTTGTGGCCTTCCCGCAGCATCACGATCGCGTCAGTGGTGGGCATGCACAGCTCCCCAGGGGCTCAGGACTCACTTCCGTACCAGCGCGATACCCGACAAACCGGGCAGTCACACGTATGGACGCCTTGCACTACATGGTGTCATCGGGTGGGCACGGTGTGTACTCGTTCGGCCTGGCGCGGGCGGCCGCGTTCCGCTCCGGTGCCGCCGCCGGGTCCCGCCGGGAAGGCGACGACTAGAATCCCTTGCCATGTCGAAGCCTGACGAACTGCTTGTTGACGTCGCCGCTCTGGTGGAGTCCGGGCACAGCAATCAGATGTCCTTGACCGTGGTCGCCGGTGGCGCCGTCCTCACGGGGCGGCTGGCCCCCGAAGCCGTCTGGCGCCAGCGCGTGTCGGAGGTGCTTGCGGACTCCGACACCCTCGGTGACTTCTCCGCCGTCTTCACCGGCCCCCCGAACCAGGAAGGACCGCCCCGGTATCTCCACTTCCACGTGGCGCGGATCCTCCAGGGACCGGTGGGGATCCCGGAGACGGGCGGGATGTACCGCGTGGCGATCGAGGACGTCAGTGCCTGGAGCATGGGGGACGTCAGCTACTTCGACCACTGAGCGGTGACCGGCCGGGCGGGCCGCCCGCCCGCCCGGCTGTGCCCTCGCTCACACCCTCAAGCGGGGCACTTCACGGGCCCAACTCGTGGGTAATGTAGCCGTGTTGTGGTCCACAACTCCTACCCTCGGAGGACATCGTGTCCGGTTCCGTCATCCTCGCTGGGGCCCGCACCCCCACCGGTCGCCTGCTCGGGGCTCTGAAGGACTTCTCCGGTGCTCAGCTCGGAGCCGTCGCGATCAAGGCGGCCCTGGAGCGCGCCGGGGTGGCACCCGAGCAGGTGGAGTACACGATCATGGGGCAGGTGCTGACGGCGGGCGCCGGCCAGATCCCGGCCCGCCAGGCCGCCGTGGGCGCCGGCATCCCGATGAGCGTCCCGGCGCTGACCGTCAACAAGGTGTGCCTCTCCGGGGTCGACTCCATCGCCCTGGCCGACCAGCTGATCAGGGCCGGCGAGTTCGACCTGGTGGTGGCGGGTGGCCAGGAGTCCATGTCGCAGGCGCCGCACGTGCTTCCCCACTCGCGCGCGGGCTTCAAGGCCGGCGACGTGCAGATGATCGACCACATGATCCACGACGGCCTGTTCTGCCCGTTCGACCAGGTGGGCATGGGCGTCTCGACCGAGAAGTACAACAGCCGCTACCCCGGGGTGACCCGCGAGAAGCAGGACGCCTTCGCCGCGGCCTCGCACCAGCGGGCCGCCGCGGCGGCCGCCGCGGGGCGCTTCGCCGAGGAAATGGCGCCCGTCACGGTCCCCCAGCGCAAGGGCGACCCCGTGGTGTGCGACGCCGACGAGGGGGTGCGCCCGGACACCACGACGGAGGTCCTGGCGAAGCTGCGCCCCGTCTACGCCGCCGACGGCACCATCACGGCGGGCACCGCCTCCCAGATCTCCGACGGCGCGGCCGCCGTGGTCGTGGCGAGCAGGGCCAAGGCCGAGGAGCTTGGTCTGCCCTGGATCGCCGAGATCGGCGCCCACGGCGTGGTGGCGGGGCCGGACGCGAGCCTGCACGAGCAGCCGTCGAACGCGATCAGGGCCGCGCTGGCCAAGGCCAAGCTGGAGGTGTCCGACCTGGACCTGGTGGAGATCAACGAGGCGTTCTCCGCCGTGGGCATCGTCTCCACCGAGCAGCTGGGCCTCAGCCCGGACATCGTCAACGTCGACGGCGGCGCCATCGCACTCGGCCACCCGATCGGCGCTTCCGGCGCCCGGCTCGTCGTGCACCTGGCGTACGAGCTGCGCCGGCGTGGCGGCGGCCTCGGCGCGGCGGCGCTCTGCGGTGGCGGCGGGCAGGGCGACGCCCTCCTGATCCGCGTGCCGTCCGCCTGACCCGCGACCGCTTGATCCGCGTGCCGTCCGCCTGACGGACGGGGCCTCGCGATCCCGACACACCGGAGCCCCCAACTCCCCTGATCCGTCAGGGAGTCGGGGGCTCTCGGCGTCGCACTCCGCCCCACTCGACGGTTACGGGGCGGGCGTGGCCCCGCTGTCCTGCGAGGCCGGGGCCGGGGCCGGGGCCGCAGGCGCGGGCTTCGGCCTGAGCACGATGAGCATCGTGCACACCACCGCCGCGCACAGGATGTTCACGGCCATCGCGGCGTCGTAGACGTGGTGGAAGGACGGGATTCCGCCGGGGGCCGAGCCCGACGCCATGATCGAGGCGAACCCGGCGACGCCGACCGAACCGCCGACCTGGCGCACCGTCAGTGTCATGCCGAGCCCGCCGGCGAACTTGGCCGGCGGCACCGTCCCGGCCGCGAGCGAGGACAGACAGGTGATGGCGAGGCCGAGACCGCCACCGCCCAGGATCGACGCGGGGAGCCAGCCGCCCAGGAAGTTGGGGGTGGCGCCGAAGAGACTCGACGCCCAGATGGCGTTGCTGCCGGTGAAGGACAGGGCGCCGAGCACGGCCACCTTCACCTGGGTCGTGGGCCGGCTGAGCCGGCCGGCGGCCAGGGAGCCGGCCATCGAGGAGACGGCCCCGACGCTCAGGGCGCCGGCCGTCGTGAGGACCGACCAGTGCCAGATGTCGGCCGCGAACAGCGGAGCGGCCAGCATCCAGGCGAACATGGTCATGTTGAGCAGGCCGAGGCCGAGGTTTGCGGTGCGGAAGACGGGGCTGCGCCAGACCGACATCTCCAGGGCCGGCGCCGGATGGGCGCGCGAGCGCAGCACGGTCACGCCGACCAGCGCGAGGCCGACGAGGCCGAGCCCGATGGTGCGGGCGTCCGTCCAGCCCCAGGTGTCCCCCTCGGTGAGCGCGCTGACCACGCCGCCGATGCCGAGCGCGAGCGCGACGCTGCCCACCGCGTCCGGCAGCCGGTCGCCGGTCCCGCGCCAGCGCTGCTTCGGCAGCATCACCACGGCGGCGATCAGCATCGCGCCGCACAGCGGCAGGTTGATGTAGAACACCGAGCGCCAGCCGAATGCTCGCAGCAGCAGGCCGCCGGCGGCCGGTCCGATGACGGCGGAGAAGCCGGCCACCGCCGACCAGGTGCCGACGGCGCGGGCGATGCGTTCGCGCGGCGTCGTGGCGAGGATCAGGCCGAGGGCGGCCGGGATCATGCCGCCGGCCGCCGCGCCCTGGACGACGCGCGCCGCGATGAGCCACCAGATGGACGGGGCCACGGCGCAGACGAGGGAGGCGGCGGTGAAGGCGGCGAGGGACCAGATGAAGACGGTGCGCCGGCCCACGCTGTCGGCGATCCTTCCGGCGGGCGTGAGCACGGCCGCGAGCAGGATCGTATAGCCGCTGAGGACCCACGTCATGGTGTTGAGCGACGTGCTCGGGAAGTCGGCCAGGATGTCGGGGAAGGCGATGCTGATGATCGAGAGGTCGAGGAAGGCCATGAAGCTCGCGCCGCTGCACAGTGCCAGGACGCGGGCGGGGCTGACCTCCTGCGATGCGCGTATGGGCTCAGCCGGCTCGTCGGGCATTGCGGTCCCCTCGGTTCGTGTGCGACGTCGAACTCGCCTGCGGTCCAACTCCGCGCGTGGGGAGGTTGGTTGCGGCGCAGCAGCCGAAGCAAGTGTGCCCGCGTCCTTGTCGGGGACGGGCCGAATCATGTGACTGCCGCATGTGACGACCATCACTCGGCATTCACTCGAAGATCTTTCCCGCCATGCCTTGCGGTGGCTCTCTCAGCAGGCCAATGATGGGTGGGCCCGGTGGACGACCGGACCGACGGCGGGGGCGTCGCCGCCCCCGCACACAGCAGCACACGCGGGCCGTCACCTCCACCGACGCACGCCCGCACTCACGCACCGCACGTTTCCGTGGCACCACACCGTTCGAGTACGACAGCACCAGCGCGATTTCGGCTACTCAGCAATTGGCGTACTGACATACCTGACAGCGCGGACGACTCACACGCATACGACTGCTCGTGAGGCGGACGCCGCTCGATCTCGGGGGGATCGGCACGGGTGCACGGGGGGACCGACCTCGTGCGCTCGCTTGAATCCGGCACCTGGAGGCCCTGAACAGGGGCTGTTCCGGGCGCCGTTGCCCCCTGCCCCGGGACGGGCGGCGCGCACGCGCCGCGGGACATCACGGGGGAGACATGGCTTTGAGTTCTTTCAGTTCCGTCCTGATCGGCAGCGGGAGTGTGCTCACCCGCTGCGGCGACGTACTCCTGGCCAAGGGGCACCGGATCACGGCCGTGGTGACCAGCGACGCGACCGCGCGGTCCTGGGCGGTCAAGGCGGGCATCGCCCCTTACGAACTGGCCGAGGCCGTCTCCCGCGCACCGGAGCTGTCCTGCGATCTCCTGCTGAGCGTCGGCAACTACGCGGTGGTGCCCGACGTGCTCCTGGGCTGCGCCACCCGCGCCGCCGTCAACTACCACTACGGCCCGCTCCCCGAGTACTCCGGTCTGCACACCCCCTCCTGGGCCATCGCCGAGGGCGCGCGCGAGTACGGCATCACCTGGCACCGGATGGGCGCCGTGGTCGACGGCGGCGAGGTGCTGGCGCGCGGATCCGTGACGATCGAAGCCGAGGACACCGCGCTGTCCCTCGGCCTGAAGTGCGACGAGGCGGCCGTCGCCACTCTGGCACCGCTGATCGACGAGATCGCGGAGGGCCGCGAGAGCGCGACCGCGCAGAACGTCGCGGCACGGCGCTACTTCTCGCGGCACACCCAGTTCGCCGCCGAGGGCCTGATCGACTGGCGTCTTCCGGCCGAGCGCGTAGCCGGCCTGGTCCGGGCCACCGACTACGGACCGTTCGCGAGTCCGCTGGTGTGGCCCAAGATCCGGCTCCGCGGGCACTTCTATGCCGTCCGGGAGGCGCGAACCCAGGGCGGTGTCGCATCCGGCGCCGAAGCGCCCGGCACGGTCCTGTCCTGTGACGACGCGTCGGGCCTGCGGGTGGCGACCGGTGCGGGCAGCGTCACCCTGGCCCGGCTTGTCACCCTGGAGGGCGAGGAGGCCACCGCCGGGTCCGTCGCGGCCGCCCACGGGATCCGGCCCGGCACCGTCCTTGACTCCCCCGGTGAGGAGGCCGGCGCGCGACTGACCGAGGCGGGCGTGGACGCCTCCAAGGCCGCCGCGCGCTGGCGCGAGCGCCTGCTCGCGGCCGCCGACCACCCCTGCCGGCTGCCCTTCCCCCGGCCCCGCCCCGCAGCCGCCGGGAGCGGAGAGCGTCCGGAGCCTGTCGCCGTACGCTGCCCCCTGCCTCAA
Source organism: Streptomyces sp. Edi4 (assembly GCF_040253615.1). Classification (NCBI taxonomy): domain Bacteria; kingdom Bacillati; phylum Actinomycetota; class Actinomycetes; order Kitasatosporales; family Streptomycetaceae; genus Streptomyces; species Streptomyces sp. Edi4. Next base: position 750,630 of record NZ_JBEJGY010000004.1, read on the forward strand.
CACGCCGGCGCAGCCGGCGAGTTGGAAGCGGCCGCCCAGGTGGCCGGTGCGCTGGGCGTCTTCCTCGGCCGGGCGAGCGGCCGGCCCGAGGTCGCCCTCGCGATGACGGCGCCCCGTGAGAGCGTCGAGGCCGCGCACCGCGATCTGTTCGCCGCCTGGCTTCCCCTGCTGTGCCGCATCGACGCCGATGGGACGGTGGCGGAGAACCTGAGGGCGGTGGCCGGGGAGTTCACCCGGGGCCAGGAGCGCGGGTGGATCCGCCGCGACGCCATCGGCCGGGACGACGCGCTGCGTGAGCACTGGCACAGCGGCGCGCTCACGCCGGACGTCCTCATCTCCTGGGGCCCCCGGGAGGAGGCCGCCCAGAACGCCGGCGACGCGAGCGCCCGGCCGAAGCTGGAACTCCACGTCCGGCACGACGGATCACCCCAGGGCGCGCTCGTCACCTTCCACCACGACGCGGCCCGCCTCACCGCCCGTGACGTCGCCCGCCTCGGGGAGCAGTTCGCCGCGTGGTGCGGCCGCCTCCCGGCCGTGGCGGAGCAGCCCGCGGCCGCCGCCGGTCTGCTCACCGAGGACGAACGCGCGCTCCTCATCGAGGAGTTCAACGACACCGACTCCGCCACCGGGCCTTTCACGCCCGGCCTGCACCGGCTCTTCGAGCGGACCGCGCGCGGCCATGCCCTGGACACCGCGCTGATCTGCGGAGACGAAAGCCTGACCTACGCGGAGCTCAACACCCGCGCCAATCGTCTTGCCCACGCGCTGGCCGGCCGCGGCATGGGCGGCGGCGACCTGGTGGGGGTGGCACTCGACCGCTCGATCGACCTCGTGGTGGCCCTCCTCGCGGTCGTCAAGACGGGCGCCGCCTACGTTCCCGTCGACCCCCGTTTCCCGGCGGAGCGCGTCCGCCAGATGATCGAGGACGCCGACCCGAAGCTCATCGTCACCCCCGCCGCCGCACCCGCCGCCCTCGCCGCCTGGGAGACCCGCTGCGTGAGCGTCGGTCTCGGCGCCGGCGAACCGGACACGGAGGGCGACCTCGCCGTGGAGGCGGGCGCCGACGACCTGGCGTACGTCATCTACACCTCCGGCTCCACGGGCCGCCCCAAGGGCGTCGAGATCACCCATGGGGCGCTGGGCAACTTCCTCACCGCCATGCGCGAACGCCCCGGGTGCGGCGCGGGCGACCGGCTGCTCGCGGTCACCACCGTGTCGTTCGACATCTCCGTACTCGAACTGTTCCTGCCCCTGCTCTGCGGCGCGACGGCGGTCATCGCGCAGGCCCGGGAGACCCTGGACGCCAAGGCACTGAGCGGGCTGCTCGAGCGTCACGCGGTCACGATGATGCAAGGCACCCCCGCCACCTGGCAGTTGCTCCTCGAGGGAGGGTGGCGAGGCACCTCCACTCTGAACAAGATCCTCTGCGGCGGTGACGCGCTCTCCCGCGACCTCGCGGACCGGCTCCTGGCCACCGGAGCGGATGTCGCGGTGTGGAACATGTACGGACCCACCGAGACCACCGTGTGGTCCACCCTCTGGCGGGTGCGGGACCGCGCCGAGGAGGAGGCCGTCCTCATCGGCGGCCCGATCGACCGCACCCAGGTCTACGTCCTCGACGAGAACCTGGCGCCGGTACCGCTCGGATTCCCCGGCGAACTGTGCGTCGGCGGCGCCGGCGTGGCCCGTGGCTACCGGGGTGACCCGGAGCAGACCGCGCTGCGCTTCGCGGACAACCCCTTCCACCCCGGCACCCTGTACCGCACCGGCGACCTGGCCCGCTTCGAGGAGCCCGGCCGGCTGGTCCTGCTGGGACGCAACGACCGCCAGGTCAAGCTGCGCGGCCACCGCATCGAGCTCGCCGACGTCGAGGCCGCCGTCACCCGCCACGAGGAGGTCCGGCGCGCCGTGGTGGTGGGCCGCGACGAGCACCTGGTCGCCTACTGCGTCCGCGAGGCGGCGCCGGCCGGCGAGGGGGCGCCCGCGCCGGCGGACCAGAGCACCGCGCTCGCCGAGTGGGCCTCGGCCTGGGACCGCGCCTACGAGTTGGGCGCCGACGCCGCGCCCGCCGACTCCATGCCCGCCGGCTCCCCCGGCCCGGATGCCGTCCCCGCCGACGCCACCTTCAACCTGGCGGGCTGGCGCAACAGTTACGACGGCCTGCCCTTCTCGAACGGTGAGATGCGCGACTGGCAGCGCGCCTCGGTGCGGCGCGTCCTCGCGCACGCGCCCGAGAACGTCTTCGAGATCGGTTCCGGCAGCGGCCTGATGCTGTTCGGCCTGGCGCCGCACTGCCGCACCTACCACGCCGTGGACACCTCCGCGGCGGCCGTCGAGATGACCCGGCGGCACCTGGCCTCCCTTCCGCACGTGACGTGCGAACGGGCCGCCGCCCACGCGCTGCCCGACGTCGCCGACGGCGCCTTCGACACCGTGATCATCAACTCGGTGGCGCAGTACTTCCCCGACGTCGACTACCTGACCTCGGTCCTCGCCTGGGCGACCAAGGCGGTCGCCCGGGGCCGGGTCTTCCTCGGTGACGTACGCGACCTGTCGCTCCTGGACGTCTTCCACGCCGACGTGGCGCACTTCCACGCGGACGGGGACGCCGAGGAGATCCCGGCCGGGGAACTGGCCCGCCGTACCGAACGCGGGATGCGCGCGGAGCGCGAACTGGTGCTCAGCCGCGACTACTTCGCGCACCTGCCCCAGCTGTTCCCGGCGATCACCCGCGTCGACATCACCCTGCGCGAGGGCCGCTACGTCAACGAGATGACGCGGTACCGCTACGACGTCACCCTGCACATCGGCGACGACGTCCCGGCCGTCACGCCCGCGACGGAGCAGGACTGGGGGGCCGACGGCTTCGAGGCGGCCGCGCTCCGCGCCGAGCTGGGCGCGGTCACCGACCGGCCGCTGCGGCTCCAGGGCGTTCCCAACGGCCGGCTGAGCGAGGTGTGCGGCCGGGTCGCGCCCGTCCTGGAGATCAGGGGGACGAGCAGCCCGGCGCCCACGTCCTGGGCCGACCCCGCCGCTCTGGCCGACCTGGCTCATGAGGCGGGCCTCGAAATGGCGCTGCTGCCCGGCCGCGCCGGTGACATCTGGCGCTGCGACGCCCTGTTCTGGCGGCCGGGCCAGACCCCCGACCTCAGCCCGCGCCCCGCCACAACCGGCTCCGCCTCCCCCGACCCCGCCGCGTACGCCAATACGCCCGCCGTCGGCGAACCCGTCAGGACGCCGCTGCACCGCGTGCTGCGCCCCTGGCTCGCCGAGCGGCTGCCGGAGTACATGGTGCCCGCGTTCATCGTGGAGCTGGACGAGCTTCCGCTGACCCCGAACGGCAAGGTGGACGAGCGGGCCCTGCCGGACCCGGTGGTGGAGGTCGAGGCCGCCGCCAGGCCCGCCACCGAGCTTGAGCGGGACATCATGGCCATCTGGGCGGACGTGCTCGGCCACGACCGGATCGGCGTCAACCAGAACTTCTTCGAGATCGGCGGCAACTCGCTGCGGGTCGTCCGCGTCCAGACGCGCCTCGAAGAGCTCCTTGGGCGCCCGGTCTTCGGCGCCAAGCTCTTCGAGCACTTCACCGTGAAGTCCCTGGCCGCCTATCTGGCCGGCGGCACGAAGACGAGCCGCGAGATCGTGCCCGACCGCGGGCGCGCCGCCCAGGACGAGCCCATCGCCGTCATCGGCATGGCCTGCCGGCTGCCCGGAGACGCCAACACCCCCGAGGAATACTGGGAGTTGCTGGAGCGCGGCGGCGACGGGATCGTCGATGTCCCCAAGGACCGCTGGGACGCCGAGGCCCTGTACAACCCCGACCCCGAGGTGCCCGGCACCTCGTACTGCAGCCGGGGCGGATTCGTGGGGCGGCCCATCGACCTGTTCGACGCCCCCTTCTTCGGCATATCGCCGCGCGAGGCACGCTCCCTCGAACCCATGCAGCGCATGGTCCTGGAAACCACCTGGGAGGCGTTCGAGCGGGCCGGGTACACCCTGGACCAGCTGCGCGGCAGCCAGACGGGCGCGTTCATCGGCGTCGGCAAGAGCTCGGCGTACCACGAGTACGGGCTCACCATGGCCGGCACCCTCACCGACCTCGACGGCTATGTGGGACCCGGCTCGGCCGGCGGCACCATGTCCGGCCGGGTGTCGTACGTGTTCGGCCTCGAAGGCCCCACGCTCACCCTGGACACGGCCTGCTCCTCCTCGCTCGTCACCACCCATCTGGCCTGCAACGCGCTGCGCAACAACGAGTGCGACCTCGCGGTGTCGGCCGGGGTGAGCCTGATGCTCACGCCCGAACTGCACGTCGAGTTCAGCCGGTTGCGCGGCATGTCGGCGGACGGCCGCTGCCGTTCGTTCTCCTCCGACACCGACGGCACCGGCTGGAGCGAGGGCTCGGCCGCGGTCGTCCTCAAACGGCTCTCCGACGCCCAGCGCGACGGCGACCCGATCCTGGCCGTGCTGCGCGGCACCGCCGTCAACCACGACGGCCACGCCGCGAGCCTGACCACGCCCAGCGGCCCCGCCCAGCAGCGCGTCATCCGCGCGGCACTTGCCGCGTCCGGGCTCCAGCCGGACGACATCGACTACCTGGAGGCGCACGGCACCGGCACCAAGCTGGGCGACCCCATCGAGGGGACCGCGCTCGCCGAGGTGTTCGGCGCGAGCCATTCACCGGACAAACCGCTGTGGGTGGGTTCGGCCAAGTCCAACCTCGGCCACACCCAGGCGGCCGCCGGACTGGCCGGTGTGATGAAGGTCGTCCTGGCCATGCGCCACAACACGCTCCCCCGGACGCTGCACGTCGCCGAGCCGACCCCGGCCGTGGACTGGCGGGGCGCCGGCATGGCGCTGGTCCAGGAGCAGCGGCCCTGGCCGGTCAAGGACACGCCGCGCCGCGCGGGCGTCAGCTCGTTCGGCATCGGCGGTACCAACGCCCATGTGATCGTCGAGGAGCCGCCGCGTGCGGTGGGGCGGCCCATCGAGCACGCCGCGCCCGCGCCGCTGCCGCCCACCGTGCCGTTCGTGATCTCCGGGCACAGCGACGCCGCCCTGCGCCAGCAGGTGGAGAACCTGCATCTGCACCTGGGCATGAACATCCAGGACCGCCTCGGTGACGTGGCCAGGTCCCTGGCGACCACCCGCAGCCACTTCCGCCGCCGTCTGGTGCTCCCGGCCAAGGACAAGGCCGAACTGCTGGACAAGCTGGCCTCGTTCGCCCGCACCGGAGAGCTTCCGGCGGACTCCGTGCGCACCGAGAACCATGCGGAGGAGCCCCGGCTCGCCCTGCTCTTCACCGGGCAGGGCAGCCAGGTCGCGGGGATGGGCAAGGACATCTACGACGTCCACCCCGTCTTCCGTGCGGCTCTTGACGAGATCGCCGCCCGCTTCACCGGCCTGGACCGCCCCCTTCTGGACGTGATGTGGGCCGCCCCGGGCAGCGAGGAGGAGGCGCTGCTGCACCGCACCGACTTCACCCAGCCCGCCCTGTTCGCCCTTCAGGTGGCGCTGTGGCGGCTGTGGGAGAGCTGGGGGGTGCGCCCGGAGCTGCTGCTCGGGCACAGCATCGGCGAGTTCGCAGCCGCCCATGGGGCGGGGGTGTTCGATCTGGACGACGCCTGCCGTCTGGTCGAGGCCCGTGGCCGTCTCATGAGGGCGCTGCCCGCGCGCGGCGCCATGGTGTCCATCGAGTGCGCAGCCGAGGAGGCGCAGGCCGCCATCGACGTAGTCGGCCTGCGCGGCAAACTGGACGTTGCGGGGCTCAACACGCCCACGCAGACCGTGCTTTCCGGTGACACCGACGCCGTCGAGGCGATCACCGCGCACTTCACCGGGCGGGGCCGCAGGGCCAAGCGCCTCACGGTGTCCCACGCCTTCCATTCGCACCACATGGACGCCATGCTCGACGCCTTCCGTGACGTGGCGCGCGGTGTACGGTTCGGGCCCGCCGAGATCCCGCTCGTCAGCAGTCTCACCGGTGAGCTCGCCGCGCCGGGCGAGATGGAGCGGGCCGACTACTGGGTGCGCCAGGTACGCGGAGCCGTCCGCTTCAGCGACGGCATGCGCCTGCTGCGCCGCGAGGGCGCCAACACCTTCCTCGAACTCGGCCCCCAGGCCGTCCTGTCCGGTCTCGGCGCGACCTGCCTGGCCGATGAGGGACCGGTGACGTGGGTGCCCTCGTGCACGCCGGGCAAGAACGGCGCGACGGTGATCCAGCGAGCCGTGGCCGCGCTGCACGTACGGGGCGTGACGGTGGACTGGGACGGCTACTTCGCGCCGTTCGGCGGCGGCCGGGTCGCGCTGCCCACCTACGCCTTCCAGCGGGAGCGGTTCTGGTTCGAGCCGCCGGTGACGCACCAGACCGGTGCCGGGCTCAACCCCACCGGGCACGCGCTGCTCGGCGGCGGGGTGGAGATCGCCGGCACCGAGCTTTCGCTGTTCACCAACGTGGTGGCGACGGACCGGCCGGTGTGGGTGCGCGAGCACCGGGTGATGGACGCCGTCCTGATGCCGGGCACGGCGTTCTTCGAGGCCATGCGGGCGGCGGGGGACGCCGCGCACGAGGGCGAGTGGGACCTGGCGGACGTGGTCATCGCCTCACCGCTCGTGCTGGCCCCCGGGGTTTCGGCGCGGCTCCAGGTCACGGTGGGCCCGAAGGCCGGCGAGAGTCGCACCGTCCAGGTCCACAGCGCTCCGGAGGGCGAGGACGGTGCCTGGCGGCTGCACGCCGAGGGCCGCGTGTCGCCCGCGCGCGAGGGCGGCGCCGGAGCTTCGGTGACGGTTCCCCCACTCGGCGCCGAGCCGTTGGACGCCTCCGACCTCTACCGCGACCTGGACGCGCTCGGCTACGGCTACGGGCCGACCTTCCAGGGCGTCAAGGAGGCCTGGCACGTGGGCGGGGAGGTGTGGGCGAGGGCCGCGCTGCCCCAGGACGCCGAGCAGTCCGCCGGCGGCTACGTCCTGCACCCGGCCCTGCTCGACTCGGCGATGCACTCGCTGCTGCTGACCCAGCGGTTGCAGAACCGTACCGGTGACGATCTCTTCGTGCCGTTCGAGGCCGAGCGTCTGTCGCTGCGCGTGAAGGGCCTGTCGGAGATCTGGGTCCACGTCGCCGAATTCGAGCTCGGCGAGGGCGAGTTCTGGGCTTCGCTCGACATCTACGACCGTGAGGGCTCCCACGTCGGCCGGCTGCACCGGCTGCACGCCCGCAGGGTGGACCGTGCGGTGCTGCGCCGGCTGGCGGCGGCCGGCGTGGACCGGTTCCAGTTCGACGTCGGCTGGCGCCCCGTGGACACATCGAGGGTCGAACTGGGCGGGTCCTGGGGCTTGCTGACCCCGGCGGGTGAGGTGCCGTGGGCTCGCGAGGCCAGGTCCTTCCTGGCCCGGGCCGGCATCCAGGTGATCAAGGTGCGGGAGCTCGCGGACGCCGAGGACCTGGACGGCCTGATCTGTCTGTGGGACTCCGACGCCGATGTGCCCGCCCAGGCCCACGCGTTCGCGGCCAGGGGACTCACCCAGCTTCAGGAAGCGGTGGACACCGGGTTCCGGGCCCCGCTGGTGTGGGTGACCCGCCGCGCGGTCGGCACCGGCGCCGACGACATGGTCTCGGGGCTCGGCGCGGGCCCGCTGTGGGGCCTGATGCGCACCGCCCGCAATGAACACCCCGAGCTGGGCCTGCGCCTGATCGACCTGGGAGCGGACGACGCCGACCGCGCGGCGCTGCCGGCCGCGCTGATGCTGGAGAGCGAGCCGGAGTGCGCGCTGCGCCGCGGCGAGGTGCTGGTGCCGCAGCTGCTGCGGGTGGGCTCCGCCCAGGACTTGGAACTGCCGGCGGAGGGGCGCTGGCAGCTGGAGATCGCCGCGAAGGGCCGCCTCGACGAACCGCTGAAGGTCAAGCCGCTGCCGGAGCGGGCCCTCGCGCCGGGTGAGATCCGTGCCGAGGTGCGGGCGAGCGGAGTGAACTTCCTCGATGTGCTCAACGCCCTCGGAATGGTGGAGATCCCCGCGTTCGGCCTGGAGTTCGCCGGCGTGGTCACCGAAGTCGGCGCCAGCGTCGACCAGGTGAAGGTGGGGGACGCCGTCCTCGGCCTGGCCCGGGGCTCCTTCGCCTCCGAGGTGACAACGGACGCGCGGCAAGTGGTGCGGATGCCCGAGCACCTCACGTTCGAGGAGGCCGCCACCATTCCGATGACCTTCCTCACAGCCTGGTACGGTCTGCACGAGCTGGGCGGGCTGCGGGCGGGCGAGCGGGTCCTGATCCATGCCGCCGCCGGTGGTGTCGGCATGGCGGCGGTGCAGCTGGCGCGGCTGCACGGCGCGGAGGTCTACGGCACCGCGAGCGAGCCCAAGTGGGGCGCGCTGCGCGAACTCGGCCTGGACGACGCCCACTTGGCGTCCTCGCGCGACCTGGGCTTCGTCGAGCACTTCGGGGGCTCGGGCGACCACGGACGTCGTGGCACCTTCGACGTGGTGCTGAACTCGCTGGCCACGGAGTTCATCGACGCGAGCCTTGGCCTGCTGGACAGCGGCGGCCGGTTCCTGGAGATGGGCAAGATCGATGTGCGGGAGCAGGACGCGATCGACCGGAGCCACCCCGGCGTGACGTACACCGTCTACAACCTGCCCGAGGCAGGCCCCGACCTCATCCAGCGGATGCTGGTGTCGATCGCCGAGCTCTTCACGCGGGGCAAGCTGGCGCCGCTGCCGCTGCGCGCCTTCCCCATGACGCACACCTCCGACGGCCTGCGCTTCATCGCCCAGGCGCGGCACGTGGGCAAGGTGGTGCTTGTCCCGGCGCGGCGACGGCAGTTCGTCAGGACGGACGGCGCGGTGCTCGTGTCGGGCGGCGCGGGCGACCTCGGCCGGCGCGTGGCCAAGTGGCTCGCGAGCACACACGGCGTACGCGATCTGGTGCTGACCTCCCGTCGCGGGATGGAGGGCCCCGGGGCGCCGGCCCTGGTGGCGGAGCTCGCCGAGCTGGGCGCCCGTGCCACCGTGCTGGCCTGTGACGCGGCCGACCGCGACGACGTCGCCGCGGTGATGGACCTGTTCGGCGAGGGGCGTCCGCTGCGCGGTGTGGTCCACGCGGCCGGTGTGCTGGACGACGGCGCGCTGAGCGATCTGACGCCGGAGCGCTTCGACGCGGTCTTCAGGCCCAAGGTGGACGGCCTCTGGCACCTGCACGAGCTGACGCAGGACAGGGAGCTGGACCTCTTCATGATGTTCTCCTCCATCGCGAGCGTCATGGGAGCACCGGGCCAGGGCAACTACGCCGCCGCCAACGCCTTCCTCGACGCGCTGGCCCACCTGCGCCGGGCCAAGGGTCTGCCCGCCACCTCGGTGGCCTTCGGTCCCTGGGAGGGCGAGGGCATGGCGGCGGGGCTCAGTGAGTTCGACCGGGCCCGCTTCGCCCAGCTCGGCCTCGATCGGCTCGCCCCGGACGAGGGACTTGAGCTCTTCGAGCTCGCCGTCAGGAGCGGTCGCGCACTGACCATGTCCGCCGCGCTCGACCTGAACCGTGTCCAGCACTACTACGAGAGCCGGGGCGGCATACCCCCGCTCTTCCGCGCCCTGCTCAGCGCGGGCTCCGGCCCGCGCTCGGGGGCCGGCGGCACGGCTGATCTGCGCAAGCTGTTGAGCGAGGCCACGCCCGATGAGTACGCGGACGTGGTGCTCGGCGTGGTGCGCGCGGAGGTGGCCAAGACGCTGGGCTTCGCCTCGCCCGACGCCGTCGATGTCAGCGTGTCGCTCCAGGACATCGGCATCGACTCGCTGACCGCGGTCCTGATGCGCAACCAGCTCGCGGACCTGACCGGACTCGCCCTGCCCGCGAAGATCGCCTTCGACCACCCCAACCTCATCTCGCTGGGCGATTTCCTGCTGCGCAAGCTGCTGGAGGCGGGCCTCGACACGGCGCCCGCGTCCGGCGTGGAGACACCGGCCGACGCGGCCGCCGACCCCTCGCCCGAGGCCGTCGACCTCTCCACGGCCCGCAAGGGCTGCCTCCACCCCGATCTGCGCTTCGACAACGCCGGCTCGGCGCCGGTCCGTCCCGAGGCGGTGTTCGTCACCGGCGCCACCGGGTTCGTCGGGGCCTGGCTGCTGCACGAACTGCTGGCGTCCGACGTGGTCGCCTACTGCCTGGTGCGGGCGGACGACGCCCGCCGGGGCATGGACCGCCTGGTCGGCGCACTGGACGCGTACGGCCTGTGGAGGCAGGAGTTCGCGCCGCTGCTCAACCCGGTGGTGGGCGACCTCGCCCGGCCGCTGTTCGGCCTGGACGAGGAGGACTTCGACGACCTGGCCGACCAGGTGGACGCGGTCTGCCACTGTGGCGCCCTGGTGGACTGGATGCGGCCGCTCGACGACTACGTCGGCCCCAACGTCGTCGGCACGCACGAGGCGCTGCGGCTCGCCTCGCGCGGTCGCGGCAAGGCGTTCCACTTCGTCTCGACCTTCGCCACGCTGCCCAAGTACCTCGGATACGAAGTCACCGAGGACGACCGGGAGTTCGGTTATCTGACGTCCAAGTGGCAGGCGGAGCAGATGGTGGCGGCGGCCCGCTGGCGGGGCGCGAAGGCGTCCACCTACAGGCTGCCGTTCGTGGCCGCCTCGACCGGCACCGGGCACTTCCGGCTCGACCGGGGCGACTTCCTGCACAACCTGATCACCGGCGGTCTGGAGCTGGGCAGCTTCCCGTCCCTTGACGCCGACCTCACGGCGGTGCTGCCGGTCGACTACCTGTGCCGGACCATCGCGCGGGCGATGACCGACGACCTGGCGCGCATCGGCCGGGACTACGACTTCGTCAACTCGGGCGCTCCGGCCTTCGACCGCTTCTTCGAGATGGTCGCGGCCGCCGGCGGCGGGGCGAAGATCGTGCCCTTCGACGCCTGGCGCCGTGCGGCGCTGGCGTTCGCCGCGGAGCACCCGGCGAGCCCGCTCGCCCGCATCGCGGCCCTGGTGGACGGCCTCACCGAGCGGGGTCTCGCGGACATGTTCGCGGCGCTGCCCGTGGGCGGTGACGTGTTCGGGGCGCACGACTACCCGTCCCCGCAGGTCGACGAGGACTTCGTCCGCACCTATGTCCAGCGCATCACCACTTCGGACCGAGCGGAGAACCAGACGTCATGAGCGAGGCGACCCAAGCGCCGGGTACGACGGCGGACGACGACGCCACCGTCACCGGCACCTACCAGAAGACCGGCACCTTCCTGCACTCCTCGGCCGCGACGCACGCCGAGCAGCTGTCCCCCGTCCTGGACAAGTACCAGGTGGACAAGGGGGAGTTGGAGCTCAGGCTGCCGCCGCACCGGACGCTGAACACGAGCTGCTTCGAACCCGAGCCGCACCCCACGCATGTCGTCGCGATGAACCTGGACGACGACCTCGCGGAGAACCTGGCACGCCAACTGCGCTGTCAGGCGGTGATCCAGGAGAGCTTCGCCGCCGCCTCGATCGGCAGCTACTTCCCCGTCTCCACCATGTTCGAGAACTGCGTCCTGTTCGTGCCGTCGGCGAAGCGGTTCTACGACCTGAACCAGGACATCGTCCACGAGCACTTCCCCGAGGTCGAGACGGCGGTGGTGAACGCCTTCATCGTGCCGGCCGAGAAGCGGCCGTACGGTACCCACGCGGCCAGCTCGATCGCCCTTCAGATCCCGTCCTTGGTGAAGAAGCAGCTCGGCTTCCCCACCGAGTACCGCAGCTTCCACACCGCGCTGACCCCCACCCCGCTCAGCCGGCAGCCCTTCGTGATCTTCGAGGAGGCGGAGCTGGAGGCACCCAACCTGCCCTACGTCTACGAGCGGATGCTGGAAGCCGGTCTGGAGGGCGAGGAGAAGGAAGCCGTCGACAAGGCCCTCTATCTGTTCCTCGAAGGCAAGCTCTCCGAGCTCGACCTGCCCTCGGTGCGGGACTTCCTCATGGCGATGTACTGGGCCAAGACGTACGCCGACACGCCCTCGCCCGGCTACTACTGCGACAGCCGGGTGGGCGACGCCCTGGTCTTCGACAACTACCGGGCGCACGCGGACAGCACACTGCCACGGACCACCAAGGACCGGCTCACCATCGACCTGCGCTGTTTCAACAAGGTGCACTACCCCAAGGGCATGACCAGCGGTCTCGACTTCATCGTCGATCCCGATGAGCGCGCCCATCAGATCCGGCGCAAGTGGGCCTCCATCGACTTCCTTCTCGCCACGCTCGGCTACGAGAGCGTCGACGAATTCCTGCGTCTGGTCTTCGGCGGGTCGCGGCACGCCTCGGATCTCGATCCGTTCGGCCTGATGACCGACCTCCAGTTCGGCATCTACAACAAGTCCGACTACCACCTCCTCGACCAGAACCTCGACGCCCACTACGAGCGGGTCGAGGCCCTGTACGAGCGCATCGCCAAGGAGGGCGAGTACGTCCTGCCGGAGCGTGCGAGGCGGTGCCTGGCCGCGCTGAGCGAACAGCCCGGCGCCTGAGCGAGAACGCCCGCGAGAGGCGTTTCCCACATCCCCCACCGACGTCCCCCACCACATTCCCCACCGACACCGATCGAGGAACGCGCCGTGAGCACGACCGAATCCGTGGACGACCTCATGGAGCGCTTTTACGCGGTCGTGAAGCTGCCCCACGACCCGTTCGCGAAGGCGTTCCTCGGCCGGTGCCGTTCGCGCACCATCAAGGTGGGCGGCCGGTTCTACAAGTACTTCCAGAGCGGCAGCGGCCCTGCCGTGCTGCTCGTCCACGGCCTGAACACCAATCTGGGCAGCATGGTGACCCTCGCCGACGACCTCCTCGCGCAGGGCTACCGCGTGGTGCTCCTCGACGTGCCGCCGCACGGCGAAACACTCGGCACCACGGGCGATCCAGCCGAGATACGGTCCTTGCTGCGCGCCCTGTACGCCCAGCTGTCCGGTCTGCACGCGGTGGTCTGTCACTCCCTGGGAGGCCTGTGGGCCCTGACGGCGTGGCAGGCCGGCACGGGCGCCCGGGCCCTGGTGTCGGTCTCCGCCCCGGTCACCACCCGGTTCCTGGTCGAGAAGTTCGCCGAGATGAACGGCCTCGACGACGACCGGAGCCGGGAACTGACCGGAGAGATCGAGCGGCGGCTCGGCCCGGCGGTGTGGCAGGAGTACTCGGCCCTCGAAGCGGCCCGGACGCTCGACGTGCCCGGGCTCGTCGTGCACGGCACGGCCGACGACTACGTGCCGCCGGACCACGCGCACCGGCTGCACGCGCACTGGCCGACTTCCACCCTCGAACTCCTCGAAGGGGCCGGCCACTTCGACATCATGGAGGCCCCCGAGCTCCGCGAGACCGTCCGCGCGTATCTGCGGAGCCTGGACGCGACTGGGCCCTGAGGGGCCGCTCTTGTGAGCGACACCGTCTTGACGCGCATCCGGCTCGCGGCACGAGTCTTGGCGCAAGCATCCGGAGAAAGAAAGTAAGGGGCGATCCAATGGACACCGACACCACGGAGAAGCTGCGCCGGCTGGCCTTCACGCCGATGCGGACGCAGCCTCCGAACGCCACCCGGCCGATCCTGGAACAGGCCGCCAAGGAGATCGAGGTCGTCGACGGCGACAAGGTGGTCCACTACCTCTGGGGCGAGGGCGAGCGGCGGATCCTGCTGGTCCACGGCTGGGCCGGCAACGCAGGACATCTGACGGTGCTCGCGGACGCGCTGGCCCGGGCGGGCTGCGCGGTGGTCGTGGCCGATCTGCCCGGCCACGGCGAGTCGGAGGGGACGGAGTCCTCGGTCATCCATTTCGCGCGGGCCGTCGAGGCGGCCCATGAGCGGTTCGGCCCCTTCCACGCCGTCGTCGCCCACTCGATGGGCGCCGCCGCCACGACGTACGCCATGTCACGCGGCGTCGCGCTGGAGCAGGCGGTGTTCGTGAACCCCGTCAGCAGCTACACCAGTCTGTGGCGCCGCTCGGGAGAGGTGATGCGGGTGACGCCCGAGGCCATCGGGCTGGTCCGTTCGCGCGCCGAGGACTGGCTGGGTGTCTCCTTCGAGGCCATCGAACCGGCGCTGGCGGCACGGGAGTTCACCAGCGGCCTGCTCGTGGTCCACGACGAGAACGATCCGGAGTCGCCGATCACCGACAGCGAGGCGCTGGTGGCGGCATGGGGCCGGGCGGAGCTGATGAGGGTGCGAGACCTCGGCCACACCAAGGTGCTGCGCGACGAGGCCGTGGTGGGCCGGGTCGTCGGCTTCCTCACGGCGCGCGAAGCGGACGAGCAAGCGCCGCCCCGGTGACGCCCGCCGTGGCCGCGCACGCGACCGCCGCGCTCGGGGTCTTCCTGGCCGTGGGGTTCCTGGGGCGCGGCCTCGCCCGCCGGATCGAGCAGCCCGGTGTCGTCGGCGAGATCGCCTTCGGCATGCTGCTCGGTCCCGCGATCCTCGGCCTGGCCGGGCCGGGCGCGCGGTCCCTTCTGTTGCCGGACGACGTGCTGGCGCCGCTGCGCGACCTCGGCCACGCCGGTCTTGTGCTGTTCCTCGTGGGCGTGGCCCACGAACTGCGCCTGGACGCGGCCCGGTTGCGGGACCGGGCCATCGGCTGGACGGTGCTCGGCACCCTGGTGCCCTCACTCGTGGCGGGCGCGGCACTCGGCGGCTGGCTCGTCCGCTACGGGCCGCCCTCGTTGCGCGGCGCCGCGCCCGCCGGGGCCTTCGTGCTGCTCATCGCGATCTCCCTCGCGGTCTCCGCGGTGCCGGTGCTCGCCCGGATCCTCGCCGACCGGAACCTGACCACCACGCGCGCCGGGCGGCTCTCGCTCACGTCGGCCGCGCTCGTGGACGCCGTCGCCTGGCTGCTGCTCGCCGTGGTGGTCGCCGTCGCCACGCCCGGCTCGGGCGGTGTGGTGAGCGCGGTGGTGGTCCTGGTGGCCGGGACGCTCGCGGCCACCTGGGGCCGGCGACTGCTGAAGTCGGCCCGGGCCGAGCGGCTGTGTGCGCGGTGGCCCTGGGTGGTGGCGGTCGTCCTCGGCGCGGGGGTGCTCCAGGCGGCGGACGTGGCGGAGTCCGAAGGGCTCACCGCGATCTTCGGGGCGTTCGTGGTCGGGCTGATGATCCCGCCCACCTCGCCGCACTGGGACGCGCCGGTGCGCCGGGTCTCCACGCTCGGCCTGTGGCTGGTGCCGGTCTTCTTCATCGCCACCGGGCTGACGATATGGAGGGCTTCGGGCGGCATACCGTGGCTGCTCGCGCTGGTGGCGACGGCGCTCGCGGTGCTCTCCAAGATCGGCGGCGGTTATGTGTCGGGCCGCCTGGGCGGTGAGGAGCGCGCCGAGGCACTTCGTGTCGGCGTCATGCTCAACACCCGGGGCCTGACCGAGATCGTCCTGCTTCAGGTCGGCTACAGCGCGGGGGTGCTCACCTCGGGCCTGTATCTGGCGCTCCTTGTGACGGCGGTCGTGACGACCTCGATGACCGGCCCGCTCCTGTCGCTGATCGACCGCCGCCGAAGGACGGCGCCGGCGCCCGCGAAGGACGAGCGGATCGCGGCGGGATGAGGGGCCCGGCCCCGGTGGCGGTCCGGGCCCGGCGGTTGCCCGGGCGGGTGATCGCGTCCGGGGTGGGCCTGTTCATGAGGGGGCCTCGCCCGGACGGCATGGTCACCGATACGCTCTCCAGCGGAATGGGCGGGCAAGGGGTCCGCGTGGGCGATGGGCCCGGTTCCGCTGGGAGATGTCATGGCTGTTGGTCGTGTGGTGCACTTCGACAGTGTGCGGGGTTTTGGATTCATCGCCCCTGAGGGCGGCGGGGACGATGTGTTCCTGCACGTGAACGACATGCAGGTGGCCGAGGAGCTGGTGCGGCCGGGCGTCGAGGTGGAGTTCGACGTCGAAACCGGGGAGCGGGGGCCGAAGGCCTCCTCCGTCCGTCTCGCTCCCGGGTCGCAGGACAAGCCGTCGGCGCCGTACGACGACTCCCTCTGCGATGTGCTCAGCGCGGACGAATTCCTGCGCGAGGTCACCGAGGTGCTGCTGTCGTCGGCGCCCTCGCTGACGGGCGAGCAGATCCTTCAGGCCCGGGCCGCGCTGGTCCAGTTCGCGAAGAAGCACAGCTGGACGGAGGGCTGATCCACCGCGCGGCCCGCCCGGGGTCCGCGCCCGGCCCGGCCTCGGCCCGGGTCCGCCTTCGCCGCCCGCCGTCACGTACGACGGCGACGGCCGGGCGGGTCCGGGCCGTTCGCGTGGGCAGCGATGAGTTTCGCGCGCGGGCACGGTCCCCCCTTGGAGTCACCGCCTCGCCGTGCACCTTGGAGGAACCCATGACCGCCCAGGCACTGCCCCCCGTCGTCGACGCCGAGACCTGGCAGCGCCGGCTCGACGAACTCCGCGCGCGGGAGAAGCAGGCCACCCGGCAGCTCGACGCCGTCGCCGCCCGGCGCCGCCGGATGCCGATGGTCGAGATGCCCGGCTACACCCTGGAAGGCGAGGAGGGGCCGGTCGAGCTGGCCGACGTCTTCGGGGACAAGTCCCAGCTGATCGTCTACCACCACATGTGGTTCCCCGGCGAGAAGTGGCAGTGTCCTGGCTGTACGGGATTCACCTCGCAGTTCACCCGTCTCGGCTTCCTCGACGGCTACGACGCCCGCTTCGTCGTGGTCACGCAGGGCCCCATCGACGAAGCCCTCACGTACAAGCGGCGGGTCGGCAACCGGATGACCTGGTACTCCACGGCCAACAGCCCCTTCGGCGCGGCTGTCGGCGCGCCCGCGGGCGGCGGATTCGCGGTCAACGTGTTCCTGCGGGACGGCCGCAAGGTCTACCGCACCTGGCACACCGACGGCCGGGGCACCGAACAGCTTGGCCACACCTTCGGCCTCATCGACGTGCTGCCCTACGGCCGCCAGGAGCAGTGGCAGGACTCCCCCGAGGGCTGGCCCCAGTCACCCACCTACAGCCGGTGGGCGGGCTCCGAGGACATCGCCGCCCGCTACGGACCGGACGGCGGGACCGCCTGATCACTGCCGGGCCGGGGCCCGCCGGGCCACCCCGTACGGGTCAGCCCGGCGGGCCCCGGCGGGTCGGGAGGCCTTGACTTGAGGACGTGGACACCTCGAAGCCCTCCGCCGCCGCGTACCGGAATCTGGTGACGGCCACGGTCGGGTTCACGCTCACCTTCTGGGCGTGGGACCTGGTCGCTCCGCTGGCCGGTGACTACAAGGACCGGCTGGGTCTCAGTTCGTTCCAGGAGTCGTTGCTCGTCGCGGTCCCGGTGCTCGTCGGGTCGCTGGGGCGGATTCCGGTGGGCGCGCTCACCGACCGCTACGGCGCCAGGCTGATGTTCCCGCTGATGTCCGCGCTGACCATCGTGCCCGTGCTCCTGTTGATCCCGGCGCGTGACAGCTACGGCCTGATGCTGGTGGTCGGGTTCCTGCTGGGGCTCGGCGGCACGACCTTCGCCATCGGCATCCCCCTGGTCAACTCCTGGTTCCCGCCGCACAAAAGAGGCTTCGCGCTCGGCGTGTTCGGCATGGGCATGGGCGGCGTCGCGCTCTCCGGATACCTCACGCCCCGCATCGCGAAGCACGGCTATCACGTGCCGTTCCTCGTGGTGGCGATCGCCCTCGCCGGGTACGCCGTCCTCGCGGCGCTGCTGATCACCGACCACCCCGGCCGGCCCGTCCCCACGGCGACGCTGGGGGACCGGCTCGGGCGGGCGGGGCGGCTGCGGGTGACGTGGGAGCTGTCCGCGCTGTACGCGATCGGGTTCGGCGGGATCGTCGCGTTCGGCGTGTATCTGCCGACCTACCTCAAGAGCTGGTACGCCCTCCCGCCGACCGACGCGGGCACGAAGGCGGCCGGGTTCGCCCTGGCCACGGTCGTGTTCCGCCCGGTCGGCGGCTGGCTGTCGGACCGGATCCACCCGGCCGTGGTCACCTCGGCCGCGCTCGGCACCGTGGCCCTGCTCGCGATCGTGCAGGCCTTCGACCCCCCGCTCCACCCCGGCGGCACCACGGCTCTGCTGCTCATGGGCGCCAGTCTGGGAACGGCGAGCGGCAGCGTCTTCGCCCTCGTCTCGCAGGTGACACCGCAGCCACAGGTGGGCAGCGTCACCGGCATCGTCGGGGCCACGGGCGGCCTCGGCGGCTTCGTGCCGCCGCTGGTGATGGGGGCGATCTACAGCGCCAAGGGCTCGTACTCGATCGGCTTCATGCTCCTGTCCGACCTGGCGCTCGCGGGCTGCGTCTACGCCTACGCCCGCATGCGCACGAGCCGTCCCGACGAGCCGGGCCCCCGCGAAGGCCCGCTGGTCGAGGCGCACGGCCACACCCCCGCCGACTGACGTCCGGGCCCGCCTCACCCGGCGCGGCCACGCGGGCCCGCATGCTCAGTCGAGCTCTCCCAACTGCGCGGGCAGCGGCCTGCTGTGGACGATCTCGAGACCCGAGACCGCGCGCGTCAGGACCACGTACAGCCGGTGCAGACCGCGTTCCTCGGACACCGCGATCGCGGCCGGCTCCACGGCCACGACGTGGTCGTACTCCAGCCCCTTGGCCAGCGTCGCGGGCAGCAGCGTGACCCGCGCCCCGGCCGAAGCGTCGAGGCCCGCCGCCGCGACGGCCTCCCTCAGGGCGGGCACCTCGTGGTCGGCCGCGATGACACCCACCGAGCCCTCCCG
Source organism: Streptomyces sp. Edi4 (assembly GCF_040253615.1). NCBI lineage: Bacteria > Bacillati > Actinomycetota > Actinomycetes > Kitasatosporales > Streptomycetaceae > Streptomyces > Streptomyces sp. Edi4. The sequence goes on from NZ_JBEJGY010000004.1 coordinate 769,267, forward strand.
GTCCAGCGCCGCCCGCACCGCGTCCACGACGGCCGCCGCCAGCTCCTGCGGCCCCACCCGCCGATGCCCCAACCGGCCGTCCCGGCGCAGGGACCGGCCCGCCGGTACGTCCACGTCGAGGGCGGGGAGCAGCCGGTTGGCCAGCTCCACGATCGCGGCCGGCACGCGAAATCCCGTCGTCAGCGGGACCACGGCGGCGTCCGGCTTGCCCAGGTGGGCCAGCTGCCCGGGCCAGTCGCGCGCCGCCCAGGCGGTGGTGCCCTGGGCCAGATCGCCGAGCACGGTGAGCGAGCCGAACGCCGCGCGGCGCGCGATCGCCCGGCACTGCATCGGCGACAGGTCCTGCGCCTCGTCCACGACGATGTGCCCGTACTGCTCCGGGTGCTCGATGAGACCCGACACCTCATCCAGCAGGACCAGATCGGCCGCCGACCACTTCGCGGACTTCCACGACCTCGGCGGCTTCGCCCACAGCAGCGCCTTCTGCTCGACGGGATCGAGCAGCCCGCCGGCGGCCGCGGCCAGGGCGTCGGGGTCGGTGAACAGGTGGGCCAGCACCTCCTCGGGCTTCACCCGGGGCCACACCGTGTCCACGTACTCCGTCACCGGACGAGCCCGGGTGATCTTCTGGAGCCAGGTGTTGTTCATGGGCCCGGACCGCCGCTCCGCCTGGAGCTGGATGGCCCGGACGGCGCGGCTGCGCACCCGCTCGCGCCCGACGGCGTAGGGCGGCGCCTCGGCCCGTACCGCATCGACGATCGCGGCGAGCTCGTGTCGCGGCACCCGCCAGGTGCTCGAACCCTCGCGCAGGGCAAGGGAGTTGACCGGTGGCGCGATCCGCCCGTACAAGGCGCGCCGGAGCACGTGCGCCATGCGTACGTCGTGTTTGACGAGCGCCGCGCGCCCCTCGTCGACCGCGCGCACCTCACGGCCGCGCGTCTCGCGGACGATCTCGTCCTCCACGGTGGACTGGCGGATGTCGTTCTCGCCGAGCGCGGGCAGGACTTCGCAGACGTAGCCGAGGAAGGTGCGGTTGGGGCCGAGCACCAGCAGGCCCCGGCGCTGGACGCGCTCGGGGTAGGTGTAGAGGAGGTAGGCCGCGCGGTGCAGGCCGACGGCGGTCTTGCCGGTGCCCGGGGCGCCCTGCACACATACGGACCTGGCAAGTTCGCACCGTACGAGGTCGTCCTGGTCGGGCTGGATGGTCGCCGCGATGTCGCGCATGGGGCCGACGCGGGGGCGCTCGATCTCGCCGGTGAGGATCGCGCCGGGCCCGCCCGCCTCCCCCGCCTTCAGGTGCTCGTCCTCCAGGCTTGTCAGGTCCTCGGCGGCGCCTCGGCTCCCCTGCGCCCAGCCGAAGCGGCGGCGGACCGCGACGCCCTGGGGGTCGCGGGCGCCGGCCTGGTAGAAGCGGCGCGACACGGGGGCGCGCCAGTCGACGACGAGGGGCGGGGCCGAGGGGTGTTCGCTGATGCGGCGCCGGCCGATGTGGTAGCTCTGGCCGGCGTGACCGGCGTCGGCCGACGCGTCGAAGTCGAGCCGCCCGAAGAACAGCGGTCCCTGCGGCATCTCCGCCAACTCCTTGGCCCAGCTGCGGAGTTGATACCCGAGGACTTCGGCGTCGGCGCCGGACGCGAAGGCGTTCTCGCCGATCACGACCCGGTGCCCGGCGCCCTCGGTCATGGCGGCGAGGGCCGCTCGGCAGGTGGTGTGGTGGGCCCGCTCCTGGTCGAGTTCCCGATCGAGTTCCCGGTCGAGTGACGTCATACCCGCAGACTACAGCAACTCAGTCACATATTTAACCCGGTAACGATCAGCGGGCCGCGCCGCAGCCGGTGCCCGGCAGCCGGCCCCGGGAACTGCCGCCGGCCCCGCCCCGCGCGGACCGGCTCAGCGGCGCGGCTCGCCGTACTGGGCGACAAGACCCTCCCTCAGCTGCGCGAACGCCCGGTCCGCCGCGTCGGCCGCCTGGGGGTACAGCGCGTCGGCGCTCTCGCCCGCCGCGATCCGGCTCCAGTTCTCCATCGCGAGGATCCGCTGGACCGCGGCGATCTGGCCGGCCGCGAGACGCGCGCCGAGCCCGTCGCCCAGTTCGGCGGCCAGCGCCCGCTCCGACCGGTCCTGGTAGCCGTACAGGCGGGCCACCAGGCTCGGGGTGCCGTACAGCAGGCCGTGGTAGGCGAGCACATGCGGGTTGTCGCTCAGGCCGGTCACCGGGTCGCGGCGCTCGAGACCCCGGCGGAAGTGGGCGTGCAGGGCGCCGAGCGGCGCGAGCCCTTCGGCGCGGCCGGCCGCCACCACGCGCGCCGCCTCGTCCTCGTGGTCCGCGAACCGGTACAGGACCAGGTCCTCCTTGGCCGGGAAGTACCGGAACAGGGTCGGCTTGGAGATCCCGGCGGCCGCCGCGATCTCCGCGACCGACACCCCGTCGAAGCCCCGCTCGAGGAACAGCGCGACCGCCGTGTCCGACACGGACTGGTACGTCTGCTGCCTCTTGCGCTCCCGCAAACCCATCTCACCGCTCATGGCAGGAGCGTACGTCGGGTGGTCAGATGCGCCAGGCGCGGATGCGCTCGGCGGCCTGGTACACGCTGACCTTGCCTTCCTGGATGTCGCGTACGAGGTCGACCATGGCTCCGTACGGCGGGTCGATGCCCTCGCCCGACGCGTACATGTACGCGGCCGTGACCTGGCAGGCGTACAGGCTGTTGCGGTGCGGCAGCGGCTGGAGGCGCACCAGGGTGTGCAGCAGCGCCGCCGCGCGCCAGGAGGGCTCGGGGTCGGCGGTGGCGGGGCGCGGGATGCGGGTCCTGTGGCGGGCGACGGCGGCGACGAGCGCGGAGTAGTCGGCGACGCTCACGTCTTCGGGGACGGCCTGCTCCTGCACGTCGAGCAGCCAGGGGACGTCGATGTAGAGAGCCATCAGGCGGCATCCGCCCCCTGGTCGCGGGCGGCGGGTGGTGCCTCGTCGGGAAACGCCTCGTCGAACTCGGCGCGCTGGCGCTCACCCCAGGACAGCGCGTAGCGGACGAACTGGATGCGCTGCTGTTCACGCAGCGGCAGATCGTGGACGTACTGCTTGAGGGACTTGCCCTCGGCGGCCGCGGCGGCACGCACCGCTTCCAGTTCCTCTTCGGTGAAGGTGATGTTCAAAGACGGCATGAAAGCGATGGTACCTAGTTGGTACCTGCTCGGCCATCGCGGCGTTGCGTGAAGAACTTTCCGCCGCGCTGTCACATCTGTCGCCGGCGCGGTGTCAGGGCAGGGAAGGCAACACGAACAGCACTGAGGAGAAGGCCATGACCACGCGAACGCACTCGATCACCACCGGGACCCCGATGGCCCCGCGCATGTCCGACGACCCCGCGCTGCTGGTGCCCGAGCTGGCGGAGGTGTCGGCGGCGCTGTTCAAGGTCACCGGCAACGGCTCGGTGCCCCGCACCACGATCAGCCTGGTCCAGCTGCGGGCCGGGCAGATCGTCGCCAGCACCTATCTGGCCGTTCTGCACACGGGCTTCCTGCGCAAGGCCGGGGAGTCGGACGAGCGGATCACCTCGGTGGCGACCTGGCAGGACTCGCCGTACTTCACCGGCGCGGAGCGGGCCGCCCTCGCGCTGGTGGAGGCCGTGCTCCAGCCGGCCGGGGAGGGCGAGCGCGTCACGGACGCGCTGTACGCCGAGGCCGCCCGCCACTACGAGCCCAAGGCGCTCGCCACGTTGATGTTCGCGATCGGTCAGGTCAACTTCTTCATTCCGGTGGCGCTCATCGCCAAGCCGGTACCGGGGCGGCCCTTCAACGCCCCCTGGAACTGACCCCCGACATGCGCTCCCGTCCGGGCCGCGACCGGCCCGGACGGACCGGCGCGCCCCCGCGCGCCCCGGTGACGACTGTTCGCCCTGCCCGCCCCGCACTACCGTTGCGGACGTGGATCTCTTCTCCCGTCCCGGGAGTGGCCACAGTGCGCCAAGTACGCGGCGACGGGGGCGTCTTGGACCCCGCGCGCTCCCGGGGTCCGACACGGGCGGGCGCCGGAGGGGCCGGGACGGCGCTCATGGTAGGGACCCGGCGGGCGCGGGGAGACTCAATTCCCCTGGCCCGTGCGGATTTTCGCGACAGAACAGAGAAGAATGTCGACGCGATCGGCCGTCGATCTTTTCCTCGCCGTCGAAACGTCGCGGGAAAAGGGAGAATCCAAGCCATCGCGCGGTGGCGTGAATTGTTCCTCTCCGCCGCGAGTCGCGGGCGGCGCACTGTTCACTGGTGAATGACCAAAGCCTCCCGGACCGTGCGAGCCCGTGGCCCGGGCCTTGACGGCGGCCGTGCCGGGAAGATCGGGGAACGGATTTGTCATGATCGAAGAAAGCGCACGCACCGACAGCGTCGTCGGCGCCCTGGAGCACCACCTTGTCCACGAGGTCCCCCCTCTGCGCCTGCAACGGGCCCGGCCCGCCTTCCTCACCCAGGGCTTCGTGAAGGCGGGTTTTCTGGCGCCGCACGACGTCAAGAAACTCGTCGCCGAGGAGACGGAGGCCCTGATCGGCGGGCACGCGGTGCGGCGGGACGGGAGGTTCGCCGAGACCGGTGGCACACCCCGGCGGATGCACAACGTGCGCCGCGCCGAGATCGCCGAGCACGGCCGGATCCTGCCCGGCGTGTACCGCTCCGCCGGCCTCAGGGAAGCGCTGTCCGTCATCGCGGGCGAGGAAGTCCTCGAATGCCCTTACGCTCCCGAGCAATTCGTCATTACCGAACTCACCCGGTCCGGCGACACCCACGGCTGGCATTGGGACGACTACAGCTTCGCCCTCGTCTGGGTGATCGACTGCCCACCGCTGGAACAGGGCGGTTTCATTCAGTGCGTACCGCGCACGGAGTGGGACAAGGAAAATCCGCAACTGCACCGCAGCTTCGTGTCACGGCCCATTCATTCGGCCGAACTCCGCCCCGGCGACCTGTATTTCCTGCGCTCCGACACGACCCTGCACCGCGTGTACCCGGTCACCGGCGGCAGGCGGCTCATTGTGAACATGGGGTACGCCGCGCGCCGTGATCTGGTCAAGCCCCTGTCCCACGAGACCATGGACGCCCTGTGGGCGGATCCGGAGCAGACCCGGGACACGCCCTCCCCCGGAACCGGACAGGAGAGTTCCCAGTGGCGGCGAACGTCCTGCGGCGGCACATCGGAGTCCCCGGGCTCGTCGTCCACTATCTGACCTCCGTCCTTGGCGTGGGGCTCCTGGTCATCCCGGTCCTCGCGTGGACCACGGCGGGACCCCTGTCGCTGCTGGCCTGGGCCATCCTGATCGTTTACAGCTATCCGTTCGCGCTCGTCTTCGCCAAGCTGTCGACGTTGCACCCCACGAGCAAGGGGATCGCGCGGTTCGTCGAGGTCGCCTTCGGCCGACGGGCGGGCCGCGTCGCCGCGCTCTATCTGTTGATGACGCTGCTCGCGGCCAACCCGGTCCTCGGCCTGATCGCGGGACGCTACCTCCTGGCCGCGCTCGCGCCGGGCGCCTCCAACCGGGCCTCGCTGGCGGCCGGCGCGGCGGTCATCCTCGCCTGCGTCGCGCTGAACCTGCTCGGCGTCAAGGTCAGCGGGCGGGTCCAGCTCGCCGTGCTGGTCCTCGTCACGGGGCTGCTGTGCGCCGTCATCGTCCTGGCGCTGCCCCGGGGCAGCACGGCGCATCTCACCCCCCTCGCGCCGCACGGCTGGTCCGCCCTCGGCGACTGCCTGCTGATCTGCTTCTTCGGCTTCATCGGGTGGGAGAACGCGGCGCCCATCGCGGAGGAGGTGCGCGACCCCGCCCGCACCTTTCCCCGCGGCATCCTGTACGCCGTCTGCGCGGTGGGGGTCCTCTACTTCGCCATGGCCCTCACCGTGGCTCTCACCCTGCCCGACGACCGCGGCGGATCGGGTCAACTCGCTGGATTCACCGAGCTGTTGAAGGCCGCCACGGGCGCCGGCCACGCCACCGCCGGGTATCTGGTGGCGGCCGTCCTGCTGGTGCTCACCACGAACGCCTGGTGTTTCGGTACGTCGCGGGTCGTCTTCGCGCTGGCCCGCGAAGGCATCGTCCCGCGCGCTCTGAGCCGGATCTCGCCCCGCACCGGCGCCCCGACCCGTGCCGTGCTCGCCCTGGTGCCGGGCTACAGCCTCACCCTCGGCCTCCTGGTGGCCACCGACTCCAACGAGTCGGTGCTCATCAAGGCGTCCTCCGCCGCCTACCTCCTGGTCTTCCTCCTCGCCTTCCTCTCCGCCGTGCGGCTCGTGCGGACCGGGCCGATGCGCTGGACGAACTACCTGGTCACGACCGTGACGGTGCTGATGCTGCCCTTCATCGGCGTCAGCGTGGGATACGCGGCCGCCATGTTCGCCGCCGCGGCGCTCATCGAGTCGTGGCGCTCCAGGAAGGGGCGGGCGCAGCGGGAACGGGCCGGTGGGGAGCCGGGCGGGCCGGACCGGGCCGGCCCGGAGCGCGAGCGGCCTCGCCCGGCCACCGCGCCCGGCCCTGGCAGCGCGAGCACCCCCGCACACGACCCCGACCGCACCACGCCACACCACCACCATCCGCGGCACGACCCATGAGAGAGGTGACGCCGTGTTCGGCCGCCACATATTGGGAATGACCGACTTCTCCGCCGCCGAGCTGCACGACCTGCTCGCCCTCGCCGAACGCATGAAGCGCGGCGAGGACACCCATCCCTACCTCACCGGAACCGACGTCGGGCTCCTCTTCCACGTCCCGTCCACCAGGACCCGGGTCTCCTTCCAGGTGGCCGCCGCCCAACTGGGCGGACGCAGCTACACCTACGGCCCCGACGAACTGCGCCTGGCCAACAACGAGACCGTCGAGGACACCGCCGGAGTCCTCAGCCGCTATCTGAGCGCCCTGGTGGTGCGCTGGTACGACATGGCCGACTACGGCGCGGGGCACCGCAGGCTGCGCACCATGACCGAGCACGCTTCCATCCCGGTCATCAACGCCCTGGACGACGAGGAGCACCCCTGCCAGGTGCTCGCCGATCTGCTGACGCTGCGCGAGCGGTTCGGCGCGCAGCTGCCCGAGCGCCGGGTCGTCTACACCTGGGCCTACTCCTCGCGCCAGAAGACCCCCGGCGTCCTGCACTCCTCGCTGCTCGCCGCCGCGCTGCTCGGCCACCACGTCACGTTCGCCCATCCGCCCGGCTTCGACCTCGACGAGCGGTACGTCAAGGAGGCCCACGAGCTGGCCGCCGCCTCCGGGGCACGGCTGGACTTCTGCGACGACATGGAGGAGGCCGTGCGGGGCGCGGACGCCGTGTACGTACAGAGCTGGAAGTCGCTCCAGCTGACCGGCCAGGCCGAGTGGCAGGCCAGGACCAGGCTCGCCGACCGCTGGCGGGTCACCGAGCCGCTGATGGCCCTGGCCGCGCCCGGGGCCCCGTTCCTCGACTGCATGCCGAGCAATCGCGGCGAGGAGATGGACGCCGAGGTCAAGGACGGGCCGCGCTCGCTGATCCTGGAGCAGGCCGAGAACCGCCTGCACGCGCAGAAGGCGCTGCTCGCCCTGGTGCTCGGCGCCACGGCCGAAGGGAGCGCGCGGTGAACGGGGCGCGGGAAGGGGCGGGTTCGGAGGCCGACCGTGTCGTGCTCGTCACCGGCGGCGCCGGCGGCATCGGCGCCGCCGTCTGCCGGCGCCTCGCCGACCACCGCACCGCGCTGGCGGTGGCCGACCGTGAGGTGGAGGCCGCTCGCGAGGTCGCCCTGGAGGTGCGGATGGCCGGCGGCAGGGCCGAGCCGTTCGGCTGCGATCTGTCACGGCCCAAGGACGTCGAGGTGCTGCTCGACTCCGTCGTCGGGCGCTTCGGCGCGCTGCACGGCCTGTGCACGGTGGCGGGCAGCATCCGACGCGGCGACGTCACGGAACTGACGCCCGCCGACTGGCGCGCCACCTTCCAGGACAACCTGGACTCGGTCTTCCTGACCTGCCGGGCCGCGATTCCTCATCTGACGCGGGCGGGCGGGGGCGCCATCGTCACCATCGCCTCCGGCTGGGGTCTGCGCGCGGGCCGCAGGGCGGCCGCCTACTGCGCGGCGAAGGCGGGGGTGGTGATGCTGACACAGGCCATGGCGCTCGACCACGCGCCGGCCGGCATCCGCGCCAACTGTGTGGCGCCGGGAGATGTGCGCACCCCCATGCTGGAACGCGAGGCGCGTCAACTGGGCCGTCCTGTCGGCGAGTTCTACGCGGAGGCGGCCGACCGGCCGCTGGGACGCATCGGGGAGCCGAGCGAGATAGCCGACGCGGTGAGCTACCTCCTCGGGGATGAGGCCTCCTTCGTCACGGGCGCGGTCTTGACCGTGGACGGCGGCGGAACGCTGTAGCCGACCGGAGGGGCCACACCCGGGCGCGGGCCGCGTGAGCGGCGCGGGCCCGCGCTCGAGTGGAGTGTGCCGTGCCCGGGCCGCCCGCGCCGACGCGAGCCGGCCACACCGGGGAGGGGAAGCCTGACGTGGCCGGACCCGCAGGGCAAGCGTGCACCCGCATGCCCTTGCCGCCAAGGCGTGTTGACGACACCGGGTAAGAAAAATCCTTCGCTTCGGGACGCCCGTGAGGCAGAGTGGAGGGTGCGGCCGTTGTGACTACGCGGAGCCATCGCCTCCCTCCGGAGCGCATGCCCCAACGGACATGCCCTCATGATCATTCGCGTAAGTTACTAGTCCGTAAGCTTGGCCGACGGGTCATGGCGGCCCAGTGGAGCGGCTGCGAGGCTCCCCGTATGAAGGTCCTTCCACGGCTGAGCAAAGCCGTCCTGTTGAACTCGGCGCTCGGTGCAGTGCTCATCGCGGCCGTGGGTGGCGCCTACGCGGTGGTGGACAGCGGCAGCGGTTCCGCCCCCTCCCGCACGGACACCCGGACCGCCGCCGTCTCCACGGGAAAGGTGCAGGCAACCGTCGCCGGGGCCGGGCTGCTGACATCGCCCAGTGACGCCGGGGTCAACTTCACCACCGGCGGCCAGCTGACCAAGGTCGAGGTCAAGCCGGGTGACAAGGTCACCAAGGGCCAGGAGCTCGCGCGGGTGGACGACAAGGCGGCCCGCCTCGTGCTCGCGCAGTCCAAGACGTCGCTGGCCGCGGCCAAGGCGTACCTCGACAAGGTCGCCCAGGGCCAGCCCGCGAGTCCGCCGCCGAGCGGCAACCCGACGGCCGGCACGACCCACCCCGCGGACCCCTCGCCCAAGCCGAGCCCGTCGGCCGGCCTCCCCACCCCGTCCCCCTCCGCGTCCACCAAGAGCGCGACGCCGTCGCCCGGCGAGTCCACCCCGGGCACCCTGTCCGGCGTGGCCTTCGTCCAGAAGGTCTCGCGCGCCGTTCCCGTCGCGGCTCCGTCCGTCGATCCCACCCAGCTCCTCCAGGCCCAGACGCAGGTGGCTCAGGCGCAGAGCGCCGTGGAGACCGCGCAGCGCACCCTGGACGGGACGATCCTGACCGCGCCGGTCGACGGCACGGTCGCCTCGGTGGGCGCGTCGGTCGGCCAGACGGTGACCGGGACGACGTACACGGCCGGAACGGGCGCGGTCCCGGGCACGGCGCCCGCGCCCGGGCCGACGGGCAACCCTGCCCCTGGCGGCGCCCCGGCCGCGCCGAGCGGCTTCATCGTCCTGACCAACCCGACCGGCATGCAGGTCAGGGCGAACGTCTCGGAGACCGACGCACTGCGTCTCAAGCCGGGCCAGGCCGCCACCGTCACCCTGACCGCGCAGTCCACGACCACGCTCAACGCGAAGGTGCTCTCGGTCGGCACGCTCGCGGTCAACGGCGGGGCCCCGGCGGGCGCCGCGCAGTACCCCGTCACGCTCGACATCATGGGCCCGACCAAGGATCTGCACACCGGGCAGGGCGTCACCGTCCAGATCGTCGCGGGCGAGGCGTCCGACGCGCTGTTCGTGCCGACGGCGGCGCTCAGCGGCAGCGGCCCCAAGCGCACCGTGACGGTGGTCGGACCGGACGGCTCGGCGCACCCCACGCAGGTCACGGTGGGCGTCGAATCGGACACCAACACCCAGATCACCGGCGGCCTGACGCAGGGTCAGCGCGTGCGGATCACCACCGTCGCGCCGTGAGGCGAGGGCGGCCCGCCGCGTCATGACCCACCCACACACGGACCCCGCACGGGGACGAGGGAGTACCGAAGACATGGTCCGAGACCGTGACCCGTTCACGAAGGCCGAAGGCCAGGACCCCCGGCCGCCCGTGCCGACGACGACCGAGGAGCCGGTCACCGGCACGACCCCCGTGCCGCCGGTTCGGGAAGCGGCGCCCGAGGGCCCCGACACCACGACCGTGCTGCCCGCGGCGGGACCGGCGTCGGCCCGTACGGCAGAGGTGCCCCGGGCGGCAGGCGTACCCCAGGCGGCCGAGGTGTCCGCGGCGCCCGGCACGGCGGAGAGTCCCAAGGGCTCCGGCGCCTCGCGCCGGCTCGAAGTCCCGTGGCTGACGCTGCTCCTGGCCGTGGCCATCGTGGCGACGCTCGCCTTCATCGCGGGCGTCCTGGTGGAGCGCCACCAGCTCTCGTAGGCGTACCGACGTCGCCGCACGCACCCGCCCAGGACAGGCCCCCGGTCGCCCGGGGGCCCAACGGTCAGGGAGCGATGGGCAGTTGGCGCTTGTGCTCGGTCAGGCGGTAGCGGCCGACGATGATCTCGAAGACCCGCCGGTCCACCGGCTTGCCCTCAAGGAAGTCGTCGATGTCGTCGTAGGTGACGCCCAGCGCGTCCTCGTCCGACTTGCCCGGCGCGAGCGTTTCCAGGTCGGCGGTCGGCACCTTCCACACCAGCTCGGTGGGGGCGCCCAGGGCGTCGGCGACGGCGCGGACCCGGCGCTTGGTCAGGCCGGTCAGGGGGACGAGGTCGGCGGCGCCGTCACCGAACTTGGTGAAGAAGCCCGAGACCGCCTCGGCCGCGTGGTCGGTGCCGACCACCAGGCCGTTGTGCGCGCCGGCCACCGCGTACTGGGCGACCATGCGCTGACGGGCCTTTATGTTGCCGAGCACGAAGTCCTGGTGGCCCTCGTCCCGGAACGCCACGTCGGCGCTCAGCGCGGCCTGGAGCGCGGCGTCGCTCGCCGGCTTCACATCCACCGTCAGTACGTGGTCGGCCCGGATGAAGGAGAGCGCGACCTGCGCGTCGTGCTCGTCCGCCTGGACCCCGTAGGGCAGCCGCATCGCGTAGAAGCGCGCCTCGTGTCCGGCGGCCCTGGCGCGCTCGACGGCCAGCTGGCACAGCCGGCCCGCGGTGGTGGAGTCGACTCCGCCGCTGATGCCGAGGACCAGCGCCCGCAGACCGGTGGAGGTCAGCCGTTCGGCGAGGAAGGCCACCCTGCGCTCGATCTCCCGCTCGGCATCGAAGGCCGAGGCGACCTGGAGATCCCGCGCGATCTCCTGTTGCAGGGCGATGGACGCCGTCTCGCTCACGTCTGCTCCTTGTTCCGGTTCTTGAGGTGGTGTTCTTGAGGTGGTGTTCTTGAGGTGATGTTCCTGACGTGATGTCCCGCCCACCCTAACCAAGGCCCGCACCGGCAGCTCGGGCGCGGATGCGTGGACGCACTCCCCCGCCCGCGCACGCGTTCACCGCTCGGCGCCGGCACCGGCTCCCGCACCGGCCCTGCGCCGCAGGACGGCCGCGATCCGCCGGCACCAGTCACGGTGTTCCCGCTCGAAGGCCAGACCGCGCAGACACGTGAGGTACGGTCCGATCCGTTCGCCGCGCAGCAGGAATTCCTCCTCGTCGCTCTCGCCCCTCAACTGCCGCAGCAGCGCGTCCAGCAGCTCGATCCTGGCGTCGGCCGCCAGGGCCCGCTCCTCCAGCTGGCCGATCACCGCCGTGGTGCCGACGCGGTCCGCGCTGTGGACCTTGACGAGCAGGTCGTCGCGGATGAACGAGGGTTTGGCCGGGGCCGCGGCGAACGTCTCCAGTTCGGCGCGGCCGGCGTCGGTGACCCGGAAGACGCGTTTGTTGGGGCGGGTCTCCTGGACCACCTGCCGCCCGGCCACCAGGCCGTCCTTCTCCAGTCTCGCGAGCTCCGCGTAGAGCTGCTGGGGCAGGGCGTGCCAGAAGTTCGCCACGCCGATGTCGAACGCCTTGGCCAGCTGGTAGCCGCTGTACTCGCCGTCGAGCAGCGCGGCAAGGACCGCGTGTCGCAGAGCCATCCTCGTAACCCCTTCCCTTTTGCCTGCTCCCGCGGGCATCCTACTCAACAATCTGACTAGTCACATTGTTGAGTATCAGGAGGAGCCATGGAGACTGCCGAGCGATTCCGCGCCGCCGTGGAGAAGCGTGATCTGGCCGCCCTGGAGGTCCTGTTCACCGAGGACATCCGCCTCTACAGCCCGGTGAAGTTCACGCCCTTCGAGGGCAAGGACATGGTGCTGGGGCTCTTCGGAGTACTGGCACGCACCTTCGAGGACCTGCGCTACATCGGACACTTCGAGGGCGCGGCCGAGACCGGCGCCAGTGGCGAGGAGGCCCCGGCGGTGATCCTTCCGTTCCGGGCCGTGGTGGAGGGCCGCCAGATCCACGGGATCGACCTGCTGCACTTCGACGCGGACGGGCTCATCAAGGAGTTCACGGTGATGGTGCGTCCGCAGTCCGCCGTGCTGACCCTCGGCCGCGCGGTCATGGCGGGTCTTGTCGCCGACGGACTCGTGCCCGCGCCCCCCGCGCCCTAGGAGCGGCGCTCAAGATGCCGGGGCCGGGGAGCTGTACGAGGGTGGGTACGCGGTCAGGCTGCTGACTGTCCGGATCGAGGAGCCCACACGATGGAACCTAGACACGGCCCGAGCGACGGGGGCCCGGGACCGGGCCCGGTGACCGACCCTGGTGTGACCGAGTCACAGGTGACCCTGCGGGTGAACGAGACCACCCACCGGGTCGAACTGGACCATCGCCTCACCCTCCTGGAGTGCCTGCGCGAGAATCTGGCCCTGACCCGCTCGAACCACGGCTGCGACGACGGCCGGTGCGGCTCGTGCACCGTGCTGCTCGACGGCCGCCGCGTGAGCAGTTGTCTGCTGTTGGCCGTCGCGCAGGAGGGGCGCGAGATCATCACGATCGAAGGCCTCGCGGTGGCGCCCGGCGCGGAGGAGGACCACCACCCCCTCAGACGGCCCTCCCTCGAACGGGAGGCCGTCCGGTGCGGCTACTGCGCGCCGGGCCAGTCGTCCGCGGCCGCCGGCACGCCCGCCGACACGGCGGCGGGCCAGTCCGCCGTCGTCAGCGAACTGGACCTGCCGGCCGACCCGGCCCGGCTGACCGCCGTCGAGATCATGGAACAGCTCAGCGGAAACCTCTGCCGCTGCGGTGCCTACCCGGGCGCGGCCGAGGTCCTTGAGGACACGGCCCCGCGCGAGGTGACGCGATGAAGCCGGTCGCCTATGTGTGTCCCAGCACCGTGGCGGAGGCCGCCGCCGCCCACGGCGGGCGTCCCGAGGCGCGGTATCTGGGCGGCGGCACCAACCTCGTCGACCTGATGCGTCGCGGCGTCGAGCGCCCGGACGTCCTCATCGACATCACCCGGCTGGACCTCGACCGGATCGAGGAGTTGCCGGACGGCTCGATACGCGTGGGGGCGACGGCACGCAACAGTGACCTCGCCGCCCATCCCGCCGTCCGCGAGCGCTACCCCGTCCTGACCCAGGCGCTGCTCAGCGGCGCTTCGGGACAGCTGCGCAACATGGCCACCACGGCGGGAAATCTCCTCCAGCGCACCCGGTGCGGCTACTTCCAGGACCTGTCGAGGCCCTGCAACAAGCGGGTGCCGGGCAGCGGCTGCGGAGCGATCGAGGGCGTCAACCGCGATCACGCGGTCTTCGGCCATTCGCCCCACTGCGTGGCCACCCACGCCTCCGACCTGGCCGTGGCGTTCGCCGCCCTGGACGCGGTGGTCGAGCTGGCGTGCGCGACGGGCGTACGCGGCGTCCCGGTGTCGGAGTTCCTGCGGCTGCCGCAGGACAGACCCGAGCAGGACACCGTACTCAGGCCCGGCGAGCTCATCACGGGCGTCCTGCTCCCGCCCCTGCCGCCCGGCGCCCGCTCCCGCTACCGCAAGGCCCGGGACCGGGCGGGCCACACGTTCGCGCTGACCTCGGTGGCGGTCGTGGTCCATCTGGAGCGGGACGTGGTGGACCATGTCGCCGTCGCGTTCGGCGGGCTCGCCCACCGGCCGTGGCGCGCCCGGCGCATGGAGGCCGCGCTCATCGGCGCCGCGCCGACTCCCGAGACGGTCGCGCGGGCGGTGGAGGCCGAGCTGGCCGACGCCGTCCCCCTGCGGCACAACGCCTACAAGATCGAGCTCGCCCGGGGCATGGCCCGTGAGGTGCTGGGCTCACTGACTGCCCGCACGGGGCGCCGGGGCTCCCGCTGAGGGGAGCGCCGACGTCAGGGGCACCGCGCGGCTGCTCGGCTCCGGCGGCACCGGCCCGCACACCTGTTTCCCCGACTGATTTCCGGTGGATACGTGTGGGGTGAAAGAAGCGGGGCACCAGAGGAAACACATCGTGACCATGTCGACTGGAGGTTTCCCCTCATGCTGATGGCGCATCCGGCAGTGCTCCGCGATCTGCTCGACGAGTACGAAGCCCTCCTGGTGCTGAACGCGGCCGACGGCAGCGAGGCCACCCGACAGCGACTGGACGATGTGTCCTACACGCTGTGTGTGTCGACCGGCACGCGGGACATCGACGCCGCCGTGGTCGCCGCCCGGCACCGGCTGCCCGGCGCCCGCACCTTCGACGACTCGGTGCTGAGCACCGAGGGCGCGGTGCTCACCGCCTGACACGCCCCTTCCTCTCGCGCGGGGGCCGAAGCTCCCCCGACCGCTTCGGCCCCCGCGCGCTCGCCCCATTCGGCCTCGGCCACGCCGCTCGGCGCGCCGGCCGGCGCTCCACTGGTGGCTCCCCGGACCCGGGCCTACGGTTGAACAGTGGACGTCTGAACAGTGGACGTCCCAGTCCACGGCCCCTCGTACGAGGGCAGGGTCCACCATGACGAGTCCGCAGCCGGCACCCACGACCGAGTCCGCGGCCCCCGGCAGACGGGAAGGCGGCGGCAAGGGGATCGCGCTCCTCGTCATCGCCTCGTGCCAGTTGATGGTGGTGCTGGACGTCACCATCGTGAACATCGCGCTCCCGCACATCCAGAGCGCGCTGCACTTCTCCACCACCGGTCTCGCCTGGGTGGTGAGCGCCTACACCCTCACCTTCGGCGGCCTGCTCCTGCTCGGCGGCCGCACCGGTGACATCCTCGGCCGGCGCCGGGTCTTCATGTGTGGCGTGCTCCTCTTCGCACTCGCCTCACTGCTCGGCGGACTGTCGGGCAGTTCCGGGCAGTTGCTCGCGGCGCGCGCCGTGCAGGGTGTGGGCGGCGCCATCGCCTCGCCGACCGCGCTCGCGCTGATCACCACGACGTTCACCGAGGGCCTTGAGCGCAACCGTGCCTTCGGTGTCTTCGCGGCGGTCTCCGCCGGCGGCGGCGCCATCGGACTGCTCGCCGGCGGTGTCCTGGTCGAATGGCTCGACTGGCGGTGGGTGCTGTTCGTGAACGTGCCCATCGCCGCCCTCATCCTGGTCGCCACCCCCCGGCACATCAAGGAGTCCGAGCGGCATGCGGGCCACTTCGATCTCGCCGGCGCCCTCACCTCCACGCTCGGCATGGTGGCGCTGGTCTACGGCTTCATCCGGGCCGCCCAGGAAGGCTGGCGTGACCCGTTCACGCTGGGGTCGTTCGCGGCGGCGGTCGTCCTGCTCGGGTCGTTCGTCCTGGTGGAGCGCCGCTCGCAGCAGCCCATCACACCGCTGCACATGTTCGCCGACCGCAACCGGGCGGGCACCTACGGCATCATGCTGAGTCTCGCCGCCTCGATCTTCGGCATGTTCTTCTTCCTCACCCTGTTCGTGCAGAACGTGCTCGGATTCTCCCCGCTGCGGGCCGGCCTCGCCTTCCTGCCGGTCAGCGCGATCATCGCGGTGGGCGCGGGCCTGGCCTCCCAACTGCTGCCGAGGTACGGCCCGAAGCCCTTCATGGTGACGGGCGCGCTGCTCGCCGCGGCGGGGCTTGCCTGGCTCACCCGGACCGACGTCCACTCCTCGTACGCGGGCAGCATCCTCGGCCCGCTCCTCGTCTTCGGACTCGGCATGGGTCTGAACTTCGTCTCGCTGACCCTGATGGCCGTCTCCGGTGTGCCCCCGCACGAGGCGGGCGCGGCCTCCGGGATGCTCAACGCGACCCAGCAGGTGGGCGGTTCACTCGGCCTGTCCATTCTGGTGACGGTCTTCGGCACCGCGAGCCGGAACGAGGCGTCCGATCAGATTCCCCGCTTCCTCGGCCAGGCGGACCCGGCTCAGCGGCTCATGTTCCGGCGCACCGGCGCCCTGCCCCGGCCCTGGAGCGACCAGGTGCTCACCTCGGGCGTCTCCACCGCGTTCGTCGTGGCGACGGTCTTCGCCCTGGTGGCGGGCCTGATCGCGGTGTTCGCCATCCAGGTGCGCCCCTCCGACCTCGAACGCCTCCAGGGCGCACGGCCGACCGCCCCCTGAAAGGCCCCAGGTGGCCCGCCGCTCCAGGGCCACGCCTGGCCGGGCGCCACCCTGACCGGCCAGGTCCGTGGCACGCTCGGCCCCGGCCCGCTGACGATGACCCGCCACCCTCGCGGCAGGTCCGGTGGGGGCTGAGGGGAACCACCTCCGCCCTCGCGCCGTCTTCCGGCGCGTGATCACCGCGAGCAGTGGCGACATGAGGAACCCGGGCCGCCGGCTCCGGGGGGTGGAGGCTTTCCGTGCGGGGACCCAAGAGCGCTGACCGGCCGATGGCCGGTCAGCCGCAGGACGCCTTCGGGCACACGATGACGTTCGCGGCGTTCTCGCGGGCGCCGAACCGGCGACGTACGGAAGCCTGGCTGCTGTGCGGTGTCGTCGTGATCACGCTCGGCGGCTACGCGTGCACGGGACTGTCGATGCAGGACCGGCTGCCCGCCGGGTTCACCGGATTCGCGCTCGGCATCGTGCTGCTCACCGCGGTCGCCCACCTCGCCGTGCGGCGCTGGGCGGCGCGGGCCGATCCGCTGCTGCTGCCGCTGGCCCTGCTGCTCACCGGGCTCGGCCTGGTCCTCATGCACCGCCTGGACATCACCTACATCGCCGAACCGCGGCTGCGCATCGCCCCGGCGGGCAACGGCCAGCTGGTGTGGACGGCCATCGGTGTGGCCGCGTGTGTGGGGCTGCTCCTCGTGCTGCGCGACCACCGATGGCTCCAGCGGTACCTCTACCTGATGATGGCCGTGGCGCTGGTGCTCCTGATGGCTCCCGCGTTCTCCAGCGCGGACCAGTTCGGCGCCAAGCGGTGGATCATGCTGGGGCCGCTGTCCATACAGCCGGGCGAATTCGTGAAGATCATGATCGCCGTGTTCTTCGCCGGCTACCTCACCATGAGCCGCGACGCGCTCGCCCTGTCCGGCCGCCGCGTCCTCGGCGTGCGGCTGCCGCCGGGCCGCCAGCTCGGGCCGATCGCCACGATCTGGATGCTCAGTCTCCTGGTGCTGATCTTCGAACGCGACCTCGGCACCTCACTGATCTTCTTCGGGCTCTTTGTGATCATGCTGTACATGGCCACGGAACGCATCAGTTGGGTGGTGTGCGGCCTGCTGATGGCGGTGGTCGGCGCCATGGTGGTCGGCTCCCTCGAACCCCATGTCCACGGCCGGGTGGTGGCGTGGCAGCACCCCATGGACGCCTTCACCCAGGCCGGTCGCGCCGCCGGCCAGTCCCAGCAGCTGGGCCAGGCCCTGTTCAGCTTCGGCAGCGGAGGCATCGCCGGAACCGGCCTCGGCCAGGGCCACCCGGAGCTCGTGGGCTTCGCCGGCAACAGCGACTTCATCCTGACCACCGTCGGCGAGGAGCTGGGGCTTGCCGGGGTGATGGCGGTCCTGCTCCTGTACGCCCTGCTGGCGCAGCGCGGTTTCCACATCGCACTGCTGGCCCGAGACCCCTTCGGCAAACTGCTCGCCGCGGGCCTTGCGGGCGCCCTGGTCCTCCAGGTGTTCGTCGTCACCGGCGGCGTCACCGGTCTGATCCCGCTGACCGGCAAGGCGCTGCCGTTCCTGGCCAAGGGCGGTTCCTCCATGGTGGCCAACTGGCTGATGGTCGCCCTTCTCATCCGTATCAGCGACACCGCGCAGCGACGACACGAGCCGGTGGCGCCCCAACACGGCCTCGCGTCAAGCGTGTTCCCCTGAGCCACGGGCGCCGCAGGTGGGCCCGGTTCCGCCCGCTGCGGGCGGAACCGTGAGGTGTCCATGCCGCGTCCACCCCTGTGGCCACGACATACATCACCTTCAGGAGGAGCCACACCATGGTCCACCCGGGCAGCAACGTCCCCCCTGCCCCGCGCCGAGGAGGACGGAAGATCCTCCCCCGCCTGATCATTCTCGCGGTGATCCTGGGCGTCGGCTTCGCCGCGTCCCAGCTCTTCCGGCACGGCTCGTCCTCCTCCTCATCCTCCTCGAGCTCCTCGCACAAGAGCGGGGAGTGGAAGGTGGGCGACTGCGGCGGTCCCGACCCCGATGACAGACCGAACGGCTACACGGCGTTCGACTGCGGTGCCTCGGGGGCCACGTTCACGGCGCTCGACGTCCAGGCCGCCAGTTTCATGCCCGACGCCATCCAGTGCCCGGCCGGCACGGACCTCATCATTCAGGTGAGCATCAGCTACGGCTCCAAGAAGAGCTCGGGCGGCGGCATTCCCAGCAAGACGGTCTGCGGACGCAACCTCTCCTCCAGCCACCCCGGCGATCCCGGGGCCGGCGGCGGCCAGTTGGTCAAGGACGACTGTGTGACCTCCACGGCCAAGGAGGTGCCCTGCGCGTCCTCGGGCTCCGGCGCGTACAAGGTGCTCGCCCTCGTCAAGGAGACGTCGCAGTGCCCGTCGGGCACCACCGAGCCCATGCGCCTGACCATGGCCATCGGACGCCCCTACGACGTGATCTGCGCCGCGAAGCAGTAAATCCCCCGGTCTGACGGCGGGCCCAACTCCTCTGCTGGTGAGGCTACTTCAGCCGCACGTGCAACGAGAGCAGGCCGCGGTGGCGGGGGTTGGCCTGCCACCGCGCCTCGCGCTCCTCGCTCGGGCGCAGGGCCGGATAGCGGGTCAGGATCTGAGTGAAGGCGATCTCCGCCTGGAGCCGGGCGAGCGGGGCACCGAGGCAGTGGTGGATCCCGTGGCCGAACGCCAGGTGCCTGGCCGCCTCCTCGCGGCGGATGTCGAACCGGTCGGGATCGGGAAAGACACCTGGGTCCCGGTTCGCGCCGAGCAGTGCTATCTGGACGAACTCGCCCTGCGCCACAGTCTCTTCGGCCACCTCCACGGGTTCGGTGGCGTAACGGAGCGAGGCGAGGCCCGAGGGGGACTCGTACCGCAGGATCTCCTCCACCGCGCCGGGCATGAGCGTCATGTCCCGCTGGAGCGCGGCGAGTTGGCCGGGGTGGCTGAGCAGGGTGTGGACGCCGTTGGCGATCAGGTTGACCGTCGTCTGGTGTCCGGCGATGAACAGGAGGAAGGCCATCGAGGTGAGTTCGTCCTCGCTCAGCGAGTCCTCGCCGCCGTCGCCGGCCCCGAGCAGCGCCGACAGCAGGCCGTTGTCGGGCCGCTCTCGTTTGAGGGCGATGAGCGCGCGCAGGTAACCGAGCATGGACTCGGCGGTGAACACCGACACCTCGCCATCCCCTTGGCCTCCGTCGAGGCTGTTGCCCCGCACCTGAAGCAGCTCGTGGTCGGCGTCACTGGCGCCGAAGAGGGCGAACATGACGGCCACCGGCAGGGGCAGGGCGAACTCGCTGATCAGCTCGGCCTCCTCCCGCCCCTCCCACGCGTCCAGGAGATCCGACACATGGCCCTCGATCATCGGGCGCAGGGCCGCCGTGCGACGCGCCGTGAACACCTGCTGGACGATCCTGCGCAGCCGGGTGTGGTGCGGCGGATCGGAGTTGAGCATGTGCGTGAACAGCGCGCCGCCGGGGCCCCGGGTGAGCCCGATGTGGCGTCCGAACCGCTCCGCCGCGCCGTCCTTGGAAAGTCTCGGGTCGGCGAGCAGCGCTCTGGCCTGCGCGTAGGAGGTCACGACCCATCCCTCGACGGCGGCCAGCCCCGGATAGCGGGCCCTGCGCGCCCCGCCCTCCTCGCGCCAGCGCCGGTAGGTGGCATGGGGGCCATCGAAGAACGAGTCGTCCAGGATCTCCAGGTCAGACATGACGCACCTTGTTCCGGTGGCCGACGTGGACGGTCTTGACCCCCAGGAGCCCCACCAGCGGTACGTCGGCGGTGCGTTGGCCCGGGGCGACGACGAGACCGGTCCGCCGGATGTGGTCCAGGAGGAGTTCGGCGAGCGGCATGACCATGTGGCGCCCCCAGCACCGTTCGGACATGTGCCCGAACGGCAGATAGCCAGGGGTGTCGTCCGGGTCGAGTCCGCCCCAGCGCTCGGGCCGGAACTCGTGCGGCGCGTCCCACAGGGCGGGGTCGCGGTGGCTGAGGAGCGGCAGCATGAGGAGGTCGTCGCCGTGCCCTATGCGGGCGTCGATCGCGGGGTATTCGGGCGACCTGTTGCGCAGCAGGTTCCACGACGGCGGCAGCAGACGCATCGCCTCGTGCAGGATGGCGCTGTTGGAGACGTCGTCGTCGAACGGCGAGCCGAGCCACAGGGCGTTGGCGACGAGGGTGGAGACGGTGAAACAGACGGGGGCGGCCGCGCGGCGGTAGATGCCCATCGCGTAGCGCCGGTCGTGGTAACTGCCCGCCTCGGCGAACAAGTTGGCCAGGTGGGTCAGCCGGGGTCCCGGCGCGGGGCGCAGGGGCAGGGCCGCTCCGGCCACGATGGTGGTCCAGGTGAGCCGGGGGTCGATCTCCAGGGTGCGCGACATCAGCACGCGCAGCCGGAGCGGGTCGTCGCGCAGCACCAGGTCGCGCAGGAACCGGTGCCCGGTGATCGGCCAGGGCCCCGACAGATCGGTCCGCTCCGGCAGGGGGTCGGGTTGTTCCAGGGCGGCGCGGACGTCCTTGCCGATCGTCCGCATCACCGACGAGGCCTCGGTCTTGGTGATCGACCGGCCGTGCAACGGCTTGAAGGTGGGCCGTTCGGTCTCCGTCGCCCGCCGCGCACTCAGAATGCGGTCGGAGAGTTCCGCGCCCGCTATGCCGATGGTGTCGGGTTCAAGGCGGACGAGGTCCTTACCGAGGTGGTCGTCCAACAAGGCTTGCAGACGAGGAGCGAAAACCGTGGTGCGGTTACGGTTGCGCGTTATGACGGATGGCATACGGAGAGCTCCGAAAAATGAAATGCGGAGGGCCCGCACACGCGGCTGACCGAAATTCAGTCGGCCTGCGTTGTGTGCGGGCCCAGGATTGGCCTTCGGCTTAGTACCAGAAGTACCAGGCGGCCTGCTTCAGGCTCGGCTCGCTCTTCTTGAGCTGCGGCAGGCTGATCGGACCACGGGCACGCAGGGCAGCAATCATCTTCGCCATGTCAGTCACTTCCTCTCGTGAATTAATCGGCTGTGAACTGCACGGCCGACTCACGCCGATTCGCACATCCGCTGGATGCCGAATGATCGTCGCCGACCGATGAGGGGAAGTGAAGCGGCAGCCACAAGCGTTGTCAATGCTTCCGGTTTTCTTTGCGGGAGCGACCATTCGTTCACCGGGACGCCCCCGCAAACATTCATTCCGGCCCGGCGGAAAAGCGTGCCCGAACGGACATCGGCGCTTGCCCGTGCATACCTTTCCCTTTCCGCGTCGGCCCTGCTAATAAAGATTCCACCCGTTTTCGCACGGGCTCACAGCGACAGCTGGGACGCCTCGCTGCTCAGCCTCGGCGCGGGAAGCGCGTGCTGCCCGCGCGACCACGCGGGCGCCGGCGCGAGCGCACCGCCCCGGGCGACCGAGGTGATGAGCTCCCGCAACTGCTCCACGTAGCGGTGGATGTTCTTGTGGGCGATCGCGGTGTCCGGATAGCGGATGGCCAGTTGCAGCCCGCCGTGCAGCCGCGTGAACCACGCGCACACCTGGTCCCCGTAGGACACCCGCAGCATGGCGTACGCCCGCTGCTCGGCCCACTGCCGAGATCCCGGGATGTCCCGCGCGTCGACGAACGAGACGATCGAGTAGAGATCGGGGGAGGTGGGGCGGAAGTCCGAGCCGAGCAGACGCAGCACGCGGGCGATCGGCAGGTGCGCCAGGGACTTGTTGGCGCGCAGCGCGGCCCGCACCATCGTCAGCGCGTCGTCGAAGCCCAGCGCCCCGGCGACCGGGATCTCGATCGGCGCCCCGCCGACGTACCACCCCACCGAGTCCGCCCAGCGCGACTTGGCCCGGGTGTGCAGCGGGACCACGGTGCGGTAGACCGGGTCGCCGCCGATGTCGTGGACGATGAGGCTGGTGGCCGCCAGGACCCCGATCTGCCCGCCGCCGTAGGGCCGGCAGTACGCGGAGAACGCGGCGGCGTCGGCGTCGTCCACCAGCATCTCGTACAGCAGCTTCTGTTCGGGCAGCCGCCCGCCCGGTTCGAGGCCGAGGTCCACCGGGAAGGCGGGCAGCCGGCCGTCGCAGCGGGCGATGAACTCCCGCCAGCGCGCCACGATGGCGTGGGTGTCGTCGACCTGGTCCGCGCTGGCCCGCTCGATCTCGCAGAAGTCGACATAGCTGCCGACGGGGGCCACCTCCTGGGCACGCTCCTGGGCGCCCGCCGCGTAGAGCTCGGAGATCTCGGCGGGGATGCGCTGGAGCGAGTACGCGTCGACGTTGCTGTGGTCGAACGCCATGTACACGCTGGCGCAGTCGTCCCTGATCACCGCCGTATACAGGAAGTTGGGCCAGCGCAGCGCGTCCGCCACGACGTCGAAGCGGTGCTGGAGGTGGAGGCTCAGTTCCTGGGCGTCGGGGAAGTCGCCCACCGTCTCCCGGCGCAGCGCCACCGCGTCGGAGGCCGCGGTGAAGCGGCGCATGTCGTCACCGACCCAGCGGAAACCGCTGCGCAGCGTCTCGTGGCGCAGGGTCCAGGTGCGCAGCGCCGCTTCGAGCCGGTCGAGGTCGACGGGCCCGGGGACGTCGAACGCGGCGCCCAGCCACGTGGGCACGAAAAGTCCGTCCTCCCGCACCGAACGGGCCGTGCGGATGTGTGACTCCTGCACGTAGGCGGGGGGGCGGGAGTCGTCGGGCTGGCTGGTCGCGGCCTCGACCATGACCGGGTCCAGGGTCCATTCCACCAGCCGCCCGGGACGGACCTCGCAGCCGTGAATGTCGGTAATTCGCACGGGAGTCTTCCATTCACACGCTGTCGGGGAACACGAACGAGCTGCGGGCCTCACGGGGCCGGCTCCGACCGGGGACACGCGGCTGAACGCCCACGTCCAGCGGCCGCCGTCCGAGTGCGCGGTCCCCAACGCCCGGGGAAGGGGCTTCCGTTCGGGGTGCCAGGGGGCCGAGGGCGGCATCCGCACACCTCAGCTCAGGAAATACGGTCATGCGGTGACCAACGCGCCAAGAGCGCTCTCAGGCACGCGGGACCACCCCAACGAGTCGTGTCCGTCGGGGCATACGTCATCGCGCCCGGCGCGCGACCCGGCGCGCGCGCCCGCTCAGCGCCGCGCGCGGACAACACCCGGCGCCCCGGCGCGGGGGCGGGCCGGGGCGCGGAAAGCACCGGGTGGGGGCGGTCGCGTCAGCCTCAGCCGATCCGCGGCATCGGCTTCAGCACCGCGAGGAACACGGGTGCGGGCGCGGGCGCCGACGCGGGCGCGGTCACCGGCCTGGACTGCCCCGGCGCGTCCTTGCCCAGGGCGGAGAACTCCTTCGCCATCCGTGCCGCGTCGGCCTTCGCCTCGGTGGCCTCGGCCTTCGCCTCCGCGACATCGGCGGCCGCGTCCTTCTTCTCGCGGGCGACCAGCTCGTCGATGTCCCCCAGCACCCGCGCGAGCCAAGTCCTGACGGAGTCGTCACCGGCCTTGGGGTCCAGCGCGCCGGGGACTTCCGAGGGGGCCTGCACGGCGGGCGGGCGCGGGGCGGCATGAGCGGGCGCGGCCGTTCCCGTGGCGAGAGCGCCACACAGAACGATCGCGGCAGCGGTGGCACATCGGCGCATGAAGCGCTCCTCTTCAGGTTGACGGGATCCTCGGTCACCCCCACTCTTGATCCACTGTTCGTCACCGCCGTCCGGAGGGCCACCCGGCCTCGCCGAACGAGTGAGGTCCGCGCCCGCCGCCGCGAACGGGGCCGCTCGCCACTCCACCGGCGTAATCGTGGAGGATCGGACCATGGGTGAACTTGTGGAGCGGGTCGACGAACAGGACCGCGTCATCGGCGTGGTCGAGCGGAGCCGGGCCGTGCGCGAGGGGTGGCTGTACCGCATGGCCATGGTGGCGTGCCGCGACGCGGAGGGCCGCTACCTGGTGCACCGGCGCCCCGACACCGGCTCGCGGTTCCCGGGCCAGTACAGCTGGCTGGTGGCGGGCGCCGTGCACGTGGCCGAGTCCTACGAGGCCGCGGCGCGCCGGGAACTGCACGAGGAGCTGGGCATCGAGGCGGAGGTGCGCCCGCTGTTCAGGTTCCTGTGCCAGGGCGAGCTCAGTCCCTACTGGTTCGCGGTGTACGAAGCGCTGGTGGAGGAGGGCGACGTCGCCCCCGATCCGACCGAGGTCGCCTGGCACGGGTGGCTGACCGGCGACGAACTGCGCGCGTCCATGGCGGCCTTGCCGTACGTCTCGGACAGCAGGGACGCCTACGGCCGCTACCTCTCCCTCACCGGCTGAGCGACGCGGAGCGTCAGGAGCGGCCCACCCGGCCTGCCAGCGCGTGGCCGATCAGCAGGTAGACGACCGCGGGCAGACCGTAGTTGACCACCGTGCGCCACGTGTCGGACTGGATGTGGAACATGTCCCGCGACCAGCCCGAGAGCCAGTCGGCGGCGTTGCGGACCCACGACACGACGTCGTTGGCCGTGTTGGCGTCGACGAGGAAGAAGGCGATCCAGAGGATCAGTATCAGGGCCGTGATGTCCGCGATGACCAGGATGGCGGTCGCCGCGGGGTTTGCGCCATAGCGTCTCGGCATGTTTCAACTCCTCGGTGGCGTGCGGTGGTTGTGGTGATAGGGGCCCCGTTCCGTTCGAGGCCACGCGTCGCCGTGCTGTGCCGCGAGCCGGCACGGCACAGCACGGCGGGGTACCCGGCGGACGCCGTGCGCTGCCCGGTGCGCGCCGGGCGTCAGAAGCCGAGCAGGCGCTCGGCGAGCCGTCGGTATTCGCGCAGGGCCATGCGCAGGTCCTCGGTGGCCGCCCCGCCGGAGGCGTCCTGCCACTGGGCGCGCAGGGTTCCACGCCGTTCGCCAAGATGCTCGATGATCTGCTCCGCGAGCGAGTCGACCGCCGAGGCGGCCTCCTCCACGGCCGCACGCGGCTCGTCCACGAACGCGCCGACCGCCTGCTGGAGCCGGTGCTGGAGCTTGTCCCGTTCACCCGGCCGCAACACCTCGTCCTCCCGGGTGACGGCGCCGGGCGCGGACTCGTACCCGGCCGCCTCCCGCTCGGGCGCCGTCCGGCCCGGGGCCGCCTCCTCACGGAGGTCCTGACCCGCGGCGGGCTCCTTACGCAGACCCTGCCCGGCGGCACCCTCTCGGACGTCCCGGCCGACGGGGGGCGACGCGGTCACCGGTCCCTGGGCGGCGCCACGGTCGTCGGCCGGCCACCCGGGCGCGGGCTCCTCCGGTACTCCTGCCCCCAGCGTGCCGGACGGACCCGCCACGGCCGGGCCCGCGGCCCTCGGGTCACCGCCGGCCGCCGGCGGCTCGGACACGCGCTGGTCGAATCCGGCCTGCCCGGTCAGGGGCCGCTCGGGTATGGGCCCGGCGGGCGCGGACCGGTCCGACGCGGGACGCTCGGGTACGGGCTGATCGGCGTGAGTCATGATTCGCTCCCTCGGGCGATGTCACGGTGTCGCATTCCCTCCGGGGACGCGTGCCGGCCGCTTCGCGACGTCAGCCCCCCGGCCTTGTTCCCACGGCGCTCCCCGGCGAGTACGGCGAAGAACTCATGGGCCCCTACGAGGGCTTCGCGCAGCTCTTCCGTACTGCGGCGGCGCCCATCGGCGTTGTGGGCCGCGCCCTGGATCCTGCGGTAGCTGTCGAGGTGGTCGGGGTGGTGCACCGAGAGCGCCGCGAAGCGCTCCTCCGACGAGCCGTCCGGAAAGCCCCGCTCCTGGGCGAGCCGGCCGAGCAGCGCCTCCGCGTCGGCGACCGCCCGCGCGGGCGAGTCAACGAACTCCTCCTGGATCCTGGCCCATTCGGCGGCGTACCGGGCGCGGTCCGCGGCCGACGGCGGCTCGACCTTGAGCCCGCCGTACCGGCGGACCCGCTCGTCGAGGTCCTTCTCCGCGGCCTTGACGTCGCCGTGGTGCTGGGCGACGGTCCGCTCGTACTCGGGCCCGAACCGGCGGCGCAGTCCGCCACCGCCCCGGCGTGCGCGGAGCACACCGATGACCACCGCCGCGACAACGATCACCACGACCGCTATCAGGATGATGACGACACCACTGGACATGGCCTGCCTTCCCGTCGGTGAACGGCCCCCGCTCCAGGGGGTCTCCCTACGTGTGGGCGCTGCGCGGCCGAATAAACCCCGGATAAGGCAGGGGACTTCGGGCAGGTGCGGCCAACTTCCCTGCGGGGCCGTCCCGGACACCCCGCACGGCCCCCCTGCCGGGTCCGGACCGGGTGATCAACCTACGTACCGGTAACACGTGATCCGCCCGCCCCCTCACCCCAACGGGTCACGCGACTTTCGCCGGACGGCAACCCCAGTGAGGCTTTCCATAAGCATTCCCCACAAACTGGAGGAAATCGTGCGTATCCGTTCCGCACTCGCCGCAACGTTCCTGGCTGCCACCGCTGTGATGGGCGCCGCGGGCGCCGCGTCCGCCGCCGACCCGGATCCGATCGGCGTCACCGGCAACTCCCCCGGCGTGCTGTCCGGTGACAACATCCAGATCCCCGTCGACGTCGACCTCCCCATCTGCGGCAACACCATCGACATCATCGGGCTGCTCAACCCGGACAGCGGCAACACCTGCAAGACCAACTGACCGGTCCGACCGCGTCGCTCCGCCCCGGAACCGCATGCCCGGTTCCGGGGCACAGTCGCGCCCCGGCCGCACGGCGCGCACACGTTGACCTCAAGCGTGGTCGAGGTCGTACGTTCCTCGTATGAGTATGGAAGCCACCGCGTGGACACAGCTCCACAACGTCATGAACGCGCAGCAGGACAAGCGCCCCTTCAACCGGGCCACCCTGCGCCGCATCGCCGCGTTCGCCCGCCCGCACCGGCGGCGCATCGTCTACTTCCTGGTCGTGAGCGTCGCCACGGCCCTGCTCGCGGTGGCCACTCCGCTGCTCGCGGGACGGGTGGTCGACGCGATCGTCGGCGGGAAACAGAGCGGGACCGTCACCCGCCTCGCCCTGCTCATCGCCGTGATCGCCGTGGCCGAGGCGGCGCTCGGCATCGTGAGCCGGTGGCTCTCCTCCACCCTGGGTGAGGGTCTGATCCTCGGCCTGCGCACCGCCGTCTTCGACCATGTACAGCGGATGCCGGTGGCGTTCTTCACGCGGACCCGCACCGGCGCGCTGGTCAGCCGTCTGAACAACGACGTGATCGGCGCCCAGCGGGCGTTCAGCAACACCTTGTCGGGTGTGGTCAGCAATCTGGTCACGCTGCTGCTCACGCTGGCCGTGATGCTCGGCATCTCCTGGCAGATCACCCTCCTCGCGCTGGTGCTGCTGCCGGTGTTCGTGCTGCCCGCGCGGCGCATGGGCACGCGGATGGCGCGGCTGCAACGGGAGGCAGCGGAGCACAACGCCGCGATGGGCACCCGGATGACCGAGCGGTTCTCGGCGCCGGGCGCGACCTTGATCAAGCTGTTCGGGCGCCCGGCCGACGAGTCCGCCGAATTCGCCGCGCGGGCGCGCCGGGTGCGCGACATCGGGGTCCGCACGGCGATGGCTCAGTCCGCGTTCATCACCGCCCTCACCCTCGTCTCGGCCCTCGCTCTCGCCCTGGTGTACGGGCTCGGCGGCTACTACGCGCTGCGCGGCACCCTCGAAGCGGGCTCCGTCGTCTCCCTCGCCCTCCTCCTGACCCGGCTCTACGCGCCGCTCACCTCGCTGGCCGGCGCGCGCGTGGAGGTGATGAGCGCGCTGGTCAGCTTCGAGCGGGTCTTCGAGGTGCTGGACCTGAAACCGCTCATCGCCGAGAAGCCGGGCGCGCGGGCGGTTCCCCCGGGGCCGGCGTCCGTGGAGTTCCACGAGGTGCGCTTCGGTTACCCGTCGGCCGACAAGGTCTCGCTCGCCTCGCTCGAAGAGGTCTCGAGCCTGGACACCCGGGGCGGCACCGAGGTGCTGCACGGCGTCTCCTTCCGGGCCGAGCCGGGACAGATGGTGGCCTTGGTCGGCTCGTCGGGCGCGGGCAAGTCGACGGTGGCCCAGCTCCTGCCGAGGCTGTACGACGCCGACGCGGGCACGGTGCGGCTGGGCGGCATCGACGTACGGGACCTGACCGCCGACTCCATCCGGGACACGATCGGCATGGTGACCCAGGACGGCCACCTCTTCCACGAATCGGTCCGCGCCAACCTGCTGCTCGCCCGGCCCGACGCGGCCGAGGACGACCTGTGGGACGCGCTGCGCCGCGCCCGTCTCGACGGCCTGGTCGCCTCCCTGCCCGACGGACTCGACACCGTGGTCGGTGAGCGCGGCTACCGGCTCTCGGGCGGTGAACGCCAGCGGCTCACCATCGCGCGTCTGCTCCTGGCCCGCCAGCGCGTCGTCATCCTCGACGAGGCCACGGCCCACCTCGACAACACATCCGAAGCGGCCGTCCAGGAAGCGCTCGGCGAGGCCCTTGAAGGGCGCACGGCGGTGGTCATCGCGCACCGGCTCTCCACGGTGCGCTCCGCCGATCTCATCCTGGTCGTCGAGGACGGCCGGATCGTGGAGCGCGGCACGCACGGCTCACTGCTCGAACTGGGCGGCCGCTACCAGGAGTTGTACCGCACCCAGTTCGAACGTCCCGGCGGCGCGCCCGCGCTCGGCTGAGCGTGCGGCGCCCGGCCCGGGCCCGGCACATCCCCCGGGCCTCGCGGGTCAGCCGTGCCCGTCCCCGTCCCCGAGCAGCCGGTCGACGTCGGTGACGGCGCCCAGCGCCCCGCGCAGGGCGCCCACCGACATGGCGTGCAGCTCGGCCCGGGTGAACGGCTCGCCGTCCAGCCACTCCACGCACAGCGCGCGCACGAAGACCAGCCAGCTCGTCAGCGTGGCGAACACCGCCTTCCTCGCGGCGCCCTCAAGACCGGTGGCGTCGAGTACGCGCCGGCTCAGCTCGGCGAGTTCGTCGTTGATGATCGCCTGGATCACCGGGTCGCCCGCGAGCACCCTGTTCGCGGCCAGCACCGTGTTCCTGTTCGCGGCGAAGTAGTCGAAGTGCAGATCGAGCCCGGCGGACAGCTGCTCCACGAGGGAGCCCGCCGGGTCGATCCGGGTTTTGGCCAGGAGCCGGTCCGATGCCTCCTGGAAGATCGCGGCGAACAGGGCGGTCTTGTTGGGGAAGTACCGGTAGAGCAACGCCCGGGAGATACCGGCCTGTTCGGCGACGTCCTCCATCCGGACGTCCGGGTAGGGGCCGGCCGCGAACAGGCGGGCTCCGACGTCGAGCAGCTGTCTGCGACGCTCATCGGGGTTCATCCTGCGGCGCGCGGTCACCGGCCCCAGATTACTTGACGTGTGTCTACTGGCGAACTTATCGTCGCCTTAGTAGACACTTGCCTACTAAGGCGGAAGGAGACCGCACATGGCCAGGCTCCTGAAGTGGCTCTCCTGGGCGATGGGCATCGCCGATGTGGCGATCGGCGCCACCCATCTGATGTTCGGCATGCGCACGGTGCCCGGAGCCGGCTCTCCCGGCCCCACCGTGGACAGCCTCGTGCGCTTCTTCGCCGCGATCTTCCTCGGGTACGGACTGGCGTGGATCTGGGTGGCACGGCAGTCGCCGGTCTCCTCGAAGGCCGTACGCCTGCTCGCCGGTGTCTTCTTTCTCGGCGGCGCGAGCAGGCTGGTGTCCTGGGCGGCCCTGGGGCGCCCCGACTGGTTCCAGCTCGTCCTGATGGGCATCGAACTGGGCCTGCCGCCGCTCTATTTCTGGCTGGCGCCCGCCGACGAGCGGGCCGCCGCCGCCCGCCTGCGCAAGGCGGAGGCGGCGGCTCGCACCGTCACCGGCTCCACGCCGTAACAGGCGGCCCGCGCCGCCTGCGCCACCGAAGACGTGCCGCAAATCCACCCGATTCCGTACGCGAGTGAAAGGTGGACGATCGCAAGGGAACGGATCACGCCCGATCGCGGTCTACTTCGGTGCGCACCGCGAGGCGGTGCACCTGGACGACGCCCCCGGGGCGCCGCGTCCAGGACGACCTTTTGCAGAGAGTGTTCTGGATCCCATGGGGCTGACAAGTACCACCGCTCTGGCAACGGCCGTGCTCGCCACGGTCCTGCTGTCCCTCCTGGTCGTATGGCAGTGGCCACGGCTGGCGGGGCGCGGATGGCGGCCGGTGCTCGGCCGGGTGGGCATGATGTGCGCGGTCCAGTTGCTGCTCTTCTCCTCCGTGGGTCTCGCGGCCAACAAGACGTTCCTCTTCTACGGCTCGTGGGCGGACCTGTTCGGCCGGCAGGACGGCGTGGGGGTCCTCGACGCGAAGGCGACCGCGAGCCCGGGGATAACGGTCGCCGGAAAGCAGAAGGTCGATGTGCCGGGCGCCGGGAAGCCGAGCATAGGCGGCGAGGTGCAGAAGGTCTCGGTGCAGGGAGAGCGCTCCCGCATCGTCACCCCTGCCTACGTCTATCTGCCGCCGGAGTACTTCCAGAAGGGCTACGAGCACACCTCGTTCCCGGCGACCGTGGTGCTGACCGGTTTTCCCGGCACCGCCGAGAACCTGA
Organism: Streptomyces sp. Edi4; assembly: GCF_040253615.1. NCBI lineage: Bacteria > Bacillati > Actinomycetota > Actinomycetes > Kitasatosporales > Streptomycetaceae > Streptomyces > Streptomyces sp. Edi4. Next base: position 800,314 of record NZ_JBEJGY010000004.1, read on the forward strand.
TCAAGGGGCTGCACTACCCGAAGACGGCGTGGACCCTGTCCAAGCAGAAGAAGTCGCAGCCCATGATCCTGGTGATGATGCGGCCGACCGTCGCACCGCCGCGCAACACCCAGTGCGTCGACATCCCTGGCGGCCCCCAGACGGAGACGTTCTTCGCCGACGACCTGCGCAAGGCGATCTCCGGTACGTACCGCGTCGGCACCAAGGCCCGCAACTGGGGCTTCATCGGGGACTCGACGGGCGGCTACTGCGCCCTGAAGATCGCACTGGAGCACCCGGAGGCGTACGCGGCCGGTGTCGGCCTCTCCGCCGACTACAAGCCGGACGTGGACATGCAGTCCGGTGACCTCTTCCACGGCAACAAGCGCGAGGAGAATCGTTCCGACCTCCTGTGGGCGCTCGACCACCTGCCGCAGGGCAACTCCTCCTTCCTGCTCACCACATCGCACCAGGGCGAGGGCAATTTCCGCGAGACGCAGAAGTTCATCGCTAAGGTCAAGCACCCCGCGCACGTCTCCTCGATCACGCTCGCGTCCGGCGGCCACAACTTCAACACGTGGCTGCGGGAGATCCCGCCGTCGCTGCAATGGCTGAGCGACCGCCTCGCCGCCGACTAGCGACCGGGGAGAACACCGTTCCGAGCACCCCAGGGGCCGGGCGGCGAGCGGCTTTCACGCCGCTCACCGCCCGGCCCCGTGCGTGGTGCGCGCGGGCGTCCGCCACGCACCGGGCCGCACCACGCACGGGGCCCCGATCACATCTTCTTGATCTGGACGCGCTTGATGTTCACCGGCAGCGTGGGGTAGCCGTCGCCGGGCCCGTTCTGGTCGTCCTCGCCGCCTGCCGCGATCTTTTGCAGCACGTCGAGCCCCGCCGTGACCTTGCCGAACGGGGTGTAGGCGGGCGAGAGCTTGGTGTCCTTCCAGACGAAGAAGAACTGGCTGCCATTGGTGTTGGGTCCTGCGTTGGCCATCGCCACCGTCCCGGCCGGATAGGTGGCCCCGGTCAGGTTCTCGTCCGGGAAGGAGTAGCCGGGCCCGCCGCTGCCCGTGCCGGTCGGGTCGCCGCACTGAAGGACGTACAGGCGCGCGGTGGTGAGCCGGTGGCAGTGCGTGCCGTCGAAGTAGTGCCGCTGGGCGAGGAAGCGGAAGGAGTTGGTGGTGCACGGCGCCTTGTCGGTGAGCGCCTTGAAGGTGATGGCGCCCTGGCTGGTGCGCAAGGTGGCGCTGAACGGCCTGGCCGCCTTGACCGGATCGAAGTCCGGTATCCCCTTGTAGTTGTCGGCGGGGACGGCCGGAGTGTAGGCGCAGGCGGCCGCCGGCGCGGGAGCGGCGGCCGCGCCGGCCTGCGTGGCCGTGGCGAGCGGGATCAGGACGACAGCGGCGAGCAACGCGCCTCTTCTACCGAGCATGTGACGGCATCCTTCCGAAGCAAGGGTGGTGACAGGGCCGCATCATTCCCTGCCGGGACGGCGCGCGCCTCACGAAAGGCACATCAACTGCCCCGCGCCGAAAGGAAGTTCCTCGATCCGGGTGGAACGGATCGGTGCGATCGGCTGTCTTACAGGGCGTACATCCCAAAGGGAATGAAAGGGGAACAGCGTGTACGTATCTGGCATGCGCCGCGTTGCCGTCGCGGGCGCCGTGGCAGCCCTCGCCGGCTCGGGAATCCTGCTCGGCGCCGGCGGCGCGTCGGCGGCACCGAAGGACTCCGCACCCTCCGTCCGGCAGGCGCCCGCACCGGCACCGGCACCGGCCGCCGAACCCAAGGGCCGGGTCGTCGCCAACGGCGGCCTATGGGTCCACCAGGAAGCGAACACCACCTCCAAGCGGATCACCCTGCTGCCCAACGGCACAGTCACCGCGCTCCAGTGCAAGAGGACCGGCCAGAACGTGGACGGCAACAAGCTCTGGTACCGGCTCGGAGCGGCCAGGGCCGGCTGGGTCGCCGCACGCTATGTGCAGAACCTGGCGCCCGTTCCGTACTGCAAGTGAGCCCGTCCGAGGCCTCAACCGGGCGCAACAGCCGCCTGACCAGCGGGCGTTGAGGCCCGGTCTGGCCGTTCCACACCGTCGGCCGGTGGCGACGGCACCCCGTGCGGGGCGTCGTCGCCACCGGCCGCGCCGTCGCGCCGTCCTCTCTTGTTTCCCTCAAGTTTCCCCCCGGTGCCCGCACCGGCGAATACTCGCCAGTAGTGTGTGGCCGCGCGCCGCGCCCGAAGGCCGCGCGCCATCGACTGTCAGCACCAGCAGGGGGATTGCAGATGCGCGGGATGAGCCGCCGTCAGTTCGTCACGCGGATGTCCGCGGCGGCCGCGGGAGCCGCGTTGTGGTCGGCGACCGCGCAGGACCGGGCCATGGCCGTCACCGCCGCGCGTGCGGTGCGCACCGGCGGCACGACCCTGGAGCAGGCCGCGGCGCCCGTGGGCACCGGGGCGTACAAGCGCCTGGTGGCGGGGCCCGGCTGGCCGCTGGTGGTCCGGGGCGAGCTGGCGGGCGCCGTGACCGGGCGCGACGACCGCCGCACCGGGCTCGCCTCCTTCGTTCAGTTCACCGATCTGCACCTGGCCGACACCGAGTCGCCGGTGCGCTTCGAGTACTTGGCGCAGTACAACGACAGCGCCTACCGCCCGCAGGAAGCGCTCACGGTGCGCGGCGCGTCCTCCCTGGTCGAGCGCGTCAACGCGGTACGCCAAGGGCCGTACACCGGACTGCCCTTCAGCACGGTGATGGCCACCGGCGACAACACCGACAACCACGAACTCATCGAACTCGACTGGTACTTGACGGTCATGAGCGGCGGCCGCGTCACCCCGAGCAGCGGTGACGCCACCCGGTACGAGGGTGTGCAGAATTCCGGCAGCGCCTCCTACTGGAACCCCGAGCTGTCCTTCCAGGACACCTACAAGGCCAAGGGGCTCCCCCAGATCCCCGGTTTCCTGACGGGCGCCACCCGTCCCTTCGACGCGCCGGGGCTCGACATGCCCTGGTACACGACCGTCGGCAACCACGACGACAGCATCGAGGGCAGCCTGCCCGACCTCGGCCTCCTGAACGATCTGTACACCGGCGACCGGAAGATCGAGGGCTGCGACGACGCCACCGCGGCGAAGCTCGCCTACGCCCTGCGCCACGACCCGGCCCAGGCGGCGCTCCTGCTCGGCAAGCTGCTCGGCAACGGCGGCGCGATACGCAAGGTGACCCCCGACGAGCGCCGCCGGCCCTTCAGCCCGGCCGAGTTCGCCAAGGCGCACCTGAACCCGGCGTACGCCGGAGCCGGGCCGGTCGGCCACGGTTTCACCTCCGACGCCGCGAGCAGCGGCCACCTGTACTACACCTTCCCGCTCGCCGAGGGGGTGCTCGGCATCAGCCTGGACACCACCAACAGGGCCGGTTTCGCGGACGGTTCGCTCGGCACCGCTCAGCTCAACTGGCTCGAATCGGTCCTCAAGTCCCACAGCGGCCACTGGTACGACAGCGACGGGCACGTGGTGCGCGGCGGGTCGGGCGACTCGCTCATCGTGCTGTTCAGCCACCACACCAGCACCACGATGGGCAACCTGCTGCCGGACCCGTACCACCCGTTCGAGGGGCGTCACGACGGCAACGCCCTGGTCTCGCTGCTCCAGCGCTACCCGAACGTGGTGGCCTGGGTGAACGGACACACCCACGAGAACCGGATCACCCCGCACGGCCACGCGGTCCCCGAGCGCGCCTTCTGGGAGATCAACACCGCGTCGCATGTCGACTTTCCCCAGCATGCCCGGATCATCGAGATCGCGGACAACGGCGACGGCACGCTCTCCTTGTTCACGACCCTCATCGAGTCCGCCGCGCCCTACACGACGGATTTCGCCGACACCTCCGACCGCGGACTCGCCGCGCTGTACCGCGAGTTGGCGTACAACGATCCCTATGCGACCCCGGCCGCCCGGCTCGGCGCCTCCATCGACCACAACACCGAGCTCCTGCTGGCGCGCCCCGGCAAGTGAGCCACGGCCCCACCGGGCCCACGGCCCACCCGCCCGCCCGTGTCGGTGGGGTGTCGGCGGCTGTCGGTCCGGTGTCGGCGGGGGCTGGCACCTTCCAAGGGGTCAGGCCGGGTGTCCACCCGGCCGTCGGTGAAGGGGACCCCTCATGCATGACGTAGTGATCGTGGGCGCAGGCCCGGTCGGACTGTTCCTCGCCTGCGAACTCGGCCTCGCGGGCTGTTCCGTCCTGGTCCTGGAGCGGGAGCCCCAGGGCCGTTCCCCGCTCAAGGCGAAGCCGCTCGGGCTGCGGGGTCTGTCCGCCGCGTCGGTCGAGGGGTTCTACCGCCGCGGAATGCTGGACGACCTGGTGGCGGCCTCCGGTACGCACGAGGTCTTCGGCCCCGTCGCAGGACCGGGCGCCTCCCCCGGCGCCGACACCCCCGGGGCCCCGCGCGCCGGGGGCCATTTCGCGGGCATGCTGCTCGACCCGGCGAAGGTCGATGTCACCGCCCTGCCGTTCTGGCTGCCGAGCCCGGCGCCGCTGCGCATGCCGACCGACCTCGAAGCGGTCGAGACCCTGCTGGCCGAGCGGGCCGCCCGGCTCGGTGTGGAGGTCCGGTACGGCGTCGCGGTGTCCGGCCTCACCCAGGACGACGAGGGTGTGGTGGCCCGGGCCGGCGAGGACGAGTACGCGGCGCGCTGGCTGGTCGGCTGCGACGGCGGGCGCAGCACGGTGCGCGGTCTCGCCGGCTTCGAATTCACCGGCACCGGGCCGCAGTTGACGGGATACGTCCTCGAGGGCACGATCGCCGGTCCCGAGGAGCTGAGCTTCGGGTTCGTCCCCACCCCCCGGGGCATGTACCTGCGGCTGGGGCAGGGATACATCGCCATGATGGACTTCGACGGCGGCGCGTTCGACCGCTCGCGGCCGCCGACCAGGGACCATCTCCAGGAGGTCCTTCGCCGCATATCGGGCACCGACGCGACCTTGAGCGACGTCCGCCTCGCCTCCAGTTTCACCGATCGCTCGATGCAGGTGCCGAGCTACCGGCGCGGGCGCGTCCTGCTGGCGGGGGACGCCGCCCACATCCACTCCCCGCTCGGCGGGCAGGGACTCAACCTCGGCATCGGCGACGCCATGAACCTCGGGTGGAAGCTCGCGGCGACCGTGCGCAAGGACGCGCCGGATGGGCTGCTGGACACGTACAGCGCTGAGCGCCATCCGGTCGGGGCGGCCGTGCTCGACTGGTCGCGCGCCCAGGTGGCGGTCATGCAGCCCGGCCCGATCGGCCAGGCACTCAAGGGCGTGGTGCGCGACCTCATCGGGACCGGCGACGGCACCGCCTATGTGTTCACGCGGCTTTCGGGGACGTGGGTCCGCTACGACCTCGGCGACGAACACCCGCTGGCGGGGCGCAGCGTCCCGGACTTCCGCCTCAAGGACGGCAGGCACATCGGCGACCTGTTGCGGGACGGACGCGCGGTCGCGCTCGACTTCAGCACCGAGCACCGTCTGAGCGGTTCGGCCAAGGACCGCGAGGGCCGGATCCGGTACGTGGCGGGCCCGGTTGACGACGACCTCGGCCTCGGCGCCGTCCTTGTCCGGCCCGACGGCGTGGTCGCCTGGGCGGGCGAGCGCGTCCCGGACCCCGTCGCGTTCGAGCGCGCGGCCGACCGCTGGCTCGGCGGCCCGGAACTCTGATGCCGTTCCCCAACACACGTAATGTGTATGGGAGTTGACGCTCCGCCCGGCGTGGTGCGGATTCCGTACGTCGGCGTCCAGAATCCATCTGTACAGGGCCCCCGGGCGCTGCGAGGGTAAGGACGTACCGGACGGGGGCCCTCCTGAACGCCTGGGCGGGACCGCCCGATCCATCCGCACGGCACGCACCACCACATACTCCCGGTGGGCAGGCGCATCCGGCAGGGCGACCGCGGGAGTTCCAGGCCGGCCTCGCCGCCACCGGGGAGGCGCCCGGCGAGGGGGTACGGCCGCCCCCTGGTACTCCCCCCATCAGGGAGCCGCCCCTCGCCGGGTCCGCTGCCGTACGCCCCTCACGTGAGCGGTCTGCGCCGGGGCGGTCTACGCGCCGGGGCGCGCGCGGGGGTTCGGGAAATCCGAACCCCCCGCGCGGGGGGCTCCACGATGGTGTGGAGGCGGCCGCTGAGCCAGCCTTGACTCATGACCAGTTCACTCTCCCGCAAGGCATTCCTGTCCGCCGTCGCACTGACCGCCGCCGCGTGCCTGGGCTGCGTCGCTCCGGCTGTCAGTGGGGCCCCGTCGTCGGCGCGGGCGCGGGTGACACTGCCCGCGCCAACGGGACCGTATCCGGTCGGCACGACAGCACTGCACCTCACCGATGACAGCCGCCCCGACCCGTGGGTGGGCTCGCGTCCCCACCGGGAGCTGATGGTGAGTGTCCGCTACCCCGCACGTAATGTCGCCGGCCATTCAAGGGCGCCGCAGATGTCGCCGGGCGAGGCGGCCGGGTTCGACGCGCTGAACAATCTCACGGACATACCGAAGGGCCGGGTCGACTGGGCGGTCACGCGAAGCCATGCGTTTGAGGGGGCGCCGATCGCGGCGCACGGCGCACACGGTTTCCCCGTGGTGCTGTACTCGCCAGGCGCCGCGGATCCACGGAGCCTGGGCACGACCCTGTGCGACGATCTCGCGTCACGGGGTTATGTGGTGGTGATGATCGACCACACCTACGACGCGACGGCGGTCGAGTTCCCGGGCGGGCGCGTGGAGAAGTCCGTGCTGCCGCGGGAGTTCGACAAGGCGGCCAACGGCGGCGACGAGCAGGTCACCGCGCTGTTGAAGAAGACCATGGCGGTGCGCGTGGCGGACACGCGGTTCGTACTGGACCAGCTGGGGCAGCTGCCCGGTCAGCTGCGCGGGGCGCTCGACCTCGCCACCGTGGGGATGTTCGGGCAGTCCGCAGGCGGGTTCACGGCCGCGCAGAGCCTGCACGACGACCGGCGCATCAAGGCGGCGGCCGACCTGGACGGTGTCCTTGGTTACACCCAGCGCGACGACGACCCGGCGAACCCGTCCTCGGTCGGAGTGGACGGCGTCGACCGGCCCCTGCTGCTGATGGGCAAGGAGGGGGACAATCACCACACGGTCGCGTCCTGGGACGCGGCGTGGCGGCACAGCAGCGGGTGGCTGAGGGACCTGACTCTCACCGGCGCCGAGCATGCGAGCTATACCGACCTCCAGTCCGAAATACCGCAGCTGGCCGTCCCGTTGGGGCTTTCCGGGAAGACCGTCGCCGCCAACATGGGCACCGTTGAGCCGGGGCATTCGGTGGCCGCGCAGGAGGCATATGTGTCGGCCTTCTTCGACCGCTGGCTGAGGGGCCGGGACCGCCCTCTGCTCGACGGTCCCTCCGAGCGCTTCCCGCAGGTGCGGTTCGTGAAGTGACCAGAGGCGCGGGGCCTGGGGGCGAGCGCAATTCGGATGCGGACCGGCCGCCCGCCGCAGTACCGTGGTGGGCATGAAGGTCATCATCTGTATCGGCGCCTCGACCGCGCGAGCGACCAGCTCGCCGGTTGCCGCCGCCTGACCTCACCCCCCTCCCCCGGCGACCGGAAACGGCCCGTCGGTGGATGGTCGGATTCTCCTTGTGGATCCCTGTCACGCATCCTGTGGATCCCTGTCACGCATCCCCTGCCGCGGTGCCGCTCCCGGCCGCCCCGCACCAAAGGATCCGCGGACATGGACACCGAGCGCGTCATCGCCACCTTCGTCGAGTACTTCCAGGACCGGGGCCACCGGCGCGTCACGGGATCGAACCTGCTGCCGCCTCCGCAAGACCCCGTGCTGTTCACCACCTCCGGCATGCATCCGCTCACCCCGTACCTGGAGGGCCGCTCCCACCCGTCCGGCGGGCGACTGGTCAATGTGCAGCGCTGTCTGCGCACCACCGATCTGGACGAGGTGGGCGACACCACGCATCTGACGGTCTTCGAGATGCTGGGCACCTGGTCGCTCGGCGACTACGACGGCTCGCAAAGCATCGCCTGGGGCCACGACCTGCTCGTCGACGGCTTCGGCGTGGACCCGAAGCTGCTGCACGCCACGGTCTTCGGCGGAGACCAGGACGCCGGCCCCGACACCGCTTCCCTGCGGACCTGGGAGGAGCGCGGGGTGCCGGTCGAGCTGACCACGCGGGAGAACTGGTGGTCCAACGGGCCGTCCGGTCCCTGCGGGCCCGACTCGGAGATCTTCATCTGGACGGGAGACACCCCGCCCCGGTCGACACCGACGGGCGACGAGCGATGGGTGGAGGTGTGGAACCACGTGATGATGCGCTACCGGCGCGGTGAGGACGGCGCCCTCGGCCCCCTGCCGCGGCCGAACGTCGACACCGGTCTCGGCCTGGAACGGCTCGCCGCCGTCCTCCAGGGCAAGAGGTCGGTCTTCGAGATCGATCTGTTCGAGCCGTGGATGCGTACGGTGCCTTCGCTGTGGCCGCTGGAGGAACCGCCGCTGCGTCTGGTGGTCGACCATGTGCGGTCGGCCATCGTGGTGATCGGCGACGGCGTGCCGCCGTCCAACACCGGGCGCGGGTACGTCCTGCGCCGGCTGATCCGGCGAGTGCTCACCACGCTGTGGGAGGCCGATTCCTCCCGGACACTCGGGGATCTGCCCGGGGAGCTGTTCCAGCACACGCTCGGCCACTTCGGTCAGAGCCGCCTTCCGGGCGAGGTCCGTGAGGTGCTGCTCGACGAGGAGCGGCGCTTCACCCGGCTCCTGGAGCGGGGCAGGCGCGTCCTGTCCCAGCCCCGTTTCTCCCACGGCCTCGACGAGGAGGACTACCACTATCTGCACGACACCCACGGCCTGCCCCGCGACCTGGTGCGCGGCCTTCGCGGGGGTTCGTCGGGGTGAGGCCGGGCACCGGTTGGCGGGGCGCGCGGGGCGCCCCGCCCCCGGTGGGCGGGGCGCCCAGCTGCCGGGACCTTAGACTCGGCGGATGGCAAAGTACTTCGACGTGCACCCCGACAACCCTCAGCGGCGCACCATCAGCAGTGTGGCGGACAGCATCCGTTCCGGCGCGCTCGTCGCCTACCCGACCGACTCCTGCTATGCGTTGGGCTGCCAGCTGGGCAGCCGCGACGGCATCAACCGGATCCGGTCGATCCGCGCCCTGGACGACCGCCATCACTTCACTCTGGTGTGCCAGAACTTTGCCCAGCTGGGTCAGTTCGTGCAGATCGACAATGACGTGTTCCGCGCGATCAAGGCGGCCACGCCCGGCAGTTACACGTTCATCCTGCCCGCGACCCGGGAGGTGCCGCGTCAGCTGCTGCACCCGAAGAAGAAGACCGTCGGCGTGCGGATCCCCGACCACGCCGTGGCTCAGGCCCTCCTGGAGGAGCTGGGCGAGCCCCTGCTCTCCAGCACCCTGCTGCTGCCCGACGAGGACGAGCCGATGACGCAGGGCTGGGAGATCAAGGAGCGTCTTGAGCACGTGGTGGACGCCGTCCTCGACTCCGGTGACTGCGGTACCGAGCCGACCACGGTGCTCGACTTCTCCAGCGGCGAGCTGGAGATCGTACGCCGGGGAGCGGGCGACACCTCCCGCTTCGAGTAGCCGCGTGCCCGGTGTCAGTCGCGGCGGGGTCCGATGACGCCGCTCGCGTCGGACACCGTGATCGCCTGGGCGGGACAGGCGTCGGCGATGTCCAGAAGCAGCTCGTCCGGTTCCACGCCGTCCGGCAGCACCCGCGCGTGCCCGCCGTCCAGCGCGAACACCTCGGGGGCCGCTCCCGCGCACATGCCCGAGGCCAGACACAGCTGCGGATCCACGCGTACGGTCCAGGTCATGGCGCTCACCACGCGACCGGCATGACACGCGGCCCACGGACCAGCATCTCTGACTTCCAGGTCACGTCGCCGGCCAGTTTCAGGCCGGGGAAGCGGGTGATGAGGGCGCTCAGCGCCTCCTGGAGTTCCAGCCGGGCCAGCGGTGCGCCGAGGCAGTGGTGCACTCCGTGGCCGAAACCGAGGTGCTGGTTGCCGTCCCGGGTGATGTCGAGCACGCCGGGGGCGCTGAACCGCAGCGCGTCGCGGTTGGCGGCGCCGGCGGCGACCAGGACCGGGGTGCCGGCCCGCACCAGGGTGCCGCCCACTTCGATGTCCTCGGTGGCATAGCGGGCCTGGCCCGCGCCGCTTCCCAGGGGGACGAAGCGCAACAGCTCCTCCACGGCGTTCACGACGAGTTCGGGCCGGGCCCGCAGCCGCGCCAGCTGTTCGGGGTTCTCCAGCAGGGTGAGGGCGAAGTTGGGGATCTGGGAGGCGGTGGTCTCGTGGCCCGCCACCAGGATCGTCACGCACAGATCGACGAGTTCGAGCTCCGAGAGGCGGTCGCGGCCGTCGCGCGCCTCGATGAGCGCCGTCATCAGGTCGTCCTGAGGATCCTCGCGGTGCACGGCGATCAACTCGCGCATATAGGCGCGCAGTTCCTCCCGGTTGGCCTCGAACTCCTCCGCCGTCAGGGAGCTCGTCGACAGGGCCGCGTCGCTCCAGACCCGGAAGCGGGGGCGGTCCTCGGTGGGCACGCCGAGCAGTTGACAGATCACCGCCACCGGCAGGGGCAGCGCGTAGGTGTCCACCAGGTCGGCGGGTGGACCCGCCTCCTCCAGGTCGTCGAGCAGGCTGGTGATGAGTTCGCGGACCTGGGGGCGGAGCTTTTCGACTTGGCGGACGGTGAACGCCCGCGCCACCAGGGAGCGCAGCCGGGTGTGGTCGGGCGGGTCCATGCCGAGGATCCCGCTGACGGTACGCCCCTCGGACTGGCGGGGCTCGTCGTGCAGGGCGGCCTCGGCGCGGCTGAAGCGCTGGTCGCCGAGGACGAGCCGGGCGTCGGCGTAGCGGGTGACGAGCCAGGCCGGCTCGCCGTACGGCAGCTGGACCCTCAACAGGCCGGGCAGTTCGCGGGCGCGCTCGTACGCGTCGGCGAGCTGGAGTCCGTCGGCGGTGTTGAAGGGATAGGCGAGGGGTGTGATGTCGGCTGTCGTCACTGTGGCCTCCCAGATGTAAGCAGCTGCTTACAACGGTAGGGCCGGCCCTCCGGGCGGTCAACGGCGCATTGTGGCCGTTATCCTGACGGGCCGTCTGAGAGGAATGTCCCCATGGATCAAGCCCCCGGCCCGGCCACCGGCGAGCGCCGCCGCGACGCCGGAGCCACCCGGCGCCGACTGCTCGACGCCGCCCGCGATCTGTTCGCGGAGCGCGGCTACGAAGGGGTGACCGTCCGCGAGATCGCCGAGCGGGCCGGGGCCAACCAGGCCCTGCTGTTCCGTTACTTCGGGTCCAAGCAGGGGCTGCTCACGGAGGTCGTCGCCCGGGGCGGCCTGGAACAACTGCGTGCCACGCCACCGGAAGAGCTCTTCGAGACGGCCCTGCGCTCGATGCTGTCCAGCAGCGCGGCCGGCTCGGCCGACCGCTCGCTCGAGGTGTATCTGCGCTCCATCGGCCGGGGCGACGAGGCGACCGGGACGCTGCGGGAGCTGGGCGAGCAGTATCAGAGCGCCCTGGCCGCGCTCTCGGGCGCCAAGGACGGGGCCCTGCGCGCCGATCTGGCCATGGCCTGGCTGCTCGGCATCGGGCTCATGCGGACGGTCGTGGCCCGGGAGCCGCTGGCGAGCGCCGACCCGGACACCGTCTGCCGCCTCGTGGTGGACACGCTTGACCATCTCTGGGCAAACCCCGAGGAGGGGTCGGCCTAGCGGGGCCGTAGGTGGTCAACCCCCTTGCTGTTGGGGGTGGTTACTTCGGTGCGCCACGGCGGCACGCGGTCCGGGCTGGGCCGGGGCCGAGCTGGCCCGAGCCGGGGCCGGGCCAGGCTGGGCTGGGCCGAGCTGGGCCGGGGCGGGCCGGGCCAAGCTGGGCTGGACATCTCCCTGTTCGAGGGCACGGTCAGGGACAACCTGACGCTCTGGAACACCGGCATCCCCGACGACGACGTGATCGCGGCCCTGCGTGACGCCGCGCTCTTCGACACGGTCGCCGCCCGGCCCGGCGGCATCGGGCCAAGCTGGGCCGGGCCAAGCTGGGCTGGGCTGGGCTGGGCGAGGGCGAGGCGGCCCGGGCTGTGGCCCGGCCGGCAACCCCGGTCCGGCCCGGGGGCGGCGGCCGCGAGGCGGAGTGGGACGACGCCGCGCGGGACCGCGCCGGACCGGACCGTGCCGCTACTGCGTGACCCGGACCGCGCCCGATGGGCAGAGGCTTCCGGCCTGGCGGGCCGCGGCCTGCTCCGCGCCTTCGGGTTCGGGCGTGATCACCTCGACGAGACCGTCGTCGTCCTGGTCGAAGACGCCGGGCGCGGTCAGCGCGCAGAGTCCGGCGCCGACGCAGACGTTCCGGTCGGCGATGACGCGCATGGCGCCACCTTTCTCCCCGGTCACCAGGTGACCGGGAGTTCGTTGACGCCCTGGATCGTCGAGCCCGGGCGCAGCGTCAGCCGCTCCACGGGCACCGCGAGGCGCAGGGTCGGTATCCGGTCGAACAGCGTGGTGAGGATGACCTCCAGTTCCAGGCGGGCCAGGTTCTGGCCCAGGCACTGGTGCACCCCGTACCCGAAGGACAGATGGTGGCGGGCCGAGCGACGCACGTCGAGCGTGTCCGGGTCCTCGAAGACCGAAGCGTCGCGGTTGGCAATGGAGTTGGTGACGATCACGCCTTCGCCCGCGCGGATCACCTGCCCGTCGATCTCGATGTCGGCGGTGGCCAGCCGCCCGCCCGCGATGTCGGCGATGGCCAGAACGCGCAGCAACTCCTCGACCGCTCCCGGCACCAGGGACGGATCGGCCCGCAGGGCGGCGTGCTGGTCGGGGTGTTCGAGCAGGGTGATCACGCTGAGCGAGGTCATCGAGGCGGTGGTCTCATGGCCGGCGACGAGCAGCAGCAACGCGGAGGAGATCAGCTCCTCGCGGTCGATCCCGCCCTCCGCCAACTGGTGCGTGACCAGCTTGTTCAGAAGGCCGGGGCCGGGTTCGGACTGCATCTTGGCGATCAGTCCGTCCAGGTAGTGCTGGAGGTCGTCGCGCGCGGCGGACGCGCCCGCGACGTCCTCGGCCTGCAACAGACGCCGGCTCGCGTCCTGGAAGAAGTCGTGATCGGCGTAGGGCACACCGAGCAGTTGGCAGATCACCATCGAGGGGACGGGCAGCGCGAACTGACTGACCAGATCGGCGGGCGGACCGGAGGCGAGCATGTCGTCGATGAAGCCGTGCACGATGCGCTCGATGTCGGGGCGCATGCCCTTGATGCGCTTGACGGTGAACTCGCTGATCATCATCCGCCGGCGCGGCCCGTGCTCGGGCGGGTCCATGCCGATGAAGGCCTGGCGGTTCTGCCGGATGGCCTTGAAGCGCGGGGAGGTGGCGGGAAAGTCGTCGTGTGTGCGGTCGGAGGACAGCCGGGGGTCGGCGAGCAGGGCGCGCGCCGTCTCGTGCTTGGTCACCACCCAGGCACGTCGGCCGTCGTAGAGCGTCACGGGGCGCAGCGAGTCCGGGGCGTCCCTCAACTGACGGTAGGTGGCAGGTAGTTGATAGGGACAGGTGCGGTCCGCCGGGAAGGCCGGAGCTTCGGGCGCGGGAATGGTCGTGGTCTTCTCTGTCATCTCGGTCATCGAATCCCTCGAAACCTCAGACGCTTTTAAAGAACGGACAGTTCTCTAATCGGGAGGCTAGGCTGTCCCCCCTGGAGAACGCAACGGCCCCTATGGGACAGACGCGGGAGGCAAGGTGCCCCACAGTGCCGAATCGGCCACCGAGACACCCCTTGACCACCGCAAAGGCCCCCGGCGCCGGGGCGAGGAACTGGAACGCGCCATTTTGCTGGCGACCTTGGACGAGCTCGCCGAAGTGGGTTACGCCTCGCTGACCATGGAGCGGGTGGCGGCCCGGGCCAGGACCGGCAAGGCGGCCGTCTACCGGCGCTGGCCGAGCCGGGCCCAACTGGTCGTGGAAGCCTGCAAGTTGGGCAAGCTCTCCGACGACGACCTCCCCGACACCGGCGACCTCAGGGGCGACGTACTGGAGCTGCTGCGGCGCATGGCGGCGAGGATGGCCAGTCCGCTCGGCGACATCATGCGCGGGCTCGTCGCGGAGATGACCCGCGATCAGGAACTGGCCGAGCTGATCCGCCAGCGGATCCACACCGTCCGGCCCGCCGCCGTGCGGGTCGTCCTCGAACGGGCCGTCCAGCGGGGTGAGGTGGATCCTTCGGTACTGAACTCCCGCCGGGCCACGGTCGCGTCCGACCTGCTGCGTGACCAGTTCCTGCTGTTCGGCTCCCCCGTGACGGACGACGTCATCACCGACATCGTCGACGAGGTGTATCTGCCGCTCATCCTGAGCCCGGCCCCGCCCCGGCACCGGCCCGGGCAGCCCCCGACCGGCGACGCCTAGGACTTGAGAGGGGCATTCAGGAGCTCAGCACGCCTCCGCGGGCCAGGACCGGTCGAGACGTGACGCAAACGCCCCGGCCGGAACTCCGCCTGGACCAGGACCTGGACGGCCCCTCGATCGCGACCTGCCCATCAGCCGGTGGCTCGTGCCGCGAACCCTGATGTACTTGTCGGCCGGCCACCTGCCGAGACAGCCGGGCGCGATCCGTCTTGCCGTTCGAGCTGAGCGGGAACCGGTCGAAGACCCGGCAGTGGCCGGGCACGCGTGCCGGGTCCAGCCGCTCACCGAGGTGGCGCAGCACCTCGGCCGGCGACATCGTCGTGACGACGCACAGCACCATGTCGCGGCGGTCGGTGGGCGGCACCAGCACCGCCTGCTCCACCCCCGGTACGTCCCGGGCGACGGACTCGATCTCGGCGGCGCTGGTGCGCACGCCGTGCCGCTTGAACAGGTCGTCGCCACGCCCATGGAAGTGGAGGTGGCCCTCGCCGTCGAGATGCCCGAAGTCCCCGTGTGCAGCCACACCTCGCCGGTGCGTGATCGGTGCGGAAGCGGGTGGCGCTCAGCCGGGGAGCGCGCCAGTACCCGGCCATCACGTGCGGTCCGCGGACCACGAACTCTTCCACCTCTCCCGCCGGGACCGAAGTGCCGTCGGTGGCCAGGACGCGGACCTGCGTCCCGTCGAGCGGGCGGCCCACGGAACCGGGCCGGCGCAGATCCCCGTCCACCTCCAGTACGGAGATCCGTTTGCACTCGGTGGTGCCGTACAAAGGCCGGTGAGGTCGATTCGCGGGCACCGCGCGCCCTCCGCGACCGCAGGACCGAGGAGTTCTTCGTCGATCCCGAACTGCGAAGGCGCGCCGGTCATGTGCATCCCACCGGCCGGAGCCGCGCGCTTGGCGTTCACGCGCAGCAGCACCCGGGCCCGCGGCCCCCGGCGGCCGCGATGCGGTCGAGTTGCCGCGGTTCGTGCGGTGATTCCACCGAGGAGTCGAGGACCCCGTGCCGCAGGGTCCTCGCGATCTCCCTCGGCGGAGTTCAGCAGCCCGAGGATTTCCTCCCGGGTCACCAGCAGACTCAGTTTCATCGCACGCTCCCGTGCTCGGTCAGGGCAGCCAGCCGCTCAGGTCGACGATTTCCTGAGCGATCTCGTCGAGTCCTCGGTCCGCGTCGATCAGGAAGTCCCCGATCCGGTTGCGGGCCATGATCTCGGTGAGCTCCCTGGCCCTGCTGAGGTTGCGGGTCAGGCCCCGTCCGCGTTCCCGCTCGCGCATCCGGCCCTCCAGGGTGGAGTCGGCCACGTGCAGTCGGTAGACCGTGATGTCCGCGCCGGGCACCGCCTCCTCGATGAGTTCGAGGTCCTCGGCGCGCTCCACGATTCCGCTGAGGACGAGCCGGTCGGCGCCGGCGTCGCGGAAGTTGGCCCATACCGCGGCGAGGTTCTTGGCGCCGAGCGAACGGTTGAATCGGTCCTGGGAGCCGGGGACGTGGCACCAGCGGATGTCGTCCATGTCGATCAGGGCGTGGGCGACCTCGCGTTCCCGCAGGATTTCGCGGATCTCCCAACAGGTGACGGTCTTCCCCGTGCCGGACGGCCCGGTGACCACGATGACGGGCACATGTGTCATGGCGTTGCGTTTCCCATCCTCGACGTCCCGAGCGCGTCGTCGTGACCCCCCGGGGCGGGTCTTCCCATTCCGGCGGCTCGGCGGTGTTCAGAACGATTGCCTTCGTCAGTGACAGCTGGTCGTCCACCTCCAACACGTGGAAGTGACCTGGGCCGTGTCGGAAGATCCTGCTGCGTCGCAGAGGTACGCCGAGCAGGTGGCACAGCAGCCAGCTCGACGGGCCGCCGTGTGAGACGACGAGCACCCGCTCCGTCCCGAGCGCTGCGGCCTCCGCCACGATCGTGGTCACCGCCGCGACGAGGCGCCGGCGCGCGGCGCGAACGGACTCCTTCCCGGGCGGGTCGACCAGGTCGGTCGAGACGCGTCCCAGCGCGGTCTCTGCGCCGGTACGATCCGCGCGGCGATCTGCGGCAGCGTGAGGCCTTCGAGGGAGGGGAACGAACGCTCTCTCAGGTCCTTGTGCAGATGGACGGCGGCGCCGAGTCCGGCGCCCGCGAGGCCCCAGGTCTCCACCGCCCGCCGCAGCCGGGAGCACCACACGGCGTCGTGCCCGTAACGCCGCACGACGGGGCGCAGGGCGGCGGCATGTCCCCGCCGGGTCAGGCTTCGGCGGTCGTCGGGCAGGTGGACCTCCGAGGAGGTGACCGCCGCGTGTGCCGGAGGACGGCCGGAATCATCCGGTTTCCCTGCCCGCCGATGTCGGCCCGGGATGCTCGGCGAGCACTTCGCCGAGGCGCTGCACCACCTGGTGCGCGCCGCGGGTGCCCATCCGGCCGAGCAGGCCGCCCCAGTCCGATACCCGGCGGGCACGTCGGACCGCGGCGTACACGTCCCGTCGCAGCCGTTCCCGTACCCGGGTGTCCGCCTGCCGCGCGGCCCGTTCGATCGCCCCGTAGACGACCGAAAGGGCGGCATGTTCGCCTTGTGCGCGCACCGCTTCCACCTGCCGCAGGTCAAGGACCTCCGGCGGCCAGGGCACCCGGCAGGCCGCGTCCACCGCCGTGGCGAAGCGGTCCCCGTTGAGGATCTGGCTGACGTTCTGCGGCGGGAGACAGACGGTGGGCAGGCGTCGCTGGGCAGCCTCCAGCAACGTGGTCAGGCCCGGCGAGGTCACCAGTAGCTGAGCCCGGTCCAGCAGGGCCAGGAACTCCGCGTGGGAGCGCGGACCGACGCGGACAGGGATCCCGGCGCGCCGGGCGCCCTGTACCCAGGAGGTGTCGGGGTCGACGTTCCCGCAGATCTCCACGGTGCGAAGGCCCGCCTGGGCCAGCGCGCGAAGCGTCGGTTCCACCACCAGCCCGGGGTAGGCGTTGGCACTGTCGCCGCCAAGCGGCGAGTGGAGCCCGCCGAGGTTGAGCACGGCCAGGCCGGGCGTCCCGGCGTGGTGGGCCGGTGCGGGGGCGCTGAGGATCGCCTCGGTCCAGGTCAGGCGTTCTATGGCGCGCAGCGAGCCCCAGCAGGTCCTGGGGAGGGATTCACAGAGCTGGGCGCAGTAGCGGGTCGCGTTGTGCGGGATCGTGTCGTTGCCGGTCCACAGGTAGGGCAGGCTGTCCACGAAGACCGTGGGGCACCCGGCGGCCAGCAGCGCCGACGCGAACTCCGCGTCCAGCACTACGAGGGCCGCGCTCACCCGGTGCCTGTGCAGCAGGGCGCGCAGTCCCTCGGTGGTGGTCGGGGGCCGGTAGTACCACGTGTCCACCGGCAGCTTCGCGAGCAGGGGCCGGCCGAGCACCGTGCCCACCCCGATCAGGCGTGGCGGGGGTGAGACCTGGTCGGTGAGGTCGGTCAGGATGGCGTGCAGCTTCCCGGCGCTTCCCCAGCCGAAGTCGTGGCCGCGGAAGACGATCGTGGCGGGAGCCCGGGCGGCCGGTGCCCGCTCCGGCCCGTCGTCACGGGGCATGGTCACCAACCTCCGTTGCTGATGCCGTCCGTCGTGCTCTGCGGGGTAGTGTCGCAGACCGTCGCGGCAAGGGGCAGCTTCCACAGCGGGGCGCCGCTCGCGCGGTCGTAGCCTGTGATGTCCTTGAAGCCGGTCTTGGCGTACCCCTTGTCGGTGACCCACTCACCAGCGACCCAGTCCCTTTTGTCGGAAGCCTTGGGGCGTTCTGGTGGAAGAGCAGCTTCGCGGACGGCGGGGCGGCCTGCTTCGCGGAGCCACCACCCGTCCCCTTGCCCGGCGTCTGCCCCGGCTACGGGCTCGCTGCCGCCACTGCCGCGCGCGCCGCACGGCCGACTGGGAGGGACCCGTCGGCTAAGTGCTGGGCATCGGTGAAATGGGAGGCCTGAATGCGGCTGGGGGCGGCCCGAGACCCTGCGGGACGCCGGGCTGGGACTGCGATGGCGACCGGCTCGTCTCGTACGTGCCTCTGTGAAAAGGAAGTTGACGGCGACGGCGGCGACATGCGGTCGGCTCGGGGGCTGGGCCCATGATGACCACCCGAAGGGTGCGCGCGCCTGAGTGTGCGTACTCAGGCGGCGCCGAACGTGGCAGGCGATTCGAAGCACGTCATGGCGAGGCGGCGGGCGGGGACTGGAGGACTGTCACCGCACCGCACCCCACCGCTCGCCGGCGGGCTGGTGGACCGAACCGCGCGGCCGAGCGACACGAACTCATCGGCGGTCTTGCGCAGTTCGCCGCCCACGTCCCCTGAGGGCCGTCGGCAAACGTCAGCGGACCAACAAGGCGGTGAGGGCGACGATCGTGACGCTGCCGTTGGAACGGTGACCGGGCCGTCCCAGGAGGGGGCGCAACAGGTCGTCTGAGCATGTCTGCTCAGGATGGTTGAGTATGCGCTCGGATCACGAGGGCGCAGTCGGCGCGCTGAGATGGGGGCATGAACACTGCTCCGCAACCCGCCGTAGCCCGCTTCGTGACCGGATGGTCCATCGCCGGACTCGTCTTGCTCGTGCCGACCGTCGTCGTGGCGTGGATCGCCGTACTCTCCACCGAGCGCGGCACTGGCTGCTTGATGTACGGCGAGCAGTGCTCGACAGTCCCGGGCGAGGCCCTTTACGGCTGCTTCTGGGTAGCCCTGGTGGCGGGTCTTCTGGCGTTGGTGTGGCCCCGCGCACGGTGGGCGGGTGCCAGGACCGGGGCCGTCCTGGTGCAATGGGGCTCTCAGCTCACGCTGGGTCTGCTGATCCTCAGCGGCGCCTGACGTTTCCTCGGCTTCGTCGAGAACGGACGTTCACGCCTTGGCTGTTGGCCCCGGCGGGGCCGACAGCACTGCCCGGAAAGATCCGCGCCCACGCCTGTCCTGGTCGTCCGGACCGCCGCAGGTATGCCGCTTGCCCGGCCTCGTCGCGCTCGTACTCTCCGGTCAGCCGGAGCGGCGCCCCGGTGGCGTCGTCGGTGTCGAGGATTTCCATGCTGCGAGAGGCGACGTCACCCGCGCCGCGTCAGGTGGCCGTGCCGCAGTGCGGCAGAGGTGGCCGACCGGTTCCGAGACACCGTGCGCAGCGTCGTCGCACAGCCCAGACCGGTCACTGTCGATACCGGTGTGAAGAGCAGCCGCCTCGTGGCAGCAGTGAACCGGGGCCTTCCGGCCCCGTGTGATGGAGACATCCGCACCGGGAGCCGGAAGACCGTCGATCCATTCAGGGCGCTGAACGCCAGTGGGATGGGAGGCGGGCCGGATCACGGTTGGCTTCCATACGGAAACGGGGCGTACGGGTTGCCGCAGCCGCCGCGGTCGCCGTCCCCATCCTTGTTGACTGGTTTTCAACCCGTCTTCGTCTCTTTACCTCATGGTCCGGGCCACCCGCGTGCAGAGAGACTCGTTCGACATGAACAGAACCAGAGCGTCGCAGCTTCTCGCCCTCGCAGCCTCAAGCGCCCTGCTTCTGCTGGGCGTTCAGGCTGCTCCCGCATCGGCCCAGGTCTTCTGCGACGAGGGCCACTCGGTCGACGGGGCCGTCTGGACCGAATACACGCAGACACCTGGCGTACAGGCCTCACTGGGCTGTCCGAAGTCCGATGAAATCCCGGTCTCCAAGGACGGGGGCGCCCGCCAAGTCTTCGAGCATGGCTCGATCTACTGGAGCCCCAACAGCGGGGCCCACGCGATCTGGGGCCTCATCGGAGACAAATGGGGGCAGCTCGGCTGGGAAGGCGGCAGTCTCGGCTACCCGACCAGCGACGAAATCCGGCTCCCTGACGGCAACGGCGTGCGCCAAGTCTTTCAGGGCGGCTCCGTCTACTGGTCCCCCAACACCGGTGCCCACCCCGTCTGGGGTCGCATCGGCGAGCGCTGGGGACAGGCACAGTGGGAGTCCGGCCGCTACGGCTACCCCATCAGCGACGAAGTCCAGGTTCCGGGTGCCAAGGGCGTCAGCCAGATGTTCGAGCACGGCCCCATCGCATGGTCCCCCGAGGAGACTCCCAACCCGCAGTACGCACAGGTACGCGACCTGTACCTGACCCCCGACAGCAGGTCGCGTGATGGCGGTCTGCAAGAGGCCGCGTACCTACTGCCCCAGGGAGGAGACCGGGGGATCGTCGTCGTACGCGGCTACATCGCCACCGACAACAACCCCGTGAACGACATCATCGGCAACCACCGCCAGTGGAGCACCGACCCGGCCGCCGAATCCAAGGTGACCGTCGCGTGGGACACCGAAACGGGCCGCGTGGGCGTCTACGTCGAACACTCCTGCGTCCATGACCCGAGCTCGACGCTGAACGGATGCCGTGACGCCAAGCCCCTCGTCCGCACCTCGCACGCCACAGTCGTCCAGGATGACCCGATCCCCCAGAATGAATACTGGGTCGAGCCCACCGCCGGCGGAGGCATCAAGGTGTCGATTTCGGCGGTCAACTCCTTCGTGGACGTCCCGGGCTACCGATTCGGAGACCTCGGCCGGATCAACGCGACCTGGAACCTGACGCCGCACGGGTACGACGACAAGAACAAGTCCTTCACCGGCTTCGACGTCACGACGACCAAGGACAAGTTCCCCTCATGGGAAGTCCTGCGCTACCCCCGTCTCCTCGACAACTCCACCGCCCCGCAGGTCAAATGGCAGGGCGCCGTCTGGCAGACCCACGTCAGCGACCTGTCAGCCCCTCAGCACACCTGCACCCGGAACGACCCGGATTCCCAGAACGCCACCATGGCGTGCACCGGCTGAGCCGGTAACGACACGACGCAGCCCCTCGTCAGCCTTCCGGCTCGGCGAGGGGCCTTCGTGATGGACAGCTTGGCCTCGACGCCGAGGAGCAGCACCTCCAGCGGCGCCTTCTGCCTGGTCGGCGCATACGAGGCCGTCGCGCGTGGCCGTCGCGCGTGGGCGGCGCACGTGGCCGTCGCGCGTGGGCGGCGCGCGTGGCCGTCGCGCGTGGGCGGCGCCCCTCCCGGGCGAGGCCGCCGCCCACGCGCGCGTTCGCCTTACTTCAGGCGGGCCAGGATCTTGTTCATCTGCTCGATCTCGGCGTTCTGCGCCGCGATGACGTTGCCGGCGAGCCGCTTCGCGTCGGGGTTGTCGCCGTTCTTCTGCTCGTCCTTGGCCATGGTGACCGCGCCCTGGTGGTGGCCGATCATCAGCCGGGTGAACCTCTTGTCGAAGTCCTTGCCCTTGGCGGCGGTGAGGTCGGCCATGTCCCGGTCGGACATCATCCCGGGCATCGCGGACGCGCCGCCCGAGCCGTGGTCCATCCCGGCCATGTCCCCCATCGGCGAGGGCGAGGGCAGCGGCTTGCCCCAGGACGTCAGCCAGCCCTTCATCGTGGCGACCTCGGAGTCCTGGGTCTTTCGGATCGCGGCCGCGAGGTTCTTGACCTCGCCGTCGGCCGCGCGCCCGTCGGCGAGCCGGGCCATCTCCAGGGCCTGCTGGTGGTGCGGGATCATCTGTTGAGCGAACGTCACATCGGCGCTGTTGAACGGGCCGCCGGCCGCCGCGGTGCCGGAGGACGGCGTGGTGGCGGGGCCGTGGTGCGTGCCGGGCGTGGCCGGGTGGCCGGATTCGGAGCCGCCGGAGGAACCGCAGGCGGTCAGCGTCAGAGCCAGGACGGCGGCCGCGCCGAGGGCCGCGAGCGCGCGGCCGGGCGCCGGACGGGCCGGACGTGACGCGGACGGGCGGGCGGTCGAGGCGTGGGAAACGGTCATCGAAGCGTTCTTTCCAGGTGGGCGCGCCCTTGCCGGGGCGCGGAGACGGGCAGGACGGACGGCCGGACCGGCGGGGAGGCCGGGCGGTCGGCTCCTGTCATGTCCGTGCGACGCACACCTGGAGAAGCAGACCTCTGCCGCCGCGCGGTGGACCGCGCCGCGCCGTCGCGAGCCCCGACGACCACGGCCCGGCGGGCTTGCCGACCACCAGGACCACCAGGGCGAGGAGGGCGAGCAGGCCGGTGGCGGCCAGCGGCAGCCGCTCCCGGGCGCCGGTCGACACACACGTCTCCCCGTGCGCCCCGGTGACCACCGGCGCGGCCCGCGCGACCAGCCGCTCGGCCGCGACCGTCGCGTGCGTCATGCTCATGAATGCGGCGGACGGGGGAGGCGCCATCGCCATCTCGCCGTGGCAGCCCCCCGCCGCGCTCGCGGGAGCGCCGTGCATGGAGAAGAGCCCGAGCAGGACGGCACACAGGACGAACAGCCGGGCTGTCCCCGTCCCGCTCGCTCGCCCTCGGCCCATGACTGCCCCGGTCCCCTTACGTATGGACGGATCCTCTTGTGTACGGAACGCCGTGAGTACGGATCCTCTTGTGTACGGATCCTGCGCTCTGGGGCCCGACCATACCCCCACCGGGTGTGCGTCCGGCGCCCCCACTCCGGCGTGCCTCCCGGCGTGGCCCCCGGCGTGGCCCCCGGAGCCGAGCGACCTGGCCGACGCCGCTCCGGTCGCCGAAGAGCCCGCGTACGTGCCCGAAGTGGCCAGGTCAGTGGGTGAGATGTGGCCTGGTCCGCACCAGAGGTGGGTTATGTTTTGAGCACACATGGCTCGAGAAGGAGGCCGTCGGTGTCATCGGGGCAGCAGGTACGCGCCCAGTCGGCTGCGATCACGCCGAGCGGGCAGCCCTCGGACCACGAGCGCGTCCCGGCCGACCGCGTCCGGGCCCTGTTCGACGGCCGTCGCCTCTCCCCCGGCCAACGGCGCATCGCCCAGTACCTCATCGACCACCTCACCGACGCCGCCTTCCTTTCCATCACCGAGCTCGCGGAACGGGTCGGCGTGAGCCAGCCCTCCGTGACGCGCTTCGCGGCCTCGCTCGGCTACAGCGGTTACCCCGCGCTGCGTGAGGCCCTGCAACCGATCGCCCTGAGCGCGGTCGCGGGCACACCCGAGGGCCGCGACGAGAGCCGGCACAACGAGCTCCAGGCGGCGGTGGACGCCGAGATCGAGAACCTGG
This sequence comes from Streptomyces sp. Edi4, assembly GCF_040253615.1. NCBI lineage: Bacteria > Bacillati > Actinomycetota > Actinomycetes > Kitasatosporales > Streptomycetaceae > Streptomyces > Streptomyces sp. Edi4. The sequence goes on from NZ_JBEJGY010000004.1 coordinate 823,685, forward strand.
AGCAGGTGCGCCGCCTGGTCGCCAACACCTCCCAGGTCCTGGAGATCGGCCACGAGCTGGCGCTCTCGGTCCCGCTGACCGTCCTCGGCCTGCGCATCTCGGTGTCCCTCGCGGAGTACTTCGCGTACGCGGCGCGGCGCATCCACCCCGATGTGCGGCTGGTGACGCGCGGCGGCAGCGTCGCCTATGACGCGCTGCTGCAATCCCGCTCGGCGGGCGGCACCTGGGTCCTGGCGTTCGCGATGCCCCGGCACGCCAAGGAGACGCTGGCGGCGCTGCGGGCCGCGCGGAGCGCGGGTCTGCGCGTCGCGCTGGTCACGGACACCACCCTCGGTCCGCTGGTCGACGAGGCCGATGTGGCCCTGACCGCGGGCACCGGCTCCCGGTTGGTGTTCGACTCCTACGCGGCGCCGGGCGTCCTGGCCGCCGCGATCCTCCAGGCGATGGCGGACGCCGATCCGGAGCGCACGCAGGCGCGGCTCGAGGAGTACGAGCAGGCCGCCGACAAACACGGATTCTTCCTCTAGCGGGCCTCTCAGCCTTCCGATTCCTCCCTCACGGGCCGATTCGCCCCGCCGGTCCCCAGGATCTTCACACCCCGGCAGCGCATGAATTTTTTCATACCCTTGTTTACTCAACGGTATATATGTTTACTGAGGCGTGGCGGCCATCGATCCCCCCACGCCAGGAAGAGCGACCCCCAGTCCCTCTGTGAACGAACACCCCGCGTGACGCCCCCCTCCTCACGTCGCGCCGGATGTCCGTTCCGGCCAGTCGGATCCGTCGGCCCGCCCGTGGCGGCCCCGGTCAACCCCTGGGCCGGGGCCGCCCATCACCTCTCGATCAGAGTTCGCCACCCATCGGAAGCGACGAGCATGCCTCCTACGGCCCCCACCACCACGCTCAGCCCGGACTGGCCCTGTCAGGTCAAGCCACCGGGGAGCCGTGACTGGGAACGCACCGCCACGCGCTGGCTGCGCGACCTGCTGCCGGCCCGCTACGCCGGCTACTCCCCCCTCGTACGTCACCACGTCCTGCTGGCCCGGCACGCCCAGATCCAGGTGCAGCACGAGATCCGCGCCGTGCGCGTGGCCCTGCAAACGAGCCGCGCCGAACTGCCCACGCTCGGCGTGGCCCCGGCCGTCATCGAGAACACCATCAGGATGTACGCGATGGAGCTCGAACAGCTCGGCCGTCTCGCCCGGGGTGTGCGGCTCATCATGGAGGCGCTGATGGACGACGGCGCCCCCGCGCGCAGATCGCCCGCACAGCGCAGGTGACGCCCCGGCTGGTGCGGGTGACGTCCCGGCCGGTGCGGGCGCGGCCGGTGGCCCCGGTCACGACATGCGATTCCTCTGCGCGCGTGCGAGCGTGGAGGTGGCTCTACCCACCTGCCCACCAGGGGGCGACCAGCATGAGCAAGAAGCAGACCCGCCAGAACCGGGGAGCGCGCACCGGCGGCCACGACCGCGGTGCCACCACCACCGACGCCACCGAGCAGGCGAAGAACCCCGCCCAGCCCGAGCGCACGCACCCGCTGTCCGAGGCCTCCCACAAGCAGCCACGGAAGTTCGGGCACAACTAGGCGCACCGACAAGTGAGTTGACCGAAGCGACCGCTCGTCGGCGCTCACCCCCGCGCCGGTTCGCGGTTTCGCGACATCACCCCGCAGGCACGCGGGTGGTGTCGCGAAACCGCCGGAAAGGGGCTGTCCGGCCCTGCTGGAGTGGAGCGACATTTTGTGTTGCCCCCACCCAGGACGGGACTCATGCCCACAGCGACCGCCACTTCCGCTCCCCCGGATCTCGCCGCCCCCGCGCCCCGCTCACCGCTCGTCTCCTGGCTGGCCGTGCTGTCGCTGATGCTGGGACTCTTCTCGATCGTCACCAGCGAGATCCTTCCCGTCGGCCTGCTCACCGAGATCGGGTCCAGCTTCACCATCTCCGACGGCATGGCCGGCCTGATGATGACCCTGCCCGGCCTGCTCGCCGCAGCGTCCGCGCCACTGGTCACCGCCGCCACCGGGCGCGTCGACCGGAGGCTGATGCTCGGCGCGTTCGTGCTGCTGCTCGCGCTGGCCGACTTCCTGGCGGCGGCCGCGACCAGTTACTGGGTCATGCTGGTCGCCCGGGTCATGGTCGGCGTCACCATCGGTGGCTTCTGGTCGATCGGCGCGGGCCTGGCCGGCCGTCTCGTGCCCCCGCGGTCGGTGGCGAAAGCCACCTCGGTGATCTTCGCGGCGGTCCCGCTCGGCTCGGTGCTCGGGGTGCCCGCGGGCACCTTCATCGGTGACCTCGCGGGCTGGCGTACGGCGTTCCTCGTCATGGGGTTCTTCACGCTGGCCGTCCTGGTCCTGCTGCTCCTGGTGGTCCCCCCGCTGCCCGCGCCGCGCGCCACCCGCCTGCGCGTCCTCGGCGCCATGCTGAAGAGTGTCAACACCCGCTTCGCCCTGCTGACCACCTTCCTCATCGTCCTCGCGCACTTCGCCACCTACACCTATGTGACCCCCTTCCTCGAGCGGGTGACCCAGGTGGGCGCCGGACTCATCACCGTCCATCTGCTCGTCTACGGAGTGGCGGGCATCGCCGGGAACTTCGTCGGCGGGGCGTACGCGCCCCGTCACCCACGTGCCACCTTCGCGGCGGCAGCCGCGATGATCGCCTGCGCCACCCTGCTGCTCCCGGTGCTGGGGCGGTGGGACGTGGGGGCGGTGGTCCTTCTGCTGGTCTGGGGCGCCGGATACGGGGCCGTGCCCGTGTGCTCGGGGACCTGGTTCGCAAAGGCCGCCCCCGACGCCCCGGAGGCGTCCTCCGTCCTGTTCACCGCGTCGTTCCAGGCCACCTTCTCCCTCGGGGCGCTGCTCGGCGGTGTCGTGGTGGACCACTCCTCGCCCTCGACGGTCATGGCGGCGGGCGGCGCGGTCGCCCTGCTCGCGGTGCCGGCGATCTGGTCCCATCGCGCGTGCAAGGTGTCGTGGCCCGAGTCCTGAGACAGGACCCGGGCTCCGCCATCGCCCCCGACGCCCTTGTCAGAACACGGAGTTGGCGACCCAGTGGTTGAGCAGTGCGGCGTCCCCCGAAGTCTCGACGGCGTCCGCCGTGAGGTCGAGCCGGCCGTACAGGAACAGCAGCAGATCGGCGGCGGACGCCTGGACCGTGGCGTCCACCGGGCGCGTGCCCTCGCCGTCGGCGGGGTGGGGTTCGAGCCCGAATCCGTCGGGGCGCAGCCGGATCAGCCAGTCCCCCGCCCGGTCGAGGCAGCGGAACCGGATGGCGGTGTCCTGGCCGCGCAGTTCGGCGGTCCTGGGCGCGAAGGACGCCGCGAAGGGCAGATTGACGAGGAATTCGTCCACCCCGTCCGCCGCGAGGGCCGCGTCGATCTCCGACCGCACGCCGAGGGCGAGTTCCGCGTCGACGCGGTGCACCAGCGTCTCGAACAGCATCCGCCGGATCCAGAACCGGGCATGAGGATCGGCGCCCCACACCCACATCGAGGCGTCCGGATCGGTGTCGGCGAAGACACCGGCCGCCACCCGCGAGCTCGCGGTCAGCCAGGCGGGGTAGCCGTCGTCGCTGGTCGGCAGGTCGAGTTCCGTGTCACGGCTGCGGGGCCGTTCCTGGACGAGTCCGGCGAGCAGCCCTGAGAACATGCGCTGGACGCTTCCGGTGTGCCGGATCAGATCGACGAGGGTCCAGCCGGGACAGCTCGGCACCGGCGTCGCCAGGTCCGCGCCCGCCACGGCGCGCACCAAGCGGTCGGTCTCCGTCATCACCGCGGCGCGGTGGACCGCCGCGTCGGCCGCCCCTCGCGGGTGCCCCGCCGTGCGCCTGTCCTCGCTCATCTCGCTGCCCATGTCCATGCCCCTGTCCTCTTGTCCGTGTGCGTCGGCCGCACAGGTTTCCTTCGCGCGCGGGCGCCCGCCCTGTGCCGGGCGCCCGGGATCAGTCTGCGCCGGGGGATGCCACGCGGTGCACGCGGGTGGCTCGCGGGGGCGGTGGGGCGCGCCCGCTCGGCCACGCCGGGCCGACGGGACGGGCCGCGCGGTGTATGCAGGTGGGATGGATCCCAAGGCACCGCGTGTGGCACAGCTCCGTTCCCTGGCGCCCCGGCACGCGGTGATGGCGGTGCCGTTCGCGATGATCGCGCTGGTCACGGTGGGCGGGGCGACCTGCTGGCCCCGCCCGATGTGCACCTCGGCCCGTTCCTCGCCGCGGCCCCCGCCGTCACGGCGTCCTTCGCGGGCCCCCGGGCCACGGCCCTGATCGGGGCCGTCGCCGTCCTCGCGCAGGTGATCGTCTCGATGGTGCGCGGCAGCGTCACCGACCTCAACCACACCTTCCAGATCATCACGCTGGTCCTGATCTCGGTGTGCGTGACCGTCTTCGCCCATCTGCGTGAGGTGCACGAGAAGGAGCTGGTGCAGTTGCGTTCGGTGGCCGAGGCCGCCCAGCAGGTGGTGCTGCGGCCCCTGCGTGAACGGCTGGGGCCGCTGCGGGTCGCGAGCGTGTATCTGGCGGCGGCCGCCGAGGCCAGGATCGGCGGGGACCTGTACGCCGCCGCCCGCACCGCCGGTGGCACCCGGCTCATCATCGGAGACGTACGCGGCAAGGGGCTCGAAGCGGTCGGGGACGCGGCGCTCGTGCTGGGCGCCTTCCGGGCCTCCGCCCACCAGGAGGCCGACCTGCCCTCGCTGGCCGCCTACCTCGAACGGGCGGTCGCGCCCGGCCTTGAAGGCATCCGGACGCCGCACCCCGGCGCCGAGCCGGGACCCGGGTCCGACGGTGACGCGCCCGCCGGCTCCTACGCCGATGATCCGGGCGAGTCCTTCATCACCGCGGCCCTGCTCGACATCCCCGACTCCGGCCGGGCCCTCTCGCTCGTCAACTGCGGCCACCCGCCGCCGCTGCTGTTGCGCGGCGGCCGTGTGATCCCCCTCGATGTGGACCAGCCGGCGCCTCCGCTGGGTCTCGTGGAGTTCGCGGCGACCCGGCTCGGCGCGCAGAGCTTCCCGTTCGAGCCGGGCGACATCCTGCTCCTGTATACGGACGGCGTCCTCGAAGCCCGCGACGAGCGCGGTGTCTTCTACCCTCTGACCGAACGGGCGGCCGCGTGGCGGGGCACCGGCCCCCGCGCCCTGCTGAGTTACCTGCGCGACGACCTTCTGGCACACGCGCCCACCGGCGCCCTGGGTGACGATGCCGCGATGGTGGCGGTCGAACGCCTCCCCCCAGTCATCTGATGGCGCGTCAGAGACGGGCGTCCAGGAACTCCTTGAGAACCGACCGGTCCACCACTCCTGCCTCGAAGCCCGTCGCCTCCCCGTCCTCGATCAGGACCACGGTGGGGGCGCCCGTGACACCGTAACGCCGTACGGGTTCGGGGCACCGCGCCATGTCGGCCTTGACCACGGTCAGACGCCCCGCGTACTCGTCGGCGACACCGCTCACGACCGCGTCCATCGCCCTGCACGCATCGACGGCCTTCGGCCAGGTCCCGAAGAAGTACGCGAGCACCGGGCCGCCGGCCAGATTCAGGATGAAGGAGAACTCCTCGTTCTCCCGTGCTTGGTGAACCCTGCGGGCCATGGTGCTCCTCATCTTTCCGGTCGCGCTGCGGCACCCATCATGACCCGCGCCGGACCGGAACCGGTGGGCGCCCCGGCCCGGGCGGCACCCACCCGTTCGCGTCGGTGCGCGGCCGCCGGGGGCGCGGGGCGGATACTGACGGCGCTGCGTCCGTCGCGCGTCCAAGGAGCCGGTCATGGTCCTGCCTCATCCGCTCAGCGGACCCCCCGCACGCGCCGTCGCGCGCCGGGCGGTGCTGCTCGGCACGGCGGCCTGGTGCGCGGGTACCGCCGCCTGTTCCGGCGGAGCCAAGCGTGCCTCGTCCGCCCCGTCGGCTCCGTCCGCCGCGTCCCCGTTCACCTCGCCCTCGTCCGCCTCCGGCTCCCGGGCGCCGTCCGCGAGCCCTCGTACGGAGCTGCCGCCGGCCGTGGCGTGGCGGCCCGGCGCAGGGGAGATCGAGCCCGCCGCCAAAGTCGCCGCCGTCCGGCTCGTCGAAGCGCTCGGTACGTGGCCCGCGGGGCAGGGCGGGGAACGTGCGGCGGCGGCCCGGGCCGCCCGGCTGGGAATCCCCGACGCCACGGCGACCGAACTCGCCGCCCAGGCAGGGTCGTTGCGGCCGCCGGCCGACGCGGCGGTCGTCCGGGTGATCGACGCCCAGTACGGCGGGATCCTGCCCGACACGGCGAGTGTACTGGTGGTCTGCGACCAGCCGGCCCTGACCGGCGGCGCGGTCCGGCCGGGTGGCACCACCGTCGACGTGCGCCTCAGCCGCACCACCGACGGCTGGCGCGTCACCGCCCTGCACCCGGCGGCGCCGGGACCGGCCGTCGCCTTGAGCGCGGCGGCGCGCGACGTCCTGGCCCAGTCCCGGATCGAGCTGCCGCCCGCATCCGCCGCCGACATCCGAAGCGGCGCCGTGCACGACAGTGTGCTGCGGGCGATGCTCCACCTCGCGGGCTCCTACCGGCTGTCGGTCAGCGTCGTACGCTCGGGGCACCCCCTCGACGTGTTCGGCACCGACCGCCCGAGCGACCATCCGCGTGGCCGCGCCTTCGACGTCTGGCGCGTCAACGGCCGCCCCGTCGTCGATCCCGCCACCTCGCGCGCCCTGATCACCGGCTTCATGCGGGCCGCGGCGGCGGCCGGGTCGTACAACGTGGGCGGCCCCGTCCAGCTCACCGGCGGCGCCACGGCGAACCAGTTCTTCAGCGACGACACCCACCACGACCACGTGCACGTGGGTTTCGCCTCCTGACCTCACCACACGGCCACGGGCGCCGCCGCGTGGCTGACGGGCACGGTGTGGGTCACCCACCCGGCGTCCGTACGCAGGTGCAGCAGGAAGGACGTCGGTTCCGCCAGATAATGGGGCACCCCGCCGCGCGGCGCGAGACCGCTGTGCAGGTGGGTGCTGGGCGCGACGGCCAGGACGGTGCCGGCGAAGGCGGTGGTCACCGGCGCAGCGCACATGGCCCGCCAGCACCCGTACGACCCGTGGATGACGTGCCACCACGGCGGCCAGCTCCTCGCCGTCGGCCAGCCGCATCCCGTCGAGGAAGGGGATCCCGACGGGCAGGGGCGGATGGTGCAGACAGACGAGCGCGGGGACGTCCGGGCGGCGCTCAAGTACCGTGTCCAGCCAGGAGAGTTGGGCCTCGCCCAGCCGGCCACCGGGTGAGCCGGGCACCGTCGAGTCGGCGACGACGACGGTGAGGCCCGGGTGCTCCACCACGTAGCGCGTCTCGTGTGGGGCGCCGGGGGAGCCGGGGAAGCCGAGGAAGGCAGTGCCCTCGAAGACCTCGCGCAGCGCCCGCGGATCGTCGTGGTTGCCCGCGACCAGATGCAGGGGCAGGGGGAACCCGGTGAGTAGGGCGCGCAGCGCCGCGTACTCTTCGGCCCTGCCCCGGTCGGCGAGGTCGCCGGTGACGACCACGGCGTCCGGGGGCGGATCGAGTGCGAGGACACGGCCGAGCGCGCGGCTCAGCGCCTCGGCGGGCGGTCCGGCCAGCGGGCCTGTTGTGATGTGCGGGTCACTGAGATGAGCGATGGCCGAAGTCATGCCCGTACGCTGCGCCGCCGCGCCCCGCGCCACACCCGGTCACGCTGAGGGCGTAGGCGCCTCCCGTTCACTCGCCGGCGAACAACGACCGCAGGTGCTTGCCGTTGACCAGGGCGACCACGGCGAGCAGGAGCACTCCGCAGACCGCCTGTTCGGTCTTCAGCCACAGGGGGAACGCACCGGGCAGGGCGATGATCGCCGCGATGGCCACAACCATGACGCCGGAGAGGATCCTCAGCCTGCGGTACGCCGAGCGCGAGCCGGCCGCCGCCCGGGTGACGCACAGATGAGTCACCACGGCGCTGAGGACGACGATGGAGGCGCGCACCCACACGGCGGAGTTCACCGCCGCCGAGTCGTCGCGCAGCAGGACGACGGCCCCCAGGGTGAGGACGCTGAGCGCGAGGTAGCCCCCGACGAGCAGCCGCGCGCCCCGGAAGGCCGCCCGGGTGCGGGGATGGTCCAGGTGCTCCGAGCGGACGCGGGCGGCTTCGGGGTGCGAGCTTGGGGCGGCGGTCATGGCGGGGTCCCTTCCTGTGCTGCCCGGCACCGGGCCGGCCACGCGAAGCGGCGCGTGCGGGCGGACGCGGGGCTCCGGCCGGCCGGGGGCCGCACGTGGCACCGGCCACGGGGCCGCCCACCGGCCGGGGGCGTTGTCGGCGGCCGCCGTGCGCGGCCTTTTCCCAGGATGCGATCCGCGCGCCCCGCGTTCATCGCCCGGGCGGACGAGCCCTGGCGGGCCTTCCTTCAGGGGCTCCTGCGGGCCGTCCCGTAGGGGCCGCGCGCGGGGTCCTCAGGGCAGGGACCGGCCCGACGGCCCCCTGCCGCCGCCCCGCATGTGTCACCTCGGCCCCGCGACCCGCGAGGTTGCGCGCGTTCAGACCATCGCGACGGTCAGCAGGAACGCCGAGTCCTCCAGCGCCTCCACCGTGTGGGGCGCGCCCGGCACGGCCAGCAGATCACCGTCGCGGCCCTCCCAGCTGTCCCCGTCCGTGACCAGCCGGATACGGCCCCAGCACACCAGGAGTGTCGCCTCGCCCCCGATCACGTGCTCACTGAGCGAGTTCCCCTCGGTCAGGGCCATGACCGTCTGACGCAGTACGCGTTCGTGGCCGCCGATGACGGTGGACGCGCTGCGCCCCGCGCCCGAGTCCCGGGCGGCCGTCAGCTGAGCGCGGGCGATCGCTTCCAGGGAGAACTTCTCCATGCCTTGGTCCCACTTCCTTGGGTGAGGGGCGCCGCCGGTCCCGGGGGCGCCGGCCCCGGGGCGTACGCCGTCACGTACAGGCCGACCCTGGCAGAACCGCGCGGCGGCGGCACGCCAGGACGCGCCGAAACGGGCGCGGGCCCCCCGGTCCGGACGGGTCGTCAGACGGACGGCACGCCGAGCCCTCGTACCAGCGCCGCCGTCGCGCTCTTGATCACCGCTTCGTCCGTGGCGGCGACGGGGGCGGTGTGGTTGGTGTAGATCGCGATGATCACGGGGCGCCCGGACGGGGGCCAGGCGATGGCGATGTCGTTGGCGGACCCGTAGGAGTCACTGGTGCCGGTCTTGTCGCCGACCGTCCAGTCCTTGGGCAGCCCGGCCCTGATGCGGGCGTCGCCCGTGGTGGTGGCACGCAGCCACGACGTGAGCCGGGCGCGGTCCTCGGGGACCAGGGCCCGGCTGAGGGAGACCCTGGCGAGGTCGCGGCCCATGGCCGAGGGGGTCGTGGTGTCGCGCCGCTCCCCGGGCTCCCAGCGGTTCAACTCCGGCTCCCAGCGGTCGAGGCGGGAGAACGGATCGCGCAGCGACCGGTAGTAGCGGGTGAGGCCGTCGGGTCCGTCGACCTGACGGAGCAACAGGTTTCCGGCCGTGTTGTCGCTCCGGGTGATGGCCGCGTGGCAGAGGTCGGCGACGGTCATCCCCCGCTCGCCCCTGCCCTCGGTGAGCGGGGAGTTGTCGACCTCGTCGGCCTTGGTCCAGTGGACGACCTTGTCCATGAGCCCCGGCTCCACGCGCCGCGCCCGGTCCAGGACGGCGGCGCACACCATGGCCTTGAACGTGGACAGGGAGGGGAACCGCTCATCGCCCCGGTAGGAGAGGGTCCGGCCGGTGGCGGTGTCGAGGGCGAAGGCGCCGATGCGTACGTGATGGTCCGCCTCCAACTGCCCGATGGCGGCCGCCACTTGGCCGCCTTGCGCGGCAGGCGTGACCGCGGCCGCGAAGGTGTGGGCGGGAGCCGTGGCGGGGGCGTCGGCCGCCTGCGCGGTGGAGACGCCGGTGGTGGTGAGCGCCAGGAGGGCGAGCAGTGCCGCGGGCCCCTTCGTGCGGGAGCGGCGCGGGAGGGTGGGGCGTTTCGTGTGGTCTCGCATGGCTCAAGCACAGCAGCCGGGCCCCGTCGCCGTCCAAGAGCCGTCCGGGCAACGCGGCCATAGCGATCCGCCTATCGCCGCTGGTTTCGCGGGTGTGGGGGCGCGTCGCAAAGGCTCGTCCTCGCCTCGCCGCCACGGCGCGCCCGGGCGGCCCCGCGCACTACTGTCTCCGGCCCGGGCCGCCGTATGGTGAGTCGTCACCCATGTCCGGGCAGAGGGGAATTCATGGTGCGCAGGACCAGGATCATCCGGCACGCCGCCCTGGCGGCGGCCACCCTGCTGGTGTCGGCGGGGCTCGGGTCTGCGGCGTTCGCGGCGTCCCCGGCGGACCCGAACCCGGACGCGGAGCGGCTGAGCGCCTATTGGACCGCCGCGCGCCTGACGGCGGCGGTGCCCGACGACGAGCGCGGGGGCAGCGGGCTGGCGGCGCGGGGCGACGCGACCACCGTGGACGGTCCACGGCCCGGGGAGTTCATTCCGCCGAGCAGCAGCTTCGACGGCATCCCGCAGGCCGGCACGTTCTTCTGGACCGACGATTCCGGTACGGGGCGTACGTGCAGCGGTTCCGTGGTCCGCAGCCCCGGCCACGACCTGGTCCTCAGCGCGGGGCACTGCCTCAAGGGGTACGCCGGCGCCTCGCCGCGCCGTCACCTCGCCTTCGTGCCGCAGTACCACGACGGGCTCAAGCCGTTCGGCGTCTTCCCCGTGCGGGACAACGGCGTGTACGTCCCGCAGGAGTACTACGACCGGGGTGAACACGCGGGCGCCGCCTACGACTTCGGGTTCGCGGTCACCGAGCCCAACGAGGAGGGCGAGCCGCTGGAGGACGCCACCGGCGCGGTCCAGTTGCTCACCGGAACGGGGTACGCGCACACCCCGGTGCGGATGATCGGCTACCCCGGCGGCGCCCAGAAACCGCTGGAGTGCCTGAGCCGGACCACCAAGTGGGTCAGCGACGACCCGGCCGACCCGGGCACGTTCTCTCGCATCACCTGCGACGGTTTCGTGGGCGGCACCAGCGGCGGCCCCATGCTGGTGCCGTGGCACGGCGAGTGGGGGGTGGTCGGGGTGATCGGCGGCTACCACACCGGAGGCAACACACCCCAGGTCTCCTACAGCGCGTACTTCGGCGACGCGACGCGGGCCCTGTACGAGGCGGCGGCCGCCGGGGCTCCCCCGGCCGGTCCCGGCTCCTCCTGACGCCCCCGGAGTTCACACGCCCCTCTTGCGATGATCGGGGTTGCCGCGCGAGCGGGTGAAGGGGGGCTCGTCGGCCTGGACTTGGCGCGCCGCTGCCGGTTACGAAGGGGGCGCGGGCATTCCCCTGCCCCCGTCACCAGGAGGCGACCCGGCCGTGCAGTGGTTCTCCTCGTCGGCCTACTGGCTCGGCAGGCTCGTGTTCCAGCGTTCCCTCGCCGTCGTCTACGTGGTGGCGTTCCTGGTGGCGGCCCGGCAGTTCCGGGCCCTCATCGGGGAGCGCGGGATGCTGCCCGTGCCCGCCTTCATCGAGCGCGTGCCCTTCCGCCGGGCCCCCAGCATCTTCCAGCTGCGTTACTCCGACCGCTGGTTCGCCTCCTGCGCCTGGGCGGGGGCGCTGCTGGCGGCGGCCGTGGCGGCGGGCGCGGCCGACGCGTTGCCGCTCTGGGCGGCCATGGTGTGCTGGGCGGTGCTGTGGCTGCTGTACCTGTCCATCGTGAACGTGGGCCAGACCTGGTACGGCTTCGGCTGGGAGTCGCTTCTCCTGGAGGCGGGGTTCCTCGCCGTCTTCCTCGGCAACGACGACGTCGCGCCGCCGGTGATCGTGATGTGGCTCCTGCGCTGGGTGCTGTTCCGCGTCGAGTTCGGGGCCGGCCTGATCAAGATGCGCGGCGACCCCTGCTGGCGCGATCTGACCTGCCTGTACTACCACCACGAGACGCAGCCGATGCCCGGCCCGCTGAGCTGGTTCTTCCACCATCTGCCCAAGCCCGTCCACCGCGTGGAGGTGGCGGCCAACCACTTCGTCCAACTCGTGGTCCCCCTGGCCCTGTTCACCCCGCAGCCGGTGGCGGGCATCGCGGCGCTCCTCATCGTGTGCACCCAGCTGTGGCTGGTGCTCTCCGGCAACTTCGCCTGGCTGAACTGGCTGACCATCGTCCTGGCCGCCTCCGCCGTGGACGGCCCCCGCGTCGCGAGCTCCCCCGCGTTGGCGGCCCCTCCGCTCTGGTACGAGAGCGTGGTACTCCTGGCCGCCGCCCTCGTCCTCGCGCTGAGCTACCGCCCGGCCCGCAACCTCGTCTCACGCGGGCAGCGCATGAACACCACGTACGAGCCGCTGCACCTGGTGAATTCCTACGGCGCGTTCGGCAGCGTCACGCGGATCCGGCACGAGGTGGTCATCGAGGGCGCGGCGCACCGGGGGCCTCCCGGCGCGCCGGAGCCCCCTCATCCACCGCCCGGCCCCCACGAGGCGCAGTGGTACAAGCGGCGCGAGGGGCGGGGCCGCCCGGTGCTGCGGCCGGCCGGCCAGGAGGTCTCCCCCGACACCCAGTGGCGGGAGTACGAGTTCCGGGGCAAGCCGGGCGACCCGCGGCACTGGCCGCGTCAGTTCGCCCCCTTCCACCTGCGGCTGGACTGGCTGCTCTGGTTCGTCGCCCTCTCCCCCTCCTACGGGGCCGCCTGGTTCGACGGTTTCCTCCTGCGGCTGCTCCTCAACGACCGGGACACCCTGCGCCTCCTGCGCCGCAATCCCTTCCCCGACCGGCCCCCCGTCTACGTCCGGGCCCGGCTCTACCAGTACCGGTTCACGACCTGGCCCGAGCGGCGCGAGACCCGTGCCTGCTGGCACCGAACCCACCTGCGCGAACTGACTCCGGTGGTGCGGCTGCGAGACCTGCCCGAGGGTGTGTCACTCACCGGACCCGGTGAGTGACCCGTTCTTCCCCTGTCCGGACGCCTCGATCATCGAGGCGAGTACCGTGTGCAGGTCCTCGCCCGGCTCGGGCCGCAGCGCCGTGGCGAGCCGGTCCGCGCGGTAGTGCCAGCGGTGGTCGAGGTCCTGGTGCACCGTGTCGTCGAAGGTCACCGTGCTGTCGCTGCCGAGCAGTGCCATCAGCTCGGCGGTCAGGTCGGACCAGGCCACGTGGCCGCTCACGGCGTTGGCCACGCCGTGGACGGGAGCGTCGAGGCAGGAGGTCACGGCGCGGGCGAGCGCGGCTGCGTGCACCCACGGCGCCCCGTACCAGTCGTGACCGCCGGCGCCGGGGCCGGGCAGGCTGATGGGGCTCCCGGCAAGGGCGGCCTGGTACAGCAACCCCGTGGCCCCCCAGCGCAGTTGGTCGCGCAGCCGGTCGTGGGCCCCCCACACGATGGGTGAGCGCACGGCGCTCGCGCCGCCACGGCCCTCGGTGCCGGCCGCGTGGAGCAGGAGTGCTTCGCAGTCGACCTTGGCCTGCCCGTACGCGCTGAGCGGTGCCCGCGAGGGTGACTCCTCGGCGACCCGCGCCGCCTCGGGGCGGCCGTAGGCGTCCACGCTGCTGACGAACACGAACGGGCCGCCGCGCCAGGCGTCCACCATGGCCCGCATCGCCGCCACGTCCACCTCGGGACGGGTGAACGTGCACGCCGCGTGGATCACGGCGTCGGCGCCCTCGACGGCACGGCGCAGGCTGTCCAGGTCACTGAGGTCGCCCTCGATCACCTCGACGCCGTCGCCGCCGACGAGGTGCGCGGACTCGGGCCGGGCCAGGGCGAGGACGGGCCGCCCCTGGGCCGCAAGTTCGCGCAGGACGAAAGCGCCGACGCCGCCCGTGCCGCCGGTCACCAGGACCGTGCCGACCCGCGTCCGACGTGGTCGCCCGGCCGACGCCGACGCCGCCTTCGACGCCGACGCCGCGACGGCGGCCGTCCGCTCCGCCGCGCGCGCGTCCAGCAGCGCCGCGATGGCGCGGGGTGTACGGGTCTGCATGATGTCCAGGCCGATCAGCGGCAGCGTGAGCGCGGAGCGCAGACGCTCGGCGAGCTGGACGGCGGCCAGGGAGTGACCGCCGAGCGCGAAGAAGTCGTCGTCCGGCTCCGGCCTGCGGTCCAGGAGCTGCGCGAAGGCGTCCGTGACCGCTTGGATGTGGCGGCCTTCCGGTGCCTCGGGGCGCGGCAGGGCCGGCAGCCGCGCGCTGTCCACGGCGCCGTCGGGCGTACGGGGCATCTCGTCCAGCAACGTGACGGCGGCCGGGACGAGTTCGCGCGCCAGGACCCGGCGCAGATGCGCGCGGAGCTGTACGGGCGAGGGGCCGCCGGTGCGGCTGAGGACGGCGTAGGCGACGAGGGGGCCGCCGTGCGGGTCCGGTACGTACGCCTCGGCGACCTCGGGGTGGGCCAGGAGGCGGGCCTTTGCCGGGTGGCCGGGCTCGGGGGCCGGCTCGGCGCGGCGGCCGGGCAGCTGGGAGAGCCTGAGCGCGGGGTCACCGGCGACGGCCGTGAGCAGTTCGGCGAAGGAGGCGGCGAGGGCGTCCCCGGCCCCCTCGTCGAGGGCGGCCCGCGCGTACTGGACCAGGCTCTGGGGTTGTTCCGTGTCCAGGATGCCGAGCGTGAGATCGAACTTGGCCTCGCCCAGGCCGACTTCGACAGGACTGGCGTCAAGTCCCGGAAGGCGAAGGGCTGTCGGCTCGCCGCCGATGTCGGTGGTGACGCGCACCAGGGCGGTGCCGTCGTCGCCCCGGGCCTGGGCGCCGAGCCGTTCGAGGATCAGGTCGAAGGGCACGTCACGGTGCTGCTGGGCTGCCAGGAGCGCGTCACGTACGCGCTCGACAAGTCCGGCGAAGGCGGGGTCGCCGGACAGGTCGACGCGGACCGGGAGCGTGTTGACGCACAGCCCCACCAGGCCGCGCATGGCCTGGCCCTCGCGGTGGGTGGCGGCGCAGCCGACGACGAGGTCCGTCTCGCCGGTGAGGCGGTGCAGCGCGGCGAACGCGGCGGCCAGAGACACCGTGAAGACGGTGGCGCGGCGCTCGCGTCCCAGGGCGCGCAGGGCCGGAAGGACCTGCGCGCCCAGGGCGGTGGTACGGGTCGCCGCCGGGTGCTCGGCCACGTCCGGGGGTGGGGCGCTCGGCCGGGGCAGCCGGGGCGCGGTGGCGCCGGCGAGCGCGCGGGTCCAGTGGGCGAGGCCGTCCTCCAGCCGGGCGGCCCCTGCGTGCTCGCGGCGCGCGAAGTCCGCGTACTGCGGCGGCTCGGGCAGCTCGCCGGGGCGGCCGTCGAGCGCGGCGGCGTAGAGAGCGGCGATCTCCCCCGCGACCGTGTCCAACGAGCCGCCGTCGATGGCTATGTGATGGAACGTCAGGAGAACCGTGTGGTCCTCGGGTCCGTGCCGCAGGACCAGGGCGCGCGGCAGGGTGTTCTCGGCCAGGTCGAACGGGCGGCGGGCCTCCTCGGCCAGGAGGTCGTCGCCGTCGCCGGGCGCGTCGAGGACTTTCACCGCGATACGGGCGGGCGCGGGGAGCGTTTCCTGGTAGGGCTCATCTGCGTCGCGTCCGTAGCGGGTGCGCAGGATGCCGTGCCGGCGTACGAGTTCGGTCAGGGCGGTGCTCAACGCGTCCAGGTCGAGCGGGCCGCGCAGCCGGGTGGCGAACGGCACGCTGTACTGGGCGCTGTTCTGCCCGAGCCGTTCCATCAGCCACATGCGGCGCTGGGCGTGGGTGAGCGGGGCCGGGCCCGGGTCGGGGGTGACCGCGGGCACCGGGGTCTCGGGACGGCCGGCGGCGCGGGCGCGGGCCCTGCGCAGCAGCTCTTGCTGGAGGGCGGCGGAGGTGTCAGTGGCCATCGGTGTCCTCGGGCGCGTCGGGGCGCAGATCGGTGTGGGCGGCGAGCAGGGCGCGCTCGACCAGGTCGGCGTGGCCCGCCACGGTGGGGGCGGTGAAGAAGTCGGCGAGGGACAGTTCGACGCCGAGCTCTTCGCGCAGGTCCTCGGCGACGACGAGGGCGAGCAGGGAGTGGCCGCCGAGGTCGAGGAAGTCGGCGTCGGGGCGGGTCACTTCGCAGCCGAGCGAACGGCCCCACACCTCCGCGACGGCCCCCTGGAGCGGGGTCAGCGGTTCGGCGGCGCCGCTCACCTCGACCGCCGTGCCGAGCTCACCGAGCGCGCGGCGGTCCACCTTGCCGGAGCTGGTGAGCGGCAGGTGCTCGACGAAGGTCAGCTCGTCGGGGACCAGGTGGGCGGGCAGGGCGGCGCCGAGCCGGGTGAGCAGGGCCTCGGCGCGGGGCACGGGGCCGGGTGCCGCGACCACGAACGCGGCGAGACGGGCGTCGTCGGGGGTGGGGCGGCGCACGGTGACGGCCGCGTCGTCGACCTCCGGCTGCTCGCGCAGGGCGTGCTCGATCTCGCCGGGCTCGATCCGGAAACCGCGCACCTTGACCTGGTCGTCCGTACGGCCGTGGAAGTCAAGGGCGCCGTCGGGGCGGGCCGAGACGAGGTCGCCGGTGCGGTAGAGGCGGCCGAGCACCGGGTGGTCGACGAAGCGCTCGGCGGTCAGGCCGGGCTGCCGGGTGTATCCGTGGGCCAGACGGCTGCCGCCGACCCACAGTTCGCCGCGCGCGCCGTCGGCGACGGGCAGGCCCGCTTCGTCGAGGATGTGGGCGGTGGCGCCGGCGACGGGGCGGCCGATGGGCACGGGCCCGTCGCAGTCGCGGTCGCTGACGCGGTGGGCGGTGGCGAAGGTGGTCGTCTCGGTCGGGCCGTAGCCGTTGACGAGTTCGACCCAGGGGAAGGCGCGCAGGACGGCCCGGGCGTGCTGCGCGGCCATCGCCTCGCCGCCCACGACCACGGTGCGCAGCAGCGCGAAGACGCGGGAGCGGCGCGCGGCGAGCTGGTGGAAGAGCGCGGTGGTGAAGAACGCCACGGTGACGCCCTGGCGCTCCACCACCTTGGCCAGGTCCTCGAACGAGGGGCGTTCGGTGGTGCACACGACGACGGCGGCGCCGTTGGCGAGCGCCGCCCACACCTCGAACGTCGAGCCGTCGAAGGTGGCGGGCGAGTGCAGCAGCACCCGGTCGCGCGCGGTGACGGTGACGTAGTCCGGATCGGTGACGAGTTCGGCGATGGCGCCGTGGCGCACGGCGACGCCCTTGGGGCGGCCCGTGGAGCCCGAGGTGAACATGACGAACGCGGTGTCGTCCGGATCGGGGCCCTCGCCGCTCACCCCGGCCCTTTCGGCCGGCTGCTCGTCGTCGGGCAGGGCGAGGACCGCGCCCGGTGTCGCGGCCGCTTCGAGCAGCTTGCTGTCGCCGACGGTCAAGGTGGCGCCGGAGTCCTCCAGCATGGCCTCGGTACGGGGCCTTGGGTGGCCCGGGTCCAGGGGCACGCAGGCGGCGCCCGCCCACCACAGGGCGAGCTGGGCGACGACGGTCCGGGCCGAGCGGGGCATCAGGAGCGCCACGGAGTCGCCGGGGCGTACGCCCTGGTCGTGGAGGTGGGAGGCGAGGGCGCGGGCGCGCGAGACCAGCTGCGCGTAGGTCAAGGTGGTGTCGCCGTCCGCCACGGCGAGGGCGTCGGGGGTGTGTTCGGCGTGCCGCGCCACCAGGGCGGGCAGGCCGGTCCGGGCCACGGTCACGGCCGTTTCCTTCCGGTCGTCGGGGAGGGGCCCGGGGTCCTCACGTCAGGACCCCGGGGTGCGCGCCGCCGTGCGGCGCTTGTCGAGTACGGCGGCGATGGCCCGCAGATCGGGCTGGCGCAGCAACTCCGTCGCGCGCAGGCGTACTTGGGTCGCCTTCTCCAGGGCTTCGAGGAGGCGGGCCGCGAGCAGGGAGGTGCCGCCCGCGCCGGTGAAGTTGTCCTCAAGGGTGGTCTCGGGGCGGCCGAGCAGGTCGCGGACGGTGGCGAGCACGAGCCGTTCGTCGTCGGTCGCGTCCTGGGGCACGGCGGCCTCGGCTGCGGCCGCCGCGGGTGCCTGTTCGGCCTGCTTCAGGAGGGCCGCGCGGTCCACCTTGCCGTTGGCGTCGAGGGGGAAGGCGTCCACCATGCGCACCGTGGAGGGCACGGCCTGCTCGGGCAGCCAGGCCCGGACGCCGGCGAGGAGGTCGTCAGCGGCAAGCGCCGCGCCGGGCACGGGAAGGATGTGGGCGACGAGCCGGGCGCGGCCCTCGGCGTCGCGCGGCGCGGTGACCACGGCGGTGCGGACGGCGGCGTCCTGCTCGAACGCGGCCTCGACCTCGGCCGGTTCGATCCGCACGCCGCTGATCTTGACCTGGTCGTCGAGGCGGCCGAGGAAGACAAGACGGCCGTCCTCCAGCATGCGCACACGGTCGCCGGTGCGGTACACGCGGTCCAGGTCGGCGAGTTCGGCCGGCGGGGCGGTGAAGCGGCGGGCGGTGAGCTCGGGGTCCAGATAGCCAAGGGCCAGACAGCTTCCCCCGATGCGCAGTTCGCCCTCCTCACCGCGCGCCAGGACGGTGCCCTCGGAGTCGGTGACGACGACGGTCGCCCCCGCTATCGGGGTGCCGATGGGCGGCGCGGCGTCGGTGTCCGCGTCGGGGTCGGTGGCCCGCATGGCGTGGGTGGTGGTGACCACGGTCGCTTCGGCGGGGCCGTAGGCGTTGTGGACGGTGGCGGTCACATCGGGCCCGGGGCGCCGGCGCATGCGGTCGCCGCCGACCATGAGGTGACGGAGCTTCAGGTCCTGCGGCCAGGGGCGGTCGAGGAGCGGTTCGATCATGGGGGTGGCCGCGACACACGCCGTCACCTGCGCCGCGCGCCACCAGTCGGTGAGCGCGGCCGGGTCCCAGCGGACCTCGTCGGGCGCGGGTATGAGGGCCGCGCCGCAGGTCAGACCGGACCACAGCTCCAGCAGATGGGGATCGAAGGCGACACCGATCAGCAGCGACTGGCGCCCGCCCGGAGCGAGCCCGGTCTCCTCGCGGTACCAGTCAAGGAGCGCGGCCAGGGCGGGCTCGGCGACCGTCACCGCCTTGGGGCGGCCGGTGGAGCCGGAGGTCAGTACGGCGTACAGGGCCTCGGGCGGCGCGGTGCGCGCGCCGGGCGCGGCCGAGGTGAAGGCGGCCACCACACTCGCGGCGGCGTTGGCGCCCGCACCGGACACCGGCAACTCAACGTGCTCGGACGCCTGGTGATGGGTCGTCAGGACCTCGGGGTCGCCGATGAGGCAGACAACGCCGATGTCCTCGGTGACCGCGGCGATCCGGCGCTCGCCGGGGCGGGGGCCGAGCGGCAGATACACCGCGCCGATGCGGGCCAGCGCGATCGCGGTGACCACGAGTGCGGCCGAGCGGTCCAGGCAGACGCCGACGACGTCTCCGGGGCGCACGCGCCCGGTCAGGGCCTTCGCGACCGCGTCGGCCGCCTCGTCGAGCTGGGCGTAGGTCCAGCGGTGCTCGCCGTCGATCACCGCGGGGGCGCCGGGCGAGCGGCGTACCCACTCCTCGTAGCGCGCCAGGACTCCGGTGGAGCCGGCGAGGGGGGCGCCGCGCAGGATGCTCGGGGCGGCGCCGGAGGTGGCCTGCACCTGATGGTCCGTCAACTGCTGGGTCATCACGACTCCTTCGGCGTGGCGAGGGCGGGGGCGGGGGTGGCGGCGAGAGCGCGGGCCTGGTCGGCGAGGACCGGGTGCTGGAAGAGCAGCCGCAGCGAGGGGCGCTCGCCGAGCCGGGGTTCCAGCCAGGCCGCGAGCTGCGCGGCGAGCAGCGAGTGGCCGCCCACGCGGAAGAAGTGTGAGCTCTCCTCGAAGCGGTCGTGTCCGAGCACTTCGCGCCAGCCCTCGGCGAGCAGCACGACGGCCGGGTCGTTGGACGCGGCGGGATCCGTCATCGGGGCCGCTTCCTCGGCGGGCGCCTCGGGCGCGGACTCGGCCGCGAGCCGGGCCAGCGCCACCCGGTTCGGCTTGCCGCCGGCCAGGGTCGGCATGGCGTCGAGCAGCACCCAGCGGGCGGGCACCAGGGCGCCCGGCAGGCGGCGGCTCAGCTCGGTGTGCAGCGCCTGCTCGTCCCACTCCTCGACCTCGTCGGCGCGCTCGCGGAAGGCGACGAGGCGGGGGCCGCCGGCGTTGTCGCGGTCCAGGACGACGGCGCAGGAGCGGCCGCCGAGCGCGGCCGACGCGGCGGCCTCGACCTCTTCGAGTTCGATGCGGTAGCCGCGCAGCTTGATCTGGTTGTCGCGGCGGCCGAGGAAGCGCAGCAGCCCGTCCTCGCCCCGGTAGCCGAGGTCGCCGGTGAGGTAGACGCGTTCGCCGCCGAGGGCGTCGACGGTGACGAAGCGGGCCCCGGTGGCCTCGGCGTTGCCGACGTAACCCTCGGCAAGTCCAACTCCCGCTATGGCCAGTTCACCGACAGCGCCGGTGGGCAGCGGCCGCAGCGCCTCGTCCAGGACGTGGATTTGCTCGCCGGGCAGCTCGGCCCCGAGCGGGATCTCCGCCCCCTCGGCCAGGCTGTCGCGGGTGATCTCGTACACGGTGGAGCTGATGGCCGCCTCGGTCACGCCGTAGACGTTGAGCACGCTGAAGGCGGGGCCCGCCTCGGCGTGGGCATCGGTGTCGGCGAAGAAGGCGCGCATCACGTCGGCCGGGATGCGCTCACCACCGAGGACGATCAGGCGCGGCGCCCAGCGGCCCTCGGTGAGCACCGCGAGCAGGTCCTGGCGGGTGGCGAGGAAGTAACTGGTGGGCAGGTTGGCCACGGTGACGCGGGCGGCGGCGAGCAGCCGCGCGAGTTCGCCGCCGGTCGGCACCTCCTGCTCGGGCACGACCAGACACGCGCCCGCGTACAGCGAGGGCAGCACCTCTTCGAGGGCGACGTCGAAGGACGGCTGGGCGAACAGGAGCACCCGGTCGCCGGCCGCGAGTTCGAACCGCCGCGCGGCCCCGGTCAGATGGTTGACCAGCGCGTCCCGGCCGACCGCGACGGCCTTGGGTATGCCGGTCGAACCGGACGTGTGGATGATGTACGCCGCGCCGGCCACGACGTCCGCCGCGCGGGCGGACGGCAGGACCGGAGCGTCGAGGCTCGCGCTCGGCAGGCCGTCGGGCACGGACACCGAGGCGCCCGGGGCGGTGAGGACGAGCGCGGGCGCGAGCCGGTCGAGCAGCAGCTCAAGACGGGCCGGCGGGTCGGACGGCGACAGCGGGCAGTACACCGCGCCGGTGCGCAGGCAGGCCAGCAGCGCCACCACGGAGTCGGCGCCGCGCGGCAGCACCGCGGCGACGGGCTGTCCTGCGGTGACGCCCGCCGTGCGCATCCGTGCGGCGAGCGAGGTGACCTGGGCGTCGAGTTCGCCGTAGGTGATTCTGCGGGCCCCGATCAGGAGGGCGGGCAGCGCGGGGTCCTGGGCGGCGGCCGGGTCGAGCGGGTCGCCCTCCCCCGTCACGGGCACCCTGGGCGCCGCCTCTTGGGGCGTGGCGGGGAGCGCGAGGTCGGCGAGCGCGGTGGAGGGCGCGTCGAGGTAGGCGCGCAGCAGGTCAAGGAAGCGCTCGGCGAGCAGCTTGGCCACGTCCTCGCCGAAGAGGTCGGCGTCGTAGTCCCACACCAGCGTCATGCCGGGCGCGCCGTGGCGCAGGCTCACCCCGCGCCGGTCGTCGGGCAGCAGCACCACGTCGAGGTCGAAGCGGGTGGTGCCGGTGTTGAACCCCTCGAACAGGGTGATCTCCAGGCCGGGCACGTCGAGTTCGGGCAGCGGCGCGTCGTGGGCGCTGAACATCACGCTGAACAGCGGGTTGTCCGCGCCCGATGTGTGCAGGCCGAGGGCCCGGGTCAGTTCCTGGACCGGCACCTCCTGGTGCGGGAGCGCCCGGATGAGGGTGTCGGTCACCTCGTCCATGGTGTCCTCGGCGCTCGCGCCGGGGTCGAGGTCGAGCCGCAGCGGGATGGTGTTGACGAACATGCCCACCGCGTCCTCGTAGCCGCGCGGGCGGTTGCCGACGGCGGTCCCCACCACCATCTGGCTGCGTCCGCTGTGGCGGCGAAGGAGTTCGGCGAAGAGCCCGAGCAGGGTGGCGAAGGGGGTGAGGCCGCGTTCGCGGGTGTGGGCGCGCAGCCGCTCCCCGAGGTCGGCGCCGATCGACTGGCGCAGCTGGCCGCCGTGGTGGCGCCGCCGCGCGCCGGGCCGGGCGAGGCCGGGCAGCGGCATGTCGTACGAGGCGTCGCGCAGGGTGGTCGACCAGTACGCGAGGCTGGCGCTCAGCTCCTCGGCGCGGATGTCGCCGGCCCGGGCGCGCACATGGTCGGCGTACGAGCTGGCCTCGGGCAACTCGATCGCCTCGCCCCGCACTTGGGCGCTGTAGACGCTGAAGACGTCGTTCAGGAGGATGGCGAACGAGTGGCCGTCGTGGATGAGATGGTGCTCGACGTGGATGAGCCGGTGCTGGTCGTCGGCGAGCTTGACCAGGGTCCAGCGCAGCAGGGGCGCGTCGAAGGTGTCGAGGGGGGTCTCCGCCTCGGTGCGCAGCAGCTTCTCGAAGGCGGCCTCGGGGTCGGCCTCCCAGGTGATGTCCACGGTGCGCAGCCGGGGCAGGCAGACGTCGGCGACGCGCTGGCCGGGCATCGCGCCCGGCACGGGCACGAGTTCCAGGCGCAGGCCGGGGTGGCGGGCGAGGGTGGCCGCGAGACCGCTGCGCAGCGCGTCGACGTCGAGGGTGCCCCACAGGTCGAGCGAGGCGGTGAAGTTGTAGGCGCGGCTGCCCGGCTGCACTTGCTCGTGCAGCCAGACGATCTCCTGCGAGGAGGAGAGGGGGAGCATGGGCGATCCCTTGGGTTGTCGGGTCGGGTGGCGCGGGACGCGGTGGTGCGCCCGCGCGGCGGTGCGCCGGCCGGTCCGCGGATCGCGCGGCCGCCCGGATGCCAGGGCTGGTCAGGACGTACGCGCTCGTGTGGAGCGGGATGTGTCGCGTCCGGGGTTCGGGGTCAGTGGACGGGGGCGTCGGCGGGCAGGGCCGCGCACAGCGCCGCGAACGCGTCCTCGGCGGCGGCGTCGTCCAGGACCGTGCGGTCCCAGACCATGCGGAGGTCGAGTTCGGGTCCTTGGGTGGCGGAGACGGCGAAGGGGGCGCGGACCTGGCGGCCGTCGATGTGGATCTCGCGTCCCGCCGTCCCGCCGAGCCGCAGGGGCGCGCGGTGGGCGGCGTCGTCCACGGTGAGCAGCCCGTCGAGCCGGCCCGACCAGGCGGAGCCGCCGGCCCGCGCCGCCCGCACCACTTCGTCGAAGGGCGTGTCGGCCCGGTCCAGGTCGTCCCACCACTGCGTCTCGGTCACCTCGGGCGCCGGGGTGGCATGGGTGTCGGCGGGGAAGACCACGGTGTTCAGGAAGCAGCCGAGGACGGGTTCGGCGCCGGCCGGGCGGCCGCCCCAGGGGTATCCGATGGGCGCGACCGAGCCGGCTCCGTACAGGGTCGCGGCCGCCGCCCGGCACGCGTCGAGCAGCGCGGGGAAGGGCACGCCCCCTTCGGGTGAGGGCAGCTTCGAGGCGGCGGCGCCCGTGGGCAGCCCGCCGCTCAGGCGGCGCGTTCCCGGCAGCGGGGCCCGCTCACGGGCCGGGCGCAGCCGCTCGCCCCAGTAGGCCAGGGCGCGCGGGGAGGCGGCGCGGTCCTCGGCGTCGAGCTGGCGCAGGACGGCGTCCTTGTAGGCGGCGAGTTCGGCGGCCGCGTCCGAAGGCGCGAGGTCCTGGGGGCCCAGGCGGTCGCGGTAGGCGGCGCCGAGTTCCGCCACGACGCGGGCCAGGGACTGGCCGTCGCACGCGGTGTGGTCCAGGACCACGGCCAGCAGTTCCTCGTCCGCGTGCGGGCCGTCGGCGGCCAAGTACAGGCGCAGCGGCGGGCCCTGGGTGGTCCAGGCGGCCAGCGTGCGGCGCAGCGCGTCCCGCGCGTCCTCGCCGGGCGCGGGGGTGACGTGCTCCATGGGTATGTCCGCGGGCCCGGGCCGCAGCACGGGTGTGCCCCGTACGACGCCGGCCCCCGAGCGCAGGGCGGGGTGGCGGGCGGCGAGGTGGCCGGCGGCGGCGCGCAGCCTGGGCCCGTCGACGGTGCCGCGCGGGAAGGCGAAGAACATCGGCACGATGTCGGCGCGGCCGGCCGGGTCCAGGGAGCGCACGAGCAGGAAGCGCCGCTGGGCCCCGGTGGCGGGCAGCAGTCCCGCGGCCGCCTCACTCGCGTCGAGGCGCTGGTAGCGGGCGAGGTACTGGCCCGTGATGCTGGGGAGCACGTGGTCCTCTCTCGGGGTCGGGGACTCTGATGGACGGGCGGTGCGGAGGTCAACTGGCGTCTGAGCGAGGCGAGTTGACATGGAGACTCGCGGTCAGGCGACGGGGACGCTCTCGTCCTGACCGGGGGTGACGTCCTGGCCGGGGGCGGTGTCCCGCGCGTCGTCGTCCACGGCGTGGGCGGGCGCGGGAAGGTCGCGCATCCGGCGCAGCGGCGAGAGCAGCAGGGGCAGCGGTACGACGAGGAAGCCGGCCGCGCAGATCCACAGGGCCGCGCGGGCGCCGAACGCGTCGGCCACGGCGCCGCCGACGAGCGCGCCCAGCGGCAGCGTGCCCCACATGACGAAGCGCAGGGTCGCGTTCATCCGCCCCAGCAGGCGCGGCGGGCACAGGGTCTGACGGAAGCTCACCTGCGCGACGTTGTAGACGACGGCGCCGAAGAAGACCACCGCCGAGCCGAGCGCGAACAGGGCCGCCCCCGCGCCCTTGCCCGACAGCGGCCACAGCAAGGCGAAGGGTCCGCTGACCAGGGCCGACAGCCAGATCAGACGGGCCTGGCCGAAGCGGGCGGCGAGCCGGCCCGCGCTCAGCGCCCCGGCGAGTCCGCCGACGGCCGACGCCGAGAGCATCACACCGACGGCGGCCGGCTGGAGACCGAGGACACGGACCAGGAAGATGGTCTGGGTGGCCATGAGGACGGCCGTGAAGAAATTGCCGAGCCCCGTCGTGCCCGCGATGACGCGCAGCAGCGGGTGGCCGAGCACGAAGCGCAGGCCCTCGGCGACCTCCTTGCGCAAGGACGCCCCGGGCACCGCCTCGGGCTTGGCCTCGGGCCTGCGGATGGCCAGCAGGAACACGGCGGAGAGGGCGTAGCCGATGGCGTCGGCGACGATCGCCAGGTGCGCCCCCACGAGCTGGACGAGTCCGCCGCCGAGACCGGGCCCTGCCACCTGCGCCGAGGACCGCACCGTCTCGAGCGCGCCGTTTCCTGCCACCAGCTGCTCCCTGGGCAGGAGTTGGGGCAGATAGCTCTGGTGGGCCACGTCGAAGAAGACGGTCGCCACCCCGGTGACCAGGGCGACGACGTACAACTGCGCCATGCTCAGCACGCCCGCCGCGGCGGCGAGCGGGACGCTCGCCATGGCCAGGCAGCGGACCACGTCGGCGCGGATCATCAACGACAGCTTGCGCATCCGGTCGACCCAAGCGCCCGCCGGCAGCCCGATGAGCAGGAACGCGGCGGTCTCGGCGGCGGTGAGCAGTCCCACCTGGAAGGCGGGTGCCTTGAGTTCGAGCACGGCCACCAAGGGCAGGGCGACCAGCGTGACTTGGGCACCGGCCTGCCCGGCCGCGGCTCCGGCGAGCAGGAAGCGGAAATCGCGCATGCGGAGCAGACCGTGGGGAGCGGCCCGGGACGAAGGGGACATGCACGAGACCTTCACCGCGTACCGATCAGTAGTCAAAAGAAACGGGACAGTTTCGGTCGTTTCTTGGGCCATTCTGACTCTCGATCAAGAAAATCGTAGGCCAGATCCGGGCAACGGCCGCATGAATCGCAGGCGTTGAGGCACGAAGGCAGAGGACTTCTCGCCCGGCGGGGCGAGCGATTCCCGGGGGCGGCAGGCCCTCACACCCCTTGAATGCAGGTATGTCCGAAACTCACCGCCCCCACACTTGCGGAAGGAACCAGATCCCCGCTCACACGTCGGGGGTGGCGGCGCCCGCCCGGGCGCCCCTTCAGGCCCGGGCGCCCCTTCAGGCCCGGGCGCCCCTTCAGGCCTGGGCCGCCCCGAGGTCGAGGCTGTGCCGGTCGGTGGCGAGGATGTAGGGCACAAGCGGCAGGAACCCGATGCCCCGGTCCAGCCGCGCGAGCGTCGCCACGACCTCGGTCGCCTGCGGTTTCGCCGTCTGGCCCAGGGCCATCCTTCCGTGGTTGGTCCACGTGTGCGTGGCGCCGTCGCACGTGGCCACCGTCCCGCCGATGCCGTACTGCACGGAGCCCTTCACCACCGAGCTCGACACGACGACCGGACGCCCGTTCGCGGGTGACGAGCAACGGTAGGTGCCCGAGAGGGTGACTGTGCCGTCCTTGGCGACCGTCCCGGTCGCGTTGGCGGTCACGGTGTCCGAAGAGGCCGCGGGGTCCGAGGCGGCGACGGCCGGGCTCGGGGCCACGGCGAGAAGGGCGCCGGCGGCGGCGACGGCCCCGGCGGTGACAAGACGTACGCGCATTGGCAGATCACTCCTGTGTCCCTGCGTTCCGGTGGAAGGTGCCGGGGTGGCGCAGTCCACACCCGCACTCGCGCCAAGCAATACCGCCCAGCGGTCCGCCACCCGGGGATTCCCCCCGGTCGGCGGCGTGTCCGCCGGAGTCACCGCAGTGCCTCGCGGGACGGGGGATGCGCCGGGGCACCGCTGGGACCCAGGCGCGAGGGGCCGCCCACGCATGACCGAAAGAGGGCCCCCGCACCGGCGACCGCACGCGCCACCGGGCGGGCATGCTGGTTCTCCGGCCGATTTCGCGGGCCGTTCGCCGGGGGCCACAGGACACGATGGGAGCGTCAATTTGCGCACCGTGGGCGTGGAAGAGGAACTGCTCCTGGTCGACCCGGACACCGGAGTGCCGTGTGCCCTGGCGTCGGAGGTGCTGGCCCGACTTGCCAAGTGGGGCGACGAGGAGAGCGAGGCGCCGCCGCACCCGTTCGCCCGTGAACTGCAAGGACAGCAGCTGGAGTTCGGCACGCGGCCGCACACCGACATGGACGCGCTCGGCGCCGAGGTGGTGCGCCGGCGCCGCGCGGTGGCCCGCCACGCACGCGAGGCGGGAGCCTCGGTCGTCGCGCTTGCCACCTCTGTGCTGCCCGTCCGGCCCGCCGTCAACGCCGGCGTCCGCTACCAATGGATGGAGCAGCAGTTCGGTCTCACCACCCAGGAACAGCTCACCTGCGGATGCCATGTGCATGTGTCGGTGGCATCGGACGACGAGGGCGTCGCGGTCGTGGACCGGATCCAGCCGTGGTTGCCCGTCCTGACCGCACTGAGCGGGAACTCACCGTACTGGCACGGCAGGGACACCTTGTACAGCAGTTACCGCAGCCGGGTGTGGGGCCGGTGGCCCATGTCGGGACCCACCCCCGTCTTCGGTTCCGCCGAGCGCTACCACGCCCAGGTCGATGCCATGGTGACCAGTGGGGTGGTACGTGACAGAGGCATGATCTACTTCGACGCCCGGCTCTCCCACCGCTATCCCACCGTGGAGATACGCGTCGCGGATGTCTGTCTCGAGGCCACCACCACCCGGCTCGTCGCGTGTCTGTCACGTGCGTTGGTGGACACCGCCGCACGTGACTGGAAGGAAGGACGCGGACCGCTGGGACACGGGGTGAACCTGCTGCGGCTCGCCGCCTGGCAGGGGGCGCGCTCGGGGCTCGACGGCGAGCTGCTGCACCCGCTGACCATGCTGGCGCGCCCCGCGCCCGTCGTTGTGTACGCGCTGCTCGACCATGTCCGGGAGGCACTTGAGGACACCGGCGACCTCGCCTGGGCCCGCCGGGCGACGGCGGATCTGCTCGCCCGCGGCAATGGCGCCCGCCTCCAGCGCGCCCTGTTCGCCCGCACCGGAAGCCTCAGCGGTGTGGTCGCGGGTTGCGTGCGCCGCACCCTGGGTGAGCGCGAACCGAGGTACCCGGCACCCGAGCGGACGTGACCCTCACGGGCGGGGTGATACATCACTCGATGGGGTGTCATGGCCATGGGTCCATGCGGGCGTACGCACCTGAGCGGTCTCATCTGGTGTGAAGTGGGTGCCGCACACAGTGGAGACGCGTAACATCCGGCAGCAATCACGTACGCACACATCTCGGAGGTACCCCCCGTGCCGGACAGCACCACGCTCCAGTCCCAGTACGCCGCCCAGATCCAGAGCGACCTCGACAGCAACGTCGCCGAACGCGAACAGATCGCCGCCCAGATCAGCGCGCTCCAGGAACAGTTGAGCACCCTGGAGAACAACCACGCCCTGCTCGCGTCCATGCGCCAGGCGATCGGCGGCACGGCGGCGCCCACGTCCCGCAAGAAGTCCAAGAAGGCCGCGTCGGCGCCCACGCCGAAGGTGCCGCAGGCCCGCACCGCGCCGAAGTCCGCCGCCCGCGCCACCAAGTCCGTCAAGAAGCAGGGCAGGACCGCCGCCAGGACGAAGGCGGCCGGCGCGACCACCACGCTGCGCGACCTCGTCGCGGCCCACCTCACCCGGACCGGCGAGCCGCGCTCGGCCGCCGAGATCACGGCCGCCCTCACCGAGGCACACCCGGGCCGCACCATCGCCGGCACCGTGGTGCGCAACACCCTCGAAAACCTCGTGGCCAAGGGCGAGGCGCAGCGCACCCGGCAGAACCGCTCCGTGTTCTACACGGCGCCCGACGCCACCGCCGCCGGCGCGTCCGCCCCCGCCGCCGACGCCGACGTCAAGAAGGAGGCGGACGCGGTCACCCCCGCGGCCACCAGCTGACCGGTGCGAGGTGCCGGTGCGTCCGGCACATTCGCGCTCACCGACCGGAGAGGTGACATGGCAGCCCCGTGCCTCACGCCACAGGGCTGCAGTCCGGGTGACCCCAGCCCTCTTCGCGCTTCATGATGGGAGTGCCGGCCGCATACGGCTTGCCGCAGGGGCAGCGGCCGGGGAACTTCGCCTTGATGGTGCGCGGCGTCCCCGACGAGGCCGGGCGCGCCTTGCCGGCCTGCTTGCGCGCGGTGGCGGGCCTGGCGCGCGTCGCGGTGGCCCTGGCCGGCGCCGGTACGGGCGGCTCCTGGTCACCGAGGGCTGTCCCGGCGGCCCGCTGCGAGGCGGCCGCGTCGCTCGCGGCCTGGTCCGCGACGGCGTTCAGCGGGTCACCGCCGACCTGGTGCGCGGGCACATGGACGAACTCCACATCCCGCTCGGTCAGCAACTCGTCGATGCGCTCGACGAGTTCACGGTTGGCGACCGGCTTGCCCGCCGAGGTCTTCCAGCCGTTGCGCTTCCATCCCGGCAGCCACTGGGTGACCGCCTTCATGGCGTACTGGGAGTCCATCCGCACCTGCATCCGGGTGCCCGCGTCGACGGCCTCCAGCAACTGTTCGAGCGCGGTGAGCTCGCCCACGTTGTTGGTGGCGGTGCCGAGCGGCCCCGCTCCCCAGCGCTCCGGCCGCCCCTGCTCATCGGCGATCACCCAGCCCCAGCCGGCGGGGCCGGGGTTGCCCTTGGACGCCCCATCACATGCGGCGACAACAACACGTTCAGACATCGCGCCATCATCCCACCCACCTGCCCCGCACCCGAAGTCCCGCCCGCGCCCGCGCTCACATGACGGGGCACGGGCGCCGGCCCGGCACGCGAGGGCGACGGCCGGCACTCCCCTCCCCCTGGTGCCTGCCGTCGCCATCTGCCGCTACGCGCCCGTCACTTGGCGCGTGTGCCGGTCAGCGGCGGCCCCAGGACTTGGTGGCGACGACGTGGCCTCGGTTGTCGCGCAGGGTGGCGGTGTCGCCACCGTTGTCCCACACGTAGGAGCGGCGGTTCTGGTACACGTCGGTCCGTACGTTGTGGCCGATGCCGGTGTGGACACGTACGGAGGCGCGGCCGGCGAGTGTGAAGCCACCGAAGGTGTAGGCGTGGTGCTGGCGGTCGGTGAGCGTCCACCCCCGCAGGCTGACGGAGGCGCGGCCGGTGTTGGTGACGGTGACCCACTCGGCGTTGAGGCTGCGCTGCGAGCCGTCGTCCTTGCCGGGGCTGTCGTACTGGATCGCGCCGAAGGTGACCGGCGAGCGCGGCGCGGCGGCGGCCGCGGTGGGCAGCGCGGTCACGGCGGCCAGGGCCGCGCCCGTGGCCAGGACGGCGAGGGTGCGGGATATTGAGCGTGCGAACATGGAAACCCCCAGTTCAGGGCGGTCAGCAGCGTGCCGCTTGCCCGCCCGGACGGTGTGTCGGTCCGGGTCGTGTGACGGCCGGACATCCACACTGTGGACCCCGTCGGAACCGGAAGAGACGGATAGTTCAACGCGTAACAGAACGCGGACATCGACACACCGTCAGCTTCCCCGGCACACACGCCCCCGCGTACGCCCGCCCCGGCGAGCCCACCGCACAGGGCCCGCACAGACTGAGATGCCAGGGAGGCTGCCAGAGGCGAGGGTTAGGGCGGTGGGCGCCGGGGACGCTCAGCCGGGGGCCGGGAGGTCGCGGTCGCGCGTCCAGGACAGCAGGTCCTCCAGGGGCCAGGCGGTGACGACCCGTTCCTGCGGGACGCCGCACTCCTCGGCCCGGGCGCAGCCGTAGATCTGCCAGTCGAGCTGTCCGGGGGCGTGCGCATCGGTGTCGATGGAGAACAGCACGCCCGCCTCGACCGCGCGGGTCAGCAGCCGGCGCGGTGGGTCGAGGCGTTCGGGCCGGCTGTTGATCTCGACGGCGGTCCCCGCGTCGGCGCACGCGGCGAACACCGCGTCGGCGTCGAACTGGGACTCCGGCCGCCCACGGCCGGTCACCAGACGCCCGGTGCAGTGTCCCAGGACGTCCGCGAGCGGGTTGCTCACGGCGGCCACCAGGCGCCGCGTCATCGCGTCCGCGTCCATGCGGAGCTTGGAGTGGACCGAGACCACCACGACGTCCAGCTGGTCGAGGAGTTCGTCCTCCTGGTCGAGCGAACCGTCGTCGAGGATGTCGCACTCGATGCCGGTGAGCAGCCTGAACGGTGCCCAGCGCGCGTTGAGCGCGGCCACCACGTCCAGCTGGCGGCGCAGCCGCTCGGCGCTCAGGCCGTTCGCGACGGTGAGCCGGGGCGAGTGGTCGGTGAGTACGGCCCACTCGTGACCCAGTTCGGCGGCGGCGCGGCCCATGTCCTCGATGGGGCTGCCGCCGTCGGA
Source organism: Streptomyces sp. Edi4 (assembly GCF_040253615.1). Taxonomy (NCBI): domain Bacteria; kingdom Bacillati; phylum Actinomycetota; class Actinomycetes; order Kitasatosporales; family Streptomycetaceae; genus Streptomyces; species Streptomyces sp. Edi4. Next base: position 854,724 of record NZ_JBEJGY010000004.1, read on the forward strand.
CCAGTCGGAGTGCAGATGGCAGTCACCGCGCAGCGCGGCACGCAGCCGCTCGCCGCCCACGGCGAGCGGCGCCGCCGCCTCGAGCTCCGCCTCAAGGCGCTGGAGGTAGCCCGGCACCTCGCCCGCCAGCGCCTGGCGCACCACACGCGCGGTCTTCGGGCCGATCCCCTTGACCGCCTCCAGCTGTCCGCCCACCGCGGCGCGCGCGGCGAGTTCGTCCGGCCCCAGCTCCTGGACTGCGTCGGCCGCGGTACGGAAGGCACGGACGCGGTAGGTGGCCTCCCGCTTGCGTTCGAGCAGGAAGGCGATCCGCTTCAGGGCCGACACGGGATCCATGGACACCTCCGGGGCGGCGCCGCGTGGGCGCCTGTGCGGACGGGATCGGCGCGCGCCCCTGCCGGGCCCCGCCCTCCCAGCTTCCCTCAGGCCCGGCCCGACCGCAGCCGCGCGGGGCAGGCGCGGTCCGTTCCGGTTGCGCGTGCGCCCGGCCGCCGTGTCGGCGCGGCCGCCACCGAAGGCGGGCCCTAGCCTCGCCAGAGTGGTCATGCGAAAAGATGGGCGGCGGGCCGGGCCCCGGAGGGTGTGGGCGGGTGGCGCGGTCCTCTCGGCGGCCGTCATCACGCTGCTGGCCGGGCCCTGGACGATTCCGCGCCTCTCCCCCGCCGCGCCACCCACCGAGCCGGCCGTGTCCACTCCCGCGCCGGACGCCTCGGCGCGCGCTGCCACGCAGCCTCACGCCGGCTCTGCCGCCCACACCGGCCCGCCCGCCCGTACCGCGGCCGGCACCGCGGACTACCGCCGCGTCCACCCCGCGGTGCCGAGGGACTGTGCCGCGACGCGCCGCCGGCCCGAGCCCCACGATCTGGTGCCGTCGTGCTCGTATCCCGTGGTGGGGGTCTTCGAGTGGCCCGGCGGACGAAGGACGTGCACGGCCGCCGTGGTGGACAGCGCGAACGGCGACCTGCTGGTGACGGCGGCGCACTGCCTGCCATTGGACGGCGCCGTCTTCGTGCCGGGCCACCACGACGGCGTCGCTCCGCTGGGCAGGTGGCCGGTGGTCGCGGCGCTGGCCGACCCCCGGTTCACCAGGGCGCGCCAGGGGGCCGAGCACTGGCCCTACGACTGGGCCTTCGTGCGGGTGGCGCGGGTGGGGGGAAGGAGCGTCCAGGAGGCGGTGGGTCCGGCCTTCCATGTGCCGCCGCACCCGGAGGAACTGTCGGCCGACCTCGGCCGGGTCACGCTGATCGGCCACCCGCACAACCGGCCGGGCCAGCACGTCTGCACGGTGGACTCCGCGCCCGCCTACGGCGCCTTCCGGCAGGCGCGCTGCGCGGGATTCTCCAGCGGGGTGTCGGGCAGCCCGTGGGTGATCTCGGCGCAGGAGGGCGACGGCATCGTGGTCGGGGTGCTCGGCGGCGCCGAGCACGGCGGCGGTTTCCTTTCCGACGTCTCCTACACCGCGCGCTTCGACGCGGGAGTCACCGCGCTCTTCGAGCAGGCGCAGGGGGTCGGGACCCAATCCGCCCGCCCTGCCCCTTGAGTACCTGACGCCACATCAACTCGCCCTTGCGCAAGGCTTGTTGGGTTGGGGGGAGGACTGCATGACCGGGCCGCCCGTCGGGGGATTCGACGGACGGCCCGGGGTTGCGGGGCGCGGGTCACGGCGCCGGGGCGATCAGCACTCGCGCAGGCCGGGGGCGGGGTCCTGGCCGGTCTTCACGCTGACGGCGGGGACGTTGCCCCAGGCGCCGTTGTCCAACTGCGTCCAGTACCAGATGTCGTTGCCGCCCTGGTGCGGGTCGCCGTGACCCCAGCACGCGAACCAGTTGAACCCGGTGGTCAGGGTGCCTCGGGTCGCCGAGCGGTAGGAGCGGTCGGCGTAGCCCTTCGCGCCGACCGCGTTGCCGCAGTAGAGCCGGCCGTCGGAGCGGACCCCGCACTCGGCCGCGGGCTTGGCGGCCCTGGCCGGCGCGGCGGCGGCCGCCGGAAGCCCGGCGGTGGCGAGACCGGCCGTCAGGGCGGTGGCGGAGAGGAACAGGGCGACCTTCTTGCGTGCGTTCATTGCGAACTCCTCGCGGATGTCGGATGCCAGACATCGGATGCCAGATGTTGGCTGTCAGATGTTGGCTGTCAGATGTCAGGTGTCGGATGTCAGTTTTTGTCGGGCGCCGGGCGCCGGGCGTTGGGTGTGGGGCGTTGGGCGCCGGGTGTTGGGTGTTGGGTGTGGGGCCTCGAGTGTCTGGCGCAGGTGTCGGAGCCGACTGGTGCCAACCGGCGCCGGCTGGTGCCAACCGGCGCGGGGTGGTGCGCCGGGTGGTCAGGCGCAGGTGGGGACGCCGTCGAGCCAGGCAGGGCCCTGGATGTAGATGTTGGTGATCCAGGCGTTGTAGTCGGGCAGGTAGGACCACGCGTCGTTGCGGTAGCCGTCGGCCTCGACGAGCTGGGCGTGCTTCTGGCAGCCGACCTTCACGCGGGTGGGGCCCGCGAACTTGTTGACGCGGGCGCTGGTCGTGGCGGGCTGGGTGTGCGTCCACACATCGGTGCCCCAGGTGGAGAAGTTCCCGCTCTGGCCCGGGTCGCCGCCGATGCGTACCGCGCCGTTGTAGTCGCCGCCGAGCCGTACGTCGCTGACCATCACATGGGTCCCCGACTGGCGGGCCTCGACCATCTTGCCCGCGCCCAGGTAGACCGCGATGTGATGGATGGAGTTGGCGCCGCCCCAGGCCATCAGGTCGCCCGGCAGCAGCGGCCCGGTGCCCTGGCCCGCCCCGAAACGGGCCGTCACGTGCGGGGAGTGGTACTGGCTGTTGGCGGTGCCGGCCAGGATGTCCTGGCCGGTGGCCTGGGCGTAGGCGTAGCGCACCAGACCCGAGCAGTCGAATCCCAGGCGCTCCGGGTCGTGGTCGCTGGCGGGGTCGGTGGGGTCCACCTGGCCGTAGGTGGCGCCGGGCTGCGGCCCGTGGCCGCCGCCCCACGTGTACCAGAGACCGAGCTGTGAGCAGGCCGCCCGCACCGCGGCCTCGGCGGCGGCGGAGGCGCCCGGTGCGAGCACGTCGCAGCCGCCGGCCGCCGCCCGGGTCGCTGCCTCCGGGTGGGGCGCGGCGGTGGCGGCAGGGGCGGTCGGCACGATGGCGCAGGCCGTCAGGAGGCCGGCGGTGGCGATGGCGCGGCGGGTTCTGGCAAGGGTGTGGTGGCGCATGTCGTTTCCCCGTTTCGTCGGATGCGTGCCGGATCGGTGCCCGGGGCGGCGGGATGCCCCCGTGCCGGACGGGATCACCTGCGGCGGTGGTTCGAGACTGGGCCGTGGCCGGGGGCGTTGTCGAGGAGGAGGCCGTCTCCCGTAGTGCCGGGAAACGGGAAACACCTGGGAAACGGCTGGGCCCGCGGGTCACTTGGGGGCCGGGCACAGCGGACGGAAGGGCACGTCGGGCAGCAGATGGGCCCAGCTTTCCGGGCCCGTGTCGGCCAACAGGCGGCACACCTGGGCCTGTTGGCGGGGCACGTCGGTGTTCCACAGTCTGACGGTGCCGTCGTTGCTGCTGCTGGCCAGTGTCCCGGGCAGGGCGGGGTCGAAGGTGACGCCCCACACGGCGCCGGTGTGTCCGCTGAGGGTGGCGAGGTGCCGGGCGCGGACGGGGTCCCACAGGCGGACGCTCTGGTCGCTGCCGCTGGACGCGAGCGTCCGGCCGTCGGGGCTGAAGGCGACCGCGCGCACCGAGCCGCTGTGACCGGCGAGGGTGCGGGCCTTGGCGTGGCCCGCGAGGTCCCACAGGCGTACGGTCCCGTCGTTGGCGCCGCTGGCGAGGGTGCGCCCGTCGGGGGCGAACGCGACGGAGCGCACCGAACCGGTGTGCCCGCGCAGCACCGACCGGGGGCCGTGGCCGGGGTCGCGCACGTCCCACAGCCGGACCGTCAAGTCGTCGCTCGCGGTGGCCACCGTGCGCCCGTCGGGGCTGAACGCGACCGCGTTGACGAAGTCCTCGTGTCCGCCGAGCGTGGCGTAGGGGCGGCGGGTGGCGACGTTCCACAGGGTGGCGGTGCGGTCGGCGCTCGCGGAGGCGAGCAGCTTGCCGTCGGGCGAGAACGCCACCGCGAACACCGAGCCGTCGTGTCCGGTGAGGGCCGCGTCCAGGCGGCCCGTCGCCGCTTCCCAGAGTCTGACCGTGCGGTCGGCGCCCGCCGACGCGAGCAGCTTGCCGTCGGGCGAGAACGCCACCGCGAACACCGAGCCGTCGTGTCCGGTGAGGGTGGCGCGCAGCCGGTGGCGTGCCACGTCCCACAGCCGTACGGTGCGGTCGGCCTGGGCGGAGGCGAGCAAGGTGGCGTCGGGTGAGAACGCCGACTGCCACGCCTCGGTGAAGGGCCGGGCGGTGAGCGCCGAGCGGCCCGGGTCCCACAGCACGACGGACTGGTCGAATCCACCTGTCGCGAGGTGTTCGTCGGGGCCCGCGGCCACGGCGAGGACGTAGTCGGTGTGGCCGGACAGGGTGGCGACCACGCGGTGGTTCACGGCGTCCCACAGCTTCACGGTGCCGTCGCCGCTCGCGCTGATGACGGTGTCGCCGCTACGGGTGAAGGCGACGGCGTTCACGTCGTCGCTGTGTCCGGTCAGGACGGCCCGGGTGGTGCCCTGGGGCAGGTCCCACAGTCGTACGGTGCGGTCCGCGCCTCCGGTCGCCAGGGTGTGGCCGTCCGGGCTGAAGGCCACGCCGAGCACTTGGTCGCTGTGCCCGGTGAGGACCTGGGTGTGCTGACTGCCCGTCACGTCCCACAGCCGTACGGTGCGGTCCATGGAGGCCGAGGCCACGCTGTGCCCGTCGGGGCTGTAGGCGACCGCCATCACCGCGTCGTCGTGGCCGGTCAGGACGGTTCGCGCGGTGCCGTCGGGCACGTTCCACAGGCGTACGGTGCGGTCCGTGCCGCCGGACGCCAGGGTGTGGCCGTCCGGGCTGAACGCCACGGAGCGGACGGCGCCCTGGTGTCCGCGCAGGGTGGCGGTCATCCGGTGGGTGGCCGCGTCCCAGAACCGTACGGTGCCGTCGGCGCCGGCCGTCGCAAGGCGCGTGCCGTCGGCGCTGTAGGCGACGGCGGTCACGGCTCCGGTGTGGCCGCCGAGGGTCGCGGTCATCCGGTGGCTCGTGGTGTCCCACAGGCGCACGGCGGCGTCCGAGCTCGCCGACGCGAGCGTCCTGCCGTCGGGGCTGAACGCCACCGAGTTGACCGGGCCCGCGTGTCCGCGCAGCCGTCCGTCGAAGTACTGCGCCTGGGTGCTGAGCAGGGCGCCGCGTGCCTGCGGGGTGTGGCCGGTGCGGTAGGCGTCGGCGGCAAGCAGCATGGAGGCTTCGGGCTGCCCGGCGGCCAGGGTTCCCGACCGTACGGCCAGGGCCTGCGACTGGGCGGTGCGGCTCTGGTCGAGGGCGCGTCTGCGCTGCTGGAAGGCGAGGGATCCGGCCGCCACCGCGATGGCGAGGAGTCCGGCGAGGGTCGCGAGCAGGGCGCGGCGCACCTGGGTCTGGCGCCGCGCCTGGCGCTCTTCGCGCTTCTCCTCCGCCGCGCACGCCGCCAGGAACTCCCTTTCCACCGGCCCCAGTTGGCCGCTTCCCTGGGCCTCGCGCGCGCGTTCGCGCACGGCGGCGAGCCGGGTGCCGCGGTAGAGCAGGGACGGGTCGCGGCCGGCCTTGGCCCACTGGTTCGCCGCGTCGCAGACCTGCTGGCGCAGCACCAGGCCCGCGCGGTCGGCGTCGATCCAGCCGCGCAGCCGTGGCCAGGCACGCACGAGTGCTTCGTGGGTGATCTCCACCGTTTCGCTGCCGGCGGTGAGGAGCCGGGCGCGTACGAAGGCGTCGACGGCACGCGCGCCGGATGCCGGATCGCTCAACTGCCGCATGAGCGCGGCGCGTTCGACGGGCAGGCGGGTCTGTGCGGTGTCGTCGGCCACATGGACCAGGCGCACCAGGAGCTGGCGGGCCATCACCTGTTCGGCGTGGTCGAGGCGTCCGTACACCGACTCGGCGGTGCGGGCGACCGCTCCGTGGATGCCGCCGGTCGTCTCGTAGCCGGCCACCGTCAGGGTCCGGCTCGTGCGCTGCTGCCAGGTGACGAACAGGGCGTGCGCGAGCAGGGGGAGCGAGCCGATCGAGGCGGCGGCGTCGGCGCCGAGGTCCCTCAACAGCAGGTGCGTCAGGCCGGGTTCGAGGCTGAGTCCGGCTCGTTCGGCGGGTCCCGTGATGGCCTGGCGCAGCTGGGCGCCGGACATCGGGCCGAGCGCGAACAGGCCGTGGGTGAAGACCTCCACGAGGCGCGGGTGGTCGAGGCAGTGTCCGCAGAAGTCGGCGCGCAGGCCGATCACGACGGCGGCGTGGCCGGGTGCGCCGTCGTGGGGCCCGGCGGTGGCCAGGGCGTGGAGCACGGCCACGAAGTCGCGGCGTTCCCGCTCGCTCTCGCACAGGGTGAAGGTCTCCTCGAACTGGTCGACGACCAGGACGAGGCCGGGCGGCCGGCCGTGGGCCGCCGATGCGTCGAGCAGCGCCCGGGGCCGACGGGCCAGCGTCTCGGGGGTGATCTGCGCGCCGGCCGCCGCGAGGACGTCCGCCGCGCAGCGCAGAAGTTCCTTGAGCGGGTGGGCGGTCGGTGTGCACACGACGACGGGCCACTGGCCGGAGCCGGGCGTGGGCAGTGCGCCCCGGCGCAGTGCGGGCAGCAGTCCGGCCTGGAGGAGCGAGGACTTGCCCGCGCCCGATGGGGCGACCACCGCGAGCACACCCTGGCCCATGCGTTCGGCGAGCCTGCCGGTCAGTTCGGCGGTCGCGCTCTCGCGTCCGTAGAACCATTCGGCGTCCTGGGGCCCGTAGGCGGCGAGACCGCGGTAGGGGCAGGGGGCGGTCGCGTCGGCGGGGGCGTGCGCGGTGCGGGCCTCGGGGACGGTCGCCGCGGCGGGCAGCAGGCGTACGAGCGCGCCGCGCGCCTCCAGTACGTCGTCGCAGCGGCGGGCCACGTCGAGTGTGGGTGGCTTGCTGCCGTTCTCGATCTTGCTGAGGTACCCCTTGCTGTAGTGGATCGAGCGGGCGAGCCCGGTGAGGGACACCTTGCGCAGGCCTCGCAGCCGCCGCAGCTCCGCCGCGAAGGGGCCGGCCGTTTCGTCGTCCATTGGCACGGCATCTACCTTTCCGTGACGGACGGGGCGTACGCCTGAAAAAGGCGAACTTGGTCCACTTACGGTCATCAATGTGCCCGCGTTCGGGCGGTGTTGGACGGCACGGGCCTCCGGTCGGGCCCGGCGAGGAGAGGCACCCGGGAAGCAACCTTTCGGCGCGATCTGCCATCTCCGCCGTCGAGTGGGGGAGTTCGGACACCTTCCGGCCACCTGGAACGGGGCCGATTGTTAAATCTGGGTTCCGGGAACACGGAACTCGATCTTCCCTCTTTACATGTCCATGCCAGGCATAGCAGGGTTCCGGCCAAGACCTCACAGTCCCCACGGTGCACAACAGCACCGTGCGTACGGGCGGTTGTGAGCCGACCGCCCCCGCACCTCTAAGGACCCCCCACCGTGCGTACACCCCACATACGCAGCCTGGCGATATCCCTGGCCGTCACCACGGCCCTCACCATCACGGCGGGGGGCGGGGCCACGGCCTTCGCCGCTCCCGCCGCCCAGGGGGCCACCGCCCCCGCGGCCACCACCGCTTTCCAGCCGGTCATCGACGCGGCCCGCGCCGCCGCCCAGGCACACGCCTCGGCCACCGGCGTCGGCAAGGACGACACACTTCAGGCCAGCGACGTCCTGGTCGACCCGGACGGCAAGAAGCACGTCCGGTTCATACGCTCGCACCAGGGACTGCCCGTCCTCGGCGGCGACCTCGTCATCCACCTCGACGCGAGATCCGGCTACACCGGTGTGACCCGGGCCCTGCGCCGCCAGGTCACCGTTCCCACCACCAGCGCCAAGCTGACGGCCGCACAGGCCAAGGCGAAGGCCGCCGCCGTCGCCAAGGGCACCGCGGGCACCGCCAAGCTCGTGGTGGACGCCCGCGCCGGGCACGCGGCGCTCGCCTACCAGATCCAGGTGACGAACAGCTCGACCACCGAGTCCGGCACCCGCACCGTGGTCGTCGACGCCGCCACCGGCACGGTCCTCAGCAACACCCCGGCCGACGACTCCTTCTTTTCCCCCGGCGTCCAGGCCAAGCTCCGCAAGAGCGGCCAGAAGCTCAGCCCGGCTCTCGACGCCTCCTTGCCCGCTCCCCTCGCCTCATCGAGGGCGACCGGGTTCCCGGCCTCGGCCAGTGGCACCGGCGCCTCCCTGTTCGTGGGCAGCGTGCCGCTGACCACCACGCAGACGGCCAAGAGCGCGTTCGCCCTGAAGGACCCGAGCCGGGGCCAGACCGAGACCCGCGACGCCGGCAACAAGCAGCTGGAGCAGTTCAGCGCGGGCAAGGCGTTCACCAGCACCACCAACCGCTGGGGCACCGGCAAGGTGAGCGACCGCTCCACCGTCGCCGTCGACGCGCAGTACGGGATCACCAGCACCCTGGACTTCTACAAGAAGACCCTGGGCCGCGACGGGATCAAGAACGACGGCGTGGGCGCCCACGCGATGGTGCACTTCGGCAGCAAGGTCGGCAACGCCTTCTGGGACTCCGACTGCGGCTGCATGCTCTACGGCGACGGTGACGGGCAGACCTTCGCGCAGCCCCTGGTCGTCCTCGACGTCACCGGCCACGAGCTCACCCATGGCGTCGTGGACGCGACGGCGAACCTCCAGCCGACCCGCGTCGACGCCGACGACAACCAGTTCGGCGAGCCCGGCGCGCTGAACGAGTCGCTGGCCGACATCTTCGGCAGCAACGTCGAGTTCGCCACCAACAACCCCAAGAACCCGCCGAACTACCTGATGGGCGAGAAGCTGGGGCTCCAGCAGAAGTTCCTGCGCCGGCTTGACAAGCCGTCCCTCGACAAGCTCGAAGGCACGGTCGACTACTGGTCGCCCGCGTCCTACGACACCGAGGTCCACGCGGGTTCCGGCGTCTCCTCGCACGCCTACTACCTGCTGGCCGAGGGCAGCGGCAAGAAGACCATCAACGGTGTCGCCTACGACTCGCCGACCTACGACGGCTCGACGGTGACCGGCATCGGCCGCGACAAGGCCACGGCCATCTTCTACCGTGCGCTCACCCGGTACATGGTCTCCACGACCGACTTCCACGACGCCCGCACCGCCACGCTGAGCGCCGCCGCCGACCTGTACGGCGCGTCCAGCACCGAGTACAAGACGGTCGACCAGGCCTGGGCCGCCGTCAACGTGACTCCGGCGAACGCCCCGTCCGCCGGCTGATCACGCCCGTCACTGCCGCTCCACGGGTCCGTGGGGCGGCAGTGGCATGTCCACCGCCGGGCGACGTCCCGGTGTCACCATCGGCGGACGTTCGGCATGCGTGGGCGCGGCAGCGGTGTCAGGGTCGGATGGCCGGGGTGCGCCCGGCGCCCGCGCCACCGGACGCGGCCCGACACGCATGAGGAGTCACCAGTGCGCCATCGCATCGTCGCCGAACCGCTTCCCGACGGCACGCTCAAGGAGTGGCACATGGTCCGGGGCGAGGAAGTACAGGCCATGTGCGGACGGGACCTCGCCGAGGGCGCCCAGGAGATGCCCGACGACGCCTGGGGCACCGACCGCGCCCACCCCTTCTGTCACACCTGCGGTGCGCTCTATCTGCGCGAAGTCCCCTGACGCGGCGCGGTGACGCGGGGCTTGCTCCCGCGCGGGTCCGGCTGCGCGCCGCGTCCGCGCGGGTCCATCCAGGGACGCGAGGTCGCGGGGAGTATGTCCGGCGCGCGCCGGGTACTCGCGTCCGGCAGATGTGGTTCGGTCGCGGCGGCAGGAGGCACTTCATGAGCGGTACGGCGCAGAGTCCCGGGCGGGGGCCGGGGACCATCACCACCTCGGTGCCGGCCAGGCTCGACCGGCTCCCCTGGTCGCGCTGGCACTGGATGATCGTCATCGGGCTCGGCACCGTGTGGATCCTGGACGGGCTCGAGGTCACCGTCGTCGGGAACATCGCGAGCCGCCTCTCCGAGGACGGCAGCGGTCTCGCGATCACCGACGCCCAGGTCACCGGCCTGGGCGCCGCGCTGTATGTGGCCGGCGCCTGCTGCGGGGCGCTGTTCTTCGGCTGGCTCACCGACCGGTTCGGACGCAAGAAGCTGTTCCTGGTCACCCTCGCGGTCTATCTCGCCGCGACCGCGATGACCGCTCTGTCCTTCACGGCGTGGTGGTTCTTCCTGTTCCGCTTCCTGACCGGTTTCGGCATCGGTGGTGAGTACGCGGCGATCAACTCCGCCATCGACGAACTGATCCCGAGCAAGTACCGCGGCCGGGTGGACCTCATCATCAACGGAAGCTACTGGCTCGGTGCCATGGGCGGCGCGCTGCTGTCGGTGCTCGCCCTCAACACCGACCTGCTGCCGAAGAACATCGGCTGGCGCCTCACCTTCGCCCTCGGTGTGGTGCTCGGTCTCGTCATCCTGCTGGTGCGCCGCCATGTGCCGGAGAGCCCGCGGTGGATGTTCATCCACGGCCGTGAGGAGGGCGCGGAGCAGCTGCTCGACGACGTGGAGCGCACGGTGGAGCAGGAGAAGGGCGAGCGGCTGCCGGAGCCCGGGAGCTCGATCACCATCGAGCAGCGCACCAGCGTGGGCTTCTGGGAGATCGCCCGGACCCTGTTCAGCTCCTACCCCAAGCGCGCGGTGCTCGGCTTCGCCCTCTTCATCGGGCAGGCCTTCCTCTACAACGCGATCACCTTCGGCTTCAGCTCGATTTTGGTGAAGTTCTTCGCCGTGTCGAGCGGCAGCACCGGCTACTTCTTCGCCGTGATCGCCTTCGGCAACTTCCTCGGCCCGCTCTTCCTCGGCAAGCTGTTCGACACGGTCGGCCGCCGCCGGATGATCGCCGGCACCTATGTGCTCTCGGGCGCGCTGCTCTTCGTCACCGCGTGGTTCTTCGCGCAGGGGTGGCTCAACGCGACCACGATGACGGCGTGCTGGTGTGTGGTGCTGTTCTTCGCGTCGGCGGGCGCGAGTTCGGCGTACCTGACGGTGAGTGAGATCTTCCCGATGGAGACCCGCGCGATGGCGATCGCCTTCTTCTACGCGATCGGCACGGCCGCGGGCGGCATCTCGGGGCCGCTGGTGTTCTCCGCCCTGACGTCCAGCGGGGTGGTCGCTGACGCCGTCCTCGCATTCAGCATCGGCGCCGCGCTGATGACGGCGGCCGGCGTGGTGGCCGCGTTCTTGGCCATCGACGCCGAGGGCAAGTCCCTGGAGGACATCGCCGCCCCGCTCTCCGCGCGACTCGGCGCCCAGGGCGAGAAGGCGACCCCGCCGGCGGCGCCCGCCGGGTGAGAGGGGGCCGCCGCTTCGGCGCGAAGTGGGCGGCGGGCAGGGCCAGTTGGGCGGCGAGCGGGGCTCGCCGCCCTCTGTCGTATGCGCGCACGCGAGCGGGCGCCGCGCACCCCAGCCTATTGCAAGCCCTCTTCGCGAGCGTTAGAGTCTCTAACTATCGGCACGCCAAATAACAAAGCCGGGTGCGCGCACGCCTCGGCCGTAGAAGGGCATCGACATGAACCACACCGAAAGCAACCTGCACGTGGTCCTCGGCTCCGGTCCGGCCGGCGCCACGCTCGCCGCCGAGCTGGTCCGCCGGGGCCACCCGGTCCGCCTGGTCGACCGCTCCGGCACGCTCACCGCGATGACGGGTGTCGACCGCGTGAAGGGCGATGTGTCCACGCTCGAAGGGGCCGCCGCGGCCATCGCGGGAGCCGAAGTCGTCTACCACTGCGTCAACGTCGCCTATCACCTCCAGGTCGACGTCATGCCCCGTATCCAGCAGGCCGTGCTCGGCGCCGCCGAAGCGGCCGGGGCGCGCCTGGTCGTGCTCGACACGCTCTACCCGTACGGCCAGACGCACGGCGATGTCATGACCGAGGACACCCCCTGGCGCGCCACCACGCTCAAGGGCAGGATGCGCGCGGAACTCGACGAGAGGTACCTGGCCGCGCACCGGGGCGGCCGCGTCCGTGTGGCGCTCGGCCGGTCCGCCGACTTCGTCGGGCCCGGCGTCCTCAACTCCACGCTGGGCGCGTCCGTCTTCCTCCCGGCGCTGACCAGCGGCGAGGTATTGGCCCTGGGCGACATCGACCTGCCGCACAGCTACACCGACATCCGCGCGGTGGCCGCCGGGCTCGCCACGCTGGGCGAGAGTCCGCGCGGCGACGGGCGGGTGTGGCACCTTCCCACCGCGTCGGCCCTGACCACCCGTGAGGTGCTGGGCATGATCGAGGACCGCGTCGGCGCCGCGCTGAAGGTGGTCACCCTCGACGAGCCGCGCCCCTTCGGCCCGTTCGACCAGGTCTTCATGGACGCCTACGCCGAGATGTTCTACCAGCACACCGAGCCGCAGATCATGCACTCGGGGGCCTTCGAGGCCGCCTTCGGCGTCACCCCCGTCCCGATGGGCGACACCCTGGACGCCACTTTGACGTGGTACCGCGAGCTGCTTGCCGAGCGTGGGTGAGGGCCGCGCCGGGAGTGGAGCCGATCCGCTACTCGATGACGATCTCGAAGGGGATGTTGCCCCGGGTCGCCTTGGAGTAGGGGCAGGCGGCGTGGGTGAGCTCCACGAGCTTGGCGCCGCTCTCGCCCTCGAGGTGCCCGGGCAGCTCCACCCGCATGACGACTCCGATGCCGAAGCCGCCGTCGGCGGGGTCCTTGCCGATGCCCACCTCGGCGGTCACCGAGACGTCCTTGACGTCCAGCCGCAGCTGACGCGCGACGGAGCCCATCGCGCTGGCGAAGCAGGCGGCGTACCCGGCGGCGAACAGCTGCTCGGGGTTGGTGCCCTCGCCGTTGCCCCCGAGGGCAGGCGGGAAGGCGAGCGGCAGGTCGAGCCGGCCGTCGGAGCTGACGGTGCGGCCCTCGCGGCCATTGGCGGTCGCCACCGCGGTGTAGAGCGCGTCCATGGATCGGTTCCTCTCGTCTCGGCGGGCGCGAAGCCGTGTCCGTGCTCGCCCGGGTCCGTCAAAGCTCTGTGCTGCGCGGCCTGCGGGGAGTCGCATCCGCTGTCCCTCGGCCACGTCATCAACTGAAGCACACAATTCAGTTGCGCACAACTAAATGGCGCCGGTGCTAGCCTGGACGCATGGTCACCACACCGCCCGCCCATCCGCACGAAGAGGACTATCTGCGGCTGGACCTCCAGCTCTGCTTCTCGTTGCAGGCGGCCTCCCGCGCCTTCACCGGCGTGTACCGCACGCTCCTGAAGGACCTGGGCCTGACCTATCCGCAGTACCTGGTGATGCTGACCCTCTGGGAACACGGCGAGCTGCCGGTGAAGGGGATCGGCGAGAAGCTGCGGCTGGACTCGGGCACTCTGTCGCCGCTGCTCAAGCGCCTCGAAGCGGCCGGTCTCCTGGAGCGCCGCCGCAGCCCGGCGGACGAACGCTCCGTCACCGTCCGCCTCACCCCGCGGGGCAGCGATCTGCGGGAGCGCGCACGCGCCGTGCCGCACCACATCGCGCGGGCCGTGAACCTGCCCCCAAAGGACTTCCACACCCTGCGCACCCTCCTGGCCACCCTGACCGAAGGGCTGGACGCGGCGGGGGCGGCGCCGTGTGGTACGACGTGAGGTGGCGGCGCGGCCCGGAGGCGAGCACGGGAGACATCACATGACACGTCCGGTCACCATCGTCACGGGCGGCAGCCGGGGCATCGGCGCGGCGACCTGCGTCCGGCTCGCGAACGAGGGGCACGACATCGCCCTCGGCTACGTCAGCGACGACGCGGCCGCCCGCGAGGTCGCCGACGCGGTGCGCGCGGCCGGGGCCCGCTGTGTCACCGTGCGGGGCGACACCGCTCAAGAGGCGGACGTGGAGCGGCTGTTCGACACCGCGGCGGCCGAACTCGGGCCCGTGAGCGCACTGGTCAACAACGCCGGCGTCACCGGACCGCTCGGCCGTCTCACCGAGACCCGCACCGAGGATCTGCGCCGGGTGATGGACGTGAACGTCGTGGGCTACCTCCTGTGCTGCCGACGGGCCGCGCGGGACATGGCCGCGCACGGCGGGGGCGCCATCGTCAACATCTCCTCCGCCGCGGCCACCCTCGGCAGCCCCGGTGACTACGTCCACTACGCGGCCTCGAAGGCGGCCACCGACGCCATGACGGTCGGCCTGTCCAAGGAGCTCGGACCGGACAACATCCGAGTGAACGCGGTCGCCCCCGGCATCATCGACACCGACATGCACGCCACGATGGGCGACCCGGGCCGTCCGGCCCGGGCGGCCGCCAACATCCCGCTCGGCCGCCCCGGCGAGGCGTCCGAGATCGCCGCCGCCGTGGCCTGGCTGCTCTCGCCCGAGTCCTCGTACACCACCGGCGCGATCCTGCGGGTCTCCGGCGGACGCTGAACCGGGCTGCGCCGGGACAAGGGGGGCGGCCATGGCCGTTGACGGGACGGCGGGGCCCTTCGAGGCCGCCACCGGGGACGGGCCCGCGCTGGGCGGCCCGGACCGCGAGGCAGCGGTCCTGGCCGCCTTCGACGGGTTGCTGCGCATCCGCCGGGTGATGGCCGGGCCGGACGCCGCCTCGCGCCCGGCCGAGTGGGAGCGGTCGCGGCCGGTGCGGGCGGTCGCCATCGCCCTGGAGGCCTCGGGAATCGAGCCGTCCGCGCTCGACGAGGAGGGCCGGCGGTGCGCCCGCGGATACCGCGTCAGCGCTGCCGGGCCGCCGACGAGCGTCCGGGTGGAGTGGCTCGGCCCGCCCGGCAGCGGCGCGCAGTACACGGCGAGCGAAGCACTGCGCCGCTGCGCCGAAGTGCTGGGCCCGCTGGGCTGGCTGGCCCTGGAATACCGGGGGCCGGGCCGCCACCACTACCTGGAGGTCGAACCCGCCGGGTGAGGCCCCGGCCGGTTCGCGACCCGGCGCCCGCTGCCGCTACAGTGCGATATTCGTTCGAACGTTCGGGGTGTGGGGGAAGCGTGAGCGCACAACTGCGGGACACCGCAGGCGAGTTGGCGGGTCTGCTGTGGAGTGAGCACACGGTGTACCGGGAGCATTCGGGTGGTGTCGTCATCCGGGCGGCCCATGTAGAACGCTGGATCAGCCTCTCCCCCACCGGCGGCAAGGACCAGGTCCTGATCCGCGCGGGCCGGATCCTGGACGGCGGCACCACCGCTCCGGCCCGCTCGGAGACGGTGGCGAGCCTGACCGCGGGCACCGGTCAACTCGCGCTGATATGCCGTCAGTTGCTCGCCGAAACCACCCGGGGCCCGGCGCCCCGGCCCGCACGGGAGCGACGGCGGGGCCGACCGAAGAAGGCGAAGGCGGCGCGCCGGGGCCGGCACACCGGCTTCCTCTCCTGGCTGGTCATCCTCGCGATCGCCGCCGCCGTGGCCGTGTTCCTGCGCGACCTGTCCGCGACGCCGTGAGGCCGTGAGGCCGGCCCCGCCGCCCCTCAGACCGCCCGCGCCTCCAGGATCGAGGGCAGGGTCGGGGTGGGCAGGACACGCTCCAGCCTGAACCCGGCCCCCGCGAGCAGGTCCTCGAACTCCTTGGCCGTACGCTCCTTGCCGGTGACCAGCATCATCATGATGATGTCCAGCTCGACGGCGGGATGCGGGTCGCCGTTGTCCGGCAGCACCGAATCGACCACGAGAAGGCGCGCGCCCGGCGCCACCGCCGCGCGGACCGCGCCCAGGATGCGCGCGCATTCCTCATCGCTCCAGTCGTGCAGGATGCGCTTGAGCAGATAGATGTCCCCGCCGCTCGGCACGGCCGTGAAGAAGTCGCCGCCCCGTACGCTCCAGCGCCCGCGCACCTCCTCGGTGTCCAGGACGTGGTCGGCCACGGTGTCCGGCCGGTCGAACAGGACGCCGGTCAGGGCGGGTTCACGCCTCAGCACCGCGTGCAGCAGGCCGCCCCGGCCGCCGCCGACATCCACCACGGTGCCGGCGGCGGGGAAGGGGTAGCTTTCCGCGATGAGATCGTCGGTGCGGTCCGCCATCGAGGCCATCCCGGCGTCGAAGAGTTCGCGCTGGTCGGGCGAGACGGCGAGGTGGTCGAAGAACGGGACCCCGTAGGCCGCCTCGAAGGAGGTTCTGCCGGTCCGTACGGCGTCGGGGATGCCGTCCGCGGCCCGCCGGAACATCTCGTCGGTGAGCAGCAGGGCCGCCGTGCGCTGCGAGCCCGGCACGTCGGTGCGCAGCGCCTGGCCGGCGTCGGTGAGTCCGAAGGTGTCCTTCTCGTCCTGGGTGAAGAGCCCGTGCATCGCGAGCAGGCGCAGGACGCGCCTGAGCGTGCCGGCGTGCAGCCCGCGGGCCGTGGCGAGTTCCCCGGCGGTGCGGGGCCCTTCGGCCAGCAGGTCGGCGACGCGGTGCTCGGCCACCGCCCTGACGGCGGCCGAGTGGATGTGTCCGTACAGCAGCTGGTTCAGTGGTGAGGGGGTGAACTGTCCGGTGGGGCCGGTCGGTTGCTCCGGGCTTGTCGCCAAGGGTTCGCTCCTGTCATCACGAGGTTCGCCCGCCCATCGTCGCAGTGCGCGATCTCGGGCGCGCTCCCGGCCCGCCCCAGGAGCGCGCCAGGAGCACGCCGGCGCCACGAGCCGGGGCACGGGGACGACACGAGCCGGAGCGCGGGAGCGCCACGAGCCGGAGCGCGGCGGCGCCGTGCCCACGCGCTTCACTCCCGGCGCCGTGCCCACGCGTATCACTCCCGGCGCCCGCACGTCGGGGAACGGGGGAAGTCCCGGTGTGCCGGCGGGGCCGCTGATAGCTTGACGCGTCCGCAAAAGCGCGTCGCAGGGGGACGATCAGCAGTGCACAGGTTCTCGCGTACCACCGGCCTCGCCACCGTGGGGCTCACCGCCGTCCTTCTCCTGTCGGGGTGCGGCAGCGGTGGGTCGGACGCGGCGTCCGACAAGCCGTCGGGCGGCCCTTCAGGCAGCGCGTCGGGGGCGGCGGCCGCGAGCGCCACGCCGACGGCCGGGGCGACTGCGCCGGCCGGGGCGACATCGGGGGCGGCGGCGCCCGGCGGGCCCGGTGCCTCAACCCCCGCCGGTGTCAAGGGACATGGGCCGGCCTCGCAAGCGTCGCCCGCGACGGCCAACGGCCTCGACGGCAACTGGGTGGCCGTGACGCGCGGCAAGCCCGTCGCGCTCGTCATCAAGGGCAGGACCGCGTCCGTGCTCGGTGAGCACCAGTGCACGGGCACGGCCGACGGCAAGCCCGCGGCGCTGACGCTGCGTCTGACCTGCCCCGACGGCGACACCACCCGCACCCGGGGCACGGCCAAGGTGAACGGGGCCGGGCTCGAGGTGAGTTGGGCCGGGTTCGGCAAGGACGAGTTCACCCGGAACAAGACGTCCCACTGAGTCCCGCCGCCCGGCCCGCCCGCTCACACCCGCGCGAACCGGGCCTCCTCGGCCACGGCGGGCCGGCTCGCCACCGGCGTCGGCGGCACATCGCCGAGCGCCCGGTCCAGGTCGCTCCACAGGTCCTCGATGTCCTCCAGCCCCACCGACATGCGCAGCAGCCGTTCGCTGACACCCGATGACCTGCGGTCGTCCTCGGGCACGATGCGGTGGCTGATGGAGGCGGGGTGCTGGATGAGGGTGTCGACGCTGCCGAGGCTGACGGCGGGCGTGATCAGGCGCACCCGGGCGATCACCTCGTGCGGGTCGGTCAGCGTCTCGAAGGCCACCATCGCGCCCCCCACCTTCGGGTAGTGGACCCGCAGCACGCGCGGGTCGGCGGCCAGGCGGGCGGCGAGCGCGGCGGCGGTCGCGGACGCGGCGCGCACCCGGACCGGCAGCGTGGCGAGCCCGCGCAGCAGCAGATAGCCGGCGAGCGGGTGCAGGACGCCGCCGGTGGCGAACCGGATCTGGCGCAGCCGGCGGGCGAACGCCTCGTCGCAGGCCACCACTCCCCCAAGCACGTCCCCGTGACCGCCGAGGTACTTGGTCGCGCTGTGCAGGACCATCCGGGCGCCGCTGAGCGCGGGGCGCTGGAGTACGGGCGTGGCGAAGGTGTTGTCGACGAGGAGCGGCGCCGTGCCGCAGGCCGCGGCGAGCGCGCTCAGGTCCACTTCGGCGAGCGTGGGATTGGCGGGGCTCTCCACCATGACGAGCGCGGTGTCGGGACGGACCGCGTCCGCGACGCCCTCGGGGTCGGTCCAGGTGACCTCGGTGCCGAGCAGCCCGGCGGTCAGGAGGTGGTCGCTGCATCCGTACAGCGGGCGCACGGCGACGACGTGGCGGTGGCCGGCGGCGTGCTGGGCGAGCAGGACGGCGGACAGGGCGGCCATGCCGCTGGCGAAGGCGACGGCGGCTTCGGTGCCCTCCAGGGCGGCGAGCGCCGACTCGAAGCGGGCCACGGTCGGGTTGCCGAGCCTGCCGTAGACCGGCGGCCCTTCGGGGGCCTCGCCGGTGGCGGCGAAGGCGTCGATCCTGGCGGCCTCTCCCCTGCTGTCGTAGGAGGGGTAGGTGGTCGACAGGTCGATCGGCGGGGCGTGCAGTCCGAGGCCCGCGAGGTCTTCGCGGCCCGCGTGCACGGCGAGGGTGTCCACTGCTCTGGCGTCCGCTTCACGCGGGGCTGTGTCGGCGTCCATGGGCCCACTGTGAACAGTCGCCGGGCTCCGGATGCGGCACTCCGTGTTACGTTCGGGCCATGGCCGAATCCGTCGTACTTGATCCGGTGGACCTGCACATTCTGCGCCTCTTGCAGAACGACGCACGCACGACCTACCGCGATCTGGCCGCCGAGGTGGGCGTGGCGCCCTCGACCTGCCTGGACCGGGTGGCGCGGCTGCGGCGCGCCGGCGTGATCCTCGGCTATCAGCTGCGGGTCGATCCGGCGAAGCTGGGGCGGGGCCTCCAGGCGCTGCTTTCGGTGCAGGTGCGCCCGCACCGGCGCGATCTGATCGGCCCGTTCGTGGAGCGGGTCAGGGCGCTGCCGGAGTCCCGTTCGCTGTTCCACCTGACCGGTCCCGACGACTACCTGGTCCATGTGACCGTCGCGGACACCGCGGATCTCCAGCGTCTGGTCCTGGACGAGTTCACCTCGCGCCCCGAGGTCGCCCGGGTGGAGACCCGGCTCATCTTCCAGCAGTGGGACTGCGGCCCACTGCTGCCGCCGGAGTAGCCCACTTGTCCCGGGCCCCCGCGAGGGGCCCGGGACGGGCCGGGGTGGGTCAGCGCGCGTCGGCCTTCAGCAGGTCGGCGCACTTCTCGCCGATCGCCATCGTGGTGATGCACGGGTTGACGGTGACGAGGTCCGGCATCACCGAGCCGTCGCACACCCGCAAGCCCTCGATGCCCTTGACCCGAAGGCGCGCGTCGACCGGCGCCATCGCGTCGTCGTCGGCGCCCATCTTCACCGTGGAAGCGGGGTGGTAGACGGTGTTGTGGGTCTTGCGGATGTAGTCGAGGAGTTCGTCGTCGGTGCGGACGTCGGGGCCCGGGGCGAGCTCGGCGCCCGCCCAGCCGCTCAGGGCGGGCTGGGCCGCGATCTGGCGGGCCAGCTTCAGACCGTACGTCATGACGCGCTCGTCGTGCTCGTGCGTGAAGTAGCGCGGGTCGACCATGGGCTTGTCGCGGTAGTCGCGGGTGCGCAGGCGCACCGTGCCGCGCGACTTGGCCTGCGTCACATTGGGGGTGAGGCAGAACGCGTTCTCGGTGGTCGGGTAGCCGTAGCGGGCCGTGTTCATGTCGAACGGCACCTGGCCGTAGTGGAACATCAAGTCCGGGCGTTCCAGGCCGGGTTCGGTGTCGGCGAAGATGCCGATCTCCCACCACTGGGTGGAGGCCGTCGTCATGGGCTGCTTGGCCTCCCACATGATGACGCCCTCGGGGTGGTCCTGAAGGTTCTCTCCCACGCCGGGCGCGTCCACCAGGACGTCCACTCCCACCTCGCGCAGATGGGCCGCCGGTCCGATGCCGGACAGCATGAGCAGCTTGGGGGTGTCGATGGAGCCGCAGGACACGATGACCTCGCGGCGGGCGGTGACCGTGCGGGTGTGGATGAGGTCGGGGTCCAGGTACTCGGCGCCCGTGCAGCGGCGGTCCGCGTCGATGAGGAGCTTCTTGGCGCGGACCCCGGTGCGTACGACGAGGTTGGGCCGCTTGTCCATCACGGGGTGGAGGTAGGCCACCGAGGAGGACTGACGGATGTTGTTCTCGTCGGAGTTGATCTGGAACCAGTTGGCGCCCCGCACCACGGTCTTGCCGTCGTTGAACCGCGTGGTGGGGATGCCCTGTTGGGCACAGGCCTCAAGGAGTGCCGCGCCGCACGGGTCCGAGGACTTGACGTCGCGTATCTTCACCGGCCCGCTGCGCCCGTGGTGGTCGCCGGGGGCGTCGTTGGTCTCAAGGCGCCGGTAGAGCGGGAAGATGTCGGCCGCTCCCCAGCCCGAACAGCCCGCCGCCTCCCAGGCGTCGAGGTCTTCGGCCGGGGCCCAGAAGGCGATGCAGGAGTTGTGCGACGAGCAGCCGCCGAGGACCTTGGCGCGGGCGTGGCGCATGAAGCTGTTGCCGTGGGTCTGCGGTTCGACGGGGTAGTCCCAGTCGTAGCCGGATTCGAGCAGGCCCATCCAGCGGTCCAGCTTGAGGACGTTGTCGTCACCGACGTCCGAGGGGCCTGCCTCAAGGACGCACACCGTCACCGAGGGATCCTCGCTGAGCCGGGCCGCGACCACGTTGCCCGCCGTGCCGCCGCCGACCACGACGTAGTCGAACTCTTCGGTGGGGGTGGGGGATTCAGTGGACTGTGTCGGCATGATGGTGCGACTCGCTTTCGTTTTCCGATGCGGCATGGCTCGCGAGGACGCCGGTCTTGTGGCGCTGGACGAACCAGTAGTAGGCGAAGCCGCCGAGCAGGACGGCTCCGACGAAGAGGAAGGCGCCCCAGCGCAGGTACCAGTGGTAGGGCGCGGTGGCGTTGTAGACCTCGGCGCGGGGCCAGGCCAGGTTGAGGGTCATCGCGCCGCCCCACAGCACGCCGAGGATGTTCACCGGCAGGCCCCAGCGGCCGAGCGAGAACTTGCCGTCGCCGGCCGGGGTCCACTTGCCGCGCAGGCGCGCGATGAGCATCGGCAGGGTGACCAGGAGGTAGGCCACGTAGATCATGATGATGCCGATGCTGGTGACGACCGAGAAGATCTGCGGCTGACGGATGTTCACGAGCAGGATCACCAGGGCCAGTACGCCGATCACGACGGCGGGCAGCACGGGCGTCTGGAAGCGCGGGCTGACCTTGGCCATCAGGGACGCGGCGGGCAGGTTGTTGTCCCGCGACATCGCGAAGGCGAGGCGGATGGCGGCGGTGTGCACGGCGAGCGCGCACACGGTGACCGCGATCAGGACGCACCAGAGCATGAGCTTTCCGCCGGTGTCGCCGAGCACGTCGAGCACCACGTACTGGAGGCCGTCGCTGGTGATGCCCTTGCCGTCGAGGCTGGAGACGCTCATCAGGGCGAGGATCAGGATCAGGCCGCCGAGCACGAACGAGGCGAGCAGGGCGCGCAGGATGGCACGCGGCGCGTTGCGGGAGGGGTCGACGGACTCCTCGCCGAGCGAGGCGGCCGTGTCGAAGCCGTACATCACGTAGGCGGAGGCAAGCGCGGCGGTCAGGAAGGCGCCCATGTAGCCGAAGCTGCCGCTGCCGCCGTGGCCGTGGGTGTCGAGGACGACGGAGGGGCCGCGTACGACGTGGACGGCGAACAGGACGATCAGGACGACGGTGGCGACGAGTTCGAGGAAGACACCGGCGGTGTTGATGCGGGCCATCAGCTTGACGCCGAAGGCGTTCACCAGGGTGGTGAAGAGGATCAGGACGGCGGCGAGGATGACGGCGTTGGTGGCCACGTCATAGGTGCCGGTGCCGTCGCCGACGATCTGGAAGACCTTGGAGATCTGCGGCAGGGTCGCCTGGTAGGCGAGCGCGACCGCCGCGATCGAGACGATGGAGGCGATCAGCATCATCCAGCCGGCCAGCCAGCCGACGTGCGGGCCGCCGAGCTTCTTGGCCCAGTTGTAGACCGAGCCGGCCACCGGGTACTTGGCGGCGAGTTCCGCGAAGCACAGGGCGACCATCAGCTGGCCGACGAACACCAGCGGCCAGGACCACCAGTAGGCGGGACCGCCGAAGCCGAAGCCGAAGTAGAACAGCTGGAAGGTGCCGGTGAGGATCGAGATGTAGCTGATGCCGGCGGCGAAGGTGTGGAAGTTGCCGAGCGTGCGTTTGAGTTCGGGTCTGTAACCGAACTCCCGGAGATCGTCGTCATCCTTCGTCATGCTCATGACCAGGCTCCAAGTAGGCAGGGATGCAGGAGGGGCACGGATGCGGTGGCCGGCCGTCCGCGTGGACGGCCGGCCTTCAGCGGCTCAGCTCTCGAACCACCCCTGGGGCGCCGGGTCCGTGTTGCGCCAGATGTGCTTGGTCTCCTGATACTCGGCCAGGCCCGCGGGACCGAGTTCGCGTCCCGTCCCGGACTGCTTGTAACCGCCCCATTCGGCCTGGGGAACGTAGGGATGGAAGTCGTTGATCCATACGGTGCCGAGCCGCAGCCCCGCCGCGACGCGGTGCGCCTTCGCCTCGTCGGTGGTCCACACCGCGCCGGCCAGGCCGTAGACCGTGTCGTTGGCCAGGCGCACGGCCTCGTCCTCGGCGGTGAAGCGCTCCACCGTCAGGACCGGCCCGAAGGACTCGTCGCGTACGACGCTCATGTCGCTGCGGCACTCGTCCAAAATGGTCGGCGGGTAGTAGTAACCGGCCTCCAGTTCGGGGGAGTCGGGGCGCTCGCCGCCGCAGCGCAGCACGGCGCCCTCGGAGATTCCGGCGGCGACGTACGCCTCGACCTTGTCGCGGTGGGCGGCGGAGATCAGCGGTCCCGTCTCGGCCCGCTCGTCGAAGGGGCCCCCGAGGCGGATGCGGCCCGCGCGGCGCACGAGTTCGTCCACGAAGCGGTCGTGCAGCGCGTCCTCGACCAGGAGCCGGGTGCCGGCCGAGCAGACCTGACCGGAGTGCAGGAACACCGCGGTGAGCGCGTTGTCCACGGCGGCGTCGAAGCTCGCCTCGCTCGCCGCGACATCGGCGAAGACGACATTGGGGTTCTTGCCGCCGAGTTCGAGCGCGGTCTTCTTCACGGTGGGCGCCGCGGCCGCCATGATGCGGCGGCCGGTCACCAGGCCGCCGGTGAAGGAGACGAGGTCCACGTCGGGGTGGTCGGCCAGCGGCGCGCCGGCTTCGGCGCCCGCGCCGAGCACCAGGTTGGCCACGCCCGCCGGAAGGCCCGCGTCGGCCAGGAGCTTCATGAGGTGGATGGCCGTGTGCGGGGTCAGCTCGCTGGGCTTGAGGACGAAGGTGTTGCCGGCGCCGATCGCCGGGGCCACCTTCCAGGCGGTCTGGAGCAGCGGGTAGTTCCACGGCGTGATGAGCCCGCAGACCCCGACCGGCTCCCGCACGACGCGGCTGTCGACGACCGGGTTGCCGGTGTCGACGACACGGCCCGCGCCCTCGGAGGTGACGAGCGTGGCGAAGTAGCGGAAGCACCCCGCGATGTCGTCCATGTCGTAACGGGACTCGACGATGCGCTTGCCGGTGTCGAGGGATTCGGCGCGCGCCAGGATCTCCTTGTCGCGCACCAGCAGGTCGGCCACGCGCAGGAGCAGCGCACCGCGCTCGGCCGGGGCCGTCCTCGGCCACGGTCCGTGGTCGAAGGCGGCTCGGGCCGCGGCGATGGCGTGCTCGGTGTCCTTGGGGCCGGCCTCGTCGACGGTGGCGACCAGGGTGTTGTCGGCCGGACACCGGATCTCGCGGGTCCGCCCGTCGACGGCGGCTCTCCACTGGCCGTCGATGTAGAGCTCGGGCATGGTTCGGATCCTCCGATGCGGTGCTGGGACAGGGCCACCTGCGCCCCTGCCCGGCCGTGCGGGGAACATGCCGAAAAAATCACCCGACGTGACCGGCGTCACTTTCTGTGGTCTTCGCAGGTCAGAGGCGCACACCTGGTTACTTACGGTCACGCCGCCCGGTGCGCCAGCCTCCCGCGAGGCGGGTGGCGCACGGAATGTGAGACCGCTGCGCCCCTTCCCGGCCGCTTGGGCATACTGCGCGTCGGCCATTGATCACGTCCAGCCTCCAGGGGAGCAGCCATGGTTGACCGGAGCACCAGCGCGAGGGCCGTCTTCCGGACGGTCGCCGAAGCCGGCCCCGACGCGCTCGACCGGCTGCGCGCCGCCGAGGCCGCACTCCAGGAGGCGATCGCCCCCGCGGGCGGCGACTTCGACTTCGCCGCCGTGCGCGCGGCCGCCCGCGCCCTGCCCGACAGCACCCTCGTCAAAATCATCCCGGGCTTCGGCCTCCAGGAGACCGCGCCGGTCCAGGTCATGGTGCTCACGCTGAAGCAGGCTGTGCGTCAGGCCCTGGTCGAGCCGTTCGCCAACCCCGCCTTCTGGGAGCGTACGGACGCCGCGCTCGCCCAAGTCTTCCTCGGCCTGGGCGAACAGGAAGGAGCACCCCACCTCGGCTTCCGGGAGAGCGCGGAGGGCGCCCGCTACTTCTGCGATCTGCTCTTCGCGCTTCAGGACGAGGAGACCGCGGGCGACCTCTGCCTCGTGGCGTTCCACGTGGAGGTGACCGTGGCCGCCGACCGGGCGACGCTCCTGTCGCTGAGCGCCGAGGACACGGCCGCGGTCACCCTGCGTGTCGACGCGGTCAGCGTCCGGCAGAAGCTCGCCCCCCGCGCCTGACACGGCTGTCACACGGGCAGGGCCCAGGTCTGGTTGGCCTGCCGCGCCCCGCACGCCCAGGTGTCCAGTTTGGTGCCCGGAGCCGTGCCTCCTGCGTACACATCGAGGCAGAGCCCCGATCCGGCGTTGACCAGCGCGCCGTCCGGGTCGGCCGTCCAGCGCTGGGCCGCGTCGCCCGCGCAGTCCGACAGAACGGCCGCGTCGCCCGCGCCGCCGCTCGCCGTCAAGCACTTGCCCAGGGCCCGCACGGTCGAGTCGTGGGCCAGGGTCCAGCGCTGGTCGGCGCCGCCGGCGCAGGTGGAGAGGATCACCGGGGTGGCGTTCGCGGTGCCGTCTGTCGCCACGGCCGCGCAGTTGGCGCCGTTGCCGGTGAGCTGCCCGGTGGGTACGGCGGCGGCGCAGCCACTGCCCGGGGTGAGCCGCCAGATCGCGGTGCCGTGCGCGGGAATGGTCGCGCTCAGCGCGGACGAGGTGGTCGAACGGGCGCCGCTCCACAGGTTCTTGGCGCTCACCCGGCAGCCGGGCAGGCCGACCGAGGCGAGGGTGGTGGACACGGTCCGCGCCGACGAGGAGCGGTTGAGCACGGCCACGGCCCGGTCGCCGCCCGCGAGCGGGCGCGCCAGCACGTCGGTCGTGCCGTCGGTGGACACCATCCCCGCCTGCCGCCCGAGGCTGTCCTGGTCGATGGCGATGAGGGCCCTGTTGCCGAGGGCCGAGAGCCCGGCCGGGGTGAGGGAGGCCACGTCGGAGGAGAGGATCAGCGGGGCGGCCATCATCGCCCAGAGCGCCACCTGGCTGCGCGATTCTTCGGCGCTCAGACCGGGATCGCCGGCGAGCAGGAAGTCGGGGTCGTTCCAGTTGCCCGGTCCAGCGTAGCGGCCGATCCAGCGGTTGTAGCCGTAGTTGTGCAGCACGCTCGCCCAGCGGCTGGTGCCGGGATGGGCGGGGTTGTAGACGGCGATGTCGGTGCCCTCGCGCCAGAGCTGGCCGTCCTTGCCGACCCAGGAGAGCACGGAGAACCAGTCCGAGCTGCCCCATTCGCCGTTCGGCTGGAAGTAGGCGGGCGCCGATTCGGAGAAGACGATGTCACGCCCGGAGTCCGCGATGGCGTCGGCCTCGCGGTCGTACGCCTGGCGGTAGGCCTCCTCCTTGGTCTGGCCCGGGGCCACGTACATGTTGCAGCCGTCGAGCTTGAGGTAGTCCACACCCCAGGAGGCGAAGGTGTCGGTGTCCTCGGCGAAGTGGTCGCCGCCTCCTCCCTGGGGGCGTCCGCTGCCGGGGTAGCCCTCGCAGGTGGCGGAGCCGGCGTCCTCGTAGATGCCGAACTTCAGACCACGGGAGTGCAGGTAGGAGCCGAGCCAGGCCATGCCGTGCGGGAAGCGCTCCGGGTCGGCGACGAGGTCGCCCGCGGCGTCGCGGCTCTTGGCCATCCAGCAGTCGTCCACCGTCACCGTGGTGTAGCCCTTGGCGGCGAGGCCCGAGGAGACCAGGGCGTCGGCGTTGCGCACGACGGTCGCTTCGCTGATGTCGCACATGTAATGGGCCCAGTTGTTCCAGCCCATGGGCGGGGCGGCGGCCAGGGGCGCGCCACGGGGCGCGGAGGGCGCCGGCGCCGTCGAGGCGTACGCCCCGGCTGCGCTCAGCGGGACGGCGAGGGCCGCGGCGAGCAGGGCCGCGATTCTCCTGCGGCGGGTGGGAAGTGACGGCACGACAGATTCCTTCCTGGCCCGGCCGGCGGGGCCCGGGCGCCATGCGTGAGGAGGGCAGGGGAAGGTGCCGATCCCGCCGGCACGAGCCTGCCGGAGGGCACCCGCCAGTGCAGTACTGACGCTCGTTGTTGTCAATGGCTCCCATCGAGCGAGCGGAAACAAGCATCCGCCGCGCCCGGGGCCGAGCCCGGCATTGCCGAGGCGTGTCCGCGCACGGGCCGGCCGGCCGGGGTGGCCCGCCGGGCGCGGCCCCGTGCAGGCCGGATGCGGGATGGCGCCAACTCGCCCGCACAGAGGCCGAGTTGGGGTGCGACCCGGGCGCTGCGAGGTGCCACGATTTCCCGCTTCGCGGACGACCGGCCCGGGCCGCGCGCGATTGGCGCATTCCAGTTCGTCGGGTGGGGCGGCGCGTGTGGACGACGCCGGGGACCCGGTCGGGCGGGACCTCGCGGCGTGGGCGCGCGAAGCAGCCGGGGGGACGGTCCGCGCTTCGGCCGCGCGCCGGAACGAGGGTCCCGCCGCCCGGTGACGGTGCGCTGCGACACCTCCCACGCGGGAGGACGGGCTGTCCTTCAACGCTGCGGCGGATCAAGGTTCCCCCGCCCGGTGGCGGTGCGGTGTGACAGCCGCCACGGCCGCGCGAGCCACAGGGTGCCCGCTGTCCGGGTAGGAGACCCCTCAGGCACCGGGCCGCCGGGCCACCGGGCCGCCCTCGTCGGATCGAACACTTGCACAAGATTTGTATGACGAATCCGGAACCCTTTGGCCCTCCGTGCCCATCAGCCCTGATGGAACGAACAGGCAATGCCCTTGGGCCACAGAACCACCCGGAGCGATCGCAATGACCCACCCCCGCCAAGGGGCCTATCAGTCTCGGGGCCACCGCCGGGCCCGTCGCGCCAAGCGCTGGATACTCGGCGTGGTCGCCGTCACCGTGCTCGGCCTGATCGCGTGGCCCGTCCTGAACTATTTCGACGTGTTCTCCGACAAGGGAGACGCGATCAGTTTTGGTCAGGACGGCGGGGTCGGTGGCGACAAGCCGGGTGGCGGTGGAGGCAAGGCCGACTCCAAGGTCCTCATGCCGACCGGACCCGAGGCCAAGTTCACGGTGGCCGGCACGGTGCCCGAGAACGGCACCAAGATCGCCGTGACGACCCTGGAGGGCAAGAAGTCCGGCTTCACGGGCAAGGTGTGGGTCTGGGTCCCGCCGGAGTACAAGGACCCGAAGTACGCCAACAGCGGCTTCCCGGTGATGGTCGCGCTGCCGGGCGGCGCCGGCTACCCGACCAACTACTGGATGGGTACGGACCTCAAGCTGGAGGCCAGCGTCTCCCAGTGGTCCAAGGAGGGCAAGAGCCTGCCCTTCATCCTCGCGATGCCGGTGCTCAATCCGCACCCGGACACCGGCGGCCTGTACTGGGACGCCAGTGACATCCCGGGCCAGCCGAAGATGGGCACCTGGCTCACGGAGGACGTCCCCGACCTCATCAAGGCCAATTTCCGCACCGTCAACTCCCGCGACGGCTGGGCCTTCATGGGCTCCTCCACCGGCGGCTTCGCGGGCCTCAAGAGCGTGCTGCAAAAGCCCGGCCAGTTCAAGGCGGTCATCGCCTCGGGCCCCGACATCGTGCCCGACTCCCGCCTGTGGGCCGGTCACGAGAAGGAGAAGGCGGACAACAATCCCAACCTCCTCGCCCAGAAGCTGATCGCCGCCAAGAGTCCCGACGTCTACCTCGCCTTCCAGGTCGGCACCGTGGGCTCCGACGCGCAGGCCAAGCCGAAGATCGAGGAGTTCATCTCCAAGTACACCAAGGGCCCGGTGAAGACCAAGCTCAGCGTCATACAGGGCGGCGGGCACAACGCCAAGACGTATGTGCCGAACATGGCCGACGGCGGTCTCATCCAGTGGATCAGTGAGCACATGCAGGGCCCCGTTCCCGCCTCATAAGCCACCGGCCCGCCGCGCCACCGACCCGGGGGCCGCGCCGGCCCGAGGTGCGCGCGGGCCCGAGGTGCGCGCCTCAGGCCGGGGTGCGCGTCGGGCCCGGATGATGCGCAGGACCGGGGTCCGCGCCCGCCGGATCGCCCCGCTACGGGAAACATCGCCGGACACTCCCCGGGGCCCTCGTCGATCGGGGGCCCCCGGGAACTACCGTTCGTTGGGCAGTCGTGGATCGGAGCCGTCCGGGGCTTCGACCACCAAGGACCGGAGGAGCAGCGTGGGGAATTCAGCGGTCGGCGCCGGCGGGAGTACGGGGACCGACGGCGAGGAGCCGGACGAGCCGGGCACCCCCCGGCGGCGTGCCAAGCACCGCTCCTTCTGGAAGGAACTGCCGATCCTCATCGGCGTCGCGCTCGTGCTCGCGCTCCTCATCAAGACGTTCCTTGTGCAGGCGTTCTCCATCCCCTCGGAGTCGATGCAGAACACGCTCCAGCCCGGTGACCGGGTGCTCGTCGACAAACTGACCCCCTGGTTCGGATCGGAACCCGCGCGCGGCGAGGTCGTCGTCTTCCACGATCCCGACAACTGGCTTCAGGACGAGCCGACTTCGCCCCAGAACGTGGTCCAAAAGGCCCTGTCGTTCATCGGCATCCTGCCGTCGGCCGACGAACACGATCTGATCAAGCGGGTCATCGGGGTGGCCGGGGACACGGTGGAGTGCAAGGGCACCGGACCCCTCAAGGTCAACGGGAAGCCGCTCGTCGAACCGTACGTCTATCCCGGGAACACGCCGTGCAGCGCCGACCAGGCGGGCGGCCAGTTCAAGGTGACCGTGCCCAAGGGCAAGATGTGGGTGATGGGCGACCACCGGCAGAACTCGGCGGACTCCCGCTATCACCAGCAGGACAAGAACCACGGGCTCGTCCCGGTCGACAAGGCCGTGGGCCGCGCCTTCGTGATCGGCTGGCCCGTCACCCGCTGGGCGACGCTGCCGGTTCCCGACACCTTCGACCAGGCCGGCATCAACACGGCTGCGGCCCTCGCACCGGGCGCGCTCACCGTCGCCGGGGCGGCCCCGCTGGTGCTGTGGCGCCGCCGGCGCGCCCTGACCGCGACGCCCGCCGCTCCGAACGGTGACGTCTGACGCCCGGGTGACGTCCGATGCCCGGGTGACGTCCGATGCCCGGGTGACGTCTGACGCCGACCCGCGTCACGCCGGTCGCGCCCCTGCGAGCCGCACCCGGTCACAAAGGCGGTGGGGGGCGTCGTCGGCGGCCCGTCAGGGCGCCGGTGTCCGTGGGGGCGGCGTGACCCGCTGGGGTACGGGGCCGCGCGAGTGGCCCTGTTTCTCCGCTGTCGCCGGCGGTGACGGGGGCAGGGCGCCGGGCTCCCGGGGCGGGGACGGCGAGGACGGCGAGCGGTCCACTGACGGCGGGCCAGGGGACGGGGCGCTGCTGGGCGGCGGTGACGGCTTCGGGGTGGGCGCCACCGAAGGCCCGCGCGTGGGCGGAGGCTCGACCGGGCCCGGCGAATGCGCGGGCAGCGGGCGCCGCTCCTCGGGGCCGGGGGTGAACGCGGCATGGCCCACAGCCACGGCGGCGGCCGTGGCGAGCCCCGCGAGCGGCAGCGCGAGACGGCGCGGCCACAGCCAGGCCGGCCGCGTACGGCGCGACTGCCGGCCCGGTGGCCGCGCGGGACGCAGATCGGCGCCGGTGATGTTCTCCGCGCGGGCGGCGAGCGCGGCGCGCAGCCGCCGCTCGACCGGGCGCCCCGCGTGCTCGGGTTCGCTCCAGCGGCCGCTCATGTCCGTGCCTCCAGGATCTTCTCCAGCGCGTCTATGCCCCGGCTCGCGAGGGACTTCACCGAGCCCCTGCTGATGCCGAGGGTGGCCGCGATCTCCGCCTCCGTGAGATCGCTCCAGTACCGCAGGACGAGCACTTCGCGCCGCCGAGCCGTCAACTGGCCGAGCGCGGCGATCACTTCGCGGTGCTCCTCGTCGAGAACCACGCGTTCCTCTGCGGAGGGCGCGTGCGGTTCATGGGGAGGGGTGTAGCCGCGCGCGGTGCGACGGCGGCGCAGCAAGGAGCGCGAGGCGTTGACGACGGCGGTCCGCAAATACGCGAGGGCGTTGTCGATCTCCTCGATCCGCTCGCCGTGACGCCGGTAGAGCGCGGTGAACGCGTCCTGCACGACGTCCTCGGCGCTCGCCAGGTCGTCCACCAGCATGATGGCGAGACGCACCATCGCGAGGCGGTGGGCGTGGTAGAGCTCGCTGATGGTCGGCCGGCCGGCGTCGGGGGCGCCATCCGTGACGAATCCACCCGGGCCGTGGCCCACCCCGCGTGGCGTGAACGGCCGCGCGCGCGGGTCGGTACGGCTGCGGCGCAGCAGCCGGCGCCACCGGGGTGGGGACAGGCGCGGGAAGAGGGGGGCCGGGCGCGGCGCGGCGGTGTACTCCATCACGTTCCTCGGGTGCGCGGGCAGTGCCCCGCCCCGCTCGCGCGGGGACGGGGCCGTGGCGTGCCTCAGTTCGCGTGCCGCCGCCGGACGGCGTAGACGGTGCCGAGACCCACGAGGATCAGCGCACCGGCGCCGACGCCCATCACCGTCGTGGCCGTGGACGAACCAGTATGGGCCAGCTCCTTCTGATCGGCGGGCGCGGGGGCGGCCGCCGGTGCGCTCGGCGCCGCGCTCGGCTCGGCGCCGCCGCCGGCCAGCGCCGCGGCCGTGGGCTCGACGCCCTGGGGCTGCTTGGGCTGCGGCGCGGCGGACGGCTCGACGCCCTGAGGCCGCCTGGGCTGCGGCGCGGTGGGCGGCTCGGTGGCCGCAGGGCTCGGCCGCGCGGCGGCCACCTTGCTCTCACCCGCTCGCTTGACCGGCGACGACGCGTCGGCGTCACGGTACTGGGCCACCGGGGCCTGCGCGACGCTCCTCGCCTCGACACCGGGCCCTTCGGCGTGGGCGGGCCCGGCGAGCGCGGGGGCGGCGAGAGCGAGGAGCAGGCCGGTCGCGGCCGCGGCGCCGGCCAGGCGGCGCGGGCGGTGCGGGCGGCGGGGGTCGGTCTTGGCGGGACTGTGCTGGGGGACGGTCACGTTGTGGTTCTCCACGGTGTCGAGGGGGCGGCGCCACATGCGCCTTCACCCCTGACGACGCGCGGCGGGCACGGGGGTTGCCGCCGTCCTCGAAAAACTTTCGCCCCGCTTGCCGGCCGCCCGAAGGACCCGGGTACGCCTACGGCTCCGGCACGCGCGACGCGGCGCGCGGGCCGGAGCCGTGGCGAGAAATTCAGCAGGCGCCCTCGTCCTGCCAGACCCCCCACTCCCCCGTGGTCCCGGGCTCCTCGTCGCGCGTCCACCACTTGGCCTTGTACGTGTGGCCGTTGTGGGAGACCTCGTTGCCCTGGGTGTAGACGGCGCCCGGGGTCCAGGCCGCCGCCGCGCAGGTGCCGCCACCACCGGGCGACGAGGGCGGCGGGGAGGACGGCGAGGGCGAAGACGGCGAGGTGGGCGGGGTGGCGCCCGCGAACCTCACCGCGTACTTGGCGAAGTCCCAGGCCGCCTGCGGAACGCTGCTGCACGTCCCGGACGTCCTGCCGTTGTTGTCGGGCGGGGTGCACTGCCGGTCCCGGTTGAGGGACCAGAAGGTGAAGCGGGCCATGTTGTGGCCGGTCGCGTAGTCGAGCACGCTCTGGAAGTCGGCCTGCGAGAAGAACTCGCCGGAGTCGCTGCGCCCGTTCATCCCGGAGAAGCCCTCATGGGCGTACGCGGTCGCCGCGTCCCAGCCGAACGTCGACTGGAGTATGGAGTTGAAGCCGGTCAGCGCGCTGGTCTGGGCGGAGGCGCCGCTGAACCCGCCGTCGAACGGCATGATCGAGAAGTTGTCGGGCACGAAGCCCTGCGACTTGGCCTCGTTCAGCATCTGCTTGCCGAACCAGCCGGTGCCGTCGGCCGTGCCGGCGGTGGTCACCGACACGTAGAGACCGGGGTTGTTCCGCTGGAGGATCTTGGCGGCGCCGATCTCGTGGGAGATGGCGGCGGTGTTCTCGTACTCGGGCTCTTCGAGGTCGAAGTCGATCGCCTTCAGGCCGTACTTGGTGATGACCTGCTGGTAGGCGGCGGCGGTGGCGGCCGCGTCCGAGCAGTTCTGGCCGAGCTTGGTGCCGCCGTAGCCGCCGGCCGATACCGACACGTCGCCGCCCTTGGCGCGGATGGCGGAGATGACGCCGGCGACGGCGGTGTCGGAGGAGACGGGGGCCGTGCCGCCCCAGGTGGGGCTGCATCCGCCTCCGTCGGGAGCCAGGACGAAGGCCAGCTGGAAGGCCTTGAGGCCGGTGGCGTCCATGATGGCGGGCGCGTCGGGCGGGTCGTTGTCGAGGGGCATCAGATAGGGGGCGGCGGCGTACCAGCGGGCGCCGAGCCCGGCCGCGTCCACGGTCGCGCCCGACGCCTGGCCCGCGACGAAGGAGGCGAGACCGGCCGCCGCCAGCGCGGCGCTCGCGGCGCCGCAGAGGAGCGCACGAAGAGGCTTCATACGAGGTCTCCTGGAGTGTGGGAGGGACCCCAGAATTGGCCGGTGGCCGGAACACGTCAACGACTTGGACTAGACCATTGCTATTCCTTGAACGAACGGAGCCGGCCGCGTGAACGCGCGGGACCGGGACGCCAGCAGCGAGGCACGGAATCAGCCACGCCCACGGATGGCGGCGTGTAGGCCGGACGGCACAAGCCGACCTGCGTGATGTCCGTTCTGTTCCTACGGTGGCTGAATGGTCATCAGGTCCGGATTCCGTTCCATGGCAGCGCTCACCGCCACTGCCGCCATCGGTCTGTGCTGCCTGGCTCCGACGCAGGACAGCTCCGCCTCCGCGCCCCTGCCGGTACCGGCGGGCGAGCACGTGCGTCCGCGCACCGGCGCCCCCGCCCTTCCGGCCGGGGTGTCCGCGCTCTCGTTCGTGGTCGCCGACGCCCGCACCGGCAAGATCCTCGCCGCCCGCGACGCGCACCGCAGGCTGCCGCCCGCCAGCACGCTCAAGACCCTGTTCGCGGTCACCGCGCTCCCCCACCTGCGCGCGGACGACCGGCACACGGTCTCCGAGCAGGACCTGGCCGGCATCGGTCCGGGCAGCAGCCTCGTGGGCGTCGAGGCCGGGCACACCTACCAGGTCTCCGATCTGTGGCGCGGCGTGTTTTTGAGTTCGGGCAACGACGCCGTGCACGTGCTCGCGTCGCTCAACGGCGGCTGGGAGCAGACGGCGGCGCAGATGCAGGCCGAGGCCCGCAGGCTCGGCGCCCTGGACACCGAGGTCGTCTCGCCCGACGGGTACGACACCCCGGGGCAGGTCTCCTCGGCCTTCGACCTCGCCGTGTTCGGCCGTGCGGGTCTGGCCCGCACGGACTTCGCCGAGTACTGCTCGACCCCCTCGGCGCAGTTCCCCGGCGGGGGCGGTTCGTACGGAATCATGAACACCAACCGCCTGCTCTCGGGCAGCGACGGGGTGGCCCGCTACCCGGGGATCATCGGCATCAAGAACGGCTACACCAGCAACGCGGGCAACACCCTGATCGCGGCGGCGAAGCAGGGCGAGCGCACCCTCCTGGTGACCGTCATGAACCCGCAGTCCGGCGGCGGGTTCGAGGTGTACGAGGAGGCCAGGACCCTGCTGGACTGGGGGTTCGGGGCGTGGGACCACGTCGACGCGGTGGGATCGCTCGAACCCGTACGGCCCACCAGGGCGGCCCACCGGCCACAGGAGACGCGCACCGCCCAGGTGGCGGCCGTCGAACCGGCCGGGGTCGCGAGCGAGGAGGAGTCGTCCTGGCCGGTGGCGGGGTCCGTGGCCGGCGGCCTGGCCGTGACCGCCACGCTCGTGGTCCTGGCCCGACGGCGCTCGGACCGCGCCCGCGCGGGACGCCCCAAGCGGTGAGGTCGTGGCACCGGACCCCGCCACGTGCGGGCGGACCATCGCGCGGCATTGCGGCACGCGGCAGTCGGCAGTCGGCAGTCGGCAGTCGGCAGGTGATCCAACCGGGGGGCCGTGCTCTGGCCACCCTCAATTCAGCCTAAGATTCCCAGAATAAAGTCATCCACTGCCTTGAAATCGACGCAACCCCCGCTAACACATCTTTCTTTTGGCCGACCTTGCCCGACCCGCCGACCTGGGCGACCATCCATCGCCCTGCACGGATGCGGCTCCGTTGCGTGACTTCAGGTGACCGAATGTGTTTGGCGCGGTACGCGGGACCCCGCACCTCGGTACAGACTCCTGTTCGTTCTTCGGAAACCAACCCCAGGAGTGTTCGAAATGCGGAAGATCGCAGCAGTCAGTGCCGTCGCCGTCGCTCTGCTGGCCAATGGACTGGTCGGAACCGGCCTCGGCTCAGCGGCCGCGGCTCCGGCCGCGGCCCAGCAGCCGATGAGCCTGTACGCGCCGTCCGCCCTCGTGCTCACGATCGAGCCCGGCACCGGCGACCAGGCGACCTCGGTCCAGCGCGCGGTGACCCTCAACTGCGCCCCGACCCCCTCCGGCACCCACCCCACGCCCGCCGAGGCATGCGCCGAACTCAAGCGCGCCAAGGGCGACTTCGCCGCTCTCGCCGCACCCGGCGCCCCTCACCTGTGTACGCAGCTGTGGAACCCGGTCACCGTGCGGGCCGACGGCGTGTGGAACGGCCGGCGCGTCAGCCATGTGCACACGTACGGCAACTCGTGCATGAAGGACGCCGGTTCGGAGGCGGTCTTCAACTTCTAGCCTGCTCCACTCGACCGGGCCGGGCCCCAGGGGGTGACAACCGCGTTCCCTCTCGTGTTACTTGACATGTCTTCGCCTATTCACCCGGCGATGCCACTGTCCTGATGGAATGCCACCCTCACCCAGGAGGACCCGTGTCGGACCCCCGGCCCAGACGTTTCGCACCCCGGCTGCGGACAGCCCTGTTCAGCGCGCTCGGTGCCTGCCTCGCCCTCGCCGCGGCGGGTGCGGGCTCCGGCGCCAGTGCGGCGGGAACGCAATCGCTGCCGCTGTCCGGGGCCACCGTCTCCGGCCTGCACAACACCTACGATCCGGCCGCGTTCCCCTATCTGGCACAGGCCCTCGACACCGGCACCTCGATGATCGAGCTCGATGTGTGGGACGACTTCATCACCAAGGAGTGGAAGGTCAGCCACTCCAACCCACTGGGCAACAGCAACAATTGCGTGAACGCCACCACCCCCGCCCAGCTCTACTCCGGCGGCGCCAACAAGGACCTGGAGAGCTGCCTCGACGACGTACGGGTCTGGCTGGGGGCACACCCCGGGCATCCGCCGCTCGTCATCAAGCTGGAGATGAAGGCGGGCTTCCAGTCCACCTTCGGCCTCGGCCCCGCCCAGCTCGACCAGACCATCAGCGCCCATCTGGGCTCCGCCGTCTTCCGGCCGGCGGATCTGCTCGCCAAGCCCGGCGGCGGGCAGTACGCCACCCTCGACGAGGCCGCGGCCGCCGGCAACTGGCCCACCCGCGACCAGCTCGCGGGCAAGGTGATGCTCGAAGTGATCCCGGGCACGGTCGAGGAGGGCAACCCCACCGACCGGCTCTGGACGGACGTCGAGTACGCGCGCCACC
The DNA here is from genome assembly GCF_040253615.1 of Streptomyces sp. Edi4. Classification (NCBI taxonomy): domain Bacteria; kingdom Bacillati; phylum Actinomycetota; class Actinomycetes; order Kitasatosporales; family Streptomycetaceae; genus Streptomyces; species Streptomyces sp. Edi4. Next base: position 890,771 of record NZ_JBEJGY010000004.1, read on the forward strand.
TGCGTGACCTGGCGGCGGCGGGCCACGTGGCGCAGGCGCAGGTCTTCCCCTCGGTCCACAACACTCAGGCGGGCGACCCCCGTTCACGCTACGCGGAGACCTCGATCCGGCCGTGGTTCGTCGTCTTCGACGGTGACGCGTCGGCCTATCTGAGCGGCGGCATCGACACCGCCTGGTACGACGCCCACCACTACTTCGTCATCATGACCGACGCGCAGAACGTGGCGCCGGCCCTGGACGACAAGAACCCCTCCCCCGAGGACGCGCGCGCCCGGGTGGCCAAGCTCGCCGCCGCCCACGCCAGCGTCGCCTCCAACGACTGGACCGCCCTCCCCCAGGTCCAGTCGCTGGCCCTGCCGCGCGGGGTGGGCTGACCTGTAGCAGCACCCTGAGGCGTTCACCGGCATCCCTGCCGGTGAACGCCTCTTTTTCTACCCGGGGTTCAGGCCACTGGCCAAAGCCCGGCGCGCGTTTCCGGTCGCCTTCCGCGCGTGAGGGCAGCCACACCCGGCCCGCCAAAACCACAAGATTTGCATGGCGTTGGCATATTGCAGAGGAAATCTCCACATCGGGGCCCTTGATGACGCGGAGTCGACAAGATCGCCGTTGTTGAACATCGCACTTCGAATCGGGACATGTCCGCATTGCGCCCAACCCCTTGATCGCCGCTTCCCCGGCCGTGGCCGCAGCCGATAGGCATGGAGCCGTACGGGTCCGCCGGCCGGCACGGCCGTGACCAGGCCGGTCGCGGTTCCCTGGGCGATCGCGCAGGCCACCGGCAGAAACGGGCCCGGCACCAACCGCCCGCCAACTCACCGTGAATCAAAGGGGATTGCCATGCCACAGCCCTCCGCCGCGTGTCGGCCCACCCGCCGTCACGCCATCGGCGTCACCACGGGCGCCCTCGCCGGCCTGGCCCTCGGGGGCACCGCGCACGCCGTCGTCACGGACGACCGCCACCCCGCCGGCCCCGCCGAGGACCTGCCCGAGGCCTTCGACGAGGTCTTCCAGGGGCGGCGCATCCAGGGCGTGCCCGGCGCCGGGCACGCGCACCACGGCGGCGGCTACGCGGTACGCATAGACGGCCGGGACCTGCACGTGATGCGCAACGCCGACGGCACCTGGATCAGCGTCGTGAACCACTACCAGACCTCCCCGACTCCGCGCGCGCTCGCCCGCGCCGCCGTGGTGGAGCTTCAGGGCGCCGACCTCGTTCCGCTCGGCTGATCCGCTCCCCCGTCACGTCCCGTCCGCACCACAGCCCCACCAGGAGCACAGCCATGGCCGTTCGCAAGAACCAGGCAGACCTCACCGCCGCAGAGAAGCGCCGCCTCGTCGACGCGCTGCTTCAGCTCAAGCGCGACGGAAGGTACGACGCCTTCGTCCGCACCCACAACTCCTTCATCATGAGCGACACCGACACCGGCGACCGGGTCGGCCACCGCTCGCCGTCGTTCCTGCCCTGGCACCGCAGATTCCTCATCGAATTCGAGCAGGCGCTCCAGAGCGTGGACGCCTCCGTCACCCTGCCCTACTGGGACTGGACGGTCGACCGCACCCCGGCCTCCTCGCTGTGGGCGGCCGACTTCCTCGGCGGCACCGGGCGCAGCAGGGACGGGCAGGTGATGGACGGGCCGTTCGCGCACGGCACGGGCAACTGGACCATCAACGTCCGGGTGGACGGGCGTACTTATCTGCGCCGGGCGCTCGGCGCGTCCGTCGCCCAGCTGCCGACCCGGGCCGAGGTCGAGGGTGTGCTCGCCATGACGACGTACGACATGGCGCCGTGGAACAGCGCGTCGGACGGTTTCCGCAACCACCTGGAGGGCTGGCGCGGGGTCAATCTGCACAACCGCGTCCATGTCTGGGTGGGCGGCCAGATGGCGACCGGCGCCTCGCCCAACGACCCGGTGTTCTGGCTGCACCACGCCTTCGTGGACCGGCTCTGGGCGCGGTGGCAGGCCTTGCACCCCGGCTCGCCCTATCTGCCGGCGGCGGGCACCGCCAATGTGGTGGACCTGCACGACACGATGCGGCCCTGGAACGACGTGAGCCCGGCGGACCTGCTCGACCACACGCGGTACTACACCTATGACGGCGCTGCCGGCACGGACACCGCCGCCTAGGCTCCGCCCGTCAGGCCGGGCGGCGGCCCCAGGCCGAGATCATCGGCGACGTCGCCAGGTCCAGGCGGCCGGCGGCGACGCTCGCCAGATGGCGCTCGATGTCCTCGTCGTCGGCGAGGTTCCGGGCGACGAGCTGGTCCCTGACCTGGCGTACGGTCGCGGCTTCGAGGACGGCGCCGGCCGGTGAGGTGACCGGGAAATAGGCGTCGGCCTCGACTCGCTCAAGGCCCGACTCCCTTAGCAGGCGCGGAAGTTTACGCCCGTAGGAGAGGTCGGCGCCGCGCTCGGCGAGCAGGGCGCGAAAGCCTCGCCGCAGCCGGTTGGCGCGTTCTTGTTCGGGGCCGTACTCGTCGAGGCAGAGCAGAGGCTGGAGCGCGGGGTCGGCGTCCTCGATCAGCAGGACGCCGCCGGGGCGCAGCGCCCCGGCCATGGTGGCGAGGGCGCGGGCGCGGTCGGTGACGTGGACCAGGACGAGGCGCGCGTGGACGAAGTCGAAGGGCCCGCCGGGCGCCTGGTCCTGTCCGACGTCGTGGCGGCGGACCTCGACGTTCGGCGGCAGCTCGGCGCCGCTCAGCCACGCGGTGTCGAGATCACTGGCGAGCACCCTGCCCTCGGGGCCGACCCGTTCGGCCAGGCCTCGCGGCACGGAGAGCCCGCCCGCGCCCACCTCCCAGACGTGGTGGCCGGGGCCGAGACCGAGCGCGTCGAAGTGGCGGAACGTCGAGTCGTCGAAGAGTTCGGCGAGCGCGTCGAAGCGCTCGCCGGCCTCGGCGCGCCGATTGTCCAGGAGGTATCCGTCGTCTTCTGTCATGGGGGCCACGGGTTCATGATGGCAGCGCTCAGCGCGCCAGCCTGCCAAGGAGCGAGGACGCCGCGAGGATCCCGAGCAGCGCCGCGACCACCAGGACCCCGTAGTCGAGGGCGAGATGGGTGTGGGTGCCAAGGAGCAGTCCGCGCAGGGCGTCCACCTGGTAGCTGAGCGGATTGGCCCTGCTGACGGCCTGGAGCCAGCCCGGCATGATCGAGACCGGGTAGAGGGCGCTGGAGCCGAAGAACAGCGGCATGGTGATGGCCTGGCCGATGCCCATCAGACGGTCGCGGGTCAGCACGATCCCGGCGATGGTCATGGACAGGCAGGAGAAGAACGCGGAGCCGAGGACGACGGCGACGGCGACGCCGAGCAGCCGCAGCGGGTTCCAGGTGAGGGCCACGCCGAGCAGCGCGGCGATCACGATCACCACGACGGCCTGGATCAGCGCCTTGACCCCCGCGGCGAACGCCTTGCCGGTGATGAGGGCCGAGCGCGGGGTGGGGGTGACCAGGAGTTTGGTCAGGATGCCCGAGTCCCGCTCCCAGATGATCATGATGCCGTAGAAGATGGCGATGAACATGGCGGACTGGGCGATGATGCCGGGCGCGAGATAGTCGATGTAGGGGATGCCGCCGGTGGGGATGGCCTTGATGCGGGTGAAGGTCTCGCCGAAGATGAGCAGCCACAGCGCGGGCTGGACGGCCCGGGTGTAGAGCTCGGCGCGGTCGTGCCGGAGCTTTTGCAGTTCGACCGCGCACAGCGCGCCGGCCCGGGCGGGCAGCAGGCGCCAGCCGGTGCGGGGGCGCGGCGGGACGAGCAGCAGCTCCAGGCGGGGGTCGGCGTCCGGTCCCGCGACGTCACCCGAGGCGGGCCGCGGTGCGGCGGGTGCTGCGGACATCGCGGAAGTCACCTCCCTGGCTGTCGAGCCCGCTGCCCGCGATGTCGCGGAAGACGTCCTCCAGGGTGGGCGGCGGGGCGTCGGGTGTGGTCGCGGCGGTGCGCTCGCGCAGCTCGGCCTTGAGGCCTTCGGGTGTGCCGAGGGCCCGTACGCGGCCTCGGTGCATGAGCGCGAGACGGTCGCAGTACTGGTCGGCCTCGTCCATGTGGTGGGTGGTCACGAGCACGGTCATGCCGGTGGCCCGGCGCACCGCGTCGATGTGCTCCCACACGCTGGTGCGGGCGATCGGGTCGAGGCCGATCGTCGGTTCGTCGAGTATGAGCAGGCGGGGCGCGCTGACCAGGGCCTGGGCCAGTTCGAGGCGGCGGATCATGCCGCCCGAGTACGTTCTGGCCATGCGGTCGGCCGCGTCGGTGAGCCCGACGGCGTACAGGGCCTGCTCGACGCGGCGGGCGCGTTCCTTGCGCGGGACGTCGAAGACGCGGGCGAACAGGGCCACGTTCTCGCGTCCGGTCAGGCCGGAGTCGGCCGACAACTGCTGGGGTACGTAGCCGAGCAGCCGGCGCACCGCCATCGGTTCCTTCGCCGCGTCGTGGCCGAACACCCGCACCCGGCCGGCCGGTACCGGCAGCAGGGTGGTGACGCAGCGGATCGCGGTGGTCTTGCCCGCGCCGTTGGGGCCGAGCAGTCCGAATACCTCGCCGGTGGCGACCGCGAGGTCGAGCCCGTCGACCGCCAAGGTCGCGCCGAAGGAGTAGGCGAGGCCGTCGCACCGGACGGCGTCGTCGTCGCTCATGAGCCCTCCACTTCCTCGTGCAGGTTCCGCGCGAGCCGGCGCAGCGCAGGCAGCGCCGCGTCGAGCGCGGCCCGGTCGGCCGGGTCCAGGCGCGTCACCTGGTCCCGTACGAGCGCCGCTCTGCGCTCGCGCCAGTCGCGGAGGCGGCCGGCGGCCGCGGGCGTGGCGTACAGCCGGGCCGAGCGGCGATCACCCGGGTCCGTCTCGCGCCGGACGTATCCGCCCCGCACCAGCTGGTTGACGAGCGTGGAGACCGAATTGCCCGCCAGATAGAGCTCCTTGGCAGCGGCCGACACACCGATGCCGGGACGGTCGAGGAGGAGCCGGAGCACGTCGATGTGGGCGCCGCGCAGGGGCGGGACGTCCAGGCCGGCGCGCAGCCGGCGCCGGATGAGCCGCTGGACACCGGCGAGCACATCGGCCAGGGAGTCGTCGAACGGTTCGGCGTCTTCCACAGCCGCAGAGGCAGCCATGGAACGATTTTATCTCTCAGTCAGAGGTATGTGCCAGACTCGGGCGCCCGCCGACCGCGCCCGGTGTGGCACCGCGCACATGTGGACCCCCTGTGAGAACGGCCCGGGGCCGCATGACATCTTTCCCCGGGGCCCTGTGCGCTCCACGCGACGCCATTCGTATCGGGCAGGGAAACAGGAGCTGAACTCACGTGCCGGCCATCAGTCAGAGGATGCATCTGATCCTGCTCTCGGCGTGGACAGCGCTGTGGTTCGCCGTGGTGGAGCCCAACGGTGGCTTCTCCTGGCACTATCTGCGGGCGGGCGGCGAACTCATCTACCAGGGCCCCTCCGGTGACGGCACCGGCGGCCTCAACCTCTACGCCCACCATCCCGAGCTCCAGATGGGTCCGGTCAGCTTCCTGACGGCCGGTCTCTTCAACCCCTTCCCCGAGCGGACCGGCCAGTTCCTCGCCGCGCTCCTGATGTCGGTGCTCGGCCTGGTGATCGTGGTCCTGGCCGGACGCAGTGCCGCCTGGTACTTCCTGGGCACCGGCACCAACCACCAACGGCTGCGCCAGCGTGTCCTGATCGCGGGCCTCGCCTTCATCCCGATGTGGATCGAGGTGTCGGTGCGTTTCGGTCACCTCGACGATGTGCTGGCCCTGTTCTTCACCGCACTCGCGGTCCGCTCGGTGACCCGCGACAGCCCGGTGGGCACCGGGGTGTGGCTGGCGCTCGCCATGGACTCCAAGCCGACGGCGGTCACCTTCGCCGCGCTGCTCTTCGCTCTGCCGCGCCACCAGTGGCTGAGGGCGGGGCTGTGGTGCGCGGCGGTGGTCGCGGTGGCGTGGGCGCCGTTCTTCCTCAGCAATCCGCACTCGATGTCGGCCGCCGGGTTCGCGATACCCAACCAGCCGGCGTCCGCGCTGCGCTGGCTGGGCGTCGCCGACCCCGAGACGCCCGGCTGGGACCGCCCCGCCCAGGCGGCGCTCGGTCTGCTGCTCGGCGCGGTCGCTGTGTGGCGGGGGCGGTGGGCGGCGGTGGTGCTGCTCGGGGCCAACGCGCGCATCGTCCTCGACCCCAGCGTGTACACCTACTACACGGCGTCGGTGCTGCTCGGGACGCTGCTGTGGGATGTGATCGGGCAGCGCAGGCTGGTGCCGTGGTGGAGCTGGCTCGCGCTGCTGACCCTGTACGGGAGCGTGTTCGTGGTGCCGGACGACGCGGCGCGGGGCCTGATCCGGCTGGCGTTCGTGATCGCGTCGACGGCCTATGTGCTCCTGTGGCCCCAGCGCGACCGGGGCCGCGACCGGCGGCGAAGGCGGCGCCCGGTCGCCGCCTGACGGGCGGCCGGTGACGCGGGCTCGTGAGACGCTGGACGTGACCGCACCGCCGGCTTCGCGAAGGGTCCCGCATGACTCGTCAGACGCGTACGGCCAAGGAGATCATCGCGGCGACGACCCGGGCGGTGGCCCCTTCGGCGGACGACAACGGGCTTCTGCCGCTGGTGGAGTCCGGCGACGCGCCGCTGTCCGCGCTCGCCGCTCTCGCCCTGGAGCAGCGCCACATCATCGCGTCGGACCGGCGCGCCTTCCTGATGCTCGCCGAGCGCTCGGGCCCGGGCTCCGCGTGCGCGGCGTTCTTCGGCGCACTCGCCGAGGGCGAGACGCTGGCGCTCGACCGGCTCGGGGCGTACGAGAGCGCCTGCGGGCTCACCCCTGAGGACATCGGACAGTACCTGCCACGGGCGGGCTGCCAGGCCTACCCCGCGTATGTGGCGTGGCTCGCCCTGAACGGCGAACCTCCGAGCGTGGCGCTTGCTCTGACCGCCAACTTCGCTGCCTGGGGCGCCTGTTGCGGCCGGATGGCGGCCGCGCTGCGCACCCGGTACGGCTTCTTGGACGAGGCGTGCGGCTTCTTCGACTTCTTCGCCGGCCCGGCGCCACAGCTGGCGGAGCTGGCGTCGGCGGCCGTCGCCTCGGGCGCGTGGGACGAGCACGGTGAGGGCGTGGGCGCGGGCGCGCACTACGGCCGGCTGCTCCAGACGTACGAGTCGATGTTCTGGAACACGCTCGCGCGGTGAGACGGGCCCGCTCAACGGGCGCCTGGACCACCACCGAGGTGGCACCCGTGCCACCCCTTTTCCGGGTGGTGGCCGGATCGAGGCGCGGGGACCCGGCGGTGGACGATCGAGGCGACCGACGTACCGCAAGGGGAGCGATCCCAACGGGGAGAGAAAATCATGCAGTTGTTCCAGAAGCCGGCCCGGTGGGCGGCGGCCGCCGCGTGCGCCCTGCTCGCCGCCGCCGCGCTGCCGGCCGCCGCGGCGAGCGCCGACACCGGCGCCGCCCCGCCCGTGCCCGGCCGCTACCGTCTCCAGCACCTCGACTGGCAGGCGTGCGACTCGGGCGCGCTGGAGTGCGCCACGATGGCCGTGCCCCGGGACTGGTACCACCCCGACGCGGGACCGGGCCTGAGCGTCCAGGTGTCGCGCCACCGGGCGACCGGCCCGGACAGGCGCGGCGTCCTGATGATGGCGGCGGGCGGCCCCGGCGCGTCGGGCCTCAACCGGCCCGCCACCCTGACCGGGCTGAGCCCGAAACTCGCGGCCGCCTACGACGTCGTCGGCTTCGACCAGCGCGGGGTGGGGGCGAGCACCAACGTCGTCTGCTCGGACCAGGACACGGTGGACGCCTTCTTCACCAGCGGTGATCTGCGCGACCGCTCGGCGGCCGCGATCGGGGCCACCTTCGACAGGGCCCGCGCCTTCGTGGCGGACTGCGAGCGCCACTCCGGCGGTCTGCTGCCCTACCTCACCACCGACCAGGCCGCGCACGACATGGACCTCTACCGCTCCCTGCTCGGCGTGGACAAGGTGTCGTACTACGGCCCGTCCTACGCCGGCGCGCTCGGGGCGTATTACGCCACCGAGTTCCCCCGCCACGTCGAACGGGTCGTCCTGGACAGCCCGGCGGACTTCACGCGCGGCTGGCAGTCGTTCCTGGTGGGCCAGCCGCTCAGTTTCCAGCGCCGCTTCGAGCGGGACTTCCTGCCCTGGCTGGCGAAGAACGACGCGACCTACCACCAGGGCGCCACGCCCGCCGATGCCAAGGCCTCCTACGAGCGGCTGCGGGCCACGCTGCGCGACCACCCGCTCGACCTCGACGGCACCCTCGTCACGCCCAACCAGCTGGACGCCGCCGCCACGAACGCCCTGTACGACGCGGGCGACAGGTTCGAGGACTTCGCCCTGCTGATGGGCCTGCTCGAACATCCCGAGAGCGCTCCGGCGGACGCCAGGAAGAACGCCGCAGAGCAGTTGGCGCACGTCATGGGCGCCAACTTCTTCGCCGACTTCTTCGCGGTCTCCTGCGGGGACTCCCCCTGGCGGCGCGACAGCCGCTACTGGGTGCGGGAGAGCGCGGCGGCCACCCGCGTCAACCCCCTTGCCGGAGCACGGGAGTTGACGTTCGGCGCGATCTGCGCGAACTGGCCGCGGACCGGCGCCCCGAAGGTCGAGGTCACCGGCAAGGGGCTGCCGCCCGTCCTCGTCCTCGCCTCGAAGCTGGACCCGGCGGCCTACTACGAGGGCGCGCTCCGGGTCCACCACGCCCTCGCGGGCTCGCGCCTGATCACCGTCGACGGCGGCGACCACGGCCAGTTCCAGAACGGCAGCGCCTGCGTGGACGGCGCCGTGGAGGACTACCTCCTCACGGGGGCCCTGCCGGCCAAGGACACCACCTGCGCCGGGGCGCCCCTGCCGGAGCCCACCGCCCGCGGCTGATCCGCACACCGGGGCGAGGAAGTTCCGTCGGGACGGGAATCATGGGGTGCACAAGCGTTTACCCTGGGGGTGAACGCCTGTGTACCCCTGTCCCTCGTTCGCCGTCCCCCTGTTCGCCGTCCCCGCCTCTTCGCGTATGCGCGCATCCGCGTATGCGCGGAGCCGCATTTCAGCCGTACGGAGCGTCATGCCCCCAGCGATACCCGTGTCCGCCGACCCCTCACGCCCCCGCTTCTTCGTCGGGGTCCTGGCCTTCTGCGGTGTGGTCGTGGCCGTCATGCAGACGCTGGTGGTGCCCTTGCTGCCGCACGTCCCCGCGCTGACCGGCAGCACCCCGGCCGCCGCGAGCTGGCTGGTCACGATCACGCTCCTGACCGGGGCGGTCTTCACCCCGGTGCTCGGCCGGGCCGGAGACATGTACGGCAAGCGGCGGCTGCTCATCCTCTCGCTCGGCGTGCTCACGGCGGGCTCGGTGATGTGCGCGATCAGTTCCCACATCGGCGTGCTGATCGCGGGCCGCGCCCTCCAGGGAGCGGCGCTCGCGGTGATCCCGCTGGGCATCAGCATCATGCGGGACGAGCTGCCGCCCGCGAAGGTCCTGTCGTCGGTGGCCCTGATGAGTTCCACGCTCGGCATCGGCGCCGCCGTGGGGCTGCCGGTGGCGGCCCTGGTCGTCGAGCACTTCGACTGGCACACCATGTTCTGGGCGTCGGCCGTGCTCGGCGTCCTCGACATCGCGCTGGTGCTGTGGTGCGTGCCGGAGTCGCCGCTGCGCTCGCGCGGGCGCTTCGACGCGGTGGGCGCGCTCGGTCTTTCGGCGGGCCTGGTCGCGGTGCTGCTCGCCATCACCCAGGGCGCCGAGTGGGGCTGGACCTCGCCGCGTACCCTCGCCCTGCTGGGCGCCGCCGTGGTGATCTGGCCGCTGTGGGGCGCGTACGAACTGCGCACCCGCACCCCGCTCGTGGACCTGCGGGTCTCGGCGCGGCCCGCTGTGCTGCTCACCAATGTGGCGGCCCTTTTGATCGGGTTCGCCTTTTACGCCAACTCGCTCGTCACCGCGCAGATGGTGCAGGAGCCCAAGGCCACCGGGTACGGGCTCGGTGCGTCCATCGTGGTCAGCGGCCTCTGTCTGCTGCCGGGCGGACTCGCGATGGTGGCCCTGTCGCCGGTGTCCGCGAAGATCTCGGCCACGTACGGTCCGAAGGCGGCGCTGGCGCTCGCGGCCGCGATCATGGCGGTGGGCTACGGTGTGCGCTTCTTCACCAGCCACAGCCTGCCCATGATCATCGCGGGCGCGACGGTGGTGGCGTGCGGCACCGCGATCGCCTACTCGGCGCTGCCCGCCCTGGTGATGCGCGCGGTCCCGGTGAGCGAGACCGGCGCCGCCAACGGGCTCAACACCCTGATGCGCTCGGTCGGCCAGGCCTGTTGCAGCGCGGTGGTCGCCGCCGTCCTGGCCAACGTCACCTTCCAGGCGGGCGGCCGGACCGCGCCGACGCTGCACGCCTACCTGCTGGTGTTCCTTATCGCCGGCGGCGCCGCGCTCGCCGCGCTCGCCGCCACCCTGTGCCTGCCCGGCGGCGCGATGCCCGGCGCCGGTAGCCTCGGGTCCTGCCGCACCGAGGGCGCGGCGGGACGCACCACGGCCGAGGAGAGCGCATGACCGGGCAGCCGGCCACCGGCGGCGACGCGGAGACGGGCAAGCACGCGGAGACGGGCAGGGATGCGGAGTCAGGCAGGGACGCGATCCGGCGGGCGGCGCGGCGGGCGTTCACGCTGCGCCCGTACGCCGAGGTCACCATGCGTTCCATCGCGGCGGACGCCGGGGTGAGCCCGTCACTCATCGTCAAGCTCTTCGGCAGCAAGGAACGGCTCTTCCACACGGTCGCGGACTTCGGTCCCGCCGCCGAGACGCTGTTCGCGGCGCCGCTGGACGCGCTGGGCCGCCACCTCGTCCTGACGATGGTGCGGATGCGGCGCGAGGACCAGGGGGATCCGCTCCTTCGCGCGGTGTTCTCGCTGGGCAACGTGGACGAACGCACCCTGCTGCGGGAGCGGTTCCGCGAGCAGGTCACGTCCCGTCTCGCCGGTCAACTGCGCGGTGGGGACAGCGAGTTGAGGGCCGAGTTGATCGCCGGTCTGCTGCTGGGGCTCGGCGCGACCCTCAGTCTGCACCGGCCGGGCGCCGGGGAGCGCGCCACGCCCGAGCAGCTGGCGGATCTGTACGCGCCGGCCGTGCAGCGTCTGATCACCGGCCCGGAGAACTGCCGTCCGGCGAACGGCGACCCCGAGAACTGCGGCCCGGAGAACTGCCGTCCGGCGAACCGCGGCCCGGAGAACTGACCGGAATTAGCTGTTTGGCTAATCGTGGACGGTGACGGCCCCCACCGGGCAGGCCCGGGCGGCCTCGCGGACCAGCGGGTCACCGCCGCCGTCCTCGCGGCCGGGCAGCAACTCGCTGAAGCCGTCGTCGTCCTGCGTGAAGACGCCGGGGGCGGTGAGCGCGCACTGGCCCGCGCCGATACAGACGTCCTTGTCGATGCCGATCCGCATCCGCTGCTCCTTCTCCTTCGGTTCCCGTCCGCTACCAGGCGACGGGGAGTTCGACCATGCCCTGGATGGTGTCGCCCGGCTTGAACGGAATCTCCTGCGCCGGCACCGCGAGCCGCAGGTTCGGCAGCCGGTCGAACAGCGAGCGCAGCGCGATCTCCATCTCCGCCCGCGCCAGGTTCTGGCCGAGGCACTGGTGGATGCCGAAGCCGAACGCGACGTGGTGGCGGGTGGCGCGGTGCCAGTCGATCCGGTCGGGCTCCTCGTAGCTGGCGCTGTCCCGGTTGATGACGGACGTCGAGAAGACCACACCGTCACCGGCCCGTACCACCTCGCCGCCGATCTCGATGTCCTCAAGAGCCACCCGCAGCATCCCGTCCGCGATCGACAGGAAACGCAGCAGCTCCTCGACGGCGGCCGGCATGAGGGCCGCGTCGGAGCGCAGTTCGGCCAGCGCCTGCGGGTGCTGGAGCAGGGTGAAGGTGCCGAGCGAGATCATGTTGGCGGTGGTCTCATGGCCCGCCACCAGCAGGATGACGGCGAGGTCCACCAGCTCACGCTCATCCAGGAGGCCTTCGTCCAGGCGCCGTCCGATCAGTTCGTCGAGCAGCCCGTCGCCGGGTTCCTTCCGCTTGCGGTCGATGAGCCGCAGGAAGTAGTCGTCCAGGGCGTCGCGGGCCGCCTCGACGTCGGCGGTCTTCGGCCCCCGCAGCAGCTTGCGGGACTGGCCCTCGAAGAACGCGTGATCCTCATACGGCACGCCGAGCAGCGCGCAGATCACCATCGAGGGCACCGGCAGCGCGAAGGCGCCGACCAGGTCGGCCGGCGGCCCCTGCGCGACCATCCGGTCCAGGAGCGAGTCCACGGTCTCCTGGATGCGCGGCCGCAGTGCGGCGGTGCGCTTGAGGGTGAAGCTGGGGATCAGCATCCGGCGCTGGGTGGCGTGCACCGGGTCGTCCACGCCGAGCAACGCGGTCCTGCGCTTGGTGATGCCGGCGAACCTGGCCGTCGGGGAGGGGAAGCCGTCGTGGGTGCGGTCACTGGAGAGCCGGGGGTCGGCCAGCAGGGCGCGCGCCTCGGCGAGCCCGGTGACCATCCACACGGGCCGGCCGTCGTAGAGGCGGACGCGGGCCAGCGGCCGCGCGTCGCGCAGCGGCTGGTACGCGGTGGGCGGGTGGTAGGGGCAGCCGCGGTTCTGCGGGAAGGTGACGCTGTCCGGGGAGGCGGCGGTGTGGTCCGTGCTGACGCTGGTGTTGCTGCCTGTCATGAAGACCTCGCAAGCGAAGGGATCCGTCTTGCCGATCTCCACTACATGCCTCAGGCACCTATGGCGTCTACGCGTTCTTCGGCCGATTCCCTCCTTTGCGCCCTTTCGGCCCAGCGCGCCCGGGGCCGGTGCGGGGCTCAGGGGCGGACAGGGCTAGCGTGTGTGCGGCCCGTCGTGCGTCACGGGCCGGTGAGGAGATCGACCCTGATGTCCGGTATGACCCTGGGCGAAGGCGCGACGGGCGGCCTGCCCGAGCTGACCACGGGGCGGCTGCTGACGGTGTGGCGGCCCGACGCGGCGGCGCTGCTGCTGATCGTCGCCCTGGCCGCGCTGTACGGCTGGGGCGTGCTGCGGCTGCGCCGGCGCGGCGAGCCCTGGCCCCTGGCGCGCACCGCGGCCTTCGCGTTCATCGGCCTCGGCGCCCTGGCCGTGGCCACCATGTCGGCGCTCGCGGTGTACGACACCGAGCTGTTCTGGCCGGCCGCCGTACAGAACGTCCTGCTCGACCTGATCGCGCCGCTCGGGCTCGCCCTGGGCGACCCGCTGCGCCTTGGCACGCTCGCGCTGCCGGAGCGCGGCGCGGGCCGGCTCCGGGGCGCCATGAGCGGACGCCTGGTGCGGTTCCTCACCTTCCCGCTGGTCAGTACGGCCCTGGTGCTCGCCACGGAGCTCTGTGTCTATTTCACGCCGTACTTCGAGACGGCGCTGCGCCACCCCGCGCTGCACGAGCTGATGTATCTCCATCTGCTGCTCGCGGGAAGCCTGTTCGTGCTGCCGATGCTCACCCACGAGGCGGCGCTGCCGGCCTGGTGCACCCACCCGGTGCGGGCCGCGCTCGTCTTCCTCGACGGGCTGATCGACGCGGTGCCCGGCATCGTCGTGATGACCCACAGCACCCTGATCGCCGGCGCCTGGTACCTGGGCCACTCCCCCGCCTGGGCGCCCGACGTCCAGCGGGACCAGCAGCTCGGCGGCGGCGCGATGGTCACCATCGCCGAACTGGTGTCACTGCCGTTCCTGCTCGCGATCCTGGTGCAGTGGTCGCGCGCCGACCGCGCCCAGCGCGTGGTGCTCGACCGCCGCCTCGACGCCGAACTGGCTCCGGCCGCCCCGGTGACGGGACGGCCGAAGGACGCGGAGCTCGTACGGCCCTGGTGGGAGACGGACGGCGGAGCGGTCGGGCAGCGGATGCGTCAGCGCGGCCCGGAGAGCTGACCGGTCAGTGCCGGTCGCGGCGCCTGCGCAGCCGGCTCACGATGAACCAGATCACGAAGACCACGAGCGCGATGAACAGGAGCACCAGGATCAGCAGGAAGATCCCGAGCTTCTTGAAGAAGCCGCCCTTCTTCTTTTTCTTGGCCTTCTTGGACGCCAGGGCGTGGGACGCGGCCGGCGCGGTGTGCTGCCCGGCGCGCGCCGCCTGAGCCGTACCGGCCGCGTCCGAGGCGGGCGCGGCCTGCGCGGCCGTCACGGACGCGGTCGCGGCGCGCGGCGCCGCCTGCGCGGCCACCGGGCCCGCCGCGAGCGAGGCGCCGAGTACCAGGGCCAGCAGCACCGCCGCCCGGCGCAGCGGACCGGGGCCGCGCCGGGACCGCTTGGCCAGGGGCGTGGAGTGCGGTTGGTTCATCGTTGTCATCCCCCAAGGAACGTCAGGTGCGGCCAGGGCGCCGCACGCTGTCTGTAACTGTTACCCGTCAAGCCGTTCGTACGCGTCCGGTCTCGGTGGCGTCAGTGGTGCGCCGGGACGCCCGCCGACGTCTCCACCTCGATCAGCGAGGCGCTGTGGCGCTCCGCCTCGAAGGCCGCGTGGCCGCCCCGCAGGCCGAACAGGCGCTTGGCGAGCAGGATGTAGAGGACCGCCAGGATGTTGACGGTCAGCGTGGCGATCTTCACCCAGCTGATCTTCTCGGTGAGTTCGTAGATCTCCAGCGGCAGGAACATCGCCGTGGCGACGACGGTGAGGTACTCCGCCCACCGCTTGGCCCGCCACAGACCGACGCCCTCGACGATCTCGATCAGCGCGTACACCAGCAGCGCCACCGCGACGATCACCAGGGTCGAGTGCTTGTAGTCGAAGGTCTTCTGGATGGTGCCGACCACCGGCGAGTGGTCGAGGTCGTAGTGGAAGTGGCGGAAGACCGGCCGGAACACGTCGAGGTATTCGTCGAAGAACCGGCGCACCGCGTCCTGGCTGTTGCTGAACTTCCACACCGCGATGGCCACCAGGACGATGAACACGCCGCGCACGGCCCGCTCGATGGCCAAGAAGCGCAGGATGAACAGATCGCGCAGCACCTTGCCGCGCGGCACCAGCGGGGCGTCCTCGGCCGGCCCCGAGCCGTGCGGCGCGCCGAGGACGAAGTCCCCGCAGCGCAGACAGCGCCAGGCCTCGCCGAAACCGGTCTCGGCGCGCAACCGGTCGCGCAGTACGGCCTCCTGGGGCGCGTACGTCACATGGCCGCGGCGCGCGCAGGTGCGCCGGTCCCAGTCGATCTTCATGCTCTTCCTCCCGTGAGGCCCGCGACGCGGCGCGGGCCGATGTGCTCACAGGGACCGTAGTGGACCCTTGTCGTGGACTTGCCACGGGGTCGTCCCGGTGGCGTGACACGCCGCCCTCGCGCGCCGTCCCGGGCGGCCGGGGACGAGAATGCCCCGATGAGCTCCGCGATCACGACCCCCTCCGCCGCCCGCGCCGACGAGCGGTTCCTTTTGGTGCTCTCGGCGGCGTCCGGGGCCACGGACGCGTTCGCCTTCCTCTGTCTGGGAAATGTGTTCGCCGGGGTGATGACCGGCAATCTCGTCCTGGTCGGCGCGTCGGTGGGCGCCGGGGACCGCGACGTGGTGCCCCGCGCCCTGTCCGCACTGACCGGGTACGCGCTCGGCGCGGCCGGGGCTGCGGTCGTCTCCGCCCAGGTGCCGGCCCGGCTGCTGCTCGCGGGCCAGAGCGCGCTGCTCGCACTGCTCGCCGCCGGATGGGCGCTGGGGCTCGGGCGTTCGCTCGGCTCCCAGATGGCGCTGCTGTTCGTGGCGGCCCTCGCGATGGGCGTGCAGGCGCGCGTCTGGTCCACTCCGACCACGTACTTCACGGGTACGTTCACCGGGCTCGCGGGGCGCGTCGGCCAGGGGGAGGCGGAGCGGGCCGACCGGTGGGCGGCGGGGCGGCTCGTCGCGGTCGTGCTCGGGGCGGCGGCCACGTCCCTGATCGTGTGGTGTTGCGCCCCGGCGGCCGGCGCGACGGGCGCCGTCCTCTGCGCGGCGGCGTACGTTCTCCTCGGCCGCCGGTGAGCGCGGCCCGCGCGCCCGGACGGTCAACTGGCCCTGGGTACCTGCCCAGTTGTGGCGCGGACACCCGCCGGGCATATGCTCAGCGCCACACCCGGCTCACGGCTGGCGATCCGGCTCGCCTTTGACATATGCCACGAGCACCACCGTATCGAGTGTTGCCAAATCCCTTACGGGGCATCGCTGCCTGTGCAACAGTCGTTACCGGTCCACTTCGCCCAGACCAGGCTCTGCCGCGGCCGCATCGGAGAACGTCATGCCGTCCCATCTGTTCGCGGACCGTCCCGCTCCCCAACCGCCCGAGCGGGGCACGGTCGACGCACTGATCACGCAGACCCGCAGACTGCGCGGGGGTGTGGACGCGGTGCGTCGGGACGCGCTCGTGGACGACGACGACCCGCAGGGCCGCTGGCAGCGCGCCCTGTGCGACCTGGCGGTCCATCAACTCGACGATCTGGGCTCCCACTTGGGCCAGCTGCGTGAGGGCCTGTCCGCCGAGGAGGAGGACGCGGCGGCGCTCGCCGTCGAGAACGCGTCCGGCCCCGAGCCCGCCCCCGCCGCCCCGCTCAGCCGGGTCGGCAGCGCGGAGTGGAACCTGCTGACCGACGCCGTGAACTGGTCCGAGGAGCTGTTCGAGATCTTCGGGCGGTCCCCCGAGAGCGGCGGGATGTCGCTCGACGAGCTGCCCGCCATGGTCTTCGCCGACGACCAGGCCCTGCTCACCTCGATGGTGACGGGCGCCCTGGTGGACGGCAGGCCGATCGACGGGGAGTTCCGCATCGTCCGGAACGACGGGCACATCCGTACGCTCCACATGATGGGCGAGCCGGTGCTCGACGCCGACGGCTGCACCGCCTCGATGTGGGCCGTCCTGCGTGATGTGAGCGAGCTGCGGCGCGGCCAGCACGCGGTGCGCGAGAGCCGCGAGGGCCTGCGCCGCCAGCGCCACATCGCCCGGACCGAGCACCGCCTCGCGGTCGAGCTGCGCGAGGCGGTCCTGCCGCCGTGGCGCGGCTCCCTGCGACTGCCGCACGGCGCCCCCGGCGCACTCGACATCGCCGGGCACTATCTGCCGTCCGCCTCCAGCGCCCTCATCGGCGGCAGTTGGTACGACGCGCTCGAACTGCCCGACGGCGCCTCCTTACTGACCGTCGGCGATCTCACCGGACGCGGTGCGACGGCGACCGGCGCCATGGCGATGCTGCTCGGCGCGCTGCGCGGCATGGCCGTCGCCGGCATCGGCCCCGCAGCCCTGATGGGCCACCTCAACCACCTTCTGGAGACGACCGTGCAGCCCGCTCTGGGCAGCGCGGTCTGCTGCCGTTATGAGCCCGAAAAGCGCACGCTCTCCTGGTCCGGGGCCGGCCACCCCGCCCCGCTGCTGTTCCGCGACGGGTCGGGACGGCCGCTCGGCGCACGGGACGGCGTCCTGCTCGGGGCCACCCACCGGGCGGCCTACGGCCAGGCCGAGGTCACCCTGCGCGCGGGCGACGTGCTGGTCCTCGGCACCGACGGCCTGACCCGGCGGGGCGCATCCGACGAGGCGCACCAGGGCCGGCTGCTGGCACTGGCGCCGCTCTTCGACGGGGGCCGCACGGCGCAGGACTGCGTGCGGATGATCGTCGAGGAGTTCGGCGAGCCCGAGCGCGCGGACGACGCCTGTGTGCTGGTGGCCCGCATCGGATCCTGACGCACAGACAAGGGCCAACCACCCGCCGAAACAAGGGGATTGGGACGACTCGCGCCGGCTCTTCGGGGTTGTACGTATCCGCGTACAACCCCTTCTAGATGTCGGCGATGCGGCCGCGCTTCGACGGAGCCGCGGGCATCGCCTGGGCGATCTCCTCCCGCAGGTCCTGGATCTTGCCGTGGCTCGCGTACTGACCGGTGAGCCGGTACATCTCACGCAGCCGGTCCCAGGTGCGGTGCGAGGAGGTCTCGCCCATCGACACCAGAGCCAGGCGGGCATAGCGGTCCGCCTGCTCGGGGTCGTCCGCGATGAAACAGGCCGAGGCGAGCGAGATGTAATCGAAGATCTTCGAGCGCTGACGCCCCCCGACCCGCAGTTCGAGCGCCTGCTTGGCGTGGTGCTGCGCGATGGTGGCCGCCGCCGGATCGTGCTCGGCGAGGGTACGGAAGGCCAGCGCCTCCATGCCGTGCAGATCCGCCTCGTCGAACATCTGCATCCAACTGGGCGGCGGCACATCGCCCTTGTCGGAGACGAACAGCTCCTCCGCCTCGCCGAGGGTACGGCGCATGGCCTGGCCGCGCCCCATGGACGCCTGCGCCCACGCCTCGATGGTGTGCAGCATCGCGCGCGTGCGCGGCAGGGTCTCCTCGCCCGAACCGGACTTGGCGAGCTTCATCAGATCGAGGGCTTCGCCGGGGCGGCCCAGGTGGACCATCTGGCGGGCCGCACGCGAGAGGGCTTCGCCCGCGCGGGGCCGGTCGCCGCCCTCGCGGGCCGCGTGGGCGGCGATGACGAAGTACTTCTGCGCGGTCGGCTCAAGGCCGATGTCGTGCGACATCCAGCCCGCGAGGACG
The DNA here is from genome assembly GCF_040253615.1 of Streptomyces sp. Edi4. Taxonomy (NCBI): domain Bacteria; kingdom Bacillati; phylum Actinomycetota; class Actinomycetes; order Kitasatosporales; family Streptomycetaceae; genus Streptomyces; species Streptomyces sp. Edi4. Next base: position 909,284 of record NZ_JBEJGY010000004.1, read on the forward strand.
GCCAGGTTGGCTGCGACGCCCCACAGGCGCCGCTGGAGATGGTCGGGGTGGCGGTAGGCGAGCATGCCGCCCACCTCATTGAGCTGGCCGACCACCGCCTTGCGCTGGAGCCCGCCCCCACGCGAGGCGTCCCAGGCGCGGAACACTTCGACCGAGTGCTCCAGGGCGTCGATCTCCTGCGACCCGATGGGGGCCGCCTCATAACGGTCGAACCCCGCGGGGTCGGCGTGCAGGGGGTCCTGGAGACGGGGAGCGTCGGCCGAGAGTACGGGGTCGGTGTGCAGCCAGTCGTGCATGGCGCTGCTGAGTACGGAGCCGGAGGCGAGCGCGGCGCCCGCCCCCACAAGACCGCGTCGGTTGAGCATGAGGTCCATTCCCGTGAATTCGGTGAGGACCGCCGCCGTCCGTTCGGGCGCCCACGGAACGCCGTCCGGATTCTTGCTGTTCCTGACGTCGTTCCGTTTTCCAGCGCGCCCGTGCCGGTCGAACCCTAGGTCCTCGATGGTCACGACACGGCCGAGCCGCTCGGTGAACAGCGCCGCCAGCACCCTGGGCACGGGATCGCGCGGGGTCTCCCCCATGTCGATCCAGCGCCGCACCCGCGAGGTGTCGGTGGACAGTTGGGGGTGGCCCATGGCCGCCGCCTGCCGGTTCACCATCCGCGCGAGTTCGCCCTTGGACCAGCCGGCGAGGCCGAACAGGTCGTTCAGACGGGTGTTGGGTTGTCCGCTCACGTCAAGCCCCCAGGTTCTCGGCTGAGTTGACAGTAAGCCCCCGTCAGGTGCGGCGCGACTATTCGCCAGGGTTCGCCAGGGCACGCCAGATGGTGTGCCACCCGCGGCCGGGTGTCAGGTATGAGAGCGCCATCCCGACCCGGGGCCGGACCTCATTCCCCAGGGTGCGGCCCGGCCGCCGGGGCGGGTGGCGCACGTGACTTGTCGGCACACGAAGGGATCTGTCACCCATGTACACAGCATCGTCCTCCGTGTCCACGCCGCCCCGGCCGCACCGTCCTCTGGGAGCGGGTGGCGGACCGTATCTCGACCCGTCCCACGCCGCGCCGTCGCCGTACGCCGTCGGCCGCACGCCCCGCCGGCCGGGGAGCCCCCAGCCGCTCAGCGGGAGAATCGACCTGTCGGGCCCCCAGGGGTCCCAGCTGCGCATCGCGATCGCCTCGGTGCAGCGCATCTGTCCCGAGTTCAACGCGGTGCAGGTGTTGCGGCACAGCGGACGCTCGGTGCTGATCGTCGGCACGACAGGGCGCGCCACCGCGGTCGCCAAGTGTTTACTGGACCATTCGCCCGCGTGGGCCGAGCGGTTCCGGCACGAAATAGCGGTATATCGCGCGTTCGTCCGGCACCGCCCCCCGGTGCGGGTGCCCCGGCTGATCGCCGCCGATCCCGACAACTGCACCTTGGTCATCGAGCGGATGCCGGGCCGCGCCGCCGCGTTGACGCGCCACCCCGTCGAAGCCCCCCCGCGCGCCGACGTGAGGGCCGTCCTCGGCGCGATCCGGCACCTCAACGCCTGGCGGCCGCCCGCCGAGATGTTCGGCAGGCCACTGGACTACGCGTCCCGCATCTCCCGCTACCACGAGCTGGGTCTGTTCACCGACCGGGACCTGAGTGACCTTCAGAAGCTGGTGCACGGTCTTGCCCTCACCGGCCGGGTCGACTGGCAGTTCGCGCACGGGGACGCGCTGCTGTCCAACATCCTGCTGTCACCGGCCGGTCCCGTCCTGGTCGACTGGGAGCACGCGGGGTGGTACCTGCCCGGGTACGACCTGGCGACGCTGTGGACGATCCTGGGCGACGCCCCGGTCGAACGGCGCAGGATCAGCCTGGCGGCGCAGGATCAGGGCCCCGCGGCGCGGGACGCCTTCCTGGTGAATTTGATGCTCGTACTGACCCGGGAGATCCGGACGTACGAGACGGCCGTGCAGCGCACCATGCGGGACGCGGCGCCGGTGAGCGCGGCGCAGAACCACGCGCCGGGTGTGCTCAGCGCGGGCGAGCAGCAGCGGCTGCTGTTGCGCCGGCTGCACGACGACTGCGCGATGGCACGGCGGGCCGTGCGGGCGGCGGTCGGCACGCGCTGAGCAAGGGCAAAGAAGGCGGGCCGCGTGCCCGGTGTCCCGGCACCGGGCACGCGGCCCGTCGTGCGCCCGCCTACCGCAGCCGCACGACGTCCACGTCGGATGCCTTGACGAACGCGATCCGGTGGCCGATCTGCACCGTCACATAACGGGTGCTGCCGGGGAAGTACGTGTGGTCGTAGGGGTAGGAGGAGTCGATGGTGGGGGCGTAGAAGTAGCCCGCCGGTGCCTGGCCGCCGCCGGGGTAGGACTGGCCGGCCTTGATGGTGTAGCCGAGCGGGGCGCTCACCCGGGGCGCGGTGAAGTCGGCCGGGTAGTCGGTGGCCGCCGGGTAGGCGGTTCCGTAGACCGGCACATCGGTCAGGCCCGCCTTGGGGCGGACGACGTATCCGGCGGTGGGGGTGGTGACGCGGGTGCCGGCGGGGGTCTGGAACCACGCCTCCTGGCCGTACCACCAGATCGCGGTCCACCCCGGTTTCCGCTCGGCGACCACGGCCTGCTGGGTGGCGCTGATCTTGCTGCCCCAGTCGCTCGCGCAGGTGGTGCCGCTCTGGCCCGGCGGGTGGAGGCCGGGGTCGGCGAACAGCGGTGCGCCGGTGGAGGGTTGGGTGTACAGCGGGACCGCGCTGCTGGGCCCCGCTGGCAGGTCGATGTTCTTCTCGCAGTCCCTCAGGGCCTGGAGGTTGTCCTTGAACACCGGGTTGATGGTGACCAGGGAGGAGCCGGGGCGGGCCGTGGGCTCGGTGGGCCTGCCGAGCAGGGACATGAAGTGGTTCCAGTCCCAGTACGGTCCCGGGTCCCAGTGCATGGCCGCGGTGCCCCCGGCCGATGTGGGCGGCACATTGTCGTGGCCGAGGATGTGCTGGCGGTCGAGCGGGATGTCGTACTTGGCGGCGAGGTAGCGCACGAGGGCGGCGGTGGAGCGGTACATGGCGGGGGTGAACCAGGTGGCGCCCTCCGTGGCGTAACCCTCCTGCTCGATGCCGATGGAGTCGGAGTTGATGTACCAGTTGCCGGCCTGCCAGGCGACGTCCTTGGTCTTCACCATCTGGGTGACATGGCCGTCGCTCGAACGCACGACGTAGTGCGCCGACGCGGCCCGCTTGGGGTCCTGGAAGATTTTGAGGGTGGTGGCGTAGGTCTCCTCGGTGTCGTGCAGGACGATGTACTTGATCTTGTTGGTGGCCGGCCGGTCGGAGACGTCGTAGTTGCCGTACGTCTCCTTGTCCGCCGGGTCTCCGGTCTGCTGGTAGGCGGCCGGGACCCAGTCGCATCTCAGGACGCGGGGGCACTCGGCGCGTGGCGTGGCCGCGGCGGCCGGGGTGGCGGGTGCGAGGGCGAGGCCGAGGAAGCCGGCCGTCGCCGCCGCGAGCGCGCGTGTGAGCCTCTGCTTGGACGTCATGGACAACCCTTCCAGCCGAAAGGTGCGGGGCCTTGCGCGGCGCGTGGGTCCGCGCGGGACACAGTGTGACCCCCTATGACGCCTCGTCAAGTACCTTTCGCCGGACGCGACTTGTGTCAGTGGACCAGACCGGTGGCGGCGGCCGTGAGCCGCTGGTGGCGCGCGGCGCGCAATGGGGGCCGTACGCGCCCGGTTCAGGGCCCCGGACGCGGAACGGCCCGGCACCGTGGACGGACGGTGCCGGGCCGAGGGGCGAGAGTGCCCGGTGTGCCGCTCAGCTCTGCTGGAACAGCTCGGCGGGCAGCGGCTTCAGGAGGGCGTACAGGTCGTCGGTGATCGGCCGGTCCCAGCTGGCGATCGTGACGAGGACGTTGTCGCTGCGGTCGAACTGCACGCACGAGATGCGCGTCTCGGAGAGCTTGAGGCGGCGCACGATGAGGAGGTTGTCGCCCTGCATCACCGGCATGTCCTCGGTGCTCACGACCTCGATCGGCTCGTCGTTCTCCAGCGCCACGAGGAGCTGGGCGACCTCGAAGGGGACCTGTCCCTCGGCCATCTCGCGCGCCGGGGAGCCCTCCGGCAGGTTGCCGATGATCATCGCGGGGCCGCGCCCGCCGAACAGGTCGTAGCGCAGGAATACGCCCTGACAGCTGCCGTCGGGTGCGGGCAGCAGGCCGGCGCCCAGGTTGCCGGGCCAGTCCCCCGGGTCCATGGCCAGGACATCGAAGTCCGGGCCGGCGGGGGTGGCGGCGCTGCGGCGGCGGAGGAAGGACATGCCGCCCATGGTACGTGCCCCCGGCGATCCGGCGGAGCCGGGCCCGGCACGCTGGGCGGGTCGGCGCCCACCCCTGGCCGAGCGGGCAGAGCGGCTGCGCGCCCGCTGCGTCCGCCACACGCGAGACCCCGGCTCCCCTGCCCGGACGGCTGGGGAGCCGGGGTCACCGGGAGCCGGATCAGCGGCCGGGCACTCCTCGGCTGCCGGAGCCACGGGGCTGGTGCGGGAGCAGTCCCGCGAGGCCGTCGCGGTTGGTGCCGAGCTTGCGGAAGGCGCCCGACAGGAGCAGCTCCACCGTGCGCTCCTTGGTGCCGAGCTCCTCCGCGATCCGCTGGTTCTCCCAGCCCTGCGCCGCCCGCTCGGCCACCGCCTTCTCCTGCGCCGTCAGCAGGTCGGAGTCGATGGCGCGCAGTTGGAGCGGACGGAGCCCGGACGCGGCCAGTTCCTCGCGGGCCCGTGCGGCCAGCGCGTCGGCCCCGCACAGCGCGGCGCTCTCCAGACCGCGCATCAGACGGTCGGCCGCGTCCTGGGGCAGTCCTGCGCGGCTGAGCATCGCGCCGTGGTCGACCAGGGCCTGCGCCAGCTCGTAGGCGGCCGGGGACCGTTCGAGCTGACGGACGGCCTCGGCCATCAGGGCCAGGCTGTCGGCTCCCGAGGTGACCTTGGCGGCCGCGTGCAGGGCGCGGCCGACGGCGCCCGGTGTGCCGAAGCGCCGGGCGATCTCCACCCCTTCCTGCGCGACGGCCGCCGCCTCGACTGGGTCGGTGTGGGCGATCGTCTGGGCGAGCAGGGGCCGCCACGGGCACCACATGGGGTTGCGCATGCCGCGCGGGTCGAGCCTGCGGCCCACCGCCCGCAGCCGTTCCTCGGCGTCGGTGCGCAGGCCCCGGGCGATCAGCAGCTCGCTGTAGACGGTCTCGGAGTCGGGATAGATCACGGCGTTGGGCACGACCTGGCCGTAGTTGTAGGAGTCGGAGAGGTCCTGGGCCTCCTGGACCCGGCCCCGGGCGAGCAGGACCTCGATGAGGATGCCGATCGCGAACCACTGGGCGGGGATCTGATGCCCCACGCGGTCGGCGATCCGCAGTCCGCTGTGCACCAGGTTCTCGGCCTCGGCCAGCCGGCCCCGGTGGAACTTGATGTAGCCGAGCAGCGTCAGGCCCAGGGACAGATGGGCGCCGCGCCAGCCCTTGCGTTCGCAGTCGGCGATGCCCTCGGTGAACAGTTCGTCCGCGCGCCCGGGCTGGTCGCAGTACATGAAGGTCAGCGCGACCAGGACGGGGACCTCGAAGCCCCAGTCGTCGTCGGTCCAGGGCAGCCCGCCCTCCAGCGCCTCCTCGGCGTAGCGCAGGGCGGTCTCCGCGGGCTCGCCGCGCACCATGGCGTCCCAGGCGCGCAGGCCCAGGATGTAGCGCTCGGCCTTGCCACGGCTCGTCAGGTGGTCGGCGAGCCGGGCCAGGCTGCGCGAGCGGGCCGGTGAGTCCTCCTCGTCGGCGCGGAAGGCGTTCCACTGGAACGTCTCGGCCTGCATGCGCAGCCGGGTGCGGGCGCTGGTGGAGTGCTTGGCCTCGGCTGCGACGACCGCCGCGGCCTCGGCCATGCGGTCGGTGTGCGCGAGTGCCTGGGCCAGTCGGTAGGTGACGGACTCGCGCAGCCGCGGGGCGAGTTCGGGTTCCTCGAGGGCGGCCTTGAGGTGGTTGACCGTGGTGGCGGGCTCGTTCAGGAGCGCCGAGCAGCCCAGTTCGTAGAGGACTTCGGCGCGCTCCTCCGGGGCGGGAGGTTCGCGCAGGGCGCGGGCCAGGCAGCGCCTCGCCGCGTCCGGGGCTCCGGCGCGCAGATAGTCGGAGGCGGCGGCCCGCAGCTGGCGCACGGCCCACCGGTCGTTGTCCGGGTGCATCTCCAGGATGTGCCGGGCAGCCGATGTCGCGCCGAGTCCGGCCTCGCTCACCGCGAAGGCGGCCTGGCCGTGCATCGCGACGCGCATGGCCGAGGGGATGGAGCGGTAGACGGCGGTGGCGACGAGCGGGTGGAAGAAGTCGAGCCGGCCCGGGTGGTCCTGCGCGGCGGCGAGGATACGGGCCTCGCGCAGCCGGTCCACGGCGTCGGCCATCTCCTCGGCGCCGAGTCCGGCGACGCCGGCTGCCATGTCCTTGCGGGCGTCGGTGCCGAGCACGGCGACGGCCCAGGTGAGCCGGACCGCGGAGGGGCCGAGCCGGTCGAGGCGTTCGATGAGGCCGGTGCCGGTCACGGCGGAGGCCAGTTCGCGCAGTTCACCCGCGTTGGCGTACTGCGGTTTGATGCCCCGGTCGCGGATCCTGGCGACGAGCTCGACCGCCTCGTAGGGGTTGCCCGCGGTCAGCGTCCAGCATTCGCGGGCGAACAGGTCGTCGGCCTCCCCGCCCAGGACGTCGCGCACGAGGTCGGCGACGGCGGCCGGGGTGAACGGCGACAGGTCGAGCGGGCGCGAGCCGTGCCGGGCGGCGAGGCGGCGGAACTCGGCGGCGTGGCGCGGCAGTTCCTCGGGCCGGTAGGCGACGACGATCAGGAGCGGCAGGTCGCCGGCGCGCAGCGCGAACGCGGTCAGCCAGGCCAGCGTCTCCTCGTCCGCCCAGTGCGCGTCGTCCACGACGAGCACCACGGGCGCATACTTGACGGCGAACCGGGTCATGAGCCAGTCGAGGCCGTCCCGGACGCCCTGCGGGTCGGGTGCGACGCCGCTGCCTCTCGCGACCAGCCCCACCGCCGGCGCGACGATGTCGTACCAACTCCCCAGTATCTCGCGGTGTTCGTCCTCGCTCGTCGCGGCGAGCACCGGCTGCACGAGCTGGCGTACGACGTGGAAGGCCACGCTCTCCTCAAGCTCGCTGCCGCGCGCGGCCAGCAGGGTGCAGCCGCGCGCCGCGGCCTTGCGGCGGATCTCGGCCACCAGTGTCGTCTTGCCCAGGCCGCCGGCACCGGCGATGGCGAGCAGCCCGCCGTTGGGCGCGCTCCCTTCGCCCGCGCGGCCGCACAGGTCGGTCAACATGGTGTCGAACAGCATCAGTTCTTCGTCGCGCTCAAAGAGCGTCCGGTGCGGTACGCCGCCCCGGCCCCTCATCTCCGCCACAGCGGTCCCCTTCTGGCAGTAACACCGAGCCTACGCCCCGGACACGTACCGTGACATGAATATCCAACTCCCGTCTCCTGCTTGACGCATTAAGTTGGCTGGATCCGAGAATGTTCGGATCGGACGGCCGGAGGGGGCCACGCCGTGCCGTGTACGCCCCCCGCGCGCTGTCGGGCTCCGGCGCGAGACGCCTTCACCCCGGCAGTCGGCCCGTTGATGATGGAAACGCGCGGGGAAGGCACAGGGAATCACGTATGAGTACTAAGGAGGCGGTGCCGCATGACCAGCACTGGCAAGGTCCGGTCGGCGCGGACGCGGACCGGGCTCGTCGACATACCCTTTCCCGCCCGCCGGCACCCCCGGCACGGGCTCGCCCGGCGGCACACCCTCGACTGGCTCCATGAGTACGGCATGCTGGCCGGTGAGCAGGCGACGGCCGAATATGACGCGATGGGCCTGGAACGGCTGATGGCGTACTTCTATCCGGACGCCTCGGACGCCCATCTGGCGCTCGCGACCGATCTCAACGCCTGGTTCTTCGTCTTCGACGACCAGTTCGACGGCCCGCTCGGCAAGCGTCCCGATGTCGTCCTGCGCCAGATCGACACGGTGCTGCGCACCATGAGCGACGAGCCGCCGGTGCCGGGCGAGGCGACGAACCGGCTGGCGACGAGCTTCCGTGATCTGTGGCAACGGGTGACCGCGGGCGCGCCGTTGCTGTGGCAGGACCGCTTCCGCGCGCACTGGCGGGAGTATCTGACGGCGTATCACTGGGAGGCGCTGAACCGGACGCGCAACGGCACCCTGTCGCTTCCGGGATTCCTGCGCGGCCGGCGTGACTCCATAGGCGTGCAGCCCTGTCTGGACCTGGTGGAGCGCTGTGGCGGCTACACACTGCCGAGGGAGCTGCACGAGGGCGAGCCGCTGGCGAAGATGCGGGAGATCACCGCCGATGTGGTGATCTTCGTGAACGACATGGTGTCCGTGGACAAGGAGCTGGCGGCGGGCGACGTCAACAACAGTGTGATCATTCTGCTCCGGCAGGAGATGTGCACCGTGGAGCACGCACTGCGGCGGGTGGCGGCCCTGACCAACGAGCGGGTGGCCCGCTTCCAGGAGCTCACCGCCGAGCTCGGCGCCCAGCTGGCCAGAACCGGGCTGCCCCCGCTGGTGCGGGCGCAGGTGGACGACTATGTGGACGGGATGCGGGCCCTGATGAGCGGCAACCTGGCCTGGTCGCTCGAGACGGCGCGGTACGGAGAGGCGGGCATCGCCGCCGTCAGCGAGGGCCGGCAGCGGCCCTGGGCCCAGTTGTTCCCGGACCAGGCCGCCGAGGGCTGAGGCGGAGAGACGGCCTCAAGTGGCCTGCGCTGCGCGGGCGTTGAGGGGATCGGACCTCTCGACACCCCTCCGCCCGCGCGCGCCGGCCCTCATGTGAGGTCGAACTCACCGTCCTTGGCGTTGATCACGAAGGCCCGCCACTCCGCCGGGCCGAAAATCAGCGGCGAGCTGCCGGGGCTCCTGCTGTTGCGCAGGGCGATGTATCCCTCGACGAAGGCGATCTGGACGTCCCCCGCCCCCTGACTGCTCGACTGCCACTCGGCCTTGGTGAGATCGAGCTCCGGCTTGTCCCAGCCGGAACGGGTGTGCCCCGCGAGGCTCCCCAGGGCGTCCTGGGTGGTGGTGTCGGCCACGTGTGTGCTCCTCCCCGGTTCTTCGCGTCCGGGGCCACACTAGCGAGCACCCGCCGCCGCGGACAGGCCGCGCCGGGATTACCGGGTCCCTCCGGAGCGAACCGCCGTCAGCGGGTGGGGGGTTCGGCGCCGACGAGCCACATCGAGAAGAACTGGGAGCCGCCGCCGTAGGCGTGGCCGAGCGCCTTGCGGGCGCCCTCCACCTGGTGTTCGCCCGCGAGGCCGCGCACCTGGAGCGCGGCCTCAGCGAAACGGATCATGCCGGAGGCGCCGATGGGGTTGGTGGACAGGACGCCGCCCGAGGGGTTCACGGGCAGGTCCCCGTCGAGTTCCGTGACGCCCGCCTCGGTGAGCTTCCACCCCTCGCCCTCGGCGGCGAAGCCCAGATTCTCCAGCCACATGGGCTCGTACCAGGAGAACGGGACGTACATTTCGACGGCGTCGATCTCGCGGCGCGGATCGGTGACGCCGGCCTGGCGGTACACCTCGGCCGCGCAGTCCTTGCCGGCCTGGGGCGACACGAAGTCCTTGCCCGCGAACAGCGTCGGCTCACTTCGCATCGCGCCGCCGTGCACCCAGGCCACGGGTCGCGGCGCCCTGGCCGCGCCCGCCCGGTCGGTGAGGACCATCGCGCAGGCGCCGTCGGAGGAGGGGCACGTCTCGGAGTAGCGGACCGGGTCCCACAGCATCGGGGAGGCCTGGACCTTCTCCAGGGTGATGTCGTGCTCGTGGAGGTGCGCGTAGGGGTTCTTCAGGGCGTTGCGGCGGTCCTTGTACGCGACGAGGGAGCCCACGGTGCCGGGGGCGCCGGTGCGCCGCATGTAGGCCCGTATGTGCGGGGCGAAGAAGCCGCCCGCCCCCGCGAGCAGCGGCTGGGTGAAGGGCACCGGCAGGGACAGGCCCCACATGGCGTTGGACTCGGACTGCTTCTCGAAGGCGAGGGTCAAGACGGTGGCGTGGACGCGGGCGGCGACCAGGTTGGAGGCGACGAGGGCGGTCGAGCCGCCGACCGAACCCGCGGTGTGCACCCGCAGCATGGGTTTGCCGACCGCGCCGAGCGCGTCGGCGAGGTAGAGCTCCGGCATCATCACGCCCTCGAAGAAGTCCGGCGCCTTGCCGATCACCACGGCGTCGATGTCGGACCACGACAACTGGGCGTCTTCGAGCGCCCTTTGGGCCGCCTCCCGGACGAGTCCGGCGATGGAGACGTCGTGCCGGGCGGCCACGTGCTTGGTCTGGCCGACCCCGACGACGGCCACGGGTTCCTTGCTCATGACTCCCCCTCAAGGACGGCGACCAGGTTCTGCTGGAGGCAGGGTCCCGACGTGGCGTGCGCGAGGGCCCGGTCGGAGTCCCCCCGGTGGACGCGGGCGGCGGCCTCGCCGAGCCTGATGAGCCCGGCGGCCATGACAGGGTTGGCGCCGAGCGCGCCGCCCGACGGGTTCACGCTGACGTCGTCACCGAGCCGCAGCGCCTTGCGCAGGACGACCTCCTGCGAGCTGAAGGGGGCGTGCAACTCGGCGGTGTCGACGGGCCGTTCGAAGGCCCCGGCCCGTTCGGCGGCCAGGCGCGTGGAGGGCGAGTCGGTCAGGTCGCGCACGCCGAGCGCGTGCGCCTCGATGCGATGGTCCATGCCTCGGATCCAGGCGGGGCGCGCGCACAGCTCACGGGCCCGGTCGCCGGCGGCGAGGATCACGGCGGCCGCGCCGTCACCGACCGGCGGGCAGTCACCGGTGCGCAGCGGACGCACCAGATAGTCACCCTGCGGGCGTGAACCCCTCACCTGAGCATGGGGGTTGACCGATGCGGCGTCCCTGCTGCGGGCGGCGATGGCGGCGAGCGCGGGCTCGTCGGTGTCTCCCGCGTCGATGAGCGACTGCGCCTGGAGGGCGGCGAGCGCGACCGAGTCGGGCCAGAGCGGCGCCACGTAGTAGGGGTCGAGCTGGCGGGTCAGCACGTCGCGGACCTCGCCGGGCGAGGACTTGCCGTACCCGTAGACGAGCGCGGTTTCGGCCTCGCCGGTGAGGATCTTCACCCATGCCTCGTACAGCGCCCAGGCGCCGTCCATCTCCACGTGGGACTCCGAGATCGGCGGCCAGGCGCCGACCCCGTCGAGCGCCATGGTGAAGGAGAAGGCCCGCCCGGCGAGATAGTCGCTCGAACCCGAGCAGGTGAACCCGATGTCACTGGTCTTCAGGCCGGTCGCGTCGAGGACCTGGTGCAGCACCGGCATCAGGAGCTCGACCTCGGACAGTTCGTCGGTGCGGCGCCGGTGGTCGCTCTGCGCGAACGCCACGATCGCCACGTCCCGGGCGGGAGAGGTGGGCGCCATCAGATCAGCTCCTTGTACGTGTCGTAGTCGGCGTCGGGCTCGCCCGTGGGGCGGTAGTGGTCGGGGTAGCGGCCGCCTTCGCTCCACACGGGTTCGACCCTGAGCCCCATGCGGACCTGGTCGTAGGGGATGCCCCCGATCCTGCCGTGCAGGGCAAGGCCCGCGCCGTCGAGCGCGATGTGCGCGTAGACGTAGGGCACCTCGATGTCCAGGTTCTTGGCCTTGATGTTGACGATGCAGAAGGTCGTGACGGTGCCGGCGGGACCGACCTCCACCCGCTCGCGTGTGGCGATGCCGCAGGTCGGGCAGGCGCCGCGCGGCGGCACGTACACCTTCTGGCAGGAGGGACAGCGTTCGCCGATGGTCCTGCGCGCGGACAGGCCGCTGATGTACGCGGACTGGGCGCGGCCGGGGCTGTAGGTGTAGTCGAGGCGGGCGGGCGCGACGATGCCGGTGACCGGGTCGCCGAACTCGCCGCTGTGCGGGGCGGGTTGACGCCCGGTGTCCGCTCCTTCGTACGGTTCGAAGCAGGCGATGTCGGTGATGGCGCCCGCGCGCTCCTCGGCCCACCGGATCCGGACGCGCATCCCGCTGCGCACGGCGTCGGGCCCCGGCGCGTCCAGGACGTGCAGCAGGGAGGTGCCGGCGCCGTCCAGGCGCACGAGCACCCAGGCGAAGGGCCGGCGGAGCGGCTGGTCGCGGCGCGGCGCGGGGTTCCAGGCCCAGGTGGTGACGGTGCCGGTCGGGGCGACCTCGACGAGGTCGGTGATCTCCTCGGCGGTGACGGGGTCGTACTCGACGGGCGGCACGAGCACCTTCCCGCCCCCGGTCCGCACCCCGAGCACGACCCGTTCGCGCAACCCGGTGAGAAACGCGCTCTGCACCGGTCCGAGGGACCGGGTGAAGGGAAACTCCACGACGAGCGGCGCACGCAGCACGTCGGACGAGGGGGCGGCGGCCATGAGGGCTCCTTGGGTGGGGTGTCTGACATGACAGGGGTCGCCGCCGGCCGCCTGCGCGACCTGCGCGGCCTGTCCGGCGAGGGGGGGCGAGCGCCCGCGAGGCGCGTAGGGGACGGGGGGAATTCAGGCCCGCCGGAACACCGCCGCCCGCTTCTGCGCGAACGCCGCCGCCCCCTCCTTCGCGTCGGCCGTGGCGAAGATCGGCCACCCCCGCTCCAGCTCCACCGCGAGCCCGTCGCTCTCCGCCATGGCCGCCGTGTCGTACACACACGCCTTCACCGCCTCGACCGCAAGCGGTCCGCACGCGTTGATCTCCGCCGCGATCGAGAGCGCCGCCTCCAGCGCGGTCCCGTCCGGCACGACGCGCCCGACCAGCCCGATCCGCTCCGCCTCCCGCGCGCTGTAGGGCCGCCCCGTGAGCAGCATCTCCAGGGCGTGCGTACGTGGAATCTGGTGCTGGAGGCGGACCGTGGAACCCCCGATGGGAAAGAGCCCGCGTCTGACCTCAAGGAGCCCGAACGTCGCGCTCTCTCCCGCCACGCGAATGTCCGTCCCCTGAAGGATCTCGGTCCCGCCCGCCACGCAGTACCCCTCGACCGCCGCGATCACCGGCTTGCGGGGCCGGTAGTTGCGCAGCATCGCCTTCCAGTGCAGCTCGGGGTCGGCCGCAAGGCGGTCCCGGTAGGGGTCCCCCGCCGCGTCCTGCCCCGCCGTGCCCCGGGCCGCGAGCGACTTGAGGTCCATGCCCGCGCAGAAGTCGCCGCCCGCGCCGGTGAGGACGACCGAGCGGACCGTGTCGTCGGCGTCGGCTTCGAGCCAGCCGTCGTAGAGCCCCACCAGCAGGGGCAGCGACAGCGCGTTCTTCGCCTCCGGCCTGTTCAAGGTGAGCACCAGTGTGGCGCCTTCACGCCGCACGGTGAGGTGTTCGGTACCACCCATTGCCGTCCTCCCGTCTCCAGACCCAGAACAGGTTGCAGGAGGGGCGGTGGCAGTTCAATAGTTTTCTGACAGTCAGTCAGATTTCCTCTCCGCCGCCCCTTCCCAGTTGTGCGCGGCTTTGCTCTGATGACCCCCGGAATCAGTCGGGGCCGGAGTCAGGAGGAATGGTGGAGTACAACCTTGCCGACCTGTTCGAGTCCGTCGTCGACGTGGTACCGGACCGCGAAGCACTCGTGTACGTCGATCATCCCGGCACCGGCGCCGAGCGCCGCCTGACCTACCGTCAGCTGGACCGGGCGGCGAACCGCCTCGCCCACCACCTGATCGACGCCGGACTCACCCCCGGCGAACACCTGGGCCTGCACCTCTACAACGGCATCGAATACCTCCAGACGGTCCTCGCCGCCCTCAAGGCGCGCCTGGTTCCGGTCAACGTCAACTACCGCTACGTGCAAGATGAGTTGGCGTACCTCTACCGGGACGCCGACCTGGCCGCGCTGGTCTTCGACGCCGAGTTCACCGAGCGGGTGGCGGGCGCGCTGACCGGGGCCGGCAAGCTGCGCCATCTCATCCGGGTGGGGCAGGCTCCCGAGGGGGCGCCGCCCCTCGCGGTCACCGCGTTCAACCAGGCCGAGGCCGAGGGCTCGCCCGAGCGGGGCTTCGCACCGCGCTCCGGCGACGACCTGTTCATCATCTACACCGGCGGAACCACGGGCATGCCCAAGGGGGTGATGTGGCGTCAGGAGGACCTGTTCTTCGCGGGTTTGTTCGGCGGCGACCCTGCGGGCGAGCCGGTGAAGCGGCCCGAGGAACTGGCCGAGCGGGTCGCCGGTGGCGGCGCCGGACTGACCTTCTTCCCCGCTCCCCCGCTGATGCACGGCACCTCGACGCTCACCTCGTTCATCGCCTTCAACTACGGCCAGCGGGTGGTCATCCACCGCAAGTACGTGCCGCACGAGGTGCTGCGCACCATCGAGAAGGAGAAGGTGTCCAGCGTCTCCCTGGTGGGCGACGCGATGCTGCGGCCGCTCGTGGACGCGCTGCGCGGACCGCTCAGGGGCACCGACCTGTCCTCGCTGTTCAGCGTCTCCTCATCCGGGGCCATCATGTCGGAGACAGTGCGCGCGCAGTTCCAGGAGCTGGTGCCGAACGTGCTGCTCCTGAACAACTTCGGGTCGTCCGAATCCGGTTCGAACGGGAAGGCCACGGACGACTCGGGCCCCGAGAAGGGGTTCCGTCTCGAGGTCAACGAGCGTACGCGGGTGGTGGACCCGGTCACCCACGAGCCCGTGCCCGTCGGGGAGCCCGGGCGGCTCGCGCAGCGCGGGCACGTTCCGCTCGGCTACTACAACGATCCGGCGAAGACCGCCGAGACGTTCTTCCAGAAGGGCCAGGAGCGATGGGTGCTCCTCGGCGACATGGCGACCGTGGACGAGAGCGGCATCGTCACGGTGCTGGGGCGCGGCTCGCAGTGCATCAACACAGGGGGCGAGAAGGTCTACCCGGAGGAGGTGGAGCAGGCGCTCAAGTCGCACCCGGATGTCTACGACGCGCTGGTGGCCGGGGTGCCCGACGCGACGTGGGGCAGCCATGTGGCGGCGGTGGTGCAGCTGCGCGACGGCGCGGACGAGCCCACGCTCGCCGACATCCAGGCACACTGCCGCACCAGGATCGCGGGCTACAAGGTGCCGCGCCGGCTGGTGATAGCGCCCTGCATCCAGCGTTCACCCAGCGGCAAGGCGGACTACCGCTGGGCGCGGGCCGTGGCGGCGCGGGCGGACGCCGACTGACCTCGCCCGTACGGGACTTCGGACGCCACGATACGAAACCACGGGCGCCACGCGTACGGGACTTCGGCGGCCTCCCGCCGCCCGGCCCCCCCGGCCGCCGGGTCCCGGTCATCGACCGGTCAGGGTCGCGGCGCCGGCCCGGGCCGGGTCACCCGATCCCGAACTCCCCGATCGCGGCCAGGAATCCGGCCGGGTCGGCGGAGTGGATCAGGTGGCCGGTGTCGAAGGTGACGAGGCGGGCGCCGGGGATGACATCGGCCAGCGCGACGAGCGCCGTCTGGTCGACGTGGCTGGTGGGACCGCCCGCCAGGAGCAGCGTCGGAGTGGCGAGCGTGGCGAATCGCCGGTGCCAGTCCGGGTCGGGAGCGTTGAGCTGGGCGTTGATCGCCGGCACGAGGGGCCAGTCGAAGGTGAGCGGCCCCTCGGGGCGTTCGACGGCTCCGCGCGGCGGGTCGAGCGGCAGCAGCGGCGGGATGTCCTCCAGGACGAGCCGTCCGATGAGGCCGGCCGCCTCCTGGGCGAGCAGCGCGGCGGCGGCGCCACCCATGGAGTGGGCGACCACATCGGTGCCGGTGAGGCCGAGTTCGGTGATGAAGCCGTGGATGTCGTCGCGGAACGCCTCGAAGCCGTAGCCGCCCGGCCAGTCGCTCAGACCGTGGCCGCGCAGGTCGAGGGCGTACACCCGGCGGCTGGCAGCGAGGTGGGCGGCGATCTCGTCCCAGTCCCGGCTGTCGCCGCCCCGGCCGTGCACGAGGACCACGGGAGGCGCGGACCGCTCGCCGTGGACGCGATAGGCGAGCCGGACGCCATGGCCCTCTTCGAGGCCGATGGTGTGCCGGACACTGGCGACACCGGGGTCGAGGAAGGCGGCGACGGTACGGACGAAGGCTCCGGGGTCGTCGTGCCAGGGGAAGTGTCCCGCGCCCGGCTGCACGGCGAGTTCGGCGTGGGGCAGGAGCGCGGCGAGCTCGGCGGCGGCGCCCGGGGTCGGCCCGAAGTCGTACCCGCCGGCGAGGACCAGGACGGGGGCGTCGAGCCGGGCGAGCGCGGCCCGCGTCGCCGGCGGGTCGAAGGCGCCATCCGCGTAGTAGGCGGGCGCCACGTCCGGGTTGGTCTCGGCAGCGGCGGCGGCTTCGTGCCGCTGGGCCGCCGCGTCCCAGCAGCCGTGGGCGAAGGGCTTGATGGCGTCCCACACCTCGCTCCTTTCGCGCCGCCCGGCCCACACCTCTTCGAAGGCCGCGCGGCCCGTCTCGTACCAGGGCTCGTCCTCGCGCAGCGCGAGGGCGGAGCGCCACTCGGCCTCGTCCGGGCCGATGCCCACGGCGCGGGTGCCGGGGGTGATCAAGATGAGCGAGCCGGTGCGGTCCGGGTGACGTGCGGCGTAGAGCAGCGCCAGGTTCCCGCCCGCGGAGTGGCCGAGCAGGTCGACACGGTCGAGACCGAGGTGGACGCGCAGCGCCTCCACGTCGGCGACCTGGCGGTCGCAGCGGTAGGTGGCCGGGTCGGCCGGCGCCGCCGAGGCCCCCGTGCCGCGCGGATCGAGGAGTACCACCTGCCGGTGCGCCGGCAGGCCGCCCAGGTCGCCGAGGTAGGTGGAGTCGCGCCCAGGCCCGCCCGGCAGGCAGATCAGCGGCTCGCCCGCGCCGGTCACCCGGTAGGAGAGGACGGTCCCGTCGTGGCTGG
The DNA here is from genome assembly GCF_040253615.1 of Streptomyces sp. Edi4. Classification (NCBI taxonomy): domain Bacteria; kingdom Bacillati; phylum Actinomycetota; class Actinomycetes; order Kitasatosporales; family Streptomycetaceae; genus Streptomyces; species Streptomyces sp. Edi4. The sequence goes on from NZ_JBEJGY010000004.1 coordinate 926,062, forward strand.
TGAAGGTGGGCATGGAATGATCTTCACAGGTGGCCGGGCGCCGGGCAATGGCGTTCGCCCTCGGCGCGAAGAAGGCGTCGGAGCCGGTTGTCCACAGGCCTTGACGGGCCCCTCGGAGGGCTGAATTACTGATCCCAGACAGATCGACCGAATGATCGGTCGCCTGCTTTCAACGTTTTTCGTTGTTTCATCGTTGCATCGTTGCATCGGTTCAACGTGTCATCGCGTCGTCGTCCCCGGCGGCGGGGCGGAGCGAGGACGGGAGCGCACTCATGGCACCCCTGCTGGACGAGGCGGAGCGGCTGAGCCGGCCGGAGCTCGAAGCCTTGCAGCTCGACCGGTTGCGCGCCGTCCTGCGCCATGCGTACGACAACGTCGGGTTCTACCGCAAGAGCTTCGACGATGCGGGGGTCCGGCCCGAGGACTGCGCCTCGCTCGCCGATCTGGCCCGCTTCCCCTTCACCGCCAAGTCCGATCTGCGCGATCACTACCCCTTCGGGATGTTCGCGGTCCCCGAGTCCGACATCCGCAGGATCCACGCCTCCAGCGGGACCACGGGCCGGCCCACCGTCGTCGGTTACACCCAGCGGGACCTCGACACCTGGGCGGACGTGGTGGCCCGCTCGATCCGCGCGGCGGGCGGGCGGCCGGGCCACAAGGTCCATGTGGCGTACGGATACGGCCTGTTCACCGGCGGGCTCGGCGCGCACTACGGCGCAGAACGGCTCGGCTGTACGGTGATTCCCGCCTCGGGCGGCATGACGGCGCGCCAGGTGCGGCTCATCCAGGACTTCCGCCCCGAGATCATCATGGTGACCCCGTCCTACATGCTGACGCTCCTCGACGAGTTCGAGCGGCAAGGCGTCGATCCCCGCACGACCTCCTTGAAGGTCGGCATCTTCGGCGCCGAGCCGTGGACACAGGAGATGCGCCGGGAGATCGAGGACCGGTTCGCGATCGACGCGGTCGACATCTACGGGCTCTCGGAGGTGATGGGGCCGGGCGTCGCGCAGGAGTGCGTGGAGACCAAGGACGGTCTGCACATCTGGGAGGACCACTTCTACCCGGAGATCGTGGACCCGCTCACCGGCGAGGTCCTGCCGGACGGTGAGCGCGGCGAGCTCGTCTTCACCTCCCTCACCAAGGAGGCGATGCCGGTGATCCGCTACCGGACCAGGGACCTGACGCGGCTGCTGCCGGGCACGGCCAGGGTGTTCCGGCGAATGGAGAAGGTCACCGGGCGCAGTGACGACCTCATCATTCTGCGCGGCGTCAATCTCTTCCCCACCCAGGTCGAGGAGATCGTGCTGCGCACGCCCGGTGTGGCCCCGCACTTCCAGCTGCGTCTGACCCGCCAGGGCCGCCTGGACGCGCTGACGGTGCGGGTGGAGGCCAGGGCGGACACCCCGCCGGAGCACCGCGAGGCGGCGGCCCGCTCGATCGTGGCGGCGCTCAAGGACGGGATCGGCGTCTCGGTGGAGGTGGAAGTGGTGGACCCCGAGACCATCGAGCGCTCGGTGGGCAAGTTCAAGCGCATCGTGGACCTGCGCGAGGGGAGGAGCTGAGCCGGGAGGACCCGGCCTTGGCAGGCGTCGCACCAGGACCGTCAGGCGAACCGGTCGCGCAGCTCCCGCTTGAGGATCTTCCCGCTCGCGTTGCGCGGCAGATCGTCCACGAACAGCACCCGCTTGGGTGTTTTGAAGGGGGCGAGCAACGCGCGTACATGGTCGATGAGTTGCGTCTCCGTCACCTCTTCGGCGCGGACCACGAACGCGGTCACCGCCTCGATCCAGCGCTCGTCGGGCAGACCCACGACGGCGGCCTCGGCGACCGCCGGGTGGGTGTACAGGGCTTCCTCCACCTGGCGCGAGGCGATCAGGACACCGCCGGAGTTGATGACGTCCTTCACCCGGTCGACGACGGTGAAGTAACCCTCGCGATCACGCACCGCGAGGTCACCGGAGTGGAACCAGCCGTCGCGGAAGGCCTCCTCGGTCTCGGCCGGCTTGCCCCAGTAGCCCTCGCACAACTGCGGGGAGCGGTAGACGACTTCGCCCGCCGTGCCGTCGGGCACCGGCTCGCCGTTCTCATCGACGACCCTGGCCTCGACGAACAGCACGGGACGCCCGCACGAATCCATCCGTCCACCGTGCTCGTCGGGCCCGAGCACGGTGGCGAGCGGCCCGATCTCGCTCTGCCCGAAGCAGTTGTAGAAGGCGAGCCCGGGCAGCCGCGCGCGCAGCCGCTCCAGGACCGGCACGGGCATGATCGAGGCGCCGTAGTACGCCTTGCGCAGACCACCGAGGTCGCGCGTGGCGAACCCGGGGTGACCCGCGAGGGCGATCCACACGGTGGGCGGCGCGAAGAGCGAGTCGGCGCGGCCCGCCTCCACCAGGTCGAAGATCCGGCCCGGATCCGGCGCGTCCAGGACGGTGTTGTCCGCGCCCACCGCGAGATAGGGCAGCAGGAAGACATGGGTCTGCGCCGAGTGGTACAGCGGCAGCGCGTGCACGGGCCGGTCGGCGGCCCGCAGGTCGAGCGCCGTGATGGCGGAGACATACGCGTGGACGAGGGCGCGGTGCGTCATCATCGCGCCCTTGGGCAGCGCGGTGGTGCCTGAGGTGTAGAGCAGCTGGACGATGTCGCCGGCGTCACCCTCGCCCGGGTACGCGACCGGTTCGGCGAGCGCCGCGAGGAGCGAGTCAGCCTCGTCGCGCAGTGCGGCCACAGGCAGCCCGGCGGGCACCCGCTGGGCAAGGGCGGGATCGGCGAGGACGAGTGAGGCGCCGGACTGCTCCAGGATGTAGGTCAGGTCGTCGCCGGTGAGGTGCTGGTTGACCGGTACATGGATGAGCCCGGCCCGGGCGCAGCCGAGGAAGGCGATGAGGTAGGCGTCGGAGTTGTGGCCGTAGGCGGCCACCCGGTCGCCCTTGCCGAGCGCTCGTGCGGTGAGGAAGGCGGCCGCGGTGGAGACGGCGGCGTCCAGTTCGGCATAGCTCCAGGTGCGGTCCGCGTACCGCAGCGCGGTGCGGTCGGGGGTGCGGCGGGCGCTGCGGCGCACGACGCCGTCCACGGTGCTGCTGCGTACCTCGTCCATGGCTGGATCCTGGGGGCCGCGCCTGCCGGGGTCAAGGTGCGCGCGTCCGCGAGCCGCCCGGCGCCGGTGCGCGGCCCCCGTCGTGGGCGACGGCGGCGGGCGCCGGCACTCCTCGCTCAGCGCGGCGTGCGGATGCTGTCGATGATCCGGGTCCAGTTGTCGCCGCCGTGGCCGTTCTCGATGGCGTTCCGGTAGTGGGCCTGGACGGCCAGGGGCAGGGCGAGGTCGAGCCCGAGCGAGGTACTGGTCTCCACGATGTGGTCGGCCGTCGCGCCCATCATGGTGACCGTGCTCAAGGCGCCCGGGTGGTCCCCGGCGTCCAGTGCGGCCCCGGGTGTCTCCTCGCCGGCCCGCACGATGGCGCCGATCATGTCGGCGGAGGCCAGCAGCTCCGGCAGCGCGTCCTGGGCCTTCATTCCGGCGCTGCCCAGCATTGCGGTCGCGTGCATCAGCGCGGACAACGAGGAGAGAAACACGGCGAGTTGGGCCTGGTACATCATCTGGGCCAGGCCCGGGTCCGACCCCAGGTGCCTCGGGGCTCCCAGGAGCGCGAGGGTCGCCCGGTGGGTGTCCATGACGTCGGGGCGGCCGCTGTAGTAGACGTGGGACGCCTCCGTGCCGACCATCGGCGCGGGGACCATGACACCTCCGGCCAGGAAGTCCGCGCCGCGGCCCTCTGCCCAGGCCGCCGCCTCGCGGGTGCGGTCGGGGGTGTCGGAGCTCAGGTTGACCAGGGTCCGGCCGGCGAGCGAGCCGGTGGCGCCGCCGAGGATGTCGTACATCGCCCGGTAGTCGGTGAGGCTGAGGATCACCAGGGGGCTCGCGGCGAGCGCGTCGCCGGGTGTCGCCGCGCGTTCCGCGCCCGCCGCGACGATGTCCTCGGCCCGGCTCGCGGTGCGGTTCCAGACGGTGACGCAGTGGCCGGCGGCAAGCAGCGTGCGGGCCATCGCCTGCCCCATCGGGCCGAGCCCGATCACGGTGACGGGGGTGTTCTGGCTGGTGGTGGAGTTCTGTTCGTTCACGCCTCCATCCTGGGACAGGGCCGTTAATCTCGGCAGTACCCACTATTTTCTGCGGTACTTACCTTTCAGTAAGGGGAGTTGGCATGGGCAGGGCGCCGAGGATCGGGCCTTACATCTGCGGCATCGACGCCGCGCTGGATGTGGTGAGCGGCAAGTGGAAGGGACTGATCCTGTGGGAACTCGACACCCAGGGCGTACGCCGCTTCGCCCAGCTGCGGCGCGCACTGCCCGGGGTGAGCGAGAAGATGCTGACGCAGCACCTGCGTGAGCTGGAGGAGGACGGCCTGGTGCACCGTGAGGTGTACGCCGAGGTCCCGCCCCGGGTCGAGTACTCCCTGACCGAGCACGGGCACACGCTCAACCAGGCGCTCGGACCGCTCGGGGCCTGGGGCACCGAACGGATCCGCCGGGAGCACTCCGCGACGGTCGGCGTGACCGAGGCCGGGCACGGCGAGCACGCCGGGAACGGGGGCCACGGTGTGCAGCGCGGCGTCCAACCCGCCGCCATAGCACCTGAGTTGACGGAGTAACGCTCCTAGCGTGTCCAGGGGCCGTCGTCGGACTCGGCCCCCTGCGTCTCGGGGAAGAACCGGGTGAGCTTGTCCGGGTTGCGCATGGTGTAGATGGCCTCGATCCGGCCCTCGCGGAGCGCGAACAGCCCGATCTGATGCCGGCCGTCGGCCGTGATGGCGAGGGCCGGGGCGCCGTTGACGTCGAACATGTCAACGGCCTCCATCGCATAACGGTTGAGCAGTCCGGTGAGGAAGGCGAGCACCTTGGTGCGGCCGACGACCGGGCGGCGCGCGGCGGACACCTTGCCGCCGCCGTCGCTCCAGGCGACGACGTCCTCGGCGAGCAGTTCGGTCAGCGCGCCGAGGTCGCCGCCCCGGGCGGCCTCGAGGAAGCGGGTGAGGAGTCTGGCGTGCTCCTCGCCGGAGAGCGGGAAGCGCTCGCGGCCGGCCGCGAGGTGGCGTCCCGCCCTGCTGTACATCTGACGGCAGTTGGCGGCGCTCGTCTCGACGATGGACGCGATCTCGTCGTAAGGCAGCTGGAATGCCTCGCGCAGGACGAACACGGCGCGCTCCGGCGGGGAAAGCCGCTCCATGAGGTGGACCGTGGCGTAGGCGACGGTGTCGCGCAGTTCCGCGGTGTCGAGCGGGCCGAGCGCGTCGGTGGCGACGGGTTCGGGGAGCCACGGCCCGACGTACGCCTCGCGGGTCATGCGCGCCGAGCGCAGCTGGTCGATGGCGAGCCTGGACGTGACGGTGATCAGGAAGGCGCGCGGGTCCCTGATTTCCTCGCGCTCCACCCGGCTCCAGCGCAGATAGGCGTCCTGGACGACGTCCTCGGCGTCCCACAGCGAGCCGAGCAGCCGGTAGGCGAGCCCGAGCAGCACCGGACGATGGGTCTCGAACTCCTCGGCGTGCTCCGTCATGGCGCCTGCCCCCCTTCCCGCGCGGGGCCGGCGGCTCCCGCCCGGCGCTGCGTCATTCAACTCGACGGCGGCCCGGTGCGCCAGCGTTGGCGGGGCGGTGTCCGGCGCGTCACATGGCGCGCCGGTGGCCCTCCCAGTACGGCTCGCGCAGCCGCCGTTTGTAGAGCTTGCCGTTGGGGTCGCGCGGCATCGCGCCGATGAAGTCGACCGACTTGGGGCGCTTGTACGCGGCGAGGCGGCCCTCGCAGTGGTCCAGTATCCGCGCGGCCAGCTCCTGCCCCGCCTGGAAACCGTCGGCCGCTTCGACCACGGCCTTGACCTCCTCGCCCCAGTCGGCGTGCGGGATGCCGAAGACGGCGGCGTCCGCGACGGCGGGGTGGGTCAGGAGCGCGGCCTCGATCTCGGCGGGGTAGATGTTGACGCCGCCCGAGATGATCATGTCGATCTTGCGGTCGCGCAGGAAGAGGTAGCCGTCCTCGTCGAGGTAGCCGAGGTCGCCGACGGTGAAGAAGTCGCCGATGCGGTTCTTTTTGGTCTTGCTCTCGTCCTTGTGGTAGCTGAAACCACCGGTGGACATCTTCATGTAGACCGTGCCGAGCTCCCCCGCAGGCAGCCGCTCCCCGTCGTCGTCGAAGACCGCCAACTCACTGATGGGCCAGGCCTTTCCGACGGTGCCGGGCTTCTTCAGCCAGTCCTCGGCGGTGGCGAAGGCGCCGCCGCCCTCGCTGGCCGCGTAGTACTCCTCGACGCAGCTCCCCCACCAGTCGATCATGGCGCGTTTGACGTGGTCGGGGCAGGGCGCGGCGCCGTGGATGGCGTGCCGCAGGGAGGAGACGTCGTAGCGCGCCCGCACCTCCTCTGGCAGCGACAGCAGCCGGTGGAACTGGGTGGGCACCATGTGGGTGTGCGTGCAGGCCTGTTCGTCGATGAGGCGCAGCATGTCGGTGGGCGTCCACTTGTCCATGAGGACGACGCGGTGCCCGATGTGCAGCGAGGCGCCCGCGAACTGGAGGACCGCCGTGTGGTAGAGCGGCGAGCACACCAGGTGGACGTTGCCGTCGAACGGCTTGATGCCGAAGATGGCGAGGAAGCCGCCGAGGTAGGTCTCCTCGGGGAGCTTTCCGGGCAGCGGGCGCCGGATGCCGCGCGGGCGTCCTGTGGTGCCGGAGGTGTAGTTCATGACCCAGCCGAGGGTGCGGTCGTCGGGCGCAGACTCGGGCTGCCCGGCCAGGAGTTGGGTGTACGGGGCGAAGCCCGCGATGGCGCCGACGGCGTAGCGGTGCGAAGCGGGCAGCTTCGCCTCGTCGGCGGCGGAGGCGGCCGCGTCGGCGAACCGCTCGTGGGCGATGAGCACCTTGGCTCCGGAGTCGGAGACGATCCAGGCGACCTCGGGCCCGACGAGGTGGTGGTTGACCGGCACCAGGTAGAACCCGGCCTGGGACGCGGCGAGGTAGGCCGTGAAGAACTCGACGCCGTTGGGCAGTACGACGGCGAAGGCGTCGCCGCGCCGGAGCCCGGCGGCCCTGAGGCCGTGGACGAGCTGATTGACGGCTGCGCGCAGCCGGCCCGCGCTCCACTCCTCGCCGTCCGGAGCGATCAGGACCCGGCGGTCGGGTTCGGCCTCGGCCTGGGCCCAGAAACCGTTGGGGGGCTGGTTCATCGGGCGTCCCTCCCTGCGATGCGGTTGATGCGCTCGACGGCGCGTTCGAAGCCCCGCGTCAGGTCGTCGAAGGTGTCCTGGACGCTGCGTTCGCTGGTCATCCGTCCGACGATCTGGCCGACCGGGGTGCCGAGCAGCGGCTCGGCCTCGTACTTCTGGATGCGGGAGACGGCCTCGGCGACCAGGAGGCCCTGGAGCGGCATGGGCAGCGTGCCGGGTCCCGCCGGATCGTCCCAGGCGTCGGTCCAGGCGGTGCGCAGCTGGCGGGCGGGCTTGCCGGTCAGCGCGCGCGAGCGCACGGTGTCGCCCGAGCCGGCGTCGAGGAGCTTGCGGGTGAGCGCCCGCGAGTGCAGATCGGCCTCGGTGGTGGTCAGCCAGAGCGAGCCGAGCCAGACGCCCTGGGCGCCGAGCGCGAGTCCGGCGGCGATCTGCTCGCCGCTGCCGATGCCGCCCGCCGCCAGGACCGGCAACGGGCCCACCGCGTCGACGACTTCGGGGACCAGGACCATGGTGGCGATCTCCCCGGTGTGGCCGCCCGCCTCGTACCCCTGGGCGACGACGATGTCGATGCCCGCGTCGGCGTGGTGGCGGGCGTGCCGGGCGCTGCCGGCGAGCGCGGCGACCGGCACGCCCGCCTCGTGGGCGCGCCGGACGACGTCGACGGGCGGTGAACCGAGCGCGTTGGCGAGGAGCTTGATCGGATACCCGAAGGCCACGTCGAGCTGGGAGCGGGCGACCTGTTCCATCCAGCCGGTGATGCGCCAGCCGCAGACGTCGCCCTCGGCGAGCTCGGGCACACCGTGCTTGGCCAGGGTCTCCCGGACGAACTGCCGGTGCCGCTCGGGGATCATGGCCTCGACCTCGGCCTCACCGACCCCTTCGACCTTCTTGGCCGGCATCACCACGTCGAGGCCGTAGGGCAGTCCCTCGGTGTGCTCCTGCATCCAGTCGAGGTCGCGCGCGAGGTCGTCGGGCGCGGTGTAGCGGACCGCGCCGAGCACACCGAAACCGCCGGCCCGGGTGATGGCCGCGGCCACCGCGGGGAACGGCGTGAAGCCGAAGACGGCGTGCTCGATGCCCAGTGTCCTGCTCAGCTCCGTCTGCATGGGGCGCAGGATGCCGCAGCGGAGGCGACGAGGGAAGACATTTCCTGATGCTGCGTCAGTTTCTTGGCGCCGCCCCTGTGCGGCCATGCCACCCCTCCACGACATGCCGCGCCGGGCCGCGCCCCGCCAGGCAGCGCCGCGTCATTGACACGCCTGGAGGCGGAGCAGAAGGTTTGCGTTGTCCGAGTGATCACGGTCGGAGTGATCACGAAAGAAGTCCTCAGCGCGCCGGAAAGGGCCGTGTGCCGATGGCCGATGACGTACGGGGCTCCAGCGGACGGCGGGTCGCCCGCGCGGCCATGGGGCTTGGAGGAGCGCTGATGGTCGGCTCGTCACCGGAGGCAGCGGGGGCCGGGCAGGGCGCGCGGACCCTGCGGCGCGGGAGCGCCGAGCAGGCCCGGCTGCTGCCCGAGCACCTGGACCGCCTGGTGAAGGAGGCCCAGGCCTTCCTCCGCCCCTCCCCCGACCATCCGTGGTACGCGGGCGCCGTCCTGCTCGCGGGGCGCGGCGGCACGGTCGCGCTGCACGAGGCGATCGGCTGCGCCGTGCGCTATGCGGCGTACGACGAGAAGTGCGACGGCGCGGTGGAGCTCCCGCCCGGGCGGGTGATCGCGGCGGCCGAGGACACGGTGTACGACCTCGCCTCGCTCTCCAAACTGTTCACCTCGCTGCTCGCCGTCCAGCAGATCGAGCGCGGCACGCTGCGTCTTGAGCGGACGGTCGCCTCGTACCTGCCCGAGTTCGGCGCGGCGGGCAAACAGGGCGTCACGGTGCGGCAGTTGCTCACGCACACCTCGGGGCTGCGGCCCTGGATCCCGCTGTACGAGGCGCCCACCCGCGAGGAGAAGCTGAAGCTCATCTGGAACGAGGCGCCCGCGCGTCCGTCCGGCAGCGCCTATCTCTACTCCGACCTCAACCTGATCTCCCTCCAACTGGTCCTGGAGGCGATCACGGGACGCACGCTCGACGTGCTGCTCCACGACGGGATCACCGCTCCGCTCGGGATGCGCCGCACGCGCTACAACCCGCCCGCGTCCTGGAAGGCCGGGATCGCCGCGACCGAGGACGCCCGCAGGCCGTGGTCGGGGCTCGACCGGGGCCTGGTGTGGGGCGAGGCGCACGACGAGAACGCGTACTGCCTCGGCGGCGTCGCCGGCCACGCCGGTGTCTTCTCCTGCGCCTGGGACCTGGCTGTTCTCGCCCGTACGCTCCTGAACGGCGGCGCCTACGGCCAGACCCGGATCCTTGATCCCGCCTTTGTGGACCTGCTCTTCACCGACTTCAACACGGCCTTTCCCGGGCATGAGCACGGCCTGGGCTTCGAGCTGTACCAGCACTGGTACATGGGCGCGCTCGCCACGCCGCGCAGCGCGGGGCACACCGGGTTCACCGGCACGAGTATCGTCCTCGACCCAAGCACCGACACGTTCCTGGTCGTGTTGTCCAACTCCGTTCATCCGGTTCGTACTTGGCGCTCGGGGTCCGCGCCACGGGTGGCGGCGGGCGACGCGCTGGCGCGGGCCGTCGCGGTGCGTCCCGCGCACGGTGGGATGTCGTGGTTCGGGGGAATGGCGCGGGCCACGAGCGCCACGCTGACCCTGCCCGAGCTGCCCGCCCCGACCGGCCGGGCCCGGTTCGAGTGCTCGCTGTGGTGGGACACCGAGCCGGGGGTGGGCGTTCTCGCCCTGGAGGCGTCGCGGGACGCGGGAGCCACGTGGCAGCCGGTCCCGTTCACGGCCGCGCGCCCCGGTGGCGGGCTTGTGGAGCACCCGTCCGGGTCGGTGACGGGGTGGTCGGGGCGGGTCTGGCACCGGGTGGCGGCGGACCTGGCAGCGTGGCACGGCCGGCCGGCCCGGCTGCGCCTGCGGTACACCACGGGACCCCGGTACGTGGGGCGCGGGGTGTACGCGGACGGCCTGCGGGTCAGCCACGACGGCCGGACGGTGTTCGACGAGTCCCGGCCGGGCGACGCCGCGCGGATCGCGGCATCGGGCTGGACGAGGTCCGCCGACTAGGCGCCCTCGGAGCAGAGTTGACGGATCGTTGGGTGGCGCACACGGGGGGCGCGGCGCCTCAATGACCCAGCACCGCCATCGCCGCGTTGTGGCCCGGGATGCCGCTCACGCCACCGCCGCGCACGGCGCCCGCCCCGCACAGCATGACGTTGGCGTGGCCCGTCTCCACGCCCCAGCGGCCGGTCGTTCCGTCGCCGTAGGGGAAGGCGAGGGCGCGATGGAAGATGTTGCCGCCGGGCAGCCGCAGATCGCGCTCCAGGTCGAGCGGGGTCTTCGCCTCGATACAGGGGCGGCCCCGCGCGTCCAGGGCCAGACAGTCGGCGAGCGGTTCGTCCAGGTGGGCCTCCAGTTGGGCGAGCGTCGCGGCGAGGAGCAGTTCGCGTGTCTTGTCGTTGTCGTCGGCGAAGAGCCGGGCGGGGGTGTGGAGCCCGAAGAGGGTGAGGGTCTGATAGCCGCGGGCCGCGAGGTCCGGCCCGAGGATCGAGGGGTCGCTCAGGGAGTGGCAGTAGATCTCCGAGGGCGGGACGGTGGGCAGTTCACCGCGCGCGGCTTCGGCGTACGCGGTCGCCAACTGGCCGTACCCCTCGGCGATATGGAAGGTGCCGGCGAAGGCCTCGCGCGGGTCGACGGCGGTGTCCCGCAGCCGTGGCAGGCGCGTGAGCAGCATGTTGACCTTCAGCTGCGCGCCCTCGGCGGGCTCGGGTGCCCGATCGCCGAGGAGTTGTGCCAGGGCGTGCGGGGAGGCGTTGACCAGGACGTGGCGGGCGGCGACCGTGCCGGAGGCCTCACTCGTGGCGTAGTCGACCTCGGCCTCGACGCCGTCGGTGTGGATCGCGGTCACCTCGTGCCCGGTGGCGATCTCGGCTCCAGCCGCCCGCGCGGCCGCGGCGAGCGCGTCGGTGAGCGCGCCCATGCCGCCCACCGGCACGTCCCAGTCGCCGGTGCCGCCACCGATCACGTGGTAGAGGAAACAGCGGTTCTGGGCGAGCGAGGGGTCGTGGGCGTCGGCGAAGGTGCCGATCAGGGCGTCGGTGAGCACGACGCCGCGTACGAGGTCGTCGGCGAAGCGGTCCTCCACGGCGACGCCGATGGGCTCCTCGAACAGCATCCGCCACGCCTTGTCGTCCCCGATCCGCTCCCGCAGCGCGCTCGCGGTCGGCAGCGGCTCGGTCAGGGTGGGGAAGACCCGCTCGGCGACCCGGCGCGTCAAGCCGTAGAAGGACTGCCAGGCCGCGAACTCGGCGTCGGATCCGGTGAGTTGACGGAAAGAGGCGGCGGTGCGCGCGTGGCCTTTGCCGACCAGGAGGCCGCCGGGGCGCCCCTCGCGAAGGGCCGGGGTGTAGGAGGACACCGTCCGCTTGCGGACCGCGAAGTCGAGTCCCAGATCCTCAACGATCTTGTGCGGCAGCAGTGAGACCAGATAGGAGTAGCGCGAGAGGCGCGCGTCCACGCCGTCGAAGGGGCGGGTGGAGACGGCCGCGCCGCCGGTGCGGCCGAGGCGTTCGAGGACCAGGACGGACCGTCCGGCGCGGGCCAGATACGCGGCGGCGACCAGACCGTTGTGCCCTCCTCCCACGATGACGGCGTCGTACAGATCACGGGTGAACGCGGTGTGTGCGGTCATGCCCCTTGGTAACACGGGACGATCAGGCGCGGAACCCGTCCCGCGCACGGCACGTTCAGGGCCCCTCGGCCGCGGCCGCGCGTGCGCGCAGCTCGCTCGGTGCCGGGCGGGCCCCGGGGCCGAGCCGGGCGACCGCCTTGAGGATGTGGCGCGGCGGCAGCTGCCAGCGCACCGTGGCGGGGACACGGCGCAGCGTCGTGCCCATGCGGACGAGACGGCGGTCCACGGTCTGGGCGGCGGGAGCGGGGCGGCCGTAGAGCTCATGGGCATAGGCGGGAAGCGAGGCGTAGGCGAGGGTGGCCACGCGCCGCCACACCAGCGCGCGCGCCGGGACCAGGGGTGCGGGCGTGGGCGGGCGCCGCAGGAAGTCGTCCACGGTCCGGGCGTCGTCGGTGACCGCGAGCTCGGGCCGCACGGAGTCGAAGTAGGCGGCGAGCTCGGCGACGCTTCCCGGCACGCCGGCCTCGTCCAGGCCCACCAGGCGGGCGGCCACGCGGTGCTCCTGGACGTAGCGGTCGGCCTGGGCGTCGCTCAGCCACAGGCCCGAACGCCGGGTCACGGCGAGATAGCTGTCCACCTCGGCGCAGTGCACCCACAGCAGCAGCGCGGGATCGTCCATCCCATACCGCTCGCCGGTCACCGGATCGTCGGCCTTGAGCAGGGCGTGGATGCGGCGGACCCGGGCGCCGGCCCGGTCGGCCTCGTCCTTGGTGCCGTAGGTGAGCGTCCCGACGAAGTCGGCGGTCCGCAGGAGCCGGCCCCAGGCGTCCTCGCGGAAGTCGGAGTTCTGCATGACACCGCGCACCGCGCGCGGGTGCAGCGCCTGGAGGTACAGCGCCCTGATGCCCGCGATCCACATCATGGGGTCGCTGTGCACCTGCCATGTGACCGACCGGGGGCCGAAATGGCCCGGGTCGCCGTCGTCCGCCATCGGGCACCTCCGGTGGGTGGGGTCCTTGAGCCAGGCTAGCGGCGCACCCGGGGCATCCCCAGGCCGATCCAGGCGATGATTTCGCGCTGGATCTCGTTGTTGCCGCCGCCGAAGGTGAAGATGACGGCGGAGCGGTAGCCGCGTTCCAGTTCGCCGTGCAGGACCGCGCCCGCCGAGCCCTCTTTCAGCGGTCCCGCCGCCGCAAGGACCTCCATCAGGCTCGCGTAGGCGTCCCGGCGCGCCTCGGATCCGTACACCTTGACGGCGGAGGCGTCCTGGGGGGTGAGGGTGCCTTCCTGGACGGCGTTGACCATCTGCCAGTTGAGCAGCTTCATCGCCTCCAGGCGGGTGTGGGTACGGGCGAGGTTCCTGCGGACCCAGCCGAGGTCGAGGACGCGGCGGCCGTCGGCGAGCGGGACGCCGGCGGCCCAGCGCTGGACGTCGTGGAGCGCGCGGATCGCCGTGGTGCCGTGGGCGGCCAGGGTGACGCGCTCGTGGTTGAGCTGGTTGGTGATCAGCCGCCAGCCCTTGTTCTCCTCGCCGACCCGGTGCGCGGCCGGGACCTTGATGTCCTCGTAGTAGCTGGCCGTGGTGTCGTGCGAGGCCAGCGTGTTGATCAGGGTGCAGCTGTAGCCGGGGTCTGAGGTCGGCACGAGGAGCATGGTGATGCCCTTGTGCGCGGGGGCGTCCGGATCGGTGCGCACGGCGAGCCAGACCCAGTCGGCGGTGTCGCCGTTGGTGGTCCAGATCTTCTGCCCGTTCACGGTGTAGGTGCCGTCGGCCTCGCCGCCTTCGCGCACCGCGCGCGTCTTGAGCGCCGCGAGGTCGGTGCCCGCGTCGGGTTCGCTGTAGCCGATGGCGAAGTCGATCTCACCGGAGAGGATCCTCGGCAGGAAGTACGCCTTCTGCTCGTCCGTGCCGAACCGCATGAGCGTGGGGCCCACCGTATTGAGGGCCATCAGCGGCAGCGGGACCCCGGCCTGGGCCGCCTCGTCGAAGAAGATGAACTGTTCCATCGGGCTGAGCCCCCGGCCGCCGTACTCCGTGGGCCACCCCACGCCGAGCCAGCCGTCCTCGCCGAGCCGGCGCACGGTCGCGCGGTAGAACCGCTTCTGCGCCGCCGGGTCCGCGTACCGGGCGTAGACGTTGTCCGGCACGAGGCCGGCGAAGTAGGTCCGCAGCTCGGTACGCAGCTTCTGCTGCTCAGGCGTGTATGCGAGGTGCACGGCTCCTCCAGGACGGTCGCGGTACGGCGGCGCACACAGTAGAACGTGTTCCAACAATCTGGAAGGGGAGGGGCGTCCCGGGTGGCAACGGGCTGCGGGGGGCGGCCACTTGCGGGCATCCGGGACTCGTCGGCGCGGGGCGTCACCCGGACGGCGCCGAGCGGTCGCCGGGGGCCGTGGGGGCGGTGAGCATGGCCGGTGGTGCGGGGTGCGCCCCGATGGTGCGGGGTGCGCGCCCGTACCGCTTCCGCGCGGCCGCCCCGTCCGTGTCCGCACCACCGTCGCACCCCCGTCGCACCGCCGTCGCACCCCGTCGCATCCCCGCCGCACCGCCGTCGCACCCGTGAACCGGAGGCCCCCGTGACCACTGCCCGCGACCTGATGACCGCCGGCGTCCGCTGCGTCCCGGCTTCCGAGACCCTGGATCGCGCCGCCCAGTTGATGCGCGACCACGAGGTCGGCGCGCTGCCGGTGAAAGGCAGTGACGGCACCCTGACCGGCATCGTGACCGACCGGGACATCGTCGTGAAGGCGCTCGCCTCCGGGAAGGACGCCTCGAAGATCACCGCGGGCGAGCTGGCCGGGGGCGGCGTGCACACGGTGGACGCGGGCGCCGAGGCCGCGCTCGCGGTGAGGGCGATGAGCGAGGCGCGGATCCGGCGGATCGTGGTCGTCGAGGACGGTCTGCCGGTGGGCATGATCACCGAGGCGGACCTGGCCCGCAAGCTCACGGCGGAGGCCTTCGCCACGTTCGCCGGGCGGGTGTACGCGGCCCACTGAGGCGCGCTCCGCACACGGTTCGAACCACCCGTACGCGACCGGCCACGGCCCTGAGCACGGACGCCGCGCGGCGGTGGCCCTGGGGCGTGTGGGCCGGATGCGGTCCGGGTAGGCGGGGGCCAGAATGGTGCATTACTGGACGAACGTAGGAGGCGGCATGAACGACCGGTCCGATTCCAGCTCGCAGCCCGATTCCGTGACCCCCGACGCGCTGCTGCACACGGGAGCCGGGGGCGAGGTCACCGCAGAGGACCTGGTGCTCGCATCCGGACGGGACATCAACCCGGAGAACCTGGCCTGGGCGGAGCGCAAGCTGGCCGCCGAGGGCCCCGCCGCCCTGGACAAACTGCTTCCCTGAGACAAGCCGCTTCCCCGAAAGGACACACCCGGGGGAAGACCTGACCGGCGCGGGCGCCGACTCGACCGTCGCGCCCCCAACGGGCCCGCCCCCAACGGAGCCGGCCCGGGCGGACCCGGCCCGACCGGCGCGAAGCCGGGGCCACGGCCCCGGCGCCCGTCCCGGGTGACGCGTCGCCGCCCGCGCGGTCAGTTCGCCGCGCGCTCCTCGAAGACCTCGCGGGCGACGGCGATGGCGTTGAGCGCCGCGGGAAACCCGGCGTAGCTCGCCATCTGCGTGATGACCTCGACTACCTCCTCGCGGGTGCCGCCCACGTTGAGCAGCCCGTGCACGTGGACGCGCAGCTGCGGGGCGGCCGTACCGAGCGCCGTGCACATGGCGACGCTGGCCAGTTCGCGCTCCTTCAGGCCGAGCCCGGAGCGCGCGTAGACGTCCCCGAAGGCGAACTCGATGATGTAACGCGTCAGATCGGGCGCGATGTCCCGCATCGACGCGACGACCTGGTCCCCGGCGTGCCCGTCCACCTCGGCCAGCTTGGCCAGACCGCGCTCGTAGCGGTCGCCGGGCTCCGGCGCGGTGTCGACGGGGGTCGCCGTGACGTCGGGCCTGCTCTCGAAGACCTCGCGGGCGGCGGCGACGCCGTTCAGAGCGGCGGGGAAGCCCGCGTACACGGCGGTGTGGATGAGCAGTTCCACCACTTCGGCCGGGCTGACCCCGACGTTGAGCGCGCCGTCGATGTGGAAGCGCAGCTGGGGCGCGGCGTTGCCCATCGCGGCGAGCGCGCCGACTGTGATGATCTGCCGCTGGCGCAGCGTGAGGCCGGGCCGGGGCAGGACGTCGCCGTAGACGAAGGCGACGGTCATGTGGCCGAGGTCGGGCGCGATGTCGGCCAGGCTGTCCAGGATCGCCGGGCGCTCCCGCCCGCCGACGGTACGCAGCAGGGCGAGCCCGCGCTCGAACCGTTCGTCGGTCGTCTCGTCGCCCCGTACGGCGGTGGTGGCGGTCTCCGGCGTGTGCTGCGTGTGCTGCGTGTTCTGCGTGTTCTGCGTGTTCTGCGTGTTCTGTGCGCTGTTCATGCTCCAGACGCTACGAGTTGGAGCACGCTCTAACGCAAACGCCCGTGCGCGCCGGGTGTGTGGCCGAACGCCCGGCGGAAGACGTCGATGAACGCGCTGGTGGAGGACCAGCCGCACCGGTGGGCCACGATGGTCACCGGAGTGTCGTCGGCGAGCAGTTGCAGCGCGTGGTAGAGCCGCAGCTGGGTGCGCCACTGGGGGAACGTCATGCCGAGATCGGCGCGGAAGAGGCGGCTGAGGGTGCGTTCGCTCGCGCCCGCGTCCGCGCCGAGTTCCGCGAGCCCGCGCCGGTCGGCCGGGTCGGCCCACAGCGCCGCGCAGACCGCGGCCAGGCGGGGGTCGCTGGGCGCCGGCAGATGGACTGGCCACTGGGGCGCGGCACGCACCTGATCGAGCAGGACCGCGCGCAGCCGCTCCCCCTCGGGCCCCCGCTCTCGCGGTGCGCGGGTGTGGGCGAGCAGCAGCTCGCGCAGGAGCGGTCCGACCGTCACGACGGTGGGGGTGTCAAGGCCCAGCGGGTCTTCGTGGGCCGCGATCCCCATCAGGTGCAGTTCCAGCCTGCCGTGGGCCCGGTGGGCGTGCACGGTGCCGGCCGGCACCCAGATGGCGCGCGTCGCGGGGGCGACCCAGGTCCCGGCGTCCGTGGTGACCGCGAGCACGCCACGGCTCGCGTAGACGATCTGGTGGTCGTCGTGCCGGTGCGCGTCGATGCTGTCGCCGGCGGCCATCGGCTGTGCGCGGGTGGGCGCCACGGGGGTGTGGCGGATATTCGGCATTGCCTGGCATTTTATCGGAAGCGCGACAGGTACGGCGCTGGCGATGATCGGGCCGTGCCGAAGAAACAGGGTGATCAGTGCGGGGAGCGGCCGACGCGGGGGCAGGACGGCGGATTGTGGCGAAGACCGGTGTTCCTGCTTGCGGTGGGGCACGCGTGCGTCGATGTGTACCAGGGCTCCGTGGCGGCGCTCGTGCCGTTCTTCGTGGCGGAACGGGCCTATTCCTACGCGGCCGCCTCCGGTGTCGTGCTGGCGGCTTCTTTGCTGTCCTCCGTCGTCCAGCCGCTGTTCGGGGCGCTCGCCGACCGGTGGGCGATGCCGTGGCTGCTTGCGGTCAGTACGGCGCTCGCCGGGACCGGCATCGCGCTGAGCGCAAGCGGGGGCACCTACGCGATGACCCTGGCGATGGTCGCCGTGTCCGGGGTGGGGGTGGCCGCCTACCATCCCGAGTCCGCCCGGGTGGCCCGGGCGGCGAGCGCGGGGAGCCACACGGCGATGGGCTGGTTCTCGCTCGGCGGCAACCTGGGTTTCGCGGCCGCGCCGCTGCTGGTCGGCGTGGTGGTGGGGGCGGGCGGGCTCGGGGCCGCGCCGCTGCTCGCGGTGCCGGCCGCGCTCGGCAGCGTGCTGTGTGTGCTCGCGCTGCGGGCGACCCGGCTGCCCGGGCGGGGCACGGCGCGTGACCCGGGCGGCGCGGCGCGGGACGACTGGGCCTCGTTCCTGAGGCTGTCGTTGGTCGTCGTGTGCCGTTCGCTGGTGTTCGTGGGCCTGAGCGCGTTCGTCGCGCTGTACGCCCGTGAGCGGGTCGGCGGCGGTGAAGTGGCGGGCTCCGCCGCCCTGTTCGTGCTGTACGCGGGTGGCGCGGTCGGCACGGTCGTGGGTGGCCGGCTCGCGGCGCGCTGGGACCGGGTGCGGGTGGTGGCCCGGTCGTACGCGGTCGCGGCGCCGTCCGTCGCCGGGGTGGTGTTCGTGCCCGGTCCGGCTTTCTATCTGTTCGTCGCGCTGACCTCGGCCGCGCTGTATGTGCCGTTCTCGCTCCAGGTGACGCTGGGTCAGGACTATCTGCCCACCAGGATCGGGACGGCGAGCGGGGTCACGCTCGGTCTGACGGTGAGCGTGGGCGGCGTGGCCGGCCCGCTGATCGGGGCCGCCGCCGACGCCACGTCGCTGCGGACCGCCCTCGCCCCGCTGGTCGTCTTCCCCCTGGTGGCCTGGCTGACCGCGCGCACCTTGCCCGAGCCCGCGCCGCCCGAGCGTGAGGACGTGGCCGCCGGCGCCCCGGCCGCTTTGGCCGGGCAAGAGGGATGAAGGGCTCAGCGGGCCTGTCGGGCCCCGATGGCGGTGGCGCCTGCGGCGATGGCGGCCGTCGCGGTGCGGGCGCGCTGGGCGAACTCGTCCTGGGCCTCGGCGGGGCTGTAGACGGTGAGGGCGCGGTCCCGCTTGTCCAGGACCAGGGCGTCGGGCGCGGGCGCCGTCTCCCCGTCGTACGCGAGGGAGTCGACGCCTTCGAGCCCGGTCAGACGCAGTGACCGTACGCGTTCGGCCTGGTAGACGTGGGAGCGCCGCAGGGCGCCGGCCAGCGCGGAGACGGCCAGGCGCAGACGGGCCAGCGGCACTTCGGCGTCGACGGTGCGCAGGTCGAGCAGGCCTTCGTCCAGGCGCGGCCGGTAGGTGGGGGCGAGCCCGTCGGGCTGGTAGTGGCCGTTGCCCGCGAACAGCAGCCACAGCTTCCGGGGCCTGCCGTCCAGGCGCACGTGCACGGGTGTGGCGGTGCGCAGCACGCGCACGAGCGCGATGGCGGCGGCGGGCCACTTGCCGATCCGGCCTTCGAGGCCTTCGCGGATCCGGACCAGATCGGGGTAGAAGCCGACGCTGAAGGTGTTGAGGAACGCCGCCACGTCACGTTCCCCCTCGTCGCGTACGCGGGCGAGGTCGACCCGGATCGCCTCGCCGTGTTCGAGGGCGTGCGCCGTGTCCTCGAAGGCGGCGACGCCCGCGTCGAGGGCGAAGTGGTTGAGCGTGCCGCCGGGGAAGACCGCGAGCGCGAGCCCGGCCCGCGCGGCGCGTGCCGAGGCCGCGTTCACGGTGCCGTCGCCGCCGCACACCCCGAGCACTTTGGCCAGTCGACCGGCCCGGTCGACGGCCTCGTCGAGGAGTTCGCCCAGATCGTCCTGCGGACCGAGAACGACGATCTCGGCTTCGGGCAGCAGCAGTCTCAGATGGTCCCGCGCGGGCAGCCGGCCCACCACCCCTTTGCCGGAGCCGCCGTTGACGACCACGACGAGGCCCCGGCCGCGCCGCAGCGTGGGCGCGTCGGCGCGGGTGTGCAGCGGGTGCACGGGTCGAGGCCTCGGCGGCCACCAGTAGCAGGTGACGGCGGCGGCGCCCACACCCAGGACACAGCCGGCCAGCACGTCGCCCGGGTAGTGGACGCCGACGTAGACACGCGAGAAGGCCACGGCCGCGGCGAGGGGGGCGACGAGCGCGCCGTACCGGGTGGACTCCAGGGCCACGCCGGCCGCGAAGGCGGCGGCCGACGCGGAGTGGCCCGAGGGGAAGGAGGAGGTGCGCGGCGCCTTCGCGAGGCGGCGCACCAGCGGGACGGCGTCCACCACCGGGCGCCCGCGCCGGGTGGCGTACTTGGCGACGGTGTTGGTGGTGAGCGAGGCCAGCGCGAGGGCGCCCGCGCCGCGCCGCGCGGCCCTGCGGGCCGTGGGGCCCCCGGCGGCGGCGAGCACCGCCGCCGTCGCCAACCACAGCCCGCCGTGGTTGGCCGCGCGGCTCAGTCGGGGCAGCACCCGGTCCGCGCCGGCCAGGCGCGCGGTGGCCACCCGCTCGAACCAGCGGCGGTCGATCGTCCCCATCCGTGACATCGGTGCCATGCTCCCTGCCTAGCGGGAGCGGCGCCCGTCCGCCCGCCGGGTTCGCCCGTACGGACGCCCGCTCAGCGGGGCCGGCCTTGCTTGAGGGCGGCGAGAAGCGTCGGCACGTGACTGTGGTCGACGTCCTTGGCCGCGGTCAGCAGGGTGACGGTGTGCGCCTTGGCCAGATCGAGCAGCCCGTCCAGCGCCCTGCGCTGTTCGGGCCCTGCCAGTTCGGCCTTGTAGCGCTCCTGGAACTCCGCGAAGCGTGAGCGGTCCTCGTGGTACCAGCGGCGCAGCTCCGTGGAGGGGGTGAGGTCCTTGGGCCACTCATCGACCGCGGCGTGTTCCTTGGACAGGCCCCGGGGCCAGAGCCGGTCGACCAGGACGCGTACGCCGTCGGTGTCCTCGGGAGGGTCGTAGACGCGGCGGACCCTCGGTGCGCGCTGTGCCGGCATCGGTGCCTCCCAGGTGTCGCTCCCCCGCGCGTCGCCCCCGGCCCCACCCTGCCAACGGTCCGGGAGTCGCGCGACCGCCGGGCGGGTCGGCACCGGCGGACCGGTGCCGACCCGCCCGGCGGTCGGGCGCCACTGTGGGTGGCGGTGTCGGCGCCTCAGACGCCGACGGCCTCCTCGATCTCCTCTTCCTCTGCGGCCTCTGCGGCCCCGGCGGTGGCGGCGGTGGCCGGGGGCACGGTGGACGCGGCGGGCGCCGGAGATGTCATGGGCGTCTCGGACCGCGTCACCTCGGCCGCGGGCGTCCGGCGGCGTTCTACGGCGCCGGAGATCATCATCACGGCGAGACCGAGGACCAGCCACGCGATAAGGACCCACACATCGCGTGCGAGACCGTGGCCGCCGAAGTAGACCAGGTCACGGATGCCCTCCAGGAGGCCCGCGCCGTTCCAGAAGGCGTGCAGACCGCCGAAGAACCCGTTCTGGAGCTCGGGCCTGAAGAGCCCGCCGGAACTCGTGAAGTTGAGCATCACGAAGAGCACCATCACGCCGAGCGTGGTCCAGCGCTTGAGGAAGGTGTGCAGCCCGACGCCGAGGAAGAGGATGCCCGCCGAGTACAGCCAGGCCATCGCCCACACGCCCCACAGCCCGTGGTCGACCAGGTGGAACAGCGGTCCCGCGAAGGCGGCGCCGATCAGGGAGACCACGAAGGAGACCCCGGCCACCAGGCCCGCCCGGGTCCGGAGCGTGAGACCCGCCCCGGCCGCGCCGAGCACCGCGACGGATGCGTACGAGCCGATGCTGACCGCGATGAGCAGGAAGAAGATGCCCGAGCCCGTGGGATCGCCGGAGACCGGCGGCACCACGTCGGTGATCTTCAGCGGGGCGCCCTGCGCGGTGGCAACCGGCGTGAAGATCTTCTCGACGGCGGTGGCGCTCATGTCGGATCCGGCCGAGGCGACGATGAGCTCCGGCGTCTTGGCGTCCAGGACGTAGGCGCCGGTGATGTCACGGGACTTGAGCTGGTCCACGGCGGTGGCGCGGTCGGGGACGGTGCGCACGTCGAGCTTGTCGCCCGCCTTGCCTGCCGCGCCTGCCGTGTTCGCTGTGGCCGCTCCGTTTGCCTTGTCCTGGATGGTCTGCGCGAACACCTTCGCCTCGGGGCCCGCCCCCACGACGGCGACCGGCAGGTGGTGCGGTTCGGGGGAGACGAACGCGCCGAGGTAGGCGAGACCCATGCCGAGGCACATCAGGAGCGGGGTGATCAGATGCGTGAGGACGTGCCGCAGCGCGGGGTTGGACGGCGTCGTACGCACGAGCGCCGGCGCGCCGGGCCGGCCGGCCTTGTGACCTGCGGACATGAGCGGACCCTTCTGCTCGTACCCGCGACCGGGACCGGTCACGAACCGCGAGCGCAATGGTTGGTATTTACAACTGCTATGAGTTGTACTCTACAAGCATCTCTCCGTGGAC
Source organism: Streptomyces sp. Edi4 (assembly GCF_040253615.1). Classification (NCBI taxonomy): domain Bacteria; kingdom Bacillati; phylum Actinomycetota; class Actinomycetes; order Kitasatosporales; family Streptomycetaceae; genus Streptomyces; species Streptomyces sp. Edi4. The sequence continues at coordinate 947,954 of NZ_JBEJGY010000004.1, forward strand.
GCCACCTCGGCGGCCCGGGAGCGAGAGTCGCCTCGGTGGCGACGGCGGACCGCCCGCGTTGAGATGGGCCCATGAACCGCCAGGGCGCCCCGTGGTGGGCCGAGCTGCCGCCGGCCGCCGGCGCCGCCGTCATGGCCACCGCGATCGTCTCCATCGGACTGCACCTGACCGGCCACGAAACGCTCTCCCGGGTGGGCCTGGCCATCGCCGTGCTCCTGTGGCTGCTGCTCGCCTGGGACTTCCTGTGGCGGCTGCTGGGAAACCGGGCCCGCTGGTCCGGCGAGGCGGACACCCCGCCCGCGCTCACCGCCGTCGCCGCCACCACGGTGCTCGGCACCCGCCTCTGCGCGCTCGGCCGCGAGGACGTGGCGGCGGGGCTGCTCGCGCTCGCGGCGGTGATCTGGCCGGGGCTGCTGATCGCGGTCGTACGCCACTGGCACCCCCGGATGCCCGGCGCGGCCTTCCTGGTGTGCGTCGCCACGCAGGGCCTGGCGGTGCTCGCGGCGACGCTCTTCCTGGCGGGCGCGGGCGACTGGCTGGGGTGGGCCGCGCTCGGCGCGCTCGTGCTCGGCGTGCTCCTCTACGGGGAGGCGCTGGCCAGATTCGACGTCCGGGAACTGGCCCGGGGGGCCGGCGACCAGTGGATCGCGGGCGGCGCGCCGGCCATCTCGGCACTGGCCGCGGCGAAACTCACCATCTCACCGCTGTGGACCGGCGCCGCGCACACCGCCCTGCGCACCACCACCCTCGTCCTGGTCGGCGTCAATCTCGCGGCGTGCGCGGTGCTGCTCGGCTTCGAGGTGCGAAGGCCTCGGCCGCGTTACGACATCCGGCGGTGGTCCACGGTCTTCCCGCTCGGCATGACCTCGGTCGCCGCGCTGACCGCCGCGACCGCCACCGGGACCGGGTGGCTGCGCCCGCTCGGCGAGGGCGTGCTGTGGGCCGCCTGCGCGGCCTGGCTGCTCGTGCTCGCCGGGTTCACCCGCAAACGGCTCAACTCCCGCTCCGGACCGGGAGGTTGACCCGGCCCTGGCGCCCGGAGCGGGCACGTGCGACCAGGTCGGCCGCCGCGCTCGGCCAAGCGGGATACGCGAAGGTGAAGCCCGCGTCCAGGAGGCGCCCGGGCACGACGCGACGGCTCTTGAGCAGCAGCTCGGTGTCCGAGCGCAGGGCGAACGCGCCGAGCCCGGCCATCCACCGGGTCGCGGGCAGACCCACCGGGATGCCCCGGGCGTCGCGCAGCGCGCGCATGAAAGCCCGTTGCGGCAGCGGAGCGGGGGCCGCCAGATTGACCGGTCCCGTGATGTCGTCGCGCTCGACGAGGAAGCGGAGCGCCCGGACGAAGTCGTGGTCGTGGATCCAGGAGACGTACTGCGCCCCGCCCGCGACCGGACCGCCGAGCCCGAGGCGGGCCAGCTTCGAAAGCACGTCGAAGACGCCTCCCCGGTCGGGACTCATCACCATCGCCGAGCGCAGGGCGACCTTGCGCGTGTGCGGCGTACGCGCCTCCTCCTGCGCCGCCTCCCATGCCTTGGCGATCTCCACGCTGAAGACCCAGTAGCCCGGAACGTCCGGCTCGGCGCCGCCCAGGATGCCGCTCGCCTCGTCGTTGGGCGCGTCGAAGCGGTGCGCGTACACCGTCGCGGTGCTCATCTGGAGCCAGAGCGCGGGGGGCCGCGCCGCGTCGGCGATGGCCCGGCCCACGACCTGGGCGGAGCGTACGCGCGAGTCCATCATGGCCCGCAGATTCGCCTCGGTGTAGCGGCAGCTCACGCTCCGGCCGGCCAGGTTGACGACGACGTCACTGCCGTCGACGACATCGGTCCACGCGCCGGGCGTCTCGCCGTCCCAGCCCACTTGGCGCGGGCCGCGCGGCCGTCGCGTGAGGATCACGACATCATGGCCCGCGGCCGTCAGCGCCCGGTCCAGGATCGAGCCGACCTGCCCGGTACCGCCGGGAATCACTACCTTCATCGCGCACCCCCTCGTTGTTGACGTGACCCTAGCGCACAGACTTGAACGCGTTCAAAGAGGCTCCGTCCCAGGTGGCCTGCCCGCTTCGGCGCGCCGAAGCCCCCTGCCCCGCCGCCGATCACCCGGCCGGATCGCGTGCGGTGGTCGGCGGGGACGAGCGGGCCGACACTGGAGGTGCCGGCCGGATCGGATCCGCGGCGTGCGAACCGCCGGCGCAACCCAGGAGGCAGCCGTGGTCGACAGTGAGGCGTGGGGAGACGAGGTCTACCAGCCCGACGGCTCCGAGGTGCAGGACGACGAGGGCATCCTGGGCACCGAGGACACCCTGGACGAGGGGCCCGAGGACCCGCTCGACACGGGGTATTCACCGCCGGAACGGCCCTGGGCCGTGGAGCGACCCGGGGTGACCGCCGCCGAACGGCTGCGCGGCGAGAGCCTGGAGCGGCGCCTCGCCCATGAGCTCCCCGAGGTGGCCGAGGCGGAGGGCGACGGCGTGGGCGACACCTGGGACACCGACGGCGAGCCGCGCGACAACGAGGTCGGCGCGGCCCGCGCGGGCCGGCTCGTGGCCCCGGACGAGGGCGCGCACCCCGACGAGGAGACCCGTCTGTTCGCCACGGACGTGGGCCTGGACGGCGCGGCGTCCTCGGCCGAGGAGGCCGCGATGCACGTCGTCGACGAGGACGCCGTCGACGGCCCCTGACCACCCGGCGGCCATGGGAAGCCGCGCCTCCCAGGTCCGCGGGACCGCCCGCCCTCCCTCAGCGCCCAAACCCCTTGCACCACACCAAACCCCTTGCACCACACCGCAGTTGTGCCGACCGACACCCCGGAGACTCCATGCAGCGCGACAAGCAGCCCCCCTACCAGCCGGTCGTCTTCCGTGACCGCGCGGCCGGATTCGCCTTTCTGACCCGGTCGACCGCGACGAGCGAGGAGAGCATCGACTGGGACGACGGCAACACCTACCCCGTCATCGACGTGGAGATCTCCGCCGAGAGCCACCCCTTCTACACGGGCCAGGCGCGGACGGTCGACACCGAGGGCCGCATCGCCCGCTTCGAGCGGCGCTACGAGGGCAAGGCGTGACCTTGGCCGGGGCGGACGGCCGAGCCCGCCCCGGCCTGGGCCCTCCTCCTGCACGTGCGTGCTGCGGCCCTTTCGAGCCGTACGCCCCACGAGGCCCCCTCCCCCCGCGCGGGTCTGCCCCGCCGGGCCGTTCACCTGCACGCTCCTGGGTCTTTTGACCGAGTCCGCGCCACCCGGGCCGGGGAACGCGACCGCGTTCTGGCCATCGTCCCCCGGAGCGGGTGCCGCCGCGCGTCACGCGCTGGCACCCTCGCGGCTGTTGATCCGAACCCGTCGTGAGGAATGGAATGCGCATGCGCCATCGCACCGCCGTGTTCACCGTCGTCGGCGCGCTGTGCGGGGTCCTGGCCCTCATCCTCGCCCTGTCCGCCGATTCCACGCGGGCCACGACGATCGCGACCGTCGCACCGGTCGCAACTGTCGCACCGACCGCACCGACCGCACCGACCGCACCGACCGCACCGACCGCACCGACCACGGTTTTCGGCCATCGCGGGGCTCCGGCGCACGCCCCCGAGAACACGCTCGGCTCGGTGCGCGAGGCCGCGGATCTGGGCGTGGAGTGGGTGGAGAACGATGTCCAGCGCACCCGCGACGGAGCGCTCGTCGTCATCCACGACACCACCCTGAAGCGCACCACCGACGCCGAACGGCGCTACCCCGGGCGCTCCCCGTGGGCGGTCGGCTCGTTCACGCTCGCCGAGATCGAGCAGTTGGACGCGGGCGGCTGGTTCGGCCCGGGCTTCCGGGGCGAGCGCGTGCCGACCCTCCAGGAGTACCTGAGCCTGCTGGACCGTACCGGCCAGAGTCTCCTGCTCGAACTGAAGCAGCCGGAGCTCTACCCGGGGATCGAGCGCCAGACCCTCGACACGCTCGGCCGGGCCGGCTGGCTCGACGGGCCGCATCTGACTCGGCGCCTGATCGTCCAGAGCTTCAGCGCCCCCGCGCTGCGCACCACCCACAGGCTGCGCCCCGAGGTGCGCACCGGCTTCCTTGGCAACGTACCGCTGTCCCGGCTCGGGCAGTACGCCGCCTTCGTGGACGAGTTCAACACCGAGCAGGGCGCGGTGACTTCGGCGTATGTGAAGGCGGTGCACGCGCTCAGGAGTCCGCACTGGCCGAGGATGCGCGTGAACGCCTGGACCGTCGACAGCGCGGATGCCGCCCGTGCCCTGGTGCGGCGCGGCGTGGACGGCGTCATCTCCAACCGGCCCGACGTCATCAGGCGGGCGACCGGCGGACACCCGCTGCGGCCGCTCCGCCCTGCCCGCGCTCCGGGCTTCGCGTGATACTGGGGCCGACACACTCCGCACGCCTCGCCTGGAGGTCATGGTGAACAAGCTCATCAACGTGCCCGAGAGCGTCGTGGCCGACGCGCTGCGCGGCATCGCGGCCGCGCATCCCGCGCTGACGGTCGACGTGGAGAACCGGGTGGTGCTGCGGCGTGACGCGCCCGTCGCCGGTCGGGCGGCCCTCGTATCGGGCGGCGGCTCCGGGCACGAGCCGCTGCACGCCGGGTTCGTGGGGCCGGGGATGCTCTCCGCCGCGTGCCCCGGTGAGGTGTTCACTTCGCCGGTGCCGGATCAGCTGGTGCGGGCCGCGGCGGCCGTGGACGGCGGCGCGGGGGTGTTGTTCGTCGTCAAGAACTACACCGGCGACGTCCTGAACTTCGACATGGCGGCCGAGCTGGCCGAGGACGAGGGGGTGAGCGTCGCCAAGGTCCTGGTCGACGACGACGTCGCCGTCACCGACAGTCTCTACACAGCGGGGCGGCGCGGCACCGGCGCCACCCTGTTCGTCGAGAAGATCGCCGGAGCGGCCGCGGCGGAGGGCGCGCCGCTGGAGCGGGTCGAGGCCATCGCCCGTCGGGTCAACGCCGGCGCGCGCAGCTTCGGGGTGGCGCTGAGCGCCTGCTCGACCCCGGCCAAGGGCGGCCCGACCTTCGAACTGCCGCCCGGGGAGCTGGAGTTGGGCGTCGGCATCCATGGCGAGCCGGGGCGTGAGCGGCGGGCGATGATGACCGCCCGGGAGATCGCGGACTACGCCGTGCACGTCGTCCTCGACGATCTGCGGCCGACCAGTCCCGTACTCCTCCTGGTCAACGGGATGGGCGCCACTCCCCTGCTCGAACTGTACGGGTTCAACGCCGAGGTGCACCGGGTGCTCGCCGAGCGGGGTGTACCGGTGGTCCGTACGCTCGTCGGGAACTATGTCACCTCGCTGGACATGGCCGGGTGTTCGGTGACGCTCTGTCAAGTGGACGAGGAACTGCTGCGGTTGTGGGACGCGCCGGTCAACACTCCCGCGCTGCGCTGGGGTTGCTGAGTGATGACTGAGGGAGAGCCTGTGCTCGACGCCGCGTTCATGTGCCGCTGGATGTCCGCCACCGCCGTCGCGGTCGACCGCGACGAGGCCCGGCTGACCGACCTCGACTCCGCGATCGGGGACGCCGACCACGGGGCCAACCTCCGGCGTGGTTTCACCGCCGTGGCGGCGGCGCTCGACAAGGAGCCTCCGGGCACCCCGGGGGCCGTACTCGCCCTCGCCGGGCGGCAGTTGATCTCCACCGTGGGCGGCGCGTCGGGTCCGCTGTACGGGACGCTGCTGCGGCGCATGGGCAAGGAGCTCGGGGACGCGGACGAGGTCACCCGAGAGCAGCTGGCCCGGGCGCTCGGCGCCGGGGTGGCGGCGGTCGGCCTGCTCGGCGGGGCGGCGGCCGGGGACAAGACGATGCTGGACGCGCTGCTGCCCGCCGTCGACGCGCTGGGCGAGTCCTTCGGTGCGGCGGCCGACGCGGCCGGGGCGGGGGCGGCCGCGACCGTGCCGCTGCGGGCCCGCAAGGGGCGGGCCAGCTATCTCGGCGAACGGTCGGTGGGGCATCAGGATCCCGGGGCGGCGTCGGCGGCGCTGCTCATCGGCGCGCTCGTGGAGGCCGCCGCGTGAGCGGGGCCGAGCCGCTGGTCGGCGTGGTGCTGGTCTCGCACAGCGCGGCGGTCGCGGCGGCGGTCGCGGAGCTGGCCCGGGGCCTTGCGGGCGGCGACGCCACCGTCCCCGTCGCCGCCGCTGGTGGGCTGCCCGACGGCGGGCTCGGCACCAGTGCGGAGCTCATCGTGGCGGCGGCCGAATCCGTCGACCGGGGCGCGGGGGTGGCCGTGCTGGTGGATCTGGGCAGCGCGGTCCTCACGGTCAAGGCGCTGCTGGCCGAGGGGGACGAACTCCCGCCCGGGACGCGGTTGTTGGACGCGCCCTTCGTGGAGGGGGCGGTGGCGGCGGTCGTCAGCGCGGGGGCGGGGGTGGGGTTGGAGGGGGTCGAGGCGGCGGCGTCGGAGGCGTACGCCTACCGGAAGGTCTGAGGGGGTTGCTTCCCCCTCGGCCCCGCCCCGGCCGCGACGGGTCACCTTCGGGCCTCTCCGGGGTGCGGGCCCCTGAAACCCCGCTTTCGCCTGCGGGCCGCGCGGGGTACTCGCGCAGTTCCCCGCGCCCCTCAAAAGCCCCGCCTTCGACTGCGGGCCGCGCCCGGCTGAGCGCGCAGTTCCCCGCGCCCCCGAGAAGCCCCACCCCCGCCGTGGTACTCGCGCAGTTCCCCGCGCCCCTCAAAAGCCCCGGGGCTCTTCCGCGTGCACCGGCTCGTCCTCGACGGCCGTCCCCAGGGCGGGAGCGCGGGCCGTGTGAGGGGCGCCTCAGTGTTATGCAACTTGTTGCATAAGGGGTCCCGGCTGGTCTACAACGGGGGTGACGACACCCCACCCGGAGGCGCCCCCATGACCGCGTACCCCCACCTGCTGAGCCCCCTGGACCTCGGGTTCACCACGCTGCCCAACCGGGTGCTGATGGGTTCGATGCACGTCGGGCTCGAAGAGGCCGAGAACGGGTTCGAGCGGATGGCCGCGTTCTACGCGGAGCGGGCACGCGGCGGCGTCGGCCTCATCGTCACCGGCGGCATCGCCCCGAACGACGCGGGCCGCCCCTACCCCGGCGGCGCCCGGCTCACCACCGAGGCGGAGGCCGCGCAGCACCGCACCGTCACCGAGGCGGTACACCGCGAGGGCGGCCGGATCGCGATGCAGATCCTGCACTTCGGCCGGTACGCCTACCACGAGGATCTGGTCGCTCCGAGCGCGCTCCAGGCGCCGATCAGCCCCTTCGTGCCGAACGCACTGAGCGACGACGAGGTCGAGAACACCGTCGAGGACTTCGTGCGCGCCGCCGAGCTCGCCAAGTCCGCCGGTTACGACGGCGTCGAGATCATGGGCTCCGAGGGCTATCTGATCAACGAGTTCATCGCGGGCGCCACCAACCACCGCACCGACCGCTGGGGCGGCTCGTACGACAACCGGACGCGCTTCCCGGTCGAGATCGTGCGCCGCACCCGCGAGCGCCTTGGCGACGGCTTCATCATCATCTACCGGCTCTCGATGCTGGACCTGGTGCCCGGCGGCTCGACCCTGGAGGAAGTCGTCACCCTGGCCCGCGCCGTCGAGGCGGCCGGAGCCACGCTCATCAACACCGGCATCGGCTGGCACGAGGCCCGCATTCCCACCATCGCGACCTCGGTGCCCCGCGGCGCGTACACCTGGGTCACCAAGAAGCTGATGGGGTCGGTGTCGATCCCGCTGATCACCAGCAACCGCATCAACACCCCTGAGGTGGCCGAGCAGTTGCTCGCCGAGGGCCGCGCGGACATGGTGTCGATGGCGCGCCCCTTCCTCGCCGACCCGGAGTTCGTCGCCAAGGCGAGCGCGGGGCGCTCCGAGACCATCAACACCTGCATCGGGTGCAACCAGGCATGCCTCGACCACACCTTCAGCGGGAAGATCACCTCCTGCCTGGTCAACCCGCGCGCCTGCCACGAGACCGAGCTCGTGCTCTCCCCCACCAAGCTGCGCAAGCGCCTCGCCGTGGTCGGCGCGGGCCCGGCCGGCCTCGCCTTCGCCGTCGCGGCGGCCGGCCGCGGCCACGCGGTCACCCTCTTCGACGCCGCCGACCGCATCGGCGGTCAGCTCGACATCGCCCGGCGGGTGCCCGGCAAGGAGGAGTTCGAGGAGACGCTGCGCTACTTCCGTACGCAGCTCGAACTGCGCGGTGTGGACGTGCGGTTGAACACCGAGGTGCGCGCGGCGGACCTGAGGGACGGCTCGTACGACGAGATCGTCGTCGCCACCGGCGTCACCCCGCGAACCCCGGAGATCCCCGGCTCGGACCACCCGAGCGTCGTCAGCTACCTCGACGTCCTGCGGGACGGGGCGCCGGTGGGCGAGCGGGTCGCGGTCGTCGGCGCGGGCGGCATCGGTTTCGACGTCGCGGAATACCTCACCGACGGCGGCGACGCGGCGAGCCTTGACGCGCAGACGTACTTCCGCCAGTGGGGCGTCGACACCACGTACGCCGGGCGCGGCGGGCTGCGCGGGGCCGAGCGGCCCAAGCCGCCGCGCCAGGTCCACCTGCTCCAGCGCAAGACCACGAAGGTCGGCGCGGGGCTCGGCAAGACCACGGGCTGGATCCACCGCACTGAGCTGAAGCACCGGGGCGTGACCATGGTCCCGGGCGTGCGCTACGACCGGATCGACGACGAGGGCCTGCACATCACCGTGGACGGGCAGTCCTCGGTGCTGCCCGTCGACACGGTCGTGCTGTGCGCGGGCCAGGAGCCGCGGCGCGGCCTGTACGAGGAGCTGAGCGCGGCGGGCGCGACGGTCCACCTGATCGGCGGCGCCGACGTGGCCGCCGAGCTGGACGCCAAGCGCGCCATCGACCAGGGCACCCGGCTGGCCGCCGCGCTCTGAGCGGTGTGGCCGGCCGGCGCGGTCAGCCGGCGCGGCCGCGAACCTAGGATGCGGTCATGTCCCTCCCGCACGCGATCTTGACCGCACTGCTCGAAAAGCCCTCGTCCGGGCTTGAGCTGACGCGCCGTTTCGACAAGTCGATCGGCTACTTCTGGTCGGCCACGCACCAGCAGATCTATCGCGAGCTGGGCAAACTGGAGCAGTCCGGGTTCATCCGCGCGCTGGCGCCCGCCGCGCCGGCGCGCGGCCAGAAGAAGGAGTACGAGGTGCTGCCGGCGGGCCGGGCCGAACTCGCCCAGTGGGCGGCGTCCGGGCAGGACCCGAAGCCCCTGCGGGACCCGTTGCTGCTGCGCGTGCGCGCGGCGGCGGTGATCGGGACGGATGGTCTGCGGGCCGAGCTGGAGCGCCATCTCGGCCTGCACCAAGGCCAGTTGACGACATATCAGGCGATCGAGACGAAGGACTTCCCGCCGGAGCGGGACAGCGAGCAGGACCGCCTGCGGCATCTGGTGCTGCGCGGCGGCATCGCACTGGAGACGTTCTGGGCCACCTGGCTGACCGAAGCGCTCAACACCCTCAACGCGCCTGGCACCCCCGGCGCACGCGATGCACCCGGCACCCCCGGCGCACGCGTCGCCCCCGGTGCACCCGGCACCCCTGACGCCCTCGGCGCCCCCGGCACTCCTGGCGCCTCCAGCGCACCCGGCCTACCCGGCGCCCCCAGCGCCCCTGTCTCCCCCGACACCCCTGACGCCCCCGGCGCACCCGGCGCACCCGGCACCCCCGCCGACCTCCTCGATGACCCGCCGCCCGGGTGAGCGAGGCCCGTCGGGGCGCGGCGGGGTCCGGGACAGCTGTTTGGTGTTGTATTATACAACCAACTCATGACCGGAGAGGGGATCAGTCGTGCTCAGCCGAGACCAGTCGGTCGTCACCATCCAGCGCGAGCTGACGGCGTTCGCCCGGCGCGCGCGGGCCGCCGCGGCCCGGATGCACCCGGAGCTCTCGCTCGTCTCGTTCACCCTGCTGTCCCATCTGGAGGACCAGAAGGGCTGCCGGGCCACCGATCTCGCCGCCTACTACATGCTCGACAAGTCGACCATCAGCCGGCAGATCGCGGGCCTGGAACGGCTCGGTTTCATCGAGCGGGTCAGCGACCCCGACGACCAGCGCATCCAGCTGCTCCGGCTGACCCCGGCGGGCACCGCCAAGCTCGCGGAGGCGGCGGAGCTGCGCCGCCAGGCCTTCCACGACCGGCTCGCCGACTGGACCCCCGAGGACCTGGACCGCTTCGCGGAGTATCTGCTGCGCTACAACAGCCTTGCGGAGAACGCACCTTGAGGGCCCGTTAGGTGAAGCCTCCGGGCGGGCACTCGCCCCGTATGAGTGTTTCCAAGACCAGCATCCTTGTCCTCGACTGTGCCGAACCGGTCGAACTCGCCGAGTTCTACGCCCAGTTGCTCGGCGGTGAGATCGAAACCGGCTGCGACTCGGACTTCGTCGAGGTCGTCGGCGGCCAGGGCGTCCACCTGGCGATCCGCCGCGACCACGGCTACGCTCCGCCCAGCTGGCCCCGCCCGGAGGACTCCCAGCAGGCCCACCTGCGGATCGTCGTGGCGTACGGCGACATGGACGCGGCCGAGCGCGAGGCGATCACGCTGGGAGCGACCCCCGTCGACACCAAGGACAACAACGGGCCGCGCGACGAGCGCGTCTACGCCGACCCCGCCGGGCACTCCTTCACGCTCGCCGTCTCCGCCAAGCACTCGGAGCAGTCAGACAACTAAGAGCCCCGGTCACTGCTCGACCGCCCCTCAGACCGCCCCTCACTCCTCCCGGTCGCGGTCGCGGTAGTGCCTGCGCGCCAGAGCCGGGAGCACGAACCAGCAGCCGACGAACCAGCACACGACCACGCCCACCAGCCAGGGCGCCAGGACGCTGTGCAGGGCGACCCGAAGGATCAGCAGCAGTGAGCTCGCCACCGTGCACAGGAGCAGCACCAGACCGACCACGGTGAGCCGGGAGGCCCACCGGACCGTCTGCGGCTTGAGCCGCTTGCCGGCCAGCACGCGGTGGAAGGAGACCGGCCCGATCAGCGCGCCGGTCGTCGCCGCGCCCAGAACCACGGTCACCACGTAGATGGTCCGGTCGGTCGTGCTCAGCGAGGTGAACCGCTGCTGGAACACGACCGCCAGCAGAAAACCGAACAGAATCTGCACGCCGGTCTGGGCGACCCTCAGCTCCTGGAGGAGATCGCCCCACTTGCGGTCGGCACGCTCCTCGGCCGTCTCGTCACGCCCCGGATCCCTCATCCCACCACCTCCTCACCTCGCGTTCCACCGTGCGGATACCCATCCATATCAACGGGAACCCCACCGCCCCGACCGCCCCGTGGCGCCACGCCCGGCGGACCCTCACACTGGCCGCATGGGCGGAAAACGCAGCGCCGGACTCCTGCTGTACCGCAGGGCGGGACACGGGATCGAGGTGCTGGTCGGGCACATGGGCGGCCCGTTCTTCGCGGGCCGTGAGGCGGGGGCCTGGTCGGTGCCCAAGGGAGAGTACGAGGCCGAGGAGCGTCCCGAGGCGGCGGCGCGGCGGGAGTTCGCGGAGGAGCTGGGTCTTCCGGCCCCCGAGGGGACGCTCATCGCGCTGGGCGACATCGTGCAGCGCGGCGGCAAGACCGTGACCGTGTGGGCCGTCGAAGGCGATCTGGATCCGGCCGACGCGGTGCCCGGCACGTTCACCATGGAGTGGCCCCGGCGCTCGGGCACGATGCGCGTCTTCCCCGAGATGGACCGCTTCGCCTGGCTGGCACCCGAGGTGGCGGCGCCCCTGCTCGTCCAGGGCCAGCAGGCCTTCCTCGACCGTCTCGTCCTGCGTCTGGCCGATGAGGCGTGAAGTCGCCCCAACGCGCCCTGATCGTGCAGGAGTCGCCCGCTCTCCTTTGCCCGCGCGTCGTTCAGCCCGCTCCTGAGTCTTGAGCGGTCAATCCGACCCGCATCAGGGCTTTCCCGCCCCTCTCTCGTTCAGGCACTCCTCCAAGAAGCCGAGCACCTTGAGGTGGTAGGCGCGGGCGGTCCGGCCGAGGCTGACGTTGTGCCCGGCGTCGGGCTGGCGGTCGACGACCACCCGGGGCGCCGCGCCCAGCCGGGACGCGAGAGCGGCGAGGTCGTCGTCGCTCTGGGCCCACCATGCCTCGTGCTCGGCGAACGTCACACGGGCCGGGATCCGTATGCGCGCCAGCACGTCGTCGCACCGGCGGGTCCAGGCGATCACCGCGGCCAGTTCGCGCACCGGCATCGGCGCGAGATCCGCCTGTGCGGTGAACATCGTGCCCGGCGGATAGAGCTCCCGAGGGCCCCAGTTGCGCAGCATGAGGAGCAGGTCGCGGTCCTGGTCGTCCCCTTCGGGCTCGGGGGCCAGGCGGCGGCCGCACCCCGACACCTCCAACCCCACGCAGGATGCGGCGAGTTCGGCGTCGGCGGCCAGCGTCAGGGTGAGCAGGCCGCCCCAGGAGTGGCCGAGGAGGAAGTAGCCCGCGCCCGTGGCGTGCCGCGCGGCGAACTCCGTGAGGCCGGCGCGCACGGCCGCGGCCTGCCCGTCCAGCGGCAGTCCCCCCGGGTGGCGGCCGGCGGACGCGCCGTAGCCGGGGCGGTCGAGGGCGAGCACCGTGAACCCGAGGGCGGCGCCGAGGGTCAGCAGGGAGACGTCGGGGTGTGCCTGGCCGTCGAAGTAGCCCGAGGTGATGCCTCCGCCGTGCAGGGCCACCACGACGGCGCGGGGCGGGAGTTGGGCTGGTTCGCTCAGGAGCCCGGACAAGGTGGTGCCGTCCGCGTCCAGCGTGATGCGGCACACCCCGGTGGAGCGGGCCGGCGCGGATGGTGTCGTGGTCTCGGTCATGCGGGAATCCCCTTCCGTCCGCGTACAGTCAAGCCGATCACGGACGGACGCCGGCCGGGGCCCCTGGAGTGGCGGACCGGACCGCCTCAGGCGCTGAAGGAGTCCGGGTCGCTGTTCTTCCACGGCTCGGCCCATTCCTCGGGGAGCGCGGCCGAGGAGAGCAACTGGCCCGGCTCGAGCCAGGTGTAGAGCTCGGCGTAGGAGGCGACCGCGTGGTGGGAGGTGCGGCGGCGCAGCATATGGGGGCGCAGCTCGGCCGGGTCGCTCACGCCGAGCGAGGCCATGATCTCCATGGCGCTGTGCACGGTGGCCTCCTGGAAGCGCTGGACGCGGCGGTACTTGTCCTCGACGTCCAGGGCCCGGCTGCGCTCCGGGTCCTGGGTGGCGACACCGACGGGACAGTGGTTGGTGTGGCAGCGCTGGGTCTGGAGGCAGCCGACGGCGAACATCATGGCGCGGGCGGCGTTGGTGTAGTCGGCGCCCTGGATGAGACGTTTGACGATGTCGGCGCCGGTGGCGACCTTGCCGCTCGCGCCGATGCGCACCCGGTCGCGCAGGCCGGCGCCGACGAGGGCGTTGTGGACGATGGAGAGGCCGTCGGTCAGGGGCGTGCCCACATGGTCGGCGAATTCCATCGGGGCGGCGCCGGTACCGCCCTCGGCGCCGTCGACCACGATGAAGTCGGGGGTGATGTCCTCCTCCAGCATCGCCTTGCACAGGGCGAGGACGTCACGGCGGCTGCCGACGCACAGTTTGAACCCGGTGGGCTTGCCGCCGGCCAGGTCGCGCATGCGGGCGATGAAGCGGATGAGTTCGCGCGGGGTGGAGAACACCTCGTGGTGGTTGGGCGAGATGACGGTCTTGCCCTCGGGCACCTCGCGTACCCGGGCGATCTCCGCGGTCACCTTGGCCCCCGGCAGTACGCCGCCTTTGCCGGGCTTGGCGCCCTGGGACAGCTTCAGCGAGACGCAGCGGACGCTGTCGGTGGCGGCCTTGCGGGCGAACTCGTCGGGATCGAAACCGCCTTCGGGGGTGCGGCAGCCGAAGTACGCGGTGCCGATCTCCCAGATCAGGTCGCCGCCGTACCGCAGATGGTGGTCCGAGATGCCGCCTTCACCGGTGTCGTGCGCGAACCCGCCCTCCTTGGCGCCCCGGTTGAGGGCGAGGATGGCGGGCGCGGACAGCGAGCCGAAGCTCATCGCCGACACGTTCAGAAGGGCCATGTCGTACGGCTTGGCGCAGCCGGGGCCGCCGACCCGGACCGTGGCGGGCCGGTCCGGCACGGGGCGCGGCGCGACCGAGTGCGCGAAGAACTCATAGCCCGGCTGGTAGACGTCGAGTTCGGTGCCGAAGGGGGCCTGGTCGGCGGTGCCCTTGGCCCGCTCGTAGACGGTGGAGCGGGTGTCGCGGTCGAAGGGGCGGCCGTCGTAGTCGCGCTCGATGAAGTACTGCTGCGTCTCGGGGCGGATCGCCTCCAGGAGGAACCGCGCGTGCCCGAGGACGGGGTAGTTGCGCAGCACGGAGTGGCGGCGCTGTACGAGGTCGTACGTTCCGGTCGCGGCCAGGGCGAGCAGAGGGGCGGCGGCGAGCCACCACCAGGAGCCCGCCGTCACGGCGAGGGCCACGGCGGCCGCCGCGAACACCACGAGGGCGGCCACCAGGCCGATGCGCTTCACTTGTCGTCTCTCCTCACTTGCCCGACACGGCGTTCCTGCTCTTGACATGCACGGGCCCGGCCGCTGGGATGTGGTTGCTTTCGTTCGACACCGTTCGTTTGTGCGCCAATGACCCCCACCGGAGCCGCACATGACTGCCGAACCGCACAGTTTCAGACGCCGTCTGCTGGTCTGCCTGACTACCCTCGCTCTCATCACGGGCGGTGTGACGGCCGCCATGGACGTCGTGGCCGCCCCTCGGGCGGTGGCCGTCGACAACGGTCTGGCGCGTACCCCGCAGATGGGATTCAACAACTGGAACTCGACCCATTGCCGCGCCGAATTCAACGAGTCGATGGTCGAGGGCATCGCGGACGCGTTCGTCGCCAAGGGCCTCAAGGACGTCGGCTACACCTACGTCAACATCGACGACTGCTGGGCGCTGCCGGAGCGCGACGCCGCCGGAAACCTCGTGCCCGACCCGGTGCGCTTCCCCCACGGCATCAAGGCGGTCGCGAACTATGTGCACGCCAAGGGGCTCAAATTCGGTCTGTACTCCAGCGCGGGCACCAAGACCTGTGACGCCCAGGGCTTCCCCGGCGGTCTCGGCCATGAGCGCCAGGACGCCGAGCTGTGGGCGTCCTGGGGCGTCGACTACCTGAAGTACGACAACTGCAACAACGACGGCGTCGACGCCGGGCAGCGCTACCGGGCGATGGGCGAAGCGCTCAAGGCCACCGGCCGGCCCATCCTCTACAGCATCTGCGAGTGGGGCCAGAACCAGCCGTGGACCTGGGCCTCTGGCACCGGCAACTCGTGGCGCACCACGGGCGACATCAGCGACTCCTGGTCGAGCATGATCAACATCGCGCACCAGAACCAGTCGCTCGCCCGTTACGCGGGCCCCGGCGGCTGGAACGACCCGGACATGCTGGAGGTCGGCAACGGCGGCATGACCGACACCGAGTACCGCACCCACTTCAGCCTGTGGTCGCAGATGGCGGCCCCGCTCCTCATCGGCAGCGACCTGCGCGCCCCGAGCGCGGCCACCCTCGCGATCCTGAAGAACACCGACGTCATCGCCGTCGACCAGGATCCCCTCGGCGGTCAGGGCACGGTGGTCTCCAGCTCGGGCGGCCTGGTCGTGATGACCAAACCCCTTGCGGACGGCGGCCGTTCGGTGACCCTCACCAATGAGAACGGCTCCGCGCGGACGGTCTCCACCACCGTGCAGGCCATCGGGCTCGGCGGCGCGTCCTCCTACCGCCTCAAGGACCTGTGGTCCCACCGCACCGCCGCCACCACGGGGGCCATCAGCGCGTCGGTGCCGGCGCACGGCACGGTCATGTACCGGGTCACCCCCGGCGCCCCGGTGCCGCCGACGGGCGGGCTCCACCAGCTCAGCGACCTGCCGTGGACGTCGGCCGTCAACGGCTGGGGGCCCGTCGAGCACGACCGCAGCAACGGCGAACAGGGCACGGGTGACGGCACGACCCTCACCCTCGACGGGGCCGCCTTCGCCAAGGGCCTGGGTGTCCACGCGGCGTCCACGGTGACGTACCACCTCGGCGGCGGCTGCACCACGTTCACGACGAGCGTCGGCGTGGACGACGAAGTGGGCGCGCGGGGGTCGGTCGACTTCCGGGTCTACCGCGACGGGGCACTGGCCGCCGACAGCGGCCGGGTCACCGGCGCGGACGCCGCCAGGACGCTCACCGCCGACCTGACCGGCGCCGAGGAGCTGAAACTGGTCGTGACGGATGGTAGCGACGGCATCGACTACGACCACGCGGACTGGGCCGGCCCTCAACTGACCTGCTCGTGATGGCCGGTTGAGCCGTGCGTTGCGGGGCCCGCCGAAACCCGCGCGCCCCGCCCGCCGTGCTCGTCCGCCGTGGTCGCCGCCCTACTTAACGGCCACCACGAGCCGGGCGCGCGGGCTGCCGTCCGGGCGCCGGCCGAGGTCTTCCAGTGCGTACAGGTCCACCCGGAAGCCCGCGGCGCCGAGTTCCCGGGTGACGTCCGCCAGCGCGAACCCCCGGTAGTACATGACGAACGGCGGGTGCCACAGCGCGTTGCGCACCCGCATCGCCGTGTCGAACCCGAGCAGCGTGAGGTGCCCGAGGCTGCCGGGCCTGGCCGGCGCCACCACGGGGAAGGCGAACGTGCCGCCCGGCCGCAGCGCCGCGTACACCTGGGCGAACAGGCCGGGGCGCTCCTCGGGCAGGAAGTGGCCGAACGCCCCGAAACTGACGGCGAGATCGAACGCGGCGCGCAGGGGCAGCGCCCGCGCGTCGGCCCGGATCAGCTCCGCTCCTGGATGCGCGCGGGCGGCGACGGCGAGCATCCCGGCGCTGATGTCCACGCCGGTGACGCCCTCCCGGCACACGGCGCCCAGCACGTCGAGTCCCGCGCCGGTGCCGCAGCACAGGTCAAGGCCCCGGCTGAAGGGCCCGAGCCCGGCGAGCACGGACGCGACGGAGTCCAGGAACGCTTTTGGCGTACGGAAGGGCGTGCGGTCGAACTTGGGCGCCAGGAGGTCGTAGCCGTGCTCGACGGACGACAGCGCCTGGACGGCGAGTTCCCTGAAGGTGGGGCCTTGAGGAGCGAACATGGCCGCTCAGCGTAGCCGCCGCTCGGCGCCCGCGGCGGCGCCTTCGGCGCCGGCAACGGGCATCGGGGGGTGGGCGGCGGGCGAGCGCGCGCCCCTTTCGCGCCACTCAAGCCTCGGTTCAGCCTCGGTCAAGCCCCTGCCGCGACGCGTTTTCGCCATGTACGGTTCAATCGCGCGCCGTATGAGTGTCCGTACAACGACGTTCTACGCGCGCAGACTTGGTGTCCCCACCACCTCTCCCCCACCCTTGATGGAGGTACGCAGGATGCTCGGAGCCATACGTTCCGGCCGCTCGCGCCGAAGGACCGCAGGCGCCCTGACCGCACTGGGCGCGCTCGTCGTCGCCGGTGGCACGGCCGCCCAGGCCGCCACCCCGCACACCACCCCGCACGCCACGGCGGCCCACGCCGCCGTCACCGCCCAGCACCGGGTGCTGTTCGACAACTCCAAGGCGGAGACCGCGGGCAACGCCGACTGGATCATCAGCACGAGCCAGCCGGATCCGCTGGGCCAGAACCCGTCCCCCGCCACCGAGAAGGACTGGACCGGCGCCCTGTCCTCGTGGGGCGTGGCGCTCCAGAAGACCGGCGACTACGCCCTCAAGACGCTGCCGTCGGGCAACACGATCACCTACGGCACGTCGTCGCCGCTCGACCTGAAGAACTTCGACACCTTCGTCATGCCCGAGCCCAACGTCCTGCTGAGCGCGGCCGAGAAGACCGCGGTGATGCGGTTCGTGCAGAACGGCGGCGGACTCTTCCTGATCTCCGACCACACCGGCTCGGACCGCAACAACGACGGCGCGGACGCGGTGAAGGTCATCAACGACCTGATGTCCAACAACAGCGTCGACAGCACCGACCCGTTCGGGTTCTCGGTGGACTCGCTCAACATCGCCACCGACAACCCGCGCGCCATCGACGACACCGCCGACCCGGTCCTCAACGGCTCGTTCGGCAAGGTGACGGGCAGCATCATCCGCAACGGGACCACGGTGACGCTCAAGCCCGCCGACAACCCCGCAGCCAAGGGCGAGGTGTACCGCACCGGTTCCTCCGGCACCACCGGGGCGTTCTTCGCCACCAGCACCTTCGGCAGCGGCCGCGTCGCCTTCTGGGGCGACAGCTCGCCCATCGACGACGGCACCGGCCAGTCTGGCAACACGCTCTACGACGGCTGGGACGACCCGGCAGGCACCGACGCGGCCCTCGCCCTGAACGCCACCGCGTGGCTGTCCGGCGCGGCCGGCGGCAGCGGAGGCGGCGGCACCACGCCGTGCGCCCCGGCCCAGCTGCTCGCCAACCCGGGCTTCGAATCGGGGAGTTCGGGCTGGACGGCGAGCAGCGGGATCATCAACACCAGCGCGGGCGAGCCCGCGCGCACCGGCGCCTACAAGGCCTGGCTCGGCGGCAAGGGGACCGCCCACACCGACACCCTCGCCCAGCCGGTGACGATCCCCTCCGGCTGCGCCGCCCAGTTCGGCTTCCAGCTGCACACCGACACCGCCGAGACGACCGGCACCATGGCCTACGACACGCTCAAGGTCCAGGTCGTGAACGCGAGCGGATCGGTCCTTGCCACCCTCGCCACGTACTCCAACCTGAACGCGGCGAGCGGCTACGCGCCGCGCGCCTTCGACCTCGGCGCCTACGCGGGGCAGACGGTGACGCTCAAGTTCACCGCCACCGAGGGCTCCAAGCTCCAGACGTCGTTCGTCCTCGACGACACCGCGCTCACCGTGAGCTGACCGGTCAGGATGTGCGGGGTTCGCGCCGCCCGGGTCACGGCCCGGGCGGTCCTGGTCAGCCGCGCGGGCGTACCGGCAGCGATTCGATCCCGTACACGATCGACAGCTTGCGGAAGGCGAGGTCCTGCGCGGGTACCGCCAGGCGCATGTTCGGGAAGCGGCGGACCAGGGCGGGGAAGGCGGCGCGCAGTTCCATGCGGGCCAGTTCGGCGCCGATGCAGCGGTGGATGCCGTAGCCGAAGGCGAGATGGCCGCTCGCCCTGCGGTGCGGGTCGAAGCGGCCGCCGTCCTCGGTGAAGGCGGCGTCGCGGTTGGCGCCGCTGAGCGAGCAGAGCACCATGTCGCCCTTGGGTATGCGTACGCCCGCGACCTCGACGTCCTCGCGGGCGAAGCGCGGGAAGGCCAACTGGACGACGGTGAGGTAGCGCAGCGCCTCCTCGACGAAGGTCGCGGCCGCCGCCTCGTCGTGGGCTATGCGCGCGAAGGCGTCGGGGTCCTGGAGCAGGACCAGCGAGCCGAGCGCCAGCATGCTGGCGGTGGTCTCGAACCCGCCGGTCAGGACGCCGTCGGCGAGCCCCGCGAGTTCGTCGTCGCCGACGCTGTCGCCGTGCTCCTTGACGATCATGCCGATCAGGCCGTCGCCCGGGTTCTCGCGCTGCTTCTTGACCACGTCCCGGAAATACGACAGCGACGCGGACATGGCGCCGAGCGGCGCGGTCGCCCCGGCGAACAGGTCGAAGCGTTCCATGGCGAGCTGCTGGAAGTCGTGCCGGTCCTCGTAGGGCACGCCCAGGAGCTCGCATATGGTCAGCGAGGGTATGGGCAGTGCGAACGCCTCGACCAGGTCGACGACGCCGTCCGCCGCCTCCATCATGTCGAGCCGTTCCTCGACGAGGGCGTCGATGCGCGGGGTCAGGCGGCGAAGTCTGCGCATGGTGAACTCGGGCGTCAGGATGCGGCGCAGCCGGGTGTGCACCGGCGGATCGCTGAATCCGAGCCCGCCGGGGTGCTGCTCCTCGACGACGCCCGCGTTGCCCGCGAGGTGGGTGAAGTCGTTGCTGAACCCGTCGGGGGAGCCGAGGACTGCCTTGACGGCGTCATGGCCGGTCACCACCCAGGCGTCCATCCCGAACGGCAGCGCGACCTTGGTGACGGGCTCGTCGGCCTGCCTCGTGGTCAGTTCGGGGACCGGGTCGAGACCGTCCCGGCGCAGCGGCATGAGCAGCGCGTCGGGCAGCAGCGAGATCGTGCCGGGACCGATACCACGCTTCTGGATCCTGGCAAGGTAGGTGCGCCCGAGCCACATGGTGACTCGGGAACGGAGATTTACCCTCAAGGCGGACTCCAAGGACAGGTTGTGCGGCCAGGACACCGGGTACGACCGGGTGGCTCAGGATAAGTGGCCCGTGGGCGCTGTGGATCCGGCAGGGACTCAGCTCACACGCGCTGTGCGCCGGGAGCGGTGTTTCCGCTTCCTCTTACGTGCTGACGGGCGACGTCTGACGGGGGCCGGTTTCGGCCGGCGGCGGGGGCGTTTTCAGGCCCCGATGTACGCCGCCGCCCCGGCCGGAGGAGGTCCGGTCGGGGCGGCGGTCCGCTCAACTGGGCGATTTCCCAGGGGAGTTGCCGTCAGGCGAGGGAGGCGATGGCCTGGTTGAAGGTGGCCGAAGGGCGCATGACCTCGGTCGCCTTGGCGGCGTCCGGCTGGTAGTAGCCGCCGATCTCGACCGGCGAGCCCTGCACCGCGATGAGCTCGTCGACGATGACCGACTCCTGCTCGGTCAGCGTCTTGGCCAGCGCCGAGAACGCCTCGGCGAGCTGCGCGTCCTCGGTCTGCTTGGCCAGCTCCTGCGCCCAGTACAGGGCCAGGTAGAAGTGGCTGCCGCGGTTGTCGATGCCACCCAGCTTGCGGCTGGGCGACTTGTCCTCGTTGAGGAAGGTGCCCGTGGCGCGGTCCAGGGTGTCGGCGAGGATCTGGGCGCGCGCGTTGCCCGTGGTGGTCGCCAGGTGCTCGAAGCTGACCGCGAGCGCGAGGAATTCGCCCAGGCTGTCCCAGCGCAGGTAGTTCTCCTTGACCAGCTGCTGGACGTGCTTGGGCGCGGAGCCGCCGGCGCCCGTCTCGAAGAGGCCGCCGCCGTTCATCAGCGGGACCACCGAGAGCATCTTGGCGCTGGTGCCCAGCTCCAGGATCGGGAAGAGGTCGGTCAGGTAGTCGCGCAGCACGTTGCCGGTGACGGAGATGGTGTTCTCGCCGCGGCGGATGCGCTCCACGGACAGCTTGGTGGCGTCGACCGGGTTGAGGATCTGGATGTCAAGGCCCTCGGTGTCGTGCTCGCCCAGGTACTGCTTGACCTTCGCGATGAGCTGGGCGTCGTGGGCGCGGCCCTCGTCCAGCCAGAAGACGGCCGGGTCACCGGTGGCGCGGGCGCGCGTGACGGCGAGCTTGACCCAGTCCTTGATCGGGGCGTCCTTGGTCTGGCAGGCGCGGAAGATGTCGCCCTCGGCGACCGTCTGCTCCAGGACCACGTTGCCCGCGGCGTCCACCAGGCGCACCGTGCCGGTGGCCGGGATCTCGAAGGTCTTGTCGTGCGAGCCGTACTCCTCGGCCTTCTGCGCCATGAGGCCGACGTTCGGCACGGAGCCCATGGTCGAGGGGTCGTAGGCGCCGTTGGCCCGGCAGTCCTCGATCACGGCCTGGTAGACACCGGCGTAGCTGCTGTCGGGCAGCACGGCCAGGGTGTCGGCCTCGGCGCCCTCGCGGTTCCACATGTGGCCCGAGGTACGGATCATGGCCGGCATGGAGGCGTCGACGATGACGTCGGAAGGGACGTGCAGGTTGGTGATGCCGCGGTCGGAGTCGACCATGGCGAGCTCCGGGCCCTCGGCGAGCTCGGCGTCGAAGGACGCCTTGATCTCGGCGCCCTCGGGCAGCGACTCCAGGCCCTTGTAGATGCCGCCGAGGCCGTCGTTCGGGGTCAGACCCGCGGCGGCGAACACCTGGCCGTACTTCGCGAACGTCTTGGGGAAGAAGGCGCGCACCACGTGGCCGAAGATGATCGGGTCGGAGACCTTCATCATCGTGGCCTTCAGGTGCACGGAGAAGAGCACGCCCTCGGCCTTGGCGCGGGCGATCTGCTCCGTGAGGAATTCGCGCAGCACGGCGACGCGCAGCACGGAGGCGTCGACGACCTCACCGGCGAGGACCGGTACGGACTCGCGCAGCACGGTGGTGGTGCCGTTGTCGGCCACCAGCTCGATGCGCAGCGTGTCGTCGGCGGCGATGACCGCGGACTTCTCGGTGGACCGGAAGTCGTCCACGCCCATGGTGGCGACGTTCGTCTTGGAGTCGGCGGTCCACTTGCCCATGCGGTGCGGGTGGGCCTTGGCGTAGTTCTTGACCGACGCGGGGGCGCGGCGGTCGGAGTTGCCCTCGCGCAGGACCGGGTTGACGGCGCTGCCCTTGATCTTGTCGTAGCGCGCGCGGACGTCCCTGTCCTGGTCGCTCTTCGGGTCGTCCGGGTAGTCCGGGAGGGCGTAGCCCTGGCTCTGAAGCTCGGCGACGGCCGCCTTGAGCTGAGGGATGGAGGCCGACACGTTCGGCAGCTTGATGATGTTCGCGCCGGGCGTCTTGGCCAGCTCACCGAGCTCGGCGAGCGCGTCGTCGATCCGCTGGCTCTCCTCGAGGAATTCGGGGAAGCTCGCGATGATGCGCCCCGCGAGGGAGATGTCACGGGTCTCCACAGTGACGCCCGCGGTCGAGGCGTACGCCTGGATCACGGGCAGGAACGAATGCGTCGCCAGGGCGGGCGCCTCGTCAGTGTGGGTGTAGATGATGGTCGAGTCAGTCACCGGGTGCTCCGCTCCACGTCTGCAACATTGCTCGACATCAAGATATCTCCTGATCGTCCGGGCTCATGACGGGACCCCGGCCCCGGGGCGCCCTCCGCGCCCTCCGCGCGCCCGCCCGCCGGGGCCAGGAGCACGCCCGGCGCCCGCTGCCGCCGGGCCCCGACCCTCAGGGACGTACGGCACGGGCCTCGAAGCGGCCCACTCCGAGTTCGATCACGAAGGAGACCTGCTGTCCCTCGGACAGCGTCTGCGTCTCGCCCTCGATGTCCTCACGGCGCACGTGGATGGCGTCGTGCTGCCCGAACGGCACGACGAAGCCGTAACCCTTCTCACGGTCGAAGTACTGAACGATTCCGTCGCACCTCTCGCTCATTGCCTCACTCCTCGCGTGATCGTTCATGCGACCGGTCGGGGGGGTCGGGGCCGGGTCACGGACGGGGAACCGGCCGGGTCCACCGGTGCCTGGACGGGCGCGGACCGCCGCTCGGGAGCCGAACGGGCTCCCTGCTCGTACGTATACCGTCGCACCCCGCGTTTGATACCTCCAGCGGTACGGGGCGGCGCGGGCCGGTCACGCCCGGCGAGGAGTCGGCGGGCCCGCGCCAGGAGTCGGCGGGCCCGCGCGAAGGGTCGGCGGGCCCGTGCGAGGAGCCGGGACCGGCTGCGGGGAGGCCGCGCCCCATGGGGCAGGATGGCAGCCCGTTCGCGGGGCGGCCCTTCGAACGGGGCGCCACGCACGACGATCTGACAGACGATCTGACAGGTGACAAGGTGACGACACATCACACGGGGCCCTCGACGGCGCCCCGCTCCCGCCCTTCGCTGCCGCGCCGCCCGGAGGGTGTGCGTTGAACCGAGGCGTTGTCCTGCACGACTGGGTGGCGGCCTGCATAGCGCTGGCCGCGGGCGTCGCGGCCGGGCTGCTGCTGCGCGTCCTGCTGAAATGGCTGGGAAAGCACGCGCTCAGGACGCGGTGGCGGGGGGACGACATCATCGTCGACGCCCTGCGCACCGTCGCGCCCTGGGCGGCCGCGATCGCCGGCGCCGCGGCCGCCGCCTCGGCGCTGCCGCTGACCGCACGGGTGGCGGGGATCGTCAACCACACCCTGACCGCCCTGATCATCCTGATCACCACCTTCACCGTGGCCCGGGTCGTCGCCGGGCTCGTACAGTCCCTCGCGCAGTCCCGGACCGGCGTGGCCGGCTCGGCGACGATCTTCGTCAACATCACCCGCGTCGTGGTCGTCGCGATGGGCGCCCTGGTCGCGCTCGAAACCGTCGGCGTCTCGATAGCTCCCCTGCTCACCGCGCTCGGGGTCGGCGGCCTCGCGGTGGCCCTCGCGCTCCAG
Source organism: Streptomyces sp. Edi4 (assembly GCF_040253615.1). Taxonomy (NCBI): domain Bacteria; kingdom Bacillati; phylum Actinomycetota; class Actinomycetes; order Kitasatosporales; family Streptomycetaceae; genus Streptomyces; species Streptomyces sp. Edi4. Next base: position 971,917 of record NZ_JBEJGY010000004.1, read on the forward strand.
GACACCCTCGCCAACCTCTTCGCGGGTGTGCACATCCTCGCCTCGAAGACCGTCCAGCCCGGTGACTACATCCGGCTCAGCGGCGGCGAGGAGGGGTATGTCGTCGACATCAACTGGCGCAACACCGTGGTGCGCAATCTGTCGAACAACCTCGTGATCATCCCCAATGCCCGGCTCGCTCGCACCAACATGACCAACTACACGCGCCCCGAACAGGAGTTGACGATCGTGGTGCAGGTGGGGGTCGGCTACGAGTGCGATCTGGAGCACGTGGAGCGGGTGACCCTGGACGTCGTCGACAGCGTGATGACGGACATCACGGGCGCGCTGCCCGGGCACGAGGCCGCCGTCCGCTTCCACACGTTCGCGGACTCCCGGGTCAACTTCTCGGTGATCCTCGGGGTCGGGGAGTTCAGCGACCAGTACCGGATCAAGCACGAGTTCATCAAACGTCTCCACCGGCGGTACCGGGCCGAGGGGATCTCGATCCCCGCGCCGACCCGGGAGGTCTCCCTGCGCCAGGACCCGCCGGTCCCCGCGCGCCTCCCCCACCAACGCGAGGCGTCCGACTCACCGCTCCCCGACACCCTCCAGCACTGAGCCCCGCCCCGGGCCGGGGGCGGAGGATGCCGGGGCCGGGGTGCCGGGGCCGCCGCTCACCCGCCCCGGGCCGGGGTGCCCGGGCCGGGGTGCCGGGACCCCGGGACCGCCGCTCACCTGCCCCGGGACCGCTCCCCGCCCGACCCGACGGCCCGGTGGCCCGGTGGTAGCGTCGTGACATGACCCCGGAAGAGCTCGCCAATCTCGCGCACCTGCGCCGAGCGCGGGACCTCATCGACCGGGAGTACGCCAAGCCGCTCGACGTACCGACCATGGCGCGGCACGCGCTCATGTCGCCGGCCCACTTCTCGCGGCGGTTCCGCGCGACGTACGGCGAGACCCCCTACAGCTACCTCATGACCCGCCGGATCGAGCGGGCCATGGCGCTGCTGCGTGGGGGAATGAGCGTGACGGACGCGTGCATGGCGGTCGGCTGTACGTCGCTGGGGTCGTTCAGCTCCCGGTTCACCGAGATCGTGGGTGAGACGCCGAGCGCGTACCGCGGCCGGGAGCACGAGGCCGTGGCCGCGATGCCCGCGTGCGTGGCCATGGTGCGCACCCGCCCCGCGCGCGGCCCTGCGAGCAGAACTGGAGAAGCGGGCAAGAAACCCGGCGCCTAACGTTGACGGCATGACCATCGCACTCCAGTACTGCCATGTCACCGTCAATGACCCGGACGAATCGCTCGGTTTCTACCGTGACGCGCTCGGCCTCGACGTCCGCAACGACGTGGCCTCGGGCGGCCACCGCTGGGTCACGCTCGGCAGCGAGAGCCAGCCCGGCCTCGAGATCGTCCTGTCGCAGCCACACGCGGGCCGGTCCCAGGCGGACGGCGACGCCCTTCAGGAACTGCTCACCAAGGGCGTCCTGCCGACGCTCGTCTTCCGGACGGACGACCTCGACAAGACCTTCGAGAAGGTACGCGCCTCGGGCGCCGAGGTGCTGCAAGAGCCCATCGACCAGCCCTGGGGCCCCCGCGACTGCGCCTTCCGCGACCCCTCCGGCAACATGATCCGCATCCAGCAGCAGGTCAAAGCCTAGACGGATGAGTCCGATGTGTTCAGCGGTCGAATGCGATCAGCGACCGCATGGTCGGGGCGCTGGTCTTGTGGTTGCGCCAGAGCTCGGAATCGGACAAGCGCGGTGGCCTGCCCTGAGGAGGGCGTCCAGCCGGTCCGCACTGGACGATCCTGGACGCCCTGCGTGCCTCGCTCCCGGGGCGGACTGGGCAAGTGCCTACTCCTGGTGAGCGGTGCTGTGTTGTGCGGTGTGCCGTTCGTAGAAGACGGTGCGCTCCAGGGTGCGCCGGCCGGGATGGAGCCGTTCCTCCGCCGGGTAGCCGACGGACACGAGCAAGGCGATGGCCAGGTCGTCGCGGCCGTCGATCCCGATCACCTTCTTCACCTTGTCCTCGTCCCAGCCGTTCATCGGCGAGGTGGCCAGGCCCATCTCGGTGGCGGCGAGCATCACGAACGAGGCGGCGATCATCGCGTCCTTGACCGCGTATTCGCGGAGCAGGCCGCGCTGGTCGAGGTCCTCCTGGAAGGCTGTCGATGCCGCGGAGAACATGGTGACGAAGTCGTCGCTCCATGCCCCGGCCCGCCGGGCCTGGTCGTAGATGTCGCTGTGGTCATCGCGCCAGGACTGCGGCTCAGCGACGAAGACCAGGACCACGGGAGCTTCCCGCGGTTGCGGCTGTCCGCCGGTGGCCCAGGCGAGCCCTGCACGTCCCTCGTCGCCGGTCACGACGACGATCGACCGGTCCTGGAGGTTCCAACTGGTGGGTGCTTCGACGGCGAGCTCAAGCAGCGCGGAGAGGGCGACCTCGGGAATCGGATCAGGCCGGTAGTGGCGCACGGTGCGGCGGGTGCGGATCGCGTCCGCGACGGAGAGTGTCTGGTTCGTCATGTCACTTACTATTGGAGAGTCACCCTCCGGTCGGAAGAGGGCACCTTTTTGTGCGTTACTCTCCCATCATGAAGACTGTGGTGGATTCCTCCGGGCTGCCCGCCGACGCCTACTCCGCGAAATGCCCGACGCGCCAGGTCCTCGACCACATCGCCGGCAAGTGGACGATCCTGGTCGTCGACGCCCTTCTGCAAGGCACCATGCGCTACACCGACTTGAGCAGACGTATCGAAGGCGTCTCACAGAAGATGCTCACCCAGACCCTGCGCCGCCTTGAAGCAGACGGCTTCGTCACCCGTACGGTGCACCCGACCATCCCGCCACGTGTCGAGTACGACCTCACCACGCTCGGACGGAGCCTGGCTGAACCCATCACCGCGCTCCGGCAATGGACGGAAACCCACATCAACGAGATCGAACAGGCCCGAACCCGCGTCATCGCCGAAGCGCAGCCCCACTGACTCGTTCCGCATTCATCGCGGCGACTCCCCACCCCGACATAGGACTTGTTCGTCTGGGCGGGTCGACTGGGCCGGGGGTGGCGGGGGCCCGGCGCTGCTGGGGCGCCTCGTCAGCGGGCGGCCCGGGAGGGCGCGTCACGCCGCGTCGTGGAAGACCAGGCCGAGGGTGCGGCGCCGGCCGGAGCGTACGGTGCTCACGCCGTGGCGCATCGGGCCCGCCGACCAGCCTCGCCTGCTCGCGACGGGCCGGTCCCGGGTGGTGAAGACCAGGCCGTGCCCCTGGGGCAGGACGGTGGCCGAGCCACGGCTCTGGGCGCGTGGGCGCTGCTCGGTCATCAGGAACTCGCCGCCCCTGTAGTCGGCGCCCGGCGCGTCCAGGCCGATGACGACCTGGAGCGGGAACAGCATGTCGCCGAACACGTCCCGGTGCAGCGCGTTCCAGTCACCCGGCCCGTACCGCAGCAGAATCTGGGCGGACCGGTCCTGGCCCGCGTCGTGACACATCGTCAGCCAGTCGTCGAGCCGATCGGGCCAGGGCGCCGGCCTGCCGAGCCGCGCGGCCCAGTCACGGGCGACGGGGAGCAGGCAGGGATAGAAGGCGGCGCGCAACTCGGCGACGAGCGGCGGGAGTTCATGGGTGAAGTAACGGTACTGGCCGGAGCCGAAACGATGGCGGGCCATGTCGACGGTGGTGCGAAATCGCTCGGTCCGGTCGTAGAGCGCGGCGGTCTCCTGGCACTCGTCCGGCGTGAGGAGCCGCCCCGTCAGCGCGTGGCCGTGTTCGTCGAGCTCCCCGGCCAGGGCGTTCCAGTCCTGGGCGACCACGCGGTCGCGGAGTGCGGAACGGGTGGTGTCGTTCATGGTGTGACCTCCTCGCGGCATGCCGCCGGACGCCGCCTCGGCAGCGCGCCCCCGCCGGCTCAGGCGGCGACTACGTCCACCTTGCGGGTCGCGCCGGGCCGTCGCTGGCGCGAATCGGACACCACGCTGTCCGTACCCGTCCGGACGTCACACCGGGGTGATCAGGCGCGCGAGGTCATCGAGCCCGGGGCGTGGGCCGCGACCGCGCGCAGCAGTTCCTTCTTCGACGGGTTCACCAGGGGGCGCCCGCCCACGGTCACCGTGGGCACGGTCTCGTTCCCGCCCGCCACCGACCGGACGAACGCGGCGCCCTCCGGGTCACGCCAGATGTTCACCTTGGTGTAGCGCAGCCGGCTGAAGAGCAACTGGAAGCGGAGCTTCATGCAGAAGGTGCACAGGGGCCGCCAGTAGAGCACCACACCAGTTTGGTCACCACTCACGGAACTCCCCCTCGTCGACGCCGTTCCACCCCCGGCGAGCGAAGCATAAACGAGCCCCGCCGGACCGGCTGGGTGGGGCGGCTCGGCGTCGGGTGGTCACGAGGCGCGCGCGTGCCTCAACTGACGGTCCTCGTACGCCTGTTACGTGGGCGCATCCGCGTACGGAACTTCGGACAACCCCGGTCCCACCCCCGTCGCACCGCTCAGGCGGCGGGGATGCGGCCGCAGAGCCAGTTGCCCGGGTCCGTCGGGTCGTCGCTCGTCCAGAACTGCTGCCACAGCGACGCGAATTCTTCGCGGGTGAGATGACCGTCGGCGTTCGGATCCGGGAGTTCGAACAGGCCCGTCGTGTCCACGGGACGGCCGTTCCAGGTCTCCACCAGCGTGCGGTGTTCCTCGGGCGAGATGCGGCCGTCGCCGTCGGCGTCCACGGCGTCGAACAGGGTCCGCGCCGTCGCGGTGACCTCCGCCGCCATGGTGGGCAACCGGTCCACGACGTCCAGGAATCCACCCATGTCGACCGAGCCGTCACCCCGGCGGCCGCCCGCTTCCAGGAGCGTCGCCCACCAGCCCGTCATCAGGGATTCCACGCGTGCGTCCAGGTCCGTGCCGGGGCGGACTGCCGGCAGCCGACGCCAGCGGGCGACCAGCGCGGTGAAATCCTCCGCGCGCAGACAACCGTCGCCGTCCGCGTCGAACGCGGTGAACATCCCCTGGAGCTTGCGCACCTGAAACGCACTGGCCATGTGCGGCCTCCCTCTGCACCGAACCGGCGAAACAGCGGCCACTATAGGCGGGTACGCCTTCCGGTCCCACGGGCACATGTGCGCGTACAAACAGCTGTCCCCCTCCCCGTGAATTCGGCCGCATTGGACCCCGGGCCCGAATTTCTTTCGCCCTCTGTGCGGGGGTCTGCGGATTTCGCGCCGCCACGCGCAGGGGCCCCACACCGCGTTCTTGCGGCATGGGGCACCTGCGTCGGAAGACGCCTGCGTCGTGCGGCTACCAGCGATACCAGCGGCCACTACCTCCCTTGGGACGGGCGATGAATCCCACCAGCCATACGACCAGCACGATCACCGCGATCCACCACAGCGCCTTCAGCGCGAATCCCGCGCCGAAAAGGATCAGGGCCAGCAGAAGAACGAGAAGCAGGGGAACCATAGTTATCAACCTCCAAGGCACCGGATGCCCCGCGATTGTGCGCCCACACACTCTCGACGCCTCTGTTTATAGAAGCTTTATGCGGGAATCCTCATGCGCCTCGCGAGCACCCGCAAGTCCTCGCAGGCCCCCGCGCGGGCACTACGACGACCTCCGTGCCCGCGCCGCGGGGCGGCCCGGGCGCCTCCGGTCCGGTCGGGCCCAGGACGGGCGGCGTGGCGCCGGGTCCGCGTCGCCGCGTTCACCGTCGTCGCCGTCACCGTAGCCACGTTCGATATTCGTTGGCGCCCCCCGGCACCCCCTGCTACCTTTCCGGAGGCCGTGCGAGAGAACGAGGAGGTGGTACCCGTGAACGCAGTATCGACATGGGTGCTCTCCTCCGGGGTCACGGCTGGGCGATAGGTCGTCCGGGAGCGCCGCTCTGCCCTCCCGAAAGGCACGACCATGCACGTCGTTTCTGAACGACGCCTCGAAGACGGCGTCGCCGAACGCGAATTCACCCTCGGTCAGATCCCCGGCACCCTGTGGACGCCCGTGTCCGCCGCGCCGCTCCCGCTGATTCTGATGGCCCACAACAACGGGCTGCCCAAGAGCGAACCCCGCCTGGTGGCCCGGGCCAGGCGCACCGCCGCGCAAGGCTACGCGGTGGCCTCCATCGACGCCTCCGGCTGCGGCGACCGGCCGCGTTCCGCCGAGGCCGACCAGGCGCGCGCCGAGCTGCGCCGGGCAATGCGGGCCGGCGAGCCGGTCGAGGAGATCTTCGAGTCCTTCATCGGCCCGCTGGTCGAAGAGGCGGCCCCGGAATGGCGGACGACCCTGGACGCCCTCCTCGCCCTGCCCGAGATCGGCGGCCCGGTCGGATACTCGGGGTGGGCGGCCCTCGGCATCTGCCTCGCGGCGAGCGATCCGCGCATCGCGGCCGCCGGTTTCTTCGCCGGGGGGTATGTGCCCCGCGCCCAGCGCGAGGAGGCCCGGCAGGTCACCATTCCGCTGCTGCTGCTTTTGCAGTGGGACGACGAGGGCAATCCGCGCCAGCGGGCCCTGGATCTGTTCGACGCCTTCGGCAGCAAGGAGAAGACGCTCCACGCCAACCTGGGCGGCCACCTCGGCACCCCTTCGTTCGAGGCGGAGGACGGTGACCGGTTCTACGGCCGGCACCTGAGGTAGGCCCGGCCCGCCGGAGCGACGGCGTGCGCCGGCCGACGCCGGGCGCCGCTCATCGAGGAGCCCGTCCTCGATGAGCGGCGAACGGCCACGGCCCCCGGCGCCGCCGGGGCAGCCCGCGGCGCCGGCGGTCAGCAGCCTCGGCGGTCAGAAGAGCTTGCCGTAGTACGCCTGGATGTTGGGCAGCGAGAGCAACGTCTTGCGGTGCTCGGGGAAGTTGGTGAGGATGTACCGGATCCGGGCCGCGAGGTCGGCCTTGCGCATGGGCTTGAACCCGGCCTTCTTCAGGATGCCGCACAGGGTCGCGATGTTCATCAGGTCCTGATGGCCCGTGGCGCGCGGGCACAGCGTCGCCGGTGACCCCCGCCTTCCACTCCTGCGGGAAGTCCTCCTGACGGCAGTCTCCCGCGTCGACGCCCTTGAGCCACGCGCTGCCCATCACGGTCGGCGCATGCACGTTCTGGCCGATGACCAGGGATCCGCCGGGTGTCGCGATCGTGCCCAGTGAGCTGAGGGTCGGCATCAGGGAGGCCACCCAGCCGGCCGTGCAGTACGGGGCGCCCCAGACGATCGATCCGAAGGCGCCGCTCTTGGAGATCGCCCCGATCGCGCCCTGCGGCGTGGCGAGGTCGCCTCCGTAGGAGTACTCCCAGTCGCCGGCGCCCTCCGCGCGCAGAGCGCTGTAGCCACCGGCCTCCTCGTCGGCCACCACGCCGAAGATGTGCTGGACACCCGCGTCGCCGCCGCCGGGCTTCTGCACCCAGCACTTGAGCGCGTGGTCCGGCGAGATGACGTAGAGCCTGCCGCCCGTACCGATGTGGAACTGCCGCCGGGTCTTGTGGACCGTCCCGAAGACCGCGACATCCTTGTACAGGAGGGGTCCCTCGGTGTCCGAGAAATGCTTGATGCTGAACTCTTCGGTGGTCTCGACGGATTCGGGGTGAGTGCTCACGTGGTTCCCTTCGGCCGATACGCAAAACCGGGGCGGAGCAGGTGATTTGACACCATCTCCCGCACCGCCGTCGTCACCGTACAGCGCATCGGCCGGTCGTCCACCCGGATCGCGCAACTCCCTTTTCAGCCGCGGGAGTTGGGTGTTCTCCTGCGGCTGAGGGGGCAAATCAGCCGTCTCACAGGGTGGCGCTGGGCTTGAACCAGGCGGGTCCGTCCGCCTGGGCCTGCTTGATGCGGAACAGCGCGAACTCGCCGAGCCCGCCGGGCAGCGCGTCCATGGCGAACCAGGCGACGTCGATGGACTCGTCGTCGTTGACGCGGGCCTCGCCGCCGGTCGCGCGGCAGCGGAAGGTGATGTCCATGAACTGGCACACGTCGCCGTTGGGGTAGACGACGGGGGTGGGCGCCGCCTCCACGAGGACCACCCGCTCGGCGACGCACCGTACGCCGGTCTCCTCATACACCTCGCGCACGGCCGTGTCGGCGGGCTCCTCGCCCGGCTCGCAGATGCCGCCGATCACCGACCACTGGCCGGTGTCGGCGCGCCGGCCGAGCAGGACCCGGCCCTCGTCGTCGAAGACGATCGCGCTCACGCCCGGCAGCAGAAGCAGCTGGTGTCCGGCGGTGGTCCGGATGTCCCGGATGAAGTCAGGGGTTGCCATGGACTCGACCCTAACGGCCAGCCGGGGACGCCAAATCAGCCCCGGCCCGCGCGGCTTCGGCGTACGTTCCGCGTGATCGCCCACGCCAGGCCGGCGGCGCCCACCGCGACCAGCGCCCACTCCGGCAGCGTGCCCAGCCGGGTCGCGGGCGTCCGCGACGAGCGCAGCGGCACCTTGGCGACCAGCGAGGCCGGGGTGAACAGCGCGGTCTTCTGGACGACCTTGCCGTCGGGCATGATCACGGCACTGACGCCGCTGGTGACCGGGACGGTGACGGTCCTGCTGTGCTCGACCGCCCGCACCCGGGACATGGCGAGCTGCTGGTAGGTCATCTCGCTGCGGTCGAAGGTGGCGTTGTTGCTGGGTACGGAGATCAGCTGGGCGCCCGCCGTGACGGTGTCGCGCACCGCCCAGTCGAAGGCGGTCTCGTAACAGGTGGCGATGCCGACCTTGGTGCCGGCCATGGTGAACAGGCCCGGCTTGGTCCCCCGGTCGAAGTCCTGGCGGACCATCGAGGTGTAGCCGGGGGCGAAGGTGGAGATGAGGCCGCGCAGCGGGATGTACTCGCCGAACGGCTGGATCTGCCGCTTGTCGTACGTGGCGACGGGCCCCTGCTTCGGGTCCCACTGGACCTGCTCGTTGTAGAGCTTCGTGCCGTAGCCGCCGACCACCGCGCCGACCGAGATCGGCGCACCGATGGTCTTGGCCGCCCCGTCGATGACGGCGCGCGCGTCGTCGTCGACGAAGGGGTCGACGTCGGAGGAGTTCTCCGGCCACAGGACGAAGTCCGGCTGGGGCTGCTTTCCCGCCTTGACCTGGGCGGCCAGCCGCAGCGTCTCGGTCACGTGGTAGTCGAGTACGGCGCGGCGCTGGGAGTTGAAGTCGAGACCGAGGCGGGGCACATTGCCCTGGATCACGGCGACGGTCGCGGTGCCGTCCTCGGCGGCGTCGCTGACCAGGCCACGGGCGCCGAAGGAAGCGGCAACAGGCACGACCACGGTGAGCAGCGCGGCCGCCGCGGCGCCCTTGCGGACGCCTCCCGTACGCCGCGCGCGCGCCACCTGGCGGGCGCATGCGTACAGCCCGTATCCACACAGCGCCACGGCGAATCCCAGGACGGGGGTGCCGCCGAGGGCCGCGAGCGGCAGGAAGGTGCCGTCGGCCTGCCCGAAGGCCACCTTGCCCCAGGGAAAACCGCCGAAGGGGGCGCGGGCGCGGGCCGCCTCGGCCGCCGTCCACAGGGCGGCGGCCCACACGGGCCACAGGGGAAGCCTGGAGACCAGGGCGGTGCCCGCGCCGGCCGCGCCGATGAACAGGGCCTCGATCGCGGCGAGCCCGAGCCAGGGCCCGGGGCCCACCTCCACACCCGTCCACACCAGGAGCGGCAGCAGGAAACCGAGGCCGAAGAGGTAGCCGAGGCCGAGGCCCGCCTTCCAGCTCCGGTCGCGCAGGACCCAGCCGAAGACGGCGAACGCGGGCAGCGCGAGCCACCACAGGGGCCTCGGCGGGAAGCTCAGGTACAGGAGCACCCCGCCGAGCGCGGCCACGGCGGGCCGCAGGAGCCGGTTCAGGATCCGCCGCGAGCGCGGGGCTCCGGCGGCGGGCCCGGGCCGGGCCGGGTCCTGCGTGGTGGTGGAGGTTTCGGTGGTGCTCACCCGGCGGAGTCTACGGCGGGTGGCTGTGTGTTCGGGAGCGCCGTTGGACCGCCCGCCCTTTCGGGCGGCGCGACCGGTGGACCTCAGACCCCGGCGGCCTTGCCCGTGCCGCGCAGGCGCAGCCGGTCGCGGATGACCCGCACGGCCGCTTCGGCGTCGTCGACGGTGACGGTGAACACGCGGCCGTCGCCGAGCTTGAGCGCCACGCCCTCACCGCGCCGTACGACGACGGCGGTGCCGATCTCGGGCCGCCAGCGGTAGCCCCAGCCGCCCCACTGGCGCGGGGTCACCCGGGGGACGAAGTCGGCGCCGACCACGTGGTCGAGGCGGATGGTTCGGCGGGGCAGCCCGATGTGGCCGCAGCGCACCTCCAGGCAGTCGCCCTCGACCCGGACCGCCACATGCACGAAGGCGAGGGTGCCGAAGAGCACGAGAATCCCGGCGGCCAGACAGCCGACGACGGACATCACGAGCGGGGCGATGCCCGAGGTCCAGGTCGAGTCGACGGCCAGCTCCACGCCGAGCGCGATGCATGCCACGCCGCCGGCCGCGAGGAGCCACTGGACGCGGTTGGTGGCCCGGCCGCTCCAGATCTCGACCGGCTGCTCGGCGGCGCCGGACGCGGGCGGTGACGCGGGGGGCGTGGGGTACTCCGGGGACGGTTCCCTCATGGAAAGCAGCGTACTCACGTTCCGTCGGGACGGCACCGCTCGCGCTCAGTGAGCGGGGCTCACAGCCTGGAGCAGGCGCCCTTCGGGGTAGGCGAGCGCCACGTCGGGAAGGGCGCCGGTGCGGCCGCTGAGCACTGCGGTCAGGCCCCCGACCTGCGCCGCGTCGGGTGCGGCCGCGATGCCCGCGCGGCGCAGCGCCTGGGCGGCCACCGCCTGGGCGCTGCCGAAGAAAGTGAGCGGGCCGCCGTCGGGACGCAGGGCCGTACGGATGCGTTCGGCGACCAGTTCGTAATGGGTGCAGCCCAGGACGACGGTCCTTACGCCAGGCGGGGTGAGCGCGGCGGCCGCGGTGATGGCGGCGTCGATGGCGGCGTCGTCGGCGTGCTCGACCGCCTCGGCGAGACCGGGGCAGGGCACCTCCGTGACCGGCACCCCGTCGGCGAATTCGCGGATCAGACCGCGCTGGTAGGGGCTGCCGGTGGTGGCCGGGGTCGCCCAGATCGCGAAGGGCTCCCCGCCTGCGGCGGCCGGCTTGATCGCGGGCACGGTGCCGATCACGGGGACCCGCGGTTCCAGGGCCGCGCGGATCGCGGGCAGCGCGTGGACGGAAGCGGTGTTGCAGGCGATGATCAGGGCGTCCGGTGCCAGGGCCGCGGCGGCCCCGGCCACGTCGAGAGCGCGCTCCCTGATGTCGTCGGGGGTGCGCGGGCCCCACGGCATGCCGTCGGGGTCGCACGAGATCACGATGTCGGCGTCGGGGCGGAGCCGACGCACCGCGGCGGCCGCGGCGAGCAGGCCGATTCCGGAGTCCATGAGCGCGATCTTCACCCGGTCACCATAGTCGACGGCTCCCGCCATTTCGGCTGAGGTCCCGTGCCGAGCGCGGGCCGTGGGGCAGACTGCGGCGGGTGAGCGCCCTCGTATGGATCGCCCTGGTGTCCCTGGTCGTCTGGCTCTGGCTGCTGCTCGGGCAGGGCTTCTTCTGGCGTACCGATCAGCGTCTGCCGCCGCGCGCGGAGCTCGACGTGTGGCCCGACGTCGCGGTGGTGGTGCCCGCGCGGGACGAGGCACAGGTGCTGCCGCTGAGCCTGCCGTCCCTGCTCACGCAGGACTATCCCGGTCGCGCGGAGATCTTCCTGGTGGATGACGGCAGTTCGGACGGCACGGGCACGCTGGCCCGCGCCCTCGCCGAGCGCCATGGCGGCCTGCCCCTGAACGTCGTCTCCCCAGGTGAGCCCGAGGCGGGCTGGACGGGCAAGCTGTGGGCGCTGCGCCACGGCATGGCGCTCGCCCGGCAGCGCGGGCCCGAGTATCTGCTGCTCACCGACGCCGACATCGCGCACGCGCCGGACAGCCTGCGCGAGCTGGTCGCGGCGGCTCGCGGGGGCGGCTTCGACCTGGTGTCGCAGATGGCCCGGCTGAGGGTGGCGAGCGGCTGGGAGCGGCTGATCGTCCCGGCGTTCGTCTACTTCTTCGCGCAGTTGTATCCGTTCCGCTGGATCAACGCGGCGCGGCCCCGGGCGACGGCCGCGGCGGGCGGCTGTGTGCTGGTGCGCACCGAGGCCGCCGAGCGGGCGCGCGTTCCCGACGCGGTGCGCCAGGCGGTGATCGACGACGTGTCGGTGGCGCGCGCGGTGCGCCGGTCGGGCGGACGGGTCTGGCTCGGTCTGGCGGACCGGGTGGACAGCGTGCGGCCCTATCCGCGTCTGGGGGACCTGTGGCGGATGGTCTCGCGCAGCGCGTACGCCCAGCTGCGGCACAACCCGATCGTGCTGCTCGGGACGGTCGTGGGGCTCGCCCTGGTGTATCTGGCGCCGCCGCTGACCTGCGTGGCGGGTCTGGCGGGCGGCGGCTGGCGGGCCGCATGGGCGGGCGGGCTCGCGTGGCTGGTGATGTCCGGCACGTATCTGCCGATGCTGCGCTACTACCGCCAGCCGCTCTGGCTCGCCCCGACGCTGCCGTTCACCGCGTTCCTGTATCTGCTGATGACCGTCGACTCGGCGGTGCTGCACTACCGGGGCCGGGGCGCGGCCTGGAAGGGACGTACCTACGCCCGCCCCGAGACGGCCCCCGAGCAGTCCTGAGGCGGTCCCGAGCAGTCCTGAGATCCGGCTCCGCGTTGCCGGGGGCCGGATCTCACTTGCGTCCCGGCGTCCAGGTCATGCCCCAGCCGTAGGTCTGGTCGACGGTGCGCTGGGGGCTGACGCCGCGCGCGGGCACCAGATAGCGGGCCTCGCGCTGCACGATCAGGTCGCCGCCGTCGTTGGTGATCAGGGCGAGCGCGCAGACGGTGGAGGGCACGGCGCACTCGTCGAGAAAGAACTCGACGGGCGCGCCGAACTGCGGCTGGAGGGTCACCGTGGCGTGCAGGTCGGCGAAGCTGCGGGCGCCCTCGTAGATGGTGACGAAGATCAGGAGCCGGCGGAACTTGTCCTTCTGGTCGAGGTTGACGGTCAGGTTCTCGCCGGATTCCACGGCGCCGGTGCGGTCGTCGCCGTCGAGGTGGATGTACGGCGGCTGGTGGAGCGCGCCGAACGCGTTGCCCAGGGCCTGGACGACCCCCTTGCGTCCGTCCGCCAGCTCGTACAGGGCGCACAGGTCGAGATCGAGGTCCGCGTGGTGGGCGGCGGCGCGCCCCGACTTGCTTGCCCAGCCGCTGAATCGCTTGCGCGTCTGCCAGTTGAGGTTGACCCGCATCGCCCCGGACGAGCCGCCCTGCTTGGCGAGTGAGACCCGGGGGGCTTCCTTGGTGAGGGTGACCTTGGACAGGCGTACGGGGGTCGCGGGCGGCGGGGCCGTGGGCGCGGCCGGCGGCTGCGCGACGGGGGTGGCGGGTGCGCCCGGGGGTTCGGCGGGGGTCGTGGACGCGGCCGACGGCTGCCGCGGCTTGTCGACGGAGATGCCGAAGTCGGTCGCCAGGCCTTCGAGGCCGCTGTCATACCCCTGGCCCACGGCGCGGAACTTCCAGGCGCCCTGGCGACGGTAGAGCTCACCGAGGATGAACGCGGTCTCCACCGTGGCGTCCTGGCTGTCGAAGCGGGCGAGCTCGGCGCCGGTGACCGCGTCCAGGACGCGGATGCCGAGCCCGGGGACCCGGCCGAAGGTGCCGCCCTCGGCGGACGCGGCGAGCACCACGCGCTCGACGCCCGGCTCCACCCGCGCGAGGTCGACGAGCAGGGTGTCCGTCACCGCGTCGGGCTCCGAGCACTTGCCTTCGTGGCGTACGGCGCCGGAGGAGTGGGCGGGCTGGTTGTAGAAGACGAAGTCGGCGTCGGAGCGGACCCGGCCGCCGGTCAGCAGGAGGGCCGACGCGTCGACGTCGGGGACGCCGGGGCCCGAGTGCCAGGCCAGTTCCACCCGGACGGAGGGCGCCGCCACCGCGACATTGGCTCCTTTAAGCATGGACATGCTCTCCCCCATCGCTCACGGTGCTCCCGGATGGCCAAGGACCCTACCCCTCGGGGTCGCTCCCGCGCCGGTGCACGCGCCGCGGTCGGCCCGCCTGCCTCGCCGGAGCGGGGCGGGCGGTGCCGGCGCGTGGGCTGGGCCGCCCCCGAACTACCCGTCACCGGAGGGGAGTTCGGGTGGCTTGCGCACAGGACCTCGGTCAGGTCTCGTTGGCCGTGCCCGCCTTGGACTTACGGGTCAGGACGGTCGCGGCGAGCGCCGCGGCGATGACCGCGCAGAGCACCATGAGACGGGTGGCACCACTGAAGGTGCTGCCCAGGCTGTCCCTGAGCAGGTGCACCGAGTTGAGCCCTCTGGCCAGCGAGTGGACTGCGACGATGCCGAGCGCGGCCGCCGCACCCGCCATCCAGGCCCACAGCGGGTCGTACAGCGGCAGCAGGCACGCCAGGGTGAGACAGACGACGGCGATGCCGAGAGACGCGCCGGCCGCCAGGTCGCCTGCGCGCAGGTCCCTGAGGCCGGTCGGCAGGTGGATCGCGCCGATCACCAGCAGGGCGACGGCCGCGGGCCACCGCAGGACGGAGCGCACGGGCACCGAGGGGGACCGCTTCGCGGTGGCCTGCTCGGCCGGCGCGGTCCCGGGGGCACGCGGCACCCGGACCGGGGCCGGAGCGGCGTCCGGCACGGGCGGCACGGCGGCCTTCCGCTCCGTCGGCGCCTTGGCCATGTCGGCCAGCACGGGCGGCGCGGCCTCCTGCGGTGCGGCCACCGCCACGTCCGGGACGGGCCGCTCGATGGCGTCCGGTCCCGCGAAGGCCTCGGGCGCGACGGACGCCTCCCGGGCCGTCCGCTCCGGCCCGCTCGCCGGGGACGCGTCCGGCGCCCAGGCTTCGCCTTCGCCCGGAGCGAAGCTGGTGATCAGTTCCGCCACGTCCTCGATGGGCCGCTCCGCCGCGGCCGCCTGAAGCACCGTGCCGGCGTCCTCGGCGGTGCCGGGGGGCTCGCGCAGCAGGGCGATCAGCTGGTGGACCTCGTTGATGGAGCGGGTGACGGCGGCCAGGCGCAGCGCCTGATCACCCGGCCTCGGGTACTCACCGGCCTGGTTGAGGAGGTGTACGAGAGCGACGACCTCACGCATGGGGCGCGAAGTGGCCACGGTGCGGAGCAGCAGCCATCTGGGTTCGCCGCCCGGACCTATCGGGATCTGCTCGTCCTGAGAGGGGCTCTGATCGGATGACATCACGGTTCCTTTGTTGTGCCTCGACGCGACGCCAGCGACTTCCGGCTGTCACGGTGCGTCTTGGGATACGCACATACAGTCCAATAGGAGACCAAAAGGACTAGTCGCGCTATTTGGAGAGTGAAACCGGGGCCAGTCGGGTTGAATGTCGAGACGCACCACCGGTGCGGTGGAAGGCGGCGCCCCACCCAGGAAAAGCGGCGCCCCGCTTTCAGGAGAAGTGGCGCGCCGCCTAGGAAAAGTGGCGCCCCGCCGAGGAAAAGCCGAGCTCCTGGTCGACGCCTGCCAGGTACACACTCGCGTCCCACAGCCGGGCGGCGACGGCGGGATCGGCCATGTGCGAGGGCACGGGCTCGCGCCTCGGCGCGCCCCGCAGTCCGAAGACCCTCGGCCCCCACAGCTGCCCGCCCTCCACCTCCGCGTCGAGCACGGCGCGCACGATCGGCCACGCCCCCGCCTCCTTGCCCTGCACCACCAGCCCGGCCGGCAGGGCGCGCAGCCGCTCGCCGGGCGTGCTCGCGCGGATGGCCGGGCGGGAGGGGGTGAGCGAGTCCAGCGCGCCGCCGGGATGGGCGACCACGCTGCGCACCGTGGCGCCCTGGGCCCGCAGCCGCCGGTCGAGTTCGAAGCCGAAGGACATCTGCGCCAGCTTGGACCGGCCATAGGTGCGCTTGGCCCGGTAGTCGCGGGCCGACTGGAGGTCGTCCAGGTCGAGACGTTCGGAGCGGGCGGCGAAGCTTCCCACCGTCACGACGCGGCCCGCGGGCGCCGCGGACAGCAGCGGGGCGAGCCGCTGGGTGAGCGCGAAGTGGCCGAGGTGGTTGACGGCGAACATCACCTCGTGACCGTCGCCGGTCTCGCGGCGCGACGGGTCGTCGAAGGCGACGCCCGCGTTGTGGACCACCGCGTCGAGATGGCCGACGTCGAGCCCGCGCACGGCGGCCGTCAGGGACGACAGGTCGGCCAGGTCCAGGGGCAGGTGCCGCAGGCGCGCGCCGGGAACGCGCGAGCGGATCGAGGCCTGGGCGGCGTCGGCTTTCGCGGCGTCCCGGCAGCCGAGGACGACCAGAGCTCCGGTGGCGGCGAGCTGTTCCGCGACGAAGTACCCGATCCCGGCATTGCCGCCGGTGACAAGGAAGTTGCTTCCTGGTGCGGAAGGGAGGCGATGCACGTCCCACGGGACGCTCCGGGATACGGGGGTGCTCCGGAATGTGGTGGTGGTGCTCCGGGATACGGGGGTGGTACTCCGCGATGCGGGGGTGGTACTCCGGGATGCGCGAGACACGGCGACGGGCTCCTTGGGGCGGGGTGTCGAGGGGCGGCGCCGACGACGAGTGCCGGACGCGTCTTCAACGTCGCAGCCTCCGCCGACAGACGTCCGACAGACCACCCGCGCGGGCCCACACCTCACCGACAGGGCGTTGGCGGCCTCGCGCGCGCCACCCGAGCCGGGCGCGCGGACGCCGCCCGCGCCGGGGGAAGTTCACCGTCGCACCGCCCGAAAGACGCTCGCCACCACCAGCACGTTCACAGGATCTTCGGCCATACTTGCGCCCGTGGAGCAGCGATCAGAACACCAGTACATGCCCCTGGCCGGTGCCGCGACGGACCCCGCGTACGTACCCGGTCTCCTGCCGGCACCCGTCCCGGCGGCCGAGAAGGAGCACGCGCTGGACGCGGCCTCCCTCGAGGAACCGAAGACGCGCGACGAGGACGCCGCGCAGGACGCCGTCGAAGAGGCCCGTGCCGAGAGCGGCGCGGACGCGCGGGCAGAGGGCTCCCCCGTCGCGTCCGACGACGGCTCCGCGACGGATGACGACGCCGCACCGGAGGCGGACGCCGCCGACGGCCCCTCCTGCGCGATGTCGGACCATCAGGGCTCGATCGTCGCGGACCATCGCGGCATCCGGCTCCAACTGGGCGACGAGGAGGCCGAGTTCCGCTGGGACGAGCTCAGCGCGGTCGAGTACCGCACACCGCGCTTGACCCGGCGGTTCGAGATCGCCGTGTACACCTCGGCGCCCCGGCGCTTCTCCCATGACGTCCGGGCCGCCGACCGGGCGGACCTCGCCGCCTGGGGAGACCAGCTCGACGCGGTGCTCGACGCCTACTTCGAGGACTGACCGCCTACTTCGAGGACTGACCGCGCCCCGGACCCGGCGCCGCGCGAGGTCGCGAGGGCACGGGGTCGCGACTCCACGGGGCCAGTCAACATCCTTGCGCAAAAAGGGAGTTGTGGGGCGCCAAGGGCCCCGAACGGTCGCGTTTCAAGGTCGTCGAAGGGGGCAGCGCCTCGCCCGGCGGCCCCGGCGTCCGCTAGCGTGCCGACTCCGGGCAGCTGGGAAGAACCTTGGGCGCCGTCGTGCCCTCTCCCGCTCCGCTCGAAGGAAGGCGTTCCCGATGGACAGGCTCCAAACCGCGCTGGAGAAGGCACTGACGATCGGCGGGGCCACCGGCGTCGCGATCGTCGATTTCAAGCAGCGCAGAGTCCTGGGGTCGATGGACCGGGGCAGCGGGCTCGACATGGACAAGGTCGCGTACGGGGACAGCGACGTCATGCGCGCCAAGCTCTACACCCTTGAGCTCCTTGGCTACGCCCCGGACAGCGTCGAGGACATCCTCATCACGCTCGGCACCGAGCTGCACATGATCCGGCCACTGCCGCGGCTGCGCGAGGGCGGCATCTTCATCTACCTCGTCCTCGACCGCGCCCGCACCGAGCCCCTGGACGACATTCGGCGTCAACTCCAGGCGCTGGCACCCCTGTTGGAGCTCTGAGAGACCGGCGCACCCGGTGGCCACCACTGCTCGCCGAAGCGTCGCGAGGACGGGGCCGAGGTAGCGGTTGGTAGCCGTCGCGCCACTTCGGGTGAGACGCCCCGAGGCTGTGGGGAACCCCCGCCGACAAACGCTTCATTGATGATGTTTCGGCAGGTCAGAGGGTGAAAACCGGCTTAAAACGGATGTCCCCGAGATTGGGACTCCCCAATGACCACATCGTGGGCTTAACTTATGTGCCATGACCTCCCCCCGCTCCACCTATGGCGGCGGTTACTACTCCGCGCCGTTCTTCCCGGACACCCCCATCTACGACTCCCTCGTCGCAGAACGGGGTACGCCTCAGATCGCCCCGATCCGAGTGCCTTCCCTCTATGACACCGGCAGCAACCACCTGCCGGCGCTCCCGTCGGCCCTGCCCGCCCTGCCGGCCGCCCCCTCGCAGCAGAGCCCGTCCTACGCCTCGTCGTACGGCTACCAACAGCAGATGCCGCAGCCCGTTCCGCTGCAGCACGCCGGCACGCCCTACATCCCGCAGCAGCCCTCGGCGCCGCGTGGCTACCAGGGGCAGCAGCAGGTCCCGCAGCGCCAGGCTCCCGGGACCGGGTACGAGGCCATGCGCCCCGCCGCGCCCCGGCCCGCGCCGGCCCCGTACGAGGATCCGTACAACCGGCCCTACCAGGGCACCGGCTACTGATCGAGGCCGGACCGGGCCGCCCGGACACCTGTCCGGGACGGCTGGCACGATGGGGCCATGAGCAAGGGACTTGAGGCGGTCGTACACGGGATCCACATCCATCCCGTCAAGTCGGTCGGGGGATACGACAGTACGCGGGCGGAGGTCGAGCCATGGGGGCTCGCCGGGGACCGTCGCTGGATGCTGGTGGACGCCCAGGGCGTGGCCGTCACCCAACGGGAGCGGCCCGCCCTGGCCCTGAGCAGTGCCGCCACACTGCCGGGCGGGGGCGTGCGGCTCTCATCGCCGGGGCGCGACGATCTCGTCGTGGAGCCGCCCCGGGGCGCGGCCGCCGAGAAGGTCTCGCTGTTCGGCGTCGAGTTCGAGGCGGTGGCCGCCGCCGACGAGGCACACCGGTGGTTCAGCGCCCATCTCGACGCCGAGGTGCGGCTGATGCATCTCGACGACCCGGCCCGCCGCAGGCCCATCAAGCCCGCGTACGCGCCGAACGGCGAGACGGTCAGCTTTGCCGACGGTTTCCCGCTCCAGATCGCCACCCTCGCCTCACTCGACGCCCTCAACGACCTGATCGCCCGGGGCGACCGGGCGGCCGAGGGACCGCTGCCCATGAATCGTTTCCGGCCCAATCTCGTCCTGGCCGGCACCGAGCCATGGGCCGAGGACACCTGGTCGCGGATCTGTGTCGGCGAGGTCTCCTTCCGGGTCGCCAAGCCCTGCGGCCGGTGCGTCATCACCACCACCGACCAGGCCACGGCGGAGCGCGGCAAGGAACCGCTGCGCAGCCTGGCCCGGCACCGCAGGATCGGCCGGGCGCTGGCGTTCGGCGTCCTGGTGATCCCGGAGAACACCGGCACCGTGCACGTGGGCGACCCGGTGAAGGTCCTCGCATAGGTCCGCGCCTCCCGGGAACTCCTGTGGGTGTCAGCCGCGTTGGACAGGACGAGCCGGGCGCACCAGGTCCCTGATCGTTCCGCCCGGCGCGTCCGTCCCCACGGGGCGGCATGGAGGCGGAAGGGGGCGGGTGCCGTGCGAGCGGTGGTGGGCGTGTGGCGCTGGCGGCACAACCCGCTGCGCCGCGTGAGCGATGTCGTGGAGGCGTGGCTGGCGCTCGTGGCGCTCGTCCTGATGGTGTGCGCCGCGCCGGCGGTGGGCGCCCTGTGCGGCGCGCGTACGGACGCGACGCTGCGCAGGACCGTCGCCGAGCAGCGTCTGCACCGGCACCCGACGTCGGCCGTGGTGGTGCGCCGGGCCGGGAGCCAGGCGCCGCTCGCCGGGCCCGACGGCACGACGGACCGGGTCGCCCGCGCCAAGGTGGTGGCCAACTGGCGGGCGTACGACGGGAGTTCACACAGCGGCACGCTCGCCGCGCCCCTGAGCTCCCCCGCGGGGGGCGCGGCCTTCGCGATATGGACCGATGACCATGGGCGCCCGGTGCCGCGCCCGATGCCCCTGGCCGCGGCCCGCACACACGCGGTGTTCGCGGGGATCTGCGCGGCCGCGGCGGCCGCCGCGCTCATCGAGGCGTTGCGGCGGCTGACCGTATGGCGCCTGATACGCCGGCGGTACGCGCGCCTGGACCGCGCGTGGGCCCGGTACGGTCCGGACTGGGGCCGCACGGGCGCGGGCAGCTGACCGGTCAACTCACCGGCCCGGCGCGCGCTACGGTGGACCATCAGGCGCACATGCGAGGTCACGGTCGAGGTGTGTGCGAGATCGCACGCACGAGGTGGGGGCACGACAGCACCATGGCTCAGGGCACGGTCCAGGTGACGCACACGGGCACGTCGCGGTGGCGCCGCCGCACGGGTGAGTACGCCTCTTTGGCCGCGGCCCTGGAAGCCGCGGGCGACGGCGACGTCCTGACCATCGCCCCGGGCACCTACCGCGAGAACCTGGTGCTGCGGCGCTGTGTGACGCTGCGCGGGCCCGAGGGCGCGGTCGGCTCGGTCCGGATCGCGCCGGCCGACGGCGTGGCGCTGACGGTGTGCGCGTCGGCGACCGTGCGGGACCTGTACCTGGAGGGCCAGGACGCCGCGGCGCCCGCGCTCCTGGTGGAGGACGGCGCGCCCGAGCTCGTCGACCTGCGGGTGGTGACGCGTTCGGCCGTCGGCATCGAGGTGCGCGGCGGTGCCCGGCCGACCGTGCGGCGCTGCACGGTGGACAACCCCGGCGGCGTCGGCATCGGCGTCTTCGACGGCGCGGGCGGCGTGTTCGAGGAGTGCGAGGTCGTTGCGGCCGGGCAGTCGGGGGTCTCGGTGCACGGGGGCGGCCACCCCCGCCTTGAGCGGTGCCGGGTGCACCATGCCAGCGGCGCGGGGCTCTCGGTGAGCGGCGAGGGCTCGGGAATGGAGGCGCTGGGCTGCGAGGTGTACGAGATCAAGGGCGCCGGTGTGCACATCGTCTCGCGCGCCTTCGCCCACCTCACCGACTGCACGGTGCACCGCACCTCGGCCGACGGCGTCACCCTGGACACCGACGCGGTGCTCACGCTCGCCGACTGCGACATCCACGACATCCCGGAGAACGCGATCGACCTGCGGTCGCGTTCGGTGCTCACCCTGACCCGGACCAAGGTGCGCCGCTTCGGGCGCAACGGCCTGTCGGTGTGGGACCCCGGCACCCGCGTCGACGCCAACCAGTGCGAGATCCACGACAGTACGGGCGACTATCCGGCGGTGTGGGTCAGCGACGGCGCGGCCGCGGTCCTCGAGGGCTGCCGCGTCCATGACGTACCGGACGCGATCTTCGTGCTCGACCGGGGTTCGCGTGCCGATGTCGTCGACAGCGACCTCACCCAGGTGCGCAACACCGCTGTGTCGGTGAGCGACGGGGCGACCGCGCAGCTCGACGACTGCCGCATCAGCCAGGCCTCCACGGGTGCCTGGTTCCGCGACCACGGCAGCGGCGGCACGCTGGCGGGCTGCACCATCGACGGCGCCCAGACCGGCGTCATCGTCACCAAGGGCGCCGACCCCCGCATCGAGCGCGTCACGGTCACCTCGCCCGCCGAGGCCGGCTTCTACGTCTCCGCGCAGGGCCGGGGCACCTTCCACGCCTGCCGTGTCACCGGCAGCGGCGGCTTCGGCTTCCATGTCATCGACGGCTGCCGTACGACGCTGACGCGCTGCCGCACCGAGCGGTGCGCGCGCCGGGGTTATGAGTTCTCCGAGGACGGCGCCGTCGTCGAGGACTGCACAAGCGACGAGAGCGGCGCCCGGTCCCCCGCCCCGGAGCCCACGGCCGTGCGGAGCGCCACCCAGACGGTGGGGCTGCTCACCGGCGTCCCCCGCCCCCGCGCCGTCGAGCCGATGGCGGCGGAGCCCGCGGCCGAGCCCCCGCGCGGTTCGGGCGCCGTGCTCGGTGAACTGGACACGCTGGTGGGCCTGGAGAGCGTCAAACGCGAGGTCCGGGCGCTCACCGACATGATCGAGGTGGGCCGCAGGCGCCGGCAGGCCGGGCTCAAGGCGGCCTCCGTCCGGCGCCATCTGGTCTTCACCGGCTCCCCCGGCACCGGCAAGACCACGGTGGCGCGCCTGTACGGCGAGATCCTGGCCTCGCTCGGCGTCCTGGAGCGCGGCCATCTGGTCGAGGTGTCCCGGGTGGATCTGGTGGGCGAGCACATCGGCTCGACCGCGATCCGCACCCAGGAGGCCTTCGAGCGGGCGCGCGGCGGCGTCTTGTTCATCGACGAGGCGTACGCCCTGTCCCCCGAGGACTCCGGACGCGACTTCGGCCGGGAGGCCATCGACACGCTGGTGAAGCTGATGGAGGACCACCGGGAGGCGGTGGTCGTCATCGTGGCCGGCTACACCGCGGAGATGGAGCGCTTCCTCAGCGTCAACCCCGGTGTGGCGTCCCGTTTCTCACGGACCATCAGGTTTCCCGACTACACCGCCGAGGAATTGCTGCGCATCGTGGAGCAGCAGGCCGACGAGCACGAGTACCGGCTCGGCGCCGGGACCGCCGAGTGCCTGCTGAAGTACTTCACGGCGCTGCCCAGGGGCGTCGCGTTTGGCAATGGGCGGACCGCGCGCCAGACCTTCGAGTCGATGGTGGAGCGCCACGCGGGCCGGGTGGCCCAGCTCGCCGACGCCAGCACCGACGACCTGACGCTGCTCTACCCGGACGATCTGCCCGAACTGCTTTGATCCGTGCGCTGATTCGGCAGCGCGGACGCCAACTCGGCGAGCAGCAGGGCCCGTTCATGGGCGAACGCCGGGTCGGCCTGGTAGTCGGAGTGTCCCAGGACCGGCGCGGGCAGCGGGTGCTGAGCGGTACGCCCGTAGGCGACCGGGTCGAGCAGGGGGCCCCGGTCGACGTCGCCGCCGGTGCGCACGGGTCCTCCGATCGGGTCGGTGGCCCGCCACAGGTTGCGCCAGCAGCGCACCTCCCGGTGCAGGGCTTCGAGCGGCGCGGGCCCGAAGTAGGCGGGGAACCAGCGCCCGTAGAGCCGCTCCGCGGGGCAGCCGTAGGTGAGCAGGGCCACCCGGCGCCGGGTGGCGGCGGGCAGTTGCCACACGGCGGCCGCGGCAAGGACGCTGCCCTGGGAGTGGCCGGAGATCACGAGGCGGCCGCCGGTGGCCTCGGTCCAGGTGTTCATCCGCCAGGCCAGGTCCGGGACGGCCCGCTCGGCGTAGCAGGGTGGCGCGAAGGGGTGGGCGGCGCGCGGCCAGAACGTGCCGACGTCCCACAGGATGCCGACGGTGCGGCGGGCCGCGGCGTCCTTGTAGGCGCGCCGTCCCCAGGTGACGAAGAGCAGGAACCCGAAGCCGGTGCACCAGGATCCGAGCGACTGGGCGGCGTCGGCGCCCAGGGCGAGCGGGTCGGGTGCGGCGTCGGCCGCCCTGGCCGGCACCTGCCCGGTCCACCAGGCGCCCGCCAGGGCCCCGGCGCCGAGCAGCAGCGACGCTCCGGCGACGATGCCGACGCAGAGCGGGGTGTGGTCGGTGAGCCCGGCCATCGCGCGGGCGGCCGCGATACGGCGGGTGCGGGCGGTGTCGGGCCGCTCGGTGGGGTAGTCGGCCATGACGCGGGGTTCGTCGGCGCGTGCGGTGCGCCAGGTGCGTAGGGCGAAGTACAGCGCCACGGGCAGGAGCAGGACGAGCAGGGCCGGGATCACCGAGGCCTGCCAGGTCAGCAGGGGCGGCGGGCCGTGGTAGGCCGAGCGGTCCATGCCCGGGGTGGCGCCGTGGTCGAGCCAGTCGGCGACCCGTTGGGCGACGCCGCCGGTCATCACGCCGCCGAGCGCGCAGGCGAGCATCGCGACGGCGGGGCCGCCGAGTCCGCGCAGGGCGGTGCGCTCACCCGGCGCGCGGCGGCGCAGCCGCCCGGCCACGACGGCGAGCGCCACCACCAACGCCCCCTGGGCCAGGGCGAGAAGGCCGAAGGCGCGGCCGCCGGGCAGGGTGCCGGCCGAGACCCAGCCGGGCCGGCCCCAGGACGCGTACAGCAGGGCGAGCAGCAGCAGCGCGAGCGTGGACAGCGGCAGCCAGGAGGTGACGGCCCCATCGAGCCGTTCGTCGCGGCGCGATTCGCTGCGCCCCCGGCGGCACACCACGCCCACGACGACCAGGCCCGTAAGGACGAGGGCACATACGAGCAGGAGTCCCGGCACGGCGAGGAGCGCGCCGCCGGCGCGGTCGTGGCGGACGGCCGCGAGCGTCACGCTCGCCGCGACGGTCAGGAATCCGGCCGCGGTGTGGGCCGCGCGCAGCCGGGCCACCAGGCGCCTGCCGTACCAGAACCCGGGCCTGGCGAAGGCGGGTTGGGGGGCCCGTGGGTCCTCGGCGGGTGTCGCGCTCAGGGGCGCTTGCGATTCGTACGCGCTCCAGGTGCGGTTGGACAGGTACCACAGCAGGGCGACCAGGGCCGTGGGGACCAGGGCCGCGAGCGCGAGGCGCCGGCCCGGCTGCGACCACCAGCCGTGGTGGGCCACCGAGGTGAAGCCGAGCCAGTACCAGGAGCGGGAGCACCCGGCCGTTCCGGCGCACTGCCACGCCCCGAGATCGAGCGCGACCTCGCAGGCGGCGGCCACGAGCAGCACGGTCAGGCTGAGCGCGACGAGCCGCACGAGCAGCCCGTACAGGCGGATCGTGCGCGGTGAGCGCGGCGCGGGCGGCCGCATCCAGTGGGCGAGGTTGATCACCATGAAGGGCAGCAGGAGCAGCCACAGGGCGCGGGCGCTGTTGCCCGAGGTCAGGTTGCACCAGACGTACGCCTCGGGCACCGGCCGGCCCTGGTGGCGCTCGGGGTGCGCCTCGGCGTCCAGGTCCGTGGCGCACCGGTAGATGGCCGCGGTGTCGTCGCCGGTGACGCGCACGGTGCGCGGGTCGCCGAGCATCTTCTGCGGGGTGGTGCCGCCGACACCGTGGACCAGGAGTTCGAGGGCGGGTCCCGCGCGTTCGGACTCGGGGGCGCCCGCTGGGGCGAGGGGGGTGGCACGGGACACTTCGGCGACTCGCTCTCGTGGGGGACGGACGGCGACGCGGAACATCAGGATCCCGGATCCGGGTGCTCAGGTGCGGTGCTCTCACGGAATCTCCCCGTGACAGGATGGGGCCGCAGCCCGGGGGCGCAGGTGTGCCCGGCGAGTGTGTTCGACGACGTGGAAGGGACCGGCCCGGCAGTGAGCGACCACCAGAATCTGCTCGCGGAGCAGCGTCGCGCGCTGATCCTCGACGAGGTCAGACGGCGCGGCGGGGTACGGGTCAACGAACTCACCCGGAAACTCAACGTCTCCGACATGACGGTCCGCCGCGATCTGGACGCGCTGGCACGCCAGGGCGCGGTCGAGAAGGTGCACGGCGGCGCGGTGCCGGTGGCCGAGGCCACGGCGCACGAGCCGGGCTTCGAGGCGAAGTCGGCCCTCGAACTGAGCGCCAAGCAGGACATCGCGCGGGAGGCGGCCAGGATGGCCGTGCCCGGCAGCGCCATCGCGCTGGCCGGGGGCACGACCGCCTACGCCCTGGCCCAGCAGTTGGTGGACGTTCCCGATCTGACGGTGGTGACCAACTCGGTGCAGGTGGCCGACGTGTTCCACGCCGCGCAGCGCTCCTCGGCCGGCTCCGGTCCCCGGCCGGGAGCGGCGACGGTGGTCCTGACGGGCGGGGTGCGCACGCTCTCGGACACGCTGGTGGGCCCGGTCGCCGACGCGGCGATCCGCTCCCTCCACTTCGATGTGCTGTTCATCGGGGTGCACGGCATCTCGGCGGAGGCCGGCCTGTCCACGCCCAACTTGGCGGAGGCGGAGACCAATCGGCAGTTCGTGCACTCGGCGCGGCGGGTCGTGGTGATCGCGGACCACACCAAGTGGGGCACGGTGGGCCTGAGTTCGTTCGCCATGCTCGACCAGGTCGACTCGCTGGTGACGGACGCGGGCCTTTCGGACCGGGCCCGCGCGCAGATGACGGAACATCTGCGGGACCTCGTGGTGGCGGGCGAGAGCCCCGACGGCGGGGCGGACGACAGCGGGAGCGGCACAGACAACTGACGTCGCGTCAGCTAGAGTGGACGGGCACTCGCGCGCACCCGGCCCTTGGGAGGTAGGCGTCATGGCTCGCCGGCTCAGGCCCATGGAACTCACCTTCGCGACGTCGGCGCCGGTGCGCCTGGTGTTCACGGCCCACGTGCCGGCCGGCCCGGGCGCCGTCCACCGCGCGCTCGCCGACGAGGTGGCCCAAACACCGCTCTGGTTCACCTCGGTCGTCGCCGCCCGCCCGCTCGACGGCGGCGCGGGCCGCGAGGTCAGGCTGCGCGGCGGGGTGTTCTTCCGCGAGACGATCCTGGCGAGCGACCCGGGTGAGCGGTATGCCTACCGCATCGACGAGACCAACGTCCCCGGTGTCAGCGCCCTGGTGGAGGACTGGCGGCTCACGCCCGCCGGCTCCGGCACGACGGTGCGCTGGACGATGGCGAGCGATGGTCCGGCGCTGTTCCGTCTGGCGATGCGGGCCGCGGCGCCGGGCATCGGCCAGTCGTTCCGGGGCGCGATGCGCAATCTGGGACGTCATCTGGCGAGCACCCCGTCCAAGCCCTGACGGGCCACGGCCCGGCTCAGGCGTCGCCGTGGACCGGCACCACCGCCACCGGGCACTCCGTGTGGTGCAGCACCGCGTGGGCCACCGAGCCCATCAACAGGGCGCCGGGCGCCAGCCGTCGGCGGTGGCGGCCCACGACGATCAGGGCCGCCGAGGCCGAGGCGTCCACGAGATGGCCCGCCGCGTCGGCGGGCGCGATCACGGGGTCCACCTCGACGCCGGGAAACCGCTCTCGGAAGCGGCCTAGCCGGTCGCTCTGTTCGCGTGTCACATCACGCTCGGCGCCCTCGTACTGGTCGCGGTCGAGTGCCGCAGGCGGGAACTCGCCCGCGACCATCAGCGCGGCCGGGGGCGGCCCGGGGCAGGCGGTGATCACCTGGAGCGGTACACCCCGGGCCGCCGCCTCCACGAAGGCGAACTCGATCACCTCGTCGGCCGTGTCGGCGAGGTGGAGCCCGAGCACGACGCGCCCGGCCGTCGGCTCGTCCTTCCCGGTGCGGGCCAGGCGCGGCACCACGACGACCGGGCAGGGCGCCCGGGTGGCCACGGCCAGGCTGTTGGAGCCGAGCAGGAGGCTGGCGAAGCCGCCGCGCCCGCGCGAGCCCATCACCAGCATCCGCGCCCCGGCGCCCAGCGCGTGCAGCGCGTCGGGCACGTCGCCCTCCAGCGAGTCGTAGCGCACCGAGGGCAGTCCGTCGCGGCCGGACAGCGCGGCGCGGACCCGGTCGGTGACCGGGTCGTTGAGTTCGGGACCGGGCCCGAGCGCGGACCTGCGGGCCGCCCAGAGCTGGGTGGAGTCGGGCAGGACGTGCGCGATCACGAGCTCGGCGGCCAGTCTGCGGGCGGTGGGAACGGCCCATTCAAGGGCCCGCAGGCTGTGGTCGGATCCGTCTACGGCGACGGCTACCGGTCGCGTGTCCAAACGTCACCCTGGCACGCGCCGGGGGGCGGCGCACGGGCAGCGATCGCGCCGTGGCCGGACGACAGCGGTCCGTCAGTGGGCGGACCACACCCCGCTCGCGAGGAACGTGTCCAGTGTCGCGGTGTACGGCGCGATGTCCATGCCCTGTTCGGCGAGCCACGCGTCGGAGTAGTACTTGTCGAGATACCGGTCGCCCGGGTCGCACAGCAGGGTGACGACGCTGCCGGTGCGGCCCTCGGCGACCATCTCCGCGACGATCCTGAGCGCGCTCCACAGTCCGGTGCCGGTGGAGCCACCGGCCTTGCGGCCGATCGCCTTCTCCAGGGCGCGGACCGCCGCGACGCTCGCCGCGTCCGGGACCTTCATCATCCGGTCGATGGCCCCCGGCACGAAGCTGGGCTCCATGCGGGGCCGGCCGATGCCCTCGATCCGCGAGCCGCAGTCACTGGCGGCGAGCGGGTCGCCCTGGGTCCAGCCGTCGAAGAAGCAGGAGTTCTCCGGGTCGGGCACGCAGATCATCGTGTCGTGCTGCATGTAGTGCACATAGCGCGCGATGGTGGCCGATGTGCCGCCGGTCCCGGCCGTGGCGACGATCCAGGCCGGTTCGGGGAAGCGCTCCAACTTCAGCTGCTGGTAGATGGATTCGGCGATGTTGTTGTTGCCGCGCCAGTCGGTGGCCCGTTCCGCGTAGGTGAACTGGTCCATGTAGTGGCCGCCGGTCTCGGCGGCGAGCGCCGCAGACTCCTCGTACATCTTCATCGAGTCGTCGACGAAGTGGCACTGGCCGCCGTGGAATTGGATCAGCCGGCACTTCTCCGGGCTCGTGGTGCGGGGCATGACCGCGATGAACGGCACGCCGATCAGCTTGGCGAAGTAGGCCTCGGAGACGGCGGTCGAGCCGCTGGACGCCTCGATGACCGGCTTGCCCGGCCGGATCCAGCCATTGCACAGGCCGTACAGGAACAGCGAGCGGGCCAGGCGGTGCTTGAGGCTGCCGGTGGGATGGGTGGACTCGTCCTTCAGATAGAGGTCGATGCCCCACGGCTCGGGCAGCGGAAAACGCAGGAGATGGGTGTCGGCGGAGCGGTTGGCATCGGCCTGGACCTTGCGGACGGCCTCCTTGAGCCAGGCCCGGTACTGCGGATCGCTCCGGTCCACATCGATGGTTTCCATGCCACTCCTCGTCCTGTGTGCGTGCCGCCCCCACTCCCGACAATACCGCTCTCACCTGCACAAACGTTCCCTTTGAGCATCCATAGGAGTGGCTTGTGGGACGCGTGGTGAGCACTGGACGACGCTGGCGCGGACCCGATCCCCTTCGCACCCTGGTGCGTAGGCTCGTCGTTGTGCAGACTGCCCAGGAGGAACGGTGCGAAGGGGGCCGGACGGTCATGGCGGAACCCGAATTCAGTGCGAAGGGCGTACGGATCGAGCGGTGGACGCGTTCGCTGACGAGAGCCGGTGAGGTGCTGATCAAGGACGGTCGGCTCGCCCTGCTCACCAGCAACGGCCGCGAGATCGACAGCGCGCCCGTCGACACGGTCAGCGCGGCGCGGCCCTGGCTGCCGTGGCTCGCGAAGGAGGACCGGACGGTGGCGCGCCTGAACGGCACGCGCTACCGGCTGACGATGGGCGGCGAGGCCGGCCGGTCGCGCGGGCCCGATCTGTCCCGGCGCTTCCTCCAGGCCATCCGGCAGACGACCCATGGCGCGCACCCCTGAGACGCGTGCGGCCCGGGGGGCGCGAGTTGCGGACGGCCCACCCCTGGTTCACGCTGGTGTGACATCACTGAGGGTTTACCGGCGGTGACGCTCTGAGTAAGGCCGCCGCCGGACCAGACAGCTACTTCCGGACCTAATCGGGGAGTCGCAACCGTGATCAGCCAGCCAAGCAGGCAGTGCACGGTGGAGCTCCAAGCCCTGCCGTCGCGGATCGGACAGGTCCGCAGAATCGTATCGGCGCAGTTGCGCTACTGGCATCTGGATCCGTTGATAGACGAGGCGGCGCTCTGCGTCACCGAGTTGCTGACCAACGTCCACCGGCATGCCGAGCCGGACAAGATGTGCACGGTGGAGATCGAGCTGCTGCTCGACCGGCTCACCATCTCCGTCCACGACCACGACCCCACACTCCCCTCGGTGCGCAAGGCCGACACCCTCGCCACCAACGGCCGCGGGCTCTCCCTGATCGCCGCCGTGAGCGAGGCGTGGGGGGTGCGCCCGCTGGGCGAGTCCGGCAAGACCGTGTGGTTCACGCTCGCCGCCCCCTCCCCGTCCGTGGCCCTGCCTCCGTACCCGCTGTACGAGCCCACGGCGACGCCCGCCTTCACGGAGAGCCGCCCGCGCCCGGTGCGCGAGCGGGTCAAGACCGCCGCGCGCTCACCGGTCGCGGGCTGAGCGGACGGGCGCGACGGGCCGGTGCGGGCGCCGTCGCGCGGCGCGTGTTCGCGTCTCCCCTCAGCGCTGCGGCCCGCCCCCGGTGACGCTCATGCCGCGCCTTTGCGCGACCCCGTGAGGTTGCTCCGTCCGAAGTGTTCCTCGAGGACGGAGATCCGGCGCCAGTACTCCTCCTCGTCGATCTCGCCCGCGGCGAACCGTCGGCCGAGCACGGCGAGGGGTGAACGCTCGTCGACGGGCGGGCGCCACAGCCCCGGGCGGCCCCGCCATCCGGCGCGGCGCGCCACGGTGACGATGGTGAGGATCGCCGCCGCCCAGACCAGCGGGAAGAGAAGGGTCCAGGGCCCGGGCCCTGGTCCGCCATAGGCCAGTGTGTTCATCTCGGTCAGCTCCTCGGTGGGCATGGTCTGTTCCTCCTTCGAGCCTCCCGCCGCCGGGGGCCCGGGTCGTCGTACGGCTGGCGGCCGTCGGTCTACCCCCGCCGGAGCAGACCGGGCCCGGGTGCGTACTCCCTCTTCCTCCCCCTCTCCCGTCCTCCGCCTCCGGCCCTCTGGATTCTGTACCTACTGGTATGTACAGTGGGCCCATGAGCACTTCGGAACGTCTGATCGCCGCCACCCGCGAGCTGTTGTGGGAGCGGGGGTACGTCGGGACCAGCCCCAAGGCCATCCAGCAGCAGGCGGGCGCGGGCCAGGGCAGCATGTACCACCATTTCGCGGGCAAGCCCGATCTGGCGCTCGCCGCGATCCGGCGCACCGCCGAGGAGATGCGGGCCACCGCCGAGGCCACGTTCGGCGGCGATGGGACCGCCTACGAGCGCATCGAGGCGTATCTGCTGCGCGAGCGCGACGTGCTGCGCGGGTGCCCCGTCGGGCGCCTCACGATGGACCCCGAGATCATCGCCGACCCAGTGCTGCGCGCGCCGGTCGACGAAACGCTCGACTGGCTGCGCGGCCGGCTGGCCGGGATCGTCCAAGAGGGCCTGGACCGGGGCGAGTTCGCGCCCTCCATTGTCCCGAACGAGATCGCCGCGACCGTGGTGGCGACCGTCCAGGGCGGCTATGTGCTGGCCCGCGCATCCGGCTCGCCCGACGCGTTCGACGCGGGAGTACGCGGCCTGCTCTCCCTGCTGGCGCCGCGGTAACCCTTTTTTACTCTCCGTCAACTCTCCCTGACAGGACGGCTGTTACGTGCACATCACCCGGCAACGCCCCGACACCGCGACCGGACCGTCCGAGCACTTCACCGGCGCGGTGTGGCTCGACGAGATCGCGGGCCCCCAACTGCCCTCCCCGCTGCGGATATTCAGCGTCCACTTCGCGCCGGGCGCGCACACCGCCTGGCACCGCCATCCGCACGGCCAAGTGCTCCATGTGACCGAGGGCGAGGGTTTGGTGCGGCGCCGGGGCGGCGAGGCGGAACCGATCAGGGCGGGCGACACGGTCTGGATCGAGCCCGGCGAGTGGCACTGGCACGGAGCGGGGCCGCGCACCTTCATGACGCATCTCGCGGTCGTGGAGGCGGCCGCCGACGGCACGACCACCGAGTGGGGGCGCCATGTGGAGGCCGACGCCCACGTGGAGGCCGACGCCTGCCCGTCCGCGACCGGTCCCGCTTCCCGAGGAGGACGCCATGCAGGCCATGCAGTACGAGATCACCCTGCCCGCCGACTACGACATGGAGATCATCCGCAAGCGCGTCGCCACCCGGGGCCATCTCCTCGACGACTTCCCCGGACTCGGCCTCAAGGCCTATCTGATACGTGAACGCGCCGCCGGATCCCCCGTCAACTCCTATGCCCCGTTCTACCTTTGGGCCACCTCCGAGGGCATGAACGCGTTCTTGTGGGGACCCGGATTCCAGGGGATCGTCGACGACTTCGGGCGCCCTCGGGTACGGCACTGGGCGGGCCTCGCCTACACCGAGGGGCCCGCGTCCACGGCGGCGCCGGTCTGCGCGACCCGTCTGTGCGTGCCGGTCCCCGAGGGGGCCGAGCCGGGCGCTCTCGTGGCGCGCGAGGCGGCGGCGGACCCCGGACCGGGGGCGGTGTTGAGCGCCGTCGCCATCGATGTGAGCCGCTGGGAACTGGTGCGGTTCACGCTGTGGGAACAGAGCGACCCGCCGGCTCCCGGCGACCGTTTCCAGGTGCTGCGCGTGTCGGAGCCCGGACGCCCGGGCCTGCGGCAGGGGCGGCACTGGTGAGCGCGGTCCGCACGGTGCTCGGTGAGGTGGCGGCCGACCGGCTCGGTGTCGTCGACGCGCACGACCACCTCTTCATCCGCAGCCCGCTCCTGCCCGGCCAGGAGCTCGCCGACGTGGGCCGCGCGGCGGCCGCGCTCGGCGCGTTCGGTGAGCTCGGCGGTGGCACGGTGGTCCAGTGGACCCCGTACGGCATGGGCCGGCGCGTCGCCGAACTGCCCGCGCTCTCACGGGGCTTCGGGGTCCACGTCATCGCCGCCACCGGGCTGCACCAGGCCGCCCACTACCCGGACGAGCTGATCCGGCGCGTACGGGACCGGCTCACCGAGCTCTTCGTCACCGAGCTGACGGAGGGCATCGGCGCCACCGGGGTGCGGGCCGGGCTGATCAAGGTGGCGGGCGGGTTCCACGGCCTGGATGACCATGCCACGTTCACGATGCGCGCGGCCGCCGATGCCCACCATTTCACGGGGGCGCCGATCGCCGTCCATCTGGAGCTCGGCACCGGCGCGCTCGACGTACTCGACCTGCTGTGCGGTCAGTTGGGGGTGGCGCCCGGCTCGGTGATCCTGGGTCACCTCAACCGCTCCCCCGACTTCGCCGTGCACCGCCTGGCCGCCGAGGCGGGCGCCCACCTGGCCTTCGACGGGCCGTCGCGGGGCAACCACGCCACCGACTGGCGGATGCCCGAGGCGCTGGCCGCACTCGCCGACGCGGGGTTCGCCGACCGGCTGCTGCTCGGCGGCGACACCGTCACGCCGGACACCCCGGGCATGCCGTATCTGCTGCGCCGGGTGCGGCCCAGGCTTGCCCTGACGCTGGGCGATGAGCTGGTGGACCGTATCCTCGTCGCCAATCCGGCGCGGGCCTACGCCTGGTGAGCGAGCGCGGCCAGCGGGTCGTCGAGCACCGGCTGCCACGCCAACTCCGCTGCTCCGACCAGGCTGTTGTGGTCGAGGGAGCAGGCGAGGATCGGCACGCCGCCGCTCTGGCCCCACAGGCTGCGGTCCGCCACGACGGCGCGCAGCCGGTCCGGGTCGGCCTGGAGGAGCGCCTTGTGCAGGCCGCCGAGGATGATGCGGTCGGGGTTGAGGATGTTGACGAGTCCGGCGAGACCCAGGCCGAGCCGGTCGATCAGCTCCTCGGCGCCCCGGCGCACCGACACGTCCGCGTACTCGTGGCGCAGCAGGGCCCGTGACTGTTCGAGGAGCGAGACCTCGGGCCCGGGCGTGCGTCCGGCCGCCGTGAGGAAGGCGAGCGGGTCGGCCTCGACGTCGAGACAGCCCCGGCTGCCGCAGTAGCAGGGGCGCCCGTCGGGGTTGACGGTGAGGTGGCCCACTTCGAGGGCGAGGCCCGAACTCCCGGTGTGCAGACGGCCGTCGAGGACCAGGGCGCCGCCCACGCCCCGGTGGCCGGTGGCGACGCACAGCAGGTGCTGGGCGCCCCGGCCCGCGCCGTGACGGTGCTCGGCGAGCGCCGCGAGGTTCACGTCGTTGCCGGTGAAGGCGGGGCCGGTGATGCCTGCCGCGCGCACCCGTTCGGCGAAGATCTCCCGTACGGGGGAGCCGGCCGGCCAGGCGAGGTGGAGCGGGTTGAGCGCGGTGCCCTCCGGGTCGGCGACGGCCGAGGGCACGGCCAGGCCCGCGCCCACGCAGCGACGGCCGCTGCCCTCGAGCAGCGCGGCCCCCGCCTCGACGACGGCGCCGAGCACCTGGGCCGGGTCGGCGGAGACGATGACGCAGCCGGGGTCGGTGGCGACGATCTCACCGCCGAGGCCGACGAGCGCGGCACGGAAGCCGTCGGCGTGCACCTGGGCGGCGAGCGCGACGGGTCCCGCCTCATGGACGGCGAGCCGATGGGAGGGACGGCCCTGGGAGCCGGCCGCGGCGGGGCGCGAGTCGACCTGGATGAGGCCGAGCGCCTCGAGTTCGGCGGCGACGGCACCGGCGGTGGCGCGGGTGACCCCCAGTTCGGCGGTGAGGACGGCGCGGGTGGGCGCGCGGCCGGTGTGCACCAGCTCCAGGGCGGGTCCGAGCGCGCCACGGCCCCTGTCCAGCCTGCTCCGGGTGGTGGTCGCCTTGCCGTTCATGGGGGCGAGTCTCCCATGATCCTCGGCGGAAGCCGCCCCTGCGCCCTGGCCGCACATCGGGGACGCGGCGGCGCGGTGAGGCGGCGCCGCCCCCGAAGGCACCCGGTCCCGCCGGTTGAAGCGCCCCCCGTACTGCCCCTATCCTGAGTTTGTGCCGCTACTAAACAAAGTACGGACGGCCGCTCCGGGGGGCCAAGGCTCAGACACCGCCGCACCCACCCTGTTCCGCCTCCGCTCCGCCCTGACCGTTTTCTTCGCACTCGACGGCTTCCTCTTCGCCGGCTGGGTCGTCCGCATCCCCGCGATCAAGCAGCAGACCGGGGCCTCGGCGGGCGAGCTCGGGCTCGCCCTGCTCGGGGTCTCGGCGGGCGCGGTGGTCACGATGGTGTTCACCGGCCGGCTCTGTCACCGCTTCGGCAGCCATCCGGTGACCGTCGCCTGCGGCGGCCTGATGGCCCTGGCCATCGCGCTTCCGCCTGCGACCCACTCCGCGCTCGCGCTCGGCCTGGTGCTGCTGGTGTTCGGCGCCGCGTACGGCGGGGTCAACGTGGCGATGAACAGCGCCGCCGTCGACCTGGTCGCGGCGCTCCGCCGCCCGGTGATGCCCAGCTTCCACGCGGCGTTCAGCCTCGGCGGGATGGTGGGGGCGGGCGTCGGTGCGCTGGTGGCCGGCGCGCTCTCCCCCGCCGCGCACCTGCTGGCCCTCACCGGCGTCGGGCTGGTGGTGACCGCGCTGGCCGGCCGGGTGCTGCTGCGGTATCCGGCGCCCGCGCCGGCGCGGACCGCGCACGCACCGGGACAGCGCCTGGCCGGACGGGCCCGGCGCCTGGTGCTCCTCTTCGGCCTGATCGCGCTCTGCACCGCCTACGGCGAGGGCGCGATGGCGGACTGGGGCGCCCTGCACCTGGAGCAGGACCTGGCGGCGGCGCCGGGCGTCGCGGCCGTCGGCTACTCGCTGTTCGCCCTCGCGATGACGGCCGGCCGGCTCTCGGGCACCGCGCTCCTGGAACGCCTCGGCCAGACCAGGACGCTGGTCGCCGGCGGCCTCATGGCCTGTGCCGGGATGCTGCTGGGAGCGCTCGCGCCGAACGTCTGGCTCGCCCTGGCCGGCTTCGCCGTGATGGGTCTGGGACTCGCCAACATCTTCCCCGTCGCCGTCCAGCGGGCCGGCGCGCTCGCGGGGCCCGGCGGGGTCGCGGCGGCGTCCACGCTCGGCTACGGCGGCATGCTGCTCGGGCCGCCTGCGATCGGCCTGATCGCCGAGTGGGCCTCGCTGCCGGTCGCCCTGACCACGGTCGCCGCGCTCGCGGCCGGTGCCGCGCTGATCGGCTACACGGCCCGCCACGCGACGGCGTCCCAGAACTGAACCGGGCGGCGGCCCCAACGCGCTTCGTTTGCGCGGGAGTTGGGGGGTTCTGCTAACCCGGGCGCTGGGTGAGCATCCGGGCGAGCACCGCGCGTTGGAGCGGCAGCACCCGCGCGTGACGGGCCCGGCCGGACTCGGTGATCGACACGCTCACGCCGCGGCGGTCCTCGCTGCACATGCCCCGCGTGACCAGGCCGTCCTTCTCCAGGCGTCCGATCAGACGGGACAGCGCGCTCTGGCTCAGATGGATCCGTGAGGCCAGCTCCTGCACCCGCACCGCGCGGCCCGGGTCGCCCCCGCACCCCTCGGCCAGTACATCCAGGACCTCGAAGTCGCTGGCGCCGAGCCCGTGGGCGTGCAGCTCGCGGTCGAGTTCGCAGGTCGTGCGCGCGTGCACCGCGAGAAGGTCCCGCCACTCCTCCACGAGCAGGCGCTCGGGCTTGTCAGCTGCCATGGCGGCACGGTAGCAGAGCCGGACGCTTTTGTTGCGGGAGCATTAAATGCGTACGCATTCAATGCGCGCACATGTAACGTGCTGGGGACCGGCACTCGGGGGGAGGGGCGGCCGAGGGGCGCCGGTTGCCCCTCGGCCGCCCCTGCTGTGAAACTTCGCGCATGGGGACACGGAGCCGGGCCGAGCGGGACGCCATCACCATCGAGCTCGGATACGCGCTGGCCAGCGCCCTGTTCGCGGCGGCCGTAGTGTTCGGCGCCATCGCCGGAGCCGGTTACGCCCTCGAACTGCCCCACCCCCTGCGGCGGGTGCTGCTCCTGCTCGGCGGCGGCTGCGCCCTCGTCGTGTTCGTATGGCGCACCGTGCACGTCCTGTGGCGCTTTCCCCACGCCGGGGGCCTCGGTCCGCGTCAGCCCAGCCAGCCGGGGCGCACGAGCCCCGACTCGTAGGCCAGCACGACGAGTTGGGCCCGGTCGCGGGCGCCGAGCTTGACCATCGCGCGGCTGACATGCGTCTTCGCGGTCAGCGGACTGACCACGAGCCTGCGGGCGATCTCCTCGTTGGAAAGTCCGATGCCGGCCAGCGCCATCACCTCGCGTTCCCGGTCGGTCAGCGCCGCCAGGGCGTCCGCGGCGGCCGGCTCCTTCGAGCGCGCGGCGAACTCGGCGATCAGGCGCCGGGTCACCCCGGGAGACAGCAGCGCGTCGCCCCCGACCACCGCGCGCACCGCCCGCAGCAGCTCCTGCGGTTCGGCGTCCTTCACCAGGAAGCCCGAGGCGCCCGCGCGGATGGCCTCGAAGACGTACTCGTCCAGCTCGAAGGTGGTCAGCATGATCACTTTCACCTCCGCGAGCTCCGGATCGGATGTGACGCGCCGGGTCGCGGCGAGGCCGTCGAGCCGGGGCATCCGGATGTCCATCAGCACGATGTCCGGGCGCAGTTCACGCACCAGGTCCAGCGCCCGCTCGCCGTCGTCGGCCTCGCCCACCACCTCGATGTCGCCCTGCGCGTCGAGCAGCGCCCGGAACCCGGCACGCACCAGGAGCTGGTCGTCGGCGAGCAGGACGCGGATCACGAGGGCTCCTCGGGTTCGTCGGCGGACGGGTGCCGGGCGGCGGGGCCGCCGGTCAGCGGAAGCCGGGCGCCGACCCGGAAGCCGCCGTTCGGCAGCGGCCCCGCGTCGATGGTGCCACCGAGCGCGGCGGCCCGCTCGCGCATCCCGATCAGACCGTTGCCACCGCCCTGCTCCCCACCGTCGTCGGGCCGTGCGGCGGAGGGCGGCCCCGCGTCCTCGACGCTCAGCACGAGGGCGCCGGGTTCGTAGCCGAGCGTCAGCTGCGCTGTGCGCGCGGCGGAGTGGCGTACGACGTTGGTGAGGGCTTCCTGGACGATCCGGAAGGCGGCCAGATCGGTGCCCGGCGTGAGCGCGCGGCGCCGGCCGCTCGTCGTGGTCCGCACGGTCAGCCCCGCGGCGGCGGCCTGTTCGAGGAGTTCGGGGAGCCGGTCGAGTCCTGGCGCCGGGGAGCGCGGCGCGTCCCCCGGCGTGCGCAGCGTCTCCAGGACCTGGCGCACCTCGCCCAGCGCCTCCTTGCTCGCGGACTTGATGGTGGTCAGGGCGGTGCGGGCCTGCTCCGGGTCGGAGTCGAGGAGGGCCAGGCCGACGCCGGCCTGGACGTTGATGACCGAGATGCTGTGGGCCAGCACGTCGTGCAGTTCGCGGGCGATCCGCAGCCGTTCCTCGTCCGCGCGGCGACGGACGGCGGCGTGCCGCGCGGCCCGCTCCCTCAGCCACTGCTCCCTTCGGACCCGGACCAGTTCGGCCAGCGCGAGGATGGCCACCGCCCAGGCGGCGATGCCCAGTTCCTGGCCCCATGGCGCCGGGGAGTCCCCTCGCGGCGGTAGCCAACGGTAGAGCCAGTGCGCGATCAGGAGGTCGCCGAGCCAGAGCATGCCGACCGCGCCCCACGCCTGGCGGCGGTGCCCGGCCACGACCGCGGCGAAGCAGCCGACCGCCACGGGCAGGAAGACCGGCCCGTAGGGATATCCGGCGCCGAGGTAGACAAGGACGGCGGCCGAGGTGGCGAACACGGCGAGGACGGGGTGGCGCCCGCGCACGATCAGCACCCCGCAACTGGCGACGAGCAGCAGCACGGCGAAGGCGTCGAGCGGGGCGCGGCCGTGCTGGGCGAGGGCGGCGAAGCGGCTGCCGGCCAGGACGAACACCGTGAGCGCGGCCGTCGACACCCAGGGCGGCCGGGCGGAACGGCTTTCCTCGGCGAACGGTCCCCACGGCCGGCCGCGCGGCCCCCACGGCGGGCCCCCGCGCCGCCGGGGCGGGGGGCCGCCGTGGCGCCGGGGCGGGGGGCCGCCGTGGCGCCGGGGCGGGCCGTCGTCGTGGCGCCAGGGCGAACCGTTCCGGCGGGCGGCGCGCGGTGGCTGCTCCTCTTCCATACCGGCCACGCTAGACCGGCGCCTCCGGCCGGGGCGTCCGCCGGACGAGGTGATCGCGGGTACTACGCCGGGAGTACCAGGCCGACCGAGAAGGCGAGCTGTTCGGCGGCGTGCGTGAAGAACGCCTCGCGGTCCTCGACCACTCGGTGGAACTGGCCGAACGCCTCGAAGGAGATGAGGCCGAACAGCTGCGCCCAGGCCGCCACGAGCGCGACGGCCACCGCGGGCGGCAGGTCGGGGGCGAGGTCCGCGGCCATCCGCCCGGCCTCGGCACGCAGCGGCGCGGCCAGCGGGGGCAGCGCGATGCCCTTGCCGCGCTGGGCGTCCCGCACGATGGACAGCAGCACCAGGCCGACGCGCGAGGCGGGGCCCACGGTCGCCTCGGGCGCGGTGTAGCCGGGCACGGGGGTGCCGTAGATGAGGGCGTACTCGTGGGGGTGGGCCAGCGCCCAGGCGCGTACCGCGCGGCAGACGGTGATCCAGCGGGCCTTGGGCGCGGCGGCCTTGCGCTGCTGGGCGTGGGCGAGCTCGGCGGCTTCGCCCACGGCGTCGTAGGCGTCGACGATGAGGGCGGTCAGCAGGTCGTCCCTGCTCGGGAAGTAGCGGTAGAGCGCCGAGGAGACCATGCCGAGTTCGCGGGCGACGGCGCGGAGGGAGAGCTTGGTCGCGCCGTCGGCCGCCAGCTGCTTTCTCGCCTCGTCCTTGATGGCCGCGGTGACTTCGATCCGTGCCCGTTCGCGGGCTCCCTGCACGGTGCTCATGGCACCAGTCTGCCAGCTTGGAGAGCACCGGCCAAGAACGCGATCAATGCACACGAAAGAGATCGGTGAACCTTTTCGAGAGCGGTGCTCTTGATTCTGAGCACCGCGCGGGTGCACACTGCTCACGAATGAGAGCACCGCTCTCTCAGCCTCAGGGAGACGCCCGATGTCCGCATCCGCAAGCCCGCACGTGCAAAAGCCCGGCTGGTTCACCGTCAACGTCCTCAACCGGGCCGTCACCTGGATGACCCGTCGCGGCGTCAGCGTCTGGGGCTCGCGCGTCCTCGCCGTCCGTGGCCGCAAGAGCGGCGAATGGCGGCGCACCCCGGTCAACCTGCTGACCGTCGACGGCGCGCACTATCTGGTGGCGCCGCGCGGGCACGTCCAGTGGACGCACAACATGCGCGCGGCCGGGGGCGGCGAGCTGCACCTGGGCGAGAAGACCGAGGTGTTCACCGCCGTCGAGATCGCCGACGACGACAAGCCCGCCCTGCTGCGCGCCTACCTCACGCGTTGGAAGGCCGAGGTGGGCGCCTTCTTCGACGGCGTGGGGCCGGCGTCGAGCGACGCGGAGCTGCGCCGCGTCGCCCCCGACCACCCGGTCTTCCGCGTCACCATCACGACCCCGTGACACCTCTCGGGCCCGCGTCGGCCACGTGACCGCGCGGCGCGGCGGGAACGCGGCGTGGCGGGAACGCGGCGCTCGGCGCGGGCCCGGCCCCAGGGGCACGGCGCGGGCGCGGCGCTCGGCGCGGGCCCGGCCCCAGGGGCACGGCGCGGGCCCGGCGCTCGGCGCGGGCCCGGCCCCAGGGGCGCGGGGCAGGCGCGGGCCCCGGCTCCTGGCCCCGGCTCCCGGCCCCCCGGGCGCACTCAGCGGTCGACGGTGTCCAGGGCGCGCCGCGCCATCGGGTGCGTACGGACCAGGCCCGCCAGGGTGGTGGCGCCGCGCGTGATGTCGGCGAAGGCCTTCCAGGCCGGGCGCAGACCGGTGATCGCGGCGTGCAGCAGCAGCGGGCGCTTCTCGAAGAGCGACAGCATCCTGCGTCCCACCGCCATCTCGACGCCGAGGCCGGCCTTGATGGCGAACGCGTAGTTCAGGGCCTGCCTGCGGGCGTCCACTGCGTCCTGCGACTCGGCGATGCGCACCGCCCACTCCCCCGCGAGCCGGCCCGAGCGCAGGGCGAAGGAGATGCCCTCGCGCGTCCACGGCTCCAGCAGGCCCGCCGCGTCGCCGCAGACCAGGACCCGGCCACGGGAGAGCGGCGAGTCCTCGCTGCGGCAGCGCGTCAAGTGGCCCGAGGAGATGGCCGGTTCGAAGCCCGCGAGACCGAGCCGGGCGATGAAGTCGTCCAAGTAGCGCTTGGTTGCGGCGCCTTCACCCCGGGCCGAGATCACGCCGACGGTCAGGGTGTCGCCCTTGGGGAAGACCCATCCGTAACTGCCGGGAAGGGGGCCCCAGTCGATGAGCACCCGCCCCGCCCAGTCGTCGGCCACACTCGGCGGCACCGGGATCTCGGCCTCAAGGCCCAGGTCGACCTGGTCGGTCTTGACGCCGACGTGTGCTCCTATGCGGCCCGCGCTGCCGTCGGCGCCGACCACGGCGCGCGCCAGGACGGTCTCGCCGTCGGCGAGGATCACGGCGACGGTGCGGCGGTCGGGGACGGCCGAGCCGTGCTGCTCCACCTTCGAGACGGTGACGCCGGTGCGGACCACGGCGCCCTCCTTCTCGGCGAGCGCGACCAGGCCCGCGTCGAACTCGGGCCGGTTGATCAGGCCGAACAGCATCTTCTTGGACCTGCGGGTGCGGGTCAGCTTCCCCTTCAGGGAGAAGGTGACCGCGTACACCCGGTCCTGGAGGGGGAGCTCGAAGCCGGGGGGCAGCGCGTCGCGCGAGGGGCCGATGATGCCGCCGCCACAGGTCTTGTAGCGCGGCAGCTCGGCCTTCTCCAGGAGCAGTACCTTGCGCCCCGCCGAGGCCGCCGCGTGGGCCGCCGATGCTCCCGCCGGTCCGGCGCCGACCACCACGACGTCCCAGACGGGCTCAGTGGCCGGATCCGTCACCGGCTCGGCGGCGGGCTCGCCCTGGTGCTCCCCCAGGGGTCCGTCCGTGCCGGCGTCTGCGTTCTCGCTGCTCACGATGTGCCTGTGCTCCCCATCAGACCAGTGCCCGTGTTGACGACCGCATCCTACGGGGCAGTAGCCCCGCCTTCCTGTCCTGGCCCGTTGTGGCAGGATCGGCCATATCTTCGCGGTACACACATGTGCACCAACGTATGTGTACCTACAACGTCGCACCCACGAGGAGCGTGCCCATGACCGCACATCCGATCGCCGAGACCATCGCCTCCCTGATGCCCCGCGCCAAGGCGGAGCTGACGGAGCTGGTCGCCTTCCAGTCGGTGGCGGACGAGGCGGTGGCACCCAGGAGCGAGTGCGAGGCCGCCGCCAACTGGGTGGCCGACGCGCTGCGCGCCGAGGGATTCCAGGACGTCGCGCTCCTCGACACCCCCGACGGTTCCCAGTCGGTGTACGGGCTGCTGCCCGGCCCCGCCGACGCTCCCACGGTCCTGCTCTACGCGCACTACGA
This sequence comes from Streptomyces sp. Edi4, assembly GCF_040253615.1. Classification (NCBI taxonomy): domain Bacteria; kingdom Bacillati; phylum Actinomycetota; class Actinomycetes; order Kitasatosporales; family Streptomycetaceae; genus Streptomyces; species Streptomyces sp. Edi4. Next base: position 1,013,841 of record NZ_JBEJGY010000004.1, read on the forward strand.
CGTGCAGCCCAAGCTGGACGAGTCCGCGTGGGTGACCCCGCCGTTCGAGCTGACCGAGCGCGACGGCCGCTGGTACGGGCGGGGCGCCGCCGACTGCAAGGGCGGGTTCATCATGCACCTGCTCGCGCTGCGCGCCCTCAAGAGCAACGGCGGTGTCCCCGTCTCGGTCAAGGTGATCGTGGAGGGCTCCGAGGAGCAGGGCACGGGCGGCCTCGAACAGTACGCCGAGGCGCACCCCGATCTGCTGACGGCGGACGCGATCGTCATCGGTGACACCGGCAACTTCCGGGTCGGTCTGCCCACGGTGACGGCGACGCTGCGCGGGATGACCATGATCCGCGTGAGCGTCGAGACCCTGGAGGGCAATCTGCACTCGGGCCAGTTCGGCGGCGCCGCACCGGACGCGCTCGCCGCGCTGATCCGCGTCCTGGACTCGCTGCGCGACGAGCACGGCCAGACGGTGATCGAGGGCCTTGCGGCGGACGCCGCGTGGGACGGTCTGCAATACCCGGAGGAGGAGTTCCGGCAGGACGCGAAGGTCCTTGACGGCGTGTCGCTGCCCGGCACCGGCACCGTCGCCGACCGCATCTGGGCCCGCCCGGCCGTCACGGTCATCGGCATCGACTGCCACCCGGTGGCAGGGGCCACGCCGTCCATCCCGGCGAGCGCCCGCGCGCAGATCAGCCTGCGGGTGCCGCCCGGCCAGGACGCGGCCGAGGCGACGAAGCTGCTCTACGCCCACATCGAGAAGCACGTGCCGTGGAACGCCCGGGTCACCTTCGAGCAGGTCGGCCAGGGCCAGCCGTTCCGCGCGGACATCACAAGCCCCGCGTACACCTCGATGGCCGAGGCGATGGCGGTGGCCTACCCGGGTGAGGAGATGCAGTCCTCCGGCATGGGCGGCTCCATCCCGCTGTGCAACACCCTGGCGGCGCTCTACCCGCGGGCGGAGATCCTGCTGATCGGCCTCAGCGAGCCCGAGGCGCAGATCCACGCGGTGAACGAGAGCGTGTCCCCCCAGGAGCTGGAGCGCCTGTCGGTCGCGGAGGCCCACTTCCTCATCAACTACGCCCGGTCCAAGCGCGGTTGAGTCACAGTCGGCGGTGAGGTTACGCGCTCGGCGGACATCGCCGTGAGCGTAGATCCAGGTGGCGGACGGCGTCGGGGACGTACGTTCGCCCCATGGATCTCCTTCCCGTCCTCCCCCGGCTGCACATGTTCCGCTTCGCCATCGGCCAGGCGTACCTGTGGCGCGACGACGACGGCCTGACGCTCATCGACGCGGGTGACGTGAACGCCGCACCGGCCATCGAGGACGCGGTGCGCGGCCTCGGGCTCGATCCGGGCGCGATCCGGCGGATCGTGATCACGCACGGCCATCGCGACCATTACGGCGCGGCGGGGGAACTCGCCGCGCGGTACGGCGCCGAGGTGGTCGCGCACCGGCTCGACGCGCCGGTGATCCGGGGCGAGGCCCCGACGCCCGAGCCGGTGCTCCTGGACTGGGAAGTGCCGTTGTACGAACACGCGCTGACGGTCCCTCAGGCGCCGCCCACCCGGGTGGACCGCGAGGTGGGCGACGGGGACGCGCTGGGCTTCGGTGACGGCGCGTTCGTCGTCCACTCCCCCGGCCACACCGACGGATCGATGGCCATCCATCTGCCGCGCCACGGCGTGCTGTTCACCGGGGACGGTGTGGCCGGGGTGGGTCAGGTGATGCTGGGCGTCTTCAACACCGACCGGGAGCGGGCGCTCACCTCCTTCCGCCGGCTGGCGGCGCTCGGCGCGGACACCGTCTGTTTCGGGCACGGCGACCCGCTGACGAAGGACGCGGCGTCCGTCATGAGGGCCTCAGCCGACCGGGACTCCGGCCTCCAGATTGAGCACGGTTGACCGCTCCCGCGCGCGCAGCGCCCAGCGAAGCCGCTCGAACCGGGCGGGCGGCAGCAGTCCCGCCGCCTCCCGCTCGCTGACGAAACGCCAGCCGCGCAGTTCGGCGCCGGGCAGCAGCACCTCACCGGCCCGCGCGCTGTCGAGCGTGCCGCCGTCGAAGAGCAGCCGCAGGCCGCCGAAGCCGGGAGGCCGCGGCGGCTCCCAGTCGATGACCAGAAGGCGCGGTACGCGCTCCAGCCGGACACCCAGCTCCTCCTCGACCTCGCGGACACCGGCCCGCGCCGGGGCCTCACCGCGCTCGACGACACCGCCGGGAAACTCCCAGCCCGGCTTGTAGGTGGGGTCGACCAGGAGCACGCGGTCCTGTTCGTCGAAGAGCAGCACCCCGGCGGCCAGCGTCTCGGCGGTGGGCTCGGGGGTCTGCACGATCGCGCAGGCGCGGGCCGCCCCGGAGCGGACCGCCTCGGCTATGCGCTCGGCGCTCTCGCGGGGCGTGAGCACACTGTTGTCGACGGCGTGGGCGTCGGCGGCGATCCAGCCGAGCGCGCGCCGGAAGGGCTCGATGTGCTCATACGCCCATTTGCGGACCCGTTGTTCGTCGGCCTCCGCGTCTTCGGGATACTCCACGCGGGCCGCTATCCGCGCCCGCAGGATCGTTTCCTCCTGAGTGAGCACCACATGCCGTACGGGTATGCGGCGGGAGGCGAGCCCACCGAAGATCTCATCCCGGTACTCCTGTCTCAGGAGCGTCATCGGCACCACGAGTACGCCGCCGACCTCGGCGTGCAGCGCGGCGGCGCCCTCCACCACCAGGCGCCGCCAGATCGGCAGGTCCTGGTAGTCGCTGACCTGCGCGAGAAGTTTCTGCGGCAGCAGATGCCGTAGCGCCCCGCCCATCACCTCGGGGTCGTAGAACGTGCTGTCCGGGATCAGGTCGATCAGTTCGCGCGCGGTGCTCGTCTTGCCCGCGCCGAACGCACCGTTGATCCACACAATCACGGTTCCCCCTCTTCGTAGCCCCCAGTGGACTGCCCGCAACACCCTGCCACTAAATCGCGTGGGCGGCCGGGCCCTCCTCGGTCACATCACAACTGTGGCCGGGCCGTTGCCTGCCGCCTGCCACCATTCGGCCGCGCTTCGCGTCCTGGTGTACGAGCACCGGCCACGGGGGGCCGTAACGCCGACGGCGCGGGCGTCGTTGTGCGGGTGCCCAATGAGACGAACAAGGGGGTGCGACGAAATGCGTCGTACGGTACTGGAACGATTTCCCGCGGGCGACCCGCGCGGTCACTGGACCGCCGAGGCGTTCGCCCACGACCGCAGGAACGAAGGCCTGGCCGCGGAGGTCGTGATGGACCTGGAGAGCGACGCGTTCCTGGTCGTCGTCACGCAGTCCGTGCCCGAGCGGGTCGGCTGAGACCGCCCGGCGCCGGGCCGCGCCGCGCGCCCGGTCAGAAGGCGCCCGGAGCCACCTGCCAGGCGGGCAGCCCCAGACGGCGCCACACCGCGACCACACGGTCGCGGTCGTCGAGGCCGACCCGCACGCGGTAGCGGTGGCGGACGTACGCGTCGAACAGCTCGGCCTTCACGACGTCGTCACGCCGCAGATCGCCGGAGGGCCGCATCCACAACTCGTCGTAGGGCACCTCGTGCGTGGCGAGCCAGGCGCGGGTCACCGCCCGGAAGTCCTCGCTCCGGCCCGAGAGCAGCACGATCCTGTCCCCGTGCGTCTGCCGGAAGGCGATCAGGGCGTCGCGCACGGGCCCGTTGAGGCCGTCTTGTCCGCAGCGCGTGAAGTCGTACGGATGGCGGTGCGCGCCGAGGGCGAGCGTGCCGTCGATGTCGCACAGCACCGCGCTGGGCAGCGACGCGCCCGGGGTGTACGGCTCGGCTCCGGCCAGGGCCGCTGTGTCCTCGAGCCAGGCGGCCGTGAGCCGCCAGCCGGCGCGTACCGCCTGGGCGTGCCGGGCGGCCAGACGGCGGATGACGGCGTCACCGACCGGCCTGGCGCGGGCCGCGTCGCGGCGCAGGCACTCCTGGAGGGGCACGCCGGTGAAATCGTGCACCACGAACCGCGCGCGCCCCGCCACGGCTGCCTTGAGACGCCCCGGGACGCGCGGAGTGAGATGGGTGTTGTCCACGACGACGTCGAAACCGGCGGCGATGGTCTCGCGGACCGACGCGTCCTGCACGGCGAGCACGCTCCGTTCCGCGGCCCGCGACCAGCCGCGCCCCTCGCTGCCGGGGTCGAACATGGCGCGCAGGTCATCGAGGCTGACACGGCGGCACCGGCCGCCGGCGGCCGCGACGAGTTCGCGTGCGGCGGTGGTCTTGCCCGACGCGGGCAGTCCGGTCATCACGTGCACGGTGGTCATGGCGGGGCCGGCTCTCTCCCGAGGGCGCCTGCACGGGCCGACGGCTCACGGCCGGGTGCCCGCGCGGCCTGCCCGGGTCATGCCCGGGTCATGCCCGGCGAACCGGCCGGGGATGCCGGAACACGCCGGACCGTGCCCTGCCCGTCGCCCGGCCCCGCGGTGTGCGCCCCGCGATGGAACGCGGTCGCGGCGGCGGGACGCCAACGTCCGGCGGCGCGACCATCACCGCGCGGCCACCCAGCCGCCACCAAGTACCGGGCGGCGCGCGTCACTTGAGGAGTGCCGCCTCGGGCGAGCGCCGCGCCGAGGCCGCCGCGGCCGCGCCCACCAGGCCCGCGTCCGTGCCCGTCAGGGCCGGCGCCACGGTGAGGCGCTGGACGAAGGAGAGCGTGGCGTAGTCGCGCAGCGCCCGGCGCAGCGGGCTGAAGAGGACGTCGCCCGCGCCGGCCACTCCCCCGCCGATGACGGCGATGTCGATCTCGACGAGCGTCGCGGTCGCGGCGATCGCGGCGGCCAGCGCCCGGGCGGCGCGCTCGAAGGAGGCGAGGGCGACCGGGCCTTTGGACCGGGCGGCGCGGGCGACGGCGGCGGCCGAGGTGTCGCCGTCGGGACCCGGGCGCCAGCCGTTGTCCAGAGCGCGGCGGGCGATGTTGGGACCACTCGCGATCCGTTCCACACAGCCGCGTCCGCCGCAGGGGCAGGTCTCGCCGTCGAGGTCGACGCTGATGTGGCCGATATGGCCCGCGTTGCCTGTGGGGCCCGGGCGCAGCTTGCCGTCGAGTACGAGGCCGCCGCCGACGCCGGTCGACACGACCATGCACAGGGCGTTGTCATGGCCCCGGGCGGCGCCGAGCCAGTGCTCGGCGGCCGTCATCGCGACGCCGTCGCCGACCAGTTCCACATCGAGCCCGCCGGTCACCGCGCGCACCCGCTCGACCAGCGGAAAACCGCGCCAGCCAGGGATGTTGACGGGACTGACCGTCCCGGTGGAGGCGTCCACGGGTCCCGCGCTGCCGATGCCGACGGCGCCCGTACGCTCCCACCACGGGGACCCGGTCAATTCGGCGATGACCTCTTCGGCCGCGCGCATCACCGTGTCGCCGTCCTCATGGGCGGGGGTCGGCCGCTGTGCCCGCAGCAGGATGCGGCCCCCCGCGTCCACCAGGGCTCCGGCGATCTTGGTGCCGCCGATGTCGAGCGCGGCGACGAGGTCGGTGTGCATCGAGGTCGGATCTCCTCGTGAGGACGGGTAACGGCAGGTCAAGATGAAAGTCTCCCTGCATGTGACAACGTTGTCCAGGGCCTATGCTCGACGCCACACCCGCCGTCCCGGCCGTCAGAGCACGCCGGACGGCTCCCGACGAGGACAGGACAGCGCACCGTGGCCGACAATGCCCGCCACTCCGAGCTCCGCTACGGCAACCGTCCGACGATGAAGGACGTCGCCGCGCGCGCCGGTGTCGGCCTCAAGACGGTGTCCCGGGTGGTCAATGGCGAGGCCGGCGTGACGCCCGACACCGAGCGCCGGGTGCAGGAGGCCATCGAGGCGCTGGGCTTTCGGCGCAACGACAGCGCGCGGGTGCTGCGCAAGGGGCGTACGGCCTCGATCGGCCTGGTGCTCGAAGACCTCGCCGACCCCTTCTACGGGCCGCTCAGCCGCGCCGTGGAGGAGGTCGCGCGGGAACACGGGGCGCTGCTCATCAACGGTTCGAGCGCCGAGGACGCGGAGCGGGAGCAGGAACTGGTGCTCGCGTTCTGCGCCCGCCGGGTCGACGGCCTCATCGTGATCCCGGCGGGCTGCGACCATCGCTATCTCGAACCGGAGATAAAGGCGGGCGTGGCCACGGTGTTCGTGGACCGGCCGGCCGGCGGGATCGAGGCCGACGTGGTCCTGTCCGACAGTTTCGGGGGCGCCCGCGCGGGCGTGGCCCATCTCATCGCGCACGGCCACCGCAGGATCGGATTCATCGGCGACCAGCCCCGCATCCACACGGCCACCGAGCGTCTGCGCGGCTATCACGCGGCCATGGCCGAGGCGGGGCTGCCGGTCGAGGATGCCTGGGTCTCGCTCGGCTCGACCTCTCCCGAGCGGGTGCGGGACGCGGCCGAGTCGATGCTGGAGGGGCCTTCGGGGGTCACCGCCCTGTTCGCCGGCAACAACCGGGTGACGGTCACGGCCGTACGGGTCCTCGCGGGCCGCGCGCACCCGGTGGCCCTGGTCGGGTTCGACGACATCGAACTGGCCGACCTGCTCGGCATCACCGTCATCTCGCAGGACGCCGCCACCCTCGGCCGCACCGCCGCCGAACTGCTCTTCCGGCGCCTCGACGGCGCCGAGGAGAAGCCTGCCCGGGTGGTCCTGCCCACGGCCCTGATCCAGCGGGGCTCGGGCGAACTGCCGCCGCCGGCCGGCGCGTAGCGGGCGACGCCGGGGTCCCGGCGGCCGGCTCCGGCTCGGCTCCGGCTCAGTTCCGGCTCGGCCCCCTCTCCGGCTCGGCTCCGGCGCGCTCAGCAGACCTTCAGGCCCGGCACCGGCTGGTTGTTGTCGCCGCCCTTCACATAGACCACGCTCACGTACACGCTCTTGTGGCCGCTGTCGTCATCGGTCCTGGCCCACCAGGTGTTGGTCCACTTCCCGTACGTCTCGCGGCGGCCGAGGTCGGCCTGGCAGTAGAAGTAGTTGGTGCCCGCGTTGAGCACGCCCGCCGCGCCGCCGTCCTGGCGGATGGACTTCGCGGCGCGCCACACCTGGCAGTCGAACTTGCCGCCGGCGATCGCGTGGCAGCTGCCGGCCGGCGGCGCCGTGTCACCCGCGCCGCCGCCCGGGGACGCCGTGGCAGGGGCGCCGGGGGTGCTCTTCTTCGGTTCGGGCGTCCTGGTGGCGTCGTTCTTGGCGTCCGCCTTGCCCGCGTCGCCCTTGCGTGACGGCTTCACGTCGCCCGAACTCACCGACGGCGTGGGCGAGTTGGGCGTCTTGCGCGCGGAGGGCCCGGGGCTCGACAGGCCCGCGGCGCCGACCTGGTCGTCCGCCGCGCCCGGTGACGCGCCGGCGGCCGACCCGGACGCCCGCTGCCCGCCGCCGGTGTTCCCCTGGCCGAGGAGTGCGTATCCGGCGCCGCCGATGAGGACGACGGCTGCCGCGGCGGCCGCTACCAGCGGCGTGCGGCGTCGGCGTCCTTCGACCGGTGGCGCCGAGGCCGATGGGACCGTTGGCGCGGGCGGGGCCGCGCTCACCGGCGGCCCGAAGCCCGGGGGTGTCACCGCGCTCGGCGCCGGTTCCGGGGCCGGCGCGGGCCCGAAGCCCTGGGGCCGGTGCGGCGCCACATCGCGCACCGTGGCACTGCGGGGCGCCTCGGCCCCTCGCGCGCCAGGCCGTAGCGGCGCGGTGCGCACGGCGGTCGGTCCCGTCGCCCCCGGGGCCGTGGCGATCTCCGCGAGCAGCCGCGCCGCCGCGGCGGCGTCGGGCCGCCGGTCGGGGTCCTTGTCCATGAGAAGCGCGAGCACGGGCCCCAGCGGGCCCGCGCGGCGCGGCTGGGGCAGCGGCTCGACGACGATGGCGTTGAGGGTGGACCAGGTGGAGGTGCGGCGGAAGGGGACGGTGCCCTCGACGGCCGCGTACAGGGTGGCGCCGAGCGCCCAGACGTCGGATGCGGGTCCGGGGTCCTGGCCCTGGGCCCGTTCCGGCGCCAAGTAATCCAGGGAGCCGACCAGTTCGCCGGTGCGGGTGAGCTTGCGCTGCGAGGTGCCCCCGGCCGAAGGCTGGGCGGGGATCCCGGAACCGTCGCTCGGGTCCTCCATGGCGGCGATGCCGAAGTCGGTGAGGACGACCCGGCCCGAGGCGTCGAGCAGCACGTTGCCGGGCTTCACGTCGCGGTGCAGGACTCCCACCCGGTGGGCGGCGGCCAGCGCTTCGAGGACGCTGACGCCGATGGCGGCGGCCTCGGCCGGCTCCAGGACGCCACGCTCGCTCAGGACGCCGTCGAGCGAGGGGCCGTCGATGAGTTCCATGACGATGACGGGACGGCCCTCGTGCTCGGTGACGTCATGGACGGCGATCACCGAGGGATGACGCACCCGGGCCGCGGCGCGCGCCTCACGCTGCATCCGCAGCCGAAGATCGCCCAGTTCGGGCGCTGAGGCGTCGTTGTAGGCGCGCAGTTCCTTGACGGCGACCTCGCGGCCGAGCACGTCGTCGTGGGCACGCCACACGACGCCCATGCCGCCGCGGCCGAGCCGTTCGACGACCCGGTACCGGCCGGCCAGTAGTTGGCTCTCCCCCGTGGACACCGCTGCCCCGTTCCCCTGTGGCGATTGTGGTCGGGTACAGAGTACGGGGCAGGACCGACAGGCCCGGGGGCGCCCGGTCCCGGTTTCGCTACGGGGCGGTGACGGTGAGGACCCCGCGCCGGGGCGAGGCGAAGGCGTCCAGGTCGGCGCGGGTGAGACCGGTCAGGCGCCCCACCTCCGCGGTGTCGAGGGCGCCGCAGTCCAGGCCGCGCAGCAGGTAGCCGCTGAGCGCCTTGGCGGTGGCGGGCTCATCCATGACGTCGCCCTCCGTCTTGGCGACGTACGCGGCGAGGCGTCCCGCCGCCTGCTCAAGGCCCTCGCGGTAGAAGGCGTACACGGCCGCGTAACGCGTCGGCAGATGGCCCGGGTGCATGTCCCAGCCCTGGTAGTAGGCGCGGGCCAGGGCGCGGCGGGTGAGGCCGTAGTGCAGGCGCCAGGCCTCGTGGACGTGCTCGGTGGCGCCGACGGGCAGCACGTTGGTGGAGCCGTCCGAGACGCGTACGCCGGTCCCCGCGGCGGCCACCTGCATGACGGCTTTGGCGTGGTCGGCGGCCGGGTGGTCGCTGGCCTGGTAGGCGGCGGACACGCCGACGCACGCGCTGTAGTCGAAGGTGCCGTAGTGCAGCCCGGTGGCGCGGCCCTGGGCGGCGTCGATCATCCTGGCGACGGCGGCGGTGCCGTCGGCGGCGAGGATGGACTGGCTGGTCTCGATCTGGATCTCGAAGCCGAGCCGTCCTTCGGGCAGGTGGTGGGCCTTCTCGAAGGCGGCCAGCAGCCGTACGAAGGCGGTGACCTGCTCGGGGTAGGTCACCTTCGGCAGGGTGAGCACGAGCCCGTCGGGCAGGCCGCCGTGGCGCATGAGCGTGGTGAGGAAGACGTCGGTGGTGCGGATGCCCCGGTCGCGGACGGCGGCTTCCATGCACTTCATGCGGATGCCCATGTAGGGCGCGGCGGTGCCGTTCGCGAAGGCTTCGGCGATGAGGCGGGCGGCGCGGGCGGCGTCTCCGTCCTCCTCGGCGTCGGGGCGCGGGCCGTAGCCGTCCTCGAAGTCGACGCGCAGGTCCTCGATGGGCTCGCGGGTGAGCTTGGCGCGCACCCGGTCGTAGACGGGCGCGGCGAGCGCGTCGCTGATGCCGAGGACCTTGGCGAGGGCGGCGGCGTCGGGGGCGTGCTCGTCGAGCGCGGCGAGCGCCTGGTCGCCCCAGGAGCGGATGGTGCCCGCCTCGAAGGCGTCACCGGGCACGTAGACGGTGTGGACGGGCTGGCGGGTGCCGGGGTCGCCCGGGTACCGGCGGGCGAGCTCCTGGTCCACGGTGACGAGCGAGGCGCTGATCTCCTCGCTCACGACGCCGGCGAGGCTCGTCGCCACCTGCTCCTGCTGACCCATCCTGCACCCTCCACACGGTCGGAACTTTTCCGCTTCACGGAATCAACAATCCGTATAGTGAAGTTAATGCGCCGCCTCTTCTGCGTCAATGCTTGTACGAAACGGCTCGGGGCCGCGCGGTGAGAATCACCACGCGGCCCCGGGACCGGACGAACTCGCAGGTCAGCCCTTGCGGGAGTTGACCTCTTCGGTCAGCTGCGGGACGACCTGGAACAGGTCGCCGACGACGCCGTAGTCGACCAGGTCGAAGATCGGGGCCTCGGCGTCCTTGTTGACGGCCACGATGGTCTTCGAGGTCTGCATGCCGGCCCGGTGCTGGATGGCGCCGGAGATGCCGTTGGCGATGTAGAGCTGGGGCGAGACGGACTTGCCGGTCTGGCCGACCTGGTTGGAGTGCGGGTACCAGCCCGCGTCCACGGCGGCGCGCGAGGCGCCGACGGCCGCGCCGAGCGAATCGGCAAGGGCCTCGATCACGGCGAAGTTCTCGGCGCCGTTGACGCCTCGGCCGCCGGAGACCACGATCGCGGCCTCGGTCAGCTCGGGGCGGCCGGTCGACTCGCGCGGGGTGCGCGAGGTGACCTTGGTGCCGGTGGCCAGATCGGAGAAGGTGACCGACAGGGCCTCGACCGCGCCGGCGGCCGGGGCGGCCTCGACGGCGGCCGAGTTCGGCTTGACCGTGATGACCGGGGTGCCCTTGGAGACACGGGACTTGGTGGTGAAGGAGGCGGCGAACGCGGACTGCGTGGCCACCGGGCCCTCGTCGCCGGCCTCAAGGTCGACGGCGTCGGTGATGATGCCGGAGCCGATGCGCAGCGCGAGGCGGGCGGCGATCTCCTTGCCCTCGGCGGAGGACGGGACGAGCACGGCGGCCAGGGAGCCCCCGGCGGACACCGCGTCGTACGCGGCCTTGAGCGCGTCCACCTTCGGTACGACGAGGTAGTCGGCGAACTCGGGGGCGTCGGCGGTGAGGACCTTGACCGCGCCGTGCTCGGCGAGCGCGGCGGCGGTGTTCTCGGCGCCGGCGCCGAGCGCGACGGCGACGGGCTCGCCGATGCGGCGGGCAAGCGTCAGCAGTTCGAGGGTGGGCTTGCGGACGGCGCCGTCCACGTGGTCGACGTAGACCAGAACTTCAGCCATGGGACTTCAATCTCCTGCAAGTGCGAAGAAAAGGCGGGCAGTTGAGGGGCAGGCTCGGCGAGCCCTGAGTGCGGACGCGGCCCGAATGGTTCCCGGACCCGCCGGGTACCGCGAGGGAACTCCCGGCGCGCGGCGAGCGCGACTCAGATGAACTTCTGGCTCGCGAGGAACTCGGCCAGCTGCTTGCCGCCCTCGCCCTCGTCCTTGACGATCGTGCCGGCGGTGCGGGCCGGGCGCGCGGCCGCGGAGTCGACGGCGGTCCAGGAGCCTTCGAGACCGACCTCGTCGGCCTCCAGGTCCAGGTCGCCCAGGTCCAGGGACTCCACCGGCTTCTTCTTGGCGGCCATGATGCCCTTGAAGGACGGGTAGCGGGCCTCGCCCGACTGGTCCGTCACGGACACGACGGCCGGCAGCGCGGCCTCAAGCTGCTCGGACGCGGCGTCGCCGTCGCGGCGGCCCTTGACGGTGCCGCCCTCGACCGAGACCTCGGAGAGCAGCGTGACCTGGGGGACGCCCAGGCGCTCCGCGAGCAGCGCGGGAAGCACGCCCATGGTGCCGTCGGTGGACGCCATGCCGCAGATGACCAGGTCGTAGCCGGTCTTCTCGACGGCCTTGGCCAGGACCAGCGAGGTGCCGATCACGTCGGTGCCGTGCAGGTCGTCGTCCTCGACGTGGACGGCCTTGTCGGCGCCCATGGAGAGCGCCTTGCGCAGCGCGTCCTTGGCGTCCTCGGGGCCGACGGTCAGCACGGTGATCTCCGCGTCGTCCGCCTCGTCGGCGATCTGCAGTGCCTGCTCGACCGCGTACTCGTCGAGCTCCGAAAGGAGGCCGTCGACGTCGTCGCGGTCGACGGTCAGGTCATCGGCGAAGTGCCGGTCGCCGGTGGCGTCGGGCACGTACTTCACACAGACAACGATCCTCAAGCTCACGCCGGCTCTCCTACTGCATCGTCATTTCTGGGCTGCCTTGATGCACGCAGCATAGGCGCCTGATGGGGCGGTATCCGGTCGGGGCGACCGGCGCTCCGAACGAAATATTACTCGTCAGTACACCCAGCTTGTTCCCCGTAAGCAAGCGCTTTGAACTGTGACGTTGCCAACGCTGAGTAATCGGTCCCGAGCGGAACTCTCAGTCGCGCAGCGCGTTGAAGCGGCCCTGGTGGTAGAGCAGCGGACGCCCCGCGCCCGCGGGGTCGCCGGCGACCGCCCGGGCCAGCACGATCCGGTGGTCGCCGGCCGGAACGCGCGCCACCACCCGGCACACCAGATAGGCCAGAACACCATCGAGTACGGGCACACCCTCGGGCCCCGGGCGCCAGTCGGTGGCCGGGCCGAAGCGGTCGGCGCCGCTGCGGGCGAAGGTGGCGGCCAGCTCCCTCTGGTGCTCGCCCAGTATGTGCACGCCCACGTACTCCGCCTCGGCGACGACGGGCCAGCTGGAGGAGCCGGTGCCGATCCCGAACGAGATCAACGGCGGTTCGGCGGCGACGGAGTTGAGCGAGGTGGCGGTGAAGCCGACGGGGCGGCCGCCGCGCTGGGCGGTGATCACCGCGACACCGGCGGCGTGCTGACGGAAGACCGACTTGAACAGTTCGGGCGTGACTGTCTGAGGGGTACCGAGCTCGGGCGAGGCCGTCATGGAATTGTCCTTCTGCGGTGGGTGCGACGTGGGCTGCGGGCGGTCAGCAGCCTGGACAGCGCGCGCTCGCGTCACGAGCGAGGTCCACATGGGCGCGTCCATAAAGAAGGAGATCTGTCGGCACGTCGTCAGACTGACGACGTGCCGCGCCCCCAGTCAAGTGCTGTCCTCGATGTGGGAGATCCCTCACGGGCCCGGCACCGCCTGCCCGAGCGCGGCGATGACATCCACGCGGCGCGGCCGGCCGCTCGCCCTGCGCACGATCGCCCCGCCCGCGTCGAGCACGAGCACCGTCGGGGTCGCGGTGATCCCGAGTTCTCGTACGAGCTCAAGGCGTTCCTCCGCGTCGATCTCCACATGGGCGACGCCCTCCACCATCGCGGCCACCTCCGCCAGGGTGCGCCGGGTCGCCCGGCAGGGCTGGCAGAAGGCGGTGGAGAACTGCACCAGGGTGGCCCGCCGCCCCAGCGCCGCCCCCAACTCGGCCTCGCCGAGCCCGCGCCCGCCCTCGCCCCGTCCGCCGTCTCCCACCGCCACGGCTCCCACAAGCCCCAGGCCTCCCGGTCTCTTCACACGGCCACTACCTGCCCTGTCGTACGGTTGCAGCGCGGATCGCTCCGCAATGATTCCCAGGGCTCCGGCCTGCGAAGACGTGATGTGAATCTCGCCCGCGCCCGGTGCCAGGACTGGCCAGCCCGGCCGGCATCGGGCACCATCTGCCTGAGCCTAAAACCTACGGCTGCGTAACTTACTCCGGGAGCACCCTCCCCGGGCACACGAAGGGTCTCCCCTCAGATGGCAGAACTCGTCTATCGACCGGTCATCGGCGCCGCCCGCGCGATGTTCAAGGCGCTCGACCTGAAGATCGACACCCAGGGTTCGGAGAACATCCCGCGCACCGGCGGGGCAGTGCTCGTCAGCAACCACATCAGCTATCTCGACTTCATCTTCACGGGTCTTGCCGCCCTGCCGCAGAAGCGGCTCGTGCGGTTCATGGCCAAGGAGTCGGTGTTCCGGCACAAGATCTCCGGCCCGCTGATGCGCGGCATGAAGCACATCCCGGTCGACCGCACGCAGGGTGAGGACGCCTACCAGCACGCGCTCGCCTCGCTGCGGTCCGGCGAAGTGATCGGCGTGTTCCCGGAGGCGACGATCTCGCAGTCGTTCACGCTGAAGAGCTTCAAGTCGGGCGCCGCGAGGCTGGCCCAGGAGGCCGGGGTGCCGCTGGTCCCGATGGCGCTGTGGGGCACCCAGCGGATCTGGACCAAGGGCCGCCCGCGCAACTTCAGGCGCAGCCACATTCCCGTCACCATCCGCGTCGGCGAGCCCGTGGAGGCACCCGCCGACCAGTACGCGGGGGCCATCACGCGGCGGCTGCGCGAGCGCTGCCAGGAGCTCCTGGAAGCGGCCCAGCGCGCCTACCCCGTCCGCCCCAGGGACGCCGGCGACACCTGGTGGGTGCCGGCGCACCTCGGCGGCACGGCCCCGACGGCCGAGCAGGTCAAGAGCCGTGAGGCGACGGGCTGAATCGTCACTCCTGGCCGGCCGCGCCGACCGGCGAGTGCACGGTGACCCGGGCCCCGGGGCTGAACTTCTCCAAAAGTCCGGCCAGTTCGGCGCCGGCGGTGACGAGGTCGCAGTGCGGCGCCATGCCCTCCAGGAGGAAGAGCGCGTTGACGCTCTCCTCGGTGAGCCGGGTACGCACCCCCTGACGCCAGTTCCAGCGGCGGCAGGTGACGCCCTCGTCGTCGCACCACACCACTTCGCCCGCGTCGGGGTGCTCGATGACCTCTTCGCCGCCGGCGACGGTGGCGAAGGACTCCTCGCCGGTGGCCCGCGCCAGGCGCATCGCCCCCACGATGCGGTCCGTGTCCTCGCCGCCGACCGGCACGAGGTGGGCGACGCTGATGGCGTTGTAGACATCGACGAGGCGGTTGACGCGCGGCAGCCCGCCGTCGGCCAGGGCCCGCTTGGCGAGCGCTTCGGCGGAGTTGCGGGTGCGGTTCGGCTTGGAGCCGAAGGCGGCGTACGCGGCGCGCCAGGCGGCCACGTGGGGGTCCTCGTGCGGGGCCCGGCCGGCCAGCCGCTCGGCGAGCCGGCGCCCGGCGTCGTCGAGCAGCGCCGAACTCGCCTCGTCGCTGGGCGCGTTGAGCAGACCGCGGGCCTCGACGGCGACATGCGTGAAGCCGGGTGCGAGGGCCCGTACGTCGTCGGACACGGTGAGCGTGAGCGTCATGATGGGGAGTGCCTCACAGTTCGGTCGGATAAATCGGCCACAGTGACGGCCGGTCGGGCGCGGCTTTCAGCGCGTCCGTGACCGCCGGGTGGGGTACATCATAAAGTACTGGATAGTCCACTTCACCGAACTCCGGTCGCACCTTCCACGCCAGCCGTTCCTCGTCGAGGGAGAACTGGGCGTGGACGCCCGGCTTGTTGCCCCGGGCATCCACGCGCGCCCAGGCGCCGGTCCCCGGCAGCCGTAGCGCGACCAGACCGTGCACGAGCGGGTTCGATCCGCCGTCATCGGCGAGCCGCTGGTAGCAGAGGGCGGCGGGGATCCCTTCGGCACGCAGCAGCGCGGCCAGGGCGTGCGACTTGGCACAGCAGATGCCGGTACGCCACGCGAGCACGTCGGAGGCCCGCCACGTCACCTCGATGTCGCCAGAGTCCTGGGAGTGCGGTATCTCGTCCCGGACGAAGGTGTAAGCGGCTTCGGCGTATGCGTATGCGCCGGTGGTCGCGGCCGCCAGGCGGGCGGCCGTCTCGCGCACCAGAGGGTGTTCATGGTCGACGACGTCGTCCGCACCGAGGTAGGCGGAGAGTTGAGGGTCGCGCTGGATGAGCTCCATGGCGCCGGAGCGTACGAATGCGGCCGACCGTAGTCAATGACTTTACGGTCGACCGCATAGATATTCAGACGTCGCGTCGAGGCTAACGCGCCATTTCTTCCTTCAGCGCCTGGAGGAAGCCGTCCACGTCGTCCTCGGTGGTGTCGAAGGAGCACATCCAGCGGACGTCGCCGGCCGCCTCGTCCCAGAAGTAGAAGCGGTAGCGCTTCTGAAGCCGCTCGCTGACATCGTGCGGCAGGCGCGCGAACACCGCGTTGGCCTGCACCTCGTACAGGATCTCCACGCCGTCGATCTGACGCACGCCCTCGGCGAGGCGGGCGGCCATCGCGTTGGCGTGGCGGGCGTTGCGCAGCCACAGGTCCTTGGCGAGCAGCGCCTCCAGCTGCACCGACACGAAACGCATCTTGGAGGCCAGCTGCATGGACATCTTGCGGATGTGCTTCATCTGGCGGACCGCGTCGGGGTTGACGACGACGATCGCCTCGCCGAAGAGCATCCCGTTCTTGGTGCCGCCGTACGACAGCACGTCCACGCCGACCGCGTTGGTGAACGCCCGCATCGGCACGTTCAGGGAAGCGGCCGCGTTGGATATCCGCGCGCCGTCGAGATGGACCTTCATGCCGCGCTCGTGGGCGTGGTCGCAGATCGCCTTGACCTCGTCGGGCGTGTAGACCGTGCCCAGCTCGGTGTTCTGGGTGATCGAGACGACCTGCGGCATCGCCCGGTGCTCGTCCTCCCAGCCCCAGGCCTGGCGGTCGATGAGCTCGGGCGTCAGCTTGCCGTCGGGGGTGGCCACGGTGAGCAGCTTGAGCCCGGCCATCCGCTCGGGGGCGCCGCCCTCGTCCACGTTGATGTGCGCGCTCTCCGCGCACACCACGGCGCCCCAGCGGTCGGTCAGCGCCTGGAGCGCGGTGACGTTGGCGCCGGTCCCGTTGAAGACCGGGAAGGCCTCGGCGTCCGCGCCGAAGTGGCTGTGGATGACGCGCTGAAGGTGCTCGGTGTACTCGTCCTCGCCGTAGGCGATCTGGTGACCGCCGTTGGCGAGGGCGATGGCGGCGAGGACTTCGGGGTGGGCGCCGGCGTAGTTGTCGCTGGCGAACCCGCGCACCGCCGGGTCGTGGTGCGCTCGGGCGTCCGTCCTCACGGCTTGGGGGTCAGCCACAGGCGCTGTCCGTTCACTTCTTGGGCGGGCTTGTCCCAGACGCCGGCGATGGCCTCGGCCAGCTCCGTGACGTCGGTGAAGCCCGCGAACTTCGCGTTCGGTCGCTCGGCGCGCATCGCGTCGTGCACCAACGCCTTGATCACCAGGATCGCGGCAGCCGCGCGCGGCCCGTCGGCGCCCTCGGCGGCCCCCGCCTTGCGGAACGCGTCGCCGAGCGCGAGCGTCCACGCCTCGGCGGCGGCCTTGCCCGCGTTGTAGGCGGCGTTGTTCGCGGTGGGCTTGTGCGCCCCGGACTGGCTGACCAGGATGAAGCGGCCCCTGTCACTGCGCAGCAGCCCGTCGTGGAACGCGAGCGAGGTGTGCTGCACCGTCTTGACCAGCAGCTTCTCCAGGAGTTCCCAGTCGGCCAGGTCGGTCTCGGGGAAGGAGGTGCTGCCGCGCCAGCCGCCGACGAGGTGGACCACGCCGTCCACGCGTCCGAAGTCCTTCTGGATGCGGTCGGCCCAGTCCCGGGTGGCCTGGAGGTCGAGGAGGTCGACGGTGTCACCGGTGACGGTGGCCCCGCCGTGCGCGTACCGCGCGGCGTCCACGGCCGAGGCCAGGCGCTCGGCATCCGCGTCGGCGCCCACGACGACCGCGCCCGCTTCCGCGAGCCGGAGCAGCGCCGCACGGCCCGCGGGCCCCGCCGCGCCGGCCACGGCGACGACCGCGCCGCTCAGAGGTCCGTTGTTCATCTTCCTCGCCCCTTCCGAACCTTCTGAAGCCTCTGCACTTTCCGAACCGTCCACACCGTCCGCACGAGAGCTCACGCGGCGGCCTCGGCCTGGGCGGAAGCGGCGGTGATCCCCTTGGTGGAGGCGATCACGTTCTTCAGCTTCTTGGCAAGCGCCTCATAGAACATGCTGAGCGGAAACTCGTCGGCAAGCACGTCGTCGACGAGCTTACGGGGCGGCTGCGTCAGGTCCAGGGCGTCGGGGCCCTTGGCCCAGCGCGATCCGGGGTGCGGGGCGAGGTAGGTGGAGACCAGGTCGTACGCCGCGAACCAGTGGACCAGCTTGGGCCGGTCGATGCCGTCGCGGTACAGCTTCTCGATCTCGGCGCACAGCTGGTTGGTGACCCCCGGGGCGCGGTCCCAGTCGATGTGCAGCTTGTTGTCCGTCCAGCGCACCACGTCGTGCTTGTGCAGGTAGGCGAAGAGCAGCTGGCCGCCGAGACCGTCGTAGTTGCGGACGCGGTCGCCGGAGACCGGGAAGCGGAACATCCGGTCGAAGAGCACCGCGTACTGCACGTCGCGGCCGTGCCGGTTGCCCTCGGCGTCCAGTTTCACGGCCTCCTTGAAGGCGGTGAGGTCGCAGCGCAGCTCTTCGAGGCCGTACATCCAGAACGGCTGGCGCTGCTTGATCATGAACGGGTCGAACGGCAGGTCGCCGTGGCTGTGGGTGCGGTCGTGGATCAGGTCCCAGAGCACGAAGGCCTTCTCGCAGCGCTCCTGGTCGGTCACCATCTCCTGGATGTCCTCCGGGAGTTGGAGCCCGAGGATGTCCACGGCCGCGCCGGTGACGGCGCGGAAGCGGGCCGCTTCGCGGTCGCAGAAGATGCCGCCCCAGGTGAAGCGCTCGGGGGCCTCGCGCACGGCGATGGTCTCGGGGAAGAGGACCGCCGAGTGGGTGTCGTAGCCCGCGGTGAAGTCCTCGAAGGTGATGCCGCAGAACAACGGATTGTCGTAGCGGGTGGCCTCGAGCTCGGCGAGCCACTGCGGCCACACCATGCGCAGCACGACCGCTTCGAGGTTGCGGTCGGGGTTGCCGTTCTGCGTGTACATGGGGAAGACCACGAGGCGCTGGAGTCCGTCGGCGCGGTCGGCGGCTGGGTGGAAGGACATCAGCGAGTCCAGGAAGTCCGGCACGTCGAAGGCGCTGTCGGCCCACTTGCGCAGGTCGGCGACGAGCGCGCGGTGGTAGGCCTCGTCGTGCGGCAGCAGCGGCGAGAGCTCCACGACGGCCGATATCACCTGGTCGACGGTGGCCTCCACGACCGCGCGGAGCGGGGCGCCCTCGGCGTCGAAGTCGATGGATCCGTCCTTGGACTGCCAGGGCCGGATCTGCTCGACGGCGTTCTTGAGCGCGGGCCAAGCGGGGTGGTCGATCACCCGAGGGCCGGCTGCCGCGCCCCCCACGGCCGGGTCCTGCACAAGAATTTCCGTCATGTCACTTCCTCCACAGGAGAACCTCGCGTCAGGACACCGTAACGGTGTTCGGTTCTTCCCCTCAAGAGGAGGATCAGTAAATTATCCTGCGCGCCCGCGACGGAACCGCTCTTCTTCCTGCGTTGGCGCAATGGCGCGGATATGGCTGCGGTGGGGCGGCTCGGCCGGGGCGGGCCGGGGCGTACGACGCCCTTCGCGCGGCGCGGGGGCGCGCGGACACCGGCGTCGGCCGGGGTTCCGGGCCACCCCCTTCCGCCCCCGGCCGTGGGATCCACCAACCGCGACCCCGGGATCACGGACGTTCTCACGGGCCCTGACGGGGTTGTGCCCCTGCCGCGCGCTCACTTCAATTCGGCCTATGACCAGGCCTCCTTCCCCCCACGGACCAGACACCGCGCGGCCGCTGCCGCCGACGGCATGGGCGGTGCTCGGGCTGCTCTCCTTCCCCGGCGAGCGGACCGGCTACGAGCTGAAGAAGTGGGCCGACGCGTCGCTGCGGTTCTTCTACTGGTCGCCGGCCATCAGCCAGATCTACGCCGAGCTGCGCCGCCTCGAAGCCCTCGGTTACGCCACGTCACGGCGTTCGGGGCCCGAGGAGCCGCGCGCCAAGCGGCGGTACGCGATCACCCACGCGGGCCGGGACGCGCTCACCGCGTGGGCAAACTCCCCCGAGGCGAGCGGCCCGACCGTCCTCAAGCACCCCCTTGTGCTGCGGATCTGGCTCGGCCACCTCGCGGCGCCCCGGCGGCTGCGCGCCCGGATCATGGAGCATCTGGCGCGCACCGAGGCGGAGTTGAACGACATACGGGCCGCGCTGGCCCGCGCCGAGGACAACGAGGGGTGGGCGCATCCGCGCATCGCGCTGCGCTGGAGCGAGCTGCGGGAGCTGGCCGAGCTGGAACTCGCGCGGGCCATGCTCGCCGACCTCGACCGCCTCGCGCCGCCCCAGCCGGCTCCCCAGCCGGCTCCCCGGTCGGCGCCCCCGCCGACGCCCCAGGGGGGAGAACCGGACAATCACGACGGGTGGCCGGGCCCGGGATGAGGCCCGGAATTCGGCGCGTCAAGGGCCCTGGGAATCGCCCACGGGAGGGTGAGGCGGGTTGGCCCCCGGCGGGTGTCCACAGGTAGGACGGAGTCCCCCCGCCCCTCGCACGCATCCCGGAGCCGCGCCCATGAGCACCCGCGCCGTCGTTGTCGCAGCCCTGATCACGGCCTTCATCCTCGGGATCGCGTCAACCCGGGCGGACCACCCCGACGGCCCGCGCGAGCCGGGGTCGGCAGCGGTGGCGGGCCGTTAGGCTGCGCCTGCCGCGTGCGCACGGGAGTGCGCCGCGCCTGCATAGCGCCGTCGACGGAAGCGAGGCCTGTCTTGACGTTCCTCACCATCGGTCATCGCGGGGTCATGGGTGTCGAACCGGAGAACACCCTGCGTTCCTTCGTGCACGCCGAACGCGCGGGCATGGACGCCATCGAACTCGATCTGCACCTCAGCAAGGACGGCGCCCTCGTCGTCATGCACGACGCCGAGGTCGACCGCACCACGGACGGCAGGGGCCCCGTCGGGGAGATGACCCTGGCCGAGCTGCGGGCGCTGGACGCGGGTCAGGGCGAGCGCGTCCCCGTGTTCGAGGAAGTGCTCGACGCGGTGAAGGCCCCGCTCCAGGCGGAGATCAAGGATGTCCGCGCGGCGCGCGCGCTGGCCGAGGTGATCGAGCGGCGCGATCTGGTGGGCCGGGTGGAGGTGCTGTCCTTCCACGACGCGGCGCTCGCCGAGATCGCCTCCCTCGTGCCCGGCGTACGCACGGGGCTCGTGGACGACGACTGGGGCCCCGACCTCGTCGACCGGGCCCGGGCCGTCGGCGCGCGGAGCCTGGTCCTGAGCATCGGCCGGATCACCCTGGAGACGGTCGAGCAGGCCCACGCCGCCGGGCTCAAGGTGATCGGCTGGACCGTGAACACCCAGGACCATCTGCGCCTGGTGCGGGCCCTGCAACTGGACGGCGCGACGACCGACTACCCGCAGATCCGCCGCACCGGCCGCTTCACCGCGTAGGAACGCTCAGGCCAGCTCTTTGACCAGGAGCTCGAAGGCCAGGTCGTCGCGCTGCGGCAGACCGAAGCGCTCGTCGCCGTACGGGAAGGGCGTCAGCTGTCCCGTACGGCGGTAGCCGCGCCGCTCGTAGAAGGCGATGAGCTCTTCCCGTACCGAGATCACCGTCATGTGCATCTCGCTCACTCCCCACTCGGCCCGCGCCACGCGCTCGGCCTCGGCGATGATCTGCTTGCCGAGGCCCGCGCCCTGGAGCGCGGGAGCGACCGCGAACATGCCGAAGTAGGCCGCTTCTCCCCGGTGTTCCAGCTGGCAGCAGGCGATCAGCTCGCCCTCGCGCCACACCGTCAGGAGCTTGCTCGCGGGCGCCGTGATGACCGCGCGCACGCCCTCGGGGTCGGTGCGCTGGCCCTGGAGGATGTCGGCCTCCGTGGTCCAGCCCGCCCGGCTCGCGTCGCCCCGGTAGGCGGACTCGACGAGCGGCACCAGCGCCTCGACATCGGCCTCCGTGGCGTCCCGGTAGCTCAGCTGCGCGGCGGCGGCGCGGGCGGTGTCCATCGTGCGGTCTCCCTGCTGGTCGGTTGCGCTGGAGGGGCGGGTCGAGCCTAACGCGGGCGCTAGGGTCGCTTGCCATGGTGCATGTACTGAGCAGCCGGACCCTTCTGCGCCCCACCGACCCCGAGCGTTCGCGCGTCTTCTACGGCGAACGGCTCGGACTTCCCGTCTACCGGGAGTTCGGTACGGGCCCCGAGCGCGGCACGGTGTACTTCCTCGGCGGCGGGTTCCTGGAGGTGTCGGGACACGGTGACGGGCCGCCGGCGCCCGGACTCCAGCTGTGGCTCCAGGTCGCGGACGTGGCGCGGGCCCACGAGGAGCTGGTGGAGCGCGGGGTCACGGTCGTACGGCCGCCGGTGCGCGAGCCGTGGGGGCTGATCGAGATGTGGATCGAGGACCCGGACGGCGTCCGCATCGTGGTGGTGGAGATCCCGGCCGACCACCCCTTGCGCTTCCGCCCCTGACGTCACGGCGGCCCCCGTCGCCCGTGGAACCACGGCCGGCCAAGCGGCGGCCCGGCCCCCGGTGATCCCTCGCGCGCTCCCCTTGTGTGTCCCTGCGCCCGCGTATGCGGCCCCCTGGACGGGCATCGACTTGGCGGCAGGCGTCACACCGAGCGGGGGAGGTACGCCGTGCACGGTCCGGTGGTGCCCGGCTTGCTGCTCGTCGCGCTGTGCGCGGCGGCGGGTTCGTACTGTCTGCTGCGGCTGCGCAGTGGCTCCGCGCGGGCCCGGGGGGCCGCAGGCGGCGAGGCGGTGATGGGATTCGGGATGGCCGCGATGGCCGTCCCTGCCGCGTTCGCGCCGCCGGGTCCGTGGATGCCGGTGGCGTGCGCGGTGGTCTTCGGCTGCGCGGCGCTGCGCGGCCTGTGGCTGGTCCGGGGCGGCGCCCACCATATGCACCACGTGGTGGGATCGCTCGCGATGGTCTACATGGCCCTGGCGATGGTCCCGGGAGGCGGTCACCAGGGGCACACGGGGCACGTGGCGGGCGGGGTGCCGCTCCTGACCGGCGTCCTCCTGCTCTACTTCGCGGGTTACGTCCTGTCGGCGGGGGCGCGGCTGCTGTCCTCGGCGGGCGGCGGGGCCGGGGAGGCCGCCGCGCCGCCCGTGTCCTGGGGCGCCCGGCCCGAGCTGGCCCTGGCGTGCCGCCTGTCCATGGGGATCGCCATGCTCGCGATGCTGGTCACCATCTGATCCGGCGCCACACGGACCGCCGTGGCGTACGTCACTTGCGGCGCGCGGACATACCTATGACGGGGGCCTCGCTCATAGGCTGAGGCCATGACCGTCTCCCTCGCGTTGCTGGTGCTCGGCCTGGTGTCCGCCGTCGCCGCGCCGCGGCTCCTCGCCCGTGCCGACTGGGTCGAGCGCGAGCCGGTGGTGGCGCTGTGGGTGTGGCAGTGCGTGGTGGCGGCGGTTCTGCTCTGCTTCGGCCTCGCCATGGTCTTCAGTGCGGCGTCCGCGTGGGGGACGGTGCGGGGCCAGGTGTTCGCGCCCGCGCCCCGGGCGGTCGTCGAGGCGTACGCGCTGGGCCCCTACGGCCCGTGGTCGGCGGCGCTCGCGGTGGTGCTCTTCCTCGGCGGCGCCTGGACCGGCGCGATGCTCACGCGGGAGGTGCGGGACAGCTGGGCCCGCCGCCGCAGGCGCCGCGACGAACTGCGCCTGCGCTCACCGCTGTTGCCGGGTGAGGAGCCTTCGAGTGAGCGCCTTGTGGTCCTTGAGGCGGGCCGCCCCGACGCCTGGTGGCTGCCGGGCCAGGTGCCCCAACTGGTCATCACCACCGGGGCGCTTCAGCGCCTGAAAGGCCATCAGCTCGACGCGGTCCTCGCCCATGAGATCGGTCACGCGCGGGCCCGCCACGACTGGCTGCTGCACTGTTCGAGCGCGCTTGCGCGGGGTTTTCCGCAGGTGCCGGTGTTCGCCGCGTTCCGCGACGAGATGCACCGCCTGGTGGAGCTGGCCGCCGACGACGTGGCCTCGCGCCGCTTCGGCCGCCTGACCATCGCGCTGGCCCTGGTCGAACTCAACGAGCACCGCGGGGTGTTCGGCCCGTGCCCGGCCCCGGACGGAGAGCTCCCCCAGCGGGTGCACCGGCTGCTCTCCGCCGCGCCCCGGCTGCCGGCGAGCCGGCGGCTGCGGCTGACGGCGTACGCGGCGCTCGTCCCGGCCGTGCCGCTGATCGTGGCGCTCGTGCCGGGCCTGCACGCCCTGGGCTAACCCGGACCGATACGCCCTGGGCTAACCCGGACCAATACGCCCTGGGCTAGCCCGGACCGAGCGGATCGGGTTGGATCCCTGGCATGCTGCTCGCTCCCGCCCCGGCCCCCGCCCGCCCCGACGTGCCGCTGCGCGCCGGTCTCCTCTGCGCCGCGCTCGCCGCGCTGCTGCTGGTCCTGGTGGCGGCCCAGTGGGGTCCGCTGATGTCCCTGGACCGGGCGATCGCCGAGGCGCTGCACCGCCGGGCCGTCGCCGATCCCGGCCTCACCCACGTGAACCGGGTGCTGAGCGACTGGGTGTGGGACCCCTGGACGATGCGCGCGCTGCTCGCGGTGGCGGCGGCGGTCCTGCTGTGGCGCGGCGAGCGGCTGTTGGCGGTGTGGGTCGCGGTGACGAGCGCCGCGGGAACAGCCGTGCAACAGGGCCTGAAGGCGGCCGTCGGCCGCGAGCGGCCGCACTGGCCGGATCCGGTGGCCTCGGCTTCGTACGCCGCTTTCCCCTCCGGCCACGCCCTGAGCGTGACGGTGGTCTTCGGTCTGCTCGTGTGGCTGCTGACGCTGGGCGGGGCCCGCCCGCCCGTGCGCCGGGCCGTCCTCGCGGTCGGGGCCCTGAGCGCGCTGGGCGTCGGGTTCACGCGGCTCTACCTGGGCGTGCACTGGTTCTCGGACGTGGTGGCCGGCTGGCTGACGGGCGCGGCGGTCGTCCTGCTGAGCACGACGGCCCACCGCCTCCTCACAGCGCACCGGCCCCGGTGAGCGAAGCCCCCGCCCGCGCCCCCCTCCCCCACCGAGCGCGACACCGCCCCTTGAAGCGGCCCCGCGGCCACGCGAGGATCCGCCGCATGACGATCAAGGGCGTTCTCTTCGACTTCTCCGGCACCCTCTTCCGCGTCGAGCCGGTCACCTCATGGCTCGGCGCCGCACTCGACAGCTGCGGCATCTCGTTGCCGGACAGTGAACTAGCGCGGTACGCACGGGAGTTGGAGAGAGCGGGAGCCCTGCCCGGGGGCGCCGATCCGGCGCGGATACCCCCGCACCTCGCGCAGGTGTGGGACGTACGCGACCGCAGCGGCGCATCGCACCGCCGGGCATACACCGGTCTCGCACGAGAGGTGGAGCTGCCCGATCCGCGTCTGTACGACGTGCTCTACGACCGCCACATGGACCCGTCCGCCTGGCGGCCGTACGCCGACGCGAGGCCGGTGCTCGCCGCACTGCGCGAGCGCGGCCTGGCGGTCGGCGTGGTGAGCAACATCGGCTGGGACCCGCGGCCGGTCTTCCGCGCGCATGGCCTGGACGACTTCGTGGACGCCTACACGCTGTCCTTCGAGCACGGGGCGCAGAAGCCTGAGGCGCGGCTGTTCCGGGTGGCCTGCGGCGCGCTCGGCAAGGAGCCGGGCGACGTCCTGATGGTGGGCGACAACCGGCGGGCGGACGGCGGCGCGGCGACGCTCGGCTGCGCGGTGCACTTCGTGGACCACCTGCCCGTCGACCAGCGCCCCGACGGCCTGCGCGCGGTGCTCGAGCTGATCGGGCGGGACCGCTGACGGGCGGGAATTGCGTCGGGGCTGGAAATCGGACAGAGAAAACAGAGAAAGGGGCCGCCCGTTCGAGGTGATCCCCCGCGTCACCCCGAACGAGCAGCCCTCGCGCAGGTCAGGCCCCTGAGAGGGGGGACATCCCCGCGACAGCCTGAGTATATTGGCTCTCAGCCAGTCAACGCAGGAGTTACAGCATGTCCCCGCGCAGCGCATCGGTCAATGAAGAATTGCGCAGGCGTTCTCGCGAGCGGCTGCTGCAAGCCACGGTCGAACTGGTGGCGGAACGGGGCTTCGAAGCGACGACCCTCGGCGACATCGCGGACCGTGCGGGCTCGGCCCGCGGTCTGATCTCGTACTACTTCCCCGGCAAGCGCCAACTGCTCCAGTCCGCCGTGCACCGCCTCATGCATCTGACCCTCGAAGCCGGCCTGGAGCGCGAGCCGAGCACCACCGACGGCCGCGAGCGCCTGGCCCGCGCCATCGACGCGATCCTCGGGCTCACCGACACCTGGCCGGTTCTGATGCGGGCCCACATGGCGGGGATCCTCCAGGCTGAGGGCTTCGTGCGCTGCCCCGAACAGCAGCGCCTCGCGGCCCTGCTGCGCGACACCGTCGAGCGGTACGGTTCGCGGGACGTGGACACCGACTACCCGATGCTGCGCGCCAACCTCATGGGCGCCGTCTTCGCCGCGCTGCTGCCCGGCGCCCCGATGGACGCGGCGACCCTGCGCGCCGAGCTGTTCCAGCGCTACGGCCTGGACTGGGAGCGGGGCGTGCCGCCGGGCCCCGCCCCCTGATCGGCGGCGGACCTCTGTCCGCCGCGCGCCGGCGGTGCCATCCTGGAGGCGTCAGCGCATGCGGCGCGCCGATCGGTTGCGGCGCTCGCGGCCGTCGCGGCGGTTTCAGCGCCGACAGCCTGTCACCGGCTTCTGCGAGGAGCGTCCGCCCATGTTGCGCATCGCCGTCGTGGGGTCCGGGCCGAGCGGGGTCTACACCGCCCAGAGCCTGGTGGAGCAGAGCGCCGTGGACGATGTCCGGGTGGACGTCCTGGACCGGCTGCCCTGCCCGTACGGCCTTGTGCGGTACGGGGTCGCCCCGGACCACGAGAAGATCAAATCCCTTCAGAACAACCTCCGTACGGTGCTGGAGGACGGCCGGATCCGTTTTCTGGGGCATGTCGAGGTGGGCCCGGGCGGCGTCTCATCAGAGGCGCTGATCCGGCTCTACCACGCGGTGGTGTACTGCGTCGGCGCCACATCGGACCGGCGTCTGGGGATCCCCGGCGAGGACCTGCCGGGCAGCTTCTCCGCCACCGAGTTCGTGTCCTGGTACAGCGCCCACCCCGACTGCGATCCCGGCGCGTTCGTCCTCGGCGCCCGTTCGGCGGTGGTGATCGGGGCGGGAAACGTGGCGGTGGACGTCGCCCGCATGCTGACGCGCGGCGCCGAT
The DNA here is from genome assembly GCF_040253615.1 of Streptomyces sp. Edi4. Classification (NCBI taxonomy): domain Bacteria; kingdom Bacillati; phylum Actinomycetota; class Actinomycetes; order Kitasatosporales; family Streptomycetaceae; genus Streptomyces; species Streptomyces sp. Edi4. The sequence goes on from NZ_JBEJGY010000004.1 coordinate 1,040,588, forward strand.
GAGCTGCGCCCGACCGACGTGCCGCAGTCCGCGCTCGGCGCCCTCGCGGCCAGCCGGGTGCGCGACGTGCACATGGCGGCGCGGCGAGGGCCCTCGCAGGCCAGGTTCACCACCAAGGAGCTGCGGGAGCTGGGCGCGCTGCCGGGCGCCGATGTGACGGTCGACGAGAGCGAACTCGCCCGGGACCCGGTGTTCGCCGAGCTCTCGGCGCTGCCCGCGCCGGTACGGCGCAACGTGGAGGTGCTGCGGGGCTGGGCCGGGCGCCCCCTGCGGCCCGGTGCGCGCCGGCTCGCGCTGCGGTTCTATCTGCGCCCGGTGGAGCTCGTGGAACGCGGGGGCCGGGTGGGCGCGGTGCGCTTCGAGCGGACGGCGCCGGACGGCGCGGGCGGGGTGCTCGGCACCGGGACGTACGAGGAGATCGAGGCCCAGCTCGTGCTGCGGGCGGTCGGCTATCGCGGGGTGCCACCGCCCGGTCTGCCCTTCGATCCGGTGACCGCCACGGTGCCGCACGCGGCGGGGCGGGTGCTGCGCGCGGGCGCGGCCGCCCCGGGCGAGTACGTCGCGGGCTGGATCAAGCGCGGCCCCACGGGTGTGATCGGCACCAACCGTCCCTGCGCGAAGGAGACGGTCGCCTCACTGCTCCAGGATGCCCCGCTGCTCTGCACGCGCCCAGTGGCACCCGAACCCCTGGACGCCCTGCGGGAGTTGGGCCTGCGGCCGGTGACCTGGCAGGGCTGGCTCGCGATCGAGCGCGCCGAGGCCGAACTCGGGCACTCGCTGGGCCGCCGCTCGGTGAAGATCCCCGACTGGGACGGGCTCCTGTCGGCGGCGCTGGGCCCGGCCTGAAGCGTGCGCCCGAGGCCGTCGCCAGGCTTCTTCGTCAGACGTCTCGTCAGACGTCGTCCCCGAGCCGGACGGCCTGGCGGTCCGCCGCGCCGAGGACGCTGTCGAGCAGGCCGGGGAAGAGCGCGTCCAGATCCTCGCGGCGCAGCCCGTTCATCTTGGCCGTGCCCCGGTAGACCTGCCGGATCACGCCGCTCTCGCGCAGCACCCGGAAGTGGTGGGTGCTCGTCGACTTCGTGACCGGGAGCGGGAAGCACGAGCACGAGAGCTCGTCGTCCTGGGCGGCCAGCGCCCGTACCACCCGCATCCGCATCGGATCGGAGAGCGCGTGCAGCACGCTCTCCAGGCGGATCTCCTCGCGCGCCGGATGGGCGAGTTCACGGGTGTTCGTCGTGGTGGTCACGGATGCCATTGTACGAGGACCATCGTAGTTTGACATCTCCCGTACTACGACGAGTATCGTACGAGCAGTTCCCGGCGCCGCTCCGGCGCCCCGGCCCGTGTCGACTGGAGTCTGCCGTGTCTGCTGCGAGTGCCCTGTTCGAGCCCTACACCCTGCGCTCCCTGACCATCCCGAACCGGGTCTGGATGGCGCCGATGTGCCAGTACTCGGCCGAGGCCTCCGGGCCGGAGGCGGGCGTGGCGGGCGACTGGCACTTCGCCCACTACGCGGCGCGCGCGGCCGGCGGCACGGGCCTGATCCTGGTGGAGGCCACCGCCGTCAGCCCCGAGGGCCGCATCTCCCCCGCCGACCTCGGTATCTGGAACGATTCCCAGGTCGCGGCGCTGCGCCGGATCGCCGCTTTCCTCGAGAGCCAGGGCACCGTCCCCGGCATCCAGCTCGCGCACGCCGGACGCAAGGCATCCACCGACCGCCCCTGGCTGGGCGGGGCGCCGCTGAAGCCCGACAACGCCGATGGCACCGACAGCACCGACAGCAAGGGGGGCTGGCAGCCCGTCGGCCCGAGCCCCTTGGCCTGGAGCGAGCAGCACACCGTCCCCACCGAGCTGACGGTGGATCAGATCAAGGGTGTCGCAGCCCAGTTCGCCGACGCCGCCGCCCGGGCGCTGGACGCCGGCTTCAAGGTCGTCGAGATCCACGGCGCCCACGGCTATCTCATCGGCCAGTTCCTCTCGCCGCACTCCAACCGGCGCACCGACGAGTACGGCGGCTCGTTCGAGAACCGCACGCGCCTCGCCCTCGAAGTGACCGACGCCGTCCGCGCGGTGTGGCCCGAGGAACTGCCGCTGTTCTTCCGTGTCTCGGCCACCGACTGGCTGGAGGAGGGCGGCTGGACGACCGAGGAGACGGTGCGCCTCGCAGCGCTGCTCAAGGAGCACGGGGTGGATCTCCTGGACGTGTCGAGCGGCGGCAACGCCTCGGGCGTCCGCATCCCGACCGGGCCCGGCTACCAGGTGCCCTTCGCCGCCCGGATACGCGAGGAGAGCCCGCTGGCGGTCGCGGCCGTCGGCCTGATCACCGAGCCGGCGCAGGCCGAGAAGATCCTCGCGAACGGCGAGGCGGACGCGGTGCTGCTCGGCCGCGAACTGCTGCGCGACCCGTCGTGGGCGCGGCGCGCCGCCCGTGAACTCGGCGGCGCGGTGCGGGTGCCCGAGCAGTACGGCTACGCCATCTGACGGCCGGCCGCCGGTCTCAGCCGACCTCGAAGGGCTCGCTCACCCCGGTGAATGGGCCCTTCACCGCGTGGTCGCCGTGGTACGCGAGACGGTAGGTGCCCGGCGCCGTGCCCCAGGGGATGTTCCAGGTGAGCGTGGCGATCGAGGTCGCGCCGCCGGAGCGGGCCCAGCGCAGCACCGTGGACCAGTCGCCGTCGTCGGCGACGCGGACCCAGGATCCGTCGTCCGCCCATCGCTCGACGCTGAGGTAACTTCCGTTCCTGCGCAGGTCGTTGGAGGGTGGGCGGCGACGAAGGACGCGGTGGCGCGGCGGCCGATCAGGGAGAAGTCCAGGACGTCGCCGAACCGCCGGCCCGGGTGCGGGGCGTCGGGGGCGCCTCGGCGGTGATGCCTCCGCCCGACGGGCACGGCCGGCTCCGGTGTGCCGGGGTCCACCGGAGAACCGTCGCGCATCGCGGTCGCCAGGTAAGCGGCGCTCTGGCAGAGCGCGGGCAGCTCCCACCGCCCGAACAGCGTGCTGGCGCCCTCGTACTCCTGGGCGTCGTACTCCTCCGGCGTGGTCACATAGTGGAGATAGCCGTTGCTGTACCCGGCCACCAGGACGTCGCACAACTCGGCGCCGACGATCGCCGCGACCGTGCGCCGCAGCCGCAGTCCCGCGACGACGGTGACTTCGGCGGGTACGCCGATCAGGAACAGCGGCCCGATGCGCAGGAGCTGGATCCGGGCGTGCTCCTGGACCAGTGGAAGGATCCGGTTGACCGCCCCCGCCGGCAGGACGAGCGCCTTGGGGTGCTGGGCAGCGCGGGAGCCGGGCGCGAAGGGGTAGACGAGCCGTCGCGAGAGCGCGCCCCACAGCGGGGCCGCCCCCGGCCCGAAGCCCCGGAAACCGGGCCCGTCGACGGGGGCTCCGGCGAAGGCGGCGGCGCCCGCCACCGGCGGTGAGGTGCGGTGCGCGCGGCCGTCGCCGGTGAACTCCGGGCGTATGAGGACGGCGGACAGGTGGATGTCGGTGGTGCGGAAGTCGAGTCCGCCCCCGATCCGGGTACCCGCGGTGAGCGCGGCGGCCGCCTCGTACTGACGGGTCCCGATGATCCGGGTGTTCTCGAACTGGTCACCGGTGGGCCCGCGTCCCGGCGCGAGCCCCAGGTTCGGCGACATGTCACCCGCGTTGGTCTGCGCGAAGGCGGTCACCAACGCCGGTGTGCCGGGCGCGAGATGGTCGACTCCCGCGACCGTACGCTCCCAGTGCAGGGCCGCGTACCCCTTGTTGTCGGCGCTGACCAGCCGGTTGCGGTTGGTCATGCTGGTGTTGTGGGTGGCGAACCAGTTGAGCGCCGCGACGAGCCGGCCGTCGCGTTCGATGGCCAGGACGGTGGTGGCGGGGTCGATGGCATCCGGGAAGTACGCGCGGTCCTCGGCCGGGTTGCGCGCGAAGGCGCGGCGCGAGCGGTTGACGCTGGCGTTCGTCAACGCGCCGTGCGCCAGGCGCAGTCGGGCGGGCGCGAGATCGGCGACGGCCGCGCGGGCCGCCTCGGTGATGCCGTCGGTGATCGCGCGGAACGTCTGCTCGCGGAAGCCGCCGGTGGTGCCGTTGTAGAGGACGTGGTGGAAGTAGCCGCCCGGACCGCAGTGGGTGTGGGTGGCGCTCAGCATGACGTTGGCCGCGCCGTAGCCCTCGGGAAGCCGCCCGAGCACCGCGCGCAGGACCGCGTCGGAGATCAGCGGCAGCTCGCACACCACCAGGAGCAGCCGGACGGCGCCCTCCTCGAAGGCGAAGGCGCGGGCTCGCTGACGGGTGTGCAGGCCGGCGCCGCGCTGATCCGCCTTGCCGTACCCGAGCATGCCGCACTCGGCGACCTCCCCGGTGATGTCGGCGATGCCCCGCCCGGCCCGAAGTCCCATACCTTGAAGGCTAGTTGACGTGATCGGGGTCGGAGTACGCGATCTGCTCGTAGAGCGGCTGGGCCTGGAACCAGCCCGCGAAGTGGCCGCCGAGCTGACCCCGGGTGTGCAGGGCGGTCTCGCGGTCGATGAGGCGGGGGGTGCCGGCGGCCATGGCGAGGAGCTGGGCCTGGCAGGAGCGCTCCATGGTGATGAACCACCACACCGCCTCGGCGACCGAGTGGCCGACGGTGAGCAGGCCGTGGTTCTGGAGGATCACCGCCTTGTACGCCCCGAGCGCCGCCGCGATCCGCTCACCCTCCTCCGTGTCGCTGACGACACCCCGGTAGTCGCTGTAGAGGCCGTGGTCCTCGAAGAAGGCGCAGGCGTCCTGGGTGAGGGGGTCGAGCGGGATCCCCAGGGAGGAGAACGCCTTGCCGTGCAGGGAGTGCGAGTGGGCGGCGGCGACGGCGTCGGGGCGGGCCCGGTGGACGGCGCCATGGATGACGAAGGCGGCGCGGTTGACCGGGCGTGCGCCGTGCAGGAGGTTGCCCTCGTGGTCGACGAGGATCAGATCGGACGCCGTGATCCGGCTGAAGCTCATGCCGAAGGGGTTCACCCAGAACCGGTCGGAGTGCTCGGGGTCGCGGACGGTGATGTGCCCCGCGACCCCCTCCGAGAACCCGAAGCGGCCGAACAGCCGGAATCCGGCGGCCAGTTGCTCCTTGCGGTAGCGGCGCTCGTCCGCGACGTCGTCGAAGACCGGCGGCAGCGGAACGCTCACCCCTTCGGGCAGCGGTCCCGCGGCGTCGGCGATCTCCTCGGCGGCCGGAGCCGTGGCGGATTCGGTCATGAGCGTTCCTCCTGGGGGGAGTTGGCGCCCGCGCCCGCCGTGACGCGGCCCGGCCGTTGTCCGGCGGTCATGGCCCGGCGGTCGTGGCCCGGCGGGCGGGGCGTGGGGCGCGAGGCATGGGGTGCGGGGCGTGGTCATCGGATACATTCGTGTATCCGATACGCGCTTGGATGCTTTCCGAGCGCGCCCGCGCTGTCAAGGGTTCCGGAGTCGCACGTGCCCAAGGGAATGACCAAGCGGCGGCCGCAGACGCTGGCCCGGCTGCTGGACGCCGCACTGGAGGTGTTCGCCGAGTCGGGCTTCGGCGCCGCCAGGATCGAGGACGTCTGCCGGCGCGCGGGCTACACCCGGGGCGCCTTCTACTCCAACTTCTCCTCCAAGGAGGAGCTGTTCTTCGCCCTCTTCGACGCGCACGCGGCGCGCGAACTGGAGCGGATCGGCACGCTCGCCGCCGAGACCGACGACCGCGACCTGTCGGTGCCAAGGATCGCCGCCCTGCTCGCGCACGTGGGACCCGACGAGCGCACCTGGTACCTCGTGACCAGCGAGTTCACCCTGTACGCCATCCGCAATCCGAAGGCGGCGGCCCGGCTCGCCGGCCACGACGCGCGGCTGCGCGAGGAGGCGGCGGCCCTGCTGGGTGCCCTGCTGGCCCGGGCCGGGCTGCGGCCGCGCGGGGACCTGACCGAACTCGTACGGGTGGTGGTCGCGCTGCGTGAGGGAGCGCTCGGGCAGAGTTATGTGGAGCCGGAGGTTCTTGCGCCCGGAGCTCTGGCGGAACGATTCCTGCCGTTTCTCGTCGCGGCGGTGACCGAACCTCTGAACCAGCCCGGCTGAGCTGGGACTTTCCTCCTTTCGAGGCCGTTGTCAGTAGCCGGGTGCACACTGGCCACTATCCGGAACAACGGCGTTTTGGAGGGACCGGCATGACCGAAGTACTGCTCACCGTGGGTACACGCAAAGGGCTCTTTCTGGGCCGCAGACGCGCCGGCGCCTGGACGTTCGACGGCCCGCACTTCACCGCGCAGGCGGTGTACTCGCTCGCGATCGACACCCGGCGCACCCCCACGCCCCGGATCCTGGCCGGCGGGGACAGCGCGCACTGGGGGCCGTCGGTGTTCCACTCCGACGACCTGGGGCGCGGCTGGACGGAGCCGAAGCACCCCGCCGTGAAGTTCCCCGAGTTCACCGGGGCCTCCCTCGAGCGGGTCTGGCAGCTGCGCCCGGCGGGCCCCGAGGCGCCGGGCGTCGTCTACGCGGGCACCGAGCCCGCCGCGCTGTTCCGCTCCGAGGACGGCGGCGAGAGCTTCGAGCTCGTCCGGCCGCTGTGGGAGCATCCGACCCGCTCCCGGTGGGTGCCGGGCGGTGGCGGCGAAGGACTGCACACCATCGTCACGGACCCGAGGGACAGCGGGGCGCTGACCGTCGCCGTGTCCACAGCGGGCGTCTTTCGCACCCGGGACGGCGGGGCGAGCTGGGCCCCCGCCAACAAGGGCGTCTCGGCGGTCTTCCTGCCCGACCCCGATCCGGAGTTCGGGCAGTGCGTCCACAAGGTCGCCCAGGACGCGGCGGACCCCGACCGCCTCTATCTGCAAAACCACTGGGGCGTCTACCGCAGCGACAACGGCGGGGACCAGTGGACGGACATCGGCGCAGGCCTGCCCTCCACGTTCGGCTTCGCGGCCGCCGCCCACCCGCGCCGCGCGGACACGGCCTACGTCTTCCCGATCACGGCCGACTCCGACCGGGTCCCGGCGGACAACAAGTGCCGGGTCTTCCGTACGCAGGACGCCGGCAAGAACTGGGAGCCGCTGACGGCGGGCCTGCCGCAGGAGGCCCACTACGGCACGGTCCTGCGCGACGCGCTCTGCACGGACGACGCCGACCCCGCCGGGGTGTACTTCGGCAACCGCAACGGCGAGGTGTACGCGAGCGCCGACGACGGCGACAGCTGGCAGTTGCTCGCCTCGCATCTGCCGGACGTCCTGTGCGTGCGGGCGGCGGTGCTGGGTTGACCGGCGCGCGGACGAAGGCGGCTGCGCCAGTAGAGTGACGACCGTGGCAGCACGACCGTTGAAAGAGATCGTCGAGCCCGGCTGGGCGGACGCACTGGAACCCGTCGCGGAGAGGGTCGCCGCGATGGGCGGATTCCTCCGCGAGGAGATCGCGGCGGGGCGCACCTACCTGCCGTCGGGGCCGAACGTCCTGCGGGCGTTCCAGCAGCCGTTCGACGAGGTGCGGGTCCTGATCGTGGGTCAGGACCCCTATCCGACGCCGGGTCACGCCGTCGGCCTGTCGTTCTCGGTGGCGCCCGATGTGCGGCCCCTGCCCGGCAGCCTGGAGAACATCTTCCGCGAGCTGCACTCCGACCTGGGCGCGCCGCGGCCCTCCAACGGTGATCTGACGCCCTGGACCAAGCAGGGGGTGCTGCTGCTCAACCGGGCGCTGACGACGGCGCCCCGCAAGCCGGCCGCGCACCGGGGCAAGGGCTGGGAGGACGTCACCGAACAGGCCATCAAGGCCCTGGTGGCGCGCGGCGCCCCGCTGGTCTCGGTGCTGTGGGGCAGGGACGCCCGCAATCTGCGGCCCCTGCTCGGTGACCTGCCCGCGATCGAGTCCGCGCACCCCTCCCCCATGTCGGCGGACCGGGGCTTCTTCGGCTCGCGTCCCTTCAGCCGTACCAACGATCTTCTGGAGCGGCAGGGCGCCCGGCCCATCGACTGGCGTCTGCCGTGAGCGACGGCGCGCCGTCCTGGGTGCTCGGGGTCGACTCCGGCGGGTCGGGGGTGCGGTTCGCGCTGCGCCGGGCCGCACCGGGGTGCCCGGCCGAGGTGGTGACCTCCAAGGAGCCGGTCCGTACCGGTCCCGCCGGGATCGACGCCGGTCACCTCATGGAGCAACTGCTCCTGGCGGTCGCGGAGTTGCGGGCTCGCACCGGCGCGGACCGGATCGCGGCGGTGGCGGTCGGCGCGGCCGGCATGGCCACCCTCGGGGACGAGTTGCGGGCCGAGCTGCCGGGGGCTCTGTCCCGTTCGCTCGGCGTGGAGCGGATCGCCCTCGCGGCGGACGCCGTCACGGCGTACGCGGGCGCGCTCGGCGATCGGGCCGGGGCTGTGGTCGCCGCCGGGACCGGGATGATCGCGCTCGGCACGGATCTCAAGGCCTGGCGGCGGGCCGACGGCTGGGGGCATCTGCTCGGCGACTGCGGAGGCGGCGCGTGGATCGGGCGGGCCGGTCTTGAGGCGGCGCTGCGTCACCACGACGGCCGCCCGGGCGGTTCGGCGGCGCTGCTCGCCCGCCTGGAGGCGGCGTTCGGCGCGCCCGGCGAGCTGCCGGGGCTGCTGTATCCGCGCGGCGACCGGCCCGCCGTGCTCGCCTCGTTCGCGCCCGAGGTCGCCGGTTGCGCCGGGAGCGATCCGGTGGCCACCGCGATCCTGGGCGAGGCGGCCCGGCACATCGCGGGGGCGGCCGCCGCGGTCTGCCCGCGAGACCCCGGCCCCGGGGCCCAAGTGGCGCTCACCGGTGGCCTGTTCAAGCTGGGCGATCCTCTTGTGCTGCCCCTGCGTGCGGAGTTGACGCGGCTGCTTCCCGGCGTGCGTGTGGTGGACCCGGCCGGCGATCCGCTCGAAGGCTCTCTGCTCGTGGCGACGGGCCTCGCCGAGGGCGACGTGCGACTTCCGCACGACCCCCGCATGTTGTGGATCGCGACCGGGTGAGTGCCGAGACGGATCAGGACAGTTGATCTTTATGCCACTCTCCGGGTAAATCGGGACAGATACCGCTCAGCTGTCCCCTCCCCGAACAGCCGCCCACGCAAAACCAGTAGCATGCGACGCCATGAGCACCCCCACTGGGCCGGCATCCGGCCTGCCCGTACGAATGCCGCGACCCCGTCAGTCCGGCCGGCACCGCCGCCCGGAACCGGTGGTTGCTCCGGAGGGCGCGCCCGCGCTCGTTCTCGCCGTTCCCGGCGCTCCGGGCCCGGCCGTGCGAGGCCTTGCCGACGAGGTCATCAGCATCGCCCGCTCCGAGCTGCCCGGTCTGCACGCCCGCATCGGCTACCTGGACAGCGCCGATGCCGACTCCGCCGAGTACCCCACGCTCGAGGCGGTCCTCGTCCGTATCGCCGCCGAGCGCGCCGCGCGCGTCGAGCAGGCGCGCGCCGCGGGCCGCGAGACGGCCGAGGCCGCCGGGGCCGGGGGGCCCGACGCCGTGGTCGTGCCGCTGCTCGCGGGTCCCGACAGCGCCCTGATCCGCCGCGTCCGGCAGGCCGTCATGGACAGCCGTGCCGCCGCCGAGCTGACCGATGTGCTCGGCCCGCACCCGCTGCTCGCCGAGGCCCTGCACGTGCGTCTCTCCGAGGCCGGACTGGCCCGCGCCGACCGCGCCCGCCTCTTCACGGTCGCGACCGCCGCCGACGGGATCATCCTGGCGACGGTGGGCGGCGAGGAGGCCGTGCAGGCCGCCGGGATCACCGGCATGCTGCTGGCCGCGCGCCTGGCCGTGCCGGTCATGGCCGCCGCGCTCGACCAGGAGGGCGCGATCGCGGCCATGGCCGCCGAGCTGCGCGGTTCGGGTTCGACCCAGCTCGCGGTCGCCCCGTACCTGATCGGCCCCGAGGTCGCCGACGGTCTGCTGGACGCCGCCGCCAAGGAGGCCGAGTGCTCGGCCGCCGAAGCGCTCGGCGCCTACCCGGCCATCGGCAAGCTGGTCCTGTCGCAGTACGCGGCCGCCCTGGGCATCACCCCGCAGACGCAGGGCTCCCCGGTCCACTGACCGTACGCACGACTCATGAGGCGGGGCCGCACCGGACGAACGGTGCGGCCCCGCCTTCGTGCGCCGCGCCGAAGGACCGGGGCCGGGCCCTCGGGTCACCGCTCAGCCGAAGACCACGCACGAGGCGGCCGGTGCCTCGATGGAGCCCGCCCTGGCGGGGATGCCGGTGGCCGCGTCGATGTCGAACCAGGTCACGTCGCCGGAGCGCTCGTTGGAGGCGTACAGGCGCCGTCCCGGGGGGTCCAGGGTGAGATCGCGGGGCCAGTGGCCGCCGCAGCTCACCGTGGTCACCAGCCGGGGCTTCTCGCCGGTCTCGTCGAGGGCGAGGACCGCGAGGGAGTCGTGGCCCCGGGTCGCGGCCCACAGGAACCGTCCGTCGTGGGCCACGACGATCCCGGAGGGGAAGATCTCCCCGCGCGCGCCGTCCTCGACGACGCGGGTCTCGCCGAGCGGTTGGAGTACTCCGCCCCGCGCGTCCCAGCGGCAGACGGTCAGCGTGGGCGCCAGCTCGTTGACGACGTACGCGTGCCGGCCGTCGGGGTGGAAGGCGAGGTGGCGGGGGCCGCTGCCGGGCCGCAGCGGCGCCTCGGAGTGCGGGCGCGGGACGCCGGAGCCCGGGGCTGGTTCGCAGACGCGTACGGAGTCGGTGCCGAGGTCGACGCTGAGGATCCAGCGGCCGCTCGGGTCGCCGAGCACCTGGTGGGCGTGCGGTGCGCTCTGGCGCTCGGGGTCCGGGCCCGAGCCGTGGTGCGTGAGGACGGACGCAACGGGGCCCAGGGTGCCGTCCGGGCGGACCGGCAGGGCGCTGACGCTGCCGGATTCGTAGTTGGCGGTGAACAGGTGCCCGGCGGCGAGGTCGAGATGGGTGGGGCCCGCGCCGTCCACCGGGACCGGGTCGGCCACGAGACGGGGCGCGGACCCCGTGATGTCGAAGGCGGCGGCGGTTCCCTGGGAGTTCTCCCCCACGGCGTACAGGATCGTTCCGTCCCGCGAGGGGACGAGGAACGACGGATTGGCCAGGGCGTCCGAGGAACCGAGCGGGGTGAGCGCGCCGGTCTCCTCGTCCACGCCGGCCACGGTCACGCCGTGCCCGCCCGCGGAGGTGAACGAACCGATGAACGCCCGTACGGCCCTGTCCCTGCCCACCACTGCCCCTCTCACCGAAGCGGCTCCGCCGCACGGGACCGGCCCGCGCCCGCGCACCGCTGTGCTGCGGCGACGGTAGCAGGGCTGTGGATCACATGGGCCCGGTGGACCGGGCCGGACCGGGGACTGCCTCAGGCGTCGGCAAGCGGTGACCTGGGCGCGGCCTGGAGCGGGCTGCCGAGGGCCACAAGGGCGCGCTCCAGGGCGTGCAGGTGGACGAGCGCGGGGTGTTCGGCTGCCGCCGGCGCGTCCGCGTGGTCCGGTGTCGCGGGGCGCGGATGCGCGCCGGGCGCGGAGGGCGCCGAGACGAGGACGGCCACGGCCGCTTCCACCCGCTCGCACGCGGCGGTCAGACGCTGGTCGTGGGACGCCTCGGCGTCGGCGGCCGTCGCGGCGAGGCTGCGGGCCTCGCGGGCGCAGTCGTCGAGGTGGCCGAGCACCTGGCGGGCGCGAGCCTTGCGGGCGCGGACCGGGTTGAGCGGATGGACCAGCGGCGCAAGCGAGAGCCGGACCCTGGCCAGGGTGTGTTCGAGTTCGGCGATGTGCGGCAGCGGGTCGGCGTCCTGGCCCGCGAGGCGGGCGGCGGCCTCGGCGGCGGAGGCCCGGACGCTGTGCAGCGCGTGCCGCACCCAGGCGTCCGTCGTGGCGTGCGTGGTGATCGGCAGGACGAACAGGACGGCGAGCACGGAGCCCGCCATGCCCACGCCCGTCTCGAAGAAGCGCAGCGCGAGCAGGTCGGTGTTCAGGACGCCGAGGAGCCCGTAGAGCAGGCTGGCCATGACGGTGACGGCGAGCATCATCCACGTGTAGGAGACGGCGGCCGCGTAGAAGATCCCGAAGACGCAGAGCGCGATCAGCAGCGCGGTCGGTACGGGCGCGCCACGCAGCGGCACGGCCACCGCGAGGCCGATGCCCACGCCGATGACGGTGCCGAGGACCCGGCGGAAGCCGCGCACCAGGGTCTCGCCGCGCGATGTCGTGTTCACGAAGATCCACCAGGTCGCGCCGACGGCCCAGTACCAGCGGTCCGGTGACAGCGCCTGGCCGGCCGCGAGGGCGAAGCCGGCGCCCACGACGGCCTGCACGGCCTGGCGCGTGGTGGCCCGGTACAGGCCGCGGCCCGGGTCGGGCGCCGTCACGGCGGGCAGTCCCGGCCGGTGGCGCTCGTAGCACCAGAGGCCGAACCGCACGGTCGCGGCGACGGCGAGGGACAGCAGGACCGCTTCGTACAGCTGGGGCAGCTGGCTCGCCACCATGTGCAGGAACTGCGCGACGAAGAAGGCCATGAACGCGAAGACGCCGAGCGCGTGGCCGCGCGGGCCCCAGCGGCGGGCGTAGACGCCGGCGCCGACGATCGCGAGGAACGCCAGGTCACGGGCGAGTGGGTAGCCGTGCAGGCAGGCCGCGAGGGCGAACACCGGCAGACCGGCCACGGGCAGCAGGGCGGTGGTCACAGCCTGGCCGCGCACCGTGGGATCGGTCACCGTGAAGAGCGCGAGCAGGGCCGAGAGCCCGCCGGTGATGGCCGCCACCAGGGAGTGACCTGCCAGGCCGCACGCCACGACGGCGAGACCGATGCCCAGCACGGCTCGCGTCGCCGCGCGCAGCCGCAGCTTCCCCGGGTCGGGGGCCACGAACACCCTCTTCACCACTGACCCACTGCTCCTTACCCATTGGACATGAGAAAGGCGCTGCGGAGACCACAGCGCCATCGACCTCCCCATGACACCACTTCGGGGCCCAATGGCTCAACTCGATGCCGCGCGTTTGTGCCAATGGACCATCGTTTCGGGCTCTTCCTGACCCAGGCAGACCCATCGGCCCACCCCTGCGGCAGCGAGCGGAAGGCGGGCCTGCGAGGTGGCGGCGGGGTGGCCGCGTCAGGCGCGGCCCGCCGCCCGGGCCATCGCGAGCCACAGCCGGTCCCGGGTCACCGGCAGCTCGGTGAAGCGCAGCCCCGTGGCGTCACGCAGCGCGTTGGCGAGCGCGGGGGCCACCGGGTTGAAGGGGCTCTCACTCATCGACTTGGCCCCGAGCGGCCCGATCGCGTCGGTCGTCTCCATGAAGTGGACCTCGGTGCGCGGCACATCGGCGTACTGCGGCAACCGGTAGCGGCGGAAGCCCGCCGTGGTCACCTCGCCGCGCTCGTCGGTGCGTACGGTCTCGAACAGCGCGGCGCCGAGCGCCTGCGCCACCCCGCCCTCGACCTGGCCGCGGCACTGGAGCGGGTTCATCACTTTGCCCGCGTCGGCGGCGTGCACACTGCGCAGGATCTTCGTCTCGCCGGTGTCCGGGTCGACGGCGACCTTGAACCACTGGGCGTTGAAGGCGACCGAGCGCGGACTGCCGCCCCAGTGCCCCTGCGCCGACACCTCACCGAGCCCGCCCCCGCGCAGCGCCGCCTCGTGGAGCTCCTTCAGGGTGAGCGTCCGCCCGGCGCAGTCGACCGCGTCGGCGCCGAGCACGCACAGGTGGCGAGGCACGTCGGTGTACCGGGCCGCGAAGGTCGTCAGGCGTCTGGCGAGCGCCTGCGCCGCGAGCAGGACCGCCTTGCCCGCCACGACCGTGCCCGTCGAGCCGAAGGCGCCCGTGTCGTGGCGCACGACGTCGGTGTCGGACTGGCGGACGGTGACGCGGTCCAGGGTCGTGGCCAGGGCGCCGGCGGTGATCTGCTGGTGGACGGTGGTGGTGCCGTTGCCGAACTCGGCCGTGCCGACCGCGACGTCGTACGTGCCGTCCGCCAGCAGGGTGACGGCGGCGTCCGCGTAATGGCCGCCGGTCGGGCCGGTGGCGGTCATCGCCACGGCCGCGCCCTGGCCGGCCAGCCATCCCGGTGGCACGCCGTCGTCGGGGCGCTCCCGCGCGATGGCGCGCCGGACGGTGGCGAGGCACTGGGCGAGTCCGTAGGAGGCGATGTGCAGGTCCTCCTCCTCCCCGACCGGGCCGGTCAGGTGATCGCCGGGGCCGATGATGTTCTTCTCACGGAAGTCGAGCGGGTCCATGCCGAGCCGCCGGGCCAGCTCGTCCATGGCGGATTCGAGGGCGAAGGTCACCTGCCCCAGGCCATAGCCGCGGAAGGCGCCGGCCGGGACGACGTTGGTGTAGACGGAGAAGGCGTCGACCTTCTTGTGCGGGGCGCGGTAGACGGAGAAGGACTCGCCGACGCTGTGGAACATGACGGCGGGGCCGTGGTTGCCATAGGCGCCGGTGTTGGCGACCACCCGCATCTGAATCGCCGTCAGCGTGCCGTCGGCGCGGGCGCCGGCCTTGATGGTGACGGTGAACGGGTGGCGGGTGGTGGCGCCGTGGAACTGCTCGGCGCGGGTGTATTCGAGCTTGACCGGGCGGCGCAGGCGCAGCGCGGCCAGGACGACGATGTCCTCGGTGAGCATCTCCTGTTTGCCGCCGAAGCCGCCGCCGACCCGGCCCGCGACGACCCGCACCTCGTCCTCGGGCAGGCCGTAGAGCGCGCACAGCGCGCGGCGGGTCAGGAACGGGGTCTGGGTGCTGGAGCGTACGGTCAGACGTTCCCCGGTGCCGCCCTCCTTGGGCTCGAAGTAGGCGACGCAGCCGTGGGTCTCCAGGCTGGCGTGCTGGACGCGCTGGGTGCGGTAGGTCGCCTCGTGGACGACCGCCGCCTCGGCGAACCCCTCCCGTACGCAGCCGGTCTCGCCGTGCGCCTCGCCGGCCACGTTGTTCTCGACGCGGGCGATCCGCTCCGCCGCTCCCTTGCCGGCGTGGATGACCGGCGCCCCGGGCCGCATGGCCTCCTCGGGGTCGGTGACGTGATCGAGCAATTCGTACGTCACCTCGATCCTGCGACAGCCCTCCTCGGCGGCCCGCTCGCTGTCGGCGACGACGGCAGCCACGCGCTGACCGACGTGGCGGACGGTGTCGTCGAGGACGCGGGTGTCGTCGGGGTCCTGGGCGGGGTGTTCGTGGCGGGCGCTGGAGTACAGCGTGCCGGGGGCGTCCTCGTGGGTGAGGACGGCGTGGACACCCGGTACCCGCTGGGCGGCGGAGGTGTCGATGGCGAGGATGCGGGCGTGCGGGTGCGGGGAGCGCAGCAGCTTCATGTGCAGCAGGCCTGGGATCTCCACGTCGAAGGTGTACCAGGCGGTGCCGGTGACGATCCGGGAGCCGGCCGGGGCGCCGGGGCTCTTGCCCACCGCTTCTCCGGCGCGGGGGCGTTCGGTGTGTGTGACGCCGCGTACGGCGTCCTCGATGGCGCGGTATCCGGTGCAGCGGCAGAGGTTGCCCTTGAAGGCGCGCGGCAGATCCTCCACCTTGCCGTCGTCGCGTGCGGTGCCCTTCTCCTGTTCGAGGGCGACGGTGGTCATCAGGAATCCGGCGGTGCAGAACCCGCACTGGAAGCCCTGCGCGTCGAGGAACTTGCGCTGCACGGGGTGGAGTTCACCGTCCGGTCCTGCCAGTCCCTCCACCGTGGTGACCGACCTGCCCTCGGCCCGGAAGGCCGGATACAGACAGCTGTGCACCGCCTCCCCGTCCACGTGCACCGTGCAGGCGCCGCAGTCCCCGGCGTCGCAGCCCTTCTTCACCCCGAACCAGCCGCGTTCGCGCAGATAGGTGCGCAGGCACTGGCCGGCGCGCGGCTCGATGTCGCAGGGCCGGCCGTTGATCCGCAGGTGAAAGCTCATCGTGCGCCGTCTCCTTCGGTGAGTTCCTGGCGGACCTGTTCGGCGAGGTGGAAGGCCATGTGCCGGCGCCACTGGGGCAGGCCGTGGATGTCGTCGTACCAGTCGCCGTCGGCGATGGCCGACGCGATCGCCTCGCGCAGCCGCGCCGGGTCGGGCGGCAGGGCGAACCAGAGCCGGAACGGGCGCCGGGTCGCCGCAGTGATGGTCACCGTCAGCGAACCGTCCTGCGGGTCGAGTGCCCCGATGACCAGCGCGCCGGAGCGCCCGAGTCCGTACAGCGACGCCTGGCGAAAGGCGGTCCGGCACCGCAGCGAGCGGGCGGGCAGGGTCACCGAGCGCAGCAGTTCGCCCTCGGCGAGCACCTTGCGTCCCGCGCCGGTGACGAAGTCGGCGACCTGGACGAGCCGGGTCGAGCCGTCCCGGGCGCGGAGCATGCAGGTGCCGTCGAGGGCCGCCGTGAGGGAGATCATCGGGCCAGCCGGCAGGGCGTTGCAGAGGTTGCCGCCCACCGTCGCCATGTTCCAGATCTTGAACGACGCGAGGAAGGCGCGGCAGCACTGCTCCACGAGCGGGGCCGTCGGCGCCCTCAAGGTGCGGCCGAATCGCGACAGTTGGGCGATCGTGCAGGTGGCCGCGATCTCCAGCGCCCCGTCGGCCGCCGACCGGACCGGCTCCCAGCCCATCCGACTCAGATCCACCAGCCGGCGCAGTTGCGGCTGTGGCTCGGAGAACAGGTACGTACCGCCACCGAGCCAGGCGTCGCCCGGACGCCAGGGCTCTTGGGCGCGGGCGTCCCGCACGTCGAGAACCGTGTTCAGATCCATGTCTCCACCGTCTTCGGCCTGTGCTCACTCCGCCAGTGAAGCGGTGCCGGGGGCCGGAAACGACTGGTGCGGGGCATAGAAATCCGCTCGCGTGGCCCGGCCGTCCTGGTGGAGCAACCAAGGGACATTCCGCCCCTCATGGCCTGCATCTACCATGGTAAATCTCGTATCTGCCTCGCGGATGCGAGAAATCAGGGCGTCGCTCCGGTGGCCGTACAAGGAGTCAGCGCATGCGCGTGGGGGACCTTCTCCAGATGGAAGGGCTCGGTCTGAGCCTGGTCTGGGGTGGCGAGAATCTGCTCCGCCGGGAGATCGGCGGGGTGACCGCCACCGATCTGGAGGACCCCACCCGTTTTCTGCGGTCGGGCGAGATCGCGCTCAGCGGCCTGGTGTGGTGGAACGCGGCGGACGGGCCGGCCAGGACCCGGCGGTTCGTCTCCGCCCTCGCACGGTCCGGCGCCAATGCGCTGCTCGCCGGCGAGGAGAGCCACGGCGCCGTTCCCGCCGACCTCGTCGACTCGCGCCGTGACCACGGCATAGCCCTCCTCGCCGTGTCCGGCATGGACGCCGGCCGGCTTCACCCGCGCGGTGACGGTGACGCCGGCCTCGATGCCCCGTTCCTCCACCGGCTCCATGTGGCCAGCAGACGATGCGGTGCGGCCCCGATGGGCGGCGCCGCCGGGCCCCGGGGCACGCTGCACGCCGACCAGCACCGCACTCCAGCCGCCGCCCGGGCCGTCAAGCCCCCAGCGCCGCCACGACTTTCGCGGTGAGCCGGTCCAAGTAGCCCTGGTCGACGGCGCCTTGGACGACGGCCATCCGCCAGTAGACCGGGCTCCCCAGGAAGTCCAGGTTCAGGTCGATGTCGCTGTCCCCGGGAAGTTCCCCGCGCTCGACCGCCCGACGCAGCAGACGCGCGGCCTGTTCGCGGCGCGGGTCGCGCACGGTCGAGCGCAGGGCGTCGCGCAGCTCGTCGTTGCGGGCGCTCTCGGCCATCAGGTCCAGGATGATCCGGATGGCCTGCGGATGGCCGAGCGCGATGATCCAGCCCTCCAGGAACTCCCGCACGTCGCCGCGCAGCGAGCCGGTGTCGGGCAGGTGTCCCTCCGTGGCCGCCTGCGACACCAGCGCGGCGGTCATGGCCTGCTTCGAGGCCCATCGGCGGTAGAGCGCCGCTTTTCCCGCGCCGGCCCGCCGCGCGACCGCCTCCATCGACAGCCTGCCGTATCCGGTCTCGGCAAGTTCCTCGAAGAAGGCGGTGGTCAGGGCATTGGTGACGGCGTCCTGCAACACGGGTCCGCCGGCGGCTCGCCGCTCGGGCGCGGACTTTGTTCCGGCCGATTCGCTCATGGGCCCGAGCTTAACCGAGACGGAACGGTTGCGTCTCGTCTCAGTCTTCCCTAGGCTCCAACCGAGACGGAACGGATCCGTCTCGGTTAGCGGCTCCGGCCACCCGCGCTCACGCGCTTCCACGCCCCCACCGAATGGACGGCCCACCGTGAAGTTCCTCTTCGACGACGAGTCCTTCTCCTTCGAGACCCTGCGCGCCGCAGGTTTCACCGCCTACCAGGGCGCCGACCTCGGCGAGATCCTGGTCACCGCGCGCGACATCACCGACGGCGACGAGCCGAGCTGGCACCGCGCCTGGAAGGCGACGGCCGAGCGCGTCGCGGCCATCGGTGAAGGGGCACTGGCCTCGGGACACCGGGTCAGCGCCCGTGAAGCGCTGCTGCGGGCGTCGAACTACTACCGCACCGCCGAGTTCTACCTGCGCGACGCTCCGGCCACCGACCCGGAGGTGGCGCTCCTTTCACGCCGCTCCCGGGAGACATTCGTCAAGGCCGCCGCGCTCCTCGACACGCCTGTCGAGAGCGTCGCCATCCCCTACGAGGACACCACACTGCCGGGCTACCTCTTCCTCGTGGACGACAGCGGCGCCCCGCGCCCCACGGTCATCTACACCAACGGCTTCGACTCGACGGCGGAGGAGGCCTACTTCGTCATCGCGGCCGCCGCCCTGCGCCGCGGCTACAACGTGCTGGCCTTCGACGGACCGGGCCAGGGAGCCGTGCTGCGCGAGCAGCAGCTCACCTTCCGGCCCGACTGGGAAGCGGTGACCACTCCGGTCGTCGACTACGCGCTGAGCAGGCCCGAGACCGACCCCGCGCGCGTCGCTCTGTTCGGCTACAGCCTGGGCGGCTGCCTCGTCGCCCGCGCCGCGGCGTATGAGCACCGGGTGGCCGCGCTGATCCTCGACGACGGCGTACTCGACTTCGGCGCCGCGTTCGAGCGCGGCATGCCGGCGGAGGTCATCACCTGGATCGCCGAGGGCCGCGACGCGCAGGCGAACGCGGCCCTGGCCGCCGCGGCCGCAGAGAACACCCAGGTGCGCTGGGCCCTGCGCAACGGCGTGTGGACGCTCGGCGCGCAGTCGTACGCGGATCTGGTCCGCCGGTCGCGCACCTACGCCCTCGAAGGCCACCTCGGCAAGATCGTCGCGCCGGCCCTGGTCCTGGAGGCCGAGAACGACCAGTTCTTCGAGGGCCAGCCCCGCCGGGTCGCCGAGGGGCTGGTCAACGCCCCCGCCACGCTGGTCACGCTGAGCGAGGCCGAGGGCGCGGGCGAGCACTGCCACGTCGGCGCCTTCCACCGCGCGCACCAGGTCATGTTCGACTGGCTCGACACGACCCTCGCGGCTTCCTGACCCGGCGGACTTGACGCCCCGTCAGCGCCGCTTCAGCAGTCCCCGTACGTACGCGGCCTGCCCCGCGTGTTGCAGGTCGTCCGCGATGACGCTGATCAGCCGGACGCCGAGGGTGACGTGCGGGGTCCAGCGCTCATCGACGACCCGGTCGAGTGCCGGGTCGTCAAGGCCCCGGACGAACGCCATGGTCTGCTCGTGGACGGCGTCGTAGTAGCCGCGCAGCTGCTCGGCCGACACGTCGCGGACGGCCGCCACCTGCTGGGAGGTGTGCCCGTAGCCGGTCTCCTCGTCGCCGAACGCGAGAGCGAACCGGCCGGCCCAGCCCTGGCCGGTCCACACCTGGTCGAGGCCGGCCGCGTCGGCGACGTGGTCGTCCTGAACCCGCGTCAGATGCCACACGAGCCAGGCGATCGAGTTCGCCTCGCCGTCCGGCCGGAACGCCAGTTCGTCGGCCGTAAGGCCCTCGACGGCGGCGTGCACTTCCTCCTGGACACGTCCGAACGCGTCCGCCACAACCTCTGATGTGTTCATCCGCCCATCCTCGCCCCATCGGTCCGCTCGCGGGCCCAAGCGCCCGCCCCACACCCCCCGCGTGCCCTGTTCGGCGCCATCCGCACGCCCTGGCGCCCCGGGTAAAGTCGCACCCTGCCACCAGGCCCGGAAGGACAAAGGACGCGACGTGACCGTGGACATGCTGGACACCCGGATCCTGCGCCTGCTGATCGAGCAGCCGCGCACCAGCGTCCGCGAGTACGCCCGCATCCTGGGGGTGGCCCGGGGCACGCTCCAGGCCCGGCTCGACCGGATGGAGCGCGACGGCGTGATCACCGGCACCGGTCCGGTCCTCTCCCCCGCCGCGCTGGGCCATCCGGTGCTCGCCTTCGTGCACATCGAAGTGACCCAGGGCCACCTCGACGAGGTCGGCGACGCCCTCGCGGCGGTGCCCGAGATCATCGAGGCGTTCTCGATCACGGGCGGCGGCGACCTGCTGACCCGGGTCGCCGCCCGCGACAACGCCCATCTCGAAGACGTCATCCAGCGGCTCATCCAGCTCCCGGGCGTCGTGCGCACCCGCACCGAGGTCGCCCTGCGCGAGCGGGTGCCCCACCGCCTGCTGCCACTGGTCGAGTCGGTGGGGCGCGCGGCGGCGAAGTGAGACGACGGGCGCGGAAGCGTACGGGTGCCTGGTAGCCCGTCAACTTCCCTGCCCGCGCGATGCGTTGACGGTAGGTCTGGACCAATCTACGGTGTGGGGCGCCACCCCTCGCACCTCCTTGAGGTCCCCCCACGGCCCGGGCCCCGCCGCGCCCCCGCACCTGCGGCGCTCCCGGAGGCAAGGAGCACAGCATGATCGGTCGCACGTTACGTCTGCTGGGAGCCGGCCTCGTGCTGGCGCTCACCGCGCAGGCCCCGGTGGCCGCGGCGCCGGGCGCGCCGCGCACGGACACCTGCGCCACCAGCCCACGGCCTCCGGGCAAGGTGCTCCAGGGCTACTGGGAGAACTGGGACGGCGCATCCAACGGCGTCCACCCGCCACTCGGCTGGATCCCGCTCACCGATTCCCGCATCCGCGACCACGGATACAACGTCATCAACGCCGCCTTCCCGGTGATCCGCTCCGACGGCACCGTCCTGTGGGAGGACGGCATGGACGCGACGGTGAAGGTGCCCACCCCGGCCGAGATGTGCCAGGCCAAGGCCTCGGGCCAGACGGTCCTCATGTCCATCGGCGGAGCCGCGGCCGGCATCGATCTCAGCTCCAGCGCCGTCGCCGACCGCTTCGTGGCCACGATCGTGCCGATATTGCAGCGGTACAACTTCGACGGCATCGACATCGACATCGAGACCGGCCTCGTGGGCAGCGGGAACATCAACACCCTCTCGCCCGCACAGGCCAACCTCATCCGGATCATCGACGGCGTCCTGGCGCGGATGCCGGCCGGCTTCGGCCTGACGATGGCGCCGGAGACCGCGTATGTCACCGGCGGCAGCGTGACGTACGGCTCGATCTGGGGCGCGTACCTGCCGATCGTGAAGAAGTACGCGGACAACGGCCGGCTGTGGTGGCTCAACATGCAGTACTACAACGGCAGCATGTACGGCTGCTCCGGCGACTCCTACGAGGCCGGCACCGTCGCCGGGTTCACCGCGCAGACCACTTGCCTGAACAAGGGCCTGGTCATCCAGGGCACCACGGTCAAGGTGCCCTACGACCGACAGGTGCCCGGACTGCCCGCCCAGCCGGGCGCGGGCGGCGGGTACATGACGACCAGTCAGGTCGCCCAGGCGTGGAACACCTACGGCGGCGGACTCAAGGGCCTGATGACCTGGTCGCTCAACTGGGACGGTTCAAGGAGCTGGACGTTCGGCGACAACGTCAAGGCGCTCCAGGGGCGCTGAGCCGCCTCGCGGTCCACTCCCCGAGGCGTGCCTCCCAGGCAAGCGGAAGGGCACCTTCCGAGAACCTGCACAGCGCGTGCGCAGTCCCGTCACCCCGGCCCGCGCCCGGCTCCGATCCGGGCGCGGGCCGGGGGCTTTGATGCGGGTGTGCCCCACTTCGGAAAGGCGGCCGCAAAGCAGAGTACGAGCGTCAGGAATTCGTCTCGTGAAGCTCGTGAAGAACCTGCCCCCAAATCATGAACGTCCCTGCACGTCCTGCCAATTCGAAAAGGGACACACCGCCTGATCAGTGCCGCGGCGATTGGCTGCGTACGCGGTCGGCGTGTTTTGATCCTGCCCACTGCGGGAGCACCGGCAAGGAGTTCCCGATAGGAAATGTCCCCATGAAAGGCAGAACACATGAACAACGCTCAGGTTGAGACCCTTGAGATCTCCGACGCCGACCTGGACAACGTGTCCGGCGGCCTGGTCGGCACCGCGCTCGGCAACGTGACCGGCACCGCCGACTCCGTGCTCCCGGTCTCCGGCATCGTCGGCTCGGTCACGGGTCTCGTCGGCTCGGTCACCGGTGTGAACACCGCCCCCGTCACGGGCCTCGCCACCGGTCTCGTCGCCGGTCTCTGAGATCGCGCACGAGCCCCGGAACCGTACCGGTTCCGGGGCTCCTTGCCGATGGTCCGTGGTTGAGGAAAGAATTCCGTGCAATTTCGCCAACAGGCCCTTTCCAAGCTGCGATCGCCGGAAGAACTAGACCTGCCGGTGCGTTTCGCGCGACCGCAGGGCGCGCTCGTCCTTCTGGTCACCGTGCTGGTGATGGCCGCCGCGTGTCTGTGGGCCGTCAACGGGTCCGTCGCCTCCACGATCGATGCGCCAGGCATCCTGACCCACGCCGAGGGAAGCTACATCCTTCAGAGCCCGGTCGCGGGCCAGGTCACCGGCGTCCTCGCCCAGCAGGGCCAGCTGCTCGCGGCCGACGCCCCGCTGCTCAAGGTCCGTACCGCCCAGGGCGACAGGACCGTCCGCGCGATCGACGCCGGCCGCCTCACCAACCTCTCCGCCACCATCGGCTCGGTCCTCGCCACCGGCGCGAACGTGGCGAGCATCGAGCGCGCCGGCGGGCGCGAGGACCCCTTGGTGGTGATGCTGTACGTGCCCGGCGACAGCGGCGCGGACGTGCCCGTGGGCGCGCGGGTCGACCTCACCGTGCAGTCCGTCCCCGCCGAGCGGTACGGGGTGCTGCGCGGCACGGTGGCCGCCGTCGGCAGGGCGCCGCAGACCCGCGAACAGATCGCCGCCTTCCTCGGCGACGACCAGCTCGCCGAGCAGTTCTCCCAGCACGGCAGGCCGGTGGGGGTCCTGGTGCGCCTCGAACGCAGGACCGCCACGAAGTCCGGATACCGCTGGTCGTCCGCCGACGGGCCGCCGTTCGCCCTCGGCTCCATGATCCCGGCCACCGGCACCGTCCACCTGGCCGACCGGCGTCCCCTCGATTGGCTGCTCCCGTGACCGCACCGCCCCCCGCCCCGGCACTCCCCTCCACCGGACACGGCCGCCGCAGGCCAGGCCCACCCCCGGGCGGCCGCCGTTCGCGCGGCCGCCGGGCACCGAGGGCGCCGCGCCCGGGGCGGGTGCGCACCCCCACCGTGCTCCAGATGGAGGCACTTGAGTGCGGCGCCGCCTCGCTCGCCATGGTGCTGGCCCACCACGGGCGCCATGTGCCCCTGGAGGAGCTGCGCATCGCCTGCGGTGTCTCCCGCGACGGCTCGCGCGCCAGCAACATCCTGAAGGCCGCGCGGAGTTACGGGCTCACCGCCAAGGGCATGCAGATGGAACCGGCCGCGCTGGCCGAGGTGAGCGCGCCCGCGATCCTGTTCTGGGAGTTCAACCACTACGTCGTGTACGACGGCGCGGGGCGCAGGCTCGGCCGTAGCGGCGTGTACGTCAACGACCCCGACAAGGGCCGCCGGTTCGTTCCCTCGGAGGACTTCGACACCAGCTTCACCGGGGTGGTCCTGGTCCTTGAGCCCGGCCCGGACTTCCGGCGCGGCGGCCGGGCGCCCGGCGTCCTGAGCGCGCTGCCCGCCCGCCTGCGCGGCACCGCGCCCACCCTGCTGGTCTCGCTCCTGGCGAGCCTGCTGCTCGTGGCGGTCGGCGCGGCCCTGCCCGCGCTCAGCCGTACCTACATCGACCTCTTCCTGATGGGGCATCAGACCTCGCTGCTGGGCGCGCTGTTCGCCGCCATGGGCACCCTGGTGGTGCTCACCGCCGTACTGACCTGGCTCCAGCAGGCCAATCTGCTGCACGGGCGCGTCATCTCCTCCACGCTCAGCAGCGCCCGGTTCTTCCGGCATCTGCTGCGGCTGCCGGTCACCTTCTTCGCCCAGCGCGGCCCCGCCGACCTCGTCCAGCGCCTCCAGTCCAACGACGCGGTCGCCGAGACACTGGCGCGCGACCTGACGGCGGCGGCGGTGGACGGCGTCGTGGTGCTGCTCTACGCGGTCCTGCTGTGGACCTACGATCCCCAGCTCACCGTCATCGGGGTCGCCATCGCGCTGCTCAACGTCATCGCGATGCGCGTGGTGGTGCGGCTGCGGGCCACTCGGAGCCAGAAGCTGCGCGCGGACAGCGCCCGGCTCACCAACACCGCCTACACCGGACTCCAGTTGATCGAGACGATGAAGGCCACCGGCGGCGAGAACGGGTTCTTCCGCCGCTGGGCGGGACAGCACGCCACCACCCTGGAGGAGCAGCAGCGCCTGGGGGTGCCGAGCGCCTGGCTCGGCATCGTCGCGCCCGCGCTCGCCACCCTCAACAGCGCGCTCATCCTGTGGATCGGCGGGCTCCGCGCGGTGGAGGGGCACCTCTCGATCGGGCTGCTCGTCGCGTTCCAGGCGCTGGTGGCCCGCTTCACCGCGCCGGTCACCCGACTGAACGGGGTGGCCGGGCGGATCCAGGATTTCGCGGCGGACGTGGCCCGGCTGAAAGACGTGGAGAACTTCCCCGTGGACGCGCCGGGCGCCCGCCCCCAGCCGGGCACCGACACCCGCCGCCTCAAGGGCCATGTCACGCTCGACGACATCACCTTCGGCTACAGCCCCCTCGACAAGCCCCTGCTCAGCGGGTTCTCGCTCACGGTCGGGCCCGGCCGGCAGGTGGCCCTGGTGGGCGGCTCGGGAAGCGGCAAGTCGACGGTGTCCCGGCTCATTTCGGGCCTGTACGCCCCTTGGGAGGGCACGATCCGCGTCGACGGACAGCGCCTTGAGGACATCCCGCGCGGGACGCTCGCCGCGTCGGTCTCCTTCGTCGACCAGGACATCTTCCTCTTCGAGGGCACCGTGCGGGACAACGTCGCGCTGTGGGACCCCTCGATCCCGGACGACGCCGTGGTCACCGCGCTCAAGGACGCCGCCCTGTACGAGGTCGTCGCGCGCCGTCCCGGCGGCATCCACAGCCGGGTCGAGCAGGACGGGCGCAACTTCTCCGGCGGCCAGCGCCAGCGCCTGGAGATCGCCCGCGCCCTCGTGCGCCGGCCGAGCATCCTGGTGCTCGACGAGGTGACCAGCGCCCTGGACGCCGAGACCGAACACGTCATCATCGACAATGTGCGCCGCCGCGGCTGCGCCTGCGTGGTCATCGCGCACCGGCTCAGCACCGTCCGCGACAGCGACGAGATCCTGGTACTCGACCACGGCACCGTCGTCGAGCGGGGCCGCCACGAGGAGCTTGTCGCCGCCGGCGGGGCGTACGCCGAGCTGGTCAGGGAGCACTGAATGACTTCCGCACACCCCTCCGCTCACCTCTCCGCACAGACTTCAGCGGCGCCCTCGACACAGCCCTCCGCTCACCCCTTCACGCACCCCGCACCCGACGCCCACGTCCCCGCCCGGGACGCCGTGGTCGGTGCGCTCGGCGGCCTCGGGCAGCACATCGACTGCGCGGGTCTGCCCGGCTTCTCGCTCCAGGGCCCGCAGGTGCTGTGGCTCGTGGTGGGCGGCGCGCTCGATCTGTTCGCGGTCGACGCGGCGGAGGGCGGCCACTGGCACTTCCTCGGCCGCCTCGAACCGGGCACGCTGCTGCTGGGCCCGGTCGAAGGACCCCGGCACACCCTGGTCGGCCGGCCCCTGCGGGAGTGCGCGCTGCGCCGCATCCCGCTGCGCGAGCTGTACCGCCACCCGCACGCCACCGGTTACGAGGGCGCCCGTCCGAGCGGGTACGACGCGGGCGACGCAGCCCTCAGCCTCCTGGAGCACGCCTTCTCGCTCGGCGTGGGACGCGGTCAACGCGTCCTGTTCGAGGCCCCGTTGGACGGCCGTACCGCCTCTGAGGAGTCCGTGGCCGACGACGACAACCTCTGGCTCACGGTGGCACCGGGCAGCGTGCGGTACGGGGCGGAGTTCAGCGCGGAGGCGGCGGGCGATCTGCTCGTCGACGGCGCGCTGTGGCAGGGCATGGTCAATCAGCAGTACCGGCTGCTGTCCGCGCTCGACCGGTGGATCGAGGCCGCGGAACGCGCCCACGAGGACCGCGCGGCCGCCGGGATCAAGGCCGGCGAGGCCGTCCGCGAGGAGGCCGACCGGGCGCTCGTGACCTCCATCGGCCGCACCCGCAAGGCCTCCGCGCGGGCGGCGGCCCCCGGGGACGACGCCACCTACGCCGCCTGCCGCCTCGTCGCCGAGGCCACCGGCATCACGCTGGCCGGGCCCTCGCTCGCCGGCGCGGTCAGCGACCGGGTCGACCCCGTCGAAGCCGTCGCCCTCGGCTCACGGATCCGCACCCGCCCCGTGCGCCTTGAGGGACGCTGGTGGCGCGAGGACGCGGGGCCGCTGGTGGGCCACCGCACGAGCGGGACGCCCGTCGCGCTGCTGTGGCGGCGCGGCGGCTATGACGCGGTGCACCCCTCGTCGGGCCGGCGCACCCGGGTGGACGCGGGCAA
Organism: Streptomyces sp. Edi4; assembly: GCF_040253615.1. Lineage (NCBI taxonomy): Bacteria > Bacillati > Actinomycetota > Actinomycetes > Kitasatosporales > Streptomycetaceae > Streptomyces > Streptomyces sp. Edi4. The sequence continues at coordinate 1,067,247 of NZ_JBEJGY010000004.1, forward strand.
CGCCGCGCAGTTCGAGCGGCGCGCCGTGATGCTCTACCGGCCGCTGCCCGAGCGTCCCCTCGGCATGTGGGGTCTCGCGCGGTTCAGCCTGCGCGGCACCCGCGCCGATGTGCGGCGGCTGCTCTTGGCGGGCCTGGTGACGGTGGCGCTCGGCGCGCTGGTGCCGATCGCGACCGGGCAGGTGCTCGGCGCGTACGTGCCCCGCGCCGAGACCGGTCTCATCGCGCGGGTGTCGCTGGCCGTCATCGTCAGCGCCATCGTGTCGGCCGCGTTCTCGCTGATGCAGAACCTCACCATCCTGCGCATGGAAGGGCGTATCGAAGCGGCCCTCCAACCAGCCGTCTGGGACCGCTTGTTGCGGCTTCCCACCCGGTTCTTCGCCGGGCGCTCCACCGGGGAGCTCGCCAGTGCCGCGATGGGCGTCGGAGCGATCCGCAGGGTCCTTTCGGGCACCGGGCCCCTGGTGGCACAGGCGGGCACGGTCGGTCTGGTCAACCTGGTCCTGCTGCTGTGCTTCAGCGTGCCGCTCGCCCTCGCGGCGATCGCCGTGCTGCTCGTCATCGCGGGCGTGTTCCTGGCCATGGGGATGTGGGAACTGCGCTGGCAGCGCCGTCTCGTGGTGCTGAGCAACAAGCTGAACAACCAGGCGTTCCAGACCTTGCGCGGGCTGCCGAAGCTGCGGGTCGCGGCGGCGGAGAGCTTCGCCTACGGCGCGTGGGCGGGCGAGTTCGCGCGCAGCAGGGAGCTCCACAAACGGGCGGGCCGGATCAAGAACCTGACGACGGTCCTCAACTCCGTGTATCTGCCGGTGTGTTCACTGCTCCTGTTCGCCCTGCTCGCGGGTCCCGCACGCGGCTCGTTGTCGGCGGGCGCCTTCTTGACGTTCAACACCGCCGTGACGATGCTGCTCACCTCGGTCACCCAGCTCACCGGCGCGTTCCTGTCGGCCGCCGCGGTGCTGCCGATGTTCGAGCAGATCAAGCCGGTGCTCGACGCGGCCCCCGAGGTGCGCGGGGCCAGCACGCAGCCCGGTGTGCTGTCGGGGGAGATCGAGGCGAGAGGGGTGTCCTTCCGCTACACCGACGACGGACCGTTGGTCCTCGACGACGTCTCGGTGAAGGCGGCCCCGGGCGAGTTCGTGGCGATCGTGGGGCCGAGCGGCTGCGGCAAGTCGACACTGCTGCGCCTGCTGATCGGCTTCGACGACCCGGTGGCGGGCAGCGTCCTGTACGACGGCCAGGATCTGGCGGCGCTGGACCGCGCGGCCGTGCGCCGTCAGTGCGGCGTCGTGCTCCAGAACGCCCAGCCGCTCAGCGGGTCGATCCTGGACTGCATCTGCGGGGCGGAGGTGTTCAGCCAGGAGGAGGCGTGGCAGGCGGCGGCCATGGCCGGGCTCGCCGAGGACATCAAGCGGATGCCGATGGGGCTGCACACCATGATCTCGGGCGGCGGCGTCATCTCGGGCGGCCAGCGCCAACGTCTCATGATCGCCCAGGCACTGGTCAGGCGCCCCCGCGTCCTCTTCTTCGACGAGGCCACCAGCGCCCTGGACAACGAGACCCAGCGCGTCGTGACCGAGAGCACCCGGAGCCTCGCGGCCACCCGGGTCGTGATCGCCCACCGGCTCTCGACGGTCCTGGACGCCGACCGTGTGATCGTCATGGCCGAGGGCCGCGTCGTACAGGAAGGCCCGCCGGCGGCGCTCCTCGCCGATCCCGGCGGGCGCCTGCGCGAGCTGGTGCGCCGACAGCTGCTCTGAAGCGCCCGGGCGGTGGCATGGTGGATGTGTGCACACCCCCACCCGGTCCTGGAGCACGCCATGATCAAGCCGAACGCGCCCTTCGCCCTCCCGGCCCCCGTCGCCGCCGCCCCCACCGCCCCCGTCCCCGCCGTTCACGGGAGGGTGTGAGGGCCGTGCACAGCCGCTTCGAGCCCGACCGGCAGCTGACCACCCGCATGCTGGTCACGGTCTTCCTGCTCGGACTGCTGTACGTGGCGTTCGTCGGGGCGCTCGTGGTCCTGCTCAGGTCGATCGTCGTGGTCGTGGTGGTGGCGGCGGCCGTCCTGTGGTCGCAGTACTGGTTCTCCGACCGCATCGCCCTGTACGCGATGCACGGGCGCGTCGTGTCCCGCGAGGAACAGCCCCAGCTGCACGGCGTCCTCGACCGGCTGTGCGCCGCCGCCGACATGCCGAGGCCACAGCTCGCCGTCGCCGACACGGACCTGCCCAACGCGTTCGCCACCGGGCGCAACGCCGACCACGCGGTGCTCTGCGTGACCACGGGCCTCACGCGCCGCCTGGAGCCCGACGAGCTGGAGGGCGTCCTGGCCCACGAACTGTCGCACGTGGCGCACCGCGACGTGGCGGTGATCACCGTCGCCTCATTCCTCGGCGTCATCGCGGGGCTCGTCGTCCGCTTCGCGTTCTACTCCCAGCTGTACGGGGGCCGGGGCCGGCGCGACCAGAACACGATGGCCGTCCTCGCGGCCGTCATGGCGGTCTCGGCGCTGGTGTACTCGCTGAGCTTCCTCCTCATCCGGGCGCTGTCGCGCTACCGGGAACTGGCCGCCGACCGGGCCGGCGCGCTGCTCACCGGACACCCCTCCGCGCTGGCGTCGGCGCTGACCAAACTCGACGGCGACATCGCCCGCATCCCCAGCAAGGACCTGCGCACCGCGAGCGCGTTCAACGCCTTCTACTTCATCCCGGCCATCGGCGCGGGCAGCCGCGTCGCCCGGCTCTTCGCCACGCACCCGAGCCTTCAGGAACGGCTCGACAAGCTGGCCAGGATCTCGGCGGACCTCGGGCGCCCCGCGTGAGCGCGGCGCCGGTCCGCGCCTCCTGACGAAGGACACGGCACATGGGCTTCCTCGACATCCTGCTCGGCCGCACCCGGGCCGCACCGCCCGACCTCGACCGGCTGTTCGCGCTGCCGTCCGCCGCGATCACCCTGCGGGCGGCCACCGGGTTCACGCCGACCGGCCGGGGGTCGGTGTGCTTCACGACCGTGGAGGGAGCGGCGTTCGACCGGATCCGCCAGGACGTGACGGAACTCCTTGAGGCGGACGGTCAACGCGCGGGCGCCCCCGTGGAGTTCAGCCGTGACACCTATGGGTACTCCTGGCTGCTCTCCCGTCGCAGGCCCGACGACCTGACCTCGCTCGTCGGTGACCTGCACGCCGTGAACACCACGCTCGAAGGGTCGGGCTTCGGCCCCCAACTCCTGTGCTCCCTGGTCGGGTTCGAGCACGCCGAGCACGGGCCGGAGCAGGCCTTCGCCCTGGTGTACCTCTACAAACGGGGCACGTTCTACCCCTTCGCCCCACTGCCTGGGGACCGTCGGGACAACGCGCTGGAGCTGCGGATCAGGGCGGTCCTCTCGGGCGACCTGCGCGTCGAGAGCGACCTGACCCGCTGGTTCCCGGTCTGGGGCGCGCCGGGTCTGTGAGCGGGCCGCCAACGGCCCTGCCGTCGAAGGCCGTTGAACACCTGCCCGCCCCCGCGCGTACTGGAGTACGTCCCCGCCGCCGCCCCTCCCCCAGCCCGAAGGGCCCTCCGTGAGGCAGCAAGTTCAGCACCGCGTGGCCCGCCGCGCCCTCGTGCCGGTGGCCGTGAGCGCGCTCGCGGCCACCGGTGCGGCGCTGCCCGCCCGGGGCCCCGCGCCGTCCGTCATGGCGGCCGACGACTGCGTACGGGGCGGGGTGGACGTCACCGCCGGAAACGGCGGCGACGCGCCGTTCCGGTTCACTCTGGCGGGGGTCGCGGTCACGGTGGAGCCGGGCGGGAGAAGGACGATCGCGGTGCCGGTCGCCGAGCATGAGCGGTACCACTTCACCGTCCTCGGCCCCAACGGCTTCCGTCAGGACGTCGACGGCGTACGAAACTGCGCGACGCCCGCGCCCTCCCCCTCAGCGGCGCCCGCCACGGACCGGGCGGCGAGCGCGGGGCCCGTGGCCGCCGCGCCCCGCGACGCGGCGGCCGGGGCACGGACCGGCCGCCGTCAGCTGATCCCCGGCGTCCTCGACCCGGGCTCCCTGGTCGCGGGGACGGCCCTGGTGCTCCTCGGCGGAACACTGTTCGGCATCCGCCGGCTCACCCTTGCCTAGGGGGTGTCCGGTGGATCAGGGCCGCACCCCCGGCCATGGTCCACCAGACACCCCCTAGGGCGCGCTCCGGCGGCCGGGCCGCTCAGAAGTCGGCCTGTGCCTTCACGTCGGCGCGGCCCACGGACTCCAGCCCGTACGTCGAGCAGTACAGGGCCCGGATGTACTCGATGTCGGGATCGTGCGTGCGGGCTTCGGCGGTGGGATAGAGCACGGTCAGCTCGTAGGAATTCTCCCGGTTGATGCTGCCCGTCTTGTCACGCCACTGCCCTCGGCCCTGCTGAAGGGTGAGCCCGGACGGGAACCGGGGCGTGATCACATCGGCGACGAACTTCATGAACTCGTCGTCCGTTATGGGTGGTTGACCGTTGTGGCGCCCGGTGCCGAAGTAGAGATGGGTCGCCACGTACGGACTTCCGTGCGTGGTGGTCGCCGACGCGGCCGACGGGGCGGCTGTCGTTCCGTAGGCGACTTCGGAGACCGGACCGCCGGTGGCGAAGAGGAGAGCGATGGCCACGAGAGCGGCGGCCGCGGGCGTGGACACCCGGATGTTGAGCATGTCGTCCCTGTCTGTCTGGTGATGGTGATGGTGAGGGGTGGCATATGGGGGCGGGGGCTGCCGGCGGTCTAGCGGGCAGGTGCTGTCCCGCTCCTGGGGCGCGGTGGCAGGGACCGCAGCAGGAAGTCCGCCGCGTCCCGCGCGTTGCCGGGCGCGCCCTCATGGCCCCGCAGCCGGGCAGCGGTGCGGGCGAGCCCCCGGGTCGTCCGTACGGAGCCGATGCCCCCGGCGCGCGGCGCCAGGGCGGCGATGAGGTCTTCGGCCTCGCGCCAGGCGCGGGCCCGGGTGAGGGCGGCGAGGAGTTCGGCCGTGAAGAGGTCGCGGTAGGAGGGGCCGGGCGCAGTGGCGGCCTCGTGCAGGAGCGCGATGGCGCGGTCCCGGTCGTGCAGCCTGGCAAGCACCCAGCCGTGGTGGCCGGTGAGCTCGGGCTCGTCGATCCACCAGGACCAGGCCGGATCCAGGCGTGAGGCGCCGTCGAGGAACCGGCTGCGGGCGCGTGCCATGAGCGCCTCGGCATCCCGGCGGCAACCCAGAAGAGCGCTCGCGTGGGCCCGGCGGACCAGCACGAGGGTGGCGACCAGGTTCGGCAGCGGGCGCGGCCCCGCCACCCGGGCCACGGCGTCGAGGGCGGCCACGGGGCGCCGCTGGTGGGTGAGCAGCATGCTGTGGTTGAGCAGCGTCAGACGGGCGGTCGCGCGGTCGCCCGAGCGCTCGGCGAGGGCCAGGGCCCGCAGGTTCATCCGGGCGGCCGCGCGGTTCAGGCCGGCGTCGAAGAGGATCCAGCCGGCCACTTCGCTCAGTTCGGCGAGGGCGGCGAGCAGATCGCTGTCCGCGTCGCCGAGAGTGGCGGGCCCGGCGGCCAGTTCCGGGGCACGTCGCAGCAGGGCGCGTACGGCGGTGACGGCGGCGCTCGCGCCGTCCGTGGCGTCCAGCGCCACCAGGTCCCCGACCGCCGCCCGGGCCAGGGTGGTCAGCGAACCGGACGCCGCGCCGTCCCGTGCCGAGAAGTCCGGCCGCGCCGCCCCTGTCACCACGGGACGCCGGCGGCCGCGCGCACGGCCCGGCCCTGGGTGAGAGCGGTGAACGCGGACGCCACCTGGGTCAGCCACTCCACCTCCTCGCGGAAGTCGTCGTACGGCGGCCGCGCGGGGAGGCCGGCGGCGTCGGCCAGCTCGTCGCGCTCCTCGGCCGGGCGGTTGAGGACGGCCCGTACCTGGAGCGCTTCACCGAGCGGCGATGTGGGGTCCTCGGGCAGGCCGAGGGAGCGGGCCACGCGGGAGAAGTCGGCGAGCGAGAGCGAGGTGCGCAGCATCAGCTGTCCGTCGCGTATCTCGATGACCCGCCGGTAGAGGCTGTAGTGCGGATCGCGCGGCGGCAGAAGGTCACGCGCCCAGGACCGGGGCGGGTCGAGTGCGATGTCCGGCGACGCCTGGCACAGCGCCCACCACAGGGGGCGCAGCCTGAGGTAGGAGCGGTAGCTGCGCAGCCACCCGGCGCCGCGGGTGAGGTGGATGCCCCAGGACGGAATGGTCCAGCCGGTGATTTGGAGCAGGGCGCCGACGGTGCCGCACGACCACTGGATGGGGTCGAGGCGCGAGGCGTCGTAATGCAGCTGGGTCCCGGCGATCTGGACGCTGCGGACGACGCAGTACACGAGGACGAGGGCCGCGCCGACGGTCACGGTCCGCATCCCGACCTTGAGCCACTGCCGGTTGGCCATCTTGGTGAAGCGCAGCGAGAGCCGGACCGCCTCGAACTGCCCCACCCCGCAGATGACGAGGTAGAACGACATGTACAGCGCGTACCGGCCGTCCTGGATGCTGAGCAGGATCGTCGAGGTGGCGGTCTTGGCACTGGCGACCGGGCTGACCGCGAGGGAGGCGATCACGAGGACGCACAGGGCGGCGCCGAAGAACAGCACGCGACGCCCGGCCCGGCGCCCGGCCTGATCGGGCGGGGCCGACCAGTACACGAGGACCACCTGCTGGGCGGCGGTGAGGACGACGACGGCGACCTGGACGATCAGCGAGGTGATGTTGGGCAGGCCGAACAGGGCCGAGATGTGCACCCGCAGGGCGTCAAGGTCGACCAGGAAGCTGATCCCGGAGCACAGGAAGTAGACGCACAGCGCCCACAGGGCGACGTCGCGCTTTCTGCGCAGAAGGTCCGGGAGGCGGTAGCCGAACGCCGCGAGGCCGCCGAGCGCGCAGATCCAGGAGAGGGCCCCGTTCAGGTCGTCCATCATGGCTGGTCCGGATGGCCGACGCCGTTCTCGATGCGGGCGACGATCTCCGCGGCCTCCTCGGGGACGCCCCAGGCGGGCTCCAGCCAGCGCTTGCTGGCACGTGCCAGGATCAGCGAGGCCAGCGTCTCCGCCTCCTGCTCCTCGTCGTCGCTGTAGCGCGAACGCATCAACATGCTCCGCACCACGGCCGGTTCGACATCGCTGAACAACCGGCTCGTATCGCCTCGGTCGAATTCCACGGAGCCTCGGTGGGCGAAGGCGATGTGGGACAGTTCGTGGGCGATGATGTGTTCTTTGTGTGACGCGGACGCGGCTTTCTCGTAGGCGATGATGTCGAAGCCGTCCAGTTTCAGCCAGAGACCGAAGAGATGGCGGTCCGGGAAGGTCGTCGGAATCAGATGGATCGGGCGCCGATTCCGCGTGCTGAGATAACCGTGCAGTTCATCAATGCCGCAGCCGTGCTCCATGCCCCAGTCCCCGAGCAGCGCCTCACAGTTGTGACGAACCTTTTTGAGACGGCGCCTGAGCCGACGGTCCTCCGGCGACGGTAACGCGGAACCAGACACCTTCATCTTCAGCCTTCCACGCCTTCCATGCCTTCCTCGCCAAAGAAGCAGGCCATCGCAATGCCTGTATTCGAAAGTGCCCGTGGATTGCGGCTGCTGGTCCCCGGGCGAACGACGCGGCCATGATGCCACACCCTCAACTCACCGGACGGTGAGAACCTTTGCCTCGAGTCAGCCGAGAAAACTGAGGCGTACCTGGCGGTTGGGGTTGTCCTTGTTCGTGTCCACCAGGCACACGGACTGCCAGGTTCCGAGCGCGAGCCGTCCCCCGATCACCGGCAGCGTGGCGTGCGGCGGCACGAGCGCGGGCAGGACGTGGTCGCGGCCGTGGCCCGGGCTGCCGTGCCGGTGCTGCCAGCGGTCGTCGGCGGGGAGCAGGGTGTGCAGGGCGGCGAGCAGATCGTCGTCGCTGCCCGCCCCCGTCTCCAGGACGGCCACACCGGCGGTGGCGTGCGGCACGAAGATGTTGAGCAGGCCGTCACGGCCGGACGCCTGTCGGTTCAGGAACTCCTCGCAGTCCCCGGTCAGGTCGGTGACGGTCTCGCTCGTGCCGGTCTCGATATGCAGGACATGGGTGGTGAAGACGTCGGACATGTTTCTCATCTTCCCGCCCTTGGACGCGGTACGCGCGGCGGCGGCAGCGGTGACCCGTCCGGCGCGCGAGATGATGTGTCCGAGTGGCGAGACACTGGTTGACCTCGTACGGAACGGGTCGCTACGTTCACGCCATGTCACGTTCAGCCCTGCTCACCACGCGCGGTCACATCGACCTGCTGCGGGTGGCGTCCGCCGCCTGTCGCCGCGGCTGCTGACGTCCTTTCGGCTGTTCGGCCGCCGGTCCTTTTCTTGTCGCACCGGCCGCGCTGACGTCACCTTCACCCTCCTCATGTGCTCCGCGTTCCGGAACCGCCTGAGCCCCGCCGCCGTGCGCTGACGCGTACGCCCGGACGGTCCTGACCCACGCCACCCACGTCACCACCACTCCCCGCGCGAGCGGATCCCCTTGCCTGCCCTGCCGCTGCCACGTGTCGCACCGAGTGCGGCTGCGGCTGCGGCTGCGGCTGCGGCTGCGGCTGCGGCTGCGGCTGCGGCTGCGGCTGCGGCTGCCCAACGTCGTACCCGGGGGGCGGGGCCGTTGCGGGTGGTCCGTGACGCGGTGGCCGTGACGGTCGGGGCACGGAAGGGCGGCGGCGCGGGCCGCGCGGGGCCGTCCCCTACGCGGTTCCCCCTCCTCGCTCCCACCCTGGAGTCCTCATGACCGTCGACCACGCCCCACCGATCCTGGCCGGCCCGCCCGCCGAGACCGCCGAGACCGCCGGGACCGGCGCGTCCGGCGCATCCGCCACGGTCCCGCCCGTCCTGGAACCGGTGGTCCCCGCCGCGCGACGGGGCGGCCGGATCCGGTCCGTGCCGCGTTGGCTGCGCCGCACCGCGGGGCCACTCACCCTGCTCGTCCTGTGGCAAGTCCTCAGCGCCACCGGGGTGTTGAGCCCCGACACCCTTGCCTCTCCCGGCACAGTCGCCCGGGCCGGGGCGGATCTGATCGCCGATGGAACGCTTCCCTCGGCGATGGGCATCTCGCTGCGCCGGGTGGTGGTGGGCCTGCTCGTCGGAGGCGTCGCCGGAATCACCCTCGCCCTGCTCTCCGGGCTCTCCCGGCTCGGCGAGGACCTGATCGACGCCACCGTGCAGATGCTGCGCACCGTGCCGTGGGTCGGCCTGATCCCGCTGTTCATCATCTGGCTCGGGATCGGCGAGGCACCCAAGGTCGCCCTGATCGCGCTCGGCGTGGCCTTCCACCTGTATCTCAACGTGTACGCCGGAATCCGTGGCGTGGACGCCCAACTCGTGGAGGCGGGTCAGGCGTTGGGCCTCAACCGATGGGGACTGATACGCCATGTCGTCCTGCCGGGCGCCCTGCCCGGCGCCATGACCGGACTGCGCTACTCACTCGCCACCGCCTGGCTCGCCCTGGTGTTCGGCGAATCGATCAACGCGGACGACGGCATCGGCTTCCTGATGAATCAGGCCCGCGAGTTCTTCCGTACCGACGTGATCGTGGTCTGCCTGGTCGTGTACGCCTTCCTCGGCCTCATCGCCGACGCCGCCGTCCGCACTCTCGAAAGGCTGCTCCTGCAATGGCGACCGACCTTCACGGGCCAGTGACCTCCCCCGGCGCTCCCGCCACCGCCCCCGATGCCGTACGGGTCGAGGGCCTGGCCCGGTCCTTCGACGGGCGGGCCGTCATCGACGGGCTTCAACTCACGTTGAAGGCCGGCGAGTTCACCGCGCTGCTCGGGCGCAGCGGTTGCGGCAAGTCGACGTTGCTGCGGGTGCTGGCCGGGCTCGACCGGGAGATCGAGGGCACGGTCCTCGTCCCCGAGCGACGGGCCGTCGCCTTCCAGGCACCCCGGCTCATGCCCTGGAAACGGGTGTGGCGCAACGTACTCCTCGGCCTGCCGGGCAAGCCCGGACGCGCCCTGGCGGAGCGGGCGTTGGAGGAGGTGGGGCTCGGTCACCGGTCCGACGCGTGGCCCAAGACCCTCTCCGGCGGCGAGGCCCAGCGCGCCTCTCTCGCCCGGGCACTGGTGCGCGAGCCCGATCTCCTGCTGCTCGATGAACCGTTCGGCGCGCTCGACGCGCTGACCCGGATCAAGGCGCAGCAGCTGGTCGCCGAGCTGTGGCAGCGGCGCGGCTGCGCGGTGCTGCTGGTGACGCACGACGTGGACGAGGCCCTGCTGCTCGCCGACCGGGTCCTCGTCATGCGCGACGGCGCCATCGCCCACGACACCGCCGTCGCCCTCGACCGGCCGCGCACTGTCGGCGGCCCAGGCTTCGCGACGCTGCGCTCCCGCCTCCTGCGCGAACTGGGCGTGACACCGCCCGCCAACGCCCCTGCCGCCACACCCGCCCCTGACACCACACCCGCCCCGGCCGCCTGATCCGGGCACCGGGCCCCGGTCCGAGAGCCACGAGCCTCCCCGACCTCACCAGCCCCCAGCCTCCTCAACCATCCCGGCCTCACCAACCCGGGCTTCCCCGAACATCCCGGCCTCACCAACCCCGGGCTTCCCCGAACATCCCGGCCTCACCAACCCCCGACCTCGCCAACCCCGTCCTACCGGACCCCCGACCTCACCCTCCGGCCTCACCACCCCCGACCTCCTCCCCAGCTCCCGACCTCCTCCTGACCTCCTCCCGACCTCTCCCACCATCCCGGCCTCCCCGAAGGAACGACGTACCCATGCGACGCCCCACCCTGCGCGCCCTGCCCACCCTGCCTGCCCTGCTCCTCCCGCTCACCCTGGTCCTCGCCGCCTGCGGCGGGAACTCGGCCGCCGACGCCCGGGCCGGCTCCCGCTCGGGCTCCGGCTCCGGCGCGGTCACGCTCAACGTCGGTGACCAGAAAGGCGGTTCGCAGGCCGTCCTGAAGGCTGCCGGGGAGCTCGACCACCTGGACTACAAGATCAAGTGGTCCACGTTCACCTCGGGACCCCCACTGCTCGAAGCCGTCAACGCCAAGGCCGTCGACATCGGCGGGGTCGGCAACACGCCTCCGGTGTTCGCCGCCGGCGCCGGCTCCAGGATCAAAGTCGTGGCGGCGAGCCACGGCTCATCCGACGGCGAGACGATCCTCGTTCCCGAGGATTCGCCGCTGCGACAGCCCGGGGACCTCAAGGGCAAGTCGATCGCGGTGGCCCAGGGCAGCTCCGCCCACTACCAGCTGCTGGCCACGCTGAAGAAGGCCGGCCTCGGCATCGGCGACGTCAAGCTCAGCTACCTCCAGCCGGCCGACGCACTGGCGGCCTTCAGCCGTGGCAAGGTCGATGCCTGGGCGGTGTGGGACCCCTACACCTCCCAGGTCCTGCACGCGAAGAAGGGCCGTGTCCTCGCGACCGGGGCAGGGGTCACCAACGGTCTCGGGTTCCAGGTCGCGGCGCCGTCCGCGCTGGCCGACCCGGCGAAGGCAAAAGCCGTGGGCGACTACCTCAAGCGTCTCAACCGCGCCCAGGACTGGGTGTTCCAGCACCCCGAGGCATGGGCCAAGGTCTGGTCGAAGGAGACCGGGCTGCCCTACGAAGTGGCCCTTGACTCGGTGCGGCGCAGCAACGGCACGCGCGTCGCGGTCGCCGTGGACGCGGCGGCGGTCGCCTCGGAGCAGCGTATCGCCGACACCTTCGCCGATCTGTCGCTGATCCCGCGCCGCTTCTCCTTCCAGGACTACGTCGACACCCGGTTCAACGGCACACTGCCGCCCTCCACCACCGCCCCCCGTTCGTACGGAAAGGCCTCTTCCCGATGACCGTTCATCTGCACTGGTTCCTGCCCACCGGCGGCGACGGCCGGACCCTGGTCGACCGTCACGCCTACACCGACGGTGGCGTCGGGCGTTCCCGTCGGGGGCCCGTCAGCGGAGTACGCGCGCCCGATATCGACTATCTGGTCCAAATAGCCAAGGCGGCCGAGCACTTGGGCTTCGAGGCGGTTCTGACGCCCACGGGCACGTGGTGCGAGGACGCGTGGCTGACCACGGCCGCGCTCGCCCAGCACACCGAGCGCCTGAAGTTCCTCGTCGCGTTCAGGCCGGGCGTCATCTCCCCCGTGCTCGCCGCGCAGATGGCGGCCACCTACCAGCGCGTCACACGCGGCCGGCTGCTTCTGAACGTGGTGACGGGCGGCGACTCCACCGAACAGCGCCGCTTCGGCGACCACCTCGATCACGACCGTCGCTACGCGCGGACCGGAGAATTCCTCACGGTGCTACGCGGCGCCTGGCGCGGGCAGCCCTATGACTTCACCGGCGAGCACTACCAGGTGGAGGGCGCGCTGACCGCGCTGCCGCCTGACCCGCTGCCGGAGATCTTCTTCGGGGGCTCGTCGCCGGCCGCGGGCCCGGTGGCCGCCGGACACGCGGATGTGTATCTGACCTGGGGCGAGCCGCCCGCGCAGGTGAAGCAGAAGATCGACTGGATCCGGGAACTCGCGCGCGAGCGCGGGCGCACGGTGCGGTTCGGCATCCGGCTGCACACCATCTCGCGTGACTCCTCGCGTGAGGCGTGGGCGACGGCCGACCGGCTGCTCGGCGACCTCGACGCGGAGACGATCGCGGCGGCGCAGGAGGCGCTGGGCAGGAGCGAGTCGGTGGGCCAGCGGCGGATGCTCGCGCTGCACGGCGGCTCGCGCGACAACCTGGAGATCTCGCCCAATCTGTGGGCCGGCGTGGGTCTCGTACGGGGCGGGGCGGGCACGGCGCTGGTCGGCAGCCATGGCGAGGTGGCCGACCGGATCGAGGAGTACCACGAGCTCGGCATCGAGCACTTCGTGCTCTCCGGCTACCCGCATCTGGAGGAGGCGTACTGGTTCGGCGAGGGCGTGACGCCGGAGCTCGCGGCGCGTGGGCTCCTCACGAAAATCCCGGCCTCCCCGCTGCTCGGGGTGCCCGACGCGAGCGGCCGGCCGGCCTCCGCGCCGGGCGGGGCGCCGCTCCTGGGGGGAGGCGGCCGCTGAGCCGTCCCTACGGCGAAACGTCCGGGGAAGATCTCCGCACTCCGCGTGGTTGGTAGAACCGTGAACTACACCGGGGTGCGCGAGGTGGACGTGGTGGTCATAGGCGCCGGGCAGGCGGGTCTGTCCGGCGCCTACCACCTGCGGCGGGCCGGTCTCGTGCCCGACCGCGACTTCGTGGTGCTCGACCACGCGCCCCGGCCGGGCGGAGCCTGGCAGTTCCGCTGGCCCTCGCTCACCTACGGCAAGGTCCACGGGATGCACGCCCTGCCCGGCATGGAGCTGACCGGGGCGGCCGCCGAGCGCCCGTCGTCCGAGGTGATCGGGGAGTATTTCGCCGCGTACGAGGACCGTTTCGGCCTGCGGGTGCGCCGGCCGGTCGAGGTGAGCGCCGTACGTGAGGGCGAGGGCGGTCGGCTGCTCGTCGAGACGTCCGATGGCGCCTTCGCGACGCGTGCGCTGATCAACGCGACCGGGACCTGGGACCGGCCGTTCTGGCCGCGCTATCCGGGTCAAGAGACGTTCCGGGGGCGGCAGTTGCACACGGCGGACTATCCGGGTCCCGACGCCTTCGCGGGGCTTCGGGTGATCGTGGTCGGCGGCGGGGCCTCGGGCACCCAGCACCTGATGGAGATCGCCGAGGTGGCCGCGGACACGACGTGGGTGACGCGCAGGCCGCCGGTCTTCCGCGAGGGCCCCTTCGACGAGGAGGCCGGGCGGCGGGCCGTGGCGATGGTCGAGGAGCGTGTGCGGCTCGGGCTCGCGCCGATGAGCGTGGTCTCGGTGACCGGGCTGCCGTTGAACGACGCGGTGCGGGCGGCGCGGGCCAAGGGGATCCTCGACCGGCTGCCGATGTTCGACCGGATCACCGAGCACGCCGTGGTCTGGGACGACGGGCGGAGCGTGGCGGCCGACGTCATCCTCTGGGCGACCGGTTTCCGTGCGGCCATCGGCCATCTCGGTCCGCTGGGGCTGCGCGAGCCGGGCGGCGGCATCCGGCTCGAAGGGACCAAGGCGGTCAGGGACGAGCGGATCCATCTGGTCGGCTACGGCCCCTCGGCCTCGACGATCGGCGCCAACCGGGCGGGCCGGGCGGCGGCGCGGGAGATCGGACGGCTCCTGGCGAGCGAGCACGGGCCGGCCGGCGAGCGGGCGCCCGCGCCGGTGCGGGCGCCGGCCACGGCGTGATCAGACGGAACCGCTCCGCTGCTTCTGGTTCTCGTTGAACTCCCTTACGTTCAGGAGATGTTGGGCGTAGCTGTCGGTGAAGCGGGTGTCGCCGGGCGCCACGGTCACGAAGTACAGCCAGTTGCCGGGGGTGGGACGGATCGCGGCGTCCAGCGCCTGTTGCCCCGGGTTGCCGATGGGGGTCGGCGGCAGACCCTTGTGCTCATAGGTGTTGTAGGGGCTGTCGGTCTTGGTGTCGCGCGTGGTGGTGGCCGGCGTCGAGCGGTTGAGCGCGTAGTTCAGCGTCGAGTCCATCTGAAGCGGCATGCCTTGGCCCAGACGGTTGCGGATGACCCGGGCGACCTTGCCCATGTCGGCCGCCGAGTCCGCCTCCGCCTGCACGATCCCCGCGATGGTCACCAGCTGGTAGACCGTCAGGCCGCTGCTCCGGGCGCCCTCGGTGATCCGGTCCTGCCCGAAACGCCCCTTGGCGGTCGCGACCATATAGGCGAGCAGGCCGCCAGGGGTCGCGTCCTCCTTGACGGGATAGGTGGCCGGGTAGAGATAGCCCTCGGGGTTGCCCTTGGCCTCGGCCGGAAGCTTCAGGTCCGTCGTGGCTGCGGCCTTCTTGGTGGTGCCGGGCGGCAGATGGAGGCGCTGGTCGAGTGCCGCGTACACCTGGCTCGCCCGCCATCCCTCGGGGACGACCAGGCTCCTGGCCGGGGCGCCGGACTCCCGCAGCACCAGCAACAGCGCCGCGCCGGCCACCGCGAGCAGCGCGAGCAGCAGCAGAAACAGCCGGCCGCGCCGGGTCAGCCGGGGCCTTCGGCCGTACGAGGTCGCACTCATGGCGGCACGCTACCCCTAAATTTGGGACATATCGGGCACCCGACAGTATGCGACGCGCGTCGCGCTCAGCCTCGGCCTCGGTCCTGGCGAACACACGAACAGGGGATCGGATGTTCGCCGGTACGCGTGATCGTCCCGGCTTTCGTTGCCCAACTCCCTTGTGGCGACGGATGCTTGAGGGGCGCAAGCGACGGTCTGGAGACCGGGCTCGCGCAGTCCCACGACGGCATCGCCCTGATGCCTCCACACCAGCAGAAAGCACCATCATGAACCTGATCACCGACCTGCTCGCCGGCGTCTTCCACTTCCTCGGCTGGCTCGTCTGACGCTGCTCATGCCCGGCGCCGCCGTTCCCCGTCCCACGGGAGCGGCGGCGTCGCCGTGTGCGAGCCCCCGGCGCGCGGCCTCAGCTGCGGGCGGGGGCCGGCTCGGCGTCCCTGCGCACCAGCGCGGCATATCTGCCGTCCTGGTCGAGCAGTTCCTCGTGGGTGCCGCGCTCGACGATCACGCCCGCGTCGAGTACGACGATCTGGTCCGCGTCGCGCACGGTGGAGAGCCGGTGGGCGATGGTGATGGTGGTGCGGCCCTCGGAGAGCGCGTCGATGGCCCGCTGCACCGCGTGTTCGGTCCGGGTGTCGAGCGCGCTGGTCGCCTCGTCGAGGATCAGGACCGGCGGATCGCGCAGGATCGTCCGGGCGATCGCCAGGCGCTGCTTCTCCCCGCCGGAGAACCGGTAGCCACGCTCACCCACCAGGGTGTCGTAGCCGTCCGGCAGCGAGACGATGTGGTCGTGGATCTGGGCCGCGCGGGCGGCCGCCTCCAGTTCCTCGTCGCCGGCCTCGGGCTTGGCGAAGCGCAGGTTCTCGGCGACCGAGGCGTGGAAGAGGTACGTCTCCTGGGAGACCACGCCGATCGCGCGGGCCAGGCTGTCGAAGTCGAGTTCGCGCACGTCCACCCCGTCCAGCGTGACGCGGCCGCCGGTGACGTCGTACAGGCGCGGCACCAGATAGCTGAGCGTGGACTTGCCGGAGCCGGTGGGGCCGACGACGGCGAGGCTGCTGCCTGCCGGAACGGTCAGGTCGATACCCGAAAGCGTGGGGCGCTCCTGCTGCTCGTCGTAGCGGAAGTCGACGTTATCGAAGCGGACCGTGCCGCGCGCCGCGTCCAGATGGACCGGCTCGTCGGGCTCGGTGATGTCCACCGGAAGGTCGAGGTATTCGAAGATCCGCTGGAAGAGGGCGAGCGAGGTCTGCATCTGCACGCCCGTGGACAGCAGGCTCACGGCGGGCCGGAACAGGCCCTGCTGGAGCGAGACGAAGGCGACGAGGGTGCCGATGGAGACGGAGGGGCCGCCGGTCTCCAGGGTCAGGCCGGCCGCCCAGTAGATGACGGCGGGCATGGCGGCCATAACGATGCCGATGGTGGACATGCGCCAGCGCCCGGCCATGTTGGAGCGGACTTCGAGGTCGACAAGGAGCTCGGACTCGGCGGCGAAGTTCTTGGTCAGCGAGTCGGTGCGGCCCATGGTGCGGCCCAGCAGGATGCCGCTGACCGAGAGTGATTCGGTGACCTCGGCGGCCATGGCGGCCATCTGCTTCTGACGCTGGGTGGTGATCTTCTTGCGTTCGCGGCCCACGCGGCGGCTGATCCAGACGAAGACCGGAAGCAGCAGCAGCGAGACGCAGGTCAGGCGCCAGTCGAGCGCGAGCATGGCCACGACGGAGGCGACGACGGCCGTCAGATTGGAGACCAGGGAAGTGGCGGTGGAGGTGACGGTCGCCTGCATGCCGCCGATGTCGTTGGCGATGCGGGACTGCACCTCGCCGGTGCGGGTCCGCGTGAAGAAGGCGAGCGGCATGCGCTGGAGCTGCGCGTAGACCGCCGTCCGCAGATCGTGCATGACGCGCTGGCCGACGGTGGTGCTGATCAACGTCTGGAGGACGCCGAAGACGCTGGTGAGGACCGCCGTGCCGATCATGCCGAGGGCGAGCAGGCTCAGCAGGCCCGTGCGGCCGCGCGGGATGGCGACGTCGAGGATTTCGCGGAGCAGGAACGGCGTGGCCACCGAGACGAGCGAGGACGCGGCGACGAGCAGCCCCACGACGGCGAGACGGCCCCGGTAGGGGCGGAACAGGCCGAGGATGCGGCGGATCTGGGCCGGCTCCTTCGGCTCGGTGCCACGGGGCGGGGGTGTCCAGGTGGATTGTTCGGGGCGCATGGGCTCCTTCGACAGGGGTGAGGGCGCCCGCACGGAGGCGGAGCGGCGGCGACTTCGGGATCATAGCTCATTGTTACCTATACTCACAATGAACGAGGTCCTGTTATTGTTCCCGTATGCAGCCACACATCTCCCGGGCCGCCCCAACCGTCCGCCCAGCCGTCCGCCCCGCCGTCGGTACCGACGCGGCCGCCGACGCCGACGGCCTGCTGGCCGAGCAGTTGCTGCGGCTGACCCGCCGACTGCACCGCATCCAGAAACACCACTTGGAGCCGGTCGGCATCACGCCCGCGCAGTCCCGGCTGCTGCGCACGGTCGCGCACTGGAACGAGCCGCCGCGCATGGCCGATCTCGCCGCGCGTCTGGAGGTCGTCCCGCGCGCCGTGACCACCCTGGTCGACGCCCTGGAGGAGAGCGGCCACGTGCGCCGGGTGCCCGATCCCGCCAACCGCCGGGTGATCCGCATCGAGCTCACCGACGCGGGCCGCGCCACGCTGCGCGCGCTGCGGGGCGCGCGCCGGGGCGCGGCGGAGGAGATCCTGGCCCCTTTGACCGCCGGCCAGCGTGCGGTCCTCGGTGAACTCCTGACCACCCTGATGGACGGCGCACCGCAGGGCCGCTGCTGAGCGACACGCACCTCGCGGCCCCCCGATGAAGCGTCACCAGGCGCCCAGCGACCGGTATCAAGAGTCCACATCCGGTCGATCACCTGGAGACTCGTTGAACGAGGCAGCATCGGAGCACCACGACGTCAGCCGCCGCTCCGTCCTGCGGGGCGCGGGCGCCGCGGGCGCCGCGAGCGCCGGCATGGGGCTCGGCGTGACCACGACACCGGCCACGGCGGCCCAGCACGCGGGCCGGCCGCCGGCGGCGACACCGCCCCGCCAGGGCGAGACCATGATCGGGGTGCCCTTCGAGCGGCGCTCCACGGTGCGGATCGCGATGATCGGTCTCGGCAACCGGGGCGCCGCGATGCTCGATCTGTATCTGGCCGTACCGGGGGTCGCCGTGGTCGCGCTGTGCGATCCGGTGAAGGCGAAGGCCGAGCGTGCCGCCGCCAAGGTGGCGGCCGCTGGACAGCCCGCGCCCACCGTGTACGTCCACGGCGAGGACGACTACGCCCAGTTGCTCCAGCGCGGCGACGTGGACTTCGCGCATGTCGCCACCCCCTGGGACTCCCACTTCGAGATCGCGAAGTCCGCCCTCCTGAACGGCGTCCATGTCGGAGTGGAGTGCCCGCTCGCGCTCCAACTCGACCAGCTGTGGGAACTCGTGGACCTCTCCGAGCGGACCCGAAGGCACTGCGTGCAGCTGGAGAACTGCTGCTACGGGCGCAACGAGATGCGGGTCCTTCGCATGGCGCACGCGGGCAAGTTCGGGGATCTGCTGCACGGCGCGGGCGCGTACAACCACGATCTGCGCGCCATGATGTTCGACCCGGCCTACTACGAAGGCCCCTGGCGCCGGCTGTGGCACACCCGGCTGCGCGGCGACCTCTACCCCAACCACGGCTTCGGCCCTGTCGCCAACTACATGGACCTCAACCGGGGCGACCGCGCCGTGAGCATCGTCAGCGTCGGGACGCCCTCGCTCGGCCTCGCGCAGTACCGGGCAGCCCACATGCCCGCCGGCGACCCGAGCTGGAAGGAGACGTACATCGGCAGCGATCGCACCATCAGCCTCGTGGAGACCGCCAAGGGGCGCGTGATCCGGCTCGAGCACGACGTGTCGACGCCGCACCCCTACAGCCGGATCAACAGCCTCGCCGGCACCAAGGGGCTCTTCGAGGACTATCCCGAGCGGATCTACCTGGAGAGCGATCACCACGACGACGCGTGGGGCGACTTCTCGACGTACGCCGAGTGGGACCACTGGCTGTGGAAGGAGCACGCCCATCCGCCGGGCACCCACGGCGGGATGGACTACATGCTGGTGTTCCGCCTGACGCAGTGCATGCGCCTCGGGCTCGTGCCGGACTTCGACGTGTACGACGCGGCGACCTGGACCGCGCCGGTGCCGCTGAGCCATCTGTCCATCAAACAGCGGGGCCTGCCGCAGGAGATCCCCGACTTCACCCGGGGCGAGTGGAAGAAGCCCCGCCCTGGAATGGACTCCGCCAAGCCCGCCGGGGCCTGAGGGCGGGGCGGGCGCCGGCCCCCTGGTCCGGGCGGGGTCCCGGTCGCCCGCCTTGGCGGCTCAGCAGTGCCGGACGTCCTGCGTCAGGGCGCCCTGTGCCGTCTTGAGGCCGCGGTCGTAGCACCCGTCCGAGCCGTACAGGCGGTAGCGCTCGGCCGAGGTGCCGACCGCGTGGCGCTGATCGCGCGGCACGTTCATGGTCCAGGCCGCGTCACCCTGATAGGTGTCGTCGAGGTGGGAGAAGGCGGTGGGGCGCGCACCGCGCAGGGTGAGCGCGTCCGCGCGGTCGCCGAGGGTGATGACGGTGCGCAGGCGGCCGTCCGTGGCGATGGTCGTCGTACCGTCCATCGTGTAGGTCCGGTCGTCGCGGTCGGTCACCGCCGGACCGCGCCCCTTGGTCGTCACGCTCTCCTCGTCGCGCCAACTCCCCTTCAGCGCGTCGGTGTTCTCGCCCTCCGTCCAGCGGTGGACCGAGTCGCCGGCCACCGAGCGCGTCACCGTCGTGGTGACGCGGCCGTGGGAGGTGTCGAGGTAGCCGGCCGTGGTAAGGCGGTGGCTGCTGTGGGCGTCGAGACGCAGTTCGGGCGAACCCGGCTTGTACGTGGTCGAGTTGACCGGCTCCGTCTCGTCGTGACGGGTGAGGGCGCCGGTGACGATCTTGCGCCCCGGGTCCTGCCAGATGAGCAGGTTGGTGGGCGTGGACCAGCCGGCCTGCCCGGCGGGCACCCCTGCGACCGAAACCTCCACCTGGTGCGGACGCCCGTCGTTGAGCATCGCGGCGTACGGCGTCAGGTCGTAGGTGACGGGCTGGACGTCGAAGGCGCGCGGGGCGGGCACGACGTACCAGAGGAAGGGGTTGGACCAGCCGCCCGTCCATACGGTGGGGAACGGGGCCGCTATGCCGGCGAGTTGGCCGTCGACCTTGATCTGCACCTCGCGGTTGGGCCCGGCCTGCGCCTTGCAGGAGTAGGCGGCGGGGTCGGGGACCGCGAGATACCAGAACTCCTCGCAGCCGCCGCCGGAGCCGGTGGCGTACACCTCGGCGAGCAGGCGTTCGGAGTTGCGCGGAGTGGTGACCCGCGCGGTGTCGAGGGCGAGCACCTGGTCGGGGGTGGCCGCGGGCGCGGTCCGGGCGTCGGCGGCGTAGAAGGTGAGGGTCACCTTGACGTCGATGACGCCGGTGTAGGTGTCGTCCACGGTGTTGCCGATGAGCATCTCGACGGGCTGGGCGGAGCGGAAGGTGGAGCTGTAGCGGGTGACGTCCTTCTCGACGTTCCAGGCGATGCCGTCCGCCGAGGGTTCCGGCGTCGAGGTGCGCAACACCTCGACGCCGCCCACGTGCAGATAGCCGAGCCGGTCGTACTGACGCCCCTTGACCTTGCCGTCGAGGCGCAGCACCACCTTGCTCCACCGGTCGCCGCAGCCCTTGGGGGGTGCGTAACTGCCCCGGTAGGGCGTGTAGTCGCGGAACTGGGTCTCGGCGATGGTGACTTGGCAGGACTTCGTGTGCGGGGTGGCGACCGGGGGCGCCGCGGTCAGCGGGTCGTGCCAGTCGGTGCCGAACTCGGTGGGCGGGGCAGCGGCGGCCGCCGGACCCGCGCCGAGCGCCAGGGCGGCGGCCAGGGTGAGGCCGCCGAGCATGGACATGATCCTTCGTCGTCTCATGGACCAGGAGTGAAGCGCGAGCGCGCGCCCCGCGCCAGACCCGGGCGCCCGGACATGGCGGATTCTGTGCCCCAACGCGGAAAAACCGTTTGAAATCCGCACCGGGAAAACGCGAACCTGGCACGACTCCAGCCACTCGACGCGAGGAATTCCGGGACGTCATGCACATTCGCGATCTTCCCTATACGGATCCGGGTGAGCCGGACGTCCGCTCGGGCCCCCGGTTTCTGTACTGGCTGGGGCGCAACCAGCTCGGCGGCCAGCTCAAGGCGCTCGGCTGGGGCCTGCTGCACCAGTGCGGCATCGCCGGTCTGCCGCTGACCGTCGGCCTCGCCGTGCAGGCGGCCGTGGACCGCTCGGGCGACCGGCTCGCGCTTGCGGCCGGCCTCAACGTGCTGCTCGGCGTGGCGATCGCGCTCGGCGAAGTGATGCTGCACCGCACGGCCGTCAGCAACTGGATCACCTCCGCCGCCCGGGTGCAGCAGCTCCTGGCGCGCAAGGCAGCCGAGCTCGGTTCGGCGCTCACCCGGCAGGTCGCGGCGGGCGAAGTGGTCGCGGTCTCCACCGGCGACGTCGAGAAGATCGGATGGTTCGTCGAGGCGCTGTCGCGGTTCGCCGCGGCCGCCGCCGCGCTGGTGATCATCTGTGTCGGCCTGGTGATCTACCAGCCCGCCCTCGGCGTCGTGGTCGCCATCGGCGTGCCCGTACTCGCCCTGGCCGTCCTGCCGTTGCTGCCGCAGGCGACCCGGCGAGCGGACACTCAGCGCGAAAAGGCGGGCCGGGCAACGGAGTTGGCGTCCGACACGGTCGCGGGGCTGCGCGTGCTGCGCGGCATCGGCGGCGAGGAGCTGTTCCTCGGCCGCTACCGCGAGGCCTCGCAGGAGGTCCGCCGGGCGGCCGTCCACAGCGCCCGGATGTGGTCGCTGATCTCGGCGGTCCAGGTCCTGCTGCCCGGTCTACTGCTCATCACGGTGGTCCTGTACGGCGCGCGTCTGGCGCTCGACGGGCGGATCGCGGTGGGTGAACTGGTCACCGTGTACAGCGCGGTGACGCTGATGCTCTACCCCTTGCAGCACTTCGCGGAGATCGCGATGGCGTACTCGTTCTCGCGGCCCTCCGCGAAGCGGGCGGCGCGGGTGCTCGCGCTCCAGCGGGTCACCGACCCGGCCGGGACGCGGGCAGGGGCGCCGTCCGGGCCGCTGTCGGGCGACCTGTACGACCCGGCGAGCAAACTGCGCGCGTTGGAGGGCCGGTTCACGGCCGTGGTGTGCGGAGACCCGGACGCGGCGGGACGGCTCGCGGACCGGCTCGGCGGTCACCCCGCCGAGCCGGACGGGATGGAGTCGGTGCTGCTGGGCGGGGTGGCGCTCGACGGGCTCGCCCTCGCGGAGGCCCGCGCGGCCGTCCTCGTCCAGGACAAGGACCCGGTGCTGCTGTCGGGCACGCTGCGCGACCTGCTCGACGTACCGGCGTCCGGGCGGGTGGACGCGGCGGACGCGCTGGCGGCGGCCCAGTGCGAGGACGTACTGGACGCGCTGGCGCAGGCGTCCGTCGACGGCGGCGGGGACCCGATGGGAACCCGGATCACCGAGCGCGGCCGCTCGCTCTCCGGTGGACAGCGCCAACGGCTCGCGCTCGCGCGGTCGTTGGTGGCGGACCCCGGCGTGCTCGTCCTGGACGAGCCGACCTCGGCGGTCGACACGCACACCGAGGCGCGCGTGGCGGGCGGCATCAAGCGGCTGCGCGCCGGGCGCACGACGGTCGTGTTCACCTCATCGCCCCTGCTGCTCGACGCCGCCGAGCAGGTCGTGTTCGTGGACGGCGGCGAGGTGGCATCGGTGGGCACGCACCGCGATCTGGTCCGCACCGATGTCCGCTACCGCTCGGTGGTCACCCGCGAGACGCACGAGGAGCCGAAGGCAGTGTCTTGGACCCTGGAGAAAGTGGAGGAGTCGGCATGATCGGCGTGGCGGTACCGGAGTACGACCCGGCGGCCCCGCAGTCGGCCACCACCCTGCCGGTGGGCACTCCGGCGACGGTGCGCTCCTACGCGCGCGAACTTCTGCGGCGCCACCGCGCGGCCTTCGCCGTGCTGATCGGGGCCAACGCCGTCGCCGTGATCGCGTCCATGGCCGGTCCCTATCTGCTCGGCGGCGTCGTCGAGGACCTGTCGACAGGGGTCCGTGACCTCCATCTGGGGCGCGTGGCGGCCCTGTTCGCGGTGGCGCTGATCATCCAGGCGGTGTTCGTCCGGACGGTCCGGCTGCGCGGCGGCATGCTCGGCGAGGAGATGCTGGCCGATCTGCGCGAGGACTTCCTGGTGCGAGCGGTCGGGCTGCCGCCCGGCGTGCTCGAACGGGCGGGCACGGGCGATCTGTTGTCCCGGGTCACCACGGACATCGACCGGCTCGCCAACGCGATGCGCGAGGCGGTGCCGCAGCTGGCCATCGGCGTGGTGTGGGCGGCGCTGCTGCTCGGCGCGCTGGGCGTCACGGCTCCCCCGCTCGCCCTCGCGGTCCTGATCGCGCTGCCGGTGCTCGTGACGGGCTGCCGCTGGTACTTCCGGCGGGCGCCGTCCGCCTACCGCTCGGAGGCCGCCGGGTACGCGGCGGTCGCCTCCGCCCTGACCGAGACGGTCGACGCCGGGCGCACCATCGAGGCGCACCGCCTGGGCGCGCGCCGCGTCGCGCTCTCGGACCGGCGCGTCAAGGAGTGGACGGCCTGGGAGCGGTACACCCTGTTCCTGCGCTCGGTGCTGTTCCCCGTGGTCAGCGTCACGCACATGATGATCATGGTGTCGGTGCTGACCATCGGCGGGGTCTTCGTCCTCAAGGACTGGATGACAGTGGGCCAGCTCACCACGGGCGCCCTGCTCGCCCAGATGCTGGTCGAGCCGGTCGGGCTCATCCTGCGCTGGTACGACGAGCTCCAGGAGGCGCAGGTCTCGCTCGGGCGCCTGGTCGGGGTGCGGGAGATCGAGCCAGGCGCGGGCGACGCGGGGGTGCGGCCGAGGGGGCGGCACGTCGAGGCGGACCAGGTGCGATTCGGCTACCGCGAAGGGGTGGACGTCCTGCACGAGGTCTCCCTCTCGGTGGCCCCGGGCTCCCGGGTCGCCCTGGTCGGTCCTTCCGGAGCGGGCAAGTCGACTCTTGGGCGGCTGATGGCCGGGATCTACGCGCCGCGCGCCGGCCGGGTCACCCTCGGCGCGGCCGAGCTGTCACGGATGCCGGCGGAGCGGGTGCGCGAACATGTGGCGCTGGTCAACCAGGAGCACCACGTCTTCGTGGGCTCGCTCCGCGACAATCTGCTGCTCGCGCGTACCGGCGCCGAGGACGCCGAGCTGTGGGCGGCGCTCGGGGCGGTCGACGCGGACGGGTGGGCGCGCGGGCTCGACGACGGGCTCGCCACGGAGGTCGGCTCCGGCGGTCATGCGCTGACCCCGGCGCAGGCCCAGCAGATCGCCCTGGCCCGCCTGGTCCTCGCGGACCCGCACACGCTGGTCCTGGACGAGGCGACGTCCCTGCTCGACCCGCGCGCGGCCCGCCATCTGGAACGTTCGCTGGCCCGCGTCCTGGACGGCCGTACGGTCGTGGCGATCGCCCACCGCCTGCACACCGCGCACGACGCGGACGTCATCGCGGTGGTGGAGCGGGGCCGGATCGTGGAGCTGGGCAGCCACGAGGAGCTGGTGGCGGCGGGCGGGGCGTATGCGGGGCTGTGGCAATCCTGGCACGGATAGCCTGCGGCGCGCGGCAGCCCAGCCCCGCGCGCGCCGACCCGGGTTTCCCCCGCGGGGGGGCGGGTGGCGGGGCCCTTCGGCGCCCCCTACCCGCGAGCCGCGTGTGGCCGGGGCCCCGGCTCCCCTTTCCCCGCGGGTCGCGTGTAGCGGGGGCCCTCCGGCTCCCCTTCGCCGCAGGCCACACGTGGCTGGTCTCGCAGTTCCCCGCGCCCCCAAGGGGTCGCGTGCTGCCCGGCCGGGATCTGCCCGAAGGCCAGCCGTGAAGGGGCGCGGGGAACTGCGCGAACGGCCCCGCACCGCCCGCAGACAAAACACCACACCGAACCTGCCCGAAGGCCAGCCCTAAAGGGGCGCGGGGAACCGCGCGACCAGCCCCGCACACGGCCACGGCGTGAATGGGCGGACCCGTCGCCCGGACCGGCGCGGGGGTCAGATGAAGTTCAGGGCGCCCGCCGCGCCCACCCCGCCAAGGATCATGAACACCGGCATCAACACCTTCAGCTCCACCCAGCTCCCCGCACGGAACCGCATCCCCTTCGGCGGCCCCAGCGGAGCCCACCGCTTGCGGCCGAGCGGGATCGGCCACAGGATCGGGCAGCCCGAGACCGTCAGGGCGTCACCGATGTCGTGGACGAGGGCGCCCAGGACGATGGGCAGGCCCAGCCACAGGTACTCCTGGCCGGGGCCGGAGAAGAGCCAGTCCGAGCCGTTGCCCGGCTCGTCGAGCACCCCCGCCAGGATCCACGCGCTGGTCCCGCCGAGCAGCCACACCAGCACATCGCTGGAGACCCGCGCGGCCCGCCACAGCAGCCCCTCCACCGCGAGGACCAGATGGACGAAGAGGATGCCGAGCACCGCCCACCGGCCGCCGAACACCGCCGCCGCCGAGGCACCCGCCCCGATCAGGACGGCCCACAGCCACGTGTGGGTCAGCGTACGGTGACCGCCGTTGCGCCGGGGGTCGCCGGGCCCTCGGGTCGCTTTGTAGACCGCGTGCGAGAGGTCGTCGACGATCCCGCACAGCGCCTTGGACACCGGCCCGAACGCGCGCGAGATGGTCGCCGACTTGTGGTCCAGGTCGGGCGCGAGCGCCGCGCCCGCCGTGATCAGGGCGCCCACGGCGAGCACCGGCCACGGCATGGGGTGCCCCCAGGCAGCGGCAGCGGCGCCCACCCCGAGCCAGGCCGCGGCCCCCGACAGTGAGTGCGCTGGTCCCATCATGGCCGTGCCCCGCCCCATTCCTCTTGCTCGTACGCACAGTTGACGCACAGGTGACGGCCCGTCCGTGGACGGGCCGAGCTGGCAGCCTACCCGCGATGATCTTCGCGCCGGCGGCCGGTTCCCGCTTCCGGTGCCGGGGCAGGCAAGATGGGGGCGTGACCCTTATCGATCAGCTGCCGCCGAGTGCCGACCCCGATGCCCTTTTCGAGGCCTTCTCCACCTGGGCCGAGGAGCGGGGCATCACCCTGTACCCGGCCCAGGAGGAGGCGCTGATCGAGGTCGTGTCCGGGGCGAACGTCATCCTGTCCACCCCCACCGGCTCGGGAAAGAGCCTGGTCGCGGCGGGTGCGCACTTCGCGGCCCTGGCCCGGGACGAGGTCACGTTCTACACCGCGCCGATCAAGGCGCTGGTCTCGGAGAAGTTCTTCGACCTGTGCAAGCTCTTCGGCACCGAGAACGTCGGCATGCTCACCGGTGACGCCTCCGTCAACGCGGACGCGCCCGTCATCTGCTGCACCGCCGAGGTGCTGGCCTCCATCGCGCTGCGCGACGGCAAGTACGCCGACATCGGCCAGGTCGTGATGGACGAGTTCCACTTCTACGCCGAGGCCGACCGGGGCTGGGCCTGGCAGATCCCGATCCTGGAGCTCCCCCAGGCCCAGTTCGTCCTGATGTCGGCCACCCTCGGTGACGTCTCGATGTTCGAGAAGGACCTCACGCGCCGCACCGGCCGCGAGACGGCCGTGGTCCGCTCGGCGACCCGGCCCGTGCCGCTGTCGTACGAGTATGTGACGACGCCGATCACCGAGACGCTGACCGAGCTCCTTGAGACCCGGCAGTCGCCCGTCTACATCGTGCACTTCACGCAGGCGCAGGCGGTCGAGCGCGCGCAGTCGCTCATGTCGATCAACATGTGTACGCGCGAGGAGAAGGACAAGATCGCCGACCTGATCGGAAACTTCCGCTTCACCACCAAGTTCGGCCAGAACCTGTCTCGTTATGTGCGCCACGGCATCGGCGTGCACCACGCGGGGATGCTGCCCAAGTACCGCCGCCTAGTCGAGAAGCTGGCCCAGGCGGGCCTTTTGAAGGTCATCTGCGGTACGGACACGCTGGGCGTGGGCGTCAACGTACCCATCCGTACGGTGCTGTTCACGGCGCTCACCAAGTACGACGGCACCCGCGTGCGCACCCTGCGGGCGCGCGAGTTCCACCAGATCGCGGGCCGCGCCGGGCGGGCCGGGTTCGACACCGCCGGGTTCGTGGTGGCGCAGGCTCCCGAGCACGTCATCGAGAACGAGAAGGCGCTCGCCAAGGCGGGCGACGACCCGAAGAAGCGCCGCAAGGTGGTCCGCAAGAAGGCGCCCGAGGGATTCGTGGCCTGGTCGGACACCACCTTCGAGAAGCTGATCGCCTCCGAGCCCGAGCCGCTGACCTCACGCTTCCGCGTCACCAACATCATGCTGCTCTCGGTGATCGCCCGGCCGGGCAATGCCTTCGAGGCGATGCGCCACCTCCTTGAGGACAATCACGAGCCGCGCAAGGCACAGCTGCGGCACATCCGCCGGGCCATCGCGATCTACCGCTCGCTGCTGGACGGCGGTGTGGTGGAGCAGCTGGAGACCCCCGACGCGGAGGGCCGCACCATCCGGCTCACCGTCGACCTCCAGCAGGACTTCGCCCTGAACCAGCCGCTGTCCACGTTCGCGCTGGCCGCCTTCGACCTCCTGGACCCCGAGTCGCCGTCCTACGCGCTCGACATGGTCTCGGTCGTCGAGTCCACGCTCGACGATCCGCGCCAGATCCTCGCCGCGATGCAGAACAAGGCGCGCGGCGAGGCCGTCGGGCAGATGAAGGCGGACGGCGTCGAGTACGAGGAGCGCATGGAGCGGCTTCAGGACATCTCGTACCCCAAGCCGCTGGAAGAGCTCCTGTGGCACGCCTACAACGTGTACAAGACCTCGCACCCGTGGGTCGGCGACCACCCCGTCTCGCCGAAGTCCGTCATCCGCGACATGTACGAACGGGCGCTCACCTTCACGGAGTTCACCTCCTGGTACGAGCTGGCGCGTACCGAAGGCATCGTCCTGCGCTATCTGGCGAGCGCGTACAAGGCGCTCGACCACACCATCCCGGACGACCTCAAGACCGAGGACCTGGAGGACCTGATCGCCTGGCTCGGCGAGATGGTGCGCCAGGTGGACTCCTCGCTCCTGGACGAGTGGGAGCAGCTGGCCAACCCCGAGGTGCAGACCGCCGAGGAGGCGCAGGAGAAGGCCGACGAAGTCAAGCCGGTCACGGCCAACGCCCGCGCCTTCCGTGTCCTTGTGCGCAACGCGATGTTCCGCCGGGTGGAGCTCGCGGCGTTGGACAACGTCGACGCGCTGGGTGAGATGGACGCGGAGTCGGGCTGGGACGCGGACGCGTGGGGCGAGGCGATGGACGCGTACTGGGACGAGTACGACGACCTCGGCACCGGCCCCGACGCGCGCGGCCCCAAGCTCCTGTCCATCGAGGAGGACGCGGCGCACGGGCTGTGGCGCGTCCGTCAGGCCTTCGCCGACCCGAACGGCGACCATGGCTGGGGCATCAGCGCCGAGGTCGACCTCGCGGCCTCCGACGAGGAGGGCCGCGCGGTGATCCGGGTGAAGGACGTTGGCGAGCTGTGATCACGAAGTGGAGCCGCACCCCATGACGGAACCCATGACGGAGTCCCTGCCGAACCCGGCCGAAAGACTCGTCGATCTGCTCGACCTCGAACAGATCGAGGTGAACATCTTCCGTGGCCGCAGTCCCCAGGAATCCCTCCAGCGGGTCTTCGGCGGCCAGGTCGCGGGCCAGGCGCTCGTCGCGGCCGGGCGCACCACGGACGGCGAGCGGCCGGTGCACTCGCTGCACGCCTACTTCCTGCGGCCCGGCCGCCCCGGCGTGCCGATCGTGTACCAGGTCGAGCGGGTCCGCGACGGGCGGTCCTTCACCACGCGCCGGGTCACCGCCGTGCAGCAGGGCCGCACGATCTTCACCCTGACCGCGTCCTTCCACCGCCCGGAATCCGGCAGCATCGAGCACCAGCTCCCGCCGCGTCTCGACTTCCCCGAGCCGGAGTCGCTGCCCACCGTCAGCGACGAGATCCGCGAGCATCTGGGGGCGCTGCCCGAGGCGCTTGAGCGGATGGCGCGCCGCCAGCCGTTCGACATCCGCTACGTGGACCGGCTGCGCTGGACGCCCGGGGAGATCAAGGACGCCGATCCGCGCAGCGCGGTCTGGATGCGGGCGGTCGGCCCGCTCGGCGACGACCCGCTGGTGCACACCTGCGCGCTGACCTACGCGAGCGACATGACGCTCCTGGACGCGGTGCGCATCCCGGTCGAGCCGCTGTGGGGGCCGCGCGGCTTCGACATGGCCTCGCTCGACCACGCGATGTGGTTCCACCGGCCCTTCCGCGCGGACGAGTGGTTCCTGTACGACCAGGAGTCCCCGGTCTCCACGGGCGGGCGGGGTCTTGCCCGGGGCCGGATCTACAACCGCGCGGGCGAACTGCTGGTGTCGGTGGTCCAGGAAGGCCTCTTCCGTCCCCTGCCCCCCACCGACGCCACCGACGCCTGATCAACTCACCTTTCCCCAGAAGGAGTTACCCATGAGCATGAGCCTGTACGACATCCCGCTGCGCACCCTGACCGGCGAGCCGGCCTCGCTCGCCGACTACAAGGGCCGGGCCGTGCTCGTGGTCAACGTGGCGTCCCAGTGCGGCCTGACCCCGCAGTACGCGGGCCTTGAGCGGCTGCAACAGCAGTACGGCGAGCGGGGCCTGACGGTGCTCGGCGTGCCGTGCAACCAGTTCGGCGGCCAGGAGCCCGGCAGCGCCGAGGAGATCGGCACGTTCTGCTCGGCGACGTACGGCGTGACCTTCCCGCTCCTGGAGAAGACCGACGTGAACGGCGAGGGCCGCCACCCGCTCTACGCGGAGCTCACGAAGACGGCGGACGCCGACGGCAAGGCCGGCGACATCCAGTGGAACTTCGAGAAGTTCCTGCTCTCCCCGCAGGGCGAGGTGGCCGCGCGCATTCGCCCCCGCACCGAGCCGGAGGCCCCCGAGGTCATCACCCTCATCGAGGCCAACCTTCCGGCCTGATCAGCTTTCACGACGCACGGGCGCCCCGCCCTCGGACCGAGGACGGGGCGCCTTCACGTGCCGGCGGCTACCGGATCGGCATGCCCGAGAGGGTGCGGGCGATGACGAGGCGCTGGATCTCGCTCGTGCCTTCGAAAATGGTGTAGATGGCGGCGTCCCGGTGCATGCGCTCGACCGGGTACTCACGGGTGTACCCGTTGCCGCCGAGGATCTGGATGGCCTGGGCCGTGACCTTCTTGGCCGTCTCGCTCGCGTACAGCTTGGACATCGAACCCTCGGCCGACTCGAACTTCTTGCCCGTGGTCGCCATCCAGGACGCGCGCCACACCAGGAGGCGGGCGGCGTCGATCTGGGTGCGCATGTCGGCGAGCTGGAAGGCGACGCCCTGGTTGTCGATGATGGGGCGGCCGAACTGCTCGCGGGTCTTGGCGTATTCGAGGGCGTAGTCGTACGCCGCGCGCGCGGTGCCGACCGCCATCGCGCCGACGGCCGGGCGGGAGGCCTCGAAGGTGGCCATGGCGGCGTTCTTGACCCGCTCGCCCTGGGTCCTGGCCTTCTCGCGGGAGCGGGCGAGTCGTTCGTCGAGCTTTTCCTTGCCGCCCAGCAGGCAGTGTCCGGGTACGCGGACGTCTTCGAGTACGACCTCTGCGGTGTGCGAGGCGCGGATGCCGTGCTTCTTGAACTTCTGACCCTGCGTCAGGCCCGGGGTGCCCGGCGGCACGATGAAGGAGGCGTGGCCCTTGGAGCCGAGTTCGGCGTCGACCACGGCCACTACGACATGGACGTTGGCGATTCCGCCGTTGGTGGCCCACGTCTTGGTGCCGTTGAGGACCCACTCGTCCTTGGCCTCGTCGTAGACGGCTCTGGTGCGCATGGAGGCGACGTCGGATCCGGCGTTCGGCTCGGACGAGCAGAACGCGGCGACCTTGACGTCGGTCACATCGCCGTACATCTGGGGGATCCAGGTGCCGATCTGTTCCTCGGTGCCGTTGGCCAGGACGCCGACGGCGGCGAGTCCGGTGCCGACGATGGACAGCGCGATGCCGGCGTCGCCCCAGAACAGTTCCTCCATGGCCACCGGGATGCCGAGACCGGTGGGGTCGAAGAACTGCTGCGCGTAGAAGTCGAGGGAGTAGATTCCGACCTTCGCGGCCTCCTGGATGACCGGCCAGGGGGTCTCCTCGCGCTCGTCCCACTCGGCGGCGGCGGGGCGGATCACGTCCTTGGCGAAACCGTGCAGCCAGTCCCGGACCTGCTTCTGGTCGTCGTTGAGATCCATCGTGAACTCGGCCATGACCCCTCCACCACTCCCTGCGTTACTTGCGGTAACCGCAGTCTGTTACCGACGGGTAGCCGATGTCAACCGGCCTCGGGCCCGGCGGCGCCGGGGCCTGCGGGGGTGTTACGTTGCGCAAGGCTTTCTGGAGACGAAGACCCACAGAGCACGCGGTGCACGCAGCACGCGGTGCACGCAGTACGGGCGGGGAGAGACCCATGGAGACCACGCAGCAGGCCGAGCAGCAGCGTACGGCGGCCGAGCGCCGGCGGCGCGAACTCCTGGAGGCGGCGGACCGGGTGGTGCTGCGGGACGGTCCGAAGGCGTCGATGAACGCGATCGCGGCGGAGGCGGGCATCACCAAGCCCATCCTGTACCGGCACTTCGGCGACAAGGGCGGCCTCTACCGGGCGCTCGCCAAGCGCCACACCGACGCGCTGCTCGCGGCGCTCAGGTCCGCGCTCGACGCGCCGGCCGAGCGCCGCGAGCGGGTCGAGGCGACGCTTGAGACCTATCTCGCGGCGATCGAGGCGCGGCCGCAGGTCTACCGCTTCCTGATGCACCCGGCGGAGGACGCGCCCGCGCCGGAGCCGGAACAGGGCTTCGACGTGGGCCGCCACTCGGCGCCGCTGCTGCGGCGCATGGGTGAGGACCTGGGCGTGGTCATAGCCGAGCGGATCGATCTCGGGCCGGGCGGGGAGGTGCTGGCGCGGGTGTGGGGCCACGGGATAGTCGGCATGATGCATGCGGCCGGTGACTGGTGGCTGGGTGAACGACCCTGCTCCCGCGCGGAGTTGGTACGGGCGCTGGCGGATCTCCTGTGGGGCCGCCTCGCAGCCGCCGCCGACCGCGCGGGGGGCCCCGCGTTCTGACCCTGGCGGGGGGCGGCCCGTGCGTGCTGGTCGCGCAGTTCCCCGCGCCCCTGGGAGGGTCGGTGCCGGCAAGCACCAGCAACCTCAGCCCGTCCGGCGGGGGGCCCCGCGTTCTGACCCTGGCGGGGGGCGGCCCGTGCGTGCTGGTCGCGCAGTTCCCCGCGCCCCTGGGAGGGTCGGTGCCGGCAAGCACCAGCAACCTCAGCCCGTCCGGCGATTGAGGACGAGCGCCCTTCAGGCGCGGACCGGGCCCGGGGCGGAGCCCCAGGAACCCCGGCTGCGGACCGTGCGAGGCCGCTCGCGCAGTTCCCCGCGCCCCTGGCAGGGCTGGTGCCAACCCGCATGCGCATCCTCAGCCTGTCCGGCGATTGAGGACGAGGCCGTTCAGGCCGAACGGGGTCTGGGGCGGAGCCCCGGGGACCCTGGCTGCGGACCGTGCGAGGCCGCTCGCGCAGTTCCCCGCGCCCCTGGCAGGGCTGGTGCCGGCCCGCATGCGCATCCCCAGCCCGTCCGGCGATTGAGGACGAGGCCCTTCAGGCCGAACGGGGTCTGGGGCGGAGCCCCGGGGACCCTGGCTGCGGACCGTGCGAGGCCGCTCGCGCAGTTCCCCGCGCCCCTGGCAGGGCTGGTGCCCGCGACGGGGAGGTCAGGCGGGGCGGGACCAAGGGGATTTGCGGATGGCGCGCCGCAGGCGGGCACCGTGGCGGCCCGCCACCCGGTCGGCGTACACCACACCGTCGAGGTGATCGCACTCGTGCTGAAGGCACCGCGCGAAGAACCCGGTCCCCTCGACCCGCACCGGCGCGCCGGAGCAGTCCACCCCCTCCACCACCGCCCGGTCGAAGCGGGAGGTCGGCGCCTCGAGACCCGGCAGGGACAGGCACCCCTCGGGCCCCTTCACCTCGACGCCGTCCGCCTCGACGAGGCGCGGGTTGACGACGTACCCAAGATGCCGCACATCCTCGTCGTCGGGGCAGTCGTACACGAACACCCGCTGACAGACGCCGATCTGGTTGGCCGCCAGGCCGACCCCGTCGGCCGCGTACATCGTGGCGAACATGTCCTCGACGAGGCGGCGCAGCGCGGGCCCGAAGTCGGTGACGGGCTCGCAGGGGGCGTGCAGGAACCGGTCGCCGAGGAGACTCATCTCTCTTACGGAGCCGGAACTGCCGGGAATGGGACGGTGGCGCATGGGCGCAAGAGTACGTTCCACGGGGCGCGGGCCGTTTCGGATGGTGGCGCGGTTCGGGGCGCTGACCGGATCTCGATAGGCTGACACCTGACCCAGGCGCAAGGAGGATCAAGGACGATGTCAGGACACGTTGGAGGTGCCGGGCCCCTGTCACCGCGAGCCAAGCTGGCGGTGACCGCGGGCAAGGCCGCCGCGGCGGTGTCGCGCGCGGCGGGCCGGGGCAGTGGATCGGTGATCGGCGGGCGCGTCGCGCTCAAGCTCGACCCGGATCTGCTCGGGCGGCTCGCCACTCATCTGGACGTCGTCCTGGTGTCGGCGACGAACGGCAAGACGACCACGACCCGGCTGATCGCCGAGGCACTGCGGGCCAGCGGCCCGGTGGTGTCGAACGCGCTCGGCGCCAACATGCCGGCCGGTATCACGTCGGCGCTCGCGGGTGGTTCGGACGCGAAGTACGGCGTGATCGAGGTCGACGAGAAGTATCTGGCGGGTGTGGCGCGCGATGTGACGCCGAAGGCGATCGCGCTGCTCAACCTGTCGCGCGACCAGCTCGACCGCGCCGCCGAGACCCGGATGCTCGCCGAGAAGTGGCGCGAGGGGCTGTCCGGCTCGAAGGCCGTGGTCATCGCCAACGCGGACGACCCGCTGGTCGTGTGGGCGGCGTCCTCCTCGCCCAACGTGGTGTGGGTGGCGGCCGGTCAGGAGTGGAAGGACGACGCCTGGTCCTGCCCCGCCTGCGGCGGCGTGATGCAGCGCCCCGGCGACGACTGGTTCTGCGGCGAGTGCGGTTTCCGCCGCCCCGCGCCCAGTTGGGTCCTCAACGGCGACTACGTCCTTGACCCGCACGGCTCGGCCTGGCCGATCCACCTCCAGCTGCCCGGCCGCGCCAACAAGGCCAACGCCGCCACCTCGGCCGCGGTCGCCGCGGTGTTCGGGGTGCCGCCGCAGGTCGCCCTGGAGCGCATGTACCAGGTGCAGGCGGTGGCGGGCCGCTACGACGTGGTCAGCTTCGCCGGCCGTGAGCTGCGGCTGCTCCTCGCGAAGAACCCGGCGGGCTGGCTCGAAACGTTTTCCCTCATCGACCCGCCGCCGACCCCGGTGGTCCTGTCCGTCAACGCGCGCGGCGCCGACGGCACGGACACCTCGTGGCTGTGGGACGTCGACTACACCCGGCTCGCGGGCCACCCGATCTTCGTGATCGGCGACCGCAAGCTCGACCTGGCGGTGCGCCTGGAGGTCGCGAACCTGGACTTCCGGGTCTGCGAGAGCCTGGAGGAGTGCACCCAGCTCGCGCCGCCCGGCCGGATCGAGCTGATCGCCAACTACACCGCTTTCCAGGACGTCCGCCGCGTCGTCGGCAACTGACCCCAGCAAGGAGCAAGCAAGCGACATGGCAGACAACAGCCTGCGCCTCGTGTGGGTCTACCCCGACCTGCTGAGCACCTACGGCGACCAGGGCAACGCCCTGGTCGTGGAGCGCCGGGCGCGCCAGCGCGGCCTGGAGGTCCACCGGCTCGACGTCCGCAGCGACCAGCCGATCCCCACCTCCGGCGACATCTACCTCATCGGCGGCGGCGAGGACCGGCCGCAGCGGCTCGCCTCCGAGCGGCTGCGCCGCGACGGCGGCCTTGAGCGCGCCGCGTCCAACGGCGCGATCATCTTCTCGGTGTGCGCCGGCTACCAGATCCTCGGCCACGAGTTCGTCAACGACCTCGGCGAGCGCGACCAGGGCCTCGGCCTGATCGACGTGGTCTCCACGCGCGGCGAGGGCGAGCGGTGCGTCGGCGACGTGCTCGGCGACATCGACGAGCGCCTTGGCCTGCCGCAGCTGACCGGCTTCGAGAACCACCAGGGCATCACGCACCTGGGCCCCACGGCCCGCCCCTTCGCCCGGGTCCGCATGGGCCGGGGCAACGGCACGGGCGACGGCACCGAGGGCGCGTACAACGACACCGTGTTCGGCACGTACATGCACGGCCCGGTCCTCGCGCGCAACCCGCAGATCGCGGACATGCTCCTGAAGCTGGCCCTCGACGTGAACGCGCTGCCGCCGACCGACGACCGCTGGTACGAGGCGCTGCGCGCCGAGCGCATCGCGTCGGCGACGCAGCCCGCGTAGGGCCGCGCCAGCCGGCCCCGGCCGGCGCCGGACTCGTACCTTCCTACGACGTCCATCAGGCGGACCTCCGATTCGGCCCCCGTCACCCTGCGCCGGTAGGGTGACGGGGATCCAACCGGACGACGTGGTCCGGTCGTCGGCCCACGTTGCAAAGGTTCTCCGGGCAATGCGAATTGGTGTGCTCACCTCCGGCGGCGACTGCCCCGGCCTGAACGCCGTCATCCGATCCGTCGTGCACCGCGCCGTGGTCGACCACGGCGACGAGGTCATCGGCTTCCACGACGGGTGGAAGGGCCTGCTCGAAGCCGACTACCGCAAACTCGACCTCGACGCGGTCGGCGGCATCCTCGCCCGTGGCGGCACCATTCTCGGCTCCTCCCGCGTCCAGCCCGCGCATCTGCGCGACGGCGTGGAGCGCGCCAGGGGCCACGTCGCCGAGCTGGGCCTCGACGTGATCATCCCGATCGGCGGCGAAGGCACCCTCAAGGCCGCGACGCTCCTGTCGGACGCGGGACTGCCGATCGTCGGCGTGCCCAAGACCATCGACAACGACATCGCGTCGACCGACGTCACCTTCGGCTTCGACACCGCCGTGGGGGTCGCGACCGAGGCCCTTGACCGGCTGAAGACCACCGCCGAGTCCCACCAGCGCGTGCTGATCGTGGAGGTCATGGGCCGCCACACCGGCTGGATCGCCCTGCACTCCGGCATGGCCGCCGGCGCCCACGCCATCGTCGTCCCCGAGCGTCCCTTCGACATCGACGAGCTGACCGAGCTGGTCGGGCGGCGCTTCTCGGCGGGCAAGAAGTTCGCGATCGTGGTCGTCGCCGAGGGCGCCAAGCCGCGCGAGGGCTCGATGCAGTTCGACGTGGGCGGCACCGACATGTACGGCCACGAGCGTTTCGCGGGCGTGGCGCGTCAGCTCTCCATCGAGCTGGAGCGGCGTCTGGACAAGGAGGCGCGGCCGGTCATCCTCGGCCACGTCCAGCGCGGCGGCACGCCCACCGCGTACGACCGGGTGCTCGCCACCCGTTTCGGCTGGCACGCGGTGGAGGCCGCCCACCGGGGCGAGTTCGGCATGCTGACCGCGCTGCGCGGCACCGACATCGTCATGGTCCCGCTCGCCGAGGCGACGGCCACCCTCAAGACCGTCCCGGCCGAGCGCTACGCCGAAGCGGAGTGCGTCCTCTAGATTCCGACGGATGTGTACGCGAGGAACCGCCCCCGGCCGCACCACCGGCCGGGGGCGGTTCTAGTCTGGTGCGGGACAACCGGTACGAATCAGGAGTCAGCGGATGGATCACAGCGGGCACGGCATGGACATGAACATGGACCTGCCGCCGTTCACGCTGGCGCGGGGCCTGGAGTGGTCGGCCGACTCCTTCTTCCTCATCGGCTGTCTGCTCGGGCTCGCCCTGTACGCCTGGGGCGTGGTGCGGCTGAGGCGGCGCGGCGACAGCTGGCCGGTCAGCCGGATGATCCTGTGGGCCGTGGGCGTCCTGACGATCGCGCTGGTCATGTGCACCAAGCTCAACGACTACGGCATGGTCATGTTCAGCGTGCACATGGTGCAGCACATGGTGATCAGCATGCTCTCGCCGATCCTGCTGCTGCTCGGCGCGCCCGTGACACTCGCGCTGCGCGCGCTCCCGGTGGCGCCGCGCGGCCGCAAGGGGCCACGCGAGCTGCTGCTCATGCTGCTGCACAGCCGGTACATGAAGATCATCACGCACCCGGCGTTCACCATCCCCCTCTTCATCGCCAGCCTGTACGGGCTCTACTTCACGCCGATCTTCGACTTCCTGATGGAGTCGAAGACGGGGCACATCGCGATGATGGTCCACTTCCTCGCCGTCGGTCTGGTCTTCTTCTGGCCGATCATGGGCGTGGACCCGGGTCCGCACCGGCCCGGCTATGTGATGCGGATGCTGGAGCTCTTCGCGGGCATGCCGTTCCACGCCTTCTTCGGCATCGCCCTGATGATGGCGAGCGAGCCCATGATCGGCACGTACAGGAACCCGCCCGCATCGCTCGGCATCGAAGCGCTCACCGACCAGCAGGCGGCGGGCGGCATCGCCTGGGCGTTCAGTGAGATCCCCTCCGTGCTCGTGCTGATCGCCCTCGTCTTCCAGTGGTACGCCACCGAGAAGCGCCAGGCCCGCCGCACCGACCGGGCCGCCGACCGCGACGGCGACAAGGAACTCCAGGCCTACAACGCCTACCTCTCCTCGCTGAACACCCGCGGCCAGTAGCGCGGGGCCCCCTCGCGGGGGGACGATGGTCCTCACGGCGCCCGCCGGCAGGAAGGGGAGCGTGATGCCCCGTTCGACGAGGTCGATGATGGTGCTCACCCTGGCGATGCTGGTGGTGATCACCGCGTACACGGTGGCTCTGGGGAGCAACGGCTGGCTCTGGTTCGGCTGGGTGGTGCTCGGGCTCACCGCGATGGGGACGGCGGCGGTGTCGCGCGGCACCTGAGCCCGCTCCCCGGAGGGGATCCGCGCCGACGATGGTTACAGCCGCCGGGGCCCGCCCCTACACTGGCCACCTTTCCGCATGGTGAGGAGCTGGTGGGTGCTCTACTACGTCCTCAAGTACGCCGTCCTCGGCCCCCTGTTGAGGCTGCTGTTCCGGCCGCGGCTGGTGGGGCTGGAGCATGTCCCCGAGGAGGGCGCGGCCATCGTCGCGGGCAACCACCTCTCGTTCTCCGACCACTTCCTGATGCCCGTGATGCTCAAGCGGCGCATCACCTTCCTCGCCAAGCAGGAGTACTTCACCGGGCCCGGCGTCAAGGGCCGGCTGACCGCCGCGTTCTTCCGCGCGGTCGGGCAGATCCCGGTGGACCGCTCGGGCAAGGAGGCCGGGCAGGCGGCGATCCGCGAAGGGCTCGGGGTGCTCGCGCGGGACGAACTGCTCGGCATCTACCCCGAGGGCACCCGCTCGCCCGACGGCAGGCTCTACAAGGGCAAGGTGGGGGTGGCGGTGATGGCGATCAGGGGCGGCGCCCCGGTGATCCCGTGCGCCATGGTGGGCACCTTTGAGATCCAGCCGCCGGGACAGGCCCTGCCGAAGATCAAACGGGTCTCGATCCGCTTCGGCGCACCGCTCGACTTCTCCCGGTACGCGGGGATGGAGGGCGAGAAGGCGGTCCTGCGCGCCGTCACGGACGAGATCATGTACAAGGTCATGGAGCTCTCGGGCCAGGAGTACGTGGACCGGTACGCGGCCGATGTGAAAGCGGAGCAATCCCGCAGGTTCCGGGGCATCATCGGCTGAGCCGGGAAGTTCCCGGTACCGCTCGGCCCTGGGCGGATCCGCGCACGGCGGAAGAGTCTGGCCCCGGTGATCATCTCCGGCGTAGCTTCCCGGTATGGACAACAAGACAGCATTCGTATTGGGAGCCACAGGACAGATCGGGCGGGCCGCGGTGCGCGCGCTCGCCGAGGACGGCTGGTCGGTGCGGGCCGCCTCCCGAGGCGGTGGGCAGGATTCCGCCTGGCCCGCGTCGGTCGAGGCGGTGCGGCTCGACCGCGAGGACGACGCCCAGCTCGCCGCCGCGCTCGGTGACGGCGCGGACGTGCTGGTCGACATGGTGGCGTACGACAAGCGGCACGCGCGGCAGCTGACCGGGCTCGGCGACCGGATCGGATCGGTGGTGGCGATCTCCACCGGCGCGGTGTACGAGGACGATCAGGGGCGCGGCTTCGACACGACGTCGGGCCCGGCCGGCCCGCCGTGCTACCCGGTGCCGATCCCGGAATCGCTCGGCACGGTGGCGCCCGGCGACGCCACGAACAGCACCCGGAAGATAGATCTCGAGCGGGAGCTGCTGGAGTCGGCGCTGCCCTCGACGCTGCTGCGGGCCGGCGCGGTCCACGGCCCCCACTGCCGGAGCCCGCGTGAACTCCACTTCGTGAAGCGGGCGTTGGACCGGCGGCCGGTGCGGATCCTGGCGTTCGGCGGCCGCAGCCGCTTCCATCCCGCGCACGTGGACAACATCGCCGAGCTGATCCGGCTGGCAGCCCTCCGGCCGGGCTCGCGAATACTGAACGCCGCGGATCCAGAGGCACCCACGGTCGCGGAGATCAGCGCGGCCGTCGACGACGTGCTCGGCGCGCACGGCGAGATCGTGCCGGTGGAGGGCCTGCCGGACGGCGGCGTGGGCCTGACTCCGTGGAGCGGCCCGCACCCCATCGTGTACGACATGTCGGCGGCCGAGCGGGAGCTGGGCTACCGGCCCGTGACCGGGTACGTGGAGTCGCTGCCCCGCACGGTCGAGTGGATCGCGGGGCAGCTGGAGGGCCGGGACTGGCGGGAGGCCTTCCCGGCGATGACCAAGTACGGCGACCTGTTCGACTACGCGGCCGAGGACGCCTGGCTGGCCGGACGGCACTGACCCGGGCCGAAGCGGCGCGAAGGGCGCTCGGAACGGCGCGAAGGGCGCCCGGAGAGGTTCCGGCCGCCCTTCGCTCAACTGCCTTCTACGGCACGGGAGTCGCGTGCGGGGTGCACGTGAAGTCCGCGCTGTCGGTCTTACCGGTGAGCAGGTAGTCGTCCACGCGCGAGTTGACGCACGGGTTGACGAGACCGGTCACACCGTGCGAACCGGCGCCCTTCTCGATGATGAGGCGCGAGTTCTTGAACGCCTTGTGCAGCTCGACGGCGCCGTGGAACGGGGTGGCGGCGTCATTGGTGGACTGCACGATCAGGACCTGCGGGAGACCCTTGCCGGTCTTGACCTTGACAGGGGTCTGCTGCTTGGTGGACCAAGTGGCGCACGGCAGGTTCATCCAGGCATTCGACCAGGTCAAGAACGGGTAGTCCTTGTTGAGGCGGGTGTTGTCCCGGTCCCACTTGCGCCAGCTGGTGGGCCACTTGGCGTCGGCGCACTCGATGGCGGTGTAGACCGCGTTGCTGTTCTCCGAGGCGATGTTGCCCTTGATGTCCGACATGTCGGAGGCGGCGGCCGCGACGACCGGCTTGGAGTCACCCGACGCGTAGGCGCTGAGCGCCTTGGCGACCGGCACCCAGTACGAGTCGTAGTACGGGGCCTTCTGGAAGTACCCGAGGAGTTCGGCCGGGCCGACCTTGCCGTCGAGCGGGCTCTTCTTGGCGTCGGCGCGCAGCTTCAGCCAGTGCGCCTCGACCTGGGCCCGGGTGGTGCCCAGGTGGAAGGTGGCGTCGTACTTGGCGACCCAGTCCTCCCACTCGTTCCAGCGGGCCTGGAAGGCGACGTCCTGCTCCAGGTTGGCCTGGTACCAGATGTTGTCCTGGTCCGGGTTGACCACGCTGTCCACGATCATGCGGCGCACGTGCGAGGGGAAGAGCGTGCCGTAGACCGCGCCCAGGTAGGTGCCGTAGGAGACGCCCAGGTAGTTGAGCTTCTTCTCACCGAGTGCGGCGCGGATGACATCCAGGTCGCGGGCGGTGTTGGGGGTGGTCATGTACGGCAGCATCCAGCCGCTGCGCTCGGCACAGCCGTCCGCGTACTCGGCGGCGAGCTTGCGCTGGGCGCGCTTGTCGGCCTCGGTGTCGGGGACCGGGTCGGCCTTGGGGCCCTTGGCGTACTCCTGGGGGTCGACGCACGAGATCGGCGTGGAGTGACCCACACCGCGCGGGTCGAAGCCCACGAAGTCGTACGCCTTGGAGGTGTTGGTCCACAGCGGGTTCTTCTTGGTCACCCGGGTCGGGAACGCCATGCCCGAACCGCCGGGGCCACCCGGGTTGTAGACGAGAGCACCCTGGCGCTCGGCCTTGGTGCCGGTGCTCACGGCGCGGTCGACGGCCAGCTTGATCTGCTTGCCGTAGGGCCGCGCGTAGTCGAGCGGAACGCTCACATAGCCGCACTGGACGGGCTTGGCGAACGCCCAGTCGGCCGGGCAGTCGGTCCAGTCGATGCCCTGCTTGGCCGCGCGGTCGGCCGCGACCTGCACGCCACGCGCCTCGGACCAACCGTGGTTCCGGTTGTCGGCTTGGGCGACCGGGGCCGCTATCGCGCCCACCAACAACGTGCCCGCGATCAGTGTGCCGGCCGAGCCGAGCACTGCGGTGCGTCTCAAGTGGTACCTCCCCCTGCTGAAGTGCGCTGTCAGTCTCAGCGCTCCATTTGGGCCTGTCGGGGGATCCTTTCGTCTGTGAGCACCCTGTGCACAGGCCGGACAGGTGTTTCTTTACCGAACCGATAGCCGGATGGAGGGTTCCGCTGAGCGGTCACGACGCGGGACCGTAGGCGCGCAGGGCGTCGTCGAGCGTCCGGCGCAGCAGTCGGGCGTCCGGGGCCAGGGCCGTGACGAGGAAGGCGGGCCCCATGAGCGGGGTGAGCACCGCGTGCGCGCCGAGCAGCCGGGCCTCGACGGGCCGGTCGGTCAACTCCTGGCCCACCACGAGCAGTTGGCCCGCCGCGCGGTGCCCGCCCAGCACCGCGCCGCCGTCCCAGCCGCCGGGCGCCCCCGGCCCGAACGCCAGCTCCTGGTCGAGCAGCGGCCGGCACGCGCGGTGCACGGTGAGACGGGTGGCGAGCGTGCCGGGGGCTTCGCCGTGCCGCCCGAGCACCTGCTCCTCACGGAAGACCAGGCGGGCGCCGGGCGCGAGTTCGATCCGGGTGCGCATGCGCAGGTCGCTGCCCCGGGCGCAGATGAGCGGTTCCGGCAGCCAGCGCAGCTCGCCGCCCTCGGCCACGGTGAGCCTCACGTCGTAGTGGGCGCGCTCACCGCCACGGCCGGGCAGGGCGATGGTGGCGGCGGCGGAGTCCACGTCGAGCCGCGCCCCGGCGCGCACCTGTGCCTCGATGGTGATCCGGTCGCCGCCGAGCGGGGCGCTCATGGCCCCGACGACGGTCACCCGGTGGTGGGCGCCCCGGGCCCGGGTGCGGCGCAGGGCGAGCGGGCCCTGCCCCTCGAGGACGGGCAGGCCCTCGGGGGTGGCGACGATACGGGCGGTGGCGCGCACCCCGGCCGCGCCGAGCGTCACGCCTTCCATGCCGCCAGCTGCTCCCCCACCCACGCCGCGACCTCGCCGACGCCGGCCTCGGACCGCAACGACTGGAAGACGACCGGGAGTTCGGCCCGCTGCTCCTTCGCGTCGCGGGCCATGCGGCCGAGGTCGGAGCCGACGTAGGGGGCGAGGTCGGTCTTGTTGACCACGAGCAGGTCGGCGGTGGACACGCCCGGACCGCCCTTGCGCGGGATGTCGTCGCCGCCGGCCACGTCGATGACGAAGATCTGGGCGTCGACAAGTCCCTTGGAGAAGGTGGCGGTGAGGTTGTCGCCACCGGACTCGACGAGGATCAGATCGAGCGGTCCGACGGCGTCCTCCAAGTCCTCGACGGCTTCGAGGTTGGCGGAGATGTCGTCGCGGATCGCGGTGTGCGGGCAGGCCCCGGTCTCGACGGCCTGGATCCGCTCGGGCGGCAGTACGGCGTTGCGCAGCAGGAAGGCGGCGTCCTCGCGGGTGTAGATGTCGTTGGTGACGACGGCGATGGACAGCCGGTCGCGCAGGGCACGGCAGAGCGCGGCGACCGTGGCGGTCTTACCGGACCCGACGGGCCCGCCGAGCCCGATGCGCAACGCGCGGCGCGAGCCGTCGGGCCTGCGGGCGTCGGCGCTGACGGCGGCGGATCCTTCGTGGGAGTGACCGAGATGCATGGGATCTCCAAGGGTGAGAAGGGACGGGGGTTGAGGCTGCCGGGACCTTCCGAAGCTCCGGGCGGACCCAGCCCCCTCAGCCCGTCATGGGGGTCCCCCCTGGCCCTTAAGGCCTTGGGGGAGACTGAAGGCGAACGCCGTCGGAGCAACGGGGCCGAGGCCGCCGGGACCTTTCGAAGCTCCCGGCGGGCCCAGCCCCCTCAGCCCGTCATGGGGGTCCCCCCTGGCCCTTAAGGCCTTGGGGGAGACTGAGGACGAGCGCCGTTCAGGCGCAACCGGGGGTCCGGGGGCGGGAGCCCCCGGGACGCAGGGAGACACCGCTACGACGCGAACAGCCGCACCGGCCACCCCGCATGCGCCTCGGCCATGATGTCCAGGAGCGGAGCGGACAGCGCGGGCAGTGCGTCCAGGCCGTCCACCACCGCCTCGGCCGCCGCGACCGCGGCCCGCCGGGCCACCGTGTCCAGCTCCGGCGCGAGCCGGGCGAGCACGGCCGTCGCGTCGAACGGGTCGAGGCTCAGCAGCCGTACGACCGCCGTGGCGGGCCCGCTGACCGCCTCGTACGCCGCGCAGTGC
This sequence comes from Streptomyces sp. Edi4, assembly GCF_040253615.1. Lineage (NCBI taxonomy): Bacteria > Bacillati > Actinomycetota > Actinomycetes > Kitasatosporales > Streptomycetaceae > Streptomyces > Streptomyces sp. Edi4. Next base: position 1,111,031 of record NZ_JBEJGY010000004.1, read on the forward strand.
CCCGCGTCCTCGGGCCCGAGCCCTGCGGCGCGGGCGGCGAGACCGAGGACGACCGGCTGATGCGCGCCGCGCGCCCGCGCGGCGGCCAGCGCGTCGAGTTCGGCCGACGGCCAGGTCGCGCGGGCCGCCCGGGTCAGCTGGCGCCCGAGCTTGCGGGCGGTGGCCCGCAGCGCGGGGGACGGGGTGCGGGCGTCGGCGGCCTCGTCGAGGGCGAGCGGGTCCAGGCCCGCCGCCGCGGCGGCGGCGAGTGCGGCGGCGGTCAGTCCCGTGGTGTGCAGCCGGCCCCGGCAGAACTCCGCCAGGTCGGCCGCGTCCCGGACGCGTCCCGCCTTGACGGCCGCTTCGGCGCCACCGGAGTGGGCGTGGCCACCGGCGGGGAAACGGCCGTCGGCGAGGACGAGCAGAGCAGCGCGACTCATGTGATGACAACCCGTCAGAAGAGGAAGTACCGCTGGGCCATGGGCAGTTCGGCGGCGGGCGCGGGCTCCACCACGTCTCCGTCGATGGTCACGGTGAAGGTGTCCGGGTCGACGCGGACGTCCGGCAGCGCGTCGTTCTCCCGCATGTCCGCCTTGCCGACCCGCCGGGTGTTCTTGATGGCCACGAACTCCTTGGCCAGACCCAGGCGTTCGGGCAGCCCGTCGTCGAGGGCGGCGGAGGAGACGAAGTTGAAAGAGTTGGCGGCGGGCGCCTTCCCGTACGCCCCGAACATGGGCCGGGGCAGGATCGGCTGCGGGGTCGGGATCGACCCGTTGGCGTCGCCCATCTGCGCGTACGCGATCTGACCGCCCTTGATGACGAGCTGGGGTTTGACGCCGAAGAACGCCGGCTCCCACAGGACCAGGTCCGCGAGCTTGCCGGTCTCCACGGAGCCGATCTCGTGGTCGAGGCCCTGGGCGACCGCCGGGTTGATGGTGTATTTGGCGACGTAACGGCGGACGCGGTGGTTGTCCGCGCGTCCGTCGCCCGGCAGCGCACCGCGCCGCACCTTCATGACGTGCGCGGTCTGCCAGGTCCGCAGCACGACCTCGCCGATGCGGCCCATGGCCTGCGAGTCGGAGGAGAGGATCGAGATGGCACCAAGGTCGTGGAGGAAGTCCTCGGCCGCGATCGTGGAGGGGCGGATGCGGGACTCGGCGAAGGCCAGGTCCTCCGGGACCGCCGGGTTGAGGTGGTGACAGACCATCAGCATGTCGAGGTGTTCCTCGATGGTGTTGACGGTGTGCGGCCGGGTCGGGTTGGTGGAGCTGGGCAGCACATGGGGCTGCGAGACGACGGTGATGATGTCCGGCGCGTGCCCGCCGCCCGCGCCCTCGGTGTGGTAGGCGTGGATCGAGCGGCCCGCGATGGCGGCGAGCGTGTCGCCGACGAAGCCGGCCTCGTTCAACGTGTCGGTGTGGATGGCGAGTTGGGCGCCGGTCTCCTCGCAGACACTCAGGCACGCGTCGATGACGGCGGGCGTGGCGCCCCAGTCCTCGTGGATCTTGAACCCGAGCGCTCCGCCGCGCAGTTGGGAGCGCATGGCGTCCCGGGACATCGTGTTGCCCTTGCCGAGCAGACCGATGTTGACGGGTGAGTTCTCCAGGGCGGCGAACATGCGGGCCAGGTGCCAGGGGCCCGGCGTGATGGTGGTGGCCTTGGTGCCCTCGGCGGGTCCTGTGCCGCCGCCGACCAGGGTGGTGATGCCCGAGGAGAGCGCCTGGTCGATGAGGGTGGGTGAGATGAAGTGGACGTGGGTGTCGACGGCTCCCGCCGTGAGGATTTTGCCGTTGCCCGCGATGATCTCGGTCTCGGGTCCGATGACGAGGTCGGGGTGGACGCCGTCCATGGTGTCGGGGTTCCCGGCCTTGCCGATTCCGGTGATGCGGCCGTCGCGGATGCCTACGTCGGCCTTGACGATGCCCCAGTGATCGATGATCAAGGCGCCGGTGACAACGGTGTCGGGGGCGCCTTCGGCGCGGGTGGTCCGCGCCTGGCCCATGGACTCGCGGATCACCTTGCCGCCGCCGAACACCGCCTCGTCCCCCGCGCGGCCCGGGCCGCCGCAGCGGTCCTCCTCGATCTCGACGAGCAGGTCGGTGTCGGCGAGCCGGATGCGGTCGCCGAGGGTGGGGCCGAACAGGTCGGCGTAGACAGCACGGTCGAGGTCAGTCATCGAGGGCACCTCCGGTCTCGGCGCGCAGACCCGGCACGACGCGCCGTCCGGACAGCGGGATCAGTTCCACGTCGACGGGGATGCCGGGCTCGAAGCGCACGGCGGTGCCGGCGGCGATGTTCAGTCGCTTGCCCCGGGCAACCGTACGGTCGAAGTCGAGACCGGGGTTGGCCTCGGCGAAGTGGTAGTGGGAGCCGACCTGGACGGGCCGGTCGGCGGCGTTCACCACGGTCAGCCGCACACTTTCCCGGCCCTCGTTGAGGGCGACGGGTGTGTCGGCGAAGAGGATTTCTCCGGGAATCACGGTGGCCTCTCCCGTCAGACGATCGGGTCGTGGACGGTGACCAGCTTGGTGCCGTCGGGGAAGGTGGCCTCGACCTGCACATCGTGGATCATCTCCGCGATGCCCGGCATGACGTCGTCGCGGCCGAGCACCTTGCGCCCCGAGGCCATCAGTTCGGCGACCGTGCGGCCGTCGCGGGCGCCTTCGAGGATGTGCGAGGTGATGAGGGCGACGGATTCGGGGTGGTTCAGTTTCACCCCGCGGGCTCTGCGCTTCTCGGCCACGTCGGCGGCCACATGGATGAGCAGCCGTTCCTGCTCGTGCGGCGTCAGTTGCACGCTTCCCACCTCACAGTCGTGCCTTCCGTCCACGGGCAGCCGCGCACGGACTCAGCGGCGTCGAGGCGGAGGCCTACCGGACGGGGCACTTCCACTCGGACGCAGCGGAACCGTATCCGACTTCAACATCCTGTTGAACGGCATCTCCCGGCCCCTCGGCCAGGCATTGCACGTTAGGGCGGAAGTTTTTCCGGCACGTTAACTGACGCTTTAGGAACGCGTGATCATCGCGGCCCCGCCGACGTGGCCCGGCGCCTGCCCTCAACCCCGCCGCGGATCCTGGTGCTCGGCGGCGATCCCGAAGCGGCGGGACTCCGCGGGAGCGGCGGGCATCAGGGGGTGCACCGACGAGAGCGCACTGGTCGCCCGCTGCTCCTCCGGCTCCGGCTCGGCCTCCAGTTTCTCCAGGTCGGCGGCGGAGACCAGCGCGACGAGCGGCTTGCCGTGGCGCGTCACCACGACCCGCTCCCCGCCGTACACCACGCGGTTGATCAGCTCCGCGAGCTCTGCGCGGGCTTGCGTCACCGGAATCTCGTAGGCCATGTGCTCCAGCTTAGACGCCGCCCCTCGCCCCCGTGAGGCCCGCGCGGAACGGCTTGACCGCAGGTCACAGGGGTGGGGGCGGGCCTGCGGGCGCGGGCCCGGCGCCGGTACGGCGAGCGGGCCGCGCCCCGAGTGGCAGGTCAGGCGGCCGCGGCGTCCGCTTCGCGCGCTCCCCTGGCCTCGGCCGCGTACACGTCCACGTACTCCTGCTCGGACAGCGTGCGCACCGCGTACATGATCTGGTCCGTCACGGCCCGCAGCACCAGACGCTCCTCCTCAAGACCCGCGTAGCGGGAGAAGTCCAGGGGCTCACCGAAGCGGAGCATCACCGGTACGCGCCGGGGCAGCCTGCGCCCCTTGGGCTGGGCCTCGAACGTTCCGATGATCGCGACCGGCACCACCGGGGCGCCCGAGCGCAGCGCCATCGCGGCCACCCCGACCTTGCCCTTGTACAGCCGTCCGTCGTGCGAACGTGTGCCCTCGGGAAACACCCCCAACGCCGAGCCCCCGTCCAGGACTTGGAGCGCGGTGTCGAGCGCGGCGCGGGCCGCTTCCTTGCCCGAGCGGTCGACCGGGATCTGGCCGAGCGCGCGGAAGAAGGCCGCGGTGGCGCGGCCGGTGAGGCCCGGCGCGGTGAAGTACTCCTGTTTCGCCAGGAAGGTCAGGCGGCGCCTGAGCACCACCCCGAGCAGGAACTGATCGGTGAACGACTGATGGTTTCCCGCGATGATCACCGCACCCGTCCTTGGCACCCGCCCGCTCCCCTCCACGCTCGGGCGGAGCAGCCACCGCAGCAGCGGCGACAGCACGAGACGCAACGCGTAATAGAACACGTCAGTAAGCCCTCTCCCCAGGTGACCCCCGCGCCGCCGCACGCTAGCCATCGCCGAAGGCAGCCGGGAGAGCGCCTATCGCGCCAGACCCCGCATCCGACGGCGTGATCTCTCGCTCGCCCACAGCGAAACCGCCGCCGGCCTCTTGCCTCGTGCGTGCTCCCCGACGGATGCTCGAACCCGGCGCTTCTGTACGTCCTGTACGTTTTTCACGGAGGCCGCCCCCGAGGTCCGGTCAAGGAGAGGTACGCCATGAACCACCGCCCCGCCGCCCGCTACGTGCTGCCCGAGTTCCAGGAGCGCACCACCAACGGCGTCCGCACGCTCGATCCGTACTCCAAGCTCTTCGAGGAGCGGATCATCTTTCTGGGCACACCGGTCGACGACGCCTCCGCCAACGACGTGATGGCCCAGCTCATGCACCTGGAGCACGCCGATCCGGACCGGGACATCTGCCTCTACATCAACTCACCCGGCGGCTCGCTCACCGCGATGACCGCGATCCACGACGCGATGAGGTTCGTCACCTGCGATGTGCAGACGTTCTGCCTGGGGCAGGTGAGTTCGGTCGCGGCCGTGCTCCTGGCGGCCGGGACGCCGGGCAAGCGCATGGTGCAGCCGGCGTCACGGGTGCTCCTCAAGGAGCCGGCCATGGAGGAGCCGCTGCGCGGCCAGCCGTCCGATCTGGAGATCCAGGCGGCGGAAGTACTGCGCGGCCGCGCGCTGTTGACCGGGCTCCTGGCCCAGTACACCGGGCGCGCCGCCGAGCAGGTGGCCGCCGACATCGAACGGGACCTGGTCCTGGACGCCAAGGCGGCGGTGGCGTACGGGATCGCCGACCACGTCCTAAAGAGCCGCAAGACCTCCGCGCGCGGGAACTGAGGCGCCGTGCTGCCGCCGGAACTGCCGCCGCTGCCCGCGCTCACGCGCGCCGAAGGCGAGTTCATCGACGCCTATCTCGAAGTGGTCGACCTGCTCGGCCGGGTGAACCCGGCGCACGGCCATGACACCTACAGCGCGTTGCGGGCGGCGCAGGCCCTGGTGGGACGGGCGGCCGCGCTCAAGGACGCCCTCACCCTCATGCATCTGCGCGGGGAGACACGGGTGCACGCCAGCACGTTGACGCGGGCGCTTCGCGTCCTGGACGGCGAGCGCCGCGCGGGCCGCCTCACGGTGCCGCCCGGGACGGGGAGTTAGGGGCGCCGCGCGGCCCCGGCGGCACTCGACGCGCTCACCGGGCCGACGAAACGGACCAGATGGAGTACCCCCTTTCGGCCCACCCGCGGCTCCACCCACTGACCCTTATGAGTTGCTTATGGCGGCCGCTCCTCTGCGGAATCGATCCTTCCGCCGCTGGTACGAGCCTGGTCAGGACCGGTCGAGAAGGGGTTGAAGTGCCCGTGTCCACCCGAATGGGGCAGGCGTGAGCAGTCTCACACAAACCCGTTTCGGTCCGGTAATCCGACAGTCGTTGCGTGAAGATCCCTGAGACGACAAGCCCCCGCCACCTCGGCGAGGCGGTCCGGGCGGACGCCGAGTCCTGCCGCCGTTCCGGACGACTGGTCGACAGGAGTGGACCGGCAGGAGTGGAGGACCCGAGTACTTCGGGAGGGCCGGGGAGCCGGCCCTCCCTCGGGGTGAAGCCGCGCACGCGGCCGGGCGTCTTCGCCAGTCCGAACCCGACAGGTCATCCTTCGCAGGCGGTTTGACGAAGGGTTGCGCATGACCGCGCGGACGTACATCCCGTCCCTGGCTGTCCGCCTGGGCACCGTCTGTGCCTTCGCTCTCGCGGTGACGGGCGCCACGACGCTGGTACCGGGCGCCACGCCGGAAGCGAACGCCGCCGCCGTGGCCGCCAGGGCGCTCCATGTGGCCGCGTCCAAGAAGGGCTCGCCCTATCAGTACGGCGCCTCGGGTCCCTCACGCTTCGACTGCTCGGGGCTCACGCTGTACTCGTTCAAGCAGGCGGGCCGCCACCTGCCCCGCTCGGCGCAGCAGCAGTACAACACCTCCCGGCACGTCTCTGCTTCCTCGCGCAAGGCCGGCGACCTGGTGTTCTTCCACTCCGGAGGCAGCGTGTACCACGTCGGCATCTACGCGGGGGGCGGCCGCATCTGGCACTCGCCCAAGTCCGGGACCGTGGTGCGCCTGGAGCGGATCTGGAGCCACAGCGTCTGGTACGGGCGCGTGGGCTGATGGGCGCTCAGAGTCCGGCCCGGGCGGGGCGCCCCGGCGCGGGCTGCACGGGCGGCTATCCGCCCTGGACCGCCGTCGGCCACGGCAGTGCGATCGAGACCGTTTTGCCGCCGTCCTGCGTCGGCTCGACGGACAGCCTGCCCCCGGACTCGGCGGCCAGCCAACGGATGATGACCATGCCCCGCCCGTTGTCCTGCTGCACGGCCGCGGGCAATCGTTTCGGCCAGCGCGGATGACTGTCGGTGACGCCGATCCTGAGCACTTCCTCGCGCTCAAGGCTCAGGTCCACCGTGAAGGTGGGCGACTGGCCGAAGGTGTGCTGCACGGCGTTGGTGGCGAGCTCGGAGACGATGAGCCGCACCGTGTCGACCGCGTCGGCGTCCGGCGGCAGGCCCCAGTCGGCCAGGATCGTGGCGGCGTAGCGCCGTGCGGCGGAGACCGAGGCGGGATCGCTCGGCAGAGTGAGGGTTGCTTCGAGATGGTCTGCCATGGCGACGCTGTCCCTTTCCCGCCCGGGCCGGCTCTGAGACTCCTGGCGAATGCGCGCTCGCGGAGAGGACGACAGGCCTCGGACTGTGCTTCGCGTCAGAGTGGCACTCATCGTGCCGGTCCCGGGCGCCATCCACCAAGATATGCATATATCTGTCGCTCAAAGCAGTGAACTCTGCGACGGAAGACCGTATTTGGGCCCACACTTACCCATCGCCGAAGACGAAGGAGGCAACAGAGCCGACAGAGCCAGAGGAGGCGGCCATGGGGCACGGACCGGCGGTGCGCAGACGCAAGCTCGGCGAGGAACTGCGGCGGCTGCGCGACGACAGGGGGCTCACCAGTGGCGAGGCGGCCGCTCTGGTCGGCTGGCACCAGTCGAAGGTGAGCCGGATCGAGACCGGCCGCAGCGGGGTCAAGCCGGCGGACGTGGCCCGGCTGCTCGACGCCTACGGCGAGCGTGACCCGCGAATGCGTGCGCTGCTGGGCGCGTTGGCGGATTCGGCGGGCGGCGCGGAGGCGGGCTGGACGCACGCGTACCGCGGCCTGCTGGCGCCGCAGTACCGGGACTTCATCAGCCTGGAGTCACAGGCGCGTTCGGCCCGGACCCTGGAGACCTCGGTGGTGCCGGGCCTGTTGCAGACGCCGGCGTACGCGCGGGCGGTGACGCGGGCCGCGCTCGGGGGCCTCGCCCCGAAGGAGGTCGACTCCCTCGTGGAGGTGCGGATCGCCCGCCAATTGGTGCTGCGCGCCGACCCCCCGCTGATGCTCAGCGCGGTACTGGACGAGGCGGTGCTGCGCCGCAGGATGGGCGGGCCCGCGACCATGCGCGAGCAATTGCGCCACCTTGTGGAACTGGCCGCCCTGCCCCAGGTGCGGCTCCAGGTCATCCCTTTCCATTACGGCGGCTATGTCGGGCTCACCGGCCCTTTCACGATGTTTTCGTTTCCGGCCAATTCAGATCTGGATGTGGTTGTTGTCGACCACTTGACGAGTAGCCTCTATCTGGAGCGGAGAGAAGACCTGGAGGCGTACGGCGCCGCGTTCCGGACCGTCCAGGCACTCGCGCTCTCCATGGAGGACTCGTTGGATCTCATCGCCCTGATGGCCCGGGAATGACCGGGCCGGGCCGGGCGAGTGGGGAGGCATGATGTCCGCGCATCCCGCGCACGTCCCTTCCAGTCACCTTCTCACCCAGGCCGCGTGGCGGCGTCCGCGTCGCAGTGTGGGCATGAACAACTGCGTCGAGACGGCACGGCTCAATGGCGAGCTGCTGGCCGTACGCGACTCGAAACGCACTGCGGGACCCGCGCTGCTCTTCGGCGCGCCGGCCTGGCACCGCTTCATCTGCCTGGTGGCAGAAGGGAACTGATCGCCCATCAGTTGGCTGGCGAACCAGTAGCACTCAATTCGTGGGCGCGGTCCGCAGGATCGTGCCCACCGCCGTCTCGATCTGACGCTCCGTCAGGTCGGCCCGGGCCGTCAGACGGATGCGGGAGACGCCGTCCGGCACCGACGGCGGCCGGAAGCAGCCGACCGCGAGCCCGGCCGTGCGGCAGTCGGCGGCCCAGGCCATCGCCGCCTCCGGCGAGGGAGCCCGCACGGAGACCACCGCCGCGTCCGGGCGCACCGCGGCGTGCCCCGCCGAGGTGAGGCGCGCGTGCAGCTCGGCGGCGACGGCCCGGGCGCGCCCCGCGCGTTCCGGCTCCGCGCGCAACAGCCGCAGCGCGGCGAGCGCGGCGCCGACCGCCGCCGGGGCGAGCCCGGTGTCGAAGATGAAGGTGCGGGCGGCGTTCACCAGGTGCCGGATGACGCGAGCCGGGCCGAGGACCGCGCCTCCCTGGCTGCCGAGAGACTTGGACAGGGTGACGGTGGCGACCACGTCGTCCGCGCCCGCGAGCCCCGCCGCGTACGGGGCGCCACGGCCACCGGCGCCGAGCACTCCGAGCCCGTGCGCGTCGTCCACCACCAGGGCCGCCCCGAACTTCCGGCATTGCGCGGCCAGTTGGGGCAGCGGGGCAGCGTCGCCGTCCACCGAGAACACGGTGTCCGACACGACGAGCGCGGGGCCGCCGTGCGCGTCGAGCGCCTTGCGGACGGCCTCGGGATCGGCATGCGGCACCACATCCGTTCGCGCGCGGGCGAGCCGGCAGCCGTCCACGATGGAGGCGTGGTTGCCCGCGTCGGAGACGATCAGGGAGCCGTGCGGGCCGAGCGCGGTGAGGGCCGCCAGGTTGGCCGCGTACCCGCAGGAGAAGACCAGGGCCGCCTCGAAGCCGCAGAATTCGGCGAGTTCGCGCTCCAGCTCCGCGTGCAGCGCGGTGGTGCCGGTGACGAGCCGGGATCCGGTGGCGCCGGCGCCCCAGCGGCGGGCCGCGTCGGCCGCGCCCGCCGTCACCGCCGGATGCCGGGTCAGGCCCAGATAGTCGTTGCTCGCCAGGTCCAGCAGGTCCTGCCCGGCCTCGCGCGGACGGAGCGTTCGCACCAGGCCGGCGCGCTCGCGGCGCTCGGATTCGCTGTCGATCCAGTCGAACGGCGCTCGCAACATGGTGGCGTCCCTTTTTGTAGGCTGCCGACAGACCCTAGCCGGTGGTCCGGCAGGTCAGGGTGTGGCGATACACACACCTCAAACCCCCTGTGTTGTGGGATACCTACCTTGGCCAGGGACGGTGCGGTACGCGAAGATCGGCGCCATGGACCTGCTGAACACGCTGGTGGACAAGGGGCTGCGGCGCGAACTGCCGACCCGCGAAGAGGCGCTCGCCGTACTGGCGACGTCCGACGACGAACTGCTCGATGTGGTGGCCGCGGCCGGCAAGGTGCGCCGCCAGTGGTTCGGACGCCGGGTGAAGCTGAACTATCTGGTCAATCTGAAGTCGGGTCTGTGCCCCGAGGACTGCTCGTACTGCTCCCAGCGGCTCGGCTCCAAGGCCGACATCCTCAAATACACCTGGCTCAAGCCCGACGAGGCGTCCAAGGCGGCGGCCGCGGGCGTGGCGGGCGGCGCCAAGCGGGTCTGCCTGGTGGCCAGCGGCCGGGGGCCCACCGACCGTGACATCGCCCGGGTCTCGGAGACCATCGAGGCGATCAAGGAGCAGAACGACGGCGTCGAGGTCTGCGCCTGTCTCGGGCTGCTCTCCGACGGCCAGGCCGAGCGGCTGCGCGCCGCCGGGGCCGACGCGTACAACCACAACCTCAACACGTCCGAGGGGACGTATGGGGACATCACGACCACGCACACCTACCAGGACCGCGTGGACACCGTCACCAAGGCGCACGACGCGGGGCTCTCGGCCTGCTCGGGCCTGATCGCGGGCATGGGCGAGTCCGACAAGGACCTGGTCGACGTCGTCTTCTCGCTGCGCGAGCTCGACCCGGACTCCGTGCCGGTGAACTTCCTCATCCCGTTCGAGGGCACCCCTCTCGGCAAGGAGTGGAACCTCACCCCCCAGCGCTGCCTGCGCATCCTGGCCATGACCCGCTTCGTGTGCCCGGACGTGGAAGTCCGTCTCGCGGGCGGCCGTGAGGTGCATCTGCGCTCGATGCAGCCGCTCGCGCTGCACCTGGTCAACTCGATCTTCCTGGGCGACTACCTCACCAGCGAGGGCCAGGCCGGCCAGGCCGATCTCGACATGATCGCGGACGCCGGGTTCGAGGTGGAGGGCGCGGGCACCACGACCCTGCCGCGCCACCGCGCCGACGCGCTCGCCGCCGGGGCCCCCACGGCGTCCGCCGGGTGCGGCTCGCACGAGGGGAGTGGCTGCGGCTCCCACGAGGGCGGCGGCTGCGGGCCCTGCGGCGGCCACGGCGCCGAGCTGCCGGAGCAGGCGCCCGCCGCCGAGACGGCGCGCACCGATCTGGTGGCCGTGCGCCGCCGTGGCGCGGGGACGGATCTCGCGCCCAATGCCTGAGCACTCCCCCGCACGGCCCGACCTCTCCCCCGCGCACCTGCTCGACCTGGACCGCCGGCACGTCTGGCATCCCTACGGCCCGATGCCGGGCCGCCAGGAGCAGCTGCTGGTCGAGTCGGCGTCGGGTGTGCGACTGCGCCTGGCCGAACCGGCGTACGGGCAGCGGGAGTTGATCGACGGCATGGCGTCCTGGTGGTCCGCCGTGCACGGTTACAACCACCCGGTGCTGAACGAGGCGGCGCGCGGCCAGCTGGAGCGGATGAGTCATGTGATGTTCGGCGGACTCACCCATGAGCCCGCCGTCCGGCTCGCCGCCCGGCTGGTCGAGATCACGCCCGGACCGCTTCAGCACGTCTTCCTCAGCGACTCCGGTTCGGTCGCGGTCGAGGTCGCCGTGAAGATGTGCCTCCAGTACTGGCGCTCGGTCGGGCAGCCCGGCAAGCAGCGCCTGATGACCTGGCGCGGCGGCTACCACGGCGACACCTGGCAGCCGATGTCGGTGTGCGACCCCGAGGGCGGGATGCACGAGCTGTGGCAGGGCGCACTGCCCCGGCAGCTGTTCGTGGGCGCGCCGCCCGTGGAGTTCGACGAGGCGTACGCCCGTGAGCTGCGCGAGACGATCGCGCGGCACGCCGACGAGCTGGCCGCGGTGATCGTGGAGCCGGTGGTGCAGGGCGCGGGCGGCATGCGGTTCCACGCGCCCGCGTATCTGCGGGTGCTGCGCGAGGCGTGCGACGAGTACGGCGTGCTGCTGGTGCTGGATGAGATCGCGTCCGGGTTCGGCCGAACCGGGGAGCTGTTCGCCTCTGATCACGCGGGGATCTCACCGGATGTGATGTGTCTGGGCAAGGCGCTGACCGGCGGCTATCTGTCGATGGCCGCCACGCTGTGCACGAGCGAGGTCGCCGATGGCATCTCCTCGGGAGACGTCCCGGTGCTCGCCCACGGCCCCACGTTCATGGGCAATCCGCTGGCCGCGTCGGTGGCGCTCGCCTCGGTCGATCTGCTGCTCGGCCAGGACTGGCGCGCCGAGGTCGAGCGGATCGAGGCGGGGCTGCTCGACGGGCTCGGCGCGGCCCGCTCGATCGAGGGCGTACGCGATGTGCGCGTCCTGGGCGCTATCGGTGTGGTGCAGCTCGACCACGACGTGGACATGGCGGCCGCGACCGCGGCGGCCGTGCGCGAGGGCGTGTGGCTGCGGCCGTTCAGGGATCTTGTTTACACGATGCCGCCCTATGTGACGGGCGACGACGATCTGGCGCGTATCTGCCGTGCGGTGTGCGCGGCGGCGCGGGAGGGCTGAAGATGACGATTCTGGTCGTGAGCGGTACGGGCACGGAGATCGGCAAGACGGTCACGACGGCCGCGCTCGCCGCCGCGGCGCTCGCCGGTGGCCGTTCGGTGGCCGTGCTCAAACCGGCCCAGACGGGCGTCGCGCCAGGTGAGCCCGGCGACGTCTTCGAGGTGCGGCGGCTCGCGGGCGAGGCGGTGACCGGCGCCGAACTGGCCAGGTTCCCCGAGCCGTTGGCGCCCGCGACCGCGGCCCGCCGGGCCGGCATGACACCCGTGCGTCCCGAGGACGTGGCCGAGGCGGCGGCCAAGCTGGCCACCGAGCACGATCTCGTCCTGGTCGAGGGAGCGGGCGGGCTCCTGGTCCGTTTCGACGAGGAGGGCGGCACGCTCGCGGAGGCCGCCCGGATGCTCGGCGCCCCCGTCCTGGTGGTGGCGGCCGCCGGTCTGGGCACACTGAACGCGACGGCGCTCACCGGCGAGGCCCTGCGGGCCCGGGAGCTCGCCTGCGCCGGTGTCGTGGTGGGCAGCTGGCCCGCGGAGCCGGACCTGGCCGCGCGGTGCAATCTCGTGGACCTGCCCGACGCGGCCGGCGCACCCCTGGCCGGCCTCGTCCCCGAGGGCGCCGGACGGCTGGCGCCCACCGACTTCCGTACCCGCGCGGCTGGTTGGCTCGCCCCGGCGCTCGGCGGCGTTTGGAGTATCTGATGGCTGTGTTACGGGCCCGCCTCGGGCAGCTCGTCGTGGACTGCGCCGACCCGGGGCGGCTCGCCCGGTTCTGGGCGGCGCTGCTGGGCGGGCGCCCGGTGGTGCGGGACGCCACCTGGGCGCACGTCGATCCGCCGGGCGCGCCACGGCTCGCTTTCCAGCAGGGGACACGGGCAAAGACGGACGAGAACCGGCTGCGCCTGGATCTGGTGGTCGAGGACGTGGGCCGGGCCCGGGCGGCGGCCGTGCGGCGCGGGGCGCTTCCCGTGGGCGCGACGGTGACCGACGCACGGGGCGCGTTCCAGGTGATGCGGGATCCGGAGGGCAACGAGTTCCGCTTCGTGGAGTCCGGGGACGGGTGAGCGGGCGCGGCGCGGGGACAATGCCGGTAGGAGGTGTCCGCGCGTCCGGGCAGGCGTTCGGCCCCGACCCGCCGGGTGCCCCCGGCTGTCGACAGGTACAGGAGGTCCGCCATGGCGCCGCGCACCACGATCACCCCGGATGCCGTGCACCACCCCGTCTTCGCCCGCTTCTACGCGCGCTACAGCGAGGCGGTCGACCAGAGGGCGGGCATCGCCGGCTACCGCGCGGAGTTGCTGGCCGGGCTCAGCGGACGCGTCATCGAGATCGGCGCGGGAAACGGGCTGAACTTCGCGCACTATCCGCGTGCCGTGTCCGAGGTGGTGGCGCTCGAACCGGAGCGCACACTGCGGCAGTTGGCGGTGCGGGCGGCGCTGGGGGCCGATGTGCCGGTGGACGTGGTGCCGGGCGCGGCGGAGGCGTTGCCGGTCAAGAGCGAGGCGTTCGACGCGGCGGTCGCCTCGCTCGTGCTGTGCTCGGTACGTGATCTGCCGCGCGCGCTCAGCGAGATCCGGCGCGTGCTGCGCCCGGGCGGTGAGCTGCGTTTCTTCGAGCACGGCAGGGCGCGGGGCCGGACGCTGGCCGGCGTGCAGCACGTCCTTGACCGCACGGTGTGGCCGCTGTTGTTCGGCGGCTGTCACACCGCGCGCGATCCGCTGGGCGCGATCGAGGCGGCGGGCTTCGAGATCGTCGGCCACCGCCGGCTCAGGGTGCCCGAGCGGGGCGTCGCCCTGCCGTCGTCGCCGTGCGTGCTCGGGGTGGCGCGGCGCCCGGCGGCCGGCCCGCAGGACTGAGACCTGTCCGATCCCCCGGCGCGGTGTCCGCATGCCAAAACGCCTCACCCCGGGCCCGGAGGCGATGGTGGGATGACGCCATGAACGAGCTGCGCATCCGGGCCGCCGGGCCCGAGGACCTGGACGCGGTACTGACTTTCTGGAAGACGGCCGCCGAGGGCACCAGCATCAGCGACGACCGGGCGGGCGTCGAGCGCCTGATCGGCCACGACCCGGGGGCGCTGCTCCTGGCCGAGGACGCAAGCGGCCCCATCGGCACGGTGATCGCGGGGTTCGACGGCTGGCGCTGTCATCTCTACCGCCTCGCCGTCCGTCCCGACCGGCGCCGCGAGGGCATCGGCGGGGCCCTGCTCGCCGCGGCCGAGGAGCGCTTCGTCGCCGTCGGCGGGCGCCGCGCGGACGCCATGGTGCTGGTGCGCAACGAGCGGGCCCGGCATGCCTGGGCGGCCTCGGGGTACGAGCCGCAGGAACAGTGGCGGCGGTGGGTGAAGCCATTGGGCTGAATGAACGGACAGGCCCGCACTTTGCCAGTGCTTTACCATAGGTGGATCTCCGTCCCCCCGACGAAAGGTGTGAGCGTCCGCCCATGGGCGAGCCTCCCCGTATCCCTCCCGCCGCGCGACACCGCGCGCGCCGCCTCCGCCTGGCCGACCATGGGACGGAGGTGACCCGATGACCGAAGTGCTCCTGCTCCTCGCGGCCGTACTGCTCTCGTTGGTGTGCGCGGTCTTCGTGGCCGCCGAGTTCTCCCTCACGACCGCCGAGCGCAGCGATCTGGAGCGCGCCGTCGAGCGCGGGGAGCGCGGCGCGGCCAGTGCCCTCAAGGCCGTACGGAGCCTCACCTTCCAGCTCTCCGGCGCGCAGCTCGGCATCACCGTCACCGGGCTCGTCATCGGCATGCTCGCCAAACCGTCGATCGCGGGGCTCCTCATCGGGCCCCTCAGGTCGCTCGGCCTGTCCCCCTCGGCGGCCGCCTCGGTGGCCCTGGTGCTCGGAATGGCGCTCTCCACCGTGTTCCTGATGGTCGTCGGCGAGCTGGTCCCCAAGAACTGGGCCATCTCCTCACCGCTGGCCGTCGCCAAGGTCGTCTCGGCCCCCCAGCGCGCGTTCAGTGCCGCTTTCCGGCCGCTGATCAGCCATCTCAACACCTCGGCCAACCATCTGGTGCGCCGCTTCGGCCTGGAACCCGCCGAGGAGCTGGCCTCCGCGCGCAGCCCGCAGGAGCTGGTCGCCCTGGCCCGGCACTCGGCCAAGGAGGGCGCGCTCGAAGCGGACACCGCCGAACTGTTCGTACGCTCCCTCACGCTCGCCGACCTCAACGCGGAGAACGTGATGACCCCGCGCGTCCAGGTCACGGCCCTTGAGGTGCAGGCCACCGCCGAGGACGTCGCCAACGCGACCCGCGCCACCGGTCTGTCCCGCTTCCCCGTCTACCGGGGCAGTCTCGACTCGGTGGTGGGCATAGCGCACATCAAGGACGTCCTGGCGGTGCCCGCCGAGCGCCGGCGCCTGCGTCCGGTGACCTCGCTGCTGCGCGAACCGCTGCTCGTGCCGACGACCCTGACCGTGGACCGCCTCCTCGACCAGTTGTACGGGAAGCGGACGATGGCCGTCGTCATCGACGAGTACGGCGGCACCGCGGGCGTGGTCACGCTGGAGGACATCCTGGAGGAGGTCGTCGGCGAGGTCCGCGACGAGCACGACCCGCACGAGACCCCCGATCTCGCGGCCGCGGGACAGGACGCAGACGGCAGGGTGCTGTACTCCGCCGACGGCGCGGCCCGCGACGACCAGCTCGCCTCGATCGGGCTGCGCGTGCCGGACGGCCCCTACGAGACCCTGGCCGGCCTGGTGGCCACCGAGCTCGGCCGGATCCCCCGGCTCGGCGACCGCGTGGAGCTGGGCGGCTGGCGCATGGAGGTGGTCGACGCGACCGGACGGCGCGCGGCGCGCGTTCTGCTGCACGCGCCTCACACCCACGGCGAGGGCGATGAGGACAACGAAGGCGACGAGGGGGCCCGCCGGTGATCGCGATCCAGATTCTCATCGGTGTGGCCACTCTGGTCGTCAACGCCTTCTTCGTCGGAGCCGAGTTCGCCCTGATCTCCGTACGCCGCAGCCAGATCGAACCGCTCGCCGAGGACGGCGACCGCCGTGCGCGCAGCGTCATTTGGGGCCTTGAGCACGTCTCGGCCCTGATGGCCGCCGCGCAGCTCGGCATCACCCTGTGCACCCTGGTGCTCGGTGTGGTCGCGGAGCCGGCCATCGCGCACCTGGTCGAGCCGGTCTTCGACGCCGTCGGTGTGCCGGACGGGCTCATCCACCCGGTCTCCTTCGTGCTCGCCCTGGCGGTCGCGACGTATCTGCACATGCTGCTCGGCGAGATGGTGCCGAAGAACGTCGCGCTCGCCGAGCCGGCGCGCACCGCGCTGCTGCTCGGGCCGCCCCTGGTGACGCTGGCCCGGGCGCTGCGTCCGGTGATCTTCGCGATCAACGCCTTCGCCAACTCGATCCTGCGCCTGCTCAGGGTGGACGCCAAGAGCGAGGTCGCGGCGGCGTTCTCGGATGACGAACTGGCCCGTCTGGTGACCGACGCGGGCGACGCGGGCCTGCTCGACGACCGGGCGGCCGAGCGGCTGCGCGACGCCCTCGAGCTGGGACGCCGACCCGTGCGTGACGTGGTGGTGCCGCTGGACGAGGTGGTGCGGGCCGAGGTCGGCACGACCCCCGAGGGACTGGAGCGGCTGGCCGCGAGCTCCGGGTTCTCCCGCTTCCCCGTCGTGGACGACGACAGCCGCATCCTCGGCTATCTGCACGTCAAGGACGCCCTGGACGCGTCCCCACGCGATGTGGCCTTCCCGGTCGCGGCGCTGCGGCCGATCGCCCGCGTCCGCGCGGAAACCCCGCTGGACGACGTGCTCACGGCGATGCGCCGCAGCCGTACGCATCTGGCGGCCGCCGTCGGCCAGGACGGCAAGCTCGCGGGCCTGGTCACGATGGAGGACGTGCTCCGGGAACTCGTGGGGCCGCCGGCGGCCACGGCCTGACGGGGCGCTGAGGGCGCGGGGGGTGCTGGGCCGGCGCTCGAAGGGCCGGCGCCGGCGCCGCTCACCGTGCCGGGCTCGCGCGCCGGCTCGGTTTCGTGGTCTCGGTGAGGCCGGGGCCCGTCGCTCCGAGCCCCGCGGACCCCACCGCCATCAGGACGGCGAGGACCGCCGCCATCCCCGCCGTCGCGAACGCGGCGGTCCAGTGGACGTCGAGCAGACTGGTCGCGCCCGCCGTCAGGACGGCGGCGAGCGCCTGGGCGAAGGTGCGGATGGCACGCTCGGCGGTGGCCTTCCAGAAGGCCGCGGTGAACAACATCGCATGCTCGCTCTCTCACGGGGCCGTCGTGGGCCTCGGTCCGAAAGGTGCGGGCCCGGGGCGAACCGGCGGGCCCGGAAAAGGTGAGGTGTACCTGGCATACCGCGAAAGCGGGGCCCCGCACAGGGGGCGGCGGGCTTCGATGTGATCACGGTCGGGGTGAGCCCGTCGCGGGGGCGGCGATCGCCGGGGCGGGCGTTGCTACCGCGCGGTACGATCGCAGCGCCATGGAGATGAATGCGCCATACACCAGCTTTGCCGCGGTCGGGGACTCCTTCACCGAGGGCATGTCCGACCGGCTTCCCGACGGGTCCTACCGGGGCTGGGCCGACCTGCTCGCCGCCCGCCTTGCGGCCCGCACGCCCGGTTTCCGCTACGCCAACCTCGCGGTGCGCGGCAAGCTGATCGGGCAGATCGTCCAGGAGCAGGTGCCGGCCGCCGCGGCGCTGCGGCCGGACATCATCACCTTGGTGGGCGGCCTGAACGACACCCTGCGCCCCAAGTGCGACATGGGCCGGGTACGCGCCCTCCTGTCGGACGCGGTCGAACAGCTCGCGCCCGCCTGCGAGCAGCTGGTCCTGATGCGCAGCCCGGGACGCGAGGGGCCGGTGATGGAGCGCTTCCGGCCCCGCATGGAGGAGCTGTTCGCCCACGTCGACGAACTCGCCGAGCGGCACGGGGCGTTGGTGGTGGACCTGTACGGCGCGCCGGTCCTCGGCGATCAGCGGCTGTGGGACGTGGACCGGCTGCATCTGACGGCGGCGGGGCACCGCAGGGTGGCCGAAGCGGTCTGGCAGACGCTCGGTCTGGACCCGCAGGAGGACTGGCGCGCCCCGCTGCCGCCCGCCGTCCGGCCCCGGTGGGCCGCGAGCCGCACCGCCGATCTGCGGTTCGCCCGGCAGCACTTGGTGCCCTGGATCGGGCGCCGCCTCACCGGCCGCTCATCCGGCGACGGCCGCAGCGGCGCCCATTACAGCGCCGAACACGGCCGGGCGTTCTGGGTCGGCCCGGCGGACGGCTCGACGGCGCCGGTGCACGAGTGGCGCCGGGTCGAGGACTGAGCACTCGGCGGGTACGGGCGGCGGTCGAGGCTCCGCGCGTACCGGAAACGGCGCCGGTATCCTCCGCCAACTCGCCCTGCTCGGGCAGCACTTGATACGGCACACACATGACATGACGCACGGCGGTAGGCGGCGAGTGACGCGGCCATGGCGGGACGTGGTAGCGCCCCCGGGTCTCCGACCCACCCTCCCCACCGACCCGCCTGACTGCCCGTCAGGGCCGGGAGCATCCCGTGTCCCGTTCCGGCACCCGGGCGCCGACGAACCGGGTGGCGCGCCGTTGCCGAAAGCCCAGGGACTCATACAGCCGGATGGCGCCGGTGTTGGCGGCGGCCGTGTGCAGGAACGGGGTTTCACCCCGCTCCCTGATGCCCACGGCGACCGCACGCACAAGGCGCGAGCCGAGGCCCTGGCCGCGGTGGTCGTCGTCGGTGCAGACGGCGCTGATCTCGGTCCAGCCCGGCGGGCGCAGCCGCTCCCCCGCCATCGCGACGAGCCGGCCGCCGCGCCGGATGCCCAGATAAGTGCCGAGTTCCACCGTGCGAGGCAGGAACGGTCCGGGCCGTGTGCGCTCCACGAGGGCCAGCATCTCGGGAACGTCCCGCGCGCCGAGCCGTACCGCCTCCTCGTCGGGCCGTGCGTCCACGGCTTCCCCCACGAGCTGCACGCCCGCCACGTCGAACGTGACGTGCCAGCCCTCGGGCAGCGGGGCCCGCACTCCCGGAAGCTCCAGCTCCGCGCCGGGCCCGGCGAGCGCCGCGAGGTCCGCCCAGTCGGTGGCGTCAGGCCGCAGGGGCAGCGCAAGCCAGGGCGAGACGTCGGTCAGGTAGCGCACCACCCGCCCCCGCCGCTCGGCGAAGCCGGCATGCGGCCCGGTCAGCGAGGCGTACGCGGGATTGTCCAGCGGATGCGCCGGGTGCTCGGTGCTGGCGGGGGCGTGGTGCATGATCTCCTCGTTCGGAGCGGGTCGGGCGGGGCGGTGGGTCGGCGCGGGCCGGCCGGGGCGGGGCCGGCTTCGGTATCGGCCCGTGCGGAGTCTTTCCCCGAATGCCCTTCCGGAGAAGGCCCAGGGGGCGCCGCGCATTCCCTCGGGTCCGCTCGAAGCCGCCCGCAGCCGGCAGGTGACACGCTTCTCCTGCCCCGTGCGGCTGGGGCCGGTCAGCGCGCGGGGCCCGCCACGGCGCGCTCCAGGCCCAGACGGTGGGCGTCGCGCTCCGGCCGGATGGCCGTCAGGGCGAAAGCGCCCGCGGTGACCATCACCGCGGCGGCGATGAGGAACGCGGTGGTGTAGCCGGCGGCCGGGCTGTCGGCCGCGTCGATGAGGCGCCCGGTCAGGAACGGCGCGATGAGACCGGGCAGGGTGCCCGTGGCGGCGGCGATGCCGAAAACGGCGCCGCGCTGTGCGGGCGGGACGACCTCGGCCGTCGTCATGTAGTGCAGGGGGATGACGATGGCGGTGCCGCCGAACGCCAGGGCGATCAGGACGAGCCGAGGACCGGGCGCGTCGACGAGCGGGAACACCGCCATCGCGCAGCCCGACACACACACGGCGATGCCCTGGGCCGCCCCACTGGACCAACGGCTGCTCACACCACGGGACTTCAACGCGTCCACGAAGGGCGAGATCGCCAACAGCAGCACCAGTCCGAAACCGGAGATGACGCTGATGACGGTGGCGGCGGCCCCGGCCGACATGCCCAGCTCGGTTCTGAAGTAGGCGGGCAGCCAGGCATGGCTGAGGGACAGCGCCCACTGCGCGCCGAAGGCGCTGGAGATTCCGCCGAGGACGGTGCCGGTCAGCAGAATCCGGCTGTAGGGCAGTCTGAGGCCGACGCCGCTCGTGGAGCCGGCGCGCGCGTGGTCGTACGGCCCGTCGTGCCCGGTCCGCCACCACACCATCGCCCATGCCGCGCTGACCACGGCGAGGACGGCGTAGACCGAGCGCCAGCCGAAGCCCTCGATCAGCCAGGTGACCAGGGGCGCCGCGACGAGCGTGCCGAGCGCCGCTCCGCCGATTTGCAGGGCCGATGGCAGGCCGCGGCGCTCGGGCGGGAACCACTGGTACAGGGCGTGCATCGACATCGAAGCCGCTGGTCCCTCGGCGGCGCCCAGCAAAATGCGGCCGGCCATCAAGGAGGCCACCGAGGACACGGCCAGGACCGGAAGCTGTGCCACGGTCCACAGCAGGGCCATGCCGAACAGCAGGACGCGGCTGGAGATCCGGGTGGAGAGGAATCCGACGAGCAGTCCGGAGAGGCTGAAGAGGAAGAAGAAGGAGCTGGAGACCAGTCCGTAGGTGCTGTTGCTGAGGTCCAGCTCTTCCATGATCGGTACGGCGGCGAGGCCCAGGACGGACTTGTCGGCGAAGTTGATGACCATGAAGGCCACGACCATGGCCGTGATCAGCCATGCCCTGCGGCCGACAGGTGTGGGGGCGGCGGTGGCCTCGTCCCCCAGCCGGGTCGCGGGGATGAGCGGGCGGGGTGTCATGGGCGACTCCTCCGGGTGGGGGTGGAGCAGGGGGCCGCGCGGCCAGGGGCGGATACCCGTATCCGCGGGCCCCGGCTGCGAGGGTCCCCGGCACCGCCCCTGAGTCACCGCCGGCATGGGGTCAGATCAGGCCCTTGGCAATGGCGTTCTTGTGGATCTCGGTGGTTCCGGTGACGATCCGGAACATTCGCAGGCTGCGGAAGATCTGCTCGACCTCGTTGCCCCGGGTCAGCCCGGCCTTGCCGTGGATCTGGACGGCCTGGTCGACGACGCGGAAACACGCCTCGGAAGTGAACAGCTTGCACATGTTGGCCTCGACGGAGACGTTGTCGCCCCGGTCGGCCTTCGCCGCCGTCGCCATCACCATCGACCGGGCGGCGTAGATCTCCGTGGCCATCTCGGCGATCTTGTGGTGGATGGCCTGGTGGGCCAGCAGCGGCTGTCCGAAGACGACGCGGTTCATCGCGTGGTCCAAGGACAGGTCCCAGGCGCGGCGGGCCGCGCCGATCAGGGACGGACAGTGCAGAAGGCGATTGAGGGTGATACGGCCGATGCCGATGCGCAGGCCCTGGCCGATCTCGCCGAGCAGGTTGCCGGACGGGATCCGGCAGTCCTCGAAGAGCAGGTCGCCCTCCACCTGCTGTCCGGACATGGGGACTTCGCCTTCCAGGACGCGGCAGCCGGGGGTGTCCAGGTCGACGAGGAAGGCACTGTATGTCTCCTCGGCGCCGGCCGTGCGGGCCACGACGATGGCGAAGTCCGCGAAGGGCGCCGCGGAGCTGAAGACCTTCTTGCCGTTGAGGACGTATGTGTCGCCGTCCGGTGTGGCGGTGGTCGTCATCCGGCGTACGTCGGAGCCCGCGTCCTCTTCCGTGATGGAGAAGCAGCAGGCGCGCTCGCCCCGGATGACGGGCATGAGGTATCGCTCGCGCTGCTTCTCGGTGGCGTACTTCACGATGGCCCCGACGCGCAGCGGACCCCCCATGTCGCCGAGGACCGAGTGGGAGAGAGTGGCGCCGGAGGCAGTCAGCTCCTCTTTCAGGGCGCACAGTTCGAAGAAGCTCAGACCCTGGCCGCCGAGCTCGACGGGCAGGCTGACGCCGTAGAAGCCGAGTTCACGGCTGCGCTTCCAAACGTTCTGAAGGGTGGGGCGATCGAGTTTGCTCTCAGCCGTGATGCCGCGCTCGCGCTCGAAGGGGACCAGTTCGTCGCGCAGGTAGCCACGCAGGCGGACGACGAGTTCCTGAAGGCGGGGGTTGTCGTCGTAGGAGGGTTCGAGGGTGAAAGTCATGAAGGGGTGCTTTCGGTTCAGTTGACGCGGCGGTCGGCGCCGGCCCAGTAGTGGTCGCGGATCGCGCGGCGGTCGATCTTGCCGTTGGGGTTGTGGGGCAGCGCGGCGACGAAGTCGACCGAGCGCGGTTTCTTCATGCGGGCCAGTCGGCCGGCGCAGAAGTCGATGAGGTCGGACGCGGCCGGCGCGGTTCCCTCGCGCGGCACGACGACCGCCTTGACCGCCTCGCCCCACTGCTCGTCGGGGACGCCGACGACGGCCGCCTCGTAGACGTCGGGGTGCTGGTGCAGGACGGACTCGACCTCGACGGAGTAGACGTTGAACCCACCGGAGACGATCATGTCCTTCTTGC
The DNA here is from genome assembly GCF_040253615.1 of Streptomyces sp. Edi4. Classification (NCBI taxonomy): domain Bacteria; kingdom Bacillati; phylum Actinomycetota; class Actinomycetes; order Kitasatosporales; family Streptomycetaceae; genus Streptomyces; species Streptomyces sp. Edi4. The sequence continues at coordinate 1,133,488 of NZ_JBEJGY010000004.1, forward strand.
GGTCGACGATGAAGACATAGCCGTCCGCGCGGCGGCGGGCGAGATCGCCGGTGAGGAACCAGCTGTCGCGGAAGGAGGCGGCGGTCAGGTCGGGCGCGCCCAGATAGCCGGGGACGACATCCGGACCTCGTACGGCGATCTCACCGATCTCCCCGTCGGGAAGCGGAGTCCCGTCCTCGTCGAGGATCGCCACCTCGGCTTCGGCGAGCGGGCGCCCGCAGGACAGCAGCAGTTCCTCGTCCTGGCCTTCGACGGCCCGGCGGTGATCTTCGGTGGAGAGGAACAGCACGCCGGAGGTCGTCTCGCCGCAGCCGTAGCCCTGGGACAGCACCGGGCCGAAGAACTCCCAAGCCTCGCGGATCCGTTGCGGGGACATGGGTGCGGCGCCGTAGATCAGCTGGCGCAGGCTGGAGGTGTCGTAGGTGTGGGCGTCGGGCAGCGCCAGCACGCTGTTGACCATCGTCGGGACGACGAACGCATGGGTGGCGCGCTCGCGCTGGATGGTGGCGAGGAATTCCCGGGGGTCCCAGCGCGGCAGAATCACCGCGCAGCCGCCGGTGAAGAAGATGCCGAGCAGCGGCATGCCGGAAGCGTGCGTGACGGGGCCGGCGAGGACCTTCTTGTCCCCGGGGCCGACCCGGGCGTCGACGCTCATCACCATCTTGCGCAGCAGGGCCAGACGGTTCCCGTACGTCTGGATCGCGGCCTTGAGCCTGCCGGTGGACCCCGAGGTGAAGTGCAGAACGGCGGCGTCGCGCTCGGCACATTCCACGTCCACCGGTTCAGGGGGATTCTCAGACAGCATGTCCAGGTACGTGGGCCCGAGAGCACTGGGACCGTCGTAGCCGATGACCGTCTCCGTGCCGGTGCCGGGCATGGCGACGCGTACGGCCTCCAGGTGGTCGCTGTCCGCGAACAGCACCCGGGCATCCGACTCGCGCAGCAGGTGGGACACCTCAGGGGCGCCGAGTCGCGCGTTGATCGGAACGCGCACCAACCCCGCCTTGTACAGGGATATCTCCGTCACGACCAGCTCGGCCCTGTTCCCGGCGAGAGTCGCCACGCGGTCGCCCTGACCCAGGCCGAGCCCGCGCAGGGCGACCGCGAGCCGGTCGCTGTGGTCGTCCAGTTCCGCGTACGTGAGCCGATTCGTGCCGCAGACCACGGCTTCGGCATCGGGTTGGTGACCCGCCGTCCGACGGACGTAGCGCCCCAGGTTCATCGTCACTCCCTGCGAGTTACTGAACAGACTGTCTGGTATCTAGCTTGGCGTCCAGCAACGTAAGGCCAGCGTTAAGGTCAGGTCAATGGTCCGGACGACAAGGAGACCCCGTGGAAACGAAGCCCGCCGGCGACCGGCGCGTCCGCCGGACCCGCGCCGCCCTGCGCACGGCGCTGGTCGATCTGGTGCTGGAGAAGGGGTTCCACGCGATCACGGTCGAGGAGATCGCGGAGCGCGCGAACGTCGGACGAGCCACCTTCTATGGGCATTACCGCGACAAGGAAGACCTGCTGGTGGGGATCGTGCAGGACCTCTCCGAGGACCGCGAACGGCTCCTGCCGGCCATAGAACAGGCCCAGGACAAGGGCTTCACCGGTCTTCCCGTGCTGTACGTCTTCCAACACGCCGAGCAGGAGCGGTCCGTCTACCGGGTCATCCTGCGCGGCGAGGGCGACGGACGGGCGCTGCGCGAGTTCACCGGGATCATCTGCGCGCAGGCCGAGAAGGTCTTCCGTACCCGCGCCGAGCAGCTTGGCGTCACGCCGCGCGTCCCGCTCGACGTCGTGGCCCGCGCCTGGACCGGCGAACTGGTCGGCCTGCTGTCCTGGTGGGTGGAGTGCGACACCGGCTACGCCGCCGAGGAAATCACCGCGCACCTGCGGGATCTGTCCGTGTACGGCCGGGTCTGGGCCACGGGGCTCACCCCGGCGGACGCTCCTGGAGCGCTGGATCTGGCGCGGCCGTAACTGGCTGCCGGGACCCGATGTCCCCAAGTGCTGCCCGGGAACGGGCGGTCGGCATGTCAGGCCTGCGGCCAGAGGGCACAGCCTGCCCCACGCGCCGCCCGCCGGACGCCGTGTTCGGTGCCCGGGGTGGCTCGACCGGTGGCGCGACCGGCTTCGGCGCCCTGAAGGCGCGGTTGCGACTTTCCGGTACGCGTGGCACGGAGATCACCGCGGTGGCCGGTATTCCACATCACTTACCAGGGCATATCCATGCGCACCCCCGAAGAAGTGTTGTTGCTGCGCGTGAAAGTAATCCCGGCTACGTGCGAGGCGGACGAAACGGACGGGCAGATTTTACTTCGCACGCTTTTCGGTCATTCGCAGATCATCTGGTTGCGCGCGCTGGATCCGGGTACTTCAAATCCCGGCAGGTACTGCGGGAACGAAGTCTCTCGATCGCTTGAGGATTTCCTCATGCTCCCCCATCGCCGCTGCTGCATCCGATGGGAGCCGGATCAGGCACGTCGAGACGGTTCGCAGTCCCTGCAATGCCGCATTACAGGGAAGTGATGTGAATGCATGTCCGCGCCTCATTCTCATTGAGCAGCCGGGTGCCGCCGTGCCCGTGGTCGACAGGTCATCGGCGGTCGGACGCGGATGGGCTCGGGCGCCTGCACACCGTGGAATGCTGCGCGACTTGGCCGTAGCGCCCATGCCGATCCGAGCGCACGGCCGGGTTTTCCGGATTCTTCGGGAATCGAGCATCTGCGATCACTGTGCCGTATCCCGCAATTCAAGACCTTACTGTCAGCCGACCATCCATGCCATGGTAAGGAATAGTCGTGGTCTCACCATCGGACGCCACTTGTTGCGATCACGCTCGCACCTGGAATCGCGTACAAGTCGATTACCCGCGCAATGCCACCATTCCTTCCCTCTTCATCGAGCAGGCGGAACGCTGCCCCGATGCCCACGCCGTCGAGTGGCAGGGCGGAAAATGGAGTTACCGGCAACTGGCTGAACGGGCCCGGCGCGGTGCCACGGGCCTGCGAACCCGCCGGGTGCAGGGGGGAGAGGTGGTCGCCGTCGCGATGGACCGTTCCCCGGAAGCGGTCGCCGCGATCTTCGCGATTCTGCTCGCCGGAGCAACGTATCTCCCGCTGGATCCTTCCTACCCCGCGGACCGGCTCGCGCGGATCCTCACTGAGGCGGACGTGCGCGTGGCGGTGTCCGCGCCCGGCCGGCGGATCGAGGTGCCCGACGGTGTGACGGTCCTCGACACCGACGCCCTGTTCGCCACCGCGGACGAGGCCGACGAGCAGTGGTGGCGCGGGCGGGCCGCGGGCGACGCGGCCTACGTCATCTACACCTCCGGTTCGACCGGCGCTCCCAAGGGTGTGGTCTGTCCTCATCGCGGCCAGACAAGGTTGGCCCGCGGCGGCGGTGACCTGCGTATCCTCCCCGAGGATCGCGTGCTGGCGACCACCAACTTGACCTTTGACATCTCGTGCTACGAGATGTTCGCCACGCTGCTCAACGGGGCCTGTCTCATACCTGTCCGCGCCGAGGATCTGCTGGATTCCAAGACTCTGGAGACGGTGCTGAGGGAGCGGCGGATCAGCGTGATGTGGCTGAGTGCCGGGTTGTTCCACCAGCATGCCCACGCCGCCCCGGAGATGTTCGCCGGTCTGCGGTGTCTGATCGCGGGCGGTGACGCGCTCGGGCCGCGTGCGGTGCGCGCGGTGCTGGAGAACGGGCGGCCCCAGATGTTCCTCAATGGCTACGGGCCTACCGAGGACTCCTCTCTGGCGACGACCCACCGCGTCGCGGAGTTGTCCCAGCGGGCGAAGAATGTGCCCATCGGGACCAACGTGCCGGGTTCGACGGCCTACGTGGTGCGCGATGACGGCACCATCGCCGGCCCGGGCGAGACCGGCGAGTTGTGGGTGGGCGGGGACGGCGTGGCCCTTGGCTATCTCAAAGACCCCGAGAAGACGGCTGACCGGTTCGTCGAGGACCCATGGTCACCCCTGGAGGTGCGCTCGCGCCTCTACCGGACCGGCGACATGGCACGGTGGCGCCAAGACGGCGCGCTCGAATATCTGGGCCGGCGCGACCGGCAGGTCAAACTGCGCGGCTATCGGGTGGAACTGGACGAGGTCGAGGCGGTGTTGGCGGACCATTCCCGGGTGCGGCAGGCCGCCGTGGGGGTGGTCGGACAAGGCGCCGGCGAGTTGCTGGCAGCCGCGGTGGTGGCACAATCCGGCCAAGCACGAGGAGAGTTGTCGCAGCGGTTGCGCGAGCACGCGCGCGATCGGCTGCCCTCCTACATGGTCCCCGCCCGCATCGCTGTGGTGGACGCGTTGCCTCTGTCCTCCAGCGGCAAGGTCGACCGCCGGGAACTCGCGGACCTGGCGGCGCCCGCCTCGTCATCCGGCACCGATGACACCGCGCCCCGTGATGCATGGGAACGGGCCGTCGCCGACGTCTGGCGTGACGTCCTGCACCTGGACACCGTGGCCCGCGACGACACCTTCTTCGCGCTGGGGGGCACCTCGCTGCATGCCACCCAGATCACCGCCGCGATCCGTGAACGGCTGCGGACAGACGCCGGATGCGGACGCGCGATGATCCGCGAGCTGGTCGGCGACCCGTCCCTGGCCGGCTTCGCCGCCACCGTGCACGCCCTGCACGAGGGGCGGGCGGGGGACGAGACACCCGTGGACTTCGCGACCGAGTCCCGGCTCGCACCCGACCTGCGTTTCACAGCGCCCGCGGCCGCGAACCCCCGGGCCCCCGCCCAGGTACTGCTGACCGGCGCGACCGGCTTCCTGGGCACCCACCTCGTGGAGCACCTGCTGCGATCCGGCGTCGAACGCGTCCATTGCCTGATCCGCGCGGACGACCCGGAGACGGCCCTCAACCGCCTGACCGCCCGGATGCGGCGCTACGGCGTGGACTGCGAGCCGTTGATGGACCGCGTCGTCCCCGTCCCCGGGGACCTGGCGGAGTTTCACCTGGGCCTGTCCGATACGACGTGGGGCCACCTGGCCGGCGGACTCGACCTGATCGTGCACTGCGGCTCACGTGTCAACTTCGTCTACCCCTATTCGGCGCTGGCCCCGGTCAACGTCGGGGGCACCCGCACCGTGCTGGAACTCGCGGCCGAGCAGACCACCAAGCCGGTCCACTACATCTCCTCCATCGCCGTGCTCGTCGGCTTCGGCACCGCCGGTGTCACCCACGTCGAGGAGAACACCCCTCTCGATCACGCGGACCGCATCTCCCTGGGCTACCCCGAGACCAAATGGGTCGCCGAGAGTCTGGTTGCCGAGGCCGGGCGCCGTGGGCTGCCGGTGGCCATCCACCGGCCGTACGAGGTGACCGGAACCCGCGACGGCGGCGTGTGGAACACCGACAGACACCATGATGTGCGCCCTGTTCCGCACCATCGCGGAGACCGGTCTCGCCCCGGACCTGAGCCTGCCCCTGGACTTCGTCCCCGTCGACTACACGGCGGAGGCGATCGTGCACATCCTCACCCATCAGGAACCCGACGGACGCGTCTACCACCTCACCAACGCCCACGACGCCCGTCTGCCCCTCCTGGTGGACCGCCTGGTCGCCATGGGATACCCGGTCCGAACCATCTCGTATGACGCCTGGAGCAGCATGCTCGCCAAGCTGACCGCCAAGCTGCCCGACCATCCCATGGCCCCGTATGCGGACATGTTCCTCGATCCCGCCCGCGGCAGCGACATCTCGGTCCAGGAGATGTACGCCGACGGCACGTTCCCGGCCTTCGGACGCCACAACGCCGAGAGGGCGCTGTCCGACAGCGGCCTCGTCTGCCCACCCGTCGACGCCGGTCTGCTCGACACCTACCTGTACGCGTTCCGGCGCGCTGGATATCTGGAGCCACCACCCGAAAAGCGCTGAACCCGGTCAACCGCACCGCCCAGGCGCCGTCCGCGCCCGTCCACCCCGCACGAGTCAGGAGAACGCAGATGACGACCCGTATCGAATCCGCCGATCAACTCGTCGACGAAGTCGAGAAACGACGCCGCAGCCACCCCGTCCCCAACCCGCTGCTCGCGGCGGGCACGGAGCCGACACTGGAGCACCTGCGCCGTCTGGTCGGCACCGAAGTACAGTGCCACCGCACGGAACTCGTCGCCTACGGCACGATGCTCTCGCGCTTCCCGCACCGCCCTGCGGCCGACCTCTACCTGTGCCTTGGACGCCTGGTGTACGACGCGTCCCCCAAGCTGGAGACGTGCGCCCGCGCCCTGGGCCTGGATCCGGACGAGCTGAAATTCTGGCCGCCCGACCGCACGACGTACGCCTTCGACGGAGTCTTGTCATGGGTGGCGGCGCAGGGGTCACAGGCGGCCACGGGCATGTCCTCGTACGCCGACCTGACCGGCTACTACGCCGGGTGCGCCGCAACGGTGGCGCGCGTGCGGTCCTCGGATCTGAAGGTTCCGGACGAGTTTTTCGCCTACTACGACGACGAGACCCCCTCCGACCTCTGCCGCCTGGCGCTGGAGGTCGTCCAGGACGGACTCGACCGAGGCGACGACCCCAGCGAGATCCTTTTGACCGCGCGTCTGCTGGACGAGAGCGTGGGCGACTTCTGGCGCGCCGCGGCAGCCATCTGACCACGCTCCGGCCCGGGAGCCGGCATTGACCGGACGGATGTCCCACGGCCGGACCGCACGATCGGGAAGAGGAGTTTCGGGATGAGAATCGGTATCGCGGGTGCCGGTATCGCCGGCTTGACCCTGGCCTGGCTGCTCGACGGAGTCCACGAGAGTGTCGTACTCGAAGCCCGGGACGACCTCGGCGGCAACCTCCGCTCGCAGCGGTTCATCGACACGCACGGCACGCCGCGGATGGTCGACCTGGGTGTGCACAGCGTGTCGTTGGAGGCCTTCCCCCTCTTCTCGCGACTGACAAACGCCCTGGGGCTGAGTGAGGACGACTGGGTGTCCGCGCCCGCGTCCCACACCATCGAGGTCGCCGAACAGGAGGCCCCGTTCTTCCAGGGGCCGCTCACCGCGTCCGTCGGCGACGAAGAGGCGGAAGGCGATGGGCTCCCACCCCGGGACGCGGGGCAAGCGGTGACGACGCTCGTGCGTGAATCCGCCAAGTGGGCCGCGCGCGGCCTCGACTGGCAGGTTCCGCTGCGCGACATGGTGGAGCCCTGGCCTTGGCCCACGGCGCTGAAGGAGAACGTGGTGTACGCGCTGCCCGCCATTCTTTGGGGCTGCGACCTGGCGCGGGCCTCGACGCTTTCCGCACGGGCGGTTGCCGCTCTGTTCGCGGATGGGGCCCCCGCCGGGTCGACGCCGCTCACGCAGACACTGCGTCACGGTATGCAGGACGTCGCCTGGCGGCTGGCGGCACAACTGAACAGCGCTGACCTGCGCCCCGGGACCGCGCTGCGGGGCATACGGCGCGCGGGCGATCGGCTGGCCATGATCGACGCCACCGGTGTCCCACACGAGGTCGACGCGGTCGTCCTGGCCGTTCCCGCCGACGCCGCCGCCCGGGCGCTCCAGGACTTGCCGGACGCCGAGCCGGCACGGCGAGCCCTCGCCTCGTACCGGTACGCGGACATCGACCAGGGTCTGCACCTGGACCCTTGTTATGTCGCCCGCGCCCTGCGGCACCGGTCCACAACGAACATCGCCGTGGACGGGTCCTGGGCCCTTGGTTGCATTCGGCGCCGCTTCGAGGCCAGCGGCGAGGTGTACGTCAGCCAACTCGACCACCGCGCGAACCTTCCGCGTCAGCTCCTCGCGCGGACCACCTTCCGCACTCTTCTGCCATTTCCGGCCATGTTCGCCGCGCAGCGGCGACTCGGCCCGCTCCAAGGCCGTGGCGGTCTTCACTTCGCCGGCCATGTCGTGGCGCAAGGCGCGACCCAGGAAGCAGCCGTCGCCACCGCGGTCGACACGGCACGGCGACTGGGATGCGACAGCCCACGCCTGAAAACACTCGCCCCCTCCTGAAAGGCAAGACCATGGGATCCTCCCCACAGGCGTTCCAGGACCGTAATGCCCACATAGGCGACCTCATCATCCCCTGTATCGATGTCGCCCGGGGCGCCGCCACCGAACCGTCCGCGATCCCTGGCCTGCGCGACCCGTTGGACGTGATCGAGATCGTCCGGGCGTACGCCGCCGGCAGCGCGCAGAAGATCTTCCTGGACGTCTTCGACGCGTGGGACGCGATCGACTACCTCCCGGCTGTCCTGAGCAGCATCAAGGAGAGCGGAGTGGACATCCTGGTCTCGGTGGAACACGGTCTTCTCCCGTCCGTGAAACTCCTCGGAGATCTCTTCGAGGCCGGCGCGGACATCGTGTCCATCAGCACCGCGATGGTCGATGACCCAGGGACCGTGCGGGCGGCCATCGGCGAGTACGGCGGTGACCGGCTCATGGGCGTCATCAACAGCAGGCAGACCGCCCCCGGGGAATGGCAGGCATACGTCCGTGACGGCGAGCAACGCGCCGGCGCCAACGCTTCAGCCATGGCCGCGCGCTTCGCCGACCTGCGGGTCGGCGCGATCCTGGCGAACAGCATCGACCGCGAGGGCACAGGACAGGGCTTCGACCTCGCGCTCACCCGGGCTGTGGCCGAGGCATCGAGGCTCCCGGTCATCGCCTCCGGCGGATGCGGCACCCTCCAGCACCTGCGCGACGCTCTCCACAACGGCCAGGCCACCTACGTCCTGGTCAACAAGATGGTCCACAACGGCAAGCACTCCATCGCAGAGATCCGGGACTTCCTCATGGCCGACAGCCTCTACCGGCCGGACCACTGATGCGTTCCGTCGTCTTCACCCAGTACGGAGAACCCGCCGACGTCCTGACGGTGACCGAGACCCCGATGACCGACCCCGGCGCGGGTGAGGTCCGCGTTCGCCTGACGGCCCGCCCCATCAACCCCTCCGACCTGCTGCTGATCCGGGGACACTACGGTCGGCCGGCAGCGCTTCGACCGCCCTCACCAGGCGAACCGGCCACGGCGCTGGTGGGTTTCGAAGGGGCGGGTGTCGTGGACAGGGCAGCCGCCGGCGTCGGCCTTCGACCGGGAGACCGAGTCGCGGTATCCGCCGACGGCACCTGGCAGGAATACCTCAACGTGCCGGCGGCGGACGTGGTGGAGATCCCCGACTCCCTGCCGGACGACCTCGCGTGCCAGCTGACCATCAATCCCATGACCGCGAACCTGCTCCTGGACGGCTTGGGCCTGGTCGCGGGCGACGTCCTGCTCCAGACCGCCTCCGCCTCCGCCGTGGGCCGGATGATCACCACGCTGGCACGACAACGCGGTATCCGCTGTGCCGGCCTGGTTCGCCGTCCGCACCCGGCCCCGCCCGACAACGACTCGGCGCAGATAGTCGCCGTCCCCTCGGACTCGGCCCGTGAACAGCTCGCGGAATTCGCCGGTGCACAGGGCATCGCGGCCGCCCTCGACGCCGTCGGGGGTGCCACCGGCCGACTCGCTCTGGACTGCGTCCGCGAGGGCGGACGCATGACCGTCTACGGCATGCTGTCAGGCTCCCCCATCCCCGTCCCACCGGACGCACTCGTCTTCCGTGGCATCACTCTCGACGGCTTCTGGCTGCCCGAACGGCTCAAGGGCATGCTCCCGGAGCAGATCGCCGACCTGACCCGCACCGTGACCGAGCAACTGACGTCCCGTCAACTGAACGCGCCTGTCGCGGCCCGCTATGACCTCGCGGACATCAAAGAGGCTGTGCGCCGGGCCGAAAGCGGATCGGGCGGCGGCAAGATCCTGCTGGTGGGCTGAGCATCGAGACAGGGCGCCGCCCCGGGACAGCCGCTCCCCGCCTTCGGGCCGCGCCAATACCGACGGCGCGACTCACGGCGATGGAGCAACGCGGCGCGTTCGCCACCGACCTCGCCCCCTCGCAGCCGGCCGTGCTTCGCCTGTCAGCCGTACGCGAAAGGATCCGACCATGCCGCCGACGGCACAGACACCGAAGGGCGTCTCGCGGTCCACCCCCGCATGTGACGCCACCAGCTCTGGCTACCCCCGTCACGCCCTGCTGTGCGACCTGTTCTCCGCGCAGGCCGAGCGATCTCCCGAGAGCGATGCCCTGCGGTGGAGGGGCGGCCGCTGGACGTACCGGGAACTGCGCGGCCGGGTGCGACGGGCCGCGGCTCGACTGCGCGACCGCGGCCTGGGTGAGGGCGACATCGTCGCCGTACTGCTTGAGCGCTCCCCGCAGTTGGTGGTAACAGCGCTCGCCGTCCTGGAGGCCGGTGGCGTCTACCTCCCCCTCGATACTCACACGCCCCCAAGGCGGCTGGCCTGCGTGGTCCGGGACGCGCAGGTCGCCCACTTCGTGACCGCGCCGGGTGTCGCCGTCCCTCCGGCTCCTGAACTCGTCCATGTCGTCACCCCTGACCTGATAGGAGAGGAAACACCGCCGGAGTTGCCGTTCCGCACCCCGGCGCGCACGGCGTCAGATGCCGCCTACGTCATATACACCTCGGGCTCGACGGGCGCGCCGAAGGGGGTGCTGTGCAGTCACCGCGGACTGGTCCGGTTCGTGACGGCGGATCACCCGGCGGTTCCCGGGCCCGGCGACCGCCTGCTCGCTACGGCGAACCCGTCGTTCGACGTCTCGTGTTACGAGCTGTTCTGCACCTTGCTCAACGGAGCGTGTCTGGTTCTGCCGGACCCCGACGACCTGCTCGACACCCGGGAACTGGCACGGCGCCTCCAACACGATGGCATCACCACTCTGTGGCTGAGCGCCGGCCTGTTTCACACACACGCGTACGCGGCGCCCCACATGTTCTCCGGCCTGCGGTGTCTGATGGTGGGCGGCGACTCCATCAGCCCCAAAGCGGTCCGCGCCGTACTGGCCCAGGGGCCGCCGGGCACCCTCGTCAACGGCTATGGACCGACGGAGAACAGCGTCATCAGCACCTCCTACACGGTCCGTGAACTGCCGGAGCACGCGGAACTCGTGCCCATCGGTACCGAGGTCGCCGCCACCACGGGGTATGTGGTCCGGCAGGACGGTGGCCTGGCCGCCGCGGGAGAGGAGGGGGAACTCTGGCTCGGTGGGGACGGCGTGGCGATCGGCTACCTCAATGACCCGGAACAGACCGCGCGGCGCTTTGTGCCCGACCGCTTCGGGAACGACGTGCGGGGCCGTCTGTACCGGACGGGTGACATGGTGCGACGGCGACCCGACGGGGTGCTGGAATTCCTGGGACGCAGGGACCGGCAGGTCAAACTCCGGAGTTTCCGGGTGGAGTTGGACGAGATCGAGGCCGTACTGTCCACTCATCCGGATGTGCGGCAGGCCGCCGTCGACGTACTGGGCGAAGGGCCGGGACAGCATCTTGGCGCGGCCGTGGTCTGCTCCCCGCACACGGACACCGCGGCTCTCGTCCCACACCTGCACGACCACGTTCGCGACCGTCTGCCCGCCCATATGGTGCCCAACAGGATCGTGTGTGCCCGCGACCTGCCGCTGACCGTGAGCGGCAAGGCTGACCATGCCCGCCTCCTGGCCCGGCTTGCCCGGCCACGCCTCGATGCCCGGGAGGCCCGGACGCCGCAGGACGCGCACGAAATCGCCGTGGGACGGATCTGGTGTTCGGTGCTCGGTACGGACACCGCTCGACGGGACGACGACTTCTTCGCCCTGGGCGGCACCTCATTGATGGCGACGCACGTGGCGGCGGCCACGTGCCGCTCGTTCGGCATCGACCAAGCGCAGGGCGGGGTACTCATCCGCGCGCTGCTGAGCAATCCGACACTCGGAGCGTTCGCCGGGCGATCACGTGAACTCGCCGAGCGGGGGCTTACGCGGGCGCCACATACCAGCACGGATTTCTACGCCGAGGCGCGCCTGCGGCAACCGGCGTCCATGACCGGCCCGCCCCCCGCAACAGGTTGCCCGCGAACCGTGTTGCTCACCGGCGCCACCGGCTTCCTCGGCGTTCATCTCCTGTGCCGGCTGCTGCGTGCCGGCGTGGCACATGTCTACTGCCTCACCCGCTCTCCGGACGAGGAACGCGGCGCCGCCCGTGTCGCGGCCCGGATGCTGCGCTACGGGCTGGATCCACACCACATCGGCGACCGGATCACCGTGATACCGGGTGACCTGACAGCCGAGCGGTTCGGTGTGGACCGGAGTGCCTGGACACGGATGGCCCGGGACTGTGACCACATCGTGCACTGTGCCGCGCAGGTCAACTTCGCCTACCCCTACCAGGCCCTGGCCCCGGCCAACGTCGGCGGCACCCGCACCGTCATAGAACTGGCGGCCGCGCACCGGCTCAAGCCTCTCCACCATGTCTCCACCATGGCTGTCATCGCGGGCTTCGGTCCCGCCGGGGTCCCCCACGTGACCGAGCGCACCCCGCTCGCGCACCCCGACCGGCTCGCACTCGGCTACACGGAGACCAAGTGGGTCGCCGAGCAGCTGGTGGCGGAGGCGGCACACCAGGGTCTGCCCGCGTCGATCCACCGGCCCTACGAGATCACAGGCACCCAGGACCGGGGCATCTGGAACACCGAAACCATGATGTGCGCGCTGTTTCGCACGATCGCGCAGAGCGGCGTGGCTCCGGACATGGCGCTGCCACTGAACTTCGTCCCCGTCGACCACACGGCCGACATCATCACCCGCGTGATCACCCACGAGAGGCACGACGGCCGCGTCTACCACCTCACCAATCCCCACGAGGCGCGGCTGTCCCTCCTGGTTGACCGTCTCCGGGCGATGTCCTACCGCGTTCGGACGGTCGGACTGCGGGAGTGGGTGGACGTGGTCATGGAGGCGACGAGCGAGGATCCCCGGCATCCGATGGCGCCCTACATCCCCCTGTTCGCCGAATCCGCAGCCGGCACGGGCACCGCCCTCGTCCAGACGCACCTTGCCGGCACCTTTCCCCGCTTCAGCCGCGACAACGCCGCCCGTGTGACAGCGGACGCCGGCCTGACATGCCCGCCTGTCGACGACCGGCTGATCGACCTGTATCTCGGCCACCTCCGGGAGAGCGGGTACCTGCCGCCGCCGGAAACCGCCACAACGACCTGAACCACTTGCCCAACACATGGCCCGCCCGGGACGTTCGCGTCCACCACAGCAGAAGGGAATCCCATGAGCACGCAAGACCACGGTGATGCCACGGCCCTGGCCGACGTCGTCCAGCAGGGGCTCGCCGGACAAGCCCCCGGCAGCCCTCTCACACTGGCACCAGTGACAGGTCCCAGCGCCCTGGAACCGCTGCGGCGCCTGGTCGCCCTGGAGTATCAGGCGCACCCGGTGGAACTCGCCGCGTACGGAAACCTGCTCGCCCGCTCTCCCCACGGGCAGGCCGCCGAACTGTGGCTGACCCTGGGACGTGTCGTTCACAACGCGACGCCCAAGCTGTACCGGGTGGGCCAGGCGCTGGGGATGGATGAGGCCGGCTTGACGCGGCCGGTGAACTCGGGATCGTACGCCTTCCACAGTGCCCTCTCCTGGATCGCGACGTCCGCGAGCCAGGCAGCGGCCGCCCTGGCAGCCCACACCGACATGCAGGTCTATTACTCCGGCGCCTGCGCCGTCGCACGACGTCTGCGCGAGTCGGACCTCCCGCAGACCCGAGCGTTCATCGACTACTACGACGACGCCGGTGACGACGCGCTCAAAGAACTCGCCCTGGCGGTGGTGCAGGACGGTCTCGACCGCGGCGCAGACCCTGACGAGGTGCTTTTCCACGCCCATCGCATCTCGGACGCTCTGCTGGACGTCTGGAAGACGGCGGCCGCTCCCCCGGCCTGACCTCCTGTCCGGTGGCAGGGCAGGCAGAACTGCCGTGTACCGCAGAACTACTCCGGAAAGGAAGGAAGTCCATGACCGGCGGCGACGATCAGAGGTATGAAGTACTCCCGAGCCATCGCGGTGACTCGTTCCGCGATCACGTCATCCGTGCCTACAAGGACTCCCCGGATGACTGGCGGAACGTCCTCGGCGACCAGTTGCACTTCCAGTGGGGCGTCTACGACCACCCGGACTCCCCCCGCCCCGTGTCACTGGACGAGGCCGGATCGAGGCACCTGGAGCAGCAACTGGGCCTGGCCGGGCTCCTCGAACCGGGACACCCGGCCCCGCGGCGCGTCCTCGATGTCGGGTGCGGATGGGGAGCGACGCTGCGGCATCTCGCACATGTCTTCCCCGACTGCCCGCGTCTGGACGGCATCAACATCAGCCCGGAGCAACTCGCCCACTGTGCGGACCTCGTGCGTGACATACACGAGGCAGAACGCATCCACCTGTATCTGTGCGACGCCGCCGACATCGCACAGCTACCGGACCAAGAGCCCTACGATCTGGTGCTTGCCCGAGGCGCCATCACACACTTTCCGCCGGAAGTGTACGAAACCGCGACCGAGGCGCTGGCCCGGCGCATGGAGCCGGGCGGCCTCCTCGTCATCTCGGAGACGCTCTACCGCGAGGCGTTCCTGGCCTCGGAACCGCCCCTGCCCCCAGACACCGACCATCTGGCACTGGGACACCGCAAGTCACTTCGCTACGTCATGGACGTACTGGAGAACAGCGGGTTCCGCGTTCGCGACCAGCGCGTTCTGCCCTCTCCTGAGGAGGCGGCACGCTGGGTCCTGGAGCTGAAGAGCAACATCGACTTCCACTTTCCGACGGAGGCGAGTATGCCCCTCGAAGCGATCCGCGCCATGGCCGTGGACCTCGCCATCGCACTGCTCCGGAACGAGGCGTCAGTGCGCAGCATCATCGCTGAGCGCCGAGAGGCGTAGGGCCGCCGCATAGGTGCCTACGCCTCTCGCGCAGTGGGGGCGCTCCGTGCCCACGTGCTGGTGGCCGCGCGATGTGGTCTCCCCGCTTCCTTTGGGAGGGCCGCCTCATGTGACGAGGCGGCCCTCCTGGAGTACGTACCGGGGGCGGCTGGTGGCGATGATGTCCTGGAAAGGGTCGCCCTCAAGGGCGACCAGGTCTGCCGTGGCGCCCGGGGCGATGAGGCCCAGGTCGGGGCGGTTGAGGAGGTCTGCCGCAGTGCGGGTCGCGGCCCGCAGGGCGCGCAGGGCGGTGTAGCCGTGGGCCAGCATGGTGGGGAATTCCCGCCAGTTCTGGGCGTGGGGGAACATTCCGGCGTCGGTACCGAAGGCCGTTCTGACCCGGGTGCGGGCCGGCCTCAGGAGTCCTTCGCGCAGGGATTCGGCGTGTGTGCGGTAGTTCTGGCGGGTGGTGGCCATGGAGCTGTTCCAGAAGCCGTCGTCGTCGAGCCGGTCGAGGAAGTAGGTCTGGGCGTAGTGGGTCGGCACCAGAAAGGTGCCGGCTTGTTCCATGGCCCGGTAGGTCGGTGCGGTGGCGAAGCAGCCGTGTTCCACGCTGCGCACTCCTGCGGCGACGGCGCGCTGAATGGCGCGGTCGGTGAAGGCGTGGGTCGCACACGGCAACCCCAGGTCGTCGGCGGTGGCGACGATGATGTGCGTCTCCACGCGTGAGTAGGCGGCGCTGGTGGGGCTGTCCACGGGTGAGGAGAATCCGCCGCCGCCCGCGAATTTGATCCAGTCGGCTCCGGCGCGCGCCTGCTCGCGTACCGCACGGCGCAATTCCTCGACTCCTTCGGCCAGGGTGCCGATCTGAAGTCCGTAGCGCTGGGCGAGGTCTGGTTGCTTGTCCGCGTGGCCGCCGCGCGGGGAGAGGATGTTGGGGGCCGCGATGATGCGCGGACCTTCGATCAGGCCGTCCTTCACGGCTGTGCGTAGTGACACGTTGAGGGGCAGGTGGGCACTGCCGAGATCGCGGACGGTGGTGAAGCCGCTTCGCAGCAGGGCGCGCAGGACAGGGACGGCGGTGAGGGTCTGGTAGGCGGAGGGCGCGGTCTCCGCGTTCTCGTCGAGCAGGTGGACGTGGCAGTCGATGAAGCCGGGCAGGAGCGTGCAGCCGGGCATGTCGACGATGTCCGCGCCAGGGCTGGGAGGAAGGTCGTGGGCGACTGCCGCGATCCGGCCTTCGCGTACGAGGACGGACAGACCGTCGACGGGCGTGTCCGCCACCGCGTCCCACACGCGGTCGGGTCGCAGCAGAAGGTCTCGAGCGGCGGATGCGGGCACGGATACCTCCGGGGTGACGGTGGTGTGGGGCGCATGCGGCGGGATGCCCTTCCGCACCCGGGCGCGCGGGACCCGGTGCGGGGTCAGGCCGTGGTGAGCGGTGTGTAGTGGGGGTCGTTCCACACGTCGCCGGGCCCGGGGTTGCCCGGCTCGGGCTGCGCGCCGAGTTGGCGCAGGATGCCCCAGGCGGCGTTCAGGCCCGAGGCGAGGGCGTGGTTGAGCCAGCCCGGAGACCAGGAGGTGTCGTCGCCCGCGAGGTAGAGGGCGTTCGGCGGTTCGCCGGGTACGGCAGGTGTACCGGCGAAGTCCTTCATGAAATGGGCGAACAGGTCGCGCTGATAGGGATGGTCGCCCGGGCAGGACCAGCGGCTCAGGCCTCGGAAGTGCCGCTCGTTCTCCCAGGACACTGTCACCGCCTCCCCCGTGCGGGCGTGCGCGCGCAGCTCGTCCGCCACCTCTGGGTGGATGTCCGCGAGGTCGCGGACGAAGAGGGCGACCCGCTCCTCCGGAGTGGACGGGCTGATCTTCATGGCGTCCTGTGCCCAGGTGAAGCTGAGATCCAGCACGCCACGTCGGCCCCCGGGTCCCCGCGCGGGCCCGTAGTCGACGGTGTAGGCGGCGCGCGGCAACCGGTCGGTGAGCGTGACCCCGTCCATGGAGGTCTTGTCCCAGAACAGGTCGTCGACCACCAGGGCGGTTTTGGAGGACTGCCAATAGTGCAGGCGGCGCACGGCCCGCCACAGCCGGGGGCCGAGCACGGGCGTGTGAGCGACGGTGGAGCGTACCTCGACGCCGGTCTCCACAAGCCGCAGCTGTGGGGTGAACACGGCGGCCGCGAACCGCTCGCTGCGCCCGTCCTCGCTGTGCACCACGACGCCGTGGGCGGCATCCGGCTCGATGTCCAGGGCGCGCACGGCAGGGCGCGGTGCTCCCTCATTGACCGCCTCGACACTGCACGTCCGTCCATGGGGATCGGTGGTGCGGTGGGACCAGAAGCCCTCCGCGAGCCGGCTGATGCCTTCAGGCGCATACAGCAGGGAGCTTCCCTCGGTGCACAGCAACAGGCGCAGGATCTCCAGCAGGCTGAGGCCGAAGAAGGAGTCCCAGACGGCGGGCCCTACTCCGGCGGTGCCCAGCAGCCGTGCCTGGTCGTGGGTCAGGCCCGCACCGTCCGGGGCGCGCAGGAAACGGTAGAAGGACCACGGCTCGAAGCGGACCAGCACCTCGCGCCAGCGGCGGCGCACCGCGGCAAGGTCGCGCGCGGCGACATCCCGCTGGATCTGGAAGAAGCCGATCCGGGCCAGCGCCTGCTGCCAGCGCGCGTGCGCCTCCCGGAAGCCGTCGCACCTGTCGTAAAGGTCCTCGATCTTCCCGGCGGCGTACTGTCGGCCGTCGACGTCCAACACGGTCAAGGGGGTGGTGGGGGCAGCGTAGTTGTCGCGGAATGGCTCCAGCCGGACGCCGAACGTATAGGCGTACTGGCGCAGCAGCCGGGCGCTTTCAGGAAAGCGCAGACAGCCCAACTCCACGACAGCGCTGTCCGCCTCTCGAAGGCGTCGGCTGTACATGCGCCCGCCCAGGCGCCGCCCTCCCGGTCCGTCCTCGCTTCGCTCGGCCTCGTACACCACGGGTTGGCAGCCGGCCCGCATCAGCTCGTAGGCGGCGGCCAGTCCACTCCCGCCGGCCCCGATGACGGCGATGCGCGCTCCGGTGGCGGCCTCAGGCAGCCGCCCCATGCGCCGGCCTCCGCCGACATGGGCGGCATAGTCGAACGGAAAGTCGACCTGTAAGTCACTCGCGGGAGGGGGTGTGTTCGCGTTCACGGCCGGCTCCAGGCTCCATACGGGGAAGGTGGGCGATTTCCAGCTGCGTGCGGGGGCGGCTTCTTCCGCGAGTCGCCCATGGTGCAGCGTCATTTCAGCGAGACGCGTGGCGCCCGGGGCGCGGCGGGGGCGCCGTGTGTCCTCTGTGACGGCCCGGCCGGGCGCTTTGGCGGGCCGTCCACCACGCGCTCCCAGCCCGTCGCGCGCGGCTGGCCCCGGCGGGTGTTGGACTCAGCCGGCCGTGGCTACCGCCCGCCACCAGGACCGCAGCGCCGGTTCCATCCGCACCGCGCTGCGGGTGATCCACTCGTCCGGTTCGTGGTGCGCCCGGCCGTACTCGATGACCTGGAGCACACCGTCCGCCACCTCCGGCGGGTTCTCCCGGTAGGCGTTGATGTACTCCACCGCGGCCTCAGGGACGTGTTCCGCCTCGCGCAGTACGTCGGCCAGGACCGCGCAGGAGTTGCACCACAGAGTGAAGTCGGTGCGTGCCAGCAGGGCTGCCTCCGCCGCCCCCGCGTGCAGGGCCACCCAGGAGATGAACTCGGTGAACCGGCGTACCGGTTCCAGCCGGGGCGCCCGGCGCATCTCGTCGGGCGACATGCCCAGCGCGGGCGCGAGTCCGGACACCATCCGGTGGCGTGCCTGCATCAACTCGTGTGCCACAAAGGAGAAGAACCCGCCGGGCACTTCGTGCGGATACCGGGACAGCAGCAGGCCGTAGGCAGTGAATTCGGCCTCCTGCGACTGGAATTCGGCAAGCGCGAAGCTCTGTAGATGCTTCTCCTCGATCATCCCCTCCCGGGCCAGAGACAGGAACTCGTTGGCGGCGAGGTGGTCGGGAATGTTGATCCCCACGGTGTCGATGAACTCGGTTGCAGGCACAGGGAGCCTCCTTCAGTCAGGAAACGCTGCGACCGGCGTCAGAAGCGCGGCTGAGGGCTCTGCGGACAACGCCGAAGTGGCCGATGTGTCCACGCTCGCGATGCGGTCGTTGAGACGTTCGACTCGCGCAAGCACGAAGGTACCCAGCAGAGCCTTGCCAGGCACATGTGTTCGCCCATCACGCGGCCGGCGCATCGCTCGCCGTGATCGGTCCCGCTCCGCCTGACAGCGCCGGGCCGCCACCTCTGGCCTGCGAGAATTCCCGCGACGTCAGCCGCGTCACGGGTCCGCCCCGGCGGCCGCCAAGCAGGTGGCCGGTGTCCGGAACGTACAGGGCACCGGCATCACAGCCGAAGCCTTCTCCCTCTCTGTCCACCTCCCGTCCCCCTGCCTCCACAGGAGAGCCGGATTTGCACCGGTTAAAGCAGCAAGTGCTGCGCCGACGGGTTTTCTTCCGGCTCTTTTACGAGGCATAGCCACGCTGTTCGAGGGGGTCTCAGTCTCGTCCTCGTCCTCGTCCTCGGCCTCACCGGGCCGGGCGCTCCACTGCGACCAGGCGCTCACGGTGCGGGAAACCCGTTGGACGTGAGGACCATCCAGCGCGAGGACCATCCAGCTGCCCGGCCGGTGCGCGCCGGACACCCCCGTCACCGTCCCCTCAGCCACGGTCGCGCGGCAGCATGAGGGCCGCGGCCGTGGTGGCCATCAGCATCACCGCCGCGACGCACAGGGCGACCCGCAGGCCACCGATGAACTCGCCCCGGTCCGCGACCAAGGCTCCGAAGACCGCCACGGCGAGCGCGCCGCCCGTCTGCCGGAAGGAGTTCAGGATCCCGGCGGCCATTCCGGCCCGCTCCGCGGCGATGTCGTTCAGCAGGACGGCGGTCAGGGAAGGTACGAAGAAACCCAGGCCGAAGCCGACCGGGACGAGCATCGCCGCGATCACCGGTCTGCTGGTGCCCTCGTCGACCCAGAGCAGGCCGAACATCGCAAGGGCGAAGATCGCCTGCCCCACGGCGATCGGCATCCGCGGCCCAAAGCGTGCCGCGGCCCTGGCCGAGGCCAGGTTGGCTCCGGCGATCACGGCCATCATCGGTAGGAACATCAGCCCCGCGGCCATGGCGGACAGGCGCAGAACGTCCTGAAAGAACAGGCTCAGCACAAACACCAGCCCATAGAACGCGGCATTGGCGACGAAACCGATCGCGACCGAAACCGTCACCGTGCGCGAACGGAAGAGGTCGAGCGGGACCACCGGCGCGGCGGTATGTGCCTCGATCATGATGAACGCCGTCGTCGCCACGGCGGCGAGCCCCAGGCAGCCCAGCACGACGGGCTCACCGAAGCCGTTCTCCCCTCCATCGATCACCGCGAAGGTGAGCGCCGCGAGCGCGACGATCGCCGTGAGCTGGCCGTACGGATCGAGCGGCGCGGCACGGCGCGGCGAGCGTTCCACGCGGCTCAACACCGCGAGGGTGGCGATGCCGACGGGCAGGTTGAAGACGAAGATCGCCCGCCAGCTCAGAGTGGTGGACAGCACCCCGCCGGCCACCGGGCCCGCGGCGACCGCGACGGCTCCGCAGGCGGTCCACAGCGCGATGGCCCGTGCCCGTTCGGCCGCGTCAGGGAAGGCCTGGCGGACGAGGGCGAGCGAGGCGGGCAGCATGATCGCCGCCGCGCTCCCCTGGACCAGGCGGGCGACGATCAGCGCGCTCAGTCCCGGCGCCAGTCCGCAGGCCGCCGAGGCGACCGTGAAGACCGCGACGCCGGCGCCGAACGCGCGGCTCGCCCCGACGCGGTCGGAGAGCGTGCCCGCGGAGAGCAGCAGTGCGGCGAACATCAGCGTGTAGGCGTCCACGATCCATTGCAGTCCCGCCGTGCTGCCGCCGAAGGTCCGCCCGATCCCGGGCAGCGCCACGTTCATCGCCATGGTGTTGAGGTTGAGCAGAAAGATGCCCATGAACGTGGCCGCCAGGATCAGCTTCGGAGCGGCCGTGCGTTGCCGGGCATCCTGTGACGCGCGGGCTGGTTCAAGCGTGGTCATCCGTCCAGACTGGTGAGGCGCGCGCGAGCGAGGCAAACCGTGATCTTCCGGGGCGCGCCATAGGGGGGTGTGACAGGGCCAGGCTCCCGGCCGGCCCGTTGATCACACGCTGGCAGAATGACGCCATGACCGAGTTCGGGAAGTTTCTGCGCGCCCGCCGTGGGGACGTACGCCCGGCAGACGTCGGGCTCCCCGCCACAACCGGCACGCGCCGCACGCCGGGTCTGCGCCGGGAGGAAGTGGCGGCGCTGGCCGGTGTGAGCATCGACTACTACGTACGTCTGGAACGCGGCAAGGAGACCCGTCCGAGCCCCGCCGTGGTCGAGGCGCTGGCCGACGCGCTCCGCCTCAACCCCGAGGAGAGCGGCTTCCTGCACGAGCTGGCGGCGCGGGCGGCGCGGCGTGCGCCCGAGCCCCGTCCCCTGCCGTCGCGCCGGGTCCGTCCGACCGTCACGCAGCTGCTTGAGACGCTTCGGCCCAACCCGGCGTACGTCGTGAGCCGCACCAACGACCTGCTGGCGGCCAACCCCGGCGGGCTGCGGCTGCTCCATGGCATCGCCGACTGGCCGGAGCGACAGCGCAACACCGTCCGGTACATCTTCCTGCATCCGGCTGCCCGCGAGCTGTGGGCGGACTGGGAGCAGAAGGCCAAGGGGTGCGTCGCCCAGTTGCGGGCGATCGCCGGCACCGATCCGGACGCCCCGGATCTCGCCGCACTCGTAGGTGAACTCATCGTCAAGAGCCCCGACTTCAACCGGCTCTGGGACCGGTACGAGGTGCACACGATCGGCGACGGCAAGAAGACGCTCCGGCACCCCGAGGTCGGCACGATGACGCTCTCGCACGAAGGGCTGTCCCTCAACCGCGCACAAGGCCAGCGCCTCATCATCTACATGGCGCCGCCCGGCAGCCCGGACCACGACAAGATGACGCTCCTCGACCTCGCCGCCTCCGGGCCTTCCATCGGTTCCGGCGAGACGGCGCCCGTCTCCCCGCCCGGAGGAGCGCAACACCGTTAGGCGTTGCGTCGCCCGCCTGAAGCAGTGGCGCGGCCTCGGCCGGACTCCCCGAACTGTGGGCGCCCGTTGGGCGGTTGACCCTGGCTCGGAGACTGACTCGTCGGCCCGCTCCTGCCTCCGTCGAGGAATTCCACCGAGGGTCGCTCCGGGTCGTACGGAGCCCATCCGGGGTCGCCGGTGCGGGCGAACTCGGCCCAGGCGCCGTGTACTTGGGCCGCCAGTCCGGCCGGGGCGGGGTCGGGGCCGAGCAGGCCGGCGTCTCCGTGCAGCCAGGGCTGGTCGGCGAGGTCGAACACGAAGGGCAGTTCAACGGTGTGGGCGGCGCCGAGACGCCCGTCCAGGGCCGTGGAGCGGTATCCGAACGAATAGCGGTACGTGCGGCCGCCCGAGATCCGCGCGTGGGCCTGCGCCATGCGCGTCGTGCCCGCCTCGAACAGGACCTGACCGAGCAGGGCCGAGCGCAGCTCCCCCGGTGTCGCGTCCGGCCGTGCCGCGCGGTGTGCGGCGATGACGTCCCTCGGGTCCGCATGCGTGCGGCTGGCGACTGCGAGCACGTCGGCCTGTGTGGTGGAGTCCAGGTTTCCGTGCGGTGCGAGATAGAGGTGCCCCTCGTGGATGTTGGTGCCGATGAGCAGGTCGATGGCGCCGGCCGGGCCGCCGGCCAGTGCGTCCGCGGGCTGGACCGGCAGGACGAGGCTGAACGGGCTGAGTCCGGCCAGCGGGTCGGTGGCGGTGTCGGTACGCAGGTCGAGACCGGCCAGTGCGGGCAGGACGGCCAGGAAGCGCTCGTCGGGGATCGGGGCGAATGCCTCGGCGGTCGCTTCGAGGCCCAGTGCGGCGGCCGCCGCCGCGGTGACCTTTCGCGCTTGCTCCGGGGTGAACGCGCCGGTGCCGCTGCCGCTCTGGATGATGGCCCGCCGGAACAGACCCTTGGCCTGTGGTGTGGCGAGCAGCCCGCCGACGAGCGTGGCGCCGGCGGACTGGCCGAAAACCGTGACGTTCTCGGGGTCGCCGCCGAAGACCGGGATGGTGTCGCGTATCCAACGGAGTGCGGCCAGAACGTCGAGCAGTCCGCGATTGGGCGGAGCGCCCGCCACGTCCAGGAAACCTGGGATGCCGAGCCGGTAGTTCACCGTCACCAGGACGACGCCGTCGCGGGCGAACGCGCTGCCGTCGTAGAGCGCCGCGCGATTCGAGCCGGTGACGAATCCACCGCCGTGCACGAAAACCATGACGGGGTGTCCGCCGACGCCGGTGGCGGTGCCGGTGCCGAAAGCGGTGCCGGTGCTGGCGGCGGGCGTGTGGACGTCGACGGTCAGGTATTCCTCTCCGGGCACCCAGCCCGGGCCGAAGTAGGGGGTCATGTCGAGCCGGCCGAAATCACGGTGGGGCTGGGGCGCGGTGGGTGAGGGGCGGGTGGCGTCGCGGACACCCGTCCAGCCCCGGTGCGGCGAGGGCGGGGCGAAACGGCCGGCGCCGGTCGGTGCCGCGGCGTACGGGAGGGCGCGGTAGCGCTCACCGGATCCGTCGCGGACACCGCGCACGGCTCCCGAAGGGGTCTCGACGATCGGATCTGTGTGTCGGGGCACGGGAGCTTCCTCCGTGGAAAGGGCCGGGAAGGCAGGGGCCGGGAAGGCAGGGCATCAGGAGATGCGGGAGAAGCCCGCCCACTCCTTGATCGCGAACTTCGAGCCGTTCCGCACGATCTCGGCGGCGCCGTGGCCGCCGAAGTGGGCCGGGAAGACGAGAGCGTTGCTCTCGCAGGCGCGGCCGAGCAGTTCATGCCGGGTGGCGCGGGACCGCACCGGGTCCTCGCAGAAGCAGGAGTTGGTCTCCGGCTCCGCGATCTGAAGCGCGGTGTGCACCAGATCCCCGACGAACAGGGCCTGATCGGCGCCGGATTCAAGCGTGAGCACGGACGAGCCCGGGGTGTGCCCGGGAGCGAGATCGAGACGCAGGTTCTTGTCGATCCGGTACGACCCGTCCCACAGCTGGGTCAGTCCCTCCCGGTGGACCGGCGTGACGCTGTCCTCGAAGACGTTCTGGTTCCCGCGGCCCAGCACGCTCTTGTTCCCGTTGGCGGGGTCCCAGAACTCGAAGTCCCGCCGGGGCATCAGATACGTGGCGTTGGGGAACGTCGGCACCCAGGTCCGGCCGTCGAGGCGGGTGTTCCAGCCGACATGATCGATGTGCAGGTGGGTGTTGACCACGATGTCCACGTCCTCCGGCCGCACCCCGGCGGCCGCCAGGTTGCCGAGGTAGTCCGTGTCCAGGCGGCTCCACACCGGCGCGTAGGGCCGGTCCTTGTGGTTGCCCACGCCGGTGTCCACCACAATGGTGCGCCCCTCGCTGCGCAGCAGCCAGGACTGGATCGCCGTCTGGCACTCGTCCGTCCGCGGGTTCCAGAAGTCGGGCACCAGCCAGTCACGGTGCTCGGTCCAGGAGCCGTCGGGGCTGTCCGGGAAGAACGTGCCCGGGTCCATCTCGGCCGAGCCGTAGAACTCTTTGACACGGGTGACGGTCACGTCGCCGAGGGTGACCTGTTGGGTGGCGTGTGGGGGGACCTGTTGGGTGACGTGTTGGGTGACCTGTTCGGGGTGTTGATCCATGTGGTCCGTCCTTGGGCCTGGGGGTACGTCGCCGGTCGGGAATGAGCTTGGACAGGTGGACGGACGCGCACCACTCCCCTTCTGTCCCACCCCTCGCAGGGTGTGGCTGGGCCGGGCCGCCCACCCGATACTGGGGCGATGAACGCACCAGGCCCACTCGGCGCCTTCCTCCAAGCCCGACGGGCGCGGCTGCGGCCCGAGGACGTCGGCCTGCGCGACCTCGGGCCCCGAAGGCGGGTGTCCGGCCTGCGGCGCGAGGAAGTGGCGCAGTTGGCGGGCGTCAGCGTCTCGTACTACGCGCGGCTGGAACAGGGCCAGTCCCGCGGGGCCTCGGGGGAGGTCCTTGACGCGATCGCCCGCGCTCTCCTGCTCGACCCCCACGAACGCGAGCATCTGGAGCGGCTCGCCGGCGCCGCCCGCCATGTGCCAAGACCACGCCGCCCCCGGCCCGAGACCCTTACGGACGCAACCCGCGACCTCCTGCGCGCCGTCGGCGGTGTCCCGGCGATGGTGCTCGGCCGCCGTACCGACGTATTGGCCTGGAACCCCCTCGGGCACGCCCTCCTCGCCGGTCACCTGGACTTTCTGGACCCGGATGACCCGGAGGACCCGGTACGACGTACGAACATGAGCCGGATGCTGTTCCTGGACCCGCACTGCCGAGAGCTGTACGCCAACTGGAAGCGGAAGGCGCGCGCGGTGGTCGGCAACCTGCGCGTCGCCGTCGGCAGGCACCCAGAGGACCCGCTGCTCGCGGAGCTGATCGGCGAACTGACCCTGAAAAGCCCGGAGTTCGCCGCCCTGTGGGCAGACCACCGCGTGGCACCCTGCGACGCCGCGTCCTACGAGCTGCGCCATCCCGTCGTCGGCACGGTGACAGTGACACAGCAGACGCTGTCGATCGCCCGCTCACCGGAACAGGTGCTCATCGTGTGCACAGCCCCCGCAGGCTCCCCTTCCGAAAGGGCCCTCGCACTCCTGGGCCGCGCAAGCGGCAGCGAACCCCGCGCGCGGGCAGAGGCGACACACCAATGAGCCGGCGCACCTCGGCTTAGCCGTGAGAACGGCAGCGGCTGTCGGCAAGCCAGTGGCACCTTTATGGACGAGCCTCGTAGCTTGTGCGCTCATGACTGGTGACCCAAAGGCGCGTCCGAGTCCACCCGACCTGGGTCGGGTGTTCAACGCGGTGCCGGAGCTCTACGACCGGGTCCGGCCGGGCTACGCCGACGAGCTGTTCGCGGACCTCGTCGCCCTCGCCGCCATGAACGAACGGTCGTCGGTACTGGAGGTGGGCTGCGGAACCGGTCAGGCGACGCGCTCGCTGGCAGCGCTCGGATACTCGGTGACTGCCATCGAGCCCGGCGCGGCCATGGCCGCACTTGCTCGCCAACGGATGGCCTCCTTTCGCACCGTGGAAGTCGAGACGTCGACGTTTGAGGAGTGGAACGACCGCGGTCGACGCTTCGATGTCCTCGTGGCCGCGTCGTCATGGCACTGGGTCGACCCGTCGATCGGCTGGCAGCGAGCGCACGACGCGCTGCGTCCCGGAGGGTGGATGGCACTGCTCGGCCACGTCGTCGTCCGAGAACCGGGAGAGCCGGAGGTGTATGCCGAGACCGCCGATCTCCATGAGCGGTTCTGTCCCGGGAACCCTGACTGGGGTCATCCGCCACTCGAAGACGACGTGCGCTCCACCGCCGAGGGGTGGGGCCTTGTCGGCGATTGCGGCAGATTGTTCGGCCCACCGATCGTGCGTTGGTACCCAGCCGTCCAGTGGTTTGACGGGGACGGCTTCGCGGATCACCTTCGCTCATTGTCGATGTACCGGAGGCTCGACCACGAGGTGCGCGAGCCGCTGCTTGATGCCATCGCCGAGCGCATCCGCACGCGGATGGGCGACCGAGCGGCACGTCGCTATCTGAGCGTCCTGCGTGTCGGACAGCGCGTCGGGTGAGGCACGGGAGCGTGATCTCTGAAGCGTCGGGCCCGGCCTCATCGTCGGGCGGAGAAGGCATTTCCGCCTCCCGCGTGCCGAGGGGTGGCCTGGTTCAGATGGGCTCCCGGCTCTTTCTTGGTTCGGCGTTCGCAATCCCGCCGATCGCCTTCGTCGGCGTGCTGGGTGTGGAAGATCGCCTCGTCGCGGATGCCGGGCGTCATGAGGCAGACCAGGATGGGCCGCCCCGGCGCGCCGGACAGCCCGGACCGGCGGTTCAGGAACCTGCGCCTGCGTCTGGCCTGCCCGTACACCGAAACGGATGAAGCACAGGCTGAGCCTTCGCGCGTAGTCTCACGCCCGTCTCACACACCGGTCGGGCGGCGCGGGTCGGGGGCCGGGGCATCTGGGTGGTTCCGGGATTTTACGGGGAGTGCGGAGGCCCCCCGGACAGACAGTAAACTCTGGCCACGTGACTGCTGTGTCTGCGAAGCCTCGCATCCCGAACGTTCTGGCCGGCCGCTACGCCTCCGCGGAGCTCGCCGTCCTCTGGTCCCCCGAGCAGAAGGTCAAGCTGGAGCGCCAGCTGTGGCTGGCTGTGCTGCGCGCCCAGAAGGACCTGGGGATCGAGGTGCCCGAGGCAGCGCTCGCCGACTACGAGCGCGTGCTCGACCAGGTCGACCTCGCCTCGATCGCCGAGCGCGAGAAGGTCACCCGGCACGACGTGAAGGCCCGCATCGAGGAGTTCAACGCGCTCGCCGGGCACGAGCAGGTCCACAAGGGCATGACCTCGCGCGACCTGACCGAGAACGTCGAGCAGTTGCAGATCCGGCTCTCCCTGGAACTGATGCGGGACCGCACGGTGGCGGTCCTGGCCCGCCTCGGCAAGCTGTCCGGCGAGTACGCCGAGCTGGTCATGGCGGGGCGCTCGCACAACGTGGCCGCGCAGGCCACCACCCTGGGCAAGCGGTTCGCGACCGCCGCCGACGAGCTCCTTGTGGCGTACGGCCGGCTCGAGGACCTGCTCGCGCGGTATCCGCTGCGCGGCATCAAGGGCCCCGTCGGCACCGCGCAGGACATGCTGGACCTGCTGGGCGGCGACGCCTCCAAGCTCGCCGATCTGGAGCAGCGCATCGCCGGCCACCTCGGCTTCGCGCAGGCCTTCACCTCGGTCGGCCAGGTCTACCCGCGCTCGCTGGACTACGACGTGGTGACCGCGCTCGTGCAGCTGGCCGCCGCGCCGTCCTCGGTCGCCAAGACCATCCGGCTGATGGCGGGGCACGAGCTGGTCACCGAGGGCTTCAAGCCCGGCCAGGTCGGCTCGTCCGCCATGCCGCACAAGATGAACACCCGCTCCTGCGAGCGCGTCAACGGCCTCATGGTCATCCTGCGCGGCTACGCCTCGATGACCGGCGAGCTGGCGGGCGACCAGTGGAACGAGGGCGACGTCTCGTGCTCCGTGGTCCGCCGGGTCGCGCTGCCCGACGCGTTCTTCGCCTTCGACGGCCTGCTGGAGACGTTCCTCACGGTGCTCGACGAGTTCGGCGCGTTCCCGGCCGTCGTGGCCCGCGAACTGGACCGTTACCTGCCGTTCCTGGCCACGACGAAGGTCTTGATGGCCGCCGTCCGCGCCGGGGTCGGCCGTGAGGCCGCGCACGAGGTCATCAAGGAGCACGCGGTCGCCTCCGCCCTGGCGATGCGCGAGCAGGGCGCCGAGCGCAACGAACTCCTCGACAAGCTGGCCGCCGACGAGCGGATGCCGCTCGACCGCGCCGGACTCGACGAGCTGATGGCCGACAAGCTGTCCTTCACCGGCGCTGCGGGCGACCAGGTGGCCGCGCTCGTCTCCCGCATCGAGGAGATCGTCAAGCAGCACCCCGAGGCCGCCGGTTACGCGCCGGGCTCGATCCTGTGATCGTTCTCCCGTGCTGACTCCCCAGGAACTCCAGGCCGCTCGCGACAGCGTCATCCCCGACGTGATCGCGGGCGGCCTGTCCGTGCTGTTCTGCGGCATCAATCCCGGTCTGATGTCGGGCGCCACGGGCCACCACTTCGCCCGCCCGGGCAACCGCTTCTGGCCGGTGCTGCATCGGTCCGGTTTCACGCCGCGGCAGTTGAAGCCCTCCGAACAGGACGAACTCCTCGCGTACGGTCTCGGCATCACCAACGTGGTATCCCGCGCCACGGCGCGCGCCGATGAGATCGGCGCCGAGGAGTTCCGCGAGGGCGGGCGGCTGCTGACGGCGAAGGTGGAGCGGCTGCGGCCCGCCTGGCTGGCCGTGGTCGGCGTGACCGCGTACCGCACGGCCTTCGGCGACCGCAAGGCCCGCATCGGCCCGCAGGAGCACACGATCGGCGCGACCCGGGTGTGGGCCCTGCCCAACCCCAGTGGTCTGAACGCCCATTGGACGCTGGAGACCATGGCCGAGGAGTACGCCCGCCTGCGCCACGCGGCGCAGGGACCGGACGCCCAGCGCGGCCGCTCCGACCGGGGCGCCGGACTGGACGCCCGGGCTGCGGGGCCGCCGGGCTAGG
This sequence comes from Streptomyces sp. Edi4, assembly GCF_040253615.1. NCBI lineage: Bacteria > Bacillati > Actinomycetota > Actinomycetes > Kitasatosporales > Streptomycetaceae > Streptomyces > Streptomyces sp. Edi4. The sequence continues at coordinate 1,162,422 of NZ_JBEJGY010000004.1, forward strand.
GCGGCGCCGTCTCCGTCACGGTGACGCTCAGGTCCCATCCCGGGCCCCCCTCCTCCAGATCGAGCCCCACCGCGATCCATCTGCCGTCCACGTGCCACAGGTGCAGGAACTCGAACCCGACCGCGAACTCCGCCCAGGGCTCCGGTATGTCCTCGCCCGCGACGAGCCGCGCCTGCGCGCTCCACAGGCTGATCCACCTCGGCTCCCGCCAGCGCCGCGTGAGCTCCGCTATCAGGGCGTCGTGGTCGGCGACGCACTGCGCGCGCCGCTCAAGCCGTTCCGCCAGGTCCTCCCACTCCTCCTCGTCGGCGCTCAGACAGGCACTGTGATATCCGGGTCCGCTCACGTCCGAACCGCAACGATCCCGCTCCGAGGGGAACGCCCGGGAGCGCAGCCGGTCGATGTGCTGGAGGTACGCGGCGGTGGTCATGTCGTCAGTAAACCGCCCGGCACTGACAATTGGCGGTGCGTCAGGCGACCGGAGCCCGCCCGGTCCTGGCCGACGCGCCTGTGCGGCCCGGACCGATGAGCCTGTGCGGCCCGGACCGATGAGCCTGTGCGGCCCGAGCCGATGAGAGCCTGCGGCCCGGGCCGATGCGCCTCCGTTACGGGCCGCCGCTCGCCGTACGCCTGACCAGCGAGTACGATCCGGCAGACACGCGCACGAGCTGGGAGGACACACGTTGGGGCGGCTGACCGGCGGGGATCCCTCTCTGCTGCGGCGGATCAATTCCGCGGTGGTGCTGCATGCCCTGCGGGGCGCGGAATCTCCCACACTGACCGATCTGACCCGGATCACCGGTCTGTCCCGGCCGACGGTCGAGGGCGTGGTCGACGGCCTGATGGAGGCCGGGCTCGTCGTCGAGTCGGCGCCCGAGGAGGGCGAGGCCCGGCGTCAGGGGCGTCCCGCGCGGCGTTTCCGGTTCCGGGCCGAGGCGGGTCATCTGCTCGGCATAGAGATCGGCCCGCACCGGGTCGCCGCGCTGCTGTCCGGCCTCGACGGGCGGATCTTCGGCGCGGGCTCGCGCGAAGTGCCCGAGTCGGCCTCCGCCGACGAGCGCCTTGAGCGGGTCCGGGTGACCGTGGCCGATGTGCTGCGCCGGGCCAGGGTGGCGCGCAGCTCCTTGCGGGCGGTCGGCGTCGGCAGCCCGGGCATCGTCGAGGCCGACGGCACGGTGCGGCTCGGCACCGCCCTTCCCGAGTGGACGGGCCTGCCGCTCGGCGAGCGGCTGCGGCGCTCGTTCCGCTGCCCGGTCCTGGTGGAGAACGACGCCAACGCGGCGGCGGTGGCCGAGCACTGGAAGGGCGCGGCCGTCGACTCCGACGACATGGTCTTCGTCATGGCCGGTCTGAGCCCGGGGGCCGGTTCACTGATCGGCGGCCGGCTGCACCGGGGCTTCGGCGGAGCGGCGGGCGAGATCGGCGCGCTGCATCTGCTCGGCCGCGACGTGACCCCCGAGAAACTGCTCTCGACCACGGACGAGCCCCTGCACCCGCTGGACGAGCAGGCGGTCGCCGGGGTGTTCGCGCTGGCCCGGCAGGGCGACGCGCGGGCGGGGGCCGCGGTGGAGCGGTTTCTTCAGCGCCTGGTGCACGACGTGGCCGCCCTGGTGCTCGCCCTCGATCCGGAACTGGTGGTTGTGGGCGGCTGGGCGGCCGGCATCGAGGGCGTACTGCAGCCGCTGCGCGTGGAGTTGGCGCGCTACTGTCTTCGGCCGCCCCGTGTGGTGCTGTCGATGCTGGGTGAGGCGGCGGTGGCCACGGGTGCGCTGCGGCTCGCGCTCGACCATGTGGAAGAGGAGCTGTTCGCCGTCGAGGGCACGGTGACGGCCCGGCGCTGAGCCGAACGGAAGGCATCACGGCCCGCGCCTTCGCAAGGCGCGGGCCGTGTTCGTTCGCGGGGGCGGCGGTGGGCTGCGGTGAGTCAGGAGGCCTGGCGCTGCTCGTCGGTGTGGCTGATCTCCAGATCGCCCGAGTCGCCGAAGGTGAGGCGGCAGGTGTCGGCTCGGTAGGTGGCGACCGAGACGGCCAGGGTGCGGCCGTCCGCGAAGTAGCGGGTGGTCACGACGAGGACGGGCGCGCCGGGAAGCCGGTCGAGTTCCTTGGCGTCGTCGGCGCGGGCGGAGCCCAGTTCCACCGCGCGGTCCTGGCCCTCCAGCTCGAGGCGTCGCAGTTCGCGCAGGACGGCGCGGCCACGGGCGGGCCCGGGAGGAGCGTCGATGGCGGAGAGCTCGGGCACCGAGCCGACCGGGACGTACAGGAGCTCGGCCGCGACGGCCTGCCCGTGGGTCACCCGGATCCGGCGGACCACGTGCGTCTGCTCGCCGTCCTGTGTGCCGAGCAGCCGGGCCACCGCGGCGGGCGGCGCGGCGGCCGTGGCGTCGGCGGTCTGCCAGTCGTCCCCGGGCGCGCCCGGCCAGTCGTGCCGCGCGGTGGCGACCGGGACGGCGGTGCGCGGCGGGGCGACGGTGGTTCCGACGCCCCGGCGGCGCTGGAGCCGGCCTTCGAGTTCCAGCTGCTCGAGCGCCTGACGCAGCGTGGCGCGGGCCACCCCGAACCGGGCGGCCAGATCACGCTCGTTGGGCAGGATCTCGCCCACCGCGAAGTCCGAGTCCAGCGCCTCGCTGAGTACCGTCTTGAGGTGCCAGTACTTCGGTTCCGGCACCGATTCCAGCTGCGTGGTCCCCACCCTGATCCTCCGCAATCGCCGTGTCCGCGGCGGCTTTCCGTGCCCTTGTTTATTAAAGGTTCCTGCACTAACTCTGCGACCATAGGGCGACCCACTCCCTTGGTCAAGACCAATCCTCGTTCCATTACGGAGCGCACACGAGGGCTGTCGGGGAGCGTTCACACGACGTTCTCACCCCTGTGAGGACCGGCGGTCCGGCGAGTACGCGCGGGGACGACCCGGGACCCAGGTCCCGAGGCCCGCGAACCGCGACCCGGGCTCCATGACCCGGGACCGGCGGGACGTGCCATGCCGTCCGGTATGTCTCTTGAACTCCCGGCTACCGGGCGGTAGTTGTTGCTGACATACCGTCTGAGCGCGGATCCCAGGACAGGGAGCAGCACATGACCGCAGAGGTCTCCTTCATGATCGACACGCCGCTCGGCCCCCGCTCCACCTCGGTCGCCTACCGCCGCCAGGGCTCGGGCGAGCCGCTTCTGCTGCTGCACGGCATCGGCCACCACCTTCAGGCCTGGGACCCCGTCTTCGCCCTGCTGGCCGCCGACCGCGACGTGATCGCGGTGGACCTGCCCGGGTTCGGCGCCTCACCGGGCCTGCCGGACGGCGTGGCCTACGACCTCGCCACCGTCGTCCCGGTCCTCGGCGCGCTCTGCGAGGCTCTGAGCCTGGACCGCCCGCACGTCGCGGGGAACTCGCTGGGCGGCCTGCTCGCCCTCGAACTCGCGCGCGCCGGGCTCGTACGGTCGGTGACGGTGCTCTCACCCGCGGGTTTCTGGACGCCCGCGGAACGGCGGTACGCGTTCACCATGCTGCGGACCATGCACCGGGTCGCGAGCGCGCTGCCGCTGCCGCTCATCGAGCGGATGTCCCGCACGGTGGCCGGCCGCACGGCCTTGACCAGCACCATCTACACCCGCCCTGGCAGGCGTTCACCGGAGGCCGTCGTCGCCGAGACGCTGGCGCTGCGCAACGCGTCGGGCTTCGCGCGGACGCTTGCCGCCGGGCAGGACGTCCGCGTGAGCGCCGATGTGCCCGGCGTGCCCGTGACCGTGGCCTGGGGCACCAAGGACCGGCTGCTACCGCGCCGCCAGGGCGTGCGCGCCAAGGCCGCGATCCCCGGGGCGCGCCTCGTCCGGCTGCCGGGCTGCGGCCACGTGCCCATGAACGACGACCCGGCGCTCGTCACCCGCGTCGTACTCGACGGGAGCCGCCCGGTCGGCGCGCCCCTGGGGGCCGTGGCCCTGGGCGCCTGAGCCGCGTACGGGCGCGCCGTCGCGCCCCGGCCTCCGCCCGGCCCGGCCTCGGCCCGACCCGACCCGGCGGGACTCCGGCGCGGCTCAACGCGGGGCCGGGCTTGGAGCGGGGCCGGGCTTGGAGCAGGGCTGTGCCCGTACGCGGTACCAGGCCCGGCGCATGGCCAACCCGCGCCGGACGTACCACCGGACCACACCGCCGACACACCGCTGGCGCGGGGCTGTGCCCGTACGCGGTACCAGGCCCGGCGCATGGCCAACCCGCGCCGGTCGCACCACCGGACCACACCGCCGACACACCGCTGGCGCGGGGCTGTGCCCGTACGCGGTGCCAGGCCCGGCGCATGCCCAACCCGCGCCGGTCGCACCACCGGACCACACCGCCGACACACCGCCGGACGCACCGCGGACGCGCCACCGGACAGGCCCGGACGCGCCCGGACCCGCCCCGGACGACGCACCGCCCGGCCCCTCGCCGCCCGGCCCCTGGCCGGCCACGCCCCGCCCTCGCCGCTCGAATGCCCCGCCGAACACGACCCGCCACCGGACGCGGTCAGTCCACGCCACGCTCGGTGGAAAACAGCCAAAAGAGCATCAGAAGCGCACTTAACCCGTCGGTCACAAACCGTTCGTGATCACGCAACACCGCTCGGCCACAGTGGTGCCATGACGAATAAGCAGGCCACCCCTCCCGCAGACACCACCCCCGTGCGCCACACCCGGACCCGCCGTCACGCGTGGCGCCGCGACCTCGTCGAACTCGCCGCGGTCTTCACGGCCGTGGCCGTCGCCGACGCACTCGCCAACCTGGTCGCGCACGGCCCCGACGGGTCCTTCCTGCTGGTCGCCTCGGCCGCCGCCCTGGTCGCGACGGCCGCGTTCCACACCTGGTGGGCACGGCGCCACAGCCACGCACCGCCGAGCACGGTCACCGACGACACCGGTGATGCCAGTGATACCGGCGGCGCCACGGCCCACGGCATCGCGGGCGCCGGCGGCGAGGCGCGCGGGACGGCCCTGTGGCGGATGCGCACCACGGTGCGCGACGAGCCGGGCAGCCTCGCCGTGCTGTGCGCCGCGCTCGCCGGACACCGGGTGGACATCCTCACCCTCCAGACGCATCCGCTCGCCGACGGCACGGTCGACGAGTTCCTGCTGCGCGCGCCGGCCCAGCTGTCGGCCGCCGCGCTGTCCCGGGCCGTCGCCGCGGCCGGCGGCGCGGACACCTGGACCGAGCGGGCCGACGCCCACGACCTCGTGGACGCCCCGACCCGGATCCTCGGCCTCGCCACCCGCACCGCCCTCGACGCCGCCGAACTCCCGCTGGCGCTCCGGCAGTTGCTGGGCCGCTGCACCATCCACTCCCGGCCCTCGGTCTCCCTGACCGGCCGCGCCCAGGGCGAGCCGGCCCCCGTCGAGGGCGTACTGGAGAAGACCAGCATGCGGCTGCGCGACCCGGGCGGCGGGACCATCACCATCGAGCGGCCCCATCTGCCGTTCACCCCCACGGAGTTCGCGCGGGCCCGCGCCCTGGTCGAACTGGACGCCCGGCTCGGTCCGCGCGTGCCGCGCGGCGAGGATGTGCTGACCCTGCCGGAGGGCAACGAGATCACGGTGCGGCGGGCCGGGCCCGGTGATCTCGCGGCCGCCAAGGACATGCACGAGCGCTGCTCCCCGCGCACCCTGAGCCTGCGCTACCACGGCCCCGTCGCCGACGCCGACCGTTACCTCGGCCACCTCCTCAGCCCCCGCTACGGGCGCACCCTCGCCGTGCAGACCGCCTCCGGGCGCCTCGTCGCCCTCGGTCATCTGCTGTGGGACGGCGACGAGACCGAAGTCGCCCTGCTCGTCGAGGACTCCTGGCAGCGCCGGGGCATCGGCTCGCTGCTGCTCCGCCGTCTGACCGTCCTCGCCGCCGAGGCCCGCTGCGACAGCGTCTACGCCATCACGCAGGCGTCCAACACCGGGATGGTCGCGGCCATGCGCGGGCTGGGGCTCCCCCTCGACTACCAGATCGAGGAGGGCACCGTGGTGGTCACGGCCCGCCTCGGCGAACCGGCGTCCCCCGGCGCGTCCGCGCTGCCCGGGCACGTCGAACGGCGCTGACCGGAGCGCGTCGCTACGGTCCGACAGGTGCTCGCAGCACAATAGGTGGTGACGCGGAGCCCTCGCTCGGAGAGGATGTCCGCATGTCAGTCTCCTCCAGCAGCGCGCTGCCCCGCCAGGTCGCCGACGCCTATGTCGACGCACTCATCGAACTCGACCCGATCACCGGGAGCTACCTGGGCGTCAGGGCGAGCCACGCCCTCCTTCCCGACTTCTCCCCCGCAGGACAGTCGGCCCTGGCCGACCTGGCGCGCACGACGCTCGCCCTTCTCGACGAGGCCGAGCGGCGCCCCGGCGCCGACAGCGACGCCGAGCGCCGCTGCGGCCGGCTGCTGCGCGAGCGGCTGACCTCCGAACTCGCCGTCCACGAGGCGGACGAGGGCCTGCGCAGGATCAGCAACCTCAGCTCGCCCGTGCACGACATCCGGATGGCGTTCTCGATGACGCCGACGGAGACCGATGAGGACTGGCGCGCCCTGGACGCACGCCTTCGCGCCGTGTCCGCCGCCATCGAGGGTTATCGCGCCTCACTCGAACTCGGCCTGGAACGCAAGCTGTTCGGTGGCCCGCGCGCCACCGCCACCTTCATCGGCCAGCTCGGCGAATGGATCGACACCGGTTTCTTCGAGACCCTGGCCGCGCCCGGCCCGAAGTCCCTGCGCGAAAGCCTCGACGCCTCCGCGGCCGAGGCCTCCGCCGCGCTCGGCGCCCTGCGCGACTGGCTGCGCGATGTGTACGCGCCGGCCATCGAGGGCGCGGGCGACACCGTGGGCCGCGAGCGCTACCAGCGCTGGTCGCAGTATTACAACGGCACCGCGCTCGACCTGGACGAGGCGTACGCCTACGGCTGGTCGGAGTACCACCGGCTGCTCGGCGAGATGAAGACCGAGGCCGCCAAGATCCTGCCCGGCGCCGGTCCTTGGGAGGCGCTGGCCCACCTCGACGAGCACGGCACCCACATCGAGGGCGTCGAGGAGGTCCGCGACTGGTTGCAGTCCCTGATGGACGAGGCGATCGAAGCGCTCGACGGCACACACTTCGAACTCGCCGAGCGGGTGCGGAAGGTGGAGTCGCGCATCGCGCCGCCCGGTGGCGCCGCGGCCCCGTACTACACGGGCCCCTCGGAGGACTTCTCGCGCCCGGGCCGTACCTGGCTGCCCACGATGGGCGAGACCCGGTTCCCCGTGTACGACCTGGTCTCGACCTGGTACCACGAGGGCGTGCCGGGCCACCACCTCCAGATCGCGCAGTGGGTGCACGTCGCCGACCAGCTCTCGCGCTACCAGGCGACCGTCGGACACGTCAGCGCCAACGCCGAGGGCTGGGCGCTGTACGCCGAGCGTTTGATGGACGAGCTCGGCTTCCTCACCGACCCCGAGCGCCGCCTCGGTTACCTGGACGCCCAGATGATGCGCGCCTGCCGGGTCATCATCGACATCGGCATGCACTTGGATCTGGAGATCCCGGCGGACTCGCCGTTCCACCCGGGCGAGCGCTGGACGCCGGAGCTGGCCCATGAGTTCTTCGGCTCGCACAGCAGCCGGCCCGCCGACTTCGTCCAGAGCGAGCTGATCCGCTACCTGTCGATGCCTGGTCAGGCCATCGGCTACAAGCTGGGTGAGCGCGCCTGGCTGCTCGGCCGCGAGAACGCCCGGGCCCGCCACGGCGACGCCTTCGACCCGAAGGCCTGGCACATGGCGGCCCTCTCACAGGGTTCGCTCGGCCTCGACGACCTGGTGGACGAACTCTCCAAGCTCTGAACCGCCCCGGGGGCGGCCCGTTCAACGAGCCGCCCCCGTATGGCGTGCTGCCCCCGGCCGCGCGACGTGAGTTTCCAAAGTCGCGGTAAAGTCAGTTTTCGAGGCCCTGCCGCGACCCCTGTCGTCAGAGCCTCGTTCCATGTTCGAGGCAGGCATGACCGGTGGGTGACGCGGCCCGGAACAACACTCCCGCGCGAGACCCGGAGAACCCATGCGTCGCTCCCTGCCCCTGACAGCCGCCGCACTGATGCTGTGCGCCGGCTGTTCGACGGCCGGAACCACGGCCGGCGCCGACGCGGCGTCCGAGCCCACGTTCGACCGGGGCTCCGCCGTGCGGGCCGCCGTGGCGGCCACCAGCAGGGGCCCCGCCCAGCTGGACCAGAAGATCGAGATCTCGGGCGGTGGCGTGGACGCCACCATCACGGTCATCGGCGGCATCGACTTCGCCGCAGACAAGGCGGCCCTCGCCGTCGACTTCCCCGAGGGCGGCATCAGCCACCTCGACGAGGTCTTCGCCGGCCGACAGGCCTACGTACGGGGGGCCGCGCCGGTGGACGCGGACACCTGGGCGGTGACTGCCCGCGACGCCGCGGAAGCCCATTACGCCCTGCGCGCCCCGCTCAACGATCCCCAGTACGTCCTGCGGCAGATATCCGCGATGCGTCACGTGTCCCAGCGGGGCGAGGAAGAAGTGGCGGGCACGCACACCGTGCACTTCCGGGGCGTGCTCGACCACGACACGCTCACGCTGCGCATGGCCAAGGAGACCCGGGAGAAGATGGCCAAGGCCCGTGACCTCATCGGCGGCGATCTGCCGGTCTACGCGGACGCGTGGGTCGACCAGCAGGGCCGGCTTGTGCAGACCCGTACGTCCATGGATCTCGGCGGTAGCCAGGCGACGGTGACGACCGTGCTCTCCGGTCCGGGCAAGCCCGTCCAGGTCACTGTCCCCGCCACCGACAACACCGTCCCGGCCGGCGGTTTCACGGGAATCCTGACCGGCTGAGGCCCTGGCACGCGGGGCGGATCTCGGTGGGCCGCTATCCCCGGCCCCCCTCCGCCCCCCTCACCCGCACCGACGACCCCGTCCGCCCCTTGACCACTTCCAGCTGGACCGGGATGCGGCGGCGCAGGTCGGCGACGTGGCTGACGATGCCCACGCTGCGGTCGCGTTCGCGCAGCGAGTCCAGTACGTCAAGGACCTCGTCCAGGGTCTGGTCGTCGAGGCTGCCGAAGCCCTCGTCGATGAAGAGGGTGTCCAGGCGGGTGCCGCCGGCCTCGTCGGTGACGACGTCCGCGAGACCGAGGGCGAGGGCGAGGGAGGCGAAGAACGTCTCGCCGCCCGACAGCGTCGCCGTGTCACGCTCGCGGCCCGTCCAGGCGTCCACCACATGCAGACCGAGGCCCGAACGCCCCCGGCCTCCCCTGGCGTCGGAGTGGACCAGGGTGTAGCGGCCGCCCGACATGCGCTGGAGCCTGGCGGTCGCGGCGGCCGCCACCTGTTCGAGGCGGGCGGCCAGCACATAGGACTCCAGGCGCATCTTGCGCTCGTTGTCCGCCGATGTGCCGGCGGTGAGGCCGGCCAGGCGCGCCACCCGCTCGTACTCCACGCGCAGCGGGCCGAGCCTCCGGGTCTCCTCGGCGGCGAGATCGCTCAGCGAGCGCAGTTCCGCGCGGCGGGCGCGGGCCGCCGCGAGCGCCGAGGCGGCGTCGCGCAGGGCGCGTCCGGCTTCGGCCTCCTCGGCGGCGGCCTCATCCGCGCGGGCGGGCGCGGCCCGGCCGGCCTCGGCGGTCCCCGGTTCGGCCAGGCGCGCGGTGACCGTGGCGTACTGGTGCTCCCAGGCGTCGATGCGGTGCTGGACGTCGCGGCGCGCGCGTTCGTCGATGAGGGCCGCCGACGCCGCGGCCGGGGTGTCGAACCCGGCCCGGAACGCCGCGTCCGAGAGCCGTCCGTCGGCTTCCTTCAGCCGCTCGGCGCTGTCCTCGACGGCGCGGACCGCCTCCACCGCGTCGGCGAGGATGTCCGCCCGGTGTTCCAGCAGCTCCGCCTGCTCCGCGACGCTGGCGGCGCCCGCCCGGGCCTGGATCAAGTCCTGCTCCAGCGCGGCCTGTTCGCGGTCCAGGGCCTCGCGGCTCGCGGTGTGGGCGGCGATGTTCTGCTGCGCCGCGCGCTGGGCGGTCAGGCGCTGCTCGTACTCCCGTTCCGCCGCCGCGAGCGCGAGCCGGGCCTCGTGGAGCCCGCCGGCCACGTCCCGCGCCTCACCGTGCTCGCGCCGCAACTCGCTCTCCTCGCGGGCCAGTTCATCGACGCTCGCGCTTCCCGCCTCGGCCTGCGCGGCGGCGAACTCCTCCCGTACGAGGGTGAGCGCGGCCTCGGCCTCGGCGCGGGCGGCGTCGGCGTCCTGGTGGGCGCGCCGCGCGGCGTCCTCGGCGGCGCGGTCCACCTGGCCGGCGCCGGGGCGTGCGGGCGCGGGATGGTCGGCCGAGCCGCACACCGTGCAGGGCTCCCCCGGGCGCAGCCCCGCCGCGAGCTCCGCCGCGATCCCGCGCAGCCGCTCCTCGCGCAGCGCCAGCCAGTGCTCGTGGGCGTCGCCGGCGGCCTCGCGGGTCTCGGCGTGGCGAAGGCGCGCCGCCTCGAGCCGGTCGCGCAACGCGTCGCGGGAGCGGGCGGCCCGGAGGCGGCGCCCGGCGGGTTCGAGCCGGCCGGCGAGGTGTTCGGCGCGGGCGGCGGCCTCGTGGGCGGCGTCGATACGCCTCTGGTGGCCGAGCCGGGTGGCCTCCCAGCCCGCCAGCCATCCGGCGGCGTCGCTCAGGACGTCCTCGTCGGCGCGGGAGCGCCGGTCGAGGCGGGTGCGCTCCTCCTGGATCTGCGCGCTGCGGTGCTCGGCCCTGCGGGCGGACTCCAGGGCGCCGAGGTCCTGGCGCATCCTGCGCTCCAGGGCGGCGAGCTGGCCGGCGCCCGCCTCTGCGAGGTCGGGGTGCAGGCGTGCGCGGGTGCGGTCGCGGCGGGCGGTGGCCGCGTCATGGTCGCGCCGCGCCTGCTCCCACCATTGGAGGGCGGGCGAGACGAGATCCGCCTTGCGGGCCCTGTCGAGACGGCTTCGCAGCTCCTCCTGTTCGGGGCGGCGGGAGGCCAACTCGTCGGCTTCGGCGCGGGCTTGGGCGTGGCGTTCCTGGAGGGCGGCGAGCCCGCGTGCCTGCTCGGCGGCGCCCCGGGCGGCGGCGTGCCGGGCCTCGGCGGCGTCCACGCCGGCCGAGGCGATGTCGAGGCGTTCGGCGGCGCCGGCCCGCGCGACGGCTGCCCACTCAAGGACCGACGAGGCGAGACCGGGGTCGCCCGGCCGCGCGGCGGGCACCGGCCAGGCGCGCGTGTCGGCGCTGTCACCGGCGGCCTGCGCCATCCGCTGGAGATGGGCGAGCAGCCGCTCGTCGCCCTCCTTGACCTGGCGTTCGGCGGCCTTGCGCAGCTCGGCGAGGCGGTCCTCGACGGCGGCGAACCTACGGGTGTCGAAGAGCCTGCCGAGGAGTCTGCCGCGCGCTTCCGCGTCGGACCTGAGGAACTTGGCGAACTCGCCCTGCGGCAACAGGACGACCTGGCAGAACTGCTCCCGGCTCATCCCGATGAGCTGCCCGAGCTCTTCGCCGACCTCCTGGTGCGAGCGGCTGAGGGCGCGCCAGGCGCGTTCGTCCGGGTCGTACTCGCGCAGCCAGGTCTGCGCCTTCTCGGTGGTGAAGCCGCTGCCGCGCTTCTTGGGGCGGTCCTGCTGGGGGCGGCGGGTGACCTCCAACCGCCGTCCCCCGACGGTCAGTTCGAGCAGGACCTCGGTGAAGACGTCAGGCGCGGCATGGTCGCTGCGCAGCACGGTGCCCGGGCTCTGCCGGGCCCCCGGCACCGCCCCGTACAGGGCGAAGCAGACCGCGTCGAGCACCGAGGTCTTGCCCGCGCCGGTCTGCCCGTGCAGCAGGAAGAGGCCCGCTCCGGACAGCGCGTCGAAGTCGATGTCCTGGCTCGTCGCGAAGGGGCCGAAGGCCGTGACGCGCAGGCGGTGCAGCCTCACCGGGCCACCTCGCGCACTGTGTCGTCGACCCGTACGGCGTCGAACACCCCGCGCAGCACGGTCCGTTCGCGCTCGTCGGGGCCGCTGCCGCCGCGCACGTGCGCCACGAAGTCCTCCGCGATCTGCTGGTCGCTGCGGCCGCTGAGGCGCCGCGCGTAGGAGGCACGCGGGTCGCCGTCGGCGCGCTCGGGGTCGAAGGCCAGGCTCAGGGTGTGCGGGAAGCGGGCGGCGATCTTGGCCATGGCGTCGGCGGGGCGCACCGCGTCGGTCAGCGTGGCCTCCACCCAGGCCTGCTCGTGCCGGGCCAGGGCCGGGTCTTCGAGGAGCGCGTCGAGGCGGCCCCGGATCCGGGCGAGCGGCCGGGGCACCGGGCAGTCGATCCGTTCGGCGCTCAGGTCCCCGTCGGCGGCGAGGTCCACGAGCCACATGGACTTGCGGTGGGTGGCCTCGGAGAAGGAGTAGGCGAGCGGCGAGCCCGAGTAGCGGATCCGCTCGGTGATGACCTGGCTGCCGTGGAGGTGGCCGAGCGCCACGTAGTCCACGCCGTGGAAGACGCCCGCCGGCACGGCGGCGACGCCGCCCACGGTGATGTCTCGCTCGCTGTCGCTCGGCTCGCCCCCGGCCACGAAGGCGTGGGCCAGGACGACCGAGCGGGTGTCCGCGGGACGGCCCGCGAGGTCGGAGCGCACCCGTTCCATGGCCGCGCTCAGCACCGCTTCGTGACCGCCCTTCGGCGCGGCCAGCTCGTCGCGGACCAGGGCGGGCTCCAGATAGGGCAGCCCGTAGAAGGCCACGTCGTCGATCATGACCGGGGTGCCGCAGTGCGCCGGGTCGGTGCGCAGATGGATGCCGGCCCGCCGGATCAGCCCCGCGCCCACGCCGAGCCGGCGCGCCGAGTCGTGGTTGCCGGAGATCATCACGGTCGCCACCCCGGCGTCGGCCAGGGTGTGCAGGGCCCGGTCGAAGAGGTCGACGGCGGCCAGCGGCGGCACCGCGCGGTCGTAGACGTCGCCCGCCACCAGGACCACGTCCACGTCCCGGTCGCGCACGGTCGCCACCAGATGGTCGAGGAACGCGGCCTGTGCGCCGAGCAGGTCGACCCGGTGGAAGGACCGCCCCAAGTGCCAGTCCGAGGTATGGAGAATCCTCAAGACGCCGCTCCGACCCGCATGCTTCCCGTCATCCTCTCCGGTGCCCCACCGGCCCGTCACCGGACCCGCCGTCCCACGGGCCACGCCGGCGCTCGCCGGTACCTGGCCCCTCACGGCCCTCAGTCTGACATCGCCCACCGGGGTGTCGTGGCCAAAGGGGTGATCACGGCCCGGACCACCGCCTGGATCACGGGCTGACCACGGCCTGGATCACGGGCGGTTCAGCCCTCCCCGTACGCCTCGCCGCCGAGCTCCAGCGTCGCGGTGCCGGCGGTGGCGTCGGCGAGCCAGTTCCGGAAGCCCTCGACATCGGCCTCGGGCAGCCCGATCCCGATGGTCACGGCCTCCGCGTACCGCACCTCGCGCACGGCCCGGCCGGTCGCCCTCAGGTCGTTCTCCAGTTTGCCCGCGCGCTGGTGGTCGACCGTGACGGTGGCAAGACGAAAGCGCCGGCGCACGACCGTGCCGAGCTCGTCCAGGGCTTCGCCGACCACTCCTCCGTACGCCCTGATCAGTCCGCCCGCGCCGAGCTTGACCCCGCCGTAGTACCGGGTGACCACGGCGACGACGTAGCGCACCTCGCGCCGGGTGAGCATCTGGAGCATGGGCACCCCCGCGGTGCCGCCCGGTTCGCCGTCGTCGCTCGCTTTCTGCACGGACGCGTCGGCGCCGATCACGTACGCGAAGCAGTGGTGGCTCGCGGCGGGGTGCTCCTTGCGGACGCGGGCGATGAACGCCTGCGCCTGTGCTTCGGTCGCGGCGGGCGCGAGCGCGCACAGGAAACGCGATCTGTTGATCTCGCTCTCGTGGACACCCTCGCGGGCGATGGTGCGGTACTGCTCGGGCATCCGCCCACCCTATGCGCCGCTGGGCGGATGCTCCCCCGGCCACCCCCGGCGTGGGGCGGGGCCCGGCTCCCCGCGGGCGCGGCGGCGGTGCGACCATGGCCGCCCAGCACCCCGCGACACCGCTCCAGGAGACCCCCCGTGATCCCCGTGCACGCCGACCGGGCGACCATCGCCAAGATCCTCACCGCCACCGGCGACACCTGGGCCGTGGTCGGCCTCTCCGCCAACCAGGACCGGGCCGCCTACGGCGTGGCCCGCGTCCTGCAACGTTTCGGCAAGCGGATCGTCCCGGTCCACCCCAGGGCGGAGAGCGTCCACGGCGAGCGGGGCTACGCCACGCCGGCAGAGATCCCCTTTCCCGTCGACGTGGTGGACGTGTTCGTCAACAGCGGCCTTGCGGGCGCCGTGGCCGACCAGGCAGTGGCCATCGGCGCGAGGGCGGTCTGGTTCCAGCTCGGCGTCATCGACGAGGAGGCCTGCGCGCGCACCCGCGCCGCAGGCCTCGACATGGTCATGGACCGCTGCCCGGCGATCGAGATCCCACGATTGGGCTGAGGCGGCGCGACGGAGCGCGCATTCGACGAGTGCGGCCCTGTACCCCTGAATCGCTCGCGCTCATACTGGCGCCAACCAGACCTACGGGGAGGCACCAGTTGGGGGAGCTGATTCGTACCAGGGACGGGCGCACCTTAGCAGTCGAGAAGTATGGAAACCCTCGGGGGAGACCGGTCTTCCTGCTGCACGGCACTCCGGGCAGCAGGCTCGGCCCGGCCCCGCGCGGCGCGGTGCTCTACCGCCTCGGGGTGCGGCTCATCACGTTCGACCGGCCGGGGTACGGCGACTCCGGCAGGCTGCCGGGGCGCCGCGTGGCGGACGCGGCGGCCGACGTCGAGGCGATCGCGGACGCGCTGGGCATCGACGAGTTCGCCGTGGTGGGGCGCTCCGGCGGCGCGCCGCACGCGCTGGCCTGCGCCGCGCTGCTCCCGGACCGCACCGCGCGGGCGGCGGCCCTGGTGGGGATCGCGCCGCGCGACGCGCAGGGGCTCGACTGGTTCGAGGGGATGACCGAGTCCAACGTGCGCGAGTACGTCAACGCTGCTGCCGGACAAGGGCAGTTGGCGACCGCGCTCGAGATGCGCTCGATCACCATCCGCGCCGATCCGAGGCGTTCGGTCGACGACATGCGGCGCGGGCTGCCCGAGCCGGACCGCGGCATCGTCGCCGACGCGGGCATCCGGGTCATGCTGGAGCGCAACTTCCAGGAGGCGCTGCGCAGTTCGGCCGACGGGTGGATCGACGACGTGATGGCGTTCAGCACGGGCTGGGAGTTCCGTCCCGAGGACATCAGCGCGCCGGTGCTGCTGTGGCACGGCGAGCAGGACGTGTTCGCGCCCGTGCAGCACACGCGCTGGCTGGCCGAGCGGATCCCCGGCGCCGAGCTGGTCGTGGAGCGCGGCGCGGCCCACTTCGGGGCGCTGCGCGTGCTCACCCGCGTCCTCGGCTGGGCCACCTGGTGAACGGCGGGGAGTGCGTGGCCCACCGGCCCCGCGCTCCCCGCGTCACTCACACCGGCTGGGGCTCCAGGTCCCGGTTGATCCGGCGCCAGGCGCGCGCCGCCTCGGCGATGGGATGGTCCACACCCAGTTGCTTGGCGGACGGCTCCAGGATGGAGGCGCGCAGCCGCTGGGCCTCCTCCTCGCGTCCGGCCGCCCGCAGGGTGATCGCGAGGTTGGACCGACAGGCGAGCACGTCGGGGTGGGTGGGGCCGAACCGCTCCAACAGGCCCTTCAGCGCGGTCCTTTCCCAGCGTTCGGCTAGGTCGGGGCGGCCCATGTCGCCGTAGGCGTTGGCGAGGTTGATCGCCGCGCACAGCGTGAACGGGTGGCGCGGGCCCAGGACTTCCTCAAGGGCGGCCCGCACGTCCTCGCCGCCCCGCGCCGCCTCCTCCGCGGCGCCCAGCCCGCGCTGGTAGATGTGGACGTTGTTGCGGCAGGCCAGCGTGAAGGGGTGCTCCTCGCCCAGGGTGCTCCGGTAGCCCTCCAGGGCCTGGAGGGCCAGGTCGAGCGCGGTCTGGCGGTCCCTGGTCGCGGAGAAGTCGGCGGCCAGGTTGAGGAGGCAGGCGAGGGCGTCGGGCGCCTTGGTGCCGTACCGGCCGCGGTAGCGGTTGTACGTTTCCTCGGTCAGCCGTTTCGCCTCGTGCGGATGGCCCGCCTTGCGCAGCGAGACCGCGAGGCTCTTGGCGGTGCGCAGCGCCTCGGGCACGTCGGCGTTCAGCACCCGCTCGAAGGCGGCCACCACTTCCCGCAGCAGCTGTACCGAGGCCGTGTAGTCGCCGCTCTCGCGCAGGTCGCGCGCGAGGTGGCCCTTGGTGGTGAGGGTGAAGGGGTGGTCGTCGCCGAGCAGGGCGCTGCGCCGCTCCACGGTCTCCTCGTCGAGGCGGCGGGCCGCCTCGCTGTCGCCGCTGAGCCGGTAGTCGATGGCGAGGTTGTTCGCGGCGATCAGGGTGCGCGGGTGGTTCTCGCCGAAGATCTGCCGCAGCCCGTGGTAGATCCGCAGGTCACGGGTGAGCGCTTCGTCGAACCTGCCGAGGGCGCGCAGATCGGCCGCGAGGCTTCCGGTGGTGATGAGGATGCTGGGGTGGTCGTCGCCCGGGTGGTCCCTGTGCAGGACGCTGATCTGACGGGCGAGGGTGTCCTCGTCCATCGCCCGTGCCTCCTGGTACTTGCCCTGGGCGCGCAGGGCGTTGGCCAGCTCGAAGCGGATGTTGAGGGTCTGGAGGTCGTTCTCGCCCAGCTCGCGGGTCCAGACCTTGTTGAGCTGGGTGCCCAGCACCCGGGCGCTCTCCAGTTCACCGCGCTTGAGCAGATAGCGGATGCGGTCGACCATGAGCTGGCGGACCTTCTCCTCGTCGCAGTCGGCGATGCCGGACGCGCTCAGGTGCGGCCAGATCAGTTCGAAACTGGGCCAGCTCTTGGGGTCGTTGACGGGGTTGTCGCGGTCGACGCCCTCGACGGGGCGGGCCTCGGCGAGGATGCGGTGCACCTCGTGCTTGGCGGTGTCGGCCTCCTCGTCGCTGAGCCCGGCCCGCACCGCCGCCTGGACCAGGCGGTGCACCTGGATGCTGCTGTCCGCCGGGTCGACCTTGGCGAGCGCGAAACGGTTCAGGGTCTGGATGACCTTGCCGAGCATGTAGCGTTCGCGCAGGTCCGGGTCGTAGGGCAGCAGGGACTCGAACATCGAGTCGCTGCCGATGAGCCGCATCGAGATCGGTTCGGCGGAGAAGAACGAGCAGAGTTCGAGCAGGCGTACCGCCGCCTTGGACTCGTCGCGCAGCCGGCTGATGGAGATGTTCCAGGTCGCGCCGATCTGCTCCGAGTAGTCCTCGGGCTTGCCGAGCGAGAGCACCTTGGTGCTCTGTTCCCTGAGCTGATCCACATAGGCGTCGACCGGTGTCGCCGTCTCGGCGAGCCAGGCCGCCGCGACCTCCACGGCCAGCGGCAGGTCGCCGACCGCGTCGGCCACCCGGTCGGCGTCGGCGACCGGCAGCTTGGTCACCCGGCGGCACAGGTGCTCGATGCTCTCGGGCCGGGTGAAGACCTCCACCTCCATGGCCTCCACCTGCGTCGAGGCCGGCTTGTTGCGGCAGGTCGCCAGGATGTGGCCGTAGGTCTCGCCGGAGATGGGCTCGATGTCGTCGGGGAGCAGCTTGATGGCCCGGTCCAGGTCTTCGACGTTGTCGAAGATCAGCAGCCAGCGCGAGTAGGGGGCGCCGCGCCGCAGGGCCTGCAACGCGGCGGCGGCCGCCTCGGCCACCACGTCGCCGGCCCTGAGGTCCATCTCCTGGGCCAGCTCGGCGAGCGAGGAGACGACCCGGTCGGGCTGCTCGGCCTCGATCCACCACACCAGGTCGTAGTCGGCGCGGAAGCGGTGGGCGTATTCGCGGGCCACCTGGGTCTTGCCGACGCCGCCGAGGCCGTAGAGGACCTGCGGGAAGCGCTGGGCGGAGCGGCCGTCGCCGCGCAGCTGGTCCCGCAGCCGCTCGAGGACGGAGGTGCGGCCGGTGAACCAGGCGTGCCGGGGGCGTACGTTCCAGATCTTGGGCACGCTGCCGGGATAGCGCGGTCCGGCGGGCCCGGCCGCGAGCGAGGTGGCGGCGTCGGCCCGGTCGAACGCCTGGAGCAGGGCGCCCGCCGCGTCGTTCTCGTCCAGGCGTACGAGATCGACGACGCCACGGCTGCTGAGCGGCGGGCTGAGGCGTACGTCGCCGACGCGGACGGGCAGGATCTGGCGCCGTCCGCCCCCCGGGTCGAGCCCGGCGCCGCTCTCCCACAGGGCCCGGGCGCGCTCGGCGTTGAGGTAGGCCTGTGAGACCACCGGGATGACCCGGTAGCCGACGCCCGCGCTGAACTCGGCCTCCACCGCTGCCGATTGGGCCGTGCGGATGTCGACGGGCACGGCGTGGAAGCCGGCCGTGGTCAGCACGTGGACCAGCCAGTCCGCCCACATCTGGTCCTCGGCGACATGGGTCAGGACCAGGTTGGACGCGGGCATGGGCCTGCGCCGGGTGTAGGCGGCGACGTGGGTGAGCCGGTCGGCCTCGTCCATCGGGGGCAGCGAGTTGACCATGCCGCCGGTCAGGACGGAGGTGAGCCGTTCACAGGCGCTGAGCATGGAGCTGCTGACGTTGGGCGCGTCGCCGAAGGTGGCCAGGATCTCCTCGTAGGCGTAGAAGGGCCGGTAGGGAACCTCGACCGTGCCCCAGTAGTTGCCGAGTTCGTCGGCGCCCAGGCCGCTCGGGAAGCCCGGGAAGCTCTCGCGGGCCAGGGCCCGCCCGGCGTCCGCTTTCTCCTTCTCGCCGTCGTCGATGCGCATGGGGACGGGCAGGATGCGGATGCGCCGGTCGTGGTAGCGCTCCTCGATGTCGCGGGCCACCGCGGAGGCGCCGTCGATGCTCTGGTCGCTCAACGTGAAGCAGACGACGAGGACTTCGGGCATCTGCACGGTGCAGATGTCGGCGATGTCGCTGAGGCCGGTGCGGCTGTCGATGAGGGTGTAGTCGTAGTGGCGCTGCATGTCCTCGCGCATGGCGTCGAAGAACTGGCCGCCGCCGAACCGCTCGTGGAAGTCGTCCCAGTCCAACTTTCCGACGATGGAGGGGTAGTCGCGGTTGCGGCGGCCCGCCGAGAGGAAGTCCAGGCTGCCGCCCTGGGGGAAGTTCCAGTTGAGGGAGGTGGCGTGGGGGCGCACCCGGGCGTACTCGCGGTGCCAGTCCGGGGCGCGGTCGGCGGGGCGCCTGGCCTCGTCCTGGTAGTCGGTGATCAGGTTGATCAGGCCCGGGGTCGCCTCCAGGTCGGCGAGGTCGAGGAAGGGGTGGAAGAACCGGTGCAGGCCGGGTGCCTCCAGGTCCCAGTCGACGGCGAGGACCCGGTATCCGTTGGCCGCCAGGATCCACGCGCAGTTGGCGAGCGCCATGGTCCGTCCGGTGCCGCCCTTGTACGAGTAGAACGTGACGACGGTCCCGTTGCGGTTCTCAGTCATCTGATGAGCCCTCCGCCTTATCAGCGTGATTCTTGTCCTGGTCCGCGCTGTGACCTCGGCCGCCGAAGGCGTTGACGCCGTAGCCGATCCCGCCCGGCAGCACGCGGGGCATGGGCCCGCCGCTGCCGGGCGGTGGATAGGTCGGCGCGTTGGCCTCGAAGTGTCTGACCGCCGCCTTCACGGCACCGGGAATCGCCTTGCTGAAGGCTTCCAGGCTGGGCAGTCCCGCGCTCGGCGTGCGGTGCCCGTCGCTCTCGTCCGCCCGGGGGGCCAGCACGGCGTCGGTCTCCCGCGCCAGGTCGTCGGCGCGGGCGTGCTCCTGGGGGTCGGCCGCGTTGCCGGGGATCATGACGCTGATCCAGGGCCTGCGGGTCGCGCACAGCCGCTCCACCAGCTCGCGTCTGCGCCGCGCGTCGAGGGCCCAGCGATCCAGCAGCAGCAGCCCGGGACCGGGGGACGCGGAGGCCAGCAACCGCTGCGGCTCGGCCTCGAAGTCGCTGAGGTGCACGGCGTAGTTCAGATTGCGTACGACGTCGACGGTGTGGTCGGCGAGGGGGCGTGAGGAGACCGGATGGTAGGGGTTCCAGTCCAGGGCCTCGCTTCCGTAGCAGTCCGGGCCGCGCCCGGCGGGCAGGGTCGAGCGGGAGCAGGCGAGGACGGAGACCTCCATGTCGCGTGCGGGTCCGCCGGTGGGACCGAAGGCGGGCGGCACCTTGGCGTAATCCAGATGCGGGTCGCCGGGTTGCAGCTCGGACTGCTGGGCCACGTTCACGATGCGTTTGGCGAGCCGGTAGACGGCGCGCTCGTACTGGTCGCGCAGGTAGTTGAGCTTGATGAGGCCGTAGAAGCCCTCGTCGGCGTACTCCTCGCCGAAGGTGGCGTGGTTGAACTGGAGCCGTTCGGCGGGCTGGGGCAGTTGCCTGGCGGGCACCGGAACCCACAGCGCGGGCACGACGCCGGTCACCGGGTTGCTGTTGTTGTAGCTGTTACGGGTGTTCTGTGCGGCGGCCCGGCTGGAGAAGGCGAACCATTCGCGGCCGCACTGCTCGCTGAGGAAATACCTCGGTGAATACAGCGGAACGAACACCTTGCAGAAGGCCAGCGCCTCCGAGAGCCGTTCCTGCCACCCCTCTCCCGGCTGCATCTGCTGGTCCATGAAGCCGGCGCTGCCGGCCGGAAGGGGCGTCAGCTGCATCACATGCGCGCAGAGGTCCCGGAAGAAGCGCTGGACCCAGAGGTTGGGGTCCTTGTCCTTGGGGTCGCTCTTGGGCGTGTGCGCGTAGCTGAGGAAGAAGTAGGGCTTCTGCCCGTCGTCACCGGCCCCCACTGATCCGTGCACCACTGTCTCCCCCGGTCCAAGTGGATGGGTCCTCAGTGTAGGAACGGAAGATTCTCCGGCGGAACAGAACGAACAAACCCAGTAGGGCGGCGCCGCGCGGAACTTCGATCAGATCATGACCGAAATCATGCGCCGCACCGCGAGTCGATCAATCAAAAGGTGGGTGAATTCCCGCGATTCGCGCGGGAATTCACTCAGCTCGTTCCTTCGAGGCGGGCCGTCCACTCGGCGCGGTGGCGCCGCGCGGACCGGTCGGCGGCCGCGCGCGCCGCCGCCGTGACGGGCTCGTCCAGCCAGCCCCCCACGGTCTCGCCCATGCTCGTGACGAACTCCCGCCCCAGGTCGCTGAGGGAGCCGGAGCCAAGCAGCTCCTCGACCGCCCGCGCCGTCTGCACACGCCAACGGGCGAACTCGGCCTCGGCGGCGACGCGTTCGGCCGCCCCGGCCGCCCGCACGCGGCGCACTCGCCAGAAGTCGGTTACCGCGATGTGCGCGTACGTCCCCTGCAACAGGCCCGCCAGGGGGCGCGGGTCGGGGCGCCAGGGGGCGTAGTACAGGGCGCGGTCCGCCGGGTCGTACAGGTCGACGGCGTCGAGAACGGCGGCGAGCTTCACATGCTGGAACTCGTGCACGATGAGCAGGGCCAGCTGGTCGGGCGATGAGGGCCTGGCCGCGCCGATCGCGCCCCACGCCTCCTTGCAGGCGGCGCTGACATTGCTGCCGTCCGGCGCGTGCAGGGGGGTGATCAGACGCAGGCCCGCGGCCACGCCGTCGGCGTAGGCGGGCAGTTCGCGCCGGATGAGCGCCCAGGCGCCTGCGAGGTCGTCGGCCCACCGCTTGGCCTCGTCGGCCGCCGTCCGCCGGGCGACGGGCCACCTGTGGCAGTCCCGCAGCGGGTCGGTGTCCTCGATGGCGACGCTCCAGCCCTGCCCCTCGAAGAGGCGTACGGGCTGCCAGTGCGGGACGGGACCGTCCAGGCCCTCGTGCCAGCCGATGTCGAGCCGCCGGGCACCGGCGCACACCGTGAACCCCTCGGGTCCCGCGCTCACTTCGGCCAGGTCCGCCCCTTCGCCGAGGTGGACGCTGCCCAGTCCCGGCAGGCGCAGCACGCCGTCGCGCGGGGCGAGGCGCACGCCGCGGTCGAGTCTGGCGCGCAGCACGGTGGCCGCCGCGATCTCGGCGAGACCCTGGGCCGGCGCCGCTCGGCCC
The DNA here is from genome assembly GCF_040253615.1 of Streptomyces sp. Edi4. Taxonomy (NCBI): domain Bacteria; kingdom Bacillati; phylum Actinomycetota; class Actinomycetes; order Kitasatosporales; family Streptomycetaceae; genus Streptomyces; species Streptomyces sp. Edi4. The sequence continues at coordinate 1,184,373 of NZ_JBEJGY010000004.1, forward strand.
TCGAGCACGCTCAGCGCCCACGGCCGGGTGTAGGGGTGGGCGAGGACCGTGTCGAGCGCGGCGGGCACCTCGGCGTCCAGATCGGTCAGGAGCTCCCAGGCCGCCGCGCCCTCGCGGTCGGAGAGCGCGACGCGGCCGCTGACGGCGGCGAGCAGTTCCTGGTTGATCTCCAGCTGGGCGGCGGCCAGCCGCGCGATGGTGTCCGCGCCACCGAAACCGGCGGCGAGGTCGTCGAAGTCGCCCCGCGACATGGTTAGTTCCGCGGCGGGGGCGCGCGGCGGCGCGGGCACGGCCGCCTCGCGGTCCCTGATGGTGGTGATGAGCGCGAGGAGGTCGGGGCAGAACACGGACGGGTTGTCGAAGCCGTTTCGGGTGCGGTAGCGGTGGGCGTAGAGGCCGCCGCCGCAGGAGGCCACGACGGGGCACGCCCGGCACTGCGCGCACAACTGCTCGATGCCCTGCTGGCGGGCGAGCATGCCGGGGTGGCGCAGGACGTCGTCGAGCGAGTGCGTGAAGACGTCCATGCCGGTGGCCGGGGCGCCGTCGTAGGACGTCTTGAGGCTGTCGGCCTGTTCGAAGGTGCCGTCGGTCTCGATCACCACGAGGTCGGCGGGGGCGAGCCCGAGCGATTCGGTGAGGCTGCTCTCGCCCCGCAGGGTGCGCAGTACGGAGTCGAAGACGCGGACCGGGACGGTGCGTCCCGCCGCGTCCCAGCGCCGGTAGACGGCGTCCAGCCAGTCGGCGTACGGGGTGGCGGCGCCCCGGGGGCGGGGCGGCGGGGTGTCCCAGGTGGCGTGCGGCAGCAGGAAGTCGATTTGGGGCGGGGCGAGTTCGACGAGCGCGTCGTACACCGCGACCGGGTCGTTCTCGATGTCGATGGTGCACAGCAGGCCCGCGAACAGGGGGCGGTAGCGCGGGCGGCTGAGCAGCTGGACGGCGCGGATGACCTTGTCATGGCTGCTGCGGCCGTCGGCGTAGCGGCGGTGGCGGTCGTTGGAGACCTTGTCGCCGTCGAGCGACACCCCGATCCTGACACCGAGTTCGAGGAACAGCTCGCAGAACTTCTCATCCAGGAGGACCCCGTTGGTGTGCATGCGCAGATCGAGCGCGCTCACCCCGCGCAGGGCCCGCCGCAGCTCCTCGGCGGCCCGCCGCAGCCGGTCGGGGCCGGCGAGCAGTGGTTCGCCGCCGTGCAGAACGACGTGGACGGTGGCGAGCCGGTGGCGCCGGGCGTGCTCGGCGATGCGGTCCGCCACCCGGGTGAGGATGGCGGCGGAGACGGCCATGGGCCGTCCGCGCCAGCTCGTGTCCGCGTGTTCGTAGACGTAGCAGTGATCACACGCCAGGTCGCAGCGGCTGTGCACTTTCAGGACGAACTGCGACAGAGCGGGCTGGGTCGGCCGGTCCCGGTCCATGGAGAGTGTCGGTCCGCTCGTCAGAGTGCCGACTGGAAGGCCGAGACGCCGGGCACCCCGGGGGCGGCGCCGGTCGTCAGCACCCGGGTCAGGCTCGCGGGGGCGAGGCCGGCGCTCTGCGCCGCGGCCCGCCGCGTCAGCGGCAGCCGCCGGCCGGCGGGCCGGTGCGGGGCGGGGCCGGGCCGTTGGGCCGCCGAGACGAGAGCTTCCACGTGAGCGCCTTTCGGATGGGAGCACCGTTCGCGCAACGGGTGCTCAGCGGGTGCTGTGGGGTCGCTGCGCGAAACGCGGCTCGTGGGACGGTGTGGGCCTGGGGGGCGTCGCGCGACGCGACCGGGCGCCGCGCCCGTGGGCGCTCACGCGCCACGGGCGACCGGTCCGGCCACGGCCGCCCCCTGGGACAGCCCAACGGCCCCGACCCGTGCCCGGGTTCGGCGTCGGCGCCCAAACCACCCGCATGAGTGGTTTCGGCACAGAGGGAAACAAAGGGAAGCGGCTCGCTCCGCACCCCCAGCCGCGGGAGCGACGATAGTCACCCTCCACCAGGAGCGGGGCCGATTACCAGATACGGGCGGGAAATCATCCCAAACGTGCGGGTGAACCGGACGAAGTGCGTACGTGGATGGTCACCGGGCGCGCCCCGCCTGCCTTTTCGCGTACGCCGCTCACCCGTTCAGCGTTCAGCGTTCATAGGGGACCGATACCGCCATCGTCATCTCGACCGGCTCGGGGCCCTCATTGCCGTAGGTGTGCGCCGTGTTGGCCTCGAACGAGGCCGAATGCCCGGCCGGGATGCGGTGGTCGACGCCGTCCACCCGCAGGGTGAGCGTGCCGCGCGTGACATGGATGAGCTCGATGGTGCCGCCCGGGTGGGGGTCGGAGGGGCTGGCGTCGCCGGGCTCCAGGTGCCAGTGCCACAATTCGAGCGGGCCGGGCGCCTCGGTACCGGCGAGCAGCACACTGTGGCTGCCCCGCTCGCTCGACCAGAGCCGGACGGCCTGTTCGGGCGGGACGACGCGCACGGTGGGGCCGCTCTCGTAGTCGAGCAGGGTGGTGATGCTCACGCCGAGCGCGTCACCGATCTTGACCACGGTGCCCACGCTGGGGTTGGTCCTGGCCTGCTCGATCTGGATGAGCATGCCGCGGCTGACTCCGGCGCGGGCCGCGAGCGCGTCCAGCGTGAAGCCGCGCTCGGTGCGCCAGCGCTTGACGCTGCGGGCCAGTGACTGGGTCAGCAGTTCGAGGTCCGACACATTCCGTCCAAGGGGTGGGCCCGGGAAGGCCGTCCAGTACCGCGATGACGGAGTCCAATATATTGCACCACGCTCCGGTGCGGCCGCCGTCCCGCGACGACCACTCCTGGTGCCGCCCGCCCCTCAGGCCTCTTCGGCGGTCAACTCCGCGACGGCCAGGAGCTGTTCGGGCGTGACGCCTTCCGGGATGGGCACCGGCGCGGGGGTCCGCAGCGGCGGCTGCCAGCCGTCGCGCTCGTCCCAGGTGCGCACGATCCTGGCGGGCGCGCCCGCCACCACCGCGTGGTCGGGCACCTCACCGCGTACGACCGCGCCCGCGGCCACGACCACGTTGCGGCCGAGCCGGGCGCCGGGCAGCACCACCGCGCCCGTGCCGAGCCAGCAGCCGGGGCCGATCTCCACGGGCTCCATGCGCGGCCACTGCTTGCCCACGGGCTGGTGCGGGTCGTCGTAGCTGTGGTTGGTGGAGGTGATGTAGACGTACGGGCCGCAGTAGGTGTCCGAGCCGATGGAGACGGTCGTGTCGGCTATGACATGGCTGCCCCGCCCGAGCACGACCCCGTTGCCCAGGGTCAGGATCGGCTCGGCGCCGAGGTCGAGCCCCGGCATCATGCCGGCGGTCAGGGTGACCTGCTCGCCGATGACGCAGTGGTCGCCCAGTTCGATCCAGGGCTCGCCGAACACCGTGCCCTGCGGAAAGGCGAGGCGGGTCCCGGGTCCGATCCTGCGAAAGCGCAGCCGGCCCGGGTGCTCGGCGGTGACCGCGCCCGCCTCCTTGATCAGGCCCCAACCGCCGTGGACCGCGCGGGAGGCGATCTCGCGCCGCCAGGCGGTCAGCGATGAGAACGTGTTTCTGTTCTTGGGCACCCGCTCACGGTACTCACCGCCGCCCCGGTCGCTCACCGCCGACACCTGTGATCTTCCGCTCAGCGCGGGATCAGCCGGCGTGCGCCGCGCGGTGGTCCTCGGCGAGGCCGACATACATCAGGGCGTTGACCTTGATCCCCTCGCGCTCCTCGTCGCTCAGCGCGCGCCGCACCTTCGCCGGTACGCCCGCGACCAGCGAGCCCGGCGGTACGTTCATGCCCTGCGGCACCAGCGCGTGCGCGGCGACCAGCGAACCCGCCCCGATCCGGGCCCCGTTGAGGACGGTGGCGCCCATGCCGACCAGGACGTCGTCCTCCACGGTGCAGCCGTGCAGGACCGTGTTGTGCCCGACGGTGACCCGCGCGCCGACCGTGACCGGGAAGCCCGGGTCCACATGCACGGTGCAGTTGTCCTGGATGTTGCTCCCGGCGCCGACGACGATGGGCCCGCAGTCGGCCCGCAGCACCGCGTGGTACCAGACGCTCGCCCCCTCGGCCAGGGTCACCTCGCCGAGCACCACCGATGTGGGTGCGGTGAATGCGGTCGGGGCGATCTCGGGCGACTTGCCGCCCACGGCCCTGACCAACGCCTGCTCTGCCATGCGCCACTCCTTGTACGGATTGCATCGCGCCGCCCTCACGCTGGGCGACCGGGTCGGGGCCCGCGTGGCCGGGGCCCGCCCGGGCCGGGTGCGGGGCACGGCGGACGGCCTGCGGCCCGCGCGCGCCCTGGCCGCATACCATCGCGCGATGGCACTCTTCCAGATCGACCGCCGTACCCCGCTCGCCCCCGCCGAGGCGTGGCGGCGGCTCACCGACTGGGAACGGCACGGCGAGGGCGTCCCGTTGACGCGGATCGTCGTGCGCACCGCGCCGCCCACGGGCTCGGGCACGCTCTTCGTGGCCCGCACCGGTCCGGGGCGGCTTGGTTTCGAGGACCCGATGGAGGTCACCCGCTGGCAGCCGCCGGTCCCGGGTGCCCCGGGCCGGTGCCGGCTGGAGAAGCGGGGCCGTGCGATCACGGGCTGGGCAGAGATCGAGGTGGGGGCGGCGGGGCCTGGGGCGTATGTGGTCTGGCGTGAGGAGCTTCGGGTACGCGCAGTGCCGCGCGCCCTCGATCCGTTGATCGCGGTGGCGGGCCGCCTCGTGTTCGGCCGCGCCATGAGAATGCTGCTGCGGACCGGCCCCGGAACCGGCCCCGCGTGAGGCTCCGCGCCGGGCCCCCGCCGCGATGGTCCGCTCAGTCCCCGGCCGACACGTTCTCGTGCGCGGCCTCCGCCTGCGCCATGGACTTCTTCGCCCGGTTCTTGACGACCAGCATCGAGGCGACCCCGATGAGCAGGGCCGCCACCAGGCCCAGGTAGGAGAAGTTCTTCAGCCAGGACTCGGCGACGATGCCGAGGTAGTAGATGACGGCGGTCGTGCCGCCGGCCCAGCAGATGCCGCCGAGCAGGTTGGCGATGAGGAACTTCCAGTACGGCATGTGCAGGACGCCCGCGAGCGGTCCCGCGAAGATCCGCAGGAGGGCGATGAAGCGGCCGAAGAACACGGCCCACATGCCCCACTTCTGGAAGGACCGTTCCGCCATGGCGACATGGCCCTCGCTGAAGTGCTTGGGGAACTTCTCCCCGAGCCAGGCGATGAGCGGCCTGCCGCCCTTGCGGCCGATGGCATAGCCGATCGAGTCACCGATCACGGCGCCGGCCGTCGCACAGGCCCCGAGCACCACCGGGTCGATGTGTCCCTGCTGCGAGGCCAGCAGCGCCGCGCTGACCAGGACGATCTCGCCGGGCAGCGGGATGCCGAGGCTTTCGACACCGATGACGAGCGCCACCAGGAGATAGACACTGACGGCGGGGATGTGCTCCAGCCACTCCTGGATGTGCAACGCGCTTCCTCCCGCTCGCGCCGGGCCAAAACCCGGCGTGCGCCCCCCTGGCGCACGCCGGGAAGCCTACCCGGTCAGGGCCTGGGGCCGGCCGCGCCCGATCGGACCTTGCCACGACCGGCCAGGCGCGTCTCGCGCGCGGAGACACCCACGCTCACCTCGCGTGTTCCGGTGCCGAGCACCCAGCCGTGCCGGCCCGGGTCCCAGGAGGAGAGCGAGCGGGCCGTGACGCGGACGGTCACCCGCTGGGCGGCGCCCGGCTCCAGTTCGAGGCGGCGGTAGCCGGCCAGGGCGCGCCGGGCCTGAGCCAGGCGCAGGTCGGGCGAGGGGCCGACATAGACCTGGGCCACCGTGACGCCCGCGCGGCGCCCGGTGTTGCGGACGGTGAAGGTGACCGCGAGCCCGTCGCCGTCGGGCCGCACGCTCAGGCCCGAGTAGGCGAAGGTCGTGTAGGAGAGGCCGTGCCCGAAGGGGAAGAGCGGGGTCACACCTTCGGCGTCGTACCAGCGGTATCCGAGGTGGATGCCCTCGGAGTACTCCTGGGTGCCGTCCACGCCTGGGTAGCGCCGCCGGTCGCCGGCCACCGGGTGGTGCTCGTCGGACGCGGGGAAGGTCTGGGTGAGCCGGCCGCCGGGGTCGCAGTCCCCGAACAGGACTGCGGCAGTGGCCTCGGCGCCCTCCTGGCCCGGGTAATACATCTGGAGCACGGCGCCCGCGCTCGCCAGCCACGGCATGGTCGTGCTCGACGAGGTGTTGAGCACCACCGTGGTCCGCGCGTTGGCGGCGGTGACCGCCGCGATCAGCTCGTTCTGGTGGCCGGGCAGGGCGAGGCCGGCCCGGTCGGCGCCCTCGGTGGCGTCCTCGTACGCGAACAGCACGACGCTCGCGGCCGCGCGGGCCACGCGCACCGCGTCGGCGACGTCACCGGCGCGGGTGGCCCCGGTGGTGCGGCGCAGCCGGAAGAGCTGGCCCGCGGCGCCGCCCTTGGCCGTGATGGTGAGCCGGTGCTTCCCGGCGGTGAGCCGGAGGGTGCCCCGGCGGACCTGGAGGCCGTCGGGTGCGGCGCCCACGAGTCCCCCGCCGAAGAGTTCGAGGAGACCGGGGGCGGGCGGGAAGAGATCGGTGCCGTCCAGGACCACTGTGGGGCGCTCGCCCGAGTAGTGGATGACGAAGGTCCACTCGTCGGGCTCGGTGACATCGAGGGTGCCCTCAAAGGTCCAGGTGGCGCCGGCGGCGACGCGCAGGCCCTCGAAGTCGGCGCCCGGCGATGTGGCGGGCAGGGGCTTGCCGTACAGGTCCTCCCCCATCGCGTAACCGATGTCGGCGCCTTGTCCGGCCCGGGCGGTGAGGGCCTCCAGCGGGGTCCGCGCGCGGTCGGGCACGACGTGCGCGCTGCCGCCGCCGCCGATGAACGGGTAGATCGCGGTGGGGCCGATCACCGCGATGGCGCGGGCGGCGGCGCCGGTGAGCGGCAGGGTGGCCGCGCGGTTGTGCAGCAGGGTCGCGCCCGCCTTGGCGACCTTGAGCGCGACATCCGCCCCGGCCTCTGGGTCGCGTCCGGGCCGGGCGGGCGGCTGCCCGTCGAGCAGCGAGAAACGTTCCATGACGCCGAGCACACGGCGTACGGCACGGTCGACGAGCGCTTCGGTGACGCTGCCCGCGCTGATGGCACGCCGCAGCGCGCCCCCGAAGTAGGTGCCGCTCGGCATCTCCAGATCGAGTCCTGCGCTGAGTGAGGCGGCGGTGCTGTGCGCGGCGAACCAGTCGGTCATCACCAGGCCGTCGAAGCCCCAGGCGTCGCGCAGGATGTCGTTCAGAAGTGGCTTGTTCTCGCAGGCCCAGGCCCCGTTGACCTTGTTGTACGCGCCCATCACGGCGCCCGTACCGGCGGTGACGGCCGCCTCGAAGCCGCGCAGCTCCATTTCGTGGAGCGGCTGTTCGGCGATCCGCACATCGATGGACGTGCGGTCCTGTTCCTGGTTGTTCAGGGCGAAGTGCTTGACGGTGGCGATCAATCCCTGGCTCTGGATGCCCCGGATCTCCTCGGCCACCAGGTCCGCGCTGAGCAGGGGGTCCTCGGAGAACGTCTCGAAGTTCCGCCCGGCATAAGGGGTCCTGATGAGGTTGACCATGGGCGCGAGGATGACGTCCTGGCCGAGCGCGCGTCCCTCGCGGCCGAGCACTTCGCCGTACGCGCGGGCGAGCGCGGGGTCGAAGGCGGCGGCGAGCATCACCGGCGCCGGCAGGGCGGTGGCGTGCGCCTTGACGCGGACGCCCGCGGGGCCGTCGGCCAGCCGGAGCGGGGGGATCGCGAGGCGGGGCACGCCCGGCAGGTAGCCGGCCTGGCCGAGGCCGTGGGGGTCACCGGCGCCGTGCAGGAGGGAGATCTTCTCGTCCAGGGTGAGGCGGCCGATCAGCGTCTCGACCCGGGGCGAGGCGTCGGGCGCGGTCCGGGCCCCGGGGAGCGCGACGGCGGGCGCGGGGGCGGCCAGGGTGCCGGTCGCGGCGGTCGCGACCGTGACGGCGCCGCCGAGCAGACGCAGTGCTGACCTTCGGGAAACCGGGTCGGACATGGACCGTCACTCCTTTGTGCGCGGGCACGCCGTGGAGGGCCGCGGCACGACCGGCGGTCTGTGTTCACTGGGTGAACGCACTATGCTTCACGACCCAGTTGACCCACCGTCAGGCGCCACGAGGGCCGCGCAAGCTAGGACCGTCCGGCGCAAGAACGGCGCCCGGGCGATCGGTCCCCGGCGCGGAACGCCGAAGGCGCCCCGGCGGTGGCCGGGACGCCTTGGGGATCGAGCCGTGCGCCGATGGTCAGGAGTTGGGGCGCAGGGTCCACACAACGGTCATCTCGCCGGTGACGGCACCGTCCGCGCGCTGGATCTCGATGTGGACCGGGAACTCGGGGCGCTGTCCCGCGTCGAGGTCGGCCACCACGTCGGCGATCGGGCGGCCCAGCGTGGCGGTCGCGGTGACGACGCCCATGGCGAGTTTCTTGTAGCCGATTTCCGCCTTGACGGCCAGCGGCACCGCACGGCTCATCTGGTCGCCGAAGGCGGCGATGACGATGGCGCCGCTCGCGGACTCGGCGAGCGTGAACATCGCTCCGGCGTGCGGGCCGCCGACGTGGTTGTGGTAGTCGGGCTGGTCCGGCAGGCGCACCACGGCACGCTCGGGGGTGGTCTCGAGGAATTCCAGGTTGAGGGTCCTCGCCATGGGGACGGTGGCGGCGAGCATCTCGCCCACGGACATCTGATCAGCGCTCATGGGGCCCGATGTTACCCATGGGTAGCGACCGTTGGCCATCCCCCGCCGGGGGCGGCCGTGGCAGGTGTCGTACCGCCCCTCTATGGTTACTGGCCATGTGGCCAGGACAGCAGCCGCCCGGGGGCGAGCAGAACCCGCGGGATCCGAATCAGAACCCGTACCAGCAGCCGGGGTACCAGCAACCGAATCCCTACCAGCAGCCGGGACAGCAGCCCGCGCAGCGCGGGTATCCGCCGCAGGGTTATCAGACGCCCAACCCCTACCAGCAGCCGACGGTGCCGCAGTACCCCGTGGGCGGTCCGCCCGGGTCCCCGCAGCCGCCGCAGAAGAACGACAAGAAGAAGACCACCGTCATCGCCATCGTGGCGGCCGCCGCCGTGGTCGTCGCCGCGGCCGTGACCGGCGTGGTGGTCCTCAAGGACGACGGCAAGAGCACCAGCCAGGCCGACGGCAAGGACAAGAAGTCGCCTTCGCCCTCCGGCCCGGCGGCGCCGTCCTCCGCCGCGCCCAACCCGCGCGGCGCGGGCAACGACGTCAAGCCGGTCATCGCGGGCTGGAAGGTCGTCGTGAACCCCAGCCGGGGTGACGCCTTCGACGTGCCGCCGGACTGGGAGGTCGCGAGTTCGGGCATGAGCGTCGGCTGGTCCGACAAGGCGGACCCCAACGGGTTCGGCGGCATGATGATGTCCGCGCCCGCCTACTACAAGTCCAAGTGGTGCACGAGCAAGAGCGACAGCGGCCGCGACGAGAACACCGCGCTCGCCAGCGTCGGCACCAAGGGCGCCAACGGCGCCAAGTCGACCGACGACGCGGCCGAGCAGGCGGACGACTGGCTGTACTTCGCCTACACCCAGCCGGACAAGGACCACATCACTTCGGAGAAGCCGGTCCCCTACACGACCAAGTCCGGTCTTCAGGGCAGCGTGGTCCGCGCCAAGACGACGGGCGTCAAGAAGACGGACAAGTGCTCCACCGACGGCCAGTCCGTGCTGTTCGGCTTCAAGACCCCCAAGGGCGACCTCGCGGCCTGGAGCCTCATCGCCAACACCGGTGTGCCCGACGCGGTCTCCGAGGACACCATCCAGAAGATCCTCAGCACCATCCGCCTGGTACCCGCCTCCTCCTGAGGCGCCTCCTGGCAGCAAACCGTTTGGCCGCACGGGGCGGCGGAGGCGATAGTCCCTAAGTGACTTCCGCTTCCGCCGTCCTTCCCTCGCGTCCGGGCCGCCCCTCCTGGGGCGGCCGCAACTACACCTTGCTGACCGCGGCGGCGGTCGTCACCAACCTGGGCAGCCAAGGGGCTCTGATCGCGGCCGCGTTCGCGGTCCTCGAATCCGGCGGGAGCGGCGGCGACGTGGGTCTGGTCGCGGCGGCCCGTACCGTGCCGCTCGTGCTGTTCCTCCTGGTGGGCGGCGCGCTGGCGGACCGGCTGCCGCGGCACCGGGTGATGGTCGCCGCCAACGCCCTCAACTTCCTTTCGCAGGGCGCCTTCGCACTGCTCGTCCTCGCGGGAGAGCCCCGGCTGTGGCAGATGATGGCCCTGTCCGCGCTCGGCGGGGTGGGCCAGGCCTTCTTCGGGCCCGCTTCCGAGGGCATGCTCATGTCCACCGTGCGCGGCGAGGACGCCGGGCGGGCGTTCGCGTTCTACCGGATGGCGATGCATGGCGCGGGCATCGGCGGTGCCGCTCTCGGCGGCGCCCTCATCGCGGTCCTCGGCGCGGGCTGGGTGCTCGCGATCGACGCGGCGGCCTTCGCCGTGGCGGGCGCGCTGCGGGCCTTCCTCGACGTGAGCCACATCCCGGCGCGCGCGGCGGGCGGCGGGATGGTCTCCGACCTGCGCGAGGGCTGGCGCGAGTTCGCCGGCCGGCCCTGGCTCTGGTCGATCGTGGTGCAGTTCGCGGTGGTCAACGCCGTGGTCGCGGCGGCCGAGGCGGTGTACGGACCGCTGGTGGCGCGGGACGAGCTGGGCGGACCCGGGCCGTGGGGATTCGCGCTCGCGGCGTTCGGCGCCGGCACGCTGGGCGGCGCCTTCCTGATGACGCGCTGGAAGCCGCGCCGACTGCTGCTCGCGGGCAGCCTGTGCGTCTTCCCGCTGGCCCTGCCCTCGGCCGCGCTCGCGGTGCCGCTGCCTGTGGCGGCGCTCGCCGGCGTCATGCTCCTGACCGGTGTCTCGGTCGAGGTCTTCGGCGTCTCGTGGATGACCGCGCTCAGCCAGGAGATCCCGGAGGAGAAGCTGTCCCGCGTCTCCGCCTACGACTGGCTCGGCTCGATCGCCATGGTGCCCCTGGCCACCGCGCTGGCCGGCCCCGCCCAGGACGCGGTGGGCCGCACGCCCGCGCTGTGGGGCTGCTCCGCGCTGGTCGCGCTGCTCACCGCCGCCGTCCTGTGCGTGCCGGACGTACGCCGTCTGACCCGCCGCACCACCACGGTGACGGCCGGCGCGCCGCTCGGCTCAGCCGACGCTGAAGGCGCCGTCGGGCGGCTCGGGTGAGGGCCGCGCGTCCGCGTCGGTGACCGGCTGGGCATCCCCGACGAAGCGGCGCAGTGACGCACCGTGCTCGACTCTGGCCGGGAAGGCGTCCCCCGCCGTGCGCCGGGCCAGCGCCGCCACATCCAGGGGGCGCGCCGAGGCGAGCAGCACCGCGTTGCCGAAGCGGCGCCCGCGCAGCACCGACGGCTCGGCGATCAACGCGACGTCCGCGAACACCGCCTGGAACGTAGCGAGTTGGGAGCGCAGGAAGGCGAACGGCGCGCCGTCGGCGAGGTTGGCGGCGTACAGACCGCCGGGCCGCAGGACCCGCTCGGCCTCCCTCGCGTACGCGAGTGAGGTGAGGTGCCCCGGCACCCGCGAGCCGGTGAAGACGTCCGCGACGAGCAGGTCCACCGAGGCGGCCGGCGCGCGCCCGGCCCACTCTCTCGCGTCCATCGCGTGCAGCGTGATCCCGGACCGTGGCGGAAGGGGCAGGTGTTCGCGGACGAGCCGGACCAGCGCGCGGTCGGCGTCCACCACGTCCTGGCGCGAGCCGGGCCTGGTCGCGGCGACATAGCGGGGCAGCGTGAGCGCGCCGCCGCCGAGGTGCAGCACGTCCAGCGGCTCGCCCTCGCTCGCCGCGCAGTCCACGACGTGCGCGAGGCGGCGCAGGTACTCGAACTCGATGTACGTGGGGTCGTCGAGATCCACGTACGACTGCGGGGCGCCGTCCACCGTCAGCAGCCAGGCGCGCTCGCGGTCGATGTCGGGCATCAGCTTGGCGGTGCCGCCGTCGACCTCCCGGACGACGGGTATCGGCTCGGCGCGCGGGTCGTCGTTCACCGTCCCATTGTGCGCCCCCCGAACCAGCCGGGGGCGACGGGCCGCGGCCTCACCCCCACAGCGCCTTGACCGCGTCGGCGTGCGCGGGCGCCTGGGCCAGACCCGCCCTTGCCGCGGGAGCACGCCGCGCCGGGTCGAGGGTGCCGCGCCCGAAGGCCTTCTTCGCGGCGGCGTCGGGGGTGATGAGCACCACCCGGGCGCCCTCGGCGGTGAGCCGGGCCGCCTGCGCGGCCGGCGACTCGAGCGGCCCGCCGCCCTGCGGGCTGGGGGCGATGATCACCACGCGGCGGCAGCCGGCGGCCAGCTGGGCGTTGGCCGTGGAGTGCAGGCCGCCGTCCATCCAGCGGCGCCCCTCGATGGTGACGGGCGGCCACACCAGCGGCACGGCGCAGCTCGCCGCGACCGCGTCGACGAGCGGTACGCCGCTGTCCCGGTCGAAGACCCTCAGCTCGCCGGTGTCCACGGCGACCGACGTGATCCTCAGGGCCCGCTCGGGCCACTCGTGCGAGAGCAGCCGCTCGGCGATGACCGCGCGCCGCTCGGACTCGGCCGGGGCGGGCGCGGCGAGGGCCATCCGGCCGAGCTTCACGCCGTAGGCCTCGGGAGTACGAGAGGTGAGCAGCGCCCGCGCGTAACGGAAGATCCTGCCCGGACCGAGGCTTGCGCCGGTCTCCCCGCGCGGGCTTGCCAGTTGGCGCTCGTACAGCTCCCCGAGACCGCCGGGGCGCGCCCCGATGTTCACGCCGACGACGGAGCCCGCCGAGCTCCCGATCACCAGAGCGGCGTCGGTCACGTCCACGCCCGCTTCGGCGAGGCCGTGCAGGATGCCGATCTCCCAGCCCACGCCGGTGAGCCCGCCCGAACCGAGTACCAGCGCCGTGTCATCCATGATCACAGTGTGCCGTGCCGCCAACGGCCCGCCGCCACCAGGGTGTTGGTGGCGGGCGGACCGGACGGTCACAGGACCGTGGCGACCGTCCCGGCGCCGACGGTTCGGCCGCCCTCGCGGATGGCGAAGCCGAGCCCCGGCTCCAGCGGGGTGTCACGGTCGAGCTCCACCGTCATGGTGACCGTCTCACCGGGCCGCGCGACGGCGAGTTCGCCGAGGTCCACGTCGCCGGCCACGTCCGCGGTGCGCAGGTAGAACTGCGGGCGGTAGCCGGTGGCGATGGGCGTGGAGCGGCCGCCCTCGCGGGTGGACAGGACGTACACCTGGGCGGTGAACCTGCGGCTCGGTATGACGCTGCCGGGCTCGGCGGCCACGTGCCCCCTGCGCACCGCGTCGCGTGGCACCCCGCGCAGGAGCAGCGCGACGTTGTCGCCCGCCTGCGCGCGGTCCATCGGTTTGCCGAATGTCTCAAGGCCGGTGACCACCGACTCCACGTCGGCACCCAGGACATGGACCCGGTCTCCGACCCGCACCGTGCCGCGTTCGACGGCGCCGATCACGACGGTGCCGCGCCCGGTGATGGTGAGCACGTTCTCGACCGGCAGCAGGAACGGCGCGTCCACATAGCGCTCGGGCAGCGGCACGTAGGTGTCAACGGCGTCGAGCAGCGCGCCGATCGCCTCCGTCCACCGCTGCTCGCCCGCAAGCGCCTTGAGGCCGGAGACGCGCACGACGGGCACGGCGTCGCCGCCGTAACCGTGGGCCGAGAGCAGGTCGCGCACCTCGAGCTCGACGAGGTCGGTCAGTGCCGCGTCCTCGCCGTCGTCGACGGCGTCCGCCTTGTTGAGCGCCACCACGATGTGGTTGACGCCCACTTGGCGGGCGAGCAGGACGTGCTCGGCGGTCTGCGGCATGACGCCGTCGAGCGCCGATACGACGAGGATCGCCCCGTCGAGCTGGGCGGCGCCCGTGACCATGTTCTTGACGTAGTCGGCGTGGCCCGGCATGTCGACGTGCGCGTAGTGACGGGTGTCGGTCTCGTACTCGACGTGCGCGAGGTTGATGGTGATGCCGCGGGCGGCCTCCTCCGGGGCCCGGTCGATGCGGTCGGACGGGACGAACCGGGTGGCGCCGTCCCGCTCGGCGAGGACTTTGGTGATGGCGGCGGTCAGGGTCGTCTTGCCGTGGTCGACATGGCCCATGGTGCCGATGTTGAGGTGGGGCTTGGTGCGTACGTATGCCGTCTTGGGCATGGCTGAGTGTCCCTCGCGTGGTCGCGGAGCTGAGCTGGGACCCCTGGGTCCGGCCGACCCTCCCCGTGCGGGGTCCGCCGGAATGTCCGGGAAGGGTCAGCTTCGGGCGCAGCCGTGGGGCGCTGCGGACGCGACGGCGTCGGTGGCCGTGAGGACGGCAGCCTTCGGCGCGTCCGCGATCGCGGACGGCACTGCGAGGAAGGCGTACCTGGACATGTCGCCGATCATCCCTGGTGGGCGGCGCCGCGTCGAATGGTTTTCCCCACAGGGAGTTGGGGCGCGGAGGCCGGCAAACCAGGTTTCCGTCTGGAGGCGGTGAGCACGAGATGCCGGGCGGCGGGCGGCGGCATGGAACGTCACTTACGGCGGGCGGGCGGCGGTATGGAACGTCGCTTACGGCGAGCGGGCGCCCGGGTCGGTTACTCTCCCCGGATGTTCGAGCCCGCTGCCCGACCCCTGTCCGGCCTCGCCGTCCGCTGCGGCAGAGCCCTGCTCTCGCCCTGGTCGCGGTTCGCGCTGCTCGTGCTGGTGCTCGCGGCCGCCGGGTCCGCCGTGCTCGTCCTCCAGCCGCAGCGGCTGCTCGCCGACGGCTGGCCGCCGCACGTGGGCGGGGCGGGCGCGATGGCGCTCTTCGCGGTGGCGTACGGGCTGTGCACCGCCGCGTTCGTGCCCCGCCCTCTCCTCAACCTGGCCGCCGGCGCCCTCTTCGCCACCCAGGCCGGACTCGTCTGCGCGCTCGCGGGCACGGTGCTCGGCGCGGGCATCTCCTTCGGCCTGGTCCGGGTGCTCGGACAGGACGCGCTGCGCCCACTGCTGCGCGGACGCTGGCTGACGGCGGCGGACGGTCAGCTGTCGCGGCACGGGTTCCGTTCGATGATGGCGATCCGCCTTTTCCCCGGAGTCCCGTTCGCCGCCGCCAACTACTGCGCGGCCGTCTCACGCATGGGGTGGACGCCCTTCCTGCTGGCGACCGGGCTGGGCTCGGTGCCCAACACTCTGGCGTACGTGATCGCGGGCAGCAGCGCGTCGTCACCGACCTCGCCCGCGTTTGTCATCGCGATGGGCTTCATCGTCCTGAGCGGCGTGGCCGCCGCGGCCGTCGCCTGGCGCAAACGGCACGGGCTGCGGCGGCGCGGGACGCAGTGACGCGGGGCACGGTGACATCGGGCGCGGTGACACGGAGCGCGGTGACATCGGGCGCGGTGACACGGAGCGCGGTGGCGCCGGCCGCGGTGGCGCGATGACGCCGGGCGCGGTGACGTCGGGCGCGGTGACGTCGGGCGATGTCGGAGTGGTGACGCCTCGGGTGTGATGTCCGCGGCGGCCTCGCAGGAGGGGGCCCGGGCTCGCCCCAGCAGACGTGGCGCCCGGGGTTACGTCGCCGGAGCGGCGGCCGAGTTACGTCGCGGCGCGGCGTCCGGGTTACCTCGCAGGAGTGGCGGCCAGGTCACCCCTTCGGGGACGTGAGGCCCGGGTCGTCCCGGCGGACGTGGTGCCCACGCGCGCACCCCGCACCCCCCCTTCCCCCAAGACGCAGCCGCACGGCAACCGCGCGTTCACCCGCCGTCGCTACCGTGCCCCTCGATCCGCGCGAGATCACCGGCGCGGCCGTGCGGCCACGCGGGCGCCCCGGCCGGCCCGGTGGTGCCCGGCCGGCTCTCGCCCCGACCCCTCTTGGATGGCGCAGCAACCCATGTCTTGGTTCGAATCGTTCATACTCGGGCTCGTCCAGGGTCTTACGGAGTTCCTGCCCATCTCCTCCAGCGCCCATCTGCGCCTGACCGCCGCGTTCGCCGGCTGGCACGACCCGGGTGCCGCGTTCACCGCCATCACCCAGATCGGCACGGAGACGGCCGTGCTCATCTACTTCCGCGCGGACATCGCGCGCATCGTCTCCACCTGGTTCCGCTCGCTCACCAACCGTTCGCTGCGCGGTGACAGCGACGCGCGCATGGGCTGGCTCGTCATCGTGGGCTCGATTCCGATCGGGGTGCTGGGCCTCGTCCTGAAGGACCAGATCGCCACCTCCTTCCGCGATCTGCGGGTGATCGCGACCACGCTCGTGGTGATGGGTGTCGTGCTGGGCGTCGCCGACCGTCTCGCGGCGCGTGACGAGTCCGGCGGGCGCCACCGCGCGGCCAGGGAACGCAAGTCGCTGAATGAGCTCAGCACCCGCGACGGCCTGACCTACGGAGTGTGCCAGGCCATGGCGCTCATCCCCGGCGTCTCCCGCTCCGGCGCCACCATCAGCGGCGGTCTCCTGATGGGCTACACCCGTGAGGCGGCGGCGCGTTACTCCTTTCTGCTCGCCGTCCCGGCCGTCCTCGCCTCGGGCGTCTTCGAGTTGAAGGACGCGGGCGGGCCCGGGCAGGCTCCGATGCTTCCCACCCTGTTCGCGGCGGTCATCGCCTTCGCAGTGGGTTACGCGGTCATCGCGTGGTTCATGTCCTTCATCTCCAGCAAGAGCTTCATGCCGTTCGTGCTCTACCGCATCGTGCTGGGCGTCGCCCTGTTCGCCCTCATCGGCGCCGGACTGCTCGAGCCGGACGCGGGCGGCGGGCTCTGAACGGGCCGCCCGATCACGGCGGTTGGGCCTCAGCCGGCCGCGGGGCCCGGCCCGTCCCCCTTCAGCTCCTCCGCGCGCAGCGCCAGGTCCTGGAGCACATCGGCCGACGACACCTCCTGCCGGCCCGAGTCGTGGACCTCGGCGAGGGCCACGAACGCCAGGCTGAAGGCGCCCACAAGCTGGCGGATCGCGCCACCCACCTCGCGCGCCATGAGCGTCGCCATCTCCTGCGGGGTGGCCTCGGCCGGGATCTCGACGCGCGGCATCGTCTCGTTGAGCAGGGCGGTGACGATGCCGATCTCGGTGTCCCGGCCGCCCCGTTCGCCGTTCTCCTCGATGCGGCGGCGGTAGTCCCCCGCCTCGGTGAGGATGCCGATCACGCGCTTGAGAACCTCGCTCTGCTCCATGCCGCGAGGATAGGCGGCGCCCGCCGCCCCAGCACTCGGCAACGCCTCGCACGCGCCGCCCAGTTGAGCCACCCCGCCCACGGTCTGTCCGGATCATGCCCCCAACCCCCCTTTCCCTGCGCCCCTTCACCTGGCTTTCACCTGGCTCAACGCACATTTGCTGGCTGAGAGTTCCCACTCCGTGGCGCTGGGTCACCTCGTGGCCGTAGGCTTGGGCTCATGCCCCCGACTTTCGACCGCCGCTGCTTTCGCCCTGCCGACGTGGTGAACACGGAGATCCGCTCGCTGTGGGAGCAGTCCGACGGGCGCCTCTCGCCCGATGAGGAGGAGCGCTACCGGCGGCTCCTGATCGAGTGGGCCGCAGCGGTGAGGAGCGACGCGGCGCAGGCAGCCTGACCTCGCGCACGAACGGCTCGATCATGAGCCGGCGCGGCCTGATCCCGACCCCCCAAACCCCCCAAAGGCTGTGATCTTGACCACCCGGGACCCCTGTCACCTGCGCTTTGACACAAACGCGCCTCCGAAGCCGCAGCCCGGCCCGTAGCCTGGTCGCATGTCTTACTCCCCCGACCGGCCCGGCACCACGCCGCCCGACGCGGATGCCGCCAACGACGCCATCCGCGCGCTCGTCGACGGCGCGGACGGACAGTGGCCGGCCGAGGAGTACGAGCGGCTGCTCACCGAGTGGGCGGCGGCCGTGGGCGACGGCGCCCCACTCCCCGCCACGGTCACCCCCGCACGCGCCCAGGCCTGAGCCGCGCGCAATCCGGTTGCCGCGGCCGTACCCCCGGTGCTGGAGTGGCCGGATGCACACCGACTCCCTGAACAGCGCCCCTGGCGACGACCTGCTCGCCGTCTTCGACCGGCAGTTGCGGCAGAACGCCGGGCCCGACGGGCGCAGCACCCGGGTCGAGCGCGTCGGCCGCGTCGTACGGCAGGTGGGCCCCGCCCCCGCGTGGAACGGCATCATCTGGTCGGACCTGACTGCGGCCGACGCGGACGCCGAAATAGCCGCGCAGGTACGCCACTTCGCGTCCCTGGGGGTCGAGTGCGAGTGGAAGCTGTACGCCCACGACCGGCCCGCCGACCTGGGCCGGCGTCTGTTGACGGCCGGTTTCGAGGCGGAGCCCGAGGAGACCGTCATGGTCGCCCACGTCGCCGACCTCGCCCTCGACGTGACGCCGCCCCCGGGCATCACACTGCGCCCCGTGACGGACGCGGCGGGCGTGGACCTGATGACGGCCGTCCGCGACGCCGCTTTCGGCGGTGACTCCTCCTCCCTCAGGGAACGGCTGCTCACCCAGCTCGCCGAGGCCCCCGACACCATCGCCGCGGTCGTGGCCATGGCCGGGGACCTGCCCGTGAGCGCGGCCCGCATGGACTTCCACACCGGCACCGAGTTCGCCAGTCTGTGGGGCGGCGGCACCCGGCCCGAGTGGCGCGGCAAGGGCATCTACCGCGCCCTGGTCGCCCATCGCGCCCGTATCGCCGCCGAGCGCGGCTACCGCTACCTCCAGGTCGACGCCTCCGACCAGAGCCGCCCGATCCTGCGGCGCCTCGGCTTCACCCCGCTGACGGTCACGACGCCGTACCTCCTGCGCCCCTAGTGTTCTGAGTCGGGAATTCTGTTCAGATGTATAGGCTTGCTCTATGGCGCGGACGGGGCGGCCGAAGGCCGAGTTGACACTGTCGGATGCGGAACGGGCCGCACTCGAGGAATGGGTGCGGCGTCGTTCCACGCCGCAGGCGTGGGCCTTGCGATGTCGGATCATCCTGGGCTGTGCAACCGGTGCGTCGAACAAGGACGTTGCGGAGCAGTTGGGTTCGACGCCTCATGCGGTGGGCCGCTGGCGGGCCCGGTTCGTGCAGTACCGGATCGCCGGTCTGGGTGACATGCCACGTCCAGGCGGTCCCAGGACCGTGACGGACGAACAGGTCGCCGCGGTGGTCACCAGGACGCTGGAATCCACTCCCAAGAACGCGACGCACTGGTCGACGCGGTCGATGGCGAAGGAGATGGGCCTGTCGCAGTCGTCGGTGTCACGGATCTGGCGGGCGTTCGGCCTGCAGCCGCACCGCTCGGAGACCTTCAAGCTGTCGACCGATCCGTACTTCGTCGACAAGGTCCACGATGTCGTCGGCCTGTATCTGGACCCGCCCGAGCGGGCCCTGGTGTTCTGCGTGGATGAGAAGTCGCAGATCCAGGCGCTGGACCGGTCCCAGCCCGTGTTGCCGATGATGCCCGGGGTTCCCGAGCGGGCGACCCACGACTACGTCCGCGCCGGCACCACCACCCTGTTCGCCGCGCTTGAGGTCGCCACCGGCAAAGTGACCGGTTCCCCGCACCGCAGACATCGGGCCGAGGAGTTCAAAAAGTTCCTGATCAAGCTCGACAAGGAGGTACCCGCCGACCTGGATATCCACCTCATCTGCGACAACTACGCCACCCACAAGACCCCCGCGATCAAGAAGTGGCTGCTGGCCCATCCCCGGTTCCAACTGCACTTCACACCGACCGGCTCGTCCTGGCTGAACCTCGTCGAGCGATGGTTCGCCGAACTGACCAACAAGCAGATACGGCGAGGCGTCCACCGGTCCGTCCAGGCCCTGGAGAAGGACATCCGCAACTGGATCTCCGCCTGGAACACCGACCCGAAGCCCTACGTCTGGACGAAGACCGCGGACGAGATCCTCGAACGCCTCGCCAGTTATCTGAACAGAATTCCCGACTCAGAACACTAGGTCGTGTGTTCAAAGTCCCGTCCGGCTCGGGTCGGCCCCGCCGTCCGCCGGAGCCGGCGTGCCCGCGCGCCCGGGGCCGGCCCGCGCGAGCCGGCCCGTTCAGGCCGGCTCGTCGAACGCCCCGTGGCGCCCGGCGCCCGCCGCGAACCGCGCCGCCCCATCGGCCGCGTCCCGCAGCGCGTGAAAGCCGTGGCGCACCTCACCGAGGAGTGCTTCCCGCTCGCTCAGGCCCTCCTGTTCGAGCAGCGCCATCCGATCGTGGCGCAGACACGTCTGGGGGAAGGCGGCGATCTCCTCGGCCAGCCGCTGCGCCGCCGCGCGTGCCGTGCCGGTGGGTACGACGCGGGTGGCGAGGCCGATGGCGTGGGCCTCCGCCGCGTCCACCGGGCGCCCGGTGAGGATCAGGTCCATGGCGCGGCCCGCCCCGATGAGGCGGGGCAGCCGCACCGTGCCGCCGTCGATCAGCGGGACGCCCCAGCGCCGGCAGAAGACCCCGAACACGGCGTCCTGCTCCACCACCCGCAGATCGCACCAGAGCGCGAGTTCGAGCCCGCCCGCCACCGCGTGCCCGGCGACGGCCGCGATCACCGGCTTGGACAGCCGCAGCCGGGTCGGGCCCATCGGGCCGTCGCCGTCCTCGGACACCGTGTTGGCGCGTTCGGTGCCCATCGCCTTGAGGTCGGCGCCCGCGCAGAACGTACCGCCCTCGCCCCACAGCACCGCGACC
This sequence comes from Streptomyces sp. Edi4, assembly GCF_040253615.1. Taxonomy (NCBI): domain Bacteria; kingdom Bacillati; phylum Actinomycetota; class Actinomycetes; order Kitasatosporales; family Streptomycetaceae; genus Streptomyces; species Streptomyces sp. Edi4. Next base: position 1,204,965 of record NZ_JBEJGY010000004.1, read on the forward strand.
GCCGCGTGCTCATCCGCCTCGAAGGCGCGGAAGGCGTCGGCGAGCGCCCGCGCGGTGGGGCCGTCCACCGCGTTGCGCGCGCCGGGGCGCGACAGCACCACCGTCGTGACCGGTCCGTGCCGTTCGCTGCGTACCGCCGGAGCGCTCGTGTCCGTCATGACGCCACGGTTAACACGGCGCGCCAACAAGCCACAAGCGCGGAGCCCTTGGAGTTGTCGGCCGGGAGGCGGAGACTGACCCGATGACGCAGCGTGTGGATCTCGGGACCCTCTTGGACCGGCTGGCCATCGACGAACTCATCACCGGATACGCCGCGGCCGTCGACGACGGGGACTGGACCGCCTACCGCGCCCTGTTCGCCGCCGACGGCCGCGCCGACTACCGCGCGGCGGGCGGCATCGAGGGGCCGGCCGAGGAGGTGGCGCGCTGGCTCGGTGAGACGCTGCGGCTCTTCCCCGTCCGCCAGCACCTGATCACCAACCGGCGGCTCACCCTTCAGGATCTCGGCGGCTACCCGGGCGACCGGGCCGAGCTGCGCGCCGACTACCTCAACCCGATGTGTCGCGGCGCGAAGGACGGCGCCGCGCCGCCCGCGCCCGACTTCGAGGCCGGCGGGCGTTACGCGTTCTCGCTGGTCCGCACCGAGGGGGGCTGGCGGCTGCGGGCCGTGACCGTGCATGAGAAGTGGCGGCGGACCTCGGGTGCGTTCGGCGGGGCGTAAGGGGGAGGCGGAGCGCGCGGGGCCGCCGCGCCCACCTGTGCGCGGCCGCCGTTCTCCCCCACACTGGCGGGAGGACGACACAACGGATCACGGGGGTCGGCAAGGAGGCGCGGTATGCGGTTCGCGGTCGGCCGGCACGGTCCCCGTCTGGACTCGGCCTGGTGGCGCGGCGGCGCTGCCCTGCTCGCCGGCGCGCTGCCCGCACTCGCGTTCCCCGCGCCCGCGCTGTGGTGGTTCGCCTATGTCGCCCTCGTACCGTTGCTGCTGCTCGTCCGTGGCGCCGTCGGCGTCCGGCGGGCCGCGCTGGACGGATGGCTCGGCGGCACCGGGTTCATGCTCGCCGTGCATCACTGGCTGCTGCCGAGCCTCAATGTCTTCATCGTGGTCCTCGCGGGGCTGCTCGGACTGCTGTGGGCGCCCTGGGGGGTCCTGGTCCGCGCGACGCTGGGAGGCAGGCCCTCGGTGGTGCGCGCCCTGGTGGCGGTGGCGGTGGTGCCCTCGGGCTGGCTGATGGTGGAGCTCGTCCGCTCCTGGCAGGGGCTCGGCGGGCCGTGGGGGCTGCTCGGCGCGAGCCAGTGGCAGGTGACGCCCGCGCTGCGGCTGATGTCGGTGGGCGGGGTGTGGCTGGTGAGCCTGCTCGTGGTGGCGGTGAATACAGCCGTCGCCCTGGTGGTGGCCCTCCCCCATGTGCGTACCGCGATGGTGTCGGCCCTGGTGGTGTGCGCGCTCGTCACGGGCGCGGTGTGGATGTGGGCCCCGCACCCCAGGCCGGAAGGCAGGCTCAGGGTCGCCGTCGTACAGCCGGGTGTGATCGAGAAAGCCGACGCCCGGTTCGCCCGTGGCGAGGCCCTGACCCGGGCCCTCGCGGGGCAGCGGGTGGATCTCGTCGTGTGGGGCGAGAGCAGTGTGGGGCAGGACCTGGCCGCCCGTCCCGATCTGGCCGCGCGGATCGCCAGGCTCTCCCAGGAGGTGGGCGCGGACATCCTGGTGAATGTGGACGCGCGCAGGTCCGATCAGCCGGGCATCTTCAAGAGTTCGGTGCTCGTGGGGCCCCAGGGCCCCACCGGCCAGCGCTACGACAAGATGCGTCTGGTGCCGTTCGGCGAGTACATTCCGGCCCGCTCACTGCTCGGCTGGGCGACCTCGGTCGGCAAGGCGGCGGGTGAGGACCGGCGGCGCGGTACGGAGCCCGTCGTGATGACCCTGCCCTCCAAGGTGCGGGTGGGGCCGCTGGTGTGCTTCGAGTCCGCGTTTCCCGACATGAGCCGTCATCTGGTGCGCGACGGAGCCCAGTTGCTCATCGCGCAGTCCTCAACCTCGTCCTTCCAGGGCACCTGGGCGCCCGCCCAGCACGCCTCCCTCGCCGCCCTGCGGGCGGCCGAGACGGGCCGCCCGATGGTCCATGCCACCCTGACCGGCATCAGCGCCGTCTACGACGCCGACGGCGGCCGTGTCGGCCACTGGCTCGGCACATCGGCCGGCGCCTCCCAGGTGTACGACATCCCCCTCACCACCGGCACCACGCCCTATGTGCGCCTCGGTGCCTGGGCGGTGTACTGCGCGCTGGCGGTGCTCGCCGTGTTCTGCGCGGCCGAGGGGGCGCGTGCGCTCAGGAGGCCTGCTCAAGGGACTCCCGCACGATCCGCTCGCACAGCTCATGAGTCGCCAGCGCGTCCCGGGCGCTGAGCGTCGTGTGGGCCCGTACCGCGTCGAGGAAGGTGAGCACGCACTGCTCGATGCCGCGCTGGCGGGCTACCGGCACCCAGTCGCCGCGCCGGCGCAGGGTCGGCTGCCCCTTGTGGTCCACCACGTCGGCGAGGTTGAGCACCTGGCGCTTGGTGTCCTGCCCGGAGACCTCGAGGATCTCCTCGGTGGAGCCGTTCAGCCGGTTCATGGTGCCGATCGCGGTGAACCCGTCGCCGGAGAGCTGGAGGACCACGTGCTCCATCAGGCCCGCGCGGATCCGGGCCCGCACGACGGTGTGCTCGACGGGTCCCGGCGCGAGGAAGCGCAGCGTGTCCACGACGTGGATGAAGTCGTCGAGCACCAGCGTGCGCGGGTCCTCGGGCAGCCCCACCCGGTTCTTCTGCATGAGGATCAGATCGCGCGGGTGGTCGGCGCACTGCGCGTAGCCGGGGGCGAGCCGTCGGTTGAAACCCACCGTGAGACTGACGCCGCGCTCTTCGGCGAGCTCCACAAGCCGCTCGGAGTCGGCCAGTTCGTAGGCGAGAGGCTTGTCGACATACGTCGGTACGCCGGCTTCGAGCAGCCGCGTGACGATCTCCGGGTGCACAGCGGTCGGCGCGTGCACGAACGCGGCGTCCAGACCCTGGGCGAGCAGCGAGTCGAGGTCGGCGTGGGCCCGCGCGGCGGGGATGCGGTAGGCGCCGGCCACCTTGGCGAGGGTCGCCGGGGAACGGGTCTGCACGTGCAGTTCCGTGTCGGCGAGGGACGTCAGCACGGGCAGATAGGCCTTCTGCGCGATGTCCCCGAGTCCGATGCATCCGACCTTCACGGGGTCTCCCTGTCGCCGAGTGGTGTCCTGCTCCGTTGCCTGGTCAGCATACGTGCGCGGGAACGGCGGCCGATCGTGGGGCGCGGGCGGGGCCGGCGCCCGGCGCGGATATCCACTGGCCCCGAGCGCCGTCGGCGGACAGGATGACCCGATGACGACCTCCGAAGTACCGTCGGCCCAACGCGCGGAACCCGCCCTTGACGCCTCCGAGCGGGCCATGCTCGACGGCTGGCTCGACTACCACCGCCAGACGCTGGTGGAGAAGTGTTCCGGGCTCACCGACGACGAGCTCAAGCGCACCTCCGTACCGACCTCCGAACTCACGCTCCTCGGGCTGCTGCGGCACCTGGCCGAGGTGGAACGCTGGTGGTTCGTCACGGTCTTCGCGGGCGGCACGGACGAGGGGGTGTACGAGACCGACGAGGACCCGGACGGCGACTTCCACTTCGGCCCGGACGACACCTTCGCCGAAGCCCTCGCCACCTGGCGCGCCGAGGTCGCCGACGCGCGGGCGCGGGCGGCCGGACGCGGCCTCGACGAACTCAGCACCGGCACGGCGCGCAACGGGCGGCATTTCAATCTGCGCTGGATCTACACCCACATGATCGAGGAGTACGCCCGCCACAACGGCCACGCGGACCTGCTCCGTGAGGCGATCGACGGCGCCACGGGAGCCTGAAGGACCCGGGCGACCCGGCCGTGCGGGTGGCGGGGGCCCTGGCCGCGGAGTGCGGGTGCCGCAGGGCGCGGGGCCCTGGCGGCGGAGTGCGGGGCGCTCCGGACGCGGATGGCTCGCGGGCGGGAGGGCCCGGCCACTCCAGTGGGTGCGCCGGGTGTCACTCGTGCGGGCCATTGTGGCGTCGCCGGCTCGCCCAAAGCCCGCCGGGGCCAGGAGAGTTGTCCGATGCACCGAACCAGCAACGCGCTGCGGCTCCTGATGTCCGTGACGGCCCTGGCCGTCTGCGGCTGCGTCACGGGCTGTGTCTCCGTCGAGGCGGGGCCCCCGCACTCCCCGCCGCCCGCACCCCCCGCCCGCCAGCGGAGCCACCCGCTCCCGCAGGTCGTGCAGCCACCGGCCCGCGAGGCCCTGGAGGCGGTGGATCCCACCGACTCCCCGGCCCCCGCCCCGCCCCCGCTGTCCGGGACGGGCCCGCCCAGGGCGGTTCGTCAGGTCCCGCGTCATCGCGCCGAGCAGCCCGCGCCCCGGCCCGCAGCCCCCAGGACACGACACCCCAGGACCTACCCCGCGATGCCCGCGCTCGGCGACGTCTGCGCGCTCGGCCAGGGCTACGGCGGGTGGCGAGCCGACAGTCCGGAGGCACGCATCTGCCGTGAGACATACGGGAATTGACGCCACGTCAGTGAAACGTGGGCCCCGGCGGCAGCTGTGCGCGGGCAGGGCGCCAGATGCGTGTGGGGGACGGCTGCTCACACGGCGTCCAGCTCTCGTTCGAGGCGGCGCAACGCCTCGCGGATGTCGTTGCCATAGGCGTCGCCGGACAGTGCGTCCAGGGCGGCGTGGGCCCGGCCGAGGTGGAGCCGGGCGTCCTCGGGGCGGCGCAGCTTCAGATAGTCGGCGGCGAGGCTGAGATGCAGCGAGGGGTAGAAGGCGCGCACCGCGAGCGAGGCGTGGCGCGCCGTGCGGCGATCCCGGCTCAGGGTATCGGCGGCCGCCAACGCCCGCAGGTCCCATGCCAGTTCGTCCCGCGCGTCGTCCTGGGCGTCCGCCATGTAGTGGGCCAGGGTGCAGCGGTGCAGCGCGTCGCCGTCCTCGCCGATCTCCGACCACAGGGCCCCGAAGCGGTTGCGCGCCTCCTCGCGGTCCCCGCCGTGCAGCAGCATCGTCACTTGCCCGATCCGGGTCATCACGATGTCCCCCGGGGCGTCCCGCATGTCCGTCACCGCTGTCTCCGCCGGTCGTCACGTAAGTCGAACGGCTTCGACGCTAGCCGCCGCCACTGACAATCGGCCTCAGGCTCGGGCGGGGGCGCCGGCCTGTCAGCCGGACGCCGCCGCGCACCCGGGCCACCGACGCCGTCACGCGCCCGGGTCCGTACGCCGTGGCACGCCCAGGCCCGCCGCCACCACGTCGCCCGGGTTCGGCGCCACCGCGCGCCGGCTCCGACACCGTCACCCGCCGACCCGGCGCCCCGGCCGGCCCGCCCCGTAGGGTGACTCAGCCCAGGTTCGGGATGCGCCAGTCGATGGGCGCGTGGCCCTGCGCCGCGACCGCCTCGTTGATCTGCGTGAAGGGGTGCGAGCCGAAGAACTTTTTGGCCGAGAGCGGCGAGGGGTGCGCGCCCTTGACCACGACGTGCCGCTCCTCGTCGATGAGCGGGAGCTTCTTCTGCGCGTAGTTGCCCCACAGCACGAAGACGGCGGGGTCGGGCCGCGCGGCGACCGCGCGGATCACCGCGTCGGTGAACTTCTCCCAGCCCTTGCCCTTGTGCGAGTTGGCCTCGCCCGAGCGCACGGTGAGGACCGCGTTGAGCAGCAGCACGCCCTGCTGCGCCCAGGGCATCAGATAGCCGTTGTCCGGGATGTCCAGACCGAGCTCGTCGCGCATCTCCTTGTAGATGTTGCGCAGCGACGGCGGTGTCCTGACGCCCGGGCGCACCGAGAAGCACAGGCCGTGCCCCTGCCCCTCGCCGTGGTACGGGTCCTGACCGAGGACCAGGACCTTCACCCGGTCGTACGGCGTCGCGTCCAGGGCGGCGAAGACCTCCTCGCGGGGCGGGAAGACAGGCCCCTTCTCCCGCTCCTCCTCGACGAAGGCGGTGAGCTCCTTGAAGTAGGGCTTGTCCAGCTCCTCGCCGAGGACGCCCTGCCAGGACTCGGGCAGCATGGCGATATCGGTCACGTCAACAACCTCCGTGGGACATTCGGTCGCACACCCTCAGTGCGCGGTTCAGAACCTACCCGCCGCCACTGACAACGCGGCCCGCCCCGTCTTTGGCGGTGACCGGGGACGGGGCGGGCGCGCGCTCGCGGGGTGTGACTCAGTGCGTTCCGGCGTTCAGGAAGAGCCCGCCGTCCACGAGCAGGGTCTGTCCTGTGACCCAGGCCGACTGCTCGGAGGTGAGGAACGCGGCGGCGCCCCCGATGTCGGATGGCACGCCCAGCCGGCCCATGGGGTAGGCGGCGGCCGCCTCCGCCTCACGGCCCTCGTAGAGCGCCTGGGCGAACTTCGTCTTGACCACCGCCGGGGCGACCGCGTTGACGCGTACGGCGGGCGCGAACTCGTGCGCCAGTTGCAGCGTCAGGTTGATCATGGCCGCCTTGCTCATGCCGTACGCGCCGATGAAGGGCGAGGCGGAGACGCCGGCGATGGAGGCGATGTTGACGATCGCCCCGCCGTTCTCCTTCTGCCAGGCCGCCCAGGTCCGTTGGGCGAAGCCGAGTGCGGAGATCACGTTCGTCTCGTACACCTTGCGCGCCACGTTCAGGTCCAGCTCGGCCATCGGGCCGAAGACGGGATTGGTGCCGGCGTTGTTGACCAGGAAGTCCACCCGGCCGAACGCCTCCATGGTGCGCTCGACGGCGGCGGCCTGGTGGGCCTCGTCGGCGGCCTTGCCGGCCACCGCGATGACCCGGTCGGGGCCGAGCCTGTCGACGGCCTCCTTGAGGGCGTCCTCGCCGCGCCCGGTGATGCAGACGCGGTCGCCACGGGCGACCAGCGCCTCGGCGACGCCGTAGCCGATGCCCCGGCTGGCCCCGGTGATCAGGGCCACGTTGCCGGAGAGTTCGGGAAGTTCAGTCATGTCGCGCGCACCTGGCCTTAGTTGAGCGGGCCGCCGGCCACGTACATGACCTGGCCGGAGACGAAGCCCGCGTCGTCGCCCGTGAAGAAGGCGATGGCGTTGGCGATGTCGGCCGGGTGGCCGACGCGCTGGACGGGGATCTGGGTGGCGGCCGCGGCCTGGAACTCCTCGAAGCCCATCCCGACCCGGGCGGCGGTCTGCGCGGTCATCTCGGTGACGATGAAGCCCGGGGCGACCGCGTTGGCGGTGATGCCGAACTTGCCGAGCTCCTTGGCGAGGGTCTTGGTGAAGCCCTGGAGGCCGGCCTTGACGGCGGAGTAGTTGGCCTGTCCCCGGTTGCCGAGGGCGGAGGACGAGGACAGCGACACGATGCGGCCCCACTTGGCGTCCACCATGTGCTTCTGGCAGGCCTTCGCCATCAGGAACGCGCCCTTGAGGTGCACGTTCATCACGGTGTCCCAGTCCGACTCGCTCATCTTGAAGAGGAGGTTGTCGCGGAGCACCCCGGCGTTGTTGACGAGGATGGTCGGCGCGCCGAGTTCGGCCGCGACGCGGGCGACGGCGGCCTCCACCTGGGCGCTGTCGGACACGTCGCAGCCGACCGCGACGGCCCGGCCGCCTGCCGAGGTGATCGTGTCGACGGTGTCCTTGCAGGCCGCCTCGTCGAGGTCGAGTACGGCGACGGCCCGGCCCTCGGCGGCCAGCCGGACGGCGGTCGCGGCGCCAATGCCCCGCGCCGCCCCGGTCACGATGGCGACACGCTGCTCGGTGGTGGACATGCTGTTCTCCTCGCCCTGGGATCCGCGGCCCTCAGTCACTGAGCAACCGCTTAGTAGCTTCAGCAGACGAGACGCTAGAAGCCCTGGCACGCGGTGTCAACGGCCCCCGGGCCCCTCGGCGCATGTCACACCCGCGAAAGGGTGGTGTCCGGCGTGGTGATCAGCGCACCAGGAGGTCGAGCAGCCGCTCGGTCTCGGCCGCCGGATCGGTGGTGAGGCCGGTGTGCACCGGGCCCGGCTGGACGACCGTGGAGCGCGGCGCGATCAGCCAGCGGAAGCGCCGGCCCGCGTCGTCACCCGCCGCCTGCCCGGCCTCGTCACCGCCTCCGCAGACCCCCTCGACGGCGCGCAGCGCGGCCCGTACGCCCACCACGTCCGCGGCCGGGTCGAGCGCCCTCAGCTTGGCCTCGTCCAGATGGGTGCGCGCCGCGACGTAGGAGTGGGCGCGGCAATAGACGAGCACGCCCGCGTTGAAACATTCGCCGCGCTCGACGCGCGGCACCACGCGCAGCAGCGCGTACTCGAAGACATCGCGCTTGCTCAACGGTCGGCGTCCTTCTCGGGGTTCACGGTGTTGTCGGGGTTCGCGGGGCTCTTGTCGGAGCTCGTGGGGCTCTTGTCGCTGTGCTTGGTGGGATGCGGCCACGGTTTGCTGGGCTCGGTGAGCCAGCCCGGCGCCCGCGAGGGCCTGGTGGCGGTGGGGGCGCCGAGGGTGATCCGCTCGTGGATGCTCGCGGCGCGGGTCAGCAGCGGCTCGGCATAGGCGCGGCGCAGTGCGGCGGTGGTCTCGAATCCGGGCTCGTCGACCAGCCACTCGTCGGGCACCAGGTCCGTGACCTCGCTCAGCAACTCCTCGGTGACCAAAGGCGCGAGGGCGGCCGCGGCGGCGGCGATGTCCGGGCCGAAGGGCGCGAGCGCGTGGTCGGAGGCGTTGTAGGGCTTGGCAGCGGAGGCGGCGGCTCCCGGCCAGTTGTGGTGCCAGATCATGGTGGCGCCATGGTCGATGAGCCACAGATCGCCGTGCCACACCAGCATGTTGGGGTTGCGCCACGAGCGGTCGACGTTGTTGATCAGCGCGTCGAACCAGACGACCCGGCCGGCCTCGGCCGCGTCCACCTGATAGGCGAGCGGATCGAAACCGAGCGAGCCGGGCAGGTAGTCCATGCCGAGGTTGAGCCCACCGCTGGCCTTCAGGAGCTCCTGCACCTCCTGATCGGGCTCGGACAGCCCGATGACCGGGTCCAGCTGCATGGCCACGAGCTCCGGAACCCGCAGCCCGAGCCGCCGGGCGAGCTCCCCGCAGATGACCTCGGCCACCAACGTCTTACGCCCCTGCCCGGCCCCGGTGAACTTCATGACGTACGTTCCGCAGTCGTCGGCCTCGACAATGCCGGGGAGCGAGCCACCCTCACGCAGTGGCGTTACATAGCGGGTCGCAACGACCTCATTCAACATTTTCCCAGGCCATCCATCTCTTCAGCCTTGCAGTCAACGGCCCGTTCCAGCGAGGCCCACCAGAGGAATCACCCCTCGACATCCCAGGGGGGAATCCGGGGCAGTCTGGGGCAGTACGCCCCTCGCTCCCCGCCTCGGGCATGAAGCAAGCATCGTAACCGAGGGTGATCGCCAGGGATGGGCGCCGAGCCACCACGCCAAGGTCACGACGGACTCTCCGGCGTCCGGCATCAGCGAGGCGCAGATGAGCGGCTCCTGGCTGTGCATGCATGGCCAATGGCACACACCGGCCCGTGTCGAATTCGTTCCGCATCCGCAGATCCGAATGCGGCCGGGTGCGCTTGTCGATCGCGTGCGCCGAGCAAGTCGTTGGCCCGCGTCTCACTCCTGAGGGCGTCACGCGGGCGATCACCCACGCCGCGTCCACCGTCGGCGCTACCGTCAAATCGACCTCGCCGCTGCCCAGTTAAAGGACCCGGGACCATGAGCGACAGCATCACCACAACCCCCGTCCACCTCGAAGAGCTGCCCGGCGCCCCCCGTACCGAGGAGGCGCGCCGGTGAGGTTCACGCGGCGGTCCAAGGCGGCGGGACAAGCCGTGCTGTCCTCGTCCGAGGAGGCTCTGTTCGGCGGGTCGCTCCGGTACGACCTGGGCTGGAACAAGCACGACGAAGCGTTCCTCGAACTCGACCTGCGGGCCATGCTCGTGCGGCTCCCCCGGCTGATCGCGCTCACGGTCAAGCTCGCCTGGCAGGCCGACCGGCAGGCGCTGCGTCTGGTCGCCGGAGCCGAGATCGGCCGAGGTATCTGCCAGGCCATCTGTCTCATCGCCGTCAACCAGGCCCTCGCGCACCTCCTCACCGGCGGCACCACGGCGCAGCGTCTCACCTCGGCGAGCGGTGCGATCATCGTGGCCGCCGCCACCGCCGGGGTGGGGGCGGTGCTGCGGGCGGCTTCCACCGCGGGAACCGGGCGCTTGGAGCCGAAGGTCGAGCGGGTGGCGACCGAGCAGTACCTCCAGCACACCGCGGCGGTCGAGCTGGCGGCGATCGAGGACGACGAGTTCCACCGCCTCCTGGACAGCGCCTCCTACGGGGCGGGCTCCGCGCGGCGTCTGGTGAAGTACGTGCAGAACATCGTCTCCGGCCTCATGTCCCTGGTCGCAGCCGCCGGCGTACTGGCCGTCCTGCACCCGCTGCTGATCGTCCTGCTGGTCGCGATGACGGTGCCCAGTTCGTGGGCGGCCCTGACCGTGGCCCGGCGCCGTTACGCCTCGTTCCAGACCTGGGTCCAGCACTCGCGGGCCGGGCAGCTGATCAGCCGCCTGCTCATGTCCAACGAGGCCGCCGCCGAGATCCGCGTCCACCACGTCGGCCCGTATCTCCTGCACCACTTCCGTCAGATGTCGATGGACCAGGAGGCCGAGCAGCACCGGCTGGCCCATCTCGCGGCGCGCACCGGGCTGATCGCCGCCGGCTGGACGGGCCTTGCCACCGGCGCCGCCTATGCCACGCTCGGCTGGCTGCTGTGGAACGGGACGATGCCGCTGTCCGTCGGCGGTACGGCGATTTTGGCGATCCGCGCCGGGTCCGCCAGCCTCTCCAACCTCGTCCTACAGATCAACTACTGCCACGAGGAGAGCCTGTTCGTCGCCGACCTGCATGAACTGTGCGCGGAGGCGACCGCGCGGGCCATCCCCGTCGGCGGGCAGGCGTTGCCCGAAAAGCCGCGCGAGATCCGCTTCGAGAACGTGGTGTTCACCTACCCCGGCAAGGAGAACTCCTCGGGAACGGACCCTTCGGGGACGGGGCAGGGCAAGCGAGCGCTCGACAGCGTCGATCTGACCATTCCCACCGGGAAGATCGTCGCGCTGTGCGGTGAGAACGGCTCAGGCAAGTCGACGCTGGTGAAGCTCCTCGCGGGGCTCTACCAGCCCGACGCCGGGCGCATCCTGTGGGACGACGTCGACACCCGCGCCGCCGACCGCCACGAGCTCATCTCCCGTATCGCCATGGTCAGCCAGGACTTCTACCGCTGGCCCTTCACCGCCGAGGTCAACATCTGCATCGGCCGCTCCGACATCCCCGCCACCCCCGAGCGCCGCGACCGCGCGGCCCGATACGCGGGCGCCGAAAAGGTCGTCGCCCAACTGCCCAACGGCTGGAAGACCCTCCTGGCCCGGGGCTACAAAGGCGGACACAACCCGTCCGGCGGCGAATGGCAGCGCCTCGGCATCGGCCGCGCGCACTTCCGCGGCGGAGAGGTCCTGATCGTCGACGAGCCGACCTCCGCCCTGGACGCCAAGGCGGAGCAGAAGCTGTTCGACGAGTTCCGCAGCCTCGCCGACGAGGGCCAGACCGTCATCCTCATCACCCACCGCCTCGGCTCGGTGCGCACCGCCGACCTCATCCACGTCCTAGACCACGGACGCGTCGTCGAAAGCGGCACCTTCACCGAACTCCTCTCCGACCGGGCCCCCGGAGTCTTCCGGGGCCTGTACGAACTCCAGGCCGCCCAGTACCGGCCGACCACGACGGGCGACATCCCCCGCCCGACGGCGCCCGCGAACACCGAGGAAGCCGCCCCGTCATGACGAAGAAGACATGGGCCGCCTGTTCATCTGGGGAGGGTCATGCGGAAGGCGGTGCGGCCGGGGCGGCTGGTGACGGTGACGGTGCCGCCATGGGCCGTGGTGACGGCGTGGACGATGGCGAGGCCGAGGCCCGTGCTGCCGGTGGTGCGGGAGCGGGCGTGGTCGGCGCGGACGAAGCGGCCGAAGACCTCCCCCAACAGGGCCTCGGGGATGCCGGGTCCGTCGTCGGCGACGGTGAGCGAGACCTCCTCGGGGCCGGCCGTGAGGGTGAGGGTGACCGAGGTGCCGGGCGGCGTGTGGGTGCGGGCGTTGGCGAGGAGGTTGCCGATGGCCTGCTGGAGGCGGTGGGCGTCGCCGGTGAGGACGACCGGGTCCTCGGGCAGGTCCAGGAGCCAGCGGTGGCCCGCGCCGGTGGCGCGCGCGTCGTCCACGGCCGTCAGGATCAGGAGCGTCAGATCCACCTGTTCCTGTTCCAGGGGGCGGCCCGCGTCGAGGCGGGCCAGGAGCAGCAGATCGTCCACGAGGCGGGTCATGCGCAGTGATTCCCCGTCGATGCGCTCCAGGGCGTGGCGGACCTCGTGGGGCAGGGGACCGTGGTGGCGCAGGGCGAGTTCGGCGTGGCCCCGGATGTTGGCGACGGGGGTGCGCAGTTCGTGGCTGGCGTCGGCGGCGAAGTTGCGCAGCCGCTGCTCGCCCGCCTGCCGACGTACCAGGGCGTCCTCGACGTGGCCGAGCATGTGGTTCAGCGCGCTGGCGACCTGGCCGACCTCGGTGTCCGGGTCGGTGTCCGCGAGCGGCGCGGGCATCGCGATGTCGCCGCTGGCCAGCGGCAGTCCGGCGACCTCGGCGGCGCGTGCGGTGACCCGTTGCAGGGGGCGCAGCCGGACGCGTACCCACAGGGCCGCCGCGACGCCCGTCACCAGGAGCGCGCCGCCGAAGAGCGCGGCCTCGACCGCTTCGAGACGGTGGACCGTCTCCTCGACGGGGTGCAGGGGCAGGCCCGTGATGAGGACGTCCTGGTCGTCGCCCCGGAACGCCATGACGCGGTAGGCGCCGATGGCGGACAGCCGCAGGCTGTGTCCGTGGCCGTCCGGCGCGACGGCGGCCAGGGCGCGGCGGTCCTTGGCGGTGAGGGGCAGCGATCGGTCGGTGGCGTTGTCGACGATCCCGGCCTGGGTGACGTGGCCGTTCAGGAGCCTGGCGCCGAAGGTGGCGTCGGCCTGCCCCCGGGTGTCGGGCCGATTGTCGGCGTCGGGGGTGGCCTCGTGTTCCAGGCTCGCCGCGAACCGGCCGCCGGAGGCGGTGAGTTGTTCGTCCAGACGGCCCCGCAGGAACCCGCGCAGGGCGAGCGCGGTGGTGACGCCGACGGCGAGACAGGCGAGCGCGAGCAGGACGACGAGGCCGGCGGTGAGCTGGCCGCGCAGGGTGCGCGGCGGCAGCCGCCTCATGGGGTGTCCGGCTTGAGGACGTAGCCGACACCCCGCACGGTGTGGATCATCGGCGTGCGTCCGGAGTCGATCTTCTTGCGCAGGTAGCTGATGTAGAGCTCGACGATGTGGGCGCGGCCGCCGAAGTCGTAGGCCCAGACCCGGTCGAGGATCTGGTCCTTGGAGAGCACGCGGCGCGGGTTGCGCATCAGGAAGCGGAGCAGTTCGAACTCCGTACGGGACAGCTCCACCGGGACGCCTGCCCGTTGGACCTCCCGCGCGTCCTCGTCCATGACGAGCTCGCCGACGGTGAGCTGGTGGGTGCTGGGCTCGGCGCTCATGCCCGCCCGCCTGAGCAGGCCGCGCAGGCGGGCCAGCACCTCTTCGATGCTGTAGGGCTTGGTGACGTAGTCGTCGCCGCCCGCCGTGATGCCGGCGACGCGGTCCTCGACGGCGTCGCGGGCGGTCAGGAACAGCACGCACACCCGGGGTGCCTCGCGGCGCAGGGCGCTGAGGACGCGCAGCCCGTCGAGGTCGGGCAGCATCCAGTCGAGGATCACCGCGTCGGGCCGGAAGTCACGGGCGGCGGCGAGCGCGCTCATGCCGTCGGCGGCGGTGCGTACCTGCCAGCCCTCGCCGGCCACGACGGCCGCCAGCACGTCGGTGACATCGGGTTCGTCGTCGACGACGAGGATCCGTACGGGCTGGCCGTCGGGGCGGTGCAGCGGGGATGGGGTGCGCGATGGGTCCATGGTGTCTCCAGCATCTCCCAGCGCGGGCCGGCGCCGGGCCGCCGGTTTCTCTGAGTTTCCTCTGAATCGCCGCTGAACAGCGCTTTTGAGGGCCGATTCAGAGGATCCACAGAGGTTGGGCTGTGAGGCTGGCCGCCGCCCGCCCCGACGGGCCCGACTGGGAGGTGCGGATGACGACCGCGATCACCGGCTCCGCGCGCACGAGCCACCGGACCGATCACCGGCGCGCCCGCCGGGGCGCGCTGCCCCTGGCGGTGGTGGCCCTGATCGGGGCCGGCGCCGCCGGGGTGCTCGCGCTGTGGTGGAGCGACACGAACGCGGTGGTGGGCCCGGCGGGCTGGCTCACCGGCGCGGGCCGCATCACGGGTCTGCTGGCCGGCTACGCCTGCGCGGTGCTGCTCGCCCTCATGGCGCGTGTGCCGCTGCTGGACCACACGGTCGGCACCGACCGGCTGGCCCGCTGGCACGCGCTGGGCGGGCGCTGGACGGTGTCGCTGATCCTCGCCCACACCCTGCTCATCATCTGGGGGTACGCGCTGGCCTCGCACACCGATGTGGTCAGCCAGACCTCCTCGCTCGTCCTGAGCTACCCCGACCTGCTCAAGGGCACCGTCGGCTTCCTGCTGTTCGTGGCCACCGGGATCCTCTCGGCGCGTGCCGCCCGGCGCCGGATGAGCTACGAGACCTGGCACTACCTCCATTTCGCCACCTATCTGGCCGTCTTCCTCGCCTTTGGCCACCAGTTGTCCAACGGGGCGGACTTCGTGGCCAACCGCTCCGCCCAGCTGGCCTGGTACGCGCTGTTCCTCGGCGTCGCAGCCCTCCTGGCCTGGTACCGGTTCGCGGTTCCGGTGCGGCGCGGGCTGCGCCACCGGATGCGGGTCACCGCCGTCGTTCCCGAGGCCCCGGGCGTGGTCTCCGTCCACCTCACGGGTGAGCACCTGGACGAACTGGGCGCCCGGCCGGGCCAGTTCCTGCGCTGGCGCTTCCTTGCCCCGGGGCTGTGGTGGACCGCGAGTCCCTACTCGCTCTCGGCCCCCGCGCACCCCCGGCAGCTGCGCATCACCGTGAAGAGCGCCGGGGGTCACAGCGCCGCCCTCGCCCGGCTCGCGCCCGGCACCCGGGTGTGGGCGGAGGGCCCGTACGGGAGTTTCACCGCGAGCCGTCGCACCGCGCCGAGGGTGCTGCTGCTCGCCGGGGGCGTCGGCATCACGCCGCTGCGGGCCCTGTTCGAGACGCTGCCGGGCGAGGTGACCCTCATCTACCGGGCCCGGCGCGCCGACGATCTCGCCCTGCGCGCCGAGATCGACGCGATAGCCGCCCAACGGCGGGCGGTCGTCCATTACGTGGTGGACGAGCCGGCCGGCTGGGCGTCGCCGCTGACCGCCCGGACGCTGAGCGCCCTGGTCCCGGGCCTCGCCGCGCACGACGTCTATGTGTGCGGGCCGCCCGCCATGACGCGGGCGGCGACCGGCGCCCTGCGCGAGGCCGGTGTGCCGGCCCGTCGCATCCACCACGAGTCGTTCGCGTTCTGAGGAGGACCACGCCATGCGCCGCGCCATCGTCGCCGCCACCGGGACCAGCGCCCTGATCGTCACGCTGCTCGCCCTCAAACCCCACCAGAGCGCCCCCGTCGGCGCTCTGGCGCGCACGCCGTCGCGTGCCGTGGCCGCGGCGCCCGGCCCGCCCGGCGCGACGGCGGGAGCGCCCACCGGGACGGGCACCTTCACCGGGGATCCCGTCGACACCGAGTACGGGGCCGTGCAGGTCGCCGTCACCCTCAACAAGGGAAGGATCACCGCCGTCGACGTGCTGCGGGCGCCGGACGGCAACGGCCGCGACCGGCGCATCGCCGCCTACGCGCTGCCGCGCCTGACCCAGGAGGCGATCGGCGCCCAGAGCGCGGCCATCGACGCCGTCTCGGGCGCGAGCTACACCAGCCAGGGATACATCCAGTCCTTGCAGAGCGCCCTGGACCAGGCCCATGCCTGACACCCCGGCCGGGCTGCGCCATGTCGAGCACGTGATGGGCACCGTGTTCTCCTTCGACATCAGGGACCGCCCGACCCCGGCCATCCGGCGGGCGCTGGCCGAAGCCGTACGCCGGCTCCACCGGGTGGACGCCGTGTTCTCCCCCTACCGGGCCGACAGCCACATCAGCCGGCTCGGCCGGGGCGAGACGGCCCTCGATGACTGCCCGCCCGAGGTCCATGAGGTGCTGGCCCTGTGCGCGCGTGCGGAGCGCGAGAGCGACGGCTACTTCAGCGTGTCGCCCGCCGGCTCCCTCGACCCGTGCGGACTCGTCAAAGGATGGGCCACCGAGGCGGCGGCCCGGCTGCTGCGCGCGGCGGGGGCGCGCCACACCTGCGTCAACGGCGGCGGCGACCTCGCCATCAGCGGCCGGGCGGCTCCCGGCGCGCCGTGGCGCGTCGGCGTCGCCCACCCGTTGCGGCCCGGCGCACTCGCCACCGTCGTGACCGCCCACCACGACCTGGCTGTGGCCACCTCCGGAACGGCCGAACGCGGCGCCCACATCGTCGATCCGCACCGGGGCGTCCCCGTCACCGCGCTCGCCTCCCTCACCGTCGTCGGCCCCAGCCTGACCTCGACCGACACCTACGCCACGGCCGCCTTCGCCCGGGGGCGCGGGGCCCGGGAGTGGCTGGAGGGCCTGGACGGGTACGAAGCCCTCGCGGTCCTGCCCGACGGCGAGCGGTGGCAGACCTCGGGTTTCGCGAGGTACGGGTCATGAGGCACGGCGCGGATGGCCGCCGGCCCCGGTCCGGCCGGCGTCCGAGGCCGGCCCCCCGGCCGGCCGGGCCGCCGGGAACGTCACCCCCGCGCTGAACGCCCCGCGCCCCTCTCCCGTACTCCCCGTCGCAGTCACGCGTCGTACGTCGAGAGGACAGTCAGCATGAGCACCCCATCGCAGTCCGTACCCGGGCAGGTACCGGCGCGCCGCACCGTCATCGCCTGCGCCGGAGCCGCCGGGCTCGCCGCCGTGCTCACGGCGTGCGGCGGCTCGGACGGCGCGGCCAAGGACAGCGGGGCCAAACCCGCCGGGGACGGCGGCGGCCAGGCGGGCGGCAGCGGGAGCGTCCTTGGCAAGACGGCCGACATCCCCCCGGGCGGCGGGAAGATCTTCGCCAAGGAGGGGGTCGTGGTCACCCAGCCGAGCGCCGGACAGTTCAAGGCGTTCTCGGCGAAGTGCACGCACCAGGGCTGCGCCGTGTCGTCCGTGTCCGACGGCACCATCAACTGCCCTTGCCACGGAAGCAAGTTCGGCGTGGCGGACGGCAGCGTGAAGGCCGGCCCCGCGCCGTCCCCGCTGCCCGCCGCCGCGATCTCGGTGGAGGGGGACTCGATCAGGCTGGCGTGACGCGGCCCGCCGCCCGGAAGCAGCCCAGGATGTCGTCGGTGGTGGTCACCGCGGCGACCAGGGCCAGGGTGTGCCGGATCATCGCGGGGGTGTAGTCGGCGGGCACCCCCGCGATCGCGTCGGCGGGGACCACGGCCGTGTAGCCGAGGTTGACGGCGTCGAAGACCGCGTTGGGGATCGCCACGTTCGCCGAGACGCCCGCCACGATCAGGGTGCGGCAGCCGAGATTGCGCAGCAGGGCGTCCACCTCCGTGCCGGACACGGGCGACAGACCGTGCAGCCGGTGTACGACGATGTCCTCGTCCGCGACCTCGACCGGCTCGGCGACGCGCACCGCGCGGGAGCCGGCGTACTGCTGCACGGGCAGTCGTTCGGCGGCGCGGAAGAGGGGGGCGTTGCGGCCGGACCCCCGCCCGTCCGGGCGCCGCTCGGCCACCGCGTGCAGCACTTGGACGCCCGCCTCGTGCGCGCCCGCGACGAGCCGCGCCACCTGCTTGAGCGCCCCCGACTGCCGTGCGTGCGCCGCGAGTTCGGGCAGCGCGCTGTCCGGGCCGACCACGCCCTGCTGGCACTCGACGGTCAGCAGGGCCGTGGAGGCGGGAGCGAGAAGCCGTGCGAGGAGTTCCTTCGTCGCCATGGCGCGGGAGGCTAACGGCCCTTGCGCGAGGGGGGAAGGGCGCGTCATCATTTCTGACGTGTCGTCAGGAAGCCTGAAGGGCAGCGCCCTTGGGCGCGCGCAAGGGGAGGCGTCGTGACCGCCGCACAGCGCAGGGGTCGCCGGATCATGATGACAGACGAGGAGCGCGACGGCTTCCTCGCCGAGACGCGCACCTGCCGGGTCGCCACCGTCTCGCCCGACGGCAGGCCCCATGTCGCGCCGCTCTGGTACGTCTGGCAGGGCGGCTCGCTCTGGCTGTACTCGATCACGCGCAGCCGCCGCTGGGCGCAGCTCGGCAAGGACCCGCGCGTGGCGGTCGTGGTGGACGACGGCACGGAGTACGGGGAGCTGCGCGGCGTGGAGCTGAGCGGCAGCGTCGTCCCGGTCGGCGAGGCACCACGCACCGGTCTCCCGTGCCCCGAACTCACCGAAGTGGAGCGGCTGTTCGCGGCGAAGAACTTCGGCCTTGAGGAGATGGTCCACGACGGGCGGCACGCCTGGCTGCGCCTGACCCCGGACACCATCGTGTCCTGGGACTTCCGCAAGCTGGGGGGCGCGTTCCGGCGGTAGCCCGGGCGCGCGGGGTCAGGTCAGCCGCTCCCCCGCCGCGACCAGCGCGTCCACCGCCGCCCTGATCGAGGGCCTGCGGTCGGCGTCGGCGCGCCAGACCGCGTACACATGCCGGCTCATGGCGTCCCGTACGGGCACCACGCGCACCCCGTCGGGCACGGGGCCCCGGCCCAGACGCGGCGCGACACTGACCCCCAACCCGGCTTCCACCAGGGCGAGTTGCGTCGCGTGTTCGCGGGCCACATGCGCGACTCTCGGCTCGATGCCCTTGCCGCGCAGCGTGAACATCAGCCACTCGTAGCAGAACTCGCCCTCGGGCCAGGTGATCCACTCGTCCTCGGCGAACTCTTCGAGGCCCACCGCGTCGCGCCCGGCGAGCGGATGGTTCGCGGGTACGGCGACGTCCGCGAGGTCGTCGAGGACCGCCCGCTTGGCGAGCCCGGGGGGCAGCGGGAGCGGCTTGTTGTACCAGTCAAGGACGAGCGCGAGGTCGAGGTCGCCCAGGAGCACGCCCCCCACCGACTCCTCGGCCTCCTGCTCCTCGGAGCGGACGGCGAGATCGGGGTGTGCGGCGCGCAGCGCGGCGAGGGCGGCGGGAAAGAGGCCACGGGCGGCGGTGGCGAAGCCGGCGATCCTGAGCTCGCCGACGACCCGGCCGCGCTGCTCCTCCAACTCGGCCTGCGCCACCTGCACTTGCGAGAGGATACGGGCGGCGTGCTCGGCCAGCAGCCGGCCGGCGTCGGTGAGGCGCACCCCGCGCCCGTTCTTCGCGAGCAGCGGCTGGCCCGCCTCGCGCTCCAGCTTGGCGAGTTGCTGGGAGACGGCCGACGTGGTCACGTGCAGGGTGTCGGCGGCGCCGCCCACCGAGCCGTGCCGGGCCACCGCGTCGAGGGTGCGCAGGCGCTCCAGATTCAACATGTAAGCGATGCTAACCGATCATCGCGATGAAATTTCGCTTGTACTACGCGGTCCCGGGCCTCATCGTGGTCGTCATGAGCACCGCCACGCCGCCTCGCCCCTCTTCCGCTTCCCTCGCCCCACACCACGCCCCGGCCTCGGCGCCGGGGCCTGGCGCCGCGCTTGACTGGCGCGTGCGGTTCGCCGCGCTCTCGCTGATCTGGGGCTTCAGCTTTCTCCTGATCAAGGTCGGCACCCAGGGCTACGCGCCGTTCCAGGTCACCTTCGGCCGGCTCCTCTTCGGCACCCTGGTGCTCGCCGCGGTGATGGCCGTCAAGCGCGAACGGCTGCCGCGCGGGCGCCGGACCTGGCTGCATCTGACGGTGGCGGCGCTGTTCCTGAACGCCGCGCCCTTCTCCCTGTTCGCGTACGCGGAGCTCACGATCCCCTCGACCCTGGCCGGCATCTGCAACGCCACCTCGCCCCTGTGGGGCATGGCCCTTTCCCTGGTCGCGCTCTCCGAGGACCG
Organism: Streptomyces sp. Edi4; assembly: GCF_040253615.1. NCBI lineage: Bacteria > Bacillati > Actinomycetota > Actinomycetes > Kitasatosporales > Streptomycetaceae > Streptomyces > Streptomyces sp. Edi4. The sequence goes on from NZ_JBEJGY010000004.1 coordinate 1,225,002, forward strand.
TCCGACCCGCCGCCGGGTCGCGGGCCTCGGCCTCGGCTTCCTCGGGGTGCTCACGGTCCTCGGCGCCTGGCAGGGCTTCAGCGGTCTGGACGCGCGCGGCACGGCGATGGCGCTGCTCGCCTCGCTCTGCTACCCGGTCGGCTGGATCTATGTGCGCCGCACCCTGGCGGGCAGCGGATACTCCAGCCTGTCCCTGACGGGACCCCAGCTCGGTCTCGCCACGCTCCAACTCGCCCTGGTCACCCCGCTGTTCGCGGGCCTCCCGAGGTCCTTCCCGCTCGTGCCGCTGCTCGCGGTCGCGGCCCTCGGCGCGCTCGGCACGGGGCTCGCGGTGCTCCTCCAGTACGACCTGGTCACCGAAGTCGGTCCGACCACGGCGCAGATGGTCACCTACTTCATCCCGGTGATCGCCACCGCCGCGGGCGTCGCGGTCCTCGGTGAACACCTCAGCTGGAACACCCCCGTCGGCGCGGCCGTCGTCCTGGCGGGCGCGGCCCTGACCCAGAGCCGGCCGCGCGCGCGGCGAGGGGCTCAGTAGCGGGAACGGGGGCCCGAACCCGGCCCGATCGCGGCGGCGACGGCGTCGGCGAGGGGCCCGATGTCCTCGGGCTCCAGACGGGACACGGTGAGCCGCACCCCGGGCTCGGACGCCATGCGGAAGCGGGCCCCGGGAGCCACCGCCCAGCCGGCGTGCAGCAGCCTGGCCACCGCCCCCGTCTCGTCGGGCACCGGCACCCACACCACGAAGCCGCTGCGGCCGCGCGCCGCGACCCCGCGCTCGCGCAGCGCCCGCAGCAAGCCCTCACGGCGTTCGCGGTACGAGCGCGCGACCCGCTCCGGATCGACGGCGCCCGACGTCCACAGATCGACGAGGGCCCCCTGGAGCAGCCGGCTGACCCAGCCGGGCCCCAGCCGCTGGCGGCCGCGCACCCGGTCCAGGGTGACGGCGTCCCCGGTGAGCAGCGCGAGCCGCAGATCGGGACCGTAGGCCTTGGCCACGGAGCGCACGAACGCCCAGTGTCCGGTCGCGGGGGCGACCGGGTGCAGGGGCAGATCCACCATGCCGTGGCCGTGGTCGTCCTCGATGAGCAGTACGCCGGGGTGGGCGGCCAGCACCTCGCGCAGGGCCCGGGCGCGGGCCGCGCTCACGGCCGCGCCGGTCGGATTCTGGGCACGGCAGGTGATCACCACCGCCCGCGCGCCCGCCGCGACGGCACGTTCGAGCCCTTGGGGCAGGGGGCCCTCGTCGTCGAGCGGCATGGGTTCGGGCCGCAGTCCGAGCGCGGGGACGAGATCGAGCATCGCGCCCCAGCCGGGGTCCTCGATCGCCACCGCGTCACCGGGTTTGAGGTGCGCGGTGAGCACGCGCTCGATGGCGTCGAGCGAACCCGAGAGCACGCCGATCGGCCCGTCCGGCACGCCGCCCTCGTCGAAGGCGGCGCGAGCGAGGCGGGCCAGATCCTCGACCACGGGCTCCTGCCCGTACAGATAGCGGCCCGGCTGTCGCGCGTTGTCGCGGGCGGCGGCGGCCAGCGCGTCACCGAGCGGCGGCAGCAGCGCCGGGTCCGGGTTGCCGTCGGCGACGTCGCGTACGCCGTCGGGCACATGCACCCGGATCAGGTCGCGGGCGCTGCTCGCGGGCCTCGGCCTCACCCGGCTGCCGCGCCGGCCCGCCGTCTCGATCACTCCCCGGTCGCGCAGCAGCCGGTAGGCGGCCGCGACGGTATTGGGATTGACGCCGAGTTCGGTCGCCAACTCCCGCAGCGGAGGCAGCAGTTGACCCGGTTCGAGCTCACCGGCGCCCACCGCGAGTTCCACGCTCTCGGCAATCTCCGATGCGCGACGTCCTGTGATCCGATATTCTCCTAGCACAAACAACATTATGCACTAGTGCAATGGAGAACGCCATGGCGGACAGCCCGACCACAGCGCCCTACGCGTCCACGGACCGCACCGTACCGGCCCGCTACCGGGACCGGACCTCCTACGACCGCGCCCTCGTGCACGGCATCCTCGACGAGGCGTACGTCTGCCACCTGGGGTTCGTCCGTGACGGCGCGCCCGTCGTACTGCCCACGCTCTTCGGCCGGGTCGGGGAACGGCTCTACATACACGGCTCCACCGGCTCGCGCCCGCTGCGCGCGGCGGGCCAGGCCGGCCCCGGCCTGGAGGTCTGCCTGACGGTCACGCATGTCGACGGGCTGGTACTCGCCCGGTCCGCCATGCACCACTCGATCAACTTCCGCTCGGTCGTGGTGCATGGCACCGCCCACGAGGTCACCGACCCGCAGGAACGGCTGACCGCGCTCAACGCGCTGGTGGACCACGTCGTGCCGGGGCGCTCGAGCGACACGCGCCCGCCGAACGCGAAGGAACTGGCCGCGACGGCGGTGATCAGGCTCGACCTGAACGAGGTCTCGGCCAAGGTGCGCGCCGGCGGCCCGAACGACGACGCCGAGGACCTGGGGCTGCCGTACTGGGCCGGAGTGCTGCCGTTCGCCCCGGCCTACGGCGCGCCCGTCCCGGCGGACGGCCTCGACCCCGCGGTGGCCGTGCCCGGTTACCTCACCGCGCGCTGAGTCCCCTGGTTCACCCCGGGCCCGCCCGCCCGGCGCCCCTCACAGCGCCACCGTCTCGCGGCGGTCCCTCGCCGCCTGCCTCGTCTCGGCCGCCGCCAGCCCGATCACCGCGAGGAGCAGCAGCGCGGTGCCCGCCGCCGTGGCCGCGGTGACGTGTTCGCCGAGCACCGACACGGCGATCACGGCCGCGCTGACCGGCTCCAGGAGCATGATCACCGAGACGGTCGCGGAACGGACGACGGCGGCTCCCGCGAAGTAGAGGGCGTACGCGAGCGCGGTCGGCACGGCGGCCACGTACACAAGCAGGACGACGACGCGCACCGGCTCCCCGGTGTGCGGCAGCAGGCCCTCCCCGGCCGCGAACGGCAGCAGGCAGAGCGCGGACACGGCGAAGGCCCACGCCGTGGTCGCCGTCGGGTCCCCCGCGCCGCCCTCGCGGCCGAGCCACCTGGTCAGCAGGGTGATGGCGGCGTATCCCGCGGCCGACACCAGGGCGAGGAGGACCCCGGCGGGCCTGACCGTGCCGCCGCCGTTGCCCACCCACAGCACGGCAAGCCCGGCGAGCGCCCCGGCGACGGCCGCGACGCCGGGCCCCCCGATCCGCTCGCCCAGGACGAGGCGGGCGCCGAGCGCGATGAGGACGGGGCCCGCGCCGAGCGTCACGACGGTCGCGACGGCGAGACCGGTCGCCTCGACCGCCGCGAAGTAGGCGCTCTGGAAGATCATCAGGCCGATGCCGCTGCCGAGGACACGCAGGAGCCGACGGCGTCGGGGCTCGCGCGGGGTCGCGGGTGCGGCGGATAGGGCAGCGGCGGACACGCCGGGACGTGCGGGCGCGGCGGACACGCCGGGGCGTGCGGGGCGCCGGCGCAGGGCCGTCGCGCCGAGCAGCAGGACAAGACCTCCCGCGCAGCGCCAGAAGGACAGGGCGAGCGGTCCGAGGTCGCTGGCGCCGAAGACCAGGGCCGCGGCGGCGCCCGCCGTGCCCCAGGCGAATCCGGCGAAGGCGAGGTAGAGGAGCCCGCGCCCGACGGGCAGCGGGGTGGAGGGGCCCATGGCGGGACCCGTCGACGAGTTCGACACGTACGTACTCCGACGAGGAAGACGGCTGGCTGGTCGCGGCATCAGGTGCGCGGGCAGCGACGAGCCGCTGGGCGACAGCCCCAGCAGGGTCTTCGTCAGGAGGTGCGGCCGCCCGCGTTACGCGGCGGGAGGCGGAAGTACGGTCATCGGCATGATCGCCACCCTAGGCGGCGGAGCGCCCGGCCGACAACTCCCCTTCGGCGCCGGCCGGCCCGCCGCACGCGATCGGCCCCGAGGGCGCCCTGGGGGTCGAGGACTGGGCGATGAAGGCGCCGCACAGCACCACCGCGCCACCGGCGATCTGCGGCGTGCCCAGGTGCTCGCCGAGCAGGACCCAGGCGAAGACGGTCGCGATCACCGCCTCAAGACAGGCGACGACACCGGCCACCTGCGGGGAGAGCCTGCGCACGGAGATGACGCCGGTGACGTACGCCAGCACGGTCGCGATCAGCACGATCCAGACCAGCAGCAGCGCGGCGGGAACCGGGGTGCCGTTCATGTCGGCGTCGGCGCCCAGCACGGACCACTTCATGCCCCAGGGCCGGGCGAGGACGGTCAGAAGGAGGGAGCCGACGAGCAGGCCGTAGGCGATGACGCCGATGGGGTCGGGCGCCTCCTCGTCCGCGCCGCCCTGGTCGGACAGGACGAAGTAGCCGACCTGGCAGCACGCGGCGCCGAGGGCGAGCAGCAGTCCGAGCGCGTCGAAGCTCAGCCCGGACCAGATCTCCACGACGCCCGCGAGGCCTGCGGCGGCGAGCACCACACCGACGGCGGCGGCCCGGGTCACGGGCCTGCGCTGCACGAACCGGACCCAGCCGAGGACGAGCGCGGGCGCGAGGTATTCGACGAGCAGGGCCACGCCCACGGGTATGCGGGAGAGCGAGGCGAAGTAGCAGGCCTGGACCCCGGCGACGGCCAGCAGTCCGAATCCGGCGAGCAGGGCGGGTCTGCGCAGCACCAGGGCGCGGTGGCGCCAGGCCACCGGGAGCATCACCAGTGCGGCCCCGGTCACCCGCAGCCACACCACGTGCAGCGGGTCGAGCCCCGCTTCGATGAGCGGCTTGGCCGCCACACCGGAACCACCGAATGCGAAGGCCGACCCCAGGGCGAGCCCCAGGCCGGCGCTTCTCCCCTGAGACGCGTGCATCGGCACATCATGGCAGCCCGGGTCAGGACCGTCATCCTCATGACGCCTGTCGAGACGCACCCCCGCGCGGGGTCCGGTACGAGGCTCGGACCGAGGGAGCCCGCGGTCGGTCCCGGAGCGTTCGGCGGGGTGCCTCAGGGCCGCCGGCTCGGGCCGTCCAGGCGGGTGGTGAGCCAGGCGGCCTCCACCCCCGCGTGGTCCAGGACTTCGACCGCCCGGCACCCGGGGTCCGCGGCGAGCGCCGCCAGCAGGTCGCGCCCGTCGGCCCGGTCGTCGCCCCTGGCCCCGGCGCGACGCGACGCGTGGCCGAGGGCCGCGAGCGCGCTGGGCGACCAGCCGGGCTGCGTGATGAGCGGCACCGCTCCCGAATCCTCCACCGATCCCTGCCAGCGCAGCCCATAACCAATGCTGCGCTGCACCAAGTACCCCAGCACGCGCGCGACTTGGGGCCCGCCTTCGAAGGCCGCCCGTACATCGGGATCGCTCTCCATCAGCGAGTGCAGCAGATGCGCGGTGTCCAGCTGCCGGTCACCGTCGCGCAGCGCACGCCTGCGGGCACCCGCGACCGCTGAGGCGAGCTCCGCGGTGAGCCGGCCTTCGATGTCTGCGGGGGAAGCTGCCTGGTGGGGCGCTGGGGGAATCGGGCTGTGCACTCCTCCACCTCATCAGGCGCCGGGGCGCGGAACATCCCCGTGGGGGAGCATTCGCGCCTCCGACAGAAGGTGGGCACGGATGACCGGGTTCTCCTCCTTACGGAGGAGATCTCGTAAATCTCCCCCTCAGGGGCAACCCACGGCCGCCGTGTGCGGGACCGGCCGGGGCGCAGCGCCCCCGACGCAACCGCGCCACCGCCGAATCTCGTCCTTCCCGCATGACACAGCCGTCCCCACCACCGCCGAGGGAGCGCCGATGTGCTGGATGGTCGCCCTCCTTGCCGAGGACGGGATGCAGTACGTGTACCGGGTGTACGCGCCGCGTGAGGCGCTGCCGGGTGATCTGTTCTGGGCCGCCTTCCACTGCCACGACGAGTCGGCGCGGCCGCGCGCCTGCGACCTGTTCGACTCCGCCGAGATCTGGGCGCTGGAGACCTCGCGGATCTGACCTCACCGATCTGACGGTTCATCAGTATTGAATGTTCACCCCCCTGCCGCTACGTTCCGCGACACGTTCCCCGTCCTATGAAGTCCTATGAAGTCCTGTGAAGTCCTGTGAAGTCCTGTGAAGCCCTATGAAGGAGTGGTCGCATGGCCCAGGTCAGCGCGGAGGCACGTATCGACGCTCCGGCCGAGAAGGTGTGGGCGCAGCTCACGGACTTCTCCTCGTACGGAGAGTGGAACGCCACGCACACCAGCTTCCCCACCGGCGGCCCCGAACGGCTGGAGCTCGGCGCGACCTACATGGAGAACATGAAGCTGATGGGCTTTCCCGCCGAGGTGGCGTGGACGGTGGACGCGTTCGAGCCGGGCCGGGTGTTCGGCGTCCAGGGCAAGGGCCCGATGGGCGTGAACGTCACCAACCGGTACTCCGTCGTCCCGGACGGCGCGGCCACCACGGTGCGCATCGACGGCGAGTTCACCGGCGCGGCGGTCTCGCTCATGGCGGGCAAGCTGAAGGACTCGGCGACCGCCGCGCTCACCGAGTCGCTGCGTAGGCTCGCGGGGCTGTGCGCCTGAGCACCCCGCGCCCCGCGCGCCCGGACAGGCGAGAGCCCCGCTCGCGCCCGAACAGGCCGAAGCCCCGCAGCCGTTGGCGGCGGGGCTTCGTCGTGACGGAGGTTCAGTCCTCGTCGGCCAGGATCAGGTAGAGCCTCTTGCGGGCGTCGTTGATGACGGCGAGCGCCTTCTCGCGCTGACCGGCCGAGCCCGTCTTCCAGACTTGACCGAACGCCTCCATCAGACCGAAGCCGGCCTGCCGGATCTCGTGCATGGCCTCCCAGTCGACTCCGCGCCCGGCGTCCTCCCAGGGTGCGTCCGCCCCCGATTCGGCCTCGGTCCGCCCGGTGTCGGTGAGCGTGAACAGCTTCTTGCCGCCCTCGCTCCGGCTGGTGATCAGGCCCTCGTCCTCCAGGAGCTGGAGCGTGGGGTAGACCGAGCCCGGGCTGGGCTTCCAGGCCCCGCCGCTGCGCTCGCCGATCTCCTGGATCATCTCGTAGCCGTGCATCGGCCGGTCCTTGAGGAGAGCCAGGATCGACGCGCGGACGTCGCCGCGCCGCGCCCTGCCCCGGGGCCCGCCCCGGCCGCCACGGCCGGGCCCGAACGGCCCGCCACCCCACGGCCCCCCGCCGAAGCCGGGACCGAAGGGCCCGAAGGCGGCGCGCCGGCCCTCGAAGTCACCCCGACCGCGATGGCCGGGCCCTTGCTGTCCGTGTCCATGTGAACGCATGGTTCGTTCCTTCCATCGTTGAACTGTCGCGATGCCTCAACGATATATCGGCGACATTCGTTGAGCAACCCCCTTCACCGGCGGCCCGTGTCCCGTCTCAGCGAAGTTTGACTGTTAGGCTTCGGAGCGCGATGCCTGCGGGGGTGGGGGGCTTCGTGGGGTCGCTCGGCTGGTTGGAGAGGTGGAGGACCTTGCGGGTCGTCATTGACGGGGCACTCGTCGAAAGCCCGGCGGACCTGCACCAGGTTCTTGCTGGGCCTCTGGACTTCGGTCCGTACTACGGGCGCAACCTGGACGCCCTTTGGGACCGGCTGAGCAGGGACGTCGAGCGCCCGGTCGAGATCGTCTGGGAGAACGCCGAAGTCAGCCGTGGCCGGATGGGCGATGAAGCGTTCGAGGCGATCGCATCCGTCCTGGTCCGAGCTGCCGAGGAAGACGAGCCGAACGCGCCGGACGAGAGGCTGACCGTGCGTTTCACCTGATACGGAGTCCAGCGGCGAACGGTCGAACTTCGATGAGACGGGTCAAACTCCGGTGAGACGGGACAGCCCGTTGCCCCCTCTCTGCCGACCTGGTCTCCGTCTCAAGTGACCTGGCCCGACGTACTTGCCGACTCAGATGTCCCGGTTCGCCTGATTGTTCAAGGGCTGTGCATGATGCTTCTCGTTTCTGGACGACGAGGCTGCGCGATGTGTTCCCCGCTTCCTACGGCCCGTTCGGCGGGCCGGGCAAGGCGGTCGAGCGCACACGCGATGGCCGGCCCGTGAGGCGAGGATGACGGGGATTCATCGAGATCCGGGAACTCTGGTCGGGGCATGGCGCGGATTGTCGGCTGTAAACGATCTGTCGCGCAGAGTGTCCGACCGGTGGGATGGGTGACGCGCCTTTCGGGCGCGTCATTGTCCGGTCATCGTTGGAGGCTGCATGTCCGCCGAGCATGTCGAGGTTTCGCAAGCAGCGCGTCTGGAGCGGTTGCGCGCGCAACTGAGGGGCGGACCCTCGGCCCGGGCCGGCGGGCGTACAGCGCCGCCGCGGGGGTCGAACCTGCTGTACGGGGTCATGCTGCGCGCGGCTGCCCGCCTGGACGCGGGCCTGGAGCCGACGGAGCTCGAGGAGGGCATGCTGGCGTTCCTGCGCACGGGGCTGTCCGAAGAGGAGATCCGCGAGTTCGGCCGCGTGTACGGGCAGGAGCACACCGCCCGCGCCACGGCGTCGGTGTTCCCGGCCACGCTCACCGAGCGGAAGGTCGAAGACGGATACGAGTTCGCGGACCTGGTCGAGGATGTCCCCGCGCTCCGCGAAGAGTTCGGGACGCAGCCGAACCTGAATGTAGTGGACCTCGATCGTCCGCGGGATGGGACTGTGTCCGACGGCCCCGAGTTCGTGGCGGCGCTGGGCGAGTACGGGTACGGCGTCACCTTCGTGACCGCCTCCGACCACCGTGAGCCGGCACCGGCGACAGGCGAAGGCGGGCCGGAGACGGCGGGCGCCCTGGACAGCGTGCTGCTGGAACTGAAGCACTTCAAGTGCTATCGCGAGTCCTCCGAGTGGAGCGGCAGCGACGAGATCTACTTCTCGACGGCCTCCTCCTCCGACACCGGGGTCAGGCACAAGAACGTCACCCGCGCCTACGGCGACGTCGACAAGGACGAGATCCACAACATCGACGGCGGCACGTACCTGTTCAGCGGGACCGCCGACGCGTTCATGACCGCCACCGTCGTGTGCTGGGAGCGGGACCAGAGCCCGCCGGAGTGGTTCGACGAAATGCACAAGACCTTGAACAAGGTCTCCGAACTCCTCCTGCTCATGGCGCAGAAGCTCAAAGATTTGGGCGGACACTTCCCTGTCCCGGATTACCACGACCTGATCGATTACGTCGAGATCGCCAACATGCTCGTCCTGGCGTGGATGGGCTTCATGAACATCTTCGCCAACCCGGACGACTACGTCGCCGAGCGGACCATGGTCTTCGACCGCGCCGCCCTCAAGGCTTGGGCCACGCCCAACGATTCCTCCGCCATCGTGAGCTGGGACTTCAACGGCAAAAAGGGTGAGGGCCACTACTTGCTCGTCGCCAAGGGCACCAGCGTCCTGAGCACCCGCCCCCACACGATCACTCTGCCCAGCCTTCCCGGGACACCCGGCAAGCCCGAAGGGCCCGCTTGGTCCGCGACCGTTCCACTCCCCAGCGGTGCGATGAGCCGCGCACCCGCCCTGACCTCCAATCCCACCCTCACCGGGATCGACTGCGTGGTTCAGTCCTTCGGCGACGGCCCCGGCGACCTGTGGCACGCCCGCTTTGACGGGACCACATGGGGCCCGTTCACCCGGGGACCGGCAGGCAAGACACAGCATCGGCCCGCCCTGGCCTGGTTCAACAACGTCCTGTACTGCGCCTTCACTCAGGACGACTTCACGTTGTATCTGAGCAAGCTCCAGGGCACGACCTGGACCGCGCCCGAGGTCGTCTCGTTCGGCGGGGTCGCCGCTGGGACAGTCCGTGGGGCACCCGCCCTGGTCAACCGCGGCCCGAATCTGTGCTGCGCCGTCACGACCATCAGTGACCAGGTGCGGTTCGGGGTGTTCGACGGCACCAGGTGGAGCGACAGGCAGCGTGTCTCCGGCCCGGGTGCCGCCCCCGACCCCGCGCTGATGACAGGGCAGGGCGGCAACCCTCTGTGCGTCTGGCGCAGCAAGAGCAACCAGATCTGGGCGTCCCAGTACGACGGTTCAGCCTTCTGGAGCGACCCGGTGCAACTGCCCGGCACCGCTGTGTCCGGCCCGGCCCTTGGTGTCAACTTCGGCCGGCCGATCTGCGTGGTACGCGCAAAGGCCGATTCCGAGCAGCTGTACTGGTCCATGCGCGACGACAAGGGCGACGGGAGCTGGAGCCCCTTCACCGAGGTCCCCAACGTCAGCAGCGCCGACAGCCCCGCCCTGGCCAACCTCCACGGCATCCCGGGCGACACCGCGGCCCCCTACGGACGCACGGTCCTCCTCTTCCGCCACTGACCAGGGGGGCGTGCCGCCCGGTCTCGACGGAGGGCCTCGCCGGTCGTTACCGGCGAGGCCTCTCCACAACGCGTGGGCTCGCCACTGCCTCTCCTCAGCCAGACCAGATCATCCGAGATAACGCTCGCCCTTGTCACTCGGGGACCAGTTCACCTCAGCTTTCCGGCAGTTGAACGTCTCAACCGATCTGGTCACCGCTGATCACAGCCGATCCGTGGGGCCAGATCATGCGCGACGGGACACCCGTGACCTGTCTCAGCAAAGTTCGACCGTTCTCACTGAACTTTGACCGCTGGCCGTTTCGTCTCGTCGGAGTTCGACCGACGCCGGCGGAATGCCTTCTGCCTGCAACGTTGCGAGCACGTCCTGCGTAGGTGCTGGCTGCGTCCTGGCGGCAGCGGTCCTCTGCGGACTTCGCAGGGTCGTGATGGCGGTGCGATGCCGGCCGGGCCGGGCTTGCGTGGCGGTGAGGGCCGCTCTGGAGGCGGAGGAACACGGGCGGTAGCGCTGTCCGGGCTAGGATTTGCCGCGTGGCAGCGGGGCAAACCCCAAGGGTTTCGCCCCGCCTGAGTACGCGTCACCGGCCCGCACCAACGGTCGCAGACCGCGCAGGTTGAGCTGCCCCGGCCGGGGCAGCGCGGTCTCCCGTGCGCGCCAGGAGCGGAAGGCTGTGTCCAGCCTGAAAAAACGGGGCGTGCGTCCGTGTGGATGGCGCATTGGGAAGAACCCGGGGCGTTGGCGTGCTGGGCCGGCCGTCCCCGGGATACTTGCCGGTCGCTACCTGATCGGTCCGATGCGGACGCCAGAACGCACCGAAGGCGAGCAGGTCACATCCATGACCTCCCGGCAAGGAACAACCCGGCAGGCCACGACTTCCGCCGGGTCACCGGCTCTGTTCTCGTCCAGTGGAAACGCAGCGATTACGCCCGGAAGGACGACAGCTTCTGAGAGTCCGGTGCGCTCCAGATGATCGCGGGGCGACAACTGGCATGCGGCCCTACGCCAGAGGTCCGCGCCCCCATGGCACCTGCCGCGGGAACGCGGACCTCCGCATGGTGGGACTTATCGGGTCAAGTTCCCCCCCTGCGCTTACCGATCAGTGAAGCCTTTGATGATCAGCGCCACGAGGGCTCGATGTTGGAGATCTGTTCCAGCAAGTCCCAGCGCTCCGCCTTCTCACTTGGCGAGTCCCAGGGGGCTCCCAGGCCAAGCCAGTATCCTCGGAATTCCCGCACGCCTTGGAGAGTGGCGTCCTGAATTCCTGACTGCCCTCCGCAGCATGCGCAGATGAGGCCGGTCGGCCACCCTCCGCCATCGCGGTAGAGATCTCCGTCCGAGTAGCCGCAGACCCGGCAGACCGTCTCGCTCTTGTCTACTTCTTCCGCGTTCAAGACAGATTCTCCCTTCCCGTTGTCCCTGGCCAAAGCTCGCTTCCCTGCCCCCCTGAGGTGTTCCTCAAGGTTATCTTCTTGGAATCCTCTGGGATTCTCGGGTGACTTCTTCGTCGGGCGGTACAGCGTGTTGGGGTTGCCATCCTTGTCGTAGGCGGTGAGTGTATTCGATTTCTTCTTGTACACCACCCCGCCTGAGTTCGGGAACTCTGCTTTGTGGGCCCCCCAATGCTTCATGGCCGTTTCTACGATGTCTTGTTCCCGGCGGCCTTCCAGAGGGCAACGCTTCCGGTCCCGGCCCAGTCGGCCTTCATGAACGCTTCGACACCGCGGTAAAGGTTCTTGCCCTACTTGGTTCCGGTGGCGCCCCACCCGAGGCCAGGCACTGCGGCAGCAGCTGAGAGGGAGGCGTTCAGGGTGCCGCCCTCAAGGCCGTACCAACCGGTGTTGGCCAGGTCGGCGACCTCACCGGCTCCCGGGACCATTCCGGCGAGTGCGTGGGTCGTCTTCGCCTGGGCCACGGCGTCCGTGGCCTTGTCCATGGCGGTCTGGGCCGCCTTGGCGTGCTTGCCGGACTCCTTGGCGGCGGGTGCCGGCCTCGCCCGCGTGGACGGCTGCCTCGTCGGCGGCCGTGGCCGCGGCCTCCGCGTGCTTGGCCGCGGAGTCGGCCGCGTTGCGGGACTCACGTGCGGCGGCCGCGGACTCGCGTGGCGGCTCTGTTGGCCGCGCGGGTCGCTTCCTTGGCATGGAGGCGTGCGGACGCGGCGGCGGCCCGGGTCTCGGCGGAACTGGCGCCGGCCTGGTCGGCGAAGGCGCCGGCCTCTTCAGCGGCGGATGCGGCGGCGTCGGCGTTGCCGCCCGCGCCGGCGGCGGCCGTGGCGGCTTCACCCGCCTTGTCGGCGGCGATGGCCGCCTCGCCGGACGCCCTGGATGCCGCGTTGGCACCCTTGGCCGCGGCGCGGGCCTGGTCGGCGGCCTTGCGCGCGTCCGATGCCTTGATGGCGTCCTTCGCCGCGGCCGCGGCGGCGTTCCCGGCGCGCGCGGCTGCCTCGGCCGCGCCCGCTGCCGCCGCGGCAGCCTGGTTGGCGGCGTTGGAGGCGTTGGAGGCGTTGGAGGCGACCTTCGCCGCGTTGTTGGCGGCGCGGGCGGGGATCGGGCGGCTGTGTGAGTCAGCCGTCCGTAAAGTCCAGACCTCCGGCCGTCCAGTCGCTCACGCCGCGAAGGACCTGGGCGCCCACGCAGTGGCGCCTGCTCGGATCGGGCACCCGTAGCCCGCCCGGCGACAGCGCGACGGACAGCTCATCGAGCACGTCCGTCGCATCCATGACGCCTCCGGCGAGACCCATGGAACCCGGTGCATCCACCACTGGCCGCGGCGCGAGGGCATCAGATCCGGCCGTGGTTCAGGCCGCCATACATCGCTCCGTGCCGCAGGACAATGGCCCGTCCGGGCGCAGGCTGGAGGGAGCGGAGCGGGAGCGGACGCCCCCGGGGAGCGCGGAAGGGGGTGCGACGCCATGTCCCGGTTCATGGACGTCCACCACAAAATGACGGGCATCACGGCCGACCAGCTGGCGCGGGCACACCGGGTCGACCTGGCCACCGAGAACGAGGAAGGCGTCCACTTCGAGAAGGCGTGGGCGGATCCGGCGTCGGGCACGGTGTACTGCCTGTCTCAGGCACCGTCGGCCGACGCGGTGCGGCGCGTCCACGAACGCGCGGGCCACCCGGCGGACGAAGTCCACCCGATCCCCCTGATGGTCTGACACCCCGGCCCTGGGAGGCCCGGACGCCGCCCGTTGCCGCGCCCGCCGCTCCACCCGCGCGGCGCGCCACCGCGAGCCGCCGGGCGGGCCCGCCCGGGCAAAAGGTCCCTCGCGACCGGGCCAGTCATCGCGCATTGGCCTTGGCCCGGGCCGGTCCCGGCCCCGTACGGTGCGGCCATGCGTATCCGAATCGTCGACGCCTTCACCGCCCGGCCCTTCGCCGGAAACCCCGCAGGGGTCCTCCTCCTGGACGCCTTTCCGTCGGACAGCTGGCTCCAGGACGTGGCCCGCGAGGTCAACCACGCCGAGACCGCCTTCGCCCACCCCCTGCCGCCCGGCGGCGACGCGGACTGGGCACTGCGCTGGTTCACCCCGGCCACCGAGGTCGACATGTGCGGACACGCCACTTTGGCCACCGCACACGTCCTGCGCTCCACCGAGGCCCTGACGACAACCGTCCGTTTCGCGGCACGCTGCGGCATCCTCACGGCCACCGCCGCCGACGACGGCGCGATCACGCTCGACTTCCCCACCTCCCCGCTGACAGAGGAGCCGGTTCCCGACGGCCTCGCCGAGGCGCTGGGCGCCGCGGTCGTCTCGGTCCACGACACGTCCCCCGACATCGGCGACCTCGTGGTCGAGCTGCCCGACGAGGGGGCCGTACGCGCCCTCGCGCCCGACCCGCGCGCCCTGGGCCGGCACTCCGCGCGAGGCATCATCGCCACGGCCGCCGCCGAAGATCCCGCCGCCGGCTACGACTTCGTCTCGCGCTGCTTCTTCCCCAACGTGGGCATCGACGAGGACCCCGTGACAGGCAGCGCCCACACCGCGCTCGCCCCGTTCTGGTCGACGCGCCTGGGCCGTACCTCGCTGACCGGCCTTCAGGCGTCGCCGCGCTCGGGCCTCGTCCGCACCGAGGTGCGCGGTGCCCGCACCCTGCTGACCGGGCACGCGGTCACCGTCCTTGACGGCGAACTCCTGACGGCACCATAAGGTCGCGCCACAACGGCGTAAGGGGCGTACGCAATAGCCGTACGCCCCTTACCGTTGCCCCGCCCCCTCACATCGTGGGCAGCCAGCTCACCTTGCCCGCGAGCAGCGCGTACCCGACGAAGGCCCCGATGTCGAGCAGCGCGTGCGCCACCACGAGCGGACCCACCCGCCGCCAGCGCCGGTAGAGCAGGACGAACACCACGCCCATCACCATGTTGCCGAGGAGGCCGCCGACCCCCTGATAGAGGTGGTACGAGCCGCGCAGCACGGCACTCGCGGCGAGCGCGGCGGACGGCGACCACCCCAACTGGCCGAGTCTGCGCAGCAGATACCCGACCACGATCACTTCTTCGAGTACGGAATTCTGGAGCGCCGACAGAATCAGTACGGGGTACTTCCACCACACATCGGGCAGCGACTCGGGCACGACGGTCAGATTGCCGCCGGCCGCCCGCGCCACCAGGTAGAAGGCGAGTCCCGCGCTGCCGATCCCGGCGGCGATGAGCACGCCACGGCCGAGGTCCGGCCACGGCCGGGTCCGGTCGAAGCCCAGCACCCGCAGCCCGCCGGCCCGCTCCCGCACCAGGAGATGCGCCACGAGCGCGACCGGCACGAGCGCCGTCGTGATGCCGAAGAGCTGCCAGGCGAGATCGAGCCAGGGGCGCCCGGGTGCGTAGGAGGTGTTGAGGTGTGCCGCCTGGTGCGCGAGACCGCCAGGTTTGGTCAGCGAGCCGACAAAGCTGATCAGGGCCGACACCCCACTCGCGCCGAGCGAGAGCGCCAGGACGAGAACGGTCTCGGACCGCAGGATTTTCGGTGAACACCCCTCCTCGGGAAGGGAATCAGCCACCCGCTCGGCCTCCACCTGCACACCTGCCTCCAGTTGATGAATCCCGGTCCATCCCCACCGCCGCCCCGCTAGGGTCTCGAAGGACAAGCTGAAGATCGCGCGCGACAGGCCGGGGACGGTCGCCATCGCGATGGCGACCGTCCCCTGTTCCTTGTTCACCATTCAAGGAGGGGCACCACCGCCATGGGACGTCACAGCTTGCCCGACGACGCCACGGGGGCGAGCGGCGGGGCCGCCCGGGTGGCCACGCCGGCGCGCACGGTCGCGCTCGCCCTCGCTCTCGTGCTGGCCGTCGCGGCGGGCACGGCCGTCGCCGTCGAGCGCGGGCTGCTGTCCTTGCGCCGCTCCTGCGAGGCGACCGCCGTGCGGCTCGATCTGGTCGCGTCGCCCGATGTGGCGCCCGCCGTCCGGGCCGTCGCCGACCGGGCCCGCAGGGAGAGGATCACCTCGGACGGCTCCTGCATGGACGTACGGGTGAGCGCCCGCGACTCCTTCGAGGTCGCCGCTTCGTTCGCCTCCCCCGCCAGACCCGACTTCTCGGTGTGGATCCCCGACGCCTCGCTCTGGGTGGACCGGGCCAAGGACGCCTCGGCGAACGTGCTCACCGCCGGACACATCGCCACCTCACCGGTCGCCCTCGCGGCGGTGCCCGCTGCCGCGGTCTCGCTCGGCTGGCCGGCGAAGACCTACGGCTGGGCCGAGCTGGCCACGGCCACCGCACGGGACGCCGCGCCGCGCCTCGGCATGGCCGACCCCACGCGCAGCGCCTCCGGGCTGCTCGCCCTGAGCTGCGTCGGCAAGTCGGCGGCGAGCGCGGGCCGAGGCGGCGGCGCCCGGGCGGCCGCCCTCGCCGGACTGCTCTCGCGACGGGTCTTCACGGGTGACGCCCAGGCCGTGCGGGCCCTCGGCAAGGGCGGCTCCGGGGACACCCGGGCGCTGGTTCTCTCCGAGCAGGCGGCGTTCGCGTACAACGTCGCGCACGGCGGGGACCGGGCGCTGCGCCTCTTCTATCCGACGGACGGCGCGCCGCAGCTGGACTATCCCTACGCCATGGTCCGCGAGACCCGGATGAGCACCGACGAGAGCCGGGCCGCGATGCGTTTCATGACGCTCCTCGGCGATCCCGAGTCCACGCGCGTCCTGGCCGCACAGGGCTTCCGTACGCCCGGCGCGCCGCTGGACGGTCCGCTCGCGGCCGCGGCCAAAGCGAACTCCCCGCAGCCGTACGCGAGCGCGAGCGCGCAGCCGCCGTCGGCCCAGGACCTCCAGGACGCGCTCGGCCTGTGGGCGAGCACCGTGCGCGGCGCCCGCCCGTCGACGGTGGCGGACACCCCGGGTCCGATGGCCACGCGGGCGCCGGGCGCGGGCGACCGCACCCGGCGTGCCCCTCTCCGGCGCCCGGTGGAAGGTCAGCCTCGCCGCGCCTGAGGGCCCTGAAGGTCCGGACAGCCCGTCGGCCAGGTGTGCACCGGCTCGCCCGCGAGCATCAGTTCGCGGTAGCGGCGGGTGGTGGCGGCGAGGGCCGCCTCCCTGCCGAGCCCCGCCGCCAGCGCCTCGTGGTAGGTGTCGACCTGCCAGGACGCGCCGTTGACGCGCCGCCTGCACCGTTCCTCGATGATGCCGAGGTAGTGGTCGCGGTCCGCCGGCGCCACGCCCCACGCGTCGAGCCCGGCGGCGGCGAGCGGCAGCAGTTCCTCGCGTACGAGCTTGATCGCGGGCACCCGGGTGACACCGCCGCCCCGCCTCGGCGCCGGCCACAGCAGCTCGGCGTCGATGCCGTAACGGCAGGCGGCGTCGAAGTTCGAGGCCGCCGACGCGAAGGGAAGCCGGGTCCACACGGGCCGGCTGTCCTCCGCGAGCGCCCGCACCAGACCGTAGTAGAACGCCGCGTTGGCAAGGACATCGCTGACGGTGGGCCCGGCCGGCAGCACGCGGTTCTCCACCCTGAGGTGTGGCACGCCGTCGGCGATCCCGTACACCGGCCGGTTCCAGCGGTAGATCGTGCCGTTGTGCAGCACCAGCTCCTTCAGCTGCGGCACCCCGCCGTCGGCGATGACGCGCAGCGGTTCCTCCTCGTCGCAGATGGGCAGCAGCGGCGGGAAGAACCGCAGGTTCTCCTCGAAGAGTTCGTACGCGGAATTCACCCAGCGCTCCCCGAACCAGGTGCGCGGGCGCACGCCCTGAGCGCGCAGTTCGGCCGGCCTGGTGTCGGTGGCCTGCTCGAACAGCGGCGGCCGGGACTCCCGCCACAGCTCGCGCCCGAACAGGAAGGGCGCGTTGGCGCCGACCGCGATCTGCACGGCCGTGACCGCCTGCGCCGCGTTCCACACCGCGGCGAACCGCGCCGGCGTCACCTGCAGATGCAACTGCACGGAGGTGCAAGCGGCTTCGGGGGTGATCGAGGCGGAGGTGCAGACGAGCCGTTCCACGCCTTGGATGTCGAGGGTGAAATCCTCTCCGCGCGCGGCCACTATCTGATCGTTGAGCAGGGCGTAGCGGTCGACGTCGGAAAGGTTCGCCGATACCAGGTCGTCCTGGTCCAGGGTCGGCAGAATTCCGATCATGATGATGCCTGCGTCGACCTCGGCGGCCTTGCGGTCGGCATACCCGAGCCCGGTGCGCAGCTCCTCCGCGAGCTGATCGAATACGCGGCCACCGAGCCGGTGCGGAGCTATGTTCACTTCCAGATTGAACATTCCGAGCTCGGTCTGGAAATCCCGGCTCGCGATGCGCTCGAGCACTTCGGCATTCATCATGCGCGGCATACCGTCGGGACCCGCGAGATTCAGTTCGATCTCCAGCCCCATCAGGTTCCTGGGGCGGTCGAACCGCTTCTGGTCCAGCAGCAACCCCAGTCCCTCGAGGCACTGCCGCAGCTTCTCCCGGTAGCGGTGCCGATCGGACAGGTCGAATCCGCCTGCCACGACCTTCTCCCCCATCTAAGGGTCCCTCCTCGAATGGGCGGCCGACAGCACCGGCCGCGCGCGTCACGGTCGATAATGCCCAGGGGGACTGATCCATAACGCCTGCGCGCCGAGCGCCGGGAGAGTAGTGTCGGATGCCACAGCCTGCGGCACATTCATCAGGCATACGGCAACGTGCAGTTACCGCCTTCTTGGCCCTGGTGAAAAACACCGACGAGTTTCGGCCGACCCCCGGCGGGGCACCTTTCCAGGTTGGAGAACCGGGGAGGGCATTTCCCCGGGTTAATCCACCACCCAGAAGGACCGGGAACCGACTTGCCGGCAATATCGCCGACAGCTAGCCGAAACACTGTGTGAACACGTGTCGTATAAACTCTGCAAACGAGGCAGAGAGGCGGCGCTCCGGCCCCCCGTTCGCCGGCCCCCCCTCTGACCCCGCACCGCACACACCGCCGTCCGCACCGCCCACGCATCACCGTGTCTCCGAAGTGAGAGGCGACCCACCATGCCGCTGCATGTCCCCCCGGCCCCCGCGCCCGCCCTGCGCAGCGTCCTCGCGGCACTCGGTTCCCCCACCGCCGTCCGCGAGGCCCGTACCCCGGCCCTTCGCTCCGCCCCCGGTCCGCTCACCCCCGAACTGCCCCTCCCCCTCCACGTGCTGGACGGGATCACCTCGGGCGGCCGGACGGCGCGCAGCCGCCTCGCCGGATGGCGCTTCCTGATCAGCGACCGCGACCATCCCGTCGCCGCCGCCGACACCCGCCTCACGCCGGACGGCTGGACGTTCTCGCACTTCTTCGAAGGCCCCTACATCGCCTCGACCCAGCGCGCCCTGCGCCAGGCCGAACTCCTCGCCACGCCCTTCCAGCCCAGACTCCTCTCGGTGCCCGAGCTGTACATGCTCACCCTGTGGCTGCACGGCGACACCGGCGCCGACGGTGCCTCGGGAGCGCCCGCGCCGCACGATCTTCTGGTGCCGCTCGCGCCCGCCCCGCCCGGCATCTGCTCCCACCGCCCGCGGCGCGTCAGCGAACTCCTGCCGGTCCTGACCCTGCGCCTGGCCCCCGCTCCCCTGCTCGGGCAGCCCGCCTGACGCCCGTTTGACCGCGCGCGAAAAAATGTGCCCCGCGACCGGTGTGGTCGCGGGGCTTCGTGTGTCTATGCTGCGTACGCGCTCCTGCGCCATACGGGCTAGTCCCGTCGGGTCAGGCCGAACCACCCGAAAAGACAGGCCAGTTGAGCTGAACCGTCCGCACGGGTGATACGTCCTTGAGCATAAGTAAGCGCTGCCGCGAAATCCCTGCGGATTGACTCCCGTGGGGCAACACTGGGATCGGACCTACCGACTTACTACCGGGGGGCGGCCATGAACAACGCACCGAGCCGCAGCACACTCACCACGACGCAGCGAAAGAACGCATCCATGTGCCAGCACAAGCCAGCCTGTCCCACAGCCTTCTCCGCCGACCGGGAAGCCGCGCAGCCCGTGGCACACCACCCGGAACAGGGCTGGAGCCTGCTGTGCAACGGCGTCCTGCTCTTCGAGGACACCGGTGAGCTGTTGCCGGACGGGCAGATCATCGCCCCGCACCGGCCGCTGACGGCGGAGCAGGTGGCCACGGCGGCTTAGCGCGCCGCGCACCAGCAGTACCCGTACCGACCGGTCGCGCCGCGGCCCCGTCCGGTACGGACACCCAAGGGCCGGCCCGGGGAGAACGCCCCGAACCGGCCCTTACGCATGGGTGCGATCAGTGGTCGTACTCGTCGAGCGGCGGGCAGGAGCAGACCAGGTTGCGGTCGCCGAAGGCGCCGTCGATACGGCGCACCGGCGGCCAGTACTTGTCGGCGGCCGACACCCCGGCGGGGAAGACGGCCTCCTCGCGGCTGTAGGAGTGGTTCCACTCACCGCCGAGCGCGGCCGCGGTGTGCGGTGCGTTGGCCAGCGGGTTGTCATCGGCGGGCCAGACGCCGGAGGCGACCTTCTCGATCTCGCCCCGGATCGCGATCATCGTGTCGCAGAACCGGTCGATCTCGCCCAGGTCCTCGGACTCGGTGGGCTCGATCATGAGCGTGCCGGCCACCGGGAACGACATGGTCGGCGCGTGGAAGCCGTAGTCGATCAGGCGCTTGGCGATGTCGTCGACGCTGACCCCGGTCGCCTTGGACAGCGGCCGCAGGTCCACGATGCACTCATGCGCGACGAGACCGGCCGGACCCGTGTAGAGCACCGGGTAGTGCGGCTCCAGGCGCTTGGCGATGTAGTTCGCGGCGAGCACGGCGACCTGGGTCGCCCGCTTGAGCCCTTCGCCACCCATGAGACGGACGTACGCCCACGAGATCGGCAGGATGCCGGCCGAACCCCAGGGGGCAGCCGAGATCGGGCCGACGCCGGTGGCCGGTCCTGCCGCCGGCTGGAGCGGGTGGTTGGGCAGGTAGGGCGCGAGGTGGGCGCGCACGCCGACCGGGCCGACGCCGGGGCCGCCGCCGCCGTGCGGGATGCAGAACGTCTTGTGCAGGTTGAGGTGTGAGACGTCGCCGCCGAACTTGCCCGGCTTGGCGAGGCCCACCAGCGCGTTGAGGTTCGCGCCGTCCACATACACCTGGCCGCCGGCCTCGTGGACCTGGGCACAGATGTCGGCGACGTGCTCCTCGAACACGCCGTGCGTGGACGGGTAGGTGATCATCAGCACCGACAACTCGTCGCGGTACTGCTCGATCTTGGCGCGCAGGTCGGCGGCGTCGACCTCGCCGTCGTCGGCGGTCTTGACGACGACGACCTTCATGCCGGCCATCACGGCGCTCGCGGCGTTGGTGCCGTGGGCGGAGGAGGGGATGAGGCAGACGGTGCGCTGGGTGTCGCCGTTGGCGCGGTGGTAGGCGCGCACCGCGAGCAGGCCGGCGAGCTCGCCCTGGGAGCCGGCGTTGGGCTGGATGGACACCGCGTCGTACCCGGTGACCTCGGCCAGGCGCTCCTCGAGCTCGCGGATGAGCGTGAGGTAGCCGGCGGCCTGCTCGACCGGCGCGAAGGGGTGGATCTGCCCGAACTCGGGCCAGGTCACCGGCTCCATCTCGGTCGTCGCGTTCAGCTTCATGGTGCAGGAGCCGAGCGGGATCATGCCGCGGTCGAGCGCGTAGTCGCGGTCGGCGAGCCTGCGCAGGTACCGCAGCATCGCGGTCTCGGAGCGGTGCTGGTGGAAGACCGGGTGGGTCAGGAACTCATCGGTGCGCAGCAAGGCGTCCGGCAGGGTGTCCGCGGCCGTGGCGTCCAGCGCGTCCACATCGGCGCCGGTCCCGAACGCGCCCCAGACGGCGGCCAGTTGGGCCCGCGTGGTGGTCTCGTCACAGGAGAGGGAGACGGTGTCCGCGTCGACCTGGTGGAGGTTGACCCCGCCTTCGCGGGCGGCGGCGACGGCCTTGGCGGCCCGGCCGGGCACGCGCACGGTGAGGGTGTCGAAGTAGGCCTCGTGGACGACGTCGACGCCGGCGGCCCGCAGGCCCTCGGCCAGCAGCACGGCGTAGCGGTGGGTGCGCCGGGCGATCTGGCGCAGACCGTCCGGGCCGTGGTAGACGGCGTACATCCCCGCCATGACGGCGAGCAGCACCTGCGCGGTGCAGATGTTGCTGGTCGCCTTCTCGCGGCGGATGTGCTGCTCGCGGGTCTGCAAGGCAAGGCGGTAGGCCTTGTTGCCGTCGGCGTCGACGGAGACGCCGACGAGACGGCCGGGCAGGCTGCGGGCGAACTTCTCCTGGACCGCCATGAATCCGGCGTGCGGGCCGCCGAAGCCCATCGGAACGCCGAAGCGCTGGGTGGCGCCGACGGCGATGTCCGCGCCGAGGGAGCCGGGCGAGGCGAGCAGGGTGAGCGCGAGCAGGTCGGCGGCGACGGTGACGATCGCGCCCAGCTCGTGGGCGGCGTCGATGACCGGCTTGAGGTCGCGGACCTGGCCGGAGGCGCCGGGGTACTGGAGCAGCACACCGAAGACACCGCGCTCGGCGATCTCGGCGGGGATGCCCTCGCTCAGGTCCGCGACGACGACCTCGACCCCGGTGGGCTCCGCGCGCGTCTGGATCACGGCGATCGTCTGCGGCAGGGTGTCGGCGTCGATGAGGAAGACACCGCCCTTGACCTTGCCGACGCGCCGCGACAGGGCGAGGGCTTCGGCCGCCGCGGTGCCCTCGTCGAGCAGCGAGGCGCCGGAGGTCGGCAGGCCGGTCAGCTCGGCGACCATGGTCTGGAAGTTGAGCAGCGCCTCGAGGCGGCCCTGCGAGATCTCCGGCTGGTAGGGCGTGTACGCCGTGTACCAGGCGGGGTTCTCCATCACATTGCGCAGGATGACCGGCGGCGTGAAGGTGCCGTAGTAGCCGAGGCCGATCATGGGCGCGAGCACCTGGTTGCGATCGGCGAGCCGGCGCAGCTCGGCGAGCACTTCGGCCTCGGTCCGCGCCTCGGGCAGGCCCAGCGCCTCCGCGCTCTTGATGACGTCGGGGACGGCGGCGGCGGTCAGCTCGTCGAGCGAGCCGTATCCGACCTGCGCGAGCATCTTGGCCTGGGCCTCGGCGTCGGGCCCGATGTGGCGCTGCTCGAACGGAATGCCACGTTCCAGCTGGCTGAGCGGAATGCGGTTGGCGGTCATTACGGAGGCCTCCTGGTCGCACGACCTGCGAGGGGTACCACGGCGCGGGTACCCGGACGGCCTCCCCCTCTGTCATCTCAACCTGAGAGCTTCACCGGGACGCACGGGGGCGACCCGGTTTTCACCGTCGGTGAGGAAAGGATGTGCCCGGGCAGTGGTGCCCGCGCGTTCCCCGTCCTGCTTTCCAGAGTGACCTCGTCCGTGCGGTCCGTGGGCCTGAGAGATTCCGGGGAGGATTTGCTCCTTCGGCGCCCGCCGGGTGACTCGTCGAGTACGCCGGAGGGCTCTCCCGCACGGGGTCAGCAGCCGTTCGCCAGCCTACCAGCGCACTCCGAGCCGATTCTTTGTTCAACTGCCTCGAGTGGCCAACCCTCGCGATGTGCACTTTTGTAGTGCTTATGGAGCAGTTGTCACCGGTTGCGACCAGTTGGAGGGACCGTGCAGACCGATATCGATCCGCGCAGCCTGATCGGCCGCAAGGCGTACGACCGCAATGGACGCAAGATCGGAACGGTGGACGAGGTCTACCTCGATGACGCGACGGGCGCACCGGAGTGGGCCGCCGTGCGCACCGGCCTGTTCAGCCGGGACGCCTTCGTCCCCCTGGACCCCAGCACCCTGGTCGACGAGGCGCTGCACGTCCCCTTCGAGCGCAGCCTGATCAAGGAAGCGCCTGACTTCGGCGTGG
This sequence comes from Streptomyces sp. Edi4, assembly GCF_040253615.1. NCBI lineage: Bacteria > Bacillati > Actinomycetota > Actinomycetes > Kitasatosporales > Streptomycetaceae > Streptomyces > Streptomyces sp. Edi4. The sequence goes on from NZ_JBEJGY010000004.1 coordinate 1,248,454, forward strand.
GCCGCCACCTCTCCCCGGAGCAGGAGCTCCAGCTCTACCACCACTACGGTCTGGACATCTCCGCCCCCTCCCCCGATCCCGGCCCGCCGCCCTCCGACCGCGACTTCGGCCGGCTCGCGGGAGGCGACATCTGAGCCCTTCCGCCCCGGTCCTCGGGCCGGAGCCCGTCTTCGCGCCGGGACTGGCCCTCGGGCCGAGGGCCGCCCTCGGGCCGGGACCCCGCCTCGGGCCCGGGCCCGTCCTCGGCCCGCCCGTCGGGGCCGGGGAGAGCCGGCGCGTCCGGGGGGTGCTGCGAGGTCTCCGCCGGCTCCACAAGGGCCAGCGGCTCCCCGGGTGTGAGCCCGGGATCGTCCACCCTGAACGTCCGCACCCGCCCCGGCGCCCGTGACGTGGGCGTCTCGAAGCGCACGGTGACGCGCCCCACACCGCTGCCCTGCACCCAGCCCGGCCCGTACTCGCTGTGCCGCACGTCGTGCCCGGCCAGCCAGCGGCGCTGGGCCGGGTCCTCCACGGTCTCCGTCTCGGCGGCGGCCGCCGCCTCCTCCCGCTCGGGCTGCTCGTGCGCCGCCCGCTCCCCCGCCGCCTGCGCGAAAAGGTCCTCCTGCGTGAAGTCGGCGAGGCCGGTCACCCCCACCCCGAGCAGCCGCACCCCGCCCGTGGTGTCCACCGAGTCGAGCAGCCGCCCGGCCGCCTCCCGCACCACCGCGAGGTCGTCCGTCGGCCCGCGCAGCGTCTCGGACCTCGTCAGCGTCGAGAAGTCGAAACGTCTGACCTTGAGCACGATGGTGCGCCCGGAGTGGCCCGAGGCCCGCAGCCGGCCCACGCACCGCTCCGCGAGCCGACCCACCTCGGTCGTGATCCGCACCCGGTCGTGCAGGTCCACGTCGAAGGTGTCCTCCACCGACACCGATTTCGCGTCCCGCTCGGCCACCACCGGCCGGTCGTCGTAGCCGGATGCCATCCGGTGCACGGAGGCTCCGTGCGCCTTCCCGAGCAGCCGTACGAGCTCGTCCTCGCCCGCCTCGGACAGGTCGGCCACCGTGGTCATCCCCGCACGGCGCAGATGCTCGGCGGTGGCCGGGCCCACGCCCGGCAGGGTGCGCACCGGCATCGGGGCGAGAAGGGCGCGCTCGGTGCCGGGCTCGATCAGGAACAGCCCGTCCGGCTTGGCCTCCTCGGAGGCGATCTTGGCCAGCATCTTGGATCCGGCGAGCCCGACAGACCCGCTGAGCCCGGTGACCGCCCTGATGTCCCTCCGCAGCCGCTCACCGGCCTCGCGCGCCCCCGCCGCGTCATGGGCCACCCCGCCCGCCTCCAGGTCCACGAAGGCCTCGTCCAGGCTCAGCGGCTCGACCAGCGGCGACAGCCGCCGCAGCAGCTCCATCACCTGCTCGCTGATCGTGCGGTAGAGCTGGAAGCGCGGCACCAGATACGCCGCGTTCGGACACAGGCGCCGGGCCTGGGCCATGGGCATCGCCGAGCGCACCCCGAACACGCGCGCCTCGTACGACGCCGTGGAGACCACCCCGCGCGGCCCGAGCCCGCCCACGACGACCGGCTTTCCGCGCAGGCTGGGCTTGGATGCCTGCTCCGCTGCGGCGAAGAAGGCATCCATGTCCAGATGCAGGATGGTCGGCGCGGCTCTCACATCACTGATGCTGCCGTACGCCACTGACAATCGGCCCCGCGGCACCGACGGATCCGGGGCCGGCGCTGCCCGCCCGGCCCCGAAGAGGCGTCAGACGGCGCGATTGCGGCGCCTGGCCAGCTCGTCGGCCGGGTTGTGCCCGACCAGCGTCTCGCCGGTGTCCACGCGCTCACCGTGCAGCTGCGAAAGGGCCGACTCGACGTCCCGCCACACCACGCCCACGGCGATCCCGAAGATCCCCTGACCACCCTGGAGCAAGGTCACGACCTCGTCGGGCGATGAACACTCATAGACCGTGGCCCCGTCGCTCATCAGCGTCATCCGCTCAAGATCGCGATCTCCGCGCGCCCGCAGATGCTGGACGGCGGCGCGGATGTTCTGGAGGGCGACACCGGTGTCGAGGAAACGTTTGACGATCTTCAGGACGACGACGTCACGGAAGCTGTAGAGACGCTGGGTGCCCGAGCCGTGGGCCGGACGCACACTGGGTTCGACCAGGCCGGTACGGGCCCAGTAGTCGAGCTGGCGGTAGGTGATGCCCGCCGCCGCGCAGGCGGTGGGTCCCCGGTAGCCGATGGTGTCGGTGGCCGGATCGGCCGCACCGCCGTGAAGCGGGTACGGCCCGGTCTCTCCTGGACTTCGTCCGGGAGCGCCCCCTGCCGTACCGTCGCCGCTCATTCTCACGCCGACCCTCCGTCCTTGACCTGCCCACTCGACGGTAGGCAGTCACCCGGGGTGCGTCAACGATCGCCACACTCGGCACGCCGAGTGATAATCACCCTGAGAGTGGTTTCCCGTGTCCCGCTCGCGGGAAAAGCTTCTCGAATGCGCCGAAACTCCACCGGCACACGCCGCGCGCGGCATCACTGACAGGGCCGCCGGATCACCTGTGCCCGGTGCTCACTGGCTGTTGGTGCCGAAGTCCTCCGGCGAGATCTGGTCGAGGAATTCGCGGAACTTCTCCACCTCGTCCTCCTGCTCGTCCGGAATGGCGATACCGGCGTCGTCCAAGACGCCGTCACTGCCGTAGATCGGCGTTCCGGTACGCAGGGCCAGCGCTATGGCGTCGGACGGCCTGGCGCTCACCTCCACCCCACTGGCGAAGACCAGCTCCGCGTAGAAGACGCCTTCGCGCAGGTCCGTGATGCGGACCTCGGTCAGCTCCTGGCCAACGGCCTCCAGCACGTCCTTGAAAAGGTCGTGCGTCAGCGGCCGCGCCGGCGCCATCCCCTGCTGGGCGAAGGCGATCGCGGTCGCCTCCCCTGGACCGATCCAGATGGGGAGGTACCGATCGCCTCCCACTTCACGCAGGAGCACGATCGGTTGGTTGGAGGGCATTTCCACCCGGACACCCACGACGTCGAGCTCGTTCACACAGCAACCCTAGGACGTGCTCGGCAGGTTTGGGTAGTCGGGCACCCACAAGATCAGTGAAGCCGGACACCCAGGGCGGTCTGCACGAGTGCCGCGTGCAGGCGTACGGAGAGCGCGGCGAGCTCCTTGGTGGTGGCCTCCGCATGGGCCCTGGTCTGCGGATTGCGGTGCAGGCGCAGGGGCGCCACGACCTGCTCGACCAGACCCGCCTCACGATCCGCCGCCGCCTTCATGGCGCGCAGATGACGCGGTTCCAAACCGAAGCGCCCGAGGTCCGCCACCAGGCGCGCCACGTTCACCGACTCCGCGTCGAAGCCGCCCTCGGGACCAGGCGTGACCAGGCCGTACGACTCCCACTCGGCCAGCTCCGCCTCGCTGACCTCGGCGGCCGCCATGAGCTCCGCGCGGCCCACCCGGGCGGCGGTGGGCCGTTCGGGGTCGGGCTCGCCCCAGGAGCCCGGCAGCTCCCGGGAACCGCCAGGAGCGGGCAGCGAGGGCTGCTCGCCCCTGCTGAGCGCGTCCAGGTGCTCGCGGATGACCTTGAGCGGCAGATAGTGGTCGCGCTGCATCCGGAGCACCTGAGCCAGCCGCTCCACGTCACCGGCGGTGAACTTGCGGTACCCCGACGGCGTACGCCGGGGCTCCACCAGGCCCTCGGACTCCAGAAAACGGATCTTCGAGATCGTCACCTCGGGAAATTCCTCGCGCAACTGATTGAGCACGCCGCCGATGCTCATCAGCCGGCCGCCCTCGGCGGCGGTGCCGGAACCGGCACCGCCCGTCGGTGTATGCAGCATGGACCTTCCCTGGCTGGATCTCAGAGAGCGCGCTGGCTCGCGTAGAAGACCAGCCGGTACTTCCCGATCTGGACCTCGTCGCCATTGGCCAGGTCGACGGCGTCGATCCGCTCGCGGTTCACGTACGTGCCGTTGAGGCTTCCGACGTCGGAGACCGTGAAGCGCCCGTCGGGACCCCGCCGGAACTCCACGTGGCGGCGGGAGACCGTCACGTCGTCCAGGAAGATGTCGCTCTGCGGGTGACGGCCGGCCGTGGTCAGCTCGCCGTCGAGCAGGAATCGGCTTCCCGAGTTGGGCCCCCGGCGCACCACCAGGAGCGCCGAACCCAGCGGCAGCGCGTCCACGGCGGCCTGGGCCTCCGGGGAGAGCGAGGGCAGCTGCGTCTGGCCGGTCACCTCGGCGTCGTACGCCTCGAGACCCGAGATGGAGATGGTCGAGGTGGTCTCCGAAGCGCGCTCCGGAACCACACCGGGGCGCAGCGGGGCGCCGCAGTTGGAGCAGAAACGGCTGGCTGCGGGGTTGCTGTGCCCACACCTCGTACAAACAGGCAAGCCCGACATCGACGGATCCTCCTGCCGCGGCGGCACCGCGTGGGCACTGGTGGCATACGGGTCGGAGCCAAACCCTCCACCCGTACCTGAGGTTGACGGTTCCCCGAAACCTATGCGCCCCGCGCCCGCCGGGTCAACAGACGACGCGCCCGGAATGTCACCCCCGGAACCGCCCACCTCATCACGGAACAGCGGGCGCTCGCCGCCCCGCTCCTCCGTCCCTTCGGGGCGCTGAGCACGGTGCCTGGCGGCGCTGCCGCCGTCCTGGCGTGCGCTCTTGCCGAACAACTTCGCAAACAACTTCACGGGCGATTCCCCTTGACCGAAATAGACCCGCCCGTGGGGCAGGACGAACCCAGAATCAACACACCTGCCGACCCGGACATCCTCACAACGTCCGTATCCGCCAAACAGTTTCCACCACGTACCACTGTTACAGAGCGGCGACCCCCCGCAACCGCCTGCGCTTGTGCGACGGCTGCCACCCCCGTCCCCATCAGTGCGGGGACGACTGAGCGTAGTCAGGCCGCTTCGCGACCCGCAAGGCGTTCACGACGATCTTCTCCGAGCGGGCTACGGTGGCGGTGGCCTGCTCCTTCTCCAGAGTCTGCACCACTCCGCCGGGGATGTTGAGCGCCGGCTCCAGATCCTGCGGCCTGCCGATCACCTTGAAGACGTACGGCGCGCTCACCTTCTTGCCGTCCACCCCGATGCCGCCGCCCTCGTCCGAAAAGTACGTACTGGCCACCACACGGACATCGTTGACCTGGATCGCCTCCGCCCCCGCCGCACGCAGTTCCTGCACCGTGTCAAGCATCTTGTCGGCCTCGACGGCGCCCTTGGGGTCACCGATCGTCAACGTGATGCCAGGACCTTGCGCCGCGACCGTACCGGCCAGGATGCCGAGCTGCCGCTCCTTCTCCACGGTCTGCTTGCGCGCCTCCGCCGCCTGATTGGAACTCGTCTCCAGCTCCGTACGTTGGCCGTCCAGGCGCTGCTTCTCATCCTCAAGACGCTTGGTACGGGAATCGAGTTCATCCAGGATGCGCACCAGATCCTCCTGACGGGCCCCGCGCAGCGCGCTGTTGTCGCTGTTCGAGCGGACCTGGATGGCAAGCCCGAGCCCCAGGACGAACAGGAGCAGCGCCACGATGAGCTGCGCGCGGCTGACCCTGGGCGGCCACAAGCCTGCGGCGAGCCGCTGGCGCCCCGTCAGGGCCGGCTGGTCCGTGCCGGGTTCGCCCGGGGCGGCAGGGGGCCGCTGCTCGTCGCCTTCACCCTGCCCGGTGTTGTGCACCTCGCTCATCGGCCTCAGGCCCTGAAGACGTGACGGCGGATGGCGGCGGCGTTGGAGAAGATCCGGATGCCCAGCACCACGACCACGCCGGTCGAGAGCTGCGCGCCGACGCCCAGCTTGTCGCCGAGGAAGACGATGAGGGCCGCGACCACCACGTTCGACAGGAAGGAGACCACGAAGACCTTGTCGACAAAGATGCCGTCGAGCATGGCGCGGAGTCCGCCGAAGACCGCGTCGAGTGCCGCGACCACGGCGATCGGCAGATACGGCTCGACCACCGCGGGCACCTCGGGCCGGACCAGAAGTCCGACCACCACGCCCACGACGAGGCCAAGTACGGCGATCACGATGTGCCCTTCCCTGTGTCGGCCGCGCCCGGAGCGGCGCCTGTGGCCAATGGCTGTGCTGTACGTACGGTCAGGCTCGGCGCCGCGGGGAGCCGCACGTCGGACTGGGCCGCGATGCTCGCCCTGATCCCGTAATTCTGCTCCAGCAGGTGCAAGTACTGGCCGTCCGCGCCGTCCTGGAAGGCCGTGCCGAGCTGTTTCCCGTCCCCCACGGCGAGCACCGTGTACGGCGGCACCAGCGGCCTGTTGTCGACCAGTATGGCGTCGCCCGCCGCCCGGATCGCCGAAAACGATGTCAGACGCTGCCCATTGATGGCGATCGCCTCCGCGCCGGCCTGCCAGAGGCCGTTGACCACGCGCTGCATGTCGCGGTCCCGGACCCGGCCCGTGTCCGCGAACGTCGTGCTCTCACGTGGGCGGCTTCCGTCGCCCTGAGCGGTCTCCTTGGCGTCGTCGACGACCAGCTTCACTCCCGGGCCGTGCACCTCGGTCGCACCGGAAAGGAGCGCCACGAGCTCACCCTGGTCGCCGCCGTGCTTCTCCAACGCCTTGCGCTGGCGGTCCCCGACCTCGGTGCGCAGCCCGTCCACGTCGTCCTGGAGCTTGTCGGCCGCCCTGGTCTCCGAATCGACGCGGTCGATCAGCTCCTGGCGCTCCTTTGCCACGACCGGGGCGGTGACGCGGGCCTGCGCGGCCCCGACCGTCACCACGAGGGCGGCCAGCACGAGGCCGCCCGCGAGCGCGAGTTTGGCCCGCAGGGTACGCGGCAGACCTGCCCCGCCCTCCGCCTCACGACGGGCGGTCGCCTCGGCGTACCCGTCGTCCAGCGCGTGGTCCATGACATTGGTCAGCAGCGACATCGACGCGTCGGGGCGCGGGGGCGGAGACGACGTGCTCCGAACGGGGGGCTGCTGCGGCATGCCGCACATCGTCGCATGTCGGCGCCGCTACCGCCGAATGGCCCCACCGGTGTGCCGGGCCGCACCTCCCAGGCCGGCCCGGCACTCCATCACGGCGTCAGTGACCTGCGCTGTCGACCACGGCGGCCCATTCGTCGAGCAGTGCCTGAGCCGACACGTCGTCCGGCCCCTCGGCCCACAGATGGGTGACGGCCTCGGCCGGGTCGGGCAGCACCATCACCCAGCGCCCGTCGGCCTCCACGACCCGCACGCCGTCGGTCGTGTCCACGGACCGGCCGGCGGCCGCCTCCACGACCCGGCGCATCACCATGCCCTTGACCGCCCACGGCGTCGGGATGTCCCGCCGCAACACGTGGGCCTGCGGGATGCGCGCGTCGATCTGGCTGAGCGTGAGCTGGGTGCGCGCGACAAGACCGAGGAGCCGCACGAACGCGGCCGCTCCGTCGAAGACGCTGCTGAACTCGGGCACGATGAACCCGCCGCGGCCATCGCCACCGAAAATGGTGGCCTCCTCGCGGCCGACCCGGGTCAGATCATCGGGCGACGTCGTCGTCCAGTCGACCTGGGTGCCGTGGTACGCAGCGACCTGCTCGGCGATCCTGGTGGTCGTGACAGGGAGCGCGACCCGGCCGCTGCGCCGCTCGGCCGCGACCAGGTCCAGCATCACCAGCAGGGCCCGGTCGTCCTCCACGATGCGGCCTCGCTCGTCCACGAGCGAAAGGCGCTCACCGACGGGGTCGAACCGCACGCCGAAGGCGGCGCGCGCCGAGGCGACGATCTCCCCGAGCCGCACGAGCCCGGCCCGTCGGCCCTCCGCCGTCTCCGTCGGCCTGGACTCGTCCAGACCCGGATTGATGACCAGCGAATCCACCTTGAGCCGCCCGAGCAGGCTGGGCAGCACCAGGCCGGCGCTTCCGTTGGACGCGTCGACGACGACCTTCAGGCCGGCCTCCGCGATCCCGGTGGTGTCGGCCTTGCGCAGCAGCGAGCCGGTGTAGGAGTCGAAGACGCTGGAGGGGAACTGCAGATCGCCGATCTCGCCGGGGAAGGCCCGCCGGTACTCCTGGCGCGCGTAGACCCGGTCGAGCTTGCGCTGCCCGGCCTGCGAGAGGTCCGCGCCCCGCTCGTCGAAGAACATGATGTCCACGGAATCCGGCACACCGGGCGACGTACGGATCATGATGCCGCCGGCGGTGCCCCGCGCGGTCTGCTGGCGCGCGACGGGCAGCGGTACGTTCTCCAGGTCCCGTACGTCTATGGCGCTGGCCTGGAGCGCCGAGATGACGGCACGCTTCAGGGCGCGGGCGCCTCGGGAGTGGTCCCGCGCCGTGGTGACGGTCGACCCCTTCTTGAGCGTCGTGGCGTACGCACCGGCGAGGCGGACCGCGAGCTCCGGTGTGATCTCCACGTTGAGGATGCCGGAGACTCCCCGCGCGCCGAACAGATGCGCCTGGCCTCTGGACTCCCAGATCACCGAGGTGTTGACGAACGCTCCGGCCTCGACGGTCTTGAAGGGGTAGACCCGGACGTTGCCCTGGACGATCGATTCTTCACCGACCAGGCATTCGTCACCGATGACGGCGCCGTCCTCGATCCGGGCGGCCCGCATGATGTCGGTGTTCTTGCCGATGACGCAGCCGCGCAGATTGCTCTGCTGGCCGATATAGACGTTGTCGTGCACGACGGCCTTGTGCAGAAAGGCCCCGCTCTTGACGACGACGTTGGATCCCACGACGGTGTGCTCGCGGATCTCCGCGTCCGCTTCGACCTTCGCGTAGTCCCCGATGTAGAGGGGACCTCGGAGCACGGCATCGGGGTGGACCTCGGCGCCTTCCGCCACCCACACGCCCGGGGAGATCTCGAAGCCGTCGATGTCGACGTCGACCTTGCCTTCGAGCACGTCGGCCTGGGCCTTGACGTAGCTCTCGTGCGTACCGACGTCCTCCCAGTAGCCTTCCGCGACGTAGCCGTAGATCGGCTTGCCTTCCTTCATCAGCTGCGGGAAGACGTCACCGGACCAGTCGACGGACTTGTCCGCCTCGACATAGTCGAACACCTCGGGCTCCATCACGTAGATGCCCGTGTTGACGGTGTCGGAGAAGACCTGCCCCCACGTCGGCTTCTCGAGGAAGCGCTCGACCTTCCCCTCCTCGTCGACGATGGTGATGCCGAATTCCAGCGGATTGGGCACACGCGTCAGACAGACCGTGACGAGGGCGCCCTTCTCCTTGTGGAAATTGATGAGGTCGGTCAGGTCGAAATCGGTGAGGGCGTCACCCGAAATGACGAGGAAGGCATCATCCTTGAGGGCTTCCTCGGCATTCTTGACGCTGCCCGCGGTACCGAGGGGCTTCTCCTCGTTGGCGTAGGTGAGCTCCATTCCGAGCTCTTCCCCGTCACCGAAGTAGTTCCTGACCAGCGACGCCAGGAACTGAACGGTGACGACGGTCTCATTGAGACCGTGCCGCTTGAGCAGCCGCAGCACATGCTCCATGATCGGCCGGTTGACGACCGGCAGGAGCGGCTTGGGCATGCTCGAGGTCATGGGACGAAGGCGTGTGCCCTCGCCACCAGCCATCACGACGGCCTTCATGTCGGAAGCGTCCTCCTTGAAGAGATAACGATCTTGCCGACTTCGCCCTGCGGGCAGTCCCTGTGACACCTCGCGCTGCGGCCGGCTCTACGCCGGGGCTTGCGGGCGCCGAGCTCAGTCGGCCTGTGTGTCCGCCTTCACGAGTCGGCGGACCTGAACCACATAGAGGATTCCTGCCCACCAATACAGAGTTGTACCCCATCCGGCGAACGCCCATCCGAAAATCCTCGCGAGGGCGGGGAGCCAGCCGCTTCCGTCGCTGAGCAGCAGCAGCGGGAAGGCATACATCAGGTTGAACGTCGCGGCCTTGCCCAAGAAGTTCACCTGGGGGGGCGGATAGCCGTGCCGGCGAAGGATTCCCACCATCACCAGAAGCATCAACTCGCGGGCCAAAAGGGCAGCGGTCAACCAAATCGGCAGGATCTCGCGCCACGTGAGACCGACCAGGGTGGAAAGGATGTACAACCGGTCGGCAGCGGGGTCGAGCAGCCGTCCCAGACTGCTGATCTGGTTCCAACGACGGGCCAGCTTCCCGTCCAGGTAGTCGCTGACTCCACTCAGCGCCAACACCAGCAGAGCCCAGCCATCGCTGTTCGGCCCGCCAAAGACGGGGCGGAGAATCAGCCACAGGAAGAGCGGAACGCCGACAAGGCGCGCCATGCTGAGAATATTGGGGATGGTGAGCACCCGGTCCGTCTGAACGCGAGTCTCCTGGACCTCCACCCGGGGGCCTCCTGTGGGAAATGTGCCGACGATGCCCCCTGACCCTACCGTCAGCGCGGGCCAACGGGTGCACAGGGGGTACAGACCTGAGCACGGTCCAATCCCGCCAAAACGCCCGAAAAGCGCCCGGCAAACGCGAAAAAGCCCCGCACCGTCGACCGTATTCCTACGATCGGGTGCGGGGCTTTTCCCACAATTTGTTCGGCGGCGTCCTACTCTCCCACAGGGTCCCCCCTGCAGTACCATCGGCGCTGAAAGGCTTAGCTTCCGGGTTCGGAATGTAACCGGGCGTTTCCCTAACGCTATGACCACCGAAACACTATGAAGTTGAACTCGACCAGCACACACCCCAGAGGGCATGCGGGAGTTCATTGCTTCAGAACAAACACAGTGGACGCGAGCAACTGAGGACAAGCCCTCGGCCTATTAGTACCAGTCAGCTCCACCCGTTACCGGGCTTCCACATCTGGCCTATCAACCCAGTCGTCTACTGGGAGCCTTACCCTCTCAAGGAGGTGGGAACACTCATCTCGAAGCAGGCTTCCCGCTTAGATGCTTTCAGCGGTTATCCTTTCCGAACGTAGCCAACCAGCCATGCCCTTGGCAGGACAACTGGCACACCAGAGGTTCGTCCGTCCCGGTCCTCTCGTACTAGGGACAGCCCTTCTCAATGTTCCTGCGCGCGCAGCGGATAGGGACCGAACTGTCTCACGACGTTCTAAACCCAGCTCGCGTACCGCTTTAATGGGCGAACAGCCCAACCCTTGGGACCGACTCCAGCCCCAGGATGCGACGAGCCGACATCGAGGTGCCAAACCATCCCGTCGATATGGACTCTTGGGGAAGATCAGCCTGTTATCCCCGGGGTACCTTTTATCCGTTGAGCGACGGCGCTTCCACAAGCCACCGCCGGATCACTAGTCCCGACTTTCGTCCCTGCTCGACCCGTCGGTCTCACAGTCAAGCTCCCTTGTGCACTTACACTCAACACCTGATTGCCAACCAGGCTGAGGGAACCTTTGGGCGCCTCCGTTACTCTTTAGGAGGCAACCGCCCCAGTTAAACTACCCATCAGACACTGTCCCTGATCCGGATCACGGACCGAGGTTAGACATCCAGCACGACCAGAGTGGTATTTCAACGACGACTCCACAACCACTGGCGTGGCCGCTTCAAAGTCTCCCACCTATCCTACACAAGCCGAACCGAACACCAATATCAAACTGTAGTAAAGGTCCCGGGGTCTTTCCGTCCTGCTGCGCGAAACGAGCATCTTTACTCGTAGTGCAATTTCACCGGGCCTATGGTTGAGACAGTCGAGAAGTCGTTACGCCATTCGTGCAGGTCGGAACTTACCCGACAAGGAATTTCGCTACCTTAGGATGGTTATAGTTACCACCGCCGTTTACTGGCGCTTAAGTTCTCAGCTTCGCAACCCCGAAAGGTCACTAACCGGTCCCCTTAACGTTCCAGCACCGGGCAGGCGTCAGTCCGTATACATCGCCTTACGGCTTCGCACGGACCTGTGTTTTTAGTAAACAGTCGCTTCTCGCTGGTCTCTGCGGCCACCCCCAGCTCAGAGAGTAAATCTCATCACCGGTGATGGCCCCCCTTCTCCCGAAGTTACGGGGGCATTTTGCCGAGTTCCTTAACCATAGTTCACCCGAACGCCTCGGTATTCTCTACCTGACCACCTGAGTCGGTTTAGGGTACGGGCCGCCATGAAACTCGCTAGAGGCTTTTCTCGACAGCATAGGATCATCCACTTCACCACAATCGGCTCGGCATCAGGTCTCAGACTATGTGTGCGACGGATTTGCCTACCGCACGTCCTACACCCTTACCCCGGGACAACCACCGCCCGGGCTGGACTACCTTCCTGCGTCACCCCATCGCTTACCTACTACAAGTCTGGGTCACCGGCTCCACCACTTTCCTTTCCCCGAAGGGTCCGGAACGGCTTCACGGGCTTAGCATCGCCTGATTCGATATTGGGCGTTTCAAAGCGGGTACCGGAATATCAACCGGTTGTCCATCGACTACGCCTGTCGGCCTCGCCTTAGGTCCCGACTTACCCTGGGCAGATCAGCTTGACCCAGGAACCCTTAGTCAATCGGCGCACACGTTTCTCACGTGTGTATCGCTACTCATGCCTGCATTCTCACTCGTGAACCGTCCACCACTAGCTTCCGCTGCGGCTTCACCCGGCACACGACGCTCCCCTACCCATCCCAGCCCCCGTTGGGGGTATGTGCTGGAATGACACGACTTCGGCGGTACGCTTGAGCCCCGCTACATTGTCGGCGCGGAATCACTTGACCAGTGAGCTATTACGCACTCTTTCAAGGGTGGCTGCTTCTAAGCCAACCTCCTGGTTGTCTCTGCGACTCCACATCCTTTCCCACTTAGCGTACGCTTAGGGGCCTTAGTCGATGCTCTGGGCTGTTTCCCTCTCGACCATGGAGCTTATCCCCCACAGTCTCACTGCCGCGCTCTCACTTACCGGCATTCGGAGTTTGGCTAAGGTCAGTAACCCGGTAGGGCCCATCGCCTATCCAGTGCTCTACCTCCGGCAAGAAACACACGACGCTGCACCTAAATGCATTTCGGGGAGAACCAGCTATCACGGAGTTTGATTGGCCTTTCACCCCTAACCACAGGTCATCCCCCAGGTTTTCAACCCTGGTGGGTTCGGTCCTCCACGACCTCTTACAGCCGCTTCAACCTGCCCATGGCTAGATCACTCCGCTTCGGGTCTAGAGCGTGCAACTCAATCGCCCTGTTCGGACTCGCTTTCGCTACGGCTTCCCCACACGGGTTAACCTCGCTACACACCGCTAACTCGCAGGCTCATTCTTCAAAAGGCACGCAGTCACGACGCACTGAGTAAACTCAGCGCGCGACGCTCCCACGGCTTGTAGGCACACGGTTTCAGGTACTATTTCACTCCGCTCCCGCGGTACTTTTCACCATTCCCTCACGGTACTATCCGCTATCGGTCACCAGGGAATATTTAGGCTTAGCGGGTGGTCCCGCCAGATTCACACGGGATTTCTCGGGCCCCGTGCTACTTGGGTGTCTCTCAAACGAGCCGTTGATGTTTCAGCTACGGGGGTCTTACCCTCTACGCCGGACCTTTCGCATGTCCTTCGCCTACACCAACGGTTTCTGACTCGCCTCACAGCCGGCAGACTGTGAAAGAGAGATCCCACAACCCCGCATGCGCAACCCCTGCCGGGTATCACACGCATACGGTTTGGCCTCATCCGGTTTCGCTCGCCACTACTCCCGGAATCACGGTTGTTTTCTCTTCCTGAGGGTACTGAGATGTTTCACTTCCCCTCGTTCCCTCCACATACCCTATGTGTTCAGGTATGGGTGACAGCCCATGACGACTGCCGGGTTTCCCCATTCGGAAACCCCCGGATCAAAGCCTGGTTGACGGCTCCCCGGGGACTATCGTGGCCTCCCACGTCCTTCATCGGTTCCTGGTGCCAAGGCATCCACCGTGCGCCCTTAAAAACTTGGCCACAGATGCTCGCGTCCACTGTGCAGTTCTCAAACAACGACCAACCACCCATCACCCCCACCATTCAGTGGAGTTCACTGGGGCCGGCGACCGAAGACACAACCATTTACGGCCGTACCTTCAGATACCCAACAGCGTGCCCGGCCCTCCCCATCACCCCGTGTCGCGTTCCACGCTCCGAAGAGCAGTACTAGCGGCCCGAGTCGACCGGAAGTGCCGAATAGTCAACGTTCCACCCATGAGCTGACCGTGCAGAACATGTGTCTGCAATCGGTACTGTGCTCCTTAGAAAGGAGGTGATCCAGCCGCACCTTCCGGTACGGCTACCTTGTTACGACTTCGTCCCAATCGCCAGTCCCACCTTCGACAGCTCCCTCCCACAAGGGGTTGGGCCACCGGCTTCGGGTGTTACCGACTTTCGTGACGTGACGGGCGGTGTGTACAAGGCCCGGGAACGTATTCACCGCAGCAATGCTGATCTGCGATTACTAGCAACTCCGACTTCATGGGGTCGAGTTGCAGACCCCAATCCGAACTGAGACCGGCTTTTTGAGATTCGCTCCGCCTCACGGCATCGCAGCTCTTTGTACCGGCCATTGTAGCACGTGTGCAGCCCAAGACATAAGGGGCATGATGACTTGACGTCGTCCCCACCTTCCTCCGAGTTGACCCCGGCAGTCTCCTGTGAGTCCCCATCACCCCGAAGGGCATGCTGGCAACACAGAACAAGGGTTGCGCTCGTTGCGGGACTTAACCCAACATCTCACGACACGAGCTGACGACAGCCATGCACCACCTGTATACCGACCACAAGGGGGCGACTATCTCTAGCCGTTTCCGGTATATGTCAAGCCTTGGTAAGGTTCTTCGCGTTGCGTCGAATTAAGCCACATGCTCCGCTGCTTGTGCGGGCCCCCGTCAATTCCTTTGAGTTTTAGCCTTGCGGCCGTACTCCCCAGGCGGGGAACTTAATGCGTTAGCTGCGGCACCGACGACGTGGAATGTCGCCAACACCTAGTTCCCAACGTTTACGGCGTGGACTACCAGGGTATCTAATCCTGTTCGCTCCCCACGCTTTCGCTCCTCAGCGTCAGTAATGGCCCAGAGATCCGCCTTCGCCACCGGTGTTCCTCCTGATATCTGCGCATTTCACCGCTACACCAGGAATTCCGATCTCCCCTACCACACTCTAGCTAGCCCGTATCGAATGCAGACCCGGGGTTAAGCCCCGGGCTTTCACATCCGACGTGACAAGCCGCCTACGAGCTCTTTACGCCCAATAATTCCGGACAACGCTTGCGCCCTACGTATTACCGCGGCTGCTGGCACGTAGTTAGCCGGCGCTTCTTCTGCAGGTACCGTCACTTTCGCTTCTTCCCTGCTGAAAGAGGTTTACAACCCGAAGGCCGTCATCCCTCACGCGGCGTCGCTGCATCAGGCTTTCGCCCATTGTGCAATATTCCCCACTGCTGCCTCCCGTAGGAGTCTGGGCCGTGTCTCAGTCCCAGTGTGGCCGGTCGCCCTCTCAGGCCGGCTACCCGTCGTCGCCTTGGTAGGCCATCACCCCACCAACAAGCTGATAGGCCGCGGGCTCATCCTTCACCGCCGGAGCTTTTAACCCCTCAAGATGCCCTGAGGAGTGTTATCCGGTATTAGACCCCGTTTCCAGGGCTTGTCCCAGAGTGAAGGGCAGATTGCCCACGTGTTACTCACCCGTTCGCCACTAATCCACCCCGAAGGGCTTCATCGTTCGACTTGCATGTGTTAAGCACGCCGCCAGCGTTCGTCCTGAGCCAGGATCAAACTCTCCATGAATGTTTACCCGCAATCGGGTGCACACATCACGTAAGAGCGGGACGGAACCACCGGAATAAGGCGGCCCGTCCACAGCGTCCTCGCTGTGTAATCGCCTGACGACCACGAGGGCCGGCAGGACTTTTCAAAGGAACCTCGTCCCACCGAAGTGGAGACGGGGTTGTCAATCTGGCGTTGACTTTTGGCACGCTGTTGAGTTCTCAAGGAACGGACGCTTCCTTTGTACTCACCCTCTCGGGCTTTCCTCCGGGCGCTTCCCTTCGGTATTTCGTGTTTCCAGCTTAGCAGACCCGATTTCTCGTTTCCGCCACCCGCTGGAGCAGGCATTTCGCTTTCCGGCCGTATCGGCTTTCGGGCGATTCAGACTCTAGCAAGTCTTTTCCGTCTTCCTGACCACCGTCTCCGCACACAGGCGCAGTCGGAAATCCGGGTTAGGATCGGGACTTGGTAGGTGCCGCCGACCACCGAATCACAGTGTCGTGATGGGGTCAGGCAGGAGTACGACAGTACAGGCCCACCGGGAGTTGAGGCAAATCGTTTCCGGTGTGCACCTAGGTCCGCCAACCAGTACCTGTCGTGCGGAACCGGGACTTCTTATGACTTACCCTTCTGAACAGTACGCCGTCCAGGACAGGTAGTGACGGCGACACTTGAAGCTCCGCCCCTGGGAGGCTCCCCATGACTAGCGTGACGTCCCCACTTGCTGGACAGGCCATTGGGCTCGCGGCAGTGCCCGACCCGGTCTTCTCCGGCGCGATGGTGGGCCCCGGCACCGCTATTGATCCCGTACGTGAGCCGTCAGTGGCAGTGGCGCCCGTGGAGGGCGTCGTCGTGTCCCTGCACCCGCACGCCTTTGTTGTCGTCGACAGCGAGGGCCACGGTGTGCTGACGCACCTCGGAATCGACACCGTTCAGCTCAACGGCGAGGGCTTCGAGCTCCTCGTCAACAAGGGCGACACCGTGACGCGCGGCCAGGAGGTCGTGCGCTGGGACCCGGCCGCCGTCGAGGCCGCCGGAAAGTCCCCCATCTGTCCCATCGTGGCTCTCGAGGCCACCGCTGACTCCCTCTCCGGTGTCGTCGAGAGCGGCGACGTGAAGGCCGGCGACGCGCTCTTCAGCTGGCGGTGACGCCGGCGCCGGCATGACGGCGCGCCAGACGGACAATCACGGCGGCGGCACTGACCGCCGCACCTATCGGAGACGGTGAGATGGAGACAACGCTGCGAGGCGTCGGCGTGAGCCACGGTGTGGCGATCGGCGAGGTTCGGCACATGGGTACGGCGGTCCTCGAACCGCCTGCCAAGCAGATTCCCGCATCGGAGCACGGGCGCGAACAGGGGCGCGCCCGCCAGGCCGTGGAAGCTGTGGCGGCCGACCTGATGGCGCGGGGCAACCTGGCCGGCGGTGAGGCGCAGGCCGTGCTCGAAGCCCAGGCGATGATCGCTCAGGACCCCGAGCTGATGGCCGATGTCGACCGGCGCATCGTCGTCGGCAGCACGGCCGAGCGCGCTGTGTACGACGCCTTCTCGCACTACCGCGAACTGCTCGCGGGTGCCGGTGAGTACATGGCGGGACGCGTCGCCGACCTCGACGACGTACGGAACCGGATCGTGGCGCGCCTGCTCGGCGTGCCCATGCCGGGTGTGCCGGACAGCGACGAGCCGTATGTGCTCATCGCCCGGGACCTCGCACCCGCCGACACGGCGCTGCTCGACCCGGCGCTGGTGCTGGGTTTCGTGACCGAGGAGGGCGGGCCGACCAGTCACAGCGCCATCCTGGCGCGCGCGCTCGGTGTTCCCGCGATCGTGGCCCTGCCGGGCGCCGGTGAGCTGGCCGAGGGCACGCTGATCGCGGTCGACGGCAGCACGGGCGAGATTTTCGTGGACCCGAGCCAGGAGAAGCAGGCCGAGATGGAGCGGGCCGCGGCCGAGCGCAAGGCGGCGCTGTCCGCCTCGTCCGGTCCGGGTGCCACGTCGGACGGCCACAAGGTTCCACTGCTCGCCAACGTCGGCGGTCCCGCCGACGTCCCGGCCGCGGTGGAGGCGGGCGCCGAGGGCGTCGGTCTGTTCCGTACCGAGTTCCTTTTCCTCGACGACTCCGCCAAGGCGCCGTCGCGGGAGAAGCAGGTCGAGGCGTACCGCAAGGTCCTTGAGGCGTTCCCCGAGGGGCGCGTCGTGGTGCGTGTCCTGGACGCGGGTGCCGACAAACCGCTGGACTTCCTGACTCCGGCCGACGAGCCCAACCCGGCGCTCGGCGTGCGTGGGCTGCGCTCGCTGCTCGACCACCCCGAGGTGCTGCGCACGCAGCTGATCGCGCTTGCCGAGGCCGCCGAGGGGCTGCCCGTCTACCTCGAGGTCATGGCCCCGATGGTGGCCGACCGTACGGACGCGAAGGCGTTTGCCGACGCGTGCCGCGAGGCCGGGCTGCGCGCGAAGTTCGGCGCGATGGTGGAGATCCCCTCCGCCGCGCTGCGGGCCCGCTCGATTCTGCAGGAGGTCGAGTTCCTTTCGCTCGGCACCAACGACCTGGCGCAGTACGCCTTCGCGGCGGACCGTCAGGTGGGCGCGGTGTCCCGGCTCCAGGACCCTTGGCAGCCCGCGCTGCTCGACCTGATCGCCATGTCGGCGGAGGCCGCGAAGGCCGAGGGCAAGAGCTGTGGTGTGTGTGGCGAGGCTGCCTCCGATCCGCTGTTGGCCTGTGTCCTGACCGGTCTCGGGGTGACCAGCCTTTCGATGGGCGCGGCGTCCATTCCGTATGTGCGGTCGACGCTGGCGAAGCACACGCTGGCGCAGTGCGAGCGCGCTGCGTCGGCGGCTCGCGCGGCGGACACCGCCGAGGACGCGCGGAGCGCCGCGCAGGCGGTGCTGTCCGGCGAGTGACGACCGGCCGATGGCTGGGGACCGGTGTGAACCGGTGTGAGAGGGGCTTCCCGTCGCGGGTGCGGCGGGGAGCCCCTTTCCTTTCGCGGGGCCCGTCTTCCGTCAGCGATGGCTGATGACTGTCGGGGATGACGGCCGGGCCTCAGTCAGTGGTGGCTGTCGGGCTGCTCGATGGGGAAACCGGCGCGGTATTCGACGTCGGGTTCCGGGGGCACCGGGTCGCCGGTCTCGGCATCGGTGCAGTAGGCGCTGAAGACTTCGGCCTCGGTCAGCGGATCGAGCCGGTCGTGCAGCAGGCGCCAGCCGTACAGCCGGTCCGGGGTGCCCGGTTCGGTCGTCCGCAGGACCAGGCCACCGGTGCCGCGCAGGGCGATGCCCGCCGCGAGGACGGTCACGAACTCCGCGGCGTCGGTCTCCTCCAGACGCACCGGGTCATGTCCCTGCCGGTGGGCGTGCAGGACGGTGATGAGCTGCTCCTGTCGCGCGGGGATGCTGCACACCAGGTGGTGGGCGCCGGGGCCGGCTGCTTCCAGGAGGTTCAGCAGGAGCTGGGAGGCCCGGTCGAAGGCGGCCCGCCCGATGTCCTGTCCGCAGTCGGCGCACTCCCCCGCCTCGGCCAGGATGAGTGTCGCGTACTCCCAAGTCGCCTTGCGGGCTGCCTTGTTGATGAGTTGCGGAACGAGGCTGTCGATGGGTTGGCCCGCGTAGGCCACGCAGGCGCCGCCCGCCGCCAGTTCGGCCGTGAAGCGCGTACGGCTTTCCGCTGTGTCCGGGTCGAGGCCGCGTGACGTACAGAAGTCGCTGAACTCCTCCGGGTCGAAGAGCGCGACCGTCGTATGCAGGCCCCGGGCGGCCAGCGAGCGCAGGAATCCTTCGACTTGACGCAGGTAGGCGGTGTGGTCGTCGAAGGTGAAGGATCGGTATCGGGTCATGGCCGTGAAGTCGTGCGCGTCGGCGATCAGGCCGACGGTGCCCGGCATTTCACGGCGGAGTGCCCGCCGGACGGTCTTGATGGGCTGGGTGTGCGCCATGTTTCCCCCTGAGCACGGTGTCGATCAATGCTCACTCAGCGTAACCGGCGCCACTGACAGTGGCGTTCGGTCGGGGTGGGGCCGGGCCAGGCGGTACTGGGTCAGACAGCCGGCCACGATGACCGCGGAGAAGGCGATCCAGCCGGCGGGGCCGGTCGCGACGGCGGCGGTGACGGCGAGGGGGCCGAGGCTGCGTTGAACGGACTGGGCGAGTCCGTGGACACCGAGGTAAGCGCCTTGGGCGTGGTCGGCCGCGAGGGCGATCGAGAGTTCCCAGGAGATGGTCGCGTGGATGATCTCGGCGAGGGTGAAGGCGACCGTCGCGGCGACGAGGAAGGTGACGGCGAGCGTGGCGCCGTGCGCCGCGGAGGCCGCGATGGTCACTCCCGCCACGGCGAAGACCACGGAGAGCGGGAGCAGCAGGCGGCGCGCGGCCTGCGTGGTGGCGCCGAACCGGGCCAGGGGCACCTGGAGCCCCACCACCATCACGTTGTTGATCACCATGAGCAGGGGGACGAGGCCGGTCGGCGCGTCGGTGCCGTGCACGGTCCAGAGCGGCAGGCCGATCTTGAACACCGCATCGTCGAGGAAGACGACGGTTTCGGTGGCCACGAATGCCAGATAGCGGCGGTCGCGCCAGGGGTTGGCCAGCTGCGCCTTCGCCGTCGGATCGGTGGACTTGGCGACCGTGCGGCCGGGTGCCTGCGGTTCGGCGCACAGGCCGGTGATGACGGCGGATCCGATGAACGAGACGGCGTTGCCGGCCAGGAGCCACTGGTAGGAGGCGGTCGAGCCGATGGCCAGGGCCCCCGCGGCGGCGAGGCCGCCGACGGCCCAGCCCGCGTTGGCGACGGTCCGGCTGACGGCCTGGTAGCGCACGCGCTCGGGCCCGGCGATCCGGGCCGCGTACAGCTTCGTGAGGACGTTGGCCGAGCGGTCGCCGAAGCTTCCGGCGGAGGCGAACACCAGCAGCAGGGCGAAGTCATGAGTGGTCAGGAGCGCGAACGCGGCTACGGCGCGCAGCATTTGAAGACCGATGAGCACCCGTGTGTCGGGGAGCCGGTCGGCGATGCGGCCGCCTACGGGCGCCCCGGCGATGCCGACGGCTCCGGACACGGCGACCAGGGTGCCGATCTGGGCGAGCGAGAGCCCGGCCACGTAGCTGAAGTAGAGGACGCTGACGGCCTCCCACAGGCCGCTGCCGGTTCGGTCGACGAAGGCGACGGACAGCATGCGACGGCCGTCGACGCCTCCTGGCACGCGTTCCCACAGTGCGGCGCGGCTCCAGCTCATGGGTCCCCCTTGACGAGATTTATGTATCGATACATAATTCTTAACGTGGTGACACAATATTCGATCTCCGGTACCACCGCCAAGGGCATTGCCGCGTCCGTCGAGGCCGCGGTCGCGGGCGGCGACTTGGGCCCGGGTGACGCGCTGCCTCCCGTACGGCGGCTGGCCGAGGAGCTGACGGTCAGTCCGGGCACGGTGGCGACCGCCTACAAGGAGCTGCGTCGGCGCGGTGTGGTCGTCACCCGGGGCCGGGGCGGGACGGTGGTGGCCGCCGCGCCGGCCGTCGCCTCCCGGCGGCCGCCCAAGGTGCCCGCAGGGCTGCGGGATCTGGCGGGTGGTCATCCCGACGCGGCGTTCCTGCCGGACCCGCCTGCGCTCGTCGCGCCTTCCACCGGCCCGCGCTCGCACCGCTCCACGCCCCGGCTGCCGCGGCTGGAGGAGCGGGTGCGTGCCTGGTTCGACGCCGACGGCGTGCCCTGCGAGTCCGTGACGTTCGCCCACGGGGCGCTCGACTGCGTCGCGCGGCTGCTGACCACGGAGCTGCGCCCCGGGGACGCGGTGGCGATGGAGGACCCCGGATACCACCATCTTCTCGACCTGTTGCAAGCCATGGGGCTGCGCACCATCGCGGTCGGGGTCGACGACGAGGGGATGCGGCCGGACCTGCTGCGCGACGCGCTGCGGGCCGGGGCCCGCGCCGTCGTGTGCAGCCCGCGAGCGCAGAACCCCTACGGGGGGTGCTTCTCGCCGGCGCGGCGCGATGAGCTGGTCGAGGTGCTGCGGCAGGCACCCGATGTCCTCGTGATCGAGAACGACCACGCCGCCGAGATCGCCGGAGCGGAACTCAACTCCCTCACCACGGGCGGGCTTACGCGCTGGGCACAGGTGCGGACCGTGACGAAGTACCTGGGCACTGATCTGCGGTGGGCGGCCGCCGCGTGTGATCCGGTGACCCTGGCGCGGCACGACGGGCGGCTGCTGCTCACGTCCGGATGGGTGAGTCATCTGTTGCAGGCCGCCGTGCTGACGCTCATGGACGACCCCTCGGCGCAGCTCCTGGTGGCGCGGGCGGAGGTCGCCTATGAGCGGCGGCGTACCGCGTTCGTCAAGGAGCTCGCGGAGCGCGGGATCGTGGCGCACGGTGCGAGTGGGATGAACGTGTGGGTGCCGGTGCGCGACGAGTCGGCCGTGGTCAACGGGCTGCGCACGCGCGGCTGGTGGGTGGCGGCCGGGGCCCGCTTCCGGATGGCGGCGGCGCCTGGCGTACGCGTGACCGTGGCCGGCCTCGGGACCTCACGAGCGGCCGGGCTGGCCTCGGACTTCGCCGACACGCTGAGCGAGTCCGAGGCCACCTATGGAGGGTGATCAGCCGCGCTTGCGGGCGATGTCCTCGTAGAAACGCAACAGGTCCAGGTTGTCCACCGAACCGGGGTTGACGGCCTTGTCCAGAGCCGCGCCTTGGAGGAGGCGCTTGACGGGCACCTCGATGCGCTTGCCGGTCAGGGTGTGCGGGACGCCGGGCGCCTCGATGATCTCGTCGGGGACATGGCGCGGGGAAAGCTGTTCGCGGATCGCCAGCTTGATCTTCGTACGGAGGGCGTCGTCCAGGACGGCGCCCTCGGCGAGGTGCACGAACAGGGGCATCCAGTAGCCGCCACCCGGTTCCTCCAGGCCGATGACCAGGGACTCACGGATCTCCGGCAGCCGTTCGACGACCTCGTAGATGTCGGCCGAACCCATGCGCACACCCTGGCGGTTGAGGGTGGAGTCCGAGCGGCCGTGGATGATCACCGAGCCGTGGTCGGTGAGGGTGATCCAGTCCCCGTGCCGCCACACGCCGGGGAACATCTCGAAGTAGCTGTCGCGGTAGCGGCTGCCGTCGGGGTCGTTCCAGAAACGGGTGGGCATGGACGGCATGGGGTTGGTGACGACCAGCTCGCCGACCTCGCCGATGACGGGCCTGCCCTGGGCGTCCCAGGCCTGGAGGTCGGTGCCGAGGCAGGGCGCCTGGAGTTCGCCGATGTGCACGGGAAGCGTCGGGACCGCCCCCGCGAAACAGGAGCAGACGTCGGTGCCGCCGCTGACCGATGCGATCCACAGGTCCTCGCGCACCTCGTCGTGCAGCCAGCGGAAGCCGTCGGGCGGCAGCGGCGAGCCGGTGGTCGCCACACCCTTGATACGGGACAGGTCGAAGTCGCGCCCCGGGTGCACCTCGGCCTTGCGGCAGGCCATGACGTACGCGGCCGACGTGCCGAACAGGGTGGCGCCGGTGCGCTCCGCCACGCCCCACTGCGCGCCCGTGTGGGGATGGCCGGGGCTGCCGTCGTAAAGGATCACAGTGGTGCCGGTGAGCAGGCCGGAGACGAGGAAGTTCCACATCATCCAGCCGGTGGAGGTGTACCAGAAGAAGCGGTCCTCGGGGCCGAGGTCGCAGTGCAGGCCGATCTGCTTGAAGTGCTCGAGGAGGATGCCGCCCTGGGACTGCACGATGGCCTTGGGCAGACCCGTCGTGCCGGAGGAGTAGAGCACCCACAGGGGGTGGTCGAAGGGCACCTGCTCGAAGACGGGTTCGGTTTCGCCCGCCGTCAGGGCGGACCACTCCAGGGTGCCTTCGGGGGCCGGGGTGCCGAGCAGCGGGACGTGCACGACGGCGCGCAGCGTGGGCAGTTCGCGGCGGAGCTCGGCCACGACGTCGCCGCGGTCGTGCTCCTTGCCGCCGTAGCGGTAGCCGTCCACGGTGAACAGGACGACCGGCTCGACCTGCTGGAAGCGGTCCAGGACGCTGCGGGCGCCGAAGTCGGGGGCGCAGGAGGTCCACACGGCGCCGACGGCCGCCGAGGCCAAGAAGGCGGTGACCGCCTGCGGGACGTTGGGCAGATAGCCGCTGACCCGGTCGCCCGGCCGCACCCCGATGGCCCGCAGCTCCGCGGCGAGCGAGCCGACCTGGCGGCGTAGCTCGGCCCAGCCGGTCTCCACGGGTTCGTGCATCTCGTCGACGTGCAGCAGCGCGGGCTCGCCGGCCCGCGCGGGGTCCTCGGCGGCGCGCAGCGCGTGTTCCGCGTAGTTCAGGGTGGCGCCCGGGAACCACTGGGCTCCGGGCATCGTTCGATCAGCAAGGACAGCTTCGTACGGGGAGGAGAAGCGGATGTCGAACCACGCGGCGACGGCTTGCCAGAAGGTGTCGAGTTCGGCGACCGACCAGCGGTGGAGAGCCGGGTATCCGCCCTCGGCGGGCGCCCCGTAGCGCTCGGCGGCCCAGGCCTGGAAGCGGGTGATCCGCGCGGCGGCGATGCGGTCGGAGTCCGGCTGCCACAGGGGCGCGGGCTGCGGATCGGGGTTCGCTGCAGAGGTCATCGGTCGGCTCCCGGGCTGTAACGCGTGGTGTGCGTGTTTCCCGCGCACACGCGAGGGGGTGTGCGCGTGAGGCGGCTGCAAGGGACGATGCCATGTGATCGTCTTCCGCACCAGGGTGGGCCGCCGCCTCCGGCCCGAACCCGGCCCGAGACGCCCCACCCGGGGCGGACTGTGCGCGGGCTTCGGGGCGCCGCCCGGGGCGGACTGTGCGCCGGCCTCGGGGCGCCGCCCGGGGCAACGGGCACGCGATGTGGACGCGCGGGCCAAGGCGCCACCCCGGGAAGCGGGCCCGCGTGACCGGACGCGCGGGTCGGAGCCGCTGCCCCGGACGCGGGTCGAGTCGCCGCCCCCAGACGAGCGGGTCGAGTCGCCGCCCCCCGATGAACGGCGTCACGGTCGGGCGCCCAAAGGTCACCACGGTCGGTGCTCCGGGGTACCACTGACCGGGGGCACCTTCGCCGGACGTGTGCCGGGCGCGTCCGGGGTGGCGGTCTTCGGGGGCGCCGTCAGTGTTCGGCGTGGCGCCTTGGGTGAACGGCGGTTGAACAGACCGCGCACGGGGCTGTCCGGGTGGCAGGGTGAGCGCCATGAACGGCGATGGCCTGGTGCGCTCGGTGAAGTCGGTCGGTTCGGTGCGCGGGTTGCGGGCGCTGCGCTCGGCCCTGCTGCGGCGCCGGGCGGACGCGCGGGACCTGCCGGCGCGCGGTCCCGAGCGCGCTCGGGTGCCGGGGGCGGTGACCGGGGCCGAGCCCGGGCCGGGCGGCGGTGTCGTGCGGTTCACGCGTTCCGCGCTCGAGGTGCGGGTCTCGGGGGGCGGCACGGTGTTCTGGGGCTGGGACGGCGCGGGGCCGGAGCCGTCGTACGCCCTGGACGGCCGGGCCCCGGAGCCGGACGGGCGGGCGGCCCTCGAACCGGACAAGGACGGCGGCTGGCGGGTGGTGTCCGAGCGGATGACCGTGGTGATCTCCCGGCACGGAGCCGTGGAGGTGCGCACCCCGGGCGGCGGGGTGCTGCGCCGCGAGCTGCCGCCCCGGTGGTGGGAGCCGGTCGGCGGCGGCCGGGCCCGCTGGGTGCAGCGGTCCGAGGTGGCGGCCGACGCGCGGTTCTTCGGGCTGGGCGGGCGCGCGGCCGGACCCCGGCTGCGCGACGGTTCGTACCGCCTGTGGAACACCGATCCCGGCGGCGGTTTCGGCCCCGACGACGACCCGCTGTACATCACGATGCCCGTGCAGCTGGTGGTGGCGGACGCGGGGACCCATCTCGCCTTCTACGACAACACCTGGGACGGCCGGGTGCTGCTGCGTGAGGGAGAGGAGGGCGCGGGCTCGGGCCACGACCGGCCGGGCGGCAGCGAGTTGCGGATGGAAGGAGGACCGCTGAGATGCTGGATGGTGGCGGGCACACCGGCCCGGGTCCTGGCGGGCTGGACGACACTGACCGGCGCGCCCGCGCTGCCGCCGGCCTGGGCGCTCGGCCACCAGCACGCCCGCTGGGGTTTCGGCAGTGAGCGCGAGGTGCGGCGGATCGTCGCCGGGTACACCGGGCGCGGCCTGCCGCTGTCCGCGCTGCACCTGGACATCGACCACTACGACGCCCACCAGGTCTTCACCGTGGACCGGAGCGCGTTCCCCGATCTGCCGCGCCTGGCCGAGGACTTGGCCCGCGACGGGGTGCGGCTGGTCTCGATCGTGGATCCCGCGGTGAAGGCCGAGCGGGGGAACGCGGTGTACGAGAGCGGTCTTGCCGCCGGGGCGTTCGTCAAGGACGCCCAGGGGCGCGAGGTGCGCGGCCAGGTGTGGCCCGGCGAGTGCGCCTACCCCGACTTCACGGACCCGAGGACCCGCGCCTGGTGGGGCGGCCTCTACCAGGAACGGCTCGACCAGGGCTTCGCCGGCGTGTGGCACGACATGAACGAGCCGGTGTCCTTCGCCCCGTTCGGAGACGCGACGCTGCCGAGGTCGGCCCGGCACGATCTGGAGGGCCGGGGCGGCGATCACCGCGAGGCCCACAATGTGTACGGGCTCACCATGGCCCGGGCCGGTCATGAGGGACTGCGCGAACTGCGCTCTGAAGAGCGGCCGTTCTTGTTCTCGCGGTCCGGCTGGGCCGGGATGCAGCGCTACGGCGGCACCTGGTCCGGTGACGTCTCGACGGGCTGGCCCGGGCTGCGCGCCTCGCTGGCCCTGGTGCTCGGCCTCGGCCTGTGCGGAGTGCCGTACTCGGGGCCCGACGTGGGCGGCTTCACCGGCAGCCCTTCGCCCGAGCTGTACCTGCGCTGGTTCCAACTCGGCGCCTGGCTGCCCCTGTTCCGTACGCATGCCGCGAAGTGGGCGGGGCGGCGCGAGCCGTGGGAGTTCGGCCCGGCGGTGCTCGAAGGCGCCAGGGCCGCGCTCGCGGAACGCCGGCGGCTGCACCCGTACTTCATGACGCTGGCCCAGCTGGCCCGGCTGACCGGGGCTCCTTACGCACGCCCGCTGTGGTGGGGCGCGCCGGGCGACCGGGCGCTGCGCGACTGCGAGGACGCCTTCCTGCTCGGTGACGCGCTGCTCGTGGCCCCGGTTCTGGAGCGCGGCGCGGACCGGCGGCCGGTGCGGCTGCCGCGCGGGCGGTGGTACGACACCGCGACGGGCGAGGTGCACGAGGGCCCGGGCCAGGTGCTGTTGCCCGCTCCCCTCTCCCGTATCCCGGTGCTGGCCCGGGCGGGTTCGGTGATCCCGGTGCAAGGTGAGGACGGCGGCCTTGAGCTGGAGGTGTGGGCGCCCGCCGCCGGCCATACGGGCGGCGGCCTCCTGGTGCGGGACGCGGGGGACGGCTGGGAGCACGCGGCGGTGGAGCGGTTCTCGACGCGGGTCGTCAAGGGCGAGGTCGTGGTGGAGCGGACCGGCGCGGGCGCGGACGCCGAGGTCGGCCATCCGGTGCGGGTACGCGGGGTGGCGCCCTGAGCCCGCCGACCGACCGGGGTCAGCCGGCCGGGTGGCCGCCACGGCCGTGGGCGTACTTCCCCGCGAACCACGCGCGGACCGCATCGGTGTGCAACGGGAACGCCAACTCGGCCGGTTCCCACAGCGCTTCCCAGCCCGCGCTCTCCTCGGTCGCTGCCGATGGCGGCAGGTCCGCCGCCGCGCGCGCGGGCAGCAGGCCGAACACCAGCAGATGCGCGGGCGAGCTCAGCACGTCCGCGAGACGCACCTCATCGGCCCGCGCCTCGATGCCGGTCTCCTCCCTCAGTTCGCGTACCACCGCCTGCTGCCAGCTCTCGCCGTGATCGACGAAACCGCCGGGCAGGGCGAGGCCGCCGCGTTGGGGCTCGATGGTGCGGGTGATGACCACCAGGCCGGCCCCGTCCGCTCCGGTGACGGGCAGCAGGGCGACGGCCACGGGAAGCGGGTTGCGGTAGGCGACCGTGCCGCAGGACGCGCACGAGCGGGGCCAGCCACGCGGCGCCTCGTACGGGGTCCCGCACGCACCGCAGTGGGAGTCGGCCAGGGGCTGCTTCGGGGTGGCACTCACGCGCGGACTCTAGCCGACCCGTCCTTCCCCGCAAGCGCCCTCCTCACAAGCACCTTCCCCGCAAGCGCCTTCCCCGCAAGCGAGTTGAGCTGATAAAGGGTGTGCACATGACACTACGTACCGGACGACGAGGCACGGCCCACCGGGCGCCGTCACGGATGCTGCGCGCGCTCATGGCCGCAGCCGCCACGCTGCTCACCGTCACCGCGCTCGCCCCCGCCGCGCACGCGGCACCGCGGCCGAAGGCGCCCAGACAGTTCGTGGCGCTGAGTTCGGTCGATCCCACGATCATCCAGGAGATGCGCTACGTCACCGCGCACGACTTCGTGGGCGAACCGATCGACGGATACCGCCGGCCGCTGTGCCTCCTGACACGGCCGGCCGCCCAGGCCCTGCACCGGGCCCAGCAGTCGCTGCTGCGGCAGGGCTACTCCCTCAAGGTCTACGACTGCTATCGGCCGCAGCGGGCCGTCGACCACTTCGTGCGGTGGGCGAAGGACCTTCACGACGAGAGGATGAAGGCGGAGTTCTACCCCCGGGTCGACAAGTCGAGGCTGTTCGCGGACGGGTACATCGCCGCGAAGTCCGGCCACAGCCGGGGCAGCACGATGGATGTGACGATCGTCAGGCTGCCCGCGCTCCCCACCCGGCCCTACCACCCCGGGCAGCCGCTGGCGCCCTGCTACGCGCCGCGCGCCGAACGGTTCCCGGACAACTCCCTCGACATGGGCACCGGGTTCGACTGCTTCGACACCCTGGCGCATACCGACGATCCCCGCGTCCAGGGCGTCCAGAAGGCGAACCGGCAGTTCCTCAAGCGCACCCTGGAGGCGCAGGGCTTCGTCAACCTGCCCGAGGAGTGGTGGCACTTCACGTATCAGCCGGAGCCCTTCCCCGACACCTATTTCGACTTTCCCGTGGCGTGGTGGCCGGTGGCGGGGCACTGACTCGCGGGTCGTTCCGCTTGGCCGGACCAGTCCGGATCATCACCTCGTCATGGCCGCTCCGGCGCGTATCACCTTCGGTTCCGGATGAGGCTGGAGCGGGTGTCCGGAGCCACCCCCGTGGGTCCCGGGCACCCGCTCTGTCCTCTCGGACGCCAAGCAGCCGTATCCGGTTCTCCGCGAAGCGATTAGGTTCTGCCGCATGACCAAACCCCGGTTCGATTCGTACGAGGAATTCTGGCCCTATTACGTGGCGATGCACTCCAGGGCCGCCACGCGCTGGGTGCATCTGACCGGCACCCTCACCGGCCTCGCGATCAGTGCCTACGGGCTCGCGCGGCGACGCGGCCGCCTGATACTCGCGCTGCCGCTCATCGGATACGCGACCGCCTGGCCCGCGCACTGGTTCATCGAGGGCAACAACCCGGCGACCTTCGGCCACCCCGCCTGGTCGCTGCGGGGCGACCGGCAGATGATCCGCATGATGCTGGCCGGCCGCGACCGCGAACTGGGTGAGATCGCCGCGAAGTGGCTCGCGGACAACCGGTGAGCCACGGGGGCGGCCGCTGACCCGGGTCCCGGCACCTCCCGTCCCTCCCCATCCTCGGCCGTCCGTGGCACACTTCTGACGATCCGTCAGCAAGCCGTATGGGGAGGGGCCTTGACCGACGCACGAACGCACAGACCTGTGGTCGCGGGCTGGTTCACCGAGGCGGGGGGCCAGGACTTCCGGCTGCTCGGCACCCGCTGCGCCGCCTGCGGCTCCTTCTTCTTCCCGCGCGAGGACGCCTTCTGCCGCAACCCCGCCTGCGCGGGCGGCGAACTGGCGGAGGTCCCCCTGTCCCGGCGAGGCCGTGTGTGGTCGTACACGGACGGCCGCTACCGTCCCCCCGCCCCCTATGTGTCCGACCCCGATGTGGCCTGGGAGCCCGCCACCCTCGTCGCCGTGGAGCTCGCGGCCGAGCGCATGGTGGTGCTCGGCCAGGCCGCACCCGGCGTCAGGACGGCCGACCTCGCGGTCGGCATGGAGGTCGAGGTGGTGCCCGGCGTCTTGAACGAGGACACGGAAACCGTCTGGACCACCTGGCACTGGCGGCCCGTGGAGGCGACGGCATGAGCGAGGACATCGCGGTCCTCGGGGTGGGAATGCACCCGTGGGGCAAGTGGGGACGGAGCTTCGTCCAGTACGGGACGATCGCGGCCCGGGCGGCGCTCGCCGACGCCGGGATCGAGTGGTGCGACGTGGACGCGGTGGTCGGCGCGGACACCGTGCGCGGCGGCTACCCCGGATACGTGGCGGGCGCGACCTTCGCGCGGGCGCTCGGCTGGCAGGGCGCCCGGGTCACGAGCGTGTACGCGGCCTGTGCCTCCGGCGCGCAGGCGGTCGGCGCGGCGCGGGCGCAGATCCTGGCCGGGCTCGCGGACGTGGTGCTCGTGGTGGGGGCGGACGCCGCGCCGAAGGGATTCTTCGCCCCGACCGGCGGGGAGCGTCCCGATGATCCGGACTGGCTGCGCTTCCGGGTGCTCGGCGCCACGAATCCCGCGTACTTCGGCCTCTACGCCCGGCGCCGCATGGCTCTGCACGGTGACACCCTGGAGGACTTCGCCCGCGTCAAGGTGAAGAACGCGGCGGCCGGCGCGCTCAACCCGAACGCCCGCTACCGCAAGGCGGTCAGTGCCGAGGAGGTGGCCGCATCGGCCGTGGTCGCGGACCCGTTGCGCCTGCTGGACATCTGCGCCACCTCGGACGGGGCCGCCGCCCTGGTCCTGACCAGCATGAATGTCGCCCATCGGCACGGCGTCAGCGACCCGGTCCGTATCCGCGCGCTCTCCACGGTGACCCCCACCTACCCCAGGGCGGTGCTCGACCTGCCCGACATCGCCACCGACTCGGCCACCGCCGTCGAGCCCGCGTCCCGGTCGTTCCGGGCCGCCATCGCGCACGCCGCCTACGAGGAGGCGGGCATCGGCCCCGAGGATCTGTCGCTTGCCGAGGTGTACGACCTGTCCACCGCGCTGGAACTGGAGTGGTACGAGGACCTGGGGCTGTGCGGCGCCGGGGAGGGGGCCAAGCTCCTGCGGGAGGGGGCGAGCGCGCTGGGAGGGCGCGTGCCGGTCAACACCAGCGGCGGGCTCGCGTCGTTCGGCGAGGCCGTGCCCGCCCAGGCGCTGGCCCAGGTCTGCGAGCTCACCTGGCAGTTGCGGGGCACGGCGGGAGCCCGGCAGGTCCCCGGGGCACGGGTCGGCGTCACCGCGAACCAGGGCCTTTTCGGGCACGGCTCGGCGGTGGTGGTGGTCCGCTGAGGGGCGCGCCACCCCGCCCCGGCCGCTTCCGCTTACGCAGCCCTTCGAACCAGGGGATCCGGGCCAGGGCGCGGGCGTCCGGGGTTCAGGTGGCGGCCGGCTGGCGGGACTTCGCGGACATCGCGAGGGCGTGCTCGACCACGCCCACCAGGATGTCCTTGACCGATTCGCGCTCGCGCGCGTCGCACAGCAGGAGCGGGACTTCGGGGTCGAGGTCGAGGGCCGAGCGCACGGTGTCGGCGGGGTAACGGGTGGCGTCGTCGAAGCAGTTGACGGCGACGGTGAACGGGATGCCGCGCCGCTCGAAGTAGTCGATGCCGGCGAAGCAGTCCTCCAGGCGGCGGGTGTCGGCCAGGACGACCGCGCCGAGCGCCCCCTGCGCCAGCTCGTCCCACAGGAACCAGAACCGGTCCTGGCCCGGCGTCCCGAAGAGGTAGAGCACCAGGTCCTCGCGGAGCGTGATGCGCCCGAAGTCCATGGCCACCGTGGTGGTGCTCTTGGCCTCCACGCCCGCGATGTCGTCGACCGGGCGGCCCGCCTCGCTGAGGCGTTCCTCGGTCCGCAGGGGCCGGATCTCGCTCACCGCGCCGACCAGGGTGGTCTTGCCGACGCCGAATCCGCCCGCGACGAGAATCTTGAGCGTCACCGGATCGACGTGCCGCCTCTTGCGGCTAGAGCGCCCGAAGGCCATTGATCACCTCGCGGAGAAGGGACTCGTCCGGCAGCTCGGCCGGCGGGACGGGTCGGGTTACGTGCACCAGGGCGTCGGCGACGAGATCGCCGACCAGCACCCGGACCACCCCGACCGGGAGGTCGAGGCCTGCCGCGAGTTCGGCGATCGACTGCGGTGCGTCGCCGCAGCGTTCGACGATCTCGACGTGTTCCGGGGAGAGCGTCTGGTCGCGGCCCGGGTCGTCGGCGGCGGGTTCCGGGACGACCACGGCGATCAGGTCGAGGCGGTGCTGGCCGGCGCTGGTGGTGCGCCCGCGCGTCATGGCGTACGGCCGCACCACGGGCCCCGCGTCGTCGTCGAACCAGTGGAGCGGGCGGCCGGGGACCGCCGACGGGTCCCCGGTCCCGCTCCCGGCCCGCCGGTCCGTGTCCCTCATCGCGTCCCCGCCCATGACGTACCCACTCACCCTCCGGTGTGCGGGCCGGTCCGTGGCGCGGTGGTCAGGTGGACGCCGACCCGCTTGACCATCAGGGTCATCTCGTAGGCGACCTGTCCGATGTCGGAGTCGGCGTCGGACAGGACTGCCAGACAGCTCCCGTCGCCCGCGGCGGTCACGAAGAGGAAGGCGTCGTCGAGTTCGACGACGGTCTGGCGGACCTTGCCCGCCTCGAAGTGGCGTCCGACGCCCTTGGCGAGGCTGTGGAAGCCGGAGGCGACGGCGGCCAGGTGCTCGCCGTCCTCACGGGTCAAATCGCGCGAGGTGCCGGTGGCCAGGCCGTCGCCGGAGAGCACCAGGGCCTTGCGGATGGAGCCGACCCGGTCCACCAACTCGTCCAGGAGCCAGTTGAGTTCGCCGGTTGTGCCCCCCTGGGCGTGGCGTGCGGTGGCTGAGTGTTGTGGCGCGGTCATCGACCGTCCCCCTCCGGTGTGGTTCGTCGTGCGTTGTCGCCGGGGGCCGCGGGCGGTCCTGCCGCGGCGTCCGGTGCGTCGTTGTGCCGCCGCCCGCGCTGCCAGCCGCGTTGCAGTGCGACCATGCGGTCGCGCACCTCGTCGGCGTCGCGGTCGGGCTCGGGTCCCTCGTCGCGTCCCGGGGCGCCGCGCCGGTCGCCGGGGGCGTCCTTCAGCTGCGGGGCCAGGCTCGCCTGGCGGACCCGGCGGGGCAGTCCGTCCGGCGGGCCCTCGCCGTCATGGAGCGCGCCGGGCACGGTGCCCCAGGAGGGCGCGGAACTGGGCGCGCCCGGCAGTCCGGCGCCGGCCGGCGGCGCGGCGGGCCCGGCAAGGCCGCCGGGCCGTACCGGTGTCAGGCCCGGCGAGCGGGGCGCGGGGCGCGGGGGCCCGGGCTCCTCGGACTCGGGGCGCGGCGCGAAGGGGCGGGGTGGCTGGCCGGCGCGGCGCTGGGGCAGGCGGTTCTCGAAGACGTGCCGCACCTCGGGGGACGGCTCAAGATCCTGCGCCGGGTGGCCTCGGCCGGGGCCGTCGACGCGCCGGCCGTTGTCACTGACCAGGGTCGGCACCCGGTGGCGGCGCGGCAGCGGGCCGGGGCCCGTGTCCTCGTCCCTCTCGTCGGCCGTCTGCTGGTGCTGCTGGCGGTCCTCGCCCGAGGCGGCCGCGCGGCGGGCGGAGCGCAGCAGGCCGCCGCGCCCCGCGTCGTACGCGCCGGGCACACCGGTCTCGTCGGGCGCCGTGCTCGTGTCGAGGCCCAACGGGTCGAGCGGGGGCTCCAGTTCGACGGGACCGTCCAGGACCGACTGGCCGGGAACGCCGACGGGCAGCGGGGACAGCGCGCGCCTCGGCGCCTCGGGAGCGCCGCCCTTGGCACGGGCGGCCGTGCGGTCCAGACGGAAGCCGGTGCCCTCGGTCTCTGGCGCGTCGGTGAGCAGCGCGGCCGGCAGGAACACCACGGCGGTGGTGCCGCCGTAGGGGGAGGGCTGAAGGGAGACCCGTACGTTCTGGCGCTGCGCGAGCCGGCTGACCACGAAGAGGCCGAGCCGGTCGGTGTCGGACAGCTCGAACTCGGGAGTCTCGGCGAGCCGCAGATTGGCGTCGAGCAGCATGTCGGGCACCATGCCGAGGCCTCGGTCGTGGATCTCCAGGGTGAAGCCGTTGGCGACCCGCTCGCCGTGCACGTGGACGGCGGTGTGCGGGGGCGAGAACACCGTGGCGTTCTCCAGGAGTTCGGCGATGAGGTGGGTGAGGTCGGCGACGGCGGGGCCGCCGACGCCGAGCCGTGGCAGCCTGCGCACCTCGATGCGCTCGTAGTCCTCCACCTCGGCCACGGCGGCCCGTACGACGTCCATGAGCTGGACGGGCTTGCGCCACTGGCGGGACGGCGCGGCGCCGGAGAGGATCACCAGGCCCTCGGCGTGCCGGCGCATACGGGTGGTGAGGTGGTCGAGGCGGAACAGGTCGGCGAGTTCGTCGGTGTCCTCGGTGCGCCGCTCCATGGTGTCCAGGAGCGTCAACTGGCGGTGCAGGAGTACTTGGTTGCGGCGGGCGAGGTTGACGAACACCTCGGAGACGCCGCGCCGCATGTCGGCCTGTTTGACGGCTGCCTCGACGGCCGCGCGTTGCAGGGTGTTGAGGGCCTGGCCCACCTGGCCGACCTCGTCGCGTTCGTAGTCCAGGCGCGGCGCCTCGGTCTCGACGTCGACCTGTTCCCCGGCGGCGAGGCGCCGCATCACGCTCGGCAGGCGGACGCCGGAGACCTCGTGGGCCTCCTTGCGGAGCCGGGTGAGGTCGCGGACCAGCTCGCGGCCGACGCGTACGGACATGAACAGGGAGATCAGCAGGGCGAGGAAGCCGAGGACACCGGCGAGCCCGGCCTTGATCAGCACGTTGAAGGCGACCGGCTCGACCCGGTCCTGGTAGCGGTTGCCGGCCTCGGTGCCCATCTGCGCCAGACGGTCGAGTACGGGCGTGACGGCCTGCTGCCAGCGGGCGGCGTCGATGTGGTGGGGGTTCTTGGCGGGTCCCGCGTCGATGACGTCGGATTCGGCGGTGCGCAGCGACTCGGTCTCGGGGCCGCTCCAGAACTGCTGGAAGGGGAGGCGTTCGGCGCTGGGCAGCAGCTCCAGGTTGGTGTCGTAGAGCAGTTTCCGGTTGGCCACCAGGTCGGATATGCGGCGCAGTTCGGGGGCCGTCGTCCTCGGGGTGATCAGGGCGGAGGCGACGAGGGCGTCCTCGCGCGAGAGCATTTCGCGGGCGTGGGTGAGGCCGACGAGGGCCCGGCCCTGCTTGTCCATCTCCACGTTCTGCAAGGCGTGGAGATTCATGAGGAAGCTGTAGCAGGGGTCGATGAGCCGGTTGTAGAAGTCCAGCGCCTGGGCCCGGTCGACGGTGCCCTGCTCGATGGACTGGCGCAGCGTGGGCACCGAGTCGAAGGCGGCGATGGCGGCCTTGAGGTGGGTCTTCGCGGCGGGGCGCAGGTCGCCGCGCACGTCGCGATCCTGGGCGGCGGCGCGGATCCTGCTCATCGCGACGTCGGTGTCCGCCCGGCGGCTGCGCAGTGCGGTGAGGGCGTCGGCGGGGCGTTCGTCGGCGAGGTAGACCAGGGTCTGGCGGCGCTCCTGCTGGATGACGCGGACGGTGTCCTCGATGGGGTAGCCGACCTTTTTGACGATGTTCGCCACGTTCATCAGCTCGTTGGCCTGGCGGCCGGTGAGATAGGTGGAGAAGCCCCACAACGCGGTGAGGGAGACGAGCGGCACCAGCAGCAACGCCACGATCTTCCTGCGGATGGACTTCCCGCGAAAGCGCATGGCCTCCCCCAGATCAACCGTCAACAAACGGCGTGAGCCTACTACTGACACAGAGACAACTCGAAGGAACGTCCGGACGATTTTCGGCCGCCCTGACGCGTCGTGATCATGAGTTGTCCCGGTATTCCGGGAGATGGTGGCCGGGCCTCTGGCAGGGGGCACCCGTCATGGCCGCTTTTCGTCCACTGCGGCAGATGGCTGGAATTCTGCGTTCCGGCCATCTGCCCGGAATCTTCCGGGAGTTGTGTTCGTCAGTGTGTACGGAGCCGCTGTGCGTGTGGGGTACTTACGGGGCACACGGGTGTCAGGAAGCGATGGCCTCGGGCCGGTCCGCGAGGGCGGTGCCGCGCGGCGGGGCAGGCATCGAGGCGGTACGGGTGGGGAGGAATGCGGGCATGAGCGTTGAGCAGCGGCCGCTGTGGGTGGAAGAGCCGGCCGAACGACCCCGGCTGCCCGATCCGGTCCGCACCGCTGCCGTGCGCGCCGTCATCATCGTGGCGGCGACCCTTATTCAGGCGATGGTGGCGTTCTTGTCCACGCTCGCCGGTTCCTGGCTCGCCTTCCCGATGGTGATCAGCAGCGTCGGCAGCACGGTCCTTGCCACGTGGGGCGTGCTGGACGTGTGGGTCACCCGCCAGGTGTGGAACCAACGCAACGGTGTGGTGTCGATGCCGAACAGCACGGCGCGCAAGCTGCGCCGGGAGCGGCGCCGGGCCCGGCGGGCCGCCCGCACGGCCGGGAGCGGGGCCCGAATACGGTCCCACAGGGCCCCGGCACGGTCCGCGGACGGCACGCGGCGGGGTCTGTCCCGCGCCTGAGCGGCCCGCTTCACGCCCGGGGGCCGCTCCCGCGCCCGAGCCGCCCGCTTCACGCCCGGGGGCCGCTTCCGCGTCCGGGCGGGGCGGCCCGCGTCAGGGGCCGGCCCCCGCCCGGCCCCGGCCCCGGTCCCGCGTCACGAGGTCCGTACATCAACTCCCTTGCGCGGCGGGCTTTTTGAACATGCGGGTCGCCGTGATCTCACCGTGCACGGTCTCGCCGCTCGTCTCCTGCTGCGGAAGACCGGGCCGCAGATGCTCCTCCACGCTGATGTACTTCAGGCCCGCCCGCAGGTCGGCGTCGTTGCGGAGCCGGATGACGAGGGGGAACTCGGCGAGCGCGGTCGTGTCGAACAGGCCCGTGGTGTAGAGGAGTTGGACACCGAGCGCGTCGGACACGGCCCGCTGGAGCTCCAGGAGGTACGTCGCGTTCGCTCGGCCGATCGGATTGTCCAGGAAGAGCGTGCCGGCGTGCCGGTGCTTGTCGCGGCCCCGGTCGTTGCTGCGCAGCGCCGCCATCGTGCAGTACAGGGCGATCGCGGCGGTGAGCAGCTGGCCGCCGGAGAACACGTCGCCCATCTGCCCGACCGGGACGCGCTCGGCGCGCAGGACCGCGTCCGGCTTCAGGATCTCCACGGCGATGCCGCGTGGTTCGAGGGCCGCCTGCACGCCGCGCAGCAGCAGGGACATGCCGTCGCGGCGCAGATCGGAGTTCTTCTTCACCGCGGCGCGGGTGGCCTCGTCGATGACCTCGCCGAGCCGTTCGGTCAGGGTCGCCTGGTCGGGTTCGTCGAAACGGATCCGCAGGAACTCCTGGCCCGACCACTCGCCGAGGCCTTCGGGGAGCTGGGACAGGCGCTGGGCCGAACGCAGCGTGGTGAGCGCGGACTCCACCAGGCCGCGCAGCCGGTCGACGATGGAGTCGCGGTTGCGCTCCAGCTGCTCCAGCTCATCGGTCAGGACACGCAGCCTCGGCTCGAAGGCGGCCGCCCAGGCGGCGGCGTGCTCGGGCAGCGAGGCGGCGGGCAGTTCACGGATCTGTTGGCGGGCCGGGGTGCGGACCTGTTCGTAGCGGGTGGCGTTGGCGTGGCGCACCAGGATGTCGCTCGCCTCGCGCACGGCGGATTCGGCGGCGGACAGATCGGCCGAACAGCCGCGCAGGGAGCGGCGCGCCTCGGTGGCCGACTGCCGGGCCTCTTCGAGGGTGCCCGGGTAGGGGTCGGGCGCCGTCTCCTCCTCCACGGCCTGGCTGTGGTCGCGCAGCAGGTCGCGAAGGAGCGCCGCCGTCTCGTCGAAGCCGCCCGCCGCGTCCTCGGCCGCCCGGTGCGCGGTGAGCAGTTCGCTGTGGGCGGCGCGCGCGGTCTCCAACGCGTCGGTGCGGGTGGCCAGTTCGGCCGTCGCGGTGCGCAGCAGCGCCTGGGCCTGCTCGGCGTCGGCGGGCACCTGGTCGTCGGGGAGGTCGGTGTGCCGCTCGCCGTCGGCGGGGGCCAGGCGCTCGGCCTCGCCGCGCAGGCGGCCCAGCTGCTCGCTCGCGGCGGACGCACGGGTCTCCAGCATCTGCACAAGTGATTCGGCGCGGGCGGCGGCTGCCTGGCGGGAGGGGCCGTCCGCGCCGTCGGTGCCTTCGAGCAGGGTCGCGGCGCGGGTGCGCACCTTGTTGGTGAGCCGGTCGAGCTCGGCAAGGGCCGCGCTCTCGTCGCTCTCGGCGCGGGCCTGTTCGGCCCGCAGGTCGGCGCCGACGCCGACCTTCTCGTACAGCTGGGACGCGGCGCGGTAGGCCTCGCGCAGGGCCGGCAGCGAAGTGCGCGGGGCGTCGGCGTCGGGCTCGGGCAGGTTCTCCGGGGCGCCCGCGATCTCGGCGCGTTCCGCGCGCAGCGCGCGGGCGGTGCGGTGGGCGTCGTCGGCGGCGCGCTGGGCGGCGCGCCGGTCCTCGTCGGCCGCCTTGGCGCGCTCGAGGAGCGCTTGGGCGCGGGCCTCCGACTCGGCAGCCTCGTCGGCCAGTTCACGGAGCTTGACCTGCCAGCCCGCCCGCTCGCGCAGCCGGAAGGCGAGTCCGGCGAGCGCGTCGGCGGCGCGGCGGGCGCGCTGGGCGGCCTCCTGGCGCTCCTCGCGTACGCGCGCGGATTCGGCGGCCGCCTCGTCCGCCTCGGCCCGCGCCGTGCGGGCCTCGGCCAGCTCCCGCGCGGCTTCCTTGGCGCTCTCGCGGGCGGTGTGGGCGGCGGTGGCGAGTTCGGCGAGCATGCCGGGCGGGCAGTCGGCGCGCCAGGCGCCGATCCGGGCGGCGAGCGCGCGGTCCTGGGCGAGCCGCCCGGCGAGCGCCCGGATCTCCTCGTCGCGGGCGGTGGCGCGGGCGCGCAGCGTCTGGCGTTCCTCGTCGGCTGCGTGCTCGTCGTGCATCGCCGGGTTCGGCGGTACGAGGAAGATGCCGCTGTCGGTGCCGGAGTCGACGGCCGGAACGGGCGCGAGCAGGGCCGCGGTGGTGCCGACGGCCACGGCGGAACGCGGCAGCAGGGCCGCGTTCGCCAAGGCCTCGCGGGCCCGGGCGTGCGAGGCGGGGTCGGTGATGACCACGCCGTCGACGAGCTCGGGGCGCGCCGCGAGCACGGCCGCGTGGTCCGCCGGGGCGACGGCCTGGGCCAGATAGCGCCAGCCGGGCAGCGCCGGGATGCCGTGTTCGCCCAGGTACTCCACGGTCGCCAGCACATCGGGGCTCGGCGGCAGGAGCCCGCCGTCACCGAGCGCGCCGAGGATGCGCGCGTCGTCGGCGGCGGCCGTGCGCAGTTCGAAGAGCTGGCGCTCGGCGGAGGCGACGCCCTGGTCGAGAAGCCCCCGCAGTTCATCGGCGCACCGGTCCAACTCCTCGGCGCTCAGGGCGCCTTGGGTGCCGTGAGCGCTGTGGGTGCTTTCGCCGTCGTGCTTGCGGGGCTCGGGGACCCCGGGGCGGCCGGTGGGCAGGCTGAGCAGTTCGCCCAGGCGCTCCTCCCCGGCCAGGGACTGCGCGGCGCGGCGCTCGGCGTCGTGGGCGTGCTCGGCGGCGCGGGCGGCGTCCTCGGCGCGGGCCGCGGCCAGTTCGGCGCGGGCCTCCACCGAGGCGGCCTCGCGGGCCTTGTCGGCGGCGGCACGGGCCGTCTCGCGGGCCGTGTCCCAGGCGGCCACCGCACTCTTCTCGGCATCGCTTGCGGCGAGCGCGGCGCGGGCCGGGTCGGCGTCGGGCGCGCTGTCGTCGAGCCAGCCCGCGCGTACGGCCTCGGCGGTCTCCTGCTCGACCTCCGCCAGGCGCTGGCGCAGATGTCCCGCCTCGCTGCGGGCCCGCTGGGCCTCGGTCGCGGCGACGGTCGCGTCGCGGTGGGCGGCCTCGCCGACTTCTTGCAGACCGGCCGAGCGCTCCTCCTCCTCGGCGGCGACCCGCTCGCCGTCCTCGGCGGCCGCGTGCAGGGCCCGTACGAGGTCGGCGGCGGCCCTGGCGCGGGCGGCGAGGGCGGGGGCCGCGTCCCGTTCGGCCTCCTGGATCGCGGCGGCCACGCGGGCCGAGCGGTCGGCGGCGGCGCGGTGGCGCAGGACCGCCTCGGCGGCCTGCCAGGCGGAGTGCAGCGTACGGGCGTCGGCCAGTTCGCGGCGCTGGGCGGTGGCGGCCTTCTCGGCGACGCCGAGCGCCAACGAGGCGTGCCGGTAGGCCAGTTCGGAGGCGATCAGGGAGCTGCGGCCACGGGCGGCCTCGGCGAGGGTGACGTGGTGGGCGGCGGCGGTGACCTGCTGGGCGAGGTCGCCGGCGCGGCCGCGCTCGTCGGTGGCGCGAGCCGCGAGGCGCCGGGCGAGCGCCCGGGTGCGCCGTTCGGCGCCGGCGTGGATGTCGCGGGCGCGCCCGCGTGCCTCTGCGGCTTCGACGATGCGGCCCAGGAGGTCGACCGAGCCCGCCGTGAAGTCGCGTTCGGCGGTGAGTTCGGCGCGCCGGCCGAGCTTGTTGCCGAAGCCGCTCACCAGGTCGGCGAGGCCGTCGGTGTCGCGG
The DNA here is from genome assembly GCF_040253615.1 of Streptomyces sp. Edi4. Lineage (NCBI taxonomy): Bacteria > Bacillati > Actinomycetota > Actinomycetes > Kitasatosporales > Streptomycetaceae > Streptomyces > Streptomyces sp. Edi4. The sequence continues at coordinate 1,288,615 of NZ_JBEJGY010000004.1, forward strand.
GTGTCGGTGACGGCGCGCAGGAGCAGGTCGGTGAAGTCGGAGTCCTTCTTGACCGCGAAGAGGCCGGCGGCCTCACCCTCGTCGGCGTTCATCTCGCGCTGGTAGCGGAAGAGTTCGGGGTCAAGGCCCAGGTCGCCGAGGTGTTCGTTCCAGCGGTCGTGGATCTCCTCCCAGTACACCTCCAGATGCGGGTACGCCTTGCTCGCCTCGGTGATCGCGTCGCGGAAGCCCTTCATGGTGCGGCGCCGGCCCTGGGCGCTGGAGGCGCCTTCGGCCGAGGGGCGCAGCGCGCTGGACTCGGCGACCGGCAGCGAGTCGAGGCTGAGACCGGGGCCGGGCCGGAAGGAGTACCAGGCCTCGGCGAACTTCCGCGGGTCGTTGGAGACTTGGCGGCCGCGCCATTCGCTGACCTTGCCGACCACGACGAGTTCGCCGGTGAGGGTGTGCTGCCACTCCAGGGCCACGTGCCCGCAGTCGTCGGCGAGCAGGAATTTGCGCAGCACACCGGAGCTGGCGCCGCCCAGGGTGTTGCGGTGGCCCGGCAGCATCACCGAGAAGATCAGCTTGAGCAGGACGGACTTGCCGCCGCCGTTCTCCAGGAACAGCACGCCCGCCGGGGCCGGGCGGCGCGGCGGGCCGACCGGCTCGTCCTCGAAGAACTCGGCCTGCGTCGGGGCCGGGTTGGGCACGGGGGCGCCGACTCCGCGCAGGTCAAGCACGGTGTCGGCGTAGCGCGCACCGGCGGGCCCGATGGAGTAGAGGCGGACCCGGGACAGCTCGTACATGTCGGCGGACTCTCGTGGTGGTGGGGGGCGGCTTGAGCGGGAATCGCGTCAGGAGTGGACGCGTCAGGAGTGGAAGGGCAGTCCGGCGTCGGCCGCCAGTTCCAGACCGTCGGCGTCGGTCGGCGGCACAAGGGTGGCGCTGCCGTCGGTGACCGCGACCACGCCGAGCTCGATCAGCTCGGTCAGGGCGGCGCTGCCCGCCATGTCGCGGACCTGCAACTGGTAGCGGGCGGTGGTGCGGTAGGCGCCGCCCGCGTCGTCGCCGGTGCGTTGCAGGAAGCCGGATTCGGTGAGGAAGGCCACCGCCTTGGCGACGATGCCGGTGGTCGAACCGGCGAGCCTGCGCGCGTCCTTGGTGGCTCCGGTGGAGCTGCGCCGCGCGTAGATGCGCCAGGCGGCCTCCAGGCCGGGGGCGCCGGTCTCGGGGTCGGTGTTCTCGCCGGTCTCCTCGGCCCGCTCCTCCAGGCGGCGGCAGGCCTGCCGGACGAACGCGTCCACGCCGTTGACCGTGACCCGCCCGATGTAGCCGTCGTCGGCGAGGTCTTCGGGGCGGGGGAAGGCGAGGGCGGCGACGGCGAGGTGGGCCAGGCCGTGCAGGAAGCGGTCGCTGGAGTCGGGGGCGGCGGCGCGGCGGGCGTAGTCGCCCATGCGGACGGCGAAGACGGAGTCCTCGGCGGCGGTCACGGCCATGCCGGCGCGCGGGGACACCTCAAGGACGATGAGGCCGAGCCCGGCCGCGACCGCGTCCGCGAGGCGTGCGAACGCGGGGTCCTCCCGGTGGCGGCGCAGCAGTTCGCTGTACTCCGCGTCCCTGGCGGGCAGCAGTTTGGTCTTGAGGCCGAAGGCGACGAGCCGAGCGGCGTCGGCGGCGTCGGCAGGAGTGATCCGACCTTCGCCCCCGGGTCCCGCGCCGGCCGCGATGGAGGCGCCGGCCCTAAGGTCGCCCCCCGTCCCGGCCGCAGTGGACGTGGCGGCCCCGGCGTCGGCCCCCGTCCCGGGCGCGGGCGAGGTGTGCCGGTCCTCGCCGTCGGTGCCGGGTGCGGCGGGCGCCGGCGCCTCGGCGGCGTCGCCGAACGCGGGCTCGGGGTGGTGGTCGGTCACGGGGTGGTCTCCTTGGTACGTACGTTGCTGGGCGCGGCGGGGCGGGTGTCTGCGGCGGGCGCCGTCCCCACCCCGCCCTTTCCCGGGACCCGCCGGAGGTGAAGCCGGCAAACCGGCACCAGCCCGGTCAGGGGCGCGGGGAACTGCGCGACCAGCCGGCCACGGTCCGCAGCCGGGGTCCCTGGGCCTACGCCCCGGACCTCGTGCCGCGCCTGAAGGGTGCTCGTCCTGCCCCAAGGCCTCAAGGGCCAGGAGGGGGCCCCCATGGCGGGCTCGGTATGCCCGCGCGGGCCGGCACAGGCCCTGCCAGGGGCGCGGGGAACTGCGCGGAGCCCGCCCACGCTCGGCCCGCACGGCCCGCACGGTCCGCACGAAGAACTCACGCCGCCTCCGTCCGGCCCGCAGCCATTCCCGCCGCGTCCAGCAGCGCCGTGCCCACTATCAGATCCGCCCCGCCGAACTCCTCGTCGTCCAGCCGCGTGCCGTCGTCCACCGCGAACAGCAGCCGCTCCTCCCCCTGGCGGTAGGCCGTGCCGACCGGCGGGCTCGCGGCGTGGATGGCCAACAGGGCGACCAGGTAGGGCAGTTCGGGATCGAGGCGGCGGGCGTCGGCGAGCAGTCCCGAGAGGCGGCGCGGCGCGTCGTGCTCCAGGTCGAGCAATTCCATGGCCGAGGCCAGCTGCTCCTCGCTGAAGCGGCTGTCGTCCGGCGTGGCGATCAGATCGGGCTCGGGCATCTCGGCGCCGAGGTGTTCGCGCTCCTGGGGCGGCGTGAGCAGTATGTCCACCAGGTCGCCCACGCGGACCGAGACCGGGGTGCGCAGGCCGGTGCCGCGCGCGAAGAACGCGTCGGTCACCCGCATCGCGTCTTCCACCGGGAGCGGCAGCAGCGGGGCGACCAGCTGGCCGTACAGGTCGAGGCCTGCGCGGGCGGCGGGGCGGGCGAAGGCCTGGCGGTCCTGCTCGGCGCGGAAGAGCGGTCCTGCCTCAAGGAGGCGGGACTGGAGCTGGGTGTGGCGGCGGATGCAGTCCTTGACGATGTCGACGAGCTCGGCGGCGCGGCGCTTGTGCTCCGGGTCCTCCGCCTCGTCGCGCGCCTTGCGGATGTTGGTCAGGATCGCGTTCTCGTGACGGTAGCGGTCGGCGACGTGGTCGAGGGCTTCGGCGATCATGTCCGGCACCGCGTTGAGCCAGTCGACCGCGCGGACGTTGCGCCGGGTCGCCTCCAGGGTGCGCCGCAGCGTCTCGGCGTACTGCACGGTGCGGTAGCGGGCCTGTTCGGCGGCGAGCTGGGCGTCGGCAAGGCGACCCCGGCTGATCAGGACCTCCAGTTTGACCTCGGCCGCGATCTGGGCGCTGGTGACGTCGGTGTCCAGGGCGCCCACCAGGACGTTGACCGCTTCGTCCGTGGTGCGCAGATAGACGGCGCCGTCATGACCCGGGACCTCTTCGAGGAGCTTGAAGTCGTAGTCCCTGCGGACATACACACCGTCCGGGTCGAACGTGCCGTACACCGCGCGAAAGCCCCGGTCCACGCTGCCCACGTTGATCAGGTTCTCCAGGACCCAGCGGGCCACCCGCTCGTGCTCGGCGGCGGGCCTCGCCGGTGCCTGGGCCGCCACGCGAGGGACGAGCCGGGCCACGATCTGCTCGTGGTCGGCGCCCGTGTCGAAGTCCATGTTCAACGTGACGAGGTCGATGGAGGCGAGGGCGACCTCGGCCATCGCGTACACCGTGTACTCGCCCGCGAGGTTGGCCTTGCGCACGTCGAGGTCGTGCAGCGGGGCGGTGCACGCCAGGGCGCGCAGGCGCCGCGCCAGGCCCTCGTCGGCGGCCGGGCCGGTCGCGGGGCGCGGCGCCGCGCTGAGCTGGGGCGGAGCGAATTCCGTCGAGGCAGGCGATGTCACGCTGGACAGATTAGGTCCTCGCACTGACAACGGTCGAAACGGCGCAGATCCGCCCGCCGCTCCGGCCCGGCGCGGACCCTCAGGCGGGCACGTCCGCGACGAGTTCGCGGTACGCCTCGACGAGCTGGGCGCGTGAGTCGTCGAGGTAGCCGGCGAGCAGCCGCGCGGCCCCTTCCCGCTCACCCGCGCGCAGCGCCTCCAGGATCTCCCGGTTGCGTACGAGATAGGGCCGGTGCAGGCGGCGGGGGTCGTCCACCACATGGAAGGCCAGGCGCAGTTCGGCCAGGACGCCGCGCATCAGCTCGTCGGTGCGGGCACTGCCCGCGAGGGCGACGAGTTCGCGGTGGAAGTGGATGTTGGCGGTGGACACGCCCCGCCAGTCGCCCTCCTTGGCCGCGCGCTCGCCGTCCGCGACGGCCGCGTCGAGGCCTTCGAGACGGTGGGGCGGCTCACCGAGGCCCTGGACGACGGCGCATTCGACCAGGCGCCGGGTGCGGTAGATGTCCGTCACGTCCTCGACGGCAAGGACCCGCACGAAGACCCCGCGGTTGAGTTCGTGGACAAGCAGCCGTTCGTGGGTGAGCAGCCGGAACGCCTCGCGCAGGGTGTTGCGGGACACCCCCAGCGCCTTGCCGATGCCGTCCTCGGCAAGGCGCTCCCCCGGCCGGAAGAAGCCTTCGGCGATCCGGGTGCGCAGGATGTCCGCGACCCGTTCCGCCGTACTGGTGCGCCCCAGCAGCACGCGGTCCTCGGCGAGTTTGTCGGTGCCAAGTCCGTTGGCGCCAATTCCTTTGGTGGTGGGGTCCGTTGTCGTCACAGCGCCCTCTCTCCCCGCCGGCCGCTCCCGCCGACGCGTGGGCCCATCGTAGAAGCCGGGCGTCCACGTGAGGACAGGAGAACGTCTCGACAGGACTCTTGTCGGATCGTTCAACAATCCTCTACGTTGAACGCGTTGAACTCGCCCTTCCCGTCTCGGCAGCCCACTCATCCCCTCTCCCGCGAGGTACGCATGAGGACGACCCGGACCACGCCGCACCACGATCAACTCCCCCTGGACCAGGGCGCGTTCGGATGGCTGCGGGCGCTGGGCCCGGGCGGCCGGCGCGCCTTCGCCGGCGCCTTCGGCGGTTACGCCCTTGACGCGTACGACTTCTTCACGCTGCCGCTCACGATGGTCGCGATCTCGGCGTACTTCGGGCTCGACAGCGCCAGGACCGGGCTGCTCACCACCGTGACGCTGGTGGTCTCCGCCGTCGGCGGCGCGGTCGCCGGGGTGGTGGCCGACCGCATCGGCCGGGTCAGGGCGCTGATGATCACCGTCGGCACGTATGCCCTGTTCACGGTGGCGTGCGGATTCGCCCCCAGCTACGAGACGCTGCTCGTCTTCCGGGCGCTCCAGGGTCTCGGATTCGGCGGCGAGTGGGCGGTCGGCGCGATCCTGGTCGCCGAATACGCCTCGGCCCGACATCGCGGGCGCACCCTGGGCGCCGTGCAGAGCGCGTGGGCGGCCGGCTGGGCGCTGGCCGTTGTCGTGTACACGCTGGTCTTCCACTGGGTGGGGCCTGACACCGCCTGGCGCGTGGTGTTCTGGACCGGAGCGCTGCCCGCGCTGCTGCTCGTCTATGTGCGGCGCAACGTCAAGGACGCGCCGGCCGCCGCCGAGCAGCGGCTCGCCACGGCCCGCACGACGAGCGGCGCCGCCACCTTCGCGGCGATCTTCCGGGGTCCGCTGCTGCGCACGACCCTGTTCGCCGTGCTGCTGTCGGCGGGTGTCCAGGGCGGCTACTACACGCTGGCCACCTGGGTGCCGACCTTCCTCAAGAACGAGCGGCACCTCACGGTCGTCGGCACCGGTGGCTATCTGGCGTTCCTGATATCCGGCGCCTTCCTCGGCTATCTGACCGGCGGCCACCTCACCGACGTACTCGGCCGCAAGAAGAACATCGCGCTGTTCGCGGTCCTCTCGGCGGTCTGCATCCTGCTCTATACGCATCTGCCGTCCGGCGCGAACACCCTTCTCCTGGTGCTCGGCTTCCCCCTCGGCTTCTGCATGTCGGCCATCTTCAGCGGCTTCGGGTCGTTCCTCAGCGAGCTCTACCCAACCGCCGTGCGCGGCACCGGCCAGGGGTTCACGTACAACACCGGGCGGGCCGTGGGCGCCTTCTTCCCCACGCTGGTCGGCTACCTCGCCGACAGCTGGGGCGTCGGGGGCGCGCTGGTCTTCGGCGCGGTCGGTTACGCCATCGCCGTGCTCGCCCTGCTCGGACTGCCCGAGACCCGCGGGCAGGAGCTGGTGTAGCCCGCCGCCCGCCGCCACCGCCGCGCGCCACGCCCCGGCCCGGGGCACACTCACCACAGGACCACCCCCGCACGCGAACAGGAGCTCCCGCGCCCATGACCCGGCCCGCGACGACGGCGATCGACCTCAATGCCGACCTCGGTGAGGGCTTCGGCCACTGGCGCCTGACCGACGACGAAAACCTGTTGGGGGTGGTCACCAGCGCCAATGTGGCCTGCGGCTTCCACGCGGGTGATCCCGCCATCATGCGGCGGGTCTGCGCGCTGGCCGCCGAGCGGGGTGTACGTATCGGCGCCCAGGTCTCCTACCGCGACCTCGCGGGCTTCGGGCGCCGCCCCATGGATGTGCCGTCCGCCGAGCTGGCCGCCGAAGTCGCCTACCAGATCGGCGCGTTGGAGGTCTTCGCCCGGGCCGCCGGCAGCCGGGTCTCCTACGTCAAACCGCACGGCGCGCTCTACAACCGCGTCGTGCGTGACGAGGAGCAGGCGGCCGCCGTCGTGGACGGCGTACTCCTCGCGGGCGACGGCCTTCCGGTCCTCGGGCTGCCGGGCTCGCGGCTCCTCGCGGCGGCCGCGCGGGCCGGGCTGCCCGTCGTCACGGAGGCGTTCGCGGACCGCGCCTACACCGCGCAAGGCACGCTGGTGCCGCGCGGCCAGGACGGCGCGGTCATCAGCGACCCGGACGCGGTCGTGGCGCGCGCGGTGGCGATGGCCGTGCGCGGGACGGTGGCCGCGCGCAGCGGCGAACAAGTGGCCGTCGGCGCCGGGTCGTTGTGTGTGCACGGTGACACTCCGGGCGCGGTGGAGCTGGCGCGCCGGGTGCGGGCCGCGCTCGAATCGGCGGGCGTGCGGGTGGCGGCGTTCTCATGAGCGCCCCGCGCATCCTGCCGGTCGGGGACCACGCCCTGCTGGTCGAGTTCGAAGACGGTGAGCGGGCCTGGGCGTTCCACGCCGAGCTGCTGCGCCGCCGCGCGGACGCAACGCTGCCCGTGGTGCAGGAGATCGTGCCCGCCGCCCGTACCGTCCTGCTCGACGGCGTGGCCGACCCGGCCGCGCTCGCCGGGCGGCTCGCCACGTGGGACGTCCCCCCGCTCGCGGCCGGCGTCCATACGACGGTGGAGATCCCCGTGCGCTACGACGGCCCCGACCTCGCGGATGTCGCCGCGCTCTGGGGGGTCTCGGAGCGGGAGGCGGTGGCGATCCACTCCTCGGCCGAATTCCGCGTCGCCTTCTGCGGGTTCGCGCCCGGCTTCGCCTATCTGACCGGTCTCGCGCAGCGGTACGCCGTTCCTCGCAGGAGCACGCCGCGCACGGCCGTTCCGGCGGGGTCGGTGGCGCTGGCCGGCCCCTACACCGGCGTCTACCCGCGCCCCTCACCCGGCGGCTGGCAGCTCATCGGCACCACCGACGCCCCGCTGTGGGACGAGCGCCGCGAACCCGCCGCGCTGCTCACCCCGGGCACGCGGGTCCGCTTCGTCGCCCGGGCGGCGCGGTGAGCGAGCGGGCGCTGTCCGTGGTGCGGGCCGGGGCGCTCACCTGCGTACAGGACGAGGGGCGGCCCGGGTACGCGCATCTGGGGGTGCCGCGTTCGGGCGCGCTCGACCTGCCCGCGAGCCGGCTCGCCAACCGGCTGGTGGGCAACGCCCCGGGGACGGCCGTCCTTGAGGCCACGCTCAACGGGTGTGCGGTACGCCCCCATCGGGCGCTCACCGTCGCGGTGACCGGGGCGCCCTGCGCGGTCACCGTGGCGGGGCGTCCCGCGGCCTGGGGCGCGGCGGTGCGGGTGCCGGCGGGCGCGGTGGTCGAGCTGGGCGCGGTGACGTGCGGGGTGCGCTCGTATCTGGCGCTCGCCGGTGGCATCGAGGTGGATCCGGTGCTCGGCAGCCGCTCCACCGACCTCCTGTCGGGGCTCGGTCCCCCCATCCTTGAGGACGGCGCCGTGCTGCCCCTCGGCCGCCCTGGGGACGCGTGTCCGTACGTGGACGGGGCGCCAGCGCCGGGTGTGCCGGATGAGCTCGTGCTGCCGGTACTGCCGGGACCTCGGGCCGACTGGTTCACGGCGGACGCGGTGGCCGTTCTGGCGGCGGGAAGGTACCGGGTGTCGGCGGCGAGCAATCGCATCGGGCTGCGCACGGAGGGGCCCGCGCTGCGGCGGGCGGTCGAGGGGGAACTGCCCAGTGAGGGGGTGGTGTTGGGGGCGGTGCAGGTGCCGCCGGATGGGCGTCCCGTGGTGTTTCTCGCCGACCACCCGACGACGGGGGGCTATCCGGTGATTGGGGTCGTCCCCGAGCCGGCGCTCGCGGCGGCGGCCCAGTCCCCGCCCGGCACCCCCCTGAGGTTCACCCCAAAGCGCTGGCCCCTTGTCCCCCCGGCCCCCCAGGCACGCACCCGCTGACGACTCCCGCGCCCCTGACAGGGTGCGTGCCGGCCCGCGTGCGCCGGTCCCCGGGCAGGGCTCATGCTGGCCCGCACAGGCAACCTCAGCCCGTCCGGCGTTTGAGGACGAGCGCCCTTCAGGCGCGAACAGGGTCTGGGGCAGAGCCCCAGGGACCTCGACTGCGGACCGTGCGGGGCTGGTCGCGCAGTTCCCCGCGCCCCTGACAGGGTGCGTGCCGGCCCGCGTGCGCCGGTCCCCGGGCAGGGCTCACGCCGGCCCGCACAGGCAACCTCAGCCCGTCCGGCGTTTGAGGACGAGCGCCCTTCAGGCGCGAACAGGGTCTGGGGCAGAGCCCCAGGGACCTCGACTGCGGACCGTGCGGGGCTGGTCGCGCAGTTCCCCGCGCCCCTGACAGGGTGCGTGCCGGCCCGCGTGCGCCGATCCCCGGGCAGGGCTCACGCCGGCCCGCACAGGCAACCTCAGCCCGTCCGGCGTTTGAGGACGAGCGCCGTTCAGTGCGAACCGGGTCCGGGGCGGGGCCCAGGGGGTCAGACCGCTGTTGGGTCTGGGCCCAGGCGGTCGTGGATGGCGCTCTGCACCTCCGCCTCCTCCGCCGGATCCGCCGCGAGCCTGCGCAACCGCTCAGCCACCCGCGCGTCGACGAGCTCGGCGTACTGCGCGGCCACCTCGCGGGTGGTCTCCTCGCAGTCCCACAGGCACTCGACGGCGAACCCGGTGGCGAAGGACGGGTCGGTCGCGGCGAGGGCCCGCGCGATGCGGCCCCGCAGCTCCGACGACGAGGTCTCGCGGTACACGTGCCGCAGGACGGGCGCGGCGCAGGAGATGCCGAGCCGGGCCGTTCCGTCGATGAGCGCCCGCAGCACGCCGGCGTCGGGGCCGTGGGAGCGTACGGTCTCGCGCAGCGCGCCGAGCACGAGCTCCTTGTCGCGGGCCTCGCCGCGCGAGGCGAGCACGCCTGCCGCGGCGGCGCCCAGCTCGTCGGGGCGTCCGACCCAGCCACGGGCCCGCTCGACGGCCTCGGGGCCACACATGCGTTCGAATGCCTGGACGGCGGCCTCGGCCGCCACAGGCGAGCCGGCCGCGCCGTCCGAGACCGCCGCCTCGATCAGGTCGAGGACCCGGGCGTCGCGCGACTCGGCGAGATAGTGCAGCGCGGCGCCCCGCGCGCCGTCGCTGCCCCGGCGGGCCGCCTCGATGATGGCGTCCCGGTCCTCGGGCCCCGCGACGGCGCCCAGGCACCTGGCGGCCGGCAGATGCAGGACCGAGCCGCGTTCAAGACCTTGGTCGGCCCAGTCGAAGACGGCCTGGACACTCCACCCGGGCCGTGGTCCCGACGGCCGCATCTGGCGCTGCCAGCGGTCGAAGGACCCGGCCTCCTGGGCCGCCCGCACCCGGGCGCCCACGCCGTCGCGCGGATCATCGGCCCACAGCCGCCAGGGCCGGGGCTCGTAGGCGTCGCGCACGGCGGCGGCGAGCGCCGCGTCGCCCTCGGCGGTGGCCGGGAAGCGGGCGAGCACGGAGGCGGCGAGAGCACGCAGACCCGCGTCGTCGTCACGCAGCGCCAGCTCGTCCAGGGCCCAGGCCCAGTTGGACCCGGACGCGGCGTAGCGGCGCAGCAGCGCGAGCGCGTCGCTCCTGCCGTACGAGGCGAGGTGGCCGAGGACGGCGAGCGCGAGCCCGGTCCTGGAGTCCTCGGGGTCGAGGACGTCCTCGGCGCCGAAGAGGTGGCGCTCGACATGGTCGAGTTCGCCGTCGAGATCCAGGAAGAGGCGCGCGTAGTACAGCGAGCGGTTCTCGACCCGCCAGTCCTGGCGGGGGTCGCTCAGTACACAGTGGTTCAGGGCCGCCAGGGCCTCGTCGCGCGGGGCGGCCAGCGCGTGCAGGGTGCCGTCGCCGCGGCCCCGCTGCAACAGACCGAGCAGCGTGCCGCTCGGCGCTATGACTGGATCGAACATGGAAATAGCCTCACATCAAGCTGTCGACGCAACCGGGATTCGTGCCTTGCCCTAGGCCGCGCAGCAACATGAGGGGTCGCCCGCCGTCTTCTGCTTGGTGTAGACCATCTTCCTGCCTCTCGTCGCGGTCCTCGATGTAAGGACCCTGCCCCCGATGTAGGGGTTCGACGTCATGATGACCCAGCCATTTCGCCATCGCGACCACATTTACGGCGCCCCTCTCCGCGGGCTCTTCGGTGGATCCCCCGTAAACGCCTGGTGGACGCTCAGTTGGCCCCGAACAGGGCGAGCAGGTCCGTCTTGCCGAACATCCGGGCGGTGTCGACCGCCGAGGGCGTCCCGGCGGAAGGATCGGCTCCGCCGGCGAGCAGCGCCTTGATCACGGCCTCCTCGCCCTTGAAGACGGCGCCCGCGAGCGGGGTCTGGCCCCGGTCGTTGGCGCGGTCGGCCTCGGCGCCGCGGGCCAGCAGCGCGGACACCGCGTCGGCGTGCCCGTGGTAGGCGGCCAGCATCACCAGTGAGTCACCCCGGTCGTTGGTGAGGTTCGCGGGCACCCCGGCGTCCACGTACGCGGCCAGCGTCGCGGCGTCCCCCTGACGGGCCAGTTCGAAGACCTTGGCCGCCAGCTCGACCACCTCGGGATCGAGATCCTCGCTCATCGGAAAAACTCCTTAGGGGCAGCGGAACGGACCCGCACGGCGACAGAGCCGAACGAGTGAATCGACAGGGTACTGCCCGGTGGGCGACATGACGGGGCACGCCCGAGGCAAAGATCACCGCGCGTGACGCCCGGGCGCTCCCCAGGGCCTCGACGGCCGCACAGTGTCCCGCTCCAAGCGCCCCTTCATATCCGCCACTCCAGTGAAAATGGCCGAGTTTCACCCGTTCGCACCTTTTATCGCATAGATACTTCCTGTGAGCCTGGAAGAACTCATGGTGACCGTCCCCACCAACCAGGAGACCCCAAATGATCCTGTCCATGTCAGGCGTGGTGCTGCTCGGAATCATCTGCTTCCTCTTCTTCAAGAAAGACGGACTCAAGGCTTCGCACGCCCTCGTGTGCTCGCTCTTCGGCTTCTACCTCGCGGGCACCGCCATCGCCCCGAGCATCACCGCCGGAGGCGCGAGCCTCGCCAGCCTGCTGGGCGGGATCAAGTTCTGACCCCCGCTGTCCGTCGCACGACGGCGGACATCACGGCAGAGACCACTGCGGACACAACTCCAGGAGAACGACGTGGCCCGGCGACCGCTCCCCCGCATTCTGAGCAGCAGCAGCGCATCCATCGTTCGCAGCCGCGAAATCGCGCGCACGGCCGCCGACAGTGCCACCGACGTTCTCCATCCGCTCATCACGATCAGTCGCGGCCTGCGGCTGATCACCGCCGCCCTGCGCGGCAAGTGGGCCGCCACCCCCAAGGAACGGCGTAGTCCCGCGCTGTTCTTGACGGCGGCAGTGGTCCTGGTCGTCGCGCTCATCCCGTACGGGCCGCTCCTCGCCCTGATCACGGTGATGGGCGCGGCGGCCTGGAAGGGCCGCGAGAAGCCGGTCGTCAAGACCGGACCCGACGACGCGGAACTCGCCCGCCTCCAGGCCCTGTACGAGGCGCTTGTGCCCTATTTCTCCGTGCCGGAGGACCCCGACCCGCTGTTCTCGCACGGCGGCGCGTGGGACAAGGCGTTCAGCGAGTACGCCTTCGACGACGACGGCCGCCTCACCCGGCTGCGAGTGCGCTACCCGGCGTACTTCACCGACGGCGAACCCGAGGCGCGCGCCCGTATCGAACAGCTCCTGCACGCCAAGTCGGGCCGGGGCCGCGAGTACCACTTCGCGTGGGACGAGGAGGGCAACCAGCTCGACCTCAGCGTCCTGGGCGCGCTGCCCACCTCGATCGCCGCCCAGCGTTTCGTGACCTCCCCCGGCGAGAGCGTGCTCGGTTTCACCGACGCCGGCGCCGTGCCCAGGACCGTCCCGGTGATCTCGGACGACGGGAGTCACGACGCCCCGCCGGTCGTCTGGCGCACCGGCCCCCGCTCCACCGAGCCGCACCTCCTGGCCGTGGGTCGGCCCGGCACGGGCACCACGACCCTGCTGCGCTCCATCGCGCTCCAGGCGCTCAGGGACGGCGACGTGCTCATCGTGGAGGGCCCCGGAACCGGCGAGTACGCCTGCCTCACCGGCCGCGCGGGCGTCCTCGCCGTGGAGTGCGGGCTCGCCGGGGCGCTCGCCACCCTGGAGTGGGCCTCCCACGAGACCGAGCGCCGCCTCATCTCGGCCAACCGCGCACGGCAGGCGGGCCGTCCGGCGCCCGAGGACACCAAGCGCCCGCTGTGGATCCTGCTCGACCGCCCCAGCGTGCTCGTCGACCTGGCGGCGGCGGACGGCCGCCCCGACCCCCAGCACCTGCTCCAGGTCCCGCTGCGGCACGGCCGGGCCGCCGGGGTGACCGTGGTGGTGGCCGAGCAGTTCGACACCCTGGAGCACCTGTCGGAGCCCGTACGGTCCCACACGCGGGCCCGCGTGGTCCTCGGCCCCGCCTCCTTCGTCGAGGTCGCCTCGGTGCTCGGCGCCCCGCCCCACACCACCCCCACCCCCGACGTCCCGCCGGGCCGGGGCTACGCCCGCCTCGGCGCCGGCCCCGTCCTGCGCCTCCAGGTGCCCGCCACCCCGGACCCGTACGACGACGCCACGACGGAGGCCCACCGCGAGGCCGTCCTCGACCTGCTGCCGCCCCGCGACGCGCCGGTGGAGGCGAGAGCGGGGCGGACGCGTCCGGCGGCGCCGGCGGAGGCCGCGCCGGCGGAGGCGACCCCTGTGGAGGCCGTCCCGGCCGAGGGCTAGGGGCTTCGCGCCGGCCCCGTGGGCTCACGTCAGGGGCTCTGCCCCCGGACCCCCGCTCCGCAGACGCCGGAGGGGCTGAGCGGGCCACTTCCTCCTCCGGGGTGAGGTTCAGCCCCTCCGGCGGGGAAGGCAGTCCCTCCCGGCACACCCCACGCAGAAGTCCCCCGGAGCGAGCGGGCGGTCACACCGGGGCCGCCTCCGGCCGGGCGCCGCTCATGCCACGAATGTCCGGGGCGGTTCCGCGCTCCCCGAGCCGCCGCCCGTCTCCACGAGCCGGGCCGCCGCCGCCAGCCGGGCGGCGGCCTCGTCGGCGACCGGGCCGCCCACCGTGAACGGCAGCCGGACATAGCCCTCGAAGGCGCCGTCCACCCCGAAGCGCGGCCCCGACGGCACCCGCACGCCGACGCGTTCCCCGACTTCCGCAAGCCGCGATCCCGACAGGCCGCCCGTGCGGACCCACAGCGTGAGACCGCCGCGCGGTACGACGAACTCCCAGTCGGGCAGCTCCCGGCGCACCGCGCCCACCAGCGCGTCCCGGTTCTCCCTCGCCTGCGCCCGGCGCAGTTCGACCGCCTGCTCCCAACCACCCGACGCCATCAGCCAGTTGACGGCAAGCTGCTCAAGGACGGGCGTGCCCAGATCCGCGTACGCGCGGGCGGCCACGAGAGAGCGGATGATGTCGGGGGCCGCCCGCACCCAGCCGATCCGCATGCCGGCCCAGAACGCCTTGCTCGCCGAGCCCACCGTGAGCACCGTGGCGCCCGCCGGGTCGAAGGCGCAGACGGGGCGCGGCATGACCAGGTCCGCGTCGAGCCACAGCTCGCTCATCGTCTCGTCGACGACGAGCACGGTGCCGGCCGAGCGGGCCGCGTCCACGAGCTGGCGCCGCTGGTCCTCGTCGGCGAGCGCGCCGGTGGGGTTGTGGAAGTCGGCGACGACGTAGGCGAGCCGGGGCGCGGCGTCCCTGAGCACCTGGCGCCAGCGCGGCAGGTCCCAGCCGGTCAGGCCCTCGGCCATCGCGATGGGCACGAGCCGGGCGCCGGCCTCGCGCATCAGCTGGAGGATGTTGGCGTACGAGGGTGATTCGACGGCGATGCGTTCGCCCCGGCCCGCGAAGAGATGACAGATGGCGTCCATCGCGCCCATCGCGCCGGTGGTGACCATGATCTGTTCGGGCATCGTGGGGATGCCGCGCGCCGTGTAGCGCTCGGCGAGCATCTGGCGCAGGGCGGGCAGGCCCGCCGGGTAGTCGCCGTGGGTGTGGGCGTAGGGCGGCAGCTCCTCCAGGGCGCCCTGGACGCCCCGGGTCAGCCACGGTTCGGGGGCGGGCAGGGCCGCGCAGCCCAGGTCGATCATCGAGCCGAGCGATTCGGGCGGCAGCGGTTCCAGGCCCCGGCCGGGCAGCGGGTGGCCGGCGGGCACGGCGGTCCAGCTGCCCGCGCCGCGCCTCGATTCCAGGAAGCCCTCGCCGCGCAGCGCCTCGTAGGCGGCGGCGACGGTGGTGCGGCTCACCGAGAGGGCCAGCGCGAGCTCCCGCTCGGCGGGCAGTCGCGCGGCCGCCGGGACGCGGCCCTCGAGCACGAGCAGCCGGATCCCGTCGGCGAGCGCCCGGTAGGCGGGCGGCTTGCGCAGGCCCGCGCCGACGGGGCGCGGCTGCTGTGCCTTGAGCTGACGGGCGAGCTGGGCGGGCCCGATCGCCGAGGTCCACTGCGCCATGAAGTCAGTCCACCTTCCCGGAATTGGCCATGGTTGGGGTCCATTTCCCCGCCTCAGAGTGGCATGACCAGTCCACCACGATCCTTCAGGGGGCACCACCTTGTCCACGCACCTCCCGCGCAGACTGCTCTCGCTGTACGTCGGTCTCGCGTTGTACGGCATCAGTTCGGGGCTGCTCGTGCGCGCCGGGCTCGGGCTCCAGCCGTGGGGGGTGCTGAACCAGGGCATCGCCCGGCACGCCTGCCTCTCCATCGGTGAGGCGTCGATCATCGTGGGCGCCCTGGTGCTGCTGCTGTGGATCCCCCTGCGTGAGCGGCCGGGGCTCGGCACCGTCTCCAATGTGTTCGCGATCGGCGTCTTCATGGACGGCACGCTCGCCGTCGTCCCGGATGTACGGGGGCTGCTCGCGCAAGTGCCGCTGGCGGCCGCCGCGATCGTCTGCAACGGGGCCGCGACCGGTCTGTACATCTCCGCGCGCTTCGGACCCGGCCCGCGCGACGGTCTGATGACGGGCCTGCACAGGGTGACGGGCCGCTCGGTCCGTCTCGTCCGCACCTCGCTCGAGGTGGCCGTGGTGGCGACCGGGTTCCTGCTCGGTGGTTCGCTCGGCGTCGGCACGGCCTTGTACGCGCTGGCGATCGGGCCGCTCGCGCAGTTCTTCCTGCGCGTCTTCGCGCTGCCGGAACCGGCTCCGGCGGTCGCGGCGCCAGCGGGGTCCGGCCCCCAGGCGCCCAGCACTTCCGCGTGCGCCCCCTCGCGCACGGCGGCGTCGCGGGACCGCGCGATACTTCCCGGGTGACTCGCGTACGCCACCCCTATCTGGACCACCCCGCCGTCATCCCGTTCGCCCATCGCGGCGGCGCCGCGGACGGCATCGAGAACACGGCCGCCGCCTTCGCGCGGGCCGCCGAGGCCGGCTACCGCTACTTCGAGACCGATGTGCACACCACGGCCGACGGCCGTCTGGTGGCGTTCCACGACGCGACACTCGACCGGGTCACCGACGCCCGGGGCCGCATCGCCGAACTGCCCTGGAGCGTGGTCCGGCGGGCCCGGGTCGCCGGGCGCGAGCCGCTGCCGCTCTTCGAAGAACTCCTGGAGGCGTTCCCCGAAGCCCGCTGGAACGTCGATCTGAAGGCGGAGTCTGCGCTCGTCCCGCTGATCGACCTGATCCGCCGCACCGGGGCGTGGGACCGCGTCTGCGTCGGCTCGTTCTCCGAGGCCCGCGTCGCCCGGGCGCACCGCGCCGCCGGGCCGCGCCTCGCCACCTCCTACGGAGTGCGGGGCGTCGCCGCGCTGCGCCTTCGCTCCTACGGGATCCCCGCGCCGCTGCGCCCCGGCGCCGTCAGCGCCCAGGTCCCGGTGAGCCAGCACGGCGTGCCCGTCGTCGACCGCCGCTTCGTGCGGACCGCGCACGCGCTCGGCCTGCGGGTCCATGTGTGGACGATCAACGACCCCGCCCGGATGAGGGCGCTGCTCGACCTCGGCGTGGATGGCATCATGACCGATCATCTGGAGACACTGCGCACGGTCATGACCGACCGGGGAGTCTGGCACTGACACCCGGCGGCCACCGCTCGCGTACGGGCACGAGCGAGGGGGCGCGGGTTGAGCGCTGAGATCGTGAACAAGACCGCCGGGAAGACGACCGGGACCGCCGAGGCCGCCCCGGCGGACGGGGGCTCAGCGGCGGACGGGGGCCCGCCGACGGGCGCGGCCGAACGCCGGCGGGAACAACGCGGCTGGTACTTCTACGACTTCGCGTGCTCGGTCTATTCGACGAGCGTGCTGACGGTGTTCCTCGGTCCCTATCTGACGTCCATCGCCAAGTCGGCGGCGGACGCCGAGGGGTTCGTCCATCCGCTGGGCATCCCGGTGCGCGCCGGGTCGCTGTTCGCGTACGCCGTGTCCGCCTCGGTGATCGTCGCGGTAATCCTCATGCCGGTCGTGGGCGCGGCGGCAGACCGCGGCGGGCGCAAGAAGCCGCTCCTCGCGGCCGCCGCCTACACCGGCGCCGCCGCCACGGCCGGGATGTTCTTCCTCGACGGCCACCGCTATCTGCTCGGCGCGGTGCTTTTGATCGTCGCCAACGCGGCGCTCTCGGTCTCGATGGTCCTCTACAACGCCTATCTGCCGCAGATCGCGGGTCCCGAGGAGCGCGACCGGGTCTCCTCGCGCGGCTGGGCCTTCGGCTACACCTCGGGCGCCGGCGTCCTGGTGCTCAACCTGATCCTCTACTCGGGGCACGACCGCTTCGGAGTCTCGGAGTCGACCGCCGTGCGGATCTGCCTGGCGTCGGCCGGCGTGTGGTGGGGCGCGTTCACGCTGATACCCCTGCGCCGTCTGCGCGACCGCGCGGTGGCGGTGTCGGTGAGCGAGGGCCGGGTGGGGGCGGGCTGGCGGCAGTTGGTCTCGACGTTGCGGGACATGCGGGCCCGGCCGCTTACCCTGGCCTTCCTCCTGGCGTACCTCATCTACAACGACGGTGTGCAGACGGTGATTTCGCAGGCCTCGATCTACGGGTCGGAGGAACTGGGCCTGGATCAGAACACCCTGATCGTGGCCGTGCTCCTGGTGCAGGTCCTCGCGGTGGCGGGCGCGCTCGGAATGGGGCGCCTCGCGCGGACGTACGGCGCGAAGCGGACGATTCTGGGCTCGCTCGCGATCTGGGCGGTGATCCTTGGCGTCGGCTTCTTCCTGCCCGCGCACCGGCCCGCGCTGTTCTTCGTGCTGGCGGCGGCCATCGGCACGGTGCTCGGCGGCAGCCAGGCGCTGTCCAGGTCGCTCTTCTCACACATGGTGCCGAGCGGCAAGGAGGCCGAGTACTTCTCGGCCTACGAGATGAGCGACCGGGGGCTGAGCTGGCTGGGGCCATTGGTGTTCGGTCTCGCGTACCAGCTGACCGGGAGCTACCGGGATGCCATCATCTCGCTGGTGGTGTTCTTCGCGGTCGGTTTCGTGCTGCTGGCCCGGGTGCCGGTGCGGGCCGCGGTGGCCGCCGCGGGGAACCCTGTTCCGGCGCGGATTTAGACGTTGAAGTGAAAGGCCGGTAGTGTACGCCTTTGGCCTGCCAGGCGGACCGTTACTGCGTGCTCGAGTAGAGAAGACGCTGGGTGACATCTGCTGCCAGATGTGACAAACCGGTCACTGGTGGGTACAACAAGGGGCGGCACGACGGCGACGCATGACCCAGAACGGGAATCTTTACCGCCGACCGGACGTTGACCGGATGACGACGACAGTGACACCTGTCCTGTGGGCGACAAGCCCGGGAGGCACGATTCATGAGTGAGCGAGCTCTTCGCGGCACGCGCCTCGTGGTGACCAGCTACGAGACCGACCGCGGCATCGATCTGGCCCCGCGCCAGGCCGTGGAGTACGCATGCGAGAAGGGACATCGCTTTGAGATGCCCTTCTCGGTGGAGGCGGAGATTCCGCCGGAGTGGGAGTGCAAGGTCTGCGGGGCCCCCGCACTCCTGGTGGACGGCGACGGCCCTGAGGAGAAGAAGGGCAAGCCCGCGCGTACGCACTGGGACATGCTCATGGAGCGGCGCACCCGCGAGGAGCTGGAGGAGGTTCTGGCCGAAAGGCTGGAGGTCCTTCGTTCCGGCACCATGAACATTGCCGTGCATCCGCGCGACAGCCGCAAGTCCGCCTGATCGCGCAGTTCGGCGATACAGCGCGTCAAAGTCGAGGGCCGGTCACACCATTTCGGTGTGGCCGGCCCTCGGCTTTTGTCCGGCCGGCGACCGGGCCCCCGACGGCCGCCCCTGCGACCAGTGCGGCCACGGCCGCCCCTCGCGGGCGTGGCTCTCAAGGGGTCAGGGGCGGGCGCGGGCCGAGGTCGTCGCGCGCGGGGCGGGAGGCCGGCCCGTCGTCGCGGACGACTTCGCCCTGGACGACCTTGCCGTCCGGGTGGCGGACGCGGGCCTGCTGGAAGGCGTCGCCGAAGCCGCCGGGGACGACGGCGCGCATGCGCTTGTCGAGGGACCGTTCGGCCAGGCGCGCCAGGGACTTGCGTACCGGCGGGATCAGCAGGAGCAGCCCCGCCGCGTCCGACAGGAAGCCGGGGATGATCAGAAGCAGCCCGGCCAGCATGATCAGGGCGTTGCCCTCACCGCCGCCGGAAGCGGCCTGCGGCCCGCCGCCCCCCGACTGCTGCCGCCTGACCGTTTCGGAGAGATTGCGAAAGGCGCGCCGCCCGGCCCGCTTGATGACGCCACTGCCGAGCAGCAGGCCGCCGATGAGCAGCAGCAGGACCAGGAGCCCGCTGGTGGCGCCGGCCACCACGGTGAGCAGCCAGATCTCCAGGACCAGCCAGGCGGCGATCCCCAGGGGTACGAAGGTGCGTGCGCGCGAGCGCTTGGGAACGGTCGGGGGCTGAGTGCCGGTCGTCATGGTCCCAGTGTGCCTGGACGCCGCTCGGGACGGCGTAAGGAAGAGATCAGTACGCGCTGGTCATCGCGGGTCGTACGGGCGCGCCCGGCCCGGCGAGGGATGAGCGTGCCCGGCGGGACCGGGACTTCAGGAGGGCTTGCGGCCCAGGAGCTTGTTGGCACGGGCGCCCACGCCCCAGGCGGTGACCCGCCACAGCGCCTCGACCAGGATGTCGTTGCTCATCTTGGAGTCGCCACGTTCGCGCTCGACGAAAGTGATGGGCACCTCGACCACGTGGAAGCCGGCGGCGACCGCACGGCGGGCCAGGTCGACCTGGAAGCAGTATCCGGCGGAGGCCACCTGGTCGAGGCCGAGGCCTTCGAGGGTTTCGCGCCGGAAGGCGCGGTAGCCGCCGGTGACGTCGCGGATCGGGACGCCGAGCAGCAGCCGGGAGTAGGTGGAGCCGCCGCGCGAGATGTACTCGCGGTACTTGGGCCAGTTTACGATCCGGCCGCCCGGCACCCAGCGGGAGCCAAGCACCAGATCGGCCCCCTTGAGCGCGGTGAGCAGCCGGGGCAGCTCCTCGGGCTGGTGGGAGCCGTCGGCGTCCATCTCGACCAGGACGCCGTAGTCGTGCTCGATGCCCCAGCGGAAACCGGCCAGGTAGGCGGCGCCCAGCCCTTCCTTGCCCTTGCGGTGCAGCACGTGCACCTGGTCGTCCTCGGCGGCGAGTTCGTCCGCGAACTTGCCGGTGCCGTCGGGGCTGTTGTCGTCGGCGACCAGAATGTGGGCCTCGGGGACCGCCTCCCTGACGCGGGCGACGATCGGCTTGATGTTCTCCGCCTCGTTGTAGGTCGGGATGATCACCAAGGCCTTGCCCAGCGGGCCGTACCGCCTCTGACCGCCGTCGTTCACTGCTGCCCCTTATTGTCCGTACGCAAGGGTCCACCATAGCGAGCGGTCACCATCGCCCCGAACCGCGAGGGTGTGTGGTGCCGGATGCGCCCGGATGGAGGGGGAGATCCGCCGGAAATACCGGGTCTGGGGCACGTGGGTCGGTACGGGGGCCCGGCGCCCTTCGGGCCGACCTGGGGCCCGCTGGCTGCGGGTCGACCGAGAGCCGTTGTCTACTGAGCGTCCGGGCCCCACCCGGGTCGCACCTACCCGCGAGCCCGCAGGGGGCAGGGGGGACGCCCTCCCGGCTGAAACCTTCCCTCGCCCCCGAGGCGCGGGCGCTGAACCTGGCTGCCAGTGGTGGTGCGCCGGTGCGACACACCACCCCATGACCCAGCGGCGTTCGACGACTGCGTGGAGGCTTAACCGGTCGGACGTCCTGTGGTGGACTCGGCCGAACCTACCGGCCCCCGGGCGCGTTCTGTCAACAGCCGTTTGAGCTGCGACGTTTCCTCAAACGACCAGGTCAGTGCCGAAGATCCGCAGGTCGTGGCGATGCCGTGACGGCGCTGCGCCGACGGTGCGAAATGTCCCCATGTCACTCGTTCGGACGCGCGAATACCGTTTGTCCGAACACCACTGTCCGCAGGGGGACGGGCAGCGCGGCGCCGGGAGTGAGGTCGGGCAGGCCCGGGGTGCCCGAGCGGGGGTCGGTGGACCAGCGGGCCACCCGGTCGTCGGGGGCCTGCACCACCAGCTCCTCCGTGCGCCAGACCGCGTAGTCGGCGGGGGCGCCCGGCACCAGGGTGCCCGCGTCGTCCCGGCCGAGCGCGCGCCAGCCGCCCCTGGTGTGGGCGGTGAAGGCGGCCCGGGCCGAGACGCGGTGCTCCAGGGTGCGGTGGAAGGCGGCGGCCCGGACGCTCTCCCACGGGCCGAGCGGGGTGACCGGCGCGTCGGAGCCGAACGCCAGCGGCACGCCCGCGCGCAGCAGGGCGGCGTACGGATTGAGGGTGCGGGCCCGCTCGACGCCGAGCCGTTCGGCGTACATGCCCTCGTCGCCGCCCCACAGCGCGTCGAAGACCGGCTGCACGGAGGCGGTGAGGCCGAACTCCGCGAAGGCCGCGATGGTGGCGGGGGTCATCATCTCCGCGTGCTCCACCCGGTGCCGGGCGGCGCGGACGCGAGCGAGCCCCACCCGCTCGGCCGCGGCCCGTACGCCCTCGACGACGGCGCTGAGCGCGGCGTCGCCGATGGCGTGGAAGCCGGCCTGGATCCCGGCCTCGGTGCACGCGGCCACATGGGCTGCCACGTCGGCGGCGTCCAGATGGACGGCGCCGGTGCCCGGGGCGTCGGCGTAGGGGGCGTGCAGGCAGGCGGTGTGGGAACCGAGGGAGCCGTCCACGAAGAGGTCCCCGGCCGCGCCGACCGCGCCGAGTTCGCGGATGCGGTCGGCGTCCTTGGCGCCCGCGACGCGCTCGGCCCAGTATCCGAAGACCCGGGGCCCCGGCTCCTCGCGGGACAGGGCGAGCAGCGAGGTGAAGTCGTCCTCGTCGGAGATCTCGGGCCCGCCGCACTCGTGGAGGGAGCCGATGCCGAGCGAGGCGGCGTGCCGCAGCGCGGCGCGCTGCGCCTCGGCGCGCTGGCCCGGTGTGATGGCCCCGTGCGCCGCGGCCCGCACCGCGTGGTGCGCGGCGCCGTCCAGCGGCTCGCCGTCCCGGTATCCGGCCAGGCCACGGACGCCCGGGACGAGGTCCAGCAGGGCGGTGGTGACCACGGCGGAGTGGACGTCGACGCGGGGCAGGTAGAGCGGGCGGCCGCCGGTGGCCGCGTCCAGCTCCGCGCGCGAGGGGTGGCGCCGCTCGGGCCAGCGCGCCGCGTCCCAGCCGCCGCCGAGCAGCACCCGGTCCCCGGGGCGGGCGGCGGCGTGGGCGCGCACCGCGTCCAGGGCCTCGGCGAGCGTACGGGCCGAGGAGAGGTCGAGCCCGGTCAGGGCGAGACCGGTGGCGGTGGTGTGCACATGCGCGTCGGTGAACGCGGGGGTGACCAGAGCGCCTTCGAGGTCCACGATCTCGTCCACCCCGCCGGCGAACGCGTCGGCGGCGCCTTCCGAACCGACCCAGGCGACGTGCCCGCGTTCGACGACCATCGCGGTGGCGAAGGGGTCGGCGGGGCTGTGCACGTCGCCACCGCGCAGCAGGACGGTGCGGTGGGCGGTTGCTTCGGGGGCGGAACTCGCGGAACTCATGGAGGACAGCCTAGATATGCGGCGGCCGTGCCTCGTACGGGGTGGACAGGACGACGGTCGTACGCGTCGAGACGCCCGCCTGGGTGCGGATGCGGGTCAGCAGGTGCTCAAGGGCCAGCGGGGTGGCCACCCGGACCTTGAGGATGTAGTTCTCGTCACCGGCCACGCTGTGGCAGGCCTCCAGCTCCGGCACGTCCGCGAGGCGCTCCGCGATGTCGTCGGGGGCGCTGGGGTCGAAGGGCTTGACCGAGATGAACGCGGTCAGCGGCAGGCCCACCGCCTCGGGGTCCACGACGGCGGCGTATCCACGGATGACGCCGCGCTGTTCGAGACGGCGTACCCGCTGGTGCACCGCCGATGTGGACAGGCCGGTGGCCTTGCCCAGGTCGGTGTAGCTCATCCGCCCGTCCTTGACGAGCAGATCCACGATCTGACGGTCCAGCTCCTCCATGCCGCTCAACCTATGGCCCCGGGTCGGGTCCGGCACAGCCGGAGAGGGCCCGAAAGGGCATCTGCGGGCGGCATGTGACCAACACCACAGGTTTGCCGACGGCTCGTCGGGAGGTGCGCGGTTATCGCCGCGGCCCGGCGGGAAGTGCTTGTTTTGGTCGCGGCCGCGGCGCAATGCCGGCCCACCCGAGGGGGAGTGTCCCAATGCAGAATCCCAAGCGCACCGGACGTGCGGAACGTGAACGTGGCGAACCGGAGCCCGTCGATATCGCCGAATTTTTCGACGAGGACGACTCGCTCGACGCCTACGACACCTTCGAGATGTACCGGGTGCTCTGCCCGGACTGCGCGCAGCCGATCGCGCTGCTCGCCGACGAGGACGTCCTGCCCGAGCACGCGCTGTGCCCGAGCCCGTGGAACCCGTTCGTGCTGACCGTGTGCGCGGGGACCGGGCGGCCGGCCGGGCAGGCGGAGGCGGCCGACGCCTCGCTGGAAGTCCAGGAACAGGACACGGCGCTGCTGCTCACCCTGCCGAGCGAGCTCGACTGGCGCACCCAGCCGTTCTCGCACGTCGGCGGCCCGGGCTCGCGTCCGGTGCGGGTGCCGCAGATGCGCCGCGCCGCCTGAGCGCACGCGGGATCCGCGCGGACACACCGCGCCGCGCCGGCGACCGGACGCCACTGGGGGGCGCCCGGCCGACGGCCGCTCACGTCCAGTACGCCCCCGCCACCATGGCCGCGAGGCTGTCCCGGTGCAGGATCAGCGCGTCCGGGTCGTCGGGCGGCTCGGTCTCGCCGAAGCGCAGTTGCCGGTGCGCGATGCGCAGCATGACCACCGCGTGCCGCAGGGCGGCGTAGAGAGTGTGGAACTCCATGGCACGCGGGGTGTGGCCGGTCAGTTCGGCGTACCGCCGCTCGACGTCGTCGCGCCGCAGGAGGTCCGGCAGGCCCGGTTGGCCGAAACTCACCGTGAGATCCTGGAAGAAGCGGTGGAGATAGACGAGCCAGCCGAGGTCGAGTTCGCGCGGTCCACAGGCGGCCATTTCCCAGTCGAGGACGGCCGCCGGCGTGAACCCGTCGTAGATGATGTTGCCGATGCGGGCGTCACCCCAGCTGAGGACCGCGGGGCCCTCGTCCTTCGGCCAGTGCGCGTCGAGCCAGTCGAACGCCGCCTCGATGAGCGGTGAGCGCGGCAGGCCGTCAACCACCCAGGCGTAGTACTCCCGTTGGGCTTCCACATGGCGGCGCAGCGGCGAGCCCTCGCCCTCCGCCAGCAGGAACTCGGCCTCCCGAGCCGGGAATTGACCGTGCAGGCGCGCGAGCACGGACAGGGTGCCCTCCTGGAGGCGGGCCCGTTCGTCTTCGGTGGCCGCGTGCAGCCAATTGCCCTCGTACGTATAGGGCATGACGTCCGGCGGCACCCTTCCCGCCACGCGGTCCATCACGAAGAACGGCGCGCCGAGCGGCGCCGGGTCCTCCTCCAGCCAGCGCACACGGGGCACCGGTATGTCGGTGTGCTCGGCGACCAGACGCATGACGCGGTACTGGCGGGCCATGTCGTACACGGGGAAGACGGTGTACGCGTCCAGGTCGGCGGCGAGCCGCAGGGCGCAGGCGCGCACCGGGGTGTCCGGGTGCTCGATGTCGAAGAGCAGGGTCTCGCTCGACATGCCGTTGGAGGACGGCACCCGGATGCCGGTGACCCGGGCGCCGGGCAGCCGGGCACCGAGCCAGGTGGCGAGGCGGCGTCCCACGTCCTCGGGGTCGCGGGTGGAGGTGCGGGGGCGGGGCGCGGTGGCCATGGGGGTGCTCCCTTCGCGGGTGGGCGCGTCACGGGCATTCAGGGGGCGCCGGGCGCTCAGGGCGCGACCGAGGTGTGGTCGGCGAAGCCGCTGGGGTCGTGGCGGCCGAAGCTGCCGTGCTCGAAGATGCCGTGTCCGGTGCGCCCGTCGAGGGTGAAGCGGGCGGCGTGGTCGCTCACGCCGTACGCGGCCATCGGGTGGGCGGCCGGGTCGCTGAGGTCGTAGACCTGGCGGTCCGTCCAGCCGCGCCCCTGCCAGGTGCCGTGCTGCCAGCCGTCGGCGGGCGGGTAGCCGGCGCCGACGGCGAGGGGCGATGAGGCAAGGATTTCCACGCCGAGTTCGAGGGGCTTGCCGGACGGGCCGGCGAGGTGGACGACCGCGCGCTCGGGGTGGCGGGTGCCGGGCCGGTAGGTGATGTCGGCCCGGGGCCAGCCGAGTTGGGTGTCGGGGTGGCCCTCGCGCACGAGCACGGCGTCGTTGAGGGTGCGGTAGCCGTCGGCGTCCTCCTGGACGACGACCATGACGAACCGGTCGTCGAAGCGGACCGGCGCCCAGAGCCAGTGGAACCCCTCGGGCCGGTACTCGTCGCCCCGCCCGGCCTCCTCGCCGGGGATCGGCCGCACCCCCCAGCTGCGGTCGCGGGTCCCGGTCCATCCCCGCGCCGTGACGGGTATCTCCTGGCCGCCGACGCGGATCACGCCGGCGCAGTGGCCCGCCTGCACGAACCGCCGCCCTTCGAGGGTGAGGCGGCCGCCCTTGCGCTGCACGTGGTGGGGCTCCCACAACGCGGGGAAGTCCGCGGTCCAGGCGATGTCGTAGGCGAGTGAATCGGGGTCGCCGGGATCGGGTGCGCAGTGCAGGGCGAGACGGCGCAACGGGGTGTCCACGGTGATCCGCAGCGGGCCGACGCTCAGGTTCATGCGGTCGTCGGTGAGGGCGTCGGACGCCCTGACCGCGTGCAGCCGGTCCCCCACGCGCAGGGTGGCGTAGGCGTCGATGACCCCGGTGTTGGGGTAGACCCCGAGCCCCACGATGAGCAAGGCGCGGCCCTGGTGGTCGAAGACGTGGAAGATGCAGCGGTCGTAGGCGTTGCGATCACCGGTGACGACGTGCGCCATCGAGAGCGGGGCCTGATGAACGGGGTACTCGTCGAGAGGGATGGGCCGATCCTGAGCCATCAGCAACCTCCGTACGCCAGAAGAAACCTGACGGTACGACAGCCCCCGCCACCCCGCCATACCACCCACCCCCGCAAGGGCCGCGCGGAACGGCACACCCAGCCACCCACAGCCCCACACGTTGCCCACGACCGGCCCCACCCCGCAAGGGCCGCGGGGAACTGCGCAAGGGGCGCGGGGAACTGCGCGCCAAGCCACCCACAGCCCCGCACATTCCCACCCACCCGACCACCCCACCCCGCAAGGGGCGCAGGGAACTGCGCAAGGGGCGCAGGGAACTGCGCAAGGGGCGCGGGGAACTGCGCGCCCAGCCACCCACAGCCCCGCACATTCCCACCCACCCCCGGAGGGTTTAGGGAAGGGGCGGGGAGGGGCCAAAAAAGGGGGGCCGGACCCCCACGCGCAGGAAGGGACCCGGCCCCCGGGCGACCCGGGCGACGGCCGAACCACGCCGGCCCGAAGACGGACCCGGGTCGACCGGGACGGGTCAACCGGGACGGGCCGACCGGGCAGGCCGGATCGGGGCCGGACCGGGGCCGCTGAGCGGAGACGGGTCAGCGGGTCTCCGGACCCGCGAGGTGGCGCGCGACAACCATGCGCTGAATCTGATTCGTGCCCTCCACGATCTGCAACACCTTCGCCTCCCGCATGAACCGCTCGACCGGGAAGTCGGCCGTGTACCCATACCCCCCAAGGACCTGGACCGCGTCCGTCGTGACCTTCATCGCCGCATCCGTGCAGAACAGCTTGGCCATCGCGGCCTGGCGCGAGAAGGGCCGCCCGGCATCCCGCAACCGCGCCGCCGCGAGGTAGAGCGCGCGGCCCGCCTCGATCTGGGTCGCCATGTCCGCGAGCATGAAGCGCAGGCCCTGGAAGTCGGCGATGGGCCGCCCGAACTGCCGTCGCCCGGTGGCATAGGCGAGCGCTTCGTCGAGCGCGGCCTGGGCGACGCCGATCGCGCAGGCCGCGATGCCGAGCCGCCCGGAGTCCAGCGCGGAGAGCGCGATCGCGAAACCCTGGCCCTCCTCGCCGATGCGGCGCGCGTCGGTGACCCGTACGCCGTCGAAGTGGAGCTGGGCGGTGGGCGAGCCCTTCATGCCCATCTTCTTCTCGGGCGCGGCGGGCGAGAGCCCTTGTGCGTCGCCGGGGACCAGGAACGCCGTGATGCCCCGGGCGCCGTCGCCGCCGGTGCGGGCCAGGACGGTGTAGAAGTCGGCGATCCCACCGTGGGTGATCCAGGCCTTGGTGCCGGTGATGACCCAGTCGGAGCCCTCCCGCACCGCCTTGGTGCGCAGCGAGGCGGCGTCCGAGCCCGAGGCCGGCTCGGAGAGGCAGTACGCGCCTAGCAGCCCGCCGCCGAGCATCGCGGGCAGGTGCTCGGACTGCTGCTCCTTGGTGCCGTAGCCGGCCAGCGCGTGGCAGGCGAGCGAGTGGACGCTCACGCCGAGGCCGACGGTGAGCCGGGCCGACGCGAGCTCTTCCAGCACCTGGAGGTAGACCTCGTAGGGCTGGTCTCCGCCGCCGAACTCGGAGTCGTAGGGAAGGCCGAGCAGTCCTGACTCGGAGAGCAAGGTGAAGATCTCGCGAGGGAAGCGGCCGGCGTCCTCCTGCTCGGCGGCCCCCGGCGCGATCTCCCGCTGGACGATGTCGCGCACGAGCGTGACAAGGTCCCGGGCCTCTTCGGTGGGCAGCTGTCGTTCCACCGGCTGCGGGGCACGGTCGGGCATGGCGCGCTCTCCTCCCTGTCGGGCGCTGCGGCGGACGCGCGCGCAGGGTGAGGCGGCGCCGCCGGTGACTCTGCTCTACGGCCCCTACCTTCCCTTCCGGGTCTCGGAAGTAGCGGGCGGGCGGCCGTGGCGCTGTGAGTATGCCCGATCGGGCGCGTCCCGTCACTGGCTCCAAGATCACGATTTCCACCGGTCCGCACGCGCCGTCGGCCCCCTGAAACCGTGCGCTCCCACCCCCGGCTCCGTCCTCAGGACGGATCGGGCGCAGGACAGGACGGTTCGAAGTCCTCGATGGTGTCCAGGGTGCGCCGCAGCAGGCGTACCAGGAGCTCGCGCACGGTGTCGCGGGGCGGGTCGAGGGCGGTGAGCCAGTCCAGGGTGACGCTCTCCACGCTGCCGAGCCAGCCGAGCAGTGCGAGCCGGGCGAGCGCCGGTATCTGCCGGGTGCCGTAGGCGCCCTCCGCGATGGTGGCGATCAGCTCCTCGCGCACCGCGTCTCGGATCGCCTGCACCTGGGTGTCGAAGCCGACGCCACCGGTGACGATGGTCCGGTACGCCGCCTGGTGGTGCTCGGCGTAGCGCAGATAGCCGTCGACGGTTCGGTGCGCGCGTTCGGCGGGGGCCAGGTCGGTGTCGCTGCCCGCGCGCGACACCAGGTCGGCGACGGAGTCCTCGACGATGGCCAGGTAGTAGCCCCGTTTGGACTTGAAGTAGTAGTAGATCAAGCCCTTGGCGACGCCCGCATGTTTGGCGATGTCGTCCATCGACAGCGCGTCGTAGGAGGTGTCGGCGAACAACTTCCGCCCCGTCGCGATGAGTTCGGAGCGGCGCGCCTGGGATCGCTCGGTCGTTCCGCCCTGTTGACTATTATTCAAATTCGGCCCTAGTCTCCAACTGCCGCAGGATGCCCGCAGTATGGCAGACCTGCGCGCGCACCCCCCTGCACCGCCTTTTCGAGCTTTCGAGCGTCAGCCGGATCGTACGGGAGGACCAAGTGAGCGCAGCCACAAGGCCGTTGGCCGAGGGCAGGACCGCGTGGAGGAAGACCGCCGCCGTCGCCCTGCCCGCAGTCCTCGCGGTCGGGATCATGGCGGGGGCGATGGCCGAGGGCGCGCTGGCCGCGTCGTTCGCGGTCTCCGGGACCAGCTTCCAGGTCGCGTCGGGGAAGCTGACAAGTTCGGGGCTCTCCTCGTTCGTGGGGACCGACAAGTCCGTCGACGGCAAGGGCCACCCGGTGGCGCTGCTCGGCATCGGCGACGCGAAGCTCAGCGACATCTGCCAGTCCGCCGAGGTGGGCACTCCGCTCGGCACGGTGGTCTTCAAACTCACGGCGGGCGGCGACGCGGGCGAGGTGACGGCCAGCAATCTCGTCATCGACGGCGAGGACCTGGTGGGCGACGCCCGGTTCGGCACCGCCGAGATCGGACGCGACGCCTCAACTCTGGACGCGGTCAAGGGAGTTCAGGGCGAGGCGGGCAAGTTCGGCCTTCAGGCCGGTGACATCGAGGTGGACGGCGTGAGGTCGCATGCCTGGTCGGCGACCGGCGGCAACTTCCGCCTGAAGGGGATGAGGGTCGATGTGAGCCTCGGCGGCAAGAAGTGCTTCTGAGGCGCCGGGGCCTGGCTCGGCGCCTGGCTTGGGGCCTGCCCCGGGGCCTGCCCCGGTTTCGCCGCTCCGGCGGGCAGCCGGGCCTGACACCGCACGACGAGCAGGCGTACGCGCCGGTGGGCGGCCGGGCGCGCCGGCGGTGGCTCGACGAGCGGCTGCCCCTCGTCGAGGCACGCGCGGCACTGCGGGCCTGGCGGCGGACGCGGCCGTTCTGGGCGGGGCTCCTGCTCGTACTCGGCGGCCTCGAACTGCTGCTGGTGCCGCTGGCACCGCTGACCATCCTGCTCAGCCTCGGGCTCGGCGGCATCGCCGCCATCGGCATCGGGATCGCGCTCGTCGTCGCCGGTCTCTTCCTGTGGCTGCTGCCGCACACCCGCCACTACGTGTCGATCAACGCCCTGATCCTGTCGGTGCTCTCCTTCGCGGCCACCAACCTTGGCGGATTCCTGGCCGGGATGGCGCTCGGCATCGCGGGCAGTGCGATGGGGTTCGGCTGGACGCCGAAGAAGGAGACCGCCCCGACGCGGCGCGGAACGAATCCGCGCACCCGGCGCAACTCGCCGCGCACCCAGCGCACGCTCGCCGCCGCCCTGCCGGTGGCCCTGCTCCTGACGCTCGGCGGCCACCCCGTCGAGCAGCCTCGGCAGGGCGGCGCCATGGGGCAGCCCGGGCAGGGCAGCGCCGCACGGGACGCCGTCGTACAGGAGAGCGCCGTACGGGACACCGCCGTCCGGAACACCGCCGCGCAAGACAGCGCCGCACAGGACGCCGCCGCGCAAGACAGCGCCGCACAGGACGCCGCCCTACGGCAACTCCGGCGGGAGCGGTCCGTGCGGCGACCCGGTCAGGACGGGCCCGTCATCGCGCCCGCCGTGCCGCCCACGGTCACCACGGCCCGGTTCTCACCGCACGGTTTCCTGCTCGCCGGAGTGACGACCGTGCCCACCGCGCGCGGCCCGCTGAAGGTCATGGTCCTCAGGATGACATCGGCCTCGCTCACCGACTACCGCCTCACCACCCACGACGGGCACGGCGAACTCGCCCTGGGAGCAAGCTCGTTGGACCTCAGCGGCCGGGTGACGCTCTACCTCAGCAAGTTCAGCGGCTGTCTGGAGGGCCTGCTCTGCCTCACGTTCGACCCCAGCACCCTTCCGGTGCCGCCGGTCGTCCCGCCGTTCGTCTTCATGACCCGGGTGAGCGCCGAGCAGGCGCTGGTCACCTCGGACTCGATCGTCGCGGACGGCCTGACCCTGGGGGCGTCGTAAGAGGGCGGGCCCGTGACTACAGCAGCCCCGCCTGCGTGACGAGCATCGCGATGACGACCACGAGGGTCCAGCCGAGGACGTGCTCAAGGATCTTGGGCCCGGTGTCCTTGGGGCCGCCGGTGCGGGCCCGGAGCTCGGCCAGGGCGCGGGGGTCGTCGAGCGTGGTGGCAGGCAGGGTCATGAGAACTCACTCGGTCCTGTGGTGGTGCGCGGTCCCCCCGGTGACCGTTCCACAGTGCCAGCGGACCGGGCCCCGGGGGTAGAGACGTTCATCACGGCCCCGGGGCGCCGGGCCCGGCTCAGCGGATGCCGGCGGACGCAAGAGCCGTGCGCTGTCCGGGCGTGGGGTCCGTCGGCCAGTACAGGTAGCAGACACCGCCTGTGCCGGACGCCACGTTCCCACTGGCGTTGTGGCGCTTGGTGCGCAGCCATACGTTCTCGAATTCGCGCCGCCGGTAGACGCGGCGCACGGCGGCGTCGTCGGGCGCGGCCGGGTCGTGCGCGATCACGTCGCCGTCCTCGGTGAAGCCGGTCACCGCCATCAGGTGCCCCGAGGTGCCGTAGCCCGCTCCGGTCAGCTCGCCGGCCAGGAAGGACTGGGACGTTATGGCGGGGATGCCCGCGCGGACCAGCCGCTCCACGTCGTTCAGGGAGCCCAGCCGGGTCACCACCGCGTTCAGGTCGCGGTAGGTGGCGGCGTAGGCGGCGTTGAAGGGCCAGTTGCCGCAGCCCTGGTACTGGTAGTCGTACGTGCCCCGGGCGGCCTGGGGGACCTGGGGGTCGGCGTAGGAGGGATCGACCCAGGCGAGGTCGGCCGGGCTCGGCCGGCGACCCCAGTACTCGATGATCATCTGCGAGGAGGTGGGGCTGCACCAGGCCTCGCCGCCATTGTCGTACTGCGGGTACTGGCCCTTGTGGATCTCCTGCGAGTAGCTGGGCACCTCCAGCTCGCCCGCGTAGGTGGGCGTCGAAGCGTCCACCGTGAACCGGTCGGGGACATCGGATGCCATCGCGCCGAGCCGCCACACGGTCGGCGTGAGCCGGCTGCCGGGCGGGCGGTGGAGGGTGACCCGCAGCCGGTAGGCGGCCAGGCGCAGGCCGGTGGCCGGGGTGTCGATCGCGAAGGTGTCGGTGGAGATGGAGCTCCTGCCGTCGCCCTGGCCGTCGAGGGAGGTGCGCCGGATGTCCGCCTCGCCGTCGCCCGCCGTCCAGCGGCCCATGACGTACGCGGGGGTCGCGCTCCCGTCGCTGTAGGTGCCGAGCAGTTCGACCTGGAGCCAGGTGCCGGCGGGGGTGTGCGCGTTCCAGTGCGCGACGGCTTCGGTGGCCGGGACGGTGGAGAGGTGCAGCGGGGAGGTCCAGACGGCGTACTCCCAGGTGGCGCTCTTGTGGGTGTGCGGGTCGGTGTAGTCGGTGGTTCCGGCGGGGCGGCCGATGACGATGCCGGGGCGGCGGCCCTCCACGACGCGCACGCCGTGCGCGGCGCCCGAGCGCCACTGGGCGGGCGAGGTCCAGGCCTGGTTGTCCACGAGGTGCGGGCCCTGTCTCGGTCGAGGTGCCACGCCGGGGGCGGCTTCGGGGCCGCCGGACGCGGCAGCCGGGCCGCCGGACGCGGTGACGACCGCCCCGGCGGCGAGGGCGACGGCAGCGGCGAGGACGGTTCTGCGCGGGGTTGAGCTGGTCATGATGAGGACCCCCGGTCGGTTACGGAAGGGGTGGCGAACGCACGACAGCGGGGCCACTATCCCGGGTCGAGGCGGTTTTCTGCCAGCGCTTCGGCACGCGTCCCGCGTCCAATATGGGTCTCGACCACTGGCACGACCCGGACGGGCCCCGCCACCCCCGAGCGGGCCCCGCCGCTCCCGCGCGGCCCCGGGCGACACCGCCCGCCCGCGCTCCCCCGCGTGGCGCACCCGGTACGGTCGACAACGCCGCCGGGACCCACCCCGTGCCCCGACCCCCCGCAGGCAGGACACATGAACAGCACACCGCACTCCCCCACCGCGCTGCCCGAACTGGCCGCCCACGTCAGCCGGTTGGCGCCCTCCTGCGGGCCCGTGCGGCTGGTCGCGGTGGACGGGCACGCGGGCTCGGGCAAGTCCACCTTCGCGGGACTGCTCGCCCAGGAGCTGGGCGGGGCGCCGGTGCTGCGCCTGGACGACCTGGCCACCCATGAGGAGTTCTTCGGCTGGACCGGACGGCTGCGGGAACAGGTCCTGGCCCCCTTCGCGCGGAGTGAGAGTGCCCGGTACGAACCGTACGACTGGCATCTGCGGCGCTTCACGCACGCGCGCACCCTGGAGGCCGCGCCCGTGGTCCTGATCGAGGGCGTGGGAGCCGGCCGGCGCGCGCTGCGGCCCTCGCTCGCCCTGCTGGTGTGGATGGACCTCGACCCGGAAGCCTCCTGGGCGCGGGGCCGGCGCCGCGACGGGGCGGCGCTCTCCGCCTTCTGGGACGCCTGGACGCGGGCGGAGACGCGCCACTTCGCGGACGACCCCTCGCGCCCCTTCGCGGACGCGCTGGTACGGCAGGGAACCAAGGGACCCAAGAGTTACGAGTGGCTCACGGGGCCCGGTGCGACACGACACACGCCTCATTCGCTCACCCAGCGTGACGGCCTCACCCCACCTTGCTGAACAGGCGCAAAACAGCCCACTCAGTACCTCAACTCTGCTTGACCCGGGGGCCATACAGGTCTTACGTTCTCATTGTGCGGCTTTTCGAAGTCGCCGCGGACACGAAGCCCCCGGTTGTTCCCCCGTGATCGGGGGCTTCGTTCTGTCCCTTTGGCCCCTTCCGCGCCATGCGACAGCGCGTTTCGCTCACCCTGGGTCACCGTCAATGCCCCCTCCGCGCCCTCTACGGCAGCGGGCCTCCCCGCGGGTACGATGCCCTCGGTGCGGTCAACTCCCGCCAATTCCCTTGGGCGAATTGGCGGTTCAGCACGGGGCACGGTGTGGGGGACGTGATGGACTTCGGCACTACGGGCGCGCACGCCCCGGCCGATCTCGCCTGGCTGCGCGGTGTGGACGCGTACACCATGGGCGCGTATCCGCAGGCCGAGGAGGAGTTCCGCACGGCGGTGCGGCTCGACCCCTCGATGGCGGACGGCTGGCTCGGCCTGCACGCCCTGCGCGTGGACACGACCACCGCGCTGCTGCGGATGTATCGCCACCGCGAACGTTTCGGCGAACAGCGCACGGGACACCGCAGGACCCTCAACTCCTGGTACTGGCTGGGCTGGTGGGTCCAGCCGGTCCTGGAGAGCCCCCGTGATCTGCTGCTCGCCCACGCCTCGCACTGGCTCGACGGACGTCATGTCCCCGAGCTCGACCGGGCCCTGGCCGGCCTGCCGCCCGTGGACACCGATCCCCAGGTCCGCTTCCTGCACGCCTGCCGCGCCTATCTGGTCAAGGACTGGGAACAACTGGTGCGCCACACCGAGCCGTTGGTGGACGATCCGCTGCTCGGCATCGAAGCCGGCCTGTTCGGCGGCATGGCCCGGGTGCGCCTGGACATGTTCGGCCAGGCCGAACCGCTGCTCTCGGCGGCCCTGATGCGCTGCCGCAGCGAACAGCCCCAGCGCAAGGAGCTGCGCTACTGGCTGGCCCGTGCCCACGAGGGCACCGGCCGCTCCGCCGCCGCCCTGCCTCTGTACCGGGCGGTCCACCGCGTGGACCCGGCGTTCATGGACACCGCGGCCCGGCTCACCGCGATCACCGAGAACGACGGGTTCGACGGCTCCGACGACTCCCCCGACCTCGCCGCCGTCGCCCTGTCGGGTTTCGGCGACACCGTGGAGGCGGAGGCGGAGTCCGCCGTCGGGTTCGACCCGCCGCCAGAGGGGCGCGAGCTGAGACTGGCCGGGGAGCCGCCGTCGCCGGCCGGCGCGGCCCTCGACGGCGTACGGGACAAGCCGGGCGTCCCCGCGCAGCCGGGGCCCCCGCGCTTCCCGGCCGGCCCCACCGACGCCGTGCTGCTCGCCGAGGCGCTGGCCGAGCTGGAGCGCATGGTCGGACTCGAACCGGTCAAGCGCCAGGTCAAAGCGCTCTCCGCGCAGCTCAACATGGCCCGGCTCCGGGCCAGTCAGGGCTTACCGGTCCAGCCGCCCAAACGTCACTTCGTCTTCTCGGGCCCCTCCGGCACCGGCAAGACCACCGTGGCCCGCATCCTGGGCCGGGTCTTCTACGCGCTCGGGCTGCTCGGCGGCGATCACCTAGTGGAGGCCCAACGGGCCGACCTGGTGGGCGAGTTCCTGGGCCAGACGGCCGTCAAGGCGAACGATCTCATCGACTCGGCGCTCGGCGGCGTGCTCTTCGTCGACGAGGCGTACTCGCTCTCCAACTCCGGCTACAGCAAGGGCGACGCCTACGGCGACGAGGCCCTTCAGGTGCTCCTCAAGCGCGCCGAGGACAACCGGGACCACCTGGTGGTCATCCTGGCCGGATACCCCGAGGGCATGGACCGGCTGCTGGCCGCCAACCCGGGCCTGTCCTCCCGCTTCACCACCCGCGTCGACTTCCCCTCCTACCGCCCCCTCGAACTGACCTCGATCGGTGAGGTGCTGGCCGGCGAGAACGGCGACGCGTGGGACGAGGAGGCCCTTGAGGAGCTGCGCTCCATCAGCGGGCACGTCGTCGATCAGGGCTGGATCGACGAGCTCGGCAACGGCCGCTTCCTGCGCACCCTGTACGAGAAGAGCTGCGCCTACCGGGACTTGCGGCTCTCGATGTATCCCTCGACCCCGACCAGGGACGATCTGTCCACGCTGCGGCTGCCCGATCTGATGCAGGCCTACGGAGAGGTCCTGTCGGGCCGCGGCCCCGTCCGCCGCGACCCGCAGGATCCCCTTTAACCGTCAGCCCGCCAGAGCCCGCCAGCCCGCCAGCGCCTGCTGCGCCTGTTCGCCACGCGGCTCGGCGAGCCGGGTCAGCGGAGCGGGCTCCTCGCGATGCGCGGGGTCACGGACCTCACCCACCAGCATTTCCAGCATGTCCTCCAGGGCGACGAGGCCGAGCACCCGCCCGGATCCGTCGGTGA
Source organism: Streptomyces sp. Edi4 (assembly GCF_040253615.1). Classification (NCBI taxonomy): domain Bacteria; kingdom Bacillati; phylum Actinomycetota; class Actinomycetes; order Kitasatosporales; family Streptomycetaceae; genus Streptomyces; species Streptomyces sp. Edi4. Next base: position 1,324,199 of record NZ_JBEJGY010000004.1, read on the forward strand.
CCTGGGCGAGGTGGGCCGCCGCGCGCCGCATCACGGTGAGCGCGTCGTCCAGGGGCAGTTCCGCCCGGAGCGTGGCGAGCGGGCGCCACAGCTGCTGGGGCACCGCACGCTCCCGCTCCTCCACGTCGAGTACGTCCTTGACGTGCAGGAACCCCATAAAGGCGCCGCCCTCGGCGCACACCGGGAAGCGGGAGAACCCGGTGCGCACCGTCAGCTCCTCCAGTTCCCTCGGCGTCACCGCGCAGCCGACCGTGACCAGCGACGACCGGTCGAGCATGACGTCCGTCACCGGGCGGCTGCCCAGCTCCAGGGCGTCCTCCAGGCGTTCCTGCGCCTCGGGCTCCAGGAGGCCGGCCTGGCCGGAGTCCTCCACGAGGCGGCCGAGCTGAACGCTGGTGTAGACGGCCTCCACCTCGTCCTTGGGCTCGACCCGGAACAGGCGCAGGATCAGGCGCGCGCAGGCGCCAAGCGCCACGGTCACCGGCCTGCACATCCGGGCGAAGGCCACCAGGCCCGGGCTGAACCAGAGCGCGGTCCGCTCGGGCGCCGCCATCGCCAGGTTCTTCGGCACCATCTCGCCGATGACCAGGTGCAGCGACACCACCAGCGCGAGCGCGATGACGTAGCCGAGCGGATGGACCAGGCCGTCGGGGAGCCCGATCGCGTGGAAGACGGGCTCCAGGAGCCGGGCCACGGTCGGCTCGGCGACCGCGCCGAGCGTCAACGAGCAGACGGTGATGCCGAATTGGGCGGCGGCCATCATCTGCGGCAGGTTCTCCAGGCCGTGCAGCACCTGGCGGGCCCGCGCGGACGAGGCGGCGAGCGGTTCGATCTGGCTGCGGCGTACGGAGACGAGGGCGAACTCGGCGCCGACGAAGAAGCCGTTGGCCAGCACGAGAAGCAGCGCGAACAGAAGCTGGAGCACGCTCATCGGGCCGCCTCCGCCACGGGCGCCTCGGCGGCGCGCACGAAGCGCACCCGCTCGGCGCGGTAGCGCTCGACCTGGCGGACCTGGATCCGCCAGCCCGGCAGCTCGACCCGGTCGCCGGGGACCGGGATGCGGCCGAGCAGATCGGCGACGAGCCCCGCGACGGTCTCGTACGGTCCCTCGGGCGCGTCCAGGCCGATCCGGCCCAGGTGCAGGACGCGGCAGCTGCCGTCGGCCTCCCAGGCGGGCCTGCCGTCCTCGCCCGCCACCATGGCGAGTTCGGGCCGGCCGGCGTCCACGCCGTCGTGCTCGTCACGGACCTCGCCGACGAGCTCTTCGACGATGTCCTCCAGGGTGACGACGCCGGCCGTGCCGCCGTACTCGTCGACGACGACGGCTATCGGCTGCTCGCTGCGCAGGCGCCCAAGGAGCTGCTGCACGGGCAGTGTCTGTGGGACGAGCAGCGGCGCCACCGCGATCAGGCCGACCGCGGTGCGCAGCCGCTCCTGCGGCCGCACCGCGAGGGCGTCCTTGAGGTGCACCATGCCGACGACCTCGTCGATCCGCTCCCGGTAGACGGGAAAGCGGGAGAGGCCGGTGGCGCGGGTGAGGTTCAGGACGTCGGCGGCGGTCGCGGTGGTCTGAAGGGCGCTGACCTTGACGCGCGGGGTCATCACGTTCTCGGCGGTGAGGTGGCCGAGCGAGAGAGTCCGTACGAAGAGGTCGGCGGTGTCCTGTTCCAGGGCGCCGGCCTGGGCCGAGTGCTTGACGAGGGAGACCAGTTCGCCGGGGGTGCGGGCCGAGGCCAGCTCGTCGGCGGGCTCCACCCCGAGCGCCCGCACCAGCCGGTTGGCGACGGTGTTGAGCAGCGCGATGACCGGCCGGAACAGGCGCGAGAAGCGGTCCTGCGGCCCGGCCACGAAGCGGGCCACCTGGAGCGGCTTGGAGACCGCCCAGTTCTTCGGTACGAGCTCGCCGATCACCATTTGCACGGCGGCGGCCAGCAGCATGCCGAGCACGACGCTGATGCCGGATGCGGCGCGCTCGGGCAGGCCGGTGGCGCCGATCGGCCCGTCGAGCAGGCCGGCGAGCGCGGGCTCGGCGAGCATGCCGACGACGAGCGAGGTGATCGTGATGCCGAGCTGGGTGCCCGAGAGCTGGAAGGACAGCTCGCGCAGGGCGCGCACCACGGCGGCCGCCCTGCGGTCGCCCTCGGCGGCGGCGCGTTCGGCGTCCGGCCGGTCGACGGTGATCAGACCGAATTCGGCCGCGACGAAGAAGCCGTTGGCGAGGATGAGAAGGAATGCCGCGCTGAGCAGCACGAGTGAGATGGTCATGCCGCCGCCTCCTGGGAGGGGGCGGCGCAGGTACTACCGGACGATCCGTCCATTGCTGGAGGGAGTCACTCCTCGGGTCGCAGGTGCCCCGCGGCCGGTGGTGCGGGCCTGTGTGCGGGGCGGGGCGCGCTCGGCGCCGCCGACATCAGGGTAATCAAGAGGGAGCCGGGTGGGGCAGCGGGCTCAGCCGTTGTCGTGAGCCGTGCCGGGTGAATCGGAGGGCGTGCCGTGGCTCTCGGCGAGTGCGCGCAGCGCCCTGGCGTCACGGATGGCCCGCGCCCTGCCGCTCGCGGGCTGGATGCCGAGGGCGGGCAGGCTGGTGCCGTCGCTGAGGTCGAGGAAGACCCAGGGGTCGCCCTGGCGGAGGTTCACGCGCAGGATCTCGGGCCAGGCCAGACGGCGCGTGCCGGTGAGATTGACCACGGTGACGCCGTGGTCGTCGGCGACGACCTTGGGGCGGCTGAGCAGCACGAGCACCCCGGCGAACAGGGCGGCCATCAGGATGAAGCTGCCGCGCTCGCCCCCGCTCAGGGTCTCAAGGAGCAGCGACATCACCGTCATGGCGATGAACATCGCGGCCGCGCTGGTGAGGAGGACCGCCCGGGTGACGGTCGGCCTGAACGTGACCGGCAGGGCGGGCGGTTGGGGCGCGGGGGCGGACACGGTGTCGTTCGCTTTCGTCGCTGTGGTCGTCGCCTTCGGCGCCGGGTCAGAGGCGGCAGGCGTGGATGGCGGTGGTGAGGATCGCGCGGGCGCCCAGCTGGTACAGGTCGTCCATGACCCGCTGGGAGTCCTTGGCCGGGACCATCGAGCGGACGGCGACCCAGCCCTCGTTGTGCAGCGGGGAGATCGTGGGCGATTCCAGGCCCGGGGTGAGCGCGACGGCGCGCTCCAGGTGCTCGGCGCGGCAGTCGTAGTCCATCATCACGTAGCTGCGGGCCACCAGGACGCCCTGGAGGCGGCGCAGGAACTGCTCGACCTTCAGCTGCGTCGCGCCGTCCGCGCCCGCGCCCGTGCGGCGGATGACGGCCGCCTCGGACTTCATGATCGGCTCGCCGAAGACCTCGAGGCCCGCGTTGCGCAGCGAGGTGCCGGTCTCCACGACGTCGGCGATGGCCTGGGCGACGCCCAGCTCGATCGCCGTCTCCACGGCGCCGTCGAGGTGCACCACGGAGGCGTCGACACCGGCTTCGGCCAGGTGCTTGGCGACGATGCCCTCGTAGGAGGTGGCGATCGTCCTGCCCGCGAGGTCCTGGAGGGAGGTGACGGTGCCGGGCTTGGCGGCGAAGCGGAAGGTGGAGCGGGCGAAGCCGAGCGGCAGGATGACCTCGGCGTCGGCGCCGGAGTCGATCAGCAGGTCCTCGCCGGTGATGCCGATGTCGAGCTTGCCGGCGGACACGTAGATCGCGATGTCCTTGGGGCGCAGGTAGAAGAACTCGACCTCGTTGACGGGGTCGACGGTGACGAGTTCCTTGGACTCCTTGCGCATCCGGTAGCCGGCCTCATGGAGCATCGCCGACGCAGGTCCGGACAGTGAACCCTTGTTGGGGACGGCGATGCGCAGCATGAGGTCAGCTTCCTTGTGTGTGCGGAGGTGTGGTGCGGGCGGTGTGCCGGGCTCGGGTTGCTCAGAGGTGGGCGTAGACGTCCTCGAGGGAGATCCCGCGCGCGACCATCATCACCTGGACGTGGTACAGCAGCTGCGAGATCTCCTCGGCGGCGGCTTCCTTGCCCTCGTGCTCGGCGGCCATCCAGACTTCGGCGGCCTCCTCGACGACCTTCTTGCCGATGGCATGCACGCCCTTGTCCACCAGCTCGGCGGTGCGGGAGGTGGCCGGGTCGCCGGTGGCGGCCTTGAGCTGGAGCTCGGTGAAGAGCTCTTCAAACGTCTTGGAGGGTTCGGAGGGTTTGTTCGCCATGATGCTTCTTAGGGTAAGGGGTGGGTTGCGGTCGCTCAGCGCCAGGGTTCGCTGACCGTGCGCAGCGTGGTCGCGGTGGCGACGGCGGCGGTGACCGCTTCGTGCCCCTTGTCCTCGTTCGACCCTTCGAGGCCCGCCCGGTCCAGGGCCTGCTCCTCGGTGTCGCAGGTCAGCACGCCGAATCCGACGGGTACGCCGGTGTCCACGGTGACCTGGGTGAGGCCGTTGGTGACACCCTGGCACACGTACTCGAAGTGCGGGGTGCCGCCCCTGATGACGACACCGAGCGCGACGATGGCATCGTAACCGCGCCCCGCGAGGACCTTCGCCACGACCGGGAGTTCGAAGCTGCCCGGGACGCGCAGCAGGGTCGGCTCGTCGATGCCGAGCTCGTGCAGCGCGCGCAGGGCGCCGTCGACGAGTCCGTCCATCACCTTCTCGTGCCACTGCGCCGCGATCACGGCGACACGGAGGTCCCCGCAGTTGCGTACGGACAGTTCGGGTGCGCCCTTGCCACTCACGTGCTCTCCTTGAGGTGTTTCGGTGTGCTGGTGCTGTCTTGGGTCCTGGCTACTGGTTGCCGCAGGCCGACATCGGCGCCGGGGCGCCGTCCAGCCAGGGCAGGTCGTGGCCCATGCGGTCCCGCTTGGTGCGCAGGTAGCGCAGGTTGTGCTCGCCGGCCGTGACGGGCATGGCCTCCCGGCCCGACACCGTCAGACCGTGCCGCGTCAACGCGGTGATCTTGTCAGGGTTGTTGGTCATGAGCCGCAGGCTGCGCACGCCGAGGTCGGTCAGGATCTGGGCGCCTGCGGCGTAGTCGCGGGCGTCGGCGGGCAGGCCGAGCTCCAGGTTGGCGTCCAGGGTGTCGCGGCCGCGCTCTTGCAGTTCGTAGGCCCGCAGCTTGGACAGCAGGCCGATGCCGCGCCCCTCGTGGCCGCGCAGATAGACCACGACGCCCCGGCCGGCCTCGGTGACGCGCTCCATGGACGTCTGGAGCTGGGGGCCGCAGTCGCAGCGCAGCGAGTGGAAGATGTCGCCGGTCAGGCACTCGGAGTGGACCCGCACCAGGACGTCCTGGCCGTCGCCGATGTCGCCGTGCACCAGGGCCACGTGCTCGACGCCGTCGACGGTGGAGCGGTAGCCGTACGCGGTGAACTCGCCGGTGGCGGTGGGCAGATGGACCTCGGCCTCGCGCCGCACGGTGGGCTCGGCGGAGCGCCGGTAGGCGATCAGGTCCTCGATCGAGATGATCGTCAGGCCGTGCTTGCGGGCGAAGGGGATGAGCTCGGGCAGGCGCAGCATGACGCCGTCCTCGCCCGCGATCTCGACGATGGCGCCGGCCGGGGCGAGCCCCGCGAGCCGGGCGAGGTCGACCGCGGCCTCGGTGTGGCCGCCCCGCGCGAGCACACCGCCGGGCCTGGCGCGCAGCGGGAAGACGTGGCCCGGGCGGACGAAGTCGTCGGTGGCGGAACGGCCGTCGGCGAGCAGGCGCAGGGTGGTGGCGCGGTCGGCGGCGGAGATGCCGGTGCTCACGCCGTGCGCCGCGCTCGCGTCGACGGACACGGTGAAGGCGGTCTTCATCGACTCGGTGTTCTGCTCGACCATCTGCGGCAGGCCGAGCCGGTCGAGGTCGTCGCCCTCCATGGGCGCGCAGATCAGGCCCCGGCATTCGCTCATCATGAACGCGACGATCTCGGGGGTCGCCTTCTCGGCGGCGACCACGAGGTCGCCCTCGTTCTCGCGGTCCTCGTCGTCCACGACGACCACGGGCCGGCCCGCCGCGATGTCGCGGATGGCCTGCTCGACGGGGTCGAGGGAGAACTCCTCGCGGTGCTCGCCCGGGTGCAAGGTGGGTGCGTGCGTGGTCATGCCGTCGCTCCTTCCAGGGCGGGCTTGACGCTCGTGCGCGAGCGCAGCCACCAGTCGCGCATGCCCCACAGGACGAGCGCGCCGTAAATGACGTAGACGAAGCCGGAGAAGGCGTATCCGTTGGCGAAGTTGAGGGGGACCCCGACCAGGTCGACCAGGAGCCAGGCGAACCAGAACTCGACCATGCCGCGGGCCTGGGCGTACATGGCGGCGATCGTGCCGACGAAGACGTAGGCGTCGGGCCACGGGTCCCAGGAGAGAGCGGGGTAGGCGGTGAAGAGGCCCGCGACGGCGACCGTGCCGAGCGCGGCGCCGCCCAGCAGGACGGCCCGCTCGCGCCAGGTGGCGAACCGTACCGCGATGGAGCCGTCCTGCGCCCGCTGCCTGCCCCGGGTCCAGGCGAGCCAGCCGCCGGTCGCCACGACCATCACCACGACCTGCTTGCCCGCGCTGCCGGACAGGTGCCCGGCGGCGAACGCCACGAACAGGATCAGGCCCGAGACGAACTGCGCGGGCCAGGTCCAGATCGAGCGGCGCCAGCCGAGCGCGAGCGCGATGAGACCGATCGTGTTGCCGGTCATGTCGGACCATTTGATGTGCTGCCCGAAGAGGGTGAAGGCCTCGCCGTTCAGCCAGTTCACTGCGCTCACTTGCGGTTCCCCCCGTGGCCCGCGCCGAGCAGCCGCTCGACGTACTTGGCGATGACGTCGACCTCCAGGTTGACCGGGTCGCCGGGCTGCTTGATGCCGAGCGTGGTCAGGGCGAGGGTGGTCGGGATGAGGCTGATGGTGAAGTAGTCGGCGGCGGCCTCCACGACCGTGAGGCTGACGCCGTCCACGGTGATGGAGCCCTTCTCCACGACGTACCGGGACAGGTCGTCGGGCAGGGCGATCTTGACGATCTCCCAGTTCTCCGAGGGGGTGCGGGCGAGCACCGTGCCGGTGCCGTCCACGTGGCCCTGCACGATGTGCCCGCCGAGCCGGCCGCCGACGGCCATGGGCCGCTCCAGGTTGACCCGGGAGCCCACCTGGAGGGCGCCGAGGCTGGAGCGCTTCAGCGTCTCGTCCATCACATCGGCGGTGAACTCGCCGTCGCCGGACACCACGACCGTCAGACACACGCCGTTGACGGCGATCGAGTCGCCGTGCTTCGCGCCCTCGGTGACCTGGGAGCCGCGCAGGCGGAAGCGGGAGGCGTCGCCCAGCGTCTCGATGGCGGCGACCTCGCCCAGCTCTTCGACGATTCCGGTGAACACGTTCAGCGCTCCTTGGCGAGTGGGGTGGCGGTGACGCGCAGGTCCGGACCGAGGCGCACGGCCTCGGTGACGGTGAGCCGCAACGCCTCGGTGATGGTGGTGATGCCCGCTCCCGCGAGCGCGGTGGGACCGGCTCCCAGCAGGGCGGGGGCGAGATAGCCGATGACGCGGTCGACGGCGCCCGCGGCGACGAAGGCGCCGGCCAGGGTGGGACCGCCCTCCAGCAGTACGGAGCGCACGCCCCGGCCGTGAAGGTCCCCCAGCAGCGCCGGGATGTCGAGGCCGGTGGCGGCGCGCGGCAGGCGGACGAGCGCGCCCTGGGGCAGGTGGGCGGCGTCGGCGTCCCGCGCGACCGCGATCAGCGTGGGCGCCGCGTCGTCGAGGACGCGGGCGCCGGGCTTGACGGCGGTGGCGTTGGTGTCGACCACCACGCGCAGGGGCTGGGTCGCTCCCGCCGCGCCCCGGACGGCGAGGTGCGGGTCGTCGGCGCGGGCGGTGCCCGAGCCGACCAGGACCGCGTCGCACTCGGCGCGCAGCCGGTGGACATCGGCGCGGGCCTCGGCGGAGGTGATCCAGCGGCTGGTGCCGTCGGCAGCGGCGATCCGGCCGTCGAGCGTGGCCGCGTACTTCCAGGTGACATACGGACGGCCGAGGCGCACGGAGGTGAGCCAGGCGGCGTTGCCCGCCTCGGCCTCCTCGCTCAGCAGCCCCTGCTCGGCCTCGATGCCGGCCGCGCGCAGGGTGTCCGCTCCCCCGGTCGCCTGCGGGGTGGGGTCGGCGACGGCGTAGTGGACGCGGGCGACACCGGCGGCGCGCAGCGCCTGGGCGCAGGGGCCGGTGCGGCCGGTGTGGTTGCAGGGTTCCAGGGTGACGTACGCGGTGCCGCCACGGGCCTGCTCGCCCGCGTCCCGCAGCGCGTGGACCTCGGCGTGCGGGCCGCCGGCGCGCTGGTGGTAGCCCTCGCCCACGACGGCGCCCGAGGTGTCGGTGATGACGCACCCGACGACGGGGTTGGGGCTGGTGGAGCCGAGTCCGCGCGCTGCGAGCTCAATGGCTCGGCGCATGGCGTCTGCGTCGGCTGCGGTGGCCACCGGGTCCTCCTGCCTCTGGGGGCACGGACTCCGGGGCCTGTCGATGACGACAGAGAGCGGGAAAGAGCCGTCGCGCACAGCTCACGCCACGGCCGAATGGAGACCGGTGCCGTGAACGGCGACCGGTAACAGACGGCCGGCGTGACCGTGGAACGGTCCGCCCGCCGCGCACTGCCTCCCATCCGGACTTTCACCGTCGGTCCAGGAATTTCACCTGATCAACCGGCCGCTGGATGCGGACGGGTCGCGGACTATAACCGCCGGTTCGGAATTACACCGACCCCGGAGTGCGCTGCTGCTGGTACAGGGCCAGTGTGCCACGACCTCCCGGAGGCCATGCGGGTGAGGCGATGTGGCCTGGCTCACAGATCACCGTGCGCCGGGGCCCTGGCCCGCCGGGCCACCCCGCCTTTGGTCCATACCTATTGACGCACTGGTCTAGTCCTTTTAATCTCTGCGTCACCTCCGAGGAGAGGGCCGCCGGTGTGCGCACGCCGGGGCCACGCACGACCACCGCCCTGTTCGCCGTGTTCCGCCCCACCTCCCAGGAGGAACCGCTCGTGCTCTCCCCCACCCGCAGACGGGCCGCGCTGCTCACGACCGCCACCGTGGTCGCGGGGCTGCTGTTCGGCTCGCTGTCCACCGGCGTCTCGCAGGCCGCCGTCGACAACGAGGCCTGTCGTCCCGACGGCCTGTACAAGACCCCGGGCGTCGACGTCCCGTACTGCTCGGTGTACGACACCGCGGGCCGCGAGAAGATGGGCGCCGACCACCAGCGCCGCGTCATCGGCTACTTCACCGGCTGGCGCACCGGCCAGGACGGGACGCCCGCCTATCTCGCATCCGACATCCCGTGGGACAAGGTGACCCACATCAACTACGCCTTCGCGCACGTCGGCGCCGACAACAAGATCTCCGTCGGGAGCGACAGCGAGAAGAACGCCGCGACCGGCATGACCTGGCCGGGCGTCGCGGGCGCGGAGATGGACCCCTCGCTCCCCTACAAGGGCCATTTCAACCTGCTCAACAAGTTCAAGAAGCAGCACGACGTCAAAACCCTGATCTCCGTGGGCGGTTGGGCCGAGACCGGCGGCTACTTCGGTGACGACGGCAAGCGCGTGGACTCCGGCGGCTTCTACGCCATGGCCACCAACGCGGACGGCTCCGTCAACCAGGCCGGCGTCGACACCTTCGCCGACTCGGCGGTCGCCTTCATCAAGAAGTACGGCTTCAACGGCGTCGACATCGACTACGAGTACCCCACCACGATGAAGGACGCGGGCAACCCGCTGGACCTGACCATCTCCAACGCCCGCAGGGCGGGCCTGGTCAAGGGCTATGCGGCCCTGATGAAGTCGCTGCGCGAAAAACTCGACCGCGCGGGGGCGGCCGACGGCAGGCACTATCTGCTCTCGGTGGCCGCGCCGTCCTCGGGCTATCTGCTGCGCGGCATGGAGACGTTCCAGGTCCAGCAGTACCTGGACTACGTCAACATCATGTCCTACGACCTGCACGGCGCCTGGAACCAGTACGTCGGCCCCAACGCCTCCCTCTTCGACGACGGCAAGGACGCGGAACTCGCGGCCGCCGGGGTGTACTCGACCTCGCAGTACGGCGGGATCGGCTACCTCAACGCCGACTGGGCCTACCACTACTTCCGCGGCTCGATGCCGGCCGGCCGCATCAACATGGGTCTGCCGTACTACACCCGTGGCTTCGAGAACGTACAGGGCGGCACCAACGGGCTGTGGGGCAAGGCGCCCTCGACCGCCTGCCCGGCCGGCGCGGGCCTGACCACCTGCGGTGACGGCGCGGTCGGCATCGACAACCTCTGGCACGACCTGGACGCGAACGGCAAGGAGGCCCCGGCCGGCTCCAACCCGATGTGGCACGCCAAGAACCTGGAGAAGGGGATCGTCGGCGACTACGTCACGAGGTACGGCTTCTCCGCCACCACCAAGCTGACCGGCACCTATGTGCGCGAATACGACTCGACGCTGGTGGCGCCCTGGCTGTGGAACGACCAGAAGAAGGTGTTCCTTTCCACCGAGGACGAGCAGTCGGTGGGCGCCAAGGCCGACTACGTGGTGGACAAGGGCATCGGCGGCACCATGGTGTGGGAGCTGGCGGGCGACTACGGATGGAACGCGGCGAAGGGCCAGTACGAGCAGGGCTCCACGCTGACGAGCGAGATGTACGACAAGTTCAAGTCGGCCACCCCGTACGGCAACAAGCGCTCCGCGGTCGACCTGCCCGCCCAGGCGTTGGACATCGGCGTGGACTTCGGGCAGTTCCCGCTCGGCGACTCCAACTACCCCATCAGCCCCAAGGTGACGATCACCAACAACACCGCGGCGACGCTGCCGGGCGGCACGGAGTTCCAGTTCGACTACGGCACCTCCGCCCCGGCCAACGCCAAGGACCAGTCCGGGTTCGGCACGGCGATCGTGCGGGCCGGCCACACGGCCGCGAACAACATCGGCGGACTCAAGGGCGACTTCAACCGCGTCTCGCTGAAGCTGCCGAGCTGGCAGACGCTGGCGCCGGGCGCGTCGGTCACGCTGGACTTCGTGTACTACCTGCCGGTCTCCACGCCCTCGAACTGGACGGTGACCTTCGGCGGCAGGACCTACGCGCTGACCGGCGACCACACCCGGGGGGCGGTCGTGAGCGACCCGGGCCCGGCGTCCCCCTCCCCGACGGCGACGCCCACACAGACGCCCACGCAGACGCCGACGTCGACGCCGACGCCGACACCGACCGCCTCCGGTTCGACGAGCCCTTCGCCGACGCCGACGGCCCCCGGTGGCGCCTGCGCCGCGCCCCTGTGGACGGCGGGAACCTCCTACGGCGGCGGCACGACGGTGGCGTACAAGTCGCACACGTGGAAGTCCAAGTGGTGGACCAAGGGCGAAGAACCGGGTACTACCGGTGACTGGGGGGTCTGGCAGGATCTCGGCGCCTGCTGATCCGGCTCCTCCCGAAGACGCCCGGCGGCGGTCTCCCGGCCCTTGGCCGCCGCCGGGTCCCGCTTTCTGACGTGCCATCAGGCGACTTACGGCGTCAGGGCTTTGGGGCGAAGATCTCATCCTGGGCGGCGTCCCGCGCGGTCAGGAGGGCCCCGCCGAGGACCGCGCCGTCGCCGAGCTCGCTGGGCCGGACCTCGGTGGCCAGTGGGGTGAGGGCGGCGAGCGCGCGCTGGACGCGGGCGGCGAGCGACCGGCCGCCCGCGTGGCCCAGTTCGCCGCCGAGCACGATCAATCCGGGGTCGAGGATGGCGACGACGCTCGCCGCGCCGATCGCGATCCGCTCGGCCAGCGCGTCGAGGAAGGGCCCGTCCGCGTCGCGCACCGCCTCCTGAACGCCAAGGGTCCTGCCGTGCCGGGCGGCGAGGCGCGCCACCGCGCCCGTGTGCACCAGGTCGTGGAAGCCGCCGTCGCAGCTGGTCGCGGACGGCAGGCCGCTGGTGCCGGGCACCGGCAGGAAGCCGATCTCGCCCGCGCCGCCGGAGGCGCCCCTGCGCAGCTTCCCCTCCAGGACGAGGGACGCGCCGATGCCCTGCCCGAGCCACAGCAGGACGAAGGTGTCCCGCCCGCGCGCCGCGCCGAGCCGCTGCTCGGCCACCGCGGCCAGGTTGGTCTCGTTCTCGACGAGCACGGCGGCGGGCAGCCGCTCGGCCAGCGCGCGGACGAGTTCGCGGTGCCATGCGGGCAGTCCCGTGGTGTCGCGCAGTTCACCGGCGGCCGGGTCGATGAGGCCAGGGGCGCCGACGACGACGCTGTGCAGCCGCTCCGCGCCGGCCTCCTTCGCGGTGCGCTCCAGCAGGGCCACGACCTGCTCGACGGCCGGCCCGGTCCCCGTCCCCGGCTCGACCGGCAGCCTCGCCTGCGCGAGCGCGGCGCCGAGCAGGTCGGCGACCACGAGCGAGACTCCGTGGGTGCGCACGTCGAGGGCCGCGAGGTGGGCCCGGTCGGCGACGATCGCGTACAGCCGCGCGTTGGGGCCGCGCCGCTCGGCGCCCGACTCCCCCACGACATGGACCAGGCCTGATCCCTGGAGCCGTTCGACGAGGTCGGCGACGGTGGGCCGGGAGAGTCCGGTGAGGGTCTTCAGCTGGCCTGCCGTCAACGGGCCCTCGTCCTGGAGTAGACGCAGGGCGAGCCGGTCGTTGATGGCCCGGGCGGTGCTCGGGGATGCGGGCATGCCGGGAATCCTTCCAGATCGACGGTGGCGGGATCGCACCCGTCCTATTTATCAGGCAGGGTTCCTGATAGCTTACGCCCGGGCGGTCGCGGAAGCCGCCCCGGAGGGAAGGGGAACTCGGCCGATGGATCACCAACCAGCTCTGGATGAGCGGCAGTTGAAGCGGGCGAGGATCGCGGTCGCCGCGGTGTTCTGCGTCCATGGCGCGGTGACCGGCAATTTCGCCACCCGCGTCCCCTGGATCCAGGAACACGCGGGGGTCTCGGCGGGACAGCTCGGGCTCGCCCTCGCCTTTCCGGCGATCGGCTCGTCGCTGCTCATGCCGCTGTCCGCCGCGATCACCCACCGCTTCGGGGCGCGTGCCGCGCTGCGCGGGCTGCTCGCCCTGTGGACGCTGGCGCTCGTCCTGCCCGCGCTCGCGCCCAACATCTACACCCTGTGCGGCGCCCTGTTCGTCTACGGGGCGAGTTCGGGGATGGCGGACGTGGCGATGAACGCCCTGGGGGTGGAGACGGAGAACCGGCTCGGCCGCTCGATCATGTCCTCGCTGCACGGCATGTGGAGCGCGGGCGCCCTGATCGGTTCGGCGGCCGGCACCCTCGCCGCGCACCTCGGCGCCGACGCGCGGCTGCACCACGCGGTGGCGGCGGGCGTGCTGACCCTGCTCGGACTCGTCGCCTGCCAGGGCGTCCTGGATCTGCGCAGCGCGCCGGGCGAGGCGGCGCCGCCCCGGTTCGCGGCGCCGCCCAGGTCGGCGCTGATCATCGGCATGGTGGGGTTCTGCGCGGTGTTCGCCGAAGGCGCGAGCCTGGACTGGTCGGCGGTCTATCTGCGCGACGTACTGGACACCTCGGCCGGTACGGCGGCGGCCTGCACCACCGCGTTCACGCTGACCATGGCCGTGGCCAGGCTCGTGGGCGACAAGGGCGTGGACCGCTTCGGGGCGGTGCGCACGGTGCGCGGCGGCGGCGTCCTGGCCACCCTGGGCGGCGTGCTGGTGGTGACGGCGCCGGGGCCCGCCGTGGCCATGGCGGGATTCGGCCTCATCGGTCTGGGCGTCGCGGTGGTGGTGCCGCTCGCCTTCGCGGCCGCCGCCCGCAGCGGCCCCAACCCCAGCCAGGCCATCGCGGGCGTCGCGACGATCACGTACACCTCGGGCCTCGTGGCGCCGTCCGCGATCGGGGGCATCGCCGACCTGACCTCCCTGGTGGTCTCCTTCGGCCTGGTGACCGTGCTCGCGCTCGGCCTGGTGGCGGGGGCGCGGGTGCTGCGGGCAGGGGCGCGCCCCGAGAAGGCCGCGGGCGCGGCGCGGGTCACCCAGGCCTGAGGCGGCGCGCCGCGGGGGTGCCGGGTCCCGCCACGCGGGGGTGCCGGGTCCCGCCACGCGGGGGTGCCGGGTCCCGAGGCGAGGGCGGGGCCGGGTGCGGCATTAACATTTGGCCGGGACTTTTCGATCGGGCGGGCCGCGTCCCGGCAGCCGATCGCCCGCATCCGCACCCGCAACACCCCTCCCCTACGGACGAACTGGAGCGACCATGCGCCTCGGCGTGCGCTGGACCTTGCACGGCGACGGGCGGACCCCCGCTCCCGGAGCCGTCGTACGCCCCGACGAACGGCTCTCCTGGCCGCGCACGATCGGACTCGGCGCCCAGCACGTGGTGGCCATGTTCGGGGCGTCCTTCGTCTCACCGGTCCTCATGGGTCTCGACCCCAACCTCGCGATCATGATGTCCGGCATCGCGACGGTCATCTTCCTGCTCGCCACCGCGGGCCGGGTGCCCAGCTACCTGGGCTGCTCGCTCTCCTTCGTCGGCGTCGCGGCCGCGATCCGGGCCACCGGGGGCACCAGCGCCACCGTCACGGGCGCGGTCTTCGTGGTGGGCGTGGTGCTCTTCCTGGCGGGACTCGCGGTGCGGCGGTTCGGCGCGCGGATCATCCACGCCGCGATGCCGCCCGTCGTCACCGGCGCCGTCGTCATGCTGATCGGCTTCAACCTGGCGCCGGTGACCGCCTCGACGTACTGGCCCCAGGACCAGTGGACGGCCCTGATGGTGATGCTGTTCACCGGGCTCGCCGTGGTGTGTCTGCGCGGCTTCTGGTCGCGCATCGCGATCTTCCTCGGGCTGATTTTCGGGTACGGCATGTCATGGCTGCTCGACCGCGTCTTCGGCAAGATCCACTCGGTGCACGGCGGCCCGGGCGCCGTCGACCACTGGCGCCTTGACCTGTCCGGCGTCGGCAAGGCCGACTGGATCGGGCTTCCCGGCCTGCACGCGCCGAGCTTCCAGTGGTCGGCGATCCTGGTCGCGCTGCCCGTCGTCATCGCTTTGATCGCGGAGAACGCCGGGCATGTGAAGGCGGTCGGCGAGATGACCGGCACCGACCTCGACGACAAGCTCGGCACCGCGATCGCCGCCGACGGCGCCGCCTCCATGCTGTCGACCGCGGTGGGCGGCCCGCCGAACACCACGTACTCCGAGAACATCGGCGTCATGGCCGCCACCCGCGTCTACTCCACCGCCGCCTACTGGGCCGCCGCCGGATTCGCGCTGCTCTTCGGCGTGTGCCCCAAGTTCGGCGCGGTCGTCGCGGCCATCCCGGGCGGTGTGCTCGGCGGCATCACCGTCATCCTGTACGGCATGATCGGGCTGCTCGGCGCGCAGATCTGGATCAACGCCAAGGTCGACCTGCGCAATCCGCTGAACCTGGTGCCGGCCGCTGCGGGCATCATCATCGGCATCGGCAACGTCACGCTGAAGTTCACCGACAACTTCCAGCTCAGCGGCATCGCCCTGGGCACGATCGTCGTCATCACCGGCTACCACGTGCTGCGCGCGCTGGCCCCGGCCCACCTCAAGCAGCAGGAACCGCTGCTCGATTCGGGCACCTCCTCCTACGAAGGAGAGCACGGGGAGCGGAGCTAGGTCCCGGCCCCGGGGCCTCGGCGGCCATAGCGCCCCGCCGCCCCGGCGGGGCGCGCCGGGGTTGCCCGTTCATCCCTTCCGGTCATGCCCTCTTCCGGCGGTGCTCGGCGCGGCGGCGGGCTGGGACGCTGCCCCCATGACGCAGACCGAATGGACGCCGACGGGATGGACACCGACCGGACCCGTCGAGCAGGCCCGCCGCTTCGGCGGGCCGCTCGATCCCGTGGTCCGGCGGATGCGGGCGCTGCGGGCCGATCTGCCGGCCCGGGACGGCATCGCGGTATTCAACCGCGTCTACCTGACGGTGACCGAGGAGATCTCCCGGCTCATCGCCCATGGCGGCTTCGCCGATCCGCACGCGGCGGCCACCTTGGACGTGCTGTTCGCCGGGCGCTACCTCGCGGCCGTGGAGGCGGCCGCGCGGGGCCGGCGCCCACCGGACTGCTGGCGCCCGCTCTTCCAGTACCGCCGCCACCCCGGTGTGCGCCCGCTCCAGTTCGCGCTGGCCGGGATCAACGCGCACATCGGGCACGACCTGACGCTCGCCCTGGTCGACAGCTGCCGGGTCCTGGACTGCGAACCGGCGCTCCTGGAACGGGACTTCGACCGGGTGGGCGACGCGCTGACCCTGCTGGAGGAGCGGATCAGGGAAGAGCTGATGCCCGGGCCCGACCTGTTCCAGGTGGCCGACCCCATGACGCATCTGCTGGCGTCCTGGAGTCTGGATCGGGCCAGGGACGCGTCGTGGTCGGCGGCGAAGGTGCTGTGGCAGCTGCGTGAACTCCCCTCCCTGGCCGAGGAGTTCACGCAGCGCCTGGACGCGGGGGTGGGCCTGGTGACCCGGTGCCTGCTGACCCCGCTCCCCGCCGCGCGCTGAGCGGCCTCAGTCCTCGGGCAGCTCGACCGGGGCGATCGAGTCGTAGAGGTCACCCGGGCCGGGGTTGCTCGCGTCGCTCGCGCCGCCGAAGTGGTGCATGACGCCCCACACTGCGTTCAGGGCGGTCTGCACGGCGCCCTCGGCCCATCCGGCCGTCCAGGAGATGTCGTCGCCCGCGAGGAAGATGCCCCGCTTGTCCTCGGGCAGCGAGTCCTGCATGAAGTGGGTGAACAGGCGGCGCTGGTAGCGGTAGTGCCCGGGCAGGTTCGCCTTGAACGCGCCCATGAAGTACGGCTCGTTCTCCCAGGACACCGTCACCGGGTTGCCGATGATGTGCTTCCTGATGTCGACCTTCGGGTAGATCTCGCCGAGCGACTTGAGCATGACCTCCATGCGCTCGCTCGCCGACAGCGGGAGCCACTTGAGGCTGTCGTCGCACCACGTGTAGGAGAGGCAGATGACGGCGGGCTTGTCCGGACCGTTGTCCAGCAGGTAGGTGCCGCGCGTCATGCGGTCGGTGAGCGTCATCGACATGACGTCACGGCCGGTCTCCTCGTCCTTGTCCAGCCAGAACGGCCGGTCGACCGGCACGAACAGCTTCGAGGACTCCATGTAGTGGGTGCGCTCGATCGCGGTCCAGTGGTCGATCGGGAAGAGCGAGTCGTCGCAGGCGATCTTGGAGAGCAGCATCCAGGACTGCGCGGTGAAGATCGCGGCGCGGAAGGTGCGGATGTCGCCGTCGGCGTCCGTCACCGTGATGCGGTTGCCGGCGGTGCGGTGCAGCCGGGTGACGGCGGGCCGGGGCGCGCCGTCGTGCAGCGAGGAGAGCGAGGTGCCCTGCGCCCAGTGGATGATCTTCTGCGGTTCGCGCTCCCACAGGCGCAGCGGCAGCTGCTGGGAGCCGCCGACGATGCCGCGGTGGAGATCGTCGGCCTCGGTGTAGACGACGCGCAGGATCTCCAGGATGGAGTTGGGGAAGTCGGTGTCCCAGCCGCCGGTGCCGAAGCCGACCTGGCCGAAGATCTCGCGGTGACGGAAGGACTTGAAGGCCTCGGAGTCGCAGAGGAAGCCGTAGAAGGTCTGGTTGTCGAACTTCTCGACGAGCTTGGCCCAGATCTCGCGGATGCGCGGGATGTCGCGCTCGCGGATGGCCTGGTTCATGTCGGAGAAGTCGGCGCCCTCTTCCAGGCAGGCGTTCCACGCGTCCATGACCTCGCGGTACACCGCCGGCAGCTCGTCGACAGAGGTCGCGTAGTGCGACTCGCCCTTGAGGTCGACGACGGTGGAGGGGGTGTCCGGTGCGAGCGGGTTGGGGAACGGCTTGGTCTCAAGACCCACCAGGTCGATGTAGTGCTGGAGCGCCGTGGAGCACGGGGGGAAGCGCATGGCGCCCATCTCGGCGCTGAGCTCGGGATCGCAGCCCGGGAAGCCGACGGTGCGCAGCCGGCCGCCGATCTGGTCGGCCTCGTACACGACGGGCTTGAGGCCCATCTTCATCAGCTCGTACGCGGCGACGATGCCGGACAGGCCGCCGCCGATGACCGCGACCTCCGTGCCGTGCTCGGTCGCGGGTATCTGGCCGAGCCCGGCGGGGTGCGCGAGGAAGTCGTCGTACGCGTAGGGGAAGTCCGGCCCGAACATCGTGACGGGCGGCTGCTCGTCGATGTGCTGGACGGCGGTGGGCACCGTGGACGTCATGGGGTACGGACTCCTTGCGCAGTACGGAAGTTGAGGGGGGAGGAGCGGCGGGGCCCGGCGGCCCGGGGCTCAGATGAGGGAGGCGTAGAGGCCGGGGCGGCGGTCGCGCAGGTAGGGGTTGTTCGCGCGCGAGGCGGTCAGGAACTCGGGGTCGACGTCACCGACGACCAGCTCGGTGCCGCGCCCGGCGCGGGCCCGGGCGGCGCCGTCGGGGCCGGCCAGGCAGCTGAGCCCGACGAACTCGAACTCGCCCTCGGGACCGGTGCGGTTCACGTACGCGACGTACAGCTGGTTCTCGAAGGCGCGCACCGGCACGACGGACTCGGCGACGAACTGGAAAGGGTGCATCTGGGCGGTGGGGACCAGGAGGAGGTCGGTGCCGGCCAGCGCGTGGGCCCGTACGTTCTCCGGGAACTCCACGTCGTAGCAGATCATCATGCCGACGCGGAGGCCGTGCAGGTCGGCCTGGACGACGGCCTGGTCGCCCGGGGTAAAGGCCTCCTGCTCGAAGCAGCCGAAGAGGTGGGTCTTGCGGTAGTTCGCGAGGCGGGTGCCGTCGGGGCCGATGAGCTGGGCGGCGTTGTACACGGCGTCGCCCTCGCGCTCGGGGTAGCCGTAGACGACGGCCAGGCCGTGGCGTACGGCGATGTCCGCGATGGCCCGCGCGGAGGGGCCGTCGGCGGGTTCGGCGAGCTTGGCGATGTCGTCGCCGATGGCGTACCCGGTGAGGAACAGCTCGGGGCAGACGATGAGCCCGGCACCGGTCCCGGCCGCCCGGCCCGCCGCTTCGTCCAGCGCCTTCAGGTTCGCGGCGACGTCCGAGAGACTGCCGGAGCTCTGGAGCAGGGCGGTGCGCAACGCGGGCATGGGCGGTCCTCGGGTGGGGCGGGAGTGCGGGGTGGGGTCACTAGACGGTACGTTCCGCTGTTCGGGGCGGACAAGGCGGCAGCGTTGCGTGTGGCCGCGTGAATCGTTGCGGAAGATTGCGCGCGGGCGGCGATTCGTTGCGCGGGCCCCGCACGCCGTTTGCGCAGTTCCCCGCGCCCCTGGGTGGGTGCGTGCTGGCCCACATCGGCAATTTCGGCCCGTTATGGGGTCCCCCTGGCCCTCAAGGCCTTGGGAAATTGAGGACGAGGCCCTTCAGGCCGAGCGGGGTCTGGGGCGGAGCCCCAGGAGTCCCGGCTGCAGACCGTGCGTGGCCGGGCGCGCAGTTCCCCGCGCCCCTGACAGGGCTCATGCCCAGGCATACCCAGCCTGTCATGGGGGTCCCCCCCCTGGCCCTTAAGGCCTTGGGGGAGATTGAGGACGAGGCCGTTCAGGCCGAACGGGGTCTGGGGCGGAGCCCCAGGAGTGCCGGCTGCGGACCGTGCGTGGCTGGTCGCGCAGTTCCCCGCGCCCCTGGCGGGGTCGGTGCTGGCCCGCATGGGCATACCTCGGGGGGAGCCCCAGGGGGGTCAGGCTGGGCTGCCTGAGGTGTAGCGGCGCAGGAGGGGGAGAGGACCAGGACGGACTTCGTGCGCTCCACATACGGCTCGCCCGCAATCCGCTCAAGCACCCGCTCGAAGTGCCGCATGTCGGACGCGAAGACCTGCACGATCGCATCCGCCTCACCGGTCACGGTGGACGCGGAGGCAACCTCGGGATACCGCTCAAGCCCCCGCCTGATCGCGTCGGGCGAGGTGTTGCGCCGGCAGTAGATCTCGATGAACCCCTCGGTCTCCCAGCCCAGCGCCGCCGGGTCCACCCGCACGGTGAACCCGGTGATCGCGCCCTCGGCCCGCAGCCGGTCCACGCGCCGCTTGACGGCGGGCGCGGACAGGCCGATCAGCGAGCCGATGTCCGCGTAGGAGCGGCGGGCGTCTTCGGCGAGCGCGTGGACGATGCGTTCATCGAGGTCATTGAGTCGCACTGCGGGTGGATCGCTTCTGTGAGGCGGGGGCCAGCCTGGAACGGCGGCGGCCGTATCCGAAGTAGATCACGAGACCGGCGGCCATCCAGCCTCCGAAGTACTCCCACGTGACCCCGTCGAGGTTCCACATGAGGTAGGCGCAGGTGAGGAAGCCGAGGACCGGGATGAGCCAGCCGAGTGGCACGCGGAAGGTGCGCGGCATGTCGGGCCGGGTGCGGCGCAGGATGACGACGGCCACATTGACCAGCGCGAAGGCGAAGAGCGTGCCGATGCTGGTGGCGTCGGCGAGGCTGCCGAGCGGCACGGCGGCGGCGAGGACGCCGCAGAAGAGCGACACCGCGATGGTGTTGACGACCGGCGTCCCGCTGCGCGGACCGATCTTGGCGAACACCTTGGGGACCAGGCCGTCGCGGGACATCGCGAACAGGATGCGGGTCTGGCCGTACAGCACGGTCAGGACGACGCTCGCGATGGCGATCACGGCGCAGGCCGCGAGCAGGGTGGCCCAGAAGGAGTGCCCGGTGACGTCCTTCATGATCCCGGCGAGCGCCGCCTCCGAGCCCTCGAACTTCTTCCAGGGGCGGGCGCCGACGGCGACGAACGCGACGAGCACGTAGAGCGCCGTGACGATGAACAGGGACAGCATGATCGCGCGGGGCAGGTCCTTCTTGGGGTCCTTCGCCTCCTCGCCGGCGGTGGAGGCCGCGTCGAAGCCGATGTAGGAGAAGAACAGCGAGGAGGCCGCCCCGCTGACCCCGGCCGTGCCCAGCGGCATGAAGGGGGCGTAGTTGCCGGACTTGAAGCCCATGAAGCCGATCACGCAGAAGAGCACAAGCGCGGCGATCTTCACGCCGACCATGATCGTGTTGATGCGGGCGGACTCACGGGCGCCGCCGAGCAGGAGGCCCATGGCGAGGATCACCACGATCAGCGCGGGCAGGTTGAATATCCCGCCCGTGCCGGGCGGCGCGGACAGCGCGTCGGGGATGGTCACGCCGATCGTGCCGTCGAGGAATTCGTTGAGGTACTGCCCCCAGCCGACGGCGACCGCCGCCACGGAGACGCCGTACTCAAGGATCAGGCACCAGCCGCAGATCCACGCGACCAGTTCGCCGAGCGTTGCGTATGCGTAGGAGTACGAGGAGCCCGCGACGGGGATGGAGCCCGCCAGCTCGGCATAGGAAAGGGCGGAGAAGAGCGCCGTGATGCCGGCGAGCACGAAGGAGATCGTGACGGCGGGCCCGGCCTTGGGAACGGCCTCGCCCAGCACCACGAAGATGCCGGTGCCGAGCGTCGCACCAATGCTGATCATGGTCAGCTGCCACATGCCGAGCGAGCGCTTGAGAGACCCGCCCTCACCCTGGCCACCCTCCGCGACCAGCGCTTCCACCGGCTTGCGCCGCATCAGGCCACGACCGGGGCGCGGGCCCCGGGCGGCGGGGGCATCGGTCGAGGGTGGCGCTGCGCCTTGATCCAGCACTGAGGTGGCTCCTTATCGCTGCCATCGGACGACGGGCGACCGCGACGGACCGGCCTCCCGCACGAGGGGACATTCCGGGCAGCATGAAGCCATCCCGTGGCCGGTTCCGCCGAGCAGGCGGTCCCCGCCACTCCACGTACGGCGAGAACCTTATGGGGTTCTTCTTCCCGGTCGTAATGCAGCAACCTTGCGCATCGATGGCCGATCATTGCGCGCGAGTGCGACAGGTGGACATTTGTTGCACATCAACGTTCGATCCGTGCGTACGCCCTGCTCAGGGCCCTGCCGACGGGCCCGCGCAGTGGCTCTGGTCACGGGGCCGCCTTGACACCACCTCAGCCCTGTTGCAGGGTCGCGCCCCATGGAGGCGCACATACCGCAGACGACCGCCGGGCAGCCGGCCACGGGCTGGCTCGACCCCGCTCCCTTCCTGCGCGGGGTGGCCTGGCTGGATGCCGGGGGACGGCCGGTGCGGGCGGACCCGGACGATGTGATGCGGCTGCCGTGGGACACCGGGGAGCGGGCCGCGCTGCCCATCGGGACGCGGATCGAGTTCGTCGCGCGCGGGGCCACCTCGGTGGAGCTGCGCTACCGCGCCAGGGTGCCGGGCAGAGGTGAGGCGCTGCGCGAGCTGGCCCACACCTTCGCGCTCTGGCAGGGCGAGCACTGCGTGGCCGAGACCACGGTGGCGCCGCACGAGGAGGGGCGCGTACGGATCCAACTGCCCCGCTCCCCCGGGCCGTTCACCATCCATCCGCCCGAATCGCAGGCGCCGGTGGTCGTCGGGGTGCGGGGCGTGGGCGGCGCCATCGCGCCGGCGTGCGCCCGGCCGCGCTGGCTGGTGCACGGGGACTCCATCACGGAGGGCTGGTGGTCCACCCGGCCCGCACACGCCTGGCCGCTCGTCGCGGGCCGCAGGCTGGGCCTGGACACGGTGAATCTCGGCTACGCGGGCGGCGGCCGGGGCGAACTGCCCATCGCGGAACAGCTCGCGCGCCTGCGCGCCGATGTGCTCACGCTCGCCTTCGGCACCAACTGCTGGTCGGCGCCGTTCTCGGCCCCCCTGATGTACGAGACGCTGCTCGCCTTCGTGCGGCTCGTACGGCGCGGGCATCCGAGCACCCCGCTGCTCCTGGTCTCCCCGCTGCTCCACCCGGAGGCGGAGGAGACCCCGAACGCGCTCGGCGCGACGCTCGCTCAGCTGCGCGGCGCCATGGAGGACGCGGCCCGCGAGCTGATGGCGCGGGGCGACGGCCATCTCCAACTCCTGCCCGGGCACGGCCTGTTGACCCCGGACCACCTCGCGGACGGGCTGCACCCCACCGACGAGGGACACGCCCTGCTCGGGGCGGCGGTGGCACGCGCGCTCGCCCCGCACATGCCGGAGCCCCCGCGACCCTGAAACGTAAAAGGGCTCACGGGGGCTCGGTGCGGCACCGCGCGATGCGGCGCGGTGGGAGGCTAGCTCCAGCTGGCGTGCAGCGGCTTGCCCTCGGCGTAACCGGCGGCGGACTGGATGCCGACGACGGCCTTCTCCTCGAACTCGGCGAGCGAGGAGGCACCGGCGTAGGTGCAGGAGGAGCGGACGCCCGCGATGATCGAGTCGATCAGGTCCTCGACGCCCGGGCGGGCCGGGTCGAGGAACATGCGCGAGGTGGAGATGCCCTCCTCGAACAGGGCCTTGCGGGCCCGGTCGTAGGCGGACTCCTCGCTCGTACGGTTCTTGACCGCGCGGGCGGAGGCCATGCCGAAGGACTCCTTGTACAGGTTGCCCTCGGCCGACATGTGCAGGTCGCCGGGGGACTCGTACGTACCGGCGAACCAGGAACCGATCATGACGTTGGAGGCGCCGGCGGCCAGCGCCATGGCGACGTCGCGCGGGTGGCGCACTCCCCCGTCGGCCCAGACGTGCTTGCCGAACTTCTTGGCCTCGGCGGCGCACTCCAGGACGGCGGAGAACTGCGGGCGGCCCACGCCGGTCATCATGCGGGTGGTGCACATGGCGCCGGGGCCCACACCGACCTTGATGATGTCCGCGCCGGCCTCGATCAGGTCGCGCACGCCCTCGGCGGCGACGATGTTGCCCGCGACGATCGGCACCTGGGGGTCGAGGCCGCGCACGGCCTTGACCGCGGCGATCATCGACTCCTGGTGACCGTGCGCGGTGTCCACGACGATGGTGTCGGCGCCTGCGTCCAGGAGCTGCTTGGCCTTGCCCGCCACGTCGCCGTTGATGCCGACGGCGGCCGCGATGCGCAGCTTGCCCTGAGCGTCGGTGGCGGGGGTGTAGAGCGTCGCGCGCAGGGCGCCCTTGCGGGTCAGGATGCCGGCCAGGCGGCCGTCCTTGTCCACGGCGGGGGCGTAGCGGCGGTTGGCGCCGTCGAGCCTGTTGAAGGCCTCGCGCGGGTCGATGTCGGCGTCCAGGAGCAGCAGGTCCTTGGCCATGACCTCGGAGAGCTGGGTGAAGCGGTCCACGCCCGTCAGGTCGGCGTCGGTGACGACTCCGACCGGCCGGTGGTCGGCGTCGACCACGACGCCAGCGTTGTGGGCCCGCTTGGGCAGCAGGGCCAGCGCGTCGGCGACGGTCTGGGCCGGGGAGAGGACGATCGGGGTGTCGAGCACCAGGTGGCGCGTCTTGACCCAGGAGATCACCTCGGTGACGACCTCGATCGGGATGTCCTGGGGGATCACGACGATACCGCCGCGGCGCGCCACGGTCTCCGCCATGCGGCGCCCGGCGATCGCGGTCATGTTGGCGACGACCAGCGGGATGGTGGTGCCCGTGCCGTCGGGAGAGGCGAGGTCGACGCCCTGGCGGGAGCCCACCGCGGAACGGCTCGGCACCATGAACACATCGTCGTACGTCAGGTCGTACGGCGGCTTGATGTCGTTGAGGAAACGCACGTGCTGAACATCCCAGTCGTTCGAGGTGGCCCCAGGCATTTCAGCCAGGGGAAAAGCACGTAGTTCATTGTCCCATGTTCATACGATTGCGCCGCCCGGGCCGATCATCCAGGACCGGGGCGCCGGGCCTGGTGCGATCCTCCGAGCGCGAGGTGCACGGCCAGGGTTCCGTGCGGGCCCGTTCCGGCCGCCTCGCCCAGCACGTCCAGGGCGATGGCCCACTCGTCCGGCCGCTCGGCCGCGTACGGGCGCCAGTGGGTCAGGACCAGGAGGCGGCCGGGGTCGGCCGGGCCCCAGTCAGGATCGCCCAGGCAGTCGGCGAGGGCGTCCCAGTTCCGTCCGAACCACTCCGGAAGCACCAGGGCGGTGGCCACGCGGTCCATGAACGCGGCCTTGCTCAGCACCCCTTCGAGGTCGACGACATCGACCAGCCACCCGGTGGCCCGCAGGGAGTCGAAGGAGCCGTACGGTTCGGCCGTCATCGCAGCACCGCCTTGAACGTCTTGTAGTGGTCCCCGGTGTAGTAGAACTCCCCGCCCTGCCCGGTGATGAGCCGGCGGGCGCCCCGGTCACGGGAGCCCGGGGTGTCGACGGTGTACTCGTGGTAGTAGCCGCGCCCGCGCTGCGGCAGCGCCTTCTCGTAGTTGCCGAACACGACGCCGTCCTTGCTGTACGGGAAGGGGCCGCCCTTGTCGATGAGCCCCAGCGTCCGGCGCGCCTCGGGCGGCAGCGAGGCCGCCGCGACCGTGGCCATGCCCTTGGCCCAGGCGGGCGCCGGCGCGGAGGCGGGCGCGGGGTGCGTGGAGCTTGACGATGTCGCCGCGTCCTTGCCCGCGCACCCGGCCAGGAGTACCGCCAGACACACCAGGAGCGGGGCGAGGACGAACCGGGCCAACCTGTTGATCATGTGGTGATGCTCCCATCCGAAGGCGCCGCGAGCGAATGCGTGGAGTGATGTTTCCGGGTCACGATGGAGTCATGCTCCTCGCCGACGTGGCCACGGCCTCGGCCGACATCGCCGCCACCGCCTCGCGCTCGAAGAAGTCCGCACTGCTCGCCCGGCTCTTCTCGGCCACCGCGCCGAACGAGGCGCCCCTGGTGGTGACCTACCTGGCGGGCCGGCTCCCGCAGCGGCGCACCGGGCTCGGCTGGAGCGCCCTGAAGGACCGCCCGCCGCCCGCCGCATCGCCCTCGCTGACCGTGCGGGAGGTGGACGAGCGGCTTGACGCGATCTCGGCGGTGGCCGGCAAGGGCGCCCAGGGCGAACGCAGGCGGCTGGCCGGGGAGTTGATGGCGGCGGCCACGGCCGTGGAGCAGGACTTCCTGGTCGCGCTGATCGTCGGTGAGGTGCGCCAGGGCGCGCTGGACGCGGCCGCCGTGGAAGGGCTCGCGGCGGCCTCCGGCGCGGCTGCGGCCGATGTGCGGCGCGCGGTGATGCTGGGCGGCTCGCTCGGCACCGTGGCCCGGGCCCTGCTGGCCGAAGGGCCCGCCGCGCTCGCCGCGTTCCGCCTCGATGTGGGGCGGCCCGTCCTGCCGATGCTCGCGCACAGCGCGAAGGACGTCGCCGAAGGGCTCGACCGGCTCGGCCCGTGCGCCGTGGAGGAGAAGCTCGACGGCATCCGCGCCCAGGTGCACAAGGACGGGGAGACGGTGCGGGTGTTCACCCGCACCCTCGACGAGATCGGCGCCCGGCTGCCCGAAGTGGTGCAGGCGGCAAGGGAGTTGGCGGCCGACCATGCCGTACTGGACGGCGAGGTGATCGCGCTGGGGACGGACGGACGCCCGCGCTCCTTCCAGGACATCGCAGGACGCGTCGGGTCGCGACTCGATGTCGCGGGCGCCCAGGACCGGCTGCCGCTCGTCCCCGTCTTCTTCGACCTCCTGTCGGTGGACGGGCGGGACCTGCTCGATCTGTCCGTGCGCGAGCGGCACGCCGAACTGGTCCGCGTCGCACCCGAGCCCCGCCGGGTGCGGCGGTACGTGGTGGAGGATCCGGCCGATCCCGGTCAGCGGCGCGCGGCCGAGGAGTTCGCCGCCCGGACGCTGGAGCGGGGGCACGAGGGCGTGGTCCTCAAGGCGCTCGACTCGGCGTACGCGGCGGGGCGGCGCGGCGCGTCCTGGCTCAAGGTCAAACCCGTGTACACGCTGGACCTGGTGGTCCTGGCGGCGGAGTGGGGCCACGGCAGGCGCACCGGCCTGCTCTCCAATCTCCATCTGGGGGCGCGCCGCGAGGACGGCACGTTCGCCATGCTCGGCAAGACGTTCAAGGGGCTCACCGACGCGCTGCTCGCCTGGCAGACCGGACGGCTGCGGGAACTGGCGGTGGCCGAGGAGCCCTGGGGGGTGCGGGTGCGGCCGGAACTCGTCGTCGAGGTGGCCTTCGACGGCGTACAGAGATCATCGCGCTACCCGGAAGGGGTGACACTGCGGTTCGCACGGGTAGTGCGCTATCGCGAGGACAAAGACGCCTCGGACGCGGACACGGTCGCGACGGTGACCGCTCTTTCAGGTTCCCGGCTCGGCCCGGACAGGGAGGAGCCCCCTCGCGACGGAAGGGAATGAAGCGGTGGAGCAGGGTCACGGCGCTGGACAGCGGGAGCAGGCACAACGGCGGGCACAGGAGGCCGGGCTCGCGGCTGCCAGGCTGACCGCGGAGGGGGTCCGGGCGGTCGCGCTGACCTGGGTGGACGTGGCGGGCCTCACCCGCGTCAAGGTGGTGCCGACCACGCGGCTCGCGCAGGTCGCGGCGTACGGCGTGGGCATGTCCCCCGTCTTCGACGTGTATCTGGTGGACGACTCGGTCACCACGAGCCCCCACATCGGCGGCCCCGACGGCGATCTGCGCCTGATCCCCGACCTCGACCGGCTCACCGTGCTCGCCGCGCAGCCGGGTTGGGCGTGGGCGCCGGCCGACCGGTTCGAGCAGTCGGGACGGCCCCACACCGCCTGCCAGCGCCAGTTCGCCCGCCGCATGACCGAGCGGGCCGCCGAGCGCGGCATCGGGCTGCGGATGGGCTTCGAGACGGAGTGGGTGGTCGACCCGCCGCTCGCGGGGCCGGCCTACGGGATGGCGCGGATCGTCGAACGTTCGCAGTACGTGGGTGATGTGCTGGGCGCACTCGAGGCGCAGGGCGTCGAGGTGTTGCAGATCCACCCGGAGTACACGCCCGGCCAGTTCGAGGTGTCGGTGGCCCCGGCCGATCCGGTGGGCGCGGCGGATCTCGCGGTGCTGGTGCGCGAGACGATCCGGGCGGTCTCCCTCCAGCACGGCCTGACCCCGTGGTTCGGTCCCGTCATCGACCCCGAGGGCGTCGGCAACGGCGCCCATCTGCACCTCAGCCTGTGGCAGGACGGCCGCAACCTGTGCCGGGGCGGCGACGGCCCGTCCGGGATGACCGCGACCAGCGAGTCCTTCCTCGCCGGCGTCCTGGACGCGCTGCCCGCGCTGCTCGCCATCGGCGCCCCGAGCCCGGCGAGCTATCTGCGCCTCGCACCCTCGCGCTGGGCGGGTGCCTTCCAGTGCTGGGGGCCCGAGAACCGGGAGGCGGCGCTGCGTTTCGTGCCCGGCCCGCCCGGCGCCGAGGACGCCGCCAACGCGGAGGTCAAGTCGTTCGACCCGGCCGCCAACCCCTATCTGGTGACGGGCGCGGTGATCGCGGCGGGCCTGGCAGGAGTGGACGCGGGGCTGCGGCTGCCCGACCCGGTCGCGGGCGACCCCGTCAACGCCGAAGGCGCCAGGCGGCTGCCCGGCTCACTGCCCGAGGCCGTCGACCACTTCATGGAGTCGGCGACCCTGCGCGAGGCCCTGGGCGACGCGCTCTTCGAGGCGATCGTCGCGGTACGCCAGGGCGACACGAAGCTCTTCGACGGCCGCACACCGCGCGAGATCGCCGAAGCCACGCGCGGGAGGTACTGAGTGCTGCCGCTCGTGGACCACCACTGTCACGGCGTGCTGCGCCGCGACCCCGACGACGCCGCCTTCGAGGCGTTCCTGACCGAATCCGACGCCCCGGCGGCGAACGGCACCAGCTTCTTCGACACCCAGCTCGGCTTCGCGGTGCGCCGCTGGTGCCCGCCGCTGCTCGGGCTCGAACCGCACTGCCCGCCGGGGCGCTATCTGGCCCGTCGCCGCGAGCTCGGCGCCGAGGAGGCCAACCGCCTGCTGCTCTCCTCCACCGGGATCGGCACCTATCTGGTGGACACCGGCCTGCCCGGCGATCTGACCACCCCGGACGAGCTGGCCCGGCTCGGCGGGGCGGACGCGCGCGAGATCGTACGCCTGGAACACCTCGCGGAACGCACCGGTGACAAGGAGCGTGATCCGGACAAGTTTCTGGCGGTGCTGGACGACGCGATCGGTGCGGCGGCGGGCACGGCCGCCGGGTTCAAATCGGTGGTCGGATACCGGTACGGCCTGGACTTCGCGCCCGAACCGCCGGGCGGCGCCGAGCTCCGGGCGGCCACCGCCGCGTGGCTGTCCGGCGGGGCCGGGCGGATCACCGACCCCGTGCTTCTGCGCCATCTGCTCTGGTCGGCGGCCGGGACCGGGCTGCCGCTCCAGATCCACACCGGGTTCGGCGACCCGGACCTCAGGCTGCACCGCTGCGATCCACTGCTGCTCACCGACTTCATCCGCGCGGTGCGCCCCACGGGCTGCCGGCTGATCCTGCTGCACGGCTACCCCTACCACCGGGCCGCGGGCTATCTGGCCCACGTATACCCGCATGTGTACGCGGACGTGGGGCTCTCGCTCGGCCACACCGGGACGCGGGCCACGGCGGTCCTCGCCGAGTTCCTGGAGCTGGCCCCGTTCGGCAAGCTGCTGTTCTCGACGGACGCGTACGGCCTCGCCGAGCTGTACGTGGTGGGGGCCCGGCTCTACCGGGACGCCCTTGACCAGCTCCTGAACGGCTGGACGGGGTCGGGGGCGTGGTCGGAGGCGGACGCCGACCGGGTGGCCGCCCTGGTGTCGGCGGGCAACGCCGAGCGCGTCTACGGCGGCTGAGGCCACGGCGGCCGAGGCGTGAGCACACCGGGGGCGCGGCGCCCCCGGTGGCTCAGACGCCGTCCGGGTCCGCGCGGTCCAGGGCGGGCCGGGGCTTGGGACCGGTCTCGTTGAGGAGGAAGTCGGCGGCGGCGGTGTCGGTGACGAGGCTGGTGACCAGGCCCGAGCGCAGCACCGCGTCGATCGCTGCCGCCTTGCGCTGGCCCCCGGCGATGGCGACGACCTCGGGAATGCGGCGCAGCCGGTCGGCCTCGACGGTGATGCAGCGCTCCCCCAGGTCACGGCCGACCCGGCGGCCCTGGGCGTCGAAGAGGTGTGCGGACATCTCGGCGGCGACACCGAGCGAGGCGTAGTGCGCCCGCTCCTCGTCGCTGAGCATGTCGTGCACGGTGGAGATGCCGGGCTCCCAGGAGCCGATGGAGACCGCCGCGACCGTGACCTTGTCGAAGTACTCGAAGGCGCGGGCGATCCCGGTCTGGTTGCGCAGCGCGGCGGCGGTCGCCGGGTCGGGAAGCAGCATCGGGGCGTAGATGGGGTGGGCCTCGCCGCCGGAGACCTGGGCGGCCCTGCGCACCGCCTCGACGGAGCCGCGCTCGGCGGTGCCCGCGTCGTAGACCCCGGTCAGCTGGACCACCGTGCAGGGCGGAAGCCGGTCGAGGGCGGCGGCCATGTGGATGGTGGAGCGGCCCCAGGCCAGGCCCAGCACATCGCCCTCGCTGACCAGCTCACCGAGCAGATCGGCGGCGACCTCCCCCAGGTTCTCCGGGTCGGGCGAGGTCTCCTCGCCCTCGGCCGGGGACTCCACGACGACCGCGTGCCGCAGCCCGTACCGGGCGCGCAGGGCGTCGGAGCGCTCCGCGTCCAGTTCGGCCGGCACGCGGATCTCGATCCGTACGAGATCGCGTTCCAGGGCGGTCTCCAGGACCCGGGCCACCTTGAAGCGGCTCACGCCGAACTCCTCGGCGATCTGGATCTTGGACTTCCCCTCCAGGTAGAAGCGGCGGGCCATGGCCGCCGCCTGCACCAGCTCCGCGGGTCCCATCCGCAGGGCTGACCGACCCGCCGACATTGCAGACACCGCGATCTCCTCACTGCTGTTCACAACTGCTGTTCACGCACCGGACTCGCTGTTCATCCTGTCAGATGCGACGGTCCTTGATCAGCCCCGGAGGGTTCCGTTCATTCAGTGGCGGCTCAGTGTGCGCACGCCCAGGGCGCGGCCGCCGTCGTCCGTTCAGCCATGGAGCGCAGCGACCGCACCGCTTCGGCGGGGTCGTCGGCGCCGTAGACGGCCGATCCCGCGACGAAGACGTCGGCCCCGGCCTCGGCGCAGCGCTCGATCGTGGCGGCCGAGACGCCGCCGTCGACCTGGAGCCACAGTTCAAGTCCGTGTTTGACGATCAGCTCACGGGTCCGGCGGATCTTGGGCAGCATGATGTCGAGGAAGGCCTGGCCGCCGAAGCCGGGCTCGACCGTCATGATCAGCAGCATGTCGAGTTCGGGGAGCAGGTCCTCGTACGGCTCGATGGGCGTCGCGGGCTTCAGCGCCATCGAGGCGCGGGCCCCCTTGGCGCGGATCTCACGGGCCAGGCGTACGGGGGCGGCCGCGGCCTCCGCGTGGAAGGTGACCGAACCGGCACCGGCCTCCACGTACTGCGGGGCCCAGCGGTCGGGGTCCTCGATCATCAGGTGGCAGTCGAGCGGCGTGCTGGTGGCCCTGCTCAGGGATTCCACGATGGGCACCCCCAGCGTGAGGTTGGGCACGAAGTGGTTGTCCATCACGTCGACATGGAGCCAGTCGGCGCCTTCGACCGCCCGGGCCTCGTCGGCCAGCCTGGCGAAGTCCGCGGAGAGGATGCTGGGGTTGATCTGAGCCATGCCCCAAGCCTCCCATGCCCCGGGCGACTTGCCTGCCACGGTGCGGGCCCCAGCCGGTGCGGATCGGGGCGGGGGCGCGGATCGGGGCGGGCGGTTCGGATCGGGGCGGGCGGTTCGGATCGGGGCGGGGGGTTCGGATCGGGGCGGTGGGGGAGGGAAACGAGTCTCCCCTCCCCCACCGCCCCCACCGGCCGCGCGCGGCCCGGCTCAGGCCGTGCGCCTCAGCAGCGCCAGGTACATCGCGTCCGTGCCGTGCAGATGCGGCCACAGCTGGACGTCGGGGCCCTCGCCCAGGCCCGCGACCCCGGGCATCAGGGGGCGTACGTCGATCCACTCGGCCTCGACTGGCTCGGCGCCGCCGCGCCCCTTGAGGACGTCCTCGACGACGATCCGGGTCTCGGCCAGGTGCGGCGAGCAGGTGGCGTACCCGACGACGCCGCCGACGCGGACCGCCGAAAGGGCCTCGCGCAGCAGCCCGCGCTGGAGCGGGGCGAAGCCGTCCAGGTCCTCGGGGCGCCGGCGCCAGCGGGCTTCGGGGCGGCGGCGCAGGGCGCCGAGGCCCGAGCATGGGACGTCCATCAGGACCCGGTCGAAGGAACCGGGCAGCCACGGCGGGCGGGTGCCGTCGGCCGCGACGACCTGGTAGGGGCCCGGGTTGCCTGCGAGCGCGCGCTCGACCAGGCGGGCCCGGTGCGGCTGCTTCTCGGAGGCGAGCAGGGCCGCGCCGCGCCCGGCGGCGAGCGCCGCCAGCAGGGCGGCCTTGCCGCCGGGACCCGCGCAGCCGTCGAGCCAGAGCTCGTCGCGGCCCTCGATCGGCGCGGCCGCCAGGGCGGCGGCGACCAGCTGGCTGCCCTCGTCCTGGACGCCGGCCCGGCCCTCCCGTACGGCGTCGAGCGCCCCCGGCTCGCCGCCCTCTGCCATGCGCACCGCGTACGGCGACCAGCGGCCCGGCAGCGCGGCCTCCTCGCCGAGCGCGTCGAGGAGTTCGGCGGTGGTGGAGCGGCCCGGGCGGGCGACCAGGGTCACCTCGGGGCGCTCGTTGTCGGCCTCAAGCAGGTCCTCGATGCCGGCCCGGCCTCCGCCGAGCGCGTCCCACAGGGCCGAGACCACCCAGCGCGGGTGCGAGTGGACGACGGCGAGATGGTCCTCCGCGTCCTCCTCGTAGGACGGCGCGACCTTCTCGAGCCAGCCGTCGAGATCGTTCGCGGAGATCTTGCGCAGCACCGCGTTGACGAACTTGGCGCGGCCGTCGCCGAGGACCACCCGGGCCAGCTCCACGCTCGCGGAGACCGCGGCGTGCGTGGGGATCCGGGTGCCGAGCAACTGGTGCGCGCCGAGCGCGAGCACGTCGAGCACCGGCGGGTCGACCTCGCGCAGCGGCCGGTCCACGCAGGCCGCGATGATCGCGTCATAGGTGCCCTGGCGGCGCAGCGTCCCGTAGACCAGCTCCGTGGCGAGCGCCGCGTCCCGGCTGTCGAAGGTGTTGCCGTCCCCGCCCTCGCGCGCCTTGCGGAGCAGCGGGGGCAGGACCAGGTTGGCGTAGGCGTCGCGCTCGTCCACGGCGCGCAGCGCCTCGAACGCGAGGATGCGGACCGGGTCCTTCTTCGGCCGGCGGTAGGGCTTGCCGGCCTTGGCCGCCTTGGGCCGGGCGCTGCTACGTGGCGAATCGTTCACGTGAAAGGTGCTCCGCTGATCAGATGGGGCGAACCCCCTCAGCGTACGTCCGCCGCCCCCACGCGCTCACCCGGGGCGATGCGCACCCCCCGCGCCCAGTCGGCGCCGCGCATCGGCTTCTTGCCCTGCGGCTGGACCCAGAGCAGTTCCACGGCGTGCGAGCCGGTGCCGACGTACACGTTGTTCTTGGCGGCGGACAGTTCGCCGGGGGCGAGGTCGGTGCGATCGGTGACCAGGGCGGCCTGGATCAGCTTGAGGCGTTCGCCGCGGAAGACGGTCCAGGCGCCGGGCGCGGGGGTGCAGCCGCGCACCACGCGGTCCACGCGCAGCGCGGGCGCCGCCCAGTCGACGTGCGCCATCTCCACGGTGATCTTCGGGGCGAGCGAGATGCCCTCGGCGGGCTGGGGCACGGCCTTCAGAGAGCCGTCCTCGATGCCGTCCATGGTGGCGGCGAGCAGGCCCGCGCCCGCGAACGCGAGCCGGGTGAGCAGGTCGCCGCTGGTGTCGGTGGGCCGCACCTCCTCGGTGACCGTGCCGTACACCGGCCCCGAATCGAGCCCTTCCTCGATGAGGAAGGTGGCCGCGCCGGTGATCTCGTCACCGGCCATGACGGCGTGCTGCACGGGCGCCGCGCCGCGCCAGGCGGGCAGCAGCGAGAAGTGCAGGTTGACCCAGCCGTGCGCCGGGATGTCCAGGGCGACCCGGGGAAGGAGCGCGCCGTAGGCCACGACCGGGCAGCAGTCCGGCGCGATCTCCCGCAGCCGGGCCAGGAACTGCTCGTCCCGTGGCTTCGCGGGCTTGAGCACCTCGATGCCGGCCTCCTCGGCCCGCTCGGCGACCGGGCTCGCCACCAGACGCCGGCCGCGGCCGGCGGGAGCGTCGGGCCGGGTGACGACCGCGGCGACCTCGTGCCGGCCGGATGCGATCAGGGCGTCCAGGGCGGGGACGGCGACCTCGGGGGTGCCTGCGAAGACGAGCTTCACTGGGGGTTACCTCGCTTTGTCGAGAGCAGCGTCTCAGTCTATGGGCCGGTGGCGTGGGGGCGGACGCGCAGGTGCCGGCCCGGGCCCGGGTGGACGCGCGGGCGCCACGCGGGTGCCGGCCGGGGCGGCCGGCGGGCGGGGTCGTTCCGCCGGGCAGGGGCGCATGAGTACGCGTGCGCCCTGTGCATATGCCCATACGCCCCCGCAGCGTGACCACAACAGCGGGTAGCGCGTTGGTCAAGAGAGATTGACCCCGACCGGGCCGCATGTGCGGCCCGGCGACCGTTCAGCACCCGCTCCACGTCAACACGGCACAACTCCGCACTACTCGGTATCAGTACGTTCACGCCGTTTACACCATTTCCATCCTCCCTTTTCATCGCCGGTTCGAGAGGCTTGCTCATGGCCGACCACGCAACCCACGACGCCCAAGCGCGGGCCAGCCTGCACCTGTTGGTGCGGGACATCGAGCGGGTCCGCCGGCAGGTGGACGCACTGCGCACCCTCACCGCGCAGCTGGGCAACGTCTACCGCCCGCGCCGCTCCGGCCCCTCCACGGGCTTCGTCGTGTACGGGCGCGCCCCCGCGCCGACCGTACGGCTCGCCCAGGAGCTGCGGGACAGCGTCGAGACGCTGGTGACCGCCGCCGTCGACTTCGACCGCTCCCTCGGCTTCTCCTGGGACGCGGTGGGCTCCGCGCTCGGCGTCACCAAGCAGGCGGTGCACCGCCGTTACGGGTCCCGCCGGGCGACCGCCCCCGCGGCGGCCCAGGCCGAGGCGGAGCGCCCGGACGAGACCTCGGTGACCCGCACCCTGCCGCCGCTGCCCCCGATGTCCCCCATGCCCGCGGTCCCCGCCGCCCGTTCGATGCCGCCGCAGCCCACGGCGGGCAGCCAGGCCCTCCGCGAGGAGGTCCGCACCAGCGCGTTCCCCGGCCCCCGCAACGGCTGATCCGCTCCTTACCCCCTAGCCCCCTGCCTCCTACGCCCTGCGCCTTCCGCCCCTTCGTGCCCTCGCGTCCGTACGCGCCTTCGCGAGGGCACAGCCATGTGCGGTGGCCTGGCGGGGGCGCGGGGACTTGGCAGCGGTCGGCGGGGCCCGGACGGCGGCGACGGCCCGCTGGGGGCCGCTCGCTCAGCCTCAGCCGATGTCCGGCGGGTCGATCCTGATGCGGACCGGGTCGCCACCGCCCCGGGCGAGCCGGGCGGCCTGGGCGGCCTTGAGGGCGGCGGCCAGGGCCGCGCCGCTGCCCGGCGGCACCCGCAGCAGCACCCGCTCCCACTGCTCCCCCACCGGCGGATCGCCGGGCCTGCGCGGCCGGCCGGGGTCGGCGAGCGGAAGCGGGACCGGACCCAACACCTGCGCGTCGGGCGGCAGTTGGGCCGACCGCACGAACGCCTCGACCGCTTCGGGGCGGCCGATGGCCTCGGCCATCCGCGAGACCGGCGGGAACCCGAGCTCGGCCCGCTCGGCCAGTTCGCGCAGGGCGTGGCCCACCGGGTCCCAGCGGACCAGCGCCTGCACGGGGCGCAGCGTGGGCTCGGCCACCACGACCACCGTGCCGCCCTCGTCCTGTCCGCGCACAAGCGAGGCCGCCGTGATCCAGCGTCGCAGGGCGTCCTCGCCTGCCCTGAGGTCGGGCCGGCCCAGCATCGCCCAGCCGTCCAGGAGCAGCGCCGCCGCGTAGCCGCCCTCGGCGACCGGCTCGGCGCCGGGGGTGGACACCACGAGCGCGGGCTGTGCGGGCACCGCGTCCAGGACGTGGTCGCGCCCCGAGGTGCGCACCGGTACGGCGGGGAAGGC
Organism: Streptomyces sp. Edi4; assembly: GCF_040253615.1. NCBI lineage: Bacteria > Bacillati > Actinomycetota > Actinomycetes > Kitasatosporales > Streptomycetaceae > Streptomyces > Streptomyces sp. Edi4. The sequence continues at coordinate 1,359,936 of NZ_JBEJGY010000004.1, forward strand.
GCGGCCCAGCTCCTCGGCGGTGCGCCGGGCGCCGACGATCTGGGCCCGCAGCCGGGTCGCGCCGCACTCCGCGCAGTGCCAGTCGGCCTCCGCCGTGCCGCACCAGGCGCACCGCAGCGCGTGCTCGTCCGGCGCCTCCAGGGGGCCCGCGCAGCGGCCGCACCGGGCCTGCGTCCGGCAGCGGGCGCAGGCCAGCCGCGGCGCGTATCCCCTTCTCGGCACCTGCACGAGGACGGGCCCGCTCTTCAGGCCCTCCCTGACGGCCTGCCAGGCGAGGCTCGGCAGCCGGGCCGCGCGCGCCGCCTCGTCGCGGGCCAGTTCCCCGTCGCCGACAGTGCGCACGAGGGGGGCCGCCGCCCGCGCCACCGTGCGGTCGGCGGCCAGGGGCGCGGCCCATCCGCTCTGCACCAGCTGCGCGGCCTCGACCGTGCAGCTCGTACTGCCCAGCAGGAAGGCGCACTTGTCCTGGGTGGCCCGCAGTTCAAGGACCTCCCGTACGTGCGGGAAGGGGGCGTTGTCGTCGCTGTGGCTGGCGTCGCCGTCCTCCCAGACCACGACGAGGCCCAGCTTCTGGACGGGCGCGAACATCGCGGCCCGGGTGCCGACCACGGCCCGCACCGCGCCCCGGCTCACCGCGAGCCACTGCCGGTAGCGCCGCTCGGGGCCGGACTCGGCGGTGAGCAGCGCGTGCCGGCCCTCGCCGAGCAGCGCGGTCAGCGCCGCGTCCACACGGCTCGCGCTCCGGCCGTCCGGTACGACGACGAGTGCGCCTCGGCCCGATGCGAGCGTGGCGGCGACGGCCCGCGCGATCTCGTGCGCCCAGTGGGGCCCGGGCAGCGCCGTCCACACCGCGCGGGGCGCCGCTCCGCTCGCCAGCGCGCTCAGGAACGCGGGCCCCTGCTGGTACCGCTCCCAGGTCCCGGCCGCCGGCTCGGCGGGCGGCGGGGCAGGGTCGGGTGACGGTTTGGCCTCCGCTCGCGCGTTCCTCGGCGGCACGGCGAGCTGGAGCACGTCGGCGAGGCTGCCCGCGTACCGGTCGGCCACGGCCCGGGCCAGGGACAGGGTGCCCGGGCTGAGCACGCGCTCGGGCGAGACGACGCCGGCCAGCGCGGCCAGCGGGCCCGTGTAGTCCGTCTCGGCGCGCCGCTCGACGAGGAACCCGTCGATCAGACCACCGCCCTCGCGGCGCCCGCCCCGCACGTTGCGCGCCCCGGCCCCGAACCGCACCCGCACCCGCACGCCGGGCTGCGCGTCGGCGTCCAGCTCCTCGGGCACGGCGTAGTCGAAGAACTGATCGAGGTGCAGCACTCCCTTGTTCACCACGACCCGGGCGATGGGCAGCTCCTTGGCGAGCGCGGCCCCCCGCCAGGTGCGCGGCTTGGCCTTGGGCACCTTGGCCCTGCGCACCGTCTCCCGAATGAGCGCAAGCTGCTCCGGCCCCGCGCCCCCGCCCCGCCGTTCGTCCTCGCCGCTCACAGCCAAATTCCTACCAGACAGGACTGACAGCCCCATGCCCGCCGACCCCGCCGGGATCATTCCGCCCGAGGCCGGCGCCGGTCATGACCGCGCCCTGTTGCGGGGCACAAACGAAGGCCCCGGACCAGTTCGACGCTCGAACGGTCCGGGGCCCTGCTTCGGGTGCTGTGTACTACAGCCCCGCGGCCGTCCTCAGCGCCTCCACCCGGTCCGTGCGCTCCCACGTGAAGTCGGGGAGTTCGCGGCCGAAGTGGCCGTACGCGGCGGTCTGGGCGTAGATCGGGCGGAGCAGGTCGAGGTCGCGGATGATCGCGGCCGGGCGCAGGTCGAAGACCTGGGTGATGGCCGTCTCGATCTTCTCGTTCTCGATCGTGTTCGTGCCGAACGTCTCGATGAACAGGCCCACCGGCTCGGCCTTGCCGATCGCGTACGCGACCTGGACCTCGCAGCGCGCCGCGAGCCCCGCGGCCACGACGTTCTTGGCGACCCAGCGCATCGCGTAGGCGGCCGAGCGGTCCACCTTCGACGGGTCCTTGCCGGAGAAGGCGCCGCCGCCGTGGCGGGCCATGCCGCCGTACGTGTCGATGATGATCTTGCGGCCGGTCAGGCCGGCGTCGCCCATCGGGCCGCCGATCTCGAAGCGGCCGGTGGGGTTCACCAGGAGGCGGTAGGCGTCGGTGTCCAGCTTGATGCCGTCCTCGACGAGCTGCTTGAGGACGTGCTCGACGACGAACTCGCGGATGTCCGGAGCGAGCAGCGACTCCAGGTCGATGTCGCTGGCGTGCTGCGTGGAGACGACCACCGTGTCGAGGCGGACGGCCTTGTCGCCGTCGTACTCGATGGTGACCTGGGTCTTGCCGTCGGGGCGCAGGTAGGGGATGGTGCCGTTCTTGCGGACCTCGGTCAGGCGGCGCGAGAGCCGGTGCGCCACGTGGATCGGCAGCGGCATCAGCTCGGGCGTCTCGTCGCAGGCGTACCCGAACATCAGGCCCTGGTCGCCCGCGCCCTGCTTGTCCAGCTCGTCCTCGTCGCCCTCGACGCGCTTCTCGTACGCGGTGTCGACACCCTGGGCGATGTCAGGGGACTGGGCACCGATGGATACCGACACGCCGCAGGAGGCGCCGTCGAAGCCCTTCTTCGAGGAGTCGTAGCCGATTTCCAGGATCTTGTCGCGGACCAGCTGGGCGATCGGCGCGTAGGCCTTGGTGGTGACCTCTCCGGCCACGTGCACCTGGCCCGTGGTGATAAGGGTCTCCACGGCCACGCGCGAGGCCGGGTCCTCGCGCAGGAGCGCGTCGAGGATCGTGTCGCTGATCTGGTCAGCGATCTTGTCGGGGTGACCTTCGGTCACTGACTCCGAGGTGAAGAGACGACGGGACACAACGCTCCCTGGGGTTGCAGCGGCTGCTGGCTGATCATGGTAGGTCGCGCCGGGAGCTGCGCCCGGCGGCGTTCCGGGACCAGTTTATCGGTCGGTTCTGTCCGTTGGACCACGTGTCTCGCTCTGTGGAGTCCGGCAATCTCCGAATCTGGTCGTCCCGGGAGCTCGCGCGGACGCGGTCCGGTGCCCGCAAGGCCCGGGAGGCCCGGCCCGACACCGGGTCGCGAGGGGCTGAGACGGTCCTGGGGCGTGTCCCCGGATTGTCCGAAACGCGGGCCCACCGCATCCCACACCAGGTCCGAAAGCGCCTCTTTCGGACCGTACGGCACCGGCGTCTCCGATCCGTCGGCGCCCAGGATGACGGCCTCGTTCTCCTCGGAGCCGAACGTCTTGCGCTCGCCGACCTCATTGACGACGAGCAGGTCGCAGCCCTTGCGCCGGAGCTTGAGGCGGCCGTTGGCCAGGACGTCGTCGGTCTCGGCGGCGAAACCGACGATCACCTGGTCCGGGCGGGCCCGGTGGGCGGAGATCTCGGCCAGGATGTCCGGATTGCGCACCAGTGTGAGCGGGGCGGGCTCCTCGCCGTCCTTCTTCTTGATCTTTCCGGCGGCGTACGTCCCGGGCCGGAAGTCCGCGACCGCGGCCGCCATCACGACGGCGTCGGCGTCCGCCGCCGCCGTCAGGACCGCCTCGCGCAGCTCTACGGCGGTGCCGACGCGGACCACGTCGGCCCCCGCCGGGTCGGGAAGCCGGGTGTTCGCCTCGATCAGGGTGACCCGGGCCCCCCGGGCGACGGCGGTCCGCGCGAGGGCGTACCCCTGCTTGCCGGAGGAGCGGTTGCCGAGGTAGCGCACGGGGTCCAGCGGCTCGCGCGTGCCGCCCGCGCTGATCACCACGTGCCGGCCGGCCAGGTCGCGCTCGGTACTCCCCCGGGCGAGTACCCGGCGGCACACCTCGAAGAGCTCGCCCGGGTCGGGCAGCCGGCCCTTGCCGGTGTCGACGCCGGTCAGGCGCCCCACGGCGGGCTCCACGACGACCGCGCCCCGGCGGCGCAGCGTGGCCACGTTCTCCTGGGTGGCGGGGTGCTCCCACATCTCGGTGTGCATCGCGGGCGCGAAGACGACGGGGCAGCGCGCGGTCAGCAGCGTGTTGGTGAGCAGGTCGTCGGCGAGGCCGTGGGCGGCCTTGGCGAGCATGTCGGCGGTGGCCGGCGCGACGATCACGAGGTCGGCGCCCTGTCCGATGCGCACGTGCGGCACCTCGTGGACGTCCGACCACACCTCGGTGGAGACGGGGTGGCCCGAGAGCGCGGACCAGGTGGCCGCCCCGACGAAGTGGAGCGCCGACGCGGTCGGCACCACCCGTACGTCGTGGCCCGACTCGGTCAGCCTGCGCAGCAGTTCGCACGCCTTGTAGGCGGCGATGCCGCCGCTGACCCCCAGAACGACCTTCGGCTCGGCCATCGCAAAACTCGCCTCTCCCCGCGCGCTGTCACCTTGACTGCGTGTGTGTACCCATGACACACCACAGGCCCGGCAGTCGCGCTGCCGGGCCTGTGGTGGAACGTTCTTTCGCTTGCGCGCCGCCTACTGGGCGGGGCCCTCGATGGCCTCCGAGGTCAGCAGACCGGCGTTGATCTCGCGCAGCGCGATCGAGAGCGGCTTCTCGTGGACGTGGGTGTCCACCAGCGGGCCGACGTACTCGAGCAGGCCCTCACCGAGCTGCGAGTAGTACGCGTTGATCTGGCGGGCACGCTTGGCCGCGTAGATCACCAGGCTGTACTTCGAGTCGGTTGCCTCAAGGAGCTCATCAATCGGAGGGTTGATGATGCCCTCGGGCGCGGTAATGGAAGAGGACACTCTCTGCCTTCCGATGGGGATCGAAGATGTGAGGCGGTGAGCGAGCCGGCCGGCGTCACGTAGGTGACGTCATACGACTCGATCAAACAACTCGCACCAAGGCTAGCAGCTCGCGGGCCACGTCCTCGACCGAGGTGTTGACGAGCGTGGTGTCGAACTCGGCCTCGGCGGCCAGCTCCACCTTCGCGGCGGCGAGCCGGCGCTCGATGACGTCGGGCGCCTCGGTGCCCCGGCCGGTGAGCCGGCGCACCAGTTCGTCCCAGCTCGGCGGCGCGAGGAAGACGAGCTGGGCCTCGGGCATCGACTCGCGGACGAGCCGGGCGCCCTGGAGGTCGATCTCCAGGAGGACCGGCTCACCCGCTTCGAGGCGTTCCAGGACGGCCGCGCGCGGGGTGCCGTAGCGGTTGCCCGCGAACTCCGCCCACTCCAGGAGTTCACCGTTGGCGACGAGCTTGTCGAACTCCTCGTCGTCCACGAAGAAGTACTGCACGCCGTGGCGCTCGCCGGGGCGCGGCTTGCGGGTCGTCGCCGACACCGAGAGCCAGACCTCGGGGTGGACCTTGCGCATATGAGCGACGACCGTGCTCTTGCCGACCCCGGAGGGGCCGGAGAGCACGGTCAGCCGCGGACGTGCGTCCGGGGGTACGGGGGTGGTCCCCCGGAGTGTTGCTGCCATGCGGCGATTATTCCAGCTTCTCGGGTATGCCCGAGACGTCAGGCCCCGGAGCCGCCGAACTCGCGCTCAAGGGACGCGATCTGGTTGGAGCCGAGCCCCCGCACGCGGCGGCTCTCGGAGATGCCGAGCCGCTCCATGATCTGCTTGGCACGGACCTTGCCCACGCCGGGCAGGGACTCAAGGAGGGCGGAGACCTTCATCTTCCCGATGACGTCGTTCTCCTGGCCCGACTTGATGACCTCGTGGAGCGAGGCGCCGGAGTGCTTGAGTCGATTCTTGACCTCGGCCCGCTCCCGGCGAGCCGCGGCGGCCTTTTCGAGCGCGGCTGCGCGCTGTTCAGGGGTAAGGGGCGGAAGAGCCACGCCTACGTCACCTCGGATGTCGAACTGTCGGATACGGACCGGTGAGGAACCTGATCGCTCCACACCAGGTGAGCAGCGTCCTCCGTACTCGCGCACGTGCTCGTCTGCTCTCGTCGGAGACTAGCGGCCAAGGCCGCTCCAGTCAGCGAGAACAAGCGAAAAGTCCTGGTCAGCCTCAGCTGATCAGGACTTTTCAGACAAAACACCCTGGTTTTACGTAAGGAATTTGTCAACGTTCCGTGTGCACGCACCCCATGGCTTCCGCGCGGGGCGCTTTCCCCGTTCCCCCGGCGCCCGCGCCAGGTCCGGGCGGTGGGTCCGCGCGCGTGGCCCGGATGGGACGCATGTCACACCCGGGCCGTGCGGGATCAGCCCGCCAGGAGGGCCGCGCGGACCTCGTCCGCGTAGCGGGCGGCCGCCTCGCGCAGGGCGGCGACGTCGGGGCCGTGGCGCAGGACGCCGCGGCTGACGCTCGGGACCACGTCGCGCACGGCGGAGCCGAAGACCCCGGGCAGATCGGCCGGGGTCGCGCCCTGGGCGCCGATGCCGGGGGCCAGGAGGGGGCCGTTGATGGCGAGGTCCACGCCCGCGTCGCCGAGCGTGGCGCCGACCACCGCGCCGACGGATCCGAGCGGGTCGGCGCCCGCGTTCTCGGCCCTCATGTGGTCCAGCATCAGCTGGGCGATGGAGCGGCCGTCGGCGGCCGTCGAGCGCTGCACCTGCGCGCCTTCCGGGTTGGAGGTGAGAGCGAGCACGAAGACACCCGAGCCGGACGCGGCCGCGAGGTCGAGCGCCGGGCGCAGCGAGCCGAAGCCGAGGTAGGGCGAGAGGGTCACCGCGTCCGAGAACAGCGGCGAGGCGGGGTCCAGGTAGGTGGCCGCGTACGCCGCCATGGTGGAACCGATGTCGCCGCGCTTGGCGTCCATCAGGACCAGGGCGCCTGCCGCCCGGGCATCCTCGACCGCCTTCTCCAGGACGGCGACGCCGCGCGAGCCGAACCGCTCGAAGAACGCCGACTGCGGCTTGAGCACGGCCACCCGGTCGGCCAGCGCCTCGACGGTGATGCGGGTGAAGCGTTCGAGGCCCGCGATGTCGTCGCTCAGACCCCAGTCCGCGAGCAGGGAGGCGTGCGGGTCGATGCCGACGCACAGCGGGCCACGGGTGTCCATCGCCTCGCGCAGACGGGTACCGAAGGGGATCATGCCGCTGCCTTCTTCCGGGTCTCGGCGCCGACGGCCTCGGCGAGGGTGGCGTACGGGGAGGTCGCGAGCCGGGCCGCGAGGCCCTTGTGGATCGCGCGGGCCCAGAAGGGGCCCTCGTAGATGAAGGCGCTGTAGCCCTGGACCAGGGTGGCGCCCGCCAGGATGCGCTGCCAGGCGTCCTCGGCGTTCTCGATGCCGCCGACCCCGATCAGGACGAGCCGGTCGCCCACGCGGGCGTACAGCCGGCCAAGGACCTCCAGGGAGCGCTCCTTGAGCGGAGCGCCGGACAGGCCGCCGCTCTCCTTGACCAGACCGGCCGGGGACGTCAGGCCGAGACCGTCGCGGGCGATGGTGGTGTTGGTGGCGATGATGCCGTCGAGGCCGAGCTCGAGAGCGAGGTCGGCGACCGCGTCGATGTCCGCGTCGGCCAGATCGGGCGCGATCTTGACGAGCAGCGGGACGCGGCGGCCCTGGACGGCGCGGTCGGCGGCCTCGCGCACGGCGGTCAGGAGCGGGCGAAGGGACTCGGTGGCCTGAAGGTTGCGCAGGCCCGGCGTGTTCGGCGAGGAGACGTTCACCACGAGGTAGTCGGCGTGGCGGGCCAGGCGCTCGGTCGACTTCACGTAGTCGGCGGCGGCATCGGCCTCGGGCACGACCTTGGTCTTGCCGATGTTGACGCCCACGACGGTCTTGAACACCGCTGTGCGGGCCGCCAGACGGGCCGCCACCGCCGCCGAACCCTCGTTGTTGAAGCCCATGCGGTTGATCAGCGCGCGGTCCTGCACGAGGCGGAAGAGGCGCTTCTTCGGGTTGCCGGGCTGGGGCTCGCCGGTGACGGTGCCGATCTCGATGTGGTCGAAGCCGAGCATCGCCATGCCGTCGACCGCGACGGCGTTCTTGTCGAAGCCGGCCGCGAGGCCGAACGGGCCGTGCATGCGCAGGCCGAACGCCTCGGTGCGCAGCTCCTTGTAGCGGGGTGCGAGCACGGCGGCGACGAACGTACGCAGAACGGGGACGCGGGCCGCCAGGCGGATCCAGCGGAAGGCCATGTGGTGGGCCTGCTCGGGATCCATGCGCTTGAAGACGAGGTGGAAGAAGAGTTTGTACATGGTCGGTGTCCTCGGTGGCTCGGGGAGAGGGCTCATGAAGAGGGGGACACCGGTTGCGGTGTCCCCCTGCTTCCCCGTCTGCTAGTCGCGGGCCGCGGTCAGGTGTTCCGCGTGTTCCTGGAGGGAACGTACGCCCACGTCACCGTGGTTGAGGGCGTCGATGCCCTGGACGGCGGCGGCGAGCGCCTGGACCGTGGTCAGGCAGGGCACGGAGCGGGCGACCGCCGCCGTGCGGATCTCGTAGCCGTCGAGGCGGCCACCGGTGCCGTACGGCGTGTTGACGATGAGGTCCACCTCGCCGTCGTGGATGAGCTGGACGATCGTCTTCTCGCCGTTCGGGCCCTCGCCCTCGCTGAGCTTGCGCACGACCGTGGCGTTGATGCCGTTGCGGCGCAGCACCTCGGCGGTGCCGGAGGTGGCCAACAACTCGAAGCCGTGGGCTACCAGTTCGCGCGCCGGGAAGATCATCGTGCGCTTGTCCCGGTTGGCCACCGAGATGAACGCGCGGCCCTTGGTCGGCAGCGGACCGTAGGCGCCCGCCTGCGACTTGGCGTACGCGGTGCCGAACACCGAGTCGATGCCCATGACTTCACCGGTGGAGCGCATCTCCGGGCCGAGCACCGTGTCGACGCCGCGCCCGTGGACGTCGCGGAAGCGGCTCCACGGCATCACGGCCTCCTTGACGGAGATCGGCGCGTCCAGCGGCAGCGTGCCGCCGTCGCCCTCCCTGGGCAGCATGCCTTCGGCGCGCAGTTCGGCGACGGTGGCGCCCAGCGAGATGCGGGCCGCGGCCTTGGCGAGCGGCACCGCGGTCGCCTTCGAGGTGAAGGGCACGGTGCGCGACGCGCGCGGGTTGGCTTCGAGGACGTACAGGATGTCGCCGGCCATGGCGAACTGGATGTTGATCAGACCGCGGACGCCGACGCCCTTGGCGATGGCCTCCGTCGAGGCGCGCAGGCGCTTTATGTCGTGGCCGCCGAGCGTGATCGGGGGCAGCGCGCACGCCGAGTCACCGGAGTGGATGCCGGCCTCCTCGATGTGCTCCATGACGCCGCCGAGGTAGAGCTCGGTGCCGTCGTAGAGGGCGTCCACGTCGATCTCGATCGCGTCGTCGAGGAAGCGGTCGACCAGGACCGGCCGGGTCGGGCTGATCTCGGTGGACTCGGCGATGTAGGAGGCCAGGCGCTCCTCGTCGTACACGATCTCCATGCCGCGTCCGCCGAGCACGTACGAGGGGCGTACGAGGACGGGGTAGCCGATCTCGTCGGCGATGGCCTTGGCGCCGGCGAAGGTGGTGGCGGTGCCGTGCTTGGGCGCGGGCAGGCCGGCCTCGGCGAGCACCCGGCCGAAGGCGCCCCGGTCCTCGGCCGCGTGGATGGCCTCGGGCGAGGTGCCGACCACGGGGACGCCGTTGTCCTTGAGCGCCTGCGCCAGGCCCAGCGGGGTCTGCCCGCCGAGCTGGACGACGACGCCCGCGACCGGTCCGGCAAGCGTCTCGGCGTGGACGATCTCCAGGACGTCCTCGAGCGTCAGGGGCTCGAAGTACAGGCGGTCGGAGGTGTCGTAGTCGGTGGAGACGGTCTCCGGGTTGCAGTTGACCATCACGGTCTCGTAGCCCGCGTCGCTCAGCGCGAAGGAGGCGTGGACGCAGGAGTAGTCGAACTCGATGCCCTGGCCGATGCGGTTGGGGCCGGAGCCCAGGATGATGACCGCGGGCTTCTCGCGCGGGGCGACCTCGCTCTCCTCGTCGTAGGAGGAGTAGAAGTACGGCGTCTTGGCGGCGAACTCGGCGGCGCAGGTGTCGACCGTCTTGTAGACCGGGCGCACCCCGAGCGCGTGCCTGACCTCGCGCACCACGTCCTCGCGCAGACCCCGGATGCCGGCGATCTGGGCGTCGGAGAAGCCGTGGCGCTTGGCCTGGGCCAGCAGCTCGGGGCCGAGCTTGTCGGCGGCGGCCAGCTCGTCGGCGATCTCCTTGATGAGGAAGAGCTGGTCGACGAACCAGGGGTCGATCTTCGTGGAGTCGAAGACCTCTTCCTGGGTGGCGCCGGCGCGGATCGCCGCCATGACCGTGTTGATGCGGCCGTCGGTCGGGCGCTTGGCCTCGGCCAGCAGGGTGTCCTTGTCACCGGTCGGGCTCGTGAAGTCGAACTGCGAGCCCTTCTTCTCCAGGGAGCGCAGCGCCTTTTGCAGCGCCTCGGTGAAGTTGCGCCCGATCGCCATGGCCTCACCCACCGACTTCATGGTGGTGGTGAGGGTGGAGTCGGCGGAGGGGAACTTCTCGAAGGCGAAGCGCGGGGCCTTCACCACGACGTAGTCGAGCGTCGGCTCGAAGGAGGCCGGCGTCTTCTCGGTGATGTCGTTGGGGACCTCGTCCAGCGTGTAGCCGATGGCCAGCTTGGCCGCGATCTTGGCGATCGGGAAGCCCGTGGCCTTGGAGGCGAGCGCGGAGGAGCGCGAGACGCGCGGGTTCATCTCGATGACGATGACGCGGCCGTCGGCCGGGTCGATCGCGAACTGGATGTTGCAGCCGCCGGTGTCGACGCCGACCTCGCGGATGATCGCGATGCCGATGTCGCGCAGGCGCTGGTACTCGCGGTCGGTCAGGGTCATCGCCGGGGCGACGGTGATGGAGTCGCCGGTGTGCACGCCCATCGGGTCGAAGTTCTCGATGGAGCAGACGACCACGACGTTGTCGTTCTTGTCGCGCATCAGCTCCAGCTCGTACTCCTTCCAGCCGAGGATGGACTCCTCCAGAAGCACCTCGGTGGTCGGCGAGAGCGTGAGGCCCTGGCCGGCGATGCGGCGCAGTTCCTCCTCGTCGTGCGCGAAGCCGGAGCCCGCGCCGCCCATGGTGAAGGAGGGGCGCACCACGACGGGGTAGCCGCCGAGGGTGTCGACGCCGGCGATGACGTCGTCCATGGTGTGGCAGATGACCGAGCGGGCGGACTCGCCGTAGCCGATCTTCTGCTTGACGGCCTCGACGACGCCCTTGAACAGGTCGCGGTCCTCGCCCTTGTTGATGGCCTCGACGTTGGCGCCGATCAGCTCCACGCCGTACTTCTCAAGCACACCCTGCTCGTGCATGGAGATCGCGGTGTTGAGCGCGGTCTGGCCGCCGAGGGTGGGCAGGAGGGCGTCGGGGCGCTCCTTGGCGATGATCTTCTCGACGAACTCGGGGGTGATCGGCTCGACGTACGTGGCGTCGGCGATCTCCGGGTCGGTCATGATCGTCGCGGGGTTGGAGTTCACCAGGATGACCCGCAGGCCCTCGGCCTTGAGGATGCGGCAGGCCTGGGTGCCGGAGTAGTCGAACTCGGCTGCCTGGCCGATGACGATCGGGCCGGAGCCGATGACCAGGACGGACTGGATGTCGGAGCGCTTAGGCACGCTGGCCCTCCATGAGCTCTACGAAGCGGTCGAAGAGGTACGCGGCGTCGTGCGGGCCCGCGGCGGCTTCGGGATGGTACTGGACGCTGAAGGCCGGCTGGTCGAGCAGCTGGAGGCCTTCGACGACCTGGTCGTTCAGACAGACGTGGGAGACCTCGGCGCGCCCGTAGGGCGTCTGCGAGACCTCGTCGAGCGGCGCGTCCACGGCGAAGCCGTGGTTGTGCGCGGTGACCTCGACCTTGCCGGTGGTGCGGTCCTGCACGGGCTGGTTGATGCCCCGGTGGCCGTACTTCAGCTTGTAGGTGCCGAAGCCGAGCGCGCGGCCGAGGATCTGGTTGCCGAAGCAGATGCCGAACAGCGGTGTCTTGCGTTCGAGTACGGCGCGCATCACGGCGACGGGACCGTCGGCGGTGGCCGGGTCGCCCGGGCCGTTGGAGAAGAACACGCCGTCGGGGCCGACCGCGTACACGTCCTCGGCGGTGGCGGTCGCGGGCAGCACGTGCACCTCGATGCCGCGCTCGGCCATGCGGTGCGGGGTCATGCCCTTGATGCCGAGGTCCACGGCGGCGACGGTGAACTTCTTGGTCCCGACGGCGGGGACGACGTACGTCTCCTTGGTGGCGACCTCTGCGGAGAGGTTCGCGCCCACCATCTGGGGCGCTTCCTTCACGCGGGCCAGCAGGGTCGCGTCGTCCGCGACCGCCTCGCCCGAGAAGATGCCGACGCGCATGGCGCCGCGCTCGCGCAGGTGGCGGGTGAGGGCGCGGGTGTCGACTCCCGAGATCCCGACGACGCCCTGCTGGACGAGTTCGTCGTCCAGGGTGCGGCGCGAGCGCCAGTTGGAGGGCATGCGGGCGGGGTCGCGCACGACGTAGCCGGCCACCCAGATCCGCGCGGACTCGGGGTCCTCGTCGTTCACGCCGGTGTTGCCGACGTGCGGGGCGGTCATCACGACGACCTGGCGGTGGTACGACGGGTCGGTCAGGGTCTCCTGGTAGCCGGTCATGCCGGTGGAGAACACGGCCTCGCCGAAGGTCTCCCCCACGGCCCCGTAGGAGCGGCCGCGGAAGATGCGGCCGTCCTCCAGGACGAGTACGGCGGGAGTCGCCTTTCCTGAGGGGGCGATTCCCCGGGTGGAGGTCGTCATCGTGCGGCGCCTTCCGTCGTGGTGGTGGGTTGTTCAGTGGTCTGAGTGGCGCGAGCGGCCTGAGCGGCGCGAGCGGGCTCGGGCATGGAGTTGATGGCCGCGACCCAGGCCGGGTGCTCTTCGGCCCGGTCGGAGCGGAAGCCCGAGTCGATCAGCCGGTCGCCGTGGTGCCAGGTGACGACCAGCAGCCCGCCCTCGGTGAGGACCTTGCCCGCGATGCCCTTGTCGAGCCGGGCCTCGTGGAGCTGTGCGGCCGGGACGAAGAAGTCGTTCGCCCCGGGGCGTACGACGACCAGGCCCGCGTCCGTCAGGGTGAGCTCCGCCTTGCTGCGCACGCCGAGGCCGTGCGCCACGATGCGGTCGAGCCACTGCCCGGCGGTGGTGGAGCCGTGGTAGCGGCCGCTCAGCCTCAGTTTCACCTCGCCGGGCTCTTGCGGCGCGGCGGGGAGGGCGGGAAGGTCGGACTGGAGGCGGCGGCGCCACTGCCAGCCCTGGCGCATCAGCCAGTAGACGAGGGCCACGAAGAGCGCGAGGCCGACCAGCCAGCCGATGCGCCCGCCCCAGTTGGTCACCTCGGCGGACTTCTCCTCGGCGGCCAGATTGATCAGTGGTGCGTACCTCACGCCAGCTTCCCGTCCACGAGCGTTGCCCGGCCCCGCAGGAAGGTGTGCGTGACGCGCCCGGGCAGCTCGCGGCCCTCGTAGGGGGTGTTGCGGCTGCGGGAGGCGAAGCCCGCGGGGTTCACCTCACCACGGTATGCCGGATCCACCAGGGTCAGGTTGGCGGGTTCGCCTGCCGAGACGGGTCGGCCGTGGCCGGTGGCCCGCCCGATCTCGGCGGGCTTGTGCGCCATGCGGTCGGCGACGCCCGCCCAGTCGAGCAGCCCGGTCTCGACCATCGTGTGCTGGACGACCGAGAGCGCCGTCTCCAGGCCGACCATGCCCATGGCGGCGGCGGCCCACTCGCAGTCCTTGTCCTCGTGCGGGTGCGGCGCGTGGTCGGTGGCGACGATGTCGATGGTGCCGTCGGCCAGCGCCTCGCGCAGCGCCATGACGTCCTTCTCGGTGCGCAGCGGCGGGTTGACCTTGTAGACCGGGTTGTAGGAGCGGACCAGCTCATCGGTCAGGAGCAGGTGGTGCGGGGTGACCTCGGCGGTGACGTCGATGCCGCGCGACTTGGCCCAGCGGACGATCTCGACCGAGCCGGCCGTGGAGAGGTGGCAGATGTGCACGCGGGAGCCGACGTGCTCGGCGAGCAGCACATCGCGGGCGATGATCGACTCCTCGGCGACGGCGGGCCAGCCGCCGAGGCCGAGCTCGGCCGAGACGACGCCCTCGTTCATCTGGGCGCCCTCGGTCAGGCGGGGCTCCTGGGCGTGCTGGGCGACGACGCCGCCGAAGGCCTTCACGTACTCCAGGGCGCGGCGCATGATCACCGCGTCGTGGACGCACTTGCCGTCGTCGGAGAAGACGGTGACGCCGGCGGCGGATTCGTGCATGGCGCCGAGCTCGGCGAGCTGCTTGCCCTCAAGGCCCACGGTGACGGCTCCGATGGGCTGCACGTCGCAGTAGCCGGACTCCTTGCCGAGCCGCCAGACCTGCTCGACCACGCCCGCGGTGTCGGCGACGGGGAAGGTGTTGGCCATGGCGAACACGGAGGTGTAGCCCCCGCTCGCGGCCGCCCGGGTGCCGGTCAGGACGGTCTCGGAGTCCTCGCGGCCGGGCTCGCGCAGGTGGGTGTGCAGGTCGACGAGGCCGGGCAGCAGGATCTGGCCGGTGGCGTCGACGACGGTCGCGTCCCCGGCGTCGAGGCCGGTGCCGACGGCTGCGATGGTCTCGCCGTCGATCAGTACGTCCTGGACGTCACCGCCGAGGACCTTCGCACCACGGATAAGGATCGTGCTCATGGTTACTTGTTCTCCGCATCGGTGGGGCGGGCGTGGCTGACGGCGGGCTCGTTGCCGCCCAGGAGCAGGTACAGGACCGCCATACGGGTGTGGACGCCGTTGGCGACCTGTTCGACGACCGTGCAGCGGTCGGAGTCGGCGACCTCGGCGGTGATCTCCATGCCGCGCACCATCGGGCCGGGGTGCATGACGATGCCGTGCTCGGGCATCTTGGCCATGCGGTCGCCGTCGAGTCCGTAGCGCCGCGAGTACTCGCGCTCGGTCGGGAAGAAGGCGGCGTTCATGCGTTCGCGCTGCACACGCAGCATCATCACCGCGTCGGACTTCGGCAGCACGGCGTCCAGGTCGTACGACACGTCGCAGGCCCAGTGTTCGACGCCGACCGGGAGCAGGGTGGGCGGGGCCACCAGGGTGACCTCGGCGCCCAGGGTGTGCAGAAGGTCGACGTTGGAACGGGCGACGCGGCTGTGCAGCACGTCGCCGACCAGGGTGACGCGCTTGCCGGAGAGGTCCTGGCCGAGCGCGTCCTCGCCGACCAGGCGCCGGCGCATGGTGAACGCGTCGAGCAGCGCCTGGGTGGGGTGCTGGTGGGTGCCGTCGCCGGCGTTGATGACGGGCGCGTCGATCCAGCCGGACGTGGCCAGGCGGTAGGGGGCGCCGGACGCGCTGTGGCGGATGACGACGGCGTCCACGCCCATCGCCTCCAGGGTCTGCGCGGTGTCCTTCAGGGACTCGCCCTTGGAGACCGAGGAGCCCTTGGCGGCGAAGTTGATGACGTCGGCCGACAGGCGCTTCTCGGCGGCCTCGAAGGAGATCCGGGTGCGGGTGGAGTCCTCGAAGAACAGGTTGCAGACGGTCCGGCCGCGCAGGGCAGGGAGCTTCTTGATGGGCCGGTCGGAGACCCGGGCCATCTCCTCGGCGGTGTCGAGGACGAGGACGGCGTCGTCGCGGGTGAGGTCGGCGGCCGAGATGAGGTGACGCATCATCGGGGGGTTCTCCAGGTGGGATGGAGGGTGGGGGCGTGCGGGCGCGCAGAAGCAGCCCGTGCGGGTCCGAGGGGCCGTACGGGGGTGCGGGGAGCTACTGCTCGCCGGCCGGAGCGGTCTGCTTGACACCGAGCAGCACGGCGTCGCGGCCGTCCTCCTCGGCGAGCTGGACCTTGACCGTCTCCCGCAGCGACGTGGGGAGGTTCTTGCCGACGTAGTCGGCGCGGATGGGCAGTTCGCGGTGGCCGCGGTCGACGAGGACCGCGAGCTGGACGGCGCGGGGGCGGCCGAGGTCGCCGAGGGCGTCCAGGGCGGCGCGGATGGTGCGGCCGGAGAACAGGACGTCGTCCACCAGGACGACCAGGCGGCCGTCGATGCCGTCGCCGGGGATCTCGGTGCGGCCGAGCGCGCGGGCGGGCTTCATCCGCAGGTCGTCGCGGTACATGGTGATGTCGAGGGAGCCGACGGGGGTCTTGCGCCCGGTGATGGCTTCGAGCTTCACGGCGAGCCGTTCGGCGAGGAAGACGCCTCGGGTCGGGATGCCGAGGAGCACCACGTCGTCGGCGCCCTTGGCGCGTTCGACGATCTCGTGGGCGATGCGGGTCAGGACGCGGGCGATGTCGGGGCCTTCGAGAACGGGCCGCGCCGCATCGGGATGCGCCGGATCCTGCTGGTTCTGCGGGTGCTGCGTGTCCATATGAAACGGACCTCCTTCTCCGCCTCACGGGACGGACCTTAAAGGACGTCGAAATTGCGACCCCCACGTTACCAGGGGCCGAGGCCCGCCCGGTACCGGCCCCTCACTCGGACGGGTGAACGGGCCGGGACGATCGCCGTGACCAGGAGGGGCGCGCCACGCCCGGAGCGTGTCACTCCTGCGGGGCGGGGGTGTGGACCATTCGGCTTGACTCGGCCAAGTAACGCTGCGTAACCTCACAGTGAGTTACAGCCGCGCGGCGGAGCCGCACGTTGTCACAGCGTCCGGGGAGCTATATGTCCAGCGAATACGCAAAACAGCTCGGGGCCAAGCTCCGCGCCATCCGCACCCAGCAGGGCCTGTCCCTGCACGGTGTGGAGGAGAAGTCCCAGGGCCGCTGGAAGGCCGTCGTGGTCGGGTCGTACGAGCGTGGCGACCGCGCCGTGACCGTTCAGCGCCTCGCCGAGCTGGCGGACTTCTACGGGGTCCCGGTGCAGGAGCTGCTGCCGGGCACCACGCCGGGCGGGGCCGCCGAGCCGCCGCCGAAGCTCGTCCTCGACCTTGAGCGGCTGGCGCACGTGCCGCCGGAGAAGGCCGGCCCGCTCCAGCGTTACGCGGCGACCATCCAGTCGCAGCGCGGCGACTACAACGGCAAGGTGCTCTCGATCCGCCAGGACGACCTGCGCACCCTCGCCGTCATCTACGACCAGTCGCCCTCGGTCCTCACCGAGCAGCTGATCAGCTGGGGCGTCCTGGACGCGGACGCGCGCCGCGCCGTCGCCCACGAAGAGGCCTGACGGCCTTAAGCAGAAACGTGCCGCCGGGCCCGGCGGGAGCAATGGCTCCCACCGGGCCCGCCGGCATTTCGGGAGGCGCTCGGGGCTCCGGGGTGCCCGGGGCTCCGGGAGAGATCCGCAACCCCGGGTCGCGGGCCCCGGGGCCTCCCGAGTTCCCGTGGGACCCGGGTTCCCAAGGCCGGCTCCAGGGCCGCCCGCGTGCCCGAGGATGCCGGTAGTGCTCGGGGCTCCGGGGCGCCCAGGAATCCCGAGGCCGGGCTCCAGGCCGGCCCCCCCGAGTACCCGAAGAATCCGGGACCCCGAGGCCGGACTCCGGGCCTCCCAAACGCCCAGGGGACTCGGAATTCCGAAGGCAGGCCCCGGGGCCACCGGAGTTCCCGCGGGGACCAGGATCCCGAAGCCGGACGGCCCCCGAGTACCCGAAGAATCCGGGACCCCATGGCCGGACTCCGGGCCTCCCAAACGCCCAGGGGACTCGGAATTCCGAAGGCAGGCCCCGGGGCCACCGGAGTTCCCGGGGAGCCAGGATCCCGAAGCCGGACGGGCCCCCCGAGTGCCCGAAGAATCCGGGACCCCGAGGTCGGGTCCCAGGCCCCCTAGTACTCGGGGGACCCGGGCCCCGAGGTCGAGGGACCACGGGCCCCCCGAGTGTCCGAAAGATCCGGGATCCCGAGATCGGGCTCTGGGGCTTCCCAAGTCCCCGAGATGTCCCGGATGCCGAGGCCGGACCTCGGCCTCCGGGGACCGGGCCCCCAGAGTCTCCGGGATCCCGGGGGTGCCGGGTTGCCGAGGGTCCCGGGTTCCGAGGGGTCCGGCGGTCCCGGGCCGGGTTGCCGAGGGTCCCGGGTTCCGAGGGGTCCGGCGGTCTCGGGCCGGGTTGCCGAGGGTCCCGGGTTCCGAGGGGTCCGGCGGTCCCGGGCCGGGTTGCCGAGGGTCCCGGGTTCCGAGGGGTCCGGCGGTCCCGGGCCGGGTTGCCGAGGGTCCCGGGTTCCGAGGGGTCCGGCGGTCCGGGGGCCTCCCCGGGATGCCGAAGGGCCCGCGGCGTGTGCCGCGGGCCCTTCGTTGGCTCCTGTACCGCCGGAGGCTAGTCGCGGCGCAGGCTGGGCTTGAGATCCTTGAAGCGGGCGAGCATTCCGTTCACGAAGGCCGGGGAGTCGTCCGTGGAGAACTCCTTGGCCAGCTGGACGGCCTCGTCGATGACGACCGCGTCGGGCGTCTCGTCCTCCCAGACCAGCTCGTAGGTGCCGAGCCGCAGGATGTTCCGGTCGACGACCGGCATCCGGTCGAGCGTCCAGTCCACCGCGTAGGTGGAGATCAGGTCGTCGATGCGGTCCACGTACTCCGCGTACCCCTCGACGAGCTGCATCGTGTACTCGTTGACCGGAGGCTGACGGTCGTCGGACCGCGAGTGCCGCACCCAGTCCGCGAGGACCGTCTGCACGGTCTCACCGCGCTGGTCGGCCTCGAAGAGGATCTGGAAGGCGCGCTTGCGGGCCTTGTTCCGGGCAGCCACGGTTAGCTGTTCACCCGGCCGAGGTAGTCGCCCGTGCGGGTGTCGACCTTGATCTTCTCACCGGTGGTGATGAAGAGCGGGACGCCGATCTCGTAACCGGTCTCCAGGGTGGCCGGCTTGGTGCCGCCGGTGGAGCGGTCGCCCTGGACGCCCGGGTCGGTGTGCTGGATGGTCAGCTCGACGGCGGCCGGCAGCTCGACGTAGAGCACCTCGCCCTCGTGCTGCGCGACCGAGGCGGTGAAGCCCTCGATCAGGAAGTTGGCGGCGTCGCCGACAGCCTTGCGGTCGACCATCAGCTGGTCGTACGTGTCCATGTCCATGAAGACGAAGTAGTCGCCGTCCATGTACGAGAACTGCATGTCGCGCCGGTCAATGGTGGCCGTCTCGACCTTCACACCGGCGTTGAAGGTCTTGTCGACCACCTTGCCGGAGAGCACGTTCTTGAGCTTGGTGCGCACGAAGGCCGGGCCCTTGCCGGGCTTGACGTGCTGGAACTCGACGACGGACCAGAGCTGGCCTCCGTCGAGCTTGAGCACCAGGCCGTTCTTGAGGTCGTTCGTGGAAGCCACGGTTGCGGAATCTCCTGGACTGAAAGCTGGTGGACGACCGAGGGTACGCGCGCGGTGCGCGTACGCGTGCTAGAGCGCTAGCAGCTCCTTGGTCGTGATGGTGAGTAGCTCGGGGCCGCCGTCCGCCTCGGGGCGTACGACGAGCGTGTCATCGATCCGGACGCCGCCCCGGCCCGGGAGGTGGACCCCCGGTTCGACGGTGACCGGCACGCAAGTGTCCAGTTTACCCATGGCTCCAGGTGCGAGCTGCGGCTCCTCGTCGATTTCGAGCCCGACCCCGTGTCCGGTGAGCGGTCCGACGGCCTCCGCGTGGCCGGCCGCGTCCAGGACCTGACGGGCCGCACGGTCCACCGCGCGGTACTCGGTGCCGGGCAGCAGGGCCTCCCGGCCGGCCCGCTGGGCTGCGAAGACGGCGTCGTACAGCTCGATCTGCCAGTCGGCCGGGGTCGTGCCGATCACGAACGTACGCCCGATCTCGCAGCGGTATCCGCGATAGGTGGCGCCCAGGCAGACCGAGAGGAAGTCGCCCTCCTCGACCCTGCGGTCGGCCGGCCGGTGGCCCGCGCGGCCGGAGTTGGGGCCGGTGCCGACCGAGGTCATGAAGGCGGGCCCGTCGGCGCCGTGGTCGACCAGGCGGCGTTCCAGCTCCAGGGCGAGGTGGCGTTCGGTGCGGCCCACCAGGATCGACTCGAGGAGTTCGCCCAGGGCCTGGTCGGTGATCTCCGCTGCGATCCGCAGACAGGCGATCTCCTCCTCGTCCTTGACCAGGCGGCGCTGTTCCACCGCGCCCGCGAGGTCGCCCAGGAGCAGGTGCGGCGCCACGGAGCCGATGGCGCGGTGACGGGCCACGGACAGGTGGTGCTCCTCCACGGCGAGCGAGTCGGCCCCGCTTGCCTGGGCGAGGTCGGCGGCCGCCACGGCCGGGTCGCCGCCGGGGGCCGGCAGCACGGTGAGCCGCAGCTGTTCATCGAGATGGCCCTCGATGAGGTCGCCCGAGGGCGTGCGCGGGCACAGCAGGACGTCCTCGGCCGGGCCGATCAGCAGGACCGCGCCCGGCGGGGCGCCGCCCGCGAGGTAGCGGACGTTGGCCGGGCGCGAGACCAGGGCGGCCGCGCTGCCTGCGGCCGCGCAGCGGTCCCGCAGCCAGGCGCGGCGCACCGCGAACACCTCTGACATGCCCCGAGCGTATGAGCGGGGCCGGTGTTCGGCCGTTTCTGCGCGTCCGACCGGGGGCCGCCCCGGTGGTCGGTCCGTCCTCCTCCTCGATCGCCGGACGGGCTGAGGTTGCCGATGCCCGGCATGCCACCGACGTCGGCCCCGCCCGAGGCCTCGAACGCCTGACTGGCTGTGGGTGTGCATGCTGCCCGGCACCAGTACCGCCAGGGTCCCGGGGAACTGCGCGAGACGCGAGCACGATTGGCAGACGGAAACGGGGGGTGCCTGGGGCCTCGGCCCCTCCGCACACCCCGGACGGGCCGAGGATGCCGACGTGGCCCGGCACCGAGTAGTTCAGGGGCGCCGGGAACTGCGCGGGCAAATAGGCCCGGTCCGCACCGGAAAGCCGGAGTGGCTGAGGATGCCGATCCTGGGCATACCGCCGAGGCCAGCCCCCGTCGGGGGCACCGGCACGGTTCACAGACGAAAGCCTGGTTGCCTGGGGCTTCGCCCCAGGGGCAGGGGCCGGGGCTATCAGGCCGGGGGGCTCGCGATGGTGCGGGCCAGGACGTCGTCCAGGAGGCGGGCCGTGGTGGGGACGTCGTACTGGGAGTTGTCGATGATCGGCAGGCCCGAGCCGTACCAGCCGGCCATGCGCCCATGGATGCCCGCCACTTCCTCGTCGGAAAGGCGCCGGTTGCCGCTGCGCTCCGCGTTGCGCTCGAGGACCACTTCGAGGCCGGGCAGGAGCACGACGGGAAGCAGCCCGGGCCCCACGTGCCGTTTCCAGCCGCCGAGGCCGACGACCGGCCGGTCGGGGAAGACCGCGTCGTCCAGGATGCAGGAGATGCCGTTGGCCAGGAAGTTGCGCGCGGCGAAGCCGCAGGTGCGCCGGGCCAGGCGGTACTGGGCCTCGGAGTGGTCGTTCCAGCCTGACTGGGGGTCGGCGAACCCCGAGCACACCCACTCGCGTACGTCGTCGAGGCTGATGTGCGCGGTGGGCACCTGGCGGTGCTGCGCCCAGTACCGGGCCACGGTCGTCTTGCCCGCGCCCGCCGGGCCGATGAGCAGCACGGCGAGCGTGGTGGCGCCGGTGCCCTCGGGTGCCTGGGGCAGCGGCACGGGCCCGCCGGGCGGCAGGGCGACGTGCCCGGTGGTGTCGAGGGAGGGCGGCCGCACCGAGGCGTGCTGCGGCGCCGGGCCGTGCCAGCCCTGGCCGGGCGGCTGCTGGGTGGCGGGGTGGTGCGGGGCCTGGGCCGGCGGGGCCGGAAGGCGGGCCGGCGGCCCGGCGGGACCGGCTCCCGGCGCGGGGCCCGGCTGGTAGGACGGCGAGGCGCCGGCCAAGGGCGCGGCCGGCCGCAGTGGAGCCGTGCCTTCCGGCTCGATGCCCTGGGCCCACTCGTGCGGGGGCTGCCCCGGGGCGTGGGGCGGCGGCAGTGGAGCCCCCCCTGCGTGCTGCATCCGGTGCCACTCCGTCTCGTACAGGCAACTGGCGCTGGTGGGACGCCCGTCGGTGTGGGGCGGCCCGGTGCAGAACCGTACCTTCCCCGGCCGCCACAGTGTGAACGGCCGGGAGGCGTCAAGCGTGCCCCGTCAGCCGGTTTCCGCGGCCAGTTCGTCGGCGAGCGCGCGCAGGGCGAGCCGGTAGGACCCGATGCCGAAGCCCGCGACGGTGCCGGTGGCCACGGGTGCGATCACCGAGGTGTGGCGGAATTCCTCCCGCGCGTACGGGTTGGAGATGTGCACCTCGATGAGCGGCGCGGTGCGCTGAGCGGCCGCGTCGCGCATTCCGTACGAGTAGTGCGTGAAGGCGCCCGGGTTGATGACGACCGGAACGCGCCCGTCCGCTGCCTCGTGGAGCCAGCGGATGAGTTCGCCCTCGTCGTTGGTCTCGCGCACCGAGACCTCGAAGCCGAGCTCCTTGCCCAGCATCTCGCAGACCTCGACGAGGCCGGCGTAGCTGGTGGCGCCGTACACGTCGGGCTCGCGCGAGCCGAGGCGCCCGAGGTTGGGGCCGTTGAGGACGAACACGCGCCGGGTCACGCGGAGACCTCGCCGTAGGCGGCGAGCAGCATCGCCGGGTCGGGGCCTTCCAGGACGGTCGGCTTGGCGAGGCCGTCGAGGACGATGAAGCGGAGCAGGTTGCCCCGGGACTTCTTGTCGAGCTTCATGTTCTCCACGAGCTTGGGCCACTGGTCGCCCCGGTAGGTCAGCGGAAGCCCGACCGATTTGAGGACCGCGCTGTGCCGGTCGGCGGTCGCGTCGTCCAACCGCCCTGCCAGGCGGCCGAGTTCGGCGGCGAAGACCATGCCGACGGAGACGGCGGCGCCGTGGCGCCACTTGTAGCGCTCGTTCTTCTCGATCGCGTGGGCGAGGGTGTGGCCGTAGTTCAGGATCTCGCGCCGGCCCGATTCCCTCAGGTCGCCCGAGACCACCTCGGCCTTGACCCGGATGGAGCGCTCGATGAGCTCGGCGGTGTGCGGGCCCTCGGGGGTGCGGGCGCCGGCCGGGTCGGACTCGATGAGGTCGAGGATGACCGGGTCGGCGATGAAGCCGGTCTTGATGACCTCGGCCAGGCCCGACACGTAGTCGTTGACGGGCAGCGAGTCCAGCGCGGCCAGGTCGCACAGGACGCCGGCGGGCGGGTGGAAGGCGCCCACCAGGTTCTTGCCCTCGGCGGTGTTGATGCCGGTCTTGCCGCCGACGGCCGCGTCCACCATGCCGAGCACGGTGGTCGGCACCGAGATCCAGCGCACCCCGCGCAGCCAGGTGGCCGCGACGAAGCCCGCGAGGTCGGTGGTGGCGCCGCCGCCCACGCCGATGACAAGGTCGGTGCGGGTGAAGCCGGACTGGCCCAGCGCCTTCCAGCAGTAGGCGGCGACCTCGGCGGTCTTGGCCTCCTCGGCGTTGGGCACCTGGATCGCGATGACCTCGTAGTCCTGGCCCGCGAGGTCGTCGCGGATCGCGTCCCCCGTGCCGGCCAGGGCCTCGGGGTGGATGATCGCGACCCGCTTCGCCTTGTCGCCGA
Source organism: Streptomyces sp. Edi4 (assembly GCF_040253615.1). Taxonomy (NCBI): domain Bacteria; kingdom Bacillati; phylum Actinomycetota; class Actinomycetes; order Kitasatosporales; family Streptomycetaceae; genus Streptomyces; species Streptomyces sp. Edi4. Next base: position 1,383,189 of record NZ_JBEJGY010000004.1, read on the forward strand.
TGAGTCCGGCCAGTTCACCCAGCAGGTTGCGGCCGACGAGCACGTCGTACGGGTCGGTGCCGGCGGCGGCGCCGACCTGGATCCGGGTGGGTGCCTGCTCCGTCATGCGTCCTTCAACTCCAGTGCGTCGAGGACCGCCTGGGCGACCTCTTCGGGGGTGCGCTCGTCGGTCGCGACGACCGCACGGGCGACTTCGGTGTACAGATGGCGCCGCGCGTCCATCAGTTCGCGCCACTGCCGGCGCGGGTTGACGGCGAGCAGCGGGCGGGCGGTGTTCAGGCCGACGCGCTTGACGGCCGCCTCGACGTCCATCGAGAGGTAGATCACGGGGTGCGGCGCGAGCAGCGCCCGAGTGCCCTCGTCGAGGATGGCGCCGCCGCCGAGCGAGAGGACGCCCGTGTGCCCGGCCAGCGCGGCGCGTACGGCGTCTCGCTCCAGGGCGCGGAAGTGCTCCTCGCCGTCCTCGACGAAGATGTCCGAGATGGCGCGGCCCTCGGCGGCCACGATGTCGGCGTCGGTGTCCCGGTAGGGCACGCCGAGCCGCTGGGCCAGCAGCGCGCCCACGGTGGACTTGCCCGAGCCCATCGGGCCGACCAGGACGACCAGGGGTCCGGTGGCGCTCACCGGATCTGGAGGTTGTCGAGGTAGGAGCGCACGTTGCGGCGGGTCTCGGGCACGCTGTCGCCGCCGAACTTCTCGACGACCGCGTCCGCGAGGACGAGCGCGACCATGGCCTCGGCGACGATGCCGGCGGCCGGCACGGCGCACACGTCGGAGCGCTGGTGGTGGGCCTTGGCGGCCTCGCCGGTGGCGACGTCGATGGTGGCGAGCGCGCGCGGCACGGTCGCGATGGGCTTCATCGCGGCGCGCACCCGCAGCAGTTCACCGGTGGTCAGACCGCCCTCGGTGCCGCCGGAGCGGCCGGAGGTGCGCTTGACGCCATCCGGAGTGTTGACGATCTCGTCGTGCGCCTGGGACCCGGGCACCCGGGCCAGGTCGAAGCCGTCGCCGACCTCGACGCCCTTGATCGCCTGGATGCCCATGAGGGCGGCGGCGAGGCGCGCGTCCAGGCGGCGGTCCCAGTGCACGTGCGAGCCGAGACCGACGGGCACGCCGTAGGCAAGGACCTCCACGACCCCGCCGAGGGTGTCGCCGTCCTTGTGGGCCTGGTCGATCTCGGCGACCATCGCCTTCGACGCGTCCGCGTCCAGGCAGCGCACCGGGTCCTCGTCCAGCTTCTCGACGTCGGCGGGCGTCGGGTACACGCCGTAGGGAGCCTTGGCCGCGGCCAGCTCCACCACATGGCTGACGATCTCGATGCCGGCCGTCTCCTTCAGGAAGGAGCGGGCCACCGCGCCGAGCGCGACGCGGGCGGCGGTCTCGCGGGCGCTGGCGCGCTCCAGGACCGGCCGGGCCTCGTCGAAGCCGTACTTCTGCATGCCGGCGAGGTCGGCGTGGCCGGGCCTGGGTCGGGTCAGCGGCGCGTTGCGGGCCTGCTCGGCCAGCACCTCGGGGGCCACCGGGTCGGCCGACATGACCTGCTCCCACTTGGGCCACTCGGTGTTGCCCACCATGACCGCGACCGGCGAACCCATGGACAGGCCGTGCCGTACGCCGCCGAGGAAGGTCACCTCGTCCCGCTCGAACTTCATGCGGGCGCCGCGTCCATAGCCGAGCCGCCGCCGGGCCAGGTGGTCGGCCACCATCTCCGTGGTGATCGGTACGCCGGCGGGAAGACCCTCCAGCGTCGCGACAAGTGCGGGTCCGTGGGATTCCCCAGCGGTCAGCCAGCGCAGCCTGCTCAACGGTGCTCCTCGTTGCTCGCGCGTCCTGGTAATCCGACGGCGCGGCCGGGGTGCGCGGCCCTGGCCCGCCACCACTGATCCTCCCACGTCCAAGATGGTGGGCCGGGACGTAGTCCAGCTGGCGGACTGTGATCTCGTCCAGTGCGGGCCGTTGTGGGTTGCTCGCGCAGTTCCCCGCGTCCCCTTAGCTCGCGCAGTTCCCCGCGTCCCTGTAGCTCGCGCGGTTCCCGGTGCCCCCGCAGGTGGCGCACCCCCGAGCGTGCAGCTCACCCGAGCGTGCAGCTCACCCGAGTTCAGGTCGCGCCTGTGCGGCGGAGGCACAAATGTCCCGCCCCCCTGGCCGAGTGGCGGCTCAGCGCCCTGCCAGGGCTGTTTCGCCCGCCTTGCGCATGGCGTCCAGCGGCGCGCTCGCGCAGCCCGTCATCTGCTCGACCTGGAGCACGGCCTGGTGGACGAGCAGGTCGAGGCCGCCGACGACCGCTCCCCCGCGCTCCGCCCAGGCGGCCGCCAGCGCGGTCGGCCAGGGCTCGTACAGCACGTCGAAGAGGGTGCCCCCCTGGTCGGGGACGGCGCGGGCCAGGGCGTCGGTGGCGCCGGCCGGGGTGGTGGCGACGACGAGCGGCGCAGCGAAGGCTTCCGCCGCCCGCGACCAGTCGACGGTGCGGACGTCGACCTCGAGGCGTTCGCCCCAGCCGCGCATCTCGGCCGCGCGCGTCTCGCCGCGTACGTACGCGGTGACCGGACCCGTGCAGATCCGGGCGAGCGCGGCGAGCGCCGAGGACGCGGTGGCGCCCGCTCCCAGGACGGCGGCGGACTCCACCCGGGTCACCCCACGCTCCCCCAGGGCCGCCACCATGCCCGGGATGTCGGTGTTGTCGCCCAGGCGGCGGCCGTCGTCCGCGAAGACGACGGTGTTGACCGCCTCCACCAGCGCCGCGGTGGGGCTCACCGCGTCGAGCAGCGGGATGACCGCGCGCTTGAGCGGCATGGTGAGCGAGAGCCCCGCCCAGGACGTGTCGAGCTCCGCGAAGAAGCCCGCGAGTCCCGCCTCGTCGACCTCGAACCGGTCGTAGGACCAGTGGCCGAGGCCGAGTTCGGCGTACGCGGCCCGGTGCAGGACCGGGGACAGCGAGTGCGCGATGGGCGACCCGAGGACGGCCGCCCGGCGCGCTCCCTCACTGGCCGGACTGGGCATTGAACTCTTCCTTCAGCTTGTTGAACTCGGCGAGCGTCTTGGCGAATTCGGTCTTGTGCTTGCCGTCGGTGGCCACGAAGTACATCCAGCCGTCCTTCGTGGGATCCAGCGCCGCCGCCATCGCCTCGCTGCCCGGGTTGCCGATCGGCCCGGGGGTCAGGCCCCGCCACTTGTAGGTGTTGTACGGGTCCGGGTTGCTGTTGATCTCGGACAGGCCGATCTTGATGTTGCTCTGATTGGTCAGGTAGTTGTACGCCGAGTCGAACTGGAGCTTCTGGTTGGTCTGGTAGTTGTCCGGCTTGAGGCGGTTGTAGATGACCTCCGACATCTTGCGGAAGTCGTCGGGCGTCTTGCCCTCCGCCTGCACCAGGCTCGCCACCGTGATGAGCTGCCAGGGGCCGTCCAGCTTGAGCTTCTTGGCCTCGGCGGCCAGGTCCTGCTTGCCGTACTCCGAGGTGGCGCGGTCGACCATCTTCTTCAGGACGTCCTCCGGCTTCATGCCCTTGGCGACCGGGTAGCTCGCCGGGTAGAGGAATCCTTCCAGCGGGTCCTTGACGTCCTTGTGGTTCTTGGCCCAGTCGGGCAGGCCCATGCTGCCCGCGTCCTTGAGCGCGACGCCCTTGGTCGTCCCCGCCGCCACGCCGAGCCGCTTGTCGATCTGGTCGTACACCCAGGCATTTCGTTTGCCTTCGGGAATGATGAGCGCGTTGCGGCTGCTCGGATTGAGCATCAGCTTGATCGCGTTCGCCGCCGACATGCCCTTCTTCATCGTGTAGGCGCCGGCCTGGATCGTCTTGCCCTTGGGGTCGTCGTTCTGGGCCTGCACGAAGGCGTCGATGCTCTTGACGACACCGGCCTGCTTGAGGAGCTGGCCGATCTCGGAGCCGCCCGCGCCGGCCGGCACCTCGATGGTGACCGTGTCGCCGCTGCCCTCACCCACATAGTCGGGCGCCGCGCCGAACTTCTTCTGGTAGAAGTCGTACCCCACGTAGCCGATGCCGCCGGCGCCCACGGCGAAGATCACCGCGAGCACGAGGCAGGCGCGCCCGCTCTTGCCCTTCTTCTTCGGCTTGCTGCGCCGGTCGCGTCCGGCGCCGCCGTCCGCGGCCCGCCCGGACTCGCGCGGCTCTTCGCCTTCGCCTTCGCCTTCGCTGTCGCCAACGCCGGTGAAGAACGGGTGGTTCTCCTCCTGCGCATCGGCGTTCCACTCCTCGCCCTGCCCGGGCACCTCGGGCACGGTGGGTGCCTTGCGCTGGCCGGGGGGCTGCGGCGGCGGGAACGCCTCCTCGGTCCGGTAGGGGTCGTGCCCCTCGGCGCCGTAGCCGTTGTGGTACGGATCGGGCTGCTGGCCCCCGTACGGCATCGCGGCCTGCTCGCCGGTGGCCGTGTCCCAGCCACCGCTGAACTGCTGGGGCTGGGAGGGCTGCGGCGCGCACTGGCCGGCGTACTGGTCCACGTGCTGCTGCGGATAGCCCTGCTGGGGCTGTTCCGCGTACCCCTGCTGGTACTGCTGCTCGGCGTAGTGCGCTTGAGGCTGCTGCTGGGCGTAGTGCTGCCCGGGCTGCTGCTGCTCGGCGTAGTGCGCCTGGGGCTGCTGCTGTCCGTACGGATCCTGCGACTGCTGCGGGTGGTACTGCTGCTGAGGCTGCTGCTGGTACTGCTCGTCCTGGCCGGCGTACAGAGCCTGACCGGAGGCAGCCTGGCGCTCTCCCCACCCCTGGTCCCCGTAGAGGGGGTCCTCTGGGTGCCACGGTTCGGAGCCTTGGCCCCGGCCATACTCAGTCATCGGTCCCCTAGAGCCGCGAGGCATCCGGACGGTCCGCCTCTTTTGCTGTGCGGCGACTGTTCGAATGCCTCCGCATCGGCCGGAACGTTACCGTATCGCGATCAGATAACCACTTCGACGCCTTCGCCCGGTTCCGTGTCCGACACCCGTTCGGCCTCAAGGGCGTTCTGAAGGATGATCACGGCGGCGGCCTGGTCGATGACCGATCTGCCCTTCTTCGACTTCACGCCCGAGGCCCGCAGACCCTGGGTCGCCGTGATGGTCGTCATGCGCTCGTCGACGAGCCGGACCCCGACCGGGGCGATGCCGCGCGCCAACTCCTGGGCGAAACGCCGGACTTTGGCCGCGGCCGGACCCTCGCCCCCGTTGAGGGAGCGGGGCAGTCCGACGATCACCTCGATCGGTTCGTACTCCTCGACCAGCTGCCGCAGCCGCCGGTGGGCGGCCGGGACATCGCGTCCCGGCACGGTCTCCACCGGCGTGGCGAGCACCCCGTCGGGGTCGCACGAGGCGACCCCGATCCGGGCGTCACCGACATCGATCGCCAGTCTGCGTCCTCTGCGCATCAGGCGGTCTCGGCGACCTGGCGCTCGACGGCGTCGATGGCGTCGCCGATCGCGTCCGGGTTCTGGCCGCCGCCCTGGGCGACGTCCGGCTTGCCGCCACCGCCACCGCCGAGGGTCTTGGCCGCCGTACGGACCAGTTCGCCGGCCTTCAGACCGCGCTCGCGGGCGGCCTCGTTGGTGGCGATGACGGTGACCGGGCGGCCGTTGGCCGTGGTGAACAGCGCGACGACGGCCGGGCGGTCGCCAGGGATGCGGCCCCGGACGTCCAGGACCAGCTTGCGCAGGTCGTCGGCGGAGGTACCGTCCGGTACCTGACCGGTGACGAGCGCGGTGCCGCGGACGTCCTTGGCGGAGTCGACGAGACCGGCGGCGGCCTGGAGCACCTTCTCCGCGCGGAACTTCTCGATCTCCTTCTCGGCGTCCTTCAGCTTGCCGAGCATTGCGGAGATCTTCTCCGGCAGCTCCTCGGAACGGCCCTTGACCAGCTCCTGGAGCTGGGCGACGACCGTGTGCTCACGGGCCAGGAAGTTGTACGCGTCGACGCCGACCAGGGCCTCGATGCGGCGCACGCCGGAGCCGATGGACGATTCGCCGAGCAGCTTGACCAGGCCTAGCTGGGCGGTGTTGTGCACGTGGGTGCCGCCGCACAGCTCCTTGGAGAAGTCGCCGATGGTGACCACGCGGACCCGCTCGCCGTACTTCTCGCCGAACTCGGCGATGGCGCCCTGCTTCTTGGCCTCGTCGATCGACATGACCTCGGCCTGCACGTCGAGCTCGCGGGCCAGGACCTCGTTGATCTTCTGCTCGACGTCGGTGAGGACCGTGCCGGGGACGGCGGCGGGCGAGCCGAAGTCGAAGCGGAAGCGGCCCGGGGAGTTCTCGGAGCCGGCCTGGGCGGCCGTCGGGCCGAGCGCGTCGCGCAGCGCCTGGTGGGTGAGGTGGGTGGCGGAGTGGGCGCGGGCGATGGCGCGCCGGCGCTTGGTGTCGATGGCGGCGTAGGCGGACGCGCCGACCGTCACCTCGCCGACCTGCACGACCCCCTTGTGCACATGCACGCCGGGGACCGGCTTCTGTACGTCGCGGATCTCGATGACCGCGCCGCTGTCGAGCTTGATGCGGCCCTGGTCGGCGAGCTGGCCGCCGCCCTCGGCGTAGAACGGGCTGCGGTCGAGGACGACCTCGACCTCGTCGCCCTCGGTGGCGGCCGGCGAGGGCACGCCGTCGACGAGCAGGCCGACGATGGTCGACTCGTTCTCGGTGGAGGTGTAGCCGGTGAAGTCGGTGGCGCCGGAGACGTCGGCCACCTCGCGGTAGGCCGACAGGTCGGCGTGGCCGGTCTTCTTGGCGCGCGCGTCGGCCTTGGCCTGGTCGCGCTGCTGCTTCATCAGGCGGCGGAAGCCGTCCTCGTCCACGGAAAGGCCCTGTTCGGCGGCCATCTCCAGGGTGAGGTCGATCGGGAAGCCCCAGGTGTCGTGGAGCAGGAACGCCTTGTCGCCGGCGAGGACGGTGCCACCGGTGGCCTTGGTCTCGGTGATGGCGGTGTCGAGGATGTTGGTGCCGCCGCGCAGCGCCTTGAGGAACGCGGCCTCCTCGGCGAGCGCGACCGTCTCGATGCGCTTGCGGTCGGTGACGAGCTCCGGGTACTGCTGGCCCATCGTCTTGATCACGACGTCGATGAGGTCCTGGACGACCGGGCCGGTGGCGCCCATGAGGCGCATGTTGCGGATGGCGCGGCGCATGATGCGGCGCAGCACATAGCCGCGGCCCTCGTTGCCCGGGGTCACACCGTCGCCGATGAGCATCACGGACGTACGGATGTGGTCGGCGACCACGCGCATCGAGACGTCGGAGGTGTGCTGGTCGCCGTAGCGCACACCGGTCAGTTCGGTGGCCTTGTCCATGACGACGCGCAGGGTGTCGGTCTCGTACATGTTCCGCACGCCCTGAAGGATCATCGCGAGGCGTTCGAGGCCGAGGCCGGTGTCGATGTTCTTGGAGGGCAGGTCCCCGAGGATCGGGAAGTCCTCCTTGTTCTCACCGGCGCCGCGCTCGTACTGCATGAAGACCAGGTTCCAGATCTCCACGTAGCGCTCGTCGTTGACGGCCGGACCGCCCTCGGGACCGAACTCGGGACCCCGGTCGTAGTTGATCTCGGAGCAGGGCCCGCACGGTCCCGGCACACCCATGGACCAGAAGTTGTCCTTCTTGCCCAGGCGCTGGATGCGCTCGGAGGGCACGCCGATCACGTCGCGCCAGATCGTCTCGGCCTCGTCGTCGTCGAGGTAGACGGTGATCCACAGCTTCTCGGGCTCAAGGCCGTAGCCGCCGTCCGCCACGGAGCTGGTCAGCAGCTCCCAGGCGTACTTGATGGCGTCTTCCTTGAAGTAGTCGCCGAAGGAGAAGTTGCCGCACATCTGGAAGAACGTGCCGTGGCGGGTGGTCTTGCCGACCTCTTCGATGTCGGGGGTGCGCACGCACTTCTGCACGCTGGTGGCGCGCGGGGCGGGCGGCTTGGTCTCGCCGAGGAAGTAGGGCTTGAAGGGGACCATGCCCGCGTTGACGAGCAGCAGAGTCGGGTCGTCCGCGATGAGCGACGCCGAAGGGACGACGGTGTGCCCGCGCTCCTCGAAGAAGCTCAGCCAGCGGCGGCGAATCTCGGCCGACTCCATCAGTGGTCCTCATTCCGGTTGTACGAATGCGTGCTGTTCTGCTGCTGGGGGTACTGCTGCTTGCTGTCCTGCTGCTTGCCGTACCGCTCGTGCGCGGTCTCGAGCGCGACGAGGCGGCGCTGCGCGGGAAGTTCGCGGGCCTCGCTCTCGCCGATGCCCAGGACGTCGTTGAGTTCGGCCTCGCGCTGGGCCATGCCGGACTTGATGTCGAGGGCGAAGTCCTTGAGCCGGTGGCCGGCCTCGACCGCCTTGTCGGCGGAGCGCGCGGCCAGGCTCTGAGGGGTGAGCTGTTTCAGCTTGCGGTTGACCTTGGTGGTGGCCCAGACGCCGGCGGCCGCGCCCGCGGTGAACCAGAACGTACGGCGGAACATCGCGGCGTCAGCCCTTTCGCTTGGAGCGCCGCGCGGACGGCACGGTCCGCCCGACGATCACGGTTCGTCGGCTCTCCCGAGCGGGTCCCTCGGCGGCGGCGCCCTTGCGTCCGATCGCCCGGCGCACCCCGTATCCGAAGGCGGCCACCTTCACCAGCGGGCCGCCGAAGGTGGAGGCGACGGTGGTGGAGAGCGCGGAGGCGTTGGAGGTGACCTCCTGGACGTCGGAGGCGATGGCGTCGACCCGGGCCAGCTGGGTCTGCGCGGAGCGCACCGCGGTGGAGGCGTCCGCGAGCAGGGGCACCGCCTGGTCGGTCACGTCCGCGACCAGTCTGGTCGTCGCCTTGAGCGTCTGGGCCAGCCTCACGAGAACGACCGCGAGGAAGGACACCAGGATCGCCCAGAAGACGGCCACCAGGATCCCGGCCACCTCACCACCGGACACTTGCACCGCTCCCCGCAACCCGTCGGAACTCGAAAACCTCGGAAAATCGAAAAATTCAGCCCCCTGAGCCTATCGCGCCGGGCATCGCTTCCCGAACCGCGTCACGGCCCGTCACAAGCGGAGTCGCGCAAGCCGATTGTACGCAGTGCATACCCTTGAGTACGCTGCGTGTTCCATGCGCTCCCATCTGCCCGCAGAGTTGAACCGTTTCGTCGGGCGAGACCGAGATCTGGCCCGCCTCGACCGCCTGCTCACCGAGGCGCGCATGGTCACCGTGACCGGCGTCGGCGGCGTCGGCAAGTCCCGGCTCGCGCTGCGGGCCGCGGCCACCACGGCCGAGCAGGAACGGTACTGCGACGGCGTGCGGCTGGTCGAACTGTCGTGTCTCAACGATCCCGCCCTGCTCGACCACGCGGTCGTCGAGGCCCTTGGCCTGACCGACCACACGGCGCGAACTCCCCGCCGGCTGCTCCTCGACCACCTCGGTGAGCGCGAACTCCTGCTGGTGGTCGACGGATTCGAGCAGGTGGTGGACGCCTGCGCCGAGCTCGTACGCGAACTCCTCAGGGGCTGCCCCGGACTTCGGGTGCTCGCCGCCGGCCGGCTGCCCCTGAGGATCGACGGCGAGCGGGTGTTCGCGCTGGCGCCGATGTCCGAGGAGGACGCGCTGCTGCTGTTCACCGAGCGCGCGGCCGCGGCCCATGCCGGGGAGCGGCCGGCCGAGGGGCAGCAGGCCGCGGCCGCCGAGCTGTGCCGGCGCCTCGACGGGATCCCGCTGGCCCTGGAGCTTGCGGCCGGGCGGCTCGGCACGCTCTCGGTGGAGCAACTGCTCAAGCGCCTGGACGACCGGTTCCGGCTGCTTACCGGCGGTGGCCGGGGCGCGCTGCCCCGCCACCAGACCCTGCGCACGACCATCGGCTGGAGCCACGAGCTGTGCACGGCGGGCCAGCGACTCCTGTGGGCGCGGCTGTCGGTGTTCGCCGGGACCTTCGACCTGGAGGCCGTGGAGTACATCTGTGTGGGCTCGGGTCTGCCCCAGGAGGAGGTCATGGACGTCCTCGGGGCGCTGCTCGAGCAGTCGCTCGTGGTGCGCGAGGACGGCCCGGGCGGCGTCCGCTACCGGCTTCTGGACACGGTGCGGGAGTACGGCGCGGAGTGGCTGGCCGAGACGGGCGACGCGGAGCGGCTGCGCCGGCGCCACCGCGACTGGTTCCTCGGGCTCGCCACCTGGTGCGAGCTGGACTGGTTCAGCCCGCGCCAGGCCGAGGTCGCGACGCGGATCGAGGGCGAACTGCCCAATCTGCGGGCCGCGATGGAGTTCTCGCTCGCCTCGCGCGAGGACGCGCACCTGGCCCAGTACCTGGCGGGCACGCTCTGGTTCTGCTGGGTGGGCTGCGGGCGCCTCGCCGAGGGGCGGCACTGGCTGGCCCAGGTTCTCGACGCCTCGGCCGAGCACGGCAGTTCACGCCTGAAGGCGCTGTGGGTCCTTGGCTATGTGGCCGTGCTCCAGGGGGACGCGGTGGCGGCGATCGCCGCGCTCCAGGAGTGCCGCGAGGAGGCCGAACTGCGCGGCGACCGGGTCGCGGCGGCGTACGCCGTGCACCGCTCGGGATGTCTGGCCCTGGTCACCGACGACATGCCGCGCGCCGAGGAACTGCTGGCGGCCGCGCTCGCCGGATACGAGGAGGTCGGCGAGCTCAACAGCAATGTGCTGATGGGGCAGGTGGAGCTGGCGATGGCGGTGGGTTTCCGCGGCCGTCTCGACGAGGCCGTGGCGATGTGCGAACGCACGGTGGCGATCTGCGACGACCACGGCGAGCGCTGGGCCCGCGCCTACGCGCTGTACGTCCTGGCGTACGCGGCCTGGTGCGGCGGCGACGGCGACCGCGCCCGGGCGCTGCTGCGCGAGACGCTCGCCGTCCACCACGCCTTCCACGACCTGGTGGGCACGGTGCTCACCCTGGAGATGCTGGCGCTGGTGGCGGTGGACGCCGGGGATCCGGTGGAGGCGGCCGTGCTCCAGGGGGCCGCCGAGCGGATCTGGCCCTCGGTGGGGCTGCCCCTGTTCGGTTCGGCGTACTTCTACGCCGCGCACGTCCGCTGCGAGGAGCGGACCCGGGAGCTGCTGGGCGACGCGCGATATGAGGAGCACCGCCGCCGGGGCGCCCGGATCGACGCGGACGCGGCCGTCGAGCGGGCGCTGGGACGCGGCCAAGGGACGGGCGGCGTACGGGAGTTGGCGCCGGCGCGCGAGGCGCGGGCGGCGCGCGCGGGGCAGGCCGGCGACGACCAGCCGCGCGAGGAGCACGACCCGCGGGGGACGCACGAGGGGCCTGGACACGAGCGGTCCGGGCACACGGAGTCCGGACAAGCAGGGTCCGGACAAGCGGAAGCCCGCCGCCTCCCGCTCCGTGCGGAGCGGGGGGACGGCGGGCTGAAGCGCTGAGGCTCCGGTGCTACGCCGTGATCAGCGGGCGTAGTACTCGACGACGAGCTGCTCGTCGCAGATGACCGGGATTTCCTTGCGGTTCGGGTCGCGGTCCAGGCGGAAGGCCAGGGCCTTCAGGTTCACCTGGAGGTAGCGCGGGGTCTCGCCCTCGCCGGCGTAGCCACCCTCGCGGGCGACCTGGAAGGGGACCTTCTCGCGGCTGCGCTCGCGGACCGTCACGACGTCGTCGGGACGGACGCGGAACGACGGCTTGTCGACCTTGCCACCGTTGACCTGGATGTGACCGTGCACGACCATCTGGCGGGCCTGGTAGATCGTGCGGGCGATGCCCGAACGCAGGACCAGCGCGTCGAGGCGGCGCTCGAGCTCGACGACCAGCGCCTCGCCCGTCTTGCCCTCGGCCTTCTTGGCGCGGTCGTAGGCACGCGCCATCTGGCGCTCGCTGATGTCGTACTGGGCGCGCAGACGCTGCTTCTCGAGCAGACGGACCTTGTAGTCCGAGTTCTGCTTGCGGCCACGGCCGTGCTCGCCCGGCGGGTAGGGGCGGGCCTCGAAGTACTTGACGGCCTTCGGCGTCAGCGCGATGCCGAGCGCACGGGACTTCTTGACCTTGGGACGCGACTGGTTAGGCACGTTCTCCAAACCTCCATGGTTGGGTTAGGTTAGGCTCACCTTACTCAAGGAGATCGCATGTCGCGTCCGGGGAACACCAGTCACATCACGGACAGCACGAAGAAGGCCGACCCTGCTCCCTCGGGAGAGGTCGACTCCTCCGGCCCCCAGTCGAAGCATGGGGCCGGGCACGTGACGGAGGTCCGATCAGATCGTGGTCAGCCGCGTCCCAGCGGACTTGAAATCGCTCGGATGCCGTCAGCAGCCGAGCGCACACGAACTCTCGTACATAGTACCTGCTCGGCGGTGCTCCTCGTACCGGGCCTCACGGCGGCCCGGCCCGACCAGCTCGTCGCCGACCTCCGCACCGTGGGACCCGACGGCGATGTCTTCCTCGACTTCCCCGCCGATTCCCCGGCCGTACGGGCCGCGACCCGTGCCCAGGACGACGAGGTCCGGGCGGTGCTGGAGATCACGGATGTGGCTCCGGTCTCCGTCCCCCGCCGGATCCGGGGGCGGGCCTGGGTCTCCGGCCGGCTGACCCCGGCGCCGGGCCAGGCCGGGCCCGGGCGCATGACGCTGCGCCTGGACGTGGGCGAAGCCGGCGTGGACGATCTGTGGGGCGCCGGCCCGGTGGACCCCGAGGACTTCGCGCGGGCCGCCCCCGATCCCCTGCTGCGCCACGAGACCGAAATCCTCCAGCACCTGGCCTCGGCCCACGGCGAACAGATGGATTTGCTGTGCTCACTCGTGGGACGCGAGGGTGTGACAGGGGCCACGCCGCTGGCCCTGGACCGCTTCGGTCTGCGGGTGCGGTTCGCCCTGGACGACGGCCACACCTTCGACGCCCGCTTCGACTTCCCCGAGCCGGTGGCCGACATCACGGGCCTGCGCCGCGCCATGCGTCAGCTCTTCGAGGCTGCGGCCGGCTAGGAGCCGCCGAGAGCGCGAGGGCTTCCACACCCGCCAAGGGGCGCGAGGAACTGCGCGCCCAGCCACCGACGGCCCGCACCCGGAACACGGGACGCGCCCCGGCGTGGCGATCCAGACCGACATCGCGGCCCGCCCGGCAGGGCACCCCGCGCCCCGCCGAGGGCGTCAGTCCTCGCCCCGCCGGAGGCGCTCGCGCACCTTCTCCACCACATCCGCGTACCGCGCCTCCGCTCCGTACCGCGTCGGCTCGTAGTAGCGCCGGTCGGCCACCGCGTCCGGTGCGTACTGCTGGGGGGCGATCGCGCCCGGCACGTCGTGCGGATAGACATAGCCCTGGGCGTGCCCCAGCTTGGCCGCGCCCTTGTAGTGGCCGTCCCGCAGATGCGGCGGGACCGGGCCCGCCAGACCCTTGCGTACGTCTTCCATCGCGGCGGCGATCGCCGTCGTCGCGGAGTTGGACTTCGGGGCCAGTGCCAGCGCGATCGTGGCGTGGCTCAGGGTCAGGGCCGCTTCCGGGAAGCCGATGAGGGCCACGGCCTGGGCCGCCGCGACGGCCGTGGGCAGCGCGGTCGGATCGGCCAGGCCGATGTCCTCGCTCGCGGAGATGATCAGACGCCGGGCGATGAAGCGGGGGTCCTCGCCCGCCTCGATCATCCGGGCCAGATAGTGCAGCGCCGCGTCCACGTCGGAGCCACGGATCGACTTGATCAGGGCGCTCGCCACGTCGTAGTGCTGGTCGCCGCCCTTGTCGTACTTCACCGCCGCCCGGTCGACGGTCTCCTCCACCGTCTGGAGCGTGATCTCCTGCTCCGACTTGGCCAGCGCCGAGCCGGCCGCCGCCTCGAGCGCGGTCAGCGCCCGGCGCGCGTCACCGCCCGCGATGCGCAGCAGATGCGCCTCCGCGTCCGCCGGCAGCGTGACCGCGGAGCCCAGACCCCGCTCCTCCACCAGCGCCCGCCGCACCAGGGCCCGCAGGTCGTCGTCGGTGAGCGGTTCGAGCGTGAGCAGCAGGGAGCGCGAGAGCAGGGGGGAGATCACCGAGAAGTACGGGTTCTCCGTCGTCGCCGCGATCAGGGTGACCCAGCGGTTCTCGACCGCGGGGAGCAGGGAGTCCTGCTGGGCCTTGGAGAAGCGGTGGATCTCGTCGAGGAAGAGGACGGTCTCCTTGCCGAAGCCACCGATGGCGCGGCGCGCGCCGTCGATGACCGCGCGGACCTCCTTGACCCCAGCGGTGATCGCCGAGAGCTCGACGAACCGCTTGTTGGTGGCCTTGGACACCACGTACGCCAGGGTCGTCTTGCCCGTGCCCGGCGGCCCCCACAGGATCACCGAGGACGGCCCGGCGGGGCCACCCGCGCCCTCGCCGACCAGGCGCCGCAGCGGCGAGCCCTGCTTCAGGAGGTGCTGCTGGCCGACCACCTCGTCCAGGACGCGCGGGCGCATCCGTACGGCAAGAGGGCTGCCCGCCGGGTCTTTCTCCTGGCGGTCCTCTGCGGCTGCGGTGAAGAGATCGGGTTCCACGTCAACGAGCCTAGGGCACGCCACTGACAACGCCGCCGGGCAGCGGCGACGTCGGTCAGCTGGTCCAGAAGTCCCACCAGCGCGTAAGGATCAGCATGCCGATGATCCCGATGTGCAGCACCGGAAGCACCCAGGTGAACTCGGACAGGAAGTTCTTCATCCAGCGCGGCGCGGGCAGCAGGCCCTTGCGCAGGTTGAAGGAGGTGACGTACCAGAACATCAGGATCGTGGCGACCCATGCCAGGCAGCACCACAGGCAGAGCGAGTTGATGCGGTACAGCGACTCGAACTGGAGCCAGCTGACGAAGCAGACACCGAAGAGAGTGCCGGCGTTGAAGGTCAGCCAGTACCAGCGGCGGAAACGGCCGCCCGCCAGGATGCTCATGCCGACGCAGACGACGATGCCGTAGGTGACCAGGCCCAGCATCGGGTTCGGGAACCCGAAGGCCGCCGCCTGGTCGCTCTTCATGATGTTGCCGCAGGAGACGACCGGGTTGAGGCTGCACCCCGGTACGAAGTTCGGGTTCTCCAGCAGCTTGAACTTGTCGAGCGTGATGACCCAGGCCGCCAGTACACCGGCGGCGCCGGTGATCACGAGCAGCCAGGCGAAGGCGCGGCCGGCGCCGATCGTCCCCTCGCTGCTCACCTCCCGGTTGCCGGAGTCGGAGGAGACGTCGTCAAGTGTTGTCGTCATAGCGCCGGTCCGTCATCCCGTCATCGTCGTCCTGTGCTGCCGCCGCCTCATTCTGCCGTACGGGGCGCGCTGTCCACCGTTCGATGCGGATAAGGAAGCCGCTTCGGGGCGCGGAAGCCGGGCGCCGGGGGTGCCTTGTGACGGGCGGCTCCCCCGGTTCCGTCCCGTCTCAGGCCAACCGCTCCTGAAGGGAGCTCAGGACGTCGTCGAGGCCCACCGGCGTCTGCTCGCCGGACTCCATGTCCTTCAGCTGCACCACGCCCTCCGCGAGGTCGCGCTCACCCGCCACCAGGGCGAAGCGGGCGCCGGAGCGGTTGGCGTTCTTCATGGCGCCCTTCAGGCCCTTGCCGCCGAAGCTGAAGTCGGCCGAAATGCCGGCCCGGCGCAGCTCGGTCACCTTGGCGAACAGCACGCGCCGCGCCTCCTCGCCCAGCGGGACCGCGAACACGCTGGTGGTGGAGGGGAGTTCGAGGGTGACGCCCTCGGCCTCCAGGGCCAGGACCGTACGGTCCACGCCGAGCGCCCAGCCCACCGACGGCAGCGCGGGGCCGCCGATCATCTCCGAGAGCCCGTCGTAGCGGCCGCCGCCGCCGACCGCGGACTGCGAGCCGAGGCCGTCGTGGACGAACTCGAAGGTCGTGCGCGTGTAGTAGTCCAGGCCGCGCACCAGCTTCTCGTCGTCCTCGAAGGCGACGCCCGCCGCCGTGATCAGGGCGCGCACCTCCTCGTGGTACGCCTTGCACGCGTCGCACAGGTAGTCGCGCAGCACCGGCGCGCCCACGAGCTGCTTCTGCACATCGGGGCGCTTGTCGTCGAGGACCCGCAGCGGGTTGATCTCGGCGCGGCGGACCGTCTCCGCGTCGAGGTCGAGGCCGCGCAGGAAGGACTGGAGGGCCTCCCGGTAGACCGGGCGGCACTCCTTGTCGCCGAGCGAGTTCAGCAGGATGCGGAAGTTCCGCAGGCCGAGCGAGCGGTACGCGTCGTTCGCCAGGATGATCAGCTCGGCGTCGATCGCCGGGTCCTCCGCACCGATCGCCTCGGCGCCGACCTGCGAGAAGTGGCGGTAACGGCCCTTCTGGGGGCGCTCGTAGCGGTAGTACGAGCCGGAGTACCAGAGCTTGACGGGCAGGTTGCCCGCCTTG
Source organism: Streptomyces sp. Edi4 (assembly GCF_040253615.1). Taxonomy (NCBI): domain Bacteria; kingdom Bacillati; phylum Actinomycetota; class Actinomycetes; order Kitasatosporales; family Streptomycetaceae; genus Streptomyces; species Streptomyces sp. Edi4. The sequence continues at coordinate 1,399,377 of NZ_JBEJGY010000004.1, forward strand.
TGCAGGTTGGCCTCGAGGGCCGCGCGCAGCACGGAGGCGGTGCCCTCGGGGCGCAGCGCGAGCCGGTCGCCGCCCTTGGTCTCGAAGGCGTACATCTCCTTGGTGACGATGTCGGTGGACTCACCGACCCCACGCGCGAACAGCTCGACGTTCTCGAAGCCGGGCGTCTCGATGTAGCCGTAGCCGGAACCGCGCAGGGGCGCGGCGATCGCCTCGCGGACCGCGAGGAACGTCGCGGAGTCCGGCGGGAGCAGGTCGTAGGTGCCCTTGGGGGCCTGGAAGGTACTCATGGGAAGACTTCTCGTCACATTCCTCGTCGGGGAGAGGCGATGCCCTCTCCCTGGCCGGCGGCCACCTGCCGCAGATACGGATTGGTGGCGCGCTCCTGGCCGATGGTCGTCTGGGAGCCGTGGCCGGACAGCACCACGGTGGAGTCGTCGAGCGGCAGGCACACGCGGCCCAGCGACTCGAGCAGTTCCCCGTGGCTGCCGCCGGGCAGGTCGGTGCGTCCGACGGAGCCGGCGAAGAGCAGGTCGCCCGAGAACAGGATCGGAGGGATGTCCTCCGCCTCGGGCAGCCCGAACGTCACCGACCCCTTGGTATGGCCGGGCGCGTGCGACACGGTGAGCTCCATGCCCGCGAGCGCCAGCTTGGCGCCGTCGGTGAGCTCCTTGACGTCGTCGGGTTCCCCCACCGTCAGCTCGCCCAGGAGCTGGGCGCCGAAGGCGCGGCCGAGCGCCTTCTCCGGGTCGCTCATCATGAAGCGGTCCTGGGGATGGATCCAGGCGGGTACGTCGTGGGCTCCGCAGACCGGGACGACCGAGGCGCAGTGGTCGATGTGGCCGTGGGTGAGGACGACGGCGACGGGCTTGAGCCGATGCTTCTTCAGCGTTTCCTCGACGCCCTGGGCGGCCTGGTGGCCGGGGTCGATGATCACGCATTCCTCGCCTGCGGCGGGGGCGACCAGATAGCAGTTGGTCCCCCAGGCCCCGGCGGGGAACCCGGCAATCAGCACGATCGTCCTCGATTTCTTGCGCGGCGGGTGATTACGGCTGTTCAGAGCCTACCGGCGCTGCTCCGATCACAGCGAACCCATATACGGTACGGGGCACAGTCAGCTCGTACGCACGTACCCGCAACCTCATGAGACCGCACAAGGAGACGACCGGTGGTCAGCAGCGAACAGCGTCGGCGCCAGCTCGCGCGCGAGAAGTTCGAGCGGCAGCAGCAGCGCCGGGAGGCAGCCCGGCGCAGGGCCAGGCGCCGCAACACCGTCATCGCGGCCACCCTCGCGGTGATCGTCGCCGCGGGCGGCGCCGCCTACGCGACGGGTGTGTTCTCCGGCGACGGCGACAAGACGAGCGACGCCGCGTCCCCGTCGAGCAGCCCCTCGCCCTCCGCAAGTGCCTCGGCCGAGCCGAAGATGGCCGTCGACGCCAAGGCGAAGTACGACATGGCCCTCAAGACGAACGCCGGTGACATCACGTTCGCCATGGACGCCGCGAAGACCCCGCACACGGTGAACTCGTTCAAGTACCTCGCCGACAAGGGCTTCTTCAACAACACCAAGTGCCACCGTCTGACCACGCAGGGCATCTATGTGCTCCAGTGCGGCGACCCGCAGGGCACCGGCTCGGGCGGTCCCGGCTACACGATCCCCGACGAGAACCTGACCGGCCTCGGCAAGGCGGGCGCGGACGGCACGGTGACGTATCCGGCGGGCACCGTCGCGATGGCCAATACCGGCCAGGCGCACACCGGCGGCAGCCAGTTCTTCCTGGTGTACAAGGACAGCAAACTGCCGCCCACCTACACGCCGTTCGGCACGATCGACGCCGCCGGTCTCAAGGCCGTCCAGGACGTCGCCAAGGAGGGCGTCGAGGGTGGCGCGGGCGACGGTGCGCCGAAGAAGGCCGTCACCGTCGAGAAGGCCACCGTCACCAAGCAGTGACTCCGGTCGGCGCCCGGCGCCCGGCAGCGAGCGTGAACCGCTGAATTCGGCCGCGCTGAGTGCGGACAGCCGGGTGGCCGGTCGCCTAGATTGGCGTTGTGCGGCGCGGGCTCGTGAACCGCGCCGTGGAGGGCGGGCGAGGCCCGCCGGGAAACTGTGGACGATGCCCCGGGGGGCAGGACCCCCCGCGCAGGCATCATGTGGAGGAGGCGCTGTGAGCAGCGACCCGTGGGGCCGCGTCGATGAGACGGGCACCGTGTATGTGCGTACAGCCGAGGGCGAAGTCGTCGTCGGATCGTGGCAGGCGGGCTCCCCGGAGGAGGCCCTGGCCTACTTCGAGCGCAAGTACGAGGGCCTGGTCGTCGAGATCGGCCTCCTCGAACGACGGGTGAAAACCACCGACCTGTCGGCGAAGGACGCGGGGGCCGCGATCGACCATCTGCGCGCGCAGGTGGACGAGCACCACGCGGTCGGTGACCTCGACGCGTTGCGGGGGCGCCTCGACCAGCTCGTGAAGACCGTCGAGTCGCGTCGCGAGGAGCGCAAGGTCCAGAAGGCCAAGCAGACCGACGAGGCCAAGCACGCCAAGGAGGCGCTGGTCGCCGAGGCGGAGGAGCTGGCGCAGAGCGAGCAGTGGCGCTCGGCGGGCGAGCGGCTGCGGGCCCTGGTGGACACGTGGAAGGGGCTGCCGCGCCTGGACCGCAAGTCCGACGACGAGCTCTGGCACCGCTTCTCGCACGCCCGCTCGGCGTTCTCCAAGCGCCGCAAGGCGCACTTCGCGTCGCTCGACGCGCAGCGTGAGGACGCCCGCAAGGTCAAGGAGAAGCTGGTCGTCGAGGCGGAGGCGCTGTCCGGGTCCACGGACTGGGCGCCGACCGCCGCGCGCTACCGCGATCTGATGGCGGAGTGGAAGGCCGCGGGGCGTGCGCAGCGCGAGGCGGAGGACGAGCTGTGGAACCGCTTCCGCGGCGCACAGGACGTCTTCTTCGCGGCGCGCAGTGAGGTCTTCGCCGAGCGCGACGCCGAGCAGAGCGAGAACCTGAAGCTCAAGGAGGAACTGGCCGTCGAGGCCGAGAAGATCCTCCCGGTGACCGATCTGAAGGCGGCGCGGGCCGCGTTCCGCTCCGTCAACGAGCGGTGGGAGGCCATCGGTCACGTGCCGCGGGACGCGCGTCCCAGGGTCGAGGGGCGGATGCACGCCGTGGAGCGGGCGATCCAGGAGGCCGAGGAGGCCGAGTGGCGTCGCACGAATCCGGAGGCGCGGGCCCGTGCGGCCGGGCTCACGGGTCAGCTCCAGGACGCCGTCGACAAGCTGCACCGGCAGATCGACGCGGCCCGTTCGTCCGGCAACGACGCCAAGGCGGACAAGTTGGCCCGCGAGCTGGAGGGCCGCCAGGCCCTCCTCGACCAGGCCCTCAAGGGCCTGGAGGAATTCGGCGGCTGAGCCGCCCGCCGCATCCCCGCGGCGAGGGCCCCGGAACCCTAGGGTTCCGGGGCCCTGCCCATGTACGCGGCCCCAGCCCTGGGGAGCCGCGCCACGGCCCGCACACGAGTGGGGCTCAGCCCTCACCCCCGGCCCCGCCCGGACCCGACCATGCCCATGCTGGCCGGCACCGACCCCGCCAGGGGCGCGGGGAACTGCGTCGGCCGAGCCGAAGCCCCCGTGCGGGCCGACACCAGGTGGCCAGGGGCGCGGGGAACTGCGCGACCAGCCCACCACGACCCGCACGTGGAAGCGGGCCGCAGGGGCAGGGCCCGGGAAACCCGGCCCGAGCGGAACTCGGGCAGATTTCCAGCGCGCCGCAGGCTACGGGCGGCGCGCCGACGTGACCCGGTACACGTCGTACACACCCTCCACGCCCCGAACCGCCTTGAGCACGTGCCCCAGGTGCTTGGGATCCCCCATCTCGAAGGTGAACCGTGACGTCGCGACCCGGTCGCGAGACGTCTGCACCGCCGCCGAGAGGATGTTGACGTGCTGGTCGGACAGGACCCGCGTGACGTCGGACAGCAGCCGCGAGCGGTCAAGCGCCTCGACCTGGATGGCGACCAGGAAGACCGAGGACTGCGTCGGCGCCCACTCCACCTCCAGGATCCGCTCGGGCTGCTGGGACAGCGAGTCCACGTTCACACAGTCCGCCCGGTGCACCGAGACGCCGCTGCCCCGCGTGACGAAACCGATGATGGGGTCGCCGGGAACGGGCGTACAGCAGCGGGCGAGCTTGACCCACACGTCGTCGACGCCCTTGACGACCACGCCCGGGTCGGCGTTCTTGCGGCGCTTGCTGCGGCCCCGCGAGGGCGGCGCCGACTCGGCGATGTCCTCGTTGGCGGCCTCCTCGCCGCCGAGCGCCTGCACCAGCTTCTGCACGACGCCCTGGGCCGCGACATGGCCCTCCCCGATCGCCGCGTACAGCGAGGAGATGTCGGGGTAGCGCATCTCGTGGGCGAGGGTGACCAGCGAGTCACCGGTCAGGATCCGCTGGATCGGCAGGTTCTGCTTGCGCATGGCACGCGCGATCGCGTCCTTGCCCTGCTCGATCGCCTCTTCGCGGCGCTCCTTGGAGAACCAGGCCCGGATCTTGTTGCGGGCGCGCGGCGACTTGACGAAGCCGAGCCAGTCCCGTGAGGGCCCCGCGCCGGCCGCCTTGGAGGTGAAGACCTCCACCAGGTCGCCGTTGTCCAGGGTGGATTCGAGCGGTACGAGCCGGCCGTTGACCCGCGCGCCTATGGTGCGGTGGCCGACCTCGGTGTGCACCGCGTAGGAGAAGTCGACGGGTGTCGAGCCGGCCGGGAGCGCGATGACGTCGCCCTTGGGCGTGAAGACGAAGACCTCGTTGCGCGACAGGTCGAAGCGCAGCGACTCAAGGAACTCGCTGGGGTCCTCGGTCTCCTTCTGCCAGTCCAGGAGCTGGCGCAGCCACGCCATGTCGTTGAGGTGGTCGTCCTTGCCGGTCTTGCGCGGCACGTCGGTGCGCACCTTGGAGGCGCCTGCGACGGCCTCCTGCTTGTACTTCCAGTGCGCGGCGATGCCGTACTCGGCGCGGCGGTGCATGTCGAACGTGCGGATCTGCAACTCGACGGGCTTGCCGTTGGGGCCGATCACCGTCGTGTGCAGCGACTGGTACATGTTGAACTTGGGCATCGCGATGTAGTCCTTGAACCGGCCGGGGACCGGATTCCATCGCGCGTGCACCGTGCCGAGCGCCGCGTAGCAGTCGCGGACCGTGTCCACCAGGACGCGGATGCCCACCAGGTCGTAGATCTCCGCGAAGTCACGGCCGCGGACGATCATCTTCTGGTAGACGCTGTAGTAGTGCTTGGGGCGGCCGGTGACGGTCGCCTTGATGCGGGCCGCGCGCAGATCGGACTGGACCTCGTCGGTCACTATGGCCAGATACTCGTCGCGCTTGGGCGCGCGCTCGGCGACGAGCCGCACGATCTCGTCGTACATCTTGGGGTAGAGGATCGCGAAGGCGAGGTCCTCCAGCTCCCACTTGATGGTGTTCATGCCCAGGCGGTGGGCGAGCGGCGCGTAGATCTCCAGGGTCTCGCGCGCCTTCTTCTCCTGCTTCTCGCGCTTGAGGTAGCGCATGGTGCGCATGTTGTGCAGGCGGTCGGCGAGCTTGATGACCAGGACGCGAGGGTCCTTGGCCATGGCCACGACCATCTTGCGTACGGTCTCGGCCTGCGCGGCGTCGCCGAACTGCACCCGGTCGAGCTTGGTGACGCCGTCGACGAGCAGGGCCACCTGGTCGCCGAAGTCGCGGCGCAGGGTGTCCAGGCCGTACTCGGTGTCCTCGACGGTGTCGTGCAGCAGGCCCGCCATCAAGGTGGCCGGATCCATGCCGAGCTCGGCGAGGATCGTGGTCACCGCGAGGGGGTGGGTGATGTACGGGTCGCCGCTCTTGCGCTTCTGTCCCCGGTGCCAGCGCTCGGCGACCTGGTAGGCCTTCTCGACCTGGCGCAGCGTGGCCGTTTCGATCTTGGGGTCGTTGCCGCGCACTATCCGCAGCAGCGGTTCGAGCACCGGGTTGTACGCGGACGAGCGCTGCACACCCAGGCGGGCGAGGCGGGCGCGCACCCGGTTGGAGGAGCCGCCGGAGCGCGACACCGCCCCGGCCGGCACGACCGGCTTCGCGACGGGCGCAGGAGCCTTGGCCGGCGGGGCCGGGCTCTCGGCCTTTCCGGGCGCGGCGGGCTTGGCCTCGGCCGCGGGCTCGGAGGGCGCGGCCGGGGCCGCCGCGGGCTCTTCGGCCGTGTGGTCGGGCTCGTCGGGCTGCGCGGCGGAGAGTGGCTGGGCCTCGTCTGGCAAGAGCGCTCCTCTGGGGTCCCCCCGGACGGTGTCTGGGGGAGGGTCCGGGTCCCCCGGTCAGGCCCGGAAGTACATGGTATCGAGCCAGGGCCCCGCGCTCGCCCCCGGCCGGGTGCGAGCGCTCTGCCCCGATCAACGCCGAAAGCGGGCGCCGGATTCCTCCGGGCCCGCCTTCGGCGGTCTCTGCGACCGGCTCAGATGGTGATCAGGGCGTCGAGCGGGGCGCCTGCCAGGGCGGCGCTCAGGCGCTCACGGCCGCCGAGGAAGCCGAGCTCCATCAGGACCGCGACGCCCGCGACCTCGGCCCCGGCGCGGCGGATCAGATCGAGGGACGCCTCCGCGGTGCCTCCGGTGGCCAGCACGTCGTCGATGACCAGGACGCGGTCGCCCGCGCTCAGGTCCTCGGCGTGCACCTCGATCTCCGCGGTGCCGTACTCCAGCTCGTAGGCCTGCTTGAGCGTGGCCCCGGGCAGCTTGCCCGCCTTGCGTACGGGGATGAAACCGACCCCGGCGCGGACGGCGACGGGCGCCGCCAGGATGAAGCCGCGCGCCTCAAGTCCGACGATCTTCGTCGCGCCGTGCTGGACGCACAGTGCGGCGAGGGTGTCGGTGAGGGCCGTGAACGCCTCCGGGTCCGCGAGCAGCGGGGTGATGTCCTTGAACATCACGCCCGGCTTCGGATAGTCCGGCACGTCACGGATGCGGCTGAGCAGCAGCCCGACGGTTTCGGTGGAGACGCTGGTCATCGGCGCTTCCCCCGGTTGTTGCGGCTGGGCTGACGGCGCTGGCCGACGACCGCGCCCGCGGTCTGCGCCGCGTCGGTGTCGTCGTCCTCGCCGTCCGCGCCGTCCTGCGCGAAGGCGCTCTCGTCCCGCGCTCCCTCGTCCGGCTCGCCCTTCGCGGCGGCCGCCGCGCGCTTGGCGAGCACCCGCTTCTTGAGCGCCTTCATCTCCGGCATGGTCTCCTTCAGGTCGGCGACCAGCGGAGTGGCGATGAAGATCGAGGAGTACGCGCCGGCGGCGAGACCGACGAACAGCGAGAGCGAGATGTCGTTCAGCATGCCGGCGCCGAGGACGCCGCCACCGATGAACAGCAGGCCCGCCACCGGGAGCAGCGCCACGACCGTGGTGTTGATGGAACGGACCAGGGTGCCGTTGAGGCTCTTGTTCGCCATCTCGCTGTAGGTGACCCGGGTCTGCTTGGTGATCCCCTTCTGGCCCTCCTTGAGTCCGTCGAAGACGACGACGGTGTCGTAGAGGGAGTAACCGAGGATCGTGAGCAGACCGATCACGGTGCCCGGGGTGACCTCGAAACCGACCAGGGCGTAGATGCCGACCGTGATCGTGAGGTCGTGGATCAGGGCGACCAGGGCCGCGAGCGCCATCCGCCACTCGAAGGCGATCGCCAGGTAGAGCACGACGAGGACCATGAAGATGATCAGGCCCGTCCAGGCCTTGTTGGCGATCGTCTGGCCCCAACTGGGGCCCACCAGGTCGGCGTTGATGTTGTTCGCGTCGACCTTGAGGTTCTTGGCCAGGTCCTGCTTGATCTGGTCGGACTTCGCGGTGTCGACGCCGCCGATGGTGATGCGGATGGTGTTGTCGCCGAGCTTCTGGGCGATCGCGTCGTGGCCCGACGCGGCTTCGGCGTACTTCTCCGCCTGTGAGGCCGACAGGGAGGTCTTCGGGGTGGTGAAGACCGCCCCGCCCTCGAACTCGATGCCCATCGTCAGACCCCGCACCGCCAGGCCCACGATGGCCGTGATGGTGATCAGGATCGAGATGCCGTACCAGATCTTCCGCTTGCCGACGAAGTCGTAACCGACCTCACCGCGGTACAGCCTGGCGCCGAGAGTGCCGAGCTTCGACATCTCACGCCTCCTTCGGGTTGTCGACGGGGGCGGAGGTGGTGCGGCGGGCCCGGCGCAGCGGGGGCTTGGCGCCGAGCCGCTTCGGGTCGAGGCCGGACCACGGGTGGCCACTGGCGAAGAACTTCCGGCGGGCCAGAAGCGTCATCACCGGCTTGGTGAACAGGAAGACGACGACGACGTCGAGCAGAGTGGTCAGGCCCAGCGTGAACGCGAAGCCCTGGACCTTGCCGACCGTCACGATGAACAGCACCGCCGCGGCCAGGAACGACACGAAGTCGGAGACCAGGATGGTGCGCCGGGCGCGCGGCCAGGCCCGCTCGACGGCGGGACGCAGGGTGCGGCCCTCGCGGATCTCGTCACGGATGCGTTCGAAGTACACGATGAACGAGTCCGCGGTGATGCCGATGGCGACGATGGCGCCGCAGACCGCGGGCAGGTTCAGCGCGAAGCCGATGCCGGGGCCGAGCAGCGTCATGATCGTGTACGTCAGGATCGCCGAGACGACGAGGCTGAGGATGGCGATCGTGGCCAGTCCCCGGTAGTAGGCCACCAGGTAGATGATGACCAGCGCGAGGCCGATGGCACCGGCGATGAGACCGGCGTGCAGCTGGTCGGCGCCGAGGGCCGCGGTCACGGTGGTGACGCTCTGCTCCTGGAAGGAGAGCGGCAGCGCGCCGTAGGACAGCACGTTGGCCAGGTCCTGGGCGCTCGTCTGGTTGAAGTTGCCGGAGATCTCGGCGGAGCCGCTGAGCGTGGAACTCACCGTCGGGGCCGAGACGACCTGGTTGTCCAGCGCGATCGCGAAGCGGTTGTTCGGGTACTGCTGCTGCGAGAGCTTCCCGGTGATCGCCGCGAACTTCTTCGAGCCGCCGCTGGTGAAGTCCATCTGAACGATCCACTGACCGTTCTGGTTGATCACGGCCTGCGACTTGGAGACGTCGGTGCCGTCGACCTCGGCCGGGCCGAGGATGTACTTCTCCGCGCCGTCCTTGTCGCACGCCATGGTCGGCTCGCTGGACTTGGCGCCCTGGCCGGCCTTGGAACGGGCCTCCTTGGTGGAGCAGTCCAGCGCCGCGAACTGGGCCTGGAGCTTGGCGGCGGCCGCGTCACCTGAGGCCGACGGGTCGGGCGCGGGGCCGGCCGGCTTGCTCGCGCCCGGCGTGGGCGAGGTGGAGGCCTTGAGCGCGTCGGTCAGGGCGCGGCCCTGGGGCGTGCTGCCGGAGCTCGGCTTGCCCGCGTTCGGCGTGCCCTTGGCGGAGGCGTTCGGCGCGGGCTTGCCGGTCGCGCTCGGGGCGCCCGAGGGGGTGGCCTTGCCGGTGGCGCTCGGAGAAGCGCTCGGGGTGGGCGCCGCGGTCGGCTGGGCGGTCAGGACCGGCCGGAAGTACAGCTTGGCGGTCTGGCCGACCTGCTGGCGGGCCTGCTCGGAGTTCGTACCCTTGGGGATGTTGACAATGATGTTGTCACTGCCCTGGGTCTGAACCTCGGCTTCGGTGACACCGAGACCATTGACACGGCGGTTCATGATCTGGACCGCCGTGTCCATGTTCTTCTTGTTGATCGCCGACTCCTGGCCGGGCTCCGCCTTGGCCTTGAGCGTGATGCTCGTGCCGCCGGCGAGGTCGATGCCCAGCCTCGGGGTGGTGGTGTGGGAAATGAACATCCCACCGGTGAGCGCGACCATGGCGATGAGGATGAAGGCCAGGGCACGGCCCGGCTTGCTCTGACCCCCCGCCGCCGGCCTTCGGCCCTTGTTCGGTGCTGCCACCTTGTCGTTTCTCCCTGTCCAACCGCCCGGCGCCGGGTAATGCGCGTGGGCGGCCACGAAGTGTTGTGGGGACGTCCCCCGCGGAAGTCGGCCCGCTCGGGGGCCGCCGGCGCCGGTCGGGCGCCGTGCGGTCCCGGCGCGTGACTACTTCGCTTCGGCCCCGCCGTCGGCCTTGCCGTCCTTGCCGTTCGTGTCGTCCGTGGGCAGGGCCGCGTTCTGCGCCTCGTCCTTCTTGCCCAGGTCGATCTTGGCGTCCTTGCTGTCGTCGGCCCCGGCCTCGACCTCGGTGGCGCCGGTCAGCGACGAGGCGTCGTCCGGCACCTCCGGGAGCTCGACGTCGGTGTCGTCGGTGTCGCCGTGCACGATGCGGTTGTACTCCGCGTCACTGAGGACGGCGCCGATCGCGTTCTTGGCGTAGACGGCGTGGACGCCGGGCGCCACCTCCAGGAGGACCGTCTCGTCGCCGATCTCCTTGACCGTGGCGTACATGCCCCCGATCGTGCGGATACCGGTGCCGGGCTGCATCTCTTCGCGCATGGCCGCGGCGGCCTGCTGCTTCTTCTTGGCCGACCGCGTCATCAGGAACATGGCCCCGATAAGCAAAACCAAGGGGAGGAGGGTGATAGGGCTCACGGGACGGAACTTCCTTCGCATGACCACACGAAAGCGCGGCCTGATCTGGGGGTGGGTACGCCGGCCTGGAAGGGCGGCATCGGCGGAGTCTAAGCGAGTCCGCACAGATGGAACAACGCCCAGCATCCCACCGGGGTTCCTCCGCGTACGATCCTCCGCGCCGTCACGCCCCGAAGAGCCCCGGTTGTCCGCTTCCCGCCGGGCCGCCGCCCTGCCGCGGGGGTACGAGGCCGAGGTGGGCCCAGGCGGCGGGCGTCGCCACCCGGCCCCTCGGGGTGCGCGCGAGCAGACCCTCGCGCACGAGGAAGGGCTCGGCCACCTCCTCCACCGTTTCGCGCTCCTCCCCCACCGCGACCGCCAGGGTGGACAGGCCCACCGGGCCGCCGCCGAACAGCTTCAGCAGGGCCTGGAGCACCGCCCGGTCCAGGCGGTCGAGGCCGCGCGCGTCGACCTCGTACACCCCGAGCGCGGCCGACGCGATCTCGGTGGTGATGACGCCGTCCGCCTTGACCTGGGCGTAGTCGCGCACGCGGCGCAGCAGCCGGTTGGCGATGCGGGGGGTGCCACGGGAGCGGCCGGCGATCTCGGCGGCGCCCGCGGTGTCGATCTCCACGTCCAGCAGCCGGGCGGAGCGGTGGATGACGCGCTCCAGCTCGGCGGGTTCGTAGAACTCCATGTGGCCGGTGAAGCCGAACCGGTCGCGCAGCGGGGGCGGCAGGAGGCCCGCCCTGGTGGTGGCGCCGACCAGCGTGAAGGGGGGCAGTTCCAGCGGGATAGCGGTGGCGCCGGGGCCCTTGCCGACGATGACGTCGACCCGGAAGTCCTCCATCGCCATGTACAGCATCTCCTCGGCGGGGCGCGACATCCGGTGGATCTCGTCGAGGAACAGGACCTCGCCCTCCTGGAGGGAGGAGAGGATCGCGGCGAGGTCGCCCGCGTGCTGGATGGCGGGGCCGCTGGTGATGCGGATCGGGGCGCCCATCTCGGCCGCGATGATCATCGAAAGAGTGGTCTTGCCGAGGCCGGGGGCGCCCGAGAGCAGCACGTGGTCGGCGGTCGCGCCCCGGGCCCGTGCCGCGCGCAGGACCAGATCCAGCTGTTCGCGGACCTTCTCCTGGCCGACGAACTCCTCCAGGTCCTTGGGGCGCAGGGCGGCCTCGACCGCGGTGTCCTCGCCGTCGGCGGCGGCCCCCACCAGGCGGTCGCCGGGGCCGTCGGCGGTCGCCGACAGATCCGCGGTGCCGGAGCTGTCTTCCCAGTTCATGACGTGTGCCTCGGATCGTGGTGGGTGGTCGCGGTGCGGGGGCGCAGGCGGGGGGCGTGGGGGGGCGGGTCGGGGGCGCTCGGTGGCCGCCGGGCGCCCCTGGCTCAGCGGGCGCGGTTGAGTGTCTGCAAGGCGGCCTTGAGCAGCGCGCCCACGTTCGGCGGGCTGGAGGCCTCGGCCTGGGGGGTCACCGCGGCGACCGCCTCGTCGGCCTCGCGCGTGGCGTAGCCGAGACCGATGAGGGCGGCGTGCAGCTGGTCGCGCCAGCCCGAGGTGACGGGTGCCCCGACGGCGGGGGCGCTGCCGACGGGCGCTCCCAGCCGGTCCTTCAGCTCGATGAGGAGCTTCTGGGCGCCCTTCTTGCCGATGCCGGGCACGGCGGTGAGCGCCTTCTCGTCACCGGAGGCGAAGGCGCGGCGCAGCGCGTCGGGAGTGTGCACGGACAGGACGGCCTGGGCGAGCCGGGGGCCGACGCCGTTGGCGGTCTGGAGCAGTTCGAACACCTGCTTCTCGTCGTCGTCGGCGAAGCCGTACAGGGTCAGCGAGTCCTCCCGCACGACCAACGACGTGGCGAGCTTGGTGTGTTGGCCCACGCGCAGTTCGGCCAGGGTGTTGGGCGTGCACTGGAGGGCCATGCCGATGCCGCCGACCTCGACCACCGCGGTGTCGGGAGCGAGGGCGGCGACCGGGCCGCTGACGAAGGCGATCATCGGGTGACCTTCCGGACGGAGTGCTGGGCGTGGGCCTGTTGGAGCCGGTTGAGCGCGGGGGCTCGCCAGATGTGACAGATGGCCAGGGCGAGCGCGTCCGCGGCGTCGGCCGGCCTGGGCGGTGCGTCGAGCCGCAGCAGGCGTGTGACCATCGCGCCGACCTGGGCCTTGTCGGCGCGGCCACTGCCGGTGACGGCGGCCTTGACCTCGCTGGGGGTGTGCAGGGCGACGGGGATGCCGCGCCGGGACGCGCACAGCATGGCGACCGCGCTCGCCTGGGCGGTGCCCATCACCGTACGCACGTTGTGCTGGCTGAACACGCGCTCCACGGCGACGAATTCGGGCCGGTGCGTATCCAGCCATTCCTCGATGCCGCGCTCGATGGCGACGAGCCGGTGGCCCAGCTCCACGTCCGCCGGTGTGCGCACGACACCGACGCCGAGCATGGTGAGCGGCCGGCCCGCGACCCCCTCGACGACGCCCACGCCACATCGCGTGAGGCCGGGGTCCACCCCCAGTACGCGCACGGCCCCTCCCCTCGACGATCTTCGACCTTCCGCCAGGCTAACCGGCGGCACTGACAACGGCGGCGGGCCGATGGGACGTGTCCCATCGGCCCGCCACAACCGCTCGGCTCACGGTGACGCTAGGCGTCGACCTTCTCCATGACCTCGTCGGAGACGTCGAAGTTGGCGAAGACGTTCTGCACGTCGTCGCTGTCCTCCAGCGCGTCGATCAGCTTGAAGATCTTCCGCGCGCCGTCTTCGTCCAGCTCGACCTGCATGGTCGGGACGAAGTTGGCCTCGGCCGAGTCGTAGTCGATGCCGGCCTCCTGGAGCGCCGTGCGGACCGCGACCATGTCGGTGGCCTCGGAGATGATCTCGAAGGAGTCACCGAGGTCGTTGACCTCCTCGGCGCCCGCCTCCAGCACGGTCTCCAGGACGTCGTCCTCGGAGAGCTCACCCTTGGGCAGGACGACGACGCCCTTGCGGTTGAACAGGTACGACACGGAGCCCGGGTCGGCCATCGAGCCGCCGTTGCGGGTCATCGCGACGCGGACGTCGGACGCGGCACGGTTGCGGTTGTCGGTGAGGCACTCGATGAGCACCGCGACACCGTTCGGGCCGTAACCCTCGTACATGATCGTCTCGTAGTCGGCGCCGCCCGCTTCGAGACCGGCGCCGCGCTTGAGCGCGGAGTCGATGTTCTTGTTGGGCACCGACTGCTTCTTCGCCTTCTGCACGGCGTCGAAGAGGGTCGGGTTGCCGTCGATGTCGGCGCCCCCGGTGCGGGCCGCGACCTCGATGTTCTTGATCAGCTTCGCGAAGAGCTTGCCACGCTTGGCATCGATCACGGCCTTCTTGTGCTTCGTCGTAGCCCATTTAGAGTGGCCGGACATCTGCCTGTCTCCTTCGCGTAACCCATTCTGCGTCGTTCGGCAGAGATCCTACCGGGACCCGGCCCACCCGTCGCCCGGCCCCCGCGTCGCGGGTGCCGGGCGCGCGCTTGTCAGCCGGCGGCGCGCACCATGTCGACGAAGAGCGCGTGCATGCGGTGGTCGCCGGTGAGTTCGGGGTGGAACGAGGTCGCCAGCGCGTTGCCCTGGCGTACGGCGACGATGTGGCCGCCGTGCTCGGCCAGCACCTCGGCCCCGGCGCCGACGGACTCCACCCAGGGCGCGCGGATGAACACGCCTTCCACGGGGCCCACGCCCGCGACCTCCACGGTCGCCTCGAACGACTCGTTCTGGCGGCCGAAGGCGTTGCGGCGCACGATCATCTCGATGCCGCCGATGGTCTCCTGGCCCGAGCGCGGGTCGAGGATCTTGTCGGCGAGCATGATCAGGCCGGCGCAGGTGCCGTAGACGGGCAGGCCCGCGCGGACCCGCTCGCGCAGCGGCTCCAGCATGCCGAACAGGGCGGCCAGCTTGGAGATGGTGGTGGACTCGCCGCCGGGGATGACGAGGCCGTCCACCTCGGCGAGTTCTTCGGGGCGCCTGACCGGCCTGGCCACGGCGTCCGCCGCGGCCAGGGCGATCAAGTGCTCCCGTACGTCGCCCTGGAGCGCGAGGACGCCGATGACGGGGGGGTTGTTCATGAGGGACTACCAGCCGCGGTTGGCGTAGCGCTCGGTCTCGGGCAGCGTGTCGCAGTTGATGCCGACCATGGCCTCGCCGAGGTTGCGGGAGGCGTCCGCGATGATCTTCGGGTCGTCGTAGAAGGTGGTGGCCTTCACGATGGCGGCGGCGCGCTTGGCGGGGTCGCCCGACTTGAAGATGCCCGAACCCACGAAGACGCCCTCGGCGCCGAGCTGGCGCATCAGGGCGGCGTCGGCGGGGGTGGCCACGCCACCTGCGGAGAACAGCACGACCGGGAGCTTGCCGAGCTCGGAGACTTCCTTGACGAGCTCGTACGGCGCGCGCAGCTCCTTGGCGGCGGCGTACAGCTCGTTGTTGTCGAAGCCGCGCAGCTTGGCGATCTCGTTCTTGATCTGGCGCAGGTGGCGGACGGCCTCGACCACGTTGCCGGTGCCGGCCTCGCCCTTGGAGCGGATCATGGCCGCGCCCTCGGCGATGCGGCGCAGGGCCTCGCCCAGGTTGGTGGCGCCGCACACGAACGGCGTGGTGAAGGCGAACTTGTCGCTGTGGTTGACCTCGTCGGCCGGGGTCAGGACCTCGGACTCGTCGATGTAGTCCACGCCGAGCGACTGAAGGACCTGGGCCTCGACGAAGTGGCCGATGCGGGACTTGGCCATCACCGGGATGGAGACCGCGCCGATGATCTCCTCGATCATGTTCGGGTCGGACATCCGGGCCACGCCGCCGTCCTTGCGGATGTCGGCCGGAACCCGCTCGAGGGCCATGACGGCGACGGCGCCCGCGTCCTCGGCGATCTTCGCCTGCTCGGCGTTGACCACGTCCATGATCACACCGCCCTTGAGCTGCTCGGCCATGCCGCGCTTGACGCGTGCGGTGCCGACGGCGGGGCTGTCGGCGTGGGGGGTGCTGGAAGGGGTGCTGGACACGGAGCGACCTCACGGGGGTGAAGATGGGATTCTGCTGTCCCGAGACAACCCCGGCGGGGTGGGCCACATCAAGGGCCAATGCGCACCCGGTGGATCGTTTTTCCTGCTGGAGCGGGTCATCGGCCCCGCGAGCGGGCGCCTGACGCTCCGCCCGGGCTCCGCCGGGCTCAGCTCCCCGGCCGGTCGGCGAGCGCCGTCGGCGGCTCGTCGTCCATCTCGAACGCGAGCGGGAACGGCGCGTGGCCCGCGAGCCGGAACCAGCGCACCGTGCGGTGCCTGCGCAGCGCCCTGGCCGCGCGGACGGCGTCATTGTGGAAGCGCCGCGCCATCGGCACCCGGCGCGCCGCCTGAGCCAGCTCCTCGGCGGCCTCCACACCACCGGGCGCGGCGCGGACGGCGTCCACCTGCGCGGGCTCGGTGAAGACGGCGCGCAGCGCCTGGCTGAGCTCGCTCTCGGCGACCTCCCGGTGCTCCTCCTCCGCCTGGCGCGCGGCGTGCGCGGCCTCGTAGAGCACGATGGAGGCGGCCGGGTCGAGCACGCCGCTGGTGGCGATTTCCTGGGTGACCGAGGCGCGGCGCACCAGTTGGGCGTCGAGGGCCGCCCTGGCCGCGTCGATGCGGGCGTGCAGGCGGTCGAGGCGGCCTGCGGTCCAGCTGAGGTAGAGGCCGATCGCGACGAGGGCGACGGCGATCCAGATGAGGGTTACGGTCACGGGCCGCAAGGCTACCGGCAGCCGTCCGGCGGTTGAGGACGAACGCCGTGCAGGCCGAACCCGGGTCTGGGGCAGCCCCAGGGACCCCGGCTCGGGACCGTGCTCGCTTCCCGCGCAGTTCCCCGCGCCCCCGGCAGGGCTCGTGCGGGCCCACGCCGGCATCCGCGGCCCGCTTGGAGCATTCAACCCTGGCCCGCACAGGCGTGGTCAGCCCGTCGCGGGGGTGCCCCCTGGCCCTCAAGGCCTTGGGGGAGATTGAGGACGAGGGCCCTTCAGGTCCGAACGGGGTCTGGGGCGGAGCCACAGGGGTCCCGGCTGCGGACCGTGGGTGGCTGGGCGCGCGGTTCCCCGCCCCTGGCGGGGCTCGAGAGGGCCCGCATGGGCGTCCTCGGCCCGCTTGGAGCATCCAATCCTGGCCCGCATGGGCATACCGTCGCCGGGGTTCAGTCGCGGGCCAGGCCGAAGCGGGCCCGGAAGCCCGGGCGTTCGTCGGCCGCGACCGCCGCCGCGCCGTGCGTCACCGTCTCGTACACCGCGAGGATGTCCGCACCCACCGTCGACCAGTCGAAGCGCCGCACATGGGCCGAGCCGCGCCGGCTCAGGCCCGCGCGGCGCCCGGGGTCGGCGAGCAGCCGCACCGCGGCCGACGCCAGTGCTTCGGCGTCCTCGTTGGCGAACAGATCGCCCGCCTCCCCCTGGTCGAGCACCTGCGCGAACGCGTCCAGGTCGCTGGCGAGGACCGCGGCGCCCGCCGACAGTGCCTCGACCAGGATGATCCCGAAGCTCTCGCCCCCGGTGTTGGGCGCGACGTACACATCGACGCTGCGCAGCAACCGCGCCTTGTCCTCGTCGCTCACCATGCCAAGGAACTCCACCCGGGAGCGCAGCCCGGGCGGCAGGGAGGCGACCGCCTCCTCCTCGTCGCCCCGTCCCGCCACGAGCAGCCGGGCGCCAGGGCGCTCGGCGAAGATCTTCGGCAGCGCCTTCATCAGGACCGGCAGGCCCTTGCGGGGCTCGTCGATGCGGCCGATGAAGCCGAGGGTCTGGCCCTGCCACTCCTTGTTCGGCTCCGCCCGCGCGAAGAATTCGACGTCGACCCCGTTGGGGATGACCACCGCGTCGCCGCCCAGGTGCTCCACCAGGGTGCGGCGCGCGTACTCGCTGACCGCGATGCGCGCGCTGATCTTCTCCAAGGCCGGCTGGAGGATCGGGTACGCCGCGATCATGGCCCGCGAGCGCGGGTTGGAGGTGTGGAAGGTCGCCACGATGGGGCCCTGCGCGGCCCAGCACGAGAGCAGGCCGAGCGAGGGCGAGGCGGGCTCGTGGATGTGGATGACGTCGAAGGTGCCCTCGTGCAGCCAGCGCCGCACGCGCGCCGCCGAGAGGAACCCGAAGTTGAGCCGCGCCACCGAGCCGTTGTAGGGCACCGGCACGGCACGGCCCGCCGAGACGACATAGGGGGGCAGCGGGGTCTCGTCGTCGGCCGGCGCGAGGACCGACACGTCGTGGCCCAGCCGGATCAGGTGCTCCGCCAGGTCCCTGACGTGGAACTGGACGCCGCCCGGCACATCCCAGGAGTACGGGCAGACGATGCCGATCTTCACGCCCGTCGTTCCTCCAGATCCGCGAGCCACACCCGTTGCAGCATGTGCCAGTCCTCCGGGTGGTCGGCGATTCCGCCGGCGAAGGCGTCCGCCAGCGCCTGTGTCATGACGGACGTCTTCGCGGCCCGGTCACCTGTCTCGGGCACCTCGATGGGCGGGTGCACCCGGCCCTTCATGACGGGCGTCTCGTCGTACCAGAGCGTCACCGGCAGCAGCAGCGCGCCGGTCTGCTGGGCCAGCAGCGCCGGGCCCGCCGGCATGCGGGCGGTCTCGCCGAAGAACGTGACCTCGACGCCGGAGGCCGAGAGGTCGCGGTCGGCGACCAGGCAGACCAGGCCGCCCGCGCGCAGCCGCCGGGCCAGCGCGCCGAAGGCCGCGCCGCCGGTGTGCGGCAGCACCTCCATGCCAAGGCCCTCGCGGTAGGCGACGAAGCGGTCGTACAGCGTCTCGGGCTTGAGGCGTTGGGCGACCGTGGTGAAGGGGGTGTCCAGGCGGGTGGTGACCCAGGCGCCCGCGAGGTCGTAGTTGCCCATGTGCGGCAGGGCGACGACGACGCCGCGCCCGGAGGCGAGACCGTCGACGAGGTGGTGGATGCCCTCGCCCTCGAACCCGTTCCTCATCCGCTCCTTGCTCCACGCGGGCAGCCGGAAGGACTCCATCCAGTACCGCATGTACGAGCGCAGGCCGGCCCGGGAGAGTTCGGCGAGCCGGTCGGGGCCCGCGTCGGGGACGACGCGCGCCAGGTTGGCCTCCAGGCGCAGCACGCTCTTGCCGCGCCGCTTCCACACCTGGTCGGCGATGCGCCGGCCAAGACCGGTCGCGACGGGTTCGGGCAGTTTTTTGACCGTGGCCCAGCCGAGGCCGTACAGCGCGTCGCTCAGCCTGTCCTTCATGCGCCCGCCTCGCCGGCGGACCGCGCGGCGGCCGTGTCCGCCTCGGCGGACTCACGGCGGACCGTCACCACGCGCTGGATCAGCGTGATCAGGCTGCCCACGGCGACGATCCACAGCGCGATGGGCAGCAGCACCTGGATGCCCGGCACGCCGAAGCCGTGCAGTCCCGCGAGGCCCGCGGCGACCAGCGAGATCACCAGGCGCTCGGCGCGCTCCACCAGGCCGTTGACCGCGACCGGGAGACCGATCGCCTCGCCGCGCGCCTTGGTGTAGGAGACGACCTGGCCGCTGGCCAGGCAGAAGATGGCGACCGCGCACAGAATGTTGTCGTCGCCGCGCCCGGCGTACCAGAGCGCGAAGCCGCCGAAGATCGCGCCGTCGGCGACCCGGTCGAGCGTGGAGTCGAGGAAGGCGCCCCAGCGGCTGGAGATCCCGGCCTGGCGGGCCATGTTGCCGTCGACCAGGTCCGAGAAGACGAACAGGGTGATGACGATCGTGCCCCAGAAGAACTCTCCGCGGGGGAAGAAGACCAGCGCACCCGCCATCACTCCGGCCGTGCCGACGAGGGTCACCGCGTCGGGGCTGACTCCTCGGCGGAGCAGAAACGCGGCGATCGGCGTGAGGACACGCGTGAAGAATGCACGCGCGTACTTGTTCAGCATGGCCTTCCCGAGGGGTCGGTGTGGCCGCGCGGCCCCTGCTGGCCACCGGCCGACCCATCGTAGCCACGACTGGCGGGCGCCACCGCCGGGCACCCGCCAGGCGGCGCCCGGGCGGCGTGTGTCACGTACGACGTATGGACGCACCGTGACCGGAGTGGAAAGCTCGAATTACCGCGGGCGTCGCAGCTGCCGCCTCGGCACGCGCAGTCCGCGTGTCCGCGCCCTCACACCACCTCACCGCGCGTCACGAGCGGGAGGACCGAGAGGAACCGACATGGGCGACAAGGCGAACGCACACCCCGGGGCCGCCGGCAGGGCCACGACGGCCGGCCACCCCGCATCGGTACGGAATGTGGTGCTGGTCGGCCACAGCGGCTCAGGAAAGACCACGCTGGTGGAAGCCCTCGCACTGGCGGCGGGGGCCGTCAACCGCGCGGGCCGGGTCGAGGACGGCGGGACCGTCTCCGACCACGACGAGATCGAGCACCGCCAGCAGCGCTCCGTACAGCTGTCGCTGGTCCCGATCGCCTGGGACGGCTTCAAGATCAACCTACTGGACACCCCCGGATACGCCGACTTCGTCGGGGAACTCAGGGCCGGTCTGCGAGCGGCGGACGCGGCCCTGTTCGTCGTCTCGGCGGCGGACGGCATGGACGGCTCCACCCGGATGCTCTGGGAGGAGTGCGCGGCCGTACGCATGCCGCGGGCCATCGTGGTCACGCACCTTGAGGCGGCCCGCGCCGACTTCGACGCGATGACCGGGATCTGCGCGGGCGCCTTCGGCGGCGACGACCCCGACGCCGTACTCCCGCTCTATCTGCCGGCGCACGGCGCGCCTGGCCCCGACGGGCACGTCCCGGTGACCGGGCTCATCGGCCTGCTCTCGCAGCGGGTGTTCGACTACTCATCGGGTGAGCGCAAGGAGATCGGGCCCGACGCGGGCCAGCTCCCGCTGATCGAACAGGCCCGCAACCGGCTCATCGAGGGGATCATCGCGGAGAGCGAGGACGAAACCCTCATGGACCGCTACCTGAGCGGCGAGGACATCGACTTCACGTCGCTGGTCGCCGATCTGGAGCGAGCCGTGGCGCGCGGCACCTTCCACCCCGTCCTGGCCGCGGCGCCCGCCGCCGACGGCGCCCGGCACGGCCTCGGCACCATCGAACTGCTCGAACTCATCACCGGGGGCTTCCCCTCGCCCCTGGAGCGGGCCACGCCCGACCTCACGACCCCCGAGGGCAAGCCCCGCCCGGCCCCGGCCCGCACCGCCGATGGGCCCCTGGTCGCCGAGGTGATCAAGACCTCGTCCGACCCGTACGTGGGCCGGATCAGTCTGGTACGGGTCTTCTCGGGCACCCTGCGCCCCGACGAGACGGTGCACGTCTCGGGTCACGGCATGGCGGAGCGGGGCCATGAGGACCACGACGTCGAGGAGCGCGTCGGCGCCCTGTCGTCGCCCTTCGGCAAACAGCAGCGCCCCCTCACGCAGTGCGTCGCGGGCGACCTGGCGTGCGTGGCGAAGCTGGCGCGGGCCGAGACCGGCGACACCCTGTCCGCCAAGGACGACCCGCTCCTGATGGCGCCCTGGGCCATGCCCGACCCGCTGCTCCCCCTCGCCATCGAGGCCCACAGCAAGGCCGACGAGGACAAGCTCTCGCAGGGCCTGGCCCGTCTGGTGGCCGAGGACCCGACCATGCGGCTCGAACAGAACCCGGGCACCCACCAGTTGGTGCTGTGGTGCCTGGGTGAGGCACACCGAGACGTCGCCCTGGAGCGCCTGCGCACCAGGTACGGCGTCCAGGTCGACGTCGTGCCGCACAAGGTGTCCCTGCGGGAGACCTTCGGCGCGCGCTCGGCCGGGCGCGGCCGGCACGTCAAACAGTCGGGCGGGCACGGGCAGTTCGCGATCTGCGAGATCGAGGTGGAGCCCCTGCCACCGGGCAGCGGCATCGAGTTCGTCGACAAGGTGGTCGGCGGGTCCGTGCCGCGCCAGTTCATCCCCTCGGTCGAAAAGGGCGTACGGTCCCAGGCCGCCAAGGGTGTGGCCGCGGGCTATCCGCTGGTGGACGTGCGCGTCACACTCCTGGACGGCAAGGCGCACTCGGTGGACTCCTCCGACGCCGCGTTCCAGACCGCCGGGGCGCTCGCCCTGCGCGAGGCGGCCGCCGAGGCCCGCATCCATCTGCTCGAACCGGTCGCGGAGGTCCAGGTCATGGTCGCCGACGACTACGTGGGCCCGGTCATGAGCGACCTGTCGGGACGCCGGGGCCGGGTGGTGGGCACCGAACAGGCGGGACCGGGGCGCACCCTGGTCAGGGCCGAGATCCCCGAGATCGAGATCGGACGCTACGCCCTCGACCTCAGGTCGCTCTCGCACGGCACCGGACAGTTCAGCCGCAGATACGCGCGGCACGAGCCGATGCCACCCCAGCTCGCCGACAAGATGCGCGCACAGGACGAAGGGAAGTGAGGGGGAGACAAGGGCGGGAAGGCGCACGCTAGTTGACGTAGCGTCAGGAGCGCGCCCGGCGCGTGCCTCCGCTCGAGGGGCGGCATCACGACGTCACCTGACGGGCGGGCCGCCTCCCCGATACGCTGGGGTCGCAGATCAGATGGTGTGCGCGGGGCGGCGGCCGGGAACAGGCCGCGCAGGACGGCGTGCGGCGATGGGGGCGGCAGTGACCACGGAAGAGCCATTCTTCGACTTCTTGCCCAGGCCACAGGTGCCGTTGCAGGGCTCCGCAGGCCAGACGGCGGCGACCCAGGCCCTCGCCTCGGCCGCGTACCGGGACAGCCCGGTCCAGGACATACTCATGGCCAACAGCGAGTGGCACGAGTCCGTGGTGACCAAGGGCAAACTGTCCCTCCTGGAACCCAACCTCGGCGAGGCCTTCTCGCGCGCCGTGCAGTCCCGGATGCTCGGCGCCACCCGCAAGGGCATCATCCAGTCCTTCGGCACCGAGCCCGGCACCATCGTCGAGCACTGCCTGGCCTCGATCCGCATCCGCAAGGAACGCGACACCAAACTCACCCTGGTCATGGCCGTCTTCGGGCTGCTCTTCCTGCCCGGCATGCTGCTCTGGCTCGGTCTCTTCCAGCTGCGCCGCACCCTGGCCGGGGCCAAGGACCGCCGCGCCGGGGCGCTCGGCACCATCCTGCTCGTGGCGGCCGCGGGCCTGGCCGTGCTCTTCCTGATCAAACTGCCCTTCCACGGCTTCCTCGGCCTCTATCTGCGCGCGATGATCGTGGCCCCGGTCATCGGCTGGTTCTGGGCCAAGGTGATCTGCGAGAAGACCGCGCGCGACCTGCGCTCGCGCTGGGACAGCCTGCTCGGCGGCGGCGGCATAGGAGCCAAGATCCCCGAGGCGGTGCCCAAGAGCGCGGCGGCCGGCTCCGCCGAGCAGCTGCGCCAGTCCCTGGTCAAGCTGGCCGCCGAGGACCAGAGCAACGTCGTCTTCTACGCCGGGCCCAAGGGGATACTGGGCATGGGCACCCGCTGGGGCAGCTGGCAGCTCGCCGAGGAGCTTGAACCCAAGGAGCCCGGCAAGGAGATCCACGGCTTTCGCAGCTGGGACGTCATACGGGCCATCCAGGACCGCCTCCAGCTCCTGGAGCGCGGCCCGCTGCACACCGGCGGCTTCCCCACCCCCTCCATCAAGAACTGGGTGGTCTCCCCCATCGGTGAGGGCGCCAAGGAGGTGTCACGCCCCAGCGGCCAGGACATCGACAACTTCCAGGTGCGCCAGCACGAGATACAGCGCATCTGCAACGAGCAGCAGTTCTCCAGCGGGAACCGGCACTACCTCGGCATCCAATTCACCCTGTGGGACGGCCAGTTGGTCATCACCATGATGGTCACCGTCACCGTGCTGCACGAGACGCTGCGGATCGAGGTGACCGGGCACGCGCTCGGCCCGGTGCACCCCCTGTTCACCACCAAGCCCTCCCCCAAGACCAAGGAGGTCGACAAGACCTTCAAGTTCTGGGAGAAGAAGACGGTCCAGCTGCCCCTGGTCGACGCCGCGGAAGTGGTACGGCTCACCGCCCGCGCTCCGCTGACCTGGTACCCGCCGGTCCTCGACCATCTGGGCGGCAGAATAGCGCTGCCCGAGCCCTTCGGCCTGCGGCACGCCTGGGCGGACAAGCCCTGGCGCCACCGCTTCATGGCGGACGACGCGATGCGCGCGGCTACACCCGTCCTGCGGGTGGTGCACGCCGCGGCCATGAAGGTGCTCGACGAGCACGGGGTGAACACCGAGCGCTTCACCAACCGCTCGATGATCCTCAGCGGCCTGGTCCAGGACCCGGCCCCCAGGAAGGCCGACGTGTACGACGCGTAGACCCTGTTCCAGGTGTCACGGTGTCACGACCCGCGGGCGCGCGAACACCGAGTTGTCGATGACGACGTCCATCATCGGCAACGGGTCGACTTCCCGCAGATAGACGCGCTCGGCGGCCGGATACCTGGTGCGGCGCAGCGTATCCGCCTCGGCCCCAGCCCAGTCCTGGTCCCGCTCGGCACTCCGCCGGACGGACAGTTCCGCGTCCACCCGCAACCACACACGGAAGTCCCAGTAAGCGTTGATCTCGGGACGGAAGGCGAAAACCCCGTCCACGATCAGCACCGAGTCCGCCCCGAGCGGCGTCACTTCGGATGAGTGGTCGCGCTGGGCCAGTGGGTCGATGCCGCACAGCGCACCCGTCGTCGCTCGCGATGACCGGCAGGGGTCCAGCAGCAGGCGCTTGACCGCTTCGTAGTCGTACGCGTTCCGGTGGTACCCCTCACCAGCGTGCTGCGCTCGGCGGAGGCTTCCGGCGGGCAGGGCTGCCGCCAGGACGAAGCCGAATGCTGGACGCCTGGCCGCGGTGATCTCATGGAGGGAACTATCGGCCGGTTCGACGGCCGGGAAGATCACACGTCAGCGGCCGACGGCTCAGGTGAGGGCGGTGACCAGGGTGGCGAAGGCGGCGATGATGACGGCGACGCGGACGTAGTGGAAGCGCTGCCAGCGGTCCAGTTGCTCTCTCCAGTCGGCGGGCCGGTCCTCGGGGGTCCACGTCTTGTTCCGGTTGTTGATCGGGACGAGCAGCAGGATCGACATGATCACGCTGAGAATCAGCAGCGCGCCCGCGGTGACGACCAGGCCGGCGCCGCGGTGGTGCCGGCAGGTGACGGCCCAGGCCGCGACGAGGACGGACGAGCCGATGTACCAGAACGGCATCACGGCGCCGAGCATCCGGCCCCCATGGGCGTGGCCCTGCTGGGCGCTGTCCTCCGGGAGGGCGTCGAGGATCCGGCTCATGACGACGAGGACGGCGAACTCCACCCCCACCAGCACGCCGACCACCACAGTGGTGAAGACCTCGAGTGCCTGGAACATGACGACCCCTCCTAGAATCTAGCGCCGCTAGGCGATGAGGCAACGCTAGACCTACTGCCGCTCGATTGTCTAGCGATGCTAGGATCGGATCATGTCGGTACAGGAACGCAAGGAACGCGACCGGGCGGAGCGCGAGCGCCTGATCGTGGCGACGGCCCGCCAACTCGCCGAGCAGCAGGGCTGGGACGCGGTCACCACCCGCCGGCTCGCCGAACGCATCGAGTACAGCCAGCCGGTCCTCTACAGCCACTTCCGCGGCAAGCGCGAGATCATCGGCGCCGTCGCCCTCCAGGGCTCCACCGAGATGGCCGCGGCGGTGCGGGCCGCGACCGCCGCCGCGAACGGGCCGCGCGCCCGGGTGTACGCCCTCGCCCGCGCCTACCTCGACTTCGCCGAACGCAACCCGGCGGTCTATGACGCCATCTTCCAGCTCGACGGCGGCCTCGCGTACGCACAGGAGGAGACCCCGGAACCCCTCAAGGACGCTTTCGCCGCGCTACTGGAGTGCCTGGGCGAGGTCACGGGGGACGGCGTCGCCCTGGGACTGTTCACCGAGGTGTTCTGGGCGTCCCTGCACGGAGTGGCGACCCTGACCCGGTCCGGACGGCTCCCGCCCGAGGACACCGAGGCGAGGGTGCGGCTGCTGGTGGACCGGCTCCCTGTGCACGCCGCCGAGGGCGGGCTCAACGGCGGGGCGTGACCGAGTCCCGCACACCGAGCCACTGAGCGGCACCCGAGGCCCGGTACCGCTCCGCCCCGGTGAACCCCAGCTTTGCCGCGAGGCGCATCGAGGCGGCGTCGGCGGTCTGGGTGGCGAGCACCACCGGCACACCGGGGAGGACACTGTCGAACCAGTCGAGCGCCGCCGCGCACGCTTCGGCGGCCTACCCGAACCCCCACGCTCGCGGCAGGAACAGGTAGCCGAGCTCGACCTTTCCCCACGGCCGCGGGCCGATGGTCCTGCGCCGCCCTCCTGAGCAGGATGCGGCCGGCCATCGTCCCGCCGAGACCGACGACGAAGCTCCCGGCCACCGCTCGGGCACCTCGGGCACAGTCCGCTCCAGCTCGTCCCGCCGACGGGGCACACCGAGGTAAGTGTGCACCTGAGGCGATGCCGGCAGCTCGATGAACGCCGCACGGTCCCGCGCCTCGGACTCACGCAGCATGAGCCTCTCGGTCCTGATCGGTGCGGACGCCCGTCAAACGGATCCGGGATCAGTCATGGCTGCCAGCCGGCCAGCGGGCTCGGCAGCGATCAAGACGTGCGGACCCGCCGGCCCCTCGGTGCCCTAGGCGGGCCAGGCGTTTGCGAGCATCGTGCGGGTGTCCGCGAGGAGTTGGGGCAGCACCCGGGTGTGGCCGACGACCGGCATGAAGTTGGTGTCCCCGCCCCAGCGGGGCACGATGTGCTGGTGCAGATGGGCGGCGATCCCGGCACCGGCCACCGACCCCTGGTTCATGCCGATGTTGAACCCGTGCGCGCCGGACGCCGCGCGCAGCGCGGTCATCGCCCGCTTGGTGAGCTCGCCCAGCTCCAGGGTCTCGGCCGCGTCGAGCTCGGTGTAGTCGGCGACGTGCCGGTAGGGGACGACCATGAGGTGCCCGCCGTTGTACGGGTACAGGTTGAGCACCGCGTACACGTGCTCGCCCCGCTTGACGATCAGCCCGTCCTCGTCCGACTTCGCCGGAATCGAGCAGAACGGACACCCGTCGCCGGACTCCGGTCCCGTCGGCTTGTTCTCGCCCTGGATGTAGGCCATCCGGTGAGGCGTCCACAGGCGCTGGAACGCGTCCTGGACACCCACTCCGATCTGCTGCTCCGGCTCACTCGTCATGAGGAAAAGCATAGGACTTCGGTGCCTCGGCACGTCGTCCGGGTCACCCGTCACGGAACACGCGCGGGCCCCCGGGAAGGCGCGCTTCCCGGGGGCCCGCGGCGTGGGGCGGGGCTCAGACCTGGGTCCGCTCCGCCACGACCTTCTCGATCTTCGCGATGGCCTCGGCCACCGGGATGCCGTTCTCCTGCGAACCGTCGCGGTAGCGGAAGGAGACGGCGCCCGCGGCCATGTCCTCGTCACCCGCGATGATCATGAACGGGACCTTCTGCTTCTGCGCGTTGCGGATCTTCTTCTGCATGCGGTCCGACGAGGCGTCGACCTCGACCCGCAGCCCCTGGTCCTTGGCCTGGCGGGCGAAGTCCTGAAGGTACTCCACGTGCGCGTCACCGATCGGGATGCCGACCGCCTGGACGGGGGCCAGCCACGCCGGGAACGCGCCCGCGTAGTGCTCCAGGAGCACCGCGAAGAAGCGCTCGATGGAGCCGAACAGCGCGCGGTGGATCATGACCGGCTGCTGCTTGGTGCCGTCGGACGAGGTGTACTCGAGGCCGAAGCGCTCGGGCTGGTTGAAGTCGACCTGGATGGTCGACATCTGCCAGGACCGCCCGATGGCGTCCTTGGCCTGCACCGAGATCTTCGGGCCGTAGAACGCGGCGCCGCCCGGGTCGGGAACCAGCGGGAGGTTCTGCTTCTCGGCCGCCAGACGCAGCGCCTCGGTGGCCTCCTCCCAGGCCTCGTCGGTGCCGATGAACTTGTCGGACTCCGGGTCACGGGTGGACAGTTCGAGCTCGAAGTCGTCCAGGCCGTAGTCGCGCAGCAGGTCGAGCACGAAGGTCAGGAGCGAGTCGAGCTCCTGCGGCATCTGCTCCTTGGTGCAGTAGATGTGCGAGTCGTCCTGCGTGAAGCCCCGCGCGCGGGTCAGGCCGTGCACCACGCCGGACTTCTCGTAGCGGTAGACCGTGCCGAACTCGAAGAGCCGCAGCGGCAGTTCACGGTAGGAGCGGCCGCGCGCCTTGAAGATCAGGTTGTGCATGGGGCAGTTCATCGCCTTGAGGCGGTAGTTCTGCCCGTCGAACTCCACCGGCGGGAACATGCCCTCGCCGTAGTGCGGCAGGTGGCCCGAGGTGACGAAGAGCTCTTCCTTGGAGATGTGCGGGGTGTTCACGAACTCGTAGTTGGCGGCCTCGTGCTTCTGGCGCGAGTACGCCTCCATCTCCCGCCGGACGATGCCGCCCTTGGGGTGGAAGACCGCGAGACCGGAGCCCAGCTCCTCGGGGATGGAGAACAGGTCGAGCTCGGCGCCGAGCTTGCGGTGGTCGCGCTTCTCGGCCTCGGCGAGGAACTCCAGGTGCGCCTTGAGCTCTTCCTTGGTCGGCCACGCGGTGCCGTAGATGCGCTGGAGCATCGGGTTCTTCTCGCTGCCGCGCCAGTAGGCGCCGCCCGAGCGCATCAGCTTGAACGCCGGGATGTTGCGGGTGGTCGGCAGGTGGGGGCCCCGGCAGAGGTCCTTCCAGCACAGCTCGCCGGTCTTGGCGTCGAGGTTGTCGTAGATGGTGAGCTCGCCGGAGCCGACCTCCGCGTCCGCGCCGTCCGCGGCCTGGGCCGCGTTGCCCTTCAGGCCGATGAGCTCCAGCTTGTACGGCTCCTCGGCGAGCTCGACGCGGGCCGCCTCGTCGGTGGTGACGCGGCGCGAGAAGCGCTGGCCGCGCTTCTGGATCTCCTGCATCTTCTTCTCGATGGCCTTCAGGTCCTCGGGAGTGAAGGGCTTCTCGACGTCGAAGTCGTAGTAGAAACCGTCCCGGACCGGCGGGCCGATGCCGAGCTTCGCCTCCGGGTGCAGCTCCTGCACGGCCTGGGCCATGACGTGCGCGGTGGAGTGGCGCAGGATGTTGAGGCCGTCCTCGGAGGAGATCTCGACGGGCTCGACCTCCTCGCCGTCCTTCACCTCGTACGCGAGGTCCTTCAGCTCGCCGGCCACGCGGGCCGCGACGATGGTGCGCTCACCGGCGAAGAGCTCGGCCGCCGTAGTGCCCGTCGTCACCACGCGCTCTTCCCGCTCGGAATCGCGTTGGATGATCACACGGACGTCTGACACCGGACTTCTCCTGCCGTAGGGGGCGCGCAGCGCTTCTCGCGTACGCGGGACGATCCTACCGAGCCGGTGGGGTACGTCGCGAAATGGATATCGCGGCGCTCACTGGGGAGCGGGCCCCGCTTCCGTGCCGCAGGCCTCCTCGAAGAAGTCGACGTTCTCCTGGAGCGACTTCATCAGCCGGTCCCGCTCGGCGTCGTCCACCTGGACCGGCGCCACGTCATGGGCGCCGCGGATCCGCCGGAACCCGTCCCGGCTCTCCAGGCGCCCCACGACCCGGATCGGCAGCCCGACCAGGTGCGCGTGCCCGGCGATGCGGTACGCCTCCTCGTCCAGCTCCACGCGCACGTGCGCGACCTCGGCCCCGGCCAGCACCCGCAGCCGTACGAGCCCCGGACCGCGCGGCTCCGGCCGGCGCAGGCGCACCACGGCGCCGGTGACGCGCACCGATACCGACGGTTCACCACCGAGGTAGCGGCCGCCGGCGGCGCGCAGGGCGGGCAGGTCGCCGGGTGAGAAGTCGACGGGTTCGGGCCGGGCCGCGCAGCCTT
The DNA here is from genome assembly GCF_040253615.1 of Streptomyces sp. Edi4. Classification (NCBI taxonomy): domain Bacteria; kingdom Bacillati; phylum Actinomycetota; class Actinomycetes; order Kitasatosporales; family Streptomycetaceae; genus Streptomyces; species Streptomyces sp. Edi4. The sequence goes on from NZ_JBEJGY010000004.1 coordinate 1,428,643, forward strand.
CGGGCACTCCGGCGCCGGGCGCCCAGGCCAGGGCGACGCGCGCTCCCTCGCTGCCCCGCACCAGGGCGACAAGGGACTCGGTCAGCTCCCTGCTGACGCCCGCGTTCACGGCGGCGTCGAAGGCCTCCATGCCGCCGGTGGTGCGCTGGTAGTCCACCGCGTCGCGGACCGCGTTCAGCGCCGCGTACAGCTGGACCACGGCCGCTCGCGCGGTGGCCGCGGGCACGAACGCGGTGAGCCCGCCGCCCCTCGCCGGTTCCACCAGGACGCCGTCGAGGCAGGCAAGGGCCTGGCGGCGGTGGCGCGCCCCGTGGTGGCCTGCGGGCCCGCGCGCGGCCAGGGCTCCCGCGAGCAGCATTCGGTGGGCGGCGCCGCGCAGGTGTTCCTGCTCGGCCCAGGAGGCAGTGCCGGCCGGTCCTTCGGGCACCTCGCGCCACCAGCGCACCTCGTCGCTCGGCACGGCGAGCGAGACGAGCACGTCGCGTGCCGAGGGCGCGGCGCTGCGCGCGAGCGCGGTCAGGGCTTCGCCGATCAGGTCGTCGCTGTCGGGGTAGGCACGGCTTTCGGGGACCAGCAGGCTGGTGCCCGGGCCGGCCGCGCCCGGCGGCGTCCAGCGCGCGTAGCGCCCCGGAGCTCCGCCGCGCCGGTGCCAGCCGTGCCGGCGCAGCAGCGCGCCGAGGACGGCCGGGTCGACCGGGCCGGGGACCGGCGGGATCGAGCCGGGTTCTTCGTCGGGCCGGCGCATCAGGGTCTCCCTCCCGCTCCGACCCGCGTCATGATCTCGCAGAGCGCGCGGTCGTCGAAGATCCGCGAGGTCGGTATCCGCACCGTGGTCCTGCGCCGGCCGGTCACCGGGTGTCCGGCCAGGTTGATCCAGTAGCAGCAGTGGCGCAGGGCCAAGCGGTCGTGGCCCGCGCGCAGCCACTCGTCCCGGCTCCTCGGCGCCAGCATCACGACCAGGATCTTGTGGACCGACACGGGTGTGCGGGCCAGCTTCACCAGGTGGTCGTTGTCCAGCGTGAAGGAGAAGACCCCGCCCGGCGGGTGCGGCGGGATCTGGTAGGTGCACTTGAGCTGCACCTTGATCGTCACTTCGTCGTCGACGACATGGCCGGCGGCGCTGTGGCTCACGTGCCAGTCGATCCCGTTGTCGGGGAAGGGCTGGGACAGCGAGCAACCCGCTGCCGCCGCCACCGCGTGCAGGTAGCCCACCTGAAGGGTCTCCATGCAGGCGGTGGTGGCGAGTGAGCCGCGCAGCGGTGCGATCCGCCCCGACAGCAGACCGTGGCCGGGCGCGGCCGGATCGGGCTGCGCGAGCGCCATGGCTGCCGTATGCCTTCCGGGCGGTGCCGAACCATTACTCATGACGGCCCGTCAACACCCTGGCCCGTCATCTGTGTTGTCTCCGCAGCCCACGGCCCGCAAACGGCGTATGACGCAAACAGCACGGGTATCACGCAATCGGGCAGGGAAAGCACGCCATCTGCCAGGAGTGCGCGAGGAGTTGAGTAGACATGACGTGCTGGTACGAGGGTCCCCTGGCGGCGTTCGACACGGAGACGACCGGGGTGGACGTCGAAGGGGACCGCATGGTGTCGGCCGCGCTGGTCGTGCAGGACGGCCCGGGCGGGCGGCCTCGGGTGACGCGCTGGCTGATCAACCCGGGCATACCCGTCCCGGCGGGCGCGACCGCCGTGCACGGCCTGACCGACGAGCACCTGCGGCTGAACGGGCGCTGGCCGGCGCCGGTGATGGAGGAGGTCGCCAAGGCGCTGGCCGAGCAGTGCGCGGCGGGGCGCCCGCTGGTCATCATGAACGCGCCGTTCGACCTGACGCTGCTCGACCGGGAGTTGCGCCGCCACCGCGCGGCCTCCCTCGGCCACTACCTGGGCCGCAATCCGCTGCGGGTGCTGGATCCCCGGGTCTTGGACAAGCATCTGGACCGCTACCGCAAGGGCCGGCGCACCCTGACCGATCTGTGCGAGCACTACGGCGTGACGCTGGAGGGCGCGCACGACGCGGCCGCCGACGCGCTGGCCGCCCTCGAGGTCGTACGGGCCCTCGGGCGCAGGTTCGCGGGCCGCCTGGAACGGCTGACCCCCACCGAGCTGCACGCGCTCCAGGCGACCTGGCACGCGGCCCAGGCGCGGGGCCTTCAGGCCTGGTTCAGCAAGCAGGGCACCCCGGAGCTGGTGGACACCGCGTGGCCGTTGCGGCCCGAACTCCCGGCGGCCGCCTGAGCGTTGGCGGGCCGACGGTGGAGGCGGGCAGCAAAAAGGCCGGTCCGTCTGGGACGGACCGGCCTTTCCCGGTGGGCGATACTGGGTTCGAACCAGTGACCTCTTCGGTGTGAACGAAGCGCTCTCCCACTGAGCTAATCGCCCGGGAACGGACTGAACCATACAGGCCTTGTGGCCCCGCTTTCAAACCGCGCCCAGGCGCCGGCGAAGGCCACGGCGTCCGGAGCGCATCATCAGGGCGTGGTTGGCCCGGAACAGCGGGCGGCCCGGCACGGCGAGGCGGCGCAGGAGCGGCCGGACGACCTCGACGTCCTGCTCGTAGACGACGCGGGTGCCGGCGCCGTGCGCGCTCAGCGTCCAGCGCGCCATGCCTTCGAGGTCGCCGCTCAGCGCGGCCTCCAGGACCAGCGCCACCGGATCGCGCCGGGTTTCGCGCGCGGTGACGACCAGGTCGCACGGGATGAGCGCGCGGAACCGGGCGGTGGCGGTGCGCTCGTCGAGCGGGACCGTCTCGCGGACCTCGGGCCACCAGTGGGGGTACTCCTCGTGGCGCTCCAGGACGGCGTAGACGGCGGCAGGGGCGGCCGGCAGGTCCCAGACGCTGCGGAAGCGGTAGTGGCTCCAGTTCATGCGGCCAGTGTGCGCGGGGTGGCGAGGCGGCGGGCGGGCGCCCCGGGGCGGGAACGCCGAAGGCCCCGGAGATCGTGACGATCTCCGGGGCCTTCGGTCCGGGTGGGCGATACTGGGTTCGAACCAGTGACCTCTTCGGTGTGAACGAAGCGCTCTCCCACTGAGCTAATCGCCCGGGCGCAGCGCCAACATTACCGCATGTCAGCGGGGCCTTTGACCACGCACCGTCAGTTGTTGATCTTCCATGGCGCCACCATGCCGACCTTCCCCACATAGACGCCCACGAGGGCGGCGGCGATCACCAGGCCGACCGTGATCACGATGATGTTGCGCCGCCGCACCTTGGGGTCGAGCGCCTTGCGCGTCGCCTCGGTGACCTTCCGCTTCGTCCAGCGCAGCACGAGCTGGGCCCAGACGAATTCGGTCGCCCAGATCGCCATGCCGCCGAAGATCACCAGCCAGCCGGGGCCCGGCAGCGGCAGCATGACCACGCCCCCGGCCACGACCGCGAGACCCACCACGAAAACGCCGACCTGCCAGCTCAGGTGCAGCGGCTTCGACGCCCTGACGAACGCGGGCGCCCGCGACCCGAGCGCCGTGGTGCCCTGCTCGTCACTCCCCGTATCCATGCTCCCCAACGTACCGGACGGGTGTCTCGAAACGGGTTCACCGAAATGGGCGTATAACCTAAAGTAATACTCGGCCATACGAGCTACGCGAACCCCTTCAAAACGGTCAGAGGGGTTTACAACGGCACCGTAGGTGGCATGTCGATTTCGCCGACGTGCGAATCCCCGAGCGCACACTGAGCGAAAGGCCCTGGCGCTTATGAACACCACGGTCAGCTGCGAGCTGCACCTGCGCCTCGTTGTGTCGAGCGAGTCCTCACTGCCTGTACCCGCGGGCCTGCGGTATGACACGGCCGATCCCTATGCCGTGCACGCCACCTTCCACACCGGAGCCGAGGAAACCGTCGAGTGGGTCTTCGCTCGCGACCTCCTCGCGGAGGGCCTGCACAGGCCCACCGGAACCGGCGACGTCAGAGTCTGGCCGTCACGCAGTCACGGCCAGGGCGTCGTCTGTATCGCCCTGAGCTCGCCGGAAGGAGAAGCCCTGCTCGAAGCCCCCGCGCGGGCCCTGGAGTCGTTCCTCAAGCGGACCGACGCCGCGGTGCCGCCCGGCACCGAGCACCGTCACTTCGATCTCGACACGGAACTCTCGCACATCCTGGCCGAGAACAACTGAGGCCAGGCAGAGAGCCGCACGGCGCCGTCCGACTCGGGGCGACGGCGCCGCGCGGACAACCACGGAGCGGCAGCCACCGGCGCCGTCCCCCACGAAGCCGTCGTGGGGGACGGCGCCGGTGCGCGTCCGGCACGAGCCGCTAGAGTCGGCCAGCATCCGACGGGCGCCGCCCGCCGCAGGCCAGGGAGCGAATCGTGCTGATCCCTCACGACACCCGGATCGCGCTCGACATGGTGGTCGATCTGGTGAACACCGCACCGGAGAGCGAGGCCAGGGACCGTCTCGCGGACGTCGACGCGCTGTACGCCTTCGTCAAGGACCACAGCGTCAGCGGCGTGGAACGGCTCTCCCCCGGCGACCTCCTGGGCGTCAAGCAGGTGCGCGCCCGGTTCGCCGAGATCTTCGCCGCGCCCGACGCCCGCAGCGCGGTCGCGCTGGTCAACCAGCTCGTCGCGGCCGCCGGCACCACCCCGCAGCTGACCGACCACGACGGCTACGACTGGCACGTGCACTACTTCGCGCCGGGCGCCTCGGTCGCCGACCACCTGGCGGCCGACGGCGGCATGGCGCTCGCCTTCATCGTCGTCACCGGGGAGCAGGAGCGTCTGCGCCGGTGCGAGGCGCCGGACTGCGGGCGGGCCTTCGTGGATCTCTCGCGCAACCGCTCCCGCCGCTACTGCTCGAGCCGCACCTGCGGGAACCGGCTGCACGTGGCCGCCTACCGGGCCCGGCGCAAGGAAGCCGCCGGCTGAGCCGTCCCGGCGGCGGGCCTCAGAGCAGGAACAGATCGTGTACGGCCGCCATGAGCAACAGGGCGCCGATCACCCCCAAGAAGATCATCAGGGGTGGTTGGGAGAGCGCGAAGAGGCAGCCCCGCGCCTGGGGGTCGGGGGCGCTCGGCTCGTCGGTGGGTGCAGGGACGGGGCCCTGGGAAGTGTCCAGCATCTCGGGGTGATGATGACCCAGCCGCGCCGCATGCATATACCAACGCGGCCATATTCAGCGGGAGTTCACTCGATCTTGCGGCGCGTACGAGAACAGTCGCACGGGCCGGCGCACTCAAGCGCGCGCGGCGGCCGGGCTGCCTCAGATGCCGTGCTTCTTCAAGATGGCCTCGATATCGCTGAAGTCCTCGTTCGCCGCCGGCTTGCCCTGGGGCCGTGCGGCCGGCTGAGCCGGGGCGCGGCCCGCGCCGAGCGAGGGGGCTGACGCCTCCGGCGCCACCGCCTCACGCCGGGCGGCCGCTGCCGCCTTGCGCTCCTTACGGGTCCCACCACCGCGCCGCTCTACGGCGCGGGTCGCCATGAACAGCAGCCACGCGGCCCCGAGCAGGCCGAAGCCGATCCAGACGCTGGGCTTGAAGACGATGCCGGACACCCACTGCACGACGCCCGTCATGACCAGACCGACAGGGACCAGCGAGTAGGCGGCGACGCGCGTGGCCGCCAGAAAGCGCCTGCGGTACGCCGTGATGGCGGCGATGCCCAGGCCGGCCGCGGAAACGGCGGAGCAGACGGTCTCGGCAAGCATCCGGTTCCTCCAGGCGGGAGCGGCGGGGCGAAATGAACGGTGGCGCGAAACGAACGGTGGGGCGAAATGGGCGGTGGGGCGAAATGGGTGGTGACGCTCCTTCCATCCTGCACCGGAACGTGGCCCTCGGGCCACGCCCGGCCTCGACCTCAGGGACATCTCCGGGGCCAGATCCTCCCCAGGTGCCGGTTGCTGGGAGACTGGACCCATGAGCGACACCGCCCCCTCCGGCACCACCGGCCCCACCGACGCCCCTGTCCTCGATGTGTGGTGCGAGTTGCAGTGCCCCGACTGCCACACCGCCCTGGACGACATCCGCGCCCTGCGCGCCCGCTACGGCGACCGCCTCGACATCCGGCTGCGGCACTTCCCGCTGGACAAGCACCAGCACGCCTTCGCCGCCGCCCAGGCCGCCGAGGAAGCCTTCGAGCAGGGGCAGGGCTGGCCGTACGTGGAGGCCGTGCTCGCGCGCACCGAGCGCCTGGCCACCCAGGGCGAGCGCACGCTGGTGGAGACGGCGGGCGAACTCGGCCTGGACACCGACGAGTTCGAGACCGCCCTCATCGACGGGCGGCACATGCTGATCGTCGACGCCGACCAGGCCGAGGGCAAGGCGATCGGGGTGACGGGCACACCGACGTACGTCATCGGCGAGGAGCGCCTGGACGGCGGCAAGAGCCAGGAAGGGCTGCGCGAGCGCGTCGAGGAGATCGTGGACCGACTGCTCGCCCGCTAGCTCAGAGCAGCCGTTTGACGAGGTGGTGGCGGGTGGCGCGGTAGCCGAGGGAGTCGTACAGGCGCGCCGCCGGGGTGTTGTCGGCGTAGACGTGCAGCCCGATCGTGGTCATGCCGTCGGCCAGCGCCACCCGCTCCGCCAGCAGCATCAGCGAGCGCCCGTGACCGCGCCCCCGGTGCTCGTCGGCGACCAGGACGTCGTAGATGTAGCCGCCTCCCCCCCGTTCCCCGGGTTCCTCGCGTTCCTCGGTCGGCGCGGACGCGGGCGCCCGGGCCACCCAGAGGCTCCCGACCGCCCTGCCCCGCTCCTCGAGGACCATCAGGTGCGTCCCCTCGGTCGCGGCTCCCCCGGGCAGCAGCTCACCGTGCTCGCGCTCGGACATCGCCCGGGCCCGCGCCTCGTCCGTGCCCCGCTCGATCCAGTCCCGCGCGTAGCCCTCCACCGCCTTCGCGCGCCAGCGCGCGTACTCGTCGGCGGTCATGGGCCTGCCGGTCGTCCCGGCGGGCAACTCCGGCGGTACGGGCGGGAGTCGCTTGACCATGGTGCGGCTGCGATCGACGTATCCGAGGGCGCCCGCCATCCTGAGCGCCGCCTCGGCCTCCGCCGGGACGGTGACACGGACCTCGCCGCTGCCCCAGCCGCGCAGCACCTCCTCGGCGGCGAGCGCGGCGACGGTGCCCCGGCCGCGCCCCCGGTCGGGCTCCTCGATCCGCAGTCCTTCGATCCGGCCCACGGCGGGCCCGAACCGCGGGTCGGTGGCGATCTGGATCCGTCCGACGTGCCGGCTGTTCACACACACGTCGTAGGTACGTGACTTGGCGCCGTCGGCACCCTGCTGGAGCGGCCCGGTCGGCCGAATGGTGGTGGTCATCAAGGCCGTTGTACCTGCCCCGGCGCCGCCCGTCACGGGGTTTACGGGTCCAGATCCGATCCGGCCCGCTCCTCGAAGATCCGCATGGCCTTCGCCGTGACCGGGCCGGGCGCCGTGCCCAGAACCCGCCCGTCGACCCGGTGCACGGCCTGGACGTCGCGCAGGGTGGAGGTCAGGAAGATCTCCTCGGCGCGCTCCAGGACGTCCAGGTCCAGCTCGCTCTCGTACGCGCCGGTCCACTCCACGGTCAGCGCGCGGGTGATCCCGCCGAGGCAGCCGGAGGCGAGCGGCGGGGTGTGCAGGCGGCCTTCGACGACCACGAACACATTGGAGCCGGTGCCTTCGCACAGCCGGCCGACGGTGTTCGCGAACAGGGCCTCCGACGCCCCGGCCGCGTGCGCCCTGGCGAGGGCGACGACGTTCTCCGCGTACGAGGTGGTCTTCAGGCCCGCCACCGCGCTGTGCTCGTTGCGGGTCCAGGGCACCGTGACCACGGCGGTGGTGTCGGGGCGGCGCGCGGTCTCGCCGAGCGCGACGACCAGGCTCGGCCGGTCGTCGCCCCGGTCGGAGCCGAGCGGTGAGATGCCGCCGGTGTAGGTGATCCGCAGCCGGCCCAGCGGCATGGGGTTGGCGTCAAGGACGGCCGCGCAGGCCCGCCGCACCTCGTCGAGGTCGGGGTCGGGCAGGCCGAGGCCGCGGGCCGAGCGCGTCAGCCGGTCCAGATGGCGGGTGAGCGCGAAGAGCCTCCCGCCGGTGGCCTTCACCGTCTCGAAGACGCCGTCGCCCACGGTGAGCCCGTGGTCGAGCACCGACACCTGCGCTGCGCCGGCGTCGCGCAGGGCGCCGTTGACCCAGATCTGCATTTACGCGGTCCTTCCCCTGTGCCCGCTGTGGGCCCGGTCGCCCGACGCTATCGCGAGCAGCCTGGAGGCCTTCAGCTCGGTCTCGCGCCACTCCCCCTCGGGGTCGGAGCCCCAGGTGATGCCCGCCCCCGCGCCGAACCGCAGCATTCCGTGCGGCCGGTCGAGCCAGAACGTGCGTATACCCACGGCGATCTCCGCGGTGCCCCGGTCGGCGTCGACCCAGCCGATGCCGCCGCAGTAGGGGCCGCGGGGTTCGGTCTCCAGCGCCTCGATGATCCGCGTCGCGCTGGTCTTCGGTGCCCCGGTGACCGAGCCCGGCGGGAAGGCGGCGGCAAGCAGCTCCGGCCAGCCGGCCCCCTCGCGCAGTTCGCCGCGCACGGTGGAGACGAGGTGGACGAGCCCCGGGTACTCCTGGACCGCGCACAGCTCCGGCACGCTCACCGTGCCGGTGGCGCAGACGCGCCCCAGGTCGTTGCGGACGAGGTCCACGATCATCACGTTCTCGGCGTGGTCCTTCTCCAGCAGGTCCGCCTCGGTGCGCGCGGTCCCCTTGATGGGTCCGGACTCCACGGTCCGCCCGGCGCGGCGCAGGAAGAGTTCGGGTGAGGCGGTGGCGATCTCGACCCCGTGGGCGGGCAGGCGGATCGTTCCCGCGTACGAGGCGGGGTTGCCCCGGGCGAGCAGCGCGGTGAGCGCGTCCACGTCGGCCGTCGCCGGCTCGGGCAGCGGGGCGCTCAGTACCCGGCAGAGGTTCACCTGGTAGACGTCGCCGGCCGCGATGTGCTCGCGGATGCGGCGTACGCCCGCCATATAGGCGGCGCGGTCGAGGGAGGTCGTCCAGTCCTCGGCGGCGGGCCCGCACCAGGCGCCCGGTACGGGCTCGGGGACGGGCAGGGTGCGGACGTCCGCGAACCGGGCGCAGACGAGCCGTCCCTCGAAGTCGGCCGAGACGGCCCAGAAACCCGCGGAGTCGAGGGCCGCGGGGTCACTGGTGACATCACGCAGGTCAGTGGCGACGAGGCGGCCGAAACGGGCCAGCGGAGTGAGTGCGTGCACGCTGGTGAGTCTAGAGCGGGTGCGGGTGGGGTGCCCCTGGGTGACGTGGAGGCGAACGCCGGGCGTCGTCCCTGGCGGGGGCACGGACCGGACGCACCGCAGCACGCTGCACAAACGCGTTTTTGTACTGGCCCGGGAATCCGCTAGAGTTCAACACGTCGCCGGGACGCGCAAGCGGAACGGAAACGACAAGCGGACGTGGCTCAGTTGGTAGAGCATCACCTTGCCAAGGTGAGGGTCGCGAGTTCGAATCTCGTCGTCCGCTCGATGTGGGGGATCTTCCCGACCCTCATATGCACTCCTGGTGGAGTGGCCGAGAGGCGAGGCAACGGCCTGCAAAGCCGTCTACACGGGTTCAAATCCCGTCTCCACCTCCAGGCGCGATTAGCTCAGCGGGAGAGCGCTTCCCTGACACGGAAGAGGTCACTGGTTCAATCCCAGTATCGCGCACGCAGTAACACGAAGTAACCGGTCCCGTAGGGTTTGGGGCCGTTCCCGCGCGATTAGCTCAGCGGGAGAGCGCTTCCCTGACACGGAAGAGGTCACTGGTTCAATCCCAGTATCGCGCACGCAGTAACACGAAGTAACCGGCCCGGTAAGGTTTGGGGCCGTTCCCGCGCGATTAGCTCAGCGGGAGAGCGCTTCCCTGACACGGAAGAGGTCACTGGTTCAATCCCAGTATCGCGCACCACCCGGGACCCCCGGCCTTCTCGAAGGCCGGGGGTTTCGTCGTTCGGACCGTCGGCCCGGCGGCTCAACGCCCTTGCGGGAGCGCCGAGTCGGGGACCGAGCCGTCGAACGAGCCGTGGAACGTGCCGCAGAACGAGCGTGGAAACGGCAAGGAAAAGGCGTGGCCCGACCGGCTCCCCAGCCGATCGGGCCACGCCTTCTACTGCCGTCCGCCGCACCCCCGTCCCCACGGGGCTGATATGGCCGGATGTCCCGACCCGGTCCGCTCTACCGGGTCCGGGGCGCCGCTCAGCGCCCCAGCATCACGCCCACGGACGACGCTTGTGTGACCACCGCGTCCCAGCCGCCGAAGACGACTACGAGCAGGGCCGCCAGGGGAAGGACCATGGCCGTCGCCACCAGGGGGTGGCGCGGGCCGGAACGACGGGCGCCGAACGCGATGCCGTGCGCCGCGCGTCCCCGCGCGCGGACGACTGGCCGCGTCACCGTGTGCGCCATGGTCCTCTCCTGTCCGGTTCAAGGTGTTCTTCGTTCCCGCTGCCAAGCGTCGTGCTCGGCAGCGGCGGGTGTCTGGCCTCGGGGGACGAGTGCGCCACCCGCCGCTTGACTCCCACAGTAGGCAGGCGCGCGGCGCCGCACGTCATGCCCTCGTACCGCTTGGCCGGCCTCCCAGGGGATGAGCCGTCACCCCCGCGCCTACTCCCCTGGGTGGAGACGAGCCTCCTGCCTCTTGGGGTCTTCCCGGAGGGGACGGGGCCCCGGGTGGCTCTCCCTCTCCCCCGCGTCCTCCCTGGGGACGGGCTGCTCGACCAGGGCGAGCACCCGCGTCGCCATGAAGCGGGCGGTGCGCACGACGGTGCCGCTGCGGGTGACTTCGCTCACTTCGACCACACCGCGACGGACCGCCGTCTCGACCCTGCGCCCCGCCCTGCTCGCCACCACTTCATAGGTGCGCGTCGTGTCTCCGGCGTCCACCACTATCTCCACGCGGTCACCCTTCATGGACCCAAACCCCGTTCTCTGACTGCCCATTGAGATCTCGCACGGGCCAGCCGCCAGGGCTCCACGGCTCGCTGACCACTCTTCAAGTCTCCCACCGGGCACTGACAATCGGTCGGGCCGTGAGGGCGCGGCCTATGAGCACACCGGGCGACGGGTACGTAAGCTGTGCCACGTCAACAGGACTGGCAGCGGGGATGAAAATGGCGATGATGCGGCTCCGGCGCGAGGACCCGCGTGTCGTCGGCTCGTTCAGGCTCCACCGGCGTCTCGGCGCCGGCGGCATGGGGGTGGTGTACCTCGGTTCGGACCGGCGCGGGCAGCGGGTGGCGCTGAAGGTGATCCGGCCCGACCTCGCCGAGGACCAGGAGTTCAGGTCGCGGTTCGCCCGTGAGGTCTCGGCGGCGCGCCGGATCCGTGGCGGGTGCACGGCCCGGCTGGTCGCCGCCGACCTGGAGGCGGAGCGCCCCTGGTTCGCCACCCAGTACGTGCCGGGGCCCTCACTGCACGACAAGGTCGCCGAGGAGGGCCCGTTGACGGCCGCCGACACCGCGGCGATCGGGGCCGCCCTGTCCGAGGGCCTGGTCGCGGTGCACGAGGCCGGGGTCGTCCACCGCGACCTCAAGCCGTCCAACATCCTGCTGTCCCCCAAGGGGCCGAGGATCATCGACTTCGGCATCGCGTGGGCCACCGGCGCCTCGACGCTGACCCATGTCGGCACGGCCGTGGGCTCCCCCGGCTTCCTCGCCCCCGAGCAGGTGCGCGGCGCCGCGGTCACGCCGGCCACCGATGTCTTCTCGCTCGGCGCGACCCTGGCGTACGCCGCGATGGGTGACTCGCCGTTCGGACACGGCAGTTCCGAGGTGATGCTCTACCGCGTGGTCCACGAGGAGGCGCAGCTGCGCGGTGTGCCCGACGCGCTGGCCCCCTTGGTCCAGGCGTGTCTGGCCAAGGACCCCGAGGAACGGCCGAGCACCTTGCAGCTGTCCATGCGGCTCAAGGAGATCGCCGCACGGGAGGCGCAGGGCGGCTCGCACGCACCGGGCGCGGATGTGCGTCCCCCGGTGCAGCGCGACCGTGCCGAGGTGGAACGGCCCACGGGACGGGTCGACGAGCGCACCCAGCGCTACACCGAGGCGAGCCGTGACGTCCCTTCCCCCGCGTCCCGCCCCGGGGCGCGCACGGGCGGCTCCGCGTCCCGTACGGGCGGCTCGTCATCCCGTACGGGCGGTTCCGCGCCGCGTACGGGCGGCTCGGCGCCTCGTACCGGTGGCTCCTCGTCGCGGACCGGCGGCTCTTCCTCGCGCACCGGTGGTTCGCGTCCGGGTGGGCCGCGCGGGGGTGCCTCCCGTCCCGGGGGGCGTCCCGGCACGCGGCCCGGGGCGCGCACGTCGGGCGGGGGGCTGCGGCCCGCCAACCCCCGGCTGCTGCGGCAGCGGCTCACCGTGTTCGTGCTGGTCACCTTGATCGTGCTGTTGGGTATCGCGGCGGTCAAGCAGTTCTGAGCAGTTCTCAAGGCGGGCGGACCTCTCGGTGCTCACGCGCCGCGGGTGGCTGCCGCTACTTGGTCCGCAGCGTGGCCAGGGGGTCGGGGTCCGTCTCGAGTTCGCTCATCACCGCCTTCCAGGAGGGGTCGCCCGGGTGGAGGGCGCTGTGCAGGAACGCCGTGGTGAGGCGCTGGAGCAGGGCGACGCGTGCCGGGTTCTCATCCGTCGTCTCGGCGGCCTCGTATCCGGCGACGCCGCCCAGCGAATGCTCCCCGCCGGCCAGGGTGAGCAGGCTCTTGGGGGCCGGGCTGTGGGTGTAGGGGTCGGTGAACCAGTCCGGCCCGCGCGTGGTCAGCCGGGAGTGGTCGTTGTCCCCGGCGACGACGAGCGTGGGCGGCGTCATGGAGGCGAAGGACGGCGTCATGAAGGGAAGGTGCTCCCGCGCGAACGGCGTCAGCTCGTCGCCGAGGCCCGGCGCGGCGAGCAGCACGCCCGCCATCACGCGGGGATCGGACATGTCCTCTCCGGGCGCGCCGTCCGGGCCGAGGACGCGCGCCCCCAACAGCATGCTCGCGCTCTGGGCTCCCCAGGAGTGCCCCGCCACGGCGACCCGGGCGCGGTCCACGCGGCCGGCCAGGCCCGGTATCGCCGCTTCCAGGACGGCGAGTTCGTCCAGCACGCGCACCAGGTCCGCGACGCGCACGCGCCAGATGCCCGGCGTGCGGGGATCGTCGGCGGACAGGGCGAGGGTGCGGGAGTCGAGGTGGGTGGGCTGCACGACCACGAAGCCGTGCGCGGCCCAGTGGTCGGCCAGCGGGCCGTAGCCGTTCATCGTGGAGCCGGCGCCGTGCGAGAAGACGATGACGGGCAGATCGCCGCCGGTCGCGGGGGCGGACACGCGGACCTGAAGGTCCTCGCCGCGGCCCGGGGCGGGCAGGAGGACCGGCTTCGCGGAGACCACCGTGGCGGGGACGCCCCGCACGTTTCGCGCGGCGAGGGTGTTGGAGTCGGACATGGAGGTGCCTTCCCTTGACGGCGATGGCGGGCCGGGGTCCGGTCTGCCATCATGAGTGAAGCGGAACCTTGTTCCGTTTAAGATACGGAACCGTGTTCCGTTTTACAAGGGTGAATCCGGGTGATCGCGAGAGGTGATCGCCGAACACCGCCCGGCGGTGCGGAAAAAGGGAAGGGAGTGCCGCGTGAGCGACAGCGGCAAGGGGACGGCGAGCTCGGCCGGGTCCCGGCGCAAGGACGCCCGGCGCAATCAGCAGACGCTGCTGGAGGCCGCGGCCGCGGTCTTCGTCCAGTCGGGCGTGGAGGCGCCGGTCCGGGACATCGCCGCCGAAGCCGGTGTCGGCGTGGGCACCATCTACCGCCACTTCCCCACCCGGGCGGACCTCGTCGTCGCGGTCTACCGCCATCAGGTGGACGCCTGCGCCGAGGCGGGACCCGCCCTGCTGACGGCGGCGCCCTCACCCCAAACCGCCCTGGAACAGTGGGTCGACCAGTTCGTCGACTTCCTGGTCACCAAACACGGCCTCGCCGCGGCGCTGCGGGCCGACACCAGCGGCTTCGAGCCGCTGCACACCTATTTCCTCGACCGGCTCCTGCCGGTGTGCGCCGCGCTCCTGGGCGCCGCCGCCGAGTCAGGGGAGATACGTTCCGACCTCGACGCGTATCAGCTCATGCGGGGCATCGGAAACCTGTGCGCAGGCGCCGAGGACGACCCGCGCTATGACGCGCGCCGCCTGGTCGCTCTGCTCCTCGCGGGACTGCGAAAGGACCCGGCGGCCCGGAGCTGAGCGCCCGAGCTGAGCGCCGGAGTTTGGCGCGGTCAGGTCGTCGGCCTGCCGGTGGCCACCGCGTAGAAGGCGACGGCCGCCGCCGCGCCCACGTTGAGCGAGTCGACGCCGTGGGCCATCGGGATGCGTACCCATTCGTCGGCGGCGACCAGCGCCTGACGGGACAGCCCCTCGCCCTCCGCGCCCAGCATGAGGGCCACCTTGTCGAGCTTGTGCGGGGCGGCATCGTCGATGCTGGAGGCCTGCTCGGCCGGGGTGAGCGCGAGCAGCTTGCAGCCGGCCGCGCGGACCGTCTCCAACCCCTTGGGCCAGGAGTCGAGCCGGGCGTAGGGGACCGAGAAGACCGCGCCCATCGACACCTTCACCGACCGCCGGTACAGCGGGTCGGCGCAGTCCGGTGAGAGCAGGACCGCGTCCATGCCCAGGGCGGCTGCGCTCCGGAAGATCGCGCCGATGTTCGTGTGGTCGTTGACGGCTTCCATGACCACCACGCGGCGCGCGGCGGTGAGCAGTTCCTCGGCGGCGGGCAGCGGCTTGCGCTGCATCGAGGCGAGCGCCCCCCGGTGCACGTGGTAGCCGGTGACGCGTTCGGCGAGGTCGGGGCTCACCGCGTAGACGGGCGCGGGCAGTTCGTCGATGACGTCCCGCATCACGTCGACCCACTTGGCCGAGAGCAGCATCGAGCGCATCTCGTACCCGGCGTCCTTGGCCCGTCTGATGACCTTCTCGCCCTCGGCGATGAAGAGGCCTTCCGCGGGTTCGCGGCGGCGCCGCAGTTCCACGTCGGTCAGGCCCGTGTAATCGCGCAGACGGGGATCGTCGGGGTCGTCGACGGTGATGAGATCGGCCACAGGGTGATACTGCCTTGTCCTGAGTGAGGTGCCAACGGCTGGAACGCGGCTCCGTCACTGAGGTGCGGGGACCGCGTCACCGGGAGTGAGCGGGCGGTGGGCGTTCGCGGGGATCAGGGGCGCGCGTTCACCCTGACGACCTCGCCGACGACGATGACGGCCGGAGGCTTGACCTCCTCGGCCCTGGCGACCTCGCCCACGCTTCCCAAAGTGGCGTCCACGCGGCGCTGGGCGGCGGTGGTGCCTTCCTGGACGAGCGCGACGGGGGTCTCGGGGCTCTTGCCGTGCGCGATGAGCGCCCGCGCGATCGCGCCGATCTTGTCGACGCCCATGAGGATCACCAGGGTGCCGCGCAGCTGGGCCAGCGACTTCCAGTCGACGAGCGAGCGCTCGTCGTCCGGGGCCACATGGCCACTGACCACGGTGAACTCGTGCGCCACACCCCGGTGCGTGACGGGAATGCCGGCCGCGCTCGGCACCGAGATGGAGCTGGAGATGCCGGGCACCACGGTGCAGGTGATGCCCTCATCGGCGAGCGCCTGGAGCTCTTCCATGCCGCGCCCGAAGACGTAGGGGTCGCCGCCCTTGAGCCGCACGACGGCCTTGCCGGCCTTCGCGTGCTCGATCAGCGCGTTGTTGATGGCCTCCTGGGCCATGAAGCGGCCGTAGGGGATCTTCGCCGCGTCGATGACCTCGACGTGCGGCGGCAGTTCGTCGAGCAGATCGCGCGGGCCGAGCCGGTCGGCGATGACCACGTCCGCCTCGGCAAGCAGCCTGCGGCCGCGCACGGTGATGAGGTCCGGGTCGCCGGGGCCGCCGCCGACCAGGGCGACGCCCGGGGTGCGCGTGCGCTGCTGCGGGGCGACCAGCGTGCCGTCACGCAGACCCTCGACGACCGCGTCACGGATCGCGGCCGAGCGGCGCGGGTCGGGGGTGTCGGTGGTGAGGACGGCGACCGTCACACCCTCGGAGCGGCCGGTGGCCGGGGTCCAGGCGGTGGCGGCGCTCGCGTCGTCGGAGCGTACGCACCAGACGCGGAAGCGCTCGGCCTCGGCGGAGATCCGCTCGTTGGAGGCGGTGTCGGCGGTGGCGACGAGCGCGTACCAGGCGTCCGCGAGGTCGCCGTCCTGGAAGCGGCGGCGCTCCCAGCGGATCTCGCCCGCGTCGGCCATCGCCTCGACGGAGGGGGTGGCGCTCGGGGAGATCAGGGTGACGTCCGCCCCGGCGGCGACGAGGGCCGGCAGGCGGCGCTGGGCGACCTGGCCGCCGCCGACGACGACGACGCGGCGGCCGGTGAGGCGAAGGCCCACCGGGTACGCGGGGTGTTCGACCATGGTGGCGGTGCTCCTCGGGCGGGCTGGCGTGCGATGGGCCGCTGCGGCGGTGAAGCGGCTGGTGGGAGGGGTACGCGCCCCCGCCGACAGCCTAAAGGGCGGGGGCGGCGTCGGCGGGGGCCGGGGTCGCCTGCCCCGGCCCCCGCCGACGCGTACGGACTACTTCTCGGTGACGCCCGCCGAGTCGAACGTGGCGACCTCGTGCATGGCGCGGGCCGCGCTCTGCACCAGGGGCAGGGCGAGCAGCGCACCGGTGCCCTCACCGAGGCGCAGGTCCAGGTCGACCAGCGGGCGAAGGCCCAGCTTGTTGAGGGCGGCCACATGCCCGGGCTCGGCGCTGCGGTGTCCGGCGATGCAGGCGGACAGCACCTCGGGGGCGATCGCGCGGGCGACCAGGGCGGCCGCTCCCGTGCTGACGCCGTCGAGGATCACCGGCGTACGCAGCGACGCGCCACCGAGCAGGAAACCGACCAGGGCCGCGTGCTCCAGACCACCGATCGCGGCGAGGACGCCGATCGGGTCGGCCGGGTCGGGCCGGTGCAGTTCCAGGGCACGGCGCACGACATCGACCTTGCGGGCGTGCGTCTCGTCGTTGATGCCGGTTCCGCGTCCGGTCACCTCCACCGGGTCGACGCCCGTGTAGAGCGAGATGAGGGCGGCGGACACGGTGGTGTTGGCGATGCCCATCTCACCGGTCAGGAGCGCCTTGTTGCCGGCCGCCACCAGGTCGCGGGCGGTCTCGATGCCGACCTCGATGGCGGCGATCGCCTCCTCGCGGGTCATGGCGGGCCCGGCCGTCATGTCGCCCGTACCCGGGCGCACCTTGCGGGGCAACAGGCCGGGGGTGGCCGGCAGTTCACTGGCCACGCCCACGTCGATCACGCAGACCTCGGCGCCCACCTGGCCGGCGAAGGCGTTGCAGACCGCGCCGCCGCCGAGGAAGTTGGCGACCATCTGGCCGGTGACTTCCTGGGGCCAGGGGGTGACGCCCTGCGCGTGCACCCCGTGGTCACCGGCGAAGATCGCGACGGCGGCCGGCTCGGGGATCGGCGGCGGGCACTTGCGCGACAGCCCGGACAGCTGCGCGGAGATGATCTCCAGCATGCCGAGCGCGCCCGCAGGCTTGGTCATCCGCTTCTGCCGCTCCCAGGCCTCGCCGAGCGCCTTGGCGTCGAGCGGGCGGATCCCGGCGATGGTCTCCTGAAGGAGGTCGTGCGGGTCCTCGCCGGGCAGCGCGCGCCGGCCGTACGTCTCCTCGTGCACGACCCACGACAGCGGGCGGCGCTTGGACCAGCCGGCCTGCATCAGCTCGGGCTCGTCCGGGAACTCGTCCACGTAGCCGACGCACAGGTAGGCGACGACCTCCAGGTGCTCGGGCAGGCCGAGGGCGCGGACCATCTCGCGCTCGTCGAAGAAGGAGACCCAGCCGACACCGAGGCCTTCGGCGCGGGCGGCGAGCCACAGGTTCTCGACGGCGAGCGCCGAGGAATACGGGGCCATCTGCGGCTGCGTGTAGCGGCCCAGGGTGTGCCTGCCGCCACGCGTCGGGTCCGCGGTGACCACGATGTTCACCGGGGTTTCGAGGATGGCCTCGATCTTCAGTTCCTTGAACTGCTTGGCCCGGCCCTTGGGCAGCGACTTGGCGTAGGCCTCGCGCTGGCGCTCGGCCAGTTCGTGCATGGTGCGCCTGGTCTCGGCGGACCGGATCACCACGAAGTCCCAGGGCTGGGAGTGCCCGACGCTGGGCGCGGTGTGGGCCGCCTCGAGGACGCGCAGCAGCACCTCGTGCGGGATGGGGTCGGAGCGGAAGCCGTTGCGGATGTCGCGGCGCTCACGCATGACGCGCAGGACGGCCTCCCGCTCGGCGTCGTCGTACCCGGGCGCGGCGGGTCCCTGCTCCAGGACTTCGGCCACCTCATCGGCCCGCTCGGACGCCTCCGCCTCCCCGGCGGCCGGCACGACCGCTTCCGGAGTCTCGACCGGCCGCGGCGCGGCGGCCGTTTCAGGAGTCACCGGCGCGGCGACGGCCTCGGCCACCGGCGCCGCCGGGGCGACCTCCTGGACCGGTCCGGCGGGCTGGGCCGCGCCCTGGTCCTGCCGCGGTACGAGGACGGGCTCGGGGGCCTGCACGGGTTCGGGGGCCTGGACCTGCTCGGATGCCTGGACGGGCTCGGGCGCGACGGCGGCGGCCGCCGCCTCGGGGACGCCGGGCTGTCCCGGGACCTGCTCCTCGGCCACGATCTGCGGCACGGGGACGGCGACATGCGTGGGCGCCTGGTCCGGCGCGACCGCGACCGGCGCGGGCTCGGCGGCGGGCGCGGGCTCGGCGGCGGGCGCGGGCTCGGCGGCGGGCGCGGCCGTGACCGAGCCCGCCTCGGCGACGGCCGGCTCGACGACGGGCTCGGTCACGGCCGGCTCGGCGGGAAGCGGCTGGGCCGTCTGAGCTTCGGCTGCCTGGGGTCCGGCCGCCTGGGACTCGGTGGGCAGCGGCGCGACGACCGCGTCGGGCGCGGCGGGCGCGGACTCGGCGGCCTCGGGCGCGGCGGGCTCGGGCGCGGCGGGCTCCGGCATGACGGCCTCGGCCACGACGGGCTGGGCGACGACGGGTTGGGGAGCGACCGCCTCAGGTGCGACGGATGCGGGCGCGGCGGATTCGGGCCCGATGGCCTCCGGCGCGACCGCATCGGACACGACCGCATCAGGCGCGGCGGGTCCGGCCACGGCGGATTCGGCAACGGCCTGCGGAGCCTGGGTCTGCTCGGCGGCCCCCGCATGCGCAACCTGCGTCGCGGCGGCCGACGCCTCGGGGGCGGGCGCGACGGGCTCGGCGGCGGGCTCGGCCACGGCCGGTTCGGGCGTCACGGGCGCGGCGGCGTCCGGAGCCACGGGCTCGGCCGCGGCGGCCGGCTCCGGCTGCGCGACCACAGCGACGGCCTCGGGTGCCGGCTGCGGCACCTCCTGCGCGCTGCCCACCTCGGGCGCGGGCGCGTCCTGCGCGGGCGCGTCCTGCGCGGGCGCGTCCTGCGCGGGCGCGTCCTGCGCGGGCGCGTCCTGCGCGGGCGCGTCCTGCGCGGGCGCGTCCTGCGCGGGCGCGTCCTGCGCGGGCGCGTCCTGCGCGGGCGCGTCCTGCGCGGGCGCGTCCTGCGCGGGCGCGTCCTGCGCGGGCGCGTCCTGCGCGGGCGCGTCCTGCGCGGGCGCGTCCTGCGCGGGCGCGAGGTGCGGTCCGGTCGGGACCGAGCCCTCCACGGGCACGAACTGGCCCACCGGCTGCGGCTGTCCACCCTGTTGCGGCTGTCCGCCCTGTTGCGCCACGAGCTGGTCGACCAGGAGCATCGGCGCGGGCTGCGCCATGTGCGGGGCCGCCTGCGACGATGCCTGGGCCGGTACGGTCTGAACCGCCGCGTGCGCTTCGGCGCCCTCCGGGACGACCGTTTCTGCAGGGGCCACGGGCGTGTTGAGTGACGTCTGCGGCGCGGAACGCTGCTGAGGCGTCCATGCCATGCCTCCCCCCGGCTGCACGTGCCCGGGCTGGGGCGCCGGAGGCTGCGGAGCGGCTTCCTCACGCGGGACGTCCAGGTACTCGGGGCCGACGGTGGGCGGCCCCTGCGTCCGGACGGGCATCGGGTTCGCGGGGGCGCCGGCCGGGCCCCGGTCGGCGAGGGAGCGTACGACGCCGGAGGAGGTGTCCGGCACCTGGGGGCCGAGGTGCAGGGGGCGACGGGCCGGTGGCGGAGTGGGGTTCGCGGGCGCCTGCGCGGCGCGGGCGCCGCCGAGGTCGACCGAGCCCGTGTCGCGGCCGCCGGTCTCGTGCGCGCCGGGCTCCGGTGACGGGCCGGGAGCGGGCGGCGCCGGGGCGGCGACAGGGGCAGCGGCGGCCGCCGACTGCGGGTCGATCCAGGCACCTTGGGCGCCGGGCATCAGGAGGAGGTCGTCGTCGTCCATGGCGGTCGCCGCGTTGTCGGAGGGGTCGAGGAAGGTGTAGGCGCCGGGAGCGGGGACGCCCGGCTGTTCCACCATGCCTGCGTTCTCCGGCAGTCCCTCGCCCGGGACCTGGCCGGTGTCAGTCATGCGTACCCCTCGCCCATCTGTAGTGCTCCTTCGGCCTGCGCCCGGGACCACACACGCTCGGCTCGCGGCACCCGTCGCTCAGGACGTGTGCGCCGCGCGGTTGCGAACGGCCCGCGGGTGTCAACGACACCATGCATTGTCGCGGGCCTTCGCCGCCGTGGCGGTCAGTCTCGGCCACGGACCGTGTGGGCTGCGCCACGTTGCGCGTCCCCCGGATGTGCCGTACCGACCACGGGTCCCCCAATCGGTTCCCCTGTCCGGCCCTTGGCGAGCGGCGCCGCGAACGGCCGGGTGCGGTACAACGATCGGCCAGCCTACCCTTTGCGACGCGCCGCGACCGTCACAGGGATCTTTCTTTTCGCCGTCCGCAGAGCAGGAAGGCGACCGAGCGTTCGCGCTCCGACCAGGCACGCGTGTCGAGGTCGACCGATTGGAGGAGCGCGCACTCGACGTCGTATCCGCCGGCGCTCAAAACGGCTCCCACGGCCTCCGCCTCGTCCCGTGTCGAGGCATGCGTGACGATGCGCTCGGGCCTGCGGTCGGCGCACGCCTCCACCACGCCGGCCCCGCCGCCCCCGATCCGTACGACGTCGGGCTCGGGCAGCGTCTCCAGGATGTGCGGGGCCCGGCCCCTGACCACCTGGAGCTGCACGCCGAAGCGGCGGGCGGTGGACTCGGCGCGCGAGCAGGCCCCCGCGTCCTCGTCGACGGCTATCACCGCGGCGCCGAACCGCGCCGCCTCCACCGACAGGGCGCCGCTGCCGCAGCCGATGTCCCACACGAGGTCGCCGACCCTGGGCCCGAGCCTGGCGAGTTGGGCGGCGCGCAGCTCGGCGGTTTCACCGGTGCCGAGGCCGGCGTCGTACTCGCGGGCCGGCAGCGCCCAGCCGCGCGGCGCCGAGGGGTAGCCGGGGGCGGGTCCCGCGAGCCAGCCCTCGCCTTCGCCCGCCGGGCCGCCGCCCAGGACGATGACGACGTTGGGGTCGCGCCAGGCGTGGTCGGCGGCGCTCTCGGAGGTGAGGACGGTGACCTGTTCACGGTCGCTGCCCAGTTCCTCGCAGATGACGAAGGTGCGGTGGACGCCTTCGAGGAGCAGCGCGAGTTCGGCGGGTCCCGCGCCCGGCGAGGTGAGGACGGCGACCTTGGGGTGGGCGCGGCAGACGTTGACGGCGCGGCGCAGGGTGCGGGGGTGGGCGACGACGATCCGGGCGTCGTCCCAGGGCATGCCGGCCCGGGCGAAGGCTCCGGCGACGGCGGAGACGGCCGGCACGACCTCGACCTCAAGGCCGTGCTCGGGGTCCCTGAGGGTGCGCAGGACGCCGAAGAACCCGGGGTCGCCGTCGGCGAGGACGACCGCGCTCCCCCGGTGCCCCGCGATGCGCCGGGCGGCCAGGCTCACGCTGCCGAGCCGGATGCGTTCGGCGCCCGCGGGCACTTCGGGGAGCGAGAGGTGGTGGGCGGCGCCGGCGACCAGGGTCGCGGCGGTCAGGGCGGAGGTGGCCGCGGGGGTGAGGGGCGAGCCGTCCCAGCCGATCACCGTGACGCGGTCGGCCATCTTCGTCAGACTCCAGGGGTGGCAGGTCGGGCGGCGGGTGCGCCGGGTACGGACTTGAGGGTAGCTCCGGAAAGGGGAGCGGCCGCCGGCCCCGGATCAGTTCCAGTCGGGGTAGGAGGCGTATCCGGCCTCCGTGAGCTGGTCGGCGACGCCGTCGAGGTCTTCGGGGAGCAGGCTCCAGACGATGAGGTCGGTGCGGATGTCCGTCCAGCCGCCGTCCTCCGTCTGCGTACGCGCTATCCAGGCGTTGCGCAGGACTCCCTCGCTGACGCAGCCGATCTTCTGGGCGACCTGCTGGGAGGCGGTGTTGTCGGCGGCGGTGCGCAGTTCCAGGCGCTCGAACCGCTGGTCCCTGAAGAGCCATTGGGCCGTGGCGAGCACGGCCTCGGTGGCGTAGCCCTCGCCGCGGGCCCAGGGCGCCACCACATAGCCGACCTCGGTGGCCAGGGTGCGCCAGTTGGTGTGCTGGAGGTGGACGATGCCCACCAGGCGCTGGGTCAGGAACTCGGTGACCGCCAGAACGATTCCCCGGCCCTCCAAGCGCTCGCGCGGGGCGATGTGGCGGACCCAGTCGTCGGCGTCGCGCGCGGTGTAGGGGTGGGGCACCGCGGTCCAGGCGACCACCTGCTCGTCGTTCATCATCTCGATGAGCGCGGAGCCGTCGGCGTCCTCGAAGGGGCGCAGCACCAGCCGGTCCGTGCTGATGGAGATGTCCGGGAACACCGGAAGGTGGGTAGTCATGTGCCGCTCCATGCCGTGGACCGCCTTGGGGACCGCGCCGGCCCCGGGGGCCGCGTGGCCCGTCAACCTGTGAGGACCGTAAAGGCACAGCATGCAGCATGGGGACCTCGGCGCGCATGGCCGGGTGGCGGTGACGACGAAGGTCCCGGACACCTGACGCGGTGTCCGGGACCTTCGTCCTGCCGTACGGGCAGGGCTACTTGGCGGGACCGAACGCGGGGACGACGGAGCCCGCGTACTTGTCGGTGATGAACTTCTTGACCTCGTCGGAGTTCAGGAGCTTGGCGAGCTTCTGGATGCGCGGGTCGTTCTCGTTGCCCTTCTTGACGGCGAGGAAGTTGGCGTAGGGGTTGCCTTCGGCCTTCTCCAGGGCGAGGGCGTCCTTGGCGGGCTTGAGGTTCGCCTCGATGGCGTAGTTGCCGTTGATGACGGCGGCGTCCACGTTATTGAGGGCGCGGGGCAGCGTGGCGGCCTCCAGCTCCTTGAACTTCAGGCCCTTGCTGTCCTTGATGTCGGAGAGCTTGGCGCCGGAGCCGACGCCGTCCTTGAGGGTGATCAGGCCGTTGGACGCGAGCAGTTGGAGCGCGCGGCCCTCGTTGGTGGTGTCGTTGGGGACGGCGACGGTCTGGCCGGCGGCAAGGTCCTTGAGCGACTTGACCTTGTGCGAGTAGAGGCCGAGCGGTTCAAGCTCCACGTCGACGACGGGCACGATGTGGGTGCCGTTCTTCTTGTTGAAGTCGTCCAGGTAGGGCTTGTGCTGGAAGAAGTTGGCGTCGACCTGGCCCTGCTCGGTGGCGGTGTTGGGCAGGACGTAGTCGGTGAACTCCTTCACCTCCAGCTTCAGTCCGGCCTTGGCGGCCAGGTTGTCCTTGACGAACTTGAGGATGTCGGCGTGCGGGGTCGGGGACGCCGCGACGACCAGCGCCTTGGACTCGTCGGCCTTGCCGGCCGGCTTGGGGTCGGAGGAGGAGCCGCAGGCGGTGAGGCCGACGGCGAGCGCGGCGGTGGCGAGGGCGGCAGCGGTGATCTTGGTGTTCTTACGCACGAAAAGTGCCTCTTTCCGGTGGTGCGGTGTGACGCCCGGACAAGGAGTGCGGGCCGCTTTTCTCAAGGGGGGTTCAGGAGGCCCGGCCGCGGCGGGCGAGCAGGCGCCCGATGCCGTCGCCGAGCAGCTGGACCACGGTGACGATCACGATCAGGACGGCGACCGTGATGAGCATGAAGGTGGTCTCGAAGCGCTGGTAGCCGTAGGTGATGGCGACCGAGCCGAGTCCGCCGCCGCCGACCGCGCCGGCGAGCGCGGAGTAGCCGACCAGCGTGATCACGGTGGTGGTGGCCGCCGAGACGAGCGAGGGCAGCGCCTGCGGGAGCAGCACCTTCCACACGATGGTGGGGATGCCGCCGCCCATGGACTGCGCGGCCTCCACGAGCCCGTGGTCGACCTCGCGCACGGCGGTCTCCACCAGACGCGCGAAGAACGGGATGGCGCCGATGGAGAGCGGCACGATCATCGCGCTCGGACCGATGAACGTGCCGACGGCCCAGGTGGTGAACGGGATCAGGGCGATCAGCAGGATGATGAAGGGCAGCGAGCGGCCGATGTTCACGATCACGCCGACGACCTTGTTCACCGGGCGGTTCTGGAGCAGTCCGCCCTTGTCGGTGAGGACGAGCAGCACGCCGAGCGGCAGGCCGGCCGCGATGGTGACGACGGTCGCCCACAGCACCATGTAGAGGCTGTCGTACGTGCCCTGCGACAGCAGCGGCTGCATCTCCGACCAGGTCACTTGGCACCTTCCTTCACGAGACCGGCCGTCTGGGCCTCGGCCTCGGCGCTGTCGTCCACGACGTCCACCTGGAGGCCCTGCTCGCGCAGGAAGCCGACGGGGACGACGTTCTCCTCGTAACGCCCTGGCAGTTCGATCCGCATCCGGCCGATCTGCTTGCCGGCGACGGTGTCCATCGCGGCGCCGAGGATCGAGATGTCGATGTTGTACGTCCGCGACAGCTGCGAGATGACCGGCTGGGTGGCGGCCTCGCCGTGGAAGGTGACGTCGATGACGGTGCGTTCGGGGCCGGTGGCGGCGCCGGTCACCGGGAACAGTTCGGCGGCGAGTTCGGAGCCGGGCGTCGCCAGCAGTTCGCTCACCGTGCCGGACTCGATGATCCGTCCCTCGCGCATCAGCGCGGCCGAGTCGCAGACCGTCTTGACGACGTCCATCTCGTGCGTGATGAGCAGGACGGTGAGGCCGAGCTGCTGGTTGAGGTCGCGCAGGAGCTGGAGGATCGAGCGGGTGGTCTCGGGGTCGAGCGCGCTGGTCGCCTCGTCGGAGAGCAGCACCTTGGGGTCGCCGGCCAGGGCGCGGGCGATGCCGACGCGCTGCTTCTGGCCGCCGGAGAGCTGGGCGGGGTGGGCCTTGGCCTTGTCGGCGAGGCCGACCAGGTCGAGCAGTTCCAGGGCCTTGCGGGTGCGCTCGGCGCCGGAGATTCCGAGGATTTCCAGGGGCAGCTCGACGTTGTCCCGCACGGTGCGCGAGGACAGCAGGTTGAAGTGCTGGAAGACCATGCCGATGCGGGAGCGGGCCCGGCGCAGGTCCTTGCCGGCCCGGCGGCCGCGCCCGGCGAGCGCGGTGAGGTCGACGCCGTCGACGCTCACGGTGCCCGACGTGGGGCGCTCCAGGAGGTTGACGCAGCGGATGAGAGAGGACTTGCCGGCGCCGCTCTGGCCGATGACGCCGTACACCTCGCCCTCGCGGACGTGCAGGTCGACGCCGTCGAGCGCGGTGACATCTCGTCCGCGCGACTGGTAGACCTTGGTCAGGCCCGTTGTGGTGATCACAGGATTTCCGTCACTGTCGAGTGCGCGGCGCGGGGTATGCCGGGCACGGGGCAAACGTGTTCGGGGCGCGGCTCGGCCCCCGCGGTGGATACCGGGGGCGCGGTGTGCGCGGGGCAGGCCGGGTCCGTGGGATCGGGTACGGAACCGGGCGCGGCCGTCGTGGTCTCGCTTCGGGGCGCGAGGCTCAGGCGGGGGCCCTCAGAAGGCGCACATTCGACACATACAACGAGCACCGGGCGTCATCTTCGCCTCGGTCGCAAGGGTGCGGCTGCTCGTCGTGGTCATGTCGGCAAGTAAAGCAGAACCGGCCCGGCGCCCCTGGGAGATGTCCGAATAGCGGACACGCCTGGACGGCAATACGGACGGACTCCCTCCGCCGCGCCTACCCCAACGCCACCCGCTGTGACCTGCGCGGACACGGCCGGGGATGCGACGGCGACCGCAGCCCATCCGGGCACATCGGCCGGGGGCGCTGTGGTCAAGGCCACGATCGCCCGGACCGCCTCGCCCCCGTGCCGCGACGGTGGCGGTGCCACGCTCCTCGCCCGGCGGGGGTGAGCGCATCGGGCCTTTCGGACCGTAATACCCTCGACCCCATGCTCGATGCCCTGACGGTCGCGGTCGCCGCCGCCGCGCTCGCCCTCGCCGCCTGGTGCGGATATGCCGCATACCGGGACCAGGCCACCAAGGACTGGCACTTCATCGGCATGGCCGTGGTCGCCGTCCTGGCGCTGGCCCAGCTGGTCGTCGGCCTGGTGGAGCTCGGCCGGGGCGAGCGGCCCGAACAGGGTGTCGCGATCTTCATCGCGTATCTGGCCGGAGCGTTCGCGGCCGTCCCGGCGGCGGGTTTCCTCTCGCTGTCCGAGCGGACCAAGTGGGGCTCGGTGACGGTGTCGGCGGGCGCCGTGGTGCTCGCCGTGCTCGAAGTGCGTCTCTACGACATCTGGGGAGGCTGACCGTGACCGAGTCCGCCACTGACATCACGCCCGCCGACGACACCACGCCCGCCGAGAAGATCGGCACCGGGCCCGGCCGGGTGCTCGTCTGGTTCTACGGGGTGTTCACCGTGGCCGCCGCGTCCCGTTCGATCGTCCAGTCGGTCCTGGACTTCGGCAGGGCGCCGCTGGCGTACGTACTGTCCGCGATCGCGGCCTGCGTGTACGGCTTCATCACGTACTCGCTGGTGCGCGGCGGGGAGCGGGCCCGCCGCGCGGCCCTGGTGTGCTGCGCGGCGGAGCTCCTGTTCGTCCTGATCGTCGGCACCTGGACGCTGGTGGACGCCTCGGCCTTCCCCGACAAGACGGTCTGGTCCGACTACGGCATGGGCTACCTCTTCATCCCGGTGATCCTGCCGGTCCTCGGCATGCTGTGGCTCAGGCGCGCCAAGCGCCCATAGCTAGGCGCTGGCCACGAACTCCTGAGCCGCCGCGGCCTTTTCGAGGGTGATCAGGGAGAGCCGCGCGCTCACGGGCTCCGTGGCGACGGTCGCGTAACCGTGCCTGCGGTACAGCCGCAGGTTCGACTCGCTGCGGTGGCCGGTGAGGAGCTGGAAGCGCTTGGCGGCGAACTCCGCGGCGAAGTGGGCCTCGATGGCGCTCAGGAGCCGGCCGCCCAGACCGTGCCGCTGCATCCGGGGATGGACGATGAGCTTTCCGATGCGGCCGGTGCCCGACGCGTCCACCCGGCCCCGCACCGAGGCCACCACCTCGTCGCCGAGCCGGGCCACCAGGGCGTATCCCGTGGAGAGTTCACCGCGCAGCTCCTCAAGGGTCTGCGTCAGGGGCTCGATCGAGTAGTCGCCGTAGAGTTCGGCCTCGCTCTGGTAGCACAGGTATTGCAGCTTCAGTATCTGCTCGGCATCCTGTGCGCCGGCCGCAGAGATGGTCACGCTCATGCCCATGTGCGCATGCCTCTCGCTCAACTGGTCCCCGGTGTTCTACCGGGCTACCGCTCCTTTCCCCCACGTTCAGGAGCGGCAACCTCCGCCGCCAGCATTCTGCGCAGGCATCCCAGGCAACGGGAACGCGTCGGCCCCAGGCTGCCCTGTGAGATATCCAACTCCCCTGCGATTTCCCGGTAGGTGGGGTCCTTCGGTGAGAGCAGCGCGGTGAGCAGACGGGGGCAGCTGCCCGGCGTGCGGGCGATCGCCGCGCGCAGGACACGCCGCCGTTCGGCGCTGAGCGCGGCCAGTTCGGGCCCCGGGCCCGGATCGGGCGCGCGCTCACCGGCGTAGGGACTCTCCTGGCGCCGCAGCCGGCGGGCCCGGCGCGCCTCGGCCCGTACGGCGCTGCGCACCCAGCGTGCCGGGAGCGGCAGGTCCGACGGCCGGCGCTCCAACAGCCGCAGCCAGACGGCCTGTTCGAGATCGGCGGCGTCGACACCGGTACCGCAGGCCTCGGCCGCCGCTTCGGCGGCGAGGAGCGGGCTGAGCTCTGTGACGAGATCCATGCCGGGCGGGACGCGCCCGCCGGGGAAGCCGGTTTCCCCGGCGGACACTTGTCACTCGTACGGGGCGGAGCTCAGCGTCCCCTGAAGTCGGCCGCCGCGAGAAGCGCGGTGTCGGCGTTGTCGGAGAACACCGCGTCGATGCCGGTCGCGAAGTACGTCCTGAAGGCACCGAACGCGTCGCCGTAGGCGTTGGGGTCGCTGCCGCGCCGGTACTCGGCGGGCAGGAAGGTGTTCTCGTCGCGCATCGTGTAGGGGTGCAGGATCAGGCCCTGGGCGTGCGCGTCACGGACGAGGGTGGTCGGCCGGGTCAGCTTTCCGTCCGCGTCCTTGGGGATGATCAGGTCGAGGGTGGGTCCTATGCCCTGGGCGTAGGAGGCGATCCACCGCAGGCCCGCCGGCTTGACCAGGTCGTCCACCGTGCGCGGATCGCCGCTGACGACGAAGTCCCAGGGCTTGGTGCCGGCGTTGGACAGCAGCACCACGGCGGGGGTGTCCACCAGCTTCGACAGGCGCTGGATGCTGCTGGGCTCGAAGGACTCAAGGAACTGCGGGGAGTCGGCGCGGTGGCGGCCGTAGCGGCGCAGCAGCGTCGCGAGCCGGTTCTCCAGGGGCAGTCCGATGCCCCGGAAGTAGGTGGGGTGCTTGGTCTCGGAGTGCAGCCATATCCGGCGGCCCAGACGGCGCCCCTGATCCTCGGCCCAGCGCAGCACCTCCTCGAACGTGGGCACGTCCCAGCGGCCGTCGTAGAGCGTGTTGTGCTGCCGGTTGCCCGGGATGCGCTCCTTGGCGCGCAGCGTCTTGAGCTCGGCGAGAGTGAAGTCCTCGGTGAACCATCCGGTGACGGCGGTCCCGTCGATGCTCTTGGTGGTCTTGCGGGACGCGAACTCGGGGTGCGCGGAGACGTCGGTGGTGGCCGATATGTCGTTCTCGTGACGGCACACCAGATGCCCGTCCTTGGTGGGGACCAGGTCCTGCTCGATGACGTGGGCGCCGAGGTCGAGGGCGTGCTGGTAGGAGCCGAAGGTGTGCTCGGGCCGGTATCCGGCGGTGCCCCGGTGCCCGATGACGTACGGGACGGGCAGGTCGCGGTATCCGGCCGGGCCGCCTCCCCGTCGCGGCGCGGCCTCGGCCTCCCCGGCCGTCAGGCCGACGGCAGCCGAGCCGAACACGGCCGCGCCCGCCACGCCCGCCGCACCGAGCACGGCGCGCCGTCCGGGGCTCATCCGCTCACCCTCACTCATGAACTCTCCTTCGTCTGGATGCCACTGGTGTCGCACCTGTCCCGCGGCTGCCCGCCGGGAGGCACGAGCGTAGGCGGACCGAGCTGAAGAGCGGGATGTTTACGGGGTACTCGGGGGTGAATGAGGACCAAATCCGGCGCGAACACGCGTCAAGAACGCGTATCCACTGCGTGAACCCGATGTGCGATCGGACGTGCGCCGCGAGTATCGTCCTCACCTGCACAGACAACCGACATCCACCCAGACGACCCCGGAGGGCCCGTTGTCCCGCTTCGCGCTCATCAAGGCAGTGCTCGGACCGATCATGCGCCTGATGTTCCGCCCACAGGTGGAAGGCGCCGAGAACATCCCGGGCACCGGTCCAGTCATCCTCGCCGGCAACCACGTGACGTTCATCGACTCGATCGTGCTGCCCATCGTGTGCGACCGGCAGGTCTCCTTCATCGGCAAGGACGAGTACGTCACGGGCAAGGGGCTCAAGGGCCGCCTGATGGCCTGGTTCTTCACCGGCGTCGGCATGATCCCGGTCGACCGGGACGGCGCGAACGGTGGTGTCGCGGCGCTGATGACCGGCCGCCGCGTCCTGGAGAACGGCCAGATGTTCGGCATCTACCCGGAGGGCACCCGCTCCCCCGACGGCCGTCTCTACCGCGGCCGTACGGGCGTGGCGCGGCTGACGCTGATGACGGGCGCGCCGGTCGTCCCCTTCGCGATGATCGGCACGGACAAGCTCCAGCCGGGCGGTGCGGGGATGCCGCGCCCCGGCAAGGTGACGGTGCGCTTCGGTGAGCCGATGGAGTTCTCGCGCTACGAGGGCATGGACCGGGACCGCTATGTCCTGCGGGCCGTCACGGACTCGGTGATGGCCGAGGTCATGCGGTTGTCCGGGCAGGAGTACGTCGACATGTACGCCACCAAGGCGAAGGCGGCGTAGCTCTACCGCCCCGGCCCGGGCAGATTCCGCCCTGCGCGCGCCCCGGCCCCGCCGAACCCTCGCACGGCCCGGGGCGGCCCCGTCAGGGGCGCGGGGAACTGCGCGACCAGCCCTTCGCGGTCCGCGCTTTGACGTGCACGGCGTCCTGGGGGCGGATCGTTCGGGTGCGGATCGTTCGGGTGCGGATCCGTCGTGGCCGGTCGCGCAGTTCCCCGCGCCCCTGTCAGCACGTACGCCCGGCACCCGCAAACGGCAGCGCACGCAGGCAGGGCACCCGCGAGAGGCGCCCCGCTCAGCCCCCGGCAGGGTCAGTGGTGCTCGGGGCTTTCGGGCAGGCGCTGGCCCCGGAGCAGGAAGAACGCCACCGTCGCCGTGGCGAACAGCACCACCGCCCCCACCCCCGCCGCCGTCTGGAACCCCTGCGTGAACGCGTCCTTGGCCGATGCCAGGACCGCGCGCGCCTGATCGCCCGGCAGCCGTACCGCCGCCTCGACCGCCCCGCCGAGCGAATCGTGGGCCTCGGCCGCGACATCGGCGGGCACCCCGGACGGCACCTCGAAGCCCCGGTAGATCCCGGTCACCACCGAGCCGAGCAGCGCGATGCCCAGGGCCGCGCCCAGTTCGTACGCCGTCTCGGAGACCGCCGACGCCGCGCCCGCCTGCTCCTTGGGGACGCTGGAGAGGATGACGTCCGCCGTCACCGTGAAGGCGAGACCCGCGCCGAGACCGCCCACGAACAGGGCGATGCCGAGCGAGACGATGTCCGTGTCCGCGCCGAGCAGGACGCAGGCGGCGAGGGCGACACCGACGGCCGCGAGACCGCCCGACACCGCGGCTCGCACCGAGGTCCGCCGGGCGATGGGACCGGCCGCGAGCCCCGACCCCACCGCGCCGACGGCGGCGGGCAGTTCGATGAGCCCGGCCTCCAACGGCGAGCGTCCCTGGACCAGTTGGAGGAACTGGGAGAGGAAGAAGACAAGGCCCGAGAGGCCCAGGATGGTCAGCAGGTCGGCCAGGACGGCCCCGGAGAAGCCCCGGTGGTGGAAGAGGCGGATGTCCAGGAGCGGCGAGTCGAGCCGGCGCTGGCGCCGTACGAACCAGACCAGCGCGGCGATGCCGAGGACCGCCGAGGCCAGGATGTCCCAGCGGAACCCGTTGACCGCGGCCTCCTTCACCGCGTACACGACCGCGACCACGCCGACCAGGGAGAGCCCGACGCTGATGAGGTCCCAGGGCCCCGGGGCGGGGTCGCGGGACTCGGGCAGCAGCTTGATGCCGACCAGGACGAGGACGGCCATGACCGGCAGGTTGATGAGGAAGACCGAGCCCCACCAGTAGTTCTCCAGGAGGAATCCGCCGACGACCGGCCCGACCGCAGTGCCGGCGGAGGCGGCGGCTCCCCAGATGCCGATGGCGAGGCTGCGCTCCCTGGGGTCGTGGAAGATGTTGCGGATCAGGGCGAGCGTGGAGGGCATGAGGGTCGCGCCCGCGACGCCGAGCAGCGCCCGGGCCACGATCATCATCTCTGGGCTCGACGCGTAGGCGTTGAGCACGGACACCGCGCCGAAGGCCACCGCGCCGCAGAGCAGGAGTTTCTTGCGGCCGATGCGGTCACCGAGGCTGCCCATGGAGACCAGGAGCCCGGCGATGACGAACGAGTAGACGTCGCCGATCCACAGCAGCTGGGTGCCGGACGGCTTCAGGTCCTCGCTCAGGAAGGGCGTGGCGAGGCCGAGCACGGTCGCATCGACGGCGACGAGCAGGACGGCCAGGACGAGTACCGCCAGCGCGAGCCAGCGGCCCGTGGGGCCGACGGCCTGGGGCGGGCGGGCTTGGGTCGCGGTCACTTCTCCACGCTCCGCCGTACACCGCCGAGCAGCAACTCGACGATCATGTACTGGAAGTCCTTGGCGGCGACCCGGCCGTCCTGCACGCCCCAGGCCCCGGCGCCGATCAGCCCGTACAGCGCCTCGGTGAGCCAGGCGGGCGTGAGGTCGATGCGGAACTCGCCCCGCTCCTGGCCGCGCCGGAAGAGCGCGGAGACCCGGGTGTCGATGCGGGCCCAGCCCGCGTTCATCTCCTCGCCCTCGAAGAGCTGGTTCTCGGTGACGAGGAAGGCGAGCAGGCCCGCGACGGGTTCGACCTCCGCGACCATCCGGCGCAGTGCGTCCGTCGCCGGGCCCTCCTCCAGACGGGCGGCGTCCAGGGCGCCCTCCAGCTCCCGGATGCCCAGCTCCTCCAGCGCTCTGACCAGCGCCTCCCGGCCCGCGAAGTGGCGGTGCAGGGTGGCCCGGCCGATGCCGGCGGCGCGGGCGACCTCGTCCATGGTGGCGGTCGCTTTGCGGGTGAGGAGGGCTGCGGCGGTGCGGAGCACCTGGTCTCGGTCCACGGTCATGAGACAACTCTAGCCCCGGTGAGACACGCATGTCTCACCGGGGCGAGGGAGCCCGGTCCGCCCGGACGTTACTTCTTCGCGTCGGCCCAGGCGCGCTGGACCGCCAAGTCGGCCTTCAGTTCGGCCAGTTGGACGGCGACGGCCGAGGGGGCCGTGCCGCCGCGCCCGTCGCGGGAGGCGAGCGCGCCCTTGACGTCCAGCACCGTACGGACCTCGGGCGTCAGATGCTCGGAGATCTTCGCGAACTGCTCATCGGTGAGCTGGCCGAGCTCGATTCCGTGCGCCTCGCACTCCTTGACGCACTCCCCCGCGACCTCGTGCGCCACCCGGAACGGCACGCCCTGCTTGACCAGCCACTCGGCGATGTCGGTGGCGAGCGAGAACCCGGCGGGGGCCAGCTCCTCCATCCGCTGCCGGTTGACGGTGAGCGTGGCCATCATGCCGGTGAAGGCGGGAAGCAGGACCTCCAGCTGGTCGCAGGAGTCGAAGACGGGCTCCTTGTCCTCCTGGAGGTCGCGGTTGTAGGCGAGCGGGAGCGCCTTCAAGGTCGCCATCAGGCCGGTGAGGTTGCCGATGAGCCGGCCCGACTTGCCACGCGCCAGCTCGGCGATGTCCGGGTTCTTCTTCTGCGGCATGATCGACGAGCCGGTCGAGAAGGCGTCGTGCAGGGTCACGAAGGAGAACTCCTTCGTGTTCCAGATGATGATCTCCTCGGCGATCCGCGAGAGGTTCACGCCGGTCATCGCGGTGATGAAGGCGAACTCGGCGACGAAGTCGCGCGAGGCCGTGCCGTCGATGGAGTTGCCCGCCGAGCCGTGCTCGAAGCCGAGCTCGGCGGCGACGGCCTCCGGGTCGAGCCCCAGCGAGGAGCCCGCGAGCGCCCCGGAGCCGTAGGGCGAAACGGCGGTCCGCTCGTCCCACTGCCGCAAGCGCTCGGCGTCCCGGGACAGGGACTGCACGTGGGCGAGCACATGGTGGGCGAAGAGGACCGGCTGGGCGTGCTGGAGGTGCGTACGGCCGGGCATGGCCACGTCCGCGTGCGCCTCGGCGAGGCCGATCAGGGCGTCCTGGAGGTCGGCGATCAGGCCGCCGATGATCCGGGCGTGGTCGCGCAGGTACATCTTGAAGAGCGTGGCCACCTGGTCGTTGCGGGACCGCCCGGCCCGCAGCTTGCCGCCGAGGTCGGGGCCGAGGCGCTCCAGAAGGCCGCGCTCAAGGGCGGTGTGGCAGTCCTCGTCCGCGACGGTGCCGACGAACGAGCCGTCGGCGACGTCGCTCGCCAGCTGGTCGAGGCCCGCGAGCATCCGCTGGAGCTCGTCGGCGGTGAGCAGGCCGGCCGCGTGCAGCACACGGGCGTGGGCGCGCGAGCCCGCGATGTCGTAGGGGGCGAGCCGCCAGTCGAAGTGGACCGACGCGGACAGCTTCGCCAGCGCCTCGGCGGGACCGTCGGCGAACCGGGCACCCCAGAGCCGGACGTCACCGTTGTTGCTGCTCACAGCTCAAGCTCCTCAGAAGTGGGTGGGCCGCCCGGCGGCGATCTCATCGTTGGCATAACTATGCAGAGCTCTGCATGTTTTGTCAAAGCGCTCGGTGGGCGCGGACGTGCGGGCTCTGTCCACGGACCGGAATTTTCGGTGACCGCCCGGGCGGCGGCGGATAATCCGGCCCATGGGAAAGACGTACGACCGCATAGACGGCCGCCTCAGGACCTTCATCGAGAACCAGCCTCTCTTCTTCACCGCCACCGCCCCGCTCGGCCAGGAGGGGACCATCAATCTCTCCCCCAAGGGTGTCGCCGGCTCCTTCGCGGTGCTCGACGAGCGGACCGTGGCCTATCTCGACTTCGCCGGCAGCAACGCCGAGACCATCGCGCACCTGAGAGAGAACGGCCGCATCACTTTGATGTGGTGCGCCTTCCAGGGACCGCCGAACATCGTGCGGGTGCACGGCAGGGGCGAGCCGGTCTTCCGTGACGACCCGCGCTTCGAGGATCTCGTGGCCCGCTTCCCCGGCGTCGACCCGGCCCCGCACGGACTGCGCGCCGTCGTGGTCGTCACCGCCGAACTCATCCGCGACACCTGCGGATACGCGGTGCCGTTCCTGTCGTACGACGAGGACCGCGACCTGCACGCCAAACGCTTCGCGCGGGAGGACGACGCCAGTCTGAGCGCGTACTTCGCGAAGAAGGAGCACATCGCCACCAGCATCGACGGCCTGCCAGGGCTCCCGCTCCCGCTGCCCGGACGCGCGGGCTGACGGACGGGCGGCGGCGCGGGCGCGTCCCGCTTACGGAGCAACCCGGGCCGGTTCGGGCGGCCGTCGCCACCGGCGGCGCATACGGTCACGAGCATGCGCATCGCCACGCTGCTCATCGCCTCCCTGCTGGTCCCGCTCGCCGCGCCGACGCCTCCCGCGCCGCTGCCCGAGCGGCTTGCCCGCACCGGCGGAGGCAGCCAGCTGCTGACCGCAGAGGCGGCCGAGCTCGGCTCGACCACCGGGCGGCTCACCTGGTGGGACCTGCGCGAGGGGCACTGGGTGGCGGCGGGGTCCGCGCCCGCGAGGTTCGGTGCCAAGGGCCTGGCCGACGGCGAGACGCGCGTGCAGGGCACCAACACGACGCCGACCGGCCTGTACGCGCTTCCGTACGCCTTCGGGGTGGCCGCCGCGCCGCCCGGCATCCGCTATCCCTACCGGCGCGCCACCGACCGTTCCTGGTGGTGCGAGGACAACGAGTCCCGCTCCTACAACCGCTGGGTGGAGGGACTGCCCAAGGACTGCCGGGCGTCGGAGTCGGAGCATCTGACGGCGTTCGCCGGCCAGTACGCCCGGGCGCTCGTCATCGCGTACAACTACGAGCGGCCGGTGCGCGGCCGCGGCGCCGGGATCTTTCTGCACGTCAACGGAGGCGGCGCGACCGCCGGTTGTGTGTCGGTGCCCGCAGAGGCGATGGACCAGGTGCTCGCCTGGGCCGATCCGGTCCGCTCCCCGCACATCGCGATCGGCACGGACACCGGCCCCACCGCCATCACCGGGTACTGAACCGGTCTTCGCCTGACGGCAGTTGAGGGCCGGGCCCCCAACTCCCCTCAGCGGTGGTCGTTCTGCGCCAGGCGCAGCAGATGGTCGGCCAGCGCCTGGCCGCCCGTGGGGTCACGGCTGATCAGCATCAGGGTGTCGTCACCCGCGATCGTGCCGAGGATGTCGTGCAGTTCGGCCTGGTCGATGGCCGAGGCGAGGAACTGGGCGGCGCCGGGCGGGGTGCGCAGCACCACCAGGTTGGCGGAGGCCTCCGCGGAGATCAGGAGCTCGGCGGAGAGCCTGCGCATCCGCTCCTCCTTCGCCGACTCCCCCAGCGGCGCCTTCGGCGTGCGGAAACCGCCCTCGCTGGGCACCGCGTAGATCAGCTCGCCGCCCGTGTTGCGGATCTTCACCGCGCCCAGTTCGTCGAGGTCGCGCGAGAGCGTGGCCTGGGTGACGCTCAGCCCGTCGTCCGCTAGCAGCTTGGCCAGCTGGCTCTGGGACCGCACCGGCTGCCGGTTGAGGATGTCCACGATCCGGCGGTGGCGGGCGGTGCGGGTCTGCGGTACGGCGGGGCCGCCCGGCTCGAAGTCCTGCGCCTCGTCGGTCATCGTCGTCTCATTCTCCGGATCGTCCGTCCCCGCCTGCTGCTCCAAGGATGCCGGGCAGCGCCCGGACGAACGCATCCACCTCCGCGTCGCCGATGACGAGCGGCGGCATGAGCCGTACGACATCGGGCGCGGGCGCGTTGACCAGGAAGCCGGCACCCTGAGCCGCCTGCTGCACCTGAGGTGCGAGGGGCTCGTTGAGCACGATACCCAGCAGCAGCCCCGCACCACGGACATGGGAGACCAGCGGGTGCGCCAGCGCCTCGATTCCCTCCCGCAGCTTCTCGCCGGTCCGCTTGACCTGGTCGAGTACGCGGTCGGCCGCGAGGGTGTCGAGTACGGCGAGACCCGCGGCGCAGGCGATGGGGTTGCCACCGAAGGTGGTGCCGTGCATTCCGGGCTCCAGCAGATCGGCCGCCGGGCCGAACGCGACGGTGGCGCCGATGGGCAGCCCCCCGCCGAGCGCCTTCGCGAGCGTGACGACGTCCGGCTCGACCCCCTCGTGCCGCTGGTACTCGAACCAGGCGCCGGTCCGGCCGATGCCGGTCTGGACCTCGTCCAGGACGAGCAGCGTCCCGGTGGCGCGGGTGATCTCACGGGCGGCCCGCAGATAGCCGGCCGGCGGGACGACCACGCCGATCTCGCCCTGGATCGGCTCGATGACCACGAGGGCGGTCTCCTCGGTGACGGCCGCCCGCAGCGCCTCGACGTCGCCGAACGGCACATGGGTGACGTCGCCGGGCAGCGGCCGGAACGGCTCCTGCTTGCCCGGCTGCCCCGTCAGCGCGAGCGCGCCCATCGTCCGGCCGTGGAAGGCGCCGTGGGTGGCGACCATCCGGGTGCGCCCGGTCAGCCGGCCGATCTTGAACGCGGCCTCGTTGGCCTCGGCGCCGGAATTGCAGAAGAAGACGCGTCCGGGCCGCCCGAAGAGCTGAAGGAGGCGTTCGGCGAGCGCCACGGGAGGCTCCGCCGCATACAGGTTGGCGACATGGCCGAGCGTCGCGATCTGCTCGGAGACCGCCCGCACGACGGCCGGATGGGCGTGCCCGAGCGCGTTGACCGCGATGCCGCCCACGAAGTCGGTGTAGGCGGCGCCGTCCGCGTCCCACACCGTGGCGCCCTCACCGCGTACGAGCGCGAGCTTCGGCGTGCCGTAGTTGTCCGTCATGGCGTGCCGCCAGCGCCGCGCCAGTTCCTGGTTGCTCACCGCGTTCCCCCTCGGGTTCCCCGTGCGTCCGGCACGACCATCGTGCCGATGCCTTCATCCGTGAAGATCTCCAGCAGGATCGAGTGCTGGACCCGGCCGTCGATCACGCGCGCGGTGTTGACCCCGTTGCGCACGGCGAACAGACAGCCCTCCATCTTGGGGACCATGCCACTGGAGAGCTCGGGCAGCAGCTTCTCCAGCTGCGTGGCGGTCAGTTTGCTGATCACCTCGTCGCTGTTCGGCCAGTCCTCGTACAGGCCCTCGACGTCGGTGAGGACCATCAGGGTCTCGGCGCCCAGCGCAGCCGCAAGTGCCGCAGCCGCCGTATCAGCATTGACGTTGTAGACATGTCCGTCGTCCTGGGAGCGGGCGATCGAGGAGATGACCGGGATGCGGCCGTCGTCCAGGAGCGCCGTGATCGCGCCCGGGTCGATCGCGGTGATCTGGCCCACCCGGCCGATGTCGACGAGCTCGCCGTCGATCTCCGGCCGGTGCTGGGTGGCGGTGATGGTGTGGGCGTCCTCGCCGGTCATGCCGACCGCGAGCGGCCCGTGCTCGTTGAGCAGCCCGACCAGTTCGCGCTGCACCTGCCCGGCGAGCACCATGCGCACCACATCCATGGCCTCGGGGGTGGTGACCCGAAGGCCCGCCTTGAACTCGCTGACCAGGCCGTGCCTGTCGAGCTGCGCGCTGATCTGTGGTCCCCCGCCGTGCACGACGACGGGCTTGAGGCCCGACTGCCTCAGGAACACCACGTCCTGCGCGAACGCGCGCTTCAGCTCCTCGTCGACCATGGCGTTGCCGCCGAACTTGATGACGACGGTCTTGCCGTGGTGCCGGGTCAGCCAGGGCAGCGCCTCGATGAGGATCTGCGCCTTGGGCAGGGCGGTGTGTTTGCGCGTGCTCATGAGTGCGGCCCATTCCTTGGAAGGGTGGTGGTGGGAGACGGGTGGGCGCTCATGAGCTGTACGCGCTGTTCTCGTGGACGTAGTCGGCGGTGAGGTCGTTGGCCCAGATGACGACGGGCTCGCTGGTGCCCGCGGCGAGGTCGGCGGTGATCCTGACCTCCCTGAAGCGCATGTCGACCAGGTCGCGGTCCTCGCCGACGGAGCCGTTCTTGCAGACCCACACGCCGTTGATGGCGACGTTGAGCAGGTCCGGCTCGAAGGCCGCCTTCGTGGTGCCGATCGCGGAGAGCACCCGGCCCCAGTTGGGGTCCTCGCCGTGGATGGCGCACTTGAGGAGGTTGTTGCGGGCGATGGAGCGGCCCACCTCCACGGCGTCGTCCTCGCTCGCGGCGTTGATCACCTCGATGCGGATGTCCTTGGATGCGCCCTCGGCGTCGCCGATGAGCTGGCGCGCCAGGTCGTCGCAGACGGCCACCACCGCCTCGGCGAACTCGCTGTAGGCGGGCGCCACTTGGGACGCGCCGGAGGCGAGCAGGAGCACCGTGTCGTTCGTGGACATGCAGCCGTCGGAGTCCACCCGGTCGAAGGTCTGCCGCGTGGCGTCGCGCAGCGCCTTGTCGAGGGTGGCCGCGTCGAGATCGGCGTCGGTGGTGAGCACGACGAGCATGGTGGCGAGCCCGGGCGCGAGCATGCCCGCGCCCTTGGCCATGCCGCCGACCGTCCAGCCGTCCCGGGTGACGGCGCTCGTCTTGTGCACGGTGTCGGTGGTCTTGATGGCGATGGCGGCCTTCTCGCCGCCGTGGTCGCTGAGCTGGGCCACGGCCTTGTCGATGCCGGGCAGCAGCTTGTCCATGGGGAGCAGGGTGCCGATGAGGCCGGTGGAGGCGACGGCGACGGTGCCCGCGCCGGTCTCGTCGTACCCGGCGGCGTCGAGGGCGGCGGCGGCCTTCTCGGCCGTGGCGTGCGTGTCCTGGAAGCCCTGGGGGCCCGTACAGGCGTTGGCGCCACCGGAGTTGAGGACCACCGCGCGCACCTCGCCGCCCTTGAGGACCTGCTCGGACCACAGGACCGGGGCCGCCTTGACGCGGTTGGAGGTGAAGACGCCCGCGGCGGCGACGCGGGGCCCGGTGTTGACCACGACGGCCAGGTCCGGGTTGCCGTTCTGCTTGATCCCGGCGGCGATGCCCGACGCCTGGAATCCCTTGGCTGCCGTCACGCTCACTGTGTCTCCTCGTTCGCTTCTGGGCCCGCGCGGCGCGCCCGCTCGGCTTTCGTCGTCATCCACGGCCCGGCGGCCGCGCGCGACGCTCACGGCGTCTTCTCGTTCATTTCTGGGTCCACGCGGCGCGCCCGCACGGCTTTCGCCGTCCTCTTCGGCCCGGTGGCCGCGCGCGCGGCGCTCACGGTGCGACTCCGACCGTCGGCAGGCCCAGGCCCTCCTCGAGCCCGAGGGCGATGTTCATGCTCTGCACCGCGCCGCCGGCGGTGCCCTTGGTGAGGTTGTCGATGGCGCTGATCGCGATGACGCGGCCGGCGCTCTCGTCGTACGCGACCTGCACGTGGACGGCGTTGGACCCGTACACGGACGCGGTCGCGGGCCACTGCCCCTCGGGCAGCAGACGCACGAACGGCTCGTCCGCGAAGGCCTTCTCGTACGCCGCCCGTACGCTCTCGGCGCCGACGCCGGGCTTCGCCTTGGCGGAACAGGTGGCGAGGATGCCGCGGGGCATCGGCGCGAGGGTGGGCGTGAAGGACACGGTGACGTCCTCGCCGGCCACCGCGCTCAGGTTCTGGATCATCTCGGGGGTGTGCCGGTGGCCGCCGCCGACGCCGTAGGGGGACATCGAGCCCATCACCTCGCTGCCCAGCAGATGGGGCTTGAGCGCCTTGCCCGCGCCGGAGGTGCCGGTGGCCGCGACGATCACCGCGTCGGGCTCGACGAGCCCGTCCCGGTAGGCGGGGAACAGGGCGAGCGAGACGGCGGTCGGGTAGCAGCCCGGCACCGCGATCCGCCGCGCCGACTCCAACGCGGCCCGCCCGCCCGGCAGTTCGGGCAGCCCGTAGGGCCAGGTCCCGGCGTGCGCCGAGCCGTAGAACTTCTCCCAGTCCCCGGCGTCACGAAGGCGGAAGTCGGCTCCCATGTCCACGACGAGGACGTCGTCACCGAGCCGTTCGGCGACCGCCGCGGACTGTCCGTGCGGCAGCGCGAGAAATACGACGTCGTGCCCGGCCAGCACCTCGGCGGTGGTCGGCTCCAGGACCCGGTGGGCCAACGGACCCAACTGCGGCTGGAGCGCGCCGAGCACCTGCCCGGCGTTGGAGTTCGCGGTCAGCGCCCCGATCTCGACCCCGGGATGCCCGACGAGCAGCCGGAGCAGTTCCCCGCCCGCATACCCACTGGCCCCCGCCACTGCCGCACGTACCGCCGCCATCGCAATCCTCCTCGGTGATGGCATGACTATACGTACCGATGCAGCTTTATGCAAAGAAATGCTCGATCCGGGCCCAGCGATCCGGTGCGACTGGGCGCTCCAGGTGGCGGATGAGCGCCTCAGTCGGCGGGGCCGAGCAGTTGAGCCGGCGGATGTACGGGTCGGCCGAGGCCGCACCTGACGTCGATGGGCGTGGCGAGCCGATGCGGAGGTGGCGACCGCGCCCTGGCACCGGGCGCCGGGCTGGGACCAGGCCTTTGACCTGCGAGACCGGCCGTGTCGTTACGTTCCGTGGGTGAGGGGTCAGCGGTCGTCCCAGGTTGACGCGGGGCGTGTGTCACGCCCCGGTGTGTCCACCCGGGGAGTCTTTATGATCAAGCTCGCGTCCACGTCCCAAGAGCGTCCCGACCGGTTGCGGGGCCGATTGGGGGACGAGCCGAAGGCGTCGCGGGCGGAGACGCGTATCGCCCGCGGCCGGTCGCGCACCATCTGGCCGGCGCGGCCATGCACGCCGCCGCCCGGCAGGTCCAGGGCCTGGAGCCCTCGGACCTGGAGCGGGAACCGCTGGACGTGAGGGGCGCGTTCGTCGA
Organism: Streptomyces sp. Edi4; assembly: GCF_040253615.1. Taxonomy (NCBI): domain Bacteria; kingdom Bacillati; phylum Actinomycetota; class Actinomycetes; order Kitasatosporales; family Streptomycetaceae; genus Streptomyces; species Streptomyces sp. Edi4. The sequence goes on from NZ_JBEJGY010000004.1 coordinate 1,469,961, forward strand.
CGCGGAGGAGATCGCGGCGTGCGGGCGGGTGTACGCGGATGCGTCAGCGCGCACGGCGGCGAGTCTGTTCCCGGAGCAGATCGCCGCCCGGCCGGTGGAGACCCCCTCCACCCTGGACGATCCCGTACGCCGGTAACCCAACCACCCCAGTTGCACCGCTCGTTTTACAGACCCACTTACGCGGACATGGTGGATCGCCGCCGCACCGACAGCGGTGGCGATCTCGTTGACAGTCGTGCTGCGGGACAAGAGGGCGTAGCCGGTCGACGTCGGGCCTCGTCAGGCGCGGTGGTCGGGCAGAACGCGTGCTGATGCCTGGTCAGTGCGGAGCGGATTCGAGAGCGAAGCCGCGCAGGAGGTTACCGGTCGTGTCGGGGTCCTCCAGCATGGGTGTGTGACCGACACCGTCCAGGATCTCGATTCGGGCGTGGGGGACTCGGCGGTAGTCCTGGGCGGAGGCCGGCTGCCATCGCCGGTCCTGGGAGCCGAAGATGACCAGTGTGGGCAGGCCGAGACCGGCGAGCCGGTCAGGGATGGGTTGCTCCTTCACATACGCGGTGGACGCCTCTTGGGTCGCGGTGAGGCCGCGGTACGTCATGCCCCGGATGTCGGCGATCATCTGATGGGGGATCCTTACCTTGCGGGTGAAGGCGGTGTCCAACCCGTCACGGATCAAGCTGTCGGTACGCAGCCGCCAGAGCAGTTCCCCCAGCACCGGCGTCGTCATCAGGCGGCCGGCGACGCTGTCGCCGAGGAACGCGTCCACCCGCGGGCCGGTATCGATCAGCGCGATGGCCGCCACCAGGTCGCGGCGCTGCTCGGCCAGCGACGTGGCGACAGTGCCCCCGGTCGAATGCCCCACGACGATCGCGCGGCGCACCCCCAGCTTGTCCAGTACGGCACCGACCCGGCGTGCCTGGTCCGCGATGCCGTAACCATCGGCCGGTTTGGCGGACTTGCCGTGCCCGAGCAGATCCATCCGCACCACGCGCAGGTTCCCCAACGCCGGGAGCAGCGGGTCCCACCATGCCGTGGAGCCGGCCAGGCCGTGCAGGAGGACGACGGTGGGCGCGCCGGGCGGACCAGTCCGCACGACGTGCATGTCCCCGCCGGGAACGCGCATGATCTGCTCGCCGGAGGCTTGGGCCGTCTCCGTGCGCACGGACACCGTGTTCCCCGCGAGGAGGACGACCAGCACGGCGACGGTCAGCAGCGCGATCCGCCGCCGTCTGCCCCCCGTCCGTCGGCCGTGCGCGACGCGCGGCGTCGCGTCTCCGTGGCCGAGGGTGTGCCGGCTCTGTGGGGTGGTCGTCTCATCCATGGCTCCTCCGTCGCTCGGTTCGTGGCGCCTTCACCCTCCTCCCGTCCGACGCGACGCGTCTTGGAGAAATGTCCGCGCTGCGCGCTGGGTTGCTTCCGGCACCAAGCCGCTCGTACCGTCGTGGCGTGCGGCCAGTTCGCGGGACGGCAAGCCCCACCGCCACCTGGGAGATCGAGCGCCCGGCGCGGGCCACCGCGCTGCCCGGTGTCGACATGGCGGGCTTCCGTATTCGCGGCGACGGCTCGACCGAACTGCGAGCCATCCCGCACCCCGCCGTCACGGTGGCCGTCGAGTTCGGTGACCGCCCGTTCGACATCGACGGCGCGGGCGGCCCCGTACGGTCGGGCAGCCTGGCCGCCGGGCTGTCCTTCAGCGTGTTCCGGATACAAGCCGAGGCCATCGCGTGTGTGCAGATACGCCTGTCTCCGCTTGTCGCGTACCCCGTACTCGGGCTGCCCCTCGGCGAATTGGGCGCGGGCGTCATCGGACTCGACGACCTGTGGGGCCGCGACGCGACGCGCCTGCGGGAGCGGCTTCACCAGGCGCGCACATGGCCGGAGCGCTTCGCGCTGATCGACACAGAGCTGTTGACCCGGCTCCACGCCGGCAAGGTGGCCGATCCCGAGGTGGCCTGGGCCTGGCGCCATATCGTCGCAAGCCATGGCCGAGTTCGCGTGCGTGACCTCGCGGCCGGGACCGGGTGGAGTCGCCAGCGTATGTGGTCACGTTTCGGCTCGCAGATCGGCCTGGCGCCCAAACGCGTCGGCATGCTGGTGCGCTTCGATCAGGCCGTCCACCGCCTGGCCCAGGGGCACACACCCGCGCAGGTGGCCGCGGACTGTGGGTACTCCGATCAGTCCCACCTCCATCACGAGGTCCGCGCGTTCACCGGGACACCCCCCAGCGCCGCCGCGAACGAACCGTGGCTGGCTGTCGACGACACAGCCTGGCCAACTCGGGGCGGACCGGCCTGAAGCCCTTGGCTCCGCCGTCACCCCGCCGCGCCCGTCGACGTCAGGTGCGGCCTCAGCCGACCCATGCATCCGCCGACTCAACTGCTCAGCCCCGCCAACTGAGGCGCTCATCCGCCACCTGGAGCGCTCACTCACATCCGGCGACCGGGCCACCACCACTCCCCCCATCTCTGCCCGTGAACATGGCTCGAATTGATTTAATATTCAACCTACTTCGACGGCATGCTGGTCACAGAGCCGACGGCCTCCCGGAGGTCCGGCCCGGTACCCCCAACGCCCCACCTAGGCAACGGAGATGACCTGACATGACACTGGCACTCCCCCTCCGCCTCCACCACCACGCCTGGATCACCGACGACCAGGAGGCCAACCGGCGCTTCTACGAAGACGTCATCGGGCTGCCGCTGGTGGCCACGTGGACCGAGCGTGAGGTGTTGTCCGGGGCCGAGCGCGCCTACAGCCACGCTCTTTACGGGCTGGCCGACGGCAGCGCGCTGGCCTTCTTCCAGTTCGCCGACCCCAAGGACCAGGCGGAGTTCAAGACCAGCATCCACGCGACCCCTTTGCGTCACATCGCCTTCAAGGTCGAGGCCGAGACCCAGGACGCCCTGCGCGAGCGCGTCGCCGCGGCCGGCGTCGCGGAGGCGAACGCGCACGTGATCGACCACGGCTTCTGCGTCTCGCTGTACATCACCGACCCGAACGGGCTGATATTGGAGTTCGCGGTCGATCACCCCGACGTGGAGAAGATCGACGCCGAGCGGCGCGCCACGGCACACGCCGACCTCGCCCGCTGGCTCGCGGGTGACCACACCAGCAACAACCACTGGCGCTGAGCGCACCCGCCCTGTGCTGGCAGACGCGCGTCACCGCCTGGGCAGCGGCACTCCCGCCGCGCGGAGCTTGGCTTCGGTGAGGGCGGTCAGGCGGGCCGCGACCGGTGCCTGGTCGGCGCGGTGGGTGTTGATCAGCTGGTACTGGGCCGAGGCCTTCGCCCACGCCCGCAGGCTCGCGTCGTTTTCGCGCGGGGCGGCGTTGGCGAGGTAGCGGTTCGCCAGGGCGCCGGCCAGCTCCTCGACGCGCGGATCGTCCGGGTCCCAGGCCTCCGCCTCCTGGGCCCGCCTGGTCAGATCGACGTACTCGGGGTCGTCGAGCCCGGTCTCCAGCTGGGCCAGGAATCCCTCGAACCCCGCGGGCACCAGCGCGCGGGCCAGCACCATGGCCTCGCGTTGCGCGGCCACGTAGTTCGGACCGAAGCCGAGGTCCGCCATCCGCTCCAGCAGCGCGCAGGCCCGGTCGGGCAGCAGCGCCCGGTCGCCGTCGGCGAGCCGGTGCAGGGTGTCGCGCCGCGCGGTCAGCTCCGCGATGCTTTCGGTGAGCCGGCGCTCGACGTCGGCGAGCGCGGTACGAAACCGCGCCGCGTCGGCGTCGAGCATGGGCGCGATCTCGGCCAGCGGCACCCCCGCGCCGGCCAGGGTCCGCGCCTGCACCAGGTGCAGCAACTCCCTCGACCCGTAACGCCGGTAGCCGGAGCTGTCCCGTTCCGGCTCCGCGACCAGGCCTAGCTTGTGATAGTGCCGCACCGTCTTGACGGTGACGCCGGCGAACGACGCCGCCTGCCCGATCGTGACCCCGTTGCTCATCCGGCCAGTCTGCCCGAGAACACCGCCTCCACGAAGCGCTGTTGAGCGGCCCGGAAGGCCGGCGCGATCGTCAGATCGGCGTCGTCGACCCACGTCAGCCCGGCCGTCAGGACCGTACGGCCGTCGGCACTCGCGTACATCAGCGCCGCCGAGCCCATGGTGGCGCCATTGTGGTGGAAGACGGTGCCGCTCCCCGTCTCCTGGGCGAAGACCCCGAGGCCGTAACCGACGGTCGCCTCCGGCGTGCGCATCTCGGCCAGCAGCCCGGCCGGAAGCAGCCTGCCGCCCATCAGCGCGGAGAAATAGGTGGCGAGGTCCCCGGTGGTCGAGATCATGTCGCCGCCGGCTCCGACCCAGGACGGGTTCTGCCGGGTGACGTCCACGATCCGCTCCTGACCGGCGTCCTCGTAACGGTAGTAACCGTGGTTGTGCGGCGCGGGGATCTCCGGGGAGTCGCCCGGCGCGAGCGTGCCGGTCAGCCCGAGCGGACGCAGGACGAGCCGGCTCAGCTCCTCGGCGAACGTACGCCCCGTGACACGTTCGATCACCAGCCGGGCCAGGACGTAGTTGGTGTTGGCGTAGCTCCAGCCCGTACCGGGTGCGAACCGGGCCGGCTTGGACAGCGACAGGCGCACCAGGTCCTCCGGCCGGTACGTCGCGAACCGCTTCTCCACCCACTCCTTGCCCTGCCAGGGCACCCCGAGCACGATCGTGCCGTCCTCGTAGAGCTCGCCGGTGTGGTTGAAGATGCCGCTGGTGTGCCGCAGCAGCATGCGTACGGTGATCCGCCGGTCGAGACCGAACTCGGGGAGGTGGTCGGCGGCCGGGGCGTCGAGACCGATCCTGCCCTCGGCGACCAGCAGCAGCACCACGGTAGCGACGAAGCTCTTGGTGGTGCTGCCGATACGGAAGTGGCCGTCCGTCACCGGTCCTGCGCTCCCGTCCAGCCCGCCCGCCCCCGCCCCCGCGACCCATTCGCCCCGCTCGTCGCGCACCCGGAGCTGGACGCCGAGGAAACCGCCCGCGGTCACCTCGTCGAGCACCTTGCGCAGATGCGGACAGTCCCGGCCCGGGCGCGAAGTGGTGGCGAAAAAGGGGGAGTTGGCGGTGGCGTGGACAGGGGTGCTCATGGTTACGGGCTCCTTCACATCGTCGTTTCCGGCCTCCCGGCCGGGTCGGCGTCCTGCCGATGCGATGAGCCTCGACCCTGACCCGGGGTCAACCTCAACTGTGATGTGGGACACGGTTGTTCGGGCCCCAGCTTCATGGGAGTTCATGGGAGCCGAGCCGCGACCCCGGGTTCAAGGCCCCGGTTCAGATCACCAGCACCCGGCGGCCCCGCGTGTGTCCCGCCTGGCTGTCGATGTGCGCCGCCGCCGCGTCCGCGAGGGCGTACGCCTTCTCGACCGGGATGTGCAGTTCTCCCCGCGCGATGAGCTCGGCGGCCACGGCGAGCGCTTCCGGCACGCTTCCGGCCACTCCGGAGAAGCGGACGCCGAACTCCGGCGCTGCGAGGTCGGCGATGGAGACCACCTTGCCCGGGTCCCCCGTCAGCGCGACGAGTTCACGGAGCACGCCGGAGCCGGCCAGATCGAGCGCCGCGTCCACCGGGCCGAGCAGCCGGACGCGCTCGACCCAGCCCTCGCCGTACGTCGTCGCGACGGCGCCCAGGGTGCGCAGGTAGTCCTGGTTCGCGGCCCCCGCCGTGCCGATCACTCTGATGCCGCGCTCGCGGGCGATGTGCAGGACCGCGGAACCAACCCCTCCGGACGCGCCGCTGACCAGCAGCGTCTGCCCGGGCCGCACCCCGCTCTCGCGGATGATCCGCAGCGCGGTCTCCACCACCGAGGGGTACCCCGCCGCCTCCTCGAACGTCAGACCCTCGGGCATCGGGGCCCACGCCGACAGCACGGCGAACTCGGCGTAGGTGTCCACCCCTTCTCCGAACACGCGGTCGCCGATCACGACCCCTTCGACACCCTCCCCCACCTCGTCCACGATCCCCGCGGCGTCGATGCCCACCCCGGAAGGCAGCGTGATCGGGTGGGCGCCGAGGACCTGGCCCTCCCGAATCCTCCAGTCCACGGGGTTGACACCGGCCGCCCGCACGGCGACGCGTATCCGGCCGGGGCCCGCGTGGGGTTCCTCGGCGTCGATGAGGCGCAGGACGTCCGGGCCGCCGAACTCTTCGAAGCTCACTTTCTTCATGCCGAGAACATAGCACTAACCGTTAGCTTTTTAGAACGGTTACGAGGCCATATTTGATAGCGTCCCCTCATGACCGCTCCTCCCGGGCGTCGCGAGCGCAAGAAGGCCGCGACCCGCCAGAAGATCGCCGACACCGCGCTGCGGCTCTTTCTGGAGCGCGGATACGACGCGGTGGGCATCCGTGATGTCGCCGCCGAGGCCGACGTGGCGGTGACCACGCTCTTCTCCCACTTCGCCTCGAAAGAGGCCCTGGTGTTCGAGCGGGACGACGACTTCGAGCAGCGCCTGACGGGGGCGGTCGCCGCGCGCGCGCCGCACCAGCCGCTCATCCCCGTCCTGCGCCACGAGGTCGAGGCCCTGGTGCGTCACTGCACGGCACAGGGTGCGGCTCCGGTCTGGCACATGATCGAGGGGTCGTCGGCTCTGCGGGAGTACGAGGAGTCGATGCGGCTGCGCCACGCGGAGTCGCTGGCGGCGGCCATCGTCGAGGACGGGGGCCTGCCGCAGTCGGCGACGGCGTCCCGGACGATCGCGCGGTTCGTGATCGACGCGTACGCGGTGGCCCGTGAGGCGGCGGATCCGGTGGCCGCCCTGGACGAGATCTTCGCGATGATCGAGGCGGCCTGGGCCGCGGCGTCACCTTCCGACCCCACCCCGTAGCCGCCCTCGCCGGGCCGGGTGAGCGCGTGTCCGCCTACGGGCGGGGCGTCCGCCACCCCGGCGACCCTCAGCGGCCCCCGCCCGGTCCGTACCGCCAGGTCCGCGCCCTTGACCCTCCCGAGGCCCGGCGTCGCCGCCGCCCGTCTTGCGGCGTAGGCCCAAAGCCCGATCCGGCCCCGGTGCGGGTCTGTCAGCATGGCGGCATGTCGCACTCATGGCCCAGCCATCTCGATGTAGGAGCGGTCCGGTTCGCTCGGCCGACCGCCAAGTACGACGACGTCCTGGTCTTCTACCGGGACGTGCTCGGACTGCCGGTACTCGCGCAATGGCGCGGCCACCACGGCTACGACGGTGTCGTGCTCGGCCTGCCCGGCACCCCGGTGCACATGGAACTCCTCCAGCACGGCGATCCGCCCCGGATTCCCGAGCCCGACCCGGAGAACCAGCTCGTGCTCTATCTGCGCGGCCCCGAAGCCGTCGCCACGGCCGCCCGCAGGCTGGGCGAGCACGGGCACAGCCCGGTCCCTGCCGCGAATCCGTACTGGCCAGAACGCGGCGCGGTGGTCTTCGAGGACCCGGACGGCTGGCTCGTCGTCCTGGCACCGTGGGTCTTCGGCGAGCAGCCCCCGCCGTCGGCCTCCTGAGCGCGGGGCGGGCCAGGCGGGCGGCCGGGGCCCCCGGCCGGGGCGTCGCCCTTGACGGCGGCGAACAGACCGGCCCGGCCGCCCGGGCCGGCTACTGGAGGCCGAGCGCCATCCACTTGGCCGGGTTCTCCAGGGGCCGAAAGCCCAGCTTCTCGTAGACGCCGTGGGCGTCGGCCGTGGCCAGCAGGATCCTGCGCAGACCGTACGGCTCCAGGTGGTCGCGCGCGGCGGCCACGAGCGCCGTGCCGAGCCCCTTGCCGCGTACCGCCGGATCGACGTACACATCGCAGAGCCACGCGAAGGTGGCGCGGTCGGTGACGACCCGGGCATAGGCGACCTGGGCCCCTGAACCGGCGTCGTAGGCACCGAAGTTGAGCGATCCGGCGATCGCGGCGTCCTGCTTCTCGCGGGTGCGGCCGAGCGCCCAGTAGGCGTCGGTGGAGAGCCAGTGATGGATCCGGGCCGGTTCCAGGCGGGCGGGGTCGCTCGAGATCGCGTACTCGCGGAAGATCGTTTCGCTCATGGCGCGAGCCTGGCAGGTGACGGCCCGCGTGTCAGTGGCGAAGGCCACCTTCCGCGCCCGGCAGGAGCCGGGCCCGTCAAACGCGCAACGCCGTCAACACTCGACGCCGTCAACGCGCAACGCCGTCAAGCGCGACGCGCAGCCTGCGGACCGCCTCGGTGATCTCCGCGCGGCCCGTCACCCCCGCGAAGCTCAGCCGCAGATGGCCCGCCGGTGGCTCCGCGCCGAAGTAGGGCCGGCCCGGCGAGACGGCGACGCCCGCACGCAGCGCGGCCGGGACGAGAGCGTCCTCGGAGGTGCCGTCGGGCAGGCGGACCCAGAGGTGGTAGCCGCCGGAGGGGATCTGGGGCAGGGCGAGTTCGGGCAGGTGCCGCAGGACGGCGGCTGCCAGCGTTTCCCTGCGGGCCGTCAACTCGGCCGAGACGGCGCGCAGATGACGGTTCCAGGCCGGGGAGCCGACGAGTTCGAGGGCGGTCTCCTGAAGGGGGCGCGGCACGAAGAAGGAGTCGACGGCCTGGATGGCGCGCAGGCGTTCGCGCACCGGCCCCCGGGCGGCGAGCGCGCCCACCCGCAGGCTCGGCGAGGTCGCCTTGGTCAGGGAGGAGACGTGCACGACGACGCCGTCGGGATCGTCGGCGGCGAGCGGCGCGGGCAGTGGGCCCGCGTCCTCGTGGGCGAGGCGGCGGGCGAAGTCGTCCTCGACGACGAACGCGCCGAAGGAGTGGGCGATGGCGACCACCTCGCGGCCGCGCTCGGCGGGGAGCAGCGCGCCGGTCGGATTCTGGAAGAGGGGCTGGCAGCACAGGACGCGGGCGCCGGTGGCCCGGAAGGCGCGGGCGAGCAGTTCGGGGCGTACGCCGTCGGCGTCGACCGGGACCGGAACGGGCCGCAGTCCCGCCGCGCGGGCCACGGCGAGGATGCCGGGATAGGTGGGCGACTCCATCAGCACGGGAGCGCCGGGCGCGGCGAGCGCGCGCAGCGCGGTGGTCAGGGCGGTCTGGCCGCCCGAGGTGATCAGGACGTCGGCGGCGCCAACGGCGGGGCCGATCTCGCGGGCGAACCAGGCGCGCAGGTCGGTGAGCCCGTCCACGGGCGGGCGGCTCCACGCCCCCGGGCGGCGCCCGGCCCGCCCCAGCGCCGCCGCCATGGCCCGCTCGGGCTGGAGCCCGGGGTCCAGGTAGCCGCCGCTGAGGTCGATGACGCCGGTCGGCGGGATGGCGAGCGCGCCGAGGACTCCGGCGGCGTCGACCGCGCGCGGCGCCGGGTCTGTGGCGCCGTCGGCGCTGAGCGCGACCTCCTGCCAGGAGGTGTCCCCGGCGCGGGCGGCGGCGGTCCGCGGCTCGGCCCGGTAGGCGCCCGCGCCGGGGCGGGTGACGACCAGGCCCTCCGCGACCAGCTGGGCGAGCGCGCGCGAGACCGTCACCGGGGAGACCCGGTGACGGTCGACGAGAGCCCGGCTCGACGGCAGCTTTCCACCCACCGGGTAGCGGTCGACTTCCTTGCGCAGGAAGTCCGCCAGCTCGGCCACACTGCTACGCTCATGCATGACAGCACAGGATAGCGCTACTGCTCCCACCTCGATAACGGTCGGCGCCCCGGTCCGCCGCGCCGGCGCCCCGTCCCCGCGCGGAACCCTCTTCGCCGCGCTCGGGGTGCTCTCCTTCTCGCTGACCTTTCCCAGCACCGCGTGGGCTCTGGAGAGCTTCGGCCCGTGGTCGATGGTGTCGCTGCGGCTGCTCGTCGCCGCCCTCCTGGCCGGGGTCTTCCTGTGGCGGGGCCGGGTGCCCTTCCCCGACCGCGCGCACTGGGCCGGGTTCGCCGTGGTGATCGGGGGCGTGATGATCGGCTTCCCGGTCCTGACCACGCTGGCGCTCGGAACCGCGACCACCTCCCACGCGGCCGTCGTGGTGGGTCTGCTGCCGCTCACCACCGCCGTCTTCGCCGCCGTGCGCACCCGGCGCCGGCCCTCGCGCGCGTTCTGGGCGGCCGCGCTCGCCGGCGCCGCCGTGGTCGTCGCCTTCACGGTCCAGCAGAGCGGCGGCGCGCTCACGCGGGCGGACCTCTACCTGTTCGGGGCGCTGCTCCTGTGCGCGGCCGGATACACCGAGGGCGGGCGGCTCTCGGGCCTGATGCCGGGCTGGCACGTGGTCGGCTGGGCCCTGGTGCTCTGTGTCCCGCTCGCCCTGGTGGGCGCGCTGCTCGGCCTGAGCCTCGAACCCTGGCACCTCACCGTCCACGGCGTCGCCGGGCTGCTCTGGGTGGCCTCGGCCTCGACCTTCCTCGGCCTCTACCTCTGGTACCGGGGCATGGCCGCGATCGGCGTCGCCCGGGCCAGTCAGCTCCAGCTGGCGCAGCCGCTCGCGACGCTCGTCTGGTCGGTGCTGCTGCTCGGCGAACATCTGAGCCCGGCCGCCCCGGTGGCCGCCGCGGGCGTCCTGGTGTGCATCGCGGTGACCCAGCGCGCCCGGTCGTGACGCCCTCGCTCATCCGCCCCAGTGGTCGGCCACGACACGCGCCATGGCTCCGATACGGTCCTCGGTGACCTCTTTCGCGGCGAAGAAGCAGTGGCCGCGTACGGTGGCGTACCGGTGCGCCAGGGTCAGATGGCGCGAGAGTTCCGCCGGGTCCTGCCAGGCGGCGGGCTGGGCGGGGTCGCCCGCCTTGTACAGGGCCTCGCCGATGTAGAGATCGACGCCGGTGCCCCGGGCCACCTCGTCCCACCACGGCACCAGGACGGCGTAGTCGGCGGCGGCGAGCCCGATGTTCCAGTACAGCTGCGGGCAGATGTAGTCGATCAGCGCCTCGCGCACCCAGCCGCGGGTGTCGGCGTACAGGTCGTCGTAGGTCTGGGCGCCGGCCGTGGTCGCCGAGCCCCGCGCGTCGCTCGCCTCGTTGCGCCACACCCCGAAGGGGCTGATCCCGAACCGGACGCGGGGCCTGATCTCCTTGATCCGCGCTCCCGTCTCGCGGACCAGGAGGTCGATGTTGTCGCGCCGCCAGGCGGCACGGTCGGGGAAGTCACCGCCGTACCGGGCGTAGGCGTCGTCGTCGTCGAAGCTCTCGCCCGCCACCGGATAGGGGTAGAAGTAGTCGTCCCAGTGGACGCCGTCGACGTCGTAGCGGCGTACCGCGTCCAGCATGGCGTCCTCGACGAAGTGCCGGACCTGCGGCAGGCCGGGGTTGTAGTAGAGCTTCCCGCCGTAGGGGACCACCCAGTCCGGGTGGATGCGGGCGGGGTGGGTGGGCACGAGGCGCGTGGGGTCGGTGTGGTTGGCGACCCGGTAGGGGTTGAACCAGGCGTGCAGGGCGAGACCGCGCCGGTGCGCCTCCTCGACGGCGGTGCCCAGCGGATCCCAGCCCGGGTCCTGGCCCTGCGTCCCCGTCAGCCACTGGGACCACGGCTCGTACGGCGAGTCCCAGAGCGCGTCGGCGGTCGGGCGGACCTGGAGGACCACGGTGTTCAGCCGCCGCTCGACGGCCTTGTCCAGGTGGGCCAGGAGCTCCGCGCGCTGCTCGGCGGCGCCGAGGCCCGGGCGCGAGGGCCAGTCCCGGTTGGCGACGGTGGCCAGCCACACGCCCCGGAAGTCCCGTCCATGACCGCGGCCGCGCCCTGCGGACGCGGGGGCCGCCGTGATCAGCCCGCTCAGCGCCCCCGCCGTGCCCGCCACGAAGCCCCGCCGCGTGATTCGTCCCACGTTCGCCCCTCGCTCAGGTCGCATGCGCCCAGGTCTACCGGACAGCGTGCCCGCCCCGCCCCCACGAGCACGCGCGCGTTCGGAGTAACGTCTGGGGCCGGAGGCGGGCGCCGGAATCACACGGGGGGCCTGCCGGGGACTGCTGTAGAGCGAAAGGCACGATGTGACCGACATCGAACGCGTCGGAATTGTGGGCTGTGGCCAGATGGGCGCGGGCATCGCGGAGGTGTGCGCCCGCAGCGGCCTGGACGTCATGGTCGCCGAGACCACCGGCGAGGCCCTGGAGATCGGCCGCACCCGGCTGCACAACTCCCTCTCGAAGGCCGCCGAGCGCGGCAAGATCTCCGAGGAGGAGCGCGACGCGACGCTCGCCCGCCTGAGCTTCACCACCGACCTCGGCGAGTTCGCGGACCGCGATCTCGTGATCGAGGCCGTCGTGGAGAACGAGCAGGTCAAGACGGAGATCTTCCAGATCCTCGACCAAGTGGTGACCCGCCCGGACGCGATCTTGGCGTCCAACACCTCCTCGATCCCGCTGGTCAAGCTCGCGGTCGCCACCTCGCGCCCCGACCAGGTCATCGGCATCCACTTCTTCAACCCCGCGCCGGTGCAGAAGCTGGTCGAGCTGATCCCCGCCCTCACCACCTCCGAGGGCACCATCAGCCGCGCCCAGGTCCTGGTCGAGAAGGTGCTCGGCAAGCACGCGATCCGCGCCCAGGACCGCTCGGGCTTCGTGGTCAACGCGCTGCTGATCCCGTATCTCCTCTCGGCGATCCGGATGTTCGAGTCGGGCATCGCGAGCCGTGAGGACATCGACAACGGCATGGAGCTCGGCTGCGCCCACCCGATGGGCCCGCTGAAGCTGTCCGACCTCATCGGTCTCGACACGGTCGCCTCGGTCGCCGACTCGATGTACGACGAGTACAAGGAGCCCCTGTACGCCGCTCCCCCGCTGCTCCAGCGCATGGTCGACGCGGGACGCCTGGGCCGCAAGACCGGGTCCGGTTTCTACTCGTACGCCTGAGTAAAAAGGCGTACGTCTGTATACGCGGGCGTACGTCTGAAAGGCATGAGCCGGGCTCGTGCCGCGCACACCGGGTGTGCGCGGCGAGCCCGCATATGCCCATCGCACACGCTCCCGCCCCTGGAACACGACGAGTTGACTCTGCGCCAACACATCAGTGGCACCTCCGGAACAGGGATAAGGAGCCAACCGTGTCCAGGGACCCGGGACATCCGACCACCGTCGACGAACTGGCGGAGTTACGCCGCCAAGTGGACGTCGCCATGGCCCGCGTGGACGGGCAGCTCGCGCTGCTCGCCCTGCGGGGTGAGCAGACCGAGCGAGAAGTGACCGAGGTGGTGGGACGGGTCGCGGCCCTGGAACATCTGCGATGGCCGCTCCCCGCCCTCACCGCGCTGACGGCGCTCGGCGCGCTGACGCTCGCCGCGTGGCAGGCACTCGGTCGCTGACTTCGCGCCGGGCGGGTCAGCCCTCGCCCAGGCGGAGATGGTGCAGGAGCAGGAGTCCGGCCGCCATGTTGGCGGCCGGGACCTCCCCCTGGCGACCAGGTCGGGCACCAGCTTGAGGGGGATCCACTCGCGGCGCGAGGACTCGAAGTCGTCCTCGGGGTGGCCGATGTACTCGGCCGACTCGGACCAGAACAGATGGTGCCGGGCGTCGATGAGCCCGTTGGCCGGCTCGACGGTGAGCAGCGGTTTGAGCGGTCCCGGCCGCCAGCCGGTCTCCTCCTCCATCTCACGGGCGGCCGCCGCCTCGATGTCCTCGCCGTCCTCGACGACTCCGGCGGCCAGCTCCCAGCCCCAGCTGTCGGTGATGAAGCGGTGCCGCCACAGCAGCAGCACCTCGTTGGCGGTGTTGACGACGGTGGCCACGGCGACCGGCCGCAGCCTGATCAGGAAGTGGTCCAGGTGCCGCCCGTCCGGGAGCACCACGTCCGCGAGGTTGACCCGGAACCAGCGATTCTCGTACACCGTTTGTTCGCTCAGGTTCGTCCACTGCACGTTTCTGCCACCTTCCGACAAGTAGATGGCAATATCGCAGCAGGCTGACGGTCACAGGGGAACGCGGAGCGCCCCGTCGATCAGTGCGGCGGCTTCGGCCGCGCCGGCGCAGCCGGACGCGACCAGGTGCTCGCGCACCACGCGCAACCGGTCACGCAATCGCTGCGACTCCATCCCCCGGGCCCGCTCCGTCATTTCGACCGCGGTGGCCACGGCCCGGTCGGCGTCGCCCTGACGCAGCTCGATCTGCGCGAGCATCGCGAGGCGGTGCACCCTGCCCCGGTCGTGGGAGGGCTCGTCGGCCGCGAGCGCGGCCTGTTCGCGCGCCGCCGTCAGATCACCGAGGCTCAGCAGGGCCTCGGCCACCTGCACATTGACGAGACCGGGCTGGACGTAGCCGGTCTCGGCCGGCTCCTGGCCCGGCCGGACGCGTCCGGCGGCCGCCTCGGCGCTCAGAATCGAGGACAACGCGCTCTGGCCGTCGCCCAGATGCGCGTAGGCCTTGGCCTGCATGGCGTGCAGATCGGATGCGAGCGCCGGACTCAGCCGGGCGCCCGCGGCCCGCAGCGCCGCCTCAGCGAAGGCGACCGACTGGCGGTAGTCGCGCATGAACAGCGACTGGTTGACCAGGAGGGCTATGACATAGGCGCCAAGTCCCCTGTCGCCACTGGCCTTCGCGAGCCGCAGCGCCTGGTGGAAGTAGCGCTGGGCCAGGCCCTGGGCGTTGGAGTCGTAGGCGCAGATGCCCGCGATGGCCACCAACCCGCCCGTGGCACGGTGCAGTTGGCGGCCGGTCGCGTCCGTGTAGCCGCCGCGCAGCAGCGGGGCGGTCTCGGCGTTGAGGAAGCCGACGACTCGCGAGCGCGTCGCGATGCCGCCCGCCTTGCGGTACATCAGCTCGTAGTGCTCGCGCGCCGAGCGCAGCATCTCGATGTCGCACTCCCCCACCGCCGTCTGCCCGTCGCGGGAGACATCGGTGTCCTCCGGCGGGTTCTCCCACTCCCATACGGGCATGACGGCCGGGGTGCCGGTGACGGCCGGGGCGTCGAGGATGTGGGTTCGCTGCTGTTCGTCGGAGCGCCACAGGGCGGTGGCCCGCTCGACGAATCCGGCGAGCGGCGAGCCGTGCGCCGGCGCCGGCTCGCCCGGCACGCCGAGGCCGATGTCGTCCAGGGTGACCCGGCGCCGCAGCCGCCCGGCCAGCACCTCGCAGATCAGGTCGGGCACCTGGCCACGCGGGCGCTGGCCCTTCAACCACCGCGCCACGGCGGTGTGTTCATATCTGAGGGCGACGCCTCTGGCCCGCCCCGCCTGATTGACCCGGGCCGCGAGCCCGGCGTGTGAGATCCCCGCTTCGTCCACCAGGGCGTCGAGCAGGGTATTGGGCTGCATGGGGCCCTCCGTTGGCTCGGTGGCACCAGCGTAAGCGAGCCCGGTTCACACGGGGTGTGAAGCGAGTACCCGCATTGGTGCGCCGCGCCCTCTGCCCACCGGCGCCCGCGCTCGGTTGACTCATTGACGCCTCTCCCCGAGGCAACCGGGCCGCCGGCCCCCCACGACACAGTGCGGCGGCTCGTTCCCGGCGCCGCCGCCCTGTCCGCGCCGCCCGGCACTCCCGGCAGGGCGGCGGCGCCCTCGGCGTCCATGACGGCATACGACGAGAGGGGCGCGCCGGGATTCCCGGTGCGCCCCTCCCGGTGCGTTCTGCCGCGGGCTACGCCCCGCGCAGCACCGCGCCCGTGACGTCGGCCGCGTGGGCCACCGCCGCGTCGCGGGCGGCCGATGCCTCCTCGACGGTCAGGGTGCGGTCGGCGGCGCGGAAGCGCAGCGCGTAGGCGAGCGACTTCTTGCCCTCGCCGGTCTGCTCGCCGCTGTAGACGTCGAACAGGCGGATGGACTCAAGGAGTTCACCGGCGCCGACACGCAGCGCGTTCTCCACGGCGGCGGCCGGTACCCCGGCGTCGACGACGAGCGCCACGTCCTGGGTGGCCACCGGGAAGGTGGAGATCGACGGCGCCCGCACGACGCCCTCGCCGGCCCGCTCAAGGACGTCGAGGTTCAGCTCCATCGCGCAGCTGCGGGCGGGCAGGCCGAACGACTTGACGACGCGCGGGTGCAGCTCACCTGCGTGTCCGACGAGGGTCTTGACGCCCTCGGGGAACACATACAGCTCGGCGCAGCGGCCCGGGTGCCAGGGGCCGTACTGGCCCTGTTCCACGGCGAGTTCGAGCCCCGCCTCGTGGGCCACGGTCCGCGCGGCCTCCACCGCGTCGGCCCAGTCGGCCGGGCGGCCCTTGCCCCACCAGCCGGCCTGCTCGCGCGCGCCGGCGAGGACGGCGCCCACGTGCCGCGGCTGCGCGGGCAGCACGGCGTCCAGGGCGGCGATCTCCTCGTCGGTGGGGCGGCGGTCGACGGGCAGCCGGGCGGCGACACCCGGCGTCGTCGAGGGGTGGAAGACCAGACCCGTCTCGAAGAGCGCCAGGTCGTGACTGCCGCGCCCGGCGTTGCGGCGCAGCGTGGCCAGCAGGCCCGGCAGGAGCGTGGTGCGCAGCGCCGGCTCCTCGTCGCTGAGCGGGTTGACCAGCGTCACCACGGAGCGGTTGGCGTCGTCCGCGTCCAGACCGAGCTGGTCGAAGACCGACTCGGCGACGAACGGGTAGCTCGGCGCCTCGGTGAATCCGGCCCCGGCGAGCGCGCGGCCGACCCTGCGGTGCAGTCGCTGACGCTCCGTCAGACCCTGCCCGGCCGGCGGCCTGGGCAGCGTGGAGGGCAGGTTGGCGTAGCCCTCCAGGCGGATGACCTCTTCGGCCAGGTCGTTCGGCTCGGTCAGGTCGGGGCGCCAGGACGGCACGGTCACGACGAGCTCGTCCTGCCCGTACGCGTCGCAGCCCACCTCTTGGAGGCGGCGCACGACGGTCTCGCGGCCGTACGCGATGCCCGCGACGCGGTCCGGGTGATCGGCCGCCATCTTGATGGTGCGCGGCGCGGACGGCGAGACGAGCTCGGTGACGCCGGCCTCGGCCGTGCCGCCCGCGAGCAGCACGAGCAGATCGACGGTGCGCTGGGCGGCGGCGGCCGCGGCCTGCGGGTCGACGCCGCGCTCGAAGCGCTTGGACGCCTCGGAGGACAGCTTGTGGCGCCGGGCGGTGCGGGCGATGGCGACCGGGTCGAAGTGGGCGGCCTCGATGACGACGTCGGTGGTGCCCTTGACCTCGCCGGTCTCGGGGTCCGTGACGGAGTCGGCGATCTCGGTGTTGGCTCCGCCCATCACACCGGCGAGGCCGATGGGACCCCGGTCGTCGGTGATGACGAGGTCGGCGGCGTCGAGCTTGCGCTTGGTGCCGTCGAGGGTGGTGAGCAGTTCGCCCGGCTCGGCACGGCGCACCCCGATGGGCCCCTCGACCAGCGTGCGGTCGTAGGCGTGCAGCGGCTGGCCGAGCTCGATCATCACGTAGTTGGTGATGTCCACGGCGAGCGAGATCGGCCGCATCCCGGCCTTCTGGAGCCGGCGCTGGAGCCAGATCGGCGAGCGGGCCTCGGGGTCCAGGCCGGTCACGGTGCGCGCCGTGAAGCGGTCGCAGCCGATCGGGTCGGCGATCTTGACCTGGTAGCCGTAGGAGTTGGGCGCGGGCACGTCGAGCAGGGCCGGGTCGCGCAGCGGCAGGCCGTAGGCGATCGCGGTCTCGCGGGCCACGCCGCGCATCGACAGGCAGTCGCCCCGGTTGGCGGTCACCGCGATGTCCAGGACCTCGTCGACGAGTTCGAGCAGCGCGATGGCGTCGGTGCCCACCTCGTGCTCCGGCGGGAGCACGATGATGCCGCCGGTGGTGTCCGGGCCCATGCCGAGCTCGTCACTGGAGCAGATCATGCCGTGCGAGGTCCTGCCGTACGTCTTGCGCGCGGCGATCGCGAAATCACCGGGCAGCACCGCGCCGGGCAGCACCACGACGACCTTGTCGCCGACGGCGAAGTTGCGGGCGCCGCAGACGATCTCCTGGGGCTCGCCGGTGCCGTTGGCCTGGCCGACGTCGACGGTGCAGAAGCGGATGGGCTTCTTGAAGCCCTCCAGCTCCTCGATGGTGAGGACCTTGCCGACGACGAGCGGACCCTTCAGGCCGGCGCCGAGCTGTTCGACGGTCTCGACCTCAAGGCCGGTGTCGACGAGCCTGGCCTGCACGTCACGGCCGGTCTCGGTGGCGGGGAGATCGACGTACTCCCGCAGCCAGGAAAGCGGGACCCGCATCAGATCTCCATCCCGAACGGCCGGGTGAACCGGACGTCACCCTCGACCATGTCTCGCATGTCTTCCACGTTGTGGCGGAACATCAGCATTCGCTCGATGCCGAAGCCGAAGGCGAACCCGCTGTACTTCTCGGGGTCCACGCCGCAGGCGGTCAGCACCTTGGGGTTGACCATGCCGCAGCCGCCGAGCTCGATCCAGCCCTCGGAGGAGCAGGTGCGGCACGGGCGGTCCGGGTTGCCCACGGACTCGCCCCGGCACACGTAACAGACCATGTCCATCTCGGCGGACGGCTCGGTGAAGGGGAAGAAGTTCGGCCGCAGGCGCGTCTTCATGTCCTCGCCGAACAGCGCCTTGACCATGTGGTCGAGGGTGCCCTTGAGGTCGGCCATGGTCAGGCCCTCGTCCACGGCCAGCAGCTCGACCTGGTGGAAGACCGGGCTGTGCGTGGCGTCCAGCTCGTCGGTGCGGTACACCCGGCCGGGGCAGATCACGTACACCGGGGGCTCGCCGCGCAGCAGCGAGCGGACCTGCACGGGCGAGGTGTGCGTGCGCAGGACGACACCGGAGCCCGCGGCGCCCTCGGGGCCCCGCACGAAGAAGGTGTCGTGCTCGGTGCGGGCCGGGTGGTCGGGGCCGATGTTGAGCGCGTCGAAGGTGAACCACTCGGCTTCGGCCTGGGGACCCTCGGCGACCTCGTAGCCCATGGCGACGAAGACGTCCTCGATGCGCTCCGAGAGCGTGGTCAGCGGGTGGCGGGCACCGGCCGGGACGCGGTCGTGGGGCAGCGTGACGTCCACGGCCTCCTCGACCAGGACCCGGGCGTCCCGCTCGTCCTCCAGCTCGGCCTGGCGGGCGGCCAGCGCCTTGTTCACGGCGCCGCGGGCCATGCCCACGAGCTTGCCGGCCGCGGCCTTGGCCTGCGGCGGCAGCGCGCCGATCTCGCGGTTGGCGAGCGAGAGGGGCGAGGTGCCTGCGGTGTGCGCGGTCTTCGCCTGGGCGAGCTCGTCGAGGTCGCGGGCGGCGGCGAAGGCGGCAAGCGCCTCGTCCCGCATGCGCTCGATCTCTTCCGGTTTCAGCGCCTCGACCTCGACAGGGTCGTACGACTTGTTAGGTGCCGACATCTCTTCCCGTGCTTCCGATTGGCCCCCAGCTCACACTGGGAGGTGCCCCCAGGCCGGGGGTCCCCGCGACCGCGACAGCGATACCGCGACAAGCGCGCGGACACAAACGCGCCAAAGGTCGAGTCTAACGGGGTGGTGGAATGCGAGTGCGCCCGTGGCGGCTCGGGGGCGGTCTACTGGAGATACGCCGGAGCGCCGACGGGCAGGATAAATCGGAACTGGGCGCCGCCGCCCGGGCCGCGGCCGACCGTGATGGTGCCGCCGTGCGCTTCGACGATGCCCTTGACGATGTAGAGGCCGAGGCCGGTCCCGCCGCGCTTGCTCCCCCGCCAGAAGCGGGTGAAGACACGGCCCATCGACTCCTCGGGGATGCCGGGACCTTCGTCGCTCACGGTGACGGCCGTTCCCTTCTCGTCGTGCTCGTCGATACGCAGTGGCGCGGGCGCCACCTCGATGGTGACAGTTCCCTCACCGTGGCGCACCGCGTTTTCCAGCAGGTTGCCTAGCACCTGGTCGATCTTGTCGGGGTCGGCCCACAGATCGGGCAGCGGGCACAGGACCCGCACGAGGAAGCGGTCCGGGGCCTGGCCCGATGCGACATGGGCCTGGAGGTGGCGGCCGACGGCGGCCGGCATGTCGACGGGCTGACGTCGCACTTCGAGGCGGCCGGAGTCGATGCGCGAGATGTCCAGGAGTTCGGCGATGAGCCGGGTGACGCGGTTGGCGTCGGCGTCGACGGTCTCCAGCATCAGCCGCTTCTGCGCGTCCGTGAACCGTTCCCACTTGGCGAGCAGCGTCGCGGTGAAGCCCTTGACGGAGGTCAGCGGGGAGCGCAGCTCGTGGGCGACGGTGGCGATGAGCTCGGCGTGCGAGCGTTCGGTGCGCCGCCTGGCCTCGGTGGAGCGCAGGCTGACCACGACCCGGCGCACCGGCCCGGTGGGGTTTTCGCGTACGTACCGCGCGGAGACCAGCACTTCGCGCCCGCCGGGCAGCAGCAGATTGCGTTCGGGCTGGCCGGTCCGGATGGCGAGGCCGCCGTAGGGGTCGGTGAGCTGCCACCAGCGGCGGCCCTTGAGGTCTTCCAAGGGCAGCGCCCGCTCCAGCGGGAAGCCGAGGGCTTGGTGCTGGCGAATCGCGGTGATTCTGACGGCGGCGGCGTTGAAACAGATCACCCGCCCCTTGTCGTCGGCGACCACAATGCCGTCGGGCAGGTCGTCGGGGTCGAAGCCGAGAACGCCGGGAGCGCCGAGAACCCCAGGAACCCCGTGAACCCCGACGCCGCCGGGGCGGCCGGACGGGCGGGGCGCGGCGCCCTCGCCGGTGCTGCTCATGCCGACACCCATCCCCGTACCCCACCTCTCCGAAGCGCTCAGTGGGCCCCCGAGCCCGACACCCTACTAGGCGGAGGTCACGGAGCGGCACCCTGCGGGAGCGCGCTGCGCACGGGCGGAGGCGTAGAGACATACGGCGGCGGCGGTGGCGAGGTTCAGGCTTTCGGCCTTGCCGTGGATCGGCACGCGTACCACGGCGTCGGCGAGGGCGCGGGTCTCCTCGGGCAGGCCCCACGCCTCGTTGCCGAAGATCCACGCGGTGGGCCCGCCCATTGTGCCCGCGTCCAGCTCGGCGTCGAGGTCGTCCGAGCCCGCGCCGTCGGCCGCAAGGATCCGTACGCCCGCGTCCCGCAGCCCCTGGACGGCCTGCTCCACCGGGACGCCGACGGCGACCGGCAGATGGAAGAGCGAACCGACCGAGGCGCGTACGGACTTGGGGTTGTAGAGGTCGACGGAGGCGTCGGTGAGCACGACCGCGTCGGCGCCCGCGGCGTCCGCGCAGCGCAGGACGGTGCCGGCGTTGCCGGGGTCGCGGACGTGCGCGAGCACGGCGACCAGCTTGGGCCGCGCCTTGAGGATCTCCTCGAACGGCGAGTCCAGGAAGCGGCAGACGCCGACCAGGCCCTGCGGGGTGACGGTCTGGGAGACCTCGGCCAGGACCTCGTCGTCGGCGTAGTGCACCCGGGCACCCGCTTGGCGGGCGGCGGCCACGATGTCGGCGTAGCGCTCGGCGGCCTCGACGGTGGTGAACAGCTCGGTCAGGGTGGCCTCGCCGCCGCTGCGGTGCTCGACGGCCTCGCGCACAGCCTGCGGCCCCTCGGCGATGAACCGGCGTTCCTTGCCCCGGAAGTTGCGCCGGGCGAGCCGCTTCGCGGCGGCGACGCGGGGGGAACGGGAGGAGATCAGCTCGGGGCTGGGCATGTACGCGGTCTCTCTACGAGGTGGCGGGCGGGGGGTGGATCCGGGACGCCGTCCCGGACGGGGACTTGCGCCCCGCCCCGGGGGCCCTCGTCCCGAAGGGCTCCCCCCTGGGAGGAGCCTCGTCTTGGGCCGGCCCCCGGACCCCCCGAAAACCCGGGGTCCGGGACGCACCCACCGAGGGGGGCGGCAGGACCGCCGGAGCGACTTCGAGGAACGTACCCCCCGCCGACCGGCCACACCCGCCGAAGCCCGGAGCCGGACCCACCGTAGCGGGGTCCCGGGGCGCGACCCCGGAGGCGGGGGCGTGGCCCCTGAGGCGGGGTCCGGGGACGTGGCCCCGGAGGCGGGGTCCGGAGGCACGACCCCCGAGACGGGGTCCCGGAGGCACAACCCCGAGACGGGGTCCCGGAGGCACAACCCCGAGACGGGGTCCCGGAGGCACGACCCCCAAGACGGACGCCCGGGGGCACGACCCCCAAGACGGGGTCCCGGAGGCACGACCCCCGAGACGGGGTCCCGGAGGCACAACCCCGAGACCGAGGCTCGGAGGCACGCCCCCCAAGACGGACGCGGGCACGACCCCCGAGAGGGGGGTACAGGGGCACGCCCCCCGACACGGACGCCCGGAGACACAACCCCCGAGACGGAGGTTCGGAGGCACAGCCCCCGGGGCGAAACCCCAGAGGCACGGCCCCCAAGACGGAGCCCCGGAGGCACGCCCCCGAGACGGAGCCCCGGGGGCACGACCCCCAAGACGCGGGGGCCCGGGGGCACGACCCCCAAGACGGACGCCGGGGGGCACGGCCCCCGAGACGGGGGTGCAGGAGCACGCCCCCCGAGGCAGGGGCCCGGGGGCACGGGGGCACAGCCCCGAAACGGGGGTTCGGGGGCACGCCCCCCGAGGCGGGCTTTCGGGGGCGCAGCCCCCGAGGGGCCCGGGCCCCCAACGCGTCCGGACCCGCAGGCCATCGGCCTGCGGGTCCGGTCCGGCTCAACAAGCCGTCAGGCGCTTACGCGGCCTTCGGGGCGTTGACGTCGCTCGGGAGGGCCTTCTGGGCCACCTCGACGAGCGCGGCGAACGCGTTGGCGTCGTTGACGGCCAGCTCCGCGAGGATCTTGCGGTCCACCTCGATGTTGGCGGCCTTCAGACCCTGGATGAGGCGGTTGTACGTCATGCCGTTCTGGCGGGCAGCGGCGTTGATGCGCTGGATCCACAGCTGACGGAAGTCGCCCTTGCGCTTCTTGCGGTCGTTGTAGTTGTAGACCAGCGAGTGGGTGACCTGCTCCTTGGCCTTGCGGTACAGGCGCGAACGCTGACCGCGGTAGCCGGAGGCCGCCTCGAGGATCGCCCGGCGCTTCTTGTGGGCGTTGACTGCCCGCTTGACGCGTGCCACTTGTTTAACTCCTTGTAGCGGGGCCGTGGTTGGACTCACACGGCCCGAAATCGAATGGGTCCCGGTCTCGACGTTCCGCCTCCGACGGAGGGAGGCGGAGGAACGTCACTTGCCGAGAAGCTTCTTGATCTTCTTGGCGTCGGCCGGAGCCACGACGACCGTGCCCGTCAGCGAGCGGGTCTTCTTGGACGACTTGTGCTCGAGCAGGTGGCGCTTGCCGGCACGCTCACGAAGCACCTTGCCAGAGCCGGTGATCTTGAAGCGCTTGCTGGTACCGCTGTGCGACTTGTTCTTCGGCATAGCGCCGTTATCTCCTCGTCAGTGGCGCTCCCAGCCGGTCCGGGGACCGGCGCGCGGGAGCGTCATATATGTCGGTTTGATGTCCGGAACGGGCTGTCCCGGAATCAGGCCTCGGCGGGGTGTTCCTCGGCCACGGCCTCGGTGGCGGGCTCGTCCTCGACGGACTCGTCCGCCGGGGCCGACTGACCCTGGCGCTCGGCCTTGCGGGCCGCCTGGGCCTCGCGGGCCTCGGCCATCGCCTCGGTCTTCTTCTTGTGCGGACCGAGAACCATGATCATGTTCCGGCCGTCCTGCTTCGGGCTGGACTCGACGAAGCCGAGGTCCTCCACGTCCGAGGCGAGACGCTGGAGCAGGCGGTAGCCGAGCTCCGGCCGGGACTGCTCACGACCGCGGAACATGATCGTGATCTTGACCTTGTCGCCCTGCTTGAGGAACCGGACGACGTGACCCTTCTTGGTGTCATAGTCGTGCGGGTCGATCTTCGGCCGGAGCTTCATCTCCTTGATGACCGTGTGCGCCTGGTTCTTGCGCGCCTCACGGGCCTTCATGGCCGACTCGTACTTGAACTTCCCGTAGTCCATGAGCTTGCACACGGGCGGACGGGCGGTCGCCGCGACCTCGACCAGGTCGAGGTCATACTCCTGGGCGAGCTCCAGGGCCTTGGCAAGCGGAACGATTCCGACCTGCTCGCCGCTGGGGCCGACAAGTCGGACCTCGGGAACGCGAATCCGGTCGTTGATGCGGGGCTCGGCGCTGATGGATCCTCCTCAGTAGCACCACACGACTGCCTGGCAGGCAGCCGCGTACGTCTGGATGACGTGACCAACCGCCGCGAGGCACAAAAAATGCCCCGGACGGACACAGGCGGGGCTCCAAGAAAACCGGAACACACGCCGCGGGTCCACCGCGGGGCGCACATCGGGCGGCTCCATCGTCCGTACGGAACGATGGGGGCCACCTGACCGGATGACCCGCCTCCCGTGAGGGTGGCCGGGTGGGAGATCGGAGCCTCCACTTGTGGGCCGGGCACACGTGCCTGGCCGGTCGTTACACAAGGTTAGCAGCAACCCGGCGCAGGGACCAACCGAGCGTGCCGGAGGGGCCGGGTCCGACCAGCGCCTATCGTGGGGGCATGAGTGAGACGCCCCCCCTGAACACCGCTGCCGCCACCTCCGCCGACGCATCCGCCGGCACCGCCGACTTCGACACCATGACCCGCGACATCGCGGAGGTCCCGGCGGTCGAGGTGATCGTGACGGTCGCCGTGAACCTGATGAGCGCCGCCGCCGTGAAGCTCGGCCTGACCGAGGAGGGCGACCAGCACAAGGACCTCGACGAGGCCCGCAAGCTGGTGCACGCCCTGGCCGGCCTCCTGGACGCCGGGGCCACCGAGATCTCCTCCTTCCACGCCGCGCCCCTGCGCGACGGCCTGAAGTCGCTCCAGCTGGCCTTCCGCGAGGCCTCCCTCGTGCCGGACGCGCCGGGCCAGGGGCCGGGCGAGAAGTACACGGGCGCCGTCTTCGGCTGAGCCCTTCCTCCAGGACCGACGCGCGCACGGGCCGCTCCTCACCTCAACGGGTGAACAGCGGCCCGTTCGGCTGTGGGGCCCCGGACGGCAGCACGGCCAGGTCGAGGCCCCGCACAAGACGGGCCCGCAGGGTCTCGTCGGCGGCGATCAGCTCGGCCACCCGGCGTCCGGCCTCGGCGGGCGCCGCTCCGTCGGCGAGGACCAGGGCGAGCGTGCCGTCGGCGCTGCCGGGGCCGAGGTGGGCGCGCAGCACCTCGGGGACGGCGGCCACCGCCGAGCGTACCGCCTCGATCACCGCCGGGTCCTGGAGCGGATCGGCATCGGCGCGCCCCTCGGCCAGGGCGAGCAGGGCCGCACCCTTCAGTTCGTACGCCACCGGCCCCGCCAGGTCGATGACCACGGTGTCCGCCTTCTCGTGCACGGCGGCCGCGAGCGCCTGGCGCAGCGGGACCGCCACCGGCCGGGCCGCCGGGTCCCACAGCGCGAGCGTCTGGGTCGAGGTGAACGCGGGCAGCGCCGTGCGCCCGCCCGCCTTCAGGGTGGGCACCGCCATGTCGCTGGTCTTCTCGCGCTTGAGGCCGTGTTCGTCGATCTCGCTCTCACCCAGCAGCGCGACCACGGGGACCAGCAGCCGCGCCGTGCGCAGCGCGGCGAGCACGCGCGGCTCGGCCGATCTGTCCTCGGCCCAGGCGGCCAGCGCCTCGGTCAGTTCGGGGGCGGCGGTGCCGTCGTCGTCGGAGAAGCCGGAATCCGGAATGTTCTTGAGCGCCACGCCATGAGACTAACCGGGCAGGCCTGCCGGTCCCGCACGGCCTCCGGACCGGCCTACAGCCACTCGCGCGGCGTCTTGACCCGGGTGGAGCGCCACAGCGCCACGCCGGTGGCGAGCAGCAGGACGCCGCCGCCTGCGGAGAGCGGGGCGAGCCAGTCGCCCGGGTCGTCCGAGGCGGCCGGCACGTCGGGGCCGCCGCCGAAGTAGGTCCTGCCGTACCCGGCGGCCTGGGGGCGTACCGCGCCCGGTTTCAGTCCGGCCGCGGCGGCGAGGGCGGCGGCCGGGTCGATCATGCCGTAGCCACGGGCGTCGTCGCGGCCGCCCCGGGGGGAGTCGCGCGCGGTGTCCTGGAGGAGCTTCTTGATCTGCGCCGGGGTCAGGCCCGGGTCGGCCGAGCGCAGCAGGGCGACGGCGCCGGACACGAAGGCGGAGGCGGCGCTCGTGCCCCAGCCCTCGTAGTACTTGCGGTCCGGGTCGGCTATCACGACGTCCACGCCGGGTGCGCTGACGGTGGCGTACCAGCGCCGGGTGGAGAAGGAGGCGTGGGTGCCGTTCTTGTCGACGGCGGCCACCGCGATCACGCCGGGATAGGCGGCCGGGTAGGAGATGTGGTCGCCGGAGTCGCCGCCGTTGCCGGCCGAGGCCACGACGACGGCGCCCTTGCCGAGCGCGTACTGGATCGCGGCGTCCTCGGCGGGTTCGGGGTGCGCGGAGGCGCTGTCGTCGCCGAGCGAGAGGTTGATGACGTCGGCGCCGTTGTCGGCGGCCCAGCGGATGCCGTCGGCGAGCGCGCCGCCCTTGGACTCGCGGGCCTGTGCGCGGGCCGGGTCGGTCGACTCCAGGATGACGCGGACGGGAAGGATCCTGGCCTCGGGCGCGATGCCGAGCACGCCGGAGCGGTTGTCCGCGCCGTGCCCGTGGCCCGCGATGATCCCGGCCATGGCGGTGCCGTGCCGGGCCCAGTCGCGGCTGCCGGGCCCCGCGCCGAAGCCGATGAGGTCGTTGCCGGGCAGTACCTGCCCCGCGAGGTCGGGGTGGTCGGCGTCGACACCGGTGTCCAGGACCGCGACGGTCACGCCCTTGCCCTGGGAGGTGCGCCAGGCCTGCTGGGTGTGCATGGCGCCCAGTTCCCACTGGCGGTCGCGGATGCCGTCGGCGTGCGCGGGTCCTGCTGCGACGAGCAGGGTGAGCGCGGCGGCGGCGCCCAGCGCGGCCGCGCGGCGCGCCCGGACGACGGGCACCCGGGCGCGCCGCGCGGTCATCGGCGCTCCAGCCGCCGGTTGCCGGGTCACCGCGCACGCTCCGGGCCCGAGGCCACCTTCTTGCGCAGGTCGCGTTCGACGGTGTCGGCGATGCCCTTGGCGCCGTGGCCGAGGCCCGCCTCGGCCACGGGTCCGCTCGCCGCCTGGGCCGTGGCCGCGTCGGCGGACTGCGGCGCGGGGGCCACGCGGCCGTCCGCGAACCCCGAGACGGCGGTGACGACGACGGGCGCGTCCGTGAGCACCCGTACCGTCCAGCTCGCACGCTGCTTGTCGCCGAACGCGGCGGCGGCGCTGTTCTTGACGGCGTAGGGCCTCGGCATCAGGTCCGTACGCTCCCCCAGCTTCTCGTTGCTGAACCGGTTCGCCAGGGCGGTCATCGCGGCGGGCTGGGCGCGGGTGAAGAGGAGTCCGACGGTGATCACGCTGGTCTCGGTCGCGTCGGTGTAGGTGGCGCGCAGCATACGGGCGCAGCCGACCGGTGCCACGACCTTCAGGAGCAGGGGGTCGAGCGCGTCCGCGCAGTCGCCGTCCGGCGCGACGCCGATCCGGGTCCACTGGCGGTCCGCGCCGCCCGGGCCCGCGCCGGTGCCCCGGATGCTGGGCGGGAAGAGGGTGTCGACGGGGACGCTGTGCCACAGCTCGCGCGCGGCGGTGTAGGTGCTGGGGGCCGAGGGCCCGCCGGAGCCCCCGTCGAGCCAGGTGCCGGCCGCCGCCCCGCCGATGAGCCCGGCGCCGAGGACGACGCAGACCGCGGCCGCCGCCACGCGCCCGGGCCTGCGGGCCGGCACCGGCCGCAGCGGGCCCGGCTCGTCGGACAGCGGTGGCGGGGGCAGCAGCGGCTTGGGCGGGGCGGCCGGCGGCGCGGGTATCGCGGCGGGCGGCAGCGCGGTGGGAGGTAGGGCGACGGGAGGCGGCGCCGAAACCCCGGAGGGTATGGGGGTGTTCGGCCGGTCGGGCAGGACCGGGCCCGGGTCCATCAGGCCGAGCGCGCGGCGCGGCCGGTCGGTGGCGCGGGCGGGCGCGGGCCCGGCGGGAGCCGGCGCGGGGGGAGCGGACGCCTCGGGTTCCGGTGCGGGGGAGGGCAGTTGGGGGGTGGTGTGCGGGGGCCGTGCGTCGGTGGTCATCCGCCCCCCTCGTACCCCTCTTGCCGTCCGGTCCAGCCCTTTCGCGCTCGGGCGTCACTCTACGGGCTGATCCTGTGCGGGCGCAGACCGGTCCGGGCGCGGACCGGTCCGGGCGCCGCGGCATCCCGTGCGGTCCGCGCTCCTCGACCCCTACCTTGTGGTAACCGGTTCTGGCAGGCTTCCGCCATGACACCCCGCGCCGCTGACCGCGCCCGGTACGACCGGGCGACCGCTCATCTCGACGCGCCGGTGGCGATCGTCGATCTGGAGGCGTTCGACGCCAACGCGGATGACGTCGTCCGCCGCGCGGCCGGCAAGCCGGTCCGGGTGGCCAGCAAGTCGGTGCGCTGCCGCGCGCTCCTGGAGCGGGTGCTCGCCCGGCCCGGCTTCGCGGGCCTGATGTCCTTCACGCTCGCGGAGTCGGTGTGGCTGGCGCGCGCCGGGTTCGAGGACGTACTGCTCGCCTATCCCTCCACCGACCGCGCGGCGTTCGCCGAGCTGACCGGGGATCCCAAGCTCGCCGGCGCCATCACCGTGATGATCGACGACCCGGCGCAGCTCGACCTGGTGGACCGGGCCCGCGAGGGCGCCGGGCACGAGGTGCGGGTCTGCCTGGAGCTGGACACCTCGCTCCAGCTGCTGGGGGGCCGGGTGCGTGTCGGCGCCCGCCGCTCCCCGCTGCGCACCCCGGCCCAACTGGCCGAACTGGCCCGCTCGGTGGCTCGGCGTCCGGGTTTCCGGCTGGTGGGTCTGATGGCGTACGAGGGTCATGTCGCCGGGGTCGGGGACGCGGTGGCGGGGCGTCCGCTGCGTTCGCGGGCGATCCGGGCGATGCAGGCCGTGGCCCGCAAGGAGCTCGCGGCGCGGCGGGCCCAAGTGGTGCGCGCGGTGCGGGCGGTCGCGCCGGATCTGGAGTTCGTCAACGGCGGCGGCACGGGCAGTGTGCAGCACACGGCGGCCGAGGCGGCGGTGACCGAGATCGCCGCGGGCTCGGGGCTCTATGTGCCGCGGCTCTTCGACAACTACACCTCCTTCAGCGGGCGCCCGGCCGCCCTGTTCGCCCAGCCGGTGGTGCGCCGGCCGGGCGTCGGCGTGGTGACCGTGCTCGGCGGCGGCTACCCGGCCTCGGGCGCGCCCGGCGCGGACCGCCTTCCGGTGCCGTATCTGCCGGAGGGCCTGCGCTACGACCCGCAGGAGGGCGCTGGCGAGGTGCAGACGCCGCTGCTCGGCTCCCCCGCCGACGACCTGCTGATCGGCGACAAGGTGTGGTTCCGGCACGCCAAGGCGGGCGAACTGTGCGAGCGTTTCGGGGAGTTGCACCTGGTGGAGGGCGACCGCGTGACGGCGACCGTGCCGACCTACCGGGGCGAGGGCCGCACGTTCCTGTAGATCCGCCACCGGATCACGGCGAGGGCGGGGCCAGGCTGGTGCCGACGCCGCCGTGACCGCCGCCGCTATTGCCAGCGCCGCCGCCACCGCCACCGATCGGCGCGATGCCCTGCGTGATGGTGTCCATGAGGGCGAGCGGCGGCCCGTCGGACCCCGCGTCGAAGGAGAGCCGCACGATGACCATCGCCTGGTTGGCCATGGGCGCGGGGAAGGCGAGGGATTCGACGTAACCGCCCGACCCCGCGCCTGTCTTGACCCGCCAGCGCACCAGATAGCCGGTGCTCCCGCCGACCGACACGGGGGCGGACTTCACCTCCTGGTGCGAGGTGATGCCGTTGTAGTGGTGGACGCCGTTGCCTGTGGGGTCCGCGTCGTAGGCGTCCTTGGCGGCGTCGGCGATGTCGTTCTTGGCGACGGCCTCGGGGGTCGTGAGGTCGGTCCGGGTGGCCGTCGTCGTGGAGACCCCGCCGCCACGGCAGTACCCCTGGTCGCCCGGGCAGTACAGGATGTCCTTGGTCACCATGGTGACGCGTCCGGTCACCGGGTCGTCGCCCTCCTCCCAGCCGTCCGGGATGGGCAGGGTGATGCCGTTGAGCTGGTCGACGAGCCGGTGCGGATCGCGCGAGGGCGCGGGACTGTCCTGCGGGGCCGGGGCGTTGGCGGCCGACGGCGCCTTGGGCCCCTTGCTCGGGGCCGCCGCCCGCGCCCCGTCGTCCCCGGGCCGGGCGACGAGGACGGCGGCGGCGATCCCGGCCACCAGGAGCACGGCGGCCGAGGCGATGACCGCCGCCCGGCCGCGCCGACGGGCGGGCGGCGGGGCCACGACCGCGGCCGGGGGCCCGTAGCCCTGCTGGCCTGCGGCGCGGGTGTGCGCGGTCCAGGCCGCGCCGTCCCACCAGCGTTCGTTGCCGGGCAGGCCCGGATCCGCGTACCAGCCGGGCGGGGTCGTCAAGGTCATGGCCCCAGCCTAGAACCCGTGTTCAGCCGGCGTACACGGAGTCCCGCTGGTCCGGGACGACCGAGCCGTCGGCGCGGCGCACCGGGGCCGGGGTGCCGTCGCGGCCGGTGTAGCCGGTGGTGGCGCAGGGGTAGGGCGCCGTCTTCTGGCCCTTGGGCTCGATGAACATCGGGTTCACGATCCAGCGGCCGTCGCTGTCGTCGTACGCCCGGCACATCAGCTCGTTCTTGTTGCGGTTCAGGACGAGCCGAAGACCCGTGGCGTCCCGCAGGAAGGAGACGTCGGTGTCGGAGTCGCCGGCCGCGAACACCTGCCGCCGGCCGGCCGGCTGTACGCGCTCGGCGGCGGCGCCGCGCACCCCGAAGATCTCCTGGTTGATCCAGCAGCGCTTGCCGTCGATGTAGGTGATCACCGAGTCGTCGCCGTCCTTGGCCGAGCCGCATCCCACGAGGTGCGAGGTGAGACGGCCGTGCTCGGTGGTGGAGCGGATGCCGATGGCGTGGTCCGGGTCCACGCCCGCGCCGCGCGCCCAGACGTCCACCACGGGCTCGGGCGACGCGGAGGTGATCCACACGTCGAAGCCGGCCCTCTGGAGCGTACGGATCAGATCGCGCTGCTGGTCGTAGTAGCGCACCCAGGCGGTGGCCTTGGTGTTGCTGCCGACCGTCTGGACGGCGTCGGCCGGGGCCGACAGGTTCTCGGCGCGGGCCGCCGCCGCGAAGGACCGGACCTGCGCCGGGGTCCAGCCGTGCAGGAGCTGGGCGAGCCAGGCGTAGGAGGGCTCGATGGTGCGGCGGTCGTACCCGGCGAAGGCGGTCGTGCCCGCGCTGGTGGCGCCCTCGCCGTACACCGCGAGGATTTCGTCCGCGCACCGCGTGTCGCTCGCGGTCGGCAGCGTCTTGGAGGGGCCCGCCGGGCACGCGGCGGACAGCGCCGTGGCCGCGTCCTTGGTGAGGTAGCGGCTGGTGGTGCGCCAGTCTCCGTGCGCCGGGCGCTGGATCTTGGAGTGGCGCAGCAGCCAGTACATGGTGGCGTCACCGACGTCGTTCTTGACGACGGTGTTGTCCCAGTCGAAGACGGCGACCGGCTTCTTCTTGCCGTGGCCCGCGCGCGCCTCGCAGGTGCCGTACGTGTCGATCAGGTCCTGGATGCGGTCCTGGTTGTCGCCGAACCACCCCTGGGAGACGGTCAGTTGGGGGCAGCGCGCCGGGTGTGCCTCGGCGGGCTGTGCGGCGACGAGCCCGGCGGCGGCCATGGAGAGCGCCGCGGCGAGGACGGGAAGCCGGCGGACGGCGGGGACCGCGAAGAGCGCAGACACGCTGGAGGACTCCTGTCGTAGGGAAGATCGTCACGGACGCTAGACAGCGCGGCCGGGCGTCGTGCGACGCCCGGCTGCCCAATGCGTGACCGCCGGGTGAACAGCGGGGGCCGGCCCTTCTAGAGCGGCGTGACGTACGCCCCGGAGATGCCGCCGTCGACCAGGAAGTCGGTGGCGTTGATGAAGGAGGAGTCGTCGCTCGCGAGGAAGGCGACGGCGGCGGCGATCTCGTCGGCCTCGGCGAAGCGGCCCGCCGGGATGTGCACCAGGCGGCGCGCGGCGCGCTCGGGGTCCTTGGCGAACAGCTCCTGGAGCAGCGGGGTGTTGACGGGACCCGGGCACAGCGCGTTGACGCGGATGCCCTCGCGGGCGAACTGCACACCGAGCTCGCGCGACATCGCGAGCACCCCGCCCTTGGAGGCGGTGTAGGAGATCTGCGAGGTCGCCGCGCCCATGACGGCCACGAACGAGGCGGTGTTGATGATGGAGCCCCGGCCCTGGCGCCGCATGTAGGGCAGCGCGGCCTTGCAGCACAGATAGACGGAGGTGAGGTTGACCTCCTGGACGCGGCGCCAGGCGTCGAGTCCGGTGGTGAGGATCGAGTCGTCGTCGGGCGGCGAGATGCCCGCGTTGTTGAACGCGATGTCGACGCTGCCGTAGGTGTCGAACGCCGTCTTGAACAGCGCCTCGACCTGTTCCTGGTCGGTGACGTCGACCTTGACGAAGAGCCCGCCGACGGCTTCGGCGGCGGCCTTGCCGGCGCTCTCGTCGATGTCGCCGCACACCACGTGGGCGCCCTCGGCGGCCAGGCGCTTGGCGGTCGCGAGTCCGATGCCGCTGCCGGCTCCGGTGATGACGGCGGTGCGGCCGGCCAGGCGGCGGCAGACGGGGGTCCGGGGGGAGTCCCCAGGGATCGTTGCGGTGTCGTCGGTCATGGGTGCTCAGGCCTCCGTGCTGATGAAGACGTTCTTGGTCTCGGTGAATGCGGCCAGGGCGTCGGGGCCGAGCTCGCGGCCGAGGCCGGACTGCTTGTAGCCGCCGAACGGGGTCGAATGGCGCACGCTGGAATGGGAGTTGACGGACAGGTTGCCAGCCGCGACGGCGCGCGAGAGGCGCAGCGCGCGGCCGATGTCGCGGGTCCAGATCGAGCCGGAAAGCCCGTAGTCGGTGGCGTTGGCGAGCCGTACCGCGTCCTCCTCGTCCTCGAAGGGGAGCACGACGGCGACCGGCCCGAAGACCTCCTCGACGGCGGCGGGCGCCTCCGGGCCCAGGCCGGTCAGGACGGTCGGCGGGAACCAGAAGCCGGGCCCGTCGGGTGCGCTGCCGCGCAGCGCGGGCGCGTCGCCGGGGACGTAGGAGCGGACGCGGTCCAGCTGGACGCGCGAGATGAGCGGGCCCATCATCGTCTTCTCGTCGGCCGGATCACCGACCGCGATCTCCTCGATGGCGGGGCCGAGCAGTTCCATGAAGCGGTCGTACGCGCCGCGCTGGACCAGGATGCGGGTGCGGGCGCAGCAGTCCTGGCCGCAGTTGTCGAGGAAGGACATGGGGGTGGCGGCGGCCGCCGCCTCGATGTCGGCGTCGGCGAAGACGAT
Source organism: Streptomyces sp. Edi4 (assembly GCF_040253615.1). Classification (NCBI taxonomy): domain Bacteria; kingdom Bacillati; phylum Actinomycetota; class Actinomycetes; order Kitasatosporales; family Streptomycetaceae; genus Streptomyces; species Streptomyces sp. Edi4. The sequence goes on from NZ_JBEJGY010000004.1 coordinate 1,502,910, forward strand.
GTTGGGGCTCTTGCCGCCGAGTTCGAGGGTCACCCGCTTCACGCGGTCGGCGCACTTGGCCATGATCTGCTTGCCGACGCGGGTGGACCCGGTGAAGACGATCTTCGCGACGCCGGGGTGCTCGACGAGCGCGTCCCCCGCGATCGTGCCCGCGCCGGGCAGGACCTGGAAGAGGCCTTCGGGCAGCCCCGCCTCCAGGGCGAGGCCGGCCAGCCGCAGGGCGGTGAGCGGGGTGGTCTCCGCGGGCTTGAGGATCACCGCGTTGCCGGCCGCGAGCGCGGGGGCGGTGCCCCAGGCGGCGATGGGCATCGGGAAGTTCCAGGGGGCGATGACACCGACCACGCCGAGCGGTTCGAGCAGGGTGATGTCGAGGCCGCCCGCGACCGGGATCTGACGCCCACTCAGGCGCTCCACTCCCCCGGCCGAGAAGTCGAGCAGGTCGCGGACGTTGCCCGCCTCCCAGCGGGCGTTGCCGATGGTGTGCCCGGCCTCCTGAACCTCCAAGTGGGCCAGTTCCTCGATGTGTTGGTCGACCACGGCCGCGAAGCGGCGCAGGAGGCGGGCGCGGTCGGCGGGGGCCGCGGCGGCCCAGCCGCGCTGGGCCGCCCTGGCCCGTGCGACCGCGGCGTCCACGTCGGCGACGGTGGCGCCGGCGACGACCGCGATCACCTCCTCGGTGGCGGGGTTGAGTACCTGTAGCTCGTACGCGGTGGACGCGGTGGACAAGGCGTTCCTCACAGGCGTTCGAAGGAGCGGCGGAGCTCCCAGTCGGTCACCGCGGCGTCGAACGCGTCGAGTTCGACCCGCGCCATGTTGCGGTAGTGCGCGACGACCTCGTCCCCGAACGCGGCCTTGGCGATGGGGCTGTTCTCCCACAGTTCGGCGGCTTCGCGCAGGGTGGTGGGGACGTGGGCGTAGTCGCCGACATAGGCGTTGGACGTGCAGGCCTCGGGCAGCTCCAGCTCGTTCTCGATGCCGTACAGGCCGGCCGCGACGAGTCCGGCGACGGCGAGGTGGGGGTTGACGTCGCCGCCCGGGAGGCGGTTTTCGAACCGGGTCGAGGCGCCGTGGCCGACGACCCGCAGCGCGCAGGTGCGGTTGTCGTGCCCCCAGGCGACGGCGGTGGGCGCGAAGGAGCCCGGCTGGAAGCGCTTGTAGGAGTTGATGTTCGGCGCGTACAGGAGGGAGAAGTCCCGCAGCGCGGCGAGCTGGCCGGCCAGGAAGTGGCGCATGAGGGGCGACATGTGACCGGGTCCGTCGCCCGCCATCACATTGCGGCCGTCCTCATCGGTGAGCGAGAGGTGGATGTGGCAGGAGTTGCCCTCGCGCTGGTCGTACTTGGCCATGAAGGTGAGCGAGACGCCCTCCTGGGCCGCGATCTCCTTGGCGCCGGTCTTGTAGATCGCGTGCTGGTCGCAGGTGACCAGGGCCTCGTCGTAGCGGAAGACGATCTCGTGCTGGCCGGGGTTGCACTCCCCCTTGGCGGACTCGACGGTCAGACCCGCGGCCTGCATCTCGTTACGGATGCGGCGAAGCAGCGGCTCGATGCGGCCGGTGCCGAGCACGGAGTAGTCGATGTTGTACTGATTGGCCGGGGTCAGGCCCTGGTACCCCGCGTCCCAGGCCTGCTCGTAGCTGTCCCGGAAGACGATGAATTCGAGCTCGGTGCCCACCTGGGCGGTGTAGCCGAGCTCCGCGAGCCGTTCCAGCTGGCGGCGGAGGATCTGGCGGGGCGCGGCGACGACCGGGGCGCCGTCGCTCCAGCCGAGATCGGCGATGAGCATCGCGGTGCCCTCGTTCCACGGCACGCGGCGCAGCGTCGCCGCATCCGGGCGCATCGCGAAGTCGCCGTAGCCACGCTCCCAGGAGGACATCGCGTAGCCGTCGACCGTGTTCATCTCGGTGTCCACGGCCAGCAGGTAGTTGCAGCCCTCGGTGCCGTGCGCCAGGACCTCGTCCAGGAAGAAGCCGGCCGCGAAGCGCTTGCCCTGCAACCGCCCTTGCATATCGGGGAAGGCCAGGACGACAGTGTCGATCTCACCGCTCGCGACGAGGTCTCGCAGCTCCTCGATCGAGAGCGGGGGTGTGCGGTCTGCCACGGGAAGCTCCTCCTTGGGTCAGCCGAGAGCCATAAGGTATGGGGTAGGACCATTGATTGGGAAGAGGAATCCACGACGTGGCGAAGAAGATCGACTCGGCGGACTCGGCAGAGCGCGGGAGGCCGGACGCGGCAGAGGGCGGGAGACCGGACGCGCTGGTGCCCGTCCTGCGGACCGTACGGGCCGGGAACGGCTTCGAGGAGGCGCTGGAGCAGGTCCTCCAGCTGCTCCGCCTCGGGCTCGTGCCACCGGGTGAACGGCTGCCGCCCGAACGGGAGTTGGCCGAGCGGATGGGGATCAGCCGGGTCACCCTGCGCGAGGTCTTGAAGGTGCTCCAGGACCAGCGCCTCGTGGAGAGCAGGCGCGGCCGCTACGGCGGCACGTTCGTGCTGGCCAGGGCAGCCGAGGGCGGCGAGGACGAGCTGCGCAGGCGCGTCGCGTCCGTCGACGTCGAGGACACCCTGCGCTTCCGTGAGGTCCTGGAGACCGGGGCGGCCGGATTGTGCGCGGCGCACGGACTGGGCGAGCGGGGCGCCGGGCGGCTGCGCGCCGCGCTCGCCGCGACCCACGACGCCGAACTCTGCGACTACCGCCGCCAGGACACCCTGCTCCACCTCACCCTGGCCGAGCTGTCCGGATCCCCCACGCTCACCGCCCAGTACGCGGCGGTCCGGGCCACCGTCAACGACCTCCTGGACTGCATCCCGCTCCTGGTGCGCAACCTGGAGCACTCCCAGCACCAGCACACCGCGCTCGTCGAGGCGGTGCTCGACGGCGACGCGGACGGCGCGCGCGAGGCGATGCGGGAGCACTGCGCGGGGACGGCGGCGCTGCTGCGCGGCTTCTTGACCTGAGCGGGTCCGGACCCCGGTTTCGCGCCCACCCCTTGCGCATCACCGCGCCCTACGGCAAAGGTATGCAGCCAAACCATTGAATTGATCTCCCCCGACGATCATCTGGAGCGGCTCATGGCCGAGGGCACCGACCTGCGCACCGCACCACCCGCCACCGCCGAGGACGACTATCTGCACCGGCGCACCCTGCGGCGCGGCAGCGCCGGCTGGCTGCTGCTGACCGGGCTCGGCGTCGCCTATGTGGTCTCGGGCGACTTCTCCGGCTGGAACATCGGCCTGTCCAAGGGCGGCTTCGGCGGCCTTGCGGCGGCCACCGTCCTGATGGGCATCATGTACGCCTGTCTCGTCTTCTCGCTCGCCGAACTCTCCGCCATCCTGCCCACGGCGGGCGGCGGTTACGGCTTCGCGCGCCGGGCGCTCGGCACCTGGGGCGGATTCCTGACCGGCACCGCGATCCTCATCGAGTACATCCTGGCGCCCGCCGCGATCTCGCTGTTCATCGGCGACTACGTCGAATCGCTCGGCCTGTTCGGGCTCACCTCGGGCTGGCCGGTCCACCTCGCCTGCTTCGCGCTCTTCATCGGGATCCACCTGTGGGGCGTGGGCGAGGCGCTGCGCTTCAGCCTGGTCGTCACCGCGATCGCGGTGGCTGCCCTGCTGGTCTTCGCCGTCGGCGCGTTCACCGACTTCGACGCGTCCCGTCTCAACGACATCCCGGTGGACACCTCGGCGCTCGGCGCCGGCTCGTGGCTGCCGTTCGGCGTGCTCGGCATCTGGGCCGCGTTCCCCTTCGGCATGTGGTTCTTCCTCGGCGTCGAGGGGGTGCCGCTCGCGGCCGAGGAGGCCAAGGATCCGGTGCGGTCCATGCCGCGCGCGCTCGCCATCGCGCTGTCGGTCCTCGTCCTGCTCGCCGTGGTGACGTTCCTGGCCGCGACCGGGGCGCACGGCTCGGCGGCCCTCAAGGACGCGGGCAACCCGCTGGTGGTGGCGCTCCAGGGCGACGGCGGGCCCACCGCGCTCAGCAGGTTCGTCAACTACGCGGGGCTCGCGGGCCTGGTGGCGTCGTTCTTCTCGCTGATCTTCGCGGGCTCGCGCCAGCTCTTCGCCCTGTCCCGGGCCGGCTATCTGCCCCGCTTCCTGTCCCTGACCAGCCGCCGCAAGTCGCCCTACCTCGGCCTGCTGATCCCCGGCGCGATCGGGTTCGCGCTGGCCGCGTGGAGCGGCAACGGCGGGCGGATGCTGAACGTGGCGGTGTTCGGCGCCACCATCTCGTACGCTTTGATGGCGCTCTCGCACGTGGTCCTGCGGCGCCGCGAGCCGGACCTGGAGCGTCCCTACCGCACGCCGGGCGGCATCCTGACCTCCTCCGTCGCCTTCGTGCTCGCGCTGTTCGCGCTGGTGGCCACCTTCCTTGTGGACAAGGACGCGGCGTTCATCGCGCTGGGTGTCTACGCGATCGCGCTGGCCTATTTCGCCTTCTACAGCCGCCACCGGCTGGTCGCCAACGCCCCCGAGGAGGAGTTCGCCGCGCTGGCCGAGGCCGAGGCCGAACTCGCCCGGGACTGACGGGCCGCCCGCCCCGCCCCTACGAACGGAGACCGTGACCGTGCCCAAACCGCTGATTGGCATCAGTACGTATCTGGAGCCAGCCGCGTGGGGGGTGTGGCAGATGCCCGCCGCCCTGCTGCCCGCCGGCTATCCCCGGCTCGTGCGGGCGGCCGGGGGCCTGGCCGCGATGCTGCCGCCGGACGACGACCCGGCGGCAGCGGCCGAGGTGGTGGCGCGTGTCGACGGCCTGATCATCGCGGGCGGCGCGGATGTGGAGCCGGTGTGCTACGGGGCCACGGCCTCCTCCCTGACCGGGCCGCCCGCCCGCGCGCGGGACGCCTGGGAGCTGGCCCTGATCGAGGCGGCCCTGGCCTCGGGCACCCCGCTGCTCGGCATCTGCCGGGGTCTTCAGCTCCTCAATGTCGCGCTCGGCGGCACGCTGGTGCAGCACCTGGACGGGCACACCGGTGGACGCGGGGTGTTCGGCGAGCACACCGTCGAGCCGGTGCCGGGCACGCTGTACGCCTCGCTCGTGCCCGAGGCCGCGTCCGTGCCGACCTACCACCACCAGTGCGTGGACCGGCTCGGCGCCGGGCTCGTGGCGTCGGCGTACGCGGCGGACGGCACGGTGGAGGCGGCCGAACTGCCCGGGCCGGGCTGGGCCCTGGGCGTCCAGTGGCACCCCGAGGCGGGCCAGGACCTTCGCGTGGCGCGGGGCCTGGTGAGGGCGGCGGCGGCCCGGGGCGGGCGGCCGACACCGGCGCCCTGACCCGGACCTGGTCGCTTTTCGACCGCGGGTCGAGCACGCGGAGGTCCGGGGCGCAGCCCCAAGAACCCCGGCTGCGGGCCGCGGTCGCTTCTCGCGCGGTTCCCCGCGCCCCTGGCGGGATCGGTGCGGGCCCACATCGGCACAGTCAGCCCGTCCGGTTATCGAGGACGAGGCCCTTCAGGCCGAACGGGGTCGGGGGCACAGCCCCAGGGGCCCCGGGTGGCGCGCAGTTCCCCGCACCCCTGACGGTCCGGCGACCTCAGCCTGTCCGGCGATTGAGGACGGGCGGGGTCGGCGGGGACCTACTTGGGCGCGGCCAGGGACAGCAGATCGCGGGCGGGGCCGGCCGGAAGCGGGCCCCTGCGCCACACCGCGCGCAGATCGCGCCGCAGCCGTACGCCCTCGACCGGGATCCGCACCAGACGGCGGGCGGCCAGCTCCTCGCCCAGGGCCAGTTCGCTCAGGACCGAGGGCCCCGCCCCGCTGACCACGGACGCCTTCACGGCGGTGGTCGAGGACAGCTCGATGAGAGGGTCGGCAAGTCCGCCGTGCGCGGCCAGCGCCGCGTCCAGGACCTGACGGGTGCCCGAGCCGCGCTCGCGCAGGATGAGCGGGGTCGCGGCCAGTTCGGCCGGCGGCAGCGGCCCGCGCCGGCGCGCCCAGGGGTGCGAGGGGGCCGCGACCACCACGAGCCGGTCGTGCCCGATGACCGCCGAGTCCAGCCCGGCGGGTACGCCAAGACCCTCGACGAAGCCGAGGTCCGCCTCGTCACTGAGCAGCAGCTTCGCCACGACGGCGGAGTTCCCGGCGCTCAGGGACACCGCCGTGCCCGGTCGCTCGGCGCGCAGCGCGATCAGCCAGCCCGGCAGCAGGTACTCGGCGATCGTCATGCTGGCGGCGACCCGCAGCCGCGAATCGCGCCGCCCCCGCAGGGCCTGCGCGCCGGCGTCGAATGCCTCGGCCGCCTCCACGACCCGCCGCGCCCAGTCCGTCACGAGGACGCCCTCGGCGGTGAGCCGTGAGCCGCGCGGGGAACGGTCCACGAGCGCGACACCGAGGAGGCGTTCCATCGAGCGGACCCGGCTGCTCGCCGCGGGCTGGGTGATGCCGAGATCGCGGGCCGCGCGTCCGAGACTGCCGTGCCGGGCGACGGCGAGCAGCAGCTCCATCGCTCCCAGGTCGGGCACCCGGTGGGCGAGGGGCGCCTGGTCCTCGGGTCCGCTCGTGCTCATAAACCCAGCTTATGGGCTCATAGGGCCAGCGGGCGTGGCGGGGGTCCGGGCGCGGGACGAGGCTTGATCCATGGCCCTCACCGCGCGACCACGCCCTCGCACCCAGCCCCTCGTCTTCCTGCGGCGCCGCCCCGCGCTGCGCCACCTCGGCCCGAACTGGTACGCCGCTGTCATGGGCACCGCCATCATCGCCAACGCGGGCGCGGGGCTGCCCTTCCACGTTCCGGGTCTCGCGCTCGTCTGGGCGCTCTCCCTCGCACTGCTGGCCGTGGTGCTCGTGGCCCGCGCCGGGCACTGGCTGCACCACCGCGACCAGGCCCGCGCCCATCTCCTCGACCCGGCCGTCGCGCCCTTCTACGGCTGCCTTTCGATGGCCTTCCTCGCGGTCGGGATCGGCTCCCTCTCCGTCGGCGCCCAGCTGATCGGCGAGAGCGCGGCCGTCCCGCTGGCGTGGGTGCTCTACGGCGTGGGCACGGTCACGGGTCTGGTGGCCGCGGTGGGCGTCCCGTATCTGATGGTGGTGCGGCACGAACTCGCTCCGGGCAGCGCCTCCCCCGTCTGGCTGCTCCCGGTGGTCGCGCCCATGGTGTCGGCGACGCTCGGCCCGCTGCTGGTCCCCCATCTGCCGGCGGGCCAGGCCCGTGAGGCGATGCTGCTCGCCTCGTACGCGATGTTCGGCATGAGCCTGCTCGCCACGCTCATCATCCTGCCCGTGGTGTTCTCGCGTCTGGTGCACCGGGGCGCGCTGCCGCTCCTGCTCACCCCGACCCTCTTCCTGGTCCTCGGCCCGCTGGGCCAGTCGACCACCGCCGTGAACAAGCTGGCCGATGTGGCGTCCGGCGCGATCGGCGCCCCCTACGCGCGGGGCATGGGCGCCTTCGCCGTGGTGTACGGGGTACCGGTGATGGGCTTCGCCCTGATGTGGCTCGCGCTCGCGGTGGCGATGGCGGTGCGGGCGGCCCGGCGCGGCATGGGCTTCGCGATGACCTGGTGGGCCTTCACCTTCCCCGTCGGCACCTGCGTCACCGGGGCCGAGGGCCTGGCCCGCCACACCGGCCTGCACGCCTTCGACTGGCTGGCGGTGGCCCTGTACGCGCTGCTGGTGACGGCCTGGCTGGCGGCCGGCTTCCACACCGTGCGAGGGCTACTGGACGGCCGACTGCTCGCGCCGCCCGCCAAGAAGTGACCCGCTGAGGCGCCGACGCGCTCAGAGGTCCCTCCCCAGCGCCGCGCCGAGCACGGCCGGCGCGCGGACCAGTGAGGGCCCGTACCAGGTGAGATGGCGGCCGTCGACGAGGGCGGCCGGCAGGGCGGGGAACGCCTCGGGGCCGTCGCCGGGCGTGAACGGGTAGGGCTCGTCGGGCAGCACGACCAGGTCGGCCCCTGCCGTGTTCAGCTCCTCGACGGCGACGCGGGGGTACCGCTCGGCGTGCTCGGCGTAGACGTTGCGTACGCCCAGACGCGCGAGCAGGTCGCCGGCGAAGGTGTCGCGGCCGAGCACCATCCAGGGGCGCCGCCAGATCGGCACCACGGCCCGGCGCTCGCGGCCCGGCCGCACCCCCGCCCACGCCCGCTCGGCCGCGTCGAGCCAGCCCGGACGCGCCAGGCCGCAACCCTCGACCAGGACCCGTTCCAGCTCGGTGAAGGCCTGCGTCAGCGAGCGGATCTCGGTGACCAGGACGTCGAGTCCCGCGTCCCGCAGGGCGGCCAGATCGGCGGCCCTGTTCTCCTCCTCGTTGGCGACGACCAGATCCGGCGCGAGCGCGACGATCCGCTCCACATCCGGATTCTTGGTGCCACCGACGCGCTCGGCGCCGAGCCCGGCCGGATGGACGCACCAGTCGGTGACGCCCACAAGGAATCCGGGGGCGCCGGCCGCGACGGCCTCCGTCAAGGACGGGACGAGGGAGACCACCCGCATCAGTGGCGCCCCGTGCCGAGGCCGCCCGCCATCAGGGGCGGGTCTCCTCGATGGCCTCGATGTGGTCGGCGACCGCGACGACCAGGATGCGGGTGCCGGGCAGCGCGGCGCGCCAGCGGTGGCGCACCCCGCCGGACAGGCACAGCGTGTCGCCCCGCTCCAGGCGGTAGGCGCGGCCCTCGGCCTCGACCTCGGCGGCGCCGTCGGCCACGTACATCAACTCGTCGTTGCGGTGCTGGAATTCGCGCCCGGTGTCCTGATCGCCGGTGAACTCCATGGCGTGCAGCTGGTGGTGGCCGCGCAGCAGGGCCCGCACGCCCTGGCCCTCCCCCTCGGGCTCGGCGCGCACGACGTCGACGGTGCGGGCGCAGTCGGCGGCGTCGTACAGCTCGCCGACCGTGGTGTTCAAGGCGTCCGCGACGCGCTGGAGGGAGCGCGCGCTGGGGCGGGCGCGCTCGTTCTCGACCTGGCTGAGGAAGGGCACCGAAAGGCCGCTGCGCTCGGCGACCACGGCCAGGGTGAGACCGAGACCGCGGCGCAGACGCCGCACCGCCACCCCCACCCGAAGAGTTTCCTTGTCGTCCATCTCCCGGGCCCTCCCCGTTCTCTGGGTTGTCTCGATCCGCCGTCGCACAGCCACGTGCAGGTCACCCTACGCAGCTTCGGACCCCGACGGGACCGTCCCGCCGAGATCGCCACGGGTTCCGTTCGCGATCGGGCCGGATCACGACGTCGTGCGGCCGCGGCCCGAAGGGGGCCGCGGCCGCACGAAGGAAGGTGGAGCGGGGTCCTCAGGAACCGACCGGGGTCCACTTGTCGGCGAGGCCGGGGTTGTCCTTGAGCCAGGCGCGCACCGCGTCCTGCTCCTTGCCCTTGCCGGTGGACTGGATCTTCGCCTCGAGGCTGGTGAGCTGCTTCTCGTCCATGTGGAAGTTCTTCAGCCACGTGCCGACCTCGGCGTTGTCGGCGGAGAAGCCCTTGCGGGCCAGCGTGTGCACGTCGTCACCCTTGCCCCAGGCGCCCTTGGGGTCCTTGAGCTTCTTGAGGTCGTAGGTGTTGTACGCCCAGTGCGGCGACCAGAGCGGAACCACGATCGGCTCCTTCTTGGCGTACGCCCGCTTCAGCTCGGCCAGCATGCCCGGCGTGGAGCCGTCGACGACCTTGTACTCACCGTCCAGACCGTACTCCTTGAGGATCTTGTCCTTGAGGATCCCGGTCTCACCGGCGCTCGGTTCGATGCCCACGATCCGGTTCTGGAACTCGGCGCCCTTGCCCTTGAGGTCGTCGAGGGTGTTGACGTCCTTGACGTAGGACGGCACCGAGAGCTCAAGGGAGGTCGGGCCGTACCAGGAGCCCACGTCCTCCAGCTTGTCCTTGTACTTCGCCCAGTACTGGGCGTGCGTGGTGGGCAGCCAGGAGTCGGTCTCGAAGTCGATCTGACCGCCCGCCATGCCGGTGTAGAGCGCTCCGGCCTCGTACTGGCGGGCATCGACGGTGAAGCCCCGGCGCTCCAGGAGCTCCTTCCACAGGAAGGTGGAGGCGACGCCCTCGTCCCACGGGATGTAGCCGAGCGAGATCTTCTTGCCCTTGCCGACGTTCTTGGCGCCGGACGCGGCGGCCTCGCCGGAGGAGCCGAACACGTTCATGCCGCCCGCGACGAGCCCGAGGATCACCACGCCGACGATCGCGACGACCGGCTGGGGACGGTAGTTCCAGAGTTTCAGCCCGCCCGCGGCCGCCTTCGCCTTGGCCAGCGCGCGCCGGCCGAGCGGGGAGACCTGGCGGCTGAGCGCGCCGGTCATCCGGTCCAGGTACATGGCGAGGACGACGATGGAGATGCCGGCCTCGAAACCGAGCCCGATGTCGACGTTGCCGATGGCGCGGTAGACGGCGCCGCCGAGGCCGCCGCCGCCCGCCATGCCCGCGATGACGACCATGGAGAGGCTGAGCATGATGACCTGGTTGATGCCGGCCATGATGGTCGGCAGCGCGAGCGGCAGCTGCACCCGCAGCAGGGTGTTGCGCGGGGTGGTGCCGAACGCCTCGGCCGCCTCCACGAGTTCCCCGTCGACCTGGCGGATGCCGAGTTCGGTCATGCGCACGCCCGGGGGCAGCGAGAAGACGATGGTGGCGATGATGCCGGGGACGACACCGACGCCGAAGAAGATGATGCCGGGAATCAGATAGACCATCGCCGGCATGGTCTGCATGAAGTCCAGGACCGGCCGCATCACCGCGCTGACCGTCTTGGAGCGCGAGGCCCAGATGCCGAGCGGGACCGCGACGACCAGGGTCACGATGGCCGCGACGAGCACCAGCGAGAGCGTGGACATCGTGTCGTCCCACAGCTGGATCGACTCGATGAGCGCGAACCCGGCGAACGTGAGGACACCGGCGACGAGCCCGCGCAGCCACCAGGCGACCACGGCGAGGATGCCGGCGAACAGCAGGGGCTGGGGGGCGTCGAGGACGGTGTTGATGCCGTCGTACATGCCGTTGACGACGTGTGTGATGGCGTCGAAGAGCCAGGAGAGGTGGGACTGGAGGAAGTTGACGGCGCTGTCGACCCAGTCGCCGAGGTGGAGCCTAGGCATGGGCGGCCACCTCCTTCATCGAGCAGTCGGCCGGGCCTTGCGTGTCGTCCCCGAGGAAGGCGATCAGACGCTCCTGCGGCACGACGCCGAGCAGGGCGCCCTCGCGGTCCTTGACGGCGACCGGGTGCGAGACCCGGGCCGCCACCGCGCACACGTCCGCGACGGGGGTGTCGGGCAGCACGCTCTCGCAGTCGCAGCTGCCCGCGTCGGGGCGGTGCGCAACGGTCATCACGGACAGCGCGGTGAGCACCCGGGAGCGGTCGACGTCCTGGATGAAGGAGGCCACGTAGTCGTTGGCCGGGGTGAGCAGGATGTCCTCGGCGGTGCCGAGCTGGACTATCCGCCCGTCGCGCATCACGGCGATCTGGTCGCCGAGCCGCATGGCCTCGTTGAGGTCGTGCGTGATGAAGACGATCGTCTTCTTCAGGCGCTTCTGGAGTTCGAGGAGCTGGTCCTGCATGTCGCGCCGGATCAGCGGGTCGAGCGCGCTGAAGGACTCGTCCATGAGGAGCAGGTCGGCATCGGTGGCCAGGGCGCGAGCCAGGCCCACGCGCTGCTGCATGCCGCCGGAGAGCTCGTCGGGCCAGGAGTCGCCCCAGCCGGCGAGGCCGGTCAGCTCCAGGGCCTCCGCGGCACGTTTCTCCCGCTCGGCACGGGGCACACCCTGGACCTCGAGGCCGTACGCGGCGTTCTCCAGGACGCTGCGGTGCGGGAACAACGCGAAGTGCTGGAACACCATGCTGATCTTGCTGGAGCGGACCGCGCGCAGGTCGCGGGCGGACAGGGCGGTCACGTCCTGTCCGTCGAACAGGACGCGGCCCGACGTGGGCTCCAGGAGCCCGTTGAGCATGCGCAGCAGGGTCGACTTGCCCGAGCCGGAGAGGCCCATGACCACGAAGATCTGACCGGGTTCCACCGTGAACGAGGCGTCGATCACCGCCGCGGTCGTCCCCTGCGCCCGCAGCTCGTCGCGGCCGGCGCCGCCTTCGAGCCTGCCGACGGCTTCCTCGGGTCGTCTGCCGAACACCTTGTACAGCTGCTCGGCCTGGAGCCTGGACACATACACCTCACGGGTCGAACCGAGAACGGCCCGCATCCCCCGCGGGCGGGCCGTGGAGCGGCGCGGATTCGGTCCGCAGCCCGAGAAATGGTTGAAATCCATACTTGGGTCCGCTCCGGCGACGCGCCTGCCCAGGCTCTACCAGGGCAAACACAACAGTGACCCAGTTCACTTGTTCACGAGCGGGGTGGTTGGTTGCCGGACGCCCAAGCGGCGGGCGCGGGGCAGATACGTCGTGAGCGCGGGGTGACTGTCAGTGGTGTGCGGCATCATCGGGGATGTGACGCGACGCCTGATGCTCCTCGACACCTCCTCCCTCTATTACCGGGCCTACTTCGGAGTCCCCGACACGGTCAGGGCCCCCGACGGCACGCCGGTCAACGCCGTGCGCGGCCTGCTCGACTTCATCTCCCGCCTGGTCCACGACCACCGCCCGCAGGAGCTGGTGGCGTGCATGGACGCGGACTGGCGGCCGCGGTGGCGGGTGGACCTGATCCCCTCCTACAAGGCACACCGGGTGGCCGAGGTGACGCCGCCGGGGCAGCCCGACGAGGAGGAGACCCCGGACACCCTGGCCCCGCAGGTCCCGGTGATCGACGCCGTGCTGGACGCGCTGGGCATCGCCCGCGTCGGCGTGGCGGGCTACGAGGCGGACGACGTGATCGGCACGCTGTCCGGCCTTGCGCCCGGCCCGGTCGACATCGTCACCGGGGACCGCGACCTGTTCCAGCTGGTCGACGACGCGCGCGGGGTGCGGGTGCTCTACCCCCGCAAGGGCGTCGGCGACTGCGACGTGGTGGACGACGAGCTGATCCGGACGAAGTACGGCGTGCGCCCCGACCAGTACGCCGACTTCGCGGCCCTGCGCGGCGACACCAGCGACGGACTGCCCGGCGTGAAGGGCATCGGCGAGAAGACGGCGGCCCAGCTGATCAAGGATTACGGCGATCTGGCGGGCGTCCGCGCGGCGGCCGCCGACCGCTTCTCCAAGCTGACCCCGGCCAAGCGCCGGGGAATCCTGGAGGCGGCCGACTATCTGGACGTCGCGCCGAAGGTGGTGCGGGTCGCGATGGACGTGCCCCTTCCGCCGTTCGACCCGGCACTGCCGGAAAAGCCCCGCGACCCCACGGCCCTCGAAGAGCTCGTGGCCCGGTGGGGGCTCGCGGGAGCGACGGGCAGACTGCTCTCCACTCTCCGCGCCTGAGGTGCTAGCTTAGGTAAACCTAACTAGTGGTGGATCAGGGGAGCGCACTGTGGCAGAACGGCCGTCTCGCAAGGCACCGAAGATCAACGAGGCTCAGGTGGTGCGCACCGAGCGGATCACCCCGCACATGGTGCGCGTCGTGCTCGGCGGCGCTTCACTTGCCGGGCTCCCCGTGGGCGAGCACACCGACCACTACATCAAGCTGCTGTTCCCGGCCAAGGGCGTGAGCTACCCGGAGCCCTTCGACATGGAACGGATCCGCGCCGAGTTCCCGCGCGAGCAGTGGCCGAGCACCCGGGCGTACACGGTGCGCGCCTGGGACGCGGAGCGCGGCGAGCTGTCCGTCGACTTCGTGGTGCACGGCGACGAGGGCCTTGCCGGCCCGTGGGCGGCCGGGGTCGAGCCCGGCGAAACGGTCCGCTTCCTCGGCCCCGGCGGCGGCTACGCCCCGGACCCGGCGGCCGACTGGCATCTGCTCGCCGGTGACGAGAGCGCGCTGCCCGCGATCGCGGCGGCCATGGAGCGCATGCCGGCGGGTGCCGTGGTGCGCGCCTTCGTCGAGGTGTCGGGCCCCGAGGAGGAGCAGAAGATCACCACGCCGGACGGCGCCGAGGTGACCTGGCTGCACCGGGGCGAGGCGCCGGTCGGCTCGCGTCTGGTGGGCGCGGTGAAGGACCTGGAGTTCCCGGCCGGTGCCGTGCACGCCTTCGTACACGGGGAGGCGGGCTTCGTGAAGGAGCTGCGCGCCCTGCTCCGGGTCGAGCGGAACGTACCGCGCGAGCGTCTGTCCATCTCGGGCTACTGGCGTCTCGGCCAGGACGACGACGCCTGGCGCGCGGCGAAGCGGGAGTGGAACGCGCAGGTGGAGCGCGAGCAGGAGGCCCCCGCCGCCTGAGGCGCATCCCTCACCAGAAGACCCGCCCGAAGACCCCCGGCGTCTGCCCCGCCGGGGGTCTTCGCGTGCCCGGACCGCCGGCGTCTGCCCCGCCGGGGGTCTTCGCGTGCCCCGACCGCGCGCGGCACCGGCCACTGCCGGGTCCGCGCGCAACCGTCACACCGACTTCTGGTACGAGCGGAACGTACGGGTGGAGAGCCACACCGCCACGACCGCGAGGGCCAGGAGCGCCCCGCCGCGACCGAGGACGAGAGACCAGTCGGGGTCGGCCGACATGGCCGAACGGCCCGCCACCATGCCCCAGTTGAGGGGGTTGAAGTCGGCGATGTGCCGCATCCAGGACGGCATCTGGGCCGGCGCCATGAACCCCGATGACAGGAAGGTCAGCGGCAGCAGCAGGAAGGTGTTGATCCCGATGATCGACTCGCGCTGGCGGACCAGCATGCCGAGCGCGTTGGAGAAGGCGCCGAAGACCGTGCCGAGCAGGACCGCCGCGACCGCCAGAATGACCAGGCCGCCGAACCCGCCGGGGTAGTGGGCCCCGCCGAGCTTGCCGAGCAGCAGGATGATCACGGTCTGGACGGTGATGCTGATGCCGTTCTGGACGACGTTGGCGTTCATCAGGGCGGCGCGGCTGACCGGGGTGGTCAGGAACCGGTTGAGCGTGCCGCGCTCGATTTCCTCCAGGGTGCCCATGCCGGCCCACATGCTGGAGCCGAGAGCGCTCATCAAGACGATGCCGGGGACGAGGTAGTCCAGGTAGGAGGTGGTGCCGAAGCCGCCGAGCTGGACCACCTTCTTGAAGAGGTTGCCGAAGAGGAAGAGCCAGATCACCGGCTGGACGAGGGTGATCAGGAGATAGGCGGGCTGGCGGACGATCGCCATCAGCTGACGCTGCGTCATGTACCAGGTCTGGGCGAGGGCGTTGGAGCCCTTGAGGCCGGTGGCCGGGGCCGGGGCGGGAAGGTGGATGGTCATCGCTGGTCTCCCGCGGTCGCGAGGGCGGGGGCTTCGGCTGCCGCCTCGGCCTCGGAGTAACGGCGTCCGGCATAGCGCAGGTAGACGTCGTCGAGGGAGGGGCGGGCCACGGTCGCCGCGGCGACGGAGGCACCGGCCCGCTCAAGGGCGGCGAGCAGCACGGGCACGGCGGCCGCGCCGTCGTCGGCGCGGGCACTGACCCGGCGGCCGTCGATCAGCACCTCGTGGACGCCGGGCAGTCCGGTGAGCGCCTGGCGCAGCGGTGAGGGCCCGGCGGGTGAGCCGGTGACGGGCTCGCGCAGCTCCATGTGGACGGCGTCGCCGCGCAGTTCGCCCTTCAGCTCGTCGGGGGTGCCTTCGACGACGACCCGGCCCCGGTCGACGATCGCGATCCGCTCGGCGAGCCGGTCGGCCTCTTCGAGGTAGTGGGTGGTGAGCACGATGGTCAGGCCCTCGTCACCGGCGAGGCGGGAGATCTCCTCCCACATGGCGGTGCGCGCCTCGGGGTCGAGCCCGGTGGTCGGCTCGTCGAGGAAGAGGACTTCGGGCCGGTGGACCAGGCCGAGCGCGACATCGAGGCGGCGCTGCATGCCGCCCGAGTACCCCTTGACCACGCGCTTGGCCGCGTCGGCCAGGTCGAAGCGCTCCAGGAGCTCGTCCACGCGGCGGCCCAGCGCCGCGCCGGTCAGTCCGTAGAGCCGGCCCTGGAGGCGCAGGTTCTCGCGGCCGGTGGCGACGGGGTCGGCGCCGGACTTCTGGGCCACCACGCCGATCGCCCGCCGGACCCGGTCGGGATGGCGCAGCACGTCGTGCCCGGCGACGCTCGCGGTGCCGCTGTCGGGCCGCGCGAGGGTGGTGAGGATCTTGACGGTGGTCGATTTGCCGGCGCCGTTGGGGCCGAGCAGCCCGAAGACCGTGCCGGGTTCGACGGTCAGGGTCATGCCGCCCAGGGCGGTGACATCACCGGGGTACGTCTTGATCAGGTTGCGCGCCTCTACTGCGGGCGCCCGGTTGCTCATGACAAGGCTCTCCTGTGGTGAGCGGGTCGGTCGGGATGACGGACCGATCCGCGTGAGGAGCGCCGGGCTATCCTTGGCGTGCCACACCCTCGATCGCCTGGCCTGCTCCACGCGGGTCCGGTCCGGGGTCATGACCCCGGCGGGGGCTGCTGCAACAGCCCGTGCCGGGGTTTTTCGTGTCGTGTCGTGTCGATGACGTGATGACGTATCCGCATACGGCCACGAGCGACGCGCGTGCGGCCCCTCTGCATGCGGCTCCTCTGTGCGCGGGCGCGCGGTTCACGCGACCGCGCCCGGCGCCCCGCACCGCTGTGGGCGCGGGCCGTCGGCTAGCCGTCGGTGTCGGCCTCCTCCAAACGCTCCCATTCCTCGGGCAGCCGTCCCGTGGCGTGCCAGCCGCGCCAGCCGTCGAGACCGTCCAGGGTCCCCTCGGCCATCTCCTTCAGAAAGCCGCGCACCCACTGGATCTCGGCGTCGACCATGTGGAGCTGGTACTCGGTCTCCACGAGCAGGACCCTCGGGATCGTCTCGGTCAGCTTGAGCAGCGCTCCCCTGAGCCCGGCGGCTCGCACCTCCATCGTGGAGACGCGCTGTTCGAGCAGTTCGGCGACGTCGTCGGGCGGAAGGATGCCCATGAGGCACAGCGCCGTCTCGAAGATGGGGAACTCGTGCACGGGCACCGCGACGATGTCCGCCATCCAGTCGAGCATTTCCTCGCGGCCCTCAGGGGTGAGGGCGTAGCGGGTGCGCTCGGGGCGGTTGCCCTCGCGCTGGACGTCGGCCACCTCGACGAAGCCGTGCTTTTCGAGGTTCTGCACGACGGTGTAGAGCGATCCGTAGTTGATCTTGATGCTGTACTCCTTGCCACGTCGGCGCAGAGTCTGGGCGATCTCGTACGGATGCATCGGCGACCGCTCGGCGAGCAGCACCAGCACGGCAAGCGCCAAGGGGTTGCGCAACTTGCGCCGGCCCACGGCCATCGTCATCACCTCACTCCCGAGCACCGGCGACGTCGTCCCCGAGTACTCGTAGCCGAATATATCGCGAGCACATGGAAGGGTCAACCGCGATGTATCGCGTATTTCGAGGGCCCACACAGCCACCTAGGCCCCCGCCGAGGCGCCGGATAACCTGGCCGGTATGGACATCGACGAGGCGGGGGCCGGCTGGGCGTAAGGCCACCACGGCCGTGGTCCACTTCGCCGGCGCCCGCTACGGTGTCGGGGCCATCCCGGCGCGCTGGACGCGGGCACTGCACGTGCCGGTGCCGGGTTGCGGCGGGCGGGTTCTGCGCGTGGGCGAACTCGCGGTCATGGCGCGGGAGTTGGCGGGCGCGGCGGCGTAGTGGGGCGGGGCGGAGAGCGGCCTCAGACTGTGCCCGCGATGCGCAACGCCGCAGCTGCGGTGGCGTCGGCGAAGACGGCCACTTCGCGGGCCGGCGCCGAGCGGTGGATGAGGATGACACCCTCGATCAGCCCGAACACCAGATCCGTACGCAGCGCCCGCTCGTCGGCGTCCAGCTCCGCGCAGGCCTCGGTCGCCGCGATCAGCTCGGCGTACGCGGCCTTCAACTCGGCCCGGGTCCGGTGGAACGCCGCGAAGCGCTCGGCCCGTACCTCGGGGAGGAGATACAGCGCGCCCAGGTTGTGCGGGCCGCCGCACAGCAGCTCCACGTCGAAACGGCACAGCGCGCGCAGGCGTTCACCGGCGCCGCGCGCGGAGTCGTCCAGGAGCCGGCGCGCCAGGTCGAGGGAGGGGGCCACCGTCGATTCGAGGAGCTCGGCGAGCAGGTCCTCCTTGCCGGCGAAGTAGTGGTACATCGTGGCCTGGCGAAGGCCCGCGCGTTCCGCCACCATCCGGGTGGTCGTCGCGGCGTAACCGTGGCGGGTGAACAACTCGGCCGCCGCGCCCAGCAGTTCTTCCCGGGCGGCGAGACCGCTGTCCGGCCGCTGGATCGCCCGGGGCCGTCCGACCCGTCGTCCCGTCATGGAGCTCATGCGGCCGATCGTCGCACACCCGGCCCACGCACCGGAGGGCGAGGTTCCGTCCCGCCCGCGCGGGCGGGACGGACAGGCCGGGGCGGGCAGGCGAACGGCTCCCGTCGTGTCCGACGGGAGCCGTTGCCCCAGGAGCCGTACGCGGCGCGGGCCGCCCGGCTCAGCCGACCGAGCTGTAGGCGACGACGCCGCGCAGCAGCGCGTCGACCGCCTTGCGGGCGTTCTTGGCCACCGTGCTGTTCTCGCGCGGGGCGGCCGCCGCGATCTGGCCGAGGACGTCGATGACCTGCTTGCACCAGCGCACGAAGTCACCGGCTGGCATGTCGGCCTCGCGCAGCACCTCGTCCAGGCCCTTGTCGCTGGCCCACTGGTAGGCGGCCCAGGCGAACCCGAAGTCGGGCTCGCGCTGGCCCACGCCCTCCGCCTGGTTGATCTTGTGGTCCTCTTCGAGGGCGTCGAGCCGGCCCCAGATCCGTACCATCTCGCCGAGCGCGGCCTTGGCGTTGCCTGACGGCGTCTTGGGCGCGACCGCGTCGTCGGACTGACGGGCCTCGTACACCAACGCCGAGACGCAGGCGGCCAGTTCGGCCGGGTTCAGGCCTTCCCACACCCGTGCGCGCAGGCATTCGCTGGCCAGCAGGTCGAGCTCGCCGTAGAGCCGGGCCAGGCGCCTGCCGTGCTCCGTGACCTCCTCGTCCCGCAGGTAGTCGAGCTCGGTGAGCAGGGCCACGATGCGGTCGAAGGTGCGCGCGATGGTGTTGGTGCGCCCCTCGATGCGCTGCTCCAGCTGCTTGGTGTCGCACTGGAGGCGGTAGTAGCGCTCGGCCCAGCGGGCGTGGTCCTCGCGCTCGTCGCAGCCGTGGCAGGGGTGGGCGCGCAGCGCGGTGCGAAGGCGGTTGATCTCCCGGTCGTCGGCCGCGTCGGAACGGCCCTTGCGGTGCCGCTCGGGGACGATGTGCCCGGCCTTGGTGCGCAGCGCGGACGCGAGGTCGCGGCGGGACTGCGGGGAGCGCGCGTTGAACGACTTGGGCACCCGCATCCGCTCCAGGGCCGCCACCGGCACCGGGAAGTCGATCGAGGCGAGCCGCTTGACCTGCCGCTCGGCCGTCAGCACCAGCGGGCGCGGCCCGTCGTGCTGCTCGAAGCCCCGGTGCCCGTTGGTGCGGCCCGCCGGGATGCCGGGGTCGAGAACGAGGGCGAGACCCGCGAACTTGCCGGTCGGCACATGGATGATGTCGCCCGGCTTGAGCTTTTCCAGGGAGGCGGCGGCCGCCGCGCGGCGCTGGGCCGCGCCGTGCTTGGCGAGCTCGGTCTCGCGGTCCTTCAGGTCGCGCCGCATCCGCGCGTACTCCTCGAAGTCACCGAGGTGGCAGCGCATGCCTTCCCGGTATCCCTCCAGGCCCTCCTCGTTGCGCTGGACCTGGCGCGAGATGCCGACGACCGACTTGTCGGCCTGGAACTGCGCGAAGGAGGTCTCCAGCAGTTCGCGCGAGCGGTGCCTGCCGAACTGCTGGACCAGGTTCACGGCCATGTTGTACGACGGCTTGAAGCTGGAGCGCAGCGGATAGGTGCGCGTGCCCGCGAGGCCCGCCAGGGCGTCCGGGTCCATGCCGCGCTGCCACAGGACCACCGCGTGGCCCTCGACGTCGATGCCGCGGCGCCCGGCGCGGCCGGTCAGCTGGGTGTACTCGCCGGGGGTGATGTCGGCGTGCTGCTCGCCGTTCCACTTGACCAGCTTCTCCAACACCACCGAACGCGCCGGCATGTTGATGCCGAGGGCCAGCGTCTCGGTGGCGAACACCGCCTTCACCAGGCCACGGACGAACAGCTCCTCCACGACCTCCTTGAAGGTGGGCAGCATGCCGGCGTGATGGGCGGCGATGCCGCGCTCCAGGCCTTCGAGCCATTCGTAATAGCCAAGGACGTGCAGGTCCTCGCCCGGGATGGAGGCGGTGCGCTCCTCGACGATCTCGCGGACCTTCTGGCGGCCCTCCTCGTCGTTGAGCCGCAGCCCCGCGTACATGCACTGCTGGACGGCGGCCTGGCAGGCGGCGCGGCTGAAGATGAAAGTGATGGCCGGCAAGAGGCCTTCGGCGTCGAGCCGTTCGATGACCTCGGGCCTGCCCGGCGTCCAGATCCGGGAGCGCTGACGGCGCTCGCGCTCGCGGTCGGCCTCGCGCACCATCTTGCCCCGGCGCCGCTCGCGCGGGTTGTACGTCTTCTGGTTCTCCAGGCGCGCCATGCGCAGCAGGTCGGGGTTGACCTCGCGCCGGGCGATGCCCCGGCCGCCGTGGTCGGACTCCTCCTCGAAGAGGTCGTACATCCGCCGTCCGGCCATGACGTGCTGCCACAGCGGCACGGGGCGGTGCTCGGAGACGATCACTTCGGTGTCGCCGCGCACGGTGTCCAGCCAGTCGCCGAACTCCTCGGCGTTGGAGACCGTCGCCGACAGGGACACCAGCGTGACGGACTCGGGAAGGTGGATGATCACCTCTTCCCAGACCGCGCCCCGGAAGCGGTCGGAGAGGTAGTGCACCTCGTCCATCACCACGTAGCCGAGGCCGATGAGGGCCTGGGAGCCCGCGTACAGCATGTTGCGCAGCACTTCGGTGGTCATGACGACCACCGGCGCGTCCGCGTTGACGCTGTTGTCGCCGGTCAGCAGGCCGACCTTGTCCGCGCCGTAGCGCCGCGCCAGGTCGGCGTACTTCTGGTTGGACAGCGCCTTGATGGGCGTGGTGTAGAAGCATTTGCGGCCCTGCCCGAGGGCCAGATGCACGGCGAACTCGCCGACGATGGTCTTGCCCGAGCCGGTGGGGGCGGCGACCAGCACGCCCTTTCCGGCTTCGAGCGCCTGACAGGCCTCGATCTGGAAGGGGTCGAGATCGAAGTCGTACAGGTCACGGAAGGGTGCGAGCGCGGTGGCCTGCTCGGCGGCGCGGAGCCGGGCAGCTGCGTACGCTTCGGCTGGTGAGAGGTCCTCTGTCATCTTGTCTTCGAGCCTACCCGCCGCCTCTGACAGAGGTCGCGATCTTTATGGAAGGCCGGGTGCCGCGGCCTGCCGGCGGGGCGCCGGCAGAGGAGCCAATACCCGTACGGCGGCGCGTACACACTCCGCGGTGACCGGGAGCGGGCCGAGCCGTTCCCCGTCGGCGTATCCGGTGATGCCGGGCGCCGCGAGCGTGATCGATGCGACGCGGTGCGTGGTGACATCGGGGTGGCTCAGGTGGGTGCCCCGGTAGACGCGCGGGAAGACCTTGAGCAGGGTCGCCCGTGAGCAGGCGCCGACGACCGTGACGTCGAAGAGCCCGTCGGTGAGGTCGGCGTCGGCGCAGATGCGCATGCCTCCTCCGTAGGAGGAGGAGTTGCCGACCGCTATGAGCGTCGCCTCGATCTCGCGGGTCTCGCCGCCGTCGAGGGTGACCTTGTACGGGAGGGGCCTGAACGCGGCCAGTTCCACGAGCATCGCGAGGTCGTACTTGAAGCGGCCGCCGGGCAGGCGCATCCGGTTGCCCCGGTCGTTGACCTTGGAATCGAAGCCGCAGGCGAGGACGGTGGCGAACCAGCGCCCGCCGACGCGGCCCAGGTCGATGTCCCGTGGCCGGGCGCTGTTAAGGGCCCGGGCGGCCACGTCTCCCGCGCGGGCGGGGTCGCGCAGGGGCAGGCCGAGGGCGCGGGCGAAGTCGTTGCTGGTGCCCGCGGCGATCACGCCGAGCGGGGTCGTGGTGCCGGCCCACGGCCTGGAGGGCGAGGTTGACCATGCCGTCCCCGCCGACGGCGACGAGCGCCCCCGTCCCGTCCGCGACGGCCCGGCGGGCCCGGCGCAGCGCGTCCTGGGCGTCCGCGCCGAGGACGGTGCGCACCTGGAAACCGGCGGCCCGCAACGCCGAAGCGGCCGGCTGCGCGGCGTGCGCGCCCCGGCCGCGTCCCGCGGTGGGATTGGCGAAGAGAGTGATCTCGCCGGTCACCCGCCGGACCTTACAAGCTCCGGCGGGCCCGTCAAGATCAGGTGACGTCGTCGTACCCGCTGAGCCTGCTGCCCCGGCCGCCGTCGGACTGCCCGGGCAGCGCGGGGGGCGAGGTGACGGGCTCGATGGCGCCGACGTCCTCGGGGGTGAGGTCGAGGTCGGACGCCTCGTCGTCGGCGGGCCCGGATTCCGCGCGCTCCCTGCGCCGCTTGTCGTTCAGCAGGGAGATGCCGACGGCGACGAAGTACAGGGCGACGATCGGAGCGGCGAGCGAGAGCATCGAGACCGGGTCGACGGTCGGCGTCGCGAAGGCCGCGAACACGGTGACACCCATGATCATTCCGCGCCACCAGCCCAGCATGCGGCGGCCGGTGAGAATGCCGCTGAAGTTGAGCATGACGAGGAACAACGGCAGCTCGAAGGAGAGGCCGAAGACGATGATCATGCGGGTGACGAGGTCGATGAGCTCGTTGAGGGGCAGCAGGTTGGCCACGCCCTCGGGGGTGAAGCCCAGCAGCACCTCGGCGGCCGCCGGCAGCACGTTGTACGAGAACCAGCCACCGGCCAGGAAGAGCGGGAAGCCCGCCGCCACGAAGCTCAGCGAGTACCGCTTCTCGTGCTTGTGCAGCCCGGGCGAGACGAACGCCCACAGCTGGTAGAGCCAGACCGGGCTGGCCGCGACCACGCCCGTCACCATGGACACCTTGATCATCAGCGTGAACGGCCCCATGAGGCCGGACATCGTGATGTTGCCGCAGACCTTGGCGCCGTCCTTCTCGGTGAGCTTGGTGAACGGCACCGTGCAGTCCACGGCCTCCTTGATCGGCTTGGTGATCAGCTCGGCGATGTCCTTGTAATAGAACGCCGCCACGATCGCGCAGACCAGGATCGCGAGCACCGACTTCGCGAGCCGGTTGCGCAGCTCACGAAGGTGGTCCGAGAGCGGCATCCGGCCCTCGGGGTCCCTCTGTTGTTTGCGGGCAGACTTGAGCAACCCACGTCCTCATCTCGTGCGGCAGGTCGCTCTGGTCACACCGGAGGTGAACAGCGCCTGCTGGGACCCGGTGTCAGCGCTTGGTGGTGTCCGTCGGCTCGGCCACCGGGCGCGCGCTGCTCACGTCGCCGGGCGCCGACTGGATGGTGCGCTGGGCCGGCGGCTGCTCGCCCGGGACCGGCGGGTCGGCCGGAGCGGTCTGCTGGCCGTCGGACTTCATGGCCTTGGCCTCGCTCTTGAGGATGCGGGCCGACTTGCCGAGCGAGCGCGCCATGTCCGGGAGCTTCTTCGCGCCGAACAGCAGGACGACGACGATGAGGATGAGAATGATCTCGGGGGCGCCGAGCCTTCCGAACATAAGCGTTTACCTTCTCACCGAGGCTGCGGGGGTGGGAGCTGCTGGGGGCCGCCGGACGGGTGTCCGGACGCCTTACGTGCAGCGATCGTAACGCGCAAGGGTGAACGGCGGGCAATCCCCGTGCGCACTCCCGTTTGCGGACCGTGCCTCGCTATCCGGGCCGCGATGTGCAGCGTACCGCCCCGAAACGGACGACATCGGGGCGCACTGTTCATCCCAGCGTTTCCCCGGCGCCCGCGAGGTCCACGGCCGCGCGTTCCAGGTCCTCGGCGGCGCGGTTGATCTTCCGTGTGGTGTCGGCCACCTGGCGGCCGAGCCGCTGGGCCTCGATGAACACCCTGACGGCCAGGGCGCCGAGGACGGCGATCCCGAGGAAACCGAGGGCGATGGCGGTCATCGGCCAGAACATGGTGGGGTCCCTGAGGTCTAGGCGGTGGTGTGCAGGCGCAGCGTACGGACGCCGCCGCCGGTCAGGAGCTCGATGATGCGCTCACCGGCCGGCTTGCGGACGGCCGAGCCGCACTCGGGGCAGGTGAAGGAGTAGAAGGTGGTGCGGCGGCTCGCGCCGATCGCCAGCCGCAACGCGGGGGCGCCCAGCTCGAAGCGGCCCCGGCACTGAGGGCAGGCCGCCTTGAAGAGCACCGGGATCACCGGCCGGGAGACACCGGGCAGTACCGACATGTTCGACACGTTCCGCGCTCTCCTCAGCTCCGGTGGTCGGGCGTGGGCTGTTCCTCGTAGCCGGCCAGCGCCTCGGTGGCCGCGCGCCGGGCACTCTGGGCCAAATCCTGCGGCGAGACGATCCGGCCGTCCTGGCCGAGCCGCAGCGCGAGCCGCCGCAGCGAGGCCGGGTCCGGCGTGCGCAGCGTGATCCGCAGGCCTCCGTCGGGCAGCTCCTGCGCGCTGTCGTGCGGGTAGTACTCCGCGACCCAGCGCCCGCCCGGGCCGACCTCGACGACGACCTCGGGGTCCTCGGCCGACGGCTGGACGAGCCCTTCGGACAGGTCGCGCAGCTCCAGCTCGGGCGGCGCGGAGGCCTCGTCGAGCAGCCGGATCTCGGCGACCCGGTCCAGACGGAAGGTGCGCCGCGCCTCGGAGAGGCGGCACCACGCCTCCATGTAGGTGTGGCCCACGGCGAAGAGCCGGATCGGGTCGACCTCGCGCTCGGTGAGCTCGTCGCGGGCCGGCGAGTAGTACTTCACCCACAGGCGGCGCCGCTCGGAGATCGCCCGGTCCACCTCGGCGAAGACGCCGCCCTCGGATTCGAAGGTGACCGAGAGCCGGGAGCTGGCGCCCGCGGTCTCACCGGCCGCGGTCTCCAGCTTGGCAGTGGCGCGAAGCAGCGCCTGCCGGTCGCCCTCGCGCAGGCCCGGCAGGGTGGAGACGGCCCGCGCGGCCACCAGCAGCGCGGTCGCCTCGTCGGCGGCGAGCCTGAGCGGGGCCGCGACGTCGTCGGGGTTGTGCCACCAGATGCGGTCGCCGTCGGTGTCGATGTCCAGCAGGTCGCCGCCCCGGAAGCTCGTACCGCACATGGGCAGCACGTCCAGGTCGGAGATCAGTTCGTCCTCGGTGATGCCGAAGGCGCGGGCGACATCGGCGACGTGGGCGCCGGGGCGCTCGCGCAGATACGTCACCAGCGACAGCATCCGCCGTGTCTGGTCGATGGCATTGGCAGCCATGATCGCGGTCCCCCTCAGCCCTTGGCCACGGCGCGCAGCCGCTCGATCACGTCGGCCCGCAGATCGGCCGGTTCCAGCACGACCACGTCGGGGCCGAACTCCACGAGGTGGGCGTCGAGCCCGTGCCCGTACGGAATCTCCAACTCCGCCCACCCGCCGCCGAGTTCCCGCACCGAGGTGGCCCGCGCCCGCAGCGGATAGCCGGCGCCGGAGCGCAGCCGGATCCGCGCCGAGCGCGTCGCGGTCTCCCCCGCCCAGCTCTCGACCGTCTCGCGTACGGTCACGACGTCGGGCACGGGCGCGGTGAACGCCCCGGCACGCGAGCGGACCTTGCCCGAGATGCGGCTGAGCCGGAAGACCCGCTCGGCGCCCCGCTCGCGGTCCCAGCCGGCCAGATACCAGTGACCGCGCCAGCACTCAAGACCCCAGGGCTCCACATGGCGCGTCTCGGGGCGTACGGCGGTGACCTTGCGGTAGTCGAAGACCACCGGGCGCCGGTCGCGGCAGGCCAGCATCAACGGCTCGAAGGCACTCTCGTGGACCGGGATGCGCGGCTCGATGGCGCTGTGCTCATAGGGGTTGTCGGCCTCCGGCATGCCGGCGGCGCGCAGTTTCTGGAGCGCTCCACTGGCCGCACCCGCAAGCCTGGCCTGCTGCCAGACCCGGGCGGCGAGCCCGAGGGCGGCGGCCTCCTCGGCGTCGAGCTGGACCGGGGGCAGCCGGTTGCTGTCGCGGCGGGCGAGGTAGCCGGTCTCGCCGTCCAGGTTCTCGACGGTCTCGATGACCAGGCCGAGCTCCCGCAGATCGTCCTTGTCCCGCTCGAACATCCGGTTGAAGGAGTCGTCGGAACCGGCTTCCAGATAGGCCTCGATGGACTCGCGCAGCTCCCGCTTGCTGAGTGCGCGCCGTGTCCCGAGCAGACACAGCGCCAGGTTCATCAGCCGCTCGGCCTTGGCAATCGCCATCGATGCCCTACGCCCTCTCGTGTTGTGCGCTACGACCGTTGACCGTACCGCTCCGGGCTGTCCGGGCAAAAGCCGAGGGCCCATGCCCGCAGGCATGGACCCTCGCTCCGATCAGGTCCCCTCGCTCGGGACCGCTCGGGGTGTTCCTCAGACGGCGACCAGGTCGCAGACGAAGATCAGCGTCTCGCCCGGGGCGATGGCGCCGCCGGCGCCGCGGTCGCCGTAGGCGAGGTGGGCGGGGATGGTCAGCCGGCGGCGGCCGCCGACCTTCATGCCCTGGATGCCCTTGTCCCAGCCCTCGATGACCTGACCGGCACCCAGCTTGAACTCCAGCGGGTTGCCGCGGTTCCAGGAGGCGTCGAACTCCTCGCCGGTGGAGAAGGCCACGCCCACGTAGTGGACCTTGACGAAGTCGCCGGCCTTGGCGACGGCGCCGTCACCCTCCCAGACCTCCTTGATCTCGAGGTCCGCCGGCGGCTCGCCCTCGGGGAAGTCGATCTCGGGCTTGTCGATGCTCACGTAATGCTCCTACTGATCTCTATGGGCAACCGGGACAGTCTTACACTGCTCCGAGGATGTCCACGACGAAGACCAGGGTCGAGTTCGCGGGGATGTCCGCTCCCTGGGCCTTGTCCTTGTAGCCCTGCTCCGGCGGGATGACCAGCAGGACGCGGCTGCCGACCTTCTTGCCGACCAGGCCCTTGTCCCAGCCCTCGATGACCTGGCCCTGGCCGATCGTCGTCGTGAACGGGGCGCCGGTCTTCCAGGACGTGTCGAACAGCTTCGCCTGCGGCAGGCCCTCGTTGGGCTTCCAGGTGGCGCCGCTGTACTGCATGTAGACGGTCTGGCCACTCTTGACCTCGTCGCCCTTGCCCTCGATGAGGACCTGGTCGACGAGCTTCTTCGGCGGATCGTTCTTGGGCACCGCGATCGTGGCGGCCTCTTCCTTGTCCGCCTTGATCTGCGGCAGGTCCGAGGGGATGGCCGCCTGGGTGCCGTCGACCTTCTTCGGCATCACACTGTCGACGTCGAGGACGAAGACCAGGGTGTCGGTGCCGCTCACTCCGAGCTCCTGCTTGCCCGCGGCGCCGAACGCGGCGGACGGCGGGGCGACGACCAGGACGCGGGCGCCGACCTTCTGACCGAGCACCGCCTCACTGAACGCGGGGATGTAGGTCGCCGAGCCCGCCGGGATGACCTGGGGGGCGCCGCCCTGGTCGTAGGAGCCGGACAGCTCCTTGCCGCTCTTCCAGATCTTCCCGGTGTACTTGGTGACCGCCAGGTCGTCCTTCTTGACCTCCGCGCCGGTGCCCGCCGTCAGCGTCTTGACGACGAACTTCCCGCTCGGGTCGCCCTTCGGGATGGTGATCGTGGGCTTCTTGCCCGCGTCACCGGCGACGGTGGGCATCGGCGCGGCCTCGGACACCGGCTTGGGGGCGGCGGGCGGCTGCGACGCCTGCGCGGAGGGGGAAGCGGACGCGTCCTTCTTCTTCCCCCCGTCGTCACCCCCTCCACAAGCCGCGGTGAGCATCAAGGCCGGCACGATGAGCGCGGCAGCAAGTCGGCGTCGCACAGTGGTCCTCGGGGGTAGCTGGAATGGTCGGAGCGGCCACTCTACGGCCCGGACCGGCCACCACAAGGGTGCGGCATGCCCGGGGGCCCCGTGCGCCACAGCGCGCGGGGCCCCCGAACACGGCCGCCGAGGCCGCCTCACATACCGGCGATCAGCTTCTCCACCCGGTCGTCCACCGACCGGAAGGGGTCCTTGCACAACACGGTGCGCTGCGCCTGGTCGTTGAGCTTCAGATGCACCCAGTCGACCGTGAAGTCGCGCCGCTGTTCCTGCGCGCGGCGGATGAAGTCGCCGCGCAGCCGGGCCCGAGTGGTCTGCGGGGGCACCGACTTGCCCTCGAAGATCTTCAGGTCGTCACAGATGCGCGCGGCCTGGCCCTTGCGCTCCAGCAGGTAGTACAGACCCCGCCGACGGTGGATGTCGTGGTAGGCGAGGTCTATCTGCGCGACCCGGGGATGCGACATGGTCATGTTGTTCTTGGCCCGGTACCGCTCGATCAGCTGGTACTTCATGACCCAGTCGATCTCGGTGCCGATCCGGTCCAGGTCCTCGGCCTCGATGGCGTCCAGCGTGCGGCCCCACAGCTCCAGTACCTGGGCCACGGTGCCGGTGCGGATGCCGCGGTGCTCCACGAAGTCCACGGCCTTCTCGTAGTACTCGCGCTGCACTTCGAGGGCGGAGGCCTCGCGCCCGCTGGCCAGACGCACCTTTCGCTGGCCCGTGATGTCGTGGGAGACCTCGCGGATGGCCCGGATCGGGTTCTCCAGGGTGAGGTCGCGCATGACGGTGCCGGCCTCGATCATGCGCAGCACGAGGTCGGTGGCGCCGACCTTGAGCAGCATGGTCGTCTCCGACATGTTGGAGTCGCCCACGATGACGTGCAGACGCCGGTAGCGCTCGGCGTCCGCGTGCGGCTCGTCCCGGGTGTTGATGATCGGCCGCGAGCGGGTGGTGGCGGAGCTGACGCCCTCCCAGATGTGCTCCGCGCGCTGGCTCACGCAGTAGACCGCGCCGCGCGGGGTCTGGAGCACCTTGCCGGCGCCGCAGATCAGCTGACGGGTCACCAGGAAGGGGATGAGGATGTCCGCGAGCCGGGAGAACTCTCCGTGCCGGGCCACCAGATAGTTCTCGTGGCAGCCGTAGGAGTTTCCCGCCGAATCGGTGTTGTTCTTGAAGAGATAGACGTCGCCCGCGATTCCCTCCTCGTGCAGGCGGCGTTCGGCGTCGACGAGCAGGCCTTCGAGAATGCGCTCACCGGCTTTGTCGTGGGTGACCAGTTCGGTCACGTTGTCGCATTCGGGCGTTGCGTATTCCGGATGCGATCCCACGTCGAGGTAGAGGCGGGCGCCGTTCCGCAGAAAGACATTGCTGCTGCGGCCCCATGACACGACACGGCGGAAGAGGTAGCGCGCCACTTCGTCAGGAGACAGTCGGCGCTGTCCCCTGAACGTGCACGTGACGCCGTACTCGTTCTCCAGCCCGAAAATGCGGCGGTCCATGAGGGAACATTACGCCTGATGGCCTGAGCTGAAACCGGGTTCGACGGCACGGTTTTGATCATTTTCGTCAACTCCGGCGACATCGCGCCGACGCCCGGGCGCCGCGAGGACCTTGTGCGTCGCGAGCAGCACCACCAGCGCCGCCACTCCGCCGCCCCCCGCGACCGCGAAACCCGCTCCCGTTCCGCCGAGTTCGAGCGCGGGACCCGCCGCCGCCGTACCGATCGCGGTGCCGACGCCGAAGGCCGTCACCAGCCAGGAGAAGGCCTCGGTGACCGTGCCGCGCGGCGCGTGGCGGTCCACCGCGATGAACGCGCAGGCGATGCAGGGCGCGAGGAACACGCCGGAGAGGACGGTGAGCGCGGCCATCGCGGGCAGGTCCGGGACCAGGGCCAGCGGCAGATAGCCCACCGCGAGCAGCGCCACCAGGACCCGCAGCCGCTTCTCGGGCGCCCCGCTCCACTGCCGCGCGCCATAGGCGAGGCCGCCGAGGAGCGCGCCGAGGCCGTTGGCGGCCATCAGCCAGCCGTAAACCGAGTCGCTGCCCTGGTCGTCGCCGTAGGCGGACGCGGCCACGATGATGGCGCCGAGCGCGAGGCCGACGAAGAAGAACGAGCCGAGCAGCGCGAGCAGGCCCGGCGAGCGCAGCGCGCCCAGCCAGTGCGCCTCGCGGGGCGCCGAGCGCCAGGTCCTGGACGGCTCGGACAGGACGACGCTGAGGGCGCCGAGGATCCCGAGCGCGTTGATCAGGAGCAGCGCGGTGGCGGGTGACCACAGGGCTATGGAGACGGTGACCAGCAGTGGGCCGACGGTGAACATCACCTCCTGGGCTATCGCGTCCATGGCGTACGCGGTGTGCACCTGGCCCTCGCCCCCGAGGACGCTGGGCCACAGGGCCCGCAGACCGCCTTCCAGGGGCGGGGTGGCGATCCCGGCCACCAGCACGGCCGCGTACGCCAGGAACACGGGACGGATGCCGACGACGGCGAGCATGGCCATGCCGAGGGCGGAGAGCACGGAGGCGGGGAGCATCACGCGCGGCTGCCCGTACA
Organism: Streptomyces sp. Edi4; assembly: GCF_040253615.1. Taxonomy (NCBI): domain Bacteria; kingdom Bacillati; phylum Actinomycetota; class Actinomycetes; order Kitasatosporales; family Streptomycetaceae; genus Streptomyces; species Streptomyces sp. Edi4. The sequence continues at coordinate 1,533,168 of NZ_JBEJGY010000004.1, forward strand.
GGTCCACGGCGCGCCCGAGCAGCGGCTGGCCCACGGCCGTCGCCACCCCGTACACGGCGGTCAGGGCGCCCGCGAGGGAGTAGCCGCCGCCCTCGGCGCGCACGAAGAAGACGACCGCGATGGCGGCGGTCGCGTTGGGCAGCCGGCCCGTCAGCGTGCCCGCGAGCAGCCGCGCGGCGTGCCGGGTCCGAAGGATCTGCGCGTACCCCGCCGCCATGGCCACTCCTCACGTGTTACGTATAACGTCCGGAGTCATACGTACCATGTGGCGCGTGGACGGGTCCACCCCACCCGCCTCGACCAGCCGCTCTGGAGGACGCGTGACAAGGCCGGACGAACCGGAAACCGCAGCGGTGGCGCCCCGGGCGGGAGTACGCGCCGCCCGCGCCGCCCTGTCCGGTCGCCCCCCCGGCACCCGCCCCACCAGCCGCGACGTCGCCGGCGCCGCAGGCGTCTCCCAGGCCACCGTCTCGCTCGTCCTGGGTGACAAATGGCGCGGCCGGGTCTCCGAACGCACCGCGGACCTGGTCCGCGAAGCCGCCCGGGAACTCGGCTACCGCCCCAACCTCGCCGCCCGCAGCCTCCGGCTCGGCCGCACCCGCACAGCGCTCCTCGTCGTCCCCGCCATGACCAGCGAATTCTTCGCCCAGGTCTACGCCGGCGCCGCCAAGGTCGCCGCCGAACACGGCTTCGGCGTGGTCCTCTACCCCTCCCCCGAAGGCATCGGCCCCGCCCGCGACCCCTTCGACTCCGCACGCACCGCACTCGACGGCGTCATCGCCTCCTCCATGGCCGCCGACGCCCTCGCCTCCATCCGCGGCAGCGACCTCCCCCTCGTCATGCTCGACAGCGACCCCGCCGAGCCGGGACCGGCCGCCCACGTGAACCTCGACATCGCCGACGGCGTACGCCGCCTGACCACGCACCTGCTCGACCTCGGACACCGCCGGTTCACCCACATCGCCGCCGACGTGGACTCCTGGACCTTCCTCGTACGCGCCCGAGCCCTGGCCCAGGCCCTCGTCGGCGTCCCGGACGCCGAGCTGCGCACCATCCGGGCCCCCCTCAGCGTCGCCGGCGGACACCGGGCCGCGCACCAGGCCCTGAACTCCCCCGGCCCCCACCCCACCGCTCTCGTCTGCGACGACGACTTCCTCGCCGCCGGCGCCTGCAAAGCCGCCCACCGGCTCGGCCTGCGCATCCCCGACGACATCTCCGTCACCGGCTTCGACGGCCTCACCCTCGCCACCGCCCTGGAACCGGAACTGACCACACTCGCCCTGCCCGCCGAACAGGTCGGCGCACGCGGCATGGCGGCGCTCCTCGCCGTCCTCGAAGGCCGCCCGCCCGAGACCGGCGACCTGCCCGTCGCCCTGGCCGTACGGGGCTCAACGGCCGTGCCCCGACCCGCCTGAGGCGGAACCGGGGCACGAAAGGAACCCGAAGCACGAAAGGAACCCGAGCGCACACGGGCCAGGGGCGCTCAGAGCCGGAAGGGAGGGAGCACTACTCGTCCTCCGTCTCCTCCAGATCCGAAGGGGTGTCGGTCGGCTCGGTCTTGGCCACATCGGCCCCCAACAGCCGGGAGAGCTGCCGGCCCACGATGCGCTTGAACTTCCGCTTCTGCGGCCGCGTCCGGTCCAGGACCGCCACCTCAAGACGCTCGGCCGGAATCTCCCGGTCGGAGCCGTTGGACTGACTGGACAGCGCCTGCACCGCCAGCATCAGCGCCTCGGCGAGCGACATGCCCTCCTGATGACGCTGGTCGAGGAAGGCGGAGATCTGCTCCGAATTACCGCCCACCGCGACCGAACCATGCTCGTCCACGATCGAGCCGTCGTGCGGCAGCCGGTAGATCTGATCCTCTTCGGGCGTGCTCCCGACCTCCGCGACGACCAGCTCCACCTCATACGGCTTCTCACCGACGCTGGAGAAGATGGTGCCCAACGTCTGCGCGTAGACGTTGGCCAGCCCACGGGCCGTCACATCGTCACGGTCGTAGGTGTATCCCCGCAGATCCGCGTACCGGACGCCGCCGATGCGCAGGTTCTCGTACTCGTTGTACTTACCGGCCGCCGCGAAGCCGATCCGGTCGTAGATCTCGCTGAACTTGTGCAGCGCGCGGGACGGATTCTCACCGACGAACACGATGCCGTCGGCGTACTGGATCACAACCAGGCTGCGGCCGCGGGCGATGCCCTTGCGGGCGTACTCCGCACGGTCGGCCATGGCCTGCTGGGGTGAGACATAGAACGGGGTCGACACCGGCTAACCGTCCCTTTCTGTCAGTGGCTGGGTCATCTCGGGGCTCAGCGGGCTCAGAGGAGGGAGGCCCGGGGGCCGTCGGGCTGCTCCAGCCGCCGCGCCAGGACGGAGCGCGCCAACTCGGAGGACTCCTCGTCGGTCAGCCTGCGGAAGCCGTCCTCGGTGATGACGGTGACGATCGGGAAGATCCGGCGCGCCATGTCGGGACCGCCGGTCGCCGAGTCGTCGTCGGCGGCGTCATAGAGCGCCTGGATGACCAGAGTGGTGGTCTCCTGCTCCGTCAGGTCCTCGCGGTAGAGCTTCTTCATGGAGCCCCGGGCGAAGATGGAGCCGGAACCGGTGGCGGCGAACCCGTGCTCCTCGGAGCGGCCGCCGGTGACGTCGTAGGAGAAGATGCGGCCCTTGTCGCGGTCCACGTCATACCCCGCGAACAGCGGGACCACGGCCAGGCCCTGCATGGCCATGCCCAGGTTGCCGCGGATCATCGTGGAGAGCCGGTTGGCCTTGCCCTCGAGCGAGAGGGTGGCGCCTTCGACCTTCTCGAAGTGCTCCAGCTCCAGCTGGAAGAGCTTGACCATCTCCACCGCGAGGCCCGCGGTGCCCGCGATGCCGACCGCCGAGTACTCGTCGGCCGGGAAGACCTTCTGGATGTCGCGCTGGGCGATCATGTTGCCCATCGTGGCCCGCCGGTCGCCGGCCAGCACCACACCGCCGGGGAAGATGGCCGCGACGATGGTCGTCCCGTGCGGCGCCTCGATGTGACCCTGCACGGGCGGCATGACGCGCTTTCCGGGCAGCATCTCCGGCGAGTGGTCGGACAGGAAGTCCATGAATGAGGAGGAGCCGGGCGTCAGGAAGGCAGCTGGTAGACGCCCGGTGCCACGAGTATTGGCTTCCACGAGGTTCCTTCCAAGTAGGCGGCAGCGCGACGGACGGTGTCGGGATCGTCTCCCAACTTGCCGATGGCCGAATTGCAGTTGAAGCAGAGTACGCCTCGGACCCTACCCGTCAGATGGCAGTGATCCACATGAACGGCGGGGGCGGAGAGACAGATGACGCAGAGGCCCTTCTGCTCAGCGATCATCCGGTCGCGGTCGTCTTCGGTGATGCCGTATTGGCGCTTGAGGTGCCCTGCACGACCCTCGACGGCTCGGCACGCCTTGCAGCGCGTGGAGAGGCCATCGGAGGCGGTCGAATTACGGTGCCACTCGGAGTTCGGCTTGATCTCCCCGCAACGCCGACAGTGCTTGTACCCTTCGGGCACCTCTACCCGCGGGCGGACATTCTTGCCGAGGGCCAGTTGCCGCCGTCGGTGATAGTCAGCAGCACACTCACGGCATTCGCGTTGCAAGCCATCGAGATTCGAACGTCTGACAGCGAAGGCCGCGCGCGGCTTCTCTTCACCACACCGCGCGCAACGCTTCGTCTCCGCCCGCTCAGTCACCGTTCCCCCCTCGGCCTTCAATTCGAAGGCAAAGCGACCAAGACACCCACTACTCCCCACCCTTCTGAACGAAGCTTCGCACGAAATCCTCGGCGTTCTCCTCCAAGACATCGTCGATTTCGTCCAGCACGGAGTCCACGTCGTCCGACAGCTTCTCCTGGCGTTCCTTGAGGTCTTCCGAGGCCTGCGCGTCCTGCGTCTGCTCCTCGGTCTCCTCGGTGGAGCGCGTCGCCTTCTGCTGGCCGCCGCCGGTGTCCTTGGTCGCCATCTACCTCACCCCGCTCGGTTCGATGTCCTTGATCAGAATCCTTGATCAGACCCTACAAGCCGGGTCCGACATCGGCCCCGCACTCGGTGGAACGCGTGGGGCCTACCTCTGTGTTTCCCACACCCGGGGGCTTTCAGCCGCCCGACAGCACCCGCACCAGATCTTCGGCCGTGCGGCACCGGTCGAGCAGCGCCTTCACGTGATTACGCGTTCCGCGAAGGGGCTCGAGGGTTGGGACCCGCTGGAGCGAGTCGCGGCCCGGCAGGTCGAAGATGACCGAGTCCCAGGAGGCCGCCGCGACGTCGTCGGCGTACTGCTCCAGGCAGCGGCCGCGGAAGTAGGCCCTGGTGTCCTCGGGCGGGGCCGTCCGCGCCCGTGTGACCGCCGCGTCGTCCAGGAGGCGCTTCATCTTGCCCCGGGCCACGAGGCGGTTGTAGAGGCCCTTCTCGGGGCGTACGTCGGCGTACTGGAGGTCCACCAGGTGCAGCCGGGCCGCGTCCCACTCCAGGCTGTCGCGGCGGCGGTAGCCCTCCATCAGTTCACGCTTGGCGATCCAGTCCAGCTCGCCCGACAGGCTCATCGGGTCGTTCTCCAGCCGGTTCAGGACGTCCTCCCAGCGGACCAGGACGTCCTTGGTCTGCTCGTCGGCGTCCGCCCCGAACCGCTCGTCGACGTACTTGCGGGCCAGCTCGAAGTACTCCATCTGAAGCTGGACGGCCGTGAGGGTGCGGCCGCTGCGCAGCGTGATCAGGTGGCGCAGGTCGGGGTCGTGCGAGACCTGGTGGAGGGTGCGGACGGGCTGGTCGACGGCCAGGTCGACGTTGATGAACCCCTCCTCGATCATGGACAGGACCAGGGAGGTGGTGCCCAGCTTGAGGTAGGTGGAGATCTCCGAGAGGTTGGCGTCGCCGATGATGACATGCAGGCGGCGGTATTTCTCGGCGTCCGCGTGGGGCTCGTCGCGGGTGTTGATGATGGGGCGCTTGAGGGTGGTCTCCAGGCCGACCTCGACCTCGAAGTAGTCGGCGCGCTGGCTGATCTGGAAGCCGTGCTCGTGGCCGTCCTGGCCGATGCCGACGCGTCCGGCGCCGGTGATGACCTGGCGCGAGACGAAGAAGGGCGTCAGGTGGCGCACGATGTCGGAGAAGGCGGTCTCCCGCTTCATCAGGTAGTTCTCGTGCGTGCCGTAGGAGGCGCCCTTGTTGTCGGTGTTGTTCTTGTACAGGTGGATGGGCTGGGCGCCGGGCAGCTGGGCCGCGCGTTCGGCCGCCTCGGCCATGATGCGCTCGCCGGCTTTGTCCCACAGGACGGCGTCCCGGGGGTTGGTGACTTCGGGCGAGCTGTATTCGGGGTGTGCGTGGTCGACGTAGAGCCGCGCCCCGTTGGTGAGGATGACGTTGGCGAGGCCGATGTCCTCGTCGGTGAGCTGGGTGGAGTCGGCGGCCTCGCGGGCGAGGTCGAAGCCGCGGGCGTCCCGCAGCGGGTTCTCCTCCTCGAAGTCCCAGCGGGCGCGGCGCGCCCGGTGCATCGCCGCCGCGTAGGCGTTGACGATCTGGGACGAGGTGAGCATGGCATTGGCGTTGGGGTGGCCGGGGACGGAGATCCCGTACTCCGTCTCGATGCCCATTACTCGCCGTACGGTCATGCGGCCCTCCTTGCCCGGCGGCGCTCCCCCGCGGGAGCGGCGCTCAAGTACCGCTGGTTCTCCGGTGCGTGTGCGGTGCCCGTCCCCGCACGGCGCGACTCGGCGGTACCGAAGAGCCTAGAACGCCTTTGCGCTGGTGGGGAGATCAATTGCGTCATTGCTGTTGTCCGCTGATGGCCTGAAAAGCAGTCGGCTGCGGATGCCCGCACCGGGCATCCGCAGCCGGCCTGCCTTTTACAGGTACTGACCGGTGTTGGCCACCGTGTCGATGGAGCGTCCGGTGTCCGCGCCCTGCTTTCCGGTGACGAGCGTTCGGATGAATACGATCCGTTCGCCCTTCTTTCCGGAAATCCTGGCCCAGTCGTCCGGGTTGGTGGTGTTGGGCAGGTCCTCGTTCTCCTTGAACTCATCCACGCATGCCTGGAGGAGGTGGGAGATGCGAAGGCCCTTCTGGTTCTGGTCGAGGAAGGCCTTGATGGCCATCTTCTTGGCCCGGTCCACGATGTTCTGGATCATGGCGCCGGAGTTGAAGTCCTTGAAGTAGAGGACTTCCTTGTCGCCGTTGGCGTACGTGACTTCCAGGAAGCGGTTCTCCTCGGACTCCGCGTACATCTGCTCCACGACGGACTGGATCATCGCGTGGGTGGTGCCGTCCTTGTCCCCGCCGTGTTCGGCGAGGTCGTCGGCGTGCAGGGGCAGCGAGGACCTGAGGTACTTGGCGAAGATGTCCTTGGCCGCCTCCGCGTCCGGACGCTCGATCTTGATCTTCACGTCGAGCCGGCCGGGCCGCAGGATCGCGGGGTCGATCATGTCCTCGCGGTTGGAGGCGCCGATGACGATGACGTTCTCCAGGCCTTCCACGCCGTCGATCTCGGCGAGCAGCTGGGGGACGATGGTGTTCTCCACGTCCGAGCTGACGCCGGATCCGCGGGTGCGGAAGAGGGATTCCATCTCGTCGAAGAAGACGATGACGGGGGTGCCCTCGCTCGCCTTCTCGCGGGCGCGCTGGAAGACGAGACGGATGTGGCGCTCGGTCTCGCCGACGTACTTGTTGAGGAGTTCGGGGCCCTTGATGTTGAGGAAGTAGCTCTTCCCCGCGGGCTGGCCGGTGACCTCGGCGACCTTCTTGGCAAGGGAGTTGGCGACCGCCTTGGCGATCAGCGTCTTGCCGCATCCGGGCGGCCCGTAGAGCAGGATGCCCTTGGGTGGCCGCAGTTCGTGCTCCTTGAAGAGGTCCGGGTAGAGGTAGGGGAGTTCGACCGCGTCGCGGATCAGCTCGATCTGGTTGCCCAGACCGCCGATCTTGTCGTAGTCGACGTCCGGGACCTCTTCGAGGACGAGTTCTTCGACCTCGCTCTTGGGGACCACTTCGTAGACGTAGCCGGACCTGGGTTCCAGCAGGAGCGCATCGCCGGGGCGGATGGTGATGTCCAGGAGCGGCTCGGCGAGCCTCACCACCCGTTCCTCGTCGGTGTGCCCGATCACCAGGGCGCGCTCGCCGTCCTCGAGGATCTCCTTGAGGGTGACGATGTCCCCGGCGCGCTCGAACTCCATGGCCTCGACCACGTTGAGCGCTTCGTTGAGCATGACTTCCTGGCCGCGCCTGAGTTCGTCGGGCTCGACGCTGGGGCTGACGTTCACCCGGAGCTTGCGGCCCCCGGTGAAGATGTCGACGGTGCCGTCCTCGTTGGACTGCAGGAAGACTCCGAAGCCGGCCGGCGGCTGTGCGAGCCGGTCGACCTCCTCCTTGAGGGCCACGATCTGGTCGCGGGCCTCGCGCAGGGTGTTGGCGAGCCGCTCGTTCTGTGCGGACACGCCCGCCAGGCTGGTCTGCAGCTCGACGATCCGCTCTTCGAGAATCCTCGTATGACGCGGAGAGTCGGCGAGCTTACGTCGCAGGACGGCGATTTCCTGCTCTAGATAGGCAACCTGGCCGGCTGGGTCCTCGGACCCCCGCCCGGGCCGGATGCCGCGGTTGTTGTCGTCGTCGTGGGCTGCCACGGTCCTCACCTCCTCCAAGGGGAGCTGGACGCTTCCTGACCCTACCTGGGCTGGTGGTGATTGAAACCCCTAGATCACAAAGACTCTGAGGTGTGTCTGATCTTCACCCTTGCGCTCTCCCTCACGTCAGAGGAATACCCACCCAACAACATCGGAAAGCGGGCGGTTGTTATCGTCGATGGAGTCAACACCCGTCGGGGCTGGCATCGATTGATTCATTCGCGCAGGAACGGCAGGCACATGAACGAGGCGCTCGAAGTCTGGATCGACCAGGATCTCTGCACCGGCGACGGCATCTGTGTCCAGTACGCACCCGAAGTCTTCGAGCTGGACATCGACGGGCTTGCGTATGTGAAGAGTTCCGACGACGAGTTGTTGCAGACGCCGGGGGCCACCACGCCCGTGCCGCTGCCGCTGCTGCGGGACGTGGTGGACTCCGCCAAGGAGTGCCCGGGCGACTGCATTCACGTGCGCCGGGTCGCGGACCGCGTCGAGGTGTACGGGCCGGACGCGGAGTAGGCGCGCCCGGCGCCGGCTCAGGCGCCGATGGCCTCGGCGCCTGTGGTGCGGATGAACTTGCCGTGCTGCCAGCGCCACTTGGTGTCCTGGCGTACGTCGGGTGCGTAGCGCGGTACGTCGTCGGAGGAGTAGCCGAGCAGGGTCGCGGCGACGGCGCCCTCACGCACGGTGAGGCCGGTGACGGTCTTTCTGTCCTTCGGGTCCACCAGCGTCGCCACCAGGCGTGGCGGCGCCCCCTTCGACGCGGGCCGGGTCAGGACGTAGACGCCGCTCGGCGGGGTGCCGCCGCCGGCGTCGCAGTGCACGATCGCGACGGTTTCGGGGGCGCCGTCGCCGTCGAGGTCGCCGGATGCTTTCTGCTCCACCACCGTGCCGAGACCGGCGCAGTCCAGCGGGAAGGTGACCGCGCCGGGGTCGGGGGCGGCCGTGGTGGTGAGCGGGGCGCCGTGGCCGCTCGGGCTCTGGGACGCTTTGGCCGGATCCGGGGTCAAGAAGCCCGCGAGGGCGACCACGGCGGCCGTCGCGACGGCGGTGGCGGCCCAGTGGGCGGGGCGGGCGTGGGTGTGCGCGAGCTCAGGGACGGCGGCATTCTGCACGCGGGAGGTCTCCTGTGAGGGCGGTGCGGGCGGTGGGGGTGGCCAGCATCGTGTCACACGTCACAGACGGGCGGAATACTGGGGCATCACGCTCAACGCGAAGGCGCCGCCGCCGAGTTCCCGTGTCGGTCCGGGAACTCGGCGGCGGCGCCGGTTCGTTGTACGAGGCGAAGCCCGCGGCCGCGGTCAGGCAGCGGTCGGGCCGCGGTCAGTCCTTGTTGGGACCCTCGTAGTCGTCGCCATAGGCGCCCTTGGCGGGGCGGCGGCGGCGCATGGGGGGCTCGACGCCGTCCGCGAGGCGTCGGGCGGTCACCAGGAAGCCGGTGTGGCCGATCATCCGGTGGTCGGGGCGCACGGCGAGGCCTTCGACGTGCCAGTTGCGGATCATCGACTCCCAGGGCTGCGGCTCGGCGAAGCAGCCGATCTCGCGGATGGATTCGACGGTGCGCGACAGCTGGGTGGTGGTGGCCACGTAGCAGCAGAGGATGCCGCCGGGGACGAGCGCCTTGGAGACGGCGTCCAGGCACTCCCAGGGGGCGAGCATGTCCAGGATGACGCGGTCGACGTCGGTGTCCGACAGGTTGTCCTGGAGGTCGCCGACGGTGAGCTGCCAGGCGGGGTGGGGGCCGCCGAAGTAGCGCTCCACGTTCTGCGTGGCGATCTCGGCGAAGTCCTCGCGGCGCTCGTAGGAGTGCAGCATTCCGTGGTCGCCGATGGCGCGCAGCAGGAAGGCGCTCAACGAGCCCGAGCCGACCCCGGCTTCGACGACGCGGGCGCCGGCGAAGATGTCGGCGAAGGCCAGGATCTGCCCCGCGTCCTTGGGGTAGACCACGGCTGCGCCGCGGGGCATGGAGAGGACGAAGTCGGGGAGCAGGGGGCGCAGCGCGAGGTAGGCGACGTTTCCCGTGGTTCGGACAACACTGCCCTCGGGAGCACCGATCAGCTCGTCGTGCGGGAAGGAACCCTTGTGGGTGTGGAAATTCTTCCCGGCTTCGAGCGTGAACGTGTAGTGGCGTCCCTTGGGGTCGGTGAGCTGGACCTGGTCCCCGACCTTGAAGGGCCCGCGACGGCGGGCGGCACCGGTCGGTTCGGACATACGACCAGAGTACCGGCCGTTCCAGGTCGCGAACGCCACGGCTGTGACGGCGGTCCGGGGGCGGGGGTCCGGGTCCGGGCCAGGTCCGGGGTCCGGGGCGGAGGTCCGGGTCCGGGGCGGAGGTCCGGGTCCGGGGCGGAGGTCCGGGTCCGGGGCGGAGGTCCGGGTCCGGGGCGGAGGTCCGGGTCCGGGGCGGAGGTCCGGGTCCGGGGCGGAGGTCCGGGTCCGGGGCGGAGGTCCGGGTCCGGGGCGGAGGTCCGGGTCCGGGGCGGAGGTCCGGGTCCGGGGCGGAGGTCCGGGTCCGGGGCGGAGGTCCGGGTCCGGGGCGGAGGTCCGGGTCCGGGGCGGAGGTCCGGGTCCGGGGCGGAGGTCCGGGTCCGGGGCGGAGGTCCGGGTCCGGGGCGGAGGTCCGGGTCCGGGGCGGAGGTCCGGGTCCGGGGCGGAGGTCCGGGTCCGGGGCGGAGGTCCGGGTCCGGGGCGGAGGTCCGGGTCCGGGGCGGAGGTCCGGGTCCGGGGCGGAGGTCCGGGTCCGGGGCGGAGGTCCGGGTCCGGGGCGGAGGTCCGGGTCCGGGGCGGAGGTCCGGGTCCGGGGCGGAGGTCCGGGTCCGGGGCGGAGGTCCGGGTCCGGGGCGGAGGTCCGGGTCCGGGGCGGAGGTCCGGGTCCGGGGTGACTGGGCGGGCGCTAGGAGCCGGGCCGGGCCATGGCGGCGACGAAGGCCTTCTCCACGTCGGCCGCGGAGAGCACTCCATAGATCTCACCGGTCTCCTCGACCACCAGGTACTCGGTGGCGGGGGTGGCCCTGAGCAGGTCGAGCAGCGGCTCCCCCGCGAGTTCGGCCGGGACGCGCATGCCGTCGGTGAGGTCCTGGGCGAGGCCGCTGACGGCGACCCAGGGACGGCGGTGCTCGGGTACGCCGACGATGGCGGCCTCGCGGACCAGCGCGGTCGGGTCGCCGTGTCCGTCGACGACGACCAGGGCGCGCGCGCCCGACGCGTTGGCGCGGCGCAGCGCCTCGGAGAGCGGGGTGGTGGATTCGACGGGAACCGCGCGGCGGGTCAGGGTGCGGGCGCGCAGTTCGGGGAGGTGTTCGCGCAGCCTGGCCATGCGCAGGCTGTTGCCGGCGCCGGTCCAGATGATGGCGGCGAGGATGGCGGCGAGCAGCGCGTCGGTGACGGTGTCCATGCCGCTGACCTCGTCGGGGGAATTGCCGAGCACCCCGGTCTGGGTGAGCATCGGCAGGCCGATGAGGACGGTGACGGCGAGGGCGCGGCCGACCCAGGCGGCGGCGACGGTGCCGCTCATGGGTCTGCCGGTGATCTTCCAGACGACGGCGCGGAGCATGCGGCCGCCGTCCAGGGGCAGCCCGGGCAGCAGGTTGAAGCCGGCGACGATGAGGTTGGAGATCATCAGTCCGGCGAGCAGCACACCGGGCACGGTGCCGGGTTCGACGGCTTTCATGCCGAGGTAGAAGAGGCCGGACAGGACCAGCGAGAGCAGGGGGCCGACGAAGGCGAGGACGAACTCGCGCCCCGGTGTCTCGGTCTCCTTCTCGATCTCCGAGACGCCGCCGAAGAACTGGAGCTGGATGCGGCGCACCGGCAGTTGGAAGCGGAGCGCGGCCACGGTGTGGGCGAGCTCGTGCACCAGGACGGAGGCGTAGAAGGCGACGGCGAAGAAGAGGGAGACGAGGTAGCGGGCGGCGCCGAGTTCCGGCAGGACGCGGTCGAGCTGTCCGCCGAAGACCCAGGTGATGAGGGCGGCGACCAGGAACCAGCTGGGGGCGACGTAGACGGGCACGCCGAAGGGGCGTCCCATCAGCAGGCCGCCGCCGGGCCCCGGGCGGGGCTGCTTGCCGGGGCCCGCTCCCGTGCCCGATGGCTTGTCCTCCGCGCCGGACCGCGGCCGTCCGCGCTTGCCGCTGTCTTCCACGGGTTCCCTTCGTCGGTACGATGTCTGCCCTGAGAATGTGCCCAGGGGTACCGGCCGGACTCTTCTCGTCCGCCGAATCTTCGCCGGTCTGTCTCGTGGTTGCGATGTCACGATCATGCCGGGTGAGGGCGCCTGTCGTCGATGGTATTCCGCTCGCTGTCAGTGGCGGGTCGTAGGGTCTGAGTCATGAGTGAGAGCACCGGTGGGGCTTCGGCCGCACAGCAGCCGACGTCGTTGTCGCCGTCGCGGGCGAACGACTTCATGCAGTGTCCGCTGCTGTACCGGTTCCGCGTGATCGACCGGCTGCCGGAGAAGCCCAGCGAGGCGGCGACGCGCGGCACGCTGGTGCACGCGGTGCTTGAGCGGCTTTTCGACGATCCGGCGGCCGAGCGCACCGCGCCGCGCGCCAAGTCGATGATCCCCGGGCAGTGGGACCGGTTGCGCGAGGCGAAGCCGGAGCTGGCCGAGTTGTTCGCCGAGGACGCCGAGGGTGAGCGTCTGGCCAAGTGGCTTGGTGAGGCCGAGCGGCTGGTGGAGCGCTGGTTCTCGCTGGAGGACCCGACCCGGTTGGAGCCGGTGGAGCGGGAGTTCTTCGTGGAGACGGAGCTGGATTCGGGGCTGCGGCTGCGCGGGGTCATCGACCGCGTGGACGTGGCGCCGACCGGCGAGGTGCGGATCGTCGACTACAAGACGGGCAAGGCCCCGCGTCCGCAGTACGCGGAGGGCGCGCTGTTCCAGATGAAGTTCTACGCCCTGGTGGTGTGGCGCCTCAAGCAGGTCGTGCCGCGCAGACTCCAGCTCGTCTACCTCGGCAGCGGCGACGTGCTCACCTATGACCCCGTCGAGGCGGATCTGGTGCAGGTGGAGCGGAAGCTGCACGCGCTGTGGGAGGCGATCCGGCTGGCCACGGAGACGGGCGACTGGCGGCCGAGACCCACGAAGCTGTGCGGCTGGTGCGATCACCAGGCGGTCTGCCCCGAATTCGGCGGGACTCCCCCGGTATACCCACTCCCCGTCGTCGCGGCGCCGGATTCGGCAGGCTGAGCCCACCGGCTTTCCTCCCACCCGGGGTGAGCAGGGCAGAATGGGCCCGGTCCAGCAATCCTGATGAGGAGTACCCGTGGCGATCCGCGTCCTACTGGTCGACGACCAGCCGCTGCTGCGCACCGGCTTCCGGATGATCCTGGAGGCCGAGCAGGACATCGCGGTGGTCGGTGAGGCCGGTGACGGTCTGCAAGCCATCGACCAGGTGCGGGCGCTTCAGCCCGATGTGGTGCTCATGGACATCCGGATGCCGCGGATGGACGGGGTGGAGGCCACCCGGCAGATCAGCGGTCCCGGCAAGGACGGCCCGGCCAAGGTGCTCGTCCTGACCACGTTCGACCTCGATGAGTACGTGGTGGAGGCGCTGAAGGCGGGGGCCAGCGGCTTCCTTCTGAAGGACGCTCCCGCCAACGAGCTGGTGCAGGCGATCCGGGTGGTCGCGGCCGGCGAGGCGATGCTGGCGCCCTCGATCACACGGCGGCTGCTCGACAAGTACGCCGATCACCTGCCCTCCGGCGAGGACCCGGTGCCGGACATCCTGCACACCCTGACCGACCGCGAGGTCGAGGTCCTGAAGCTGGTCGCGCGCGGTCTGTCCAACGCGGAGATCGCCGCCGACCTGTTCGTCAGCGAGACGACGGTCAAGACGCACGTGGGGCACGTGCTGACGAAGCTCGGGCTGCGCGACCGGGTGCAGGCGGCGGTCTACGCGTATGAGAGCGGGCTGGTCCGGCCGGGCGCCCAGTAGAGCGCGCCGGCCCCCGGCTTCCTCGGGAGCGCCATCCAGACCGTCCCGCCCCCGGCTCCAGCGAGCCGGGGGCGGGACGGTCTGGACCGGGTTACGCCTTGCCCCGGCCCAGCTCCCAGAGCCGGAGGTTGGACGAGGAGTCGATGGCCCACTCGGTGCCGGTGATGTCGGTGCGGGCCGCGACGTACTGCTTGCCCTGCCACAGCGGGATGACCGGGACGTCGTTGGCGACGATGTCCTGGATCTGCTCGAACGACTTCGACGCCTGGTTGCGGTCGGCGGCCACCCGCGACTCGGGGATCAGCGTGTTGCGTATGTCCGTGCTGAGGTAGGGCGTGTTGAGGAAGTTGTCCTTGTCGAAGAACGGGGCGACGAAGTTGTCCGGGTCGGGGAAGTCGGGGAACCAGCCGAGGCCGTAGACCGCGTACTCGCCCTTCTTCTGCGCCGGGCGGAACTTCGACCACTCGGTGCCCTGCACGGTCGTGCTGAACAGGCCGGTCGCGTTCAACTGCTCGGAGAGGTTCTTGAACTCGTCCGCGGTGATCGAACCGTAGTGGTCCTTGGTGTAGTTGAGCGTGAGCTTGACCGGCGTCGAGATGTTGGCGGCCTTGAGGATCTGCGCCGCCTTCGCCTTGCTGGCCTCGCCGTACTTGTTGAAGAACGAGTTGGTGTGCCCGGCGATGGAGGCCGGGATCAGCGAGTACAGCGGCTCGGCGGACTGCCCGTACACCTTGCTCACGAGCGCGCCGCGGTCGATGGACTGCGCCATCGCCTGGCGCACGGCCTTGTTCTTCACCGACGGGTCGTCGGTGTTGAAGGCCAAGTAGCGGATCTCAAGGCCCGGCATCTCGACCAGGTTGATGTCCTTGCTCGGGCTGACCTGCATCTGCTGGATCTGCCCCGGCGACATGGCGCGCGCCATCAGGTCGATGTCGCCCTTGTCGAGCGCGGTGCCCATGGCCTCGGCGGTCGGGAAGGAGCGCAGCTCGACCTTGTCGTTGGCGAACTTCACGTCACCCTTGTAGTTCGGGTTCTTGGTGAAGGTGACCTTGACCGCCTGGTCGTTCTTGACCTCGGCCTTCATCTTGTACGGGCCCGAACCGTCGATCTGGAAGCCACTGCGCAGCTTCTTCGGCTCGTACTTGTCCTTCGGCACGATTCCCGCGGCGGGCGTCGCGAGCTTGTACGGGAAGGTGGCGTCCGGCGTCTTGAGATGGAAGACGATCTCGGCGTCGCCCTTGGTCTCCATCGTGTCGATGTTGTCGAGGAGACCGGCGGGGCCGTTGTCGTCCTTGATGTCCATCACGCGCTGGATGGAGTACTTGACGTCGGTGGCGGTCACCTTGGTGCCGTCGGAGAACTCGAGGCCGGTGCGCAGGGTGCAGCGGTAGCTCTCGTTCTCCTTGTCGGTGAAGCCGCACGAGGAGGCCGCGTCGGGGACCGGCAGTCCGCCGCCGCGCGGAACGTGGACCAGCGACTGCGTGGTCTGCATCATCACGTTCCAGATGCCCGTTTCATAGGCATGCGCCGGATCGAACGGGGCGGGGGCGTCCTTGGTCGCCACGAACTGGTCCGTGGTACCCACGACGATGGTCTTGCCGCCGTCTCCCCCGCTCTCCGATCCGCCGCACGCGGCGAGTACGGGGGCGAGCAGGCCCACTACGGCCGGCAGCACCAAAGTCTTGCGGTTCATCCTGGACGATCTCCCTTGTCCGGCACTTTGGGGTGGAGCTGTGTACGGGACACTCCGCCGCGTCCGCCCGTTCGGGGCGGGGCGATCGGGCCGGGTTTGTGCGATCGGACCTGCGCTCCCGTCCGCTGGGTGTGCGGCGGGGCAGATAAGGGTGCGGCGAAGTTCTCGCGACGAGATTAGTGCGCCGCGCGGCAAAGCTGGAACCGGCTTCGGTGCGCGGGGAATCGGTGGGGCGGCCGTCGCGCCGGGGCCCCGGCACGGGGTGCCGGAATGATTCGTACACCGGTTCACCAAACGGGACACAAGGGTGGCCCGACGGGAACCGGAGGGACGTGATCGGCGCCGCGTCGACCCCTGAGTGGGTGACGAACATCACCCGCGGGTCCCTTTGACGGACCGTGATCCGGGGCCCGGGAGGTCACCGACGCCGCACGGGCGACTGCGATGCGTTTCCTCGCCTCTGTCCGCGCGGGCAGAGGGGAGGCCGGCTAGTTCGCCCGGGTGATCAGGGTGCGCAGGAAGGCCAGGTCGACGTCTTCGAGCGAGCCGACCACGACCCGGCCGTCCACGGCCGCGATGGGGGCCACCGACGGCACGGCGACGACCCGGCAGCCGGCGGCCTCGGCGGCCGCGACCCCGGTCGCGGTGTCCTCCACGACAGCGCATCTGGCCGGGTCGGCGCCCAGGCCTCGGGCGGCGATCAGATACGGGTCCGGGTAGGGCTTGGTGCGGGCCACCTCGTCGCCCGCGACGGTCAGCGCGAAGTGCTCAGGGCCCAGCGAGCGCACGATCTTGTCGATGATGCGCCGGTGCGAGGCGGAGACCAGGGCGGTGGGCACGCGGTGGTCGGCGAGCTCGGCGAGCAGCCGGGCAGCGCCGGGCATCAGCGGCACGCCCCGGCTGATCCGCGCCTCGAAGTGGTCGTTGAGCAGCACGGTCAGCTCGGGCACGGTGATGTCCGCGCCGGTGGCCTCGATCAGGAAGGCCGCGCTGCGCGTCATGGGGCCGCCGACCACCACGTCCCGCCAGGACTCGTCCAGGACATGGCCGAGGGCCGCGAAGGCCTCACGCTCGGCGTCCCACCAGAAACCCTCGGTGTCGACGAGCGTGCCGTCCATGTCGAGCAGGACGGCCTGAAGGGCGGAGCCTTCGGCCGTCCTGGTCATGGCTTGGGGGACCGTACTGGTCATCGGCACACCTCCTGGGGGGACGAGAAGGCCGGCCGCTCTCCCCAGCGGGGAAAAGCGACCGGCCTTCTACTGGGCCGACCAGTGTACGTCGGTCCCGCTGAACGCGCGTCGAATTCGGCGCGGCGTCCGGTCAGCGGGCGTTGAAGTACTTGGCTTCGGGGTGGTGGATGACGATGGCGTCGGTGGACTGCTCGGGGTGGAGCTGGAACTCCTCGGAGAGGTGGACGCCGATGCGCTCGGGTTCGAGCAGTTCGGCGATCTTCGCCCGGTCCTCCAGGTCGGGGCAGGCGCCGTAGCCGAGCGAGAAGCGCGCGCCGCGGTACTTGAGCGCGAACATGTCCTCCACCTGCGAGGGGTCCTCGCCGGCGAAGCCGAGCTCGGAGCGGACCCGCGCGTGCCAGTACTCGGCCAGCGCCTCGGCCAGCTGGACGGACAGGCCGTGCAGTTCGAGGTAGTCGCGGTAGGAGTTGGCCTCGAACAGCTCGGCCGTGGCCTCGCCGATCTTCGAGCCGACCGTGACGACCTGGAGCCCGACCACGTCAATCTCGCCGGACTCCTCCGGGCGGAAGAAGTCCGCCAGGCACAGCCGGCGGCCCCGGCGCTGGCGCGGGAAGGTGAAGCGGGTGCGCTCGGAACCGTCCTCGTTGAGCAGGATCAGGTCGTCGCCCTTGGACACGCACGGGAAGTAGCCGTAGACGATGGCCGCTTCGAGCAGGTTGCGGGTGTGCAGCTGCTCCAGCAGGCCGCGCAGCCTGGGGCGGCCCTCGGTCTCGACCAGCTCCTCGTAGGTGGGGCCGCCCGCGCGGGCCTGCTTGAGGCCCCACTGGCCCTTGAAGAGCGCGCCCTCGTCCAGCCAGGACGCGTACTCCTTGAGGCCGATGCCCTTGATGACGCGGGTGCCCCAGAACGGCGGGGTGGGCACCGGGTTGTCGGTGGACACCTCGGAGCGCACCGAGCCCTCGGGCGCGTCCTGTTCGGCCGGCTCCCCGTCGGTCGCGGGGCGCCTCGGGACGCGGCGCTGCTTCAGCTCGGGCAGCACGGCGCCGGGCACGCCGCGCTTCACGCCGATCAGGGCGTCCATGAGCCGCAGGCCCTCGAAGGCGTCGCGGGCGTAGCGGACCTCGCCCTCGTAGATCTCGTGCAGGTCCTGTTCGACGTAGGCGCGGGTCAGCGCGGCGCCGCCGAGGATCACCGGGTAGTCGGCGGCCAGCTTGCGCTGGTTCAGCTCCTCCAGGTTCTCCTTCATGATCACTGTGGACTTGACCAGGAGGCCGGACATCCCGATCACGTCGGCCTTGTGCTCCTGTGCGGCCTCCAGGATCGTCGAGACCGGCTGCTTGATGCCGAGGTTGATCACGTTGTAGCCGTTGTTGGACAGGATGATGTCCACGAGGTTCTTGCCGATGTCGTGGACGTCTCCGCGCACGGTGGCGAGGACGATCGTGCCCTTGCCCTCCGCGTCGGACTTCTCCATGTGCGGCTCAAGATGGGCCACGGCCGACTTCATGACCTCGGCGGACTGCAGGACGAACGGCAGCTGCATCTGACCGGAGCCGAACAGCTCACCGACCACCTTCATGCCCGCGAGCAGGGTGTTGTTCACGATGTCCAGGGCGGGCGCGGACTGCAGGGCCTCGTCGAGGTCGGCCTCAAGACCGTTCTTCTCGCCGTCGATGATGCGGCGCTGCAAACGCTCGTCCAGCGGGAGCGCGGCCAGTTCCTCCGCCTTGCCCGCCTTCATCGACTTCATGTTGACGCCCTCGAAGAGCTCCATGAGCCTCTGCAAGGGGTCGTATCCCTCAGAGCGCCGGTCGTAGATCAGATCGAGGGCGACCTTGACCTGCTCCTCCTCCAGGCGCGCGATGGGCAGGATCTTGGAGGCGTGCACGATCGCGGAGTCCAGGCCCGCCTTCACGCACTCGTCGAGGAAGACGGAGTTCAGCACGACCCGGGCGGCCGGGTTCAGGCCGAAGGAGATGTTGGACAGGCCGAGCGTGGTCCCCACGTCGGGGTGGCGGCGCTTGAGTTCGCGGATCGCCCCGATCGTGGCGATGCCGTCGCCGCGCGACTCCTCCTGGCCGGTGCAGATGGTGAAGGTGAGGGTGTCGATGAGGATGTCCGACTCGCGGATGCCCCAGGAGCCGGTCAGGTCGGCGATGAGGCGTTCGGCGATGGCGACCTTGTGCTCGACGGTACGGGCCTGGCCCTCCTCGTCGATGGTCAGGGCGATCAGCGCGGCGCCGTGCTCGGCGGCGAGCGCGGTGACCTTCGCGAACCGCGACTCCGGTCCGTCGCCGTCCTCGTAGTTGACGGAGTTGATGACCGCGCGCCCGCCCAGCTTCTCCAGCCCGGCCTTGAGGACCGGGAGTTCGGTGGAGTCCAGGACGATGGGCAGGGTGGAGGCGGTGGCGAAGCGGCCGGCCAGTTCGTTCATGTCGGCCACGCCGTCGCGGCCCACGTAGTCGACGCACAGGTCGAGCATGTGGGCGCCCTCGCGGATCTGGTCGCGCGCCATCTCCACGCAGTCGTCCCAGCGCCCCTCCAGCATGGCCTCGCGGAACTTCTTCGAGCCGTTGGCGTTGGTCCGCTCGCCGATCGCCATGTACGCGGTGTCCTGGCGGAAGGGCACCGTCTGGTAGAGCGAGGCGGCGCCGGGCTCGGGGCGCGGGTCGCGGGCGGCGGGGCTCAGGCCGCGTACCCGCTCGACCACCTGGCGCAGGTGCTCGGGGGTCGTGCCGCAGCAGCCGCCCACCAGGCAGAGCCCGTAGTCGCGGACGAAGTTCTCCTGTGCGTCGGCCAGACCTTCGGGACCGAGCGGGAAGTGGGCGCCGTCCTTGGTCAGGACGGGCAGGCCCGCGTTCGGCATGCACAGCAGCGGGATGCGGGAGTGGCGGGTGAGGTAGCGCAGGTGCTCGCTCATCTCGGCGGGGCCGGTCGAGCAGTTCAGGCCGATCATGTCGACGCCGAGCGGTTCGAGCGCGGTCAGCGCGGCGCCGATCTCGGAGCCCAGCAGCATGGTGCCGGTCGTCTCGAAGGCGAGCGAGACCACCAGCGGCAGGTCGGCCCCGGCCGCCGCCATGGCGCGGCGGGCACCGAGGACGGCGGACTTGGTCTGGAGCAGGTCCTGGGTCGTCTCGACGATCAGGGCGTCGGCGCCGCCCGCGATCAGGCCCTCGGCGTTGGCCTGGAAACCGTCGCGCAACGTCCTGTAGCCGATGTGGCCCAGGGTCGGCAGCTTCGTACCCGGCCCGATGGAGCCGAGCACCCAGCGCTGCTGTCCACTGGATGCGGTGAACTCGTCGGCGACCTCGCGGGCGATGCGCGCACCGGACTCCGACAGCTCGAAGACCCGCTCGGGGATGTCGTACTCGCTCATCGCGGTGTGGTTGGCACCGAAGGTGTTGGTCTCCACGCAGTCCACACCGACCGCGAAGTACGCCTCGTGGACCGAGCGCACGATGTCGGGCCGGGTCGCGTTCAGGACCTCGTTGCACCCTTCGAGGTCCTGGAAGTCCTCCAGGGTGGGGTCCTGCGCCTGCAACATGGTGCCCATCGCGCCGTCGGCGACCACCACCCGGGTGGCGAGCGCGTCGCGCAGGGCGTCGACGCGGGTCCGGCTGTCAGTGGAAGGGGACGGCAACGAGGCCATGGATGTACTCCCTGGAGTGCGACGGCTGTCGGCTTTGCGCCGTCCAGTGGGAGGGCGCACGACGTCAGCCTAACCGGGCGGACCCGGGCGGCGCGCGGGTGTATCAGGGGGCGGACGCCGGGCGAGGGAACAGGCCAAGCTGTCCGGAAGCAGTGCGCGGGGTTCCCACTGCGGTGACATGAGGTCGGCAACGGCCGATACTGTTCAGCATTGTCGAACCAGTCGATTTCAGAGTCGGCCGCTCCTGCGGCGAGCGCCGGCTCGGCAGTGCCCGAAAGGGAGGGAGCGCGATGGCGCGCAACATCCAGTCGCTCGAACGGGCGGCCGCCATGCTGCGGCTGCTCGCCGGGGGCGAGCGGCGGCTCGGCCTTTCGGAGGTCGCCTCCACGCTCGGCCTTGCGAAGGGTACCGCGCACGGCATTCTGCGGACGTTGCAGGCCGAGGGCTTCGTGGAGCAGGACCCCGCGTCGGGCCGCTACCAGCTGGGGGCGGAGCTGCTGCGTCTGGGCAACAGCTATCTGGACGTCCACGAGCTGCGGGCGCGCGCCCTGGTGTGGACGGACGATCTGGCCCGCTCAAGCGGCGAGAGCGTGTATGTGGGGGTGCTCCACCAGCAGGGCGTGCTGATCATGCACCACGTCTTCCGTCCCGACGACAGCCGCCAGGTCCTCGAGGTGGGCGCCATGCAGCCGCTGCACTCGACGGCGCTGGGCAAGGTGCTTTCGGCGTACGACCCGGTGGCTCATGGCGAAGCGGTGGACCACACCCTTGAGGCGTTCACGCCCCGTACGGTCACCGGCGCCGACGCCTTCGAGCAGGTGCTCGGCGTGACCCGCGCGCGCGGCTGGGGCTCGGACGTCGAGGAGACCTGGGAGGGCGTCGCCTCGGTGGCCGCCCCCATCCACGACCGGCGCAGGATGCCGGTCGGAGCGGTGGGCGTCACGGGCGCGGTCGAGCGGGTCTGCAAGGAAGGCGAGGTGCGCCCGGACCTCGTGGCGGCGGTACGGGACTGCGCCCGGGCCGTCTCGCGCGACCTGGGCGCCGGGCGCTTCTAGCGTCGGAGCCCGGGATCCCGTGGCTCGCGGCGCCCCGGGCGCTTCCTGGGCCGGGCGCTTGCCGACCAGGGCTCACCGGCCAGGCCCCGGCCAGACCCCGGCCAGGCCCGGGCGGCCGACAGGCCCGCGTGGCACCGTCCCCATACCACCGCATGATCTTGGTCGCGGGGCCGGGGCCGCATGCGCGGATGTTTGGGGGTTCGTACCACCTGGTAACGATCAGGGATCCCTGCTCGCGGAAACCTTGACGTCCCGTTGAGCCGGGGGAAAACTGCCGTTCAACGGTCGGCATTGTCGAACACCTACCGGCAATACGAGTTAGAGTGTGACAACGCCATGGGCCGGCAGCCCTCAGCCATGAGGGCGCGGAGCACCGGATGAAACCGGCGCTTCGCCTGTTGGGGTTTCCCCTGGACGAAGGACAAAGGAGTCGCGGGTGTCCAGCCACGACATCTTCATCGGCGAGACCATCGGTACCGCCGTACTCACCCTGCTCGGCGGCGGCGTGTGCGCCGCCGTCACCCTGAAGCGCTCGAAGGCAATGAACGCGGGCTGGCTCGCGATCACCTTCGGATGGGGCTTCGCGGTACTGACCGGCGCCTACATCTCCGCCCCTCTCTCGGGCGCCCACCTCAACCCCGCCGTGACCCTGGGTCTGGCGATAGAGGGCGGCACCAAGTGGAGCGATGTCCCCGTGTACCTCGGCGGACAGATCCTCGGCGCCATGCTCGGCGCGGTCCTCGTGTGGCTGGCCTACTACGGCCAGTTCCACGCCCACCTCACCGACCCCGAGATAGTGGGTGACGGCGTGGGTGACGGCAAGTCCGTCGAGGCCCGCGAGAGCGCGGCCGGTCCGGTGCTCGGCGTCTTCTCCACCGGACCCGAGATCCGCAACGTGGTCCAGAACGTGGTCACCGAGGTCATCGCCACCGTGGTCCTGGTCCTCGCGATCCTGACCCAGGGCCTCAACGGCGACGGCAAGGGTCTCGGCGTCATCGGTGTCCTGATCACGGCGCTCGTCGTCGTCGGCATCGGCCTCTCGCTGGGCGGCCCCACCGGCTACGCCATCAACCCGGCCCGTGACCTCGGTCCCCGCATCGTGCACTCCCTGATCCCGCTGCCCAACAAGGGCGGCTCGGACTGGAGCTACGCGTGGATCCCGGTCGTCGGACCGCTGATCGGCGGCGCCATCGCCGGTGGTATCTACAACATCGCCTTCGCCTGACGAGACACGTCGAGAACCCCTTCGGACTTACAGGAGCACCCATGAGCGACAACCACTCCAGCGGCACTCCCTCCCACGGCCACGGGACTTCCTCCCACGGCCACGGCCCGTTCATCGCCGCCATCGACCAGGGCACCACATCCAGCCGCTGCATCGTCTTCGACAAGGACGGCCGGATCGTCTCGGTCGACCAGAAGGAGCACGAGCAGATCTTCCCCAAGCCCGGCTGGGTCGAGCACGACGCCACCGAGATCTGGACCAACGTCCAGGAAGTCGTGGCCGGCGCGCTCGACAAGGCGGACATCACCGCCGCCGACGTCAAGGCGATCGGCATCACCAACCAGCGTGAGACCACGCTGCTGTGGGACAAGAACACCGGCGAGCCCGTGCACAACGCGCTGGTCTGGCAGGACACCCGCACCGACGCCCTGTGCCGCGAGCTCGGCCGCAACGTCGGCCAGGACCGCTTCCGCCGCCAGACCGGTCTGCCGCTCGCCTCGTACTTCGCGGGGCCCAAGGTGCGCTGGCTGCTCGACAACGTCGAGGGGCTGCGCGAGCGCGCCGAGCGAGGCGACATCCTCTTCGGCACGATGGACTCCTGGATCATCTGGAACCTGACCGGTGGCCCCGACGGCGGTGTGCACGTCACGGACGTCACCAACGCCTCGCGCACCCTCCTGATGAACCTGCACGAGATGGCGTGGGACCAGAAGATCCTCGCCTCCATGGACATCCCGGCGGCCGTGCTGCCCGAGATCCGCTCCTCCGCCGAGGTGTACGGAAACGCCAAGGGCGGCATCCTCGATGGCGTCCCGGTCGCCTCCGCGCTCGGCGACCAGCAGGCGGCCCTGTTCGGCCAGACCTGTTTCTCCGAGGGCGAGGCCAAGTCCACCTACGGCACCGGCACCTTCATGCTGATGAACACCGGTGACAAGCCGGTGAACTCCTACAACGGGCTGCTCACCACCGTCGGCTACCAGATCGGCGACCAGAAGCCCGTCTACGCGCTCGAAGGCTCGATCGCCGTCACCGGCTCGCTCGTCCAGTGGATGCGCGACCAGATGGGCATGATCAAGACCGCCGCCGAGATCGAGACGCTTGCCTCCTCCGTCGAGGACAACGGCGGCGCCTACTTCGTGCCCGCCTTCTCCGGCCTCTTCGCCCCGTACTGGCGCCCCGACGCCCGCGGTGTGATCGCCGGCCTCACCCGGTACGTCACCAAGGCGCACATCGCGCGCGCCGTTCTTGAGGCCACCGCCTGGCAGACCCGTGAGATCAGCGACGCCATGACGAAGGACTCGGGCGTCGAGCTGACCGCGCTGAAGGTCGACGGCGGCATGACCTCCAACAACTTGCTGATGCAGAACCTCTCGGACTTCCTGGACGCGCCGGTGGTGCGCCCGATGGTCGCCGAGACGACCTGCCTCGGCGCCGCCTACGCCGCCGGCCTCGCCGTCGGCTTCTGGCCGGACACCGACGCGCTGCGCGCCAACTGGCGCCGGGCGGCGGAATGGACCCCTCGCATGGACGCCGACAGGCGTGAGAGCGAGTACAAGAGCTGGCTCAAGGCCGTAGAGCGGACCATGGGCTGGATCGAGGACGAGGAGTAATCGACATGACCACCCTGCAGAGCGTCCCTGCCGTCGGGACGCACCCGGCGCCCGGCTCCCCCCTGTCTTCCTTCAAGGCGGTGAGCCGCGCCGAGACCCGGGAGCAGTTGTCCAAGGCGACGTACGACCTCCTGGTCATCGGCGGCGGCATCCTGGGCATCTCCACCGCCTGGCACGCCGCGCAGGCCGGTCTGCGGGTGGCCCTGGTGGACGCCGGCGACTTCGCCGGCGCCACCTCCTCCGCCTCCTCCAAGCTGCTCCACGGCGGTCTGCGCTACTTGCAGACCGGCGCGGTGAAGCTGGTGGCGGAGAACCACTTCGAGCGGCGTGCGGTGTCCCGTCAGGTGGCCCCGCACCTCGCCAACCCGCTCACCTTCTACCTGCCCGTGTACAAGGGCGGCCCGCACGGCGCCGCCAAGCTGGGCGCGGGTGTGTTCGCCTACTCGGCGCTCTCCGCCTTCGGCGACGGCGTCGGCCACCTGCTGTCCCCCGCGAAGGCCTCGGCGGACGTGCCGGAGCTGCGGACCGACAACCTGAAGGCCGTGGCCGTCTACGGCGACGACCAGATGAACGACGCCCGCATGGCGCTGATGACGGTGCGCGCCGCCGTCGAGGCCGGCGCGGTCGTCCTCAACCACGCCGAGGTCACCGGGCTGCGCTTCACCAAGGGCCGGGTCACGGGCGCCGAGCTCAAGGACCGCCTGGACGGCGAGGAGTTCGGCGTCGACGCGCGCCTCGTCCTCAACGCCACCGGCCCCTGGGTCGACCACCTGCGCAAGATGGAGGACCCGGCATCGGCTCCCTCCATACGCCTGTCCAAGGGCGCGCACCTGGTCCTCAAGCGCACGTCCCCCTGGAAGGCCGCGCTGGCGACCCCGATCGACAAGTACCGCATCACCTTCGCCCTTCCCTGGGAGGACATGCTCCTGCTCGGCACCACCGACGAGGAGTTCGAGGGCGACCCGGCGGATGTGAAGGTCACCGAGGCGGACACCGCGCAGATCCTGGACGAGGCCGCGTTCTCCATCCGGGACCAGCAGCTGTCGCGTGACCTGATCACGTACTCCTTCGCGGGGCTTCGGGTGCTGCCGGGCGGTCCCGGTGACACCTCCAAGGCCAAGCGCGAGACGGTCGTCACCGAGGGCCGCGGCGGCATGCTGTCGGTGGCCGGCGGCAAGTGGACCACGTTCCGCCACATCGGCCGCACCGTGATGAAGAAGCTGGAGCAGCTGCCTGGCCACCCGCTCGGCACCTACGCCGAGGGGTCCGTGCCCATCTCGCAGCTCCCCGGCAAGATGCCGCTGCCCGGCATCGCCAACCCGCGCGCCGTCGCCCACCGCCTGATGGTGGACGGCCCGGCGCCCGGCCCGCGCATGGCTGCCGACACCGCCCGGCACCTGGCCACGCACTACGGTTCGCTGTCCTTCGACATCGCGCGTCTGGCGAGCGAGGACGCGGCGCTCGCCGAGCGCATCCACCCCGACGCCCCCGAGATCTGGGCCCAGGTCGCCTACGCCCGCGACCACGAGTGGGCCGAGACGGCCGACGACGTGCTGCGCCGCCGTACGACCCTGACGATCCGGGGTCTGGCCACGGACGAGATCCGCGGCAAGGTCGACGACCTGCTGGGCAAGAAGAACTGACGTTGCGTCAGCTCTGATGGAAGGGGCGGTTCCCACCGGGAGCCGCCCCTTCGCCGCGCCCGGGCCGCGCCGCCCGGGCCCCTGGCCGTCACCCCCGCACCGCCGCGTCACTCCCACCGGCACGGGGCCGTGCACAGGGGCTGCGGCGGGGTAGGTCTGAAGCCGTAAGGTTGGGACGTACGCAAGGAACTTCTGAGGGAGGCACTGGGTGATCGAGCTGGAGGGCGTTCCCGAGCTGGTCGACCCGGTCATGATCGCCGCGTTCGAGGGCTGGAACGACGCGGGCGACGCCGCATCCTCCGCGATCGCGCACCTGGACGCGGTGTGGAAGGGCGAGGTCTTCGCCGCGCTGGACGCGGAGGACTATTACGACTTCCAGGTCAACCGGCCCACCGTGTGGCTGGACGGCGGCGTCCGCAAGATCACGTGGCCCACCACCCGGCTCTCCGTCGTCCGGGTCGGCGGCGACAAGCCGCGCGATCTGGTGCTGGTGCGCGGCATCGAACCGTCGATGCGGTGGCGCTCGTTCTGCAACGAGATCCTGGGGTTCGCCCACGAGCTGGGCGTCGAGATGGTGGTGGTCCTCGGCGCGCTGCTCGGCGACACCCCGCACACCCGGCCCGTGCCGGTCAGCGGCGTCACCAGCGACCCGGACCTGGCGCGGACCATGGATCTGGAGGAGACGCGGTACGAGGGCCCCACAGGCATCGTCGGCATCCTCCAGGAGGCGTGCACCCACGCGGGCGTCCCCGCGGTCAGTCTGTGGGCCGCGGTGCCGCACTACGTCTCCCAGCCGCCGAACCCGAAGGCGACGCTCGCGCTGCTCAACCGCCTCGAAGACCTCATCGACCTCAGGATCCCGCTCGGCGAACTCGCCGAGGACGCCCGCGCCTGGCAGCTCGGCGTCGACCAACTGGCCGCCGAGGACAGCGAGGTGGCGGAGTACGTGCAGACGCTCGAGGAGGCGCGGGACACCGCGGACCTGCCCGAGGCGTCCGGCGAGGCCATCGCCCGGGAATTCGAGCGCTACCTCAGGCGGCGCGACGGCGGCCCCGGCCAGGGCACGGCGGGCGGGCCCGCCACCGAGGCCGACGGGTCCTATCTGCGCGACACCTCCAGTGGGCGCACCCGGCCGCCCAAGCCCCCCAAGGTGGAGGACCCGGGCGAGGACACCCTCGATGAGTGAGCGCCAGGGCGCATAGCCGCCTCCACCCGGGGCACCGGTCGGCCGTATGGGCCGCACAGGAGCCCGCCGCGGCCACCGTCCCGCGTTGCGGCCCCCGCGATCGCGCGGGAAGGTCGAAGGACCCGTGCCCTCAGGAGGTGTCGTACGTCATGGCCATCGCCACGGTGAACCCGGCTACCGGTGAAACGCTCAAGAGCTTCGGCGTCATGGGTGCTGAGGAGGTGGAGCGGCGGCTGGCCACGGCCGAGACCGCCTTCGGCTCCTACCGCACGACGGGCTTCGAGGAGCGGGCCCGGCTCGTGCTGCGGGCCGCCGACCTCCTGGACGCCGACCGGGACGACATCGCGCGCACCATGACCCTGGAGATGGGCAAGCCGGTCGTGGCGGCCCGGGCGGAGGCCGCGAAGTGCGCGAAGGCGTTGCGCTGGTACGCCGAGCACGCGCCGGCCCTGCTCGCCGACGAGGAGCCCGGCCAGGACGACATCCGCGACTCCGGCGCCGAGCGGGCCCGGGTCGTGTACCGGCCGCTCGGTGTGGTCCTCGCGGTGATGCCGTGGAACTTCCCGCTGTGGCAGGTCGTGCGGTTCGCCGCGCCCGCGCTGATGGCGGGCAACGTGGCGCTGCTCAAGCACGCGTCGAACGTGCCCCAGACCGCCCTGTACCTGGAGGACCTGTTCCGCAGGGCGGGCTTTGCCGAGGGCTGTTTCCAGACGCTCCTGATCGGCTCCGCCGGCGTCGAGAAGGTCCTGCGTGACCGACGGGTGGCGGCGGCGACCCTGACCGGCAGCGAGCCCGCCGGCCGCTCGGTCGCGGCGATCTGCGGCGACGAGATCAAGAAGACCGTGCTCGAACTCGGCGGCAGCGACCCCTATCTGGTGCTCCCCTCCGCCGATGTGGAACGGGCCGCGCGGACCGCGGTGACCGCCCGCACGCAGAACAACGGGCAGTCGTGCATCGCGGCCAAACGCTTCATCGTGCACACGGACGTCTACGACGCCTTCGCCGAGCGATTCACCGCCGGGATGCGGGCGTTGAACGTCGGCGACCCGCTCGATAAGGACACCGACATCGGGCCCCTGTCCAGCGAGCGGGGCCGCGCGGACCTGGAGGAGCTGGTCGAGGACGCCGTGCGCAAGGGCGCGGTCGCGCTGTGCGGCGGCGGGCGGCCCGAGGGGATGGACCGGGGCTGGTTCTACCGGCCGACGATCCTGGCCGACATCACCGTCGACATGCGCATCCACCGCGAGGAGACCTTCGGCCCGGTCGCCACGCTCTACCGGGTGCGGGACCTGGACGAGGCGGTGGCGCTCGCCAATGACACACCGTTCGGCCTGAGTTCCAACGTCTGGACGCGGGAGGCGGGCGACATCGAGCGCTGTGTGCGCGACCTCCAGGCCGGCGGGGTCTTCTTCAACGGGATGACCGCGTCGCACCCCGCCTTCCCCTTCGGCGGCGTGAAACGGTCCGGCTACGGCCGGGAGCTCTCCGGGCACGGCATCCGCGAGTTCTGCAATGTGACGACGGTGTGGCACGGGGCCGAGCCCTCGGATTCCTGACAGCGGGGGCGGCGGGACGGCGGGGCGGCGGGCGGGTGTCGCTCCCGCCCGCCGCCCCGCGAGCGGCGCTAGGCGCAGCTGAACTTCGCGCCGGCCCAGTCCCCGTGGTCACCGGACTTGGAGTTGTTGGTGTCGGTGATCTTCAGATGGACGTGCCGGGCCCCGCCGAGCGGCACGTTCACCGCCACCGTCGCCGAGGCGCCGGTCACCTTCGGCGAGGTCAGAAGCACCTTGCCGTCCGCCTCGACGGAGAAGGCCACTTCCCCGTAGCCGTTGATCTCGTCGTCGATGCCCACGTCGGCGGTGAAGGCCGTGCACCGGCCGCCGGTGTAGACCTCGATGTCGGAGTCGGCGTGGCCGCCGATGCCCTTGGCGTACGTGGTGCCCGCGAGCTTGAGGGGGTGTCCGTCGGCCGCCCCGGACTCGCCGTTGGAGCGGTCGCGCTCCGGCGGCCCGTATCCGTTGACCGAGGTCAGCCAGGCCATGTCACTGGCCCAGGTGTCGCCCGAGGGCGGCGCGGGCATCACCGAGACGGCGGTCCTCTGCTGCGAACTGCCGTTGGCGTAGGCGGCGTTGGCGGTCAGCGTGACCTCGCCCGGCCTGGCGTCCTTGGCGGGGGTGACGCCCACCTCGACGCGCCGGGTGGTGCCCGCCGGTACGCGGTCCAGGGCGGGCGCCGGGGTCACGGTCCAGCCGGCCGGCGCGGAGAGGGAGACCCGCACACCGGTGGTGTCCTGCGCGCCGGCCGTGACGTCCACGGCCACCTTTCCGGCCGCGCCCGCGCCGAGCTCCTGCCCGGTGGGCGCGGCAAGGGTGACCGCGGCGCCCGGAACCTTGCCGCCCACGGCGCTGGCCCCCTTCAGCTCGACGTCGAACGCCTTGTCCGTGCGCAGGGTCGCGGTCTTCACCAGGACCACCCCGCCCCGGTCGCTCGCGTCGTAGAACCAGCCGGTGCCCGCCCTGTCGTACGCGGCCTTCGAGCCGAGCCGGGCGAGTGCGCGGCCCTGGATCTCCACCTTGGCCGGGGCGCCGCCGGTGTGCACGGTGAACTGGTAGGGGCGCGCGGTCTGCTGTCCCGCGAACCGGCCCTTCGCGGCGCCGACTTGGACCCGTACGTCACCGGCGCCGCGCCGGGGCGCATCGACGTCGACGCGCTGGGTGGCGAAGGCGCCGTCGCGGTTCGCGCGGGTCACGCCGTCGTCCTCGTACAGCTGGAAGGACGATCGGCCCTGGGGGTAGATGTCCCAGGCGAGCGGTGAGGTGGCGGTGCGGTCCTGGTAGGAGCGGATGCCGGGCCACATCGGGACGGCGGCGCCCGCCTTCACGAACAGCGGCAGCGTGTCGAGCGGCGCGCTGTAGCCGTCGAGGGTGGCCGGGCCCTGGTAGGTGCGCCCGCTCCAGTAGTCGATCCAGGTGCCCTTGGGCAGGTAGATGCCGTCGCGTACGGCCGTGTCCTGGTAGACCGGCGCGACCAGGAAGTCCTCGCCGGACAGGAACTCGTACGTGGCGGCGTCGGTCGCCGCCTTCGGGTCGTCGGGGTATTCGAGCGCGAGCGGTCGCACCGGTCCGACGCCGGTCTTCGTCGCGTCGTGGGCGTAGGAGTACATGTAGGGCAGCAGCGACTCCTTGAGCTTGAGGTAGTCGCGGTTGATGGAGGTGTAGGGCTCTCCGTACTGGTAGGGCTGCTTGTCGCTCGCCGCCCAGCCGTCCATGGTCATCACGGCGGGCAGGAACGACTTCCACTCCAGGTCGCGGGTGTAGGTCTTGGGGCTTCCGCCGAAGATGCCGTCGATGTCACCGCTGGTGTAGGCGAGCCCGGACATGCTGGCGCCCGCGTACGTCGGGATCTGCCAGCGGATGTAGTCCCAGCTGCCCGACTGGTCGCCGGACCACTGCACGCCGCAGCGCTGCGCGCCCGACCAGCTCTCGGGGGCCCAGGTGAAGCCGCGGGCGTCGCTGTTGGCCTCGATGCCCCGGTAGGCGTCCTTGCAGCCGTCGAGCGCGTGCTTGTACCCGTCGCCGACCCAGGCCACGTCGAGTTTCGCGACCCGCTGGCCGGCCTTGACCTGGTCGGCGAGCTTGTCGAGCCCGTCCTCGGTCCACAGGCCCATGTGCATCGCGTCCTTCTGGAGACCGGCGCCGGTCTCGGGAAGGTTCTCGTAGCCGCAGCCGTAGCCGTCGTTGACCAGCATCCAGCCATTGGGCATGTCATGGGTCTTGTACGCGTCGGCGACCTTGAGCGCGTCGAGAGTGTGGCGCTCGCCCCGGTTGGCGTTGTGCAGATAGCAGTCGGAGTCGCCCGGCTCAAGGCCGTACACCGGCGGCATGAACGGCTTGCCGGTCAACTGGGTGTAGGCGCCGATGACGTGCTTGGCATCGCCCGCGAAGTAGTAGGCGTCGAAGCGCTGTTCCTTGGCGCTCGCGGTGACCGGCTCACCGAAGACGTACGTGTTGGGGGCGTAGGTGTTGCGGAAGACGCCGTAGCCGGCCGTCGAGAGGTAGAACGGCACGGAATTGGGGTGGCCGCCGTCGTTCCAGTTGTCGTCGACGCCGACCTCGACGGTCCGGTCGCGGTGGGAGGTGTTGCCGCGCCCGTTCTGCATGCCGCCGCCGTAGAACTGCTCGGTGGCGCCACGGGCGAGGGTCTGGGTGGTGGTGTCCTTGGTCCAGCTGAGCGGTTTCGACTCGGCCCAGAGCCGGGTGCCGTCCGCCTTGTACAGGGCGAAGCGCAGCGGGGACTTGAAAGCGCGCAGGGTGACCTGGTCGGTGCTCAGCTCGTAGCGGTCGCCCTTGTCCTTCCAGCGGACGGCCGGCGGCTTGCCCTGCGGCAGGACGATGTCGGAGCCCGTCGGGTCGGTGAAGGTGCCGTCCGGGGCAAGCTGGATGCGGAAGGTGTCGGCGGCGACGAAGCTGACGCGGGCCTCGGCCGTGCCCGCGCGCAGCGTGAACACTCCGCCGGGGGCTGCCCGGAAGCCGGTCACGTCGCCGACGGAGGTTTCGCTCGCCGCGCCGGCGGACGGGTCGGCCTGGGCGCTGCCGGGTCCGGCGCACACCGCGAGCAGACCGAGCACGGCCGCACCCACGAGCGCCACTCTCGTGCGTATTGGTGATTGCATAGAGCGTGTTTAGCGCACGAACGAGCATGGGGCCATGGGGTGGACCCAGGAAAAAAGAAAACCGCCCCCGGACTCACAAGGAGTCCAAGGGCGGTGTCGGGCCTGCGTGTTGGCGTTACAGGGCCACGCCGAGCAGGGCGTCCACGGTGCGGGACACCAGGCCGGGGGCGGACTCGTCCGTGCCGCCGGCCGCGTCCTGGGCCTCGGCCCAGCGGTCGACCGCGGCGAGCGCGGCCGGCGCGTCCAGGTCGTCGGCGAGGGCGTCGCGCACCTCTTCGACCAGCGCGTCGGCGGACGGCCCGTCGGGCCGCGCCACGGCGGCGCGCCAGCGGCCAAGGCGGTCCACGGCGTCCTGGAGGACCTGGTCGGTCCACTCCCAGTCGGCCCGGTAGTGGTGGGCGAGCAGCGAGAGCCGGATGGCGGCCGGGTCCACGCCGTCGCGGCGCAGCCGCGAGACGAAGACCAGATTGCCCTTGGACTTGGACATCTTCTCGCCGTCCAGGGCGACCATGCCCGCGTGCACGTACGCCTGGGCGAAGGGGTGCTCGCCGGTGAGCGCCTGGGCGTGCGAGGCGCCCATCTCGTGGTGCGGGAAGATCAGGTCGGAGCCGCCGCCCTGGACGTCGAAGCCCATGCCGAGGTGGTCGAGGGCGATGGCGACGCACTCGATGTGCCAGCCGGGGCGGCCCCGGCCGAGCGAGGCGCCGTCCCAGCTCGGCTCGCCCTCGCGGGCGGCCATCCACAGCATCGGGTCGAGCGGGTTCTTCTTGCCGGGCCGCTCGGGGTCGCCGCCGCGCTCGGCGGACAGCGCGCGCATGAACTCGGCGTCGTAGTGCGAGACTTCGCCGAAGTGCGGGTCGCTCTCGACGGAGAAGTAGATGTCCCCTTCGAGTTCGTACGCCGCGCCCGCGTCCCGCAGCCGTTCGACGAGCGGGACGATGCCGGGTATGGCCTCGACCGCGCCGATGTAGTGCTTCGGGGGGAGCAGGCGCAGGGCGGTCATGTCCTCGCGGAACAGCGCGGTCTCGCCCTCGGCGAGCTCCGTCCAGTCCTTGCCGTCGCGGATGGCTCGCTCAAGGAGGGGATCGTCCACGTCTGTCACGTTCTGGACATAGTGAACCTGCCGCTTGGTGTCGAGCCACACGCGCTGCACGAGGTCGAACGCGTTGTAGGTCGCCGCGTGACCCATGTGGGTCGCGTCGTACGGGGTGATCCCGCAGACGTAGATACGGGCGACGGGACCGGGGTCGAGGGAGACCAGACCGCCGGTCGCGGTGTCGTGGATCCGGAGGTCGCGGCCCTTGCCGGGCAGGGCGGGGACCTCAGAAGCGGGCCAGGCATGCATGTCTTGAGCGTAACCGGACGCACGTTCCGGATACGAACCGGATCCCGCTCTTGGCCGAATGCCACCGCTTGCCCGGACCCGGGCCGACCTGCTAAGCGCCGGGGCTCCGCCCCAGCCCCGGGAAGCGCCCCGCCCCGCCCCTTCCCCAAGCCCTTCCGGGGGCGCGCCTTCGGCCGCGGACCGTGCGTGGCCGGTCGCGCAGTTCCCCGCGCCCCTGACAGGGCCGTGCCGGCCCGCATGAGCACCGTCAGCCCGTCATGGGGGCCCTGGCCCTTAAGGCCTTGGGGGAGATTGAGGACGAGGGCCCTTCAGGCCCGAACGGGGTCCGGGGCAGAGCCCCAGGGTCTTTCACCCCCGGCGGGTTTCGGGAAGGGGCGGGGAGGGGCAGGACCCGCCGGGCACGGTCAGACCGGCGGCCACGGGATGGCGGGCCACTCGCCCGAAGGGGCGGGGTGCAGGCCCGTGGACAGGAGGGCAGCCACCCGCGCCCGGACCGCGTCCAGCTCCGCCTCCGTGATCAGTGAAGCAAGCCGCACGGCAAGCGGCTCCCGCGGCCCAAGGGCCTCGGCCAGGCCCTTCAAGGCGCCCACCGCCTCCGAGGTGAGCGGCTCCCCCGCCCACCCCCACAGCAGCGTCCGCAACTTGTCGTCCACGTTGAACGTGACCCCGTGATCAATCCCGTAGAGCCGCCCGTCGGGCGCGGGCAGCAGATGCCCGCCCTTGCGGTCCCCGTTGTTGATCACCGCGTCGAGCACCGCGAGCCGCCGCAACCGCTCGTCGTCCGCGTGCACGAGCAGCGCGGTCCGTCCCTCGCCCACCTCCGCGAGCGCTACCGCCTTCCAGCCCTGGGCCGGCTCCTCGTCCTCCACGAGCGCGAGCAGCCCCGAGTCGCCCTCCACCGGCTCGATCCACAGCTGGACCATGCCCTCGCCGTAGGGCCCCTCACGCAGCACGGTGGGCGGCACCAGGTCCCAGCCGGTCGCCCGCGACACCTCGTACGCCGCGACTTCGCGCTGCGCGAGCGTGCCGTCGGGAAAGTCCCACAGCGGCCGCTCCCCCGCGACGGGCTTGTATACGCAATGCGCGCTCTCGTCCCCGTACGCCACCGAGCAGTACAGGACGGCGTTGGAAGCCTCGCGGATCCGGCCGAGGACGGTCAGCTCACCCCGGGCAAGGAGCTCGGCAGAGGTCATGCTCCGCGGCGGTATCCGTTCTGGCGCGGGCATACGTGTCCTTCCGGGTCGAGCGGCAGGCTGCACAGCGGGCACGGCGGCCGCCCCGCGTTGACCACGTCCAGGGCCCGCTTGGCGAAGGCCCTGGCCTGGGCGCCGGTCAGGCGCACCCGCAGCATCGGCGGGCCGTTCTCCTCGTCCTGGAGCATCCGCTCCTCGGCCTCGGCCAGGTCGTCCTCGGTCTCGGCGTCGAGCTCGACCAGGGCCTGCGCCTCGATGATCATGCGCTGCTCGTCGCCGTCCCAGGCCAGGGCCATGGTGCCGACCCGGAACTCCTCCTCGACCGGCGAGTCGAGCGGCGCGCTGTCGGTGACGTCGGGCGGGGCGACGGCGGGCACGGGGGCGTTTCCCCCGTCCTGCGCACGACCTCGTCAAGCAGCTCGTCGATCCGCTCGGCCAACGCGGCAACCTGGGTCTTCTCCAGCGCCACACTGGTGGTGCGGCCGCCGGCGGACGCCTGGAGGAAGAACGTACGGCGCCCGGGGAGCCCGACCGTGCCGGCCACGAAACGGTCCGGCGGGTCGTAGAAGAACACCTGACGGGACACGTTCTGGTCTCCCTAGTTCGGAGTTGGAGCAGCGGTTTTCGGCGCGTCCACCCTACTGCGCCGAGCGATCACGGTGCTCCCGCACCGCCACCGACCTCCGCCTGATCCTGCGCGGGGGTCTCGCGCGGCAGCAGTGAGGCGAGGTCGCCGGTGTCTCCAAGGCGCAGGAGATAGGGCCGCAGGCGGGTGTAGCGGATCACGGTCAGGGAACACGGTTCAACCGAGATCCGCTGAAAGAGGTCCAGATGCATGCCGAGGGCGTCCGCCACGACGGACTTGATGATGTCGCCGTGCGAACACATGACATAAGTGGCGTCGGAGCCGTGCTCGGTCTCGATGCGCGTGTTCCAGCCCCGTACGGCTTCGACGGCCCTGGCCTGCATCGCGCGCATCGACTCGCCGCCGGGGAAGGCCGCGTTGGAGGGGTGCTGCTGCACGACCTCCATCAGCGGATCGGCGGACAGTTCGGCGAGTTTGCCGCCCGACCAGTCGCCGTAGTGGCACTCCCCGATCAGGTCCTCGGGGTGCAGCGGCAGTCCCGGGCGGGCGTCGAGGAGCGGGCGCACCGTCTCGCGGCAGCGCTGCAAGGGGCTGGTGACGACGGCGGCGAGCGGCACCCCGGCGAGCCGGGCGGGCAGGGCGGCGGCCTGGGCGGCGCCCCGCTGGTCGAGGGCGACACCCGGCGTCCAGCCGGCCAGCACCCCCGCCGTGTTGGCGGTGGAACGTCCGTGACGTACGAGGATCAGCGTGGCCATGGGCGTCAGCCTAGGCGGCCGGTGCACCGCGGGTGCGGGCGGCTCCCGTTCACGGGAGAATGCCCGCGATGATCGTCGACTGTGCCATCTACCGCCAGGGCCGCCGGACCGAGGGCCCCAAGGACTTCTCGGACGCCCTCGCGCAGGCGCGCGCCACCGGCGACAGTTTCCTCTGGGTGGGGCTGCATGAGCCGACCGAGGAGGAGTTCGACCTGGTCAGCACCGAGTTCGGGCTGCACGAGCTGGCCGTCGAGGATGCCTTGAAGGCCCATCAGCGGCCCAAGCTTGACGTCTATGACGACTCGCTGTTCATGGTCCTCAAGCCCGTCGCGTACGAGCCCGAGAGCGACACCGTGTCCACCGGGGAGCTGATGCTGTTCGTCGGCGACGGCTTCGTGGTGACGGTCCGGCACGGGGAGGGCGCGCCGCTCAAGGCCGTGCGCCAACGCCTGGAGGCCGAGCCGGAGCTGTTGCGGCACGGGCCGACGACCGTCCTGTACGCGGTGAGCGACGCCGTGGTCGACCACTACACCGAGGTGGCGGCCGAGCTCCAGACCGACCTGGAGGAGCTGGAGGCGCGGATCTTCTCGCCGAGCGGCGGCGACGACACGAAGAACACCGCGTCGCGGATCTACACCTTCAAGCGCCAGCTCCTGGAGTTCCGCCGGGCGACGGGCCCCCTGGCGCAGCCGGTGCAGCGGCTCGCGAGCGCGGGCGTGCCGTTCGTGAACGCCGACTCGCAGCCGTTCTTCCGCGATGTGGACGACCACCTGATGCGGGCCAACGAGGCGGTGGAGGGCCTTGACCGGCTGCTCTCGGACATCCTCTCGGCCCATCTCGCGCAGGTGAGCGTCCGCCAGAACGACGACATGCGCAAGATCTCGGCGTGGGCGGCGATGGCTGCGGTCCCCACCATGCTGGCCGGTGTCTACGGCATGAACTTCGACCACATGCCGGAGCTGCACTGGAGGTGGAGCTACCCGGCGCTGATCGCGTTGATGGTGGTCCTGGAACTCGGCCTGTACCGCCTGTTCAAGCGGCGCGGCTGGCTGTAGCCGGGGCGCCGGGCCCTGTCCCACCGGCGCTCCCGTCAGGCGAAGCCGGGCGCGGGCAGGGCGGGGCCGCCCAGCGCGTCGCGCCGCTGCGGCATGGCCAGGGTGACCATGCGGCGCCACCCCGCAAGCCGTTCATAGGCGTACACGGCGTGGATCGCGGCCCTCAGGAGCGCCGCCTTGGCGCCGGACCAGCCCAGGATGCGGCCCATGTGGGCCATGACGGCGAGGCTCACGTCGCGGTGGACGCGGATCTCGGCGAGGGCGCACGCCCGCAGCGCCCGGTGGATCGCGGGGCCGTGCCCGGCCCGGGCCAGGCGCAGCAACTCCTCGTGGCAGTACGCGAGATGGTTGTCCTCGTCCTCGGCGATCATCCGCACCGCGCGCCCGATGTCGGGGTGGTCGCCGAAGTGCCTGCGCAGCAGCCGCATCTGTTCGCCGGCGCGCTGCTCGGTGACGCGGCTGTACGCGAGGTAGACCACGACGTCCCGTTCGGTGAGCTGTTCCTCGCGCCGGAGCTGGTCGTGACCGAGGCCGATCCCGCGCCGCTCCAGCAGCCGCGTGTAGTCGGTGTCGCCGGGTACGTCCACGGGCTTGAGGCCGCGTCTTTTCAGGAGGGCGTGGAAGATCCGGCCGTGCTTGTCCTCGTCGGCGCCGTGCCGGGCCGCCTTGGGGGCCAGGTCGCGGCACTTGTCGGGCAGGAGGGCGGCGATCCGGCGGTTCTCCCAGCCGCCCTGCGCCTCGCCGCTGGCCGCGATGGAGCAGAAAAGACGGAACGACTCGTCGTGGTCGAGGATTTCCTGGAACAGGCTCTTGGCCGAGAGCATCGTTGCCGTACCTCCGGGTGCGCGCAGGACTCTGCGCAACCGAGTCAAATGCGGCATGCCGGCGGCGGCAACAGGGGTCGCGCCACGCTGGGCCGAACGAAGGAATGTGCGGTGCCCCCCGCACCGTAACCGCGCGGGCGGCCCGGGCGTTGATAGACGTGACGGCCGTGGCGGGGAAGACCCCCGAGCCCCCACCACGGCCGCGGTACACCTACCCCCTTACGCCAGGCCCGCGCGCTCCAGCGCCTCGGTGCCCGCGCGCAACGAGGCAAGCCGCTCGTCGAGCGTGAAGCCGGCGGGGGCCAGGGTGAGGGTGGTGACACCGGCGGCGGCGTAGGCCTCCATCCGGTCGGCGATGCGCTCCACCGAGCCGAGCAGCGTGGTCGAGTCGATGAGCTGCTGGGGCACCGCGGCGCCCGCGCCCGCCTTGTCGCCGGAGAGGTACTTGTCCTGGATCTCGGCGGCTTCCTTCTCGTATCCCATGCGCTGGGCGAGCTGGTTGTAGAAGTTCTGCTTGCGGCTGCCCATACCGCCGACGTACAGCGCGGTGTAGGGGCGGAACATGTCGGCGAGCGCCGGGACGTCCGCGTCGGCGCCGAGCGCGATCGGCAGCGTGGGGCAGACGTCGAAGCCCTCCATGCTCAGACCGGCCTTCTCGCGGCCCGCGCGCAGATGGGAGATCGCGGTGGCTTCGATGTGCTCGGCGGCCGGGAAGATCAGCAGGGCGCCGTCGGCGATCTCACCGGTCTGCTCCAGGTTCTTCGGGCCGATCGCGGCGATGTAGAGCGGGATGTGCTCGCGCTCGGGGTGCACGGTCAGCTTGATGGGCTTGCCCGGGCCGCCGGGCAGCGGCAGCGTCCAGTGCTCGCCCTCGTAGGAAAGACGCTCGCGCGTCATCGCCTTGCGGACGATCTCGACGTACTCGCGGGTGCGCGCCAGCGGTTTGTCGAACTTGACGCCGTACCAGCCCTCGGAGACCTGCGGTCCCGAGACGCCGAGGCCGAGGCGGAAGCGGCCGCCGGACAGCGAGTCGAGGGTGGCGGCCGTCATCGCGGTCATCGCGGGCTGGCGGGCCGGGATCTGGAGGATCGCCGAGCCGACGTCGATGCGCTCGGTCTGGGCCGCGACCCAGGCGAGCACGGTGGGCGCGTCCGAACCGTAGGCCTCGGCCGCCCAGCACACGTCGTAGCCGAGCCTGTCCGCCTCCTTGGCCACGGCGAGGTTGTCGCCGTCCATTCCCGCGCCCCAGTAGCCGAGGTTGATGCCGAGCCGCATGGCCGATCCCCTTACTCGTCAGGACGCGTCCGTGCGCGTCCGCTCCCGCGTCTTACTCATGAGTAACGTTCCTGTGCCGGGGACTCTAGCGCGCGCCGCGGTGATGCGGCAGGGCCGAGTTGTCCACAGGCTCTCTCCCCGCAGGTCCTTGGCCAGTAATCTCGCGCCCATGGAGCAGAGGCATCTCGGCCGCACGGGCCTGCGCGTATCCCGGATCGGGCTCGGCACCCTGACCTGGGGCCGGGACGTCGGCGAGCAGGACGCCGCCGACCTCCTGAAGGGGTTCTGGGAAGCGGGCGGCACACTGATCGACACGGCCGACGTGTACGGCGGCGGGGACGCGGAGTATCTGCTCGGCCGGATGATGGAGCGTCTGGTGCCGCGCGGGGACCTGGTCCTTGCGACCAAGGCGGGCAGCGTGCCCGACCCCGACCGCCGGTTCGACGGTTCGCGCGGCCACCTCCTGAGCGCGCTGGACGCCTCGCTCGAACGGCTCGGCACCGACCATGTGGACCTGTGGCAGGTGCACGCCTTCGACTGCGAGACCCCGCTGGACGAAACCCTCCAGGCGCTGGACATCGCGGTCGCCAGCGGGCGGGCGCGCTATGCGGGCATCTCCAACTTCAGCGGCTGGCAGCTCGCCAAGGCCGCGACCTGGCAGCTCGCCGCGCCCGGCACCCGGACCCGCCTCGCGAGCACGCAGATGGAGTACTCGCTGCTCCAGCGCGGGGTGGAGCGCGAGGTGCTGCCCGCCGCGCTCGACCTGGGTGTGGGGTTGCTGCCCTCGTCGCCGCTGGGTCGTGGCGTCCTGACGGGCAAGTACCGGCACGGCACGCCGGCGGACTCGCGGGGCGCGTCGGAGGGTCTTTCGGCGTTCGTCGCGCCCTACCTGGACGACGCGGCGAGCCGGATCGTGGACGCGGTCGCGATAGCCGCGGACGGTCTGGCCACGACACCCCTTCAGGTGGCGCTGGCATGGGTGAGGGACCGGCCGGGAGTGGTGGCGCCGATCGTCGGCGCGCGCACGGCACACCAGCTCGCGGCGGCGTTGTCAGTGGAGACCCTTAGTCTTCCTGACGAGATCTGCCAGGCGCTCGACGATGTGTCGGCGCCCGTGCACCGCTATCCCGATCAGGACTGGAGCACGCTGTGACTGCGCTTCCCCAGGGCTCGGCCCCTGGATCCACGGCCGACGAACCCGCCGAGACGGAGGTGGCCCGAGTCGCGACCGCGAACGGCCCCGCCGGGCCGGTGGCGGAGGGTACGCCGGAGGCGGTCGAGGTGGGGGTGGCGGAGGTCGCGGCGGCGCGGGCGGAGGCGGCTGACGGGGGCGCGGGGGGCGCCGGGGGCGCCGGGGGCGAGGGCCAGGGCGACGATGCCACCGGGGCGGTCGGCGCCGACCTGCCCCGTGCCTCGGAGTCCGGCGACGACGCGACTGGAACCCCGGAGGCCGATGCGCTGGCCGGCACGGCCGGGGGGCCGGATGCGGACGCCAACGCCGACGCGGCTGGGACGCCGAAGGCTGATGCTGGCGCCGACTCAGCCGGGAGCCCGGAAGCGGACGCCGACGCCGACGCCGACGCGACCGGAACCCCGGAGGCCGACGCTGACGCAGCTGGGGGCCAGGTAGCGGACGCCGACGCCGACGCGACCGGAACCCCGGAGGCCGACGCTGACGCAGCTGGGGGCCAGGTAGCGGACGCTGACGCCGACGCGGTTGCCGGCCCGGATTCGGACGCCACTGCCGACGCCGCCGGGGAGCCGGAGGCCGACCCCGGTGATGACGCGCCCGGGGATGCGGAAACCGACGGCGCCAACTCCGACGCACCCGGAAACCCGGAAGCCGGGGTTGACGCCGACGGGGCTGGGATTTCCGAGGCGGCCGCCGAACTCGCGGCGCAGCGGGAGTTGCGGGCCAGGATCGAGCGGCGCAAGGCCGAGAAGGAGGCGCCGATCCCGGCCGGCACCAAGCTGAGCGGCCAGGCGGCCGACCTGCTCGCGGCGGTGCGGGCCGTGGAGAAGGGCGAGAAGTCGGGCGCCGCGTTCTTCGCCGGCCCCCCGCCCGCCCCCCGCAGGCCCGCCCCCGGCCCCGGCCCCGCCCAGGACGCCGCCGCAGCCCGCCCCCGCGCGCCAGAACCGGCGCAGCCGCCCGCCACATCGGCCGAGGCGCTGGCCGCCGTACGGACCGTGCTGACCCGGGGCGGCGCCCCCGAGACACTGGCCGTACAGGTCACCGGCGTCCTCGGCGAACAGGCGGCCGAACGTCTGGGCGGCGACCCCTGGCAGCTCCTCGCGGTGCCCGGGGTACGCCCCGAGCAGGCCGACGGCTTCGCGCGGGCGCTGCTCGGCGAGGCGTGCCGGCCCGACGACGAGCGCAGGTCGGCCGCGCTCGTGGGCTGGATCCTGGAACAGGCGGCCGCGCGCGGGCACACCGCGCTGCTCGCGGACGACGTACGCAAGGCCCTGGCCGCCCGGTCCGTGCCCGACCCGGACGAAGCGGTGCAGCAGGCCGTCGCCGAGGGCGTGGTGCTGGTCTTCCAGGACGGCCTCCCGGACCGGCCCGGCCTGGAAGAGGGCGCGGACGACGTCCGGACCGAGGCGGCGCCGGAGACCGAGGACGGCGAACCGGCGGAGCCTGTCGAGGTGCTGCTCGGGCTCGACCGGTACGCGCTGGCCGAGGAGAGCCTGGCCGACGGCCTGGCCCGGTTGCTCAACGCACCGGTGCGGGACGACGGTTCGGTGTGGCCAGACGCCGGGGAGCTGGTCCGCGCGGTCGCGGGCAGCGGCCTGGTCGCCCACACCGGCGGCGAGGCGGCGCGCGCCGAGTCGGCCTCGGTGGTGACGGCCGCGGCCGCCGCCGGACTGCGGGCCGCCGGCGCGGCGCACACCGTGGACGGACAGCGCCGCCTGGCCCAACTGACGGGCCCGCTGGCCGCGTTCACCGTCGCGGGCCTGCTGTCCGCCGACGGCCCGGGGCGGGACGCGGAGGGCGCGCTCGCCCTGGACGTCCTGGTGGTGCAGGACGCGACACAGCTGGACGTGGAGACCGCGGCCATGCTTGTGGAATCGCTGCCCGACGGCTGCCGGCTCGTCCTGAGCGGCGACCCGGGTGTGCTCCGCCCGGCGGGCGCCGGTCTGGTCTTCCAGGATGTGCTGACCGCCCGGATCTGCCCGGTGGTGGCCTCCCGCGTCCCCGACCCCGGCCCGGTCGGCGAGCTGGTCTCCGGCATCGGCATCGGCGAGCTCAACCAGGTAGAGGCCCCCGGCAAGGAGGTCGTGATCGTCCCCGTGCGGGACGCGGGCGAGGCCGTGCACCGCTCGGTGCAGCTCCTGGCCGATTCCATCCCCCGGGCGATCGGCATCCCGGCCGAGCAGACCCAGGTGGTGACGGTCGGCCACGGCGGCTCGGCGGGAACCCGCGCGCTGAACGCGGCCCTGAAGCAGCGCCTCAACCCCGGCCCCGGCCGCTTCGGCGGCTTCGACCCGGGCGACCGGGTGGCGTACGCGGAGGTAGTGGGCCGTACGGTGACGGGCACGGTCGTCGGGGCGGACGCGGAGGGCCTGCGGCTCGACTGCGCCGGCACGCCCGTCCTCGTACCGAAGGAGCGCGTCGAGTCCGCGCTGCGGCACGGCTGGGCGCTCACCGCGCACCAGGCGGCCGGGATGCGCTGGCCCGCGGTGGTCGTGGTGCTGCCGGGTGACGCGGCGCAGGGGCTCAACCGGGCCTGGGTGTATACGGCGTTCGGCCGGGCGGAGCGGCATCTGTCCGTGGTCCACGGCGTCGACCAGGCTCTGCCCCGCGCGGTCGCGGAGGTCCTGCCGCCGCCGCGCACGACCCGGCTCGCGCCGCTGCTGCGGGGTCTTCTGAAGACCGGGGAGTAGCCGGGCGGCGCCCCACGCACACGGCGGAGGCCGCGCACCCCGGGCGGGGTGCGCGGCCTCTGCCGTGGTGGACGGGGACTCAGGGTGCGGGCCGCAGATCGTCCTCGTCGTCGAGGTCGTCCTCCAGCTCCTCCTCGTCGAAGACGGCGCTCACGTCGAAGCGGCACACCACGCGCTGGGGGTCGGCGTGGTCGAACGGCGTGCTCAGCCACTCCCCCGGCTCGGGCAGCTCGTCGACGGCCGACACCCACAGCGTGGAATCGCCCTCCTCCAGGCCGAACTCCTTGTGCCGCGAGGCGATTTCGTCCGGTTCGTACTCGCCGAAGAGCACCCCGAGCGCGGCATGGACGCTGCTGCCGACCACCGGCAGGGTGTGCTCGGCCACGCCGGCGTCGTCGGCGTCGTCCACGCCGGGGTCGAGATCGGTGATCCGCCGGGCCTGGGCGAGGAGCCGCTGGGGCTCGGCCACGGCGTAGTCGCGCCGGATGAGGACGCTGAGGGCGTGCGGTTCTTCCGGGCCCGCGTAGGGCGGCAGGGAGTCGTCGGCGCCGGGGATCTCGAAGGGGGTCACCTCGTCGTAGCGGTCGTAGAGCCGTTCGTCGTACGCCTCGGCTGCCGCCGCGAGCGCGTTGAAGGCCTCGTACACGTCCGGATCGTCGTCCCCCGTGCGGCGTTCCACCGCATCGAGGTGACGGTCCAGCGCGGCTTTGACCGCCTCGGCGGCGGCACGTACCTCGGCAGCGGTGGGCTGCGCAGCATCAGACATAGTGCAGACGCTATCCGTACCGGGCCTCTGCCCGCACAATAGATGCGATGCCGGAATACGAATTTGTCGACGTGTACGTGCCGCGCGGGGTGTCCCGCAAGGAAGCGACGCGTCTGCTGACCGACCATGCCGAGTACGGACACTGGGAGTTGGACCGACTGAGTCTGCGTCGCGACGGAAGCCGCCGAGTGCGGCTGCGCAGGCGGATCATCCGTCAGGTGCGTGCCACGTGGTGACGCGGGCACGCACGGGGTGACGACGGAGCGGGCCCCGCGTGTGCGGGGCCCGCTCCGTCCGATCCGCCGTGTGGCGCGGCCGTGGTGCTAGCGCGCGGCACGTCCACGGCGGTAGAGCACCGCGCCGCCGAGGAGCAGCCCCGCGGCGGCCGGGACGGCGTAGCCCATGCCGTCCGAGCCGGTGTGCGCCAGCGCGGCCGGGGCGCTGGTGCGCGCGGTGGCGGCCACGACGGCGGTGACCGGGGCGGCGGTGTGACCCGTACCGACGGGCATCGCCGGCCCGGCCGGGTGAGCGGGCGCGCCCGGCTGGTGCGCGATGGGCCCCACCGGGTGCTGCGGCACACCGGGGTGGCCGGGGTGACCCGGCTGACCGGGGTGCTGCGGAACGCCGGGGTGGCCCGGCTGCCCCGGCGTGCACGGCGGCTGGTGCTGCCCCGGGTGCCCGGGGTGGTGGGGCCGGCCCGGGTGCTGTGGGTGGCCCGGGTGCTGCGGGTGGCGCTGGTGGCCGCTTTCGCCGTTCACACAGTCGTTGCCGAACACCGGGTTGCCGACGCCCACCACGTTCACACTGTTCCCGCACACGTTGACGGGGACGTCGATGGGCGCCTGGATGGTGTTGCCCGAGCCGACGCCGGGCGAGCCACTGGTGTGACCCTTGGCGCCCGCTCCGACGCCGCCCCGGTGCCCACCGCCCGTGTTGGCGCAGTGGTTGGCGAACGCCGGGTTGAGCGCGCCGATCACGGTGACGGTGTTGCCGCAGGCGTTGACCGGCACGTGCACCGGCACCTGGACGGCGTTGCCGGACAGCACGCCCGGCGAGTTCGACGCACTGCCCTGAGCCCCCGAGTCGGCGTGCGCCGCGCCGCTGCCCAGGGCGATGACACCGCTCGCGGCCGCCATGGTGATCAGTGACTTGCGGGTGACCTGTCGCATGGATTCGTTCCCCTGCCCTCTGCCTTGCGGAAAACCCGGTCGCGCCGTCGCGCCCGAGGTGGAACGCCCGGCGGCCCCGGAGTGCATGGCGCGCACTCCGGGGCCGCCCGGCTCAGACCCTCACGGGTAGAGGCACAACGTCACTTGTTGACGCAGGTGTTGCCGAAGGCGGGGTTCAGCAGGCCGATCACGGACACCGTGTTGCCGCACACGTTCACCGGCACGTGAACGGGGACCTGGAGGACATTGCCGGACGCGACGCCCGGGGAGTTCACGGCGGCGCCCTGCGCGCCCGCGTCGGCAGCGGCAATG
The DNA here is from genome assembly GCF_040253615.1 of Streptomyces sp. Edi4. NCBI lineage: Bacteria > Bacillati > Actinomycetota > Actinomycetes > Kitasatosporales > Streptomycetaceae > Streptomyces > Streptomyces sp. Edi4. The sequence goes on from NZ_JBEJGY010000004.1 coordinate 1,577,809, forward strand.
CCCGCGCCCGCGAGAACCAGAGAACCGGTGACAGCCGCAGCAGCGACGACCTTCTTGATCATAATTTCCTCCTTGTTGGCAAAGGTGCGATCCCAGCCGCGGACCGCACACCCTGTAACGAGGGGGAAGTTATGGAGCTACGAGCATATGAGCACATTCACTCTTCTCAGTCCGATACGTACGCTCAGACGATTAACGGAGCGGACTCCGCGTCAGGACGCGTCAGCAGGGCCCCGCCTCAGGACGCGTCGATGAACCGGTCCAGGACGCGTACGCCGAACTTCAGGCCGTCCACCGGCACCCGCTCGTCCACGCCGTGGAACATGCCCGCGAAGTCCAGCTCCGGCGGCAGCTTCAGCGGCGCGAAGCCGAAGCCCCGGATGCCGAGGTCGTCGAAGGACTTGGCGTCGGTGCCGGCCGAGAGCATGTACGGCACGGCGCGCGCGATCGGGTCCTCGGCCTGGAGCGCGGTCTGCATGGCGTCGACCAGGGCCCCGTCGAAGGTGGTCTCCAGGGCCTTGTCCGCGTGGACGTCCTCCCGCTTGACGCGCGGGCCGAGGATCCGGTCGAGGTCGGCCAGGAACTCCTCCTCGTACCCCGGCAGGAAGCGCCCGTCCACATGGGCGGTGGCCTGCCCGGGGATGACGTTGACCTTGTAACCGGCGCCCAGCTGGGTGGGGTTGGCGGTGTTCTGGAGGGAGGCGCCGATGAGCTTGGCGATGCCGCCGAGCTTGGCGAGCGTGTCGTCCATGTTCTCGGGGTCGAGCTCGGTGCCCAGCGCGTCGGAGAGCTCGTCGAGGAAGTGGCGCAGCGTCTTGGTCACCCGCACCGGGAACTTGTGCCGGCCAAGTCGCGCCACCGCCTCGGACAGCTCGGTGATGGCGTTGTCCTTGTGGATCATCGAGCCGTGTCCGGCGGTGCCGTCCACGGTCAGCTTCATCCAGTGCATGCCCTTCTGGGCCGTCTCGACCAGATAGAGCCGCAGCTTCTCGTTGACGGTGAAGGAGAAGCCGCCGACCTCGCTGATGGCCTCGGTGACGCCCTCGAAGAGTTGGGGGTGCTTGTCCACGAGGAAGCGCGCCCCGTAGGTGCCGCCGGCCTCCTCGTCGGCGAGGAAGGCGAGGACGATGTCGCGCGGGGGCTTGCGCCCGCTGCGCAGCCGGTCGCGCACGACCGCCAGGGTCATCGCGTCCATGTCCTTCATGTCGACGGCGCCCCGGCCCCAGACACAGCCGTCGACGATCTCGCCGCCGAACGGGTCGTGGGTCCAGTCGTCGGCGTTGGCGGGCACGACGTCGGTGTGGCCGTGGATGAGCAGCGCGGGCCGCGAGGGGTCCTCGCCCGCGATCCGGGCGACGGTGGAGGCGCGGCCCTTGTGCGACTCGAAGATCTTCGGCTCGAGGCCGACCTCTGCGAGCTTTTCCGCGACGTACTCCGCGGCCGCGCGCTCACCCGGCCCCGAGTGGTCGCCGTAGTTGCTGGTGTCGATCCTGATCAGATCGCGACAGAGGCCGACGACCTCGTCCTCGCCGGTCAGGCCGCCGGTCCGGGTCGTGCTCGATTCGCTCACGCTGCTTCCTCCCGCTGTCGCTCCGTGTCGTCCTCCCCATCCTGCCCCCGCGCCCCCTCGGCGCCCAAGGGCGGCCCGTCCCCGACATCCGGAGTTCACGCAGGCCAAGAGGGTGATCGAGCACCCCCGGATGTTTGCTATTGTTTTCCACGTCGGAACGGGCACGGCCCGCGAGACAGACACCTTGTCCGGGTGGCGGAATGGCAGACGCGCTAGCTTGAGGTGCTAGTGCCCTTTATCGGGCGTGGGGGTTCAAGTCCCCCCTCGGACACCAGCGAGAACCCCAGTTGATCTGGGGTTTTCTGCGTTTCTGGGGTGCGGCGTGACCAACCACGTGCCCAACAGCCCAGATGCTCCGTCCCGGGGGCAAGGCAACCGAGCTACGCCCCGTAGTGCGAAGAACGCTCGGCCACCTGGTCAGGACTGAGGCCGTACACGGTCAGGTCGCCGGTCCACAGGTGGTCCCGGTTGGCACAGGTGGACTCGAAGCAGACGCGCTTCCCGCCGGGCTCCAGCTGCCAGCCCTGGTCCTGGAACTGGGCGATGCGGTCGCTGCCACAGACGAACGAGCGGGTTGCCTGGGTCAGGATCCACTCCTGTTCGTGGCACCACGCGGCGTATGCCTGGGTGTGGAGCACGAACGAGCGCCATCCGAGGCCCACGGCGTCGGACGGGGTCATGTCGAAGGCGCGGGTGTTGCCCGTGACCTTGAGGAAGGCAAGGGCCTGGTCCACGGTCCGACGGGCGGTGGACAACTCGTGCCCGTACTCCTGCGCGCAGAACTCCGACACCTTCTCGAACAGCTCGGGACTGACAAGGTCCCGCCCATGCCGGAGGGCGACGGGGGTTTCCAGCATGGACGTCACAGTGAGATTCCCTCTCTCGACGGTTGGGGGCCGGCTAAGCGGCGGGCTGGGGCGGGGGCTTCTCTCCGCCGGCCTCGGTCTTGTCGCGGGGGGTCGGTCATGCCTGCACCGCACCTTCTGCTTGACGGCCCTGGTCAGACCGTCTCCCGCCCTCACCGGGCGGAAGTCTCCGTGGCCCTCATGGTCTCGGCCATCTGCTCCACCACGGCGGCGGGGAGCATGCCCGGGTCAGTGGCCGGTCCCGTGCATCCGCGGCAGGATGTCGCAGCCAGCGATCGTGCTGCTGTCCCGCTCCATCGCGGCGGCCTTTGGGAGCCGGCCCAGCCGCGCGCACTCGGGACAACCGGCCACCGGCCGGGGTGCGGGACGTTCCTTCCGCGCAGGCAGCGTCACGGGCTCTTCCTGCCGCCGCGTGGGTTCCGTCTCCATTACGCCACGCCCTCCCGATCGCTTCCGAGGCCGATGGAATGACCCCGGTGATCTGGTTCGGAGATGCGTGAGCAGCAGCGGCAGACGCGGTCGAGGATCTGGTCGGCGGTCTTGGTCCACTTGAACGGCCGGGCGTCGTGATTCCAGACCTTGGCCCAGTTCTCGAGTGCGGCCTTGAGGTCGTCGAGAGAACAGAACACCCCCTCGTTTACGCAGTCGGCGCCCCAGGGTCACAGCCTTCGCAAAGCCAGCACCGCGTTGTGGCCGCCGAAGCCGAACGAATTGCTGAGGACCAGGTTGCCGCAGGGTGGGAGGGGGCGCGGGGTGCCACGGACGATGTCCAGGCCCAGGCCTTCCTCGGGGTCGTCGCAGCCGACCGTCGGCGGGATCAGACCGTCGCGCAGGGTGAACACCGCCGCGACCGCCTCCACCGCGCCCGCTCCCCCTGAAGATGCCCCAGGGCGCCCTTGTTGGCGGTGACGGGGATGTCCCGGATCTGGTGGCCGAAGAGCCGGCCGAGCGCCAGCGCCTCCGTGCGGTCGCCCTCAATCGTGGCCGTGGCGTGGGCGTTGATGTGGGCGACATCGGCGACGGTGGCGCCCGCGTCCGCGAGTGCGCGGCGCAGTGCGGCCTCGACGCCCCGGCCCTCGGGCTGCGGCGCCGCCATGTGGTACGCGTCCGCGGACAGCCCCCAGCCGGCCGCCTCGCAGTAGACGCGGGCGCCGCGCGCGCGGGCGTGCTCCTCGGCCTCCAGGATGACGATGCCCGCGCCCTCGCCCAGGACGAATCCGTCGCGGGCGTCGTCGAACGGCCTCGATGCGTGCTCGGGTTGGTCGTTGCGCGTCGACACGGCCCGCATCGCGGCGAAGGCCGCAAGGATCTCCGGGGTGATCACCGCCTCGGTGCCGCCCGCGACGACGAGGTCGAGCCGTCCGTCCCGCACCGCGTCGATGGCCTGCCCGATCGCTTCCGTGCCGGACGCGCACGCGGACACGAAGGTACGGGACTGGCCCCGGATGTCCAGGTCCTTGGATATCTGGGCGGCCGAAGCGGACGGCACGATCATGGGGGTGGTGTGGGGGGAGACCGCCCGGGGCCCGCGCGCGTCCAGGGCGAGCCGGTTCTCGACCAGGACGGGCGCGCCGCCGATGATCGTGCCCATCGACACCCCGGTACGCTCCGGGCGCAGCCCCGACGCGACGGATCCCGCGGGGTCGAGCCCCGCGTCGCGCCAGGCCTCGCGGGCGGCGAGCAGCGCGAACTGGGCGGATCTGTTCATCCGGCGGGCCACCGCCCTCGGCAGCAGCTCGGCCGGGTCGACTGCGGACCGGGCCGCCAGCCGCACCGGCAGCCCGTCGAACCCCGGCCCCCGCATCACCGACACCCCGCAGCGGCCGTCGAGCAGCCCCTGCCACAGTCCCGGCGCGTCACCGCCGAGTGGGCTCAGGGCGCCGAGGCCCGTCACCACCACCTGCCTCCCCCGAGGTGCCGCCCAGGGCGCGGGCCCGGGCAGTCCCTCGGGGTCGACCCGCGACCTGCGGACGACTTGGCGTTCGTAGCGCGGCAGTACGCGTTCCACGCCGGATCCGCCGGTCAGCGGACGCAGCCGCAGTCTGGTCCTGGTCTCGGTGGCGGGCGCCGTACTCACCACGACGAGCCAGGGGCCCTCCGGGTCCGTCGCGATGACGTCGCCGGGCACCAGTTCACTCGTGGTGAGCAGATAGCAGGCGCCGCCCATGACCGACTCTTCGCTCATCGTGGACCCAAGCCTTACGTTCTTGACGTGCCCTGCATGCCGTGCGTGCCCTCACAGGGACTAATCGGGTGTTTCGGCGCAAACCCTGTAGGCAGCATGCCTCTTCGGCGGGCGGAAGGCAGTGCGGGGCGGATGCGCGGAATGCGTCGGCCCGGCGCGTGGCCTGTGCGCGACCGGTGCTGACCTGGGCCTCTCTTGCTTCTGGCGGGCCCGGTGGGGTTCTCTGGTTCCGTGAGACGCAGATCCAGGACCCCGGCCGCACCGCTCGCCCAGCGCGACGGCGTCGATCCGGTGCGTGTGCGGCTGCCCGCCGATCCGGAGGGCGCATGGGCGACGGTCGGTGATCATCTGATGGGCCGGTTCGCGGGGGCCATCGGCGCGGACCGGGTGGCCTCGATGCTGCGCGAGGGGCGGTTCGTGGGCGCCGATGGGGTGCTGCTCGGCACGGAGGCGTACCGGGCCGGGGCGTATGTGTGGTTCCACCGGGACTTCGCGCCGGAGACGCCGGTGCCGTTCGACGTGGGCATCGTCCACCGCGACGAGCGGATCGTGATCGCGGACAAGCCGCACTTCCTCGCCACCACGCCACGGGGCCGGCACATCACCGAGACCGCGCTGGCCAGGCTGCGGCGGGAGCTGGCCCTGCCAGCGCTCCAGCCCGCCCACCGGCTCGACCGGCTCACCGCGGGTCTCGCGCTCTTCGTCGTACGGCCCGAGGACCGGGGGGCGTACCAGGGTCTGTTCAGCGGGCGCCGGGTGCGCAAGGAGTACGAAGCCGTGGCCGCCCACGAGCCCGGGGTGGCGCTGCCCGTGACGGTGCGCAGCCGGATCGTGAAGGAGCGGGGGGTGATGGCGGCGCGGGAGGAGGCGGGGGAGGTCAACGCGGAGAGCCGGATCGAGCTGGTGGAGCGGCGCGGGGCGCTGGGGCGGTACCGGTTGCTGCCCGCGACGGGGCGTACCCATCAGTTGCGGGTCCATATGAACGGGTTGGGGCTGCCCATTCTGAACGATCCGGTGTATCCGGTGGTGCTGCCGGAGCGGGGGCCGGGGCCGGGCGAGTTCGAAGCGCCGCTTCAACTGCTCGCGAGGGCGCTGGAGTTCGTCGATCCGGTGGACGGGCGGGTGCGTCGCTTCGAAAGCGCGCGCCACCTCTCGGCGTGGGCCGGCCCGGGCCCGTCGGCCTGACCCGGGGCTCCGCCCCGGCTTCGCAGGCCCCTCCCCGCCCCTTCCCTGTACCCACCGGGGGTGAAAGAGCCTCCTGGGGCTCCGCCCCAGACCCCGGTCGCGCCTGAAGGGCGCTCGTCCTCAATCGCCGGACAGGCTCAACATGCCCATGCGGGCCGGCGCCGGATACTGAGGGGCGCGGGGAACCGCGCGAGAAGCGACCGCTCCCCGCACCCGAACGCCCGCGCCGCCGGATCGGCGCCGACCCGGGCCTGACGCGATCGCCTCAGTGCCCCCGCGCCACCCACTCCCCCAGCGCGGGCGCCTCCGCGCCGATCGTCGTCGTGTCCCCGTGCCCCGTCCGCACCACTGTGTCCGGCGGGAGCGTCAGCACCCGCTCCCTGAGCGAGTCGATGATCGTCGGGAAGTCCGAGAAGGAGCGGCCCGTCGCGCCGGGGCCGCCGGCGAACAGGGTGTCGCCCGTGAAGACCGTGCCGAGGGAGGGGGCGTACAGGCACACCGCGCCGGGCGCGTGGCCCGGGGTGTGGATGACCTCCAGGGCCGCCCCGGCGACGGGCAGACGCTGCCCGTCGGTGAGGTCGCCGTCCGGGAGCCGGTCCGGATGCGTCTGCTTCCACAGCGGAAGGTCGTCCGGGTGGAGCAGGACCGGCGCACCCGTCGCATCCGCCAGCGCGGGCGCGGCGTCGATGTGGTCGTTGTGAGCGTGCGTGCAGACGATCGCCCGCAGCGTGCGCCCGCCCAGCGCCGCCAGGATCGCGTCGGCGTCGTGCGCCGCGTCGATGACGACGGCCTCCTCGTCGTCCCCGACGATCCACACGTTGTTGTCGACGTCCCAGGTACCGCCGTCGAGAGCGAACGTGCCGGACGTGACCAAATGATCGATACGCGCGCGAACGCTCATCAGAACTCCACCACCGAACGCAGTACATCGCCTTCGTGCATACGCTCAAATGCCTTCTCGACCTCGTCGAGCGCGATCGTCTCGGTGACGAACGCTCCGAGATCGATCCGGCCCTGCTGGTGCAGATCGATCAGCATCGGGAAGTCGCGGGACGGCAGGCAGTCGCCGTACCAGGAGGACTTCAGGGCGCCGCCCCGGCCGAAGACGTCAAGGAGCGGGAGCTCCAGGGTCATCTCGGGGGTGGGCACGCCGACCAGGACGACCGTGCCCGCCAAGTCGCGGGCGTAGAACGCCTGCTTGTACGTCTCGGGGTGGCCCACCGCCTCGATGACGACGTCCGCGCCGTTGCCCCCGGTCAGCTCGCGGACCGTCTCCACGACGTCCTGCTCACGGGAGTTGACGGTGTGCGTGGCGCCCATCGACTTGGCGGTGGCGAGCTTGCGGTCGTCGATGTCGATGGCGATGATCCGCGCCGCGCCCGCGAGCCTCGCGCCCACGATCGCCGCGTCGCCCACGCCGCCGCAGCCGATGACGGCGACCGAGTCGCCCCGGCCCACGTTGCCGGTGTTGATGGCGGCGCCGATGCCCGCCATCACCCCGCAGCCGAGCAGCCCCGCCACGGCCGGCGAGACCGCCGGGTCGACCTTGGTGCACTGGCCGGCCGCCACCAGGGTCTTCTCGGCGAACGCCCCGATGCCGAGGGCCGGCGACAGCTCGGTGCCGTCAAGGAGCGTCATCTTCTGCCGCGCGTTGTGCGTGTTGAAGCAGTACTGCGGCCGGCCCCGCAGGCAGGCCCGGCAACCGCCGCACACCGCGCGCCAGTTGAGGATCACGAAGTCGCCGGGCGCGACGTCGGTGACGCCCTCGCCCACCGACTCCACGATCCCGGACGCCTCGTGGCCCAGCAGGAACGGGAAGTCGTCGTTGATGCCGCCCTGCTTGTAGTGCAGATCGGTGTGGCAGACGCCGCAGGCCTGGATCTTCACCACCGCCTCGCCGGGGCCCGGGTCGGGCACCACGATGGTCTCCACCCGTACGGGCTGGTTCCTGCCCGGTGCGATGACCCCTTGGACCTGCTGCGCCATGCCGCCACTCCCTCTACCCTGCCGTCGGACGTATCAGGAATACACCCTATGAGGAGACCTGGTGCACGCGTCGGCCTCCCACATAGGTCGCGAGCACCCGGGTGTCGCCGATCTCCTCGGGCGGCCCCGCGTACGGGTCGCGGTCGAGCACCGCGAGGTCGGCGAGGGCGCCCGCCCGGATGGAGCCCGTGTCGTCGAGGTGGTTCACGTACGCCGTGCCCGAGGTGTACGCGGCGAACGCGGCGGTCAGGGTGATGCGCTGTGCCGGCAGGAACACCGGGCCCTTCTCGCCGGGCGCGACCCGGTTCACCGCCGTGTGGATGCCCTGCATCGGGTCGGGGCTGCTGACCGGCCAGTCCGAGCCCGCCGCCACCGTCGCCCCGGCGCCCAGCAGCGCCGCGAACGGATACTGCCACCCGGCCCGCTCCTCGCCGATGAAGGGGATGGTCAGCTCGTCCATCTGGGGTTCGTGGGAGGCCCACAGGGGCTGGATGTTGGCGGTGGCGCCCAGCGCGCGGAAGCGGGCGATGTCGTCGGGGTGGACGATCTGGAGGTGGGCCAGGTGCGGGCGGGTGTCGGTCCACCCGTTCTTCTCGCGGGCCGCGCCCACCGCGTCAAGGGCGTCGCGCACGGCACGGTCACCGAGCGCGTGGAAGTGCGCCTGGAAGCCCAGCGCGTCCAGCTCCGTCACATGGGAACGCAGTTGCTCCGGGTCCACGAAACTGGTGCCGGTGTTCGCGGTGGCGCATCCGCAGGCGTCGAGGTAGGGGCCGAGCAGCGCCGCCGTGCCGGTCTCGGCGACGCCGTCCAGCATGATCTTGACCGATCCGGCGCGGAAGCGTCCATGGCCCAACTCCCGGCGCTTCTCCACCAGTTCGGGGATCTGCTCGGCGCCGCGCTCGCGGTCCCACCACAGGGCGCCGACGACCCGCGCGGTGAGCGAGCCGTCCCGGGCGGCGCTCCCGTAGGCGTCGGCGGGGTCGTCCATCGAGCCGAAAGTACCGACGATCGCGTCCTGCCAGGCGGTGATCCCGTACGCGTGGAGGTGGGCCTGGGCGCGCAGCAGCGCCGCGAGGCGTTCGGCGGGGGTGGAGCGGGGGGTGAGCCGGCCGACCAGGTCCATGGCACCCTCCTGGAGCAGGCCGGTCGGCTCGCCCGCCGCGTCGCGCTCGATGCGGCCGTCGGCGGGCTCGGGTGTGTCCCGGGTGATCCCGGCGAGCGTGAGGGCCGTGGTGTTGACCCAGGCGCCGTGGTGGTCCCGGTTGGGGAGGTAGACGGGGCGGTCCGGCACGACGCGGTCGAGGAGGTCGCGGGTCGGGCTGCCGCCCTCGAAAGCCTCCATGGACCAGCCGCCGCCGGTGATCCACTCCTGCTCGGGGTGGGTGTCGGCGTAGGCCCGTACCGCCGCGAGGGTGTCGGCCGCCGTACGCGTGCCCGTGAGGTCGCAGCGCGCCAGCTCGATGCCGGCCGATACCGGGTGGACATGGGCGTCCTGGAAGCCCGGGATCAGCAACTTGCCGTGGAGGTCGACGACTTCGGTCCTGGGGCCGATCAGTTCGCGCACCTCGTCGTGTCCGACGGCGGTGACGCGACCCGCGGTGACGGCGACGGAGGTGGCACGGGTGCGGGCGGCGTCCAGGGTGAGGACCGGGCCGCCGGTGAAGACGAGGTCGGCGGGGTCGTGGCGCATGCGGGATCCGTTTCTGTGCGGGGGGACAGGGAGGGAGGTGCGGTTCTGTGTGTGGGGCAGGTCCCTGTGGGGAGGCAGGGAGACGGCGCGGTTCTGTGCGGGAGGCCGGAGGAAGGTTCTCCGCGGGAGGCAGGGCGAGGAAGGCCGGCGCGGGTGGGCCACACGGTTCGGGGTACGGTGCCCGGCCATCCTGGCGGACGGCTCAGACGGCCTCGGACGCGGCGCCCAGCTGCGGCGCCGCCCCGGCCTCGGTGGCGGACAGGCCGGTGACGAAGTACGGGGACTTCCTCACCCATTTCGCCCAGGCCCCCACGGCGAACCCGCTCAGCAGCATCGCCGCCGGGCAGGCCAGCATGAACCAGCCGTTGTCGGGGCTGACTTCGAAGTGGTCGGCCGAGGTGTAGAAGGTCCAGGCGAGGTAGCCGCCGAGGCCGAGCAGGAAGAGCGCGCTGAGCACCGGGATCACCACGGCCCGCACGGCCTCGCCCGGGCTCGTCCTCAGGGCGCCGCGGAAGCGGCCGGCCGCGGCCAGGGCGGTCAGCGCGTAGTACAGGGACACCACGATCCCGATGGCGTTGACCGAGGCCAGGATCAAATCGCCGATCTTGGGGATGACCAGCGAGAGCACGGCGATGGCCGCCGCGACGGCGCCGACGGCGAGGGTGCCGGCGACCGGGGTCCCGTACCGGGGGCTGACCTTGAGCCAGAGCGGGCCGAGCGTGCGGTCGCGGCTCATCGCGAACATGCCGCGCACGGTGGGGATGACGCCGGACTGGAGGGACGCGGTCGCCGAGAAGACCAGGGCGACCAGTGGAAGGGCCGCGAGCGGCTGGGCGGCGAGGCGGTCGCCGAAGAAGGTGAGCCCCTGGGCGCCGTGGCCCACCAACTCGTCCTGGCTGAGCACCCGTTGGAAGGCGAAGGAGCCGAGCAAAAAGAGGCCGAGCATGGTGAACAGGGTGATGAGGCCCGCCTTCGAGGCGTCCTCGGGGTCTCGTATCTCCTCGTTCACGCTGAAGGTCGACTCGAAGCCCCAGTAGCAGAACACGGAGAGCAGCAGCCCTTGGGCGAGTGCCTGCCCGGAGGGGATGGTGAAGGGGTTCAGCCAGTCGAGGCTGAAGGGGTGCGGGCCCTGGATCAGTCCGTAGCCGCAGAAGCCGAGCAGCACCGCGTACTCGAAGACCAGGAGCCACTTCTGGAGGGTGGCGGCCGAGCGGGTGCCGACGACGGCGGTGAAGGTGACGGCGACCAGGACGAGGATGCCGATCGCGGTGGACTGGGCCGTGGAGTCCGGGTCCAGGCGAAGGCCGAAGAGGGTGCGCAGGCCCGTCTCGCCGGCCAGTTGGAGCAGCGCGGAGCCGGTCACGGCGGTGGTGTAGGCGAGGAAGACGACGGTGGAGACGATGCCGATCCAGCCGGTCAGAAAGCCCAGCCAGGGGCTGAGCGAGCGGCCCACCCACACATAGCCGCTGCCCATGTTGGGCTCGACCTTGTTGAGCCGGGTGTACGCGCTCGCGATGCCCAGGATCGGGACGAACGCGAGCAGCATGACGATCGGCAGGTGGGAGCCCACGGCGCCGGCGGTGACGCCGAGGCCGATGCCGATGCTGGTGGTGGCCGCCGTGGAGGACGCGGCGATGGCGACGCCGTCCAGGACGCCGAGGCTCTTGCGCAGAACGGGTGGGTCGCTGCCGTAGGGAGTGCGCACGCGGGCTCCTTCGCCGAGGGGCGCTCATCGGCCCCGATGGCGGCACATCGAACTCCTCGCGGCCCGATTGCGTCAACGCTGTTGTCATAAGGGCACCCGGTTCGTAGGGTGCGGCGCATGAGCGAGCGAGTGGTGGCGGACGGCGAGCGGCGCCGTCGCCGGCCCACCAAGCGGGGCACGGTCTTGTCGGAGGGCCTGATCGTCGAGACGGCGCTGCGCCTGATCGGGGAGCACGGCGCGGCGGCGCTGACCGTGCGCAGGCTCGGCACGGCGCTCGGCGCGGATCCGAGCGCGCTCTACCGGTACTTCCAGGACACCGACGACCTGCTGCTCGCGGTGGCGGACGAACTGATCGGGCGCACCCTGCGCGTGTGGCGGCCGTCCGGCGACTGGCGGGCGGACCTGCGCTCGCTCGGCCTGCGCATCCACGCCGACTACCAGGCGCATCCCCGGGCGGCGGTGCTCACCTGCACGCGGGTGACCGGGCGCGCGCACGAGATGCGGTCGGTGGAGACCATCCTCAAGATCCTGCGCGGGGCCGGGTTCCCGGACGCCGAGGCGGTGCGGATCTACCACGTGTTCGTGGACCAGACGCTGGCGTTCGCGGCGCTCGACGCGACCGTGCTCACGCTGTCCGAGCAGTCCCGGGCGCTGGAGGAGCGGACCTGGCGGGAGCGGTACGCGGCGCTCGGCGCGGACACCCATCCGCATGTGGCCGCCACGGCGCCGGTCCTGGTGGCGGAGATGGGCCGCAGCGCCTATCCGGCCGCCCTGGAGATGATGCTCGCGGCGGCCGCAGCCCGGCTGCGGCACGTGGGGGCATGAGCCCGGCGTGGACTCGGACGCGGGTCGGGCGCCGACGGGGCGTGGATCGTACGCGGACCCGGCGAGGGGCGGACGCGGACCGGACGCGCGAAAGGGCGGCCCCCCGTGGTCGGAGGTACCGCCCTCTCGAAGGAGCCGGGACTCGGTGAGGCTACGCCTCGGGCTTGGCCGCGGCGAGCACGCCGACGCGCTTGCGCACCACGTACCAGCCGCCGACGAGCAGCGCCGCGATGATCGGCAGGCAGTAGATCGTGGTGCGGCCCACTCCCCCGCCGTACCACATCAAGAACGCCACGGCCGCGAGGAAGACCAGCGTCACGATCTGGGTGTAGGGCGCCCAGGGCAGCTTGTAGGAGGGGCGCTGGAGGCGGCCCTCCTGGGCGCGGCGCCAGAACAGCAGCGAGCAGATCATGATCATCGCCCAGGTGCCGAGGATGCCGATGGAGGCGAAGTTGAGCACGATCTCGAAGGCGTCGTCGGGCACGAAGCCGTTGAGGGCGACGCCGAGGACACCGAAGAACGCCGTGAACAGGACGCCGCCGTAGGGGACCTTGCCCTTGTTCATCACGCCGACGAACTTGGGCGCGGAGCCCGCGAGCGACATCGAGCGCAGGATCCGGCCGGTGGAGTACAGGCCGGAGTTCAGGCTGGAGAGCGCCGCGGTGAGGACCACGAGGTTCATCACGCCGGCCGCACCCGGCACGCCGACCTTGTCGAGGACGGTGACGAACGGGCTCTGGTTCTCGGAGTACTCGGTGTACGGAAGCAGCAGCGCGAGCAGCACCACGGAGCCGACGTAGAAGATGCCGACGCGCCACATGATCGAGTTGATCGCCTTGGGCAGGATCTTCTGCGGGTTCTCCGTCTCGCCGGCGGCGACGCCGCACAGCTCCACCGAGGCGTACGCGAAGACGACGCCCTGGATGACCAGCAGCATGGGCAGCATGCCCATCGGGAAGATGCCGCCGTGGCTGGTGATGTTGGCGAAGCCGGGCGTGGAGCCGTCGACGTCGTGCTGGGTCACCACGAGGTAGATGCCGACCAGCATGAAGGCCACGAGCGCGACGACCTTGATGATCGCGAACCAGAACTCCATCTCGCCGAAGTACTTCACCGAGATCAGGTTGGCGGTGAGCACGACGGCGAGCGCGACGAGCGCGCAGACCCACTGCGGGACGCTGCTGAACATGGCCCAGAAGTGGGCATAGGTCGCGGCCGCGGTGATGTCGGCGACGGCGGTGGTGGACCAGTTCAGGAAGTACAGCCAGCCCGCCGTGTAGGCGCCCTTCTCGCCCATGAACTCACGGGCGTAGGAGACGAAGGCGCCCGAGGAGGGGCGGTAGAGCACGAGCTCACCGAGGGCCCGTACGACGAAGAAGGCGAAGACGCCGCAGACCGCGTACGCGATGGCCAGCGAGGGGCCCGCGCCCGCCATCCGGCCGCCGGCACCGAGGAAGAGGCCGGTGCCTATCGCGCCGCCGATGGCGATCATGTTGATGTGGCGGGACTTGAGGTCCTTGCTGTAACCGGCGTCACCGGCGTCGATGTGGGGGGTGCCCGTGCTCGCCCCCGCGGGGGCACTCTGGGGCTCGGCCGCAGGCATGGTGCGGTCACTCATGGAGTAGTTCGCCTTTGTGAGGGGTCATGCGGTCGTGCGGGACCGGTTCGCGTCGGTGATGCAGATCGTCACCCTGGCACGGGCCGGCGGCCCATACTCCCCGCTGTCGGCACAGTTTGGCAGTGTCCAATGTCACGTACGGGCAGATTTGAGATGTTTCTGAGGTAACCGAAAGGTATCCGGTGCCTGTTTTTGTTGCTCAGGGTACCTAGGGCGCGAGGACGTCGAGTTCCTGGAGGGCTCCCACCGCGATCTCCCGGGTCAGCCGCTCCGCCTCCGCCGCGTCTCGCGCGCGCACCGCCTCGGCCACCCGCACATGCAAAGTGACGGCCGCCGGATCGGGGTCGGGGAACATCACCCGGTGGTGGGTGCGGCCGGTCAGGACCTCCGCCACCACGTCGCCGAGCCGGGCGAACATCTCGTTGCCCGAGGCGTTGAGCACGATCCGGTGGAAGGCGACGTCGTGTACGAGGTACGCCTCCAGCCGGCGCCCGCGCGAGGTGGCCACCATGCCGAGGGCCCGCTCGGTGAGGTCGGCGCACTGCTCGGGAGTGGCGTGCAGGGCCGCGAGCCCGGCGGCCGCCGGCTCCACTGCGGAGCGCAGCACGGTCAGGGAGCGCAGCTGGCGGGGGCGGTCGGCGCCGGCCAGGCGCCACCGGATGACCTGCGGGTCATAGACGTTCCACCGCTCGGGCGGCTGTACGGTCACGCCGACCCGGCGCCGGGACTCGACCAGATACATGGATTCCAGGACCCGGACCACCTCGCGGACCACGGTGCGCGAGACGTCGAAGCGCTGGGCCAGCTCATCGGTGCGCAGCACGCTGCCCGGCGCGTAGTCACCTGCGGTGATCGCCAGGCCGAGGCGTTCGAGCACATGCGGGTGAAGGCCCCGGGCCCCAGTCGTCATGGGCCAAGCCTACGGGGGCGCAAGGAGGCTTCAAAAGTATGACTTTTACATCACGACCTCTTGAATATGTCGTACCTAATGGGTTTGAGTGTGCGCGACGGACATCGATGTCGATGAGGACAGCGAGGCACCACCGCATGAACTCCCCCCTGACCATCGTGGTGATGGGCGTCGCCGGGACCGGCAAGACCACCATCGGACCGCTGGTGGCGGCACGGCTCGGCGTCCCCTACGCCGAGGGCGACGACTTCCACCCCGAGGCCAACGTCGCCAAGATGTCCGCGGGCATCCCGCTCGACGACGCCGACCGCCTGCCCTGGCTCGACGCGATCGGCGCGTGGGCGCACGGGCGCGCCGGACTCGGCGGGGTCGTCAGCAGCTCCGCGCTCAAGCGGAGCTACCGCGACCGGCTGCGGGCGGCCGCCCCGGGGATCGTCTTCCTGCACCTGACCGGCGACCGCGCGCTCATCGAGCGGCGGATGGCGGAGCGCAGGGGCCACTTCATGCCGGCCGCGCTGCTCGACTCGCAGTTCGCCACCCTCCAGCCGCTCGGCGCCGACGAGGCGGGCGTCGCCGTCGACGTCGGCGGCACCCCCGAGGACATCGCGGAGCGCGCCGCCACCGCGCTGCGAACGCTCACCATCTAAGGATTTCCACCGTGACCAGACTCAGCGTCGAGTTCCTGGCAGCGGACGCCACGCAACCGATCACTTCGGCCGGCCACACCCAGCTGG
This sequence comes from Streptomyces sp. Edi4, assembly GCF_040253615.1. Lineage (NCBI taxonomy): Bacteria > Bacillati > Actinomycetota > Actinomycetes > Kitasatosporales > Streptomycetaceae > Streptomyces > Streptomyces sp. Edi4. The sequence continues at coordinate 1,593,083 of NZ_JBEJGY010000004.1, forward strand.
GCATCGCCGTACTCGCGGGCATCGCCGTCATCGTCCTGCTCATCACCCGGTTCAAACTGCACGCCTTCTTGGCCCTGACCATCGGCTCCCTCGCGCTCGGCGCCTTCGCGGGCGCGCCGCTCGACAAGGCCATCGCCAGCTTCAGCGCCGGGCTCGGCAGCACGGTCGCGGGGGTCGGCGTGCTCATCGCGCTCGGTGCGATCCTGGGCCGCCTGCTCGCCGACTCCGGCGGCGCGGACCAGATCGTGGACACCATCTTGGCCAAGGCCGGCAAGTCCGGCGGACGGGCCATGCCCTGGGCGATGGTGGCCATCGCCGCGATCATCGGGCTTCCGCTGTTCTTCGAGGTCGGCATCGTGCTGCTGATCCCCGTGGTGCTGCTCGTCGCCAAGCGCGGCAACTACTCCCTGATGCGGATCGGCATTCCCGCGCTGGCCGGGCTCTCCGTGATGCACGGCCTCATCCCGCCGCACCCCGGGCCGCTGGTCGCCATCGACGCGATCGGCGCCAACCTGGGCATCACCCTCGCCCTCGGCGTCGTGGTCGCCATCCCGACCGTGATCATCGCGGGGCCGGTGTTCTCGAAGTACGCCGCCCGCTGGGTCGACATCCCGGCCCCCGACAAGATGATCCCGGCCCGCCCCTCCGAGGACCTGGAGCGCCGCCCCGGTTTCGGCGCGACGCTGGCCACCGTGCTGCTCCCGGTCGCTTTGATGCTGGCCAAGGCACTGGTCGACATCGTCGTCGACGACCCCAAGGACCAGGTGCAGCGCGTCGCCGACGTCGTCGGATCGCCGCTGATCGCCCTGCTCGCGGCCGTCCTCGTCGCCCTCTTCACCCTTGGCCGGGCCGCCGGCTTCACGAGGGAGCGGCTCTCGACGACCGTCGAGAAGTCCCTCGCGCCGATCGCGGGCATCCTGCTGATCGTGGGCGCGGGCGGCGGTTTCAAGCAGACCCTGATCGACGCGGGCGTCGGCCACATGATCCTGGACCTCTCCAAGGACTGGGCGATCCCCTCCCTGCTCCTTGCCTGGCTGATCGCGGTGGCGATCCGCCTCGCGACCGGCTCCGCGACGGTGGCCACCATCTCCGCCGCGGGTCTGGTGGCGCCGCTCGCAGCCGACATGTCCAGCGCGCACACGGCGCTGCTCGTGCTCGCCGTCGGCGCAGGCTCGCTCTTCTTCAGCCACGTCAACGACGCCGGGTTCTGGCTGGTGAAGGAGTACTTCGGGATGGACGTCGGCCAGACGGTCAAGACCTGGTCGGTGATGGAGACGATCATCTCGGTGGTGGCGCTCGGCTTCGTGCTCCTGCTGTCACTCGTGATCTAGGCGCGCGCGTTCCGCCGCGCCGTCGGACTCCGACTCCGGCTCCCACAAAGGGTGTTCGCGCGTCGCCCACGTCCGCTCGACCGACCCGGTGCGCATGCCACGGCGTGCCTCCGGGTCGCCGAGCGCCATCCACACATGGCCGGCGACGACGATGCCGATGGCCAGCGACAGCCAGTCGTGCACGAACGTGGAGCCCGTGCGCACCTCGATGGGCGCGAGGTGGGTGAACCACATCAGCACCCCGGTGCCCAGCATCACCAGCGCGGCGCCCGCGATCCAGCCCGCGTACACCTTCTGCCCCGCGTTGAACTTCCCGGCGGGCCGCGGCGCGTGGAGCCGGCGCAGTGCGCTGCGCAGCCAGGTCCGGTCGTAGGGGTGGAAGCGGTTGAGCCGGCCGAGCTCCGCGCGAAAGGCCCGTGAGGCGAGCCCGACGAGGGCCGGCGCCGGCAGCAGCACTCCGCAGATCTCATGCACCCGCACGACCAGTTCGCGGCGTCCGACGGCCTCGGCGAACTGCGGCACGTAGAGGATCGCCGCAGTGATCACACAGGCCCCCATCAGCCAGGCCGTCACGCGGTGCACCCAGCGCACACCGGGCGTGAACCTCCGTACGGCGCCAGGGAGTTCAGGGGGCGGTGGGGGTGTCGTCGCGTCCGTTGGACCGGCCGACCCAGGCGTCGGTGTCATAGCCTCGCTCCTCCCAGTAACCCCGCTCGGCCTTCTCCGTCACCGTGATCCCGGAGAGCCATTTCGCCGACTTGTAGAAGTACATCGGCGCCACATACAGACGGACCGGGCCGCCGTGGACGTGGCTGACCGGCTTGTCCTGCATGCTCAGGGCGACCAGAACGTCGTCGCGGCGCGCCTGTTCGAGGGTGAGGCTTTCGCTGTAGGCCCCGTCGAAGCAGGTGAAGCGGACCGCGCCGGCTCCGGGACGTACGCCCGCCGCATCCAGGAGGCGCGAGAGCTGGACGCCCGCGAAGGGGGTGCCGGGCACCCGCCAGCCGGTCACGCACTGCACATCGCGCACCAGACGGGTCTGCGGCAGCGCGCGCAGGGCGTCGAGGGTGTAGGTCGTGGGTCTTGTGACCATGCCGTCGACGGTGAGGCGGTAGTCGGCGGCGCTCTTGGTGGGGACCGATGAGGTCACCGAGTAGTAGCGGAAGCCGCCGCCGTTGGGCAGCAGGCTGGTGAGTCCGGTGGGGTCCTTGTCGGCGGCGGCGCCGAGGAAGGATTCGACGCCGCCCTGGACGTAGGGTGCGGAGGCGACGCCCGCCACACCGAACCCGAGCATGCCGAGCACGAGCCTGCGGCCGATGGGGGTGCCCCGTGGCGGCGACGGGGTTGGTTCTGGTGTCACCCCCTGATTCGAACACCCGGGGGCGGGTCGTGCCAGGGGCCGGAGCCGCACGTCACCGTTCCGTCAGAATTCCGGTGGGCGGTTCAGGGGCCGGCGCACCGCGCGGGGCCGGGCGCTCCGGCTCCCCGCCCCGGCCGATCCGGGCGTGCGTCCCGGGTCTCCTCGCCCGCAGCACGAACCCCTGGAGCAGGCCGCCCGCCCACGCGAGGACGACGATCCCGGGCAGCAGCCTCGACACCGCGTCACCCGGGCCCACGCCGATGAGCACCGGGAATTGCTTGACGGTGTACGCGGCGACCCCGAGCAGGGCGATGCCCGCGACGCCCGCCGCGAGAAGCCGCCACCACTGGGCGGCGGGAGCGCCGTGGCGCGCGAAGAAGACGATCACCGCGAGCGAGACGGCGGCCAGGAGCAGCACCACGCCGAGCGCGCCCGTCGTGCTCGCCCAGGTGAACAGGTGCGTGACCGGCGCCGTCGCGTCGCCGGGCGGTCCCTGGTCGGTGAGCGCGAAAGCGGCCACGAGGGTCACCGAGAGCGCGGTCTGGAGCAGTGAGCCCGCGGCCGGGGCGCCGCCCGCGGTGGTGCGGCCCACAGCGGCGGGCAGCAGTCCCTCACGGCCCATGGCGAAGGCGTACCGGGACACGACCTGGTGGACGCTGAGCAGCGCCGCGAACACACCGGTCACGAACACGACGTGGAGTACGTCGGTGAAGGTGCCGCCGAGGTCCTTGTCGGCGAGGGCGAACAGCAGCCCCGCGCCCTGTTTCTGCGCGGAGTCCGCGACGTCGCGCGGGCCCGAGGCGAGGGTCAGCGCCCAGGAACTGAGCGCGAACAGGGCTGTCACACAGCCGATGGCGAGCAGTACGACGCGCTTGACCACGACGCCGGCGCGGCGGGTCTCCTCGGCGTAGACCGGGGCCTGCTCGAAGCCGGTGAACGCGGCGGCGCAGAAACACAGCGCGATCCCGACGCCGCCCCTGGCCAGCAGGTGCGGGTTGAAGGCGTGCGGCGAGATCCGGCCCTCGGCCGGATGCGCGAGGGCCGCGACGTCGAAGACGAGGACGAGCGCGACCTCGGCGGCCAGGAGCACGCCGAGCACCGTGGCACCGAGGGCGACCCCCCGCCGGGCCAGGGCGCCGACCAGGGCCGCCGCGAGCAGCGCGGGCACCCACCAGTCGATGGTCACCCGCAGATGGGCGGCGAGGAGCCCCGAGACCTCGGCTCCGAGCAGGCCGTAGAGGCCGGATTGCAGCGCGCTGTAGGCGGTGAGCGCCCCCCAGGAGGCGGCGGCGCCCGCGGTCGGTCCGAGTCCGCGCGCGACGCAGGCGTAGAGCGCGCCGGCGTGGCGCACCTGGCGGCTCATCTCGGCGTACCCGACGCCGAACAGGGCGAGCACACCTCCCATGACCACGAAGAGGAGCGGCTGGCCGACCACGCCCGTCGCGGCGAACGCGGCCGGCATCACCCCGGCCACGACGACCAGGGGCGCGCTCGCGGCGAGGACCGAGGCCAGCACGCCCGCCCCGCCGAGCCGCCCGCCCCTCAGCGCCCGACCCTGCCCGTCGTACGTGGTGCTCTCGGCCTCGCTCGGCATGCGGGATGGCCGCCCTTTCGGTGAACGCGCTTCCAACTCAAGGGAGTTGGCGCGGTCGTGACCGTAGAACGCGCGCGTGAACACGAAAGGGACGCCGCCCCAATGCGCGCTTGCCGTGCGGGGGCCACCGCATGATCGACTTCTCGTCGCCGCGCGGCCCGGCGCTGCCGCAGGCCGCTACGACACCGCGCGGGCCGCCGCCCGCCCCGCCGCGCGGCCGGAGAAGACGCACCCGCCCAGGAAGGTGCCTTCTAGGGAGCGGTAGCCGTGGACGCCTCCGCCGCCGAAGCCCGCCGCCTCGCCCGCCGCGTACACGCCCGGAAGGGGGTCGCCGCCAGGGGTGAGGACGCGCGAGGACAGGTCGGTCTCCAGGCCGCCGAGCGACTTGCGGGTCAGGATGTGGAGCTTGACCGCGATCAGCGGGCCGGCCGCCGGGTCCAGGAGGCGGTGCGGGGGCGCGGTGCGGATGAGTTTGTCGCCGAGGTAGCGGCGCGCGCCCCGGATGGCGGTGACCTGGAGGTCCTTGGTGAAGGGGTTGGCGATCTCGCGGTCGCGGGCCCGGATTTCGCGGCGCAGGGCGCTCTCGTCGATCAGCGGCTCCTTGGTGAGCGCGTTCATGCCGCGCACCAGGGACGCGAGGTCCCTCTCGACGACGAAGTCCGCGCCGTGGTCCATGAACGCCTTGACCGGGCCCGGCACCTCGGCCCTGGCCCGCCCGATGACCCCGCGCACCGACTTGCCGGTCAGGTCGGGGTTCTGCTCGGAGCCGGAGAGGGCGAACTCCTTGCCGATGATCTTCTGGTCGAGCACGAACCACGTGTAGTCGTACCCGGTCCGCATGATGTGCTCCAGCGTGCCGAGCGTGTCGAAGCCGGGGAAGAGCGGCACCGGCAGGCGGCTGCCGCGCGCGTCCAGCCAGAGCGAGGAGGGCCCCGGCAGGATGCGTATGCCGTGCCGGGCCCAGATCGGGTTCCAGTTCTGGATGCCCTCGGTGTAGTGCCACATGCGGTCGCCGTTGATGTGGTGGGCCCCGGCCTGTTCGGTGATGCCGAGCATGAGGCCGTCCACATGGGCGGGCACCCCGCAGAGCATGTGCTCGGGCGGGGTGCCGAGCCGCGGGGGCCACTGGGCGCGGACGAGATCGTGGTTGCCGCCGATGCCGCCGCTGGTCACGATCACGGCCTGCGCCTTAAGCTCGAAGGCACCGGTGACGGTCCGGGTGGACGCGGTTCCGCGCGCGGCGCCCGACGGCTCCAGGATCTCGCCGGTCACCGTGTCGATGACGCCGGCCGTGCGGCCGAGCCCCGTCACCCGGTGGCGGAACGCGAACCGAACAAGCCCCCGGGCGGCGCCCTCCCGCACCCTCCGCTCGAACGGGGCGACGATGCCGGGCCCGGTGCCCCAGGTGATGTGGAAGCGGGGAACGGAGTTGCCATGCCCGGTGGCGTCGTAGCCGCCCCGTTCGGCCCAGCCCACCACAGGGAAGAACCGCACGCCCCTGGCCCGCAGCCACGCCCGTTTCTCGCCGGCCGCGAAGTCGACGTAGGCCTCGGCCCACGCACGCGGCCAGCGGTCCTCGGCCCGGTCGAAGCCGGCCGTGCCGTACCAGTCCTGGAGCGCGAGCGCCCGGCTGTCCTTGATCCGCATGCGGCGCTGCTCGGGCGAGTCCACGAGGAAGAGCCCGCCGAAGGACCAGTGCGCCTGGCCACCGATGGACTGTTCGGGCTCCTGGTCGAGCAGGATCACCTTCTTGCCGGCGTCCACCAGCTCCGCCGTGGCCACCAGGCCCGCGAGCCCCGCCCCGACCACGATCACATCGGCGTCGTACGCCATCGGCCGCTCACTCCGCTCGTCCGCCACGTTACCCGTGGGTCAGATCTTCGGGCGGCACCCACCCGGCGTCAACCGCCCGACTGCGGGCACCCGGCGGGCAGCCGCCTGTCCGGGGCGCTATCGTCGGCCAAGGCAGCGCCCCCCGGCCGTACTTGAGGTGTACGTCGTGTCGGTCCTGGTCCTCGTCCTCGCCGTGAGCGCAGCGTGTTGTCTGGGCTCGGGCTTCGTGTTGCAGCAGAACGCGGCGCAGCACGCCCCGCTGAGCGACTTCCTCTCCCCGAGGCTGCTGCTCGACCTGGTGCGGATGCCGCGCTGGCTGGCGGGGATAGGCCTGATGGTCGCGGGTATGGCTCTGAGCGCCCTCGCGCTCGGCTGGGGCGAGGTGTCCCTGGTCGAACCGCTGGTGGCGACCAACTTGTTCTTCGCCATGTGGCTGTCCAGACTCCAGACCCACCAGCCGCTCGGCCGCCAGGGCTGGGCGGGTCTTGCGCTGCTCGCGGGCGGGGTCACCGCGTTCATCGTGGCGGGCCAGCCCCAGGGTGGCGTCGCGGTCGCGGGGGCGCTGCGGCACTGGCTGATCGTGGGTCTGGTGGTCGGCATCGCCCTGCTGCTCGCCGCGCTCGCCAAGCACGCCCGGCTCAGCGTGGCGGCCCCGGTCCTGCTTGCCGTCGCGGCGGGCATGCTCTACGGACTCCAGGACGCGCTGACCCGGATCAGCGGCCAGCGCCTGTCGCGCGGCGGCTGGCCGGAGCTGATGGCGAGCTGGCAGCCGTACGCGGTGATCGCGCTCGGGGTGAGCGGACTCGTCCTCGTGCAGAGCGCCTTCGAGACGGCCCCGCTGCGCATGTCGCTGCCCGCCCTCACGGCGGCCCAGCCGCTCGCGGGGATCGCCTGCGCGGTCGGCTTCCTCGGCGACCGGCTGCGGACCGACACCGGAGCGCTGGCCTGGGAGGCCGCCGGGCTCGCGGCGATCGTCGCGGGCATCGTGCTGCTCGGGCTGCATCCCGCGATGCCGTCGGGCAGCGCGTCCCAGGAGGAGGCCCGCGACCTCCAGCCGCACTGAACGGCCCCGAGCGCGTCGAAGGCGGGGGCTGCGGGCTGCGGGCTGCGGGCTGCGGGCTGCGGGCTGCGGGCTGCGGGCTGCGGGCTGCGGGCTGCGGGCTGCGGGCTGCGGGCTGCGGGCTGCGGGCTGCGGGCTGCGGGCTGCGGGCTGCGGCCGGATGCTTTCATGGGCCCATGAATCCGGCTGACGAAATCCTGGACATCGTCGACGAGCACGACACCGTGACCGGGCAGGCCCGGCGCGCCGACGTCTACGCGCGCGGCCTTCGCCACCGCTGCGTGTTCGTCCTGGCCCGGGACGCGGCGGGCCGGGTCTTCGTCCACCGCCGCACCCCCCGGAAACTGGTCTTCCCCTCCCTGTACGACATGTTCGTCGGCGGTGTGGTCGGCGCGGGCGAGTCCTACGACGACGCGGCGCTGCGCGAGGCCGAGGAGGAGCTGGGGGTCACCGGGCTGCCCCGGCCCGCGCCCCTGTTCAAGTTCCTCTACCAGGACGGGGAGCTGAGCTGGTGGTCGTCGGTGTACGAGGTGCGCTGCGAGCTGCCGGTGCGCCCGCAGGTGGAGGAGGTGGCCTGGCACGCCTTCCTGCCGCTCGCCGAGCTGGAACGCCGCGTCGACGACTGGGAGTGGGTGCCGGACGGGCTCGCGGCCTGGCGGCGGCTGCGCGCACGCGGTCACGGGCCGTCGTGAGGGATGCCGGGCCGTCGTGAGGGCCGCCGGGTAGGCTGCGGCAGGTGATCATGATCGTGCAGACCCTGCGGCTGTGGTTCGCGCCCGGGCGCATCGGCGAGGAGGGCGACACCCCCGACTACCGGTTCTCCCTCGCCAACGAGCGCACCTTCCTGGCCTGGATCAGGACCTCGCTCGCGCTGGTCGGGGGCGGTTTCGCGGTCGATCAGTTCCTGCCGGGACTGCGCTGGGGCGTGCGGGTCGCGCTCGCGCTCGCGCTGCTGGCGTCGGGGGTGCTGTGCGCACTGCGCGCGGTCAACCACTGGGTGCGGTGCGAGCGGGCCATGCGGCGCGGCGAGGACCTTCCGGTCTCGCGCTTCCCCACCGTCCTCGGCCTGGCGGTGGCGCTGGTCGCCGTGGCGATGGTGCTCGTCGTCGTCTTCGGCTGGGCGGGCTGATGTCCGCGCCGGGCGCCGTCCGCGACCCCGGGCTCCAGCCGGAGCGGACCCGGCTCGCGTGGCGGCGTACCACCTTGTCCTGCACGGTGGCGGCCGTGCTCGCCGCCAAACAGGCGCTGCGGCAAGGGAGTTCGCCCTTCGCCCTGGCGGCGGTGGCGCTCAGCGCGCTGGTCTGGCTCGGCTTCCTTGCCGTGGCGCACCGCCGCATCCAGACCCTGAGCGACGGCGCCCGCCCCCGGGTGCTCGCGCCCCGCGCCGCGCTGGGCGCCGCCGCGTGCACGGTGGCCCTGGCCTCGTTCGCCGTCGCGATACTTTTCTGAGCCCGACGCCCTTTCCGAGCCCGACGCCCTTTCCGAGCCGGACGCTCTTACTGAGCCTGATGTTTTCCGGACCTCCCTCGCCCGACGCGCCCGTCGATCCAGGGCCCGGCCTGGACGGCATACCGACTGGTCGGTAGCGTATCCCGGTACACGATGACCGACCCCGCTGTGGAGGTGCCGAAGATGAGCGCAGTCCCCCCGCCAGGCCTCGATCCGGAGCGGCTGCGGGCCCATCTGGACCGCGCGCGGCCGGGCCTTGTGAGCGGACCGCTCAGCGCCCGCCTGATCGAGGGCGGCCGGTCGAATTTGACATATGTCGTCACCGACGGCGCCGGGCAGTGGGTCGTGCGGCGGCCGCCGCTTGGCCATGTGCTCGCCACCGCGCACGACATGAAGCGCGAGCACCGGGTCATCAGCGCACTGCACCCGACGAACGTCCCGGTGCCCGAGCCGGTGCTGCTGTGCGAGGACGAGTCGGTGCTCGGCTCGCCGTTCTACGTCATGGAGTACGTGGCGGGCACCCCGTACCGCACCGCCGAACAGCTCGCGCCGCTCGGCTCCGAGCGGACCAGGGCCGCCGTGCTCTCCCTCGTGGACACCCTGGTCGAGCTGCACGCCGTGGACCCCGAGGCGGTCGGGCTCGGCGACTTCGGACGGCCGGACGGCTTCCTCGACCGCCAGCTGCGGCGCTGGGGCAAGCAGCTTGACGCCTCGCGCAACCGCGAGCTCGCCGGCATCGACGAACTGCACGCCGCCCTCGGGCGCGACCTGCCGGCCTCGCCCGCGCCCACCGTCGTGCACGGCGACTACCGTCTGGACAACGTCCTGATCGGCGACGACGACCGGATCAAGGCGGTACTCGACTGGGAGATGTCCACGCTCGGCGACCCGCTGACCGACCTCGGGCTGCTCGTCATGTACAGCGCGAAACTCGACCTGCCCCACTCGCCGGTGTCCACCACGGCGGGCGCCGCCGGGCACCCCTCCCCCGTCGAGCTGATCGAACGCTACGCGGCCCGCTCCGGCCGGGACACCTCCGCCATCTCCTGGTACACGGCGTTCGCCTGGTTCAAGCTCGCCGTGATCCTCGAAGGCATCCACTACCGCTACACCCTCGGCCAGACCGTGGGCGCCGGGTTCGACCGCATCGGCGAGCTGGTCCCCGTCTTCATCGAGCACGGCCTCACCACCCTTCAGGAAGGCTGAACCCCCGCATGGACTTCGCATTCGACGCCCGCACCGAAGAGCTGCGGACCAGGCTCCTGGCCTTCATGGACGAGTACGTCCACCCCGCCGAGGTCACCGCGCACGAGCAGCGCGCCGAGCTCGCCTCGCCCTGGGACACCCCGCGCGTGGTCGGCGAGCTCAAGGCCGAGGCGCGCCGCCAGGGCCTGTGGAATCTCTTCCTTCCCGACGCCGAGCACGGCGCGGGGCTCACCAACCTCCAGTACGCTCCGCTGGCCGAAATCACCGGCCGCTCCCCGCAGTTGGCGCCCACCGCCCTCAACTGCGCGGCCCCCGACACCGGGAACATGGAGGTCCTGGCCCAGTTCGGCTCGGACGAGCAGAAGAAGCAATGGCTGGAGCCGCTGCTCGCCGGGGAGATCCGCTCGGCCTTCGCGATGACCGAGCCGGAGGTGGCCTCCTCCGACGCCACCAACATCGAGACGCGGATCGAGCGGGACGGTGACCACTACGTCATCACCGGGCGCAAGTGGTACATCTCCGGCGCGATGAACCCGGACTGCAAGATCTTCATCGTGATGGGCAAGACGGACCCGGGCAACGCCGACGTGCGCCGCCAGCAGTCGATGGTCCTGGTGCCGCGCGACACCCCCGGCGTCGAGATCCGGCGCGCGATGCGGGTGTACGGCTACGAGGACCACTCCCACGGCGGCCACGCCGAGGTCGTCTTCCACGGCGCCCGGGTACCCGTGAGCAGCCTGGTCGGCGAGGAGGGCGGCGGCTTCGCCATCGCGCAGGCCCGGCTCGGGCCCGGCCGGATCCACCACTGCATGCGGCTGATCGGCATGGCCGAGCGGGCCATCGAGCTCATGTGCCGCAGGGCCGTGTCCCGTACGGCGTTCGGCAAGCCGATCGCCCAGCAGGGCGTGGTGCAGGAGTGGATCGCGGACGCGCGGGTCGCGGTCGAGCAGCTGCGCCTGCTCGTCCTGAAGACGGCCTGGCTGATGGACACGGAGGGCAACCGGGGCGCACACACCGAGATCCAGGCCATCAAGATCGCCACCCCGCGCACCGTGGTCGGCATCCTCGACGACGCCGTACAGCTGCACGGGGCGGGCGGCGTGAGCCAGGACTTCCCGCTGGCCGAACTGTGGGCGGCGGCAAGGACGTTGCGGCTCGCGGACGGCCCGGACGAGGTGCACCAGCGCTCACTGGCCCGCCGCGAGCTGAAGAAGTACCTGTAGCGAAGGGGCGGTTCAGGGGCGCAGCGCGCGCAGCAGCAGGTCGGCGAGGTGGTCGGCGACCTGCTGCTGGGTGAGCGGGCCGCCGGGGCGGTACCAGGTGGACAGGTGGTGGACCGAGCCGAAGTGGTAGTCCACCACCAGGTCGGCCGGGGTCGCCGCGGAGAACACGCCCGCCTCCTGGCCCTCTTCGATGAGCGCGCGGAACCGTTCGTGGTAGCGCCGGCGCTCGGCCCGTACCTGCTTGTTCTTCTCCGGGCTCAGATGGTGCATCGAGCGGAAGAAGATCGCCGCGTCGTCCAGGTTGTCGATGGTGGTCACCACCACGTCGGCGGCCGCCTCGCGCAACCGCTTCTCGATCGGCTCGTCCGCGTCGGCGAACGCGTCGAGCCGTTCCTGCTGGAGGCGCAGCACCCGGGCGTACACCTCCTGGAGCAGGTCCTCCTTGGAACCGAAGTAGTGGTAGAGGGCGCCCTTGGTGACGCCCGCCGCCTCGACGATCTCCTGCACGGAGGTGCGGTCGTAGCCGTTCTCCGCGAACAGCCGGGTGGCGGCGGCGAGCAGCCGCTGGGGGACGGGCGTGGTGCCGCTCGTGTCCGTCGCCTTGGCCATCGCCGCCACCTTTCTGTGGTGCTTGCGCGAGGGGCGCTGCCCCCGCCATGTGCTTGTCGCGCGGTACCAGTCGTGCCGCGCCGGCCCGCTCCTCGGGCGCTACGCCCGGTCGCGCAGTTCCCGCCTGAGGATCTTCCCACTCGTGGTCTTGGGAAGTTCCGTCAGGATCTCCACCTCGCGCGGGTACTTGTAGGCCGCGAGCCGTTCCTCGCAGTACGCCGCGAGCCGGTCCGGGTCGGTCTCCGAGCCGGGGCGCAGACTGACGTACGCCTTGACGCTCTCGCCCCGGTAGGGGTCGGGAATGCCCACGACGGCGGCCTCCCGCACCGCCGGGTGGGTGTAGAGGACGTCCTCGACCTCGCGCGGCCAGACCTTGAAGCCGGACGCGTTGATCATGTCCTTCATCCGGTCGACCACGTAGAGCCAGCCGTCGCGGTCCATGAACCCGATGTCGCCGGTGCGCAGTTCGCCGTCCGGGAACGCCTCGGCGGTGGCGTCGGGGCGGCGCCAGTAGCCGGGCACCACCTGCGGTCCGCGCACCACGATCTCGCCCTGCTCGCCGAAGGGCACCTCGTTGCCTTCGGTGTCGATGATCCGTACGACCGTCCGCGGCCCGGGCACGCCGACGGAGAGCGTGCCGGAGACGGGATCGACCGGGGCCTCCTTCTCCGGTGGGACCGAGGCGCAGGGGGCGGTGCACTCGGTCAGGCCGTAGCCGTTGCGGATGTACGGTCCGAAGTCCGCGCGGAACTTCTCCACCAGGGCGGGCGGCAGCGGGGCGCCGCCCGAGGAGATGATGCGGAAGGAGGCGAAGTGCTCCCGGGTGACGCCGGGGGCGGCCGCGAGCGCCATGAAGGCCGTGGCGGGGCCGACCGTGTAGGCGGGGCGGTGTTCGGCGAACGCGTCCAGGACGACGCCCGGGTGGAAGCGGTAGGTCAGGATCAGGGTGCCCGCGTTGGCGAGGCACGTCGCGAGTTCGCAGACCATGCCGGTGATGTGGAAGAGCGGCGCGAGCGTGAAGTAGCCCGAGCCTTCGGCTATCGGGTGTCCGGTGCGCTGCCTCTCCGCGTTGTAGGTGATGCCGCGATGGGTGTTCATCGCGCCCTTGGGGGTTCCGCTGGTGCCGGAGGTGTAACTGATCAACGCCGTGTCGTCACCGGATGGTTCCCGTCCCGGCGGGGCGTCGTGACCCTCCTGGGCGACGGCGACGAGGTCGTCCGCGTCGGCCGGTGTCGGCAGCCGCTCGAAGCCGAGGACACGCTTGTCGTCGCGGGTCTGGAGGTCGAGTTCGCAGGCGGTGAGCGCGATGCGTACCGGGGAGCGGGCGGCGCTCTCGCGCAGGTACTGCTCCCAGGCCCGGTCGGAGCAGATCAGCGCGGCGGCCTCGGCGTCCGCGAGGACGTGCGCCACCTCGCCGGACTTGTACATCGGGTTGAGCGGCACGACCACGGCGCCGGCCTTCCAGGCGCCGAGCAGGGCGATCACGAAGTGCGGGGTGTTCTGGAGCATGAGCGCGACGCGCTCGCCACGGGCCAGGCCGCGCTCGGCCAGGTGCCCGGCCACGGAGTCGGACAGGGCGTCGACCTCCCGGTAGCTGAGGCGGCCGTCAAAGTAGGCGAGCGCGGTGTGCTCGGGGGCGCGGGCGACGGCGGCGCGCAAGGAGTGCAGCACCGTTTCGGGCGGGGTGATGTCCGCGCGTTGGGCGGCGCTGAGCTGGGCGAGCCAGGGCCTGGTCGCGTAGATCGAGGTCATCCCGCTTGCGTCTCCCACTTCTGCTGAAGGTGATTCATGCTGGTCAGCCAGCGGTCCGGGGTGGCGGCGCGGGCGGTGTAGTAGTCGGCCACCTCAGGGTGGGGCAGAACCAGGAAGCGCTCGTCGGCCATCGCGGCGAAGAGCGCGTCGGCGACCTCGTGGGGCTCGATCGCGGTGGGCTTGAGCACGAGGTCACCGGCCGTGCCGGTGGCGGCCAGCATGTCGGTGCGTACGCCCTGCGGGCAAATCGCGTGGACCTGGACGCCTCGGTGGCGGTAGGTCAGCGAAAGCCACTCGGCGAAGGCGAGCGCGCCGTGCTTGGTGACGCTGTACGGGGCGGCGCCGATCATCGTGAGCAGGCCGGCGGCGGAGACGGTGGAGACGAACCGGCCGCTGCCGCGCTCCAGCCAGTGGGGCAGCAGTTCGCGGGCGGCGCGGACGTGGGCCATCACGTTGACGTCCCAGGCGGCGGCCCAGAGGTCCTCGGGGGCCGCCTGCGAACCCGCCGATCCCAGACCGGCGTTGGCGCAGTAGATGTCGATGGGGGCGCCGAGCGCGTCGCGGGCGGGGCCGACGACGGTCGAGGCGTCGCCCGGCACGGCGATGGCGCCGATCTCGTCGGCGGTCCTGCGGGCCTTGTCGGCGTCCAGGTCGTTGACGACGACGCGGGCGCCCTCCTCGGCGAATCTGCGCGCGAGGGCCGCGCCGATGCCGCCGCCGGCGCCGGTGACGACCACCGTGCTGTTCCGGACCGCCTGTGCCGTGCTCATGGGGCCGCCTCTCCGCGGGTGTGCCGTGCCGTGCCGGATGCCTTGGCAGACTAACCGGTCGGTATGTCATGGCGAAACCCCCGCCTCCGCGTGCGGGCCGCGTGCGACCGGCAGCTCGGTGCCCCGGGCGCCTCAAGGCGCGAACGGGGTCTGGGGCAGAGCCCCAGGGACCCCGGCTGCGGACCGCGCTGGGCCGGTCGCGCAGTTCCCCGCGCCTCTGGCGGGGCTGGTGCCGGCCCGTGTGGGTTGTCTCGGGGCAGGACTCATGCTGGCCCATCCCCGGCAACCTCAGCCCGTCCGGCGATTGAGGACGAGGCCGTTCAGGCCGACCGGGGTCTGGGGCGGAGCCCCAGGGGGCTCGGCTGCGGGCCGTGCGTGGCTGGGCGCGCAGTTCCCCGCGCCCCTGGCGGGACTGGTGCCGGCCCGTGTGGGTTGTCTCGGGGCAGGACTCATGCTGGCCCATCCCCGGCAACCTCAGCCCGTCCGGCGATTGAGGACGAGGCCGTTCAGGCCGACCGGGGTCTGGGGCGGAGCCCCAGGGAACCCGGCTGCGGGCCATGCGTGGCGGCGCGCGCAGTTCCCCGCGCTCCTGGCGGGACTGGTGCCGGCCCGTGTGGGTTGTCTCGAGGCAGGACTCATGCTGGCCCATCCCCGGCAACCTCAGCCCGTCCGGCGATTGAGGACGAGGCCGTTCAGGCCGACCGGGGTCTGGGGCGGAGCCCCAGGGAACCCGGCTGCGGACCGTGCGTGGCTGAGCGCGCAGTTCCGCCCCCGGCCCGTGGTCCACGGCGGCGTGATCCAGCGGAGTCCGGTCATCGATGTCTCTGTCGGCGCGCCGACAATCGTGCGGGGCGGCTCCGGAACCGGCTCCTACCGTCGTCGTACGGCCCGCCGTACGGCCGTGCCCGCGGCGAGCAGGGACAGAGCGCCGGCTCCGACCAGCGCGGCCGACGAACCGGTCGAAGCCAGGCTTCCGCCCTGAGCGGAGGCGGACGCCGCGGTGCCGCCCGAGATGGTGCCGGCCGTGGATCCGCCCGCGGTCGTCCCGGCCGACGTCGAGCCGGAAGTGCCGGAGGCGCCCGCCGTCCCTGTCGAGCCGGAGGCGCCCGACGCACTCGTCCCGCCCGTCGACCCGGCGCCGCCGCTGCCACCGGTGGTCGAGTTCCCACCCTTGGTCTTGACGACGATCTCGGCCCGGTCGTCCTGCGGCTTGTGGTCGAAGCCCGACATGGTCCTGCTGAGCACGGTGAGGGAGCCCTTGCCCGTGCCCGGGTGTGAGCCGAGTTGGAGCTCGAAGGGGTAGCTGACCTTCTCGTGGTCCAGGACGAACGCTCCGGTTATGCACCGGTAGTCGACACCGGTCGCCTCCACGGGGGCGCCCGGGTGGTCCTCGTCCTGCTCCTTGTGCGCCACCCGGCAGCCCTTGGGCGCCTTGATGACCTTGACTCCATCGGGGAAGTCGATGTCGACATAGGCGATGGGGCGGAACTCCCACAGCTCACTCACCCAAGCGGGCCCGAGGTTGTTCATTTCCAGGGCCGCCGTTACGTGCGCTCCGGCCGCGCCCTCGACCTGAGCGCCCTTGACCGACAGATCGGCCGTATTGGGATAGCGGAAGTCGTCATCCGCGTCCACCTGCGGCGCGGGCTCACCCTTGGGCAGTTGCTCCAGCTTCAACGCGGGCCCGGTCCCCTTGGCTCCCGGCGTTTCCCCGCGCAACCGTGCCCGCGTGGCCGGTGTATCGGCGTAGGCGGCGGTCTGGAACCACTCCTTGTACGCGACGTCCCCGCCCACCATGTCGACCTTCGGCGCCACGTCGTAGGCCGCACCCGGCTCGTAGGTGCCGGGCACGAAGCAGAGCACCCTGTTGTGGATGAACTGGATCTTGCTTGCATCCTCCTGGAGGGTGCTGTACTCACAGTTGGAGAAACGCTGTGGCAACTCGATGCCGCGCGTGGTCTTGAATTCCAGGATGACTCCGTCGACCGCGTGCGGGCCCTTGTTGATGAGGGCGAATCGGCCGTGCTGGACGACGCCGCGCTGGCTGTCCTTGGGCAGATCGACCCATCCGAACTTCAGTTGCTCGTCGGAGGGTTGGCCGTCCGCATGTGCCGAGCCCATCGCACTCAGGGTCAGCAGTGCGGTGGCAGCCAAAATCGTCAGGTGACTTCTCATGCCGGTCCAGACCCGCAACTCACCCCAAAGGTTGCCCCACTGTTACCAGCCTGTTGCCCAGGCATGGCCCCCGGGGTGCCCGGGCACGGGAATGCGGAGGTGGCGCGGCACGACACGGCCCTTCGAGATCCTGGGTGCCGAGGGCGACGGCCGCTGGGCCGCCACGCTCAAGGAACTCGCCCTGCCCGGCGTCCTGTTCCTTGAGGCCTACTTCGCGCCGACGTTCTCCAAGTTCCAGGGGATGTGGGTGGGCGGTTCGCCTGGCGGCCCGACCACCGGATCGACAAGCTCACAGGCTCGGCCCTGGTACGGACGATGGTCGACGCGGGCGACGGCCCGGACGAGATCGTCGCCGCCTGGCAGCCGGGGCTCGACGCCTTCCGGGAGGTACGCCGGGCGTAAACCTGATGTACGCCTGAGCGCAGCCGGCGCCCCCTTGCTGCAACCTTCGCCGTCGCGCGTATGGCCGATCGCGTGGTGCGGCGGGACGATGGAGGACGCTCATCGTCGAGCGGACCGGAGGTCTGGGCATGACGGACATCGGAGTCGAGCCGTACCGGGAGATCACCTTCGACGCGGACGGCGACGCCGATCCCGCCGAGCGCGCCGCCCTGACCGGCGTGGACGCCACGGACCTGGTGCTGTTCGCGCACGGTTGGAACAACACCCCGACCTCGGCCCGGGGCCTGTTCCGCGCCTACTTCGCCGCCTACCCCGCGCTCCTCACCGGCTCGCCCGGCGTACGGCTCGCGTACGGGGGCGTGATCTGGCCCTCGATCCGCTTCGCGGACGAAAGCATCCCCGACTTCCCGCACGCCGTGCCGAACGCCCCCGGGCCCGGACTCGACAGCGCGACCGTCGCCGCGCTCAAGGGGTTCTTCCCCGGCCAGGACGCCGCCATCGACCGGGTCGCCACCTACCTCGCCGAACGCCCGGACAGCGCCGAGGCGTTCACCGACTTCGGGCGGCTGACCAGGCAGCTAGTGGCGGCCGGGGCAGGTGCGGGCGCCGGGGATCTGATCCTGGACGGCGCCGCGCCGCCGCCCCCCGCGCTCCTCACGGACGACACACTGGAGCTGTGCCGGCGGTTCACGGCCGCGCTCGCCGAGACCGGCATGGACGTACAACCGGGGCCGCCCGGGCCCGCGTTCTCGATCGGCGGCTCGTTGAAGCACCTCTGGGACGGCGCAAAGGAAGTGCTGCGCCAGACGACGTACTACGAGATGAAACACCGGGCCGGCACCGTCGGGCAGCGCGGTCTCGGGCCGCTCATCGGCCAACTCGCCCTCGCCAGACCGGGCTTGCGGGTCCATCTCGTCGGACACAGCCAGGGCGCGCGCCTGGTCGCCTTCGCCCTGAAAGGACTTCCGCCGGGCGCGCGCAACGTGAAGTCGCTGACGCTGCTCGAAGGAGCCTTCTCGCACTACGCCTTCGCCGAGCGGCTGCCGGACGGCCTGGCGGGTTCGGGCGCGCTGAGCGACGCGCAGGCGCGGATCGACGGACCGGTCGTCTCCTGCTACTCACACCTCGACACCGCGCTCGGTGTGATCTACCCGCTGGCCTCCGCCGTCTCGGGCGACGACGCGAGCGCCCTGCCGGGCCTGGACAGGCGGTGGTGGGCGATCGGCCACGACGGGATCCAGGCCGTCAGCCCCTGCACCGCCCTGACCCTGGCCGAGGCACTGCGCGACGGCGTGCCCGACTCGGGCTGCGTCAGCGTGGACGCGGCGGCCGTGGTGAAGAACGGTGGCCCGCCCACCGGCGCGCACAGCGACATCTGCCACCCGGAGCTGGTCCGGGTGGTGCTGGCCGCGGGCCGGATCATCCCGACCTGACCCGCGGCCACGGGCGTCCTAGCGGTGGCTGGGGAACTCGACGACCTGCTGGTAGGTCGGCCGGTTCTGCCAGCTGATCGCGGACTGGGTGATGCCGCCGAGCGGGCGCTGCACGATGGAGTCGGCGCACCACTGGTCACCGGCCTTGCAGCCGGCGTCCCCGGGGTAGACCTGGGCCGGGGTCTTGGCCACGGCCTGCTTCAGGGTGCCGAGCAGGCTCTCGCGGCAGGCGTCCACCTTGCCGTCACCGCAGTACGCGCGGGCCAGGGGACCCTGGACCGGCTGTCCGAGGACCGTACGCAGATCCTTGTCGGCGTAGCTCCACCAGCCGTACTGGAAGGCGGACCCGGCGTGTGCGCCGGTCGGGCCGTGCCCGGCGGACGGTGATTCGTCGATGCCGAGGTTGGCGGTCAGGGCGCTGTAGAGGGGGTCACCGAGGCCGGGCCGGAATTCCGCCTCGACCAGCAGCGGCCACCAGGCGTCCATGAGGCGCACCGCGTCGGGGTGGGTGTAGGTGCCCGAGCCCTGCGAGGTCGCGCGACGCTGGGACCCGTCGGCCTGCCAAGCCTCCAACTGCTGTATGGCAGTGGCGAGTTGGGGATCGGTCGCGGGCGCCGTGCGCAGCACTTGGAGCAGTTCGGGCAGGACGTCCTCGCCGCGCAGATCGGTGACGGCGGCCTGCGCCATCGCCCGGGTGAGCGAGGACCGGGTGACGCCGCCCTGGGCGACCAGCGCCTTCACGCGGTCGTCGAGGAGGTTGGCGCGGTGCACGGAGCCGTCACCGAAGCCGGCCGTGGAGTAGCCCTTGGCCTGCTTGTTGTTCCAGGAGACGTAGTAGTCCTGGCCGGTCGACTGGGGGTGCTGGGCCGAGGGGGTGTAGTTTGCCGTGTTCGCGGCGGGGTCGAAGCCCTGCCACTCATAGGCCCGGTCGGCCTTGACGGGCAGGGACGGGTCGACGTCCGGGTCGCGGACCGGGTTCAGGCCGCTGTTGTAGTAGGCGGCGGTGCGGGAGTCGGCGTAGAACCAGTTGAAGGTGTAGTCGACCGACTGGGCCGCCTCCTGGAAGGACTTGGCGTCCTTGACGAACGTGGGGTCGTTCATCATCTGGAAGCCGATGATCGAGTCGGCCTCGTGGCGGTAGGTGGAGCGCAGCGAGGTGTAGGCGACGGGCTTGCCCGCGACGGTGGCGCGCGCGGTGACGATGCCGTAGTTGGTGCGGTACACCTGCATCCGGTAGGAGCCGGCCGCGGTGGTGTCGGCGACGGTCGGCTTCCAGGAGTTGGTCTTCTCCAGCTTCTCCATGGGCGTGCACACGCCCCGGTACACGTAGTGGGTGGCGTCCTGGCACAGGTCCACCGCGTAGGTGTCGGTGATGTCCTGGCCGGCCGACGTGGCCGACCAGGCGTAGTCCTGGCCCCGGCCGAGCTGGACGTACATGCCGACCCCCGCGAAGGAGGCGCCCCGGGCGCTGATGCCGGGGCCCTGGATCTCCTGGAGCATCAGCAACTGCGGCGCGAAGTATCCGGTTTGGGGTCCGAACACCGCCACCGGATTGCCGCTCGCGGTGTGTGCGCCGGACACCACCAGGGCGTTGGACATGCCGCGCGGCTTGCCGAGGTCGATGCCGGGCAGCGCCCCGCTGTCGTACATGCCCTTCAGCGGCTTCAGTTTCTGCGGCACCTTCACATCCGCCTTGGCGCCCGTGACCGCCGAGCCGGTGCGGTCGTAGACGAGCTGTTCGGGCACGACGGAGCCGGTGTCGGGCAGCGCGGCGCCCTGGGGGCTGGCGGGTTTGCCCGCGTACGGGAAGCTGGTGCCGTCGTGGACCGTCAGCACCGCCTCGGGGTCGTCGCGCTCGCGGAAGGACTCCCAGACCTTGGTGCCCTCGGCCACGCCGTACTTGGCCTGGGCGGCCTGGAGCGAGAGCGCGGCCTGCACCTCTCCGCCTCCGCCGCCGCCGAACAGGCCGCCGACCACGGAGGCGAGGGCTATGAGGTCGGTGAGCTTGAAGGGCTGGATCTCCCCCACGTTGGTGACGGAGTCGATCTTCCCGGTGAGGACGTACTCGCCGGGGAAGTAACGGCCGTCCTTGGCCTGCTTGGCATAGGCGTTGATGCCGTCGACGTAGGCCTGCGCGTCGGCCATGGCCTGCTCGCCCCGGGCGCCGTTGGTGGTGCGGATACGGTCGACCTGGGCCTGGAGATCGGCCTCGGTGTACGGGGCCTGCGGCCAGAATTCCTGTTCGAGGCCCTGGTTGGCGAGCGCGCCGCCGGCGAACGAGGTGAGCTCGCCGCGCCCGATGTGGCGGAAGAGGTCCATGAGCCAGAGCCGGTCCTGGCCGGCCGCGTACCCGGCGCCGTACTCGGTGCCGTACCGCGTGGTGCCCCTGATGTGCGGTACGCCCGTGGCCTTGTCCCTGGTGATGGTGACGTCGGGGCGGGGCGAGGTGGTCGACTGGGCCTGGCCGCTCGGCACACCGAACGAGGCGTCGTTGAAGAAGGTGTTGAGCTTGTCGTCGGTGAGCGAGGACTGGCCCGCCACCAGGGCGTCGTACTTGCCGAGCTCGTCGTCGCTGTGCGCGGGGTGGGTCCCGAACATCTTGTTGCCCAGGATCTCCACGAGCGTGGCGCTGCCGTTGGCGCCGGGCGGCAGGATGTCGGAGCACTGGCCCTGGCAGAGGTCGCCGTCCGAGGGCTCGGCGGCGCCGGCGGGCAGCGCCGGGCCGAGCAGGGCGGCACACAGGGCGGTCACGGTCAGGGCGCAGGCGGCGGCCCTGCCCCGTTTCACGCGGGCCGTCATGGACCCGAGTCCCTTGTTCCGAGGGGCAGTTCTGAGCCTTGCGGTGCGTCGTCGCATGCGCGCTCCTAGTGGGGGCCGATGCGCGGGAGGCTACTCAGGGGTACGGCGCCGCGTAAGGTGAACATACGTCACCTTCGCCGAATCCCCACACGCCCCCAGGCGCCCGCCGGATCGCACCGGCGCCCGGGCTCGGACCGAGGGCGCCCCTCGAGCCGTACCCTTTCCGCCTCCGCCGACACGCGTATTTCCTCCGGTCCCTTTTCGTCCGGGGCCACTTGGCCGGGGCAAGCACGGCCAGTGTTGAGCCGCCTCCCGGCCGGGGGTTTGAGCCGCCCCGCGCCGGGGCCCGAGGGCGTTCCGGCAGGTCGGCGGCGCAACCGCCGTATATGGGCCACGTTCTGAGTAGTTCGTGAGAAACGGATTCCAACCCTTGGGGCAGGGTAGGCGAAACCCCCGTAATGGACGTCATCAGAAATTCGATGGAGCCGGATCGCCTTCGGGTACGTCCATTCCTCGACGCCGAAGTACGAGCGACGGAGGTGGCAGGGCCATGGCTGGTTTCCGCAGTCTGGCAAGACAGGTGCGCGACCCGCGCAATGATCTCGCGCTGCGACGCTATTCGCTGCGCAAGTGCCTGGAGCGGTTCGCTCCTTATGGACACCGGGCGACCTGGGACCATCTGTGCGGCAGGCACCGCATCGGGCCCGAGGACCGGGCTCCCGATCCGGCGCGGCTGGTGGCCGCGCTGGAGGAGCTGGAGGCGGCGCGCGCCGTCTGGCTCGCCTACGAAGTGGAGTTCGCCAGGCGCAGGAAGCGCGAGAAGCGCGCGGGGTTGCGCCGTCCCGGCTCCTTCGACGACTGGCACCGGCGCACCTGGGGCGGCTTCGGCGTGGCGTGGTGCGACGACCCCCGTACGCATCCCACCGGGCCGATGGCCGAAGTGCTGGGCCGCATGATCTCGGCCCTGCGGGCCGAACCCGGTACGGCGTGCCCGGTCTGCGGCGGGAGCCGCCTGGTGTGGAGCCAGGACCTGGCGCACGAGCCGTGGTTCGGACCGGTCTGTTCGGGCTGCGGGATCCTCGTGCCGCAGCCGGTCCTGACCCCCGAGGCCCTGACGCGGGCCAAGACGGCACGGCGCGGAGAACTGGCATCGGTGGCCTGAGGAGCGCGGGGGCGAGCCGGCTCTCCCCCGCGTCGTCAGTGGCCTCTGGCACCATCGGACCCATGATTCAGGTCTGTCTGAACGGAGCTCGCGGCGCGGATGACGGAGCGGCGGTGCCGCTGTCCCCGGCCGCTCTCGCCGAGTCCGCCGCGGCCGCCGTGGCGGCCGGCGCGGCCGAGGTCCATGTCCACCCCAAGACCCCCTGTGGCGGCGACTCGCTCTCACCCCGCGTGGTGGGAGCGGCACTTGAGGCGATACGGGCGGCGGTGGGCGTGCCGGTTGGGGTGACCACGGGCGCCTGGGCGGAGCCCGACCCGGCGCGCCGCGTGGAGCACATACGGTCCTGGACGGTGCTGCCCGACTACGCGTCGGTCAACTGGCACGAGGACGGCGCGGAGGAGGTGGCGGCGGCCCTGCTGGACCGGGGCGTGGGGATCGAGGCGGGCATCTGGTCCGGCACCGACGCCACGCGCCGTTTCCTGGCCTCCCCCCACGCCGCGCGGGTGCTGCGTGTTCTGGCCGAGGTGACGGAGACGGACGCGGGGACCGCCGAGCCCGTGGCCCGCGCCCTTCTCGCCGAGCTGGGCACCGCGCACGGCAGGCCCGTGCTCCTGCACGGCCAGGACGACGGCGCCTGGCCGGTGCTGCGCCTGGCCCTGCGGCTCGGCCTCGACACCCGCACAGGCCTGGAGGACGTACTGACCCTGCCGGACGGCCAACGGACCCGGTCCAACGCCCAGTTGGTGACCGCGGCGCTGGCCTGCGCGTAACGGGGGCGCGGGGACCGTCAGGTTCTGCGCTCGCCCAGAAGGCGGGAGCCGATGAGGCCGGTGCCGAACACGTCGTCCGGGTTGGACAGGACGCAGTTGTCCAGGGACAGGCAGCCGCAGCCGATGCAGTCCGTGAGGTGATCGCGCAGCTGGCCCAATTGCGCTATGCGCCGGTCGAGTTCGGAGCGCCAGGCCTCCGAGAGACGTGCCCAGTCCTCCCGGGTCGGGGTGCGCTCCTCGGGCAGCTCGGCGAGCGCGTCCCTGATGGTGGCCAGAGGGATCCCCACCCGCTGCGCGGCCCGCACGAAGGCGACGCGGCGCAGAGTGTCCCTGCCGTAGCGGCGCTGGTTGCCGGAGGTGCGACGGCTCGTGATGAGCCCCTTGGCCTCATAGAAGTGCAAGGCGGACACGGCGGCTCCGCTGCGGGCGGACAGCTGCCCGACCGTGAGTTCGTGGATCTTCTCTGGAATCTGCGGCACCCCTCGAACCCTACGGGCAGCCCCGGCGCCGTCGCGGGCCCCCGTCCCCGCACGGCCCCGGCGCCCGGCCCCTCGTTGACAGGACCCTCCACCCGAACCATGCTGAGGTTGCTGAGCAAGCGCTTGGCCAGGACCGCGAGAGCGTCGTGAGAGGCAGGGACCAGGGACATGGCAGAGCCGAGGATCTTCACGTCCGCCGAGGAGCTGAGGGCCGGCGTGGGCGAGCAGCTGGGACACAGCGACTGGCTGGAGATCGACCAGAAGCGGATCGATCTGTTCGCCGACGCCACGGGTGACCACCAGTGGATCCACGTCGATCCCGCGCGGGCCGCAGCCGGCCCCTTCAGGACAACGATCGCGCACGGCTACCTCACGCTCTCGCTGCTGCCGACGCTGGTGCCGCAGGTGCTGCGCGTGGAGGGCATGAAGATGGGCATCAACTACGGCACCAACAAGGTCCGCTTCCCCGCCCCCGTGCCGGTCGGCTCGCGGCTGCGCGCCACGGCCGAGCTGACGGAGGTCGTGGAGGCGGGCGGAGGCGTCCAGGTCACCGCGAAGGTCACCGTCGAACGCGAGGGCGGCGACAAACCGGTGTGCGTGGCGGAGTCGGTCTCGCGCTACTTCTTCTGAGCGCTACTTCTTCTGAGCGCTACTTCTTCCGAGAGCGGCTTCTTCTGAGCACGGCTTTCTCCGAGCACGGCGCCCCGTCAGGTGCGCGCGCCGACCATCCGCAGCACGAGGCCGGCGTAGAGCGCGCCGACCTCGTCGGGCGTCCTGCGGCCCTCGGTGTTGAACCAGCGGGCCACGTCGATGCAGAGCGAGAGCACGGCGAGCGTGGTCCCCGGCACGTCCGGCACGTCGAACTCGCCTGCGGCCACGCCGTCGTTGAGGATGCCGCGCACCGCCGCGTCGCTGCGGCGGCGCAGTTCCACGATCTCGGTGCGGTGCTCCTCGCCGAGCGCGTCCAGTTCGTACTGGACGACGCGGGCCGTCATGTGGTGGCCCGCGTGCCAGCGGACGAAGGAGCGCACGGCGGCGGCGAGCCGTTCGGCCGCGCTCCCCTCGCCCTCGGCGGCGGACCGCAGGATCTCCAGGGCCTTGTCGTGGCCGATCCGGCTGATCCGGTGGAGCAGTTCTTCCTTGGTCTTGTAGTGGATGTAGAGCGCGGCCGGGCTCATCCCGGCCCGGCCCGCGATGTCCCGGGTGGTGGTGGCGTGGTAGCCGCGCTCGGCGAACGCCTCGACGGCGGCGACGAGCAGCCTCCGCGCGGCCTCCGGCGTGACCTCGCCCCACGGCTTCTCCTCGCCGCCGGCCGTCTCCCTTGTCACGTCAGCCGTGCCCATCGCTCGCCCCTTTCGTCCGTCCGCGCTTCGTTCAGCAGGACGAACACCATACCCCGAGGGTGAGCAAGCGCTTAGAGCTTCTGGAACGGGTCGTGTTCGGCGAGCAGCTTCTCCAGGCGCGCCTGATCGACGCGGCTGACGATCTGGCCGGCCTCCTGCCGGTCCCTGATCACCTTGGCGAGGGTGAAGGCGGACGTCACCAGGTAGAGGACCGCCATGGCGAGGAACGCCCGCACCCAGGCGTCGGCCTGGAGGCGCAGGATGCCGACCGCGGTGGCGCCGAGCGCGATCGAGAAGGCGGCGACGGCCTGACCGTAGTAGGCCGCGGTGTTCTGCTGCTTGACCTGTGTCTCACTCATGACCGACAGCATGCAGCGGATGTGGCACCCGCCCCATCCGCTCGCGTACTCAGTACGTACTCAGGTGCGCCGGGACCGCTCAGAAGGCCGAAACCCCGGTCTCCGCGCGGCCGATGATCAGTTTCTGGATCTGGCTTGTGCCCTCGTACAGGGTCATGACACGGGCGTCGCGCAGCAGCTTTCCCACCGGGTACTCGTCGATGTAGCCGTAGCCGCCGAAGACCTGGACGGCGTTGTTGGCGGCCCGTACCGCGGCCTCCGACGCGAACAGCTTCGCCTTGGAGGCGGCGGTCGCGAACTCCTGGCCACGGTCGATGAGATCGGCGACCCGCCAGGTCAGAAGCCGGGCCGCGTCGACGTCCACCGAGATGTCGCTGATCAGCTCCTGGACCAGCTGGTAGTGCGCGATGGGCTTGCCGAACTGCTCGCGTTCGCCGGCGTAGCGCACGGCCGCGTCCAGGGCCGCCTGCGCGATGCCGACGCAGCCGGCGGCGACCGACATGCGGCCCTTGGCGAGCGCGGACATCGCGAGCGAGAAGCCCTTGCCCTCGGGGCCGATGAGGGCGCTCGCCGGGACGCGTACGCCGTCCAGGACCAGCTCGGCGGTGGCCTGGCCGCGCAGTCCGAGCTTGCCGTGGACGGTACGGCGGGTCAGGCCCGGAGTGTCGGTGGGGATTAGGAAGGCGGAGATGCCCCGGTGGCCCGGCGTGTCGTTGGTGCGGGCGAAGAGCAGCACCACATCGGCCCAGGTGCCGTTGGTGATGAACATCTTCGCGCCGTCGATCACGTAGCTGTCGCCGTCCCGGACGGCCCGGGTGGAGAGGTTGCCCGCGTCCGAGCCCGTGCCCGGCTCGGTCAGGCCGAAGCAGCCGATGGCCTCGCCCGAGGTGAGCCGGGGCAACCACGCGCGTTTCTGCCGCTCGTCGCCCCAGGACGCGATGGTCTTGGCGACCAGGCCGAGCGAGACGGACACGATGCCGCGGACCGAGGAGTCGCCCCGGCCCAGCTCCTCGGTGACCAGGCAGTAGGCGAGATGGTCGCCGCCCGAGCCGCCGTACTCCTCGTCGATGGTGAGCCCGAGGAAGCCGAGCGCGCCCAGCTTCCGCACGATCGACTTGTCGACGTTCTCCGCGCGGTCCCAGGCCACGACGTGCGGGGTTACCTCGCGCGCGACGAACTCCTCGGCGAGCTGCCGGACGGCCGCCTGCTCCTCGCTCAGCTCCAGGTTCATGGGCTCAGCTCCAGGTTCATGGTGAGTGCACCCCAGATTTAATTACCACTGCTAGTTTTTGGTTGCCGGGCCTACTATGTGCCGCATGGCCCGACCGCGCAAGCCCCTTCTGAGCACCGACCGCATCGTCGCGGCGGCGAGCGCGCTCGTGGACGCGGAGGGCCTCGCGGCCGTCTCGACCCGGCGCCTCGCCGCCGAGCTCGGGGTCAGCGGGCCCTCGCTCTACAACCACTTCCGCACCAAGGACGAGATCCTGGAAGCCGTCGCGGACGCCACCTCCGCGCAGGTCGATCTGTCGATGTTCGAGGAGGGGGACGGGCGCGACTGGCGTACCGCCCTGCACGACTGGGCCCTCGCCTACCGCGCGGTCCTGACCCGGCATCCCCACATCGTCCCGGTGCTCGCCCAGGGGCCGGGCCGGCGCCCCGCGGGTCTCAGGCTCGCGGACGCGGTGTTCGGCGCGATGGTCGCCGCGGGCTGGCCGCCCGCCCAGGCGACCCGCATCGGCGCCTTGATGCGCTACTTCATCATGGGCTCCGCGCTCGGCTCCTTCGCCCGTGGCTTCGTGGACGACGAGACGGCGTACGATCCGGCCGACTATCCCCACCTCGGCCAGGCGCACCTCCTCGCCGAGCGGCAGGAGGAGATCGATGAGGGCGCGTTCGAGACGGGCCTGCGGGCGCTGCTCGACGGGCTCGCGCTCCAGTACCCGGCGGCACGGGACGCCTGATCGCGTCTTCGCCAGGCGTGGGCCGCCACGCCGGGCCGGCCCACGCCTCCTGGCCGGTTCCTAGAACACCACCAGCGCCCTTCCCCCCTTGCCCGCCAGCATGTTGTCGAAGGCGGCCGGGATGGCGGTCAGGGGGATGCGTTCGGACACCAGGGACGCCAGGTCCAGCCGGCCCGCGCGGATGTGGGCGGCCAGGACCGGGAGGTCCTTGGCCGGGTCGCAGTTGCCGTAGACGCAGCCCGCCAGGGTGCGGCCCCAGTGGAAGATCTCCAGGGCGTTGAAGGTGACCTGCTGGTCCTTGCCGCCGATGCCGACCACGGTGGTGCGGCCGCCACGCCGGGTGGACTCCCAGGCCGTACGGATCGTCACCGCGCGGCCCACGCATTCGACGGCCACGTCCGTGCCCTGGCCGCCGGTGAGCCGGCGGATGTCCTTGGCCGTGGTGTCCGAGGCGAGAACGAAGTCGGTGGCCCCGGCCTCCCGGGCCAGTTCCTCCTTGTCCGGGGAGACGTCGACGGCGATGATCTGCCCCGCGCCCGCGATCCGCGCGGCCTGGAGCGTGGCAAGGCCCACGCCGCCCGCGCCGAAGACCGCGACCGTCTCGCCCTGGCGCACCTTCGCCGAGTGGTGGACGGCCCCGTATCCGGTGAGCACCGCGCAGCCCAGCAGCGCGGCCTCGGTGAGGGGGATGCCGGCGGGGAGGGGGATGACGCAGTTCTCCGCGACGACGGTCTCCTCGGCGAACGCGGCGACGTTCAGACCGGGGTGGAGCTCCGTGCCGTCGGCCGTGCGCGCGTACACCGAGGCCGCGCCGGCCAGCGCGTTGACGCAGAGCCACACCTCGCCGAGCGAGCAGGGGTGGCAACTGCCGCACGCGGGAGCCCAGTTGAGGACGACCTCGGCGCCGGGCGCGACCGAGGTGACCCCGTCGCCCACGGCGACGACGGTGCCCGCGCCCTCATGGCCGAGGACGGCGGGCACCGGGACCCGCATGGTGCCGTTGGTGAGCGAAAGGTCGGAGTGGCAGACCCCGGCGGCGGCCAGGCGGACCCGGACCTGGCCGGGACCGGGCTCGGGCAGTTCGATGTCGGTGATCTCCAGCGGAGAGCCGACGGCGGGCAGTACGGCGGCGCGAACCATGTGGGCGTGACTCCTGAAGCGAGCGGCGGGAAGCGAGGGCGAGAAGCGGGGCCGGGAAGCGCGGGGTCAGAACTGGAGCGATTTGGTCTGGAGGTACTCCGTCAGACCGTGGACGCCCAGTTCGCGTCCGACCCCCGACTGCTTGTAGCCGCCGAACGGCGCCAGGGGGTTGAACCGTCCGCCGTTGATGTCGACCTGGCCGGTGTCCATGCGGCGGGCGAAGGCGACGGCTTCCGCCTCATCGGCCGCCCAGACCCCGCCGGCCAGGCCGTACACCGTGCCGTTGGCGATCCGCAGGGCGTCGTCCTCGTCCTCGTACTTGATGATCGAGACGACCGGGCCGAAGATCTCCTCCTGCGCGATGGTCATCTCGGGGGTGACATCCGCGAAGACCGTCGGCGTGACGTAGTAGCCCCGCTCCAGGGGCGCTTCGGGGCCGCCCGCCACGATCCGGGCGCCCTCCCGGATCCCCTGCTCGATGTAGCCGCGCACGCGCTCGCGCTGCTTGGCATTGACCAGCGGGCCGACGCGGTCGCCGACGGTGTACTTGGCCGCGGCCGCCGAGGCCAGCTCGACGGCCCGGTCGTACTGGCCCGCGTGGACCAGCATCCGCGTCCAGGCGCTGCACGTCTGGCCCGAATTGCTCATCACGTTGGCAACGCCCACCTGGACCGCCTTGGCGAGGTCGGCGGAGGGCAGGATGACGTTGGCGGACTTGCCGCCGAGTTCGAGCGCGACGCGCTTGATGGCGGCGCCCGCCGTGGCGCCGATCTGCCTGCCGACGGCCGTCGAGCCGGTGAAGGAGACCAGATCGACCCCCTCGTGCTCGGCCAGTGCCTGGCCCGCGACCGGACCGAGGCCGGTGACCAGGTTGAACACACCGGCGGGCAGGCCGGCTTCGTGCACCGCCTCGGCGAAGAGCTGCGCGGTGAGGGGTGTGTCCTCCGCGGGTTTGAGGACCACCGTGCAGCCCGCCGCCAGCGCGGGTGCCACTTTGTTGACGATCTGGTGCAGCGGATAGTTCCAGGGCGTGATCGCGCCGACGACACCGGCCGGCTCCTGGTAGACGGTGGAGTTGCCGATCCGCTCCTCGAAGGCGTACGACGCCGCGAGTTCGGCGTAGGAGCCGGCGATGGCGATCGGCAGGCCCGTCTGCACGCTCTGGGCGAAGGGCAGCGGGGCGCCCAGTTCGGCGCTGATGGTCTCGGCGATCTCGTCCTTGCGGGCGGCCAGGCCATCGCGCAGGGCCGCGAGCCGGGCGGCGCGCTCGGCGGCCGGGGTCGCGGCCCAGGCAGGGAAGGCCGCGCGGGCGGCGCGCACGGCGGCGTCGACGTCCTCGGCCGTGCCCGCGGGGACCTCGGCTATGACGTCTTCGGTCACCGGGTTCACCACCGCGATGCCGTCCCGGCCCGCGGCGGCTCGCCACGCGCCGTCGATGTACATACCGTCGTGGGCCTTCATCGCATTTCCTCCCGAGCGGGCCGGTGTCGTCCGTCGCACAAACTAGCGCCGTTAGTTTTTGGGCGCCAGAGGCACCCCGTGCCCCGGTCCGCCCGCGACGTCAGATGATGCCGAACAGGATGCCCGAGCCCAGCACCACCAGACACGTGAGGGCCGCCCACTTCACGGTGAAGCGGGTGTGGTCGCCGAACTCCACCTTGGCCATGCCCACCAGGACGTACACCGCGGGCACCAGCGGGCTCGACATGTGCAGGGCCTGCCCGGCCAGCGAGGCGCGGGCGATCTCCAGGGAGGAGACGCCGTGCGCGGCGCCCGCCTCGGCCAGGACCGGCAGGACACCGAAGTAGAAGCCGTCGTTGGACATGAAGTACGTGAGCGGCAGGCTGAGCAGTCCGGTGACGAGCCCCATCTGCGAGCCCATGCTGTCCGGCACGACACCGACCAGCCAGTCGGCCATGTGCTTGACCATGCCGGTGCCATTGAGTACGCCGGTGAAGACGGCGGCCGCGAAGACCATGCCGGAGACGTTGACGACGTTGTCCGCGTGGGCGGCGATGCGGGCCTTCTGGGCGGGGATGTGCGGGAAGTTCACGCTCAGCGCGAGCGCGGCGCCGATGAGGAAGAGCACCGGGATCGGCAGCCACTCCATGATCATGGAGGTGAGCAGGGCGACAGTGAGCAGCGCGTTGAACCAGTACAGCCGGGGCCGCAGCGTCTCCCGTGCGGCGTCGAGCCCCTGGAAGTCGTCCTCGCCGTCCGGGGCGTCCGCGCCGGGACCGTCGCCCGAGACACCCGGGGCCCGGTCGGAGCCGGCCGTGGCCGGGGTGTCGCCGGAGCCGCCCGCGCCCACGAGCACCGTCTCGCCGTGCGGCGTGAGGACCTTGTCGAGCGAGAGGTAACCCACGCGCCGGCGCTCGCGCATGCCGAGGACGTAGGACAGGACGAGGACCGCGACCAGGCCGACGGCGAGCGCGGGGATCATCGGTACGAAGATGTCGGAGGCGTCCACCTTGAGCGCGGTCGCGGCACGGGCCGTCGGACCGCCCCAGGGCAGCGTGTTCATGACGCCGTTGGCGATGGCGGCGACGCCGGTCATCACGACCAGGCTCATCCCGAGCCGCTTGTACAGCGGGTACATCGCCGAGACGGTGATCATGAAGGTGGTGGAGCCGTCGCCGTCGAGCGAGACGATCGCGGCGAGCACCGCGGTGCCGACCACCACCCGCATCGGGTCCGCCTTGCAAAAGCGCAGGATGCCGCGCACGACGGGGTCGAAGAGGCCCACGTCGATCATCACGCCGAAGTAGATGATCGCGAACATGAGCATCGCGGCCGTCGGCGCGAGCGAGCCCACGCCCTTGATGACGTAGTCGCCGAGGTGGGCTCCCTTGCCGACGAAGACGCAGAAGAGAGCGGGGATCAAAACCAGCGCCGCGATCGGCGACATCTTCTTCAGCATGATGAGGACCAGGAAGGTCGCGATCATGGCGAAGCCGAGGATGGTCAGCATGGAGGACACCTAACGTTCACCCTTGAACTCCCGCCGGGGAGCCGGCGGTGCGGATGACGTTAGGTGGCCGATTCTGGCCTCAACAAGACGTTGACACCTGAGCAATACGAGCAA
This sequence comes from Streptomyces sp. Edi4, assembly GCF_040253615.1. NCBI lineage: Bacteria > Bacillati > Actinomycetota > Actinomycetes > Kitasatosporales > Streptomycetaceae > Streptomyces > Streptomyces sp. Edi4. The sequence goes on from NZ_JBEJGY010000004.1 coordinate 1,624,378, forward strand.
AACTCCAGGTCACGCCGGGGCCCGGGATCGCCGGGCGGAGGGGCCCGTGGGCGGCCCGGTCAGTCCAGGGTGCGGGCGAGGTAGGCGTGCAGGAGCTGGCGGGTTTCGGCGACGATGGCCGGGTCGCCCTGCGGATCCGTGCGGAAGGCCAGGCGCAGGGTGGCGTCGGCCGCCTCCACCGCGACCAGGATCGTGCGGCGCAGTTCCGCGTCCAGGGTGCGGCCGAACTGCGCGGGCAGGAGTTCGGCCAGGCGCGCGGCCAGGAGGTGGTTGGCGTCGGCGTCCGGGTCGGGCACCGGCTGGGGGCCGCCGAAGTCGACCAGGTTGAACCCGGGCACCGTCTGTTTCAGGACGAGGTATTCGTCCAGGACCGCGTCCACCGCGCCCCGCCAGTCGGCCGCCTCGATCGTCGCGAGGCGCGCGTTGATCATGCCGGCGTACCGGTCGAGATTGCGGGCGGCCAACGCCTCGGCCATGGCGCGCTTGTTGGGGAAGAAGCGGTAGACCGAGCCGATGGGCACGCCCGCGCGCTGGGCCACGGCCCGCGTGGAGAGGTCTTCGTAGCCGGTTTCGTCCAGGAGTTCGGCGCAGGCGTCGAGTATCCGGGACAGCCGCTCGGCGCTGCGCTGCTGCACGGGCGCCCGGCGGAGATTCGCGTGGAGATCATGAGCAGGAGACACCCGCCCATCATCCCCCGGGCGGCCGGTTTTGCCGTTGACGCGACCGCATCGTAATCCTACGGTTGAGCATAGGATTCCGGCACGGGAGCAGGAGAGCGCACGATGACGACACCTACCGGCGGACAGGCGCGGAAGATCGCGGAAGGCCTCGGCCACTCCCGCGGCTTCGGCAATGAGCACAGCTCGGAGGCGGTCCCCGGCGCCCTCCCGCACGGCCGCAACGCACCCCAGCGCGCCCCGCTCGGCCTGTACGCGGAGCAGTTGAGCGGGTCCGCCTTCACCGAGCCCCGCGCGCACAACCACCGCTCCTGGCTGTACCGGATCCGGCCATCGGCCGCGCACCCGCCCTTCACCCGTGCCGACAACGGCCATCTGCGCACGGCGCCCTTCACCGAGACCGCGCCCGACCCCAACCGGCTGCGCTGGAACCCGCTTCCCGAGCCCCCGGCGGGCACCGACTGGCTGGCCGGCCTGTGGACGCTCGGCGGCAACGGCGACGCGACACAGCGCACGGGCATGGCGGTGCACCTCTACCACGCCAACGCCTCGATGGAATCACGGGTGTTCAGCAATGCGGACGGTGAGCTTTTGATCGTCCCCGAGCGCGGCGGCCTGCTCCTGCGCACCGAGCTCGGCCTGCTCGCCGCCGACCCCGGCGAGGTCGCCCTGATCCCGCGCGGCGTGCGCTTTCGGGTCGAGCTCCTGGACGAGAGCGCCCGCGGCTACGTCTGCGAGAACTACGGGCGGCCCTTCGAACTGCCCGAGCTCGGCCCGATCGGCGCCAACGGCCTGGCCAACGCGCGGGACTTCCGGGCCCCGCTCGCCGCGTACGAGGACCACGAGGGGCCCGTCGAGGTGGTCAACAAGTTCTGCGGCAACCTCTGGAGCGCCACCTACGACCACTCCCCGCTCGACGTCGTGGCCTGGCACGGCAGTCACACGCCGTACGTCTACGACCTGCACACCTTCAATGTCATCGGCAGCATCAGCTACGACCACCCCGACCCCTCGATCTTCACCGTGCTCACCTCGCCGTCCGACACCCCGGGCCTTGCCGGCGTCGATTTCGTGGTGTTCGCGCCGCGCTGGCTGGTGGGCGAGGACACGTTCCGCCCGCCGTACTTCCACCGCAATGTGATGAGCGAGTACATGGGCCTCATCGAGGGCGCGTACGACGCGAAAGCGGAGGGCTTCGTGCCGGGCGGCGGCTCGCTGCACAACATGATGTCCGCGCACGGCCCCGACCGGGAGACCTTCGACCGCGCGAGCGCCGCCGAGCTGAAGCCGCAGAAGATCGACGACGGCCTTGCCTTCATGTTCGAGACGCGCTGGCCGGTCACCGCCACCGGCCAGGCGGCGACGGCGGAACACCTCCAGCGGGGCTACGACGACGTATGGCAGGGTCTTCAGCGCCACTTCCGCTCCTGAGCACCGCCTGATACGGAATCCCTGTGACCTCCTCCTTCGCACCCGACTCACTGGTCCTGAACCGGAAACTCCCGCTCTGGTACCAGGTGTCCCAGTCACTGCGCGCCTCGATACTGGGGCGCACCCCCGACGCCTCGCTGCGCCTGCCCACCGAGGAGCAGCTGGCGACGCACTACGGGGTGAGCGTTCTGACGATGCGTCAGGCGCTCAAGGAGCTGGAGGAGGAGGGCCTGATCAGCAGGCACCGGCGGCGCGGCACGTTCATCGAGCCCTCGGCCAGGCGGGCCTCCCCGGTGCGGCTTCTCGGTTCGATCGACGCGATCGTGGCCCAGCAGTCGGGCGAGCGCACCACGATCCTCGGCCACGGCCCCGAGGCGGTGCCCGGCGATCTGGCCGAGCACTTCCCGGACTGCGCCGAGGTCGTGGCCTACAGGCGGCTGCGCTGCGACGAGAGCGGCGAGCCGACCAACTGGGCGTACAACGCGGTGCGTCCGAAGATCGCCGCCGCGATCGAGCTGGCCGATCTGGAGCGCTGGCCGATGACCAAGGTGCTGCGGGACGCGGTCGGGGTGGATATCGCGCGCATCACGGACACGGTGGAGGCCCGCCTCGCCGACCCCGTCACCGCCGGCCTGCTCAAGGTGCCGCTGCTCTCGCCGATCCTGCACTACACGGGGGTCACCTACGACGGGCGCGGCCGGGTCGTGGACGTGGCCCGGATCCACTACCGCGGCGACCGGTTCTCGTTCTCGATGACGGTCGAGGCCCGCTGATACGGGCGCGTCATCGTCACTAGCATGCTGGGCGTGAGCGATGACGTGCCTCTCCTCGACGACCTGATGCCCTGGTCGGTGGCTCCGCTGCGGCTCGGACGCGACTGGGTGGTGGCGCCGGACGAGCAGACCCTGCGCGCCCGCTGGGACCTGCTCGTACGCTCCGAAGGGGCCGAGCGGGAGCGGCTGTTCGCGCCGACCCGCTCCCGTACGCTCTCCTCCCCCGCCGCCGCCCTGCCCGGCCGGACCGGCGGCACCGGGCCGCTCGCCCGTGAGCGCGGCGCCTGCCCCCGGCCGGTCCGCCTGCGGTACGGGCCCTTCGACGAGCAGTGGCTGCTTGCGGACCAGCGCCTGATCGACGCGGCCCGCCCGGAGCTGTGGCGGGTGGCGGACGAGCGCCAGCTCTTCGCGGTGGAGCAGGCGTACGCCCCGAAGACCCCGGGGCCGGCCCTGACCGTCTCGGCCGCGCTGCCCGACGGCCGCTCCCCCACCGGGCGCCCGGGCCGCGTCCGCCCCCTGTACCGCCGCCCCGGCGGCCTCGAACCGAACCTCGCGCCGGGCCTGCTCGCCCTCCTGTCCACGACGTACGCCGTCGAGGTCACCGCGCCCGATGTGCTGGCCTGGGCGGTGGCGGCGGGGCGGGCGGGCCCGGCGGGGTGCGCGGTGGCGCTGCCGCGCGATCCCCACCTGTGGTGCGCGGGCGTGGCGCTGGGCCACCGGATGACCGCCGTGATGACGCGCGGGGCACGCGGGGGCGACAAGCCCCGGCTGCCCGGCGGGCGCCGTCCCTATGTGCGGGCCGCGCTGCCGGCCCGGCCGGAACAGCTGCGCTACGACGCCGCCGAGGACACCCTGCGCGTGGGCGATGAGGGACGGATCGCGCCGGTGCCGGCCTCGGCCTGGGAGTTCGAGGCGGGCGGGGTGCGGCTGCTGCCGTGGTGGTTCCAGCGGCGCACGGAGCCCGCCGAGCCGGGCACGCTCGCCGCCGTCGGGCCCTCTGCCTGGCCCCAGGAGTGGACCTCGGACCTGCTCGAACTGATCACGGTACTCGCGCTGCTGGCCGAACTCGCCCCGCAGCAGGCCGAGTTGGCGGCGGGGTCGCACCTGACACGCATGGACCTGCGGGCGGCCGGGGTGCTGCCGGTGGCGGACGCCGCACGGCGTCCGGCCTCCGTGTTCGACCACCACGAGGAGGGGCCGGGCGGGCAGTTCGCCCTCGTCTGACGCCCCGGCCGCTCGGCGGGACGCGGGGCGCGGCCGCCCGGATCAGGCCTCGTACTCGGTCAGGTCGATGGAGTGGATGTTCAGGGCGTGCCCGAACTGCGGGTGGACCGTCTCGCGCTCCAGCTTCATCCCCAGCTTGCGCATCACGTTCTCCGAGGCGTCGTTGCCCATCCGGGAGATGCTGATGACGCGGCCGAGCCCGCGGTCCTGGAGGGCGAACTCCAAGGCGGCGTGCGCGGCCTCCGAGGCATAGCCCTGGCCCCAGAAGGGCCGGCCGAGCCGCCAGCCGATCTCCACCTCGTGGGAGACCTCGGGCAGGAAGTGGGGCACGGAAAGACCCGTGAAGCCGATCATCTCGCCGGAGCCCAGGAGCTCGACGGCGAAGAGCCCGAAGCCCTCGTCGTCCCACTCCTCCTCCCAGCGCTCGATGTCGGCGGCGGTGCGGTCCAGATCGCGCACCGAGCCGTCGCCGATGTAGCGCATGACCTCGGGGTCGGCGTTGATCTCCGCCATGGGGACGAGGTCGTCGTCGGTCCAGCGGCGCAGCAGGAGGCGGGGGGTGCGGATCTCGGTCATGGGGCCATCCTCCCCCGACCGGGGCCGCGCCGGAAATCCGCCCCCGCGGCCCCTCATTTGCCGAAGGCGCCGATGGTCCTGGCCAGGGCCCGCTCGAAGACCGCGTCCAGGTCGATGGGGCCCGAGTCCTCGGTGAAGGCGGCGGCCAGGCGCGGATAGCGGCCGGTGGCGACCTGGCTGAAGAGGTAGGCGATCCGCACGCCCTGCTCCTGCTCCGGGGACCAGGGCAGTGAGCGGGTCCGTTCGGCGGTGGCGATCTCGTTGGCGACGTAGGTGGTCACGACGCCGTTGACGGAGGCGACCAGCTCCATCTTGGTGCCGTACGTCGCCTCCAGCGGGTCCAGGACCGTCATGCAGTGCTCCAGGTACCGCAGGGCGTTCGGGCTGAAGCCGTAGACCGGGGACATCAGGCGGGGCACCCAGGGGTGGCGGTGCATCAGCGCCCGGGTCTGATGAGCGAGGGCCACCATGTCGGCCTTCCAGTCGCCCGTCGGGGCACTCAGGTCGTACTCGGCGCTGACCGCGTCCACCATCAGCTCGTACAGGTCCTCCTTGCGCGGCACGTAGTTGTACAGCGACATCGTTCCGCAGCCCAGTTCGGCCGCGACATGGCGCATGGAGACCCCGTCGATGCCCTCCGCGTCCGCGACGCGCACGGCGGCGGCCGCGATGTCGGCACGGCTGAATGCGGGCCTTGGGCCCCGCCCGGCGCGCTCGGGGCGCGCCCAGATCACTTCTGGTTCAGCAGGTCGCCCTGCCATGGATCATCACCTCGCTCACCATCGTAGTTACGTACGCCGTACGTAGTGCGCTATGGTGAGCCGCATGACAACTACGTACGCCGTACTTAGTGAAGGTCTGGAGAAGCGGTTCGCCGACGTCCACGCGCTGCGCGGGCTCGATCTCGCGGTGGCCGAGGGCACCGTCTGCGGGGTCCTCGGCCCCAACGGGGCGGGCAAGACGACGGCGGTGGGGCTGTTGACGACGCTGCTCGCGCCGGACGGCGGATCGGCCCGGGTGGCCGGGTACGACGTGGTGCGCGAGCAGGACGCGGTGCGCCGGCACATCGGCGTCACCGGCCAGTCCACCTCGGTCGACATCGAACTCACCGGGCGCCAGAACCTGCGCCTGTTCGCCAAGCTGCACGGCATGCGCGGCGCCACGGGGCGCGCCCGCGCCGACGAACTCCTGGCCGAGTTCGGTCTCGCGGACGCGGCGGACCGGGCCGCCGGCACCTACTCGGGCGGCATGCGCCGCCGCCTCGACCTCGCGGCGAGCCTGCTCACCCGCCCCCGGGTGCTGTTCCTCGACGAGCCCACCACCGGCCTCGACCCCCACAGCCGCAACCAGATCTGGGCCGCCGTACGCGCGCTCGCGGACCAGGGCGCCACGGTGCTGCTCACCACGCAGTACCTGGAGGAGGCCGACCAGCTCGCCGACGACATCGTCCTGATCGACCGGGGCCGGGCCGCCGCCACCGGCTCCCCGGCCGAACTCAAGGCCCGGATCGGCTCCTACGCAGAGGCGGTGGTGACCGGTGAGGCCGCGCTGGCCCAGGCAGCCGCCGCCCTGCACCGGTTGACGGGCGCCGAGCCCCGGCTCGACCCCGTCAGGCGCACCGTGGGCGCCGTCTGCCTCGACCCCACGCTCACCGTGGCGCGCATCGTGCGCGAACTGGACGCGGCCTCGGTGCCCCTGCTCGACGTGAGCCTGCGCCCGCCCACCCTCGACGAGGTGTTCCTGCGCCTCACCGACACCCCCAACTCCCGCGAGGAGACCGTGACATGACGTCGCTCACCCACGACAGCACCGCGCTGCTCGGCCGCCAGCTCCAGCGCCTCAAGCACGCGCCCGGCGTGCTGATCCTCACCCAGACGATGCCGATCACGATGCTCCTGTTCTTCGGCTACGTCTTCGGCAGCGCGCTCGCCACACCGGGCGAGCGGTACCGGGCCTTCCTGGTACCGGGCCTCCTGGTGGCGACCGCGGCCAACGGCCTGATGACCGGCATGTTCCAGGCCGCCCAGGACTCCCACCGAGGGGTGATGAACCGGCTGCGCACCCTGCCGATGAGCCGGGCCGCGGTGCCGCTCGGCCAGAGCGCGGCCGATCTGCTCACGCACGCGGCAGGCACGATCCCTTTGATGGCGGTCGGGTTCGCGGTCGGCTGGCGCGCCGAGCGCGGACTGCCGGGCCTGCTCGGCGCGTTCGGACTCCTGCTGCTGTTCCGCCTCGCGGCCACCTGGGCGGGGCTCTTCCTCGGCCTGCTCACCCGCAGCGAGGAGGCGGCGGGACAGCTGGGCTCGGCGACCTTCGTCCTGCCCCTGCTCTCCAACGCCTACATCCCGACGGACCACCTGCCGGGCTGGCTGCGCGCGATCGCCGAGTGGAACCCGATCAGCGCGCTCTCCTCGGCCGTCCGGGATCTGTGCGGCAACGCCTCGCCCACGCAGGGCGCCGCGTGGCCGGTCGCCCACCCGGTGGCGGGCTCGCTCTCCTGGTGCGCCTTGCTGCTGGCCGTCTTCGTGCCGCTCGCGATACGCCGCTACGCGCACTCGGGCCGCTAGTTACACCCGGGGCACCTTCCCCGAGCCCTGAACGAGCCCTGAATGGGCCTGAAGGACCAGAGGACAGAGGGAACCCCGCGCAGCCCCGCGGGCCCTGGGAATGACGGACGAGCGGGTGCCGGGCTGCGCCGGGACGGCGTGATCGCCGGAACGCGGTGCGCGTGATGTCGGGAGTGGATTCAGCCGCGGCTGCCGAAGAGCGAGCGGCGCAGCCGCCGCAGTGGCGCGAAGAGCGAGACCCGAGCGGTCCTGCTCCCGCGGGTGTGCGCGACGTCACGCGAGGTCAGCTCGCGCATCAGCAGCGTCGCCTCGGCCGCCTCGCGCTGCGGGACGGCGGGACCGCCGAGCACCGAGAGATGGCGGTCGAGCCGCGAGCTGGTCGCGGTGCTTCCGCAGGTGATCGCGGGCACTCGCGCCCTGCTGCGCACTGTTATCTGTTCCATGTCACTCCCCACCCGTACGAGGGCACCCGGCCCCGGGCAGGGTAACCCTATCGCCCCCGCGTCACACGCGTGTATCCCGGTGACGGGATTCACCTCACGCGGCGCCGTGTTGACGAGGATTCGCCGAATCCAGGTGATTCCAGGGCGAGTTGGACAGGTTGCCGCGTGGTCGTCACGCAGTGTCGCGCCCCTGTTCGCACGAGCGACGCGATGCCGTTCAAGGAGGCGGCGGCCGCGCCTCTTTGGTGACGTGCGACGAGGAGAGCCCGACGAGCGGGCCCTCCTCGTCGCCGAAGCCGGCCGGCCCGCCGCCCCGCCCGCCGCACGGGCGCGCCGGACCGGCGGACCTGGACGCGTGGTTCCGGGCGGCGCGGAACCCGGCGTCGGATCAGGCGGCGCGGGTGAAGGCGGGCAGGTAGGCGCCGGACTGGCCGGCGGCGGTCGGGTGGTAGGACTCGCCGATGTTGGTCCATACGACGCTGTTGAGCCACGGGCTGCTGGAGCAGATCTCGTGGTTGGTGAAGCCCGCAACGACGTCGGCGAAGGTGAAGCCGTGGTCGGCGGCGCGCTTGGCGGTCACCGTGTTGAGCTCGTCGGCGGCGCCGTTGATGGCCGAGCGGGAGTTCTCGCTGAGACCGGCGACGCAGCTGCCGCCGATCTTGTAGAAGTGCGGGTAGCCGATGACGACGACGTCGGCGTTGGGGGCCTTGGATCTGATCGCCGAGTACACCGAGTCGAGCAGGCCGGGCAGCGTCGAGTCGACGTAGGCGCGGGCCGCCGCCACCTTGCTGAGGCAGGTGGACTCCGAGTACAGGACGCAGTTGGTCATGACGTCCGAGAAGCCGGCGTCGTTGCCTCCGATGGTGATCGAGACGAGGTCGGTGGTGGAGCTCAGGGGGCCGAGCTGGCTTGCCGTCACATCACCCGTACGAGCGCCGGAACAAGCGGTGAAGTCGAACGAGGCGGGTGAATGCGCCGCCGCCCACAGGGCCGGATAGGCCCTGGTGGAGCGCTTGCAGCTGCCGCTCGAACTGTCGTAACTCCCGGAGCCGACGCCGGAGGAGTACGAGTCGCCGAGGGCCACGTAGTGGGATCCGGCCGCCTGGGTTGCCGCCGCTGCCACGCCGGCCCCGGTGAGGGAAAGCGCGACAGCCAGCACGAGCGCCCATGCATAAGCCGCGATTCGGGACAGTTTCATGGAACCTCCTTGTAGCGGGTTTTCCGCCACGGCAGTGGTACCAGCCGGTACGAGTCGCGGGAAGTGTCCATGCCAAGAACGTCGGACGGACATCTGTGCTTATCCGGTGATCCGTCAGCAACTCGCGGGTAATCCTTCACCGGAGGACCACACTCCGCTGACGCTCCGTCAAACTCCTTGCGCCCGTGGTGATGTGCCGTCTTGACGCGACTGTCCGGACTGCGCCACATTGAAGCCTCGCATCCGGCGCATCGGGGGGAACCGTCGCCAATGCAGACCATCAGTGACAGACCGGCGGAGAGCGCGGCGCGCGGCGCCCACCCCCGTCCGTCCTCGCGGGAGCGACGCCGGCCATCTCGGCCACCGGCGCGGCCTCGGCGCTCTTCGTTCCGGACGCCGCCTCGCGCGCCCCGCTCGCGCTCTGCCCGCCGGGCGCGCGGCATTCTCCATTTCGTGGGGGGAACGGGGGTGAACCGATCCGGGCACGGCCGGGAAAGCCCGGCGTAAATCCCAGAAAGTAAGGCCTTACTCAGGCCTTGCCCTACGGTCCCGGACATCAATACCGTCTACATCCACTCGCATCGGTCCATCACGCACGGCGGCGCTGGGGGAGGGTCCGAGCGCCGCGATGGTTTCCGGCGCGGGGCGCGTGGGGGGGTGCCGTAACCGGTCTCGCCTGGTCGAAGCCGGGAGACGGGTGCGCGCCGCCGGCGAAAGCCGGCTCACCCGAAGAGTGCGGTGTGCCATGCCGTCATGACCGGCGTGAGAACCCCCCTTTCGTCACCGGAAAACCATCCGGACCGCCCGGAGGCGGACGGTCCACCGGACGAGAGGGACAGAGAATCATCGTGACTCCTTCCGTGCACCCGGCCACAACGGGCCAAGATCAGTTAATGGCGAATTCACCGGTTCACGCGCCGTCCGCCCCGGCTGGCAGCCGAATACCCGCCGCTTATCGTCCGGTTTCCGCGAATCTCGCGATCGCGCCGCCGGTGAGCGTCGTGATCCCGGCCATGAATGAGGCCGAAAACCTTCCGCATGTGTTCGGGTCCCTCCCGGACTGGATCCATGAAGTCGTCCTGGTCGACGGGAATTCCACCGACGACACGGTGCGGGTCGCGCGCGAACTGTGGCCCGGCGTCAAGGTCGTCAGGCAGGTCGGCAAGGGCAAGGGTGACGCCTTGATCAGCGGCTTCGCCGCCTGCACCGGCGACATCATCGTGATGGTCGACGCGGACGGCTCGGCCGACGGCGACGAGATCGTCAGCTACGTCTCGGCGCTGGCCGGCGGCGCCGACTTCGCCAAGGGGTCCCGCTTCGCCAACGGCGGCGGCACCGACGACATGACCCCGATCCGCAGACTGGGCAACGCCGTGCTGTGCGGCATCGTCAACCGCAAGTTCGGCGCCCGCTACACAGACCTCTGCTACGGCTACAACGCCTTCTGGAAGCACTGCCTGGACAAGATCGTGCTGGACTGCACCGGGTTCGAGATAGAGACCCTGATCAACATCCGGATCGTCAAGGCGGGACTGCGCGTCCAGGAGGTCCCGAGCTACGAGTACAACCGCATCCACGGCGTCTCCCACCTCAGCGCGGTGCGCGACGGCATCCGGGTGCTCAAGGTGATCCTCAAGGAGAAGGCGGTGCCCAGGGCGCTACGGCGCACCCAGGCGGTCTTCCTCAACGCCCGGCGGGGAGCATCGTCTTGACGGTGCGTCAATTCTCGGTGGTGATCTGCGCGTACACCGAGGACCGCTGGACGGACATCCTGGCGGCGGTCTCCTCGGTGCGCGCCCAGTCGCTGCCGCCCCTGGAGACACTGGTCGTGGTGGACCACAACGAACGGCTGCTGGCCCGGCTCGGCGAGGAGTACGCCGACCACGCGCTGTCCGGGGAGGTGCGGGTGCTCGCCAACGCGGGCCCCCGGGGCCTCTCGGCCGGACGCAACACCGCGATCGCCGCCGCCCGGGGCGCGTTCGTGGCCTTCCTCGACGACGACGCGGTGGCCGAGCGCGACTGGCTGCGCCACTTCGCCGAGGGATACGCGGACCCCCGGGTGATGGCGGTCGGCGGCCGCACCCTGCCCTCCTGGGCCTCGGGGCGCAGACCCGCCTGGTTTCCCGAGGAGTTCGACTGGATCGTCGGCTGCACCTACCGGGGACTGCCGGGGGGCCGGGTCGCGGTGCGCAACGTCCTCGGCGGCAACGCCTCCTTCCGCGCGTGCGCCTTCGACGCCGCGGGCGGCTTCGCCACGGGCATCGGCCGCGACGGGGACCGGCGCCCGCTCGGCTGCGAGGAGACGGAGCTGTGCATCCGGCTGAGCGGCGCGCTGCCCGGCGCGGTGCTGCTCATCGACGACCGCGCGGTCATCCACCACCGGGTGCCCGCGGTCCGCGAGCGCTTCGGCTACTTCCGCGCGCGGGCGTACGCGGAAGGGCTCTCCAAGGCGCTGGTGGCCCGAAGCGTGGGGCGCGCCAAGGGACTTGAGGCCGAGCGCCGCTACACGAGCCGGGTGCTTCCGGCCGCGGTCGCCCGAGGAGCGCGCGACGCGGTGCTCGGCCGGGCCGGGGGCGCGGGGCGCGCGGGCGCGATCGTGGCCGGCGTCGCGGCGGCGGCCTGCGGCTATCTGGTCGGCACCGTGCGGGCCCGCAGGGGCACCATGGTCTTCACCGTCGCTCCCGTCGTGCGCGCGGGACGGGCCGGGCCCCCCGAAGAGGGTGAGGCGGCATGACGGCCACGCCGAGCGGGCCCGTCCCCGTCCTCATGTACCACGCGGTGTCCCACTCCCCCGCCGAGGCCGCCCACGGGCTGTCGGTCACGCCGGACGCCTTCGCGGCCCAGATGGACCTGCTGGCCCGCCTCGGCCGCACACCGCTCACCACCGCCCAGCTCGCGCACGCCTGGCGTTCGGGCCGGCCGCTGCCGCGCCACCCCGTCCTGATCACCTTCGACGACGGTTACGAAGGGGTGCACCGCCACGCCCTGCCGGTCCTGGCCCGGCACGGCTTCGCCTCCACGCTCTTCGTCTCCACCGGCTGGCTGCGTGGCGCCCACGAGGTGGGCGGCGCCCCGGACACCATGCTCGACTGGGACCAGGTACGCGCCCTCGCGGCTGCCGGGACCGAGATCGGCGGGCACAGCCACAGCCATCCCCAGCTGGACCAGCTCGACGACGCGCGGCTGTGGTCCGAGACATCGCGCTGCCGGGAGATCCTGGCCGGGGAACTGGGCCGGGCACCCGTGTCGTTCGCCTACCCCTACGGCTACTCCACGCGCCGGGTACGGCGCACGGTGCGCTCGGCGGGGTTCGCCCAGGCGCTCGCCGTGGGCAACGCGCTCGCCGAGCGGAGCCAGGGTCCGTACGCCATCGAGCGGGTGACGATCCGGCGCACCACCGGCATCGAGACGTTCGAACGGCTCCTGTGCGGGAGAGGACGCGACATCGCGCGCGTCTTCGCCAAGGACCGCGCCCTGACCAAGGGGTACGCCGTGATGCGCGGCGCCCGCCGGTCCTGGCGCGCGCTCGGCGGCCCCTGACGATGGACCCGGACCGCGGCGCGCCCCTCTTTCGCAACGCCTACGCGCTGATGCTGAACACGGGCATCAGCGCGGTGCTCGGGCTCGGTTTCTGGCTGATCGCCGCCCGCTACTACAGCGACGACGCGGTCGGCCAGGGCTCGGCGGCGATCGCCGCGATGAAGTTCCTCGCCGGGATCAGCGCCCTCACCCTGACCGGGGCGATGGCGCGCTTCATCCCGGTGTCGGGCGCGGCCACCGGCCGTCTCGTCCTGCGCGCCTACGGGCTCAGCGCGGGGGTGGTCGGCGCGGCGGCACTGGTCTTCCTGGAGACGCTGGACTTCTGGGGGCCCTCGTACCGTTTTCTGCACGGCCCGTTCAAAGGACTCGGTTTCATCGCGGCGGTGATCGCCTGGTCGGTCCTCACCCTCCAGGACGGGGTGCTCACCGGGCTGCGCAGCGCGGTGTGGGTGCCGGTGGGCAACACCGCGTTCTCCGCCGTCAAACTGCTCCTGCTGGTGGCTATCGCGGCCGCGCTGCCGACGAGCGGCGTCTTCGTGTCCTGGGTGGCGGCGATCGCGGTCTCCGTCCTGCCGCTGGGCCGGCTGGTCTTCTGCCGCCTCATCCCCCGCCACGCCGCGCTCACCGCGCACCGCGCCCGGCCGCCCGGCCCCCGCGAGCTGGGCCGCTTCCTGGCCGGGGACTGCACGGGCTCGCTGTTCGCGCTGGCCGTGGTCTATCTGGTGCCGGTCGTCGTCGCCTCGCGGATCAGCCCGGCCGAGAACGCGTACTTCTACATCACGGCGACCATCGGCGGAACGGTGGAACTCCTCGCCGTCAACATGGGCGCGTCGCTGACCGTGGAGGGCGCGCACGATCCCGCTCGGCTCTCGGGCGCCGCGCGGGCGGCGCTTGCGCGCATGGCCAGGATCGTGCTGCCGGTCTGCGTCTTCCTGTTCGTGCTCGCGCCGCGCGTCCTCGGGGTGTTCGGCGCGGGATACGCCCGTCATGCCACGCCGTTGCTGCGCTGGCTGGTGGTGGGCGCGCTGCTGCGGGTGGTGATCGAGCTGTACTTCGCGGTACTGCGGGCGCGCAGCCGCACCGCCCAACTCGCCCTGTTCCAGGGAGTGTTGTGTGTTCTGGTGGTCGGCCTGACGCCGGTACTGCTCGGTCTCTTCGGCCTGACCGGGGTGGGCGTCGCCGAGGTCGCCGGGCTCTCGGTGATCGCGGCGGTCGCGGCGGTGAAGCTGTCCAAGGTGCTGCGTCGCGCCGAGCCTCAGCGCCGTAGCCAGCGCACCTCGTAGGCGGCCAGCGGGAACGAGGCTCCGTCGGCCTTCGCCTCCACCGCGTGATCGAGGGTGTTGACGACGAGGACGTCCGTGGCGCTCGCGAGCGTCCGGAGCCCGGCGGTGTCGGCGCCCGCGGTCACCTCGACGCTCGTGAAGCGGATGCCCGGCGGAAAGGCCTCGGCGAACTTGGCGATGAGCGCGTACATCGCCAACGGGGCGCCGCCGTCTCCCCGTTGGGTCGGACGCCACAGACAGCCCGGGCAGGGCCCGCCGCGCTGTTCGGGGTTCCAGTAGAACGCGGTGCTCGTGCCGCCGCGCGCCAGGGCGGCCATGGCGACGGCCTGCGTGGCCACGCGCCGCTGTTCGCTCCACCCCGACGCCTCGGGCTCGATGTAGTACTCCGCCCACCACAGCGGCAGCCCGCTCACGCCGCGCACCCACTCGCTGACGGCCGTGAGCTTGTCGGCGGCGGCGAAGGCGTCGGGCAGCAGCCGGCCCGCGCGGGTGAAGCCGGCGCCGTCGACGACCACGAAGTCGGCGCCCGCCTTGTGCTTGTTCCAGTATGTGAAGGCGTCGAGCACCCGCTGGTCGACCGAGCCCCAGGGGCCTTTGAGGCCGGACGCGTACGACTGGTCCCCCGGTCCGTAGCTGTCCATGGCCAGATAGGGGCCGCCGACCAGATTGGTTTTGTCGACCTTCTTCAGCGCGTCGTAGACCTGGTTGTAGAGCCGGGTGTAGCCCTCGTAGTCCCAGCGGTGGCGGGTGTCGTCGTAGAAGCCCTTGAACTCGTTCCACACGATGAAGTGCCGCACGTCCGGATAGCGCTCGGCGATGCGGGCGGCAAGCGCCGCGAAGTCCGCGTAGTGGGCGGGCAGCGGAGCCGTCTCAAGGGAGCGCGTGCTCCAGTTGGTCCCCGCCGCTCCCGGGCGGCCGCCCTTCATCCAGTCGGGCGCGCAGCACAGGGTGATGACGGGGGTGGCACCGGTGGAGCGGATGTAGGCGACACGGCGGTCGAGGTCGGTGAAGTCGTAGGCGCCGGGCGCCGGTTCGGGGTTGCCCACGCCCCAGCCCATGATCGCCTGGTTCTGCGGCAGGGCCCGCGCCGCGAGCAGCCGGCGGGCGCGCGCCACGGCGTCGTCGGCGCCACTGTCGGCGCTGTACTGGGTGTGGGTGAAGCCCCAGCCGAGCGCGAGGCCGGTGTTGCTCGGCCCGGTCCGCCCGGGGCCGGGCTCGCCCAGGTCATGGTCTGAACCGTCGCACCCGGCCAGGGCGAGCAGGACGGCGACCACCATCGCCGGGATCCGGCGCCTGTACCGGCCGCCGGGTCCGCCGCCCCGGATGGCGCTCGCGCGGTGACGTTCCATCATGGGCCAGCGTACGGGCGGCAGTTGATGTATGGCGCTCTTTGTCGGAACGCGCGGCGTGGGGTCCTGAGGCCGACGGTCGGGCCGCACCCGGGCAAAGCACATGCGCGGGCGGCCCCGTTGCCGGATCATGGGCGCCATGTCCGCGAACCCAGAAGCCGCCCTGCCGATCCGGCTGACCATGGACGACGGCGATTCGCCGGCCGACGTGGTCGACGCGCTCTTCCTCGGCCGCTTCGCCACGGGCGAGCAGCCGTTCTCGCACAGCTCCTCCATCGACCCGGTCAAGAAGGGCGTCAGCCTGCTGCCGCCCGCCGCCAAGGTGCTGCGGACCGCCCGCGACGACGACCGCAGCACGACGCTCGCCGAGGGCGCGGGCTGGACGCTGCTGGTCTCGCGCTGGAGCCGGGGCGCGGACGTGACGGTGACCGCGACCAGCGCGGAACTGGCGGAACAGGTGCTGAAACAGGCCACCGAGGGCGCCGAGGACGAGCCGGAGCCGCGGCCGGAGAACGTCACGATGGGCTTCTGGTACGTCTCGCCGCGCCGTGGCCCGCACCGCACGACCCGGCAGATCGCGGCCGGCACCTGGGAGGAGGTGCGGCCCAACTACACCGCGCCGGTGGCCGACGCGCTCGACCGCCTGATGAAGGTGACGCCGGACGACATCGCGGGCCGCCTGCTCCTGCTGCACGGCCCGCCGGGGACGGGCAAGACCTCCGCGCTGCGCACCCTGGCCAGGTCCTGGCGCGACTGGTGCCAGGTGGACTGCGTGCTCGACCCGGAACGCCTCTTCAACGACATCGGCTATCTGATGGACATCGCGATCGGTGAGGACGAGGGCAGCGCGAAGGGCCGCTGGCGGCTGCTGCTCCTCGAGGACTGCGACGAGCTGATCCGTGGCGAGGCCAAGCACACGGCGGGCCAGGCTCTTTCACGGCTGCTCAATCTGACCGACGGCCTGCTGGGCCAGGGCCGCAACGTCCTGGTGGGGGTCACGACCAACGAGGACCTTGAGCGCCTGCACCCGGCGGTGGTACGCCCGGGCCGCTGCCTCGCCCGCATCGAGGTGGGCCCGCTGACCCGGACGGAGGCGGTCGGCTGGCTGGGCACGGAGGAGGGCGTGGCCCGCGACGGCGCGACCCTGGCCGAGCTGTACGGTCTGCGCCGCGGCACGTCGCCCGCGTCCGTGCCCAGCCCTCGGGCCGGCGCGGACGCGGGGCTCTATCTGTGAGCGGGCCGTCCGCGCGGCCGGGCGGTCGGGGCCTACGGCCCGCTCACGCGCCGTAGGCCGCCCGCAGCGCGTCCTCGACAGCGGCGCGGGCGGCGTCCCGCCCCAGTCCCAGCCTGCGGGCCTCCCCCGCGTACGCTGCCGCCGCGGCCGCCGCGAGGCGCTGTGACGCGTCCCCCGCCGCCGCGACGAACGTGCCGTTGCGGCCCCGGGTCTCCACGACCCCGTCCGCCTCAAGGGCCCGGTAGGCCTTGGCCACCGTGTTCGCGGCGAGCCCCAGCTCCTCGGCCAGGCCGCGGACCGTGGGCAGTTTGTAGCCGACCGGCAGTTTCCCCGACCGGGCCCGGTCGGCGATCTGGGCGCGCAGTTGCTCGTACGGCGCGGTGGCCGCGCCCTGGTCAATCACGATCTTGAGGGTCACGATCCGATTCTGCCCCGCCCCGTCGCCCGGCGAAAACGGGAGGCGCGGGCGGCGGGGCCCGGCATACCGTGCGCACCCCAGTCCTCGATGTGTGCCACGGAGGTACGCCATGACCACGAACCCCGCCGAGACGGCCGGCGCCCCCATCCATGTCGTCCTGGTCAAGGCCGGGCGCACCAAGCTGCGTTACCCGGCGTCGGTGGTGTCCGACGACGGGACCCGGCTGACCGCGCGGGCCCCCTGGGCCACGGAGAGCACCCGGGACTTCGGCTTCGTACGGTTCGAGCCGGGCGATGTGTTCACCGAGCACTACTGGCGCGATCGCTGGTACGCCGTGAAGGAGGTGCGCGCGGGCGACGCCTCGCTCAAGGGCTGGTACTGCGACATCACCCGGCCCGCCGTGGTGCGGGACGGCGAGGTCATCGCCGAAGACCTCGATCTCGACCTATGGGTCTCGGCGGACGGCTCCGCCGTACTGCGCCTGGACGAGGACGAGTTCGCCGCCGGCGGTCTGGCCGAGCGCGACCCCGAGGCGGCGGCCCGCGCGGTGGCAGCACTCGACGAGCTCGAACTCCTGGCGAAGCTCGGCCGGTTCACGGCGCTCATCGACTGACGCGGGGGCGGGGGCGGCGCGGGCGGCGCAGGGGTACGGGGGCGGCGCGGGGGGCGCGGTGGCGCGGGGCATGCGGTCGGCGGCTCCCGCGCTGTTCGGGAGGCTCTCCGGACGGCGCGTGGGCCTGGGGGCCCGGGGTGCCGGGGCCGGCGTCAGGCTCCGGACGCCGTGGCGATCACCGCGTACCGTTCGTCGTCGACCTCGCGCCCCCACAACTGGGCGTCCCCGGTGAGCCGTTCGCAGCGCGTCACGGCGTTCAGCCGAGCCAGCGCTCCGGTCAGGCACTCGGCGGGTATGCCGGTGGCGCCCCACACCCCCTCGACCAGGACGAGCCGGCCGCCCGGCCTCAGCAGGGACCACCAGTGGCGCAGCGCCGCCTCGTGATCGGGCAGGGCCCACACCACGTGGCGGGCCAGCACCACGTCGAAGGCGCCCCCTTCGACGGGTGGCCGCGACGCGTCGCCGGTCAGCACCCGCGCGCCGGTGCCGGCGAGCTTTGCCCGGGCCCGCTCGACCATGCGGGGCGACAGATCGACGGCCGTCACCCGGTGGCCCCGCGCGGCGGCCAGCAGCGACAGGCTCCCGGTGCCGCACCCGAGGTCGAGCAACTGCCCCGGGCGCTCGGGCAACCAGCTTCCCAGGCGCTCGTCCCAGGCGGCGCGCACGGCGGGGTCGAGCAGCCCGTGGTCGGGCTCCTCGTCGAAAGTGGCGGCCGCTTCGTCCCAGTCGGTGTCCATGCACCGATGCTGCCACCAGCCACTGACAATCGGCCCCGGCCCGCCTCCGCGCCGGATCACGGGGTGAGCGTCCTGCGATAGTGCAGGCGGTCGTACGCCCCATCCACGCGCCGCTCGACCAGCTCGTACCCGTACCGGGGATAGATCCGCTGGTTCTCCCACATCATCGCGTTGGTGTAGAGCCGGATTTCCAGGAGGCCCAGCTCTCGCGCGTGGTCTTCCACGAAGCGCAGCAGCCGCCGTCCGAGGCCCGTGCCCCTGACGTCCGGGTGGACGGACACCGATTCGAGGAAGAGATGGTCCGGTTCGGGGACGAGGACCAGGACCCCGACCACCGGGTCGCCGGTGACGAAGACCCGTCCCGCCGCGACGTCGGCCGCGTGGTCGGCCTCCATGGGTGCGGGGGCCACGCCGATGCGTTCGATGTAGGGGCGGTAGGCGGCGTCGGTGACCTCCTTCACGCGGGGTACGTCGTCGGCGTTCGCGAGGCGGATCTCATGGTTCATCGCGCCACGGTACGCCGGGGGCCGCCCCGTTCTTAATCGCCGCTGAGTGGTTCCTTAACGCGGCCATAAGGATCGCCATCACCCGCTCCCAGCAGGGGATTTCACGCCATCGCGAGGCTAGCGTGCTAAGCGCGGGACGGGACGCCGGACGGTGCGGGCGGTCCGGACGGCGCGGACGGCGCGGACGGTCCGGGCGGTCCGGACGGTGCGGGCGTCCGAAATCCCCATCGCCGCACGACCATTGCCCCCATCGCCGCATGCCCATTGAAGGAGTACGCCGTGACGACCTCCCCCCAGCTCTCCACCGCGTTCGGGCAGCGGGGACCGCGCCGGGCCGCCGTCGTCGTCGTCTTCGCGGCCGGCGTCGCGCCCCTCGCTCTGACGGTGCTCGCCGCCGGACCGGCCGCCGCCCACGGTTCCATGACGGATCCGGTCAGCCGGGTAGCGGCCTGTTACGCGGAAGGTCCGGAGCACCCCGGGTCGGCGGCGTGCAAGGCCGCCGTCGCGGCCGGTGGCGCGCAGGCCCTGTACGACTGGAACGCGGTGAACATGGCGAACGCCGCCGGCCGGTCCAGGCAGATCATCCCGGACGGCAAGCTGTGCGGCGCGGGCAACGACAAGTACAAGGGTCTCGACCTGCCGCGCGCCGACTGGCCGGCCACCCAGCTGTCGGCCGGCAGCCACACCTTCCACTACAAGGGAACGGCGCCGCACAAGGGCTCGTTCGCGCTCTACATCACCAAGGACGGCTACGACCCGTCGAAGCCGCTGACGTGGTCGGACCTGGAACCGACGCCGTTCCTCAAGGTCACCGATCCGCCGATGCGCGGCGGCGACTATGTCTTCACCGGGAAGATCCCAGCCCGTTCGGGGCGCCACCTGATCTACTCGATCTGGCAGCGTTCGGACAGCCCCGAGGCCTTCTACACCTGCTCCGACGTCGTGTTCGGCAAGGACAGCGGCACGACGGGCGCCCCGGCTCCCGCGGCCTCGGCGCCCACCGATCGGGAGATCGCGGCCGGCGCGGCGAAGTCGAAGGTCCAGCACCACCACGCCTCCGCCGCGCCCGGGGCGCCCTCGAACGCCGCCACTCCGCAGGCCCCCGCGAACACCGCCGCCCCGGACGCCGTCGCGCCGGACGGGGCCGGGACGCCCGCCCCGCGCAAGCTCGCCGAGACCGGGGGCGACGGCAGCGCCTCGTATCTGGCCATCGGGGGCGCCGGCGCGATCACGCTCGGCGCGGTGACCCTCTTCGCGGCGCTGCGCCGCAGGGCGGCGGCCGGCCGCCCGGGCCGTTGAGTCGCCGAGTCACTGAGTCGCTGAATCGCCGAGTCGCCGAGTCGCCGAGTCGCCGAGTCGGCCCGCGTCTCCCGGGAGTTGGGGGGCGCGGGCCCGCGTGGTCACGTGGTGCGCGTCAGCCGACGACGGATGCGCAGGTGGTGGGGGTGGCGTGCGCCGGGTCCAGGGCGTTGGTCACCTCGTGATAGGTGACGCGGTCGGTGAGGCCCATCGCCACGTGTTCGGAGAGGTCGAGCGCGCACTTGTCCTGGATGAGGACGTTGCGCACGTCGGTGCCGGTCAGGAACTGGGTGCGGTAGGGGGTGACCACCTCGTCGTACTTGCTCGCGATGACCGTGTAGTGGACGCCAGGGACGGTGTCGCCGCCCTGGTTCAGGCGGGTGATGAAGGGGGAGCCGGCGATCTGGTCCGCGAGGCCGGGCGTGGCGAGGGTCAGCAGGTTCTCGGCGCCGGGGAAGTACGGCAGGAGCTGGGTCAGGCCGTCGAGGGTGGTGCCGTGGTTGTCGGGCGCGATGCCGACGAGGGCGTTGACCTTGGCGGCGCCGCCGAGGAACCTCAGGTACCAGCGCGGCATCATGCCGCCCTGGGAGTGCCCGACGAGGTCGGCCTTGGGCGTGCCGGTGGCGGCGAGCACCTTGTCGACGAAGGTGGCGAGCTGGGCGGCGGACTGATCAATGGGGCCGAGGCCGTCGAACAGGGGGACGCCGGGCAGCTGGCCGTAGTCGAGGGAGAAGACACAGTACCCGCGGTCGACCAGGTACGGGGCGAGCGCCGGCCAGTTGTCGGTGCCGTTGCCGAAGGTTCCGTGCACGAGGACGACGGGCCGGGGGTGGGCGGCGGAGGGCTTGCAGGAGTAGTTGTTCCAGCCGCTGCTCGGCGCGGGCTGGGCGTGCGCGGAGGCGGCGGGGGCGAGCGCGGCCGCGGCGGCGAGCAGGAGCGCGGACAGCGGTCTGAGCACACGTTTCCAGGGCAGCATCGGGGGATCTCCTTGCGGCTCAAGGGAGTTGCGATGGGGGATTCGCCCTGCGGCCCGGACCACAAGTGAGTGCCGTACTGGGTGCGTACGGGGCGTGCTCATGCCAAATTACGCATCGGTAGCGTGGGAGTGAAGTTACGCGTCAGTAAAAAACTGGTGGACCGGGGCGGACGCGGGGGGCCGCCGGCGAGTGGGGCGCTGAGCCCGGACCGGGGCGCGCGGTGCTTGGCCGCCGGGCGGGGCCGCTGAGCCCGGGCCGGGGCGGGCGATGCTTGGCTGCCGGGCGGGGCCGCCGAGCCCGGGCCGGGGCGTGGCGCTTCGCCGCCCAAGCGGGGGCGGGACGCGCGGTGCCTCACCGCCGAGCGGGGCCGCTGAGCCCGGGCCGGGGCGGGCGATGCTTGGCCGCCGCACGGGGCCGCCGAGCCGGAGGCCGGGGCGCGCGGTGCTTGGCCGCCGGGCGGGGCCGCTGAGCCCGGGCCGGGGCGTGGCGCTTCACCGCTGGACGGGGCCGCCGAGCCCGGGCCAGGGCGCGGTACTTCACCGCTGGACGGGGCCGCCGAGCCCGGACCAGGGAGGGCGGCGCTTCATCGCTGGACGGGGCCGCCGAGCCCGGGCCAGGGCGCGGTACTTCACCGCTGGACGGGGCCGCCGAGCCCGGACCAGGGAGGGCGGCGCTTCATCGCTGGGCGGGGGGGCTGAGCCCGGGCCGGGGCGCGGGGCTTGGCCGCCAAGCGGCACTGGAAGCGCGCGCCATTTGCGGCGCAGACCCCGGTAAGACGGACCCCGCGCGGCCGGGGTCCCGGTGGAGCGGCCCCCGGCCGGGCGGTCCCGTCGGGGGCGGTCCCGCCGGCCGGGACCGCCGGGGATAGTCCCGTCGAGGCAGCAGCCCCGTTAGGGCGATCCCGGCTGGCCGGGGCCGCCGGGATGGTCCCGCCGGGGTGGCCCCGCGGGATGGTCCCGCGGGATGGCCACGTCGGACCACCCCGCCGGGGTAGTCCCGCCGAGCGATCGTGCCGGCATGGTCGCGTCGGGGCGGTCACGCGAGGCGATCACGTCGGGGCGCCCCGCCGGGTGGTCCCGCCGGGGTAGTCCCGCCGAGCGATCGTGCCGGCATGGTCGCGTCGGGGCGGTCACGCGAGGCGATCCCGTCGGGGCGCCCCGCCGGGTGGTCCCGCCGGGGTGGTCCCGCCGGGGTGGGACGGGGCCACCTTCGGCGCCGGGGCGTCAGCCCCGGTCCACGGCTCCGCTCCCGAGCAGCGGCGCCAGCGCGTCGGCGATCTCCGAGGCCAGTGCCCCGTCGACCGGGGCGTGCCCGCTGAGCAGGCGGTACCACATCACGCCGAACGCGATGTCGACGGCGAGGTCGAGGGAGACGGCGCCGTCCCCGCGCAACTGGCCGCGCGCCACGCCCCGTTGAAGGATCTCGCGCAGCGCGGACCGGCGCGGAGTGATCACCTCGTCCTGCAATCTGCGCGCGAGCGAGGCGTCCGCCTGCGCGTCGGCCATCAGCCCGACCACAGCCCGGCCCGTCGGCCCGCGGGTCAGCCGGAAGGTGTGGCCGAGCAGTTCCTCGACGTCCCGGTACACGTCGCCGGTGTCGGGGAACAGCTCGGCTCTGCTGCGGTGCGGGAGCTCGGTCAGGACTTCGAGCAGGACGTCCTGCTTGGTGGGCCACCAGCGGTAGATGGTCTGCCTGCCGACGTGGGCCTCATCCGCGAGGCCCTTCATCGTCAGCTCCTGGTAGCCGTCGCGCCGGCACAGCTCCAGTGCCGCGTCGAGCACGGACCGCCGGGCCGCCTCGCTGCGGGGCCGCCCGCGCGGCGGGGAGCCGTCCGTGGACCCGTCCTCTGCCGCGTTCTCGGTTTTTTTCATGGGGACAGTTTACAAGACACGGTGCCTCGGAATACTCTTTACGAGACAGCGAGCCTCGAAAAGAACGAGGACCTGCGCGAGAGGTCTGAAAGGACTGCACCATGAACGAGCAAGTTGTGATCGTCGGCGGCACGTCCGGCATCGGTCTGGCCACGGCGCGACGCCAGCTCAAGGAGGGGAGGGACGTCGTCGTCACAGGCCGCTCCCCCGAGCGTCTGCGGACCGCGCTGGACGAACTGGCCGCGATCGAGGGCGTATCGGCCGCGGTGAGCGGTTCGGTGGTGGACGCCCGGGACGAGAGAGCGACGCGGGAGTTCTTCACACGGCTCGGCCGGGTCGATCACGTGATCGTCGCCGCGACGGGCTCCACGGCGGCCGGGCCGTTCCGGTCGGTGACGACGGAGGCGTTGCGCGAGGCCGCGGAGGGCAAGCTGATCACGCACAGCCTCACCGCGCGGGCCGCCCTCGACGTCCTGTCCCCCACCGGGTCGATCACCTTCGTGACCGCCGCGTCGGCCGGCGCCGCCATGCCCGGCACGTCCGGCCTGGCCGCGGTCAACGCGTCGGTGGCGGCGATGGTCCCGGTCCTGGCGGTCGAGCTGGCCCCGGTCCGCTGCAACGCGGTGTCCCCCGGAGTGGTCGACACCCCGTGGTGGGACTGGATGGACGCGGAAGCCAAGGCGGACACCTTCGCCGCCTACGCCAAGTCGACACCGGCCGGCCGCTGCGGCAGCCCCGAGGACATAGCGGACGCGCTCTCCTTCCTGGTGGGCAACAGCTTCACGACCGGCGTCGTCCTGACGGTGGACGGAGGCGCCCGCCTGGCCTCGGGAGCGTGACGGCACCGACGACCGCGCCGCGCGGGACCGTTCATTGCGGCGCCGGACCGTTCATTGCGGCGCGGGACCGTGCACGCCGCCGGGCAGGTCAGGCCGCGTCCGACAGGGAGCCCGGGATGATGGCGCGGGGGCCGAACTTGGCCCGGGCACGGTCGGCCACCGCCTCGATGCGGCGGGCCCGCTCGTCCTGGGGGTCGAACGTGAGCTGGTGCGCGGCGAGTTCGGCCGTCGTCAGACCCTCGGCCCGCAGCGAGATGCCGCGCACCCTGGCCCGTTGCAAGCCCAGCGCCGCGTGGAGGGCGTAGGCCAGATCGGCCAGCGCGGGTGAGTGGGCGGAGGGTTCGCGCAGGTGACGGGTGCGGGTCGTGGTGGACCGGTCGGCGTAGCGCACGGTGAGACTGAGCGAGCGGCACACCTGGCCGGCGCCCCGCAGCCGGACGCCCAGTTCCTCCGCGAGGGAGAGCAGTTCCCGGCGCTGGCGCACGGGGTCCAACTCATCGCGGGGGAAGGCACGTTCGGCGGCGAGGGAGCGGGCGGACGCGTTCGGCACCACGGGGGCGCGGTCGATGCCACGAGCGCGTTCTTGGAGGTCTCGCCCGGACCTCGCGCCGAGGATCCGCTGGACGGTGCCCGGCGGGGCCTCGGCTAGCCGCCCCGCCGTGTCGAGTCCGTACGCGCAGAGGGTGCGGGCGGTCGAGCGGCCGACGCCGTCGAGGGCGCGGACCGGCCGCGTGGCGAGGTAGCGCTCCACCTCATGCGGTCGCACCGTGCGGGTCGTGCCGGGCCCGGCGTCCCGCGCCGCCATCCTGGCCAGCATCGGATTGGGCGCGAGCCCGATGGCGCACTCCAGGCCGAAGTGGGCGAGGGCGCGCACCCGCAGGACCGCGGCGAGCTGTCCCGCGTCCTGGCCGAAGTACTTCTCGGCGCCGCCCAGGTCGGCGAGGAGACCGTCGGGAGGGAGCGCCTGGACGACGGGGGTCAGGTTCTCGGCCAGCGCGATCAGCGGAGGAAGCGCCGCTCCCCCGTCCGCGAGGGCGAAGCGCGCACAAAGGATCATCCCGCGCTCCCTGGGCTGGAGTGCCACAGCTTCCGCCCGGTGGGTGCCCCTTCGCCGGCGGGGCGCAGGTCGGCCCACGGGTTCAGCTCGTAGCCGGTGGACAGATGGATGCGGCGGTCGTTGCCGGCGGCCGGCTTGACCGCAGTCGGGGCCGACGTCGCAGTCGAGGTCGCAGTTGTTTCGGTGTCGGAGTCGGAGGAGGACGTAGAGGGTTCAGGGGACTCGGATGAGCCGGGCGGGTCGGGTGGGGCGGCGAGGCGGGAGGCGACCGCGTCCAGGCCGCCCTCGCGGCGCAGTTCCGCGAGTTCGGCGAGGTTCCAGGCGCGGGCGCCCACCACGCTGAGGCTGCGCGGGCCGCGCCGCTGCACCACACCCCGTACGAGAAGGAGCCAGGAATGGAAGACGGTGTAGGCGCAGGCGTCGTGGCTGTCGTCGAAGAAGGCGAGATCGACCAGGCCCGTGCCGTCGTCGAGAGTGCTGAAGACGACGCGTTTGCCGGAGCGGATCGGCGGCGTCTGGGTGGCCGCCTTGGCGCCCGCGACCAGGACGGTCTGTCCGTGCTCGGCCTCGCGCAGCCGTTTGGCGGAGAGGACGCCGAGTTCACGCAGGAAGGTGGTGTGGTCCTCCATCAGGTGGCGGGAGGCGTCCATGCCGAGGACGCCGAGTTCGGCGCTGAGGCGCTCCGCGTCGTCCAGGTCGGGCAGCCCGGCGCCTGCCGTCAAGGTGCCGCCGTCCAGCGGGAGTTGGCCTCCGGCGGCGTGGCGCAGGCCGTGGAGTTCGGACAGGTGGAGCAGCAGATCGCGCCGGTTGCCGCCGAACGCGTCGAGCGCGCCGATCCGGGCGAGCCGTTCGGCGACGGGGCGGCTGGGCCTGGCCCGCTGCCAGAAGTCGCGCAGCGAGGTGTAGGGACGGCCTGCCTCGATGCGCGCGCTCTCGGCCTCGCTGATGCCGTGGACATCGCAGAGCGCGAGCCGCACCCCCCAGGTTCCGGACACCAGTTCGATTGTGTGAGCGACGGAGGACCGGTTCACGTCCACCGGCAGGATCGGCACCCCCCGCCGGCGCGCGTCCGCGAGCAGCAGGCGCTTGGGGTACATGCCGGGGTCGTGGGTGAGCAGCCCGGCGTAGAAGGCGGCCGGGTGGTGCGCCTTGAGCCAGGCCGACTGGTAGGTCGGCACGGCGAAGGCGACGGCGTGCGCCTTGCAGAAACCGTACGACCCGAAGGCCTCGACGATCCCCCAGGTGCGGGCGATCACCTCGGGCGCGTAGCCGCGCTCTTCGGCGAGCTGGGCGAACCAGACCTTGATGCGCGCCTGCGACTCCGGGTCGGAGAGCCCGCGCCGCACCCGGTCGGCCTCGCCCCGGCCGCAGCCGGTCATGATGTTCACGATCTCGATGATCTGCTCGTGGAAGACGACCACGCCGTAGGTGTCGCGCAGCGCGTCCGCCAGGTCGGGGTGGGGGAAGCGGACCGGAGCCCGCCCGTGCCGTGCCTCGATGAACGGGCGCACCATGTCGGCGGCGACCGGCCCGGGCCGGAACAGCGAGATGTCCACGACGAGGTCGTGGAAGGTCGACGGCTGGAGCCGCCCGACCAGGTCGCGCTGGCCCGGCGACTCGATCTGGAAGCAGCCCAGCGTCTCGGCCGACCTGATGAGCTGGTAGGTCTTCGCGTCCCCCGGCGGGACCTGCGCCGGGTCGTCGAGGTCGAGCTCTTCTCCCGTCGTCCGGCCGATCTCGGTGACCGCGTGGGCCATCGCGGACTGCATCCGTACGCCCAGGACGTCGAGTTTGAGCAGGCCCAGGTCCTCCACGTCCTCCTTGTCGAACTGGGACATGGGAATGGGGGCGCTTCCCTGGCCCTCGATGCCGAGAGGGACTTCGCCACTGGTGGGCATGACGGGGGTGCGGCGCAGCAGCGAGGCGTCCGACAGGAGCACTCCGCAGGGGTGCATGGCGATGCCGCGCGGCAGGGCGTCCAGAGCTTCGACGAGCTCCCAGAATTTGCCGTACTTGTCCATCTCGCCCGCCAGGGAGCGCAGTTCGGGGAGTTCCCGCAGGGCGGTGCGGGCGTCGCGGGCCCGGATGTGCGGGAAGGACTTGGCGATCTTGTCGATCACGGCCGGGTCCATGGACAGGGCCGCGCCCACGTCCCGCACGGCGTGCCGCACGCGGTAGGTCTCGGGCATGGAGACGGCGGCGACCCGCTCGGTGCCGAAGCGGTCGAGGATCGTGCGGTAGACCTCGAGCCTGCGGGCGGACTCCACGTCGATGTCGATGTCGGGCAGCACCGGCCGTTGCTTGGACAAGAAGCGCTCCATCAGGAGCCCGTTCTCGACGGGATCGGCGTGCGCGATGCCGATGAGGTGGTTGACGAGCGAGCCCGCGCCGGAGCCACGCGCCGCCACCCTGATGCCCATCTCCCGTACGTCGTCGACGACTTGGGCGACGGTGAGGAAGTACGGGGCGTACCCCCAGTGCCCGATGATGTCCAGCTCGTGGTGCATCCGCTCCCAGTACGCGCGCCGGTCCGCGTAGCCGCGCAGCACCATGCCGGCGGCGGCCCGCGAGGCGAGGACGCGCTGGGGGGTGCGGTCGGCCGCGCCGACCAGGTGCGGTTCGGGGAAGTGGGCAAAGGTCTTGATGCCGAGGTCGTCCTGGGGATCGACGAGGCACGCGGCGGCGGTCTCCTCGGTCATGGCGAGCAGCCGGTGGGCGACGTCGCGGCGCCACCCGGCCGCCTCGGCGACGCGTTCGGCGATCTTGAACATGGCGCCCGGGTCCTTGAGCCAGCGCTCCCCGCTGTCGAACGGCTCGCGCACCGGCACGAGGCGCCGCGCGGCGTCGAGCACGTCGGCGACCGGACCCTGCCCGGGGTCGGCGTAGCGCGCGGCGTTGGTCAGGACGGCGCGTACGCCCTGTTCGGCGGCGAAGCCCACGGTGCGCGCGGCGAGCCGCAGCGATCCGGGCCCGGTGCCCCTGAGCCCGTGGTGGACGGCTTCGAGGCGGAGCGCGTCGCCGTAGAGCTCCCGCCAGGGGGCAAGCAGCTTCGCGGCCCGGTCGGGGCGGCCCGCGCTCAGTGCGCGGCCGATCTCGGAGGCCGGGCCGAGCAGCACGGTGAGCCCTTCGGCGGGCAGGTCGGCGTGGGTCAGGAGCGGGCGGCCGCCGGAGGTGTGCGCGGCGCTGACCAGACGGCAGAGCTCGGCCCAGCCGGTCGCGCCGGCACGGGCGAGAAAGGTGACCCGGGGGGCGGATTCGTCGACGAACGCGCCGCCGCGTATGGGGGTGCGCCGGGCCTGGCCCCGGGCACGGCCCACGTCCCCGGGGTGTTCGGGCACGGCGAGATCGGCTCCGAACAGCGGCCGGATGCCCGCTTTGGCGCAGGCCTTGGCGAAGCGGACGGTGCCCGCGAGGGTGTCCCGGTCGGTCAGCGCGAGGGCGTCCATGCCCCGGTCGACGGCGCGTTCGGCCAGCCGCTCCGGGTGGGAGGCCCCGTATCGCAGGGAGAAGCCCGAAACGGTGTGCAGATGCGTGAAGCCGGGCATCCGCACCTCCTACCAATCCGTTCTCACCTCCCCCTCCCTTCCACCATAGACCAGTTTCGAACGTACGTGCGACATGTTCGAACGGGCACCTTCGGACCGGCTCCGGCAGGTGCCCGGCCGGGGTCAGGCCGTGGCGCTCCTGATGACCGCGAAGGGGGCGCCGAAGGGGTCGAGCAGCATCGCGATGCGCCCCACGCCCTCGGTGTCCACGGCGGGAATGATGACGGTGGCGCCCAGGCCCTGGGCGCGGGCCACGGCCGCGTCGCAGTCCTCGACCTCGAAGTAGGGATGCCACTCGGAGCGCGATCCGGCGTCCTGGTTCTGCTGGGGCAGCTGCATGATGCCCCCGTGCATGGTCTTCTCACCGCCGCCCGCCGGACCGGCGATGGTGTACACAACACCGCCGGCGGCCCCGCCCATGTGCATGTCCTGGGTGTCCCACGACAGGACCGTGCGGTAGAACTCCTTCACCGTCTCGGCGTCGGTGGTGTACAGCTCGATCCAGCTGACGCTGCCGGGCTCGTTGACGAGTTCGAGGCCGTCGGTCTCCCGGGGCTGCCACACGGCGAACTCGGCGCCCGCCGGGTCGGTGAAGCCGGCCGTCCGCCCGGCCGTGAAGACGTCCATCGGCGGGAAGCGCACGGTGCCGCCCGCCTGCTCCACGGCCTTGGCGGTGGCATCGGCGTCCACGGTGCGGAAGTACACCGTCCAGGCCGAGTTCGCACCCCCCTCGGTCAGCGGTCCGATCGCGCCGACCGTCCTGCCGTCCTTCTGAAGGAAGCCGTAGCCACCCGCCTCCGGCCCCGCCGACTGGAACCGGAGCCCGAACAGGCTCCCGTAGAAGGCGGCGGCCGCGTCGATGTCGGGGGTCCCCAGATCGAGCCAGTTCAGCCCGCCCGGTACCTGTGTGGAGGTCAGCATCGGTGGTGCTCCTGTCGGGTGCGTCGTCCTCCCGGCGGCCACGGCCACGGGAGCCTGTGGACCCAGCGTGGCAGCGGGCGCCACCACCCGACAGTCGAACGGCGCGGCTCAGCCATTCGGCCTCGCCCCGACTGCGCGCGTACGCGGGGCGGCCCAGCGTGGGGGCATGACTTTCGTCGACGAGATGAAGAACGCCGTCACCGTGCGGGCCGCCCTGCTGGTCATCGGCGTACTGGGGCTGATGGTCGCCTTCATCGCGTCCTACGCCGGTGCCTTCCACAGCCCCAAACCGAAGGACATTCCCTTCGCCGTGGTCGCGCCCCAGCAGATCAGCGGCCCGCTCACCCAGCGCCTCGGCTCGCTGCCCGGCGGCCCGCTGGACGTACGCACCGCCAAGGACGAGGCCGGCGCCGCCCGGCAGCTGCGCGACCGGAGTATCGACGGCGCCCTGATCGTCGACCCGCGCGGCACCACCGACAAGCTGCTCGTGGCGAGCGGCGGTGGGGCCTCGCTCGCGCAGGCGGTGGAGGCGATCGCGACGGCGGCCGAGAAGGCGCAGCAGCGCACCGTGAAGGTGAACGACGTCGCCCCGGCCGCCGAGGGCGACTCGCGCACCCTGTCCTCGTTCTACCTCGTCGTCGGCTGGTGCGTGGGCGGCTATCTGTGCGCCGCGATCCTGGCCATCAGCGCGGGCGCCCGGCCCGCCAACACCCATCGCGCGCTCATCCGGCTCCTGGTGCTCGCGGTGTACTCGATCGCCGCCGGGCTCCTCGGCTCTCTGATCATCGGGCCGGTGCTCGGCGCGCTGCCGGGCAGCTATATCTCTCTGGCCGGGCTCGGCGCGCTCGTCGTGTTCGCGGTGGGCGCCACCACGCTCGCCTTCCAGGGGCTCGCCGGTGTCGTCGGCATCGGCCTGGCGATCCTGGTCATCGTCGTCCTCGGCAACCCGAGCGCGGGCGGCGCCTATCCCTATCCGCTGCTGCCTCCGTTCTGGCGCACGATCGGACCCGGCCTTCCGCCCGGCGCGGGCACCTGGGCGGCGCGCTCCATCGCGTACTTCAGGGGGGAGGCGGTCACCTGGCCGCTTCTGGTGCTCTCGATCTGGGCGGTGCTCGGGAGCGCCGTCACCGTGGCCATGGCGACGTTCCGGCGGGGCCAGGAGGGCGGGCCGGTGGGGGCAGGACGCCCGGTCGCGCCCACCCCCTAATCCCCCTCGGCCACCCCTTAGTCCCCCTCGGGGCCGGTCGCGTCGAGTGGCCGCGCGGAAAGGGCTTCCGGCGCGGCGGAGGCGGGTGCCGGATCGGAACCGGGTGCCGGATCGGGCTCGGGGGTGGGGGCCGGAGCAGGCCCGGGCTCGGAGATCGGGGCCGGAGCAGGCCCGGCGGTGGGGGCCTGGGGTGGGCCCGGGGTGGGGGCCTGCTGGGTCTGGGCTCGTTCCAGGAACCGCAGGAGTTCCACCGGGAACGGCAGCACCAGCGTCGAGTTCTTCTCCGCGGCCACCGCCACCACCGTCTGGAGCAGCCGCAGTTGCAGCGCGGCCGGCTGCTCGGACATCACCGCGGCCGCCTCTGCCAGCTTCTTCGAGGCCTGGAGCTCGGCGTCCGCGTTGATCACCCGGGCCCGCCGCTCGCGGTCGGCCTCCGCCTGGCGGGCCATGGAGCGCTTCATCGTCTCCGGCAGCGACACGTCCTTGATCTCGACGCGGTCGATCTGCACGCCCCAGCCGATCGCCGGGCTGTCGATCATCAACTCCAGGCCCTGGTTGAGCTTTTCGCGGTTCGACAGGAGATCGTCCAGGTCGCTCTTTCCGATGATGGAGCGCAGCGAGGTCTGAGCCATCTGCGCGACGGCGAACTGGTAGTCCTCGACCTGGATGACCGCGTCCGCCGGCTCGACCACCTTGAAGTAGATCACCGCGTCCACGCGGACGGTGACGTTGTCCCGCGTGATGCCGTCCTGCGCGGGCACCGGCATCGTCACGATCTGCATGTTCACTTTTCGCAGGCGGTCGACGAAGGGCAGGATCATCGTCAGACCGGGACCGCGCACCGAGTCCTTCAGCCGGCCGAGCCGCAGCACCACCCCGCGCTCGTACTGCTTGACGACCCGGGCCGCCGCCAGCACGTAGACGACGCCGGCCGAACCGACGGCGATGCCTGCCGTCACCAGTGCCTCGACCATCACGGCCCCCAGGGGTGGGCGAATCGGGCGTGTCCTTCGACGGTAACTCCGCTGCTCGCCCAGAGGGAGCCCCCGGTCACCACGAGGACGCGCGCGGCCGCCGCCCGCGCGGATCACAGCCGGTGGGCGGTCATCCAGGCCGTCGCGTGCTCGACGGCCGCCCGGACGGGGAAGAGCAGCGCGCCACCCCGGCCCAGGGCGCCGCGCCGCAGATGCCGGGCGGGGAAGCCGGCGCCGATACGGGCGAAGTCGCTGTCGTCGAGCGCGGCGTCCTGGTAGGTGAACCAGGTGGCCGCGCCCGTTTCGTCCCTGATCACCGCCCGGTAGGCGCGCGCCGGCCGTGACGGCACCAGATATTCGGCGAAGTGGAACGCGGTGCACACCTCGAACCCGACATTGATCAGGAGGACCCGTGCCTCGGCGGCGACGAGCTTGGCGAGCGGGGAGGCCGCGCCGAAGTGGCAGTCGAGGGCGTGCCCCGCCATCAGGTCGGCGGCGCGGGCGCCGAGCGCCGCGAAGGAGGTCTGGGGATGATCGCTGCGGGCTGCGCCGGGGGTGGTCCTGACCCGTTCGGCCAGGCGGCCCATACCCGGGCAGGGGGTGCGCCCGGGATCGAAGGGCGCCATCGCGGCCCGGAAGGCTGCCGGGTCCGGGGCCCGGCTCACGAGGGCGAGGTGGGCCGGGGAGGAATCGGAGTTCTCCGGCGTGAAGGCGGGGGTCACCAGCGTCCCCCGGGGGCCGAGCACGGTACGCAGCGCGTCCAGGACCTGCGCGTCGCGCAGCCCCGTGCCGCGCAGTGAGGCGTGCACGAGAAGGATCTCGCCTTCCGCGACGCCGAGCGCGCGCAGCTGGGCGACCGGGTCCACCGGCCCGCGCCCCGCGTTCGCGGCCTCGCCCCCGGCACCGCCCGCCGCAGGCACCGCCCTACCGTCCTCGGCGGTGTTCTCGGCCACCCGGAACCTCATTTCCTTTTTCTCGCGGACACATCCGCCACATGCGCGCGCATGCGACCGCGCGAATGCGGCCGCAGGGATGTGTCCGCACGGATGTGTCCACGCGGACCTGGCCGTGCCAAGTGGCGTGAATCGGCCGTGTTTTCCGGCGCACAAGAGGGAGGCGGGCCGGATCGGTTCCGTCAATTCGCCGGTCCGGCGCCGGCGAGGGAATTACGCCGTCCGGCCCGGGCGCCTTCAAGAAATGCCCCGCCTCCCCCACGCCCTCCGCTCCACCCGGCCGCCACCGCGTCCCCCACCGGCGCCCCGTCCGACGTCCGGTGGGCGGCCCGGCGGAGGCGCCGTGCCCAACTGACCCGTCAGAGCGCCGAGTTGAAGGTGCAGTACTGAGGGACGGGATGGGCGCGCCGGGCGTCCAGGATCCTTGCGAGCGCCGTATCGTCGGCCGGTTCCGCCTCCCGCGTGGCCCGTTCGGCCCGTTCGGCCAGCGACACCCGGTTCTTCTCCGCGGTGTCCGATGAGGAGGAAGGTGCTGAATGTGCTGGGTTTATAGAGGGTTTCACATGCGCCCCTGAGGTGAGTGACAACCACACATGGACCGTGATACCGGCACATGCACCGTTGCAGTGTCGGCGGGACGACTTTACTCTCATCCCCACCGGCGGATGGAGCCCGCGAACGGAGCGCAACCTGCCGTCCCGCACCGGGAATGAAGGCAAAATCGCAGACGGGGGTGCATGTGACGGCGATTCCCGGCCCACCGCAGAGCAAAGTCTTCCGGAACGCGGATCTGCCGGCCCTCTTCCACCACGCGGACGCGCTGGCGATCGGCCGCCAGCAGTCCGCGGTCAAGCTCACCCGCACCCAGCTCACGCTCCTGGTGGCGGGCGCGGCGGCGACGGCGCTGCCACGGGTGCGCGTCGGCCAGGACTTCCAGCTGCTCAGCGCGGTGAGCGCCCTCGCCTACGCGGGGGTGCTGCTGGCGACCTTCGGAGCGGCCCGGCGGCACGCCGCCTCGCACTGGCAACTCAACCGTTCGGCCGCCGAGTTCATCAAGTCGATGTGCTGGCGCTACGCCGTGCACGGCGCGCCCTTCGACCTCGCCGCGCCCGATCCGGACGCCGTGTTCGTGACCCGCGTCGAGGAGGGGCTGCGGGAGCTGAGGAAGGTGGGCTGGCGCGACCCGCGCGAACAGGGCGCGCCGGCCCTGCGGGAGCTGATCACCCCGGGGATGCGGGAGTTACGGGGCAGGCCGTTCACCGTACGCAAGGAGACGTACGTACGCGACCGGCTGATCGAGCAGCGCAACTGGTACCGGCGCCGCCAGGAGACCTCGCGGCGCGCGACCCGGCTGTGGTCGACGGCCATCACCCTGCTGACGCTGCTCGCCCTCCTGTTCACCCTGCTCCAGACCTTCTCGGTCGCCGACCGGGTGGACCTCGCGGGCGTCCTTTCGGCCTCCGCGGCGGCGTGTCTGGCCTGGAGCGAGATCCGCCGCCACCAGCCGCTGATAACGGCCCACTCGCTGGTGGAGCAGGACCTGATGGAGATGCACGTGGCGATGGAGAACACGGTGACCGAACGGCAGTGGCCGCAGGCCGTGTACGAGACCGAGCGCGTCGTCTCGCCCCAGCACACCGACTGGCTTGCCCGGCTGCGCAGTTGAGGGCGGCTCAGGCCCGCCGGCTGCCGTCGCGCCAGATGACCGTCACCGGACGGCCGAGGCCGCGGGCGTAGCCCACGATGTCGCCGGTGCCGCCGAGGCCTCGGGCCGGCAGACCGTCCCACACGGCGACCAGCCGGTCGCAGTGGTCGGCGATGTAGGTGCCGGCCGCGTAGTACGCCTCGTCCGTGGCGTATGGGAAGCCGAGCGCGACCTCCTGGCTGGCCCGGCGCTTGAGGCCCCGGTAACGGGCCAGTTCGGCGCCGTCGGCGAACCCCGCCTCGTAGTCGCCGCTCGGGATCACCGCGGTGAGGGCGGCGCCGCAGTCGAGGGCGATGGCGGCGAAGAGCTGGTCGGCGCCGACGGCGAGGCTGGACAGCGCTTCGAGGGAGCCCTCGTGGCCGCACAGCAGCGCGCGCAGCCGGTCGCGGATCTCCTCGAAGGCGTCGGGCGGGATGTCGCGATGGCCGGTCACTCCGATGCGCTTCACTGCGTCTCACCCCGTGTGTCCGGCGCGGGCCGTCCTCGACCCGTAAATCCGTCCTGCCCTGACACACCCGCGCAAAACCACCCGCGCCGAGCCCCCGCCCGGACACGCACGGACGGCGGCCCGGCGCGGTCGGCGCGAGCGATGCGACGCCATGTCAGGCACAACAGGCACACCAGGTGCGGCAGGTGCGATAGGTGCGGCAGGTGCGTCAGAACAGGGTCACGCCGTAGGCGTTCATGGCTTCGACCACCGGCTGGAAGAACGTCGTTCCGCCCGATGAGCAGTTGCCGCTGCCGCCCGAGGTCAGCCCGAGCGCGGTGGAGCCGGCGTAGAGGGGGCCGCCGGAGTCGCCGGGCTCGGCGCACACGGTGGTCTTGATCAGGCCGGAGACGATGTCGCCGTTGCCGTAGTTGACCGTCTGGTTGAGCGCGGTGACCTTACCGCTGTGGACGCCGGTGGTCGAGCCGCGCCGGGTGACCGTCTGGCCGACGGAGGGGTTAGCGGCGCTGGTGATGGGCTGGCTGCCCACGGCGCTCGGGTGCGCGAGCGAGGTGTTGGTGTACTGCACGAGGCCGTAGTCGTTGCCGGGGAAGCTGGTGCCCACGGTCGGGCCGATGCTCGTGGAGTGGGAGGAGTTGGTGTAGTAGTCCGGGTAGCCCTGCGTGCAGTGGCCGGCCGTCAGGAAGTAGTAGGTGGAGCCCTTCTTGACGTTGAAGCCGAGGGAGCAGCGCCAGCTGGTGGTGTAGATGGCGTCGCCGCCGGAGAGCAGCTTGGTGAGTTTGCCGGGAGTCCGCTCGACGCTTATCGCGCCGGCGTTGGTCCCGGCCTCGCGTCTGATCTTCGCCAGGTCCGCGGCCGTGACGGTCGAGTCGGCGGTGAGACGGACCTTTCCGCTCGCGCTGTCCACGCTCCAGGCGGTTCCGGCGACGTCCGCGCCACGGACGGCGTCGCTCGCGGCGGTCAGGGCGGCGGCGTCGAAGGTGCGGGCGGGGGTGGCGCTCGCCTGGGGAACGGCGATGGCCACGGCGGCGAGCAGCCCGGACGCGACGGCGGCGATCTTGAGGCGTCTGGCGGGGCGGGCGGGGGATGCGGGGGTGGTGCGCTTGATCCTCACTCTTTTCCTCCCGAGGGGAATCGTGGGGCCCATGGAAGTGGGGGGACCCCGTGAGGCGCAGCCAAGGGTGACGGCAGCACAGCAGGGCGCCGGCCGTGCTCCTGACAAGCGCTGCGGAGGAGTATTCGGGGGCCCGGCCGGGGCGCGCAAGAGCGCCTTTTGGCCGGATCCCGAGGGCAGGCGCACGCCGGGTCAGCCGGCGCCGCCGACGCGTCGGCCACCGGCGGCCCGCGAACGAGCCGCGTGCGCAGGCCCGTTCACGCCCTACACCCGCCCTGAGCAACGAGCGGCGTGCGCCCGCCCGTTCACGCCGTCCGCGCACCCTCGGCGGGGACGATGCCGAAGTGGCGGCGGGCGGTGGTCAGCGCCAGACCCTGCACGGCGAGCGCGGTGAGGTGGTACGCCTGGGAGGGCGTCCCGGGCGCCACGGCCAGGGTGAAGTGCGCCTCACGGTCCTCCTCCGCAGTGGCGCGGACCTTCTGCGGGCCGGGGCTCACCCGGCAGTTGGCGCGCAGATGACCGGGCACGAAGAGCCCGACCCGCACAGGCCCTCGGCGGCTGCCGCGCACCAGGACCCGGACGCGCGGGGTGCCGCCCTGGGCGACCTCGTCATCGGCGTGGACCCACAGGGCGGGCGAGTCCGGCAGCCGGAAGGAGACGTCGCCGCACCGGGGGCAGATGACGCACTCGGTGCGCCCTGGCGGCGCGGGGCAAGGTGCTCGACGCCTGGCCCTCGTGGACGCCCCGGCGCTCCTGGAGACCGTGGACGGCGCGATGAACGCCAACGTCACCATCGCCGACCCGGCCCGACTGCCCGTCGACGTCAAGGAGATCACCCAGCGTCTGGTCGACGGGATGCGACTGGACCACGGCTATCTGCACAGGGAGTTCTTCCTCGACGAGGACGGCTCCTTCTGGATGAGCGAGATCGGCGCCCGCCTGGCCGGCTGCGAGATCCCCGCCAACCACGGGCTGTCGTACGGCTTCGACGGCTTCGGCGCCATCCTCGACAGCTACCTCGGCCGGGTCCCGGACCTGCGCCACTCCCGCCGTCGAGCCGTGGGCGACCTGCTGCTGCCGCTGCCCGCCGGGCACATCCGCAGCGTCACGCCGCTCGAGGAACCGCTGTGCCTGCCCGGTGTGCTGGGCGGGCGGGTGTCCGTCGCGCCGGGCACGTCCACCGATCCGCAGCGCGCCTCGCACGCCGCGTCGGGATATGTGCACGTGGAGGGCGCGGACGTGGCCGAAACCGCCGCCCGGATGGCGAACGTGCTGGAGCATTTCCGGGTCGAGGTCGGCGCGGCGACGCCCTGACCCGCGCGCCGGGCACCCGCTCCGCCCACCCCACTCGTACCGGAAAAACGCTTTGTGCCGTCGCGCGCGGCAGGTAAGGATTCTGGACCATGGGACACCTGGAAGCTTCGCACCTGGAGTACTACCTGCCGGACGGGCGGGTGTTGCTCGGTGATGTGTCGTTCCGGGTGGGCGACGGCGCCGTGGTGGCGCTCGTGGGGGCCAACGGAGCGGGCAAGTCCACGCTCTTGCGGCTGATCTCGGGCGAGCTGCAACCGCACGGCGGCTCGGTGACATCGAGCGGCGGCGTCGGTGTCATGCCGCAGTTCGTCGGTTCGGTGCGCGACGAGCGTACGGTGCGTGACCTGCTGGTCTCCGTGGCGCAGCCGAGGATCAGGGCGGCGGCGGCCGAGGTGGACGCGGCGGAGCACCTGATCATGACGGTGGACGACGAGGCCGCGCAGATGAAGTACGCGCAGGCGCTCAGCGACTGGGCCGAGGCGCGGGGCTACGAGGCCGAGACGGTGTGGGACATGTGCACCATGGCCGCGCTCGGGACGCCGTACGACAAGGCGCAGTTCCGCGAGGTGCGCACGCTCAGCGGCGGCGAGCAGAAGCGGCTCGTGCTCGAAGCGCTGCTGCGCGGGCCCGACGAGGTGCTGCTCCTGGACGAGCCGGACAACTATCTGGACGTGCCCGGC
Source organism: Streptomyces sp. Edi4 (assembly GCF_040253615.1). Lineage (NCBI taxonomy): Bacteria > Bacillati > Actinomycetota > Actinomycetes > Kitasatosporales > Streptomycetaceae > Streptomyces > Streptomyces sp. Edi4. The sequence goes on from NZ_JBEJGY010000004.1 coordinate 1,661,851, forward strand.
AAGCGCTGGCTGGAGGAGCGGCTGGGCGAGACCCGTAAGACGGTCCTGTTCGTCTCGCACGACCGGGAACTGCTCGCCAGGGGCGCCGAGAAGATCGTGGCCGTGGAGCCGAGCCCGGCCGGGTCCGACGTATGGGTGCACGGAGGCGGTTTCGGAACATTCCACGAGGCGCGCCAGGAGCGGTTCGCGCGCTTCGAGGAGCTGCGCCGCAGGTGGGACGAGAAGCACGCCCAGCTCAAGCGGCTCGTGCAGGACATGCAGCAGTACGCGGCGCGCAGCGACGAGATGGCGTCGCGCTACCAGGCCGCCAAGACCCGGCTTCGCAAGTTCGAGGAGATCGGCCCACCGCCCGAGCCGCCCCGCAAGCAGGAGATCCGGATGCGCCTGCACGGCGGCCGGACCGGGGTGCGCGCGGTGACGTGCGAGAACCTTGAGCTGACCGGGCTCATGAAACCGTTCTCGCTGGAGGTCTTCTACGGCGAGCGCGTCGCGGTCCTCGGCTCCAACGGCTCGGGCAAGTCGCACTTCCTGCGGCTGCTCGCAGGCGAGGACGTGGCCCACACCGGCACCTTCAAGCTCGGCGCGCGCGTGGTGCCAGGACACTTCGCGCAGACCCACGCCCACCCGGAGCTGATGGGACGCACGCTGGTGGACACGCTGTGGTCCGAGCACGCCCGCGACCGGGGCGGCGCCATGTCGATCCTGCGCCGCTACGAGCTGGAGCGCCAGAGCGAGCAGCCCTTCGACCGGCTCTCCGGTGGCCAGCAGGCCCGCTTCCAGATCCTGCTCCTCGAACTGGCCGGCACCACGGCCCTGCTCCTGGACGAGCCCACCGACAACCTGGACCTGGAGTCGGCGCAAGCGCTTCAGGAGGGCCTTGAGGCGTACGAGGGGACGGTGCTGGCCGTCACGCACGACCGCTGGTTCGCGCGCTCCTTCGACCGGTATCTGGTCTTCGGCTCGGACGGCGTGGTCCGTGAGACGCCGGAGCCGGTCTGGGACGAGCGCCGGGTCGTCCGGGCCCGCTGAGGCTCCCCGGCCGCGCGGCCGGGGAGCCGGTCAGCAGCTGGCGCAGCAGCCTTCCCCGGGGCGGTGTCCGTAGGGGCCCGTGGGAGGGCTCGCGCCCCGGGGCCCCGGCGTGGCCGCAGGCCGTCGTGCTGAACGAGGGTCCCAGGCACCCGACGCGGCGTCAGTTTCCAGGTGCTCCAAGGCGTCCAGGAGGTGGGCGAGCCGCACGAAGAGCCGGCCCCCCTCGCCCTGGGCGACCGGTGCGGTCTTCGTGGCGCGCAGGGGGCAGGGACCTGCGGCGCGGCGGCCTCGGGGGCTTCGCTCGGCCTGAGTGCCCGTCAGAACCCGGACGATCAGGCCGTCGTAGTGGCCGTCAGGCCGTCGTAGTGGCCGTCAGGCCGTCGTCGTGGTCACGCCCCGGGCCAGCTGTCCGTGGTGGGCGCGAAGTGCGAGGCAGGGCCCGCACAGGTGGGCCGTCCACTCCCCCCGGTGGCGACGAGCGCTGTCGCCGACGGGTCGTTCTTCAGTGCGGCACGCATCGTATCGAGTGGACCGTTCACCCGTACGACCCGTGCGTCACCCATGCGGAGGTGGATTCTTCATTTTGTTACACCGGACTTCCCGTACCGGCCTTATCCCAGAAGTTTCCTGACGAATCGCCACATCCTGTGTGCCAGTACCGTCACGAATCACCTGCGCGGCGACTATCCACTTGGCGCGAGATCCGCATCATGGACGACCATAGGGATAGGGAAGAGAAGAAGACACAAGAAGAAGACCGCTGCGAGAGGAGGCGTCCATGGGATCGGTGCGCAAGGCGAGTGCCTGGCTGGGACTTGTCGAGGACAACGACGACCGCTACTACGACGACGAGTACACGGAAGGTACCGCCGAGTCCGGCGAGGCCTGGGTGACGGACCCGCGGGTGCGGGTGGCCTCCGAGGCGGCCGAGGAGCGGGACCGCCGGATCGCCACCGTCACGCCGGACGGCTTCCGTGACGCCCGGGGCATCGGGGAGCTGTTCCGGGAGGGCGTGCCGGTGATCGTGAACCTGACGGGCATGGACGCCGGGGACGCCAAGCGCGTCGTCGACTTCGCCGCCGGGCTCACCTTCGGACTGCGCGGCTCCATCGAGCGCGTGGCGACCAGAGTCTTCCTGCTCACCCCCGCCGACACCGAGATCGTCAACGGCGAGGCCGCCGGCCGGCAGACCGGCGGATTCTTCAACCAGAGCTGACGCGGGGACGCCTCCCGGCCGGGGGGCCGGGCCACGGCGCGCGTGCCGTGGGCCGCGGCGTCCCCCGAAAGCCGGCCCGGCGCGCGGGCGCCGGGCGGCGCGGTCACCGGAAGGCGTCAAGTCCGGTGAGCGCCTTACCCAGAACGAGTTGGTGCATTTCCACGGTGCCCTCGTAGGTGAGCACCGATTCGAGGTTGGTGGCGTGCCGCATCACCGGGTATTCGAGCGAGATCCCGTTGGCGCCGAGGATCGTGCGTGAGGTGCGGCAGATCTCGATCGCCTCCCGCACGTTGTTGAGCTTGCCGAAGCTGACCTGCTCCGGCCGGAGCCTGCCCGCGTCCATGCGGCGGCCCAGGTGGTGGGCGAGCAGGATGCCCTTGTGCAGTTCGAGCGCCATGTCGGCGAGTTTGGCCTGGGTGAGCTGGAAGCCGCCGATGGGCCGGCCGAACTGCTCGCGGGTCCTCGCGTAGTCGAGCGCCGCCTCGAAGGAGGAACGCGCCGCCCCCATCGCGCCCCACACGATGCCGTACCGCGCGTGCGAGAGACAGCTGAGCGGTCCTTTGAGTCCGGTGACGCCGGGCAGCACCGCGTCGGCGGGCAGACGTACGTCGTCCATGACCAGTTCGCTGGTGACGCTGGCGCGCAGCGACCACTTGTGCTTGATCTCGGGGGCCGAGAACCCGGGTGCGTCGGTGGGCACGGCGAAGCCGCGGATGCCCTCCTCGGTCTGGGCCCACACGACGGCGACCCCGGCCACCGATCCGTTGGTGATCCACATCTTGCGGCCGTTGAGCACCCAGTCGTCGCCGTCCTTCTTGGCGTACGTGCGCATGCCGGCCGGGTCGGAGCCGTGGTCGGGCTCGGTCAGGCCGAAGCAGCCGATGGTCTCGCCGGCCGCCATGCCCGGCAGCCAGCGCTGCTTCTGCTCCTCGGAACCGAAGCGCCAGATCGCGTACATGGCGAGCGAGCCCTGCACGGAGACCAGGGAGCGGATGCCGGAGTCGGCGGCCTCCAGCTCCAGGCAGGCGAGGCCGTACTGCACGGCGGTGGCGCCCGCGCAGCCGTAACCGGTCAGGGACATGCCGAGTGCGCCGATCGAGCCCAGCTCACGGGCCAGTTCGCGGATGCCGGGCAGCTCGCCGTTCTCGTACCACTCGGCGATGTGGGGCAGGACCCGGTCGGCGGCCCAGGTGCGCACGGTGTCGCGGATCGCGAGGTCGTCGGCGTCCAGCAGATCGTCGACGCCGAGCGGATCGGCCGGGTCGAAGGGGGGCAGCTTGGAGGAAGGAGCGGACATGAGGGCGCCTCCGCGGGCTCTCGCTCAACTAAAACTAGCAGTGATAGTTATTACCTGAGCGCTGACGTTACGGGTCAGTGTCCCGTGCGTCCAGAGTCCACGGCGGCCACATCGCCGGGTCGCGTCTGGGAGGGCAGCTGCACGGCCCGCCGTCGCTCGGGCTCGGGCGCGGAGCCGCTCTCGCGGGCGGGCTCGTGGTCCTGGCCGGCCACCGAGCAGTCCATGACGCGAGGCAGCCGCAGCCCGGCCACCGCGCCCAGGAGCAGCAGGCCCGCACTGACGAACAGCGTGACGTGCAGGCCGTGCACGAAGGACGCGCGGGCCGCGCCGCGCAGGGCGGCGCCGGCCGGGCCGCCGAGCCGGGCGGCGACGTCGTAGGCCTCGCCCAGCGAATTGGCGGCGGCGGCCGACGCGGCGGCGGGGACGCCGCCGACCGAGGAGAGTCCGGGCGCGTAGGCGGCGTTCATCACGCTGCCGAGCAGGGCGATGCCGATGCCGGCGCCGAGCTGGTAGGAGGTCTCACCGATGGCGGCCGCGCCGCCGGCCCGCTCGGGCGGCGCCTCGCTGAGCATCGACTCGTACGCGGCGAACAGGGTGGTCTGGAGCCCGAAGCCCAGCACGACGAACGAGACGATCATCAGCGTCGGCCAGTCGCTCTGGCCCATCGGGACGAGCAGCAGCACGGCCGCCGCCACCAGCACGAAGCCGGTGCAGACCATCCGGCGCGGGCCGAGCCGGCGCAGCGTGTACGAGCCGGTCGCGCCCGCCGCCATCGCGGCGAAGGTCAGCGGCAGCATCCGCAGACCGGTCTGGAGCGGGGAGAGCCCGAGCACGAGCTGGAGGTACTGGACCGCTATGAGCTCGAGGCCCACGAGCGCCAGCATGGCGATGATGATGCAGCCGACCGAGGTCGCGAAGGCGGGCCGGGAGAACAGCTTGATGTCGACCAGCGGATGGGTGCGACGGCGCTGCCTGCGCACGAAGACAACGAGCAGTGCCGCGCCCGCGCACAGAGCGGCGAGCCCGGGGCCGTCGAGGACGCCGTCACCGGCGCCGAGCCGCTTCACGCCGAAGACGGCCGCGAGTATGCCGCCGGCCGCCATCAGCGCCCCGAGCACGTCCCAGGGTCCGTCGGAACTGCCCTTGGACTCGGGCAGGATCCAGCGGCCGACGGGCAGCATCAGGGCCATCAGCGGAATGTTGACGAGGAAGACCGAGCCCCACCAGAAGTGCTGGACGAGGAAGCCGCCGAGCACGGGTCCGGTCGCGGCGCCGATCGCCGCGACCGCCGTCCAGATGCCGATGGCGGTGGCCCGCTCGCGGCGGTCGGGGAAGACGACGCGCAGGATGGAGAGCGTGGCGGGCATGATCATCGCGCCGCCGATGCCGAGCAGGGCGCGGGCCGCGATGAGCACCGGCGCCGATTCGGCGAGGGCGGCCACCGCGGAGGCGGCGCCGAAGATGCCGTAGCCGAGCAGCAGGATCCGGCGCCGGCCCACCCGGTCGCCCAGGGTGCCGAAGAGGATGAGGAGGGCGGCGCACACCAGGGGGTAGGCGTCGACGATCCACAGCAGTTCGACGGAGCCCGGCCGCAGGTCCTCGGTGACCGAGGGGATCGCGACGTGCAGCACGGTGGCGTCGAGCGCCACGAACAGCAGGCTCACACAGAGGACGACGAGGATGACCCAGCGGTTGGCGCCGCCGGCGGCGGCACGCGGTCGTGCGCCGGCCATGGTCGTCCCTGTCATGTACGTACCTCCCAGTACTGCGGGCCTCGGGGCCCGGGACGGCTCGGCCGTCGCGGACCGCCCCCGTCACCGCTCCCGCGGCCGGCGAGCCCGGCGGGCCGGCGGCAGGACCCGCTCGGCAGGTCCGTCCGGGGCCCCGCGGCGACGGGCGGGTGATTCGTCAGCGTACGCGAGTTCGCGCCTGCCGCGCGTGGCCCACCTCTCACGCGGTGGCCCGGCGGGCTGTGGCCTGCGCCACGCCGTGCGGCGCCCCGAGATGATCTTTACCCTGCGTGCCGGTCCGGTGACCGGTGGAGCGATTCCACCGACCGGCACCCGAAAGGGAATTCCGCGACATACGGACAACGCGTTCCGGCAGCCGTTCCCATGAATGGGAGAAACGAAAGCTGGGTATTCAAAGACGCCGGGAATAAAAATCCGGGTGAGACATACTCCACATCACATCGTCATCACGAAGATCCTGGATCGGCCTGGGCAGTCCCTCACTCGCTGTAACGTCGATTGAGTGCGTACTGACCGAATCTTCGCCCGCCTGGACCGGGAGCCCGAGCCACCGAAGATAGAGATCCCGCGGATGAGCCGTCACCGCGTGGTCCTCTTCGGCGCGACGTTGGCGTTCTACCTCGCCATCGTCGTGGCCGTTCTCGGGTCGTCCTGGCTCGTCGAGCTGGACTGGAAGGTCATGCTGTTCCGGCCGTACGAGCGGTGGCCGCAGCTGCACGGCTTCCTGGACTACTTCGTGGTCCTCGGCCAGCGCGGCCCGACCGCGGTGATGGTGATGGCGTGGCTGGGCTGGCGCTCCTGGCGCCAGCACACCCTGCGGCCGCTCCTGAGCCTCGGAGCGGCCCTCCTGCTGCTCAACATCACGGTCGGCGCGGTCAAACTCGGGCTCGGCAGGCTCGGCCCGCACTACGCCACGCAGATAGGGTCCGCGGAGCTCTTCGCGGGCGGCGACATATTTCCCTCGGGACACACCGCCAACGCGGTGGTGACCTGGGGCATCCTCGGCTATCTCGCCACCACCCCGCGGGCCAGACGCTGGCTGTCGGTCACCTCGGCCATGGTCGCTCTCGGCGTGGGGGCGACCACCGTCTATCTCGGCACCCACTGGGTGAGCGATGTGCTCCTCGGCTGGGCGGCCGGGCTGCTGATCCTGCTCGCCCTGCCCTGGTTCGAACCGCTCACCGCCCGCGCCGAGGCCTTCCTGCTCGCGCTGCGCGACAAGGCGCGCGAACGTGGGCGCGGCATGGTTCTGCCCGTCCCGGTGCCGGTCCCCTCGGCCGCCGCGATGCCGCCCAGGCGCGGGCACGACGAGGACGAGACGCCGGTGCGCGAGCCGGTCGGTGTGGCGGGCGCGCGCGGCGCGGGCCGGCCGCTCCCGGCCAGGCCCCACCAGCCGGCCCGCTCGGAGCGGCCCCCGGTCGTCCCCTCGGGCACCCGGCGCCCGCCGCACACGGAGCGGGCGCCGCGCGGCACCGCCCCGGCCCGCCCGATGGGCGGCTGACGGCACGCCCACGCCCGTCACGAAGGCCCCCGGTGCCCACCGGGGGCCTTCGCCGTGTCCGGGCGCCGCGCCAAGGCGCTGTGTCCAGGCGCCGGGCTCCGCGGCTCAGCCGTGCCAGCAGCGGGTCACGGTGCCGTGCTCGACCTCGAAGTTCAGCCGCCCCGGCATGTACTCCATGGTGATGACCGAACCCGGTGGCAGGGACCTGACGGTGGGCCAGCCGCGTTCGGCCGCGCGGCGCTCGGCGTCGTCGGCGGCGAGACCCACATAGGCGGCGGGAGCGTCGTCGGGATGTGCGGAGTGCGACGGTATGGGTGCCATGCGACCCACCGTAGGCGGCCCGGCGCGACGACGGAAGCGGGGGTGGTGGCGGCGCCCGCGACGCGCGGACAAGCCGAGCGTTGTCCGCCCCCGGTGCCTCGCCAGTCACACTTCTGTCACAGGATCGTGGGCGTCCTTCGCCTCGAACTCCGTCACTCGTACGGGCAGTTCCTGGCGCGCCGCCAGGTTATCCAGCGCCGCGTCCCGCACCACGCGCACACAATTGCGTAAGGCAAACAATTACCTCGCAGGACCGGCCGCGAATTCCCACTCCGGGGCGCCCGGCGAGCAATTGACGGTGCGTAGGCAATTCACGCTCCTTTACCCGGCCCGGGTCCCGGTTCCGGTCGCCCCGCCCGGTCGCACGGGGCCCGATGGCCGCACGCCCTGTCGCCGCGGGCACCGGCGGCGGCCGGCCGACGGCGCTCAGCCGCGGGGCGCGTCCACGCGTACGCTCAGGTCGTTCACGCCCGTGTAGTACGGCCGCACCACTCCGGGGCCGACCCTCGTCCCCGGGTACACGAAGACGACCTGCTTCATGGGCACGTCATCCAGGATGCGGGCCAGCCGAACCTCGGCGGCGCCGGCCCCGGTGAGCAGCCACAGGTCCCAGAGCCATTCCTTCGCGTCCAGGCCGTCGGCGAGCGGCGCGTACGGCAGCGTGAAGGTGAAGTCCCCGCCGTCACCCTCGGCGGTCACCGGCACCCGGTGGACGCGGTTGCCCCTGCCGCGCTTGCGTGCCTCGACGGCGGGCTCTTCACCGAGCGCCGTTCCGTACAACCGCCCCCGCACCGTGACGGCGTCCGCGTCGAAACCGATCGTGCCGGTCTCGGCGTGCGGCCTGCGCAGCCAGCTGCGCACGACGAGCTCGCCCGCCCGGTCGGGGTGGGGGATGCGCACGGCCACCCCGTCGGCGTCCGGTCCCGGCTCGCGGTCGACCAGGGCCCGCAGGTCTCGAACGCCCGGCTCAAGACGCCGCTCGGCGCCCTCGCCGAAGCGCAGATGGGCGTCCCACACGCCCTCGGGGAGCTCGACGGTGCTGGGCAGCACCGCCCTGAGCAGCCCTTCAGCGGCCGGGGTCAGGGGCAGCAGCACATCGCGGCTCCCACCGCCCTGGCGGCGCAGGACGAGCGTGGCGCCCGGCTGCCCGGCGCCGGTGACGTCGAAGGTCAGCCCGCCCGCGGAGTCGGCTATGCAGTGGGCGCGCGGGGCCGAGGGGGCGCTGTTGGTGTCCGGGGACCCGACGGTGGTGGTCATGCGGTCTGCCCTTTCCGGAGCACGGAGATGGCCTTGTGGCGCAGGGTGTAGGCCCCGTCGATGGCGGAGCCCCTGGCCCGGTACAGACCGTCGCGCAGCAGTCCGGGCGTGCGGCTCGCGCCGCCCTGGGCGTGCAGCGCCTCGAAGATGGCCTCGTGCTGCTCGGCGGTCCTGGCCGGGTCGAAGCGCCGCGAGTTGTCCAGGGCCGCCTTGGCCATGCGGTGGCGCAGTCCGTCGTCCTGGATCAGTTCGAGCAGGGCCGAGGCCACCGCGTCGGCGTCGCCCGTCTCGACGAGCCGGCCGTCCACGTGGTCGTTGATGATTTCGCGTGGTCCCTGGGGGCAGTCCGTGGAGACGACCGGCACTCCGCAGCGCATCGCTTCGACGATGGTCATGCCGAAGGACTCGTGGTCGGAGGTGACGGCCGCGATGGAGCCCTTGACCCACTCGCTGTCGAGGTCGCGCACGAGCCCCATGAGGAACACATGGTTGTAGAGGCCAAGATCGTCGATGAGGTTGCGCAGGGCGTCGCGTTCGTTTCCGAAGGCGTCGCCCGAGCCGTAGATCCGCAGGCGCCAGTCCGGCCGCTCGGCGACCACCCGGGCGAAGGCCCGCACCAGCAGGTCGTACCGCTTGACCTGGGTGAGCCGGCCGGCCGCCACGACGAGCTTCCCGTCGCCCGACGCGGGTGCGACGGCGGGGGCGGGCACCGCGTTGGGCACCGCGTCGACGCGTACGCCGGGCAGCCCGAGCTCCTGGTAGGCGGCCGCGTCGGCCCGGGTGACGGTGGTGATCGCGTCGAGCAGCGGATAGGAGTGGGCTATCTCGCGGCGCAGCCGGTAGCCGTGGCCGGTCAGGGTCAGGTGCTCCTGGCCCACCCGGACCACGCCGGGCCGGGTCTCGCGGGCTATGTGGACATTGAGGCCTGGCCGGGTGCCGATCACGACGTCCGCCCCGGTCTCGCGCAGATGGGCGCCTATCCGGGCGTCGGTGAGCCGGCTGTACTGGCTGTGGCGGCCGTCGCCGCGCGGGAAGACCTTGGCGGCCCGCAGGTGCTGGGGGTCCTCGCCCTCGTATCCCGCGCTGCCCTTGCGCAGATCCACGAGGTGGCGCAGGCGGACGCCGTCGGGGGCGGGCAGGGTGGGGTCGTCGCGGTGGCGGAAGACGGAGACGATCTCGACGTCGTGCCGCCGGGCGAGCTCACCGGCGAGGTTGAAGGTGGACCGGATGGTGCCGCCCAGGCTGTACGCGTTGTGCAGCAGGAATGAGAGGTGCATGCGCTACGCGTCCCCTTGGTCGGATTGGTCGGAATCGAAACCCTTCGGTCAGGAACGGACTCTACTTGGGTCGGCCACCCCTCCGCTCCGGCCGCGCATCCGCGCAGGTCACAGCGGTGCTGGGGCGGGGGCGGTTGGGGACGGCCGGCGCGGCTCGGCGCGCGGGGTGGGGCGCGGTGGCGGCGCGGGGTGGGGCGGGCGCGGCGGAGCCCCGTCCGGGCGGCCGGACGGGGCCCGAGACCTCAGAGGGCGAGCCGCTGCCCGGGCAGGATGAGGTCGGGGTCGGTGCCGATGACGGCCCGGTTCGCCGCGTACAGCGCCTGCCAGGGGGCGCCGTGGGCCTCGGCGACCGAGGAGAGCGTGTCACCGGCGCGGACCGTGTACGAGCCGGACGGCGCGGCGGATGCGACCTCGGGGCGCGGCGGCGCCGCGTGGTGCTCGGGCGCGGCCGCGTGGTGCTCGGGCGCGGCCGCCTTGTGCTCGGGCTTGGTGGCCTCGACCCGGCGCGGCGCGGCGGGCGCCTTGTACGGCTTCGGCGCGGCCGGTGCGTGCCGGACGGCCGGCTCCGCGCCCGCCGGGACGCTGCCCGATGCTCCGGCGTGGCGCGAACAGGACGGCCAGGCGCCCCAGCCCTGTGCGCGCTGCACCTTGACGGCGACGGCGATCTGCTGGGCCCTGCTGGCGCCGTCGGCCGTGGGCGCGTACGCGCCGCCGCCGTGCGCCCGCCAGGTCCCGGCGTCGAACTGCAACCCTCCGTAGTAGCCGTTGTGGGTGTTGATGTGCCAGTTTCCGCCGCTCTCGCACTGGGCGATGCGGTCCCACACCCCGGCGTCGGCCGCCGAGGCCTGGCCGGTGGCGGCGAGCAGCGCGAACGGCGCCACGGCGGCGGCCGCGATCAGCGCCGCCGTCCCACGCCTGCGCGAGGAGCTGGAACCACTGGTACCAACGGACATGAAATCCCTTTCGAAGGACCCGGGGTCCCCCTGGGCTGCCCGGTCCCCGGCGCGTCCGGCGCCACGTCCCGAGCCGCCCCCGCCCACCGGGAGGTCGTGACTGGCTGTGCGGCCGGCGGGCGGTCCCGGGCGGTGCTCGATGCACACGGCGGTGGAATCTAGGGACTCGCGCGGCCCGGCATCAACCAACTCCCCGTCCAGGCAGGCCAGTTGCCTGTTACCCGGGGTATCGGTGATTTTCGGACACCCACTTGATGCGCAGATATCGGCATTTACTGACCAGGCTTCGAGATGATCTGTGTCTCAGCTCACCACGCCAACTTCCATGCACCCCGCATGTGTTGACAGGGAGTGAGGGGTTCCGGGGTCGGATTCACCCTCCGCCGGGAGCGGTCGGATCCCGTTCGACTTCGCGCGTGACCCCGGCCACAGATCGTCCGTTGTCGTTTGTACGAGAGAAGCCGGGAACCGCCCGGCGCATCCACTCAGTTCCTAGGAGCCACCCGTGCCGCGCATGCTCGACGTCAGTGAGGACGTCCGCGCCGAGATCGGCGACGAAGAAGCCGAGCGGCTGCTCGCCGGCGAGAACGCCCCGGGCAGCTACGACTGCACCTCCTGCCGCACACCGGGCGACTCCGAGCAGGAGCGCACCAGCACCGTCCTGTTCGTCGGCGAGGAGACCGCGGTCCTCGCCTTCGCCCACGCCAGCTGCATCCCCTCCCAGGTCGTCCAGGTCGCCGAGGAGCAGTTGCAGGGCGCCGTCCGCTCCATCACGGGCGAGGAGGCGGCCGGTGGCGGAGGCGGGCAGGCGGTGCTGGGCATCACCAGCGGCCTCGTCCTGATCGAGGGCGATCTGCACCCCGCGCTCGTGGTGGAGCCGACCGTGCCGATCGCCCGGCCCGGCTCGGGCGGCACCACCGACGAATTCCTCCCGCTCCTCATCGAGCAGGGCTTCGTGCCGGTCTCGGACGTCGGCCGGCTGCCCTCGGTGCTGCCGGGCTGGTCCGTGCTGCTCGCCATGGGCCAGCTGCACGCGGTGCTCCAGCCCGGCACGGGCGGCAACGGCTCGGTGTCGTGGTGGCAGGCGCACCAGCCGCTCCAGGTGACCGAGGGCTGGCGGGCCGCCGCCAACAAGACCCAGCGCGTGCTGGTCTTCGCCGTCCCGGTCGGCGTGATCGGCCAGCAACCCCGCGAGGACCTGCTCAGGGACGCCCTGGAGAAGGCCGCGGCGGACGGCCGTCTGGTGGCCGCCGCCATGCCCCTGGCCGGCACCTGACCCACACCCTCACGGCGCCCCCGCCGACCGGGCCACCGTGAGGGTGTGGGCGTGCGGGCGTGCCACCCCGCCCGGGCCGGACGGGCGCGGGCCTCGTGCCCCGCACCCCGTAGGGACGTAGGCGTCGCGCCCGCACCGCACAGAAAAGGCAGGAGCCCGCGCCGCCCGGACCCAGTCGACAGGGCGTGGGCATCGCGCCCCACCGACGGCGCATGCGCTCGCGCCCGCACCCCGTAGGGACGTGGGCGTCACGCCCGCACCGCACAGACGGGGCGAGGGGTCTCTCCCCGCACCCGTCGGAGGGACCAGGGCACCGCACCCCGCACCGCAGCGAAAAGGCGGGACATCGCGCCGCACCCCATCAGCGGCGCAGGGGCCTCACGCCGGCAGCCCATCGAGAGAGGTGGGCATCGCGCCGCACCCAACCAACGGCGCGGGGCCCAGCGCGCCCCGCAGCCCGTAGACACGTGGGTACCGCGCCCGAACCGCACCGAAAAAGCAGGGGGCCTCGCCCCGCGCCCGTCGAAGGGACGTGGGCATCGCGCCGCACCCCATCAACCGCGCGTGGGCCTCGGGCCCGCACCGCCGCGAAAAGGTGCGGGGCCGCAAAAGCGCCCCGCCGCGCCGAAGGGGCGTGGGGGCCCCGGCCCGCGCTACCGATAAGCCGGCGCACCCCGCATCCCCGGCCCCTCGGGGTCGTTGGCACAGACGTGCACTCATACGACCCCTCCCGCCAGCCGTACCAGTCCCAGATTCCCGCGATGCGCCCCTCGGGCGACATTTCGGGAGCCCACTCCCCCACGCCGATCTACGACGCGCTGTACTCGGAATACCTCCGGTCCTTCCGCGCGCTGCCCGGCGACCGGTCCGGCGAGGAGCATCTCGGGTTCGTCCGCTTCGGGGCGCTCGGCACCGGGTTCGTACCGGTGTCGCACGGCTCACGCACCGGCCACCAGTCCGGCCACCAGACCCAGCACTTCCCGACGACGTACGCGGGGAACTGGCATGTGCACCCGGCGATGAACGCGAACGGGCGGCAGCACGCCGGGCAGCATCAGCTCCCGGCGGCACTGCCGCCCGGCCCCCGCAGAGGGCTCTGAAACCTTCTCCCGTGAGGGAATCGCTCCCTCACGGCCCCCGTGGGGGAGTTACTTCTTGCGCCCGCGCTTCTCGCGCACCCGCACCGAGATGTGGATCGGGGTGCCCTCGAAGCCGAACTCCTCGCGCAGCCGGCGCTCGATGAAGCGCCGGTAGCCCGCCTCGATGAACCCGGAGGCGAACAGCACGAACCGGGGCGGCTTCGTGCCCGCCTGCGTGCCGAACAGGATGCGCGGCTGCTTGCCACCGCGGATCGGGTGGGGGTGGCCGGCCACGAGCTCGCCGAGGAAGGCGTTGAGGCGGCCGGTGGGGACCCGGGTCTCCCAGCCCGCCAGCGCCGTCTCGATCGCCGGGACCAGCTTCTCCATGTGGCGGCCGGTCAGCGCGGAGACGTTGACCCGGGGCGCCCAGGAGACCTGCTGCATCTCGGTCTCGATCTCGCGCTCCAGGTAGTAGCGCCGCTCCTCGTCGAGGGTGTCCCACTTGTTGTACGCGATGACGAGCGCGCGCCCGGCCTCGACGGCCATGGTGATGATGCGCTGGTCCTGCACGGAGATGGACTCGCTGGTGTCGATGAGGACGACCGCGACCTCCGCCTTCTCGACGGCGGCGGCGGTACGCAGGGAGGCGTAGTAGTCCGCGCCCTCCTGGAGGTGGACGCGGCGGCGGATGCCGGCCGTGTCGACGAACTTCCAGGTGATGCCGCCCAGTTCGATGAGCTCGTCGACCGGGTCGCGCGTGGTGCCGGACTGCGCGTTGACGACGACCCGGTCCTCCTTGGCGACCTGGTTCAGGAGCGAGGACTTGCCGACGTTGGGGCGGCCGATCAGGGCGATGCGGCGCGGGCCGCCCACCGCGGTGCCGAAGCGCTGCTCGGGGGCCTCCGGCAGCGCCTTCAGGATCTCGTCGAGCAGATCGCCGGTGCCCCGGCCGTGCAGCGCGGAGATCGGGAACGGCTCGCCGAGGCCCAGCGACCACAGGGTCGCGGCGTCGGACTCGCCGGACATGCCGTCGACCTTGTTGGCGGCGAGCACGACGGGCTTGCCGGCCCGGCGCAGCAGGCGCACGACGGCCTCGTCGGTGTCGGTGGCGCCCACGGTCGCGTCGACGACGAAGACCACCGCGTCGGCGGCCTCGATGGCGTACTCGGCCTGGGCCGCGACGGAGGCGTCGAGGCCGAGGACGTCCTGCTCCCAGCCGCCGGTGTCGACGACCTTGAAACGGCGGCCCGCCCACTCGGCCTCATAGGTGACGCGGTCACGCGTGACGCCGGGCTTGTCCTGGACCACGGCCTCGCGGCGGCCGATGATGCGGTTCACCAGGGTCGACTTGCCGACATTGGGGCGGCCGACGACGGCGAGGGCCGGAAGCGGGCCGTGGCCGGCCTCGTCAAGGGCCTCCTCGATGTCCTCGGCGTCGAAGCCCTCCTCGGCGGCGAGCTCCATGAACTCCGCGAACTCGGCGTCGCCGAGTGCTCCGTGGTCGTGCTGGTCGTTCATGAAGTCCGTACCTCGTTCATCGTCGTGATCGGTGGACCGCGATCGAGCGGTCCACTACTGAAAGTCTGGCCTAGCGCCCGGTCAGGCGCCTGGCGTTCGCCAGGTGGCCGGTGAGCCGGTCCTGGATGCGGACGGTGGCCTCGTCGAGCGCCTTGCGGGTGCGGCGTCCGCTGCCGTCCCCCGCCGGGAAGGGGTCTCCGAAGACCACGTCGACGCGGCTGCGCAGCGGGGGCAGCCCCTTTATCAACCGGCCCCGGCGCTCGGTGCTTCCCAGGACGGCCACCGGGACGACGGGCGCCCCCGACCGTACGGCGAAGTAGGCCAGGCCCGCCCGCAGCGACGCGAAGTCGCCCTCGCCCCGGGTGCCCTCGGGGAAGATCCCGAGGACGCCGCCCTCATCGAGCACGGCCAGCGCGTCGGTGATCGCGGTGCGGTCGGCGACCGAGCGGTCCACCTTGAGCTGGCCGATGCCTTCGAGGAAGGGGCCGAGCGGCCCGACGAAGGCTTCCTTCTTGATCAGGAAGTGGGTGCCGCGCGGCGCGGTGCCCATGACCATCGGGCCGTCGATGTTGTGGGAGTGGTTGACGGCGAAAATCACCGGACCGGCCGCCGGAACCCGCCAGGAACCCAGCACCCGGGGCCGCCACAGGCCGTACATCAGACCGACACCGATCCGGCGCCCGATCTCGACGCCCCGGTGGGAGACAACCGTCACTTGGCGGCCCGCTTCTCCTCGACGAGGGTGACGACGCACTCGATGACCTGGTCGAGGGTGAGCTCGGTGGTGTCCACCTCGACGGCGTCGTCGGCCTTGGCGAGCGGGGAGGCCTTGCGACCGGAGTCCGCCGCGTCCCGCTTGATCAGGGCCTCCCGGGTGGCCGCCACGTCGGCGCCCTTGATCTCACCGCTGCGGCGGGCCGCACGCGCCTCGGGCGACGCGGTCAGGAACACCTTCAGATCGGCGTCGGGCAGCACGGTCGTGCCGATGTCACGGCCCTCGACCACGATGCCCTGTCCGGCCCCGGCCGCGATGTCGCGCTGCAACTGGGTGATCAGAGCCCGCACCTCGGGGACTGCGCTGACCGCGCTGACCTTGGAGGTGACCTCCTGCGTGCGGATCGGGCCCGACGCGTCCTCGCCGTCGACGGTGATGGTGGGCGCCGACGGGTCCGTGCCGGAGACGATCACGGGCTTGGCCGCGGCCACCGCGATCTCCGCCGGGTCGGCGACGTCGATGCCGTTGGTGATCATCCACCAGGTGATCGCCCGGTACTGGGCGCCGGTGTCCAGGTAGCTCAGCCCCAGCTTGGCGGCGACCGCCTTGGAGGTGCTGGACTTGCCGGTGCCGGAGGGGCCGTCGATGGCGACAACCACTGCTGCCGGGGCGGTCCGGGCGGCGCTTTCCACGGTGACGGACACCTTCCTGGTACGGGGCGGGGGATGCACGGGACGCAAATCCGCCCCGTACAAGGTTACTGGCTCGTGCGAGCCCCCCGTCCCGCCGGGCGGGACGAGCGCGTCACTGCCGGATGGACCAGCCCCGCTCCCGCAGCGCGGCGGTCAAGTTAGGGGCCGAGGCCGGTTCCACCATGAGCTGGACCAGGCCCGCCTGCTGGCCGGTCGCGTGCTCGATGCGTACGTCCTCGACGTTGACGCCGGCCCGGCCCGCGTCCGCGAAGAGCCGCGCGAGGCCGCCCGGCTCGTCGCTGAGCAGCACGGCCACGATCTCGTACGTGGCGGGGGCGGCGCCGTGCTTGCCCGGCACCCGCGATCGGCCCGCGTTGCCCCGGCGCAGCACGTCCTCGATGCCCTCGGCGCCGTCGCGGCGCTTGTCCTGGTCGGCGGAGTCGAGCGAGCGCAGGGCTCGCACCGTCTCGTCCAGGTCGGCGGCGATGCCGGCCAGCACGTCGGCTACCGGGCCCGGGTTGGCGGAGAGGATGTCCACCCACATGCCCGGGTCGGACGCGGCGATGCGGGTGACATCGCGGATGCCCTGGCCGCACAGCCGTACCGCCGTCTCGTCGGCCTCTTCGAGACGGGCGGCGACCATGGAGGAGACCAGCTGCGGGGTGTGCGAGACGAGCGCGACCGCGCGGTCGTGGGCGTCGGCGTCCATGACGACCGGTACGGCACGGCACAGCGCGACCAGTTCGAGCGCCAGGTTCAGCGCCTCGGTGTCGGTGTCGTGGGTCGGGGTGAGCACCCAGGGCCTGCCCTCGAAGAGGTCGGCGGTGGCGGCCAGCGGGCCCGAGCGCTCCTTGCCGGCCATGGGGTGCGTGCCGATGTAGGAGCCGAGGTCGCAGCCGAGCGCGAGCAGTGCGCGGCGCGGGCCGCCCTTGACGCTGGCCACGTCCATGTACGCGCGCGCCACACCGTCCCGGATCGCGCCGGCCAGGGTGGCGGCCACGTGGGCCGGCGGCACGGCGACGACGACGAGGTCGACCCGGCCCGCGGGCGCCTCGTCGGTGCCGGCGCCGAGCGCGGCGGCGGTGCGGGCCTGGGCGGGGTCGTGGTCGGCCAGGTGCACGGTGACGCCCCGGCTCGCGAGCGCGAGGGCGGCGGAGGTGCCGATCAGGCCGGTACCGATGACGAGCGCGGTTCTCACTGGGCGATGTCCTTGCGGAGGTCGGCTGCGGCGCCGAGGTAGACATGGGCGATCTCGGCGCGGTCGAGGTACGTCTCGACGTGCGCCAGGACGCGCACGACGCGGGGCATGGCGCCGGCGATGTCCAGCTCCTGCGCGCAGATCAGGGGGACGTCGGCGAGGCCCAGCTGGCGCGCGGCGGCGGCCGGGAAGTCGCTGTGCAGGTCGGGGGTGGCCGTGAACCAGATGCTGATGAGGTCGTCCGGGGTCAGGCCGTTGCGCTCAAGGATCTCGGTGAGCAGCGCGCCGACCCGCTCGTCCATGTGTCCGGCTTCGTCCCGCTCCAGCTGGACGGCCCCGCGGACCGCTCGTACCGCCACGACGCACTCCTCGGATCCCGGCCATCGCCCACTGTTCCACCCCACCCTACGGTCCACCCTGCCCGGCACCAGCCCCGCCAGGGGCGCGAGGTCTCGACGCTGGCCGGCACCAGCCCCGCCAGGGGCGCGGGGAACTGCGCGCCCAGCCACGCACGGTCCGCAGCCGGGGCCCCTGGGGCTCCGCCCCAGACCCCCTTCGCGCCTGAAGGGCGCTCGTCCTCAATCGCCGGACAGGCTGGGTATGCCTGTGCAGGCCAGCGCCGAGTAGTCAGGGGCGCGGGGAACTGCGCGCCCAGCCACGCACGGTCCGCAGCCGGGGCCCCTGGGGCTCCGCCCCAGACCCCCTTCGGCCTGAACGGCCTCGTCCTCAAACGCCGGACGGGCTGAGGTTGCCTGGCTGGGTCGGCATGAGCGCTGCCCCGGGTTGCCCACGCGGGCCAACACCAGCCCCGCCAGGGCAGCGCGGGGAACTACGCAACCGGCACAAAGCGACCCGCACCCGCGCACCCAGGGTTCACCCCGGACCCCCACCGTGCCCCGGACGCGTGCAAACGGGCACACCGGCCCCGTCGGTGCTTCGCCCCGGCCCACGCGGCCGCCAGGATGCTCCTGCCGCGTCCTTCCGGCGCCGGCGTGACGACCTGAGGAGCACACGATGGAAACATCCAGCACCCCCACCCGCCGGACGGTTCTCGCGACGGCGGGCGCCGCGGCGGCCCTGGCGGGCTGCTCGAACTCCGGCGACGGCGGCGGGAGTACGACACCCACTCCGAGCGCCCCGGGCACCCCCGCCACCCCGGCCCAGTCGAGCCCGCCCGCGTCGCAGCCCGCCCACGCCCTGGCCAAGACCTCGGACATCCCCGTCGGCGGCGGCAAGATCTTCGCGGACCAGAAGGTCGTCGTCACCCAGCCCCGGGCCGGCACCTTCAAGGGGTTCTCGGCGATCTGCACCCACCAGGGCTGCACGGTCTCCAGCGTGTCCGGCGGCACCATCAACTGCCCCTGCCACGGCAGCAAGTACCACGTCGCGGACGCCTCGGTCGCCCACGGCCCCGCCACGCGCCCGCTGCCCGCGCGCCAGATCACCGTGGACAAGGGTTCGATCCTGCTCCCCTGACCGGCGACCATGGACGAATGACGCCCGAAGAACTGGTCGCAGACCACACCGTCTACTCCTGTGTCATGGGCTCGCGCGCCTTCGGGCTCGCGACCGAGGACAGCGACACCGACGTACGTGGGATCTACCTCGCGCCGACCCCGCTGTTCTGGCGCTTCGACAAGCCGCCGACGCACGTGGAGGGCCCGGCCGACGAACAGTTCAGCTGGGAGCTGGAGCGGTTCTGCGACCTGGCCCTGCACTCCAACCCGAACGTCCTGGAATGCCTGCACTCGCCGCTGGTCCAGTACGCCGACGAGACCGGGCGGGAACTTCTGGCGCTGCGCGGGGCGTTCCTCTCACGGCGGGCATACGCGAGCTTCGCGCGCTACGCGCTCGGCCAGCGCAAGAAGCTCGACGCCGATGTGCGCACGCACGGCGCGCCGCGCTGGAAGCACGCGATGCATCTGCTGCGGCTCCTGACGAGCTGCCGCGACCTGCTGCGCACCGGGGAGCTGACGATCGAGGTCGGCGCCGGGCGCGAGCGGCTGCTCGCGGTGAAGCGTGGCGAGGTGACGTGGCACGAGGTGGAGTCCTGGGTGGTCCGCCTGGCCACCGAATCCGAGGAGGCGGCTCCGGCCTCCCCGCTGCCGGCCGAGCCGGACCGGGCGCGGGTGGCGGACTTCTTGTACCGGGCCCGCCGGGAGTCGGCGCTGAAGGCCCCGGCGTAGGACGCACGCCATGACGCACGCGGCCGTCCGACCACGCGCACGAAACCGGCGCGCGAGGCCGATCAGCGCTCAGGCGTCCCAGAGCGCCCCCAGGGTCAGCAGTTCACCTCGGTACTCGATGCGTTCGGCCCACTCCTTCGGCCAGGCGGCCGCGCCCAGGTGGGCACCCGCGAACGCGCCGGTCAGGCAGGCTATGGAGTCCGAGTCGCCCTGGGTGCAGGCGGCCCGGCGCAGGGCGGTGAGGGGTTCGCCGGGGAAGAGCAGGAAGCAGACCAGGGCCGTGGCGAAGGCCTCCTCGGCCACCCAGCCGTCGCCGGTGGCCAGGCACGGGTCGGTCTCGGGCGAGGGGTCGCGCAGCGCCTTGAGCACCCGGTCCAGGGCGTCGAGGCAGTCGTCCCAGCCGCGCGCGATGAAGTGGCCCGGGTCCCGGTCCTGCGCGTGGGTCCACAGGTCACCGAGCCAGCGCTCGTGGTAGCGGGTGCGGTTCTCCAGCGCGTACGAACGGAGCCGGCCGACCAGGCCCGCCGGGTCGGCGCCCTGGGCGAGCAGGTACACGGCGCGCGCGGTGAGGTCGCAGGCGGCGAGCGCGGTGGGGTGGCCGTGGGTCAGCGCGGACTGCAACTGTGCGGCGCCCGCCCGCTGTTCCTCGCTCAGGCCCGGCACGAGCCCGAGTGGCGCGACCCGCATGTTGGCGCCGCACCCCTTGGAGTCGATCTGGCTCGCCTGCCGCCAGGGCATGGCGCTGTCGAGCCGCGCGCACGCCACCAGGCAGGTGCGGCCGGGCGCGCGGTTGTTCTCGGGCGAGTGGTACCAGTCGACGAACTCCGCGCGGACGGGCCCTTCCAGGCCCGCCGGGCCGAGCAGCCCCCGGTCCATGGCGGTGCGGATGCCACGTCCGAGCGCGAGCGTCATCTGGGTGTCGTCGGTGACGATCGCGGGCCTCGGCAGCGCCATCTCGCGCCACGGCCCGCACTTCGCGAGGATCGCGGGTACGTCGTTGAACTCGGTCGGGAAGCCGAGGGCGTCCCCCAGGGCGAGGCCGATCAGGGCTCCGGTGGCGGTCTGTTTCGCGGCACGGTTCATGACTGTCGTCCCTCCGGGCGCAGCAGGGGCGGGTGCAGCGCGGTCGCGGGGCCCGCCCGGTGGAGGGCGGCCGGTTTGCCCCGGCCGCCGGTCAGCCGCGAGGCCCCTGCCACCCGCTCGACGAAGCCGGGCGTGGCGAGCACTTTGCGGCGGAAGTTGGGGCGGTCCAGCGCGGTGCCCCAGACCGTCTCGTAGACCTGCTGGAGCTCGCCGAGGGTGAACTCGGGCGGGCAGAAGGAGGTGGCGAGGCAGGTGTACTCGAGCTTGGCGCCGATGCGGACGCGTGCGTCGGCGAGGATGGCGGCGTGGTCGAAGGCGAGCCGGCCCTCGCTGCCGCAGGCGACCCATTCGGCGTGCGCCGCGTCGCCTCCGCCGTGCGGTTCGGGCAGATCGGGCACGAGCGCGGTGTACGCCACCGAGACGACCCGCATCCGGGGGTCGCGGTCGGGGTCGCTGTAGGTGCGCAGCTGCTCCAGGTGGAGGGTGGCCACCACGTCGTCCGCCAGCCCGGTCTCCTCGGCCAGTTCGCGCCGGGCGGCCGCCTCGGCGGACTCGCGCGGCAGCACGAACCCGCCGGGCAGGGCCCAGGCCCCCGCGAACGGTTCCTGGCCGCGCCGGATGAGCAGGGCGTGCAGGGCCCCGTCGCGCACCGTGAAGACGGCGAGGTCCACGGTGACGGCGAACGGCTCGAAGGCGTAGGGGTCGTACCCCTCGGGCGCCCTGCCCGGCGGCCGCGCGGCCGCGCTCCCGCGCTCCGGGTTTCGGGGCCCGGCCGCGCTCACCGTCGCTCCGGCAGCGGGTCGGCGAGGCCCCAGCCCCGGCCGAGCAGCGCGTCCACGGCGGCGACGGCGGTGGCGAGGCGCTGCTCGTGCGGGCCACGCACCTCGATGAACTCCAGCCCGGTGCGGGTGAGTTCGCACCGGAACCGGTCGGTCATCCAGGGCCGCAGCTCCTCCCCGTCGCGCAGCCCGTCGTCCTCGAAGGGCACGCCTTCGTGGTCGGTGAGCAGCCGCAGGTGGTGGGGCGCGGCCCGTTCGGCGACCGCCTCGACCCGCGGGTTGCGCCCGCCCATGTAGCGCTCGTGCCAGATGGTGGTTGCGAAGGAGTCGGTGTCGCAGAACAGCACGGGCGAGCCGAGCCGAGCCGCCGCGTCCTCGTGCTCGTTCTGCCGTTCGGCGATCACCGGGAACTCGTCCGAGCCGAACTCGACGTCCTCCCATGCCGCTTCGGGGAAGCGGGTGCGCAGCGCGGCCAGTTTGCCCTCGCTGTACGCGCGCCCGTACTCCTGGACCCACCGGGTGCGCGCCCACACCCCGCCGCGCGCGCGGTAGTGCTCGGCGAGGGCGCGGGCCAGGGTGGTGGTGCCGGTGGACTCGGCGCCGAGCACGACCACGCGCCGGGTGAGCCAGGCGCGTACGGGCTCTTCGAGGAAGCCCCAGCTGCCCACCGGGTCCTTGCGCACTGCGGTGCCGGAGACGGGGAACGCGGCGCGGTCGAGGTCCACCAGGACGTGTGCGGCGTCGAAGCGGCGGGCGAGTTCGTCGCCGTACGTCTCGGAGGTGAACACCGCGTCGACGCGTTCGGGGACGGCGCCGCGGAAGACGGCCATGTGGGCGTCCCATATCGCCGGGTCGTTCAGGTCCATCTCGGTGTCGTCGACGGCGCCGACGACCCGGGCGTCCGGGTGGACCTCGCGCATCCATTGGACCCGCGTCTTCAGCGGGACCGTCTCCACGGACGCGGCGCACACCAGCACGGTGACTTGTTCACAGTGCTCGGCGGCGGTGCGCACCAGGTGGTGGTGGCCGGCGTGCGGCGGATAGAACTTGCCGAGGACCAGGCCGTGTTGGTACCTCTTCACGCCGCCACCTCCACGGCGCGGGCCGGGCTGGCACCGAGCTCACGCCGCCAGCCCCGCAGGCCGAACAGGCACAGGGCAAGGAAGCCGGCGTACAGCAGCGAGGTCAGATAGAGCTCCTTGTAGGCGTAGAGCGGGATGTAGACCACGTCGGCCGCGATCCACAGCCACCAGGACTCGACGAGCTTCTTGCACTGGCCGTACGTCGCCGCCAGGGACAGGGCGGTGGTGAGCGCGTCCCAGAACGGGACGGTCGAGTCGGTGGCCGCGCCGAGCAGGAACGTCAGCGCGACGGTCCCCACCGCCCCCGCCGCGAGCAGCCACAGCCACTCGGCGCGGGTCGTGCGCCCGACCGGAAGCGTGCGGGAACCTGGTCCACCCCCGTGGGCCCAGGTCCACCAGCCGTACACGGCGAGGGCGATGAAGACGACTTGGAGTCCGGCGTCCGCGTACAGGCCGGCCTGGAGGAACAGCACGATGAAGAACACGTTGTTGGCAAGCCCCACCGGCCAGTTGGCGATGTGCTGCCGAGCCACCAGCCACACACAGAGCGCACCGCTGGCAAAGCCGAGGATTTCCGTCCAGTCGAGACTCACGCCGATCTCCTTAATGGTCAGCATGACTATAAAGGTCTCGGGGATCGGCGCACAAGCCCGTTCGGACGGGCGCACGGGGTTGGGGGGGATACGACGACAGAGCCCGCCTTCCCGTACAGGACGGGAAGGCGGGCTCTCTCAGGGGAGTCGGCGGTGCCGGCTGCTCTAGAGGTCGACCTCGCGCATCAGCATGCCCACCTCGGTGTTGGTCAGGCGGCGCAGCCAGCCGGACTTCTGGTCGCCGAGTCCGATCGGGCCGAACGCGACGCGGACCAGCTTCTCGACCGGGAAGCCGGCCTCGGCCATCATGCGGCGCACGATGTGCTTGCGGCCCTCGTGCAGCTCGATCTCGACGAGGTAGTTCTTGCCGGTCTGCTGCACCACCCGGAAGGCGTCGGCGCGCGCGTAGCCGTCCTCCAACTGGATGCCCTCCTTGAGCCGCTTGCCGATCTCGCGCGGCAGCGGGCCCGTGATGGCGGCCAGGTAGGTCTTCTTCACGCCGTACTTGGGGTGGGTCAGACGGTGGGCCAGCTCGCCGTGGTTGGTGAGCAGGATGATGCCCTCGGTCTCGGTGTCGAGCCGGCCGACGTGGAAGAGCCGGGTCTCGCGGTTGGTGACGTAGTCACCGAGGCACTGGCGGCCGTCGGGGTCCTCCATGGTGGAGACGACGCCGGCCGGCTTGTTCAGGGCGAAGAACAGGTACGACTGGGTGGCGACGGTCAGGCCGTCCACCTTGATCTCGTCCTTGTCGGGGTCCACGCGCTTGCCCTGTTCGAGCACGACCTCGCCGTTGACCTCGACGCGGGCCTGCTCGATCAGCTCCTCGCAGGCGCGCCGCGAGCCCATGCCGGCCCGGGCCAGCACCTTTTGCAGGCGCTCGCCCTCCTGCTCGGCGCCGGGGAAGGTCTTGGGGGTCTTCACGTCCGGCTTGTCCGCGTACCGGTCGCGGTTGCGCTGCTCGATCTTGGCGTCGAGCTCGCGGGGGCGGGCCTGGCCCAGGCGCTGGCCGTGCGGGCCCCGGCGGACCGGGGTGCCGCCCTGGGGCGCCTTGGGGCCGCCCTTGGCGCCGCCGCGCGCGGAGGCACCACGACCGCCTCGGGGCGCGCCCGACCTGTCATCGAAGCCCGTGTCGTAGGTGCGCTCCTCGGGGCGCGGGGGGCGCTGCTTGCCGCTGCCGCTCTGGCGCGGGCCGCCGCTCTTGCCCTGGCCGTCGCGGCCACCGGCGGGCCGGCCGCCGCGCTGGTCGTCGCGCCCGCCTCCGGCGCCCCGGCCGGCACCCCGGCCGGCACCGCCACTGCTGCCGCGGCCGCCGCTGTTGCCACCACGGCTCCCGCCGTTGTTTCCGCTGCTGTTCCTGCCGCTGCTGCTTCGCATCACATTTCCGTCTTGTCGTCTGCGGGGGTCTCCGGCGCGTCGGGCGCGTCCGGGTCGAACGACGGCACACCCTCCAGCGTCTCGGCCTCGATCGCGTCCGCCTCGGGGAGGAAGGGCGCGAGCTCCGGGAGCTCGTCAAGGCCGCGCAGGCCCATCCGCTCCAGAAAGTAGTTCGTCGTCCTGTACAGGATCGCACCTGTTTCGGGTTCCGTGCCCGCCTCGTCGACCAGACCCCGCTGGAGCAGGGTCCGCATGACCCCGTCGCAGTTCACTCCGCGCACCGCCGAGACCCGCGAACGGCTGACCGGCTGGCGGTAGGCGACGACCGCCAGCGTCTCCAGGGCCGCCTGGGTGAGGCGGGCGTGCTGGCCGTCGAGGACGAAGCCCTCGACGGCGTCGGCGTAGGCGGCGCGGCTGTAGAACCGCCAGCCGCCCGCCACGAGCCTGAGCTCGAAGCCCCGGCCCTGGGCGGTGTACTCGTCGGCCAGCTCCCGCAGGGCGTCCCCCACGGCCCGCCGGGGCCGGTCGAGCACCTTGGCGAGGTGTTCCTCGGTGGCGGGCTGGTCGACGACCATGAGGACGGCCTCCAGGGCCGGCTTCAGCGCCAGTTCCACGCGCAGGCCTTCGCTCACGCCTTCTCCTCCGTCACCACATGGTCGAACTCGTCGGTCACCCAGCGCTGCCCGCCGCCCTCGTCACGCTCGCCGCCGCTCCAGCGCACCATCAGCTCCCCCAGCGCCTCGTCCTGGTCGAGGACGACGGCCTTCTCGCGGTACAGCTCAAGCAGGGCAAGGAAGCGGGCGACGACGGTGAGGGTGTCCGGGGCGTCCTCGGCGAGCACCTGGAAGGTGGTCTCCCCCGCCGCCCGCAGCCTGGCCACCACGATCGCGGCCTGCTCCCGCACCGAGACGAGCGGGGCATGGATGTGGTCCACGTACACCTGCGGCTTCGCCCTGGGCTGCATGGCCTTGACGGCGAGCTTCGCGAACCCCTCGGCGCCGATGCTGATGACGACGTCCGGCAGCAGCTCCGCGAGGTGCGCCTCCAGGCCGACGGTCCGCGGAGACCGGCGCGCCTCGGTGTCCAGGCGCTCGCTGAAGATGTCCGCGATCCGTTTGTACGCGCGGTACTGGAGCAGCCGCGCGAACAGCAGGTCACGGGCCTCGAGGAGCGCGAGGTCGGCCTCGTCCTCCACCTCCGCCACGGGCAGCAGCCGGGCCGCCTTGAGGTCGAGCAGGGTGGCGGCCACGACCAGGAACTCGGTCGTCTGGTCCAGGTCCCAGTCCGGGCCCATGGCCCTGATGTGCGCCATGAACTCGTCGGTGACCTGGGACAGGGCGACCTCGGTGACGTCCAGCTTGTGCTTGGAGATCAACTGGAGGAGGAGGTCGAAGGGCCCCTCGAAGTTGTCGAGCCGGACGGTGAAGCGGCGCTCGCCGGGTTCGTCGGAGACGGGGCGGCCGGAAACCGGGTCGGCCCCGCTTTCGACGACTTCGCCGGGCGAGGCCGGCTCAGCCCCTGCGGCGCTTGCGGGGCGAGGGTCCGGGGGCAGCGCTCCCGGCGACCGGCCCGCACCCGGAGAATCTCCCCGGAGGGTCTTGGGAAGGGGCGGGGTGGGGAAAGGATCCTCCGGCCCCCGCCCGAGCGCACGGCGGGCCCCCCGCGCGGCGGGAGCGTCCGATTGGTCGGCGGAGGGCAAAAGGCTTTCCAGGGGTGCGAAGCGGGCGGTACGAAGCACGGGCGGCACACGTCCGCACGCCGCAGGCTAACGGCTACCGCCCCCGAAGACGCCGTACGAGAATGCTCGCGTCGCCGCGCGACTCCAGGTCGGCCAGGACGACGGCGACCGCCTCCCGCACGATCCGGCCGCGGTCGACCGCGAGGCCGTGCTCACCGCGCAGGACCAGGCGCGCGTGCTCCAGGTCCATCAGCTCCTCGGCGGAGACGTACACGGTGATCTTCTCGTCGTGCCGCTCGCGCCCGCTGGGCCGCCGGTTGGCCGCCCGCTGCCGGCGCCGCTGCTGGGCCGTGCCCGAGCCGGAGCCGCCCTGCGCGGGCGCCCGCCGGGCCTTGGCGGCCTCCGCGTCGGCGGCGCCCCTGCTGCGCGGTTCGCCCGAGCCGGAGTCCTCCTGCGCGGCGGTGTGCTCCGCCTCGGGGGCGTGCTCGGCCGCGACGGGCTCGCTCTCACCCGCGGGGGCCGGCACGCGCGCCTCGACGCCCGCCCCCCGCCTCGGCGCGGACGGCGAGAGCGCCATCCCCCCGGTCGTACGGAACAGCTCGTCGGCCCCGGGCAGACTCACTCGGCGTGACACCGGGCGAGCACCTCCCTGGCGAGCTGACGGTAGGCGGCCGCGCCGACGGAGTTGGAGGCGTACGTCGTGATCGGCTCACCGGCGACCGTGGTCTCAGGGAAGCGCACGGTCCGGCCGATGACCGTGTGGTAGACGTGGTCGTCGAAGGCCTCGACCACGCGGGCCAGGACCTCACGGCTGTGCACCGTGCGGGAGTCGTACATCGTGGCGAGGATGCCGTCCAGCTCCAGGTCGGGGTTGAGACGTTCCTGCACCTTCTCGATCGTCTCGGTGAGCAGCGCCACACCGCGCAGGGCGAAGAACTCGCACTCCAGCGGCACGATCACCTTGTGAGCCGCCGTCAGGGCGTTGACGGTCAGCAGGCCGAGCGAGGGCTGACAGTCGATCACGATGTAGTCGTAGTCCTGCATCAGCGGCTTGAGCGCCCGCTGGAGCGTGGACTCGCGCGCGACCTCGCTCACCAACTGCACCTCGGCGGCGGACAGGTCGATGTTGCTCGGCAGCAGGTCCATGTTGGGGACCGCGGTCTTGAGCAGCACCTCGTCGGCCGACATGCCCCGCTCCATGAGCAGGTTGTAGACGGTGAGGTCGAGTTCCATCGGGTTGACGCCGAGGCCGACCGACAGGGCCCCCTGCGGGTCGAAGTCGACGAGCAGCACGCGCCGTCCGTACTCCGCGAGCGCGGCGCCCAGGTTGATGGTCGACGTCGTCTTGCCCACGCCGCCCTTCTGGTTGCACATCGCGATGATCTTCGCGGGACCGTGGTCGGTCAGCGGGCCCGGGATCGGGAAGTACGGCAGCGGCCGTCCCGTCGGGCCGATCCGCTCGCGGCGCTGGCGGGCCGCGTCGGGTGCGAGGGTGGCCGCGTACTCGGGATCGGGCTCGTACTCGGCGTCGGGGTCGTAGAAGTGCCCCTGGGGCACCTCGTCAAAGTCGGCGAGCGCGGCGGTGTCCCGGCCGCTCTCGTTGCCGGCCGTGGCGTTCACGTGTAGGCCGTCCATCATCCGTGGGGCTGTCGTCATGTGCTGGGTGGGGACCATCCCCGCGTGCGCGGGGAGCGGGGTGGTTTCGAAGGTGCGGACCGCGACGGAGCCGACAGCCTCGGGCCCCGAAGGGCTCTGTCCCCGTACGGACATCCCCGCAGGGATTCCTGGCTGACCACCCCCGGGAGTAAATGTCGACTCATTCACAAGTCGTCTTACCTCCTTGGACGTGACCAGGAAACTTTATCGATAGGTCAGCGTGGCACCATGCCGACGGTTGGCGACTCTATGGCGTGTCACCGGTCCGCAGCAACACAATCCGCCGGACCCGGCCCGATGTGTCGGCAACGGAACACCGCTCTGTCAAGGGCGTACGGGCACCGGAGGCCACGTTTCACCAGCGCGCGAAACGGTTAAAGGGTTACGTTCGAGGCGAGTTGAACCGGGTGTTCAGCGGCGGGCGGAAGTGTCGCGACACACATCCGGCCGGACCTTGTCGACAAGGTCCGGCCGGATGTGTGAGGTTGACGGTTCGCGTTGACGAACCGGTGTCCCGCTAGCCGAGCAGCGTGCTCAGCTCCACGTGCGGCAGACCGTGGGCCTCGGCGACGGAGCCGTAAACGACCTGGCCGTCATGGGTGTTGAGGCCGAGCGCCAGCGCGGCGTCGCGGCGCAGCGCCTCGGCCCAGCCGTTGTTGGCGAGCGACACGATGTAGGGCAGCGTGGCGTTGGTCAGCGCGTAGGTGGAGGTGTTCGGCACCGCGCCCGGCATGTTGGCGACGCAGTAGAAGACCGAGTTGTGGATCATGAAGGTCGGCTCGGCGTGCGTGGTCGGACGCGAGTCCTCGAAGCAGCCGCCCTGGTCGATGGCGATGTCGACAAGGACACTTCCGGGCTTCATCTTGGCGACGAGCTCGTTGGTGACCAGCTTGGGGGCCTTGGCGCCGGGGATGAGCACCGCGCCGATGACGAGGTCGGCCTCGACGACGGCCTTCTCCAGCTCGTAGGCGTTGGAGACGATCGTCTGCACCTTGGTGCCGAAGATCTTGTCGGCCTCGCGGAGCTTGTTGATGTCCTTGTCGAGCAGGGTCACGTGGAAGCCCATGCCGACGGCGATCTGCGTGGCGTTCCAGCCGGAGACGCCGCCGCCGATGACGACGGCCCTGCCGGCGTGGGTGCCGGGGACGCCGCCGGGCAGCACGCCGCGGCCGCCGGCCGAGCGCATCAGGTGGTAGGCGCCGACCTGGGGGGCGAGGCGGCCCGCGACCTCGGACATCGGGGCGAGCAGCGGCAGCTGGCGGCCGGCCGTCTCGACGGTCTCGTACGCGATCGCGGTGGTGCCGGACTCCAGGAGGGCGTCCGTGCACTCGCGGGAGGCGGCGAGGTGCAGGTAGGTGAAGAGCGTCTGGTCCTTGCGCAGGCGGTGGTACTCCTCCGCGATGGGCTCCTTGACCTTGAGCAGCAGGTCAGCGGTGGCCCAGACCTCGTCGGCCGTGGGAAGGATCTCCGCACCGGCGCCCACGTACTCGGCGTCCGTGATCGAGGAGCCGACACCGGCGTTCTGCTCGACGAAGACCTGGTGGCCGTTGCGTACGAGCTCGTGCACGCCGGCGGGGGTGATGGCCACCCGGAACTCGTTGTTCTTGACCTCGCGGGGGATACCGACCTTCACGTCGATCACGGTCCTTGGCTCAGGGAAAAAGGGGGGCAATGCCATACATACCCGGACGCACGACGGCACACCGGGAGGCACCGCAGTAAGTTGCGGCAGAGCCAGTCTAATGAAGGTTTTCTCGCTGTCTACCCTTACAAAGCTCTAACCTTTGGCTGAAGCGCTACGGATTTCGCAGGTCCCTTGGGGCTGCTGCCTCGTCTTCCAGAAGTCGATCGGCCGTCACACGGTGCAACCGGGCCGCCGTGGGGTCGCCGAGCCGGTCCAGGGTGTCGGCGAGCCGGAGCTGGAGCGCGGCCTGCAACCGCAGATCACCGGCCTTGCGCGCCTGCTCCACCGCCTCCCGGCAGGTGCGCAGCGACTCCTCGGGGCGTCCGGCGTACTCCTGGACCCGGGCCGCCTCGCTCAACGCCCTTGCCTGGCTTGGGAGATCACCGAGCCGTCGGTATCCGGCCACCGCCGCGCGCCAGCAGCGCAGCGCCTCGCCGTAGCGGCCCGCGTAGGTGTGCACGGTGGCGAGCCGCCCGTACAGCCGGGCCTCGTCCGCGCGCTCGCCGCGCGCGAGCCGCTGCGACAGAGCCCGCCCGTACCAGTCCGACGCCCGCTGCCAGTCCCCCAGCTCCTGGTGGGCGCCGCCTACGGATTCCATCGCGCGGCCCGTGGCGTACGGGTCGTTCGCCGCGCGTCCGGCGTCAAGGGCGAGCCGGTAGCGGGCCAGCGCCTCGGTGGTGCGCCCGGTTCCCGCGTCCAGATCACCCAGGTTCAGCAGGGCCGCCGCCTTCTCGCGGTGCAGTTCGCGCCGCTCGGCCACGTCCAGGACGAGCTGGTGCAGGCCGTACAGGTCGGGGGCGGCCGCCTCGGTGCCCCGGTGG
Source organism: Streptomyces sp. Edi4 (assembly GCF_040253615.1). NCBI lineage: Bacteria > Bacillati > Actinomycetota > Actinomycetes > Kitasatosporales > Streptomycetaceae > Streptomyces > Streptomyces sp. Edi4. The sequence continues at coordinate 1,691,867 of NZ_JBEJGY010000004.1, forward strand.
GCGGCGAGCGCCCGCACCAGGGCGGCGACCAGGCGCCGGGCCAGGGTGTCGAGTTCGCCGTCCCGCACGGCGAGCTCGGCGGCGGCCAGCAGCGCGGGCCTTCGGCCGCCGAGCCAGGCCTCGGCCGCGGCCCGGCTCGGAAAGCGCAGCGCGCGCGGCAGGCCGGCCAGGCGCTTGCGGGCGGCCGAGCCCTCCGGTTCGGTGACGGCGCGGCAGGACTGGAGCAGCCGCACGGTGCGCTCCAGCATGCGGGCGCGTGCCAGCTGCACCTCGCCGGGCCGGTCGACGCTCTCGCACAGCGCGCGCAGCAGCGGGGCGAGGGCGCCGGGCACACGGAACTGTTCGGGCACGTCGGGGTCGCGGCGCAGCAGTCCGTACGCCACGAAGTCGCCGAGCGCCGTCTGGGCGCCCGAGACCGAGCAGCCGGCCAGCGCCGACGCGGTGTGCGCGTCGGCGATCCCGGCGGGGGCGAGAGCGAGCAGTCGCAGTATCCGCGCGGACGGCTGCGAAAGGCACTCGTACACGAGCCGGAAGGACGTGGCCAACGGCCGTGCGGAGCTGGGCAGTTCGGCCACGTCGTCGCCGAGGGCGCGCAGTTGTTTCGCCACGTCCGACACCGCCGCCTTGGGCCGGGCGGCGAGCCAGCCGCCGACCAGGACGAGCGCGGCGGGCTGGCCGGCGCACGCCTCGACCAGGGATTCGGCGGCGCGCGGGTCGACCGTGACGCGCACCGACCCGGTGAAGCCCTCGAGGAGTTCGACGGCCGCTTTGGTGTCGAGGCCGCCCAGGGTGCAGGGGCGCACGTCCGGGATGCCGGTGAGCGGGCCCTTCGCGGTCGCCACGATCAGGCTCCGCGAGGTGTCGGGCAGCAGCGGGCCGACCTGCTCGGCGTCGGCCGCGTCGTCCAGCAGCACGATGGCCCGGCGGCTCGCGAGGGCGCCGCGCACCAGTTCGGTCAGCTCGTCCTGGCCCGCTCCTGGCGGCGCCGGCACCTCCAGGGCGTCCAGCAGGTCGCGGGCGACCCGGTCGGCCGGGACCCGGGCCCCGCCCGGTTCGGTGAGCGCGGCGCGCAGCACCCCGTCGGGGTAGTCGCCGGCCACCTGGCGGGCCAGCTCCGCGGCGAGCGCGGTGCGTCCCGACCCCGGCCGTCCGGCGATCAGCAGGACCCGGGCCCGGGGCGACTTCTTTCCTGACAGGGTGTCAAGTCCGGCGCGTTCGATGTCGGCCCTGAGTTCCTTCAACTCCCGGTGCCTGCCCAGGAATTGTCCCGCGCACTGCCCGGCGGCAGCGCCACCCACGTCCACCGCCTGATCCGTCACGGGCCACGCTCCGTCCGCCTGCGCACCTGGAGACCGTGCGGGTCTCCGCACGGGCAGTCCGAGCGTAGTTCACGCTTCGTGACCGTTCGGGGGGAGCGCGGCGGGGATGTCGCCCGATCGGATCAGCAGATTTTCAGATCGCGAGCGCCGGGCGGGCCGCGCGCCCGCTCACGCCTCGAACGGCCGGGCCGGCCAGGGCGCCTCGGCCGGCCGCAGCGTCTTGACGCCGTCGCCCCGCAGGGCCGCCGAGAGCGCGAGCACGCCGACCACCAGGCAGTTGTTGTGCAGCTCCCCCGCGAGCACCTTGCGCACCAGCTCCTCGAGCGGCACCCGGGCCAGCTCCATGTCGGCCTCCTCCTCGGCGACCTCGAAGCGCTCGCCGTCGGCCTCCGACAGGTCCTGGGCCAGGAAGATCCGTACGGCCTCGTCCGTGCCGCCGGGGCTGGTGAACACATCGCTCAGGACATGCCAGCGCTCGGCCTTGATGTGCGCCTCCTCGTACAGCTCGCGCTGGGCGGCGTGCAGCGGGTTCTCGCCCGGCACGTCCAGGAGTCCGGCCGGGATCTCCCAGAGCTTGTGGCGTACGGGGTGGCGGTACTGGCGCAGCACCACGACCCGGCCCTGTTCGTCCAGGGCGAGGATCGCCACCGAGCCGGGGTGGGTCTGGTAGTCGCGCTGGTGGACCGAGCCGTCGGGCATCACCACGTCATCGGTGCGCACCCCCGTCTTGTTGCCGGTGAACGGGGTGGCGCTCGCCACGACCTGCCAGTGCTCGGCGGTGTCCTCGATGGCCATGTCGGCGTCCTCCCACAGTGCGCGCGCAACAACAGAGCAAAGAAACAGAAACCGGGGTACCGGCCCTGGTGAGGGCCGTGTACCCCGGCAACGTTAACGTGCGCGTCCCGGTAGGGAACTACTTGGCGGGTACGGGACTACTTGGCGGGCTTGCCCGCCTTGCGCGCTTCCTCCTGCCGCCGCACGGCCGCCTTGACCAGGCCCGCGAAGAGCGGGTGCGGGCGCGTGGGGCGCGAGCGCAGCTCCGGGTGCGCCTGAGTGGCGACCAGGTAGGGGTGGATCTCGCGCGGGTACTCGACGTACTCCACGAGCTTGTTGTCGGGGGAGGTGCCCGAGAAGACGAGGCCCGCCTTCTTCTCCAGCTCCGCGCGGTAGGCGTTGTTCACCTCGTAGCGGTGGCGGTGGCGCTCCTCGACGTAGGGCTGGTCGTCGTAGACCTCACGGACGATGGAGCCCTCGGCGAGCTTGGCCGGGTACATGCCGAGCCGCATCGTGCCGCCCAGGTCGCCCGCGCCCTCGACGTAGGCCAGCTGCTCCTCCATCGTCGAGATGACGGGGTGGGAGGTGGCGGCGTCGAACTCGGTGGAGTTGGCGTCGGGGATGCCGGCCAGGTTGCGCGCGGCCTCGATGACGATGCACTGGAGGCCCAGGCAGATGCCGAGCAGCGGCACCTTGTTCTCACGGGCGTACTGGATCGCGCCGATCTTGCCGTTCACACCGCGGTCGCCGAAGCCGCCGGGGACCAGGATCGCGTCCACGTCGCCGAGGTTCTTCTTCGCGCCGGCCGGGGTCTTGCAGTCGTCGGACGTGACCCACTTGACCTTGACGCGGGCCTTGTTGGCGAAGCCGCCGGCGCGCATGGCCTCGGTGATGGAGAGGTAGGCGTCGGGCAGGTCGATGTACTTGCCGACCAGCGCGACGGTCACCTCGTGCAGCGGGTTGTGGACCCGGTCGAGCAGGTCGTCCCACTGCGTCCAGTCCACGTCGCGGAACGGCAGGTCCAGCTTGCGCACGACGTAGGCGTCCAGGCCCTCGGTGTGCAGCACCTTGGGGATGTCGTAGATCGACTTGGCGTCGATGGCGGCGACCACGGCGGCCTCGTCGACGTCGCACATCAGCGAGATCTTGCGCTTGATGGACAGCGGCACCTCGCGGTCGGCGCGCAGCACGATCGCGTCGGGCTGGATGCCGATGTTGCGCAGGGCGGCCACCGAGTGCTGGGTCGGCTTGGTCTTCAGCTCGCCCGAGGGGCCGATGTAGGGCAGCAGCGAGATGTGCACGACGAAGACGTTGTCGCGGCCGACCTCGTGGCGGACCTGGCGCACGGTCTCCAGGAACGGCAGCGACTCGATGTCGCCGACCGTGCCGCCCACCTCGGTGATGACGACGTCGACGTCGTCGGTGGCCATGCGGCGGATGCGGTGCTTGATCTCGTTGGTGATGTGCGGGATGACCTGCACGGTGTCGCCCAGGTACTCGCCGCGCCGCTCCTTGGCGATGACCTGCGAGTAGACCTGGCCGGTCGTCACGTTGGCGGAACCGTCGAGGTCCACGTCGAGGAAGCGCTCGTAGTGGCCGATGTCCAGGTCGGTCTCGGCGCCGTCGTTGGTGACGAACACCTCACCGTGCTGGAAGGGGTTCATCGTGCCGGGGTCGACGTTGAGGTACGGGTCGAGCTTCTGCATCGTGACCCGAAGGCCTCGCGCCTTGAGGAGCGCACCCAGGCTGGAGGCAGTCAGACCCTTGCCGAGGGAAGAGGCGACACCCCCGGTGACGAAGATGTGCTTGGTCGTCGAGGATGCCAAGGATCGAGTCTGCATGGCCAAGAGGGGGCTCCCGTGGTCGCTGTCTGGAGTGCGTACCGGTCATCCTGTGGGGATCTTGTGCGAGATTTCGCGGGATACCGCGAGATTCCCAAGGGTGCCGTCGCTGCGGTTCGGGGCTTTTTTCAGCACCCGGCCACGGGCTACCAGGGTATCAGCGCCAGCGGGAGAGCGCGTCCGGCCACGCTCTGTATGCCGCACGTCAGCCCTGAGTACGAGCCTCACTCGTTCGGCCCAAGGGCGTTCGATGGAGGCTCCAGCGGATCTTCGAGGTGCGTCGTATCCTGCTCGGACACTCGCTCGGCGAGCCGCCGCCTGGTAGCACGGCACCACCCAGCCCGTCATCCGGAACACGCGCTCGTCGGCGAACCCTTGACCGCTGTCGCTGTAAGCGCCCCGAGGGGCGACGTGGCCGTTCGACTGGAGATTGCACGTGGCCGGGCGCATCGAGGATTACGCACTCATCGGAGACATGCAGACCGCCGCACTGGTCTGCCGGGACGGCACGGCGGACTGGCTCTGTCTGCCCCGTTTCGACTCGCACGCCGTCTTCGCCGGACTCCTCGGCACCGAGGAACACGGCTTCTGGCGGGTCGGCCCCGCGCACGGCGCCGCCGACCGGCCCCCGGCGGCCGACCGCCGCCGCTACCGGGGCGACTCGCTCATCCTGGAATCGGAGTGGGACACCCCGCGCGGCACCGTCCGCGTGACCGACTTCATGCCGCCGCGTGACGGCGCCCCGCAGCTGATCCGCATCGTGGAAGGCGTCAGCGGCCGCGTCCAGATGCGCTCCACGCTGCGCATGCGGTTCAGTTACGGGCGGATCACCCCCTGGGTGCACAAGGTCGACGACACCCGCACGGTGGCCGTCGCCGGCCCCGACTCGGTCTGGCTGGACACCGAGGCGGAGACGTACGGCAAGGACCTCACCACGTACTCCGACTTCACCGTCTCGCCCGGCGAGCGGGTCGCCTTCACCATCAGCTGGCAGCCCTCGCACCGCGAGCCGCCCGCGCTGCCCGAGCCCGAGGCGTCCCTGGAGGCCACCGAGGACTTCTGGCGCGAGTGGGTGGAGCACTGCACCTACCACGGGCCCTACCGCGAGGCCGTGGTCCGCTCCCTGATCACCCTCAAGGCGCTCACGTACGCCCCCACCGGCGGCATCGTGGCCGCGCCCACCACCTCCCTGCCCGAGCACGTCGGCGGCGAACGCAACTGGGACTACCGCTACACCTGGCTGCGCGACGCGGCGATCACCCTGTCGTCGCTGCTGCGCACCGGCTACCGCGAGGAGGCCCGCGCCTGGCGCGAGTGGCTGCTGCGGGCGGTCGCGGGCGACCCCGAGAACCTTCAGATCATGTACGGGATCGCGGGCGAGCGCGAGCTGGGCGAGACCGAGCTCGACTGGCTGCCGGGCTATGAGAACTCCACCCCGGTGCGGGCCGGCAACGGCGCTGCCCATCAGCTCCAGCTCGACGTGTACGGCGAGGTCACAGAGGCGCTGCACCTGGCGCACATGACGGGGCTCGCCCGCAACGACTACGCCTCGCTCCTCCAGCTCAAGCTGATCCGCTACCTGGAGACCCACTGGGACCAGCCCGACGAGGGCATCTGGGAGGTGCGCGGCCCGCGCCGCCACTTCGTGCACTCCAAGGTGATGGCCTGGGTCGCCGTCGACCGCACCATCAAGCTCATCGAGTCCGGCGACGCCGACGGCCCGCTGGAGAAGTGGCGCCGGCTGCGCGACGACATCCACCGCGACGTGTGCGAGAAGGGGTACGACAAGGAGCGCAACACCTTCACGCAGTCCTACGGCTCCCAGGAGCTGGACGCCTCGCTGCTGCTCATCCCGCAGATGGGCTTCCTGCCGCCGGACGACAAGCGCGTGATCGGCACCATCGAGGCGATCCAGCGCGAGCTGTCCACCCGGGACGGGTTCATCCTGCGCTACCCGACGACGGGCGGCGGCGAGGACAACCTGGACGGCCTCGAGGGCGAGGAGGGCGCGTTCTTGGCCTGCTCGTTCTGGATGGCGGACGACCTCGCGATGATCGGCCGGGTGGACGAGGCCCGCAAGCTCTTCGAGAAGCTGCTCGCCCTGCGCAACGACCTGGGTCTGCTCGCCGAGGAGTGGGATCCCCACCTTCAGCGCCAGGTCGGCAACTTCCCGCAGGCCTTCAGCCACGTTCCGCTCATCGACACGGCGCTGCGGCTGACCGCCTCGGGCGCGTACGGCGGCTGACGGCGACCCGCCCGGCCGGCCGGCGCCCCGCGTGACGTACGCCACAGGGGGCGGGCCCCGGACATGACCGCCGGTAGCGTCCGGCGCACGCGGTGGCGTCCGGGGCCGGCCCGGGCCGCGTACGAGGAGAGGCTGGGTCCCCGTGGACACGCAGGGCGGGATCACCGTGCAGCGGGCGCTGGAGCTGCCGGGGCTGCGCGGCGGCCTGCCCGAGGTCGTCGCGGGCGCGGACCGGCTCCAGCGCACCGTGCGCTGGGTGCACGCGGGTGAGGTGCCCAACATCGCCTCGCTGCTCAAGGGCGGCGAGCTGCTGCTCACCACCGGCCTCGGCCTCGGCGCCCGCCCAGCCGAGCAGCGCGCCTTCGTGCGGCGCCTGGCGGACCGGGGCATCGCCGCCCTCGTCGTCGAGCTCGGCCCGCGCTTCGCCCGGCTGCCCGCCACCCTCGTGGAGACCGCGCGCGCGGCCGGGCTCCCGCTGGTCCAGCTGCACCGCGAGGTGCCGTTCGTCGCGGTGACCGAGGAGATCCACACCGAGATCGTCAACGGCCACTACGCCCTGCTGCAACGCGCCGAAGAAGTCCACCGGCGCTGCACGGGCGCACTGCTGGGCGGCGGCGGAATCCCCCAAGTCCTCGGCATCCTGGCCGACTTCACCGCCAACCCGGTCTTCCTCGAGACCCCCGACGGGCAGCTCCTGTACGCCGCGGGGTGCGAGGCGGGCGAGGCGGCCGCCGATCCGCTCCAGGTGTGGGAGGGGCTGCGCGGGCGGCGCGAGACCCGGGCGGAGGGGCCGCCGGTGGGCGCGGTCCTGGTGGACGTGCCGGGCGGCGGCCAGGGCGCCGGCGCGGTCCGGGCCCGGCTCGCGCTCCTCGCGGTCGGCCCACCGCTGCTCCCGGTGCACCGCATGGCCGCCGAGCGGGCGGCGGGCATCCTCGCGGTCGTGCTCATGCAGGCCCGTCAGGAGGAGGAGCTGGCCGCGCGCGGCCGGGGCGACTTCCTGACCGACCTCGCCGAGGGCCGCGTCACCCCCGACGACGCGCCCGGCCAGGCCAAGGTCCTCGGCTTCAGGCCCGGCGAGGGCCCGCTGCTCCCGGTGGTGATGCGGCTGGCCTCCGAGCTCTCCCCCACCGGCAACTGGGCCGTGCTGGCGCGGGCCGTGCTCGAAGAGCTGTCCTCGGTGGGCGTGCCCGTCCTGCTCGGCGTACGCCCCGTCGAGGGCCGGGTGCCGCTGCTGCTCGGCCTGCGCTCGGAGTCGGAGCGCACCGCGGTCGCCGACCGGGTCGCGGCGGCCCTGCGCGCCGGGGTCGAGCGGGCCGGGCTCAGGGGCGCGCGGGCCGGGACGCGACCGGTGGTCGTGGTGGGGGTGGCGGGCAGCTGGGCCGCGGCGGGCGCCGGCCTGCGCCACGCGGCGGAGACGGCGGCCGCGGCCCAGGGGCTGCCCGAGCGGCCCTGGTACGACGCCCGGCGCCTTGACATCGACCTGCTGCTGTGGCGGCTGCGCGAACACCCCGACCTCGCGGCGTTCGTGGAGCGCGCGATCGGCCCGCTCCAGGCCCACGACCATGCCGCGCGCCCGCCGCTGCTGCCCACCCTGGAGACCTACCTGGCGCACGCGGGCCGCAAGGCGGAGACCGCGCGCGAGCTGCACCTCAACCGGCAGACCCTCTACAACCGCCTCGCCCGCATCGCGGACCTCCTGGGCACCGACCTGGACGACCCGCAGACGGTGCTCGCCCTCTCCCTCGCCCTGCGGGCGCGCCGGCACGCGACCGGCTAGGACGCGCCGGGCCGCCCCTCAGGTACCCGTCAACTCGTCGTAGACGGCGAGCACTTGGGCGACGGTCTCGTCCTCGGTGGGCCAGCTCCCCGCCTGTACGCGCCCGGCATCGGCCAGCGCGCGGCGCGCCGAGGGGTCCCCGAGGAGGGCGACGACCGCGTCGGCCAGCGCCGCCGCGTCCCCGTACGGTACGAGCAGCGCCGCGTCCCCCACCAGCTCCGGCACCCCGCCCACGGCCGTGGCCACCAGCGGCACCCCCAGGCGCAGCGCCTCCTGGGCGAGCAGCGAGCGGGCCTCCCAGCGGCTGGGCAGCACCGCGATGTCGGCGGAGGCCAGCAGTTCGGTGATGTCATCGCGCCGGCCGACGAGTTTGACGGGCAGGGACTCCGCCTCGATACGCCGCCGCAGCGCACCCCGCTCGCGTCCTTCGCCCGCGATGACGAGCAGCGGCACCACATCGAGGTCGCGCCACACGCGCGCGGCGTCGAGCAGCACGTCGTAGCCCCGGTGCTCGACGAGGCTGCCCACCGCCATCAGCAACGGCCGGTCCACCGCGCCCAGTTCGGCCCGCGCCTTGTCGTGGGCGAGCCCGCTGGGCAGCCGGGGGGCGGGGACGGCGACGGCGGCGAGCCGGGCATCGCGCGCGCCGTGCCCCCGGGCCCGGTCGAGGAGTTCGGACGAGGTGGCGAGCACCACGGCCGCCGACCGCGAGACCCGGCGCTCGAGCAGGCGCAGCACGTGGCCCCGGGCCCCTTCGGCGTGGGCGCGCGTGTGCCAGGTGACGACCAGCGGCACGCCGCGCCGGCCGCTCAGGGCGAGCGCGGCCCGCACGGCCGCGTGCAGGCCGTGCGCGTGGACCACGTCGGCGTCGGCGCACGCGGTGCGCAGCGCGCCCACCGCCGCCGGGTCGCCGCGCCGCGCCACCGGCACGAACAGGGCGCCGGCGCCGGGGAAGTCGTAGTCCCGCTCAAGGGCGGCCGGGGCGCAGACGGTGACGCGTACGCCCCGGGCGACCAGGCCGGCCGTGAGCGACCTGACGTGCGCGCTGCTGCCCGCGCTGCCGCCGCCCAGCACTTGGACCGTACGCAGCTGTGTCACGTGAACAGGCTCCCGGAGCGGGGGTCGATGATTCCCGGCCAAGGATGCCAGTCCGTACGGGCGTTCCGGGCCCGGCCGGGGGTTCTCGCCGCGCCGCACCACGAAGACGCCCACGCCGGACCACCCCCACGGGTGAACCCCGAGCGCGCAGTTCCCCGCGCCCCTGACAGGTCCATGCTGGCCCACACCGGCATAGTCAGCCCGTCATGGGGGTCCCCCCTGGCCCTTAAGGCCTTGGGGGAGTTTGAGGACGAAGCCCTTCAGGCCGGGCGGAGTCTGGGGCGGAGCCCCAGGGGCCCCGGCTGCGCGCAGTTCCCCGCGCCCCTGGCAGGGCTTGTGCTGGCCCGCATGGGCACCCTCAGCCCGTCCGGCGTTTGAGGACAGGCCTGGGGCGGCGCCCCAGGGGCCCCGGCTGCGGGCCGTGCGTGGCTGGGCGCGCAGTTCCCCGCGCCCCTGAGCATCCGGCGCCGGCCCGGACCGGCAACTTCAGCCCGTCCGGCGATTGAGGACGAGCGCTTTCGGCGCGAACGGGGTCTGGGGCGGATCCCCAGGGGGCCCGGCTGCGCGCAGTTCCCCGCGCCCCTGGCAGGGCTTGTGCTGGCCCGCATGGGCATACCCAGCCCGTCCGGCGTTTGAGGACGAGGCCCTTCAGGCCGAACGGGGTCTGGGGCGGAGCCCCAGGGGGCCCGGGTCAGCCGTCCGCGCGGGCGGTGGCCAGCAGCTCCTCCGCATGCGCCCTGGCCGTCTCGGAGTCCTCCTGCCCGGCCAGCATGCGCGACAGCTCCCGCACGCGGTCCTCGCCCTCCAGGACGGTGACCCCGGACCGGGTGACCGAGCCGTCGTTGGTCTTCTCCACCAGGAGCTGCCGGTCGGCGAACGCCGCCACCTGCGGCAGGTGGGTGACCACGACGACCTGCGCCGACTTGGCGAGCTTGGCGAGCCTGCGGCCGATCTCGACCGCCGCCTTGCCGCCGACGCCCGCGTCGACCTCGTCGAAGAGGTAGGTCGGCACGGGATCGGTGCCCGCGAAGACGACCTCCACGGCGAGCATCACCCGGGAGAGCTCACCGCCGGAGGCGCCCTTGGCGATGGGCCGGGGCGGCGCACCCGGGTGCGGCGCGAGCAGCAGCTCGACCTCGTCGGCGCCGGTCGGCCCGTACGCCACGGTCCGCCCGCCCACCTCCACGCCCTCGGGATCCTCGCTCTGGCCCACCGCGAACGACACCCGCGCGTGCGGCATCGCCAGCGAGGCGAGCTCGGCGGTGACGGCCTCGGCGAACCGGGCCGCCGCCTCGGTGCGGGCGTCGGTCAACTCCTGTGCCAGGACGGACAGTTCATCGCGCAGGCCGTCCCGCTCGGCGGTGAGCTGATCGATCCGGTCGTCGTCCCCGTCGAGTTCGGTCAGGCGCGCCGCGGCCTCCTGCGACCAGGCGAGCACGGCCGCGATGTCCTCGCCGTACTTGCGGGTCAGGGCGGTCAGCGCGGCCCGGCGCTCCTCCACGGCGGCCAGCCGCAGCGGGTCGGCGTCCAGATCGTCGGCGTATCCGGCGAGTTCGCCCGCCACGTCGCCGAGCAGGATCGCCACCTCGCCGATGCGTTCGGCCAGCGCCGCGAGGGCGGGGTCGTGGGCGCGCACGGCGTCCAGGGCCCGGTGGGCACCGGCCACCAGCGTCGTGGCGTCCACGCTCTCCGGGTCCTCGGGGTTGCCGGCCAGCGCGGCGTGCGAGACGGCGGCGGCCGAGGCGAGCGCTTCGGCGTGCCCGAGCCGTTCGGCCTCCGCCGCGAGCTCGGCGTCCTCACCGGGCAGCGGCTCGACGGCGGCGATCTCGTCGAGCCCGAAGCGCAGCAGATCGGCCTCCTGGGCCCGCTCGCGCGCCCGTGTGGTCAGCTCCTCCAGCTCCACGGCGACAGCCCGCAGCCGCCGGTAGGCACCGGCGTACTTGGCCAGCGGGCCCGCCACCGCCTCCCCCGCGTACCGGTCGAGCGCTTCGCGCTGCCGGGCCGGACGCAGCAGGCCCTGCTGGTCGGTCTGACCGTGCACCGCGACGAGTTCGTCGGCGAGTTCGGCGAGCATCCCGACCGGCACCGACCGCCCGCCGAGGTACGCCCGTGAGCGGCCCTCCGCCGAAACGGTACGGCTCACGAGCAGCGCGCCGTCGTCCAGCTCGGCGCCCGCCTCTTCGGCCCGCAGCACCGCCGAGCTGCCGGGCCGCAGCGCGATCCGGCCCTCGACGACCGCCGCCTTGGCGCCGATCCGCACGAGCGCGGGATCGGCACGGCCGCCGAGCAGCAGCCCCAGGCTGGTGACGACCATGGTCTTGCCCGCGCCGGTCTCGCCGGTCACCGCGGTGAAACCGGGTGACAGCTCCACGACTGCGTCGTCGATGACCCCGAGCGACCGTATCCGCATCTCCTCCAACACGGACACGACCTTACGAGGTCCTGGGCCCTGTGTGCGACGTGCCCCGTGCCGTCACCCTCTCGGGGAGCCCGAACGGGGAGCCCGAACCGTCCCCCTGAGCACGGGAGCGGCCCGGGCCGTCCGCCGCGACCTCGGTGGTCAGTGCGGCGCCCCGCGCCACCCCTGGACCGGCAGGGCGAACTTGGCGACCAGCCGGTCGGTGAAGGAGGCGTGGTGCAGCCGCGCGAGGCGGACCGGCACGGCCCCGCGCCGCACCTCCACCCGCGCCCCCGCCGGCAGTTCCACCGTGCGGCGCCCGTCGCACCACAGCACCCCGTGCGGCGTGTGCGGCTGCACCTCGACCGCGAGCACCGACGTGGGCGAGGTGACCAGCGGCTTGGCGAACAGCGCGTGCGCGCTGATCGGCACCATGAGCAGCGCCTCGACCTCGGGCCACACCACAGGACCGCCCGCCGAGAAGGCGTACGCGGTCGAGCCGGTCGGGGTGGCGCAGACGATGCCGTCGCAGCCGAACCCGGTCACCGGACGGCCGTCGATCTCCAGGACGACTTCCAGCATCCGCTCGGGTGAGACCTTCTGGACGGCCGCCTCGTTCAGGGCCCAGTCCTTGTGCACCACGTCGCCGTTGTTGTGCACGAGGACATCGAGGGTCATCCGCTCCTCGACCTCATAGGCACGCGTCACGACCCGGTCGACGACCTTGTCGAGGTCGTCGCGCTCGGCCTCCGCGAGGAAGCCCACGCGGCCGAGGTTGACGCCGAGCATGGGAACACCCGACGCCCTGGCGAGTTCGGCGCCGCGCAGCAGGGTGCCGTCGCCGCCGAGGACGATCAGGAGTTCGCAGTCGTCAAGGCACTCGGGGTTGGCGTCCTCGACGATCTCCGGCTCGGCGGGCAGCGGCAGGTCCGCCGCCTCCGCCCGCAGGACACGCACCCCGATGCCGCTGCGCAGCAGGCCCCGTACGACCAGCTCCGCGCTGCGGATGGCCGCGGGTCTTCCGGTGTGGGCGAGCAGGAACACGGTACGCGCGGGCGCGCGGTCCTTCGAACCGTTCTCCGGGCTGTTCTCCGACGAGCTCAACGGGGTCCCTCCGCCACTGCGCGCTCCACGTCCGCGGGATCGAGCGCGGGCGCCCCGGCCCGCAGCCACAGAAAGTACTCGACGTTGCCCGAGGGGCCCGGCAGCGGGCTCGCGGTCACGCCGACCACCCCGAGGCCAAGCGCGGCCGCCTGCGCCGCCACCGTCCGCACCGTCTCGGCGCGCAGCTCGGGGCTGCGTACGACGCCGCCGCTGCCGAGCCGTTCCTTGCCGATCTCGAACTGCGGCTTGACCATGAGGACCAGGTCAGCGTCCGGCGCCGAGCAGCGCACGAGCGCGGGCAGCACCAGGCCGAGCGCGATGAAGGAGAGGTCGCCCACGACGAGGTCGGCGGGCTGTCCGTCCAGGTCGTCCAGCGTCAACTCGCGTACGTTCGTACGGTCCTTCACGGTGACCCGGTCATCGCTCTGCAAGGACCAGGCGAGCTGTCCGTAACCCACGTCGACGGCGACGACATGGCCGGCTCCGGCGCGCAGCAGCACATCGGTGAAGCCGCCCGTCGAGGCGCCGGCGTCGAGCGCGCGGCGCCCCTGGATCTTGAGGCCCAGCGGCACGAAGGCCTCGAACGCCCCCGCCAGTTTGTGCCCGCCGCGCGAGACGTAGTCGGGATCGCTGTCGTCGTCCACGACCACGATCGCGGCGGCGGTCTCGACCTGGGTGGCGGATTTGGTGGCGACGGTCTTGCCGACGCTCACCCGACCCGCGGCGATCAGCTGGGCGGCGTGCTCCCGCGACCGCGCGAGTTTCCGGCGCACCAGCTCGGCGTCGAGGCGGCGGCGTGCCACTCCTGCCACGTTCGGTTCAGCTCCTGTGGTCGTAGTTGGTCGACGGCCCCGTCGGCCGCCCGGGACGCTGGTCCGCCAACGGCCGGGCCGCCCCTGGGGTTCCCGGCGCGGGAGCGTCCAACGCGCTCAGCGCGTCGCGCAGCCCGCCGTGTACATCCTCGTACACCTCCAGGTGCCCCTCGGTACCGAGGTGGTCGACGTCCCCGAGCCGCTGGACGAGCGCGTCGACCCCGGCGTGCCCGGTGCGGTCGCGAGCCACGCCGAGCGGCAGCGGCGCGTCCTCGGTCCGCACCCCGGATTCGGCCACGGGCTGCCCCTGGGGGCCCGGCATCAGGTCGCTCATGCCACGACGCTACCGCGAAGCCCTGGGGTACGGTCGGTGACGATGGCGACCTTGGAGGAGTGCCGCCGCGCACTCGGCAAACTTTCGGACAATCTGGCCCGGGCGCAGGGCGACGTGCGGGCGGCGGCCGCGCTGGACCGCTCGCTGAGCTGCCACGTCACGGATCTGGATACCACGTTCGTGGGCCGTCTCAGGGACGGCCGCGTCGAGGTGGACGACACGGTGGTGGGGGCGCCCCGGGAGAAGGCGCAGATCCGTCTCGCGATGACGGGGGACGATCTGGTGGCGATGGTGGGCGGCGACCTGAACTTCGCGAAGGCGTGGGCATCGGGCAGAGTCCGCCTGGAGGCCCCCTTCCTAGACCTCCTCCGCCTCCGAACCCTCCTCTGACCCCACCCCGTCGGGGCGCTTTGACGGGTGCGGCCCGTACGACCTGTTCGCGCAGTTCCCCGCGCCCCTGACAGGGCAGGTGCCGACCCCTGTGCGCATGCCCAGCCGATCCGGCACTTGAGGACGAGGCCGCTCAGACCGAACCGGGCCTGGGGCGAAGCCCCAGGGACCCGGGCTGGGCGCAGTTCCCCGCGCCCCTGACAGGGGCAGGTGCTGACCCCTGTGCGCATGCCCAGCCGATCCGGCACTTCAGGACGAGGCCGCTCAGGCCGAACGGGGCCTGGGGCGAAGCCCCAGGGACCCCGGCTGGGCGCAGTTCCCCGCGCCCCTGACAGGGGCAGGTGCTGACCCCTGTGCGCATGCCCAGCCGGCCCGGCACTTCAGGACGAGGCCGCTCAGACCGAACCGGGCCTGGGGCGAAGCCCCAGGGACCCCGGCTGGGCGCAGTTCCCCGCGCCCCTGACAGGGGCAGGTGCTGACCCCTGTGCGCATGCCCAGCCGATCCGGCACTTCAGGACGAGGCCGCTCAGACCGAACCGGGCCTGGGGCGAAGCCCCAGGGACCCCGGCTGGGCGCAGTTCCCCGCGCCCCTTGGCGGGGTCGACGCCGGCCCGCGCCGGCATACCCGGCCCTCGAAACCCCCGGCGGAGCCTCCCGCGTTCACCCCCGGCGGGTTTGGGGAAGGGGCGGGGTGGGGGACGACCGACGCCGGGCCACCGGCACCACCAGCGGCGTCCCCGTCTCAGGATCAGCGATCACCTGACACCGCACCTGGAACACCCGCTCCACCAGCTCCGCCGTGACCACCGAGGAGGGCGGCCCCTCAGCCACCACCTCCCCGTCCCTCATGGCAATGAGATGCGTGGCATACCGAGCCGCCTGGTTGAGGTCGTGCAGCACCGCGACCAGCGTCCGCCCCTGCTCCTCATGGAGCTGCGCACACAGATCCAGCACCTCGAACTGGTGCTGGATGTCCAGAAACGTCGTCGGCTCGTCGAGCAGCAGCAGCGGCGTCTGCTGCGCCAGCGCCATCGCGATCCAGACCCGCTGCCGCTGCCCGCCGGACAACTCGTCGACGTACCGCTCCCCGAGCCCCCCGACCCCCGTCGCGTCCATGGACTCCTGGACGATCCGCTCGTCCTCGGGCGACCACTGCCGCAACAGCCCCTGGTGGGGGTAGCGCCCGCGCGCCACGAGGTCCCCCACCGTGATCCCGTCCGGCGCGATGGAGGACTGCGGCAGCAACCCGAGCGTCCGTGCCACCTTCTTCGCGGGCAGCGAGTGGATGGACTGCCCATCGAGCAGCACCCGTCCCCGACTCGGCTTGAGCATCCGCGACAGCGCCCGCAGCAGCGTGGACTTGCCGCACGCGTTGGGCCCGACGATCACCGTGAAGGAGTGGTCCGGGATCTCGACCGACAGGTCCTTGGCGATGACTCGCTGGTCATAGCCGAGGGTGACCGACTCGGCACTGAGGCGTCGCATGCTCGTACTCCTGCTGAAGGGTCCGGATTCCGTAAGGGAGTCAAGGGAGTTGGGGGTATGGAGGGAGCCAAGGGAGCCGGCGGCGGCCGCCGCGGCACGCGCGCTCATATCCGCCCCGCCCTGCGCTCGGTGACGAGCAGCCACAGCAGGTAGACGCCGCCGACCATCCCGGTCAGCACCCCCACCGGCAGCGCGCTCCCGCCGAACAGCCGCTGCGCGCCCCAGTCCGCGACGACCAGGAGCGCCGCGCCCATGAAGGCGGAGGCGCAGACGTTGGGCCCGGCGGCGCGGGTCAGGCGCCGGGCCAGCTGCGGCGCGGTCAGCGCGACGAAGGCGATGGGCCCGGCGGCCGCGGTGGCCGAGGCACTGAGGAGCACCGCGCTGAGCATCAGGACGGTACGGGTCCGCTGCACCGGCACGCCCAGCGCGTACGCCGCGTCGTCGCCCATCTCCAGCATCCGCAGCGGCCGCGCGTAGGTGAGCACCACCGGCAGGAGCACCACGAACAGCACGAGCAGCGGCCAGACCTGCGCCCAGTCGCGTCCGTCGAGGGAGCCGGTGAGCCACACCATCGAACGGGCGGCGTCGACCAGGGTCGACTTGGTGAGCAGATAGTGGATGGCGGCGGTGAGCATCGCGGCGGCGCCGATGCCGACCAGCACGAGCCGGTAGCCGTGCACGCCCTTCTTCCATGCCAGCAGATAGACGGCGACACCCGTCGCGAGCCCGCCGGCGAGTGCGCCGAGCGAGACCGCGAACGCGCCGCCGTGGAAGAACACGATGACGGTGAGCGCGCCCACCGATGAGCCCTGCCCGAAGCCGATGACGTCCGGACTGCCCAGCGGATTGCGGGAGATGGACTGGAAGAGCGCCCCGGAGATGCCGAGCGAGGCCCCCACCAGGAGCGCCACCAGGACGCGCGGCAGCCGCAGTTCGTTGATGATGAAGTCCTGGGCGGGCGTGCCCGATCCGAGCAGGCTTCGTACGACGTCGGCGGGCGGGATCGTGAAGTCGCCGGTGCCGATGAGGACGACGGCCGCGGCGAGCGCCAGCACCGCGAGGGCGCCGATCACGGCCAGGGCGCGTGGCTCAGCCCGGAAGGAGAGGCCGCCGGGGGTACGTATCGCCTTCACAGCTGGGCCATCCTCTTGCGCCGTACGAGATGGATGAAGACGGGTCCGCCGATGAGCGCGGTGACGATGCCGACCTGGAGTTCTGCGGGCCGTGTGACGACGCGCCCGACGACGTCGGAGCCGAGCAGCAGCAGCGGCGAGAGCACGGCCGCGTACGGCAGGATCCACCGCAGGTCGGGCCCGGTGATGGCGCGCGCGATGTGCGGGACCATGAGCCCGATGAACACGATGGGCCCGCAGGCAGCGGTCGCGGCCCCGCACAGCAACGTGATGACGACCATCGACGTGACACGGGTACGGGTGAGACGGGCGCCGAGCGCGCGGGCGGTGTCGTCGCCCATGGCCATCGCGTTGAGCGGCCGGGCGAGCAGCAGCGCGACGAGGAGTCCCACGAGGATGAACGGCGCGACCCTGCGCACGGTCGCCATGTCCGCCGACGCGAGCGAGCCGACCTGCCAGAACCGGAGCTGGTTGAGGGCGGCGGAGTCGGTGAGCTGGACGGCGTTGATGTAGCCGTAGAGCGCGGCGCTGGCGGCCGTTCCCGCGAGCGCGAGCCGTACGGGCGTCGCGGCCCGGCTGCCGCCGAGGACATACACCGCCGCCGACACGACCCCCGCGCCGAGGAACGCGAACCACACATACCCGGTGAGGGAGTTGACGCCGAGGAAGCTGATCGCGGAGACCACGGCGGCGGCCGCCCCGGCGTTGACGCCGAGGATGCCGGGCTCGGCGAGCGGGTTGCGGGTGAGCGCCTGCATGACCGCGCCGGCGAGCCCGAGCGCGGCCCCCACCAGCAGCCCGAGCAGCGTCCTTGGCACCCGGACGTCGTGGATGAGGACGTCGTTGGCGGTGCCCGAACCGTGGAAGAGGCCGTGCCAGACGTCGCCGAGCGGCATCGGTTTCGCGCCGATCGCGATGCTGGCGAGCGCGACGAGCGCCAGGGCGCCCACGGACACGAACAGACCGGCCGCGCGCAGCGTACGGCGTCTGGCGGTCGGGGCCGGGGGCGCGGAGGTGGTCCGGTCGCGCGGCTGAGGAGGACTGTCTACCAACACGCAGGTTAGGTTAGCCTACCCTGCACTCCGATGGCTGCTCCCCCGGCGGAGCCTCAGAGACCCAGTCGCCCCAGGACCTTCGCCGCGTCCAGTTCGCACGCCCCGTCCCCGGCATGGTTCCAGGCCGCCGCGCACAGCGCCCGCAGTCCATCCATCGCCTCCCCCTCGCCGTCGAGCGCAAACTCGCCTTCGGTGACGGACGCGGTCCACCCGCCGCACCCGAACTCACCCCTGCCCTCGGTCACTTCGGGCTGCCCGGTCAGCAAGCCGCGCAGATCCGCGTCGACATAAGTGGGCCGGTGCTCGGGCCGGGCGGCGAGCAGCTGGGCGCCGTCCGTCACGCCGGTCAGCACGAGCAGCGAGTCGACACCGCCGTTGAAGGCACCCTCGATGTCCGTGTCGAGCCGGTCCCCCACGACCAGCGGCCGCTCGGCGCCGGTCCGCAGCACCGTCTCGCGATGCATCGGCGGCAGCGGTTTTCCGGCCACCTGGGGATCGGCGCCGGTGGCGATGCGGACGACCTCGACCGCCGCGCCGTTGCCGGGCGCGATCCCCCGCCCGCTCGGAATCGTCAAGTCGACATTGGACGCGAACCACGGCAGCCCCCGGGCCACCGCGTACGAGGCCTCCGCGAGCCGGGACCAGGTCAGGTCCGGACCCCCATACCCCTGCACCACCGCGACCGGATCGTCGTCGGCCGACTCCACCGGGACGAGCCCGCGCTCGGTCAGCGCGACCCGCAGCCCCTCGCCGCCGATGAGCAACACCCGCGATCCCTTGGGAAGTTGGTCGGACATGAGCCGCGCGACCGCCTGCGCAGAGGTGATCACATCGGACGCTTCCGCCGGCACCCCGAGCTCCGTCAGATGCTCGGCGACCGCATCCGGCGTACGCAGCGCGTTGTTCGTCACGTACGCCAGGTGCATCCCGCCGTCCCGCGCCGTCGCGAGCGCGTCGACGGCGTGCGCGATGGCCGCGCCGCCCGCGTAGACGACCCCGTCCAGATCCAGCAGAGCCGTGTCGTACGCCTCGTTCAGCGCCCGCGCGCTCCCACTCGGCTTGATTCGGCCGGTCTGGCTCATCTTCATCCACTCCTCGATCGATGCCCTGCCCCCGATCATCGCGCATGCCCGCACCCCACATACCATGCACGGATGAGCACAACTGGGCGTGCGGACTCCGGGCTGCTCCTGATCCCCTTCCGCGGACTGCGCTATGTTCCCGAGCGGGTGGGCAGCCTCGCTGCCGTGACCTCACCGCCGTACGACGTGGTGGTGCGCCCCGACGGGCTGCTGCACCTGGAGTCGGCGGACCCCTACAACATCGTCCGGCTGATCCTTCCGCAGGCCGCCTCCCCGGCCGCCCGCAACCAGCAGGCCGCCCTGACGCTGGACGACTGGCTCGAGGAGGGCGTGCTCGCCGCGGACCCCGAACCCGCTCTGTACGTCTACGAGCAGGAGGGCGACGGCATCCTCCAGCGCGGCCTCATCGGCGCGCTCGCCCTGTCGGAACCGGCCGAGGGCGTCGTCCTGCCGCACGAGGACGTCATGCCGCATGTCGTCGAGGACCGCGCGGCCCTCATGCGCACCACCGCCGCCCACCTGGAACCCCTGCTCCTGACCTACCGCGGCAACGGCCCCGAGCACGGCGCGACCGCCGTCATCGAGCGCGCCATCGAGCGCGAGCCGCTGCTGCGCACCACCACGGAGGACGGTTTCAGCCACCGTCTGTGGGCCCTGACGGATCCGGCCGATCTCACGGAGGTCCAGGCCGACCTCGCCGCCCACCAGGCGGTCATCGCCGACGGCCACCACCGCTGGGCCACCTACCTGCGCCTGCGCGACGAGCACACCTCGCCGGGCCCCTGGGACTTCGGCCTGGTCCTGCTCGTGGACACCGCCCGCTACCCGCTGCGGGTCCGCTCGATCCACCGCCTGCTGCACCGCCTGCCGGTGGCCAAGGCCCTCGCCGCAGTCACCGCGTCCGGCGCCTTCCGCGTCCGCACCCTGGACGTGCCCCTCGCCGAGGCGATGGAAGAGCTCGGCCGGGCCGCCGCCGAGAGCAACGCGTTCCTGCTCGCGGGCGACGGCGGCTTCCACCTGGTGGACCGCCCGGACGAGGCGCTGCTGGCCCGCACGATCCGCGCCGACCGACCGCCGGCCTGGCGCTCGCTCGACGCGACGGTCCTGCACTCGACCCTGCTCGACGACATCTGGCGCATCCCCGACACACCGGAGGAGATCGCCTACATCCACGACACGGGCGCGGCGGTCGAGCAGGCGGAGCGCCACGGCAAGACGGCGGTCCTGATGCACCCGGTCCGCGAGGAAGTCGTACGGGATCTGGCCCGCCAGGGCGTCACGATGCCCCGCAAGTCGACGTCCTTCGGCCCGAAGCCGGCCACCGGCCTGGTGCTGCGCAGCCTGACCGTGAACTGACGCGCGCGAACTGACGCGCGTGGACTGACGCGCGCGAACCGAGGTGCGTCTGATCTTCCCGGCGGAGCACGAAAAAGGAGGCGGTACCCCTCGCGGGGTACCGCCTCCTTCCCTTCACCGCTCAGCCATCACAGGCGGTGGGAGCGCGACATCAGGCGTCCGTGCCCTTGTCCTTCTCCGGGGCCGGGGCCGGGGCGGCCTCGTCCTTCACGGGCTCGACCGGGGCAGCGTCGGCGCTCTCGGCGTCGGCGTCGGCGTCGGCGGTGTCGGCGGTGTCGGCGGTGTCGGCATCGGCGGTCTCGGCGGCGCGCACGACATCGGAGTCGTCGCCCTCGAACTCGTCCTCTTCCTCACCCTCGTCGTCGAAGTCGGGGTCCTGCGGCAGGTCCACGTCCTGCACGCGCTCCTCGCGGGGCGCGTGGGCGTCCGGCTCGGCCTCGTCCTCGTCCTCGACCATGGCGTCGACGAAGTCGACACCGTCGAGCTCGGCGAGGCGGTCGGACGCGTCGGTCGTGCCGTCCTTGTCCGCCTCAAGCGCCTTGGCGAACCACTCGCGCGCCTCGTCCTCCCGCTTGGCCGAGAGCAGCGCGTCGGCGTACGCGTACCGCAGGCGCGCGGTCCACGGCTGGACGGAGTTCGACGCGAGCTCGGGGCTCTGAAGGGTCACGATGGCGGCGTCGAGCTGCCCCATGTCCCGGCGCGCACCGGCCGCGACGAGACGCATCTCGACCTGCCCGGGCTTGTCGAGCTTCTGCACCTCGGGCTCGCCGGCCATCGCCAGCGCCCGCTCGGGACGCCCGAGCCCACGCTCACAGTCGGCCATGACGGGCCACAGCTCCACGGACCCGGTCATGCGACGCGCGGCGCGGAACTCGGCCAGCGCCTCGGAGTACTTCTGAGTGGCGTACGCGGCGAAGCCCGCGGCCTCGCGCACGGCCGCCACTCGGGAGGCGAGCCGCAGCGCGATGCGGGAGTACGCGTACGCCCGCTCGGGCTCGTCGTCGATGAGCCGCGCCACCATCACCAGGTTGCAGGCGACCTCTTCGGCGAGGCCCTTGGGCAGACTCATCAACTCCTGCCGGACGCTCTCGTCGATCTCGTTGCCGGTGACGTCCTCGTCGATCGGCAGCCGCTTGACGGGCTCACGGTCGCGGTCCCGGTCGCGGTCGTCACGGCGCCCGTAGCCACCGCGGTCGTCCCGGCCCCGGTCGCCCCGGTCGTCACGGCGGTCGTCGCGCCCACGGTACCCACCGCGGTCGCCCCGGTCGTCACGCCGGAACCCGCCACGGTCGTCATCACGGCGCGGGGCCGGACGGTCATCACGGCGGAACCCACCGCGCTCGTCGTCGCGGCGAGGAGCCGGACGATCGTCGCGCCGGAACCCACCGCGCTCGTCATCGCGACGCGGGGCGGGACGGTCATCACGGCGCCCGTACGAGCTGCCACCACCGGCCGGGCGACCACCACGGTCGTCATCACGACGCGGAGCCGGACGGTCGTCGCGCCGGAAACCACCCCGGTCATCATCGCGGCGCGGAGCCGGACGATCGTCACGACGGCCGTAAGAAGCGCCGCCTCCACGATTGTCATCGCGACGACCGTAGGAGCCGCCACCGCCGGAGGCCCCACCACGGTTGTCGTCACGACGGAACCCACCGCGGTCGTCGTCACGGCGCGGGGCGGGACGGTCATCACGACGCCCGTACGAGCTGCCACCGCCGGCCGGGCGACCACCACGGTCGTCATCACGACGCGGAGCCGGACGATCGTCACGACGGCCGTACGAGCTGCCGCCACCACGATTGTCATCGCGCCGGAACCCACCACGGTCGTCATCACGACGCGGAGCCGGACGCTCATCACGACGGAACCCACCGCGGTCATCGTCACGACGCGGGGCGGGACGGTCATCACGACGCCCGTACGAGCTGCCGCCACCACGATTGTCATCGCGACGACCGTAGGAGCTGCCACCACCGGACGCCCCACCACGGTTGTCGTCACGACGGAAGCCGCCGCCACCACCGCCACGGTTGTCGTCACGCCGGAACCCACCACGGTCGTCATCACGACGCGGAACCGGACGGTCATCACGACGGAACCCACCGCGGTCATCGTCACGACGCGGGGCGGGACGGTCATCACGACGCCCGTACGAGCTGCCGCCACCACGATTGTCATCGCGACGACCGTAGGAGCTGCCACCACCGGACGCCCCACCACGGTTGTCGTCACGACGGAAGCCGCCGCCACCACCGCCACGGTTGTCGTCACGCCGGAACCCACCACGGTCGTCATCACGACGCGGAGCGGGACGGTCATCACGACGCCCGTACGAGCTGCCACCGCCGGCCGGGCGAGCACCACGGTCGTCGCGACGGGGGTAACCGCCGCCGGAGGAACCACCACGACTGTCGTCACGACGCGCGCCGGAGCCACCACGGTCGTTGTCACGACGCGGGCCGCGGTCGTCTCGACCACCGCGGTAGCCGCCCCGGTCGCCACCGTCCTGACGGCGCGGCTCGCGCTCCGGACGGTCGTCGGGAGAGTTGGTGGACATCGTGACTCCTAGTCTTCGGGTACTACAGTCATTCTCGCGCAGTCGGCTGCCCGACGCGCTTCGGCAAAACAAAGCAGAAAAACAAAAGGACCCTTGGTCCCAGCGTGAACGCTGGGACCAAGGGTCCTGAAATATTGTTCGGCGGCGTCCTACTCTCCCACAGGGTCCCCCCTGCAGTACCATCGGCGCTGAAAGGCTTAGCTTCCGGGTTCGGAATGTAACCGGGCGTTTCCCTAACGCTATGACCACCGAAACCCTATCGGTTTCGAGCGAACAAGCACACTTTTTAGTTAAGTGGGTTCTGCTCAACCAGCAACTGTTCGTTGCTTCAGAACAAACACAGTGGACGCGAGCAACTGAGGACAAGCCCTCGGCCTATTAGTACCAGTCAGCTCCACCCGTTACCGGGCTTCCACATCTGGCCTATCAACCCAGTCGTCTACTGGGAGCCTTACCCTCTCAAGGAGGTGGGAACACTCATCTCGAAGCAGGCTTCCCGCTTAGATGCTTTCAGCGGTTATCCTTTCCGAACGTAGCCAACCAGCCATGCCCTTGGCAGGACAACTGGCACACCAGAGGTTCGTCCGTCCCGGTCCTCTCGTACTAGGGACAGCCCTTCTCAATGTTCCTGCGCGCGCAGCGGATAGGGACCGAACTGTCTCACGACGTTCTAAACCCAGCTCGCGTACCGCTTTAATGGGCGAACAGCCCAACCCTTGGGACCGACTCCAGCCCCAGGATGCGACGAGCCGACATCGAGGTGCCAAACCATCCCGTCGATATGGACTCTTGGGGAAGATCAGCCTGTTATCCCCGGGGTACCTTTTATCCGTTGAGCGACGGCGCTTCCACAAGCCACCGCCGGATCACTAGTCCCGACTTTCGTCCCTGCTCGACCCGTCGGTCTCACAGTCAAGCTCCCTTGTGCACTTACACTCAACACCTGATTGCCAACCAGGCTGAGGGAACCTTTGGGCGCCTCCGTTACTCTTTAGGAGGCAACCGCCCCAGTTAAACTACCCATCAGACACTGTCCCTGATCCGGATCACGGACCGAGGTTAGACATCCAGCACGACCAGAGTGGTATTTCAACGACGACTCCACAACCACTGGCGTGGCCGCTTCAAAGTCTCCCACCTATCCTACACAAGCCGAACCGAACACCAATATCAAACTGTAGTAAAGGTCCCGGGGTCTTTCCGTCCTGCTGCGCGAAACGAGCATCTTTACTCGTAGTGCAATTTCACCGGGCCTATGGTTGAGACAGTCGAGAAGTCGTTACGCCATTCGTGCAGGTCGGAACTTACCCGACAAGGAATTTCGCTACCTTAGGATGGTTATAGTTACCACCGCCGTTTACTGGCGCTTAAGTTCTCAGCTTCGCAACCCCGAAAGGTCACTAACCGGTCCCCTTAACGTTCCAGCACCGGGCAGGCGTCAGTCCGTATACATCGCCTTACGGCTTCGCACGGACCTGTGTTTTTAGTAAACAGTCGCTTCTCGCTGGTCTCTGCGGCCACCCCCAGCTCAGAGAGTAAATCTCATCACCGGTGATGGCCCCCCTTCTCCCGAAGTTACGGGGGCATTTTGCCGAGTTCCTTAACCATAGTTCACCCGAACGCCTCGGTATTCTCTACCTGACCACCTGAGTCGGTTTAGGGTACGGGCCGCCATGAAACTCGCTAGAGGCTTTTCTCGACAGCATAGGATCATCCACTTCACCACAATCGGCTCGGCATCAGGTCTCAGACTATATGTGCGACGGATTTGCCTACCGCACGTCCTACACCCTTACCCCGGGACAACCACCGCCCGGGCTGGACTACCTTCCTGCGTCACCCCATCGCTTACCTACTACCACCTTGGGTCAGCGGCTCCACCACTCCCCTCAACTCCGAAGAGATCAGGGCGGCTTCACGGCCTTAGCATTAATGGATTCGATACTGGGCGTTTCAAAGCGGGTACCGGAATATCAACCGGTTGTCCATCGACTACGCCTGTCGGCCTCGCCTTAGGTCCCGACTTACCCTGGGCAGATCAGCTTGACCCAGGAACCCTTAGTCAATCGGCGCACACGTTTCTCACGTGTGTATCGCTACTCATGCCTGCATTCTCACTCGTGAACCGTCCACCACTAGCTTCCGCTGCGGCTTCACCCGGCACACGACGCTCCCCTACCCATCCCAGCAGGCGTTGGCCCTATATGCTGGAATGACACGACTTCGGCGGTACGCTTGAGCCCCGCTACATTGTCGGCGCGGAATCACTTGACCAGTGAGCTATTACGCACTCTTTCAAGGGTGGCTGCTTCTAAGCCAACCTCCTGGTTGTCTCTGCGACTCCACATCCTTTCCCACTTAGCGTACGCTTAGGGGCCTTAGTCGATGCTCTGGGCTGTTTCCCTCTCGACCATGGAGCTTATCCCCCACAGTCTCACTGCCGCGCTCTCACTTACCGGCATTCGGAGTTTGGCTAAGGTCAGTAACCCGGTAGGGCCCATCGCCTATCCAGTGCTCTACCTCCGGCAAGAAACACACGACGCTGCACCTAAATGCATTTCGGGGAGAACCAGCTATCACGGAGTTTGATTGGCCTTTCACCCCTAACCACAGGTCATCCCCCAGGTTTTCAACCCTGGTGGGTTCGGTCCTCCACGACCTCTTACAGCCGCTTCAACCTGCCCATGGCTAGATCACTCCGCTTCGGGTCTAGAGCGTGCAACTCAATCGCCCTATTCGGACTCGCTTTCGCTACGGCTTCCCCACACGGGTTAACCTCGCTACACACCGCTAACTCGCAGGCTCATTCTTCAAAAGGCACGCAGTCACGACTGTATGTGCAAGCACATACAGCGACGCTCCCACGGCTTGTAGGCACACGGTTTCAGGTACTATTTCACTCCGCTCCCGCGGTACTTTTCACCATTCCCTCACGGTACTATCCGCTATCGGTCACCAGGGAATATTTAGGCTTAGCGGGTGGTCCCGCCAGATTCACACGGGATTTCTCGGGCCCCGTGCTACTTGGGTGTCTCTCAAACGAGCCGTTGATGTTTCAGCTACGGGGGTCTTACCCTCTACGCCGGACCTTTCGCATGTCCTTCGCCTACACCAACGGTTTCTGACTCGCCTCACAGCCGGCAGACTGTGAAAGAGAGATCCCACAACCCCGCATGCGCAACCCCTGCCGGGTATCACACGCATACGGTTTGGCCTCATCCGGTTTCGCTCGCCACTACTCCCGGAATCACGGTTGTTTTCTCTTCCTGAGGGTACTGAGATGTTTCACTTCCCCTCGTTCCCTCCACATACCCTATGTGTTCAGGTATGGGTGACAGCCCATGACGACTGCCGGGTTTCCCCATTCGGAAACCCCCGGATCAAAGCCTGGTTGACGGCTCCCCGGGGACTATCGTGGCCTCCCACGTCCTTCATCGGTTCCTGGTGCCAAGGCATCCACCGTGCGCCCTTAAAAACTTGGCCACAGATGCTCGCGTCCACTGTGCAGTTCTCAAACAACGACCAACCACCCATCACCCCACCAGAACCTGGTGAGTGCACTGGGGCCGGCACTTGAAGGCAGCCTTTCGGCCGTACCTTCAGATACCCAACAGCGTGCCCGGCCCTCCCCATCGCCCCGTGTCGCGTTCCACGCTCCGAAGAGCAGTACTAGCGGCCCGAGTCGACCGGAAGTGCCGAATAGTCAACGTTCCACCCATGAGCTGACCGTGCAGAACATGCGTCTGCAATCGGTACTGTGCTCCTTAGAAAGGAGGTGATCCAGCCGCACCTTCCGGTACGGCTACCTTGTTACGACTTCGTCCCAATCGCCAGTCCCACCTTCGACAGCTCCCTCCCACAAGGGGTTGGGCCACCGGCTTCGGGTGTTACCGACTTTCGTGACGTGACGGGCGGTGTGTACAAGGCCCGGGAACGTATTCACCGCAGCAATGCTGATCTGCGATTACTAGCAACTCCGACTTCATGGGGTCGAGTTGCAGACCCCAATCCGAACTGAGACCGGCTTTTTGAGATTCGCTCCGCCTCACGGCATCGCAGCTCTTTGTACCGGCCATTGTAGCACGTGTGCAGCCCAAGACATAAGGGGCATGATGACTTGACGTCGTCCCCACCTTCCTCCGAGTTGACCCCGGCAGTCTCCTGTGAGTCCCCATCACCCCGAAGGGCATGCTGGCAACACAGAACAAGGGTTGCGCTCGTTGCGGGACTTAACCCAACATCTCACGACACGAGCTGACGACAGCCATGCACCACCTGTATACCGACCACAAGGGGGCGACTATCTCTAGCCGTTTCCGGTATATGTCAAGCCTTGGTAAGGTTCTTCGCGTTGCGTCGAATTAAGCCACATGCTCCGCTGCTTGTGCGGGCCCCCGTCAATTCCTTTGAGTTTTAGCCTTGCGGCCGTACTCCCCAGGCGGGGAACTTAATGCGTTAGCTGCGGCACCGACGACGTGGAATGTCGCCAACACCTAGTTCCCAACGTTTACGGCGTGGACTACCAGGGTATCTAATCCTGTTCGCTCCCCACGCTTTCGCTCCTCAGCGTCAGTAATGGCCCAGAGATCCGCCTTCGCCACCGGTGTTCCTCCTGATATCTGCGCATTTCACCGCTACACCAGGAATTCCGATCTCCCCTACCACACTCTAGCTAGCCCGTATCGAATGCAGACCCGGGGTTAAGCCCCGGGCTTTCACATCCGACGTGACAAGCCGCCTACGAGCTCTTTACGCCCAATAATTCCGGACAACGCTTGCGCCCTACGTATTACCGCGGCTGCTGGCACGTAGTTAGCCGGCGCTTCTTCTGCAGGTACCGTCACTTTCGCTTCTTCCCTGCTGAAAGAGGTTTACAACCCGAAGGCCGTCATCCCTCACGCGGCGTCGCTGCATCAGGCTTTCGCCCATTGTGCAATATTCCCCACTGCTGCCTCCCGTAGGAGTCTGGGCCGTGTCTCAGTCCCAGTGTGGCCGGTCGCCCTCTCAGGCCGGCTACCCGTCGTCGCCTTGGTAGGCCATCACCCCACCAACAAGCTGATAGGCCGCGGGCTCATCCTTCACCGCCGGAGCTTTTAACCCCTCAAGATGCCCTGAGGAGTGTTATCCGGTATTAGACCCCGTTTCCAGGGCTTGTCCCAGAGTGAAGGGCAGATTGCCCACGTGTTACTCACCCGTTCGCCACTAATCCACCCCGAAGGGCTTCATCGTTCGACTTGCATGTGTTAAGCACGCCGCCAGCGTTCGTCCTGAGCCAGGATCAAACTCTCCATGAATGATTACCCGTAATCGGGTGCACACATCACGTAAGAGCGGGACGGAACCACCGGAATAAGGCGGCCCGTCCACAGCGTCCTCGCTGTGTAATTGCCTGACGACCACGAGGGCCGGCAGGACTTTTCAAAGGAACCTCGTCCCACCGAAGTGGAGACGGGGTTGTCAATCTGGCGTTGACTTTTGGCACGCTGTTGAGTTCTCAAGGAACGGACGCTTCCTTTGTACTCACCCTCTCGGGCTTTCCTCCGGGCGCTTCCCTTCGGTATTTCGTGTTTCCGACTCTATCAGACTCTTTCGTGTCCGATTCCCCGTCGAATTGGGGTTCGCTTCGAGTTCTTCGCTTTCGCGTTTCCCTCTTGGCGTGTCCACTACTTTAGCGGGTTTCCCCGGTCCTTCATAATCGAGTCATTCGCGTACGAATTTCGGCACGCCGAAATGCACACCCGTTGAGGTTCGATCGAAGGTAGTGGATGGCCGCTCGGGGATGCTGAACAGCAGGGCCCGTGTCAAGCGGCTCGGGCTACGTTAGGCGCCCCTTGAGGCCGAGTCAAGTTCGGCGCTTGCGGGGCTGGTGGGCCCGGTAGGGGCTCACCGTGGGGTCGTCGGAGATCCAGAAGCGCCACGGGTGCGGGGCTCCGTCGCCGCCCACCCCGGTGCGCGGGCCACTGCGCACCTGGTCGGGCGCGGGAGGCGTACCCGTGAGGATGGACAGGGGGGACTCGGGGCCCGCGCAGACGTCCTCGCCGTTCAGGGCGCGGCCGACGTCGAGTGCCGTGGCCAGGCGTGCCGGGCCTTTGGCCAGTTCCCTGTCGTGGCGGGCCGAGAGTCGACGAGGCCGGGCCAGGTCGGAGCCCACCAGGACCTCGCCCGCCCTGAGCAGTACACCGCTCGCCTGTCCTTCGGGGCCGCACACCAGGTTGAGGCAGTGCCACATGCCGTAGGTGAAGTAGACGTACGCGTGTCCGGGCGGGCCGAACATCACGTCGTTGCGGGCCGTGCGGCCGCGGAAGGCGTGCGAGCCCGGGTCGTTGGGGCCGTCGTACGCCTCCACCTCCGTGAGCCGGACCTCCAGGGGCCCGTGCGGAGTGAGGCGTACCAGCGTGCGGCCCAGGAGGTCCGGGGCGACTTCGAGGACAGGGCGGTCGAAGAAGTCCCGGGGAAGTGGCGTACGTTCGGTGGCCGTGATCATGCCGTACGAGCGTACTTGACGGCCGAAGGGAACCGGAGGTCGTCGTCACGCGTTCGTAGGGTCCAGATCGAACGGATGCAGGGGAAGGACTGGCATGGGGTTCAAGCGGCTGCTGGCGAGCCTGGGGGCGGGCGGGGCGTCGGTGGAGACCGAGCTCACCGAGACCCATGTGGTGCCGGGCGGCGTCGTCCAGGGTGAGGTCCGGATCCAGGGCGGGTCGGTCGACCAGCACATCGAGGGCCTTTCCGTGGGTTTGCAGGCCCGGGTCGAGGTCGAGGGCGGTGAGCACGAGCACAAGCAGGACATCGAGTTCACCAGGGCCCGCCTCGGCGGGGCCTTCGAGGTGCGGGCCGGGGCCGTGCACGTGGTGCCGTTCGGGCTCGAGATCCCGTGGGAGACGCCCGTGACGGCCATCGACGGACAGCAGCTGCGGGGCATGCACATCGGTGTGACGACGGAGCTGGCGATCGCCCGCGCGCTCGACTCCGGTGATCTCGACCCGATCCAGGTGCATCCGCTCCCCGCCCAGCAGGCGATCCTCGACGCGTTCATCCAGCTCGGGTTCCGCTTCAAGAGCGCGGACATGGAGAAGGGGCACATCCGCGGGACCCGGCAACGGCTGCCCTTCTACCAGGAGATCGAGTTCTACGCGCCGGCGCAGTACCGGGGTCTGAACCAGGTGGAGCTGACGTTCGTCGCGGACGACCGCGAGATGGACGTGATCCTGGAGATGGACAAGAAGCCGGGCCTGTTCACCGAGGGCGGCGACTCCTACCGCTCCTTCCAGGTGGGGCTGCGCGACTTCCAGGGGACGGACTGGGCGGCGTACCTCAACCAGTGGCTGGCCGAGGTCGGCGGGCGGCGCGACTGGTTCCAGGGGCGGACCCCCTAGGCTCGGTCGTGCCAGTTGACGCAAGTGACGCGATTCAGGAGGTGCCGACGTGAGCGAGCTCAAGAGGCCGCCGCTTCCCCATGACTTCCATCCCGAGGTGCCGTCGTTCACGGTGGTGAGCGAGGACGTCGAACCGGGTGCCCCGCTCAAGGACGCCCAGGTGTACGCGGCCGGCAACACCTCGCCGCAGCTGCGGTGGGAGGGGTTCCCCTCGGGGACGAAGAGCTTCGCCGTCACGTGCTTCGATCCGGACGCGCCCACGGGCAGCGGGTTCTGGCACTGGTCGGTGTTCGACATCCCGGCGTCGGTGACGGAGCTGCCGGCCGGGGCGGGCAGCGGGAAGTTCGAGGGTCTGCCGTCCGGCGCCGTGCAGGTGCGCAACGACTACGGGACGAAGGACTTCGGCGGCGCGGCGCCACCGGCCGGTGAGACGCACCGGTATGTGTTCACGGTGTACGCGGTCGACACCGAGAAGCTGGGCCCCGGCGCGGAGGCGTCGCCCGCTGCGGTCGGCTTCAATCTGCGCTTCCACACGCTGGGGCGCGCGCAGCTCATCGGTCAGTACACGGCGCCCGCCGAGAGCTGATCGTTCGTTTTCCGTTTGCCCTGCCCTGGTCCTGGAGAGATCAAGGCAGGGCATTTTTTCTGTTGTCGGGGCCGGACGGTCGCTCGGCCGGGCACGGAATATTGCGTTGTCCATCGTGGCGAGCCCGGCCAGAGTTGATCCAAGCCCGCCAGGGAGTGGGCCGGCACTACGGAGGTGGGCACGATGAGGGACACGCTGGTACTGAACGCGAGCTTCGAGCCACTGTCGACGGTGACGCTCAACCGTGCCGTGGTGCTGGTCCTCCAGGACAAGGCCGTCGTCGAACAGTCCCACCCCGGTCTGCGGGTGCGGGCGGCGGCCGTCGATCTTCCGGTGCCCCGGGTGATCCGGCTGTGCAGATACGTACGGGTGCCCTTCCGAAGACACGCGCCGTGGTCGAGACGGGGGGTCCTGATCAGGGACCAGCACCGGTGTGCGTACTGCGGGCGGCGCGCGACGACCGTGGACCACGTGGTGCCACGGGCGCAGGGCGGCCGGGACGTGTGGCTGAACACGGTGGCGTCCTGCGCCGAGGACAATCACCGTAAGGCGGACCGGACGCCGGAGGAGGCGGGGATGCCGCTGCTGCGCCAGCCGTTCGTGCCGTCGCCGGCCGATGCGATGCTGCTCGCGATGGCGGCCGGTGACCGCTCGGAGCTGCCCGAGTGGCTGGCGACGGGCGCCGCGCCCGCGGCCTGAACCGCGGGGTCGACGATCGCTCCTCTCCCCCGGCCAACGCCCTTTATTTCAGGGTCAGTTGGAGGATCGCGACGATACCGACGGCGATGATCACCCCACGCAGCACGGCGGGCTTGAGTCGGCGGCCGACCTTGGCGCCGATCTGCCCTCCTATGGTCGCGCCGACGGCGATGAGCAGCACGGCGGTCCAGTTGAACTCGGCGACGAAGAGGAAGAAGACGGCCGCGATGCCGTTGACCACGGCGCCGAGGACGTTCTTGACGGCGTTGACGCGCTGAAGACTGTCGTGCAGGAGCAGGCCCATCAAGGAGAGGTACAGAACGCCCTGGGCGGCGCCGAAGTAGCCGCCGTACATGCTGGCGAGGAAGAGGCCGACGAGCAGGGCGACGCCGCCTTCGGGGTGGGCCTCGGTGCCGCTGGCCTCGCGGCGCCGCGCGATGACGGCGGCCAGGCGCGGCTGGAACAGTACGAGCACGAGGGCGATGCCGACCAGGACGGGGACGATCGCGTCGAACGACGAGGACGGCAGGGCGAGCAGCAGGATCGCGCCGGCCAGGCCGCCGAGGAGGGCGGCGCCGGCCAGGCGCAGTACGCGCCGGGTCTGGCCGCGCAGTTCGTGGCGGTAGCCGATGGCGCCGCTGATGGAGCCAGGCACCAGGCCGAGGGAGTTGGAGACGTTGGCGGTGATCGGTGGCAGGCCGGTCGCCAGGAGCACGGGGAAGGTGATCAGCGTGCCGGATCCGACGATCGTGTTGATGGTGCCCGCGCCGATACCGGCCGCGAAGACCGCGAGTGCTTCCCAGATGGACAAGGCCATCTCCTTAGGCATTCAGTGAGTCGCCTCCCCGCCATGGAGGTCGAGGGGCCGCACTGATCATGCATGAAGGGTGCCCGGGGCCGTCAACAGCCCTTGCCCCGGGACCGGTTCACTCGACGCTGGGTGTTTCGCGGCGCTCGGCGTTGGCGCCGTTCCCGCCGTTGCCGGTGTTGAAGCCCGGCATGCCGCCGCCGAGGTTGCCGAAGGCGCCGGAGAGGCCCTTGAGGGCGTCGCCGATCTCGCTGGGCACGATCCAGAGCTTGTTGGCGTCGCCCTCGGCGATCTTCGGGAGCATCTGGAGGTACTGGTAGGAGAGCAGCTTCTGGTCGGGGTCGCCCGCGTGGATCGCCTCGAAGACCGTGCGGACGGCCTGGGCCTCGCCCTCGGCGCGCAGGGCCGCCGCCTTGGCCTCACCTTCGGCGCGCAGGATCGCGGACTGCTTCTCACCCTCGGCGCGCAGGATCTCCGACTGCCGTACACCTTCGGCCTGGAGGATCGCGGCGCGCTTGTCACGGTCGGCGCGCATCTGCTTCTCCATCGAGTCCTGGATGGAGGTGGGCGGCTCGATCGCCTTGAGCTCGACGCGGTTGACGCGGATGCCCCACTTGCCGGTCGCTTCGTCGAGGACGCCGCGCAGGGCCGCGTTGATCTCCTCGCGGGAGGTCAGGGTCCGCTCCAGGTCCATGCCGCCGATGATGTTGCGGAGCGTGGTGACGGTGAGCTGTTCGATCGCCTGGATGTAGCTGGCGACTTCGTAGGTGGCGGCCCGGGCGTCGGTCACCTGGTAGTAGATGACGGTGTCGATGTTGACCACCAGGTTGTCCTGGGTGATCACCGGCTGGGGCGGGAAGGGCACGACCTGTTCGCGCAGGTCGATGCGGTTGCGGATCGAGTCGATGAACGGGACGACGATGTTCAGGCCCGCGTTCAGCGTCCGGGTGTAGCGGCCGAAGCGCTCCACGATGGCGGCGCTGGCCTGTGGGATGACCTGGATGGTCTTGATCAGGGCGATGAAGACCAGCACCACCAGGATGATCAGGACGATGATGATCGGTTGCATCGCGTACCCCGTGCCCTTCTTGCTCTCGGATGGCCCTGGAAACATTGGGAGTTGCCGGGCCCGATGATCCTGGCATGGTTCACATGACGATGGCAGTGGCTCCGTCGATCTCGACCACGTCGACCTGCCGGCCGGCCTCGAACACCTCGTCGGGGCCCAGTGCGCGGGCCGACCAGACCTCCCCCGCGAGTTTGATCCGGCCGCCCTCGGCGTCCACCCGTTCCAGGACGAGGGCCTGCCGGCCCTTCAACGCGTCGGTGCCGGTGGCCAGTTGGGGCCGTTCGTCGCGGTGGCGGGCGGCGATGGGGCGTACGACGGCGATGAGCGCGACCGAGACGGCCACGAAGAGCAGCACCTGCGCGACGCCGCCGAGACCGAGGGCCGCGCCGATGGCGGCGGCGATCGCCCCGGCCGCCATCATGCCGAATTCGGGCATGGCGGTCAGGACCAGGGGGATGCCCAGACCCGCCGCGGCCACCAGCCACCAGACCCATGCCTCGATGTCCACCAGGTCATGGTAGGTGGGCGCGCCCCCTCACCGACAGTGCGCCCGGTCAGCCGAGCGGGAGGCCCGTGGCGGTGTAGCGGTCGCCGCGGTGCTCGACGAGCAGCGGGAGGCCGAAGCAGAGGGAGAGGTTGCGGGAGGTGAGCTCGGTCTCCATGGGGCCGGCGGCGAGCACCTTGCCCTGGCGGATCATCAGGACGTGGGTGAAGCCCGGGGCGATCTCCTCGACGTGGTGCGTGACCATGATCATCGAGGGGGCGTACGGGTCGCGGGCGAGCCGGCCGAGGCGGCGGACCAGGTCCTCGCGGCCGCCGAGGTCGAGGCCTGCGGCGGGCTCGTCCAGGAGCAGGAGCTCGGGGTCGGTCATCATGGCGCGGGCGATCAGGGTGCGCTTGCGCTCGCCCTCGGAGAGCGTGCCGAACTTGCGGTCCAGGAAGTCGGTCATGCCGAGCCGGTCGAGGAAGGCGCGGGCGCGGTCCTCGTCGACGGCGTCGTACTGCTCCTGCCAGGTGGCGGTCATGCCGTACGCGGCGGTGAGCACCGTCTGGAGCACGGTCTGGCGCTTGGGGAGCTTGTCTGCCATGGCCACTCCGGCCATGCCGATGCGCGGGCGCAGCTCGAAGACGTCGACCTTGCCGAGCTGTTCGCCGAGGATCCTGGCGGTGCCGGTGCTCGGGAAGAGGTAGCTGGAGGCGATGTTGAGGAGGGTGGTCTTGCCGGCGCCGTTGGGGCCGAGGATCACCCAGCGCTCGCCCTCCTTGACCGACCAGGAGACGTCGTCCACCAGAGCGCGTCCGTCGCGGACCACGGATACGTCCACCAGCTCCAGTACATCGCTCATGAGCGCGTTGTCTCCCCATGCCATCGTCTTGTGTTCGCGAGTGCGGTGCGGGGCGCGCCGGTGGGCGCGGTCCCCAGGGAAAACCTACGCCACTGGGGAAGTGATCCTGCCTCTAGGTCCGGTCGTGCGGTTTCTCTAGGCTTGTGGTCATGTTCTCGGAACCACGTTCAGGTCGGCTGGCCGCTTGGGGAAATGCCCTGTTGGCCGGAAATGTCTCGCCGGACGACGCGGCGCTCGCCATCGTCGGGGACGACGCGGTGCACCGCGTCGAGGGGCTGCCCGGCGAGTCCGCTCCCGTGGGGCTCACGCTGGCGCTCGGGCGGCTGCGTGCGCTCGGGGTCAGCGGCTGGCGGGTCGCGCTGCCGGTGGCGGGGCATCCGCTGGGGCTGAGCGGCCCCCCGGAGTTCAATGCCCGGGCGCTCGCGGCCGAGGAGGCGGTGGTGGGGTTCGGGGCTCCCTATGGTCTGGTCCCCGAGGTGTACGAGGCCGGGCCCGCCGGGGACGTGCACACGGAGGTCGTCTGGCACTGCCTCGCGGTGCGCGCGGCGCCGCCCGCGGACGTGCCCTCGCTCGGGGAGGCGGAGCGGGAGCTGGCGGAGGCGCTGCGGGAGGCGACGTTGACGCTGACGCGGCTCGACGTCGCGGGGTCGGGTCCTGCGGCCTCGGCGGCGATCGACGCGTACCGGGCGCGGGCCGAGGGGCCCGACGAGGACGTTCTCGCGCCCGGGTATCCGCCGCGCGCGGTGCGGGTCCTTGAGCTGGCCCGGCGGGTCGGTCTGCTGGTCGCGCTCGCGTACGAGAACGGGCACGGGGGTGCGGTGAGCGCGTCGGAGATCGCCGCGCGGGGGGAGGCGCTGCGGCCGGTGGAGCGGGTGGCCCGGCGGGCGCGGGTCGCGGCGTACAACGCGTACGTCGAAGAACGCCACCGGGGCTGACCCCCAACGCCCGTCCTCAATCTCCCCCAAGGCCTTAAAGGCCAGGGGGGACCCCCATGACGGGCTGAGTTTGCCGGTGCGGGCCAGCGCCTGCCCCACCCAGGGGCGCGGGGAACTGCGCGAGAAGCGACCACGACCCGCAGCCGGGGTCCCTGGGGCTCCGCCCCGGACCCCGTGTCACGCCTGAAGGGCGCTCGTCCTCAAACGCCGGACAGGCTGGGGATGCCTGTGCTGGCCAGGGCCGAGTGGTCAGGGGCGCGGGGAACTGCGCGAGGAGCGACCACAACCCGCAAGCCAGGGCTCCTGGGGCTCCGCCCCGGACCCCGTGTCACGCCTGAAGGGCGCTCGTCCTCAAACGCCGGACAGGCTGAAGATGCCCGTACGGGCCAGCGCCGAGCAGCTGGGGGCGCGGGGAACTGCGACCAGCCACCCACGACCCGCAGCGAGGGCCCCTGGGGCTCCGCCCCGGACCCCGTGTCGCGAAACGCCGGACGGGCTGAGGGTGCCGGTGCGGGCCCCCACCGACGCCGCCAGGGGCGCGGGGAACTGCGCGAGGAGCGGCCACGGCCCGCACCGCCCGAGGCCCCCGGGGTGGGGCCGGGGGCCGGGGCGGGCGACGGGGGTCAGAAGTTGGCGCTCTGGTTGCCGAAGACCGGGTTCAGGAGACCAACCACGTTGACCGTGTTACCGGTGGCGTTCACCGGTACATGCACCGGCACCTGGACCAGGTTGCCGGAGACGACGCCCGGGGAGCGCTCGGTCTTGCCCTCGGCCTGGGCCCCGCCGTGGGCGGAGGCGGCGCCGGTCGCCGCGGCGAGGGCGCCGCCGGCGAGCACGGTGACGGCGAGAGCCTTGTTGAACTTCATGGTGTGGATCCTCCTGGTCGTCGCCGCGACCAACCGCCGCGGCATGCCATGGAGAACGCCCGCCGCCCGCGAGGGATGCGCCATGCGGGTGACATTTACACGACGGTATGAATCTCGCACCGGATCCTGACGTTCCGCTTCCTCCCCCGTGAACATCCCGTACAGGCCCAATCAGCCGGCCGCACCGTGCCGTACCGCCCACAGCGCGGCCTGGGTGCGGTCCGCGAGGTCCAGCTTCATCAGGATGTTCGAGACGTGCGTCTTGACGGTCTTCTCGGACAGCACGAGATGGCGCGCGATCTCGCGGTTGGAGCGGCCGTCGGCGATCAGCGCCAGCACCTCCTTCTCCCGCTCGGTCAGCGTCGTGCCGCGCCCGGTGCCGCCGCTCGCGTCGTCCTGGCTGAGCAGCGCGCCCGCGACCTCGGGCTGGAGCAGCACGTGCCCGGCGTGCACCGAGCGGATCGCTCCGGCCAGCGCGTCCGGATCGACGTCCTTGTATACGTACCCACACGCACCCGCGCGCAGGGCGGGAACCACGGTGCGCTGCTCGGTGAAGCTGGTGACGATGAGGACCCGGGCCGGGTTGGCGAGTTCGCGCAGCTTGCGCAGCGCCTCGATGCCGTCCATGCCCGGCATCTTCACGTCCATCAGGACGACGTCCGGCCTCAGCTGCTCGGCGCGGGCCACGCCCTCGGCGCCGTCGGACGCCTCGCCCACCACTTCTATGTCGTCCTGCACTTCGAGGAACGTACGCAGGCCCCGGCGGACCACCTGATGGTCGTCCACGATCAGGACCCTGATCACCTTGTCAGCCACCGGGGACCTCCATCTCGATCGTGGCGCCCGCGCCGGGAGCCGAACGCACGGTGAGCCTGCCGCCGACACCGCCGGCCCGGTGCCGCATGGAGACGAGCCCGAGGTGGCGCCCGGCGCGGCGGACCCGGCTGGGCTCGAAGCCCCGGCCGTTGTCGGTGACCCGCAGGACGGCGCCCGCCCCCTTGCGCTCCAGGACGACATCGACCCGGCCCGCGCCCGAGTGGCGCAGCGCGTTGTGCAGAGCCTCCTGGGCGACCCGCAGCAGCGCCTCCTCCTGGGAGGGCGGCAGGGCGCGCACCCCGAGGTTGTCGAAGGTGACGCGGGCCGCGTGCGCGCGGTCGAGGACCTGGATCTGGGTGCGCAGGGTGTGCACCAGGCCGTCTTCCTCCAGGGCGGCCGGCCTCAACTCCACCACGGCGGCGCGCAGTTCGTCGGCGGCCTCGGCCGCGAGCGCGGTGACCTGCTGGAGCTCGCCCTTGGCGCGGGCCGGGTCGCGGTCGACCAGTGCGGCGGCCGCCTGGGCGGTGAGGCGCAGCGAGAAGAGTTTCTGGCTGACCGCGTCGTGCAGCTCGTGGGCGAGCCGGGAGCGCTCCTCGGCGATGGTCAGCTCGCGGCTGCGCTCGTACAGGCGGGCATTGGTGAGGGCGATCGCGGCGTGCTGGGCGAGCAGGCGCAGCAGTTCCTCGTCCCGTTCGGTGAAGCCGCAGCCGCTCTCCGGGTCGCGGCCGCCCTCGGGGTCGCGGCCCCGCTTGTTGGCGAGGAAGAGGGCGCCCAGCGTCTCCTCACCGTCGCGGATCGGCATGCCGAGGAAGTCGGACATGTCGGGGTGGGCGGCGGGCCAGCCCTCGAAGCGCGGGTCCTCGCGGACATCCGCCAGGCGCTCGGCTTTCTCTTCGTGGAGCATCGCGGCCAGGATGCCGTGCTGGCGCGGCAGCGGCCCGATCGCGCGCCACTGCTCGTCGCTGACGCCGTCCACCACGAACTGCGCGAAGCCGCCGTGGTCGTCGGGGACGCCGAGCGCCGCGTACCGCGCGTCGAGCAGTTCACGGGCGGAGGCGGTGATCGTCTTGAGGACGTCCCTGACTTCCAGGTGCCGGCTCATGGCGAGCAGGGCGGTGCTCACGGCGGCGAGTCCCGCGCTGGGCGACGGGCTCTGCCCTGGTCCGGCGGGGTGCGCGGGGCGGGGACTGCTCATGTGGTCACCGTACCGGCGGGGTATGACAGCGCACCTCGGTCCCTGGACGGCCGTGGCTGGGCCGCGCGACCTAGGCCGAAGGGCCCTGCGGGGCGGGTCCCGGCGACCCGACGCGGTAGCGGTGCGGCGGGGCGGCTCGGGACGGTCCATGCCGGTGACGGCGGCTCCGACGTCCGGCGGCCGCTCGTCGCCCGGTCGAGACCGGGCGACGAGGGGACGTCCACGACCCGGCGCCGGGCGGGCTCTGCCCGGGGTACGAGTTCGGCGGCGTCCCTCCCGTCCTCGCGGATGACAACCCTCACGCTACGCATTGCTTCAGCAACTTTTCGTGATTCCGTTTGCCCTCCGATGTGAGCCCGCACATAGGACGCACATCACTTACGAAGCCGTTTAGTGGACAAATAAAGGTGGTGTGAGCCGCGTACGCGCGGGTATGAGGCAGCTTTCGCGGTGCCCTGATCCACTACCCGGCTTCGTAAGTGGCACCTTTGCCTCCAGTTTTTGCGGCCGCTAACAATGGCTCCCGTCGCACAGCGCTGCGGCCCAACCGCCGCGGCGCTTCATCGCGCCGTCCCCGCCATTCGGAAGAGGTCCCACCACCATGCCCGAGTCCAGCAACCTTGGTCATAGTCGTCTCAACCAGACGCACAAGATCTCGATTGCCGGTGTAGCCGCCCTCGGCGCCGCCGCTCTCGCCCTCTCGGTCTTCCCCGGGACGGGTCAGTCGAGCGACGCCGCAGCTGCCGAGCCCGCCGCCTTCATGGCGACCGTCGCCAGCACCAAGACGGTCTCGGAGAGCATCTCCAAGCAGCAGGTGACCGCGGACAAGCAGGCCAAGGCCGACGAGGCCGCCAAGGCCAAGGCCGCTGCCAAGGCCAAGGCCGACGCCGAGGCGAAGAAGCGTGACGAGGCCGCCGCGGCCAGCCGCTCCGCCGCCCGCAAGCCGGTCTACGCCAACAACCTCGACGGCTGGATCCGCCAGTCCCTCGACATCATGAAGAGCAAGGGCATCCCCGGCACCTACGAGG
Source organism: Streptomyces sp. Edi4 (assembly GCF_040253615.1). Taxonomy (NCBI): domain Bacteria; kingdom Bacillati; phylum Actinomycetota; class Actinomycetes; order Kitasatosporales; family Streptomycetaceae; genus Streptomyces; species Streptomyces sp. Edi4. The sequence goes on from NZ_JBEJGY010000004.1 coordinate 1,731,354, forward strand.
GACTGCACCGCAACATCATGCGCGAGTCGACCGGCAACCCGATGGCCATCAACGGCTGGGACATCAACGCCATCAACGGCGTCCCGTCCAAGGGGCTGCTCCAGGTCATCCAGCCGACCTTCAACGCCTACCACGTGCCCGGCACGTCGTGGAACATCTACGACCCGGTCGCCAACATCACCGCGGCCGCCAACTACGCGGCCGACAAGTACGGCTCGATGGACAACGTGAACAGCGCCTACTGAGTGACGCAGGACGGCACACGCGACGCCGAAGGGCGGCACCCCGTGCGGGGTGCCGCCCTTCGGCGTGCGGGCTGATCGTGCCCAGGGCGCTGCCGTTACTTGCGCATGACCTCCGGCTCGTGGCGGCGCAGCAGACGCGCGACCACGAAGCCGAGGACGATGCCGATGGCGAGCAGCACCGAGATGTCGACGCACCACTGGGCGACGCTGTGCTTCCACAGCGGGTCCAGGTTGGTCGGGTCGCTCTGGTCCATCGGCCCCATCAGGTGGGAGAGGTCGAGGGTGGTGCCGACGCCCGCGATGGCCCAGCGGGACGGCATCAGCCAGGCGAACTGCTCAAGGCCGACCGAGTCGTACACCTTGAAGAGGATGCCGGTGAACACGACCTGCACGATGGCGAACATGACCAGGAGCGGCATTGTCTTCTCGGAGGTCTTCACCAGCGCGGAGATGATCAGGCCGAACATCATCGAGGTGAAGCCGAGCGCGATCACGACCAGACACATCTCGACCGCGGGCGGCATCACCAGGCCCTCGGCGGGCAGCTTGCGCGTGGAGAAGCCGATGACGCAGAGGATCACGCCCTGGAAAGCGGTGATGACCCCGAGCACCAGGATCTTGGACATCAGGTACGCCGAGCGGGAGAGGCCGGTGGCCCGCTCCCGTTCGTAGATGACCCGTTCCTTGATCAGTTCTCGTACGGAGTTGGCCGCGCCCGAGAAGCACATGCCGACCGTGAGGATCAGCATGATCGTGCCGGCGTCCCCGTTGAACCGGGACGGCGGCGTCGGCGGCGCGAGCCCGAACTTCGCCGGGATGACGACGCTGACCGAGCCGATCACCGCGGGCAGGGCCACCGAAAGGGCGAGGAAGCCCTTGTCGGACGCGATGACCGAGACATAGCGGCGCATCAGCGTCCACAACTGGGAGATCCAGCCCTGGGGCTTGGGCGGCTTCATCGACTGGGCCGGCGGCATCTGCGCCGACTGCGGGGCGACGGCGTCGATGTCCGCGGCGTACATCTGGTAGTGCTGCGAGCCCTTCCAGCGGCCCGCCCAGTCGTAGTCACGGTAGCTCTCGAAGGCGGAGAAGACATCGGCCCAGGTGCTGTAGCCGAAGAAGTTCAGCGCCTCCTCGGGCGGGCCGAAGTACGCCACCGAGCCGCCCGGCGCCATCACGAGCAGCTTGTCGCAGATGGCTAGCTCGGCCACGGAGTGGGTCACCACCAGGACGGTGCGGCCGTCGTCGGCGAGGCCGCGAAGGAGCTGCATGACGTCGCGGTCCATGCCCGGGTCGAGGCCCGATGTGGGCTCGTCCAGGAAGATCAGCGACGGCTTGGTCAGCAGTTCCAGGGCCACCGAGACGCGCTTGCGCTGGCCGCCGGAGAGCGAGGTGACCTTCTTCTCCTTGTGGATGTCCAGCTTCAGCTCGCGCAGCACCTCGTCGATGCGCTGCTGGCGCTCGTTCTCGGTGGTGTCGGCGGGGAAGCGCAGCTTGGCCGCGTACTTCAGCGCCTTCTTGACGGTCAGCTCCTTGTGCAGGATGTCGTCCTGCGGGACCAGACCGATGCGCTGGCGCAGCTCGGCGAACTGCTTGTAGAGGTTGCGGTTGTCGTAGAGGACGTCGCCCTTGTTGGCGGGCCGGTAGCCGGTGAGCGCCTTGAGCAGGGTCGACTTTCCCGAACCCGAGGGGCCGATGACCGCGATGAGGGACTTCTCGGGGACGCCGAAGGAGACGTCCTTCAGGATGTCCTTGCCGCCGTCGACCGTGACGGTCAGGCCGCGCGCGGAGAAGGAGACGTCACCGGTGTCGACGAACTCCTCGAGCCGGTCGCCGACGATGCGGAAGGTGGAGTGGCCGACGCCGACGATGTCCTGCGGGCCGAGCAGGACGCTGCCGCCCTTGGCGATCGGCTGGCCGTTGACGTAGGTGCCGTTGTGCGAGCCGAGGTCGCGGATCTCCATGCGGCCGTCGGGCGTCGCGTGGAACTCGGCGTGGTGGCGCGAGACCTGGAGGTCGGAGACGACCAGCTCGTTCTCGAGCGCACGGCCGATGCGCATGACACGGCCGAGCGCGACCTGGTGGAACGTGGTCGGGCTGCGGTCCCCGTAGACCGCCGGGGCTCCGGCCGGGCCGCCGCCCTGCTGCGGGAACTGCTGCTGGGGCGGCTGCTGGTGCTGCGGCCAGGCCTGCTGCGGAACCTGCGCCTGCTGGGGCTGCTGCGCCCAGCCGCCCTGCTGGGGTGGGGCCTGCTGGGGCCCCGGGTGGGCGGGGGCCGCCTGCGCCTGCTGGGCGGGGGCGGGCTGTGCGTAGGCGGCAGCGGCGGCGCCGGACAGGTTCAGCCTGGGTCCGTCGGTCGCGTTGCCGAGGTGGACCAGGGACCCGGGGCCGATGTCCATCTGGTGGATGCGCTGGCCCCGCACATAGGTGCCATTGGTGGATCCGTGGTCCTCGATGACCCAACCGCTGCCGCTCCAGCTGATCGTGGCGTGCCGCCACGAGACTCTGGCGTCGTCCACGACGAGGTCACCCTGCGGATCACGTCCCAGGGTGTACGACCTGGACGGATCGAGCGTCCAGGTGCTGCCATTCAATTCCAGTACGAGTTCCGGCACTCCAGCCCCACTTGTCGTCCCCCGAAAGACCTCCGCGCCGGAGGCCCGTTACTCCCGACGCCGGGAGTCTAGGGATGGTGAACATCGTGGGGAACTATTTCAGGCCCGGGCTCGTATCCGAAACCCGGGCCGTGTGAATGACGTGCACAGACCGGGCACAGTCCCGTCGCGTTCCTGCAACAGGGCCCTGCCAAAAAGGGCTCTTCGCATCAAGCGGCGCAAGTCGCCCCGGAGGCGCAGGCGGGCCCGGCGCCCCGGTCGCGCCGCCGCGCGCGGCCACGACCGGACGGTGGGGCCGTCGGTTTCAGGCCACGCCCGGTCCGGTGCGGGGCCGTTGGAGGGGGCGCTGTCCGCAGGGCGGGACGGCGTGCGGGAGGCGCGGCGCGGCCGGATACGGTGGAGGCACCATGACGCCATCGCCCCTGCCCCCCGCCGGCCTGCCTCCCGCCGGCCAGTCGTCCGCCGGTCAGAGCTCTGACGTACCGACCCTCCTCGTCAAGATCTTCGGCAAGGACCGCCCTGGCATCACCGCCGGGCTCTTCGACACCCTCGCCGCCTACGCCGTCGATGTCGTGGACATCGAGCAGGTCGTCTCCCGTGGCCGCCTCGTCCTGTGCGCGCTCGTCACCGAGCCGACCGTGGCCTCCCCCGGTGAGCTGCGCGCGACCGTGCACAGCTGGGCCGAGTCGCTGAAGCTGGAAGCCGAGATCATCTCCGGCATCGGTGACAACAGGCCGCGCGGCAGCGGCCGTTCGCACGTCACGGTGCTCGGCCACCCGCTGACCGCCGAGTCCACGGCGGCCATAGCGGCCCGCATCGCCGGCACCGGCGGCAACATCGACCGCATCTTCCGGCTCGCCAAGTACCCCGTCACCGCCGTGGAGTTCGCCGTGTCGGGCGTGGCGACCGCGACGCTGCGCACCGCCCTTGCGACCGAGGCCAAGGCCCGCGGCGTGGACGTGGCGGTCGTCTCGGCGGGGCTGCACCGGCGGGCCCAGCGCCTCGTGGTGATGGACGTGGACTCCACGCTGATCCAGGACGAGGTGATCGAGCTCTTCGCGGCACACGCCGGCTGCGAGGACGAGGTCGCCGAGGTGACGGCCGCCGCGATGCGCGGCGAGCTGGACTTCGAGCAGTCCCTGCACGCCCGGGTCGCGCTGCTGCGGGGCCTTGACGTCTCGGTGGTGGACAAGGTGCGCGCGGAGGTCCGGCTCACCCCGGGTGCGCGCACCCTGGTCCGTACGCTCAAGGCGCTCGGGTATCAAGTGGGCGTGGTTTCGGGCGGGTTCACCCAGATCACCGACGCGCTCAAGGACGAGCTGGGGCTGGACTTCGCCTCGGCCAACACCCTGGAGATCGAGAACGGCACGCTCACCGGGCGGGTCACCGGCGAGATCGTGGACCGGGCAGGCAAGGCGCGGCTGCTGCGGGAGTTCGCCGCCGAGGCCGGGGTGCCGCTGGCCCAGACCGTGGCAATCGGCGACGGCGCCAACGACCTGGACATGCTGAACGCGGCGGGTCTCGGTGTCGCCTTCAACGCCAAGCCGGTGGTGCGGGAGGCCGCGCACACCGCGGTCAACGTGCCCTTCCTCGACACCGTCCTGTATCTGCTCGGCATCACCCGCGAAGAGGTCGAGGCCGCCGACGGCGTCCTGGACTGAGGGACCGCCGCGCGGGAACACCGAAGGCCCCGGCGTGCGCCGGGGCCTTCGGTGTGGAGCGGTCGGGCCGGGGTTCAGGCGTGCGGCGCCCAGAAGTCGACGAGCCTTGCCGTCCCGTGCTCGACGGACTTCCAGGGGCCCTCGAAGGCCAGCACGGCGAAGGCGGCGGTCGGGAAGCCGCTGCGGTTCATCCGCGCCAGGGTGTCGCCGTCGGCCGAGCCGGCGAGCGCGTCGGCCATCGCGTGCGTCCCGGGGTTGTGCCCGATGAGCACCAGGTCCCCGACCTCGTCGGAGACCTCGTTGACCAGCGCGATCAACTCGCCGAGCGAGGCTTCGTACATCCGGTCCTCGTACACCGTCCGGGGGCGCTGGGCGAGCTCCGGCACGACGAGCTTCCAGGTCTCGCGGGTCCTGACCGCGGTGGAGCAGAGGGCGAGGTCGAACTCGATGCCCTTCTCGGCGAGGCGCCGGCCGACGACGGGTCCGTCCGCCCGGCCCCGCTCGGCGAGCGGCCGTTCGTGGTCGGGCACGTCGGGCCAGTCGGCCTTGGCGTGCCGGAGGAGGACGATCCTGTGCGGTGTGTCGGCGCTCATGCTCTCCAGCTTCGCATGGATCCAGTCGGTGGGCGCAGGGGTGCGAGGGCCGCGCTGGGGCGTCCGCGCCCGGGGCGGCGCGGGGGTGTGCGGGTCAGCGCGCGAGGGCCTGCTGGAGGCGGTCGACGAGGTGGGTGAGGGTCGCGTCGCCGGTCACCGCGTGGGCGTCGCCCGATCCGAAGACGAGGGCCAGCAGCGCGAAGAACGCGATCGCGGGCAGCACCATGCCCCACCACGGCAGCTTGAAGTCGACGCCACCGGCGCCCGGTTGGGGGGACCTGGGGTGGGTGTGCGCCGACATGACCGCCTCCGTGCGTTCCGTCTTCGAGTGCCGCGGGCGAACGGGCCGTTCGCCGCACTTCAGAAGGTACGGATCCACGGAGGGCCGGCCCATCCGGTGACCCACCCACTTCACCCTGACCCTGGCCCCCTAGGGGACGCGGGGGCTACCCCCACCCCGGCCGGCGCGGGACGGCGGGGTGTGACAATCCGGACGGGCCGGACGAATCAGGCGGGCCTGACGGGCCGGACCGGTCAGGCGTGGTCGGACGGTCAGGGGGAGGCGATGGTGGCGATGATGGCGACGACGACCGTGACGGCGAGCATCGCGCCGAGCACGAGCAGCAGCTTCTTGTGGCTGTCCTGCGGATTGGGTTCGAGCACTGGCATGCGGTCAGTGTCGCATCCCGGTTTGGCCCGCTATCGCCGGGCCCCGGCCTCGTCCTCGATCGTACGGTCGCGTCCGGCGAGGACGCCCACGACGAGCTGCGGCACCATGAGCCCGGCCATCAGGGCGATGGGCAGGTCCCAGCCGCCGGTGCGGTCGTGCAGGACGCCGACCAGGAGCGGGCCCGGGATGGAGAGCAGATAGCCCACGCACTGGGCGAAGGCGGACAGGCGCACCACGCCCGCGTGGCTGCGCGAGCGCTTGCTGATCATCGTGAGGGCCAGCGGGAAGGCGCAGTTGGAGATGCCGAGGAGCAGCGCCCACGCCCAGGCGCCCGAGGCCGGCGCGAAGTAGAGGCCCGCGTAGCCGGCCAGACCGCACGTGCCGAGCGCGATGACGATGGGGCCCTGGCTGCGCAGCCGGTTGACGAGCCAGGGGATGACGAAGCCGAGCGGCACGCCCATGACCATCGTGAGGGAGAGCAGCAGCCCCGCCGTGCCGGCCGAGACGCCCGCGTCACGGAAGATCGTCGGCATCCAGCCCATGGTGATGTAGGCGCCGGTGGCCTGGAGGCCGAAGAAGCAGGCCAGTGCCCAGGCGGTGGCGCTGCGGGTGATGCGCGGTGCGGGCCCCGCCTCGTCCTGGACGCCGGGCGCCGGGTCCATGTGTCCCGAGCGGTCGCGCGTCAGCGGGATCCAGGCGGCGACGGCCACGACGGCCAGCAGCGCCCAGACGCCGAGCCCCTGGCGCCAGCTGCCGCCCAGGGCGTCGGTCACGGGGACGGTGGTGACGGCGGCCAGCGAGGTGCCGGCGGCCAGCGCCATCGAGTAGAGGCCGGTCATGGAGCCGACGCGGTCGGGGAAGTACCGCTTGACGATCACCGGCATCAGGACGTTGCTGACGGCTATGCCCATCAGGGCGAGCGCGCTGGCCGCCAGGAAGGTGACGGTGCCGCCGGCGAAGGGGCGAAGGAGCAGTCCCGCCGTGATGGCGGTCATGCCGGCGAAGACCACGGCGCCGGGTCCGAAGCGGCGGGCCAGGCGCGGCGCCATGATGCCGAAGACGGCGAAGCAGAACGCGGGCACGGACGTCAGGACGCCCGCGATGCCGCCGCTCATGTGCAGGCCGCCGGTGACCTCCTTCATCAGCGAGCCGAGGCTCGTGATGGCGGGGCGCAGGTTGACGGCGGCGAGTACGAGCGCGAGCGGCACGAGCCAGCGCGTCCACGACGGCGTCCGGCCCGGGGCGGCCGGGTGCTCCGATGGGGCGGCGGGCGCGGTGGGCGCGGGGCGCAGGGTGGCGGTCTCTTCGTCGGACATGGTGCCATCATAGAATCATGGGATGATTGGTTGTCCAATCCCGCGCGGTACCGTTTCGCCCCAGCCGCACACCGTCCGCCGTCCATCCACCCCGGCCCGACCCGGGGACCGACCCACCCCTCACTCGGACAGGAGCACCATGACACTCAGCTCGCCCCGGCGGTCCGCCCTCGTCGACCAGGTGATCGCCCAGCTGCGCAACCAGATCACCTCGGGCGAGTGGGCGGTCGGGTCGCGGATCCCGACCGAGCCGGAGCTGGTCGAGCAGCTGGGGGTGGCGCGCAACACCGTCCGCGAGGGCGTCCGGGCGCTGGCGCACAACGGCCTGCTCGACATCCGGCAGGGCTCGGGCACCTATGTGGTGGCCACGAGCGAGCTGGCCGGGGTGATGCAGCGCCGCTTCGCCGACGCCGATCCGCGCCATGTGGCCGAGCTGCGCTCCACGCTGGAGTCGTCGGCGGCCGCCCTCGCCGCCGACCGGCGTACCGAGCGCGAGCTGGGACAGCTGGACACGCTGCTCGAACGGCGCGAGCAGGCCTGGGCCGCCGGTGACCGCGAGGCCTTCATCACGGCGGACGCCACGCTCCACCTCGCGGTCGTGGCCGCTTCGCACAATGACGTCCTGACCGAGCTGTACGCGGATCTCGGCCATCTGCTGCGCGACTGGCTGCGCGACGACGTGGCGTTCGACATGACGCCGGAGCACCACATGGACCACGGGCGCATGGTCGACGCGATCCGGCGCGGCGACGCGGACACCGCCGCGTCCGAGGCGGCGTCCCACGCCTTCATCTGCCTGCCGGAACGGCTCGCGGGCCGCTGAGCTGCGCCCTGAACGCCAGGGAGGGGGCCGGGACCCGCGCGCCGTCGCGCCGGCCGTACAGTCCCCGCTCAGGTCACCTTCTCGTGCGTCACCCACACCGCGCGCACGGACTTCCAGCACCGGTCGGTGAGCCGCACGGTCCCGCCGGGCCCGACCTCCACCGGCGCCGCGTCCGCGTCCAGGTCCCACCACATCGCGCAGTCCGTGTGCAGGCGCACCCGGTCGGCGTCCGGATAGGGATTGTGGCAGTACACCACGGCGTGCGAGCCCCGCACGGTGGTCCGGCACGCCGCGCCGAACGGCTCGGGCGGCGCCACCGGCGCGGCCTCGGGGGCGGTGGCCGCGCGCACCACCGACGGCGCGGCGAGACCGGCCGCCGCGGCGAGCAGCAGGAAGAGCACGGCCAGGGCCCGGCGCTGTCCGACACGCAGCGGGTGCACGTCCCCACCTCCTCCCCGGCCGGCCGTCCGGCGGGTCCGTTTCGCCCAGTCTGCGGGGAAGTGGCGGCGCACGCACGGCGGCCGCCCGCCGGAAGGGTCCGGGGGGCGGCCGCCGTGGTGCGTTCGGGTGGGTGCTAGGGGGTGTCTGGTGGATCAGGGTCGGTCAGGGTGCGGCGTCTGGTGCGGTGCATCGCAAGGCGCCGGAGCGTCTTGATAGCGGAGCTATCGGGGCGATTCGGCAACGCCGCGAGGTGCCGTGCCAGACGCCGCACCCCCGGCCATGGTCCATCAGACACCCCCTAGGCGCCCATCATGTGCACGCCGCCGTCCACGTGGATGATCTCGCCGGTGGTCTTCGGGAAGAAGTCCGAGAGCAGCGCGACGATGCCGCGGCCGGCCGGCTCCGGGTCGGCCATGTTCCACTCCAGCGGGGAGCGGCTGTTCCAGACCTCCGCCAGGTCCGCGAAGCCCGGGATGGACTTGGCGGCCATCGAGCCGATCGGCCCGGCCGAGATCAGGTTGCAGCGGAAGTTCTCCTTGCCGAGGTCGCGGGCGAGGTAACGCGAGGTCGCCTCGAGCGCGGCCTTGGCCGGGCCCATCCAGTCGTACTTCGGCCAGGCGAACTGGGCGTCGAAGGTGAGACCGACGACGGAGCCGCCGTTCGGCATCAGCGGACGGCAGGCCATGGTGAGCGATTTGAGGGAGTACGCCGAGACGTGCATCGCGGTCGAGACGTCCTCGAAGCTGGCCTCCAGGAAGTTGAAGGCGCCCTGCGGGGCGAAGCCGATCGAGTGGACGATGCCGTCCAGGCCGCCCAGCTCGTCCTTGACCAGACCCGCGAGACGGTCCAGGTGCTCCTGGTTGGTCACGTCCAGCTCGATGACCTTGGCCGGCTTGGGGAGCTTCTTGGCGATGCGCTCGGTCAGGGTGGGCCTGGGGAACGCGGTGAGGATGATCTCCGCGCCCTGCTCCTGCGCGACCTTGGCCGCGTGGAAGGCGATGGAGGACTCCATCAGCACACCCGTGATGAGGATGCGCTTGCCGTCGAGAATTCCGCTCATGTGATCAGTGACCCATGCCCAATCCGCCGTCAACGGGGATGACGGCTCCAGTGATGTACGAGGCGTCGTCGGAGGCGAGGAACCTCACCGCGGCGGCGATCTCCTCGGGCTGCGCGTAGCGGCCCAGCGGCACCTGGGAGACGATGCCGGAGCGCTGCTCGTCGGTGAGCACCTTGGTCATGTCGGTGTCGACGAAACCGGGCGCGACGACGTTGAACGTGATGTTCCGGGAGCCGAGCTCACGCGCGAGCGACCGGGCGAAGCCCACCAGCCCCGCCTTGGAGGCGGCGTAGTTGGCCTGGCCCGGCGAGCCGTACAGACCCACGACCGAGGAGATCAGCACCACGCGGCCCTTCTTGGCGCGCAGCATGGCACGGTTGGCGCGCTTGACCACACGGAAGGTGCCGGTGAGGTTGGTGTCGAGCACCGAGGTGAAGTCGTCCTCGGACATCCGCATCAGGAGCTGGTCCTTGGTGATGCCCGCGTTGGCGACCAGGACCTCGACGGGACCGTGCTTGTCCTCGATCTCCTTGTAGGCCTGCTCCACCTGCTCGGTGTCGGTGATGTCGCACTTGACGGCCAGACAGCCCAGCTCGGCCAGCGCGGCCGGCGGCTCTCCGGAGCGGTACGTGATCGCGACCTTGTCGCCGCTCTCGGCAAAAGCGCGGGCGATGGCGAGGCCGATGCCCCGGTTACCTCCGGTGACGAGAACCGAGCGGCTCAACGGATCACCCTTTCGATAGGCGGATTCGTACGCACGCAAAACTATCGGTACCGCCCCGGTTACGAGGAATCGAGCCCTGACAGCGGCACGCTACGAGCGCTGTGGGGTCCCTACAGAAGGCCGCCGCGAAAGGGCGTAGTCACATCGCGTCCGGGCGCGACATGATCGGGGGCGACCGGTCTCATACGACAGGAGACATGCTGTGCCCTCTGGGACCCATTCCATCGACGAAGCCTTCACGGCGCTGCCCCTGCGGGCGCTCGCCGACGCGGCGCTGGCCCGGGCCCGCGCCCTCGGCGCCGAGCACGCCGACTTCCGCTGCGAGCGGGTGCGCGGCGCGGCCCGGCGGCTGCGCGACGCCCGGCCCGCGGGCTCGTCGGACACCACCGATTTCGGCTACGCGGTCCGCGTGGTGCACGGCGGGGCCTGGGGGTTCGCCTCGGGCGTCGATCTGACGATGGACGCGGCGGCCAAGGTGGCCTCGCGCGCGGTCGCCATGGCCAAACTGTCCGCGCGGGTCATCGCGGCGGCGGGCTCCGACGCGGGGGCACCTCCCACGCCTTTCGGGCAGTGGGGGAGGGTCGAGCTCGCCCCCGAGCCCGTGCACGCGGACCGGACCTGGATCTCCTCCTACGAGATCGACCCGTTCACGGTGTCCGACGAGGAGCAGAGCGCGCTGCTCGCCGACTGGAGCGCGCGGCTGCTGCGCGCCGACGGTGTGGAGCACGTGGACGCCTCGCTTTACAGCGTGCGGGAGAACAAGTTCTACGCGGACACGGCGGGCACCGTGACCACCCAGCAGCGGGTGCGGGTGCACCCGGTGCTGACCGCGACCGCCGTCGACCGCGCGAGCGGCGAGTTCGACTCGATGCGTACGCTCGCCCCGCCGGCCGGGCGCGGCTGGGAGTATCTGACCGGCACCGGCTGGGACTGGGACGCCGAGCTCGCCGAGATCCCCTCGCTGCTGGCCGAGAAGATGCGGGCGCCCGCCGTCGAGAGCGGCCGTTACGACCTCGTCGTGGACCCCTCCAATCTGTGGCTGACCATCCACGAGTCGGTCGGCCACGCCACCGAGCTGGACCGCGCGCTCGGCTACGAGGCGGCGTACGCGGGCACCTCCTTCGCCACCTTCGACCAGCTGGGCAAGCTGGCGTACGGCTCGCGGGCGATGAACGTGACCGGTGACCGCACCGCCGAGCACGGGCTCGCCACCATCGGGTACGACGACGAGGGAGTCGAGGCGCAGTCCTGGGACCTGGTGAAGGACGGCACCCTCGTCGGCTATCAACTCGACCGCCGCATCGCCCAGTTGACGGGCCTTGGCCGCTCCAACGGCTGCGCCTTCGCGGACTCCCCCGCGCACGTACCGGTCCAGCGGATGGCCAACGTCTCGCTCGCGCCCGACCCGCAGGGGCCCACCACCGAGGAGCTGATCGGCGGCGTCGAGCGCGGGATCTACGTCGTCGGGGACCGTTCCTGGTCGATCGACATGCAGCGCTACAACTTCCAGTTCACCGGCCAGCGCTTCTTCCGCATCGAGAACGGGCGCCTGGCGGGCCAGCTGCGCGATGTCGCCTACCAGGCCACGACCACCGACTTCTGGGGCTCCCTCGAGCGGGTCGGCGGCCCCTCGACCTATGTCCTGGGCGGCGCGTTCAACTGCGGCAAGGCCCAGCCGGGCCAGGTCGCGGCGGTCTCCCACGGCTGCCCCTCCGCCCTGTTCCGCGGCGTCACCATCTTGAACACCACGCAGGAGGCCGGCCGATGAGCCCCCGTTCCCCCCTCAAGCCCCACGAGATCGTCGAGCGGGCCCTTGAGCTGTCCAGCGCCGACGGCTGTGTCGTCATCGCCGATGAGCATTCCTCGGCCAACCTGCGCTGGGCCCGCAACGCGCTGACCACCAACGGCGTGACGCGCGGGCGCACCCTGACGGTGATCGCGACGGTGGACGGCGCCGAGGGCACCGCCTCCGGGGTCGTCTCCCGCTCGGCGGTCACCGCCGAGGAGCTGGAGCCGCTGGTACGGGCCGCCGAGGCGGCGGCGCGCGGCGCGGGGCCCGCCGAGGACGCCCAGCCGCTGGTCACCGGGGTCCCGGTGTCGGCGCACTTCACCGACGCGCCGGCCGAGACCTCCTCCGAGGTGTTCGCCGGTTTCGCGCCCGCCCTCGGCGAGGCCTTCGCCCGGGCCCGCTCCGGCGGGCGCGAGCTGTACGGCTTCGCCCACCACGAGCTGACCTCCACCTACCTCGGCACCTCCACGGGCCTCAGGCTGCGCCACGACCAGCCCGGCGGAACCCTGGAGATGAACGCCAAGTCTCCGGCGGCCTCGGGCGGCCACGAACGTTCGGCGTGGGCCGGGCGGGCCACGGCCGACTTCACCGACGTCGACCCAGCCGCCCTCGACGACGAGCTCGCCCGCAGGCTCGGCTGGGCCGAGCGGCGCGTGGAGCTGCCCGCCGGCCGCTACGAGACGCTGCTGCCGCCGACCGCCGTGGCCGACCTGCTGATCTACCAGATCTGGTCGGCGGCGGCCCGGGACGCGGCCGAGGGCAGGACCGTCTTCTCGCGCCAGGGCGGCGGCACCCGCGTCGGCGACGCCCTGGCCCGCCTGCCGCTCTCGCTGCGCAGCGACCCGCGCGAGCCCGGCCTTGAGTACGCGCCGTTCCTGGTGGCGCACGCCTCCGGCGACACGCAGTCGGTGTTCGACAACGGCCTGCCCGTCGGCGCGACGCAGTGGATGCGCGAGGGCCGCCTCGAGCACCTGGTCACCACCCGGCACAGCGCCGGCCTCACCGGTCTGCCCGTGGCGCCGGCCGCCGGGAACCTGATCCTGGACGGCGGGGGCGAGCGCTCCCTGGAGGAGATGGCCGCCGCCACCGAGCGGGGGCTGCTGCTCACCTGCCTGTGGTACATCCGCGAGGTGGACCCGGCCACGCTGCTCCTGACCGGCCTGACCCGCGACGGCGTCTACCTCGTCGAGGACGGCGAGGTGGTCGGCGAGGTCAACAACTTCCGCTTCAACGAGTCGCCGGTGGACCTCCTGTCGCGTGCCACCGAGGTCGGGCGCACCGAGCAGACCCTGCCCCGGGAGTGGAGCGACTACTTCACCCTGGCCGCGATGCCCGCGCTGCGCGTGCCCGACTTCAACATGAGCTCGGTCAGCCAGGGAGTGTGACCCGCCTAGACTGACCACCGGAGCCCGGCGACCGGACCCCAACCATCGGAAACAGTCCGACCCAGCACTATCCCAAGGAGACCCGCAACCGTGACGGACATCGTCGACGAGCTGAAGTGGCGCGGGCTTTTCTCGCTGTCCACCGACGAGGACGCCTTGCGCAAGGCTCTCGCGGACGGTCCCGTCACGTTCTATTGCGGCTTCGACCCGACCGCGGCCAGTCTGCACGTCGGCCACCTGGTGCAGGTGCTGACCGTGCGCAGGCTCCAGCAGGCGGGCCACCGTCCGCTGGCCCTGGTCGGGGGCGCCACCGGCCAGATCGGTGACCCCCGGCCGACCGCCGAGCGCACCCTGAACGACCCGGAGACGGTCGCGAACTGGGTGAACCGGCTGCGCGGCCAGATCGAGCCGTACCTGTCCTTCGAGGGCGAGAACGCGGCCGTGATGGTCAACAACCTGGACTGGACCGCGGGTCTTTCCGCGATCGAGTTCCTGCGGGACATCGGCAAGCACTTCCGGGTCAACAAGATGCTCACCAAGGACTCGGTCGCCCGCCGCCTGGAGTCCGAACAGGGCATCAGCTACACGGAGTTCAGCTACCAGCTGCTTCAGGGCATGGACTTCCTTGAGCTGTACCGGCGCTACGGCTGCACCCTCCAGCAGGGCGGCAGCGACCAGTGGGGCAACCTCACCGCCGGGCTCGACCTGATCCACCGCCTGGAGCCGGACGCCGAGGTGCACTGCCTGGCGACGCCGCTGATGGTCAAGGCGGACGGCACCAAGTTCGGCAAGACCGAGGGCGGGGCCGTGTGGCTCGACCCGGAGATGACCACGCCGTACGCGTTCTACCAGTTCTGGCTGAACGTGGACGACCGGGACATCTCGACCTACATGCGCATCCTCTCCTTCAAGTCCCGCGAGGAGCTGGAGGAGATCGAGAAGCTGACCGGGGAGCGGCCGCAGGCGCGCACCGCGCAGCGGGCGCTGGCCGAGGAGCTGACGACGCTGGTGCACGGCGCCGACCAGTGCGCGGCCGTGATCGCCGCGTCCAAGGCCCTGTTCGGCCAGGGCGACCTGGCCGGACTCGACGAGGCGACGCTGGCCGCCGCCCTGTCCGAGCTGCCGAACGCGAAGGTGTCCGAGCTCGGCCCGGTCACCGACCTGTTCGCCGAGGTCGGCCTGGTGGCCAGCAAGTCGGCGGCCCGGCGCACCGTGAAGGAGGGCGGGGCCTACGTGAACAACGTGAAGGTGACCGCCGAGGACGCGGTGGCCACGGCCGGGGAACTGCTGCACGGACGCTGGCTGGTGCTGCGCCGGGGCAAGAAGAACCTGGCGGCCATCGAGGTCGTCGGCGCCTGAGTCGAAGTCGTCGGGCCTGAGCGGCCCACGCGCCCCGGATCCGGGCGCGCGAGAAGGGGGCGGTTCCCGGCGGAACCGCCCCCTTCGGCGTGCCCTCAGGCTCGCTGTTTGTTGCCCCGCAGCGCCATGTACAGCATGTCGCCGAGGAAGACGATGACGACGGCGGCCGCGATCTGCAGTCCGTGCCGGCCCCAGTCGATGCCCTTGGTCTCGGCGATACCGATGGCCCGGGCGATCGAGTTGCCGACGATGCCGCCGATGATGCCGAAGATGGTGGTCAGCCAGAGCGGACTGTGCTGCTTGCCGGGAATGATCGCCTTGGCGATGAGACCGAGCACGAATCCGACGATGATGGCCCACAACCAGCCCATGGGTGCCTCCTAGTGCGGCTCGACGTGAGCGGGTCCAGCCAGTGTCCGCCCGTACCCCGTACGGCGCATGTCGGACTCGTCCATACGGGGCGGGTACCGGGGCATCCGCGCGCTTTGGTACGGCCCCGGTCTCGAACGCGCCGGAGCCCCGGCGTACGGTGGTGAGCAGTCAGGGCCGGGGAGAGCCCGCCGTGGAAGCCGGGTGGTGGACAACGTGGTGCGGAAGCAGAGCAGCGGTCAGGTCTTCCGGATCACCGGGGCCCGTCAGGGGCTCGCCGAGGACGTCCGGGGGCGCCAGCGCCGCTATGTGATCTCGATGTCCGTCCGCACGGTGTCGGTGATCCTCACGGCGGTGCTGTGGAACGTCGAGCGTCCCGTCGCCATCGTGACGCTGGCCCTGGGCGCCCTGCTGCCGTATGTGGCGGTGGTGTTCGCCAACGCGGGCCGGGAGAACGTGACTTCGCTGCCCTCCACCTTCATCCCCGCGCCCTCGCGTCCGGCGCTGGGCATGGCTCCGGCGGCCGGCGGCGCGCAGTCGCCCTCGTCACCGGCGGCCGGTGACCACGAGCCGCCCTCCCGTGAGCAGGGCTGATCGGTCACCCTCGGCCAAGCTCAAGAAAACCTCAGATCAATCATGAAGTTCCGGTGCACCACACCGGGTCCCCCATGACATACTTCGTAGGCGCTCCGCATCCCCCGTCGGAGCGACGGACCGACGCCGGGCAGCTCCCCCCGTGGCTGCTCGGCGTCGCCATGTGTACGGGGGTGTACGGGGCCCATGCCGCACAATGTCTCTGTGAGTGACGAGACGAGCGACGAGACCCCCATCTGTTCCGCCAAGGGCTGCCGTGCCGCCGCCGTCTGGGTCCTGGCCTGGAACAACCCCAAGATCCACACGCCGGAGCGGCGCAAGACATGGCTCGCGTGCGAGGAGCACCGCGAGCACCTGTCCCAATTCCTGGGCGTACGGGGCATGTTGAAGGATGTCGTGACGCTCGCCGCGTGGCAGCGGACGCCGGGCTCAGCCGCCGATCGCTGACATCGGCCGGTCGGGCTGGAGGAAGGTCGGGTCATCGAGACCGGACCCGGCCTTCTTCCCCCACATGGCCACCTTCCACAGCCGGGCGATCTCCTCGTCCCCCGCGTCCGAGCGCAGGGCGGCGCGCAGGTCGGACTCCTCGCGGGCGAACAGACAGGTGCGGACCTGGCCGTCGGCGGTGAGGCGGGTGCGGTCGCAGGCGCGGCAGAAGGGCCGGGTCACCGAGGCGATGACGCCCACGGTGTGCGGGCCGCCGTCGACCACCCAGCGCTCGGCGGGCGCCGATCCCCGCTCGTCGTCGCCCTCGGGGGTGAGCGTGAAGCGCGTACGCAACGAGGCCAGGATGTCGCCGGCGGTGATCATGCCGTCGCGCTTCCATCCGTGCTGCGCGTCGAGCGGCATCTGCTCGATGAAACGCAGCTGGTAGTCGTGCTCGATGGCCCAGGCCAGCAGGTCGGGCGCCTCGTCGTCGTTGAGACCCGGCATCAGGACGGTGTTGACCTTGACCGGGGCCAGGCCCGCGGCCCGGGCGGCCTCCATGCCCTCGATGACGTCCCTGTGCCGGTCGCGGCGGGTCAGCGTCTTGAACACCTCGGGGCGCAGGGTGTCGAGGGAGACGTTGACGCGGTCGAGACCCGCCGCCTTCAGGGCGGCCGCGGTGCGCTTGAGCCCGATGCCATTGGTGGTGATCGACATCTGGGGGCGCGGCTCCAGGGCCGCGCAGCGCTCCACGATCCCGGTCAGCCCCGGCCGCAGCAGCGGCTCACCGCCGGTGAAGCGGACTTCGTTCACCCCTAGATCGGTCACGGCGATGCGGATGAGGCGGACGATCTCGTCGTCGGTCAGCAGGTCGGGCTTGGCCAGCCATTGCAGGCCTTCTTCCGGCATGCAGTACGTACAGCGCAGATTGCAGCGGTCTGTCAGCGAAACGCGCAGGTCAGTGGCCACACGGCCGTAGGTGTCGATGAGCACTGTGGGCCCCCTCCCCTGTCTCGGACGTCCATCGGATCTTGCGTACACATTCGAGCCTACGCGAGACGTACGACAACGACGGGGGCCGATTGCGACGAGGTGCGGCGAGAGCGTGTCGTAGGACCCTACGACACGCTCTCGGCCACGTTCCGTGCGGAGGTACGTCAGTGCGCGCCGATGCCGGTGAGGGACTTCACCTCCAGCTCGGCGTACTTGCCCAGGTCGGGCTCCTCCTTGGACAGGAGCGATCCGATCCAGCCGAGCAGGAAACCCAGCGGGATGGAGATGAGGCCCGGGTTCTCCAGCGGGAACCAGTGGAAGTCGACGCCCTTGAACATCGACGTCTTGGGGTTGCCGGAGACGACCGGCGAGAACAGGACGAGGAACACCGAGCTGAACAGGCCGCCGTAGATCGACCAGAGGGCGCCCTGGGTGGTGAAGCGTTTCCAGAACAGGCTGTACAGGAGGGTCGGCAGGTTCGCCGACGCGGCCACGGCGAAGGCGAGCGCGACCAGGCCGGCCACGTTCATGTCGCGGGCGAACGCGCCGAGCAGGATCGCGACCGCGCCGATCAGGACGGTGGCCCAGCGGGCGGCCCTCATCTCCTCCTTCTCCGTCGCCTTTCCCCTGCGGATGACGTTGGCGTAGATGTCGTGCGCGAAGGACGACGACGAGGCGAGGGTCAGGCCCGCCACGACGGCGAGGATGGTCGCGAAGGCGACCGCCGAGATCACCGCGAGCAGCGTCGCGCCTCCCGTGGTGCCGACGCCGCCGCCCAGATACTCGGCGAGCTGGGGCGCCGCCGTGTTGCCGGCCGGGTTCTGCGCCTTGATGGCGGCGGGTCCCACCAGGGCGGCCGCGCCGAAACCGAGCGCGATCGTCATCAGGTAGAAGGCGCCGATGATGCCGATCGCCCAGTTCACCGACTTACGGGCGGCTTTGGCCGAAGGCACGGTGTAGAAGCGGATCAGGATGTGCGGGAGGCCGGCGGTGCCCAGCACCAGCGCGATGCCGAGCGAGAGGAAGTCCAGCTTGGAGGTGCCGTTCGCGCCGTACTTGAGGCCTGGTTCGAGGAACGCCGAGCCCTTGCCGCTCTTCTCGGCCGCCGAGCCGAGCAGGTCGGAGATGTTGAAGTGGAACTTGAGCAGCACCAGGAAGGTCATGAGGATGGCGCCCGCGATCAGCAGCACCGCCTTGACCATCTGCACCCAGGTGGTGCCCTTCATGCCGCCGATGGTGACGTACACGATCATCAGGACGCCGACGAGGGCGACGATGAGGATCTTGCCGGCGTCGGTGGTGATGCCCAGCAGGAGCGAGACGAGCACGCCCGCGCCGGCCATCTGGGCGAGCAGATAGAAGATCGACACGACGATGGTGGAGACGCCGGCGGCGGTGCGGACCGGGCGCTGGCGCATCCGGTAGGCGAGCACGTCGCCCATCGTGTAGCGGCCGGAGTTGCGCAGCGGTTCGGCGACCAGCAGGAGCGCCACCAGCCAGGCGACCAGGAAGCCGATGGAGTAGAGGAAGCCGTCGTAGCCGAACAGCGCGATGGCCCCGGCGATACCGAGGAAGGACGCGGCGGACATGTAGTCGCCGGAGACCGCGAGGCCGTTCTGGAAGGCGGTGAAGCGGCGCCCGCCCGCGTAGAAGTCGGAGGCGTTCCTGGTCTGGCGACCGGCCCACACGGTGATGGCGAGGGTCGCGGCGACGAACACCGCGAACAGCGTGATGATCAACGGCCGGTGCTCGGTGGTCGAGGAGGCGGCGAGGGGGATGAGGGCGGTGCTCATACGTCGTCCTCCATGCGGGACTTGATGGCCTCGGCCCGGGGGTCGAGCTGGGCCGAGGCGTGGCGCGAGTAGAACCAGGCGATGAGGAAGGTGGTCAGGAACTGGGCGAGGCCGAAGACGAAGGCCACGTTGATGTGGCCGACGACCTTGGTGGCCATCAGGCCGCCCGCGTAGTTGGAAAGGAGCACGTACAGCAGGTACCAGCTGATGAAGGCGATGGTCAGCGGAAAGGCGAACGAGCGGTGGGCGCGCCGGAGTTCACCGAACTCGGCGCTCCGCTGCTCCAGGACGAACGCCTCGGTGCTCGGCCCGGCCGGGCCGGGGACCGTCCCGGTTTCGGGGGGTGACGCGTCGGTGGCCACAGAATCTCCTCGCGGTGCGGATGCGGCGGGCAGGGGCAGGTCTGGCATGGGGTCCTCGCGGCGGGACGGGGATGCGGTCCCCCCGACAAGGGCACGGGGCACGGGCCGCCCCGGTTCACCCCGGCCGTCTTTTGCTCCGCCGCGCGTGCGCCCGGGGGTGGCCGGTCCCCGGCCGGCGCGTGGCGTGATCGCGTGGGGTATCGGGGCGAGCGAGCGACTTTCCGCGCGGACTCGGCGCAAATCGTTGATCCTTCGAGATGATCGGCGATAGCTTCACTGCTCGATCGGCCCGTGACGGCCCGCGGCCCCGGCCGCCGTCCCTCACATCCGTACGTACGTACCGAGAGTTCCGCCAACCCCATGGAGACCCCATGACGTTGCACATCTCCCGTACGCGCCGCGCCGTCGCCCTGACGGCGGGTCTGGCCACCGCCGCCGCGCTCGCGCTGCTCCCCGGCACGGCGACCGCCGCGTCCTTGGCCCCCGCCGTGTCGAGCGCGAAGGCAGGCGACAGCGCGGGGCCCGAGCTGAGCTACATCGTCAACCTCCGCCCCGGGCAGGGCACTTCGGCCCGGGTGCAAAGGGCCGTCACCGAGGCCGGCGGCCGGGTCCTCCAGGCGTACGACCGGATAGGCGTCCTCGTCGTGCGCTCCGCCAACGCGGACTTCGCCAAGACCATCCGCGAGGTCAGAGGCGTCGACTCGGCCGGGGCGAGCCGGACCGCGCCGCTGCCCGCGCAGTCCACCACCGATGTGGGCACGCCGAAGAAGCTGACCGCCGAGGAGCTGAAGGCGGTGTCCGCCAAGGCGGCGCCCGGCGAGGACCCGCTGGAGCCGTTGCAGTGGGACCTGAAGGCGATCAAGGCGGACAAGGCGCACGAGAAGACCCTGGGCAGCTCCAAGGTCACCGTCGGCGTGATCGACACAGGCGTCGACGACACCCATCCCGACATCGCGCCGAACTTCGACCGGTCCAAGTCGGTCAGCTGCATCAGCGGCAAGCCGGACACCACCGACGGCGCCTGGCGCCCCTTCACCACCGGCGGCTCACCGCACGGCACCCATGTCGCGGGCGAGATCGCGGGCGCCAAGAACGGCGTGGGCATCACCGGGGTGGCGCCCGGCGTGAGGATCGCCGCGATCAAGGTGTCGACGCAGGGCGGCAGCTTCTTCTACACGGAGTCCGTGGTCTGCGGCTTCATGTGGGCCGCCGAGCACCACATCGACGTCACCAACAACAGCTATTACACCGACCCCTGGTACTTCAACTGCAAGAACGACCCCGACCAGAAGGCGCTGGTCGAGGCGATCACCCGGGCGTCGAGGTACGCCGAGTCCCGGGGCACGGTGAACGTGGCGGCGGCCGGCAACGAGAACTACGACTTCACGTCCGCCACGATCACCGACCCGTCGAGCCCGGACGACGCCACCCCGGGCAGCCGGGTGATCGACCCGCGTGAGTGCCTGGACATCCCGACCCAGCTGCCGGGCGTGGTCACCGTCGCGGCCACCGGCGCCAAGGGCCTGAAGTCGTCGTTCTCCAACTACGGGCTCGGCGTGATCGACATCGCGGCCCCGGGCGGCGACTCGACCGCCTACCAGCCGCCGAAGGCCCCGGCCACCAGCGGCCTGATCCTCGGCCCCGTCCCCGGCGGCAGCTGGGCCTACATGGCCGGTACGTCCATGGCGACACCGCACGTGGTGGGGGTGGCGGCCCTCTTGAAGTCGACGCACCCGCACGCGTCGGCGGCCGCGATCAAGGCGCTGCTCACGCTCCAGGCGGACCGGACGCCGTGCCCGAAGCCGTACGACATCGACGGCGACGGGACGGCGGACGCGGTCTGCCGGGGCGCCACGTTCTACAACGGCTTCTACGGGGCGGGTATCGCCGACGCCCTCAACGCCGTGCGCTAGCAACCGAGTCGGGGGCCGTCCGCGCCGGCGGGCGGCCCCCTTCGGCGCGTCCTACGGCTTGACGAGGACCTTCAGGGCGGTGCGCTCGTCCATCGCGCGGTAGCCGTCGGGCACGCCCTCGATGCCGACGGTGAGGTCGAAGACCGGGGAGGGGTCGATGGTGCCGTCGAGCACGTCGGCGAGCAGTTCGGGGATGTAGGTGCGCACGGGCGCGACCCCGCCGCGCAGCGCGATGTTGCGGTCGAACATGACGCCGAGGTCAAGGCCGGTGCCGCTGCCGTGCGGCACGCCGACGTAGCCGATGGCGCCGCCGTCGCGGGTGATGTCGACGGCGGTGCGCATGGACTGCTCGGTGCCGACGGCTTCGATGACGGCGTGCGCGCCCTGGCCGCGGGTGAGTTCGCGCACCGCGTCCACGGCGGCCTCGCCGCGCTCGGCCACGACGTGGGTGGCGCCGAAGAGCTCGGCGATGTCGGTACGGGCCTTGTGGCGGCCCAGCGCGATGATCCGCTCGGCGCCCAGGCGCTTGGCGGCGAGCACCCCGCACAGGCCGACGGCACCGTCGCCGACGACGGCCACCGTCGAGCCGCGCCTGACACCCGCCCCGAGCGCCGCATGGTGTCCGGTGCCCATGACGTCGGACAGGGCGAGCAGCGCGGTCAGCAGGTGGTCGTCGGACGCGGCGTCGGCGGGGAGCTTGACGAGGGTGCCGTCGGCGAACGGCACGCGGACGGCCTCGCCCTGGCCGCCGTCGGAGCCCACCGAGCCCCAGAAACCGCCCTGCGGGCAGGACGTGGTCAGGCCCTCGGCGCAGAAGTCGCAGGTGCCGTCGGACCAGACGAACGGTGCGACGACCAGGTCGCCCGTGCGCAGGCCGCGCACCTCGGAGCCGGCCTCCTCGACGACGCCGAGGAATTCGTGCCCGATCCTCTGGCCCGGCTTGCGGGCGGACTCCCCGCGGTAGGCCCACAGGTCGCTGCCGCAGATGCAGGCGCGCAGGACGCGGACGACCGCGTCGGTGGGCATCTGGACCTTCGGGTCCGCCACCTCCTCCACCCGGATGTCGTGGGGGGCGTGGATGACGGTGGCGCGCATGGTGCAGGTCCTTGCCGGTCAGGGGGTGGTTCGGGGCGGTGCGGGGCGGTTCGGTGGGTGAGGCTGGTTCAGGGGGCGGGGGACTTTCCACGGTACGCCTGTGCGAGAAGGGTCTGCGCTCCGGCGTACGTCAGCATGATCCAGAAGTCGGGGTCGGGAAGCTGCGGCCAGTGGGCGACGCCGGTGGCGATGAGGGAGTCGGAGAGCAGGAACAGGGCGCCGCCGACGCCGACCAGTGGGCCGAGCCGCGCCGAGCGGCAGGCCATCGCGGTGAGCAGCAGGCTGTATCCGGCGACCGGGACGCGCAGCCCGGCGGGCAGGTCCCCCCAGAGCGCGGCGACGGTGGCGGCCAGGGCGACGGCGTACGCGACGGCGAGCGCGGGATGTGTCCTGCCCCGCCCGAACAGCACGAGGTAGCAGACGTGCCCGGCGGCGAAGCAGCCCATGCCGAGCAGGAAGGCGGCGTCGGCGTTCGAGAGCAGGAACACGTCGCCGCCCCAGCCGCACAGGAGCGCGGCGATGAGCAGCCGCCGCCCGCCGCGCGCGTACACGTGCCCGGCGAGCAGCGGCATGAGCAGCGGCTTGGCGATGAGGTGTCCGGTGTGCCAGCCGGCGAGCAGTGCGGTCAGGTCGAGGGCGCAGGCCAGCGCGAAGGCGACGAGGAGCGGGCCGGCCGCGGCGGCGCGCCGGGGCTGCGCGCACGCGGGCGGCCCGAGCGGGACGGCGTTCGCGCCGGGTGGGGTCATACGGCGCGCTCCGCCACGGGGGCGGGCGCCGCGGCGGGGCCGGTGGCGGGTTCGGCGGTGGGTTCGGCGGCCGTGCCCGCCGTCTTTGCCGGGGGGCGTGGCTGCCAGCCGGGCCCGCCGAAGACCCGCCCGGCCCGCTCGCGCCAGGTGCGTGCGGCGCGCACGTCGCGGGCGATGGCGGCGTACTCATGGGTGGCGACGCGCAGCGGGTTGAAGGTGAAGATGTTCTTGGTGAGCCCGAACACGGGCCGCTCGGTCTCGGCGGTGAACGAGCCGAACATCCGGTCCCAGATGATCAGGATGCCGCCGAAGTTGCGGTCCAGGTAGCCGCCCTGGGAGGCGTGGTGCACCCGGTGGTGGGAGGGCGTGTTGAAGACGAACTCCACGGGCCGGGGCAGCTTTCCGACCCGCTCGGTGTGCACCCAGAACTGGTAGACCAGGTTCGCCGACGAGCAGAACGCGAGGACGGCCGGGTGCACGCCGAGCGCGATGAGCGGCACGTAGAAGGGCCACACCGTCCATGTGGTCCAGGGCTGGCGCAGCGCGGTGGTCAGGTTGAACTTGCGGCTTGAGTGGTGCACCACGTGGCAGGCCCACAGGATCCGGATGACGTGGTGGCCCCGGTGCGACCAGTAGTAGAAGAAGTCCTGCCCGAGCAGCATCAGCGGCAGGGTCCACCACAGCACGGGGATGCTGAGCGGGGTCAGCGCGTAGACCGCCGTGTAGATCGCGACGATGGGAATCTTCCACAGCGCGTCGAAGACCAGGCTGCCCAGCCCCATGCCGACGCTGGTGGCGGCGTCCTTCGCCTCGTACCCGGCGGCGTCCTCGTCCGGATGGAGGCGGTAGCTCACCATCTCCACGACGGTGAGCAGCACGAAGGCGGGTATCGACCACAGCACGACATCGGGCAGATTCGGCGACATGCCTGCACCGTAGGGGCCGGGCGGCGGCTCCGGCTAGATGTTGTTACCCACAAGTATGCGAGACGCGTTGTCAGCACCCTTTGGTGACTTCCACCAACCCCGGCCCCCCTCCGGGCGTACGATCGCCGGCACCGGTGCGCTCAGGGGGAGGCAACTGCCGTGCCAGGTATGGAAGTTGTGATCACACGTCTCGCGAGCACGGTGGTCTCGACGGTCGCGAAGTCGTTCCTGGCCCCCCGGCCGGGCGCGGGCCTGGTGACGGGGCCGCTGCGCCCCCTGCCGAAACCGGCCTCGCCCGACCGCCTCGCGAAGGTCCTCGGCCACCGCCTGGACGAGGCATACGGATCACTCCCCCAACACGAGCGGACGGCGGCCGTCGACGCGGTACGGGACTCCTTCGCGGCGGCGGGGACGCTCGACGCCGGCCGCCTCTTCGGGCTCGGCCTCGCCCCGGAGCGCCTGGCCACCGAACTGCGGAGCCCGCACCCCGGCCCCGGCGAGGCCCTTTACGAGGAGCTCCTGGCCCTCTGCTGTGCCCATGTCCTGGAACAGCTCACCGCGCACCCCTCGTTCGCGGCGCGGGCGGCGGTCGAGCAGACGAGGGCGGCGGACTCGGCACGAAAGCTGATCGAGGACGTACGCGACCGGGTGGGCCCGCGCCCCGATGCGGCCACCCTGGCCTTCGAGGAGAAGTACGCGCGGTACGTGGCCCAGGCACACGGCCGACTCGAGCTGTTCGGCCTCACCCTCGGGCGCTCCGCGAGCGAATGGCCGCTCGACACGGCGTACATCAGCCTCGCGGTGACTGATGAGCCCCGCCAAGCCCTGGGGCTGCCCGATACCGGGCCCGCCACGGTGAGCGTGGAGCGGGCACTGGCCGGCACCGGCCGGCTGCTCCTGCGCGGTGCGGCGGGCTCGGGCAAATCCACGCTGATTCAGTGGCTGGCGCTGAACTCCGCCCGCCGGACCTTCGGCCCCGAACTGGCCGACTGGAACAGGTGCGTTCCCTTCCTGCTCCGCCTGCGGGCGTTCACCACGGCCGAGTCGCTGCCCATGCCGGAGGACTTCCTGCGGTCGGCCGGGGTGCCGTTCGCTCCCCCGCCCCTTTGGACCGAATCCCTCCTGTCCGAAGGCCGGGCGCTGGTCCTGGTGGACGGCGTGGACGAGGTGCCGCTGCGGCTGCGGGCCCGTACGGAGGCCTGGCTGAAGACCCTGGTCACCGCGTTCCCGAGGGCCCGGTACGTGGTGACGACCCGACCGTCGGCGGTTTCGGAGGACTGGCTCGCGGGCCGGGGCTTCGTGGTGCACTCGCTGCTGCCGATGGAGCGGGAGGGCGTCCGCGCGTTCGTCGCCCATTGGCACGGCTCGGCGCGGCTCGGCTGCCTGTCGCCCGACGAACGCGCCCGCCTCGACGCGTACGAGGCCTCCCTCCTGAGCGCGGTGACCTCCCGCCGCGACCTGGGGCGGCTCGCCACCAACCCGTTGATGTGCGCGCTCCTGTGCGCCCTGAACCGGGACCGTCGCATGCAACTGCCGCGCGCCCGCAAGGAGTTGTATGACGCGGCCCTGGACATGCTGCTCGTGCGCCGGGACACCGAGCGGGAGATCACCGGCGTCGAGGGCGTCACCCTCACCCGCGATGAGCAGACGGCCCTGCTCCAGCGGCTCGCGTACTGGCTGATCCGCAACGGGCTCGCGGAGGCGGACCGGGACGAGGCCGCCGCGATGGTGGCGGAGTGGCTCGCCGCGATGCCGCAGGTGGCGGGCCGGCCCGACCAGGTCTTCGCCCACCTCCTCATCCGCAGCGGGCTGCTGCGCGAGCCGGTGCCGGGCTCGGTGGGTTTCGTCCACCGCACCTTCCAGGACTACTTGGGCGCCAAGGCGGCCGTGGAGGAACGGGACTTCGGCGTGCTCGTGCGCAACGCCCACGACGACACGTGGGACGACGTGGTGCGGATGGCGGTGGGCCACGCCCGGGTCGACGAACGGACCCGTCTGCTACGGCAGTTGCTCCGCCGCGCCGACCACGCGCCCCGCCTGCGGCACCGGCTCGTGCTCCTGGCTGCCGCCGCTCTGGAACACGCGCCCGAGCTGGACCCGGCGGTGCGGGCGGACGTGGAGACCCGGGCCCGCGAACTGATGCCCCCGCGTACGTGGGACGAGGCGGAGGTCCTGGCCAAGGTTGGGCCGCTGGTGCTTGAGCTGCTGCCCGGGCCCGAGGGGCTGTCCGAGGACGAGGCGGCCGCTGTCGTGCGGACGGCCGGACTGGTGGGCGGGGATGCGGCGCTGGGCGTGATCAGGCGGTTCCGGGCCGATGAGCGCGCGACGGTGCGGGCTCGGCTGTCCACGGCCTGGGCGAACTTCGACGCGTCGGAGTACGTGACGGAGGTACTTCAACCGGCTTCGGAGTGGAATGCCACCTACCTCACGGTGCGAGCCCCGGAGCAGTTGGTCCAGCTCCGGCGGCTGCACCATATGAGGCTCATCCTCCTTGAGGGCGGGCACCTTCTGACAGAACCCCTTCTCGCCCATCCGCATCTGACCGCCTTGTGTCTCGTTTCGAACGACGTCGTGGAGGACCTGGCTCCGCTGGGCCGGCTGCCCGGCCTGAAACGGCTCGAACTCCAGGGCTGTTCAGCGCTCCGGGACCTGGAAGCGATCGCGGAACTGCCCGGCCTCCAGGCCCTGTCGCTCTTCCGCCTGCGTCCCGGACTCTCGTTGCGGCCGCTCCGCGGCCTCGGTCGGCTGGAAACCCTGACGCTGGGCACGCCCCAATCCGCGCGCAGCCTCGCCGACCTGCCGGTCCCGGACGGGGTGGTCCATCTCCATCTGCACCGGCCGACGCAGGACATCGCTCTGGACGGCCTGGACCGCTGGCCCGGCCTGCGCACACTGACCATCACCGGGGCGGCCCAGGCGAAGGATCTGACGCGCGTGTCCGTCCCCCGCGAGCTGCGCCACCTACAGATCGTCGACCACCCCGCGCTCGACCTGAGGACGCTGGCCCGGCACGCCGGCCTGGAAAGCCTCCACCTCAGCGCGTGCCATCTGATGTCAGGCCTCGGCGCCCTGCGGGAACTCCCGGCCCTGTGCCAGGTGACGTTCTACGAGTGCACCGGCGAGATCGATCTCAGCGCACTCGCCCAGCTGCACCAGCTCACCATTCGCTGCCGGCGCACGAAGGTGCGGGGCGCCGAATTCATCCCGCGCCGACGCCTGGACGGACCTCCTACGCCCCCACCGCCCCCAGCAACACCCCCGCCGCATAGGTGACCCCCATCGCCACCGCTCCCCCGCCCACATTCCGCAGGACCGCGCGGTTCGCCGGGGCCGCGCCCAGGCGGGCGCTCCACCAGCCGGTGAGGGCGAGCGCGGCCAGGACGGAGGTGACCGTCACGTACAGGCGGACCGACGAGGGGGGCAGCACGATCGCGAGGAGGGGGAGCAGCGCGCCCGCCGTGAAGGCGAGGAAGCTGGCCAAGGCCGCGTGCCAGGGGTTGGTGAGTTCGTCGGGGTCGATGCCGAGCTCGACCCTGGCGTGGGCGCGCAGCGCGTCGCGTTCGGTGAGCTGGAGCGCCGCCTCGCGGGCCACCTCCTCGCTCAGGCCCCGCTCGGCCAACAGGCCGGTCAGCTCGGCGAGTTCGGCCTCGGGCGACTCCCTCAGCTCCCGCCGCTCCATCGCCAGCGCGGCCTTCTCGGAGTCGCGCTGGGTGGAGACGGAGACGTACTCGCCGGCCGCCATGGACATGGAACCGGCGAGCAGTCCCGCCAGGCCCGCCGTCAGCAGGGCCGAGCGGTCGTCCGTGGCCCCGGCCACGCCGACGACGAGACCGGCGGTGGAGACGATGCCGTCGTTGGCGCCGAGGACCGCGGCCCGCAGCCAGTTGAGCCGGGAGCCGAGCGCCCCGTTGTGCGCCTCGTCGTGCGGGGCGGGTGAACTGCTCATGCGGGGCAGGGTCTCACCCGACCCCTCACCACACGCGCACCGACCCACCGAGCGCGAACGCGGGGCTCGTCGCCTCGGCCGGTATCTCCTTCAAGGGCTCGGCGATCTCCGCCACCGTGGGGCCGACCCGGGCCGCGATCTCGTCGAGGAAGGGGAGGTCGAAGCCGTAGACGCGGGCCGCGTTGCCCCCGGTCATCGCCGCGACCTCCGCGCGCGGCAGACCCGCGTAGGCGATCCGCAGGCCCTCGCGGGAGAAGGGCGTGGTGCCCTCGTCGTGCGGATAGTCGCTGCCCCACATGATCTTGTCGAGGCCGATCCGGTCCCGCAGCGGCACCTCGTGCGGCCGCATGAAGCTCGCGCCCACGAAGCAGTTGTCGCGCCACACCTGGGAGGGGCCCTTGCCCAGGGAACCGGCGAGTCCGGCCCCGAACTTGGACTCCGCAGTGGCGGCCTTCGTCACCGCGACGAGCCGGTCGTGGTAGTAGTCCAGCATGTCGAGCACGCCGGGGATCCAGCCCGAACCCTGCTCGGTGAGCACGAGGTTGAGGCCGGGGTGGCGGTGGAAGGTGCCGCCGAAGACCAGGTGCCACAGCGCCCGGTGCGAGAACCAGGTGGTCTCCACCATGAACACCGCCCGCGCCGCCGGCTCCTGGCCCAGCGGCGGCGACGCGGACCCGCCGTGGTGGTTGACCGGCACGCCGAGTTCCGCGCAGACGGCCCAGATCGGGTCGTAGACGTCCGAGTAGAGCTCGGGCACCCCCGAACCCGGCGGGGCGCCCGGCAGCAGGACGCCGCCGGTCAGGCCCGCCTCCTTGGTCCGCCGGATCTCGCGCACCGCCTCGTCCACGTCGTTGAGCAGGATCTGCGCGACGCCCGCCCTGCGCCCCGGCGCCTCGGCGCAGAAATCGGCGAGCCAGCGGTTGTGGGCGCGCAGCCCGGCCCAGCGTTGTTCGTACTCCTCGCGGGTGGGCGCGGGCGCCATGAGGGAGGCGGAGGGGAAGAAGGGCGGGATCGTGTTGGGGAAGACGACCTCGGCGACGATGCCGTCCGCTTCGAGCTCGGCCAGACGGCGGGCCGAGTTCCAGTTGCGGTCGGCCGTGTCGGCCAGCAGGTCCTCGTACGGGTTGACATAGGTGGCCGCCCACGCGTCGAAGGCGTCGTGGTACTTCGTCTCCAGGTAGGGCCGGTAGTCCAGGAGGTCGGCTCCGGCGTGGCAGTCCGCCGAGATGACGGTGTAGCGCTCGCTCATCGGTCCACCCCCAGGGCGGGAAAGTCCTGTCCGGTCAGCCAGTGGCGGCCCGCCTCGCGCGAGCGCGCCCAGGACGCCTCGACGGCCCTCTGGTCCTCGCTCTGGCCCAGTCCGGCCGGGGTCGGCCCGATCCGGCGGGCGATCGGCGCCAGCTTCGCGGTGTCGAAGCCGAAGACCTTTGCCGCGGCGAGGCCGAGCATCCGGCGGGTCTCGGCCACGGGGATGTCGTGGAAGGTGGTGCGCAGCCACTCCCGGGTGTGGGGCCAGGTGCCCTCGGGGTGCGGGAAGTCGGAGCCCCACAGGATGTTGTCCACGCCGATCTCGTAGCGCTGGGCCAGCTCGCGGCGTTTGGTGTTGGTGGCGCAGATGAAGATCTGCCGGTCGAGGTATTCGCTCGGCGGGCGCTTCAGCTCGGCGAACGGCGACAGCTTCTTGCCGCCGTGCGCGCCGAGGTAGAGGCGGTCCATGAACCACAGCAGGTTGGGCAGCCACCAGCAGCCCGACTCCGCCACCCCGAACCGGAGCCCGGGGTGGCGCTCGAAGACACCGGACCAGAGCAGGAACCACAGCGGCCGCGCGGGCCACCAGGTCACCTCGGAGACGTAGATCCCGAGGTGGTCGCCGTATTCGTGGCGCGGGGCCGCGCCCGAGTGGGTCACCAGCGGCATGCCGGTCTCGGCGGCCGCCGCCCACACCGGGTCGTAACGCCGGTCGTGGTAGGGCGCCTTGTCCACCCACATGGCGGGGATCATCAGCGCGCCGAGCCCGGAATCCTTGGCCCGGTGGATCTCGGCGACGACCGGGCCGACCTCACCCGTCACGGGCAACAGGGCGACGCCGCAGTGCCGTTCGGGGTGGTGGGCGACGAACTCGGCGAGCCAGCGGTTGTGCGCCTGGGCGCCGCCCATGCCGAGGTCGGGGTCCTGGTCGCCGGAGAGGCCGAGGCCCACGCCGAAGGGCGCGGCGGTGCGGCTGTCGACGGCGTCCGCGTCGGGGAAGACCACCTCGGCGGCCACGCCGTCCCCGTCGAGTTCCTTGATCCGGCGCGCCGGGTCCCAGCCCCCGCGCAGCCCCTCCTCATTGTCCCTGAACCAGCGGTCCGCGAAGGCCTCGTTGCGGACGCCGAGCCGGGTCATCTCCTCGCGGCGCCTTGCCTGCCCGGACAGGAACTCGTCGAACTCCCGGTGGAGGCGGGCGTCCAGATAGGGCCGGTACTCCTCGGTGGGGAGCCCGGCGTGGCAGTCGGAGGAGATGATCAGGTACGGCTCGTTCTGTTCGTGCTGTGCTGTCATCGCACGTCCCTCGTCAGTCCAGAATGAAGCTTTCCAGGTACGCCGGGTTCGCCCGGTCGAGCATCGCCTGCGAACGGGCCCTGATCTGCCGGTCGCTGTGCTCGCTCGCCGGGAGCATCCAGAACCGGTCGGCGCGGATCCCCTCGACGACCTCGTCGGCCACGGCCTCCACCGGGGTGAACTCGATCTCCTGGCCGGCCGCTTTCATGGCGGCCTCCCACTGGCCGAGGCTGCGGTAGGGCGTCTTGCGCGGGCGCTGCTTGGCGTACCGCTCGGGCCGGTTGCGGTGCGACTCCCACAGGCCGGTGCGCAGCATGTGCGGGCCGGGGAAGAGGACCGAGGCGCCGATCGGGACGCCCTCCGCCTTGAGGTGGGCGTACAGGGACTCCGTCATCGTGACCACCGCCGACTTGGTGATGGCGTACACCGAGGCGGTCGGCAGCGGGGCGATGCCGCCGTCGCTGGAGGAGGTGTTGACGATCCGGCCCGGCTCGCCGCCGGCGATCATGCGGGGCACGAAGGCCTGGATGCCGTGGAAGACGCCCCACACGTTGACCGCGAAGGCCCACTTCCAGTCGTTGACCTCGTGCTCCCACATGCGGCCTTCGGCGCCGGAGCCGACCCCGGCGTTGTTGCACAGCACGTGCACGGCGCCGAAGGCCTCGTAGGCGGCGTCGGCGAGCGCGACGACAGCGTCCCGCTCGCTGACGTCGACGCGGTGGGCGAGCACCCGCGCCCCCTCCTCGCGCAGCTGTCCCGCCGCCTTCTCCAGGGCGCCCTCCTCGACGTCGGCGAGGACGACCTTCAGACCTTCGGCGGCGAACCGCCGGGCCATCGCGAGCCCGATGCCGCTCGCGGCGCCGGTGACTACGGCGACCTGCCCCTGCCTCAGCTCCATGCTCAGACGCTCCCTTCGGGTGGCCCGTCCAGGATCTGCCGGGAGTCGTCGTAGCGCTGGTGGATGTAGGGCAACAGGGCTTCGGCGTCGACCTGTCCGACGACCGTGCCCCTCTGGTCGGTGGTCTTCTCGCCGATGGTGATCTCCACGACGCGCCGCACCGGCAGATCGGCGACGGGGTCGTACATCGATTCGCGCAGCACCACATCGCCGGTGATCCTCTCCAGCTCGCGCACCTTCTCCTCGCGTACGCAGTGGACGAGGACGGGGCCCGCGTCGAAGCCCTCGCCGTTGACGGCCGGCAGGAACTTGAAGTAGAAGTCGGTCCTGCGGGCCGGCTCGGGCAGGGGCAGCCGGCCGTCCACCGCGCCGCGCACCTCCACGAACGCGATGCCGTGCCGGGCGAGCGCGGCCCGTACGAGAAGGCCCTCGCGCTCGACGCTCACCTCTCCGAGCTTCTTCGGCTCGCCGAACACCTCGCGTCCGCCGGTCAGCGCCCGTTCGTGGGTCATCGGCATGACCAGCGGATACCAGCCCTCCAGCCCGTCGTGCACGGCGGCGACGGCCACCGAGCCCGCGCCGAGCGGATAGCCGGGGAGGCCGACCTTGCTGATGGCGGCCCGCACCAGCGGGCGCGCGGGGGGCTTCAGCGGCGGCGGGAGCACCGCCGCGACCGCGTCGGGGTCGCTCTCCCAGAGCGCCACCACGCCGGTCGACCAGATGTCGGGGAGCTGGGCACTCGCGGTGCGCGCGGCCTTGATCTCGGCCTCGGTGCGCGCCCCGTACCGTACGCGTGCCATGTCGTACCACCCTTCTCGGGCTGTTCTGCGCCGGGTCTGTAACACAGTTACACCGATGCCGATGAAGGGTAAAGAGGCTTGGCCGTAAGGGAATTGAGGGAGCATCAGATATGGCGCGCACTTCGCTCACCCGGGAGGAGATCCTGGTCGCGGCGGGGTCCCTGGTCAGGCGGCACGGGCCGGCCGCGCTCACCATGCGCGGGCTCGCCGCAGAACTCGGCACGGCGGTCACCTCCATCTACTGGCACGTCGGCAACCGCGAGTCGCTGCTCGACGCGCTGGTGGAGCGGACCGTCGAGGAGCTGGGCGAGATCGCCCCGCGCGGGCGCACGCCGGCCACGCGCGTGGTGTCGGTGGCGCGCGCTCTGCGCCGTGAGCTGCGCGCGCGCCCGCACCTGATCGCGCTGGTCCACGAACGCGGCCTGACCGACCGGATGTTCCTGCCCGCGCAGCAGGCCCTGGCCCGCGAGCTGCACGCGGCGGGGCTGCGCGGGGCGCGGGCGGCCCGGGCGGTGCGGGCGGTGCAGTTCCAGGTGGTGGGGTACGTCCTGGTCGAGCGCAACCGCGAGCGCGCCCCGGTCCAGCGTCCGGCCGAGGAGGACCTGTGGCACGCGGCGACGGCCACAAAGGACGGACGGGCCGGAAGGGACGGCCAGGCCGGTCAGGACCCGGCCCTGGCCCGGGCCCTCGCGGGTCCGCTCGACGAGGAGCGGCTGTTCCTCACCTCCGTACGGGCCCTGGTGGACGGGCTGCTCGCGGCCGGCCGGAAGGGCTGCGGCTGAACCCCGGTCACCGAACTCGGTCCGCGGGCTCGGTCCACGAACTCGATCCGTAGACTCGATCCGCAGACTCGATCCGCGAGGGCGCATATCACCTGCTCGCGGGCCGAGTTGAGGCGCACGGGCCGAAAAGAGCGGCCCCCCGCGGCCCGGCCCGCCCCCGTCCCCGGCCCGCGCTGTCAGTGCGGACCCGTATTCTCTGTGACCATGCTCGACGACCTGACGACAGCAGCGCCGTGGCCGGCCGCCTACCCACCGGGGTACGCGGTCGTCGACGT
This sequence comes from Streptomyces sp. Edi4, assembly GCF_040253615.1. Taxonomy (NCBI): domain Bacteria; kingdom Bacillati; phylum Actinomycetota; class Actinomycetes; order Kitasatosporales; family Streptomycetaceae; genus Streptomyces; species Streptomyces sp. Edi4. Next base: position 1,764,494 of record NZ_JBEJGY010000004.1, read on the forward strand.
GGAGACCACCGGCCTCGCCCGCGACGACCGGATAATCTCGGCTGCCGTCTACCGGCTCGACGCGCACGGCAACGTCGAGGACCACTGGTACACGCTGGTCAACCCCGAGCGCGACCCGGGCCCGGTGTGGATCCACGGGCTCACCAGTGAGGTGCTCGCCGGCGCCCCGCTCTTCCCCGACGTCGCCGAGGAGTTCGCGGCGCGCCTGGACGGGCGGGTCCTGGTCGCGCACAACGCGATCTTCGACTGGCAGATGATCGCGCGGGAGTACGCCCGGGCCGAGCGCACCGCGCCGGTCAAGCAGCGGCTGTGCACCATCGCCCTGTCCAAGGAGCTCGCGCTCCCGCTGCCCAACCACAAGCTGGAGTCGCTGGCCGCGCACTACGGCGTCGTGCAGCAGCGCGCCCACCACGCGCTGGACGACGCGCGGGTGCTCGCCGAGGCGTTCCGGCCGAGTCTGCACGCGGCGGCGGCCGGCGGGGTGCGCCTGCCGCTGCTCGAATGCCGGCCGCTCACCGAATGGACGGACGCGCCGGCCACCCCGCGCATCGGCTACCAGGCCTCATACCGGGGCGGATCGGGCACCTGGCGCGCCTCCCGCAAGCGCCCCGCCTGCCCCTACCCCAACCCGGGGCGTTACGAGAGGGACCGGCCGCTGAAGCAGGGCATGCGCGTCGCGTTCTCCGGGGACACCTCGGTGGACCGCGAGCTCCTGGAGGACCGGGCGATCGAGGCCGGGCTGCATGTGGCGAGCAGCGTCTCGCGCCTCACCAGCCTGCTGGTCACCAACGACCCGGAGTCGGCCACCTCCAAGACGGTCAAGGCGAAGTCGTTCGGCACGCCGGTCATCGACGAGGCGGCCTTCACCCAACTGCTCCGGGACGTGGCACCGGCAGACGGGTGAGTGCCGGGCGCGGCGCCCACCGCGCGCGGCGGTCACCCTCCACCCTGTGGCGCATGGCACGTTGCGAGGTCTGCGGAAACGACTACGGGATGTCCTTCGAGGTGCACGCGCAGGGCGCGGTGCACGTCTTCGACTGCTTCTCCTGCGCCATCCACCGCATGGCGCCCATCTGTGAGCACTGCCGGGTGCAGATCATCGGCCAGGGGGTCGAGGTCGAGGGCGCGTGGTACTGCGGGGCCCACTGCGCCCGCGCGGAGGGAAAGGCGGGCATCGTCGACAAGGTCTGACCCGCCCACGTCCGACCCACCCCACCCGGCGCACCCCATGGTCCGAGTTGTACGGTCATGGGGTGTACCGCTTCCTGTTGTCCCGGCAGTGGGTGCTCGTCACCCTCCTGGCCCTGGCTCTCATCCCCACGATGATCGAGCTCGGCTTCTGGCAGCTCCACCGCCACGAGCACAAGGTCGCCCAGAACACGCTGATCGCCGACAACCTGAAGGCCAGGCCCGTGCCGGTGAGCGAGCTCACCTCGCCGGGCCACACCGTCCCGCGCTCGGACTACTGGCGCAAGGTCAGCGCCACCGGCATCTGGGACACCGCGCACGAGGTCGTCGTGCGGCGCAGGACCGCGGCCGACGGCCGGGTCGGCTACCACGTGCTCACCCCCTTCGTCCTGACCGACGGCCCCACCGTCCTGGTAAACCGGGGCTGGATCGCCGACAACGGCAACCAGATGGACTTCCCCAGGATCCCCGCGCCGCCCGGTGGCAAGGTCACCATCACCGGGCGCCTGATGGCCGACCAGACGACGGCGGCCAGCGGCATCAAGGACGTCAAGGGCCTGCCGCCGCGCCAGGTCATGCTGATCAGCAGCGCCCAGCAGTCCAGGGCGCTGGGCCGTCCGGTGCTCGGCGGATACATCGAGCAGACCGCGCCCGAGCCGCCGAACGACTCCCCCGAACTGATTCCCGCCCCCGACGACAGCTCCATCGGCCCCCACATGGCCTACGCCGTCCAGTGGTGGCTCTTCTCGGCGGCGGTCCCGGTCGGCTGGTTCATCCTCGTACGCCGTGAGAAGCAGGACCGCGAGGACGCGAAGGCCGCGCCCGCCGAGGTGCCCGAGCACGCGGCTGCTTAGCGATTTGCCTGGCCGGGAACACGCCTTGGCGTGACCCAACGTACACAGCGCATCGAGGACTACGCCCTCATCGGCGACCTTCAGACCGCCGCCCTCGTCGGCCGCGACGGATCCGTCGACTGGCTCTGCCTGCCCCGCTTCGACTCCGCCGCCTGCTTCGCGGCCCTGCTCGGCGACGAGGACAACGGCCACTGGCGGATCGCCCCCGTGGAGGCGGGCCCCACCGGGCAGTGTTCCCGGCGCTCCTACGCGGACGACTCGCTCGTCCTTGAGACCTACTGGGAGACCGGCACGGGCACGGTCAAGGTCATCGACTTCATGCCGCAGCGCGACGTGGCCCCCGATGTCGTACGCATCGTGGAGGGCGTCAGCGGCACCGTCGAGATGGGCTCCGTGCTGCGGCTGCGTTTCGACCACGGCCATGTGGTGCCCTGGATGCGCCGCTCCGACGGGCACCGGGTCGCGATCGCGGGCCCCGACTCGGCGTGGCTGCGCAGCGAGCCCGAGGTCAAGACCTGGGGCCAGGACATGAGCACCCGCTCGTCGTTCACGGTCGGCGAGGGGGAAAAGGTCGCTTTCGTCCTGACCTGGCACGCCTCGCACGAGCCGCGCCCCGACCTCATCGACCCCTATGAGTCCCTGGAGCAGTCCCTCGCCGACTGGCGCCAGTGGGCCGGGCGCTGCCGCTACGAGGGGCCCTACCGGGACGCCGTGGTGCGCTCCCTGATCACCCTGAAGGCGCTCACCTACGCCCCCACCGGCGGCATCGTGGCCGCGCCCACCACCTCCCTGCCCGAGGAGATCGGCGGCGTCCGCAACTGGGACTACCGCTACTGCTGGCTGCGCGACTCCACCCTCACCCTCGAAGCCCTCCTCTCGGCCGGCTACCTGGAGGAGGCCGCACACTGGCGCAACTGGCTGCTGCGCGCCGTCGCGGGCGATCCGGCCGACCTTCAGATCATGTACGGGATCGCCGGTGAGCGCAGGCTCCCGGAGAGTGAACTGCCGTGGCTCAAAGGGCACTTCGGGTCCGCTCCGGTCCGCATCGGCAACGCGGCCGTCAACCAGTTGCAGCTCGATGTGTACGGGGAGGTCGTCGACTCCCTGTACCTGGCGCGCCGGGCCGGCCTCAAGAGCGAGGCACACGCCTGGAACATCCAGCTCGCCCTGCTCGGCTTCCTGGAGGAGCGGTGGCGCGAGCCGGACGAGGGCCTGTGGGAGGTGCGCGGGCCGCGCCGGCACTTCGTCCACTCCAAGGTGATGGCCTGGGTGGCGGCGGACCGCGCGGTGCGCACCCTGGAGGAGGAGCCGGGTCTGAGCGGCGACGCCGACCGCTGGCGGCGGATGCGGGACGCGGTGCACAAGGAGGTCTGCGAGAAGGGCTTCGATCCGGACCGCAACACGTTCACGCAGGCGTACGGCTCCGCGGAGCTGGACGCGGCGACCCTGCTCATCCCCCGCGTCGGCTTCCTGCCGGCCGACGACCCCCGGGTGGTCGGCACGGTCGAGGCGATCCTGGCCGAGCTCGGCCAGGGCGGTTTCGTACGCCGCTACAGCACCGACAAGGCGGCCGCGGACGTGGACGGACTGCCGGGCGACGAGGGCACCTTCCTGGTGTGCTCGTTCTGGATGGCGGACGCGCTGCGGCTGATCGGCCGCGAGAAGGAGGCGCGGGAGATGTTCGAGCGGCTGCTCACCCTCCGCAACGACGTGGGGCTGCTCGCCGAGGAGTACGACCCGGCCGCCGGCCGTCAGCTCGGCAACTTTCCCCAGGCCTTCAGTCACATCGGTCTGGTCGCCACCGCCTGCGCGCTGGAGCCGGACTACGCCGACGAGGCAGGATAGGCGGCATGGATCTTGGACTGAAGGACCGTGTCTACGTAGTCACCGGCGCCTCGCGCGGTCTTGGCCTCGCCGCCGCCCGCGCGCTCGTCGCGGACGGCGCGAAGGCCGTCATCAGCGGCCGCGACGAGAAGACGCTCAAGGAGAGCGCCGCCGGACTGGGCCCCGGCGCGCACCCGGTGGTCTGCGACAACGCCGACCCGGCGTCGGCCGCCCGGCTCATCGCCGCCGCCCGCGACCACTTCGGGCGCTTCGACGGCGTCCTGATCAGCGTGGGCGGCCCGCCGCCGGGCTTCGTCGCGGACAACACCGACGAGCAGTGGCAGTCGGCGTTCGACTCGGTGTTCCTCGGCGCGGTCCGCATCGCGCGCGCGGCCGCCGCCGAGCTGGACGAGGGCGGGGTGATCGGCTTCGTGCTGTCCGGTTCCGTACACGAGCCGATCGCGGGCCTCACCCTCTCCAACGGGCTGCGTCCCGGTCTCGCCGGGTTCGCCAAGTCGCTGGCCGACGAGCTGGGACCGCGCGGCATCCGCGTCGTGGGCCTGCTTCCGGCCCGCATCGACACCGACCGGGTGCGCCAGCTCGACGAGCTGTCGGGGGACGCGGAGGCGACCCGCGCGGCCAACGAGGCGAAAATTCCGCTGCGCCGCTACGGCGCCCCCGAGGAGTTCGGCCGTACGGCCGCCTTCCTGCTCTCGCCCGCCGCGTCGTATCTGACGGGCCTCATGCTGCCGGTGGACGGCGGGGCGCGGCACGGCTTCTGAGCGGGCCCCGCGGGGCGCCGGGCCTCAACTCACGCGCCGCGCACGGTGTTTGACCGATCGCAGCCGGACCTCGGCGGGCAGCTCCGCGAGCCCCGCCGAGTCCCGGGCGTGGGCCAGCGCCCGGCCGTCCAGGCGGACCAGCGCGGCGGCCGGCTGGGCGTGCGGCTCAAGGAGCAGCGCCACGCGCGCACGCGGCGTGGTCCGCCTGCCCACCAGGGCGGCCTGGGCCCGCGCCACCCCCTCCACGGTCTCCGCCTCACCCGCGAGCGCCGCCTCCAGGGCCCGGCCGCGCAGCAGCGCTCCCCGCCCGTCACCGCAGTCCACCAAAACCTCGGCGAGGCGGGCCCGGCGCAGCTGGGCCAGCAGCCACCACAGGGCGAGCAGGACGAGGAGGGCGAGGACGGCGATCACGACGGGCCACCACCAGTCCTGGTCGTGCCAGTGGGCGCGGCGCGACCTGCTCACCAGGACGTCGTGCTTGCCGCCCCAGGGCCACCACGAGGGCACATCGAGGCCGAAGCCGGCGGCCAGGACCGCGCCGCCCACGAGAAACAGCACGAGCCCCACGAGCCCGAGCACCACCCGGTTGACCGTCCGCAGCATGGCTCAGCCCTTCCGTACCGAACGGCCGACCCGCACGCTGAGCGCGGGCGGCCCTGCGAGGCCGAGCTCCCGCAGTCCCGCGCCGAGCGCCGCGTCCAAGTCGGCCCGTACATCGTCGAGTTCACGAAAGTGCGACAGGGCTCGTACGGTCACCCGGCGCCGGCCCACGCGGATCCGCGCGGACTGGACACCGGCCACTTCCATGGCGCGGTCGCGCAGCACGAGCGCGGCGGCGGCCCGGTCGAGCCCGGCCCGCACGGCGGGCGACGGGCTGCGCATCGTCAGGACGCCGCGCAGGCCCGGGGTGATCGCGAGGGCGATCAGCCAGAGTCCGATCAGCGCCGCGGCGCCCGCGATGGCGAGGACCGCGACGTCATCGAGTGGATGCGCGGCGAGCCAGTCGGCGAACCGTACCCGCCAGCGCATCGCCGAGTGGTGGGCGCGCACGGCGGCGACGTCGTAGAGGAAGAGCCCGGACACGGCCAGGATCACCAGGGCCAGCAGCCCGGCGGGGATCCGGCGCGCCGACCAGAAGCGGGTTGCCCGGCCGCCCTCGCCCTCGGCGAGCACGGGGACGGGGTCGTGATCGAGGCCGTGGTCGTGGCCTTGGCCGGGCTCGTGGTCGGCGGCGGATGTGGCCCGGTCGGATCCGGGTCCGTGCTGGGCGCCCCGCTCGATCACCGGCAGGCGCCGGGTGGCGCCCTCGTCGTCGCTGGGGTGGCTCATCGGATCCTCCCCCGGGCCGTCGTGTCCGTGTGCAGACGCTCGATCTGCACCGCTACTTCGGGCACGTCCATCCCCGCCAATGTTCGTACCCGCTCGGCGACTTGGCGCCGCACCGCGCGGCACTGGCCGCCGAGATCGCTGGGGTAGCCCAGTTCGACGCTGACCCGTACCCGGGCGCAATCCTGGTGCACGGTGACATCGGCGTGCGGCGGGGCGCCCCCTTGAGGGGGCTGCTCGAGTGCCTCCCGCGCGGCCTGCGCGGCGATCTTCGCGACGACCCGGTCGGCGATCCTGGTGGAGCCGCGCTCGGCGGGCTCGATCCGTTCGGCCACCGCCATGGGTCAGCGCCGCCGGTCGCCGCGGTCGCGCGAGCGGAAGAAGTCGCCCGGTTCCAGGTCGCCGTCCAGGAAGCGGCCCGCCACGAATCCGATCGCGCCCAGCGCCGCGACCAGCAGGAAAGCCCCGAACCCGCCGAAGTATCCGGCGAAGCCGAGCGCCATGCCGGCCAGCAAGCCAACCATCGCCATACTCATGCTGAACTCCTCGGTTCCACGAGCCGTGACCCATCCGTGCGAAGTGACGCGCGTACCGCGCGAGATGACGACCCTGTGGGCCCGCGCGGTCGCGGCGGGCCGGTGATCGCGGCGGGCTACTGGAGCCGGCCCTCCGGTTCCTCGTCCTCGTCGTCGTCCGGCAGCTTCACGTCACTGACCGCGATGTTGACCTCGACGACTTCCAGACCGGTCATCCGCTCGACGGCGGAGATCACGTTCTCGCGGACATCCCGCGCCAGCTCGGCGATCGGCACGCCGTACTCCACGACGATTTCGAGGTCGAGCGCGGTCTGCACCTCGCCCACCTCGGCCTTCACGCCCCGGGTGACGGACGACTTGCCGCCGCCGGGCACCCGGTCCCTGACCGCCCCGAACGTACGGGACAGCCCGCTGCCCATGGCGTGGACGCCCTCGACGTCCCGGGCCGCGAGCCCGGCGATCTTCTCGACCACACCGTCGGCGATCGTGGTGCGGCCGCGCCCGCCCGGGTCCCCGCCACCACGCTTGGTGGCGGACACCTTTCTGGCCTGCTCGGACAGTGCGCCCGTCGGTTCGTTCGCGGGTGCACCGGGCCGGTTGCGCTGTTCGCTGTCGCTCATGACCGTTCGTCCCTTCGCCCTTGGACTCCAATGCCCACATTAAGTGCGGTTGCCCCGACTCGCCCCCGCGATGCGGCAGGCTGGGGGAATGACGGCTGACGGATGGAGTGCCGCGGTACGGCGTCGACTGGGCCTGGGCAGGCTGGTCGCGCTGGGCGGTTTCGAGGACGGTGTCTGGATCAGTGAGCGGGCGGCTGCGTCGGTGCTCGGGGCCGCCGCGGCGGCGTTGGCGGGGTGCGGGGTGACCTCGCTGCGGATCTCCCCGGCCGACCCCGGTGCGGGGGTGGAAGCGGCGTTCCCCGCGCCGCCGACGGCGCTCGCGCCGGGCCCGCACCGCGTCTCGGTGGAGCTCGTGGCGCTGGGCGGGCGGCCGCTGCCGGAGCTGGTGGCGGGGTTGCGCGAAGCCCTGCTCACGGCGGCGCGGGACCGGCTCGGGCTGCTTGTCTCGGACATCGACGTGGAGGTGACGGCCCTGGTCGATGTCCTGCCGGATCCCCCGGACGGCCCTCCCCCGCCCGGCCCGGCCGATCAGCCGGCGTCGGCGGCGGCGACCGCCGCGCTCACCACGCCGGGTGTGGCCCGGCTGACCGCCGAGCTGGGCCCGCCGGTGCACAGGGCCGACGGCCACATCCGCGTGGAGCTGGCGAGCGCCCCGCCCCACAACCCCCTGGAGGTGGGGCGGGCGGTGCGCACGGCGGTGGGCCGGGCGGTCCCGGACGCGGACTCGGTGGCGGTCCTGGTCACCTGGGCGGGCTGAGCGGGCCCCGGCGGGCGGTGCCCTGACCCCGGCCGCACGCCATGGGTGGCTGGTCGCGCAGTTCCCCGCGCCCCTGACAGCGCCGGCTCGGGGCCACGCCGGCACCCGCGGCCAGTCCGGCGTACCCCGAGCCCGGTCGGGTCACACAGTCCGCACGCCCGCGCGAGGTCGCGCAGTCCGCGAGCCCCGCCAGGCCGCGCAGGCGGCGGGCCCGGTCGGATCGCTCAGTCCGCGAGTCCCGCCAGGTCGCGCAGACGGCGGGCCTGGGCGGCGCGCTCGGCGAGGCGCTGCTCCTCGTAACTCCGGTCGGAGGCGCCCCGCAGCAGTGCCTTCGTCTCGACGACGGCGTCGCGGGGAGCGGCCAGGAGGGCGCCCGCCAAGTCCTTCACCGCCGAGTCGAGTTCGTCGCCGGGCACGGCGAGGTTGGCCAGGCCCGTGCGCTCGGCCTCCTCGGCGCCGACGAAGCGGCCCGTGGCGCAGATCTCCAGCGCGCGGGCATAGCCGACGAGCCCGACGAGCGGGTGCGTGCCGGTGAGGTCGGGGACCAGGCCGAGGCTGGTCTCGCGCATGGCGAACTGCACGTCCTGCGCGACGACCCGCAGGTCGCAGGCGAGGGCGAGCTGGAAGCCGGCGCCGATGGCGTGCCCCTGAACGGCCGCGATCGACACGATGTCGTTGCGGCGCCACCAGGTGAACGCCTCCTGGTACTCGGCGATGACCGCGTCGAGCTCCGCGTCGGAGCCGCGCGCGAGGTCGAGGAAGGAGGGCTCGCCGTCGAAGCCCTCGGGAGTGAAGGCCTGGCGGTCGAGGCCGGCGGAGAAGGACTTGCCCTCGCCGCGCAGCACGACGACGCGCACGCTGCCGGGAAGCGACCGTCCGGCCGTGGCCAACGCCCGCCACAGAGCGGGAGACTGAGCGTTGCGCTTGGCCGGATTGGTCAGGGTCACCGTGGCGATCGCGTCATCGACGGAGAGCCGGACACCGTCCTTGTCGAAAACTTCAGATGCCGATGCGGGCGTAGCCATGGGGCGCCTCCGGGTCAGTGGCCGTCAGTGAACAACCGCACCGCGGTCGTCAAGTGACTGCACAGTAACCACCCGGTCGGTCGCAGAACCGACCGGGTGGCCACCACCGGACCCGGGGGCCACGGGAACCGTCCGCACGGCCTCGGTCAGGCTGAGGCCGTCTTCTTGCCCCGTGTCGCTCCGCCGCGTCCACGGAGAGTGACCCCGGACTCGCTGAGCATCCGGTGGACGAACCCGTAGGACCGGCCGGTTTCCTCGGCCAGCGCCCGGATGCTCGCACCGGAGTCGTACTTCTTCTTCAGGTCTGCCGCGAGCTTGTCGCGCGCGGCGCCGGTAACCCGGCTGCCCTTCTTCAGAGTCTCGGCCACCCGTGCCTCCTCATGGGAAGTGCGCTCTGGACTTCTCATGATCACCCCTCCCGCGCTTCCTGGCCACCCATTCGGCAAGGTCCGCGCAACAAGCTTCCGCTTCCGAGCGGCGATCCGGCGGCGCGGAATGCCTCATTCCGGCTGGGCTTGGACATATCACGTCCCGAAAGTCGAGATGAAGCGCCAGGTTAGAGCTGTGTTCCGGGTCACATACGGAAAAAGGCCCGCCCCTTGGGGGGCGAACCTTGATCCCGTGCCTGACACACCGGGGTACGAGACGCACTCACTCAGATTGAGGATCACGCGTAAGCCGAATGATCCAGCGGAAGTGGATCAGTGGATGGATCTTGCCCGGGAGCCCGCCGGACGGGCCCGCCGGCGCGCGCCGCGCGTGCTCAGGCGAGGGCGACGAGGTCCGCGTAGTCCGGGCCCCACAGGTCCTCGACGCCGTCCGGCAGCAGGATGATCCGCTCCGGCTGCAACGCCTCGACGGCGCCCTCGTCGTGGGTGACCAGGACGACCGCGCCCTTGTAGGTGCGCAGCGCGCCCAGGATCTCCTCGCGGCTCGCGGGGTCGAGGTTGTTGGTGGGCTCGTCGAGCAGCAGGACGTTGGCCGAGGAGACGACGAGGGTGGCGAGCGCCAGACGGGTCTTCTCACCGCCGGAGAGGACCCCGGCCGGCTTGTCGACGTCGTCGCCGGAGAAGAGGAAGGAGCCGAGCGTCTTGCGCACCTCGACGAGGTCGAGGTCCGGCGCGGAGGAGCGCATGTTCTCCAGGACCGTGCGGTTGGGGTCGAGCGTTTCGTGCTCCTGCGCGTAGTAGCCCATCTTGAGGCCGTGGCCCGGGGTGACCTCGCCGGTGTCCGGCTTCTCCGCGCCGGCCAGCAGCCGCAGCAGCGTCGTCTTGCCGGCGCCGTTGAGGCCGAGGATGACCACGCGCGAGCCCTTGTCGATGGCCAGGTCGACGTCGGTGAAGATCTCCAGCGAGCCGTACGACTTCGACAGGCCCTCCGCCGTCAGCGGCGTCTTGCCGCACGGCGCGGGCTCGGGGAAGCGCAGCTTGGCGACCTTGTCGGAGACGCGGACCGCCTCGAGGCCCGAGAGCAGGCGCTCGGCGCGCTTGGCCATGTTCTGCGCCGCGACGGTCTTGGTGGCCTTGGCGCGCATCTTGTCGGCCTGCGAGTTGAGGGCCGCCGCCTTCTTCTCGGCGTTCTGGCGCTCGCGCTTGCGGCGCTTCTCGTCGGCCTCGCGCTGCTGCTGGTAGAGCTTCCAGCCCATGTTGTAGACGTCGATCTGGGCGCGGTTGGCGTCCAGGTAGAAGACCTTGTTCACGACCGTCTCGACCAGGTCGACATCGTGGGAGATCACGATGAAGCCGCCCCGGTAGGACTTGAGGTAGTCCCGCAGCCAGACGATGGAGTCGGCGTCGAGGTGGTTGGTCGGCTCGTCCAGGAGCAGGGTGTCGGCGTCGGAGAAGAGGATCCTGGCGAGTTCGATGCGGCGGCGCTGACCACCGGAGAGGGTGTGCAGCGGCTGGCCGAGGACCCGGTCGGGCAGGCCGAGGGCCGCGGCGATGGTGGCGGCCTCCGCCTCGGCCGCGTACCCGCCCTTGGTCAGGAACTCCGTCTCCAGGCGCTCGTACTTCTTCATCGCCTTCTCGCGGGTGGCGCCCTTGCCGTTCGCCATGCGGTCCTCGTTCTCGCGCATCTTGCGCAGGACTTCGTCGAGGCCCCGGGCGGACAGGACACGGTCACGGGCGAGCACGTCGAGGTCGCCGGTGCGCGGGTCCTGCGGCAGGTAGCCGACCTCGCCCGAGCGCGTGATGGTGCCGGCGGCCGGGATGCCCTCGCCGGCCAGGCACTTGGTGAGCGTGGTCTTGCCCGCTCCGTTGCGGCCGACCAGGCCGATGCGGTCGCCCTTGGCGACGCGGAAGGACGCGGACTCGATGAGGACTCGGGCGCCGGCGCGCAGCTCGATGCCGGTGGCGGTGATCACGGAAAGACTCCAGGGCGGTATGGACGGCGGAGGGGACGGCAAGAGGCGCCGCGCGAAGCGCGTCCTTGACAGGGCGTGGGGGCGACGGCGGGCGTGGAGGTCGACGCCGCCTAATGCACAAGGAGAATTGCCATGGGGTCAATTCTAACGGGGCCGTGCAACCCGGTTTCCGCCACCGTCCCCGGGGCCTCGCCCAACAGGCCGTCGCCCGGCTGAGCGCGCCCCCGGGCGCGGTCCCTGACACACGGAGCGTGGTGGCCGACGTGGCAAAACGGGCGTGGCGCGCCGGGCTGGCCCATACTCGGGGTGACCTTTTTGACACGCGGGGTCATCCCGGGCGGACCGCCCTCGCGCCGTCCGGTGGCCCCAGGACGCGGGGGGTTCGCCCATGCAGTTCGACGACGACGCCGATCTCGACACCTCCGAGGTCAACGATGCCCGGGGCAGTCGGATCCCGGGCGGGCGAGCCACGGTCGGCGGCGGAATCGTCGGGGTCGTCGCGCTGCTGCTGGGCCTGTTCTTCGGCGTGGGCCCCGAACAGCTGGGACTCTCCTCCGACACCACCACCCCGGGCGCGCGCTCGTCCTCGCAGGCGCAGGTCAACCAGAGCTGCCGTACGGGCTCGGACGCCAACACCAAGGACGACTGCCGCATCGTGGCGGTCGTCAACAGCGTGCAGGACTACTGGAGCCAGGAGCTCCCGCGCCGCGGCTCCCGGTACTCCTCGGCGCGGACGGTCTTCTTCACCGGCGGGGTCAACACCGCGTGCGGGACGGCCACTTCGGCGGTCGGCCCCTTCTACTGCCCGGGCGACCGGCAGGTCTATCTCGACCTGGGCTTCTTCGACGAGCTGCGGACGAAGTTCGGTTCGAGCGGCGGTCCCTTCGCGCAGGCGTATGTGGTGGCGCACGAGTACGGCCACCACATCCAGAACCTGACGGGCACCCTGAGCCGGTCGCAGGACGGGCGCCGGGGGGCCGAAAGCAACGCGGTGAAGGTGGAGCTCCAGGCCGACTGCTACGCCGGGGTGTGGGCGCGCCGCGCGACGACGACTCCGGACAAGGCGAGTGGCCGTCCGCTGCTCGCGCGCCTCACCGACCAGGACATCAAGGACGGCCTCGACGCGGCGGCCGCCGTGGGCGACGACCGCATCCAGCAGAAGTTCCAGGGCCGGGTCACCCCGGAGACCTGGACGCACGGCTCGGCGCACCAGCGTCAGCAGTGGTTCTACACCGGCTACCGCGCGGGCGACATGGCCCGCTGCGACACCTTCGCGCGCTGAAACCGGGTGCCGGGGCGTTGTCAGTGCCGGGTGCGAGACTGAGATCCAGGTCACAGTCAGCTACTTGGACCGGAAGGAGTGATCGGGATGACCGTGTGTCCGACGATCCTGTACGACGACGCGAAGGCAGCGATCCGCCAGCTCAAGGACGCCTTCGGCTTCACGGAGGTGTGCGCGTACGAGGCGGAGGACGGCAGCGTGATGCATGCCGAGCTGTCCTACGGGACGGGCGTGGTGATGCTCGGCTCCAAGGGCCGGGGCGGCCTCTTCGCCCGGACGATGGCGGACGCGGGCCCGGCGGGGGTGTACGTGGTGGTGAGCGATGTGGACGCGCACCACAAACGCGCCGCCGAACGGGGCGTGGAGATCCTGATGGAACCGACGGATCAGGACTACGGCTCGCGGGACTACATGGCGAGGGACGCGGAGGGCAACGTGTGGAGCTTCGGTACGTATGCGCCGGGAGGTGGGGAGTGAGGCGGGGGCGCTGAGGGGGACGGGGTGCGGGGCGGCGCGGGCGAGCGAGCCCGGCGTCGGGCGAGCGAGCCCGACCTCGGGCGGTGAGCCCGGTGCTCGCGCGGTGAGCCCGGCGCCGCGCGGCCGTCGCGGGCGGCCGCGGTGCTCACGCGGGCCCGCGCGGTGCTCACGCGGGGCCGGCGCGGTAAGGCGGCGTGCTCGGGTGGGCCCGGTTCGCGCGATGGGCGCCGGGTGCTGAACGGGGCGGCCCCGGGCGTGAGTTGAGGGAGCGGGGTGCCCCGGCCGTTGGCCGGGGCGGCGCTTCGCGCGTCGCGTGTCGCTAGACGGATCCCGTGTGCACCTGGAAGGCCGCGCGGCGCACCGCCTTGGCGAGGGCCGGGTCGGGGTGGGCCGCCGCGAGGGCGACCAGGACCTGCACGGTCCGGGGATGCCCGACGGCCCGTACCTCCTCCAGGAGCGCGGGGACGGTGCCCTGGACCGCCGAGTCGAGGTGGCGCACCAGGAGTTCGCTCTCGCCGTGGTCGGCCACGGCGGCGGCCGTGTCGACCCAGAGCCAGGTGGAGTCCTCACGGGACAGGACGGCGAGGACGTCCTCCGGGTCGCCGCCCTCATGCTCGGCGAGCCACAGCAGGGCGTAGGGCCGCAGGCACGTCTCGGTCACGGCGGTGCGCACCGCGGCCTCTGCGGGCGCGCCCACGACCCGCAGCGCCTCGAAGGCGAGCCCGCGCAGCAGGGCGTCGTCGCCCCGGGCGACGTCGAGGAGTTCGGTGACCGCGCCCGCGACGGTGCGGGCGGCGGTCCAGGCGCGGTACTCGGCGCGGGCCGGGCCGGGGGTCAGGCCCGCGCAGCCGCGCAGCATGTCCTCGGCGGACTGCTCGATGTTGCCGGCCGGGCTCTGCGCGGCGACGCAGATCTGTTCCAGTTTGACCCAGACCGCCCAGTTGCCGAGCGGCGTCAACGTGGCCTGGTCCTCGCCGAGGACGAGCGCGCCGACGGCGGCCAGGCCGGCCAGCGCCCAGCCGAGCAGGTGGGCGAGGTTCGGCGGTGTGGCGGCGGGATCGGGCGGGGGGACCGGGCCCGGCACGGGGCCCGGCTTGGACCCGTAGGGCACCTCGCAGCGTTCCTCGCGCAGTTCGGCCACGCGCTGTTCGAGCAGATCGAGCAGCGCCGGCATGAGCACGGGCCCGTTGGAGAGCTGGAGGAGGGAGAGCACTTGCGGGATGGCCTCGACGACCTCGGCGACCGCCGTGGGGGCGATGTCGTCCGGGGCGGGGCGCACCAGGGACCAGGCGTCGAACAGGGCGACCCAGCCGCGCAGGACGGCCGCGTCGTCGCGGTCCCAGGCGCGCAGCCGCCAGCCGGGGCGCACCGTGGCGCCGTGCAGCTCGACGAGGCCCGCGAGCCGGGCCCGGTCCCAGGCGGCCCGCACCCGGCCCGGCGCGAGGCCGAGCGCCGCCGCTGCCCGTTCGGTGACCCCCTCGGGCAGCGGACCGGGACGGCCGGGGCCGGAGGTGGCGCCGCCCAGGCGCTGGGCCTCGGTCCAGCGGGCGACGCGTACGGCGTCGGCCAGCACCGCCCTGGCCTGGCGGGCCAGTTCGCCGGCGGCGGGGGTGCCCGCGGGCGGCCTCGGCGCGGGCCGGGTGCGCCGGTCGGACACGGCTCGGCGGGCGGCGGCGAGGGGCCGGGCCTGCATCGGGTGCGGAGCGCGGACAAGCCGCAGTCTGGAGTCGCGCGGCAACTTCTCTTCAGGCTTCCGGGACGTCACGCATGCAGTCTTCCCGCTCACTGCCCGAAAGCCCAAACGGAATGGGCCGTGCCCGTCACGCCGGAGGCGTCAGGGGCGGCCGGGGGCCCGGGGGCCGGCGCGGCGAACACCACGGATCGCGCGCCGGCCGAAACGCTCAAACGGAACCGGCCGCGCCGCTGCGGCCCCCGGGGCCGCTATGAGGGGCCGTCACATGAGGGGCGTGAGGAAGCGGCGCAGGATTTCCTCGTAGCCGGACGGGTCGGCGTTCCACATCGAGGCGTGCGGGGCGTCGGCGACGGTGTGCAGGGTGACCAGGTCCGGGCGCCGCTCGGCCAGTTGCCGGGAGGGCCCCCAGGGGGCCAGCGTGTCGCCGGGGCCGTGGAAGAGCAGGGTGGGCACGCGCAGGGCGCGGGGGTCGACGGCCTCGCGCAGGCGGTCGCCGCCCAGGCCGGTGCGGCCCTGGGCGGCCCGCACGGCGAGCGGCAGCAGCGGGCCCGGGGTGCGGCGGGCCGCGGCGAGGGCGCGCAGGGTGAACTCCCAGTCGAGGACGGGCGAGTCGAGGACGACGCCGCTGACGCGTTCGCGCTGGGCGCAGCGGGCGGCGGCGTGCAGGGCCATCGTGGCACCGGTGGACCAGCCGTACAGGATGACGTTCTGGGCCCCCGAGCGCAGGGCGTAGCGGATCGCGGCGTCCAGGTCGCGCCATTCGGAGTCGCCGAGGTGACCGAGGCCGTCCGGGGAGCGGGGGGCGCCCTCGTCGCCCCGGTAGGCGAGGCAGAGCACCGGAAGCTGCTGGCCGTGCAGGAACTCCAGGACGTTCAGGGGGTGTTCGCGGGTGGTGCCGAGGCCGTGCACGGCGATCACCCAGGTGGCGCGGGCGGCGGGCACGAACCAGGCGGGCAGCGGCCCGAGTTCGGAAGCGATCTCGGCATCGCGGTACTCGATGCCGAGGGCCGCGCTCGGGGTGCCCCGGTGGAGCTGGGGGGTGAACCTGACCCGGTCCCCCGCCACGAGGACGCCGCGCGTGACCCGTTCGAGGCGGCGCACGACCGTGTCGGCGGTGTCCGAGGCCCCCTCGATGACGTCGCCGACGACGGCATGGACCTCGTCACCGTCGCCCGCGAGGCCGTAGATCCCCGGGCGCAGCGAGGCGAGCGCTCTGGTCAGGGTGACGCGGCCGGGTTCGGTGGCGTGCACGGTGAGGCGGCGGCCCGAGGGCAGCGGGCGGCCGGGCGGCGCCTTGAGGGCGGCGTCGCTTGCGAAGCGTCCGGCGACGACCGCTGCCGCGCCGACGCCGATGGCTGTGGTGACGGCCGCTGCCGTCTTCGTAGCGGGGCGCACCCGACCAGTCTCCGGGTCCGAGCGCCCCGGTGCCAGTGGGCGGGGCCCGCCGAAGCCGCCCGTCACCGGCTCAGCGCAACCCGGCCCGCCCGCGCCGGGCCCGCCTCAGGGCTGTCCGTAGCCGCCGAGCCGCCGGCCGGCCTCGTCGAGCTGGGCGGGGCTGAGCAGGGACGGAGCGTGCCCGGGCACCGCCGCGGCGGTGAGCCAGACCCGGCACATCCACTCCAGTTGGGCGGTGCGGTCGTAGGCCTGCGCGAGGCTGTTTCCGTACGTGAGGGTTCCGTGGTTGCGCAGGAGGCATCCGGTGCGCCCCTCCAGTGCCTTCAGCGTGTGGCCGGCCAGTTCCTCACTTCCGTACAGGGCGTACGGGGCGACCCGGACCGGGCCGCCGAGGGCCGCCGCCATGTAGTGGATCAGCGGCAGTTCGGGCACCAGCGTGGAGACGGCGGTGGCGTGCACGGCGTGGGTGTGGACGACGGCACGGGCGTCGGTGTCGCAGTAGACGGCCAGGTGCATCGGGAGTTCGCTGGTGGGCTTGAGCGTGCCCCTGACCTGACGGCCGTCGAGGTCCACGGCGACGGTGTCGGCGGGCCCGAGGCGGTCGTAGGGGACGCCGGTCGGGGTGATGAGGACCCGTTCGCCGACGCGTACCGACACATTGCCCGAGGTGCCGACGACCAGGCCTTCGGCCGCGGTCCTGCGCGCGGTGTCGATCAGTTCGGCCCAGGCCCCGGCGATGGCCGCCTCGTCGTCGCTCATGCGGCTGATCCTGCCAGGGCGCGGGCGGCCGGGGTACGGGCCGGTGGGTGATCTTCCACTAGCCTCGCGGTGTTTTGTTCCCTACCTCGCGATTCGGGGGGATTCATGGCGCGCGAGCGTGGTCCGCTGGCCCGCAGGGCCCGTGCGCTGGGCGCCCCGCGCGGGTGGCTCGCGGCCCTGGTGCTCGGCTGTACGGCGCTCACGGCGCTGCCCGGCGCGCGGGCCGCCGGCAGACCGGCCGGCCACGACGTCTCCTCGCACCAGGGGGACGTCGACTGGGCGTCCGCGCGGAGCCGGGGTGCTTCTTTCGTGTACGTGAAGGCGACCGAGTCGACGTCGTACCGCAATCCCTCCTTCGGGCAGCAGTACGGCGGCGCGCTGCGGGCGGGGCTGCTCCGGGGGGCCTACCACTTCGCGGTGCCCGACCAGTCCTCCGGCCGCGCGCAGGCCGCCTTCTTCGTGACCAACGGCGGCGGCTGGCGGGACGACGGCCGGACCCTGCCGCCGGCCGTCGACCTGGAGCACAATCCGTACGGCAAGGACGCCAAGGACGCGAGAGCCGGCAAGGACGCCAAGGGCGCAGGCGGCGACGCCTGTTACGGACTGACCCCGGCCGCCATGAGCACCTGGATCGCCGCGTTCAGCGACGAGGTGCGGCTGCGCACCGGCCGCCGGCCCGTGATCTACACGAGCACCGCGTGGTGGAACGCCTGCACCGGCCACAGCCGGGCCTTCGCCGGGGACCACCCCCTGTGGCTCGCCCGGTACGCCGCCACCCCGGGCGCGCTGCCGGCGGGCTGGTCGTACTGGACGTTCTGGCAGCACGCGAACGGGAGCGGAATCCTGCCGGGTGACCAGGATCTCTTCAACGGGACTCCCGAGCAGCTGAAACGGTTCGCGGCCGGGCGCTGAACCGGCCCCGGCGGGCCGGGCGGGCACCGGAACCGGCCATGGACACCACTGCGCCCGTCCCAGTTCACCTTCCGTTCATTCAGGTTACTTACGTTCGTCCCGCCACTGACGTCGAACGATTGCCTGGGTAAATGGAACACATCACGCTGCTGCTCGCGATTGTGATCGTGACAGCTCTAGTGTTCGATTTCACGAACGGTTTCCACGACACCGCCAACGCGATGGCCACCACCATCTCGACCGGCGCCCTGAAGCCCAAGACGGCGGTCGCCATGTCCGCCGCGCTCAACCTCGTCGGCGCGTTCCTGTCGGTGGAGGTCGCCAAGACGATCTCCGGCGGGATCATCGACGAAAAGGGAATCCGCACCGAGGTCATCTTCGCGGCCCTGGTCGGCGCCATCCTGTGGAACCTGCTGACCTGGCTGCTCGGGCTGCCCTCCAGCTCGTCGCACGCCCTGTTCGGCGGCCTCATCGGCGCCGCGGTCATGTCGGCCGGCTGGTCCTCGGTCCACGGCTCCACCGTCGTCACCAAGGTGCTGCTGCCCGCCGTCGCCGCCCCGGTCGTCGCCGGCATCGCCGCGATGCTGGCCACCAGGCTCACCTACCGGCTCAACCGGAACACCGACGAGAAGGCCACCGCCAAGGGTTACCGCGTGGGCCAGATCGCCTCGGCCGGTCTCGTCTCGCTCGCCCACGGCACCAACGACGCCCAGAAGACGATGGGCATCATCACCCTCGCCCTGGTCACCGGCGGCGTGCTGCACCCGGGCGCCAACCCCCCGCTGTGGGTCATCGTCTCGGCGGGCCTGGCCATCGCGCTGGGCACCTACCTCGGCGGCTGGCGCATCATCCGCACCCTGGGCAAGGGCCTGACCGAGCTGCGCCCGCCGCAGGGCTTCGCCGCCCAGACCGGCGCCGCCACCGTCATCCTGGCCTCCTCGCACATCGGCTTCTCGCTCTCCACCACCCAGGTCTGCTCCGGCTCGGTCATGGGCGCGGGCCTCGGCCGCAAGGGCGGTGTGGTCCGCTGGTCCACCGCGACCCGGATGGCCGTTGCCTGGATCCTGACGCTGCCGGCCGCCGCCGTCGTCGGGGCGGGCGCGGAATTCCTGACCCAGCAGGGCACCTGGGGCATCGCCGCCGTCGCCGTCCTCCTGATCGCCGGCTCGGGCATCATCTGGAAGCTCTCGCGCCGCCGGCCGGTCGGCCACGACGACGTCACCGCCGACAAGACCGCTCCGGCCGAGCCCGAGCCCGCCGGTGTCATCACCACCGCGATCGCCGCCGTCTCCCCGCCGCCCACCGGCGTCCTGCTCTCCGCCGCCGACCTCGCGGTCAGCGACCTCAGGGCCACGATCCAGGCCCCGGCCCCGGTGGCCCCCGCCGACCCGCCCACCCCGGCCGCGGTCTGACCGGCACCGACCAGGTACAGGTAAGGAATCCTCATGCACATCGACTGGGCGGCCCTCGGCTCCGTCTTCGGCGTCAGCCTCGCGGTGACCGTCGGCCTGGTGGGCCTGTTCACCCTCGGCGTCGTCGGCCTCGCCAAGCGGGAGGCCGCGACCTCGGGATCCGGCAACGTGCTGGTGGCCCGCACCACCGCGTACGCCTGCTTCGCGCTCTGCGCGGCGGCCGTGGCGTACGGGATCCATCTGATCGTCGCCTGACCCGGCGCCCGGGGCCCCACGGGGCTGCTCCCGGCACCGCGCGCACCCCGCCAACCGCCCTTCGGCCCCCGGCCGGAGGGCGCTCGCGCGTGCGCCGGGACACGCTCTCGCGCCGCAGGTCAACGGCAAGTTGACGGCTGTTCTCGGGGCGTGGTGGACTGCACCGGCCAGCTACGGCGGCAGGAGAGGAAGCCGGTGCGAATCCGGCGCGGTCCCGCCACTGTCACCGGGGAGCGATCCCCGCGAGCCAGGAACTCTCACCGCCGGTCACGTCGAACCAGGGCGCGGACACCCTGAGTGAGGACACACCGCCATGCGCGCCTGCCCACCGAGACTTTCCGGCCCCTTCCGCGACGCCCCGGCGCGCTGAGCATGCGGGCCGATCGCACCTTCGCCTACGGCGTCACCGCCGGTCTCGTCGCCGACCTCCTGCTCGGCGACCCGCGCCGGGGCCATCCGGTCGCCGCGTTCGGCCGGGCCTCGGCCGCCGTGGAGCGCGCGCTGTGGCGCGACCACCGGGGCCGGGGCGCGCTGCACACCCTGGTCTGCGCGGGCGGTGCCACCGCCGGCGCGGCCCTTGTCTCCCGCGCCCTGCGCGGCCGCCCCCGGGCGAGCCTGGCCCTGACCGCCGCCGCCACCTGGACCGTGGTCGGTGGCACCTCGCTCGGCCGCGAGGCGCGGGCCATCGGGGGCGCGCTCGCCGCCGGCGACGTGGCGGCGGCCAGGGAGCGGCTGCCGCATCTGTGCGGCCGCGACCCGCGGTCCCTGGACGCCGACGGCGTCGCGCGGGCGGTGGTCGAGTCGGTCGCCGAGAACACCTCCGACGCCGTCGTCGGGGCGCTGGTGTGGGGCGCGCTCGCGGGTGTGCCCGGTCTCGTGGGTTTCCGGGCGGTCAACACGCTGGACGCGATGGTCGGGCACAAGTCGGACAAGTACCGCAAATATGGCTGGGCTTCGGCACGCCTCGACGACGTGGCGGGCTGGCCGGGCGCCCGGCTCACCGCCGTCCTCGCGGCGCTCGCGGGCCCCGACCCCCGGGGCGCGGTACGGGCCTGGCGCGCCGACGCGGGCCGCCACCCCAGCCCCAACGCCGGCCCCGTCGAGGCCGCGTTCGCCGGCGCGCTCGGCGTGCGGCTCGGCGGCACGCTCTCCTACGCGGGGCGGGTGGAGCACCGGCCGGTCCTGAACGCGCCGGGCCGGGCCGTCGCCGTCGCGGACATCGAACGGGCCGTACGGCTCTCGCGCCGGGTCGGCTGGCTGACGCTGGCCACCGCCGTGGCGACGAGGGCCGCTGTGAGGAAGGGACGTACATGGGTGGCGGGCTGCTGATCGCGGGCACGACATCGGACGCCGGCAAGAGCGTCGTGACGGCCGGGATCTGCCGGTGGCTGGTGCGCCGGGGCGTCAAGGTCGCGCCGTTCAAGGGCCAGAACATGTCGCTGAACTCGTTCGTCACGCGTGAGGGCGCGGAGATCGGCCGGGCGCAGGCGATGCAGGCACAGGCCGCCCGGGTGGAGCCGAGCGCGCTGATGAACCCGGTGCTGCTCAAGCCCGGCAGCGACCGCTCGAGCCAGGTCGTCCTGATGGGCAGGCCGGTCGGCGAACTGAGCGCCCGCGGGTTCTTCGGCTCTTCGGGCCCCGCGTCCGCCACCGCGCCGCACCAGGGCGGCCGCGAGGCGCTGCTCGGCACCGTCCTTGACTGCCTGGCCGAGCTGCGGGGCACGTATGACGCCGTGATCTGCGAAGGCGCGGGCAGCCCGGCCGAGATCAATCTGCGGCGCACCGACATCGTCAACATGGGCATCGCGCGGGCCGCCCGGCTGCCGGTCGTGGTGGTCGGCGACATCGACCGGGGTGGCGTCTTCGCCTCGTTCTTCGGCACGACGGCGCTCCTGAGCCCCGAGGACCAGGCGCTGGTCGCCGGCTACGTCGTCAACAAGTTCCGGGGCGATGTGACGCTCCTTGAGCCCGGCATCGAGATGCTGCGCGGGCTCACCGGACGCCACACCTACGGGATCCTGCCCTACGCCCACGGCCTCGGCATCGACGAGGAGGACGGGCTCAGGGTGTCGATGCGCGGCGCCGTGCGGGAGTCCGTGGTGGCGCCGCCCGTCGGCGAGGACGTGCTGCGGATCGCGGTGTGCGCGGTGCCGCTGATGAGCAACTTCACCGACGTGGACGCCCTTGCCGCCGAGCCCGGCGTGGTCGTGCGGTTCGTGGACCGGCCCGAGGAACTGGCCGACGCCGACCTCGTGGTGGTGCCGGGCACGCGCGGCACCGTGCGCGCCCTGGCCTGGCTGCGCGAGCGCGGGCTCGCGGCGGAACTCGCCCGCAGGGCCGCCGAGGGCCGCCCGGTGCTCGGGATCTGCGGCGGGTTCCAGCTGCTCGGTGAGCACATCGAGGACGACGTCGAGTCGAAGGCCGGCTCGGTGCCCGGACTCGGCCTGCTGCCCGTGCGGGTGCGGTTCGCCGCCGAGAAGACCCTGGCGCGCCCTGTCGGCACGGCGCTGGGCGAGCGCGTCGAGGGGTACGAGATCCACCACGGCGTCGCCCAAGTCCTGGGCGGCGAAGCCTTCTTGGACGGGTGCCGGGTCGGTCCCGTCTGGGGCACGCACTGGCACGGCTCCCTGGAGAGCGACGGCTTCCGGCGCCGCTTCCTCGAACAGGTCGCGCGGGACGCGGGCCGCCGCTTCGTGCCCGCGCCCGACACCTCCTTCGGGACGCTGCGCGAGGAACAGCTCGACCGGCTCGGCGACCTGATCGAGGAACACGCCGACACCGAGGCCCTGTTGCGGCTGATCGAGCAGGGTCCGCCCAAGGGCCTTCCCTTCATCCCGCCCGGAGCGCCATGACCACCCCCCTGCGCCCACCGCGTACAGCACTACTCCAAGGAGAGATCGGCCCATGAGCACCCGGTATCCGTTCACCGCCGTCGTCGGCATGGACGACCTGCGCCTCGCGCTGCTCCTGAACGCCGTCAGCCCCGCGGTGGGCGGTGTCCTCGTGCGGGGCGAGAAGGGCACCGCGAAGAGCACCGCCGTGCGCGCGCTCGCGGATCTGCTGCCCGAGGTCGCGGTCGTGCCGGGCTGCCGCTTCAGCTGCGACCCCGCCGCGCCCGACCCGGACTGCCCCGACGGGCCGCACGAGAACGGTCCCGGCGCCGCCCGCGCGGCCCGCATGGTCGAGCTGCCCGTCGGCGCCTCCGAGGACCGTCTGGTGGGCGCGCTCGACATCGAGCGGGCGCTCGGCGAGGGCGTGAAGGCCTTCGAGCCGGGCCTGCTCGCGGACGCCCACCGCGGCATCCTGTACGTCGACGAGGTCAACCT
This sequence comes from Streptomyces sp. Edi4, assembly GCF_040253615.1. Taxonomy (NCBI): domain Bacteria; kingdom Bacillati; phylum Actinomycetota; class Actinomycetes; order Kitasatosporales; family Streptomycetaceae; genus Streptomyces; species Streptomyces sp. Edi4. Next base: position 1,787,279 of record NZ_JBEJGY010000004.1, read on the forward strand.
GCTCCACGACCACCTCATCGACCTGCTGCTCGACGCCGCCGCCATGGGCTCCTCCTACGTCGAGCGCGAGGGCGTCTCGGTGCGGCACGCCGCGCGGTTCCTGCTGGTGGGCACGATGAACCCCGAAGAGGGCGAGCTGCGGCCGCAGTTGCTCGACCGGTTCGGCCTGACCGTCGAGGTCGCCGCGTCGCGCGAGCCCGAGCAGCGCGTGGAGGTGGTGCGCCGGCGCCTGGCGTACGACGACGACCCGGCCGCGTTCGCCACGCGCTGGGCCGACGAGGAGGACGCGCTGCGCGGGCGGATCGTGGCGGCGCGGGAGTTGCTGCCCTCGGTCGTGCTCGGCGACGCGGTCCTTCTCCAGATCGCGGCGACCTGCGCCGCGTTCGAGGTGGACGGCATGCGCGCCGACATCGTGATGGCGCGCACCGCGACCGCGCTCGCCGCGTGGGCCGGGCGCACCGAGGTGACGAGCGAGGACGTCCGGCAGGCGGCGCTGCTCGCGCTGCCGCACCGGCGCAGGCGCAACCCCTTCGACGCGCCGGGCCTGGACGAGGACAAGCTCGACGAGACCCTGGAGCGGTTCCAGGGCGACCAGGGCGCCGAGAGCGACGACGATCCCGATCCCGACCCGGGCCCCGAGGGCCCCGGCGGCGGGGGCGGGGGCGGCGGGGTGCCGCCGCAGGGCGACTCCCCCGAGAGCCCCGCCGACTCCCCCGAGCGGGACGGATCGCCGGACTCCCCCGACGACGCGCGGCCGCCCGCCGCTCCCGCCCCTGCCCAAGGACCCGGCGAGCGCGCCGCGGTGAAGGCCGCCGAGCCGTTCCGTACGAAGATGCTGAGCGTGCCGGGGCTCGGCGAGGGCGCGGCGGGCCGGCGCTCGCGGGCCCGCACCGACCACGGCCGCACCACCGGTTCGCGCCGGCCCCAAGGGGCGCTGACCAAGCTGCACTTGACGGCGACGGTGCAGGCGGCCGCCCCGCACCAGCGGGCCAGGGGCCGCTCAGGGCGGGGTCTCGTGGTGCGCCGCGACGATCTGCGCCAGGCCACCCGCGAGGGCCGCGAGGGCAACCTCGTGCTCTTCGTGGTGGACGCGTCCGGTTCGATGGCGGCGCGGCAGCGGATGAGCGCGGTCAAGGGCGCGGTGCTCTCGCTGCTCCTCGACGCCTACCAGCGCCGCGACAAGGTCGGCCTGATCACCTTCCGCGGCAAGGACGCCGAGCTCGCGCTGCCGCCCACCTCGTCGGTGGACGCGGCGGCCGCCCGGCTCGAAACGCTGCCCACGGGCGGGCGCACCCCGCTCGCGGCGGGACTGCTGCGCGCCCATGACGTGCTGCGGGTGGAGCGCCTTCGCGATCCCTCGCGCCGCCCGCTGCTGGTCGTCGTCACCGACGGCCGCGCGACGGGCGGCCCCGAGCCGGTGGCGCTGGCGGGACGGGCCGCGCGCCTGCACGCCGCCGAGGGCACCGCGTCGGTGGTGGTGGACTGCGAGTCGGGGATGGTGCGGCTCGGGCTCGCGGGTGAGCTCGCCCGTGAACTCGGTGGCGGCGCCGTCACGTTGGACGAGCTGCGGGCGGACTCCATCGCCGGGCTCGTCAAGGATGTCCAGGGAACTTCGAGGAGGGCCGCGTAATGCCGCAGGGACAGGTCAGTGTCGTACCCGAGGATGGTCTGACGACCCGTCAGCGCCGCAACAGGCATCTGGTCATGGTGCACACGGGCGTCGGCAAGGGGAAGTCGACGGCGGCGTTCGGGATGGCGCTGCGCGCCTGGAACCAGGGCTGGCCCGTCGGGGTTTTCCAGTTCGTGAAGTCGGCGAAGTGGAAGGTCGGCGAGGAGAACGCGCTCAAGGTGCTCGGCGCCTCCGGCGAGGGCGGCGTGGTGGACTGGCACAAGATGGGCGAGGGCTGGTCGTGGATCCAGCGCGAGACCGCCGAGGGCGAGCCCACCCACGAGGAGAAGGCCCGCGAGGGCTGGGAGCAGGTCAAGCGGGACCTGGCCGCAGAGACGTACAAGTTCTACGTGCTCGACGAGTTCGCCTATCTGCTGCACTGGGGCTGGGTCGACGTCGAGGAGGTCGTCTCGGTCCTGCGTGAGCGCCCCGGCACCCAGCACGTGGTCATCACCGGCCGCAACGCCCCCGAGCAGCTGGTGGAGTTCGCGGATCTGGTCACCGACATGTCCAAGGTCAAGCACCCGATGGACGCCGGTCAGAAGGGCCAGCGGGGCATCGAGTGGTAGCACGTCTCGTCATCGCGGCCCCCGCGTCGGGCAGCGGCAAGACCACCGTGGCGACGGGCCTGATGGCCGCGTTCGCGCGCTCCGGGCTCGCCGTGTCCCCGCACAAGGTGGGGCCCGACTACATCGACCCCGGCTACCACGCGCTCGCGACCGGACGCCCCGGCCGCAACCTGGACGCGTACATGTGCGGGCCCGAGCTGATGGCCCCGCTGTTCGCGCACGGTTCGCGCGGCTGCGACCTGGCCGTCATCGAGGGCGTGATGGGCCTGTACGACGGGGCGAGCGGGCTGGGCGAGCTCGCCTCCACCGCCCAGGTCGCCAAGCTCCTGCGCGCCCCGGTGGTGCTCGTGGTGGACGCCTCCTCGCAGTCGCGTTCGGTGGCCGCGCTCGTGCACGGCTTCGCGTCCTGGGACCCCCAGGTGCGCATCGGTGGCGTGATCCTCAACAAGGTGGGCTCCGACCGGCACGAGGCGCTGCTGCGCGAGGCGATGGAGGACGTGGGCGTGCCGGTCCTCGGCGCCCTGCGCCGCGCCCCCCAGGTCGACACCCCCTCCCGCCACCTGGGCCTGGTCCCGGTCGCGGAGCGGCGTGGGGACGCGGTGGACGCGGTGGCGGCGATGGGGGAACAGGTGCGGGCGGGCTGCGACCTGGAGGCCCTGCTCGCGCTGGCCCGGTCGGCTCCGCCGCTGGAAGCGCAACCATGGGAGCCGGCCCATGACTCCGGCCCCGGAACCGGGACCGGGACGCGGCGGCCCGTCATCGCCGTCGCCGGCGGCTCCGCCTTCACGTTCTCCTACGCCGAGCACACCGAACTGCTCGCCGCCGCCGGCGCGGACGTCGTCACCTTCGACCCGCTCAAGGACGAACAACTCCCCGACGGGACAAGCGGGCTGGTGATAGGCGGTGGCTTTCCCGAGGTGTACGCGGCCGAGCTGTCCGCCAACGAACGACTCCGCGAGGCCGTGACCGAGCTCGCCCGCTCGGGGGCGCCGGTGGCCGCCGAGTGCGCGGGCCTGCTCTACCTGGCCCGCTCCCTGGACGGGCTGCCCATGTGCGGGGTGCTCGACGCCGACGCGCGGATGTCGGGCCGCCTCACCCTCGGCTACCGGGAGGCGGTCGCGGTGGCCGACAACAGCCTGGCCGTCGCCGGGACGCGGCTGCGCGGCCACGAGTTCCACCGCACCGTCATCGAGCCGGGGGCGGGCACGGACCCCGCGTGGGGCGTGGTGCATCCCGAGCGCCGCGTCGAGGGCTTCGTGCGCCGAGGTGTGCACGCCAGCTATCTGCACACGCACTGGGCGGCCCGCCCGGAGGTGGCCCACCGGTTCGCGGGGGCCTGCGCGCGATGACGTACTCATCCTGCGGCGCCCACCACCAGCCAGATGAACCCCACGCCCGCGACGGTGCACAGCAGCGTCGACAGGGCGGGGTGCTCGTGGTGGGCCTCGGGAAGGATCTCGGCGGCGGCCAGGTAGAGCAGGACGCCGCCGAAGAAGCCCAGATACCCGCCGAGCAGCTGCTCCGGAAGGGTGAACAGGAGGGTCGAGGCGGCCCCCACCATCGGGGCCAGCGCGTCGGCGAACAGCATCACGAGCGCCTTGCGCTTCTCGTTCCCGTACAGGCTGGTGATCGTGTACGTGTTGAAGCCGTCGGCGAAGTCGTGGGTGATGACCGCGAGGGCCACCGCCACGCCCATCCCCGCGCCCACCTGGAAGGCGGCGCCGATCGCGACGCCGTCCATCAGGCTGTGGCCGACCATCGCGGAGGCCACCGTGACGCCCACCTGCGGCGCCCGGTGCTCGCCCGCCCCGTGCGCGGCCTGGCGCACCGCGAGCACCCGCTCCACGACGTGCGCGAAGAGGAAGCCGGCCACGAACAGGAGCAGCGCGCGCGGCACCCCGAAAAGGTCCTCGCCCGCCGCGTCGAGAGCTTCCGGCAGCAGGTCGAGACCGACCACGCCGAGCATGAGGCCGCCCGCGAGGCCGAGCACCAGATGGCGCCGGTCGGTGACCCGCTGGGCGGTCCAGCCGCCCACCAGGGTCATCAGGAACGCGCCGAGCGCGACGATTACCGCCATGGGCCCTTGCTAGCCGAGGGTGCCCGTACTCCGCATGTCCACTCCCTCCCGCGCCGCCCCGCGCCGGCGCTCTGAGCGGGTGCCCGGCATGACGGCGTCGGACACCTCCCCCGGCCCGGGCGCACGCGGTGGCAGGGGGCCGCTCGTCGTGGGTGTCGGCGCCTCCACGGGCGTGCCAGCCGGCGAAGTGCTCGCGCTGATCGGGGCCGCCCTGACACGGGCGGGGCTCGATCCCCGTGCCGTCGCGTCCCTCGCCACCCTGGACACCAAGGCGCGCGAGCCCGGGATCGTCGCGGCCGCGGCGCGGCTCGGGGTGCCCGTCCTCACCTACAGCGCCGCCGAGCTGGCGAGGGTGGCGGTGCCGCACGGCTCGGCGGCGGCGCTCGCGGCGGTCGGCACACCGTCCGTGGCCGAGGCGGCCGCGCTCGCCGGCGGCGGCCAACTGCTCGTGCCCAAGCAGAAGTCGAGCGACGCGGGGGGCCCCGGCGGGGCGACGTGTGCGATCGTACGTCGACCCCACCTCCGGCCGTCCGCCGACGGGCGCGACGCACCCCCCACCAGGAGCGAGGAAGCCATGCCCATCCCCACCACCGAGGTCCCCCTCGATCTGCGCCACCACGGCGACGCCGAGGTACGCGACGACGGCGGCACGCTGATCGATCTCGCGGTGAACGTACGCACCGGCACTCCCCCGGCGTGGCTGCGCGAGCGGATCGCCCAGTCGCTGACCGGGCTCGCCGCCTACCCCGACGGGCGGGCCGCGCGCGCGGCGGTGGCGGCGCGGCACGGCGTCGCTGCGGAACGGGTGCTCCTGACGGCGGGCGCGGCGGAGGCGTTCGTGCTCATCGCCCGGGCTCTGACGTTCCGTCACGCGGTGGTGTTGCACCCGCAGTTCACCGAGCCGGAGGCGGCGCTGCGTGACGCGGGCCACGAGCTGCGGCGGGTCCTGCTCCGGGCCGAGGACGGCTTCCGGCTCGACCCGGGCGCGGTGCCCGACGAGGCGGACCTGGTGGTGATCGGCAACCCGACCAACCCCACGTCCGTCCTTCACCCGGCCGCGACACTGGCCCAACTCGCGCGCCCCGGACGGACGTTGGTGGTCGACGAGGCGTTCATGGACGCCGTGCCGGGCGAGCGCGAGGCGCTGGCCGGCCGCACCGACCTGCCCGGACTCCTCGTGCTGCGCAGCCTGACCAAGACGTGGGGCCTCGCCGGGCTGCGGATCGGCTACGCGCTGGGCGAGCCGGAGACGATCGCGGCGCTCCAGCGCGCCCAGCCACTGTGGCCGGTGTCGACCCCGGCGCTGGTGGCGGCCGCCGCCTGCGTGGAGCCGCGCGCGCTTGCGGAGGCGGAGGCGGCCGCCGTACGCGTCGCCGAGGACCGGGCCCATCTCCTGGCCGGGCTCGCGGAGTTCGACGAGGTCCGGGTGGTCGAGCCGGCCGACGGCCCGTTCGTGCTCGTACGGATCGAGGGCGCGGCCGAGGTCAGGAAGCGGCTGCGGGGGCTGGGCTTCGCGGCGCGGCGCGGCGACACGTTCCCGGGCCTGGGTCCGCAGTGGCTGCGCCTCGCGGTCCGCGACCGCACCACGACGAACCACTTCCTCCAAACCCTGGACCAGGCCCTGACCCTGACCCACCCATGACCCCCTGGGTCCGACGCGGATGCCAAGGGACCCACCCCGAGCCCCGTCGCCCCGAGACCCGCCCGGCCCACCACCGGATGCCCAGGGGCACGAGGAACTGCGCGAGAAACGACCACAACCCACACCCGACCAACACCCTCGAAGCCCCAGAGCGAAAGGCCCAAAAGGACCCGCCCGGCCCACCACCGGATGCCCAGGGGCACGAGGAACTGCGCGAGCACCGACCACAACCCACACCCGACCAACACCCTCGAAGCCCCAGAGCAAAAGGCCCAAAAGGACCCGCCCGGCCCACCACCGGATGCCCAGGGGCGCGGGGAACTGCGCGAGAAACGACCACGACCCGCACTCGAATGACACCCTCCGGGCCCCGGGGGCGGCGGGGCCGGAAAGGCCCGCCCCCGCGACCCGGGCCGGGGCTGGGCGACGGGCCCGCCCCGTCAGCCCCGCACCCGCCGCCGCGCAGCGACAAGCACGCCCCCCACGAGCAACGTGGCCACACCCCCGACCACATACGGCGCAGCCGAACTCCCCCCGGTCTGCGCCAACTGGGCATCGCCGACGTTCTGCGTCTTCACCGCCGCCCCCACCACCGGCACCCCGTCCGGATCGGCCGCGACACCGCCGGGCCGGGGCTTGGCGGGCGCCGGCGCCCCCGAAGGCGTCTGGCAGGTAGCCTCCGCCAGCGTGACCTCGCCCTCGACGTCGGCGACGTTCAGATGGAGCGGATTGACCGAGACCTTGAGCTGAAGGGCGACGGCCGCCGCCGTGCGCGAGGTGGTCGTGGCCCGGGACAGGTCGAGACCGATCTCGCCGACCCCCGGCACCCGCACCCGCGTCGTACCGCCCGCCGTCAGCGTGACCTTCTGGCCCAGCACGGTCACCGCGCCCAGCACGTTCGACTTGGCGACCGGCGCGCGCCCCGCCTCACAGACCGCGCTGGACGTCACCTCGCCCACCTCCACGAGCGAGAGCAGCGGCAACCCCGGCAGATGGAGCCGGGCGTTGACCAGCCGGGCCGAACCCTCCGCCTTGGTCGCGTCCACGCTCGCCCTGGACGTGGCGACGTCGGCCTTCAGGACGTCGACGGGGTGCCCGCCGTCGACTCCGTCCAGCTTCACGCTCAGCGCGGTCCTCTCGGCGCTGGCCGGCGCCCGCACCTCGTTGAGCGTGGCCTTCAACGGCACGTCGAGGGACTTGTCGAGCAGGGAGACGTCGAGCCCCGTACGCAGTACTACGGCGCTCGCCCGGCCGCCGCCGTCGCCCTGGACGCCGGTGGCGTGCGCCGGCGCGGCGAGCAGCAGCGGACCGGCGGCCAGTGCCACGCAGGACGCGATCGCGAGGGATCGGCGCACGGCGGGCCCGGCGGCCGAACCGTCCACGGGCAGGCGGAAGTTGTCGCTGTTCAAAGTGGTGGAACCCCCACAGGAGACATGGCTGGCCGGACACCCGCCACGGGGACTCGTGGGATTCGTGGGACTGCCGCGAATCGAGGGGCGCGCCGGCGACTTGGGACACCGGAATCTTTACGCACGGAGAGTGAACTGGCGCTCACACGGCGCCAGTTCACCCCAAAGGGTGGTTTCCGCCCTCATATTCGATTTCTCCGGCACCAGGGCCCCCACGCGTCACCCCCGCCCCCGCCCGCAGCCCCGTACGCCCCCTGCCGCCCCGGCGTTCACCCCGGCGGGCCCATGAAGACCTTCAACGACGCGCCCCCGCCCCGCGTAACGTCCGGTCAACCGGATGACGGACCGACCCAGACCGAGCCGAGCCGGACCGGACCGAGCCGGGCCGGGCCGGGCGCTCAGCCCACCACGCGTCCGTTGAGCACGATCCGGCTCGGCGCCGCCAGGACCCGGACGTCCGCGCGCGGGTCCTGGTCGTAGACCACGAGGTCGGCCGGCGCACCCTCCTCAAGGCCCGGGCGCCCCAGCCAGGACCTGGCCCCCCAGGCCGTCGCGGAGAGCGCGTCCAGCGCCGGGATGCCCGCCGTGACCAGCTCGGCGACCTCGGCGGCGACCAGTCCGTGGGCCAGCGAGCCGCCCGCGTCCGTGCCGACGAAGACCGGCACCCCGGCGTCGTACGCCGCGCGCACGGTGTCGTAGCGGCGCTCGTGCAACCGCCGCATGTGGGCGGCCCAGTCGGGGAACTTGGCCTCGCCGCCGTCGGCCATGTGCGGGAACGTGGCGATGTTGACCAGCGTCGGCACGATCGCCACGCCCCGCTCGGCGAAGAGCGGGATGGTGTCCTCGGTCAGACCCGTGGCGTGCTCGACGCAGTCGATTCCCGCCTCGACCAGGTCCCGCAGCGAGTCCTCTGCGAAGCAGTGCGCGGTGACGCGGGCGCCGAGCCGGTGGGCCTCCTTGATCGCGGCCTCCACCTCGCCGCGCGGCCAGCAGGCGGCGAGGTCGCCGACGGCCCGGTCGATCCAGTCCCCGACCAGCTTGACCCAGCCGTCCCCGCGCCGCGCCTCGCGCGCCACGTACGCCACGAGGTCGCCCGGCTCGATCTCGTGCGCGTAATTGCGGATGTAGCGGCGGGTGCGGGCGATGTGCCGGCCGGCGCGGATGATCTTCGGCAGGTCCTCGCGGTCGTCGATCCAGCGGGTGTCGGAGGGCGAGCCCGCGTCGCGGATGAGCAGGGTCCCGGCGGCGCGGTCGGTCAGGGCCTGCTGCTCGCTCACCTCGTCGGGGACCGGGCCGTGCTGGTCGAGGCCGACGTGACAGTGCGCGTCGACCAGGCCGGGCAGCGCCCAGCCGGTCACGGTGACGGCCTCGCCCGGTGGCCGCTCATAGGTGATCCGCCCGTCGACCGCCCACAGTTCCTCCCGTACGTCCTCGGGCCCCACCAGGACGCGCCCCTTCACATGCACCACCGTGCGATCACTCATGCCCAGCACTGTACGAGGCGCTGGGTAGTCTCCCCCCAGAGGATCGAACACCCGAGCTGACCGAAGAAGGCACCGCCGTGACACACCCCCTCCTGGACCTCGCCCCGCTGACCGCAGGACGCTTCGCGGCGATCGAACGCCGGGTGGCCGCGCTGCTCGCCACCGAGCACGATGTGGTGATCACGCAGGGCGAGGCGCTGCTCCCCCTCGAGGGCTGCATCCGGGGCGCCGCCCGCCCGGGCTCCACCGCGCTCAACGTGGTGACGGGTCCCTACGGCCAGACCTTCGGCGACTGGCTGCGCGACTGCGGGGCCGAGGTCGTCGACCTGGAGGTGCCCTTCCACACGGCGGTGACCGCGGCGGAGATCGATCGAGCGCTCATCGATCATCCGGAGATCGATTTCGTTTCGCTCGTGCACGCGGAGGCAGCGACCGGCAATACGAACCCGGTCGCCGAGATCGGTGAGGTCGTGCGGCGGCACAGCGCCCTGTTCATGCTGGACGCGGTGGCGTCGGTGGCCGCCGAGCCGCTGCTCGTGGACGCCTGGGGCGTGGACCTGTGCGTGATCGGCGCGCAGAAGGCGATGGGCGGCCCGGCCGGCGTCTCGGCCGTCTCGGTCAGCCCCCGCGCCTGGGAGCGTCTGGCCGCCAACCCCAGCGCGCCGCGCCGCTCCTATCTCTCGCTCCTCGACTGGAAGCAGCGCTGGATCGACGCCGGCCGCAAGGCGCTGCCGCACGCTCCGGCGCAGCTGGAGATGCTGGCGCTCGACGCGTGCCTCGACCGCGTCGAGTCCGAGGGCCTGGCAACGGTGATGGCCCGGCACGCCTCGGCGGCCGCCGCGACCCGGGCCGGCGCCCTGGCGCTGGGCGGGGGCCTCACTCCGTACGTCCACGAGGCCCTGGACGCGGCTCCGGTGGCGACCACCCTGCGGGCGCCCGCGGGGGTCGACGCGTCCGAGCTGGTCACGAGGGCACTCGACACCGACCCGTCGCTGCCTCTGATCGCCGGCGGAGGGGCGCTGGCCTCGACGATGATCCGGGTCAACCACTACGGCGTGGACGCCACCCGCGAGGTGGTGCGCTCCTCGCTCGCCGCGCTCGGCACGGCGCTCGGCGCGTACGGGATCACGGTCGATCAGGAAGCCGCCCGCGAGGCCGTCCTCGAAACCTGGTGACACTTGCCTGGTAACACTTGCGCTGCGGCCCTCCGGCACACAAAGCTCAGACGCATAAAGCACAACTGAATTCCACAATACGTTCCACGGAACGGGAAGCTGCTTATTCACCGCAGCTTCCCGTTTTCTTATGCCCCGGGCTCTCCGCCTCAAACACACGGGTTTCAACAAGGTTTCCGGCGCGCTCGGCGGGTGTGATCGACTCCACAGCCGCACCCTTTTGTCCGGTAATACCCGGACAAACCGGCTCGCGCGCATGCTCGCGTGATAACACGGATGCCGCCGATGCACACCCCCTCACGGGAATGCGATTTCAATTTCCGGTCGGTAAATTCCCTCGGCATGACCGCCGCGCAAACAGCAGTCCGAATCGAAAGCCCACGAGTGGAGGACGGAGCCGCGATCTGGCGTATTGCCCGTGACTCCGAGGTGCTTGACCTCAACTCCTCGTACAGCTATCTGCTCTGGTGCCGCGACTTCGCCCGGACCTCCGTGGTCGCCCGTGGCGAGGCCGGTGAGCCGATCGCGTTCATCACCGGCTACGTACGGCCCGAGCGGCCGGACACCCTGGTGGTCTGGCAGGTCGCCGTCGACCACGCCCACCGGGGCCAGGGGCTCGCCGGGCTGCTGCTCGAAGCGCTCACCGCGAAGGTCACCGGCTCGCACGGGATCACCCGCGTGGAGACCACGGTGTCGCCGGACAACACCCCCTCCGACCGGCTGTTCACTTCGTACGCCACACGCCGCGGCGCCCTGCTGAGCCGTGAAGTCCTCTTCGACGCCGGGCTGTTCCCGGACGACGGGCACCAGCCCGAAATCCTCTACCGCATCGGCCCCCTCCACCCCCAGGGAGAAACGCTGTGACCATCACCCCGCCCGCCCTCAGTGTCTTCGAGTCGCTCGAATCGGAGGTACGCAGCTACTGCCGCGGCTGGCCCGCCGTGTTCGACCGCGCGCAGGGCGCCCGCCTCACCGACGAGGACGGCCACAGCTACCTGGACTTCTTCGCCGGCGCCGGCTCACTCAACTACGGGCACAACAACCCCGTGATGAAACGCGCGTTGCTCGACTACATCGAACGCGACGGCATCACGCACGGCCTCGACATGGCGACGACCGCGAAACGGGCGTTCCTGGAGACCTTCCAGAATGTCATCCTGCGGCCGCGCGACCTGCCCTACAAGGTGATGTTCCCCGGCCCGACCGGCACCAACGCCGTCGAGGCGGCCCTGAAGCTGGCCCGCAAGGTCAAGGGACGCGAGTCGATCGTGTCCTTCACCAACGCCTTCCACGGCATGTCGCTCGGCTCGCTCGCGGTCACCGGCAACGCCTTCAAGCGGGCCGGCGCCGGCATCCCGCTGGTGCACGGCACCCCGATGCCGTTCGACAACTACCTCGACGGCCGCGTCCCGGACTTCCTGTGGTTCGAGCGCCTGCTGGAGGACCAGGGCTCGGGCCTCAACAAGCCGGCCGCCGTGATCGTGGAGACCGTGCAGGGCGAGGGCGGCATCAACGTGGCCCGGCCCGAGTGGCTGCGCGCCCTGGCCGATCTGTGCCGACGCCGCGACATGCTGCTCATCGTCGACGACATCCAGATGGGCTGCGGCCGCACCGGCGCCTTCTTCTCCTTCGAGGAGGCGGGCATCGTGCCGGACATCGTCACCGTCTCCAAGTCGATCAGCGGCTACGGACTCCCGCTCTCGCTCTGCCTGTTCAAGGGCGAGCTGGACGTGTGGGAGCCCGGCGAGCACAACGGCACCTTCCGCGGCAACAACCCGGCGTTCGTCACCGCGACCGCCGCCCTTGAGGCGTACTGGGCCGACGGCCAGATGGAGAAGCACACCCTGGCGCGCGGCGAGCAGGTCGAGCAGGCGCTGCTCGCGCTGTGCACCGAGCACAGCCGCCTCGGCGTGACCTACCGGGGCCGCGGTCTGGTCTGGGGCCTGGAGTTCGCCGACCCGGCCCGTGCCTCCGAGGTCTGCGCCCGCGCCTTCGAGCTGGGGCTTCTCCTGGAGACCTCCGGCCCCCAGAGCGAGGTGGTCAAGCTGCTTCCGCCGCTGACCATCACGCCCGACGAACTGGACGAGGGCCTGCGCACGCTGGCCCGCGCGGTCGCCGCGACCATCTGACCCGGCCAGGCCCGGCGCGCCCGGGCCGCACGCACAGCCGTACAGAGTCGCACACAGCCGTACAGATACGTACGAAGCCGCACGAAGACGTACAGAGAAAGGCAGCAACTCACTGTGATTGTCCGCTCGTTCAAGGACATCGAGAACACCGACCGCCACGTCAAGGCCGCCTCAGGGACCTGGGAGAGCAAGCGGATCGTCCTCGCCAAGGAGAAGGTCGGCTTCTCCCTGCACGAGACCGTGCTCTACGCCGGAACCGAGACCTCCATGTGGTACGCCAACCACATCGAGGCGGTCCTGTGCACCGAGGGCGAGGCCGAGCTCACCAACGAGGAGACCGGCGAGACCCACTGGATCGCGCCGGGCACGATGTATCTCCTGGACGGCCACGAGCGCCACACCCTGCGCCCCAAGACCGACTTCCGCTGCGTCTGCGTCTTCAACCCGCCCGTCACCGGACGGGAGGACCACGACGAGAACGGCGTCTACCCGCTGCTGACCGAACCCGAGGAGGGCTGACCATGACCGCCCAGGATCTCTACCCCACGCGTGGCGCCGCCGAGGTGGTCACACCCCGCCAGGACCCGGTCGTCTGGGGACCGTCCGCCGGGCTCGAATCCTTCGAGCGGGACGGCTTCCTGTCGATCCAGGATCTGCTCACCGACGACGAGGTGGCGGTCTACCGCGCCGAACTCGATCGATTGATCGCCGATCCGGCCATACGCGCCGATGAGCGATCGATCATCGAACCGCAGTCGCAGTCCGTGCGTTCGGTCTTCGAGGTGCACCGGCTCAGTGAGCTGTTCGCCCGCCTGGTCGCCGACGAGCGCGTGGTGGGCACGGCCCGTCGCATCCTCGGCTCGGACGTGTACGTCCACCAGTCGCGGATCAACGTCAAGCCGGGCTTCGGCGCGTCGGGCTTCTACTGGCACTCCGACTTCGAGACCTGGCACGCCGAGGACGGTCTGCCGAACATGCGCACGGTCTCGGTCTCGATCGCGCTGACCGAGAACCACGACACCAACGGCGGCCTGATGATCATGCCCGGCTCGCACCGGGACTTCCTCGGCTGCGCGGGCGCCACACCGAAGGACAACTACAAGAAGTCCCTTCAGATGCAGGACGCGGGGACGCCGTCCGACGAAGCGCTCACCAAGATGGCCGACCGCCACGGCATCAAGCTGTTCACCGGCCGGGCGGGCTCGGCGACCTGGTTCGACTGCAACGCGATGCACGGCTCGGGGGACAACATCACCCCGTATCCGCGCAGCAACGTCTTCATCGTCTTCAACAGCGTGGAGAACGCGGCGGTGGAGCCGTTCGCGGCGCCGATCCGGCGCCCGGAGTTCATCGGAGCGCGGGACTTCACACCGGTGAAGTGAACGACCTCAAGGCCGGGGGTCCGGGGCTGTCCCCGGACCCCGGGCCTGGGGGCCGTTCCGCTGCCCTCGGCGAAGATCGTTGGTACGGTCGCCCCATGTCCATGGTCGATGAACCTTCCCGAACGCCCGTGACCGCCGCCGACGTCGAGCACGCGGTACGTCTTTCGGTCACCGCGCTGCGCGCCGGGCTCCAGGCGGACTGGAGCGCGAAGGCGGGCACGCTGGAGTGGGACTGCTGGGAGACCGTCGAGCACCTGTCGGACGACCTCTTCGCCTACGCCGCGCAACTGGGCCCCGCCCAGCCCCCACTGGACGGCGACGTGCCGTTCCTGTGGGAGGCCAGGCGCCCCGGCGGCCCCCGCAACTCCGTGCACGCGGACCGCGCGGCGGGCCCGGCCGGGCTCCTTCAGACCCTGGAGGCGTGCGGCGCGCTGCTCACCGCCATGGTGCGCACCACATCGCCCGACGTACGCGCCCACCACTGCTTCGGCGTCTCGGACCCCGAGGGCTTCGGCGCGATGGGCATCGTGGAGACGCTGCTGCACACGCATGACGTGGCGCGGGGACTCGGCCTCGCCTGGACGCCACCCGCCGGCCTGTGCGACCGGGCGCTGGCCCGCCTCTTCCGCGACGTGCCCGCCGACCCGGACCGCTGGCGGGTGCTGCTGTGGGCGACGGGCCGCGCGGACCTGCCCGAACGCCCCCGCCCCACCACCTGGCGCTGGTACGCCGAACCCCTCACCCCCGGCACAGCCACACCCTGAGCCTCCCCGTCGCCGCGAAGCCCACGCGCCTCGCCGAGGCCAGGTCCTCGCCGCTCTCGTAGCCGACGACCGCGCGGCCGGGCCAGCGGCGGGCGACCGTGGCCAGGCAGCCGGCCCAGGCCGCGTCCTGGTCGCCGTCGACGGCGTAGAGGTTGGAGATGCCCACGACGTCCGTGCCGGCGTTGGCCACGGCTCCCGCCGTCACCCGCCCGTGCTCGTCGCGGTCCATCAGGAAGGCGTGGCAGGGCACGCCGAGCAGTCCCGGCGGGAAGAGACCCGCGCTCCGCCCCGCCGACCAGGCTCGCTCCCATTGCGCCAACTCGTCTTCTTCCGCGACGAGTTGCCAGCCCTCACCAGCGGCATCGGGCGCCGCCCGGTGGATCCACCGGGCCTCGAAGAGGACGTCGAACCCCTCGCCCCTCAGGTCGAGCGCCGCGAAGCTGTCCTTGACGGTGGCGCCGGGCGTCGTGAGGTCGATGCGCCCCACGATGTCCCGGGGCGAGGCGTCGGGGGTGAGCGTCACCGCGTCGGGATAGTAGAGCGGCGTACGGCGTGGGCTGGTCCAGGCCCGTGGCCCGGTTTGCCCCGTGATGCCGTGCGCGCGGCAGAGCGCGGCGCACCACGCGGCGTTGTCACGGACGGCTTGGCGCGTGGGCTCAGTGTGCTCGGGATCCATGGTCACGGCCCGATCCTGACGGCCAGACGGGGCCGTGACCAGCGATTTTCCGTGCCGGGCGGGCCGGGGCGGGAGACCGGGTGAGCCGGGTGCTTCGGGGTGGGTCAGCGGGTGGGCAGGAGGTCCAGGAGGCGGTCCACATCCTTCGCCGAGTTGTAGAAGTGGAAGGCCGCGCGCAGGTTGCCCGCGCGGTTGGAGAGTTCGACGTCGCGGCCGCTCAACTCGGCCTGGAGGTGGCCCAGTTCGGGCACCGCGACGATCGCCGAGCCGGGCGCGGCGATCGGCTCGTGGCCGAGTGGGGCGAGCCCGGCGCGGAAGCGGTCGGCGAGCGCGGTGTTGTGCGCGTGGACGCGTTCGACGCCGAGTTCCTCCAGGAGGGCCAGGGAGTGGCGGGCCCCGGTGTAGGAGAACAGCGCGGGGCTCTCGTCGAACCGCCGCGCGGAGCGGGCCAGTTCGCGCACCGGGCCGTAGCAGCTGTCCCAGGGGTGTTCGCCGGCCACCCAGCCGGCGAACACCGGGGTCAGCCCGCCGAGGTCGTCGGGGACGGTGAGGAAGGCGACCCCGCGCGGGCCGGCCAGCCACTTGAAGCCGACGGTGACCGTGTAGTCGTACGCGCCGGCGTCCACCGGGTACCAGCCCGCGCCCTGCGACACGTCGACGAGGGTCCGCGCGCCGTGCGCGAGGGCGGCGGCACGGATCGCCGCGAGGTCGGCGACGCGGCCGTCGGCGGACTGGACGGCGCTGACCGCCACCAGCGCGGTGCCCGGCCGCACCTCCGCTGCGAGGTCGTCCAGCGCGGCGGTGCGCACCTTGAGGTCGCCGCGCACATGGAACGGGTTCACCACCGAGCTGAAGTCGCCCCGCGCCACCAGGACTTCGGACCCCTCGGGCAGGGAGGCGGCGACGAGGCCGACGTAGACGGCGACCGACGCGCCGGCCGCGACGCGCCGCACGGGCACCTTGACCAGCCGGGCGTAGGCGGCGCGCGCGGCCTCCACGTCGCCGAACATGTCGGTCGGGCGCCCGGCGGCCGACGCCGCCACGGCCTCCCCCATGGCGGCCACGGCCCGGGCGGGCAGCAGTCCGGTGCTCGCGGTGTTGAGGTAGGTGGTCAGCGGGGCGAACGCGTCGGGCGCGAGGGAGTCCAGTTCCATGGGTTCCAGCCTGAATCCCCGGCAACCCCACGTCAATTGGACAAATTTGACGGGTATCCCCAAGCAACCCTTATGCGCCGGGCGGCCGCCTCAGCGCGGCACCTCGCACCCGTCCGGCCCACAGGCCTCCCCGTCGTCACCGCCGAGCGTCTTCAGGGCCGGGGTGCGCGCCTGCCAGGCCTGATCGAGGGCCCGGGTGAAGACCTCGGCGGGCTGGCCGCCGGAGATCCCGTACGCGCGGTCGAGCACGAAGAAGGGGACGGCGTCGGCGCCGAGCGCGGCCGCCTCGCGCTCGTCCTCGCGCACCTCGCCGGCGTACGCGTTCTCGTCCGCGAGGACCGCCCTGACCTCGCCCTCCTCCAGACCCGCCCGCACCGCGATGTCGACCAGGACCTCGGCGTCGAAGACGGAGCGCTCCTCGGCGAAGTTGGTCCGGTAGGCGAGGTCGAGCAGCTCGCTCTGGCGCCCGCGCGCCTTGGCCAGGTGCAGCAGCCGGTGGATGTCGAAGGTGTTGCCGTGGTCCCGGCCGTCGGCCAGATAGCCAAGTCCCTCGGCATGCGCGTTGGCGGCGACGTTCGCCTCCATCGCGCGGGCCTCCTCGATGGTCCGGCCGTACTTCTCGGCCAGCATCGGGATCACCGGCCCGACATCCCCCTTGGACCGGCCGGGGTCGAGCTCGAAGGAGCGGTGGACGACCTCGACGTCGCTCCGGTGGGCGAACGCCGCAAGCCCCTGCTCGAAACGGGCCTTGCCGATGTAGCACCACGGGCAGGCGATGTCGCTCCAGATCTCGACGCGCATGTCACTTCTCTCAGATGGTTGAACACCGTACGGTCCCCCCAACGCGCCGGGCACCCGTCCCATTCCCCCAGCCCGGCGGTCAGGCCGGTGTGGGTGTGAGGCGGGTGAAGGTGGAACGGTAGGCGGTGGGGGGCAGGCCGGTGCGGCGGGTCATGTGGGCCCGCAGGGAGTCCGCGCTGCCCAGGCCGCTGGACTGGGCGATCTGGTCCATCGTGAGCGTGGTGGTCTCCAGGAGTTCCTTGGCCCGCTCGACTCGCTGGTGCAGGAGCCACTGGAGCGGGCTCATGCCGCTCTCGGCGTGGAAGCGGCGGGTCAGGGTGCGCACGCTGACCCCGGCGTGCCGGGCCAGGTCGGTCAAGGTCAGCGGCTTGTCGAGGTTGCGCATGACCCAGCCCCGGGTGTCCGCGCAGGCCACCCCCCGTTCGGCGGGCAGCGGGGTGTGGGTGAACTGGGTCTGTCCGCCGGGACGCACCGGGGCCACCAGCGCCCGGCGGGCCACCGTGTTGGCGACGGCCGCGCCGTAGTCGGTGCGGATCATGTGCAGGCACAGGTCGATCCCCGCGGCGTACCCGGAGGAGGTCATGACGTTGCCGTCCTGCACGTACAGGACGTCGCCCTTGAGGTCGAGCGCCGGATAGCGCCTGCGCAGCTCCTCGGCCAGCTCCCAGTACGTGGTGGCGCTGCGCCCGTCGAGGAGTCCCGCCTCGGCAAGGACGAAGGCGCCGCTGCAAATGGACGCGACGCGCACACCACGGGCCGCCGCGGTCACGACGGCGGCCACCGTGCGCGGGTCCGGCTCGTAGCGTTGTCCCGTCCCGGCGACCAGCACCGTGTCGGCGCCCTCGACCGCGTCCAGACCTCGGTTCACGTACAGGTCGAGGCCGCCGGTGGTGGCGATCGGGCCCGGGTCGGGCGTGCACACGACCACCTCGTAGCCGGGTGCGCCACCGATCTCCACCTTGGCGAACAGCAGCTCGGGAATGGCGAGGTTGAACATCGAGACGGGCGAGGGCGCGACGACGGCGACCCGGTGCGGTGGCATGGCCAGAACCTCCGGATGTATGGCAATCGGGCCACTACTGTACGCGGACGGGCCTGGCCAAGCTGGGGGGCATGCCAACGAACGACACGCTCCAAGCCGCCCGCGTCGACCACGAGTTGGCGGGCGGGCCGCCGCGCGGGCCCTCCCCCGCCCTCACGCTCGTCGCCGCTCTGCTCGGTTTCGCCCTGATCACCCTGGACGCCTCCGTGGTGAACGTCGCCCTGCCCGCGATCGGCGGCGACCTCGGCGGCGGCATGTCCGGACTGCAATGGGTGGTGGACGCCTACACTCTGGCCTTCGCCGCGCTGATGCTCTCGACCGGGGCGTTCGCCGACCGGGTCGGTTCGGCCCGGGCGTACGCGCTCGGCACCGTCGTCTTCATACTCGCCTCGGCCGCCTGCGGGGTGGCTCCGGGGCTCGGCGTGCTGATCGGCGCCCGGGTGGTGCAAGGCGTGGCGGCCGCGGTGGTGCTGCCCGCCTCGCTCGCCCTGGTGCGCCAGGCCCACCCGGACCCGGCGCGCAGGGCCCGTGCGGTGGCGCTCTGGGCGGCGGGCGGCTCCGTCGCGGTGGCGCTCGGCCCGGTCGCGGGCGGCGCGCTGACCACGCTGTGGGACTGGCGCGGGATCTTCTTCGTCAATCTGCCGCTCGGTCTCGCGGCCCTCGCCCTGACCGCCCGCGCCCCGCGCGCCGGGCGCCGTCCCGCCCCGCTCGACCTGCCGGGGCAGCTGACGGCCGCCGTCGCGCTGGCCGCGCTCGCCTTCGCGGTGATCGAGCAGGGTGCGGTACGGATCGGGGCGGGGGCGCTCGCGGTGGTGGCTGGGGCCGCGTTCTGGCTGATCGAGCGGCGCGTCGCGCATCCGGTGGTGCCGCTCGGTCTCTTCCGCGACCGGACCGTGACCGTCGCCATGGGCGCGGGCGCGGCGGCCAGTGCGGCCTTCTACGGCGTGATCTTCGTCTTCAGCCTCTACTTCCAGCGGGTGCGGGGGGAGTCCGCGCTGACGGCGGGTCTCATGTTCCTGCCGATGACCGCGCTGATCCCGGTCATGAACATGCTTTCCGGCAGGCTGTCCATGCGGTTCGGGCCGCGCGTACCGATGCTGGCCGGTCAACTCCTCGCCCTGGTGGGCCTGTTGCTGCTCCTGATCGCCGACGAGCAGGCGCCGGCGCCGTTGGTCGCGTTCTTGCTGGTCCCCCTCGCGCTGGGCTGCGGCCTCTCGGTGCCCGCGCTGACCGCCGCGATGATGGAGGCGTTGCCGCAGGAGCGGGCGGGGCTCGCGGCGGGGGTGCTCAACGCCGGCCGGCAGGTGGCGGGGGCGCTCAGCATCGCGGTGTTCGGGTCCCTGGTGGACGGTGACGCGGGCTTCGTGCCGGGGATGCGGATGGGCCTGGTGGTGGCGGCGGGGCTGGTGGCCGGGGCGGCGTTCAGTACGCGGTGGCTGCGCGGACGGCGGTGACCGGGGCCACCGCCGTCGCTTCCCGGGGCTCCGCCCCCCAGCCCCGCCAAGGGGCGCGGGGACCCGCGCGACCAGCCACGTACGGCCCGCGCCCGGCAACCCGGGCCCCACGCCCGGCTCGCCCGCACCCCGCACGAGCCGCCCGGCTCAGGCCGCGGGGCCGGTGACGCGGCGGGGCAGGGACAGCGGGTTGTCGTCGCGCAGGGCCGCCGGCAGCAGGGCCTGGGGCGTGCTCTGGTAGGCGACCGGCCGCTGCCACCGCTCCACAGCGGTGGCACCCACCGAGGTGGAGGTGGAGGTCGCGGCCGGATACGGCCCCCCGTGGTGCTGCGCGGGCGCGACCGCGACCCCGGTGGGCCAGCCGTCGACCAGGACACGGCCCGCCAACTGGGTCAATTCCGCCAGGAGTTGGGGCCCGGCCCCCACGCCGGCCGCCTCGGCCGAGGAGAGTTGCAGGGTCGCCGTGAGGTTGCCCGGCAGCCGCGAGAGCACCGCCGAGATCTCCGACTCGTCCGCGTACCGGGCCACCACCGTGACCGGACCGAAGCACTCCTCCAGGAGCAGATCGTGCTCGCCCTCCTCGGTGAGCCGCGCGGCCTCGACGGTCAAGAAGCCGCCACTCACCGTGTGTTCACCACCCGCGCCGGGCGTGAGGGGCGCCTCGACGCCCGGCAGGGCGGCCCGCTCTGCGACCCCCGCGACGAAGGCGTCGCGCATGCGGTGGTCGAGCATGACCCCGGCGTCGGTGTCGCTGACGGCGGCGGTGAGCGCCTTGATCAGCGCGTCGCCCGCCGCGCCCCGGGGCGCGAGCACGAACCCGGGCTTGGTGCAGAACTGGCCGACCCTCAGGGTCATCGAGGAGCCGAGCCCGGTCCCGATCGCCTCGCCCCGCTCCTCGGCGGCGGCCGCCGTCACCACGACCGGGTTGAGGGAGCCGAGTTCACCGTGGAAGGGGATCGGCACGGGGCGCGCGGCCGCCGCGTCGAACAGGGCCCGCCCGCCGCGCACCGAGCCGGTGAACCCGGCGGCCGCGACCAGCGGATGGCGTACGAGCTCGACGCCCGCGGTGAAGCCGTGCACCAGGGAGACGACGTCCTGCGGCAGCCCCACCCGCGCGGCCGCGCGCCGCAGCAGCGAGACGCAGAGTTCGGAGGTGGCCGGGTGGTCGGGGTGCGCCTTGACGACGACGGGGCAGCCGGCCGCGAGCGCGCTCGCCGTGTCACCGCCCGGCACGGAGAAGGCGAGCGGGAAGTTGGAGGCCGAGTAGACGGCGACGACCCCGAGCGGGACCTTGATCCGCCTGAGGTCCGGCCACGGCGGGGTCCGGGACGGGTCGGCGTGGTCGATCCGTATGTCGAGGAAGGAGCCCTCCTCGACGACCTCGGCGAACGCCCTCAACTGGGCGGTGGTGCGCGCCAGTTCGCCGGTGAGACGGGTGGGACCGAGCGCCGTCTCGGCGTCGGCCGCCTCCACCACGTGCTCCGCCGAGGCGTCCAGGAGGTCCGCCGCGGTGCGCAGGAACACCGCGCGTACGCTCAGATCGGCCAGCGCCGCGCGCGTGGCCGCAGCGGCCCTGACCGCGTGGTCGACCTCCTCGGCCGTCGCCTCGGCCGCGACCTCTTCACGCGGCTTCCCCGTACGGGGGTCGACACTCCAGACTGGTGCTGCTGTGCTCACCGCGTCGTCCTTCCACTGCCCGGTCCGCTACCGCCACCCATCGGGGTGCGTTCGGTATTCTGAACACAGTTCCCGATGCTGAATGGCGCCAATATGCTGGGACTCTATTAACGGGCGTTCCGCCTTGGCAAGAAGCCTCGGCGAGAAGAAGCGGGGTGCTGGGATGTCGGCTGGCGATTCGGGTGGGGCACAGGTCAAGTCCGCTGTGCGGACGGTGGAGTTGCTCGAGTATTTCGCGGGACGGCCCGGCATGCACTCCCTCGCCGCCGTGCAGGAGGCGGTCGGCTACCCCAAGTCCAGTCTGTACATGTTGCTTCGCACTCTGGTGGAGCTCGGCTGGGTGGAGACCGACGCGACCGGCACCCGGTACGGGATCGGGGTGCGGGCCCTGCTGGTCGGCACCTCCTACATCGACGGCGACGAGGTGGTCGCGGCGGCCCGCCCCACGCTCGACCGGCTCTCGGACGACACCACCGAGACCATTCACCTCGCCCGGCTCGACGGGACGAACGTGGTCTACCTCGCCACCCGTCAGTCCCAGCACTACCTGCGGCCCTTCACCCGCGTCGGCCGCCGGCTGCCCGCCCACTCGACCGCGCTCGGCAAGGCGCTCCTCGCCACCCACAGCGACGAACAGGTGCGCAAGCTGCTGCCGGAGACGTTGCAGCAGCTCACGGAGCACACCATCACCGACCGAGAGAAGCTGATCGAGGAGCTGCGCCTGGTGCGGGAGCAGGGATACGCGGTGGACCGCGAGGAGAACACGCTGGGCCTGCGCTGTTTCGGCGTCGCGATCCCCTACCGCACCCCGGCCCGCGACGCGATCAGCTGCTCGGTCCCGGTGGCCCGTCTGACCCCGGGCCACGAACAGACCGTGAAGGACGCCCTGTTGGACGCCCAGAGCCGGCTGGCCCTGGCCACCCGCCGCCTCTGACCCCGTGCCCTTCAGGAGGGATCCGCGCCCGGCCGGGACCGCATGACCACTCGGCCCCGGAGCCACCGGGCCCCGCTGGCCCGGAGCCACCCGACCGCGCCGCCCCGGCTCCTCACGACCATCGCCGCCCCGGCCCGACCGAGCCACCCCCACCCCCTCCCCCACACGGCGGACCCGCCTCACCATCCAGCACGACGCCCCGCCCCCGGGGGCCAAGGAAGTGTGAGGACATGCCCCTCACGCCCCCCGCCGGGACCGCCGCCACCACCACCCGCGACACCCGCCGCCCCGCCGGGGCGACCACGCCGACCTCCACGCCCCGCAGGGCCCTGCGCGCGGTGGCCGTGATCGCCTGCCTGCCCTACCTCACCCTCAAAGTCCTCTGGGTCGCCGGCAGCCACCTGGGCATCCCCGACGGCAGCGGCCTGCTCGAGCACCGCCTGCGCACGGCCGCGGCCCACGGCGCGTCCGTCCTCATGGACGCCTGCGTGATCGTCCTCGCGCTGCTCCTGACCCGCCCCTGGGGGCTCCGCGTCAAGGCGTGGCTGCTCGCGGTGCCGATGTGGCTCGCCACCGGCCTGCTCGCGCCGGTGATGACCGGATATCCGCTCCAGCTGCTGGTCCGGGCGGTGCGCGGCGCCGGCGTCCGGCCGCCCGCCCACAGTGACCGGGCGGTCTTCCTGCATGAGTGGGTCTTCGCCGTCGTGTACACCGGCTTCATCGTCCAAGGCATCGCCCTGGGCGCGCTGTTCGTGCTGTACGCCCGCGACCGCTGGGCGCCGCTGTGGCGTGGCCCTCTCGGTGACCTGCCGGCCGGCGCCGTACCGCGCGTGTCGCGGGCCGCCGCCGTCGCGGTGGCGGCGCTGTCGCTGCTTGCCGCCGTGACGCACAGCCTGTGGGCGACGGGCTCGGTGGTGGGCCTCGCCCCGGCCATGGCCGAGGGGCGCGGCGCCGACGAGTACGTCCTTGAGGCCGTGTTCGCGGCGTTCACCCTGCCCGCGGCGGCCGGCGTCCTGATGATCGCCTTCGGGCTCGGGCGGTCGCTGCCGCTGCGTCTCCCGCTGGCCCTTGCGTGGCTCGGCTCGGGCGCCACCGCGTGCTGGGGCGGCTGGCTGTGGCTCTCGTCCGGCGTGTTCGGCGGACCGGCCGCGGACCGGCCCACCGCGTTGATGATCCTCACCTACGCTGTGCAGATGATCGCCGGCCTGACCGTCCTCGCCCTCGGCGCCCGCTTCCTCGCGGCGCGCTCCCGGCACGCGGGCGGCAGGCCGTGATACGCGCGCTGTTCGGTGTCCGGGCCCGCCACCGCTGGGTCCATCTGGTCATCGGCGGGGCCCTGTTGATGCCGTACTTCCTGGTCGGCATGATCATCGTCGGCGCGTGCAGGTCCAGTGGCGGCCCCGTCGACTCCCTCCCGCTGGCGCTGATCACGCTGGCCGTCGCGCTGCCCTTCCCGGCGATTTCGGCGCTGGTGCCGATCGCCCGGCCGCTGCTGGTGTTCGGCGTGCGGGCGCTGTGCGGGGTGGATCCGGCGGCGCTCGCCGACCGGCCCGCCCGCACCTGGGACGCCCGGCTGCGCGCCGCCGCCTGGTACACCCTGCACGTCGCCGTCGGCGGGATCCTGAGCGGGATGAGTCTCGCGCTGCCCCCGTTCACGGTGTTCTTGATCGTGCTGCCGCTCTTCCCGGGGCTGCGCCACACCGTGTACTCCGCCTCCGGCCCCCTCACCACCCCGTGGGGCATCGCGCTCGCCCCGTTCGCCGGGGTCGCGATGCTGCTCGCGCTCGCGGCGTGCTCGGCGGCCGCGGGGGCGCTCCTCGCCAGGCTCGCGCCCCTCCTGCTCGGCCCCACGCCCGCCGACAAGCTGGCCGCGGCCGAACTGCGCGCGGCGGAGCTGGCCGTACGCAACCGGCTCGCGCGCGAGCTGCACGACTCGGTGGGCCACGCCCTGAGCGCGGTGACCCTCCAGGCCGGCGCCGCCCGCCGCGTCCTGGACGCGGACCCGGGGTTCGTCCGGGAGGCACTGGGCGCGATCGAGGAGACCGCCCGGCGCACGGTGGACGAACTCGACGCCGTCCTTGGCCTGTTGCGCCAGGACGACGGCGACCTGACCACCCCCGGTCTCGGCGCCCTGGAGGACCTGCTGTCCCGCACCGGCATGGAGGTGACGTACTCCCTCGACGGCGACCCGGCCCGGGTGCCGGAGCTGGTCTCGCGGGAGACGTACCGGATCGTCCAGGAGGGCCTGAGCAACGCGTCGCGGCACGGAAGCGGTCCTGCCGTTACCCTGCGAGTCGCCATCGGTGGCGGGGAGTTGGAGATGGTGATGGAGAACCCCCTGGGCGCGGCGGCGCCGGTGGCGCGCCCCGGCGGCGGCCGCGGACTGCGCGGGACAGCCGAACGGGCCGCGCTGCTCGGCGGGAGCGCCGTCGCGGGCCCCGAGGGCGGTGTGTGGCGGCTCAGCGCCCGGCTGCCGCTGGGCGGCGCGCGATGAGCACCACGATCCGGGTGGTGCTCGCCGACGACGAGCGGATGGTGCGCACGGCGCTGCGGGTGATCCTCGACGCCGAACCGGGCATCGAGGTGGTGGGTGAGGCCTCCACCGGCGCCGAGGCGCTGCCCGTCGTCCGCGAGAGCCGTCCCGACGTGGTCCTGATGGACGTACGGATGCCGCAGATCGACGGCATCCGCGCCACCGAGCAGATCCTGGCGGCCATGACGGCCCCGCCGAAGATCCTGGTGGTGACGACCTTCGAGAACGACAGTTACGTCTATGACGCGCTACGCGTGGGCGCCGCCGGGTTCCTGCTCAAGCGGGCCGCCGCCGACGAGCTGGTCCAGGCGGTCCGGCTGGTCGCGCGCGGGGAGTCGCTGCTCTTCCCCGCCAAGCTGCGTGAGCTGGCCGCCCGGCACTCCCCCGCCGGCGCCCGCACCGCGTCCTGGGCGGCCCGGCTCACCGAGCGCGAGGCGGAGGTGCTGCGCCTGATGGCGACCGGTCTGACCAATGCCGAGATCGCCCAGCGGATGGGGATCGGCCCGGCCACGGTGAAGACGCATGTCGCCTCCGTCCTTGCCAAGACCGGCGTTCGCGACCGCACGCAGGCGGTGATCGCGGCGTACGAGTCGGGGTTCGTGCGGCCCCGATGAAGGTTTTCTGAGAAACCCCCGGCGCCGGAACTCCGCGTCCGGGCCCGTCCGTCTCACGTATGGGATGAACAAGACAATCAGGCGCGCCTCGGTCTTCTGTCTGCTGATGGTGCTCGCCCTCCTCGGACGAGCCACCTATGTGCAGTTCTACAAAGGCCAGGCCCTAGCGGACGACACACTGAACCGGCGGAACACCATCGCGCAGTACGCGCAGCCGCTCGGGGACATCATCGTGGCCGGATCCCCGGTCACCGGCTCGGAAAGGACCAACAGCGGCGACCTCGCCTACCAGCGCGCGTACAAGAACGGACCGATGTACGCGCCGGTCACCGGCTTCGCGTCGCAGGTGTACGGATCGACACAGCTGGAGGGGATCTACTCCAAGGTCCTCGACGGCAGCGACCCGCGCATGCAGAACCCCTTCGACGCGCTCACCCACCAGCGCGCGCCCGGCGGCGACGTGTTGACCACCATCGACCCGGGTGTGCAGAAGGCCGGGTACCAGGCGCTCGGGAACACGGAGGGCGCCGCCGTCGCGATGGACCCGAAGACCGGCCGTGTCCTTGGCATGGTCTCCACACCTTCCTACGATCCCGCCAGGATCGCGGGTTCCTCGTCGGCGGCCGCCGACGCCTGGAAGCAGCTGTCCGAGGACGAGAGCCAGCCGATGCTCAACCGGGCGCTGCGCCAGCCGCTGGCGCCGGGTTCCACGTTCAAGCTGGTGGTGGCCTCGGCCGCGCTGGAGAACGGTCTTTACTCCTCGATCGACGAGAACACCGCGAGCCCCAACCCGTACCGGATGCCGGGCACCACGACGGACCTGCGCAACGAGTCGGCGTCGGCGCCCTGCGAGAACGCCACGATCCGCAAGGCGCTCGAATACTCCTGCAACAACGTCTTCGGCAAGATGGCCGTCGACCTGGGCCAGGACAAGGTGCGGGCGATGGCGGAGAAGTTCGGGTTCAACGACACCGGACTCGACATTCCGGTACGCGCCTCGGCGAGCGTGTACCCGAAGAACATGAACCCGTCGTCCACGGCGCTTTCGGGCATCGGCCAGTTCGACGTGACGGCGACCCCGCTCCAGATGGCCATGGTCTCGGCCGCGATCGCCAACGACGGCGTGCTGTCCTCGCCGCACATGGTCTCCAAAGTGACCGACTCCAAGGGGAGCACGCTCCAGTCGTACCCGGATTCCGACGGCACAAGGATCCTGTCGTCCAGGACGGCGCAGGCGATGTACAGCGCGATGATCTCCGTGGTCACCGACGGCACGGCGTCCAACGCCAAGACGCCCGGCCTTGAGGTCGGCGCCAAGACGGGCACGGCCCAGCACGGAGTGAACAACTCCAAGAAGCCGTACGCCTGGTTCACCTCGTTCGCCAAGGACCCCGGGACCGGCAAGGAGGTCGCGGTCGCCGTGGTCATCCAGGACTCCGACGCCGAGCGCTCCGAGGTCAGCGGCAACGGGCTCGCGGGTCCGGTCGCCCAGGCGATGATGAAGGCCGCACTGGCCTCCCCGTGATCCACCGGGGCGCGCGTGGACGGCGCGCGCCCCGGGCCGTGCCGCTGCCCCGGGGGTTACGGCAGGAAGTACATCGGGTTGGGGAGCTTGTACGTCTTGTCCGCGTAGCCGCCCGAGAGGTCGGTGTACTGGTCGCCGAGGTTGGCGACGATGTTGTAGCCGAGCGACTCGATGTGCTTGCGGGTGCCCGCCTTGTAGTCGACCGTCGAGCAGGTCCAGGTGGTCTTGGCGCAGCTCAGGTACGCCGGCGGGTTGGCCTTGTCCTTGAGGAAGAAGTGCGTGGCGTCCACCGGCACCTGGTAGCCCGCCCGGGTCAGGTTGAGGGCGCTGGCGTCGCGCTGGGAGGCGTCGCGGCCGGTGAGGAAGAAGACCGTGACGCCGTTCTTGGCCGCGTAGTTGACCAGGTCCGGCATGCCGAACACGGCGATCGAGTGCGCGTTCTTCACATACGCGTCGAACGCGGCCGCGTTGTAGGCGAAGCCGTTCTTCTTCTCGTAGTCGTACGTCAGCAGCGTCGTGTCGTCGACGTCTAGCACGATGGCGGGCTTGCGGCCGTCGCGGCCGGGGTGCTCGGCGGCGTGCTTGATCTGGCGCTTGGCGCGCGCCTCGACGTCCGCGACCTGCTTGGCGTAGTTGCTCTTGGGCGAGGCCTGGTAGTTCCCGGATGCGTCGGGCGCCCCGCCGTAGTAGGCGTTGATCTTGTCTTCGACCTTGGTGATGTTCGGTATCTCCCGGTCCGACTTCGGCGTGGCGTTGTCGGCCGAGGCCGCGCCGACGCCGTAGAAGGCGGCGCCGGTGAGGGAGAGGGCAGCGGTGGCGGCTGCGGCTTTGGTGAGAATGCGCATGACCGCTTGTCTACGCGCATCACATGCGCCCCGCCAGGGGAAATGCCGAAAACGTTGCCTCACTGTGTCCTTGGCGGGGTTTCAAGCCGGGCGCGGCAAGAGTGGCTGGCGGCTCGCGCGGGCAACGGGTGCGACGGGTCGCCCACCTCGTCGCACCCGAAGGGGTCTCCCGGCGCCCAGGGACCGGGGGTGGCACGGCCTCAACTCCCCTTCGCGCCACAGCCGTCGGGGGCATCGGCCGCCTGGGGCAGGCCACGCCGGGCGGGCCCTTCTGTGACGGCCGGGCAGAACAGCCCGGAGGGACGGGCGAATTGGGCACTCCCGCGCGCCTCTTGACGCCGTTCGGCCGCGCTCCTTAGCGTGTCCACGCATGTGAATCATGTCCACGGATACACATGTCCACGGATACAGCAGACGCGCAGCACAGCGTCCTTCTGGCCCGCGTCCGGACCTCCCTGCCGTCCGGACCTCCCGGCCGCCCGCCGTCCGCCGTCCGCCGCCCGCCGCCCGCCGTCCGCCGCCCGTCGCCCGTCGCCCGTCGCCCCCGAGGAGCACCCGATGCCCGCACCCCGCACCGTCCTGCTCACCGGCGCAGCCGGCGGGCTCGGCACCCTGATGCGGGAACTGCTCCCGGCCCACGGCTACGCGTTGCGGCTCCTGGACATGGCGCCGGTCCCCGGCGAGCCGGACGCCATCACCGCCGACCTCGCCGACAAGGAGGCGCTGCGTGCGGCCGTCCGAGGGGTCGACGCGGTCCTCCATCTCGCGGGGATCTCCCTCGAATCCTCCTTCGACAAGATCCTGCGGGCCAACATCGAAGGCACGTACAACCTCTATGAGGCGGCGCGTGAGGAGGGTGTGCGGCGGATCGTGTTCGCCTCCTCCAACCACGCGGTCGGCTTCACGCCGCGTCCCCTGAGCGGCGCGGGCGGCGCGGACGGCCCGGCGCTGATCCCGGTCACCACCGCGCACCGGCCCGACACGTTCTACGGCCTGTCCAAGGCGTTCGGCGAGGACCTGGCGCAGTTCTACTGGGACAAGCACGGCCTGGAAACAGTCTCGGTCCGCATCGGCTCCTGCTTCGCCGAGCCGACCTCCGTACGGATGCTGTCGATCTGGCTCAGCCCCGGCGACGCGGCCCGCCTCTTCCACGCCGCGCTCGGCGCCGAAGGGGTCGGGCACAGCGTGGTGTACGGCTCGTCCGCCAACACCCGGCTGTGGTGGGACCTCTCCTCTGCCCGGGCCCTCGGGTACGAGCCCGAGGACGACTCCGAGCAGTACGCCGCCCGGCTCGTCGCCGAACAGGGCGAACTCGACCCGGACAGGCCCGAGCACGCGCTGCTGGGCGGCCCCTTCGTCACCGACCCGCCGATCTGGCCGCACTGAGCCCGCCGCGAGCCCCGCGCGGCGCGGCGCCGACGACATTCGGCCGAGGTTCAAGGAACCGCAAAGCGGCGTCGCTCGTTTCCGGGGCATGACCGCAATGACCCCCGGCTCGAACCTTCCGCTCCCGACCACCCGCGTGACGGTGGACGTCGCCGCGCCCGTGCGGCTCGACGTCTCGGGCCTGCTGCTCACCGCAGACGGCAAGGTGCGCTCGGACGACGACTTCATCTTCTACAACCAGCCGCAGGGCCCCGGTGTCACCCACCGCTCCGGCGGCGGCACGGGGCCCGACGCGATCATCGTGGACACGTCCGCCGTCCCGGCGGGCATCGAGAAGATCGTGGTGACCGCGAGTCCGGACGCGACGGGCCAGACCTTCCAGGGCATCGAGCCCACCGCCACCCTGCGCGACGAGGCGGACGGCAGTGTGATCGCCTCCTTCACGCCGCCCCGTCTCGGCGCCGAGACGGCCCTGGTGGTCGTGGAGATCTATCTGCGGGGCGGCGCCTGGAAGGCCCGCGCGGTGGGCCAGGGGTACGCCAACGGGCTCGCCGGGATCGCCACGGACTTCGGGGTCACGGTCGAGGAGCCCGCGGCGCCGGCCGCCGCGCCCCCGATGCCGGCCACCCCTGCGGCCGATCCCCGTCTCGCCGCCCCCGCCCCCGCCCTGGGGACCCCGGCCGCGCCGCCCGCCCCCGCCCCCACGGGCAGCGGGAAGATCAACCTGGACAAGGGCCGCGTCAGCCTCCAGAAGAACCAGACGGTGTCCCTGGTCAAGGGCGGCCGTCCGCTGCTCTCGCAGGTCAAGATGGGCCTCGGCTGGGAGCCCGCCTTCCGCGGCAAGGACATCGACCTGGACGCGTCGGTGATCGCCTACGGCCCCCAGCGCAACCACCTGGATACCTGCTACTTCGGCAAGCTCTCCATCCTCAACGGCGCCATCAAGCACTCCGGCGACAACCTGACGGGCGAGGGCGCGGGCGACGACGAGGTGATCGTGGTCGACCTCGGTCGCATCCCCGCCGAGGCCACCGGTCTCGTCTTCACGGTGAACTCCTTCTCGGGCCAGAAGTTCACCGAGGTGGCCAAGGCGTACTGCCGGCTGATCGACGCGGCGAGCGGCGCGGAACTGGTGCGGTTCGATCTGACGGGGGCCGAGCCGCAGACCGGGGTGATCATGGCCAAATTGGTCAAGCAGTTCTCCGGCGAATGGGAGATGACCGGGGTCGGCACCTTCGTGAAGTCCCGCACCGCGCGTGGGATGGTCAAGCCGTCGGCGGAGGCCCTGTAGCAAGCTGTAGCCGGGGCGCTCTGTGGGAACCCCACAACATCGCCCGGACAAATCGCAGCGTCCCCGCCCTCCCGTCCAGCGGCTGCCGCCTGGCAGGGTCGAAGCATGAGCGATCTTGCAGAAGTACTCGTCACCGGCCTCGGAGCGATCACCCCGCTCGGCGCGGACACGGCCACCACCTGGGAAGGCATGCTGGCGGGCCGGTCCGGGGCCGGTCTCGTCGAAGAGGAGTGGGCCGCCGGCCTTCCGGTCCGGGTGGCCGCCGGTCTCCCTGTCGACCCGGCCTCACTGCTCGACCG
Source organism: Streptomyces sp. Edi4 (assembly GCF_040253615.1). NCBI lineage: Bacteria > Bacillati > Actinomycetota > Actinomycetes > Kitasatosporales > Streptomycetaceae > Streptomyces > Streptomyces sp. Edi4. Next base: position 1,817,810 of record NZ_JBEJGY010000004.1, read on the forward strand.
GGTCGAAGCCCGCAAGCTTGATCGGTGTGAACAACTCGCGATGATCGGATCGCGCGAGGCGTGGCGGGACGCGGGCGCCCCGGAGGTCGCCCCCGAACGGCTCGCCGTGGTGATCGGCACCGGCACCGGGGGCGTGCTCACCACCCTGGGCCAGGACGACACGTTCGAAAAGAGCGGGGCGCGCAGGCTCTCGCCGTTCGCGGTGCCGATGCTCATGCCGAACGGGCCGGCGGCCTGGGTCTCCATGGAGCTCGGCGCGCAGGCCGGGGCGCGCACTCCGGTCAGCGCGTGCGCCTCCGGCGCCGAGGCGATCGCGATGGGCCTGGACCTGATCCGGGCGGGACGCGCCGACGTGGTGGTGGCCGGCGGCACCGAGGCCTGTCTGCATCCGTTCACCATCGCCGCGTTCGCGCAGATGAAGGCGTTGTCCACCGAGGACGGCGACCCCCAGGCGGTGTCCCGCCCCTTCGACGCGGACCGCAGCGGTTTCGTGATGGGCGAGGGCGCGGGCCTGCTCGTCCTGGAGCGCGCGGAGTTCGCGCGGGCCAGAGGCGCGCGGGTGTACGGGTCGGTGGCCGGGGCCGCCGTGACCTCCAGCGCGGACCACATCACCGCGTCGGATGTGGCCGGCCAGGTCCGGGCGGTCGAATCGGCGTTGGCGGACGCGCGGTTGAGCCCCCGCGACATCGGTGTGGTGCACGCCCACGCCACCTCCACGCCCTCGGGCGACCTCGCCGAGGCACAGGCGGTGGCCAAGGCCCTGGGCACGCACCCCGTGGTCACGGCCACGAAGTCGATGACCGGCCACATGCTGGGCGCGTCCGGCGCGGTCGGCGCGATCGCGGCGCTGCTCGCACTGCGGGACGGCACGGTCCCGGCCACCCGCAACCTCGACCGCCTGGACCCCGAGATCACCCTCGACGTGGTCGCGGCGCACAACCGCACGGGTTCCTGGGAGGCCGCGCTCGCCAATTCCTTCGGCTTCGGCGGCCATAACGTGAGCCTGGTACTCAAGCGGGCCTGATCCCCCGGGGGCCCGGGGCCCGGCCAAGTGCCCAGGAAACCCAGGGTTGTTCGGGATCCCGGCGCGCTCGGGCGTGCCCCCCAGTAGCGCTTGCGGACCGCTTCCTCGGCACTGGAGCCACCTCCGGGCCCCGGGCCCCGGTCAAGCACCCAGGGAAACCGGAGTCCTTCGGGCCCCCAGCACACTCGGACGTGCCTCCCAGACCGGCCAGGCGGCCGGCGCGGCGGGTCGCGCAGGCGCGCGGCGTGGCGTCAGGCCGGTCGGGCGCGGCGTGGCGTCAGGCCGGGTCCAGGCGGGGGCACGCGGCGTCGGAGCCGGGCGGGCCGGCGTCGGGTCAGGGGCGGGAGCGGGCCTTGAAGGCCGCCTTGCGGGCTTCCTTTGCCGTGGCCTTGTCCGGGTGGAGACGGCCCATCGCCTCCAGGACATCGGCGGTCGCCGGGTGCTCCACCCGCCAGGCCGCGTCGAAGAAGCCGCTGTGCTGCCCGACCAGGCCCTCGACGAGTTCCCGCAGCTCCTCCAGGTCGCCCTCGACCGCGAGTTGCGCGGCGATGGTGTCGATGGCCAGCCAGAAGATCATCGCCTCGGTGGGCGGCGGCACGTCGGCCGCGCCGCGCTCGACGAGCCAGACCCGGGCAAGGCCGCCCAGTTCGGGGTCGGGCAGCACCTCGCGGACGGCGGGCTCCGAGGCGGCACCGGTCAGCGCGAGCGCCTGCTGGCAGTGCAGCCGGCGCAGCGGACCACCCGCGTCGGCGCCCCGGGCAGCCGCGAGCAACTCCCGTGCGGCGGCCGCCGGTTCACGCCGGGCCAGCCACTGCTCGGTCTCGGCGCGGGCGGAGAGCTCGGGGAAGTAGGCGATGCCGTCCAGGAGCGCGTCGGCGCCCTTGCCCGCCAGATCACCGACGGCCGGCGCGTCCACGCCGGCCTCCAGCATCCGGGCGCGCACACCGTACAGACCGAGCGGGGTCAGGCGGACCATTCCGTAGCGCGAGACGTCCTCGTCGTCGACCGGCGGGGCCGGCTCGTCGCCCACCTCGGCCATCAGGGCCTCGTCGACGGGCTCGTATTCGACCAGACCGATCGGCTCAAGCAGCCGGAACTGGTCGTCCAGGCGCATCATCGCGTCGGAGACCTGCTCCAGGATGTCGTCGGTGGGCTCCCCCATGTCGTCGGGGACGATCATCGAGGCGGCCAGCGCGGGCAGCGGCACGGGCCCCTCGGGCGTGCCGCCCTCGCTGACGGTCAGCAGATACAGGTTGCCGAGCACGCCCTCAAGGAACTCCGCCTCCTCCTCCGGGTCCCACTCAAGGCGCTCGAAGTCGATCTCGCCGTCCTCGCCGACCAGGTCCGCGAAATCGTCGATCATCGGGGCGGTGGCGTCGGCGAAGACCACGTCGAAGGCGTCGGCCCAGATCGCCAGGACATCGCTGGGCGAACCCGAGGTGAGCACCGCGAGGTTGTCGCCCGCCGTCGCGCTTCCCTCCGCGTCCTCGGCGTCCGCACCCACCGCGTCCCCGGCGTCCCCGGCATCCCCGGCGTCCTCGATCTCGACGAGGCCGGTGTCGACCGCGACCCGCCAGGCCTCGCTCGCGTACGCAGGGCCGTCCTCGTCGTCGCCGAGGCCGAGTTCGGCGGCCGCCTCGGGCAGCTGCTCCTCGACGAGCTCGCCGCCGGCGCCGACGCGGGTCTTGGGGCCGGCCCAGCGGGCGAGCCGCACCGCGCGGGCGAGCAGCGGGGCGGACAGCGCGTCCCGCGCCAGTTCCGCCTCGGAGTTCAGCCGCACCGGCGGCAGGGTGGGGCGGTCTCCGGACATCTGGGGGTACTCCTCGGCCGTACGGTCTGGGGCTCGGGTCGCGCTGGGGCAGCGATGGATGAGCGGCACCCAGCGTAGACGCATTTCACCGGGTTTCGTTGCGCCGCCCGTGCGCACCCGCCCCCGCTCCCGCCCGCCCCCACCTCCACGCTGCCGCGCCCGCCGCGCGCCGCGGGCGCCGGGACGTGCCACGGGACCGCGCGCCCCACACGTTCATCCACCCGTCGGTTTTCGGACACCCGGCGACTCTTGACAACTCCCCACCCCAGCCAAGAGATTGACGCGCGTAGAACAACACCGCCGCACGCACCTTTCCCTCATCACTCCCGGAGGCGTGAATGCCCGTTCCCAGAACCGCCGCCGTGTCCGCCGTGGTCGCCGCAGCGCTGGCCGCCGGCCTGGTCAGCGCCGCCTCCTCGCAGGCGGCCCCCGCCACGCCCGTGCAGGCGAAGATCCACGACATCCAGGGCACCACCCGGATATCCCCGCTGGCGGGGCAGCAGGTCACGGGCGTGACCGGCGTCGTCACCGGGGTGCGCGCCTATGGTTCCTCCAAGGGTTTCTGGTTCCAGGACACGGCGCCCGACAAGAACCCCGCCACCAGCGAGGGCGTCTTCGTCTTCACCGGCTCCAGCCCGACGGTCGCCGTGGGCGACGCGGTGGAGGTCGCGGCCACCGTCACCGAGTACGTGCCCGGCGGCGCCTCCTCGGGCAACCAGTCGGTCACCGAGCTCTCCAAGCCGGTCGTGAAGGTCCTGTCCTCGGGCAACGCGGTGCCCGCGCCGGTCGTCATCACCGCCCGCTCGGTGCCCGACCGCTACACGCCGAACGGCGACCCGGCGGCCGGCAACAGCGTCAACGGCCTGACCCTCAAGCCGAAGAAGTACGCCACGGACTACTACGAGTCCCTTGAGGGCATGAACGTCCGGATCAACACCTCGCGCGTGGTCGGCGCCACCGACCCGTACTCCGAGCTGTGGGTCACGGTCAAGCCGCAGGAGAACCGCACCGCGCGCGGCGGCTCGCTGTACTCCTCGTACAGCGACCAGAACACCGGCCGGCTCCAGATCCAGAGCCTGATCCCCACCGCCCAGCGGCCCTTCCCCGCCGCGAACGTGGGCGACACCCTGACCGGGACCACCGAAGGCCCCCTGGACTTCAACCAGTTCGGCGGCTACACCCTCGCCGCGCGTACGCTCGGCACGGTCAAGGACAACGGCCTCAAGCGCGAGGTCACCCGCAAGCAGCGCACCGGCGAGCTGGCGGTCGCCACGTACAACGTGGAGAACCTGGACCCGGGCGACCCGCAGTCGAAGTTCGACGCGCTGGCGCAGGGCGTGGTGACCAACCTCGCCTCGCCCGACATCGTGGCCCTTGAGGAGATCCAGGACAACAACGGCGCCAAGAACGACGGCACGGTGGACGCGTCGGCGACCGTGAAGAAGTTCACGGACGCGATCGTGGCCGCGGGCGGCCCGGCCTACCAGTGGCGTTCCATCGACCCGGAGAACGACAAGGACGGCGGCGAGCCCGGCGGCAACATCCGCCAGGGCTTCCTGTTCAACCCCGCGCGGGTCTCCTTCACCGACCGTCCCGGCGGCGACTACAAGACCGCCGTCGGCGTCACCGGCGCCAAGGGCCACCCCGCCCTGACCCTCTCGCCCGGCCGCGTGGACCCGGCCAACCCCGCGTGGGAGGACAGCCGCAAGCCGCTGGCCGGCGAGTTCGTGTTCAAGGGCAGGACGGTCTTCGTGATCGCCAACCACTTCGCGTCCAAGGGCGGTGACGAGAGCCTGGTCTCCCAGCACCAGCCGGTGCCGCGCTCATCGGAGACCAAGCGGCTCCAGCAGGCGCAGGCCGTCAACGCCTTCGTGAAGCAGCTGCTCGCGGTCGACAAACACGCGGACGTCCTCGCGCTCGGCGACATCAACGACTTCGACTTCTCGGGCACCACCAAGGCCCTGGAGGACGGCGGCGCGCTGCGCTCGGCCTACCGCACGCTGCCGAAGAAGGAGCGCTACTCCTACGTGTACCAGGGCAACACGCAGGTCCTGGACCAGATCCTGACCAGCCCGGCCGTCCGTGGTTTCGACTACGACAGCGTGCACATCAACGCGGAGTTCGCGAACCAGACCAGCGACCACGACCCGCAGATCATCCGCTTCCACCCGTAAGCGCGAGGGCCGGCCGGGCAGACGCGTCGTCTCCCGGCCGGCCCGCCGGGCCCAACCCGGGCCGCGCCGGGGCGGTTGGTGGCGTTCGGCGCCATGACCAGCACACCGAAGGACACCGCCCCCGTGATCCCGGCCGACTACGCCGACCTGCTGACCCGCCCCCTCTTCGTGCACCTCGCCACCACGGGCCCTCGCGGCGTCCCGCACGTCAACCCCGTCTGGCGGATCTGGGACGGCGCGTTCCTGCGCTTCACCACGACCACCACGCGCCGCAAGTACAAGAACGTCGTCGCCGCCCCCAAGGTCTCCCTCTCGGTGCGACCCCGACCAGCCCTACCGGTATCTGGAGGTCCGGGGCACCGTCGAACGGATCGAGCCCGACCCTACGGGCGCGTTCTTCGACCTCCTCGCCCAGCGGTACGGCCTGGAGTACGAGCGCCCGCTCGACGACGCCGAGCACCGGGTGGTGCTGGTGACGCGCCCGGAGCGCACCACCAAGCAGTGAGCCCCGGCGGCTCCCGCGCTCACCTCAGGTGCCCGCCGCCGTCCACGACGTGGCGTCGGTGTGCCGGGCGCGAGAGCCTTCCTTAAGCAGCGCTACCTCGACCCGCCCGGAACACTAAGTGGACGTGAACAGCCGACGGGCGCAACACTGTCGCATGACGACGACAACACATCCCCCGCGCCCCTTCGGACGTGCCCTGTGCGCCATGGTCACGCCCTTCACCAAGACGTACGAACTCGACCTCGCGGCGGCACGCGAGCTCGCGGCGCACCTGGTGGACAACGGGTGCGACGGCCTGGTCCTGAACGGCACGACGGGTGAGTCGCCGACCACATCGGACGAGGAGAAGACGGCGCTGGTACGGGCGGTGGCCGAAGAGGTCGGCGACCGCGCGACGGTCGTGGCGGGAGTGGGCAGCGCCTCGACCGCGGACACCGTCGCGCTGGCCCGCGTGGCCGAACGGGCGGGCGCGGACGGGCTGTTGGTGGTCACCCCGTACTTCAGCCGCCCACCGCAGGACGCGGTCGAAGCCCACTTCTGTACGGTCGCCGACGCCACCGGGCTGCCGGTGATGCTGTACGACATCCCGGGCCGCACGGGCACGCGGATCGAGGTGGACACGATGCTGGCGCTCGCGGAGCACGAGCGGATCGTGGCGGTGAAGGACTGTGCGTACGACCTGCTGGGCGCGACGAAGGTGATGGGCCGTACGTCGCTCGCGTACTACTCCGGCTGCGACGAGCTGAACCTCGCGCTGTCCGCGCTGGGCGGGGCGGGGTATGTGAGTACGGTGGCCAATGTGGCGCCGCGGGCGGTGCGGGCGGTGCTGGACGCGTTCGAGGAGCCGGCGCCGGGGGAAGCGGCGCGGCTCAACCAACTCCTGCTTCCCCTGACGGAGTTGATGATGTCCGCGGGGTTGCCGGGGGCGGTGACTGCCAAGGCGCTCCTTGGCCATCCCGTACGCGAGCCCCTGCGACCGGCGACCCCGGCCGAGACGGCCCGCCTCCGCGCGGCCCTCCCGCCAACCCCCTGACCCCCCTCAGCCCTGGCGACCCCGGGACCCCGGCCGCGGACCGCGCGTGGCAGGTCGCGCAGTTACCCGCGCCCCTGGCGGGGTTCGTGCGGGCCCGTATGGGCATACCCAGCCCGTCCGGCGATTGAGGACGAGGCCGTTCAGGCCGAACGGGGTCTGGGGCGGAGCCCCAGGGAGTTCGGGTGCGGGCCGTGGTCGCTCCTCGCGCAGTTCCCCGCGCCCCCGACGGGGCTCGTGCTGGCCCGCAGGGGCCAACCCCGAGGCAGGGCTCATGCTGGCCCACACAGGCAACCTCAGCCCGTCCGGCGATTGAGGACGAGGCCGTTCAGGCCGAACGGGGTCTGGGGCGGAGCCCCAGGGAGTTCGGGTGCGGGCCGTGCGTGGCTGAGCGCGCAGTTCCCCGCGCCCCCGGCGGGGTCGGCGCCGGTCCGCATGGGCGTTTCGCGGCGCCGGCGCCGGCCCGGGTCGGGCGTGAGCGGGGTGGTCAGTTGTGGGCGTGCAGGATTTCGTTCAGGCCGCCCCACACCGCGTTGTTGGGCCGCGCCTCCACCGCCCCCGTCACCGAGTTCCGACGGAACAGAATGTTGGACGCCCCGGACAGCTCACGCGCCTTGACGATCTGCCCGTCCGGCATCGTCACCCGCGTACCGGCCGTGACGTACAGGCCCGCCTCGACGACGCACTCGTCGCCGAGCGCGATCCCCACACCGGCCTCCGCCCCGATCAGGCACCGCTCGCCGATCATGATGCGGACGTTGCCGCCGCCGGACAGCGTGCCCATCGTGGACGCGCCGCCGCCGATGTCGGAGCCGTCACCGATGACGACGCCCGCCGAGATGCGGCCCTCGACCATGGACGTGCCGAGCGTGCCCGCGTTGAAGTTCACGAAGCCCTCGTGCATGACGGTGGTGCCCTCGGCGAGGTGCGCGCCCAGGCGCACCCGGTCGGCGTCGGCGATGCGTACGCCCTTGGGCGCGACGTAGTCCGTCATGCGGGGGAACTTGTCGACGGACGTCACCTGGAGGTGCAGCCCCTCGGCGCGGGCGTTGAGCCGCACGGTCTCCAGGTCGTCGACGGCGACCGGGCCGAGCGAGGTCCAGGCGACGTTGGCGAGGAAGCCGAACATGCCGTCCAGGTTCTGGCCATGCGGCTTGACCAGACGGTGCGAGAGCAGGTGAAGACGCAGGTACACGTCGTGGGCGTCCAGCGGCTTGTCGTCGAGCGAGGCGATGACCGTACGGACGGCGACGACCTCGACCCCGCGGCGCTCGTCGACGCCGACGGCCTTGAGCGCGCCCGCGCCGAGCAGTTCGGCGGCGCGCTCGGCGGAAAGCCGCTCGGTGCCGGCCGGGCCGGGTTCGGCGACGGCCACCAGCTCGGGGGCGGGGAACCAGGTGTCAAGGACGGTGCCGTCGGCGGCGAGGGTGGCGAGTCCGGCGGCCGCGGCGCCGGTCGAAGCAGGAGCAGTCGTGTCGGTCATGCCCAAAACCTAACCGGCCACGGCCCGCCGGGGCGAACCGGTCTCACGTGGCGGCGTCACGTTCCCCACGGCCGGGCGCCCGTCGGACACCCCCAGGTCAGGACCCGCACGGGTGAAGCGGGCGCGGACCGGGGCGACACGCGCCGCCAACCCGCGCCCGGGCGCCGCTCAGTGTGCCGCGCCCCCGAGGTTGAGCAGGACCACCCCGCCGATGATGAGGGCGATCCCGGCGAGCTTCGCGGCGGTCACCGCCTCCCCCATGAAGACCATGCCGACCGCCGCGATGACGGCCGTGCCCACGCCCGACCAGATCGCGTACGCGGTGCCCACCGAGAGGGACTTGAGCGTCAGCGCCAGCATGTAGAAGGCGAGCAGATACCCGGCCGCAGTGATCAGCGAGGGCCAGAGCCTGGTGAAGCCCTCGCTGTACTTCAGCGCGGACGTGGCGACGATCTCCGAGCCGATGGCGCAGGCGAGCAGGACGTAGGGCATGAGGGCGAGCGTACCCGCGGCGTGGGACGGGTTCTGGTGGTGAGCCGCCGAGGTCGCCCGCACTGGGCACCCTGCCAGCATCAGCCCCGCCAGGGGCGCGGGGAACTGCGCGGGACGCGGGCACCGTCCGCACCCGAAGGCGGGTTTGCCGGGGCCCAGCCCCGGGCCCCGGTCGCGCCTTGAGGGCTGGGCCTCGCCCCAGGGGTACGCCCGCACCCCGCCTTGCGGCCACGGTGGGCGCCGAGGCGTCGGCCCCGCTCCGCGCGACGGTCACGGTCACCACCGGGTCAGCGGTGGCGCCCACCGCCCCGGACAGACAGGAGGCCGAGAGTGCGATGGCGGGGGCCCCAACTCGCGGCGCGCGCCGGGCAGTTGAGGCCCAGGGCGCCCAACGCGAGGACTGCGGGGCGGCCGCGACGGCCCGTTCCCGGCACCCTGTCACGCGAAGGCCTCCATGCGAAGACCCCCGGTACCAGCGGTACCGGGGGGTCTCGACTCGCGGGCGGGACTCAGACGTTGAACCCCAGCGCGCGCAGCTGCTCGCGGCCGTCGTCGGTGATCTTGTCCGGGCCCCACGGCGGCATCCAGACCCAGTTGATCTTCAGCTCGCTGGCGATGCCGTCGGTCGCGGCCTTCGCCTGGTCCTCGATCACATCGGTCAGCGGGCAGGCCGCGGACGTCAGGGTCATGTCCAGCGTGACGACATTGGAGTCGTCGACGTGGATGCCGTAGATGAGGCCGAGGTTGACGACGTCGATGCCCAGCTCGGGGTCGACGACGTCGTACAGCGCCTCGCGGATCTCTTCTTCGGTCGCCGGCTTGATCGCCGCCTGTGCGTTCTCGGTCATGCCGTCTTCCTTTCGGCGATCTCGCCCAGAGCCTGGGCCGTCGCGTCCTTCCAGGCCATCCAGCTCAGCAGAGCACACTTCACGCGTGCGGGGTACTTGGAGACCCCGGCGAACGCCACCGCGTCCTCCAGGATCTCCTCCATCGCGTCGTCGGGCTCCAGCTGGCCCTTGGACTGCATCAGCTCCAGGAAGGTCTCCTGGATCCGCCGCGCGTCGGCCAGGTCCTTGCCGACCAGCAGGTCGTTGAGGACCGAGGCGCTGGCCTGGCTGATGGAACAGCCGTGGCCCTCGTACGAGACGTCCTCGATGAGCGAACCGTCGTACTTCACCCGCAGGGTGATCTCGTCGCCGCACGTCGGATTCACGTGGTGCACCTCGGCGTCACCGGCCCGCAAGCCCCGCCCGTGCGGGTGCTTGTAGTGGTCCAGGATGACGTCCTGGTACATCGAATCAAGCTTCACGTCGGTAACCCCTAGCCGAAGAAGTTTCGTACGTGCTCCAGGCCGTCCACCAGGGCGTCGACCTCGGCGGGCGTGGAGTACAGATAGAAAGACGCTCGCGTGGTCGCGGGAATTCCGTAGCGCAGGCAGACCGGGCGCGCGCAGTGGTGGCCCACGCGGACCGCGATGCCCTCCTCGTCGAGGACCTGGCCGACGTCGTGCGGGTGGATGTCGCCCAGCGTGAAGGAGATCGCCGCGCCGCGGTCCTCGGCGGTGGTCGGACCGATGATCCGCAGGTCGGGGACTTCGAGCAGCCGCTTGACCGCGTACTCGGTGATCGCGTGCTCATGCGCGGCGATCTTGTCCATGCCGATCGCGGACAGGTAGTCCACCGCCGCGCCCAGGCCCACGGCCTGCGCGATCGGGGGCGTGCCCGCCTCGAACTTGTGCGGCGCCGGAGCGTAGGTGGAGGAGTGCATCGAGACCGTCTCGATCATCTCGCCGCCGCCCAGGAACGGCGGCAGGTCCTCCAGGAGCTCCTGGCGGCCCCACAGCACGCCGATGCCGGTCGGGCCGCACATCTTGTGGCCGGTGAAGGCCACGAAGTCGGCCTGGAGGGCCTGCACGTCGAGCGGCATGTGCGGGGCGGCCTGCGAGGCGTCGACGCAGACCAGCGCGCCGACCTGCTGCGCGCGGCGCACGATCGCCTCGACCGGGTTGTGGGTGCCGAGCAGGTTGGAGACCAGCGTGAAGGAGACGATCTTCGTCTTCTCGGTGATGATCTCGTCGAGGTTCGACAGGTCGAGCCGGCCGTCGTCGGTCAGGCCGAACCACTTCAGCTTCGCGCCGGTGCGCTGCGCGAGCAGCTGCCACGGCACGATGTTGGAGTGGTGCTCCATCTCCGTGATGACGATCTCGGTGTCGCTGTCCACGCGGTAGGGCTCGTCCGCCCAGCCCAGCATGTTGGCGACGAGGTTCAGCGACTCCGAGGCGTTCTTGGTGAAGATCACCTCGTTGCGGCTCGGCGCGTTGATGAACGCGGCGACCTTGTCACGGGCGCCCTCGTACAGCGCCGTGGCCTCCTCGGCGACCAGATACACGCCGCGGTGCACATTGGCGTTGTGCTGCTCGTAGTACTCGTTGAGCGCGTCGAGCACCTGGCGCGGCTTCTGCGAGGTCGCGGCGCTGTCGAGGTAGACGATCTTCTTCCCGTCGTGGACCACACGGTCCAGCAAGGGGAAGTCCTTGCGGATCGCCTCGTCCAGGAGAGCGGACTCGGTGAGGAGGCCCGGCAGCTGTGTCACGCCCTTCCCCTTTCGTTCGCTTCTCCGCCCGCGAGGCGCATCTGCGGCTCGCAGCTCATCCGCGGGCCGATGGCCTCGCGCGCGTCGCTCACAGGTCAGCGCCACCCTTCGTGTACGACTCGTAGCCCTCGGACTCGAGCTTGTCGGCGAGCTCCGCGCCGCCGGACTCGACGATGCGTCCGCCGGCGAAGACGTGGACGTAGTCGGGCTTGATGTAGCGCAGGATGCGCGTGTAGTGGGTCACCAGGAGGGTGCCGACCTCGCCGTTCTCACGGACGCGGTTGATGCCCTCGGAGACCTGGCGCAGCGCGTCGACGTCGAGGCCGGAGTCGGTCTCGTCGAGGATGGCGATCTTCGGCTTCAGGAGCTCCAGCTGAAGGATCTCGTGGCGCTTCTTCTCGCCGCCGGAGAAGCCCTCGTTCACGTTGCGCTCGGCGAAGGCGGGGTCCATCTGGAGCTGCTCCATCGCGGACTTGACCTCCTTCACCCAGGTGCGCAGCTTGGGCGCCTCGCCGCGGATCGCGGTGGCCGAGGTGCGCAGGAAGTTGGAGACCGAGACACCGGGGACCTCGACCGGGTACTGCATGGCGAGGAAGACGCCGGCGCGGGCGCGCTCGTCGACGGACATCTCCAGGACGTCCTCGCCGTCGAGCGTGACGGTGCCGCTGGTGATCGTGTACTTGGGGTGCCCGGCCAGCGAGTACGCCAGGGTGGACTTGCCGGAGCCGTTGGGGCCCATGATGGCGTGGGTCTCGCCCTGCTTCACGGTCAGGTCGACGCCCTTGAGGATCTCCTTCGTACCGTTCTCGGTGTCGACGGAGACGTGCAGGTCGCGGATTTCAAGCGTTGCCATGGGGAACTCAGGACTCCTGGGTGACGGAGACGAGCACATCGTCCCCTTGGATCTGTACGGGGTATACGGGGACGGGGCGCGTCGCGGGAAGGCCGGACGGCTTGCCGGTGCGGAGGTCGAAGCTGGAGCCGTGCAGCCAGCATTCGATGGCGCAGTCCTCCACCTCGCCCTCCGAGAGCGACACGTTCGCGTGCGAGCAGATGTCGTTGATCGCGAACACCTCGCCCTCGGTCTTGACGAGGGACACCGGCGTGCCGTCGATCTCCACCCGCTTGGGCGTGTCGCTCTCCAGCTCGCTCAGCGCGCAGGCTTTGACGAAGGCCATCAGACGGAAGCCTCCAGCTCCGTCTCGATCTTCGCGAGCAGGCGCTCCTCGACGTCCGGCAGGCCGATCTTCTGGACGAGCTCCGCGAAGAAGCCGCGGACGACCAGGCGGCGGGCCTCCATCGGCGGGATGCCCCGGGACATCAGGTAGAAGAGCTGTTCGTCGTCGAAGCGGCCGGTGGCCGAGGCGTGTCCCGCGCCGGCGATCTCGCCGGTCTCGATCTCCAGGTTCGGCACCGAGTCGACGCGGGCGCCGTCGGTCAGAACCAGGTTGCGGTTCATCTCGTAGGTGTCCGTGCCCTCGGCCGAGGCTTGGATGAGGACGTCGCCGATCCACACCGCGTGCGCGTCCTCGCCCTGGAGGGCGCCCTTGTACACCGCGTTGGACTTGCAGTGCGGGGTGTTGTGGTCGACCAGGAGGCGGTGCTCCTGGTGCTGGCCGTGGTCGGTGAAGTACAGGCCGAACAGCTCCGCCTCGCCGCCGGTGCCCGCGTAGGCGACGCGCGGGTGCAGGCGCACCAGGTCGCCGCCGAAGGTGACCACGAACGACTTGAAGGTGGCGTCGCGGCCGATCAGCGCGTTGTGCTGGGCCACGTGGACGGCCTTGTCGTCCCAGTCCTGGACGGAGACGACGGTCAGCTTGGCGCCGTCGCCCAGAACGTACTCGACGTTCGCGGCGAGCACCGCGTCGCCGGTGTGGTCCAGGACCACGACGGCCTCGGCGAAGGCGCCGAGCTCGATCACCTGGTGGCCGTAGGCCACGCCGCCCTCGCCGTGCACGGCGATCCGGATCGGCTCGGTGAGCACCGTGTCCCTGGGGACACTCACGACACTGGCCTGCTCGAAGGACGAGTACGCCTGGGCCGCGACGCGGTCCACCGGCGTTCCCGCCCTGCCGAGGCGGGCGTCGTCGCGCCCGACACTCTCCACGGTGACGCCCTCGGGCGCGTCCACGGTGACCTTCAGGGCCTCGCCGGTGGCGACGGCGGTGCCGTCGTGGAGCCCGCGCAGCCGCTCCAGCGGCGTGAACCGCCACTCCTCCTCGCGGCCGTGCGGGACCGGGAAGTCCGCCACGTCGAAGGAGGGAGGGGCGCTCATGCGGGTGGCGACGGTCGACTCGGCGGCCACCGCGATGGAACCGGCGGTGGTGGAGCCCACCGGGATGTTTGCCTCAGCCATGGCTGTCGTAGTGCTCTCTTCCTGAATCAGAATCTGCTCAACTGCCGGATGGGGAGCGGTCGTTATCCGACCGAGCCCTCCATCTGGAGTTCGATCAGCCGGTTGAGCTCAAGGGCGTACTCCATGGGGAGCTCCTTGGCGATCGGCTCGACGAAGCCGCGCACGATCATCGCCATCGCCTCGAACTCGGTCAGACCGCGGCTCATCAGGTAGAAGAGCTGGTCCTCGGAGACCTTGGAGACCGTCGCCTCGTGGCCCATGGACACGTCGTCCTCGCGGACGTCCACGTAGGGGTAGGTGTCCGAGCGGGAGATCGTGTCGACGAGCAGCGCGTCGCACAGCACGTTCGACTTGGAGCCGTGGGCGCCCTCGCCGATCTCGACGAGGCCCCGGTAGGAGGTGCGGCCGCCGCCGCGCGCCACCGACTTGGAGACGATGTTGGAGGAGGTGTTCGGCGCCATGTGGACCATCTTGGAGCCGGCGTCCTGGTGCTGGCCCTCGCCCGCGAAGGCGATGGACAGCGTCTCGCCCTTGGCGTGCTCGCCCATCAGGTAGACGGCCGGGTACTTCATGGTGACCTTGGAACCGATGTTGCCGTCGATCCACTCCATGGTCGCGCCCTCGTACGCCACGGCGCGCTTGGTGACCAGGTTGTAGACGTTGTTCGACCAGTTCTGGATCGTCGTGTAGCGGCAGCGGCCGCCCTTCTTGACGATGATCTCCACGACGGCGCTGTGCAGCGAGTCCGAGGAGTAGATCGGGGCGGTGCAGCCCTCGACGTAGTGGACGTACGCGTCCTCGTCGACGATGATCAGCGTCCGCTCGAACTGGCCCATGTTCTCGGTGTTGATCCGGAAGTAGGCCTGGAGCGGGATGTCGACGTGGACGCCCTTGGGCACGTAGATGAACGAGCCGCCCGACCACACCGCGGTGTTCAGCGACGCGAACTTGTTGTCGCCGACCGGGATGACGGTGCCGAAGTACTCCTGGAAGAGCTCGGGGTGCTCCTTCAGGGCGGTGTCGGTGTCGAGGAAGATGACGCCCTGCTCCTCCAGGTCCTCACGGATCTGGTGGTAGACGACCTCGGACTCGTACTGCGCCGCGACACCGGCCACCAGGCGCTGCTTCTCCGCCTCGGGGATGCCGAGCTTGTCGTACGTGTTCTTGATGTCCGCGGGCAGGTCCTCCCAGGACGCCGCCTGCTTCTCGGTGGAGCGCACGAAGTACTTGATGTTGTCGAAGTCGATGCCGGAGAGGTCGGAGCCCCAGTTCGGCATGGGCTTCTTGTCGAACAGCCGCAGGCCCTTGAGGCGCAGCTTCAGCATCCACTCCGGCTCGTTCTTCTTCTGCGAGATGTCGCGCACGACAGCCTCGGAAAGACCGCGCTTGGCAGCGGCGCCGGCCGCGTCGGAGTCGGCCCAGCCGTATTCGTACGTGCCCAGGCCATCGAGCTCAGGGTGGGCAGTCTCCGTGGGGAGCGTCATGCGGGGTTCCTCCCGGCCTTGCTTGCGGATGCTTGCTGGTGTGTGGTCTGTGGTGGCGCCCCGTGCGGGATGAACGTGGTGCAGACGCCGTCGCCATGGGCGATGGTCGCCAGGCGCTGCACATGCGTTCCCAGGAGGCGGGAGAAGAACTCGGTCTCCGCCTCGCACAGCTGCGGGTACCGCTCGGCGGCGTGGGCGACCGGGCAGTGGTGCTGGCACAGCTGCTCGCCCCGCTGCGGATGGGGCGCGCCGCGCGCCGTAGCAGCGTACCCGTCGGCGCTCAAGGCCTTGGCGAGGGCTTGGGCGCGCTCCTCGGGAGCCGCGGCCGCGATCGCGTCCCGGTACGCCCCGGCCTGGGCCTCGACGCGGGCCCGCGCGAACGCCGCGACGGCTTCCTCGCCGGCCGCGCCGCCGCCGGCGGACTGCTCGATCCAGTGCAGGGCGTCGACGGCGAGCTTGTCGTAGGACTGCTCGAAGGCGTCCCGGCCGCAGTCGGTCAGGGCGAAGACCTTGGCCGGGCGGCCACGGGTGCGCGCGCCGTAGACGCGCTGCTCGCGCGGTGCGACGACCTCGTCGGCGACGAGCGCGTCGAGGTGGCGGCGGACGGCTGCCTGGGTGAGGCCGAGGCGGTTCGCGAGGTCCTGTGCGGTCGAGGGCCCGTGGTCCAGGATCGAGCGCGCGACCCGGTTGCGGGTGGACCGCTCACCGGTCGCGAGTTCCTCCTGGGGAGCCTCACCGACGTTTTTCACAACACCATTGTTGCGTAATTCCTCAGGGCCTGACAACCCGCGTCGCGATCACGAGCGGTGCGGTGTATCACTTAGGCGAACCTAAGCTGACCTGCGGAAACGATCATTGATCGATCGTCGGGCCGGTAATTCACTGGCCCCGGAGGGGGCCGTGCGCCAGACTCGTCCGCCATGTCCACACCGCCTGTGACCGGCCCTTTGTGTACGCGCGACACCCTCGCGGCCGAGCTGCGCACCCTCGGGGTGCGACCTGGTGAAACGCTCGTCGTGCACTCCTCCCTGAAGTCACTCGGCTGGGTCTGCGGAGGCGCCGCCACGGTCGTTCGAGCTCTTCTCGACACGCTGGGCGAAACGGGCACGCTCGTGGTCCCCGCGTTCTCCAACGACAACTCCGACCCCGCGCACTGGGGCCGTCCGGCCGTGCCCGAGGAGTGGTGGGAGCCCATCCGGGCCGCGCTGCCCGCGTACGACCCGCTGACCACACCGAGTCTCGGCGTCGGCGCGGTTCCCGAGGCCGTGCGCACCTGGCCCGGGGCTCTGCGCAGCGCCCACCCGCAGACCTCCTTCGCCGCGATCGGCCCGGGCGCGTCGCGCATCACCGCGGACCACCCCCGCGACTGCCAGCTCGGCGAGCGCAGCCCGCTGGCCCGCCTGGAGGAAGCCGGCGCCCGGGCGCTGCTGCTGGGTGCGGGCTTCGACTCCTGCACCTCCTTCCACCTCGCGGAGTACCGCGTGCCCGGGCCCATGGCGGACGTGTCGTTCGCGGTGAACACCCCCCGGGGCCGGCAGTGGCTCACGGTGCGCGACGTGGACCTCGACAGCGACTGCTTCGGCGCCCTTGGCACCGACTTCGAGCGGGACACGGACGTGACGCGCGGCACGGTGGGGGCCGCGACCTGCCGCCTCTTCCCGGTGCGCGACGCGGTCGCCTACGCGCGGCGGTGGCTGCCCGTGCACCGCCCGCATGAGGAGTGACGGCGGGCAACACCCGACGCGCCCCGCACGTGAACCCCGTACGCCCCGGCCTCCTCGCACCGTCAGCGGCGGCCGGCGTGCGGGCGGGCCCCCGCGCCGACGGGGCCCCGCGCCGACGGCGCCCGCGCCCCGCCTAGACTTGCCGGTCATGAACAGCGAGCCCGTCGTCCAGGTCGTGGGCCTGGTCAAGCGGTACGGACCGAAAACCGCCGTGGACGGCCTCGACCTCACGGTCGGCGCCGCCGCCGTGACCGCCGTCCTCGGCCCCAACGGCGCCGGCAAGACCACCACCATCGAGACGTGCGAGGGCTACCGCAGGCCCGACGCCGGCACCGTCCGCGTCCTCGGCCTCGACCCGGTCGCCGACGCCGCGCGCCTCAAGCCGCGCGTCGGCGTCATGCTCCAGTCCGGCGGCGTCTACTCCGGCGCCCGCGCCGACGAGATGCTGCGCCACATGGCCAAGCTGCACGCCCACCCGCTCGACGTCGACGCGCTCATCGAGCGCCTGGGGCTCGATGGTTGCGGCCGCACCACCTACCGCAGGCTCTCCGGCGGCCAGCAGCAGCGCCTCGCGCTCGCGATGGCCGTCGTCGGCCGGCCCGAACTCGTCTTCCTCGACGAGCCGACCGCGGGCCTGGACCCACAGGCCCGCCGCGCCACCTGGGACCTCGTGCGCGAGCTGCGCGCCGACGGCGTCTCGGTGGTGCTCACCACCCACTTCATGGACGAGGCCGAGACGCTGGCCGACGACGTGGCCATCGTGGACGCGGGCAAGGTCGTCGCCCAGGGCTCCCCCGAGCGGCTGTGCAAGGGCGGCGCGGAGAACACCCTGCGCTTCACCGGCCGCCCCGGCCTCGACCTCGCCTCACTCCTCAAGGCGCTGCCCGACGGCTCGGCCGCGGCGGAACTGACACCGGGCACCTACCGCATCGACGGCGCCATCGACCCCCAGCTGCTGGCCACCGTCACCTCCTGGTGCGCCCAGCACGGCGTGATGCCGGACGGCATCTCGGTCGAACGCCGCACGCTGGAGGACGTCTTCATCGAACTGACCGGTAAGGAGCTGCGCGCATGAGCGCCGGTACGTACGCGCCGAAGCCGGGCGCCGCGCCGCTCGGGCGGATGATCGGGGCGCAGACCGCGCTGGAGACGCGGATGCTGCTGCGCAACGGCGAGCAGCTGCTGCTCACCGTGATCATCCCGAGCCTGCTCCTGGTGCTGTTCTCGACCGTCGACATCATCGACACCGGCCGGGGCAAGTCCGTGGACTTCCTGGCTCCCGGCGTCCTCGCGCTCGCCGTGATGTCGACCGCCTTCACCGGCCAGGCCATCGCGACCGGGTTCGAGCGGCGCTACGGGGTGCTCAAGCGGCTCGGCGCCTCCCCGCTTCCGCGCTGGGCGCTGATGACCTCCAAGACGCTCGCGGTGCTGGTCACCGAGGTGCTGCAAGTCGTGCTGCTCACCGTGATCGCCTTCGCGCTCGGCTGGTCCCCGCACGGCAACCCCTTCGCGGTGCTGCTCCTGATGGTGCTCGGCACGGCCGCCTTCTCCGGCCTCGGTCTGCTCATGGCCGGCACCCTGAAGGCCGAGGCCACGCTCGCCGCGGCCAACCTGGTGTTCCTGCTGCTGCTCGTGGCCGGCGGGGTCATCGTGCCGATGGACAAGTTCCCCGGCGGCGTGCGGACGGTCCTCGACCTGCTGCCCATCTCGGCCCTGTCCGACGGGCTGCGCGACGTGCTCGCGAGCGGCGCCTCGATGCCGTGGGGCGACCTCGCCATCCTCGCGGTGTGGGCGGTGCTCGGCCTCGGCGCGGCCGCGAAGTTCTTCCGCTGGGAGTGAGCCGGGGCTGTGCCCGGGGGACACCGCTCGGTGCCGGACCCGCCGGGACCCCCTCGTGAAAACATGCACAAACGGGCCCTTACGATAGGGCCCATGCCGAAAGTGACCCGCGCCGATGTGACCGCAGCGGCCCGCAATCCGCTTCTCTTCATCGCACAGCGCTGGACCGCGTCCCCCCGGATCGTGCGGCGCGCGGCGCTCGCCGCCCTCGTCATGGCCGTCGCCATCGTGGTGACCGGCGGCGCGGTGCGGCTCACCGGCTCCGGCCTCGGCTGCCCGACCTGGCCCAAGTGCACCAGCGACAGCCTGACCGCCACCAGCGAGATGGGCTTTCGCGGCGCGATCGAGTTCACCAACCGGATGCTGACGTACGTCCTGTGCGCGGCGGTCGGCTGGGCGATCATCGCGGCGCGCTCGGCGAAGCCCTGGCGGCGTCCGCTGACCCGGCTCGGCTGGGTGCAGTTCTGGGTGGTCATGGGCAACGCGGTCCTCGGCGGCATCGTCGTCCTGGTCGGCCTCAACCCGTACACGGTGGCCGCCCACTTCCTGCTCTCCAGCGCGCTCATCGCGGTGGCCGTCGTCACCTGGCAGCGCGCGCGGGAGGGCGACGGCGCGCCAAGGCCCCTGGTGGGCAAGGCAGTTGTCCAGCTGACCTGGCTCCTGGTGGGCGCGTCGGCCGCCCTGATCGCGGTCGGCACGATCGTCACCGGCACCGGCCGCCACCCCGGCGACTCCAAGGACGTGGCGCGCATCCCGCTGGACTGGACGATGATCACCCAGCTGCACGCGGACCTCGCCTGGATCGTGGTGGCGCTCGCCGTCGCGCTGTGGTTCGTCCTCAAGGCCGTCGACGCGCCGCCCGGGCCCCGCGCCCGGGCCCGGGACCTGTTCCTCGTCCTGCTGGGCCAGGGCGTGATCGGTTACGTCCAGTACTTCCTGAAGACGCCCGAGATCCTGGTCGGGCTGCACATGCTGGGCTCGTGCCTGGTGTGGATCGCCGTGCTGCGGGTGCTGCTCTCGCTGCGCGAGCGGCCCGAGGTCACGGCGGAACTCCCGGCGCAGGCGGATCCCGCCCTCAGCCACGCCTGACCCTCCGGACGGGCGCCGCCGGGCCGTGCCCGGCGGCCCCGCGAGGCCACCCGGACCACTCCCCCACGCCTCGCCCGCTCCTCTACGCCGCGCCCGCGAGCCCGTAGACGCGCCGCGCGTTGCCCGCCGCGATCATCTCCGCCACCCGCCGCGCGTCCCCGCCCGACCACGCGCCATCGGCCACCCAGCCGCCGAGCACCCGGCCGAGCGCCTGCGAGAACAGCCGGGCCCCCACCACATGGAGTTCGGGCAGCCCCCAGGCCCCGCTGGAGTAGAGCAGCTTCCCGAACGGGGCCAGCTCCATGATCTCCGCGAGGACGCCCGCGGCCCGCGCCCCCGTGCGGACCAGGGCCGGCCCTGCGTCGGTGTACACATGCGGATGGACGCCCGCCAGATGGGCGGCCTGACGGTGGTAGGGATAGCCGTGCAACAGCACCAGATCGGTGCCGAGCCCACTCGTCGCGTCCGCGAACGCGGCCAGCGGCATCGGGTCGGCCATCCCCAGCTGGAGCTGGAGCGGGCGTCCGCTCGCTACGGCGTTCCACAGCAGATGGCGCAGGAGCACCGGATCGTCGAGGCGGCCGTGTCTGCGCCGGCCCGCGAGCCACCGTCCGGCCGCGCCGCGCACCTCACCGGGCCCGGGCGGGCGCGGGTCGAGTCCGGCGCGGGCGCCCGTCACGCACGCGAAGGCGACGGCGGACGCCGCCGCGGTGTGGACGGCTTCGGCGAGGTTGGCGAGGAAGGACGCGACGCTCCCCGAGGTGTCGGCGACCTGCTCGGCCAGGAGTTCAAGGCGCACGATCTCGTGGGCGTCGGCAGCGCCCGCGGCGGCGATCTCGTGGGGCGCGGTGAGGTCGCCCGGCACTCCGGTGTCCACCAGATAGGTGGAAATTCCCGAGCCCCTGAGCAGGCGTCTGCCCGCCTCGAGGGCGCCCAGCTCGCGTCGGCGGGCCAGATAGCGGGCCGGCGGGCAGTGCGGCTCCAGATCCAGGAGCGGGGGGCACCAGCGGCGTACGGCGAAACCGGTCTGGGTGTCGAAGAAGGTGGTGCCGGGCGCGGGCAGCGTCCCGGTGCGGCCGAGCGCCGTCTCGAAGGTTCCGAGGCCGAGCTCGGTGCGCAGGATGCCGTGGCAGTACTGGTCCACCAGGGGCGGGGTGTCGATCATCCGGGGCTCCCTGCGGTGGACGTGCTTGCACCCCTCCTAACGGGTGAGCCCCGGATCGGTGTTGCTCGCCGTCTCGCTCAGCTGTTCTTCGGACCGCCGAGCTGGATGCCGGCCATGCGGGACCACTCGTAGGGCCCGGTCCTCACCTTGGCGGCGAACTCGCCGTCGAAGTCCTCGTGGACGGTGATGCCGGACTTCGCCACGGCGCTCAGCGCGACGGCGTGGGTCGGGGCCACCAGGTCGCCCCAGCCGCCGTCCTCGCCCACCAGCACGATGCGGGCGCCCTTGTGGCCGATGTACGCCACCTGGCCCTCGGCGCCGCCGTGCTCCTTGGCGAAGGAGCCGATCGCGCGGGCCAGCCTGACCGCGTGCCGTTCGGCCTTCGCGGCCTGCTTGTCGTCAACCGGGGTGTCTGCAACCTGGGTGTCTGCCATGCCGCGATGCTACTAGCGGGTAGATCCAGGAGCGAGAAGAGGGGCCAGTGGCTTGCGCCACTGGCCCCTCCACGTGTTCACCGGCCACTCAGCGCAAAAACGGGTCCACCGCGACGGCCACGAAGAGCAGCGAGACATAGGTGATGGACCAGTGGAACAGGCGCATCTCCTTGAGCTTGGCGCCGGTCGTCTCGTTCTTGGCGCGGGACTGGAGCGCGTGCGCCTCCCACAGCCACCAGCCGCCCGACACCAGCGCGACGGCCGTGTAGAACCAGCCGGTGTAGCCGAGCGGGGTCAGCAGCAGCGAGACGGCGACCATCACCCAGCTGTAGAGGACGATCTGGCGGGCCACGACCTTGTTGGAGGCGACCACCGGCAGCATCGGCACGCCGACGCGCGCGTAGTCCTCCTTGACCTTCATGGACAGCGGCCAGTAGTGCGGCGGCGTCCAGAAGAACATCACAAGGAAGAGGATGACCGGCGCCCACGACATCGAGTTGGTGACCGAGGACCAGCCGATGAGCACCGGCAGACAGCCCGCGATGCCGCCCCAGACGATGTTCTGCGAGGTCCGGCGCTTGAGGATCATCGTGTACACGACGACGTAGAAGAGCAGCGCGCCGAGCGAGAGGGCCGCCGAGAGCCAGTTGACCAGGAGGCCGAACCACAGCGTGGAGATGACCGCGAGCGAGATGCCGAAGACCAGGCATTCGCGCGGCGAGACCATGCCCGTCACCAGCGGACGCTGCGATGTGCGGTCCATCAGCGCGTCGATGTCGCGGTCGATGTACATGTTCAGGGCGTTTGCGCCGCCCGCTGAGAGGTACCCGCCCAGTGTGGTCGCGAAGACCAGCCACAGCGGAGGAACGCCCTGTTCGGCCAGGAACATCACCGGAATGGTGGTGATGAGCAGCAGTTCGATGATTCGTGGCTTGGTCAGCGCCACAAAGGCCTTGACGCGGGCCCCGAACGGCCGATGGCCCCCCGGGCTGGGAGTCAAGACGACCCCTGCGGGTCGGGACTCGACGGCCGTCACGCACACCCCTGACAGAGAATTCCCAGCAAGTCCCCGGTGATCCGGGACGTTCCCGGACGTGAAGGCCCGGTAAAGACTTGCGCGTACCACGCCACTGTAGACGTTGCCCATACGCCGCCATCCCCGGGGGTGGGGTCGTGTTGGGGACGGTTCGTCAGGAGGCGGATTTCGCCGCCCCCCGGCACCCTGGACATGTCCGTCTCACCGTGCAGTCGGTCGAAAAGATGAGCGTTCCTGCGGGGGTAGGCTCGACAACGCCCGGTGCGCCCTCAGTCACCGGGATACGACATGTGGAGAGGAGCCCTGACTCAGGGTGAGCACCAAGCCGACCACCACAGACCTCCAGTGGACCGAGCTGGACCAGCGGGCCGTTGACACCGGCCGCGTACTGGCCGCGGATGCCGTACAGAAGGTCGGCAACGGCCATCCCGGTACGGCGATGAGCCTGTCCCCGGCCGCGTACACCCTCTTCCAGAAGGTGATGCGGCACGACCCGGCGGACGCCGACTGGGTCGGACGCGACCGTTTCGTCCTCTCGGCGGGCCACTCGTCCCTGACCCTCTACATCCAGCTGTACCTGGCCGGTTTCGGCCTGGAGCTGGATGACCTGAAGGCGTTTCGGACCTGGGGTTCCAAGACCCCCGGCCACCCGGAGTACGGCCACACCACCGGCGTCGAGACGACCACCGGCCCGCTGGGCCAGGGTGTCGCCAACGCCGTGGGCATGGCGATGGCCGCCCGCTACGAGCGCGGCCTCTTCGACCCGGAGGCGGCCCCGGGCACCTCCCCGTTCGACCACTTCGTCTTCGCGATCGCCGGCGACGGCTGCCTTCAGGAGGGCATCTCCTCCGAGGCGTCCTCGCTTGCCGGTCACCAAAAGCTCGGCAACCTGATCCTGCTGTGGGACGACAACCACATCTCGATCGAGGGCGACACCGAGACCGCCGTCTCCGAGGACACCGTCAAGCGGTACGAGGCGTACGGCTGGCACGTCCAGCGCGTCGCGCCCAAGCCCGACGGCGACCTGGACCCCGAGGCGCTGTACGACGCGATCGAGGCCGCCAAGGCCGTCACCGACCGGCCGTCGTTCATCGCGATGCGCTCGATCATCGCCTGGCCCGCCCCGCACGCGCAGAACACCGAGGCCGCGCACGGCTCGGCGCTCGGCGACGACGAGGTGGCCGCCACCAAGCGCGTCCTCGGCTTCGACCCGGAGAAGTCCTTCTTCGTGGCCGACGAGGTTCTGGCGCACACCCGCGAGGCTCTTGACCGCGGCCGCGAGGCGAAGGCCGAGTGGGAGAAGACGTTCGCCGCCTGGCGCACCGCCAACCCGGAGCGCGCCGCCGAGTTCGACCGCGTCAACGCGGGCGAGCTGCCCGAGGGCTGGGAGTCGCACCTCCCCGTCTTCGAGACCGGCAAGGCCGTCGCGACCCGTGCCGCGTCCGGCAAGGTCCTCCAGGCGCTCGGCGCGGTCCTGCCCGAGCTGTGGGGCGGCTCCGCCGACCTCGCCGGCTCGAACAACACGACCATCGACAAGACGTCCTCGTTCCTGCCGGCCGGCAACCCGCTGCCCGAGGCCGACCCGTACGGGCGCACCGTGCACTTCGGCATCCGCGAGCACTCCATGGCCGCGGAGATGAACGGCATCGCGCTGCACGGCCACACCCGCATCTACGGCGGCACCTTCCTGGTGTTCTCCGACTACATGCGCAACGCCGTGCGGCTGTCCGCGCTGATGCACCTGCCGGTGACGTACGTGTGGACGCACGACTCGATCGGCCTGGGCGAGGACGGTCCGACGCACCAGCCGGTGGAGCACCTGGCCTCGCTGCGCGCCATCCCCGGCCTCAACGTGGTCCGGCCCGCGGACGCCAACGAGACCGCCATCGCCTGGCGCGAGATCCTCAAGCGCTACACCAAGGTGTACGGCAAGGGGGCCCCGCACGGCCTCGTGCTGACCCGCCAGGGCGTGCCGACGTACGAGGTCAACGAGGACGCCGCCAAGGGCGGTTACGTGCTCGTGGACGCCGAAGGCGGCGACGCGCAGGCCGTGCTCATCGCCACCGGCTCCGAGGTGCAGCTCGCCGTCGAGGCGCGCGAGCAGCTCCAGGCCGACGGCATCCCGACCCGGGTGGTCTCGATGCCGTGTGTGGAGTGGTTCGAGGAGCAGGACCAGGCGTACAAGGACAGCGTGCTCGCACCGTCGGTCAAGGCGCGCGTCGCGGTCGAGGCCGGCATCGGTCTGACCTGGCACCGCTTCGTGGGTGACGCGGGCCGCATCGTCTCGCTGGAGCACTTCGGCGCTTCGGCGGACGCGAAGGTCCTGTTCAAGGAGTTCGGCTTCACCGCCGACCACGTGGCCGCAGCCGCCCGGGAATCTCTCGACGCCGCCGCGCGCTGACGCCGGTATACGAACTAGTAGGAGATGCATTTCTCATGACAGACGCACTCAAGCGCCTCTCCGACGAAGGCGTCGCGATCTGGCTCGACGACCTGTCGCGCAAGCGGATCACGTCCGGCAACCTGGCCGAGCTGATCGACCAGTCGCACGTGGTGGGCGTCACCACCAACCCGTCCATCTTCCAGAAGGCGATCAGCCAGGGTGACGGCTACGACACCCAGCTGACCGACCTCGCGGCCCGCGAGGTGACCGTCGAAGAAGCCATCCGCATGATCACGACGGCTGACGTGAGGGACGCCGCCGACATCCTGCGCCCGGTCTTCGACGCCACCGACGGCCAGGACGGCCGGGTCTCCATCGAGGTCGACCCGCGCCTGGCGCACAACACCCGCGCCACGGTCGCCGAGGCCAAGCAGCTGGCGTGGCTGGTGGACCGGCCCAACACGCTCATCAAGATCCCGGCCACCGAGGCGGGCCTCCCGGCGATCGCCGAGACCATCGGCCTCGGCATCAGCGTCAACGTCACGCTGATCTTCTCGCTCGAGCGCTACCGCAAGGTCATGGACGCCTACCTCACCGGCCTGGAGAAGGCCAAGGAGCGCGGCCTGGACCTGTCGAAGATTCATTCGGTGGCGTCGTTCTTCGTGTCCCGCGTGGACACCGAGATCGACAAGCGGATCGACGCGCTCGGCACGGACGAGGCCAAGGCCGCCCGCGGCAAGGCGGGCCTGGCCAACGCGCGCCTGGCCTACCAGGCGTACGAGGAGGTCTTCGCCTCCGACCGCTGGGCGGCGCTCGACAAGGCGCACGCCAACAAGCAGCGCCCGCTGTGGGCCTCCACCGGCGTCAAGGACAAGGCGTACAAGGACACCCTGTACGTGGACGACCTGGTGGCGCCCAACACGGTCAACACCATGCCGGAGGCCACCTTGGAGGCCACCGCCGACCACGGGCAGATCACCGGTGACACGGTGACCGGCACCTACGAGCAGGCGCGTGCCGACCTCGACGCCGTCGAGAAGCTGGGGATCTCCTACGACGAGGTCGTGCGGCTCCTCGAGGACGAGGGCGTGGAGAAGTTCGAAGGCGCCTGGAACGACCTGCTCAAGTCCACCGAGGCGGAGCTCAAGCGCCTCGCACCCTCGGAGGCGTAAATCTTGACCGCGATTCGCCAAGCGAATCCGCTCCGTGACGCAGCAGACCGACGGCTCCCGCGCATCGCGGGGCCGTCGGGCCTGGTGATCTTCGGCGTCACGGGCGATTTGTCCCGTAAAAAGTTGATGCCCGCCGTCTACGACCTCGCCAACCGGGGTCTGCTGCCGCCGGGCTTTTCCCTGATCGGTTTCGCCCGCCGCGAGTGGCAGGACGAGGACTTCGCGCAGGAGGTCCACGACGCGGTCAAGGCGCACGCCCGTACGCCGTTCCGTGACGAGGTCTGGCAGCAGCTCATCCAGGGGATGCGCTTCGTCCAGGGCGACTTCGACGACGACGAGGCCTTCGAGACGCTGAAGTCCACGGTCCAGGAGCTCGACAAGGCACAGGGCACGGGCGGCAATTACGCCTTCTACCTGTCGGTGCCGCCGAAGTTCTTCCCCAAGGTCGTCCAGCAGCTCAAGAAGCACGGGCTCGCCGACCAGAAGGACGGTTCCTGGCGCCGCGCGGTCATCGAGAAGCCCTTCGGCCACGACCTGGTCTCCGCCGAGGAGCTGAACCAGGTCGTGCACGAGGTCTTCCCGCCCAACGAGGTCTTCCGCATCGACCACTACCTGGGCAAGGAGACCGTCCAGAACATCCTGGCGCTGCGGTTCGCGAACACCATGTTCGAGCCGCTGTGGAACCGCTCCTACGTCGACCACGTGCAGATCACGATGGCCGAGGACATCGGCATCGGCGGCCGGGCCGGCTACTACGACGGCATCGGCGCGGCCCGTGACGTCATCCAGAACCACCTGCTCCAGCTGATGGCGCTGACCGCGATGGAGGAGCCCGCCTCCTTCGACGCGGACGCGCTTGCGGCGGAGAAGACCAAGGTGCTCGGCGCGGTACGGCTGCCCAAGGACCTCGGCGCCTCCACCGTGCGGGCCCAGTACGCGGCCGGGTGGCAGGGCGGCGAGAAGGCCGTCGGCTACCTCCAGGAAGACGGCATCGACCCCAAGTCGAACACCGACACCTACGCGGCGATCAAGCTGGAGATCGACAACCGCCGCTGGGCGGGCGTCCCGTTCTACCTGCGCACCGGCAAGCGCCTCGGGCGGCGCGTCACCGAGATCGCGGTGGTCTTCCAGCGCGCCCCGCACTCCCCCTTCGACCACACCGCGACGGAGGAGCTGGGCCAGAACGCCCTGGTCATCCGGGTGCAGCCGGACGAGGGTGTGACGGTGCGCTTCGGCTCCAAGGTGCCGGGCACCTCGATGGAGGTGCGCGACGTCTCCATGGACTTCGCCTATGGCGAGTCCTTCACGGAGTCGAGCCCCGAGGCCTACGAACGCCTCATCCTGGACGTCCTGCTGGGCGACTCCAACCTCTTCCCGCGCGTGGAGGAGGTCGAGCTGTCCTGGAAGATCCTCGACCCGATCGAGAAGTACTGGGACGCCCACGGCAAGCCCGCCCAGTACCCCTCGGGGACCTGGGGTCCCGCCGAGGCGGACGACATGCTCGCACGAGACGGACGGAGCTGGCGCCGGCCATGAAGATCGACCTTACGGACACCACGTCCAGCAAGATCAACAAGGCGCTCGTGCAGGGACGCAGGGCGGTGGGCACCCCCGCCGTCGGCATGGTGCTCACGCTCGTCATCGTCACCGACGAGGAGAACGCCTACGACGCCCTGCGCGCGGCGAGCGACGCCTCGCGCGAGCACCCCTCGCGCACGCTCGTCGTCATCAAGCGCGTCTCGCGCTCGCCGCGCGACCGCACCGGCTCCCGCCTCGACGCCGAAGTACGCGTCGGCGCGGACGCCGGCACCGGTGAGACGGTCATGCTGCGCATGTACGGCGAAGTGCTCAACCACGCCCAGTCGGTGGTCCTTCCGCTGCTCCTGCCGGACGCGCCGGTCGTCGTGTGGTGGCCGGTGAACGCGCCGACCGACCCGGCACAGGACCCCCTGGGCGCGCTCGCCCAGCGCCGGGTGACCGACACCTACACGGCCGAGCAGCCGATACAGGAGCTGTCCGCGCGCGCCGAGGCGTACACCCCCGGCGACACCGACCTCTCCTGGACCCGCATCACGCCCTGGCGCTCGATGCTGGCCGCCGCTCTCGACCAGGTGGCCTGCAAGGTCACCGCCGCCGAGGTGGAGGGCGAGGAGTTCAACCCGAGCTGCGAACTGCTCGGGATGTGGCTCGCCGACCGCCTCGACGTGCCGGTCAGGCGCTCCCTCTCGCAGGGCCCGGGCCTCACCGCCGTACGCCTGGAGACGGACGGCGGCCCGATCGTCCTGGACCGCGCGGACGGCTCGCTCGCCACGCTGTCCATGCGGGGCCAGCCGGACCGCGCGGTGGCCCTCAAGCGCCGCGAGACCTCCGAGCTCATCGCGGAGGAACTGCGCCGCCTGGACCCCGACGACACCTACGCCTCCGCGTTGAGGTACGGCGTGGACAAGCTCGGCCACGGCCTGGAGGAGAAGACCGCGGGGGCCGGCAAGGACAGCGCCGACGACGCCGAGGCCAAGGCGGCCCCGGCGAAGAAGGCGGCGCCGGCCAAGAAGGCAGCGGCCAAGTGAGCACGCCGCAGCTCGTCGTCCACCGTGACAAGGAGCTGATGGCCGAGGCCGCCGCGGCCCGCCTCATCACCAAGGTCGTGGACGCGCAGGCCTCGCGCGGCTCGGCCTCGGTGGTCCTCACGGGCGGCCGCAACGGCAACGGGCTGCTCGCGGCCCTGGCCTCGGCGCCGGCCCGGGACGCGATCGACTGGTCGCGTCTTGACCTGTGGTGGGGTGACGAGCGGTTCGTGCCCGATGGCGACCCCGAGCGCAACCACACCCAGGCCCGTGCGGCGCTGCTCGACGCGGTGCCGCTGGATCCCGGGCGGGTCCACGCGATGCCGGCCGCGGGCGGAGCCTACGGCAACGACGCGGACGCGGCGGCCGCCGCCTATGCGGCCGAACTCGCCCGCGCCGCGGGTCCCGAGGACCACGGCCCGGTGCCGACGTTCGACGTGCTGATGCTGGGTGTCGGCCCCGACACCCATGTGGCGTCGCTGTTCCCGGAGATGCCCGGGGTGCGGGAGACCGAGCGGATGGTGGTCGGGGTGCACGGCGCTCCGAAGCCGCCGCCCACGCGGATCTCGCTCACCCTCCCGGCGATCCGGGCGGCCCGTGAGGTGTGGCTGCTCGCGGCCGGCGAGGACAAGGCGGGCGCGGCGAAGATGGCCCTGTCGGGTGCGGGCGAGGTGCAGGCCCCGGCGGCCGGCGCCTACGGCCGCGCCCGCACCCTGTGGCTCCTGGACGCGGCCGCCGCCTCCCAGCTGCCCAGGTCGCTGTATCCCCCGGCGTCCGCCTGACGCCCGACGCCCGACGCGAACGGCCCGGTCCTCCCCCACTCGGGGGCGGGCCGGGCCGTTGGTCGTTACGGGCGCCTCAGCGGCTCAACGGCCGCGCAGCGAACGGTACGTGGCGACCAGGGCCTTGCTGGAGGCGTCCAGGCCCGGCACGTCGGCGCCCTCGGTCAGGGCGGGCTCGACCCGCTTGGCGAGGACCTTGCCGAGCTCGACGCCCCACTGGTCGAAGGAGTCGATGTTCCACACGGCGCCCTGGACGAACACCTTGTGCTCGTACAGCGCGATGAGCTGGCCGAGGACCGACGGGGTCAGCTCCTTGGCCAGGATCGTGGTGGTGGGGTGGTTGCCCCGGAAGGTCTTGTGCGGCACGAGCTCTTCGGACACGCCCTCGGCGCGCACCTCATCGGGGGTCTTGCCGAAGGCAAGGGCCTGCGTCTGGGCGAAGAAGTTGGCCATCAGGAGGTCGTGCTGGGCGACGAGGCCCGGCAGCAGGCCGGCGACGGGCTCGGCGAAGCCGATGAAGTCGGCCGGGATGACCTTGGTGCCCTGGTGGATCAACTGGTAGTACGCGTGCTGCCCGTTGGTGCCCGGGGTGCCCCACACCACAGGACCTGTCTCCCAGTCGACCGGGTTGCCGTCACGGTCCACCGACTTGCCGTTGGACTCCATGTCGAGCTGCTGGAGGTAGGCGGTGAACTTCGACAGGTAGTGGCTGTAGGGCAGCACCGCGTGCGACTGGGCGTCGAAGAACGCCCCGTACCACACCCCCAACAGGCCCATCAGCAACGGCGCGTTGGACTCGGCGGGCGCGGTACGGAAGTGCTCGTCGACCAGGTGGAAGCCGCCCAGCATCTCGCGGAACCGGTCGGAGCCGATCGCGATCATCAACGAGAGGCCGATGGCCGAGTCGAAGGAGTACCGTCCGCCGACCCAGTCCCAGAAGCCGAACATGTTGGCCGTGTCGATGCCGAAGCCGGCGACCTTCTCGGCGTTGGTCGACAGGGCCACGAAGTGCCGGGCGACGGCGTCCTGACCGGCCCTCAGCTCGGTGAGCAGCCAGTCGCGGGCCGAGGTGGCGTTGGTGATGGTCTCGATGGTGGTGAAGGTCTTGGACGCGATGATGAACAGCGTCTCGGCGGCGTCCAGGTCGCGGACCGCCTCGTGCAGGTCGGCGCCGTCCACGTTGGAGACGAAACGGACCGTCAGATCCCGGTCGCTGAAGGACTTCAGGGCCTCGTAGGCCATCGCGGGACCGAGGTCGGAGCCGCCGATGCCGATGTTGACGACGTTCTTGATGGGC
This sequence comes from Streptomyces sp. Edi4, assembly GCF_040253615.1. Taxonomy (NCBI): domain Bacteria; kingdom Bacillati; phylum Actinomycetota; class Actinomycetes; order Kitasatosporales; family Streptomycetaceae; genus Streptomyces; species Streptomyces sp. Edi4. Next base: position 1,848,245 of record NZ_JBEJGY010000004.1, read on the forward strand.
TTGCCGGTGTGACCGGTCCACTCGCCCGAGCGGATCTTCGCCGAGAACGCGGCCATCTTGTCAAGGACTTCATGGACGCCGGGCACCACGTTCTCGCCGTCGACCTCGATCACCGCGTCGCGCGGGGCGCGCAGCGCGGTGTGCAGGACGGCGCGGTCCTCGGTGGTGTTGATCTTCTCGCCGCGGAACATGGCGTCCCGCAGCCCCTCGACGTCGGTGGCCGCGGCCAGCTCGCGCAGGAGCGCGAGGGTTTCGCCGGTCACCAGGTGCTTGGAGTAGTCGAGGTGGAGGTCGCCGACCCGCAGGGTGTAGGCGGTGCCCCGGTCGGGCTCGGCGGCGAACAGCTCGCGCAGATGGGTCTCGCCCAGCTGCTCCCGGTGCTTGCCCAGTGCGGTCCACTCGGGCATCTGGTTGAGCCTGGTACGGCTTCCTGCGTTCATCTGCGGCATCAGCCCACTTCTACTCGTACGTGCGTACCTTTGCCCCGCTGCCCCTCCAACCTAATTGATCAGGCGGCGCGGGCAGGAATCAGCGCGGCGGTATCGGGCGCGAAGAAGCCAGGAGAGAGGCCGTGCGAAGGAGAACCAGAAAGAGAAGAGGGAAGGCGTGAGCGGGCGAGGCTTCTGCCCCGGACGCACCGAAGGGCCCTGCGGAGGAACCGAGTTCATCCCGTGGGCCCTTCATCCGTCAGATCTCGCCCCGCAGCTTGGCGAGTGCTTCCGCGAGGATCGCCTCGCCGTCCGCGTCGCTGCGGCGCTCCCGTACGTACGCCAGGTGGGTCTTGTACGGCTCGGTGCGTGGCGGGTCCGGCGGGTTGTCCCGGTCCTGTCCCGCGGGGAATCCGCAGCGCGGGCAGTCCCACGTCTCCGGAACCTGTGCGTCACTGGCGAAGCTCGGCTGCGTCTCGTGCCCGTTGGAGCACCAGAAGGAGATGCGCAGGCGCGGCGCGGACTCGCCCCGCTCGGCCTCGCCCATCGGCCCCGCTCCGACCCGGCTTCCCCGGATCGCGTTGCCACTTGCCACGGTCGTAACTCCCTGCGTGATGGTGCTCGAAGATGCCCCAGTCTACGTAAGGCCCAACGCGCGTCCAGCGATTGGAGTTACACCCCACCCCCGAAACGCCGGATGACGACGCTTTACTTGAGCTTCATCAGCAGACCAAGTACGACAATGCACGCGAACCACAACAGACCGATCACGATGGTGATGCGGTCGAGATTTCGCTCGGCGACCGAGGAGCCACCGACGGAGGACTGCATACCACCGCCGAACATGTCGGAGAGGCCGCCACCCTTTCCCTTGTGCATCAGCACCAGCAGCATCAGCAGCAGGCTGAAGACGATCAGGGCAATCGAGAACCCGACAATCACGGCTGGACCAACTTCCTAGGACTGATATGGCGACGGGGGCCGGGGGGACATTCCACAATCCCTGTCCCGGCCCCCGCAAGGGTACGACGGATCCGCGCTACCGCATACTTACTGGTCGCGGAAGCGGACGATCTTGACGAACTCGTCGGCGTCCAGTGCGGCGCCTCCGATCAGGGCTCCGTCGACGTCCGGCTGAGCCATGATCGCGGCGACGTTCCCGGCCTTCACCGAGCCGCCGTACTGGATGCGCACCTTCTCGGCGAGCTCCTGCGAGTACAGCTCGGCCAGGCGCGCGCGGATCGCCCCGCACACCTCCTGGGCGTCCTCGGGGGTGGCGACCTCGCCGGTGCCGATCGCCCAGACCGGCTCGTAGGCGATCACGATGGACTCGGCCTGCTCGGCGGGGACGTCCTTGAGGGCGCCGTCGAGCTGGGCCAGCGTGTAGGGGACCTGCTGGCCGGCCTTGCGGAGGTCCAGGCCCTCGCCGACGCAGAGGATCGGGGTCAGGCCGTGCTGGAAGGCGGCCTTCACCTTGGCGTTGCAGAGCTCGTCGCTCTCGCCGTGGTACTGCCGGCGCTCGGAGTGGCCCACGGCGACGTAGGCGCACTTCAGCTTGGCCAGCATCGGGCCCGAGATCTCACCGGTGTAGGCACCGGATTCGTGCGCCGAGATGTCCTGGGCGCCGTACTTGATCTTGAGCTTGTCGCCGTCGACCAGGGTCTGCACGGAGCGCAGGTCGACGAAGGGCGGCAGGACGGCGACCTCGACGGCGTCGTAGTCCTTGTCGGCGAGCGCGAAGGCGAGCTTCTGGACGTGTGCGATGGCCTCGAGGTGGTTGAGGTTCATCTTCCAGTTGCCCGCCATCAGCGGGGTACGGGTGCTGCTCACAGGTGTTCAGTCCTCCAGTGCGGCGAGGCCGGGAAGCGTCTTGCCCTCGAGGTATTCGAGGCTCGCGCCGCCACCGGTCGAGATGTGTCCGAACTTCGTCTCGTCGAAGCCCAGGTTACGGACGGCCGCGGCGGAGTCGCCACCGCCGACCACGGTGAAGCCCTTGCTGTCGAGCAGCGCCTGCGCGACGGCGGCGGTGCCGCCGGCGTAGTCGGGGTGTTCGGCGACGCCTACGGGGCCGTTCCAGAACACGGTCTCGGCGTCGGTGATCTTCGAAGCGAACAGCTCACGGGTCCTGGGGCCGATGTCCAGGCCCTCCTTGTCCGCGGGGATCCGGTCCGCGTCGACGGTCTCGAAGTCGGCCGGCGCCTTGGTCTTCAGGTCGGGGAAGTCCTTGGAGACCAGCACGTCGACCGGGAGCACCAGCTCCACACCGCTCTTCTCGGCGCGCTCCATGTACTCCTTGACGACCGGGATCTGGTCCTCCTGGAGCAGGGAGATGCCGACCTCGTGCCCCTGGGCCTTGAGGAAGGTGTACGCCATGCCGCCGCCGATCAGCAGGCGGTCGGCCTTGCCGAGCAGTTCGTCGATGACCGCGAGCTTGTCGGAGACCTTGGCGCCGCCGAGCACGACCGTGTAGGGGCGCTTGACGTCCTCGGTCAGCTTCTTCAGGACGCCGACCTCGGTGGCGATGAGGTGGCCCGCGTAGTGCGGCAGGCGCGCCGGCAGGTCGAAGACGGAGGCGTGCTTACGGTGCACCGCGCCGAAGCCGTCGCCGACGTACACATCGGCGAGGGCGGCGAGCTGGTCGGCGAAGGCGCCGCGCTCGGCGTCGTCCTTGGCCGTCTCACCGGCGTTGAAGCGCAGGTTCTCGACGACCGCGACCTGGCCGGGCTCAAGCCCGTCGACCGCGTCGTGGGCGGCGGCGCCGACGGTGTCCTGGGCGAACGCGACCGGCGCGCCCAGGAGTTCACCAAGCCGCTCGGCGGCGGGCAGAAGTGAGAACTGCGGGTCCGGGGCGCCTTTGGGACGGCCCAGGTGCGAGGCCACGACGACCTTGGCGTCGGCGGCGAGGAGCGCCTGAAGGGTGGGGAGCACGGCGCGGATGCGGCCGTCGTCGGTGATGCGGCCTTCAGCCAGCGGCACGTTGAGGTCGGCGCGGACGAATACCCGCTTGCCCGCGACGCCTTCGGCGAGAAGTTCGTCGATCGTCTTCATGTGAGGGTGGCTCCTTGAATGGTACGAGTCGGGGCGGTCAGGACAGGCGACAGGGCCCGCACAGCGCATCATCGCGCTGCCCGGGCCCTGTGGCTCACATCAGTGCCTACCGGACCGTGGTCAGAGCTGGCCGCCGACGAAGACGGTCAGGTCCACGAGGCGGTTGGAGTAGCCCCACTCATTGTCGTACCAGCCGAGGATCTTCACCGTCTTGCCCTCCTGGACCATGGTCAGGGAGGAGTCGAAGGTGCAGGACGCCGGGTCGCCCACGATGTCGGAGGAGACGATCGGGTCCTCGGTGTAGTAAAGGATGTTCTTCAGGTCGCCGTCGCCCGCGGCCTTCTTGAACGCGGCGTTGACCTCGTCCTTGGTGACCTCGCGCTGGAGCTCCACGACCAGGTCGGTGGCCGAACCGGTCGGGACCGGGACGCGCATCGCGATGCCGTCGAGCTTGCCCTTGAGCTGCGGCAGGACCAGAGCGGTGGCCTTGGCGGCACCGGTCGTGGTCGGAATGATGTTCTCGGCGGCGGCGCGTGCGCGGCGCAGGTCCGAGTGCGGGAAGTCCAGGATGCGCTGGTCGTTGGTGTACGCGTGGACCGTCGTCATCAGGCCCTTGACGATGCCGAAGTTCTCGTCGAGGACCTTGGCCATCGGCGCCACACAGTTGGTGGTGCAGGAGGCGTTGGAGATGACGTGGTGGTTGGCCGCGTCGTACTTGTCCTGGTTGACGCCCATCACGATGGTGATGTCCTCGTCCTTGGCCGGAGCCGAGATGAGGACCTTCTTCGCGCCGCCCGCGATGTGCTTCTCGGCGTCGGCCTTCTTGGTGAAGATGCCGGTCGACTCGATGACGATGTCGACGCCCAGCTGACCCCAGGGGATGTCGGCCGGGTCGCGCTCGGAGAGCACCTTGATGGTGTGGCCGTCGACCGTGATGGTGTCGGCGGTGTGGGTGACCTCGGCCTTGAGGCGACCCAGGATGGTGTCGTACTTCAGGAGGTGAGCAGTGGTCGCGGTGTCACCAAGGTCGTTGACAGCCACGATCTCGATGTCTGCACCCTGCTCAAGGAGCGCCCGGAAGTAGTTGCGCCCGATGCGGCCAAAGCCGTTGATGCCTACGCGGATCGTCACGAACCGATCTCCTCGTTAGGTACGCCGGGTACTCGACGCCGGCGAGTTGTATGGGATGTCCCCGACCGCTTACGACCCTACCTCCCCGGGGCCGCCAAGGTGACATCAGAGCGCCCGTATGGTTCCGAAATCACGCCCGGAACGGCCCGGAGGCCCCTACCTCGTGCGGGTACGGACCTCCGGAGACCCCATTTCGCTACGTGCTGTCAGCGGTCGAGCGCATGGAGTGCTTTTCTGACCACCTGCTTGCGGGCGGAGGACGAGGTGATGTTTTCCAGGCCGAATCCGAGCAGAACGGTGTCGCGGGTGCTGACGGCGGCCGAGGAGTGGAAGAGCGCCTGCGAGCGCGCCCAGTCCCCCCGGTTGCCGGGGCTGCCGGCCGGCGCCCCCGGAACGCTCCAGGGCCCCAGCGAGGCCTCGAAGCCCTCGGCCCCCTGCGGCGTGCCGCCGACCACGAGCCGGGTGTCGTCGACGAAGGCGCCGAGGCCCCCGGTGCCCGGGTCGGACACGTAGGAGACGGCGACCTCGACCTGCTTGCCCGCGTAGGCGCCGAGGCCGAAGGACACCTGCCGCCAGCCGTTGGAGGAGCCGGTGAACCGGTTCCAGACGCCGCTGGTGCCAGAGCCCGCGCAGGTGGGCGAGCCGGGGGTGAGGTAGTGCGTCAAGAAGGGGTGGTCCTTGAGCAGGAAGCCTTGTTCGCACTGGCTGGGCACGCTGGTGGTGGTGCCCCCGCGGGCGTCCGCCAGCGTCGTCCAGTCGTCCTGGCCCACCGTGTGCGCCTCGACGATCACCTGGTCGTAGCCGGGTTCGGTGTCGTAGCTGAGCTGGAAGTCCAGGCTCGGCTTCTGGGCGGCCGTCGTGCCCGCCAGATCGACGGTGCGGGCGAGCCGCATGTAGGCGTCGTCGCTGTGGCGCGCCGCCGCGAACCAGGATCCCTCGGCGGGCTCGAAGGGCGTGCGTACCCCGGGGTAGTCACCGGCGGAGGCACTCGTGAACTGCGGGAACCGCGCGGGCTTGAGGGTGTCGGAGGTGATGGTGTACGCGCCGGCCGCCGTCAGCGGGCTGCCGCCGGCCGCGCCCAGCGGGGCCTTCGCGCCCGCGAGCTTCCCGGCCCCGGCGAAGGCAGGCGGGGAGGCGAGCCCGGCCTTGTTGTAGGCGCCGAGGTAGTACTGCGAGAAGTCGTCGGACAGGGCGCCGGCGCCGAGGTCGACGCTGCCGCCGGCCTGCGCGCCGGCGTTGATCAGCTTGCCACCCTCGTTGACGAAGTCGCGTACGGCGAACGTGGTGGCGGCCGACGGCGCCCTTGCGGGGTCGCCGCCGGTGTACCAGAGGACGGTGCGGAAGTGGCTGAGCACACCCAGCGCGCTCGGGGCGCCCTTGGTCGCCACGTCCCACACCGCCGCCTTCACGCCGTTGTCGGCGAGCGCCCTGGTGTACAGCGCGGCGTTCTTGGCGGGGGCGGCGCCGCCCTCGTCGGCAAGGACCAGGGTGTCGCCCCTGGGCCGGCCGGCCACCGTGTACGTGAAGGGCGTACTGGACGTCCTGGCGCCCGTGGCGGTGGTGCCGGTGAACCACACCTCGACCTCGTCGCCGGCGTCCGCGCCCTCGACCTTGGCGCGGTACTGGTCGAAGCGGATGTTGTCCTCGCCGCCGAAGACCTCGCCGCCCTTCCAGGGCTCCAGCTCCTCGGTGTGCCTGCGGCCGTTGTTGATCCGGTAGTTGAGGGTCTTGTCGCGCACCGACTTGCGTACGGTGACGGCGACTTCCTGGTCGTCGTCGCGCGTGTACGACGTCGTGAACGTGTCCGGCGTGAAGTCGGGCGCGTCGATGCCGACCGAGGAGGAGGGCCGGTCGGGGTGGGCGGATGTCTCGGCGACCGAGAGCGCGAAGGGGATGTTCTTCTCGAACTCGCCCTGGATCAGCTTCTCGCTGTCGGGAAAATTGAAGTCGGAGGGGCAGTCCGCCGCGTTCCACGCGTCGTTGGGGTCCACGTTGGAGGCGGTGGTGCACGTCGACATCTCGGGGGTGAACATCATGGTGGCGTTGACGTTCGCCGCGTGCCCGTCGGCCTCGCCGTTGGTGGTGTACAGCGCGGAGGAGACCTCCGAGAGGTAGCCGGGGATGGCCGGCTTGTCGGGGGTGCCGGCCAGCGACTTGTACAGGACGTCGTCGGGCGTCGGCGTGGCGACCTGCCAGCCCACTCCGTACAGCAGCAGCTCGGCCGCCGAGTGGTAGTTGATCGCGTAGTTGAAGTGGATCCGCTTCTCGAAGGAGTCGAGCGCCTTGGTCTCGGGCTCGCTGCCCGCGCTCGGTCCCCGGTAGGTCTCGTTGGAGGGGTCGTCGGAGGAACCCTCGTTGTCGTAGCCCCACTTGTAGGGGAAGTTGCGGTTCGGGTCGACGCCGTCGACCGAGGTTATTCTGCCGTCGCCGTTGTTGTCGCGGAGGTTCTTGCGCCACAGGCGGTTGCCGGGCGTGAAGGTGTAGTCGTAGCCGTCCGGGTTGGCGGAGAGCACGAACCACAGCTCGGTGGAGTCCACGATCTTGGTGACGCGCGGGTCCTTGCCGTAGTTGTCGAGGTAGTAGTGCATCAGCCGCCGGGTCATCTCCGGGGTGATCCACTCCCGGGCGTGCTGGTTGGACATGTACAGCGTCGCGGGCTTGGAGCCGTCCTTGGACCTGGTGGCGCCCTTGGTGAGCTTGAGGGCGAGGATGTCCTGGCCGTCGACCGTTTTGCCGATCGACTCGACCTTGGTCAGGGACGGGTTGGCCTTGCCGGTGTCCAGGATCTCCTGCTTGAGGCCGCCCTTGCCGCTGTAGGGGCGGAACACGCCGTCACCCGCGGCCTTGAGGCGGCCGCGGGCCTGGGCGGAGACCTTGCGCTCGGTGAGGTCGACGCCCTTGCCGCGCAGGGCGGCGGCCTGGGCCTTGGTGAGGTAGAGCTCGACTCCCGCCAAGCCCTTGGCGGGCAGATCCGCGCCCAGTTCCTGGGCGTCGGCGCCCGCCTCCAGGAGCAGCGGCAGCTGTGCGCGGCTGACCTGGGCGTTCCAGACGACGATGCCCTCGCCGTCGGCTCCGCCCGGCCGGGCCTGGGCGGCGGCGGGCGCCGCCACCAGCCCAGCCGTCAGAAGTGACGCGGCGGCGAGGACCGCTCTGGCTCTTCGTCTCATGAGCCCCCCTTGCTGATGTGTGCCACGGACGTGGACAGACGTCAGGCTCATGACTCTTCATGATCATGTCAATACCGCGCCGGTTCGCGCCGGACCGGCTGGAAACGGCGGCCGGCGCCCACCAAGTGGGCGCCGGATCACGGCAGTTGTCGCGGGCGAGGCCGGGGCGGACCGCTCAGCCGACCAGACCGTCCGCCATCTCCTCCGTCAAGTTGGACTCCGTGCCGGGGATGCCCAGGTCCTGGGCCCGCTTGTCGGCCATCGCCAGCAGGCGCCGGATCCGGCCCGCGACCGCGTCCTTGGTCAGCGGCGGGTCGGCGAGCGCGCCCAGCTCCTCCAGAGAGGCCTGCTTGTGCTCCATGCGCAGCCGCCCGGCGGCCGCCAGGTGCTCGGGCACCTCGTCGGCCAGGATCTCCAGGGCGCGCTGGACCCGGGCCCCCGCGGCGACCGCGGCCCGGGCCGAGCGGCGCAGGTTGGCGTCGTCGAAGTTGGCCAGGCGGTTGGCGGTGGCGCGGACCTCGCGGCGCATCCGCCGCTCCTCCCAGGCCAGCACCGACTCGTGCGCGCCGAGCCGGGTGAGGAGCGCGCCGATCGCGTCACCGTCACGGACGACCACCCGGTCCACACCGCGGACCTCGCGCGCCTTGGCCGCGATCTGGAGCCGCCGCGCGGCGCCGACCAGGGCGAGGGCCGCCTCCGGGCCCGGGCAGGTCACTTCGAGGGACGAGGAACGGCCCGGCTCGGTCAGCGAGCCGTGCGCCAGGAACGCGCCGCGCCAGGCGGCCTCGGCGTCACAGGTGGCGCCCGAGACCACCTGGGGCGGCAGGCCCCGGATGGGCCGGCCGCGCCCGTCGACGAGCCCGGTCTGGCGGGCCAGCTGGTCGCCGCCGGCCACGACCCGTACGACGAAGCGCGAGCCTCTGCGCAGACCGCCGGGCGCCATCACGATCAGCTCCGAGCTGTGCCCGAAGATCTCCAGAATGTCCCGCTTGAGCCGGCGTGCCGCCATCGCGGTGTCCAGCTCCGCCTCGATCACAATGCGGCCGCTCACCAGGTGCAGCCCGCCCGCGAACCGAAGAACCGCCGAGAACCTCCGCCTTCCTGCAGCAGGTCCGGGTGACGGGCAGCCGGGAAATTTCGTCCTTCACCGCCGGCGTCATCGCCATGGGCCGATCCTTCCATGCATCCGAAAAATACGGTCGTACGCGGCGGCCAACAGCTCCGGATCGTGCTTCGGAGAACCATCGGGCCTGGCCACGGGCGCCAGCTCGACCTCGGCTCCGAGCCGTTTCGCGGCTTCGGTCAGGCTCCCCCGGTCGGGCACGGCGGCCACATCGGCCAGCACCACGTCGAAGGCGAGTTTAGGGGCGTGTCGTCCCAAAACCTCCAAATGACGCTGCGGTGAGAACCCATCGGTTTCACCCGGTTGTGGCGCGAGGTTCAGCGAGAGGACCCGGCGGGCCTTGGTCTCGGTGAGCGCGTCGAGCAGTTCGGGCACCATCAGATGCGGAATGACGGAGGAGAACCAGGAGCCGGGACCGAGCACCACCCAGTCCGCGTCGAGCACGGCGGCGACCGCCTCGGGAACGGCCGGCGGATCGTGCGGGACGAGCCGCACGGACAGCACCTCGCCGGGGGTGAGCGCCACCGTGGCCTGCCCGCGCACGGTGTCCACGTCGTCGGGCCGCCCCACGTCATGACCCCGTACGAGGGCTTCGAGCTCCAGCGGCACCGCCGACATCGGCAGCACCCGGCCCTGGGCGCCGAGCAGCTTGCCGACCAGGTCGAGAGCCTGCACATGATCGCCCAGCTGCTCCCACAGCGCGACGATCAAGAGGTTGCCCACGGCGTGCTCGTGCAGCTCGCCCTTGGACTGGAAGCGGTGCTGGATGACCCGGGCCCAGGTCTGGCCCCAGTCGTCGTCCCCGCACAGCGCGGCCAGCGCCTTGCGCAGGTCGCCCGGCGGCAGTACGCCCAGCTCGTCGCGGAGCCGGCCGCTCGAGCCGCCGTCGTCGGCGACCGTGACGACGGCGGTCAGGTCGCCGGTGATCCGGCGCAGCGCGGCGAGCGAGGCCGAAAGGCCCATGCCGCCGCCGAGCGCGACGACCTTGGGCTGGGCGCCCCGCTTGCGACCGGTGCGCAGCCCCGGTCCTACGGTGCGCCGGCGGTACACCTTCACTCGCGCCCCATGTCCCGGTGTACGACGACGGTCTCGATCCCCTCGGAGGCGAGGCGTGCGGCCAGCTTCTCGGACATGGCCACCGAACGGTGCTTGCCGCCGGTGCAGCCCACCGCGATCGTCACATACCGCTTGCCCTCACGGCGGTAGCCCGCAGCGATGAGCTGAAGCAGCTCGCTGTACTGGTCGAGGAACTGCTTGGCGCCGGGCTGGTTGAAGACGTAGCCCGACACCTCCTCGTTGAGGCCGGTGAACGGCCGCAGCTCCGGGACCCAGTGCGGATTGGGCAGGAAGCGGCAGTCGACCACCAGGTCGGCGTCGACCGGCAGGCCGTACTTGTAGCCGAACGACATGACGGTGGCGCGCAGCTCCGGCTCCTCGTCGCCGGCGAACTGGGCGTCCATCTTGGCGCGCAGCTCGTGCACGTTGAGGCTGGAGGTGTCGATCACCAGGTCGGCGTCGCCGCGCAGCTCGCGCAGCAGATCGCGCTCGGCGGCGATGCCGTCCACGATCCGGCCGTCACCCTGGAGCGGATGCGGGCGGCGCACCGACTCGAAGCGCCGTACGAGCGCGTCGTCGGAGGACTCCAAAAAGACGATCCGGCGGGTGACCTCCTTGGCGTCGAGGTCGGCCAGCGACTCGCGCAGATTGTCGAAGAACCGGCGGCCGCGTACGTCGACGACGACGGCGATCCGCGCCACGTTGCCCTGGGAGCGGGCGCCGAGCTCGACCATCGTCGGAATCAGCGCGGGCGGCAGGTTGTCGACGACGAACCAGCCCAGGTCCTCCAGGCACTTCGCGGCGGTGCTGCGCCCGGCACCCGACATACCGGAGATGATCACCAGCTCGGGGATGGGCGCATCGGCCCCGCCGGCCTCGGTCGTCGTGCCCGTACTCACGTGTACTCCCGCTTCTCGGTCTTCTCGGTCTTCATCGCGCTGCTCGTTCATGGCGTGCTGCCCCCGTCGTCCTCTTCCATGATCTCTCCTGTCGCCGTGTTGACGGCGGGCGCGGCCGGAGCGGCCCCGGCGAGGGCCGCGGCAATGGTCTCGGCCGTCTTGCGGCCTATGCCGGGCACCTCGCAGATCTCCTCGATTGTCGCCGACCGGAGCCGCTTGACCGAGCCGAAGTGCTTGATCAGGGCGTGTTTGCGGGTGTCGCCGAGGCCGGGCACGGCATCCAGCGGCCCCGCCCTGAAGCGCTTGGCCCGTTTGGCGCGCTGGTAGGTGATGGCGAACCGGTGCGCCTCATCACGCACCCGTTGCAGCAGGTACAGGCCCTCACTGGTGCGGGGCAGCACCACGGGGTCGTCCTCGCCCGGCACCCAGACCTCTTCGAGCCGCTTGGCGAGCCCGCAGACGGCGATGTCGTCGATGCCCAGCTCGTCCAGGGCCCGCTGCGCGGCGGCGACCTGCGGCTGCCCGCCGTCCACGACGAGAAGCTGCGGCGGATAGGCGAACCGCTTGGGCCGCCCGTCCTCCTCCTGGAACGCGGAGACCTCGCCGGGGGGCGGGATGGGCACGGGCGTCGACGCGGGACCGTCGCCGGGGTCGCCGAGGGCGCCGGGGCCGGGGTCGCCGAGGGCGCCGGGGCCGGGGTCGGATGCCGGGGCGGGCGTCGACGCGGGTGCGGGGGTGGACGCGGGTACGGGCGTCGACGCGGGTACGGGCCCGGGTACAGGGGTGGACGCGGGCGCGGGGTTCGCGTCGTCGCTCTCCTGGGCCTCGTCCTCGACCCACTCCCCCGTCCGCGCCTTCTCGGCCAGATACCGCTTGAAGCGGCGGCTGATCACCTCGTGCATGGACCGCACGTCGTCCTGGCCCTCGAAGCCCTTGATCTGGAAGCGCCGGTACTCGCTCTTGCGCGCCAGACCGTCCTCGAAGACGACCATCGACGCCACGACGTCGTCACCCTGAAGGTGCGAGATGTCGAAGCACTCGATGCGCAGCGGCGCGCTGTCGAGCTCCAGGGCGGTGGCGATCTCCTCCAGGGCGCGCGAGCGCGTCGTGAGGTCGGACGCGCGCTTGGTCTTGTGCAGCATGAGGGCCTGCTGGGCATTGCGCGCGACCGTCACCATCAGGGCCTTCTTGTCGCCGCGCTGCGGAATGCGCAGCGAGACGTTGGATCCGCGCCGCGCGGCGAGCCAGCCGCTCACCGCGTCCGCGTCCTCGGGCAGCGCCGGGACCAGGACCTCCTTGGGTACGGTGTCGCCGCTCTCCTCCCCGTACAGCTGCTGGAGCGCGTGCTCGACCAGGCCCGCGGTGTCGACCGCCTCGACCTTGTCGGTGACCCAGCCGCGCTGGCCGCGCACCCGGCCGCCGCGCACGTGGAAGATCTGGACGGCTGCCTCCAGCTCGTCCTCGGCGACCGCGATGAGGTCGGCGTCGGTGGCGTCGGTGAAGACCACCGCGTTCTTCTCCAGCGCCTTGCGCAGCGCCTCCCGGTCGTCGCGCAGCCGCGCCGCGCGCTCGTACTCCATGTCCTCGGCCGCGGCCATCATGTCCTGCTCGACGCGGCGCAGATGGGCGCCGGTGCGGCCGGCCATGAAGTCGCAGAAGTCCTCGGCCAGTTCGCGGTGTTCCTCGGGGGTGACGCGGCCGACGCAGGGCGCCGCGCACTTGCCGATGTAGCCGAGCAGGCAGGGGCGGCCGATCTGGGCCGAGCGCTTGAACACGCCGGCCGAGCAGGTGCGGACCGGGAAGACGCGCAGCATCAGGTCGACGGTCTCGCGGATCGCCCAGGCCTGCCCGTACGGGCCGAAGTAGCGCACACCCTTCTTCTTGGCGCCGCGCATGACCTGGACGCGGGGGAACTCCTCGTTCATCGTCACCGCGAGGTAGGGATAGCTCTTGTCGTCGCGGTACTTGACGTTGAAGCGGGGGTCGAACTCCTTGATCCAGGAGTATTCGAGCTGCAACGCCTCGACTTCGGTGGCGACGACGGTCCACTCCACGGAGGCGGCCGTGGTGACCATCGTGGCCGTGCGGGGGTGCAGACTCGTCAGTGGCTGGAAGTAGTTGGCGAGCCGCTGGCGCAGGGACTTCGCCTTCCCGACGTAGATCACCCGGCGGTGTTCGTCGCGGAATTTGTAGACCCCCGGCGAGTCGGGGATCTGTCCCGGCTTGGGGCGGTAGGTGGAGGGGTCTGCCATGCCCACCACCCTACTGTCGCCCACCGACACCCCACCCCCTCCGGGGCTCCGCCCCGGCCACCACCGCCCCCGCCAGGGGCGCGGGGAACTGCGCGCCCAGCCACGCGCGGCCAGCAGGCAAGACCCCTGGGGATCCGCCCCAAGCCCCCCTTCGCGCTGAAGGCGCTCGTCCTCAAACGCCGGACAGGCTGAAGATGCCGATCCGGGCCGGCGCGAAGCAGTCGGGGGCGCGGGGAACTGCGCGCCCAGCCACGCGCGGCCCGCGCGGAGGCGGGGCTCCGGGGGCGCGGGCGGGCGTGGGCCGGTGCGGGGCCGTGGGGTGTGCCCCGCACCGACCCGGGCGTCACTCCTGGTCCACGCCCGCGCGACGCCGGCGGACCACGACGGCCCCGGCCAGACCAAGCACGAGCACCGCACCCGCCCCGGCCACACCGAAGACCACCGTCCCCGACGTGTCACCCCGGCCCGCGACGACCGCGGCCTGCGCCGCCTGGGCCCGGGACTCCCCGGCCGTCTCCGCGTACCCGCCCGCCTTGCCGGACCTGTCGTACGCCGACCCCGGCAACTTGTCGCCGTACGCCCGTGCCACCCGCTTCTGGTACCCGGCCAGCGTCGTCCCGTTCGCGCCCACCGCCTTGACCGCGTCGTCGTCCAGCGGCAGCACCTTGTTGCCCTTCTCCACGTACCAGGCGTTGATCTGCGGCTCCTGGAACACGGTCCCGCCGGGCAGCTTCGCGGCGCCGGCCTCGGCGTAGTGGGACTCGTCGTCGCCGGTGGCTATGTTGACGACCTTCCAGGACGAGCCCTGGGGGACCGTCCACAGCGAGGCCTTCTGCCCGTCGGAGGAGACGGCCGTGGAGGCCAGGTACTCCAGCTGGGCGACGGGCGCGCCGGCCTTGCCCGCCACGAACGCCTCGGACAGCGCGTAGACGGGCACGGCGTCACCCTCGATGCGCGGGGACGCGGCCTTCAGCGCCACCTTGCCGTCCCGCGCGAAGAAGCGGGAGAGCGTGTCGAGGGTGGCGGGGGCGGACGCGGCCTCGTGCGCCGCCGCCCTGGACTGGGCGGAGGCCAGCGGCGCCTGGTCGGCGAGGGCGTGCGGGGCCGCGAGCCCGACAAGGGCGGCGGCCACGGCCACCGGCGCGGTCAGGAAGCCAGCCCTGGGGGTGAGGCGGGTGCGGCGGGAGAGGCGGGTCGACTTCATCGTGCTCACGCCCCGATCCGGTAGAGCGAGTGGGTCCAGGAGAAGGAGTTGTTGTTGACGTACCAGTCGTGCGCCGCCCAGTTGTAGCGCGTGCTTGAGGGCCAGGGATCGCCCCAGTACACCCACGAGTTGGCGTCGTCGTAGCCGTACACCACGTGCATGTGGCCACCGCCGCTCGACCACTGGATGCGGGTCTCGATGGGACGGTTGTTGTTGATCTCGGTCTGTACGGTCGAATACCGCAGCCAACCGGTCACGTAGGAGCCGGAGCTGATGCCCGCCCAGTCGAGCGCGTTCTGCACATTGCCGAGGTCCGCCTGCCAGTTGGGGCAGTCGTAGCCCTGCGTCCGGCCGAAGGCGGCGTTGCAGAACTGGTTCTGGGTGTAGGTGCGGCCGAACCAGGTGGCGATGGTGTTGCCGCTGCCGGCCCAGCACCAGTTGTCCTTCTGCTGGGACTGCATGGTGATGTTGAGCCGCTTGGAACCGGTGGTGCTCGCCGCGGCGGCTGCGGCGGGCACCGGCTTGTCGTGGTGCGGGGCGGCGGCGGTGGCTGTCGCCGTGGGGGCGGCGAACAGGGCCGCCACCACGAGGGTGAGGGCCGAAAGCCGTCTCTTCTTGTCGCGCATCGCGTTCCTCCCATGGCGGGGTGGGGGGTGGGGATGGTGGAGGGAGCGCGTCCGGACGCTTGTCGTTGAGCATCGGACGTTGTCGAGAACAGGTCAACGCGCTTCAATGCGGGGTGGGACGCGGGTGTGAACGAAGTGGCCGGAGTGTGAACAACTCCTCGTCCACCACCAGGTTTTCCCCGACCTGCCACCACGCCGCGCCCACCCCCCACCGTGAACGTTCACTGAGGAGTCCGGCCATGCTCCACACCGAGTCCGACCTGGAACAGGCGCTGCACACCGGCCCCTTCCACCTGGCCCTGCGCGCCGCGCTCTCCGTACGGGGCCTGCCGCTCCAGCGCGTCCAGCACCATCTCGCCGGGCGCGGCATCAAGGTCGGTGTGACCAGCCTGAGTTACTGGCAGCAAGGGGCGCGCCGGCCGCAGCGCGCCGAGTCGCTGCGCGCCGTACGCGGCCTCGAGGACGTCCTCGGGCTACCCGCCAACTCCCTGCTGCGCCTGCTCGACGACCCGTCCACGGCCGAGGTGGACCGGCCCGCCGGGCGGCGCACCTACCGTTCGCTCGTCGAGGCGTCGGGCGTGGTGGAACAGCTCATCGCCGGTCTTGAGGCGCCGGTGGACGGCGGCCTGCACACCGTCGGCCACCACGAGCGCATCCGCATCGGCGCGGGCCGTGAGCTGCAAGGGCGCGACTCGCAACACGTGGTGCGGGCCCACCGCGACGGCGTCGACCGCTATCTGGCCATCCACCGGGGGGACCCGGGGTGCGATCCGGGGCGGGTGGAGGTGCGCGCGGGCGAGAACTGCCGGACCGGGCGGGTGCGCTGGGACGCCACCACCGGGGTCCTGGTCGCCGAGCTGCTGTTCGACACGCGGCTGAGGGCCGGTGAGACGTTTCTGTTCGAGTACGGCTTCGAGGACGGCACGGGCGGCCCGAGCCAGGAGTACGTACGGGGCTTCACCTTCGCCGGCGGCCAGTACGTGCTCCAGGTGCGCTTCGACGACCGGGCGCTGCCGGCCCGCTGCCGCCGCTTCGCCCAGACCTCCACGGGAGCCACCCGCTCGGGGCGCAGCGACCTCACCCTCAGCGGGCGCCACCGCTCGGTGCACCTGGTGGAGCAGGGGGTGCGGCCCGGCATCCTGGGCATCGACTGGGACTGGGAGTGACCCCACGCGCCCGGGCGGCTCCCAGTGAGCGGCCCTAGGCGTCGGGCCCGGCCACCAGCTGCCCGTCCTTGAGCTTGACCGGCACCGACGGCAGCGGCACGGTGGCCGGGCCCTGCACGGGCTTGCCGGTCATCACGTTGAAGCGGCTGCCGTGACAGGGGCAGTTCGCGTGGCCGTCCTCGATCTTCTCCAGGAGGCAGCCGGCGTGCGTGCACTGCGCGCTGAACGCCTTGTACTCGCCCTTCGCCGGGCAGCACACCATGACCCGCTGCTCGCGGTAGAGCTTGGCGCCGCCGACGGGGACCGCGTCGGGCGAGCCGAGCGGTTCGGGGGCGGTAGGGGTCGGCGTCTCGGCGTGGCCGAGCTTGGACTCGGTGGAGCAGGCGGCTACGCCGACCCCCGCGGCCCCGGCGAGGGCGGCGCCTTTCAGCACGGTGCGACGGGCGGCGGGCTGGCCGGTCATGGCTACTCCACTGAATCACTGGATCACGGCCGGCCACCGGCGACGGCCCCAGGAGACCGCCCCACAACCGACCCGGGTTGCACACCCGACGATACCGGCGCATCCCCCACCCCTTACGCCGGGGCCGCCCGACGGGGACGGCCCGGACCAGGCCCATGCCGGCATGGCCCCCACCCCCTGAAGCCGGGGCGGGGCAGGCACGGCTGTACGGACGGGCCGTCGCACGCGGGCGGGGAGGGCCCGGCCACTGCCCGGGACACACCAAGCCCGCCTCCGGCCGGAGCGGGCAGGGCTGTGCGGGCAGGCCACCGCACCCCGGCGAGGGGACCCGACCGTTTCCCGGGACACGCCAAACCGGCCCCGGCCAGGAAAGGCACGGCTCGGCGGGTCGGCCCCGCACGCGGGCCGGGAGAACCTCGCCATTGCCCGGGACACGCCAAGCCACCGCCCGGAGGCACGGTTGTACGGGTATGCCGCCGCACGCGGGCGAGAGGGGCCAACCCGGGACGCGCCAATCCTGCCCCTTGACCGGGGCTGGCACGGCTGTGCGGGTGCGGGCCGCCCATGCCGGCATGGCCACGCGGCGCCTGGCCGGGGCGGAGCAGGGGGGATGTGCGGGCAATTTGCCGCACACGGGCGGGGAGGGCCCGGCGTTTCCCGGGACGCGTCAACCCGGCCCCCTCGCCGGGGACGGCTGTACGGGCGGGCCACACGGACCCGGCCACTGCCTGGGATACGCCCATCCCGGCCCCGGTCGGAACGGGCACGGCTCTACGGGCGGGCCGCCGCACCCCGGCGGGTGGATCCGGCCCTTTGGCCAGGGGGCGCGGCTCGGTGGGCGGGCTGCCGTACGGGGCCGGGAGGGAGGGCCCAGTCATTGCGCCGGGCTGCGGCCCGCGCGGCGGCCGGGAGGCGGGCCACCCCTGGCCGGGGGCTGCGGCGCGATGGCGGGATGGGTTACGTTCTGGCCGTGATCGTCGTCGCCGGAGAATCCCTCATCGACCTCGTGCCGCAGCACCCCGAAAATCCGCTGGGGCCGCTGGCGCCACGTCTGGGGGGCGGCCCGTACAACACGGCCGTCGCCCTGGGGCGGCTCGGTGCGCCGGTGGCCTTCTGCTCGCGGATGTCCACGGACGGCTTCGGCGAAGCCCTCATCGCCGGCCTGCGCAGGGCCGGCGTGGACACCTCGCTGGTGCAGCGCGGCCCGGAACCGACTCCGCTCGCAGTCGCGACGCTTGCCGCCGACGGCTCCGCGGGGTACGCCTTCCACATGGCCGGCACCGCGGACCGGCTCTTCGAGCTACCTCCTCAACTGCCCTCCTCCGTCAGCGCGTTGGCGCTGGGCAGCTGCTCCCTGATCCTTGAGCCGGGGGCGAGCGCGTACGAGGCCCTGCTGCGCAGGGAGGCGGCGCGCGGGGTCCTGACGCTGCTCGACCCCAACATCCGCCCGGCCCTGATCCCGGACCCGGACGCCTTCAAGGCCCGCTTCGTGAGCCGACTGCCGTACGTCTCCCTCCTGAAGCTGTCCGAGGAGGACGCGGCATGGCTGGGCGGGACGCCCCAGGAGTGGCTGCGGGAGGGCCCGCGCGCGGTGGTGGTCACGCGGGGCGGGGAGGGCCTGACGGTCCACACCGCGCGGGGCGCCGAGCATTCCGTACCGGCCGAGCGGGTGGAGGTGGCGGACACGATCGGCGCCGGCGACACGGTGAACGCGGTGCTGCTGCACCGCCTCGCGCCCCACCCCGAAGCCCTGGCCGCGGCGGACTGGCCGTCGGTCCTGCGTCACGCGGCGAAAGCGGCGGCCCTGACCTGCACGAAGAGGGGCGCCGAGCCCCCCACAGCAGAGGAACTGACCACCCACGCGTAGAGCGGGGGCCAGCCCGGTGACCTAGG
The DNA here is from genome assembly GCF_040253615.1 of Streptomyces sp. Edi4. Taxonomy (NCBI): domain Bacteria; kingdom Bacillati; phylum Actinomycetota; class Actinomycetes; order Kitasatosporales; family Streptomycetaceae; genus Streptomyces; species Streptomyces sp. Edi4. The sequence goes on from NZ_JBEJGY010000004.1 coordinate 1,866,701, forward strand.
CACCCGCCCCGCCGCAGGCCAGGCCCCCGCCCGGGCTCGGGCCCGGGCCCGGGCTCCGGGGCCCCAACCATCCCATCCCGCCGCGAGGGCACAACCGTCCCGAGCCCACCCCACCGCAGGGGTGCAGGGGCCGCGGCCCCCACCGGGGCACGGGGCCGCCGGCCCCGCCCCGGGGCCTCAGCACCCGCCCTGCGGCAAAGGCGCAGGGAGCGCGGCCCCCGCCCGGGGCCTCAGCACCCGCCCCGCGGCAAAGGCGCAGGGAGCGCGGCCCCCGCCGGGGTACGGGGCCACCCCTACCCGGGCTCGGAATGGCCCGGGCCCCCGGTGGCCCAAGCACCCACCCCCCGCACGCGCCCAGCGCCAACGCACGCCGAGCGCGCCACCCCACCCCCGGCGGGTTTCGGGAAGGGGTGGGGTGGGGGCGGCTCAGGCCTTGCGGGCCCGGGTCGTCTTCTTCGCCGGCGCCGTCTTCTTGGCGACCGCCGCCGTCCGCCCGGACGCCGTCTTCCTCGCGGGCGCGGCCTTCGCGGCGGACACCGCCTTCTTCGCCCCCTTGCGCACCGGCCCCCGCGCCGGCTCCGCGTCGCTGATCCGGTCCGCCCCCAGAATGTCCCGCAGGAACTTCCCGGTATGGCTGGCCGGTACCGAGGCGACCTCTTCGGGCGTGCCCTCGGCGATGACGAGACCGCCGCCGTTGCCGCCCTCGGGCCCCATGTCGATGACCCAGTCCGCGGTCTTGACGACATCCAGGTTGTGCTCGATGACGATGACCGTGTTGCCCTTGTCGACGAGCCCGGACAGCACCTTGATCAGCTTGGAGATGTCCTCGAAGTGCAGCCCGGTGGTGGGCTCGTCCAGGACGTACACCGTGCGTCCCGTGGACCGCTTCTGGAGCTCGGAGGCGAGCTTCACCCGCTGGGCCTCGCCGCCCGAGAGCGTGGGCGCGGACTGCCCGAGCCGCACATACCCGAGCCCGACCTCGTTCAGCGTCCGCAGATGCCGCGCGATGGTCGGAACGGCCTCGAAGAACTCCAGGCCCTCCTCGATCGGCATGTCGAGGACCTCGGCGATGGACTTGCCCTTGTAGTGGACCTCCAGGGTCTCCCGGTTGTAGCGCGCCCCGTGGCAGACCTCGCACGGCACGTACACGTCCGGCAGGAAGTTCATCTCGATCTTGATGGTGCCGTCGCCCGAGCAGTTCTCGCAGCGGCCGCCCTTGACGTTGAAGGAGAACCGGCCGGGCAGATACCCGCGGACCTTGGCCTCCATCGTCTCGGCGAACAGCTTGCGGACGTGGTCGAAGACGCCCGTGTACGTCGCCGGGTTGGACCGGGGGGTGCGGCCGATCGGCGACTGGTCGACGTGCACGACCTTGTCGACCAGGTCGTCGCCCGCGACCCGGGTGTGCCGGCCGGGCACGCTGCGCGCGCCGTTCAGCTCACGGGCCAGGTGGGTGTACAGGATGTCGTTGACCAGCGTCGACTTTCCGGAGCCGGAGACGCCGGTGACCGCGGTCAGGACGCCCAGCGGGAACGACACGTCGATGTCGCGGAGGTTGTTCTCCTTCGCGCCGTGCACGGTCAGCCGGCGCTTGGGGTCCACGGGGCGCCGGACGTCGGGCAGCGCGATGGACCTCTTGCCCGCCAGGTACTGGCCGGTCATCGACTCCTTGTTGCCCAGGAGCTGCTTCAAGGGGCCACTGTGGACGACCTTGCCGCCGTGCTCGCCGGCGCCCGGACCGATGTCGACCACCCAGTCGGCCACCTTGATGGTGTCCTCGTCGTGCTCGACGACGATCAAGGTGTTGCCCATGTCGCGCAGGCGCACCAGCGTTTCGATCAGACGGTGGTTGTCGCGCTGGTGCAGGCCGATCGACGGCTCGTCCAGGACGTACAACACGCCGACCAGGCCGGAGCCGATCTGGGTGGCGAGCCGGATGCGCTGGGCCTCGCCGCCAGAGAGGGTGCCGGCCGCGCGGTTGAGCGAGAGGTAGTCGAGGCCCACGTCGACCAGGAACCTCAGCCGTTCGTTGACCTCCTTGAGGACCCGCTCGGCGATCTTCTTGTCCCGGGCGTTGAGCCGCAGCTTGGCCAGGAACTCGGCGCAGTCGCTGATGGACATGGCGGCGACCTCGGCGATGGACTTCTCCATCACGGTGACCGCGAGGACCAGGGGCTTGAGGCGGGTGCCCGCACAGGTGGGGCAGGGCACCTCGCGCATGTAGCCCTCGAAGCGCTCGCGGGCGCCGTCGCTCTCCGCCTCGGAGTGGCGCCGCTTGACGAACGGCACCGCGCCCTCGAAGGCGGTGGTGTACGCCCGCTCCCGGCCGTACCGGTTGCGGTAGCGGACCTCGATCTGGGTCTTGTGGCCGGACAGCAGCGCCTTCCTGGCGCGCTGGGGCAGCCCCGCCCAGGGGATGTCGGTGCGGAAGCCCAGCTCGCCTGCGAGCGCGCCCACAAGGCGGGCGAAGTAGTCCTTGGTGTGCCCGTGCGACCAGGGGTGGATGGCGCCCTCGTCGAGCGACTTGTCCTCGTCCGGGACGATCAGGTCGGGGTCGACCTCCATGCGGGTGCCGATGCCCGTGCAGTCGGGGCAGGCGCCGAAGGGCGAGTTGAAGGAGAAGGAGCGCGGTTCGAGCTCTTCGAACGACAGGTCGTCGTAGGGGCAGTACAGGTGCTCCGAGTACATCCGCTCGCGCTCGGGGTCGTCGGCCGCGAGGTCGACGAAGTCCAGCACGACCATGCCGCCGGACAGGCCGAGCGCGGTCTCCACCGAGTCGGTCAGGCGGCGCTTGGCACCGTCCTTCACGGTGAGGCGGTCGATGACCACCTCGATGGTGTGCTTCTCCTGCTTCTTCAGCTTGGGCGGCTCGGCGAGCTGGATGGTCTCACCGTCGACCCGGGCGCGGCTGTAGCCCTTGGTCTGGAGGTCGGCGAAGAGGTCGACGAACTCGCCCTTGCGCTCGCGCACCAGCGGCGAGAGCACCTGGAAGCGGCTGCCCTCGGGCAGTTCGAGCACCTTGTCCACGATGGCCTGCGGCGACTGGCGCGAGATCGGGCGGTGGCACTCGGGGCAGTGCGGCTTGCCGATGCGCGCGAAGAGCAGACGCAGATAGTCGTAGACCTCGGTGATGGTGCCGACCGTCGAACGCGGGTTGCGCGAGGTCGACTTCTGGTCGATGGAGACGGCGGGCGAGAGACCTTCGATGAAGTCGACGTCCGGCTTGTCCATCTGGCCGAGGAACTGGCGGGCGTACGAGGACAGCGACTCGACGTAGCGCCGCTGGCCCTCGGCGAAGATCGTGTCGAAGGCCAGCGAGGACTTGCCCGACCCGGACAGACCGGTGAAGACGATGAGGGAGTCACGCGGTAGGTCGAGCGAGACGTTCTTGAGATTGTGCTCGCGCGCGCCACGGACGATGAGACGGTCGGCCACGCCGGTCCGCACCTTTCTAGAGAGAGCGGGGGAGCTGCGGGAGCCCCCGTCCCAGGGTATGGGGGGCGCCACGGTGATGTCGTTGATTCCTGGATGAATCCGGACAGCTTCCACAACGGTTTTGAGAGGGGAGCCATTCCCGAGCGTATAGCACGCACATTCGATTTAAGGACTCGTCCGGCCACCTTCACCCGATCGAGTGGCGGGGCTATCGTCGGCGCCATGATTGATCACGCACGCGACCTGGCCTCTGTACGCGAAGCCACCGAACGGCTGCTGAGCGCGGCCGCCGCACTGGACAACGCCTCCGTCGCCGAGCCGTCACGGCTCCCCGGCTGGAGCCGGGGCCACGTACTGGCCCATGTCGCCCGGAACGCGGACGCGCTCGTCAACGTGCTGGCCGGGCGGCCCATGTATGCCAGTGCCGAGGCGCGGGACACCGACATCGAGCGGGACGCGCCGCGCCCGCTGGACGTACAGCTCGCGGACGTCCGCGACAGCGCGGCCGGCTTCCAGGCCGAGGGCGAGGGGATGGCCGACTGGTCGCGCACGGTCGAGCTGCGCAATGGCGTCACCGACGCCGCGGCCCGCGTGCCCTTCCGCCGCCTCGTCGAGGTCGAGCTGCACCACGTCGACCTCGGCATCGGCTATGAGCTCGAAGACCTCGGCGAGGACTTCGTGCGCCGCGAGACCGACTTCCTCGCCGACCGCTTCGCCGGACACGAGGACCTGCCGCCGATCCACCTGAGCGACGACAGGGGCCGCACGTGGACCACCGGCGGAGGCGCCGACGCCGAGCCCGTCCACGTGAGCGGCCGCGCCGCCGACCTCATGGGCTGGCTCGCCGGACGCCGCGACGGCGGGGGCCTGAAGACCGCCGGCGCCGCGCTGCCCGCACTGCCCCCGCTGTGATCTTGGCGATAGGCTGATCCCATGACATACAGCGGAGCGGTGAAGGCCGGCGGTCCCGCCGATGTGCACGAGTTGACCGACCTCATGATCTCCAAGGTCCAGGTCGGCGCGATGGGCAACAACGCGTATCTGCTGCGCTGCCGCGCCACCGGCGAGCAGCTGCTCATCGACGCGGCCGCCGAGCCCGCCACGCTGCTCACGCTGATCGGTGACGACGGCATCGCGTCCGTCGTCACCACGCACCGCCACGGCGACCACTGGGGGGCCCTGGCCGAGGTCGTCGCCGCGACCGGCGCGCGCACCTACGCCGGCCGCCACGACGCCGAGGGCATCCCGGTGGCGACCGACGTGCCCGTGGCGGACGGCGACACCATCCGCGTCGGCCGCGTCGAGCTGACCGCGCGCCACCTCGTGGGCCACACGCCCGGCTCGATCGCCCTGATCTACGACGACCCGCACGGCCACCCCCACGTGTTCACCGGCGACTGCCTCTTCCCCGGCGGCGTGGGCAACACCTGGGAGGACCCCAAGGCCTTCGCCAGCCTCATCCACGACGTCGAGACCAAGCTCTTCGACGCCCTGCCGGACGAGACCTGGGTCTATCCCGGACACGGCAACGACACCACGCTCGGTGACGAGCGCCCGCACCTGCCTGAGTGGCACACCCGCGGCTGGTAGCCACCGCGCGGCGATGCCCGCCGCGTGCCGCGCCAGCGGAGCCCGCCCGTTCCACGCGCCGAAGAAGTCCATGTCCCGATCGTGGCACCCGCCACTGACAATGGGCGGTGCGCACGTGCGCGATGGGCGGTGGGCGCGTGCGCGATGGGCGGTGCGCGCGTGCGCCCGCCCGCCGACCCCGGCGCTTCCGCGCGCCCCCGTAACGCTTGATCACCGCGGGTAGTTGGCGCGGCATGCGCACCCCATCCCTTCCCGCCCCCGGTCCCCCCTCGATGATCCGCCTCGCGGCCGCCTCGCTCGCGGGCACCGCCATCGAGTTCTACGACTTCTTCGTCTACGGCACCGCGGCCGCCCTCGTGCTGGGCCCGCTGTTCTTCCCGACCTTCTCCGCGGTGGCCGGGACGCTCGCCGCTTTCGGCACCTTCGGCGCCGGCTTCCTGGCCCGTCCGCTCGGTTCGGTTCTCTTCGGCCACATTGGCGACCGCTACGGGCGCCGTCCGGTCATGTTCGCCTCGCTGGCCCTGACCGGGCTCGCCACGGTGGCGGTCGGCTGTGTGCCCTCCTACGCCTCGATCGGCATCACCGCGCCCGTATTGCTCCTGGTGCTGCGCTTCCTCCAGGGGCTCGGGCTCGGCGGCGAATGGGGCGGCGCGGTGCTGCTCACGGCCGAGCACGCGCCGGCCCACCGGCGCGGACTGTGGACGAGCTTTCCGCAGATCGGCCCCTCCGTGGGCTTCCTGCTGGCCAATGGGGTCGTGCTCGCACTGTCGGCGGGGCTCAGCGACGCCCAATTCCACGCCTGGGGGTGGCGGGTGCCGTTCTGGGGCGCGGGGGTGCTCGCGCTGGGCGGACTCGCGCTGCGGAACTCGCTTGCGGAGACGCCGCAGTTCCGCGCGATGGGCGAGCCGGCGAAGCTCCCGCTGCTCGAAGTGGTGGGCGGACACGGGCGGTTGGTGCTGCTGACGGCCGGAGCCCTCTCGTTCGGGTACGCCGTCTTCTACGCGGTGTCCACCTGGTCGCTCGCGTACGCGACCGACCGCCTTGGGGTCGACCGCACGGTGATGCTGGTCTGCGTCATGGCGGCCGTCGCGATCATGGGCGTCCTGACGCCGTTCGCGGCCCTGCTGGGCGACCGCCATGGACGGCGGCGGCTGTGCCTTGTCGGGTGCGCGGCGACGGTGGCGTGGATGTTCCCGCTGGTGGCGCTGCTCGAGACGGCGCAGCCGCTGTGGATGTTCGTCGGCTTCCTCGGCGCGATGCTGGCGTTCATCTCGATGTTCGCGGTGATCTCGGCGTATCTGCCCGAGCTCTACGAGCCGAGGGTGCGCTGCACGGGCGCCGCGGTCGGCTACAACCTGGGCGGGGTGCTCGGCGGCGCGCTGACCCCCATCGTGGCGACCGCGCTGTCTCGGGGCGATGGGCCGCCGTGGGGGGTGGGCGCGTATCTGACCGGTCTCGGGCTGCTGAGTCTGGGCTGTTTCGCCCTGCTGCCCGAGACACGTCCGCAGGCGGCCGCCCACCCGGCGCCCGGAGCGGAGTCGGAGGCGGCCCCGGCGTAGGGAGGACCGCCTCACGCCCCCGCGCAGAGAGGGCCGCCGCACGCCCGGCGCGGGAGCCGCCACACGCCCCGGCGCCGGGGCCGTCTCGCTCCCCGCGCCGGGACTGCCGTTCCGCCCGGTCAGGCGCCGATGCTGTCCTTGTGCCGATCCTGGTCCGCCGTCTGCTTCCGCGCCGCGACGAGGCTGGTGATCGTGGTGATGACCAGCACGCCGCAGATGACGCCGAGGGAGACTGGAATGGAGATCTCCGGGACGTTCACACCGTTCTCGTGCAGCGCGTGCAGTACCAGTTTCACGCCGATGAAACCGAGGATCACCGAGAGGCCGTAGCTGAGGTGGACCAGCTTCTTGAGCAGCCCGCCGATCAGGAAGTACAGCTGACGCAGGCCCATCAGCGCGAAGGCGTTGGCCGTGAAGACGATGTACGGGTCCTGGGTCAGACCGAAGATCGCCGGGATCGAGTCCATCGCGAAGAGCACGTCGGTGGTGCCGATGGCGAGCATGACGACCATCAGGGGCGTCATGATCTTCTTGCCGTTCTTCGCCACGAACAGCTTGGTGCCGTGGTACCTGTCGGCGACGCCGAACTTCTTCTCGACGGACTTCAGGAGGCGGTTCTCCTCGAACTCCTCCTCCTCGTCGCCCGAGCGCGCCTCCTGGATGAGCTTCCAGGCGGTGTAGATCAAGAACGCGCCGAAGATGTAGAAGACCCACGAGAAGTTGGCGATGACCGCGGCGCCGGCCGCGATGAACACGGCGCGCAGCACCAGGGCGATCAACACGCCGAAGAGCAGCACCCGTTGCTGGAGGTGCGAGGGCACCGAGAACTTCGCCATGATCAGGATGAAGACGAAGAGGTTGTCGACGGAGAGCGACTTCTCGGTGATGAAGCCCGCGAAGAACTCGCCGGAGGCCTGGCTGGTGCCGAACACCAGCAGGCCGATGCCGAAGAGCGCGGCCAGCACGATCCAGACCACGGTCCAGACGCCGGCCTCCTTGACCGATACGTCGTGCGGCTTGCGCCCGATGAAGAAGTCGGCCGCGATCAGGGCACCCAGACCGAGAATGGTCAGCACCCACAAGGTCATTGAAACGTCCACTGCGCCTCCGGCGTCGTACGGCTACTGATCAGCGTCGTCGCTGCCGGAGGTCTCCTCCACCCGGGCGCCTTCCCTCGCGCCGCGGGCCGGCGCCCCGGGACCCGTCCCGTGGGTCCGTATTGACGGGAACGCCGCAGTCGGGAGTACTCCCCTCCGCTTCACGGCAGCCTATCCGAATCACCAAGAGAAGGTAAAGGGATAGGTAAAGAAAACCCAAGTACCCAGGTCGGGGAGTTTTCTTGATCACCCGTTCGCACGAGACGTGGCGCGCGGCGAGGCGCACCACCGCAGCGCGCCCGGAGCGCCCGCCGAGGCGGGCCGTCAGCGGGGCCAGGCGGCGCGTGCCTCGCCGACCCGGCCGAGCACCTGCTCCACGATCCGGCTCCCGGAGGGCGCGAGTGGTGGTTCATACGTCCAGGCGTGCCCCACCCACGGGTCGGCGAGGTGATCGTCCGGGACCGGGGTGAGCCGCAGCAGCGAACGCCACAGCGGCCGCAGCACGGGCCCGTACGCCGAGGCCTCCTCGCTGTCCGCGATCATCAGGAGGTGCACACCCACCGAAGGCCCCTCGTCGGCGAGGTAGCGCAGCTGGTTCAGGGCGCGGTCGTCGAAGCCGTGCGGAAAGTCATTGACGATCAGCAGCTGCTCGGCGGTGTCCATTCCGGGCGGCAGGGCGTCCGTGCCCGCGCCGCCCCGCACCGCCATCTGCACGAGGTCCACGCGCTCGGTGAGCCCGGCCAGCACCTCGGCCACCCCTGCGGCGCCCGCCGCGGGCGGCGCGGCGAGCACCCCGGCGCGCGCGAGCGGCCCCAGCCGGGCCGCGGCCGCCCCCGCCGGGTCGATGACATGGACGGCGAACTCATGGGCCGGGTAGACCGCGAGCAGACGCGCCGCGACCGCCACGGCCGTGTCCACCGCGAGCCCCTTGATCTGCTCGGCATCCAGGCAAGCGGCCGCCTCCGAGCCCGTGCGGCCCGCGTCGATCCACAGCCCCCGCTCCAGCGGCAGCCTCACCAGCATCGGAATGCGCAACTGCGGCTGCTCGGGCAGCCGTACGTCCCCGAGCCGCAGCGCCATCGGGATCTCCATCGGCACCCGGTAGGCGTGCCACACCGGGCTGTCCCAGCGGGCGTACGCCGGCGGCAACGCGGGCTCGACGACCTCCGACTCGGCGACCAGCTGCGCCAGATCGCGCTCAAGAACCTCCCCGGCCCGCGCGACGAGCTCTTCCCGCTTGGCGCGGGCCCGCTCCCCGGCCTGCTCCCCCGCGGGGCCCATGCGGGCGCGCGCGTCGGACAGGACGCGGTCCAGTTCCTGTTCCCTGCGCGCGTCCGCGAAGTCCACGGCGCTGCGATAGGCGGCCACCGTGCGGGCCAGATCCTCGAACATGCCCCACACCTGGTTGTACAGGCGCTCGTCCATGGACCAGCCGCCTGCGTCGCCCGCGACGGGCCGGTCGGGCCCCTGAGGGTCGAGCGTTGGGGCCACGGGGGCGGGCGGCGGCTCGGTGGCAGTCCGGCGCCGAGGGTGCGCGTAACTGACCGGGCCACCGGCGACGGCCTGCTGCTGCTGTTGATGCTGTTGCTGTTGCTGTTGCTGTTGCTGTTGCTGTTGCTGTTGCTGCTGGGGCACGGTGGCCGGCTCGGCTGCGGGCGGCCCGGCATCCGGCGCGGCATCCGGCCCGGGCCCGCCGGGCGCCCCGGCGCTCACGCCGCGTACGCGGGCGTCGTCGCCAGTACGGGGCGGGGGCGCCGCCACGGAACGGGGGGCGCCGGGCGCGATCGCCTCCCCAATGGCGCCGGCCACCTGCCCGGCCTCCGGCAGGCCCTGGTCGGACAGCAGATCGGCGAGGCCCCCCGCGTACCCCTGGCCGACGGCGCGGATCTTCCACGCACCCTGACGGCGATAGAGCTCCAGGGCCACCACCGCCGACTCGGCGCCGAGCCCAGTGATCGTGTAGCGGGCGATCTCCGTGCCGTCCAGGCCCGTGACGGCGACGAAAGGCGCGGCGAGGCCGGCGAAACGGCTGGGCCCCGGCGCCCCGGGCGGCAGCGCGAGAAGCACACTGACCCGGTGCACCGCCTCCCCCACGGCCTCCAGGTCCACGGCGAGACGGTGTTCGGCGGCGGCGCTCCGGGAGACCTCGACGCCGGGCAGCGCCGGCGCGCCGGGATGCGCCACGCACCGCGCGCCCGCCACCCTGCCCCGCTCGTCGCCGAGCGTGGCACCCGCCACCACCGCCGCGCCGGCCGACACCCTGATCTCCAGTCGGGTCCGGGGCAGGGGGTGGTTCTGCCCCCGTACCAGCTCGGCCGTCATCGCCTCTGTCCCCTCGTCGAGTTGATGGTGGTGCGGTGTGCGGTTGTACGGCAGCTCCCGGCGGCCTGATGCCTCCGGGAGCTGCGGTGCCGGTGATCCGGCGCGGTCAGAGATGGGGCAGGATCGCCGGCATCAGGTCCTGGAAGGTGCGGCCGTTGGCCGGGTTGCCGATGGCGGTCATCTGCCACCCGGCGCCCGAGCGGTGCACCTTGGCCATGATCTGCGCGGTGTACTGGCCGCCGCCGTCCAGCGTGTAGCGGGCCAGCTCCTGGCCGTTGGTCTCGTCGACGAGCCTGCAGAACGCGTTCTGCACCTCCTGGAACGTCTGGCCGGTGAAGGAGTTCACCGTGAAGACGATCTGGTCGATGTGGACCGGCACGCGCGCGAGATCGACCAGGATCGCCTCGTCGTCACCGCCCTGTCCCGCGCCGCCCACCAGGTTGTCGCCGGTGTGCCGGACCGAGCCGTCGTCGCTGACCAGGTGGCGGAAGAAGACCACGTCCACGGGCTGCTTGTCGGCGAAGAGCACCGCCGAGGCGTCCAGGTCGATCTCCTGCGTCCGCTTGCCGAACAGGCCCCGGCGCGGAGCCGCCTGCCAGCCGAGCCCCATCCGCACCGCGGTCAGGGCGCCGCCGCCCTGCTTCTCCAGGCTGATGGCCTGACCCTTGGACAGATTGACCGTCACGCGCTGTCCCCTCTCCCCATGTGTCGTTCTTGACATGCTTTGCGCTGTTGTACGTTCTCGGGCCCGACCCTACGCAGTGGCGCACCGCACGCCACTACGCGGACGCTTTTTGTGGCGGTGTTGCAACACACCGCCACCCACGGCGCCGGCCCCCGCCGTCGGCCGCTCAGGCCAGGCCCGCCTCCCGCATCTGGCGCAGCTCCTTCTTCAGCTCGCCGACCTCGTCGCGCAGCCGGGCCGCCACCTCGAACTGCAAGTCTGCGGCCGCCGCCCGCATCCGGTCGGTCATCTCCTCGATGATTCCCGCCAGTTCGGCCGCCGGCCGGTCGGTGAGTTCCTTCTTGCCGCCCTTGACCGGCTTCCCCTCCTTGCCCGCCCTGGCGCCGAGCGAGGGCACCGGCGCCTTGGCGGCCTTTCCGTCCTTGCCCTGGCGATACCCCGTGCCGAGCAGCTGTTCGGTGTCGACCTCCTCGCGCGCGATCGTCGCGACGATGTCGTTGATCTTCTTGCGCAGCGGCTGGGGATCGATCCCCCGCTCCTTGTTGTACGCGATCTGCTTCTCGCGGCGCCGGTTGGTCTCCTCGATGGCCTTCTCCATCGCGGCCGTGACGCGGTCGGCGTACATGTGGACCTGGCCGGAGACGTTGCGGGCCGCGCGGCCGATCGTCTGGATCAAGGAGGTGCCCGACCGCAGGAAGCCCTCCTTGTCGGCGTCCAGGATCGCCACCAGGGACACCTCGGGCAGGTCAAGGCCCTCACGCAGCAGGTTGATGCCGACCAGCACGTCGTACTCGCCGGCCCGCAGCTCGCGCAGCAGCTCGATGCGGCGCAGGGTGTCGACATCGCTGTGCAGGTACCGCACCTGGATGCCCAGTTCGAGGAAGTAGTCCGTCAGGTCCTCGGCCATCTTCTTGGTCAAGGTCGTGACCAGGACCCGCTCGTCCTTCTCGGTGCGCTTGCGGATCTCGTGCACCAGGTCGTCGATCTGGCCCTCCGTGGGCTTGACGACGACCTCCGGGTCGACCAGGCCGGTCGGCCGGATGATCTGCTCCACGAAGCCGTCACCGCGCGACAGCTCATAGGTGCCCGGCGTCGCCGACAGATAGACCGTCTGCCCGATGCGGCCCAGGAACTCCTCCCACTTCAGCGGCCGGTTGTCCAGCGCCGAAGGAAGGCGGAAACCGTGATCGACCAGGGTGCGCTTGCGCGAGGCGTCACCCTCGTACATCGCACCGATCTGCGGGACCGTCACGTGCGACTCGTCGAGGACCAGCAGGAAGTCCTCGGGGAAGTAGTCGATCAGGGTGTTGGGCGCGGTGCCCGGGGCGCGGTCGTCGAAATGCATCGAGTAGTTCTCGATGCCCGAGCAGCTGCCGATCTGGCGCAGCATCTCCAGGTCGTAGGTGGTGCGCATGCGCAGCCGCTGCGCCTCCAGGAGCTTGCCCTGCTTCTCCAGCTCCGCCAGGCGCTGCTCCAGCTCCTTCTCGATGCCGGTGATGGCCTTTTCCATGCGCTCGGGACCCGCCACGTAGTGGCTGGCGGGAAAGACGTAGAGCGACTGGTCCTCGCTGATGATCTCGCCGGTGATCGGATGGAGGGTGGACAGCGCCTCGATCTCGTCCCCGAACATCTCGATGCGGACGGCCAGTTCCTCATAGACCGGGAAGATCTCGATGGTGTCGCCGCGCACGCGGAAGGTGCCGCGCGTGAACGCCAGGTCGTTGCGGGTGTACTGGATGTCGACGAAGCGGCGCAGCAGCTGGTCGCGGTCGATCTCCTCCCCGACCTTCAGCCGCACCATCCGGTCGACGTACTCCTGCGGGGTGCCCAGACCGTAGATGCAGGAGACGGACGCGACCACGACCACGTCACGCCGGGTCAGCAGCGAGTTGGTCGCCGAGTGGCGCAGCCGCTCGACCTCCTCGTTGATCGAGGAGTCCTTCTCGATGTAGGTGTCCGACTGCGGGACGTACGCCTCGGGCTGGTAGTAGTCGTAGTACGACACGAAGTACTCGACGGCGTTGTTGGGCAGCAGCTCACGGAACTCGTTCGCCAGCTGCGCGGCCAGCGTCTTGTTCGGCGCCATCACGAGCGTGGGGCGCTGAAGCTTCTCGATCATCCAGGCAGTCGTCGCCGACTTGCCCGTGCCGGTGGCGCCGAGCAGGACGACATCCTTCTCACCTGCGCGAATGCGCTTCTCCAGCTCGGCGATGGCCGCCGGCTGGTCACCGCTTGGCTGGTAGGGACTGACGACCTCGAAGGGCGCCACCGTACGTTCGATCTTGGAAACGGGCCGCATGCAACCACCGTACGACTCGCCACTGACAACCGGCGCGCCATCGCGCCCCCGTCACCAGTCGTGCGGGGACGCCGAACCCTCGCGCGGCGGCTCGGACGCCGCCCAGCTGGTGCGCTCGGGAAAGGACGGGCGGTGCCTGGGCGCCGGGATCTGGCGCGGCGGACGCTTCTCCCAGTCCGGCTTGCCCATCACCACCAGGGGATCGAACATCACCACCACACCGGCCAGGATCAAAAAGGCGACGGGCCCGATCAGCATCGGCGCGAGCAGTGCCGCCGGCGACTCCCCGCCGCTCGCCGCCGCCCCCGAGAGCCCGCCGTGCAGGTGGACGCTGAGCGCGGCCATCCCCGTGTAGTGCATGCCGCTGACCGCGACACCCATGACCAGACTCGCCACCAGACTCGCCAGGAACCCGTGCACGGACACGGCCGCCCACAGCGCCGCGGTGGCGGCCACCACCGCGATCACCACGGACGCGCTGACGACGAGGGTGTTGTACTCGAACTCCCCGTTCATCCTGATCCCGGCCATGCCCAGATAGTGCATGGTGGCCACGCCGAGACCGGTGATCGTGCCACCCGTCACCAGCGCCATGGGAGTGGCGCCCCGGTAACCGACGATGAAGATGCCGATGCCGACCATCACGATCGCGACGACGAGGCTGGCGAACGTGATGCCCCGGTCGTAGCCCAGCGGCACCTCGTGGACGCTGAAGCCCATCATCGCGATGAAGTGCATGGTCCAGATGCCCGAACCGATGGATGTGGCGCCGAGCGCCAGCCAGGCCGCCTTGAAGGAGCGCCCGCTCAGCACCGACCGGGCGGTGCAGCGCAGCCCGAGCGCCCCGCCGAGACAGGCCATGATGAACGCCGCCACCGGCGTCACCAGGCCATACCTGAATCCGTCGACCGTCCCGTGCATACCCCTGTGCCCTTCACCCCGTACTGACTGAAGAGGCCCTGCTCCTGTCGCGGCCCTGGTTTCGGGGCGACACTAGGGCTCGCCGCGCGACAGGCAAACATTTTCCGGGCAATTTATCGACTCCGACCCGAGGGACGCTCCGGTTTGGTGTGATCCAGGGTGCTTTGGCATCCCGTTCGGGGCGTTGTCAGTGGGCGGCCGTACCGTGGTCGGCATGGACAGCAACACGCAGTTCGTCGAATGGACCGTGGCCGACAGCGCCATCGGCCCGCTGCTCCTGGCCGCGACCGGCCAGGGCCTGGTGAACGTGGTCTTCCACGCCGACGAGGCGGTACGGGACCGGGCCGTCCGGGCCCTGGCCACCCGCTTCGGCACCGAGCCCACCCCGGCCACGCCCGGGCACGCGGGCCTCCTGGAGGAGCCGATACGCCAGATCGCGGCGTACTTCGACGGCCGGCTGCGCGCGTTCACACTGCCCCTGGACTGGTCGCTCGCCGCCGGATTCAACCGGCAGGTGCTGCGTGAGCTGGCGGCCACCGTGCCGTACGGCACGGTGGTGGGCTACGGCGACCTGGCGGGCCGGGTCGGCCAGCCCGGGGCGGCCCAGGCCGTCGGCGCGGCCATGGGCGCGAACCCGCTGCCCGTGGTGGTGCCCTGCCACCGCGTAGTGGAGAGCGGCGGCGGCCTCGGCGGATTCGGCGGCGGCCTGGAGACCAAACGGCAGCTGCTCGCGCTCGAAGGGGTCCTGCCGCAGCCACTGTTCTGAGCCCACCCCGCCGACAGCGCTCCGGACGGCGCCGCGGTGGCGGTGGGCCGCGCGACAACGGCGGCCCGGGCCCCTACAAGCTGATGTGGTAGGCCTTGCGCAGCGTCTCGTGGACGGTCCAGGTGGTGCGGTCACCCGCCCGCAGCACGCATGCGTCACCCGGGCCGATCTCCAGCGACTCGCCGCCCGCCACCTCGACGGTCGCGCGCCCGCTGACGACCACGAAGAGCTCGTCGGCCTCGGTGTCGGTCACCACGCCCGGAGTGATCTGCCAGATACCCCGGATCTGCTTGCCGTCGGCCGACTCCCACAGCACCTTTCCCGTCACCTCAGGGGCGCCGGAGACGATCTGGTCGGGGTCGAGCGGCTCCGGCTCCAGTTCCACGTCGGACACCCGCACGGCGAAGGACGCGGGTCCGCCGGGGCCCGGGTCGGCGCCAGCGGAGGTGGCGGGGGCGGCGGGGGCGGCGGGGGCGGCGACAGAGGCTTCGTCCAGGGTGCTCATGGCCGGTCAATCTAGCCGCGCCGCTCGCGCCGGGTGACCGACAGAACGGCCGGATCCGCGCACTCCGACCCGACAGCCTGTCCAGCCGCCTCCCTGTCCTGAACGGCTCGCCCCGCCCGCCCCACGCGTTTATCCGCCGCCCGGCCGCGCCAGGAATGGGGGCATGCCCCGTGACGACGCACCCGAAGCGGTCCACCTCTCGGAAGAAGTACGGACCGGCCTGGAAGAGGGACGGCCCGTCGTGGCCCTGGAGTCGACGATCATCTCGCACGGTTTGCCCCGGCCGCGCAACCTGCGCGTCGCCCTCGAACTTGAGCACCTGGTACGGGCTGCGGGCGCCGTTCCCGCGACCATCGCCGTACTCGACGGACTCCCGCGAGTAGGCCTGGACAAGGGCCAGTTGGAACGCGTGGCCAACGACGACCTGCGCAAACTCGGCCACCGCGACCTGCCGATGGCGCTGGCGACCGGAACCAGCGGGGCGACCACGGTATCCGCCACCGCGTACCTGGCCGAGCGCGCCGGGCTACGCGTCTTCGCGACCGGCGGCCTCGGCGGCGTCCACCGCGAATGGGACCGCACGCAGGACGAGTCGGCGGACCTGCGACTGCTCGCCACGACACCGATCGCGGTGGTGTGCGCGGGCGTGAAGTCGATCCTCGACGTACCGGCCACGCTCCAACGCCTGGAAACGCTCGGGGTCCCCGTGGTCGGCTACGGCACGGACCACTTCCCGGGTTTCTACCTGTCCAGTTCGGGCGAGCCGGTCGACTGGACGGTACGCACGCCACAGGAGGCGGCGGACGTACTGCGGGCCCACCGCGCCCTCGCCCTGCGCTCGGCGGTGATCGTGGCCAACCCCGTACCCCAGGCCGAACAGCTCGATCCCCGACTGCACGACGACGTGCTGGCCGCCGGGCTCGCCGCCTGCCGCGCCGCGAACATCACCGGCCAGGCGGTCACTCCCTTCCTTCTCACCTATCTGGTCGAGCACACGGACGGCGCGTCCCTGGAAGCCAACGTGGCGGCCGTACGCGGCAACGTCCGGCTGGCCGCGGACATCGCCGCGGCGCTGTGAACGGAGCCGGGACCGGCCGGACGCCGGGCGGTCTCCTCGTCGTCGGGGACGTGGTCACCGACGTGGTCGCCCGCCACCACGGCCCACTCGCGCCCGCCACCGACACCATGGCCGAGATCCGGACGGTGCCGGGCGGCGCGGGCGCCAACGCCGCGTGCTGGGCGGCCCATTCGGGCTACACAGACGTACGGCTGCTCGCCCGCGCCGGTCAGGACTCCGCCGCCTGGCACAACCTCTGGCTGCGCCGCTCCGGCGTACGCCCCCTGCTCGTCCCGGACACCGACGCGCCGACCGCGACCGTGATAGCCCTTGTCGACGCCGTGACGGCGGAGCGTACGTTTCTGACGGACAGCGGCGCCGTCAACCGCATGAGCCCCGGCGACTGGTCCCCCGCCCTCCTCGACGGCATCACCCACCTCCATCTCTCGGGCTACCTGCTGTTCGCGGACAGCAGCCGCCAACTGGCCCTGCGGGCAAGCGAATCGGCCCGCCGAGCGGGCGCCACCGTGAGCCTGGACCCGGCGTCGGCCGGCTTCCTGGCCGGCCTGGGCGCCCGGCGCTTCCTCACACTGACCGAGGGCATGGACATCCTGCTCCCCAACGCGGACGAGGCGCGCCTTCTGACCGGATTATCGGAACCGGCTGACGCGGCAATGGAGTTGAGCCGACAATTCCCTCTGGTGGCGGTCACACTCGGCTCAGCCGGGGCGCTGGTGGCCGCGGCAGGCAAGATCATCGCGACGGTACGGGCACCGACGGTCGACGCCGTGGACTCCACGGGCGCGGGTGACGCGTTCACAGGGGGCTTCCTCGCGGCCCATCTGATGGGTGCGTCATCGAGAGAGGCCGCGGAGGCGGGGTGCCGGGCGGCGGCGGTGGCGGTGGGCGTGGTGGGGGGACGGCCGCCGGTTGTGGGTGGAGGGGCGACGGATGACGAGTGACAGACGGCAAATGGCAGGCGACGGGTAACGGGTAACGGGTAACGGGTAACCGATATCAGGCATCAGGCATCAGACTTTGTCAGCCGACAGCTGTCACCCGTCATTCGTCACCCCGGCCCCGCCGCTGCTCCTCCCCTTCCCCACCCCACGCCGGATGACGAGGATCATCCACCCGCACCACGACGTCGGCCACCTCCGCCGGGCGCACCTCGGATGCGTACCGTTCGAGAGCGGTGAGCGTCCAGAGGTCGGCCTCCTCCGTCCGGCGCCGCAGCGCGGACGGTGAAAGTCGCAGGTGCACGGTGAGGTCGAAGGGGAACCAGCGCCCCAGGAGCATGGGCCCGTGCACAATCAACACCGCGCCTTCCGGCAGGAGTTGATAAGGACTCCGGGTCGCCCGGTCGGTCACCGGGTCCCACAGGTCGGGCAGTACGAGCCCTGTGCCGCCCGGATCAAGCGGCCCGAACACCTCCCGCCACAGCGCGCCGGTGTCGAACCAGCCGTCGTAGTAGGTGTCCGGGTCCTGGCGGCCGTACTCGTAGCGCAGCGAGGCGGGGCGCAGAAACCCTTCGGTGGAGAGGACGAGGACGGGCCTGCCGCGCAGCCGGAGCACTTCCGCGAGGCGGCGCGCGAGTTCATCGGTGCGGGCCGCGGCGGCGCCGTCGATGCCCAGACGCAGCCAGGAACCGCCGTCGGCGGCCTTGGTGTGGGCGGCCCGTTCGGCCAGGGCGCCGGTCAGCCGCTCCCAGGTGATCGCTTCGAATCGCACACCCCCATCATGCGCGGTCCCCATACTCCCGGGCGGCGCCGCCTCGGCACGTCCTTGGTCCGGCATGTCATGGGTGAGCGGCAACGACGGTCTCCCGAGCGCCACGCCCCCTTCATGGCGAGCACAACTCCCTTTGTTCCAGCCACCGTTGGTCGGGGAATCAGAGAAGGGAGAGTGTCCGGGCCGGCCCGTGCGTCCTACTGCTCGGCGGATTGGTTGCCGAGTCGGGGTGGCGGTGCGGGTGTGTGAGGGGTGCTGCCATGCTCGTCATCGAACCCCGGCGCCGTCACCGCTGCGCGGTGTGCGGGCGCGGACCGCTGAAGTATGTGGTGCTGGCCTCCGGCTCGCCGTGCTGTCTGGACTGTTCGGATCTGGGCCATCTGGTCTTCCTGCCACGCGGGGACACGGCGCTCACCCGCCGTGCCCGCGCGGGCAGTCCGCTCTGTGCCGTCGTGGTCCGCTTCAACCGGCGCCGGCGGCGTTACGAACGTCAGGGGGTGTTCGTCGAGGAGCGGGCGCTGGCCGCCGCAGAGGCCGCCTGCCTTGCCGACGGGGAGGCCCGGGCCCGTCGGCGCGCCAGGGACGCCGAGCGGCGGGCCGCGCAGGACGTGCGGTTCACCGCCGCCATGACCGACGCGATCCTGCGGCTCTTTCCGAGCTGCCCGGCCGACCGCGCTCGCGACATCGCCGAGCACGCTTCGGTGCGGGGCAGCGGGAGGGTGGGCAGGTCGGCGGCGGGGCGGGCGCTGGACGCGGCGGCGGTGACGGCGGCCGTTCGTGCCTCCGTCCGACATCTGGACACGGAGTACGACGCGCTGCTCATGGCCCGCGTGCCGCACAACCGCGCCCGGGCCAGGGTCGCCGCGGCGATCGACGCGGTACTGACCGCATGGGCACGGGAGCAGACACCCCCCGGCGCGGCGGAAGCGGCGTCCGCCGGCCTACCGCGAGAGCCACCTCCCGGCGATCCGGAGCGACGACCTCCTGCATCTGCGGCTTCGGCCTGATATCGCTTCGCCATATCCATCCGAGCTGCGGGGCACGAGTGTCGACCGCGCGCGACGGGACTTGGCGGGCGGCCACCCCCGTTGAGCCCTGCCCTCTCTTTTCCGCCTTTCGCGAGGGGCCCGGCTTCTCGACCAGTAGGTTTCGTGAGCGCTCTTGGGGAGGGCAACAACCTTTCCGTGAGCAGAGGGCAGTTCGGCCATGCCCGTACGGCCCTCCGTCCCGTGGGGGGATCTTCATGCACGAAATGTCAAGGGTGCCAACGTGGGCTTCACGGCGCTCAGTGAGAACGCCGACCCCGTCATCGTCAGTCTGAGCTGGAGCAGCCCGAGCGGCGAGGGCGACGCGGATGTCTCGGTGCTGCTGCTCGGCGCGGACGGGCAAGGTGCGCGGCAACGCCGACTTCTTCTACTACAACAACCCGGCCGCGACCGACGGCAGCGTGCAGCTCCTGGGCGCGGCTGTGACGGAGAACGGCAGCGAGGACAGGATCCGGCTCGACCTGGCGGCGCTCCCGCAGGACATCGACCGGGTGACCATCGCGGCCAGCCGGTACCGGCGCGCGCATTTCGGCGAGTTGGAAAACATCCGCCTGGTCGTGACGGACGCTTCCGGCGAGGCCATGCTCGGGTTCTCCATCGCTGACGCCGGTACCGAGAGCGCGTTCGTCTTCGGCGAGGTCTACCGGCGCGCGGAGGCGTGGAAGTTCCGGGCCATCTGGGCAGGGGCACGACTCCGGGCTCGCCGGGCTCGCCACTGTTTACGGCATCGAGATCGACGAGGACGGCGACCAGGACGGCGAGCAGGACGAGTCGCCGGGCTTCCACGAGGTCGTGGTCGACGACGGCACCGCCGGCCCGGCCATCGAGAGGGTGGTCCCCGACGCCGACGCGGGCGGTCCCCTCGACACGCGGCCCGGCGCGCCGACCGATGGCCGGGCCCACGTCCAGGCCGACGACCGGGCCGCGTTGGCGTCCGTGCCCGCGCCGCGCGCCGCCGAACCGGGTGGATCCGAGCCACCTGCGGCCGCCCCCGCGCCCGGCGCCGCCCCCGATGCGGACGCGGCACCGGCGCCGGCACGGCGGTTGCGTACGGCCAAGAAGAAGGTGACGCTGCCGAAGGCGCCGAAGCCTTCGCTCGCCGTCAACGACACGTGGCGCGGCGCCCGGTTGTTCCCCGCGTCCTCCCTGAAGAGCGACCGTGAGCGTGAGATGCGGGCCACATCCGTGCTGCTACGCCTGGCTGCTGCAGGATCTGCTGCACTATCTCCGGCATGACAACTCCGGGTGCCATGGTTTCCAGAACATGGGGCCGGCCTGGGTTCCGGTGCGCAACGGTATCGATGAGGAGACGCTGACGCCGGGCGATCCGCGTTCGGTCCAGGTCGTCGAGAGCTGGGAGCGGCTGATCCGCCAGGTGTGTCTGCGGCTGGGTGGTGAGCTCGGCACGAAGGTGGTGCCCGTGCAGCGGGCCAGGCGTGGCAGCGATCCGGTTTCGCGCCGCGCGGAGCTGGCGCACCGGCTGTGCGTGGACGGGCAGTTGAGCGCGGAAATCCGGGTGGAAGGGGTGCCCGGCATTCTGGGCGTCGTCGCCGATCTGCGGGTGGGGCGGCTGCGGACGTCCATCGAGATCGCGGCGCCCGAGCAGGGCTATCCGCTGTCCTGGGTGAAGCGGCCGATGCGGCAGCTCGCCGAGGCGGCCGGCCGACGTGCATGTGCAGACGCTGCTCGAAGGGGACGCGGTGGGCCCGCGCGGCACTCTGGAGAAGTTGCGTCCCGAACCGGGAACTCTGTTGCCGAAGGGGTCCGAGCGGATCACGGGGTTCCGGCTTTCGCTGTCCAAGGGCGTGGGCGGTGCGCGCGGCAACGCGGAGACCGCGTTCATCCGTGGGGTGGACGCGGCCGTCGATCTGTTCCACTCCCGTGTGGTGACGCGGCTCGAGCGGCCGCGTCCGGTCCAGCGCAGGGCTGCCACGCCTGAGGTGGCGGGCTGACGTCGGTGCCGGGCGGCACACCTGTCCGACGCCGCGTCCGCGACTCCGGGTGCCCGGTCCGGCTCCGGTGCCGGGCCCCGGAGCGGGGTGTCAGGCGCCGGAGCGGGGTGTCAGGCGCCGAGCCGGGCGGTGAGCGCCCCCACCGGGTCCGCGTCCGGGGCGCCCCGGGGCCACCAGTCCTCCCTGTCGGGGTCCGATTCGTATCCGTACCAGAGTCCGTCGCGGCCGTAGCGGAGTTGGATCGTGGGGGTGGACAGCCGGTTGCGGCTGGGGCGGAAGCCGGGGAATCCGGCGGCGCTCAGGGCCGGCCGGGCCCGGTCGAAGGGGCCGGCCGGCGGGTCCCAGGGCGTCTCCAGGACGCTCAGCGCCTCGATGCCGCCCTGCCGCCAGGCGGCCACGGCGCGCGCGAGGTCGGTGGGGGTGCGGTCGGTGGCCCGGGCCAGTGCGGTGTACAGGGCACGGGTGGTGGAGGTGAGTCCGGATCCGGGGTGGGCCGCGGCGAGGCGCACGGCGTCCTGCCAGGTGGTCAGGGGGGCGATGGGGTCCTGTCCGGTGGTGAGCAGGGTGTGGGCGCGAAGGGCCGCTTCGGTGGCGAGGAGGTCGAGGGACAGTGGGTCGGGGCCGCCGTGCACGTCGGGGAAGGCGGGCGGGTGGCCGGGTCTCGCGGGTGTCGGGAAGGGGGGTGGCAGGGGTGGCCGGGTGCGTGGGGCGAGGGCCGAGCGGGCCTGGACGGTGGGGAGTTGGGGCCGGGGCGGGACTCTTTCCACTGCCATGCGGGCGGCGTTGCGCCGGGTGAGTGCGGCCAGGACCTCCTGCTCGCCGCGTCCGCGCATGAGCAGCAGCACGAACGGGTCTTCGTCCAGGAGGCGGGCGGTCTGGTAGCACAGGGCCGCCGCGTGTTTGCAGGGGTAGCCGTCGTCGGGGCAGGAGCAGTCGGGGATGAGGTCGCCGGACGCGGGCAGCAGTTCGGCCTCGTCGGCCAGGTCGTGCGGCAGGTCCTTGTCGAGGAGCGCGGCGATGTGCGCGGGCGTGCGCGCCGCGGTGTCCAGGAATTGTTCCCACGCCGGGTCGGGCAGGGTGCGCAGGCGTAGTTCCGTACGGTAGGGGCGAGGGCGTGAGCCGTGTACGTAGGCGGTGATGCGGCCGGGGGTGACGGTGATCGCGTCCACGTGGCCGGCCTGCGCGTAGGCGGCCCCGCGGGCCAGGCGGGCGGGGTCCAGGGCCAGTTCTTCCAGGGCCCGCACCCAGGCGTCGCCCCACCAGGTGCCGGTCCGATCGGAGCGGGCGCCCAGTGCGGGGTAGGTGCGGCGGCGGTCGTCGTGGCGGGGGGCGCGGATCGGGGGGCGTGGGGTCATGGCGCTCTCCGCAGGGAGATCAGGTCAGCCAGTTCGCGGTCGGTGAGTTCGGTCAGGGCGCTCTCTCCCGAGCCGAGGACGGCGTCGGCGAGGCGGCGTTTTTCTTCCAGCATCCGCGCGATGCTTTCCTCGACGGTGCCTTCGGTGATCAAGCGGTGGACCTGGACGGGCTGGGTCTGGCCGATGCGGTAGGCGCGGTCGGTGGCCTGTTCCTCCACGGCCGGGTTCCACCAGCGGTCGTAGTGGATGACGTGGCCGGCGCGGGTGAGGTTGAGGCCGGTTCCGGCGGCTTTGAGGGACAGGATGAACACGGGGACTTCGCCGCCCTGGAAGGCGTCGACCAGGCGCTCGCGTTCGGCCACCGGTGTTCCTCCGTGGAGCAGTTGGCAGGGCACGCCGCGTGCGGTGAGGTGGTGGGTGAGCAGCCGGGCCATCGAGACGTACTGGGTGAAGACAAGGACCGCGCCGTCTTCACTGAGGATGGTGTCGAGGAGTTCGTCGAGCAGGGTCAGCTTGCCCGAGCGGGCTGTGAGGCGGGGGGTCTGCTCCTTGAGGTACTGCGCGGGGTGGTTGCAGATCTGCTTGAGCGCGGTGAGCAGTTTCATGACCTGGGCGCGGCGGGCGATGCCTTCGGCCGCTTCGACGGCGGCCATCACTTCACGGACCACCGCCTCGTACAGGGCGGCTTGTTCGCGGGTGAGCGGGACGAGGTGGTCGGTCTGTGTCTTGGGGGGCAGCTCGGGCACGATGCCCGGGTCGGACTTCTTCCTGCGCAGCAGGAAGGGGCGGACCAGGCGGGCGAGGCGGTCGGCGGCGGCGTCGTCCTCGCCGTTCTCCACCAGGCGGGCGTGGCGGGCACGGAACGCCTTGAGGGGGCCGAGCAGGCCCGGCGTGGTCCAGTCGAGCAGGGACCACAGTTCGGAGAGGTTGTTCTCCACGGGGGTGCCGGTGAGCGCGACCCGGGCAGGGGCGGGGATGGTGCGTAGTGCTTTGGCGGTCGCCGAGAACGGGTTCTTGACGTGTTGTGCCTCGTCGGCGACGACCATGTTCCAGGCGCGGGCTGCCAGTTGGGGCGCGCTGGTGCGCATGGTGGCGTAGGTGGTGAGGACGAATCCGCCGTCGGCGCCCTCCAGGGTGCGGCTGCCGCCGTGGAAGCGGCGGACCGGGACGCCGGGGGCGAAGCGGGCGATCTCGCGCTGCCAGTTGCCGAGCAGGGAGGCCGGGCAGATCACGAGGGTGGGTTCGGGGCGGGCGCGGCGCAGATGCAGGGCGATCAGGGTGATCGTCTTGCCGAGGCCCATGTCGTCGGCGAGGCAGCCGCCGAGGCCCAGGGAGGTCATCATGTCCAGCCAGGCCAGGCCGCGTAGTTGGTAGTCGCGCAGTGTCGCGTTGAGCGCCGGGGGTTGTTCGGCTGCCGGGGGTCCTTCCAGGAGGCGGTCGCGCAGCACCGCGAGCGCGCCGGTGGGGACCGCTTGGACGCTCTGGCCGTCGACGTCGGCGGTGCCGGTGAGGGCGACGGACAGCGCGTCCACCGGATCGAGCAGTCCGAGGTCGCGTTTTCTGGCTTTGCGGACGAGTTCGGGGTCGGCCACCACCCATTGGTCGCGCAGCCGCACGATGGGGCGGTGGGCTTCGGCGAGCACGTCCATTTCGGCTTCGGTCAGCGGCTCGCCGCCGAGCGCCAGTTGCCAGTTGAAGGCGAGGAGTTGTTCGGCGTCGAAGAAGGAGGTGCCGTCGGTGGCGGAGCCGGGCGCGGGGCGTACGACGGCGGTGGCGCTGAGGGTGCGGGCCAGTTCACGCGGCCAGTGGACGGTGACGCCGGCTGCGGCCAGCCGCGCCGATGCCTCACCCAGCAGTTCGTACAGCTCGGTCTCGGTGAGCGGCAGGACGTCCGGGACGCCGCGTTCGAGGAGGAGTCCAAGCGGGGGCCAGACGCGGGCGGCGCGGCGCAGGGCGAGCAGCGCGTCGACTCGGGCGCGCGGTCCGAACGCGTCAACTGCGCTGCCGGTGACCGCCGTTGACCTCGTGCGCCCTGTGGTGGCCGTGCTGTCGGGCAGCTCGTTCGCCCAGAGGCGGGCGGCGTCGACGACCAGGGTCGGGTCGGCGAGGCTGTGCACCTGGACGATCGCCGAGCCCGCGCGCCGGGTCTCGCGTTCCTCTTCCTCGGGCGCCTCGGACGCCTCGGCCGTCCCGGTCGCTAGGGGGGCGGCGGGTTCCGCGCGTTCTTGGGACGCCGTGTCGAACAGGTCGTAGGCGTTGAGGTCGAGGCGCAGTGAGACCCGGACGCCCGCGTCCATGCCGGCGGCCGCCTCCGCCGCCCAGGCGTGTGCGCCGGGCAGGTGCTGGGCGGTGGTCGCGGCGAAGGGCGCACCAGCGGCGTGGGCGGCGGCCGGAGTACGGGGCAGGGTGTCGGCGACGGCGTCGAGGAAGGCGCGTACGAGGGCTTCGGGCTCGGGCAGCTGGAGCGCGCCCCGGCCGGGGACGGGCACCGCGTACGCCTCATGCGGCATGGCGGCGGCGATGGCGCGTAGCTGCGCGATGTCGTCCGCGTCCAGCGGGCCGGCCCGCCAGGCGTCGTGGCTGGTGGGGGTGAGGCCGGGCAGCAGCCTGCCGCGTGCGACGAGGTGCAGGGCGTGCAGCGCGGCCGCGCCCCAGCAGGCGGCGGCCGGGTGGGCGGCGGGATGGTGCCGGGCCTCGATCAGCAGGGGCAGGGCTTCGGCGACGGGGACCAGGAGGGCGGCGACCTTGCGGCTGCGGGCGCCCGCGCCGTGGCGGCGCACCACGGTCAGCTCGGCCACTTCCGCGTCCGGCCCGGACGGTCCGTGCGGCGGCGGATCCTGGTCCGGGTCCCAGAAGGCGATCTTGCCTTCGCGGGGCAGCCCCGCGGGCAGGAACACGGCGGCCGCCGTCACGCCGGGCCAGGCGCGGGCCGCGGGCGCGGCGCCGTCGCTCACGGCCCTGGCGGTGGGGGCGCCGTAGGGCGTGGTGGACCGCTGGGCGCGCGCGGGCGGCCGCAAGGACTGCTCGCTCGGCGCGGGACCGCCTTTGCCTGAGGTCGCCGGCGGCTGCTCGGCGTGGCGCATCGGTGTCGGCCGGTCCATCGCCGCTCACCTCCCTTCGTCCGCGCGGTCGTGGTCCGTCGCGTGGTCCGCGACTGATCTACGACCTTACGGGCGGGGTCTGACAATGGGCCTCACGGCCTCAGCGCACCCCCTCCCACAAGGCACGTTCGTCGCCGCGCGGGTCGTGTTCGAGGCCCGGTTCGGTGCCGAAGACCCGGGTGGTGCGGCGCTCGGTGTCGTAGGGCGCCCAGCCGGGGTCGCCGGTCTTCGCGAAGGCCACCCAGGCGCCGTGCATCGCGTCCGCGAGGGCTTGTGGGGGGCGGGGGCCGAGCATCGCGGCGTAGGAGGGGTCGTGGAGCCGGTCGAAGACGTAGGCGAGCTCGGAGGCGTGGCAGGCGCCGAGGCGGCCGCCGTGGGCCGGGGAGCGGTGGGCGAATTCGTACACGTGGGTGCCGGGTACCGACTCGGCGACGCGCAGGGCCGGGATCCGGTAGAACCAGTCGGTGGTGACGGCGTCGAACAGTTCGCCGGGCACCGCCTCGGGGCGGCGCCGCTCGTAGACGGGCAGTGCCTTGTCCGGGTCGAGTCCGTACGCCGCCGCGGCCAGCTCCAGGCGGGACCTCGGCAGGACGTCGATGCGTTCGGTGGGCACCAGGAACAGGCGGTACTCCTCCTGGTTGTTGCCGACAAGGAACTCCACCCCGCACTGCGCCGAGGGCAGTGGGAGCTCGTCGAGGACGGGCTCGAACGGCATCATGTTGAGCGCCGCCTCCCCCCACAGCCGCGGGTCCGGGTTCGCCCCGATCTCGCCGCGCAGCTCGGCCTGCGCGCGCAGCAGGTCTTCCAGGGGGACGGCGGCGAAGTCCTCGGCACTCGCCTCGATGCCGAGCTTTTCGGCGAGGCGGCCCGTGATCAGGTCGGCGGAGCCGGGCCGCAGGAAGTGGTGGGCGGCGCCGCTCTGCAAGATGGCGCGTCGAAAGAGGCCACGGGCGCGCGGCAGGGCGAGCAGGGCGCCGATGCTCATGGCACCCGCCGACTCGCCGAAGACGGTCACCTGGTGGGGGTCGCCGCCGAAGGCCTCGATGTTGTCGCGCACCCATTCCAGGGCGGCGATCTGGTCGAGCAGGCCGCGGTTGTCGGGCCGGTCGGGCAGCTTGAGGAAGCCGTCGGCACCGAGCCGGTAGTTGACGCTGACGTAGACCACGCCGTCGCGGGCGAAGGCGCTTCCGTCGTAGGAGGACGCCGAGCCCGAGCCGTTGGCGAAGGCTCCGCCGTGGATCCACACCATTACGGGCAGGCCGCCGCCCGGCGCCGGATGCGGTGTCCACACGTTGAGGTTCAGGCAGTCCTGGCCCTGGGCGCCCTCGTCGGGGATGAGGGTGTCGAAGGGAGGTGCGTAAGGGGCGCGGGGCATGCTCGCGCCCGGGACGAACGCCTCACGCACGCCGTCCCAGGGGAGGGCGGGTGCCGGAGCGCGAAAGCGTGCCTCCCCGAAGGGGGGCGCGGCGAACGGGATGCCGAGGAAGGCGGCAACGTCGTCGGCGACGAGACGTCCTCGTACCGCTCCCTGGTGGGTCGTACGGACGGGTTCCATCAGTTCGTGCGCCTTCCGACAGGTTTCGAGCAGGGCGGCGCCGCAGCGCGCGGGGCGTTCGGCACGGAGCGCGTGCCCGGCTGCGGGCTCCGCAATCTCTCTCGTACCCCGAGGTGGGCCCGCGCGTAAAGACCGGGGCGCGTCCGAACCGAGCACCTCCGGAGCCGGGCTGCGCCGGGCGGGCGTGGAGGCGGACGCGTGAAGGCGGACGCGTGGGGGCGGGCGGGACGTCGTGCGGGGCCGGATGGCGCGGCGCGGGCCCGTCGCCCGGGCGGGCTATCCACGGGGCACACCAGATGCCGGGGGCACCGGCACGGGGCAGGCTGGCGACACTGACCGCCGCAGCCATGCCGTACAGACGAGGACCACTCATGTCCGTGACCGCGTCCCAGTCCCCCGCCCCTTCGCGCCGTCGTCGCCGCACGCGGATCGTCACCGGGGCCGTGCTGCTCGCCCTTGCCACGACCGCCTGCTCCAGCCTCGGGCGTACGGCGGTCGGCACCATCAGCTACACGGCGGGGTCGGACCGCTCCACTACGCTGACCAGCCCGAAGGTCCGGGGCTGCCACCGGCTGCCGCCGGCGGGCACGAAGCAGGTCCTCAACAACACGCTGGTCGACATGGTCATGTACAGGACGCCCGACTGCACGGGCAAGGACACGACGTACATCGGCAGCCGGCTCACCGACAATGCGGCGCCCAGAGCCGCGGCCTGGCGCAGCTACAGCTTCGTGCACTGAGTCCGCCCCGGCCCCGTCGGCCGGCTGGAATGCGACGCACACGCACGCGCCGGCCGGCTCCTACAGCGCGAACCAGCCGTGGCCCACATACCAGTGCCCGCCGTTCAGGAGGTGCCCGGTGACGGCGCGCTGCAATGAGGTGCGGCGCGGGAGGTCCGCCACGCGCAGACCCGGATCCCCGAAGACGAAGCCGACGGGTTCGCCGTCCGCCGGGTCGTCGCTTCTGTAAGCGATACGGAACAAACCCTGGAAGCGGACAATGTTGGAGTCCTCGGCCAGGTGGTCTCGCAGCTGCTCGTCGAGCAGCCAGGAGTGGCAGACGGCCACCTGGTGGCGCTCCTCGGGGAAGTGCCGGGCGAAGAACGCCCTGGCGCGCCTGAGAGAATCGGCGCACGCCCGGGGCGTCAACGGGCCCAGGAAGTCAGGAATGTGCAGGTTCAGGCACGGATCGCCCGGCCGGACGTCGAGGCCTGCCGCGCGGGCGGCCTGGCTCGTGCGCCGGCCGAGCACCGCGCGCTGGAACTGGAGCCGCCCGAGCTGGTAGATCTCCCCGCGCGCGTGCAGCCGCAGCCAGCCAGGCGTCAGGAGACCGCCGTTTCCGTGCCGTCTGCGGTGCAGTGCGATGTGCCGCCCGAGGTCGGCGAGGGTATGGCGGGCGATGTCCTCGGGGATGTTCCGCTCCTGGTGGTAGGCCCTGGTGCGGGGGAGCGCGGCGAGGACGGCGCAGACGGGAAACCAGCGTTCCAGATCGCCCAGGCCCTCGGGCGGGGCGGGCGGAGCGGGATGGACATCCAAGGTGCCGATGTTCTCGACGAGGGCGCGCGCCGCGTGCTCCAGGAGGTCGCCGAGCGCGGGATCCGCGGTGAACTGGGCGGCGACCGCCGTGAGTTCGTTGATGTCCTCGTGCGGTACGGCGAGGTCGAGCAGCGTCCGGGGAAGGTCGTCGGGGAGCGGCATGCGCGCCACCCTAGCCACCCGGTCAACGCCGTACCGCCGCATTCAGGACGCGGCCTGAGCGACGGCGACGGGGGCCGGCGGCGTCAAAGGAGCTCGGCCCCGGGATCCCCAGCGCCCGGCAGCTTTCACCTCCGCCTCAGCGGGTACACCTCCTGAAGAGGCGATCACTATGCCGCGCACGGGTAACGAACCGATCACTGCCCGCAGCCCCCTGCGGATGCGGCTCTGGCTGAGCGTCTGGGGCCTGATCTGGGCCCTCGGCGGTACGGCCGGCTTCGCCGTGGAAGGGCGGCCCGGGTGGATGGCGGCCTGCGCGGTGCTGGCCGCGGTGATCGTCATGGACCTCGTCATGATCGTCCGCCATATCCGGCAGGGCCCGCACTATCAGCCCGGCCGTGACGTCCCCCCGTACGAGCCGCCGCGCAGCCGATGACACAGCGGCCGGCCCGGGCACAGGCCGACCGTCACCCCGCCAGGGGCGCCTGCGATGGTCGCGCCGGGCCGGTGCTCGCCTCCTACTCCGCGTCGCCCTCGAACCGCGCCGCGGCCACATACTCCGGCTTGGGATCCAGCGCTGCCGCCAGGCGGAAGTGGCGGGTGGCGTGGTCCGGGCGCGCCTGGCGTTCATAAGTACGGGCCAGGGCGAAATGCGCGAAGGCGTTGTCCGGTTCGCGTTCCAGGACCAGCTGGAATTCCAGTTCGGCGGAACGGAGCTGGGCCGAGGCGAAGAAGGCGCGGGCCCTGAGCAGGCGGGCAGCCGTGTTCTCTGGATGAACCGCGACCACCGAGTCGAGGAGTTTGACGGCGCCACGTGGATCCCTGGCAGCCAGCAGTTGCTCGGCGGCGCGGAAGTCGATGACGTGCGTCTCGGGGGTGCTCTCGCCCACGTGCCTGTCCTTTCCCTCTGCTGCGCGATGTCAACGCCATGCCCGGCTCGGGTATTCCGTACGCGTGCCGACGGCAAAGGTCCGGGCGCGCGGCTCAGAGCGCGGTCGCCGCCACGGTCAGCCCGAGCAGCACGATGACCGCGCCCGCCGCCATGAACGCCCGGTCGACGACGGTACGTTGACGGCCCAGGAGCACGATGGTGCGCGGGTTCTCCGGGTCGTAGGACACCCGCACGCAGGCGCCCGGCGGCAGGGGCTCACGGCGGCTGGGCGAGATGGGCGAAGGGAGTTCGAAGACGTCGCCGTCGACCGTCTCGAACTGCAACAGGGGCCGCGTCGCCCCCTGCGGCGCGGGCTTCACCAGCGCCCACGCGAAGGCGCCCGCCCGCTCGGCGCGCCGGGTCTCGCGCAGCCCGTAGGCTCCGGCGAGCAGTGCCACGAGGCCGCCGAGGACGGTGAAACCCGCCAGTACGAAGAGCACAGCGAGATCGTAGGGCGCCTCGGCCCCGCTTGGCGGCATGGGCCGGGGAAACCCAGCATGATGAGGGAATCCCCACGGTTTCGATACGCGCCGGCTCATGAGCGCGCCCCGCGTACGCCCCGAGCGGTCCCGCGTCCGCTAGCGCCCGGCGCGCTTCACCAACTCCGCCCAGACCTCGCGCACCTGCGGCTCCAGCGCCTCCAGAACGCCGTTGTTGTCGATGACCAGATCGGCGATGGCGAGCCGCTGGTCCCGGTCGGCCTGGGCGGCCATGCGGGCGCGGGCTTCGTCCGCCGTCATGCCGCGCAGCCGTACCAGGCGCTCCAGCTGGGTCTCGGGCGCGGCGTCGACGACGACGACCAAGTCGTACAGCGGCGCCAGGCCGTTCTCCGTCAGCAGCGGCACGTCATGCACAACCACCGCGTCGGGTCCGGCTTCCGCCTCCAGCGTGGCCGAGCGCGCTCCGACCAGCGGGTGCACGATCGCGTTCAGCGCCGCCAGCTTCTGAGGGTCCGAGAAGACGATGGCGCCCAGGCGGGGGCGGTCCAGTGCGCCGTCCTCGGTCAGGATCGCGGGGCCGAACGCCTCAACCACCGCCGCCAGGCCCGCGGTTGCGGGCTCGACGACCTCGCGCGCGATCCTGTCCGCGTCGATCAGTACGGCTCCGTAGGAGACGAGGAGCCGTGACACTTCGCTCTTGCCGGCGCCGATACCGCCGGTCAGGCCCACCTTCAGCATGAGCCGAAGCTTAAGCGCCTCCTCAGACGTCGCCCTCACGCTCGGCGAGGAAACGTTCGAACTCCCGGCCAAGTTCCTCCGCCGACGGCAGGTCCGCGGGTTCTGCGACCAGGTTGCCGCGCGCTTCGGCGCCCGCCACCGCGTCGTACTGGTGCTCAAGTCCCTGGACCAGGCTGACCAGTTCCTCGTCGCCCTCGCCGATCTGCCGCTCGATCTCGGTCTGCGTGCGCTGCGCCTCCGTACGCAGGCCGTGCGCGACGCTCGGCAGGACCAGGCCCGTGGCGGCCGTGACCGCCTCCAGGGCGGTCAGCGCGGCGTCCGGGTAGGACGAACGCGCCACATAGTGCGGGACGTGCGCGGCGACACCCAGGACGTCGTGGCCGGACTCCATCAGGCGGTACTCGATCAGCGATTCGGCGCTGCCGGGGACCTGCGCCTCGTCGAACGGTGAACGGTGACCGGGCATGAGGTCCGTGCGGTTGCCGTGCGGGGTGAGGCCCACGGGGCGGGTGTGCGGCACGCCCATCGGGATGCCGTGGAAGTTGACGGACAGACGCACACCGAGACGCTCGACGATCTGGCGCACGGCGAGCGCGAAGCGCTCCCACTCGACGTCCGGCTCGGGGCCCGACATCAGCAAGAAGGGCGCGCCCGTGGCGTCCTGCACGAGGCGCACTTCGAGAGCGGGCACCTCGAAGTCCGTCCAGCGGTCGCGCCGGAACGTCAGCAGCGGGCGACGGGCGCGGTAGTCCACGAGCCGGTCGTGGTCGAAGCGGGCCACCGCCTGGTGGGGCAGTGTGTCCAGCAGCTTCTCGACGATCTGCTCGCCGGTCTCACCCGCGTCGATGTAGCCGTCGAAGTGGTACAGCATGACCAGGCCGGCCGACTCCTGCGCGAGCGCCATGTCGACGACTGCGAGGCCCTTCGGCTCCCATTCGTACAAATCCTGCGGATCAAGCACGATTACCGCTCCTCCTCGTGTTCAACAGGAAGAACGACTGCCGGGACCGGCGCATTCCCGCGTCCGCCCCTTTCGCTGAAACGGGCGACGGGCGGGGCGAGTTGACCCGCGACATGAAGTAAGGCCCGTTCCCCATGGGGAACGGGCCTTACTTTCAGCTATCTACCAGCTGGGACAGAGCGTCAGCTCTGGCCGCCCGCCAGCTTCTCGCGCAGCGCGGCCAGCGCCTCGTCCGACGCCAGGGCGCCGGAGTTGTCGTCCGACTCCGAGGAGTACGAACCGCCGGAGACGCCCGCCGGGGCACCGGCCGGAGCGGCAGCGCCCTCGGCAGCGGCGGCCTCGTCGGCCTCGCGGGACTTGATGACCTGGGCCTGGTGCTGCTCGAAGCGCGACTGCGCCTCGGCGTACTGGCCCTCCCACGCCTCGCGCTGGGTCTCGTAGCCCTCGAGCCAGTCGTTGGTCTCGGGGTCGAAGCCCTCGGGGTAGATGTAGTTGCCCTGGTCGTCGTAGGACGCGGCCATGCCGTACAGGGTCGGGTCGAACTCGACCGACGCCGGGTCGGCACCGAAGGACTCGTTGGCCTGCTTCAGGGACAGCGAGATCCGACGACGCTCGAGGTCGATGTCGATGACCTTGACGAAGATCTCGTCGTTGACCTGGACAACCTGCTCCGGGATCTCCACGTGGCGCTCGGCCAGCTCGGAGATGTGGACCAGGCCCTCGATGCCCTCGTCGACGCGGACGAACGCGCCGAACGGAACGAGCTTGGTGACCTTACCGGGGACAACCTGCCCGATCTGGTGCGTACGGGCGAACTGCTGCCACGGGTCTTCCTGCGTCGCCTTCAGCGACAGGGAGACACGCTCGCGGTCCATGTCGACGTCCAGGACCTCGACGGTGACTTCCTGGCCGACCTCGACAACCTCGGAGGGGTGGTCGATGTGCTTCCAGGACAGCTCGGAGACGTGGACGAGACCGTCGACGCCACCCAGGTCCACGAAGGCACCGAAGTTGACGATCGAGGAGACGACGCCGGAGCGGACCTGACCCTTCTGCAGGGTGGTGAGGAACGTCTGGCGAACCTCGGACTGGGTCTGCTCGAGCCAGGCGCGGCGGGACAGGACCACGTTGTTGCGGTTCTTGTCCAGCTCGATGATCTTCGCCTCGAGCTCCTTGCCCACGTAGGGCTGGAGGTCGCGGACACGACGCATCTCGACGAGGGAGGCCGGCAGGAAGCCGCGGAGGCCGATGTCGAGGATGAGACCACCCTTGACGACCTCGATGACGGTACCGGTGACGATGCCGTCTTCTTCCTTGATCTTCTCGATCGTGCCCCAGGCACGCTCGTACTGAGCGCGCTTCTTGGACAGGATCAGACGGCCTTCCTTGTCCTCCTTCTGGAGAACCAGGGCCTCGATCTCGTCGCCGACCTTGACGACCTCGTTCGGGTCGACGTCGTGCTTGATCGAGAGCTCACGGCTCGGGATCACGCCTTCGGTCTTGTAACCGATGTCGAGCAGGACCTCGTCCCGGTCGACCTTCACGATGACGCCGTCGACGATGTCGCCGTCGTTGAAGTACTTGATCGTCTCGTCGATCGCGGCGAGGAAGGCTTCCTCGTTACCGATGTCGTTGACCGCTACCTGCGGAGTGGTAGAGGTGGTCTCGGTGCTGCTCGTCATGTGGGAAAGGGCTCCGGTTACGGACAGAAAGTCGTAGGTACTGCCACGCCGAGAGCCCGTATCGCCTCTGCAGAAGCCGGACAGCCAGGGAAGCGCCTCTCCGGGTCGGTCCGGATGGCGCCTCGACAAACCGAGGGGACATACAACAGATGGAAGCGCGCCTGCTAGGTCTGAGGTGCGCAGGCTCGCAGCGCAACTTGTAGCATACGGGGGCAGCCGGACAGGGTCAATGCGCGAAGGCGCACACCCGGGGCGGATCCCCGCAATCCCGGCACAACTAAGGTTCCTCGAGGCCACGATGGGCCCCGGCGGCCTCTCGCGGGAGGCTCCGCGAAGACGAGGTCGCGTTCCGCGCGAACTACAACGATGGGCACGATGAGCCAAGAGATCCCAGCGTACGAGTCCGATGACGGGTCCGTTTCCGAGCCGGAGGCGACACGGCGTACCGCCGGGGGCACGGAGAGCAGCCGGGCCAGCCGGAGCTGGTGGGACCGCAACGCCGACGAGTATCAGACAGATCACGGCGCGTTCCTCGGCGACGACCGCTTCATCTGGGGGCCCGAGGGCCTGGACGAGGCGGACGCCCGGCTCCTGGGTCCGCCGGAC
Source organism: Streptomyces sp. Edi4 (assembly GCF_040253615.1). Classification (NCBI taxonomy): domain Bacteria; kingdom Bacillati; phylum Actinomycetota; class Actinomycetes; order Kitasatosporales; family Streptomycetaceae; genus Streptomyces; species Streptomyces sp. Edi4. The sequence goes on from NZ_JBEJGY010000004.1 coordinate 1,900,729, forward strand.
TCCCTGCGGGGACTGGACGTCCTGGAGATCGGGGCCGGCGCCGCGCAGTGTTCGCGCTGGCTGGCCGCCCAGGGCGCCCGCCCGGTGGCCCTCGACCTCTCCCACCGCCAGCTCCAGCACGCCCTGCGCATCGACGGTGGCGCCGGCGCCTTCGCGCTGGTCGAGGCGGACGCGGGCGCGCTGCCCTTCGCGGACGGCTCCTTCGACCTGGCGTGCTCGGCATACGGCGCGGTCCCCTTCGTCGCGGAGCCGGTGAAGGTCTTCCGCGAGGTGCGTCGGGTACTGCGCCCCGGCGGCCGCTGGGTCTTCTCCGTCACCCACCCCATCCGCTGGGCCTTCCCCGACGAGCCGGGGCCCGACGGCCTGTCGGTCGCCGCCTCCTACTTCGACCGGACGCCGTACGTCGAGCAGGACGAGAGCGGCCGCGCGGTCTATGTGGAGCACCACCGCACCCTGGGCGACCGGGTGCGGGACGTGGTCGCCGGCGGTTTCCGCCTGGAGGACCTGGTCGAGCCGGAGTGGCCGGCCTGGAACGCGCAGGAGTGGGGTGGCTGGTCGCCGCTGCGGGGCAATCTGATCCCCGGGACGGCGATCTTCGTGTGCGTACGGGATTGAGTCTTCGCGGGCGTACGGGGTTGACTTCCGGGGGCAGGCCGGAGTCCGGGGTCGGCCGGAGTCCGGGGTCGGCCGGGGTTAGTCATACAAGCCCACCGTCCCTGTGGACAGAGCTCCGCACGGTCCGCCGCGACGTACGACACTGAGCGCATGATGCGAACCGACGCTCTCGACGCTCTCCCCGTACGCGAGGCCGTCCCCGAGCTGCTTGCCGCACTCGACGGGCACGGGACGGCCGTGCTGTGCGCCCCGCCCGGCACGGGCAAGACCACGCTCGTGCCGCTGGTGCTCGCGGGGCTGACCGGCGCAGGCCCGGTGCGACGGGTCGTGGTGGCCGAGCCGCGTCGCATAGCGGCCCGGGCCGCCGCCCGCCGGATGGCCTGGCTGCTGGGCGAGCAGCCGGGCGGCCGGATCGGCTTCACCGTGCGCGGCGAGCGGCGCGTGGGGCCCGACACCGTCGTCGAGGTCGTCACCACCGGCGTACTCCTCCAACGCCTGCAGCGCGACCAGGAGTTGGCGGACGTCGACGTCGTCGTCATCGACGAGTGCCACGAGCGCCACCTCGACGCGGACACCGCGGCCGCCTTCCTCCTGGACGTGCGCACCGCCTTGCGCCCGGAGCTGCGCCTGGTGGCGGCGTCCGCGACGACGGACGCCGAGGGCTGGGCCCGGCTGCTCGGGGACGCTCCGGTCGTCGAGGCGGCCGGGGTGTCGCACCCGGTGGAGGTGGTGTGGGCGCCGCCCGCCCAGCCGGTCCGCCCACCGCACGGCATGCGGGTGGATCCTGCCCTGCTGACGCACGTGGCGTCGACGGTGCGGCGCGCCCTGGCCGAGCGGGAGGGCGATGTGCTCTGCTTCCTGCCGGGCGTGGGTGAAATCGGGCGCGTGGCACGGCAGTTGGGCGATCTTTCCGGAGTGGAGGTGCTTGAGGTGCATGGCCGGGCCCCGGCCTGGGTGCAGGACGCGGTGCTGGCCGGATCGCCGGGGCGGCGGGTGGTCCTGGCCACTTCGGTCGCCGAGTCCTCTTTGACGGTGCCCGGGGTGCGGGTGGTCGTGGACTGCGGTCTGGCCCGCGAGCCGAGGGTGGATCATGCCCGTGGCCTCGGCGCCCTGACGACGGTGCGGGCCTCGCGGGCCGCCTCCCGCCAGCGTGCCGGCCGGGCCGGGCGTGAGGCGCCGGGCGCGGTCTACCGCTGCTGGACCGAGGCGGAGCACGGGCGGCTGCCCAGCTTCCCGGCCCCGGAGATCAAGGTCGCCGACCTCGCCGCGTTCGCTCTGCAGGCGGCCTGCTGGGGCGATCCGTCGGCCGAAGGCCTCGCCCTGCTGGACGCGCCGCCCGCCGGGGCGATGGCCGCGGCCCGTGCCGTACTGACGGCGATCGGGGCGGTGGACGAACAGGGCCGCGCCACCGACCGGGGCGCCCGGATGTCCCGGCTCGGGCTGCACCCGCGTCTGGCCCGTGCCCTGCTCGACGGCGCTTCGGAGGTCGGTGGCCGACGGGCCGCCGAAGTGGTGGCGCTGCTGAGCGAGGAGCCTCCACGGGAGTACGGCGATGATCTGGCGGCGGCCTGGCGCACGGCGCGCCGGGGCGGGGACGGGTACGCGGCGCGCTGGCAGCAGGAGGTGCGGCGCCTGACCGCCGCCGCGGGGACCCACACGGACAGGGGTTCCGCCGAGGGCGCCGCAGGGCTGATCGCGGCCCTGGCGTTCCCCGAACGGGTGGCGCGGGCACGCGGGGGCGGCGCGTTCCTGATGGTGTCGGGCACCGGCGCCGAGGCCGGGCAGGGCTCCGGGCTCAGCACGGCGGACTGGCTGGCGGTGGCCGTCGCCGACCGTCCCGTCCAGGCCGCGTCCGCCAGGATCCGTCTGGCCGCCGTCATCGACGAGGCGACGGCCCGGATCGCGGCGGGGCACCTTGTGACCGAGGGCGAGGAGGTGTGCTGGGAGGACGCGGATGTGGTGGCCCGCCGGGCGTCCCGGCTCGGCGCGGTCGACTTGGCCATACGTCCGCTCAAAAACCCCGACCCGGCGCTCGTGCGGGACGCGCTGCTCGACGGCCTGGCGCGGGAAGGGCTCGGTCTTCTGCGGTGGACCCGTGACGCGCGCGGCCTGCGGGAACGGCTGGCGTTCCTGCACCGGGTGCGTGGAGAGCCCTGGCCCGATGTGTCCGACGCCGCCCTCCTCGCCCGGGCCGAGCAGTGGCTCGAGCCGGAGCTCTCACGGGCCCGGCGCCGGGCCGACCTCGGGAGGATCGAGGCGGGCGCGGCTCTCAGCCGGCTGCTGCCGTGGGCCTGCGGGGAGGCGGCCCGGCTCGACGAGCTGGCCCCCGAGCGGATCCAGGTGCCCAGCGGATCACGGATACGGGTGGAGTACGGGGGTGAACAGCCGGTGCTGGCCGTCAAGTTGCAGGAGATGTTCGGCCTGGACGGCACGCCGGAAGTGGCGGGGGTGCCGGTCCTTGTCCATCTGCTCTCCCCCGCGGGCCGGCCGGCCGCCGTCACCGCCGACCTGGCGAACTTCTGGCGCCAGGGGTACCGCGCCGTGCGGGCCGAACTGCGCGGCCGCTATCCCAAGCACCCCTGGCCGGAGGACCCGACTGCGGTGCCGGCGACGCGGTTCACCACGGCGCGGCTCAAACGGTGACGGGTTCCAGTGGCTCGGTCATGGCCGGGGGCGGGTCGTCGGGGCGGCGGCCGCGTGCCTCCAGCCACAGGGCGAGGGCGAGCAGGGCCAGGGCGAGACCGAGAAATCCCCACGGGAGGTAGGAGGTGAGCATCAGGACCAGGGCGCGGTTCTTCTTGACCAGGTCGACGGTGTACTTGACGTAGTCGTCCCGCATCTTGACGTCGCCGGCGAACACGGTGACCTTGTCTCGGCCACCAAGGAGGGTGCCGCCGCGCATCTCCTCCTGGTTCAGCTCCTCACCGTTGACCGGGGCGCCGGTGACGGGGTCGACCCAGAACTTGCGGGTGGTGGTGTACCAGAGAGAGGTGCCGGTGGTCTGCTCCAAGGTGCTGGAGTCGATGCCGGGCAGCGGCATCTTCTTCGGGTAGGGCACCTTGGTCCAGGGGATGGTCTGCTCGAAGTAGTAGACGTGGAGTCCGTGGAACTGCCTGGTGCCCTTGTAGTGGATGGGCGCGGAGGTGCGGGCCTGGAAGTCGAAGTACTCGTAGTCCCGTTTCTCGGTCAGAAAGGGCCACTTGAACTCGATGCCCTTGCGCTGCACGGCGTCGCCGTCGACCATCTCGCCGGTGGCGTGGACGGGCGCCTGGCTGTGCGCGTCGAAGATGTAGCGCTCGGGTATCTGGGAGACCATCTTGCCGTCGGGTCCCTGGATGTAGGAGAGGGTGTCCCACACCACGACGTCGTCGCCGGCGCTCTTCTCGATCTCCTTGGCGGCCTCGACGTTGCCCTTGAGCGTCTGGACGACGGTCACCTTGGGGACCGTCCTTGACCGCATCGTGGCGTAGTCGATGAGGGTGGCGTTCTTCGCTTCGAGGACCGCCTCCTGGTACTGGCTGGGCGGGATCTTGGCGAGGCGGGGGAAGGCGTACCAGCGCAACAGGGGCGACAGGGCGGCGAAGAACACGGCGAGGGCGAGCAGAACGAGACTGGCTTTGCGTCGCATGGACCCGCTCTTCCTCTACTTGGTCTGGGTGATCTTCCCTGGCGCGCTGGGGACCGTGGTGAGCAGCGGTTTCGGCGAGGTCTTTCCTTCGGGGGCGCCGATGGCCGACACGGTCAGGACGAGGGCGAGGGCGGCGGCAAGCCCGATCGCGGCAGCTATGAGGGCGCGCATGCTCGGCCTCCGTACAGCTGATGGGCCGTCAGAAACGGGATGGGATGGGCACCGTAGCAACGCCCAGCCGAGATGAGAACACGTCGAACAGCCCCTCTGCCGTCGGGCGGCGGAGGGGCTGCTGGGAAAGGAGGAGACCGGGGGCGCCCCTCAGGAGGCGGCGGCCACCGTCAGCTTGAGCGTGATCGTGGCGCCGCCCTCGGTGGTGACCCGGAGCAGGAACGTGCCGCTCTGCCCGTCCGCGTACATCTTCGGCAGGACCAGGAGACCGTTGGCGTCGGTCGTGAGGTCCTTGATCTCACGGACCGGGTTGCCCTTGGCGTCCTTGAAGTACGGGCCCTTGTCGTTGACCTTGGGCGCGGCCTTCGGGTCGGCGCCTGCCGCCGGCTCCGCGACCATGGTGGCGGATGCCGCGACATGGGCTGCCGCGGCGCCCTTGTAGGTGGCCTTGAGCGACACGGCGTTGGCGAACTCGCCACTGGGCACGGCCGTCAGCGCCTTGGCGTCGCCCCGGGTGAGGTCGTCGGCCTGGCGGGCCAGGACCGTGGCCTTCCACTCGACGGCGGCCAGCGCGGACGTGACGATCGTGGCGCGCACCGTGAACGTGCCGGTCTTCTCGCCGGCCTCGAGCACCGGCGCGACGGCCCTGCCGTCCGCCTCGGTGGCCACGGTGGCGGTGGTGGCACCGCCGGCGAAGCGGGTGTCGGTGTCCCCGGCGATCTCGAACCGCACGCTCACGCCCGCCATCGCCTTGCCGGACGCGTCCTTCACGACCGCCGTGGGGTGACCGGCGAAACCGGCGCCGGCGGGCGCCGTCAGCTCCTTGGTGCCGGCGTCCTCCAGCGTCTTGGGGAACGGCACCGGGGTCGGCTTGGTGTCGCCGCCGGGCCTGGCCGGCGGGGGCGTGGGCCGCACGGGCGTGGTGGGCGCCGGGTCGGGCTTGGTGGACGGCTTGGATGCGGGCGGCGAACTCGGCTGGGAGGCATGCCCCTTGGGCGGTGCCTTCGGCGTCACCGGCGGTTGCTTGGTGGTGGTCTGGTCACTGCGGCGGCCGGGCAGCGAGCCGGCGCCGTCGGGAACCTCGTGGGTGCCGCGCCGGTAGAAGTCGAACCACGTCGTGACCGTCGTCAGGTACTCCTGCGACTGGTTGTAGCTCAGGATCGCCTTGTCCAGGTCGGCCTTGACCGCGAGGTCGCGGCCGCTGCCGCACAGGTAGTACCCGGTGGCGAGCGCTGCGTCGTAGACGTTGTTGGGGTCGTTGACGCCATCGCCGTTGCCGTCGCGGCCCGCGGTCGCCCAGGTGGAGGGGATGAACTGCATGGGCCCCACCGCCCGGTCGTGCACCTTGTCGCCGTCGTACGCGCCGCCGTCGGTGTCGGTGATGTTGGCGAACCCGACTCCGTCGAGCACCGGGCCGAGGATCGGGGTGAGCGTCGTGCCGTTGGCGTCGACCCGGCCGCCGTTGGCGTGGCCCGACTCGACCTTGCCGATGCCGCCGAGCAGTTGCCACGGCAGGTGGCAGCCCGGCCGGCTCGTCGCGAGCGCCGCTTCCGCCTTCTTGTACGCGTCGAGCACCGTGGCGGGTATGCCCTGCTGGTCGCCGGTGGGGATCGTCGTCACTGGCGCAGTGGGCGCGATCGGGGGCGTCGGCGACGTGAGCGGCGGAAGGTCGGTGTAGTACGGCGAGTTGCCCGAGGCCGGGGCATCCGGCGTGGGCGTCGGCGTCGCGTCCGACGCCGACTGGTCGGCCGGACTGCTCGCGTGCACTACTGCGGGTGCCTGCGACGCGGAAAGCGCCGCCACCGCGAGCGCGGCGACCGCCGTGGTCCCCGCTCCCTTACGCAGTCGTCGGCCCATGTGCGGTGCCATACGTCAAGTCCCTCCCCGGTACTCGGCCGTTCGCGCTCCCCAGCGCGAGGACTCAGGTGACACTACGGCAACCGACGGCGCCATGACAGCGCCGCCTGACCGGTTTTCACTGATTCGCCACGTGAGATGCGTTGGGGGTCGACAGGGGAGCCTGTTCCGCAAACCGAACACCGCTGCTCACTGACAGGAACTGAAATCTGTCAGCTGATGATGGAAAACGGTCATCCGTCATCCGTCATCCGCCACCTACCGGCCCCCCAGCACCCCCCAGGCACCCCTCAGTGCGCCGCCGACTCCCAGTCGTTGCCCGAGCCCACCGACACGTCCAGCGGGGCGCGGAGCTGCACCGCGCCCGCCATCTCGCGGCGTACCAGCGCTTCGACCCGCTCGCGCTCGCCCGGTGCGACTTCCAGGACGATTTCGTCGTGGACCTGGAGCAGGAGGCGCGAGGCGAGGCCCGCTTCGGTCAGGGCACGGTCCACGTTCAGCATCGCCACCTTGACGATGTCGGCCGCCGTGCCCTGGATCGGGGCGTTGAGTGCCATCCGTTCGGCCATCTCGCGGCGCTGGCGGTTGTCGCTGTTGAGGTCGGGCAGGTAGCGGCGCCGGCCCAGCATCGTCTGCGTGTAGCCCGTGGCGCGGGCTTCCTCGACGGCGCGCTGGAGGTAGTCCCGTACGCCGCCGAAGCGTTCGAAGAACGTGTCCATCAGGCCGCGTGCCTCGCCGGCCTCGATGTTCAGCTGCTGCGAGAGGCCGAAGGCGGACAGCCCGTAGGCCAGGCCGTACGACATGGCCTTGATCTTGCGGCGCATCTCCGGGTCGACCTGGGTCTTGGCCACGCCGAAGACCTGGGAGGCGACCGTGGTGTGCAGGTCCTCGCCGGAGGCGAAGGCTTCGATGAGGCCCGCGTCCTCGGACAGGTGGGCCATCACGCGCAGTTCGATCTGGCTGTAGTCGGCGGTCAGCAGCGACTCATAGCCTTCGCCGACCACGAAGCCCCGCCTGATCGCACGGCCCTCGTCGGTGCGTACGGGGATGTTCTGGAGGTTGGGGTCGGTGGAGGAGAGGCGGCCGGTGGCGGCGACGGTCTGGTTGAAGGTGGTGTGGATGCGGCCGTCCGCCGCGATCGTCTTGACCAGGCCTTCGACGGTGACGCGCAGCTTGGCCTGCTCGCGGTGGCGGAGCATGATGACGGGCAGTTCGTGCTCGGTCTGGGCGGCGAGCCAGGCCAGTGCGTCGGCGTCGGTGGTGTAGCCGGTCTTGGTCTTCTTGGTCTTGGGCAGGGCCAGTTCGCCGAAGAGGACTTCCTGGAGCTGCTTGGGCGAGCCCAGGTTGAACTCGTGGCCGACGGAGGCGTGCGCCTCCTTCACGGCTTGTTGCACCGCGCCGGCGAACTGCTGCTCCATGGCTTCCAGGTGGGCGCGGTCGGCGGCGATGCCGTAGCGCTCCATGCGGGCCAGGAGGAGGGAGGTGGGCAGTTCCACGTCGTGCAGCAGGTCGGTGGCGCCGACTTCCTTGAGGCGTTCGGTGAACGCGTCGCCCAGGTCGAGGACGGCTCGTGCCTGGGTCATGAGGGCGGCGGCTTCGGCTTCGTCGTCCGCGCCGAAGGCGAGCTGTCCGTCGGCGGCGCCGGCCGGGGCGAGTTCGCGGCCGAGGTACTCCACCGACAGGGCGTCCAGGGCGAAGGAGCGGCGGCCGGGCTTGACGAGGTAGGCGGCGAGCGCGGTGTCCATGGTGACGCCTGCGACGCTCCAGCCGTGTTCGGGGAAGACCCGCATCGCGGCCTTGGCGTTGTGCATGATCTTGGGCTGGGCGGCGTCGGCGATCCAGGCGGCGAAGGCCCGCTCGTCGCTCTCGTCGATCTGGGCGGGGTCGAACCAGCCGGCCGTGCCGTCGGCGGCGGCCAGCGCGACCTCGCTGACGCTTCCGGTGCCCAGCGCCCAGGCGTCGACGGTCGCCACGCCCAGCGGCTGCCCGCTGTGTCCGGCCAGCCACGGAGCGAGTTCACCCGCGCCCAGGACCGTGCCGTCGATGTCGACTCCGGCGGCGGGCTGGGGCGCCTGTGCCTCTGCGGCGCCGGGGTCGACGGCGAGGAGGCGTTCGCGCAATGAGGGGTTGCGGATCTCCAGGACGTCCAGGACGCCGGTGACCTTGGCGCGGTCGTAGGGGGCGCGTTCCAGTTCGGCGGGGCCCTTGGGGAGCTCGACGTCCTTGACCATCTCGGTCAGGCGGCGGTTGAGCTTGACCGATTCCAGGTGGTCACGGAGGTTTTGTCCGGGCTTTACCCTTGACTTCGTCGGCGCGCTCGGCGAGTTCGGCGAACGAACCGAACTGGTTGATCCACTTCGCGGCCGTCTTCTCACCGACGCCCGGGATGCCCGGCAGGTTGTCCGACGGGTCGCCGCGCAGCGCCGCGAAGTCCGGGTACTGCCGCGGGGTCAGGCCGTACTTCTCCTCGACCTTGGCGGGCGTGAACCGGGTCAGCTCGGAGACGCCCTTGGTGGGGTAGAGGACGGTGACGTGGTCGGAGACCAACTGGAAGGAGTCGCGGTCGCCGGTGACGATCAGGACTTCGAAGCCGGCCGCCTCGGCCTGGGTGGCGAGAGTGGCGATGATGTCGTCGGCCTCGAAGCCGTCGGTGGCGAACCGGTCGACGTGCATCGCGTCGAGCAGTTCGCCGATCAGCTCGACCTGGCCCTTGAATTCGTCGGGGGTCTTGGAGCGGTTCGCCTTGTACTCGGGGAACTCCGTGGAGCGCCACGTCTTGCGGGACACGTCGAACGCCACCGCGAAGTGGGTGGGTGCCTCGTCACGCAGTGTGTTCGCGAGCATGGACATGAAGCCGTAGACCGCGTTGGTGGGCTGGCCCGTCGCGGTCGTGAAGTTCTCCGCGGGCAGCGCGAAGAACGCCCGGTACGCCAGGGAGTGGCCGTCCATGAGGAGCAGGCGCGGTCGGGTTTCCGGGGTCTTCTTCGATGCCGTCTCAGCCATGCCCCCGATCCTGCCACGCCCCACTGACAATCCTGGCCAGTCCCGCTCGGCCGCCCCTGGCGCGGCTGTCAGTGGCGCGTGACAGGATCGAAGATGTACGCATCTCGTGTTCGCTCGAAGGGGAGCAGCGCCATGGTCAGCAAGCCGCCCGCAGGTGATCCGGTCCAGGACGCGCCGCAGGTCGCCGCGCCAAAGCATGCCGCCGCAGGTCTCCCCGCCATCGGTCACACCCTGCTCATGGCGCAGCAGCAGATGGGCGTGCGCCGCACGGCGCGGACCCTGCTCAAGGTCAATCAGAAGGACGGTTTCGACTGTCCGGGCTGCGCCTGGCCCGAGGGCGACAAGCGGCACACGGCGGAGTTCTGTGAGAACGGCGCGAAGGCGGTCGCCGAGGAGGCGACGCTGCGCCGGGTCACGCCGGATTTCTTCGCCGCGCACCCTGTCGCCGATCTCGCCACCCGCAGTGGGTACTGGCTGGGTCAGCAGGGCCGCATCACCCAGCCGATGTATCTGCCCGAGGGCGCCGAGCGGTACGAGGCGATCACCTGGGAGCGGGCTTTTGAGATCATCGCGCAGGAGCTGAACGCGCTGGCTTCCCCCGACGAGGCGCTGTTCTACACCTCGGGGCGCACCAGCAACGAGGCGGCTTTCCTGCTTCAGCTCTTCGCCCGCGAGTTCGGCACCAACAATCTGCCGGACTGTTCCAACATGTGTCACGAGTCGTCGGGTTCGGCGCTGACGGAGACGATCGGCGTCGGCAAGGGCAGCGTCTCACTCGATGATCTGCACCAGGCCGACCTGATCGTGATCGCGGGGCAGAATCCGGGCACCAACCACCCCCGGATGCTGTCCGCCCTGGAGAAGGCGAAGAACGCCGGCGCCAGGATCATCTCGGTGAATCCGCTGCCGGAGGCGGGCCTGGAGAAGTTCAAGAACCCGCAGACCCCGCAGGGCATGCTCAAGGGCGCCTCCCTCACCGATCTGTTCCTCCAGATCCGCATCGGCGGTGACCAGGCGCTGTTCCGTCTGCTGAACAAGCTGATCGTCCAGACGCCGGGCGCCGTCGATGAGCTGTTCGTGCGCGAACACACCCATGGTTTCGAGGAGTTCAAGACCGCGGCGCGCGCGGCGGACTGGGATCAGACGCTGGCGGCGACCGGTCTGAGCCGGGCCGAGATCGAGCAGGCCCTGGCGATGGTGCTCGCCTCCAAGCGCACCATCGTGTGCTGGGCGATGGGTCTGACCCAGCACAAGCACTCCGTGCCGACCATCCGCGAAGTGGTCAATTTCCTGCTGCTGCGCGGCAACATCGGCCGTCCGGGCGCCGGTGTCTGTCCGGTGCGCGGCCACTCCAATGTGCAGGGCGACCGCACGATGGGCATCTTCGAGCGGCCCGCTCCCGCGCTGCTGGACGCGCTGGAGAAGGAGTTCGGTTTCGCTCCGCCGCGCCACCACGGATATGACGTCGTACGGTCCATCGAGGCGTTGCGCGACGGCAGGGCGAAGGTGTTCTTCGCCATGGGCGGCAACTTCGTGAGCGCCACCCCCGACACGGAGGTGACGGAGGCCGCCATGCGCCGGGCCTCGCTGACCGTCCACGTCTCCACCAAGCTCAACCGCTCGCATGCCGTGACGGGCCGGCGCGCGTTGATCCTGCCGACCCTGGGGCGTACCGACAAGGACGTGCAGGCAAGCGGGCGGCAGTTCGTGACCGTCGAGGATTCGATGGGCCTGGTGCACGCCTCGCGCGGCAACCTGGCTCCCGCGAGCCGTCATCTGCTGTCCGAGCCGGCGATCGTGGCCCGTATGGCCCGGGCCACGCTCGGCGCGTCCTCGGTGGTGGACTGGGCGGAGTTCGAGCGGGACTACGCCACGATCCGCGACCGCATCGCGCGCGTGGTGCCGGGCTTCGAGGACTTCAACGCGAAGGTCGCGCGCCCCGGCGGGTTCCAGCTGCCGCACGCGCCGCGCGATGAGCGGCGTTTTCCCACCGCCACCGGCAAGGCCAACTTCACGGCCGCCCCGGTGGAGTTCCCCGAGCTTCCCCAGGGCCGGCTGCTGTTGCAGACGTTGCGCTCCCACGATCAGTACAACACCACCATCTACGGTCTCGACGACCGCTACCGCGGCATCAAGGGCGGCCGGCGTGTGGTCCTGGTCAACCCGGCCGACGCGGGCGAACTGGGCCTGGCGGATGGGGCGTATGTGGATCTGGTCAGCGAGTGGAAGGACGGTGTGGAGCGGCGCGCGCCGGGTTTCCGCGTCGTGCACTACCCGACCGCGCGTGGCTGCGCCGCCGCCTACTATCCCGAGACCAATGTCCTGGTGCCGCTGGGCTCGACGGCCGATGTCAGCAACACCCCGGCCAGCAAGTCGGTGGTGGTGCGTCTGGAGGGGCCCGGGCAGGAGGGCGGGGCCGGGCAATGAGAGCTGCGCCCTAAGCGTCTGCTCAGTCATCTGGTATGACGGTGGCGACAGCGCAGCAACCGCAGATGAACGGAGCCGGAGCCCATGGGCGAGCAGAGCAGCGTGAAGTTCCCGCAGGAAGTCGTCGACGAGTACGCGTCCCTCGGTGTCGACCTGCCCGCGATGTTCTCCGCCGGGCACCTGGGTACCCGCATGGGCGTGCGGATCATCGAGGCGTCGGCCGAGCGGGTCGTGGCGACGATGCCCGTCGAGGGCAACACCCAGCCCTACGGTCTGCTGCACGGCGGCGCCTCGGCGGTCCTGGCCGAGACGATCGGTTCGGTCGGCTCGATGCTGCACGGCGGTCACACCAAGATCGCGGTGGGGGTGGACCTGAACTGCACCCACCACCGGGGGGTGCGCAGCGGTCTGGTCACCGGGGTCGCCACGCCCGTGCACCGGGGGCGCTCGACGGCCACGTACGAGATCGTGATCACCGATGAGCAGGACAAGCGGGTCTGCACGGCCCGTCTGACGTGTCTGCTGCGTGACGCGCCCGGCCAGAAGGACTGACCGCCCCAGCCCTCCTCTCCCGGCATGGGGGGCAAGCCCCTCCCCGAGCCACCCCTCCCCCGGCGAAGGGGTCAGGCCCCTCCCCCAGCCGCCCCCTCCCGGCGAAGGGATCAACCCCCTTGGCCCGCCCGCGACCGCGCCCCGCGCCGCCGATCCCAACGGAGGGGTCAAGTCCGTTTCGTGGCCGACGAGTTGATGGCTCGTCGGCCATTGTCACATCACGCTCCGCGCCCTAACTTCGTGCCATGAGGCCCAAGCGGCGGTCGAGGGTACGACTCATCCTGCCGGGCGCGTTCCTCGCGGTGGCGGCCCTGGCGGGCTGCACCGCCCAGCCCGCGGGCCCCTCCCAAGCCGCCACCCGCACCGGCATCGAGGCCAACTCGCCCTCCCCCGGGGCCACTTCGCCCCAGGACCTCTGCGTCCGCCTGATCACCTACTGGGCACGGCAGGAACTCGACCAGGGCAAGGGCTCTGGCCTGGACTATCAGGAGAAGGGCCTGTCGGACGGGCAGAACGAGATCCTTCTGGCCGCGCTGGCCGCCGCCCGGCCGGAGCGCGCGGCTCACGGCGCGGCCGCGGGCGACCGGGTCGTCGAGCGGCGCGCACGCGAAGGTTGCGATGAGCGCTATCGCAACGGCGCCCCCTCGGGCGGCCCTTGGGCGCAGACGAAGCCGCCCCTCCCCTCCGCGTCACGGTAACGCTGCGTAACGGGCGGGCGGGGTGCCGGGGACGCCATCCGGCCGCCGGTGACCCCCTTCCCGGCCACCGCCCGGCTTACGGACGCCCCCAGGCCCGTCAGGACCATGATCCCCTCAAGCCCCTTAGCGGAACTGGGCGTTCTCATCATGCGAGAAATCCCTGTGTACGGACATGCCGGAAAGGTCCGCCCTGTGCCGCCAAGGTTTGGCCTTGGCATAACAAGAAAGTCACATCCTGTCCCGGCCGCTCCCCACCCTCCCCGGCTGCGCTTAGAGTCACGGCCAGTCACCGCGCCGCCGGGTGCGACTGCTGCACGGCCCTTACCGATCAGTACGGCCCGGCGACCGACACGGCACCTCACTCACGGGGAAGGCCGCGCCAGGGAAAGGACCCATCGTGCGACACCGTTCCTTGCTCATCCTCACCACAGTGCTCACTTCAGGCGCACTCACCCTCACCGCCTGCGGCTCGCGCGACAAAGGCGGCGACACCAGCGACAAGAAGCAGGAAGTCGTCATCGGCGTAGACGCTCCCCTCACGGGTGACCTGTCCGCCCTCGGCCTCGGCATCAAGAACTCCGCCGACCTCGCCGCCCAGACGGCCAACAAGCAGAACCTCGTCCCCGGCGTCCAGTTCAAGACCCAGCCGCTCGACGACCAGGCGCAGCCCTCCGTCGGCCAGCAGAACGCCACCAAGTTCATCGGCGACAAGAGCGTCGTCGGCGTCGTGGGCCCGCTCAATTCCAGCGTCTCGCAGTCCATGCAGAAGCCGCTGAACGACGCCGGGCTCACCCAGATATCCCCCGCCAACACGGGCACCGAGCTGACCCAGGGCAACGGCTGGAAGACCGGCGACAAGGTCCGCCCGTACAAGACCTTCTTCCGCACCGCCACCACCGACCAGGTCCAGGGCGCCTTCGCCGCCAAATACCTGTTCAACAACGCCAAGATCGACTCGGTCTACCTCATCGACGACCAGAAGACCTACGGCGCGGGGCTCGCGGCCTCCTTCAAGGACACCTTCACCAAGCTCGGCGGCAAGATCGTCGGCAGCGACCACATCAACCCCGACGACCGCGACTTCAACGCGATCGTCGCCAAGGTCAAGGCCACCGGCGCCAAGGCCCTGTACTACGGCGGCGAATACCCGGCCGCGGGCCCGCTGTCCCAGCAGCTCAAGGACAGCGGCACCGCCATCCCGCTGATGGGCGGCGACGGCATCTACAGCGCCGACTTCATCAAGCTCAACAAGAAGGCCAACGGCGACCTCGCCACCTCCGTCGGCAAGCCCGTCGAACAGCTCGACTCCGCCAAGACCTTCATCGCCAACTACAAGGCGGCCGGCTACAAGGACGCCTACGAGGCCTACGGGGGCGGCACCTACGACGCGACCTGGGCCATCATCGAGGCCGTCAAGGACGTCGTCGCCGCCAACAACGGCAAGCTCCCCAGCGGCGACCTGCGCGCCAAGGTCCTCGACGCCGTCGGCAAGGTCAAGTTCGACGGCGTCACCGGCCCCGTCTCCTTCGACCAGTACGGCGACACCACCAACACCATGATGACCGCCTACAAGGTCACCGACGGAGCCTGGAAGCCCGAGCTCAGCGAGGCCTACAAGCCGTAACCCCGGCGCCACCCCGCCATCCCGCACACCCGCACACCAAGGACCGCGCGGGAGCGCCACGAGCGCCCCCGCGCGGTGCCATATCCGATCACTTCACGGAGGCCCCGCGGTGCACGAACTGCCGCAACAGCTGGCCAACGGACTCATCCTCGGCGCGATGTACGGACTGATCGCGATCGGGTACACGATGGTCTACGGCATTGTCCAGCTCATCAACTTCGCCCACGGCGAGATATTCATGGTCGGGGGCTTCGGGGCTCTCACCGTCTTCCTCGCGCTCCCCTCAGGCTTCTCCCTCCTCGCCGCCATCCCCCTCATGATCATCGGTGGCGTCATCGTCTCCGTCCTGGTGGCCACCGCGGCCGAGCGCTTCGCCTACCGGCCCCTGCGCGGCGCCCCTCGCCTGGCCCCCCTCATCACCGCGATCGGCCTCTCGCTCGCCCTGCAACAGGCCGTGTGGAAGTGGTACCCGGACGCCAAGAAGGATCGTTCCTTCCCTCAGTTCGACGGCGGCGCCTTCCACGTACTGGGCGCCAGCGTCCAGCGCGGCGACCTCTTCATCCTCATCGCCGCCCCCCTCTGCATGATCGCCCTCGGGTTCTACGTCACCAAGACCCGCACCGGCCGCGGCATGCAGGCCACCGCCCAGGACCCCGACACCGCCAAACTCATGGGCATCAACACCGACCGCATCATCGTCATGGCCTTCGCCATCGGCGCCGCGTTCGCCGCGATCGCCGCCGTCGGCTACGGCCTCCACAACGGCCAAGTCGGCTTCCGCATGGGCTTCATCATGGGCCTCAAGGCCTTCACCGCGGCCGTACTCGGCGGCATCGGCAACATCTACGGAGCCATGCTCGGCGGCATCGTCCTCGGCCTGGCCGAAGCACTCGCCGTCGGCTACGTCGGCAACATCCCCAGCATGGAACTGTTCGGCGGCGGCGCCTGGAAGGACGTATGGGCCTTCGTGCTGCTCATCCTCGTCCTGCTCATACGGCCCCAGGGCCTGCTCGGCGAACGCGTCGCGGACAGGGCGTGATCACCATGACCGACAACACCACCCGCGCCCACGACAGCGCCACCCCGCTCATCGCGCTCCCCCAGACCCCGGCCCGCCACGCCGTCACCGCCGGCGCCGCCATCGCCCTCATCGGCACCTTCCTGGCCTGGACCTGGACCAGCGACTTCCCCGGCGACCTCACCGTCACCGGCTACCCCGGCGGCCTCCAGCTCCTCACCCTCACCGGCGCACTGCTCACCCTGCTGTTCGCGCTCTCCGCGTACGGCATCAAGGGACTGCGCTGGCTGACCCCCGGCGGCACCGGCGCCCCCCTGCGCCTGCTCGCCCTCGCCACCTTCGCCACCACCGCCTACACCCTGGGCGCCATCTCCAGCGACCTCGGCGGCATCGTCAACCTCGAACCCGGCGCCTACATCTCCGGCGCCGGCTCCCTCATCGCCCTCATCGGCGCCTTCGCCCTGCCCGGCGACATCCCCGGCACCGACACCACCGGCCACAGCCCCTGGCAGCGCCTGCGCCACACCCTGGCCGCACCCGCCCCCCGCCCCGCCCGCGCCATCCCCGACTGGGCCGGCATCCTCATCATCGTCGCCGCCTTCGCCATCGGCCTCTACGTCTTCGCGTACGGCATCGACACCGCCTACACCGAACTGTTCATCGGCTTCCTCATCACCGCCGCGTTCACCTTCGCCGCCCTCACCCAGGCAGGCCTGCTCGCCCGCCTGTCCGCGCTCACCGCGCACCACCGCACCATCACCCTCAGCGCCGCCTTCGTCGCCGCGATCTGCTTCCCCTTCACACAATCCAGCGACGAATACGCCCTCATCGGCGCCAACATCCTGATCTTCGCCACCGTCGCCCTCGGCCTCAACGTCGTCGTCGGCCTCGCCGGCCTCCTCGACCTCGGCTACGTCGCCTTCCTCGGCGTCGGCGCCTACGCAGCCGCCCTCGTCTCCGGCGCAAGCACCTCCAGCATCGGCGTCCACTTCCCCTTCTGGGCCGCCCTCCTCGTCGGCGCCGGCGCCTCCCTCATCTTCGGCGTCCTCATCGGCGCCCCCACCCTGCGCCTGCGCGGCGACTACCTCGCCATCGTCACCCTCGGCTTCGGCGAGATCTTCCGCATCACCATGAACAACCTCAACGGGAACAGCGGACCCAACGTCACCAACGGCTCCCGCGGCATCCCCGCCATCCCCGACATCACCATCTTCGGATACGACCTCGGCACCAGCCACGACGTCGCCGGCTTCACCCTCGGCAAACCCGGCAACTACTACCTCCTGATGCTCCTCATCACCCTCGTCGTCGTCACCGTCTTCCGCCGCAGCGCCGACAGCCGCATCGGCCGCGCCTGGGTCGCCATCCGCGAAGACGAAACCGCCGCCACCGCCATGGGCATCAACGGCTTCCGCGTCAAACTCATCGCCTTCGCACTCGGCGCCACCCTCGCCGGACTCGCCGGCACCGTACAGGGCCACCTCACCAGCACCGTCACCCCCGAGCAGTACCAATTCGCCGGCTCCGTACCCCCCAACTCCGCCTTCCTGCTCGCCGCCGTCATCCTCGGCGGCATGGGCACCATGAGCGGCCCCCTCATCGGCGCCGCCCTGCTCTACCTCATCCCGGCCAAACTCCAATTCATGCAGGACTACCAGCTGCTCCTCTTCGGAGTCGCCCTCATCGTCCTCATGCGCCTGCGCCCCGAAGGCATCATCGCCGACCGCCGCAAAAAGCTCGAATTCCACGAGACCGGCCAACTCGACACACCAGAAACCAGCCTCACCGACACACCCGTCGGCGTCACCAAGGCGGGGGCGTGACCAACATGACCACCACCACGACCAACACCGTCCTCCACGCCGGCGGCGTCACCATGCGCTTCGGCGGACTCACCGCCGTACGAGACGTCGACCTCACCGTCAACAGCGGCGAAATCATCGGCCTCATCGGACCCAACGGAGCGGGCAAAACCACCTTCTTCAACTGCCTCACCGGCCTGTACGTCCCCACCGAAGGAAAAGTCACCTACAAAGGCACCGTCCTGCCCCCCAAACCCCACCTCGTCACCCAGGCCGGCGTCGCCCGCACCTTCCAGAACATCCGGCTCTTCCCCAACATGACCGTCCTGGAAAACGTCCTCGTCGGCCGCCACACCCGCACCAAAGAAGGCCTCTGGTCCGCGCTCCTGCGCCTGCCCGGCTTCAAGAACGCCGAAAACGCGTCCCGCGAACGAGCCATGGAACTCCTCGAATTCACCGGACTCGCCGCGAAAGCCGACCACCTCTCACGCAATCTCCCCTACGGCGAACAGCGCAAGCTCGAAATCGCCCGGGCACTGGCCAGCGAACCCGGACTCCTCCTCCTCGACGAGCCCACCGCCGGCATGAACCCCCAAGAAACCCGCGCCGCCGAAGAACTCATCTTCGCCATCCGCGACCAAGGCATCGCCGTCCTCGTCATCGAACACGACATGCGGTTCATCATGAACCTCTGCGACCGCGTGTCCGTCCTCGTCCAGGGCGAAAAACTCCTCGAAGGCACCCCCGAAACCGTCCAGGCCGACGAACGCGTCATCGCCGCCTACCTCGGCACGCCCTTCGAAGGCGCCCCGGGAGACGAGGAAACGGCCGAAGTCGAAGCAGCCGAAGCGGCGCACAGCACCACCGGCACCACCGGCAGCGAAGGAGACACCCCGTGACCGCACTCCTCGAAGTCGAGGACCTCCGGGTCGCCTACGGCAAGATCGAAGCCGTCAAAGGCATCTCCTTCAGCGTCGAAGCAGGAGAAGTCGTCACCCTCATCGGCACCAACGGCGCCGGAAAAACCACCACCCTGCGCACCCTCTCCGGCCTCCTCGAACCCCTCGCCGGGAAAATCACCTTCGACGGCAAACCCCTCGCCAACGTACCCGCGCACAAAATCGTCGCCCTCGGCATGGCCCACTCCCCCGAAGGCCGCCACATCTTCCCCCGCATGACCATCGAGGACAACCTCCGCCTCGGCGCCTACCTCCGCGACGACAAAGCCGGCATAGAAAAAGACATCCAGCGCGCCTACGACCTCTTCCCCATACTCGGAGAACGCCGCAAACAAGCAGCCGGCACCCTCTCCGGCGGCGAACAGCAAATGCTCGCCATGGGCCGCGCACTGATGTCCCAACCGAAACTCCTCATGCTCGACGAGCCGTCCATGGGACTCTCGCCGATCATGATGCAGAAAATCATGGCCACCATCACCGAACTCAAAGCCCAGGGCACCACCATCCTGCTCGTCGAACAGAACGCCCAAGCCGCGCTCTCCCTCGCCGACCAGGGCCACGTCATGGAAATCGGCAAAATAGTCCTCTCCGGAACCGGACAAGACCTCCTCCACGACGAATCCGTCCGCAAGGCCTACCTCGGCGAGGACTGAGCCCCGAGCCATACGACAGTGGCCCGCGTCCGGCACTCCGGACGCGGGCCACACCCCGTACGCGTACTGACGGCGGGGACTACTCCCCCTTCGCCGCCTTCTTCTCCTCGGCGTCCTCGATAACCGCCTCAGCCACCTGCTGCATCGACATCCGCCGGTCCATCGACGTCTTCTGAATCCACCGGAACGCCGCCGGCTCCGACAACCCGTACTGCGTCTGCAACACCGACTTCGCCCGGTCCACCAGCTTGCGCGTCTCCAGACGCTGCGACAGGTCCGCGACCTCCCGCTCCAGCGCCTTCAGCTCCGTGAACCGCGACACCGCCATCTCGATGGCCGGCACCACATCGCTCTTCGAGAACGGCTTCACCAGATACGCCATCGCCCCGGCGTCCCGCGCCCGCTCCACCAGATCGCGCTGACTGAACGCGGTCAGCATCAGCACCGGCGCGATCGACTCCTTGGCGATCAGCTCCGCCGCCGAGATCCCGTCCAGGACGGGCATCTTCACATCCAGGATGACGAGGTCCGGCCGGTGCTCCCGGGCCAGCTCGACGGCCTTCTGCCCGTCCCCGGCCTCACCGACGACCGCGTAGCCCTCTTCTTCCAGCATCTCTTTGAGATCGAGCCGGATCAGGGCCTCGTCCTCGGCGATCACCACGCGGGTGGTCAGCGGGGGGACGTGCGACGCGTCGTCGTCTGCGACGGGCTGGGGCGACTCGGGGGCGGTCACGGGGGCTCCTCGGTGCGGGGCAGATACTGCTCCCCAGAAGGGTACCTAGCTGCTGGCGCCGTGCGTGAGCGGGTACACTCCTGCCAGCAGCCTTGCCGGGTTGGCGCAACTGGTTGACGCGGAGGTCTCAAACACCTCTGTCCGAAAGGACGTGTGGGTTCGAATCCCATACCCGGCACCTCGGGACACCACTGCACGTGTGTCCCCGCACAGCGACGCAACGGCCGTCACCGTGGTCACGGTGACGGCCGTTGCGCTGTCCCCCGCCGGTTCAGGCTCCAGGCCCCGGCCTCGATGACCGACCGGGGCCCGGCGCGGCCCGGTGTCTCACCAGCCGCCGGTCAACAGGAGCGGCTGGCTGAAGCGGCCCTGCCCGATGCTGGTCCACTCCCGCAGGTCGCTGGTGGTCTTGTCACGGGCGACGAGGTGAGCGAGACCGGAACCACGAAAAGTGCCCGCGGTCGTCTCGTCGGAGTCCCAGCCGATGAGCTTCTGTGGAGGGGCGAAGTCGCCCGTGCCGGTACCGGGCCATAGGTGCAGGGCGTTGTCGGCGCCCTTGGCGATGAGATCGACCTTGCCGTCCCCGGTGAAGTCGCCCGCCACGGTCTGCGTGTAGTCCCAGTCACCGGTGCGGAACTGTCGCTCCGCGAAGCCGCCGCCCGCACTGCCGAACCAGAGGAAGAGGTTGCTGTCGGCGTCGCGCGCGATCAGATCGCACACGCCATCGTTGTTGAAGTCACCGGCGGCTGTTCCGGTTCGAGTGAAGGCGCGGCCGGGGTGTGGTCGTTCACGATCGAGCAGTTGTCGGGGGCGGCGGCGACGTCGCGCATCGGGGTCCAGCCACCGTTGCCCACCTCGACCGGGGCGACCGGCCATTTCCGGGTGTTCTCGTCGAAGCGGTAGTAGAAGGCCTTGCCGGTGCTGGTGTGGGTCGCCAAAAGGGTGTCCCCTCCGTTGGAGGAGATCGACTTGAACATGTTCCAGTCGCTGTCGCTGACCAGGACGTGACGCTCCTCCCAGCGCTGGCTCGTGAGGTCGTACCGTGACCGGTAGAGCTGGCCGTCGCTGGCCGAACGCCCGTACAGCACGCCCGCGTCCGCGGCCACGATCAGGTTGTAGCGGCCCCATCCCTCGTCGTGGGGGCGGCTGTTGCCGACGTCCCAGTCGTTGGTGACCGGGTTGTATTTGATCGCGCGCAGTACGCCGTCCTCCACGATCCAGAGCCACCCGGCGCGGTCGATGGTGGCGTGGCCGCGGTTGACGGGCGTTCCCAACCAGCCCAGATGCTGGGATATCTGGCGGCCGACGACGTCCCAGGACCCCGCGGCGGTGCGGTGGTAGTAGAAGACCCCGTCGTCCTTGAACCCGTAGAACGAGCCGTCCGGGCCGGCGAGCAGCAGGCCGAACCTCTGGAAGCCGCCGCCGATGGTGGTGCGTGGGCTGTAGCCGCCGGCGCCGTCGAGGGGGGACTTGAGCGGGTAACTCAGCAGATCCCCGTCGGCGTTCACCGCGTAGGTGGGGCCGTTGGCCCGGCAGGTCGCGGTCTCGGCCGCGGTGGCGGTGCCGGGGGCCGCGACGAGCAGGGGCAGGGCCGCGACGGCGGAGAGGCTGAGGGCCGTCCAGCGGCGTGCGCCGCGGAGCGTTTGCTGTGTCTTGTGGTGTTTCTGCCTCATTCTCGCGGGATCGGGGACAAGGGGAGGCGCAGCGGCAGCGGTTGGCGGGGTGGCCCGCGGGCACGGCGTGGCGCGCGCGACGGCGGCGGGGGCGCCCACCGCGTTCACGGCGGCCAGGGCACCACGTCCGCCCGGCTCGGCCTGTTCTGACACATATCCCCCCAGGAAACGGTCAACTACGGCTACGACAACGACGACCACATGACGTCGAAGACCACCACGGGAACGGCCAAGGCCGGGACCAACACCTACGGCTACGACGACGCGGGCCGCCTCACCTCCTGGAACGCGGACGGCAAGACCACCCAGTACGCCTGGGACGACAGCGGCAACCGGGTCAAGAACGGCGACAAGACCGCCGCGTTCGACGAACGCAACCGCCTCCTGTCCGACGGCGACTACACCTACGACTACAGCGCACGGGGTACTCTCGCGTCCCGCACCAGCTCCGGACTGAAGGAAGACTTTACGTTCGACGCGTTCGACCGGATGACCAAGGCGGGCGAGTCCGGCACGCAGTACACCTACGACGCCCTCGACCGCATCGTCTCTCGCAATGGCACGGACTTCGCCTACGCGGGACTGTCGCCCGATCCGGTGAAGGACCAGACGGCCAGTTACGGTCGGGGCCCCGCGGACGAACTGCTCTCCGTCGCGCAGGGCGGAACCGCCCGGCTCAGCCTCTCCGACCGGCACGGCGACGTGGTCGGCACCATGTCGGCCACCGACGGAGCGGCGGCGGCGCCGGCCCAGTCCACCGCCTACGACCCGTTCGGCCGGCGCCTGGGCAACGGGGAATCCGGCGGGATATCGGGCAACGCGGGCTACCAGGGCGACTACACCGACCCGGACACCGCTCAGATCAACATGGGCGCCCGCTGGTACGACGCCGGCACCGGGACGTTCGACTCGCGTGACTCCTACACCTACGCGTCGGGCGCCTCGATCCTGGCCAACCGCTACACCTACGGCGCCGGTGCGCCGCTGGACTACTCCGACCCGGACGGCCACTGGCCAAGCTGCGGCTGGTGCAAGAAGGCCCTGGCGAAGGGCAAGAAGCTCCTGGACAAGGGGGGAGAGGCCCTGGAGTCGGCGGGCCGGGCTGTCTGGAAGGGCGCTTCAGCCGTACTCGACGCCATCGTCTACACCGCCCGCCACCCGATCGCCGCGTTCAAGAAGACCGTCGGGTTCCTGGGCAAGGCCGCCTCGTACGTGTATGAGAAGACCGGTCTGAAAACCGCGGTCAACGCTGTGGTCAAGGTTTTGAGGGATGTCGGGCAGAAGACCGGCGTCACGCAATGGGCGAAAGAGAAGGCCGTCCAGGCCCGACGTGCCGCTCAGGAAGTGAAGGCGGCGGTCACCCGCAAGGCCAAGCAGGCGGCGTCGTTCGCCGCCCGCCACAATCCGATCCCGGACATCGTGGCGGCAGCGAAGCCCTACCTCGCGGTGGCCAAGGCCATCGTCACGGCCGACCCCAACCTTCCCGCGCTGGTCGTCTCCGCGGCCCGCACGGCCGTGGCCGACCTGGCCAAGGCCGCCGAACGGGTTCGCGAGGTGGCCGTCCAGCAGATGGGCGCGATCGTCGAAACCGTCAATGACGCGGTGGAAGCGGCCAAGGCTGTCGGCAGCGCCATGGTCGAGGGTCTGAAGGTCGGGCTCAATGTCCTCGCTGAGGTCAGTGGCTACAACGACATCAAGAACTGCGTGACCAAGGGCGACATGGAGGCGTGCGTCTGGGCGGTCGCCACGGTCGCAGGTGCCGTGTCGGGCGGCGCCGGCGCGGTGGCGGTCCGATCGGCAAAGGCGGCCCGTGTGGCCGCGAAGGTCGCGAAGTACTCCGACAAGATCGCGAAGGCGGCCGAGAAGGTCGAAAAGGTCGAGGACGCGGTCGACAAGGTCGAGACGGCCGCCGACGCGGTGAGCTGCGTGAACACGCTGGCGTCCGCGAACAGCTTCACGGCGGGCACCGAAGTCCTCATGGCCGACGGCACGCGCAAGCCGATCGAGGACGTCGTGGTTGGCGACGAGGTCACGGCCACCGACCCGACGACGGGCAGGACCGCGAAGCGGGAGGTCACCGGCACGATCGTCGGCGAGGGCGACAAACACCTGGTCGAAGTGACCGTCGACACGGACGGCCCCCGGGGCAACGCCACCGAGAAGATCACCGCCACCGAGGGCCACCCCTTCTGGTCCCCGTCCCTCAACAAGTGGCTGAAGGCCGGCGAACTGAAGCCGGGACAATGGCTCCAGACGGGTTCCGGCACGTGGGTCCAGGTCGCGGCGGTACGAGCTTGGACGCAGCGGGCAGCGGTCTACAACCTGACGGTTGATACGGCGCATACGTACTATGTGCTGGCGGGGGCAACGCCGGTCCTGGTTCACAACTGCAACCTGGGTGACTATGCCGACAGTCTGCGTGCTGGCTTCAATAAAACTGATGGCCCCTTCTTTGCGGCGAAATATACATCACCGTCAGGGCGAACCTATTTTGGTCACTCGGGTCATGACCTGACGCCAGCTCCCGGTGGAGAAGTGGATTCTCTCGTGCGGCAGTTCACGCCTAAGGGGGGTCGCTACCATGCGGGATGTGCTGAAACGATGTGCCTCATCCAGGCGGAGGCGGCCGAGGGTGCGGCCGGGATCCGAGGGGGATCGTTCGAAGGGGTAAAGGTGCGGGGATTGAATTCGCCGCCCGGTGGCGCGCACGGCACGCCTGCCAGTCCATGTGCGTTGGTCTGTCAGCCCAGGCTGCAGCATCAGGGAATCAGTTTCGAAGGTGGTTGATGTGGCCAGAGAGCACCTCCAGGTTAATCGATTCGGGTTTGCCGAATACGAAGACATGATTGAGCTCGCCCATGGAGTAGATGCTCCAAGGGTGGTGGGAGTGTTGAGTTCGATCGTGGAGCTGGTTCTCGCAGGGGAAGACGACATGCTCGATTCGCTATCGGATAGTGCGCAAGCAGATTTCGTAGTCCCCCTAGGAATGTGCGCGAGGATGCTTTCGAGTGGCGATTATTCGGCGCTGGAGCTGGTCTCTGCCGCCTGCACCGTGAGATATGCCGCCGAATCGCACATGCCTGAGTTCTCGGACAGCCTCGCGCAGATGTTGTCTCAGCTGCCACGCTGAGTGACGCTAGCGATCGCAAATATAGGCCCCGTCGAGCTGCGCTCGGCGGGGCTGATTTGCCGTTTGACGGCAGTAGTTGACGGCGACGGCGGCGGACACCTGGTGTCCGCCGCCGTTTGCCGTACGTATGTCAGGGGTGGTCGAGGGCGCGGCCGAGGAGGTAGATGGCATCGCGCTGAAGGCGGAGTCGAACGTGGGCGTAGGCAGTGGTGGTGACGCCGATGTGGGCGTGGCCGAGAAGTTCCTTGATCACGACGAGTTCGATGCCTTGCTCCAGGAGCAGGGTGGCGGTGGAGTGGCGGAGGTCGTGGAAGCGGATGCGGCGAACAATCGGCGGCGATCCGGAATCCGCAGATCAGGCCCTGACCCTCCTCCGCCTGGAAACAGGATGAAGACGGCGAGCCAGCGGAACGGGGCGATGGCATGTGTCGTCGTTGGGGGGTTCGGCACAGAGGGAGCGGTCACGGTGCGGCCGGTGGACGAGCCGGACGAACCCTCGACCGGCCCGCAGAAAGAGTTCCCGGTGGCGACCGGACTTGTGGATCTCGCCTGTCAGCCCCCACCCGTTGGACACCGGGCCCCCGCGAGGGCGGGGCGAGGGGCCACGGCCCGGGGTTACTTGGGGCTGTCGTCCTCGCCGATGTGGTGGACTCGGACCAGGTTCGTGGAGCCGGGGACGCCGGGTGGGGAGCCGGCGGTGATGACGACCACGTCGCCCTTCTGGCAGCGGCCGACCTTCAGGAGCATGTCGTCGACCTGCGCCACCATCTCGTCGGTGGATTCGACGTGAGGGCCGAGGAACGTTTCGACACCCCACGTGAGGTTGAGCTGGGAGCGGGTGGCGGGGACGGGGGTGAAGGCGAGGAGGGGGATCGGGGAGCGGTAGCGGGACAGGCGTTTGACCGTGTCGCCGGACTGGGTGAAGGCGACGAGGAATTTGGCGCCGAGGAAGTCGCCCATTTCGGCGGCGGCCCGGGCCACCGCGCCGCCCTGGGTGCGGGGTTTGTTGCGGTCGGTGAGGGGCGGCAGGCCCTTGGCGAGGACGTCTTCCTCGGCCGCTTCGACGATGCGGCTCATCGTCTTGACCGTTTCGACGGGGTGTTTGCCGATGCTGGTCTCGCCGGAGAGCATGACCGCGTCGGTGCCGTCGATGACCGCGTTGGCGACGTCGCTGGCTTCGGCGCGAGTGGGGCGGGAGTTGTCGATCATCGAGTCGAGCATCTGGGTGGCGACGATGACGGGTTTGGCGTTGCGCTTGGCCAGTTTGATGGCGCGCTTTTGCACGATGGGGACGAGTTCCAGGGGCATTTCGACGCCGAGGTCGCCGCGCGCGATCATGATGCCGTCGAAGGCGGCCACGATGTCGTCGATGTTGTCGACGGCCTGGGGCTTTTCGATTTTGGCGATGACGGGCAGGCGTCGGCCTTCTTCGTCCATGATGCGGTGGACGTCGGTGATGTCGTGGCCGCTGCGGACGAAGGACAGGGCGATGATGTCGGCCCCGGTGCGCAGGGCCCAGCGCAGGTCTTCCTCGTCCTTGTCGGACAGGGCGGGGACGGAGACGGCCACGCCGGGCAGGTTGAGGCCCTTGTGGTCGGAGACCATGCCGCCTTCGATGACGAGGGTGTGGACGCGGGGTCCGTCGACGGCGGTGACCTGGAGGGCGACTTTGCCGTCGTCGACGAGGATGCGTTCGCCGGTGGTGACGTCGCCGGCGAGGCCGGTGTAGGTGGTGGCGCAGAGGTGGCGGTCGCCGGGTGTGTCGGGTTCGGTGGTGATGGTGAACTCGTCGCCGCGTTCAAGGAGTACGGGGCCTTCGCGGAATTGACCGAGGCGGATCTTCGGGCCTTGAAGGTCGGCGAGGATGCCGACGTTGTGGCCGGTTTCCTCGGCGGCGTCGCGGACGTGGCGGTAGCGCGCTTCGTGTTCGGCGTAGGTGCCGTGGCTGAGGTTGAAGCGGGCCACGTCCATTCCGGCTTCGACCAGGGTTTTGATCTGGTCGTATGTGTCGGTGGCTGGCCCTAGGGTGCAGACGATTTTGGCTCGGCGCATGGTGCGAGCCTAGGGGCTTACCGATGGGTAGGTATTTCGTCGCGGGTTACTGCTCAACAACCTTTGCGTGAAGGGTGGTTGACAAGGGTTGAAGTGTGCGTGGGGGCGCTCCGATGAGCGGGTCGGGGCGCCCGGTGGGGGTCGCGCGGCGGGGGTGCGCAGGGGCGCGTGCAGGGTCCGTACGGGTGCTAGAGGGTGGGCGGGGCCATGATGAAGCGGGCGTTGACGCGGGCGCGGACGGACTGGCGCTGGGGTTCGAGGTCGAGGGCGGCGGCGGGTTCGGTGGCTGTGGGGGCGGCCGCGCGGAAGGCCATGCCGCCGCCGGCGGGACCGCCGTGGCCGGGGGCGGGGCTGTCGGCGCCGGGGTCGGAGAGTTCGACCAGGGCGGCGAGGGTGGTGCCGAGGGCGTCGGCGTATTCGCGGGCGCGTGCGACGGCTTGCTGGACTGCGCGGCGGCGTACGTCGCCGTAGGCGGGTGAGTCGGGGCGCAGGGACCACCAGGGGCCGTCGACGCGGGTGAGTTCGAGGTCGGCGAGGCGGGTGGTGAGTTCGCCGAGCGCGGTGAAGTCGGTGAGCTGGGTGGTGACGCGGACGGTGGCGTGGTAGGTGCGGACGCGTTCGCCCCGGCCGTGCCGGGCGAGTTGGGGGGCGAGGGTGAGGGCGCCGGTTTCGAGTGCTTCGACGGCCGGGCCGTAGGACTTGATGAGGTCGATGACGTGGGCGTTGCGTCGGGTGAGGTCGTCGAGGGTGGCGCGGCGGTCGGTTCCTCGGGTGACGATGGTGATGGCGATGCCGGCGAGTTCGGGGTCGACTTCGAGGTGGGCTTCGCCGGTGACGGCGAGCCGTGGCTGGTCGGGGGTTCCGTAGGGCTGGGTGTCGGTCATGGGTCCACTGTGGCATCGCGCTCGGTTATTTGGTGGTGGGCGTCTCGTCGGGGGCCGGTCATCAGATCGCAACCTGCCGGGGGTGTCGCGGGCGGTGGTTGTGCGTCAGAATCCGGGGGTCTACGCGCGTCGCCGTCCGCTCAACTTCTACGCGCGTCACACGACTTCAGGGAGAGAGCATGCCGCTGAACCGCAGGACGTTCCTGGGCACCACGGCCGCCGCCGGCGCCGGTGTGGCCGTGGCCGGGGGGATCGCCGCGCCCGCCGAGGCCGAGGCCCGCCATGAGGATCTGGGTCATGGCCACGGGCGTGAGCCGAAGCGGTACGCGTTCTCGGTGATGGGCACGACGGATCTGCACGGCCACGTCTTCAACTGGGACTACTTCACGGACAAGGAGTACGACGACGCGGCGCACAACGACGTCGGTCTGGCGAAGATAGCGACGTTGGTGGAGCAGGTCCGCCAGGAGAAGGGCCGGCACAACACGCTGCTGATCGACGCGGGTGACATCATCCAGGGCACGCAGCTGTCGTACTACTACGCGCGGGTCGAACCGATCACGGGCTCGCCCGGCAAGCGGGGCCCCAAGCACCCGATGGCGCTCGCGATGAACCGGATGGGCTATGACGCCGCGGCGCTCGGCAACCACGAGTTCAACTACGGCATTCCGACTCTGCGCGCCTTCCAGGACCAGCTCGACTTCCCTCTCCTCGGCGCCAACGCGCTGGACGCGAAGACGCTGAAGCCGGCGTTCCCTCCGTACACGGTGCGGCGGCTCAAGGTGGAGCACGGGCCGGATGTGAAGGTGGGCATCCTCGGGCTCACCAACCCGGGGATCGCGATCTGGGACAAGGCGAACGTGCAGGGGAAGATGACGTTCCCTGGTCTGGTGGAGCAGGCGAAGATCTATGTGCCGAAGCTGCGGGCGCTGGGCTGTGACGTGGTGATCTGCACGGATCACTCGGGCCTTGACGGTTCCACGTCGTACGGGGACGCGCTGCCCTATCCGGAGAACGCCTCCTCGCTGGTGGCGGAGCAGGTGCCGGGCATCGACGCGATTTTGGTGGGTCACACCCACAAGGAGGTGGCGTCGCGGACGGTGGTCAACAAGGAGACCGGCAAGTCCGTGGTGCTGTCCGAGCCGTACATGTGGGGCATGCGGCTGAGCGTCTTCGACTTCGCGCTGGAGTTCTCGCGGGGCCGCTGGCATGTGACGTCGGTGACGGCGGGCGTGCGCAACGCCAACTCGGTGGCCGAGGACCCGGTGGTGAGGCGTCTGGTGAAGGCGGAGCACGACAAGGTCGTGGCGTATGTGAACCAGGTGGTGGGCACCAACGCCGCGGAGATGCGTTCGGACCAGGCGCCGTTCAAGGATGTGCCGATCATCGATCTGATCAACCACATCCAGGCGGAGACGGTGAAGACGGCGCTCGCGTCTACGGCGTACGCCTCACTGCCGGTGCTGTCGCAGGCGGCGTGTTTCTCCCGGACGGCCGTCATCCCGGCGGGCAAGGTGACGATCAAGGACGTCGCGGGTCTGTATGTGTACGAGAACACCCTGGAGGCACGGCTTCTGACGGGTGCTCAGGTAAGGGCGTATCTGGAATTCTCGGCGAACTACTACGTGCAGACGACGGGCGCGGTGGACCCGGCGAAGATCACCAACGCCGACAACACGCCGGACTACAACTACGACGTGGTGAGCGGTGTGTCCTACGAGGTGGACATCGCCAAGCCGGCGGGCTCGCGCGTGTCGAAGGTGATGTTCGGTGGGAAGCCGCTGGACGACGCGGCGCAGTTCGTTCTCGCGGTGAACAACTACCGGGCCAATGGAGGTGGCAACTTCCCCGGGGTGGCCACCGCCAAGCAGCTGTGGGCGAACTCCGACGAGATCCGTAACACGATGATCGCGTGGGTGAAGGCGAAGGGTGTCATCGATCAGGGGGAGTTCGCCTCGGTGGACTGGAAGCTGACGCAGAACGGTGTGCCGGTGTTCTGAGCCGCCGGCCGGGCGAAACGTCACCTCTGTTCGACGAGCGGTACCAGGCCCCCCGGTTGGCGCTCCGGGCGGGCCTGGTTGGTGTGTTCCAGGCCGAAGGTGGTGAAGGCGGTGCGCGCCGGCAGGGGGTAGGGCTCGGCGCCGGTGAGGGAGTTGAGGATGGTGGCGCTGCGCCAGGCGGCGAGGCCGAGGTCGGGTGCGCCGACGCCGTGGGTGTGCGCTTCGGCGTTCTGGACGTAGACGCGGCCGGCGACGGAGGGGTCGAGGACGAGGGTGAAGTCGGCAGCCACGCGTGGGCGTTGGGAGCTGTCGTAGCGCATGTAGGGGTCGAGTCCGGCGAGCAGGCGGCCGAGGGGGCGTTCGCGATAGCCGGTGGCGAGGACGACGGCGTCGGTGGTGAGGCGGGAGCGGGTGGCTTGCTGGGTGTGTTCGAGGTGGAGCTCGACCTTGGTGGTGGCGACGCGTCCGGCGGTGCGTACGGTCACGCCGGGGGTCATGGTGAGGTCGGGCCAG
The DNA here is from genome assembly GCF_040253615.1 of Streptomyces sp. Edi4. Lineage (NCBI taxonomy): Bacteria > Bacillati > Actinomycetota > Actinomycetes > Kitasatosporales > Streptomycetaceae > Streptomyces > Streptomyces sp. Edi4. The sequence continues at coordinate 1,930,721 of NZ_JBEJGY010000004.1, forward strand.
CCGCCGTGCTGGGTGCGGCGGTAGAGCTCGTCGTGGATGGCGGCCATGGTGTCGGCGTCGATGCCCTTGTGGAGCTGCCATTGGCGGGGCAGGAGCTGGTCGCGTACGGCTTCGGGCAGGGCGTGGAAGTAGTGGGTGTAGTCGGGGGTGAAATGTTCCAGGCCCAGTTTGGAGTACTCCATGGGGGCGAACGCCTCGGTGCGGGTGAGCCAGGTGAGTTTTTCGGCGCCCTGGGGACGGTGGCGCAGCAGGTCGAGGAAGACTTCGGCGCCCGACTGGCCGGAGCCGATGACGGTGACGTGGCCCGCGGCGAGCAGGCGTTCGCGGTGGTCGAGGTAGTCGGCGGAGTGCAGGACGGGAACGGTGGGGGCGTCGACGAGTGGTTGGAGGGGTTCGGGTACGTGGGGCTGGGTGCCGACGCCGAGGGCGAGGTGGCGGGCGTGGGCGCGGCCGAGCGCCTGGGCTTCTCCGTTGGCGTCGAGGTGGGTGTAGTCGATTTCGAACAGGGCGCGTTCGGTGTTCCAGCGGACGGCGTCGACCTGGTGGGAGAAGTGGAGTTCGGGGAGGTTTTCGCTGACCCAGCGGCAGTAGGCGTCGTATTCGGTGCGCTGGATGTGGAATTTCTCGGCGAAGTAGAACGGGAAGAGGCGTCCTCGGTGCCTGAGGTAACTGAGGAAGCTCCAGGGGCTTGCGGGGTCGGCGAGGGTGACGAGGTCGGCGAGGAAGGGGACTTGGAGGGTGGTGCCTTCGATGAGCAGGCCGGGGTGCCAGTGGAAGGCGCGGCGCTGTTCGTAGAAGGCGGCGCGGAGCCCGCCGGGTACGCCGTGGGCGAGGGCGGCGAGGGAGAGGTTGCAGGGGCCGATGCCGATGCCGACGAGGTCGTGGGGTTGTTCGGGTTGTCCGGGTTGTTCTGATTGTTCTGGTTGCTGTTGGGGCTGGGGTTGGGGTTCGGGTTTCGGTTGGGGCGTCATCGGGGGGTGCCTTCCGTGGGGGGTGTGGTGGCGAGAGCCGGGGCGGTGGGGGCCTCGGCGGGGGCGGCCGGGGTGGGGGCGGTGCGGGCGCTCAGGGTGGTGGCGAGCAGGGTGTCCAGGTCGTGGGGGGTGAGGTGGGGGTTGAGGAGGGTTGCTTTGAGCCAGAGGCGGCCGTCGGCGTGGGCGCGGCCGAGGACGGCGGCGCCGCGCGTGAGCAGGGTGCGGCGGATGCCGGCGACGGCGGAGTCGGTGGCGCCGTGGGGGCGGAAGAGGACGGTGGAGATGGCGGGGTGCTCGTAGAGCTCCAACTCCGCATGTCCTTCGATGAGTTGGGCCAGGTGTACGGCGTGGTCGCAGACGCGGTCGATGAGGTCCCCGAGGCCGTCGCGGCCCAGGGCGCGCAGGGTGACGGCGATTTTGAGGGCGTCGGGGCGGCGGGTGGTGCGCGGGGAGCGGCCGAGGAGGTCGGGCAGGCCGTGGTGGGTGTCGTCGTCGGCGTTGAGGTAGTCGGCGGTGTGGGCGAGGGGGGCCAGCTGGGCGGGGTCGGCGACGGCGATGACGCCGGCGGCCACGGGTTGCCAGCCGAGTTTGTGCAGGTCGAGGGTGACGGTGTCGGCGTGGTGGAGGCCGGTGAGCTTGGGGCGGTGGCGTTCGCTGAACAGGAGGGGCCCGCCGTAGGCGGCGTCGACGTGGAGGCGGGCGTGGTGGCGGGCGCACAGGTCGGCGATGGCGCCGAGGGGGTCGATGGCGCCGGTGTCGGTGGTGCCGGCGGTGGCGACGACGAGCGCGGGGTGGCGCAGGCGGGTGAGGGCGACGTCGAGGGCGGCGAGGTCGGTGGTGCCGGTGGGGGCGGGCACGGTGACGGGGCGGGGCAGGCCGAGGAGCCAGGCGGCGCGGTGGATGGAGTGGTGGGTGTGGGCGCCGCACACGATCTGGACGGGCCCGTGGTGTTCGCGGGCGAGGAGCAGGGCGAGCTGGTTGGACTCGGTGCCGCCGGTGGTGATGAGCGCGTCGCCGTGGGGCCAGATCTCCTGGGCGAGGGCCCGGGTGAGGCGGGCTTCGAGCGCCGAGGCGGCGGGGGCCTGGTCCCAGGAGTCCAGGGAGGGGTTGAGCGCGGACGCGGCGAGGTCGGCGGCCGCTGCGAGGGCGAGCGGCGGGGTGTGGAGGTGGGCGGCGCACAGGGGTTCGGCGGGGTCGGCGGCGCCTTCGGCCAGGGCGCGTACGACGGTGGTGAGGGCTTCTTCGGCGCCGGTGCCCCGGGCGGGCAGGACGTCGTGGGTGGCGGCGTGGACGCGCTGGGCGACGGCGTCGGGGCCGCCTTTGGGCAGCGGGCCGCCCCGGGTCTTGGCCCCCTGGTGCAGGGCGTCGAGTACGACGTCGAGGAGGGGGCGCAGCGCGGCGGGTCCTGCGGCGCCTCCGGCGAGCGGCGGGCTGTGCATCGGGTTCCTTCGGGGGTGCGGGCAGCGACTTCACCAGCGTGGTCCCGTGGGGGCCGGTGGAGCCGCCGTGCACAACGATCTCAACCCGAAAGTGGTACTGCCTTGCGGTGGGGGCGAGTTGGGGCGGGTGGTTGCTGGTATGGCGGGACGCCCCCCGCCCCTTGGTGGTCGCCCCCGCCCCTTGGTGGTCGCGGCCCGCCCTTGTGGGCCCTTGGCCGCCCCGTTCGGTGCCGGGCGGGCGGGTCAGGACGTCAGTCGCGTAGGCGCAGGGCTCGGCGCAGGTCGTCGAGCTGGTCGGTGAGGCCGCGGCGCAGGGCGGGCGTGAGGTCGGCGCGGGTCAGGCAGGCCTCGCCCAGGCGCAGGTTCTCCTGTTCGACGGCGGACATGGGGAAGGCGTGCCGGCCCGCGGCCTTGGCCATGGCGGGGCCCCGGCGGGCGGCGAAGGGCACGGCGTCCTCGTAGTAGCGGGCGACGTAGGGATCGAGGAGGTCCGCCTGTTCGGGCTGCCAGAAGCCCTGCGCGGTGGCGGTGAAGAGGTAGTTGGACAGGGTGTCGCTGTGGAACATGGCGTTCCAGGCGGCTTCCTTGGCGGCGGGGGTGGGCAGCGCGGCGCGGCAGCGGGCGGCGCCTTCCTCTCCGGTGGCGCTGGGGTCGTCGGCGAGGTGGGCGGCGATCTCCGCCGGGTCGCTCGCGCCGAGTACGGCCAGGCGCGTGAGGATGCGCCAGCGCAGTTCGGGGTCGAGTTCGGGGCCGCCGGGGACATGGCCGTCCTGGAGCCAGGCGCGCAGGGTGTCGGGCTGGGTGGCGGCGTCGATGAAGTGGCGTACGGCGATGAGGCGCAGGCCGGGGTGGGTGGCGTCCTCGGTGCGGCGGATCAGGTCGCGGGTGAGGTCGGTGAGCAGGCCGAGGGCGGCCGGGCGTTCGGCGGGGGTGAGGTAGAGGTCGCCGATGTGGGTGGCGGCGAAGGCGAGGACGCCTTCGACGACGGCCAGGTCGCTCTCTTCGCAGAGGTGGGCGCGGGCGGTTTCCAGGTAGTCGGCGGGGGCGAGTTCGCCGTCGCGGACCATGTCGCGCAGGGTGTTCCACAGGACGGCGCGGGTGAGGGCGCCGGGCACGCCGGACAGGGAGCGCAGGGCGGCTTCGGTGGAGGTTTCGTCGAGGCGGACCTTGGCGTAGGTGAGGTCCTGGTCGTTGAGGACGATCAGGGCGGGGCGCGGGCCGGGCCGGGTGATGGGGGCGGTGTGCGGGACATCGATGTCGAACCGGTCGCGCGGGACGAGGGTGCGGCTGTCGTGGGGGTCGCGGTCGTAGGCGCCGACGGTGAGGCGGTGGGGGCGTTGTCCTTGGCGGGTGACGGTGAGGTGCCACTGTCCGTCGTGTTCGGCGACGGTGGGGGTGAGGGTGTCGGCTCCGGTGGTGGAGAGCCACTGCTGTGCCCAGGTGTGGACGTCGCGGTCGGTGGCGCCGGCGAGGGAGTCGATGAAGTCGGCGAGGGTGGCGTTGGCGAACTTGTGGCGGGCGAAGTGGGTGTTGATGCCCGCGAGGAAGTCCTTCTCGCCGAGCCAGGCGACGAGTTGGCGCAGCGCGGAGGCGCCCTTGGCGTAGGAGATGCCGTCGAAGTTGAGCAGCGCGGACGCGGTGTCGGGGACGTCTTCGGGGGCGGGGGCGACGGGGTGGGTGGAGGGGCGCTGGTCGGCGTCGTAGCCCCAGGCTTTGCGGACGATGGCGAAGTCGACCCAGGTGTCGGTGAAGCGAGTGGCTTCGGTGAGGGTCTGGTAGCCCATGTACTCGGCGAAGGACTCGTTCAGCCAGATGTCGTCCCACCACTGGAGGGTGACGAGGTCGCCGAACCACATGTGGGCCATTTCGTGGGCGACGACCATCGCGCGGGTCTGACGCTGGGTGTCGGTGACGGCCGAGCGGTGGACGAATTCGTCGCGGAAGGTGACCAGGCCCGGGTTCTCCATGGCGCCGGCGTTGAATTCGGGGACGAACGCCTGGTCGTAGGAGTCGAAGGGGTAGGGCTCGTCGAACTTCTCGTGGTAGCGGTCGAAGCACTGCCGGGTGATCTCGAAGAGTTCGTCGGCGTCGGCGTCGAGGTGGGGGGCGAGCGAGCGGCGGCAGTGCAGGCCGAAGGGGAGGCCGGCGTGTTCGGTGGTCACCGAGTGCCAGGGGCCTGCGGCTACGGCGAGGAGGTAGGTGGAGATGAGGGGGGTGGTGGCGGCCGTCCAGCGGCCGTCGTCGCGGCGCGTGGTGATGCCGTTGGCGAGGACCGTCCAGGTGTCGGGGGCCGTGACGGTGAGGTCGAAGGCGGCTTTGAGGTCGGGCTGGTCGAAGGCGGCGAAGACGCGCTGGACGTCGTCCATGAAGAGCTGGGTGTAGACGTAGGTCTCGCCGTCGGCGGGGTCGGTGAAGCGGTGCAGTCCCTCGCCGGTGCGGGAGTAGCGCATGACGGCGTCGACGCGCAGCTCGTGGGGGCCCTCGGTGAGGGCGGTGAGCGGGAGCCGGTTGTCGAGGAGCGTTTCGGGGTCGAGCGGGGTGCCGTCGAGGGTGACCGAGCGCAAGGTGGCGCACTTGACCTCGACGAAGGTGTCCCCGGCGCGGTGGGTGGTGAAGTGGATGGCGGTGTGGGAGGTGAAGGTGTCCTCGCCGCCGGTGGTCAGGTCGAGTTCGATCGCGTAACGCTGTACGTCGAGGAAGTGGGCTCGGGTCTGCGCTTCGTCGCGCGTCAGTACGGGCATGGGGCCATGCTGCCCGATGGGGACGGGGGCGCCCAGGGTGTGCGCGGGCGGGGGCGGGGGCGGCCAGGGTGTGCGCGGGCCCGGGCCGGGGGCGTGCAAGGTGTGCCCGGGCTGCGGCGGGGGCTTGGTGCCCGGTGTGCCCGGGCTGGGGCGGGGGCTCGGGGGCCGGTGTGCGGGCGGGGGCGGCCCGCTCGGGGTCCCGTGTGCGGGCGGGCGGCCCGCTCTGGCCCGCGCCGGTGGGGCCGGGGGGCGCGGCCGTCAGGCGCCGGGAGACCGGACGGGGAGGTCCCTTTCGGCGGCCGCCGCCGCGAGTCGCTTGTCGTACGTGACGAAGGCGGTCAGTGCCTGTTCGAGGTGTTCGGCGCGGCCTCGCGCAGGGAGCGCAGCACTTCGGAGAGTGGGATGTGCTGGCCGGGGCGGGCGGGCAGGGGTTGCCAGTCGGCGAGGCCGCGCGCTGAAGCCGCGTTGTCGGGGTCCACGGTGCCGGTGCGTCCGAGGTCTTCCATGACCCGTTGCTCCGGGTCCGGCGGGCCGAGGACCGCGACGAGCCGGCCGTTGCGCGTGATCTCGACTCGTTCGCCGGCGGCGACGCGCTCGATGAGTTCGCTCGCGTCCTGCTGGAGCCGGCGAATGGGGACTCTGGTGGTCATGCTTCCACGCTAGCGGCGAGGGTGCGGCGCGGCTGTGGGGCGGGCTTCGGTTCGCTCGTATGAAGGAGGTGTGGGCGGGGCGGCCGGGCCGGCGGGCCCGGCCTTCGGTGCGAGACGCGGTGGCCTCAGCTGGAGTTGGCGATCGTCTCGTGGTGGCGGATCACCTCGGCGATGATGAAATTGAGCAGTTTCTCCGCGAACGCCGGGTCGAGTTTGGCGCTTTCGGCGAGGCGGCGCAGGCGGGCGATCTGTTCGGCTTCGCGCGCGGGGTCGGCCGGGGGAAGACGGTGCTCGGCCTTGAGGTGGCCGACCTGCTGGGTGCATTTGAAGCGCTCGGCCAGCATGTGCACGACGGCGGCGTCGATGTTGTCGATGCTGTCGCGCAGCCGGGACAGCTCTGCCCGCACGGCGGGGTCGATCGTGGTCATGGTCAGCGAGCTTACGTGGCGTGGCCCGCGATCGTCGGGGGGTGTTCAGGATCCGGGATCCGGCTGCTCCACCCGCCGGGGACGGCCCGGCTCTGCTGCTCACGGAAGCGTACGGGGGCGATGCCGACCCGGCGGGTGAACAGGCGGGAGAAGTAGGCGGGGTCGTCGTAGCCGACGCGGCGGGCGACGGCGGCGACGGGCAGTTCGGTGGCGGCCAGGAGCTCCTTGGCGCGGCCGAGGCGGATGCCGAGGAGGTAGTCCTTGGGGCTGCACCCGGCGGCTCTGCGGACCGCGCCGCGCAGTTCGGCGGGGGTCATGCCGTGCCGGGCGGCGTGGGCGGCGACCGACAGGGACTCGAAGGCGTCGCGGGCCAGGGCTTGCAGGACCGGGTCGCCGTCGGGGGCGACGTCGGCGCGGGCGCGGCGCAGGGCGACGAGCAGTTCGTGGACGGCGGCGGCGGTCTCGACCTCCAGGAGCGGGTTGCCGTGCCGGGCGGCCCTGGCGATGCGGCCGACGGCGGCGCGGGCGGCGGCGGTGTCGCTGAGCGGGACGACGGGCCGGTCGGGGTCGATGTAGCCGAGTTCGGTGTAGGTGGTGGTGGCGGGTCCGGTGAAGTCGACGAAGGATTCGTCCCAGCCGGTGGCCGGGTCGGGCCCGTAGTGGTGGGGTACGCCCGGGGTGAGCCAGATCAGGGCGGGCGCGGTGACGGGCACCCGGCGGCCGTCGGCGCCCCGGAACCAGCCGCTGCCCGCGCCGATGACGACGGCGACGTGGTGGTCGAGGGTGCGGGGCCCGACGGTGGGCAGGGCGCCGTGTTGCAGTCCCACGCCGAGGCAGACAAGGCCGAGCCGGTGGTGGGCCGGACTCGGGGTGAAATACCGCATCCAGGTGTGATACATCCGCTTTCCGCTCTCTGCCGGGCCCCCTGCGTCCAAACAGCGCCGATCTTTGTCCATGGACCCCTGCCGCGCCAGGGGCAAGAGTGGGCGGGCGCGACAACCGGGTCCCGGTGACCGCGCGCCCCGGTGACCGGGCCCCGGTGACCGGGTCTCGGTGACCGGGCTCCGGTGAGGTGGCGCGGCGGCCTCGTACGGCGGCCGGGTGGGAACAGAGCGAGAGGGGCGGGCTGGCCGGTGGCCGACTTCGCGGTGGGAGACGAGGACTTTCTGCTCGACGGACGGCCGGTGCGGCTCCTGTCGGGGGCGCTGCACTACTTCCGGGTGCACGAGTCGCAGTGGGGGCACCGGCTCGCGATGCTGCGGGCGATGGGCCTGAACTGCGTCGAGACGTACGTGCCGTGGAACGTGCACGAGCCCTTCCTCGGCCGGTACCGGGACGTGGGGGCGCTCGGCCGGTTCCTGGACGCGGCGCGGGACGCGGGGCTGTGGGCGATCGTGCGGCCGGGGCCCTACATCTGCGCCGAGTGGGAGAACGGGGGGCTGCCGCACTGGCTGACGGGACGGCTCGGGCGGCGGGCGCGCACCGACGACCCGGAGTATCTGGTCCATGTGAACCGGTGGTTCCACACGCTGCTCCCCCAGGTCGCCGAGCGGGGAGTCGACCGGGGCGGTCCGGTGCTGATGGTGCAGGTGGAGAACGAGTACGGCAGTTACGGCAGCGACCGGGGGTATCTGCGTCACCTCGCCGATCTGCTGCGCGACTGCGGGATCACGGTGCCGCTGTTCACCTCGGACGGGCCCGAGGACCACATGCTGACGGGGGGTTCACTGCCCGGGGTGCTCGCGACGGTGAACTTCGGCAGCGCGGCGCGCCAGGGCTTCGACGTGCTGCGCGGGCACCGGCCGTCGGGGCCGTTGATGTGCATGGAGTTCTGGTGCGGCTGGTTCGACCACTGGGGCGCGGAGCACATGGTGCGGGACGCGGCCGACGCGGCGGCGACGCTGAGCGAGATCCTTGCGTGCGGGGCGTCCGTCAACCTCTACATGGCGCACGGCGGGACCAATTTCGCCGGCTGGTCGGGGGCGAACCGGGCCGGGGAGCTGCACACCGGGGCGCTGGAGGCGACGGTGACGTCGTACGACTACGACGCGCCCATCGACGAGGCGGGGCGGCCCACCGAGAAGTTCTGGCGCCTGCGTGAGGTGCTGGCGCGCTACCGGGACGACGACACTCCTCTGCCTCAACTCCCGCCGGAGCCCGTGCCGTTGGAGGGGACATTCGCGGCGCGGTGGGAGGGCTGGGCGTCGCTCGGGGACGTCATGGGCACCTTGGGCGGCGAGGAGAGCGAGTCGCCGGTGCCGCCCACGTTCGAGGAGCTTGACGTCGACCGGGGTCTGGTCCGCTACCGCCTGGACGTGCCCGGGCCCCGGCAGCCGTATCCGCTGGGGGTGCTCGGGCTGCGTGATGTGGCGACGGTGTACGTCGACGGGGTGCGCGCGGGTGTCCTGGACGCCGAGGACGCGACGCTCGCGGACCCCGTGCCGGGCGGCGCTGCCGTCGAGCTGTGGGTGGAGTCGCTCGGGCGGGTCAACTACGGGCCGCGTGGCGGGGAGACGAAGGGGATCACGGGTGGGGTGCTGCACGAGCGGCAGTATCTGCACGGGGTGCGGGCGCGGGGGTTGCGGCTCGACGCGTTCTCCGTCCCGGGGGCGGTGTCGAAGGTCCCGTTCGGCCCGGGGCCGGGGCCCGGGGCCGGGGCCGGGGCCGGTTCTGGGTGTGCCGGGTTGCATCGCGGCGTTCTGCTTCTGCCGGACGGGGCGGGCGGGGCGTCGTTCGCGTGGCTGCGGTTGCCGGGGTGGGGGCGGGGGTTCGTGTGGGTGAACGGGTTCTGCCTGGGCCGGTATTGGGGGGTCGGGCCGCAGGGGGGACTGTATGTGCCGGGGGCGGTGCTGGGGGTGGGGGTGAACGAGGTGTGGGTGCTTGAGCTCGCGGGCGCGGAGGGGGCGGCCGGGCTGACGCTGGGCCCCTGACCTGACCCCGGCCCCGGCCCAGGCCCGGAGGGTGCTGGTCGCCCGCGGGCCGTGCTGGGCCGGGTGCACGGTTCCCCGCGCCCCTGGCAGGGTCTGCGCCGGCCGCATCGGCAACCTGAGCCCGTCCGGCCTTTGGGATGGAACTCCAGGACCCCGACTGCGGGCCGTGGTCGCTCCTCGCGCAGTTCCCCGCGCCCCTGACGGGGTTGGGGCGGGCCCGCATGCGCGTCCTCAGCCCGCCCGCTCCCGGCAGGGCCGATGCCGGCTCGCATGGGCATAGTCAGTCCGTCATGGGGGTCCCCTCTGGCCCTCAAGGCCTTGGGGGAGTTTGAGGACGAGCGCCCTTCAGCGCGAACGGGGTCTGGGGCGGAGCCCCAGGGAGCTCGGCTGCGGGCTGTGGGGGTAGCTGGTCGCGCAATTCCCCGCGCCCCTGACGGGGCTGGGGCGGGCCCGCACCGGCATACCCAGCCCGTCATGGGGGTCCCCTCTGGCCCTCAAGGCCTTGGGGGAGATTGAGGACGGGGCCGTTCAGGCGCGAGCGGGGGCTGGGGTGGAGGCCCCGGGGTGGTTAGGGTGGGAGGGGGTCGGGACGGGGGTGGCCGAACATGGGCGTGGCGCCGGTCGTGCGTGGGTACCCGCACCTCGAAACCATCCGCACCGCCCTCACCGCGCTGCACCGCCGCCTGCCCCCCGACGCACTCCACGCGTACGCCACCAGCGTCCTGCCCGCCGACGTCGCCTTCGCCGACCAGGACGACCTGCACCTGGGCGCCCAGCGCGTGGCCCGCGCCCTGGTCCAGCACCTGCGGCTGCCCGACGCCCGGATGATCGTCGGTTTCCGCGAGATGCGGCACGCGGCCGGCGTCGAACTGACCGCCGGGCCCGAGTACTTCATCGAGCTGAACGACCGCTTCCGTACCCACCGCAGGGACATCGGCGCGGCCCTCGCGCACGAGATCACCCACGTGCTGCTCCACCGCCTCGGCCTCTCCTTCCCCGGCACCCGCGACAACGAGATCCTGACCGACACCGCGACCACCTATCTGGGCGCGGGCTGGCTGCTGCTCGACGCGTTCCGCGAGGACGCGCTGTCCAGCCAGAAGCTGGGCTATCTGACGCCCGAGGAGTTCGGGTACGTCCTGGCCAAGCGGGCCGCGCTGTTCGGCGAGGACCCCTCCCCCTGGTTCACCAGTCCGCAGGCCTACCCCGCGTATACGGCGGGCGCCGCCCTGGCCCGCCGTGACGGGCAGCGGCCTCCGCTGGCCGCGGCGGGCCGGGCGGGGCGGCGGCGCTACGCGAAGGACCGGCGGGACGCCCAGGAGCACGGCGGCGTCCGGGCCGACGCCGCCTCACTCCACTCCCCCCACTCCCCCTCGTCCCCCTACTCCTTCGAATCCGGCCCGGACGGGCTGCGGGTCTCCTTCGCCTGCCCGACCTGCTGCCAGCGGATCCGCCTGGCGGCGGCGCGGGGCCGGGTGCGGGCGCGGTGCGGGCTGTGCCGCACGGTCCTGGAGTGCGACACATAAACGCGCGCGGGACGCGGAACCGGTCGCACGGGACCAGTCGTGCGGAAGCAGTGGCCACGACGGCGAGGAGGCGCTGTCGATGCCCGGCCCGCTCGCGCTGACGCGCGGCGGCCGGCTCGGACAGTGCGCGGCCCCGGGCGAGTGACCGCAGGACCGCCGACTGCTGGGTGAGCCCGCCCCGCGAGGCACGCGAAGGCCCGCCGGGCCCCCGGAGAGAAGGGGGCGGGGCGGGTCGGACGGATGCGGTGGGGGCGGCTCAGCAGCCGAAGTCGACCAGGCGGAACGTGGCGTAGTGGTCGGCGGTGTAGTAGTCCTCCTGGGACTGCTCGCCGGTGATGATCCGGCGGGTGCCCCGGGTCGGGGCGCCCGGGGTGATCACCGTGTACTCGTGGTAGTAGCCGTTGCTCTCCTGGGGCAGTACGCCTTCGCGGTTCTGGAAGACGACGCCGTCCTGGGAGTACGGGAAGGGGCCGCCCTGGTCGATGAGGTCCAGGGTGTCGTGCGCCTGCGAGGGCAGCGCCGAGTAGCAGACACTGCCGGCCGAGCGCACGGACAGGGAGGCCGTCATGTGAGTGGTCGCGGGGGCGGCGGAGGCGGTGGTGACGGCGGGTCCCGCGAGGAGCGCGAGGGCCGCCGTCGCGGCGCCGGCCAGGGCCTTGAAGCGTGGGGGGATCGTCATGAGCCCCATGGTGACGCGCGTAGAGCGGCGTCTTCAACGCCAACTCCGTTGATTTTTCCACTTGTTCACCCGACCCGACCGGTGCGTCACAAACAAGCCACGGTGGGTTAAGCCGTACGCCACCCCGGCTCGTCCGCCTCCCCCTACCGCGACCCGTACACCGCCCCCGGCCTCTCGGCGCGCGCGAGGAGTTCCAGGGCCGCCTCGCCGGCCTCCCGCGCGCTCCAGCGGGCCCCCTTGTCGCGGGTGGGCCCCGGGCGCCAGCCCTCCATCACCGTGATGCGGCCGGCCTCCGCCTCGAAGACCCGGCCCGTGACGCCTTCGCAGGCCGCCGAGCCCAGCCACACGACCAGGGGTGAGACGTTCTCCGGCGCCATCGCGTCGAAGGCGCCCGCTCCGCCGGGCGCCGCCATCGCCTGTGCGAAGGCGGCCTCGGTCATCCGGGTGCGGGCCGCCGGGGCGATCGCGTTGACCTGGACGCCGTAGCGCCCCAGTTCGGCGGCAGCGACCAGGGTCAGGCCCACGATGCCCGCCTTCGCGGCGCTGTAGTTGCCCTGCCCCACCGAGCCCAGCAGACCGGCTCCCGAGCTGGTGTTGACCACACGCGCGGCCACCTCGCGGCCCGCCTTCACCTCGGCGCGCCAGTGCGAGGCGGCGTGCTTCAGGGGCAGGAAGTGGCCTTTGAGGTGGACCCGCATCACGGCGTCCCAGTCGTCCTCGTCCAGGTTGACCAGGGTGCGGTCGCGCAGGAACCCGGCGTTGTTGACCAGGGTGTGCAGCGCGCCGAAGGCGTCGAGGGCGCTCGCGACGAGTGAGGCCGCGCCCTCGGTCGTGGCGATGTCGCCGCCGTGCGCGATCGCCTCGCCGCCCGCCGCACGGATCTCCTCGACCACCGCCTGGGCGGGGCCCTGCGAGCCGCCCGCGCCGTCGAGTGCGACCCCCAGGTCGTTGACGACCACCCGTGCCCCCTGCTCGGCGAAGGCGTGGGCGTGGGCGCGCCCGAGCCCCCGTCCCGCGCCGGTCACGATCACGACCCGGCCCTCGCACAGTCTGCTCATCTTCCGTCTCCTTCAGGCTTGTTGGGCGGCCGGTCCGCCGGTGCGCCCTGGTTGACCGTGGCCGCGGCCAGGAACGCCGGGCTCTCCCCGCCGCCATGGACCAGGAGGGACGCGCCGCTGATGTAGGACGCGCTCGCGGAGGCTAGGAAGACGGCCGCCGCCCCGACCTCGCCGGGTTCGGCCAGCCGGCCGAGCGGCACGGTCGCGCCCACCCGCGCAAGGCCTTCGCCGTCGCCGTAGTGCAGCGCGCTCAGCTCGGTGGCGACCATGCCGAGGACCAGGGTGTTGACGCGGACCTCGGGCGCCCACTCCACCGCCATCGAGCGGGCCAGGCTCTCCAGGCCGGCCTTCGCCGCGCCGTAGGCCGCCGTGCCCGGCGAGGGCCGCGTCCCGCTCACGCTGCCGATCATCACGACCGACCCGCGCGCCCGGCGCAGATGGGGCCGGGCCGCGAGCGACGCCGTGAGCGGGGCGGTCAGATTGAGCTCCACGACGCGGGCGTGGCGCTCGGCCTCGGACTCCTCGAGCAGCCGGTAGGGCGTGCCGCCCGCGTTGTTGACCAGCGTGTCAAGGCGCCCGATGTCGGCTGCGACCGCCGCGAAGAAGGCCCGTACGGCGCCGGGGTCGCGCAGGTCCAGCGGGCGGAACTCGGCGGTGCGGCCCGCGTGTTCGACCGGGGTGTCGGGCGGTCTTCGGGCGCAGACCACGACGTCCGCGCCCGCCGCGAGGAACGCCTTCGCGATCCCCGCGCCCACGCCCCGGGTGCCCCCGGTGACGACGACCGCCTTCCCGGTCAGCTCCATCCGCGCTACCTTCCTCACCTAACAAATGTTTGGTGGAAAGGTAGCTGATCCGCCCATGGGTGTCTCCACCGCGAAACCCGGTCAGGGCATGTGCCTGGTCACCGTCGACTTCCCACCCGTCAACGCCCTTCCCGTACAGGGCTGGTACGACCTCGCCGACGCGGTCCGCGCCGCCGGCCGCGATCCGGGAACCCGCTGCGTGGTGCTCGCCGCCGAGGGGCGCGGCTTCAACGCGGGCGTCGACATCAAGGAGCTGCGGCGCGACCCGGGCCGGGCGGCCCTCATCGGCGCGAACCGGGGCTGCTTCGAGGCGTTCGCCGCGGTGTACGAGTGCGAGGTGCCGGTCGTCGCGGCGGTCGGCGGGTTCTGCCTGGGCGGCGGGATCGGCCTGGCCGGCAACGCGGACGTGATCGTGGCGAGCGAGGACGCCGTCTTCGGCCTGCCCGAGCTCGACCGGGGCGCACTGGGCGCCGCCACCCACCTGGCCCGCCTGGTCCCGGCCCACCTCATGCGCGCCCTCTACTACACCGCGCGCACGGTGACGGCGGCCGAGCTGCATGCCCACGGCTCGGTGTGGAAGGTCGTCCCACGCGCTCAACTGACCGACTCGGCGCTGGAGTTGGCGGCGGAGATCGCCCGCAAGGACGGCACGCTCATCCGGCTGGCGAAGGCCGCCATCAACGGCATCGACCCGGTGGACGTACGCCGCAGCTACCGCTTCGAGCAGGGTTTCACCTTCGAGGCGGCCCTGGACGGCGCCGGCGACCGCGTCCGGGACACCTTCGGGGCGGGTGGCTCCGCGGCGGCGCGGGCCACGGCGCCGTCCGGCGCGGCCCACGGCGGTCCGGCGCGGGCCGAGGGCGCGGAAGCCGAGGAGGCCCGCTCGTGAGAGACAAGACCATGACGCCCGAGGAGGTCGTCGCGCGGCTGCGCGACGGCATGACTCTCGGCATCGGCGGCTGGGGCTCGCGCCGCAAACCCATGGCGCTGGTCCGGGCCCTGCTGCGCTCCCCCGTCACCGACCTCACCGTGATCTCCTGCGGCGGACCCGACGTCGGCATGCTCGCCGCGGCCGGCCGGATCCGCAAGCTGGTCGCGCCCTTCGTCACGCTCGACTCGATCCCCCTTGAGCCGAACTTCCGCGCGGCGCGCGAGGCCGGGACCCTTGAGCTGATGGAGGTGGACGAGGCGATGTTCCTGTGCGGGCTGCGGGCCGCCGCCCACCGGCTGCCGTTCCTGCCGGTCCGCGCGGGCATCGGCTCGGACGTGATGCGGGTCAACCCGGCGCTGCGTACGGTCACTTCGCCCTACGAGGACGGCGAGACGCTCGTGGCGATGCCCGCCCTGCGCATGGACGTGGCGTTCGTCCACCTCAACCGCGCCGACCGGCTCGGCAACGGCCAGTACCTGGGCCCCGACCCCTACTTCGACGACCTGTTCTGCGAGGCCGCCGACAGCGCGTACCTCTCCTGCGAGCGGATCGTGGACGACTTCCGCGCCGCCGTCCCGCAGACGCTGCTGGTGGCGCGGCACGCGGTCACCGGCGTCGTGGAGTGTCCCGGCGGCGCCCACTTCACCTCCTGCGCCCCCGACTACGGCCGGGACGAGGCCCTTCAGAAGCTGTACGCGACCACGCCCTGGCCCCAGTTCGCGCGGCGCTACCTTTCCGGGCCCGACGAGAAGGCCCCCCGCCGGCCGCTCGCGCGGGGCCCGTACGAGCAGGAGGCGAAATGACGGCGGACACCGCGCGCGTGACCCGCGCCGAGTACTGCGTGATCGCCTGCGCCGAGGCCTGGCGCGACAACGGGGAAATCCTCGCCAGCCCCATGGGCCCGATCCCCTCCATCGCCGCCCGTCTGGCCCGGCGGACCTTCTCACCCGATCTGCTGCTCACCGACGGCGAGGCGATGCTGGTGGGGCCGGACGGCGAAACCGAGGGCTGGCTGCCCTACCGCAGGCATCTGGACCTGGTCACCGGCGGGTGGCGGCACGCCATGATGGGGGCGAGCCAGATCGACCGGTTCGGCAACCAGAACATCTCCTGCGTCGGCGACTGGTCACGGCCCCGGCGCCAGCTCCTCGGCGTGCGTGGCGCCCCCGTCAACTCCCTCAACCATCCGGTCAGTTACTGGGTACCCAGGCACTCGCGCCGGGTCTTCGTGCCGAAGGTCGACATGATCTGCGGCGTCGGCTACGACAGTGCGGCGGCCGCCGGCTCCTTCGCGACCCGCTTCCACCGCATCCCGCGCGTCGTGAGCGACCTCGGCGTCTTCGACTTCGGTACGCGCGACCACGCGATGCGGCTGGTGTCGCTGCATCCGGGGGTCACCGCCGAGGAGGTGCGTGAGGCGACGGCGTTCGAGCTGGCCGGGCTTGACGACCCGGCGTTCACGCGGGAGCCGAGCGCCGAGGAGCTGCGGCTGCTCCGCGAGGTCATCGATCCGGACGGGCTGCGCGAACGCGAGGTCGGGCCGTGACGCCCGGGCCCGCCGGGACGCCCCGCCCCGCCGGGACGCCGGGCCTACGAGCCGTGGAGCCCCGTATCCACACGGCGCTGACGGAGCTCACCGGGGTGCGGCATCCGCTCGTGCAGAGCGGCATGGGCTGGGTCGCGGGCCCCCGCCTGGTGTCGGCCACCGCCGACGCGGGCGCCCTCGGCATCCTGGCCTCCGCGACGATGACGCCCGGCGAACTGCGCCGCGCGGTACGCGAGGTCGCCTCCCGTACGGATCAGCCGTTCGGGGTCAACCTGCGGGCCGACGCCGGCGACGCGCGCGAGCGGGTACGGATCATCATCGAGGAAGGCGTGCGCGTGGCGTCCTTCGCGCTCGCCCCCTCCCGCGCGCTCATCGCCGAGCTCAAGGACGCGGGCGTCGTCGTGATCCCCTCCGTCGGCGCCCGGCGGCACGCGGAGAAGGTCGCGGCGTGGGGCGCGGACGCGGTGATCGTCCAGGGCGGCGAGGGCGGCGGCCACACGGGCGAGGTCGCGACCACCGTGCTGCTGCCGCAGGTTGTGGACGCGGTGGACATCCCGGTGATCGCGGCGGGCGGCTTCTTCGACGGGCGGGGCCTGGTGGCGGCGCTCGCGTACGGGGCGGCGGGCATCGCGATGGGCACGCGCTTCCTGCTGACCTCCGACTCGACGGTCCCCGACGCGGTGAAGGCGCGCTATCTGGCGGCCACGGTCAAGGACGTCACGGTGACCCGGGCCGTGGACGGTCTGCCGCACCGCATGCTGCGCACGGAACTGGTGACGTTGCTGGAGGGCGCCGGCCGCGCCCGGGCTCTCGCGCATGCGCTGCGCCGGGCGTCCGGCTTCCGGAAGATCTCCGGGCTGAGCTGGGCGCGACTGGTCAGGGAGGGCCTGGCGGCCAAGCACGGCAAGGATTTGACGTGGAGTCAGACGCTGCTCGCGGCGAACACGCCGATGCTGTTGCGGGCGTCCATGGTCGAGGGCCGCACCGACCTCGGCGTGATGGCCTCCGGCCAGGTCGCCGGGGTGATCGAGGACCTGCCCAGCTGCGCGGAGCTCATCACCCGGGTAATGGCGGAGGCGTCGTCCACCCTGAGCGCCCTGCCGCGGCCGGCTTCAGGGGGTGCGGGGGGTGTTTGGAGCGGGGCTGGGTGAAGTGGCGTGCGGGTGCGGGCCGGATGCTCCTGGCCGTCCCCGGCCTGCGGGCCCTGCGGGCTGGGCGCGCCCCTGACAGAGCTGGGCCATAGCCCCGTGCGGGTGCAGGCCGGCTTTACCTGGCCCGTCCTCGGCCTGCGGGCCGTGTGGGGTTGGGCGCGCCCCTGACAGGGTTGGCCTCAGCCCCGTGCGGGTGCGGGTCCGCTTTGCCTGGCCGTCCTCGATCTTGCGGGCCGTGCGGGGTTGGGCCATAGCCCCCTGCGGGTGCGGGCACGCTTTGCCTGGCCCGTCCCCGGCCTGCGGGCCGAGTGTGGCTGGGCGCGCAGTTCCCCGCGCCCCTGACCGGGCTGGGGCCCCAGCCCCTTGCGGGTGCCGGCCGGCTTTTGCCTGGCCCGTCCTCGATCTGCGGGCCGAGTGTGGCTGGGCGCGCAGTTCCCCGCGCCCCTGACCGGGGTGGGGCTCCAGCCCCCTGCGGGTGTCGGCCGGATTTTGCCTGGACCGTCCCCGGCCTGCGGGCCGAGTGTGGCTGGGCGCGCAGTTCCCCGCGCCCCTGGCGGGGCTGGGTTCCAGCCCCGTGCGGGTGTGGGCCCGCTTTTTGCCTGGCCGTTCCCGGCCTGCGGGCCGAGTGTGGCTGGGCGCGCAGTTCCCCGCGCCCCTGGCGGGGCTGGGTTCCAGCCCCGTGCGGGTGTGGGCCCGCTTTTTGCCTGGCCGTTCCCGGCCTGCGGGCCGAGTGTGGCTGGACGCGCAGTTCCCCGCGCCCCTGGCACCCCTGCGGGTGCGGGGGTGCCTGCTGTCGCCTGCCGGACTGGGGCGTGATGGTTTCCCGTGCCCCAGCCTTGCGGTCGCGTACCCATACCCCCGGCGGGTTTCGGGGAGGGGCGGGTTGGGGAGATGTCAGCCCCGGGCCGTGCCGCCCTGGCCTCGCCCTCGGCCGCCTTGGCCACGCACGGTACCGCCCTGGCCACGCGCACCGCCGCCCTGCGCACGGGACGCGCCGCTTGCCTGGGTGCGGGACGTGCCGGTCTGGGTGCGGGACGTGCCGCTCTGGGTACGGGGGGTGGTTCCCTGCTGGGTGCGGGACGCGCCGCCCGTCGTGCGGGGCGTGCCGGTCTGCCCGCGGGCAGATCCGGCGCGAGGCGCCGCGCCGTCGGGGCGGGGGCCGCGGCGGGAGCGGCTGCGGCCGCCGGTGGAGGCCCGCTTCGGTTCGGGCTGGGCCGGGACCTCGATGACCACCGGGACGCCGGACGGCTCGCGCGCCCCCGTCAGCCGCGCCAGCTCCTGCGAGCTGGACTTGATCTCGGCCGTGCTGGGGCGGATCCCGGCGAACGACATGAGCTTGGTCATCTCGCGCTTCTCGTCGGGCAGGACGAGCGTGACGACACTGCCCGACTCGCCGGCCCGCGCGGTGCGCCCACCGCGGTGCAGGTAGTCCTTGTGGTCGGTGGGCGGGTCCACGTTGACCACGAGGTCCAGGTCGTCGACGTGGATGCCGCGCGCCGCCACGTTCGTCGCGATCAGCGCGGTGACCTGCCCGTTCTTGAACTGGTCCAGCGTGCGGTTGCGCTGCGGCTGGGAACGCCCGCCGTGCAGCCCCGCCGCCCTGACCCCGCTCGCGAGCAGCCGCTTGACCAGCCGGTCCACGGAGCGCTTGGTGTCAAGGAACATGATCACGCGGCCGTCGCGCGCCGCGATGCGCGTGGTGACGGCCTTCTTGTCGGTCTCGTCCATGACGTACAGGACGTGGTGTTCCATCGTGGTGACCGCACCGGCCGACGGGTCGACGGAGTGCACCACCGGGTCGGTGAGGAACATCCGCACCAGGCGGTCGATGTTGGCGTCCAGGGTCGCCGAGAACAGCATGCGCTGGCCGTCCGGCTCGACCTGCTTGAGCAGCGCGGTGACCTGCGGCATGAAGCCCATGTCGGCCATCTGGTCGGCCTCGTCGAGAACGGTGACGCTCACGTTCTCCAGGGAGCAGTCGCCCCGCTCTATCAGGTCCTTGAGGCGGCCCGGCGTGGCCACGACGACCTCGGCGCCGCGGCGCAGCGCGTTCGCCTGCTTGGTGAGGGAGAGCCCGCCGACGACGGTGGTGAGGCGGAGGTTCACGGCGGTCGCGTACGGCGTGAGCGCGTCGGTGACCTGCTGGGCGAGCTCGCGGGTGGGCACGAGTACGAGCGCGAGGGGCGCGGTGGGCTCGGCGCGGCGGCCCGCGGTGCGGGCGAGCAGGGCGAGTCCGAAGGCGAGGGTCTCTGCCGGAGCCGGTGCGGCCCCGGCCGAGGATGTCGCGTCCGGCCAGCGAGTTGGGCAGGGTGGCGCCCTGGATGGGGAAGGGCTCGCTCAACCCTTGCGCGTCGAGCGTCTTCAGGAGCGCGGCGGGCATGTCCAGGTCGGCGAAGGCCTCGACGGCAGGCAGCGCGGGGATGAGGGTTTCCGGCAGCGTGAATTCGCCCTGCGGCGCCGCCGCGCTCCGGCCCTTGGCGGACTTGGCGGACTTGGCGGCGGGTCGGCCGGACCCCTGACGGGCACCGGAACGTGCGCCGGCTCCGGCACCGGAACCCGCGCCGGAGCGCTTGCTGGTCATGCGCGTCATACGGTTTTTGCCTCCTGGGACAAGACAGCACAAGCCGGGACCCGCACCTGAGGGTGCGGGCCCCGGCTGCTAAATTCGCGAGCCACTAAATCCGTGGCTGCAAAATACGCCCTCGTCGGCGATCAGGCGGGGATGATGTTCTCCGCCTGGAGGCCCTTCTGGCCCTGGGTGACCTCGAAGGAGACCTTCTGGCCCTCGAGGAGCTCACGGAAGCCGGAGGAGGCGATGTTGGAGTAGTGGGCGAAGACGTCGGGGCCGCCGCCGTCCTGCTCGATGAAGCCGAAGCCCTTTTCCGAGTTGAACCACTTCACGGTGCCAGTAGCCATGTCATTTCTCCTAAGACAGGGGCAGTTCCGGAAATCCGCGGAATTACGGATTCCTCGTCGCCGCATTGAGCCCATCCGGAGAAACCCGGAAAACAAATATGCGCCTGAGGAGCATTCCCGTCAGGCGCACATAAAGTATATGGGTACCAAAACTGCAACAGCCACCACGATAGCACGGTCGCCCCGGGGCCGTCCGTGGGGTAGGTCACGCGGGCGGGCGGTGCCTCACAGCCGCTCGATGATGGTCACGTTGGCCTGGCCGCCGCCCTCGCACATGGTTTGCAGACCGTAGCGGCCGCCGGTGCGTTCCAGTTCGTGCAGCAGGGTCGTCATCAGCTTCGCGCCGGTCGCGCCGAGCGGGTGGCCGAGCGCGATCGCGCCGCCGTTGACGTTGACCCGGGCCGGGTCGGCGCCGGTCTCCTTGAGCCAGGCGAGCACCACCGGCGCGAAGGCCTCGTTGATCTCGACGAGGTCGATGTCGTCGATCCTCAGGCCGGCCTTGCGCAGGGCGTGCGCGGTGGCGGGGATGGGCGCGGAGAGCATGCGGATCGGGTCCTCGCCGCGTACCGAGAGGTGGTGGACGCGGGCGCGGGGGGTGAGGCCGTGCTCGGCGACGGCGCGCTCGGAGGCGATGAGGAGGGCGGCCGCGCCGTCGGAGATCTGGGAGGAGCAGGCCGCGGTGATCGTGCCGCCCTCCACGACGGGTTTGAGGGCGGCCATCTTGGCCGAGGTGGTGTCCCTGCGCGGGCCCTCGTCGGTGGTGAGGGAGCCGTGGGCCACCGTCTCGCGCGTGAAGCGGCCCTCGTCGATGGCGGTGATCGCGCGCCGGTGCGAGCGCAGGGCGAACTCCTCCATGTCCTCGCGCGTGATGTGCCACCGCTCGGCGATGAGCTGGGCTCCGTGGAACTGGTCGACGGGCGCGTCACCGTAGCGGGCGCGCCAGCCGAGGCTGCCGGCGAAGGGGCCCCGGGTCAGGCCCAGTGGTTCGGCGGCCCGGCGGGAGGCGAAGGCGATCGGGACCATCGACATGTTCTGGGTGCCGCCGGCCACCACCAGGTCCTGGGTGCCCGAGAGCACTCCTTGGGCCGCGAAGTGCAGGGCCTGCTGGGAGGAGCCGCACTGGCGGTCGATGGTGACACCGGGGACCTCTTCGGGCAGCCCGGCCGCGAGCCAGGAGGTGCGGGCGATGTCGCCGGCCTGGGGGCCGACGGTGTCGAGGCAGCCGAACACGACGTCCTCGACGGCGGCCGGGTCGACGCCCGCGCGTTCGATGAGCGCCTTCAGTACGTGGGCGCCGAGGTCGGCGGGGTGGACGGCCGAGAGCGCTCCCCCGCGCCGGCCCACCGGGGTGCGTACCGCTTCGACGATGTAGGCCTCGGCCATGGCAACTCCCTTGATGCAGAGGTCAGTTGTGTGCGTACGGCGATCCCGTCATGTGCGTACGGCGATTCCGTCGAGGACCATCGCGAGGTACTGGCGGGCGATCTCCTGCGGGCTGTGCAGGCCGCCGGGCCGGTACCAGGACGCGGCCACCCACACCGTGTCGCGCACGAAGCGGTAGGTGAGGCGGACGTCCAGGTCGGCGCGGAAGACCCGGGCCTTGACGCCGCGCTCCAGCGTCCCGAGCCAGGCCTTCTCGAACTTCTGCCGCGAGTCGGCCAGGTAGTGGAAGCGGGGCAGCGCGGCCAGGTGCTTGGACTCCTTCTGGTAGATCGCGACGGCCGGGCGGTGCCGGTCGATCTCCCGGAAGGACTCGGTGACCAGGGCCTCGATGGTCTCGCGCGGCCCGAGGCCGGAGGCGAGCACGGCGTCGTACCCCTCCCAGAGCTCGTTCAGGAAGGTCGCGAGGATTTCGTCGAGCATCGACTCCTTGGAGTCGAAGTGGTAGTAGAGGCTGCCCGCGAGCAGCCCCGCCTCGTCGGCGATGCGGCGCACGGTGGTGGCGTTGTAGCCGTGGGCGGCGAACACCTCGGCCGCCGTGGCCAGGAGTTCGCGCCTGCGCTCGGGCGAGGCGGTCACCTGCGTCTTCTTCTTGTTCGTCGGCACAGGATCCATTGTGCTGCCGCCGCTAGGGGTGCTGGCTGCTGACGGAGACGACCTCGCCGGTCAGATACGAGGAGTAGCCGCTGGCGAGGAAGACGATGACGTTGGCGACCTCCCAGGGTTCGGCGTGGCGGCCGAACGCCTCGCGGGCGGTGAGCTCTTCGAGGAGTTCGGCGGAGGTCACCTTCACCAGGTGGGGGTGGAGGGCGAGGCTGGGCGCGACCGCGTTGACGCGTACGCCGTAGTCGGCGGCCTCGACGGCCGCGCAGCGGGTCAGGGCCATGACGCCGGCCTTGGCGGCGGCGTAGTGGGCCTGCCCGGCCTGGGCGCGCCAGCCGAGGACGGAGGCGTTGTTGACGATGACGCCGCCGCGACCGGTCTCCTGGAAGGCCCGCAGGGCGGCCCGGGTGCAGCGGAAGGTGCCGTTCAGGGTGACGTCGAGGACCTTGGCCCATTCCTGGTCGCTCATGTCGACGAGGGCGCGGGTGCCGCCGAGGCCCGCGTTGTTGACGACGATGTCGAGGCCGCCGTGTTCGCGGGCGGCGAGCGCGAAGAGGGCTCCGACCTGGTCCTCCTCGGTCACGTCGCAGGGCAGGGAGGCGACGCGGTGGGCGCCGAACGTCTCGGCGAGCGTCCGTTCGGTCTCCTTCAGGCGGCGGGCGTGGGCGTCGCCGATGACGACGCGGGCGCCCTCTTCGAGGAGCCTGCGGGCGGTGGCCCCGCCGATTCCGGCGCCGGCGGCGGCGGTGACGACGGCGGTGCGGCCGTCGAGGAGGCCGTGGCCCGGCACGTACTGGGCCTTGTGCGGAGCCTTGTGCTGAGCCTTGTTGTCCGTCACGGCGTCACGTTAACCTACCAAACACTTGTTAGGGAAGGATGTGCCGCGCCCATGGACCTGGATCCCACGCCGGAACAGGAGGCCTTCCGGGCCGAGGCGCGCGCCTGGCTCGCCGCGCACGTCCCCCGCGCTCCGCTGCCCTCGCTTGAGACCGAGGCGGGTTTCGCCGCGCACCGCGCCTGGGAGGCCGAACTCGCCGGTGACCGCTGGTCGGTGGTGTCCTGGCCCGAGGAGTACGGCGGGCGGGGCGCGACCATCTTCGAGTGGCTGGCCTTCGAGGAGGAGTACTACGCGGCCGGCGCGCCCGGCCGGGTCTCGCAGAACGGCATCCATCTGCTCGCGCCCACCCTCTTCGACCACGCGAGTGCCGAGCAGCGGGCACGGATCCTGCCCTCGATGGCGAGCGGCGCCACGGTCTGGGCGCAGGCCTGGTCGGAGCCGGAGGCCGGGTCCGACCTCGCATCGCTGCGCTCCAAGGCGGTTCGCACGCACGGGGGTTGGCTGCTCTCGGGGCACAAGACGTGGTCGTCGCGCGCCGCGTTCGCCGACCGCGCCTTCGGGATCTTCCGTACGGATCCGGGGGCCGCCGAGCCCCACCGGGGCCTCACGTATCTGATGTTCGACCTGCGGGCGCCCGGCGTGAGCGTGCGCCCCATCGGCCGCCTCGACGGCAAGCCCGCCTTCGCCGAGCTCTTCCTCGACGACGTCTTCGTGCCGGATGAGGACGTCATCGGCGAGCCCGGCGCGGGCTGGCGGATCGCCATGTCGGCCACCGGCAACGAGCGCGGCCTCATGCTGCGCTCCCCCGGCCGCTTCCTCGCCGCGGCGGCGCGCCTGGTGGACCTGTGGCGCGCGGCGGGCGACCCGGCGGACACCGCGCTGCGCGACCGGGTCGCGGACGCGGTGATCGGGGCGCGCGCCTACCAGCTCTTCACCTGCGCCCACGCCTGCCGGGTGGCGCGGGGCGAGTCCATCGGCGCGGAGTCCAGTCTGAACAAGGTGTTCTGGTCGGAGTACGACATCGCCCTGCACGAGTGCGCGCTCGACCTGCTCGGGCCGCTGGGCGAGCTGTCCGACGAGGCCGACGAGGCCCCCGCGCACGGGAGTTGGGCCGAGGGGCATCTGTTCTCGCTGGCCGGGCCGATCTACGCCGGGACCAATGAGATACAGCGCGACATCATCGCCGAGCGGCTGCTCGGCCTTCCGAAGGGCCGCCGATGAGGTTCACGCCCACCGCGCAGCAGCGCGACTTCACGCGCTCCCTCGACGCGATGCTGAGCGCCGCCGGGGCGCCGGCCGCGGCGCGGGCCTGGGGCGCGGGGGACGCGGGCCCCGGCCGCGCGCTGTGGTCGCGGGTCGCCGACGCCGGGGTGTTCGCGCTCGCGGCGCCCGAGGCGTACGAGGGGGCCGGGCCGTTGCCCGTCGAACTCGCCCTGGCCTTCGTCGAGTTGGGGCGGCACGCGGCGCCGGGGCCGTATGTGGAGACGGTGGCGGCGGCCGCCCTGCTGACGCGGCTCGCGCAGCTCGGCGACGAGGGTCTTGCCAAGCGGCTGCTGCCCTCGCTCGTGTCGGGCGCGTGCGTGGCGAGCGTGCGGTTTCCCGGCGCGGGCCCCTATGCGCTCGACGCGGACGCGGCGGACCTCGTCCTGAACGCCGCCCAGGACGCCACGCTGGACACCGCCCCGGCCCCGGACGGCCCGCAGCTGTGGCTCGCGCCGGGCCACGGCGCCCCGCAGCCCTCGGCCGACCCGGCGCGACGGCTGTCACGTCCGCTGCCCGGGGGCGAACTCCTGTCATCCGGGCCGCTGTTGGCGGCGGCCCTTGAGTACGCCGCCGTCTGGGCGCGGCTCGCGGCGGCCGGGCAGTGCCTCGGGGTCGCCGAAGCGCTGCTCGGCCGGACCGTGGCGTACGTCAAGCAGCGCACCCAGTTCGGGGTCCCGGTCGGGTCCTTCCAGGCGGTCAAGCACCGGCTCGCGGACACGCTGGTCGCGGTGGAGTTCGCCCGGCCCCTGTTGTACGGGGCCGCGCTGCGTCTCGCGCCCGCCGACGTGGCCGCGGCGAAGGTGAGCGCGGGGGAGGCCGCGTACGCCGCCGCTCGCACGGCGCTGCACCTGCACGGCGCGGTGGGCTACACCCAGGAGCTCGACCTGTCGCTCTGGCTGCGCAAGGCGCGTCCGCTCAGGAATGCGTGGGGTACGCCCGGGGAGTGCAGGGCGCTGGTCCTGGCGGGCTGAGCGTCAGTGGATCTGGCCGGTGGGGCGGATCACGACCTGGTTCACCTCGACCCCGGCCGGCTGCGCAAGGGCCCATACGATCGCCTCGGCCACCTGGTCGGGGGTCATCGCGGGGCCGCCCGGGACGACGCCGGTGGGGTGGCTCGACCAGAACGGGGTGTCCACGCGGCCCGGGGCGACCAGGGTCACGCCTACGCCGGAGCCGGTGACCAGGACGCGGGTGTTCTCGGCGAGGGAGGTCAGCGCGCCCTTGGTCACGGAGTACATGTTGCCGGGGGTGTTCTTGATGCCGGCGGTGCTGCCCACCATCACGACACGGCCGCCGCTCTCGGTGAGCGCGGGCAGCGCCGCCTTCACCAGGACGGCGGGGCCGAGCACGTTGACCAGGAGCATGTCGCGCCAGTGCGCGGGGTCGCCGTCGGCGAGGTTGTCGTGGGTGGAGAAACCGGCGTTGGCGACGACGTGGTCGAGCCGGCCGAACGTCTTGACCGTCTTTTGGACGGCGGCGTCGATCGAGGCGAAGTCGGTGGTGTCGGCGGCGATCGCCAACAGCCGCTCCCCCGCGCCTTGTTCGGCCGCGAAGGCGTCGAGCTTGGCCTGGTCGCGGCCGGTGACGGCGAGCCGGTGTCCGGCGTCCAGGAGGCGTTTGGCGGTTGCGGCGCCGATGCCGGTGGCTCCGCCGGTGATGAGGGTGACGGCGGTGCGGTCGTGGTCGGTGTTCATGAACTCCCCTGGTTCGCGCGGGCGTTACGTACCCGGCGACTCTAGCCCGGGCCGCCGCGCACGCCGGCTCGCGCGGTTCCCCGCGCCCCTGGGGGCCCTCACGTGCGGGCCGTGCGCGGCTCGTCGCGCGGTTCCCCGCGCCCCTGGCTGGCTTCACGTGCGGCCCGTACGTGGCTGGTCGCGCAGTTCCCCGCGCCCCTGGCGGGGTCGGTGCCGGCCAGCATGCGCATGGTCAGCCTGTCCGGCGTTTGAGGACGAGGCCGTTCAGGCCGAACGGGGTCTGGGGCGGAGCCCCAGGGACGTCGGCTGCGGACCGTGGTCGCTCCTCGCGCAGTTCCCCGCGCCCCTGGCAGGGCTGGTGCGGGCCCACCTGGACATACCCAGCATGTCATGGGGGTCCCCCCTGGCCCTCAAGGCCTTGGGGGAGCTTGAGGACGAGCGCCTTCAGCGCGAACGGGGTCCGGGGCGGAGCCCCAGGGGCCTCGGCTGCCGACCGTGCGCGGCTGGGCGCGCAGGTCCCCGCGCCCCTGACGGGGCTGGTGCCGGCCCACGTGCACATACCGGGGGAGCCCCAGAGGCGGGGGCGTCAGGCGGGGAGGGTGACCACGGCGGCGTGGCCTGCGGCACGTAGCGGCGTCGCGCAACCGCCCGTATACACCGCGTCGTAGCGGGCGAGGCGTACGCCGGCGACGTCGGCGGGGGCGTCCAGCGCGACGATCAGCGCGGGGCCCACGACGCTCAGCTCGCCCCGTACGACGGCGACCGACGGCTCGGGGCACCCCCGGCGGAACATGACATTGAAGTTGACGACGGGGCCGCCCAGGAGGCGGCAGCTGGTGGGGTCGTCACCGGGAAAGCGCTGGGGCACGAACGGCTCGTCCACCAGGCGGCGCCGGCCGCCCACCGTGAGGTCCATGCCGGCCCCCTCGACGACGGTGAGGATCCGGTCCACGCCCGGAAAGCCGGAGAAGGGGCCGCCCTCGCCGACGTCGGCGAGGGAGACCCGCCACTGGAAGTCCCCGGTCCCCGCGCCGTCGGGATGCGCGGCGATGCTCCGCGTCACCCCGCCCCCGTTCTTCCACGGCACCCTCACCCGCGCCGCGTCCCGCAACACCCTCACCGCACGATCCCTTCGGCCCGGGCCGAGCGCAGCCAGCGCGGGAACTCACCCAGCAGCCGGTCGTACAACTGGGCGTCCGTCATCCGGCGCGGATCGCGTCCGGCGGCGAAGAACCCCGCGTTGTCCACGCGCCGTCGCGTGGGGACTGCCAGCTCGTCCAGGCGGCGCAGGAAGTCGAAGTGGTGGCCGCGCGGATCGCCGAACCCGATGAACTGCCAGAACATCGGGAGCGCGGCCGCCTTGCAGACGTAGGCCTCGGCCGCGAGACGGCTGCTGGGCCCCCCGTCCGTCTGGAAGACGACCAGCGCGGGGGCGCTCGCGCCGCTGTCCAGGTAGTGGTCGATCACCGCGTCCATCGCCACGTGGTAGTTGGTCCGCCCCATGTGGCCGAGGTTGGCCACGATCCGTTCGATGCGCCCCTGGTGGTTGTCCAGGGAGATCTCCGTCTCGGCGTCGAGGTCCGTGGAGAAGAACACCACCGGGACGCGGCCGTCGTCGTCGAGGTGGGCGGAGAGGCCCAGCACCCGGTCGGCGAGCTCTTGCACGCTGCCGTCCCTGAAGTAGGGCCGCATGGAGCCGGAGTGGTCGACGACCAGATAGACGGCCGCCCTCTCGTCGTCCAGGCCGTGCCGTTCCAGGGACGCGGCGGCGCTCTTGTAGAGGGAGACGAGCGCGGGCGCGGACCGCTCCACTTGCTCCAGGGGCACGGTGGCCATGCGGCTTGTCTCCGTTCGCTCGCCGAGGGACGGGGCCGGTGTGCCGAGGTTACGCCACCTGGCGAGGGGCCAGGTGGCGCCCGCACCCCGGTCAGCGGGTGGCGGTGGCCAGTTTCAGGCCGAGGCCCACGAAAGCGACGGCGAAGGTTCGCCGCATCCAGGCCAGCACCTTGGGCCGGGAGATGATGTGGTCCCGCACCCCGGCGGCGAACGCACCGTAGATGACGAAGACGACGAACGTCATGATCATGAACACGGCCGACAGCTCCAGCATCGGCGCCAGCGACCCCGCGCTGTCCGCCGGGACGAACTGCGGCAGGAACGCCAGGAAGAACATGGACAGCTTCGGGTTGAGGAAGTTGATCAGAATGGCGGTCCCGGTGATCTGCGCGGAGGACCGCTCCCGCTGCCCGCCGTCGCCTTCCGTGTCTATTCTCATCGCCCCCTTCTCCCGCACGGTCTGCCAGGCGAGGAAGAGCAGGTAGCCGACGCCGGCCCATTTGAAGCTCGCGAACGCCACGGCGCTGGTGTGCAGGATCGCGGCCAGGCCCGCGATCGCGGCGGCCAGGTGCGGCACGATCCCTAGCGTGCAGCCGAAGGCCGCGACGACCGACTTGCGAAAGCCCTGGGTCAGGCCGGTACCGACGGTGTACACCGCGCCCGTTCCCGGCGAGACCACGATGATGAACGCGGTGATCAAGAACTCAACACTCATGAAGTGACGCTCCCTTGATGGGCAGTCAGTTCTGCCTGGTCATGTTCTGCCTGGTCATGTGTCGGCGTCACTCTGCCATCGCCACGGACCGAGCGCCTTCACAGAACGCATCGTGGACACGCCGCGACGCCCGCCCAGTCGTCCGGTCGGGGACAGTGGGGCGGGCGCCGGTCAGTTCCGTACCTCGTTGTACGGGACGATGGGGGTCAGACCGTCAGGGCGCGGTCGGTTGGGCGGATCGGCGCGGGCAGGTCGCTCGCGCCGGTCAGATAGCGGTCCACGCCCCGGGCGGCGGAGCGGCCCTCGGCGATCGCCCAGACGATCAGGGACTGGCCGCGCCCCGCGTCACCGGCGACGAACACGCCGTCGACGTTGGTGGCGAAGTCGGCGTCGCGCGCCACGTTGCCCCGCGCGTCCAGTTCGAGGCCGAGCTGCTGGACGAGGCCGTTGGCCTGGTCGGTGCCGGTGAAGCCCATGGCGAGGGTGACCAGCTGCGCGGGGATGGAACGCTCGGTGCCGGGCTTCGGCGTCAGCTTGCCGTCGATGAACTCGACCTCGGTGAGGTGCAGCGACTGCACGTTGCCGTCCTCGTCGCCCTCGAAGTGGGTGGTGGAGACGGAGTAGACCCGCTCGCCGCCCTCCTCGTGCGCGGAGGTCACCTTGTAGAGCATGGGGAAGGTGGGCCAGGGCTGGTTCGGGTTCCGCTCGTCGCCCGGCCTCGGCATGATCTCCAGCTGGGTGACGGAGGCCGCGCCCTGGCGGTGGGCGGTGCCCACGCAGTCCGCGCCGGTGTCGCCGCCGCCGATGACCACGACGTGCTTGCCCTCGGCGGTGATCGGCGGGGTGACGAAGTCGCCCTCCCGCACCTTGTTCGAGAGCGGCAGGTACTCCATCGCGAAGTGGATGCCCTTCAGCTCGCGGCCGGGGACGGGCAGGTCGCGCGAGACGGTGGCGCCGGCCGCGATGACGACCGCGTCGTAGCGCCCCCGCAGCTTGGCGGCGTCGATGTCGCGGCCGATCTCGACCTCGGTACGGAACTTGGTGCCCTCCGCGCGCATCTGCTCGATGCGGCGGTTGATGTGCACCTTCTCCATCTTGAACTCGGGGATGCCGTAGCGCAGCAGGCCGCCGATGCGGTCGGCGCGCTCGTACACGGCGACGGTGTGGCCGGCCCGGGTCAGCTGCTGGGCGGCGGCGAGACCCGCCGGGCCCGAGCCGATGACCGCGACCGTCTTGCCGGACAGGCGCTCGGGCGCCTGCGGCCGGACGTCACCCGTGTCCCACGCCTTGTCGATGATGGAGACTTCGACGTTCTTGATGGTGACGGCGGGCTGGTTGATGCCGAGCACGCACGCCGACTCGCAGGGCGCCGGGCACAGCCGCCCGGTGAACTCGGGGAAGTTGTTGGTGGCGTGCAGCCGCTCGGCGGCGGTGTGCCAGTCCTCGCGGTAGGCGTAGTCGTTCCACTCGGGGATGAGGTTTCCGAGCGGACAGCCGTTGTGGCAGAAGGGGATGCCGCAGTCCATGCAGCGCCCGGCCTGCTTGCTGATGATCGGCAGCAGGGAGCCGGGAACGTAGACCTCGTTCCAGTCCTTGACCCGCTCGCCCACCGGGCGGGTCCTGGCGACCTCGCGCCCGGTGGTCAAAAAGCCCTTGGGATCAGCCATGGGTCGCCGCCTCCATCATCTTCTCGGTGGTCTCCTGCTCGGAGAGACCGGCGAGCTCAGCGGCGTCCTTGGCGGCGAGCACTGCCTTGTACGTGGTGGGGATGATCTTGCTGAAGCGGTCCACGTGCGCGGACCAGTCGGCGAGCAGCTTCTCGGCGACCGTGGAGGCGGTCTCCTCGAAGTGGCGGCGCACGACGTCGTGCAGCCACTGCTTGTCGGTGTCGCTCAGGGCCTCGATGGCGCCCAGGTTCCCGGAGTTGACGTTGTCGCGGTCCAGGTCGATGACGTAGGCAATGCCGCCGGACATGCCGGCCGCGAAGTTGCGCCCGGTCTCGCCGAGGACGACGGCGTGGCCGCCGGTCATGTACTCGCAGCCGTGGTCGCCCACGCCCTCCGAGACGACCGTGGCGCCCGAGTTGCGCACGCAGAAGCGCTCGCCGGTGCGGCCGCGCAGGAACAGCTCGCCGCCGGTCGCGCCGTAGGCGATGGTGTTGCCCGCGATCGTGGAGTACTCCGCGAGGTGGTCGGCGCCCCGGTCGGGCCGGACGACGACGCGGCCGCCGGACAGGCCCTTGCCGACGTAGTCGTTGGCGTCGCCCTCCAGGCGCAGCGTCACGCCGCGCGGCAGGAAGGCGCCGAAGGACTGGCCCGCCGAGCCGGTGAAGGTGATGTCGATGGTGTCGTCGGGCAGTCCCGCGCCGCCGAACCTCTTCGTCACCTCGTGGCCGAGCATGGTGCCGACCGTCCGGTTGATGTTGCGGATCGCGATCTGCGCGCGGACCGGCTGGGCGGCCTCGGGGGTCTCGGCTTCGAGGGCGTCGGCGGCGAGCTTGATGAGCTCGTTGTCGAGCGCCTTCGCCAGGCCGTGGTCCTGCTGGGTCACCGCGTGGCGCACGGCGCCCTCGGGCAGCTCGGGCACGTGGAACAGCGGCGCGAGGTCGAGACCCTGGGCCTTCCAGTGCGTCACGGCCCGGTCGGTGTCCAGGAGTTCGGCGTGGCCGACGGCCTCCTCGATGCTGCGGAAGCCGAGTTCGGCCAGGATCTCGCGGACCTCTTCGGCGATGAACTCGAAGAAGTTCACGACGAATTCGGGCTTGCCGGAGAAGCGGTCGCGCAGGACCGGGTTCTGGGTGGCGATGCCGACCGGGCAGGTGTCCAGGTGGCAGACGCGCATCATGACGCAGCCGGAGACGACGAGCGGCGCGGTCGCGAAACCGAACTCCTCGGCGCCGAGCAGCGCGGCGATGACGACGTCGCGACCGGTCTTGAGCTGACCGTCGGTCTGCACCACGATGCGGTCGCGCAGGCCGTTGAGCAGCAGCGTCTGCTGGGTCTCGGCGAGGCCGAGCTCCCAGGGGCCGCCCGCGTGCTTGAGGCTGGTCAGCGGGGAGGCGCCGGTGCCGCCGTCGTGGCCGGAGATGAGGACGACGTCCGCGTGCGCCTTGGAGACACCCGCGGCGACCGTGCCCACGCCGACCTCGGAGACCAGCTTCACGTGGATGCGGGCGGCCGGGTTGGCGTTCTTGAGGTCGTGGATCAGCTGGGCCAGGTCTTCGATGGAGTAGATGTCGTGGTGCGGCGGCGGCGAGATGAGGCCGACGCCCGGGGTGGAGTGCCGGGTCTTGGCGACCCACGGGTACACCTTGTGACCGGGCAGCTGCCCGCCCTCGCCGGGCTTGGCGCCCTGGGCCATCTTGATCTGGATGTCGTCGGCGTTGACCAGGTACTCGCTGGTGACACCGAAGCGGCCGGAGGCGACCTGCTTGATGGCGGAGCGGCGCGCCGGGTCGTACAGGCGGTCCGCGTCCTCGCCGCCCTCACCGGTGTTGGACTTGCCGCCCAGCTGGTTCATGGCGACGGCGAGGGTTTCGTGGGCCTCGCGCGAGATGGATCCGTACGACATGGCGCCGGTGGAGAAGCGCTTGACGATCTCCGAGACCGGCTCGACCTCGTCGATGGGGATCGACGGGCGCTCACCGCTGAAGCCGAACAGACCGCGCAGCGTCATCAGGCGCTCGGACTGCTCGTTCACGCGGTCCGTGTACTGCTTGAAGATGTCGTAGCGCTTGGTGCGCGTGGCGTGCTGGAGGCGGAAGACCGTCTCCGGGTCGAACAGGTGCGGCTCGCCCTCGCGGCGCCACTGGTACTCGCCGCCGATCTCCAGGGCGCGGTGGGCGGAGGGGGTGCCGGAGGCGGGGTAGGCCTTGGCGTGCCGGGCGGCGACCTCCTTGGCGACGACGTCGAGGCCCGCGCCGCCGATCTTGGTGGCGGTGCCGATGAAGTACTTCGCCACGAAGGCCTCGTCGAGGCCGACCGCCTCGAAGACCTGGGCGCCCCGGTAGGAGGCGACCGTGGAGATGCCCATCTTGGACATGACCTTCAGGACGCCCTTGCCGAGCGCGTAAATCAGATTGCGGATGGCCTGCTCGGGCTCAAGGCCCTCGATGAACGTGCCGGCCCGCACCAGGTCCTCGACGGACTCCATGGCGAGGTAGGGGTTGACCGCGGCGGCTCCGTATCCGATGAGCAGCGCGACGTGGTGCACCTCACGCACGTCACCGGCCTCCACCAGCAGACCCACCTGGGTGCGCTGCTTGGTGCGGATGAGGTGGTGGTGGACGGCGGCGGTGAGCAGCAGTGAGGGGATCGGCGCGTGCTCGGCGTCGGAGTGCCGGTCGGACAGGACGATCAGGCGGGCGCCGCCCTCTATCGCCGCGTCGGTCTCCTGGCAGATGGCGTCGATGCGGGCGGCGAGCGCGTCACCACCGCCGGAGACCCGGTACAGACCCGAGAGCGTGGCGGCCTTCATGCCCGGCATGTCGCCGTCGGCGTTGATGTGGATCAGCTTGGCCAGCTCATCGTTGTCGATGACCGGGAAGGGCAGGGTGACGTTGCGGCACGAGGCGGCCGAGGGCTCGAGCAGATTGCCCTGGGGGCCGAGCGTGGAGCGCAGGCTCGTGACGAGCTCTTCGCGGATCGCGTCCAGCGGCGGGTTGGTGACCTGCGCGAACAACTGCGTGAAGTAGTCGAACAGCAGCCGGGGGCGGGCGGAGAGCGCGGCGATCGGCGAGTCCGTGCCCATGGAGCCGAGCGGTTCGCCGGCGGTGCGGGCCATCGGCGCGATAATGACGCGGAGCTCTTCCTCGGTGTAGCCGAAGGTCTGCTGGCGGCGGGTGACCGAGGCGTGGGTGTGCACGATGTGCTCGCGCTCGGGCAGGTCCTCCAGCTCGATCTCGCCGGCTTCCAGCCACTCCTGGTACGGGTTCTCGGCGGCCAGGGACGCCTTGATCTCGTCGTCCTCGATGATGCGGTGCTCGGCGGTGTCGACCAGGAACATCCGGCCGGGCTGGAGGCGGCCCTTGCGGACGACCTTGGCCGGGTCGATGTCGAGGACGCCGACCTCGGAGGAGAGGACCACGAGGCCGTCGTCGGTCACCCAGTACCGGCCCGGGCGCAGGCCGTTGCGGTCGAGGACCGCGCCGACCTGGGTGCCGTCGGTGAAGGTGACGCAGGCCGGGCCGTCCCAGGGCTCCATCATCGTGGCGTGGAACTGGTAGAAGGCGCGCCGGGCCGGGTCCATCGACTCGTGGTTCTCCCACGCCTCGGGGACCATCATCAGGACCGAGTGGGGCAGCGAGCGTCCGCCGAGGTGGAGGAGTTCCAGCACCTCGTCGAAGGACGCCGAGTCGGAGGCGTCCGGCGTGCAGACGGGGAAGATGCGGTCGATCTTGCCGGCGCCGGAGTTGAAGAGGTTGGAGGCGAGCTGGGACTCGCGGGCCACCATCCAGTTGCGGTTGCCCTTGACCGTGTTGATCTCGCCGTTGTGCGCGACGAAACGGTAGGGGTGGGCCAGCGGCCAGGAGGGGAAGGTGTTGGTGGAGAACCGCGAGTGCACGAGGGCGACGGCGGTGGCGAAGCGCTGGTCGGAGAGGTCCGGGAAGAACGGCTCCAGCTGGCCGGTGGTCAGCATGCCCTTGTAGACGAGGGTCCGGGCGGAGAGCGAGGGGAAGTAGACACCGGCCTCCCGCTCGGCGCGCTTGCGCAGCACGAAGGCCTTGCGGTCGAGTGCGATGCCGCTCAGGGCGCCCTGAGCGGACTCCGTCGGGGAGGTGTCCCCGGCCACGAAGAGCTGGCGGAAGGCGGGCATGGTGGCGCGGGCGCCGTTGCCGAGCAGGGCGGGGGTGACGGGCACCTCGCGCCAGCCGAGGACGGTGAGGCCTTCCTCGGCCGCGATCGTCTCGATCGCCGAGACGGCCTCGTCGGTCTCCTGGAGCGGCAGGAAGGCGATGCCCACGGCGTACGCGCCGGCCTCGGGCAGCTCGAAGTCCGTGACCTCGCGCAGGAACGCGTCGGGGACCTGGAGCAGGATGCCCGCGCCGTCTCCCGAGTCGGGCTCGGAGCCGGTGGCACCGCGGTGTTCCAGATTGCGCAGTACGGTCAGCGCCTGCTCGACCAGCTCATGGCTGGCAACACCGGTGAGGGTGGCCACGAACCCGACGCCACAGGCGTCGTGCTCGTTACGGGGGTCGTACATCCCCTGCTGGGCGGGGCGACCGTCCATGGGCGACCAGGCGTCGGAACGCATCGGCACTCCCGTCGTCGTCGTGGCATGTGAACAGCCGAGGGACGACGTTGGCCCTCTGCGAAATTTGGTGCAGGTTACATGATGGAACGTATCTCGGGAACCGGATAGTTCATTCCAGCATGCGGACACCCGGGTGCGAGCTTCCTTGCTCACGGGGGCGCACAGGAGTGCGGGAGCTGGGTGTGTACGGCCTATGCCCGGGGCCACGAGATTCGAAACCGCCGAGTAACGATTAGTTATGTGGCCGCCTGCATACTCCGCCATTCTACGGCCCGAGGCCCGCTCACGGGCAGGACGAATGTCACACGGGGGCGGAGCCAGGTCGGCTCCGCCCCCGTGAGGTGGTCCTTCTCGCTTGGCGTCCGTCAGCCGATGGCGGTGTCGAAGAGGTGGCCGAGTCCGAAGGTCAGGGCGGCCGCCGCGCCGCCGAGAGCCAGCTGGCGCACGCCGCTGAACCACCACGAGCGGGCCGTCACCTTGGCGACCACCGCGCCGCATCCGAACAGGCCCACCAGGGCGAGCAGCACCGCGGGCCACAGCGCCCTCGCGCCCAGCAGATAGGGCAGCAGTGGCAGCAGCGCGCCGAGCGCGAAGGAGGCGAAGGAGGACACCGCCGCGACCAGGGGCGAGGGCAGGTCGGTGGGGTCGATGCCCAGTTCCTCGCGGGCGTGGATCTCCAGCGCCTGCTCGGGGTCGCGCGAGAGCTGGCGGGCGACCTCGCGGGCCAGGCCCGGCTCGACGCCGCGCGACATGTACAGCTCGGCGAGCTCGCGCTCCTCGTCGGCCGGGTGCTTGCGCAACTCCCGCCGCTCGATGTCGAGTTCGGCCTCCACGAGCTCGCGCTGCGAGGCGACCGAGGTGTACTCGCCGGCCGCCATCGAGAAGGCGCCGGCCGCGAGACCGGCGAGCCCGGTGATGACGATGGTCTGGTGCGAGACGGCGCCGCCGGCGACACCCGTCATCAGGGCGAGGTTGGAGACCAGGCCGTCCATCGCGCCGAACACGGCCGGGCGCAGCCAGCCACCGTTGACGTCACGGTGGGTGTGGTTGTCGCGGTGCGCCTCGTGCAGCGTCGCTTCGGTATCAATGATGGACACAGCTATCCCCTTGCGTCTCGCAGCGGGCACATCCACGTCCCGCGCCCCCTCAACAGCGTCGAAACTACGCTCGATGTAAGGGCCGCGCCAGCAAGCAAGGCCTTACTTAGTGAGGGTGGGCTCACTAAGGGTGACCTCCGTGGAGCCGGTGGGCCGCCCCGGCGGACCGCCCCGCCGAACGCGCCGCGTCCGCGCGCGGGCACATATCCGGGCGCCCTCGGGAGACAATCCCGGCATGACCCGGATCACCGTGCTCGGCAGCACCAACATGGACCTCGTCGCCTACGTCACGACCGCGCCCCGCAGCGGCGAGACCGTCACCGGCCACGAGTTCCGCACCGTTCCCGGCGGCAAGGGCGCCAACCAGGCGGTCGCCGCGGCCCGGGCCGGGGCGGAGGTCGCGATGATCGGCGCGGTCGGCACCGACGAGTTCGGCGACCGGCTGCGCGCCACCCTCGAACACGCGGGCGTCGACATCGACCTGCTGCGCACCACCGAGGGCCCCTCCGGCACCGCGCACATCGTGGTGGACGGCGACGGCGGCAACGCGATCGTCGTCATCCCCGGCGCCAACGCGTCGGTCACCTCGCTCAGCCACGCCGACCGGGCCTCGATCGCCGGGGCGCAGTCGCTGCTGCTCCAACTGGAGCTGCCGATGAGCGCGGTCATCGAAGGCGCCGAAGCGGCCCGCCGCAACGGGGTCCCCACGATCCTCACGCCCGCCCCCGCGCAGCCCCTGCCGCCCGAACTCCTCGCCCACACCGACCTGTTGGTGCCCAACGAGCACGAGGCGGCGACGCTGACCGGCATCTCGGGCGACCCCGAGCGGGCGGCGGCGGCGCTCCTCGCGCAGGTGCCCCAGGTCGTGATCACCCTGGGCGCGCGGGGCTGTCTGTACGCGTCGCGCTCCCAGCCCGAGCCGGTGGCGGTGCTGGCCCCGCCCGTCACCGCCGTGGACACGACCGGCGCGGGCGACACCTTCGTGGGCGCCCTCGCGGTGGCGCTGGCCGAGGGCCGCCCGATGACGGACGCGCTGACGTGGGCCTCCAGCGCGGCCGCGCTGTCGGTCCAGCGCCCGGGGGCGGCGACGTCGATGCCGTACCGCTCCGAGATCAACGGATAACGCCTCGGAGGGGAGCGGGTGGCAGGCCGGCCCGGGCGCTTGCTGCCCGGGCTTCCTGCTGTACGGACTTTCGCGCCGCCCGGGCCCTCGTGCCGCCCGGACCTTCGCGCCGCCCGGGCTTCCTGCTGTACGGACCTTCGTGCGGCCCGGGGCTTCGTGCCGCCCGAGCTTCCTGCTGCCCAGGGATTCGCGCCGCCCGGGCCTTCGCGCTGCCCGGGCCGGCTCGGTCAGGCCTTCTTCGGCTCCGGTCGCGCCGCCGACGACTCCGCCTTCGGCTCGTCCCTCGGTTCGGAGATCGTCCCGGAGACCGGCTCGTCCCTGGGCTCGGTCGCGGCCCCGGTCGCGGTCCCGGCCCCGGTCGCGGTCGCGGCACCGGCCGCGGCCTTCGGCTCTGCCGGGCTGTCCGCGTCCCCCGCGCCGCGGGGCTTGTCCAGGGACACCGGCGCCCCGTCGTCCTGGGCGCCCGGCTCGACGATCTCCTCGCGGCCCGGGCGCAGCTTCGCCGAGATCACGATGTAGGCGACCGCGAGCAGGAAGACACCGCCGGCCGTCCAGTCGTTCAGGCGCAGGCCCAGGATGTGATGGGCCTCGTCGACCCGCATGTACTCGATCCAGAACCGGCCTACGCAGTACGTGGCGACGTACAGCGCGAACGCCCGGCCGTGGCCCAGCTTGAAGCGGCGGTCGGCCCAGATGATCAGGAAACCGGCGCCCAGGCACCACAGCGACTCGTACAGGAACGTCGGGTGGTAGGTGCCCGCGATCCGGTTCGGGCCCTCGCTGATCTTCAGGGCCCAGGGCACGTCGGTGGGGCGGCCGTACAGCTCCTGGTTGAACCAGTTGCCCCAGCGGCCGATCGCCTGGGCGAAGGCGAGACCGGGGGCCAGCGCGTCGGCCCAGGCCGGCAGCGGGATGCCCCGGCGGCGGCAGCCGATCCAGGCGCCGACCGCGCCGAGCGCGACCGCGCCCCAGATGCCGAGGCCGCCCTCCCAGATCTTGAAGGCGCCGACCCAGTCCTCGCCCTCGCTGAAGTAGAGCTGGTAGTCGGTGATGACGTGGTAGAGCCGGCCGCCCACCAGGCCGAAGGGCACCGCCCAGACGGCGATGTCGGCGACGGTGCCGGTGCGGCCGCCGCGGGCGATCCACCGCTTGTTGCCGTACCAGACGGCGACGAAGACACCGATGATGATGCAGAAGGCATAGCCGCGCAGCGGGATCGGCCCGAGGTGGAGCACCCCGGTCGACGGGCTGGGGATGAAGGCAAGTTCCATGGCAGGGTCGACGCTACCGTGCCGGGCGGGCGCGGCGGCAACCCGCCCGGCAACTTATGAGTAACGAGAGCCCCCCGAGGTCAGGACGCGGGCGCCGTGGCCTTGGCTGTGGTCTTGCCCGGCGCCTTGCCCTTGTTGGCCTGGGCGACCCACTTCTTCAGGTTGGCCGGGCTGATCTGCTCGTTGCCCTTCATCGGGAAGATGGACACCCCGTTGAGCTGCACGGTGGGCGTGCCGTTGAACTTGCCCGCCTGGAAGGCCTCGTTGGACTTCACCACCCAGCTGTTGTGCGTGCCGTTCTGGACGCAGGAGCGGAAGGCGGGGGTGTCCAGGCCCGGGACCTTCTTGGCCAGGTCGAGCAGCTTGTTGTTGTCGGCGTAGGCGTCGTCCGTCTCGTCGGGCTGGTTGGTGTAGAGGACGTCGTGGTACGCGGTGAACTTGCCCGCGTCCTGCGCGCAGGCCGCCGCGTTGGCCGCGTGCAGCGAACCGCCGCCCCGGGTCTTGTCGTCGATCAGGGTGGCCAGGTGGTACTGGACGCGGATCTGGCCGTTCTTCTCCAACTCGTGAATGGTCGAGCGGAAGCCGTTCTCGAAGGCGGCGCAGGCCGGGCAGCGGAAGTCCTCCCACACCGTGAGCGTGGAGGGTGCGTCGGCGGCGCCTGCCGGGATGGCCGGCTGGTCCTTCTCATCGGCTCCGCTGGGGGCGACCATCGGGCCGGCGGTGCTCGCGCTCTTGGCGCTGTCGCCGCCGCCCGCGTTGGCGGCGATCACGCCGATCACCGCGGCCAGGGCCAGCACGCCGACCACGGCGCCCGCCACGATCAGCTGCCGGCGGCGCCGCTCGCCCGCCTTGCGCTGCTCGCGTTCCTTGATGAGCCGGTCACGCGCGGCCCTTTTCGCATCGGGGTTCTTGTCACTCACACCCGCAGCAACGAACCGGGGAGGCACGCCCGTGCCTCCCCGGTCCCACTTCCACCCGTACGGGTGAGCTGTGCGAGGAGCGCGCTAGTGCGCCCGGCGAACGCCTTCGGCGAGCTCGGCCGCCAGTTCCCGTACGGCGACCAGGCCCGCCGCGTGGTCGGGGGCGTCCAGCATGCGCTTGACGAAGGCCGAGCCGACGATCACGCCGTCGGCGAAGGCGGCGACCTCCTTGGCCTGCGCCGCGTTCGAGACGCCGAGGCCCACACAGACCGGCAGGTCCGTGGTGGCCCGGGTGCGGCGCACCAGGTCCTCGGCCGAGGCGCCGACCGACTCCCGGGTGCCGGTGACACCCATCAGGGAGGCCGCGTACACGAAGCCGGAGCCGGCCGCCGTGATGGTGGCAAGGCGGGCGTCCTTGCTGCTGGGGGCGACCACGAAGACCGTGCCGAGGCCGTGCTTCTCGGCGTGCTCGCGCCACACCCCGGACTCCTCGACCGGCAGGTCGGGCAGGATGCAGCCCGCGCCGCCGGCCTCGGCGAGCTCGGCGGTGAAGCGCTCGACGCCGTACCGGTCGACGGGGTTCCAGTACGTCATGACCAGGACGGGCTTGCCGGTGGCCGCGTGGGCCTCGCGGACGGTGCGCAGCACGTCGGCGATCTTCACGCCGCCCTTGAGGGCGATGTCGTCGGCGGTCTGGATGACGGGGCCGTCCAGGACCGGGTCGCTGTGCGGCAGGCCCACCTCGACGATGTCGGCGCCGCCCTCGAAGACGGCCTTGACCGCTTCGATGCCGCCGTCGACGGTCGGGAAGCCGGCCGGCAGATAGGCGATGAGTGCGGCCCGGTCCTCGGCCTTCGCCTTGGCCAGGGTGGCGTCCAGCAGGGTCACGTTGCCGCTCACTTGGCGTCTCCCTCGATCTCGGCGAGGCCCGCGGCGTCGGCGGCCACCTCTGCGTCGGTGCCGTACAGGCCGAAGTAGCGCGCGGCCGTGTCCATGTCCTTGTCGCCGCGGCCGGACAGGTTGATCACGATCAGACCGTCCTTGCCGAGCTCCTTGCCGACGTCGAGCGCGCCCGCGAGCGCGTGCGCCGACTCGATGGCCGGGATGATGCCCTCGGTGCGCGACAGCAGGCGAAGGGCCTGCATCGCGGCGTCGTCGGTGACCGCGCGGTACTCGCCGCGGCCGATGTCCTTGAGGTAGGAGTGCTCGGGCCCGATGCCCGGGTAGTCCAGGCCCGCCGAGATCGAGTAGGGCTCGGTGATCTGGCCCTCCTCGTCCTGGAGGACGTAACTGCGCGAGCCGTGCAGGATGCCGGGCTCGCCCGCGGTCAGGGTCGCCGCGTGCTCGCCGCTCTCCACGCCGTGGCCGGCGGGCTCGCAGCCGATGAGGCGTACGGAGGCGTCCGGGATGAAGGCGTGGAAGAGGCCGATGGCGTTGGAGCCGCCGCCGACGCAGGCGACCGCCGCGTCGGGCAGGCGTCCGGCGCGCTCCAGGATCTGGCGGCGGGCCTCGACGCCGATCACGCGGTGGAAGTCGCGCACCATCGCGGGGAAGGGGTGGGGTCCGGCGACCGTGCCGAAGAGGTAGTGGGTGCGGTCGACGTTGGCGACCCAGTCGCGGAACGCCTCGTTGATGGCGTCCTTGAGGGTGCGGCTGCCGGAGGCGACGGGGATGACCTCGGCGCCGAGCATCCGCATCCGGGCCACGTTCAGGGCCTGGCGCTGGGTGTCGATCTCGCCCATGTAGATGGTGCATTCGAGGCCGAACAGGGCGCAGGCGGTCGCGGTGGCGACGCCGTGCTGGCCGGCTCCGGTCTCGGCGATGACGCGGGTCTTGCCCATGCGCTTGGTGAGCAGCGCCTGGCCGAGCACGTTGTTGATCTTGTGTGAGCCGGTGTGGTTGAGGTCTTCGCGCTTGAGGAAGACCCGGGCGCCGCCCGCGTGCTCGGCGAACCGGGGCACCTCGGTGAGGGCGCTGGGCCGGCCGGTGTAGTTGACCATCAGCTCGTTGAGCTCGGCCGCGAAGGCGGGGTCGTGCTTGGCCTTGTCGTACTCGACGGCCACCTCGTCGACCGCGGCGACCAGCGCCTCGGGGATGAATTTGCCTCCGTAGGCGCCGAAGTAGCCCTGGGGGCTGGGGACTTGGCCCTCCGGGTCGGGTACGAAGAAGTCGTGCTCAGGCATGCGGATACCTCGCGGGGGCGGTGTGTGCCCCGGTCCTGGGTTGGCTGGTTGGCAGGGCTGCGCCCAGGCGCCGCGGGTGCTGAGGTGGAGGCGCGACTTCAGACCGTCGTGGCTGGTCGCGCGGTTCCCCGCGCCCCTTGCGGGGCCCGGCTCACGCGGCGCTCGGGCCGCCGCGCCATCGCATGCCGTTGACCTGGCCGGGCTCCGAGCCGATCACATACCGCACCCGCCGCCCGTGCACCCGGCGCGCCGGAGCGCGGCAGCCGCGCGGGCGGCAGCCGGGGGCGAGACGGGCGGAGATGGGCACGGGTCAGTTCCGCCCGTGACGCAGGGCCGGGTGGGCGCCGGCGGCGACCAGGTCGGCGACGGCGGCGCGGGGGTCCTTGCCGGTGACCAGGGACTCGCCGACCAGTACGGCGTCGGCGCCCGCGTTGGCGTAGGCGATCAGGTCGTGCGGGCCGCGCACACCGGATTCGGCGATCTTGACGATGTGGTCGGGGATCTCCGGGGCGACCCGCTCGAAGGTGGTGCGGTCGACCTTGAGGTCCTTCAGGTTGCGCGCGTTGACGCCGATGATCTTGGCGCCGGCGTCGACCGCCCGCTCGGCCTCGTCCTCGTCGTGCACCTCGACCAGCGGGGTGAGCCCGATGGACTCGGCGCGCTCGATCAGCGACACCAGGGCCGGCTGGTCGAGGGCGGCCACGATGAGCAGCGCCAGGTCGGCGCCGTGCGCCCGGGCCTCCCACAGCTGGTAGGCCGTGACGATGAAGTCCTTGCGCAGGATCGGGGTGTCGACCTTGGCGCGCACGGCCTCCAGGTCGGCGAGCGAGCCGCCGAAGCGGCGCTCCTCGGTGAGCACGGAGATGACGGACGCGCCGCCCGCCTCGTAGTCGGCGGCCAGCGCCGCGGGGTCGGCGATCGCCGCGAGCGCGCCCTTGGAGGGGCTGGAGCGCTTGACCTCGCAGATGACCTTCACGCCGTCGTAGCGCAGCGCCGCCACCCCGTCACGGGCCGGGGGCGCCTTCTCGGCGCGCTCCTTCAGCTCGTCGAGGCTGACCCGCGCCTGCCGCTCCGCGAGGTCGGCGCGAACGCCGTCGATGATCTCGTCGAGCACACTCACGCGAGCGGCCCCCTTCCGGGACGGTGATGTCGGTCAGGACGAGGGTGACCGCGGCAAACGGTCACGATCAGCCATGTCGATGGTATCCGTACCGAGGCGAAGGGATCACATCCGGTTGATTCCCGTCCCAGCACGTGGACGTCACCTGGGCCTCAGCCGCACAGTCAGGGCGCGATCACGGAGCCGAACGGCAGATTCCGGACGACGGAGAAGATCACCACGACGACCCCCACGAGCCACCACTGGCGGTCGCTGAGCTCGATCCGCAGGGGCCGGCCCCGGGCCGAGCGCACCGCCCACAGGACCCAGCACACCGCGAAGAGGAGATAGCCGGCGACGGCCAGCGCATTGGCGCCGAGGGCCGCGGCGAGGTGGCCGGTGACGACGTCGTGCGCGCTGCGCAGCCCGCCGCAGCCCGGGCAGTACAGGCCCGTGAGGCCGTAGAGCGGGCAGACGGGGTAGTGGCCGGGCTCGTTGGGGTCGACCAGGCCCACGTAGGCGAACGCCGAGGCCACCGCGGCGAGCGTGGCCAGGGGCACCAGGAGCGCGCGCGGCGCGGCGCCCGGGGGACGGCCCGGACGGGGCGGTGACGGCGCGGGGTTCGGCTGGGCTGCGTCCACGCGGCGATTGTCCCCGGTCGGATCCGAAGGCGCAGCCCGGGTGGGGCTGCGCCTTTCAGGGGTGGCTGGAGGATTCAGCCGGCCTGCGCCTCGAGACGGGCGCGGACCTTGGCGGCGGCGTCCTCACGCATGCGCTGGATCTCGGGCGTGTCCTTCGGGGTGCCGAGCCCGGCCATCTTCATGACGCCGCCCACGATGGCGGCGACGGCGAGGAGGGCGATGCCGGCCCAGAAGCCCACCGGGTTGGCGGCCACTATGAAGACGCAGGTCACGCAGAATCCGATGAAGGCAATGATGACCCCGGTCCATGCTGCCGGGGTGTGGCCGTGGCCGCTCTTCGCCATGGGGGATGCTCCTCGTAAGTGTTTCCGTGTCGGTCGCGGTGGCCGCGCGGTTGTTCGCGGTTTTCGCGGTTGTAGCGGGTGCCGTGCGTGGTTCGCCGTCGTGGCGGGCGCTGGTGGCGGCCCGGTGCCGGCGACCGTGTCGCTGCCACCGCTGTCGTCGAACCGGTGCTCATGCCATTGTCCCGCACGCCGAGGTGTGCCCGAGTGCGGGGGTCAGCTCTCGCGGGTGGGGTCCTCGCCCCGGTCGAGCGCCTTCCAGATCTCCTCGGGGCGCTCGGGGTCCACCGCGGCCCGCGCCTTGCGGGGACGGGGGGTGCCGTCGCGCTCGTAACGGCCGCCCATCGCGGGCCAGACCGGCCCGAAGCGCAGCGCCAGGAGCCCGGCGAGCAGCAGCAGGACGCCGCCCGCGACGGCGACGTAGGGCCAGCCGGTGTGGGTGAGCGCGGTGACGGTGGCGGCGGCGTCGCCGCTGGCCTTGGCCGCCTTCTCGTCCAGGGCCGCACTGTCGCCGACGCCGAGCCAGGCGGTCCCGGCGGCGCCCGCGCCGCTCAGCGTGAGCAGGCCCGCGACCAGGACGCGGCCCGCGCCGCGCACCGCGAAGACCGCGACCAGAGCGGCGAGCCCGACGATCGCGAGGGCGGAGGGCACGCCGGTGATGTCGCCGCCGGACGCCTTCAGCGGCAGCGCGCCGCCGCCGACACTCGCGTCGCCGTGCGCCCAGGTCTGCCCGGAGGCCATGAGGACGACGGCGGCGCCGACGGCGCCGGCCAGCAGCGCGGCGGCCAGGCTGCGGCGGCCGCCGCCGCGGGCGGACGGCGCGGCTGCTTCGGCACGGGGCTCGGGTAGGGATGCGGCACTCACGTACTCCACTATCGCCTGCGCGCGGCCCGGAGCCGCACCCGGGGCCCTCAGTGGACGCGCGGGAAACCAAGAACGGGCAAGCGCCCGGCCATCGAACAGTCAGCGCATTCTCCTGAACGGGCCGGGGACGCCCCCCGAACAATCCTCGAAGGCAAAGCGGCGATAGAGATTCGCACCGCGCGCTTGTTGGCATGGGCGCGTCAGGTCTAGGTTCACCGCGGTCCGTGCCGCGCACCACGCCGCACGGACAGCACGGCGCACCCCCCACGCACTCCGGGTCCACCCACATCCCCAAGGAGTCACGTTGCGCAAAACCCTCTCCCCCACCGCCGTATCCGCAGCGCTCGCCGCCGCGGCGCTCGCCCTGGCAACTCCCCTCGCCCAGGCGGCCACCAGCCCCTCCGTCGCGGCGAACGCGGCGCATGTCACGACCGTGCGCTCCTGCGCGGCGCCGACGCACCGGGACGTCATGGCCTGCCAGGCGCTCAAGGTGACCGGCGGCACACTCGCCCCGGCGGCCGCCGAGCGCACCGCGACCGGCGCGGCGGCGCCCTCGGGGCTCGGTCCCTCCTCGCTCCAGTCCGCGTACAAACTGCCCTCGGCGACAGCCGGTTCGGGCCGGACGGTGGCGATCGTCGACGCCTACGACGACCCCAACGCGGCGTCCGACCTCGCGGCCTACCGCTCCCAGTACGGACTTCCGGCCTGCACCACGGCCAACGGCTGCTTCAAGAAGGTCGGTCAGACCG
The DNA here is from genome assembly GCF_040253615.1 of Streptomyces sp. Edi4. NCBI lineage: Bacteria > Bacillati > Actinomycetota > Actinomycetes > Kitasatosporales > Streptomycetaceae > Streptomyces > Streptomyces sp. Edi4. Next base: position 1,975,419 of record NZ_JBEJGY010000004.1, read on the forward strand.
GCACGTCGACGCTGCCGAGCGCGAACGCCGGCTGGGCCGAGGAGATATCCCTCGACCTCGACATGGTCAGCGCAGCCTGCCCCAACTGCAAGATCCTGCTCGTCGAGGCCAAGTCCTCCTCGATGGCCAACCTCGGCACGGCCGTCAACACCGCGGTCTCGCTCGGCGCGAAGTACGTCTCCAACAGCTACGGCGGCGGCGAGTCCTCCTCCGACACCTCCTACGACACCCAGTACTTCAACCACCCGGGCGTCGCCATCACCGTGAGCTCCGGCGACGGAGGCTACGGCGCCGAGTACCCGGCCTCCTCCCGCTATGTCACCGCCGTCGGCGGCACCTCGCTCAAGTCGGCCTCCACCAGCCGGGGTTGGACCGAGAGCGTGTGGAGCGGGGCCGGTTCGGGCTGCTCGGCCTACGACGCGAAGCCGAGCTGGCAGAAGGACACCGGCTGCGCCAGGCGGACGGTGGCGGACGTCTCGGCGGTCGCCGACCCGGCCACGGGCGTCGCGGTGTACGACACCTACGGCGGCGACCCGGGCTGGGAGGTGTTCGGCGGCACCAGCGCCTCGTCGCCGCTGATCGCCGCGGTGTACGCGCTGGCGGGCACCCCCTCCTCGGGCTCCACGCCGGCCTCGTTCCCCTACGCCCACCCCGGTTCGCTCAACGACGTGACGAGCGGGTCCAACGGCAGCTGCTCACCGTCCTACCTGTGCAAGGGCGCCGGCGGCTACGACGGCCCGTCGGGGCTCGGCACCCCGAACGGGACCGCCGCGTTCACCGGCTGATACGCGGACGACGGCGTCCCGGGCTCAGGCCCGGGCGCCCAGCTGGTTGGCCGTGTTGACGGCGCGCAGGACGGCGGCCGCCTTGTTGCGGCACTCCTCGTCCTCCGCGACCGGGTCGGAGTCGGCGACCACGCCGGCTCCGGCCTGCACATACGCGGTGCCGTCCCGCAGCAGGGCGGTGCGGATCGCGATCGCGGTGTCGGAGTCACCGGCGAAGTCGAGATAGCCGACGCAGCCGCCGTAGAGCCCGCGGCGGCTGGGTTCCAGCTCCTCGATGATCTGCATCGCGCGGGGCTTGGGGGCACCCGAGAGCGTGCCGGCCGGGAAGCAGGCCGTCAGGACGTCGAAGGCGGTGCGTCCCTCGGCGACCCGGCCGGTCACGGTCGACACGATGTGCATCACATGCGAGTACCGCTCGATCGACATGAAGTCCACGACCTCCACCGAGCCGGGTTCGCACACCCGGCCCAGGTCGTTGCGGCCGAGGTCGACGAGCATGAGGTGTTCGGCGCGCTCCTTGGGGTCGGCAAGCAGCTCGTCGGCGAGCGCCTGGTCGCGCTGCGGGGTGGCGCCGCGCGGCCGGGTCCCGGCGATGGGATGGACCATCGCCCGCCCGTCCTCGACCTTGACCAGCGCCTCGGGGCTCGATCCGACGACGTCGAAGCCGTCGAAGCGGAACAGGTACATGTAGGGCGAGGGGTTGGTTGCCCGCAGCACCCGGTAGACGTCCAACGCGCTTGCCGCGCACGGGGTTTCGAAGCGCTGCGAGGGCACCACCTGGAAGGCCTCACCGGCCCGGACGCGCTCCTTGATGTCCTCGACGGCGCCCTGGTAGTCGCGGCCGCCCCACAGCGCGGTGTACGCGGGCAGCTCGGAGGCGGGCAGCGCGACCGGCGCGTACTCGACCGGCTTCGCGAGGTCGGCCTCCATCGCGTCGAGCCGCGCCACCGCGTCCGCGTACGCCTCGTCCACCCCGGTGTCGAGGTCGTTGTGGTTGATCGCGTTGGCGATGAGCAGGACCGAGCCGTCCCAGTGGTCGAGCACCGCGAGGTCGGAGGTGAGCAGCATGGTCAGCTCGGGGAGTTGGAGATCGTCGCGCCCGTGTTCGCGGATCTTCTCCAGGCGGCGCACGATGTCGTAGCCGAGGTAGCCGACCATGCCGCCGGTGAAGGGCGGCATCCCGGCCGCCAGGTCCCGGGGGGTGTGCAGGGCCTCGACGGTCGCCTTCAGGGCGGCCAGCGGATCACCCGAAGTGGGGACGCCGACGGGAGGCGTACCGATCCAGTGGGCCTCGCCGTCGCGTGCGGTGAGGGTGGCGGCGGAGCGCACGCCGACGAAGGAGTAGCGCGACCAGGTGCCCCGGTCCGCCGACTCGAGCAGGAAGGTGCCCGGGCGCTCGCCCGCGAGCTTGCGGTAGAGGCCGACGGGGGTGTCGCCGTCGGCGAGCAGACGGCGGTGGACGGGGATGACGCGGCGGTCCACGGCGAGCTTGCGGAAGGTGTCGAGGTCCATGGCTGGTGGCTACTTCCCGAGGTCGAGTACGTCGGCGTCGAAACAGGTGCGGTCCCCGGTGTGGCAGGCCGCGCCCACCTGGTCGACCTTGACCAGGACCGTGTCCGCGTCGCAGTCGAGAGCCACCGACTTCACGTGCTGGACATGCCCGGAGGTGTCGCCCTTGACCCAGTACTCCTGACGGCTGCGCGACCAGTACGTGCAGCGGCCGGTGGTCAGGGTGCGGTGCAGGGCCTCGTCGTCCATCCAGCCGAGCATCAGCACCTCACCGGTGTCGTACTGCTGGGCGATGGCCGGGACCAGACCATCCGCGCCGCGCTTGAGGCGGGCGGCGATGGCGGGGTCGAGATTGCTGGTCATGCTCCCATTCTGCCGTGGCCGCCGGGGGGCCCGGCGGTGCGTCCACTGTCCGGACGCCCCGGGCGGCCGTACGCTGGCGGACATGTCGACCCATGCCAAGCGTGAACGGCTTCTGCTCGCCGACCTGTTGGAGGCGGCCGGCCCCGAGGCGCCGACCCTCTGCGAGGGCTGGACGGCCCGCGAACTCGCGGCCCACGTCGTGGTGCGCGAACGGCGCCTCGACGCGGCCGGAGGGATCTTGATCGGGGCGCTCAAGAACCGCCTCGACCGGGTGCAGGCCGAGTTCGCCGAGAAGCCGTACGAAGAACTGATCCAGCTCATCCGCACCGGTCCGCCGAAGTTCTCGCCGTACAGCCTCAAGCAGGTCGACGAGGGCGCCAACGCGGTGGAGTTCTACGTCCACGCCGAGGACGTGCGCCGGGCGCAGCCGGACTGGACGCCCCGCGAACTCGACCCGGTGTTCTCCGACGCGCTGTGGTCCCGCCTGGAGAAGGCAGCCCGGGTGGTGGGCCGCAAGTCCCCGGTGGGCATCGTGCTGCGCCGCCCCGACGGGCAGACGGCGGTGGCCCGCAAGGGCACCCCGGTGGTGACGGTCACCGGCGAGCCGGGCGAGCTGACGCTCTTCGCGTACGGGCGCCAGGACGCGGCGCGGGTCGAGATCGAGGGCGAGAAGCAGGCGGCCTCGCGGGCGCTTGAGGCGAAGCTCGGGATCTGACGCGCCGGGCGCGCCGGGCGGGGTTCGGGCGCGGATCCCGCCGGGCGCGGACCGCGTGCCGGGCGTGGACCGCGCGCCGGGCCCGAGGCGCTCAGCCCGGGAGTTCCGCGCGGCGCAGGTGGCGGGAGGCGAGGCCGATCAGCGCGCCCGTCGCGCACACGCCCGCGCCGGCCAGGAAGACCGGTCCTGTGCCCCAGGCGCCGATCGCGGCGCCCGCCAGCGGATAGCCGAGCGGCGCGATGCCCATGGTGAACAGGGAGGCGACCGCGGTGACCCGGCCCAGGTAGGCGGGCTCCGTGGTGGTCTGCGTCAGCGCCCCGCACAAGGCGCCGCTCAGCCCGGCGAGCAGGCCGATGAAGATCCCCGCGACGGCGGCGAGGACGACCGAGGGGGCGTACGCGAGGCCCGCGATGGCGGTGGTGCCGCCGAGCAGGGACAGCGGCAGGACGAGACCGGCGCGCGGGATGCGGCCGCGGACGGAGAGCAGCAGCGACGCGGCCCCCGCGCCCGCGCCGAACGCCGCCACGATCCAGCCCATGCCGGACGCGCCCCAGCCCCGCTCCTGGGCGAGCAGCGTGAGCCCGATGTTGAGCGGCGCCGCGAAGCCCAGTTCGCCGACGGCGATGACCAGCATGAGCGGGGCGAGCAGCTGATGGCCGCGGATGTAGCGGAGCCCGTCGGTGAGTTCGCGCAGGTGCGGCTTCTTCGTCGGGTGCCCGTCGCCGTCGAGCCGGGCGATACGGACCCGCAGGAGCAGCGCGGTCGAGGCCGCGAACAGGGCGCCCGCCACGGCGAAGGTGGCGGCGGTGCCGCCGAGCGCCACGGCGAGCCCACCGAGCGGGGCCCCGGTGATGTTGGCGATCCGGGCGGCGAGCCCCTTGAGGCCCTGCACCCGGGCGAGTTCGCCGGGGCCGGTGATCCTGGGCGGCAGCGCGCCGATGGCGGGGAGCAGCACCGCGTCCACGGCGCCGAAGACGAGGGCGAGGACGATCAGGAGCCACAGGTGCGGTCCGGTGACGAGCAGCACCCCGGCCATGGCCAGGATGATCACGCTGCGGGCGGCGTCGCTGCCGATGACGACCCGGCGGGGCCCGAACCGGTCGGCGATCACTCCCCCGCCGAGCATGAGCACCGCCCGCGGCACGGCGCCGACCGCGAGGACGAGCCCGGCCTGACCCGCGCTGCCGGAGCGGGCGGCGGCCCAGGCCAGTGCCATGTAGTACACGCTGTCGCCGACGAGCGATGAGGTGTACGCGGCGAGCCAGCGCAGGACGTTGCCGTCGCGGTGCGCGGGGCGGGCGGCGGCGGCCGGGGGTATGAGGGTGGCGCTCGGCATGGCGGGCCTCTCGAACGCGGGCGGGAAGGTCGGACACGGAACGGCCGGACACGGAACGGTCAGACGCGGAACGGTCAGACACCGAACGGTCAGACGCGGAACGGGAATCCGTACAGGTGGACCGCGACGTTCTCGCGTCCCTCGGTGTCGCCGGCCTTCGTCGCGGCCTCGCCGCGCTCCTTGAACTTCCGTACCACGGCGTCCAGTTCGTCCTCCATCTCCCGCACGTCGGCGGGGGTCAGCCGGGTGGCGTACTCGCCGCTGAACGCGGCGCCCGTCCACTCGGCGCTCCAGGCGGAGATCTGGTCGAGGAAGGCGCGGTGGAGCTCCATGCGCTGCTCCACCAGGAGCCGGGTCACCGAGGTGTGCGCGGCCACCTTCTCGGGGGCGTCCTTGAAGTCCTCGTGCCGGTAGCTGACGCCGTCCGACGCGGGACGCCACCACCGCTCGCGCCCGTCGCTGCCCTGGGGCTCGGCCGCTTCGATCAGACCGTGCTCGGCGAGCTTGCGCAGGTGGTAGCTGACCAGCGAGACCGCCTCGTCCACCTGCTCGGCGAGCTGGGAGGCGGTGGCCGTGCGGGCGACGTAGAGCGCGCGGTAGAGCTTCATGCGCAGCGGGTGGCCGAACGCCTTGAGCGTGCCGACGTCGGTGATGCGGCGGCTGCCGTTGCCTGTCATTCCGTCAGCGTAGACGGGCAAGAAAACTTGCGCAATTAAACTTGCGCAATAAAAGCTGCGCAACGGCTGCGGAAAAGGGCCGGGGCGCCGCCCCAGACCCCGGCACGCTGCCGCCGCGCACGCCCCGAGGCGCGGGCGCGCGGCGACGTGTGCCGTGCCCCAGGCGACCCGGGGTCAGCGGACCGGGTGGCCCGCTTCTCGTAGGGCGTTCTTGACCTCGCCGATGCGCAGGTCCCCGAAGTGGAAGACCGACGCGGCCAGGACCGCGTCCGCGCCCGCCTCGATCGCGGGGGCGAAGTGGGCCAGGCCGCCCGCGCCGCCGGAGGCGATCACCGGCACGCCGACGTGACGGCGGACCGCCGCGATCATCTCCGTGTCGTAGCCGTCCTTCGTGCCGTCCGCGTCCATCGAGTTGAGCAGGATCTCCCCCGCCCCCAACTCGGCCGCGCGGTGCGCCCATTCGACCGCGTCGATGCCCGTGCCCTCGCGGCCGCCGTGCGTGGTGACCTCGAAGGAGCCGGATTCGGTGCGCCGGGCGTCGACGGAGAGGACGAGCACCTGGCGCCCGAAGCGCTCGGCGATCTCGCGGATCAGATCGGGGCGGGCGATGGCGGCCGTGTTGACGCCCACCTTGTCCGCGCCGGCCCGCAGCAGCCTGTCCACGTCGTCGGCGGTGCGTACGCCGCCGCCGACGGTGAGCGGGATGAAGACCTGCTCCGCCGTGCGGCGCACCACGTCATAGGTCGTCTCGCGGTTGCCCGACGACGCCGTGATGTCGAGGAACGTCAGCTCGTCCGCGCCCTCGGCGTCGTACAGCTTGGCCATCTCGACCGGATCGCCCGCGTCGCGCAGGTTCTGGAAGTTGACGCCCTTGACGACGCGGCCGCCGTCCACGTCCAGGCAGGGGATGACGCGTACCGCCAGAGTCATGCGGCCGCACCTCCCCGGTACGCCTCGACCTCGACCTGTACGACCAGGCTCGGGTCGACGAACCCCGACACGATCAGCATCGTGGTGGCGGGGCGCACGTCGGCGAAGAGCTCCTTGTGGGCGCGGCCCACCTCGTCGACGTCACGGGCATGGGTGAGGTACGTACGGGTGCGCACCACGTCCTGGCGGCCGAGCCCCACGGACTCCAGCGCCTTGATGGCGAGACCGAACGCGGTGACGGCCTGCTCATAGGGGCCCGCCTCGTCGATGCGGCCGTTGGCCGTCGTCGACGTGCAGCCGCCGACCAGGACGAGGCCGCCCGGCAGTTCCACGACGCGCGAGGAGCCGAAGCGCTCCTCGGAGGCGTCGCCGCAGGAGATCCTGCGGATCCCGTCGCTCATGCCGCCACCACCTCAAGCGCCTCTTCCAGCGTGAAGGCCTTCGCGTACAGGGCCTTGCCGACGATCGCGCCCTCGACGCCGAGCGGGACCAGTTCGGAGATGGCGCGCAGGTCGTCGAGGGAGGACACCCCGCCGGAGGCCACGACCGGCTTGTCGGTGGCGGCGCAGACGTTCTTCAGGAGCTCCAGGTTGGGCCCGGTCAGCGTGCCGTCCTTGGCGATGTCGGTCACGACGTAGCGCGCGCAGCCCTCGGAGTCCAGACGGGCCAGCGTCTCGTACAGGTCGCCGCCGTCGCGGGTCCAGCCACGGCCTCGCAGCGTGGTGCCGCGCACGTCGAGGCCGACCGCGATCTTGTCGCCGTACTCGGCGATGACCTTGGCGACCCACTCGGGCGTCTCCAGGGCCGCGGTGCCCAGGTTGACGCGGGTGCAGCCGGTGGCCAGAGCGGCCTTGAGGGAGGCGTCGTCGCGGATGCCGCCGGACAGTTCGACCTTGATGTCCATGGCGCCGGCGACCTCGGCGATCAGCAAGCGGTTGTCCCCGGTGCCGAAGGCCGCGTCCAGGTCGACCAGGTGCAGCCACTCGGCGCCGGAGCGCTGCCAGGCGAGGGCCGCCTGGAGGGGCGAGCCGTAGGAGGTCTCGGAGCCGGACTCGCCGTGGACCAGGCGTACGGCCTGGCCGTCGCGGACGTCCACGGCGGGGAGGAGTTCGAGGGCAGCCATCACAGGGTTCCGATCCAGTTGGTGAGCAGCTGGGCTCCGGCGTCGCCGGACTTCTCGGGGTGGAACTGGGTGGCCCACAGCGCACCGTTCTCCACCGCGGCGACGAACGGCTCCCCGTGGGTGGCCCAACTGACGCGGGGAGCACGGATCTTGGGGTTGGTGACTTCGAGGCTCCAGTCGCGCACGGCGTAGGAGTGGACGAAGTAGAAGCGGGCGTCGGCGTCCAGGCCCGCGAACAGCTCGCTGTCGCCCGGCGCCTTCACCGTGTTCCAGCCCATGTGCGGCACGACCGGCGCGTTCAGCGGCTCGACGGTGCCGGGCCACTCGTCAAGGCCCTCGGTCTCGACGCCGTGCTCGATGCCGCGCTCGAAGAGGATCTGCATGCCGACGCAGATGCCCATCACCGGGCGCCCGCCGGAGAGCCTGCGCCCCACGATCCAGTGGCCCCGGGCGTCGCGCAGCCCCTTCATGCAGGCGGCGAAGGCGCCGACGCCGGGCACGAGCAGCCCGTCGGCGTTCATGGCCCGGTCGTAGTCGCGGGTGATCTCGACGTCCGCGCCGACGTGGACCAGGGCCCGCTCGGCGGAGCGGACGTTGCCGAATCCGTAGTCGAAGACGACGACCTTCTTGGCGGGCGTGCTCATGACCAGACGTCCAGTCGCAGGATTCCGGCGGCCAGGCACATCACGGCGCCGAAGGACAGGACCACGATCAGGCTCTTCGGCATCCCCTGCTTGACGAAGGAGATGATGCCGCCGACCAGGAAGAGGCCGAGGACGATCAGGATGGTGTTGAGGCCGTTCATGCTTACAGGGCACCCTTGGTGGAAGGAAGGATTCCGGCGGCGCGCGGGTCCCGCTCGCTGGCGTAGCGCAGCGCCCGGGCGAGCGCCTTGAACTGGCACTCCACGATGTGGTGCGCGTTGCGTCCGTACGGTACGTGAATGTGCAGCGCGACCTGCGCCTGGGCCACGAAGGACTCGAAGATGTGCCGGGTCATGGTGGTGTCGTACGCACCGATCATCGGCGCCATGTTCTCGGGCTCGGTGTGCACGAGGTAGGGGCGGCCCGACAGGTCGACGGTCACCTGGGCGAGGGATTCGTCCAGCGGGACGGTGCAGTTGCCGAAGCGGTAGATGCCCACCTTGTCGCCGAGGGCCTGCTTGAAGGCGGCGCCGAGCGCGAGCGCGGTGTCCTCGATGGTGTGGTGGGTGTCGATGTGCAGATCGCCGTCGGTCTTGACCGTGAGGTCGAACAGGCCGTGGCGGCCGAGCTGGTCGAGCATGTGGTCGTAGAAACCGACCCCGGTCGACACATCGACCTTTCCGCTGCCGTCGAGGTCGATCTCGACGAGGACGGACGTCTCCTTGGTGGTGCGTTCCACCCTGCCCACGCGGCTCATGCGCTCTGCTCCTTCTTCAGTTGACGGACCGCGTCGAGGAACGCGTCGTTCTCGGCCGGGGTGCCCGCGGTGACCCGCAGCCATCCCGGCACTCCGTTGTCCCGGACCAGGACGCCCCGGTCGAGGATCCGCTGCCAGACGGTGTGGCTGTCGTCGAAGCGGCCGAACTGGACGAAGTTGGCGTCCGAATCGGTCACCTCGTAGCCGAGTCCGCGCAGCTCGGTGACGAGCCGGTCCCGCTCGGTCTTCAGCTGCTCGACACAGCCGAGCAGGGTGTCGGTGTACTCGAGGGCCGCGAGCGCGGTCGCCTGGGTGACGGCCGACAGGTGGTAGGGAAGCCGTACGAGCTGCACGGCGTCGACCACGGCGGGGTGCGCGGCGAGATAGCCGACGCGCAGCCCGGCCGCGCCGAACGCCTTCGACATGGTGCGCGAGACCACCAGGTTCGGGCGGCCCTCGATGAGCGGGAGCAGCGAGTCGCGGTGGCTGAACTCGACGTACGCCTCGTCCACGATCACCATCGACGGCTTCGCCGCCTGGGCCGCCTCGTACAGCGCGAGGACCGTCTCGGCGGCCACCGCGGTGCCGGTGGGGTTGTTGGGCGAGGTGATGAAGACGACGTCCGGGCTGTGCTCGGCGATGGCCCGCTCGGCCGCCGCGAGGTCGATGGTGAAGTCCTCGTTGCGCGGCCCCGGGATCCAGCCGGTGCCGGTGCCGCGCGCGATCAGGGCGTGCATCGAGTAGGACGGCTCGAAGCCGATCGCGGCGCGGCCGGGGCCGCCGAAGGTCTGGAGCAGCTGCTGGATGACCTCGTTGGAGCCGTTGGCCGCCCACACGTTCTCGACCGCCACCGGGTACTTGCCGGTGCGGGTGAGGTAGGTCGCCAGCTCCGTACGCAGCTCCACCGCGTCGCGGTCGGGGTAGCGGTTGAGGTTCCTGGCCGCGTCGGCGACCCGCTCGGCGATCCGCGCCACCAGCGGCTCGGGCAGCGGGTAGGGGTTCTCGTTGGTGTTCAGCTGGACGGGGGTGTCCAACTGGGGCGCGCCGTAAGGGGACTTGCCGCGCAGCTCGTCCCGTACGGGGAGGTCGTCGATGCCGAAGCCGGTCACTGTTGCGGCACCTTCCAGTCGAAGCGGGCCTTCAGAGCCGCGCCGTGCGCCGGCAGGTCCTCCGCCTCGGCCAGGGTCACCACGTGGTGGGTGACCTCGGCGAGCGCGTCGCGCGTGTAGTCGACGATGTGGATGCCGCGCAGGAAGGACTGCACGGACAGGCCCGATGAGTGGCAGGCGCAGCCGCCGGTGGGCAGCACGTGGTTGGAGCCCGCGCAGTAGTCGCCGAGCGAGACGGGGGCCCAGGGGCCGACGAAGATCGCGCCCGCGTTGGTGACCCGGTCGGCGACGGCGGCGGCGTCGGCGGTCTGGATCTCCAAGTGCTCGGCGCCGTACGCGTCGACGACCTTGAGGCCGTCCTCGATGGAGCCGACCAGGACGATCGCGGACTGGCGTCCGGCGAGCGCCGGCTTGATCCGGTCCTCGATGTGCTTGGTCGCCGCGACCTGCGGCTCCAGCTCCTTCTCGACGGCCTCGGCGAGCGCGAGGGAGTCGGTGACCAGGACGGCGGCCGCGAGCGGGTCGTGCTCGGCCTGGCTGATCAGGTCGGCGGCGACGTGCACCGGGTCGGCGGTGTCGTCGGCGAGGACCGCGATCTCGGTCGGGCCCGCCTCGGTGTCGATGCCGATACGGCCGGTGAAGTAGCGCTTGGCTGCGGCGACCCAGACGTTGCCGGGGCCGGTCACCATGTTCGCGGGAGCGCATCCGTCGGGGCCCTCGGTGCCGTACGCGAACATCGCGACGGCCTGGGCGCCGCCCACCGCGTACACCTCGTCGACGCCCAGCAGCGCGCAGGCCGCCAGGATCGTGGGGTGCGGAAGGCCGCCGAAGTCCGCCTGCGGCGGGGAGGCCAGCGCGATCGAGCCGACGCCCGCCTCCTGCGCCGGGACCACGTTCATGATCACGGAGGACGGGTACACCGAGCGGCCGCCCGGGGCGTACAGGCCCACGCGACCGACCGGCACCCACTTCTCGGTGACGGAGCCGCCGGGCACGACCTGGGTGGTGTGGGCGGTGCGGCGCTGGGCGCGGTGGACGGTCCTCGCGCGCCGGATCGACTCCTCCAGAGCGGCCCTGACCTGCGGGTCGAGGTGTTCCAGAGCGTCCTTGAGGGCTTCGGCGGGCACTCGGACCCGCTCCAGGCGCACGCCGTCGAACTTCTCCGCGTACTCGATCAGCGCCGCCGTGCCGCGATGACGCACGTCCTCGCAGATGGGCCGCACCTTCTCCAGGGCGGCTTCCACGTCGAACTCGGCACGGGGCAGCAGGTCGCGCAGGGCGCCGCCCTCGGGGAGGGCGGTGCCGCGCAGATCGATTCGGGAGATCACATGTCCAATTCTCTCAGACTGCTCCGGAGCACTGGACGCCCGTATCAGTGGCTGATACGCGCCCCGGCCGTCACCCCCTGTCACCCCTGGCCACTAGCGTTCCTCCTGTCAGGGTGGACGGCGAGGGGACGGCAGTGACCGAGGCACCCGATCCGGGGGAGGCACCGGACTGGCTCAGCCCGGCGGAGCTGGGCATGTGGGGGGCCTTCCGCAACGGCTCCACCTACGATCTGCGCAGCCGCAATCCGGTGCGCGACGACCCGTTCGCGGCGCGCGCGTGGGGTCCCGAGCGCAGTGTGCGGGCCAGGGTCGTGGCGCTGCTGCTGCTCAGCGGGCCGCCCGCGCTGCCGGGCCGGGTCGCCGCGCTCAAGCTGACCGGGGTGCAGATCACCGGCACGCTCAACCTGTCGGGCGGCACGATCACCCCCTACGTCGAGCTGAGCGGCTGCCGCTTCGAGAACGAACTCCTTCTCCCCGAGGCCCACTTCACCTCGGTACGCATGGTGAGCTGCGCCATTCCCCGGATCGAGGCGGCCCGCCTGAGCACCGAGGGCGATCTGCATCTGCCGCGCTGCCGCGTCGCCGCCGGCATCCGGCTGACCGACGCGCACATCGGCACCGATCTGCTGCTCAACCAGGCCGTGGTGCACGCCGACCGCAACGGCCGCTCCATCGCGGCGGACGGCCTGATGGTCGCCCAGGACCTCCAGGCCGATCTGATCGAGTCCTACGGCGAGGTGAGCCTGCGCGCCGCGAAGATCGGCGTGACGCTGAGCCTGCGCGGCAGCCGGCTGGTCAACCCGGACGGACGGCGGGCCCTGAACGCGCCGCAGCTGATCGTCGAGCGCACCCTGTATCTGACCTCGGCGTCCGTCTACCCGAGCGGCAACCAGGCCGCCACCACACCGCCGTACGGGACGAACTACACCAACACGCCCGTACGGGGGACCCTTATCCAGCCGTTCGAATGCCGGGGCGGTCTGCGTCTTGACGACGGCCGGTTCGGGGACGCGGTGGACCTGGCGCAGGCCCGGGTCCTGCTCAGCGAGACGCAGGAGCTGTCGCTGCGCCGCATCCAGACGCCGGAGCTGCGCTTCACCGGGCAGCGCTGTCAGCGCGGCAAGGTGGTGCTGTCCGGGGCGCGGGTCGTCAACCTGGTCGACATGGCGGACAGCTGGCCGGGCCCGGGCCACCTGACGATGAACGGCTTCGCCTACGAGAATCTGATCCCGATCGGCGCCTTCACGCTGGCCCAGCGCCTGGACTGGGTCACGGCGGCGACCCCGGAATACGGGCCCGAGCCCTACGAACGGCTCGCGGGCGTGCTGCGCGCCAGCGGCGAGGACGCGGACGCCCGCGAGGTGCTCCTTGCCAAACAGCGCAGGCGCCGCGAGACGCTGCCGCTGGCCGGGAAGGCCTGGGGTGTGCTCCAGGATCTGACGGTGGCGTACGGCTACCGGCCGGGCCGGGCCGCGCTGTGGATGGCCGTCCTGTGGGCGGCCGGCACCCTCGCGTTCTCGCACTACGACCCCCGGCCCATCAAAGCCGACGAGCACCCCGACTGGAACGCGGCGCTCTACGCCCTCGACCTCCTGATACCGGTGGTCAATCTGGGCCAGGACGGCTACTGGAAGCTGTCGGGCATCTGGCAGTGGGCGGCGGCCCTGCTGATCCTGCTCGGCTGGATCCTGGCCACCACCGTGGCGGCGGGCGCCTCGCGGCTGCTGCGCAGGGGCTGAGGCGGGCCCGGGCGGGACCCGGGGCCGCCGCCGCGAAGAAGGCGCGGGGGGCGAATTTGCCGGGCCTTGACCCCGGGCCGTACAACCCTCACCACCGCTACGAAAGCTTCACAGCGGGCCCCTGGCGCCACCCTCACCTGCGGATTTCAATGGTCCGCACCATGACATTCGTATCCGCGCTGCTCCGCACCGCACGGCGGGCCAGGCATCTGCCCGGGCTCTCGGTTCCGTTCGAGCCGGGCGGGGCGCCGGCGCCGGCCGCCGGGCTGCCCGACAGCCGGGACGTGCTGCTCGACGCGCCCGACGACCGGCTCGCGCCCGCGCTGGTCTCGGCCGCGCTCGGCGAGTACGAGACGGCGGCGGCGCTCCTTGCCGCCACCCGCGAGCGGGCCGAGTGGGAGAACCGCGACCGCTACACCGTGCGGCTCGCGGCCTTCGCGGTGAGCCGGCCCGAGTGGCTGGCAGGCTGGCTCGCCGACGCGCCGCGCGACCCGGACGCGCTGCTCGTGAAGGCGGAGCTGGCGATCGTACGGGCGTGGGGCTCACCGGCGCGCGCCGAGCGGCTGCGGGACGTGGCCCCGCTGATCCACTCGGCGGCCGACGGCGACCCGGCCGACCCGGTGCCCTGGCGGATCGCGCTGGACCACGCCCGCGGCACGCACGCCTCGCACACCGTCTTCGAGGAACTGTGGGGCGAGGCCATCCGGCGCTCCTCGCACCACTACGGCTGCCATGTGGCCGCCCTCCAGTACCTCTCGGCCCAGTGGTACGGATCGCACCGCGAGTGCTTCGACTTCGCCGAGCGGGCCGCCGAGGACTCCCTGCCGGGCTCCTTGATCCGCGCGCTCCCGGCCCGCGCGGCGTTCGCGTACCTGGTGGGCGGGGGCGGCCCCAGCATCCCCCACGAGCGGATCGACGCGGCGGCCGATCTCGGCATCGAGCTGTCCGGCGCGTACGAGGCGGGCGACCCCTGGCCGGCGGAGGTGCGCAACCTGCTGGCCTACGTCCTCGTCGTGCGCAGGCGCTGGCCCCGGGCCCTGGAGGAGTTCCGGCGCATCGGCCCGTACGCGACCTCTTTCCCGTGGCTGCATCTGGCTGCGGATCCGCTCGGCCAGTTCCTGGAACTGCGCGAGTTCGTACGGGCCGAGGCCGCCGCGGGGCCGTCCTGGGGGCGGGAGCGCCAAAAGCCCGGACGCGCCCGGTCCGGCGGCCATTACGCTTGAGCGTTGTGACCACCGCACGCCTCCCCCTCTTCCCGCTCAACTCGGTCCTGTTCCCCGGCCTCGTCCTGCCGCTGAACGTGTTCGAGGAGCGTTATCGCGCCATGATGCGCGATCTGCTGAAGACCGGCACCGACACCGCCGGCTCGCCCGGCTCCCCGGGCGGGGCCGGCGACGAGCCGCGCCGCTTCGCCGTCGTGGCGATCAGGGACGGCCGGGAGGTCGCGCCGACCGCGCCCGGCCTTCCCGACCAGACCGCGCGGCCCGAGAAGGGCGCGGCGGCCGGTTTCGGCGCCGACCCCGTCCAGGCCTTCCACCGGGTGGGCTGCGTCGCGGACGCGGCCACCATCCGTGAGCGCCCGGACGGCAGCTTCGAGGTGCTGGCCACCGGCACGACCCGGATCCGCATCCTGTCGGTCGACGCGAGCGGGCCCTATCTGACGGCCGAGTACGAGGAGCTGGCGGAAGAACCGGGCGAGGAGGCGGGCGCGCTCGCCGAGGGCGTGCTGCGCGCGTTCCGCTCCTACCAGAAGCGGCTCGCGGGGGCCCGCGAGCGCTCGCTTGCCGGCACCGCCGACCTGCCGGACGAGCCCTCGGTGGTGTCCTATCTGGTCGCGGCCGCCGCCGTCCTGGACGTCCCCGCCAAGCAGCGTCTGCTCCAGGCGCCCGACACCGCGACCCGGCTGCGCGAGGAACTGCACCTGCTGCGCGCGGAGACCGCGGTCATCCGCCATCTGCCCTCGCTGCCCGCGGTGGATCTGACGCGGACCCCGACCAGCCCCAACTGACCGGAAAGAGCGCCGCGTTGGCCAAGAAGAAGCAGCAGAGCGGGGGCACCCCCGCCACGGTGGCCCTGACGAAGGCGGGCACCGCGTTCACCGTCCACGCCTACGCCCACGACCCGGCGTCGCTCTCCTACGGCGAGGAGGCCGCGCGGGCGCTCGGGGTGGGCGCGGAGCGGGTGTTCAAGACGCTGGTGGCCGACGTGGACGGCGAGCTGACGGTGGCGGTGGTCCCGGTGGCCGGATCGCTCGACCTCAAGGCGCTGGCCTCGGCGGTCGGCGGCAAGCGCGCGACCATGGCCGACCCGGCCGCCGCCGAGCGCACCACCGGCTATGTGCGCGGCGGCATCTCCCCGCTCGGGCAGCGCAAGAAGCTGCCCACGGTCCTGGACGACTCGGCGTCCGCGCACGCCACGATCTGCGTGTCGGCGGGCCGGCGCGGCCTGGAGGTCGAGCTGGCCCCGGCGGATCTGGCGGCCCTCACGGGAGCGCTGCTCGCCCCGATCGGACGCGGCTAGGCCGACCCTTGGCCCGGGCGTCTCAGAGGCCGGGGCGCCGGGTCACTGGCCGCCCGCGTCCAGCGGCGGCACCTGCCAGGCCGGCTCGGGGTCGCGGGGCCCGAACAGGGCCGTGAGGCCCAGATGGACGGCCATGGCGGCGATCGGCCAGGCGAGCAGGGCGCCCTTGGCGTCGAGTTTAAGCGGGGCGTCGAAGGTCACGCCCTTGCCGGCCGCCTTCGCCGCCGCGACCACGTCCTGGCTCGGACCGAGCCAGATGCCGAGGCGCCAGGCGAGGACCGAGCCGAGCAGACTGCCGACCGCGAGCCCTGCGACCAGGGCGATGCCGCCCTTGCGGCGGAAGAGGAAGACCGCGGCGGCGCTCAGGGCGCCGAGTCCGAGGGCGAGCAGGATGAACGTTCCGTCCCCGCCGATCGCCTCCTCCCCCTCGGTGTCCTTGAGGAAGACGGCCTTGTCGTCGGCGACGAGCGGCACCCGGGGGGCCAGCCACAGCCACAGCAGCCCGAGCACCACCCCGGCCACCGTCACCGCGAGGGCGACGAGCACCGCGTCCCGTACGTCCTTCTTCACGGCGGACGCCGCGCCGGCGGTTTCGGGGCGGGCGCCCCCGGCGGGGGTTGTCCACGGGTCGTTGCCCGGGGGCTGCTGATGGGGCGGTGTCAAAGGCGCGGTCACCCTGCCATCGTGCCAGGCGTGTCTGTGCGCTGCCTCACCGGACCGCCGCCCGGCGGTAGGCCCACGCCGCCACGGCCAGCGAGACGACACCCACGGCCGCGCAGACGCCGAGGTCGAGCCCGACCAGGGCCCAGTCGGGGCGCGCGTCGAAGCTTCGCGCGAAGGCCTCCACGCCGTAGGTGGAGGGCAGCAGATCGCGGGCCCATGCGATGGGCGCGGGCATCCGGCCGGCCGGGAGCACGCCGAGCAGCAGCGCCGCCGACATCCCCAACTGACCGAAGAGGGTGGCGAGTTCCTGGCGGGGCGCGAGCAGCCCGAGGGCCGCGCCGAGCCCGGAAAGGGCGGCGCCACAGAGCGGGATCACCGCGGCCAGGATCCACAGGTGCCCGAGCGGAAGCCCGAACAGCAGGCAGCCGAAGACGGCCGTGACGGCGGTGCCGGGCACGGTGAAGGAGGCGTAGGCGGCGGCCGTGCCGAGGACCACGGACGCGGGGGGCACGGGCAGCGTCGCGTAGTGGTCGAGGCCGCCGTCGGCCCGCAGACGGCCGAAGTACTGGGCGAGAAGGTTGAGCGCGACGAAGGCGACGACCAGGACGCTGGAGCCGGCGACCACCGCGCGGGCCTCGTCGCCGCCGTCCACCACGCCCCGCATCAGGATCATGATGCCGACGGACTGGAACGTCGCGACGAAGAGCAGCGGGATGCGGGCGACCCTGGCCCGCGAGAGCTGGGCGCGGTAGACGGCGGCGAGGGCGGGCCCCAGGCGGGCGCGGGGGGCGAGCGGGGTGGCGTCGGTCGCCCCGGGGCGCTCGGCGGTCCCGCTCGCCGGGGCCCGGCCGCCGGCCGTCTCGACGGTGCTCTCCAGGGGAATGGCGCTCACGCCTTCACCAGCCCTTCCGTGCGGCCGCCGAGGGCGAGGTAGACGTCTTCGAGGCTCGGCGTGGCCAGGGTGAAGTCGTCGAGGGCGGCGAAGGCGGGACCGCCGGTGACGGTGGCGACCGCGGCGCGGGCCCGCTCGGGGCTCAGCCGCAGCGTCCAGCGCCGGCCGGACTCCTGGGCCTCGGCGCGCAGCGCCGCGACCTCGGGGACCTCCACGGGGGCGCGGTCGCGCCACACGAGCTCGACCCGCACCTCGTCGGCGACGCGGGCCTTGAGCCCGGCGGGGGTGTCGCAGGCGATGACCCTGCCGCGCTCGATCACGGCGACCCGGTCGAGCACGGTCTCGGCCTCGATGACGTTGTGGGTGACGAGCACCACGCTCGCCCCGCGCTCGGCCCGGCGGCGGTCGACGGCGGCCCACACGGCGCGCCGGGCCACCGGGTCCATGCCGGTGGTGGGCTCGTCAAGGACCAGCAGGGGTCGCTCGCCGACGAGGGCGGTGGCGAAGCACGCCAGGCGCCGCTGGCCGCCGGAGAGTTTCTTGAGCGGGCGGGTGGCGATGTCGTCAAGGCCGAGTTCGGCCAGTACGGCGTCGCGTTCGGCGCGGGCCTCGCGCAGGGTGAGACCGCGCAGGCGGCCGGTGGTCTCGGCGGCGAGCGAGACGGTCAGCTCGTCCAGCGCGGTGGATTCCTGGCCGAGATAGGCGATGAGGCGCGCCGCCCGTTCGGGGTGGCGGACCAGGTCGTGCCCGAGCACGTCGACCGTCCCGGCGTCGGGCCGCATGAGCCCGGTCAGCTGGCGTACGAGTGTGGACTTGCCGGCGCCGTTGGGGCCGAGCAGCCCGAAGATCTCGCCGCGTCGCACCTCGAGGCTGACGCGGTCGGTGGCCCGGACCTCGGGCGTACCGGGCGCACCTCGTCCGCCCCGCGTCGCGGGGTACGTCTTGACCAGGCCCCGCACCGCGAAAGCGGTGCCGGCCCGTGCCGCTGCTGTGCCGGTACTCACGGGGAACGAGCCTAAGGGGTCCAGCGACCCGTCCCGCCCCGGGGGCGGCTTGGCGCGGTCCGGGGCGCGCGGGGCTACTCGCCGGCCGGCTGGTGCTCGGCGGCCGCCCGCACGTCGATCTCGCGCCAGAACCCGGCCCGGATCGCGTACCGGTCGTGCTCGTCGATCTGGTCGTCCTTGTGCGCGAGAAGGCCGAACCGGGCGGCGTAGCGCAGGAGTTCACCGTCGATGCGGTGCGGGATGCGCGGGTACATCGTGGACAGTTTCTGTACGTGCGTGGGCTCGGGGAGCCGTTCCATCCAGCGCCGGGCGAAGACCTGGCCCACTTCGTAGGGGTCGCCGCCGACGGTGGTGATGTCCTCCTCGCGATCCGCCCAGCGCTGTTCGGCGCTGGTGAGCTGCGCGAGCGTGGGCAGCGACGCGGTCTCGGGGGACTCGCCGAGCGCGGAGCCCGGGCGCTCCACCCAGCCCTTGTCGGAGGACCAGCGCAGGGTGGCGGAGGCGGGCGGGGCGGGCGCGGTGGCGGCGGCGCCGGGAGCACGCAGGGACGCCAGGTCCTTGGGGGTGGGTACGCCCTTGGCGCCGGCCGGGGCGGGCGCGGCGGCGCCGTTCTCGCCGGCGGCCTCGGCGGGGGCCGGGGCGCCCCGGCCGGCGGCGGCCTGGGCGGCTTCGGCGGCCCGCTCGGCGGAGGCGGCGAGCGCCGACTCGGGCAGGGGCGCGGAGAGGATGGCGGCGATCTCGGGGCGGGGCGCGGGGGCCGGGGCGCAGATGCCGGTGAGGTCTCTGGCGCGTACGGCCCGGGTGATCCAGGCGCGGTCGAGCACCCGGCGCTCGTCGGCCTCGGCGACCAGGTCCTCGGACTGGTTGTAGTCGCCGTCGGCGGCCTGCACGGCCCACAGGTGCACGGCGACGCCGTGTTCCTTGGCGGACATCAGGCCCGGCAGCAGATCGCCGTCGCCGGTCACCAGGACCACGTCCGAGCAGGCGCGGTTGCGGGCGAGTTCGGTCAGCTCGGCGTGCATGGCGGCGTCGACGCCCTTCTGCGCCCAGCGCCCGTCGCTGCGGGTCAGGGCGCCCAGGCGCACCGTCACCCGGGACATCACCCGCAGGCGGCGGTGTTCGGGCTGGGGAACCCGGTCGGGGGCGCCGTCGAACCAGTAGATGCGCAGGAGCGGCTGCTGGGTGTCGGCCTCGGCGCGCTCGCGGAGCCCCTGGATCAGGGCGGCATGGTCGACGGTGATGCGGGAACGGGCCGGCTCTCCGGCGAGCAGACTCGCGGCGGCACCGAGCAGGTAACCGGCATCCACCAGGACGACGCAGCGGTCCATGCGTTCCACCCTCTTTCGGGAACGGAAAAGCCGAGGAAAAAACACAGCGGGCGCGGGGTGCGGAAGATCACCGAGCGGACTTCGGGGTTTCCTTCGAGTCTGCCCGACCGCGCGAGGGTTGAGCACCGGAACTCGATCATCGGCGTGGCGGATTGGGGCGCCGCTCCCCCTCACGCACGGTAATGATCCGAAATGCGGCGTTTGTCCATCTGTGTGAGTCTGACAGCGGCCCTGGCCCCGAGTTCCCCCACAGGAGGCAGCACCATGGCCAAGAACAAGAACCGCAAGTCGGGCAGTCAGCAGGACCGTTCCAGCGCCGCCGAGCGCGGCCAGGAGCAGGCGAAGTCGACCGCCTTCGAAACCCAGGCCATGCCGCAGTCGCAGGGCCAGGGCAGCCCGGCGGATGTTGCCCGTAAGCACCAGCGCCGCTTCGGTCACAACTGACCGTCGTCTCATGAGAAAGGGACGCACCCCTTGGGGTGCGTCCCTTTCTCGTCCACGGGAGGGCCGCCGGCTCAGCCGGCCAGGCAGGACGGGCCGAGCAACACCTTCAGGTCACCGAAGAGGGCCGGATCGGGCTGGACCCGGTGCCGGTCGAGGCGCAGCACCGTGGTGGAGCGCGGGCCCTGGAGCTTGATCCGCACCTCGGTGTTGCCCTTGTGGTGGCCCAGGATCTCGCCGAGCCTGCTGACCATCGGCGGGGTGACCTTGACGGTGGGGATGGTCAGGACCACGGGGGCGTTGGTGCCCGCCGATGAGAGGTCGGGAACCATCAGCTCCATGGCGACCAGACGCGGGATGTCCTCGCGCTTGTCCAGGCGGCCCTTGACGAACACCACCGCGTCCTCGACGAGCTGGGTCGAGACCAGCTGGTAGGTCGCGGGGAAGAACATGCACTCGATGGAGCCGGCCAGGTCCTCCACGGTGGCGATCGCCCACGCGTTGCCCTGCTTGGTCATCTTGCGCTGGAGGCCGGAGATGATGCCGCCGATGGTGACGATCGAGCCGTCGGAGTAGTCTCCGCCGGTGAGCTGGCCGATGCCCGCGTCCGCCTTGTCGGACAGGACGTGCTCCAGGCCGAAGAGCGGGTGGTCGGAGACGTACAGGCCGAGCATTTCGCGCTCCTGGGCCAGCAGGTAGGACTTCTCCCACTCCACGTCGCCGAACTCGACGTCGAGCCCGAAGCCCGGCTCGTCGGCGCCCTCGTCCATCCCGCCGAAGAGGTCGAACTGGCCCTCGGCCTCCTTGCGCTTGACCTGCACCACGTTGTCGATCATGGGCTCGAACTGGGCGGTGAGGCCCTTGCGGGTGTGGCCCATCGTGTCGAAGGCGCCCGCCTTGATGAGCGATTCCGTGGTCCGCTTGTTGCAGGCGACCACCTCGACCTTGTCGAGGTAGTCGGGGAAGGAGCTGAACTTCCCCTTGGTCTTGCGCGAGCGGATGATCGACTCCACCACGTTGGTGCCGACGTTGCGGACGGCTTCCAGGCCGAAGAGGATCACGTCGTCGCCCTGGGCGGCGAAGTTGTGCACCGACTCGTTCACGTTCGGCGGGAGCACCTTGATGCCCATGCGCCGGCACTCGTTGAGGTAGACGGCCGACTTGTCCTTGTCGTCCTTGACCGAGGTGAGCAGCGCCGCCATGTACTCGGCGGGGTAGTTCGCCTTCAGGTACGCGGTCCAGTAGGTGACCAGGCCGTACGCCGAGGAGTGCGCCTTGTTGAACGCGTAGCCGGCGAACGGGACCAGCACGTCCCACAGGGCCTGGATCGCCGCGTCGGAGTAGCCGTTCTTGCGGGCGCCGGCCTGGAAGAGGACGAAGTTCTTCGCCAGCTCCTCGGGCTTCTTCTTGCCCATCACGCGGCGCAGGATGTCGGCCTCGCCCAGCGAGTAGCCGGCCACGATCTGGGCGGCCTTCTGGACCTGCTCCTGGTAGACGATGAGGCCGTAGGTCAGGCCCAGCGTCTCCTTGAGCGGCTCCTCAAGCTCCGGGTGGATCGGGGTGATCTCCTGGCGGCCGTTCTTGCGCTCGGCGTAGTTCGTGTGCGAGTTCATGCCCATCGGGCCCGGCCGGTACAGGGCCGAGACGGCGGAGATGTCCTCGAAGTTGTCGGGCTGCATCTGGCGCAGCAGCGAGCGCATCGGGCCGCCGTCGAACTGGAAGACGCCGAGGGTGTCGCCGCGGCAGAGCAGTTCGAAGGTCTTGGGGTCGTCGAGCGGAAGCGACAGCATCTCCAGGTCGATGCCCTTGTTGGCCTTCACCATCTTGACGGCGTCGTCCATGATGGTGAGGTTGCGCAGGCCAAGGAAGTCCATCTTCAGCAGGCCGAGCGATTCGCACTGCGGGTAGTCCCACTGCGTGATGGTCACGCCGTCGGTGTGCCGCACCCAGATCGGCGCGTGGTCGACGATGGGCTCGCTGGACATGATCACGCCGGCCGCGTGCACACCCATCTGCCGGACCAGGCCCTCGACGCCCTTGGCGGTGTCGATGACCTTCTTGACGTCCGGCTCGTTCTCGTACATCCCCCGGATCTCGCCGGCCTCGCTGTAGCGCGGGTGCTTGGGGTCGGTGATGCCGGAGAGGTCGATGCCCTTGCCGAGGACGTCGGCGGGCATCGCCTTGGTGAGGCGGTCACCCATCGCGTACGGGTAGCCGAGGACCCGCGCGGAGTCCTTGATGGCGTTCTTCGCCTTGATCTTTCCGTAGGTGCCGATCATGGCGACCTTGTCGGAGCCGTACTTCTCCGTCACATACCTGATCACCTCGACGCGCCTGCGCTCGTCGAAGTCGATGTCGACATCGGGCATGGAGACGCGCTCGGGGTTGAGGAACCGCTCGAAGATCAGCCCGTGGGTGATGGGGTCGAGGTCGGTGATGCCCATCGCGTACGCGACGATCGAACCGGCCGCCGAACCGCGGCCGGGGCCCACCGCGATGCCGTTGTTCTTGGCCCACATGATGAAGTCCGCGACGACCAGGAAGTATCCCGGGAACCCCATCTGGATGATGATGTCCATCTCGTACTCCGCCTGCTTCTGGCGGTCCTCGGGCACACCTCCCGGATAGCGCCGCTCCATGCCGACCCGGACTTCCTCCTGGAACCAGGTGACCTCGGTGTAGCCGTCCGGGATCTCGAACTTCGGCATGAGGTTCTTGGCCTCGAACATGCCGCTCGTGTCGATCTGCTCGGCGACGAGCAGGGTGTTGGCGCACCCCTGCTGCCAGGCGTCCGAGGAGTCGATGGCGTACATCTCGTCGGTGGACTTGAGGTAGTAGCCCGTGCCGTCGAAGCGGAAGCGGTCGGGGTCGGAGAGGTTCTTGCCGGTCTGGATGCACAGCAGCGCGTCGTGCGCGGTCGCCTCGTGGGCGTAGGTGTAGTGCGAGTCGTTGGTGACCAGCGGGGGGATGCCCAGCTTCTTGCCGATCTCCAACAGGCCGTCGCGGACCCGGCGCTCGATCTCGATGCCGTGGTCCATCAGCTCCAGGAAGTACCGGCCCTCGCCGAAGATGTCCTTGTAGTCGGAGGCCGCCCGCAGCGCCTCGTCGAACTGACCGAGCCTGAGCCGGGTCTGGACCTCGCCGGAGGGACAGCCGGTGGAGGCGATCAGCCCCTCGGACCACTGCGAGATGGTCTCCTTGTCCATCCGGGGCCACTTCTGGAGCCAGCCCTCGGCGTAGGCGTCGGAGGAGAGCCGGAAGAGGTTGTGCAGACCGGTCTTGTTCGCCGCCCAGATCGTTTTGTGCGTGTAACCACCCGAACCGGACACATCGTCGCGCTTCTGGTGCGGCTGGCCCCACTGGATCTTGCGCTTGTTGCGCCGCGACTCGGGCGCCACGTACGCCTCGATGCCGATGATCGGCGTGACGCCCGCCTTCTTCGCCGAATGGAAGAAGTCGTACGCCCCGTGGAGGTTGCCGTGGTCGGACATGGCGATGTGCGTCATGCCCATCTCGTTGCAGGCCTCGAACATGTCCTTGAGCCGCGCGGCACCGTCCAGCAGCGAGTACTGGGTGTGGACGTGAAGGTGCGTGAACGGTGTCTTGGACGTGCCAGTCACGGTTGGGGCCTCCAACGGCAAAGGGGGGTTCGCGAAGCGGGGGGACAGCCTCGGAGTCTACGTCGCCGCACCGACAGCCGAGGGGGAAGTGCGGCGCGCGGCTCCCCTGCGAGGCCGGCCGGCCGGGAGCGGCGGCGAGGATCGGTTGAGCGGACCTGCGGCCGGGCGCGCGGCGCGGGCACTTGGGGGTACGGTCGCGCGTTGGAAGGGGCACACCCCGTCCGGATCGTGTTGACCGTGATCAAGGCAGTACGCACCAGGAGGCACCCAGCGATGTCGGTCCCGCAGCCCAGCGCGCAGGCGCGCGGCGAAGAGATACTCGCCGTTTTCGAGACCGCGTTCGGCCGACTCCTGGCCGCCGACCCGGCCGCCTTCCGGGTCAAGTTCCGCAAGATGGCGGCCTCCGCGTTCGCCTTCTACCGGGGCACGGCCTGCCTGTTCTACTCCGACCTGGAAAACGAGCGGCACGGCGGCCCCTACCTGGACGAGCGCACCGGCCGGGTCTGGATCCACGGCGACCTGCACGCCGAGAACTTCGGCACGTACATGGACGCCAACGGCCGGCTGATCTTCAACGTCAACGACTTCGACGAGGCGTACGTGGGCCCCTTCACCTGGGACCTGAAGCGCCTGGCGGCCTCGCTTGCGCTGATCGGCTACACCAAGGCGCTCGGCGACGAGCAGATCACCGCCCTGGTGCGCACCTGCGCCACCGCCTACCGCGAGCGGATCCGCGCGCTGGCCTCGGGCGCCAAGGAGGACGAGGTCCCGCCCTTCACGCTGGACACGGCCGAGGGCCCCCTGCTCGGCGCGCTGCGCGACGCCCGCGCCCGCACCCGGTTCGCGCTGCTCGACTCGATGACCGAGATCCGCGACCACGAGCGCCGCTTCACCGAGGACGACGGCTCGATCGAGCTGGACGCGGCGACCCGCTACAAGGTGCTCGCGGCCTTCGACGGCTATCTGGAGACGCTGCCCGAGGAGAGCCTGGTGCGCCCGGACTCCTACCGCGTCAAGGACGTCGTGGGGCGGCGCGGCATCGGGATCGGCTCGGCGGGCCTTCCCTCGTACAACATCCTGCTCGAAGGGCACAGCGACGCCCTGGAGAACGATGTGGTGATCTACATCAAGCAGGCTCAGACCCCGGCGGTCTCGCGGCACATCACGGACCCGGCGGTGCGCGGCTACTTCCAGCACGAGGGGCACCGCACGGTGATCTCGCAGCGCGCGCTCCAGGCCGCCGCCGACCCATGGCTGGGCTGGACCGAGCTGGACGGCGCGGGCCAGCTGGTCGCCGAGGTCTCGCCCTACGCGGTGGATCTGGACTGGTCCGACATCGACGACCCCGACGAGATCGCGGCGGTCGTCGCCGACCTCGGCCGGGCCACCGCCACCATGCACGCCGCCGCCGACGACGAGAGCGGCCACTCCGAGCTCGTGCCGTTCTCCACCGAGCGGGCCATCGACGCGGCGATCGCCGCCGACGAGGCGGGCTTCGGCGATCTGCTCGTGGAGTTCGCGCACGCCTACGGGGCGCGGGCCAGGGCGGACCACCAGATCTTCGTCGACCTGTTCCGCAACGGCCGGATCCCGGGCCTGTAGAGGGCCGCGCCGGGCGCTGTGCGGGGCGGGCGGCCGGGTCCGCGAGGGCCGGGCACGGACCGTCCCCACGGGTCTCACCGAACTCTTAGGTACGGCATACGGCCCGGCATGGCACACTCACCCGCGATGGACATATCAGGGACGCGGCTCAGAGCGGCACGCGCGGCGCTTTTCACGGCGCTCGTCGTGACGCTGTCCTCCGCGTCCCATGTGCTGCTCTCGCGCGTCCCGCTGCCGCTCTCCCTGGTGACCGGCGCGGCCTGCGCCGTCTTCTTCATCGCCTACGCGCTGGCCGGGCGCGAGCGCGGTTTCTGGGCGATCGCGGGCGCGCTCGTCCCACTCGAACTGGCCGCCGACACCCTCTTCACCACCGGCCAGCACGTCTGTTACGGACCCTCGGGCGGCCCCGTGGCGGGTGCGCTGCGCGCGGTCGGCGTCGACGTGCTGTGCGGGGGCGGAACGCTGGGCGGCGGGGCGCTGGGCGCGGTGCCCGCCCCGGCGAACGCGGCCGCGCTGCTGACCCACCCGGGCCCGGCCGTGCCCTGGCTGCTGCTCGCGGCCCATGTGTCCGTCGGGCTGCTCGCCGCCCTGTGGCTGCGCAGGGGCGAGGCGGCGCTCGCCCGGCTGCTGCGCGCGGTCGGCCACCACGCGTTCCGGCCGCTGCTGGTCGCGGCCGCCGTGGTGCGCGCCGCCTTCGACGGCGCCCGCCCGGTCGCGCGCCCCGCGTACCATCGGCCCGGCCCCTCCCGCACCCGTTTCCTGGTGCACTCCGTGGCCCGAAGGGGACCGCCCCGCTGCCCGCTCGGCCTGGTCTGAGCACAGCAGCCCCCTCCCCCTTCCCCATCTGCCATCCGGAGAAAAAGATCATGAGTACCCGCAACAGCCAGGCCAACAAGGCCGCCGCCCGCGAGCGGCTGCGAGCGGAGCGCGAGCGCGAGGCGAAGAAGGCCAAGACCCGCCGCCAGATCATCGTGGGTGTGTCCGTCGTCGCCGTCCTCGCCGTCGTGGGCGGCGGTGCCTACCTCATCAAGGAGGCCATGAAGCCCTCCGCGTGGGAGGCCGCCAAGGACAGGTCGCTGGTCAAGCCCGCCAACACCTCGGGCAAGGACGGCACGACCGTCGTCATCGGCAAGGCGGACGCGAAGAAGACCCTCGAAATGTACGAGGACCCGCGCTGCCCGATCTGCTCGCAGTTCGAGCAGATCGTCGGCCCGACGATCCGCAAGGACGTCGACGCCGGCAAGTACAAGATCCAGTTCATCGGCGCCACGTTCATCGACAACGGCAGCCCCGGCACGGGCTCCAAGACCGCCCTGAGCGCGCTCGGCGCCGCCCTGAACGTCAGCCCCGACGCGTTCTTGGACTACAAGTCGGCGCTCTACTCGGCGAAGTACCACCCCGAGGAGACCGACGACAAGTTCAAGAACCGCGACTATCTGATCCAGATCGCGGACACCGTGCCCGCGCTCAAGGGCAACGCGGCCTTCCAGAAGGCCGTGCAGGACGGCACCTACGACAAGTGGGCGCTGACCATGTCGGACAAGTTCAACAGCAGCGGCGTCCAGGGCACGCCCACGCTGAAGATGGACGGCAAGAAGATCACCGACGGCGCGTCGGACAACGCCCCGATGGACGCCGCGACGTACAGCTCGGCCATCGACAAGGCCCTCAAGAGCTGACCGGCTGACCGGGCGGCTCTCGCACCGGGGCCGCGTGCGACGGGCGGTAGGGACCCGGGGGTCCCTACCGCCCGTTCAGGGCCCGGGGTTACGCGCCGAGGCTGTCGAGGAAGCCGAGCGCGGTGTGCCAGGTCTCCTCGGCGGCGGCCTCGTCGTAGTCCGCGAGGCCGGGGTCGGTGAACAGGTGCCCCGCGCCCGGGTAGCGGTAGATCTCCACGTCCGCGCCGGCCCGCCGCATCTGCAAGTACCAGGCGTTGAGCCAGTCCGCCGATTCGAACGGATCGGGGTCGGCCACGTGCAGCTGGACGGGCAGCTCGTCAACGGACGTGTTCTCGGCCATGTCGGACGTGCCGTGCAACAGCAGCAGCCCCCGGGCCTTCTCGTCCCCGAGCGCCAGGTTCTGCGCGATGGAGCCGCCGAGCGAGAACCCCGCGTACACGAGCCCTCGCTCGGAGTGCGGGGCGGCGGCCGCGATGGCCCGCTTCAGCAGCTCGTCCGTGCCGATCTCGTCCTTGACCTGCCTGCCCTCCTCGGCGCTCTCGGCGGTCCGGCCGTCGTACAGGTCGGGGACGTGCACCTCGTGCCCCGCGGCCCGCAGCCGCTCGGCCGCCTCCCGCACGGCGGGACGCAGGCCGTAGACCGAATGGAAAAGCATGATGTTCATGAGGCCATCGTGCCAGTTACGGTCGAGGGCATGGAGAACGTACTGCGTCCGTTGATCGTCATCGGCGGCTCGGTCGTCCTCGCGCTCGTTGTGGGATGGCTGGCCGACCGACTGCTGCGCCGGGCCGACGCCCGGGACCGCGAGACCCCGCTGTGGGGTCTGCTGCGCCGCTGCCGCATACCGCTGAACGTCGTCATGCTCACCGCGATCCTGCGCGGGTCCTACGACCAGATCAAATGGCGCCCCGTCCAGGAGCACGACGCGGGTCTCGGCCGGTTCCTCACGCTGGTTCTGATCGGCGCGAGTTCCTGGCTCGTGGTGCGGATCGCGACGGCCGTCGTGGAGTCCTCCTACACCCGTTACGCCACCTCCACACGCGACCCCGCCCGGGTCCGCCGGGTCCGCACCCAGGTCACGCTGATCCAGCGCGTGGTGAGCGCCATCGTCATGGTGGTGGCGATCGCGGCGATGCTGCTCACCTTCCCCGCGATGCGGGCGGCGGGCGCGTCCCTGCTGGCCTCGGCGGGCATCGTGGGTGTCGTCGCCGGTGTGGCCGCCCAGTCCACCCTCGGCAACCTCTTCGCCGGGCTCCAGATCGCCTTCGGCGACGTGGTGCGGCTCGGCGACACAGTGGTGGTCGAGGGCGAGTGGGGCGTCGTCGAGGAGATCACGCTGACGTATCTCGCGGTGCGCACCTGGGACGAGCGCCGCCTGACCATGCCGGTGTCCTACTTCACCAGCAAGCCGTTCCAGAACTGGTCGCGCGGCGGCGTGCAGATGACCGGCACCGTCTTCTTCCACCTGGACCACTCGGCGCCGATCCCCCTGATGCGCGAACAGCTCGCCGTGATCCTCAAGGAGTGCCCGGCCTGGGACGGCCGGGACTTCTCGCTCGCGGTCACCGACACGACACCGTCCACGATCCAGGTGCGCGCGGTCGTCACGGCCAAGGACGCGGACGACATCTGGACGGTACGGGTCACCGTCCGCGAACAGCTGGTGGCGTGGCTGTACGAGGAGCACCCGTACGCGCTGCCGAGGATCACCACCCAGGACCGGCCCTCAACTCCCCTGCCCAGTCCGGCGGTCGAGGACCGGCGGCCCTAGCGCGGCTTCGGGGGCGGTCCGTTCACCGCAGGCTGCGGACGTCCAGCTGTCGCAGCACCCGGTCCACGATCTCCGGGTCGGCGCCCGGCTCGCTGCGCGCGGACAGCACCTCGTGGCGGGCCGCCGACATCATCTCGCGCTGGATGCGCTGCACGGCCCTGATCCGCTCCACCCGCTTCGCGTACGCGGAGCGGCGCTCCTCGTCGACCATGTCGGGGCTGATCCGCGCGCCGACGTCGTAGGCGCGCCGGTGCAGCTGCTCCATGACCTCCTCGGGCAGCTCCTCGACGTCCTGGATCTCCTTCAGACGCCGTTTCGCGGCCTTCGCGGCCCGGATCGCGAGGTCCCGCTCCAGGACCCGCTCGGCGTCCGTGTCGGCCCGTACGCCCAGCCGCCTGACCAGCCAGGGCAGGGTGAGGCCCTGGAAGACGAGGGTTGTCATGATCACGGCGAAGGCGATGAA
Organism: Streptomyces sp. Edi4; assembly: GCF_040253615.1. NCBI lineage: Bacteria > Bacillati > Actinomycetota > Actinomycetes > Kitasatosporales > Streptomycetaceae > Streptomyces > Streptomyces sp. Edi4. The sequence goes on from NZ_JBEJGY010000004.1 coordinate 2,004,417, forward strand.
GATGATCTCGTCACGGCCGGGGAAGGGCGCGCCCGCGTCGGTCTTGAGCGGGATGGCGAGCGCGAGGGCGACCGAGGCCACGCCCCGCATGCCGGCCCACCACATGACGATGGTCTCGCGCCAGGACGTGGGGATCTCCTCGTCGTAGTCGCGTTTGTTGTGCAGCCGCTTGGCGAGCCAGGTCGCCGGGAGCAGCCACAGCAGCCGTACGCCCACGACGACGCCCACCACGGCCGCCGCCCAGCCGAACATGTGCGCCTGGCGGCCGGTGGCGGTGCCGAACACGTTGTGCAGTTCGAGCCCGATCAGGCCGAAGGCGACGCCGGTCACCAGGGTGTCGACGATCTCCCAGAACGTGGCGCCGGCCAGCCTGCCCTGCACGTCGTCGGCGTCCATCGTGTGCTCGGCGAGGAACAGCGCCACGGTCAGGACCGCGAGGACCCCGGAGCCGCCGAACTCCTCGGCCAGGACGTAGCCCATGAACGGGACCAGGAGGGTGAGACCGATCTGGAGCGTGGGGTCGCCGAGCAGACCCATCAGCTTGTTGGCGAGCCAGCCGAGCGCGAGACCCACGACGACGGCGACCACGGCGGAGAGCACGAGCTTGCCCGCCGCCGACGCCCAGGAGAAGCTGCCGGTCACGGCCGCCGTGATCGCCACGTGATAGAGCACGATCGCGGTCACGTCGTTGAACAGGCCCTCGCCCTCCAGGATCGACACCAGACGGCGCGGCAGCCCCAGCGAGCCGGCCACGGCCGTCGCGGCGACGGGGTCGGGCGGGGCGACGAGCGCGCCGAGCGCGACCGCCGCGGCGATCGGCAGGCCCGGCACGATGGAGTTGGCGACGGCGGCGACGGCGGCCGTGGTGACGAAGACGAGGGCGACGGCGAGCAGGAAGATCGGCCGGACGTTCGCGGTGAACTGCCGCCAGGAGGTGCGCTGCACGGACGCGTACAACAACGGCGGCAGCACCAGCGGCAGGATGAACTCCGGCTCGATGGTCACGTTCGGCACGAACGGCAGCAGCGCCATGACGATGCCGCCGAGCGTCATGAGCACGGGCGCCGGCAGCCCAAGGCGTTCACCCAGCGGGACCGTCACCACCGCGCCGAGAAGGAGCACGAGCAGCAGGGCGAGCTGGTCCACGGGGTCCCCTCCGGGCGGTGCGGGCCTGGGCGGCCTTGACGATCAAGACCTCAAGCGTGCCACGCAACCGGGCCGAACCGCCCATCGGGACCCAAAGGGGAGCGCGGGGCGGCGGTCGTCCGCCGTCTTAAGGAAGCGCCCGCCGCATCGCCCGGTGCGGGATGCCCGCGTCGGGGAACTCCTCGCCGTACGCCTCGTAGCCGAGCCGTTCGTAGAAGCCCAGCGCGTGCGTCTGCGCGTGCAGGTCCACCGCGCTCAGGCCGCACTCCACCGCTGCGTCCTCCAGGGCGCGCACCAGAGCGGCGCCGACGCCGAGGCCGCGCGCCTCCCGGGTGACGGCGAGGCGGCCGAGCGAGCCGATGCCGGGGCCGCCGGTCCTGGCCCGCGCCCCGGGACCGTACAGGAGCCGCCCGGTGCCGAGCGGACCGCCCGGGCCGACGGCCAGGACGTGCAGCGCGATCGCGTCGTAGGCGTCGTACTCCACGTCCTCGGGGACGCGCTGCTCGACGACGAAGACCGCCCCGCGCACCGCGAAACAGGCCTCCACGTCGGCCGGGCCCTCGGCCCGGCGGACGGTGAAGGCCGTCACTCGCTCTCGGCCCGGATGGTGTCGAGGGCGTGCTGGAGATCGGCCGGGTAGACGCTCTCGAACTCGACCCACTGGCCGTCCGAGGGGTGCTCGAAGCCGAGCCTGACCGCGTGCAGCCACTGGCGGGTCAGCTTGAGGCGCTTGGCGATCGTGGGGTCCGCGCCGTAGGTGAGGTCGCCGACGCAGGGGTGGCGGTGGGCCGACATGTGCACGCGGATCTGATGGGTACGGCCCGTCTCCAGCTTGATGTCGAGCAGGGAGGCGGCGCGGAAGGCCTCGATCAGGTCGTAGTGCGTGACGGACGGCTTGCCCTCGGCGGTCACGGCCCACTTGTAGTCGTGGTTGGGGTGGCGCCCGATCGGGGCGTCGATGGTGCCGCTCATCGGGTCCGGGTGGCCCTGGACCAGGGCGTGGTAGCGCTTGTCGACGACACGCTCGCGGAACTGTGCCTTCAGCGAGGTGTAGGCCCGCTCGGACTTCGCGACGACCATCAGTCCCGAGGTGCCGACGTCCAGGCGGTGCACGATGCCCTGGCGCTCGGCGGCGCCGGAGGTGGAGATGCGGTAGCCGGCGGCGGCGAGACCGCCGATGACGGTGGTGCCGGTCCAGCCGGGGCTCGGGTGGGCCGCGACGCCGACCGGCTTCATGATCACGACGATGTCGTCGTCGTCGTGGACGATCTCCATGCCCTCGACGGGCTCGGCGACGATCTGCACCGGGGCGGCGGCCCCCGGCATCTCGACCTCCAGCCACGCCCCGCCGTGCACCCGCTCGGACTTGCCGACCACGGCGCCGTCGACCTGCACCTTCCCCGCCGCCGCGAGCTCGGCCGCCTTGGTACGGGAAAACCCGAACATGCGGGAGATGGCGGCGTCGACGCGCTCGCCTTCGAGGCCGTCGGGAACGGGCAGGGTGCGGATCTCGGGAATCGTACTCACCCGTCGAGTATGCCTTGCCGCGCCGACAGCGCCCGCCGCGCGTCCGGTGGGCGGGCGGTGAGCGGGCTGCTTGGGAGCGGTGCGGCGAGGCGGCGGGCGGGCTCCGGGGCGGCTCCGGGCGGGCTCAGTCCTTGTGGACGGTGCCGTCCGGGTCCAGGCCCCGGAAGGAGAGGATCACGATGAGGATGCCGCCGCAGACGATCGCCGAGTCCGCGAGGTTGAAGACCGCGAAGTCCTTGGGGGCGATGAAGTCGACGACCTCGCCCTTGAACACGCCGGGCGAGCGGAAGATCCGGTCGGTGAGGTTGCCGAGCGCACCGCCGAGCAGCAGACCGAGGGCGATCGCCCAGGGCAGGCTGTAGAGCTTGCGCGCGAGGCGCGAGATCACCACGACCACGCCCGCCGCGATGATCGTGAAGATCACCGTGAACGCCTCGCCGATCCCGAACGCGGCGCCCGCGTTCCTGATCGCGTTCAGTTGCAGCAGGTCGCCGACGATGCTGATCGGCTCGTGGTTTTCGAGCTTGGCCACCACGAGCGTCTTGCTGCCGAGGTCGAGGAGGTAGGCGACGACCGCCACCACGAACAGCACGGCGATCTTCCGCTTGCCCTTCGGCCGCTCGGAAGGGGCCTCCTGGCCGTCGGCCCCTTCGCCTTCCCCTTGCACATTCGGCGTACCGATGACGCGCTCCGCCTCTGCCACGTGAGTCCCTCAACCGCTAGGTGCCTGACTGAGCACGAGAGTACGGCACCCCTGTGCGGGATCAGCCCCGCCGTTCCTGCTTCTGCTTGTCCTCCACGCACAGGGTGGCGCGCGGGAACGCCTGCATGCGGGCCTTGCCGATCGGCTTGCCGCAGACCTCGCAGTACCCGTAGGTGCCGGCGTCGAGCCGTTCCAGGGCGTGCTCGGACTGCTCCAGGGTCTCGCGGGCGCGGGCGGCGAGCGCCATCTCGTGCTCGCGGGTGATGTTCTTGGTGCCGGTGTCGGCGTCGTCGTCGCCGGCCCCGTCGCCCGAGTCGCGCATCAGGCCCGCCAGCGCGGCCTGGGACGCCTCGATCTCGTCGCGCAGCCGCCGCACCTCGCCCGACAGCTCCTCGCGGGCCTCGGCGACCTCCTCCGGCGTCCAGGGGTCCTCCCCCGGCCGGACCGGAAGCTCGCCAGGGGCGGCCGTGACGACGGCGCGGGCCGCCGGTACGGCCGACGCCTCGGCGGTACCGGCCGCGGTACCGGCCGCACTCTTCTTCGCAACCACCTTGTTGGCTCCCGTCTCTTGCGCGGCCGAAGCCGCCCCCTCGGCCGCGGTCGCGGCCTTCTTCGCACCCGTCCCGGCCGACTTCGGCGCCGGCGCCGACTTGCCGGTCGCCTTGTCGGACGCGGCCCGCGCCGTCCCGGTTGCCTCGCCCGGCCCGGACTTCTTGGCCAAGCCGCCCTTCTTGCCGGCGGCCTCCTTGGCGGCGGTCTTCTTGGTGGCGGTCTTCTTGGTGGAGGTCTTCTTGGCGACCGTGCGCTTTCCCGCGCCGCGCTGGTCGTGCGCGTCGGCGTCGTGCGCGTCCGCGTCGTGCGGGCCGGCGTCGTGTGCCTGCGCGTCCTGCCCCTTCTCCTCGTGCCCCTTCTCCTCGTGCTCCTTCGCGCCGTGCCCCTTCGCGTGTGGCTCGGTCGCGACCCCCGTGTTCCTGGTGGCGGCCGTCTTCTTGGCGGGCGCCGCCGACTCGTGGGCGTCCGCCTCCGTGACGACCCCTGTGTTCCTGGCCCGGGCCGTCTTCTTGGCCGCGCCGCCCTTCTTCGCGGCGCCCTTCGCGGCTGTCGCCGTGTCCGCGCTCTTCTGCGCCGTCGTCTTCTTACCCGCGGCGCTCTTCTTGCCGACGGCGCTCTTCTTACCGTTGTCGTCCTGGTCCGCCTGGTCCGCCGAGCCCGTGGTGGCACCTGCGGCAGCACGTGTGGCACTGGCTTGCCCGGACGCCGTTGTGGTCTCTACGGCGGTCTTCTTCGCCACCATGGCCGCGGCCCCTTCACATATTGTGATCTTGCTCGCGAATCGTGCTGGGACGATAAATCGACTCCAGGCCCGCGGCAACGGGGCACGCCGCCGGTTCGCCCCGCCCCGGACCCGGCGGCGCGGCGAACCCTCATCGGTTGTGCCCAGCTCCCGGCCCCGTAATCCGCCGGACGGGCGGAGCGGGAGCTCGTGGACCGGCGTGTGGCCATTCGGGTCACGCGCCGCCCCCGCGCGGCCCCGCTCAAAACCTGTGAGCCTCCCCGCTCGCGGCCCCGTACACTGGGCCCAGCGAGAGGCGTGGACGGGACGAGTAGCGGCGTACGCAGCCAAGAGCGATCCGGGGACGGTGTGAGCCCGGAGGTGAGCGCGCGGTGAAGATCACCCCCGAGCCGCCGGAAGAACGACTCCGCGCACGCGGCATGCGGCGGGGCGTCCAGTAGAACCGGCTTCGCGACCCAATGAGGGGGCGGTGTTCCTGCACACCGCCAAGGAGGGTGGTACCGCGGGAGCGCCCCACGTGGGCCCGCTCTCGTCCCTTCGACGGAGCCGCACGACGATCCGCCGGAGGATGAACGGATGTCGCAGTACCGCCAGGTGCCCGCCCAGGTAGACCTGCCCGCCCTGGAGCACGCCGTGCTCGACTTCTGGGAGCAGTCCAAGGTCTTCGCCAAGAGCCTTCAGCAGTCCGAGGGCCGCCCCGAGTGGGTCTTCTACGAGGGCCCGCCCACCGCCAACGGCATGCCGGGCGCCCACCACATCGAGGCCCGCGTCTTCAAGGACGTCTTCCCGCGCTTTCGCACGATGCGGGGCTACCACGTGGCCCGCAAGGCCGGCTGGGACTGCCACGGCCTGCCCGTCGAGCTCGCGGTCGAAAAAGAGCTCGGCTTCACCGGCAAGAAGGACATCGAGGCGTACGGCATCGCCGAGTTCAACGCCAAGTGCCGCGAATCCGTGACCCGCCACACCGACGCCTTCGCCGACCTGACGACCCGCATGGGCTACTGGGTCGACCTGGACGACGCCTACCGCACCATGGACCCGCAGTACGTCGAGTCCGTGTGGTGGTCCCTGAAGGAGATCTTCAACAAGGGCCTGCTCGTCCAGGACCACCGTGTCGCCCCCTGGTGCCCGCGCTGCGGCACCGGCCTCTCCGACCACGAGCTGGCGCAGGGCTACGAGACGGTCGTGGACCCCTCGGTCTTCGTCCGCTTCCCGCTCACCGGCGGCCCGCTCGCGGGCCGGGCGGCCCTCCTGGTGTGGACGACGACGCCGTGGACGCTGGTGTCCAACACGGCGGTCGCGGCCCACCCCGAGGTCACCTACGTCGTGGCTACCAACGGCGAGGAGAAGCTGGTCGTCGCCGAGCCGCTGCTCGCCAAGGCCCTCGGCGAGGGCTGGGAGGTCACCGGCGAGCGCTTCACCGGCGCCGAGATGGAGCGCTGGACCTACCAGCGTCCCTTCGAGCTCGTCGAGTTCCCCGCAGAGGCGCACTACGTCGTGAACGCCGAGTACGTCACGACCGAGGACGGTACGGGTCTGGTCCACCAGTCCCCCGCCTTCGGCGCCGACGACCTCGCGGTCTGCAAGGCGTACGGACTCCCGGTCGTGAACCCGGTCCGCCCCGACGGCACCTTCGAGCAGGACGTGCCGCTGGTCGGCGGCGTCTTCTTCAAGAAGGCCGACGAGAAGCTGACGGAGGACCTGAACGAGCGCGGCCTGCTCTTCCGCCATGTGCCCTACGAGCACAGCTACCCGCACTGCTGGCGCTGCCACACCGCGCTGCTGTACTACGCGCAGCCGTCCTGGTACATCCGCACCACCGCCGTCAAGGACGCGATGCTGCGGGAGAACGAGAAGACCAACTGGTTCCCCGAGTCGGTCAAGGAGGGCCGCTTCGGGGACTGGCTGAAGAACAACATCGACTGGGCGCTCTCCCGCAACCGCTACTGGGGCACGCCGCTGCCCATCTGGCGCTGCGAGGACAACCACCTCACGTGCGTCGGCTCGCGCGCGGAGCTGACCGAGCTGACCGGCACCGACCAGTCCTCGCTCGACCCGCACCGCCCCTACATCGACGAGGTCACGTTCACCTGCACCGCCGAGGGCTGCGCGCTCGAAGCGGTACGGGTGCCCGAGGTCATCGACGCCTGGTACGACTCGGGTTCGATGCCGTTCGCGCAGTACGGCTACCCGCACCAGAACAAGGAGCTGTTCGAGTCCCGCTACCCGGCGCAGTTCATCTCCGAGGCCATCGACCAGACCCGTGGCTGGTTCTACACGCTGATGGCGGTCGGCACCCTGGTCTTCGACAAGTCCAGTTACGAGAACGTGGTGTGCCTGGGCCACATCCTCGCCGAGGACGGCCGCAAGATGTCCAAGCACCTGGGCAACACCCTGGACCCGATCCCGCTGATGGACCAGCACGGGGCGGACGCGGTGCGCTGGTTCATGGCGGCCGGCGGCTCCCCGTGGGCCGCGCGCCGGGTCGGCCACGGCACCATCCAGGAGGTGGTGCGCAAGACGCTCCTGACGTACTGGAACACGGTCGCCTTCCAGGCGCTGTACGCCCGTACGTCCTCCTGGGCGCCGAGCGCGGCGGACCCGGCCCCGGCCGACCGCACGGTCCTGGACCGCTGGCTGCTGAGTGAGCTCAACTCGCTGGTGGAGCAGGTCACTTCGGCCCTTGAGGCGTACGACACCCAGAAGGCGGGCAAGGCGCTCTCCTCCTTCGTCGACGACCTCTCCAACTGGTACGTACGCCGCTCGCGCCGCCGCTTCTGGCAGGGCGACAAGGCCGCGCTGCGCACCCTGCACGACGTGGTCGAGACCGTCACGCGTCTGATGGCGCCGCTGACGCCGTTCATCACCGAGCGGGTCTGGCAGGACATGGTGGTGCCGGTGACCCCCAGCGCGCCGGAGTCCATCCACCTCGCGACCTGGCCGGAGGCGGACACCTCGGCGATCGACCCGGAGCTCTCGCGGCAGATGGCGCTCGTGCGCCGTCTTGTGGAGCTGGGCCGCGCCACCCGCGCGGAGTCCGGTGTCAAGACGCGCCAGCCGTTGTCGCGGGCCCTGATCGCCGTGGCGGGCTTCGACGCCCTCTCCCCCGAGCTGCACGCGCAGATCACGGAGGAGCTGAACGTGTCGTCGCTGGCCTCCCTGTCCGAGGTGGGCGGCTCGCTCGTCGACACCACGGCCAAGGCCAACTTCCGGGCCCTTGGCAAGCGTTTCGGCAAGGGCGTGCAGGACGTGGCCAAGGCCGTCGCCGCGGCCGACGCGGCGGCGCTCTCCGCCTCGCTGCGGGACACGGGCACGGCGTCGGTCGAGGTGAACGGCGAGTCGGTGGCCCTCGCGCCCGACGAGGTCATCATCACCGAGACGCCGCGTGAGGGCTGGTCGGTGGCGTCCGACTCCGGCGCCACGGTCGCCCTCGACCTGGAGATCACCCCGGAGCTGCGGCTCGCGGGCCTGGCCCGGGACGCGATCCGGCTGATCCAGGAGGCGCGCAAGAACAGCGGGCTCGACGTGGCGGACCGGATCGCGGTGCGCTGGGAGTCCGCCGACCCGGAGGTCTCCTCGGCCCTGACGGCCCACGCCGACCTGATCGCCGACGAGGTCCTGGCGACGGACTACGCGGCCGGGGACGCCGACGACTCCTACGGCTCGCCCTTCACCGACGAGCCCCTGTCCCTGACGTTCCGCCTGCGCAAGGCGTAACGCCCCTTACGAGCGGCCCGCCCTTCCCCGACCGGGGGGGGTGGGCCGCTTTCGGCTACGCGGCCCCGGGCTCCCTGGGGATCCACCCCAGATCCGGGGAGTGGCCCCACCCCGCCCCTTCCCGCAACCCTCCGGGGTCATGAATGGGCCGAGGTCCAAACCCTGGGGCTCCGCCCCAGACCCCGTCCGCGCCTTGAGGGCGCTTGTCCTCAAACGCCGGACAGGCTGAAGATGTCCGCGCCGACCGGCACCGAGTAGCCCAGGGGCGCGGGGAACCGCGCGAGAAGCGAGCACGGTCCGCAGGCGACGCACATACCCCCGGAGGCCCTGCGGCTACCGCGCGGTGTCACAGCGGGAAGGGAAGGGGTGGGGAAGCGGGCCCGTCGCAGACGGCGACTTCCCGGTGGAACGGCGAAGGGCCGGTACCGGGAACAATCCCGGTACCGGCCCCGCAGCCTGCCGACGGCTACGCGCGACGCACGCGCGTAGAGCCCGTCAGTTGTCGTCCTCGTCGATCAGGAAGCCACGCATCGGCGAGGGAGCCTGCTGCATCGGCGAGGGCCCCTGCGGCCGCACCGGCGCCATCGGCTGGGTCATCGCCGGCGTCATCTGCTGCTGACCGCCGTAGGACGGCCCGCTCGGCATGGACTGCTGGCCGCCCATGGACGGCTGGCCACCCATCTGGTGCCCCATGGAACCGGCACCGGCCGACGCCATGGACCCGCTCATCTGCGGAGCCGGCGGCAGCGAGGCCGTCGCCGGGGTGCGCGGCGGCGCGAGCGAGTCGTCGGCCTGCGTCTCCAGCTGGCGCAGCTGAGACTCCAGGTAGGACTTCAGACGCGTACGGTACTCGCGCTCGAAGCCCCGCAGGTCCTCGACCTTGCGCTCGAGGGTGGCGCGGGCGGACTCGAGGGAGCCCATCGCGACACGGTGCTTTTCCTGCGCGTCCCGCTCCAGGGCGTCCGCCTTGGCACGGGCGTCGCGCTCCAGGCCCTCCGCGCGGGACCGGGCCTCGCCGACGATCTTGTTGGCCTCGGAACGGGCCTCCGCGATCGCCTGGTCGGCGGTCTGCTGCGCGAGCGAGAGCACACGGGCGGCGCTGTCGCCACCGGGAGCCTGCGCCTGCTGGCCCATCTGGGGACCGTGGCCCATGGGGCCGCCCATCGGCTGGCCCATGGGGCCCTGGCCGAGCTGGTTCTGACCCATGGGGCCCTGACCCAGCTGGTTCTGGCCCATCTGGTTCTGGCCCATCTGGTTCTGGCCCATCGGACCCTGGCCCATGGGGCCCTGACCCATCGGACCCTGACCCATGGGGCCCTGGCCGTGCTGGCCGTGCTGGCCCTGCGGGCCGTGGCCACCGGGACCCGCAGGCAGCTGCGGCGCGCCGCTGGGCAGCTGGGGCGGACCCATCTGCGGCTGCTGCTGCTGCACCTGCGGCGGACCGGATATGGCGGCGGGAACGGGGGCACCCTGGCCTCGGCCGTCCTGCTGCTGCTCCGGCTTGCGCATGCCCTGCTGCTGCTGGTTCTGCGCGGCGGCGCGGGTGGCGGCGGCCAGCTTGGCGCGCAGATCCTCGTTCTCACGGAGCAGTCGGGTCAGCTCGGACTCGACTTCGTCGAGGAAGGCGTCAACCTCGTCCTCGTCATAGCCTTCTCGGAGGCGGACCGTCGTGAACTGCTTGTTCCGCACGTCCTCGGGGGTCAGCGGCATCTCTTCTTCACCTCTACGTAGTCGTCGGCAGTCGGCAGGACCGAATCGTTCACAACCTGACCTTCACGATGTTGATCAGGAGGAAGACGATGATCATCAGAACGAAGAAGGACAGGTCGAGTGCCACGCCCCCGAGACGCAACGGCGGAATGAACCGCCGCAGAAGCTTGAGCGGTGGATCGGTGACAGTGTAGGTGGCCTCAAGAACGACCACCATCGCCTTACCGGGTTGCCATGAACGGGCGAACTGGAAGACGTAGTCCATGACGAGCCGGAAGATCAGCACGGCGGAGAAGCACATCAGCGCGATGTAGATCACCTGTAGTGCGACGCCCATCTCGCGCTTCCCTCTCCCCTTGCCTCAAAGCCCCGGCCTGGTGTCGGCCGGTTCGTTCCCGGTGTCGTGTTCTCAGCTCTGGTTGAAGAATCCGCCCTCTGCGATGCGGGCCTTGTCCTCCGCCGTGACATCGACGTTAGCAGGAGACAGCAGGAACACCTTCTGCGTCACGCGTTCAATGCTGCCGTGCAGGCCGAAGACGAGACCGGCGGCAAAGTCGACAAGTCGCTTCGCGTCGGTGTCGTCCATCTCGGTGAGATTCATGATCACCGGGGTGCCCTCGCGGAAGTGTTCCCCGATGGTACGGGCCTCGTTGTAGGTCCGCGGGTGCAGCGTGGTGATGCGGTACGGCTCCCGCTCGGACACGACCTTGGGCATGATCACCGGTGCGTTCTTCTCCAGGCTCGGGCGTTCAGGTGTGATGGACGCCACGGGTGCGATTCGCGCCGGTCGTCCGCTTTCTACCGATAGTTGAACCGGCTCTCTCGGCGCTGGAGGCTGAGTCGCACGTACCGGTTCGTCCCGTTCGTCCTGGAGCGGAACCTGGTGCGGGGGCTGATGCCGCCGACGGTCGCGCTCCGGTTCGGGCTCGGGTTCGAAATCGTCGTCGGGGTCGAACCCCCGGCCGTCGTACCCATCGTCCTCCACGAGGCCGAGGTAGACCGCCATCTTGCGCATCGCGCCGGCCATGCTCAGATTCCTCCGCTCTGTGGTGGATCGCTCCTGTCGCCGAGTGGCAGCGTCATCAAGGGCCCACGATCCACGCGGTCTGCCCACCGAAGAGTGGGAATGACCATATTTTCTGCTGTGGTCCGACTTGCTTGGCGACGTTACCCGAGCCGGGGTCGGTCTCCGAGTACCGCCGTTCCGACGCGTACATGTGTCGCTCCGGCCGCGACGGCCTCTTCGAGGTCCGCACTCATCCCTGCTGACACCATGTTCGCAGCCGGATGGTCCGCGCGCAGGCGGGATGAGAATTCCATCAGCCGCTCGAAAGCGGCCCGTTGCCGACCGGCGTACGCTCCGGCCAGCGGCGCCACCGTCATCAGACCGTCGAGCCTGAGCCCGGGCGCCCCCGCGACAAGGTCCGCCAACTCCGCGACGGCGTCCGGGGCGACGCCCCCGCGCGCACCGCGCTCACCGGACTCCGCGTCGAGGGCCACCTGGATGAGGCAGCCGAGCTCACGTCCGGCCCGGACGGCCGCGGTGGAGAGCGAACCGACCAGCTTGCCCCGGTCGACCGACTGCACCATATCGGCATAACTGGCCACAGAACGAACCTTGTTGGTCTGCAACTGACCCACGAAGTGCCAGGTCAGATCCAGATCGGCACAGGCCTCGGCCTTCGGGGCGGCGTCCTGGTCGCGGTTCTCGGCGACCTCGCGCACTCCGAGTTCGTGCAGCAGGCGCACATCGCTCGCCGGGTAGGTCTTGGTGACCACGATGAGGGTCACCTCCGCGCGCTCGCGCCCGGCCGAGGCGCACGCGGAGGCGATACGTTCCTCCACCTGAGCCAGGTTCCGGGCGAGTTCGCTCTTGCGATCCGTCATGAGTCGTCAGTCCAGCCAGACATATCCGGCGAGCCGGCCGGTGGCACGGTCGCGGCGGTAGGAGAAGTGGTCGGGCGATTCGAGGGTGCAGACGGAAGAGGCCTGCCGGTCGGTGACGCCGAGGGCGGCGAGCTGCGCGTGCACCGCGGCGGTGACGTCCACGGCCGGCGTGCCCCAACTGGTCTGGGACCAGGCGGCCGGCTCGACGGCGGCGACCTCGGCCCGCATCGGCTCGGGCACTTCGTAACAGCGTCCGCAGACGGCGGGCCCGGTGCGGGCCACGATCCTGGCCGGGTCGGCGCCGAGCGAGACCATCGCCTCGACCGCGGCGGGCACCACGCCCGCCACCATTCCGGGCCGCCCCGCGTGGGCGGCGCCCGCGACCCCGGCCACCGGGTCCGCGAGCAGGACCGGCACGCAGTCCGCGGTCAGCACCGCGAGCGGGGTCGCGCGACGGCCCGTCACCACCGCGTCGACGGCGGCCGGATCGCCGGGACCGAAGGGGCCGTCGACCACCGCGACCTCGCGCCCGTGGACCTGGTTCATCCAGACCACCCGGCCCGGGTCGAGCCCGAGCTTCCTGGCGGCGAGCCCACGGTTGGTCCGCACCGCCGCGGGGTCGTCGCCGACGGCGCCGCCGAGGTTGAGCTCTTCGTACGGAACGGCGCTCACCCCGCCCCACCGGTCGGTGAAGGCGAAGTGCGCGCCGCTCACAGTGCCCTGCTCTCGTATCACTTCAAGGGATCGCTTCGAAAGGCCGCTTCGCTCACGCGAGCGCGCTCACTTGAGGAAGTCCGGCACATCCAGTTCCTCGGCCTGGCTGTCCGGGTAGGGACGGGCCGTCGGGATGGCGGAGGGCGCCGGGGCCTCGTTGACCGGGGCGGGCTCGACCGGGGCGACCGGGGCCGGGGGCTCCTCGCGGGTGGGCACCGCGCCGAGGCCGCCGAGCGGGCGGGACACCTCGGACGGCCGCGCGGGCGCGGGCTCGTCGCGCTTGGTGGAGGCGGCGCCGAGGACGGTGTCCCTGCGGGCCGGGGGCTGTCCGCCGTCGAAGCCGGCCGCGATGACGGTGACCCGTACCTCGTCGCCGAGCGCGTCGTCGATGACCGCGCCGAAGATGATGTTGGCCTCGGGGTGGGCGGCCTCGCTGACCAGCTGGGCGGCCTCGTTGATCTCGAACAGGCCGAGGTCGGAGCCGCCGGAGATGGAGAGCAGCACACCGCGGGCGCCGTCGATGGAGGCTTCGAGGAGCGGCGAGGAGATCGCCATCTCGGCGGCGGCCACCGCGCGGTCGTCGCCACGGGCCGAGCCGATGCCCATGAGGGCCGAACCGGCTTCCGACATCACGGACTTGACGTCGGCGAAGTCGAGGTTGATGAGGCCCGGCGTGGTGATCAGGTCCGTGATGCCCTGGACACCGCTGAGCAGCACCTGGTCGGCGGACTTGAACGCGTCGAGCACGCTGACCTGGCGGTCCGAGATGGACAGCAGCCGGTCGTTGGGGATGACGATGAGGGTGTCGACCTCTTCGCGGAGCTCGGCGATGCCGTCCTCCGCCTGGTTCGCCCGGCGCCGGCCCTCGAAGGTGAACGGGCGGGTGACCACACCGATCGTCAGGGCGCCCAGCGAGCGGGCGATGTTGGCGACGACGGGCGCGCCGCCGGTGCCGGTGCCGCCGCCCTCGCCGGCGGTGACGAAGACCATGTCGGCCCCCTTGAGGACCTCCTCGATCTCCTCACGGTGGTCCTCTGCCGCCTTGCGTCCGACGGCCGGGTTGGCTCCGGCCCCGAGGCCGCGGGTGAGTTCACGGCCGACGTCGAGCTTGACGTCGGCGTCGCTCATCAACAGTGCTTGCGCGTCCGTGTTGATCGCGATGAACTCGACGCCCTTGAGACCGACCTCGATCATTCGGTTGATGGCATTGACACCACCGCCGCCGACACCGATGACCTTGATGACTGCGAGGTAGTTCTGCGGTGCTGCCACGTCGAAGGCCTCTCGCCTCGAGTTACGGGTCGTCACTTCGCGGGTGGCGCGAGGCGACGACGAATGCCGATTGGGGCGGTCCGTATCGCCGACCCGAACCCTAACGCTGAAGTTTAGGGTTACCAGTGTGTCTGTTCGCTGGACTCTTCCGAACAGGACACTAAGTCGACAAGTGGCGCACGTTCAACGAACACGCCGAACCTCCCGTTTTTCTTTTCACCCTATGTGATCACCCGTGTCGCTGACCAACCAGGGTGCTGGCCAGCGCATATGTCCGTCAACTACCTGATACCGCCGGGGCGGTGGGGGCGCTCACATCGAAGTGGACCGACTTGGGGCGGGCTTTCATCAACGCACTGAGGGTACGTCCCTTCAGCTCGCCCTCCTCCTCACTTCCCCACAGAACGCTCCGGCCGCCGGCCAGCTCAAGGGTGACGGAATCGTAGGAGGAAACGCGCACCGAGCGGGTCTCCTTGGCGACGGCTGGCGGGAGTTCACCCGTGACGCGCACGGCTTCCAGGACGAGCCGGTCGGCGCCGAAGCGGCGCACGCTCGGGGACTGGGAGGCCGTCAGTTCGAGCTGGGCGATGCCTGCCGGGGGCTGCGCGACCGTGGCGAAACGCACACCTTTCGCGTCCACTTCGTCGAACTTCGCCCCCTTCTTCATGACCAGGACCGGGCGCCGTTCGCTCACATGGAGAGCGATTGTGTGCGGCCATGACCGAGTGACCTCGACGGTGTCGACGCGGGGCAGCTTCTGCCGCAATCGCGTCTCAATCGCGCCCGTGTCGACGGAAATCAGCGGCGAGCCGACCGGTACGGCGGCGACCGTTTCGACCTCACTGGGCGTCAGAACCCGGGTACCGGTGGTCTTCACCTGCTCCACGCGCAGCCAGCTCGATCCGTACAGGACCCAGACCAGTCCCGCTCCGGACAGGAGGAGAACGACGGTGAGCACGAGCAGTCCGCGCCGGCGGGGCAGCCGGAGCCGGCCGCCGCGCCGGGGACGGGGGCCGGGCCGATTGGACTTCGCCGACTTCGCCTTCGCGCTCGGTCCGCCACCGCGCTGAGCGGTCGCCCCTCCGGCCACGGTCCCTGCCTTCCGTCAGTTGGTCAACGTCCCGCGATGGCCTCGTACACCATCTGCACGAGGAGCTGGTCCGCGTCGCGCCGCCCGAACTCGGCGGCGGAGCGCGACATCTCGTACAGCCGGTGCGGGTCGGCGAGCACCGGCAGGACGTTTCCCTGCACCCACTCGGGCGTGAGTTCGGCGTCGTCGACCAGGAGGCCGCCGCCGGCCTTGACCACCGGCTGGGCGTTCAGCCGCTGTTCGCCGTTGCCGATGGGCAACGGTACGTAGGCGGCGGGCAGCCCGACGGCGGAGAGTTCGGCGACGGTCATCGCGCCCGCGCGGCAGAGCATCATGTCGGCCGCGGCGTACGCGAGGTCCATCCGGTCCACGTACGGTACCGGGACGTAGGGCGGCATCCCGGGCATGTGCTCGACACGCGGCAGTTCGTTCTTCGGGCCGACCGCGTGCAGGATCTGGATGCCGGAGCGCTGGAGCACCGGGGCGATCTGCTGGATGACCTCGTTCAGGCGCCGGGCGCCCTGGGAGCCGCCGGAAACGAGCAGCGTCGGCAGGCCGGGGTCGAGGCCGAACGCGGCGCGCGCCTCGGGGCGGACCCGGGCACGGTCGAGGGTGGCGATCGAGTAGCGCAGCGGGATGCCGATGTAGCGGGAGTTGCGCAGCTTGCTGTCCGGGGTCGCGACGGCGACCCCTGCCGCGTACCGCGAGCCGATCTTGTTGGCCAGGCCCGGCCGCGCGTTGGCCTCGTGGACCACGATCGGCACCCCGAGCCGCTTGGCCGCCAGGTAGCCGGGCAGCGCCACATAGCCGCCGAAGCCGACCACGCAGTCGGCCTTGGTGCGCTCCAGGATCTGCTCGGCGGCCTTGATGGTGCCGCGCAGCCGCCCGGGGACGGTGATCAGTTCGGGGGTGGGCCTGCGGGGCAGCGGGACGGCCGGGATGAGCGCGAGCTCATAGCCGCGTTCGGGCACGAGCCGGGTCTCCAGACCCTTCTCCGTGCCCAGTGCCGTGATCCCCACGGTGGGGTCCTGCCTGCGCAGGGCATCCGCGAGGGCGAGCGCGGGCTCGATGTGGCCGGCGGTCCCCCCACCGGCGAGTACGACATGCACCGAAATTCACCGCTCTCCGGACGGACGCTTCTTGACGCGCCGTCTCATCGACTTCCAACTCACCCGAGGCTGCCGCATGGCAAGCGCCGCCCGCGCCGCGGGGTCGTCCCGCGCGAACGCGATCAGCAGCCCCACGGCGAACATGGTCGGCAGCAGCGCGGACCCTCCGTAGGAGAACAGCGGGAGCGGGACACCGGCGATCGGCAGCAGGCCGAGCACCGCACCGATGTTGATCACGGCTTGGGCCACGATCCAGGTGGTCACACCTCCCGCGGCGTACCTCACGAAGGGGTCCTCCGTGCGTCCGGCCACGCGGATACCCGCATAGCCTAGAGCCGCGAAGAGGGCGACGACCGACAGCGTCCCCGCCAGACCCAGTTCCTCGCCGGTGACGGCGAAGATGAAGTCGGTGTGGGGCTCGGGGAGTTGGCCCCATTTCTCCACACTTGCCCCGAGGCCCGATCCGAACCATCCGCCCGAGGCGAGCGCGTAGATTCCGTGCACGGCCTGCCAGCACTGGTCCTGCGGGCCCGGGTCGGTGGCGCCGATGCAGTTCAGCCGGCCCATCCGGTGCGGGCTGATCTTGATGAACAGGGCGGCGAGCGTGCCCGCGACGGCCAGCACGCCCGCGAAGAGGCGGGTGGGGGCGCCGGCCAGCCACAGCAGCCCGAACAGGATCGCGGTCAGGATGATCGTGGTGCCCATGTCACCGCCGAGCATGATCAGTCCGAGCAGCAGGAAGGTGACCGGGACCAGCGGCACCAGCATGTGCTTCCACTCGGTGAGCAGCCGCTTGTCCTGCTTTCGCGAGAGCAGGTCGGCGCCCCACAGGAGCAGCGCGAGCTTGGCGAACTCGCTGGGCTGGAGCTGGAAGGGGCCGCCCAGATAGATCCAGTTCTGGTTGCCGTTGACCGATTTCCCTATCCCGGGCACCTGCACCAGGATCAGCAGGAAGACCGTGCCGGCCAGTATCGGGTAGGCCAGCGCCCGGTGGAGCTTGGCGGGCATCCGGGCCGCGGCGATCATCAGGGCGCCGCCGATGAGAGCGGCGAGGAACTGCTTGCGGAAGAAGTACGAGCCCGGCAGCGACAGTTCGAGCGCCTTGATCATGGACGCGGAGTAGACCATGACGAGGCCGAGCACGGTGATGAGCAGGGCGCTGCCGAGGATCAGGTAGTACGCCGTCAGGGGCCGGTCCCAGGCCCTTCTGGCCTGCTCCACGAGGCGCCTTGGGCCTCGGGGGCCCGGGCGCCGGGGAGCGCCGGCGCCCTTGCGGGCGGCCGGCCTGCGCACGGGGTTCGCGGTGCGGCTGCGCAGGAGGAGCCCGGCGCGGGCGGGCAGCCCGCGCGCGCCCGCGCCCTCCTCGAAGAAGCCGCCAAGAACATCGGCCGCCATGTGTGCTGTCCCCTCCGGTCGTGCCCGGCGCCGGCCGGTCCGTGGAACGGGTGGTCCGGCTAGGCGCGCCCTGCGGTGAGCTCGGCGACCGCTTCCGCGAAGGCTTCGCCGCGCTTGTTGTAGTTCGCGAACATGTCCATCGAGGCGCAGGCCGGAGCCAACAGGACGGTGTCCCCGGGCCGGGCGAGCGCCGCCGCCTCGCGCACCGCCGCCGACATCGCCCCAGTGTCGGTCCGGCCGAGGTCGACCACCGGGACCTCGGGCGCGTGTCGCGCCAGGGCTTCGGCGATCAGGTGGCGCTCGGCGCCGATCAGGACGACACCGCGCAGCCGCTTGGCCGAGCGCTGGACCAGCTCGTCGAAGGAGGCGCCCTTGGCGAGTCCCCCGGCGATCCAGACGATCGGGTCGTAGGAGGCCAAGGAGGCCTCGGCGGCGTGGGTGTTGGTGGCCTTGGAGTCGTCGATGTAGGCGACCTCGGCGACGTCGGCGACATGCTCGATGCGGTGCGCGTCGGGACGGAAGGCGCGCAGGCCGTCGCGTACCGCCTTGGGTTCGACGCCGAAGGCGCGCGCGAGGGCCGCCGCCGCCAGCGCGTTGGCGATGTTGTGCGGGGCCGGCGGGTTGACGTCGGCGACCTCGGCGAGCTCCTGGGCGTTCTTCTGCCGGTTGTGCACGAAGGCCCGGTCGACCAGGATGCCGTCGACCACGCCGAGCTGGGAGGGGCCGGGCGTGGCGAGGGTGAAGCCGATCGCGCGGCAGCCCTCCTCCACGTCGGCCTCGCGCACCAGGTGTTCGGTGGCCTTGTCTTCGGCGTTGTAGACGCAGGCCACCGTGTTGCCCTCGTAGATACGGCCCTTGTCGGCGGCGTAGGCCTCCATGGAGCCGTGCCAGTCGAGGTGGTCGGGCGCCAGGTTGAGCACGGCGGCGGAGTGGGCGCGCAGCGAGGGCGCCCAGTGCAGCTGGTAGCTGGAGAGCTCCACGGCCAGCACGTCGTACTCCTGCTCGCCGAGGACCACGTCCAGCAGTGAGACGCCGATGTTGCCGACGGCGGCGGTGCGCAGACCGGCCGCCTCCAGGATCGAGGCCAGCATCCGGGTGGTGGTGGTCTTGCCGTTGGTGCCCGTGACCGCGAGCCAGGGCGCGGGTGTGCGGCCGTCCAGATCGCGCAGGCGCCAGGCGAGCTCCACGTCTCCCCACACCGGCACGCCCGCCTCGGCGGCCGCGGCGAACAGCGGCTTGTCGGGCCGCCAGCCGGGCGTGGTGACGACGAGTTCGGTGCCCTCCGGCAGGGTGTCCCCGTCGCCGAGGCGCACGGTGATGCCCTGCGCCTCCAACTCCGCGGCCTGGTCGCGCGAGCGCTGGTCGGCGCCCTCGTTGACGGCGGTGACGATCGCGCCGAGTCCGCTGAGGACCCGGGCCACCGGCATCCCGGAGACGCCGAGACCGGCGACCGTCACACGCTTGCCCTGCCAGGTGGTGCTCACTTGTCGGCTGCCCATCCCGCGTAGAAGAGTCCGAGTCCCACGATCACGCACATGCCCTGGATGATCCAGAACCGCACCACGACAAGGACTTCGGACCACCCCTTGAGTTCGAAGTGGTGCTGGAGCGGCGCCATGCGGAACACGCGCTTGCCGGTCATCTTGAACGAGCCGACCTGGATGACCACGGACATCGTGATCAGCACGAACAGACCGCCGAGCAGCGCGATCAGGAACTCCGTGCGGGAGCAGATCGCCAGGCCCGCGAGCGCCCCGCCGAGGGCGAGCGAGCCGGTGTCGCCCATGAAGATCTTGGCGGGCGAGGTGTTCCACCACAGGAAGCCGAAGCAGGAGCCCATCAGGGCGGAGGCGACGACCGCGAGGTCGAGCGGATCGCGCACTTCGAAGCAGGCGTTGGGGTTGGTCAGGGTCAGCGCGTTGGCGCAGGACTCCTGGAACTGCCACAGGCCGATGAAGGTGTACGCGCCGAAGACCATCACGGAGGCGCCGGTGGCCAGGCCGTCCAGACCGTCCGTCAGGTTCACGCCGTTCGACATGGCCAGGATCATGAACAGCGCCCAGACCACGAAGATGACCGGGCCCACCGACCAGCCGAAGTCGTTGATGAACGACAGCTTGGTGGAGGCGGGGGTGTTGCCGCGGTGGTCGGCGAACTGGAGGGCGAGCACCGCGAAGGCGATGCCGACGATCAGCTGGCCGGCCATCTTCGCCTTGGCCCGCAGGCCGAGCGAACGCTGCTTGACGATCT
The DNA here is from genome assembly GCF_040253615.1 of Streptomyces sp. Edi4. Taxonomy (NCBI): domain Bacteria; kingdom Bacillati; phylum Actinomycetota; class Actinomycetes; order Kitasatosporales; family Streptomycetaceae; genus Streptomyces; species Streptomyces sp. Edi4. The sequence goes on from NZ_JBEJGY010000004.1 coordinate 2,024,231, forward strand.
TGATGTAGTCGTCGAGGAAGCCGACCATGCCCATGCCGGCGGTCAGGAAGAGCACCAGCACGCCCGAGAACGACGGCGGCTCACCGGTGATCACCTTGGTCAGCGCGTACGCGATCAGCGTGGCCAGGATGAAGGCGATGCCACCCATGGTGGGTGTGCCCTTCTTCCCGGCGTGGCCGCGCGGGCCGTCGTCACGGATGAACTGGCCGTAGCCCTTGCGGGCGAGCAGCTTGATGAGCAGCGGGGTGCCGACCAGGGTCAGGAAGAGACCGATGGCTCCGGCGAAGAGGATCTGCCTCATCGGGCGGCGACCTCACCCTCGGCGGCGCCATCGAGCAGCGCGAGGGCCACCCGTTCCAGGCCGACCGACCTGGACGCCTTCACCAGCACGACGTCTCCCGGCCGCAGTTCACTGCGCAACAGGTCGACGGCCGCCTGCGCGTCGGACACGTGCACCGACTCCTCACCCCACGAACCCTCGTTGTATGCGCCCAGTCGCAGCCACGACGCCTCCCGGCCCCCGACCGCCACGAGCTTGCTGACGTTGAGCCGGACGGCGAGCCGTCCGACCGCGTCGTGCTCGGCGAGCGACTCGTCACCCAGCTCGGCCATCGGACCGAGCACCGCCCACGTCCTTCCCCCCTCGGCCCGTGCGGCCTGGCCCATCGCCACGAGCGCGCGCAGGGCGGCTCGCATGGACTCGGGGTTCGCGTTGTAGGCGTCGTTGACGATCGTCACACCGTCCGGACGCTCGGTGACCTCCATACGCCAGCGGGAGAGGGTGCCCGCCTCGGAGAGCGCGCGGGCGATCTCGTCTGCGGACATGCCCAGCTCATGGGCGACGGCGGCCGCGGCGAGCGCGTTCGACACGTGGTGCTCACCGTACAGGCGCAACGTCACATCACCGCACCCGGAGGGTGCCTGAAGCCTGAAGGAAGGCTGTCCGGTGGCTGTGAGCCGGACATTCTCGGCCCGTACGTCGGCGTCCGCGGCCTCGCCGAAGAGCAGCACCCGCGCCTTGGTGCGGGACGCCATGGCCCGTACCAGCGGGTCGTCCGCGTTCAGGACGGCGCAGCCCGACGCGGGCAGCGACTCCACCAACTCGCCCTTGGCCAGGGCGATCTGCTCCTTGCCGCCGAACTCGCCGATGTGGGCGCTCCCGACGTTCAGGACCAGGCCGATGCTCGGCGGCGTCAGACTCGTGAGGTAGCGGATGTGGCCGACACCGCGCGCGCCCATCTCCAGGACCAGGTGCCTGGTTTCGGCCGTGGCGGTGAGCGCGGTCAGGGGCAGACCGATCTCGTTGTTGAGGGAGCCCGGCGTGAACACCGTCGGCGCGTGGCGCTGGAGCACCTGCGCGATCAGGTCCTTGGTGGACGTCTTGCCCGACGAGCCGGTGAGCGCGACGACTTCGGTGCCCAGGCGCTCCACGACGGCGCGGGCGAGCGCGCCGAGCGCGGCCTGCACGTCGTCGACGACGATCGCGGGCACGCCGACGGGACGGGCGGCGAGGACCGCGACCGCGCCCGCGTCGGTGGCGCGCCGCGCGTAGTCGTGGCCGTCGACGTTGTCACCCGCGAAGGCCACGAAGAGCGAACCGGCCGCCACCTGGCGGGAGTCGATGACGACGGGGCCGGTGACCGTGAGGGACGGATCCGGTATGTCGTGGGGCTGCCCGCCGACGATTGCGGCGATCTCGGCGAGGGAGAGGGCGATCACAGCTTCATCCCTGACTTTTCTGGATGGCGGCGCGGAGCACCAGGCGGTCGTCGAAGGGGCGTACCACTCCGTGGATGTCCTGGCCCTGTTCATGGCCCTTGCCCGCGACGAGCACGGTGTCGCCGGGTTCGGCGCGGGCCACGGCCGAGGCGATGGCGGCGGCGCGGTCCTCGAAGACCTGGACCTCGCCGCGCTCGTGGGCGGGCACCTCCGCGGCGCCCGCCAGCATCGCGGCGAGGATGGCGAGGGGGTCCTCGGAGCGCGGGTTGTCGGAGGTCAGCACGGCGGTGTCGGCCAGGCGCGCGGCGGCCGCGCCCATCGGGCCCCGCTTCGTCGTGTCGCGGTCGCCGCCGCAGCCGAGCACGATGTGCAACTTGCCCTCGGTGACCTTGCGCAGCGAGCGCAGGACCGATTCGACGGCGTCCGTCTTGTGGGCGTAGTCGACGACGGCGAGGTAGGGCTGGCCCGCGTCGACGCGCTCCAGGCGGCCGGGCACGCCCGGTACGGCGGCCACGCCGTCGGCGGCCGTCTGCGGGTCGAGGCCCGCGACGGCGAGCGTGACGATGGCGGCGAGGGTGTTCGCCACGTTGAAGGGGCCCGGCAGCGGGGCGGTGGCCGAAATCCGCTGCCCGCCGGGAGCGACGACCGTGAAGGTGCTGCTGTCCTGGCTGACGCGGACGTCCTCGGCCCGCCAGTCGGCGTCGGGGTGGCCCTCGGCGGAGAACGTGGTGATGTCGATGCCCGCCTCCTTCACGAGCCTGCGCCCGTAGCCGTCGTCGAAGTTGACGACGCCCCGCTTGGCCCGCTGGGGGGTGAACAGCCGCGCCTTGGCCTGGAAGTAGTCCTCCATGTCGGAGTGGAATTCCATGTGCTCAGGGCTGAGGTTGTTGAAGACGGCGACGTCGAAGACGCAGCCGTCGACCCGGCCGAGCACCAGCGCGTGGCTGGAGACCTCCATGGCGACCGAGTCGACGCCGCGCTCGCGCATGACCGCGAACAGCGCCTGGAGGTCGGTGGCCTCGGGGGTGGTGCGCTCGGACTTGATGCGCTCGTCGCCGATGCGCATCTCGACCGTGCCGATCAGGCCCGTGGCGTGCCCGGCGCCGCGCAGGCCGCCCTCGACGAGGTAGGCGGTCGTGGTCTTGCCCGAGGTCCCGGTGATGCCGAGCTGGAGCAGATCGCGGCCGGGGTGGCCGTAGATCTCGGCGGCGAGCTCGCCCATCCGGCCGCGCGGGTCGCCGGCGACCAGGACCGGCAGACCCGTCGCGGCGGCGCGGTCGCGGCCGGCCGGGTCGGTGAGGATGGCGACGGCGCCCAGGCTCGCGGCCTGGGCCGCGAAGTCGGCGCCGTGGGTGTTGGCGCCCGGCAGCGCGGCGTAGAGGTCTCCGGGGCGTACCGACCGGGAGTCGTGCGTGATGCCGGTGACCTCCCCCGGTCCGGGGTCGCTCGTCCCCAGGCGCTCGGCCAGCGCGCCGAGCGGGGTCGGGCGGGCCTGTTCCGGTCGGGGCGCTCCCGGGTGCTGCGCGGGGACGTCCTTCGGGGCGGTTCGGTACTGATCAGCGTGTGGCACGGCGGTGAGCGTACCGGGCGCATGGGCCGGGTCGCCAAAAGAGGGGGGCACGGCGTCCTGGGTCCCGTCCTGGTTCCCAGGGCCCTGGGTGATGGTTGTCACTGAGGCTTCCGGATTCAGTCGTTGCCGCCGAAGGTGACGGGCAGGTTGGGCGCCTGTGCTCCGCTCGGCGGGATCTGGAGGGTCTTGAGGGCGAACTCCATGACCTGCTTGTAGATGGGTCCGCAGATCTGGCCGCCGAAGTAGCTGCCCTTGGTGGGGTTCTGGATGGCGCAGTAGACGGTGATCCTGGGGTTGTCGGCGGGGGCGAAGCCCGCGAAGGAGGCGGTGTAGCCCTTGTAGGTGCCGGTCTTGGGGTCGACCCGGTTGGCGGTGCCGGTCTTGCCCGCGACCCGGTAGCCGGGGATGGCGGCCTTGGTTCCGGTGCCCTCGGCGTCGCCGACGACCGATTCGAGCATCTGGGCCAGCGTGTTGGCGGTCTTCTCGCTGATGACCCGGGTCTGCTTGGGCGCGGGCGCCGGCGTGAACCGCCCGTCGGGCCCCTTCGTGCCGCGCACCAGGGTCGGCTCGACGCGTACGCCGCCGTTGGCGATGGTCGAGTACACGGACGCCGCCTGCATCGCGTTGAGCGAGAGGCCCTGGCCGAAACGGACCGTGTACTGCTGCGAGCTGGACCACTTGCTCGCCGGGGCCAGGATGCCCGGGGTCTCGCCGGGAAAGCCGAGGCCGCTGGGCGAGCCGATGCCGAACTTGCGCAGGTAGGAGTAGAGGACGTTGTCGGCCTGCGCGTCGGTCTTGCCCAGCTGTTCGACAGCGAGGATGGTGCCGATGTTGCTGGACTTGGCGAGGACGCCGTTGAGCGTCAGGTTCCAGGTGGGGTGGTCGACGTCGTCCTTGAAGAGCCGGTCGCCGCGCTGGAGCCGGTTGGGCACCACCACATGGGTCTCGGGCGTGGCGACGCCCTCCTCCAGGACTGCGGCCATGGACATGACCTTGGCCGTGGAGCCGGGTTCGAAGGCATCCTGGAGCGCCGCGTTGCCGAGGGAGGCCGCGCTCGCCTGGCTGATGTTGTTCGGGTCGAAGCCGGGCGCGTTCGCCATGGCCAGGACCTCGCCGGTGTCGGAGCGCTGCACTATGACGTACCCGCGGTCGGCATGGGACTCGGCGACCTGGTCCGAGATCGCCTTCTGGGCCATCCACTGGATGTCCCGGTCGATGGTCAGCTCGACGTCGGAGCCGGGCACAGCGGGGGTCTCGTGGGTGCCGGCCGTGGGCACCCGGCGGCCGCCGGACTGGGCGTAGGAGATCTTGCCGTCGGTGCCGGCCAGCTCCTTGTTGAGGGACGATTCGAGGCCGCCGCCGCCCTTGCCTTCGGCGTTGACGTACCCCAGTATCCCGGCGGCCAGGTCGCCGTTGGGGTACACCCGCTTGGTGCTGGACTCGTTGAGCACGCCGGCCAGCACGTTGGCGCCGGGGCCGCCCTTGGCGCGGTCGGTGGCCGCCTTCTCGGTGAAGACCTTCTTCAGGTCCTTGATCTGGTTCCAGACCTGCGGGGTCTGCCTGCGGGCGAGCACCACATAGCGGGTCTTGGGCGTCCTGAGCTTCTTGGCGAGCTCGGCCTGGCCCTTGCCGACCAGCGGCGCGAGCAGCGCGGCCGCCTGCTCGGGGGCGTCGGGGATCTTGGTGGCCTCGGGGGTGAAGAGGGTGGGGTCGGCGGTGATGTCGTAGGCGTCGACGCTGGTGGCGAGCGCGATACCGGCCCGGTCGGTGATCTGGCCGCGCTCGGCGGGCAGCGCGTAGCTGGCGTAGCGGTTCTTGTCGGCCTTGGCGGCGTACGCGCTGGCGTCGACGGCCTGGACCTGGAGCAGGCGTCCGACGAAGGCGAGCATGACCAGGGTGAGCCCGAGGCTGACCAGGCGGAGCCGGGGGCGGTGGCTGGACGGCTTGAACTTCTTGGCGGCCGGCCTGCGGGCCACCGGCCGGGGGCGGGGGCGGGGGTGGGGGCGGGCCGGCGCGGGCACCCGGCGGCGCGGGGGTTCCTTGGGGCTCACTGCGTCACCTGCCGGGTGTCGGGGAGGGCGTGGCGGGCTTGCGGGGGCGCGCGGCCGGGGGGTGGCGGCGGGGCTGGCGCGCGGTGGCCTGGTTCTGCGCCACGGGCAGTGGGGACGGTTCGGCCGCTTCGGCGGCCGAGGGGTCACCGGCCGGGGCGGGGACGCCCTTGACGGTGCCGTCGGGGCCCAGGAAGACGGGGCTGCCGCCGGGGACCATGCCGAGGTCGCCGGCCCGGCGGGCGAGCGCGTCGGGGGCCGAGAGATCGTCCACGTCGCGCTGGAGCGCCTGCTGTTCGTCGGTGAGGTCGGTGGTCTGCCTGCGGTACTCACTGAGCTTGAACGAGCCTTCGTTCAGGGCCGAGTTGAGCACCAGGAGCGTGATGAGACCGCCGCCGAGCAGCGCGACGACGAGGAGCACGAACGGGGTGCGGGCGGCGCTGTTGGCCCCCTGCGACGGCATCAGCCTGCCGAGCCGCGCGGCGGTGCCGCGCAGCTGCCTGGCCGGTTTGCTCACACGTCCTCCCTGATCCGCTGGGCCCCTCGGAGCCGGGCGGGGGCCGCGCGCCGGTTCTCGGCGACCTCCTCCTCCGTGGGAAGTTCGGCGCCGCGGGTGAGGAGCTTCAGGCGCGGCTGGTAGCGCTCGGGGACCACCGGGAGCCCGGGCGGCGCGGTGTTGGCGGCGCCGGCCGCGAACACCTGCTTGACGATGCGGTCCTCCAGGGACTGGTAGGAGAGGACCACGACCCGGCCGCCCACCGCGACGGCCCCGACGGCGGCGGGGATCGCCCGTTCCACACTGGCGAGTTCGCCGTTGACCTCGATGCGCAGGGCCTGGAAGGTGCGCTTGGCGGGGTTGCCGCCGGTGCGCTTGGCGGCCTGCGGCAGCGCGTCGCGGATCAGCTCCACCAGCCGGGCGCTGTTGGTGAACGGTTCCTTCTCGCGCTCGCGGACGATCGCCGAGACGATCCGCTTGGCCTGCTTCTCCTCGCCGTACGCCCGCAGGATCCGCACGAGTTCACCGGGCGGGTAGGTGTTGAGCACTTCGGCGGCGCTCAGTCCCACCGACTGGTCCATCCGCATGTCCAGCGGTGCGTCCTGGGCGTAGGCGAAGCCGCGGTCGGCCTCGTCGAGCTGCATCGAGGAGACGCCGAGGTCGAACAGGACGCCCTGGACGCGCGGGACGCCGAGCCGTTCCAGCACGTCGGGGAGCTCGTCGTAGACGGCGTGCACCAAGGTGGCGCGCTCTCCGAAGGGGGCCAGACGCTCGCCGGACAGGCGCAGGGCCTCCTTGTCGCGGTCCAGGGCGATCAGGCGCACATGGGGGAACTGGGTGAGCAGGGCCTCGCTGTGGCCGCCGAGGCCGAGGGTGCAGTCGACGACGACCGCTCCCGGCTCGGTCAGGGCAGGCGCCAACATGTCCAAGCATCGCTGGAGCATCACCGGGACGTGTCGCTGGCTCAAAGCCGCCCTCTCAAGGATCCGGCACCGCCGCGCGTACGCCCCGGATCCCCGCTGCCCCGCCGACGGGGCGGACCGCTGGCGCCGGGAAAGGGGCGTCAGCCGACCGGAGGGCGGGAGGAGGCCGAGCCGTACGTGCGCCGCGCACGCGGGTGAACGTATGGTCCGGGAGGCCGTGCTTCCCGGAAGAATGGGGTCGCGCAAGGCGGGAGAGCGTGTGTCACGCCTCCCACTTCGCGCCACTTTAGTCCACTCGTCCCTTGGGTCAATCAACCCTCCAGCGCGCCGCCGGGCACTTTTTTCACTCGTCCGGGTGTGTCCCGATGAGGCCTGTGGGGTACCTCACAGATGCCCGAGTTGACGCTCTTTTTCCGGCCCCGGGACGCGACGGGGAGATCAACGGCGGCTACCGTCATATACATGTCGACTCCTGCGCACATACCGGCGGAGGCTCCTGCCCAGCGTCCGCACCTGACCCTCGAGAGCGGGGGTTCGGTGACCGACCGTCTGGTCGAGGCGAACCGCCACTACGCGGCCGCCTTCACCGACCCCGGCATGGACGCCCGTCCCGTCCTGCGGGTCGCCGTCGTGGCGTGCATGGACGCCCGGCTCGACCTGCACGCCGCCCTCGGTCTCGAACTCGGCGACTGCCACACCATCCGCAACGCGGGCGGCGTGGTCACCGACGACGTGATCCGGTCCCTCACCATCAGCCAGCGCGCGCTGGGCACCTCCAGCGTCATGCTGGTGCACCACACGGGCTGCGGCATGGAAACCCTCACCGAGGACTTCCGGCACGATCTGGAGGTCGAGGTGGGCCAGCGCCCGGTCTGGGCCGTCGAGTCGTTCCGCGACGCCGACCAGGACGTACGCCAGTCGATGCGGCGGGTGCGGACCTCTCCGTTCCTGTTGCACGTGGACGACGTCCGCGGCTTCGTCTTCGACGTGACCACGGGTCTTCTGCGGGAGATCGACCCCGCCGGCTGAGCGGTCGGCGGCGGATTGAGGACCGGCCCGGAAAGGGCCGGACGTAAATAGGGGGACAACTCACCATGAATCCCCCTCAGTTGTCCACAGGCGAGTGACACGGCGCGGCAACGGCAACAAGAATGCGGATGTGACATCGGTCCGAACCCTTCGGCCGTGGTGTCCGTATCTCGGGGTGGGCCGGGCCGTTCGCTGCGCGTCGGCCCGCAGGAAAGGGCCGAGGAGGGCCGGGTGACGACCTATGACGATCGAGCGAGCCTCAGCGATCTGACCGCCACGGCGGAGCGCGTCCGCGCGTCCGTGGAGAGCGTGATCGAGGGCAAGCCCGAGGTCGTACGGCTTTCGCTGACCGTACTGCTCGCGGAGGGCCACCTCCTGATCGAGGATGTGCCCGGCGTGGGCAAGACCATGCTGGCCAAGACCCTGGCCCGGTCGATCGACTGCTCGGTCCGGCGCATCCAGTTCACACCGGACCTGCTGCCCTCCGACATCACCGGTGTGTCGATCTTCGACCAGCAGCGGCGCGACTTCGAGTTCAAGCCCGGCGCGATCTTCGCCCAGATCGTGATCGGCGACGAGATCAACCGCGCCTCGCCCAAGACCCAGTCCGCCCTTCTGGAGTCGATGGAGGAGCGGCAGGTCACCATCGACGGCCAGAGCTACGAACTGCCCAGCCCCTTCATGGTGGTGGCCACCCAGAACCCGGTGGAGATGGAGGGCACCTACCCGCTGCCCGAAGCCCAGCGCGACCGGTTCATGGCCCGCGTGTCGATGGGCTACCCCAGCCCCGAGGCCGAGCTCCAGATGCTGGACGTGCACGGCTCCCTCTCGCCGCTCGACGACCTCCAGCCGGTGGCGCACGCCCACGACATCGTCAAACTGATCGACGCGGTCCGCGGCGTGCACGTCGCCGACGCGGTGCGCCGGTACGCGGTGCAGCTGGTCGGCGCGACCCGCGGCCACCCCGATCTGCGGCTCGGCGCCTCGCCCCGCGCCACGCTCCACCTGGTGCGCGCGGCCAAGGCGTCCGCCGCGCTGAGCGGCCGCGACTACGCGCTGCCCGACGACGTACAGGCGCTCGCCGTGGCCGTGCTCGCCCACCGGCTGCTGCCCACGGCGCAGGCCCAATTGGCCCGGCGCACCGCCGAGCAGGTGGTCCTGGAGATCCTTCGGCACACGCCCGTCCCGCAGGCCGCAGGCCCGCTGCCGGGCAACGCGCCGCACGGCAACGCGCCGCACGTCCGGCAGCCGCCCGGCCCGCGGCGGCCGTGATGACGGCCGGGGCGCTCCCCGCGGAGTCCGCTGAGTCCGCCGAGCCCGCCGAGCCCGCCGACGACCGGGCCGGTGGCGGCCCGTTGACGGCCCTGACCGGCCTGACCACCCGTGGCCGCTCCTTCCTCGCGGCCGGCGTCGCGGCCGCGGTCTGCGCGTTCGTCCTGGGCCAGGAGGACCTGCTGCGGGTGGGGCTCCTGCTGGCCGCGCTGCCGCTGGTCTGCACGGTGGTGCTCTACCGCACCCGCTACCGCGTGGCAGGCAGCCGCCGACTCGACCCCGAGCGGGTCCCGGCCGGCTCCGAGGCCCGCGTCCAGCTGCGGATCGACAACGTCTCGCGGCTGCCCACCGGCCTGCTCATGCTCCAGGACCGGGTGCCCTACGTGCTCGGGCCGCGCCCGCGCTTCGTGCTCGACCGGGTCGAGGCGGGCGGCAGGCGCGAGGTCTCCTACCGGGTCCGCTCCGACCTGCGCGGCCGCTACCCGCTGGGGCCCCTGCAACTGCGGCTCAGCGACCCGTTCGGGATGTGCGAGCTGAACCCGCGCCTTCAGCGCGTACGACACGCTCACCGTCATTCCGCGCACCGAACCCCTGCCACCGGTGCGCCTTTCGGGCGAGGCCTCGGGGTACGGCGACGGACGGCACCGCTCGCTCGCCCTGGCCGGCGAGGACGACATCATTCCGCGCGGCTACCGGCACGGCGACGACCTGCGCCGGGTGCACTGGCGCTCCACCGCGCGCTACGGCGAACTGATGGTGCGCCGCGAGGAGCAGCCGCAGCGGGCCCGGTGCACCGTGCTGCTCGACACCCGCGCCCTCGCCCATGTGGGCGCAGGCCCCGACTGCGCCTTCGAGTGGGCGGTCTCGGGCGCGGCCTCCGCCCTGACGCACATGCTGGAACGGGGCTTTTCCGTACGGCTCCTGACCGACACCGGCAGTTCGGTGCCCGGCGAGGGATCGGGCGGCTTCGCGGGCTCGGGCCAGGACTCATCGGAGGCGGCCGGCCTGCTGATGGACACCCTCGCCGTCGTCGACCACTCCGACGGCGGCGGCCTCTCGCGCGCCTACGACGTGCTGCGCCGAGGCAACGAAGGGCTGCTCGTCGCCTTCTTCGGCGACCTCGACGAGGAGCAGGCGGCGATCGCGGCGAAGATGCGGCGGCGCAGCGGGGCCGCGGTCGCCTTCGTGCTCGACAGCGAGCTGTGGGCGCCCGGCGTCCAGGAACACGGACCCGTCGAGGAGCGCCTGCGGCTGCTGCGCGAGGCGGGGTGGACCGCGCTCCCGGTGCGGCCCGGCGCGCTGCTTGCGGACCTGTGGCGCCTGGCGGGCCAGGAACGTACCCATGCGAAGGCGGCGCCCGGTGGCGCGGCCGGCCCGGCGGGGGGATGGTCATGAGCGGGCGCGGACGGCTGGCGCTGTGCGCCTACGCGGCCACGGTCCTTTCGGCGTGCTCGATGCTGCCGCTGGTGGACCCGGCCGTCTGGCTCGTCCAGGCTGCCTTCCTGCTGGCGATCGTCAGCGCGGTCGGCGCGCTGGCCCGGCGCGTGCCGCTGGCCCGGCCGCTCACCGTGCTCGCCCAGGCCGTCATGGCCCTGGTGACGCTGACCGTGGTGTTCGCCCGCCGGCAGGCGATCGGCGGGATACTGCCGGGCCCCGACGTCTTCGTCCAGCTCAACTCCCTGCTCCAGCAAGGGAGTTCGGACGTCGGGCAGTACGCGATCCCGGCTCCCGCGACGCCGGGCATCCGGCTGATGATGGTCGGCGGGGTGCTGATCATCGGGCTCTGCGTGGACGCGCTCGCGGTGACGTTCCGCAGCGCCGCGCCGGCGGGTCTTCCGCTGCTCGCGCTGTACTCGGTGGCCGCGGGGCTCTCCGGGGGCGGCGCGAGCTGGCTCTGGTTCGTGCTCGCGGCCGCCGGCTATCTGCTGCTTCTGCTCGCCGAGGGACGCGACCGGCTCGCGCGGTGGGGGCGGGTCTTCAGCGGCGCGGCGCGCCCGCCGGGCCGGGCCCAGCAGGGCATGTTCGAGAACACGGCGCCGCTCGCCCCGGTCCGTACGGGACGGCGCATCGGGGTGCTCGCGCTCGGCATCGCGCTGGTGATCCCGGCGATGCTGCCCGCGCTGGACGGCGGACTGCTCAGCGGCGGCGACGGCCAGGGCGGTGACGGGGCCGGCGGGACCATCTCCGCGGTGAACCCACTGGTGTCGTTGCAGAACAGCCTGAACCAGCCCGAGGACCGCGAGGTCCTGCGGTACAACACCAACTCCCAGGACAGCGACGAGATGTATCTGCGGATCGTCGCGCTCGACGAGTTCGACGGAGCGTCCTGGAGGTCCTCCGAGCGGCACATCACGGACGTGCCCGATCCGCTGCCGCCGCCGGACGGGCTGAGCTCCGCGGTCGGCACGACCGAAGTCCAGACCAGCGTCTCGGCCGCCGGCTGGTACGCGCAGAGCTGGCTGCCGATGCCCTTCCCCGCGACCCAGGTGAAGATCAAGGGTGACTGGCGGTTCGAGCCGGTGGGCCGCACCCTTGTGGGCGACCGCAAGCAGACGACCCGGGGCGCGCGGTACACGGTCGCCAGTCTTCTGGTGCGGCCGACCGCGACGCAGCTGGCCCAGGCGCCCACGCCGCCCTTGGCCCTGCTCGATGAGTACACGCGCGTCCCGGACTCGCTGCCCTCGGTGGTCGGCGCCACCGCGCGGCGGGTCACCGCGGGCGCGGCCAACAACTACGAGAAGGCCGTCAAGCTCCAGGACTGGTTCTCCACCGGCGGCGGCTTCACCTACAACACGCATGTAGCGTCGGGCAGCGGTACCGAGGCGATCGCCAACTTCCTCAAGGAGAAGGAGGGGTTCTGCGTCCACTTCTCCTTCGCGATGGCCGCGATGGCACGCACCCTTGGGATTCCCGCCCGGGTCGCGGTCGGCTTCACTCCCGGTGAACCGCGCTCTGACGGCACGATGTCGGTGGGCCTGCGCGACGCGCACGCCTGGCCCGAGCTGTACTTCCAGGGCGTGGGCTGGACGCGTTTCGAGCCGACGCCCACGCGGGGCAGCGCCCCCGACTACACCCGGAGCCAGGCTCCTGCGGACAGCCCGAGCAGTCCGGCCCAGCCGGCCAGGAGCCCTTCCGCCGAGCCGTCGGCGGCGCCGTCCGTCGCCGACTCCTGCCCGCCCGGCGCGCGGCGCCTCGGGGACTGCGGCGCCACTGCGGCGGCGGGTGTCGCGGGCCCCACGGACAGCGGGCCCTCGGCCCCGGCCCTGATCGGTACGGTCCTGGGCGTGGCCGCGCTGCTCGTCCTGCCGCTGCTGCCGCTGCTGTGGCGCGCGCGGGTGCGGGCCCGCAGGCTCGGCTCCGGGGGCCGCACCCCGGCCGACGCCGTGGCCCATACGCTGGCCGCCTGGCAGGAGATCACCGACACGGCCTGGGACTACGGCATCCTGCCCGACGATTCGCTGACGCCCCGCAAGGCGGCGGTACGGGTCATTCTGCTGGGCCATCTGGACGGCGCGGCGGCGGCGTCCGTCCACCGGGCGGCGGGGGCGGTCGAGCGTGTGCTGTACGCCCCCGACCCGCAGCCGACCCCCGGGCTCGTGGACGACGTGACCCGCGTGCGGGCGGCCCTGCGCGGACAGGCATCCCGGCTAGGGACCCTCCGGGCCGTCCTGGCCCCGCGCTCAGCCGTCCGGGTGATCTGGTCGGTGTCGCGCCACTGGACCCGCCTGAGCACAACCCTGGCCCACCACGCGAACCGGCTACGACCGACCCCGTCCCTCCGCTGGCCCCGATCGCGCAGTTCCCCGCGCCCCTGACGGGGCCCCCGGGCCCCTCCAGGGACGGCTTTCGGGTGCCGACCGTGCCGGGCTGGGCGCGCAGTTCCCCGCGCCGCTTGGCGGGGCCGGTGCTGGCCCGCATTGGCAACCTCAGCCCGTCCGGCGTTTGAGGACGAGCGCCCTTCAGGCGCGAACGGGGTCTGGGGCGCAGCCCCAGGGACCCCGGCTGCGGACCGTACGTGGCTGATCGCACAGTTCCCCGCGCCCCTGGCGGGATCGGTGCCGGCCCACATGGACATCCCCAGCCCGTCCGGCGTTTGAGGACGAGGCCGTTCAGGCCGGACGGGGTCTGGGGCGCAGCCCCAGGGACCCCGGGTGCCGACCGTACGTGGCGGGACGCGCAGTTCCCCGCGCCCCTGGCGGGATCGGTGCCGGCCCACATGGACATCCCCAGCCCGTCCGGCGATTGAGGACGAGCGCCCTTCAAGCGCGAACGGGGTCTGGGGCGCAGCCCCAGGGACCCCGGGTGCCGACCGTACGTGGCTGAGCGCGCAGTTCCCCGCGCCCCTGGGCAGGGTCCGTGCTGGCCCGCATGGGCATAGTCAGCCCGTCCGGCGTTTGAGGACGAGGCCGTTCAGGCCGAACGGGGTCTGGGGCGCAGCCCCAGGGACCCCGGGTGCCGACCGTACGTGGCGGGACGCGCAGTTCCCCGCGCCCCTGGCGGGATCGGTGCCGGCCCACATGGACATCCCCAGCCCGTCCGGCGATTGAGGACGAGGCCCTTCAGGCCGAACGGGGTCTGGGGCGCAGCCCCAGGGAGCTCGAGTGCCGACCGTGCGTGGCGGGGCGCGCAGTTCCCCGCGCCCCTGGCAGGGCTGGTGCCCACCCGCATGGACATGGGCCCGGGCGACCCCGTACAGGGCTGAGGGGCGGCCGCCTCCTCGGAGGTGACCGCCCCTCAGTGCAGGTCAGGACGGGGCGGGGCTAGCGCCCCTCGTCGCGGCGCCGCTGCCACCGCTGCTCAATCCGGTCCATCATGGACCTCCGCTGCCGAGCCTGCCGCACCGCACCGGAACCCCGGGCCTGTTCACCGGGCCGCGGCGCCTTGCGCCAGCCGGTCACCGCGAGTACCGCACATCCGAGCATGACGAGGAACCCCACCACACTGATCCAGATCTGCTGCGCGACCATTCCTGCCATGAGGAGCGCGATACCCACCAGGAAGCCGGCGACCGCCTGGTAGACCCGTCGCCGGGTGTACGTACGCAGCCCGCTTCCCTCAAGCGCTGTCGCGAACTTGGGATCTTCGGCGTACAGCGCTCGCTCCATCTGCTCGAGCATGCGCTGCTCGTGCTCCGAGAGCGGCACGGAGTCCTCCTACTCGTCGGTCGCGGGGGGCGACCGGATGCGGCCCCTTCAGGATAGGCAGGGAATCGCCCCCGTGAAACCCGCCCTCTACGCCAATTCGCCACCCGGGCCGCCACGGCGGTTCGGCTGTGGAGATTCAATTCCCCAAGAGTCGATCCGTCATGCCGGACGGTGTCCCCCGATCATACGGGGCAAAGCCGCCGATCGGGGGGCCTGTGGCGTACTGCATGCGGGACAGCGCCCCTGATCAGCCCGCCCGGGGCGGCCCGCCCCGGCTCAGCCGCGCTTCTCGCCCAGTACGTGCAGCTGGGTGGCGACGGCGTGGAAGGCGGGCAGCTCGGCGGCCGCGGCCTCCAGCTTGAGCAGCGCGTCGAGGGCGCCCGGCTCGGTGTCCACCAGGACGCCCGGGACCAGGTCCGCGAAGACCCGCACCCCGTGCACCGCCCCCGCCGTGGCCCCCGCGTCGCCGACGAGCGCGGTCAGCTGCTCGGCCGTGAACCGGTGCGGGACCGGGTCGCCCGCGCCCCAGCGCCCCGCCGGGTCGGACAGCGCGTGCCGGGCCTCGGTGAAGTGCCCGGCGAGCGCGCGCGAGAGCACCGCGCCGCCGAGGCCCGCCGCGAGCAGGCTGAGCGCGCCGTGCGGACGCAGCGCGTCCACCGCGTTGCGCACGCCTTCCGCCGGGTCCTCGACGTACTCCAGGACGCCGTGGCACAGCACCGCGTCATAGCCGCCGCGCTCGACCACGTCGAAGAGGCCGAGCACGTCGCCCTGGACGCCCTGGACCCGCTCGGCCACCCCGGCCTCGGCGGCCCTGCGCTCCAGGGCGAACAGCGCGTTGGGGCTGGGGTCGACCACGGTGACGCGGTGGCCGAGCGTGGCCAGCGGCACCGCGAAGTTGCCGGAGCCACCACCGGTGTCCAGGACGTCGAGCGCCTCGCGTCCGGTCGCCTCGACCTGGCGGTCGAGCGCTTCCTTCAAGACCTCCCAGACCACGGCGGTACGAAGGGAGGCGCGGGGGCGCATGGGGTCCGACACGGCAGTTGACTCCTCGGCGCGGTGCCGCCGCGGACGCGGCGTGGGAACGGGAAGGGTGAAGCCCCGTCCACCCTATTGCCTTCCCCGCCCACCCCTGATCAGCCGCCACCCCGCCGGGGATGGCGGAACCTCGCCCCGCTCCCCCTACCCTCGCGCCTCCCCCCGCGCATCCCGCTCGCGCGCCCTGGGCTGGGGCAGTACGGGCTGAAGGACCAGCAGGCGTTCGACCAGGCGGAGGAACATCGCCGCGTCACGCAGCAGATCGTCGGCGTCCCGGGTGGTGGCCGCGCCCTGGATGCCGGCCTCGGCGCGGGCCCGCCGCTCGGCCCCGGAGGCGAACAGCGCGCTCCACTCCGTCAGTTCGGGCGCTATCTCCGGCAGCACTTCCCAGGCGCTGCGGATGCGCCGGCGCTGGCGCGGGCCGGCCTCGGGGCGCCCGCGCGCGGCGAGGACGGCGGCGGCGGTGCGCAGGGCGGCCAGATGGGCCGTGGCGTACCGCTCGTTGGGGGCGTCGAGGCGGGCCGCCTCGTCCAGGCCGCCGCGTGCCTGGGCGAGCAGATCGAGGGCGGCTGGCGGTGCGCCCGCCCGCCGCAGGACGGGGTGGACATCGCTCGCGGGACCGCCCGCGGGACCGTTCAGTGAGGGGACAGGGCTGCTTGCGCGGCGCCGGGGTACAGCTGCTGCGTGGGAGCTGGCCATGACGAACCTCCTGTCGTCGAGTGACGGCGCTGTGGCCGTATGTGCCCATGGTGAGGGGCACCACTGACAATTACCCCCGAATCCCCCTCTGACCTGCTGCTTTGCCCCACTCGGCAGGTGCGGCTATCTTTTGTACTGACCAGTCAGTTCAAAAGTGGACCGGCGGATCCGGTCCGGGGGACGCGAGCAGGGGGGAATCGGGAGAGCATGGACAGCCCGCAATCGGAAGTGACCGGCGCGGCGATACGCGCCGAGGGCTTCGGGCTCAAGGGACCACGCGGCTGGGTCTTCAGGGGCGTGAGCGTCGGCGCGGCCCCCGGCTCGCTCGTCGCGGTCACCGGCCCCTCCGGCTCCGGCCGCACCTGCCTGCTGCTCGCCCTCACCGGCCGGATGAAGCCCGCCGAGGGCTGGGCCCGGGTGGACGAGCACCAACTGCCCCGCGCAATGGCCGCCGTGCGGCGGATCAGCGCGCTCGCCCAGGTACCCGGGGTCAGCGAACTCGACCCCGCCCTGACCGTCGCCGAGCACCTGCGCGAGCGCGTGATGCTCAAGCGCCGCTACGACGGCTCGGTCCGCGCGCTCCTGCGCTCCCCCGCCCGCCGCCGGGCCGAGGCCAAAACCCTGATCGACCAGGCGCTCGCCGGCGCGGGGCTCGACCTCGCCGCCCTGCCCAAGCGCGAGCGCACCGCCGTACGCGACCTGGAACGGCTCGAAGCGCTGCGGCTCACGGTGGCACTCGCGCTGATCCAGCGGCCCCGCCTGCTCGCGGTGGACGACACCGACATGAAGCTCGCGGACGGCGAACGCGCCGCCGCCTGGGCACTGCTGCGCTCCCTCGCGGACGCCGGCACCACGGTTCTCGCGGTGTGCGCCGAGGCGCCGGCCGGGGCCGACACCACCGTGACGACGACAGAAGCCGGCGCCGAGGACGGGGCCACGAGCGAAAAGGGGGCGGCCGATGCGTGCGCCACGACTGGCAGCGCTTGAGCTGAAACGGTTCGGCCGCGGGAAGCTGCCGCGTGCCGCCCTGGTCGCGCTGCTCCTGCTGCCGCTCCTGTACGGCGCGCTGTACCTGTGCTCGTTCTGGGACCCCTACGGCCGCCTCGACAAGATCCCGGTGGCCCTGGTCAACGACGACAGGGGCGCCGACGCCGCCGGGCAGCAGCTCCACGCGGGCGACGACCTCAGCGCGAAGCTGCGCGAGAGCAAGACCTTCGAGTGGCACGAGGTCAGTGACGCGCAGGCGCGCGAGGGCCTGGAGAAGGGCACGTACTACCTGTCCCTGACGATGCCGGCCGACTTCAGCAAGAGGATCGCGTCCAGCTCCGGGGACTCCCCCGAGACGGGCGCGCTCCAGGTGCGGACCAACGACGCCAACAACTACATCGTCGGCTCGATCTCCCGCTCGGTCTTCTCCGAGGTGCGCGCCGCCGCCTCGTCCAAGGCGTCGCGGTCCTTCCTCGACAAGATCTTCATCTCGTTCGGCGACCTCCACGACTCCACGGAGAAGGCCGCCGAGGGCGCGGGCGACCTCAAGGACGGGCTCGACAAGGCCAAGGACGGCTCCAAGCAGCTGGCCGACAAGCTCAAGGACGCCAAGGACGGCAGCGGCAAGCTGGCTGGCGGCGTCTCCGAACTCGACACCGGCGCGGGCAAGCTGGCGAGCGGCGCCCAGCAGGTCGCCGACGGCACCCAGAAACTCGCCGACCAGGTCAACGGCGTGGCCGGGCAGGTACGTCCGTACCTCAAGGACAACGGCAAGGCGGTCGGCGACGCGGCGAAGCTCCTCGCGGACTCGATCCAGCCGGTACGCGACCAGCTCACCCACATCATCGACCTCGCGCCCGCCGCGGCGGCCGGCACGCGCAAGGCCTCCCAGGACCTGGACGCCCTCTATCAGCAGCTCTGTGTGGACACCTCCACCGAGGGCCAGGTGTGCCCGAAGCTGAAGGACGCCAAGAAGGCGATGGCCACCGGCGCCACCCTTACCGAGGACGTCACCAACCTTGTCAAGGACCAGGGGGGTGATTTCAAGAAGCTGGACAAGAACCTCGAAGACCTCCAGACCAAGGCCAGGGACCTGACCGCGAAGGCGCCGCACCTCTCGGGCGACCTGGAAAAGCAGGTCGCCGACATCAACAAGCTCAACAAGGGCGCGCACGACGTCGCCAAGGGTGCGGGCGACATCCACACGGGCCTCAGCCGCGCCAAGACCGGCTCCACCGACCTCGACAAGGGCATCGGCAAACTGGAACAGGGCGCGGGCGCGCTCGACGGCGGCATCATCAAGCTCTCCGACGGCTCGGTCCAGCTCTCCAACGGCCTGCACGACGGCGTCGGCAAGATCCCCGACTACGACAAGCAGCAGCGCGACCAGCGCACCGAGGTGATGGCCGACCCGGTCAAGCTGGCCTCCCAGGCGATGCACAAGGCGCCCAACTACGGCACCGGCTTCGCCCCGTACTTCATCCCGCTCTCCCTGTGGGTGGGCGCGATGGTCGCGTACATGCTGATCCAGCCGCTCAACCGGCGCGCCCTGGCCGCCGGCGCGTCGGCCTGGCGGATCGCGTTCGCCGCGTGGCTGCCGGTGGCGGCGATCGGCCTGCTCCAGGTCGCGGCGCTGATGTCGGTGCTGCACTTCGGGCTGGGGCTCGAGATGCGGCGCACCGCCGGAACGCTGGGCTATCTGGCGCTGACGTCCTGCTGCTTCGCGGCGATCGTGCAGTGGCTGAACGCCAAGTTCGGCGCGGCCGGGCGCATCCTGGTGCTCGCCGTCCTGATGCTCCAGCTGACGTCGGCGGGCGGCACCTATCCCGTCCAGACCAGCCCGGCCTTCTTCAACGCCATCCACCCCTATCTGCCCATGAGTTACGTCGTGGACGGCCTGCGCCGGCTGATCACGGGCGGCGACCTGGGAGTGGTGTGGCAGGGCTGCGCGGTCCTTGCGGCGTTCACCGTCGGCGCCCTCGCGCTGACCGCGCTGTCGGCCCGGCAGAAGCAGGTGTGGACGCTGGATCGGCTGCACCCCGAGCTGAGCCTGTGAGAATCGACGCCATGGAGAGCAGCAGCACCAGACGGCAGGCGACCCGGCAGAAGCTCTACGAGGCCGCCGTGACGCTCATCGCCGAGCAGGGCTTCTCGGCCACCACGGTCGACGAGATCGCGGAGCGGGCCGGCGTCGCCAAGGGCACGGTCTACTACAACTTCAAGAGCAAGACCGAGCTCTTCGAGGAGCTGCTGCGCCATGGCGTGGGTCTGCTGACCGCCTCCTTGCAGGCGGCCGCGGACGAGACCGCCGAGCGCGGCGGCACCGGGATCGAGGCCCTGGACGCGATGATCCGGGCCGGTCTTGACTTCATCCACCGCTATCCGGCCTTCACCCAGCTCTACGTCGCCGAGCTGTGGCGCACCAACCGCGCCTGGCAGTCCACCCTGCTTGTGGTGCGCCAGGAGGCGGTGGCCGTGGTGGAGCGGGTGCTGCGGGACGCGGTGGCGGCGGGCGAGCTGAGCGAGGAGATCGACATTCCGCTCACGGCGGCGGCGCTGGTGGGGATGGTCCTGGTGGCCGCGCTCGACTGGCAGGCCTTCCAGAGCGAGCGCTCCCTGGACGACGTCCACGCGGCGCTCTCCCGGCTGCTGCACGGCCGGGTGGGCGGGCGCTAGCCGGGCCCGGTCACGACAGCACGCCGGCCGGCGCGGTCCAATCCCCCTGGACCGCGCCGGCCGGCGCTCTTCTCGCGTGTTCCCCCGGGTCTCCCCCGACCCCGTCACATCCGGGGAGCCGCGCCGGTTCCGCCGCCCCGTGCCGGCGGTACCGGCGCCGCGCCCCTTCCATGGCCTCCACTTTCCCGTCCCCACAGGTGAAAGCCCATCCGTGCGGGTACTCATCTGGCCATCTAGGTACGGATACTCAGACCTGGGCGCACGGCCTCATTCCGCGCGGCCCGCGACTGGCTACGATCTGGGACGTGTCCGTACTCCCCCTCGTCTTCACCAGCGGCTGGGCGAGCGGGGTCAACGCGTACGCGGTGGTCCTGCTGCTCGGCATCTTCGGCGCCACCGGACTCACCGACGAGGTGCCCGAGGCGCTCCAGCGGCCCGATGTCCTGATCGTGGCCGGCGTTCTCTTCCTCTGTGAGGCGGTCGCGGACAAGATCCCGTACGTGGACTCGGTCTGGGACTCCGTGCACACGGTGATCCGGCCGATCGCGGGCGCGGTCGTCGGCGCGCTGCTCGCCGGCCACAACGGTTCGCTGCCGGATCTCGCGGCCGGGGCGGTCGGCGGTTCGACGGCGCTGATGAGCCATCTGGTCAAGGCCGGGACGCGGATGGCGGTGAACACCTCGCCCGAGCCGTTCAGCAACATCGCGCTGAGCACGGCCGAGGACCTGGGCGTCGCCGGGCTCATCGTTTTCGCGCTCTTCCATCCGCTCGCGGCGGCGGTGATCGCGGGCACGCTGCTCGTGCTCGGGGTCGTGATACTGGTCGTGCTGTGGCGCCAGATCCGCCGTTTTCGGCGGCGCAGGGCGCAGCGCCGGGAGGAGAAGCGGCTGGCCTCGGCCGGGGTGGCGCGGCCGCCCGAGTGAGGTGTCAGTGGCGGCGGATAAAGTCGCTGACATGGCACGGATTGCGGTGATCGGCGCCGGTGCGGGCGCCATGGCGGCTGCTGCCCGGCTGGCCGTGGCAGGCCACCGGGTGACGGTGTACGAGCGCTCGTCGACGTACGGCGGCGCGCTGGGGCGCTTCGAGCGGGACGGGTTCGTCTTCGACACCGGCCCCGCTCTGCTGCGGCTGCCCGCCGTCTACCGCGACCTGTTCGTGAAGACCGGCAAGGAGCCGCTGGAGAGCCGCGTCGAGCTCGCCCCGGTGGACCCGGCCTCGCGCCATGTTTTCGCCGACGGCAGCGAGGTCTCGCTGCCCAACGCATCGCGCGCGGGCGTGATCTCCGCCCTCGACGACGCCCTGGGCGCCGGCGCGGGCGAGCGGTGGGGCGCCTTTCTCGGGCGCGCGAGGGAGACCTGGGACCGCACGCGCCGTCCGCTCCTGGAAGAGCCTCTGTGGCCCAACTGGCAGGTGCTGGCCCGCGAGCCCTACCCCGCGCTCAAGCAGCGCCGCCTGCTCAGGCCGCCCCGCCAGGCCGCCACCCTGCACGAGATCGCCGTCCAGGAGCTGGGCGGCGGGCGGCTCGGCGCGCTCTTGGAGAGCTACGCCCTCGAGTACGGCCTGGATCCGGCATCGGTCCCGGCCGCCGCGGCCGTGCTGCCGTACATGGAGCACGCCTTCGGCAGCTGGTATGTGCGCGGCGGCATGCGGGAGTTGGCGCGCGCGATGTATGAGCGCTGTCTGGCCCGGAAGGTCACGTTCGTCTTCGACGCCGAGGTGACCCTGATCAGGGAGAAGGACGGCCACGTGGCGGGCGTGGAGCTCGCCGACGGCACGGTCGTGGCGGCGGACCGTGTGGTGTGCGGCGCCGATCCGCGCGGGCTGCGACGGATGCTGCCGGGGCGCAAGGTGTGGGAGACGGGCAGGGTCTGCCCCGACGAGGCGGCCCGGCCGAGCCGGTTCACCGTGCTGCTCGCGCTGCGCGGCGCACGGCCCGAGGGCACGGCGCACCGCACGGTGGTCCACTCGCCGGACGCGGCGGCCGAGGCCCGCGCGGCCTTCACGGGCCCGGGCGCGGGGGCGCCCACGGTCACGGTGCTGCGCCCCGACGACCCGGCGGTGCGGCCGGACGACGACCACGAGGCGGTGACCCTGACGGCGACGGTCGCCCCGCACGGCCCGGTCGACTGGACCGAGAAAGCCCTGATCGCGCGGTACACGGACGAGCTGATCACCGCCGCCGCGCGGGCCGTGCCCGGGCTGCGGGAGCGGCTGCTGTGGCAGGAGGTGCGCACCCCGGTGCGGGTGGCGGAGGCGACCGGCGCGGAGGGTGGTTCGGTGCCCGCGCCCTCGCTGGCCGGCGCCCGCGCCGCGCTGCTGCACCCCGCCAACTCCACGGCCCTGCCGGGCCTGCACCTGGCCGGTGGCTGGGCGCACCCCGGCGGCGGGCTCGCGCACGCCGGGATGTCGGGCGCGCTGGTGGCCGGCCTGATCGTCGAGGGGGAGGACTTCCGGGGCTCCCAGTGAGCCCCGGCTTTCGCCCCCGAGCCGTGGGGAGCCGGGCTAGTACCGGTAGTTCTGCTGCTGCTCGAGCCGGTAGGACGCATCCGGGTGGACCGGGGGCGCGTCCGGGGGGACCTGGGCGTTCGGGTGGACCGGAGCGTTCGGGTCGTACGGCTGGTTCAGGTGGTGGGGGTCGTACGGCTGCTGGGGCTGCTGCTCGTAGGGGGCGTACGCCTGCTCACCCTCGCGCTGCTGAGGCACCCAGACGCCGCCGGGCGGGGTGTCCGTGCCGTACTGCGCGGCCGACGGGTCGGCGTAGGGCTGCTGCCGGCCGCCGAAGCTGTCGTAGGCGTCGTGGTTGTCGTGGCCGCCGTAGGAGCCGCCGCCGCTGCCGATGTACGGGTCGGAGTAGGCGGCGTACTGCTGCCGGTCCGCGCCGTTCTCGTCGTACTGCGGGGCGTAGGGGTCGGCGTAGGGCTGCTGCGGGTCGTACGCGCCGTAGGGGGCGTGCGCCGGCGCTTCGGGGTGCTGGGCGGGGGTGTAGATGCCGTACTGGCCGGTCTCGTCGGGCAGGGGCTGCGGCTCGTAGACCGCGTCGCCGTGGGGCGCCTGGCCCTCGTGGTCAGGGGCGAGGGGGGCGGCGGCGTCCGTCTCGCCCGCGCCCTCGTACTGGAGGTCGCTGACCTCCAGGACCGGCTCCGCCGGGCGCGCGCCCTTGCGGGCGGCCCTGCGACGGCGGCTCGCGCCCGGCCTGCCGCCCAGCGCCCAGCCCGTCGAGAAGCCCTTGCGGAAGGAGAGCGTGACGTACGTCTGGCCGACGGCGAAGGTGAGCACGCCCAGGACGATCACGAGGACCGACGACAGCAGGACGCCGAGGACCACGCCGAGGAATCCGGTGAAGGCCAGCAGCCGCCAGCGCAGGCGCGCCTTGTACTGGAGCAGCACCTCCCCCAGCAGCCACAGCGCGACGATCGCGAACGCGATGTAGAGGACCGTCCAGCCCATGTACGCCCCTCTTCTCCTGCCCCGGGTGCGGCTGTCCCCCGACCCGGGTACCGGTTTCCGGCTACGCCTGCTGGTGCAGGCCGAGATTCTCGTAGATTTCGAGCGTCGCCGTGGAGTTGTTGAGGGTAATGAAGTGCAACCCGGGTACGCCATCGGCGAGCAGCCGCGAGCAGAACTCGGTGGCGAACTCGATGCCCATGGAGCGTACAGCGGCCGGGTCGTCCTTGGCCGCCAGCATCCGGTCCCGAAGGGCGTCCGGGAAGACCGCGGTGCTCAGTTGGGGCAGACGCTCCAACTGCTTCACACTGGTCACGGGCATGACCTCGGGGATGATCGGGGTCTCGCAGCCGGCCGCCGCGACCCGGTCGCGCAGCCGTGCGTAGTTCGCCGGCTCGAAGAACATCTGCGTGATGGCGTAATCGGCGCCGGCGCGGCACTTGTCCACGAAGTTGCGGATGTCGGAGTCCCAGTCGGTGGAGCGGGGGTGCATCTCGGGGAAGGCCGCGACGCCGACGCAGAAGTCGCCCGACTCCCGGATGAGCGAGACCAGTTCGGCCGCGTACGTCACACCTTGGGGGTGTTTGACCCACTCGCCCATGGGGTCACCCTTCGGGTCGCCGCGCACCGCGAGGATGTTGCGGATCCCCGCGTCGGCGTACTGGCCCACCGTGTGGCGCAGTTCGGCGATCGAGTGCCCGACGGCGGTGAGGTGGGCGACCGGCGTAAGGGTGGTGTCCTCGGTGATCTGCTGGGTGGCCTCGACGGTTCCGGTACGGGTGGTGCCGCCGGCCCCGTACGTCACGGAGACGAAGTCGGGGGCGACCGCCTCGACCCGGCGCAGCGCGTTCCAGAGGTTCCGCTCACCCTTCTCGGTCTTGGGCGCGTAGAACTCGAAGGAGTAGGTGGTCTCGCCGGTAGCGAGCATGTCGCGCACGGTTCGCGCGCGATCAGTCCTGGTGGAAGCTGTGCCAAGGGCCATACTGGCAGGTTAGCCAGGGGTGGACTGCCCCCCAAGAGAAGAGGGGTAAATTGTCCACATTGTCGGATTACTGTCCACTCCTCGGACAGAAGCCGTTCACGCGCGGCGGCGCGGGCTCCCCTTCCGGACTGCTTCCGGGCGCCGCTTCGGGGGTGCGCTTGGCTATCGGATCCGCTCCCTGACGCGCTTGGCCAGGTCCGCGGCGGCGGCGGCCGGGTCGTCGGCCTCGGTGATCGCCCGTACGACGACGACACGGTCCGCGCCCGCGTCAAGGACCTGCTCCAGGTTGCCCGCGTCGATGCCGCCGATGGCGAACCAGGGCCGGGCGGTGCGGAGCGAGGCGGTGTGGCGCACCAGGTCGAGACCGGGGGCGTGGCGGCCCGGCTTGGTCGGGGTGGGCCAGCACGGGCCGGTGCAGAAGTAGTCGACGCCCGGCTGGGACGCGGCCGCGGCGGCCTCCGCTCCGGCGTGTGTGGAGCGGCCGATCAGCACCGCGTCGCCCAGGATGGCCCGGGCGGCGGGCACCGGCAGGTCGCCCTGGCCCAAGTGCAGCACGTCGGCGCCGATGGCGTGCGCGACGTCGGCCCGGTCGTTCACCGAGAGCAGTTTGCCGTGCCGGCGGCACGCGTCCGCGAACACGGCCAGGTGGTCCAGCTCCTCGGCGGCCTCCATGCCCTTGTCCCGCAGCTGCACGATGTCCACGCCGGACGACAGCACGGCGTCAAGGAACTCGGGCAGGTCGCCCTGGCGCCTGCGCGCGTCGGTGCACAGGTAGAGCCGGGCGTCGGCAAGCTGCTCGCGGGCCGTGGGCATGGAAGGTCCCCCGTTGTGTTCGTCCTCGGCCGGGCCGCGCGGTGTACGGGCCGGCTGGACCGGACCGTACACCGCGGGCTCGCCGGCGTTCGTGGGTGGGCTCGCCCGGCTCAGAGAGCGAGCGCCTGGGCGCGGCGCTTCACCTCCGTGCCGCGGTTCTCGCTGAGGGCCTGCGCGGGGGTGCCGGGCAGGGACGGGTCGGGAGTGAACAGCCACTCCAGCATCTCCTCGTCGGAGAAACCGTCGTCCCTCAGGAGCGTCAGCGTTCCGGTCAGGCCCTTGACCACCTTGTCGTTGTCGATGAAGGCGGCCGGAACTTGCAGGGTCCTGTTCTCACCTCGGCGTACGGCGATGAGCTGGCCCTCCTTGACCAGCTGCCGTACGCGCGTCACCTCCACGTCCAGCATCTCCGCGATGTCGGGGAGGTGCAGCCAGGCGGGGACGAGAGCATCAATCTTTGCGTCAATCTCGGTCACGGGACAAGCGTGCCACCTCCGACTGACACCCGGTACCGGGGTGCCCCCTCGGGTGCGTCCGCGCCCACCCTGTCGGGCACTTCCCACGCCCCTGGCGGGGTCCGCGTGCCGGCCCACATGCGCATGGTCAGCCCGTCCGCCCCTGGCAAGGGGACGATGCCGGCCCGCATCCGCATACCCAGCCCGTCCGGCGATTGAGGACGAGCGCCCTTCAGGCGCGAACGGGGTCTGGGGCGGAGCCCCAGGGACCCTGGCTGCGGACGGTGGTCGCTCCTCGCGCAGTTCCCCGCGCCCCTGACGGGGCTGGTGCCGGCCCACATGCGCATCCTCAGCCCGTCCGCCCCTGGCAAGGGGACGATGCCGGCCCGCATCCGCATGCCCAGCCCGTCCGGCGTTTGAGGACGAGCCGGGGCCCACCCTTGTCGGCCTTACGTGCGGGTCGTGGATTTCAACGGGATGGACGGGTCCGCCACCTTCGCGGGGTCGAGGCGGGCCGCCGACTCGATCAGCTTGCGGCCCTGGGCCAGATCGCGGGGCCGGCCCACCGCGAGGACCGCCACCAGCGCCCCCTCCCGCAGCCAGCACACCGACCACGGCGTGGTCGAGGGGTCGCCCCGGCGGACCAGTTCGTCGGCGGCCCCATGGTGGCCCGCGTACTGGACGAAGCGCCCGAACTGCTCGGACCAGAAGTACGGGACCGGGTCGTAGTCGGACGCGGCCTCGCCCACGATGTCGGCGGCGACCGTGCGCGGCCCCTGGAGCGCGTTGTCCCAGTGGTGGACGAGCAGGCGCTCGCCGAAACGCGCCGAGGGGAACGACACGCAGTCGCCGACCGCGTAGACGTCCGGCAGCGAGGTGCGCAGCCGGGCGTCCGCGGTGATCGCCCCCTCGGGGCCGACCTCGATGCCCGAGCCGGCCAGCCAGCCCGTCGCGGGCCGCGCGCCGATGCCGACGATCACCGCGTCGGCCGCCAGCACCCGCCCGTCGGCCAGCCGCACCTCGCCCGGCCCGATGGACGCGACCCTGGCCCCGGTGAGCAGATCGGCGCCCGCCTCGGCGTACCAGTCGGCCATGGGGGCGGCGACCTCGGCGGGCAGCGCCCCGGCCAGGGGGCGGTCGGCGGCCTCCACGACGGTGACCTCGCACCCCGCCTCACGCGCTGCGGTCGCGAACTCCGCGCCGATCCAGCCCGCGCCCACGACCACGATCCGGTGCCGCTGGTCCAGGACCGGGCGAAGCCGCCGCGCGTCGTCCAGGGTGCGCAGCAGATGCACGCCGGGCACTCCCTTGGTGCCGGGCAGCGTGAGGGGTTCGGCGCCGGTGGCGATGACCAGCGTGTCGTAGCCGACCTCGCCCGCCTCGGTCACCACGCGCCGCTCGGCCGGCCGCACGCCGGTCACCTCGAGGCCCAGGCGCAGGTCCACGCCGAGCGCGTCGAAGTCGACCTCGAAGGCCGAGCCCTCGGACTTGCCGAGCAGGATCGCCTTGGACAACGGCGGCCGGTCGTAGGGCTGATGGGGTTCGGCGCCGATGAGGGTGACGGCTCCGGTGAAGCCCTGTTCGCGCAGGGCCACCGCGGTCTGCACGCCGGCCATGCCCGCGCCGACGACGACCACGTGCCGCGTCTGGGATTGCGTCTGCTGTTCGCTCACCTGATCACCATAAGCAGCTGACTAAACGTCAGGTAGGGGGCGGGCCCCCGGCGCACACCCCCGAGCCGCCCCCCGGGCCCCCCCCGGCCCCCGGACGCTCCCTTACTGCGCGTCGGCGGCTCGGGCTATGGTGGCTGGCGTAAAGCACTCGCGGGAGCCCGGACGGACCGGGCTGAGAGGGAGGCTGGGCGGCCTCCGACCGTACGAACCTGATCCGGGTCATGCCGGCGAAGGGAGGGGCTGGACGCCCATGCGTTCTGCACACAGCAGGTCCACCGACGGACCGGGGCACGGGTCCGACGTCCTCGTGATCGGGGGCGGCATCATCGGCCTCGTCACCGCCTGGCGGGCCGCGCGGCTCGGCCTCGGTGTCGTGCTCGTGGACCCCGAGCCGGGCGGCGGCGCGGCCCAGGTCGCGGCCGGGATGCTCGCCGCCGTCACCGAGCTGCACTACGGCGAGCAGACCCTGCTCGCCCTCAACGTCGAATCCGCCCGGCGCTATCCGGCCTTCGTGGCCGAGCTCGGCGAGGTCACAGGCCTGGACACCGGCTACCGGGCCTGCGGCACCCTGGCCGTGGCGCTCGACCTCGACGACCGCGCCCATCTGCGGGACCTGCACGCGCTCCAGAGCCGCTGCGGCCTGGAGTCGCAGTGGCTGTCGGGGCGCGAGTGCCGCCGCCTCGAACCCCTGCTCGCGCCGGGCGTGCGCGGCGGCCTGCGGGTGGACGGCGACCACCAGATCGACCCGCGCCGCCTGGCCCGGGCGCTGGTCGTGGCCTGCGAGAAGGCCGGCGTACGGTTCGAGCGCGCCTGGGCCCGGCGGCTCACGGTCCTGCGGGGACGGGCGGCCGGGGTGACCCTCGCCGACGGCGCCGAACTCCACGCCGACCAGGTCGTGCTCGCCGCGGGCAGCCTGAGCGGCACCCTCGACGGCGTACCGGAAGAACTGCTTCCGCCGGTACGCCCCGTGAAGGGCCAGGTCCTGCGCCTGACCGTGCCGCCCGCGTACGCGCCCTTCCTGTCCAGGACCGTACGGGCGGTGGTGCGCGGCAGCGACGTCTACCTCGTGCCGCGCGAGAACGGCGAGCTGGTCGTCGGCGCCACCAGCGAGGAGCTGGGCTGGGACACCACCGTCACCGCCGGCGGCGTCTACCAACTCCTGCGCGACGCCCACGAGTTGGTGCCCGGCATCACCGAGCTGCCCCTGACCGAGACCCGGGCGGGCCTTCGCCCCGCCTCCCCCGACAACGCGCCCCTGCTCGGACCGACCGCGCTGCCCGGCCTCGTGCTGGCCACCGGCCACTACCGCAACGGCGTCCTGCTCACCGCCGTCACCGGCGACGTCATGGCGCACGTCCTGACCACCGGTGAACTGCCCGACGAGGCACGCCCCTTCACCCCGCGCCGTTTCACCGGCGCACCTCGGGAGCTGACGACCGCATGACCATCTCCGTCAACGGCGAGCCCCGCCCGCTCGCCCCCGGGACCACCCTCGACGTCCTCGTGGCCACCCTCACCCCGGCCCGCTCGGGCGTCGCCGCCGCCGTCAACGAGACGGTCGTGCCGCGCGGCGCCTGGTCCGCCACCACCCTCGGCGACGGCGACCGCGTCGAGGTCCTGACCGCCGTGCAGGGAGGCTGAGCCATGGCCGACGACGACCTGACCATCGCCGACACCACCTTCGGCTCCCGCCTGATCATGGGCACCGGCGGCGCGCCGAGCCTGGACGTCCTGGAGCGCGCGCTCGCGGTGTCGGGCACCGAACTCACCACGGTCGCCATGCGCCGCCTCGATCCGACCGTACGGGGCTCGGTCCTGTCCGTCCTGGAGCGGCGCGGTATCCGGGTCCTGCCCAACACGGCGGGCTGCTTCACGGCGGGCGAGGCCGTGCTCACCGCGCGCCTGGCCCGCGAAGCGCTCGGCACCCACTGGGTCAAGCTGGAGGTCGTCGCCGACGAGCGCACCCTGCTGCCCGACCCGGTCGAACTGCTCGACGCCGCCGAGGTGTTGGTCGACGACGGGTTCACGGTGCTGCCGTACACCAACGACGATCCGGTCCTCGCCCGCAAGCTGGAGGACGTGGGGTGCGCGGCGATCATGCCGCTCGGCTCGCCCATCGGCTCAGGCCTCGGCATCCGCAATCCGCACAACTTCGAGCTGATCGTGGACCGGGCGAACGTGCCGGTGATCCTCGACGCGGGCGCGGGCACCGCCTCCGACGCGGCGCTCGCGATGGAGCTCGGCTGCGCGGCGGTGATGCTCGCCTCCGCGGTCACCCGGGCCCAGGAGCCGGTCTTGATGGCGGAGGCGATGCGGCACGCGGTGGAGGCGGGCCGGCTCGCCCGCCGCGCGGGCCGCATCCCGCGCCGCCACTTCGCCCAGGCGTCCTCGCCGATGGCGGGCCGGGCCGCGCTCGACCCGGAACGGCCGGCGTTCTGAGCACGGCTGTGAGCACGGCTGTGAGCACGCCGGATCCGCGCGCGGCACGCCGAAACCGCCGCGCGCGGCCCGGTCCGCGTCACAGGTCGGCTTCAGTAAGGGCCCCGGGCCGCCCGCGGCGTCAGGGTGTCCTGGGGCGCTCGTAAACTCTCCCCGTGGACACGACCCTTCATGACCCCCTCGTCGGGCAGGTGCTCGACGGCCGCTACCGCGTCGACGCGCGTATCGCCGTCGGCGGTATGGCCACGGTCTACCGGGCCGTCGACACCCGCCTCGACCGTGTGCTCGCCCTCAAGGTGATGCATCCGGGCCTCGCCGCCGACGCCACCTTCGTGGAGCGCTTCATCCGCGAGGCCAAGTCGGTGGCGCGGCTCGCGCACCCCAACGTGGTCGGCGTCTTCGACCAGGGCGCGCAGGGCCAGTACGTGTATCTCGCCATGGAGTACATCGCCGGCTGCACCCTGCGTGACGTGCTGCGCGAGCGCGGCGCTCTCCAGCCGCGCGCGGCCCTGGACATCCTGGAGCCGGTGCTCGCCGCGCTGGGCGCCGCCCACCGGGCCGGTTTCGTGCACCGGGACATGAAGCCGGAGAACGTGCTGATCGGCGACGACGGCCGGGTCAAGGTCGCCGACTTCGGTCTGGTGCGGGCGGTGGACTCGGTGACCAGCACCACGGGCTCGGTCCTCGGCACCGTCTCCTATCTCGCCCCCGAGCAGATAGAGCACGGCACCGCGGACACCCGCGCCGACGTGTACGCCTGCGGTGTCGTGCTGTACGAAATGCTCACCGGCGCCAAGCCGCACGGCGGGGACACTCCCGCCCAGATCCTCTACGCCCATCTCCACGAGGGGATGCCTGCCCCCTCCGCCGCCGTGCCCGGTCTCGCCGTCGAACTGGACGCGCTGGTCGCATCGGCGACGGCCCGCGACCCCGACGCCCGCCCGCACGACGCCGTGGCCCTGCTGGCGCAGACCCGCGTGGCCCGCGAAGCCCTCGACGACGAGCAGCTTGACGCGGTGCCGCCGGGCTCCCGGAGCACGCCGGGCGGCGCCGGACCCGAGGACCGTACGAGCGTGATCCCGCGCGCCATCGCCGACGAGGAGCCGCTGGCGACCCCGGTGCGCGTGCCGTTGCCCGCCGACGCGGCCGGCCCCGATTCCGTCCACCGCACCAGCCGTCTGATCATGCCGCGCGGCGTCGCCGAGGAGGAGCCGCCGCCGGTGCGCCGCACCTCCCGCGGCCGCTTCGACGGCAGGCGCGGCCTGATCGCCCTGGTGACCGCGCTCCTGGTGGTTCTCGGCGTCGGCGCGGGCGTCTGGTACATCAACTCCGGCCAGTTCACCCGGGTCCCGGCCCTCATCGGGCAGAGCGAGGACGCGGCGAAGCAGAAGCTGTCGGGCGCCGGGCTCGACCTGAAGAAGGTCGACCGGCAGTTCAGCGACACCGTCGAGCGGGGCCAGGTCATCTCGACCGACCCCGCCACGGGCGCCCGCATCCGGGGCAACGGCGCGGTGACGCTGATCGTCTCGCGCGGCCCCGAGACGGCGCAGGTGCCCAAGCTCGACGGGATGCCGCTCGACCGGGCCAAGGACGAGCTGGGCAAGGCCGGGTTCGCGCCCGGCGACACCACGAGCGAGTACAGCGACAGCGTGGCGCGGGGCGCGGTGATCCGTACCGACCCGGCCGCCGGCGTCAAGCGCCACACGGACACCGCCGTCGCGCTCGTCGTCAGCAAGGGCGCGCCCGTGGACATGCCGGGCGTCGTCGGTGACACGGTGGCCGACGCCACCGCCGCGCTCCAGAGCGCCGGGCTCAAGGTCACCGTCGCCCCCGACCAGGTCAATTCGGAGCAGGCGGCGGGCAAGGTGGCCGCGCAGTCGGCGCCCGAGCACGCCCGCCTCACCCAGGGCGACACCGTCACCCTGACCGTGTCCAAGGGGCCCCGGATGGTCACCGTGCCCAAGGTGACCGGCCAGAGCGCGGGAGATGCCCAGAAGGCCCTGGAGGCGGCCGGGTTCAAGGTGAAGGTCGACCGGGGGTTCCCGTTCCTGAGCGACGAGGTCGCCAGTCAGTCCGTCGCCGCCGGCGCCCAGGCCCCCGAGGGCTCCACCGTCACCATCACCACCAAGGGACTGTAGTCACCTCATGCGCAACCCCATCGGCGGCCACGTTCCGGTGGCCGGCGGCCTCGCGACGAACGGGCTCGGCTACGCGCGCGAGATCGGCGCGGAGACCGTGCAGGTCTTCGTGGCCAATCCGCGCGGCTGGGCCACCCCCGCAGGCAACCCGGCCCAGGACGAGCGGTTCAGGGCCGAGTGCGCCGAGGCGTCGCTCCCCGCGTACGTGCACGCCCCGTACCTGATCAACTTCGGCTCCGGCACCGGGGCGACCGTGGAGAGGTCCGTGGAGTCGCTGCGGCATTCGCTGCGCCGGGGCCGCGAGATCGGCGCGCTCGGCGTGGTCGTGCACACCGGCTCGGCGACCGGCGGGCGGCCGCGCTCCGAGGCGCTGGCCCAGGTCCGCGCGCACCTGCTGCCGCTGCTCGACGAGCTGACCCACGACGACGACCCGTTCCTGCTCCTGGAGTCGACCGCGGGCCAGGGTTTCTCGCTCTGCTCGCGCACCTGGGACTTCGGGCCCTATTCCGAGGCCCTTGACCACCACCCCAAGCTGGGCGTCTGCCTGGACACCTGCCACATCTACGCGGCCGGGCACGACCTGGCCGGGCCCGGCGGGATGAAGCAGACCCTCGACCTCCTGGTGGACACCGTGGGCGAGGGCCGCCTGAAGCTGATCCACGCCAATGACTCCAAGGACGTGGTGGGCGCCCACAAGGACCGCCACGAGAACATCGGCACCGGGCACATCGGCGCGGAGCCGTTCCGTGAACTGCTCGCGCATCCCTCGACCGCCGGCGTACCGCTGGTCATCGAGACGCCGGGCGGCAAGGAGGGGCACGCGGCGGACGTGGCCCGGCTCAAGTCGTTGCGGGCGTGAACGCGCGGGCGGCGTACGTCCCGCCGAACGTCGCCTGAAGCTCGGCGCCCTGGAGCTGCGGGCCGTCCTAGAGCTCGGGGCCGTCCCCCGGCTCCTCCTGGTAGGAGTAGCGCTGCTCGCGCCAGGGGTCGCCGACGTTGTGGTAGCCCCGCTCCTCCCAGAATCCCCGGCGGTCGGCCGTCATGTACTCCACACCCCGGACCCACTTGGGGCCCTTCCAGGCGTACAGGTGCGGCACGACCAGGCGCAGCGGGAAGCCGTGTTCGGCGGTGAGCAGGTCGCCGCCGTTGTGGGTGGCGAAGACGGTGCGGTCGGAGAGGAAGTCCGCCAGGCGCAGGTTGGAGCTGAAGCCGTACTCGGCCCAGACCATGACGTGGGTGACCTCGGGTGCGGGCGGGGCGAGTTCGGCGATCGTGCGGGCCATGACCCCGCCCCACTCCGCGCCCAGCATCGAGAACTTGGTGACGCAGTGCAGATCGGCGACCACGCTCTCGAACGGCAGCGCCGAGAACTCCTCGTGGTTCCAGCAGTGCTTGTCACCGTCGGCGGTGGCCCCGAAGACGCGGAACTCCCAGCGCTCGGGCTTGAACTTGGGCACCGGGCCGTAGTGCGTGACCGGCCAGCCGCGCTGGAGGCGCTGGCCCGGCGGAAGCTCCGACTGCGCTGCTCCCTGCCGCTCCCGGCTCTCCGGCTGACCCATGACTCCATGGTGACAGACCCCGAGGGGTGGTGATGACCAGGGACGACTCGATTCGGGCAACTCCTACTAAGCATGTACTTACTGGACGGTCCTGGATCACGGTGCGAGGATGCGCGGAACCTGCCCAGTTACCGCTTGGAAGGAGCCTCCCCGATGCAGGGCGACCCCGAGGTCATCGAATTCCTGAATGAGCAGCTGAGTGCCGAGCTGACGGCGATCAACCAGTACTGGCTGCACAGTGCGATGCAGGCCAACTTCGGCTGGACGAAGCTGGCCAAGTACACGCGTCACGAGTCGATCGACGAGATGAAGCACGCGGAGGTGCTGACCGACCGGATCCTCTTCCTGGACGGTCTGCCCAACTTCCAGCGGCTCTTCCATGTGCGCATCGGGCAGACGGTCACCGAGATGTTCCAGGCGGACCGGCAGATCGAGGTCGAGGCGATCGACCGGCTCAAGCGCGGCGTCGAGGTGATGCGGGCCAAGGGCGACATCACGTCCGCGAACATCTTCGAGTCGATCCTGGCCGACGAGGAGCACCACATCGACTATCTCGACACCCAGCTGGAGCTCGTGGAGAAGCTGGGCGAGGCGCTGTACATCGCGCAGCTCATCGAGCAGCCCGAGAGCTAGCGCGGCAGGCAGCGGGAGCCGGGCGTCAGGCGGCGTCGTCGAGGACGGCGGCCGATTCCGGCGCGGCGAACGTGAGCGCGGGGCGGCCCTGCTCGACCAGCTCCCTGCGGGGGCAGGCGCCGCGTCCGAGCAGCGCCTGGATACGGCGCACGCACGAACCGCAGTCGGTGCCGGCCTTGCAGGCGGAAGCTATCTGGCGGGGTGTGCAGGCACCGCCGTCCACGTGCTTCTTGACCTGCTCCTCGGTGACACCGAAGCAGTTGCATACGTACACGCGGTTCACCTCCCGGGGGCGCTGGGCGCGGGATCCATCCGAAAGCCCGTCCCGATTGATCGGTGAGGCTAACCTAACCTTACCCGGCGCTCCGGGGGCGCGACAGCCCCGGTACACCAGTGGGGCGCGGATCACATGGATCCGCGCCCCACTGCCGTGAACGGCGAAAAACTACTGGTCGCGGTACATCTCGGCGACCAGGAACGCCAGGTCGAGCGACTGGCTGCGATTCAGACGCGGGTCGCAGGCCGTCTCGTAGCGCTGGTGGAGGTCGTCGACGAAGATCTCGTGACCGCCGCCCACGCACTCGGTGACGTCGTCACCGGTGAGCTCGACATGGATGCCGCCCGGGTGGGTGCCGAGCGCCTTGTGGACCTCGAAGAAGCCCTTGACCTCGTCCAGGACGTCGTCGAAGCGGCGCGTCTTGTGGCCCGATGCCGCCTCGAAGGTGTTGCCGTGCATCGGGTCGGTGACCCAGGCGACGACCGCGCCGGAGGCCGTGACCTTCTCGACCAGCTCGGGGAGCTTGTCGCGGACCTTGTCGGCGCCCATGCGCACGACGAAGGTCAGCCGGCCCGGCTCGCGGTCCGCATCGAGGCGGTCCACGTAGGTGAGCGCTTCGTCGACGGAGGTCGAGGGGCCGAGCTTGATGCCGATCGGGTTGCGGATCCTGGCGGCGAACTCGATGTGCGCCCCGTCCAGCTGCCGGGTGCGCTCACCGATCCAGACCATGTGGCCCGAGGTGTCGTACAGCTGCCCCGTGCGCGAGTCGACGCGGGTGAGCGCCGACTCGTAGTCGAGCAGCAGCGCCTCGTGCGAGGCGTAGAACTCCACGGCCTTGAACTCGGCCGGGTCGGTGCCGCAGGCCTTCATGAAGTTCAGCGCGTTGTCGATCTCGCGGGCCAGCTGCTCGTAGCGCTGGCCGGACGGGGAGGACTTCACGAAGTCCTGGTTCCAGGCGTGCACCTGGCGCAGGTCGGCGTAGCCGCCGGTGGTGAAGGCGCGGACCAGGTTGAGCGTGGAGGCGGACGCGTGGTACATCCGCTTCAGGCGCTCGGGGTCGGGCACCCGGTCCTTCTCGGTGAAGGCGAAGCCGTTCACCGAGTCGCCCCGGTAGGTGGGCAGGGTCACACCGTCGCGGGTCTCGGTGCCCTTGGAGCGGGGCTTGGAGTACTGGCCGGCGATGCGGCCGACCTTCACCACGGGCACGGAGGCCGCGTAGGTGAGGACGGCGCTCATCTGGAGGAGGGTCTTCAGCTTGGCCCGGATGTGATCGGCCGACACGGCGTCGAAGGCCTCGGCGCAGTCACCGCCCTGGAGCAGGAACGCCTCGCCCCGGGCGACGGCTCCCAGCCGGGCACGCAGCTGGTCGCACTCGCCCGCGAAGACGAGTGGCGGATACGACTCGAGGTCCGCGATCACATCGCGCAGAGCCTCGGCATCCGGGTACTCGGGCTGCTGCGCCGCGGGAAGGTCACGCCAGGTGTTTACGTTCACGGTCACCGCACCCACATTACGGGGTCCGTCCGGCCGTCCAGCCCGGCGACCACCTAATGAGACACCGGCCGCGCGGACATGACCGGAAGGGCAGGCATGCCGTCCGGGCGGTCCTCGGGCGTGACCGACCATGATCATCCCCTGTTACTGTCACGCCAGTTACTTAATTCCGGACAAAGGCGACCAGGGGTGGGCGTGATCCGAAGCATGACCAGCGGGCAGCGGAAACACAGGAACCGCACGGGCGGGAGGCTCGCGGGGTACGCGGCGGCGGGGGCCCTGGCGCTCACCGCGCTCGGCCCCCAGGCGTTCGCCGCGCCGGACGCCGCGGCCGGGACCCAGGGCGCCGCGGGCACCGGCGCCTCGGCCCTCCAGGACCAATTCGCCCGCGCGGCGAGGGAGTTCAAGGTTCCCCAGAGCGTCCTGATGGCGGTCTCCTACCGCCAGACGCGCTGGGAGGACCACGACGGAGAGCCCAGCACGTCGGGCGCGTACAACGTCATGGGCCTGACCCGGGTGCGGCCCGGCGACGTGGAGCGGCCGAGCGCCGCCGACCGGCTCGCCCATCTCGACCTGAGCGGCGACCCGGCCGTCATGAAGCGGTTCGACGCGCGCCGGGCGCCGCTCGCCGACCCCGCCGTCGACACCACCGACCCCCGGCTGCACACCCTCGAGGAGGCCGCGCGGCTCATCGGCGAGCCGGTGGAGACCGTACGCGCAGACGCCGGGCAGAGCGTCCGGGCGGGCGCGGCCCTGCTCGCCCGCTACCAGCGGGCGGCGACCGGCTCGCTGCCGGCCGATCCCGGCGCCTGGTACCCGGCGGTCGCCCGCTACAGCCAGGCCCCCGATGCCAGGAGCGCCGACGCCTTCGCCGGGCGCGTCTTCGACTCGGTGCGCTCCGGCGAGCGCCGGGTCACCACCGACGGCCAGTCCCTCGCGCTGCCCGCCGACCCCGGCATCGAGCCGGCGAAACCCGCCACGAGGGCGCTCGCGGCGGACCCGGCCCCCGAGTGCCCGGCCGGGCTCACCTGCGACTACCGGCCGGCCGACCCGAACAACTACAACGTGGCGAACCGGCCGCAGGGCGGGTACGACATCCGCCAGATCGTGATCCACGACACCGAGGGCTCCTACGACGGCTCCGTCAAGACCTTCCAGGACCCCAAGAGCTCGGCCAGCACGCACTACCTCGTCAAGGACGACGGCAGCCTGGTCACGCAGGTGGTGGCGACCAAGGACGAGGCCTACCACGCGGGCAACAAGACGGTGAACATGCACGCGCTCGGCATCGAGCACGTGGGCTTCGCCATGAAGCAGGGCAGCTGGTACGGCGAGCCGCTGTACGACGCGTCCGCGACGCTCGTGAAGTACCTGGCCGGCCGGTTCTCCATCCCCCTCGACCGTGAGCACATCATCGGCCACGACGAGGTGCCCGGTCCCCTGGACGGCTACGTCGCCGGGCAGCACTGGGACCCGGGCCCGTTCTGGGACTGGAACCACTACATGTCCCTGCTCGGCGCCGACGACTGCGCGCGCGCCAAGATGCCCGTCGCCGGGCAGGTCGTGAAGGTCGCGCCGCCGTTCGAGGCCGGCACGACGACGACGTACTACGACCCGGCCACCAAGACCCGCACCACCTTCGACCAGCCGGTCAACTTCGGCTATCTGTACGCCGCCCCGTCCACCGACGCCGCCCCGCTGAGCGACCCCTACCTGGGACAGCAGGTCGCCACGGAGGGCCCGAACTGGGCCAACAAGGTCGTCGCGGGCGGCCGGTACGTCGTCGCGGACCGGCAGGGCGACTGGACGGCGATCTGGTACGGCGGCCAGAAGGCCTGGTTCCACAATCCGGGCGGCCGCTACACCTCCGTCGTGGGACGCTCGGCGGCCCCGGTCGTCCTCACGGCCAGGGGCAGCGAGCCGGTGGCGGTCTATGGGCGCTCCTACCCCGAGGACGCCGCCTACGCGGGCACCGGGGTGCCGGTGCAGGGCAGCAACTCCGCGTCCCTGACCAAGTACAGCATCCCGGCCGGCCAGGCCTACGTGGCCGCGGGTGACATGGTCGCGGGCGACTACTACTACGGCGGCACCACGCTCGGCACCCTGGTCAAGGGCGCCCAGACCTTCTACCCGATCCGCTACAACCACCGGATCGCCTGGGTGCGGGCCGCCGACGTCCAGCAGGTCACCTCCGGCCGCTAGGGGGTGTCTGGTACGGTGCCCGGCATGTTCGCGCACTCGACCCGTAACTGGTGGTGGACCGCTCATCCGGCGGCCCACTGATTCCCGCGCGTACCCACAGACGCACGAAGGCCGCCCCGAGGGGCGGCCTTCATTGTTTTCCCGGGCCGCTCCTCCCGCTCACCACCGGAAGGAAGCCGCCACCTCATGCTCATCCAGAGGCTGTTGGAAGAGGACTGCCCGCCGTTCGCGCTGCTGCGCAGACGCACCCCCGGCCGTGACCACGACACTGTGGAGGTACTGATCGGCCCGGTCCACGAGGCCGAGCGCCTGGCCGACCTGCCGGTCGGGGAGCGGCCCGCGCTCGCCCTGGTGCCGTTCCGCCAGATCAGGGAGCGCGGCTTCGACGTACGCGACGACAAGACCCCCCTTGTGGTGCTGGTCGCGGACGAGAGGTACGAACTGCCGCTCGCGGACGTGCTCGCCGCGCTGCCCGCGCACGAGGTCCGAGTCGAAGGCGGCGGCTTCGACGTCGGCGACGAGGAATACGCGAGCACCGTGCGCCGGGTCGTCGACGACGAGATCGGCCGGGGCGAGGGCGCCAACTTCGTCATCCGGCGCACCTTCACGGGCGAGATCCCGGGCTTTTGCCGGGCCGACGCGCTGGCCCTGTTCGGCCGGCTCCTGGCGGGCGAGCGGGGCGCCTACTGGACGTATGTGGTGCACACCGGAGATCAAGAGGGGCCCGAAGGGCCTTCCTCACAAGGGCGGCGGCGGGCGACGGGAGGGCGGACCCTGGTGGGGGCGAGCCCCGAGGTGCATGTGCGGATGTCCGGCGGCACGGTCGTCATGAACCCGATCAGCGGGACCTACCGCTACCCGGCGGGCGGCCCCACCGCCGATGGCCTGCTGGCCTTCCTCGCCGACCGCAAGGAGACCGACGAGCTGTCGATGGTCGTCGACGAAGAGCTCAAGATGATGTGCACGGTCGGCGACATGGGCGGCGTGGTGATCGGGCCCCGCCTGAAGGAGATGGCCCATCTCGCGCACACCGAGTACGAGTTGAGGGGCCGCTCCTCGCTCGATGTGCGCGATGTCCTGCGGGAGACGATGTTCGCGGCGACGGTGACGGGCTCACCGGTGCAGAACGCGTGCCGGGTCATCGAGCGGTACGAGCACGGCGGGCGCGGCTATTACGCGGGCGCGCTCGCGCTGCTCGGCCAGGACGCGGGCGGCAACCAGACGCTCGACTCGCCCATCCTGATCCGCACGGCGGACATCGCGGCTTCGGGCCGTCTGCGGGTGCCCGTCGGCGCCACCCTCGTACGGCACTCGGACCCGGCGGGCGAGGTCGCCGAGACACACGCCAAGGCGGCGGGCGTCCTCGCGGCGCTCGGCGTGCGGCCCGCCCGTCCCGCCGCCGAGCCCGGGCAGGCACGCCTGGCCGACGATCCCCGGGTGCGGGCCGCGCTGGACGGGCGACGGGCCGGCCTCGCGCCGTTCTGGCTGCGGATGCAGGACCGTCCGCAGGCGCCGGCCGGCTCGGCGCTCGTGGTGGACGGCGAGGACACCTTCACCGCGATGCTCGCGCACATGCTGCGCTCGCTCGGCCTGGACGTGGCGGTGCTGCGCTACGACGCGCCCGGGCTGCGCGAACGGGTGCGGGGCCACGAGGGTCCGCTGGTGCTCGGCCCGGGGCCCGGCGACCCGCTGGACGCGGATGATCCCAAGATGCGCCTGCTTCGCCCGCTCGCGGCCGAACTGCTGCGCTCGCACCGGCACGGGCTGCTCGGGGTGTGCCTCGGCCATGAGCTGATCGCGGCGGAACTCGGCCTGGAGATCGTGCGCAAGCAGGAGCCGCACCAGGGGGCGCAGGCGGTGATCGACCTGTTCGGGCGCGAGGAGACAGTTGGCTTCTACAACAGCTTCGCGGCGCGCTGCGAGGTGGCGCCCTTGGGCGTGGAGGTGTCGCTCGACCCGGTGACGAGGGAGGTGCACGCGCTGCGGGGCCCCGGGTACGCGGGGATCCAGTTCCACCCGGAGTCGGTGCTGACGCTGCGCGGGCCCGAGGTGGTCCGCGAGCTGCTGGCCGGGGTGACGGTGGGCTGACCTCGGCCCCGGGGCGCGGGGCGGCCGGGGCGGGGCGGCCGGGGTGGGGCGGACATCGACGGTGTCCGGCCAGGGCCCGGCCGCGCCCTGGCCGTTCAACCGAAGAAGACGCCCACCTCGGCGTAGAGCGCGGGGTCCACGGTCTTCAGCTTCGAGGTGGCCTCCGCGATCGGCACCCGGACGATGTCCGTGCCGCGCAGCGCCACCATCGAGCCGAAGGCGCCGTCGCGCACCGCGTCGATGGCGTGCAGACCGAAGCGGGTCGCGAGCCACCGGTCGAACGCGCTCGGGGTGCCGCCGCGCTGGACATGGCCAAGCACGGTGGTCCTGGCCTCCTTGCCGGTGCGCTTCTCGATCTCCTTGGCCAGCCACTCGCCGACACCGGAGAGGCGTACGTGGCCGAAGGAGTCGAGTGTGCCGTCCTTGAGCACCAGCTCGCCGTCCTTGGGCATGGCGCCCTCGGCGATGACGACGATGGGGGCGTAGGAGGCCTTGAAGCGGGACGTGATCCAGCCGCAGACCTGGTCGATGTCGAAGCGCTGCTCGGGGATGAGGATGACGTTGGCGCCGCCGGCCAGGCCCGAGTGCAGGGCGATCCAGCCCGCGTGCCGGCCCATGACCTCGACGACGAGGACGCGCATGTGCGACTCCGCCGTGGTGTGCAGCCGGTCGATGGCCTCGGTCGCGATGCCCACGGCGGTGTCGAAGCCGAAGGTGTAGTCGGTGGCGGAGAGGTCGTTGTCGATCGTCTTGGGCACGCCGACGCAGGGGATGCCGTACTCGTCGCTCAGGCGGGCCGCGACGCCCAGGGTGTCCTCACCGCCGATCGCGATCACCGCGTCGATCTCGTACTTGGCGAGGTTCTCCTTGATGCGGCGCACGCCGTTCTCGGCCTTGAGGGGGTTGGTGCGCGAGGAGCCGAGGATGGTGCCGCCGCGCGGCAGGATGCCGCGCACCGCCGGGATGTCGAGGGGGACGGTGACGCCCTCCAGCGGGCCGCGCCAGCCGTCCTTGAACCCGGTGAACTCGTATCCGTACTCCTGCACACCCTTGCGGACGATGCCCCGGATGACGGCGTTGAGTCCGGGGCAGTCACCGCCTCCGGTCAGTACTCCGACCCGCATGGAATGGTCCCTTCACCTGGGAGTGACGTACGCGGTCCACGCTAGTGGTGACGTACGTCACTCCGGGATGGGGTGAAAGGTCAATTCACGGGACAATCACGGGAGTTGACGCCCCGTCGTTCACCCGTACGAGGGATGGTCCTCGGCCTTGGCCGCGCAGCCTCAGCCGACGCTGTCGAGGCCGCGTTCTATCGCGTACCGCACGAGCTCCACCCTGTTGTGCAGCTGGAGCTTGCCCAGGGTGTTCTGGACGTGGTTCTGCACCGTGCGGTGCGAGATGACCAGGCGCTCGGCGATCTGCTTGTAGCTCAGGCCCTTGGCGACCAGGCGCAGCACCTCGGTCTCGCGCTCGGTGAGCTGGGGAGCCTTGGGCTCGTCGGGGGTCGCGGGCGCCGGGTCGCTCGCGAGCCTGCGGTACTCGCCGAGGACCAGGCCGGCCAGGCCGGGCGTGAACACCGGGTCGCCGACGGCCGTGCGGCGCACGGCGTCGGTCAGCTCCTCGGCGCTCGCCGACTTCAGGAGGTAGCCGAGCGCGCCGGACTTCACCGCCTCCAGGACGTCGGCGTGCTCGGCCGACGCCGAAAGGACCAGGACCCGCAGCGCCGGGTTGGCGGCGACCAGCTCCTTGCAGACCTGGGCGCCGGGCATGCCCGGCAGGTTGAGGTCGAGGACCAGGACGTCGGGCGCCACGGCCTGGGCCCTGCGCACCGCCTGCGGTCCGTCGCCCGCCGTGGCCACCACGTCGAAGCCGGCGGCCGCGAGGTCACGGGCGACCGCGTCGCGCCACATCGGGTGGTCGTCGACCACCATCACCCGTACCGTCGCGTCCGCCCGCGCCGTCTGCTGCTCCGTCATCCGTGCCGTCCTGCCTTCCCCCGAGGGACCTTCAGTTCCACTTCCGTACCCTGGCCCGGCACGGAGATCAGCTCCGCCGTGCCGCCCAGGTCGCGCAGCCGGCCCCGGATCGAGAGGGCGACGCCCATGCGCCCCTCCCCCTCGGCCTTCTCCAGCCGGCCCGCCGGGATGCCGGGCCCGTCGTCCCGCACCGTCACGATCACTTCGTCCCCCCAGTCCTCCACCAGGATCCAGGCCCGGGCCGCCTCGCCCGCGTGCCTGCGGACATTGTCCAGGGCGGCACTGACAGCGGCCGCGAGCTCCCGCGCGGCGGCGGGCGCCAGCAGCACCGGAGCGCCCGGTTCCGCGAAGGAGACCCGCGATCCCGCGTGCGGGGCGAGCAGCGAGCGCAGATCGACGGTGCCGGCACCGTACAACTGGGCGCGTTCATCGGGCTCGTCGGGGACCTCCACCACGCGTACGACAGCGCCGTTGGCCGCGTCCTCGGAGGCCCGGCTCGTGGCCACCATGCCGCTGGAGACCAGGGTGCGCAGGGCGACCTCCTGCTCGCCCGCCATCCGGCCGAGCTCCGCTGCCTCGCCGCCGAGCGCGCTGCCTCTGCGCTGCACCATGGCGAGCACCTGGAGCACGCTGTCGTGGATGTCGCGGGCCAGGCGCTCGCGTTCGCGCGTGGCCGCCTCGATCTCCAGAGCGCGCGCGAGCGTGGCCTCACTGGCCCGGGCCACCTCGACGATGTAGCCGATCGCGATGGAGGCGATCCACACCAGGAGCACGTTGTGGAAGGTGTCCCGGGTGGGGTGGGCGCGCTCCACGATGTTGGCGACGGCCACCAGGGAGGAGGCGAACGCGGCCCAGCGCCAGCCGCCCTTGATCGCACAGGCGAGCACCGCGCCGGCCGCCGCTATCGACGGCAGCGTCGGGCCGTCGATGTGCTGGGCGTCCAGGTCGGCGAGCGGGGTCAGCAGGATGCCGGCGAGGACGACGGTGAGGTCGATGGCCAGAAAGCGCTTGGTGCAGGCGGCCGCGCCCGCCACCCTGGGCAGCGTCGCGGCGTTCCACAGGGTGAGCACCGCGAGGTAGCCGATGCCGACCCAGGGCCGTTCGAACTTCGCGTACCCGTTGGCGAAGAGCGCCAGGGCGTAGAGGGTGGTGAGCACCCGGTAGCCCGTCAGGGCACGCCACAGCGGCAGCTCCACCGACATGCGTACGACTCGTTCGCGCTTCGCCATCTCCCCCACCCCGCGCCCGCCCCCTGGAAGAACGCGGCTAGTCGCCCGGTCGTTCCGCCCGCTTGGCCTGCTCGGCCTCGCGGGCCCTCTCCGCCTTCTCGACGGCCTTCTGCTCGTCGGCGACCCGCTTGGCCTCGTCCGCGATCTGCCGCTTGGCCGCGGTCGCGTAGATGTCGACGTACTCCTGGCCGGAGAGCTTCATGATCTCGTACATGACCTCGTCGGTCACCGACCGCAGGATGAAGCGGTCGCCCTCCATGCCCTGGTAACGGCTGAAGTCGAGCGGCTTGCCGATCCTGATGCCGGGTCGCATCAGCTTGGGGACGACCTTGCCGGGCGGCTGGATCTTCTCGGTGTCGATCATGGCGACCGGGATGACGGGGGCGCCGGTGGCCAGCGCGACCCGGGCGAGGCCGCCCGGCTTGCCCCGGTAGAGGCGGCCGTCGGGCGAGCGGGTGCCCTCGGGGTAGATGCCGAAGAGGCCGCCGCTCTTGATCACGTCGATGCCGGCCTTGATCGCGGCCTCACCGGCGCCGCGCGCGCCCGAGCGGTCCACCGGGAGCTGGCCGACGCCCTTGAAGAAGGCGGCCGTCAGCTTGCCCTTGACTCCGGGTGAGGTGAAGTACTCGGCCTTGGCGATGAAGGTCACTTTCCGGTCGAGTACGGCCGGCAGGAAGAAGGAGTCCGAGAACGAGAGGTGATTGCTCGCGAGGATGGCC
Organism: Streptomyces sp. Edi4; assembly: GCF_040253615.1. Lineage (NCBI taxonomy): Bacteria > Bacillati > Actinomycetota > Actinomycetes > Kitasatosporales > Streptomycetaceae > Streptomyces > Streptomyces sp. Edi4. The sequence goes on from NZ_JBEJGY010000004.1 coordinate 2,067,953, forward strand.
GGGCCCTCGGCGGGGATGTTCTCCAGGCCCTCCACCCACGGCCTGAAGGCGAGCTTCAGTGAGCCGCCGATGGAGAACTTCATTGCGCCGTAGATCACTCGGATGCCTTCCTGTGCTTGTCGAACAGACCTTAACCCGTGCGGGGGCCGCCCTCCCCGCGTGACGGCTCTGGTCGGTGTCAGTCCGGTCGCGTACCGTGAAGTACGACTCCCCCGCAACACCCCTCGCCCCCGCTCATGAACAGGAGACCCCTGGTGCCGGTCCTCCCTGGAGCCGAGCCGTTCCGCCACGAGGGCGGAGAGGTCGGCGTCCTCCTCTGTCACGGTTTCACCGGTTCCCCGCAGTCGCTGCGCCCCTGGGCCGATCACCTCGCGGAGCGCGGTTTCACCGTCTCGCTGCCGCTCCTGCCCGGCCACGGCACGCGCTGGCAGGACATGCAGCTCACCGGCTGGCAGGACTGGTACGCGGAGGTGGACCGCGCCCTGTGCGAGCTCCTTGAGCGCTGCTCCCGGGTCTTCGTCTTCGGCCTCTCGATGGGCGGCGCGCTCGCGCTGCGCCTCGCCGCCAAGCACGGCGACGCGGTGGCGGGCCTCGTGCTCGTCAACCCGGGCAACAAGGTGCACGGTCTGGCCGCCCACGCGCTGCCGGTGGTGCGCCACCTCGTGCCCTCCACCAAGGGCATCGCGAGCGACATCGCCAAGGAGGGCTCCCGGGAGATCGGCTACGACCGGGTGCCGCTGCACGCGGCGCACTCCCTGCGCACCTTCTTCACGCTGGTCGACGGTGAACTGCCGCAGGTCACGCAGCCGTTGGTGATCCTGCACAGCCCGCAGGACCATGTGGTGCCGCCCGCCGACACGGCGCGGATCCTCAGCCGGGTCTCCTCCACGGACGTCAAGGAGATCCTGCTGGAACAGAGCTACCACGTGGCGACGTTGGACCATGACGCGGAGCGGATCTTCGAAGAGAGCCTTGCCTTCATCGGCCGCCTCGCTCCTGGGGTCGGGACGAAGGGGAGCACGAGCGGTGGCTGAGCACGACGCGGACCGCGAGCCGCAGCCGATCGACGAAGAGGCTGCGTGGGCGGCGATCGTGGCGGGGTACGGCGAGGAGCCGGCCGACCCGCCGGGTAGCAGACCGTTCAGATCCGTGGAGGATCTGGCGCTGATCGAGGAAGAGCCGGACGGGCGGGGTACGTCGGGTGCGGCGGGCGCGGCGGGCGTGGTGCCGGGCGCGCCCGGCGCGCCGGACGCGGCTGGGGACGAGGGTGGCGCGGCCAAGACCGAGGAGTCCGAGAAGGACCGGGACAAGGGGCCGGACACGGGGCCCGACAAGGGGCTGGGCAAGCCCCCGCTCGGCAAGCCGGCGCTGGGCAGCTCGGTGGTGTTCGCGCCGGGCGTGCGCGGGCCGCGTGACTTCTCGCCCGCCGAGCCGTCGGGCGGTGCCCGGGACGACGCGGACGGCTCGGACGAGGGCCACTTCGTGCCGCCGGAGCCACCGCCGCTGCCGGAGGCCGACGCGACGGCGAAGTTCGCGTGGCTCGGCGTGGTGGGCGGCCCGCTACTGCTCGTCCTGGCGGCGGTGTTCGCCTGGGACATGACGTGGTGGCTCACGGCGCTGGGGGTGGGCGGGTTCTTGGGTGGCATCGCGACGTTGTTCGCGCGGATGCGGCCGGATGACGAGGATGACGACGACCCGGGTCGTGGCGCGGTCGTCTGAAACCCCGCCGGGCCGGCGCGTGGGCCGGGTTGCGCGGGGTGGGTCGGCGCGGGCCCGGTCGCACGGCCCGGGTTGCCGTTCGCAGTTCCCCGCGCCCTGACTACTTGGCGCGGGCCAGCGTCGGCATCCCCAGCCTGCCCAGCGTTTGAGGGCGAGGCCGTTCAGGCCGATCGGGAACCCCGGCTGCGGGCCGTGGGTGGCTGGGCGCGCAGGTCCCCGCGCCCCTGACCACACGGCGCGGCAACTCCAGCCTGCCCGGCGATTGAGGGCGAGCGCGTTCAGCGCGAACGGGGACCCGGGCGAAGCCCCAGGGACCCCGGCTGCGGGCCCTGCGTGGCTGGGCGCGCAGGTCCCCGCGCCCCTTGACTACACGGCGCGGGCCGGCATCGGCATCCCCAGCCCGTCCGGCGATTGAGGACGAGGGCCCTTCAGGCCCGAACGGGGTCCGGGGCGAAGCCCCAGGGGGCCCGGGTCCGCATGGGCGTGGCGACTCACCGGGTCGGGACGCGGAGGGTGGCCAGGACGGGTAGGTGGTCCGTCGCGGCCAGGAGGTCGTCCCGCCGCGTCAAGGACAACGGCACTCCGCAGGCCAGCACTTCGATCCCCGCCGTGACGAAGACCGCGTCGATACGCTGGTGCGGATCACCCGGCGTGGAGGTGAACTCCCCACCCCACGGGGCGACTTCCCAGCAGTCCCGCAGCGTCCCGGCGATCCGGGCGAAGGCCCGCCCGCCGGGACGTTCGTTGAGGTCGCCACCCGCGACCGCGTGGTCCACCCCCATCGCGGCGAGCTTGTCGAGCAGCGCGCCCGCCTGCCCGTACCGCTCGGCCTCCTGGAGGCTGAGATGCGCGCTCAGGACGCCGATCCTGGCGCCCCCGATCCGTACCACGGCGGTCGCGAAACCACGCCGGTGCAGCCCTGGCGTGAGCGGAAGCAGCACGTCCTCGGTGCGTTCCACGGTGGCCCGCAGGGAGCAGAGCAGCATCGGGCCCGCGGCCGTGGCCCCGCCGCCAAGGATCACCAGATCGGTCGCCGCCGCGAGGCGCGCCGCGGCCTTGCGCCAGCGGAAGAAGCGCGGCGCCTCCTGGATGAGGACCAGATCGGGTTCGCAGGCCCGGATCACCCGGGCGAGCGCCGCGTTGTCGTCGCGCATCGAGCGGATGTTGTAGCTGAGGACGCGGACCACGGCCGCGCCGTTCTCCGTCGCGGACGCGGGCAGTTCGCCGCCGGGGGTCGTCATGGTCCACAACGTATGACAGCGCCCGCCGGTCCGGACAGGACGCGGCGGGCGCCGATGACGCACGCGGCGCCGACGGGGTCGCCGGCGCGGCGTGCGCTACATGATCGGGTCGGGCTGGCGCGCCAGGTCGGCGGCGCCGACCAGACCGGCCTTGTTGCCGAGCTGGGCCGCGATGACGTCGGCGACCGGGCGCCAGTTGCCGCCGACCAGCCAGCGCTTGTAGGACTTGCGGATCGGGTCGAGCACCAGCTCGCCCTCGTCCGAGAGCCCGCCGCCCACGATGAACGCGGAGGGGTCGAAGAGCGAGGCCAGATCGGCAAGGCCCGCGCCCGCCCAGCGCGCCAGCTCCCGGTAGGAGTCGACCGCGACCGGGTCGCCCTGACGCGCGGCCATCGAGATGTGCTTGCCCTCGATGCCCTCGGGGGTGCCGTCGCCGAGCCCGAGCAGGAACTCGGCACGCTCGGGGGTGGCGTTGGCGCGCTGCATCGCGTACCGCACAAGGGCGCGGCCCGAGGCGTACTGCTCCCAGCAGCCCTGGCTGCCGCAGCCGCACAGCAGCCCGTCCGGCACCATCCGGATGTGGCCGAACTCGGCGGCCACGCCGAAGTGGCCCCGGCGCAGCTTGTTGCCGATGATGATGCCGCCGCCCAGGCCCGTACCGAGCGTGATGCAGATGACGTTGCGGTGGCCCTTGCCCGCGCCGAAGCGATACTCGCCCCAGGCGGCCGCGTTCGCGTCGTTCTCGACGACGACGGGGAGGCCGACGCGCAGCTCGACCTTCTCCTTGAGCGGTTCCTGGCGCCAGTCGATGTTGGGCGCGAAGTAGACGGTGGATCGCTGGCGGTTGACGTACCCGGCGGCCCCGATGCCCACGCCCACGATCTCGTGTCCGGCGCGCGCTCCCTCGACGGCGGAGGCGATCGCGTCCACGATGGCTTCGGGCGTGCCGGGGGTCGGCACCTTGTGGGTCGAGAGGATGTTGCCCTCCTCGTCGACCACGCCCGCCGCGATCTTCGTGCCGCCGATATCGACACCGATGGTGAGTCCCATGAATCCCTCAGTTCGGTCGAGCCCCGCTAGGGCCAACCGTACCCGAGGCGGGGCGGCTCTCAGCGTGCCGCGTCCGCGTTCGTCCGGGGTGTGAGACCAGCGCCGTCCCCCGGCCGTCTCAGTCGAGGTCGATGTGTTCGGCCGGTCCCGGACCCTCGTCGCGCTTGGCGTCGTCGGCGGCCGTCCAGCGGCGCTCGTGCCGCTCGACGGCGGAGCGGTAGGCCGCGAGCAGTTCGCCGCCGGCCGCGGCGAGGTGGTCGAAGACCTCGGGGTTGCGCTCGATGACGGGCTCGACTGCGGACTTCGCCTGGCTGATCAGCTGCTGCACGGCCCCATGGGCGGCGAGCCCGGAGAGCCCCGCCGGGCCGGCGAAGAGCCCGCCGACCTTGTCGCTCACGGCCTCGAACAGCTTGCGCAGCTCCTCGGCGGCGGACCCCGGCGGGGTGCCGTACTGGGCGCGGCGGCGCTCCTTCTCGGCGGCCAGGTCCTCGGCGCAGGCGTCGGCCCAGGCATCCGCGTCGGGTGCGGGGCGCTCGGTGGCTTCGCTCATGGCGGACTCCAGCGGCTGGTTCCTACGGGCTGTTTCCCTCGACGTTACCCGAACGGGGGTATCGCGTTCAGTGTCCGCGGGCCCGCGGGCCGGGATGTTTCAGTGTCCGCGGGGCCACAGGCCCGGATCGGGCGCGAAGCGGATGTGCAGTACGCCCTCGCGCAGCGCCGCCCCGGCCACCGAGCAGCGGCGCAGCGCGGAGGGCAGCGCGGCGACGCGCCGGAACGGACCGACGGTGAGCAGGAGTTCGTCGCCGCGCCGCACCAGAGAGAGACCGTCCTTGACGGCGCCGGGCAGCGGCAGGCGCCACACCAGTACGCCGTCCTCGGCGAGCCGGTCCTCGACGGTCCACGCCGGGGCCGGCACAGTCGCGCGGTCCGGATCGAGGCCGGGGTCGAGCAGGTCGAGGTCGTCGTCGCCGCGTGGGTCGCGGCCCAGGTGGGCCACCTCGCGCACGGTGGGGAACTCCTCGTTCAGCGCGTCGAGGTGCTTGCGCTGCTGGGCGACGAGCCCGGCGAGCCAGGGATCGGGGGTCTCGGCGGGCAGCAGCCGGTTGGCGATCACCGCGTCGAGGGCGAGGCGCTGCACGGCGAGGCCGAGGCGCGCGGTGCGCAGGGCGTCGGCGGCGGCCGGTCCCGGCTCCACGACGAGCCGTACGACGGTGTCCTCGTCCTCGATCGCGGCCTGCACGGCGGCCAGTTCCAGGTCCCAGCGCGCGGCGGTCTCATACAGCCACTGCGCGGGCATCGGCACCCCGGCGAGCTGGGCGAGGACCGGGCGCAGCGATCGGGCGGCCTGGCGCTCGGGCGGCAGGAGGCGGCGCAGATAACGGCGCAGCTGCTCGGGCAGGGCGAGCGTGGCGAGCGCGCTCACGGTCGGCGGGAGGTCGACGACGAGCAGACCGGGGGCGTCGGCCGCGGCCTCGCGCAGGGCGCTGAGCAGGGCGAGCTGTTCGGCGCCGGGGAGTTCGGTGAGTTCGTCGGCGTCCAGGCGGGAGGCGCCGAGCAGATCGAGCGCGGCGCCCGCACGGTCCTGGAAGGCGAGGAGTTCGGCGCGGAAGTGCGCGGCGGCGTCGATGCGCCGCACGGTGACCCCGGTCGGATCGCCGGGGAGGCGGTCCGAGGTCAGCAGGGTGACCCGGGCGCCCCGGCGGGCGGCGGCGAGCGCGGTCGCCGCCGCGTGGGTGGTGCGGCCCGCGCCGCCGGGGCCGGTGACCAGGACCGTACGCACGTCTACGGCTTCTCGGCTCCGTCGGCGGCGGGGGCGCCCGGGCCGCTTTCGACGCGCTTCTTCAGGCCGGCGAGCGCACGGTCGATGATGACCTTCTCGGCCTTGCGCTTGATCATGCCGAGCATGGGGATCTTGACGTCCACGGTCAGCTGGTAGGTGACCTCGGTGTGGCCGCCGGGGGCGTCGGCGAGCGTGTACGAACCGTCGAGGGTGCGCAGCATCTGGGACTTGACCAGGGTCCAGCTGACCTGGTTGCCGTTCCAGCGGTAGGCGAGGGTGTGGTCGTCCTTGATGGCGCCCGCGTCGAGCAGGAGGCGCACCTTCTCGGCGTGGCCCTCGGCGTCGGTGGCGAGCACTTCGGCCTCCTTCACCTCGCCGGTCCACTCCGGGTAGCGGGCGAAGTCCGCGATCACGCCCATGACGTCGGCGGGGGCCGCCTCGATGGTGATAGACGAGCTGGTGTGTTCCGCCATCGTCGTGGCTCCTCCAGTGCGCGGTCCGGTGGGTCTGGGTCTCCCCCGCCCGGCGGTGCCGGCGGCGGTGGGGAGGTGGGTGCAGGCTATCGCGTACCGGCCGGTGGCCCGTCCAGTGGCCGGTGGGCCGGGAACGGGCGGGGCCGCGCGGGTGGCCGGATCACCACTCCAGGGCGAACGGCCGGGAGGTGGCCGCGAAATGGCCGACGTTCACGCACTCGGTGCGGCCGATCCGCGTCCGGCGGGCCAGCGGCTGGTGGACGTGGCCGAACAGGGAGTAGCGCGGCCGGGTCTTCTTGATCGCGGCCAGCAGCGCGCGCGAGCCGCGCTCGAAGCGGCGGGCGACGGTGTCGTACACGAGCTCGGGGACCTCGGGCGGGATGTGCGAGCAGAGCACGTCGACCTCGCCAAGCGCCTCGACCTTGGCGGCGTACTCCTCGTCGGAGATTTCGAAGGGCGTGCGCATCGGGGTGCGAAGGCCCCCGCCGACGAAGCCGAAGACGCGGCCGCCTATCTCGACGCGCTCGCCGTCGAGGACGGTGGTGCCGGGGCCCGCGTACTGCGGCCACAGGTGAGGCATGTCGACGTTTCCGTAGGTGGCGTACGTCGGGGTGGGGAAGGCGGCGAACAGCTCGGCGTACTGGCGGCGCACCGCGGCCTCGATCGCGGCCTCCCGGTCGAGACCGGCCCACAGGGAACGGCCCAGCTCGCGGGCCTCCTCGAAGCGCCGGGCGGTGCGCAGCGCGACGATCCGGTGGGCGTTCTCGACGCCGAACAGGTCGGGGAAGATGCCGCGCGCGTGGTCGGCGTAGTCGAGGAAGAGAACCAGGTCACCCAGGCAGACCAGGGCGTCGGCCCCCTCGCCCGCCTTGGCCAGGCCCTCGGCGTTCCCGTGCACGTCACTGACCACATGAACTCGCATGGCTGCCACCTTAGGCCGTCGGACCTGCGGTTACTTCCGGGTGGTGAGCGGGGTGGACTACTGTGCGCGAAGCAGTGCCAAAGTTGTGTGACGCACCGAACATCTGGCCGGAACCCCCTATCCGGAACCCACTACCCATGGGTAACGTCCGGGCAGTCCAGTCGTGCTCGGATGATCCGCCCCCACGGAATCCCCCGGGCACCTGCCCGATCTTGGACCGCAGCCGGCGCGTCACACAGAGCCGTGGCGCCGGCGCCCGATGAGGAGCAGCAGTCTTGCGCGAGTTCAGCCTTCCGGCCCTGTACGAGGTCCCTTCGGACGGCAACCTGACGGATCTGATCCGCCGCAATGCCACGCAGCACCCCGATGTCGCGGTGATGGGCCGCAAGATCGCGGGCGCCTGGGCCGATGTCACCGCACGCCAGTTCCTCGCGGAGGTCCGCGCCGTCGCCAAGGGCCTGATCGCCTCCGGCGTCGAGGCCGGCGACCGGGTGGCGCTGCTCTCACGCACCCGCTACGAGTGGGTGCTGATCGACTTCGCCATCTGGAGCGCGGGCGCGGTGACCGTGCCGGTGTACGAGACGAGCTCGCCCGAGCAGATCCAGTGGATCCTCGGTGACTCCGCAGCGACGCTGGCCCTGGTGGAGTCCGAGGCGCACGAGGCGTCCGTGGAGTCCGTGCGGGCCGCTCTGCCCGCCCTCAAGGGCATCTGGCGCATCGAGGCCGACGCCGTGGCCCGGCTCACCGCCGCCGGCGCGGACGTCTCCGACGCCCTGCTCGACCAGCGGATGTCCTCGGCGCACGCCGACGACCCGGCCACCATCGTCTACACCTCGGGCACCACCGGTCGCCCCAAGGGCTGTGTGCTGACCCACCGCGCCTTCTTCGCGGAGTGCGGCAACGTGGTGGAGCGCCTGAAGCCCCTCTTCCGTACCGGCGAGTGTTCGGTCCTCCTCTTCCTGCCGGCGGCCCATGTCTTCGGGCGGCTGGTCGAGGTGGCCTCGGTGATGGCGCCGATCAAGCTCGGCTGCGTCCCCGACATCAAGAACCTCACCGACGAACTCGCCTCGTTCCGGCCGACGTTGATCCTCGGCGTGCCGCGCGTCTTCGAGAAGGTCTACAACTCGGCGCGCGCCAAGGCGCAGGCGGACGGCAAGGGCGCGATCTTCGACAGGGCCGCGAACACGGCGATCGCCTACAGCACCGCGCTCAGCACGCAGGCGGGTCCCTCCGTCGGGCTTCGCATCAAGCACAAGGTGTTCGACAAGCTCGTCTTCAGCAAGCTGCGGGCGGTGCTCGGCGGGCGCGGTGAGTACGCGATCTCCGGGGGCGCGCCGCTCGGCGAGCGCCTTGGCCACTTCTTCCGGGGCATCGGCTTCACGGTCCTTGAGGGCTACGGTCTCACCGAGTCCTGCGCGGCCACCGCGTTCAACCCCTGGGACCGGCCCAAGATCGGCACGGTCGGGCAGCCGCTGCCGGGCTCGGTGGTACGGATCGCGGACGACGGCGAGGTGCTGCTGCACGGCGAGCACCTGTTCCAGGGGTACTGGAACAACGAGGCCGCGACCGCCGAGGCGCTGGCCGACGGCTGGTTCCACACCGGTGACATCGGCACCCTGGACGAGGACGGCTACCTCGCGATCACCGGCCGCAAGAAGGAGATCATCGTGACGGCGGGCGGCAAGAACGTCGCCCCGGCGGTGATCGAGGACCGCATCCGGGCGCACGCGCTGGTCGCCGAGTGCATGGTGGTCGGCGACGGGCGGCCGTTCGTGGGCGCGCTCATCACGCTGGACGAGGAGTTCCTCGGCCGCTGGGCCGAGGAGCACGGCAAGCCGGTGGGGGCGACGGCGCTCTCGCTGCGCGACGACGTGGAGCTCCTCGCGGAGGTGCAGCGGGCGGTGGACGACGGGAACGCGGCGGTCTCCAAGGCGGAGTCGGTACGCAAGTTCCGGATCCTGGGGGCGCAGTTCACGGAGGAGGCGGGGCACATCACGCCGTCGCTGAAGCTGAAGCGGAATGTGGTGGCGAAGGATTTCGCCCCGGAGATCGAAGCGATCTACACGGCCTGACCCTGGCACCGGCGCCGCCGGGTGGCTGGTCTTGAGCGCGGGCCGGCACGGGGTACCCAGGGGCACGGCTTTCCTGTGCGGGCGGACGCCAGGTGCCCAGGGGCGCGGGGAACTGCGCGCTCAGCCCAGCACGGCCCGCAGCCGGGGCTCCCGGGGCTCCGCCCCAGACCCCGTTCGCGCCTGAAGGGCGCTCGTCCTCAATCGCCGGACAGGCTGGGCATGCGCATGCTGGCCCAAGTCGGATGCCCAGGGGCGCGGGGAACTGCGCAAAAGGCGCCCGCGGCCCGCACGCGAACCGGGGCTTCAGGGGCGCGGGGAACTGCGCGAAAGCACGCCCGGCCCGCACGGCCACGCCGCCCCGCACGGGCAGAGGCAACCCCGCGAAAGCACACGCGGCCCGCACGGGCAGAGGCAACCCGCACGCACCCCGCCCCGCCCCGCACGGGCAGACCCCCCCGCTACAGCAACCCCCGCAGCTTCTCCGCCAGGAGGTCCCAGCGCCACCTCTGCTCCACCCACTCCCGCCCCCGCTCCCCCATGCGCCGCCGCAGGGCCGCATCCTGGAGCAGGGTCACGACGCGCTCCGCCACCGGCTCCGGGGTGGCGCCCGGGACCACCCAGCCCGTCTCCCCGTCAAGGACCGCGTCCGGCGCCCCGCCGGAGTCGCCCGCGATCACGGGCAGGCCGGTCGCCGAGGCCTCCAGGTACACGATGCCAAGGCCCTCGACGTCCAGACCCCCGCGCCGCGTCCGGCACGGCATGGCGAAGACGTCACCGGCGCCGTAGTGCGCGGGCAGCTCCGCCCACGGCACCGCCCCGGTGAAGCGGACCGAAGCCGAGACCCCGGTGTCCGCCGCGAGCGCCCGCAGCTGCGACTCGTACGGCCCGCCCCCCACGATGAGCAGCACCGCGTCCGGCACCGCCGCCAGGATCGCCGGCATCGCGCGGATCAGCGTGTCCTGGCCCTTGCGCGGCACCAGGCGCGAGACGCAGACCACGACGGGACGCTCGGCGAGCCCGAGCCGGGCGCGTACGGCGTCGCCGCCCGAGCCGGGGTGGAAGGTCTTCTCGTCGACGCCCGGGGGGAGGTGGACCATGCGGGCCGCTGCCTGCGGGGTCAGCGCGCCGGCGATCCGGGAGCGAGTGTACTCGCCGAGGTAGGTGATCGTGTCCGTACCCTCGCCGATCCGCCTCAACAGCTGCCGCGCGGCGGGCAGTTGGGCCCACCCCGCCTCGTGTCCGTGCGTCGTCGCCACCAGGCGTTCGGCCCCGGCGGCGCGCAGCGCGGGCCCCATGAGGCCGAGCGGCGCGGCCGCCCCGAACCACACCGAGGCGCAGCCGTGTTCGCGCAGCAGGCCGACGGCGCGCCGGGTGACCCGGGGCGTCGGCAGCAGCATCGTGGCGCGGTCCCGTACGACGGTGAACGGCTGCTCGGCGTCGAAGGCCGCGGTCGCCTCGACGCCCTCCCGGCTCCGCTTCCACGTCGAGGCGTAGACGACGATCCGCTCGGGATCCAGCCGCAGCGCCATGTTGTGCAGGAACGCCTGGATCCCGCCGGGGCGCGGCGGGAAGTCATTGGTCACGATCAAGGTCTTGTGCATCGCCGCCGACAGTACCGAACCCGGGGCGCGGAGCCGAAGGGCCGCCCGGGCGGCGGTGGCGCGCAAGCGGACGGCGCGCGGCCGCGCCTGACGGCCGGGCCGCGGGGGCACCCGGCATCATGGCTGGTTCCGGACCCCTCAACCGAGCCTCTTGGACCTTGAACAAGGACGCAAGAAGGACGCAAGGACGACACGGACATCATGAGCATCCCCCGGCGCACCCTCGCGGTGGCGGCCACCTGGGCCGCGACCCGCTATCTCCTGCTGCTCTGCGTCTTCAGAGTGCTGGTCCTGCCCGGCCCCGACGTGACCAGCGACGTCCATGTCATCTACCGGGGCTGGGCGCAGGTGCTCGGCGCGGGAACGTACCCGCTCTCCGATGTGACCTGGCAGTATCCGCCGCTCGCCGCCCTCGCGGTGCTCTCCCCCGAGGCGCTGCCCTTCCTCGGCTACGCCTCGGCGTTCTTCGTGCTCGCCTTCCTCGCGGACGTACTGGTGTTCGGGCTGCTGATGCACGCGGCGGACCGGCCGGGCAAGTCCTTGAACGGCGCGTGGATGTGGACGCTCGGCGTGCCGCTGCTGGGCCCGACGGCGTACGCCCGTTACGACCTGATGGTGACCGCCGTCGCGGTGGCGGCGCTGCTCGCGGGCGTCCGCCGCCCCCGGCTCCTGGGCGCCCTCGCCTCCGTGGGGGCGATGCTCAAGGTGTGGCCCGTGCTGCTCCTGGTGCGCGCCCCGCGCCGCGCCCTGACGAGCGCCGCGCTGAGCGCCGCCGCGCTTCTGGCGGCCTGTGTCGCGGCGGCCCCCGGCGCGCTCGCCTTCCTCACCTTCCAGCGCGAGCGCGGCACGGAGGTCGAGTCGCTGGGCGCGCTGGTCTTCCATGTGGCCCGGCACTTCGGCTGGCGCGGCGAGGTGCGGCTGAACTACGGCTCGGTGGAATTCCTCGGGCCGTACGTGTCGCTGGTCTCCGCGCTGTCGATGGCGCTGAGCGTGCTCGCCCTGGGCTGGCTCGTGCTGTGGCGCGCCAGGGCCCGGGGCCCGTTGGGGGCGAGCACCCTGGCGGACGCGGCGTTCACGGCGGTCCTGCTGTCCACGGCGACCAGCCGCGTCATCAGCCCGCAGTACCTGCTCTGGCTGGTCGGGCTCGCCGCGGTGTGCCTGGTCTTCCGGCGCGGTCCGATGGCCCGGCCCGCGCTGCTGGTCCTGGTCGCGACGGGTGTGACGGTCCTGGAGTTCCCCATCTGGTTCTCCCATGTGGTGGCCAGCGACCGGCTCGGCGTGCTCCTGCTGCTCGTGCGCAACGGGCTTCTGGTGGCCGCGTCCCTGATCGCCTGCCGTCAGCTGTGGCGCTCGACCGTGTCCGCCCGAGAGGCGCTGCCCCCGCGAGCGGCCCGCGCCGCCGCGCCGTCCGCCGTCGGCTGAGCCGGCGTACGGGTACGGCGCGTCAGCCGCGCGAGGGCCGCGCACTGGACGCCCGTGGCCAGCGCCATGGCGAGGCACACCCCGGGCAGGCCGAGCCCCGACAGGCCCTGGGCGAGCGCCAGTTGGAGCGCCACGCCGCACCCGGTGATCCTGGCGAGCGCCGGCCCCGAGCCCCCGCCCTGGAGTACGCCGCCCAGCGCGATGAAGCAGGCGAGCAGCACCAGGTACGGTCCGAGGCAACGCAGATACAGCGTCCCGGCGGCGGCCACCTCGCCCCGCGCGCCGAACGCGGCCATGATCCAGGGCGCGCCGCCCGCCAGAACCAGGGCCCCGGCGATCACCCGGCTCGTGAAGGCCGGCGCCCTCGACCAGCGCACCGGGCCGGGCAGCGGGGCGGCGCCCCGGCGGGTCCTTTCCCTCACCGACGCGGGCCGCGCCGACCTCCTGGCGCGGCTGCGGCACCCGAAGGACGGCGACATCACCGACGGCCAGCGGTTCTTCACCCTGCTGGCCTTCCTGCGCCACCTGCCCGACCCCGCCGAGCAGGCGGCCGTCCTGCGCAGGCGCCAGGCCTTTCTCGCCACCCCGACGAGCTTCTTCTACCGCGAGGGTGAGCCCGTGACGGCCGAAGAGGCCGGCGACCTCTTCCGTCAGGGCATGCTGCGCATCGCGCGCGCCACCTCGGCGGAGGAGAGGGCGTGGCTGACCGAGGCCATCGACCGCCTCACCACCTCCTGACGCCGACGGCGGGCGGCCCGGCGCGGCGCGTGGACGGCCCGCGCGCCGCCTTGGTCAGGAAAGCTGGGCACGGACGTACGCGCGCCACTGGGTCGTGAACTCCCTTGGGGACAGGCCCAGTTGATCGGAGAGAGCCTTTTCCGTCGCGCCCTCCCGCCGGGGCTGGTCGCCCACTTGCGTGTAGAAGCGGGCCAGCGCCTCCTCGCCCCAGCGGGACGCGATCATCCGGCACGCCAGCCAGCCCCCCTCGTACGCCCGCGCCAGCCGGTCCGCGCCGCCGCTGAAGCCGAAGTCGGCGTCGGTGGGCAGGTCGGCGGGGAGGTCGCCGGCCCGGACGGCTCTTTGGAGTTCGGGCGCGGCCTGGGGCGCGGTGCGGCCGGTGCGGCGGTAGCCGACCCAGTCGGCGTACCCCTCCGACAGCCACATCGGGGTGGCGGGCGAGGTGTGCGCGCGGGTGGCGACATGGGTGGTCTCGTGGGTGAGGACGACCTCGCGGCCGAGGTCGCCGAGGACCGCGTACGCCTCCGGATTGACGATCACCCGGTCCGCCGGCGCGGCCCCCGCGCCGCCCGCCTCGCCCGTGGTGACGGCCGCGATGCCCCGGTAGGAGGCGGCGGGCGAACCGAGCAGCGCGCCCATGGCGTCCAGGGAGGAGGGGACCAGGACGACGACCCGGCCGGCCCATGTGCCGGGCCAGGCCTCGGACACCGAGGGCACCGCCGCGTCCTCCGCGGCCGCGATCGACCGCAGCTTCGCGAGATCCTGGCCCACCCCGAGGATCAGGCAGTGGGCGCCGCGTACGACGGTGACCGGGCCCTGTTGCCACAGCGGTTGGGCGGCGCCGTCGGCGGGCCGGTCGCCGGTGACGTACCAGGTGGCGCCGCGCCGGCCGAGGGTCAGGGTGCGCGCGGTGGTCACGGGCGCGGTGTCATAGCCCTGGATCCGGTAGCGCAGGTCCACCGCGGCGGTGGCCGTCGTACCGTGCCGCTGGACGCCGGTGACCTTGTACGTCCACGACGTGAGCGGCAGCTGCGTGAGGTTGGCCAGCTCCGCTCGCTGGGCCGTCCGCAGGGCGCTCGCGCCGGGGTCGACGACGGCGAGGTAACCGTCCGCGTCGTGCTTCAGGACGGCCGTCGCGCGCCGGTCGAGCACCCGCCGCACCGCGCCCGTGGTGGCGTCGGGCGCGTGGCTGGGCGCCGAACACCCCGAAGCGGACAGCAGCACGGCGAGCGCGCACCCCGCCGCCCGCCCGCGTCCTGCTCTTCGTCCGCGCCCGCGTCCCTGACCTGCCACGCCGCCGATCGTACGGTCACACCCGCGTCACCGAGGAGATGGGCATCATCCCGACGGGGTCGTAGCGCACCGGGGCGCCCGGATAGGGAGCGTGCACGACCTGGCCGTTGCCGACGTACATCGCGATGTGGCTGGCGTCGTGCCGGTAGGCGATCAGGTCCCCGGGCTTCGCCTGGGACAGCGGCACCTGACGGCCGGCGTAGCGCTGCTCCTGGGAGGTGCGCGGCAGGCCGACGCCCGCGCGCGCGTACGACCACTGCATCAGGCCCGAACAGTCGAACCCGGAGGGCCCGTTGGCGCCCCAGATGTACGGTCTGCCGACCGCCGAGCGGGCCGCCATGACGGCCGCCGCGGCCCGCGAGGAGACGGGCGCCGAGCCGGAGAGCGGGGGCGCCTCGCCCCGCCCGGAGCGGGAGGAACGGTCGAAGGCGGCACGGTCCGCGGTCGGCAGCGCGTTGAGCATCCGGCGCGCCTGGGCCAGCTTCGACTCCACCGCGCGCTTGTGCCGCGCCACTTCGGTGCGGCTGTGTTCGAGCTCGGCGAGCGTGCGGGACGCCTGCGCGCGCCGCTGTGCCAGCCGGCTCTGTTCCCGCTGGAGCTCGCGCAGCTCGCCGCTCTGGTGCTCACTCAGCCGGTCGAAGGTCAGGGCCCGGTCGAGATAGGTGTCCGGGTCGCAGGACAGGAGCAGCGCGAGCGCGGGGTCGATGCCGCCGGAGCGGTACTGCGCCCCGGCGATCGCGCCGAGCGCGCCCCGCATGCGGTTGATCTTCTCCTGGCCGCGCGCGACGGCGTCCTGCGCGTGCTGGACCTCGACGCGCAGCTTCTCGGCGTGCTCATCGGCCTTGTCGTACTCCTCGGTGGCCTGCTCGGCCTGCGCGAAGAGCCGGTCGACCGCGGCCTGCCCCGTGGGGGCCGGCTCGTGCGGGGCCGCGCTCGCGCCGGGTGCCACGAAGGCGACTGCGGCCGTCGCGGCCGCCGCGGAAAGGACGGTGACGCGGGCGCTCTGGGTCAGGCCCGACTGAGAAGGCCGGCGATGGGACGCCACGGATGCCGCACTCCCTTGCACTGCGTGCGGCCCCTGCCGCCCGGGCGGGCGGCGAGTCACCGGGGAAACCGCACGCCGGACAGTAACCGGGCGGATACCCACGGGCCAACGACCGCCCCGCCCACACACAGTGACGCCCCGCCGGAGAACACAGGTCACCGGCGGGGCGTCGCGTCAGCGATGGGTGCCACGATTCGCCCGTTCGGGCGGTGTCGGGCGCTGACGAAGGCGAAGGCGGGTCAGCCGATGCGCACACCGAACTGGAAGGGCATGTTGTTCATCGACTCGTAGCGCACGACCGCGCCGCTGTGCGGGGCGTGCAGCACCATGTTGTTGCCGGCGTACAGACCGATGTGGTGCAGGTCGCCGAAGAAGAGCACGAGGTCGCCGGGCTTGAGGTCGCCGCGGCCGATCCGGGTGCCCCGGGTGGCCTGCTCCTGCGAGGTGCGCGGCAAATGGACGCCGGCCTGGGCGTACGCGTATCCCGTCAGACCCGAGCAGTCCCAGCTCGCCATGCCGGTCGCGCCATAGAAGTAGGGCTTGCCCAGCTGGGTCTTGGCCGCCTCAAGCGCGGCCGCGCCGACGCCGGAGGCGGGCACGTCCTTGCCGAGGTCGGGGTGCTCGGTGGTGCCGGCGGTGTTGGCGCGCGCGGTGTCGGCGGCGAGCGCCGCCTTCTCCTGCGCGGTCAGCGAGTTGAGCAGCTGCTGCGCGTCGGCGAGCTTGCCCTGGACTTCCTTCTTCTTCGCGTCCAGCACCGCGCGGGTGTCGGCGAGGTCCTTCAGCTTGTCCTGGGCCTCCTTGCGCTCCTGGGTGAGGGTGCGCTGCTTGGCCTGGATCTTCTGAAGGGCCTCGGCCTGCGTGCTGCTCAACTGGTCGAGCGCGGAGGCCTTGTCGAGGAAGTCGTCCGGGTTGGAGGAGAGGAAGAGCGCGAGCGAGGGGTCTATGCCGCCGGAGCGGTACTGCGCCGCCGCCATCGAACCGAGGGTGCCGCGCAGGGCGTTGAGGTCCTGCTGGCCGCGCGCCACCTTGTCCTGCATCTCGTTGACCTGCTTTTCGAGCTGGCCCTGCTTCTCCTTGGCGCCGTTGGCCGCCTCGGTCGCCTGCTCGGCCTCGTCGTAGAGCTTGTCGACCTTGCTCTTGACCTCGTCCTTGGTGGGCTTGGGGTCGGCCTGGGCGGCCTGCGAGGTGAGGGCCACGACCGCGGCGGCGGTGGCACTGAGCACGGTCACACGAGTGCGGCTCGCGGGCTTGGGACGACGGTGGGACCCCACGAAGGCGAGCTCCTTCTTCCTCAGCCGCCGAACGGCGCGAGTCGGCGGGACCTTCATGGACACCCCGAACGAGTGATCAACCGCATGAAGGTACGAGGCCCGACCCTAGTGACCTTCTTGTGATCAGTTCAAATCCTGATGGGGAAAAAGACGGTCACCGAGAGGATTCTTTACTGTCATCCCACGCGCAGTAGTGGGTACTTGACGGAGCGCTCGGCAGCGATCACCCGAATTCGGGCATTGAACCCAGGAGTTGCAGAACGCCTGTTAAGCCTCAGACCCGTGAAAGCCGCTTGAGGAGCAGCAGCGAGGCGACCGGGCGCGCGCCCGCCTTGGCGACGCCGTCCGCGACCTCCTTGTCCGTGGAGACGACCACCACCGGCCGCCCCGACGGCTCGGCCCGCACCAGCTGACGGATCAGCTCGTCGGCGGTCACCCCGGGCTTGGAGAACAGCACCCGCACACCCCTGGGCGGGGCGAGCAGCACCGGAGCCGCCAGCTCCGCGCCGTCGAAGACACAGGTGACCTCGGCGCCCGTCTGGGCGGCGAGCACGGAGAGCCCGCCGAGCAGGCGCAGCCGCTGCTTCTCCAACGGCATCGTCGGATAGCCGGTCTTGGTGACGTTGTACCCGTCCACCAGGAGATGCACCTGGGGCAGCCCGAGCAGCTGGTCCAGGAGGGCCGGGTCGGTCTCGGACAGGGCGCGGGCCGCGATGTCCTTGGGCGACATGGTGCCCGGCGCGACCGCGTCCACGGTGTCGGCGGGGCGTACGGAGGCGGGGGGCAGGGCCAGTTCACGGCGCAGGCCCTGGGCGCCCTCCAGGACGGTGTCCAGGAGCAGCCGCAGCCGCATGTCCTCCACCGAACGGCCCTCTCGCACCGCGCGCCGGCTCGCCTCAAGGCCCGCCTCCGCCTCACCGAGGCGCGTCTTGAGCCGCCGCGTCTCGCTCTCGGCCGCGGCCACCTGGGCGGCCGCCTCGGCCTTCGCCCCGTCGATCTCGGAGACGACCTTGCGCAGGGCGGCCTCGCCACGCTTCACATCGCTCTGGGCGCTGCGGAGTTTGCGCTGGAGCGATTCCGCCTCCTTGCGGGCGGCCAGCAGCTCCGCGCGCAGCGTCTCGTTCTCGGACTTGATCAGGGCGCGTGCCTCGGCGAGCTCTTCGCGCAGCCGCTCCAGCTCGCGCCGGCCCTCCTCCTCGGCCCGTTCGGCGAACGCCCGCTGGGCCTCCTCGCCGGCCGCCGCGACCAGCTTGACCCAGCCCACCGGGCGCAGCACATAGGCGACGGCCGCCACGTCCACCGGGTCGGCGGCGGCGGGCGGCGAGCCGGCCTCGACGGCGCCGGCGAGCTCGGGCTGCGCCTCCTTGAGGCGTTCGCCGATGCGCTGGCGGAACACCGGCTCGCCCTCCAGGGCCGCGGCCATCGCGTTGCCCGCGAACTTGGCGCGCCTGGTCGGCGTGAAACGGGCGTACTGGCGCAGCTGTCCGGGCAGTTCGGCGACGGTCAGGCCGCCGAACGCCTCGGAGACGAAGGCGACGACCCGGCGCCGCACCGCTTCGGGCAGCGGGCGGTCGAGCACCTCGGCGGGGCCGTCATCGGCCGCAGCGGCCGGTTCAGCGCCGCTTGCATGCTCCACAATCCGTCACCCCAACTGTCATACGTGCCGCCCGGACGGCCGCCTCTCAGGAAGCGGTCGCCGAGTCGGCGCCCGGCCGGTCCACGAGTTCGATCTGGTCCACCGCGTTGCACCAGCGGCAGCGGACCGACTCGATGGTCTCACTGACCACCTCGCGTTCCTCCACCTTGGGCTCCCCGGCGAGGTCCAGATGGACGTACTCGATCACTTTCGACGAACGGGTGACATCGAAACGGGTGAGGTTTCCGCAGAGCGTGCAGCGCCACCGGGTTTCGGTGGTCGGCTGGGGAACGGTGGTCATGTGGTGCCGCCCTCTTTTCCACTTCCATGGTCCAGGATCTCGCGGTGCGCCATCGAACTGCGGGAGTACTGCCCGCAACCCTACGGCCTACCCGTCGGCCGCCGACACGGCGAGGCGGTCTGTACCGAAAGCTCCCTTTAGGCCATTCTCTCCCCATGATCAGGTGGCGGGGAGCGGCGATCGTCAGGGGCGCGGTACGGGGCCCGACCGTGACGTACGGGCTGATCGCCGCGTGCTGCCTGCTCTTCGCGCTGAGCCCGGTCTCCGGCCTGAACCCGGGCTACGGCACCGGCGACGCGATCCTGAGCGCCCAGAGCGACTACTTCGCACGCTGGGGCGTCGTACCGGACGAATTGACGGCGGGGCGCCCGCACGCCCTGCTCACGCCCCTCACCGCGCTGTTCGTCCACGGCAGCTGGCTGCACCTGCTGGGCAACATGCTGTTCCTGTACGTGTTCGGCGCGATGGCCGAGGAGCGCGTGGGCCGGATCGAGTTCGCCCTGTTCTACCTCCTGGCGGGCTATCTGGCCCTGCTCGGGTACGCGGTGGCGCACGCGGATTCCGATCAGACGCTGGTGGGGGCGTCCGGGGCGATCTCGGCGGTACTCGGCGCGTTCCTCTACCTCTTCCCCCGGGCCCGGGTGACCAGCGTCTTCCCCTTCCTGCTCTTCCTTCCCCTGCGGTTTCCCGCGTGGATCGTGCTCGTCTTCTGGTTCGCTTTGCAGTGGCTGGCGATCCGGGGCGCGTCGTCCGGGCCCGGGGTCGCCTATCTCGCCCATCTCGTCGGCTTCGGCCTGGGCTTCCTGTACGCGTGGGGCCGTTTCCGGGGGACGGATAGAGTGCAACCCCGAAAGCCCGTGAAGCCCGCGGGTCCGGCCGCCACCGAGGGAGAAAGCCAGCCGTGATCACCGCGATCGTGCTCATCAAGACCAGCGTGGACCGGATTCCCGAGATCGCGGAGTCCATCGCGGCGCTGGACAGCGTCAGCGAGGTGTACTCGGTGACCGGTACGTACGATCTGATCGCGCTGGTCAGGGTGGCCCGCCACGACGACCTCGCGGATGTCATCCCCGGCCGCATCAGCAAGATCCCCGGGGTCGAGGGCACGGATACGCATGTGGCGTTCCGCACGTATTCCCAGCACGATCTGGAGGCGGCGTTCGCGATCGGCCTCGACGCGTAGCCCCTCCGGGGGTCACGCGCCTTCGGTCCGGGCCCACTCCCGCGCAGTTCCCCGCGCCCCTGACGGGGCTGGTGCCGGCCCGCGTGGCTGTCCTGGGGCAGGGCTCGTGCTGGCCCATGCAGGCACCCTCAGCCCGTCATGGGGGTACCCCCTGGCCCTTAAGGCCTTGGGGGAGATTGAGGACGAGCGCGTTCAGCGCGAACGGGGTCTGGGGCGGAGCCCCAGGGAGCTCGGCTGCGGACCGTGGTCGCTCCTCGCGCAGTTCCCCGCGCCCCTGGCGGGGTCCGTGCTGGCCCGCACCGGCAACCACAGCCCGTCATGGGGTCCCCCCTGGCCCTCAAGGCCTTGGGGGAGATTGAGGACGAGGCCGTTCAGGCCGAACGGGGTCTGGGGCGGAGCCCCAGGGGGCCGGGTGGGTCAGGTGGCTGGGACGCAGCGGCCCGCTTCCGTGTGGTACTGCCACGCCGCCCCGTCCCGGACCAACTCCCCCACCGCCCGCACAAACCGCTCCACATGCTCATCCGGCGTCCCCGCGCCGAAGCTGACCCGGATCGCGTTCAGCGAGCGCTCCCCCGGCTCCGCCTCCGGCGCCCCGCACTCCCCCGGGTCCCCCGGCTCGCTGCCGAGCAGCGTCCGCACCAGCGGGTGGGCGCAGAAGAGCCCGTCGCGCACCCCGATCCCGTACTCCGCCGACAGCGCCGCCGCGAAGTGCGAGCTGTTCCAGCCGTCGACCACGAAGGAGATGACGCCGACCCGGGGCGCGTCGTCCCCGAAGAGGGACAGGACCCGCACCTCGGGGACGTCCGCCAGACCCGCGCGGACCTTCGCGATCAGGTGCCGCTCCCGCTCGACCAGCGCGTCGAACCCCGCCTCGGTCAGCGCCTTGCACGCGGAGGCGATGGAGTAGACGCCGATGACATTGGGCGAGCCGGCCTCGTGGCGCGCGGCCGTGGTGTGCCACTCGACGTGCACCCCGCCGTCCTCACGCCGCGCGACCCGCTTGGAGGCGCCGCCGCCCGCCAGGTACGGCTCCGCCTCCTGGAGCCAGTCCGCCCGGCCCGCCAGCACGCCCGAGCCGAACGGCGCGTACAGCTTGTGCCCGGAGAAGGCGACCCAGTCCACGTCCAACTCCCGTACGGAGACGGGGTGATGGGGCGCGAGCTGGGCCGCGTCGAGCACGATGCGCGCCCCGTGCGCGTGCGCGGCGGCGGCGAGCTCCCTGACCGGCCACAGCTCACCGGTGACGTTGGACGCGCCGGTCACGCAGACGAGCGCGGGCCCGTAGGGGTCCCGGTCGGCGAGCGCGCGCTCCAGCGTCTCGACGGCCTGGCGCGGGGTGCGCGGCGCGTCGAGATACGTCACCCGCGCGTCCTGCCAGGGCAGCAGCGAGGCGTGGTGCTCGGTCTCGAAGACGAAGACCTGGCAGCCGGCGGGGAGCGCGCGGGCGAGCAGGTTGAGCGAGTCCGTGGTGGAGCGGGTGAAGACGACCTGGTCGCTGGGGCGGCAGTCAAGGAACTCCGCGACCGTCACGCGGCTGTTCTCGAACAGGTCGGTGGAGAGCTGCGAGAGGTAGCCGGCCCCTCGGTGCACGCTGCCGTAGTAGGGGGCGTACGCGGCGACGTCGTCCCAGACCCGCTGGAGGGCCGGCGCGCTGGCCGCGTAGTCGAGGGCCGCGTAGACGACCTCGCCGCCGGTGACGAGCGGCACGGTGACATCGCGGCCGAGCACCGCGAGCGGCGCCGCGCAGCAGTGCTCGGCGGGCTCGGGGGCCGAGGAGGCGCAGGAGGCGGAAGGCGCGTGGGCGGCGGTGGCGGGGCGTGCGGACATGGCGGTATCTCCCAGCAGGGCAAGGCGAGTTGGCTTCTGGCCCCGGGTACGGCGGCGCGGCCCCGGATGAGAAAGGGGTCGACTGGCGTGCCGTATACGGGTGTTGTCCTCGGACACACGACACGAAGGGGCCGCGCGGAGGAGGGTGGAGAAGGGGCGGATACGCCCTATCGCATTCGCTTGCTCACGAGACTGCTCCCTTGAGGACCAGGACCCCAGGGCTGTGACATCACGCGATGTCCAGGGGTCCGCGCTTGCCGTGGGCCTTGCTGCCCACGACCTGGTCTTCACCCGGGGCACCCCGCCACGGACGGAGGGTTGCCGGACAGCGAGCCGGGGCCTAAATCGCTGTCACTCATGACCTTGGACAGCATCCTGCCACACGTCGCCACGTGCGCAAGGCGCAGTCCGCGATCCGGACTGCGCCTTGGGTCACATCATTGGGTCACGTCTTTGGGTCGCAGCAGCTGCGGCTCAGGCGTTGCTCGCGGCCACCCAGCGCTCCAGCGTGCGCTGCGCCGCCCCGGAGTCGATGGCCTCGGCGGCCCGGGCCATCGCGGCGCCCAACTGCCCGGCGAGCGGGCCTTCGCCCGGCTCGAGGGCGACCAGCGCGGCCGCCGAGTTCAGCAGGACGGCGTCGCGCACCGGGCCCTGTTCGCCGGCCAGGAGCCGGCGGACGATCTCCGCGTTGTGCGAGGGGTCCCCGCCGCGCAGCGCCTCGATCGGGGTGATCGCGATGCCGACGTCGCGCGGGTCGAAGCGCTCCTCGCGCACGGCGCCGTCGCGCACCACCCACACCCGCGAGGTGGCCGTGGTGGTGAGCTCGTCCAGACCGTCGTCCCCGCGGAAGACCAGCGCGCTGGAGCCGCGCTCGGCCAGCACGCCCGCCACGATGGGCGCCATCCTCGGGTCGGCGACGCCGGTGGCCTGGGCGCGTACCTTCGCGGGGTTGGTGAGCGGCCCCAGCACATTGAAGGTGGTGCGGATGCCCAACTCCCTGCGCGCGGCGGCCACATAGCGCAGGGCGGGGTGGAACGTCACCGCGAAGCACATGGTGATGCCGGCCTCCTCCGCCACCTGGGCCACCCGCTTCGGGGACAGTCCGAGATCGACCCCCAGCTTCTCCAGGACGTCGGAGGCGCCGCTGGAGGAGGAGGCCGCACGGTTGCCGTGCTTGACGACCCTGGCGCCGGTCCCGGCGACGACGATCGCCGACATGGTGGAGATGTTGACGGTCTTGGCGCCGTCGCCGCCGGTGCCGACGATGTCGACGCTGGGGCCCGGCACCTCGATCAGATGGGCGTGCTCGTACATGGTGCGTACCAGACCGGTGATCTCGGCGACCGTCTCGCCCTTGGCGCGCAGCGCGACCATGAACCCCGCGATCTGCGCGTTCGTCGCCTCCCCGCTCATGATCTGGTCCATCGCCCAGGCGGTCGCGTCCTCGCTCTGGTCGATGCCGTTCAGGAGCGAGTCGAGTACACCCGGCCAGGAGTGGGCCGCCACGGTGTCGCCTCCGGTGGGGGTAACAGCGCTCATGCTCGCTCCTGGTAATCAGACGGCCGGGATGCCGCCCGTCAGCCTATCGACAGGCGCCGGGCGCCCAGCGCCCGTGCCCGCACTGCGGACGCCGGGAAAAAGACTCCGGCCCGGCCCCCGCGAAGGGGCCGGGCCGGAGCCTCGGTTGTGGCGACCGTCAGGTCAAGCGGAGATCAGTGATGGCCGTGGCCGCTCGTGATCTCCTCGTACTCCTCGGCCGTCGGCTTGGGGATCTGGTTCCCCTCGCCGTAGTAGCCCTTGCTGAGCTTGGCGCGCAGCTTCTGCGCCCGCGAGATCTTGCGCGTGACACCGTTCTCGTCGGTCTCGGGACCGAGGTCGAGCGGCTTGTACTGCTCGTGCGCGGTGAGCTTGTAGCGCGCACCGGCGTCCAGCGGCTCGTGGATCTCGACGAACTCGCCGTGCGGCAGCCGCTTGATGATGCCGGACTCACGTCCGTGCAGCACCTTCTCGGCGTCGCGCCGCTGAAGACCCAGGCAGATCCGCTTGGTGGCGATGAAGGCCAGGACCGGAGCGACGAAGAACGCGATCCGCACGAACCAGGTGATGACGTTGATCGAGAGGTGGAAGTGGGTGGCCCAGAGGTCGTTTCCACCACCGATGAGCAGCACCATGTACCAGGTGATCCACGCGACACCGAACGCGGTACGCGTCGGCGCGTTGCGCGGCCGGTCCGCGATGTGGTGCTCGCGCTTGTCGCCGGTGACCCAGGACTCGATGAACGGGTAGACCGCGATGGCCGCGAGGACCAGCGGGAAGATCACCAGCGGGATGAACACGCCCAGGACGAGCGTGTGGCCCCACAGGTTGATCTCCCAGCCCGGCATCACACGGATGAGGCCTTCGGAGAAGCCCATGTACCAGTCGGGCTGGGCGCCGGTGGAGACCTGGTCGGGCCGGTAGGGGCCGATCGCCCAGATCGGGTTGATCGAGGCGATCGCCGCGACGACCGCGATGACGCCGAAGACCAGGAAGAAGAAGCCGCCGGCCTTCGCCATGTACACCGGGAGCAGCGGCATGCCGACGACGTTCTTGTTCGTACGTCCCGGACCCGCGAACTGGGTGTGCTTGTGGTAGAAGACCAGGATCAGGTGGGCGACCATCAGGCCCAGCATGATGCCCGGCAGCAGCAGGATGTGGACCGAGTAGAACCGGGCCACGAAGTCGCCGCCGGGGAACTCCCCGCCGAACAGGAAGAACGACAGGTACGTGCCGACGACCGGCACGGACAGGATCGCGCCCTCCATGAAGCGGACACCGGTGCCCGACAGCAGGTCGTCCGGGAGCGAGTAACCGGTGAAGCCGGTGAACATGCCGAGGACGAACAGCAGGAAGCCGAAGAGCCAGTTGACCTCGCGCGGCTTGCGGAACGCGCCCGTGAAGAACACGCGCATCATGTGCACGAACATGCCGGCGAGGAAGATCAGCGCCGCCCAGTGGTGGATCTGCCGGATCAGCAGACCACCGCGCACATCGAAGCTGATGTGCATGGTCGAGTTGAACGCCTCGGACATGTGCATGCCCTGGAGCGGCACGTACGAGCCGTCGTAGACGACCTCGTTCATGCTCGGGTGGAAGAACAGCGTCAGATACACACCCGTGAGGATGATGATGATGAAGCTGTACATGCAGATCTCGCCGAGCATGAAGGACCAGTGGTCCGGAAAGATCTTGCGCATGTTGGCCTTGGCCAGGGAGTAGATCCCGAGGCGGCCGTCCGCCCAGTCCGCGATCCGCTCACCGGCGGGCGCTTCGCGCCGTGCGTCTGTCGTGGTGCTCATCCGCGCTCCCAGAAGGCAGGACCGACGGGCTCTTCGAAGTCGCCGAGCGCTTCGAGGTAGCCCTCGTCATTCACGCCGATCCGCAGCTGCGGGAGGGCGTGGCCGGCCGGGCCGAAGATGACGCGGGCGCCGTCGGAGAGGTCGAAAGTGGACTGGTGGCACGGGCAGAGCACGTGGTGCGTCTGCTGCTCGTACAGGGAGATCGGGCAGCCCACGTGGGTGCAGATCTTCGAGTACGCGACGATGCCCTGGTGCGACCATTCGAGCTCGCGCTTGTCCTTGATGTCCTCCGGCTTGATCCGGACGAGCATCAGGGCGGCCTTGGCGATCTGCGTCTGGAAGTCCTCCGCGTCCTCCTCCAGGCCCTCGGGCTTGGCGAAGGTGAGGGAACCGACCAGCAGGTCCTCGGGACGCAGCGGCTCGTTGGTGTTCATGTTGATCAGGGCCTTGCCCTTGGACCACATGGTGTGCCGCAGCTTGTCCTCGGGCAGCGTGCCCAGGTCGCGCAGGAGCATCACACCGGAGAGCGGCACCATGGCAAGCGCGCCGAACATGGTGTTGCGGATCAGCTTGCGCCGTCCGAAGCCGGACTCGGCCGCGCCCTGCTTGAAGTCGGCCAGGACCTGCGCCTTGACCTCCGGCGGTGCCGCGATCTCGTGCCGCTCGGCCGGCATCTCGACGTCCGACATCAGGGTGCGTGCCCAGTGGACCGCGCCCGCGCCGATGCAGAACAGCGCCACGCCGAGGGTCAGACCCAGGGCGAAGTTGAGGATGCTGACATGCCCGAACGGGAAGATGAAGACGATCTTGTCGACCGGGAAGATCACGTACGAGGCGATGAAGCCGACCGTAGCGATCATGGACAGGAGGAACAGGAACGCGACCACGCGCTCCGAGCGCTTGGCCGCCCGCTCGTCGATGTCCTGGACGCGCGGCTTGTGGGCCGGAAGTCCCGGGTCGGCGAAGGGGTCGCCCGCGGTCGCTACCGCGCCGTGCGCGGTGGCCTGCGCTTCAGGCAGGCTCTCGGAATTCTCTTGGCTACTCATGACTTCTTGGCCTTAGCGGTGTGGGCCGCGACCCAGATGGCTACTGCGATGAGGGCACCCAGACCGAAGATCCAGCCGAACAGACCCTCGCTGACCGGGCCGAGCCCGCCGAGCTTGAGACCACCGGGGCTGGCGGACTTGTCGCTGTTCACGGCGTGCAGGTACGCGATGATGTCCTGCTTCTGCTTCTGCGGCATCGTCGTGTCCGGGAAGGACGGCATGTTCTGCGGGCCGGTCTGCATGGCCTCGTAGATGTGCTTGGGGTCCACGTCCTCCAGGCTGGGGGCGAACTTGCCGTTCGTCAGGGCACCGCCCTCACCCGTGAAGTTGTGGCACTGGGCGCAGTTGGTGCGGAACAGCTCGCCACCCTTGGCGATGTCCGCACCGCTCGGGTTGTACTGCGAGTTGGTCGGCACGCTCGGTCCTGCGCCCAGCGAGGCCACGTACGCGGCGAGCTGGTCGATCTCGGACTGCGAGTAGATGACCTTCTTCTTCGGCACCTGCGCGCCGGGCTGCTGCGCCGGCATGCGGCCGGTGCCGACCTGGAAGTCCACGGCGGCGGCGCCGACGCCGACCAGGGAGGGGCCGTCAGAGGTTCCCTGACCGCCGGTCCCGTGGCAGCTGGCGCAGCCGACGGAGTAGAGCTTCTTGCCCTCGTCGATGGCGAGGGACTGGGCGGTTTCGTCAGCCTGAGCCTTGCCCGCGGGCGCGAACGCGGCGTACAGCCCCCCGGTGGCCGCCAGCGCGAGGAGTAGGACGACGACCGCCGCCAGCGGATGGCGTCGTCGTGCGGAGAGCTTTTTCACGGATTACCCCGGTGTCAGGATCTTCTGCGTCGATGGCGGATGTGGTGCGGACCTACGGGTCCGGTTACTGGATCAGGTAGATCGTGGCGAAGAGGCCGATCCACACGACATCGACGAAGTGCCAGTAATAGGACACGACGATGGCCGCGGTCGCCTGTTCATGGGTGAACCTCTTCGCCGCGTACGTCCTGCCAAGAACCAGCAGGAAGGCGATCAGGCCGCCTGTCACATGCAGTCCGTGGAAGCCCGTGGTCAGGTAGAACACCGAACCGTACGGATCCGAGGACAGCGAGAGGCCGTCCTTCTTCACCAGGTCGGTGTACTCGAAGACCTGGCCACCGATGAAGATCGCACCCATCACGAACGTGATGGTGAACCAGGTGCGGAGCTTCTTCACGTCGCCCCGCTCGGCGGCGAAGACGCCGAGCTGGCAGGTGAGGGAGGAGAGCACCAGGATCGTGGTGTTGGTCGCCGAGAACGGAATGTTCAGGGACGAGGCCATCTCTGACCAATGCGCGGCACCCGTTACCGATCGCAGAGTGAAGTACATCGCGAAGAGGGCCGCGAAGAACATCAGCTCGGAACTCAACCAGATGATGGTTCCGACGCTGGTGAGGTTCGGCCGATTGACCGACGGGTGCGCGTGCCCGGTTTCTACTGTCGTTGCTGTCGCCACGACCGACATTATGTCGGTCGCTTATCCCGCCCTCACTCCGGGGGGTGCCGTTCGGTGTGTCAGCGGCGTATGCAGGGCCCGAACGGCCCATCGAAGGGCTGCTCGAACCGGTGTTGACGGGCTGTTGGACGGAGTAGCATCCGCGCATCGGTTCATGAGCCAACGCCGGCGACGCCGCCGGACCTTCGGAGGATCCATGCAGTCGAGCGCCACCGTTCTGGTCTACAGCGACGACGCGAACACCCGCGCGCAGGTGCGGCTCGCGGCCGGGCGCAGGCCCGCCTCCGACGTGCCGCCCGTGGAGTTCCTTGAGTGCGCGACGCTGCCGGCGGTCCTCAAGGAGCTGGACCGCGGCGGTGTGGACGTGTGCGTCCTGGACGGCGAGGCGGTCCCCGCGGGCGGTATGGGCGTGTGCCGCCAGCTCAAGGACGAGATCTTCCGGTGCCCGCCGGTGCTGCTCCTGATCGGCCGCCCGCAGGACGCCTGGCTGGCCACGTGGAGCCGCGCGGACGCCGCGGTGACGCTGCCCGTCGAGCCGGTCGAGTTCGCGGACGCCCTGGCCTCGCTGCTGCGCGGGCGCCTCGCCGTGGGTGCCTGAGCTCACACTCCCGGCCGCAGCCGGGCGGAGTTCGCCTTGCTCTGCCCGGCCTTGAGGTCGGCCGTCAGGACGCTGCCCTCGCGCCACTTGTCCCACGACACGTTCCAGTCGCCGAACCCGTTGTCGAACGGCGTCATCTCCTCGCCGATGCTGTTGACGACGGTGACGATGTCGCCCTCGTTGATGTTCTCGAAGAACCACGCGGCGTTGCCGGTGCTCATGCCGGTGCAGCCGTGGCTGACGTTCTCGGCGCCCTGCGAGCCCACCGACCAGGGCGCGGCGTGCACGTACTCGCCGCTCCAAGTGACCCGGGTCGCGTAGTACACCGGCAGGTCGTAGGCGTCCGAGCTGCCGGCCGAGATGCCGACGGTCGTCCCGCGCATACGTACGAAGTACTGCTTGCCCAGGACCACCTTGACGCCGTTGCGGGTGGCGAATCCGGGCTTGCCGGTGGTGACCGGAATGGTATTGATCACTTCTCCGTTCCGCTTGACCGTCATGGTGTGCCCCGCGGCGTCCGTGATGGCCTCGATACGGTCGCCCGTGGTGATCGTCAGGGGCTTGGCGGGACCGCCGTACAGCTTGTCGGCGATCTTCACGCCCTCCAGGTTGGAGTGCACGCGGATGGTGGCGTGGGTGGGCCAGTACTCCTTGGGCCGGTAGTGCAGCACCTTGTCGCCCACCCAGTACCAGGCGCCCTCCACCCTCGGCGTCGACTCGACCTTCAGGGCCCGCTCCACGATCGCGCGGGCCGCCTTGTCCTTGACCGGTTTGCTCAGCTGCGCGGTGATGGGCTGCCCGACGCCGTACTTGCCCGCGTCCGGGCCGAATTCGACCTCCACGGCGTCCTTGGCCGCCTCCGTGTCGAACGACAGCGTGCGCAGCCCCGGAGAGCCGTCCTCGTTCTCCGTGGAGACCTTCACGGTGTAGTGCGCGCCGGCCACCAAGGGGGCGGTGGAGTGCCAGCGGGTGCCGTCGGCGGTCAGCTCGCCCGCCAGGTAGCGCCCGTTGCCGTCGACGGCCGTGACGTCCGTGATGCGATCGCTCTTGGCTTTGGCGGTGATCTCGATGGGCTTGTCGGGATCGGCCTTGTGGCTGCCGTCCGGGCCGTTGTACGCGATCTGTCCGGCCGCGTCGTACGGCTTGGCGGAGAGCGGGTTGCCGGTGGATCCGCCACACCCCGTGGCCCCCACACCGAGGGACAGGACCAGGAGGGTGCAGCTCACTACGGTGGGGATGCGCGGTGCGTGGCTCATGACCACACGGTATGAAGATTCATCAGATCCGGCGCGCCGGACGACTGCAAACGAGGGGCCCCCGTCTCGTGGTGAGACGGGGGCCCCTCGGGTGCGGCGCGTGCCAAGGACCTACTGGTTCTGGTTCTCGCCGCGGTAGTACTCGAACACCCAGCCGTACAGGCCGACCAGGATCAGCGGAGCCGAGAAGTACAGCAGCCACCAGCCCATGGCGATCGCGAGGAAGGCCAGGGCGCCGCCGATGCCGAGCGCGAGCGGCTGCCAGGAGTGCGGCGAGAAGAAGCCGACCTCACCGGCGTCGTCCGCGACGTCGGCCTCCTTGTCGTCCTGGGCGCCCACGTCGACCCGCCGGGCCGTGAAGACCAGGTAGAAGCCGATCATGACGCTCAGGCCGAAGGCCATGAAGAGCGCGGTGGTTCCGGCCGCCTCCTTCGACCACACGCCATACACGATGGCCATGATCAGGACGAAGGCGGACAGCCACAGGAACATCTTGCCCTGGATCTTCACTTCCCGGCCTCCTTGCCACCGGTGAGCATGTTGTCACCGTGGACGTCGCCGTGGTTCTCGAGCTGGTCGAGAGCCGCGATCTCCGGGTGGTGAAGGTCGAACGCCGGCGATTCGGAGCGAATGCGCGGCATGGTGAGGAAGTTGTGCCGCGGCGGCGGGCACGACGTCGCCCATTCGAGCGAACGGCCGTAGCCCCACGGGTCGTCGACCTCGATCTTCTTGCCGTACTTGGCGGTCTTCCAGACGTTGTAGAGGAACGGCAGGATCGACAGACCGAGCAGGAAGGAGGAGATCGTCGAGATCGTGTTCAGCGCGGTGAAGCCGTCGGCCGCGAGGTAGTCCGCGTAACGACGCGGCATGCCCTCGACACCCAGCCAGTGCTGCACCAGGAACGTGCCGTGGAAGCCCACGAACAGCGTCCAGAAGGTGATCTTGCCAAGGCGCTCGTCCAGCATCTTTCCGGTGAACTTCGGCCACCAGAAGTGGAATCCGGAGAACATCGCGAAGACCACGGTGCCGAAGATGACGTAGTGGAAGTGCGCGACGACGAAGTACGAGTCGGAAACGTGGAAGTCCATCGGCGGCGAGGCCAGGATGACGCCGGTCAGACCACCGAAGGTGAAGGTGATCAGGAAGCCGACGGCCCACAGCATGGGCGTCTCGAAGGACAGTGAGCCCTTCCACATCGTGCCGATCCAGTTGAAGAACTTCACGCCCGTCGGCACGGCGATGAGGAACGTCATGAAGGAGAAGAACGGCAGGAGCACGCCACCGGTGACGTACATGTGGTGCGCCCACACGGTCACGGACAGACCCGCGATCGCGATGGTGGCGCCGATCAGACCGCTGTAGCCGAACATCGGCTTTCGGCTGAACACCGGGATCACTTCGGAAATGATTCCGAAGAATGGCAACGCGATGATGTACACCTCTGGATGGCCGAAGAACCAGAAGAGGTGTTGCCACAGCAACGCGCCGCCATTACTGGCGTCGAAGACATGCGCACCGAACTTGCGGTCCGCCTCCAGGGCGAACAGCGCGGCCGCGAGGACCGGGAAGGCCAGCAGGACCAGCACACCGGTCAGCAGGACGTTCCACACGAAGATCGGCATACGGAACATCGTCATGCCGGGAGCGCGCATGCAGATGATCGTGGTGATGAAGTTGACCGAACCGAGGATCGTGCCGAAGCCGGAGAAGGCCAGACCCATGATCCACATGTCGGCGCCGACGCCCGGCGAGCGGACCGCGTCCGACAGCGGGCTGTAGGCGAACCAGCCGAAGTCGGCCGCGCCCTGCGGGGTGAGGAAGCCACCGACCGCGATGGTCGAGCCGAACAGGTAGAGCCAGTAGGCGAACATGTTCAGCCGCGGGAACGCCACGTCGGGCGCGCCGATCTGAAGCGGCATGATCCAGTTCGCGAATCCGGCGAACAGTGGCGTCGCGAACATCAGCAGCATGATCGTGCCGTGCATCGTGAACGCCTGGTTGAACTGCTCGTTCGACATGATCTGCGTGCCGGGACGGGCGAGTTCGGCGCGCATGAAGAGCGCCATGATGCCGCCGATGCAGAAGAACGCGAACGACGTGACCAGGTACATCGTGCCGATCGTCTTGTGATCAGTGGTGGTCAGCCACTTGATGACGACGTTTCCCGGCTGCTTGCGCCGGACCGGCAGCTCGTTCTCGTACGAGTCGTCTGCTGCCGCGGCACCCTGAGATTCGTTGAGGATGCTCACAGTTTGTTCGTCTCCGCGTTCTTGGCGGGATCGGTCTGGGCGATGCCCGCCGGCACGTAACCGGACTGGCCCTTCGCCGCCAGCTCCTTGAGGTGCTGCTGGTAGCGCTCCGGGGAGACGACCTTCACGTTGAAGAGCATGCGCGAGTGGTCGACGCCGCAGAGTTCGGCGCACTTGCCCAGGAAGGTGCCTTCCTGGTTCGGCGTGACCTCGAACGAGTTGGTGTGCCCAGGAACGACGTCCTGCTTCATCAGGAAGGGCACGATCCAGAAGGAGTGGATGACGTCGCGCGAGGTCAGCACGAAGCGGACCTTCTCGCCCTTGGGCAGCCACAGGGTCGGGCCCGGGTTTCCGGTCTGCGGGTTACGGGTGCCGGGGATGCCGACGTCGTAGACACCGCCCGCGTTCGCGGGGAAGTCCTTCTTGAACCGGTCCGGAATCGCTTCCAGGTTCTTGTCCGTCTTGGCGTCGCCCTTCACACCGGGCACGTCCTCGACGTAGTTGAAGCCCCAGCTCCACTGGTAGCCGACCACGTTGACCGTGTGAGCGGGCTTCGGGGACAGGGCCAGGAGCTTCGATTCGTCGCGTGCCGTGAAGTAGAACAGCACGGAGACGATGATGAGCGGAACCACGGTGTACAGCGCCTCGATGGGCATGTTGTACCGGGTCTGCGGGGGTACCTCGACCTTGGTGCGGCTACGCCGGTGGAAGATGACGCTCCACAGGATCAGGCCCCAGACCAGCACGCCCGTGGCGAGCGCAGCCGCCCACGAGCCCTGCCAGAGGGACAGGATCCTGGGAGCCTCGTCCGTCACCGGAGTGGGCATACCAAGCCGAGGGAAGTCTTTCCAGTTGTACGAGCAACCGGATGCTGTCGCCAGGACCAGGCCCGCAGTCAGCACCTGCGGCAGCTTCCGCCGCATCGGGCGCCTCGACGTGGGGGAACCACCCGCGCCTTCCAGGCAGCGGGGGAGGTCGGAGCCGTTGGGACTCACGTAGCGCCTTCCCGAGAGTCTCGCCCGCGGTGGTCGGCTACGGCCGTCTCGCTGGTCGGTCGCCGCCCTGGCACACGGGCAGGGGTTTGGATGTTTATGCGGAGCAAACCCTACTGGACGCTATTTGGGGTCGCGCGGGGAGGGTGCCCAACGCGCCGTCCGAGTCCCCGAAGGGGTGGAGCCCCGGCGGAATCCCGGCCTCCGGCCGCCATCTGACGGGCCCTCGCCCCGGCCACCGGCGCCCGCCCGGCCGACCGGGGTTAGCGTGGCGCCGTGCCCTACTTCGACGCGGCCTCCTCGGCCCCCCTGCACCCCGTCGCCCACCAGGCCCTGCAAGCCTCCCTGGACGAGGGGTGGGCCGATCCGGCCCGGCTCTACCGGGAGGGACGGCGCGCCCGGCTGCTCCTGGACGCGGCGCGCGAGGCCGCCGCCGAGGCCGTCGGCTGCCGCCCCGACGAGCTCAGCTTCACCGGTTCGGGGACCCAGGCGGTGCACGCGGGAATTTACGGATCCTTGTCCGGGCGTCGGCGTGTCGGGCGGCACCTGGTGGTGTCCGCGGTCGAACACTCCTCGGTGCTCCATTCGGCCGCCTCCCACGCGTCGGACGGCGGCACGGTCACCGAGGTCGCGGTGGACCGTACGGGCCGGGTCTCCCCCGACGCGTACGCCGCGGCCCTGCGCCCCGGCACCGCGCTCGCCTGTCTCCAGTCCGCCAACCACGAGGTGGGCACGGTCCAGCCGGTCGCCGAGGTGGCCGAGGTGTGCCGGGCGGCGGGGGTGCCGCTCCTGGTGGACGCGGCGCAATCGCTGGGGTGGGGACCGGTCGGGGGCGGCTGGTCCGTCCTGGCGGCGAGTGCCCACAAATGGGGCGGTCCGGCAGGAGTCGGACTGCTCGCGGTGCGCAAGGGCGTACGGTTCGCGCCCCAAGGCCCGGCCGATGAGCGGGAGTCGGGACGCGCGCCGGGCTTCGAGAACATTCCGGCCGTCGTCGCGGCGGCGGCCTCGCTGCGGGCGGTGCGGGCCGACGCGCAGGCCGAGGCGGCGCGCCTGCGGGTCCTGGTGGACCGGATCAGGGGCCGGGTCGCGGAGCTCGTGCCGGATGTGGAAGTGGTGGGCGATCCCGTGCGACGGCTGCCGCACCTGGTCACCTTCTCCTGTCTCTATGTCGACGGAGAGACGCTGCTGCACGAGCTCGACCGGGCGGATTTCTCCGTTTCCTCCGGTTCGTCCTGCACAAGTAGCACCCTGACGCCCAGCCATGTGCTGCGCGCGATGGGCGTCCTGAGCGAGGGCAATGTGCGGGTGTCCCTGCCGCTGGGCACCGCCGAGGGGGACGTCGAGCGGTTCCTCGACGTGCTGCCCTCGGTGGTCGCATCGGTGCGGACGAAACTGGGGGCGCCGGCCGCCGCCCCCGGGGCCGCCGGCGCCGAGTCGGAGGTCACGGTGGACTCGATCGGCCGGCTCTGTCCCGTTCCGGTCATCGAACTGGCGAAGGCCATCGGCCAGGTGCCCGTCGGCGGCACGGTGACCGTGCTCGCCGACGACGAGGCGGCCCGTCTGGACATCCCGGCGTGGTGCGAGATGCGCGGTCAGGAGTACCTGGGCGAGCACC
The DNA here is from genome assembly GCF_040253615.1 of Streptomyces sp. Edi4. Taxonomy (NCBI): domain Bacteria; kingdom Bacillati; phylum Actinomycetota; class Actinomycetes; order Kitasatosporales; family Streptomycetaceae; genus Streptomyces; species Streptomyces sp. Edi4. The sequence goes on from NZ_JBEJGY010000004.1 coordinate 2,102,103, forward strand.
CGGCGGCGGCCGGGACCGCCTACCGGGTGCGCCGGGTCGGCTGACCGCCGCCGCCCGGCCTACTTGAGGTGGGTGCGCACCTCGGCGGCGGCCTCCTCGCCGTACGCCTTGGTGAAGCGGTCCATGAAGTCGGCCCGGCGCATCGTGTACTCCTGGGTGCCCAGGGTCTCGATGACCAGCGTGGCCAGCATGCAGCCGACCTGGGCCGCGCGCTCGTGCCCCACGCCCCAGGACAGACCGGTCAAGAAGCCCGCGCGGAACGCGTCGCCCACGCCCGTCGGGTCGACCTTGGCCTCCTCCTCCGGTACGCCGACGACGATGGGCTCGGCGCCGGTCCGCTCGACGCGCACCCCGCGTGAGCCGAGGGTGGTGACGCGGTAGTCGACCTTGGCCAGGATCTCCTCGTCGCTCCAGCCGGTCTTGGACTCGATGAGCCCCTTCTCGTACTCGTTGGAGAAGAGGTACGTCGCGCCCTCGAGCAGGGTGCGGATGTCGGCGCCGGACATGCGGGCGATCTGCTGCGAGAAGTCGGCCGCGAAGGGGATGCTCCGCGCCTTGCACTCCTCGGTGTGGCGCAGCATCGCCTCGGGGTCGTCGGCGCCGATCAGGACCAGGTCGAGCCCGCCCACGCGGTCGGCGACCGCCTTCAGCTCGATCTGGCGGGCCTCGCTCATCGCGCCCGTGTAGAAGGAGCCGATCTGGTTGTGGTCGGCGTCGGTGGTGCACACGAAGCGGGCGGTGTGCAGGACCTCGGAGATCCGCACCGAGCCGGTGTCCACGCCGTGCCGGTCGAGCCAGGCGCGGTACTCGTCGAAGTCGGAGCCCGCGGCGCCGACCAGGATCGGCCGGCCGCCGAGCTGGCCCATGCCGAAGCAGATGTTGGGGCCGACGCCGCCGCGCCGTACGTCGAGGTTGTCGACCAGGAAGGAGAGGGAGACCGTGTGCAGCTGGTCGGCGACCAGCTGGTCGGCGAATCGGCCGGGGAAGGTCATGAGGTGGTCGGTGGCGATGGAGCCGGTGACTGCGATACGCACGACGGGGGCGCTCCTGATGAGAATGCGAGGGGCGGGCGTTGACAGCTCACGCTACCGGGTCGCCCCCGCCGGGCCGACCGGCGGAAACTACCCAATAGTAGGTCTTTCTGCGCAGACGCTGTGCTGCGTACGGTGCGGACATGGAAACCAAGCTGAACGGCGGACGGGCGGCGGCGACGGACCGGGGTCTTGAGGGGTTGCGCGGGGATTGCGCGCGGATGGCTCCGCACTGGGTGGTGCCGGCCATGACCGCGCCTGAGCCGGTGCCGCCGTCCCGCATCCACGGTGTGACCATTCCGTCCTCCTCGGTACGTCTGATCGCGGACATGTCCGAATACGGGGACTGAAACGGCCTGATCGCGCGGGGTGCGGCGCGCGGAGGGAACCGTGCGCTCCCCCGCTCCGTCCAATCGCCGTCCCCCGCCAAGGGGACGCGGGATACGACTGGACAGGAGCGATCTGGTGAGCAGCGAGCACACGCAGGACGAGCCCCGGCAGCGGCGTTCTCGGCGGTCCGCCTTGGTCCTCGCCGCGGCCGCCGTGGCCGTACTGGCCGTGGGCGGCGGCGGGGCGTACTGGGCCACGACGGCGTCCTCGGGCGGTGGCACCGCGCCCGGCAAGGACGGCGCTCCGCCCCCGCTCGCACTCGACAACGCGCCCGAGGGGGGCGCGGCGGGGGGCGACGGCGGGAGCGGCGCGCGGGGCAGCGGCGGCGGCAACGGCATCGCGCCCGGCGAGCCCGACCCCAACGGGGTGGTCTACCGGGCGTCGGTGAAGCTGCCCGGCGGGCCCGGCGAGGCATCCGTCTACCAGCCACGCGGTGCGGTGAGCGAGGCCGATGTGCACCGCCTGGCGCGGGCGCTCGGCGTGGACGGGGCGGCGCGTCTTGAGAGCGGCACCTGGAAGGTGGGCGCGACGAAGGACGGCTCGGGGCCGACGCTGACGGTCACTCAGAAGGCACCGGGCACCTGGTCGTTCGCGCGGTTCGGCAGCGGCGGCACGGACAACTGCCCCAAGGGGAAGATGTGTCCGATGCACACCACGGGTGCGGACGGCGGTGGCACCGGTGGCGCCGCGAGCGGCGGCGCTCCGAGCGGGGGCGCTCCGGTCAGCGAGCAGGCGGCGAAGGCGGCCGCCGCCCCGGTCCTCAAGGCGCTCGGCCAGGACGACGCCAAGCTGGACGCCAGGGAAATCCTCGCCTCGGCCCGGGTGGTGAACGCCGATCCGGTGATCGGCGGGCTTCCCACGTACGGCTGGACGACCGGCATTCAGGTCGGCTCGGACGGTCAAGTGGTCGGCGGCAGCGGGCAGTTGAAGGCTCTCGACAAGGGCGCCACCTATCCGGTGATGGGTGCGGACCAGACGCTGGCCCAGCTCAACAGCCATGGCGCCGGGCGGCCGAGGGCCAAGGAGTGCGCGGCCCCGGTGCCGCTGGACGGGCAGCCCACGAAGGGGCGGCTGCCGAGCGATCCGCAGGGCAACATCAAGCAGCCCTGCGACCAGCCGCCGCCCACGCCCTCGACCGTGACGGTCGACGGCGCGGTCTTCGGTCTGGCCGCGCAGTCCGTGGGCGGCACGCCGAGTCTCGTACCGTCCTGGCTGTTCCAGGTGAAGCCGGACGCGGGGCAGCCGTTCACGATCACGGCTCCTGCGGTGGCCCCGCCGTACATCACCAAGCCCCCGTCGCCGTCCACCGGCGCCCCCGTGCCGGCGCCGTCCGGCTCCGCCACGGCGCCGGGCGCCCATGGCCAGTTGGAGTCCTATGCGCTCGCGCCGGACGGACGGACCCTGGACGTGACGTTCTGGGGCGGGGTGTGCGACACGTACACGGCGAGCGCCGATGAGGCGGGCGACGGGGTACGCGTCAAGGTGACCGGGCAGCTCAAGGACCCGAAGAAGATGTGCGTCGCCCTGGCCAAGCAGCAGACCCTGTCGGTGCAGCTGCACGAGGCGCTGGGAGCGAGGAAGGTGACCGACGCGGACACGGGCAAGGAGCTGCCGAAGAGGTAGGCGAGCGGCGTGCGGGCTTCCGCGCCCGGGCACGACGAAGGCGGGTGCCCCCGTGAACCGGGGGCACCCGCCTTTTCGCCGGCGTCAGGCTCAGCTGAAGGAGTCGCCGCAGGCGCAGGAACCCGTCGCGTTCGGGTTGTCGATGGTGAAGCCCTGCTTCTCGATGGTGTCGACGAAGTCGATCGAGGCGCCGCCCAGGTACGGGGCGCTCATGCGGTCGGTGACGACCTTGACGCCGTCGAAGTCCTTCACGACGTCACCGTCGAGCGAGCGCTCGTCGAAGAACAGCTGGTAACGCAGGCCGGAGCAGCCACCCGGCTGAACGGCGACGCGCAGCGCCAGGTCGTCCCGGCCCTCCTGCTCAAGGAGGCCCTTGACCTTGGCGGCGGCGGCGTCGGACAGGAGGATGCCGTCGCTCACGGTGGTGGTCTCGTCCGATACGGACATCTGCTTCTCTCCCGGGTTGTACGGAGACTGCTTGCCGACGGTTGCAACCGGCGGGGCCCCGGATTCATTCCGGGCGCTTCGGGTTCTTCCCTTTCATGCTCGCACACAAGGAGGCAGGCGGGAAAAGGCCTGTGGACAACCGCGTACCGGACCGGACACCTCAGGGGCGAGGGGGACGGAGCCGGGTGCGTCACATCGACACTATGGCCATCGTCAAAGTGACGTGAAGCGGTTATGATAGATAGCGTCATTTAGACGAAAACCCTTGGGTGCAAGCACCCCGGGGCCACTGGAGCGGCACCGCCGCACGCTTGAGGAAAAGAAAGGGTGCGTGACGTGACCACCGCCCAGCCCCGTCAGGACCTCGCCGGCCGCGTCGATCTCGACGTGCGTCCGACGCCCCTCGCCCTGCTCCTGCTCGGCCGCGAGGCCGACCCCAAGAGCGAGCGCGGTGTGGAATGTCCCGGCGACCTTCCCTCTCCCTCCGACCCGGACCTGGTCGAGCGCGCCCGCGCGGCCAAGGCCAGGCTCGGGGACAAGGTCTTCATCCTCGGGCACCACTACCAGCGCGACGAGGTCATCGAGTTCGCCGATGTGACGGGCGACTCCTTCAAGCTGGCCAGGGACGCGGCCGCCAGGCCCGAGGCGGAGTACATCGTGTTCTGCGGCGTGCACTTCATGGCCGAGTCCGCCGACATCCTGACCGGTGACGACCAGAAGGTGGTCCTGCCGGACCTCGCCGCCGGCTGCTCGATGGCCGACATGGCCACCGCCGAGCAGGTCGCCGAGTGCTGGGACGTGCTGACCGAGGCCGGGGTGGCCGACCAGGTCGTGCCCGTCTCCTACATGAACTCCTCGGCCGACATCAAGGCGTTCACCGGCAAGCACGGCGGCACCATCTGCACCTCCTCCAACGCCGAGCGGGCGCTGAACTGGGCCTTCGAGCAGGGGGAGCCCGGTTCGACCAAGGTGCTGTTCCTGCCGGACCAGCACCTGGGCCGCAACACCGCCGTACGCGACCTCGGCATGTCCCTCGACGACTGCGTGCTCTACAACCCGCACAAGCCGAACGGCGGCCTCACCGTCGAGCAGCTGCGGAACGCGAAGATGATCCTGTGGCGCGGCCACTGCTCGGTGCACGGCCGCTTCTCGCTCGACTCCGTCAACGACGTCCGCGAGCGCATCCCGGGCGTGAACGTCCTGGTGCACCCCGAGTGCAAGCACGAGGTGGTCGCCGCGGCGGACTACGTCGGCTCGACGGAGTACATCATCAAGGCCCTGGAGGCCGCCCCGCGCGGCTCGAAGTGGGCGATCGGCACCGAGCTCAACCTGGTGCGGCGCCTGGCCAACCGGTTCGCCGCCGAGGACAAGGAGATCGTCTTCCTCGACAAGACGGTCTGCTTCTGCTCGACCATGAACCGCATCGACCTGCCCCACCTCGTGTGGACCCTGGAATCGCTCGCCGAGGGCAAGCTGATCAACCAGATCCAGGTGGACCGGGAGACCGAGAGCTTCGCGAAGCTGGCCCTTGAGCGGATGCTGGCCCTGCCGTAGCCCCGCCCGCGCGAGCCGGCGAAGGCCCGCGCGACCCGGCGAAGGCCGCCTCCCTCTGCGGGGGGCGGCCTTCGCCGTACCGGCCCGAGGCCAGTCGGCCCGAGATCAGCCGGCCCGAGATCAGCCGGACCGAGGCCAGTCGGCCCGAGATCAGCCGGACCGAGATCAGCCGGACCGAGGCCAGTCGGCCCGAGATCGGTCGGCCCGAGATCAGCCGGACCGAGGTCAGTCGGCCCTCGGGCGCACCAGGCCCGACTCGTACGCGATGACCACCAGCTGGGCGCGGTCGCGGGCACCCAGTTTCGCCATCGCCCGGTTCACATGGGTTTTCACGGTGAGGGGGCTGACGGCAAGGCGCTCGGCGATCTCGTCGTTGGAGTGGCCGCCCGCCACCTGGACCAGCACCTCGCGTTCGCGCACCGTGAGGGCGGCGAGCCGTTCGCCGTGCCGGCCCGCGTCCTCCTGGCCCGCCTCCCAACTGCCGCCCTGCGCGAGGAACGTGGTGATCAGGCCCTTGGTCGCGGCCGGGGACAGCAGGGCCTCGCCTGCCGCGGCGACCCGGATCGCGCCGAGCAGTTCCTCGGGCTCGGCGCCCTTGCCGAGGAAGCCGGACGCGCCGGCCCGCAGGGAGCGCACCACGTACTCGTCGACCTCGAAGGTCGTCAGCATCACCACATGGACGCCGGAGAGCGCCGGGTCGGCGGTGATGGCACGGGTGGCGGCGAGACCGTCGGTGCCGGGCATCCGGATGTCCATCAGGACCACGTCCGGCAGCGTCGCGCGCACCACGTCGACGACCTCCGCGCCGTCGGCCGCCTCGCCCACCACCTCCATGTCCGGCTCGGAGTCGACCAGGACACGGAACGCCGAGCGCAGCAACGCCTGGTCGTCGGCGAGTACCACCCGGATGGTCATGGTGTGCCTTCCCCCGTGGCCCCGCCCGCCGGCGCCGTGACCGGCAGTATCGCCTGGACGCGGAAGCCGCCGCCGTAGCGGGGACCGGCCGTGCAGCGGCCGCCCAGAGCCGTGACGCGCTCGCGCATGCCGAGCAGTCCGTGGCCGCCGCCGTCGCCCGCCGCGCCCGCGCCGCTGCCGTCGTCGATGACGGTGATCTCGGTGTCCGGCCCCACGCGCACGATGCTCACCTCGGCCTTGGCGCCGGGGCCCGCGTGTTTGCGCACATTGGTCAGGGCCTCCTGGATCACCCGGTACGCGGCGAGGTCGACGGCGGCCGGCAGCGGGGCGCGGTCGGTGCGGGCCAGCTCGACCGCGAGTCCGGCGCGACGGAACCCGGCCAGCAGATCGTCCAGGACGGCGAGGCCGGGGGCGGGTTCGGTGGGGGCCGCCGGGTCGCCGGACTGGCGCAGCAGGCCGACGGTGGAGCGCAGTTCGTCCAGCGCCGAGCGGCTGGCCTCGCGCACATGGGCTAGCGCTTCCTTGGCCTGGTCGGGCCGCTTGTCCATGACGTGGGCCGCGACGCCCGCCTGGACGTTGACCAGCGCGATGTGGTGGGCGACCACGTCGTGCAGGTCGCGGGCGATGCGCAGCCGCTCCTCTGCGACCCGGCGCCTTGCCTCCTCCTCGCGCCCGTGCTCGGCCCGCTCGGCGCGCTCGCGGATCGCGTCGACGAAGGCGCGCCGGCTGCGCACGGCGTCTCCGGCGGCCGCGGCCATGCCGGTCCAGGCGAAGATCCCGAGGTGTTCCTGGGAGTACCAGGGCGGGGTGCCGAGCAGCATGGCGGTGCCGGTGAGCACGGCGATGGTGAGCACGCCGACGCGGTAGGTGGTGGGGCGGTCGGTGTGGGCGGCGACCGTGTAGAGCGCGACGACCGCGCTCATCGCGACGGGGGCGGGCGGGGCGCCGAGTGCGAGCTCGACCATGGTGAGCGCACTGGTGCAGGCGAGCACGACCACGGGCCTGCGCCGCCTCGGTACGAGGACGAGGGCGGCCAGCGCCATCAGAACGAGTGAACGCGCGCCGGGTGTCCGGGTGCCGAAGGTCGGCCCGGCGGGCCCGTGCGGGTCGGCGAACGACCCGATGACCATGGAGATCAGCACGCCGATGGCGAGGGCCGCGTCCAGGACCAGCGGGTGCGCCCTGAGCCAGGGCCGGGCCCGGTCGATGAGGGTCACGGCCACCTACCGTAAGGGGCCCGGCAGGCCGCACGGGACGCGGGAGCCGCCCCGGCCGCGACGCCTCTCCCCGGCCCCCTGAGGGGGGCGTCGGGGTCAGCCCGGGATCAGGCCGTCGTCGCTGAGCATGTCCCTGACCTCGTCCAGGCTCGCGTCGGGGCTCGGGAGGATCAGCTCGGACGGTTCGAGGGCGTCGTCGGGAAGGGGCTCGCCCAGGCTGCGCACCGCGTCCAGGAGCGCGCCGAGGGTGCGGCGGAAACCGTCCTCGTCACCGGCCTCCATCTCTGCGAGGAGGTCGTTGTCGAGCTTGTTGAGCTCGGTGAAGTGGCCGTCCGCCAGCTTCACCTGCCCCTCCCCCATGATCCGGACGATCATGAACGTCTCCTGCCGTTCGTCACTGCTTGTCGAAGCGCGGGCTCTGCTGCGGGGTGCTGCCGCCGGGGTTGCCGGCCTTGTCGGACGTGGTGCCGCCCTCGATGGCCTGCTTGCCGGCGGACCCACCGCCCATCAGCTCGGCCTTCATCCGCTGCAACTCCAGCTCTACATCCGTACCACCGGAGAGCCGGTCCAGCTCGGTCTGGATGTCGTCCTTGGCCAGGCCCGACTGGTCGTCCAGCGCGCCGGAGGCAAGCAGTTCGTCGATCGCGCCGGCCCGCGCCTGGAGCTGCGCGGTCTTGTCCTCGGCCCGCTGGATGGCCATGCCGACGTCGCTCATCTCCTCGGAGATGCCCGAGAAGGACTCGGCGATCCGGGTCTGCGCCTGGGCCGCCGTGTAGGTCGCCTTGATCGTCTCCTTCTTGGTGCGGAAGGCGTCGACCTTGGCCTGAAGGCGCTGGGCCGCCAGGGTGAGCTTTTCCTCCTCGCCCTGCAACGTCTGGTGCTGCGTCTCCAGGTCGGTGACCTGCTGCTGAAGCGAGGCGCGACGGGACAGGGCCTCGCGGGCCAGGTCCTCACGGCCCAGGGACAGCGCCTTGCGGCCCTGGTCCTCCAGCTTGGAGGACTGGCTCTGGAGCTGGTTGAGCTGCAACTCAAGACGCTTGCGGGAGGTCGCGACGTCCGCGACGCCGCGGCGCACCTTCTGCAACAGCTCCAGTTGCTTCTGATACGAGTAATCGAGGGTCTCGCGAGGGTCCTCGGCCCGGTCAAGGGCCTTGTTCGCCTTCGCGCGGAAGATCATCCCCATACGCTTCATGACACCGCTCATGGGCTTCGCGCGCCCCCTTCTGACGGACTCCAGCTCCAGCTGCTGCAACAGAACCCACAGTACGGGCCCTGCATCCATTACCGCACTGTTGGGACGCCGATGCGCTCATCCCCAAGGACGACTACGGTCCGCGCCGATCCGGCGCAGGGAGTAGGTGGACCTCGGGGGGAACAGTACGTCCCGCCTCTACGGACGCAAGGCGTTGTGGGATCGTTCCCCACCGGCCTGGGGTCCATGCCGGGCACCCCGTACCCTTGGGGATTGTGTTCCGTAGCCGTTCCAACGCAGAGAAGGCCCCCACCGACAAGGTGACGGCGGACCTCTCCAAAGCGCCCCGCGACCCCGAGGCCCCCAAGGGGCGCCCCACTCCCAAGCGGAGTGAGGCCCAGACCCAGCGCCGCCGTGCCTCGACCGTGCCGGCCGACCGCAAGGAGGCCGCCAAGCGTCAGCGCGAGGCGCGCCGGGTCGACATGGCCAAGCAGCGCGAGGCGCTTGCCAATGGCGACCAGCGTTATCTGCCGGCCCGCGACAAGGGCCCGGTGCGCAAGTTCGCCCGCGACTTCGTCGACTCCCGGTTCTCGGTCGCCGAGATGTTCCTGCCGCTCGCGGTGATCATCCTGGTGCTCTCGATGATCCGGATCGGCAGCCTCCAGAACCTCTCGCTGCTGCTGTGGCTCGTGGTGATCGTGCTCATCGTGCTGGACTCGATCGGGCTCGCCTTCCGGCTCAAGAGGGCGCTCGCCGCCCGCTTCCCCGACGAGCCGAAGAAGGGCGCCGTCGCCTACGGTCTGATGCGCACGCTCCAGATGCGCCGGCTGCGGCTGCCCAAGCCGCAGGTCAAGCGCGGAGAGAAGCCCTGAGCGGTAAGCCGTCCGGGTTCACCGGCGCCTCCGGCGCCTGGCTGAAGGGTCTTGGCGGGCTGCGCAACGTCGTCCGCCAGGAACTCGTCGCCCGTCACCTCGACGAGCAGATATCCGGGCGTTTCCCCGTGGGCCGGCGCCTGCGCGTCCTGGACGTCGGCATGGGCCAGGGCACCCAGGCCCTGCGCCTGGCCCGCGCCGGGCACTCCGTGACCGGGCTCGAGTCGGACGCGGCGATGCTCAAGGTCGCCCGGGACGCGCTGGCCACCGAACCGGAGGGCATCCGCGAGCGGGTCCGCCTGATCGAGGGCGACGGCCGCGAGACCGGGGTGCACTTCCTGCCGGGCTCCTTCGACGTGGTCCTCTGCCACGGCGTCCTGATGTACGTCGAGGAGCCGGACGCCATGCTCGCCGGACTCGCCCGGATGCTGGCCCCCGGCGGCCTGCTGTCGCTGCTCGTACGGAACGCGGACGCGCTGGCGGTGCGGCCGGGGCTCGCGGGCGACTGGGCGGGCGCGCTCGCCGCCTTCGACACCGACGCCTACACCAACCGGATCGGGCTGCCGGTCCGCGCCGACCGGCTCGCGGCGCTGACCCGCACGCTGGACGGGATCGCCGCGCCCCTGCACACCTGGTACGGGGTGCGGGTCTTCACCGACAACGTGCCCAATGAGGCCGAACTGCCCCCGGCGGACGAGCTGGAGCGGATGCTCGCGGCCGAGGACCGCGCCGGGCGCACCGACCCCTACCGGCAGGTGGCCGCGCTGCTGCACCTCTTCGGCGTACGGGACTGAGGCGTGCGGGACCGAGGCGTGCGGCACTGAGGCGTACGGACTGAGAAGCCGCGCGGATACCCGGCGCGGGGCCCGGGTATCCGCCGGGTGGGCCCCGGCCCGGGACCCCGGTACCTGATCGGGTGCACCGACAGGCCGTCATATCGGACCAAAGGGATACTCCTGCCATGGATGCATCTCTTCGCCCCGGCCGGGTGCGCCGTGCGGCATGGCCGGTGACCGCCGCCGTCGCCACCGCCCTTGTCCTGGGCGGCTGTTCGCCCGCCGGCACGGCGGCCCCCCAGGCGTCGCCGAGCGCGTCCGCGAGCCCGTCGACCCCCCAGCGCAACGGCTCGGGCGGGACCGACAGCCTCCAGAGCGACTACCAGCGCGTCATCAAGGACGTGCTGCCCTCGGTGGTGCAGATCGACGCGTCCAACAGCCTCGGCTCCGGCATCGTCTACGACGCGCAGGGGCACATCGTCACCAACGCCCATGTCGTGGGCAACGAGCGGACGTTCAAGGTGACGGCCTCGGGCAGCGGTTCGGCGATCACCGCGAAACTGGTCGCGGCCTACCCCGAGCAGGACCTCGCCGTGATCAAGCTGGATTCGGTGCCCAGCGGTCTGAAGCCGGCCAGGTTCGGGGATTCGTCCAAGGTCGAGATGGGCCAGATCGTGCTGGCGATGGGCTCCCCGCTCGGACTCTCCTCCAGCGTCACCCAGGGCATCGTGTCCGCGACCGGACGCACCGTCTCGGAGGGCAGGGACGGCGGCGGGACCGGCGCCACCATCGCCAACATGGTGCAGACCTCGGCCGCGATCAACCCCGGCAACAGCGGCGGCGCCCTGGTGAACCTGGACGACGAAATCATCGGCATTCCCACGCTCGCCGCGACCGACCCGGACATGGGCGGCAGCGCGGCTCCCGGCATCGGTTTCGCGATCCCGGTTTCGATGGTCAAGACGGTCGCCGACCAGATCATCAAGAACGGCAGGGTCACCGACTCGGGCCGGGCCGCGCTCGGCATCACCGGGCGCACCGTGGTCGACTCCGGCTACCAGCCGGCCGGTGTCGCGGTGGTGGCGGCCCCGGCGAACGGAGCCGCCGCCAAGGCGGGCCTGCGCGTGGGCGACATCATCGTCCGGCTCGGCGCCACCGACATCACCTCGATCACCGCCCTCACCGAGGCGCTGGCCTCGGACAAGCCCGGCCAGAAGGTCCAGGTGACGTACACCCGCGACGGCGCCAGGAGGACGGCCGACGTCACCCTCGGCGAGATCTGAACCCGGCCGGGCCGGGCGCGGACCCGGCCCGGTGCCGGCCTCAGACCTGCTCGGCGTGCAGGCTCATCGGGCCGTAGATCTTCGTGCCGTCCTCGAAGAGGAAGACCTGGTCGGCCCCGCCCTCCAGCAGGTCCTTCCACACCTCACCGATCCAGGACTCCGCATCGCCCTGGGTCGTGAACTCCTCCGGCGCCACCGCCGGCTCGACCTCCGTACCGTCCGACTTCTCGAAACGCCACGTCCACGCCATGTCCGCCTCCTTACGTCACGTTGCTGCCCGCAGCGTAACCGGGCGCGCAAGAGGGCCGGTTACGCGGGAGGATCGTGGCTGTGGAACTGACTCTCCTCGGCACCGGGGCCCCCGCAGGCCTGCCGCGCCCCGACTGTCCCTGCGCCGCGTGCGCGCTCGCCCTCGGTGGCGACGCGCGCGCCGCCACCGCCCTGCTCGTCGACGGCGCGCTGCTGCTCGACCTGACCCCGGGCGCGGCGCTCGCCGCCGCGCGGGCCGGGCACTCGCTCACCGGGGTGCGCCAGGTGCTGCTGACCCATCCGCACGACGGGCCCGCCGTCGAGCTGCCGGCGGGGCTGCCCGCCGCCGGGCGGGTGCCCGACGGCCGCAGACTGACGCTGATCAGCGGCCACCGGGTGCTCGCGGTCCCGCTCGACGCGCCGGGCACCGGATACGAGGTGACCTCGCCCGACGGCGAACGGCTGCTGTATCTGCCGCCGGGGGCCGCGCCCGCCGGGCAGAGCGCGACGCGCCCGTACGACATGGTGGTGGCCGACGTCACCGGCCGCCCCGACGCGCTGGCGCGGCTGCGGGCGGCCGGCGGCATCGGTCCCGCCACGGATGTGATCGCGGTGCACATCGACCACGACGTGCCGCCGGGGCGGGAGTTGGCGCGCCGGCTCGCGGCGCTCGGCGCGCGTGCGGTGCCCGACGGCACGACGCTTGTGGTCGGCGAGTACCACGCGGTGCCCGATCTGCCCCGGCGCACGCTCGTGCTCGGCGGCGCGCGCTCGGGCAAGTCGGTGGAGGCGGAGCGGCGCCTTCAGGGCTTTCCCGGCGTCGTGTACGTGGCGACGGGCGGCTGCCGCGAGGGCGACAGGGAGTGGGCGGCGCGGGTCGGGCTGCACCGCGAACGCCGGCCCGCCACCTGGCGTACCGAGGAGACCTGTGAGCTCGCCGCGCTGCTCGACGAGCCGGGGCCGCCGCTGCTCATCGACTGTCTGGCACTGTGGCTGACCGACGCGATGGACCGGGTCGGCGCGTGGGACGACGAGAAGTGGGCGGCGGGCGGCGAACGGGCCCTCGGTGAGCGTACGGCCGAGCTGGTCGCCGCCGTCCGCTCCACCGCGCGCACGGTGGTGGCGGTGAGCAACGAGGTGGGCTCGGGCGTGGTGCCCGCGACGGCGTCGGGGCGGCGCTTCAGGGACGAACTGGGGCGCCTGAACGCGGCGTTCGCGGCCGAGTGCGAGCAGGTGCTGCTCGTCGTGGCGGGCCAGGCGCTCACGCTGCGCGGCTGAGGTCGGCCCGCTGGCGGTACTGTTCGGCAGATGAGCAGGCTGAACCTGGACGACTTCTCCGATCTGATCGAACGCCCCGACAACGGTGTGCGGCGGGATGCCGAGGAACGCCGGGAGCGGCAGAGCGTGCCCCCCGGCGCGCTCGGCCGGCTCGACGAGCTGGCCACCTGGCTCTCGGCGGCGCAGGGCGCGAGCCCGGTCCGGGCCGTCGAGCGCCCCCGCGTGGTGCTCTTCGCCGGTGACCACGGCGTGGCGGGCCTGGGCGTATCGGCCCGCCCCGCCTCATCGGCGCACACCCTTGTCCGTTCCGTCCTGGACGGCGCGAGCCCGGTCGCGGTGCTCGCCCGCCGCCAGAACGTGCCCGTGCGCGTCGTCGACGCCGGGCTCGACTGCGATCCCGCCCTGCTGCCCGACGACGTGGTGCGCCACCGCGTGCGGCGCGGCAGCGGCCGCGTGGACATCGAGGACGCGCTCACCGTGGAGGAGGCGGAGGCGGCCGTACGGCTCGGCGTGAAGATCGCCGACGAGGAGGCCGACTCCGGCACCGACCTGATGGTGCTCGGCGACCTCAGCGTGGGCGGCACCACGCCGGCGGCGGTCCTGATCGCCGCGCTGTGCGGGACGGACGCCTCGGTGGTCACCGGGCGCGGCGGCGCCGCCATCGACGACCTGGCCTGGATGCGCAAGTGCGCCGCGATCCGTGACGCGCTGCGCCGGGCCAGGCCCGTCCTCGGCGACCAGCTCGAACTGCTGGCCGCCGTCGGCGGCGCCGACCTCGCGGCGACCACGGGTTTCCTGTTGCAGTGCGCGGTGCGCAGGCTGCCGGTGATCCTCGACGGCGTCGTCTCCGCGGCCGCCGCACTGGTGGCCCAGCGCGCCGCGTTCCGGGCCCCGGACTGGTGGCTGGCGGGGCACAGGAGCGGCGAGCCGGGCCAGGCCAAGGCACTGGACCGGATGGCGCTCAACCCTCTGCTCGATCATGGCGTCACAGTGGGCGAAGGAACCGGGGCACTGCTCGCTCTTCCTCTCGTCCAAGCCGCGGCCGCACTCGCCGCGGAACTGCCCGAGCGCGCCGACCAGCGCGCGGGGAGCACGAAGGAGAGCGGCAACGCGTGAGCCGCGGGCCCGGCCGGGGGCTTACCCGGCCGGGCCCGCGGCCACCGTGGAACGCCTTGGTCCCCCATATCATCGCGTTTCATGGGAGAAGTCCGCTTGAGCACCACCGAAGCAACAGACCGGAGCACCGCCCGGTCGCGTCATGGCGCGGCGTTCGCCGTCTGGTACCTGCGCGTCGTGACGTTCATCAACTTCCTCAGTGCCGTGTGGGTCACCCTCGGCCAGGGGCTTCGGCGTCACAACACGGACGACTACTTCACGCCGTACCTGCTGGAAGCCGGCTTCACCTCCGGTGTCGTCACGCTCTTCCTCGCCGTCACCATGCGCCGCCGCAAGCGCGCCGCGTGGATCCTGAACATGGTGCTCGGCGGGCTCTTCCTGCTGCTCTTCGCCTACGTCATGGCGCTGCCGGGCTTCCACCGCTACGCGCAGAACTGGATCTCGCTCGCCCTCACCACCGCGTTCGTGGTGGCGCTCGTGGTGGGACGGCGCGAGTTCTACGCCAAGGGCGACCGCTCCAACCCGCTGGCCGCGGTCGTGACCGCCGTCGGCGGCCTGCTCGTCACCTCGCTGATCGCCGCGGTCCTGGTCAGCGCGACCAACACCTATGACGGCACCGACCAGTCGACGTTCCTCGATCGCTGGCGCTACGGCCTGATGCGGCTGGTGTTCCTGGTCCCCGACGACCGGCACACCCAGGGCATCACCACCCCCGGCTGGGTCAACGTCGTCATCAACGTGCTGGCCACGCTGCTCCTGATCGCCGTCATCTACGCCGCCTTCCGCAACCGCAGGGCCGTCGACCCGCTGACCGTCGAGGACGAGGAGAGGCTGCGCGCGCTCCTGGACAAGCAGGGCGAACGCGACTCGCTCGGCTACTTCGCGCTGCGCCGCGAGAAGGCCGTGATCTGGTCGCCCACCGGCAAGGCCGCCGTCACCTACCGCGTGATCAACAGCGTCTCGCTGGCCTCCGGCGACCCGATCGGCGACCCCGAGGCGTGGCCTGGCGCCATCGAGCCGTGGCTGGCCGAGGCCCGCGAGCACGGCTGGATCCCGGCGGTGACCGGGGCGAGCGAGGAAGCGGGGCAGATCTATGCCCGGCACGGCCTGGACGCCCTGGAGATGGGCGACGAGGCGATCGTGGAGATCGCCGAGTTCACCCTGGAGGGCCGCGCGATGCGGACCGTGCGCCAGGCCTACAACCGGGTCAAGCGGGCCGGGTACGAGGTGCGGATCCGCCGCCACGCGGACATCCCCGCCCAGGAGATGGACGAACTGCTGCGCAAGGCCGACGACTGGCGCGACGGCGCCACCGAGCGCGGCTTCTCCATGGCGCTCGGCCGCCTGGGCGATCCCGCCGACGGCCAGTGCATGATGCTCGAATGCTTCGACGGGGAAGGCGAGTTGAGGGCGCTGCTCAGCTTCGTGCCCTGGGGCCCGCGCGGCCTCTCGCTCGATCTGATGCGCCGTGACCGCGCCTCCGAGAACGGCCTGATCGAGTTCATGGTGATCGAACTCCTCCAGCGCGCCAAGGAGATCGAGATCACTCAGGTCTCACTGAACTTCGCGATGTTCCGTTCCGTCTTCGAGCGCGGCTCGAAGCTCGGGGCAGGACCCGTGCTGAGGCTGTGGCGTTCGCTCCTCAGCTTCTTCTCCCGCTGGTGGCAGATCGAGTCCCTCTACCGGTCCAACGCCAAGTACCGGCCGATCTGGGAGCCTCGGTTCACCTTGTTCGAGAAGAGCGCGGACCTGCCGCGCATCGCCATCGCGTCCGCGCGCGCCGAGGGGTTCCTCGAAGCCCCCGGCCTGCCCAAGTGGCTGCACCGCAGACACCTGGAGTCCCACAGATGAACGGTGGTGCGCGACGGGGGCTGCGCCGGTTCGCCCGGCGCGAGTGGGGCCCCCTGTTCACGACCGTGGCGGACGCGCTGCGCACCCGGCGCCTGCGGGCGATCTGGCTGACCCTCTCCGCCGTCGCCCTCACCTCGCTCTTCCAGACCGTCCAGAACCAGTCCTGGGGCTTTCGGCCGATCCAGATCATCGGGTCGGTCAAGGCCCAGTACCCGCTGTGGCTCTCGCTCCTGCGCACCCCCTTCTCGCTCTTCGTGCCCGCCCTCGACCTGCCGGTCTGGGGCGCGCTCGCCCAGGTCCTGCTCGTCTTCGGCGTCGCGGAGATCTGCATCGGACGCGGCCGGATGCTGCTCATCGCCTACGCGGCGACGCTGGCCGGCACCCTGTACGCGCGCGTCGGCATCCACATCGGCCCCGACAGCGTCTTCGGCCTGCCCGCCTCGGCGGCCGCGATGGTCGACACCGGGCCCTCGGCGGCCGTGGTGGCGCTCGCGGTGTACGTGTGCTGGCGTTACCGGGCGTATCTGACGGCCGCGGTGGTGGCGGGCTCGATGGCCGTCGAGGTGGTGGTGAAGAACAACCTCGCGGGCAAGGAGCACATCGCGGCCCTCATCACCGTCGCCGTGATCTGCTGGCTCACCTGGGTGCGACGCGGCCCCCGGGGCGGCGACGGGGATCAGGACCGGCGCGCCGGAAGCTTGTCGGGCGCGCCGCCGATCCAGTCCTGAAACCTGCGGCGCGGCGCTGACCAGCGCCGGTCGTGGTGATAGGCGCGCAGCGTGGCCCTGGCGCGGGCGCGCGGGCGCCGGCGGTAGAGGCGCCGGGCCCAGGGGGAGCCGGGGCGGGCAAGCCGGATCGCGCCGAACAGGGCCACGAACGGCACGAACGTGCCGATCATCGCGAGCCGCACCTTGCCCTTGAACAGCGCGATCACCACGAAACAGAAGTTGACCGCGATGGTGGTGATGAACGAGCTGCGGTCCTGGCGCTCCCCCGGGCTCACGTCGTTGACGCCGAGCGGTGAGAACCCGGCGAGAACCAGCGCCATCAGCGCGGCCGCCAGGACCACGATCTCGACGCTCTTGCGCCCGTTCTCGCTCCAGTACACGTCGTCCAGGTGCAGGATCAGCGCGAACTCGTCCAGCACCAGGCCCGCGCCCATCCCGAAGAGCACGGCGAAGACGGCCGGCGCGACCCCGTGCCGGCCGCTGCCGACGGCGCCGAAGCCGCCGACGATCGTGAGGATGACCCCGGGCACCACGTGGTGGATGTGCAGGCCGCCCGGCTTGATGTTCCCGAACGGGCCGCGCCCGGCCCGGATGAGGCGGGTGATGGAGCGCGTGACGACGAACGTCAGGACGAACGCGGTCAGCGCGAGCAGCATGGGGAGCTTGCCCGGCTCGGTGATGTTCCGATAGAACCAGTGACCCATCCCACCCGCTCCTGTTTGCGCTGGTATGCGCAATTTACCGCCGGGGGCGGGCGGGGCGCGCAGGATAGCCTGCGCCGGGTGAACGCAAGGAAGGCCCTGCACGGCGTACGTTTCGCCTTCGGCACCCTCACCGTCTTTCCCGCCCGTATCACCCGCTGGGACCGCGACGCCGCACGGGCGGGCATGACACTCGCCCCGCTCGCGGGCCTCGCCGTCGGCCTGTGCGCGGCGGCCGCGGGCGCCGGGTGCTGGGCGCTCGGCACGGGTGCCCCGCTCGCGGCGGTGGTGGCCGCGGCGGTGCCCGCGCTGCTGACCCGGGGCCTGCATCTGGACGGACTCGCCGACGTCGCCGACGGCCTGGGCAGCGCCAAGCCCGCCGAGGACGCGCTGCGCATCATGAAGCAGAGCGACATCGGCCCGTTCGGCGTCGTCACCCTGCTGTTCTGCCTGGGCGCCCAGATCGCGGCCCTGGCGCGGCTGTACGAGCACGGCTGGGTCCGGGCCGCGGTGGCCACCGTCGTCGCCGCGGTGGCCGCCCGCACCGCCCTGACGCTGGCCGCGCGGCGCGGCGTGCCCGCGGCCCGCCCCGAGGGCCTGGGCGCCGTGGTGGCGGGCACGGTGCCCGTCGTCCGCGCGGCCGTGGTGGCCGTCGTGGTGACGGCGCTGTGCGCGGCGGCGGGGCTGGTGTCGGGGGTGCGGACGGCGCCGCGCTTCGCGCTGGCCGTGGTGGCCGCGCTCGCTGTCGCGCAGGTGCTGCTGCGGCGCTGTGTGCGGCGGTTCGGCGGGGTGACGGGCGATGTGTTCGGCGCCGTCGCGGAGAGCGCGGCGACGGTGACGCTGGTCGCGCTGACCGTCGGCTGACCCGCTGACCGTCGGCCGACCTCACGGGGCGGGTTCCAGATGGTGCGGCAGCGTGCCCCAGGGGTGCGGGGGCCCGCCGGGTACGAGGCAGTGGACCGGCGCCCGGGCGAGGGCGCCGGGCGGCGCCTCGTAGACCAGGTGGCAGGTGTCGGGCCCGGCGCCGAGGTTCGGCCGGTACGCCGACCAGGGCCCCTCGAAGGTGACCAGGAGGTCGGCGATCCGGGCGTAGCCGGGCTGCGGCACGGCGCCGTGGTTGAGGACCAGCGTGACGTAGGTGTCGTGGGTCGCGGCGAGTGCGGTCCGCAGGTCGGCGTAGTAGGGCAGGTGCAGGGCGCTGGTGGCCGCCTGGTCGAGGAAGAGCCCGTGCGTCCCGTACCAGTCGTGGTGACGGGCCGCCTCGCGTATGACGTCCTGCGGCGGGCGCCGGCCGTAGGCGGTGTCCACATAGCCGAGTACGCGTACGCCCGCCGAGCGCAGCCGGGCGGCCACCGCCGCGAAGGCCGCGTCGGGCGAACTCCCGGGCCCGTCGGCCGGGTTGAGGACCACCCCGTACAGCGAGGGCGCGGCGGCGATCAGCGCGTCCCAGGCGTCGGGGCGCTCGGCCGGGTGCTCGTAGTAGGGCACCAGGAGCTTGCTCATGCCACTTCCTCGCTGCGCGCCCGGGACGCTCGGTGTCCGGGAGGGGTGAACGGGGGGACGGGGTCAGGGTCGGTGGGCGGTGGCCCTTCCCAGCAGGACACAGGCCAGCGCGGCGAGCAACGCGGCGGCGCCGCCCGGGACCATGAGGCCGGTGCTCGGCGGCGCGGCGAACACCAGGGCGAGCGTCTGGGCGAGCGCCGCCGCGCAGCACACCACGGCCGCGGCCACCGCCGCCCCGAACGACTGGAGCAGGAGCCCGGTCCACAGCACCGCGCCGATCAGCAGCAGCGTGGCGAGGCCGACGCCGCCGAGCGCCGGGGCGCCCGGCCACAGCCCGGTGCCCGCCTCGGCGAGCACGGCGAGCACCAGGAGGTAGGCGCCGAGGCAGAGCAGCACGGTGACGGCGACCGAGCCCCGGAAGCCGCGCGCGCTCAGGGAGCCGCGCAGCCCGGCCAGGCTCTGGGCGCGGAAGCGGTGCAGCAGCCATTCGGCGGGGCCCATGCTGAGGGTGAGGGCGACCGCGGAGGGGCCCGCGACCGTGCCCGTTGAGCCGTGCCGGAAGATGTCGCCGAGGGCGGCGTACAGGACCAGCACCCCGGCCCCGAGCCCGAACAGGCCGTACGGCACGGACGCCGTGAGCCGGGGCGAGACGGCGCCGCCCGGCCCCGGCCCGGCCGGCTCGGCGCACAGGGCGCGCACGGCCAGCGTCACCGCCGAGCCCAGCGAGACGAGCAGCAGGAGGGAGCCGGCGGCAGACGGCAGGCCCGGCAGGAGGCCGAGGGTGAGGGGCAACAGGGCCCAGAACAGGGCGCGTTCACGGCCGAGGACGAGCAGCGCGGTGGCCGCCGCCAGATAGCAGCACTGGCCGGCGGCGAACGCGGCGCCCGGCAGGTCGTCGGGGCCCGCCACGGCGAACGCGGCCAGCGCGCTCAGGGCGGCGCCGAGCGGGGCGCCGAGGCGCAGGGCGCGGACGGCGGCCGGGCGGTCGGCGAGACTGAGCCAGGAATGGGCGCGGTGCGAGAGCGACTGGTTCCACACCCAGCCGGTGACCGCGCCGGCGAGCAGCGAGAGCGTGCCCGCGGGCAGTCCGAGCGCGGCCGGCGGCCCGGCCAGCAGGGGTGCGCCCAGGATGTAGGCGAGCCCGGGCAGCGCGAAGACGAGGCCTCGCAGCAGACAGGAGCCCAGATGGGTGTGCCAGGGCTCGGGCGGCGGCGCGGGGGGCGAGGGGTAGCGGCGCCCGACCCGGCCGTACAGCTCCTCGGCCAGCGAGAAGGAGTCGGGGTGGCCGTAGACGGCGCTTATCCGCGCGTCGGTCATGCCGTCGGACTCGATGATCGCGGCTATCTCGTCCGGGTGGACGGCGGCCGCTATCAACCCCTCCAGACGCAGGGCGAGTTGGGCGACGGGTTCCTCGGCGGCCGGCCCGGGCGGGCGCTGGCGCGGGATGAAGGGCAGGGTGTCCTGCCCCTCGTCCCCGCCGGGCCGCGGGGATCCGCTCACCGCGTCGCCCCGCCGAGGGAGACGGCCCCGGCGTCCTCGGACAGGCCGCGGTACCAGGGGGCGGCGAGCCGCAGCGTCCAGTCGTCCTCGGGTGTGAAGACGGCGGGGGCGGGCTCGGACGCGTCGATTCCGGCCAGCTCGCGGTAGATGCGGCGGAAGCCGTCCACCGAGCGGTGCAGGGTGAACTCGTCGATCACGCGTCGGCGCGCGGCGGCGCCGAGTTCGGCCCGCCGCGTGTGGTCGCGCAGCAGCCCGATGGCGGCTTCGGCCATCACGGCGGGCTCGCGCGGCGGCACGATGAGCCCCGCGTCGCCGGCCGCCTCGCGTACGCCGCCGACGTCCGTGGACACGGTGGCGCGCCCGCAGCTCATGGCCTCGATCAACGAGAAGGGGAAGCCCTCGCTGATGCTGGAGAGCATCACCACGGTGCCCGAGGCGTAGGCGCTCGCCGTGTCGCTGACCCGGCCCTCGTAGGAGATGCCGTCGCTCACCCCCAGTTCGGCGGCGAGCTTTTCGAGCCGGGTCAGATAGTCGCCGCCGCCGGCCGGCACGGGCCCGTACAACCGCAGCCGGGTCTCGGGGAGTTCGGCCCGCACGATGGCGTACGCGCGGACGAGGGTCTCCAGGTCCTTGATGGGGTCGATGCGTCCGCACCAGCTCAGGGTGGGGACGTCCGGGTCGGGCCCGGCGTGCGGGAAGAGCTCGGGGTCGACGCCGTTGTAGACGGTACGGATCCGCTCGGACGGCGCGCCTTGGCGCTCCTCCCAGCGGCGGTTGTACTGGTTGCACGGCGTGATCAGGTCGGCATCGCGGTATCCGAGCGCGTTGAGCTCACGGTAGAAGCCGAGCAGCACGGCCTTGACGGGCCAGCTCTGCTCGCCCGCGCGGTGGCCGAGGTAGCGCTCACGCAGATAGATGCCGTGCTCGGTGAGCAGGAACGGCACCCCGTCGAAGTGCCGCGCGGCGAGCGCGGGCAGCGTGGCGAGGCCGCTGCTGACCGCGTGCGCCACGCTGTCCGCGCGAACGCGGGCGGACAGCGGGCGCAGTGCGTGTTCCAGGAGGTCCGTGGCGGTCAGGGCGTCGTACACGGACGGTTTCGCCTTGGACAGTGCCAGGTGCGGCATGGTCCAGATCCACATCAGCGACTTCAAGGCCGCTTCGCAGCGCAGCGCCGCCGTGAGCCGCCCGGCCCGGGCGAACTCCGCGAGCCCGTAGAGGGCCGAGGCGAAGTCGCAGCCGGACTCCGGGTCGAGCAGGGCGAGCAGGAAGCGCTCGTAGGTGTCGGTGAACCGGCGCTTTTCCTTGCCGAGGAGCGGCCGCCGTCCGCCGGGCCGCGGCCCCCACAGGGGGAAGGCCGTATGGCTGCGGACGTTGGCCGGGAGTTCCCAGGCGACCGGCTCGCGGCCACTGCCGGTGAGGGCGACGACGGTGAAGTCGACCTCCGGCATGCCGCGTATGAGCTGGTCGCACCATGTGCTCACACCCCCGTGCACATGCGGATACGTACCTTCCGTGAGCATGGTGACATGACGGCCACTGCTCGGCATGAATGTCCCCCCAGGACAAGCGGTCGTGCGTGACGAGCGATCAGGCGGTCGGCGTGGCCGGCAGTTGCAGCGTGATCGCCGACTGAAGCAGCTCGGGCGACGACCAGTCGGAACGCAGCCCCGCGTAGGCGGTGCCGAACGCCGTGGTGCCGACGAACAGTTGCTTGCGCGTCCCCTCGGGCGCGGTGACGGGTGCGTAGACGCCCTTGGGCGCCTGCACCGTGACGACGCCGCCGATCCGGTAGGCGGTCACCGTGCCGGCGGCCAGTGCCTTGTCCCAGGACGCCCGGCGGGCGAGTTCGGTTCCCGCGTCCTTTTCGCGCAGGTTTACGATCGGGGCGTTGTCGGCGTACAGCGCCTTGTAGGCGCCGAGCACCTTGTCCAGGACCGGGTAGAGGATGCGCTCCTCTGCCAGGTTGGACTGGTGGACGTACGTCGGCCTCGGGTCGTTCCACAGGACGTGCGAGAGGGCGGTCTTCGCCTCCCGGGGGACGATGTAGTCCTGGTAGCCGGTGGCCGTGTCCAGCGGCGCGGGCATGCAGGTGGAGACCGGGTTGTTCTCGCAGATGCCGCTTCCGCCGCTGGCCTTGGAGGTGTACAGCCAGTTGTACTCGTCGGTCATCTCGGCGGCCTTGCCGGCGTTGTAGTACACGTTCATCGGGTGCCTCGGGACGGTGAGCGCGGCCCCCACCGCGCGCTGGTCCGGCTCGCGCGAGGCGTCGCCGCCGGTCCACTTGACGCCGTTGTCGGCGAGCGCGCCCGCCAGGTTCGGGTTGTCGTCGGGCTGCTGCGGCAGGACCCGCATGCCCGAGTGCTCGCCGGTGACCAGCTCGCTCCTGTCGACCGGGAGGCCCTTCTGGGCGGCCCAGGTGTTGTTCTGCGAGATCTGCGCGGAGATGTCGGCGCGGCTCATCCACTGCGTGGAGCCGTCGGCGTTCTTCTTGCACTGCCACGGCACGACGGTGGTGTCCTGCACACAGCCGAGGAATTCATGGGTGTACGTGTGGTTCACCCAGCGGAACTTGGCCTTGTCGGCGATGAGTTGGGCGGCCAGCGCGTCGGTGCCGCCGTTCTCGGACTTCCACTCCTCGCCCGCGCCGCCGTTGAAGACCATGTCGAGCGTGAAGCCGTTGGCGGCCTCCCACTGCGCCGCGTACTGCGCGTCGGCGGCCGTCATGCGGATGTCCGGGTTGTTCGCGCCGCCGGCGGGGCAGTCGAGGTCGCCCGGGGTGCAGTTGTTGACGCTGTCCCAGCGGGAGTCGGGGGCGAACACGTCGTCCACGTGCACCGCGAAGTAGTTGCGGCTCTGGCCCAGGTGGACGCCCTGGGTCAGCCACTCCACCATGCCCTTGGACAGCGCCTGGAACTGCTCCTGGTACTGGTTGTAGGCGAAGGTGACCACCAGCTCGCTGCGGCCGTCGTGGGTGTACTGGCCGAGCATGGAGCCGCCGGACGGCGCGTCGAGGTAGCTGGTGAAGCCGTCCCTGGGGTGCGCCGCGTAGCCGTAGCTCTCGGGCACGGCGGGATCGTTGTCCTCGAAGGTCAGCGGCCCGTCGAGATAACCGAAAGGCCCCGCCTTGCCGGCCGCGGTGACCTGCGTCGTGGTGCCGTCCAGGACGCCGGAGAAGCCGCCGGGCTGGTCGGTGTAGTCGAGCCCGACCTCGGGGTGCGCCCAGGTGTAGGCGTCGACCTGGCGGATCCCGAAGGTCTTCTCGTACGCGGCGAGAGCGGTCTGCTCGGGCGAGCCGGCCGCGCCGAAGGGGATCTCGTTGGGCGCGACGACGCCCTGGAACTTCGCCCGTGGCCGGCCGCCCACGGTGTCGCTGAGGAAGGCCGCGTCGACGACCGGCCGCCCCGACGCCGCCAACGCGACGCTCTGGTAGGGCACTTGGGTGTTCTTCAATTCGGCCACCAGGGCCGCGACCGCGCTCCCGCCGTCGTCCAGGACCAGCACTTTCAGGTCGACGCGCGGCACGGTCGTGCCCACCGCGCCGGCGGCCGGTACGGCCGTGGTGAGAAGTCCGGCGGCCATCAGGGCCGTGAGCGCCCACCTGGTTCTGCCGTTTTTCAAGGCCTTCGCCTTCATGTGTCCCCCTCATGAGCCCCTGTACGCGGGTGCGTACGGAGGCCCGTGGTGATGATGCAAAGGGGCACGCTGCCCCCTGTGCCCGATCGAGGTGAGTGTGGCGGAGCTCTCAGGGAGCGTGTGGGCCAAACGTGAAAGAGACACCACGGATGAGTGAATTAAGGCCACCGCGATCGAACGCCGTTCGCGCGCGTAGGCTCGTGGCTGGTGGACGACCGGCCCCAAATACGATGGACCGGGCCTCGGCCGGCCCATACGACGGTCGAACACTCCACAGGATTCTCAAGGAAGAGAGATCTCACCACCGTGACTGCTCTGACTCTCAGCACTGCCGGCGCGGCGACGCTGCGCGCCGACGCCCTCGTCGTCGGCGTCGCCAAGGCCGCCGGCCCCAAGGGTGGGCTGGTCGTCGCGCCGGGCGCCGAGGCCGTGGACAAGGCGTTCGACGGAAAGCTCGCCGCCGTCCTGGAGACCCTCGGCGCCTGCGGCGCTGAGGGTGAGGTGACCAAGGCCGTGTCGCCCTCCGGCCTCAAGGCGCCGTTCGTCCTCGCGGTCGGCCTCGGCACCGCCCCCGCCAAGGACGAGGCGTACGCCTCCGAGGTGCTGCGCACCGCCGCGGGCAACGCCGCCCGCGCCCTGCACGGCATCAAGAAGGCCGCCTTCGCGCTGCCCATCGAGGCCGCCGAGGACATCGAGGCGATCGGCGAGGGCGCCCTGCTCGGCTCCTACGCCTTCACCGCGTACCAGGATCGCGGCGCCGACGCCAAGGGCCCGCTCGCCGAGGTGACGCTGCTCGGCGCCAAGCCGCGCGACAAGGCCCACAAGGCCGCCGTCGAGCGCTCCCTGGCCCTGGCCGAGGAGATCAACCGCGCCCGCGACCTGGTCAACACCCCGCCGAACGACCTGACCCCCGAGGCCTTCGCCGCGGTCGTCTCGGCCGCCGGCAAGGAGCACGGCCTCAAGGTGCAGGTGCTCGACGAGAAGGCGCTGGAGAAGGGCGGCTTCGGCGGCATCCTCGGCGTCGGCGTCGGCTCGAAGAACCCGCCGCGCCTGGTGAAGATCTCCTACACCCACGCCAAGAACGCCAAGCACCTGGCCTTCGTCGGCAAGGGCATCACCTACGACTCGGGCGGCATCTCGCTCAAGCCGGCCGGCCACAACGAGACGATGAAGTGCGACATGGCCGGCGCCGCCGCCGTGTTCGCCGCCGTCGTCACGGCCGCGCGCCTGGGCGTCGAGGCCAACGTCACCGGCTGGCTTGCGCTGGCCGAGAACATGCCATCGGGCTCCGCGACCCGCCCCGGCGACGTGCTGCGCATGTACAGCGGCAAGACCGTGGAGGTCCTGAACACCGACGCCGAGGGCCGGCTCGTGCTGGCCGACGCGCTGTGGAAGGCCTCCGAGGAGAAGCCGGACGCGATCGTGGACGTCGCCACCCTGACCGGCGCGATGGTGCTGGCCCTCGGTGACCACACCTTCGGGATCATGGCCAACGACGACGCCTTCCGCACCGCGATCCACGAGATCGCGGAGGAGGCCGGCGAGCAGTCCTGGCCGATGCCGCTGCCGAAGAACCTGCGCAAGACGATGGACTCCCCCACCGCCGACATCGCCAACATGGGCGTGCGGATGGGCGGCGGTCTCATCGCCGGCCTGTTCCTGAAGGAGTTCGTCGGCGAGGGCATCACCTGGGCCCACCTGGACATCGCGGGTCCCGCCTACAACGAGGGCGGCCCGCACGGCTACACCCCCAAGGGCGGCACCGGCTCCTCGGTGCGCACCCTGGTCCGGCTCGCGGAGCACGCCGCCGCGGGCGACCTCGGCTGAGCGGCCGCGCACAGCCGGCACACAGGGCGGCTCCGGGCATCCGTGCCGGGGCCGCCCGCCTTCGCGCTCCGTACCGCCAGACCTCGGCCGGATTTCGCTGTCGATGAAATCCGCGCGCCGAGGCGCGGTGCGCAGTCACCGCTGAGACCGCCGAGTCCGGCGATCAGCGGTCTCAGACCCCGGCCCCGCGTCCCGCCTTCCGTCAACAAGTGCGAAGATGGGTTCTCGGCAGGACAGGGCCCCCACCACAGGGCCGAAGACAAGCGGCCGATACCAGCCGCCGCCGGTCATCGACGACCGCGCCCGGCGCACATGCATGGAGGACGTGACGTGGCGAACGACGCCAGCACCGTTTTCGACCTAGTGATCCTCGGCGGTGGCAGTGGCGGTTACGCCGCCGCCCTGCGCGGAGCGCAGCTGGGCCTGGACGTCGCACTGATCGAGAAGAACAAGCTCGGCGGCACCTGCCTGCACAACGGCTGCATCCCCACGAAGGCCCTGCTGCACGCCGGCGAGATCGCCGACCAGGCGCGCGAGGCCGGCCAGTTCGGCGTCAAGGCCACCTTCGAGGGCATCGACATCAACGCGGTCCACGCGTACAAGGACGAGGTCATCTCGGGCCTGTACAAGGGACTCCAGGGCCTGGTCGCCTCCCGCAAGGTGACCTACATCGAGGGTGAGGGACGCCTGTCCTCCCCGACCTCGGTGGACGTGGGCGGCCGGCGTGTCCAGGGCCGTCACGTCCTGCTGGCGACCGGCTCCGTGCCGAAGTCGCTGCCGGGTCTGGAGATCGACGGCAACCGGATCATCTCCTCCGACCACGCGCTGACGCTGGACCGCGTCCCGCAGTCCGCGATCATCCTGGGCGGCGGCGTCATCGGCGTC
The DNA here is from genome assembly GCF_040253615.1 of Streptomyces sp. Edi4. Taxonomy (NCBI): domain Bacteria; kingdom Bacillati; phylum Actinomycetota; class Actinomycetes; order Kitasatosporales; family Streptomycetaceae; genus Streptomyces; species Streptomyces sp. Edi4. The sequence continues at coordinate 2,128,674 of NZ_JBEJGY010000004.1, forward strand.
GAGTTCGCCTCGGCGTGGAAGTCCTTCGGCACCGACGTCACCGTCATCGAGGGTCTGAAGCACCTCGTGCCGGTCGAGGACGAGAACAGCTCCAAGATCCTGGAGCGCGCGTTCCGCAAGCGCGGCATCAAGTTCAACCTGGGCACCTTCTTCCAGAAGGCGGAGTACACCGCCAATGGCGTGAAGGTCACGCTGGCGGACGGCAAGGAGTTCGAGGCCGAGGTCCTGCTCGTCGCCATCGGCCGCGGCCCGGTCTCCCACGGCCTCGGCTACGAGGAGCAGGGCGTCGCGATGGACCGCGGTTACGTCCTGGTCGACGAGTACATGCGCACCAATGTGCCCACCATCTCCGCCGTCGGTGACCTGGTCCCGACGCTCCAGCTCGCGCACGTCGGCTTCGCCGAGGGCATCCTGGTGGCGGAGCGTCTGGCCGGCCTCAAGACCGTCCCGATCGACTACGACGGCGTGCCCCGGGTGACGTACTGCCACCCCGAGGTCGCCTCCGTGGGCATCACCGAGGCCAAGGCCAAGGAGATCTACGGCGCGGACAAGGTCGTCGCTCTGAAGTACAACCTCGCGGGCAACGGCAAGAGCAAGATCCTCAAGACCGCGGGCGAGATCAAGCTCGTCCAGGTCAAGGACGGCGCCGTGGTCGGCGTTCACATGGTCGGTGACCGTATGGGCGAGCAGGTCGGCGAAGCCCAGCTGATCTACAACTGGGAGGCGCTGCCGGCCGAGGTCGCGCAGCTCATCCACGCGCACCCGACGCAGAACGAGGCGCTGGGCGAGGCCCACCTGGCCCTGGCCGGCAAGCCGCTGCACTCCCACGACTGACAGCCCCCGGGCGCGACGACCACTTCCCCGCAATTCGTAAGGAGCAACCGAAACCATGTCGGTTTCCGTAACCCTTCCGGCGCTCGGCGAGAGCGTCACCGAGGGCACCGTCACCCGCTGGCTGAAGGCCGAGGGCGAGCGCGTCGAGGCCGACGAGCCGCTGCTCGAGGTCTCGACCGACAAGGTCGACACCGAGATCCCCGCCCCCGCCTCCGGCATCCTGGCCTCCATCAAGGTGGCCGAGGACGAGACCGTCGAGGTCGGCGCCGAGCTCGCCGTCATCGACGACGGCTCGGGCGCCCCGGCGGCCGAGGCCGCCCCGGCGCAGGAGGCCCCGGCGCAGGAGGCCCCGGCGCAGCAGGCTCCGGCGCAGGAGGCTCCGGCCCCGCAGGCCGCGCCGTCCACCGAGGCCGAGACGCCCGCCCCGGCCCCCACGGCCGAGGCCGCTTCCGGCGGTGGCTCCGCCGAGGGCACCGACGTCGTGCTTCCGGCGCTCGGCGAGAGCGTGACCGAGGGCACCGTCACGCGCTGGCTCAAGGAGGTCGGCGAGGAGGTGGCCGAGGACGAGCCGCTGCTCGAGGTCTCCACGGACAAGGTCGACACCGAGATCCCGGCTCCGGTCGCGGGCGTGCTGCTCGAGATCGTCGTCGGTGAGGACGAGACCGCCGAGGTCGGCGCCAAGCTCGCCGTCATCGGTGCGCCCGGCGCGGCTCCGGCGGCCGCTCAGGCTCCGGCCGCCCCGGCCCCCCAGGCCGCCCCGGCGCCGGCTCCGGCCGCTGCCCCGGCCGCTCCGGCACCTGCCGCCCCGGCTCCTGCACCGGCTGCCGCTCCGGCACCGGCTCCCCAGGCCCACGCCCCGGCCGCCGCTCAGGCTCCGGCCGCCCCGGCCCCCCAGGCCGCCCCGGCGCCGGCTCCGGCCGCCGCCCCGGCCCCGCAGGCTCCGGCCCCCGCCCCGGCCTCCGGTGACGACGGCGCGTACGTCACGCCGCTGGTCCGCAAGCTCGCCTCCGAGTCCGGTGTGGACCTGGGCGCGGTCAAGGGCACCGGCGTCGGCGGTCGCATCCGCAAGCAGGACGTCATCGCCGCCGCGGAGGCCGCCAAGGCTCCCGCTCCGGCCGCCGCCGCCCCGGCCGCGAAGAAGGCCGCCCCGTCCCTCGAGGCGTCCCCGCTGCGCGGTCAGACGGTCAAGATGACCCGCATGCGCAAGGTCATCGGCGACAACATGATGAAGGCGCTGCACTCGCAGGCCCAGCTGACCACGGTCGTCGAGGTCGACATCACGAAGCTGATGAAGCTGCGCAACCAGGCGAAGGACGCCTTCGCCGCGCGTGAGGGCGTCAAGCTGTCCCCGATGCCGTTCTTCGTGAAGGCGGCGGCCCAGGCGCTGAAGGCCCACCCGGTCATCAACGCCCGGATCAACGAGGACGAGGGCACCATCACGTACTTCGACTCGGAGAACATCGGCATCGCCGTCGACTCCGAGAAGGGTCTGATGACCCCGGTCATCAAGGGTGCGGGCGACCTCAACCTGGCCGGCATCTCCAAGGCCACGGCCGAGCTGGCCGGCAAGGTCCGCGGCAACAAGATCACCCCGGACGAGCTGTCGGGCGCGACGTTCACGATCAGCAACACCGGCTCGCGCGGTGCGCTGTTCGACACCGTCATCGTCCCGCCGAACCAGGTCGCCATCCTGGGCATCGGCGCCACCGTCAAGCGTCCGGCGGTCATCGAGACCGCCGAGGGCACCGTCATCGGCGTCCGCGACATGACGTACCTGGCTCTGTCCTACGACCACCGTCTGGTGGACGGCGCCGACGCCGCCCGCTACCTGACGGCGGTCAAGGCGATCCTGGAGGCCGGCGAGTTCGAGGTCGAGCTCGGCCTGTAAGGCTCTCCACGGCACCCTGGGACGGCTGTAACACTCGTCTCACCAGCGGCCGCGTCCCCGTCCGGGCTCTTTCGGACGGGGACGCGGCCGTATTGTTTGGCACGTCGCCGCTCGCCTTAAGGAGCCCCCATGACCGTGCCCGTAGTCCACTCGCTGCGCGAGCAGATCCGCGAGCACATCGTGGAGGGGATCGTCAGCGGGCGCTGGAAGCCCGGTGAGCGGATCGTGGAGCGGCGCATCGCGGTGGAGCTCCAGGTCAGCCAGACGCCCGTGCGCGAGGCCCTGCGGGAGCTGGAGAGCCTGCGCCTGATCGAGTCGGCGCCCAACAAGGGCGTACGCGTGCGCAATCTGAGCGCGGCTGACCTCGAGGAGAGCTATCCGGTGCGGGCCGGTCTCGAACAGATCGCGGCGGAGCTGGCGGCCGGACGTCTTGCCGAGGACTGCTCGGCCCTGGAGCCGCACGTGGCGGCCCTGTACGAGGCGGACCGCGCCGCCGACGGCACCGCGCAGGTGCGGCACACCGTCGGCTTCCACCGCGAGCTGGTGCGGGCCGCCGACAACAGTGTGCTGCTGCACACATGGGAGGGCCTGGGCATCGAGGTCTTCACGGCGCTCTCGATCCGCTGGCTGGGCACCGTACAGAAGTCGTACGCGGAGGAGCACGAGGACCTGGTGGCGGCCTTCCGGCGGCGGGATCCGGCCATCGGCCCGCTGGTGAAGGCGCATGTCCTCGGGTGCGCCCCGCGCAGCGCCTGACCGGAGCGGCGCCGGCCGCCGACCCTGCGAATGCAAGGCACCGGGTGCCCGCATCAGCGGCACCCTGTGCCGACTTTCGCGATTCGAGCAAGTTTTTGGGCCCATACTTTGATCGATCATCGATCGTCGGCATACAGTCAACGGCGGACTCACCGGTCCAGGCCCCGTCCTGCCAGACAAAGGCCCCCTTTTCTCCACCCCCCTCCTGTCCGGAAGGCGGCGATCATGATCGACCCCGTAGCCAAGTTTCCGAGCGAGCTCGACCAGCTCCCGGACCGTGACACCGAGGAGACCGCCGAATGGGCGGCCTCCCTCGATGCCGTCGCCAAGGCCGCCGGCCCGCACCGGGCCGCGTATCTGATGCGCCGCACGCTCAAGCATGCCGAAGGCGCGGGCCTCGCCCTGCCGAAGCTGCTGGAGACGGACTACGTCAACACCATCCCTTCCTCCGCGGAGCCCGTCATCGACGGCGACGAGGAGATGGAGCGCCGGATCACCGCGTGGAACCGCTGGAACGCGGCCGCCATGGTGACCCGAGGCTCGAAGTACGGCGTCGGCGGCCACATCGCGACCTTCGCGTCCGCGGCCTGGCTGTACGAGACCGGCTTCAACCACTTCTTCCGCGGCAAGGAGGGCGACGGATCGGGCGACCAGCTCTACATCCAGGGCCACGCCTCGCCCGGCATCTACGCCCGCGCCTTCCTCGACGGCCGCCTCACCGAGGCGCACCTGGACAAGTTCCGCCAGGAGTCCGCCGGCGACGGTCTGCCGTCCTACCCGCACCCGCGCCGCCTGCCCTGGCTGTGGGAGTTCCCGACCGTCTCCATGGGACTCGGCCCGCTCTCCGCGATCTACCAGGCGCGCTTCAACCGGTACCTCACCAACCGGAACATCAAGGACGTCTCCAACTCCCACGTGTGGGCGTTCCTCGGTGACGGCGAGATGGACGAGCCCGAGTCGACGGCGGCCCTCGCGCTCGCCGCCCGCGAGGGTCTGGACAACCTGACCTTCGTCATCAACTGCAACCTCCAGCGCCTGGACGGCCCGGTCCGCGCCAACTTCAAGATCGTGCAGGAGCTGGAGGCCCAGTTCCGCGGCGCCGGCTGGAACGTCGTGAAGTCGCTGTGGGGCGGCGCCTGGGACGAGCTCTTCCAGCTCGACACCACCGGCGCCCTCGTCCGCCGCCTGCGCGAGGTCCCCGACGCCCAGGTGCAGACGTACCAGACGCGTGACGCGGCCTACATCCGCGAGGACTTCTTCGGCAAGGACCCGGCGCTCGTCGAGATGGCCAAGCTCCTGTCGGACGACAAGATCCTGGAGTGCTTCCACCTCTCGCGCGGTGGCCACGAGCCGCGCAAGGTGTACGCCGCCTACAAGGCCGCCCTGTCCCACAAGGGTGCGCCGACCGTCATCCTGGCGCAGACCGTCAAGGGCTTCACCCTCGGTGAGGGCTTCGCGTCCAAGAACGCGAACCACCAGATGAAGAAGCTCACCAACGACGAGTTCAAGAACATGCGTGACCTTCTTGAACTGCCCATCTCCGACGCGCAGTTCGTCGACGGCCAGGTCCCCTACGGCCACCCCGGCGCCGACTCCCCCGAGGTCCGCTACCTCCAGGAGCGCCGCGCGGCGCTCGGCGGGCCGGCCCCGGCCCGCCGAAGCCACGCGCTCGCCCCGCTGCCGGCCCCGGCCGACAAGTCCTTCGCGGCCTTCGACAAGGGCTCCGGCAGCCAGTCCATGGCCACCACCATGGCGTTCGTGCGCCTGATGAAGGACCTGATCCGCGACAAGACGACCGGCAAGCGCTGGGTCCCGATCGTCCCGGACGAGGCCCGCACCTTCGGCATGGAGTCGCTGTTCCCCTCGCTCGGCATCTACTCGCCCAAGGGCCAGACGTACGAGCCGGTCGACCGCGACCAGCTCATGTACTACCGCGAGGCCAAGGACGGCCAGATCCTCAACGAGGGCATCACCGAGGCCGGCTCGATGGCCGACTTCATCGCCGCGTCGTCCTCGTACGCCACGCACGGCGAGCCGATGATCCCGTTCTACATCTTCTACTCGATGTTCGGCTGGCAGCGCACGGCCGACCAGATGTGGCAGCTCGGCGACCAGCTCGGCCGCGGCTTCCTGGTGGGCGCCACCGCCGGTCGTACGACCCTGACCGGTGAGGGCCTTCAGCACGCCGACGGCCACTCCCCGGTGATCGCGGCGACCAACCCGGCGGCCATGTCCTACGACCCGGCCTTCGCCTACGAGGTCGCGGCCATCGTCAAGGACGGTCTGCGCCGGATGTACGGCGAGGCGGCCCCCGGTGAGGACCGGGACGTCTTCTACTACCTCACCGTCTACAACGAGCCGATGCCCCAGCCGGCGAAGCCTTCGGGCATCGACGAGGGCATCGTCAAGGGCCTGTACCGCTTCAACACGGCGGAGTCGGCCGGCGTGACCTTCCCATCCCCCAAGCTCTCGGCTCCGCTCGAGCAGGGAGGTGCCCCCATCGCCCCGCGCATCCAGCTCCTGGGTTCCGGCACCGCGATCCACTGGACCCTTGAGGCCCAGAAGCTGCTCGCCGAGGAGTGGGGCGTGGCCGCCGACGTGTGGTCCGCGACCTCCTGGACCGAGCTGCGCCGCGACGCCCTCGAAGCCGATGCCGCCCTGCTGCGCGGCGAGGAGCGGATCCCCTACATCCGCAAGGCGCTCGACGGCGTGGACTCCCCCGTCCTCGCGGTCTCCGACTACATGCGTCAGGTCCCCGACCAGATCGCGCAGTGGGTCCAGCAGGACTGGTCCTCGCTCGGGGCGGACGGCTTCGGTCTGTCCGACACCCGTGAGGCGGCCCGCCGTCACTTCGGCGTCGACGCGCAGTCGATCGTGGTGGCGGCCCTGGCCCAGCTCGCCAGGCGCGGCGAGGTCCCGGTCACGGCCGTGAAGGAAGCGCGCGAGCGCTACGGCCTGTAGGCCGCACCCGGTCACGCACGCGTGCCCCGTCCCGATTGCCGGGGCGGGGCACGCGTGCGTGAATGTCGACCGGGGGCGACACGACTCCGGGAGCACAGCGTGAAGATCTACAACCGTCCTTCGGCGCCCGCCTGGGCCGACCTGTCGACGACCGACGTGAGCGCGGCCAAGGCCTTCTACGGGGGCCTCTTCGGCTGGCGGGGCGCGGACGTGCCGATGGAGGAGGCCGGCGGGTACGGCATGTTCCTGCTCGGCGAGGAGTACGTCGGCGGGTACGGGCCCTGCATGGCGCCGGGGCAGCCGGTGGCGTGGCTGGCGTACATCCAGGTCGAGTCGGCCGACGAAACGGCGGCGAAGGTGACCGGCAACGGGGGCTCGATCGTGGCGGGCCCCATGGACGTCTTCGACTCGGGCCGCCTCGCGGTGTTCGCCGACCCGGCGGGCGCGGTCTTCGGCGTCTGGCAGCCCAAGGAGCACAAGGGGTTCGGCGTCGTGGACCGGCCGGGCGGCATGTGCTGGTTCGAGCTCCTGACCCGGGACGCGGACCGGGCAAGGACGTTCTACCGCGCGGTCTTCGGCTGGGACAGCGACAGCGAGCCGTACGGGGCCTCCGAGTACACCGAGTGGAAGCTCGAGGGCGAGAGCTTCAGCGGCATGATGCGGATGGGCGAGGACTTTCCGCCGGAGGTGCCGGCGCACTGGATGGTGTACGTCCAGGTCGAGGACTGCGACGCGACGGCGGCGAAGGCCCGCGAGCTGGGCGGGGACGTGCATGTGCCGCCCACGTCGATCCCGCCGGGCCGTTTCGCCCTGCTGCGCGACCCGCAGGGCGGCGTCTTCTCCGTCATTGCTTTGACCGCCGGGTAGCCGGCGCTGGTCGGCACCGGGCAGCCGGCGCCGGTCGGCGGGGGCCCGCCCGCGCCCCCGGCCGGCCCGAAGCGCGGCCAACTGGCGGGTGGTGTCGCCACATTGGCGATGGCGGCGGACAACTCCCCCACAATGGCAGGGCGTTGTAGCATTGACGCGTGCCTGGACACAGCGATTCGGCCGAGGAACAGCGCCGTCCACGGGACGTGGTCGCCGACGGCCTGCGCGCCCTGATCTGCGGGGGCGAGCTGCGGGTCGGGGAGCGGCTGCCCACCCAGGCGGAGCTCAGCGCGCGGTTCGCGGTGCCGCGCGGCGCGGTCCGTGGCGCCGTCGAACTCCTTGAGCGGGAAGGCCTGATCAGACGGGCCCAGCAGGGCACACCGCCCACGGTCGCCCGCTCGGCCGCCCCCGGCCGCGACGGTCGTGCGGGCGGCGACGGCGGCGACGTGCCGGGCCGGCGCCGCCACGCGCCCCGGCCCGCGGGGGTCTTCCTGGGCGAGCGGGTGGCGTGGTGCTTCCGCGAGGAAGAGGTCACCATCGACGCGTACTGCCTCAATGGCGAGACATTGGCCGCCGCGCTGGCGGGGCCCCTGGTCGCCGTGCAGGCAGCGGGCTTCGGCCCGCGCAGGGTGACGGTGCGGGTCCTGCTGCCCGACGCGGAGGCCCCGCTGGCGCTGCCGCAGGTGATCGGGGATCTGGGCAACGTCAGGCCGCGCGAGCGGCTGCGGATCACCAGCAACCACATCTACGGTTCGCTGCGCCACTCCCTGCGGATGCTCAAGGTCCGCGATCTGGTCGATGACGTGAGCGTGGAGGCCCGCAAGGTGGCGATCACCCCCACGCAGAAGGTGTACATCCTCAACGGCCGCGAGGTGCTGGCCGGCCACTACCAGGTGACCGAACGCACGGTGGATCTCGACCGGAACCCGATCGACATCTACGACATGCTCGGCGTGGAGGGCATGCTGTTCCGGCACGCCGTGGTCGACGACGACCCGGTGACCCGCGGCTATGTCGAGCAGACCCAGCAGTGGTTCGACTCGCTGTGGAACACCATCGCCCGCCCCCTGGACCCCAATCAGGACTGAGCCGTCGGGGCCGGGCGCGGACGGGGCGCCCGAGCCGTCCGGCGGCGGTTCAGGCGGCAGCGGTTCAGGCGGAGGCGATCAGCAGGAGCACCACCAGCACGGCCGCCACGCACACCAGGTTCACGCGCGGCCCGGCCGGCACCGGCTTCGGCTCCGGGGACCGCGCGCCGCCGCCCTTGGTGAGCAGGACGCCGAGGACCAGCGCCAGCAGGCCCGACGGGCCGAGCAGGGACACCACACCCGCGTTCGACAGCAGTTCGAGGACGATCCGCACCCGCGTCTCCAGTCCCATGGAACACCTCCTTTGGTAGTCGCCGCCGGGGACCGCGCGCAGTGACGATCGGTGCCTTCCTTGGCCGGCGATTGTGTTCCCTCCTCCTACCCGGCGTGAATGGCTGCCATCTATGGCCAGCCGCCTGCCTATTGGGCAACACAGCCGCACCAATGGCGGGTTGAGCGGTCAGGGCGGTCAACCAATCGGGCAGGTACGTGAGTTGCCCGCTTGCCGCGCTCATCTGGTCGCACATGCACCCGAGTTGTAGCCTCACGTGGTGACGACCCACACCACGGGGCCCGGCCGGGACGCAGCCGGGGAGACCCCCGGCTACCGTCTGGTGGCCGACGCGCTGCGCCAGGACATCCAGAACGGCGTCCCTGCGCCCGGCGAGGCGCTGCCCAAGCAGGAACAGCTGATGCGGCGCTTCCACTGCGGGCGCGGCACTGTACAGAAGGCCCTCCAACTGCTGCGTGACGAACAGCTCCTGGAGGCCGGGGTGTCGGGCCGGGGCGCCCGGGTGGCCCGCCAGGCTGCCATCGGGCGGCCATTGGCCCACTACATCTCCCGCGCGTTCGAAGCGCCCCACGTCTCGCTCGACGTGTGGTCGCTGCACACCGAGGAGCTGTCCCGTGCCGTGCAGCAACAGGCCGAACTCATCAGGCTCGGCGACCGGCCGGCCCCGGATTCGGTACGGGTGCGGGTCCTGGTGCCCGATCTGGACACCCCGCACCCCTATCCGCGCCACGTCGACGACCCGGATGACCCGCGCCCGCTGCGGCGGCTGCGCCGGGTCATCCGGATGTACGCCGAGGCGCTGCACCACTCGCTCACCCAGCTGGCCGAGGAGGGTACGGTCGCCTCGGTGTCCGTGGAGATCCGGAGCCTGCCGACGGTGCCCGGCGAGAAGCGCTACCTCATCAACGGCACACAGATGCTGACCGGCTACTACTTCCTGCGCCGGACCCGCATCCTGGTCGACGCGGCGTCCATAGAGGTACTTGAGCTGCACAGCGACACCCTCTTCCCGGCCGGGTCGGAGGTGAACGGGGCGCGGCCCCTCGACCGGGCCGAGCTCCAGCAGGCGCAGGCATGGTTCGACTCACGCTGGGAGATGGCCGCGACGCCACTGCGCCCGCTCGACGAGTGAGGACCCGCCCCACCCGGCGCGGGCCGCCAGGCGCGGACGGCCCGGGGGCAAGGTGCGCGGGCGCCGGCGGCCCGGGGGCGGGGTGCGCGGGCGCCGGCGGCCCGGGGCGGCGCGAGGCGCGAGGCGGCCCGATGGCAACAGGTGTGCCAGGGGTGGCGGATGGCGCCAACCGGACGAAAAGCGCCGCTCCGCGTGCGCCGCGACCCGCCACCCACGATGCTGGGTGCGTGATGGACGAGACGGAGTTCTGGGAGATCGTCGACCGTACCCGCGAGGCCGCCGACGGCGACCCCGAGGAGCAGGCCGACCTGCTCATCGAGCGGCTGCTCCAGCTCGACCCCGAATCCGTGCTCGACTTCGCCCGGCACTTCGAGGCGCGCTACAACCGCGCCTACCGCTGGGACCTGTGGGGCGCGGCGGCCGTGCTGCTCGGCGGGGCGAGCGACGACGCGTTCGACTACTTCCGCTGCTGGCTGATCGGCCAGGGCCGGGAGGTCTTCGAGGGCGCGGTGCACGACCCCGACGCGCTGGCCGACCTCGTCGGCGAGTTCGACGAGGAGGTCGACGGCGACGGCGAGGAGCTGGGTTACGCGGCGGACGAGGCGTACGAGCAGCTGACCGGCGTGGTCGCGCCCGACCTCGGCATCCCGCCCCAGGCCGACGAGCCGGAGGGGACGCCGCTGGACTTCGAGGACGAAGCGGCCCTCGCGGACCGTTTCCCGCGCCTGTGGGACCGCTTCGGCCCGGGCTGAGCCGGTCCGGCGCGGGCCGGGCGGCGGCGCGGGCCGGGCGCGGGCCGGGCGCGGGCCGGGCGCGGGCCGGGCGCGGGCCGGCTCCCGGGGTGTCAGAAGTGCGTTCCGCCGTCGACGCGGACCTCGGTGCCGGTGATGAAACGGCCGTCGTCACTGGCCAGCATCGCGACCACCGACGCCACCGTCTCCGGGCCCGCGAAGCCCTGCCCGATGGCCGGGGCGAGCTTCACGAAGAGCGACATGTCGGCGTCGGCGGGCAGGCCCGGGCCCACACTGGAGCGGGACGCGCCGCTTCCGTCGGTCATGCCGGAGGAGATCGAGCCGGGCTGCACGGCGGTGAAGCGGATGCCCTGCTTGGCGTACTCGGCGGCCAGCGCGTGCGTCATCGACTGGACGCCGCCCTTGCTGGCCGCGTACGCCGCCATGTAGGGGTGGGCGAACACCGCCGACGTCGAGCTGAAGTTGACTACGGCCGCGCCATTGCCTTCGAGCAGCGCCGGGATCGCCTCGCGGATCATCAGGAAGGTGCCGGTCAGATTGACCGCGACCACCCGGTTGAACTCGGCCAGGCTCGTCTCGTGGGTGTGCGAGGAGCGCAGGATGCCGGCCGCGTTGACCAGGACGTCGAGGCCGCCGAGCACGCAGACGGCGGCGGCCACGCCCTCGCGGACCGACTCCTCGTCGGCTATGTCGATGTCCAGGGTGGTCAGCCGTCCGATGGCGGCGCCCGCCTTGTCGGCGGTGTCCTTCAGGCCGGCCTCACTGACGTCCGCCGCGACGACGTGCCCGCCCTCGGCGAGCAGGCGCAGCACCGTGGCCTGCCCGATGCCGGAGCCGCCGCCGGTGACCAGGGCGCGGCGTCCTTCGTAGCGGTCGGTGACGGGGTTCATGCTCATGGGTCCAGCTTTCTTGTGACGGGCGCGGGGTCCTCGATGCGCGGCCCGAGGGATGGCCGATGGAGGCGGCCAACGGCGGGGCGGCTCCCACCGTACGCCTGGGTGGCACGTTTTGCCACCATGTCACTTCATGCATACGCCGAGGGTGCGGGCGTACGCTGACCCCGTGACCCAGCCCGATCCGCAGCCACACTCCTCGTCGTCCCCGCCACGCCCGCCGCTTCAGCCCTCACTCACCGAGCGCCGCAAGGCCGCGACCCAGCTCGACATCGCCCGCGCCGCGGCCGCGCTCTTCGCCGAGCACGGGCCCGACGGCACCACCGCCGAGGCCATCGCCCGCCACGCCGGGGTCGCGCTGCGCACCTTCTACCGCTACTTCCGCTCCAAGCAGGACGCGGTCGGCCCGCTGCTCTCGGGCGGCGCCGAACGCTGGCGCGCCCTGCTCGAAACCGCGGGGCCCGGCCCGCTGGCCCCCACCCTGGAAACCGCCGTGCGGGAAGCGCTCGCGGTGCCCGACGCGCACGCGGCCGAACAGCTGCGGTGGACCCGGGGGCTGCTGCGCGCGGCCGAGCACGACGCGGCGCTGCGCGCGGTCTGGTACCGCGTCAACCAGGACTCCGAGGAGCGCCTGCTGCCGGTCCTCGCCCGGCTCGCGGGACCGGGCGCGGACGCCCTCGAGGTACGCCTCGCCGCGGCCGCCGCCACCGACGCGATCCGGGTCGCCCTCGAGTCCTGGTCCGCAACCGACGCCCCGGCCACGGGCCCGGGCTCCCCCGCCGAACTCGCGGTGCGCTGCCTGCGCGAACTCACCGGCGCGATGCGCCTGTTGGGCCGCTGACCCCGGGCGCTAGCGGGCGTCGAGCCAGGCCAGGGCTGCGGTGGTGAGGGCGGTGACGCCGGTGGTCAGGGTGGGTTCGACGACCGGCGCGAAGTACGGCGAATGGTTGGAGGGGATGTCCCGCTCAAGGGTGCCGGCGGCGAGCGCGGCGGCGAACGCCTCGGGGTCGGCTCCCCCCAACAGCCAGTAGCAGAGCGGCACTTGGGCCTCGGCGCCGAACAGGCCGACGTCCTCGCTGCCCGTGACCGGGCCCGGGTCGAACACCTTGTCCGCGCCGATGACCGCGCCGACGGCGGCCATGGTCCGCGCCACCGCGTCCTCGTCGTTGACCAGGAGCGGGAAGGAGGCCGTCGTCTCGATGTCGGGTTCGCGCGCGGCCCCGGCCACGGCCGCCTCGCCGCGCACGATCCGCTCCACGGCGGCGAGCACCGTACGGCGCACGTCCTCGGTGTACGTACGGATGCTGAGCAACAGCTCGGCCTCGTCGGGAATGATGTTGTCCTTGGTCCCGGCGTTCAGGGCGCCCACGGTGACGACGGCCGTCTCGCTGCCCGCGATCTCGCGCGAGACGATCGTCTGTAGGCGCAGCACGGTCGAGGCCGCCATCACCACCGGGTCGACGGACGTCTCGGGCCGTGAACCGTGCGCCCCCTTGCCGTGCATCACGACCCTGAGCGCGTCGGCGGCGGCGAAGGCGGGCCCCGCGTGCGCGCCGATCATCCCGGCCGGGAACGGCCCCACGTGCTGGCCGAGCACCACGTCGGGCGTCCCGAACCGTTCGTACAGCCCGTCGTCGAGCATGGCCCGCGCGCCCTGCCCGGTCTCCTCGGCCGGCTGGAAGACCCCAAGGACGGTGCCGCTCCACAGCTCGCGGGAATCGGCGAGCAGTTTGAGCGCGCCGAGCAGACAGGCGGTGTGCATGTCGTGCCCGCACGCGTGCATGACCCCCTCGACGGTGGAGGCGTGGCCGAGTCCGGTGCGTTCGGTCACGGGCAGCGCGTCGAAGTCGGCCCGGACCAGCACGGTGGGTCCCGGCCCGTTCCGCAGCACGGCCACCACCCCTGTGCGCCCGACGCCGGTGGTCACCTCGCAGCCGTACTCCCCTGCCCGGCGGGCGACTTCGGCGGCGGTGCGGTGCTCGGCGAAGGAGAGCTCGGGGTGGGCGTGCAGATCGCGGTAGATCCCGGCGAGCTCGGCGCGGATCGCGTCGAGCCCCAGCAGGGCGGTGGGGGCGGAGGGGGCGGGGTGGGACACGGTGCCTGCCTGCTCTCGGGTCGGGGTCGGTACTGGGACTGGGACTGGGACTGGGGACGGGTTCGGTGTCGGGTGTCCTGAGGGTGTCAGTCGTCCAGGAGCGAGCGCCCCATGAGGACGTCGTCCACGTACGCGCCCTCGATCAGGAACTCACCCGGCTGTACGCCCTCCACGACGAAGCCCTCCCGCTCGTACAGCGCGCGGGCGGGGGCGTTGTGGCCGAGCACCCGCAGGGTGATCCGGGTGGCGCCCTCGGCGCGGGCCGTCTCGCAGGCGGCGCGCAACAGGGCGCGGCCCACGCCCCGTCGGCGCGCCGACGCGTCGATCTCCAGGCCCTGGATCTGCCGGACGTGGCGGTTGCTGGGCAGCGGTGTGGGCGGGACCACCCGCACGAAGCCGGCGATGTCGCCGTCCACCTCGGCCACGAGGTAGTGCCCGGGCTCGTGCCGGTCGTCGAAGAAGGGCTCGTACGGCGGTACCGGGCGCGGCGCCACGGCGTGCAGCGGGGACCAGGCCTCCCGGGTGAGCACGCCCAGGCGGTCGCCGTCGGAGTGCCGGGCGGGGCGTATGAGCGGGAGCGGAGAAGTACGGGACTTGGTATACGACTCGGGCATGCCGCCACTGTGCCATGGAGGCCGCGGCGCGCGAGGATGTCAACCATGAAGATCGCGGTGACGGGTTCGACGGGGCTGATCGGTGCGGAGCTGGTGCGCTCGCTGCGGGCGGACGGGCACGAGGTGCTGCGCCTGGTGCGGCGCGCGCCGCGGGGGCCCGACGAGGTCGCGTGGGATCCGCTGCGCCAGTACGTGGACGCGGCGGGCCTGGCCGGCTGCGAGGGGGTGGTGCACCTGGCCGGGGCGGGGGTGGCCGACCGGCGCTGGAGCGCCGCGTACAAGAAGGAGATCCGGGACAGCCGGGTGCTGGGCACCGCCGCGCTCGCCGAAGCGCTCGCCGGCCTCGACACCCCGCCGAAGGTGCTGGTGAGCGGGTCGGCGATCGGCTACTACGGCGACACGGGCGAGCGCGTGGTGGACGAGTCCGCTCCGCCCGGCGACGGCTTTCTGCCCTCGGTGTGCGTGCAGTGGGAGGAGGCGGCCGAGGCGGCGCGGGAGGCGGGCGTCCGTACGGTGTTCGCGCGTACGGGGCTCGTGGTGGCCCGCCGGGGCGGGGCGTGGGCCAAGCTCATCCCGCTCTTCCGGGCGGGACTCGGGGGGCGGCTCGGCAGCGGGCGGCAGTACTGGTCGTTCATCGCGCTGCACGACGAGGTGGCGGCGCTGCGGTTCCTGCTGGACACGGAGTCCCTTTCCGGGCCGGTGAACCTGACGGCGCCTCAGCCGGTGACGAACCGGGAGGTCACGGCGGCGATGTCCCGGGTCCTGCGCCGCCCGGCCCTCCTGCCCGTGCCGGCCCCGGTACTGCGGGTCGCGCTGGGCGAGGCGGCGGGTGATGTGCTGGCTGGGCAGCGGGTGGTGCCGGGGCGGTTGCTCGAAGCGGGCTTCAGGTTCGCGTTCCCCACCGTGGAGGAGGCGGTACGGGTGGCTGCCGCCGGCAATTGAGGATGCTGGTCCGCAGCCGGGGTCCCTGGGGCTCCGCCCCAAACCCCGTTCGGCCTGAACGGCCTCGTCCCAATCGCCGGACGGGCTGGGTATGCCGATGCGGGCCGGCCCAAGCCCCGCCAGGGGCGCGGGGAACTGCGCGCCCAGCCACGCACGGTCCGCACCCGGGGTCCCTGGAGCCTCGCCCCAAACCCCGTTCGCGCCTGAAGGGCGCTCATCCTCAAACGCCGGACAGGCTGAGGTTGCCGATACTGGCCAGCGCCGGATAGTCAGGGGCGCGGGGAACCGCGCGACCAGCCCCACGCGACCCGCACTCGAAAACCGGCCTCCCGGACAGGCCGAGGCCTCCCATCCGGGCCAGCGCCGGATAGTCAGGGGCGCGGGGAACTGCGCGACGACCAGCCCCACACAACCCGCACTCGAAAACCGGCCTCCCGGACAGGCCGAGGCCTCCCATTCGGGCCAGCACCGCATAGTCAGGGGCGCGGGGAACTGCGCGACCAGCCACGCACGGTCCGCACCCGAAAACCAACCCCCGGACGGGCTGAGGTACGCCGGGTGGGCCAGCACCCGCCCCGCCAGGGGCGCGGGGAACCGCGCGACCAGCCCCACGCGACCCGCACTCGAAAACCGGCCTCCCGGACAGGCCGAGGCCTCCCATCCGGGCCAGCGCCGGATAGTCAGGGGCGCGGGGAACTGCGCGACCAGCCACGCACGGTCCGCACCCGAAAACCAACCCCCGGACGGGCTGAGGTACGCCGGGTGGGCCAGCACCCGCCCCGCCAGGGGCGCGGGGAACCGCGCGACCAGCCCCACACAACCCGCACTCGGAAACCGCCCCCGGACGGGCCGCGGCCGGCCCGGGCCGAGGGGCGGGCCCCTTCCCGCGCACCCCCGGAGGGCCCCGTGCGCCCGCCGTGCCCCAACGCCCACCCCCGCGCGCGACGCCCCACCCCACCCCCCATCCCTACTCTCTCCTCGAACTCCGGCATTCCGTGGGCCAGTTGGGGGCATGAGGCCTCCACCTACCGCGCCTACCTCGGGGAGGGCCACGTGCTCAGCACCGCACATCACGCGGACGTACTCATCGTGGGAGCCGGGCTCGCGGGCCTGTCAGCCGCGCATCGGCTGACCGGCGCGGGAGTCACGGTCAGCGTTCTGGAGGCGGCCCCCGACGTCGGCGGCCGCATGGCGACCCGCTCCGTCGACGGCTTCCGGCTCGACCGGATCGGGCAACTGCTCTCGACCTCCTACCCGGACCTGACCCGCACCCCGGGCCTGGAGGACCTGCCGCTGCGCCCGTTCGCACCCGGCGTCCTCGTGCACAGCGAGGGCCGCCACTACCGGGCGGGCACGACGGGGAGCGCACGGGGCGCACTCGCCGCAGCGCGCGCCCGCGCGAGCGCCCCGCGCGGCACGGCCACCCCGCTCGGCGGCGCACTGGACCAGGCCCGCCTGGGCAAGGCACTCGCCAGGCTGGCCGCCACTCCCCTGGAGCGGATCACGGCCCGCCCCGAACTCCCCATCGGGCAGGCCTTGTTGAGCCGTGGCCTGCCCGCCCGCACCCTGGACGGCTTCGTACGCCCCCTGTTGTCCGCCCTGCTCTGCGACCCCGGCCTGACCACGTCGAGCCACTGCGCCGACCTCGCGCTGCGCGGCTTCGCGCGCGGCAGGCTGTGCGTGCCGGAGGGCGGCGCGGCCACCCTGCCGAGGCTGCTCGCCGCCGCCCTGCCGCCCGGCACGGTGCGTACGGACGTGAAGGTGACGTCCGTCGCCACGACCTCGGTCACCACCGCGGACCACGGCGTGCTCGGCTGCCGTTCGCTGCTCCTGGCCACCGACGCCCCGGCCGCCGCCGCGCTCCTGCCGGGCCTCAGGGTCCCCGCCTTCCACCCGCTGACCGTGCTGCACCACACCGCGCCCCGCGCCCCGCTCGCCGATCCCGCGCTGCTCCTGGACGCGGACCGCGGCGGCCCGGTGGCGTACACGTCGGTGATGAGCGAGGTCGACCCGAGCCGGGCCCCGCGGGGCCGGGCCCTGATCACCTCGGCCGTACTCGGCACTCCGCCGGACGACGTGGAGCGCGCCGTACGGCGCCAACTGGCGCGCCTGTACGCCACGTCCACGTCCGACTGGGAGCTTCTGGCCCTGCACCACACCCCGCAGGCCGTGCCGTCGATGCCCGCCCCGCACGATCTGCGCCGCCCGGTCCGGCTGCTCGCCGGCCTGTATGTGTGCGGCGACCACCGCGACACCAGCACCGTGCAGGGCGCCCTGTACTCGGGGCGCCGCGCGGCCGACGCGATCCTCAGTGATCTGGGCGTCCCGTCCTGGCAGGCGAGGCCGGAGGTGATCCGCAAGGCGGCCTGAGCCGGGGCGGGCCCCTTCACCCCGCGCCCCGCACCCCGCGCCCCACGCTCCCTCACCCCAGCGCGGCCACCCGGTCCCGGTAGGTGCGGACCGGGGCCGCGTCCCGGTACGGCTCGAGGCGGCGCTCGAAGTCGCGTACGTACTCCACCGCGCGCGCCGAGCGCATCTCGCTCGCCTGCTGGGCCGCCTCCGCGCCCAGCGCGCACGCCTGGTCGAGTTCGCCGAGTCCGAGCCGCGCGGTGGCGAGTACGACCCGGCAGAACAGGCGCGAGCGGGCGTACGCGGGGGCGCGCAATTGCAGCGAGCGCTCCGCGTGCTGCGCGCAGGCGCGGTACTGCTGGAGGTCGCGGTGGCAGTGGCCGAACTCGTCGGCGAGCTGCGCCTCGTCGAAGGAGCGCGCCCAGTGCGGCACGTCGTCGCCGGGCCGCGCGCTCTCCAGGGCCCGCTCGGCCCGCGCGAGCGAGGCGGTGCACGCCCGCACCTCGCCGAGCACCCCGTGCCCGCGCGCCTCCACCGCGTTGAGCAGCGACTGCACAACGGGTGGCGCCGCCGATCCCACGCCCTGCTGGGCGACCCGGGCCAGCTGGACCGCCTCGCGGCCGTGCCCGAGGTAGACGGCCTGGCGGCTCATCGTGACCAGCACATACGAGCCGTACGCCCGGTCGCCCGCGGCCTGCGACAGCCGCAGCGCCTGCACGAAGTAGCGCTGGGCGAGCCCGTGGGCGGCGATGTCGTACGAGGTCCAGCCGGCCAGCCGCGTCAGGTCGGCGGCGGCCGCGAACAGGCGCCGCCCCACGCTCTCGCCGTAATGACCGCGCAGCATCGGCTCGGCCTCGTGCTCCAGGTAGCGCACCAGGGCCTGACGCGCGTGGCCGCCGCCGTAGGCATGGTCGAGGGTGCGGAAGAGTTCGCCGACCGAGCGGAGCGCCGCGATGTCTCCGCTGGTCACGCGCTGTCCCGGGCCCCGGTCGGTGGTCCGCTGGCGGGGCACGGAGGGGCGGCCCTGGACGGGGACGCGCGTGGCGCCGCCCGGCGGGGCGGGTTCACCCCGTCCCACCCGGTCGTCGGCCCGCCCGATCAGCCAGTCCCGGCTCGGGACCACCAGCCCCGCCGGGGTGAAGGCGATCTTGCGCAGTTCGGCGTGGCTGCCCGAGTCCTTGCGCCACAGGCCGCTGACGATGTCGATGGCCTCCTCCGGCGTCGCCGCGAACTCCAGGCCCGCGTACACCGGCGCACACGCGTCGAGCCCGAGGTCCTGAGCGGAGAGCCGGCGGCCGAGCCGGCGGGTGAACACCTCGGCGATCAGCGCGGGTGTGGTGCCGCGCGGCTGCTGGCCGCGCAGCCACCGCGTGACCGAGGTCTTGTCGTAGCGCAGGTCCAGGCCGTGCTCGAGCCCGAGCTGGTCAACGCGGCGGGCGAGCCCGGCATTGGAGAACCCGGCTTCTGCGATGAGTGCGGCGAGCTGGCGGTTGGGGGTGCGCTGCGAGGGTCGTTCCGTCATCAGCTCTGCGTTCTCCTGCCTTCCGGGCCAAGCGTGCAGCCCTCATGGAACGGCGAGAATTTAGCGGTCAATACGGCCGGTGCCGCCGCCTCGGCCCCGCATTCATCCGATCGTGTGGTGACGTGCCGTTTCTGCCGGGCCCAGGGGGCGTGCGGAGGGTGTCGAACACGGTCGTACAGTGAATGAGGACGCGCACCGATCGCGTGCAGCAGGGTCCAAGGGGTTCCGAGAGGTTCGACAGGGGAGCTGGCGTGAACGAGCTGCGATGTGTCCGGCTGGGTTTCGGCGAGGACGCGGTCGACTACCAGGAGGCCTGGGACGAGCAGCGGCGCGTGCACGCGGCCCGGTTCGCCGACGAGATCCCCGACACCTGTCTGCTCGTCGAGCACC
Organism: Streptomyces sp. Edi4; assembly: GCF_040253615.1. Lineage (NCBI taxonomy): Bacteria > Bacillati > Actinomycetota > Actinomycetes > Kitasatosporales > Streptomycetaceae > Streptomyces > Streptomyces sp. Edi4. Next base: position 2,148,049 of record NZ_JBEJGY010000004.1, read on the forward strand.
CCCCGGTCTACACGGCGGGGCGACGCACGCAGGACAGCGAGCGCCCCCTGGACGGCACCCCGGTCATCGACGTCGACCGGGGTGGCAAGATCACCTGGCACGGCCCCGGCCAGCTCGTCGGCTACCCGATCCAGAAGCTGCCGCGCCCCGTCGACGTGGTCGCGCACGTACGCCGTCTGGAAGAGGCCCTGATCCGTACCGCCGCCGACTTCGGCGTGGAGACAACCCGGGTCGAGGGCCGCAGCGGAGTGTGGGTCCTCGGCGATCCGGTCGAGCGGCGCCCCAGGCTCGGCGGGCTTTCCCTGGACTTCGACCCGCGCCTGAACGACGACGAGTTCGACGCCCGCCTCAACGGCCCCGAGTACGCGCCCTCCAACGCCGGCCAGCGCCGCGAGGACCGCAAGCTGGCGGCGATCGGCATCCGCGTCGCCAAGGGCGTCACGATGCACGGCTTCTCCTTCAACGTGAACCCGGACAACACCTGGTTCGACCGGATCGTGCCGTGCGGGATCCGGGACGCGGGTGTGACGTCGCTCTCGTACGAACTGGGCCGCGAGGTGACCATCGCGGAGGTCCTGCCGGTGGCCGAGAAGCACCTGCGCGACGTCCTGGAGCACGCGCAGCCGGCTCCCCGGGTGATCGAGCGGGAGACCGAGCGGGCGTCGGCGTAGCGGCCCGGCCCTGAGACCCGCCCGCGCGGGGGGCGCCGCCCGAGCCCTCAGAACGAGGGAACAACGAGCGAACAGCCCGGGAATGCGGCCGCCCCCCTTCGAGTTACCCACCGGGGGGAAGCCGCACCTCACCCGAGCAAACAACGGGCGTACCCTAGGGTTCGCCGAAGAATCGAAGTCACAGGGAGCCGGACGTGTCCGCAGTCGCACCCGACGGACGCAAGATGCTGCGCCTGGAGGTCCGGAACAGCCAGACCCCCATCGAGCGCAAGCCCGAGTGGATCAAGACCCGGGCGAAGATGGGTCCCGAGTACAACCAGCTGCAGAAGCTGGTCAAGAGCGAGGGGCTGCACACGGTCTGCCAGGAGGCGGGCTGCCCCAACATCTTCGAGTGCTGGGAGGACCGCGAGGCCACCTTCCTCATCGGCGGTGACCAGTGCACCCGGCGCTGCGACTTCTGCCAGATCGACACGGGCAAGCCCGAGGCGCTGGACCGCGACGAGCCCCGCCGCGTGGGCGAGTCGGTCGTCACGATGGACCTGAACTACGCCACCATCACCGGCGTCGCCCGCGACGACCTGGCCGACGGCGGCGCCTGGCTGTACGCCGAGACGGTGCGCCAGATCCACGCGCAGACCGCGGACCGCGCCGAGGGGCGCACCAAGGTCGAGCTCCTGGCCCCCGACTTCAACGCGGTCCCCGAGCAGCTGCGAGAGGTCTTCTCCTCCCGCCCCGAGGTCTTCGCGCACAACGTCGAGACCGTGCCGCGCATCTTCAAGCGGATCCGCCCCGGCTTCCGTTACGAGCGCTCCCTCGACGTGATCACCCAGGCCCGCGACTACGGCCTGATCACCAAGTCCAACCTGATCCTCGGCATGGGCGAGACCCGCGAGGAGATCAGCGAGGCGCTCCAGCACCTGCACGACGCGGGTTGCGAACTCATCACGATCACCCAGTACCTGCGCCCCTCCGTGCGCCACCACCCCGTAGAGCGCTGGGTGAAGCCGCAGGAGTTCGTGGAGCTGAAGGAGGAGGCCGACGAGATCGGTTTCTCCGGTGTGATGTCGGGCCCGCTGGTCCGCTCCTCCTACCGCGCCGGGCGCCTGTACCAGCAGGCGATGGAGGCACGGAGCGCCGCCACCACGGCGTGAGCCGCACGCCTCGCGCGTGAACCGGGCGGGCTCCGCGTGAACCGAGCGGGCTCCGCGTGAACCCGCTCACAAGCTCCTAATGATCGGTAGACGCCGCGCCGACGCGGCTCGTACCGTCCCCGCAGGTCGGGGCACGCGTACGGGCCGCGTCGGCGTTTTCCGGGCCCGCGTCAAGGTTTCATTGGGGTTTGACCGCTTCGACACGCCCTGGTAACACCAAACAGTGACGATGGCTCTACGCACCGCGCACACTCCCAGCACCCCATCCGCCCGTTCCCGACTTCCGTCCCGAGGGGGGACCTCGACGATGCAGGCCGCTACCGCTCAGCAGACCGTGCGAGCCACCACGCTTCCGTCCGTGACCGGCGCCCTGCGCGCCATGGAATCGCTCCTCATCGGCTCCGGTCAGCGCACCGCCCGCCGCAACGCCTGGACGGCCGTTCTGGAGGACCGCCGCCGGGCCAAGGACCGGGTCGAGGCGCAGCACGTACTGGAGGCCGTGGCCACCCGTCACCCGTAGGCCACGTAAACTTCCTGGTATGGCGAGGAAGGCAACCGCAGAGAGCGCTGCGAACGATGCGAATGCGGGGCGACTGAAGCAGATCGCCCTGACCTACAAGATGACCCGGAAGGCCGATTCCAAGATCGGGCTGGTCATCGCCGGCGTGGGAATCGTCGTCATCGGCGTCTTCCTCGCGATCGGGTTCCTGCTCGGGCACCCGGTCTACCTGGGCATTCTCGGCCTTCTTGTGGCCGTGCTCGCGATGGCGATCGTCTTTGGACGGCGTGCCGAGCGGGCGGCCTTCGGCCAGATGGAGGGCCAGCCGGGCGCGGCCGCGGCCGTGCTCCAGAACATCGGGCGCGGCTGGACCACCACCCCGGCCGTGGCGATGAACCGCAGCCAGGACGTCGTGCACCGGGCCGTCGGCCGGGCCGGCATCGTGCTCGTCGCCGAGGGCAACCCGAACCGGGTGAAGTCCCTGCTGGCCGCCGAGAAGAAGAAGATGGCCCGCATCGTCGTGGACGCCCCCGTCCACGACGTGATCGTCGGCGACGGCGAGGGCCAGGTGCCGCTCAAGAAGGTGCGCACCACGCTCCTGAAGCTGCCCCGCGTCCTGTCGGGCCCGCAGGTCACCGCGGCCAACGACCGGCTGCGCGCGATGGGCGACCTGATGAGCAACATGCCGCTGCCGAAGGGTCCGATGCCCAAGGGCATGCGGATGCCACGCGGCGGAAAGACGCGCTGACCCTCACCACCTCGTACGCGAACGAACATTTCGTACGCGAACGAAGGCGGCCCGGACCGAGATGGTCCGGGCCGCCTTTTCGTGTCCGGTCTGCCGGTCTTCGCGTCCGGTTGTCTCCGTGTCCGGCCGGGGTCAGATCCTGACCTGGACCGCGCGCGCGAGGCGGTCGTGCAGGCCCCGGCCGTCGCGGTCCCAGATCAGCGCGGGGATGGCCAGGCACAGCAGGACGGTGCGCACGGCGACCCGCACGATCCCGAGCCGGCCGCCCTCCTCCGCGACCACACGCAGGCCCAGCAGCCGCTTGCCGGGGGTGGACCCGACGGTCCCCACGGTCAGCACGCCGAGCAGGAAGAAGACGAGGAGCGCCCAGTTGTTGGCGGCATGCGTGTTGCCGTGGGCGATCAGCTGGTAGGCGATCAGGGCGCACAGGGCCCAGTCGATGAAGATGGCGCCGAAGCGCCGGCCAAGGGGGGCCACCGAGCCGGGCCCGTCCTTGGGCAGACCGAGCCGCTGGCCCCGGTAACCGAAGTCGACACCCATGTCCTCGGCAGCCGCGCGGGGCCCCGAGAGCCACGATCCCATTGCTTGCCTGTTGTCCACGGCTCCCACGGTACTGCGCCCGTTTTCGATCAGTTCGGCCCGGGTCGGTCTTGGGCGGTCGTCACCTGGCCGGTTAACTTGGGCGAAACAAACGGGTCACGCTTGAGAAATGCCGTCTGCCTATGGTCGGGTCCAGCGTGTGCCACCGCAATGGCCGCACGACCGAGCCGCAACCCCGCCCCCTCCCCGGGTGGGAGTAGGAGGAGTTGGATGTTCCAGAACGCCGACGACGCGAAGAAGTTCATCGCGGACAACGACGTGAAGTTCGTCGACGTCCGGTTCTGCGACCTGCCGGGCGTGATGCAGCACTTCACGATCCCCGCGAAGGCGTTCGACCCCGCCGAGGAGCTTGCCTTCGACGGTTCGTCGATCCGCGGCTTCCAGGCCATCCACGAGTCCGACATGGCGCTCCGCGCGGACCTGTCGACGGCGCGCGTCGACCCGTTCCGCCGGGACAAGACGGTCAACATCAACTTCTTCATCCACGACCCGATCACGGGCGAGCAGTACAGCCGCGACCCGCGCAACATCGCCAAGAAGGCCGAGGCCTACCTCGCCTCGACCGGCATCGCGGACACCGCGTACTTCGGCCCCGAGGCCGAGTTCTACGTCTTCGACTCGGTACGGTTCGAGACCTCCGCGAACCAGTCCTTCTACCACATCGACTCCGAGGCCGGCGCCTGGAACACCGGCTCGGAGGAGAACAACCGGGGCTACAAGGTCCGCTACAAGGGCGGCTACTTCCCGGCCCCGCCGGTCGACCACTTCGCCGACCTGCGCGCCGAGATCTCCCTCGAGCTGGAGAACTCCGGCCTCCAGGTCGAGCGCCAGCACCACGAGGTCGGCACGGCCGGCCAGGCGGAGATCAACTACAAGTTCAACACGCTGCTGGCCGCGGCCGACGACCTGATGCTCTTCAAGTACATCGTGAAGAACGTCGCCTGGCGCAACGGCAAGACCGCGACCTTCATGCCGAAGCCGATCTTCGGTGACAACGGCTCGGGCATGCACGTCCACCAGTCCCTGTGGGCCGGCGGTGACCCGCTCTTCTACGACGAGCAGGGTTACGCGGGCCTGTCGGACATGGCGCGCTACTACATCGGCGGCATCCTCAAGCACGCGCCGTCGCTGCTGGCCTTCACCAACCCGACGGTGAACTCCTACCACCGCCTGGTCCCCGGCTTCGAGGCCCCGGTCAACATGGTCTACTCGCAGCGCAACCGCTCCGCCGCGATGCGCATCCCGATCACGGGCTCCAACCCGAAGGCCAAGCGCGTCGAGTTCCGCGCGCCGGACCCGTCCTCGAACCCCTACCTCGCCTTCTCCGCGCTGCTGCTCGCGGGCCTCGACGGCATCAAGAACAAGATCGAGCCGGCCGAGCCGATCGACAAGGACCTCTACGAGCTGGCCCCCGAGGAGCACGCGGGCGTCCAGCAGGTCCCGACCTCGCTCCCGGCCGTCCTGGACGCGCTCGAGGCCGACAACGAGTACCTTCAGGCCGGCGGTGTCTTCACCTCCGACCTGATCGAGACGTGGATCGACTACAAGCGCACCCACGAGATCGCCCCGATCCAACTGCGCCCGCACCCGCACGAGTTCGAGCTGTACTTCGACCTCTAGGAGCGGGGCCGGTTCCCGGCCCGCATCCTGACGCAGCGTCAGCTGCGGCGAGGCCGCCGCTCCCCACCGGGGCGGCGGCCTCTCGCGTTTTCGGCACCGTCCTCATCACCCGACCCGCATGTCATCGGTCAGAGCAAGCGCCAGAATCCCTTGAAGACGCGCGACACCTTCGCGGACCTGGAAGCGGTGCTCAGCCATGCGGCATCCTTCTCAACGCTCGCTCGCGTCACTCCCGCCACCCCTTTACTGTTGTGGGCGGGAACCAGGTGGTCCGTCATCATTCTCAGGGCCAGTCGCACCATGGACACCCTCAGAATTCTGGCCGCCTCAGGCTGGGACACCCGCTCCTCATCCCGGCACTGAACGGGGGAATTACTCCAACGCTTGGTGACGCTCGGATAAGAACGCTCAGCCATGACTACTATTCCCTAACTACCCGCAGTCGGCCCTGCTTGGACGCGACGTAGTAATGAGCGCCGAGCCCCACGGCATAAAGCGAAGCCGCTGGGGCCCCCGCCTACCGGCCGCTGTTCACCGCCGCCCCTGACGCCAACGGCGACGGCAAGCCCGACATCTGGTCGAGCGGCGACGACGCGAAGCTGTACTTCTACGACAACAGCGTGGGCTCCGGCACCGCCGTCGGGAGCGGGGGGTGGGAGGCCTTCCAGCAGCTCAGCTGAGCGTCGCGGAGGTGAATGGACGCCCGTGGGGGTGCGAGGACCCGGATCCGCGTCCTCACCCTCACGGGCGTCGCGGCGCGGCAGGGGTACGCCGGCGCCCTCTACAGCACCCTCAAACCCTGGACCCCGCCCACTTCTGCTCCACCTTCCCCAGCCGCCAGTACGCCAGCGCCGCCGCCCAGACCACCACGAACAGGCCGACGATGACGAAGCCCACGTTGTCCAGGTCCAGGGCCGCTATCCAGCCGCTGACCGGGTCGGTGAGGTCGAACTTCTCGTGGACGACGCCGACCAGTTCGATGGTGCCGATGAAGAACGCGACGGCGATCGAGAGGCCGGTGATGGTGAGGTTGTAGTAGACCTTGCGCACGGGGTTGGAGAACGCCCACTGGTAGGCGAAGTTCATGAACGTGCCGTCCAGCGTGTCGAAGAGGCTCATCCCCGCGGCGAACAGCAGCGGCAGGCACAGGATGGCGTACCAGGGCAGTCCGGCGGCGGCGCCCGTGCCGGCCATGACCATCAGGGTGACCTCGGTCGCGGTGTCGAAGCCGAGGCCGAAGAGGAAGCCGAGCGGGAACATCTGGCCCGGCCGCGAGATGGACTTGGTGAAGCGGCCCAGGACGCGGTTCATGAACCCCCGCGAGTCCAGGTGCGCTTCGAGCTCCTTCTCGTCGTACGCGCCCGACCGCATCGCGCGGAACACCTTCAGGATGCCGAACAGGGCCACCAGGTTGAGCGCGGCGATGAGGTAGAGGAAGGATCCGGACGCGGTGGTTCCGACGAGGCCGAGCACCTTGTGCGCGCTGGAGTCCTCGTTCATCAGGGTGCCCGCGAGCTGTGCGCCGCCGGCCACCAGGGCCGCCATGATGACGACGACGCTGGAGTGGCCGAGCGCGAACCAGAAGCCAACGGACACCGGCCGTTTGCCGTCGGCCATCAGCTTGCGGGTGGTGTTGTCGATGGCGGCGATGTGGTCGGCGTCGAAGGCGTGCCGCATGCCGAGCGTGTACGCGGTGATGCCGAGGCCGATGCCGTACGTCTTGGTGCCGACCGCGTAGTGCGCGGGGGCCACCAGGAGGAAGAGGATGCCGAACGCGGCCACGTGCAGGGCGGCTATCACCGCGAGCAACAGGCCGGTGCGGACGGTGTCCTCGCGGCGCCAGTGGAAGGCCGGTGAGACGGCGCCCGCCTCGGCGGACGTGGGGGTGGACAGGGTCATGCGGTCACGCTCCAGCACCTCGTGGATCACTTCGTGAGATGCCGCGGCCGGTCTCCTGGCTGACGGGTGGGTGCGACCGCCCCGGCCTTCCCAGCCAGGTGGATCCTGGCCAGTGGCCCGCGAGGGGACGGCTGCTCCCCCGTAGAACTGACGGGGGAACCCGATCACAGTGGCGAGGGCCGCTCCGGTTTCCCACCGGTCTTCCCGAACACCACGGCCAGGTCACCCTAGACGCTGGAGAGTTGCCCGCACAGCTGCACAGCTGTGCAGGTATCGAAGATCACACGGCGCGTCCGCCGCAGCCGGGCCTCGTGAAGACCGGGCCCCCGGGCGGACCCGGGCTCGGACGCGCACCGCCCGGGGCTCGGACGCGCACGGCCCGGGGCTCGGACGCGCACCGCGCTCCTGCGAGGATGCCGGTATGCATCTCGTCCCCGCCGACCGCGCCGGCCACCGCACCATCGACGGCCACCGCGTGTGTGACGCCATCGCCGCGATCGGCGACCCCACGCGCGTACGCGCCTGGGCCGACCGCTTCTCGCTGCTCGCCGACCCCAACCGGCTCGCCCTGCTGCTCGCGCTGCGCCGGGCCGGACCGCTGGCCGTCTCCGACCTGGCCGTCGCGACCGGCATGCGCGACCCGGCCGTCTCGCAGGCACTGCGTCTGCTGCGGGCCGCCGGTGCGGTCGCCGGCGAGAAGGACGGGCGGGTGGTGCGCTACCGGGTGGTGGACGAGGCGACCGCGCGCCTCCTGGACCAGTACGCGATGACGCCCTCGGGGACCGGCCCCGGCCACGCCTCGACGGCATGACCGGGACCGGGCGCGGCGACGGACCGGCCGCCGCCGGTGATCAGCGGCCGTCGTAGATCAGCGCGCGCACCATCCGGCACGTCGTCTCCGACGGCGGGTGGACGCCGATGAGGGCGGCGACGGTCCGTATCGTGCGGTCGGGCGCCTGCTCGGGCCGGTAGACGCCCGTGTCGAGCAGCGCGATGGCCAGGCGCATGGCCTTCAGGCGCCGGTTGTGCGACTCGTACCACGCGCGCGGACGCCCGGCGGGCAGCGGCACTTTGCGAAGGGGCGCGAGGGACAGCTGTTTCGGAGCGCGCGAGGTGAGTACGGCAGCGGTCATGGGCATCCTCCTGAGCAGTCGGGAACCCTCACTTACTGCCTCGATTTTACTGGGCACCACTGACAATCGGCCCTGGCCAGCGGCGCTTTGGGGACGTATTGCGGGTACTCTCGCGGGCATGGAGATCTGGATCAACCCGGCCTGTTCCAAGTGCCTCGGCGCGGTGAGTCTGCTCGACGCGGAGGGCGCCGACTACACGGTGCGCCGCTACCTCGAAGACGTGCCGTCCCCGGACGAGATCCGGGCCGTCCTCGACCGGCTCGGCCTCGAACCGTGGGACATCACACGCACCCAGGAACCCGACGCCAAGGAACTGGGCCTCAAGGACTGGCCGCGTGACGCGGACGCCCGCGAGCGCTGGGTGACGGCGCTCGCCGAGCACCCCCGGCTCATCCAGCGCCCGATCATCACGGCGGACGACGGCACGGCCGTGGTGGGCCGCACCGACGACGCCGTACGCGACGCCCTGACGCGGAAGTAGCGCCGCCTCAGGCCCCGTCGAGCTGGGCCTGCGCGTCGGCCAGAAGCTCGGTGACGCGCGCTCCGTACCGTACGTCGCAGGGGTGCGGCGTCCCGGTGCGGGCCGACTCGATGAGCGCGTCGAGCGCGGCGGCGAACGCGTCGAGCGCGCCGCCCCAGCCGGGCATCGTCACCACGCCATCGGCGCCGGTCAGCGTCACCTCGACGCCCGCGGCGGCCTCGGGCGCGGTGAAGCTGAGGGCGGCCGTGCTGGAGGCGCCCGAGGTGTGCCGCAGGATCAGGTGCGCGGTGTCGCCCGGTCCCGCCGCCGCCGTCACCGCCGTCACCTCGCCGAGCGCCCCTTCGAGCACGGCGACGGCGTGCGGTCCCACGTCCCACAGCGCGCCCTTCTCACCGCGCCAGGGCGACGCGGCGTAGGGGCCGCGCTCGGCGTCCGGCGTGAACAGCGCCGCGTACCACTGCGCGTGCCCGGTGAACCAGCCGTCGCGGGCCGCCTGTTGGGACACCCACGCTGCGGTCTCGCGCGCGAAGCGCAGGGTGAAGAAGACCACGGAGGCCACTCCCGCGCCCTCGGCCGCCGCGGCCAGCTCACGCGCGCTTTCGACGTCGGTGGCCACGGGCTTGTCCAGGAGGAGATGGCAGCCGGCCCGCGCCGCCCGGAGCGCGAGGGGCGCCTGCACGTCCGGCGGCAGCGCGAACGCGACGGCGTCGCAGTCGGCGAACAGCGCGTCCACGTCCTCGTACACCGCCACGCCGTGCTCCCCCGCGAGTGCGGCCGCGGCCTCGGGCCTGCGCCCCCACACCCCCACGAAGTCGACGTCGCGATGCGCGGCGAGCGCCGGCGCGTGCGTGGCGACGGCCCAGGGGCCCGTACCGAGGAGACCGATGCGAACGGTGTTACCGGTGGTGTTCATGGGGCCAGTCTGCCCCGGCCCCCGGTCATCCGCCCCGGACGGGAATTGAAGTGGCGGGGCCACCGGGGCCGGATGTTAGGTTTCCCGGGCCGGCCGCGGGACTCCGGCGCGACTTCCGGGACTTGCCTCTACCGCAAACATTTCGCAGTTCGCGCCCCCATTCCCCGGCCGGCTCCCCCATTCGCACAACGGAGATCTGCCATGGCCGAGGAGAGCCGCGCCGACCTGGTGGCGGCCGAGGACGTACTCCTCTTCGTCAACGCCGCCATCACCGCCACCGGGCAGCGCGAGTTCCACTCGGGCGCGGGCGCGCAGCGGCTCTCGCTGGATTTCCTGCACGAGTACGTCCGGGTCAACTACCGCACGGTGTACGCCGCCGCGCTCGCCCTCGACATCAACGACCACAACGCGGCTCTCATCGTGCGCCACCTCCTGGTGAGCGCGGATGAGGCGAGCGCCGATGACAAGCGCGTCGAGGGGCGGCTGATCGCGGCGCGGCTCGCGGCGCTGCCCCCGCAGCGGGTGTACCGGCTGATGCGCGCGCTGCGCGCGGCGAAGGTCAACAACCGGCGCACCCGGGCGATCTTCCGCGACTGGCTCGGAGCCCGCCCCGACCTGGGCTTCGACGCGGTGAAGTACCGGGCCGGACTGAAGTCCGCCGCCCGCCATGTCCATCTGCCCTTCGCGGACGCGGAGTTGGGGGATTTCCTGTTCCGACCCGGGCGACGGCCCCACTACGCGCATCCGCTGCTCGACGCCCACCGCCGTGCCCATTACGAGCAGGGGGCACTGTACGAGCTGCCGTTCACGGTCGCCGAAGGGTTCGCGGCCCGGCACGGAGTGGCGCGCGAGACGTTTCTCAAGCGCGTCGCGCCGCGCGCCACCCGGCTGGAACGGCTGCGCTTCCAGGGGCGGGCGGGGGCGCCCGCCGCCGATCTGGCCGGCCTGCCGCTGACCCGGCTCGCCCTGTTCGTCCTCTCGCTCGCGCCCGGTGAGCGCGCGGCGCGCCGGGCGGAGCTGACGGACGCGCTGCGGGCAGCGGCGCTGCGCGCGGCCGGGCCGCACGCGCGCTCGTGGGGCCGCGTCGCCGCGGTGCTCGACGACAGCTACTCATCGGCCGGCTCGGGCGTCAAGCGCCGCCGCCCGCTCGCGGTGGCGCTGGCCTGCCATTTCCTCCTGGAGGCGCTGGCCGGCGCCGGGGCCTACCGGGGGTGGTGGACCTCGGGCGCCACCGACGCGCTGCTCGTACGGCCGCGCGGCGCGACGCCGCTGGGCAGTCGCCTCCTGGACGCCCTCGAGGAGGGTCCCGAGCGGGTCGTGGTGGTCTCCGACGGCTGGGACAACGCGCCGCCGGGCCTGGCCGGTGAGGTGCTGCGGGTGTGGCGCACCCGGCTCGACCCGGGCCTGCGCACCCGTGTGGTGCACCTCAATCCCGTATACGACGCGGACGGTTTCGACGTGCGACGGCTCGCCCCCTCGGTACCCACGGCCGGCATTCGCGACGCGGAGGACCTGCCCGCCCTGGTGGAGATCGCCGCGTTCGCCGAGGGGCGCACGGGCCTGGCCGAGCTGTCCACGTATCTGGACCGCCGCACGGCCGACTTCGTCGCGAGCGTCCGGTGACCGCGCTCGACCTGACCGGGCTGAGCGCCGGACCGGCCCAGGTGTGGGGCGGCATCCGGCTGGTGCCCCTGCTGCGCGCCGAGCCCGTGGCGGGGCTCCGGCTGCACCGGGAGGCGTACGGCAGCGGGGACTTCGCCACCGAGGACGTGCGCCTGAACGACGGCGCCCACTACACCTCCTACATCCCGCACGGCTTCGTGGCCGACTGGTCGGGCGAGGGCACGGCGGCGGCGTACGGCACGAGCCTGGGCGGCGCGGCGCCGGCGGGCCGGGTGGCGCTGCACCGGATGGCGAAGCGGCGGCCGGGCGACCGGCTGCGGTTCCTGCCGCTGCACCTGGCCCTCGAGGGCTATCTGGCGCTGCACTTCGGCGGGCCCTCGACGCTGTGGGACACCTGGTCGCGCGAGGCGCTGCGCTCCGGGCTCTCGCCGCGCGTCGAGAGCGCCTACCTCGGCGCGGACGTGCCCGGCCTCGCCGACGCGCTGCGCGTCTTCGAGATCCATCCGCGTCAGTGCGGCGTCCTGGTGTACGCGGCGGACGCGCTCGGCGCCGCCTTCGCGGTGCCGCACCCCGACGACTACCGGGCGCTGCACGCGACGCTGCTTCAGGATCTGTTCGGTGAGCTGATCCACCAGTACGCGCTCTTCGGCCGCCCGGCGGCGGAGTTCACCGCCCGCATCGAGGACCGTCACGTGCGCGGCACCGGCGATCTGCGCGCGGCGGTCCGCGCGCAGGAGCGGGCCTGGCGCGCGGCGCACGACACGGTGATGGCCGCCGAGCTGTACGCCACGTCGTACGCCTTCAGCCGGGTGTACCGGATGGGCGGCTTCGACCTGTGGCGCTTCCTGCCGCCGTTCGAGCGCGGCGGCGCCGCCCAGCACATCGGTGAGGCCATCACCGACCGCAGGGGCCGGGTGGCGTACCTGAAGACGTTCCGCCTCTCCGAGAACCAGGTGCGGCGCGGTCATCTGCTGCGGAGTCTGGCCGCGCACGACTGGCATCTCGGACGATGCGCCCAGGCGCTGGGCACGCGGCCGGAGGAACTGACCAGGCGCATCCGCGACGCGGGCTTCGCGTCGCTCTTGCGGGAACGCGGGTAACACCGGGTTCACATACGGGCAACGGACGGGAAATTTCGCCGTGTGAGGCTTGCCGCTCGGACAGCGGGCGACGCGGCGTGACAGGGCGCGGACACCCCGCGGCTCCCCCGCAGCCCCCGCAGCTCCCGCAGCTCCCGCAGCTCCCGCAAAGGATGGCTTCCGTGACGTTCAAGGCCGAGTACATCTGGATCGACGGCACCGAGCCCACCGCCAAGCTCCGCTCCAAGACGAAGATCATGGCCGGTTCGCCGGCCGGCGTCGAGGAGCTGCCGCTGTGGGGCTTCGACGGGTCGAGCACCAACCAGGCCGAGGGCCACGCGTCCGACCGCGTGCTCAAGCCCGTCTTCTCCTGCCAGGACCCGATCCGCGGCGGCGAGAACATACTGGTCCTGTGCGAGGTCTTCGACATCGACGGGACGCCGCACGCCTCCAACACCCGCGCGCTGCTGCGTCCGGTGGCCGAGCGCTTCGCGGCGCAGGAGGCGATCTTCGGCATCGAGCAGGAGTACACGTTCTTCGACGGCGCCCGCCCCCTCGGCTTCCCCGTGAACGGCTTCCCGGCCGCGCAGGGCGGCTACTACTGCGGTGTCGGCGCCGATGAGATCTTCGGCCGCGAGATCGTCGAGAAGCACCTCGACCACTGCCTGGCCGCGGGTCTCAGCATCTCGGGCATCAACGCCGAGGTGATGCCGGGCCAGTGGGAGTTCCAGGTCGGCCCGGTCGGCCCCCTGGAGGTCTCCGACCAGCTGTGGATCGCCCGCTGGCTGCTGTACCGCACCGCCGAGGACTTCGACGTGTCGGCGACCCTCGACCCCAAGCCGGTCAAGGGCGACTGGAACGGCGCGGGCGCGCACACCAACTTCTCCACCAGGGCGATGCGCGAGGGCGACCGCAGCTGGGACGCGATCATCACCGCGTGCGAGGCGCTGGGCGAGGGCTCCAAGCCGATGGACCACGTGAAGAACTACGGCGCGGGCATCGACGACCGGCTGACCGGTCTGCACGAGACGGCCCCCTGGGACCAGTACAAGTACGGCGTCTCGGACCGCGGCGCCTCGGTGCGCATCCCGTGGCAGGTCGAGGTGGACAAGAAGGGCTACATCGAGGACCGGCGCCCCAACGCCAACGTCGACCCGTATGTGGTGACCCGGCTCATCGTCGACACCTGCTGCGCCGGCCTGGAGAAGGCCGGCCAGGCCTGATCCCCACGGCCGTACGAACGCGGGCGCGGCCGGCCCCGCGCCGCCGCCGCGCCCCGGCCCCGCGCCGCCGCCGTGCCCCGGCCCCGCGCCGCCGCCGTGCCCCGGCCGCACTCCGCCCCCCCGGTCAACTGGGCGCCCGCGCCCCGGCGGTGGCGCCCTTCGCCGTGTCCCCGCCCGGCCCGCGCCCCCCTCGGTGCGGAGCGCATGATTCCGGTGACGCTGTGCCAGCGGTACGTGCCAGTCCGTGGGAGGGGCTGCTGCGCGGGCCGGTCCGTCTGGTTGAATGGGCCCATGTCCAGCTTCCAGAACTCCGTGACGGGTCGCAGCGACCTCGAGCCGTTCTGGCCGTCCCGCCAGGACCACGACTTCGACCGGGTGTGTTGCCGCGCGAGGAACGCGCCGGCCCTCTAACGCCTCGATCCACTCCAGGCCTTCGGCCCGCGCGCACCGACGTACGTCCCCCGTTGACGACACCCCGCGCGAAAGAGCTGACCTCTCATGGCGAACACCCATACCTCCCCGGCCCCCGAAGCCACCGCCCCGCTGCCGCTCGGCCGCCACCGCCTGCGGGCCGTGGACCGCGACGAGGTGGCCGGGCCCGGCGCCGGCCAGGTCCTCGACTTCCTGCCGCCGGGCGCCACTTGGCTGCCCGCGCCCCAGCACTCTCTGCCCGCGCTGCCGGGCCGCCCGCCGATGGTGGGCTACCTCGTGCTCGTCCCCGCCGACCAGCGGGCCCCGGTGCTCACCAGGGCGCCCGAGCCCCTGACGCCCGCGCCGGCCGGGCCCTCCACCGCGGGCGGTGACGCGCTCGTACGCATCGACTCCGCGCGCCGCACCGCCGAGGTGGACGGCCGCCAACTCGACCTCACCTACCTGGAGTTCGAGCTCCTGGCCCACTTTGTGGCACACCCCCACCGGGTGCACACCCGCGACCAGCTGGTGAGCACCGTGTGGGGCTACGGGCACGTCGGCGACGGCCGCACCGTGGACGTCCACGTGGCGCGGCTGCGGCGCAAGCTGGGCGCCGAGCACCGGGGGGCGATCCAGACGGTGCGGCGCGTGGGGTACAAGTACGCGCCCTGATCCGCGCCCCGCCCGAGCCCCGTCCGCACGGTGGTGCCGGCACCACCGTGCGGACGGGGGCGAAACCCCGTGACCCGCGCCGCGGCATGCGGCAACACTGGGGGCCGGACCACCGGCACCAGCGGAACGGGAAACGGGGCAACGATGGCGGCGAGCAAGGCACGGGACGCGTTCTCGGCGGGGGTGCGGGGGCTTGCGCTCGCCCCCATCGCGCTGGTGGGGTCGCTCCTGCTGTTCATCCTGAGCGTCGTCGCGATCGCCCTCATACCGGCCGGCGTCGGCGTGTTCACCCTCCCGTGGGCCCTCCGGGGCGTGCGGGCCCACGCCGAGCGCCGCACGAACCTGGCCCTGCGCTGGAGCGGCGTACGGATCCCGCCGCCCCGTCCGGCCGCACCGGCCCGCCCGGGCCTCGCGGGCCCGTTCCTGCGGTGCGCCGCGCTCCTGCGCGACGGCGCCACCTGGCGCGCTCTGCGCTGGCTGCTCGCCGACATGACGGCCGGGTTCCTCACCGCGATCCTGCCGGCCGTCCTGCTCCTGTACGTGGTGTACGGCTGGGCCATCGCGCTCGGCGCCTGGCGGCCGCTCGCCGGCGCGGGCGGCGTCTGGTTCCTGTTCGTGCACGTCACCGACCGCGCGAGCGGTTACGCGGCGGCGGCGCTCGGGACCGCGATCTGCGTGCTCGGCGTGTTCGTCGGACCGGCCCTGCTGCGCGGCCACTTCCGGCTCACCCGCGCGCTGCTCGCCCCCTCCCGCGAGATTGAACTGGAGCGGCGCGTGGACCGCCTGACCGAGACGCGGCACGACGCCGTGGACGCCTCGGCGGCCGAACTGCGCCGCATCGAGCGGGACTTGCACGACGGGGCGCAGGCCCGCCTGGTCGCCATGGGCATGGACCTGGGCGTCGTCGAAGCGCTCATCGAGAAGGACCCGCAGCAGGCCAGGCGTCTGGTCGCCACGGCCCGCGCCGCCTCCGCCGAGGCCCTGACCGAGCTGCGCGATCTGGTGCGCGGCATCCATCCGCCGGTGCTCGCCGAGCGCGGACTGCCCGACGCGGTCCGGGCGCTCGCGCTGCGCCTGCCGGTGCCGACCGAGGTGACGGTGGATGTGCCGCACGGCGCGCGCGCCGAGGCGCCGGTGGAGTCGGCGGCGTACTTCGCGGTCAGCGAGCTGCTGACCAACGCCGTCAAGCACGCGGGGGCCGACCGACTGTGGGTCGATGTGTCGTACGCAAGGGGCGCGCTGCGGGTGCTGGTCGGTGACAATGGCGGGGGCGGCGCGAAGGCCGGGGCGGGCGGTGGCCTGAGCGGGGTGGAGCGGCGGCTCGGCACCTTCGACGGCGTCCTGGCCGTCAGCAGTCCCGTCGGCGGCCCCACTGTGGTGACGATGGAGATCCCGTGCGCGTTGTCCTAGCCGAAGACCTGTTCCTGCTGCGCGACGGTCTCGTCCGGATGCTGGAGGCCTTCAGTTTTGAGATCCTTGCCGCCGTGGAGAGCGGGCCGGAGCTGACCCGGGCCCTGTCCGAGCTCACGCCGGACGTCGCGATCGTCGACGTGCGGCTGCCGCCCTCGCACACCGACGAAGGCCTCCAGTGCGCGCTCGCCGCCCGCCGCGCCCGGCCCGGCCTGCCGGTGCTCGTCCTGTCCCAGCACGTGGAGCAGCTGTACGCGCGCGAGCTCCTGGCCGACGGCACCGGCGGGGTGGGCTACCTGCTCAAGGACCGGGTGTTCGACGCGGAGCAGTTCATCGACGCGGTGCGCCGGGTGGCGGGCGGCGGCACCGCGATGGACCCGCAGGTGATCCAGCAGTTGCTGGCGCGCCGCGAGCGCGACCGGCCGCTAGGGATGCTCACGCCGCGCGAGCGGGAGGTCATGGAGCTGATGGCGCAGGGCCGCTCGAACACGGCGATAGCCGAGCGCCTCGTGGTCACCGAGCGGGCCGTCGCCAAGCACACCTCCAACATCTTCGCGAAGCTGGGCCTGCCGGTCTCCGACGACGACAACCGCAGGGTGCTCGCGGTGCTCGCCCATCTCGACCGGGGCTGAGGCGGGCCCGGGCGGCGGGGCGGCGGGGTCGTTCCGGGTTAGCCTGGCACACAATGAACCGCATGATCACGCCCTGGGGCGAGCACGACCTGACCCGATTCCCCGAAGACCCCCGCGACCCGCTGCGGGCCTGGGACGCCGCCGACGAGTATCTGCTGCGCCACCTCGCCGAGACCGGGGGCGTGGACCCGGCGGGGAGTGTCGTCGTCATCGGCGACCGCTGGGGCGCGCTCACGACGGCGCTCGCCGCGCACCACCCGGCCCAGATCAGCGACTCCTTCCTGGCGCAGGAGGCGACCCGCGCCAATGTGGCACGGGCCGGCTTCGCGCCGGATTCCGTACGGCTGCTTTCGACCCGGGACGAGGTGCCCGGGCAGGTCGACGTGCTGCTCGTACGCGTACCCAAGAGCCTGGGTCTCCTGGAGGACCAGCTGCACCGGATCGCGCCCTCGGTGCACGCCGGTACGGTCGTGCTCGGCACCGGCATGGTCAAGGAGATCCACACCTCGACGCTGAACCTGTTCGAGCGGATCCTGGGCCCGACGAAGACCTCGCTGGCCGAGAAGAAGGCCCGGCTGATCTTCACCACGCCGGATCCGGAGCTCGCCAGGCCCCGCAATCCCTGGCCCCTGACGTACTCCCTTGAGCTGGGCATCGGCCCCGCATCCGGGCTCGCGGTGACCAATCACGCCGGGGTGTTCTGCGCCGACCGCCTCGACATCGGCACCCGCTTCCTGCTCCAGCACCTGCCCGAGCGCACGGGTCCCGACCGGGTGGTGGACCTGGGCTGCGGCAACGGCATCGTGGGGACGGCGGCGGCGCTCGCCAACCCCGAGGCGCACGTCACCTTCGCCGACGAGTCGCATCCCGCCATGGCGTCGGCGAAGGCCACGTTCCGGATGTGCGCGGGGTCCGCGCGGGAGGCCGATTTCCACCTCGGTGACGGGCTCGCCGCGTTCGAGCCGGGCACGGCCGACCTGGTCCTGAACAACCCGCCCTTCCACACCCACCAGACCACGACGGACCGCACCTCGACGCGCATGTTCGCCGACGCCCGCACCGCGCTGCGTGACGGCGGTGAGCTGTGGGTGGTGGGCAACCGCCATCTGGGCTACCACGAGAAGCTGCGCCGCATGTTCGGCACCTGTGAACTGGTCGCCTCCGACCCGAAGTTCGTAGTGCTGCGGGCGGTGAAGCGGGCGCGCTGACGCCGACGGCGGCCCAACTCCCCTGGATCTCCTGAGGCGTTGAACGCCTCACGCCTCACAGCCGTATGGAACTGCGCGCTTCGAGCGAAGGAGTTCCATGGGACGCATCGCACGCTCATCCCGAAAACGTCCGGCCCTCCCCCGCCGGATGATGCTGGCCGCCGCCGCCCTCCTTCTGGGCGGTGGTGGGCTCGCCGCGGTCAATGTCTACGCCTCCGCCAGCGAGAGCGGCCCCCCGGGCGGCTCGGGGTCCGGGTCCGGCATGGCGCGGATGCGGATGGTGTCGACCATCGACTGCCCCGACGTGGGCGAGGCGCTGGCCACGGTGCCCGAGACGGCCAAGTCCCGCGTGGGCCGCCAGCTCGCGGCCCTGGACACGCAGATCACCGACGCGTACACGACGTTCGCCGACAACCAGGACCGGATCCAGCGCGATCCCTCTCTCGCGGACAGCATGGTGCTCGCCCCGCTCAAGAAGCAGCGGACCGCTTCCATCGGGCAGATCGCCGACACCACTGGAGAGCCGACCCTCAAGGACCGGGGGCTGGCCGCCTGCACGATGCGGGCCGACGACGCCCGTACCGGCCCGGCGCCCGCCCTCGCCGCCTCGGGCCCCGCGCGGAGCGACTTCGTCGACATCCGCTCGGTGCGGCCCGACGCCCCCGCGCCCGCGCCCGGGCGCGCCGCCTCGACCGGCACCTTCACCAGCGACTGCGGGCGCAACCAGAACGCCAAGCGCAACCCCGACAACGTGATCGTCGCGCCGGGTGTGAGCAACGGCGCCCACCACACCCACGACTACGTCGGCAACCAGGCGACCGACGCGTTCTCCAGCGACGCCGACCTCGCCAGGGGCGCCACCAGCTGCCGCGACCAGGGCGACAGGTCCACCTACTACTGGCCGGTCGTGCGGGTCCTGAACCAGGGCAACGACGCCGACGCGCGGGCCGACGGCGGCGGCAAGGACCGCAACGTCGGAAAGATCCAGACCCCGGCGCAGGCCACGATCACCTATGTCGGATCCCCGGTGAGCAAGGTCACCGCGATGCCGCGCTTCCTGCGGATCATCACGGGCGACGCCAAGGCGTTCACCAATGGCAACGCCAACGCCAATGCCTCCTGGAGCTGCACCGGCTTCGAGAACCGCCAGCTCAAGGACAAGTATCCGCTGTGTCCGCAGGGCAGCGAGGTGGTGCGCACCTTCAAGTTCCAGAGCTGCTGGGACGGGCGCGACACCGACAGCGCCAACCACCGCACCCATGTGGCCTTCGCCGACAAGCGGGGCGCCTGCCCCGCCGGGTTCAGGGCGATCCCCCAACTCGTGCAGCGCATCGTCTACGACGTGCCCGCCAAGGCCGGCGCCTTCGCCGTGGACTCGTTTCCCGAGCAGCTGCACAAGCCGGTCACCGATCACGGTGACTTCATCGACGTCTTCAGCGATCAGCTGATGGGGAAGGTGGTGAACTGCATCAACACGGGGCGCACCTGCGCCTGATATCCCGCGCGCGAGCGCGAAAGAGGCACCTGCCGCGGCGCGGCCGGGCCGGTCAGTGTCCGTCATGCCCGGAATGCACGTCCCCGGTCTCGACACTGCCACCGAGCCGGCCGCGCAGTGCCGTGACCACCGAAGGACCGCCGACCGCCACCCACCTGCGCCCGACCAGGTAGACCCCGCCGTAGTCCTTCGCCTCGTTGATCCATTCGCGCTGGCCCCGGTCGGTGGCGAAGGTGGCGAGCACGTAACGGCCGTCCCCGGTGGCGCAGTTGGCCTGGCGCAGCTCCGCCGAGTCGGTGGACAGGACCGGGTGGCAGGCGGCCCGCGCGGCCAGCTGCTCCAGGGTGCCGGTCGCGGGCTTCGGCTCGTGCGGCGCCGACGACGTACCGCAGCCGCTCATCACGACGGCGGCCACCACCACCCCAAGGACCACTCGTGCTTCATTGCGCATCACCCCATCCTGCACCCAACTCCCGTAAAAACAAGGGGAGTTGGCAACAGTGCCCGGGCGGCCGCACACGTCGGCCGCCGATGACCGATCATGGACGCATGCGTGTACCCATCCTCGCGCCGGCCTACGTCGGCGGCGTCCAGCTCATCGCGAACGCCTCCCGCCGCCTGCTGCCGGCGGCGGACCGCCAGGACCTGCTGCGCTCGTGCTCCACCAACGTCGACAACCTGTCCGCCGGGCGCTTCTCGACGCTCGCCACCAGTGCGCTGTTCGTCGAGGAGCCGATGGAGCTGCCGTACGCGCTGCTCCTGGTCGCCGTCCTCGGATACGCCGAGTACGCGCGGGGAGCCTGGTGGGCGGTGGGCGTCTTCCTGCTCGGCCACGTGGGCGCGACGCTCCTGGTGTACGGGGGGCTGCGCGCGAGCCGCCCCTCGCCCGCCGTCCGGCGCGCCGTGGACGTGGGCCCCAGCTACGGCCTCTACGCGGTCCTCGGCGCACTCACCTCGGCCCTTCCGCGCGGCCCGGTGCGCGGCGGTGTCCGCCTCGCTCTGCTCGCGCTCACCGCCCGGCCCGTGCTGCGGCCGGGGCGCACCTTCACCGAGGCGGGACACCTGACGGCACTGGGGCTCGGCCTCGGGCTCGCGGCGGCCGTGGACTACCGTTCGGTTCGAAACCGGTAGATTTCCCCTGTCCAGGAGCCGCCCGCCCATGATCGCGATCCCCGCCACCACCGTCGCCAACCTGCGCGACCTCGGCTCCACCCCGCTCCCCGGCGGCCGCACGGTCCGCACCGGTCTGGTCTTCCGCGCCGGCCAGCTCGACCGCATGGACGCGAGCGCCGACCCGGCGGTGGCCGCGCTCGGCGTACGGACGATCGTGGACCTGCGCACCGCCGCCGAGCGCGCCGACCACCCCGACCGGGTGCCGGCCGGGGCGCGTCTGCTGATCGCCGACGCGCTCGCGGACAAGATCTCGGCATCGGGCGCGCCGGCCGCCGCGCAGCTCAAGCACGTCCTGGCCGACCCGGCGCTCGCCGAGAAGCACCTGGGCGGCGGCCGGGCGCAGACGCTGTTCGCCGACACCTACCGCTCGCTGGTCTCCTCCGGCTCGGCGCGCGCCGCCTACCGCACCCTCCTGACGGAGCTGGCCGCCGACGACGCGGGCCCGCTGCTGTTCCACTGCACGGCGGGCAAGGACCGCACGGGCTGGGGCGCGTCGGTGGTCCTCGCGCTGCTCGGCGCCGACGAGGCGACGATCGAGCGGGAGTACCTGTCGGTCAACCCCGCGGTGCGCCAGGCGTTCGCGCCGCTCGTCGAGGGTTTCGTCGCGCAGGGCGGCGACCCCGAGATCGCGCTGGCCGTCATCGGGGTGGTGCCCGCGTATCTCGCGGCGGCCCTCGACCAGGTCGCCACGGAGTACGGCTCGATGGAGAAGTACGTCCGCGAAGGGCTGGGGGTGCCCGACGACGCGGTCGCCCGGCTGCGCGGACGGCTCATCGCGTGATCGGCCCGCCCGGGCGTCAACTCGCCTGAGGGAGGGGCCCGTTGGGGCCAGGGGTGACCATCTCCACATTCGCTCGTTTTGCTGAACGTGGCCCCAGAGCAGGACATCCTCAACCCACCCGCCCCCTCCGTCGGTGTCGAGCAGGCCGAGGCCGCGCTCGTCGAGCACTACCCACGCCTGGTGCGGCTCGCCTATCTCGTGCTGCCGCCCTCCCTCGGGCGCAACCGCCGGGTGCTGACCGCGCACGCGATCGTGCAGCGCTCGCTGCCGCGCGGCCGCGGCGGCCGCGGTGACGGCGCGGGCGATGGGCTGATCCCGGCGGCGCGGCGGGCCGATGCGGGCGGCGGGCCGGGGTATGCGTATGTGCGGCGGCGGGTGGTGCGCCAGGCCCTCGAAGCGGGGCTCCCGCTGCGGCGCAGGGCCTGGCCCAAGCGGGCGCAGTTCCCCCCGCTGCTGCCCCAGGTCTGGGGCCTGCGGCTGTTTCCGCGCTCCGGCGGCGCCGACGAACTCGCCCTCGACCAGCGCCTCTCGGCGCTGTCCGGGCCCGCGCGCGCGGCCTGTGTGCTGCGCGGCCTCGAACGGCTCGGGGACGAGGAGGTGTGCGCGGAGCTGGCCTCGGCCGGGGTCACCGAGGCGCGCCTGGCACTGGCCGAGGCCGTCGCCACCGAGACGCCGGCCGGGCTGCTCGAATCCGCCGAGTTCGACCCCTGCTCGCTCCAGGCGCGCCCCACCGACCTGATGCGCCGCCGCCAGCACGGCAAGGCCGCGCTCGCCGCCGTCGCCGCGCTCGTGGTGTGCGGGGCGCTCATCGGGCTTCCGGGCGACGGCTGGGGGCCCGACGGTCCGGCCGCGCCGGCCTATGCGCAGAACCCGGCGGCCCGGGCCGCGCTCGACCCCGGGCACCTGCTGCGGGTCGAGCCCACGGCGTGGACGACCGCGACCCGTACGGACTTCTCCGTCTGGCCGGCCCGGGGCGATCTCACCGCCGACACGGGGCTGTTGCGGCGGGCGCTCGCGGTGTGGGCGCGGCCGGGCGCGGCGGTCCAGGTGTCGGCGACGCCCGGCACCCCGTCCGGCCCGCCGATGGGCGCGCCCCAACTGCTGTTCGCGGGCGATGTGGACCGGGCCAGGGTGGTGCTGTTCTACGACGGGCTGCGGGTGGCCCGCTATGCCGAGCCACGCCAGGGCACGGCCGGCGCCGCGCTCGACTTCGCGCGGGTGGACGCGGCGGACGCGGCCTCCGCGAGCGCGCTCGTGGTGGGCAGGACCGACGGCAATGTGCGCTATCTGACGGCGCCCTGGGTGCGCGAGGCCTCCGTACGCGATCTGCTCACGCCGGGCGCGGGGGCGCGGCCGCTGCGCCGGGACAAGGACGGGGTGAGCGACCCGGTCATCTTCCCCGCGCAGCCCCGCCAGTGCACGTCCTGGGAGGCGCTCGAGTTCCGTGACGACAGCGGGGTGCGGCTCGTGACCGACCTCGGGGAGCTCGCGCCGGCCCGGCTGACGTGGGGGCCGCCCTCCAACCCCCACGACGTCGGTGACCGCGCCGCGCGCGAGGGCTGGGCGCGGACCGCCTGCCTGCTGCCGACCGTCCGCTCGCACGGGGTGCGCTCGGTGAACGACTGGCAGTTCGCCCAGCAGGCGCTGCCCGAGAACAACGGCGCCGCCTCGTGGATCTGTACGCGCGCGGAGACCTGGCGGGGCGCGGGCAGCCGGGTGTTCGCGCAGTTCCAGGCGCCCTCGACCCGGCTCGCACCCGGCGCGATCGCGGCCCGCGCGGAGAACTCGGCGGCCTGCGGGCAGCGCGAGGCGCGGGTGCTCGCGGGGGTGTTGTGGAAGTCGCGCGGCGGCACGTGGTTCGTGCTGGCGGCGGGCAGTGAGCAGGTGGCGTCGGTGGCGCTGACGGGCGGAATGACCGCGAACGAGCGGGGCAACCTGCTGGCCGTGCGCGCGAAGGAAGGCGCGCGCGCCGAGCTCAACGGACGGCTGTCCGACGGGAGTCCGATCGCGACCCTGCGCTGATCACCGGCGGCGGGGGCCGCGGCCTCGGAGCGACCGGGGCTTCGGGGGTCGGGGGCGGGGGCCGGGCGCCGACCGCCCCCGGCCCTCACGCGCCGCAGCGCAACAAAGCGGCCCCGACCCCTGTCGCCGCGGCGTACCCATCAGTACATTGACGCCATGTCTAATACGCCGCAGCCCGCTCCGGTCGCGGAGGAGCGCATCGAGCTCAAGGCCCGCGCCGTCTCGTTCGCCTGGGACGACACGCCCCTGCACTGGATACCCGGCGACCCGTTCACCGGCCACACCATCAACGTGCTGCACCTGCTGCTCCCGGCCGGTGAGCGCTGGTTCGTGCACGTCTACAAGCAGGTCCTGCCGTACATCACGGACGACCGGCTGCGCGAGGACGTCATCGGGTTCATCGGCCAGGAGGCGATGCACTCCGCCGCGCACGACGACGTACTCCCCCACCTCAAGAAGCTCGGCCTGGACCCGACGCCCTACACCGCTCAGGTGGACTGGCTGTTCGAGAAGCTGCTCGGGGACCGCACGCTGCCGCCGGGCCGGGCACGGAAGTGGTGGCTGATGGAGCGGGTCGCCACGATCGCGGCGATCGAGCACTACACCGCCTTCCTCGGCAACTGGATCCTCAACGCCCGAACCCTGGACGAACGCGGCGCCGATCCGATGATGCTGGACCTGCTGCGCTGGCACGGCGCCGAGGAGGTCGAGCACCGCTCGGTCGCCTTCGAGCTGTTCCAGCACGTCGACGGCGGCTACCGGCGCCGGGTGCGGACCTGGGCGACCGCGTTCGCCGCGCTCGCCTTCCTGTGGCAGCGCGGCGCCCGCTTCTTCATGGACCACGACCCGACGCCGGGCACGGGCCGGGCGAGCCTCGGCCGGTTCTACCGCGCGGGCAGGAGCGGGATGCTGCCGTCCACGCCCGCGATGCTGAAGTCCATACCGCGCTATCTGAGCCGCGCCTACCACCCCTCGCAGGAGGGCAGTACGGCGCAGGCCCTGGCGTACCTCGCCGCGTCCCCCGGCGCCAACGGAGGCGGCTGACATGCGCCGTGCCACCACCCTCGCCCTGGCCACCGGGGCCGCGCTGCTCACCCGGCGCGCCCTGCGCCGCCGCATAGGCGCCTCCCCGCTGTGGCCGCTGCCCGCCCTTGAGCACCCCATATCGGGGCACGGCGCCCGGCGCTCCACCGTCGCCCTGAGGCTGACGGTCACCGAGCGGACCGAGCCCGCCGAAGGCGTCGTACGGCTGCGCCTCGAAGCGCTCGACGGGGCCGATCTGCCCGCCTGGGAGCCCGGCGCCCACCTCGACCTGGTGCTGCCCTCCGGTCTCGTACGGCAGTACTCCCTCTGCGGCGACCCCGCCGACCGCACCTCCTACACCATCGCCACCCGGCTCATCGCGGACGGCAGGGGCGGCTCGCGCGAGGTGCACGAACAGCTTCAGGAGGCGGTCGAGCTCTCCGTGCGCGGGCCCCGCAACCGCTTCCCGCTGGTGGCCTCCCCCTCGTACGTGTTCGTCGCCGGCGGCATCGGGATCACGCCCGTCCTGCCCATGATCAGGGCAGTTGAGGCCGCAGGCGTGCCGTGGCGGCTGCTGTACGGGGGACGGTCGCGGGCGGCCATGCCCTTCCTCGACGAGATCGAGGGGTTCGGCGCGCGGGTCAGTGTCGTCGCGGAGGACGAGTCCGGGCTGCCCGACCTCGCCGCCTTCCTCGCCGCCTGCCCCGCCGACGCGGCCGTCTACTGCTGCGGACCCGAACCGTTGATGGACGCGGTCGCCGCGGTGCTCGGTCCGGGGCGGCTCCCGCACCTGGAGCGGTTCGCGCCCGGCGCGGCCTCGACGGGCGCCGGGTTCGAGGTCGAACTGCGCCGCTCGGGCCGCACGCTGGCCGTCCCGGCCGACCGGACGCTGCTGTCGGTGCTGCGCGCCGAGGTGCCCGGCATCTCCTACTCCTGCGAGCAGGGCTTCTGCGGAACGTGCCAACAGCGCGTCATCGAAGGCGAGATGGACCACCGCGACGAGCTCCTGACGGACGCGGAGCGCGAGGATTCCCTGCTGGTCTGCGTATCGAGGTCGCGCGGCGGGAGGCTGGTGCTCGACCTATAGGTACTCTGTTCGCATGACGACCGGGGTACGGCGCAGGATGGGCGTCGAGGAGCGCAGGCAGCAGTTGATCCAGGTCGCCCTCGACCTGTTCAGCCACCGCTCGCCCGACGATGTGTCCATCGACGAGATAGCGGCGGCCGCGGGGATCTCGCGGCCGCTCGTGTATCACTACTTCCCCGGCAAGCAGAGCCTGTACGAGGCGGCGCTGCGCCGGGCGGCGGACGAGCTCGCGGACCGCTTCATGGAGCCCCACGAGGGGCCGCTGGGGGCCCGGTTGCTGCGGGTGATGGGCCGTTTCTTCGACTTCGTCGAGGAGCACGGGCCCGGTTTCTCCGCCCTGATGCGGGGCGGCCCGGCCGTCGGCTCGTCCACCGCGAACGCCATGATCGACGAGGTGCGCGACGCCGCCCGGCTCCAGATCCTGGCCCACCTGGGTGTCCAACAGCCGTCCGCACGGCTCGAGTTGGTCGTGCGGTCGTGGGTCTCGCTCGCCGAGTCGACGGCGCTGATCTGGCTGGACGGGCGGCGCATTCCGCGTGGCGAGCTGGAGTTGCAGCTGGTGCACGACTTCGCGGCGCTGGCGGCGGTGAGCGCCGCCTATGACGAGGAGATGGCGGCGATCATGCTGCGGATGCTGGCTGCGGAGCCGGCGGACGGCCCGTTCGCCGAGCTGGTGACGCGGCTGACCGCCCTGCTCCCCGGCGCCGCGCCGCCCGTCCTCACGCGCCAGGCCGGCTGAGTTCGCCGGTGCGGGCCGGCACGGACCCTGCCGGGGGCGCGAGGAACCGCGCGCTCAGCCACACACGGCCCGCAGCCGAGGCCCCTGGGGCGCCGCCCCGGAGGTCCCGGCCCGGCTTTCACCCCCGGAGGGTTTCGGGAAGGGGCGGGGCGGGGTGACTCCCGGGGCCGGAGCGAAGCCCCAGCGCGGCTCGGGTGGTGGGGGGGTTGGCTCAAGGGGCCGGGAGTGGCTTCTCCATCAGGGTTACCGCGTACGGGCTGCCCCCACCGTCCGTCTTGGAGCCCTGCTCGCCGACCACCACATACCCCGCACCCTCGTAGTAGCGGACCAGGGCCGCGTTGTCCGAGCGGCAGTCCAGCCGGCACAGCGCCCGTCCGGCCTCGGCCACGCGCCGCTCCGCGTGGGCGAGCAGGGCGCGCCCGGTGCCGCGCGGCGCGGTGGCGCGGTCCACCATCAGACGGTGCACATAACCGGCCACCGGCGGCTGCTCGCCCCAGGCCGGCTCATCGCGCCACCACAGTTCGCAGGCGCCGACAACGGCGGAGCCGGCGCGGGCGAGCCACACCTCGCCCTCCCGCATCCGCAGCCGGAAGTGCGCGGCGTCCTTGCCACCGGGCTGCCACTGGTCGATGCCCCGCTCCCGCATCCAGCGCGCGGCGCCGTCGTACAGCGCGGTGAGCGCGGGCAGATCGGATTCGTCGGCGAGGGCGAGGGCGAGCGCTGGTCCGGACGTCATGGGACGATCATGCCGCAGCGGGCCGGGGCGCCTCACCTCGGGCGGCGGCCGGGCTCAACCTCCGTGCCCGCGGGGTCCCTTGAGGGCGAGGGACAGGGCGTCGTCCAGGCCGGTGGCGACCCCCCGGCCGAAGGCGGAGTCGTACGCCCCGTCGCCCAGCGCCGCGCGGGCCCGGCGCTCGCCCTGGCGGCGTACGGCCCGCAGTTCGGGCGCGCCCATCTGTGCCTTGCCCACGGTGCGCCAGCACTCCTGGCCCACGCCGAGCAGCAGCGCGCCGTCCTCGCTCTCACCTTGGGCGGCGACGGCGCAGGCCAGCAGGTCGAGGCCCATCGCGATGCCGAAGCGGTCGTGCAGGAGGCGTTTGCCGGCGAGCATGGCGCGGGCGTGGGCGGCGGCCTCGGCGGGCCGGCCGAGCGCGAGCGCGCCGGCGGCCAGCATGTAGTCGGCGTACGCGCGCATCCAGCGTTCGTCCCGCGCCGCGCACTCGTCGCGCAGCCGGACGGCCTCGGCGGACGCCTCGGTGTGGCGCTCCAGGTTGGTGAGGGCGTAGATCCGGGCGAGCGCGCACAGGGCGCGGCCCGGCGAGAACCCGGTGTCCCGGGCGAGGGCGGCGTCGAGGATGTCCAGGGCCCGTTCCGGGTCGCCCGGCATCAGGACGCTGCCGCCGTACAAGTAGGCCGCCCGCAGGCGCTGTTCGGGGTCGCGGGCGGACCGGGACGCCTCTTCGCCCAGGCGTTGGGAGATGACGAAGTCGCCCTGGAGGAAGGCGCACATGCCGAGCGCCCAGACGGCGGCCGCGCGGTGGGGCCCCGGCCCCGGGCAGCCGTCGAGGGCGCGCTGGAGGTAGCCGCGGCCCTCGCGCACCCGGCCGCAGCAGAACCAGACGAACCAGAGGGAGCCCGCCATGTCGAGGGCGGCCTCGGGGTCGGTGGCCAGGAGGTGTTCGAGCGCGGTGCGCAGGTCGGCGTGTTCGGCTTCCAGGCGCCGGTGACCGTCGAGCTGGTCCGGGCCCATCCAGGCCGCTTCCGCCTCGCGGGCGACGCGCCGCAGGCGCCGGGCGTGCCGGTCGGCCGCCTCGTGGCTCTCGCCGAGTTCGTCGAGCCAGCGCAGTCCGTACTCGCGGATGGTGTCCAGCATGCGGTGGCTGAGGCGGCCCGAGGGTGCGAGGCGGGTGCGCACCACCGACTTGTCGACGAGGCCGGCAAGGACCTGCTCGACGGCGGACGCGGGCAGCGGGCCGCCCGCCGTGATCTCCTGGGCGGCGGCGAGGTCGAAGCCGCCGGCGAACACGGAGAGCCGGGCCCACAGCAGCCGCTCCAGGGGCTCACACAGCTCGTGGCTCCAGCCGATGGCGGTCCGCAGCGTCTGGTGGCGGGGCAGGGCGGCGACCCCGGTGTCGGCGAGCACGTCGAAGCGGGAACCTAGCCGGGTGGCGAGCTGTTCGACCGTCCACGTCTTGAGCCGGGCGCCCGCGAGTTCCAGGGCCAGCGGGATGCCGTCGAGGCGGTGGCAGACGTCGGCGGCGGCGGCCGCGCGGGCCGGGTCGTCGAAGCTGAGGTGGGGCACGGCCTCGCCGGCGCGCTCCTTGAACAGGGTCAGCGCCGCGCCCGCGACCGGCAGCGGCTCCAGCGGGAAGACGCGCTCCTGCGGCCTGCCCAGCGGCTGGCGGCTCGTGGCGAGCACGGTGAGTCCGGGGGAGGCCTGGAGCAGTTCGCCGATGAGGTGGCCGCACGCGCTGATCAGGTGCTCGCAGGTGTCGAGCACCAGGAGGGCGTGCTGGCCGGCGAGGCGGCCGCAGAGGGCTTCGCAGGCGGTGCGCAGGCTCTGGTCGGTGACGTCGAAGGCGTCGGCGACGGTGGCGGCCAGCAGGTCGCGGTCCCGCAGCGGCGACAGCTCCACCCACCAGACGCCGTCGGGGTAGCGCTGCTCGGTCCGCCGGGCGGCCCGCAGGGCGAGGCGGGACTTGCCGACGCCGCCGGGCCCGGTGACCGTGACCAGCCGGTGTCGTTCGAGGAGGCCGTCCAGGGTGGCCAGTTCGCCCGACCGCCCGATGAAACTCGTGCTCTCCGCAGGAAGATTCCCCACCACGGGCACAGTCTGGACCACAGTGCGGTCCCGGACGGAACCCGCGGCGGGGAACAACCGAAATCACTCGTCGAGCGACTTGGAATGATCGGTTCAGCGTTGCTTGAAGACCGCTACGGTGCGTGCGGGGACTGTGAAGCTCCCCGAACCCTGATCGTAAGTGGCCGACTTCACCACCGGGTCGGCCCCGGCCGCCTGGCGCGGATGCAGCGCGTAGGCGGTCCCGGCGAGGGCGGCGACGCGCTGCTCCTGGCTTGTGGGCGTGGCGTTGAAGACGACGACCAGCGGACCGAGCCGCATGGTGATCACGCCCGGCGTCTCGCCCGGCCCCGACAGCGGGAAGGAGAGCGCCGACTGGACCTGTCCGGCGGTGGCGAGACCGAACGCGCTCTCCTCGGCGTGGATCGCCAGGAGGTCCTGGTAGGCCGCCGATGTGCCCTCGATCCCCTCGCAGCCGGGGCTGAGCGTCGGGTTGGTCAACAGGGGCTTGGCGTAAGGCCACTTGGGCTGGTTCGCGGCGGCCATGGGCAGCCCGCGCCCGAACCCGTTGCCGGCCCGGCAGTCCCAGTGCAGGGCGTTGAACCAGTCGCCGCTGTTGTAGGAGTCGCGGTCGAGCGACTTGGAGCGCAGCAGGTCGCTTCCGGCCTGGGACAGCGCGGGCCCCTGCGAGAGCGCGGCGGTCGCGAGCGCGAGGACCTGTGCGCGGGCACGGTCGGCGGCCGGGGTCGCCGCGGGGAGTTTGTAGGCGAGGGCGTCGTAGAGCGTTTCGTTGTCGTGGGCGTCCACATAGGCGAGGGCGTCGCCGGGCGCGGCCGCGTAGCCGGCAGGGGCGCCGTTGTAGTCGACGTCGGAGCCCTTGACGGTGCGCCCGGAGCTGTCGGTGAAGGTGTACGCGGCGAGGTCCCCGCTCAGGCCCACCTTGATCAGGTCCTGGTAGTGCAGGAGGCGGGCCTTCTGCTCGGCCGGGGTGCCGTTGGCCGGGGAGGCGTTGGGGTCGGTGTAGAGGCCGGAGGCGAAGCCCTGCACGCCGGGGTCGGCGTCGAAGGGACTGCCGCCGCGCACCGCGTCGCGGGCCCGGTCGGAGAACGTGGCGATGCCGGTGCCCGCCATGTTCTTCTGGGTGGCCTGCACGAAGCGGGCGTCGTCGGCCACCTCGCCGAAGTTCCAGCCCTCGCCGTACAGGATGATCTTCTTTCCGTCCACGCCGTCCTTGGCGGGGGTCAGCGCGTCAAGGGCCTGGCGCACGGCGAGGATGTTGGCCTTGGGGTGGTGGCCCATGAGGTCGAAGCGGAAGCCGTCGACCTTGTACTGCTTGGCCCAGGTCACCACGGAGTCCACGACGAGCTTGCCCATCATGGCGTTCTCGGGCGCGGTGTCGGCGCAGCAGGTCGAGTCGGCGACGCTGCCGTCCTCCATCAGACGCTGGTAGTAGCCCGGCACGATTCGGTCGAGCACGGAGTTGTCGGCCTGTCCGCTCGCGGCGGTGTGGTTGTAGACCACGTCCATCACGGTCCGCAGGCCCGCCCCGTTGAGCCCCTGCACCATCTGCCGGAACTCCACCGTGCGGCGGGTCCCGTCGGGGTCGCTCGCGTAGGAGCCCTCGGGGACGGTGTAGTGCAGCGGGTCGTAGCCCCAGTTGTACGCGTCCTTGGCGGCCGCCTTCGCCACGCAGGCCTGCTGCGCGTCGGAGTCGGGTGCGTACACCAACAAGTCGCAGGCCGGGACGGCCTGTTCGGACTTCTTCTCGGGGATGCCCGCGATGTCGAAGGCCGGCAGCAGATGCACATAGGAGGTGCCCGCCTTCGCGAGCTGGGCCAGGTGTTTCATGCCGTCGGATGCGGTGTCGGTGAACGCAAGGTACTGGCCGGGGTGGCGGGAGGTGGGATCCGCGATGGAGAAGTCGCGGATCTGGAGCTCCTGGATGCGCGCGTCGCGCAGCGGCACGGCGGCCGGCTTCCTCAGCGTGGACCAGCCCTTGGGGGCCAGCAACGGATCGGCGAGGTCCACGACGAGACTGCGGGCGGAGTCGGTGGTCAGGGCGGTGGAGTAGGGGTCGGTGACCAGGTTGGTGACCTCGCGCCGGACACTGGGCGCCCACACCGTCACGGCGTAGCGGTAGGGCTTGCCCGACCAGGACGCGGGCCCGGTCACCGACCAGACGCCGGAGGCGTCGTCGCGGCGCATCGCGACCGTACGCCCGTCGAGTTCGAGGGAGACGGTCCGCGCGGTCGGCGCCCACAGGGAGAGCGTGGGGCGGCCGTGCGCGAAGACCGGGCCGAGTGACGCCTTGACGGCGGCGGCGCTGTACAGGTCGTCGAGGACGCCCTGGGTCTGGACGCCGGTGGCCGCCAGGAGCGCCCCGTCGGCGGCGCGCTGGGTGGCGATGAGCTGTCCGGTCAGGGCGGGCCGGACCCGGGAGCGGTCGCGGGCGTCGACGGTGAAGGCCGGGTAGTCCTTGAGCTGCGGGAACCTGGCTTTCTGCGCGTCGCTCAGGGTGGCCGGTGTCAGGCGCAGCCAGTGCCCCTCGTCGGAGAGCGCGCCGTCCTTGACGGTGATGCCGCCGCCGGGCGCGTACACCAGCTGCTCGCTGGTCGCGGCGCTCGCCTTGACCTTCCAGACCACGGTGTCCCGGTCGATCCACTGCGCGGCGGACTTGGTCAGGTCGAGTGAGACGCCCGAACTGGCCTGCGGCAGCAGGTACGTGGGCTGCCCCGCCAGCAGCCAGGCCTCGTTGCCGTAGGTGGCGAGGTCCAGGGACCGGTCGTCGGGCAGGTCCTTCTGGTCGCCCTTGTGCAGGATGTAGCTGAGCGTGGTGGCGCCCTTGGCGAGCGGCACCTCGAACGTCACGCCGTAGGCGTCACGGCCGGTCGGCATCAGGGGCCTGGCCCAGTCGGTGGGCGAGGCGGCGCCGGTCCAGGTGTGCAGCCCCCAGCCGTCGTAGTCGCCGTCGGTCCGGTGGTAGTGCAGCACCACCTTGGAGGTGTCCTGCGGCGGGCGGGCGCCGGTGGGCGCCCGGTCCGCCTGGCCGTCCTTGCCCTGGGCGATCCACACCTCCCCGGTGGCGGCGAGATCGACGGTGCGCGCGGGTCCGTCGGTGGCCTCGCCCTTGGCCACCGTGTACGTCAGCGACGAGGCGCCCTCGGGCACCTTGAGCCACGCGAAGGCGCCGTAGGCGTCGCGGCCGGTGAAGCCGGCGCCCTGGCCGTCGCTCTTGAGCTGCCAGCCGTCGTAGTCGCCGGCCGGGCGCTGGTAGTGCACGACGGCGTACTCGCGCGCCTGTGCCGTCGGCTTGCCGGGCGCGGGCGCCTGCCCCGCCGTCGTCGCGGCGCTCGCGCTCGCGGTCCGCCCCAGGCTGTCGACGGCAACCACCTTGTAGCGCACGGGAGTTGTGGCGGCCACGTCCAGGTACTGGGTGACCTTGTAGGGGGCGTGGTCGGCGGAGCCGAGGGTGCGCCAGGCGCCGTTGCCGCTCTGCGCGGCGAAGACGACCCGGTCCAGCTGTCCGCCGCTGACGTCGGCGGACACCTCGACGGTTCCGGTGGCCCCGGGAGCGGGGGCCTTCAGCGTGATCGAGGGTTTGACGGCCGGCGCGGGCAGCGGGGCGGCGGCCTTGAGGACCAGTGCGGACAGGGCGGGCACGGTCACCTCGACGGTGGCGTCGTGGCCGCTGCGTACGGCGCCCGAACCGCCGTAGAGCGTCGTGTAGGCGGCGTCGGCCGCGCCGACCGGGACGCTCACCTTCTTCGCCCCCGTCGCGTTGTTCACGGCCACCACGTACTCGGTGCGCGTCTTGGTGTCGGTGCGGGAGAAGGCGTAGACGGAGTCCTTGGCATAGCGCTCGCTCTGGACGCCGTCGCGCAGCGCCGGGTTGGCCTTCGTGAGGCGGGAGAGGTCCGCGATGGTGCGGTAGAGCGGGTGGGTGGGGTCGTAGGAGTCGGCGGCGTGGGTGCGGTCGGTGCCGAGCTCGTCGTCGGCCAGGTAGTCGGGGACGCGGGAGGCGAACATGGTCTGGCGGGCGTCCTTGTCGCCGCCGGCGCCCGTGAAGCCCTGCTCGTCGCCGTAGTAGACGACCGGGTTGCCCCGGCTGAGGAACATCAACTCCTGGGCCAGGCGGTCGCGTTGGAGCAGTTCCTCCTCGCTCGCCCCCGGATGGTCCTGCTTGAGGAAGGAGCCGATGCGCCCCATGTCGTGGTTGCCGAGGAAGGTGACCTGCTCGTAGGCGTTGGCCTTGTCGGTGGTGTAGCGGTAGTCGTCGGCGAAGAGCGAGGCGAGCTTGGTCGCCGGGGCGCCCTGGGAGGCGTACTGGCGGGCCGCGTCCTGGAAGGGGAAGTCCAGGGTCGCGTCCAGACGGCCCCGGGTGACGTAGGGCGAGGTGGCGGCGGGGTCGGTGGAGTAGGTCTCGCCGAACATGAAGAAGTCCGGCCGCCCCCGCTTCTTGGCGTACGCGTCGAGCGCGCTCGCCCACTGCGTCCAGAAGTCCAGGTCGACGTTCTTGACGGTGTCGATGCGGAAGCCGTCCACGTCGAAGTCGTGGACCCACTTCTCGTAGATCTTCTCCATGCCGGAGACGACCTCGGGCCGCTCGGTCCACAGGTCGTCGAGCCCGGAGAAGTCGCCGTACTCGGCGCTCTCGCCCGCGAAGGTGGAGTCGCCCCGGTTGTGGTACATCGTGGGGTCGTTCAGCCAGTCGGGGACCTTCTTCTCGTTCACGACGGGCGTGTAGGGGAAGGAGTTCGCGTCGACCTTCCGCATCCCCTCGCGGTCGTCGAAGGGGCGGCCGCTGGTGTCGAGGTAGGGGTAGGCGCCCTTGGGGCGGTAGCCGGACTGCCGCTCGGCGTAGGAGACGGTGTCGGCGGTGTGGTTGGTGATGACGTCGAAGAAGACCTTCATGCCCTTGGCATGGGCGGCGGCTATGAGCCGGGTGAGGTCGGCGTTGGTGCCGAAGTGCGGGTCGACCTGAGTGAAGTCGGTGATCCAGTAGCCGTGGTAGCCGGCCGAGGCGTCCTTGCCCGTGCCCTGGACGGGTTTGTTCTTGAAGATCGGGGCGAGCCAGATGGCGGTGGTGCCGAGGCCCTTGATGTAGTCGAGCTTCTGGGTGATGCCCTTGAGGTCGCCGCCCTGGTAGAAGCCCTTGTCGGTGGGGTCGTACCCCGTGTCGAGCCGCGAACCGGCAAGGCCGCCCCGGTCGTTGGTCCGGTCGCCGTTGGCGAACCGGTCGGGCAGCACGAAGTAGAACTGCTCGCGTGTCGCGTCGTGCCGGGCCGGCTCGGCCGCCAGCCGGGCGTCGCTGGGCGGCGCGGGCGGCTTCGGCGCGGCGGACGCGGGCAGCGCGGGAACGAGCGCCGCGCACAGGGCGGCCGCGAGCGCGACCGCCGTTCTTCGCAGGGGGATCACCGGGTGCTCCTCGGTCGGACGGGGTTCTCGGCACGGGGGAAGGACGGGGTCATCGGCACGGGACGGGGTTCTCGGCACGGGACGGGGCCATCGGCACGGGACGGGGTCATCGGCACGGGAGAGGGACAGGGGCGGGCCGCCCGGCGTCCGGCGGGACGGGAGGGGCGCCGGACGGCCCGGTTCTCGGGGCGCGGGTCAGGTGCGCCAGGTGTCGTTCAGCGTCACCTTCCCGTCGGCGGGCACGGTCGCGGTGCGGTTGGCGCCGCTCTCCCAGGTGACCTGGCCGCTCGCGTCCTCGCGGACGTACTTGTACGCGAACGACGTGCCGGCCGGCAGCGCGACGTCGAGCTTCCACACGGGGTAGCCCGCGGGGTCGAGCTTGAGGGCCGCGGCCGGATTCCAGTTGCCGAGCGCGCCCTGGTCGCCGGTGACGTAGATGTTCTGGCCGACGACGGTGGTGGCGTCGACGGCGAAGGAGGCACCGGACGCGGTGGCGGTGCCGGTGCTGCCGCTGCCCGTGCTCGAACCGCCGGCACAGGTGCGGGAGTTCACCTGGAGGGCGAGCGCGGTGTCGGGCGCCAGGGTGGCGGTGAAGCGCCCGCCGGAGTCGACCGTGACGCCCTTGCCGCTCTGCGCGTCGCAGTAGTCGCCCGCGGGCAGCGAGGTCTGGAAGGTGCGGGTCAGGGCGGCGGACTCGTGGTTGATGGCGACGTACGCCTTGGCGCCGCGGCCGAAGGCGATCTGGTTGGCGCCGTCGTCCCACCAGTTGGTGACGGCCTCGCCGCGCGCGGTGTTGTGGAAGCCCACCATGCTCTGGATCTGGGGCCACCGGTGCTGGCACTTCCAGCCGTCGGCGTGACAGGCCTTGACGGTACCGCCGTTGGGCGGGCCCGCGTCGTTGTCGGTGAACTCATACCCCGAGTGGACGTCGGGTGAGCCGTAGGGCCAGGCCAGCGTGAAGACCTGGGCGAGGGTGTAGTCGGCGCCGTCCTTGTAGCTGAGGGTGGAACCATTGCGTTCGGTGTCCCAGTTGTCGACGAACACGCCCGCCTGGGTGCTTGGCACATACCCCCAGGCCTCGCCGAAGTTCTTCAGCTCGGCCAGCTTCTCGCCGGTGAAGACCCGCTTGAGGTCGCGCCCGTACCGGAACTCCTGCACGTCGCCGTTGCCCAGGTACTCCGAGGGCTGGACGGCCTCGCCCGCGCCGTAGATCACTTCCTGCTTGAGGTAGACGTTCGGGTTGGAGAGCTGGGACTTGATGGCGCCGATGTCCTCGGCCGCGATGTGCTTGGCGGCATCGATGCGCAGCCCGTCCACGCCGAGCGAGAGCAGGTCGTTGAGGTACTGGGCGATCCTGGTGCGGACGTAGGGTTCGCCCGTGTCCAGGTCGGCGAGCCCGACCAGCTCGCAGTGCTGCACGTTCCAGCGGTCGGCGTAGTTGGTGACCGGGCTCGTGCAGTCGTCCATGTCGGCGGACTGGTATATGCCCGGGTAGTTGTACTTGGTGTACGTGGAGCCGCCGGTGCCGGTGCCGGAGCCCGCGGCCATGTGGTTGATGACGGCGTCGGCGACGACCTTCACGCCGGCCGCGTGACAGGTGTCGACCATGTGTTGGAAGGACGCGCGGTCCCCGAGACGCCCGGCGATCTTGTAGCTGACGGGCTGGTACGAGGTCCACCACTGGCTGCCCTGGATGTGCTCGGTGGCGGGTGACACCTCGACGTAGCCGTAACCGGCCGGGCCGAGTGTGGAGGCGCACTCCTGGGCGACCGAGTCGTAACGCCACTCGAAGAGTTCGGCGGTGACGTCCCGGTCACCGGGGGCCGACGCGGCGGCGGTGGGGGCGCCGGGCACGGCCAGGAAGGCCGAGGCAGCGGCCGTGATGAGGGCGAGGGCGGACGCGGTTCTGCGTTGCCTGCTGGGGGGTTGCATGGGGGCGGATCCTCCTGCGGCTCTGGGAGGTCTCTCAGTGGGGATCTTGCATGTTCTTGCTGCAAGGCTGAAAGGGCTTCTGAGCAGGTGACCGTAGGAGCCAAGGAACGCTCAGGTCAACGGTTTGGGCAGAATCCGAGGCCGGGAACTGCCCTTCTGCAAGGATTTGCGCGCCCCGCGAGGGCGCCCCGTACGCGCGCGGGAGCGGTGGCGCGGGCCGCGCCGCGCCCGGGTCCGCACCCGGGTCCGGTCAGGCGGGGGCGTAGCCACGGGCCCGGACGAACTCCCCGATGAGGCGGGTGAATTCCCGGGCGGCCGCGCTGACATAGCCGCTCTCGGCTCGTCGGCGAGCAGCCCCGCTCGATCCGGTCCTGGGACGACTCCCGTACGTCCAGGGTGAGTCCGGTGTGGCGGGTGTGCAGTTCGGCGATGAGCGGGCCGACGAGGTGGGCGGTGAAGGTCGGGGTCACCGCGAGGCGCAGGGTGCCCCGCGCGAGGGGCTGCCCGGGTGTCCCGCACCCGGGCAGCGCTCACCCTGGCCCGCGCACCCCGGCCCGCCCAGACTCGGCCGGGCAGACACCACCACCCATGGACCAGGGGAGCCACGCATGACAGGAACAGCGACGACGGCCGCGACGGGAACAGCGCCGGCGACGGCGGCGACAGCGGGCACCGACGGCGCGGCCAAGGTCGTCGTGATCACGGGCGCGAGCAGCGGGATCGGGGCGGCGACCGCCCGCCGGCTCGCCGCCGACGGGCACCGCCTGCTGCTAGGCGCGCGGCGCACCGGCCGACTCGCCGCCCTGACCGAGGAGTTGACCGCCCGGGGCGCCACCGCGGCCTTCCGGCGCCTGGACGTCACCGACGCCGCCGACGTCCGCGCCTTCATCGGCGCCGCCCGCGAGCGCTACGGGCGGGTGGACGTGCTCGTCAACAACGCCGGTGTGATGCCGCTGGCGCCACTGGACGCGCTCAGGACTGACGAGTGGGACCGGATGATCGACGTCAATGTGCGCGGGGTGCTGCACGGCATCGCCGCCGCCCTGCCCGCGATGCGCGCGCGGGGCGGCGGGCACATCGTCAACATCGCCTCC
The DNA here is from genome assembly GCF_040253615.1 of Streptomyces sp. Edi4. Lineage (NCBI taxonomy): Bacteria > Bacillati > Actinomycetota > Actinomycetes > Kitasatosporales > Streptomycetaceae > Streptomyces > Streptomyces sp. Edi4. Next base: position 2,185,583 of record NZ_JBEJGY010000004.1, read on the forward strand.
GTCGGGGCGTACGAGGTCTCGCCCACCGCCGCCGTCTACTGCGCCACCAAGTTCGCCGTGCGCGCGATCTCCGAGGGGCTGCGCCAGGAGTCGCCCGGGGACATCCGGGTCACGCTCGTCTCCCCCGGAGTGACCGAGTCCGAACTCGCCGACGGCATCGAGGACCCCGTCGCGCGGGAGGCGATGAAGGCCTACCGCGCGGTGGCGCTGCCCGCGTCGGCCATCGCGGACGCGATCGCGTACGCCGTCTCCCAGCCGGCCGGGGTGGACGTGAACGAGATCGTCGTACGTCCCGCCGCAAGCGCCCAGTGATCCCCGCGCGCCGGGCCCGGGGGCCGGCCTAGCTTGATCTTTAATCTGTGCGGCGGGGTTGTGGGGTGGCTGTTGTCTTCGTTTGTCGTTTGGGTGGCCGCGTTTTCGGGGTGTGTGCACGTCGTGGGGTCGGGTGGGTGTTCGTGCTGTCTGGTGGTCGTCCGGGGCCGGGTCGGGTGGGTTTCGGTGCCTGGGCCGGGCAGCGGGTGTGTGGGCGGATGTGGGGGAAGTCCCGGCGGACGCGGGCAGGGGCGAGTCGATGTGGTGGGCTTGGTTCTCCCAGGGGCGGAGTCGGCTGGCTGCGAGTGGCCGTGCGAGGCGGGGTTGGGCGTGGGCGGGGAGGATCAGCCAGGTCCAGCGGTCGGCTGCTTGGGGGGTTCGGATTTTCGGTGTGGTCCAGCCGAGGGTCTGCTTGAACAGACGGAAGGTGTGCTCGATGTCGAAGCGTCGCAGGCAGGTCTGCCAGAGGCAGTTGGTGTCTTGCGGAGTGGTGGCGTCGGTGCCTGACCGCCACAGCCAGGCGGGCTTCGGTGTTGCTCCGCCGGGCAGGTGGTTGATGTGCAGGCTGGGATGGAGCCGGTTCCACGAGTCCGGTCCGACACGACGCACTGGCAGCTCAGGTCGCCGAATTTTGAACAGACCGCGTCGGCCTGGCCGCGAAGCGGGAGCACGTCCTGATCACGATCGACGGCCTCCTGGCCAAGCTGCCCGTGGAGGACACCGCTGAACTGGCGCCGTACTCCAGGACTCCGGAAGGCCCCTCCCGCCGGGGTGTTCCCTCGCCTGGCCCAAGCGATATTCCCCCTAGAAACGGCCCTTCGTACTCCTCGCCATCCTGCTCGCCGTCGCCACGATCATCTGGGGGTGGTCCTGCTCCGGCGAGATGCTCCGGTCTCCGGCCCCATTCCGACAGCCGACAGCGTCATCCCCGCCGCCACCTCCCGCCTTCGCCTTCCACGCCCGCTCCCCCGTCGCCATCCAAGCCCATCGTCCTCTCCGCCACTCCCATCCCCGTCGTCCACAGCCACAGCGACGATCCCCGTGGCGGTGCGGGTGAGGTGGCACGGGACGCTCCCCCTGGACGACGGCAGCACCACCGGGTGGTCGCTGGACCCCCTTCCGCCGCAGCGCCCCCCTCCCGCCCCGCGGGAGACATCTCCCTGCCCCGTCTCCTCACCTGCGACGCCGGCCGCTACACCAGCCAGAGCATCGTGGTCTTCCACGAATCCGGGACCCCCAGCGCCAGGACTGCGTCGCTCTCCTGAACACGAACCTCGGATCCCGCAGCGCGGACTTTCCCGACGGCGTGACCGCCTGCTTCGGAACCCAGGCAGGACGCGTCGGATACCTCATCCCCCACACGGCCAGCCAGGGACAACTGCGGCTCGACACCACCGTGCGGGACCTGCCACCCGTCTGAAATAGCCATCGTGGGGTTCGAGTTGGGGTCGGCAGGGCGGCGCCGCCAGGGCAAGCCGAAGGGCGAACTGGTCGCTGGAGGATCCCGAGCGGCCGTAGACGTGGCAGAACAGGCGGTCCGGGCTGGTTGGTGCGTCGGGCCGCAGCCACGCGAAGACATCGACGGCCAGGACCATACCGGTCCGCGGCCTTGGGCTGCGGCAGCATGGCCAGCGCCTTGCGCTTGCGCCGCACCCACCGGACTGCGCCCTCAACTGACGGGCGGGCAGCTCTGATCTCGCCGTGTTCACCGCCTGGATGCGGGCCCGTATGCGAGAGCGCCGGGCGGCACGGCCAATGCCGGTAGGACGACCCACGCGCCGTCATCGAGGCCGAGGCCAGAGAGCTGTAGAGGGTTGGGGCGTCGGCCGTTGCACACGGTTCCCCAGCCCCGCCGTTACGGACTGGCACTGCAACCCCGCCGGTCTACGCCCAGGACTCTGGCTGCAGCATTCCGCCCAGGCGGCCCGGCAGGCCGGAAGGCCTTCTTGACATGAGCTTGATCATGGCTGGCACACCGGCTTCCAGACAGCTATCGGAACCTTGCCCCCGGGCATTTCATCAGGCGAGGTCAATGCCTGCCCCACCGGGAGCGCAGGCTCCAGCCGCTGGGGTTCTATCTGGCAGGTGGGCGGATCCGTTCTCAAGCGCAACGTGGCGGGAGCGGCAGTAGGTACTTTTGTGGGTATCTGGGAAGGGAAGAATCCGCTTGACGCCCTCGTTTCGTCCGGTGGCAGCAAGAAGGTCAACCCGCGCGGCATCACAGACCGGTACAGGTGCTCCGAACAGTCACGCGACCAGCGATACATATACTCTCCGCTCATGGCCGGAAAACCGACTGGCGCTGCGGCGCCGATGTGCCCTGGCCAAGACCTCAAGCCCCCGAACTCGCGAGACACTGGCGGTCTCCCGAACCCGCCCGGATTTCCTGCTGGCAACGTCCAGGATTCAACTGGCGGGTGGCTCCACAATAGATCGCAGATAATTGGCGACAGGTTTTACGGGAAGGGCATACCGGAAAATATATTCACAGGGTTCCGACTCATGAATACAAGCGGCATGAAATCGTGTGAGAATAGAATGGCATCCGCGCTCCACAGTGGTCAGCCAGTTACATACGGCGCAAGTCTCGAATACGGGAATCCATCGTCTCCGATTCCCACCGCGATCAACATGACCGCATCGACGCCAAGCGGCAACCTGTTTACCAAGCGAATGCAAAACGTGAATGTCAGAGGGGGAGGATGTTGAGTATCGAATCGCTAGAGGCCGCATTGCCGGGCTTGATCACCCATAGGCTGCCGGTTCGGCGGCGAGTCGACTGGAAGACCGTCTGCGGGCGACTCGGAACCAGTCTGCCTGGCGACTACATCGATCTGGCCGAACTCTATCCGTGGCTGAAGATCAACCAGTTCCTCGCTGTCACCTCACCTGTCCCCGGAGCCGAGGGCGCATTTGTTGAGCAGATGCGGGAGAATCTCGGAGCGCTCGATGAAATGTCGCAGCAAGACATGAGCGGAGGATATCCAGCCTTCCCTACGCCTGGCGGGCTGTTCCCGTGGGGGTCTTCGGTGGACGGCGATGAATTCCATTGGGTTACGAAGGGTGAGCCCGATAGATGGACCGTCGTAGTGGCTGGCGCGAACGACGACTGGTATCACCATAATGGCGGCATCACGGACTACCTCGCCGGACTCTGCGCGGGAACCGTTCCACCCTATGGCCTTCCCTCGGGCTTCCCTGGAAGCAATCCGACAGTCTCCGTAGGGTAAGATCTGGCTGAAACACTGTGGGGCCTCAGAGGTAGAGGGCCCCCACAGTGCTGTCGAGAGTCCACGTCTCCCGACTATCTGAGACGTTCCAGCTGGAAATTGAATACGTCGGACTGGCGTTACGGCCCCCGCTGTCTTTGATCACTCGGTTCGGTAATCGGCATACGCCGGAGTGGGACGCTGTTGGGGTGGCTTATCAACCTGTTTCCCCGGCTGCCGGCTCGCCTCTTCCTCCTTTGACGCGGCCTCAGTTGGCGGAGGCGATGCGTGTTCGGGCGGTCGAGTTGTTCGAGGAGGGTGTCTCGAATACGGAGATCGCGCGGGCGGTGGGGGTGTGTGCGGAGAGTGTGCGGCGTTGGCGTCGGGTGTGGGAGGAAGGCGGTGCTTCAGCGTTACGGCGGCGTGCGGCGACCGGACGGCCGCCCAAGCTGGACGACACACAGGTCGAGGTGGTCCGGGCCGCGTTGGAGCGAGGGGCCCAGGCTCACGGTTTCGAGGCCGGCCTGTGGACCCTGGAGCGGGTCGGCACCGTCGTAGAACGGGAGACGGGGGTGATCCTGTTGCGGGCGTCGGTGTGGCGGCTGCTGACCGGCCGGCTGGGATGGAGTCTTCAGCGGCCCGAGCGGCGCGCGGTGGAGCGGGATGAATCGGAGATTGCCCGCTGGGTCTCCCACGAGTGGCCGCGCATCGGTAGACGTCTTCGGCGACACCGCCTACTCCACCGGTGAGATACGCCGGGCCCTGGACGGGGCTGGACACCGGCTGTTCCTCAAACCCGCCCCGCTGCGGCCCGCCGTCCCGGGCGGCTTCACCCTCGACGACTTCGCCATCGACACCACAGACGCTGTCGTGACCTGCCCGGCCGGACACACCGTGGGCCGGGCCTGTCTGCCCCCGGCGGGGCAGCACCACCAGCGCAAAGCCTCTTTCAGGGACTTATGCACCGGATGCACCTGCGCGAGCGGTGCACCAAAGCCAGGGCCGGACGCATCCTGACCATCCGCCCGCACCACGGCCTCCAGACAGCCGCCCGCCACCAGGTCGCCACCGACCCCAGCTGGTAGGCCGACTACCGCCGCTGGCGGCCACCGGTCAAACGCGCCGTCGCCCGGCTCGTCCACCACGGCAACCGGCGCCTGCGCTACCGCACCACCATCAAGAACGACACCTGGCTCCACACCCGAGCCGCCGCCCTCAACCTCCGCCGACTGATCAACCTCGGACTCACCCACACCAGGGGCACCCGGCACATCGCACCAGCCAGTGCATGACCGCAGGGGCTGTCCGGCTTGACGGCGGACAGCCCCTCACCAAGATTTTCATCGGCCTTCTAGCCGCGCACCCGCGCGGTGGAGGCCCGCACCACCAGCTCCGGCTGGAAGACGAACTCGGTGCGCTGGACGGGCGTCCCGCCGATCTCCTCAAGGAGCGCGGAGACCGCGGCGGCCGCCATCGCCTGCACCGGCTGGCGCACCGTGGTCAGGGGCGGGTCGGTGAAGGCGATGAGCTGGGAGTCGTCGAAGCCCACCACCGAGACGTCGCGCGGCACGTCCAGACCGCGCTCGCGCGCCGCGCGCACCACGCCGAGCGCCATCATGTCGCTGCCGCAGACGATCCCCGTACAGCCCTGGTCGAGCAGCGCGCCCGCCGCCACCTGACCGCCCTCCACGCTGAACAGGGTGGGCCTGATGTACGCCGACGCCTCCTGTTCGCGCAGCCCGAGCCGTTCGCCGAGCGCCGCGGTGAACCCCTCGGTCTTGCGGCGCGAGGGGACGTAGCGCGGCGGGCCGATCGCGAGTCCGACGCGGGTGTGCCCGAGGTCGGCGAGGTGACCGACCGCCATCCGCATCGCCGCGTGGTCGTCGGGCGACACGAAGGGCGCGCGGATCGCGTCGTTGTACCCGTTGACCAGGACGTGGGGCACGCCCCGTTCGGCCAGCGCCCGGTAGCGGGCCGGGTCGGCGGAGGTGTCGGAGTGCAGTCCCGAAAGGAACACGATGCCGTTGACGCCCCGCTCCTCCAGCTGCTCCACCAGTTCGTCCTCGGTGGGCCCGCCCGGCAGCTGGGTGCACAGGACGGGCGTGTAGCCGTGGCCCGCGAGCACCTGCTCGACCGCCTGGGCGAAGGCGGGGAAGATCGGGTTGGTCAGCTCCGGGGTCACCAGGCCGATCAGACCCGCGCTGCGCCGGCGCAGCCGGGCCGGGCGCTCCCAGCCCAGGACGTCCAGGGCGGCCAGCACCCGCTGCCGGGTGGGGGCCGCCACCCCCGGTTTGCCGTTGAGCACGCGGCTGACGGTGGCCTCGCTGACGGCGGCCTGGGCCGCTATCTCCGCCAGGCGCGGCCCGGCCGGCTGCGCGGCGAGGTTCACACCGTCCACCACACCGTCGTGTCGGCGGGCAGCTCGAACCGGTCGCCGTCCACGGCGACGGGGGCGCTGGCCAGGACGAGGCGGCCGGGCACGGGAAGCGACACCAGACGGCCCGTCAGATTGACCGTGCACACGAAGCCCTCGCGGGCGAAGGCCAGCACCCCGTCGGGCGCCTCCAGCCAGCGCAGGTCGTCCCCCGCGCCGAGGCCCGGGTGGGCGCGGCGGGCGGCGATGGCGCGGCGGTAGAGCTCCAGGGTGGAGTCGGCGTCGCCGGTCTGCGCCTGGACGCTGAGCCCGGCCCAGGAGTCGGGCTGCGGGAGCCAGCTGCCGCCCTCGCCGAATCCGTACGAGCTGCCCTCGATGGTCCACGGGATCGGCACGCGGCAGCCGTCGCGGAAGCCGTCCTGCCCTGCGGCGCGGTGGAAGGAGGGGTCCTGGCGCACCTCGTCGGGCAGGTCGGTGACGTCGGGAAGGCCCAGCTCCTCGCCCTGGTAGACGTAGGCGGAGCCGGGCAGGGCCAGCATCAGGAGAGTGGCGGCGCGGGCCCGGCGCAGGCCGAGTCCGCGGTCGCCCGGGGTGCGCAGCTGGGTGCCGAGGCCGGGCGGGTTGGCGAAGCGGGTGGCGTGCCGGGTGACGTCGTGGTTGGACAGGACCCAGGTGGCCGGGGCGCCGACCGGGCGCATCGCGGCGAGCGAGACGTCGATGACCTCGCGCAGCGCCGCCGCGTCCCAAGGGGCGCCCAGATACTGGAAGTTGAAGGCCTGGTGCAGTTCGTCGGGGCGTACGTAGTTCGCGGTGCGCTCGACCGTGGGGGTCCAGGCCTCGGCGACGGCTATGCGCTCGCCGTCGTACTCGTCGAGGATGGTCCGCCAGGAGCGGTAAATCTCGTGCACGCCGTCCTGGTCGAAGAACGGCATGACGTCCTGGCCGAGCAGCTTGAGCTGGTCGTGGCCGCCGATGTCGGGCAGACCCGGCGCCTTGACCAGGCCGTGCGCCACATCGACGCGGAAGCCGTCGACGCCCATGTCGAGCCAGAAGCGCAGGATGGAGCGGAACTCGTCGGCGACGGCCGGGTGGTCCCAGTTGAGGTCGGGCTGCTCGGGGGCGAACAGGTGCAGGTACCACTCTCCCCCGGCCTCCGGCTGGGAGGTGCCCCCATCGCCTGACGGCGCCTCGGTACGGGTCCAGGCGGGCCCGCCGAAGATGGACTCCCAGTCGTTGGGCGGGAGCCCGCCGTCCTCGCCCTTGCCCGGGCGGAAGTGGTAGCGGGCCCGCAGCGGCGAGCCGGGGCCCTCGGCGAGGGCGCGCTTGAACCACTCGTGCTGGTCGGAGGAGTGGTTGGGCACGAGGTCCACGATGATGCGAAGGCCGAGCTCGTGGGCGTCGCGGATCAGCGCGTCGGCGTCGAGCAGGGTGCCGAACATCGGGTCGATGGCCCGGTAGTCGGCGACGTCGTAACCGGCGTCGGCCTGCGGGGAGGCGTAGAAGGGCGAGAGCCACACGGCGTCGACGCCGAGGTCGCGCAGGTAGGGCAGCCGGCTGCGCACGCCGTCGAGGTCGCCCATGCCGTCGCCGTTGCCGTCGGCGAAGCTGCGCGGATAGACCTGGTAGATCACGGCGTCCCGCCACCACTGGGTTCCGGTCGTCCCGGTGAGGCGGTCGGGGGCGGTGAAGTGCTGGGTCATGTCGTCCTTAAAAGGGGGGTCTGGGGGCGTGACGCCCCGAGCCTTCGGTGTCGAGGGGCCGGGTCCGAGCCCGGCTCAGCCCTTGGTGGCACCCGCGGTCATGCCGGTGACGAGGTGCTTTTGCACCAGGTAGAAGATGGCGGAGACCGGGATCGCGATGAGGACGGCGGTGGCGGCCATGTAGTTCCACTGGGCGTCGTGCTGGCTGACGAAGCTGGAGAGGCCCACCGCGAGCGTGTACTTGCTGTCGTCGAGCATGAACGTGGAGGCGAACGCCACCTCGCCCCACGCGGTGAGGCAGGTGTAGAAGGCGGCGACGGCCAGGCCCGGCCGGGCCAGCGGCAGGATGAGCCGGAAGAACGTGCCGAACGGGGTCAGCCCGTCCACCCGGCCCGCCTCGTCGATCTCGACCGGGATGGTGTCGAAGTACCCCTTGAGCATCCACGCGCAGTACGGGACCGCGGTGGAGCAGTACACGAGGATCAGGCCGCCGTAGGTGTCGATGAGGCCCATGTCGCCGAGGATCTGGTACATCGGCACGATCAGTACGGCGATGGGGAACATCTGGGTGACCAGCAGCACCCACATCAGCTTCTTGTGGCCGGGAAAACGCATCCGGGACACCGCGTAGCCGGTGGTCGCCGCGAACATCACGCCGATGACGCAGGTCAGGACGGCGACCAGGGCGGTGTTGCCGAGCCAGGTGAAGAACTTGGTGTGCTCGGTGACGAAGGCGTAGTTGGAGAAGGACAGCTTGGACCAGATGCGGCCCGGGTGCAGATAGTCGTCCTTGTCGGGCCCGAGCGAGACGAAGACCAGCCAGGCGATCGGGAAGAGGGCGACCAGGCTGGCGAGGCTCAGCGCGAGGTGCGACAGGACGGCGGTGCGGCGCCGGCCGTGGTCGCGGGAGACGGCCTTGGTGGTCATGGGGGCATCAGACCTGTTCATTGCGGGCCAGCCAGCGACGGTAGAAGGAGGAGAAGACGATCAGGATGGAGAGCAGCAGCACGCCGTAGGTCGCCGACTGCGCGAACTCGCGGGGCTGCTGGCCGAAGCCGAGCCGGTAGGCCCAGGTGACGAGGATCTGGGCGTCGGGGGCGCCGCCGTTGCCGAACAGCAGGAAGATGATCACGAACTGGTTGAACGTCCAGATGATGCCGAGCAGGACGACGGTGGCGCTGACCGGGCGCAGGCCCGGCAGAGTGACGTGACGGAAGCGCTGCCAGGGGCTCGCGCCGTCCATCTCGGCGGCCTCGTACAGCTCACCGGGGATGGTCTGGAGGCCGCCGAGCAGCGAGACCATCATGAAGGGCACGCCGACCCAGGTGTTGACGAGGATCGCGGCGAGCTGCTGGAAGTGCGGCTGTTCCAGCCACTGGGGCTGCGGCAGGTGCACCGCGCCGAGCACGGTGTTGACGATGCCGGAGTCGCTGAGCATCAGGCGCCAGGAGAAGACGGTGACGAAGGTGGGCACCGCCCAGGGCAGGATCAGCGTCATCCGGTAGAAGGTGCGCCCGCGCAGCTTCTGGTTGAGCAGCAGGGCCAGCGCGAGCCCGATGGTGTAGTGCAGGGTCACACAGGCGACGGTCCACACCACCGTCCAGATGAAGTGCGACCAGAACCGGTCCCAGGAGGTCGGCCCCCACAGGATGTCGGCGTAGTTGTGCAGGCCGACGAATTCGTAGGTGCCCGGGATGTGGTTGGCGCCGATGGTGCGCGCCGAGTTGAGGCTGTCGGCGTCGGTGAGCGTGTAGTACACGCCCTGGACGAGCGGATAGAGCACCAGGACGCCGAGCACGACGACGATCGGCGCGACCATCGCGTACGCGTACCAGTGCTTCTGCCAGGAGCGCCGCAGGCGTTCCAGCGGTCCACGGCGCGCCGTGGACGCGCTCGCGGGGGCCGCGCCATCGACGGCAACGGTCATCTCGACACCTTTTCCGGGGAGTTCGGCACACGTGCGTACCGCCGGGCCGTCCCGGTGGGGGAACGGCCCGGCGGCGGGGCTCACTTGGTGAAGCCGGGAACCAGCTTGGCCATGTCCTGCTCAAGGCTCCTGGTGGCGTCGGCGACGGACTCCTTGCCGTCGGCGACCTTGGGCAGGGTGGTGTCCATCGGGGTCCACAGCGAGCTGTACTCGGGCAGCTCGGGCCGGGGCTTGGCGGCGGGCAGCACGCTCTGGAAACCGGCGATGCCCGGGTCGGCCTTGACCTGCGCGGTGTAGGCGTCGTCGCGGGTCGGCAGGGTGGAGTTCTTCAGGGCGATGGTCTCCTGGCTCTTGGCCGAGGTCATGAAGTTGACGAACTTCATGGCGGCGGCCGTGTGCGCCTTGTCGGAGCCGGCGTACACGGACAGGTTGTGGCCGCCGGTCGGGGCGCCCGCCGTGCCGGCGGAGCCGGCCGGGACGGTGGCGATGCCGAGGTTGGCCTTGTCCTTGAACGCGGAGCCCTTGTAGAAGTTGGTGATCTCCCACGGGCCCTGGATGATGGCGGCGACCTTGCCGTTGACGAAGGCGTCCTGGATGTGGGCGTACGCGTCGGCGGTGACGTCCGCCTTGTGCAGGCCGGGGCCGTCGAACAGGCCCTTCCAGGTGTCGAGGCCCTTGACCGCCGGGGCACTGGCGATGGTGACCTTCTTGGCGGCGGTGTCGACGGTGTCGGTGCCCTCGCCGTACAGGAACGGCTGCGCGTAGTACCCGGCGGTGGAGCCCCAGAACCCGTCGACGCCGGCCTTCTCCTTGACGAGCGCGGCGTCCGCCTTCAGCTCGTCCCAGGTGGCGGGGGCCTTGACGATGCCGGCCTGGGCGAACAGGGCCTTGTTGTAGACCAGGGCCAGGGTGTCGGTGACCAGCGGGACGCCGTAGGTCTTGCCCTCGAACTGGGCCTGCTTGATCAGGCTCGGCCGGAACTTGGCCTGGTCGGCCAGGGCCTCGGTGCCGTCGAGCGGCACGAAGTAGCCCTTCTTGGCGAAGGCGGGCGTCCAGCCGACCTCGGCGCGCAGCACGTCCGGGGCGCCCTTGGCGCCGGCGGCGGTGTCGAACTTGTTCTGCGCCTGGTCGAAGGGCACGTTGACGTACTTGACCTTGATCTTGGGGTTCGCCTTCTCGAACTCACTGACCAGCGCCTGGTACACGGGGGCCTCGTTCGTGGCGTTCGAGGTGTCCCACCACGTGAGGGTGACGGGGCCGTCCGCCGAGCCGCCGTCACTGTCGCTGCCACCGCAGGCCGTCGCCGCGAGAGCGAGGGTCGCCGCGATCGCGGTGGCCGCTATGCCACGTCGCATGAGAACTCCTTCACTGGGTGCCGTCCATCACGGCGCCGGATCGCCAGGAACGTAACAAGGATGAAAGGCGACCGAAAGACCTTGCGAAGAATTTCTGCAAGCCCGGTCGATCGTTACACCAGCGTGTCCGCACGGTTGCCGTTGTGCGCCTTGTCAAAGCCGGTACGGCTGGTCCATGAGGAACCGGGCCGGACCTGCAAGGCTTCCGCAAGCCCTTGCAAGGCTGTTACTTTCGAGGGGCCGACGGCGTTCATCCCGGGGACGCGAGGACCGTCGCCGCAGGGCTTTCGAGAGGGACCAGACATGACGCAGGAGCTGACGACCCCCGCCGCCGTCCAGGAGCGCACCCGCCCGGGCACCGGCTGGTGGCGCGACGCGGTGATCTACCAGGTGTACGTGCGCTCCTTCGCGGACGGCGACGGCGACGGCGTCGGCGATCTGCCCGGCATCACGGCCCGGCTGCCGTACGTGAGGGAGCTGGGCGCCGACGCGGTCTGGCTCACCCCCTTCTACGCGTCCCCGCAGGCCGACGGCGGCTATGACGTGGCCGACTACCGCAGCGTGGACCCGCTCTTCGGCACCCTGTCCGACGCGGACGACCTGGTGCGCGAGGCTCACAGGATCGGGCTTCGGGTCATCGTCGACGTCGTCCCCAACCACACCTCCGACCAGCACCCCTGGTTCCGGGAGGCCCTGGCCTGTGGCCCCGCGCGCGAGCGCTACCACTTCCGCCCCGGGCGGGGCGAGAGCGGTCAACTGCCGCCCAACGACTGGGAGTCGGTGTTCGGCGGACCGGCCTGGACGCGGGTCGCCGACGGCGCGTGGTACCTGCATCTGTTCGCCCCCGAACAGCCCGACCTGAACTGGGACCACCGCGAGGTGCGCGAGGAGTTCGACTCCGTACTCCGCTTCTGGCTCGACCTCGGCGTCGACGGGTTCCGCGTCGACGTCGCCCACGGCATGGTCAAGGCGGCCGGGCTGCCCGACATCGGCGCGAAGGAGCAGGCCAAGCTCATCGGCAACCAGGTGCTCCCCTTCTTCGACCAGGACGGCGTCCACGAGATCCACCGCCACTGGCGCGAACTGCTCGACGGCTACGAGGGCGAGCGCGTCGCGGTCGCCGAGGCCTGGGCACCCTCGCCCGAGCGCCTGGCCCTGTACGTACGCCCCGACGAGCTGCACCAGGCCTTCAACTTCCAGTTCCTGACCTGCCCTTGGGACGCCGAACGGATGCGCGCGACCGTCGACGCCTCGCTCGCCGCCACCGGCGCGGTCGGCGCCCCCACCACCTGGGTGCTCTCCAACCACGACGTCGTACGCCATGTGACCCGCTACGGCGGCGGCGAGCAGGGCCTGCGCCGGGCGCGCGCGGCGGCGCTCCTCACTCTGGCGCTGCCCGGCTCCGCCTATCTCTACCAGGGCGAGGAGCTGGGCCTCTTCGAGGTCACCGACCTGCCCGACGAGGTGCGCCAGGACCCCGCCTTCCACCGCGCGTCCGGCCAGGACGGCTTCCGTGACGGCTGCCGGGTGCCGATGCCGTGGACGGCGGACGGCCCCTCCCTCGGTTTCGGCGCGGCCGCGCCCTGGCTGCCGCAGCCGGCGTCCTGGCGGGGCCTGTGCGTCGCCTCCCAGTCGGGCGACCCGCACTCGACGCTCGAGCTCTACCGCGCGGCCCTCGCCCTGCGCCGGGAACTGCCGGGCCTCGGCGACGGCACGATGAGCTGGCTGCCCGCGCCCGACGGCGTGCTCGCCTTCGCAAGGCCCGGCTTCGTGTGCACCCTCAACACGGCGGACCACCCGGTCCAACTTCCGCTTCCCGGAAGGCCGTTGCTCACCAGCGCCGCCGTCGAGTTCGGCGCCGCGCACGCCTGGCTGCCGGCCGAATCCGCCGTCTGGTGGGCAATCTGACGTGGGACCGGTACAGTCCAATCCCGTGACCGCACGGCTCGCCGACATCGCAGCCCAGGCGGGGGTCAGCGAAGCCACAGTAAGCCGCGTGCTCAACGGCAAGCCCGGCGTGGCAGCGGGCACCCGCGAATCCGTTCTGGCCGCACTCGACGTGCTGGGCTACGAGCGGCCCGTCCGACTGCGCCGGCGCAGCGCGGGGCTCGTCGGCCTGATAACGCCGGAGCTGGAGAACCCGATCTTCCCCGCCCTCGCGCAGGTCATCGGCCAGTCGCTGACCCGGCAGGGCTACACCCCGGTTCTCGCCACCCAGACCCCGGGCGGCTCCACCGAGGACGAGCTCACCGAGATGCTGGTGGACCGGGGCGTCTCCGGGATCATCTTCGTCTCGGGGCTGCACGCGGACACCACCGCCGACATGGAGCGCTACGAGCAGCTGCGCGCCCAGGGCGTCCCCTACGTCCTGGTGGACGGCTTCTCGCCGAAGGTGCAGGCGCCCTTCATCTCCCCCGACGACCGGGCCGCGATGCGGCTCGCGGTGACCCACCTCGCCGCGCTCGGCCACACCAGGATCGGCCTGGCCGTGGGACCCAAGCGCTTCGTGCCGGTCCTGCGCAAGATCGAGGGGTTCACGGCGGGGATGCAGGACCGGCTCGGCCTGAGCCTCGCCGACGCGGAGTCCTTGATCCAGCACTCGCTGTACACCCTGGAGGGCGGCCAGGCGGCCGCCGCCGCGCTCATCGCGCAGGGCTGCACCGCGGTGGTGTGCGCCAGCGACATGATGGCGCTCGGCGCGATCAGGGCCGCGCGCCAGGCGGGTCTCGATGTGCCGCGGGACATCTCGGTGGTCGGGTTCGACGACTCCCCGCTGATAGCGTTCACCGACCCGCCGCTGACCACGATCCGCAAGCCCGTGACCGCGATGGGTCAGGCCGCGGTCCGCGCGCTGCTCGAAGAGGTCGGGGGCACCCCCGCGCCGCACAGCGAGTTCGTGTTCATGCCCGAGCTGGTGGTACGCGGTTCCACCTCGGGCGCGCGCCATCCCCGCCCCTGACGCACCCGGGGAAATCCTCATCCCGCAGGAGTAGCGGGTGCGGAGCGAACCCGACCGGAGGATGATCGGCGGAGGGTATGTGCATCTGGCAGACTCTCTCTCCATGGGTGACATGACCGTGAAAACTCTGGAAGGCCGGACGGCCGCTCCAACCAAGGGACCGCCGGCCTCACCCTCCACAGCCAACGAACCGGGGCGAAACGGCTTTTCCGCCCGGGTCCGAAGCCTGCGCCGGCCGCGTCGGCCGCGCATCTGGTTCGAAGTCCTTCTGATCGCGGTGAGTTACTGGGTGTACTCACTGATCCGCAACGCCGTGCCGGAGCAGAAGGCGAAGGCGCTCCGTAACGCCGACTGGATCTGGAGCGCCGAGCACCACCTGGGCATCGCGGTGGAACAGTCGGTCAACCACGCCGTGAACTCGGTGACATGGCTCGTCGTCGGCATGAACTACTACTACGCGACGCTGCACTTCATCATCACGATCAGTGTTCTCGTGTGGCTCTTCCGCAGTCACCCCGGCCGTTACGCGGCGTCACGGCTCGTCCTCTTCGCGACGACGGGCGTGGCCCTGGTCGGCTACTTCCTCACCCCCCTCGCGCCGCCCCGTCTGATGAACGGCGGCGGCTTCATCGACACGGTCCTTGTGCACCACACCTGGGGCTCGATGGCCTCGGGCGACCTGAAGAACATGTCGAACCAGTACGCGGCGATGCCGTCCATGCACATCGGGTGGTCGACCTGGTGCGGGCTGACGATCTTCGCGCTGGCGTCCGCGCCGTGGGCGAAGATTCTGGGTCTGCTGTATCCGATGGCCACGCTCGTGGTGATCGTCTCCACGGCGAACCACTTCTGGCTCGACGCGGTGGGGGGTCTGCTCTGCCTCACCTTCGGCGTCCTGGTCTCCCGCGCGTGGTACGGCTCCCTGCCGCACCGCCTGCCGCGGCGCGTCGGCCCCGGCGGCCCCGGCGGCCCCGGCCAGGGGGTCTCCGCCCGGCCGGCGCGGACGTAGTCACACCGCGGGCCGCGCTGGGCCGCTCGCGCAGTTCCCCGCGCCCCTGGCGGAGTCCATGCCGGCCCGCATGGGCATGGTCAGCCCGTCCGGGGGCTGGGGCGGAGCTCCGGGGTTACAGGTGTGCGCCGTAGAACAGTTCCTCCACGACACCGCGCGCCCTGCGGGTGAGGCGACGGTAGTCCTCCAGCATGTCCCCGACATGCCCCGGCCCGTACCCGAGGTAACGACCCACCGCCGCCAGCTCCCGCCCGTCGGAGGGAAACGTGTCCCCGGCCCTCCCCCGCACCAGCATGACCCCGTTGCGCACCCGCGTCGCCAGCACCCACGCCTCGTCCAGTATCGACGCGGCCTCGGTGTCGATGAGCCCCGCCGCGTGGGCCGCGGCCAGGGCCGCACGGGTTCGGGTGGTCCGCAGCCCGGGCAGCTCCCATCCGTGCCGCATCTGGAGCAGCTGGACCGTCCACTCCACGTCCGAGAGGCCGCCACGCCCGAGCTTGGCATGCAGCGTGGGGTCGGCGCCGCGCGGCATCCGCTCGGACTCCATGCGGGCCTTGAGACGGCGGATCTCACGCACCGCTTCGTCGCTCAGGCCCCGCACCGGATACCGCAGCGGGTCGATCAGCTCGATGAATCGGGCCCCGAGCTCCGCGTCGCCCGCCATCGCCTCCGCCCGCAGCAGCGCCTGGCTCTCCCACCCCAGCGACCAGCGCCGGTAGTAGGCCTCGTACGACTTCAGGGTGCGTACCATCGGCCCCGACTTGCCCTCCGGGCGCAGATCCGCGTCGATCATCAACGGCGGGTCGGCGGCGGGCAGTTGGAGCAGCCGGCGCATCTCCGCGACGACCCGGTTGGCGGCCCGCGCGGCCTCCTGCTCTTCGACGCCCTCGCGGGGCTCGTGGACGAACAGGACGTCCGCGTCCGAGCCGTAACCCGCCTCGTGGCCGCCGAAGCGCCCCATGCCGATGACCGCGAAACGGGTCGGCAGCGTCTCGCCCCACTCGGCCCGCACCGCCGCGCGCAGGGCGCCCGCGAGCGTGGCCGCGTTCAGATCGGTGACCGCGCCGCCGACCCGGTCGACCAGCGCGCCCGGATCCTCCTCCGCGGGGTTGTCCTCGGTGCCGTACGAGCCGATGAGGTCGCCCGCCGTGGTGCGGAACAGTTCGCGCCTGCGCACCCCCCGGACCGCCGCGACCGCGCCCTCGGCGGTCTCGGCCCGGCCGACGGCGGCCATGATCTCCTGTTCGAGGTGGTCGCGGCCGCGCGGCACGAGCCCGTCGGGGTCGCCGAGGATGGCCACCGCCTCGGGGGCCCGCAGCAGCAGATCGGGGGCGAGCCGGCCGGCCGAGAGGACCCGGGCCAGGTTCTCGGCCGCCGCGCCCTCGTCCCGCAGCAGCCGCAGGTACCAGGGGGTCTTGCCGAGCGCGTCGGAGACCTTGCGGAAGCCGAGCAGGCCCGCGTCGGGGTCGGCGGAGTCCGCGAACCAGCCCAACAGGACGGGCAGCAGGGTGCGTTGGATGGCGGCCTTGCGGCTCACGCCCGAACTCAGCGCCTCCAGGTGGCGCAGGGCCGCGGACGGGTCGGCGTAACCGAGCGCTTCGAGGCGGTGCGCGGCCGCGCGGGGGCTGAGCCGGATCTCGCCCGGCGCGAGCTGGGCGACGGCGTCCAGGAGCGGGCGGTAGAACAGCTTCTCGTGCAGACGGCGCACCACCGAGGCGTGCCGCTTCCACTCCTTGTTGAGGCTGGCGACGGGCTCGGTGCGCAGGCCGAGCGAGCGGCCGAGGCGGCGCAGGTCGGCCTCGTCCTCGGGCACCAGGTGGGTGCGGCGCAGCCGGTGGAGCTGGATGCGGTGCTCCATGGTCCGCAGGAAGCGGTACGCCTCGTCGAGCTGGGCGGCGTCCGCGCGGCCCACGTAGCCGCCGGCGGCGAGCGCCGCGAGCGCGTCCAGGGTGGTGCCGCTGTGCAGGGTGGCGTCGCTGCGTCCGTGCACCAACTGAAGGAGCTGGACGGCGAATTCGACGTCGCGCAGACCGCCGGGGCCGAGCTTCAGCTCGCGCTCCACCTGGCCGGCGGGGATGTTCTCGATGACCCTGCGCCGCATCTTCTGTACGTCGGCGACGAAGTTGTCCCGCTCGGCGGCCTGCCACACCAGGGGGGCGACGGCCTCGACGTACTCCCGGCCGAGTTCGGGGTCGCCCGCGACCGGGCGGGCCTTGAGCAGCGCCTGGAACTCCCAGGTCTTGGCCCAGCGCTGGTAGTAGGCGAGGTGGCTGGAGAGAGTGCGTACGAGCGGGCCGTTGCGGCCCTCGGGGCGCAGGTTGGCGTCCACCGGCCAGATCACGCCCTCGACGGTGGTCTCCGAGCAGATCCGCATCAGATGCGCGGCAAGGCGGGCGGCGGCCTGCATGGCCTTGCCCTCCTCGAAGCCGTCGACGGGCTCGGCCACGAAGATCACGTCGACGTCGGAGACGTAGTTGAGCTCGTGCCCGCCGCACTTGCCCATCGCGATGACAGCGAGCCGGCACTGGGCGGCGTCGTCGGGCGCGGCGGCGGACGCGATGGTGAGCGCGGCGCGCAGGGTCGCGGTGGCGAGGTCGGCCAGTTCGGCGGCGGCCTCGGCCACGTCGGTGGTGCCGCACACGTCACGGGCCGCTATGGCCAGCAGGCAGCGCCGGTAGGCGACGCGCAGGCTGACGGGGTCGCCTGCCTCGGCCAGGCTCCGCTCGAACTCGGCGACGCCCGGGTGCAGGTCCTCGGCCTCGTAGGTGACCAGGGCGTGCCAGTCGTGCGGGTGGCGGGCGAGGTGGTCGCCCAGGGCCTCGGAGGCGCCGAGCACGCCGAGCAGCCGGTCGCGCAGCGGCTTCGCGGTGACCAGGGTGTCCAGGAGCGCGCGGCGCTCGTCGTCGTCCTGCGCCGGCGCCTCCACGAGGCGGACCAGGCCGGCGAGGGCGAGGTCGGGGTCAGCGGTGGCGCCGAGTGCGTCCAGGAGGACGGGATCGGTGCGTACGGGGGTGAGGCCGGGGGTTTCGAGCAGGCGCTCGGCGGCGGAGGGGTCGGTGAAGCCATGCCGCAGCAGCCGTGTGAAGGTACTGCTCCTGCGCCCCGGCGCCGGCACCGTCATGTGGCCGCCTCCCACGTCGTCCGTGGGTCGAGCCTATCCGGCGACCGGGGTCGGGGGGCGGGGTGGTGGCCCCCGCGTGCCCCGAGGCGTCGCCCTTCGGGCGCGGGCGGCGCGGGGGTTGCTCGCGCGGCGGGGTCGGTGCGGGCCCGCACCGGCACCCTCAGCCTGTGTCCGCGCCCCTGACGGGGCCGGTGCTGGCCCGCATGGGCATACCCAGCCCGCATGGGGCCCCTTGGGGGAGTTTGAGGACGAGCGCCCTTCAGGCGCGAACGGGGTCCGGGGCGGAGCCCCAGGGGCCCCGACTGCGGACCGTGCGTGGCCGGCCGCACAGTTCCCCGCGCCCCCGGCAGGGTCCGTGCTGGCCCGCACCGGCAACCTCAGCCCGTCATGGCGGTCCCCCCTGGCCCTCAAGGCCTTGGGGGAGATCGAGGACGAGCGCCTTCAGCGCGAACGGGGTCCGGGGCGGAGCCCCAGGGACCCCGACTGCGGACCGTGCGCGGCCGGCCGCGCAGTTCCCCGCGCCCCCGGCAGGGTCCGTGCTGGTCCGGACCGCAACCTCAGCCCCTCCCCCGGCGGGGCTGGTGGGGGCCGGCACAGCAACCTCAGCCTGCCCCCGCGCCCCCTGCGGCGCTGGTGTGGGCCGGCACAGCAACCTCGGCCCCTCCCCGCGCCCCCGCGGATCCGCGTGAGCGAGGACACACATTTGCTTGGTCGCGTAAGTGAACCCCATTCTGGGACCTTTCGTCTTCCCGAGCGATCAGGTTCTGACCAGACCTGATCGAGCACGCACCCACGGCCGGCCCCGGCACCCCGTGCTCACGCACCAGTCCGGCCCCAAGCCGCCCGTACCGAAAGACCACACCCATGGACCCCAGGCCGCCGCTGCGCTCCGCCCTGCTCTCCCGGCGCGGCGCCGTCGCCGGTTCCGCCCTCGTCGTCCTGCTCGTCTCGGGCGGCGTGTTCGCCGAACTGGCCATGTCCGACAGCGAAGGGCAGGCCAGGACGGGCGGCCACCCCGTGAACGCCGGCCCCGTGGAGGCCCGCCCCGCGTCCCCGCCGCCCGTGCGCCCGGACGGCGGCTCGGTGATGCAGATCATGGCCCACCCGGACGACGACCTGTTCTTCATGAACCCCGACACCGGCCAGTCCCTGCGCTCGGGCCGCCCCATGACGTCGGTCTACGTCACGGCGGGCGAGGCGGACGGCGTGAACTCGCCGCCGGCCAAGAAGGGCGAGCGCAGGCCCGCCGCCGACCGGGCCGCGTACGCCGAAGCCCGCCAGAACGGCATACGCGGGGCCTACGCGCAGATGGCGACCGGCGACCGGGCCGGCTCCTGGACGCGCCGCTCCATACCCACCGCCGGCGGTGGCACCGCCGAACTCGACACCCTCGACGCCCACCCCGGCATCCACCTGGTGTGGGTGCAGCTGCGCGAGGCCGAGACCATCCTCGGCAAGCAGCCGCACAGCCTGCGCGGCCTGTGGAACGGCCAGACCGGCGCGCTCGCCTCGCAGATCGCCTCGGGCAGCCCGGCGCACGCCTTCACGTACACCAAGGACCAGGTCGTCAAGACCCTGGCCGGCCTGATGGAGCGCTTCCGCCCCACCCACGTACGCACCATGGATCCGACGCCCGGCCTCGACGGCAGGCCGGGGAAGATCATCGATCACCAGGACCACATCTACAGCGCCCGCTTCGCCCAGGCCGCCCTCCAGGAGTACGCCAGGTCCGCCAACCACCCGGACTTCAGCGTCCAGACCTACTTCGGCTACAACACCAGCCACCTGCCGCACACCTTCCCCAAGGCGGCCGCCGACGCCAAGGCCGCCGTCGTGGAGACGTACGCCTGGATGGACCCGGACGACAACTACTGTGCCAGTGCGGCCGGTTGTGGCGACCGCAAGGTCGCGCCCGACCCGCACGGCAACAACTGGGCCGAGTCCATCCGCTACAGCCGCACCAACTCCACCTCCTGGCTCACCTCCGGCGCCGACGGCAGCCTGTGGGCGTTCGGCGTGCTCAACCAGCGCGTCGCCGTCTGGCACAAGCCGCCCGGCGCGAACAGCACCTGGGACGCGCCCGGCCTGCTGCCCGGCGACGGCATGGACCCGGGCGTGAGCGCCACGCGCCTGGCGGACGGCCGCCTCGCGGTGTTCGGCACCCGTACGCTCTTCGGCGCCGGACCCGGCGGCTACCAGCGCGAGGCGGTCGCCACGGTGCAGCGGCCGGACGGCACGTTCGGGCCGTGGCGCTCCCTGGGGGCGCCCCGCACCAGCGGCGCGCCCGGCGCGGGCGGCGCCGACGGCGTCTTCGACATGTCCACTCCCAGCGCGGCGGTGGACGGCACCGGAAAGCTCACCGTCTTCCTGCGCGGCGCCGACCGCCGGCTGCACTCGGCGACCCTGACCGGGGACGGCGGCTGGACGCCGTGGACCTCGCTCGGCGGCGCCGCGCTGATCGGCGACCCGGTGGCGGCGACCGACGGCGCCGGACGCGTCCACGTCTTCTCCAGCACCCCCTCCTCCATGGCCACCTGGGCCCAGCGGGACCCGGGCGCCCCGATGCCCGCGCGCGCCGAGGACACCGGGCTCCCGCCCAACACGACGGGCCTGTCCGCCCACGCGGACGGCGCGGGCGTGCGGGTGTACTACCGCGCGGCGGACTCGGGCGACGTACGCACCGTGCTGTTCACGGGCGCGCGCCCCGCCGCGCCCACCGGTCTCGGCGGCACCTCCGGCTACGGCATGGTCGGCGCGGCGGGCCCGCTCGTCGCGGGCCGCGCCGCCTCGGGCGCGCTCGCCACCGCCGAGCCGGGCACGGACGGCACGCGCTGGGCGGCGGACAGCGGCATCCTGTTCACCGGCGCTCCCTCGGCGGTAGCGGACGGCCGGGGCGCGGTGGCCGCCGCGATCGGCCTCGACGGACGCCTGTACTGGACCCGGGCCGCGGGCCCGGGCAGCCCCGCCGCTCCCTGGCAGCCGGCGTCGGACTGACCGCCGGGCTCTCTCCTCAGCGCGCCAGGGTCTTCTCGCGCGCGACCGCCTCCGTGGGGGCGGCCGGCGGCGCGGGCACCTCGGTCCGGGCCGCGAACCGTCCCGGCAGGCGCGGCTCGACCAGCGGCCACAGCACCGCCCGCACCGGCCGGGTCGACAGCAGCGCCACCGCCGCCACCACGGCCGCGCTCAGCACCAGCTGCCCCGAAAGCCCCGCCTCCCGTACGGTCCGGAAGAAGCCGTAGTGCTCGACGACCCGCAGCACGATCCCGTGCAGCAGATACGGGTAGAGGGTGACCGCGCCGAACGCCGTGAGCCGCGTCCGGCGCCCCGGCACCAGCGCGAAGAACGCCGCCACCAGGAGCGCGGTCACCGCGAACAGGGCCAGCCTGAGCAGCAGATACCGGACGAGCGAGACATGCAGGACGGTGTTGCCCGCGTCCGAGGACAGCCAGTCGTCACTGGGGTCGGGCGAGAGCCAGTAGGCGAGCGCCAGGGCGCCGGCGACGACGGGCACCGCGAGCGCCCGGGCCGCGCGGGTGCGCAGGCGGGCGAAGTGCTCGGGGCGCAGCCGCAGCCCGAGGACGAACCACGGCAGGAACATCAGCACCCGCGAGAGCGCCATCTCCCCGCCGACCGCGGTCGTGCCCGCGCCAAGCGAGATCACGACGGCGAGGGCCAGCGGGTGCCGTACCGCGTGCCAGATCGGGGTGGTGATGCGCCACACGAAGAGCGCGAGCAGGAACCAGCACAGATAGGTGGGCGAGGTCGGGGTGATCGCGAGGTCCGTGCCGCGCGTCCAGTGGTAGACGAAGCTGTAGATCGTCTCGAAGACGAGGTAGGGCAGGAGCACCCCGCCGAGCAGCCGCCGCACCTGGTCGGGCCGGGCGGTGAAGGTGCGCGAGAAGTAGCCGGAGAGCAGGATGAAGGCCGGCATGTGGAAGCAGTAGACGAGGTTGTGCAGGGCTCTGAGGCCCGGGGTGTGGGGGGTGATGATCTCCTCCCAGCTGTGACCGAGCGCGACCAGGACGATCAGCAGGAACTTGGCGTTGTCGAAGAGCGGACTGCGGGCGGGGGTTCGAGGGCTTCCAGGACCGGGGTGAGGGGTGGAGCTGGTCATTCAGCCCACCGTAGGGGGCCGGGCGCCCCGGACCGGGCAGCGACCGCGTCGGGCACCGTACGTTCCCGGGGTCTTCACCCGCTTCACCCTTCCGAGTTGACATGGACACCCCTAATCTCTGGGTGCCCGCTCCCCCTCACCCCGGAGGCAGCCGTGTCCGGCGACCCCACACCCCGGCGCACCCGCACCGCCCTCTTCAGCACTCTCGGCCTCGCGGCCGCCTCGGCCGGCCTGTGGGCCGGGCTCGGCTCCGCGTCCGCCGCGGGGGCCTCGACGAGCGTCCCCACACCCGACCACGTGGTGGTCGCCGTCTTCGAGAACCACGCCTATGACCAGGTCATCGGCAGCTCGAGCGCCCCGTACATCAACTCCCTCAAGTCCGGCGGCGCGAACCTGACGGCCTCGTACGCCGAGACCCACCCCAGCCAGCCGAACTACTACGCGATGTTCTCCGGCTCCACGCAGGGCGTCACCGACGACAGCTGTGTGACCCCCGGCTTCTCCTCCGCGCCCAACCTCGCCTCCGAGCTGATCGCGGCGGGGAAGACCTGGGCGAGCTACAACGAGTCGCTGCCCAGCCAGGGCTCCACGACATGCGCCAGCGGCAAGTACGCCCAGAAGCACAACCCGTGGTTCGGCTTCTCCAACGTGCCGACCTCCTCCGCGTACACCTTCGCCCAGTTCCCCACCGACTACAGCAAGCTCCCCCAGGTCTCGTTCGTCACGCCGAACCTGTGCGGCGACATGCACGACTGCTCGGTCTCCACCGGCGACACCTGGCTCAAGAACAACCTGGGTGCCTACGCGACCTGGGCCAAGACCCACAACAGTCTGCTCGTCATCACCTTCGACGAGGACAACAGGCTCGCCGGCAACAAGATCCCCACCGTCCTCTACGGCCAGCAGGTCGCCCCCGGTTCCTCGTCGTCGACGACGTACAACCACTACAACCTGCTGCGCACCATCGAGGACATGTACGGCACCGCGCACGCGGGTCAGGCTGCCAACTCCTCGGACATCACGGGGATCTGGACGAGCTGACGTGTACGTAGCGGACAGCCGCGGCACTCCCGCGGCTCCCGCCGGCGCCGCCCGGGCACGCTCCGGGCGGCGTACGGCCGTGGCCTCCACCGTGCTGGCGCTCGGCACGGTCAGCCTCATCACGGACATCTCATCGGAGATGGTCACCGCGGTGCTCCCGCTGTACCTGGTCACCGGGCTCGGCCTGTCCCCGCTCGGCTTCGGGCTGCTCGACGGGGTGTACAACGGCTTCAGCGCGCTGGTCCGCCTGGTGGGCGGCCACCTCGCCGACCGGGGCGGACGCCACAAGTCGGTCGCGCTGCTCGGCTACGGGCTCTCGGCGCTGTGCAAACCCCTTCTCCTTGTGGCGGGTTCGCTCCCGGTGATCGGCGCGGTGCTCGCCGCCGACCGCACCGGCAAGGGGCTGCGCACCGCGCCGCGCGACGCGCTCATCTCGCTGGCGTCGGCGCCCGAGTCGCGGGGCCGCGCCTTCGGAGTGCACCGGGCGATGGACACGGCCGGAGCCCTGCTCGGCCCGCTGACCGCCTTCCTGATCCTGCGTCAGGCAGTGGACGGTTACGACGCGGTGTTCACGGTGAGCTTCTGCGTGGCGGCGCTCGGCGTCCTGGTCCTGATCCTCTTCGTACCCGCGCGCACCCCGCTCGCCGCGCCGCCCGAGGACGCGCCACGCGCGGGCGGTGCACGCGCGGGCGCGCCAAGCCTGGATGCGCCACGCCTGGATACGCCACCTCAGGGTGGCCCGCGCCCCTCCCCGAGGGCGGCCCTGGCTCTGCTGCGCATCCGTCCGGTACGCCAACTCACGCTCGTCGCCTTCCTGTTGGGCCTCGCCACGGTCAGCGACTCGTTCGTCTACCTCCTGCTCCAGCGCCGCCTCGGCGTCCCCGACCGCTGGTTCGCGCTGCTTCCCATCGGCACGGCGGCCGCCTTCCTGCTGCTGGCAATCCCGCTGGGCCGGCTCGCCGACCGGCTGGGCCGGCGGCAGGTCTTCCTCGGCGGCCACGCGGCCCTGCTCCTGGCGTACGTCCTGCTCCTGACCGGCGGCCACGGCCCCGGCGGCCCCGTTCTCGCGTCGCTCACCCTGGCCCTGCACGGCGCCTTCTACGCGGCCACCGACGGCGTCCTGATGGCGGCGGCGGCCGGATCGGTCCCCGCCGCGCTGCGCTCCTCGGGGCTCGCGCTGATCCAGACCGGCCAGGCGCTGGCCCGCTTCGCCTGCTCGATCGCCTTCGGCGCGGCCTGGACGGCGTGGGGCGACCGCACGGCGCTCGGCACGGCTGCGGCGCTGCTCGCCGGGTGCGCCACGCTCGCCGTCCCGCTGCTTCGTCCCTCCAACCCCCCAGAGGCAGGCCGCACTTGACGCTCCGTAACAAGCTGCTCGTCCTGGTGGCGGCCCTCGCGGTCCTGGTGGCGGTCGCCGTCGCGTCCGTGCTGCACGCGGCGGGCCGCGAGGACCGCAAGAACCGGGCGCAGGCAGGCGGCCCGGCCGTCACCGCCGGTTCCGTGACGCTCAAGCCCGGCCCCACTCCCCTGATCGTGTTCCGCACCATGGCGTGGGGCCCGCACCGCGACGAGCTCGCCACCGTCGCGGCGAGCGACCCTGCGGGCCCGCGCACCGCTTCCGGCGTGAAGTGCCTGCGCTTCTTCGCGGCGGCCGGCACCGGCATCTGCCTCCAGGCCGAGCGCGGCGCGATGACGGACTCCTACCGGGCGGTGGTCCTGGACGCCGGACTCAAGGAGCGCGCGCGCTACAGCCTCCCCGGCATCCCGACCCGGGCCAGGGTCTCGCCGAGCGGGCGCTGGGTGGCGTGGACGGTGTTCGTGGGCGGCGACTCGTACGCGGGCACCAACTTCTCCACGCGCACGGCGGTCCTCGACACCCGTACGGGCCAACTCACCTCGTCCCTGGAGGACTTCACCGCGTACCTGGACGGCAAGGAGCACCACGCCGCCGACACCAACTTCTGGGGCGTCACCTTCGCCGCCGACGACCGGAGCTTCTACGCGACGATGGCGACCGGCGGCCACACCTACCTCGTCCGGGGCGACCTCGTGGCGCGTACGGTGACCTCCCTGCACGCCAACGTCGAGTGCCCCTCGCTCTCGCCGGACGGCACCCGGATCGTCTACAAGAAACGGGTCGCGGGCCTGCCCGCCGACGCCCCCTGGCACCTGTACGCCCTGGACCTGGCGACGATGCGCGAGACGGCGCTCGCGGAGCGAAGGAGCGTGGACGACCAGGTGGTCTGGCAGGACGACCACACCGTCGTCTACGCCCTGCCCGGCGACTACGGCACCGATCTGTACACGGTCCCGGCGGACGGCACCGGGAAGCCCGGCCGCCTGTTGACGGCGGGGCTCGCGCCGGCCTACCTCGGCTGAGCCCGCTCCCGCCGGCGGGCCCTGTCCTGTCCTCCGCTACTCCTTGTGGGCGCGGTAGTAGTCGCGCTCCATCTCGCGCGTCTCGACCGTGATGTGCAGCCGCCGGCCGGGGGCCGCGCTCACGTGCTTGCGGGCGATCTCCAGGACGGTCTCGCTCAGGTGCTCGATCGCCTTCGGGGTGCGCCCGGAGAGGATGGCGACCTGGATGAGGACGGCGTCCAGGTCGTCCTCACCGGCGCCGAACCAGCTCTCCTCCACACACCGGAACCGGGACTTGAAGGCGTCGATGGGCGCGTTGATCCCGGCGGGCGCGACCTCGTGGACCTCCTGGGCGAAGGCCTGGCGGTCGAACGTGGGCGCGAGCGGTGCGGAGTACTCGACGGTGATGAAGGGCATGAGCGTTCTCCCTTGTGTAGTGGGCTTGAGCAGGGGCGGCTGGTCGGCGGCGGCGTGCTGCCGCAGGCGTCCTGGCGCCGCCGCGCGCCGCCGGCCTGCGGCTGGGATGCTCGGCGGACAACGGGGACGAATCGGGGGACAGATGTACGACAACGGGGACGATCGGGCGGCGGTCACGGGCACGGACCGACAGGCGCCGCTCACCCTCACCTACCAGTTGACGCTCCAGGATTTCACGCAGGCTCTGGGCGCCCGCAGGAAGGTCTCGGTCGCCGCCCGCCGCCAGCTCATCTACTCGCTGGTGTGCGGCGCGCCGGTCCTGGCGGCCGGGGCAGTGGCGCTGGCGAACGGGCAGGATGTCCCCATGCCCCTGTTTCTGGGGAGCGTCTTCTTCATGGTGGTCATGATCGTCAGTCCGCGCCTCCAGGCCCGCCAGTTCCACAAGGTGGCGGCGCGCCACGGCGAGTACCGGGCGACGGTGGGGGACGCCGGGGTCTCCATCGCCCACCAGCACGCGGCCACGACCCTGACCTGGCAGGCGGGCCACGACCCTGACCTGGCAGGCGGTCACCCGGTATCTGGAGAACCGCCCACCTCTTCGTGCTGTTCGGCCCTGAGAAGAACGCGACGACCGTCACCATCCTGCCCAAGCGGGGCGCCGGCGACGTCGAGGCCCTGCGCGCCGCCTTCGACCGCCACGCGACCCGTGCCTGAAGCGCCCCAGCCCTGAGCCCCGCGCCCGAAGCGGCCCGCGCCTACAGCACCGGCAGGTTCTTCCGCAGCTCGAAGGCCGTGACCTCGCTGCGGTACTCCTCCCACTCCTGCTTCTTGTTGCGCAGGAAGAAGTCGAAGACGTGCTCTCCCAGCGTCTCGGCGACCAGTTCGCTGCGCTCCATCAGGGCGATCGCCTCGCCCAGGTTCTGCGGCAGGGGCTCGATGCCCATGGCGCGGCGTTCGGCGTCGGTGAGGGCCCAGACGTCGTCGTCGGCGCCCGCCGGGAGTTCGTAGCCCTCCTCGATGCCCTTGAGGCCGGCCGCGAGCAGCAGCGCGTAGGCGAGGTAGGGGTTGCAGCCCGAGTCGAGGGAGCGGACCTCGACGCGCGCGGAGCCCGTCTTGCCCGGCTTGTACATCGGGACGCGGATGAGGGCCGAGCGGTTGTTGTGGCCCCAGCAGATGTACGAGGGCGCCTCGCCGCCCGCGCCCGCCGTGCGCTCCGAGCCGCCCCAGATGCGCTTGTAGGAGTTGACCCACTGGTTGGTGACGGCGGCGATCTCGGCGGCGTGCTTGAGCAGGCCCGCGATGAAGGAGCGGCCCACCTTGGAGAGCTGGTACTCCGCGCCCGACTCGTAGAACGCGTTGCGGTCGCCCTCGAAGAGGGAGAGGTGGGTGTGCATGCCCGAGCCCGGGTACTCCGAGAACGGCTTGGGCATGAACGTGGCCTGCACGCCCTGCTCCAGCGCGACCTGCTTCATGACCAGACGGAACGTCATGATGTTGTCGGCCGTGGAGAGCGCGTCGGCGTAGCGCAGGTCGATCTCCTGCTGGCCCGGCGCGCCCTCGTGGTGGCTGAACTCGACCGAGATGCCCATGGATTCGAGCATGGTGATCGCCTGGCGGCGGAAGTCCATGCCGACGTTCTGCGGGGTGTGGTCGAAGTAGCCCGAGTTGTCGGCGGGGACGGGGCGGGTGCCGTCGAGCGGCTTGTCCTTGAGGAGGAAGAACTCGATCTCGGGGTGGGTGTAGAAGGTGAACCCGAGGTCGGAGGTCTTGGCCAGGATGCGCTTGAGGACGAAGCGCGGGTCCGCGAAGGACGGGGAGCCGTCGGGCATCCGGATGTCGCAGAACATGCGAGCCGTGCCGGGCGCTTCCGCGCGCCAGGGCAGGATCTGGAAGGTGGACGGGTCGGGGCGGGCGATCATGTCGGACTCGTAGACCCGGGCGAAGCCCTCGATGGCCGAGCCGTCGAAGCCGATCCCCTCGTCGAAGGCCTGCTCCAGCTCGGCCGGGGCGACCGCCACCGACTTCAGGAAGCCGAGCACATCGGTGAACCACAGGCGCACGAACCGGATGTCGCGCTCCTCCAGGGTTCGGAGCACGAACTCCTGCTGCTTGTCCATAGCCACATCCTTGCAGTTCAGACGGCCTGTGCGCCGGGGGCCCCGCGAAGGGGGACGGCGGGGGAATCCTCAGTATCGAGGCGCGGGATTACCTCCACATTACGCACCCGGTATGACCTGCGGCACGTCCCCTCCCCGCGTGTGCCCCCTCGGGACCGGTCCAGCGCGCCGGGGCACAGCGCACCCGAAGCGGGCCTCCCCGCGCCCCCGCCCGCCTGCGCGCCCGCGCACTCCCCCGGTGCGCTCCCTCGCGCACTCCCCCGGACGCGCCCCCGGGCGCCCGCCGCCGCGCCCAACCGCACAGAAAACGGACCCTTCGCCGTTTTCCAACTGTCCATTGGTAAACGCTCTTTGGCGTTTCTTGGTGATCACATGCCCCCCGCATGAACCGTTCCTGACAAGAGTGACGCATTACATGCGCACATCAGACCGCGCATGCGCAGCAGGCGTAAGACCTCACGCAGGGGGTTACATGAGAACAAGCCGCGCATGGCGGCGTACCGGCATGAGCATGGCAGCGACACTGCCTCTGCTCGCCGGCGCGCTCGCCCTCGGCATACCGTCCGCCCAGGCGGCCGACCCGGTCCCGAGCGGGCGGGCCGCCCTCGCGGGCACCAAGCCCGTCTGGGCCACCGGCTCCGCCGACCAGGGAGCGACGGCCGCGTCCACCACCGTGAACGCCCGGGTCTACCTCGCCGGGCGGGACGCGAAGGGCCTGGACGCGTACGCCGCGGCCGTGTCCGACCCGCGGTCGGCCTCGTACGGCAAGTACCTGAGCGCCGCCGAGACGCAAGCGCGCTTCGGCGCGACCAAGGGGCAGATCGACGCGGTCACCAAGTGGCTGAAGTCGTCCGGACTGACCATCACGGGCTCCAACCAGCACTACATCTCGGTCTCCGGTGACGCGGCCGCCGCGCAGAAGGCGTTCGCCACGCCGCTGCACAACTACCGCAAGGACCAGCGCACTTACCGGGCGCCGGCGAAGGCCGCGTCCGCGCCCGACGCGCTGGCCGGCGCCGTTTTGACGGTCACGGGTCTGGACAACGCCCCGCACCGGGCGACGCACCAGGACACCCTGCCCGGGCCCGGCGCGGGCTTCCACAACGCCGGTCCCTTCTCGACGTACTACGGCTCCAACGTCGCCAAGACGCTGCCGGACGCGTACGGCACGAAGATCCCGTACGCGGTGCACGGCTACACCGGCGAGCAGCTGCGCGCCGCCTACGGCGCCGGCAAGTACACCGGCAAGGGCGTGACCGTCGCGATCACCGACGCGTACGCCTCGCCGACCATGGCCAAGGACGCCGCGCAGTACGCCAAGAACAACGGTGACAAGGCCTACAAGAAGGGCCAGTACACCGAGGTCCTGCCGGCGGAGTTCAACAGCACCGAGGCGTGTGACGCGTCCGGCTGGTACGGCGAGGAATCCCTCGACGTCGAGGCCGTGCACGCGGTCGCCCCCGAGGCGAACATCGTCTACGTCGGCGGCGCGTCCTGCAACGACCCGGATCTGCTCGACGCCCTGAACAAGGTCGTCGACAACCGTCTCGCCGACATGGTCTCCAACTCGTGGGGCGACGTCGAGGCGAATGAGACCCCGGACGTCCAGGCCGCCTACGACCAGACGTTCAAGCTCGGCGCGATCGAGGGCATCGGCTTCTACTTCTCCTCCGGTGACAACGGCGACGAGGCCGCCCACGCCGGCAAGAAGCAGGTCGACACCCCGGCGAACTCCGCCTGGGCGACCTCCGTCGGCGGCACCTCGCTGGCCGTCGGCAAGCACAACACCTACCAGTTCGAGACCGGCTGGGGCACCGAGAAGGCCACCCTGTCCGCCGACGGCAAGAGCTGGGTGAACTTCCCCGGCGCCTACACCGGCGGCGCGGGCGGCGGCACAAGCTCCACCGTGAAGCAGCCGTTCTACCAGCGCGGCATCGTGCCGGACTCGCTGGCCAAGGCCAACGGCGCGACCCCCATGCGCACGGTGCCGGACATCGCGGCCGTGGCCGACCCCAACACCGGTTTCCTGGTGGGCCAGACGCAGGCGTGGCCCGACGGGTCGGTGAAGTACGACGAGTACCGCATCGGCGGCACCTCGCTGGCCGCGCCGGTCATCGCGGGCATCCAGGCCCTGGCCCAGCAGGCCCAGCGCTTCCCGATCGGCTTCGCCAACCCGGGGATCTACGCCCGGTACCACTCGCCGCTCTTCCACGACGTGACGGACCACCCGCTGGGCGCGCACCGTGATCTCGCGGTCGCTCGCGTCGACTTCGCCAACAGTGTGGACGCGTCCAAGGGTGTGCTGACCTCGGTGCGCTCGCTCGGCAAGGACAGCTCGCTGGCCGCGGTCAAGGGGTACGACGACGTGACGGGCGTGGGCTCGCCCGCGCCGGGTTACGTCGCCTCGTACGGCTTCCCGTTCCGCCGCTGACCCGCCGACCCGGGCCTGCGGCCCCGTCCCCGGCCTCCCATGGGCCGGGGACGGGGCCGCGCTCGTTCCCCGACCCCACCCCTTTTCCGAAACCCTCCGGGGGGTGGGGGAACGAAGGCCCGGGCTACTGGTGGTCCGGGTGTACCCACGTGGGCTTGCGGAGTGTCAGGAAGGCGAGTGGGGCGAGGATGCCGAGGATGAGGAGGCCGCCGCCGACGATCAGCAGATAGCGCCACAGCGGCTGGCCGCCGAACTGGTCCGGCGGCACGAACCCGATGCACAGGGCGGCCACCGACGCCACGAACCCGATGCCCGCCACCCAGGCGACCGCGGGCACCCGGAAGCCGCGCTCCACCTCGGGCCGCATCCTGCGCAGCCTCACCACCGCGACGAACATCAGCAGGTAGGCGATGAGATAGATCTGGACGGTGATGACGGAGAACATCCAGTACGCGCTCGACACGTCACCGCTGAAGGCGTACAGGATGCCGATCAGCGTGGTGATGACGCCCTGGGCGACCATGACGTTGCGCGGGGTGCCGTACTTGTTCAGGCGCTGAAGGACCGGCGGCAGATAGCCCTCCTGGCGCGCGAGCAGCACCAGGCCCTTGGCGGGCCCCGCAAGCCACGTCAGCATCCCGCCGAGCGCGGCCGCCACCAGCATCACACCGACGACCTTGGTCATCCAGCCGATGTGGAAGTGGTCGAAGAACGCCTGGAACGCCTGCATCAGACCGGCCGTGAGGCTCAGCTCCTTGGACGGCATCACCCAGGAGATGGCTAGGGCCGGAAGGATGAAGATCAGCAGCACGAGGCCGGTCGCGAGCAGCATCGACCTGGGATATTCGCGCTTGGGCTCGCGCAGCGAGGACACGTGGACGCCGTTCATCTCCATGCCCGCGTAGGACAGGAAGTTGTTGACGATCAGGACCAGGCTGGCGAGCCCGGTCCAGGGCGGCAGCCAGTGCGAGGTGTTCATCGGCGCGGCCGAGGGATTGCCCTGGCCGAGGAAGACGAGCCCGAGGACCACGAGGACGACGCCCGGGATGAGTGTGCCGATGACGAGGCCGAGCGAGCTGAGCCCGGCCACGGTCTTGGTGCCGCGCGAGGAGATCCATACTCCGGTCCAGTAGATGACCACGATGACGACGGCGACGTAGAGCCCGTTCTCGGCCAGGCTCGGGTCGATGACGTACGCGAAGGTCGAGGCGACGTAGGCAAGCAGGCTCGGGTAGTACGCGATCGTCATCGCGAACTGGCACCACACGGCGAGGAATCCGAGCGGTTTGCCCAGCGCCTCGCTCACCCAGCGGTAGATGCCGCCGGTCCAGCCGGACGCCAGCTCCGCGCCGACCAGGGCGGTCGGGAGCAGGAAGACGACGGCGGGCAGGAGATAGAGGAAGACCGCGGCGAGGCCGTAGATGGCCATCGAGGGCGAGGGGCGCAGGCTCGCGACGGATGCCGTCGTCATGAGGCCGAGCGTCACCCAGGAGACGAACCGCCGTGCGGTGCCGTCGTCGGCGACGAGTTCTTCATCGGAGGCGTCCGTGGTCGTCATGCGCCCATGATCGGCGCGGCGGCCGGGTCCCGCATGTCGGGCGCGGCGGGTCCGCACGCGACGCGTCCTGCCGAAACGGCCCGGCGCGTGGGCGCCACGCGGCGTCGCTCCACCCCATCGCGTCGCTCTGACGATTAGAGTGGCGCCGTGCCTCAACTACGTCTCGCCCTCCCTCAGATCGACTCGACCGTCGGAGACCTCGCCGGCAACGCCGACGCGGTCGTGCGCTGGACCCGGCACGCGGCCGAGCGGGGCGCGCACCTCGTCGCGTTCCCCGAGATGGTGCTGACCGGCTACCCCGTCGAAGACCTCGCCCTGAGAGGGTCCTTCGTCGAGGCGTCCCGGCAGGCGCTCACCGCGCTCGCGGCGCGGCTTGCGGCGGAGGGGTTCGGTGAGATCCCCGTGGTGGTGGGGTATCTGGACCGTTCACCGGTCGCCGTGCCCCGGCTCGGGCAGCCGGCCGGCGCCCCGCGGAACGCGGCGGCGGTGCTGCACGGCGGCCGGGTCGAGCTCAGCTTCGCCAAGCACCATCTGCCCAACTACGGCGTCTTCGACGAGTTCCGCTACTTCGTGCCGGGCGACACCCTGCCCGTCGTGCGGGTGCGGGGTGTGGATGTGGCGCTCGCCATCTGCGAGGACCTGTGGCAGGACGGCGGGCGCGTCCCGGCGGCCCGCTCCGCCGGCGCGGGCCTGCTGGTCTCCGTCAACGCCTCGCCGTACGAGCAGAACAAGGACGACACCCGGCTCGAACTGGTCCGCGCGCGGGCCCGGGAGGCGGGCTGCGCGCTCGCCTATGTGGCGATGACCGGCGGCCAGGACGAGCTGGTCTTCGACGGCGACTCAATCGTCGTCGACGCGCAGGGCGAGATCCTGGCGCGTGCCCCGCAGTTCACCGAGGTCTGCCTCGTCTTGGACCTGGAGCTGCCGGCCGCGGGCGCCGCGCCCTCGGGCGTGGTCGACGACGGGCTGCGGGTGGATCACGTGGTGATCTCCGACGATCCGGTCGCGCCGTACGAGCCGGAGCCGCGCGGCGCGTGCGCGGAGCGCCTCGACGACGACGAGGAAGTCTACGCGGCGCTGGTGGCGGGTCTGCGCGCGTACGTCACGAAGAACGGCTTCCGGTCCGTCCTGATCGGCCTGTCCGGCGGCATCGACTCGGCGCTCGTCGCGGCGATCGCCTGTGACGCGCTGGGCGCGGCCGACGTCCATGGTGTCTCCATGCCCTCGAAGTACTCCTCCGACCACTCCAAGAAGGACGCGGCGGAGCTGGCACGGCGTACGGGGCTGCATCTGCGCACGGTCTCCATCGAGCCGATGTTCGACGCCTACCTGGGCTCCCTCGCGCTGACCGGACTCGCGGAGGAGAACCTTCAGTCGCGGCTGCGCGGCACCCTCCTGATGGCGCTGTCCAACCAGGAGGGGCACCTCGTGCTCGCCCCGGGCAACAAGTCCGAGCTCGCGGTGGGGTATTCGACGCTGTACGGCGACTCGGTGGGCGCGTACGGGCCGATCAAGGACGTCTACAAGTCGGCGGTCTTCCGCCTCGCGCGGTGGCGCAACCGGGCGGCCGCCGAGCGCGGGCAGACGCCCCCGATCCCGGAGAACTCCATTTCCAAGCCCCCGAGCGCCGAACTGCGCCCCGGCCAGGTCGACACGGACTCGCTGCCCGACTACCCCGTACTCGACGCGATCCTGGCCCTGTACGTCGACCGGGACCAGGGCGCGGACGCGATCGTGGCGGCCGGGTACGACGCGGAACTGGTGCGCCGGACTCTGTGGATGGTGGACATGGCGGAGTACAAGCGCCGCCAGTACCCGCCGGGCACGAAGATCTCACCGAAGGGCTTCGGCAAGGACCGCAGGCTGCCGATCACCAACCGCTGGCGCGAGTCGCGCTGAGCGGGCGGCTCGGAGCCGTGCCTCGGGCCACGCCCCGGACCCGTCTCACACCTGGAGCCGGGCCGCGACCGGGAGGTGGTCGCTCTTGGTGCGGGCCAGGGTCCACGACGACTTGGGCTGGATGCCCTTGACCATGATCTGGTCGATCCGGGCCATCGGGAACGAGGCCGGCCAGCTGAACCCGTAGCCGTCGCCCGCGGCGCCCTGGGTGGAGCGCATCTGGGCGGTGATGTTGTTCAGGGAGCGGTCGTTCATCGTGCCGTTGAGGTCGCCGAGCAGGATCACCTTCTTGTTCGGCTCGGCGGAGATCGCCTCACCCAGGGTGTAGGCGCTGTTGTCCCGCTGGTTGGCGGTGAACCCGGCGTTCAGCTTCACCCGTACCGAGGGCATGTGGGCCACATAGACCGCGACGTCGCCGGTCGGGGTCTTCACGGTGGAGCGCATGGCGCGCGTCCAGCCCATCTTGATGTCGACGGGACGGCTGTCGCTCAGCTCGTACTTGGACCACAGGCCCACCGTGCCCTGCACCGAGTGGTACGGGTAGAGGCCCGCGAGCGCCTTCTTGTACGTGTCGACCTCGTCGCCCGGGATCTCCTCAAGGGCCAGGACCTGCGCGCCGGACGACGCGACCTGGCGGGCGGTGCCGGCCGGGTCGGGGTTGTCGGCGTTGACGTTGTGGGTGGCCACGATCAGATTGCCGCCCGCGCTCTGCTTGTCGGTGAGCAGCCCGCCGAACATGTTGAGCCAGACGATCGTCGGGAGCAGCAGCGCGATCAGCGCGGTCGCCGAGCGGCGCCACAGCGCGAGGCCGAGCAAGACGGGCACGAACAGGCCGAGCCAGGGCAGGAAGGTCTCGGAGAGCGAGCCGAGATTGCCCACCGAGTTGGGGATGTGCGAGTGCAGGATCATCACGAGGGCGATCACGACGGCGATCCCCGTGAGCACCATGCCCCGGCGCCAGATGCCCCGGTCGCCCCGCCAGCCGTCGACCAGGCGCCGGAACCGGGACCCGCTGCGCTCGTCCTCCGCGCTGCCGTCGCCCGTCTCCGTCATGTACGCCCGCGCCATACCGCTGTCCTCACTGCTGATCTCGTGCTCCGTTCCCCGTCCTTCGACCCTAGGCGAAAACGGGGCGGCCTTGCCTGCCGTCGTGCCTCGCGCACGACATCTCCACGGCCAGCAGGACGAGTGGGCGCGGCGGGGGGTTCCAAGCCGGGGCGCGGCGCGGAGCCCTGTGACACAACGCGCATATTCAGCGCTCCGGGCGCAGCCCTTCGAGTACGGCGTCGACGATGCGCTCGGCGAGCTCGGGCCCGGGCAGTTCGCGGCCGGGCCGCAGCATGGTGCGTACCAGCATCGGGGCGACGAAGAGGTCGCCGGCCATCTCCAGGTCGATCCCGGCGCGGATCTCGCCGTTCTCGATGCCCCGCCGCAGCACTTCGTCGAAGAGCCGGCGGCGGGGGTCGATGACCAGGCTGTGGTACTTGGACCACAGCCTGGGGTAACTCTGCATCTGGGCGAAGACGTTGTGCAGCAGGGCGGAGGACTGCTTGGCCGCGCCGCGCACCCGTACGTTGTCGACCATCGCGACGAGGTCGTCGCGCAGACAGCGGCCGGCCGGCGACGGGCTCGGCGACTCCATGGACCGCACGACCTCGACGTACAGCTCCTCCTTGCCGGCCCAGCGCCGGTAGATGGTGGCCTTGCCGACGCCGGCGGTGCGCGCGATGCGTTCGATGGAGAGGTCGGCGAGCGAGACGCCTTCCTCCAGCAGCTTGATGACGGCTTCCAGGATCTGGCGCTCCGCGGCCTGCGAGCGGGGCCGCCCGCGCCGGGGTCCGCCGTCCTTGTGCTGCTTGTCCATCGAGGTCACGCCCGCTCCGTTTCGTCTCGACCGGCCCGTTGATTGTCCCGAAGGCCCCCGGCCCTGCCGCGGGCGGCCCTGGCTATCGGCGGGCGGCCTCGGCGGGCCGGTCCCGCGCGGTGGGCGCCTGGTCCTGGGCGGGCCTGCCCGGCAGGAACAGGGCGACGACGAGGGCGCCGAGCAGGGCCACGCCCGAGGAGGCGAAGGCGGTGATGTGCATGGCGTGGAGGAAGGCGTCGTCGGCGGGGCCGATCAGGGCCTTGCCCGCCGGGCCCATCCGTTCGGCGACGCCGAGGGTCGCCTCGATGGACTCGCCGGCCGCCTTGCGCGCCCCTTCGGGGACCGCGTCGAGGTGGCTCTGGATGCGGCCCCGGTAGACGGTGGACAGCAGCGAGCCGAGCACGGCGATGCCGAGCGCCCCGCCGACCTGGCGGAAGGTGTTGTTGACGGCCGAGCCCGAGCCGGCCTTCTCACGCGGCAGCGCCTGCATGATCGAGACGGTGACGGGCGGCATGATGTGGGCCATTCCGGCGCCCTGGACGAAGAAGACGACCTCCATGACCCAGATGGGCGTGTCCACGCCGAACACGCCGAAGGCGGCGAGGCCGACGGCCACCAGGACAAGGCCCGCCGTGCACACGGCGCGGGCGCCGAAGCGGTCGACGACCAGCCGGGCGCGCGGCGCGAAGATCATCTGGGCGGCGGCGAGCGGCAGGATGAGCAGTCCGGAGCGCAGGGCGCTGTAGCCGCGCACGCTCTGCATGTAGAAGACCGAGAAGAAGGTCACGCCCATCAGGGCGAAGAACGTCAGCGCGATGGCGACGACGGCGGCCGAGAACGCGGGCTTCTTGAAGTAACCGATGTCGATGGCGGGATGCTCGCAGCGCTTCTCGTACGCCACGAAGCCGACCAGGACCGCGATGCCGCCGAGGGTGGTGGCGAGCACCGTCGTGTCGGTGAAGTCGGCGAGCTCGCCGCCGTGGATGATCCCGTACACCAGCAGCACCAGGCCCACCACCGACAGCAGCACGCCCACCGGGTCGAGCCTGCCGGGGTTCGGGTCCTTGGAGTCCGGTACGAGCACGATCATGGCGATCAGGGCGATGAGCACGACCGGCACGTTGACCAGGAAGACCGAGCCCCACCAGAAGTGCTGGAGCAGTACGCCGCCGGTGATGGGGCCGATCGCGATGGCGAGGCCCACGCCGCCGGCCCAGATGCCGATCGCCTTGGGCTGCTCCTCGCGCTCGAAGACGTTCATGAGGACGGCGAGGGTGGCGGGCATCACGAAGGCGCCGCCGAGGCCCATCAGGGCGCGGAAGGCGATGAGCTGGTCGGGGGAGGCGGAGAACGCGGCGAGGACCGAGCCGAAGCCGAAGACCGTGATGCCGAAGAGCAGGATCTTCTTGCGGCCGAGCCGGTCGCCGAGCAGTCCGGAGGTGAAGAGCAGTCCGGCGAAGACGAGGGTGTAGGCGTTGATCGCCCATTCCAGCTCGCTCTGGGTGGCGCCGATGCCGGTGGGGGCTGGGCTCGCGATCGTCTTGACGGCGACGTTCAGGATCGAGTTGTCCAGGACGACGATCAGCAGGCTGAGCATCAGGACGGCGAGTATCGCCCAGCGCCGGCGGTGGACGGCTTCGGGTATCCGGGGTGCGGCCGGGGCGCCGGACGCGGCAGACGTGGTTGACATGCGCACAGCCTAAGTCCATTTCGAAACGGAACCGTCTCGTATAGGGAGGACTTTACTTTTCGGGCCACCGGACGGCGATGGCCGGGCGCGCGGGGCCGTGTCTTTCCCGACACACCCCACTTCCCGGCAGGGGGCACGGGGTGCCACCATGGATGTGGTCCGGAGACGCCGTAAGGGCGCTTCGAGATGACGAACAGGAGCCGTTGCGATGACGCAACACCTTCAGGCTGCCCAGAATCAGAAGACTTCCGACAGCAGCGACCCCAAGGCGCTGTACGGGGGCAAGGGCACCCGGCGCATCACCGTGCACGACATCGCCGCCGCCAAGGCGCGCGGCGAGAAGTGGCCCATGCTCACCGCCTACGACGCGATGACCGCGTCCGTCTTCGACGAGGCCGGCATCCCGGTCCTGCTCGTGGGCGACTCCATGGGCAACTGCCACCTCGGATACGAGACGACCGTCCCGGTCACCCTCGACGAGATCACCATGCTCTCCGCCGCCGTCGTCCGGGGCACCTCGCGCGCCCTGGTCGTGGCCGACCTGCCCTTCGGGTCCTACCAGGAGGGCCCGGTGCAGGCGCTGCGCTCGGCCATGCGCCTGGTCAAGGACGCGGGGGTCGGCGCGGTCAAGCTGGAGGGCGGCGAGCGCAGCCACGAGCAGATCCGGCTGCTCGTCGACTCCGGCATCCCCGTCGTCGGCCACATCGGCCTCACCCCGCAGTCGGTGAACACACTGGGCTACCGGGTGCAGGGCCGGGGCGACGAGGCGGCGCACCAGCTGCTGCGCGACGCCAAGGCGGTCCAGGACGCGGGGGCGTTCGCGATCGTGCTCGAACTGGTCCCCGCGGAGCTCGCCGCCGAGGTGACCCGCATCCTGCACATCCCGACGGTGGGCATCGGCGCGGGCATCGAGTGCGACGCGCAGGTGCTCGTCTACACCGACATGGTGGGCCTCACTCCCGGCAAGGCCCCCCGCTTCAGCAAGCAGTACGTCAACCTGCGCCAGTCCCTCGGGGACGCGGCGAAGGCGTTCGCCGGCGAGGTCGTCGGCGGCTCCTTCCCGGCCGAGGAGCACACCTTCCACTAGCTCCTGGCAGCCTCCGGGCTTCCTCCACCAGCCACTGCGGTCACGACGACAGTCCGCCGACTTCCCCCATCGGCGGGCTGTCCGTCGTTGCAGGCCCCGGCCGCCGCGCGGCGCCTTTCGGGGGCGTGACGGCGCTTGTCGGAGCGGTGACCGCGCCTGTCGGCGGTGCGGGCGGGGACTGTCGGCGGTGCGGGCCGCGGCTGTCGGCGGCATGTCGGCGGATTGTCGGTGACGCCTGGCACCTTGGTGTCCATGACGCGAATCGACAAGAAGCCCGACAACAACGGAGCCGGTGCCGGGATCGCCGTCTCCGTGCGGGGGCTGGTGAAGCACTTCGGCGACACCTTGGCACTGGACGGCGTGGACCTGGACGTCCGCGAGGGCACCGTGCTCGGTGTCCTCGGCCCCAACGGCGCCGGCAAGACCACGCTCGTGCGCTGCCTTTCGACCCTGCTCGTGCCCGACGCCGGCACCGCGACCGTGGCCGGTTACGACGTGGTGAGCCAGCCGCGCCAGCTGCGCCGCACGATCGGCCTGACCGGGCAGTACGCCTCGGTCGACGAGAAGCTGTCCGGCCGCGAGAACCTGTACATGATCGGCCGGCTGCTCGACCTGCCCCGCAAGGAGGCGCGTTCGCGGGCGGACGAGCTCCTGGAGCGCTTCTCGCTGACGGAGGCCGCCAAGCGGCCCGCGATGACCTACTCCGGCGGTATGCGCCGCCGGCTCGACCTGGCCGCCTCCATGATCGGCCACCCGGCCGTGCTCTACCTGGACGAGCCGACCACGGGCCTGGACCCGCGCACCCGCAACGAGGTGTGGGACGAGGTGCGCCGGATGGTCGCCGAGGGCGCCACCGTGCTGCTGACCACGCAGTACATGGAGGAGGCCGAGCAGCTGGCGAGCGAGCTCACCGTCATCGACCGGGGCCGGGTCATCGCCGAGGGCGAGGTGGACGAGCTGAAGGCCCGGGTCGGCGGCCGCACGCTTCAGATCCGGCCCGTGGACCCCGGGCAGCTCGGCGCGATGGCGCGGGCCGTCACCGAGGCGGGCCTGGGCGGCGCCGCCGGCACCCAGGCCGTGCCCGACGAGAACGTCCTGAACGTACCGATCCTCAGCGACGAGCAACTGACCGCGGTCATCGGCCTGTTGGGGGCGCGCGGCTTCGGCATAGCCCACATAGGCACCCACCTTCCCAGCCTGGACGAGGTGTTCTTGGCCATCACCGGCCAGAAGACCGCCGACTCCCAGGACGCCACCCGTCAGACCGAGGAGGTCGCGGCATGAGCACCACCACCACTGCCACCGTCAACGCCCCTGCCCAGCCGGCCCCCAGGGCGCCGGTGCCGGCCAGGGGCGGGGACGACGCGCGGATCGGAGCGCGCGCCAATCTGCGCCACATCGGCGCCCTGGCGCGCCGCAACATGCTCCAGATCAAGGCCGACCCGGAGTCGATGTTCGACGCCGTCCTGATGCCGATCATCTTCGTACTGCTCTTCGTGTACGTCTTCGGCGGCGCGATGTTCGGCGACGGGAACCGGGGCCAGTACGTCAACTACCTGGTGCCCGGCCTGATGGCGATGATGGGCATCAACATCGCGATGGCGGTCGGCACCGGCGTCAACGACGACTTCAAGAAGGGCGTGATGGACCGGTTCCGGACGATGCCCATCGCCCGGTCCTCCGTCCTGATCGCCAAGATGGTGGTCGAGGTCGGCCGCATGCTGGTGGCCACCACGATCCTGCTGATCATGGGCTTCATCCTGGGCCTGACCGTCAGCACCTCGGTGTTCGGCCTGCTCGCCGCCGTCGGTCTGTCGCTGGTGTTCGGCGCGTCCCTCATGTGGATCTTCATCCTGCTCGGACTCACGATGAAGACGGCGCAGGCCGTCCAGGGAGTGGCCATGCTCGTTCTGATGCCGCTCCAGTTCGGTTCGTCCATCTTCGCCAAGCCGACCACGATGCCGGGCTGGCTCCAGTCCTTCACCGACTACAACCCGCTGTCCAACCTGGCGGACGCGGCCCGCGGCCTGATCAGCGGCGGCCCCGTCGCCCACTCGGCCCTGATGACGCTGGCCTGGTCGGCGGGGATCACCCTGGTGATGGCGCCGCTGGCGGTCGCCAAGTTCCGTAAGCGCACCTGATCCTGACGCTGTGTCAGGACTTGCTTTCGCGCCGCGCCAGGGCGATGGCCTCCTCCCGGGAGAGGCCACCGCCTTCGGCGTGGGCGGCGGCGTAGGCGTCGTCGTCGAGCATGGCGCGCACGGCCCGCTCCGCCGAGGCCCGCTGCTGCGCCTCCACCGGCGAGGAGAAGTGGCCGGCCGGAAGCAGCGCGTCGTGCGCGCCGATCAGGCGGGCCGCGTCCAGGCCGTTCCGATCGCCGCCGAGTCCCGCGATCGCCCAGGCCGCCGTGAGCAGGTGGACGGCGATCATCTCGGGCGCGACCATCTGCGCCAGCGGTTCAAGGGCCCGCTCCAGCGCGGCCAGCGCCCCGGTCAGCGCCTCGCGATAACGGCCCTCTTCGTTGTCCAGCCAGGCCCGGACGCCGAGCACGAACCCCTCGAACAGCAGGAGGGTGGCGGAGCCGAAGTCCCGCAGCATCACCTCGATGTGCTCGCGCGCCTCGTCGTAGCGGCGGGTGCGGCCCAGCCACACGGCGAGCACCAGGCGCGCCGCGAGCCGCGCCTCGACGCCCGCGCGGCGGTCGTCGGCCAGGATCTCGCGCAGCATCGGCTCGCCTCGCTCGGCCTGCCCCGTCTCCAGGAGGGTGGAGGCGAGCCTGGCCCTGAGCAGCGTCACCTGGGCGTGGGCGCCGAGCTGTTCGGCGTAGCGCAGGGCGTCGGAGAAGTCCTGCGCGGCCAGGGCGAACGCGCGCCGCTTCTCCCGGGCCTCGCCCCTGGCCGCCAGCGCCTCCGCCGCGCCCCAGGCGTCCCCGAGCCGCTGGAACAGCAGCAGACTGGCCTCGGCGTCACCGGCCGCGTCGCCCGCCCAGGCGGTGCGGTTGGCCAGGACGTTGGCGCGCATCTGGAGGGCGGCGGCCAGCTCCCACTCGTGACCCAGCTCTTCGCAGGCGCTCACCGTCGCGTCCAGGACCACTTGCAGCCGGTTCTGGTCCCCGGTGAGCACCAGCGGGAAGAACCAGAGCGATCCCGGCATGTGGCAGGTCTGGGGCAGGCCGGGGCGGTAGGCGGAGACGATCGCGTGGACGCGCTCCAGGGCGTCGGGCGAGGTCCACTCGTCCCTGGCGTGGTCCATCGAGGCCAGCTGCACCAGGCGTACGCCGCGCCGCGCCTCCCACAGCACCTCGGGGTCGAGGGGCGGCGGGGCGTCCACGCACCGCGTGTACACCGGCGGCGCGGGCGTCACGGGCGGGGCGAAGGGGTCGGGGCCGAGTTCCGCCGCCTCCCGCGACCAGTGCCGTGACTCGCTGCGCAGGTCGCGCATCTGCCAGTACCAGAGCATGGCGTGCACCAGGCACAGCGCCTCCTGCTCGTCGCGCAGCGCCACCGAGCGGCCGAGCGCGGTCCGCAGGTTCTCGTACTCGCGCTCGAAGGCGTCGATGGCGACCCGCTGGCCCGGGCCGCGAAGCCCGGCGTCGGTGCGGCGGGCGAACTCGCGGTAGTACGTGAGGTGGCGCCGCTCGGCGCCGGCGCGGCCCCCCGCGTCGTCAAGGCGCTCGCCGGCGTACTCGGCGACGGTTTCGAGCAGCCGGTAGCGCATCTGGCCGGTGTCGTCCGGCGCGGCCACCACGAGCGACTTGTCGACGAGCGAGCCCAGCACCTCCGGCACGGCATAGGCGCTCACCCCGGCCGCCTCGCCGGGCCCGGTCTCCTCGGCGCACACCGCTTCGGCCGCCGTCAGGTCGCAGCCGCCCGCGAAGACGGCGAGCCGCCCGAGCACGGCGCGCTCGGCGGCCTCAAGCAGCTCCCAGGACCAGTCGACGACGGCGCGCAGGGTCTGCTGGCGCGGCAGCACGGTGCGGCTGCCGCTGGTGAGCAGCCGGAAGCGGTCGTCGAGCCGGTCCGCGATCTGACGGGGCGTCAGCATGCGGAGGCGCGCGGCGGCCAGTTCGATGGCGAGCGGAAGTCCGTCCAGGCGCCGGCAGATCTCCTCGGCCGCCGCAGGATCGTCCTCCACCCGGAACCCGGGCCGCGCCGAGGCGCCCCGTTCAGCGAGCAGCCGCAGCGCGAAGGGCGCGGGCAGCGGCTCGACGGGGCGCACCAACTCCCCCGGTACGCCCAGCGGTTCACGGCTCGTGGCGAGGATCACCAAGTGCGGGCAGCGGGCCAGCAGATGCTCCGCGAGGGCCGCCGCGGCGCCGATCACGTGCTCGCAGTTGTCCAGGAGCAGCAGCATGCGGCGCGGCCCGCAGTGTTCGGCGAGCCGGACCAGGGGGTCGTCGGCGTGCCGGTCGGCGGCGGTCCTCAGCTCCTCGGCGCCCGCCGAGTGCAGCACCGTCTTGCGGGCGCCCACGGCGGTGAGCACGGCGGCGGCCACCCCGGCCGGGTCGGCGGGGCCCGCGGTGCCCTTGACGGGGGCCAGTTCGGCCAGCCACACCCCGTCGGGCCAGCGGTCGGCGACCCCTTCGGCGGCCTCCTGCGAGAGCCGCGTCTTGCCGGCGCCGCCGGGTCCGAGCAGTGTGACGAGCCGGGCTGCCGCGAGGTCGCCGCGGATGGCCGCCAGATCGTCCTGGCGCCCGACGAAGGAGGTCAGCCGGGCCCGCAGATTGCCGCGCGCGCCGGGCGCGGGCGGCGAAGGCGCGGGCTCGGGGTTCAGCAACTCGGCGTGAATGGCGCGCAGTTCGGGCCCGGGATCGGCGCCGAGCCCGTCGGCGAGTGTGGTGCGTACGCTCTCGTAGGCGGCCAGCGCCTCGGCGGGGCGGCCCGCGGCACGCAGTGCCCTGATCCGCAGGGCGTGCAGCGGCTCGTCCAGCGGGTGGCTCGCGCACAGGGCGGCGAGTTCGGCCAGCGTCTCATCGGCGCGGCCCAGCGAAAGGGCGGCGGCGAGCCGCAGCCGGCGGGCGTCGAGCCGGCGGGCCTCGGCGCGGGCGGCGAGGGCGCCGGGGTCGGGCAGGTCGGCGAGCGCGGCGCCCGCCCACAGCCCGAGCGCGTCATCCAGCAGCGTCGCCGCCTTGGCCGGATCGCCCTCCTCAAGGGCGCGGGCGCCGTCCGCCGTCAGCCGCTCGAAGCGGTGCAGATCGACGTCCTCCGCCTCGGCGGCGAGTCCGTAGCCGCCGCTTTCGGCCGAGAAGACCGCCTCGTGGCCAAGGACCCGGCGCAGCCGGCCGACCAGCGCCTGCAACGCGCCCGGCGCGTCGGCGGGCGGCGTCTCGCCCCACACCTCACCGACGAGGACACTTCCGGGGACGGCCCGTCCGGGCCGCAGCGCGAGCACCGTCAACAGGGCGCGCAGCCGAGCGCCCCCGAGGGCGACGGGGGTGCCGTCGGGGTGGTGGACCTGGGTGTTGCCGAGAATCCGGTAGCGCACGCCCCCCATTCTCATGGACGCGGCGATCTCCCGGCCCCGGGGTGGGTAACTCGCGGCGGGGCCGGGGAACTCACACGGGGGGCCGGGACGTTTGACGCTCACCCCTGTACGGTCGGGCGCGCGACCTGCCCGCCCGTCCCGCCAGCACTGGAGCACACCGCATGGCCACCGCACCCTCCCGCCACCACGACCGGCGGATCAGCCCG
The DNA here is from genome assembly GCF_040253615.1 of Streptomyces sp. Edi4. Lineage (NCBI taxonomy): Bacteria > Bacillati > Actinomycetota > Actinomycetes > Kitasatosporales > Streptomycetaceae > Streptomyces > Streptomyces sp. Edi4. The sequence goes on from NZ_JBEJGY010000004.1 coordinate 2,229,815, forward strand.
GTCTTCCTCGGGATCGTCGCCGTCATGGCGGTCTCCGGGTGGGCGGTGTGGACGAGTTACGCCGCATCCCGCGGCCTGGCCGTCTTCCTGTTCGTGACGTCCGCGTGGGTCGTGTCGCTGTGCCTGCACGAGTACGCCCACGCCCGCACCGCGCTGCACGGCGGGGACATCACGATCGGCGCCAAGGGCTATCTGACGCTCAATCCGCTGAAGTACACCCACGCGCTGCTCTCGATCGTGCTGCCGGTGATCTTCGTGATCATGGGTGGCATCGGCCTGCCGGGCGGCGCGGTCTTCATCGAGCGGTCCCGGATCCGGGGCCGCTGGCGGCACAGTCTGATCTCGGCGGCGGGCCCGCTCACGAATGTCGCGTTCGCGATCGTGTGCACGGCGCCGTTCTGGCTGGGCGCCCTGGACGGGGTGCCCTACGACTTCCGGGTGGCGCTGGCCTTCCTCGCGCTGCTCCAGGTGTCGGCGGCGGTCTTGAACTTCCTGCCGGTGCCGGGCCTGGACGGGTACGGGATCATCGAGCCCTGGCTCTCGCACGCGGCCCGGCGCCAGGTCGAGCCGTTCGCCCCGTTCGGGCTGCTCGCGGTGTTCGGGCTGCTGTGGATCCCCGAGATCAACAGTGAGTTCTTCCGGTTGATCTACGCGATCCTCGACGTGCTGGGCGTCTCCGACCTGGAGGCGGCGGCCGGCCGGAGCCTCTACCAGTTCTGGCCCGACCTCACGCTCGCCCCGCAGGGCTGAGCCGGCCGCGCTCACTCGCCGGGGGTCGCGGCCCGGTCCCTGCGCAGGTAGTACCAGCACATGTTGGACGAGAGTCCCACGAGCAGCACCCAGATGATTCCGAGCCAGCTGCCCTGGACGAAGGAGACCACGGCCGCGACGACGGCGAGGACACAGACGGCGAGGGCGTACAGGGCGAGGCGGGGCATGGAGGGGGGCTCCTGTCGGGTACGGCTGCGGTGCGGCACTGCGGTGGGGCGGGACGAAACGGCGGGATGGGGGGCCGGGACGAAAGGGACGGACGGGCTCGGCGCCCGCCCGTCCAGTGTCCCCCATCGCCGGCGGCGCCCCGCACCCGGTCGCGCCGTGCCCGGACGTCGCCGCGCTCAGACGTCGGTGACGCGCAGCCCCGCGTGCGCCTTGTGCCGCCGGTTCACCGAGATCAGGTTCGCGACCAGCGACTCGACCTGGTGGGCGTTGCGCAGCCGTCCGGCGAAGACGCCACGCATGCCGGGGACGCGGCCGGCCAGCGCCTGCACGATGTCGGTGTCGGCGCGGGCCTCGCCGAGCACCATCACATCGGTGTCGATCTCCTCGATCGAGGCGTCCTGCAACAGCACCGCCGACAGGTGGTGGAAGGCCGCCGTCACCCGCGCGTCCGGCAGCAGCGCGGCGGCCTGCTGGGCCGCGCTGCCCTCCTCGGGCTTCAGGGCGTACGCGCCCTGCTTGTCGAAGCCCAGCGGATTGACGCAGTCGATCACGAGCTTGCCCGCAAGCTCCTCGCGCAGCGACGTGAGCGTCTTGGCGTGGCCCTCCCACGGCACCGCGACGATCACGACGTCGCTGCGCCGCGCGCACTCGGCGTTGTCGGCGCCCTCGACGCCGAGCCCGAGCTCGTCGGCCGCGCTCCGGGCGCGCTCGGCGGCGCGCGAGCCGATGATCACCTTCTGCCCGGCCCGGGCGAGCCGGTAGGCCAGACCACGGCCCTGGTCGCCGGTGCCGCCGAGCACGCCGACGACGAGACCGGAGACGTCCGGCAGGTCCCAGGGGTCCCTCGGGGCGGGCTTCGCCTTGTCAGTGGAAGTCATGAGGCCGACCTTACTCGTCCGTAGCCAGACGTTCGTTGGAGTGACGGGCGCCCGGTTCGGGCCCGCCCCGCACCCCGGATGCGGCAGGGTGCGGGCATGGATGCCGTACGGGTCGCCCTGCTGCGGGAAGTGCTCGCCGGGACGGAGTGGCTGCGCGCCACCCGCCGCTTCGCGGGCGCGCTGCGCTCCTCCGTCGTGCCGCACGGCACGCTGCTCCTGGTCGGCACCGAGGCGTACGAGCCCTGGCACCTGGCCGCCCATCTCACCGACGAGGCCGCCTGGTCCGGGCTGCCCGAGCTGAGCCCGACGCTGGTGCGCCACCGCGCCGAGCCGGGCGGCCCCCCGCATCTGTCCGTCGGGCTCGGGCGCCTGGAGGCGGCGCGGCGCGGCGAGACGCTGCTCCTGGTGGCGCCCACGCGCCCCGCCGACGCCCTGCTCGAACGTGTCCACGACGCGCGCCGGGCGGGCGCGACGGTGCTCGCCCTGGACGGCGGGGACCGCGAGGTGCGGGGCCTCGTGCACGAGTCCCTGACGGTGACCCCCGACGCGGAACTCGACCTGGACACCGTGCAGCACCTGGTCAGCGCGGCGGCGGGCGAGAACACCCTGCCCCCGCGGCGCGGCCCCGGCGGCTTCCGCGACCGCCTCTCCCGCCTGGCCGACCAGCTGACGGCCCCGCCACCGGGGCGCTGGTAGGAGGTACGGGCGGCGGGGGCCGTCCCGGCCGCTCGCGGCGCGGACCGGCGACATGACGATATTAGGTTGCTCTGGGCGCGGGCGGGGCCGGAGCATGGCCCGTCGTGTCCGACGAACCTCCCGCGCCGCCGCCCGAGTCCCGGCCCCGCTCCGTCCTGCCCGATCTCGCGCCCTGGCGGGCCTCGGCCGACTTCCGGCTGCTCTGGGTGCAGGGGCTCGTCACCAACTTCGGCAGCTTCATGGCGATGGTCGCGCTGCCGCTCCAGATCAAGGAGCTCACCGGATCACCGTTCGCGGTGGGCGCGATGGGCGCCATGGAGCTCGTCCCGCTGGTCGTCTTCGGCCTGTACGGCGGGGCGCTCGCGGACGCGGTGGACCGGCGCAAGGTCATTCTCGCCACCGAGGCCGGACTCGGCGTGCTCGCGCTCGTGCTGCTGGTCAACGCGCTGCTCCCGAGCCCGACGCTGTGGCCGTTGTACGGGGTGGCCGCGGGCGTCTCGGCGCTGGCCGGGCTCCAGCGCCCGGCGCTGGACTCGCTGATGGCCCGGATCGTCCCGCACGACCAACTGGCGGCGGCCGCCGCGCTCAACGCGCTGCGCTGGCAGCTCGGCGCGATCGCGGGACCCTCGCTCGCCGGGATCGTCGTGGCGTACGCGGGCACGGCCACGGCGTACACCACGACCGTGGCCACCTTCACCCTGTCGGTGGTGATGTGCGCCCGGCTGACCCCGGCGCCGCCCGCCCACGGCGCCCGGAAGCCCTCGCTGCGCGGCATCGCGGAGGGTGCCCGTTACGCGTGGTCGCGTCCGGTGCTGCTCGGGACCTACGCCATCGACATGGCCGCGATGTTCTTCGCCTTCCCGAACGCGATCTTCCCGTTCCTCGCGGACAGCCTGGACGCCACCTGGGCGCTCGGCCTCATGTACGCGGCGGGCTCGGCCGGTTCGGTGCTGCTGAGCGTGACCAGCGGGTGGACCTCACGGGTACGCAGGCACGGCCTGTTCGTGGTGGTCGGCGCGGTCGTCTGGGGCACGGCGATGGCCGGCGCGGGCCTCTTCGGTGACGTATGGCTGGTGCTCGGCTGCCTCGCGGTGGCGGGCGCGGGCGACATGCTGAGCGGACTCGGCCGCTCCACGATCTGGAACCAGACCATCCCCGACGAGCTGCGCGGCCGGCTGGCCGGGATAGAGGTGCTGTCGTACAGCGTCGGCCCGCAACTCGGCCAGGTCCGGGCCGGCGCGATGGCCGGCTGGACGGGGACGAGGGCGGCGGTGTGGTCGGGCGGGGTGGCCTGCGTGGCGGCGGTGGGGCTGCTGGCCCTCGCCCTGCCCCGCCTGGTCACCTACGACGCGGCGACCGACGAGGACGCGGCGCGCCGCCGCGCGGCCGGGCAGCCCGGCACGACGACGGCGGCGTAGCAACGCTCAGGCGGCCTGGACGAGTTCGGCCCGGCCGAACAGCAGGGCGTAACCGCCGGGGAGCCGGCCGAGGACGCGGGTGAGCAGGTCGGGACCCGCGAGCGCGGCGACGACGCCCAGGACCGATCCGGTGTCCCAGCGGACGGTGGCCGGGGTGGCGCCCACGCGCGCGGCGAGGTCCTTCACGAAGGCCCAGCCGGAAAGCCGCTCCGGCGAGGGGGCCTCGGCGGTGAGGAGGCACGCGGCCTCCAGGGGCAGGCGGGCGGCGAGCTCCGCTCGCTCGTCGCCGCCCAGCTGACGGCCGAGCCCCGTGAGCACCAGGCGGACGGCTTCGGCGGCCCGCTCCGTGGTGGGATACGCGCCGTCGTAACGGACCTTCTCCAGCATGTCCTGGTACGTCATCGTCGCCGCCCGGCCCTGGGTCCGTTCACGCTGGTCGGTCGTCGTCACTGCGTATCGCCTTTCTCGTCTCGTCTCGTCTCGAATCGGTGGGTGCGTCCATCGGTGCGTGCGTCTCGCCTCTCACGTCTCGACGCGTCGCGGTGGGCTGGGCCCGTCCCGGATCACCGGCCCCGGTGCGCCGGGACCGCCGAGGGGGCGCAGGACGGGCGGGGTGCCCGTCCCGCGCGGTGCCTGCCGGTCCGCCCGGCCGGGGGGCGGCGCGGATTCAGCCGGAGATCTCCTTGTGGGACGAGCCCACGCCGACGGAGATCTTGCGGGGCTTGGCGCGCTCGGCGATCGGGATGCGCAGGGTCAGCACCCCGGCGTCGTAGTCGGCCGCGATGCGCGCGGTGTCCAGCACGTCGGACAGCACGATCTGGCGGGAGAAGACGCCCAGCGGCCGCTCGGACAGCTCCATCTGCACGTCGTCGGCCTTGGCCACGGGCCGGCGCTCGGCCTTGACGGTCAGCATGTTCCGTTCGACGTCGATGTCGATCGCCTCGGGGTCGACACCGGGGAGGTCGAAGGCCACCACGTACTCGCCGCCCTCGCGGTAGGCGTCCATCGCCATCGCGGACGGCCGCGTCCACGTGCCGGAGCCGGTCAGCTGCTGGGCGAGCCGGTCGAGCTCACGGAAGGGGTCAGTGCGCATCAACATCGCGAAACACCTCCAGAAGGTTCGGGTTGTACCCGCCAATGCGCTTCACTGCTCACCGTTGTAGCATGTCATCCATTGGATGACAAACACCCTGTCATCGAAAGGATGACAACCGCCGAGGAGTCCTCATGACAGCAGCAGGCCAGTCGCCGCCCGGGCCCGGTCCCGCCCCGAAGAAGCGCCCCTCCCCCGACGCCCAGAGCCCGGCCTCCTTCCTCGCCGCCGCCGCGGCCCTCGAAGCCATCGAGCACGCCGTGCGCGACGCGCACGAGGAGGCGGCCGAGCCCGCGGGCGCGGGCGCGGGCGTCGGACCGGAGCAGGCGCTGGCCTCACTGCTGCTGCTGCGCCAGGTCCGCGAGCAGCTGGCCGGCTGGGAGACCGGCCTGATCGAGACGGCCCGCCACGCCGGCGCCAGCTGGGCGGAGCTGGCCCACCCCCTCGGCGTGGCCAGCCGCCAGGCCGCCGAACGGCGCTATCTGCGCAACCGGCCGGGCCCGGCCGGAAGCACCGGCGAGCAGCGCGTCCAGGCCACCCGTGAACGTCGCGCCGCCGACCGCGACCAGAGCGCGTGGGCCCGGGACAACGCCGCGGCCCTGCGCCGTCTGGCCGGCCAGATCACCGCCCTGACCGACCTCCCCCCGGCCTCGCGCGGCGCGGTCGGCCGACTGGACGCGGCGCTCGGCCACGACGACCCGGCCGCGCTCATCCACCCCCTCGCCGCCGCCCACGCCCACCTGGGCGCCCACCCCCGCCTCGCCGGTCAGCTCGACGCCCTCATCAACCCGGCCGCACGACGAGAAAATCTGTCGTGACCGGAGTAGACATTGCGCCGTGACGTGACTATGGTTTCTCTCGTAGCCGAGATCGAGAAAGCCCGACAGAAACGAACTGCCGGGAAGCGGTATCGCAGTGCGGTGCGGTGGTGGAGTTCCGGAGCCAGAGCATGAGCAGGACGGTGACGGGACTGACGACCGGACCGGGTGGCCCGCAGTCATCAGGGGCCGCCACAGCAGTACGCAGTTCAGAGCAGTACGCAGTTCCCGCAACACCAGCAGTACGCAGTACCCGCAGTGCCCGCAGTTCGCGGTAGCAGTTCAGCAAGTCAGTAAGTTCAGAGGGAAGAACGGAGGAGCAGAACGCCATCAGGATCGCCCGGACGTAAGAGATGAGTCCGGGTACCGCAGGACATCGCGATAGTGAGGTGGTCTCCGGTCAAGCAAGTGCGATCCTCGCAGCCCCGACGGCACGCCGGCCGGGCTCGCGAAAACAGAAGGCCGACGCTGGACGAAGGTCGGCAGATGGTGTAGCAGTTCCTTCGGGGCTCTGGTGCCGCACGGCACCAGAGCCCCTCAACGTGTTTCACGGAGAGGTGCAAATGACAGCAGAGGACTTCAACGGGCGTCTCGACGACGACGACTATCCCGCCTACACCATGGGCCGGGCGGCCGAAATGCTCGGCACCACCCAGGGCTTCCTGCGCGCCATCGGCGAGGCCCGCCTCATCACGCCGCTGCGCTCGGCCGGCGGCCACCGCCGCTACTCCCGCTACCAGCTGCGCGTCGCCGCCCGCGCCCGCGAGCTCGTCGACCAGGGCACCCCCATCGAGGCCGCCTGCCGCATCGTCATCCTCGAGGACCAGCTCGAAGAAGCCCAGCGCATCAACGCCGAATACCGCCGCGCCGCCGAGTCGGCCAGCTCCTGACGTACGCGCCCGCGGCGAGACGGCCACCGTTCTCGCGCGCGACGCGGCACCACACCGCGCGATCGCCCCGCCCCACGCCCGGCAACCGGCGACCGGGGGCGGGAGCAGCCGCGTACGGTCCGGACGGGGAGCAGCCGCGTACAGCCTCCTCGCCCGCTACTCCGCGCCGTCCCCCAGGGCCTGCTTGTCGTGCCACTTGGGATCGTTCTCCCACTCCAGGTTGCGCTCCTGCGCGGTGCTCATCGCGTGCTCGGCCTCCTCCCGGGTCGCGTACGGGCCGAAGCGGTCCTTGGCCGGGCAGTCCGGGCCCTCCTCGACCTTGTGATGGGCCAGGCAGTAGAACCACTCGCCGGGCTTGCCGGCGGTGCGCCGCTTGAACAGGGCCATGGGTGCCTCTCTCGTTGAACGGTTCCCTCGGACGGTGGCCGGGGCCTCAAAGCCATGCTGCCCCACAGCCGCTGGATAGACTCGCCGGCATGTCTGGCCAGCCGAAGTCGCAGTCCCCGCTCGTGCCCGGGGAGATCTCTCCGCCCCGCTCCGTCCCGGGCCGCATCCCGCGTCCGGAGTACGTCGGGAAGCCCATGCCCACGCCGTACACCGGCCCCGACGTGCAGAGCCCCGAAACCATCGAGCTGATGCGGACCGCCGGGCGGATCGCGGCGCAGGCGATGGAGGAGGCGGCCAAGCACATCGCGCCGGGGGTGACGACCGACGAACTGGACCGGGTCGCCCACGAGTTCATGTGCGACCACGGCGCCTACCCCTCCACGCTCGGCTACCGGGGCTTTCCCAAATCGCTGTGCTCCTCGGTGAACGAGGTCATCTGCCACGGCATCCCCGACTCGACCGTGCTCAAGGACGGCGACATCGTCAACCTGGACGTCACCGCTTACATCGGCGGCGTACACGGCGACAACAACGCCACCTACCTGTGCGGTGACGTCGACGACGAGTCCAGGCTGCTGGTGGAGCGCACCCGCGAATCCCTGAACCGCGCGATCAAGGCCGTCAAGCCCGGCCGGCAGATCAACATCATCGGCCGCGTCATCGAGTCGTACGCCAAGCGCTTCGGGTACGGCGTCGTACGGGACTTCACCGGGCACGGGATCAGCACGGCCTTCCACTCCGGCCTGATCGTGCCGCACTACGACGCCCCGCACGCCACCACGGTGATCAAGCCCGGCATGACCTTCACGATCGAGCCCATGCTGACGCTCGGCACCCACGAGTACGACATGTGGGAGGACGGCTGGACGGTCGTCACCAAGGACCGCAGGCGCACGGCCCAGTTCGAGCACACGCTGGTGGTCACGGAGACCGGCACGGAGATTCTTACGCTGCCGTAGCCGTCTCTGCCGCAACCGTCTCTGCTGCGGCCGCCTTGCCGCAGCCGCGCGCGGGTGGTTTTTCCCTCGGGGTGTCGTGGCGGGGCCCACCGGGTACGTTTTTACCGACAAGACGTCGGGAACTGGTTGGCTCAGAGCCGCCCAAGACGGGGGCGATCCTTCCGGTTCCCGCATCCCTCGGTCCCCGGAGGCCCCTTTGATCGCGCCCGCTTCCACCCCGTTCTCCACGCTCATCCGCACGGCGTCGCACGAGCAGCACACCGAGGCGGAGACGTCCTCGTTCATGGGAGACCTGCTGGGCGGGCGGCTCGGCGTGGCGGCGTACGCCCGCTACACCGAGCAGCTGTGGTTCGTGTACCGGGCCTTGGAGGAGGGCGCGTCGGCGCTCGCGGAGGATCCGGTGGCGGGGCCCTTCATCACCCCCGAGCTGATGCGCACGGCCTCGCTCGAGCGGGACCTGGCGCATCTGCGGGGCACGGACTGGCGGGCCGGCGCGACCCCGCTGCCCGCCACGGCCGCCTACGCCGAGCGCGTCGCGGTGTGCGCGCGCGAGTGGCCCGCCGGGTATGTGGCGCACCACTACACCCGCTACCTCGGCGATCTGTCGGGCGGCCAGATCATCCGCGACCGGGCGGAACGGACGTGGGGGTTCGCGCGCAAGGGGGACGGCGTGCGGTTCTACGTCTTCGAGTCGATCGCCAACCCGGCGGCGTTCAAGCGGGGTTATCGCGAACGGCTCGACGGGTTGGGGGTGGACGAGTTGGAGAAGCGGCGGGTTGTGGAGGAGTGCAAGCGGGCTTTTTCCTTGAACACGGCTGTGTTCAAGGAGCTGGGAGAGGAGTTCCCACTCAGCGCGTAGGGCTCCGCCGGGTGGGCACGCTTTTGCGCAGTTCCCCGCGCCCCGGCCAACCCCGTTCGCGGGCACGGGCCGTGGGCGGTCGCTCGCATCCCTGGCCCTCACGCGCGGGCCGTGGACGGTTGAGCGCGCAGTTCCCCGCGCCCCTTGGCGGGGCTTGCGCTGACCCGGACCGGCAACCGCAGCCTGTCATGGCCCCCTGGCCCTTACTTAAGGGTTCTTTCAAAATGATCTCTGTGTGTCACGTGGACCAACGGCGACGGAACCGCCTACCAGCGCAAGGAGAGCCACTGGGAGGCCGCCGGATACGTCCTCGCCCCCGGCAACACTCGCAAGCGCATCCGCCTCTACGGCACCACTCGCAAGGAGGCCTTGGCCAAGCTCATCGAGAAGATCGCCGCCAGCAACCGCGACCTCTCCATCCCGTCCGCTCAGGGCAGCCTAGAGGCGTACCTGACGTACTGGCTCGACGCTGTCGCTGTCTACCAGCTCCGCGAGAACACCCACACCCGCTACACCGCCGTCACCCGGCTCTACCTCATCCCTGGCCTGGGCAAGAAGAAGCTCGCCAAGCTCACTGCCAAGGACGTCCGCACCTGGCTCAACCGGCTCCGCACCACCTGCCAGTGCTGCACGCGCGGCCTCGACGTGGCCCGCGATCAGCCCCGCTGCTGCGCCGCCGGAAAGTGCTGCTCTAGACGGCTCCTGCCGCCGACCCTGGTCTACGTGCACTCCGTACTCAAGTCGGTCCTGGAGCACGCGGTGCGCGAAGAGGAGATCCCGCGCAACGTCGCCCGCAACGTCCGCACCGGCACACCCCGGGTCCGCCGCTTCGAACCCCTCACCACCGACGAAGCCCGCAAGTTCCTGGCCGCCGCGCGTGGACACCGGCTCCATGCCCTGTTCGAACTCGCTCTCCACACCGGACTCCGCAAGGGCGAACTTCTCGGCCTGCGCTGGGAGGACCTCGACCTCGACGCGGGCACCGCCGCCATCCGCCGCACCTTGCAGCGCACCAGCGCAGGCGGGCTCACCACACTGCCCACCAAGACGCGGGCCTCCGAACGCCGCATCGCCCTCCCCGCCAGCTGCGTCCAGTCGCTGAAGCACCATCACGAACAGCAGCAGCGCGAGCGCGAGGCAGCAGGCATCGCGTGGCAGCGCAGCGGGTACGTGTTCACCACGGTGCAGGGCGGACCGATCGACCCGACAAACCTCACCCGCGCCTTCACCACGCCCCTCCGTAAGGCCGGCTCCGCCGCATCCGCTTCCACGACCTCCGCCATTCGACTGCGACCCTGCTCCTGGAACAGGGCGCCGAACTCGTCGTGATCAAGGAACTCCTCGGCCACGCCCACATCGGCGTCACCGCCACCGTCTACGCCCACGTCAGGCTCCGACTCCAGCGCGACGCCATCGACACCCTCAGCACCACGCTCGTCAGCCGGGAGGCCAACGAGACGGCACGCTCCAACAGCGATGAACCGCCACCCTGCGCTGCCCTCGTCCGTTGACGTTGCCGTCAACTACTGCCGTCACCCCGCGCAGAAGCCCCGCCAGGACGCACCTGACGGGGCTTCGCTTTACTGGCGCGAACCTGTAAGGACTATTCGACTAGTGCCACCTCAAGGAGATATTCGCGGCCCAGATCCTCCACCAGCCGCCTCCGCGCGGATTTCACCACGCCGCGCGCCCACCAGGATTCCTCAGAGATTCTCGGGAATGCATCCGGCATTAGGAGTGTGCGGAATCTTGCGTCTACCGCTTCCACTTCTGCGCGAAGCAGCACAAACTCGGGAAATCTTTGCAGTTCCGCAGAATCCAGAGCTCGCGCCAGCGAATCCCTTGATGTCAGATCGTTGAAGTAGTCTTCGGCGTCACCACGATAGCCCTGCTCGCAACTTTCGACGAACGTGCTCCAGCGAGACAGAAGCGCCTCCGGCTCGACGTCACGCCACCGACCAGACTCTCTGACGAAGCTGGAGAACGCGTCACGGAAGTTCCCAGTATCTTGGTTCATCGAGCCGCCTCCCTCTGGAAGTACGCGAGCGGATCATCCGGCCGGAAATAGGTCGTGATGGTATTTCCGTCTCTCATTCCTATTCTTCCTTGGGAGTCCATTCGAATGATGACACCATCACTACTGACAGCTTCACGCGCGGCAGCAGGACAGCTACCGGGACACATCAGCGCCTGCGCGTCCGCGACGTATCTTTCAAACCCATCATCCGTATCACATTCCGGCATATCGGGCCTACGGGTGGGGTTTCCGGAATCATCGAGACCCAGGACATGCTTGTCGTATTTCTCGTCCGCAACACCAATCTTGAAGTCACAGTTGCTGTTGTGAACAAGGACCGGAGTCTTACCCGCCAGCACATAGTACGTGTGCTTCGCGATCTCTCTCCGCCTGCTTTTCGCAGGTCAGCGAAGTTTTGACGGTCCGTCGGTGTTCGTGGATGTGCGCTGAAGCCGCGCGCATGATCCTACTGCCATGCGCCGGGCTCGGCGCGGACGGTGCGGGTGGTCTGCTCGCACGACTGGTGCCCGGTCTGCGCGCAGTGTCCGGCGATCCAGCGCGTCAGTTCCCCGGGGCCAACGGCGACGGCGACGAACCGCCGCCCTGCGCCGCCGTCGTCCGCTGACGTTGCCGTCAACTACTGCCGTCAAGGACTCCGCCGGTGGAGTCACCGGTGGAGCTGTGCGATTGCAAACAATGGGCGTCACCACTTAGCGCCACGGATCTGCTGTCTGTCAGCACCCTCTATGGCGGAAGAACTGTCACACAGGTGCCACAGACCCATCTCGAAGGTCCACGCGCACTTCTGAGCTGTCCATCTGAGAAATCAACGCACTTTCGCTCTCCCAGCGCACATCGGTGACGACCTCTAGATTCACGCGCCAATCAATCTCGCCACTGCTGCACACAGCGAAGAGACCGACTTCGGCGAGAACGATTAACCTATCCAGGTGAGAAATGTACCTGAAGCTGTCGAATCTCGAATCGAGACCAATCTCGCGATCAATGGCCATGCTGGGTGAGATTCGATAGAGGTGCGAGTTGCAGCCAATCCAACGCACCCCGCCCCATTCGCTACCAAAGATCGTAGGGGACTCGAATTCTGAATCCATTTGAATCCCTACAGCTCGCCCCAGACTACCCTCCCCGGCATCCTCTGCCGACGAGAAGACGTACACGGGCCCCGAGCCGGATCCGCACTCGTTCGCAATTTCTAGGTGGGCGGATGATCCGGCACGCGCTTCTCCGGAACTCGACCAAACCGAGCACTCCATTGCACTGCTACCGAATGCGATCCTGAACATCGACACGACCACCACCTACTTCCGGTATCTCGAATTAGATCCGTACAACTGTCCGGTGATCAATCTGTTGCCGTCCCAGATCGTCTCCGTCTTGAGCATTCCATCAGGCCCCTTCAAGAGGCCCTCCCTCACAGTGCGCCCATTCTCCTGAACCCGCACCACAGAGTTGGGATTATTGAACACCTCATCAAGATGATCAGAGAATAGCGCACGCCCCGTGGCGTTATCCCCGATCCCAATCCGGTTCAACTGGCTGGCCATGTCGCCGCTTCGTTGAATGTTGTGAGCATTCCCGGTGGCATTCCCGAAGAAGTACTCCAATTTGGTGCCAATTTCAGGGCCGCAGTTTGCATTGTGAACCAATACCGGAGTCTCGCCCGCCAGCACATAGTACGTGTGCTATGCGACCCCTCTCTATCTGCGTATTCGCAGATCAGCGGCGGTTTCGGGTTCCGCTGGTGTCCGTGGTTGTGCGGGGGAATCCGTGGTTGTTGCCGTCGCTACTGCCGTCAGGGGTGCGGGAGTTGCGTCGTGCTGTTGCTGGCGCGGCTGCGACGCATGAGGACCTTACTGCCATGCGCCGGGTTCGGCCCGGAGAAGGGTGCGGGTGGTCTGCTCGTACAGTTCGTGGCCGGTGGTGGCGCAGTGTCCGGCGATCCAGCGGGTCAGCTCGTCCGAGGTGTGCAGGGTGCCGGATACGGCACCGCAGTTGTGTTCTTCGCCGGTGACGCAGACCGCTTCGTAGCCGGGCAGCGCCATGGGGTCAGGGACGGTGGTCACGTGGTACTCGCGGAATCGGTAGCGTCCTCGCGTGGCGCTATGGGACTGCACTTCAGCGTTCGCGGACTCAGGCATCCTCGGTCACCTCTTCCGGGTGGGGGAGGCGTTGCCCACGCGAGTCGGCGACCCTGAGCGCGTCGGAGAGGGCTTCGGTCAGCCGGCGGGCCAGCCAGCGGTATTCGGTCGCCGACAAGGTCTTCGCGTCAGGGGCCATGGCGTCTCGGGCGTATTCCAACAGGTCCTCGCCCATGCCCAGCTGTACGGCTTCGATACTGTCGGCAAGGTTGGCGAGATAGCCCTGACCGTCGGTGCTCAGGTAACAGGGATTCCCGCCCTGGGTGGTCCACGGCAGCAGGCGCGGCCCCTCTGCCATGGGGCCATGGGGCCGCTGTGTCGCTCGCTCGGCCATCCTGATTCCCTCTCCTCGGCTCGACTCGGGGCTACTGATCACCATCTCGCTGGCGTGGACCTTCGGGAGTAGCCAGCGTGTCTGCCTTGCTGTCTGCCAAGCTGGTTGGGTGCGGGAGACGGTCGGGGAACTGGTTAGGCGGCTGCGTCTGGCGCGTGGGTGGAGTCAGCGGCGGCTCGCCGAGGCGCTGGCTGAAGCTGCTCCTGGGCGCGTTCCTCCGACGCGAAATGACGTGTCACGCTGGGAGATTGGGGTGCGGTCCCCGCGCGAGTGGCTGCCGTTCCTCGCGCGGGTGCTTCAGGTTCCGCGCGAGATGCTGGAGGCGGCGAAGGCTGTTGCGCCTGTCGAGTCCGCGCCGTACGTACGGTCGGTGGCCGACTTCCTGCCCGAGAGCGACCCGCTGTCCCCACTGCGTGCCCGTACAGGCCGCCGGATCGGGGCCGGGCAGGTGACCGACCTGGCCCAGCGGGTCCACGGCCTGCGGCTGGCCGACGACGTAGTGTACGGCAGGGACCTGATCGGTCCCGCCCTGCGCGAGCTGCGGGCGGCGGTGAAGCTCTACCGCGAGGGTGTGCATACCGAAGAGGTCGGTCGCGAACTGCTGCGGGCGATTGGCGAGTTGGCACAAATTGCCGGGTGGGTGGCTTCCGACGCCGGGGAACATGCCGAGGCGGAGCGCATCTATCGACTCGGCATGAGCGCCGCGCAGGCTGCCGGGGACGGCGTGCTGTCCGGGAATGTGGCGGGCTCGCTGGCCTACCAGTGGAGTAACACCGGGCACACCTCCGACGCGGTCGGGCTGGCCCGCGCCGCACTGGAGGACGCCGGTCCGGATGCTCCGCCGAAGGCTCGCGCGCTGTACTGGGACCGCGTGGCCTGGGCGCATACCCGCGCCGGTCAGGACCGCCCGGCGATGACCGCCCTCGGAGAAGCGGCCGAGGCCCTGGCCGAGGAGTCGGCCGGCACCGAATCGCCGTCGTACCTGTACTGGATGGACGCCGGGGAATTGCAGGTCATGGAGGCCCGCGTCTATACCGAGCTGCACCGTCCGCTGCGCGCCGTACCGCTGCTGACGAATGTGCTCGGACGCTACGACGCCAGCCACGCACGGGAGTTGGCGCTGTACCTCTCGTGGCTGGCCGTGGCATACGCCGACGCCAACGAGCCCGAGGCCGCCGCCGAGACGACGAGCCGCATGCTCACCCTGGGGCAGAGCGGCAGCGAACGGACTGCAGAGCGCACGCGGGTCGTGCTGGCCCGCCTGCGGGCGTTTCGCGACGTGCCCGAAGTCGCCGAACTGCTGGCGTCCTAACCACTCTTGATGCACCTCGGCCGATGGACACTGCCCATCGGCCGTCGCCGATGCCTCCGGCAGAAAGTCGGCCTGAGCGGGAGGGGTCCCTCGTCGGTCGGGCAGCTTCGCCGTGCCAGGGTTCTCCGGGGGCCGCCAAGGCTCACACCGTGACGCGTGCGCTCGGCCTTGGCGGCCCCCGGGGGTTCCTGGTACGCCTTCGGTGACCGGGCGGCGAGGGACCCCTCCCGCGACCCACGACCCCACACCACGACGAAGCCGCACCCGACATACTCGCCCCGGCCCCCTCGGAGAGAGGGCCGGGGTCTGGGGCAGGGCCCCGGAAAGGTTCGCTGTGCTGGCTGTTGCGCGCCCGGACCGGCGGGGCCGTCGCCTGCGGGGCGGAGACAGGAGCGGGCGGCGGCCCCGCAGGGCCGGATCGCGCGCGGCCCGCGTGAGCGGGCCGCCTTGATCAAGTAAAGAAACTCTGAACAGCTCACCCGCTGGTCAAGCTGCCCGGCCGATGGTCAGGGTCGCTGCTGCCGGCGCTTCTTCGATTCGGCCAGTGCGGTCTTCAGCTTCTCGCTCGGCGACACGTCCGGCTCGGCGTCGTCGTCATGGAGGGGTGGCAGGAACAGGCCGCGCCGGCTCTTCTCTCGCTTGACCTTGCGGCGCTCGCTGAAGAGTCGCTGATGCTCCTCCCGAACCACGTCCCATCGCCGGTCTAGCTCCGCTTCCCGTGCCAGCAGCTCCTCATCGCTGAGGTCGGCGAACTCGGTGGCGGCTGCGCGTGCCTCGCGGGCGATCTCATCGCGCAGCAGGTAGTTCGTGATCGGTCCGTGGTACTTGATCAAGTAAAGAAACTCTGAACAGCTCACCCGCTGGTCAAGCTGCCCGGCCGATGGTCAGGGTCGCTGCTGCCGGCGCTTCTTCGATTCGGCCAGTGCGGTCTTCAGCTTCTCGCTCGGCGACACGTCCGGCTCGGCGTCGTCGTCATGGAGGGGTGGCAGGAACAGGCCGCGCCGGCTCTTCTCTCGCTTGACCTTGCGGCGCTCGCTGAAGAGTCGCTGATGCTCCTCCCGAACCACGTCCCATCGCCGGTCTAGCTCCGCTTCCCGTGCCAGCAGCTCCTCATCGCTGAGGTCGGCGAACTCGGTGGCGGCTGCGCGTGCCTCGCGGGCGATCTCATCGCGCAGCAGGTAGTTCGTGATCGGTCCGTGGTACTTGCCCGGCTCCGGTTCCTGGCGCACGAAAACACCGCGCCCCTTGACCGCGTACACCAGCCCCGCCTGCTTGAGACTTCGATAGGCATTCTGCGCGGTGGAGTTGGCGACTTTGAACCGCTCTTGGATCTCCCGGGCGGGAGGGAGCTGGGAGCCCGGAGGGTAGGTGCCTTCCAGGATCTCTCGGCGGAGGATGTCGGCGACCTGGGCGTACGGCGGTCGGACGTCTTCGTTGCGGATGACGTCGACCGGCCAGTCCGGCCCCTCGGTGTCGGCGTCCTCGTGCTCGCCATCGGTCTCTTCGGCGCTCCTGCCGACGGAAGTGCTGACGTAGCTGCCCCGGCCGAGCTGGGAGTAGACCAAGCCTTCTTGCTTGAGCACGCGCAGGGCGTTCTGGACGGTGGAGCTGGAGACCCCGAACCGATCGCGCAGCACGTTGGCCGAGGGCAGACGCTCGCCGGGGCGGTACTCGCCGTTCAAGATCGCGTCCCGCAGCGCCTCGGCGGCCTGGAGGTATGGCGGCCGGGAGTCCTCGTCCAAGGGCAGGGTCATGCCCCCACGGTATCGCCAGCAAGCCGTAGCGCTACAGGCACATCCCCGGGTTCCCAACCTGACCACCTACCAACCTGATCGAAGTCACAACCTAATCGACCTTGCAAGTTGAGCGATCATCTCCCTATGCTTCACGTCGAGCCGATCAAGCGGCTCCATCGAACGAGGATGTGATGGCATGGCCATGACTCGAATCCGTGTTGCCCTGCTGCCGTCGGCGGTGTGCATCGCGGGCACCGACCCGACGCTGAAGATCAAGGACCAGCAGACCGGGGAGGTCGCCACCGACCGGGAGACCGGTGCATCGCTGTACACGGTGACCGTGATGCTCATGGAGGGCGGCCGGGCCGAGGTCCTGAAGATCACGGTCCCGGAGACGGGCCTGGCCGCCGGCCTCAAGCCGGGGGCGATGGTGCGGCCGGTGGAACTGTTCGCGACCCCGTGGGCGCGGATCTTCAACGGGCAGCTCTCCGACGGCGTCGCCTACCGCGCCGCCCGCCTGGAGCTGGTCACGGTGGAGGCGGCCCAGTGATCTGCTTCGAAAGCCCTGCACTGGAGCGGGAGTTGTACCCGCTCCGGCCCCTGTCGGGGACCGAGGGCAAGGCCACGTTCGGCGTCTCGTCTGCGGTGCTCGATCTGCTCGGCCTGAGCCCGGAGCAGGCGGCCCGCCTGGACCTGGGTCACGTGCTCTGCCTGATACGCAAAGAGGGGGCCTGACATGGAACCCATCACGGGATACGCGTCGTATGCGCTGCCGATCGCTACTGCGCTGGTCGGTGTGTGGCTGCTGTGGACGGTGGTGCGCTATGTGCGTGCCGACCGGGGCACGCGGGTGAGCATGCGGCAGGCCGTGCGGGTGCGGTGGGGCTGGGTGCGGCTCGCGCGGATGGCCGGGCTGACGGTCACCGACAAGACGCCTGGACTGCTCGCGCAGATCACCGCGTCCAAGGACGGTCCTGCCCCGGCGCCTCGGGTGCTGACGCCTCGGATCAAGGTGACGCCGGACCGGTTCGGCGTGGTCGTCCGGGCTCGGACGCTGCCGCAGGTCGGGCTGGAGGAGTATCAGAAGTCGGCGCGGTTCCTGGCGGACGCCTGGCGGTGCACGCGGGTGTCCGTCCTGCCGGACGGCCCCGGCAAGGTGGTGATCCGGGGCGTGCGCTCAGATCCGCTGACCACGCCGACCGCACACCGGCCCACCGGCTGGCCGCCCACGGACCTGACGCGCTGGGAGCTGGGCGTGGACGAGTACGCCGCCCAGGTGTGCGTGTCCTTGGCCAACGTGCCCGGCGTGACCGTGGCCGGCACCCCCGGCGCGGGCAAGACCTCGACCGTCAACAAGTTCGTCTGCGACTTCGCACCCTCGCCGGCCGTGCAGATCGCGACGGCGGACGGCAAGGTGTCACGCGCCTCCGAGGGTGACTACGCCGACCTCGTCAAGCGAATGTTCGCGTTCTGCGGTGACGACCTCGACGAAGCCAACGCACTGTTCAAGCGGCTGGTGAAGCTGCGTCGACGCCGGTCCTCGACCATCCGTGACGTACTGGGCGTGAAGAACATGTGGCACGTCGGCCCCTCACCGCAGTGGCCGCTCACGGTCCTGATCATCGACGAGGCGCACACGTTCTTCCGCGAGTACAAGGGCAGCGACGCCGAGACGAAACGTTTGGCCGCGCTGACGGCGGAGAACGCCCGGCTGGTGGAGGACCTGGTCAAGAAGGGCCGCAGCGTCGGCATTCTGGTGATCCTGATCAGCCAGAAGACCACCGGTGACGCTCTCCCGACCTTCATCCGTGACGTGTGCCCCATCGGGCTGTCCTTCGCGCAGAAGACTGTGGAAGCCGCGGTGGCGGCGCTGGGTGACGACATCCGCAACTGGCCCGACGCCAGCCCGGTGACCTTGCAGGACCCCGCCTACGTCGGCGTCGCGGTGATGGCGATGCAGGGCCGCCCCGGCTACACCCGCATCCGCACCCCCTACGTCTCCGACGCCGACGCGGCCCGCGTCGCCGAGGACACCTCGGATCTGACCGCCGATCCCGCCCTGTGCCTGGACGCCCTCCTCGACTCGACCGGCCGGACATTCCCCGACGACGAAGGACCGGACGGCGCTCCCGTCCCGCTCACCAAGTAGACCAAACCACCCACGCCAGAAAGGAGGTTGAGGATATGGCGGAGGAGCGGTTTACCCGGCGCACCGTGACCGCGGTCATGGTGGTCATCGCGGCTCTGGCCTTCGTCTTCTCCTTCGGCAACGTCTGGGCACTCGCCCTGCGGCTCGGCGTCCCCCACCCGATCGCCCCACTGATCGCCCCCATGGTGGACCTGTCCGTCGTCGGCCTCCTGGTCGCGCTGCGGTTCCTCGCCCTGCGCGGCGTCCCCAAGGCAGAGCTGAAGGCTGGTACCCGGCTGCTGCACCTGTGCGGCCTGCTCACCCTCGCCCTGAACACCGCCGAACCACTGCTGACCGGACGCTACGGACGGGCCTGCCTGGACACCGTCGCCCCGCTCCTGCTGCTCGGCTGGGGCCACGTCGGCCCCGCCTTCCTCACCCAGTTCCACACCCTCATCCGCCCCACCCCGCACCTGGAGGCAGCCGCCCCCATCTCTGAACCGGTGCCCGACGAAGCACCCGTACCCGAGCCCCCGACGCCCGCCCCGGCTCCGGCCGCCGCTCTGCCCGTCGCCGTCGCCAAGACGACTCGGCCCGCCTCCGGCCCGGCCCTGCCTGCCGCCCTGCTGGACGCGGCCCGGCGCATCGCGGACACCCACCGCGCCGAGTACGGAACGCCCATCACCGCCGCCCACCTGGGCACGCGCATGGGCGTCGCCCTGCCGGTGGCCACCGCCGCCCTCGCTCAGCTCTGAGCTCTGGCCCTCACCGGCCGCATCCCCCTCGCTGAACCCACGCCCGCCCCAGGGCCTGGTTCGCCATGCCCCGAGCACCAACACGCCCACAGCTTCGGCTGGTTGCTGCTCGGGGCCCCCACCCGAACAGAAGGGACACGCCTCGAATGGTCACCCTGGACCTGCGCCACGTGGCAAGCCCCGCCGTGCGGGACCTGCTCCACCTTGTCAATCACCCCGACTTCGACCGCGCACAGCAGCAGATCGAACGCCTCGGCGGCTGCACCGAACCCGTCCGCCTGACCGGCCACAGCACCACCGTCGACACCACGACCGGCGAGGTACTGCGTACTTACGTCTCTTCCGAGGAGCCCACGGGCAGTCTGCTCACCGCGTGCGGCAACCGCCGCGCTTCCCGCTGCCCGGCCTGCTCGCGCCTGTATGCCGCCGACACCTATCACCTCATCCGCGCCGGCCTGTCCGGCGGCAAGACCGTGCCTGACACCGTCCGCACCCACCCCAGGGTCTTCGCCACTCTCACCCCGCCGTCCTTCGGCCCCGTCCACAACCGCCTCACCACCCCCGGCGGCGACATCCGGCCCTGCCGCTGCCGCAAGCTCCACGGCCCTACGGATGCTCTGATCGGGACGCCGCTGAACCCGGCGACGTACGACTACAAGGGCGCGGTTCTGTTCAACGCCCACGCCTCCGCGCTGTGGGCCCGCTTCACCACCTACCTGCGCCGCGAGATCGCCGCCGGGCTCGGCATGACCCAGAAAGCCACCCACGCGGTCCTGCGGGTGTCCTTCGCCAAGGTCGCCGAGTACCAGCAGCGCGGCCTGGTCCACTTCCACGCCGTCATCCGACTCGACGGCCCGGACGGCAACAGCCAGCCCCCACCGCCGGACGCCACCGTCGCCGTACTCACCGACGCCGTCCGCGCCGCCGCCGCGCGAGTCCGCGTCACGGTCGAGTCGGACGCGGTCGGGGAACGCAAACTCGGCTGGGGCGAACAGCTCGACGTACGCGAGATCACTGCCTTCGGCACCGACGCCGAATTCACCGACCAGGCCGTGGCCGCCTACGTGGCCAAGTACGCCACCAAGTCCGCCGATGCCTCCGGCGCCCTCGACCGCGCCCTGTTCTGCCGCCCCTGCCAGGGACGCGGCGCCACCCTCCTGCCCCACGGGACCCCACTCCCGTGTACCGCCTGCGGCGGCACCGGGCAGGCCCGCCCGCTGCCCCGCCTGGCCGTCGCCCGGCACGTGCGGCAGATGATCCGCACCTGCTGGGAGCTGGGCAGGCTGCCGGAATTCGCCGACCTCAAGCTCCGGAAGTGGGCTCACATGCTCGGCTTCCGGGGCCACTTCTCCACCAAGTCCCGCAGCTACTCCACCACCTTGGGCGCGCTGCGCGACGTCCGCCGTGCCTGGCGCACCGAACAGGCCCGCATCCGCGCCGGCCTGCCCGACCTCGCCCCGACCACCACGCTCGTCGTCGGCCACTGGGACTACCTCGGCTCGGGCTATAGCCCCGGCGCCGCACTCCTCGCCGCCCACGTCCGGCACCGCAGAGCACAGGAACGGCAGTTCGTGGCAGAGGGCGGCTGCTGATGACTACGTACCCACCTACGGCGCTTCGCCAAGAACCGGACCCGTCACGGGAGTTGCTGACAGTCCCCCAGGTCATGGCCCGCCTTCAGCTCGGCCGCTCCGCCGTCTACGACCTCCTCCGCTCCGGCCAGCTCGCCTCGATCACCCTCGGCCGCGCCCGCCGCATCCCCACCCACGCCCTCACCGACTTCATCCGCACCCGCCTCGAACAGGAAGCCGCCTGATGACCACAGCCCGCCCCGCATCGTCCCGCCGCTCCCGCACCCGTGCGAACGGAGACGGGACCGTCTACCAGCGCAAGGACAGCCGCTGGGAAGCCGCCGGATACGTACTGGCCCCCGGCAACACCCGCAAGCGCATCCGCGTCTACGGCACCACCCGCAAGGAAGCCCTCGCCAAGCTCACCGAGAAGCTCGCCAACAGCAACCGCGGCCTCCCCGCCCCCTCCGCGCAGGGCGGCCTGGCCGCATACCTGACGTACTGGCTTCAAAACGTCGCAGTCCACCAGCTCCGCGAGAACACCCACACCCGCTACACCGCCGTCGCCCGGCTCTACCTCATCCCCGGACTGGGCAAGAAGAAGCTCGCAAAGCTCACCGCCAAGGACGTCCGCACCTGGCTCAACCGCCTCCGCACCACCTGCCAGTGCTGCACCCGCGGCCTCGACACCGCCCGCGACCAACCCCGCTGCTGCACTGTCGGAAAGTGCTGCTCCAAGCGGCTCTCGCCGCTGACCCTGGCCTATGTGCACTCCGTGCTCAAGTCCGCCCTGGAGCACGCGGTACGCGAGGAGGAGATCCCGCGCAACGTCGCCCGCAACGTCCGCACCGGAACGCCTCGGCCCCGCCGCTTTGAACCCCTCACTGCTGAAGAAGCCCGCCAGTTCCTTGCCGTCGCGCGCGGACACCGGCTGCACGCCCTGTTCGAACTCGCTCTCCACACCGGGCTCCGCAAGGGCGAACTCCTCGGCCTGCGCTGGGAAGACCTCGACCTGGCCGGCGGAACCGCCAGTATCCGCCGCACCCTCCAACGCACCAACTCCAGCGGCCTGACCACCCTCCCCACGAAGACCCAGAGCTCGGAGCGGCGGATCGCGCTGGCCACCGAGTGTCTGCACTCCCTCGAACAGCACCACGAACGGCAGCGTCAGGAAGGCGAAGCGTCGGGGACCGGTTGGAAGGCGAGCGGCTATGTCTTCACCCGTCCCGACGGCTCCCCGATCGAGGGCGCCACCCTCACCCGGCACTTCAACACCCTGCTCCGCCGCGCCAGGCTGCGCCGCATCCGTTTCCATGATCTCCGGCACTCGGCGGCGACCCTCCTCCTGGAGCAGGGCGTCGAACTCGTCGTGATCAAGGAACTGTTGGGGCACGCCCACATCGGCGTCACCGCGTCGGTGTACGCCCATGTCCGACTCCGCCTCCAGCGCGATGCCATCGACCTCCTCGGCAACGCCCTCCGCAACCCCACCGCCGGGCGGGAGGACGGCGACGAACCGCCTCACTGGGCAGCGCCCGTCCGCTGACGTTGCCGTCAACTACTGCCGTCAGACACCGCAGAGGCTCCACCGGAACATTATTCCGGTGGAGCCTCTGCGGTTACCGCTGGTCGTTATCGACGGGGAATCCTCCCAGCTGGGCGGCCAAACTTCGCGTCAGAGATCAGTTTCCCATTCAGGGAGGTGAGAAATTCACCGACTCGATCTGCAACCGCTCCGCCAATGGCTGACCATTGATAGACCTCGCTATTTCTTCGAGACCATCGAAATTCCGCCGCTTGCAAGGGAGAACATTCGCGCAAAAGCCTTTCGGACATCCGGGTCACGATCAAGCCGCTCCAACGACTCGAACCTTGCCGGGTCAATATCGATCGTGGCGATTCCGCCAGCCCCCTTGCCGTCTACGGCCGAGAACAACACGAGACACCGGTATGCCCATACAGCCCCACCTCGCTCCTCTCGCATGAGCGACTGGAGGACGACAGAACCATCCCTGACCTGGCTGCGGAGCGCGTCTACCGAGGACCACCTAGTCGCCCAGCCTCGCCCCTCCGCCTCCAACTGGATCGCGAGAAGCGTTTCGAAGCTGATCTGGCAAATACGAAAGTCGGGGTCGGTCGAACGGATCAGAGGCATCAGACATTACTCCGGGTCGTAGACGTCAACGCGTATCGGCGTATCGGGGTCAATGCGCCCGTCCCTGACTCTTGTTTGAAGTTCATCCCAGCGGTGATGCCCTCCCAGGATCGTGCCGTCACGCGAGACGAGAATTCCGTCTCCCTCGCCAGGGTTGTTGATTCCATCCAGGAGTTCTTCATTGCTCAGTTCCTCGTGATACCACTGCGATGCCGGATCCCGAGTCTTCTGCCCCTCGGTATATTTACCGAGATCACCAGCCTTCTCGGTCGTCGTCGTGATTCCGCATCCAGTGTTGTGCACCAGCACTGGCGTATTTCCGGCGAGTACATAGTACGTGTGGAGGTCGTCAACGGTGAGATTGTAGGTGCGGGCGTGCTGGGTGAATGCGCGGTTGGCCCGGATGGTTACGGATTTTCCGCTCTCCGTGCGGAGCGTCATGCCGGGCTTGAGGTGGTATGCGCTGACCCAGTTCTTCTCCGAGGGGCTCCAGAATGGGTGCTCGTATGTTGCCGTGAGCTTCTCGGTGCCTGCACCGGTTTGGATGGTCAGCTCGTTGAAGTGCTTGTCGTCCTCGGTGATGATGAGGCGGACTACTTTTCGGGCTCCTGTTTCACCGGTGAGGGGGTCCGTGGCGACAACCTGGTCGCCTTCCCTGACGTCCTCGATCTTCTTGGTCGAGGAGTCCGCCATGAGCACCTTGGTGCCGGCCAGGAAGCACTGGGTGCATCCGGGTTTCGCTCCGCTGGATATCTTTCCTTCCGGTGGGGTTTCCCCTCCCCATAGCTTCCCCGTGCCCCTGCTTGCTCCGCGGTTGAGGGCGCCGTTTCCACCTGCGAGCATTCCAGCCATGGCGGCGGCGGCGAGGGTGTCCTTGAAGGTGACGCCCATGATCTTGGGGCAGCGGAGCGATCCGCAGAGGATGTACACCATCTGCTGGAGCTGGAAGCGGCCCACCCTGGCCACGTCTTCATCGTCGCCGTAGATCCAGCGGGTGAGGCAGGAGTCGGGCGACGGTGAGCAGAGCTGGTGGATCATCTTGTTGAGTTTTTTGCCGAACTCGTCCTTCTTCTTCCATTCCTTGGGCGCCCGGACCCCGGGATACACCGTGTCCATGGTGGTGTTCTGGACGTCGTCGTCGTAGCTGTCGTTGTCGCAGTTGGTGCACCCCCACGACTTGTCGTTGAGCGGCTTGGCGCTGCCGCGGGAGCCGTTGTTGCCGAGTTGGATGCCACCGCCGCACTCGTCAGGGGTCTCGCAGCCCATCAGGCCACTGGGATCGCTGGAATTGACGGGGTCGTTGCCCGAATAGGTGTAACCGCCCATCTGGTTGGCGTCGCCGGCTTCCAGGACCGGGTCGACACTGAGGAACCGGCCGAGGGCGGGGTCGTATTGGCGGGCGCCGAGAAGGTCGAGGCCGCTGGTGGTGTCGGTGGGCTGACCCAGGTAGGCGCGGTTGTCGACCCACTTGGCGGACTGTGGTCCGCGAGGGGTGCCGTAGGGGTCGAAGGCGCGGCGAGTGATGGCAAGGCTGCTCGCGTCCACCTGGAGCTGTGCGGTGTGCTGGGGGTTGGCCGCCTGGTAGGTCAGGGTCCCGCTGGAGGAGCGGGTGATACGGGTGCCGTCGGGGTTGTCGTAGTAGCGGGTGCCCGAGACGGTGTTGGTTGCTTTGGCGAGCGTGAGTTGTTCCGCCCCGCCGAAGAGGTAGAGGACGTTGGTGTCGCTACTTTTCTGGATGAGCAGGGCGCCGTCCGCGTCGTAGACGTAACTCGAGGTCTGGACTGCCCCGCCCGGCTGAGGAGTGGTGACGGTCTCTGTTCGGCCGTAGGGGTTGTAGGTGAGGAGCTGGCTGGCGGTGCTGGCTGTGCCTGTCTTGGTGTCGCGGCCGGTGGTGCTGCCGGCTGCGTCATAATGCGGCGTGAGTGTGGTGGTGCCGCTCGGGCCGCTCGTGGTGGTGCTTGTGAGGGTGTTTGGCTGGGGTGCTGGACCGGTGCCGTTGCCCGGGTAGATGCTGTTCTGCGTGGTGTTCTTCAGCGGGTTGCCGCTGGTGTCGTGCTGGACCTGCTGGGTGCGGTCACCGAGCAGGTTGTAGGTGAAGGACTGCCAGTACGGGGCGGGTCCGCCGAGGGTGGCGGCGGTTGGGGTGCTGCTGTTGCAGCGGGAGAGCTGACCGGTGGTCGGGGCGGCGATGCCCTTGGTGTCCGTCCAGGCTTCGGCAAGTTGGTTCTGTCCGTCGTAGGTGAAGCACTGGGTGTCGGTGGCGGTGATGGTTCCGCCGGTGGACTGGGCCGTGCTCGTGGTGGTGAGGTTTCCGGTCTGGTCGTAGCCGTAGGTGGTGGCGTCGATGGGGTTGGTGCTGTTGGTCTGCAGGCTCACGGTGTTGGTGGCCAGGCGGCCAGTGGCCTGGTCGTAGGTCTGCGCCGTGCGGAGCTGCTTGCCGTAGACGCCGTAGGTGGACTGCCTGACCTGTCCGAGCGGTGTGTAGAGGGCCTTGTCCAGGTAGGGCGTGGTGTCAGAGCCGCCTTCGACCACGAGGCCCTGGAGGTCGTAGCCATAGCCGACAGTTTCGTCGGGCAGCCCGGCGTCCGGGCCGTACACCGAGGTTGCCAGCAGCCCCACGGTCGGGGTGTAGGTGTTGCCGACGGTGTAGGTGTTGGCGAGCTTTCCCTCCGTGGACGGGATCACTACGGAGGTGCCGGTGGGCTGGTAGGCGGTGTTGTAACCGTTGATCTGCTTGACGTAAGCACTGCCGTTACGCCCGCCCGCGTATCGTGTCGAGGAGGTCACGTAGCCCTTGGCGAGCGTGTCGTAAGTCCAGGCGGCGAGTTGCTTGGCCGGGTCGGTGGTGACCGTGCCGTCGTATTCGCCGGTCTTGCGGTGCAACCCGTCGTAGGTGTACGAGAGGGTCTGGCCCCGGCTGTCGGTGCTCTGGATCTGGTTGCCCAGCTGGTCGTAGGCATAGGTGCTGGTGCCGGCGTCCGGGTCGGACTGGCTGGTTTTCTGGCCCAGGAGGTTGTAGCCGTAGGTCCAGGTGTTGCCGACGGTGTCGCTGATGGAGGCGACCTGCCCAGCAGGGGTGTAGGTGTAGCTGGTGGTGACATCGGCGGCTGTGGCCTGGCCTGTGGTGCCGGTACTCCAGATGCTCGTATTGGAGCTGTTGTAGATCTGGACGCTGGCGTCGTCACGAACAAGCGCGTAGGCACCTGTTGCACCGCCCGCGCCGGTGCCGGACGACCAGAGCACCGTGCCGGCGACGCTGGTGACCACGAGGTTGCCGTCGGGGCGGACGGTGGCGTTGGCGCCGGGGTTTCCGGCCGTGTTCGAGGCCCACAGGGTCTTGCTGTTGGCGATGCCTGTCAGGACCAGGTTGCCGTCGGCCTGCATGGCGAGTCGGACGCTGTTGGAGGCGATGGTGCTTCCGGAGGCGATGGTGGTGCCTGGGGGAAGCCTGCGGTCCGGGGTGGTGTCCTTCGACTGCGTGGCGGTCTGCTGCCCGAGCCCGTTGGTGAGGGTGACCGTGGATTGGCCGCCGTCGGGCGGGGTGGTTTCGGTGCGGTCGAAGCCGGGGTGGGCGACGGTGGACTTCCACAACTTCACCGCTCGGGACCACAGTTCAGTGACTGCGGGGCGGCCCTGGCCGTCGTAGCCGGTGAGGGTTTGGTTCGGAACGGTGTTCTCGTACTCCACCCACATGGTGGTGGACGGGGCAGTGGTGGGCTCCGAGTACGGGGCGATGGTGGAGACGGCCCAGCCATGGCTGTCGTAGCGCGTGGAGGAGATCAGGCGCCCAGAGGAGTCGTCGGCGGTCGTCTTCTGCACCTGGCGCTCATGCAGCATCCCGTCGTAGAAGGCAACAGCGGTGCTGTACGTGCCATCTTCACGCAGCGACTGGGTGGTGATGGTCGAGGGGCTGGGGCTGTCTCCGGCGCTGCGGACGGTGTAGGTGAACTTGTAGTCGGGTGTCTGGGTGGCCTTGTTCCGGCCCGGCTTCCATACCTGTGTGCGGCGGCCCAGGCTGTCGTAGGTCGTGTCGGTGATACGGCCGTTGACGTCCACGGTATGGGTGGTGAGGCCACGCGCCGGAGCCATGGTGGCGGTCGACGTCCAGTTGAACGGCTGCGGAGACACCGTGGTGACCTGGGTGGGAAGCGTTGCCGTGGCCGGCGTATAGGTGGTGCTGGTGACCTGCCCAGCGGCATCGACAGCCTTGGTCACGCGCCCGTAGCCGTCATAGCTGATCGCGCCGGCGGTCTGGAAGACAGGAGCGCCGCTGTCGTCGTAGGACTTCAGAGTCTGGGTTCCGGTGATGTAGCCCAGCGAGTGCGTCTTGCCGTCCGAGGACCACGTCTGTCCGAGCTTCCCCGTCGTTCCCAGGGTGGTGATGCTGCCGTCGCCGTCGTAGAAGAGCCGCTTGTAGTTGAGGGTCGTCCTGCTGTCCGGCACGGTGTCGCACGGCCCGGCTACCGCGATCGTCTCGCTCGGGTAGGTGAGCATCATCGGGTTACTCGGTGGGGCGTCGGCGTAGTTGGTGGTGGTGCAGGTCTGTTGTTTCGGATCGGCGACATCGCCCTGGCTGTCCACCTGGTGGACGCGTCCGAGGGAGTCGTATCCGGTGACCTTCTTGCCTGTGCGCCATGTCCCGTCGGCCAGGCGCCCCAGTCCCCGCTGGGTGTCGGAGATCGTGCGCCGTGCGGTGAGGTCGGGCAGCGTGGACAGCTTGGCCGGGGCGGGGTCCTTCGAGGTCCAGGCCGTGCGTGGCTGGTTGAGCGTGGTCGACGCGTCGAAGGGTCCGTTGATGACCCTGGAGGTGACGATGCCGTTGGCGTTCGCGTAGGTCTCGGTCTGCAGTGCGGTGCCGGCCAGCCAGTTGCTGTCCGTGATGTGCTCGTTGAGCGCGTTCGTGACAGTGACGGTGCGCTGCGTTCCGTCGGCTTTGTAGTCGCCGTCCATGCCCTGCAGGTAGGTGGAGACGGTTTTGGTGATGGGGTCGGGGGCCGCACCGGTGGTGGTGGTCACGGTGCGGTAGCCGCGGAACTCTCTCCAGTCGCGGTACTGGTCGTCCGTGCTGTCGGAATCGTCTCGGTGCCACGCCGCGCCGTCGGAGTAGGTGTAGCTGCTGACCTGGGCCGGTGATCCGGCCTTGGTCAGGTCGCTGGTGACGACCTGGGCGACGAGTGTCTTGTGGAACCAGTCGGCGATCGGTGTCGCCGCTCCTGCCGGGGTCCAGTGCACGCCGTAGCACGCCATGGTGTTGTTGTCCGGCGAGGACGGCATGGTGTGGTTGACGCGCGAGCATTCGGGATCGCGGTATGTGACGGCTATGGAGGAGCCGGCTTCCGTGCGGATGCTGGAGATGCGCGGGTGGTATAGGGGCGGAGCCCCGGGCTCCAGGCCGTCGACCCGGTTGTCCATCTCGACGCCGGTGAACGTGACGGGGTCCAGAGCGACCGGGTCGCTGCTGCCTGCGCTGGTGTCCAGACCGGTGTGCTGGATGGAGGACAGCCACATGATCGACTGGAGTTGCCCGGCGTTCCCCTTGTCACCGGTCTTGCCGGTGACGGGGTCGATGACCCCGCCGGCGTCGGAGAAGAGGTGAGTCAGGGTGTAGGAGTCGACATCGTGGAAGCCGTCGTCCGTCTTGATCTGCGTGGTGATGTTCTTCAGCCGGTAGGTGGACCAGAACGTCGGGGACCCGACGAGACAGACGTCGTCGCCCTCGCCTGATGTCTTGTACGTCGAGGGGCAGTTGGTGTCGTAGGGGACATCGGGCCAGTTGGTCGCCGTGGACTTCGAGAGGTTCCCGTACGTGCAGACGCTGTCCGACGTCACGCACCGCTGGGCAGTGTTGAAGATGACCCGCGCCGCCGGGTCTTTGCCGGCCACCGCATCGCTCAGGGTGAAGCCGTAGGAGATGCGGGTGGGATAGCCGCCGCGGACGTACTGCGTCAGCGTGCCACCGCCGCCCGTGGCCGCTACTTGGCCGTGTCCCATGTTGTAGTAGTTGGATTCGGTCGCGTAGTCGAAGCGCTGGACATTACCGTGCGGATCGACGACGAAGTCGAGGTTGAAGCGGTAGCCGACCGGCTTGTCGCACTGCGACTTGTTGCCCTTGGCGGCGTCGTAACAGGGGTCGCCCGACTTCGGATGGTAGATCGGCGCGCCCCACGCGCTGTTCGTGGCACCATCCGCCGTGGTTCCCGGCGCGTGGTTCGCGCCGAGGTAGTAGGCCGTGCCGTCCGGCGTGGTGACCTTGAAGTACTCGCCGCCCCACAAGCCGTTCGCTGCCCCCGTCAGCCGCTCGATCTTGGTGCCGTCGTCCGACTGGAGGCGGTAGGTGCCATCGCTCGCACGGACCAACTGCCCCGTGCGGGAGCCGAGCGACAGCGTGGCGTTGAAGTCACTCCAGCACAGGTCCCCGGAGTCCTTGATGCCGTCGTACTTGCACCCCTTATAGGTGCGCTCGATGGAGCCAGGCGCGTACGACCACCCGTCCCCGAGCCATGAGGACTGGGAGTTGCGTGCCGACGTCTTGCCGTCGATGGCCTGCGAGTCGTACGAGAGCGAGACGGCCGGGCTGCCGCCGCCCAGCGCAGGCGGCAGCGCAATGGGGTAGCTGTAGGTGAAGGCGCCAGACGCGGTCTGCGTCCACGAACCCGATGCCGAGAGGCTGGTTGCGGTGTAGTCGCCCTGGGACCCACCGGTGTCGGCAACTGCGGCGACCGCCATCGACATAGGGGTTAGCGCAGGGGTGAAGCCGGGGGCAGTAGACGGCCGGGGCCGTGAAGACCGGCGCACAAAGTCGGTGGCAGGAAGGGTGACCGTGGTCGTCAGTTTGTGCTCCGCCGCATCGTTGGCCGAAGGCAGCGGAGTCCGAATTCTACATTCCGCTTTTTGCGGAGAACTTAGCGAGCAGCCGGGGAGAGCAATCAGGTGCAGACGCGACGCCCATCCGCCGCCATATGCCTGTGCAATTGATCCGTAGTCGAGTGCGATCTTGATCCGGCCGGTATCGCTCTTGCCGTCCGTTCGGGCCAATCCCACCAGCAGACCATCAACGCCGGTACTGGCGGCCTGTAGGTGACTCGCTGTCTTAATGTCCATTGATGTCGGCTCATCGGACGGGGCCTCGCCTCCCCTCGCACCCCCGCTGGTTGCGGCACCGGGGTAGACCCAGACAGGAGTTGAAGCGACGTGTATTGGCACATTCCCGCTATGTGCGGTAGGGCTCTGCCCGGCCGGGCCAAGGCGTACTGAATCCGTGCTCGCAACAGGCCACTTGGGCGCCTGCGGGGCATTCGGGCTCAGGGCGCGAGCGTTCTTCGGCGCCGGTACGCGAGCGGCGCGGGCCGCGCTGGTCACGGGATGCCCATCGACCGCCGGTAGGCCGGGGCTCTTGCCTTCGTCCCACAGCTTGCCGGTGTAGTGGTATCCCCCCACCCCTTCGGCGGTGGCCAGTGGCGCGATGAGTGACATCGCCGCAGCCGTGGCGACCACCAGACCCACCCGCCGGGCCGCCGCTCTGTGACGAGCACCGGAAAGACGGCATACCAAAGAACGCACTCTCAAAGTCCCCACCCCAAGTGCGCGACCCCGAGGGGCCGTTTCATACAGAGCAGCGATCACGAAGCCCTGTGCAATCGTTCGGAACCGTATTGCTACACCAGCGCGATCCGCAATACCCTCCCCGACATCACCGTGAGTCGCATCCGAAACTTCAGCCCCGCTTGCGGCCTTTGCCGCGAAACCGGGGGCTCCATGCGATGCAGTTTGGCCATTCATCTCCGGCGGCTGGCCGGAATTCGCCTCTACTACCTCGCTCGTCAAGAGCGCCACGAGTCCGAAACCGGACTAAAGCCAGGGGGATAACCCGCGTGAAAAGAAGAGATCAACGACAGCGCAGACGGCATCTTGCAGTCCTGTCCTCCGCTGTCGGCCTTGCCGCCTTGCTCACCGGACCGGCGAGGGCTGATGAACCACCGCCTACCGGCCGAGTTCCGGCCGTTTCCGCCTCTCCCGACCGTCCGGGCGGTCCCACGCAAACAGCCCTGCTACAGGCCAAGACCGAGGGCAAGGCCGTGACCGTTCAGGCGCTCACCACGCAGACCAGCGAGACGGCGGCCAACCCGGACGGCACGCTGACCACCACGACGAACGTCAAGCCGGTACGGGCCCAGAAGGAGGGCGTGTGGAAGGCTGTTGATGCCACGCTGGGGAAGAACAACGACGGGACCTACAGTCCAGGGGTGACTCCGTCGGATGTGGCGCTGTCCGGCGGAGGGACGGCCCCGTTGGCCACGCTGACCGACACCGCTGGCCGACGGCTCTCCATCTCCTTCCCGCACGCCTTGCCGGCTCCGCAGGTGAGCGGCAACACCGCCTTGTACTCGGCGGTTCTGCCCGGAGTGGACCTGCAGGCCACGGTCAGCGACCAAGGCGCGTTCAGTGAGGTGCTGATCGTCCACGACGCCGCAGCGGCGGCCAATCCAGAGCTGAAGAAACTGCGTCTGGTCACCCGCACGGAGGGACTCACGCTCGCTGCGGATATCACGGGCAACCTGAGCGCCGTGGCGTCGGACGGAAGCCTCGCCTATCGCAGTGCCGCTCCTTTGATGTGGGACTCCTCCACCGCCCAGCCGTCGGCGCCTGCGTCGCCGAAGTTCCTCGCCCGCACCTCCGCAGCCGAGAACGACCCGGCCGCCGTTAATCCCTCCGCGCCGTCCTCCGTGACTGGCCCCGGCCCGGGGGCGCAGGTCGAATCGGTCGGGTTGAGCACGGAGTCCGGAGCCCTCACCCTCACGCCCAATGACGGACTCCTCACGGGGGCGTCGACCAAGTACCCGGTGTACATCGACCCGTTCGTC
Source organism: Streptomyces sp. Edi4 (assembly GCF_040253615.1). Taxonomy (NCBI): domain Bacteria; kingdom Bacillati; phylum Actinomycetota; class Actinomycetes; order Kitasatosporales; family Streptomycetaceae; genus Streptomyces; species Streptomyces sp. Edi4. The sequence goes on from NZ_JBEJGY010000004.1 coordinate 2,261,780, forward strand.
AGTCCGGTCACCGGCCAGACGGGGCATTTCGTCGCGGCGCAGCAAGGGTGCTCCGGCGCGACCACCTACGACAAGCCTCAGGACAACGGCCAGGGCGTCGGCTATCAGCAGTACTCCTCGAACTGCTTCGGTATGCAGGAGTCGTACTACGAGATCAACACCCGCTACCTGTACAACACCATGGTGGTCTCCAAGTCCACGCTGTATCTGACCGAGACGTACGGTGCGGATCACGGCTGCGACAACACCTGGCCGGTCACGCTGAAGGAGACCGGAACGATCAGCAGCGGCACCTCGTGGAACAACCGCCCCGGCGTGGCCGCCACGCTCGGCACCCAGTACGTGAAGAGCGCCGCCTCAAACTGCGGCAACCGATACGTCAACTTCGACATCACCAGCCGGATTCAGGTCGCCGCCGCCCGGGAGTGGGAGACCTGGACGTTCGGGCTGTTCGGGGACACCAGCACGTCGTCGTCGAACTACGGCTTCATGCGGTTCAGCAGCAACCCGTACATTGTGACCGTCTATGACATCCCGCCGAACGCACCGGACAACCTCAGCACCACCCCCGACTCGATGAACCCGAGCGGCGCCGGCTGCAACAACGGCTCCATCGGCTGGATCGGCGCAACCACCCTCACTGGCGGCAACAGCAACATCACCCTCAACGCCCGCCTCACCACCCCGATGAGCGGCGCCAACGTGAAGGGCCTGTTCTCCGTCTGGGACAACCGGAAGGACGACGGCCACGGCAGCGGCGCAGGCATCTCCACGCCCAGCAGCTACTACGAGGCGTCCGGCACCACGGTGCGCGCCAACATCGGCGCCGCGGTCCAGGACGGGCACCAGTACGGCTGGATGGTGAAGGCTTACGACGGCACCCTGTCCGGCCCGGTGGTGGCCGGCTGCCACTTCAACGTCGACCTCTCGGCCCCGACTGCGGCCGCCTTCGGCGACTCCGCCGCCTACCCGCCGCTCGGCAGCAACCGCACCCCTACCGCGCACGCCGGTGACTCCGGCATCACGATCCCCGTCACCAGCACCGATCCGGTGCCCGGCGGCTGCGAGCTCGGCCCGTGCTACAGCAGCGGCATCCGCCGCTTCGACTACTCCCTGGATGTGCCCATCCCGCCCACCGGCGCGACATCCCTCTCCGCGACCCCGGACAGCAACGGCACCGCCACGGTAAACATCCCGATCAGCCTGGCCGCCCAGCAGTGGGGCACCCACACCCTGTACGTACAGGCGGTGGACGGCGCGGGCAACGCCCGTCCCTCCTCCTACGCCTTCTACGCCCCGTGGAACCCGACCGCCAAGGTCACTGCGGGTGACCTCACGAACGACGGCATCCCCGACCTGCTCAAGACCGACAAGAGCGGCAGCCTGCTTCTGATCCCGGGCAACACCGACACCTCGGCCACCCCTGTGACCGCCTCCACCGCGTCCCAGAGCCCGGACGGCACCGGCTGGGACAACTACCTGGTCACCCACCGCGGCAGCCTCAGCCAGTCCGGCGTGGACGACCTCTTCGCGTACAACAAGGCCACCCACAGCATGTACGCCTACAGCAACGACGCCACCAGCAACGGCACACCCGGCCACTTCACCGATACCAGCGGCCGCATTCCCCTCACCAGCAAGCCCGCCTGCAACTCTGCCTCCATCTGTGCCGGCTACGACACCACTTGGTCCTCGGTGGCCCAGATCCTCGCCCCCGGCGGCTTCGACAACCCCGGCGGACTCGCTGATCTGATCACCGTGGAGAACGGCCAGCTCTGGTACTACCCCGGCACCGCGCGCGGAGGTGCCCATCTCGGGCAGGGCATGCTCCTGGGCTCCGGCGACTGGTCCCACACCACCCTCATCGCCCCCGGCAAGGTCGGCAACGCCCCCACCCTGTGGGCCCGTGACGACCAGACCGGCACCCTCTACACCTATCCGCTCCAGTTCGACACCAACGGCATCCCCAGCAGCATCCTGACCGCCCCCACCAGCCATGTCCTCGCATCCGGTGTGGCCGCCGCCGACGGCAAGGCCATGTGCCTGGACGCCGACCGCGGCTCCACCCTCAACGGCACCAAGGCCCAGGTGTGGTGGTGCAACCAGAGCAACGCCCAGCAATGGGTCCTGGGCACCGACAACACCGTCCGCAACCAGGGCATGTGCCTGGACGCCACCGATGACGGCACCGCCAACTGGACCCCCATCCAGATCTGGAGCTGCAACGGCAGCGGCGCCCAGCAGTGGAAGCCCGGCCCCAACGGATCGCTCGCCAACCCGCAGTCCGGCCGCTGCCTCGCCGACCCCGACGGGAAAACAGGCGGCACCCAGCTCATCCTTGCCGACTGCACCACCGTCAACGACCAGGTCTGGTCCGGCAACGCCACCACCCCGCTCCCGGCTCAGGCAGCCCTTTTGTCCCCGTACCTGAACCCCACCACCTACCCGTCCGTCACTTCGCCCGGCGACGTCAACAGCCCCTCCGGCAACCCGGACACCAATCCCGACCTCTATGCGACCAGCAGCCTCGACCAGATCACCGAATACCCCGGAAAAGTCCCCGCCGCCGGCACCGCCCAGTTCACCGCCCCCGTCCAGCTCGGCTACCTGCCGTCGGGCGTCCGCTTCCTACACAACCGCAACAGCACCCTGTGCCTGGAGACCGTCGGCTCCCGTACCGACAATGGCGCCCCCGCCCAGCAATGGGACTGCGGAGACCGGCTCGGGGACCGCTGGAACCTGCGCCCCGTGGGCGGCAACCTCTACGAAATCCGCAACGCCAACAGCAACCTCTGCCTGGAGATCGCCGACTCGCGCACCGACAACGGCGCCCCCGCCCAGCAATGGGACTGCGTCGGCCTCAAGACCCAGCAGTGGTACGTGAATTTCATCGGCAACAGCAGCGATCTCTCACTGACCAACGCCAACAGCGGAAAGACCCTGGAAATCTCCAGCTCCTCCACCACCAACGGCGCCCCGGCCCAGCAACGGGACCACGCCGCCGACCCCAGCTACCCGGCCCAAACCTGGTACCAATAAGAAGCCAACGCCACCCGCTCAGAGGTCTCCGGTGGACCGACGTCCGGGTCCACCCGGAGCCTCGACCCCGACTCGGCTCCATGTTCCACCCGAGCGCGTTCAGCGCGAACGGGGTCTGGGGCGGAGCCCCAGGGTGCCGGCTGCGGGCCGTGCGTGGCTGGTCGCGCAGTTCCCCGCGCCCCTGACTACCCGGCGCCGGCCCGGACCGGCAACCTCAGCCCGCCCGACGATTGAGGGCGAGCGCGTTCGGTGCGAACGGGGGCGCGCTCCTAGCGGGGGCCACGGGTGAGGACGTGGGACGGGGTTACTCGGCCGGCTATTTCTATCCTGCCGTTCGGGGTCGGGGACGTCAGAAGGTGGGAGCCCGCTCCCTGGGTGATGGTCAGGGGGCGTCCCAGGGCCCGGGTGAGGAGGAGCGCCGCCGCCCCCGTCGCCTCGTCCTCCTCCACACCGTCCCCCCGCCCCGGAAAGCCCCGCGCCCGTACCCGCCCGGCCCCCTCGTCCTGCCAGGCCCACGCGTACACCCACTCCCCCGGCTCCGGCACGGCGAGCGCGTCCACCTCGGCGGGTGAGGCGTACTGGCGCAGGGTGCGAGGCGGCGCCCACTCCGGGCGGGCCGTGATCCAGGTGAGCTCTGCGTCCCGGCGGACCGTGACGTCACCGACCGGCAGCCGCAGGACGTCGAGACCGAGCAGCCACGCCGTGCCGACCAGGGGGTGCCCGGCGAAGGGCAGACGCGAGCCCGGCGTGTAGATGTCCACCGCGCCGCGCTCGGCGTCGTCGACGAATACGGTCTCGCTGAAGCCGAGTTGGCGGGCGAGTGCCTGACGGGCCGCCTGACCGGGCACGGCCGTGCCCTCGCGCACCACACCCAGCGCGTTGCCGTGCCGACCGTCGGGTCCACAGAAGACCCGGAGCACATCGATCACCACATCCGTCTCGTTCACGCGCTCAATTGAAGCAGCGGACCGGTCGCGCCCCGGCGCACTCGGGAACGCGGATGCGCCCGATGAGAGGTGAATCACGCACCCCGAGGGTATCGGTCAGGTAAGCCTCGGTTAAGTTAGGTCCGCCTCAGTCGACCCCTCGACCCTGACCCAGCGTGGAGCCCGCATGCGACCCGTCCGTACCTCCGTAGTCACCGCCGCCGCTGCCGTCGCGGCCCTGACCGCCGTCACGGGATGCGCCGACAAGTCCGACGCCAAGGCCGACGGAGCGGCCGGTTCGATCCAGGTGACCGCCACCGACAGCTCCTGCAAGCTGTCGAAGAGCGACTTCCCGGCCGGCCACGTCAAGTTCGACATCGAGAACAAGGGCTCCAAGGTCACCGAGGTCTACCTCCTCTTCCCCGACGACCGCATCGTCGCCGAGCGCGAGAACATAGGCCCCGGCCTGAAGCAGCAGCTCACCGCCGAGGTCAAGGCCGGCACGTACGAGGTCGCCTGCAAGCCCGGCATGAAGGGCGACGGCATCCGCCAGAAGGTCACCGTCACCGGCGGCGCCACGGCCGCCAAGCGCGACCCCCAGCTGGACACGGCGGTCGCCGAGTACCGCAAGTACGCGCAGGAGCAGGCGGACGAGACCCTGCCCAAGGCGAAGGTCTTCACGGACGCGGTGCGGGCCGGCGACCTGGAGGCGGCGCAGAAGGCGTTCGCCCCCTCCCGCCTCGGCTGGGAGCGCACGGAGCCGGTCGCGGAGTCCTTCGGTGACATCGACCCGAAGACCGACACCCGCGAGGACCACCTGGAGCAGGGCCAGAAGTGGACCGGCTGGCACCGCCTGGAGAAGTCGCTGTGGGCGGACCAGAAGATCGGCCCGGACGAGAAGGACCTCGCCACCCAGCTGGACAAGGACCTCGCCGACTGGCAGAAGCGGGTCGGCACCGCCGAGATCACCCCGACCTCGATGGCCAACGGCGCCAAGGAACTCCTGGACGAGGTCGCCACCGGCAAGATCACCGGTGAGGAGGACCGCTACAGCCACACCGACCTGTCCGACTTCAAGGGCAACGTCGAGGGCGCGCAGAAGGCCTACGAACTGCTCAAGCCGGTCGCCTCGAAGAACGACGCGGCGCTCACCGCCGAGCTCGACAAGCAGTTCGCGTCCCTGAACACCGTGCTCGACCAGTACCGCACCGACAAGACCTCCTACGATTTCACCCCGTACGACAAGGTGAGCGAGGGTGACCGCAAGAAGCTCTCGGACGCCGTGAACGCGCTCGCCGAGCCGCTTTCCAAGCTCGCCGCCGCCGTCGCGAAGTAACACGGCAGCCAGCCAGGACCAGGAGGAGATCCGTCATGAGCGACACGAGCGAGGTCACGGGGACCGGCCGGGCCCCCTCCCGCCGGGCACTGCTCGGCTGGGGCGGCGCGGGTCTCGCGCTGGGCGCGGCCGCGGCCGGTGGCGCGGTCGCCGTCGTCAAGGGTGACGGCAGCGACGCGGTGGCCGCAGCCGACACGGGCGCCGCGGTGCCCTTCCGCGGCCCGCACCAGGCCGGCATAGCCACCGCCGTCCAGGACCGGCTGCACTTCGCCTCCTTCGACGTGACGACGAAGGACCGCGCCGAGCTGGTCCAGCTGCTCAAGGACTGGACGGCGGCCGCCGCCGCGATGACCGAGGGCAAGGCGGTCGGCGACGGCGCGTACGGCGGTCTCCCCGAGGCGCCGCCGGACGACACGGGCGAGGCGCTTGGCCTCAAGCCGTGCCGGCTCACCCTGACCTTCGGCGTGGGCCCCTCCCTCTTCGCCAAGGACCGCTTCGGGCTCGAGGCCAAGCGGCCCGAGGCCCTGATCGACATCGAGCAGTTCCCCGGCGACAACCTCGACCCGGCCCGCAGCGGCGGCGATCTGTGCGTGCAGGCCTGCGCGGACGACCCGCAGGTCGCGGTGCACGCGATCCGCAACCTGGCCCGCATCGGCATGGGCAAGGTGGCCATCCGCTGGTCGCAGCTCGGCTTCGGCAAGACGTCCTCGACGACGCCGGACGCCCAGACCCCGCGCAACATGATGGGCTTCAAGGACGGCACCCGTAACATCTCGGGCACCGACACCAAGGCCCTCGACGACCACGTCTGGGTCGGCGCCAAGGACGGCGGCGACTGGATGACCGGCGGCTCCTACCTGGTGGCCCGCCGCATCCGGATGCACATCGAGACCTGGGACCGTACCTCGCTCCAGGAGCAGGAGGACGTCTTCGGCCGCGACAAGGGCGAGGGCGCGCCGGTCGGCAGGGCCAAGGAGCGCGACGAGCCGTTCCTGAAGGCGATGAAGCCGACCGCGCACGTGCGTCTGGCGCACCCCGACTCCAACGACGGCGTACGGATCCTGCGCCGCGGCTACTCCTTCACGGACGGCACCGACGGACTGGGCCGCCTGGACGCGGGCCTGTTCTTCCTGGCCTACCAGCGTGACGTGCGCAAGGGCTTTCTGCCCCTGCAACGCTCCCTGGCCCGCCACGACGCACTCAACGAATACATCCAGCACGTGGGTTCGGCGATTTTCGCGATCCCGCCGGGCGTCCGCGACAAGGACGACTGGTGGGGCCGGGGACTCTTCGGCTGAGAGGAAGACATGTTCGCCAACTATCTGATCGGCCTGCGCGAAGGGCTCGAAGCGAGCCTGGTCGTCTGCATCCTGGTCGCCTACCTCGTCAAGACCGGCCGCAGGGACGCCCTGAAGCCCGTGTGGGCGGGCATCGCGGTCGCCGTGATCGTGGCGTTCGGGTTCGGCGCGGGGCTCGAATTCGGCTCGCAGGAAATGACGTTCAAGGCGCAGGAGGCGCTGGGTGGTTCGCTGTCCATCGTCGCCGTCGCCCTGGTCACCTGGATGGTGTTCTGGATGCGGCGCACCGCGCGGCATCTGAAGAGCGAGCTCCACGGCAAGCTCGACTCGGCTCTGCGCATGGGCACCGGCGCGCTGGTGGCGACCGCGTTCCTGGCGGTCGGCCGCGAGGGTCTGGAGACGGCGCTGTTCGTCTGGACATCGGTGCACGCGGCCGGGTCCGAGAACGGTACCGCCGAGCCGATGATCGGCGCCCTGCTCGGTCTCGCCACCGCGGTGTTCCTCGGCTGGCTGTTCTACCGGGGCGCGCTCAAGATCAACCTGGCGAAGTTCTTCACGTGGACCGGCGGCATGCTGGTGGTCGTCGCGGCCGGCGTGCTCGCGTACGGGGTGCACGACCTCCAGGAGGCCGACTTCATCCCGGGCATCAACTCCCTTGCCTTCGACATCAGTTCGACGATCCCGCCGGACAGCTGGTACGGGACCCTCCTCAAGGGCGTCCTCAACTTCCAGCCCGACCCGACGGTCCTCCAGAGCGTCGTGTGGGCGCTCTACCTGATCCCCACGCTCACGCTGTTCTTCGCCCCGGTAGGGTTCCGGAAGTCCGTGGGGGCTACGAGGGCCGAGGGGCAGAAGGCGGTTCATGAGCAGGGTGAGTCGGCTGATGGCGGCGCTCGCGACGGCGACCGTACTGACGGTGGGCGCGAGCGGCTGCGTGACGGTGCACGGGGAGCGGGAAGTCGTACCGTCGGCGACGAAGGCTGAGGCCGCGCGGGCGCTCAGCGAGTTCACCGACGCCTACAACCGGGCCGACCAGGCCTACGACCCGGCCCTCGACGCGGGCCGGGTCACCGGCGCGTTCGGCGCCACGACCCAGGCGGGCTTCACCGCCCGGCACGTGACGAGCCCGGGCGGCAACCCCCAGCACTCGGCGCTGGCCCTGACCGACACCAGGTATCTGATACCGAGGCAGGCCGGCTGGCCGCGCTGGTTCGTCGCCGACACCGACTCCAACCGGGACCAGGACGACCGGGGTCCCGCCGACACGCGCTGGCTGCTCCTGTTCACGCGGGGCGGCCCCGGCCAGGTGTGGAAGCTGGCGTATCTGTCGGTCCTGGGCGCCGGGGACGTGCCCGCCTTCCAGCAGGACAAGAACGGCTTCGCCGAGCCGGTACGCCCCGACGACGCCACCTTCGCGGTCGCGCCCAAGGACCTCAGCGCCGACTACGTGTCCTATCTCCAGGGCGGCAAACCGCCGGTGTTCGCGGACGGGGACCACACCAGTGGCTGGCGTGCGGCGCGGAGCAAGAACGCGGTGGGCAACGGGCGGGTCAGCCAGTTCGTGGACCAGCCCTTGAGCGAGGGCGACTTCGCGCCGTTCGGGCTGCGGACGGCGGACGGGCGCGCGCTGGTCTTCTTCGCGGCGCGGCACTTCGAGCGGCAGACGGTGGCGCAGGGGGTACGCCTCGACATCTCGCCGGACGAGAAGGCCCTGCTGAGCGGTGAGGTCCACTCCTCGCTGACCCGGGAGTGGATCTCCAACGAACTGGCCCTGGTCCCGCGCAAGGGCCAAGTGGTCATCCCGAACCGGGTCCAGGGCCTGATATCCCTGAAGGGAGAGTAGCCCCGCCCCTCGACCCCAATTCGCGCAGTTCCCCGCGGCCCTGACCACTCGGCCCTGGCCAGCACAGGCATACCCAGCCCGTCCGGCGATTGAGGACGAGCGCCCTTCAGGCGCGATCGGGGTCTGGGGCGGAGCCCCAGGGGCCCCGGCTGCCGACCATGCGTGGCTGAGCGCGCAGTTCCCCGCGCCCCTGGCAGGGCTGGTGTCGGCCCGCACGGCAACCCCAGCCTCCCCCGGCCGCTGGCGGGGTCGGTGCTGGCCCGCATGGTGAAGTTCAGCCTGCCCGGCGATTGAGGGGTCAGCGGCCCAGGGGCCAGGCGGCGGCCGGGGACCCGGACTGGCCTGCGTACCGCGCGCACGCGTCCGTCAGCGCCTCAAGCAACGTCAGCGGATCCGGAAGCGCAAGTTCCGGCCCTCGTACCCACGCGACCCCGAGCTCCCCCGGCAACCGTGCCGGCGGCACCAGCACGTAGCTCCCCCGGCAGTGCCACCGCAGCCCGGGATGCTCGTCCATCGTCTCGGGGTGGCAGTCGAGCTCGCAGGGCCACCACTCGTCCTCGTCCTCCGGCGTACCCCGCGTCGCGGTGAAGAACAGCATCCGCCCGTGGTCGCCGTCACCGGCCGCCTCGGCGACGGGCCCGACGTCGACGCCCTCGGAGAGCAGCCGCGCCAGCGCCTCGCGCCCCGCTTCGAGCGGCACGTCGAGCACGTCGTGGACCATGCCGGTCGCGGTGATGAAGTTGGCCTCGGGCTGCCCGAGCGCCCAGCGCTCGATCTGCGCGCGGTCGGTGGTGGACTGCGTCTGCCAGGCGAAGGAGACGGGATGGCGGGCCGGCGTGGGACACCCGACGCGCTCGCACGAACACCGGAAGCCCACGGGGTGGGCGGCAGGCGCGAGCGGCAGCCCGGCGGCGGCCACGGCGAGCAGCAGATCGAGCCGGCTCTGGTCCGCGCCCGGAGCGTCCTTGGGCCGCCTGCGCAGCCAGCGGGACAGTTTGCTCTCCTCGCCGCGGGAACGGCCGAACTCAGCGCCCATCTATCCCCTCACCTCACCGTCGACCCCAAGGGACTCGCGTCCACGCTGAACATCGTCCCACCATCCTGCTCCCCGGGTGACCGCACCGGACATCCGGGGTGTGTGACATGACCCGCCCATGACCCGCGGGCACCCGGCCGGGGCCGGAACCTGGCGTACCCGTGGTGCGGCAGAGGCGTACGGCGACGCACGTGCCAAGGACGTACGGATGAACCGCACGGGCCGGGTGAAAAACACTCGGACGGTGCACTGCGCCGGCGCCCGGCACGGCGGACCATGGGCTGCACGCGGCTGCACGTCCGTGCGGCCCAAGTCGCCCGTGAGGAGCCCTCATTGCCTCCTGCAACCCGTGACCTCCGTACCCCGAGAGCCGCCCGGCCCCGGCGCTACCTCATGTGCCCGCCGGCACACTTCAAGGTCACGTACTCCATCAACCCCTGGATGGACCCGGACAAGCCCGTCGACCTGCCGCTCGCGCTGGCCCAGTGGGAGGTGCTGCGCGACCGCTACCGCGCGCTCGGCCACACCGTCGAACTGCTCGACCCCCGCCCCGACCTGCCCGACATGGTTTTCGCAGCCAACGGCGCCACCGTGATCGACGGCCGGGTGCTCGGCGCCCGCTTCGCCCACCCCGAACGCGCCGCCGAGGCCGAGGTCCACCGCGACTGGTTCCGCGCGCACGACTTCACCACCGTGCGTGAGCCGGACCACATCAACGAGGGCGAGGGGGACTTCGCCGTCACCGACTCCTACGTCCTGGCCGGCCGGGGCTTCCGTTCGAGCCCGCTCTCGCACGACGAGGCCCAGGAGTTCTTCGGCCGCCCGGTCATCGGCCTCGACCTCGTCGACCCGCGCTATTACCACCTGGACACGGCCCTGTGCGTGCTGGACGACCGGGCGGACGAGATCATGTACTACCCGCCTGCCTTCTCCCCCGGCAGCCGCGCCGTGCTCGCCAGGCTGTTCCCCGGCGCCTTGATCGCCAAGGAGGCGGACGCGGCCGCGCTCGGGCTCAACGCGGTGAGCGACGGCCGCAACGTCCTGATCCCCCAGGGCGCCGTCGGGCTCTTCGACCCCCTGCGCGCACGCGGCTACGAGCCGATCGCCATGGACCTGGGCGAACTGCTCAAGGGCGGCGGCAGCGTGAAGTGCTGCACGCAGGAGCTGCGCCCCTGACGGTCCCGACGGTCCCGCTAGAGGGGGTCCGCCGAGTGGGGCGGCCACGGGTCGCCCCACTCGGCGTCCCGGGCCGCCCGGTACAGCGGGCCGTGCCGCTTGCTGACGGTCTCGCGGCGCAGCCGCTCGTCCGGCAGGCACAGGTCGAGCAGCACCTGCCCCTTGCGGATCTGGGGGCGCCGGACGACTCGCGCCGTGGCGGGGTCGGGGTCGAACCGGGTGGCGGCGACGTAGCTGAACTTCTCGTCCTCGTACGCCAGTGAGCCGCCCTTGACCTGGCGGTGCAGCGAGGAGCGGCTGACCCGGGCCGAGAAGTGGCACCAGTCGGTGCCGGGCTCGATGGGGCAGGCGGCGCTGTGCGGGCAGGGCGCGGCGACGCTCAGCCCCGCCGCGATCAGCCGGTCGCGCGCCTCGATGATGCGGGCGTAGCCGTCGGGGGTGCCGGGCTCCACGATGAGGACGGCCCCGGTGGCCGCGCCGGCCACCGCGTCCACCAGGGCGCGGCGGTCGTCGGCGGTCAGCTCGTTCAGGACGTACGAGACGGTGATGAGGCCGGCGCTCTCCAGGGTGAGGGCCGAGCCGATGCGGGCCCGCTGCCAGCGCGCCTCGCGCAGCCCGGGGACCCCGGAGGCCTCGGCCAGTTCGCGGCCCACCGCGAGCGCGGGCTCCGCCCAGTCGAGGACGGTCGTGGCCACGGGGGCGTCCGCGTCCTGCCAGGCCTCGGCGACCGCCCAGCTCGCGGAGCCCGTACCGCCGCCGATGTCGGTGTGCGTGGCGGGCGTCCAGGTCCCGGTCGCGTCCCGCAGCGCGCCGAGCGCGGAGCGCACCGCTTCGAAGGTGGCGGGCATCCGGTACGCGGCGTACGCGGCGACGTCGGAGCGGTCGCGCAGCACCGGGGCGTGGGTGGGGACGACGCCCCGGTAGTGGCCGATCAGCCGGTCGACGGCGCCGGTGGTCGCCGAGGGCGGCAGCCCGTCGAGCAGTCCGGCGAGCGCCGAGCGCAGGACGTCCGGGAGGGGGAGGGAGTCGTTCACCGGCAGGAGTCTACTTTTGCGGCGCCACACCACCGGCCTCGGCGAGCGGTTCGCGCTCCCGCCGCCAGGGCCGGCACAAAAGCAGGAAGCAGAGCAGCGCGGCGATGGCAGAGGCGAGCTGCACGACCGCCATCGGCACGGCGGTGGCCTCGCCCGCGATGCCGACCAGCGGGGAGGCGACCGCGCCGACCAGGAAGGAGGAGGTGCCGAGCAGCGCGGAGGCGGAACCGGCGGCGTTGGGGGTACGCATCAGGGCCTGGGCGTTGGTGTTGGGCATGGCCAGGCCCATCGCCGACATCAGCACGAACAGGCCGGCCGCGACGGGCACGAGGCCCACGTCACCGAAGACGCCCGACGTCATGAGGAGCAGCGCGGTGGCCGCAAGGGCGATCACGGCGAGGCCGAGGCCGAGCACCTTGTCGAGGCTGACCCGGCCGATGAGGAGCTTGCCGTTGATCTGGCCGACGACGACCAGGCCCACGGAGTTCAGGCCGAACAGCAGCGAGAACGTCTGCGGGGAGGCGCCGTAGATCTCCTGCACCACGAAGGGCGAGGCGCTGATGTAGGCGAACAGCGCGGCGAAGGCGAATCCGCCCGCCAGCATGTAGCCCGTGAACACGCGGTCCTTCAGGAGAGCGCCCATGGTGCGCAGCGCCTGGCCCACGCCGCCCGGGTGGCGGCGCTCGGCGGGCAGCGTCTCGTGCAGCCACTTGAACACGACGGCCGTCAGGAGCAGCCCGACCACGGTCAGGACGGCGAAGACGCCGCGCCAGTCGGTCAGGCGCAGCACCTGCCCGCCGATCAGCGGGGCGACCACGGGGGCGACACCGGAGATCAGCATCAAGGTGGAGAAGAACCGGGCCATCTCGACGCCGTCGTACAGGTCGCGCACCACGGCCCGGGCGATCACGATGCCCGCGGCTCCGGCGAGACCCTGCAACAGGCGGAAGGCGATGAGGAGTTCCACGTTCGGGGCGAAGGCGCACACGGCGGTGGCCAGGACGTACACGACCATGCCGATGAGCAGGGGCCGCCGCCGTCCCCACTTGTCGCTCATCGGCCCGACGACCAGTTGCCCGAGCGCCATGCCGGCGAGGCAGGCGGTGAGGGTGAGCTGGACGGTGGCGGCGGGCGAGCGCAGCGCGTCGGTGACCTCGGGGAGGGCCGGCAGGTACATGTCCATGGAGAGCGGCGGGAGCGCGGTGAGCCCGCCGAGGACGAGCGTGACGAGGAGGCCGGCGCGGCGGACGGCGGCGACGCCCGGGTCCCGGGGGGCCCCGGCGCCGGCCGTGTTCGGTATGTGGCTGCGGGTGTCCTGGGTGCCGCGCTCCGGCATCGGTCTCTCTCCTTGAAAGTTGTAGCGAATCTCCATGGTCGCAGCCCGGTCGCGGCGGCGGGACCACTCCGACCACAAAGAGGGGAGGCGCGGGTCACATCCCGGCCAGGTCGTGACCACGCGTCGCGGACGGCGTCCCGCCCGGCACGGTGTCACCTCCGCGCGCGGCCCGCCCCGTAGGCGGTCGGGGCCCGCCCCGGATCCGGGCGCGGCCCGCCCCGGACACGGTCGCGGCCCACCCCGGACACGGTCGCGGCCCGCCCCGGACGCGGTCGGGGCCCGGCCGCCGACGCACCGCTCCCACATCGCGGACGGGCGGTCTCACCGAACGCCCCCTCCCGTACGCTCCGGGCCCATGGAGATCACCTCGCAGAAGTCCGCCGTAGTGACGGGTGCCGGGTCCGGCATCGGCCGTTCCGTGGCGCTCGCGCTGGCCGGCGCGGGCTGGTCGGTGACGCTGGCCGGGCGCCGCGCCGAGCCCCTGGAGGAGACCGCCGCGCTGGCGGGCCCCGGGGCCCGGACCCTGTGCGCCCCCACGGACGTGACCTCGCCCGACGAGGTGGGCGCGCTGTTCGCGGCGGCGCTCGCGGCACACGGGCGGGTGGACCTGCTGTTCAACAACGCGGGTACGTTCGGGCCTGGCGGGGTGCCGGTCGAGGAGCTGTCGTACGAGGCGTGGCGCTCGGTCGTCGACGTGAATCTGACCGGCGCGTTCCTGTGCGCGCAGGCCGCGTTCCGCGCGATGAAGGAACAGGCGCCGCAGGGCGGCCGGATCATCAACAACGGCTCGATCTCGGCGCACGCGCCCCGGCCGAACTCGGTGGCGTACACGGCGACCAAGCACGCGATGACGGGGCTGACCAAGTCGCTGTCCCTGGACGGGCGCCCGTACCGGATCGCGGTGGGACAGATCGACATCGGCAACGCGGCGACGGAGATGACGGAGCGCATGCGCACCGGAATCCCGCAGGCCAACGGGGAGTTGGCGGTGGAGCCGGTCATGGACACGGCGGACGTGGCACGCACGGTGCTGCACATGGCGGAGCTGCCCCTGGAGGCGAACGTGCAGTTCGCGACGGTGCTGGCGACGACGATGCCGTACATCGGGCGGGGCTGAGGGGCGGCGGCCCCGGAGTGCACGGCCGGAATAGGCGACCCCGCGCGGGGGTTGGGCCGGACATGACGAATGCCGAGCCGGCCCCCCAGGTCCTCCACTACACCGCTTTCTCCGGCGACCCGGCCGGAGGCAACCCGGCCGGGGTCGTCCTGGACGCCTCCGGGCTCGACGACTCCGCGATGCTGGCCATCGCGGCCGGTCTCGGCTACAGCGAGTCGGCCTTCTTGACGGCGCCGCCGCAGGGGCTCGGCGAGCCGGGCCGCGCGTTCACGCTGCGGTTCTTCAGCCCGAAGGCCGAGGTGCCGTTCTGCGGGCACGCCACCGTGGCGACGGCGGTCGCGCTGGGCGAGCGGATCGGCCCCGGGGAGCTGACGTTCGCGACCCCGGCCGGCACGGTACCGGTGGCCGTCACCGAGGACTCGGCGAGCGGCGCCCTGCGCGCCACCCTGACCAGCGTCGAACCCCACTCCGAGCCCGTCAAGGACAGGGATCTGGCCGAGGCGCTGGCCGCCCTCGACTGGCCGGCCGACGACCTCGACCCCGCGATCACGCCGGGGATCGCCTTCGCCGGCGCTCGCCACCTCGTCCTGGGCGCGGCCACCCGGGAACGCCTGGCCGCGCTGTCCTACGACTTCGACCGGCTCACGGCGCTGATGCACCGCCTGGACCTCACCACCGTCCAACTGGTCTGGCGCGCCTCGAAGACGGTGTTCCACGTCCGCGACCCGTTCCCGGTCGGCGGGGTCGTGGAGGACCCGGCCACGGGGGCCGCGGCGGCCGCGTTCGGGGCGTACGCGCGTGAACTTGGCCTGGTCGCGCCGGACTCGGTGCTGACCCTGCACCAGGGCGAGGACCTGGGACGCCCCGGCGAACTGACGGTGACGCTGCGCGCGGGTGACCCGAGGGTCCGGGTGAGCGGGGTGGGCACGCGCATCGAGGCGTAGGAGGCGGACACCGTCCGGTCGGGGCGCACCCGGCCCCAACCGGGCGCATGCACACGGGCGTTGGGGCTAGGCCTGCCCGGTTTCGAACCGGCTGACCTTGCCGCCGTCGACGGTGAAACGCCAGGCGGTGCGCATCTCACCCCAGGTGTCGTTGCGGTAGCTGGCGACCAGGCCGAGCCCGTCGTTCGTCTGCTTCTCGATGTCCATGTGGCCGCCCGAGGAGAAGATCTCGCGCTCGGACCAGTCCGCGACGTCGCGGTCCGTGCCGTCGTCGGACATGGTGGCGCCGGGCGCGAGAGCGGCGTGGAAGGCGCTCTGGTCACCGGAGTTGAGCGCGCCGACAAAGGCGCGGACGGCGGGATTGGTCAGCCTGTCGAGGGCGATGGACACGGTTTCTCCCGGTCGGTGGAGTCTGGAACTCATGCGGAACTGCACCTCCCAGGACACCCCAGGTGCGGACATCGCGCCACCGATGCGCCGCCGGATGCGACGCTGGGCCCATGAACACCTCCCCCTGGCCGACCATCGCCGCGCTGCACGCCTGGCTGACCGAACAGAGCCCCGTACCGCCCGAGCAGCAGCGGCTCCTGCGAGTGCTGAAGCTGTCGGAGGAGGTCGGCGAGGCCGCCGAAGCCGTCATCGGGGCGACGGGCCAGAACCCCCGCAAGGGCCACTCGCACACGTGGCAGGACGTGGAGTCCGAGCTGTGCGACGTCATCATCACCGCGATGGTCGCCCTGACCACCCTGACCCCGGACCCGGCCGGCACCTTCGAATCCCACCTGGCCGGCGTGGCACGGCGCTCTCTCGGCAACGACCGTGCCACATCCGGCGGTTGACCTTCCGGCCGCGCCCTCAGCCGAGCTGGCCGAGCATGCCGGTGACGGAGTTGAGCGCAGTGTGCAGCGAGGGGGCGACCGCGGTGTCGGCGAGGTAGAAGCCGAACCCGGCGCAGATGAGCGCGTGGGAGAGCTTGGTGCCGCCTTTGCGGAGGAGGAAGAAGGCACCCGCTGCGAGCGCCAGCATCACGGGAAAGTGCAGGGAAGGCACGGCGTTTCACCTCGTGTCCCCGAGTCGACGAGAACAGCACCCCGCCACCTGGACGGGGTACGAGCTTGCGATCGGTACCGCAGATCACGCTACGACCGGGAAGCGCGTTCCGCCACACGGAGGATGAGCAGGCGCTCACGTGGGGTGACGCGTGCAGGTGGGACCGCCCTCCGAGCGCCATCACCGCGGTGAAGCCGACGGCCACCACGACCAGCGCGAGCCGGCCCCTGCCGCGGGGCGAGCGCTCGAAGCGGGTGAGGGAGTGGGGGCCATTACGGGCCGCCTCTTCCTGGCGAGCCGGCCCAGGTAGCGGCAGACGAGTCGGGCTGTACGCCGGGTTCTGTACCCCGGGACCTCGCGGTCGTCGGGGCGACGGCCATCCATCTAGGGCCGGCGTTGCCGCCGGCCTCGTGCGGTCTACCCGCGGACTCGGGCAGGCTGCCCTCGGTCGTCCGCGCAGGAGCACCAAAGCGCTCCCTCTTGACCTTGCTCCGGGTGGGGTTTACCTAGCCGCCTGAGTCACCTCAGGCGCTGGTGGTCTCTTACACCACCGTTTCACCCTTACCGAGGACCGAGGTCCCCGGCGGTCTGTTTTCTGTGGCACTGTCCCGCGGGTCACCCCGGGTGGCCGTTAGCCACCACCCTGCCTTGTGGAGCCCGGACGTTCCTCGGGAAGATCGCAAGATCTCCACGCGGCCGCCCGCCCGGCTCGTCTGCCGTGCCGACCATGCTACCCGGCGTACGGCACCCCGCGGCCCCCGGCCGCCGCCCACCGCCCCCCGGCCGCCGCCCACCGCGCCCGGGCGGCCCGCGCCGCGTCTCCGCTTGACCCTGCCGCTACGTCAACGTTTCTAATGAGGCCATGCGGATCTCGGAGCTCGCCGCGCTGGTAGGGGTGACCACGCGGGCCGTCAGGCACTATCACCACCTCGGGCTGCTGCCGGAGCCCGCCCGGCTCGCCAACGGTTACCGGCACTACGCGGTGCGCGACGCCGTCGCGCTCGCCCGTATCCGGCGCCTGACCGAGCTGGGGCTCGGCCTCGACGAGGTGCGGGACGTGATCGCGGACGACGCGGGGTACGAACTGGCCGATGTACTGGCCGAGTTGGACGCCGACCTCGCGCGTCAGGAGGCGCGGATCAGGGCTCGCAGACAGCGGCTGGCCACGCTGCTCGCCCGGGCCGAGGACGGACGTCTGTCGCCCGGTGACGAGCTCTCGCCCGAACTGGCCGACTTCTTCGCCGCGTTGGGCGATCACCCCGCCGACTCCCCCATGGCCGCCAAGGACCGCGAACTGCTCGCCCTCATGGAGACGGCCGCCACGCCCGAGGAGCGGGAGCGCCTGACGGCCGCCGTACGGTCCGCGGCCCAGGTGCCCGGCGCCGCCGAGCGGGCGCGCCAGGTGTACGCGCTCCTCGACGACCTGGTGGACGCCGACCCCTCCGACCCCCGGGTCGGCACGGCGGCGCGGGCGCTGGCCGACTGTCTTCCGGTCGAGCTGGGAGCGCCGGACACAGACTCCCCCGGCCCGGCCACGGACTCCCCGGGCTCGGCCGACCAGGGCTTCCTCAAGACCTTCCTCGCCGACTTCGCGCCCGCCCAGGCCGAGGCGGTACGGCAGGCGATGGCGAGGATCGCGCGACGGGCGGGGACGACGGGCGCCCCGCACATCACGGCAGACACCATGCCGGACACGACGGCGGACACCATCACGGACGGGGACACGGGATGACACGGGAGCCGGGGGCGCTGCGGCGGCTCGCCGCGCACGAGGGCAAGGTGCTCGGCAGCTTCGGGATGTGGATCGGGCGGCGACGCCACCAAGTGGGCCCGGAAGACCGGGCGTTCGGGTACGCGGGCCCGCAGGCGGCGACGGTGTACGGGCTCGCCTTCGTCTGCGTCGTCGAGACGGTCGGGGTGTCGTTCCTGGTACGACAGTGGCCCGTCGTGCACGCGGTGCTCTTCGTGCTGGACCTCTATACGGTCGTCCTGGTGCTCGGCACGCAGTCCGCCGCCGTGACCCGGCCGCACGTGCTGACCCCGGACGCCCTGCGGGTGCGGGCGGGCGCCCGGGTCGATCTGGTCATCCCGCTCGACCGCATAGCCGGCGTCCGCGACGAGCTGAGGTTCCAGGGCGCGGGCGGCAAGGCCCCGGACGACGTCCTGGAGCTGCCCGTCGGCTCCCAGACCTCCCTCACCGTGGAGCTGGCCGGGCCCGTCACCCACGTATCGCTCCTGGGAAAGCGGCGCGAGGTGTCGGTCGTACGCTTCCACGCGGACCGGGCCGGGGAGCTGGCGAACGCGGTGCGGGCGGCGGTCGCTCCGTGAGCGGGCGGGCGCGAGCCCGCGCACAGGCCCCGCCGCTCACGCCGGCGCGAACAGCACCTTCGCCGACCCGGGGTCGGCCTGGGTCAGCCGGACGCGCAGGCGCTCGCCGAGCGGGAGGGGACCGCCGCCCTCGACGCGGGCCACGACCGCCGGGTCCTTCACGTGCACGGTGGCGACGGTGGGCCGCTCCTCGCGCACGTCGATGACGGTCGCGTCGAAGACCTCGCCGACGCGGTCCTTGAGCAGCGCCGCCTCGACGATGTCGACGCTCTCGCGCTCCACCGTGTTGGCGCGGCCGGTGCCCCGGGCCATCTCCTTGGGCAGCTCGTCGAGCGCGGCCATCACCCACCCGGGCGGTTCCCGGCCGGCCACGGCGGCGAGGCACAGTTCGCCGGCGTACCGGTCGACGAGGCGGCGCAGCGGGGCGGTGCAGTGCGTGTACGGCGCGGCCACCGCGGCGTGCACGGCGTGCTCGGGCGTCGTGCCGCCGGTGAACACGGTGTACCCGGCGCCCCGCAGCAGCGACGTGCACTCCTGGAGGAAGGCCGCGTGGTGCGGCTCGCGAGGGTCCAGGGAGCGGATGAGCGCCGCGTACGGGACGTGGTGGGGCCACTCGATGCCCAGCGCCCGCGCCGAACGCCGCAGCCGGGCGACCGCGCCGTCCGGGGCGCTGGGCAGGGTACGCAGGATCCCGGTGCCGTATGCCAGCATGAGCCGGGCGCCCTCGATCCCGGTGAGCAGGGAGATCTGGGCGTTCCAGCCGTCCGCGGGCAGCGGGGCGCGGTAGGTGAGGCCGTAGCGGTCGCCGTGCTCGACGATCTCCTGCTCGGGGACGTTGAGCGAGATGCCGCCACGGGCGAGTTCCCGCTGTTCGCGCAGGGAGCCGATGTCGCGCAGCAGGGCGAGGGATTCGGGTGCGGTACCGGTGTCGATCTCCCGCTGTACGCCCTCGTAGTCGAGTTTGGCGCGGCTGCGGACGAGGGCGCGGCGTACGTCGGTGGCGGTGGCGGCGCCGTCCGCGTCGAGGTCGATCCGCCACAGCAGCGCGGGCCGGTCCTGGCCCGGCAGCAGGCTTGCGGCGCCCTCGGACAGGACGGTGGGGTGCAGCGGGGTCTTGCCGTCCGGGAAGTAGAGAGTGGTCACCCGGCGGTGCGCCTCGGCGTCCAAGGCGCCACCCGGCGCGACGAAGGCGGCGACGTCGGCGATGGCGTAGTACACCCTGAAACCCCCGCCGGGCCGCCGCTCCAGGCACATGGCCTGGTCGAGGTCGGTGGAGGCGGGCGGGTCGATGGTGAAGAGCTCGACGCCGGTCGCGTCGTACGAGGGCAGCCGCGGCGAGGAGGCGACCCGCTCCGCCTCGGCGAGCACGTCCCCGCCGAACGCGCCGGGAACATCGAGCCCCACCCGCAACGCCGCGAACGCGGCACGCAACGGAGCCTGGGCGGCGCCGCGGAGGTGAAGGTGTCGACGTGGCATGCGTTCGAGCGTAGGCCAGAACGGCCACGTCGGCGTGCGGGGCGGGAGCCGCGTGTGATGCCGGCCGCGCCAAAATCCAGCCCCTCATGGGGTCCCCCTGGCCCTTGAGGCCTTGGGGGAGCTCGAGGAGCCAGGGACCGGGGCGGGAGCACCGTGACGTGCCGGCCGCGCCTCACCGCGCGCGGAACCAAAAATCAGCCCCTCATGGGGTCCCCCTGGCCCTTGAGGCCTTGGGGGAGCTCGAGGAGCCAGGGACCGGGGCGGGAGCACCGTGACGTGCCGGCCGCGCCTCACGGCCGGGGCAACCTCAGGCCTGGTCAAGCCCAGCGCAGCGCCCCCGTACGCTGGCCGCAGGGGCCGCACCCCCTCCCCCGACGTACGAAGGAGAACGACCGTGTTGGTGCTGTTGCCGCCCTCCGAAGGCAAGGCCGCTTCGGGTCGCGGCGCGCCGCTCAAGCCGGAGACGCTGTCCCTGCCGGGCCTCGCACCCGCCCGCGCCGCCGTCCTGGACGAGCTCGTCGAGCTGTGCGCCGCCGACGAGGACAAGGCACGCGAGGTCCTGGGCCTGAGCGAGGGCCTGCGGGGCGAGATCGCCAAGAACGTCGAGCTGCGTACGGCGGGAACCCGCCCGGCGGGCGAGATCTACACCGGCGTCCTGTACGACGCCCTCGGCCTCGCCTCCCTGGACGCCGCCGCCAAGCGCCGCGCCGCGCAGTCGCTGCTGGTGTTCTCGGGACTGTGGGGCGCGGTGCGCACCGGCGACCGGATTCCCTCGTACCGCTGCTCAATGGGTGTGAAGCTGCCGGGCCTTGGCGCGCTCGGGGCGTACTGGCGGACCGTGATGGACCCGGTGATGACGGAGGCCGCCGGCACCGGCCTCGTCCTGGACCTGCGTTCCTCCGCGTACGCCGCCGCGTGGAAGCCGAAGGGCGCCGTGGCGGAGCGCACGGCCACCGTCCGGGTGCTGCACGCGCAGGTCGTCGACGGGGTCGAGAAGCGCTCGGTCGTGAGCCACTTCAACAAGGCGACGAAGGGCCGGATCGTACGCGACCTGCTCACCACCGGGGCCCGGCCCGCCGACCCGGCGGAGCTCGTGGAGACCCTGCGCGGCATGGGCCACGTCGTGGAGGCCGAAGCGCCGGCCAAGCCGGGCCGCGCCTGGTCCCTGGACGTGGTGGTGACCCAGATCCACTGACGGTCGGTGCGCACGGGCACGGAGCCGACCCGGCGTGGCACACCTCCGCCGGGCGTTGCACCATACGCAACGCTCATTGCAGATGACGTAGCCCCCCGGCAATATGACCCGCATGACGCCCTCCGCAGCGCCCTCCCCTGCCCCCGGCCCCGGCCCCACCCCCGCCTCCGTCCTGGACCTCGCCCCCGTCATACCGGTCGTGGTCGTCGACGACGCCGACGACGCCGTGCCGCTGGCCCGCGCGCTGGTGGCGGGCGGGCTCCGGGCGATCGAGGTGACGCTGCGCACGCCGGCCGCGCTCGACGCGATCCGGGCCGTGGCGCGACGGGTGCCGGAGGCGGTGGTGGGCGCGGGTACGGTCATCACGCCCGCCGGGGTCGCCGACGCGGTCGGGGCGGGCGCCCGGTTCCTGGTGAGCCCGGGATGGACGCCGGGGCTGCTGGCCGCGATGAAGGAGTCGGGCGTTCCGTTCCTGCCCGGGGTCTCGACGGCGTCGGAGGTGGTGGCGCTGCTGGAACAGGACGTGACGGAGATGAAGTTCTTCCCGGCCGAGGCTGCGGGCGGGGCCGCCTACCTCGCGTCCCTCGCGTCGCCGCTTCCCCGGGCCCGCTTCTGCCCCACGGGGGGCATCACGCGCGCCTCGGCCCCGACGTACCTGGCCCTGCCGAACGTGGGGTGTGTGGGGGGTACGTGGATGCTCCCCGCGGAAGCCCTGGCCGACAAGGACTGGCCCCGCATCGAGACCCTGGCCCACGAGGCATCAACCCTGGCCCGCCTCTGACCCCCTGGGGGCGGACAGGCCCACGCCGGCCGCCACGAACCCCGCCAGGGGCGCGGGGAACTGCGCGACCGGCCACGCACCGGCCCGCACCCGAAAGCGAAACAGGGTTGCAAGGGGCGCGGGGAACTGCGCGAAACGGGACCCGGGCGCACCCGAAGGACCCGGACCGCTACCGCAGGTGCCCCGTATCGTTCAGCCCCCGCACCGACGCGTTCCCGTCCCCGTAATACGCCACCTCCGACACCGACGCAGCCGAAAGCTCCATCCGGAACAGGGACTCCGGCGGCGCCCCCAGAGCCAGCCTGACCAGGGTCTTGATCGGGGTCACATGCGTGACCACGAGCACCGTGCGCCGGGGGTACGCGGCGATCAGCCGGTCCCGGGCCGCGGCGACCCGCCGCGCCACCGCCGCGAAGCTCTCCCCGCCTCCCGTCGGCGCCGCCTTGGCCGAGCCGAGCCACGCGTCGAGGTCGTCGGCGTACCGCTCGCGCACCTCGGCGAAGGTCAGCCCCTCCCACGCCCCGAAGTCCGTTTCCCGCAGGCCCGGTTCGACGTGGACGTCGAGTCCGAGACGGTCGGCGACCGCCGCCGCCGTCTCACGGCACCGCCGCAACGGCGAGGAGACGATGGCCTCGATGGTGCCGCGCTCGGCGAACGCCGCCGCGGCCCGCTCGGCCTGACCCCGCCCGACGGCCGACAGCTCGGGGTCGGTTCCGCCACTGCCGGAGAACCGCTTCATGGGCGTGAGCGCCGTCTCGCCGTGCCGCAGCAGGACGAAGGTCGCGGGCGCCCCCAGATCGGCGGAGGCCCCCCACCCGACGCCGGGCGAAGCCTCAACAGGCTTGTCCGGCACGGCAGTTGCACCCCCAATGCTCCCCGCGCTCCGGGCACCCACAGCGCTCCCGGCACCCACGGCACCGGCGGCACTCGCGGACACCGGCACGGAAGCCGAACCGCCGGACAACCCCGCCCCCGTCGCCCCCGCCCCCATCGCCCCCGCGAGCGCCGCCCGCGCCCTGGCCGCGCCCGCCGCGTGATCCCCGACCACCCGGGCCGCACCCGCGTCGGCGGCGGAAGCGAGCGCCGAGGACGCCGAGGACGCCGAGGACTCCATGGACGCAGTGGACGCCGAGGGCTCCCAGCGCCGTCCCTGCCGGCCCGCGTCCATCGCCTCGTTGGCGAGCCGGTCCGCGTGCTTGTTGCGCTCGCGCGGGATCCACTCGTACGACACCTGCCCGGACGGCAGGATCCGCGCGGCCTCCGCGGCCAGCGGCTTCATGTCGGGGTGCTTGATCCTCCAGCGGCCCGACATCTGCTCGACGACGAGCTTGGAGTCCATGCGGACCCGCACCATCGCCGCCGGGTCGAGCTCGCGCGCGGCGCGCAGGCCGGCGATGAGCCCCTTGTACTCGGCTACGTTGTTCGTGGCGACCCCGATGAACTCGGCGGCCTCGGCCAGCGTCTCGCCCGTCACCGGGTCGAGCACGACCGCGCCGTAGCCGGCGGGTCCCGGGTTGCCCCGGGAGCCGCCGTCGGCCTCGACGACGAACTGCCGTCCCGTGGCGGGCGAAGACGGCACTTACAGACCCGATTCCGAGGTGCGCACCAGGATGCGGCGGCAGTTCTCGCAGCGCAGGACCGCGTCGGGAGCGGCGGCCTTGACCTCGTTGACCTCGGTGATGTTGAGCTCCAGGCGGCAGCCCTCGCAGCGGCGCTGGTAGAGGCGGGCCGCGCCGACCCCGCCCTGCTGGCCGCGCAGCTTGTCGTAGAGCTTGAGGAGGTCGCCCGGCACGGAGCCGGCGACGATCTCGCGCTCCTTGGTGACCGAGGCGATCTCCGCGTCGAGCTCGGCCAGCGCGCTGTCGCGGCGCGTGGTGGCGTCGTCGGTCCTGGCCTGGACGGAGGAGACGCGCTCGGTCAGCTCGGCGGCCCGCTCCTGGGCGGCCTCGCGGCGCTCCATCACTTCGAGGACGACGTCTTCGAGGTCGCCCTGGCGCTTGGCGAGCGAGACGATCTCCCGCTGAAGGCTCTCCAGGTCCTTGGGCGAGGAGACCGCGCCGGAGTCCAGGCGCTGCTGGTCACGGGTGGCGCGCTGACGCACCTGGTCCACGTCCTGCTCGGCCTTGGTCTGCTCGCGGGCGGTGTCGCTCTCCTCGGTCTGTGAGGCGACCAGGAGGTCGCGCAGCTGGGTGAGGTCCTTGGTGAGCGAGTCGATCTCGGCGTGCTCGGGCAGCGAGGTGCGCTTGTGCGCGAGCTGCGACAGGCGCAGGTCCAGCGCCTGTACGTCGAGAAGGCGGATCTGGTCGGCGGGCGCGGCGTTCAGTTGGGGGCTCCATCAATAGAAGGGGAGGTGTGGTGGGCCGACCAGGGGTCGGTGACCGTCTTCGAGACGTGGACCCTCAGGTCCCAGCCGTGGCGGTCGGAGATCTCGTCGAGCTGCGCCGCGGCCTGCTCGCACCAGGGCCACTCGGTGGCCCAGTGCGCGGCGTCGATCAGCCCGAGCGGAGAGTGCGGAGAGTGCTGGGTGGCTTCGGAGACCGGGTGGTGGCGCAGGTCGGCGGTGAGGAAGGCGTCCGCTCCCGAGGCGCGTACGGCGTCGAAGAGGCTGTCGCCCGAGCCGCCGCTGACGGCGACGGTCCGCACCGGGGCGCCGGGGTCGCCCGCGACGCGGATGCCCTGCGCGGTGGCGGGCAGCCGGGCGGCGGCGCGGGCGGCGAACTCGCCGAGCGTCATGGGGGGCTCCACCGCGCAGATCCGGCCGAGGCCCCTGCGGCCCGCCGGGTCGCTGGAATCCGGCACCAAGGGGCCGGTGACGCGTACGTCGAGGGCGCCCGCCAGGGCGTCGCTCACACCCGGGTCCGCGGTGTCGGCGTTGGTGTGCGCGACGTGCAGGGCGATGTCGTGCTTGATCAGCGTGTGCACGACCCGGCCCTTGAAGTGGCCCGCGGCGACCGTGGTGGTGCCGCGCAGATAGAGCGGGTGGTGGGTGACGACCAGGTCGGCGCCGAGCTTGACGGCTTCGTCCACGATGTCCTGGACGGGGTCGACGGCGAACAGGACCCGGCGCACCTCGGCGTCGGGGTCGCCGCAGACGGTGCCGACGGCGTCCCACCCCTCGGCCCGCTCGGGCGGCCAGAGGGCGTCGAGCGCTGCGATGACTTCAGACAGACGGGGCACGCAGACAGGTTACCCGCGCCGCGCACCCCTCCGGCCGGCCGCCGGTACGTACTTCTTCACGCCGCTTCCTCACGCCGCTGCGTCACACCCGCTTCGTCGCACCCGCTTCGTCACACCCGCTTCGTCACCCCCTTGTCCCGCCCGCCTCGCCACGCCTGGTTCTTGGGGCACGGGATGCCGGCGTCGACGAGGATGAGGTCGGGCTTGAGTGCGGCGATCGCCTCCAGGCTGAGGCCGTTGATCGTGCCGACGCTTCGGGGGGCGCCCGCGTCCTTCTTCACATGGCTGGGGGCGCCCTCGTCGCCTTGATCTCGGCGGCGCCCATCGAGTGCCACACACGGTGCGCGGGAACCGGCCGGGCGCCGCGTCCGTGCCCATGGCCGCCGTCCTGTCCGCGGCGGCCGCGAGGCAGAGCCCGGCGGCCACGGTGAGGGCCGGGGCTCTCACGTAAACCGTTCCTGCACATCCGCCCCGCTCCCCACGGGCGAACCGCGCGAGGGCCACCCATTGGTGTGAAGCCGCAGGGCTCACGTTGTCGGGCCGAAGGTGCGAAAACTAGCTTCGGTGGCCGGAGGTGACCCATCTGATGACGGCTTTGGCCATCGAGTCCGCAGCCGAGGACGGCGCGGTCGCAGGTACGGGATTCGCGATCACGGCGAACGGTTCGTACGCCGCGCGGCTGGTGCGCGACGAGGGCGGGAGCGCGGCCTGGTTCCCCGAGCGCTGGACGCTCGACGGCCCCGAGCCGTACGCGGTGCCGCTCCCCGGCAACCAGCCGGAGGAACCGGACACGGGGGTCCTGCCCCTGGCGGACGGCCGGGTGCTCATCCAGCGCCGGATCGCCGGCCGGCACGCCTTCGCCCTGCTCTATCCCACCGGACCCGCCACGGGCGAGCTGCCGCTCGGCACGGTGGACGCCGGGGCGGACGAGCTCACCCTGCTCCCGCCGTCCCCGGACGGCACCTGTGCCTACGCCGTCGCGGCCGGACAGGACAGCACGGCGCTGTGGCGGGTGGCGGGCGGCGCGTTCGGCCCCGAGCTGGTGACCCGGATCAAGGGGCGATGCTCGGGCGGGGTCTGGCTGGACCGCACCGGACGGCTGCTCGCCCTCGACCGGGAGCTCGACGGCCGCACGAAGGCGGTCACCGTCGACCTGGAGCGCGGCGGCGAGGTCACCGAGCTCCTTGAGATCACCGAGGACAGCGACGACCGGCTGCTGCTCGCGGACGCCGACAGCGGGCTGCTCCTGATCCGTTCGAACGCGCCGGGCCACGAACGGCTCGGCTGGGGCGTGCTCGGCTCCGCGCTGCCGGTGCGCTTCCCCGAGTGCCTGCGTCTTGCGGACGCGGCCGTCACACCGTTCGCCATACAGCCGGGCCAGGTCCTGATGCCGGAGTCCTGCGCGGTGGCCCTGCGCATTGACGCGGCGGCCGGCACCTGGCTCGGCGTCTGGCGCCCGTCCGGCCGCCGCTTGCACCAACTGGCCGCGCCGCAGGGGTGGTTGGCGGGTGCGGGACTGTGGACGGCGCAGGGGGTGCTGCGGCTTCCGTACGCCACGCGGGCGAACCCGTGCGCGGTGCACGAGCTGGCCGCGCCGGCCGACCCCGCGCCGGCCCCGCCCGCGCCGCCGCCTTTGGCCCACACCAAGCCCGTACCCCTCGGTCAGGCGCCCCTGACCGGCCGTCGGCCCCCGTCAGGAGATCGTTAGAATCGGCGCCCTGTACGAGCGATACGTGTGAAGACGACTACGGGGTGACCACAGCTCATGTCCAACCAGACCGACATCCGTCCGCAGGAGACGGGGAACGACCACGCGGGCCGGCACCGGGGGGGTGCGGCGTCCACCGAGGATTCGGTGACGCCGCCCCACGGACGCCACCGGCGCGAGGAAAACGCGCCCAGCACCGCCTGACCCACCGCGGAGCCCGGGCCGCCGCCGGCCCCGCCGGGCCCACGCCCACCCCGGGCTCCGCCCCAGACCCGGTCCGTCCTGAACGCCCTCGCCCTCAATCGCCGGACGGGCTGAGGATGCCGACGCGGGCCAGCGCCCGACCCCGCCAGGGGCGCGGGGAACTGCGCGAGAAGCGACCACGGCCCGCACCCGAGCTCCCTGGGGCTCCGCCCCAGACCCCGTATCGCGCCTGAAGGGCGCTCGTCCTCAATCTCCCCCAAGGCCTTAAGGGCCAGGGGGGACCCCCATGACAGGCTGACTATGCCGCTGCGGGCCAGCGCGGACCCTGCCAGGGGCTGAGGTTCCCATGAGGGCCAGCACCAGCCCTGCCAGGGGCGCGGGGAACTGCGCGAGGAGCGACCACCACCCGCAGCCGAAACCCCCTGGGGCTCCGCCCCAGCAGGCTGGGTACGCCCACGCAGGCCCGCACCAAACGCTCACCGGCACGTCGCGTCGCGAAAACCAAACAGGAAAACCGCGATCAATTCACTGGCGGACGTACAGCCAGACCAACAGCAGGCCGAACAGCGCGAACACGCCGGTGACCGTAATGCCGAGGAGCTGGCCGAACAACGGGGACCAAGCTCCGCCAGGACCCATGACCGTCGCGGAACGTGCCGGGTTTTCCGGGCGGTAGCGGACCGTCAGAGAGTCGCCCTCAGCCAGCAGCATCACGTCTTCCTCGAATTCCACATACTGGCCTTCAAGGGTGGTGAAGCCATGCACATGGTGCCACTGGGTTCCACTGTCCGCACTGTCCGTGGAATAGCGGCGCACACAACGACCCTCCACGGCTATGCCTCCGAACACCGAACGCAGCCGGTTCCACAACTGCCACGACAGATAGGCGCATCCCGGACCGGCAACGGCCGTGAGCAGAATCCCCGTGACAAGCATCCCGACAGACTACCGACCTGCGACAGAACGATGAATTCCTCGGCCAAGGGGCCCCATGACGCGCCAAGTACGCGCATGCCGGCCGTGCGCCGACCCGCGGCCGGGCGGGAACCCCGGCGCCACCTCACCCGTGGCGCAGCCCCAGTACCTCCGTCGCCGCGAACGTCTCGTCCTTGGGACGGCCCGCGTAGTACGGAGAGATCAGCTCGTCCAGCTCCTCGTACGAGAAGACCTCCTTCGCCGTGTCGAAACGCGCGGCCACCCGCGGCCGCTCCATGACCGCGACCATCCCACCGTGCACCACCAGGAGCTGCCCGTTGATCCGGGTGGCCGCGGGTGAGGCCAAGTAGCCGACCAGGGGCGAGACGTGTTCCGGCGCCAGTGGGTCGAGCTCGCCCTCTCCCGGTTCCGCGAACCCCGCGAACACGTCCTCGGTCATCCGGGTCCTGGCCCGCGGACAGATCGCGTTGGCCGTCACCCCGTACTTGCCGAGCGCGAGCGCCGTTGAGGTGGTGAGGCCGACGATGCCGCCCTTGGCCGCCGCGTAGTTGGGCTGGCCGGCCGAGCCCGCCAGGAAGGCCTCCGAGGAGGTGTTCACGACGCGGCCGTAGACGGGGCCGCCCGCCGCCTTGGAGCGCTCGCGCCAGTGCGCAGCGGCGAAGTGGGTGGTGTTGTAGTGCCCCTTGAGGTGCACCTGGATCACCGAGTCCCACTCGGCCTCGCTCATCGAGAAGATCATCCGGTCCCGCAGGATGCCCGCGTTGTTGACCAGGATGTCCAGCTTTCCGTAGGTCTGGATCGCCAACTCGACCAAGGCGCGCGCCTGTTGGTGATCGGCCACGTCACCGGTGTGGGCCGTCGCCCGGCCGCCCGCCGCGCGGATCTCGGCGGCGACCTCCTCGGCGGGGCCCGCCGAGGCCTGCCCAGAACCGTCGCGGCCCGGCTGTCCGAAGTCGTTGACGACGATGGCCGCGCCGAGCCGGGCGAGTTCGACCGCCTCGGCCCGGCCGAGCCCGCGCCCGGCGCCGGTGACGATCGCGGAAAGCCCTTCAAGTGGCAGTGCTGGTGCTGTCATGCCGGTTGGGTCCTCTCACAGAGGGGAGCACAGGGGGGGCGGGAAATGGGGGCGGGCGCCGGAGAGCGACCGGCGTCTCACCGTTGCCGGACGGTCACCGGTGCCGGACGGCGACCGGTGCCGGACGGCGACCGGTGCCGGACAGCGACGGGTTCAGATCTCCACGCACGTCCGCAGCGCCTCGCCGCTGCGCATCTGGTCGAGCGCGTCGTTGATCTCGGCCAGCCGCACCCGGTGGGTGATCAGGCCCTCCAGGTCGATGCGGCCCGCCCGCCACAGCGCGATGGCCCGTTCGTAGGAGCGCAGCACGTCGCCGCCGCCGTACATCGACGGCAGGATGCGCTTCTCGTCGAAGAACAGCTCGAACATGTTGACCTGGAAGAAGTCGTCAAGGGCGCCGGCGCCGACCACGCACAGGGTCCCGCCGCGCCGGGTGTTCTCGTACGCGGTGCGCGCGGTCGCCGAGCGGCCGACCACTTCGAAGACGTAGTCGAAACCCTCACCCGAGGTGATCCGCTGCTTGGCGTCGGCGAACTCCTCGGGCGAGACCGCCTCGGTGGCGCCGAACCGGAGCGCCGCCTCCCGCCGCGAGGCGACCGGGTCGACGGCCACGATCTGGGCTGCGCCCTGCACCCTGGCGCCCTGGACGGCGCTGATGCCGACCCCGCCGCACCCGATGACGGCGACCGACGAACCCGCCTCCACCCGCGCGGTGTTGATGGCGGCCCCGAGTCCGGTGGTGACCCCGCAGCCGATGAGCGCGGCGATCTCGTACGGCACGTCGTCGGGGATCGGCACCGCGCAGCCGGCCGCGACCACGACCTCCTCGGCGAAGGTTCCGGTGCCGGCGAAGCCGAACACGTCGCCGCCGGGGCGGCGGAAGTTGGGGGTCCCGGCGTTCATGAACCCGGCCAGGCACAGCTGGGTCTGGCCGCGCTTGCAGGACGGGCACGCCCCGCACGCCGGCAGCCAGCACATCAGGACCCGGTCGCCCGGCGCGATGCCGCTCACGCCGTCGCCGACGTCGACGACCTCGCCCGCCCCCTCGTGGCCGGGCACGAACGGCGCGGGCTGGGGCAGCACCCCGCTCATCGCCGAGAGGTCGGAGTGGCACAGGCCGGTGGCGCGGACGCGGAGCTTGACCTTGCCCGGCCCGAACCCGGTGGCCTCCATGTCGTCGACCACGTCCAGCTTGTCCTGGCCAATCTCGTGCAGTACGGCTGCGCGCATGGTGCGGCTCCCCTCGGGTTCCCTCACGTACCGGAACAAGTGCTGGACCACCTGCGGGACGGGCGGGCGCGGTTGCAGGCGGGCGCGGTTGCAGGCGGGCTCAGTCGAGTTCTACGACCGTGTCGGCCAGTACCGGCGCGTCGTCCCGCTCGACGGCCGTCACCGTCACCTGGACGCGGCCGGGCGCCGACCACATCCGGACGCGCAGGGTCTCGCCCGGGAAGACGATCCCGGTGAAGCGGGTGGCGTAGGACCGCACCCGGGTCACGTCGCCGTCGAGCAGGGTGTCCACGACGGCCTTGAGCGTCATCCCGTACGTGCACAGGCCGTGCAGGATGGGCCGCTCGAAGCCGGCGAGCTTGGCGAAGTCGGGGTCGGCGTGCAGCGGGTTCCAGTCGCCGGACAGGCGGTAGAGCAGGGCCTGTTCCTCGCGCACCGGCCGCTCCACCACGTGGTCGGGGTCCCGGTCGGGCAGCTCGGCGCGGGTGGATGGCCCTCGCTCGCCGCCGAAGCCGCCCTCGCCGCGTACGTAGATCTGCGCGTCGCTTGTCCACAGGGGCCCGTCCGCGTCGGCGGCCTCGGTGCGCAGGACCAGGATGGCGGCCTTGCCCTTGTCGTGGACGGCGGCGACCTTGGAGGTCGAGGTGGCCTCGCCGCGCACCGGCACGGGCCGGTGCACGGCGATGGACTGGCCGCCGTGGAGCACCGCCGCGAGGTCCACGTCGATGCCGGGCGCGGAGAGGCCCCCGACCACGCCCATGCCGGCGCCCGCCACGGTCGCGAAGGAGGGCAGCACGTGCAGCTTGGACTCCAGGGTGTAGCGCAGCTCGTCGGGGTCGGTGGCGGGCCGGCCCGCGCCGAGCCCCAGGTGGTAGAGCTGTACGTCCTTGTGGTCCCAGGTGATGGTGGTGGACCGGGGCTCGGCGGCGAGCGCCTTCGCGGCATCAATGGGCATCGGGATGCTGCTCCTTGAGCGTGGTGCGGGCACGGGGAGAAGACCTCGGCGCGGCCGTCCGCACCGTCGGCCCCACCGAGGTCGTCCTGGACCGGACCGAGGACGCGCTCCGGGCCGGTCCGCCCGGTGCGGGACCCGTTCTAGAACGCGTTCTAGGCCGACGGCCCCCAGGTATAGCGCACGCCCCGGCCGTTGGGAAGGCTTCTGACGCCGCGTCAGCTCCCTTGCCCGTACGCCCTCCTCGCCCTCCTCGCCCTCCTCGCCGGGGGCACCCAGGACATTTGTCCCGCCCAGCTGCGTACAAGCGCATCTGGGGCGGCCCCCCACTGGCTCCGTAGCGTTCGGGACATGACGCAGACGACGACACAGAGCGCCACCGCGGTCCGTTTCACCGGGGTGGTGAAGTCCTACGGGGCGGTGCGGGCCGTGGACGGGGCCGAGCTGGCCATCGGGCGCGGCGAGACCGTGGCGCTGCTCGGCCGCAACGGCGCCGGCAAGTCCACCACCATCGGCCTCCTGCTCGGCCTGAACGAGCCCGACGCCGGCGAGGTGCGGGTCTTCGGCCGGAGCCCGGAGCGGGCGGTGCGGGACGGGCTCGTCGGGGCGATGCTCCAGGAGGGCAGCCCGATCCCCCGGGTGACCGTGCGCGAGCTGGTGTTCTTCATCGCCAGCATGTACCCGAAGCCGATGCCGGTCACCGAGGCGCTGGCCCTTGCCGGGCTCACCGAGTTCGCCGACCGCCGGGTCGACAAGCTCTCCGGCGGCCAGACCCAGCGGGTGCGGTTCGCGATGGCGCTCGCGGGCAACCCGGAACTGCTGCTCCTGGACGAGCCGACCGCCGCCCTGGACGTGGAGGCGCGCCGCGCGTTCTGGGAGTCCATGCGCGTCTACGCCGCCCGCGGCAACACCGTCATGTTCTCCACCCACTATCTCGAGGAGGCCGACGACAACGCGGACCGCGTCGTCGTCATCGACCGGGGCCGCGTCGTCGCCGACGGGCCCGGCGAGCAGATCAAGCGGGCGGCCGGTGGCAGCCTGGTCTCCTTCGACCTCGCCGGGGCCTCGAGCGCCGGCCTCGCGCTGCTGCCCGGCGTGGTCGGTGTCGAGACCGACGGCGACCGGGCCCGGCTGCGCACCTCCGACTCCGACGCCACCGTCATGGCGCTGGCATCCATGGGTGCCGTACGCCGCCTCGAAGTGGCCCCCGCGAGCCTGGAGGACGCCTTCCTCTCCCTCACCGCGCACGAAAGCGAGACCGTCCGATGATCGAGTACATCAAGCTGGAGATGCGGCGCACCCTGCGGGACGCGTCATTCGTGATCTTCGGCATCGGGATGCCCGTCCTGATGTATCTGCTCTTCACCAACATCGGCGGGTCCGGCAACGGCGACGACTGGAAGGTCCAGTCGATGATCGGCATGGCGGCCTACGGCGCGCTGGGCGCCGCCCTCGGCGTCGGGACCGGGGTCGCGTCCGACAAGTCGATCGGGTGGCTGCGCCAGCTGCGGATCGCCCCGCTCGCCCCGGCGAAGGTGGTGACCGGGCGGGCCATCAGCGGCTCGGTGACCGTCCTGCCCGGCATCCTCGCCGTGTTCCTGGCCGGCGCGCTGGTCGACGGGGTGCGCCTGGACGCCTGGCAGTGGGCCGCGCTCACGCTGCTGCTCTGGCTCGGGGCGCTGCCCTTCACGATGCTGGGCCTCGGCAACGGCTACCGGCTCTCCGCGCAGGCCACCGGCGTCGTGAACGTGGCCTGCCTGATGGGCCTCGCGATCCTCGGCGGCCTGTGGTTCCCCGTCACCGCCTTCCCCGGCTGGCTGCGTAGGATCGCCGAGTACACTCCGACCCACCGCTTCGCCGACCTCGGCTGGTCCACCTCGCGGGGCCACGCCCCCGGGGTTGCCACCATCGCCCTGATGGCGGCCTGGCTGGTGGTCTTCGGTTCGTACGCCGTGGTCTCCTACCGCCGGTCCGCTCGGACCGTGTGAGCGCCGGGACCGGGTGCCGTCAGGTTCCGTCAGGCCGTCAAAACGGGGAGAACGCGATGCCATCACTGCTGCCGAAGCTGCCCGCGCGGGGAGCCAAGCCCGACGAGTTCCCCGGCCCGCCGGCCAACGCCCACACCTTCCTGCCGTGGCTCCTGATGGGCACCGGCGCCGCGATCGACGTGGTCAGGGGCGATGTGGCCCACCCGGTCCTCGGCGGCCTCGGCATCGTCGCCTTCGTCGTCCTGTACGCGCTGGTCGCCTACCGGGCCTTCGACAAGCCGCGCCGCGAGGAGCGGGCCACCCTGGTCCTGCTCGGCGGGCTCGGCGCCGTCACCTACGCCCTCGGTCTCGGCTACGGCGGTAGCTGGCTGCTCTTCTTCCCGCTGTTCTCCTTGACCTGCGGGGCGGTGCTGCGCGACCGGCGCCTGGGCGTCGTGATCCTCACGCTCGCGGGTTCGGTCGGTGTCATCTCCGGCATCAAGACCGGCGACCCGTGGGACAACATGACCATCGCGTACGGGACGTTCCTGTCCGGCATGGTGATCGCGGCCCTCCTCTCGCTGTCCGAGACCGTGCGCGAACTGCGCGCGACCCGGCAGGAGTTGGCGCGTACCGCCGTGGAGAAGGAGCGCCTGCGTTTCTCCCGCGACCTGCACGACCTGCTGGGCCACACCCTCTCGGTCATCGTGGTGAAGTCGGAGGCCGCCCGCCGGATCGCGCCGCGCGACCTGGACGCGGCGCTCGGCCAGGTCGCCGACATCGAGTCGGTCGGCCGCCAGGCGCTCACCGAGATCCGCGAGGCCGTCACCGGCTACCGCGAGGGCAGCCTCGCCACCGAACTCGACCGGGCCCGCTCGGCGCTCGGCGCCGCCGAAGTGGAGCCGCTGGTACGCCAGTCGGGCCCGCCGCTGCCCGCGCAGGCCGAGGCGCTGCTGGGCTGGGTGGTCCGCGAGGCCGTCACCAACGTCGTACGCCACAGCGCCGCGACGCGCTGCGAGATCGTGATCGAGGGCACGCCGGAGCGGGTGCTCCTGACGATCACCGACAACGGCAGGGGCGTCCCGGCCGCGCCCGCCCCGTCGCCCCGGACCGGCGGCAACGGGCTGAAGGGCCTGACCGAACGGCTGGCCTCGGCGGGCGGCTCCCTGCGGTCGGGCCCCGCGCCCCGCGCCGGTTTCCAGGTCAGCGCCGAACTCCCGGTGGACCCGCAGGACACGGCGCTGGACGCCGAACTGAGTACGGCGCGGGAGTGAGGCGGGGCGGCGAAGAGCCCCGTCGCTCCGAACGGGGTGGAGTGGCGGGGCTCCGGTCGGTGCGGGTCAGCCGCGGGACTTGGCACCACGGAGGCGGACGCAAACGACAGCTCCGGCGCTCCCGGCCCCGCCCTCGAGCCCGTGCCGGCGGAAGGCCGCGATGTGTGCGGGGCCCTCACCCGGCAGCGCGAGGCGGCCCGAACCACCGGAGGCCCCCTCACGGTGCGGAGCCGCAACGACGAGATCGCGAACCACCCGCACCGAAGGGCCGACCGGGCGTGAGGGCGAGGAACCCCGTCGCGAGGCGGTCCCAGCGGGCACGGTCGGAGAAGACGTGATGACCGCGCACAGACTCCTCGGCCTGCTGCATGACCCGCAGTGGACGGGCGAGTTGAGGGCGCTGGGCGGCGCGGGCGACCCCGACGACGAGAAGGACGTATGGCTGCGCGCCGTGAACTGCCCGCGCTGCCTCGCCTCTCGCCGCCGCGCCCCCGTCGCCAGATGGATGGTGATCGTGGATCCACACGTATCTGGATCCACGTGCATGGGGGCCACGTGATCAGCATTGATCGGCAAGCTCAGGCCGCGCGACAGGGCTCGTCGGCACCGGACACTTCCTCGCACGCGGGTCATCAAGGCTTCACCTGGACAAAGTCGTTGAGGTGAAATGTCGCGACTGACGTGCTGCGCTCCGAGCCGCGCGGCGCCCCAGCCGTCCCAGAGCGCGGTAGAACCGGTCCGGCAGGAAGACGGCGTCAGCGATGATCATCGCGCCGGAGAAGAGGGGCAGTCCCATGAGCACCGCGATGCCCAGGTGTATGCCCGACAACATGGCCAGGAACGGGTACTTGAGCCGCCCGAACAGCACGAACGGGAAGGCGACCTGCAACAGAACCGTCAGGTAGCAGGCGATGGCGATCACAACCTCGTGCTCGTCCGCCATGAGGGACAGCGCGGGCCAGGGCCGGAACAGGTCGAGATGCAGGACGTAGTGGAGCGCGGTCCCGCTGCCCCAGGATCCGCCCTGCACCTTGTACAGGCCCGCGGATCCGTAGAGGAAACACACCTGGGCCGCGATGACGAACAGTGCGCAGTTGTGCAGCACGGCGGTCAGGGTCCGCCGGGAAGCGCGCAGGTGAGGGGGGAACACGCCCGCTGCCCGGCCCGCAGCAGCGCCCGCACCCGCACGGAGTCCGGTTCTGCGCGCGTCCATCGACCAGCGACGGCCGCAGGCGGTCGGGACGAGGTAGAGGGACATGAGGAGCATGAGGTTGTCTCCTCCGTCGGTCATGAAGATCGCCCTGGCGTGGAACGACGCGACGACGACCGCGAACAGCACGGACACCGCCCTGGTCCGCCAGCCGAGGGCGAACAGGGCCGATGCGACGACGGCCAGTGCGTAACAGGCCTCGAAGTAGGCGCGGTTGTCCGAGAGGGTGAGGATGCTGAACCAGCCGGTCTGGTCGAAGAGTTGCCTCGCGAGTTCCGGTGTCCACGGTGATCCTGGGCCCCAGATCTCGTCACGGTGCGGAAACTCGCGCAGCAGGAAGAGGAGGTAGAGCGAGCCGTAACCGATGCGCAGGACCGCCGTGGCGTACAGCGAGACCGGCCGCTCGGTGAGCACATCGAGGCTCGCTCGGACACGGCCGATGACGCGGTGCGGTGCGTCGGGCCCCGGGCTCTCGGCGGTACGGGGGTGTGCTGCTGGCAGCTGCTCAATTTCCACGGGAGGCCTCCACCTTCCACCACGGCAGGTACCGTGTATCGGCCGTCCTCGGCTTGGCGGAAGCCGCCCCCGCGCCGCTCGCCGGGGTGGGCGCGGCGATGGGTACGGTGACCACCCGCAGCTGGATGGTCTCGAAGCTTCCGCCGCGCAGGGCCGCGAGGCGCTCCGAGGCGATGTTGGTCAGGTACCGCTGGGTCATCAACCCCCGTGGCGAGCGCGGCTGGTCGTCGACGACGTGGCTTTCGAGGTAGGAACTCCAGGCCCGCCGCAGCATGTTCTGCGTCGTATGGCTCGGGAAGGGATTGTGTTCCACCGCGGAGTCGTCGACGGCGGTCAGATCGAACCAGTCGCTGACATGCACGGTCCTGTCCGGGGCGGTGTGCAGGGACCGCACCGAGATCTTCCGGTTGACGGACTCCGGGTCCGGCGCGAACAGTCGCCAGTTCTGCTCGAACAGCGGGAAGACCCATGCGGTGATCTGTCGGCTGTAGCGCTGGGAGAGCGAGTTCGGCGGCGCCACATGGAGAAAGACCAGAAACACATGGACCAGGGCCGTCACGAGGCAGAGGAAGACGGCGGCAGTCGTTGCCGCTCGCAGATATGCCGGCGGTGGCCGCTCCGTGGACTTCGGTGTGGACGGCGGTGAGAGTTGTTGCGGGTAATCGTCCATGGATTCGTCGTCAGCAGTCGACACAGCGCCATTCCGCACGGCCCCACCCGATCTTTCCATCCCTGCTTCTTTCGCTGCTGCTATGAGCTTTCGGCGGTGGCGCGCGACGGATTCGAGAGCTGTCCACCGCGCGCCACTCGTCCGGTCAAGGGCGCGTGGACCACTCAGTGGCCGGCGCCGCCATAGCCGGTCTCCTTGCCTGAATCGTCCCCGTATCCGCCGTATCCGCCGTATCCGTGGTCCTCGGGATTCCCACCGTGATCGTGTCCGGTCCCGCCGGTCGCGCCGCCGTTGACACCGCCTGTGGTGGCACCCGTGGTCCCGCTCGTCGTGGCACCCGCGACGAGGCCGCCGAGGGCTCCGCCCGTGGTACCGCCGGTGGTCAGGACGCCGCCGAGGAGACCGCCCAGGACGCCACCCGTTCCGCCTCCAGTGGGTACGCCGCCGATGACTCCGACCGTGGTCGAGCCCGTGGCTCCTCCGGACGTGGCGCCCGCGACCACGCCGCCGGTGATCAGGCCGGCCGTGGACCCGGCCGTGGACCCGCTCGTGGAGCCACCCGTGGATCCGCCCGTGGATCCGGTTGCGCAGGAGCCCTGGGAGATCCTGTTGCTGTCCAGTGTCACGGCGCCGTCACCGCGCAGGCCCGCGTCGGCCAGCAGCCGGCCGTTGACGGCGGCGCCCGTGGTGGCGGTGATCGAGGTGTCTGCCAGGATCGTGCCCACGAATGTGGAGTCGGCGCCGAGCGTGGCCGAGCTGCCGACCTGCCAGTACACGTTGCACGGCGAGGCCCCATTGATGAAGCTCACCGTACTGGCTGACGCCGTCGTCAGCGTCGAGCCGATCTGGAACACCCAGACGGCGCTGGAGTTGCCCTGGGCGTCCAGGGTGAGCGTGCCGGTGATCCCGGCGGAGCTGTTCGCCCGATAGAGACCTGGCGTCAGCGTCTGGCCACCGAACTCGTGGGGAGCGTCGTTGTAGGTCGCATCCCGCAGCGTCTGGCCGGCGGCCTGGTTGTACGCCGCGTTCAGGTCCGTCTTGGCCTGGCCCGCGACGGCGTCGGCGGAGTGCAGAACCCCGGGCGGGGTCACCGTGCCCGGCCCCCCGTCGGATGTCTGGAATCCGGTGATGGCCGTCCCGGGGCTCACCCCGACACTGAGGCCGTCGACCACTGTGGGACCGGTGTTGGTGACCGTGGCGCCGGCCAGTACTCCGAAACTGGCGGCCGTACCCAGCGGCACGGGGCTGGCGACAGCATCGGCGCGCGTCGGCGTCACCGCGAGGACGGCGGCGGCGATCACGACGGCCATAACCGCCGCGGTCCAGACCGACAATGTGCGCCGTGGGGGCGCTTCAGGAAGGTTCAGCGTCATCGAGGGGCCAACTCCTTTAAGAGGATGATCCTGGAAATTCCCGGCCGTACGCAATCCGATTCTGCGCGTGGCATATTACACATTACACAGGAGTATTCTCTGGATTTCGGCCCCTCAAGGCGTTTTCGCCCATTCACTGGAATGAAAGAATTCGACGATTTATATACTCAGATGATTGAACCTCGATCTTTATGACGGGCTGTCGGTTTCTTTCCGGCGGTCCGTCACGGTAGCTGTGGAGGCGTGATGTGGTGCAGTGAAGTGCGACCCGGAGCACCCGCACGCACGTCCCGTAAGACTCGGCATCGGCCCCGTGTCGGCACGTTCCCCGTGTGCTGGCCGGGGCTTCCCGCTGCCCCGCACCGGAGCGCTGGCCGTAGCCTGTCGCCATGGACGAGATGCCCCAGGACCACCGCCCCGCCAGATCAGTACGCGTTCTTCTCGCCGAGGACCAGGGCATGATGCGCGGCGCGCTCGCGCTGCTGCTCGGGCTTGAGGAGGACATGGAGGTGGTCGCGCAGGTCTCGGCCGGCGACGCAATCGTCCCGCAGGCCCTGGTGTCGCGGCCGGACGTTGCGCTGCTCGACATCGAACTGCCGGGCAAGAGCGGTCTTGACGCGGCCGCCGAGCTGCGCGAGGAAGTGCCGGACTGCCGGGTTCTGATTCTCACCACGTTCGGCCGGCCCGGCTATCTGCGCCGGGCCATGGAGGCGGGCGCCGCGGGGTTCCTCGTGAAGGACGGGCCGGTGGAGGAGCTGGCCGAGGCGATCCGCCGGGTGCTGCGCGGCGAGACCGTCATCGACCCGGCGCTCGCGGCCGCCGCCCTCAGCGCGGGCCCGAGCCCGCTGACCGCGCGCGAACGCGACGTCCTGAACGCGGCGGTGGACGGGGCGACCGTCAGCGACATCGCGGGCAAGCTGCACCTGTCGGAGTCGACGGTCCGCAACTACCTGTCCTCCGCCATCGGCAAGACCGGCACCCGCAACCGCATGGAGGCGGTACGGTCCGCCCGTCAGCAGGGCTGGCTCTGAGGCCCCGGCCTCAACCCGGCCTCAGGCCCCGGCCTCAGCCCCGCCGGGCCGGGCCCGTCGCCCTCGGCAGCCACGCCAGGCCGAGCGCCACGCTCGCCAGCAGGACGAAACCGCCGACCCGGAAGGCCAGGGCGTACCCGGCGGTCAGGTTCTCCGCGCTCTGGACCGCGCCGGTCCGGGACGCCGCGACCGTGGACAGCACCGCGAGGCCCAGCGCGCCGCCCATCGTCCGGGACGTGTTGATCAGGCCCGACACCAGGCCCGCCTCACCCGGCGCCGCCCCTGAAGTGGCCAGTGAAGCAAGGGGAGTTGTGGCCAGGCCCGCGCCGGTCATCATCAGCACGCCCGGCACCAGGATGGAGAGCCAGTAGGGATCGTCGGCGCGCATCGTGGACTGCCAGCCGAACCCGGCCGCCGTCACCAGCATGCCGAGCACGGCCAGGTTCCGCGCACCCGTCCACGGCATGACGCGCGGGGCGAGCTTCGAGCCGAGGACGACGCTGAGCGAGCTGGGGATGAAGGCGAGGCCCGCGTCCAGGGGGGTGTAGCCGAGCACGTTCTGGGCGTACAGGGTCATCAGGAACCAGGTGCAGAACATCGCCGAACCGCACACGAACATCACGGCGTTGGCGCCCGAGACGGCCCGTAGCCGGAAGAGCCGCAGCGGCATCAGGGGCGCGGCGGTCCTGCTCTCCACGACGAGGAACGCGAGCAGCAGGCCGAGGCCGCCGAGCAGCGGGACCAGCGTCGCGGGCGCGCCCCAGCCCGACTCCTCGGTCTGCACGATGCCGTACGAGAGCGTCGCGAGCCCCGCCGTCACGAGGACCGCGCCTGGCAGGTCGAGCCGGTGGCGCTCGCGGGCCCGCGACTCGGTGACCCAGAGCACGGCGCCGAGCAGAACCAGCGCGCCGACGGGCACGTTGATGAGCAGCACCCAGCGCCAGGACAGGGCGTCGGTGAGCACGCCGCCCACCAGTCCGCCCGCCGCGCCGCCGCCCGCGCCGACCGCCGCCCAGGTGCCGATCGCCCGGGTGCGGGCGGCGCCCTCCGGGACGGCGGCGGTCAGGATGGTCAGGGTGGCCGGCGCGAGGACCGCCGCCCCGAGCCCCTGCGCGGCCCGCGCCGCGAGCAGCTGCCAGCCCTCCTGGGCGAGGCCGCCGCCGAGGCTGGCCAGCGTGAACAGGCCGAGACCCACGAGGAACATCCGCTTGCGTCCGTACAGATCGCCCGCGCGTCCGCCGAGCAGCATGAACCCGGCGAAGGCGATGGCGTACGCGTTGACCACCCATTGCAGCCCGCCCGCGCTCATGCCGAGGCCGGTGCGCATGGAGGGCAGGGCGACGTTGACGACGGACACGTCGAGCACGACGAGGAACTGCCCCGCACACGCGGCCGCGACGACCGGCCAGGTGCGGGGGGTCTTGGCGGGGGCGGCTATGTGGGTGTCACTGGAGGCGTGGGCCATGCGAGTCATGGTCGCACGGGGTTTCGCGTGCCGAAGGCTGGTCCGGCCCCGCGCAGTTCCCCGCGCCCCTGACAGGATCCGTGCGGGCCCGCATGGGCAACCTCAGCCAGTCCCCGCGCCCCTGACGGGATCCGTGCGGGCCCGCATGGGCAACCTCAGCCAGTCCCCGCGCCCCTGACGGGATCCGTGCGGGCCCGCATGGGCAACCTCAGCCAGTCCCCGCGCCCCTGACGGGATCCGTGCGGGCCCGCATGGGCAACCTCAGCCCGTCAGGGGGTCCCCCCTGGCCCTCAAGGCCTTGGGGAGATTGAGGACGAGCGCCCTTCAGGCACGAACGGAGGTCTGGGGCGGATCCCCAGGAACCCCGGCTGCCGGCCGTGCGTGGCTGATCGCGCAGTTCCCCGCGCCCCTGACGGAGTCCGTGCTGGCCCGCATGCGCAACCTCAGCCCGTCCCCGCGCCCCTGACGGGGTCCATGCGGGCCCGCATGGGCATACCCAGCCAGCCCCCGCGCCCCTGACGGGATCCGTGCTGGCCCGCATGCGCAACCTCAGCCAGCCCCCGCGCCCCTGGCGGGGTCCATGCGGGCCCGCATGGACATACCCAGCCAGCCCCCGCGCCCCCGGCAGGGCCCGCGCCGGCCCGCATGGGCGGCCTCAGCCAGTCCCCGCGCCCCCGGCAGGCTCGCGGCGCAGGACCGTGACCACCGCCGCACCGCCGAGCCCGATGTTGTGCGCGAGACCCACCCGCGCGCCCTCGACCTGCCGCGCCCCCGCGACCCCCCGCAGCTGCCACACCAGCTCCGCCACCTGCGCGAGTCCCGTCGCCCCCAAGGGGTGCCCCTTGGAGATCAGGCCGCCGGACGGGTTGACCACCCACCGGCCGCCGTACGTCGTCACCCCGGACTCCACCAGCTTCCCCGATTCCCCCGGCGCGCACATCCCCAACGCCTCGTACGTCAAGAGCTCGTTGATCGAGAAGCAGTCGTGCAGTTCGATGACGTCGACGTCGTCGATGCCGAGCCCCGCCCGCTCCAGCGCCTGCCGCCCCGCCTCCCGCGACATCGGCGCCCCCACCGCGTCGACGCAGCTGCCCGACGCGAACGACTCCTCGGTGTCGGTCGTCATGGCCTGGCCGGCCAGCTCGACCGCCCTGTCGCCGAGCCCGCGCCGGTCCACGAACCGCTCCGACACCACGACCGCCGCCGCCGCGCCGTCGGACGTCGGGGAGCACTGGAGCTTGGTCAGCGGCCGGTGGATGGTCTTCGCGGCCAGGACCTCCTCGACCGTGTACGCGTCCTGGAACTGCGCGTTGGGGTTGTGCACGGAGTGGCGGTGGTTCTTGGCGCCCACCGCGGCGAGCTGCGCCGGGGTCGTCCCGTACCGCTCCATGTGCTCGCGCGCCGCGTTGCCGAAGATCTGCGCGGTGGGCGGTGTCATCTCGAAGCCGTGGCGGGCCGCCATGACCCCGTAGTGCCGGGCCACCGGCGAGGTCGCGAAGTCGCCGCCGTCGGAGCCCCCGCCGAGCGCGCCCCGCTTCATCTTCTCGAAGCCGATCGCGAGGACGCAGTCGCTGACGCCGCCCTCGACGAACTGCCGCGCCAGCATCAGCGCGCTCGCCCCGGTCGCGCAGTTGTTGTTGACGTTGTAGACGGGCACGCCGGTCAACCCCAGTTCGTACACGGCCCGTTGACCGGCCGTCGAGGCCTGGAAGCAGTAGCCGACGGGGACCTGTTCCACCGCGCCGTAGTCGATCCCCGCGTCCGCGAGCGCCGCGCCCCCCGCCTCCTTCACCATGTCCCAGTACTGCCAGTCGCGGGACTGCGGCTTCTCGAACCTGGTCATGCCGACACCCACGACGTAACTCTTCATCGCCCTCTTCATCGAACTCTTCAGCGCACTGTTCACGGCAGCGGGACCCTTCAGTCTCGGGGCGGGCCGAGGACGCCCTCGGCGACGGCATGGAGCTGGACCCGGAACGGCGCAAGAGTAGAACACGTTTCAATCTGACGGAAGGTCAGATGGTCGGGAGCCCGGCGCGCCGGCGCGGTCCGCCCCGCCCGCCCGGGCCACCCGCCCGCCGGGCAGCCCCCACGCGGCGTACGGCACCATGGAGCGCCCAGACACCCCACACCCCAAGGAGCCCGGCCGTGGCCACTCCCAAGCCGCAGATCCTGGCCGCCTTCGAGGCGGCCAAGGGCTTCATGCCCGTACGGGAAGGACTGGCGCTGTACGCGGCCGCGACCGCCGCCGGGGCGCTCGGCCTTCCCCTCCTGGAGGTCGGCACCTACTGCGGGCGCTCCACGATCCTGCTCGCCGAGGCGGCCCGCGAGTGCGGCACGCTCGCCGTCACCGTCGACCACCACCGCGGCAGTGAGGAGCAGCAGCCGGGCTGGGACTACCACGACCCGACCGTGGTGGACCCCGAGGTGGGCCGGATGGACACGCTGCCCACCTTCCGGCGGACCCTGCACGCGGCGGGCCTCGAGGACCACGTCATCGCGGTGGTCGGGCACTCCCCGCAGGTGGCCCGGGTGTGGGGCGGGCGGCTCGGCCTCGTCTTCATCGACGGCGGCCACACCGACGAGCACGCGAGCGCCGACTACGAGGGCTGGGCGCCCAAGCTCGCCGAGGGCGGCCTGCTGGTCATCCACGACGTCTTCCCCGACCCGGTGGACGAGTTCACCGGCCAGGCTCCCTACCGCGTCTATCTGCGGGCCCTGGAGTCCGGCGCGTTCACCGAGGTCTCGGCGACCGACTCGCTGCGGGTTCTGCGCCGGACGTCCGCCGCGCTGTGATACGGGGCCCGCGACGGCGCGGGCGGGGCGTGACACTTCGGGGTGTCGCGTGCCCGGGCCGGGCGTGACACTTCGGGGTGTCGCGTGCCCGGGCCGGGCGGGGTGGCGCGGCTAGCATCGCCTGCGTGTCGTACGACAGCGAGTCATCGAATCCGGACAGCCGGTCGCGCCGCGTGCGCCGCCGGGCCCTCGTCGCCCTCGCGGCGCTCGCGCCGACCGTCCTTGCGGGGTGGCTCGCGTGGCAGGCAGTGGGCGGCCCCGGCGGCCAGGACGACAAGCAGCCCAACGCGCTGCCCCAGCCAAGCCGCACCGAACAGTCCGCGCGCCCCGGAACCGGCACCGCGACCCTGACGGTCACGGGCACCCCGCGCCCGGGCTCCGCCGGCCCCTCCTCCCCGCCGCGGGACGGATCCGGCGCCGGGCCGCTCGCCGGGAAGACGGTCGTCATCGATCCTGGTCACAATCCGAATAATTTCCGGCATACAAAA
Source organism: Streptomyces sp. Edi4 (assembly GCF_040253615.1). Taxonomy (NCBI): domain Bacteria; kingdom Bacillati; phylum Actinomycetota; class Actinomycetes; order Kitasatosporales; family Streptomycetaceae; genus Streptomyces; species Streptomyces sp. Edi4. The sequence goes on from NZ_JBEJGY010000004.1 coordinate 2,305,767, forward strand.
GAGATCAATGAGCCGGTGGACATCGGAACGAACAAGAAGGAATGCGACACCACCGGCACCGAGACCAACGACGGTTATACGGAAGCCGAGTTCACCCTCGATGTGGCGCACCGGATCAGGACGATCCTCGAAAAGCAGGGCGCGAAGGTCGTGTTCACCTACGACAACGACCGGACATTCGGGCCGTGTGTGGACGAGCGGGCCAGGATCGGCAATCAGGCCAAGGCGGATGCCGCCGTGTCGGTGCATGCGGACGGCGCCGCCGAGGGCCAGCGCGGTTTCCACGTCATCCTGCCCGCGAAGGTGAAGGGCGGGGCCGCCGACACCGCGCCCATCGTGGGTCCCTCGCGTGAACTCGGTGTGCGGATCGCGGGGAAGTTCGCCCAGGACACGGGCATGAACGCCTCCAACTACGTGGGCGACGGCACCGCTCTCGACGTGCGCAGCGACCTCGGCGGGCTCAACTTGTCGACCGTTCCGAAGGTGTTCATCGAGTGCGGCAACATGCGTGATTCCCGGGATTCGGCGCTTCTCAAGAGCGCGGACTGGCACCAGAAGGCCGCGCAGGGGATCGCCGACGGCATTATGGCGTTCCTGGCCGGGTAGGCTCCCGACCCGCCGTACGGCCCACGGATCCAGACGATAGATTCTTCCGCACAGGGGGAACCACCTACAGCTTCACGCCGTGTGCACGTACACCGGCGGCAGCGATGACCGCCCCGACGAGACGACACAAAAGAGGACTTTTACGTGAACATCCGCTCCCTCACACGAGGCGACGGCGTGGTGATCGGTGCGGCGGTGTTGCTGTTCATCGCCTCGTTCCTGAATCTCACGTCCGCCCCGAGCTGCTCCGGGCCGTACTGCCCGAGCATCGCCGCCCCGAACGCCTGGGACTCGCTCTCGCTGCTGATGAGCATGTTCCTCGGCGGCATCATCGGCGCCGTGCTCGTCGTCGTGGGCCGTTCACTGCCGCAGCCCAAGAAGGTCGCGGGTCTCGACCTCACCCAGTTCGGCGTCGCCTTCACCGTCTTCGCCGCGTGGACCGCGTTCTGGACGATCATCGACGCGCACGGCTCGGGCGCCGGCATGATCCTCGGCCTCATCGCCGCGCTGGTGCTGGCCGGGGCGGCCGTAGCCACCCCGCTGGTCGGCGCCCTGAAGGCGCCGCTGATGGGCACCCCGAGCCCGGCTGCCCCGCAGGGGTACGGATACCCGGGCGCGGCCCAGCCCGCGGGCGGCTACGGCTACCCCGGCGCCGCCCAGCAGCCCTACGGCGCCCACCTTGGTGACCCGAGCCTCGGCGGCCAGCCGGGTGCCCAGGCGTACGGCGCGCAGGCTCCGGCCGCCGAGCCGGCCAAGGACACCCAGGCACAGCCCGCCGCCGCCGGCGCCCCGGCCGGCGACTTCGCCCCGTTCTGGTTCGCGGTCCCCGTCGCCCGCCCGCTGTACGCGGAGGACGGTTCGCCGACCCCGATCGCCGAGCTCGCCCCCGGCACCTGGTACCTGGCGGTCGACCAGCGCGGTCCCGGCCTGGTCGCCCAGACGCAGGACGGCCGCCGCGGCGTCCTTCAGGACACCACCGGCATCCAGCGCGGCTGATCCGCCCGCACCGCTCCACGACGGCCCTCCGCCCCTTCCGGGCGGGGGGCCGTTGCCCTACAGTCCCCTGACGGCCCGTCAGGTTCGGGCGCCCGGACACGGGAGGGGACGCGCATGCGCCTGGGACTCGCACTCGGCTACTGGGGGCGCGGCCCCAACCCCGCCCACCTCGAACTGGCCCGCGCGGCCGAGGAGTTGGGCTACCACTCGGTGTGGACGGCGGAGGCCTGGGGCTCGGACGCCTTCACCCCGCTGACCTGGATCGCCGCGCACACCTCCCGCATCCGCCTCGGCACCGCCGTCGCGCAGATGGCGGCCCGCACCCCCACCGCGACCGCCATGCACGCCCTGACCCTCGACCACCTCTCGGGCGGCCGGATGATGCTGGGCCTCGGGCTCTCGGGGCCGCAGGTCGTCGAGGGCTGGTACGGGCGCCCCTTCCCCGCGAGCCCGCTCACCGCGACCCGCGAGTACGTCGACATCGTCCGCCAGGTGCTGCGCCGCGAGGGACCGGTGGAGCTGGCGGGCCGCTTCCACACCCACCCCTACGCGGGCGCGGACGGCACGGGCCTCGGCAGGCCTCTGCGGGCCATCACCCACCCCCTGCGCCCGGACCTGCCCGTGCTCCTGGGCGCCGAGGGCCCCAAGAACATCGCCCAGACCACCCGCATCGCGGACGGCTGGCTCCCGCTGTACTGGTCGCCGACCCGCACCGAGGCGTACGCCGACGCCCTCGCGGGGCTGCGCGAGGGCTTCATGGTGGCTCCGCTGGTGCGGGCCCAGGTGTGCGACGACATCGCCGAGGGGCTGCTTCCGGTCAAGGCGATGCTGGGCTTCTACATCGGCGGCATGGGCCACGCCACCCGCAACTTCCACGCCGATCTGATGGCGCGCATGGGGTACGAGGAGGCGGCGCGCCGCGTGCGGGAGCTGTTCCTCGGTGGCCGCCGCGAGGAAGCGGTCGCGGCCGTGCCGGACGCGTTCGCGGACGAGATCTCCCTGGTGGGCCCGCGCCAACGCATAGCGGAGCGGCTCGAGTTGTGGCGCGGGGGCCCGGTGACGGACCTCCTGGTCACCTCACCGGACCCCTTGACGCTCCGCACGCTCGCGGAGCTGAACGCCTAGCCGCGCCTCTCAGACGCGGCTCAGCCGCCGCTGAGCTGGCCGGCCGACGGCACCTGGTCCTTGACCGGGGCGCCCGCCTTCTGGCCCGCGCCCTTGACGCCGTCGATCACGTTCTGGAACATGCCGACGTCCTGGTCGTTCGCGTCGCCCTTGCGCAGCTTGCCGCCCAGGTTCTTGAGCGAGTCGATGCCGGAGCTCAGGGGCGCGACGGCCTTGGAGAGCAGCGGGTCGCCCTTGGCGTTCTCGGACGCGGCCTTCAGCCGGTTGTACGTGAACGCTCCGGCCAGGCCCGCCTTGACGAGGGCGAACGTACGGCCCTTGGCGCCCTTCTTGAACTTGCCGGCCTTGTACGGCTTCACGATCCACTGGTAGGCGGCGCCCGCCGCGAGTCCGGCGTTGGCGACGAAGCGCGTCTTGGCGAGCTTCTGCCGCTCGGCCGACGCGCTCGGCGACGGGGCGCTCTCGGCCGCGGCGAGCGCGGCGCTCTGGGTGGAGCTGGTCGCTCCGCCGCAGGCGGTCGTCGGCACCAGAACGGCGCAGGACAGGACGACCGCCACGATTATGCGGCGGATGGGGAAGGTAGTGGGCACGATGACCTCCGGGGATGTTCGGCCTCCCCGGCAGCCTCACCCGCACCGCCGCACTGCGCCACCCGGGCGACTCCGTACGGGTCGTCCTAGCCGCAGCAGGACGGCGCGAGGCCCCTGGGGAGCCGGTCGCCGCCGAAGACGGCCCCGGTCGCCTCGTCGCCGCCGAGCGCCGCCACCGCGAGCAGCAGCGACCCCGCCGTCCACGTCGTCAGCTCCTCCGGCCACACCGCGCGGTCGCCCTCGAAGACGTACCCCGTCCAGTACATGCCCGTCGCCCCGTCCCGCAGGTGCTGGATGGACTGGAGGACGTCCAGGGCGCGGTCGGACTCCCCCATCGCCCACAGTGCGAGCGCCAGTTCGCAGCTCTCGCCGCCGGTGACCCAGGGGTTGGGCAGCACACAGCGCACCCCGAGCCCCGGCACCACGAAGTCGTCCCACAGCGCCTCGATGCGGGCCTTGGCGTCGGCGCCGGTGAGCGCGCCGCCGAGGACGGGGTAGTACCAGTCCATCGAGTAGCGGGACTTGTCGAGGAAGCGCTCGGGGTGACGCTGGATGGCGTGGGCGAGCGCGCCGGTGGCCAACTCCCAGTCCGGCTGCGGCTCTTCGAGCTGGTCGGCGATGGCCAGCGCGCAGCGCAGCGCGTGGTGCACGGAGGAGCTGCCGGTGAGCAGCGCGTCGGTGACGGCGCTGCCGTCCTCCTCACGCTTCCAGCCGATCTGTCCGCCGCTCTGCTGAAGGGCCAGGACCCACTCGACGGCGCCCAGCACGATGGGCCACATCCGGTCGAGGAAGGCGTCGTCGCCGGTGGCGAGGTAGTGGTGCCAGACGCCGACAGCGATGTAGGCGACGAAGTTGGACTCCCGGCCGTGGTCGGTGACCTTGTCGTGGGCGCCGTCGTGGTAGGCGGCGTACCAGGAGCCGTCCGCGTTCTGGTGGCGGGCCAGCCAGTCGTAGGCGCGCTCGGCGGCGGCGTGTTCGCCCGCCGCGTCCAGCGCCATCGCGGCCTCGGTGTGGTCCCAGGGGTCCAGGTGGTGGCCGCGGAACCAGGGGATGGCGCCGTCGGCGCGCTGCGCCGCGAGCAGCGCCGCGACCGTCTGGCGCGCCTCGGCCGCGGTGAGCACCCCGGGCAGCACGAGGTGTTCGGTGCGCTCCGGAGAGGTCACTTGGCGGCGCTCTCTTCCGCCGGCACGGGCAGGTGCGGCTTGGTCGCGTACGCCACGAAGCTCTTGCCGACGACCGGGTTGAGCGCCCGCTCGGCGAGCCGGGTCAGGGTGCTGATGCCCGGGGTCTTCATGATGTCCCAGACCAGGAGCTGGTGGTACGCCTTGACCGGCAACGCCTTGTCGTTGTCCACGCCGAAGGCGCACTTGAGCCACCAGTAGGGCGAGTGCAGCGCGTGCGCGTGGTGGCTGCCGTACGGCTTGAGACCGGCCTGCCTCATCTTGCCGATGAGCTCGTCGGCCTTGTAGATGCGGATGTGGCCGCCCTCGACCTCGTGGTAGGCGTCGGACAGCGCCCAACAGACCTTCTCGGGCCCGTAGCGCGGCACGGTCACCGCGATGCGGCCGCCGGGCTTGAGGACGCGGACCATCTCGGCGAGCACGCCCTTGTCGTCGGGGATGTGCTCCATGACCTCGGAGATGATCACGACGTCGAAGGACTCGTCGGGGAAGGGCAGGTTCAACGCGTCGCCCTCCATCGCGGTGGCGGTGGCGCCCTGGGGTGCCTCGCCCGCCTCCTTCATCGCCGCGAACCACTTCGCGACCTCGCGGATCTCCTCGCCGTTCTGGTCGAGGGCCACGACCTGGGCGCCGCGCCGGTAGCACTCGAAGGCGTGCCGGCCCGCGCCGCAGCCCAGGTCGAGCACGCGGTCGCCCGGGGCGAGCGGGAAGCGGGAGAAGTCGACGGTCAGCACGGATGCCTGCTTTCGCGGACGGGGGGATGGGGTCGGGCGTGGTCTTGGGGGCGCCGCGTCACCAGGCACCCCCCTGGGCCGCGGCGGCCGGACGCCGGGCGTCCGGCGCTCGCGCTCCGGGTCACCTGGCCGCCTTCCGGGCCGGGCGGCCCTGGGCGGCGATGGCCTCGCGGTAGAGCCGGGCCGTGCCCTCGGCGGCGCGGGCCCAGGTGAACCGATCCAGGACGCGTTCGCGGCCCGCCGCGCCGAGCCTGGTCCGCAGCTCCGCGTCGCCGAGCAGCCGGGTGAGTTTGCCGGCCAGCGCGCCGGCGTCGCCGGGTGGCACCGCGAGGCAGGTCTCGCCGTCGGGGCCCGCGACCTCCGGGATGGCGCCGCCGGTCGTGGCGAGCAGCGGGGTGGCGGTGGCCATGGCCTCGGCGGCGGGCAGCGAGAAGCCCTCGTACAGCGACGGTACGCAGGCGACCTGCGCCGAGCGTACGAGGTCGACGAGTTCGGCGTCGGTGATGCCCTTGACGAACGCGACGGCGTCGGCGAGCCCGTACTTCTCGATGGCCTGGGCGACCGGTCCGTCCTCGGCGCGTTTGCCGACCACGACGAGGTGGGCGTCGGGACGCTCGGCGCGCACCTTGGCCAGGGCTTCGACGAGGAAGACCAGGCCCTTGAGCGGGACGTCCGCGCTCGATGTGGTCACGACGCGGCCGGGCACCTCGGCGACGGCGGGATCGGGCGACCACAGGGTGGTGTCCGCGCCGATGTGCACGACCTCGATGCGATCCTCGCGGACCCCGAGGTGGTCGACGATCTCACCCTTGGAGGTGCCGGAGACGGTGAGCACGGAGGGCAGCCGGCGGGCGACCCGCTTCTGCATGTGCGTGAAGCCGTACCAGCGGCGCACCGAGGCGCGGCGCTTCCAGTCGGGGGCCGCGTCCAGTTCGAGCCTGCGGTCGACGGTGATGGGGTGGTGGATCGTGGTGACCAGGGGCGCGCCGATGTCGCCGAGCAGGCCGTAGCCGAGGGTCTGGTTGTCGTGCACGACGTCGAACTCGCCCCGGCGTCCGGCCAGATGGCGCCGGGCGCGCAGCGAGAACGTCAGCGGCTCGGGAAAGCCGCCGGTGCGCATGGTGGCGACTTCCAGGTGGTCGATCCAGTCCCGGTACTCCTCCCGCGCCGGGGTGCGGAAGGGGTCGGGCGAGCGGTAGAGGTCCATGCTGGCGAGCTCGGTGAGCCGGACGCCCTCGTCGAGCACGGGGTAGGGCTGGGCGCCGATGACCTCGACGTGGTGGCCGAGCCGGGCCAGTTCGCGCGAGAGGTGACGCACGTAGACGCCCTGGCCGCCGCAGAACGGGTTCCCCTTGTAGGTCAGGAGCGCGATGCGCAGCGGGCGTTCGTCCGCGCGGTCGGCGTCCCCGGTGCGGGGGCTTGCTTCTATGGCCTCAGCGGTCACTCGCGGCCCCCTTCATCACTGCGTTTCGCCGGAGCGTAACCGCTCGCGCTAATCTAGAACAAGTTCCAGACTTGATCCTTCTTGAGCGTGCTTTGATCACTCAAGGAGCATCGAATCTACCGGCAGGTAGTGCGACTGTAAGGGCCGGATCAGGTGATTCGCGCCACCACGGGGCCCCTGCCATGCTGGGCCGCCCAAGACCGTGGCAGAGAACGCCGGAGAAGCCGGGGAAGCGGACAAACGGAACGGTACATATGACAGCGGAAGTCAAGGCGGCCACCTCGGCCTCCCCTGCCCTGACCGAACGCCAGGAGGCCCGGCGCCGCCGCATCCTGCACGCGAGCGCCCAGCTGGCCGGCCGGGGCGGCTTCGACGCGGTGCAGATGCGCGAGGTGGCCGAGGCCGCGGGGGTCGCGCTCGGCACCTTGTACCGCTACTTCCCTTCCAAGATCCATCTGCTGGTCGCCACGATGCAGGACCAGTTGCAGCACCTGCACGGCACGCTGCGCAAGCATCCGCCGTCCGGCGCCGGTTCGGCCGAGCGGGTGGCCGAAACCCTCATGCGGGCCTTCCGCGCGCTCCAGCGCGAGCCGCATCTGGCGGACGCGATGGTGCGGGCGCTCACCTTCGCGGACCGCTCGGTCAGCCCCGAGGTGGACACCGTCTCGCGGCAGACCACGGCGATCATCCTCGACGCGATGGGGCTCGACCGGCCGAGCCCGGAGCAGCTTTCCGCCGTCCGGGTCATCGAGCACACCTGGCACTCGGCCCTGATCACCTGGCTCTCGGGCCGGGCCTCCATCGCGCAGGTCAAGATCGACATCGAAACGGTCTGCAAACTGATCGACATCACCGCCCCGCCGAGCCCCTGACCGGCTGTCGGAGCCGTCCGGGGCCGCCGGGACTCACTCCTCGGGCGGGAAGACGCTCTCGCCGGTGCCGAGCAGAGTGACCGAAATGGCCTCGACCGGGCAGCCCTCGGCGGCGGCCAGGACGTTCTCGTCGGCGTCGGAATCGGGCGTACGGGGATGGGACTGGCGCGCGGCGTCGAGCCGGAAGCCGTCCGGGGCGTGATGGAGGCACATGCCGGAGCCGATGCACACGCTCCGGTCGACCTCGACGTGCCAGCGGTCGCCCATCACGCACCCCCATGCCCGGCGGGCAGATGGATCATCTTGTGCTCCAGGTACTCCCCGAAGCCCTCGGGCCCGAACTCCCGCCCCAGACCTGAGGACTTGTAGCCGCCGAAGGGGCCGAGCATGTCGAGGCTGAAGGTGTTGACGTTGAAGGTGCCGGTGCGCACCCGGCGCCCGAAGTCGATGCCGTGCTCCACGTCGGCGGTCCACACGCTGCCGCTGAGCCCGTACGCGGAATCGTTGGCGATCCGCAGCGCCTCGGCCTCGTCCTCGTACGGCAGCAGACAGATCACCGGCCCGAAGATCTCCTCGCGGGCCACGCGCATCGTGTTGTCGACCTCGCCGAAGAGCGTCGGCTCGACGTACCAGCCACGGTCGAGCCCGGCGGGGCGGCCGCCGCCCGCGAGGATCTTTGCGCCCTCCTCCTGGCCGATCCGGATGTAGTCGAGCGAGCGGCGCCGCTGGCGCTCGGCGACCAGCGGCCCGACCTGGGTGGCCGAGTCCATCGGGTCCCCGACGACCAGCGCGTTGGCGGCGGCGGCGAACGCCTCGGCGTACTCGTCGTAGCGGGCGCGCGGCGCGAGGACGCGCGTCTGGGCCACGCAGGCCTGCCCGTTGTTCATCCAGGCGGCGGGGACGACACCGGCGACGGCCGCCTCGAGATCCGCGTCCGGCAGGATCACCGCGGCCGACTTGCCGCCGAGCTCCAGGGTGACGCGGGTCAGGTGGCGCGCGGCCACCTCCATCACGCGCTTGCCGGCGGCGACGGACCCGGTGAAGGCCACCTTGTCGACGCCGGGGTGCCCGACCAGGTACTCGCTGACCTCGCGGTCGGCGGGCAGGATGGACAGGACGCCCTCGGGCAGCCCGGCCCCGGCGGCGATCTCGCCCAGGATGTAGGCGTCCAGCGGCGTCTCGGGCGACGGCTTGAGGACGACCGAGCAGCCGGTGAGCAGCGCCGGGGCGAGCTTGGCGGCGGCCACGAACTGGGGCACGTTCCACGGCACCACGGCCGCCACCACACCGACCGGCTCGCGCCGCACCAGGAGCGGGCCGAGCGCGCCCGATCGCCTTTCCTCGTACGGGAATCGACGGGCGACGGTGATGGCCGAGTCCCACACCATCATCGCGCCGAGCGCCTGGGCGAGCACGCTCCAGGAGTACGGCGAGCCGTTCTGCGCGCTGATCGTCCGGGCGATCTCCTCGTGCCGCGCGAGGATCGCGTCCTTGATCCGCGACACCACCTCGACGCGCTCCTCGGGCGTGGCCCGCGCCCAGGGCCCCGACTCGAACGCCGTGCGCGCGGCGGCGACGGCCCGGTCCACGTCGGCCGGCGAGGCGTGCGGGACGCGGCCGATGACCTCCTCGGTGTGCGGTGAGATGACCTCGATGACGCCGGAGCCGAGGGGGTCGGTCAACTCCCCGCCGATGTAGAGCTGTCGGTGTTCCACGAGTTCGGTCATGACCTGGTGCCTCCCGGGACCTGACGCTGTTTCAGAACTGATACCAGTTCCCGTTGCAGGAGTCCACGGCGGAGGCCGGGGGCGCGCGTGGTCCGGCCCCCTACCGCACAAGTGCGTAGCGAGCGCGTTAAAGGTCCGGCAATCGGCTTGTGATCCGCGTCTCCACGGCCATCATGGACGTGGGCATCGCACCGGCCCCCAACTCCGGTGCGGGCCAGGAATGAGGGCACCCACGCGAAAGGCCCCCCGCCGGCTGCGGAGGGCCGATCGCGGGGCCGGGGTCGGAGGCACTGATCCTGCTTCCGAACCCGGCCCGCTCCTCACCCCCGCCGGATGTCCCTCAGCACCTCTGGTAGCCCGGATCCCGGTGGGGGCTCCGGCAGTGCCGGGGGCCGACCTGGTTCAGGGTTGACCACCTGAAAGGTCGGGGCGTAGACGAGGTTGTAGGTGTTGGCGTTGTAGGTGATGTAGGTGGTGTCGACGGGCGCCTGACGGCGCTCCCTCCTGGCTCGGCGGCCCGCGGCGGCGTACCGCGAGGCCTCCCAGCACCAGCGCAGGATCTCGCCAATGACGACTGCGTAGTGCGACCAAAGCATCCACTCTTGGAACCGTTCCAAAACCGCTCCCTATCGCGAGGGTCACGCTGGTGGTGCTCTTGCGGTGGCTGCCGCTCGGTCTGTTCGGCCGGGAGACAGCCGGTCGGCCGACCCGGCCGCCCCCAGGGGAGGCAACCGGATCGGGATCTGCCACGGGAGGACACCCGTAGGACGACTGGCGTCGGGTGCGACTCCCCTTACTGAAGAGCTCCCGGAGGGACCGGGTGCGGCACTTGTTGACGAGGCCGCCCCGGAGGGACCGGTTCGGCTCTTGTCGGCGACGCGCCTTCAAGTGGCGCCATGTGGTGCGCGATAGGGCTGTGGAGTTGTCAACGTCCCTCGCGGGGCCCGCCGGCTGGGCCGGGCATCCGGAGTGGATGTCTCAGAGTGCATGTGCCGTGCCCGGCGCCGCCCATGGGATCGTGCACAAAGCCAGCGCCGATATGTTGTCGCCTCCTGACAGAGGCAAGGGCCGGGTGCGGGCACGGGCGCCAAAGGCCCTGGTGGGCGCGGTGATTGGCCGGTGCACGTGGTGGCCGGACCACCTGGACGCGCGGTGTGGCGCGCGTCTCAGTCGCGGGACGGGGCGCCCTCGGGACTGCCGGTGGTTTCGCCGCGCAATGACTGACGATCCGTCAGTTCTCGTTATAGTGACGGTGATACGTGCCGTCGGCCGTACATCCGCAGGACACCGAAGAGACGAGGACTCCATGTCGCAGGAGCCGGCCGCTCCTCAGGTGACCGACCACGGGGGCGGCGTCCACTCCATCAAGGTGCCGATACCGGACAACCCGCTCGGCCACACCCTGGTCCACCTCCTCGACACCGACCGGGGTCCGGTCCTCGTCGACACCGGGTGGGACGACCCCGCGTCCTGGGACATCCTCACGGCCGGGCTGCGCGCGCTCGGTACGGAGGTCCGTGACGTGCACGGCGTGGTCATCACCCATCACCACCCCGACCACCACGGGCTCTCCGGCCGGGTCAGGGAGGCGTCCGGGGCCTGGATCGCGATGCACGCCGCCGACGCGGCCGTCGTACGCCGCACCCGGGCGGCCGAACCCGGGCTCTGGCTCACCTATCTGTGCGCCAAGCTCGCGGCCGCCGGGGCGCCCGAGGAACACCTCGCTCCCCTGCGGGAGGCCCGCGCGTCCGGGCGCACGGGGACCCTGCCGGGGCTGCGGGCCGCGCTGCCCGACCGCGAGATCGCGCCCGGCGAGCTGCTGCCGCTGGCCGGGCGCCGGCTCCGCGCGATCTGGACGCCCGGGCACACGCCCGGCCACGTCTGCCTCCACCTGGAGGAGGCGCATCCGTCCCAACTCCCGGGAAACGGCCGCTTGTTCAGCGGGGACCACCTGCTCCCCGGCATCACGCCGCACATCGGTCTGTACGAGGACCCCGACGACGCCGCCTGCACCGATCCGCTGGGCGACTATCTCGACTCCCTCGAACGGGTCGGGCGGCTCGGGGTCGCGGAGGTGCTGCCCGCGCACCAGCATCCCTTCACGGGCGCGCAGGCTCGGGTGGCCCAGTTGCTTGCCCACCACGAGGACCGCCTCAACGGGCTGCTCGCCCTGCTCTCCACGCCGCTCACGCCGTGGCAGCTGGCCGAGCGCATGGAGTGGAACCGGCCCTGGGAGCAGATTCCGTACGGGTCGCGCACGATTGCCGTCTCCGAGGCGGAGGCGCATGTGCGGCGGCTGGAGAAGAGGGGCCGCGTCGAACGCCTCGAGCCCCCGGACGCGGGGCCCGTCCGGTACCGGTCCCTGTAGCCCGTCCCGCACCCTGGCGCCTGGGGCTCCGCCCCAGACCCCCTTCGCGCCTGAAGGGCGCTCGTCCTCAATCTCTCCCAAGGCCTTAAGGGCCAGGGGGGACCCCCATGACAGGCTGAGGATGCCGACGTGGGCCAGCATCGCCCCCGCCAGGGGCGCGGGGAACTGCGCGACCAGCCACGCACGGCCCGCAGCCGGCACTCCTGGGGCTCCGCCCCAGACCCCGTTCGCGCCTGAAGGGCGCTCGTCCTCAATCGCCGGACGGGCTGGGTATGCGTATGCGGGCCGGCGCGGCCCCTGCCAGGGACTGCGGCCACAGGCCGAGGATGCCCGTGCCGGCCAGCACCGGATGCTCAGGGGCGCGGGGAACTGCGCGACCAGCCACGCACGGCCCGCGCCCGAGGGCGGACCAGAACCTCCGGGGCGCGGGGAAGCGCGCGGGCGGCCAGTCGCGGTCCGCAGCCGAGAGCGGACCGGGTTTCGGGCAGGGGCCCGGGCCCCTGCCCCCCGCTGCTGAACCCCACCGGTAAGGTGGACGCGTCGTCGTCATGCCCGTACGGGGGGAACCCGGCGCGACCCCGGCGCCGCCCCTTCCCCAGGGCTCTCGGCTCCGTGAGCCACCCCCACTGGGGGCAAGCCGGAATGCCCCGTCACCGCATGACCGGCTCACCGTCACCCGCACACCGCAGGTGACCGGCACCGTCGAGGTACACGGAGCCGGAGCCGGGTGCAGCATGCGCCCGTGCCCGTGCTCCCCCGCAGGAGAGGCACCGCCCGCCATGACCGTACGCCGCCGCGCCGCAGCAGTCGCCGCAGCATTCGCCGCAGCCACCGCCGCCATCGGCGCAGCCGCCCCGGCCGCCTTCGCCGACGGCACGCCGCCCCCCGCCGCGGTCCCGCCGGGCCTGTACGGCACGAAGGACCCCCAGTTCGACGGAGTCTTCCGGCAGTCGCTCGCCTTCCTCGCCCAGGAGAAGGCCGCCGTCTCCCCCGCCGACAAGGCCATCGCCTGGCTCGCCGGGCAGCAGTGCGCCGACGGCTCCTTCATGTCCTTCCGCGCCGACCCCGCCAAGGCGTGCGATCCGGCCAAGCTGGACACCAACGCCACCTCCGCCGCCGTGCAGGCACTCGTCGCGGTCGGCGGCCACACCGACGCCGTCAAGAAGAGCGTCACCTGGCTGAAGTCCGTGCAGCAGGACGACGGCGGCTGGCCGTACACGCCCGGCATGGGCGGCAGCGACGCCAACTCCACCGCGATCGTGATCGGTGCCCTCGCCGCCGCCGGCGAGAAGCCCGCCGACGTGAAGTCCGCCAAGGGCGGCAAGACCCCCTTCGACGCGCTGCTCACCTTCGCGCTGCCCTGCGACGACCCCAACGGCGCGGGCGCCTTCGCCTTCCAGCCCGACCCCAAGACGCAGAAGCTGTACGCCAACGCCGACGCGACCGCCGCAGCCGTGACCGGCTCGCTCGGCAAGGGCCTCACCGCCACCGCCGGCGCCGCCGACACCAAGGGCGCCGCCTGCGAGAAGGCCGCCACCCCCGAGCAGGGCGCGCACAACGGCGCCGCCTACCTCGCCAGGACGCTGGCACCGACCGGTTTCCTGAAGTCCGCGATGCCGGGCGCCACCGACCAGCCCGACTACGGCAACACCGCCGACGCGGTCGTCGCCCTCGCCGCCGCGGGCCTGCCCGACCAGGCCAAGAAGTCCGCCGACTGGCTCGCCAAGAACGCCACCGCCTGGGCCAAGGACAACGGCCCGGCCGCCTACGCCCAGCTCGTCTTCGCCGCCGACGCGGCCGGCGCCGACCCGAAGAACTTCGGCGGCACCGACCTCGTCAAGGCCCTCAACGCCACCGGCCCCGCGCCCAAGGCCGCCGCGTCCTCCTCGGCGCCGGCCGACGAGACCAAGAAGAAGGACGACGAGAAGAAGGACGACGGCATCTCCGTCTGGTGGATCGTGGGCGTCGGCCTGCTCGCCGGCATCGGCGTCGGCTTCCTGATCAGCGGCCGCAAGAAGAACCAGCGACTCTGATGCGCTCGCGACTCGCTTCCCTGGCCGCGCTGCTCCTCACGCTGGTGGCGCTGGCCGCCGGCACGGGCCAGGCACAGGCCGCCGGGTACCGGTACTGGTCCTTCTGGGACCTGGCGGGCGACGCCTGGACGTACGCCACCCAGGGCCCGGCGTCCGCGCACCCCGGTGACGGCGCGGTGGAGGGATTCCGCTTCGCGGTGAGCGCGGACTCCCAGGACGCCACCAAGCCGCGTTCCGCGCCGTCCTTCGAGGCGGTGTGCGGCTCGACACCGACCAAGGACGGCACCAAGCGGGTCGCGCTCGTCATCGACTTCGGTACGCCGCAGGACGCCGCGCGGGGCGAGACCCCGCCCGCGCCGCGCACCGCCTGCGCCCAGGTCGCCCCGGACGCCACCACGGCGGACGCGCTCGCGGCCGTCGCCAAGCCGCTGCGCTACAACAGCGCGGCCCTGCTGTGCGCGATCAACGGCTACCCGCGTGCGGGCTGCGGCGAGCAGGTGGGCGACACGGCCCCCGCGCCGGAACCCGCCGCGAAGGACAACGCCGGCGGCGGCCCCTCGGCCGGCCTGCTCACCGGCGCGGCCGCGGTCGTGGCCCTGGCGGGCGCGGCGATCTGGCAGTCCCGCCGCCGCCGCGGGAACTGAGGCGGTATGCCCCCCAGCACCCCGGGCCCCAGCCCAGCCCTCCCCCCGCCGGCCTCGGACGGCCGGTCGCAGGCGCCGACGGCGAGCGCGCCCCACGGGACGGGCGGCAACGAGGGCCCGCCCGGGACACGGCCGCTGACCACCCCGGCCGGGCCCGGGCGCGTACCCAGGGCCCTGGGCCTGGGGCTCGCCCCGCCCTCCGCGTCCCGGAGCAACGCCGTGCACCCGGGCGCCTGGTGGCTCTGGGCGCTCGGTCTCGCCACCGCCGCGTCACGCACGAACAACCCCCTCCTGCTGGGCCTCCTCGTCGGCGTCGCCGGCTACGTCGTGGCCGCCCGCAAGACCGACGCCCCCTGGGCCCGCTCCTACACCGCGTTCCTCAAGATCGGCCTGTTCGTCGTCGCCGTACGCCTCGCCTTCAACCTGGTCCTCGGCTCGCCGGTCCCCGGCAGCCACACCCTGTTCACGCTGCCCGGACTCCCGCTCCCCGACTGGGCGAAGGGCATCCGCGTCGGCGGCCGGGTCACCGCCGAGGGCATGCTCTTCGCCCTGTACGACGGCGTACGCCTGGCCACCCTGCTGATCTGCGTCGGCGCGGCGAACGCCCTCGCCAACCCCGCCCGCCTCCTCAAGTCACTGCCCGGCGCCCTGTACGAGGCCGGCGTCGCGGTCGTCGTCGCGATGACGTTCGCGCCGAACATGGTCGCCGACGTCGTACGCCTGCGGACCGCGCGCAGACTGCGCGGCCGCCCCACCGGCGGCATCAAGGCGATCGCCCAGATCGGCCTGCCCGTGCTCGAAGGCGCCCTGGAACGCTCCGTCGCCGTCGCCGCCTCCATGGACGCCCGTGGCTACGGCCGCAGCGCCGAGGTCCCCGCCCCCGTACGCCACACCACCACCGCGCTGACCCTGGGCGGCCTGCTCGGCGTGTGCGTCGGTACGTACGGGCTGCTCGGTTCACAGGGCGCCGGGTACGGCGCCCCGGTCCTGGTCGCCGGACTGCTGGCGTGCCTCGCCGGACTGCGTCTGGGCGGCCGGCGCCAGATCCGCACCCGCTACCGCCCCGACCGCTGGGGCGCCCGCTCCCTGCTCGTGGCCGGATCCGGCGTCGCCGTCGCCGCGCTGACGCTCTGGGCGGGTACGTACGCCTCCGAGGCCCTGACCGTCGGCGTCGTCCCGCTGACCGCGCCGGGCCTGCCGCTGTGGCCCGCACTGTCCCTGCTCGCCGGTCTCCTCCCCGCCTTCGTCGCACCCGTACCTCCCAAGGAGTCCACGTGATCCGGTTCGAGAACGTGTCGGTCACCTACGACTCCGCCGCGCAGCCGACCGTCCAGGGGGTCGAACTGACCGTCCCTGAAGGGGAGTTGGTGCTCCTCGTCGGACCGTCCGGGGTCGGCAAGTCGACCCTGCTCGGTACCGTCTCCGGCCTCGTCCCGCACTTCACCGGCGGCACCCTGCGCGGCCGGGTCACCGTGGACGGCCGCGACACCCGCACCCACAAGCCGCGCGAACTCGCCGACCTGGTCGGCACGGTGGGCCAGGACCCACTGGCGCACTTCGTCACCGACACCGTCGAGGACGAACTGGCCTACGGAATGGAGTCGTTGGGCCTGGCTCCCGCCGTGATGCGCCGCCGGGTGGAGGAGACCCTTGACCTGCTGGGCCTCGCGGAGCTGCGCGACCGCCCGATCGCCACGCTCTCGGGCGGCCAGCAGCAGCGCGTCGCGATCGGCTCGGTGCTCACGCCGCACCCGAAGGTCCTGGTCCTTGACGAGCCGACGTCGGCGCTCGACCCCGCGGCGGCCGAGGACGTCCTGGCGGTCCTGCAACGCCTTGTGCACGACCTGGGCACGACGGTCCTGCTGGCCGAGCACCGCCTGGAAAGGGTGGTCCAGTACGCCGACCGGGTCATCCTGCTCCCCGCCCCCGGCGCCCCGCCGGTCATGGGCGCCCCCGCCGACATCATGAAGATCTCCCCGGTCCACCCCCCGGTGGTGGCCCTCGGCCGGCTGGCTCGCTGGTCCCCGCTCCCCCTGTCGGTGCGGGACGCCCGCCGCCTGGCCGCCCCCCTGCGCGAGCGCCTGTCTTCCCACACCCCCGGCCGAAGGCCCCCACTGCCGCACACATCACAAGCGCCCCAAGGGCCGGGAGCGGCCCCCCGCCCGGGCGGCGCCGGGCGGCCCGCCCCCGCCGCGCCGAGGCGGACCCTGGCCACGCTGTTCCGCCGGCCCCCGCACACCCCCACCCACGCCGCCGTCGCCACCGTGAGCGCCCTCGCCGTACGCCGCGCCCGGGTGGAGGCCCTGCGCCAGGTGGACCTCACCGTCGCCCCTGGCGAGACCATCGCCCTGATGGGACGCAACGGCGCGGGCAAGTCCACGCTGCTCAACACCCTCATCGGCATGATCGAGCCCACCTCGGGATCGGTCACCGTGGGCGGCCGCACCCCCCACCGCACCCCGCCGCGCGACCTGATCCGCGAGGTCGGCCTCGTACCGCAGGAGCCGCGCGACCTGCTGTACGCCAACACGGTGGCCGCGGAGTGCGCCGCCGCCGACGAGGACGCGGGCGCCGCCCCGGGAAGCTGCCGGGACCTGGTCCGCGAGCTGCTGCCTGGCGTGGCCGACGACACCCACCCCCGCGACCTGTCCGAGGGCCAGCGCCTGGCCCTGGCCCTCGCACTCGTGCTGACCGGCCGCCCGCCCCTGCTCCTCCTGGACGAGCCGACCCGCGGCCTCGACTACGCGGCGAAGGGCCGCCTGGTCACGGTGCTGCGCGCGCTCGCCGCCGAAGGGCACGCCATCGTCCTGGCCACCCATGACGTGGAGCTGGCCGCCGAGCTCGCCCACCGGGTCGTGATCCTCGCGGGCGGTGAGGTCGTCGCGGACGGCCCGACCGCCGAGGTCGTCCTCTCCTCGCCCGCCTTCGCCCCCCAGGTCGCCAAGATCCTCGCCCCGCAGCACTGGCTGACCGTCCCGCAGGTACGCGAGGCCCTGGTATGACCCGCGTCACAGGGCCCGCGCGGCGGCCCCGCGCCACCGGCGCGACCGCGCCCGTCCGCCTCGGCCCGCGCGCGGTCGTGGCCCTCTGCCTGATCACCCTCATCGGCGTCGCCGCCTTCGGCTGGCCCCTGCTCGCCGACGCGGACGCCGGGCTCGCGCACGCGCGGGACACCCCCTGGCTCTTCGCCGCGCTGCTCCCGCTCCTGGTGGGTGTGGTGGTCGCCACCATCGCCGACGGCGGCCTGGACGCCAAGGCGGTGGCGATGCTCGGGGTGCTCGCCGCCGTGGGCGCGGCGCTGCGCCCGCTCGGCGCGGGCACAGCCGGTCTGGAGCCGATGTTCTTCCTGATGGTGCTGAGCGGCCGGGTGCTCGGCCCGGGCTTCGGCTTCGTCCTCGGCTCGGTGACGATGTTCGCCTCGGCCCTGCTGACCGGCGGGGTCGGCCCGTGGATGCCGTTCCAGATGCTGGCGATGGGCTGGTTCACGATGGGCGCGGGCCTGCTCCCCGGCCCGCACCGGCTGCGCGGCCGCGCCGAGATCGCGCTGCTCGCCCTGTACGGCGCGCTCGCCTCGTTCGCGTACGGCACGGTCATGAACCTCCAGGGCTGGACGTTCATCGGCGGCATGTCATCGGGCATCTCCTTCCACCCCGGTGACGCGCTCCAGGACAACCTGCTGCGCTTTTTCGCGTACTGCGCGGCCACCTCGCTGGGCTGGGACCTGGGCCGGGCCGCGCTCACCGTGGTCCTGACGGCGGCCCTCGGCACGACGGTCCTCAAGGCGCTGAGGCGGGCCACGCGGCGCGCCGCCTTCGAGGCCCAGGTCACATTCGAGGGCTCATAAGGGTCCCGTGAGGGTGAGGCCCCCCACAGGGCCTTGGTCCTCTACGAGCGGACTTAGTGGGCCCATGCCGTGATCCAAAGCCCCCTCGATCCCCGCCCTGAGCTGGCCTTTCCCTCCCTCGCACGGAGGGGGGCGTTGCGCCCCGGGTGCGACTGCCACTAGTAACCGGGGTCGTTGCGGCCGCCCCCCGGGGCCAGCTACAACTGTTCGAGTCGCCGGAACCGCCCGGTCCGCTCACCGGGCCGACTCCTTACGGGTTCCCCCGCCGTCGAAGTCCTCGAGACGTCCGGCTGAGCGCGACGACCATGTCCCCGAAGTTAGGTTTCGTGTTGTCTTTCGCCGCCCGTTTCACCGCTCGTAAGAAGTCCATCGCCGCCGCCGGCGCCACTGTGCTCGCCGCCGCCGGTGTCGCCATGGCCGCCGTCCCGGCCCAGGCCGCACCGTCGAGCGCCCAGGCGATCGCGCAGAAGATGATGCCGGCCGGGCAGTTCCAGTGCTTCAGCAAGATCGTGAACCACGAGTCCGGCTGGAACCCGTCCGCCACCAACGCCTCCTCCGGCGCCTACGGTCTGGTCCAGGCCCTGCCCGGTTCGAAGATGGCCTCCGCCGGTGCCGACTGGAAGTCCAACCCGGCCACCCAGATCAAGTGGGGCCTGAACTACATGAACGAGCGCTACGGCAGCCCGTGTGGCGCGTGGAACTTCTGGCAGCAGAACAGCTGGTACTAAGCCCTGCCGGCAACGGAGTCGAAGAGCCGCGCGATCGCCGGCGCCGACTTCATGAAGGCCCCGTCGTGGCCGACCGCTCCCTGGTCGGTCACCGGGGCCTTCTTCCCGTGTGCGGCCAACTGCCGCGCGCAGCTGAGCGTGTTGCCCATCGGTACGTCGGTGTCGCCGCTCGCGGTGTAGAGCCGCACCGGCACGTCGGGCTTCCAGTCGCAGCTGTGGCCGTTGACCCGCATGGCGTCCAGCAGCGGGCCCCTGGGGTGCGTGAGGCTCGCGTAGAACTCCGGCGTGAGCATGTCCTTCACCGTGCCGGGCAGGGCCGCGAGCACTTCCTCGGTGGTGTGGCGGCTGTCAAAGAGGTCGCCGACGACACCGGCGTACGGCGCGCGGAAGACCTTGGCGGGGTCGGTGTAGAAGGGGTGCAGCCGGTTCTGCGCGGTGAGCCAGTACGCGATGTACAGCACCCCGCTGGTGTCGTTGACCCGTCCGTCGAGGAGCGCGGGCATCTCCTGCCCCTCGATGTCGTACGGTCCGGACACCGGCGCGAGTGCCTTCAGCCGGAAGTGGGCGTCGTCACCCTGGCTCAGCGCCCGGCCGAGCGCCATGGCGACCTGGCCGCCCTGCGAGAACCCCGTCCCGTACACGTCCCCGGTCAGCGGGCGCCCCAGCTCGCGCGCGGCGGTGCGGGTGGCGCGCAGCATGTCGAGCGAGGCGGACACGGCGGAGGCGGTGTCCATGTACGGATGCCGGCCGGGCCCCTCGCCGAGGCCCAGGTAGTCCGGCGCGGCGACGGCCCGGCCGGCCGCGGCGTGCAGATAGGGCGAGAGCCGTCCGTCGTCCTCGCTCGCGGAGGGCGCGTAGTCCCGGTCGACCATGGTCCCGTGGGTGTCGGCGACGAGGTCGAGCGGGGTGTGGCGCCCGTCGTCGGGCAGCACGAGAAGGCCGGTGGCGGTGGTGCGGGTGCCCTGCGGGGTGATGGTGCGGTAGGTGAGCCGGTATCCGCGTACGCCGTGGCGGACGTCGGCGCCCTCGATGCCGGCCGCCCTGAGGAAGCCGGAGACCTGGGTGGGGGTGCGGGTGGCTACGGCCTCCACGGACAGGAGGTCGCCCCGCTGGGGGGTCGGGTGGGCCTGGGCGGCCGGGGCGTATGCCCCAACGGCCCCTGCGAGCAGGGTGGTTACGGCGGCGGCGCGAAAGCGTGTGCTGTTCATGCCCCGACCGTAAACAGCCCCGCCCCGAAGCCCCATCCGACAACCCCCCGCCCCCCGGGTTCCCCCAAACCCACCCCGAGGTAGGGCTACCCCCACCGTCCGCGCAGTTCCCCGCGCCCCTGGCAGGGCCCACGCTGAGGCATACCCAGGATGAGGCCGTTCAGGCCGAACGGGGTCTGGGGCGGAGCCCCAGGGGCCCCGGCTGCGGACCGTGCGTGGCTGAGCGCGCAGTTCCCCGCGCCGCGGGCGGGGTCCGTGCTGGCCCACACCGGCAACTTCAGCCCGTCCGGCGATTGAGGACGAGGCCGTTCAGGCCGAACGGGGTCTGGGGCGGAGCCCCAGGGAGCTCGGCTGCGGACCGTGGTCGCTCCTCGCGCAGTTCCCCGCGCCCCTGGCAGGGCTGGTGCCGGCCCGCGCGCATCCCTGCGCCCCTGGCAGGGTCCGTGCTGGCCCGCACCGGCATAGTCAGCCCGTCCGGCGATTGAGGACGAGCGCGTTCGGCGCGAACGGGGCCTGGCGGGGGCGGGGCATCCCGCGTGGTTCAGCCCAGGCGTTGGATGATCGTGGCCGTGGCCAACGCCCCACCCGCACACATGGTGACCAGCGCGAACTCCTTGTCCCGCCGCTCCAGTTCGTGCAGCGCGGTCACGATGAGCCGCGCCCCGGTCGCCCCCACGGGATGCCCCAGCGCGATCGCACCCCCATTCACGTTCACCTTCTCCAGGTCCTGCTCGAAGACCTGCGCCCAGCTCAACACCACCGAAGCGAAGGCCTCGTTGATCTCGACGAGGTCGATGTCCCGCAACGACATCCCCGCCTTCCCCAGCACTGCCCGCGTCGCGTCGATCGGCCCGTCGAGATGGAAGTGCGGATCCGCCCCGACCAGCGCCTGCGCCACGATCCGCGCCCGGGGCCTGAGCTTGAGCGCGCGGGCCATCCGCTTGGACGCCCACATGATCGCGGCCGAACCGTCGGAGATCTGCGAGGAGTTGCCCGCGGTGTGCACCGCCGTAGGCATGACCGGCTTGAGCCGCCCCAGCGCCTCCATGGACGTGTCGCGCAGCCCCTCGTCGCGGTCCACGAGCCGCCACATGCCCTGCCCGGCCGCCTGCTCCTCCTCCGTCGTGGGCACCTGCACGGGATACGTCTCCCGTTTGAAGCGCTCCTCGCCCCACGCCGCCGCCGCCCGCTCCTGCGACAGGAGCCCGAGCGCGTCGACCCGCTCCCGGCTCAGCCCCCGCTTGCGGGCGATCCGCTCCGCCGCCTCGAACTGGTTGGGCAGGTCCACGTTCCACTCGTCGGGCCAGGGCTTGCCCGGCCCGTGCTTGGAGCCGGAGCCGAGCGGCACCCGCGACATCGCCTCCACCCCGCAGCTGATGCCGACGTCGATGACTCCCGCCGCGATCATGTTCGCGACCATGTGGCTGGCCTGCTGCGAGGACCCGCACTGGCAGTCCACGGTGGTCGCGGCGGTCTCGTACGGCAGCCCCACCGCGAGCCAGGCGGTGCGCGCGGGGTTCATGGACTGCTCGCCGGCGTGCGTGACCGTACCGCCGACGATCTGCTCGACGCAGTCGGCGTGGATGCCGGTGCGACCGAGGAGTTCGCGGTAGGTCTCGCCGAGCAGGTAGGCGGGGTGCAGATTGGCGAGCGCGCCTCCGCGCTTGCCGATGGGCGTGCGTACGGCTTCGACGATGACAGGTTCCGCGGCCATGAGCTCGTCCTCTCCTGACACAGCCGCTGGGTGTCCCGGCACCGCACGGCCACGAACTGATACGCGTTCTAGTTCTGAGTGCAGTCTTATGAGAGCTACCCCCGGTACGCAAGGGTTGCGCACGACTCCGGTGGGCAGTTCGGTGCGCAATAGATCCTGCCGCGAGCCTTGCTTGTTGTAGAGCCCGTTACTACCTTTCCGGACACCTTCTGATGGACCGTCAGTCATCGTCAGTCATGACCGTCAGACCTGGAGCGGCCGATGCGTTGCCCCCACCTGCCCGAGGGGTTCGACTTCACCGACCCCGACCTGCTCCAATCCCGTGTGCCCCACCCGGAGTTCGCCGAGCTGCGGCAGACGGCGCCGGTGTGGTGGTGCGCCCAGCCGACCGGCATCGCCGGCTTCCAGGACGACGGCTACTGGGCGGTGACGCGGCACGCCGACGTCCGGTACGTCTCCACGCACCCGGAGCTGTTCTCCTCCACCACCAACACGGCCGTGATCCGCTTCAACGAGTCGATCAGCCGCGAGCAGATCGACGTCCAGAAACTGATCATGCTGAACATGGACCCGCCCGAGCACACCCGGGTCCGCCAGATCGTCCAGCGCGGCTTCACCCCGCGCGCGATCCGCTCCCTGGAGGGCGCCCTGCGCGAGCGCGCCCGCTCCATCGTGGACGCGGCGCTGTTGGAGGCCGACAAGAACGACGGCTCCTTCGACTTCGTCACCCGCATCGCGGTCGAGCTCCCCCTCCAGGCCATCGCCGAGCTCATCGGCGTCCCCCAGGAGGACCGGACCAAGATCTTCGACTGGTCCAACAAGATGGCGGCGTACGACGACCCCGAGTACGCCATCACCGAGGAGATCGGCGCCGAGGCGGCGATGGAGCTGGTCTCATATGCGATGAACCTCGCCGCCGCCCGCAAGGAGTGCCCGGCCAAGGACATCGTGTCGCAGCTGGTGGCGGCGGAGGGCGAGGGCAACCTGCTCTCCGACGAGTTCGGCTTCTTCGTCATCCTGCTCGCGGTGGCCGGCAACGAGACGACCCGCAACGCGATCAGCCACGGCATGCACGCGTTCTTGACCCACCCCGACCAGTGGGAACTCTACAAACGCCGGCGCCCCGCCACCGCCGCCGAGGAGATCGTGCGCTGGGCGACCCCGGTCGTCGCCTTCCAGCGCACGGCGACCCGGGACACCGACCTTGCCGGCCAGCAGATCAAGGCGGGCGACCGCGTCGGCCTCTTCTACTCCTCCGCCAACAACGACCCCGACGTCTTCGAGGACCCCGAGCGCTTCGACATCACCCGCGACCCCAACCCCCACCTCGGCTTCGGCGGCGGAGGCCCGCACTTCTGCCTGGGGAAGTCCCTCGCGGTCCTCGAAATCGACCTGATCTTCAACGCCATCGCGGACACCCTGCCCGACCTCCGCCTCACGGGCGCCCCCCGCCGCCTCCGCTCGGCCTGGCTGAACGGCATCAAGGGCCTCCCAGTCACCCGCGGTTGACCACCCTGGCCGCTCACCCCCTCGAACCCCAGTCGCGCGTGAGCGGCGTGGTCGACTGGGTCGAGACCTCCTGGGGTCCGGCCGATCTCGACGTGGCCCACTGCTCGACCAACCTCGCGCTGCCGCACGGCATCCCGGCCGGCCTCGGCTTCGCCGGCCGGTACACGGCGGCGGGCGGCCGGCTCTCGCCCGACCCGGACGACCGTCTGTACTGGCGGGTCCTCGACGCCCTCACCTTCGCCCCGTACGCCGAGAAGGTCGCCGCGCCCTGGCGCGCCCTCGGCCGCGCCGACCTCACCGACGACCTCGTCGGGCGACGCCTTGAGGAGTACATCGCGGCGGTCCTGCGCGAACGTGCCCGCGAGTGAGGGGCGACGACCTCTTGTCGGCCGGCCGCCCCACTGAAACAGTTGCCTCGGCACCCTCTCGCGACGGAATCGGCAGGAACATGGACGTACAGCGACCGGATCAGTACCCGCACCCCCATCAAGCTCCGGCGGAGCCGGACGCCCCGGCCCGGCCGGGCGGGGCCGAGCCGGGTGGCAAGGAGTCGGGCGGCGCGCGGCTCGCGGTCACCGAGCGGACCCGGCACCGGCGGCTGCGGGAGCAGGGCAGTACCCGGGTGGCCGATCTCGACGCGATCCTCCGGGCCGGCTTCGTCTGCCACCTCGGGGTCCTCGTGGACGGCGTCCCCATGGTCGTGCCGACGGTGTACGGCGTGGACTTCGCGACCCGGACGCTGTTCACGCACGGTTCGGTCGCGAGCCGCAGTGTGGTGCGGGCGCCGGGGGCCACGGTGTGCGTGACCGTCACGCACGTCGACGGGCTGGTGCTCGCCCGGTCGGTCTTCGAGCACGGGGTCAACTACCGCAGCGCGATGATCTACGCCGTGCCCCGGCTCATCACCGACGGCGACGAGCTGCTGCACGGACTCAAGGTCCTCACCGAGCACTGCGCGCCGGGCCAGTGGGAGTACGCCCGCTCCCCCAACTCCAAGGAAATCGCGGCCACTTCGCTGCTCGCCCTCTCGCTCGACGAAGCGTCGGTCAAGGTGGCGTCGGGACCGCCCGACGACGCGGAAGGGCCCGACGGAGAACTCGGCCTGTGGGCCGGCGTGATACCGCTCAGGACACACTTCGCCGCCCCCGAACCGGACCCCGCCCTGCCCGGGAACATCCCCGTCCCCCGCCATGTCGCGATGCTGGCCGCAGGCAGCGCCACCGGCTGAATCCCCGCGAACCCCTGGCCCGCGCCTGAACGGAACCGAAACCACCGCGACGTCGTCGTAGCTCCCGGCGACCGGCCGTCCGGGCCGCCGGCTGCCGGGACGAGCACACGGGGGACATGGGCATGCGGCACGCGGAACGACTGTGGCGGCGGGCCCTTGTGTTGGCGCTCGCCCTGGTGGCGCTGCAACTGGGCTCGCTGGTGGCGCCCGCGTACGCCTGCGGCTGCGGGGCGATGGTGCCGCAGAACGGGAGCCGGCTGAGCGTGCGCCAGGAGACATCGGCGGTCCGCTGGGACGGGCACAGCGAGCAGATCGTCATGCGCCTCACGGTCGACGGCAACGCGCCGCGCGCCGCGTGGATCATGCCGGTGCCGAGCCGGGCGACGGTGGAACTGGGCGACCGGCGCCTCTTCGACGAGCTGGAGCAGATCGCCGCGCCCGTGCACCGCACGCGCTCCCACTTCTGGCCAGGGGACGGCGACTGGCCGTTCGCCAAGGACCGCGGCGTGGGTGACGGCGCGCCGGGTGCGGCGGCGAAGCCACCCGTGGAGGTGGTCGGCAGGCAGCGCCTCGGCCCGTTCGACGTGGCCCGCCTCACCGCGTCCGATCCCACCGCGCTGCGGAACTGGCTGACGGACAACGGCTTCCGGCTGCCGCCCGCCCTCGCCACCGAGCTGAAGCCCTATGTCGCCCGGAAGTGGGAGTACGTGGCGATCCGGCTCGCCCCCGATCAGGCCGGCCAGACCCTTGGCGGCCCGCTCGATCCGCTGAGTCTGACCTTCGCCAGTGACACCCCGGTCTACCCGATGCGGCTCTCGCGCCTCGCGAGGAATCCGCAGACGCTGAACCTGTACGTGCTGGGCGCGCACCGGATGGAGACGGCGTCGGCCATCGGGGGCGAGGAGCCCCGGACGCTGTTCGCGGGCCGGGTCGCGGAACCCGGCGGCGCGCTGGGCGAGCTGACGGACCACGCGCCCTCGGTGTACGTGACGGCCCTGACCCAGTTCTTTCCCCGGCCCGCCGAGATCACCGCCGACCACGACATCCGCCGGGCTCCCGGCGACGCGGGCTTCCAACGGGCCTGGTACACGGAGCAGTTGATGACGGTGGGCGGCGTACCCGCCTGGCTCCTGACGGTGGGGGCCGCCCTGGTAATGCTCGTCTGCGCGGGCGCGCTCACGGTGCGTCGGACACGGGCACGGCGGACTGCCATGCGGTGAAGAGGGGAACCTCACCGAAGGAGTCGAGGACCACGATTGCGAAGGGACGGTCGAAGGCGATCGTCTCGACGCGGACGGGCTCCTCGTCGCCGCTCATCCAGTCCATGGCCGCCACCGTCACGGCGGCGGCCTCGACGCCCTCCTCGGCGACGGCGAGAACGGCCTCCTGCACCACCTGACCGACATACAGCGGTTCCGGTGACATCCCGGAGAAGTCGGCCAGCCCTTCGTGCGTCGCGAACTCCACGCCCAGGGCGGGCAGTTGGCGCGTCACGTTCACGCGGGTGCGCAGCGTCAGCCGGGGCAGCGCCAGGCGTACCTCGTCGGCGCGGATGGCGGTGCGCTCCTCGGCCCAGGCGGCAGGCAGCACCTCGCCGGGGCCGGCGCCGCGCGGGCCGAGCAGGAACCGCACCCTGGCACCGGCGGCGCCCGCGGTGCGCAGTTCGACGACGCGTACGCCGCCCGGCGCCCGCCACGCGTCCGCCGGGTCGACGGCGCCGTGCATGGTCACCACCTCGTGCTCGACGCCCTGGGCATCGGTGAACGGTTCCGGACGCGTGCCCCACTCGCGGAACGGATGCTCCCAACGCGCCTTCAAGGCAAGGATGTTGACGATGGTGAGCGCGGTGCCCGGGTCGAGCGTGACGGGCAGGTTCGCGATGAGTCCGCCGGTCACCTCCCGCACCCACGTGTCGGCCTGCGCCTGATCCGGGACGCCGCCGAGGGCGAGGACCGGGAGCGCGTCGCGGTAGGCGCGGTACAGCGGCGCGGTGGCCCATGCGCGGGTCGCCACGGCGAGCGCGTCGGTGGCCCGCAGGTCACGGGTGGTCGCGGTGACCGCGTCGGCGGCCTCGTCCCCGGCCACGCCGAGCAGCGCGCGCAGCTCGTCGGCGGTCTCGGCGCGCGCCCCGGCCGCGACCGCGCCGAGCGCCAGCCACAGCCCGGCCGGCGAACTCACGAAGTCACCGGCGACACCCTCGCGCCCAACGCCGTGCCCGTCGCCGTGCCCGTCGCCGAGCTGCGGCAGCCAGCGGACGGCCAGTTCCCGTATCGCGTGGGCGTGCCCGGTGAATCCCTCGGCTTCGACCCCTGTCAACGCGACCTCCCGTATCGCCGCGCCGCCCCTTGCCGCGCGCGAGAAAGCTGTGTAGCACACTGATCGCGATGGACAAGGCGAAGGCGCCGACCCGGCGTCCTTCTGACGAGAGGTGTCACGTGCCAAGCGTCGTAAAGATCAACGTACTGACCGTGCCGGACGACCAGCGCGAGGTGCTGGAGAAGCGGTTCGCCTCGCGTGCGGGGTCGGTGGAGAACTCCGACGGGTTCGAGTGGTTCGAGCTGCTGCGCCCGATGGAGGGCACCGACCAGTACCTCGTCTACACCCGCTGGCGCAGCGAGGAGGACTTCCAGAACTGGATGGCCACCTCGATGCGGGGCGCGGGCGCGCACGGCGGCCAGGGGGAGGGCGGCGAGCGGCCCAAGCCGGCGGCGTCCGGGTCCACGCTGTGGTCCTTCGAGGTCGTCCAGCAGGCGGCTCCCAAGGCCTGAGCCGGGCCGCCCGTAGAAATCCTGAGCCAGGCCGCCCGTAGCCCGAGCCAGGCCGCCCGCCGAAATTCGGTGGCCGGCGCCCGGGCCCTCGGGATAGGCAGTCGTCCATGAGCTGGATCATGACCGCCGAGCGGCCCGACACCCCCGACGCGAGCCTGCTGCGCCGCGACTACTACGACGAGGTGGCGAGCCGGTGGTACGGGCGGCCCGCCACCGAGGCCGAGATCGAGCAGGGCCTCACCGACGACGGCGCCGGCCAACTGGCGCTGCCCACCGGCGACTTCGTGGTCGGACGGTACGAGGGGCGGCCCGCCGCGTGCGGGGGTGTGCTGCTCTGCTCGCCGGCCCCCGTGATCGACGGGACGTCCCCGGCGACCGCCGAACTCACCCGGATCTACGTGCGCCCCTTCGCGCGCGGAACCGGGGGCGGCGGTGCTCTCCTGAACGCCCTGGAGGACGCGGCCCGCCGCCTGGGTGCGCGCCGGCTCGCCCTCGACACCCGGCACGATCTGGTGGAGGCGCGAGGCCTGTACGCCAAACACGGCTACCGCGAGGTGGCCCCGTACGGCGAGGGGCCCTTCCGTGAGCGCTGGTTCGCCAAGGAGCTGTAGCGGGCGGGCGGGCCCGGGCCCCCCTACGCCTCGCCGCGCCCGCGCGTCCTGAGGTCCTGGCGCGCCGCGGGCGAGTTCGGCTGTTCCTCGTCCGAGCCCGAGAGCTCCGAGCAGAGTTCCCGCACCAGCTTCACCAGGTCGGTGGGACGGTGGGGGCCCCACCAGTCGCCAAGGAGCTCGGCCAGGGACTCCTCGCGCGCCGTCGAGAGCCGCATGGCGATCCGCCGGCCCTCGTCCGTCAGGACCATCGGCATGCCCTCGCGCCGGGCGAGCCCGCGCTCCTCGACCTGGCGCGCCGCCTCCGTGATCACATGCAGCGGCACGGGGCTGCGTTCGGCGAGCATCCCGGGTTCGGCGGATCCGTACTTGTGGATGCGCAGGAGCAGCCAGCTCGCCGCCGGAAGCAGATCGAGATCGGCCTTCTTGGTGATCGTCACGTAGACCTCACGGCGGCCCTCGCGGGTGCCGAGCACCGAAAGGGCCCGCGCGCACTCGTCGTAGGAGGACCGCTCCACCGGGTTGGAGGCAAGGGTCTGGCTGGTGTCGGGCGCGGTGACCGCGCCCCGCAGCTTGTCCTCCTTGAGGAACCACGCGGTCACGAAGGCGAGCAGGACGACCGGGGCCGCGTACAGGAAGACGTCCGTGATGGAGGAGGAGTACGCGTGCAGGACGGGCCCGCGCGCCGCCGGGGGGATGCGGGCGATGGTGTGCGGGTCGGCCGCGATCGTGCCCGGGCCGGTGCCGGGCGGAAGCCGCTGCCCGGCCAGCGCGTCGGAGAGCTTGCCGGTGAGCCGGTTGGTGAAGATCGTGCCGAAGATGGCGACCCCGAACGAGGCGCCGATGGAGCGGAAGAACGTGGCGCCCGAGGTCGCGACGCCGAGGTCCGCGTAGTCGACCGCGTTCTGCACGACCAGGACCAGGACCTGCATCACGAGACCCAGGCCCGCGCCGAAGACGAAGAAGTAGACGCTCATCTCCCAGGTGGAGCTCGTCTCGGTGAGCCGGTGCAGGAGCAGCAGGCCGACCGTGGTGATCGCCGTGCCCGCGATGGGGAACGCCTTCCACCGCCCCGTCCGCGACACGATCTGGCCGGACGCCGTGGAGGTCAGCAGCATGCCGAGGACCATCTGCAGCATGTGCACCCCGGACATGGTGGGCGAGATGCCCTGGACGACCTGGAGGAACGTCGGCAGGTAGGTCATCGCGCCGAACATGGCGAAGCCCACGATGAAGCTGATGAGGGCGACCAGGGTGAACGTGCGGATGCGGAACAGCTTCAGCGGCAGGACCGGCTCGACGGCCCGCCGCTCCACCGCGACGAACGCCACGAGCAGCACGACGCCGAGCACCGCGAGCCCGATGATCTGCGCCGAGGCCCACGGCCAGGTGGTGCCGCCGAGCGAGGCGACGAGGACCAGGCAGGTCGCGACGGAGGCGATGAGGAAGGTGCCCAGGTAGTCGATGGTGTGCCGGGTGCCGCGCGCGGGGATGTGCAGCACGGCGGCGATGACCAGGAGCGCGACCACGCCGATGGGCAGGTTGATGTAGAACACCCAGCGCCAGCTGAGCTGTTCGGTGAAGAACCCGCCGAGCAGCGGGCCCAGGACGCTGGTCGCGCCGAAGACCGCGCCGAACAGGCCCTGGTACTTGCCACGCTCACGCGGCGAGACGAGGTCGCCGACGATCGCCATCGACAGCACCATCAGACCGCCGCCGCCCAGGCCCTGGAGCGCCCGGAAGCCGATCAGCTGCCCCATGTTCTGCGCCACGCCGCACAGCGCGGAGCCGATGAGGAAGATGACGATCGCCGCCTGGAACAGCTTCTTGCGGCCGTACTGGTCGCCGAGCTTGCCCCACAGCGGAGTGGCGGCGGTGGAGGCCAGCATGTACGCGGTCACGACCCACGACAGGTGCTCCATCCCGCCGAGGTCGCTGACGATGGTCGGCAGCGCGGTCGACACGATGGTCTGGTCGAGTGCGGCGAGCAGCATGCCGAGCAGCAGCGCGCCGATGGCGACCAGTACGGCCCGCCGCTCGTGCCCCGTACCGGGGGCGACGGTGGCGGAGGCGGTTCCCTGAGCCATGGCCACGTCCCATCCGTTTGGTCTGCGTCCGATCCATTGGGTCTGCGTCTGATCCGCGTCCCGTGGTGTGCTCCGACTCGCACACACCATCTTGATCGGAATGTACGGAAATGGCCTGCCGGGGCGGGCCACGCACCCCCGGGTTCCCGCGGGGCGCCCGGCATAATCGCTCGCAGTCCAAGGGGAGGGGACCGACGATGACCGGACAGGACTGTCCCGCGTGCGGCGCAAAACGCGGGGAGCGCGGGGAGCGCGGGGAGGACGGAAGACCCGGCTGCGCGTGCGCCGAGCGCGCCGCCCGGATCCCACACGCCGAGCGCTCGGCCGAGGCCGCGGCGGCGGAGGACTTCGACCCGCTGCGCATCCGCCCGTACGTGACGCTGCCGAACGCGCCGGGGGGCGATCCGGGGGGCGTTTGCCGGGATGGCGCGGGCCCGGGCGGGGCCACCCCACGTGAAGGCGGCTCGCAGGGCGTTGGCCCGGGGGTGGGCGGCCCGGGGGTGGGCGGCCCGGGTCGGGACCCGTATGGCACCGGCCCGGACGTGAGCGGTGCGTACGAGGTCAGCCCGGGTGGGGTCGCCCCACAGGGCGGCGCGTACGAGGTCGGCCCCGGTCGCCTCGACCCGCAGGGCGGCGCGTACGAGGTCAGCCCGGGTCGCCCCGACCCGCAGGGCGGCGCATACGAGGTCGGCCCGGGTCGCCCCGCCCCGCAGGGCGGCGCGGACCCGGGGTCGTACCCCGCGCGCCGTATCCCCGGCCGCCCGGCCACCACCCCGCGCCGCAGGCTCACCGCGCTGACCATCGGCGTCGCCACCGCCGTCGTCATCGCCGCGGCGGCGTTCGCCAGCACGCTGTTCGCGAGTGACGCGACACCGAAGCAGGCGTTGCCGGACGCCGTGGACACCGGTGTCCCCTACAGCGGCGCCGGCACCGACTCCGCGACGCCCTCGGCCACCGCCACGCACACCAGAAGACCCGCCCCGAGCCATTCCGCGCCCTCGTCCGCCTCCGCGTCCGCCTCGGCCCCGCCGTCCCCCTCCGCGTCCGCCTCCGCCTCCGGGGCCGCCGCGCCGAGTCCGTCGAAGTCCGCGCCCGCGCCGTCGGCCTCCGCATCCGGGCCGGACTCCCGCGCCCCGCAGGGCAAGCCGCTCGCGCCGCCCCCGCCGGGGCAGACGCTGCGGAGGGGCGACAGCGGGCCCGGGGTGCTCGAACTCCAGGAGCGATTGGCCCAGTTGGGCCTCTACACCGGCAGCGCCGACGGCGGTTTCGGCTCGCGCACCGAGCGTGCGGTGCGGGACTTCCAGTCGTACCTGGGCATCACGGACGACCCCGCCGGCGTCTACGGGCCCCGGACCCGACAGGCCCTGGAGTCGATGACGGACCAGCCGTAGACCCCCCGGTCCGCAACCCCCGCCGGCGCGCGTTCTCGCCCGGCAGAAGGGGGGCGGGTGGCACAACCCCCGACTCGTTTTGTATCGTGAAGGAACAAAGTGATCCCTGCCTGTACTCCCTGACCGGCGGGCGGGGATCACCTTTGTGTTTTCGCGCCGCCGACCGCGTCGCCCCCGCACCACCCGCTCCCGCGCACTTGGAGTCCGCCGATGCCGGCCAGCACCACGACCCCCACCGTCCTGACCGCCCGCGCCTTCCTGCTCGACATGGACGGCACGATCGTGAACTCCGACGCCGTGGTCGAGCGCTGCTGGCGCCGCTGGGCCGAGCGGCAGGGCCTCGACCCCGACGCCGCGCTCAAGGTCGTCCACGGCCGCCAGGGCTACGCCACGATGGCGCTGCTCCTGCCGGACCGGCCGATGGAGCAGAACCACGCCGACAACAAGGTGATGCTCGCCGAGGAGACGGCGGACACCGACGGCGTGGTGCCGGTCCCGGGCGCCCCCGCGTTCCTGGCCGCGATCGCGAAGGCGCCGCACGCCCTGGTGACCTCCGCCGACGCGGCGCTCGCCCGGGCCCGTATGACCGCTGCCGGCCTGCCGATGCCCGAGGTGCGGATCACCGCCGAGTCCGTGGGCGCGAGCAAGCCGGACCCGGAGGGCTTCCTCAAGGGCGCCGCCGCGCTGGGCTTCGCCCCGGCGGACTGCGTGGTCTTCGAGGACTCAGAGGCGGGGATCGCGGCGGGCCTGGCGGCGGGGATGCGCGTGGTGGGCGTGGGCCCGCGCGCGGGCGCCCATGAGCCAACCGTCCACGTGCCCGACCTCACCCACCTCACCGTCACCACCGAGGCGGACGGCGGCCTGCGCCTGGAGATCACCGGCTGAGCCGGACGCGACAACGACCGCCCCGTGCCGCGGCCGGCCACCACGAGCTGCGGCCACCACGAGCAAACGGCCCCCGTCCTACCACGGGGGCCGTTTCCATCGGTGGAGCCGGGCCGGGGCCCGGCGGCCCGGGCGTGGGCCGAGCCCGACCCCCGGGCTCAGCCCGCGATCGCCTCGAACAGGCTGAACCCGGCCAGGGCCAGCATCAGGCAGGCCGCGACCTTGGTGATCAGGCGCAGCGGCACGTGCTTCATCAGGGTCCGCCCGCCGACGATGCCGAGCCCGGCGACCGCCCAGAGGCCGAGCACCGCGCCGATGCCCACGGAGAGCGGGTTGTCGTAGCGGGCAGCCAGGTTGGCCGTCATGATCTGGGTCAGGTCGCCGAACTCGGCCACCAGGATGAGCATGAAGCCCGCCCCCGACACCTTCCAGAACGACTGGTCGGCCGGCGCCTTCACCTCTTCGTCGTCGTCGCCCTTCTTGAAGAGCAGCATCGCCGCGCCGGCGAGGAAGAGCACCCCGACGATCGCCTGGAGCAGCCGGTGCGGCAGCAGGGTGAGCACGCTGCCCGCCGCGATGGCTAGGACGACGTGGACGGCGAAGGCGGCCGCGACGCCGACGAATACGTACGACGCCTTGTAGCGGGTGCCGAGCATCAGGCCCGCGAGCGCGGTCTTGTCGGGGAGTTCGGCAAGGAAGATCACGCCGAAGGTGATCGCCATGATCGTGAAGCTGAGCACGGAAGGGTTCCTCTGTCGGTCGGGCGCGCCGCACCGAGAGCAAGTCCGAGCTGAATCCGGGGTCGCTTCGGCACGGCGGCGCCATGATGGGTCATGGTCACTGCGGCCGAAGGTCTCGCTGGCGGGTCCCTCACGGGCACACGCCTCCGGGCGCCGGCCGAGGACCCCTGAGGGATTCGGCAGTATGTCGACGTTCCGGCGAAGAGCTACTCCCCTTCTGCGCCCTCAAGGGTACGGCATGCCGCGCGCGCCCCTCAGGGACGGAGTTCCCGGACGTCACGGTGCACTCTGCCGCGCGCGACCAGTTCGAGCACCACCGACACGGCGACCGCCTGTACGGCCATGAGCGCGACCAGGACGAAGAGCTGGACCGCGCCCGCCTGCACGGGGGACGCGCCGCCGAGCAGCATGCCGACGAACGCGCCGGGCAGCGTGACCAGGCCCACGGTCCTGGTCTGGTCGAGGCCGGGCAGCAGCGCGTCGGACGCGGCGGGCCTGGCGATCTCCAGGCGCGCGTCGCGGTCGAGCAGCCCGAGCGCCATCGCGGCCTCCACCTCGCCGCGCCGCGCGGTCAGCTCGTCCAGCGCGCGGCGCCCGCCGAGCACGGTCGCGGTGAGCGCGCCGCCGATGAGGATGCCGGTGACGGGGATGAGCGCGATGCCCTTGACGGGGACGAGGCCGGTGAGCAGCAGTGCCGAGACCACCGGGACCACGCCGGCCGCGATGGGGGCGGCCGCCCACCACCAGGTGCGGTTGGCGGTCATCCGGCGTCCCGCGGTGCGGGCCGCGACCGCGAACATCAGCGCCAGGAAGGCGAGCAGCAACGGCACGGAGCCGACCACCCAGTGGATCGCGAGGGCGACCACGGCGAGCTGAACGGCCGCCCGCACCCCGGCGACCAGGATCTCGCGGTGCCGCCCGAGGCGCGCGGCGGCGGCGACGCCCGCGGCGGCGACAAGCAGGGCCGCGAGCACGACCCCGAGCGTGACATTCACGGGCAACAACACGCCCCCACGGTACGACCCCCACCCCCCGAACCCACCCCGCGACCTCCCACTCGAGCCGGTGTCCCCCACGGACCGACCGCGCCCCGGGCCGCTTTCCCTCGCGGGCCGGTCCCCGTCGGAAGGGCGCACGCAAGCCTCCTCGCGAGCGGGGGGGCGGAGGGGCCGGCGCGGGGCCTTCTGCGGCAAGGGCCGCGTGCGTGGACGCGCCCGCAGACGCGTCCCCGGACGGTTCGTCACATCCCGCTTCCGCCGGTCTCGTCCGGACCCTTGATCTGACGTGACCATGTCGCCACGCTGTTACCTGGCGCCCATCCCCGGGCAACCCGGCGCCGACACGCTGGCCGAGCCGCCCCCCTTCGCGGCCGGACAAGTTCCCCCACACCAAGGGAGTTCGCATGGCAGGCACCACCGCAACCCGCATATCCCGCCTCTACGCGCGTCACGCGGCCGTCTTCGCCGCCACCGCCCGCACGTATCCGGGCGAGCCGACGGTGCAGGCGGAGGGCTCGCTCACCGGTCGCAGCCGTGACGAGTTCCGCACTGGATCACCCGGTCCGGCATCCCCGACACCCGCGAAGCGGCCCGCGAGCGCGACGGCGTGAACGTCACCCCCGACGCCAACTGTGCTGTCACCAGCGGCAGTTGGCACCACGCGTCCGGCGGCGGCGCCACCCGGACCGCGACGCCCGACGTGGACATCGTCCGCATCGCATCCATGCCGGCCCTCAACGAGCCCGGCTGACCCTCACTTCAAGGCGTCGGCCGCGTGCCGCCGACGAAGCGACAGCGCTCCGGACCGGCCGCCCCCTCCGCCGGAGGACGCCACCTCTCCGAGCGCTCATATGTCATGCGCATGACCTACGAGGAGAAACCCATGCACTCCATTCCCCGACTCGCCGCCGCCACCGCCTCCGCTTTCTGCCTGGCGGTCAGCGGCCTCGTGCTCAGCGCCGGCAGCGCCCAGGCCAGCACCTGCTCGACCGCCCACCTGCCGCTGCCCGACGCGTCCTGCACCCCCGGTTCGTACAACCCGGACGTGACGCAGTCGACCATCGACTCGACCATCTGCGTCCCCGGATGGACCGCCACGGTCCGCCCCTCCACCAGCTACACCAACGGCCTCAAGGCCCAGGGCATCATCGACTACGGCTACTCCGACACCAGCATGTCCGACTACGAGGAAGACCACCTCGTGCCCCTGGAGCTCGGAGGCGCGCCGAAAGACCCGGCGAACCTGTGGCCCGAGCCGCACTACGGCAGCCAGACGGCTTACAGCAAGGACGGCGTCGAAACCAAGCTGAAGAACGCGGTGTGCGACGGCCGGACCACGTTGTCCGCGGCACGTGCCGCCATCAGGACCGACTGGACCACCGCGCTGCGGGTCACCGGCGTGGGCTGAACGCGACGGTACTGATCGGCGCCGCCCGCCTCAGGGTCCCTCCAGCAGTGCCACCCCTGGGCGCCCTCGCCCGCGACCTGGCGGCCGATCCCGCCTGGTCCGGCCGGCGAACGGCCCGACGTGCTGTTGCTCCTGGGCGATCAGGTGTACGTCGACAACGTCTCGGCCGGCACCCGGCGTCGGCCGGCCGCGCGCCGTGACCTGCGCGAGGCGCCGGGCGCGCAGGTCGCCGACTACGAGGAGTACACCCGGCGGCCCGCGTTGGGGGCGCGCCGGTGAGTGGCTGCGCCGCCGGGCGGACCTGGAGCACTGGGCCGCGTTCCCCGCCTCGTTCGCCCTGCTCGGCGAGTTGATCGCCCGCGCGGGCACGGGCACCGGCGCGCCGGCCACCATCAGCGTCCTGTCGGGTGATGTGCACCACGCCTACGTGGCGGAGCCGTCCTGGCCACATAACGCCCCTCAACCCGCCTCTCGGATCGTTCAGTTGACGTGTTCGCCTCCGCACAACAGGGTTTCGGCCCCGTGCGGGCCGGGTTCCGCTTCGGCTGGAGCCGGACCGGGCGGGGGCTCGGCCGGCTTTTGGTGCGGCACGGCCGGGGGGCGCGACCCGTCGTCGACCGGCGCAGGACGGGCGGGCCCCGGTTCGGCCACCAGCTCATGTCCCTTACGCTGCACGGCCGTTCGGCGCGCCTGAGTCTGCGACGGACGCGCCGGGCCCGCCGTCGGCACGGCGGCCCGGACCGCCTGTCGACCGTCCTCGATCCCCCTCTCACTCCGCACACCCCCCTTGGCTTGTTTCAGCCGTCTGAAACAAGAAATTAAACATGTTGAACTTGCAAGCACTACTGAGGGCTGCCTAACCTGTGGACCCCATCGGTCCCGTCCCCAACCGAAGGAGCCCTCCATGGCCTCCCCCACGCTCGACTCCGACAGAGCGCGCCCCTACGCGCTCGGCCTGTTCCGCATAGTCATCGGCCTCCTCTTCGCCTGCCACGGCGCGGCGTCCCTCTTCGGCGTCTTCGGCGGCGCGATGGGCGGCGGCTCGATCCCCGCGGGCACCTGGCCCGGCTGGTACGCCGCGGTGATCCAGCTCGTCGGCGGTGTCCTGGTGCTGGCCGGCCTCTTCACCCGCCCCGTCGCCCTGATCTCCTCGGGCTCCATGGCGTACGCCTACTTCAGCGTCCACCAGTCCCACGCGCTGCTCCCCCTGCAAAACGGCGGCGAGGCGTCCGCGATGTACTGCTGGGCCTTCGTGCTCCTCGTCTTCACCGGCCCCGGCGCGCTCGCCCTCGACCAGTTCCTGGGCGCCCGCCGCACCGCCCGGCCGGCCCCGGACACCCAGCGCGAGACCGTCACGGCCTGAGCCCCGCCCCTCGCCCACCGCTCACGCTGCCCGGAGTTCAGCCGCCGAACTCCGGGCAGCGGCATGCCGGTCCCTCCCGCGGCCGACCCCTCGCGCGGACCCGCGCGGGCCCGGGCGTACGCTGTACGGCTGTACCGCCGCCCCTGCCGCTTCCCCGCGACACCGCGGTATTCACGTCCCGGGGAACCGACAAGCCGCAGAGGAGCGAACGTGCTGGAGAGTGTGGGGGCGCTCACGTCGAGCCCCTGGATCTACGCGGTGGTCGCGCTCTCCGTGCTGCTCGATGTCTTCCTGCCCGTACTGCCCAGCGGCGTACTCGTCATCACCGCGGCGACGACGGCCGCCGGGTCGGCGACCGCCGCCGGAGCCGGTGACGCCACCCGGACCGGCCACGCCGACCTGCTCGCCCTGGCCGCCTGTGCCGCCACCGCCTCCGTCGTCGGGGACCTCATCGCCTACCGTCTGGCGCGGCGCGGCGGGGCCCGCCTGGAGCGCGCGATCGCCCGCTCGCGCCGCCTGACCCGGGCGCAGGAACGACTCGGCATCGCGCTCAGCCGGGGCGGCGGCGGCCTCGTCGTCATCGCCCGCTTCGCCCCCGCCGGACGCTCCGTGGTCTCCCTCGGCGCGGGCGCCGCGCACCGCGGGATCCGCGAGTTCCTGCCGTGGTCGGCGCTGGCCGGGGTGGCCTGGGCGACGTACAGCGTGGGGCTCGGCTACTTCGGCGGGCAGTGGCTCGGCGCGACCTGGCTGGGCACGGCGGTGTCCCTGCTCGCGCTGTTCGCAGCGGGCGCCCTCGCGGCATACGTCGTAAAGCGCCCGGCGCCCGCCCCAACGCCTGCGTCCTGAGCCGCCGCCCAGCCCTGATGCCCGCGTCCTGAACCTTGAACCTGGGCCTGCCCCGACGCCTGCGTCCTTGACCGGCCGCCCCGCCCCGGCACCCGCGTCCTGACGAGAGCGCGGGGCGCGCCCTGGCCCGGGCGACCCGGCCTGCCCAGCCCACTCGGCCCGCGCGGCCGTCAGGCCCGGCTCGCGGCGGCTCCGGATCCGCGCACCTCGATCCCGGCCAGGAGCGCGCGGGTCGCCTCGGCTATCTCCTCCACCGCGCTGTCGAAAACCTCCTTGTTGTGCGCGGCCGGCACCCGGAACCCGGACACCTTGCGCACGTACTGGAGGGCCGCCGCCCTCATGTCGTCCTCGGTGGCCTTCTCCGGCATGGCCGGTGGCCGCAAAGTTTTGATACTTCTGCACATGCCCCCAGTGTGACCGACACCACTGACAACGGCCCGGACCCGGACGCCCCGGCCGAAATCCGCGAGGCTACGCCAGGGCCGCCGACTAAAGTCGACGCCATGGCGGAAGCAGCGAACGGCCCCAGCACCGGCCCCGTACGCGTCGACAGCTGGATCTGGTCGGTCCGGCTGACCAAGACGCGCTCCCAAGCGGGCACGGCCTGCCGGGCAGGACACGTCCATGTCAACGGCGAGCGAGTGAAGGCCTCCCACCAGGTGAAGGCCGGCGACGAGGTACGGGTCCGCCTTGAGGGCCGGGAGCGGATCGTGAAGGTCGTCCAGCTGCTGCGCAAGCGGGTGGGCGCCCCGGTCGCCGTCGAGGCGTACATCGACAAGAGCCCGCCGCCGCCCGCCCGCGCGGACGTCCTCGCGGCGGGCGTCCGGGACCGGGGCCTCGGCCGCCCCACCAAGCGCGACCGGCGCGAGATGGAGCGCCTGCGCGGCCTGGCGGAGAGCCGCCGCGCCGCGGGCTGAACCCGGGTCGCACGGCGCGGGGAGGCAGAGCCGCGCGGCGGGGGCCGGGGCCGGGGGCTGCCGCAAGGAGCCGGGAGCCCCGGCCAGGGCCGGGACTGCGGCAGGGAGCCGAGACTCGCGGCAGGAGTCCGAGCCGTGCGCAGGGCTCGAGCCGTACGCGGGGCTCGCGACGGGGCCCAAGCCGTGCGCAGGGCTCGCGACGGGGGCCCAAGCCGTGCGCAGGGCTCGCGACGGGGGCAGGGCTCGAGCCGTACGCGGGGCTCGCGACGGAGGCCCAAGCCGTGCGCAGGGCTCGCGGCGGGGCCGGTGCCCGCGACAGGAGCCGGGGCTCGCCGCAGGGACCCGAGTCGTACGCGGGGCTCGCCGCAGGGACCCGAGTCGTACGCGGGGCTCGCGACGGGCCCAAGCCGTGCGCAGGGCTCGCGCCGGGGGCCGGTGCCCGCGACGGGGCCCAAGCCCTGCGCAGGGCACGCGGCCGCGCGCCGGGCCGGGTCCTCGGCCGACGGCTTCGAGCCGGCCCGCGTCACCGCCGATCCGCACGGAGCCCACGGCCTTCCCCGCCCATTAACTCGCGCGCCAACTCCCTTTGCCACGGAGTAGCTTGAGGATCTGACCCGGGAGCTGGGGGAAGCTCCCGATCTGCCTCAAGGACCCATCATGATTCTCTGGATGATCCTTCTCGCCCTATTGCTCCACGGATTCGGCCTGGGCCCCGTCGCCATCGTCTTCTGGGTCGCCATCGCCGCCGCGCTGGCCGGCACCCGGCGCCGGCCGGGTGGGGACCGGGCCCCCGGCGCGGGCAGCGGGCCCGCGCGTACGGACACGACCTACCGCGCCTACCGCGCGCGGCGGGACCGGATGGACCGCTGGGAGCGGCGCTACCAGCGCGAACGCCAGAGCCCCTTCTCGCGCCACCGCGACTGAGACGGCCGCCGGGCCGGCCGTGCGCGACCTCGCGCCGGCCGGCCCGTCACAGCCAGCCGTTGCGCCGGAACCCCCGGTGGATGACGAGACAGGCCACCGCCATGACCCCGAGTGCCATGAAGTACCCGTAACGCCAGTGCAGTTCGGGCATGTTCTCGAAGTTCATGCCGTAGATGCCGCACACCATCGTCGGCACGGCGACGATGGCCGCCCAGGCGGTGATCTTCCGCATGTCCTCGTTCTGGGCGACGGTGACCTGCGCCAGGTGCGCCTGGAGTATGGAGTCGAGCAGCCCGTCGTAGGCGGTGATCTGCTCCACGGTACGAAGGAGGTGGTCGGCGACGTCGCGGAAGTACGGCCTGACCTCCGCGTCCACGGAGGGCACCGGTTCACCGGCGAGCTTCTGCAAGGGCCGGGCGAGCGGCGCCACCGCCCGCTTCAGTTCGAGCAGTTCGCGCTTGAGCTGGTAGATCCGGCCCGCGTCACCGCGCCCGGCGTTCTCCGCGAAGACGGCGGCCTCGACGGCGTCCATGTCGCCGCGCATGG
The DNA here is from genome assembly GCF_040253615.1 of Streptomyces sp. Edi4. Taxonomy (NCBI): domain Bacteria; kingdom Bacillati; phylum Actinomycetota; class Actinomycetes; order Kitasatosporales; family Streptomycetaceae; genus Streptomyces; species Streptomyces sp. Edi4. Next base: position 2,345,799 of record NZ_JBEJGY010000004.1, read on the forward strand.
CGTCGGCGACCTCCAGGTACTCGTCGACGACATGGTCGACCAGGGCGTGCAGCACCGCCGACGGGCCCTTGGCCAGTTGCGCGCGCTCGCCCTCGAGCGCCTCCCGCAGCGGGCCGAGCGAGCCGTGCATTCCATGGCGCACGGTGATGACGAAGTCCCCGCCGGTGAAGACCATCAGCTCGCCGGTGTCCACCACCTCGCTACTGGCGGTGAGTTCCTCGTGTTCGACGTAGCGGCACGTCTTGAAGACGGAGAAGAGGGTGTCGTCGTACGGCACGACCTTGGGGCGCTGGTGCGCGGTGACGGCGTCCTGGACAGCCAGTGGGTGCAGCCCGAACAGCGCGGCGATCCCCGCGAACTCCTCCTCGGTCGGCTCGTGCAGCCCGACCCAGACGAACGCCCCGTCGCCCAGTTTGCGCACCCTGCGCAGCGCCTCGTCCACCGGGCAGTCCTCCGGCCGGCGCGCGCCGTCGACGTACACGGCGCAGTTGACCACGGCGCTTCCCAGCGGCGAGCGCGCCGGGTGGCTGAGATCGACGCTCCTGCGGTAGGCGCGGCGCACCGCCCTCCGCAGATTCCGCATCATCGCCACGACAAGCTCCCTTTCCCCGCCTTCACCGAACGAGCGGCCAGTGTGCCACCGCCCTCGTCACGTCCACGCACCCCCTGAGGGACGTGATCCACCGCTCGCGCGTTCCCTCAGCGGCGTACGGCTGCGGCCACCGCCCGCAGGTAGCGGCGGGTGGCCAGATCCTGGAGCAGGCGGGTGAGGGGGCCGCCGAGCCGGGCGTACCAGAGCTCGGGCCTCGAGAACGCGGCGACCTCGAACCAGACACGCCCGTCGGGGTCCCGGCCCACGACGAACGCCTCCTCGCCGCGTTCGGGGTGCCCGGGCAGCGTGCCGTAGGCGAATCCGACGCGCTCGGCGGTGTTCACGGTCCAGATGACGCGGCAGGGGATGACGAGCCGGGGAAACGCAGTCCCGGGCAGGCGCAGGACGACCAGGGTGGTCGCGCCGGAGGTGACGGGTGCACCCGGATACACGCCGAACCCGGCGCCCCGCTGGGTCCCCCAGTCCAGCACATACCCCCCGGCACGCTCGAACGCCTCCGGCCCGTGCCCGACCGTGATCCGCCGCCGGAACACGCGGTAGCCGGCCTCCGGCCCCGGCAGTACGGGGCCTGCGGTGGCGCCGACCTCCCCGTATCCGGGCCCGGCCGCACACGCGCGCTCGTACGCGCCCCGCAGGCCCGCCCGCCGTCTCCACTCGACACCCATGGCTCCTCGCCTTCCCGCCCCCACCCGCCGGACTCACCGGAGTCCCCTTCCGCAAAGGGGTTACTTTTCAGCCAACCACAGGCGTACTCTCGGCCATCCGGCGGTGCCTCCCCCCGCTCCCGGCCCGCCGGACCCGGCGTCGAGCGACCCCGAGCCCCGCTACGGCGCCACCGCGAAGCCCCGTCCTCGTGCGACGGGGCTTCCGGCCGTCGGGGCCGAGCACCCGGGGCACGCCGCGTGGGCCCGGGCCGACGGCTCGAAGTGACCGCCCGCACCGGCGAGTTGCGGGGCGCGGGTACGCCGCGTGGCGTGCGGCCCGGGCACGACGAAGACCCCGGCCAAGATCGCCTGGAGCCTTCGCGCCGGTGGAGCGTCGTGGACGGGCCCGAATTCGAAGCGCGGCAGCGGCCGGGGACGGTCCCGAACCGCCGCGCCGGCGGTGAACGGCCCCGGTTCCGAACCGCCGGGCCGGCAGTGACGGGGGGCCCGATTCCGAACCGCCGGGCCAGCAGTGCACGGGCCCGGCCCCGAACCGCCGCGCCAGCCGTGAACGGCCCCGGTGCCGAGCCGCCGGGCCGGCAGTGCAGGGCCCCGCCTCCGAACCGCCAGGCCCACAGTGGACGGGCCCGATTCCGAACGGCCCGCACCCGCTGGGCGCGAGTCCGCCGGGCGCCCGGCGTCCAGCGCCTGGCACCCGGCGTCCCGCCTCACCGCTTCTTGCGGATCTTCTTCATCTTCGCCTCGGCTTCCTTCTTCTTCCGCTGCTCGACCGCGTAGGCGGACCACGTCCCCTGATGCCTGGAGCACCGGGAGGTGCCGATGACCGTCTTGTTCTGACACCGCTTCCCACTTTTGGTGGGCGCTCCACACAACGGTTGCGTCACGTGCCCTCCTGCGTACGAATCGCCATGGACGGAACACCGCATCGTCCCAGGGACGACCGCCGCCGGGCAGGCGCGAACGGAGAGCATCGGTGCACGGACGGGGGCGGCTCTGCACGTGGGGGGGCAGACGAGGTGGTCCCCCACGGCCGCGGTCGGACAGGGGACGTCACCGCGCGAGTACGCCCCCGCCTGACCCCCTGGCGTTTTGCGTGCTCACGGGCGGAGCAGCGCGCTTCGGGCGCGAGCGATCACCCGGTGTGCGTCCGCGCCGTAGACCGCGGACTCGCGCAAGGCATTCCACACGGTTGCGTACAGACTGACCGATTCCTCGTCGTCCAGCCACAGCTCGGCGTGCCAGTCCTCGGTGATGGTGAGGCGGTCGTCCAGGATCCAGAACCCGTTGGCCGTAGGTACCTTCAGGGAGGAGGAGAGGGGCACGATGCCGAGTTCGATCGTGTCCATGCCGATGAGTCCGGCGAGCCGATCCAGCTGGGCGGCCAGCACTGACGGGGGGCACGTCAGGGCGTGAAGCGCCGGCTCCCACATGATGGCGTGCAGTCTGCGCCCCGGCTCGTACAGCCATTCCTGGCGACGCATGCGGGCCCGCACGGCTTCGTCGACATCGCGTGCGGAGCCGTGCAACCGCGTGTAGCTCAGGAACATGTGGCGGGCGTAATCGGGCGTCTGAAGCATGCCGACGATGACCGCCTCTTCCCATACCCGGATGGTGGCGGTCCTGCGGATCTCCGCGTTCCAGGTCTCTTGGACGGGTCCGTGGCCGTTGGCGAGCTGTCGGCGCCATGACCGGATGTGCGATTCGAATCCCTGCAACCGCGACGTGAGTTCGTTGAGAGCCTGCGGCGTCCCTGTTGCCGTGGTCCATCGCTTCAGGTCGTCGATCGTCGCCGTCTGCCGACCGTGTTCGAGCTTGCTGACCTTGGATGGCGGCCAGCCGAGAGCTGCGGCCAATTGGGCGCCGGTGAGCAGGGCTTGCAGTCTCAGTTCACGTAATCGCGCCCCAAGTGCGCTACGTGCCTGCTGGTAGTCCGTGCCCACCGGATCACTCCCGCTACTGCCTCGCGGTCAGCTGGGCCGCGAACTCCTCGAAGGGGGCGGCGTGATGCGTGGCCGCATCGCGCAGCATGGAGTATCGCACCACCTCGGCCGGCTCCGTGGTCAGCTCGATGTTCAGGAGCACGTCGTTGTCGTCGAAGCGGAGCACGGCCACGAGCCGGGAATCGAAGATCCAGAAGTCTTCGTCTCCGAGGTGCAGGCGTTCCGCGTCGCCGCGCCACAGGCTGCGGATGTCCTCGCCGGTCGCCGCGTTGCACTTCGCGTAGTCGAGGAGGAACAACTGGCCCGTGGTCGGGGGGTCGTCCACGACGCGGACCCTTCCTACGCGCTTACCTGCCGCGGTCTGGGCGCGCATGTTCATGGCCCAGGGGCTGTCGAGGTCCCACGTGGCGGAGCCGGTCTCCTTGAACGCGATGTAGGAGTCGTCGTCCAGGTCGGATGCGTAGCCACGGCGAGTCTCCAGCCTCCAGGCCGTGTGCTTGAAGCTGCGAAACAGTGCGCCGAGCTCGGCCGGTTCGATGATGTGCGGCACGTGCTCGGTCTCCTTCGGTCCCCAGTTGACGAGCAGGTCGCGCGGCACGATCACCGCCGCGTCCCCGTCGCTGAAGTGCTGGAGCTGATTCAGGTCGGTGGGGTCGGCGAGCGGCCTGCCCTGAACGATCACCTCGCCCGTCTCGGTGTCGGTGTGCAGGGCGGGGCAGCCGCCTTCTTTGCTGTCCGTGCCGTTGAAGCGCAGCCTCCGGGTCATGGTCACTGCCCTTTCGTGGACGTTGGTCCGCCCATCATTCCGGGCGCCCCCAAATCGGTACCACAGCGTGTGCGGACCCTCAGAAGAAATCCTGGGAAAGCCTGGTGCTCGCGTGGGAAATACCGAGAAATCGGGATAGCTGGGAGAACGCGTCATCCCTACCGTCCCGTTCATGGCAACGCAGAGCGACACGATCGATCCGAGCGCGGCAACCGAACAGCTGCGCGCCGCGCTGACCCGCGCGGGGATCGTCTTCCCGTCTCTCGGACTGGACGACGGCGGACCTTACGGCCTCATCAATCTCGGACGCGTCCGTTCCGACGTCGCGATCCAGCTGGCTGCCCGCCTCGATGAGCCGCATGCCGCCGCGTTCCCGCCGGACACAGCCCTGTAGCCACCGACGCACACACCCGATCCCAGGGACAGAGAGACTCTGTGAGCACCGCACCCGAAAAGGCACAAAACCAGGCGGTCAGCGCGTGGCTGGCAGCCAGCCTCAACCGTCCCGCCGACGCCTACACCCAGTGGGCCGACCGTCACCTCGCCGTCCTCGCGCTCGGCAGCCGGTTCTGCGCGTTCCGCCTGGCCGACGAACTCGTGCACGCCGTCGACGCCGCCACCGAGTTCTCGACCGCCTCGACCATCCTGCGCGCCCTCGCCGGCCCGGTCATCCACGACCCGCGCGGCCGCCGCTACTACGCCCTCGTGCCACCCGCCCCGCCGGGCCCAGACGCTGGCCCCCACGCGACATACCTCGGCCTCGGCCACTACATCGGTGTACCGCGCATCGGAGACGACCAGCACACCGACACATGGTCCAGCTACTGGGCCGTCCCCATGCCCGCACCCGGCACCCTGTGCGACCCGAACCGCGTCCTGAGGCTCATCCGCGCCGGCACGGCCGCACTCGACGAAGAGGCCGACGCGTGAAGCAGTGGGACTACGTCGGCTACGAACGTGAGGGCCGGACCGGGCTCATCACCGTCGACGACGGGCCCGACATGGAGCGGGTCGCCTTCCTACGGCCGTCGTCGCCCGGACAGCTGAGCGAGGCGACCATCCGGACCGGCGAGTTGCGTCCAGCTTCGGCGGTGGAGACGGAGACTGCGCGGGCGGCGGGGTTGACCCGGGAGTCCCAGCCAAGTTTCCTGCCGCACCGGCGCTGAGCGTCGACCGGCGTAGATCTGACGCGCGTTACGGGAGACGGTCCGGCCTCGGTCATGAGAAGGCCCCCAGTCGATTACGACTGGGGGCCGAAACAGGCTTTCGCCTGGACACATCTCGCTGGTGGGCGTGGACGGTTTCGAACCGCCGACATCTGCTTTGTAAGAGCAGCGCTCTACCCCTGAGCTACACACCCGTGGATGAGGAAACAGCCTACATGGCCCGCGACCCACCGCCGCACACCGGATCCCGGGGGTGGGGCTGGCACCACCTTGGATGCGGATGCGGGCCTCAGGGCGCGGCGCGGGTCGTGGCCCTAGCGTGGAGGGACGGCCGCGTGCGTGACGCGGACCGGCAGGCAAACCGGGGGAAGAACACCATGGCATCTCGCCTTCGCACCACGCTGATCGCCACGGGCGGGGCCGGACTGCTGGCGTTGGCTGTCGTGGGGTGCGGGAGTTCGGACGCGTCCAAGGCACCCGTCGAGCACAAGGACTTCGCGTTCGCCGGGAAGGCGCTGGCCATCGAGGCCGACGCCTCCACGGTCGTGGTCTCGCCCGCCGACGTGAAGGATGTCGAGGTCGACCGGCAGGTGGACGGATGGGTCGCCTTCGGCAGCGGGCCCGAGGCGAGCTGGGGGCTCAGGGACGGCACCCTGAGCCTCACCGTGAAGTGCAGCGGGCTGGTCGAGAACTGCGGCGCCCGGCACGTGGTGAAGGTGCCGCGCGGGGTCGCGGTGACCGTGCGCGACAACGACGGCCGGGTCGAGGCGAGCGGGTTCGACACCCCGCTGAAGATCTCCTGCGACAACGGCCGGGTGAGCGTCAAGGACTCCTCGGGCCCGCTCGACCTCACCTCGGACAACGGCCGGATCGACGGCGAGGGCATCCGGGCCGCCAGCGTACGGGCCGGCTCGGACAGCGGCCGGGTGGCGCTGACGTTCGCCGCCGTACCGGACAGCGTGGTGGCCACGAGCGACGACGGCCGGGTGGACCTGACCGTACCGAAGGGCACGTACAAGGTCGCGGCCCGCTCCGACGACGGCCGCGTCGACGTGGGCGTGGACCGCTCCGAGGGCAGTACGCACCACCTGACCGCGCGCAGTGACGACGGCCGGGTCACCATCCGGCACAGCTGAACCCGCCAGGCCGGCACAGCTGAACCCGCCCGGCCGTCACCGAACCGGCACCGCACGCGAAAGCCGGGGCCGAGCGTGAACTGACCGGGCCGTGTGTTCGTCCTTACCTGGTGGGAGAATGGACCGGGCAGGGCGACACAGCACGGGAGAGGGATGTGACGGCGACACACGCGCGGCCGTACAGCAGAGCGGGTGCCACCGTCCGGGATGTGCTGGCGCTCATGGCGTTGCCCCTGGTGCTCGGCGCATCGGTGCTGCCCGGCGCCTTCGCAGGCGGCGGCACGCGGCGCTGGTTCGGCGGGCGCGGGGAGAGCGTGCGGGCGGACGCGCAGGCCGCCAAGGACGCCGCGGCGGCCGCGTTCTACGAGCTCGACACCGCCCAGCGCGATCTGCGGATCTCCATCGAGACGATCACGGCGGTGGACAGTTCGCCCGGTGCCCGCCGGGCCGTCGACGACTTCGCCGCACTCGGCCGCCGCATCGACGAGGTCTCCAACCGCTACATCGGCGCGGTCGACGCCCATGACCTCGACCGCGACGGCCTCGACACCTCCGTGGCCGCACGGGCGCGGACGGAACTGACGGCCGCCAAGGACGAACTCGTCCGGGTCAAGGGCGACCTCGACCGTTTCGAGCAGAGCCTGCGCCCGCTCCTGGACACCGCCGAGACCCAGCTCGCCCGGCTCGCCCCCGCCGTGGAACGCGCCCGGCACGCGCTGCTCGGCGCCAGCACCGCCCTCGACGCGGTGCGCGCCTCGGGGCTGCGCGCCGACGACCTCGCCGCCCGGCTCGCCGCGCTCGGTCCGGAGCTGACCAAGCTCAACGAGGGCGCGGGCCGGCACGGCGTGCCCGAGACGTTGCAGCGCGCCGACCGCGTGCTGCGTGAGGCCGAAGCGCTGCGGGCCGAGGCCGAGCAGCTGCCCGCGAAGGCCGCCGAGATCGACCGCAGGCTGGTCTCGCTGCGTACCCGCGCCCAGGCGCTCACCACCCGGGCCGGGCAGGTCGAGCCGGTCCTGAGCGAGCTGCGCCGCCGTTTCGCCGCCGCCTGCTGGCAGGACCTCCAGCAGGTGCCCGAGCAGGCCGCCGTCTCCGTACGGCAGGCCGAGGACAAGCTCAAGGAGGCGGCCTCGGCGCGCCAGGAGCAGCGCTGGGCCGACGCCACCTCGCGTCTCAGTACGGTGCGGGCGCTCCTGAACACCACGGACGAGGCCGTCTCGGCCGCCGGTGACCGGTTGCGCCGTCTCGACGCGGTGGCCAAGGACCCGCAGCAGGAGATCCAGCGCACCCGTTTCGCCCTGCGCGACGCACAGCGCCTGGCGATGTCCGGCCGCGCCACCCCCGACCCCCGGCACGCCCGGCCCCTGGACGACGCGGTGGCACGCCTTGAGCGGGCCATCGCCACACTGGAGGGGCGTCACCCGGACTACTGGCACTTCCTCACGGAGACCGAGGCGGTGCGGGCGGCCGTGGCGCGGGTGGTGGCCACGATTCGCGAGGAGCTGGGGCACGGCGCCTGACCGGTCCGCTTCCAGCCCTGTCCCTGCCGCTGCCCCATCCGCCCGGCGCTGAGTTGTTGCGGACACCGGCCGGGCGCACCCTGGTGTACGTACGCCTGAGTACGTCACGTATGCCTGAGTACGTCACGTATGCCTGAGTACGTCATGTACGCCCGCGTACGTCATGTAGGCCCGCGTACATACGCGTGCGCCCGCGTACGTGCACGTGCGCTCTGCCGGTCTAGGGATGAGGAGGGCCGCCACGATGGCCAGCCATACGATCTCGCAGCGCTTCAACCACAGCCGGGTCTCGCTGAACGAGCACCTGCCGGTCGACCACCGGCTGAACCGCGTCTACCGCTTCGGCGCCGGGGCCATGGGGGTCGTCCTGCTGGTCTTCGGCATCCTCGGTCTGATCCACCGGATCGGCTTCTTCGACACGGGCGGTGACACCGTCGCCGGGCTGAACACCAATGGCGCGCTGAGCGTGCTGTCCATCGTCGTCGGCCTGCTGCTCCTGTACGGGATGGTCAAGGGCGGCAACTTCGCCTCCACCCTCAACATCGTGCTCGGCGTGCTGTTCCTGATCAGTGGGTTCGTGAACCTCGCGCTGCTGGACACCTCGCGGAACTTCCTCGCGTTCAAGATGCAGAACGTGCTGTTCAGCTTCGTGGTCGGGCTGATCCTGATGGTGTTCGGCATGTACGGGCGGGTCACGGGGTTTCTGCCGCACGACAATCCGTACTGGAGGGCGCGTCACGAGCACGTGGAGGAAGAGCGTCCCTGATCGTCCCGTCCGGGGCATGGACGGTGGGCGGAGGGCGGCTCGGTCGACCGCGGCTGAGCCGGCCCGGGCACCGCTTACTCTGAGGCCATGCCTCGTTATGAATACCGCTGCCGTTCGTGCGGCGACACCTTCGAACTCAGTCGGCCGATGGCGCAGTCCGCCGCGCCCGCGAATTGTCCTGCCGGGCATGAGGACACGGTGAAATTGCTCTCCACCGTGGCAGTGGGCGGCTCCGCGAAGTCCGGGCCGGCGCCGTCCGGCGGGGGCGGGGGCGGTTGCTGCGGCGGCGGTTGCTGCGCCTGACTCCGTCGGGGTGAGCGTGGGGCGCGGGGCGGGCCAAGGATGTGCACGCGGGCCAGCACCGGCCCCGCCAGGGACGCGAGGAACTGCGCGCCCAGCCACCCACGGCCCGCAGCCGGAACCCCTGGGGCTCCGCCCCAGACCCCATTCGCGCCTAAAGGGCGCTCGTCCTCAAACTCCCCCAAGGCCTTGAGGGCCAGGGGGACCCCCATGACAGGCTGAGGGTGCCGATGCGGGCCCGCGCGGACCCCTGCCAGGGGCACGGAGACGGGCTGAGGTTGCCCATGCGGGCCAGCACCAGCCCTGCCAGCGGCGCGGAGACGGGCCGAGGATGCCCGTGCCGGCCAGCACCGAACACTCAGGGGCGCGGGGAACTGCGCGACCAGACCCCACCCACCCGCACGCGAACCCCGCGGGGTGGGTCAGCGTTTGCGGGCGAGGGTGAGGCCATCCGCCACGGTCAGCATCACGCTGTCCATGCGCGCGTCCGCGGCCACGTGTTCATTGAACGCCCTGATCCCCGCCGCCGCCGCCCCGCCCGCCCCGGGATCCACCACCCGCCCGTGCAGCAGCACGTTGTCCGCCGCGATGAGCCCCCCGGCCCGCATCCGGGGCACCAACTCCTCCCAGTACGCGACATAGTTCTCCTTGTCCGCGTCCAGATACGCGAAGTCGATGTGCGGCTCGGCCGGCATCGCGCGCAGCGTGTCGAGCGCCGGCGCGATCCGCAGGTCGACGCGGTCGGCGACGCCCGCCTTCGCCCAGGCCTCCTTGCCGTACGCCGTCCACTCCTCGGAGATGTCGCAGGCGATCAGCGTGCCGTCGGCCGGCAGCGCCTGCGCCATGGCGAGCGCCGAGAACCCCGTGAAGGTGCCCACCTCGACGACGTGCCGGGCGTTCACCAGGCGTACCAGGAAGGCGAGGAGCGGCGCCTGCTCCTCGGCCGACTGCATGCCCGCGTGGTCCGGCAGCCGGTCGTAGGTGGTGGTCACCAGACCCCGCTGAACGGCGTCCAGGGGCGGATTGTGCGCCAGCATGTAGGCGTACAGCTCATCCGTGATCTTGGTGCTGTTTCCCTTGCTCATGCGGCGACCGTACCTGGATCTTGGCGCCGTTCGGCCGTTTCGCGTCAGCGCGCGGCACGGGCCAGGAAACGCCGCAGGATCTCCTCGCCCGCGACGACGCCGCGCTCGGCCAGCGCCTCGGTGTTCGGGGCGAGCCAGCCGGCCTCGGCCAGTTCGCCGTGGCCCGGGCGCCAGGCAGCGTCGGCGGCGAGCAGCAGGTCGGCGTCGAGGAGGGAGTCCCCGGCGGCCAGGGTGAGCGTGGCCCCGGTGCGCCGGGCGATCTCACGGACCGCCGCGCTCTTGGTGAGCGGCTTCGGCACGGCGTAGACCTTGCGGCCCTGGAGCGAGACGGTCCAGCCGCGCGGCCCGGCCCAGGCGGCGAGTTCCTTGACCCACTGCTCGGGCAGCGCATCCCGCTCGACGACGAGGTAGGCGAACAGGTCCTCGGCGGTCCGTTCCTTGCGCAGCCAGCGCGGGTCGGCGGTGGCCCGCAGGTGGGCGGTGACCTCCTCCAGCGGGGCGCACTCGGCGGCGATGCGGGCGGCCACCGCGCGGGCCCAGTCCTGGTCGGACGCGCCGTCGACGAGCAGATGGCCGCCGTTGGCGCAGATCGCGAACCGCGAGGGCGGGCCGGGGAGCCGGACGCGCCGGTACTGCGCGCGGGTGCGGGTCGTGGTGGGCACGAACACGGCCGCCGACTTCAGCTCCGTGAGCAGCCGGGCCGCGTCCTCGGTGACGTACGAGAGGGGCTTGTGCTCGTACACCTCGACGCACAGCAGTCTCGGCGCCCGCTCGTCGGGCCCGGCGATGGCGAGGGCCGCGCTGGAGTAGATCAGGGTGCGGTCGAGGTCGCTCGCGACCAGCGGGAGCGGGCTCATTCGGCCGCCACCGCCTTGCCGTCGGCGCCGGTGGCACCCCGGGTGTACTGGGGGTGGATCAGGCCGACGCAGCTGTAGGGAAGGCCGTCCACCTCCTCGACGGGTACGCCGCGCTGCTCGGCGAGGAGGCGGACGTGGTCGAGGTCGGCGCCCGCGCCGCGCCCCGCGAGGATCTTCCAGGGGACGCGGCGAAGGAGCACCCGGGTGGTCTCGCCGACGCCGGGCTTGACCAGGTTGATGTCGTGGATCCCGTACTCCTCACTGATCCGCTCGACGGCGGCCCAGCCCTCCCAGCTCGGGGTGCGGTCGGTGTCGCGCAGCTCCTTGGCCTCGCGCTCCACGTCGTCCTCGACCTCACCGAAGCGGGCCGCGACCGCGTCGAGGAAGTCGCCCGACACGTCCGCGCCGGCCAGCTCGCGGTAGAACTTGGCGCCGTGGAAGTCGCCGGGGCCGATGAGGTCCTGGCGCAGCACGGTTCGTGAGATCAGGCCGCTCACCGTGGAGTTGAGGCAGGCGGAGGGGATGAGGAAGTCCTCGCGGGTGCCGTAGGTGCGCACACAGGACCCGGGGTCGGCGAGCACGGCGATCTCCGGGTCGAAGCCGGAGAACTCGGGGAACTCCCTTATCGCGGCGGCCAGTTCGCGGGTGATGGCGCCCTTGCCCGTCCAGCCGTCGACGAACACGACGTCGGCCGGGTCGTGGTGGGCGGCCAGCCAGCGCAGGGCGTTGGGGTCGATGCCGCGCCCGCGCACGATGGACACCGCGTAGTGCGGCAGGTCGAGGCCGTGGCGGTGCCGGGCCCAGCGGCGCATCAGGACGCCGACGGGGGTGCCGGCGCGGGCCAGCGAGACGAGCACCGGGCGCGGATGGGGGTCCCCCCGGCGCTTTCGGCGTTGGGGGAGCTCGGTCAGGACGGTCTCGGTGACCACGCCGACGGCGCGCGCGATCCGGGGGGCCGATGCGTCGAGCGCGGCGCGGAACAGCTCCTGGTACTGGGGACTCGGCTGGTACTCGACCGGCAGCGACTCCGCGTAGTGGGCGCCGCCGTTCTGGATGGCCTCCTCGCGCTCCTCCGTGGGGGCTTCGAGCTCGGCCCCGGACAGGTCCTTGAGCAGCCAGCCCACCTCGTCGGGCGCGTAGGAGGAGAAGGCGGGTCCCCTGAGAGGTTCGGGCAGCGGCTCGGGCATGGGGGCACCTTGGGGTACGTAACTGGGCAGCACGGCCAGCACGACGTGCGGTATGTGGGCGGCGAGCTGGGCCAACAGGCCGTCGTGCGCGTGCAGTTGGGGGGTGTCGGCGACCGAGTCGACGACGGCCACGACCGCGTCGAAGCCGCCGCCCGCGACGTTGTAGGCGTACCGCTCGCCCGGTCCGTCGGCCGGGTCGTCGTGCGCGGGGAAGGCGAGCCGGGTGCGGATGGCGTAGCCGGGGTCGTCGACGGCGAGGACGGGCGAGCGGGTGGTGGTGGAGTAACGCACCTCGGCCGCGCCGAGCTCTTCGAGGGCGACGGCCAGGCGCAGCGGCGCGTACATCAGCTCTTCGAAGCCGAGCACGAGGACGCGTCGCGGCCGCGCGCCGGCTCCGGTGGCGCCCAGCGCCTCGGCGAGCCGGTCGGCCATGCCGGGCAGCGCGGCCTCCAGCTCGGCCCGGTGGGCGGGGGTGAACCCGTGCCGCCCGCCGTCGGGCAGGCCGGCGGGCCAGCGCGGGTCGACGCGGTGCGGGGCGCTCCACTGGGGAGCGCTGCTCTTACCAAGCAGGTGTCGGGGGCTCTTCGTCTCGTACTGCTCGACCAGCGCCCGCCCCTTCTCCAGGACCCCCTCCGGCAGCCGTACCGTGCCCGACGCGGCGGCGATCAGGTCGACGCGGGCGCCGGTCTCGGCCGCGAAGGCGGTGAGGCGGTCGCGGTCCCCGGGGGCGCGCATGTCGACGAGGGCGACGATCACATAGTGGTCGCGGGGGTGGCGGGCGTGCAGGTCGCGGATGGTGTTCAGGACCGTGTTGCCGGTCGAGAACTCGTCGTCGACCAGCACCAACGGGCCGTTGCCCGCGAGGAGTTGGGGATCTTCGGGCAGGATCAGGTGGGAGGTGGCGTGGGAGTGGGACTCCTCGAATCCGCCGGCCACGGCCACGCCCTCGACCGGGCGCCGGGTGGAGTGCAGACAGGGGGCCAGGGCCAGGCCGTCGGCGACCGAGTGGCCAAGGCCCGTCGCGGTCTCGGCGTACCCGAGGACCACGGCCCGCGCGGCCGACTCGTCCCCGAGCAACTTCCGCACGCGTACGCCCAGTTCGTACCCGGCGCGCCACACCACCGCCGGGCTCTGCGGCACGTGCTTGCCAAGGACGTTGGAGACGAGCAGGTGGGCGCGCTTGGGGTTGCGGCGCAGGGCGAGCCCGAGCGCGTCGCGCAGGCGCTCGTCCCCGACGAGCTCTACGCCCAGCCGCTCGGCGACCCACGTTCCCGACCACTCAACCACGTAGCTGTCTCTCTCTGTTCGTTCGTGTCGTTCGCACGAAAGGGTTTCTCGTTCGCGCGAAAAGGGTTCTTGTTCGCCCGCACGGGACCGGCCATGGCGCGCGCCTTCAGACGGCGAGCCCGGCGGCCAGGAGGTCCACGAAGCCGACGTCCTTCGCGGCGACGCCGAACACCTCGGCCCGCAGCAGGGTGCGCTCGGCCCAGGCGCGGTGCGGCTTCACCTCGTTCATCTTGTTCGTGTACGCCGAGCGCAGCACCCCGCCGCCGTCCCGTTCGGGGCGCAGGATGTCCGCCGCGTCGCTGAACTCCTCGTGACTGACCACCGAAAGGGCGTGGACGGGCGCCACGTGCGAGGGGTGGATGCAGGTCTTGCCGAGCAGGCCGTTGGCCCGGTCGAGCTCGATCTCGCGCAGCAGGCCGTCCAGGTCGTGCTCGATCAGGGCGGTGCGCAGCTTTTCGGCGCGGCCCTCCAGGAAGGGGCTGCGGCGCAGCTGGGGCTTGAACATCCGCTCCTGGAGCCGGAAGTACTCCCACACGGGGCCGGTGATGGTGAAGCCGCTGCCGTCGGCGCGGCCCAGCACGTTCACCACGTCCGCGATGACGCCGGCCACGATCTGCACGTCGTACGCCGTCATCTCCGGCGAGCGGCGCAGTCCGTAGGCGGCGCAGAAGTCGGTGACACCGAGGCGGAGCGCGAGGACCCGCTCGCGGTACTTCTCCACGGCGCGGGCGATCCCGGCCAGGGTTTCGGCGCGGGTCTCCAGATGGAGCAGCTGGGACGATTCCAGGACGGGCATGGCGAAGAGCCGGTGGCCGCACGCGGTCTCGGCGGCGGTGAGCGCTTCGAGGAACGGCAGGCCGCGCTCCTCGGTGAACTTCGGCAGGACGAAGCCGCTGAGCAGCCGGGCGGAGGTGCCCATGCGCTGGACGAGGCCGGTTATCTGGAGCGGGTCGCGGACGCGCACGAACAGCAGCGGGACTTCCTCGCCCCGGGCTTCGAGGTCGGCGAACTGGCGGACCAGGTTGTCCTCGGCTGCCGCCACCTCGGCGTCGTCGATCGAATCCTCCAGGCACAGGACCATGGACACCACACCCCGGCGGGCCTGTTTCAGGACGTCGTCGGCGAGGGCGGGCCTGGTCGCGGGGCTGTAGAGCGTCGCGCCCAGGGCGGCCGACAGCACGCGTGCGGGCGAGCCGGCGGTGAACTCACCGGGCTCCTGATGGAAGAGGTCCTTCCGCACAGCCGACGGGACGTGCCCGAAATGACGCATATATATCCCCTGCACTGCCCGGCGGGCCAAGATTTTGGGTGGCCGGTAATAGTACGTAAGAAGACGTGTCAAGAGTTCCCCAAGTGCATGAAATTCGCGTAACTCATCTGCATCGTCACGCCCCGTGGGCCACGCGCGTACGCCGCGGGACGGCCGGGGGACGGGACCGGGCCGGTCCCCGCGTTGTCCGGGGGGCCCGCGGGGAGGCAGGATGACCGGCATGACGCACGCGATGCTGAAGGGATCGAACGTCCCGCTGAAGGCTTCGGCCGTACGGGCCGTGCTCCGCTGGTCACCCGGCGCCGACGTCCCGGACGTGGACGCCTCGGCGCTGCTGCTCGCCGCCGACGGACGGGTGCGTTCGGATGAGGACTTCGTCTTCTACAACCAGCCGCGCCATCCCTCGGGTCTGGTGCGCCGGCTGCCCAAGAAGCGGGTCGCGGAGGGTCTGACCGACACCGTCGAGGCCGATCTGTCGGCGCTCGACCCGTCCGTGGACCGCGTGTTGATCACCGCGTCGTCGGACGGGGCGACCTTCCGCGCCGTGCGCGATCTGCGGATCGCGCTGTTCGACGCGGCGGCGTCGGGGGGCGAGCCGGTCGCGCTGTTCGATGTGAAGCCCGAGACCGGCGAGGAGACCGCGATCATCTGCGGTGAGCTGTACCGCCGTGGCGAGGGGTGGAAGTTCCGCGCGGTGGGCCAGGGGTACCCCACCGGCCTGGTCGGTCTCGCCACCGAGTACGGCATCTCGGTGGACGACGGCGAGGGCGCGCACGGCGTGGCCGGCGCGGACAGCGCGAGCGGCGTCGGTGGCGTCGGCGGGCCTGACAGCGCCGGCAGCGCGTCCAACTCATCGAGCGCCCCTAGCACCCCGAGCGCGCCCAGTGCGCCGTCCGTGCCCCAGCCGCTGCCCAGGCACGCGGCCCCGCCCGCCTACGGCTATCCGCACCCTGCTCCCCCGACGAGGCCGCCGGCCGCGGCGCCCTCCTACGGCTATCCGCAGCCGGCCTCGCCGGGGCCCGCGTACGGCTACCCCCAGAGCGTCCCGGCGCCTGCCCCGGCCCTCACGCCGGACCCCGCGTTCGTACTGCCGCCCATGGGGCCGCAGTTCATCCGCTCCTAGGTCGTCGCGGCCGCGGCTCAGGCCTTGGTCTTGTAGCCGCGGCCCCACTGGAGCCCCCAGCCGTACAGCCGGTCGAGCTCGGCCTGGAAGCCGTACACGAACTTCACCTCGCGGCGCACCACCATGTCGCCCTTGACGTTCTCGATGGAGACCACGGCGCAGGAGCGGGCCTCGGGCGCGCGCTCGTCGAGTTCGATCTCGATGCGCGGGCCGTTGCTCGGATACAGCGTCACCTTGGCGTGGGTGCGGTCGAAGGCCGGCGTCTGGTCGTAGATGTAGACGAAGATCAGCAGTCGTTTGATCTCGTCGCGGTGGTCCAGGTTGACGAAGACCGTCTCGCCGGAGGCCGAACCGAATCGGTCGTCGCCGCTGCACTCCACGTACGGCGGTTTGTTGGTGGCGCCGAAGAAGTTGCCGAGCGGCTGGACGACTCCCTTGGTGCCGTCCTGGAGTTCGTACAGACAGCCCAGGTCGAGGTCCACGTTGACCATGGACTGGGTGTGGCCCTGGACCATCTCCGGCTTGAAGAACTGGAGCGGGTGGCGCAGCAGCCGCCCGCCCTGCTCGGGTTTGCCGCCGAAGTCCGATGTCCGCATCCGCCATGACAGGTTGACCCGCAGGCTGCCGGTGTTGGCGCCCTGCTTGCCGAGCGAGACCGTGTTGTGCCGTCGGGTCAGCTCGATCGTGTTGGTCGCCGCGCTGCCCGAGTCGAACTGTGAGGCCTTGCCTCGCCACAGGCCGTCCCAGAACGCCATTGCCCCCACCCCATAGGTCGTGAACCGTCCCCGCACACGCCGGCACCGGACCGGCGACACACCGCGGGGCGGCCGGCGAGGCCGGAGCCTCGTGACCGCCCCGCTCAGAGCGTTCCTCATTCGAGGGCGGATCACACGCCCTGGGGCGTGCGCTCCGGAAGCACCGGGGTCACACCCCGGAGCCGACTTCCGCCGGTTCGCCCGCGCCCTCGCCGTCGGCCGCCGCGATCCGCCGGTTGCGGCGCACGGAGGAGAAGAAGGACCACGCGATGAGGACGACGCCGACCAGACCCGTGATCACGTCGTTGATCTCGTACTGGATGGTGACGAGCAGGATCACGGCCAGCGCACCGATCGCGTAGTGCGCTCCGTGCTCCAGGTAGACGTAGTCGTCCAGGGTGCCCTGGCGGACCAGGTAGACGGTGAGCGACCGTACGTACATCGCGCCGATGCCGAGGCCGAGCGCCATCAGGACGATGTCGTTGGTGATGGCGAAGGCGCCGATCACGCCGTCGAAGGAGAACGACGCGTCCAGGACCTCCAGGTAGAGGAACATGAAGAAGGCGGCCTTGCCGGCCATGGCGACGGCGGACACCTTGCTGCCGGTGCGCTTGGCCTCTTCCTCCTGCTCGTGCTCACGCTCCTCGTCCTCTTCGAGGCGGTTCTCGAAGTAGCCCGAGAGGCCGCCGACGACGAGGTAGGTGATGAGGCCGGCGATGCCGGAGATCAGGACCGTCTGCGCCTTGTCCACGTGCGCGCCGCCGTGCTGGTGGGCGTGGGTGGCCACCGTCATGGAGGCGACGAGCAGCGCGATCAGGGCGATGCAGACCGAGAGCATGTCGATCTTGCCGAGCTTGGCCAGCGGGCGCTCGAGCCAGGCGAGCCATTTGATGTCGCGGTCCTCGAAAATGAAGTCGAGGAAGATCATCAGGAGGAACATGCCACCGAAGGCGGCGATGGAGGGGTGCGCGTCGGTCACCAGCTGCTGGTAGCGGTCCGCGTCGTTCAGGGCCAGGTCGACCGCGTCGATGGGACCGATCTTGGCGCTGATGGCGACGATGACGACGGGGAAGAGCAGGCGCATGCCGAAGACGGCGATGAGGACGCCGACCGTGAGGAAGATCTTCTGCCAGAAGGCATTCATCTTCTTCAGGATTCCGGCGTTGACCACCGCGTTGTCGAAGGACAGCGAGATCTCCAGGACCGCCAGGATGGCGACGACCCCGAGGGCGGTCCAGCCGTCGTAGAGCACGGCCAGGGCCAGGCCGATCGCGGTGATCACGAATGACCAGCCGAAGGTTTTCAGAAGCACTGACTTCCCCATCGTGTAGAGCGGGCCGACCCGACGAAGAGCGGGTGTCCCCCCGCACCGCGCGCGGCTTGACGCAGCTGTCTCCCGGAGGCGGACCCCCGGGCCCCCTTGCAGGGACCGCCCCGATCGGCGCTCGATTTGAGGGCAACCGGGTGATCTCTTTAGGAGACGTTGACCCCGAAGTCTAGGGCGATGCCCCGCAGACCCGATGCGTACCCCTGGCCGACGGCCCGGAACTTCCACTCGCCGCCGTAGCGGTACAGCTCGCCGAAGATCATCGCGGTCTCCGTCGAGGCGTCCTCGCTGAGGTCGTAGCGGGCCAGCTCCTGGCCGTCGGCCTGGTTGACCACGCGGATGAACGCGTTGGCGACCTGCCCGAAGGTCTGGCCCCGGTTGTCGGCGTCGTGGATCGAGACCGGAAAGACGATCTTGTCGCAGCCGGCGGGCACCTTCGTCAGGTCGACGATCAGGGACTCGTCGTCGCCCTCCCCCTCGCCCGTGAGGTTGTCGCCGGTGTGCTCGACGGAGCCCTCGGGGCTCGTGAGGTTGTTGTAGAAGACGAAGTACTCATCGCCCAGCACGCGTCCGTTGGCGCACAGCAGCGCGCTGGCGTCGAGGTCGAAGTCGGCTCCGGTGGTGGAGCGCGCGTCCCAGCCGAGGCCGACGAGGACCTGCGTGAGGTTCGGTGCGGCCTTGGAGAGGGAGACATTGCCTCCCTTGGCGAGCGTGACGCCCATGATCGTGTCCTCCCCGATAAGTGGAACAGGTGGTGAGCGCGTCCGGCGCCGCGCCTTTGGGGGCGGTGGGCCGGACGAAAAAGCGGCGGGCTCCGACGTCGACGCCGAAGCCCTCAGCCCCTGTGACCAGGGCCTATAGCACCCCCGTCCGGCACAGCCAAACGCACAGGTCAGAGCCTACATGCCCTGATCGCATTCCCGGCGGGTTCCGGCCCGTTTCCGTGCCTTTGGGGGTGCGGTGGTGGTTGGGTGCGTCTGGGGGCGCCGTGACGGCTGGGTGCTGGCCCGTGGGGCCGTCCGGGCCAGCACACCTCAGCGCGTGGGGGTGGTTTCCAGTAGAGGAAACTCGATCCCCTTGCCACCGCCATGAGGGGCCGCGAACATCGGACACGACACCTGAAGCGGAGGGGGCCCAGTGGCAACAGAACTGACGCTTTTGGTCGGGGTCTGTGACGAGGGCGACTGCCCGACGATCTACGCCACCGACAGGGGGACGCTCGCCGTACAAGGTGCGGAAATCACCGACCACGGACGGGAGATTCCCGCGTACGAGACCATGGTTGAAATCCCCATCGAGCTCATCCGAAAGGCAATCCGTGACAACCTCATCCAAGTCTCTGGGTGACTGGTTCAAAGACTTCGAGCGGGAAGCTTTCCGACTGGAAACCCTGGACGATTACAGCCAGTCCGGCGGCGTGGATGCCTACCAGGCCTTCCTTGCCGGGAAACCTCAACCGGAGGAATACAAAACCGCCGGATGGGTCAGGACAGTAAGCGACGCGGTGCAGGCGGGAAAGCGCATCTACCGCGTACACGTGTTGGCACGTCCGCTGACCGACTATCTTCGGTTCGAGCTGTCGTGGGGCTACATTCGCAACATGGCTGCCGGAGAGGAGTTCTTCATCCTGGACACCACCAGCCAGGGGAACCCTGTCCCGGAAGCTCCCGACTTCTGGATGTTCGATGACCAGACGATTGGAGCCATGAAGTACGACGGTGAGGGTAAGTACCTCGGCGTCGACTTCATCAGTGAAGACAAACGGCCGGAGTTCCGCCGGTACCGGGATACGGCGATGGCTTCGGCCGTTCCGTTCCCCGAGTGGTGGGCCCAGTACGGCGAGTGAACAGATCGAGTCTCGGTTCTGCGCTACGGGCGCTGCGCGAGTCCTCCGGGATGGAGGCCAAGGCAGTGGCTCGTAGCGCCGCCATGTCCAGGTCCAAACTGTCCAAGATCGAGAACGGCAACACGTCTCCGAGCGTCACTGACGTGGACTGCATCCTCACCGCGCTGGCTGTTTCAAAAGAGGTCAAGGCCGAGTACATGGCTGCCGCGCGAGCAGCAGCGACAGAGACGACCACCTGGCGCCTGATCCGACGACTGGGGTACAACCGAAAGCAACAACAGATTCAGGCTCTGGAATCTCAGACTCACCTATTCCGCCTGTTTCAGCCGTCACTGATCCCAGGCCTCCTCCAGACACCGGAGTACATTCGAGCCGTCTTCGCGCGCAGGAACCTCACCGAGGCGCAACTGGATCTCACGATTAGCGCGAGGCTGGCACGGCAAGCCGCGCTTTATGATGTCGACAAGGAGTTTCGGTTCATCATTACGGAATCCGTGCTTCGCTGGCGGATTGTGGCCCCGCTATTGATGGTTGGACAGTTGGACAGGGTAATATCCGCATCCCGGCTCCCCAACGTGGATATTCGAGTGGTACCCCTGGCCGCCCCACAGGTGGACTTTCCGGGGCATTCGTTCTCCATCAAGGATGCGCGCACGGTGACCATCGAGACTGTCCACGCAGAGAGCGTGGTGACCGATCCCCGGGATATAGCGCTCTACACGTCAAAGTTTGATGGATTCGCGCGTACCGCTGTTGCTGGGGGGGATATGCGGGAATTGATCGCTTCCATCCGGGACGGCTTTTTGCGCGAACAGGAAACTCTCTAGGCGGCGGTCCGCGCCAGGCTGACACTTGTGCGGTGACGAGGACTCCGACGAGGGGAAGCCATGACCAGTCCGCTCAAGTACCCGCGCCCGCCGGTGGAGTTGGCCGGGGCGGTGGAGGCGTATCTGTACGACTGTGCGCCGGCCGATGGGTGCGGGGTGTGCGCCGCGCTTGTGAGGGAGTTGGGTGAGGCCAAGGCGGCCGGGAAGTGGAGCGCGGCGTACGACGCTGCCGCGGAGGTCAGGAATCACCCGCACCCGAGGCGGGGGCGGTGATGGAGATGCGGGAGTGGCGCGACGCCTGGGACCGCGCCCAGCACGCCACCGACGCGCTCAGGGAAGCCCTGGACGGGATGGGGGCCGGTGCGACGCGCACGGCGCACTTGCGGCCCACGGTGAGCCGCAAGGGGACGGCCTGGGTCGACGTGGGTCAGCTCCCGGCGTACCTGGCCGAGCGGGTCGCCGAGGTGATCCGGGCCGGGAGCCTCGACCGCACCGGTCAGTCATGAGCGGGCGTGCGACGTATAGCGCCGCGAAGGCCCCCCAAGGTGAAGTTGGGGGGCCTGTGGTCGGAGGGCCGGCCTCAGACGTTGACGCCGAAGTCCTGTGCGATGCCGCGCAGGCCCGACGCGTAACCCTGGCCGA
Source organism: Streptomyces sp. Edi4 (assembly GCF_040253615.1). Taxonomy (NCBI): domain Bacteria; kingdom Bacillati; phylum Actinomycetota; class Actinomycetes; order Kitasatosporales; family Streptomycetaceae; genus Streptomyces; species Streptomyces sp. Edi4. The sequence continues at coordinate 2,366,874 of NZ_JBEJGY010000004.1, forward strand.
TGGCGCGGAACTTCCACTCCGCGCCGTTGCGGTACAGCTCGCCGAAGACCATCGCGGTCTCCGTCGAGGCGTCCTCGCTCAGGTCGTAGCGCGCCAGCTCGGAATTGTCCGCCTGGTTCACCACGCGGATGTAGGCGTTGCGCACCTGGCCGAAGGACTGCTGGCGGGACTCGGCCTCGTAGATCGAGACCGGAAAGACGATCTTGGCGACATCGGCCGGCACCGCGGCCAGGTTCACCTTGATGACCTCGTCGTCGCCCTCGCCCTCACCGGTGAGGTTGTCACCGGTGTGCTCGACCGAGCCGTCGGGGCTCTTGAGGTTGTTGAAGAACACGAAGTTCGAGTCGTTGGTGACCTTGCCCTGGTCGTTGGTCAGCAGGGCACTGGCATCCAGGTCGAAGTCACCCCCGGTGGTGGTGCGTGCGTCCCATCCCAGACCGACGATGACCGCGGTCAGGTTGGGGGCGGCCTTGGTCAGCGAGACGTTGCCGCCCTTGCTGAGGCTGACTCCCACGAGTCCTCCCAATGGTGTGAGGGGCAAGCTGGGTCAGCGTCCCCGTCGTGCGTTGGCATCGGATCAACGAATGGATCCTAGTGACCGGTTCCCGGGTCAGACAGACGATTCGGCCGAACGACGCATCAGGTGTCGCCCGGCCGGTCCGGCGGCGCCGCGCGCTCAGATGGTGTCGAGCGCCTTGAGGTAGTCGTTCAGGTCGCGTGCGTCCGGAAGGCCGTTCACCACGCTCCAGCGGACCACACCTTCCTTGTCGATGACGAAGGTGCCGCGCACCGCGCAGCCCTTGTCCTCGTCGAAGACGCCGTACGCGCGGCTGACCTCGCCGTGCGGCCAGAAGTCGGAGACCAGCGGGTACTCCAGGCCCTCCTGCTCGGCGAAGACGCGCAGGGTGTGGATGGAGTCGTTGGAGACGGCGAGCAGCTGGGTGTCGTCGTTGACGAACTTCGGCAGGTTGTCGCGCAGTTCGCACAGCTCGCCCGTGCAGACGCCGGTGAAGGCGAACGGGTAGAAGAGCAGCACCACGTTCTTCTCACCGCGGAAGTCGCTGAGCTTCACGGTCCTGCCGTGGTTGTCCTTGAGCTCGAACTCCGGGGCCTTGGTGCCGACCTCGATAGCCATCAAAACGCCTTCCCTTCACTGGGCCGATCTGGTGACACCCACCCTACGCACCCCGCCACGCCAAGGGCCCCCTCGGGCAACAGCCTGAGGGGGCCCTTGGGGCGTGAGGAGGGATCAGCGCTTGCCGGACTTCAGGCGGGTGCCCGACCAGTCCTTGGCGACGCTGACGCTCTTGGCCGGCGACAGGCCGGCGGTCTGCGCCGCGTCCTGGATGTCGCTGGGCTCGATGTATCCGTCCCGGCCGGTCTTCGGGCTCAGCAGCCAGATGGTGCCGGCGTCCTCCAGAAGACCGATGGCGTCCACCAGCGCGTCCGTAAGGTCGCCGTCCTCGTCCCGGAACCACAACAGCACGACATCGGCTGTGTCGTCATAGTCCTCGTCGACGAGATCCTGGCCAATCAGGGACTCGATGCCCTCGCGGAGATCCTGGTCGACGTCGTCGTCGTAACCGATCTCCTGGACCACCTGTCCGGGCTCGAACCCCAGCCTCATGGCCGGGTTGGTCCGCTCCTCCGCGTGGTCCGCGGTCGCGCTCACGGCTTGCCTCCTGATCTTGATTCGGTAAGTTCTCCAGCCGCGCGCGTACGCGGGGCATGGGGCGTAGTCCACACGGGCGGGACGAATCTCGCAAGTACCCGGCACCCGAACCCGCCCTTCGGGGCCCAGTGTGGCCGTGTTCAGGGACATCCGCATCCCCGCCGGTGATTCATCCCACACGCTTGGTCACTATTTGTTCCGTTCTGTTCCTCCGGGTACCCCTCTCGGGTTCGAACACCCTTCGGGAACGGATGGCCGGGTTGAGCGTAAGGTTGCGATTTGGCCCGACCCGTCCAGGCCCTGAGCCTACTTCCTGCTCCGGTGCCGGTTACCCCTCGGTTACCTCTCGGTAGAGATGACGTTTGCGCCCCAGCGGTACACGATGGGATGCGGCGCACAATTGGCTGTCCCCGCATCCCCCGACAGTGAAGGAACAGCGTGGCTTCCGGATCCGATCGCAACCCGATCATCATTGGCGGCCTGCCGAGCCAGGTCCCGGACTTCGATCCCGAAGAGACCCAGGAGTGGCTCGACTCCCTGGACGCCGCCGTCGACGAACGCGGCCGGGAACGGGCCCGCTATCTGATGCTCCGGCTGATCGAGCGGGCGCGCGAGAAGCGCGTGGCCGTGCCCGAGATGCGCAGCTCGGACTATGTCAACACGATCGCCACCAAGGACGAGCCGTTCTTCCCCGGCAACGAGGAGATCGAGCGCAAGGTCCTCAACGCGACCCGCTGGAACGCGGCCGTGATGGTCTCCCGTGCGCAGCGCCCCGGCATCGGCGTCGGCGGCCACATCGCGACCTTCGCCTCCTCCGCCTCCCTGTACGACGTGGGCTTCAACCACTTCTTCCGCGGCAAGGAGGAGGACGGCGGCGACCAGATCTTCTTCCAGGGCCACGCCTCCCCCGGCATCTACGCCCGCGCCTACCTCCTCGACCGGCTCAGCGAGCAGCAGCTCGACGCCTTCCGCCAGGAGAAGTCGAAGGCCCCGCACGGGCTCTCCTCCTACCCGCACCCGCGGCTCATGCCGGACTTCTGGGAGTTCCCGACCGTCTCGATGGGCCTTGGCCCGCTCGGCGCGATCTACCAGGCGCGGATGAACCGTTACATGGAGGCGCGCGGCATCGCCGACACCTCCAACTCGCACGTGTGGGCCTTCCTCGGCGACGGCGAGATGGACGAGCCCGAGTCGCTTGGCCAGCTGTCCATCGCGGCCCGCGAGAACCTGGACAACCTGACCTTCGTCGTCAACTGCAACCTCCAGCGCCTCGACGGCCCGGTGCGCGGCAACGGCAAGATCATCCAGGAGCTGGAGTCGCAGTTCCGCGGCGCCGGATGGAACGTCATCAAGCTGATCTGGGACCGCAGTTGGGACCCGCTGCTCGCCCAGGACCGCGACGGCATCCTGGTCAACAAGATGAACACCACGCCGGACGGCCAGTTCCAGACCTACGCCACCGAGACCGGCGCCTACATCCGTGAGCACTTCTTCGGCGACGACCACCGACTGCGGGCCATGGTCGAGGGCATGACCGACCAGCAGATCCTGCACCTCGGGCGCGGCGGCCACGACCACAAGAAGATCTTCGCGGCGTTCGCGGCGGCCAAGGCGCACAAGGGCCAGCCGACCGTGATCCTTGCCCACACCGTCAAGGGCTGGACGCTCGGGCCCAACTTCGAGGGCCGCAACGCGACCCACCAGATGAAGAAGCTGACGGTCGACGACCTCAAGGGCTTCCGGGACCGGCTGCACATCCCGATCACGGACAAGGAGCTGGAGGGCGGCGCGCCGCCGTACTACCACCCCGGACGCAAGTCCGAGGAGATCCAGTACATGCACGACCGCCGGCTCGGGCTCGGTGGCTATGTGCCGACGCGCGTGGTGCGCGCCAAGCCGCTTCCGCTGCCCGAGGACAAGACGTACGCGGCCGCCAAGAAGGGTTCGGGCCAGCAGTCGATCGCCACGACGATGGCGTTCGTGCGCATCCTGAAGGACCTGATGCGGGACAAGGAGATCGGCAGGCGCTTCGTGCTGATCGCGCCCGACGAGTACCGCACCTTCGGCATGGACGCGTTCTTCCCGAGCGCCAAGATCTACAACCCGCTGGGTCAGCAGTACGAGGCGGTCGACCGCGAACTCCTGCTCGCCTACAAGGAGTCGCCCACGGGCCAGATGCTGCACGACGGCATCTCCGAGGCGGGCTGCACGGCGTCCCTGATCGCCGCGGGTTCGGCGTACGCCACGCACGGCGAGCCGCTGATCCCGGTGTACGTCTTCTACTCGATGTTCGGTTTCCAGCGCACCGGCGACCAGTTCTGGCAGATGGCCGACCAGTTGGCGCGCGGATTCGTCCTCGGCGCGACCGCCGGACGTACGACGCTGACCGGCGAGGGGTTGCAGCACGCCGACGGGCACTCGCACCTGCTGGCCTCGACCAACCCGGCCTGTGTCGCCTACGACCCGGCGTACGGCTACGAGATCGCGCACATCGTCAAGGACGGTCTGCGCCGGATGTACGGGCCCGAGAGTGAGGACGTCTTCTACTACCTCACGGTCTACAACGAGCCGATCCAGCACCCGGCCGAGCCGTCGGACGTCGACGTGGACGGCATCCTCAAGGGCATCCACCGCGTCGCCCCCGGTGCGTCGGGCGCCATCCCGGCGCAGATCATGGCGTCCGGTGTCGCCGTGCCCTGGGCCATCGAGGCGCAGCGGATCCTCGCCGAGGAGTGGAACGTACGAGCCGACGTCTGGTCGGCGACGTCCTGGAACGAGCTGCGCCGTGACGCCGTCGAGGTGGAGGAGCACAACCTGCTGCACCCCGAGGAGGAGCAGCGCGTCCCGTACGTCACGCGCAAGCTCCAGGGCGCGCAGGGGCCCTTCGTGGCCGTCTCCGACTGGATGCGGGCCGTGCCCGACCAGATCGCGCGCTGGGTTCCCGGCACGTACCAGTCGCTCGGCGCGGACGGGTTCGGCTTCGCGGACACGCGGGGTGCGGCGCGGCGCTTCTTCCACATCGACGCGCAGTCGATCGTGCTGGCCGTGCTCACGGAGCTGGCCCGGGAGGGGAAGGTCGACCGGTCGGCGCTCAAGCAGGCGGTCGACCGGTACCGGTTGCTGGATGTGAGTGCGGCTGAGCCGGGGGCGGCAGGGGGCGACGCGTAAGCGCTCCGCTGGGGTTGCGGGGTACGGATGCGGTGCGGTGGGCGCCGGCGGGGTTGCCCCCCGCCGGCCTCGCCCTGTCCGGATGGTCGCCTGTAGCCACGCGCGGCTGATTGCGCAGTTCCCCGCGCCCCTTGAAGGGTCGGACCTCGGGTGCGGGTCCGTGGGTGATTGCTCGCGCCGTTCCCCGCGCCCCTTCAAGGGGCAGACTTCGGGTGCGGGCCCGTGCGTGGTTGCTCGCGCCGTTCCCCGCGCCCCTGGCGGGGTCGGTGCGGGCCCGCACATGCATGGTCAGCCCGTCCGGCGATTGAGGACGAGCGCCCTTTAGGCGCGAACGGGGTCTGGGGCGGAGCCCCAGGGGTTTTCCCTTTACCCCCGGAGGGTTTAGGGAAGGGGTGGGGAGGGGCACCCCGGGGTCTGGGGCGGAGCCCCGGGGGCCCGGGCGCGGGTAGGCCCGCCGCGTTCCCCGCGCCCCCGGAAGGAATTGCACGGGGCGGCCACCCCGGACGCTCAGCCCACCAGCCAGATGATGGCCAGCACCGTATCGATCGCGCCCAGGATCAGGGCGACCCAGGCCGGCACCGCACCGGAGGCCCGGCGGCGCCCCATCGCCTCCCAGCCGCAGGCCATCGCCACCGGCCCCAGGACGATCGACAGGACGAAGAATCCCGCGACCGCGCAGACGAGCCCGATGATGCCCAGCGTCGCGCGGTCCGGCCCGGTCCGGGGCCACATGCGGTTCCGTGACCGGGGGGTCCTGCGCGTACGGCTCGTGTGTCCGAAGCCCGCCATCATCACTCCCTGAGGTTGTCGGCTCGGCCTCCACAGAACCGGGTACCACGCCTCGGCTCCCCCACACCCTGAACTCCCGTACCGAACAGGGGGATTGAGGGGACTGAGGCGCGCGGCGCCCGCCGGAACACCGAGCCGGCCCGGTCAGATGTGACCGGCGCCCGCACCCGCCTGCGCGTTCTCGCCGCGCTTGGTGAACATCGCGACCGCCGCGGCGAGCACCGCCACGACCCCGGCGACGGTGAACGCGGCGCTCATGCCCGACACGAACGTGTCATGCGCGACGCCCGCGATCTTGGCAGCGATCTCCGGCGGCGTGCCCGGCTTGGTCGGGCCCATGCCGACCTCGACCGCCTTGGACAGGCCGGAGGAGTCCTTGGGGCTCAGGGGCGGGAGCTTGGCGGCGGCCCAGTTCTCGGGGAGCTTGGAGGTGACCTGCGAGGACATCACCGCGCCGAGCACGGCGGTGCCGAGCGAGCCGCCCACCTGCATGCCGGCCTGCTGGAGACCGCCCGCGACGCCGGACAGCTCCAGCGGCGCGTTGCCGACGATGACCTCGGTGGCGCCGACCATGACGGGGGCCAGGCCCATGCCGAGCAGCGCGAACCAGATCGACATGGTGGCGGTGCCCGTGCCGATGGTCAGCCGGGACATGCCGAACATGGCGACGGCGGTGCAGACCATGCCGCCGACCAGCGGGATACGCGGACCGAGCTTGGTGATCAGGATGCCCGCGACGGGCGAGGCGACGATCATCATGCCGGTCAGCGGCAGCAGGTGGAGCCCGCTATCGACGGCCGTCATGCCGTGCACGTTCTGAAGGTAGAAGGTGACGAAGAAGAGGCCGCCCATGAAGGCGAACGCCATGAGGATCATCAAGACGGTGCCCGCCGAGAGCGGGACGGAGCGGAACAGGCCGAGCGGGATCAGCGGTTCCTTGACCTTGGTCTCCCACAGCGCGAAGAGCACGAAGCAGATCACCGCGGCCGCGATGAACCCGAGGGTCTTCCCGCTGCCCCAGCCGTACTCCGAGCCCTTGATGAGGGCCCAGATCATGCAGAACATCGCGACCGAGAGGAGCAGGATGCCCAGGACGTCGAACGACTTCGGGGCGTTCTCCGCGCGGTGATCGCGCAGGATCAGCAGGCCGAGCACCAGCGCGATCGCGCCGACCGGCACGTTGATGAAGAACACGGACTGCCAGCTGACGTGCTCGACGAGCACGCCGCCCAGGATCGGGCCGCCCGCCGTGGAGGCGCCGATGACCATGCCCCAGATGCCGATCGCCATGTTCAGCTTCTCGGCCGGGAAGGTGGCGCGCAGCAGACCGAGCGCGGCCGGCATCAGGAGCGCGCCGAACAGGCCCTGGAGCACGCGGAAGGCGATGACGAAGGTGACGCTGTGGGACAGGCCGATGGCCCCGGACGCGGCCGCGAAGCCGACCACACCGATGAGGAAGGTCTGGCGGTGGCCGAAGCGGTCACCGAGCTTGCCCGCGGTGATCAGCGAGACGGCCAGGGCCAGCATGTAGCCGTTGGTGATCCATTGGACGTCCTGGAGCGAGGCGTCCAGGTCGTGCTGGATGGCCGGGTTCGCGATGGCCACGATGGTGCCGTCGAGCGCGACCATCATCACGCCGATGGCCACGGCGAAGAGCGTCAGCCAGGGGTGGCCGCGCAGCCCCTTGGCCGGCGCCGGTATCTCATCCTGCGGCGCCTTTTCCACGGCGATATGACTAGTCATGCGTTCGAGGCTAGTGTCAGCGGCTGACAGTTGACAAACCATTTCACAAGTCGGTGGCTGTCACATGGCTCACAGCTAGACTGAGCGTGCCGAATACGGCCGGATATGACTGAGATTCGGCTGGAATGTGGTGGATATTTGGCCGGCATCCGGACCGGCATGCGACTGGGACGCGACGAAAAGAGAACCTGACGTGACGGTGGAGCAGCGGCCGGTGGCGCCCTCGGGCGGCCTGCGCGAGCTGAAGAAGCAGCGCACCCGCGACGCCCTGCTGCGGGTGGCCCTCGAACTGTTCACGACCCAGGGGTACGAGCGGACGACCATCGACGAGATCGCCGAAGCGGTCGACGTCTCGCAGCGCACGTTCTTCCGCTACTTCGCCAACAAGGAGGCCGTGGTCTTCGCCGCCCAGTCCGCCGTGGAGGGGCACTTCATCGACGCGCTGCGCGAACGGCCCCCCGGTGAGGGCCCGTTCACCGCGATGCGCCGTTCGGTGCTCTCGGCCTGGGACACCATCGAGGAGCGCCTGTCCCCCGTGGTGCCGGTCACCCTCTACATGCGTACGTACCAGGTGATCGAGTCGACCCCCGCGCTGCTCGCCGTCCATCTGCGCCGCTCGGTGGAGCTGGAGGAGCACATCGCGCGTCTGATCGCCGAACGCGAGGGTCTGGACGTGGACGCCGACCCCAGGCCCCGGGTGGCGGTGGCCGCCTTCACCGGGGTGATGCGGGTGGCCGGCTGTCTCTGGGGGAAGGGCCAGGACACGAGCGTGGCGGCGATCCGCGAACTCACCTGCGCCTACATGGATCACCTCGGCCCCGCCCTCGCCGACGACTGGCGCTCCTGACCCGAAGGGGCGCGGCGGGGCCGACGGCGGCGCCCGCACCGTACGGAGCGTGCGCCCGCGCGCGCTCTTGGTGAGGCTACGCCGAGTTCAAACGTGATCTGAGTCACTGTCAGTGCGGGGGGCCTCCCGGGTCTCCTACTGTGGTCCGCAGTGACTTCCTTCGACTCCTCCCCCACGCTGAACGCCTGGCGCGCGCTGCTCGCGCTCGCCGTCGTGTTCGTCATGCTCGCGACCTCCGGCTGGACGGCGATCCGCGGCCACGCCGACGACTCCGCGCCTCGCGCCAAAGCCCTCGCGGCCTGGGCGCGGGGCACGATAGAGGGCCACAAGCTGCCCGGGGCCGACGGCACCGCGCAGCAGCTCGCGCACTTCTTCGGCACGCTCACCTCCCACGAGCGCGACGAGCTGGCCGACCGCTACCCGCTGGTCGTGGGCAACCTGAACGGCGCCCCCGTATCCCTGCGCTACCGCGCCAACCGGGCCGCGCTCACCGAGGCCCGCGCCGTCGAGCAGAAACGCACGGTCGATCCCAGGCTCTCCGCCGACGGCCGCCAGGACGCGAACCGGCGGATGCGCCGGTTCGCGTCACTGCTCGACGACGACCGCCAGATCCTCGCCTTCGACCCCTCCGACACCGGCCGGGTCGCGGAGGTCTTCGGTGATCTGGACCACGCCGAGCGAGTCTCGGTGATCGTCCCCGGGGTCGACACCAACGTCTTGACCTTCGAGAAGTCCAGCCGCAGGAACACCGCACCGGTCGGCATGGCCGAGTCCCTGTACGCGGCCGAGCAGGCGGCCTCGCCCGGCACCAAAACCGCCGTGATCGCCTGGGCCGACTACACGGCGCCGGCCGGGCTCGGCATCGACGCGGCGATCGGCAGGCTGGCCGAAGAGGGCGCGGTACGCCTTTCCGCCATGGTGCGGGCGCTGCCGGGGACCTCGCGGGTCGAGCTGTTCTGCCACAGCTACGGCTCCGTGGTGTGCGGGGTCTCCACCCGTGAACTGCCGTCCCGCGTCAGTGACATCGCGGTGGCGGGCAGCCCCGGCATGCGGGTGCGCGACGCCGCGCAGCTGGGCACATCGGCCCAGGTCTGGGCGATGCGCGACAAGGACGACTGGATCCAGGACGTGCCGTACCTGGACGTCGCGGGCCTCGGCCACGGCGCGGACCCGGTCTCGGCCGCCTTCGGCGCCCGCGTCATGTCGGCCGCCGGAGCGATCGGCCACACCGGCTATTTCGAGCCCGGCACCCGCAGCCTCGCCAACTTCGCCGCCATCGGGGTTGGCGCGTACCAGGCGGTCGGCTGCGCCGCGGCCGACGCCGACTGCTCCAGCGGAATTTCCGTCCGGTCCGCGGCTTGACGGACGCGACGGCGGGCGGACACGCGTAGACGCCGTGGGTTGTCCCGTGCGGCGGGGCGAGGACGGGGTTTCCTCGGAGGGGGGACGCGGAGGCCCGAGCCGCCTACGATGAGGCGCATGGGTGATGTGCTGGCCGGAATTCATGCCACCTGGGAGTTCGGGACCGACTCCGTGCTCATCCGCTTCGAACGGGGGATCCGCGCGCCGAAGCTCTTCCAGGCGCTGCGGGAACGACGCATCCCCTACGAGGCGTTGGAGTCGGTGACGCTCTGCCCGGGCAAACGCGGCACGGTGGTGCTGCACGCGGTGCCGAGACCTGGCGCCGATCCGCTGATGGAAGCCGCCGCCGGCCAGCTGAAGGAGTCCTGCGACCCCTACCGCCTGGTGCTGCCGGCCGAGCGCGAGATGCTGGCCGAGTACTACGCCGACGAACTGCGCTCCTCCTTGGTGGCACACGCCGGTGACACGGCCGAGCGCCATCTGGTGGCGGCGCCCGAGGCCCCGCTGAGCTTCAAGGCGTACGACGGCCGGGCCGGCTTCGACGGCAAGCAGGTCACCTTCCGGTGGTTCTGGACGGGCGCCTCCTCGGAGAAGTGGAAGGCCGGCGACCAGACCTTCCCCGTCGCCCGGCTCAGCGGCGTCGAATGGCGCTCCCCCGAGGTCTTCGACGGACATCTGCGGCTGCTGCCGCGCGCGACGGACGGGACGGAAGGTTTCGCCGGACCCGCCGACCGCGATCCGGCGTCCGTAATCTTCGGCCTCGGCTACGGCCCGGTGCACGAGTCGCTGCCCTTCGCCGCCGCGGTCCTGGCGGCCGTGCGGGACGGCGGGGGCGGTGGGGCCGGTGGGGCAGGCCTCTCGATCCCGCACCAGATCGTCCCGGTCCCGGCGGACCGGCGCGACCCGGCGGACATCGCGGAACGCATCCGCCACCTCGGAGACCTGCACCGGGCGGGCCTGGTGACGGACGACGAGTTCAGCGCGAAGAAGGCGGAGCTCCTGGCGGAGCTGTAGGCGGGGAGATCCTTACGGGGCTGTGGCCAGGAGCCGGGAGCCCGGGGTGGCGGCGGGCGGCCTACTGCTCGCGGGCCGCCGAGGTGGACGACATGTCCGGGTAGCGGTCGCCCGCCACCTGCCCGGCGATGGGCTCGAGCAGTGCCAGCTCCTCGGCGCTCAAGGTGATGCGGGTGGCGCCGGTGTTCTCCAGGAGGCGGCCGCGCTTGCGGGTGCCGGGGATCGGCACGACGGTCAGGCCGTGCACCTGGGCCCGCTGCTGCACCCAGGCCAGCGCGATCTGGGCGGTCGTCGCGCCGTGCGCCGCCGCGATCTTGTGCAGCGGTTCGAGCAGGGCCGCGTTGGCGGCGGCGTTGTCGCCGGTGAAGCGGGGCTGGTGCCTGCGGAAGTCGCCGTCGGTCAAGTCCTTGCCCGCGTCGGCGAACGCGCCGGTGAGGAAGCCGCGGCCCAGCGGCGAGTACGGCACGAAGGTGACGCCGAGTTCGGCGGCGGCCGGCACGGCGCTGCGCTCGACGTCGCGGCTGAAGACCGACCACTCCGACTGGAGCGCGGTGATGGGGTGCACGGCGTGCGCCTCGCGCAGTTCGGCGCCGGTGACCTCGCTCAGGCCCAGGTGCTTGACCTTGCCCTCCCGTACCAGCTCGGCCATCGCGCCGACGGACTCCGCGAGCGGCACCTCGGGGTTGCGGCGGTGCATGTAGTAGAGGTCGATGACCTCGATGTCCAGGCGGCGCAGGCTCGCCTCGACGGCCTTCTTGATGTACGCGGGACTGTTGTTGATGCCCCGGTAGTGCGGGTCGTCGGCGCGGCGCTCGATGGCGAACTTGGTGGCCAGCGTCACCTCGTCGCGGTGGGCGGCGAGGAAGGGCGCGAGGAAGCGTTCGTTGGCGCCGGAGCCGTAGACGTCGGCGGTGTCGATGAGGGTGACGCCCGCCTCGACGGTCGCCTCCAGGGTGTCGCGCGCGGCGGCCTCGTCGGTGTCGCCGTAGAACTCGCTGATGCCCATGGCGCCGAAGCCCTGGACACCGATCATCGGCCCGTCGGCGCCGAGCCGTACGGTGCTGATCTTCTCAACCGGGTTCTCGCTCATGGGGATTCAGGCCCTTTCCGACGCCGGGAAGGCGTCCGCTTCGGACGCCTTGCGGGCGTCCGCGTAAAAGTCGATCTTGTAGTCGAGTACGGCGAGCGTGTCCTGGAGCTCCGCCATGCGCGCGATGACGTCGCGCCGGGTCTGCTCCAGGAGCTCCTGGCGCTCCTCGAAGGTGTGTGCTCCCTCGCGGACGAGTTCGGCGTAGCGGACCATGCTCGCGACCGGCATGCCGGTCAGGCGGAGCTTGCCGACGAAGGCCAGCCAGGTCAGGTCCTTGTTGCTGAACCTGCGCTGCCCGGTGTGCGAGCGGTCCACGTGCGGCATCAGGCCGATGCGTTCGTACCAGCGCAAGGTGTGCGCGGTGAGTCCGGTGCACGCCACCACTTCGCTGATGGTGTAGCGGTCCTGGCCGTCGGGGCGGGGGTGGGGCGGTTCCGTCGCGCACAGCCCCTGCCGGACCCGTGCCGCGACCTTCACCGCCGTGCTGTCGATCACCGTCATGTCCTCCACGCTAGGACCTTGGAGTGCACTCCAAGCAAGCGAATTGGGCGCCGGATCCTCCCGCGTGCCTGCGCTCGCCTCCACCGCACACCGCCCGGGCGCTCGCGGCAACCGGACGGAGCCCGACGCGGCCGCGTCGGGCTCGGGGGCGCGGGCTAGGCTCGTACGCATGGAGAGCCTGCGGATCATAGAGACCTGGCCCGTGCCCACCGCCGCGGCGGCGGTGGTGCGGGCGGACGGAACACTGGCCGGCGCGCACGGAGCGGTGTCCCACCGGTTCCCGCTGGCCTCCGTCACCAAGCCGCTCGCCGCCTACGCGGCCCTCGTCGCGTACGAGGAGGGCGCCATCGAGCTCGACGAGCCGGCCGGGCCCGCCGGCGCCACCGTACGGCACCTGCTCGCGCACACCTCCGGCCTCGCCTTCGACGAGCACCGCGTCATGGCGCCCCCCGGTGATCGCCGGCTGTACTCCAACGCGGGCTTCGAGGTCCTGGGCGACCACATCGCCAAGCAGTCGGGCATCCCCTTCGCCGACTACGTCCGTCAGGCCGTGTTCGCGCCGCTCGGCATGGACGCGAGCAGCGTGGAGGGCTCCCCGGCCAAGGACGGCGTCTCGACCGTCGAAGACCTCGCGAAGTTCGCGGCGGAACTCCAGGCGCCCCGGCTGCTGCACCCGGCCACGGTCGCCGAGGCCACGCATGTGCAGTACCCGGGCCTCAAGGGCGTGCTGCCCGGCTACGGCCACCAGAACCCCAACGACTGGGGGCTCGGCTTCGAGATCCGGAGCGCCAAGTCCCCGCACTGGACCGGAAGTTCGTCCTCGCCGCGCACCTTCGGCCACTTCGGCCAGGCCGGTACGTTCCTGTGGTGCGACCCGGACGCGGGCCTGGCCTGCGTCGCCCTGACCGACCGCGCGTTCGGGCCCTGGGCGGCCGAGGTGTGGCCGGTGTTCACCGACGCGGTGCTCGCCGAGTTCACCCGGAGCTGAGCTCCCACAGCAGCACTTCGGCGGCGTCCTCGGCCACCAGATCCAGGCCGCCGGCGGCGCTGATCCGCGCCGAGTCGCCCGGCGCCAGCACGTCCTGCGCCAGGCGCACGCGACCGCGCACGACATGGACGTACACACCCGGCGCACCCGGCACCTCGGTGCGCGCGCCGGGCGCGAGGCGCCGCACGTGGAGCACGGCGCCCGCCGGGCGGACCGGGTACGGCGTGGAGTCCGCGACGGCGCGCACGATGTCGTAGGCGGGGACGCCGCCGGGCTCGGCCGGGGCGAGCCACATCTGGAGGAAGACCAGCGGCTCCGCTCCCTCGTTGCGCTCCTCGTGCCGCACGCCGGCCGCCGAGCTCAGCCACTGCACGTCTCCCGGGCGCACCCGCGTGGTGTGGCCCGTCGAGTCGCGGTGGGTGAGCTCGCCCTCGATCACCCAGGTCACGATCTCGGTGTGGCTGTGCGGATGCTCGTCGAAGCCCGCGCCGGGCGCGAGGCGTTCCTCGTTGCACGCGAGCACCGGCCCGAAGCGCAGGTTGTCCGGGTCGTAGAAGCGGCCGAAGGAGAAGGCGTGCAGGGACTCGATGCCGGCGTCCGCTTCCCCGCCCGGGTAGCGCTCGTCGCCGCGCCTGACTGAAATCACGCCCACCACGGTAGACCCGGCGGCGCCGGCCCGAGCCGTTTGTCACCCGGACTCACCCCGGCCCGGCGCGGAGGGTTGCCGATAAGGCACTCTTGTCCCCGTGCCAGCACCCGATCCCGAACACCCCGCGAAGAATGCCCATCCGCACGCGGCGACCCTCAAACGCCTGGAGCAGTCCTCGGGACGGCTCGCGGCGAACGCGATCGCCCGCATGGACGCGACGTTGCCGTGGTACCGGGCGATGCCGCCGGAGAACCGCTCCTGGATCGGTCTGGTCGCCCAGGCCGGCATCGCGGCCTTCACCGAGTGGTTCCGGCATCCCGAGACGCCCCAGGCGATCTCGACCGACGTCTTCGGCACCGCCCCGCGCGAACTGACCCGGGCCATCACCCTGCGCCAGACCGTGGAGATGGTGCGCACCACCATCGAGGTCATGGAGACCGCGATCGACGAGGTCGCGGCGCCGGGCGACGAGTCGATCCTGCGCGAGGCGCTGCTCGTGTACGCCCGCGAGATCGCCTTCGCGACGGCCCAGGTGTACGCGCAGGCCGCCGAGGCGCGCGGCGCCTGGGACGCGCGGCTCGAATCCCTGGTGGTCAACGCGGTGCTGTCCGGTGAGGCGGACGAGGGCGCCGTGTCCCGGGCCGCGGCCCTCGGCTGGAATTCGCCCGAGCACGTGTGCGTGGTGCTCGGTACGGCGCCCGACGGCGACAGCGAGCTGACCGTGGAGGCGATCCGGCGGGCGGCGCGGCACACCAAGCTCCAGGTGCTCACCGGGGTGCTCGGCGACCGTCTGGTGGTCATCGCGGGCGGCAGCGACAATCCGCTCCAGGTGGCCAAGGGCCTGATCGGGCCCTATGCCGCGGGCCCCGTGGTGGCCGGGCCCATCGTGCCCGACCTGCTGGCCGCGACCCGGTCCGCGCAGGCGGCGGCCGCAGGGCTGAAGGCGTGCTCGGCCTGGCAGGACGCGCCCCGGCCGGTTCTCGCGGACGATCTGCTGCCGGAGCGCGCGATCGCCTCCGATCCTGCCGCGCGCGAGCAGTTGGTGGAGGAGATCTACAGACCGCTGGAAGAGGCGGGCTCGGCGCTCCTGGAAACCCTGAGTGTCTATCTGGAGCAGGCGAGCAGCCTCGAGGGCGCCGCCCGGATGTTGTTCGTCCACCCCAATACCGTCCGCTACCGGCTGCGACGTGTGACGGACGTCACCGGATGGTCACCCTCCGATGTGCGCTCCGCGTTCACGCTGCGGATCGCGCTGATCCTGGGGCGCCTGGCCGACGGAGATTCGCAGTCCTAGACTTTTGTCGGACACCCACAATTCCCCCGACGGTTCTTCGTCCCTGTCCCCACGGGCGTACGGAGCCGTCCACAAGAGAGAGTGTGAGAGTGCTCGTACTCGTCGCTCCCGGCCAAGGCGCTCAGACGCCCGGCTTCCTGACCCCTTGGCTTGAACTGCCCGGCGCCGCCGACCGGCTCGCCGGATGGTCGGACGCCATCGGTCTCGACCTCGTCCACTACGGCACGCAGGCGGACGCCGACGCGATCCGTGACACCGCCGTGGCCCAGCCCCTGCTGGTCGCCGCCGGTCTGCTGGCCGCCTCTGCGCTGGGTGAGATCTCCCCGGGCGCCGTCGCGGGGCACAGCGTGGGCGAGATCACCGCCACCGCCATCGCGGGCGTCCTGTCGGACGAGGCCGCGCTGGGCTTCGTGCGCAAGCGTGGTCTGGGCATGGCCAAGGCCGCCGCCGTCACGCCGACCGGCATGGCCGCGCTGCTCGGCGGCGCGCCCGATGACGTGCTGCCGCACCTGGAGAAGCTGGGCCTGACGCCGGCCAACGTGAACGGCGCGGGCCAGATCGTGGCCGCGGGCACCGCCGAGCAGCTGGCCGCACTGGAGGCCGACAAGCCCGAGGGCGTGCGCAAGGTGGTGGCCCTCAAGGTCGCCGGAGCCTTCCACACCCACCACATGGCCCCGGCCGTGGCGGAGCTGGCCGAGGCCGCGAAGTCGCTCGACATCGCACAGCCGCGCCTGACCTACGTCTCCAACGCGGACGGCCAGGCCGTGGCGAGCGGCCAGGACATCGTGGCCCGCCTGGTCAACCAGGTCTCCAATCCGGTCCGTTGGGACCGGTGCATGGAGACCTTCACCGAGCTGGGCGCGACGGCGCTGATCGAGCTGTGCCCGGGCGGCACCCTGACCGGCCTCGCCAAGCGCGCGATGCCCGGCGTCAAGACCCTCGCCCTGAAGACCCCCGCCGACCTCGACGCGGCTCGCGCGGTCATCGCCGAGCACGCATCCGCCTAAGGAGCGAAGAGCCATGTCGAAGATCCGGCCCAGCAAGGGCGCTCCGTACGCCCGCGTCCTGGGCGTCGGCGGCTACCGTCCGGTGCGTGTGGTGCCCAACGAGGTGATCCTGGAGACGATCGACTCCTCCGACGAGTGGATCCGCTCGCGCTCCGGCATCGCCACCCGCCACTGGGCCTCCGCCGAGGAGACCGTGGCCGCGATGTCGATCGAGGCCTCGGGCAAGGCGATCGCCAACGCCGGGATCGACGCCGCCCAGATCGGCGGCGTGATCGTCTCCACCGTCTCGCACTTCAAGCAGACCCCGGCCGTGGCGACGGAGATCGCCGACAAGCTGGGCACCGGCAAGGCGGCCGCCTTCGACATCTCGGCCGGCTGCGCGGGCTTCGGCTACGGTCTGACCCTGGCCAAGGGCATGATCGTCGAAGGTTCGGCCGAGTATGTGCTGGTCATCGGCGTGGAGCGGCTGAGCGACCTGACCGACCTCGAGGACCGCGCGACGGCGTTCCTGTTCGGGGACGGCGCGGGCGCCGTCGTGGTGGGCCCCTCCAACGAGCCGGCCATCGGCCCCACGATCTGGGGTTCCGAGGGCGACAAGTCGGAGACCATCAAGCAGACCGTGCCGTGGACCGAGTACGACAGCTCGGGCAAGTTCCCCGCCATCACGCAGGAGGGCCAGGCGGTCTTCCGCTGGGCCGTGTACGAGATGGCGAAGGTCGCCCAGCAGGCGCTGGACGCGGCCGGGATCAGCCCGGACGACCTGGATGTCTTCATTCCGCACCAGGCCAACATGCGGATCATCGACTCGATGGTGAAGACTCTCAAGCTGCCGGACCACGTCACGGTCGCCCGTGACGTGGAGACCACCGGCAATACCTCGGCCGCCTCGATTCCGCTCGCGATGGAGCGGCTTCTGGCGACCGGACAGGCGAAGAGCGGCGACACCGCGCTCGTCATCGGCTTCGGGGCGGGTCTCGTGTACGCCGCGACGGTCGTTACCCTCCCCTAGGCACTCCGGATCTTCCGGAAGCCCGTAATTCCAAGCATTGACACCGAAGGAGCGCCAACATGGCCGCCACGCAGGAAGAGATCCTCGAGGGTCTCGCCGAGATCGTCAACGAGATCGCCGGTATCCCGGTCGAGGACGTCGAGCTGGGCAAGTCCTTCACCGACGACCTGGACGTCGACTCGCTGTCCATGGTCGAGGTCGTCGTCGCCGCCGAAGAGCGCTTCGAGGTCAAGATCCCGGACGAGGACGTCAAGAACCTCAAGACGGTCGGCGACGCCGCTGACTACATCCTGAAGCACCAGGCCTGATTCAGGACCTGAATTCGGGCCGCCACCCAGCGGTGGCGCCGCTGATTCACGCCCCTTACACACGTGGAGAAATTTCCTGTGAGCTCGACCAATCGCACCGTGGTCGTCACCGGTATCGGCGCAACCACACCGCTGGGTGGCGACACCGCCTCGACCTGGGAAGGTCTGCTGGCGGGACGCTCCGGTGTCCGTGCCCTCGAGGGTGAGCGTTTCGCCGAACTGCCGGTCAGGATCGCGGCCCCGGCCGCGGTCGACCCCGGTGAGGTGCTGCCCCGCCCGCTGGCCCGCAAGCTGGACCGCTCGGCGCAGTTCGCGCTGATCGCGGCCAAGGAGGCCTGGGCGGACGCGGGCTTCACCGCCCCGGCGGGCGAGGAGTCCGGCCTCGCGCCGGAACGGCTCGGCACGGTCATCGCGTCGGGCATCGGCGGCGTCACCACCCTGCTCGACCAGTACGACGTGCTCAAGGAGAAGGGCGTACGCCGCGTCTCCCCGCACACCGTGCCCATGCTCATGCCCAACGGCCCCTCGGCCAACGTCGGCCTGGAGGTCAACGCCCGCGCGGGCGTGCACACCCCCGTCTCCGCGTGCGCCTCGGGCGCCGAGGCCATCGGGTACGCCGTCGAGATGATCCGCACCGGCCGCGCCGACGTGGTGGTCGCGGGCGGCACCGAGGCGGCCATCCACCCGCTGCCCATCGCGGCGTTCGCCAACATGATGGCGATGTCCAAGAACAACGACCACCCCGAGCAGGCCTCGCGCCCCTACGACAAGGCCCGTGACGGCTTCGTCCTGGGCGAGGGCGCCGGCGTCGTGGTCCTGGAGTCCGCCGAGCACGCGGCCAAGCGTGGCGCCCGGGTCTACTGCGAGGTGCTGGGCCAGGGTCTTTCGGCCGACAGCCACCACATCGCGCAGCCCGAGCCGACCGGCCGGGGCGTCGCCGCCGCGGTGCGGAACCTGCTCGACTCCACCGACCTCAAGCCGTCCGAGGTGGTCCACCTCAACGCGCACGCCACCTCAACGCCGCAGGGTGACATCGCCGAGATCAAGGCGCTGCGCAAGGTGCTCGGCGACGACCTGGACCACGTGGCGATCTCCGCGACGAAGTCCATGACCGGCCATCTGCTCGGCGGCGCGGGCGGCATCGAGACCGTCGCCACCGTCCTGGCCCTGCACCACCGCGTGGCGCCGCCGACCATCAACGTCGACGAACTCGACGACGAGGTCGACGCGGCCCTGGTGAGCAGCGAGCCGCGCAAGCTGCCCGAGGGTTCGATCTCCGCGATCAACAACTCGTTCGGCTTCGGCGGCCACAACGTGGTGCTCGCCTTCCGCTCGGTCTGAGCGCGTTCCGTACACGTGTGAAAGGGCCCCACCCTGTGGTGGGGCCCTTTCGCGTACGCGGGTGTGTTCTCAGACGACCTGGTGCAGCCAGCGCACCGGGGCGCCCTCTCCGGCGTAGCGGAAGGGCTCCAGTTCATCGTCCCAGGGCTTGCCGAGCAGCTTGGCGATCTCGGCCTCCAGGACGGTCTCGCCCTGCGCGGAGCGGGCGAGCGCGGCCCGCAGCCGGTCCTCCGGGATCAGGATGTCGCCGTGCATGCCGGTCACGGCGTGGAAGATGCCGAGGTCGGGCGTGGCGCTGTAGCGCTCGCCCTCGGCGGTGGCGCACGGCTCGGCCGTCACCTCGAAGCGCAGCAGGTGCCAGCCGCGCAGCGCGGAGGCGAGCTTGGAGGCCGTGCCGGGTTCGCCGCGCCAGGAGAACTCGGCTCTCCAGGTGCCGGGCGAGGCGGGCTGGCGGATCCAGTCGAGCTGGACGCGCACCCCCAGGACGCCGGCCACGGCCCATTCGACGTGCGGGCACAGCGCGCGCGGGGCTGAGTGGACGTAGAGAACTCCACGTGTCGTCACCGGGACCTCCAGTGCGGTTCGAGGTTCGCCTTCCCCAGCGGCCTCGCGCCCCTGCCGTTCCCGGTCAGGACAGCACCTGACATTCTGCCCCTGGGTTCAACAGTAAACAGCATCGGGAGCTAATCTCCTGAAAAGGGACAGTATGTGACGTGATGTAATTTACCGGAGCCGTCTGGCGTGGTTCCTCTGGCTGGACGGGCCCAAGCTACCGCGCTGAGCCCTGCCAAGGGTGTCGTAATGTCGGTCGGAGCGTCTTCGAACACGAAGCTTTCACCCGCGAGGACGCCGCGAGAACCGCACGACCACCGCACGGAGGGGGACCGGGACATGCCGGACAGCCGCCAGGGCCGTCGCACGCCCGCCATGGCCGCCCTGCTCGCGGCGGCCGCGCTCGCCCTGACCGCCGGCTGCGAGTCCGGTGGCCCCACCGGAGCGGGCCCCGCCGCCTCGAAGAAACCGTCGCCCACGCCGTCGCCCGCCTGGAACCGCAGCCCCCGCTCGATAGCCGCCGTGGGTGACTCGATCACCCGCGGTTTCGACGCCTGTACGGTGCTCGCCGACTGCCCCGAGGTCTCCTGGGCGACGGGCGGCGACACCCAGGTCGACTCGCTCGCGACGCGGCTGCTGGGGCCATCGGCGCCCACCCACAGCTGGAACTACGCCAAGACCGGGGCCAGGATGGCCGACCTGCCCGGGCAGATGACCCGGGCCGCGGCCGAACATCCCGGCCTGGTCACCGTGATGACCGGCGCGAATGACGCCTGTCGCGACGACGTGGCGGCGATGACGCCGGTCGCCACCTTCCGTGCGGAGTTCGTGAAGGCGCTTGGTGAACTGCGCGCGGTCTCGCCCCAGTCCCAGGTGTACGTGGCGAGTGTGCCCGATTTGAAGCGGCTGTGGTCCACGGGGCGGGGCAGTCCGCTGGGCAAGCAGATCTGGAAGCTCGGCATCTGTCAGTCGATGCTGGCGGACGCGGACGATCTGGGGGCGGCGGCGGTCGCGCGGCGGGAGGCCGTCTACGACCGGGTCGTGGCGTACAACCAGGTCCTCAAGGACGTGTGTGTGAAGGACCGGGCGTGCCGTTACGACGACGGGGCGGTCTTCTCCTATTCCTTCTCCGGGGCTCAGCTCAGCCCCTGGGACTGGTTCCACCCCAGCAAGGACGGACAGGCGCGGTTGGCCGAGCTCGCGTACGCGAGGGTCACGGCCTGAGCGTGCGCCGGGGCCACGTCGTCGGGGCTCCGCCCCCCCAAGGAGGCGCTGCTCGTCGCCGTCCTGGAGGAGCGGGACCAGTGGGGCACCGGCGGGCGGCGCGAGGCGGCCGAGGGCCGGCGCCTTGAGCTGCCGGCCTCCTTGGTCGAGTACCACGCCATGCGGCCCGGCGTGGTCCGGACGTTCTCGGCGCTGCTCGGTGAATCGGTGACCGAGCGGCATCCGGCCCGCGCGTTCTTCACCGGCCTACGCGCAGGTGCGCGGCGAGATGGCGGCGGTGCCGCGGGCGGAGTTCGGTGAGCGGCTGCCCGGCGGCCTGAGCCCGGAGCGGGCCGCGCCGCTGCTCGTCGCGGTGCTCGACGGCCTCCAGTACCAGTGGCTGCTCGATCCGGACGCGGTGGACATGGCGGGCGCCTTCCGCGACCTCGTGACGCTGCCGCACGGGTCCGGCGGCTCATAAGTCCCTCTATCCACACGGGACTTCCGTGCCAATACTGGGCGCCACCCGATTCCGACGGAAGGACCCATGGTGCGACGACGTATACGGGTGGCACGGCTCGCCCCGGCTCTGGCGGCGCTGACGTTCTGCGCACTGCTCGGCCCGGCCCCGGCGCAGGCCGCGACGGGGCCCCGGACGGCCACCGTGGAGGAGCAGCGCCTGGCGGACCCGGTGCCGAAGGAGATCCTGGAACGCAGCGGATTCTCCGACGTGGCGCCCGAGTTCACGCGCGCCCTGCACGGCGTACGGTCCGCCGAAGCGGCGCGCCGGCTCGTGGCCCGCGAGGGGACGCGCCTGTGGCAGCGGGCGGTGGACCGGGTGCAGGGCCGGGGCCCGGCGGGCGGCGACCTGAGCCGCGACGACGACCGCCCGCTGTACTGGGCCAGGCTCGGCCTCACCCGCGAACTGAGGCTGTGGGAGCCGGACTTCACCCTGTCCGACGCGGACCGGGCGGCGCTCATCGACAGCCTTGAGCAGACCTCGCGCGGCCAGAAGAGCGTGCGCTATCCCGAGGGCAAGGGCTTCAAGCGCGTCCTGGTGACCGGGTTCGATCCGTTCACGCTGGACAGCGACATCCGCATCAGCAACCCCTCCGGCGCGACCGCGCTCGCCCTGGACGGCACCTGGCTCCGCACCCCCGACGGGCAGTTCGCGCGGATCGAGGCCGTGACGTTCCCGGTGCGCTGGCAGGACTTCGCGGACGGGGCGGTGGAGCGGGCGCTCACGCCGGTCCTGCCGAAGGTGGACGCCTTCACCACGGTGAGCCAGGGCCGGGTCGGCCGCATCGACGTCGAGCGCTTCAACGGGGCCTGGCGGGGCGGCTTCTGGGACAACGTGGACGCGTCGAGCACCGGCACGGTTCCGGTGAGCGATCCCGCCTCCCAGCCGCAGTGGACCCGTACGACACTTCCGTACCAGCGCATCGTGGCCGCGAAGACCGGGCCCTTCCCGGTCTACGACCACACCGATGTCACCGAGATCCCGGCCGGCGCGACCACCCCGGTCGACCGGCTCGATGGACCCACTCCGGGCTCGGCCGCGCGGGCCGGGGGCGGTGGCGACTACCTCTCCAACGAGATCGCCTACCGGGCCACCCTGCTCCGCGACCGCCTCGGCCTCGGCATCCCGGGCGGCCATGTGCACACGCCGGTCCTGGAGTTCGGGCCGGGCAACACCGACCCGGGGACGGGCACGGTCAGCGATCCCCAGTTCGTCCGCAACCGGTTGGACATCGTGGCCCAGATGAGGGCGATCGTGGCGGTGGCGGCGCGGTAGGGCGGCGGCGCCGGGCCCGTCCGGCGCGGCGGCTTTCCGGGGGGCCCTAGCAGGCGGCCGGCGCGGCCACTTTCCGGCCGGGCTCTAGCAGGCGGCCGGCGCCGCGCCGGCCGCGCCCACGTCCCCGCCCGGCTCCGTGTCGTCGCCCGGCTCCGCGTCGTCGCTCTGCGGGGCGTCCGGCTCGCCGAGCAGGTCCCGCACCATCAGGGTGGCTCCCGCGACCGCCCCCGGCATGAGGAAGACCGCGACCAGCGGGACCGCGAAGGCCACGGCGAGGGGCACGCCGAAGCCGAGGACCAGCAGACGGCGCGAGCGCAACAGGGCGAGCCGGGGCCGCAGTTCCATGCCCCTGCGTTGCAGGGCGACCGCCGTGAGCTCTTCGGCGAGGAAGAAGCCCGTGACGCAGAACCCGATCGCCGGGATCACGCTCTGGCCGATCACCGGCACGAAACCGAGGCCGAACAGCAGGAGGCCGTAGCAGGAGACCCGCACGAGGACGCGCAGGGAGTCACGGGCGGAGATCCACAGCTCGCGCCAGAGCGGCAGGCCCGACTCGGGGGCCGCGCCGCCGCTCACCGCCCGGTCCACGTCGGCGGACAGCTTCTCGTAGAAGGGCTGGCCGACGAGCAGGGTCACCGCCGTGAAGGAGATCACGGCGAGGAAGAGGCCGAGCGCGAAGACGAGCGCGGTCAAGAACCCCCGGAACAGGCCGAGCCAGGGCGAGGACCAGCCGTCGGCGAACGGGGTCGCCCAGCCGACGACGTCGTCCGCGCCGAAGGCGAGCCCGATCAGGGCGCCCACGTACAGGACGAGGGTGATGAGGCCGGGCAGCAGTCCCACGCCGAGTGACCTGCCGTGCCCGGCGGCCCAGCGCTGCCCCTTGACCAGATAACCGAAACCCGTCCCTATGTCACGCATGGCTTCGACCCTATCCGGCCACCAAGGAGCGGATTTCGCCGCGTCGGGTCAGCGGCGGGCGAACCGGTCGAGCGCGGCCTGGGCGGCGCCGCTCATCTCCGGGTGGCCCAGGCCGTGGCGCGCCTGCTCGATCACAAGCAGTTCGCAGCCGGGCCAGTTCGCCGCGAGCGCGCGGGCCGGGTCCGGCGGCGAGCTCACGTCCTGCTCCCCCGTGACGAGCACCCCGGGGATCGCGCCCAACTGGGCTGCCCCGTCCCTGAGTTGGTTCTCCCCGAGCCAGGCGGCGTGGCGCCAGTAGTGGGTGACGAGGCGGGCGATGGTCATGCGGACGCCCGGGTCGGCATAGCGCGAGTCCCCGAACTCGTCGGGGAGTTGGGCCCCCGGCGGCCGGACGTGGGTCTCCTCCCAGCGGCACCAGTCGTAGGCGGCCCGTTCGCGCACGGCCGGGTCGGGGTCGGCGAGCAGCCGGGCGTACGCGTCGACGACCCGCTCCCCCGCGCGGGGCCGTCCGGCGGCGCGGTAGGCCGCCCACGCCTCGGGGAAGTGCACCCCGACGCCCTCGGTGACCCATTCCACCTCGGCGCGGGTGGTGGTGGCGACCGAGACGAGGACGACCTCGCTGACCCGCTCCGGGTGCGCTTGGGTGTAGGCGAGGCCGAGCGTCGCGCCCCAGGAGCCGCCGAAGACAAGCCACTTGTCGATGGACAGCTGCTCGCGCAGCCGCTCCATGTCGGCGATCAAGTGGTGCGTGGTGTTGGCGGCGAGGCTGGTGGACGCGTCGCTGACCGATGGGGTGGAGCGGCCGCAGCCGCGCTGGTCGAACAGGACGACGCGGTAGCGGGCGGGGTCGAAGTAGCGCCGCCAGGACGGCGTGGCGCCGGAACCGGGTCCGCCGTGCACCACGACGGCGGGTTTGCCCTCGGGGTTTCCGCAGACCTCCCAGTAAACGAGGTCGCCGTCGCCGGTGTCGAGCATGCCGTGGTCGTAAGGGACCGTTTCGGGATGGGTCATGCGGGCCATCCTGGCAAGGACCGGCCGCGAGGGCAGCACGATTGTTACGCGGCCCGACCCGGGCCCCACGGCGAAGGACCGCGCCCGGCAAGGGGGCGCGGTCCTTCTGTCCTGCGGCGGCGCGGTCTCCCGCGCGTGCGCTGGTTACGCGACGGCGAGGTTCACCGTGATGTTGCCCCGGGTCGCCTTGGAGTACGGGCAGACCTGGTGGGCCTTCTCGATCAGGTCCTGGGCGGTGGCGCGGTCCACGTTCGGGATGGTCGCGGTGATCTCGACGTAGATGCCGAAGCCGTCGTCGTTCTTGCCGATGCCGACGTGCGCGGCGACGGTCGAGCCGGAGATGTCGGCCTTCTCGCTCCGCGCCACGACGCCGAGGGCGCCCTGGAAGCAGGCGCTGTAACCGGCGGCGAACAGCTGCTCGGGGTTGGTGCCCGCGCCGTTGCCGCCCATCTCCTTCGGCGGGTTGACCACGACGTCCAGCTGACCGTCGTCGGTGGAGACGCGGCCGTCACGGCCGTTCTCGGCGGTGGCGACGGCGGTGTAGAGGACCTCGGACTTCTGAATGGACATGCTGGGGTGCTCCTCCTGGGTACGCGGCCGCTCGCGCCTCACGGCCGCCGGGATGTGGAAAAACCTTATCGGATAGCGGAAACCGTGAGGCGGAGTGTGCGGTGGGTCACTCGCGGCCGCAGGGGTCCACTCGCGGCCCACTACCCCTCGGGCGCCGGGCGCACTCCCCGGGGGACACCGGGCTACTCGCCGAGCGTGACGACCATCTTTCCGGTGTTCTCGCCGCGCAGCATGCCGAGGAAGGCGTCCACGCCGTTCTCGATGCCCTCGACGAACGTCTCGTTGTACTTGAGCTCGCCCGACGCCAGCCAGCCGCCGACCTCGCCGACGAACTGCTCCTGCATGCCGTAGTGGTCGCCGACCAGGATGCCCTTGAGCTGGAGCCGCTTGCCGATGACCATGACCATGTTGGACGGGCCAGGGGTGGGCTCGGTGTCGTTGTAGCCCGCGATCGCGCCGCAGAGGGTGGCGCGGCCGTGCACGTTGAGCGTGGAGATGGCCGCTTCCAGGTGGTCACCGCCGACGTTGTCGAAGTACACGTCGATGCCGTCCGGGGCGGCCGCGCGCAACTGCTCCAGGACCGGGCCCTTCTTGTAGTTGAAGGCGGCGTCGAAGCCGAGCTCGTCCACGAGCCACTTGACCTTCTCGTCGGAGCCGGCCGAGCCGATGACGCGGGAGGCGCCCTTGAGGCGGGCGATCTGGCCGACCTGGCTGCCGACCGCGCCGGCCGCGCCGGAGACGAACACGGCGTCGCCCTCCTTGAAGGAGGCGACGTCCAGGAGGCCCGCGTACGCGGTGAGGCCCGGCATGCCGAGCACGCCGAGGTAGGCGGAGAGCGGGGCGATCCCGGCGTCCACCTTCACGGCGTGCTTGGCCTCCACGTCGGCGTACTCGCGCCAGCCGAGCCCGTGCAGGACGTGGTCGCCGACCGCGAAGCGCTCGTCGCCCGAGGCGATGACCTCACCGACCGCGCCGCCGTCCATCGGCTGCTCCAGCTGGAAGGGCGGGATGTAGGACTTGGTGTCGTTCATCCGCCCGCGCATGTACGGGTCGACGGACATGAAGAGGTTGCGGACCAGGACGTGGCCGGGCGCCGGCTCGGAGACGGGGGTCTCGCGCAGCGCGAAGTCGGACGCCACGGGCCAGCCGTTCGGGCGGGCGACGAGGTGCCATGCGCGGCTGGTGGCGGGGAGTGCGGGCGAGGTGGCCATGGGGTGCGTCCTCCTGCGAAGCAAATATTGATCGGTCTGCTCGGTCTGCCTGTTCGGGCTGCTCGTCCTGCTCGGCACATCGGGCACACATCAGTACGCCCGAGCCGGGCACGCGGGGCACATGGCGCGGTGGCGCCGGGGCCCGAATACTTCAGACACTGAAAGAACCATGCGCCCACATATTTGAGGTTGTCAAGTATATCGGTACGCTGGTGGGCATGGCCCCCCGAATGGATCCCCTGAGCCTCGAAGTCGTCGAGCTGATCGGCACGGTCGTCGGCCGCTACTACGAGGAGTACGAGCGGGCCGCCGCCGAGCACTCCCTCACGGGCGCGCAGGCCCGGGTGCTCGGTCTCCTCGCCTTGGAACCGATGCCGATGCGCCGGATCGCCCAGAAGCTGAAGTGCGAGCCGTCCAACATCACGGGCATCGTCGACCGGCTGGAGGCCCGGGGCCTGGTCGAGCGCCGTCCCGACCCGGCCGACCGCCGCGTCAAACTGGCCGCCCCCACCGCCGAGGGCCTGGCGACGGCGGCCCATCTGCGCGACTCCCTGAACTTCGCGCGGGAACCGCTCGCCGGACTCTCCGCCGAGGAGCGCACGGTACTGCGGGATCTGCTGCGGCGGATGCTCGGCGAGTAGCGGGCCCGGAAGCCGCCCGCCTCAGGCGCGCCGCACGAGCCGGATCAGGAGCACCACCGCCGGATCAGGCACAACGACCGCCGGATCAGGAGCACCACCACAGGAAGCGGTGGCAGGTCTTGGTCGGCGTGGGCGTGGGGGGCGGCGGCGGGGGCGGGGGCGTGGGCCCGGTCGAGGGCGGGGGATCCTGCGGCCCGGGTGAGTCGGAAACGCCCGGAGAGGCGGAGGACGTGGGCGCGGCCGGTCCGGACGACGGGGCGCCAGGACCGTGCGTGAGCGAGGCCGACGCCTTCGGCGACGGGCTCCCCCCGCGCGGTCCGTCACTACGCTCACCGCGCGGCGTCTGCCCGCCCGCCGTGCCCCGGCCGTGCCCCCGCGAGGACACCGGCTCGGCCGTGACCCGCGCGGGCACCGGCGCGACGCTACCCGACGGCAGCGGCTGGGGGTCGGAGATCGACTCGTCGTCGTGCACGGAAGAGGCCCGGTCACCCGTCGGCGGCTCAAGCGCCATCTGGACGAAGCCCACCGCGCCGGCCACCAGGACCAGGCCGGCCGCGCCGAAGAGGATCGCCTTTCCGCGTCTGGGCCGGGCGCGCCGGCCGGGGCGCGCGCGGCGTCGGTGGCCCGAGGGCGCGGCCGCCCCCGGGGTACGGGCCGGGGCGCCGGCGTACACCAGGAGCTCGTCGGGTTCGCTTTCGGGGTGTGGCCCCAGCTCCTGCGCGGGGGTTCCGCATCCGGCGCAGGCCAGGGCGCCGTTGAGGTGCCGTCGGCAGGAGTGGCAGTAATCCATGGCTCCGGGAGGCTATGCGGCGGCCGGGAGACAAAAGGGGCCGGAGTTGTGTGGATCTTGTGCGGAAGGGCCGTGCCCCGGGCGCGTCCGCGCGACGAATCACCATGGACCGGGGCGTTGTCAGTGGGGCGGGGCAGGATGGACGTCATGACGGAAACCGTGACGCGGCCACTGGGCCCGCTGGACTTCCAACTGGTGCTGCTGCGACGGATGGCCGACCACCAGCCGGGCCTGGTGGAGGATGCCCGCCGCGAGCTCGGCGCGTCGATCGCGGACATGCGCGAGGCCAACAAGCGCTGGCAGGCCATGCTCCGTTCGTCCCGCTCCCGTGGCGCGCTCGCCCGTTACCGCTCGGTGCTCGGCGCACCCGAGTCGGTCACGCGGCGCAGGATCGGCGATCTGGAGTGCGAGGCGCTGCTGTGGCCGGTCCCGCTGTGGCCCGGGCTGTGCTTCGAGGTGCTGGCGGGGCCCGGCGGGGCGGTGTGGAACGAGTGGCTGGTCCGGGCGCCGGGCATACCGGGCCCAGACCTGCGCTCGGAGGCGGACCTGCGGCCCTGGTCGTGCACGGTGGACGAGGCGGCGCGGGCCTTCGCGCCGGCCCGCCCGATGGAGGGCTCGGCGCCGACACGCCGGCAGCTTGCGCTCACGCTGCCCGGCGGCGAGGAGCGCGTCGCGGAGTTCACGTGGGGGTTGCTGCAACGGCTTCTGCCGTGAAAGGGCGTCCGGACCGCCGTCGCGGGTCCGGGCGCCGGCGTCACGGCAGGAGCCGCCCGGCCCGCTGAGCGTCAGGAGGCGGCTCCCCGAAGGGCGCAGCCCAGCGCGCGCCGGTCCCCGGGCCGTCCCATGATGCGAATTACGTGCCGGTCGCAGGAAGCGAACCACGTACCGCTCTCGGGAGGATCTGCCGTGACCGTCAGTCTTGAGCAGTTGCGCCGTTGCCATGTAGCCGTCGACCTCGGGGCCGCCAGGACCCGCGTCTACATCAAGGGCGCCGGGCTCGTCGTGGACGAGCCGAGTGTGGCCGCCGTCAACACCCGTACGGGCGCGCTGATCGCGGTCGGCGCCTTCGCCGAACAGATGACGGGCCGCACGCCCGACTACATCCGGGTGGCCCGCCCGGTCTCGGGCGGCACGGTCGTCGACATCGAGATGGCCCAGCGCATGCTGCGCCACCTGCTGGGCGAGAAGCTGCGCCGCCAGCTGCGCCGCAAGCCCCGGCTGCGCGCGGCCGCCTGCACGCCGCACGACAGCGACCCGCTGGCCCAGCGCGCGGCGATGGAGACGCTGGTGGGGCTCGGCGCCCGCAGGGTCGAGCTCGTCGACACCCTGATCGCGGCGGCCGTGGGGTGCGGGCTCCCGGTGGAGCAGCCCACCGCCACCATGATCATGGTGTGCGGGGCGGCCACGACACAGATCGCGGTGCTCTCCCTCGGCGCCATCGTGACGGCCGTCCGCATCCCGGTCGGCGGCGAGGCGATCGACCACGCGGTGATCCAACACCTGCGCCACCAGCACGAGTTGATGCTTCCGAGCCAGTCCGTACGCCCCTTGCAGCTGGCCCTGCGCGGCAATGGCCTCACCCCCCAGGGGCCCGCGCGCACCGAGATCCACGGGCGCGACGTGGCGACCGGCCTCGCCCGTTCGGTCCTGGTGGACACGGCCGCCGTGCGCGACGCGATCCACACCCCGCTCACCGCGGTCCTCGACGGCATCGGCAAGGTGCTCCGCGAGTGCCCGCCCGACCTGGTCGCCGACCTGGCCGAGCGGGGCATCATGATGGTCGGCGGCAGCGCGCTGCTCCCCGGCCTCGACCAGATGCTGCGCGACTCCACGGGGGTGCCGGTGCACATCGCGGAGCGGCCCGACGTGTGCGCGATCCAAGGCCTGGGCGCGATGCTGGAGGGCAAGATCCAGCCGATGGTCCTCAATCCGACGCCGGTGGCCGAGTGAGCGGCGCGGGGGCCGCGTCGAACGATGGTGGATCATCGAAGGATGACTGAAGCGGGGAGCCCGCCCGGCGCGGACGCCGGGGCCCGGGCGGTGGCCGCGCCCCGGTTGCCCCTGCTGCTTCAGGCCGTGCTCAGCGTCGGGACCGATCTCGAACTGCGCACCACGCTCCAGCACGTCGTGGACACCGCCGTCGAGCTGACCGACGCCCGGTACGGGGCGCTGGGGGTGGTCGACCCCGAACGCGGCCGGCTCACCGAGCTGTTCACCACCGGCCTCACCGACGCCGAACGTGAACGCGTCGGGCCGCTGCCGGACGGCCGCACCGGGTTGCCCGGCGCCCTCATCCACGACCCTCGGCCCCTGCGCCTGGACAACCTGAGCGAGGACCCCCGTTCGGTCGGCCTGCCTCCCGGCCACCCGCCGATGCGCTCGTTCCTCGGCGTACCGATCCGCGTGCACAACCAGGTGTTCGGCAACCTCTACCTCACCGAGAAGCGCGGCGGCTCCTTCACCGAGGACGACCTCGCGCTGCTGCGGGTCCTGGCCGCGCAGGCCGGGATCGCCGTCGGCAACGCCCGGCTGTATGAGACCGTGCGGCTGCGGGAACGCTGGATCGACGGCGCGGCCGCCGTCACCACGTCGCTGCTCACCGGCGACACCGCGGCGAACGCCCTGACGACGGTGGCCGAGCGGGCCCGGCTGCTCGCGGACGCGGCCGCCGGTGTCGTGCTCCAGCCCACCCCGGCGGGCGGCATGGAGATCGTCGCCGCGTCCGTCCCGGACACCGGAGCCGACGCCACGGACACCGAAGCCGACGCCACCGACATCATCGGCACGACGATCGAACCCGGCTCGCCGGTCCTGGTCCAACTCCTCGGCGGGGAGCCCGTGTTCATCGAGGACTCGGCGACCGACCCCCGAATGACCACCCGCGTACGCTCGCGGTTCGGGCCGAGCATGATGCTGCCTTTGCAGAGCGGCGGCAAGCTCATCGGCACGCTCGCGCTGCCCCGCAGGCGCGGAGCGCGCCCCTACACGGCGGTGGACCGGCTGCTCGCCTCGCAGTTCGCCTCGCAGGCGGCCCTCGCCCTCGTCCTGGCCGACGCCCAGCACAACCGCGAACAGCTCGCCGTGTACGAGGACCGCGACCGCATCGCCCGCGACCTGCACGACCTGGTCGTCCAGCGCCTGTTCGCCACCGAGATGATGCTGGAGTCCACCCGGCGCAGGGCGCAGAAGTCGGCGGCCGACGACACGGACGAGCTGCTGACCCGGGCCGTGGACGAGCTGGACTCCACCATCCAGGAGGTCCGCACCGCGATCTTCGCCCTCCAGCAGCCCCCGGCCGAGGCGCCGGCCACACCGCGCGGCCGCGTCCTGCGCGAGACCGCAGGGGCGGCCGCCCTGCTGGGCTTTCGCCCCTCGGTCCGCTTCGACGGGGCGGTCGACACCCTGGTCGGGGACGTGGTGGGCGGCCGGCTCGTCGCCGCGCTGCGCGGCGCGCTGGCCGCCGCGCATCGCAGGGCGGGGGTCTCCTCCGTACGGGTCGTCGTGGACGCGGACGCCGAGCTGCCCGACGGTCGCTCCGCCGTCCGGCTCACCGTCGTCGACAACGGCATGCGCGACGACGGCATCCGGGGCACGACCCTGACCTGGCAGGCCCCGCTGGAGTAGCCGACGTCCCACCGTCACGGGCGCGGCCCGCCCCGGCCCGCGCCCGGTCGCCGTGAGAGTGCTCACGCTCCGGCGGAACGCGGGGCCCGGTACGGCAGGATGCGGATCACGCGTCCGGACGGCGCCGCGCGGGGGTCCACGACCCGCTCCCCGGCACGGTCCGGCCGCCGCCCCGAGCGCGCCGACCGGCGCGACGCCGTCGATGCCGAGGAGTCCCGTACGTGTCCCCTCTCTTCCCCGCCCTGTACGCCGCCGAGCCGGGGGAGGCGGTCCGCTTCGGCGAGCGGTCGCTGACCCACGCCGAACTGGCCGCCGCCGCGGGCTCCTTGGCGACCCGGCTCGCGGGCGCCGGACGCGTCGCGCTCTGGGCGACACCGACCCCCCAGACCGTGGTCGGCGTGGTGGCGGCGCTCGTCGCGGGCGTGCCCGCGATCCCGCTGAACCCGAAGACGGGCGAGCGGGAACTGGCCCACATCGTCGGCGACAGCGAACCCACGGCGGTGCTTGCCGCACCGGGCGACCAACTCCCGGACGCGCTGGCCGCGTTGACCCGTATCGACGTACCGCTGACGGGAACGGCGCGGCGGCTGCCCGCCGAGCCGGGCGACGAGACGCCCGCCCTGATCGTCTACACCTCGGGCACCACCGGCCCCCCGAAGGGCGCGGTGCTGCCCCGCCGGGCGATCGCGGCGACGCTCGACGCGCTCCGCGACGCCTGGGCCTGGACGGCGGACGACGTCCTGGTGCACGGGCTTCCGCTGTTCCACGTCCACGGCCTGATCCTCGGCGTCCTGGGCCCGCTGCGCCGGGGCGGCTCGGTGCGCCACCTCGGCCGCTTCTCGGTGGACGGCGTGACCCGCGAACTCTCCACGGGCGCCACCATGCTGTTCGGGGTGCCCACGATGTACCACCGGATCGCCGAACTGGTCGACGAGGACCCGGAGTTGACGAGGGCCCTTGCGGGCGCGCGGCTTTTGGTGTCCGGCTCGGCGGCACTGACCGCGCCCGACCACCGGCGCATCACCCGCGCGACGGGCCGCGCTGTGATCGAGCGGTACGGCATGACCGAGACGCTGATGCTGTGCGCCGAGCGCGCGGACGGCGGGGCGCGCCCGGGCACGGTGGGCGCCCCGCTGCCCGGCGTCGCGCTTCGCCTGGCGGACGAGGCCGACGGCATCGGCGAGATCCAGGTGCGCGGCCCGAACCTGTTCAGCGGCTATCTGAACCGCCCGGACGCGACCGGCGCCGCGTTCACCGACGACGGCTGGTTCCGCACCGGCGACATGGCGAGCGTGGACGCGGACGGCCAGGTGCGGATCGTCGGCCGCAAGGCCACCGACCTCATCAAGAGCGGCGGCTACAAGATCGGCGCGGGCGAGATCGAGAACGTACTCCTGGACCACCCCGGTGTGCGCGAGGCTGCGGTGACGGGCGAGCCCGACGAGGACCTGGGCGAGCGCGTGGTGGCCTGGGTCGTGCCGACGGACCCCCAATCCCCGCCGGACGCAGCCGAGTTGAGCGACCACGTCGCCGCGCAGCTCGCCCCGCACAAGCGCCCGCGCGTGGTGCGCTACCTGTCCGAGCTGCCCCGCAACGACATGGGCAAGATCATGAAGCGGGCTCTGCATGTCTGAGCCGGCCGGGCGGATGACGGCGCGCGAGGCGATCGCGGCCGCTGCCTCCACGTTCGACGAACTGCCCGCGCCGCAGCGGGACTTCCCCGAGGACGGCCCCCTGGACTGGTCGGGTTACGGCGCCTCGCGGGCGCGCGCCAGGGAGCGCACCGGCGAGACGGAGTCGGTCGTGTGCGGCCTCGCCTCGGTGGAGGGGCGGCCGTGCGTGCTGCTCTCCTTCGAGTTCGGCTTCCTCGGTGGCTCTCTCGGCCAGTGCACGGGAGACCGGCTGGAACTCGCGTACGCCACGGCACGCGAGCGGCGGCTGCCTCTGGTCTCGCTGATCGCGACCGGCGGCAGCCGGATGCAGGAGGGCATGCTCGCGCTCACCCAACTCCAGCGCGTGGCCCGGCAGTCGGCGCTGCTCAAGGAGGCGGGGCTGGCGCAGATCTCGGTGCTGCGCGACCCCACGACGGGCGGCGGCTGGGCCACGCTCGGCGCGGGCGCCGATGTGGTGCTCGCCCTGCCGGGCGCCCAGATCGGCTTCGCGGGCTCCCGGGTGCGCCCGGTGGACGCGGACCCGGCGGCCTACTCGGCCCAGGGCCAGCTCGCGGCGGGCCAGATCGACGCGATCGTACGCAAGGAGGACCTGCGGGGCGTCCTCGCGGGCTGGCTGACCCTGCTGCGCGCCGACGGGTCCGAGCCGGCGCCGCTGCCGGCGCCCTTCGACGGCCCGGGTCTTCCGGCGGACGGCTGGGAGGCGGTGGGCCGGGCCCGCGCGGCGGGCCGGCCCCGCGCGGCGGCCTACCTCGACGCGTACTTCCCGCACCGCCAGGCCCTGGTGGGCGACCGGTGCGGGGGCGTGGACCCGGGCATGCTGTGCGGCTTCGGCCTGCACGGCGGACGGAGTTACGCCTACGCCGCGCAGACCGGCACCGCGACCCGCCCTGCGGGCTACCGCACCGCCGCCCGTCTCATCCGCCTCGCCGACCGCCTGGGCATCCCGGTCCTGACCCTGGTGGACACCCCGGGCGCGGCCAACGACGCGGCGGCGGAACGGGCCGGGCAGGGCGCGGCGATCGCGGAGGCGTTCGCCGCGGTGGCCTCGGCGCGCGTCCCGGTGACCACGCTGGTCATCGGCGAGGGCGGCTCGGGCGGCGCGCTGGCGCTGACCTCCCCCGACCGGACCTGGGTGACGGCGGACAGCTACTTCTCGGTGATCGCCCCGGAGCTGGCGGCGGCCATCTTGAAGCGCGACGCCTCACAGGTGCGCCACACGTCCTCCCAACTCCGGCTGCGCCCCCAGGACTTGGTGGAACTGGGGGTGGCGAGGGGGGTACTGGGCACGTAGCGGGGTCCCCCACCCGGGCCGCCCGCCCGGTGCGGCTCGCGTGGGGTCTCCCCCACCCTGGCCGCCCGCTCGGTGCGGCGCGCGCAGTTGCCCGCGTCCCTGAGCATCCGATCCTGGCCCGTGCGGGCATGGTCAGCCCGTCCGGCGCTTGAGGACAAGCGCCCTCCAGGCGCGAACGGGGTCTGGAGCAGCGCCCCAGGGACCCCGGCTGCGGACCGTGCCCGCTTCTCGCGCAGTTCCCCGCGCCCCTGCCGGGACCGGTGCCGGCCCGCATGGACATCCTGCCCGTCACGGCCTACCCAGCCCGTCCGGCGCTTGAGGACGAGCGCCCTTCAGGCGCGAACGGGGTCTGGGGCGGAGCCCCAGGGACCCCGGCTGCGGACCGTGCGTGGCTGAGCGCGCAGTTCCCCGCGCCCCTGAGCATCCGAACCTGAGCCGCACGGGCATGGTCAGCCCGTCCGGCGCTTGAGGACGAGCGCCCTTCAGGCGCGAACGGGGTCTGGGGCGGAGCCCCAGGGGGTGGGTCCTACGGGACGGGACGGCGCGCGTCGTAGCGGGCGAACCCCCGCCGCCACACCCCAAGCACCGCCACCGCGAGGACACACGCAAGTCCGCCACCGACCACCATCACCCCGGGCGAGGTCAGATCG
This sequence comes from Streptomyces sp. Edi4, assembly GCF_040253615.1. NCBI lineage: Bacteria > Bacillati > Actinomycetota > Actinomycetes > Kitasatosporales > Streptomycetaceae > Streptomyces > Streptomyces sp. Edi4. Next base: position 2,401,585 of record NZ_JBEJGY010000004.1, read on the forward strand.
GCGACCGTACCCGCGAGGAAGTCGCCGAGCCTCGGCCCGCCCGCGACGACCACGATGAACACGCCCTGGAGCCGGCCCCGCATCTCGTCCGGCGCCGCCACCTGCATCATCGTGTTGCGGAACACCATGGACACGGTGTCGCAGAACCCGGCGACGGCCAGCATGAGCAGGCCGAGCCACAGCTGCCGGGTCAGGCCGAACGCCGCGATGGCCCCGCCCCAGCCGCCCACCGAGATCAGCACCGCGAGCCCGTGCCGGTGGACGCGTCCCTGCCAGCCGGAGAACACCCCGCCGAGCAGCGCGCCGATCGCGGGCGCCGCCACGAGCAGCCCGGTGGTGCGCGCGTCACCGCCGTACCAGAGCACGGCGACGGCGGGGAACAGGGCGCGGGGGTGGGCCAGGATCATCGCGCAGAAGTCGCTGAAGAAGGTCATCCGCAGGTTGGGCCGGGTGGCGAGGAAGCGCAGCCCCTCAAGGACCGAGGGCCGCGCGCCGCCGCCGGCCCGCTCGGGCAGCATCGCGGGCAGCCGCCACATCGCGTACAGGGAGGCGGCGAAGGTGATCGCGTCGATGAGGTACGCCGTCTTGTACCCGGCGAAGCCGACGACGAGACCGCCCAGCATCGGCCCGACCAGCGTGCCGGTCGTCATGATCATGGAGTTGAGCGCGTTGGCGGCGGGCAGCTGCTCGGCCGACAGCAGCTTGGGGATCATCGCGGACCGGGCGGGGGCGTTGAGGGCCTGACAGATCGACTGGAGCGCGATGACGGCGTACAGGAACCAGACGTCGGCGAGCCCGGCGAAGGTGCCGGCGGCGAGCGCCGAGGAGAGCGCGGCGGAGCCGAGCGCGCTGTAGAGGCCGAGTTTGCGGCGGTCCACGGTGTCGGCGATCGCACCGCCGTACAGCCCGAACACGACCAGCGGTACGAGGGTGAAGATGCCGACCAGGCCGACGGAGAAGCTGGAGCCGGTGAGGTCGTAGACCTGGAGCGAGATGGCGAGCGCGGTCATGCCGCTGCCGACCCAGGAGACCATGTTGCCGAACCAGAGCCGGCGGTAGTCCGGTGATGTCCGCAGCGGGGTGAGGTCGGCGAACACGCGACCCCGGGTCGGTATGGATCCGGTCGCCGCCTCCGGCGCGGTCCCGCCGCCGGGGGTGGCGCCGGAGCCCGACTCGGTTCCGGCCATACCGCACGGTGGCGCGGGGCTCTGGGCGGGCTGCTCGGCTTGTTCGCTCACGCGGGATGCTAACCCCGGCCGGGAGCAGCGAGGTAGGGCCGACCTCACAGGGGGTGGGGGGCGGGGACGCCCCGGGTGGATGGTGGGGGTGGTGGGCGTGGTGGGCGTGGTGCGGGTGGGGGGTAGCGGGCGTGGTGCGGGTGGTGGGTGGTGTGGTGCACGGGAGGGAGCGGCGCGGGCCGACGGTCGGCCGGGGCGGATCCGCTCGGATTCCGTCCGGCGGCCGGGGCCGTTGGGGGCCCGTACCCCGGCTGGGTCAATGGCCTGGGTCTGCGGTGCGTGGGCGGGGCGCGGGCCCCGCGGAACCGGTCGGCGCCCCGGCCGCGCATCCATCGCCTCAGGTCGCGGGCGTGGCGATCGGAACCGGTTGCGGGGGGCACGTTCGCGCCACACGTGGACGCGCGCGCCGAAGTCCCCGGCCGCCGCTACGCTTCCCCCGATCAGTACACGTCGTCGCCGCCCCCGCCTTCATCAGGCGGGGGCGGCGACGCATCTCGCCGGAAGGCCCACCATGAACACCCTGATCTCCGCCGCCGCCCGCAGCGCAACCCCCGCCCCGGCCCCCGCCCGGCGCGTGCCCCTCACCGCACGGGCCGCGGCCCAGCACGCCGGCCACACGCCGGCCACCCTCGACCGCGTCACCACGATCGCCACGAATGTCCCCAGCGCCTCGGCGTTCCAGTCCGCCCTGTGAAGACCACGTAACCCACGCCCCCGCGAGGGCCCCCGCCGGCCGCACAGCCCGTGCGCACCACCGGGGGCCTTCGCCGTACCACCGGCACACCGGCATACGGGACCACGCCCGGCCGGGACCCGGCCACGACGACTGCCAACTCACTGCCCCGCAGGACGGCTTCGTCGCCGGGCGGCGCAACCCGGCGCAGACTCAAGGGCGGTGGCATCGCCGTGGAGATGGTCCGGCGGCGGGGCCGGGTGAAACACGGTGAGCCGAAGCTCACGGAAGCAACCCGCCAGCGGCTTCGAAGGATCCCGATGCGCAACTGGCTTGTCCCGCACGGACGATAGGAGCCTGATCACGCCGACCAGATCCGCAGGTGAAGCGGGGTGCTAGTCTCGCCTGCCGGTTCTGTGGACGGACGGAACAGCGACGGGGGTAAGAAGACGTGGAGCAAACCGACGATGCTCCGGGGGAGACCCCGGAGCAGTTGAAGAAGCGCGCCGGCGACCTGCGCGACTGCGCTCGCAGGGCCCGCGCGCTGGCCAAGCGGCTCGGCCCGCTGCTGGACGCCTCGGCAAAGAAGGCGTCGCAGCTGGATCCGGCGATCTGGCGCGGTCCGTTCGCCGCTCGGTCGACCGACGCGCTGGTGCGTCGCAGGAACTCCGTGAACCAGATGGCGTCCGCGCTCCTCCACGACGCGGGCCGCTGGGATGCCGAGGCCGACAGCCTGGACCTACAGGCGAAGACGGCGGGCGCCAAGCCGAAGGCGGGGGCGGGCCATTGAACGGCGACGCCACCCGGGGCTTCGCACCCACACCCACACCCGCACCCGGAGCAGGGCGATGACCGACTTCCGCGGCTTCGACACCGAGCAGATACGCTCCCTCGCCGCCGGCCTGCGCAAGCAGGGCGATGACGCGCAGGGTCTCCACCACGACCTCGCCTGGCTGCTCACCGAGGCACAGCAGCTCATGAAGGGCAAGCCCGCCACCACCGACCCGCAGTTGAGCCCCCTGGTAGGGCAGATCTTCACCTTCTCGCTCTTCGGCAACGGCCCCTCGTCCCTGCCGGGCGTGCTCGGCGGCGAGCTGGGCGACATGGCGGGCTCGATGGATCGCCGCAGCAAACAGCTGGACGAGGTCAAGGTGCTCATCGAGCACGGGTACGCGGTCGACCCGTCTCTGCTCTTCGCCGACGAGGACGCCCCCAGCGAGAAGGACGTCACCGACGCGCTGAAGAAGATCCACGAGCTGGACGGGAAGGACTTCGGCACCAACGGCAACCGCGACGACCTCCAGAAAGTCAAGCGCCTGCTGGACGGCATGACGGCCGCCGAGCTCGACGCCTTCTTCGACAAGGTCCCCGAGGCCGACCTCAAGCGCTACAACGACCTGATCAACGATACGGACGACAGCGTCTGGAAGTGGTGGGACGAGAACGGCCTGCCCGAGGGCGACCGCCGCGACCACCTCAGTGCGATCCTGGCGAAGCTGGGGCCCTCGCACTGGGCGAAGGCGCAGGCCGCGTTTCCCGGGATGCAGCCGGGCTTCGACACCACGGACGCCTTCCTGGACGGCCAGAACGCGCAGAACGGCAACGAAGCCAAAGGCATGCACTGGGGGGACCCCGGCAAACCGCTCTTCGCCCCGGGCACCGACGGCAAGGAGATCACGGCCGCCGACATCATGCAGGGGCGCTTCGCCGACTGCTGGTACATCGCGTCCCTGACCTCGACCGCCCAGGTGAACCCGCAGTTCATCCGGGACGGCATCGTCCAGAACCCGAACGGCACGGTGAACGTGCGCATCTGGGACAAGGACGGCAACAAGCGCTGGGTGACGGTCACACCGGACCTGCCGCTGGACAAGAGCGGCAATGTCCTGGGCGCCACCTCCGGCGGCTCGGTCTGGCCGGCGTACTACGAGAAGGCGTTCGCCCTTGTCTACGGCGGCGACCGCGGCGGCGCACCGGACGGCAAGATCGGCAACCCGAAGTACGATCGCGCGGAGCGCGGCGACTACGGGGCAACCGAGTGGGACAACACGGACAAGGCGCCGCCGTACGTGACCGGCCACGACTCGGACGGCATCAGCAACAACGTTCCGGCCCTGCGCAAAAGCTTCGAGTCGGGCCACCCGATCATCGTCCAGACCGGCAGTGGCGAGGACGCCCAGCAGAAGGGTCACGCCCTGTGGAGGGACACCTTCTCGACCCGGCACGTGTACTACGTGAAGGGTTTCCAGGGCGACAACATCGTCCTGGGCAACCCCTGGGGTCCGCCCAACGCGGACATCGTGGCCACGCCGGAGCAGTACAAAGAGTTCTTCAGTGATCCACAGGCCCTGGAGGTGCCCAAGTGACAGCCCGCATACGGCCCGTACGCGCCGCCGCACTGGCGGGATGCATGCTGGTACTGGCGGCGGGCTGTGGGGGCGCCTCCGGTGGCGTCGACGCGTCCACCACGCCCCCGCCGCGCTCCCCCGCCCCCGCTCCCCCCGCCGACAAGGGCCCCGAGTGCGAGGGCGCCCCGGCCGCCAAGGGCCTGCACGTCCTGCGCGGCGGCTCGGAGACGCTGCCCGGCGGGGCCGGCGCGGTGCTGTACAAGGAGGGCGGCTCGGACGGGACGCACCGCACGGCGACCCTGACCAACGGCACGGGCACGGGCACCGCGTCGGCGGGCACCGAGTCCTGGCCGGTGCGGCCAGGCCAGTCCCTCACGGTGAAGGGCAAGGCCTTCACCGTCTCGCAGATCTGTACGTACCGAGTCGTACTCACGCCGAAGGACGAGACCACCGTGAACCAGTCGCCCGTGCCCAACGCCGTCGACCCGAGGTGGCCGGACCTGACGGACGGGCGTCTGCGCCTGCGCTGGCACGTTCCGAACACCGAGCAGCACGGCGCGATCAGCGCCGTCCTGCATGACGTCGACGCCGACCCGGCCCGCGCCTACATCGCGGTCACCAGCCGCGCCGGCGGCGGCGCCAGCTACCAGGACGCCCGCGTCGGCGACACCCTCGAATTCGCGGGCCGCCTCTGGAAGCTGACCGTCATCGACACGGGTGACGGCAACCCGTCCATGGCGAACCCCCACTCGGGGTACGTCGACCTCCAACTGCTCGGCCCGTCCGCCTGAACCGGGGGCGCCCTCACGGCCCGGCTCTCCACGGCCCCGCGTCGTTCCTGGCGGGCCCGCAGGCCGCGTCCCGGCTACGGCCCGGACGGCGTCGCCTGCATAGGTGATCGGATCATTGTCAACCAGCCATGGAATCCCACCAGTTGACGCGGCCCACCTCAATACGCCGGGTCTCGATGCTTGACCAAACGGGCGAGCCCGCACCACCGTCACTGGCGGATCGCGAGCCACCGAGTTGACGCGGCACTTCGACGACTACGGCATGGTCGACTCGGTCTTCCAAAGCGGCGACACCAGCAAACCCGGCGACGAGCAGTGCGCCACCACGACCTATGCTCGCAACACCGGCATCTGGCTCCTCGACAAAGTCGCCGAGGTTCGGACCATTCCCACGGAATGTGGTGTGCACGGTTACGTCACCGACGACACCCGCACCTACTTCGACAACAACACCGACCTGAAGGCCGCCCCCACCAAGGGCGATGTGACCAAGACCGAAAAGCTCACCGGCGACGGTACCGCCTACGAGACCATTTCCTCGGTTCCCAGCACCTGCGGGCTCAGCCAGAACCAGCTCTGCTACGACCAGTACGGCCGCGGCCTCGTCGCCGCCGACGCCTACGGCAACACCACCTCCACCGCCTATACCCCGGCCAGTGGCGAACCGCCGACAAAGACCGTCCTTACCAACGCGCTGGGCCACACGGTGACCGCCCTGTTCGAGCCGCTGCGCGGCCAGCCGACGCAGGTCACCGACGCCAACGGCAAGGTCACCACCAACGGATACGACGCCCTGGGCCGGATTTCCGAAGTCTGGATCGCCTCACGTTCCGCGCTCGCCTATCCCAACTCGCCCAACTTCGCATTCGGTTACCAGATCCGTAACGACGGGCCGACCGTGGTGACCAAGACCAGCCTCACCCATGACAGTCAGCTCGACACCAGTTACTCCTTCTTCGACGGGTTGCTGCGTGCCAGGGAGACCCAGGCCGAGTCGCCCGACCGCTCGGGACGCCTGGTCAGCGAAACCTTTTACAACACCCGCGGCGAAGCCAACCGCACCTCCGGCACCTACTACGCCACTGGCAAGGCCGAACCTGTACTGGTCACGGGCGCGGAATCCACTGACTACCCCGCATCCGGGGAAACCCAGTTTGACGGTGCGGGCCGCGTCATCTCCGTGCTCAGCAAGCGGTACGGCGACGTGAAGGAAAAGACTGTCACCAGCTACACGGGTGACACCACCACCGTCATTCCACCGCAGGGCGGCACCAGCACCACGACGGTCGTCGACGCTCTCGGACGTACCACAGAACTGCGCCAGTACACTGACGCGGACCGCACCGCGTACCAGACCACCCTGTACAGCTACAACAATTACGGGCGCCTGCAACAGGTAACCGACCCGTCCGGCGCCAAGTGGACCTATACCTACGACACTCGTGGTCGTCAGACCAGCCTCGACGACCCCGACAAGGGCGTCACTAAAACTGTCTACGACAAGGGGGATCGGGCCACCGACTCCATCGATGCCCGTGGCATCATCCTGCATACAGACTTCGACACCCTCGGTCGCAAAACCGCCCTCAAGAAAGGCAGCAGCACTCTCGCCGCTTGGACCTACGACACCATCGCCAAGGGAAAGCTCAGCAAGTCGACCCGCTACGCCGGCTCGGACGCCTATACCGTAGAGATCACGGGCTACGACGACCTCTACAATCCCACGGACACCGTTGCCACCGTCCCTGCCAGCGAGGGCAAACTCGCCGGCGCCTACGAGTGGTTCGCGGGTTACAACGCGAACAGTGGTCAGCAGGAGTACACCTATCAACCGGCGGTCGGCGACCTGCCGGAAGAACAGGTTTCCACGGCCTACACAGCGGTCCACGGCCTGGTCGACTTCGCCTACGCTGGCAGCGACCCTTTGATCTCGGCCACCACATACGACCACTACGGTAAGCCGCTCCGCCAGGAATACGGCGCCTTCAACCAGCACGCGTGGACCACCACCGAATACGACGACCACACGGGACAACCCACGCGCGTCACCAACGACCGCGACACCAGCCCCAAGCGCATCGACGACACGCACTACGGCTACGACCCGGCGGGCAACCTCACCGCGGCAGCCGCAGCCTACGGCCAGGACACCACCCGCACTACCGACACCCAGTGCTTCACCACCGACGCCCTGCGCCGCGTCACCGAAGCCTGGACGAACACCGGCGAACAGTGCGCCACCAACCCATCTGCCGGGGTCGTCGGCGGACAGGACCCGTACTGGACGAGCTACGCCTACGACGCGGTCGGCAACCGCAAGACCGAAACTCAGCACGCGACCAGCGCCCGACCGGCAGCCAACACCACACGCACCTACGCCGCGCCCGCCCCCGGCACCCACAACCTGCCGAAGGTCACGCAGACCGGCTCCGCCGCGCACGATGAGACCTACGCGTACGACCAGAACGGCAACACCAGATCCCGTTCTGTCGGCCCCAGCACTCAAACCCTGTCCTGGGACGACGAGGGCCACCTCAAAGCCCTCACCGACGGCGCCAATACCAGCGACTACCTGTACGACGCCGAGGGACAGCGCCTCGTCCGACGCGACTCAACCGGTACCACCCTCTACCTCCCCGGCGGCAACGAACTCCATCTCGACAAGGCCGGCATCGTCAGCGGCACCCGCTACTACACTGTCGGCGGACAGACCGTCGCCATGCGAACCGGCGCCAAACTCACCTACCTTCTGAGCGACCCCCACGGCACCGGAACCACCCAGATCACCACCGACAGCACCCAAGCGGTCACACGCCGCAAATCCACCATCTTCGGCGCCCCCCGAGGCGCGGAGCCCACCAACTGGGCCGGAGACAAGGGCTTCGTCGGCGGCACGAAGGACTCCGACACCGGTCTCACCCACCTTGGCCACCTTGGCGCCCGCGAATACGACCCGACCATCGGCCGCTTCATATCCGTCGACCCGCTCATGGATCTGTCTGACCCACAACAGGCACACGGGTATACCTACGGCAACAACAACCCCCTCGCCTACACAGACCCCACCGGCCTCTGGCGTGATGACGGCAGCGGACACTCCGAACAGCGCGACACCAATGGCGTCTCCACCGGCCCATCGCCTCAGTACCAGCAAGGAGTCACTGGAAAGGTCGGCGGCGGCGGTGACGGAGGAAAAGGCGGAGGCGGCGACGGAGGAAAGGGCGGAAGCGGCGGAAGCGGCGGAAAAGGCAGCGGCGGCAGCAGGGGCAGCGGCCAGCTCGCAGCCGACGGTTCGAGGACGATTCAATTCAACGTGGGAGCCGGACCCGACCGCGGGGTGATCGTGGCCCGCTTCTTTATTCACACCCAAGAGGCTGCGCTGGGCATGCTGCTGGGCGATAATCGCGGCTTCACAGATGACCCGGATGCCCCCTTCCGCATGAAGGTCGTCTGGGACACCGCTACGGGTGAAGTCACATTCACCGTCGCCCCCTCTCGAACAACCGGACGGCGTATCGTCGAAGAAGGCGGGCTGGGGAAGGTTGGCAAGCCAAAGCTGATCGAAGGCGACCCTGAGACGATACCCGCCGACCCCATCTACAGGAATTCGGCGTCATGGAAGACCGTGCTCGCAAGGAACGTCATCAATGGCGGTGGCGATGCCGACGGCCTGAATGTGAGCATTCATGGGGTAAACAGCCTCATGCCGATCTTCGCAGCCGACGACGAATTCCATATTCGGTTCACCAAAAAGGGAACCTACGTGATGCGGTCGGGTGACGCGTATCCCGACATGGAGGTCTACCAATACCAGCGGGGTCAATCGGTGCGCACGCTGGCCACCGACAGCATGGCGCACGCGTCCAACGCAATGAACGGCCTGGATGTGTCCCCCATCGGGTTCCCCAAAATTGACAAGATGTGGAAAAATGGCACATGCATTACAGGATGCTGAGAGCATATGACAACAGACGTGGATAATCCCACTCCAGAAGAAAAGCAGAATTGGATCGCGCTCTGCGCCATACGATACTGTGTGACATTCGTGATCGGATGGATTGTGACGGCAGCTGTCGGTCCGCCGGGGCAGGACCCGCACCAGCCCGGGAGATTCGCAGAAATGTCGAGGTGGGCGTCGTTCAAAGACTACATGTCCGCATGTCCCGCGATGTTCCTGCTGATCGCCGTCCCCTCCGTGGTCATTATCATGTGCATGGGGTATCGAGGCCAGAAGATGCCTATCGAGCAGCTTCGAGTCACAACGGGCGTTCTCCTCATGCTCCCCCTTTGGGTCATGCTGTTTTCCGGCGCGTTGCTCCCACTGATTGTCCAAGCGGCATTCCAGGGGATCTTCGCTGCCACGATGCCGGCACCTTTGGCTCCGAGACAGGATTGATCCAGCCGGGGGCGGTCGTTGCCTCAACACCCGCCCCCGGCCGGTTTTGCCCCCGCTCACGTCGGTCACGTGCGTGAGGCGCGCGTCGCCCGAAATTGGGTGACTTTCGAAAAATCAAGGGGTGCGCCTCAGTGATTCCTGCGAGTGCTGCCGGGCCTCTGCGAGGGAGCATTCCGCTCCACCGGATACAATTTCGGGGCGTGTTCTTGCGCTCAACCTCTGAACAATGCACATGGCGCAGCCTCTGAAAACTGCTCCCGCGCGTAGCCCAGGAGCCGGGCGAATCGCGGCAAGACCTGCTCCTCGGCGAAACGGAAGACCGCGTAATAGAAGAACGTGACGACGAGCGTGGGGACTCCGGTCCCGGCCGTCTCATCGAGTCCGATGCCATGCCGTGCCATGCCACAGAGCCACGGCGATGAGCCAGCCGATCGCAGCGGGCACAGCCGGCGTCGGTACTAGGCTTCCGGGCCGGGCCGGGGCGTCGTCGGCGTCGGATCTGGCCCAGGCCTGGTCGCGCTGGAAGTCCTCGGTGGTGCTGTCGGCCGGCCTCGCTCCAGTCTCGGGCGGGGTCGACCATGTAGTGGCGGCCGTCCCCCCTACGTACGAGCTGCTGGCCAAGGAGGAAAGGGGCGGGGCGAGTCATTGACCGTTCCCAGCCCACCCGACGCCGCGACGCACGGGGGCGCAGAGACGGCGGGGGTCTGCTTCCCGCCCGAGGAGTTGCCCTTGAGGTAGCGCGCGACGCGGGCGCGGAAGTCGTTCGAAGAAGGAGGGGTCGGGCTTGCCCGGCTGCCATTCCTCATGATCGATGACGAACCCGTCGCTCCGGCCGTGCGCCCGGCGCAGCTGCGGCGGCACAGGGGACTGCGGCGTCCACCTGGGCCTCGGGCAGACCTCTGGCCAAGGATCGCTGCCCTCGTCCGAGTTGATCAGCGCGGCGCCGTAGAAGCAGCTGCTGCCGTCGGTGTTCGCCTCGTTGTCGGCGCCGGGCGGGGCTCGTTCATCGATGACGGCCTGGAGGACGTCCGTCGCCGAGGCCGGCGTGGTCAGCACGGCCCGAACGGTGCGATCAGTGCCGTGATGGCCAATTGACGGTTGCCCCCCGTGTCCAGCCCTCCCGATCCTTGCGTACCTCGGCGACTTCACTTCCAGTGCTTTCAGCCACAGCTCGTCCGTGCGCCGGTCGGGCCTGTCCACACACAAGCACAGCCACTCTCGGTCAGCCCGAGGGCTCACCGCGTCCGCGGTGGCTGGTCCTCTTGGCATCGCCCACGCAACCAGCAAGGGCTCCTGTCTGTGACGCACGCCACGCTCAACGTGCGCGGCAGTGGGCACGGAACCTTGTCCGACCGGACCTTTGCTTTGCGTCGGCGACCTGGGCGACGTGCCCCTCGGGGATCAGAGGCCTTCCACCACGCTCCTGCGTGTCCCCGTCGACCGGGCGACCGGACCGGGACCTGGGGGCCTGGCCTCTCGGATCCCCCGCTCCGCCCACCGACCACGCCCCTCCATGAGACGGAGCGGCGCCCGACCCGGCCGCCTGGCCCCTGACGGGCGAAAAGCTCCTTCCCGCAGTCCTCGGGCCGCGCGTGAGGGAACAGCGAGAGCCGTCGAGGACCCGGCGGGTTCCTCCGGGAACGCCAAAGGCGCGGGTTAAAACGTTTCTGCGCAGGGAACTGCTGGTGGGGCGGGTGGGACTCGAACCCACGGCCGACGGATTATGAGTCCGCTGCTCTAACCGGCTGAGCTACCGCCCCTTTACGGCGCGTCGCGCACATGTGTGCGCGCCGTCTGCCGCAGCATAGCCGCTCATACGATCTCCTGCCTCGGATGGTCGGCTTCGCACGCCCATGAGGACTTCGCGGGGATCCCGGCGGTTCCACCGGATACGAAAAAGGACCCCGAAGGGTCCGATTCCGCTGCTCTCCCGACTGGACTCGAACCAGTAACCTGCCGGTTAACAGCCGGCTGCTCTGCCAATTGAGCTACAGGAGACCGAGCTCCCCCGACTGGACTCGAACCAGTAACCTGCCGGTTAACAGCCGGCTGCTCTGCCAATTGAGCTACAGGGGAATGTCTCGTCGCCTCGAACGTACCCACCTGGGGTGACCCCGGGCGGCGTGCGTTCGCTGCGACACATACATTAGCGCAAGCAGGGGGGTGCTCCGCCAATCGGTTCCGCCCCGGGTGATCACGGGGCTGCGCGGGTAGGCGCGGCTCACACGCTAGGGAAGGGTGACCGCCATGCGATACCGGCTCTCGTTCGCCGCCGGAATGGCTCTTGGATACGTGCTCGGGACCCGGGCCGGCCGCGAGCGCTACGAGCAGTTGAAGAAGTCCGCGCGCCAGGTGGCGCAGAACCCCGCCGTGCGCAACACCGCCGAGTCGGCCGCGCAGACCTCGCGGGACGTGGCGGGCAAGGCGTTCCACGCGGTGAGCGAGAAGGTCGGGGACAAGGTGCCGGCCTCCGTGGCCGGCCGGGTGCGCTCCCTGCGCGAGCGCGGTCAGGGCGGCGAGGACGACTGGGGCACCAGCAACACCTGACGCACCGGCAACACCTGACGCGCCGACGACGCCCGCGGCGCGGGACGCCGCCCTGGCCGGGCGGCAGCGTTGTCCCGGCCACTGCCGTCCCGGCCGCCCCGCCCGTGCGGCAGAATCGGGGCCATGGGGATAGTCGCCGGTCTTGACAGTTCTTCCGCCTTCACGCGCATCGTCGTCTGCGACACGGACACGGGCGCCGTTCTGCGCCAGGGGTACGCCCCCCACCCGGTCGAACCCAAGGCCACGGAGGTCGATCCGCAGGCGTGGCTGCTCTCGCTCGGGGAGGCGGCGAGCGGCGGGCTGCTCGAAGGGGTCGAGGCGATCGGCGTCTCGGCCCAGCAGCACGGGCTGCTGCCGCTGGACGGCGCGGGCAATCTCGTACGTCCCGCGCTGACCGGCAACGACAAGCGGGCCCAGGTCTCCGCCGCCGATCTGGTGGACGGGCTCGGCAGCCGGGAGGCCTGGGCGCAGGCCGTGGGCTGTGTGCCGCAGGCCGCGCAGGCCGTGGCCAAGCTGCGCTGGATCGCGCGCAACGAGCCGGAGGCCGCCAAGCGCACCGTCGGTGTCCTCCAGGCGCACGACTGGCTGGTGTGGCAGCTGCTCGGCCGGCCGGCCCGGCGCACCACCGACCGGGGCGCCGCCTCCGGCACCGGCTACTGGTCGGCGGCCACCGGCTTCTACCGTCCCGATCTGGTCGAGCTCGCGCTCGGCCACCAGGTGGCGCTGCCGGAAGTGCTCGGGCCATCGGACGCGGCCGGCACCACCCCCGAGGGGCTGCTGATCTCGGCCGGTACGGGCGAGACGATGGCGGCCGCGTTCGGGCTCGGCGTCGGCGTGGGCGACGCGGTGGTCTCGCTCGGCGCCTCGGGTTCGGTCATGGCCGTGCACCACGAGGCGCTGGCCGATCCGAGCGGGATGATTACGTCCTTCGCCGACGCGACGGGGATGCATCTGCCCGTCGTGCATACGAGCAATGCCGTCCGTGCCCTGCGCGGGACGGCGCAGATGCTCGGCGTCGACGACCTCGCGGCCCTGAGCGAGCTCGCCCTCACCTCCACCCCCGGCGCCTGCGGTCTGGTCCTGCTGCCCTACCTGGAGGGCGAGCGCACCCCCCGCCTTCCGCACGCCGCCGGCACGCTTTCGGGGCTGCGGCGCGAGTCGATGCAGCCGGAGCACCTGGCCAGGGCCGCCTTCGAGGGGATGCTCTGCTCGCTCGCCGACGCCCTGGACGTGCTGCGCGGGCGCGGCGTCGAGGTGCGGCGGGTCTTCCTGCTGGGCGCGGCGGCCGAACTGCCCGCCGTGCAGGCGGCGGCGCCCGCGATCTTCGGTACGCAGGTCGTCGTGCCGCAGCCCGCCGAGTACGCGGCGCTCGGCGCGGCCCGCCAGGCCGCCTGGGCGCTCGGGGTCGCCCGTGGCACGCTCGCCGCCCACACCCCGCCCGCCTGGCAGGGGGCGTCGGCGCAGGTCTTCGAGGCCGGTGAGGAACTGGCCGTGGGGCAGGCGGTCCGTCAGCAGTACGTCGCGACGCGTGACGAGATACACCCCGGCGCCTTCGGCCAGGGTGCTTGACGCGCGCCCGCCGTACGCTCTTTGCTATTCCTTTTGACTCCAGCGCGATAATCGCTTGAGCTTCCAGGGGTGGGGTGTCGCAAGATGGGGGGTCGAACCCCCGATCTTGCCGACCCGGAGAGCCTGCGCGTGCTCATACGTCTCCTGCGGTCCCACCTAGGGCCGTACAAGAAACCGATCGCCTTCCTGGTGCTGCTGCAACTCTTGCAGACCAGCGCCACCCTTTACCTGCCCACCCTGAACGCGAACATCATTGACAACGGTGTCGTCAACGGTGACACGGGCTACATCCTGGGTCACGGCGGCATCATGATCGCCATCAGCCTCGTCCAGGTGCTGTGCAACATCGGTGCCGTCTTCTTCGGCGCCAGGACCGCGGCCGCGCTCGGGCGCGACGTCCGGGCCGCCGTCTTCGCGCGGGTGCAGTCCTTCTCGGCCCGCGAGGTCGGTCAGTTCGGGGCGCCGTCCCTGATCACCCGCACCACCAATGACGTCCAGCAGGTCCAGATGCTGGTCCTGATGACGTTCACCCTGATGGTGTCCGCGCCGATCATGTGCGTCGGCGGCATCATCATGGCGCTCGGCCAGGACGTGCCGCTCTCGGCGGTGCTGCTCGCCGTCGTACCCGTCCTCGGCGTCGCGGTCTCGCTGATCGTGCGCCGGATGCGGCCGCTGTTTCGCACCATGCAGACCCGCCTGGACACCGTGAACCGGGTGCTGCGCGAGCAGATCACCGGCAACCGCGTGATCCGCGCCTTCGTGCGCGACGCCTACGAGCAGGACCGCTTCAAGGGTGCCAACACCGAGCTCACCGACGTCACACTCGCGACCGGCCGCCTGATGGCGCTGATGTTCCCGACGGTCATGACCGTCGTGAACGTCTCCTCGGTCGCCGTGGTCTGGTTCGGCGCGCACCGCATCGACAGCGGCGACATGCAGATCGGCCAGCTCACCGCGTTCCTGGCCTACCTCATGCAGATCGTGATGGCCGTGATGATGGCCACCTTCATGTTCATGATGGTGCCGCGCGCCGAAGTCTGCGCCGAACGCATCGAGGAAGTCCTCGCCACCGACACCAGTGTGGTGGCGCCCAGGAGCCCGGTGCTGGAACTGCGTCGGCACGGCCATCTGGAAGTGCGCGGCGCCGACTTCAAGTACCCCGGCGCCGAGGCGTCCGTACTGCGCGGCGTGGACCTGGTGGCAAGGCCCGGCGAGATCACCGCCGTCATCGGCTCGACGGGCAGCGGCAAGTCCACGCTGCTCGGCCTCGTGCCGCGCCTGATGGACGCGACCGACGGGCAGGTCCTGGTCGACGGCGAGGACGTGCGCACCCTCGACCCCGTCCTGCTGGCCAAGACCGTCTCCCTCGTACCGCAGAAGCCGTACCTGTTCTCCGGCACCGTCGCCACCAACCTGCGCTACGGCAACCCCGACGCGAGCGACGACGAGCTCTGGCACGCCCTGGAAGTGGCGCAGGCCAAGGACTTCGTCTCCCGCCTCGACGGCGGCCTCGACGCGCCGATCGCGCAGGGCGGCACCAACGTCTCCGGCGGCCAGCGCCAACGGCTCGCCATCGCGCGCACCCTGGTCCAGCGCCCGGAGATCTACCTCTTCGACGACTCCTTCTCGGCGCTCGACTACGCCACCGACGCGGCGCTGCGCTCCGCGCTCGCCCGTGAGACCGCCGAGGCCACGGTCGTGATCGTGGCCCAGCGGGTCTCCACCATCCGCGAAGCCGACCGCATCATCGTCCTCGACGAGGGACGGGTCGTGGGGACCGGCCGCCATCACGAACTGATGGCCGACAACGAGACGTACCGGGAGATCGTGCTCTCCCAGCTGACGGAGGCTGAGGCGGCATGAGCGGGCCCGGTGGACGCATGATGATGGGCGGCGGCCCCGATCAGCGGTCGATGAACTTCAAGGACTCCGGAAAACGGCTGGTCAAACGGCTCGCACCGGAGAAGGCCACGCTGAGTGTGATGCTCCTCGCGGTCGTGTGCAGCGTCGGTCTCTCGGTGGTCGGGCCGAAGATCCTCGGCAAGGCGACCGACCTGGTCTTCGCCGGGGTCGTCGGACGCAAGATCCCCGAGGGCGTCACCAAGGCGCAGGCCCTGGACGGCCTGCGCCACAAGGGCCAGGGCGGCCTCGCCGACATGCTCTCCGGAGTGGACTTCCACCCCGGCCACGGCATCGACTTCGACGGCGTCGCACGTGTGCTGCTCGCGGCGCTCGCGGTGTACGTGGGCGCGGGGCTGCTCATGCTCGTGGCGACCCGGCTGTCCAACCGCGCCATCAACAAGACCGTGTTCCGCATGCGCGAGGACATCCAGAGCAAGCTGTCGCGGCTGCCGCTGTCCTACTTCGACAAGGCCAAGCGCGGTGAGGTGCTCAGCCGCGCCACCAACGACATCGACAACATCTCGCAGACGATGCAGCAGACGATGGGCCAGCTCATCAACTCGCTCCTGACCATCGTCGGCGTCCTGGTGATGATGTTCTGGATCTCCCCGCTGCTCGCCCTGGTGGCGCTGGTCACGGTGCCGCTGTCGATCGTGGTCGCCACCAGGGTCGGCAAGCGCTCGCAGCCCCAGTTCGTCCAGCAGTGGAAGTCCACGGGCAAGCTGAACGCGCACATCGAGGAGATGTACACCGGGCACGCCCTGGTGAAGGTGTTCGGCCGCCAGCAGGAGTCGGCGCGGGCGTTCGCCGAGCAGAACGACGCGCTGTACGAGGCCTCGTTCAAGGCGCAGTTCAACAGCGGCGTCATGCAGCCCCTGATGATGTTCGTGTCCAACCTGAACTACGTCCTGGTGGCGGTCGTCGGTGGTCTTCGGGTCGCGACGGGCTCGCTGTCCATCGGTGACGTGCAGGCGTTCATCCAGTACTCGCGGCAGTTCTCGATGCCGCTGACCCAGGTCGCCTCCATGGCCAACCTGGTGCAGTCCGGCGTCGCCTCCGCCGAGCGGATCTTCGAACTCCTCGACGCCGACGAGCAGGAGCCGGACACCTCATCGCCCGAGCGCCCCGAGGTGGCGCGCGGCGCGGTCGCCCTGGAGCACGTGTCCTTCCGCTACGAGCCCGACAAGCCGCTCATCGAGGACCTGTCCTTGACGGTGGAGCCCGGGCACACGGTCGCCATCGTCGGCCCCACCGGCGCCGGCAAGACGACCCTGGTCAATCTGCTCATGCGTTTCTACGAGGTCACCGGCGGCCGGATCACCCTGGACGGGGTGGACGCGGCGCGGATGACCCGCGAGGAGGTGCGGGCCGGCATCGGCATGGTGCTCCAGGACACCTGGCTGTTCGGCGGCACGATCGCGGACAACATCGCGTACGGCGCCCCGAAGGACGTGACCCGCGAGGAGATCGAGGAGGCGGCGAAGGCGGCCCACGCCGACCGCTTCATCCGTACGCTCCCCGAGGGCTACGACACCGTCATCGACGACGAGGGCTCCGGGGTCAGCGCGGGCGAGAAGCAGCTCATCACGATCGCGCGGGCGTTCCTGTCCGACCCGGTGATCCTGGTCCTCGACGAGGCGACGAGCTCGGTCGACACCCGCACGGAGGTGCTGATCCAGAAGGCGATGGCCCGGCTCGCGCACGGGCGTACGTCGTTCGTCATCGCGCACCGGCTCTCCACGATCCGGGACGCGGACGTGATCCTCGTGATGGAGGACGGCTCGATCGTCGAACAGGGCACGCACGACGAGCTGTTGGCGGCGGACGGCGCGTACGCCCGCCTGTACGCGGCCCAGTTCGCCCAGGCGGTCGCCGAAGTGGACTGATCCGTCGGCGTGTCGGGGCCGGTGCGCGGTGGTGCCGGCCCCTTTGCGTCTCAGTCCAGGTAACCCCGCAGCTGCTCCGCGAACGCGTGGTCGCGGAGTTTGTTCAGCGTCTTCGACTCGATCTGGCGGATCCGCTCCCGGGTCACGCCGAAGATGCGCCCTATCTCCTCCAGCGTGCGCGGCCGGCCGTCCGCGAGCCCGTACCGCAGCTGCACCACTTTGCGTTCGCGTTCACCGAGCGTGGACAGCACCGCTTCCAGATGCTGGCGAAGCAGCAGGAACGCGGCGGACTCCACGGGGGAGGCGGCGTCGCCGTCCTCGATGAGGTCGCCGAGCGCGACATCGTCCTCCTCCCCCACCGGCGCGTGCAGCGAGATCGGTTCCTGGGCCAGGCGCAGCACCTCGCCGACCCGTTCCGGGGTCAGGTCGAGGTGGGCGGCGACCTCGTCGGCTGTCGGCTCGTAGCCGCGTTCCTGAAGCATCCGGCGCTGGACGCGCACCACGCGGTTGATGAGTTCGACGACGTGCACGGGCACCCGTATGGTGCGGGCCTGGTCGGCGAGCGCCCGCGACATGGCCTGGCGGATCCACCAGGTCGCGTACGTGGAGAACTTGTAGCCCCGCGCGTAGTCGAACTTCTCCACCGCCCTGATCAGACCGAGGTTGCCCTCCTGGACCAGGTCGAGCATGGTCAGGCCGCGCCCCACGTACCGCTTGGCCACCGAGACCACGAGCCGCAGGTTCGCCTCGATGAGGCGGCGTTTGGCCATGCGGCCCATGACGACCAACGTGTCCAGATCCACGGCGAGTCGGGAGTCGAGGTCGGGGGCGGTGTTCAGCTTCTCCTCGGCGAACAGACCGGCCTCGACGCGCCGCGCCAGCTCGACCTCCTCGACGGCGGTGAGCAGCGGGATGCGTCCGATCTCGCGCAGGTACTGGCGAAAGAGGTCCGAGGAGGGGCCGCCTGTGTCGGCCCGGCCGGGGCCGGGGGCCGGGGGCCGGGGCGCCTCTTCCTCGAACGGTTCGGGCGCGGGCCCCGCCTGGGGCCCGGTCCGCTCCGTGTCCGGGCGGCGCGCGGGGCGGGGCCGCGGCGCCAGCGCTGCCGTGACGACGTCGTGGTCGGTCAGGGTCCGGGTCTGCACGGGGGCGACCTCCAGGGTGATCGCTGCCGGATCGGGGGCGTCCGGCAGCGGGACGGGGGCGGCCGGGCCGCATTCCGTCCCGGACTCATCGTTGAGCGGATCCGCGGGGGTGAGGTGCCCACCTGCGGGGGTGGGCCGGCCGCGCTCCGAGGACTCAGGCACCGCCATCCAGTGTGGGGTACGACACAGTCCCGCCGCGACGGGCGTGCGGTGACTTTTTGAAGCCGTGCGTGAGCGGGTGGTTACCCACGCGGTGGGCCGGGAGCGCCGGGTGGTCACCCGAGCGGCGGGGCCGGGCGCGGCCGCCGCGCGACCGGATCGGGCCGCCGCGGCGTCTAGAGCGCGGCCGCGCCCTTGTTGCGCAGGGCCTGACCGTACTGCTGAAGCACCCACAACTCGTTCTGTACGGCGGCCAGTTGGGCCGGGTCGCCGTGCTGGCCGAGGCGGGCGAGGCTGCCCTGGATGTCCAGGAGGCGCCGGTCGACGGCGCGGCGGCGCACGGCCACCAACTGCTCGCCCGCGTACGCCTCGTCGACGGTGCGGGCGTGGATGGCCTCGACGGCGAGCTCGGTGACCAGGGCGCGGACCACGTCGTTGGGCGCGCGGTCCATGACGGTGGGCAGATAGTCCGACGGGGCGTCGGTGGCGCCGCCCGCTTCCTGGATGCACTGGCGCACCGCCGCGTAGGGCGGCGCGGTGAACTCGTCCGCGCCATAGGCGTCGAACGCCGGGGAGACCAGGTGCGGGTACTGGAGCGCCAGCTTCAGCAGCTCCCGTTCGGTGCGGTGGGCGGGGCTGCGCAGGTTCAGCGCGGGGCCGGGGCCCACCGAGGGGCGGGGGGCGGCGCTCTCGTAGCCCTGGCGGCGGCCGGGCGCGGGCGCGGGGCCCTTGCCGCCCCGGTCGCGGGCCCAGCGGGCGAGCTGGGCGACGCGCTTGACCACGAACTGGGTGTCCAGGATGCCGAGGATGCCCGCGAGTTGGACGGCGACCTCGTGCTGGGAGGCGACGTTCTTGATGCGGGCCACGATGGGGGCCGCCTCGTCCAGGGCCGCGGCCCGCCCCGCCGGCGTCTCCAGGTCGTAGCGGCTCACGATCTGGCGGATGGCGAACTCGAAGAGCGGGGTGCGGGGCTGGACCAGCTCGGCGACCGCCTCGTCGCCCTTGGCCAGGCGCAGATCGCAGGGGTCCATGTTGTCGGGCGCGATCGCGATGTAGGTCTCGGCGGCGAACTTCTGGTCGTCCTCGAAGGCCCGCAGAGCCGCCTTCTGGCCCGCCGCGTCGCCGTCGAAGGTGAAGATCACGCGGGCCGAGCCGTTGTCCATGAGCAGCCGGCGAAGGATCTTGATGTGGTCGCCGCCGAAGGCGGTGCCGCACGTGGCGATCGCGGTGGTGACGCCGGCCAGGTGGCAGGCCATGACGTCGGTGTAGCCCTCGACGACGACCGCGCGGCTGGACTTGGCGATGTCCTTCTTGGCCAGGTCGATGCCGTACAGGACCTGCGACTTCTTGTAGATCGGCGTCTCGGGGGTGTTGAGGTACTTGGGGCCGTTGTCGTCGTCGCGCAGCTTGCGCGCGCCGAAGCCGACGACCTCGCCCGACACGTCGCGGATCGGCCACATCAGGCGGCCCCGGAAGCGGTCGATGGGGTTGCGGCGGCTCTCCTGGGCCAGGCCCGAGGTGAGCAGTTCCTTGTCGCTGAAGCCCTTGCCGCGCAGATAGCGCGTCAGGTGGTCCCAGCCCGCCGGGCTGTAGCCCACACCGAAGTGGGCGGCCGCCGCCTGGTCGAAGCCGCGCTCGGCGAGGAAGGCCCGGCCGATCTCCGCCTCGGGGCTGCCCAGCTGTTCGCTGTAGAACTGCGCGGCCGCCTTGTGCGCCTCGACCAGGCGGATGCGTTCGCCGCGCTGGTGCGAGGGGTTGTAGCCGCCCTCCTCGTAGCGCAGGGTGATACCCGCGGTGGCGGCCAGGCGCTCGACCGCCTCGGAGAACGACAGGTGGTCGATCTTGCGCACGAAGGCGATCGTGTCGCCGCCTTCCTGGCAGCCGAAGCAGTGGAAGAGACCCTTGCTCGGGCTGACCTGGAAGGACGGGGACTTCTCGTCGTGGAAGGGACACAGACCCTTGAGGTTGCCGCCGCCCGCGTTGCGCAGCTGGAGGTATTCGGACACGACGGCGTCGATCGGGACCGCGTCCCGTACCGCCTTCACGTCGTCATCGTTGATCCTGCCTGCCACGCGTGAAGTCTACGGGGACGCGCCGACACTCAGGGTGCGAGGGAGTCGAGCGGGACGGAAGCATCGGCGAGCGCGTCGGCGTCCACCTGGGCCCCGCCCCGGATGAGGGCCTGGATGGGCTCTGTGACATCCCACACGTTGACGTTCATCCCGGCCAGGACCCGGCGCTCCTTGAGCCAGAACGCGATGAACTCGCGCTTGCCCGTGTCCCCCCGGACCACCACCTGGTCGTAGGAGCCGGGCGGCGCCCAGCCCGAGTATTCGAGGCCGACGTCGTACTGGTCGGAGAAGAAGTACGGGATCCGGTCGTAGGTGATGTCCTGGTCCAGCATGGCGCGGGCGGCGGCCGGACCGCCGTTGAGCGCGTTGGCCCAGTGCTCCACGCGCAGCCGGACGCCGAGCAGCGGATGGTGGACCGCGGCCACGTCGCCGGCCGCGAAGATGTCGGGATCCGACGTCCGCAGCGAGGCGTCCACGGCGATGCCTCCGCCGTGCTCCCGGTCGACCATCGCGAGCCCGGCCGTCTCGGCGAGCGAGGTGCGCGGGGCCGCGCCGATCGCGGCGAGCACGTCGTGCGCGGGGTGCTCCTCGCCGTCGTCGGTGCGGGCCGCGAGCACCATGCCGTCCTGCCCGACGATCTCGGTGAGGCGGGCCCCGAAGTGGAAGCGGACGCCGTGCTCGGCGTGCAGGTCGGTGAAGAGCTGGCCGAGTTCGGGGCCCACCACGTTGTGCAGCGGGGTCGGCTCGGGCTCGACGACGGTGACCTCCGCGCCGTAGCCCCTGGCGGCCGCGGCGACCTCCAGGCCGATCCAGCCGGCGCCCGCGACGACGAGGTGGCCGTTGTCGCGGCCGAGCGCCTTCAGGACGTGCCTCAGGCGCTCGGCGTGGGCCAGGCGCCGCAGATGGTGGACGCCCGCCAGGCCGGTACCGGGGATCTCCAGGCGGCGCGGCTCGGCGCCGGTGGCCAGCAGCAGGCGGTCGTACTGGATGAGCGCGCCGTCACCGAGGCGGACCGTCTTGGCCGCGCGGTCGATGGCGGTCACGGGCTGGCCGAGGTGGAGCTCGATGTCGCGCTGCGCGTACCAGGCCGGCTCGTGCGTGAAGACGCTGTCGCGCTCCTCCTTGCCGGCCAGGAACCCCTTGGACAGGGGCGGCCGTTCATAGGGGTGCTCGCGTTCGTCACCGATGAGGATCACCCGCCCGCTGAACCCTTCGGCGCGAAGGGTCTCGGCGGCTTTCGCCCCGGCGAGACCGCCTCCCACGATCACGAATGTCCGATCTGCGTCGACCACTTGATGCCTCCTCGGTGCTTGCTGCGCGGCGCCGCCATCTGCGAGCGTCCCGCACGGAGCGTGATGGGGGAAGAGGGCTTGCTCCGCCTGGACGCCGGGTCGGCCTGGATTACCGGTGGTGCACGGTGAGTCTGGAGTGAAGCGAGCGCGCCGCCGCGTCGGTGAGTGAGGCGACCTGATCGACGATCACACGCTTGCGGTCGCGGTCGTCGTCGGCTTCCTCATACAGCGCCCGGAACTGCGGATCGAGGCCGTCGGCGGGAGCACGGGCCGTCAGCGCCTCGGCCAGCTCGGTCAGCACCACGCGCTGGTCGGCGCGCAGCCGCTCCTGCTCGTCGCGCTGCATCACATAGCGGTCGGCGACCGCTTTCAGGACGGCGCATTCATTGCGGGCCGCGCGCGGCACGACCAGCTCCGCGCCGTAGCGGGTGAGGTGTCCGGTGCCGTACGCGGCGCGCGTGGCGCTCTCGGCGGCCAGGCAGAACCGGCCGATGAGCTGGCTCGTGGCGTCCTTCAGGCGGGCCTGGGAGACGGCGGAGCCGTCGTAGCCGTGCGGCCACCACTCTTGCTCCATGAGCCGGTCCAGGGCGTCGGCCAGCTCCTGGGGGGCGGTGTCCTGCGGCACGTACCGGCCGATCGCGACGCGCCACACTTCGGCGCGCTCGGTCGCCGAGAGCAGCGCGCGCGGGTCGATGTGCCCGGCGTGCAGGCCGTCCTCGAAGTCGTGCACCGAGTACGCCACATCGTCCGACCAGTCCATGACCTGGGCCTCGAAACACGTGCGGTAGGGCGTGGCGCCCTGCCTGACCCAGGAGAACACCGGCAGGTCGTCCTCGTACACCCCGAACTTCACCGACGCCGGGCCGCCGGGGTGGGCGCCGCGCGGCCAGGGGTACTTGGTGGCGGCGTCCAGCGCGGCGCGCGTGAGGTTGAGCCCGACGCTGACGGGCGCCCCGGTCACCGACGAGCGCACGAACCGCTTCGGTTCGAGCCGGGTCAGCAGGCGCAGCGACTGCGCGTTGCCCTCGAAACCGCCGATGTCCTCGGCGAATTCATTGAGCGCCTGCTCGCCGTTGTGCCCGAACGGCGGGTGTCCCATGTCGTGGGCGAGGCAGGCGGTTTCGACGAGGTCGGGGTCGCAGCCGAGGGCGGCGCCCAGCTCACGGCCGACCTGCGCGCACTCCAGGGAGTGCGTCAGGCGGGTGCGCGGGCTCGCGTCCCAGGCCTGGAGCGGGATCTGTCCCGGCCGGGTGGCGCCGAGCCCCCGGGGCAGCGAGCCGGGCGTGACGACCTGCGTCTTGCCGGACAGCCGGCGCAGCGCCCCCGAGTGCAACACGCGCGCGCGATCGCGCTGGAAAGCCGTGCGGCCCGGCCGCTTGTCGGGCTCGGCGGCCCAGCGCTCTGTGTCGGCCTCGGCGTAGAACTCCATGCACCGACAGTAAACGCAGACAGTGACAAGTGGGGCTCATGGGGGGCCTCGCGCTGCGTCCCCGCCGTTCACACCCGGGCGAGCGCCGGATCCGCCCGGGGATCGCGCAGGGCCGCGTGCGGGGCCAACTCCTGTGCGTAGCGGCGCAGTACGAGCTCGGCCATCGCCGGATGCGCCCCCAGGGGCGCCGCCGCCACCCACGGCGCCCGGGCCGCGCACTGCGCGGCGAAACGTCCCGGCGCGGTGAAGTACGAGGCGATCGCGACCCGGTGCCTGCCGCGCGCGGCCAGTGCGCGCAGCGCATCGGGCACGGTGGGCGAGGCGGCCGACGCGTAGGCGGGCACCACCGGCACACCGCCCAGGCGTGCGCTGAGCAGGCGGGCGGTGCGGCGCGTGTCGGCGGCCGACGCGGGATCGCGCGAGCCGGCGGCGGCCAGCACGACGGCCAGGGAGCGCGCGGTGTCGGTGGAGAGCGCGGCGTCGGGGGCGCGCTCGGCGTCGGTGGAGTGCACGGTGTCAGTGGCGCGCGCGGTGTCGGTGGAGCGCGCGGCCTCGGCGGCACACCCGGCGTCGGTGGCGCACCCGGCGTCGGTGGCGCGCGCGGTTTCAGTTGCGCGCGCGGTTTCAGTGGCGTGCGCGCCGGCGGCCTCGCCTGGCCATCCCGCCTCGATGAGCCGGGCGTGCAGGGCCTCGGCGAGCAGCGGATGCGGGCCGAGTGGCGCCGCGATCCGGGCCCGCAGATGGCCGCCCGCCGTGGCCAGAAGGCGCGGGATGTCGTGCTTGACGTGGTGGCCGCGCCCCAGCAGCAGCGGTACGAGGACGGCCTCGCCACGCAGCTGTGCCAGCGTCTCGGGCAGCGCGGGCCGGTCCATCTCGATGTTCCCGAGCCGCACATCGAGATCCGGGCGCAGCGCGCGCACCCGGTCCAGGAGCGCGTTGGCCGTCCGCAACGCCCCGGGGTCACGGCTGCCGTGCGCGACGGCCACGAGAGCGGGCCCACCGGAGTCCGTGTCGGTCCTGCGCCGGCCCTGATCTGTCATGCGCCGATGGTGCCCCGCACATGTTGCCGGCCCATTGCGCCCCGGTCACAGCCCCGGTCACGTCACAACCGCGCCGACAACCCCGCTCACCACCCCCGTTCGCGCCCAGGGGTCGCGCTGGCGCGGGCGAACCGGCGCGCCGCCCCACGCGTCCACCCTTTCGTACACCGATCCGCCCCCGGAGGGACCCCGTGCCGCGCATCCCACTGAAACGACCCCGTCTGCCGCGTACCCGCGCGGGGCGGCGGCGCCTGCTGTGGGGTGTGGTCGCCGGGTGCGTGCTCGCGCTCATGCCCGCCACCTGGCTCCGTACCAGCACCGTCGGCCGTGTCGGCACCGTGGCCGATGCGCCGGCGGCCGGGGTCGCGGTGGTGTTCGGGGCGGGCCTGTGGAAGGGCGAGCCCTCGCCGTACCTGGCCGGCCGGCTCGACGCGGCGGTCGAGCTGTACCGGGCGGGAAAGGTGCGGGCCATCCTGGTCACCGGCGACAACAGCCGCGCCGACTACGACGAACCCGACGCCATGCGCGGCTATCTCCTGCGCCACGGGGTGCCGGACACCCGCGTGGTCGCCGACTTCGCCGGCTTCGACACCTGGGATTCCTGCGTACGGGCCAAGAAGATCTTCGGCGTGGACCGGGCCCTCCTGGTCAGCCAGGGCTTCCACATCCGGCGCGCGGTGGCGCTGTGCGAGGCCGCGGGCGTGCGCTCCTACGGGGTGGGCGTCGACGCCGCGCACAACGTGACCTGGTACTACGGCGGCGCACGCGAGGTGTTCGCCGCGGGCAAGGCCCTGATGGATGTCGTGTTCAAGCCCGACCCCACCTTCCTCGGCCCCACCGAGCCCGCAGTGGCGCGGGCGCTGGCCGGCTGATGCACGGGCGGGCCCGCCCGGGGCGAGGCGGGAGCCCAGCCCAGCCGGGGCCCGGGACGGCGGGAGCCCGGGGCGGGGGCCCGGCCCTGCCGGGGCACGTTCCGATGGCGACGGCCTCACCGCGCGCCGGCCGCCGCGATGAGGCCGTCGCAGCGGGCGCGTAACCGGCGGGCGGCGCCGGGCGTAACACGCCTCGCGCAGCGTGGGGGCATGCCCACCGACGCCCCCGCGCCCCCGCCCGTCACCGCCACCCACTGCCCGTACTGCTCGCTCCAGTGCGGCATGGGGCTGCGGGCCGCGAGCGGCGCGCCCGGCGGCCTCGAAGTGGTCCTGCGCGACTTCCCCGTGAACCGGGGCGCCCTGTGCGGCAAGGGCAGCTCCGCTCCCGCCCTCCTCGACCGGAGGCTGCGCCTGACCGAACCACTGATCCGCAACGCCGCCACCGGACGGCTCGAACCTGCCACCTGGGACGCGGCGCTGGCCCTGGTGGCCGCGCGGCTCGGCGCGGTCGGCGAGGAGCACGGCCCGGACGCGGTCGGGGTGTTCGGGGGCGGCGGCCTGACCAACGAGAAGGCGTACGCGCTCGGGAAGTTCGCCCGCGTGGTGCTCAAGACCTCCGCCATCGACTACAACGGGCGGTTTTGCATGTCGTCGGCGGCGGCCGCCCACCAGCGGGCGTTCGGCGTGGACCGGGGGCTGCCGTTCCCGCTCCAGGACGTGGCGCGGACCGGCTGTGTGATCCTGGCGGGCTCGAACCTGGCCGAGACCATGCCGCCCGCCGTGCGTTATCTGCGGGAACTGCGGGAGAACGGCGGCAAGTTGATCGTGGTCGATCCCCGCAGGACCAGGACGGCCGAGCAGGCGGATCTCCATCTGGCACCGCGCCCGGGCACCGACCTCGCCCTCGCCCTTGGCCTGCTGCACCTGGTGGTGGCCCAGGGGCGCACCGACGAGGCGTTCATAGCCCGGCGGACCACGGGCTGGGAGGCGGCGCGGACGGCGGTGATGGCGCACTGGCCGGAGCTGGTGGAGAAGATCACCGGGGTGCCTGTGCCCCAACTGCGCGCGGCCGTCGACCTGTTCTGCGACGCGCCGGACGGCATGGTGCTGACCGCGCGCGGCGCCGAGCAGCACGCCAGCGGCACCGACACGGTGGGCGCCTGGATCAACTTCTGTCTCGCGACCGGACGGGCGGGCCGGCCCTTGTCCGGATACGGTTGCCTCACCGGCCAGGGCAACGGCCAGGGCGGCCGCGAACACGGCCAGAAAGCCGATCAGTTGCCCGGCTACCGCAAACTGACCGACCCCCGGGCACGCGCCCATGTGGCGGACGTGTGGGGAGTGCCCGCGGACTCGCTGCCCGGGCCAGGGCCCAGCGCGTACGAACTCCTCGACGCGCTCGGCGGCGAGGTGCGGGCACTGCTCGTGATGGGCTCGAACCCGGTGATCTCGGCGCCGCGCGCGGCCCACATCGAAGGCAGGCTGCGCGCGCTGGACTTCCTGGCCGTCGCGGACGTGGTGCTCTCGGAGACCGCCGAACTCGCGGACGTGGTGCTGCCGGTGACGCAGTGGGCGGAGGAGACCGGCACGATGACCAACCTGGAGGGCCGGGTGCTGCTGCGCCGGGCCGCCCTCGCCCCACCGGACGGCGTACGCGGCGACCTGTCCGTTCTCAACGCCCTTGCCGCGCTGTTGGGTTGCGAGAAGATGGCGAAGAAGTTCCCCGCCGACCCCGAGACGGTGTTCCAGGAGCTGCGCCGGGCGTCGGCGGGCGGCGCGGCCGACTACGCGGGCATCAGCTACCGCCGCATCGAGGCCGAGGACGGCGTGTTCTGGCCCTGCCCCGACGAGGACCACCCGGGCACACCCCGGCTCTTCCTCGAACGGTTCGCGACGGATGACGGGCGGGCCAGGTTCGTCGAGGTCACCCACAGGGGCCCCGAGGAGGAGACCGACGCCGAGTATCCGCTGGTGCTCACCACCGGACGCGTGCTCGCGCAGTACCAGTCGGGCGCGCAGACCCGGCGCGTCCCCGAACTCGACGCGGCGGCGCCCGGCGCCTTCGTGGAGCTGCACCCCCTGCTCGCCGGCCGGATCGGGGTGGCCGAGGGCGACGCGGTGACGGTGACCTCCCGGCGCGGGCACGCCACCGCCCCGGCCCGCGTCACCGCCGCGATCCGCTCCGACACCGTGTTCATGCCGTTCCACTGGCCGGGCGAGGGCCGGGCCAACAACCTCACCAACCCCGCGCTCGACCCGGTGTCCAGGATGCCCGAGTTCAAGGCGTGCGCGGTACGGGTGGAGCGGGCGGGACCGGCCGCCTGAGCCAGTCGCCGCCGGGGATCGCGGTGCCGCCCGCGCGCAGCTCTCGGGCGAGGCGGGGCGCCGCGAGATAGACCCAGGACCACACGGAGCGCCCCTCGACGGCGACCTCGCGCGCCACCCGGTCGTAGACGTTACGGGGGTCCCCGGCCCCGAAGTACTCCTCCAACTCATCCAGCGCGCCCAGGAGTTGTGGGTAGTCGGCGGGGGCGATCTCGACGAGAGTGCCGGTGACCGCAGGGACCCCGGGCCCGGCCGCGCCGCCTTCGAGCGCGGCATGCGCCAGGGCGTACGGGTAGCCGGGCCCGTCGTACAGGACAGCGCCGGCCAGCAGCGCCGGTCGCTCCGCAACCGTACGGCCACGCAGGAACCGCCGGTGGTAGCGCTCACCGGGGCGCAACGTGCCGTACACGAAGAAGGGGAGCGCGGGCTCGGCGCGGCTCATCGCACGGTCGGGTCGGTCGGGTCGGTCGGGTCGGTCGGGTCGGGGGCCCCGGTCGTCCCGGCCGACTCGGAGGTCCCGGCCGACTCGGAGGTCCCGGCCGGCGCCGTCGTCTCTGCCGACCCGGCCGACGCAACCTTCTCAGTCACCTCAGTCACCTCAGTCACCTCAGCCGCCTCCACCGCCTCCGCCGTCTCAGCCGTGATCCACGCCAGGTACGCCGGGCTGCCCGCGACCACCGGGGTCGCGATGATCTCGGGCGTCTCGTAGTCGTGGGCGGCCAGGAGGTGGCGTTCCAGGGACGGGTAGCGCGCGGTGGTGGTCTTGAAGAGCACCCGCCACTCCTGCGTCGTCTCGATGCCGCCCGCCCAGTGGTAGACGGAGGTGAGGGGCCCCGCGATCTGGGCGCAGGCCGCGAGGCGGGCCTCCACCGCGCCACGGGCCAGCGCCGCCGCCTTGTCCTGGCTGTCGGTGGTGGTGTGCACGGTCAGCGTCTGGGCCGATGTCACGGCGTCCTCCCTCGGTGGTGGTCCCGGGCCCGGCCGGGACGGCGAGCGCCACCCCGGCCCGGGCGTGGATCCCGATCCTGCCGGACGCGCCGGGCCGGGCGCCACGTCACCGGCGCCGTCTCGCCACCACCGCCCTCAGGCGGCGTAGGGGCGGACCTGCTTGGCGTCGCGCAGCGCGAGCGCCCACCAGGTCACCTGGTCGAGCATCTTCTTGACGGCCGCGTCCGCCTGCGAGGGCTCGCGGTGCTCGCCCTCCTCGTCGAACAGGCCGTGCACGTGCTGGAAGCTGACCCCGTCCCGCACGGTGACGGCGTGCAGCTCGGCGAAGACCTGCCGCAGCTGCTCGACGGCGCGCAGACCGCCGGAGACCCCGCCGTACGAGACGAAGCCGACAGGCTTGGCCTGCCACTGCGTGTAGTGCCAGTCGATGAGGTTCTTCAAGGGGGCGGGGAAGGAGTGGTTGTACTCGGGGGTGATCACGACGAAGGCGTCGGCGTCGGCCAACTTCGGCGAGGTGACGGCGAGTTGGGCGGCGACGGCGGGCGAGGGGTTGTGGGAGAGGGTGGTCGGCAGTTCGGTCTCGGCGAGGTCGAGCACGTCGATGGCCAGGCCCTGGTGTTCGCGGGCCCGGGCCAGGAACCACTCGGCGACGACCGGCGCGAAGCGGCCCTCGCGGTTGGAGGCGATGACGACGGCGAGCCGAAGAGGAGCCTGCTCGG
Organism: Streptomyces sp. Edi4; assembly: GCF_040253615.1. Lineage (NCBI taxonomy): Bacteria > Bacillati > Actinomycetota > Actinomycetes > Kitasatosporales > Streptomycetaceae > Streptomyces > Streptomyces sp. Edi4. The sequence goes on from NZ_JBEJGY010000004.1 coordinate 2,430,933, forward strand.
CGCCGGTGGTGGCCCCGGTGGCGGTGTCGGTGTCGGTGTCCGTAGCGGTGGTGATGTCCGTGGTGATGTCCATGGCGAGAAGGATTCAACCTCAAGCCCAGTTGAGGTCAAGCCCGGGCGTCGGCGAACTATGTTGAGGCGCATGACACTTCCGTACGTCGAGATCGACGGCCGTCCCGCGAACGCCGAGAACCTCCTCGTTCCCGCGCTGACCGGCGGCTACGGGCACTACACCGCCATGCAGGTGCGCGACGCGTGCGTGCGTGGTCTCGCCCACCATCTGACCCGTCTCGACCGTGCCAACCGCGAGCTGTTCGGCCCGGCTCTCGACGGCGGCCGGGTCCGCGCGCTGGTGGCCGGGGCCCTGGACGCGGCGGGCACGCGGGACGCGGCCGTACGGGTCTACGTGTACGGGCCCGAGGACGCGCCCACCGTGATGGTCGTCGTGAACGAGCCCGTCGACATGCCCTCCGGCGCCCAGTCGCTGCTGTCCGTGCCCTACGAGCGGCCGGTCGCCCACCTCAAGCACCTCGGCGGGTTCGCGCAGGCCTACTACGGCCGCCTCGCCCGGCGCCAGGGCTTCACCGACGCCCTTCTGACCGGCCCCGGTGGCGTGATCGCGGAGGGCGCGGTCACCAACATCGCCTTCTGGGACGGGACTTCGGTGGTCTGGCCCGACCGTCCCGCGCTGCCCGGCGTCACCCGGGCCGTACTCGAACCCCGTCTGGCGGACCACGGCCTGAAGTCGACCCGCCGTGAGGTGACCCTGGCGGGCCTTGCCACGTACGGCGCGGCCTTCGTCACGAACGCGCGCGGCATCGCCCCGGTGGGGCGCGTCGACGAGCGGGAGTTCGCGGTGGACGCGGAGCTGATGAAGGTGGTGTGGCGAACGTTCGAGGAAACCCCCTGGGACCCGATCCACCCGGGGTGAACCACACCGCACGGCGGCGGGGGCGAGGGCGGGGCGCTGCGGGGCAGGGCCCGGCGGGGCGGTCACCCGTAACTCGTACGGCCCCGGGTCTCACCCTTTTGTCCCCCGCCGGCGGGCGCCGGGGCCGGGGTGGCTCTTAGGTCGTAGGCAGTAGCTTCTGCCTCGCCCACGGAGGACCCATGCGTGCTGCCCGACTCCTGACGAGCGCCCTGCTGGCGGGCGCCGCCGTGCTGGGCCCGGCGGGTGCGCTCGCGTACGCCGACGCCGAGCCCGGCGGACCGCCGGATCCCGGGGCGACGAGCGCGTCCCCGGGTGCGACGGTGGCCGGGCGCTCCACCGCCTGCGGATCGGCGCGCTGCGCGAACGCCAGGAACGCCAAGAACGCCGAAAACACCAAAAACACCGAGACCGCCGAGACGCGCCCCGGGGTCGACGCCAGCGGCGATCAGCCGGGCCGCGACACGCCGTGGGACCCCAAGGACCAGGGGGCCCGCGACAAACCGTGGGACGTCAAGGACCGCACGGGACGCGACAAGCCGTGGGACGTCAAGGACCGCACGGGACGCGACAAACCCTGGGACGTCAAGGACTCCCCCGGTCACGACAGGCCCTGGGACGTCAAGGATCAGCCGGGGCGCGTCAAACCGTGGGAGGGCGACGAGCCACGGGGTCATGTCAGAACCGGGGTCGGCGGCAGCGTCCGCCCCGACACCACCGAGATCGCGGTGGGCGCGGCGGTACTGGCCGCGGCCGCCGTGGGCGGCACCTGGCTGCTGCGTCGCCGGGCGAGCGGCGCGCAGGGCCGGGGCTGACCGCCCTTGTCGACCGGGGGCGCCCGGCGCGACGCGGGCTGGCTGGTGGTGATCGCCGCGTTCGCCGGGATCTGGTTGATCGAGCGAGGACTGGAGACCGTGGAGCCGCCCCGGCCCGCCAGGGCCGAGGCGTTCGCGGCAGGACCGGCGGGAGCTGGGAGCAGGGGAGCGTCCCGCGACGGGATCGCGGCTGATCCCAGGAGCGGGTCCGCCGTGCGGTCCGGGACCGAACTCCCGCCCCCCGACGGCCTCCCGCCCGCCGAACCCGTACGGGTCAAGATCCCGGCGATCGGCGTGGACGCGCCCGTGACGCGGCTCGGCCTCGGCGCCGGCCACACCCTGGACGTGCCGCCGCCGGGCAGCACGAACATGGCGGGCTGGTACAAGGACGGCACGCCGCCGGGCACCCGGGGCACGTCCGTGATGGCGGGCCACGTCGACGACGCGCGCGGTCCCGCCGTCTTCTACGCGCTGGGCGCGCTGAAGAAGGGCAGCCGGGTCGAGGTGACCCGCGCCGACGGACTGACGGCGGTGTTCGACGTCGACGCGGTCGAGGTGTACGAGAACGAGGCGTTCCCGGACGCCAAGGTGTACGGCGCCGCGCCCCGCCCGGAGCTGCGCCTGATCACCTGCGGCGGCGGCTTCTCCCCGGGGACCGGCTACCGGGGCAACGTGGTCGCCTTCGCCCACCTGACCGGCGTGCTCCGCCCACCCGCCCACACGGGTCCGGAACGCGCCCTCTGAACGAACGGGCCCGGCGCCGGGCGGGGTTGGCGCAGACCCTCCCGGCGCCGGGCAGGGTTGGCGCAGGCCCGCCGCGCCCCGCGCCGCCCTCACGCGTTCCACTGGTCGAAGGCCAGCTTCGCGATCAGGGAGAAGACGACCACCAGCAGCACACCCCGGACGAACTCGCTGCCCCTGCTCAGTGCCATCCGCGCGCCGATCATGCCGCCCGCCAGATTGAACACCGCCATGATCGCGGCCAGTTGCCACAGCACGTTGCCCTGGTAGGCGAACATCGCGAGCGCGCCCGCGTTGGTGCAGACGTTCACGATCTTGGCGGTGGCGCTCGCCGTCACCAGGTCGAGGTGGAGCACGGCCGTGAGGGCGAGGACCAGGAACGTACCGGTCCCGGGGCCGAAGAGCCCGTCGTAGAGGCCGATGCCGCCGCCGACGAGCACGACCGCCGTCACGGCGCGGGCCCGGGTGACGGGCCGCCCGCCGGCCGCCGTCCCGAACGCGGGCTTGAACATCACGAACGCCGCCACCCCCAGCAGCACGACCAGAATCACCGGCCGCAACACCGCGCTGCTGATACCGGCCGCGAAGAACGCCCCGGTCATGGAGCCCACGAGCGCCGCGAGCCCGATCCGCACCGCGGACTTCACCTGAACGGGCGCCTTGCGCACATACGTCACGGCCGCACCGGAGGTGCCCACGATGGCAACGGCCTTGTTGGTGCCCAGGATGTGCGCCGCCGGAACGTGCGGCAGGCCCAGCAGCAGCGCGGGCAGCATGAGCAGTCCGCCCCCGCCGACCACCGCGTCGATCCAGCCGGCCGCGCCGGCGGCGAGACAGAGCACGATGAGCATGGTCAGCGATATGTCGGGCACAGCGCGACTTTAAGGAGCGCAGCCCGCGTGCGTCCATTACTTTCGGAATGCTTGAGCCGGATCTGAGCTACGGCGACACGGATCGGTCCAGATACCGCAGCACCGCCAGCACCCGACGGTGTCCCGACTCCGACGGCGGCAGATCCAGTTTGGTGAAGATGTTCGCGATGTGTTTCTCCACTGCCCGCTCCGACACCCCGAACGACGTCGCGATGGCATGGTTGGTGCGTCCCTCCGCCATCAGCCCGAGCACATCCCGCTCGCGCGGCGTCAGCGCGTCCAGCGCCGCCGCCCGCCGGCTCGCGCCGAACAGCTGGGCCACCACCTCCGGGTCCAGCGCGGTGCCACCCGCCGCCACCCGCTCCAGGGCGTTGACGAACTCCCCGATGTCCACGACCCGTTCCTTCAGCAGATAGCCCACACCGGCCCCTCCGTCGCCGATGAGCTGCGCCGCGTACTTGGTCTCCACATACTGCGAGAAGATCAGCACGCCGGTGCCGGGCGCCGTGCGGCGGATCTCCACGGCCGCCCTGAGTCCTTCGTCGGTCTGCGTCGGCGGCAGCCGGATGTCCACCACCGCCGCGTCCGGGCGGTGTTCGGCGACCGCGGCGAGCAGCGCCGACGCGTCCGCCACGGCGGCCGCCACCTCCACCCCGCGCAACTCCAGGAGCTGGACGAGTCCGTCGCGCAGGATCGAGGAGTCCTCGGCGATGACAACGCGCATGAATCGACCCGTTCCGTTCTCACTCATTTGAAGGGCAGCAACACGCTCACCACCGTAGGCCCTCCCGGTGGACTGTTGCAGGTCAGCGATCCATCCACGGTCCGCACCCGGGCCCGCAGCCCCGCCAGGCCACTGCCCGCGCCGACCACCGCTCCCCCACGTCCGTCGTCCTCGACGGTGAGCAGCAGCATCCGCGCCGCGCCGACCACGGTGACCTCCACCGCCGAAGCCCCGCTGTGCTTGGCCGCGTTGGCCAGCAGCTCGGCCGCGCAGAAGTAGGCGATGGACTCGACCGCGGGGCTTGGCCGGCCCTCGATCCCGCACCTCACCCGCACCGGCAGGGCGCTGTCCGCCGCGAGGGTGGCAAGCGCCGTGTCCAAGCCCTGGTCGAGCACCGGCGGGTGGATGCCCTTCACCAGGTGCCGCAGATCGGCGACCGCCTGCTTGGCATTGCCCTGGGCGGTCTCCACGACCCGCAGGATCCGGTCCTGATCGGCGCCGGCCGTCACCAGTTCACGGATCATCGTGAGGTGCATGCCGAGACCCACCAGGCGGGCCTGGGTGCCGTCGTGAAGATCGCGTTCGATGCGGCGCAGCGTCGCCGCCGCGTCGTCCACGGCCTGCGCCCGGGTCTCCTCCAGGGTCTGGATGCGCTGGTCCGTCCGGTCGGGCCCGAGCAGCGCGGTGAGCAGCATCCGGTGCGGGGCCAGCGCGTGACGGTCCAGCCACGGCGCCGCCCACAGGAGCAGCAGGCCGAGGGCGAACGGGGCCAGCCGCTGCGGCCAGCTGTCCAACTCCACTCCTCCCACCTCCACTCCCACCCGCCGCATGGAACCGTCGCCTTCCGAGATCGTGAAGTAGTCCCAGCGCTTGAGCAGCGGATACAGACTCAGGAGCGCTCCTTGCACGAAGCCGACACACACCGCGAGCAGCGGCAGCAGCGCCGTCAGCGGCGCGACCAGGGCGCAGCTCACCGCCCGCCATCCGTGCCGTCCCCCCAGCACCGAGCGCCGCCAGTCGAACGCCCCCGACGTCTCCGCGCGGGGCGGGGGATCGATCTCGGTGCCCAACAGGGCGCGCGTCAGGCGTCGTTGAACGTCTCCGAGGGCCAGCGCCCCCCGGACGCCTATGGCGACAAGCCAGAGCCCCGGCGTCGTCCACGACAGGACCGCGCCGGCCAGCAGGACACCGACGACAGCGAACCAGCCGGCCACGGTGAGCGGCAGCGCGATCAGCGAGTACAGGGCGGCCCGCGCGATCGTGCCCAGCCGCTCCCGCCGGTAGGGGAACTCCAGGAACCGCGCCAGGTGGGGACGGTGCATGAGCACAACCTAAGCCGCTCGGTCAGAGCTGGCGGATCACCGGTATGGACAGGAGCGCGCAGAGCGCCGCCACGGCGAGCGCGATCAGGTTGAGCGGCAGGCTGATCAGCGCGTGGGCCGGCGCGAGAGGCCCGGTGCGCTCCGGGGCGGCGACCTCCATGCCAAGCAGCCTGCGGGCCGGCCCGCGCTGTATCCGGCCGGCCGGCCCGCCGACGAGGGCCAGCGGGACGCACAGGATCGCGAACGGCAGGGCGAGCGGGAGGTAGGCGGGCCGCACCCATGTCCGGGCCCGGAACGGCTCCCGGAGTATCCCCTTCCAGCCCGGGCCCCGGCCTCCTGCGCGCCGGTCGTGCTGGGCCGGCTGGGCTTGGTGGGCCGACTGGGCTTGGTGCACCGACTGGGCTTGGCGGGCGTGCTGAGGGCGCCGATCGGAGCCCGGTGTGTCCGGGACAGCCGCCCCGGCGCCCGGCGGCGCGGCGCGGGGCGCGCCGGTGGCCGTGGCGGCGCGCGGTGTCAGATGGGCGGGGCTGTGCGTGCCCGGCCGGGTCGGTGGGGGTGCGGCATGCCGCTGGTCGAGGTCCATGCGTCAAGGCTCCCGCCCCGAGCCCGCCCTTTCGATCGTGCCAGCACGGATCTTGCGGGTTCGGTTTACCCCACCCCGGCCACCACCGACCCCAGCCACCATCCACCCCCAGCCACCGTCACCCCCGCCGCCCCGCCGCCCCCCGCCACCGGGCGATGTCCGCCCCGTCAATCCCCCCCCGCCGCCTCACCCCCCGTCCCCTCACACCCCTCCCCCCGCCCCGCTGAGCTCAAGGTTCCCCGCCGGTAATCGGCGGGATGCGGCCGGGAAACAGCCACCGCGCACGCTGGGCACATGAGTACGGACATCGTGGTGATCGGCGGCGGCACAGCGGGTGCCCGCCTGGCCCGGCATGTCCCGGTGACCGTCATCGGGGAGGAGACCCACGCGCCGTACAACCGGGTGCTCCTCGCCGAGGTGCTGGCCGGACGGTACGGGCCCGAGGTGACGGCCCTGCCCCCGGTGCCGGTGCGGCGGGGCGTGCGGGCGGTGCGGATCGACCGCGCGGCCCGGGTGGTGCACTGCGACGACGGCCGCGCCGTCCCCTACGGCCGGCTCGTGCTCGCGACCGGCTCCAACCCGGTCCTGCCCCCGCTCAGGGGCCTTCGCGAGGGCCGCCTCCCCGATGGCGTACACCCCTTCCGCACCCTCGACGACGCGCTCGCGCTGCGCGAACGGGCCCGCGCCGGCGCCCGCGCGGTCGTCATCGGCGGCGGCCTGCTGGGGGTGATGGCGGCGCGGGCGCTCGCCGAACGCGGGACGCAGGTCGTCCTGGCCCAGCAGGGTGAGCGCCTGATGGAGCGTCAACTCGACGCCCAGGCATCGTCGTTGGTGCGGGCACACCTCGAAGTCCTCGGCGTCGAGGTGCACACCGAGTGCCGGGTGCGCGGGCTCACCGGGCCGGCCGGCACCGACGTCGAGCTCGCCGACGGCTTCGTGCTCGGCGCCGAACTCGTCGTCCTCGCCACCGGCGTGCGCCCGAGGACCGGGCTCGCGCGGGACGCCGGGCTCGACGTCCGCCAGGGCGTCGTCGTCGACGACGAACTGCGTACGTCCGACCCCTTCATCCACGCCGTCGGCGACTGCGCCGAGCACCGGGGCACGGTGTACGGGCGGGCGGGCGCGGCGCTCGAACAGGCCGACGCGCTGGGCGCGTTGCTCGCCACCGGACGCGGCTCCTACCCCGGCACCCGGGGCCTGACCCGGCTCACCCTCGGCGGTCCGCGCCCCCTCGACCTGGCCGCGTTCGGGGAACCCACGCCCCGCCCCGGCGACGACGTGGCCCATCTCGCGGACGCCACCCGGGGCGCCTACCGCAAGGTCGTCGTGCGCGGCGACCGCCTGGTGGGGGGCGTACTCCTCGGCGACCTCGGCGCGGTCGGGACGCTCGCGCGCGCCTGGGCGGGCGACGAGCCGCTGCCCGACGCGTCCCTGCTCCATCTGCTCACCCACGACGGAGGTTCCTGACGTGCCCACCGAACACCTTCCCACCCTCGTGGTCATCGGCCACGGCATGGTCGGCCAGCGCTTCCTCGAGGCACTGGCCGAGCGCGGCGCGACCGCGCGGACCCGGGTGGTCGTGCTGTGCGAGGAGCCCCGCCCGGCCTACGACCGCGTCCACCTCACCTCCTACTTCGAGGGCCGCACGCCCGACGAACTCAGCCTGGTGCCCGAAGGATTCCTCAGCGAACACGGCATCGAGCTGTACGTGGACGACCCGGCCGCCTCCATCGACCGGGCGGCGCGCACCGTCACCGCCCGCTCGGGCCGCACCTTCGTCTACGACACGCTCGTCCTGGCGACCGGCTCCTACCCGTTCGTGCCGCCCGTGCCCGGCAAGGACATCCCCGGCTGCTTCGTCTACCGCACGATCGAGGACCTGCTCGCCATCGAGGCGTACGCGAAGACCGCGACGACCGGCGCGGTGGTGGGCGGCGGGCTGCTCGGTCTCGAGGCGGCCGGCGCGCTGCGCGGACTGGGCCTGGACACCCACATCGTGGAGTTCGCGCCCCGGCTGATGCCGGTCCAGGTCGACGAGGGCGGCGGCGCCGCGCTGCTGCGCACCATCGAGAACATGGGCCTCACCGTGCACACCGGTGTGGGGACCCAGGAGATCACCGCCGACGATGAGGGACGCGTCAGCGGGATGACACTTTCTGACAGCTCTCATCTGTCAACCGATCTCGTGGTCTTCTCCGCCGGCGTCCGCCCCCGCGACCAGCTGGCCCGCGCCTGCGGCCTCACGGTCGGCGAGCGCGGCGGCGTCGTCGTCGACGAGCAGTGCCGCACCAGCGACCCGGCCGTCTTCGCGATCGGCGAGTGCGCGCTGGCCGCCGACGGCCGGGTGTACGGCCTGGTCGCGCCCGGCTACGACATGGCGCAGACCGCCGCCGACACCATCGCCGCCACCGCCCGCCGCGCCTTCACCGGCGCCGACCTGTCGACCAAACTGAAGCTGCTCGGCGTCGACGTGGCGTCGTTCGGCGACGCGCACGGCGCCGCGCCGGGCTGCCTCGACGTCGTCTACTCCGATTCCCGCTCCGGCGTCTACAAGAAGCTCGTCATGTCGGCCGATGGCGCCCTGCTCGGCGGCGTCCTGGTCGGCGACGCCGACGCGTACGGCATGCTGCGCCCGCTGACCGGGCACGTGCCGCCCGTCGCCCCCGAGCAGCTGGTCCTGCCCGCCGGGCTCGGCGCGCCGGCCGCGCTCGGACCCGAGTCGCTGCCCGACGACGCGGTCATCTGCTCCTGCCACAACGTCACCAAGGGAGCGATCACCGCCTGCTCCTCGCTGCCCGAGGTCAAGAAGTGCACCAAGGCCGGTACGGGCTGCGGCAGTTGCGTCAAGACCATCGGGCAGCTGCTGCCGAAGTCCGGCGATGACGGGCTCTGCGCCTGCTTCGCCCAGAGCCGCCAGGAGCTGTACGAGATCGCGCTCGCGCTGCGTCTGACGACCTTCACCGAACTGCTCGACGGGCACGGGCGCGCCGGGGCGCGCGGCGGCGAGGGATGCGAGATCTGCAAGCCGACCATCGCCTCGATCCTGGCCGCCCTCGGTAACGGGCACATCCTGGACGGCGAACAGGCCGCGCTCCAGGACACCAACGACCACTTCCTGGCCAACTTGCAGCGCAACGGCTCCTATTCGGTCGTGCCGCGCATCCCCGGCGGCGAGATCACCCCGGACAAGCTCATCGTGATCGGCGAGGTGGCCCGGGACTTCGGCCTGTACACCAAGATCACGGGCGGACAGCGCATCGACCTGTTCGGCGCGCGCGTCGACCAACTGCCCGTCATCTGGGCCAGGTTGGTGGACGCCGGTTTCGAGTCCGGGCACGCGTACGGGAAGTCACTGCGTACGGTCAAGTCGTGTGTCGGCCAGACCTGGTGCCGCTACGGCGTGCAGGACTCGGTGCGGATGGCGATCGACCTGGAGCTGCGCTACCGGGGGCTGCGCTCGCCGCACAAGCTGAAGTCCGCGGTCTCGGGCTGCGCCCGCGAGTGCGCCGAGGCCCAGTCCAAGGACTTCGGTGTGATCGCCACGGCCAACGGCTGGAACCTGTACGTCGGCGGCAACGGCGGCGCGAGCCCACGCCACGCCGACCTGTTGGCCCAGGACCTGACAGATGACGAACTTGTCCGTCTGATCGACAGATTCCTGATGTTCTACATCCGCACCGCCGACCGCCTGGAGCGCACCTCGGTGTGGCTGGAGCGCATCGAGGGCGGCCTCGCCCACGTCAGGGACGTGGTGGTGAACGACTCGCTCGGCATCTGCGCCGAGCTGGAGTCCCTGATGGCCGCGCATGTGGCCGGCTACCGCGACGAGTGGGCGGGGACCCTGGACGACCCCGAACGGCTCGCCCGCTTCGTCTCGTTCGTGAACGCGCCCGGCGCGCCCGACCCCTCGGTCCGCTTCGTCGCCGAACGCGACCAGATCAAACCCGAACTGCCCCTCCTCACCCTGGGAGCCACCCGATGACCATGGTCCATCTCAAGCTGGAAGAAGGCTGGTTCGCGGTGTGCGAGGCCGCCCGGCTCACCCCCGGGCGCGGGGTGGCCGCGCTGCTGCCCGACGGCCGCCAGGCCGCCGTCTTCACCGACCGGCACGGCCGCACCTACGCCATCGACAACCGCGATCCGTTCACCGGCGCCTATGTCCTGTCGCGCGGGCTGCTCGGCTCCACACCGCAGGGCCGCCCCTATGTCGCGTCCCCGCTCCTCAAACACCGCTTCGACCTGGAGACCGGCGCCTGCCTCGACGACGAGGCGCACGCCGTGCGGACATATGCGACCGAGCGTTCCGGCGCGGCCGCCTCCGCCTGACCGGCGGGGTCTCATCCGCCCCGCCCACCCGCATACCGAACGGTACGGTGGCGGTATGACTGGTGGCTGGAACGTTCAGGACATCCCCGATCAGAGCGGCCGCACGGCCGTGGTCACCGGGGCGAACAGCGGCATAGGCCTCGTCACGGCGCGCGAGCTCGCCCGTCGCGGCGCGCGGGTGGTGCTCGCCTGCCGCAGCCAGGAGCGGGGGCGGGCGGCCGAGGAGCACATCCGCCGCGAAGTCCCCGGCGCGCGGGCGGAGTTTCGCCGGCTCGACCTCGCCGACCTCGCCTCGGTGCGGGAGTTCGCGGCCGCGCTGCCCGGCTCCCGGCTCGATCTGCTCATCAACAACGCGGGCGTGATGGCGCTCCCCCACGGCCGCACCGCCGACGGCTTCGAGACGCAGTTCGGGGTCAACCACCTCGGTCACTTCGCGCTCACCGGGCTGCTCCTGCCCCGGCTGCGGGCGGCCGAAGCGGCCCGCGTGGTGAGCGTGTCGAGCGGCCTGCACGTGCTGTCCAACATCGACATCCGCGACCTCAACAGTGAGCGGCGCTACCGGCGTTGGATCGCCTACGGGCGCTCCAAGTCCGCCAACCTGCTCTTCGTCCACGAACTCGCGCGGCGGCTCGGCGCGGCGAACTCCCCCGTGGTCGCGGCGGCCGCGCACCCCGGTTACGCCGACACCGACCTCCAGACGCGGGCCGTGCGCATGGAGGGCCGCGGGGCCGCCGAGCGGATCGTCAAGCTCGGCAACCGCCTGGTGGCCCAGCCCGCCGAGACCGGCGCGCTGCCCACCCTGTACGCGGCGACCGCGCCCGGGGTGCGGCCCGACTCGTTCACCGGGCCGTCCCTGATGGGGTTGCGCGGCGCGCCCGGCGCGTCCTGGCGGGCGGCCTGGACCCGCGACGACGTCGCCGGTGAGCTGCTGTGGGCGGCGTCCCAGCGGCTCACCGGCGTCACCTACGAGGCTCTGTGACGTACGGGCCGGGCGGCCCGGACCGTGCGCCGCTCCGGCGGCGCGGGGCGGCCCGGGCGGCTCTCAGGCGTTGACCGCGGCCGGGTCCATGTACATGACCTCCCAGTGGTGGCCGTCGGGGTCAAGGAAGGAGCGGCCGTACATCGGGCCCTGCTCCATGGTGTCGTTGGCGGGCGAGCCGCCGCCGGCCAGGGCGGTGTCGACGAGGCGGTCCACCTCCTGGCGGCTGTCCGCGCTCAGGCAGACGATCGACTCGACCGTCGTCGCGGTGTCGGCGATCTCCCGCTGGGTGAAGTTCTTGAAGAACGGCTCGGTCAGGAGCATGGCGTAGATGGTGTCGCTGATGACCAGGCAGCCCGCGTTCTCGTCGGTGAACTGGGGGTTGAAGGAGTAGCCCAGCTTGCCGAAGAACTCCTTCGAGCGCTCCAGGTCCTTCACCGGCAGATTGACGAAGATCATGGTGGGCATGGTGTGCTCCCTCGTGGGTGGTGTCGGCTGTACGAGGGGTAGACGGCGAGCCGCGCGGAAACTCATCGCCCCGCCGGGTTTGTTTTTCCATCCGCCGCAAAGAGCCGCCGCCAAGAGCGCGTATGGATGCGTGTTCCGCGCGACAGGGCGACGCCAAGGGCGCCCGGCGGGTGCCCACCCGGCCCGCACGCTGGGTCCATGCTCACCATGTCGAAGGCCGTCGCCCAGGGCGCGGCCCCCGGACAGCGCCCCCGTGCGGGCGACCGGCACCGGCTCACCGCCACGCAGGGGCTCGCCGCGCTCGCCCTGGACGCGCTGGCGTCGGTGGCGTACGGGCCCGAGGCCATCGTCCTGGTCCTGGCCGCCGCCGGCGGACACGGGCTCGGTTTCACGCTGCCCGTGACGCTCGCCATCGCCGCGCTGCTCGCGGTGCTCGTCGCCTCCTACCGGCAGGTCATCGCGGCCTTCCCGGACGGCGGGGGCTCCTACGCGGTGGCCCGCAGGCACCTGGGGGCCCGCGCGAGCCTGGTCGCGGCGGCCTGCCTGATCCTGGACTACGTCCTGAACGCGGCGGTCTCCGTCACGGCCGGGGTCGCCGCCCTGACGTCGGCGTTCCCTTGCCTGTACGGCGACCGGCTCGTGCTGTGCCTGGCCGCCCTGGCGCTGGTCACCGCCGTCAATCTGCGGGGCGTGGTGGAGTCGGCGAAACTGTTCGTCGTGCCGAGCGCCGTCTTCGTCGCCGCGATCGGGGCGATCGTGGTGGTGGGCCTGTTCCGGGCGGCGCCCGCGTCCACGTACACCGCCGACGGCCACACCTCCGTCCTCGCGGGCGACGCGACCGGGGTCGGCGCGCTGCTGCTGCTCAAAGCCTTCGCGTCGGGCTGTTCCGCGCTGACGGGCGTGGAGGCCGTCGCCAACGCGGTGCCCTCCTTCCGCGCCCCCGCCACCCGGCGCGCCCAGCGCACCGAGGTGGCGCTCGGCGCACTGCTCGGGGCCATGCTGATCGGTCTTGCGGTGCTGATCGGCCGCTTCCACCTCCAGCCGGCCGAAGGCGTCACCGTCCTGGCCCAGCTCGCGGACGCCTCCCTCGGCCACACCTGGGCGTTCTACGTCGTGCAGTTCGCCACCGTCGTGCTGCTCGCGCTGGCCGCCAACACCTCCTTCGGCGGGCTGCCCCTGCTGATGTCGCTGCTGGCCCGGGACCACTATCTGCCGCACGTGTTCGCCCTCAAGGCCGACCGGCAGGTGCACCGGCACGGTGTGCTGGCGCTGGCCGCCGTCTCCGCGGTTCTCCTGGTGTTCTCCGGCGGCGACACCAACACGCTGGTCCCGCTCTTCGCCATCGGTGTCTTCGTCGGCTTCACGATCTGCCAGAGCGGCATGGTGGTCCACTGGTGCCGCGAGGGCGTACCCGGCCGGTCCCGCAAGGTCCTGCTCAACGGTTTCGGCGCGGCCCTGACCGGTGTCGCGGCGGTCGTGGTCACCGCCACCAAGTTCACCGACGGCGCCTGGCTGATCGTCGTCGCGCTGCCGCTGCTGGTGCTCGTCCTGGAGGCGGTCCACCGCGCGTACGGGCGGATCGCCGAACGCCTGGATCTGGGCCGCGTGCCCGAACCTCCGTGCCGGGACCGGTCGTTGGTGATCGTGCCGGTGTCGCACCTGTCCCGGCTGACCCGCGAGGCCCTGAACGCGGCGGTGTCGCTGGGCGATGAGGTGCGGGCGGTGACCGTCAGCCACCTCGACGAGGAGGACCGGCCCCAGGCGGAGGCGCTGCGCCGGGACTGGGAGCGGTGGAGCCCGGGCGTCGAGCTGGTCGAGCTGGCCTGCGAACACCGCGGCCTTGGCCGTCCGGTCGCCGCCTATGTGCGCCGCGTCCACACCTACCATCCGCGCACCCGTGTCACCGTCCTCATCCCGGAGGTGGAGCCCGCGCACATCTGGCAGCGGGTGCTCCAGAACCAGCGCGGCGCGGTCCTGGCGCACGCGGTGCGCAGGGACACCGACGCGGTGATCTGCCGGCTGCGCCTGCGGCTCGGAACGCCGCCCGCGCGCCGTGAGGCCTGAGCGCCGGGCGACGCGGCGGCGGCCCGGCGCGGGCCGACACATCCTGGCAATACCCCTGTCGTAATCCCCCTGCATGGTTGATCGTTGAGCCGTACAGCCACATGACGAACAGGGGGGCGCCCGCCATGACGATCAGCCGCCGGACACTGCTCGGCACCGGGGCCGCACTCGGCCTGCTCACCGCCTGCGGCTCCAACACAGGCCGCGACCAGGGCAGTTCGCCGGGCGGGGGTGTCACGCTCAGCCAGTGGTACCACCAGTACGGCGAGCCCGGCACCGAGGCCGCCGTGCGCCGCTACGCGGCCGCCTACGGCAAGGCGAAGGTCACCGTGCAGTGGCGCCCCGGCAATTACGACCAGCAGACCGCCGCCGCCCTGCTCACCGACTCCGGTCCGGACGTCTTCGAGGTCAACGGGCCGACCCTGGACCAGATCAGGGGCGGCCAGGTCACCGATCTGAGCGCGCTGCTCGATGGCGTGCGCGACGACTTCAACCCGGCCGTGCTCGCGCCCAAGACGTACGACGGCAGAGTCTGGGGCATCCCCCAGGTGATCGACACACAGTTCCTCTACTACCGCAAGAGCCTGCTGGCCGCCGCAGGCGTCCAGCCGCCGGCCACCCTCGACCAACTCGTGGACGCCGCCAAGGCGTTGACGCGGAACAAGGTCAAGGGTCTTTTCCTCGGCAACGACGGCGGGGCGGGCGTGCTTGGCGGTACGCCGCTGTACTCGGCGGGCCTCAGCCTGGTCACCGACGACGGCCGGCCCGGCTTCGACGACCCGGCGGCGGCCCGTACGCTCGGCAAGCTGCGCCAGCTGTACGCCGACAAGTCGCTGCTGCTCGGCGCGCCGTCCGACTGGTCGGACCCGGCCGCCTTCACCCAGGGGCTCACCGCGATGCAGTGGTCGGGCCTGTGGGCGCTGCCGGCCGTGCGCCAGGCGCTCGGGGACGACTTCGGGGTGCTGCCGTTCCCCAAGGACGGCCCGGCCGGCAAACCGTCGGTGCCGGTGGGCGCGTACGCCGCCGCGGTGTCGGCCCGCTCGAAGCACCAGGCCGAGGCGAAGGCGTATGTGAAGTGGCTGTGGGTCGAACGCGCCGACCATCAGGAGGACTTCGCGCTGAGCTACGGTTTCCACATTCCCGCGCGGCTCTCGCTCGCCAAGAAGGCGGCCAAGCTGCGCGAGGGGGCCGCCGCCGACGTCGTCACATTCGTGACCGATCACGGCTACGCGCAGCCGCTGCTGTGGACGCCGACGCTCCAGAGCGCCTACCAGGACGCGCTGAACCGGATCATCAAGGACGGGGCGAGCCCTGACAGTGAGCTGAAATCTGTCATCCGTCAAACCAATGACGAACTTCAGCGGATGAAGAAGCACTGACAGCGATGCGACGCCTCTCGACACCACGCCCTGCGTTGCCACGCCCTGCGATGCGGCGCCCCTCGATGCGACACTCTGCGACGCGCCCCTCCCCCGCGCGCCGCCGCTCCGGCGACACCCTCTGGTTCTGGATCTTCGTCGGCCCCTTCGCCGCCGGTCTGGCCCTGTTCACCTACGTCCCGCTCCTGTGGAGCGTCTACCTCAGCTTCTTCGACGCCCACAACACCGTCTCGCCGACCGACTTCGTGGGCCTGGACAACTACGCCGCGATGCTGCGCGACGACGCGTTCACCTCCAGCCTCGCCACCTTCGCGGTGTTCTCGCTCTTCATCGTGCCGGCGACCTACGCCCTCGCGCTGGGGCTCGCGCTGATGGTGAACCGGATCCGCCGCTTCCAGGCGTTCTTCCGCTCGGTCTTCTTCCTGCCCGCCGCCTGTTCGTATGTGGTGGCCGCCCTGATCTGGAAGATGTCGATCTTCAGCGGGGTACGGTTCGGCCTGGCGAACACGGTGCTCGGCTGGTTCGGCGCCGATCAGACCGCCTGGCTCTCCACGACGCATCCGCCCTGGTACTGGCTGGTCATCGTGACGGTACGGCTGTGGCTCCAGGCCGGGTTCTACATGATCCTCTTCCTCGCGGGGCTCCAGCGCGTCAGCCCGCGCCTGTACGAGGCGGCCGCCGTGGACGGCGCGCGGCCGGGCTGGCAGGTGTTCAGGCACATCACCTTCCCGCAGCTGCGCACCACCTCCGTCGCGGTGGTCCTGCTCCTGGTGATCAACGCCTTCCAGGCCTTCGACGAGTTCTACAACCTGCTCTCCGACGCGCGCGGCTATCCGCCCTATGCCCGCCCGCCGCTGGTCTACCTCTACTACACGGCGCTCGGCCAGGGCCAGAACCTGGGGATGGGCAGCGCGGGCGCGGTGATCCTCGCCCTGATCATCGCGGTCGTGACGGTGTTCCAGGCGCGGTGGTTCGGCCTGGGCAGGAAGGAGACGGACGCGTGAGGACTCCGGTCAAGGGGGGCGGGCGCCCCGAGGACGCCCTGGTGCGGGCGGGGCGCGCGCTGCGCGCGGTGGTCCTGGTGGCGCTCGCGCTGCTCTTTTTGCTCCCCTTCTATCTGCTGGTGCGCAACGGTCTGGCGGCCGAGCAGGACATCACCTCGCCCGGGTGGACGTTCTTCCCCTCCACGCTGCACTGGTCGAACGTGCGGGAGCTCTTCGACGATCCGGCGGTGCCGATGGCGCGCTCGCTGCTCAACTCGGCGCTGATCGCGGTGGCGACGTCGCTCGGCACGCTGCTGCTGGCCTCCCTGGCGGGGTACGGGCTCGCGCGCATCCCGTACCGGTTCGCGGGCCAGGTCTTCTACGCGGTGATCGGCACGCTGATGGTTCCGGCGGCGGTCACGTTCGTACCAAGTTTCGTTCTTGTTTCGTCGCTCGGATGGGTGTCGAGCTTGCGCGGTCTGATCGTCCCCACCCTGTTCTCGGGGTTCGCGTGCTTCGTCTTCCGCCAGTTCTTCACGGGATTTCCACGTGAGTTGGAGGACGCGGCGCGCGTGGACGGTCTTGGCTATTGGCGGACGTACTGGCGGATCGTCGTGCCCAATGCGCGTCCGGTGTTCGCGGCCGTCGGCACCATTGTGTTCATCGGTGCCTGGAATTCCTTTCTGTGGCCGCTGGTCATCGGGCAGGACCGGCAGGCGTGGACGGTGCAGGTGGCCCTGTCGACCTTCACGACCGCCCAAGTGGTCCATCTGCACGAGCTGTTCGTGGCGGCGGCCGTCTCCATCGTCCCGCTGGTCGTGGTCTTCCTGCTGCTCCAGCGCTACATCGTGGCGGGCGTGGAGCGTTCGGGGATCGACGACTGAAGCCGGCGCGGCGCGGGCGGCGCGCCGCCGAACAGGAGCGCGGAGCCGAGGGGGGTGAGCGTGTGCAGGACGGAGTTGCCGTGCCGCAGCGTGACCAGGAGGCCGGCGTCGCGCAGGACGCCGGCGTGCTGGCTCGCCGAGGCGAGCGAGACGCTGGCCCGGCGGGCGAGTTCACTGGTGGTGCAGCCGTTGCCGATGGCGTGCAGCACGCTGGAGCGGGTGTGGCCGACGAGCCGGCCGAGCGAGGTGCCGCGGTCGGGGGCGGGCGGGGATTCGTAGGGCGCCTGGGTGTGGGTGACCGGGTAGACGAGCACGGGCGGCAGCTTGGGGTTGTGGAGCGCGACGGGGGTGCGGCGGCAGAAGTAGGACGGCTGGAGCAGCAGCCCGCGTCCGTTCAGGTGGAGGTCGCGCTCCACGGGGTAGTCCGCCTCCAGGACGGGGGCGCGCCAGCGCAGCATCGGCGGCAGCGAGGCGAGGAGTTCGCCCGCGCCGCCGTTCAGCAGGGCGCGGCCCCGGGCGGCGCGGTCGGCGTCCACCCGGGTCTGTATGTGGGCCCAGTACGGGGAGACGGCCGAACGGTGGTAGTCCGCCAACGCCTCGGTGAGGCGGGCGAGTTGGCCGGGGCCGCCGTCGGCGAGGCGGGCCGCCCAGCCGGTGGTGGGGCGGCCGCCGGGCAGCCGGGAGAGTTCCGCGTTCAGGCGCTCAGGGCCGGTCTCCCGAATGCGTTCGAGGCCGGCGTCGAGGGAATGGGGGCCCTGGGGCGGGGTGAGGAAGTCGGGGAAATATCCCCGGCAGGGCACGACTGCGGAGAGCAATCGTGTTTTCCCGCTGAGCCGCCCACGAGTTTCCTGTCGCCATTCCCCGAATACGGAAGCACCCC
Organism: Streptomyces sp. Edi4; assembly: GCF_040253615.1. NCBI lineage: Bacteria > Bacillati > Actinomycetota > Actinomycetes > Kitasatosporales > Streptomycetaceae > Streptomyces > Streptomyces sp. Edi4. Next base: position 2,448,881 of record NZ_JBEJGY010000004.1, read on the forward strand.
GCCGGTCCCTTAAGCGGTGAAAGCTGAGAATCGTTTCCCACAGCGTGTCAGGACCCGGCGCCATACGGAGCCGGGCCAGATCCTCGCCGGTGAAATGAATGCGCAGCACCGAAATCCCACCTGTCCAGTGTGTTGCAACCTGTTGCGTTGTGTTGCATCCGCAATTGATCCCCCGATCGACTCGACTGAGTATGCCTCCCGTCACTGCCCGTGACCACGGGCCTTTCAGCCACAGTTGAAAGGCCTCGCGCAAGGGGCACCGGGGACGAAAAGCTGTACCTCGTCGGGCACGACACCGAGCCGACCGGAAAGATTCTGCGAAGACCGTGGGGGGCTTCGCGGGCTCTGGCGGCGGTGGGCGTAGGTGGCGGCTCCGTGCTCGGCGTGGTTGACAGAGTGCGGTTCACGGGTGGGGATCCGTGAACCGCACTCTGCATTTCCGGCCACCTCCCCGTTAAATGTCCGCCATTCAACCGGAATTAAGCGCTCGCACACCCGCTTCGGGTAGCGCGCGGGCATCGGGCGAACGCTTACCCGGGGCGGACACGCCGCGGACGCACGCGAAAGGGGCAGCACCCCCGCACAGGGTTGCTGCCCCTTCTTGTGACCGCGGCCGCCGCCGGATCGGTGGTGAGGGTCGGGGACCCGGCGGCGGCCGCGGGGTCTCAGCGCGAGTCGCTGCCCTTGTCCCCGGCGCCGGGCACGGCGGCCGCGCGGCCCGCTTCCAGGCGGGCGACGGGGATGCGGAAGGGCGAGCAGGACACGTAGTCCAGGCCCACCTCGTGGAAGAAGTGCACCGACTCGGGGTCGCCGCCGTGCTCGCCGCAGACACCGAGCTTGAGGTCGGGGCGGGTGGCGCGGCCGGCCTGGACGGCGGAGCGCACCAGCGAGCCGACGCCGTCCTTGTCGATGGTCTCGAACGGCGAGACCCCGAAGATGCCCTTCTCCAGGTATGCGGTGAAGAAGCTGGCCTCGACGTCGTCGCGGGAGAAGCCCCACACCGTCTGGGTCAGGTCGTTGGTGCCGAAGCTGAAGAACTGGGCGGCCTCGGCGATCTGACCCGCCGTCAGGGCGGCGCGGGGCAGCTCGATCATGGTGCCGATGGTCAGCTTGAGTTCGGTGCCGGTGGCGGCCTCGACCTCGGCGATGACCTGGTCGGCCTCCTCGCGGACGATCTCCAGCTCCTGGACGGTGCCCACCAGCGGGATCATGATCTCGGCGCGCGGGTCGCCCTTGGCGCTCTTGCGCTCGGCGGCCGCCTCGGCGATCGCCCGTACCTGCATGGCGAACAGGCCCGGGATGACCAGACCCAGGCGTACGCCGCGCAGGCCCAGCATCGGGTTCTGCTCGTGCAGCTTGTGCACGGCCTGGAGCAGGCGCAGATCGTTCTCGTTGGCGTCCTTGCGGGACTCCGCGAGCGCGACGCGCACCGACAACTCGGTGATGTCGGGCAGGAATTCGTGCAGCGGCGGGTCGAGGAGGCGCACGGTGACGGGGAGTCCGTCCATCGCCTCGAACAGCTCGACGAAGTCCTTCTTCTGAAGCGGCAGCAAGGCACTGAGTGCCGTCTCGCGTTCGTCGTCGGTGTCGGCGAGGATCAGCTTCTCGACCATCTCGCGCCGCTCACCGAGGAACATGTGCTCGGTGCGGCACAGGCCGATGCCCTGGGCGCCGAAGCGCCGGGCGCGCAGGGCGTCCTCGGCGTTGTCGGCGTTGGCCCTCACGCGCAGGCGGCGTACGCGGTCGGCGTAGGCCATGACACGGTGCACGGCGCCGACCAGTTCGTCGGCGTCGTCGGCGCCGGCGTGCATGCGGCCCTCGAAGTACTCCACGACCGGCGAGGGCACCACGGGCACCTCGCCGAGGTAGACCTTGCCGGTGGAGCCGTCGATGGAGACGACGTCGCCCTCTTCGATGACGGTGCCGGCCTGCGTGGTCATGCGGCGGCGCTTGGTGTCGACCTCCAGCTCCTCGGCGCCGCAGACGCACGTCTTGCCCATGCCCCGGGCGACAACGGCGGCATGGGAGGTCTTGCCGCCGCGCGAGGTCAGGATGCCCTCGGAGGCGATCATGCCGTCGAGGTCGTCGGGGTTGGTCTCGCGGCGGATCAGGATGACCTTCTCGCCCGAGCGCGACCACTTGACGGCGGTGTAGGAGTCGAAGACGGCCTTGCCGACGGCGGCGCCCGGCGAGGCGGCGATGCCCCGGCCGATCAGGTCGCTCTTGGCGTCCTCGTCGAAGCGCGGGAACATCAGCTGGGCGAGCTGGGCGCCGTTGACGCGTTGCAGCGCCTCGGCCTCGTCGATGAGGCCCTGGTCCACGAGCTGAGTGGCGATGCGGAAGGCGGCGCCCGCGGTGCGCTTGCCGACGCGGGTCTGGAGCATCCACAGCTGGCCGCGCTCGATGGTGAACTCGATGTCGCAGAGATCCTTGTAGTGGGTCTCCAGGGTCTCCATGATCCCCATGAGCTGGTCGTAGGACTTCTTGTCGATGCCCTCGAGGTCGGCGAGCGCGACGGTGTTGCGGATGCCGGCGACGACGTCCTCGCCCTGCGCGTTCTGGAGGTAGTCGCCGTACACGCCCTGGTGGCCGGAGGCGGGGTCGCGGGTGAAGGCGACGCCGGTGCCGGAGTCGGGGCCGAGGTTGCCGAAGACCATGGAGCAGATGTTGACGGCCGTGCCGAGGTCGCCGGGGATGCGCTCCTGGCGGCGGTAGAGCTTGGCGCGGTCGGTGTTCCACGACTCGAAGACCGAGCAGATCGCGAGGTCCATCTGCTCGCGCGGGTCCTGCGGGAAGTCGCGTCCGGCCTCCTCCTTGACGATCTTCTTGAAGTGCTTGACGAGCTTCTTCAGGTCGCTCGCGTCGAGGTCGGTGTCGACGGTGACCTTCTTGGCGGCCTTGGCCTCCTCAAGGGCTTCCTCGAAGAGCTCGCCGTCGACGCCGAGGACGGTCTTGCCGAACATCTGGATGAGGCGGCGGTAGGAGTCCCAGGCGAAGCGCTCGTCGCCGGACTGCTTGGCGAGGCCGGCCACCGACTTGTCGGAGAGCCCGATGTTGAGGACGGTGTCCATCATGCCGGGCATGGAGAACTTGGCGCCGGAGCGGACGGAGACGAGCAGCGGGTCGTCGGCCTGGCCGAGCTTCTTGCCCATCGTCTGCTGGAGGGTGTCCAGGTGCGCGGTGACCTCGTCGCGCAGCTCGGCGGGCTCCTCACCGCTGTCGAGGTAGACCTTGCACGCCTCGGTGGTGATCGTGAACCCGGGCGGGACCGGGAGGCCGAGGTTGGTCATCTCGGCGAGGTTCGCGCCCTTGCCGCCGAGAAGGTCCTTGAGGTCCCTGTTTCCCTCGGTGAAGTCGTAGACGAACTTCTGGGTGTGCTGGAGGTCTTTGTCTTCCGACACGGGTCTCGACTCCTCGAATCCGCGGTGGCTGCCCTGACGGCGAGGAACATACCCAGATCGAAGGTGTCTGGGTACGTCCACTTGCGCGTCACGGGGTCGTAACCACCCGTCCGCCACCAGATCGAAAGTGACTGGCGCGTAATGGGTAGGTCAGGCGTTCCTTCAACACTTGAAGACGAAGGCTCAGGAAAGCCGTCGTGTGCGCTCATCGGAGCGGAGGACTCCGCAAGTGAGTTCAGGAGGTGAATGCGGAAGGGGTGGCACTGAGTGCCACCCCTTTCAGAGATGCAGCCACGCGGAGAGTGCTCATCTGAGCGCAACCCCTATCAGGGGTGGCGAGAATCACGCGCTCGATCGAGCGGGATTTCAGCCCTCGGACGGCTCGGCGGGACGATCCGGCGCGGCCCGGGCCGGATCGGACCGGCTCCTACCGGCCCGGACCGGCCCGGATCAGCCGCCGGAGGTGTCGAGCTCGGCTTCCATCGTGATGCCGGAGCAGTCGTAGGGGTCCTTCAGCCAGCCGTCCGGCAGGACGACCCGGTTGTTTCCGGACGTTCTGCCGCGCGGGCCGTCGGCGCCGTCCGGCCACGACTGGTCCAGGTCCAGCTCGCTCAACTGAGCGGCCAGTTCGTCCAGGGAGGAGGTGACCGCGAGGGACTTGCGCAGCGTCGAACCGACCGCGAACCCCTTCAGGTACCAGGCGACGTGCTTGCGGAAGTCGATCACACCGCGCTTCTCGTCGCCGATCCACTCCCCCAGCAGCGTGGCGTGGCGCAGCATCACCTCGGAGACGGTGCGCAGGGTGGGGCGCGCGAAGGAGTCGGTGCCCTCGAAGGCGGCCACCAGGTCGCCGAAGAGCCAGGGGCGCCCCAGGCATCCTCGGCCCACCACGACGCCGTCGCAGCCGGTCTCCTTGACCATGCGCAGCGCGTCCTCGGCGGACCAGATGTCGCCGTTGCCGAGCACGGGGATCTCCGGGACGTGCTCCTTGAGGCGGGCGATGGCCTCCCAGTCGGCGGTGCCGCCGTAGTGCTGGGCGGCGGTGCGGCCGTGCAGGGCGATCGCGGTGACGCCCTCCTCGACGGCGATCCGTCCGGCGTCGAGATAGGTGATGTGATCCTCGTCGATGCCCTTGCGCATCTTCATGGTGACCGGCAGGTCCCCGGCGTTGGACACCGCCTCGTGCAGGATCGCGCGCAGCAGCGGCCGCTTGTAGGGCAGCGCGGAGCCGCCGCCCTTGCGCGTCACCTTGGGCACGGGGCAGCCGAAGTTGAGGTCGATGTGGTCTGCCAGGTCCTCGTCCACGATCATCCGGACGGCCTTGCCGACGGTGACCGGGTCCACTCCGTACAGCTGGATCGAGCGCGGGGTCTCGCTCGCGTCGAAGTGGATGAGCTGCATGGTCTTCTCGTTGCGCTCGACCAGCGCCCGCGTCGTGATCATCTCGCTGACGAACAGGCCCTTGCCGCCGGAGAACTCACGGCACAGGGTGCGGAACGGGGCGTTGGTGATGCCGGCCATGGGTGCGAGCACCACGGGCGGCTGCACGGTGTGCGGGCCGATGGAGAGCGTGGTCATCTGTTCATTGTCGCGCATGGCGGGCGCGCGCCTGCGGGGCCTGTGGACAACGCGGGCGTGGGGGCCGTGGGGGTACCGCCGGTACCGGGGCGGGCGGGCCGGGGCCGCCGGTACCGGAGCGGGCGGGCCGGGGCCGCCGGTACCGGAGCGGGCGGGCCGGGGCCGCCGGTACCGGAGCGGGCGGGCCGGGGCCGCCGGTACCGGAGCGGGCGGGCCGGGGCCGCCGGTACCGGAGCGGGCGGGCCGGAGCGGGCGGGCCGGGGCCGCCGGTACCGGAGCGGGCGGGCCGGAGCGGGCGGGCCGGGGCCGCCGGTACCGGGACCGCAGGTACCAAGGGGGCCAGTACCGATACCGGCCCGGGCCGCCGGCCACCCGGGTCGCGCCGACCGGGTTCATTAGTTAGGCGTACTATCGAAGCCATGTCCGACCCGACCACTGAGCCGACCATCGAGCCGACCTCCGAGCCCGAGCCGACCCACCGCCGACGGATGCTCATCCTGGCGATCTGCTGCATGAGCCTGCTGATCGTGAGCCTCGACAACACCGTCCTCAACGTCGCCCTGCCCTCCCTGCAACGGGAGTTCCACGCCGAGGTCTCCGGACTTCAGTGGACGATCGACGCCTACACCCTCGTCCTCGCCTCGCTCCTGATGCTGTCGGGCTCCACCGCCGACCGCGTCGGGCGGCGCAAGGTCTTCCAGACGGGTCTGCTCCTGTTCACCCTCGGCTCGGTGCTCTGCTCGCTGGCGCCCAGCCTCGAACTGCTCGTGGTCTTCCGCATGGTGCAGGCCGTCGGCGGCTCGATGCTCAACCCGGTCGCGATGTCGATCATCACCAACACCTTCACCGACCCGCGCGAACGCGCTCGCGCCATCGGTGTCTGGGGCGCCGTCGTCGGCATCTCCATGGCCATGGGTCCCATCGTCGGCGGCGCGCTCGTCGAAACGGTCGGCTGGCGTTCGATCTTCTGGCTCAACCTGCCCGTCGGCCTGCTCGCCCTCTTCCTGACCTGGCGCTTCATCCCCGAATCCCGCGCCCCCAAGCCGCGCCGCCCCGACCCGGTCGGCCAGCTCCTGGTCATCGCGCTGCTCGGTTCACTGACGTACGCGATCATCGAGACGCCCAGCGCGGGCTGGGCCTCGCCGAAGATCTGGGCGTTCGCCGCGCTCTTCGTCGCCGCGCTCACAGCGTTCCTCGTGTACGAGCCACGGCGTGCCGAACCCCTCATCGACCTGCGCTTCTTCGGCAGTGCGCCGTTCAGCGGAGCCACCGTCATAGCGGTCGCGGCCTTCTCCGCGCTCAGCGGATTCCTCTTCCTCAACACCCTCTATCTGCAAAACGCCCTCGGCCTGAGCGCCCTGGACGCGGGCCTGCACATGCTGCCCATGGCCGCGCTCACCTTCGTCTGCGCGCCCCTGTCGGGCCGGCTCGTGGGCAGCAGGGGCCCCCGGATCTCCCTGTTGATCGCGGGGATCGCGATGGCTTCGAGCGGGCTGCTGTTCGCCCTGTTCGACGCCGAGCGGACCACGGGGCTGCTGTTCACCGGATACGTCCTGTTCGGCCTCGGCTTCGGCATGGTGAACGCGCCCATCACCAACACCGCGGTCTCCGGGATGCCGCGCTCGCAGGCGGGCGTGGCCGCGGCCGTCGCCTCCACCAGCCGCCAGATCGGCCAGACGCTCGGGGTCGCGGTGATCGGCGCGGTGCTGGCAGGCGGCATGGCGGGCGTCTCCTCCGCCGGCTACGCCGACCGCTTCCCGGACGCCGCCAGGCCCGCCTGGTGGATCATCGCGGGGTGCGGCCTGAGCGTGCTGGTCCTCGGGCTCGCCACCAGCGGACGCTGGGCGCGCGAGTCGGCGAGGCGGACCGCGCGGCGCCTGGAGGCGCCCGTCGCTCAGACTCCGGCCGACGCCAACGCCTGACCGCGGCCCGACTCCGCCAGCGCTTGAAGCTCCTCCAGGCGTCCGCGGGTCTCCGCGTCGCACGGCACGTACATCACCAGACGCGGACCGGCCGACGGCCCGAGCCACAGATTGGTGTGCTCGAGCGACAACAGGCCCACGTGGGCGTTGCGCAGATACTTCGTCTTGCCGCCGTGCGTGACCACCTCATGACGGGCCCACACCTCGCGGAACTCCGCCGACGCCCCCTCCAGGCGGGCCAGCAGCGCCTTCCACGGCGCGTCGGTGAGGTGTTCGGCCATCGAGGCGCGGAACTTGGCGGCCATCACCCGGTTCATGTCGGCCAGATCGACCACCGCGGCCCGCCAGGCAGGATGGGTGAAGGTCAGCCACAGGCAGTTGCGGTCCTCGGGCGCCAGCGCGTCGAGATCACAGAGCAGCTTTCCGTAGGTGCTGTTGTACGCGAGGATGTCGTACCGGCTGTTCTGGATACAGGCCGGGATCGGGGCCAGCTGGTCGAGCATGGCCCGCAGCGCGGGGGTCACGCGCGGGCAAGGCGCGTTGGGCGTCGGGTCCTGGGCGCCGGCCAGCGCGAACAGGTGGCTGCGCTCGCTGGGGTCGAGCAGCAGGGCCCGCGCGAGGGCGTCCAGGACCTGCGGGGAGACCTGGATGTCGCGGGCCTGTTCCAGCCAGGTGTACCAGGTGACACCGACAGCGGAGAGCTGGGCGACCTCCTCACGGCGCAGTCCCGGGGTGCGCCGGCGTCTGCCGGGCGGCAGACCGACCTGCTCGGGGGTGATGCGCTCACGTCGGCTGCGCAGGAATTCCGCCAGCTCATGGCGGCGGACGTCGCTCGCCGGTGCCACAGTGCTCATGGTCTCAGCGTGCCGCACCCGTCGACGCTTGTCAGCGGGTTGCCGGGTAGTGCTTGTACCAGGATAAGCAGACTCTGGTACCAGGCTGGGAAGAGGAGGATCGTTCCCTTCGTGAGCGACACAACGGTACGCACGACCTCCACCCCTCCCACCCCTGCCACCTCTTCGACCTCTGCCAGTTCTTCTGGTTCCTCTGGTTCCTCTGGTTCCTCTGGTTCCTCTGGTTCCTCTGGTTCCTCTGGTTCCTCTGGTTCCTCTGGTTCCTCTGGTTCCTCTGGTTCCTCCGCTTCCGCGCAGGCACCCGCCGTCCCCGTGATCCACCACGCGGCGACCGCCATCGGTCCGCTCGGGCTGTTCACGGTGCTGCTCGGCGCGGCACTGCCCCTGATCGACTTCTTCATCGTCAACGTCGCCCTGCCGTCCATGGACAGCGACCTCGCCGCGGGCCCGGCGATGCTGGAGCTCGTCGTGGCCGGCTACGGCGTCGCCTACGCCGTGCTGCTCGTACTCGGCGGGCGCCTCGGCGACATGGCCGGCCGGCGCCGGCTCTTCCTGGCCGGCATGGCCGCCTTCGGCCTCACCTCGCTCGCCTGCGGCCTCGCCCCCACCGCCTGGACCCTGGTGGGCGCCCGGGTGGCACAGGGCGCCGCGGCCGCGTTGATGATGCCGCAGGTCCTGGCCACCATCCAGGCCACGACGCAGGGCCCGCGCCGCGCCAAGGCGATGAGCCTGTACGGGGCGACCGCCGGCCTGTCCATGGTCGCCGGGCAGATCCTCGGCGGCGTCCTGGTCGCGGCCGACGTGGCCGGGACCGGCTGGCGCTCGGTGTTCCTGGTGAACGTGCCGGTCGCGGTGGCGGGCCTGGTGCTCGCCGTGCGCGCGGTACCGGAGACCCGCTCGGAGCGGCCGGCCACGATCGATGTGCCGGGCACGCTGCTGCTGGCCCTTTCCCTGGTCTCGCTGCTCGTTCCGCTGACCGAGGGCCGGGCCGCGGGCTGGCCGCTGTGGACGTGGGTCTCGCTCGGCGTCTTCCCGTTCGCGGCGAGCGCGTTCTTCCTGGTCGAGCGGCGCGCCGACCGGCTCGGACGGACGCCGCTCGTGCCGCCGAGCCTGCTGCGGACGGACTCTCTGCGGCGCGGTCTGGTGATGGTCGTGCCATTCTCGATCGGCTTCAGCGGCTTCATGTTCGTCGTCGCGGTGGTGCTTCAGCAGGGGCTGCGGATGGGCCCGGTCGCGGCCGGGCTCGCCCTGGTGCCGATGGCGCTCGCCTTCTTCGCCGCCTCCCTCGCGGGGCCCCGCCTGATCGGCCGGTTCGGCACCCGAGTGGTGAGCGCCGGCGGTGTCATCCAGGCGGTGGGCATCCTCCTGCTCACCGTGACCGTGTGGCGCGGCTGGTCGGGTCTGACCGTCGTCGAACTCGCCCCCGGCGTGGCGCTGGCCGGACTCGGCCAGGGACTTCAGCTCCCGGTCCTCATCCGCCTGATGCTCTCCGACATACCGGCCGACCGGGCCGGCGTGGGCGGCGGCGTGGTGGTCACCACCCAGCAGTCCGCGCTCGCCCTCGGCGTGGCGACCCTGGGCAGCCTCTTCCTCGCGCTCGCCCCGTCCGTGGGCATGCGGGACTCGCTGGTGGTGACGCTCCTCGCGCAGCTCGCCCTCATCGTGGTGACGGCGCTCCTGAGCCTGCGGCTGCCACGTGTCATGCGGTGAGCCGATGAGGGGTGAGTGGTGAGTGGTGAGTGGTGAGTGGTGAGTGGTGAAACGAAGGGCCCGGACCGCGTCGTGGACACGGTCCGGGCCCTTCGGCGTCGGCGGATCAGCTCTCGACGGTCTCCGTCGTCACGGGGTTGGCGCGCTCACGCATCTTGCGCAGCAGCTCCTCCTTCTTGTCCACGGCCGCCTTGCGGTCGGCCGCGCTCCCCTGGACCGAGCCCTGGTCTCCGTTGCGGGACACCTTCTTGCGCTGTCCACCAACACCGAGCAGGTTGTTACGACTATTAGCCATGGGGTGACGGTACCCGCCCGGGAGGGTGGCTCGTACCAGATTTCGGGGGGGTGGCGGGGTTGGCGCGGTAGTTCGTCGACAGCGGACGGATGACGACCAACGGATGACAGCTGACAGATATTGAAATCTGTCAGCTGTCATGCCAAGGTGGAAGCACACCCCACCACCAAGGAGTCCCCATGCGCACCCGCACTCTCGGCACCAAAGGACCTCGCGTCTCCGCACTCGGCCTCGGCTGCATGGGCATGTCGGCGCTGTACGGAGACGCCGACCGGGACGAGTCCATCGCCACCATTCATGCCGCGCTCGACGCCGGCGTCACTCTGCTCGACACCGGTGACTTCTACGCGATGGGCCACAATGAGATGCTGATCGGCGAGGCGCTGCGCTCGGCGCCCGCCTCGGCCCGTGAACAGGCTCTGACGAGCGTCAAGTTCGGCGCCCTTCGCGACCCGGACGGCGGCTGGTCGGGTTATGACGGCCGGCCCGCCGCGGTCAAGAACTTCGCCGCCTACTCTCTCCAGCGCCTCGGCGTCGACCACATCGACATCTACCGGATCGCCCGGGTCGACCCGGACGTGCCGATCGAGGAGACGGTCGGCGCCATCGCGGAGCTGGTCGAGGCCGGTCACGTACGGCACATCGGGCTCTCCGAGGTCGGCGCGGCCACGTTGCGCAGGGCCGTCGCCACGGCGCCGGTCTCGGACCTCCAGATCGAGTACTCGCTGATCTCGCGCGGCATCGAGGCCGAGATCCTGCCGGCCGCCGGTGAGCTCGGCGTCGGCGTCACCGCGTACGGGGTCCTGTCGCGCGGGCTGATCAGCGGGCACTTCGCGCGTGACCGGCAGCTGGCCGCGAACGACTTCCGGGGCATGAGCCCGCGTTTCCAGGGCGACAACCTGCGGCACAACCTCGACCTCGTCGAGGCGCTGCGCGAGATCGCCGAGCGGAAGGGCGTATCGGTGGCGCAGATCGCCATCGCGTGGGTGCTCGCGCAGGGTGGCCGGCGGGGCGTGGAGATCGTGCCGCTGGTCGGGGCGCGTACCCGGGAGCGGCTGGCCGAGGCGCTTGGCGCGCTCGATGTGGAGCTGGGCGCGGACGATCTGGCGGCGATCGAGGCGGCGGTGCCGGTGGGCGCGGCGGCGGGCGAGCGGTATCCGGCGGCTCAGATGGCGCATCTGGACAGCGAGCGCTGAGCGGTTTCGCGCGGCGCTCCGGGCCTGTGGACAAGCCGTGGCCGGGGTTGTCCACAGGCTCGGCGGACGGTCGGGAGCGGAAGGTAACGTCGAAGCCATGAGTACGCAACCGCTGACCGCCGAGCGCATCCTCGTCGCGACCGAGGAGGTGCTGCGCCGTCATGGCCCGGCGAAGGCCACGGTGGTGGATGTCGCGCGCCAGCTCGGGGTGAGTCATGGCAGTGTCTACCGGCATTTTGGTACGAAGGCGGCGTTGCGCGAGGCGGTCACTGAGCGGTGGCTGAACCGCTCGACGGATGCGCTGCGGGACATCGCGGCCCGGCAGGATCTGGAGTCGGCCGTGGTGCTGCGGCTGTGGCTGAGCGAGCTGTTCCTGGCCAAGATGCACAAGGCCGGTGATGACCCGGAGCTCTTCGGGACCTATGAGGTGCTGCTGCGGGAGAACAGCCGGGTGGTGGAGGAGCACATCGCTGAGCTGGTGGGGCAGCTCACCACAATTGTCCAATTCGGTGTGGAGCGGGGGGAGTTCGTGGTTGCGGATACGCCGGCCCTCTCGGCGCGGGCGGTGTTCGACGCGACGGGCCGCTTCCATGATCCGGTGTACGCGGGTGAGTGGTCGCGTCCGTCGATCCGGGACGACTTCGGCGCGGTGGTGGATCTCCTCATACGGGGATTGAGGCGCTAGCCCGGGGTCAGGGGGTGCGGGTGGCGGCGGGGCCGGGTTCCGTCCCGCGATCGTCTGGTCCCCCACCGTCGGTCTCCCCGTCGCCTGCGGGCGCCGGCCGGTCGTGGGGCCGGCGCCGGTTCCGGATTATCCGCCGATGCCCGGGCTGTGGGAAGGAGCGTCGCGGTGCTGACGCGGACGCGGGCGGAGGGGGCTCACCAGTCGGTGGGGTATCCGATGGTGACGGATCCCGAGCCGCTGGAGATGTCCAGGACGTGGGGTGAGGTGGCGTCGAGCAGGTCGTGCGCGATGGTGCGGGAGCCTGATCCGGAGTCACCTCGGACCTGGTAGCGGGTGGCGGCGGGGACGGTGAGGGTGACGGCGCCAGAGCCGGTGGAGGCGACGACGCGTTGGGGCGGGGTGGTGAAGTCGGCGTGCAGGGTTCCCGATCCGGCGCTCAAGTCGACGTCGGGTGAGGTGAGTTGGGTGGCTTGGATCTCGCCGGAGTCGACGGTGGCGTGGACGGTGCCCTTGAGGGCGCGCAGTTTCATGGCGCCGGAGCCGCCGGCGAGGTCGACGCGTCCGGTCAGGTCGCGCACTTTGATGTCGCCCGATCCGCCGCGCACGGTGAGCGCGACGTCTTGGGGCACGGTCAGGTGGAGGTCGATCGCGCAGTCCTGTACGTACTGGTCGACGAAGCCCTCGCACCGGGCGCCCACTTTGAGGGTGTCGCCGTCCCAGGTCCGTTCGATGCGGGGCCGTTTGAGGAGGTAGCGCAGGTCGCCGGTGAGGGTGACGCGTCCTGGGGGGCCGGTGGTGACGGTGAGCTGGGCGGCGCCGGCGTCCACGTCGATGGTCCGCACGGGGTGGGGGCGGCCGTTGTCGGGGCTGGTGTAGCCGACGTCCCGGCTGAAGGTGTCGGCCAGGAGGGTGAGGGTGAGGGGGACGACGATGAACAGGGCGCCGATGATGGCGACGACGGTCCAGGCGAGGCGGTGGCGGGGGCGTGGTTCGCCGGTTTCGGGCGCGGGGGGTGTCGCGTGTGGTTGGTGGGTGGTGGCCGTCATGCGGGGCCGCCGTCGAGGAAGCGCAGGACGGCCAGGACGCGGCGGTGGTCGCCGTCGGCGACGGGCAGGTCGAGTTTGGCGAAGATGTTGTTGATGTGTTTGGCCACGGCGCTTTCGCTGACGACGAGTTCGGTGGCGATGCCGGCGTTCGAGCGGCCTTCGGCCATGAGGGCGAGGACTTCGCGTTCGCGGGGGGTGAGGCGTTCCAGGGGGTCGGGTCCGCCGCCTCGGCGCAGCAGGAGCTGGGCGACGACCTGGGGGTCGAGGGCGGTGCCGCCGGCGGCGACGCGTCTGAGGGCGTCGATGAATTCCTCGACGTCGGCGACGCGTTGTTTGAGGAGGTAGCCGATGCCTCCGCTCTGGGTGGCGAGCAGGTCGGCGGCGTACCGTTCCTCGACGTATTGCGAGAGCAGCAACACGGCGGTGTCCGGAGTCTGCTGACGGATCATCAGGGCGGCGCGTACGCCTTCGTCGGTGAAGCCGGGTGGCATCCGGACGTCGACGAGGGCGAGGTCGGGGCGGTGTTGTTCGACGGCCCGCAGCAGGGTCTCGGCGTCGCCGGCTTCGGCGGCGACCTCGAATCCGGCCATTTCGAGGACTTTGACGAGGCCTATCCTCAGCAGTACCGAATCTTCGGCGATCACAGCCCGCACGGCAGCTCCACGGTGATGACGGTAGGGCCCCCGCGGGGGCTGTTGATCTGGATGGTTCCGTCGACCGACCCTACGCGTTTGCGCAGGCCCTGTAGTCCGGTGCCGCCGGCCGGGTCGGCGCCGCCCACGCCGTTGTCCCCGACGGTGATCGTCAGGAGTTGGGCGCGGCGGCGGACGTGGACCGAACAGCGGGTGGCCCGGGCGTGTTTGGCGACGTTGGCGAGGGTTTCGGAGACGACGAAGTAGGCGACGGCCTCGACGGTGGGTGTGGGCCGTTCGGCGAGTTCCACGGTGAGGTCGACGGGGAAGGGGGCGCGGGCGGCGATGCCGGAGATGGCGGCGTCGAGGCCTCGGTCCTCCAGGACGGCGGGGTGCAGGCCGCGGACGAGGTTGCTGAGTTCTTCGATGGCTTCCTTGGCCTCGCGGTGGGCTTCGTCGATGACGGCGCGGGCTTCGGGTGGCAGGTCGGTGAGGGTGGCGCGGGCGATGCCGAGGTTCATGGCGAGGGAGACCAGGCGTTGTTGGGCGCCGTCGTGGAGGTCGCGTTCGATGCGGCGGCGTTCCAGGTCGGCGGCGTCCAGGATGTCGGCGCGGCTTTCGGCCAGGTCCTCGACGCGGCGGGCGAGTTCTTTGGCGCGGCTGGGTCCGAGCAGGGCGCTTGCGGCGTGGGAGTCGAGGCGGGCGACGAGAGCGGCGAGGGCGGGGGTGGCCAGGAGCAGCAGGACACCGATGACGGTGAAGGCGAGGTATCGGTCGCTCCAGCCGACGGGCCGCTGGTCGACGGGCAGTGCCCAGGCCCAGGAGTAGACGAGGGCGAAGGCGGCGCCGGTGGCCCAGCTGAGCACGACGAGGGCGCCGCCGAGCGCGGCGAGCGGGGACACGCACAGGTGGTAGCCGTATTGGCGCCAGGTGGACTCGGCGCGCAGCCGGGTCAGCAGGCCGCCTGGCCGGTACCAGGGTTGAATCCAGGGGACCTTGGGGATGTCGAGGCCGGTCAGTGACCAGAAGCGGCCGCGTTGGAGGGGGGTGAGCAGCGGGGAGATGAGGAGGACGAAGCCGAGGGTTTTGAAAAGGTGCCCGGGGTTGCTGAAGGTGTAGGCGAGGGCGAGCGCCACGGGGACGGCGACGGGGACGGCGGCGGCCACCAGGGCGGTGTTGCGCCAGGCCCACGGCGACCACGGCGCGTGGGCGGCGGTCCACTGGTACGCGCGCCGCAGCGGGCCGGGAGTTGCCATGTCCACAGCGTAGTTGGGCTGGTCAGGGGCGTTCCATCATGCTGCTGCCAGGGCGGGGGTATAGCCAGCACCACCCCGGGTTCGGACAGCGGCGTTACTGACCTGGGCGGCGGGGCGCGGAAGTGTGGTGGGTGTGCTCGGGCGGAGGGTCCGCCGGGGCGGAAGGAGCCGGCAGCCATGACTCTTGTTGTCCCGGGGCCGCGTACGAGCAGGCCGGTCCGTACCGTCGCGGGCGCCCTGGGTTCGCGGCGCCTGCCGCGGATGGCAACGGTTTTGACAGGGGCGGGCATCGCGCTGGTGCCGTGGATGGTGGTGCTGGCCAAGACGTTGCCGGCGAGCACGGAGGTTTCGCACTGGTCGACGGCGTGGGTGGGGCTTGACGCGCTGCTCGCGGTGGGGCTGACGGGTACGGGGGTGCTGGTGCGGCGGGGGGATCCTCGGGCGGCGCAGGCGGCCGCGGCGGCGGGGGCGGTGCTGGTGGTGGACGCGTGGTTCGACGTCATGACGGCCGCGGCGGGGGCGGAGTTCGGTGTGGCGCTGGGGCTCGCCCTGGTGGCGGAGTTGCCGATGGCAGCGATATGCGCGTACATCGCCCTACGCCCCCGCCCCTGACCCCGGGCCGGCCCGGGCCGCCAGGGGCGCGAAGCCGTCATTCGGGCCCACGCCAACCCCGCCAGGGGCGAAGCCGACACCCGGTCCGGCCCCAACCCCGGCCAGGGGCGCGAAGCCGTCATTCGGGTCCGCACCAACCCCGCCAGGGGCGCGGGGAACTGCGCGCCCAGCCATCCACCGGCCGGCACCCGAAAGCGGACGGCCCTGGGGCTCCGCCCCAGACCCCGGAAGGCCCCTCCCCGCCCCTTCCCTAAACCCTCCGGGGGCTGGAGAGAAACCCTGCGGGGAGGGAACAACTCTGCCGGGGGCCCTCCGGGGCGGTGGAGGCGGCAACCCTTCCGGGGGCGGGAGGAAACCTCCGAGGGTGCAGGGACCAACCCTGCCGGGGGACGGAAGGAAACCCTCCGAGGGTGCAGGGGCCAACCCTGCCAGGGCGCGGAAGGAAACCCTCCGAGGGTGCAGGGACCAACCCTGCCAGGAGGCGGACGGAAACCCCCGAAGCGGTAGATGCAACAACCCTTCCGGAGGGCGGGAGAAACCCCCCGAGGGGTGCAGGGAACGACCACCCCTCCCGGGGCGGAAGGAAACCCGCCGAGGCGGTGGAGGGAACAACCCTCCCGGGGGGGGGAAGGAACCCGCCGAAGCGGCGGACGCGACAACCCCGCCAGGAGGCGTACGGAAACCCCCGAAGCGATGGACGCAACGACCCCGCCCGAGGGAGCGAAACCCTCCGAGGCGACGGAGGGAGGAGACGCCCCTGGGGCTTCGTCTCGGAACCCGTTCACGGTTGGGGCGCTCGGCCGCGATCACCGGACAGACAGACGGCGCGCGCACACGCAACGGGGCGCGGGCAACCGCATCGGCGGTGTCCCGCGCCCCGGGCCGGCCCGGCTCAGCGACCGGCCCGGCTCAGCGGCCGGCCCGGTTCGGCTCGGCGGCCGGCCCGGTTCGGCTCGGCGGCCGGCCCGGTTCGGCTCGGCGGCCGGTTCGGCTCGGCGGCCGGTTCGGCTCGGCGGCCGGTTCGGCTCGGCGGCCGGTTCGGCTCGGCGGCCGGTTCGGCTCGGCGGCCGGTTCGGGTCAGCAGCCGAGCAGACGGCTCCCGAGGTACTGCTGGATCTGGTCCAGGGACACCCGTTCCTGGGCCATCGTGTCCCGCTCCCGCACCGTCACCGCGTTGTCGTCGAGCGTGTCGAAGTCGACGGTCACGCAGAACGGCGTACCGATCTCGTCCTGGCGGCGGTAGCGCCGCCCGATCGCGCCGGCGTCGTCGAACTCGATGTTCCAGTTCTGGCGCAGGTCGGCCGCGAGGCCCTTGGCCTTCGGGGAGAGCTGGGGGTTGCGCGACAGCGGCAGGACGGCGACCTTGACGGGCGCCAGGCGCGGGTCGAGGCGCATGACGGCGCGCTTTTCCATGACGCCCTTGGCGTTGGGGGCCTCGTCCTCGTTGTAGGCGTCGAGGAGGAAGGCGAGCATGGCGCGGCCGACGCCGGCGGCGGGCTCGATGACGTACGGCGTCCAGCGCTCGCCGGCTTCCTGGTCGAAGTAGACCAGGTCGTGGCCGGAGGCCTTGGAGTGCGCGGTGAGGTCGTAGTCGGTGCGGTTGGCGACGCCTTCGAGCTCTCCCCATTCGCTGCCGCCGAAGCTGAAGCGGTACTCGATGTCGGCGGTGCGCTTGGAGTAGTGGGAGAGCTTCTCGGCGGGGTGCTCGTACCAGCGCATGTTCTCTTCACGCATGCCCAGGCCCGTGTACCAGTTCCAGCGCTGCTCCATCCAGTATTCCTGCCACTGCTCGTCCTCGCCGGGCTTGACGAAGAACTCCATCTCCATCTGCTCGAACTCGCGGGTGCGGAAGATGAAGTTGCCGGGCGTGATCTCGTTGCGGAAGGACTTGCCCATCTGCGCGATGCCGAACGGCGGCTTCTTGCGGGAAGTCTGCTGGACCTGGCCGAAGTTGGTGAAGATGCCCTGGGCGGTCTCGGGCCGCAGGTAGGCGACCGAGGCGGTGTCCTGGGTGGGGCCGAGGTGGGTGGAGAGCAGGCCGGAGAAGCTCTTGGGCTCGGTGAAGGTGCCCTTGTTGCCGCAGTTGGGGCAGTTGAGGTCGGCGAGGCCGTTCGCGGGGGCCTTGCCGTGCTTCTCCTCGTAGGCCTCTTCGAGGTGGTCCGCGCGGAAGCGCTTGTGGCAGGAGGTGCACTCGGTGAGCGGGTCGGTGAAGGTGGCGACGTGGCCGGAGGCCTCCCAGACCTCGGAGGCCAGGATCACCGACGAGTCGATGCCGACGACGTCCTCGCGCGAGGTGACCATGTAGCGCCACCACTGGCGCTTCAGGTTTTCCTTCAGCTCGACACCCAGCGGCCCGTAGTCCCAGGCGGCACGCTGACCACCGTAGATCTCACTGCACGGGTAGACGAAGCCACGGCGCTTGCTCAGGTTGACGATGGTGTCGATCTTGTCGGCGGCCACGGTGCTCTCTTCATTAACGACGACGTGAACGGGGAACGGCGAAGCCTTCAGATTAGCGGCGGCCGCACCCCCTCTATCAAATCGGTTGCCGCGCGGGGCCCGCCGCCCGGGGCCGCCCGCACTGATTATTGACAACCGTTTCCATCTTTGTTGAAAATGGATGTCATGAACGTACGACGCCTCATACCGGCGGCCGCCCTGTCCTGCGCCGCCCTCCTCAGCCTCACGGCCCTGACGGCCTGCGGTTCCGGTGCGGCGGCCACCCGCAAGGACGGCAAGCTGGACGTGGTGGCGTCGTTCTACCCGTTGCAGTTCCTGACCGAGCAGATAGGCGGGGCCCATGTCGCGGTCACCGGCCTGACCAAGCCGGGCGTGGAGCCGCACGACCTGGAGCTGCGCGTCCGCCAGATCGCCGCGCTCAACGACGCCGACGCCGTCGTCTACCTCAAGGGCCTGCAACCCGCCGTGGACGCGGCGGTGGGACAGGCCGACGTCAAGACGAAGGTCGACGCCTCGACGCTCACCTCGATGGAGAAGCACGGCAACGAGGTCGGCGGCCACGCGGCGGCCCACGACGACCACCCCGGCGAGGACGAGCACCCCGCCGGCGAATCCGGCGACCACGGCCACCAGCACTCCGGCGCCGGCGAGGACCCGCACATCTGGCTGGACCCGGTGAAGTACGCCGAGGTCGCCAAGGGCGTCGGCGCGGCCCTCGAGAAGGCCGACCCCGCGCACGCGGCGGACTACCGGAGCAACACCACCGCCCTGCTTGCCAGGCTCGACGCCCTGGACAAGGAGTACGCGGCCGCCCTGAAGAACACGGCCCTCACCTCGCGGGTCTTCATCACCACCCACGCCGCCTTCGGCTACCTCGCCGAGCGCTACGGCCTGACCGAGGAGGCCATCACCGGCCTCGACCCCGACTCCGAGCCGAGCCCGGCCCGGATCAAGGCGCTCCAGAAGATGGCGAAGGCCGACGGCGTCACCACCGTCTTCTACGAGACCCTGGTCAGCGACAAGACCGCCAAGACCCTGGCGGCGGACGCCTCGCTCAGGACCGATGTGCTCGACCCCCTCGAAGGCATCACCGACCGGTCCAAGGGCACCGACTACTTCTCGGTGATGCGGTCCAACCTGGCCGCCCTGAAGACGGCGCTCGGCACCGAATGACCACCCCATCCCCCTCGGAGGCACCCGTCATGGCGCCCGTCATATCGCTCACCCAGGTGTGCGCCGAGCTCGGCTCACGCCCCGTCCTTCGCGGCATCGACCTGGCTGTTGGGCCCGGCGAGGTCGTGGCCCTGCTCGGCGCGAACGGCTCGGGCAAGTCCACCGCGATCCGCACCATCATCGGGCAGGTGCCGCTCAGCGGCGGCTCGGTGGAGATCTTCGGTACCCCGCGCCGGCGCTTTCGCGACTGGGGCCGCGTGGGCTACGTACCGCAGCGCACCACGGCCTCGGGCGGCGTGCCCGCCACGATCCGCGAGGTCGTCTCCACCGGCCGTCTCTCGCGCACCCGCTTCGGACTGCTGCGCAGGGCCGACCGTGAGGCCGTCGAGCGGGCGATCGCCGCGGTGGGCCTGGCCGACCGGGCCAAGGACTCCGTGGACGCGCTCTCCGGCGGCCAGCACCAGCGCGTCCTGATCGCCCGGGCGCTGGCGGCCGGACCGGAATTGCTGATCATGGACGAGCCCATGGCGGGCGTCGACATCGAGAGCCAGGAAATCCTCGCGGCCACCCTGCGCGAGCAGGTCGCCGCCGGCGCGTCGGTGCTGCTCGTCCTGCACGAGCTCGGCCCCCTTGAGCCGTTGATCGACCGGGCGGTGGTCCTGCGCGACGGATGCGTCGTGCACGACGGGCCGCCGCCCAGGGCCGTGGGCCAGCACGCCCTGCCCGGCCACGACCACGTACATCCGCACACGGCCACCGAGCCGGTACGCACGGGACTGCTGACCTGATCATGATGGAAATCCTGAACTCCCCCTTCATGCAACGGGCGTTGATCGCCGCGATCCTCGTCGGGATCATCGCGCCCGCCGTCGGGATCTACCTGGTCCAGCGCCGCCAGGCCCTCATGGGCGACGGCATCGGCCATGTGGCGATGACCGGCGTCGGCCTCGGCTTCTTGCTGTCCACCTCGCCGGTGTGGATGGCGACGCTGGTCTCCGTGCTGGGCGCGGTCACGATGGAACTGATCCGCTGGTACGGCAGGACGCGCGGCGACATCGCGCTCGCGATGCTCTTCTACGGCGGCATGGCCGGCGGCGTGCTCTTCATCAACCTCGCGCCCGGCGGCTCCACCGCCAACCTCAACTCCTACCTCTTCGGCTCGCTCTCCACGGTCTCGCCCTCCGACGTGTGGGCCATCAGCCTGCTCGGGGCGTTCGTGCTGCTGGTGACCGTCGGCCTGCGCCGCCAGCTGTTCGCGGTCAGCCAGGACGAGGAGTTCGCCCGGGTGACCGGCCTGCCGGTGCGCGCCCTGAACCTGCTGACGGCCGTCACGGCGGCGGTCACCGTCACCGTCGCGATGCGGGTCGTGGGCCTGCTCCTGGTCTCCGCCCTGATGGTGGTGCCGGTCGCGGCCGCCCAGCAGCTCTCGCGCAGTTTCGCCCTGACGTTCGCGATCGCCGTCGCCATCGGGGTGTCGGTCACGCTCGGCGGCACGGTCGTCACGTACTACGAGGACGTACCGCCCGGCGCCGTCATCGTCCTGTTCACCATCGCGATCTTCATCGTCCTGACCGCGCTCGCCACGCCCCTGGCCAGGCGGCGCGCCCGGGCGGCGGCAGCGCACACGGCCGAGGGCGAGTGCGGTCTTGACGTGCCCGCCCCCGCGAAGCCCCAGGCCGGCGAGGTCACGGTCTGAGCGGGAGCTGGCACAATGGCCCGAGGAAGGTTTGTACGGGTCAAGGCTTGGAGGCACCTGTGACGACAGCGCCGCTCGGCGGGTCCAATACCGCCCCCGTACGAGGCCGGTCCACCCGGCAGCGTGCCGCGGTGGCGGCGGCGCTGGACGAGGTGGATGAGTTCCGCAGCGCGCAGGAACTGCACGACATGCTCAAGCACCGGGGTGACTCGGTGGGCCTGACCACCGTCTACCGCACGCTCCAGTCCCTCGCGGACGCGGGCGAGGTGGATGTGCTGCGCACCAGTGACGGGGAGTCGGTGTACCGGCGGTGCTCCTCGGGCGACCACCACCATCATCTGGTGTGCCGGGTGTGCGGCAAGGCCGTGGAGGTCGAGGGGCCCGACGGTCGAGAAGTGGGCGGAGTCGATCGCGGCGCAGCACGGGTATGTGAATGTGGCGCACACGGTGGAGATCTTCGGCACGTGTGAGGCGTGCGCCGCCGCTTAGCGGGGTCACGCTGGACCCGGGTCGCCACGAATGGGCCTTCCGCAGGTTCCCCGCGCCCCTGAAACCCTGGTCCCTGCGGACCGTGCCTGCGGGCCATGCGTGCCTGGTCGCGCAGTTCCCCGCGCCCCTTGGTGGCTTGGTGGTCGGGCGCGGGCCGTGGTCGCTTCTCGCGCAGTTCCCCGCGCCCCTGGCCGGGCCGTACCGGCCCGCATGAGCGCTGTCAGCCCGTCGTGGGGGTCCCGTGGCCCTTAAGGCCTTGGGGGAGCTTGAGGACGAGGGCCCTCCAGGCCCGAACGGGGTCTGGGGTGGAGCCCCAGACCCGTGGGCTGCCCGGGCCGGCCCGGGTTATGGGCGGGCGTCGCCGGACTTGTCCAGGGCGGCCAGCGCCTCGTTGGGGATGGCGCCTCCGAAGCGCCGGTCACGGGAGGCGTACTCGAGGCAGGCCCGCCACAGGTCCCGCCGGTCGAAGTCCGGCCACAGCACGTCCTGGAAGACCATCTCCGCGTAACTGGACTGCCAGATCAGGTAGTTGGACGTGCGCTGCTCCCCGCTGGGCCGCAGGAAGAGGTCGACGTCCGGCATGTCCGGGTAGTACAGATACTTCGCGAAGGTCTTCTCGTTGACCTTCGACGGATCGAGCCTGCCCGCCGCGACATCCCGGGCGATCGCCTGCGCCGCGTCGGCGAGTTCGGCACGCCCGCCGTAGTTGACGCAGAAGTACAGCGTCATCGCGTCGTTGGCGACGGTCTGCTCCTGGGCGATCTGGAGCTCCTGGACGACGGACTTCCACATCTTGGGCATGCGCCCCACCCAGCGGATGCGGATGCCGAGTTCGTTCATCTCGTCCCGCCGGCGCCGGATGACGTCCCGGTTGAAGTTCATCAGGAAGCGGACCTCGTCGGGCGAGCGCTTCCAGTTCTCGGTGGAGAAGGCGTACAGGGACAGGTTCTTGACGCCCATCTCCAGGCAGCCCTTGAGCACGTCGAGGACGACGCCCTCGCCGACCTTGTGCCCCTCGGTGCGGGGCAGCCCGCGCTCCTTGGCCCAGCGGCCGTTGCCGTCCATGACGCAGGCGACGTGGTTGGGCACCAGCTCGGCCGGGATCTTCGGCGGCACCGCGCCCGAGGGGTGCGGCTCGGGGGTCTTGTACTCACGCCGGGACCGCCCGCCCAGGATTCCGCGTACTGCCATGTGGAGCTCTCTCCCTAGATGCTCTGACTGCTGTGTGTGCTGTATCCGCTGTGTGTGCTGTGTCCGCTGTGTGTGCTGTGTCCTGTGCTGACTGAAGGCGCTCGGGCCGCTCAGGACTTCTCTACATACCGCAAGGAGCGCAGGCCGCGCTCCAGGTGCCAGTGCAGATAGGCCGATACGAGCCCGCTCCCCTCCCGCACATGCCTCGGCTCACTCGCGTCCGCCGTCTCCCAGTCCCCCGTGAGCAGCGCGCTGAGCAGTCCGATGGCCTCCGCAGAGGGTACGACGCTGCCGGGTACGCGGCAGTCACCGCACACCACGCCGCCGCCCGCCACGGAGAAGAACCTGTTGGGTCCGTGCAGGCCGCACTTGGCGCAGTCCTCGAAGCTGGGCGCGTAGCCGTTGACGGCGAGGGAGCGCAGCAGGAAGGCGTCGAGGATGAGGTGGGGAGCGTGTTCGCCCCGGGCGAGGGTGCGCAGGCCGCCGACGAGGAGCAGGTACTGCTGGACGGCCGGCTCGCCCTCGTTGTCGGTGAACCGTTCCGCCGTCTCCAGCATGGCCGTGCCTGCGGTGTAGCGGGCGTAGTCGGCGACGATGCCGCCACCGTAGGGAGCGATGGTCTCGCTCTGGGTGCACAGCGGGAGGCCGCGTCCCACGAGTTCGCTGCCGCGTGCGAAGAACTGCACGTCGACGTGGCTGAACGGTTCGAGCCGCGCGCCGAACTTGGACTTGGTGCGCCGTACTCCCCGCGCGACGGCCCGCACCCGGCCGTGCCCCCGGGTGAGCAGCGTGATGATCCGGTCCGCCTCACCCAGCTTCTGGGTGCGCAGGACGATGCCGTCATCACGGAACAGACTCATGCCCTCCATTGTCCTGCACCCCCGCGGGGGTGTGGCCGGGGGGCGTGGCCCGGGTCCCGTCGGGGCGCGCGCAGAGCCGCGCGGGCGGCCACGTACGGTACGCGCCCGGGAACCGGCGCCCCCGGTGGGTGACGTGGCAGGGATCACGGTGGCCGCGTCTGCCTTGTCCGCCAAGCGCTTGGGGGGTCTCGTGGGGTGTGGGGCGGGGTGGTTCGTGGGGTACCCACAGGGCGATGGGGCACCATTGCGGCAGCAGGGTCCACTCCCCTGTGAGCCGAGGCTCCCCCTCTTCCTGGACGGACCGGAATGCCGCTGCCCACGACCGGTGCCGGTCGCCGTGCCCGCGTCGCGCTCGCGCGTGCGGCGGGGTGTGCGGGTGTGCTGCTGGTGCTCGCGGGGTGTTCGGCGGGTGAGGGGGTCCGTGACGACGGGCCCGCGCCCAGTCCCTCCGCCTCGGTGACCGCGTCCCCGCTGTGGCCCGGCCACACCGTCACCGCCGCGCCCGCCAAGCCCGGCCAGGGTTTCCACGCGCGCGGGCCCGTGCCGGGGGTGGACGTGCCGGGCGGTGACCTCACCAAGGTCGACGGGGTGCGGCTGCTGGCCGCCGATCCCGGCACCGACCGCGCGGTGCGCAGCGGGCTCAAGGAGTGCCCGCAGCAGTCCTCGTGCCGGCTGCGGCCGCCCGCGTACGCCGATCTGACCGGCGACGGCGAGCGTGAACTGGTCTTGGCCTACGACGACTTGGGCCGCACCATTTTGTGGGTGTACACCGCTGTGGGCGAGCAGGCCCACGCCGTCCTCGAGTACGCGGGGCGGGCCGGTATGAGCGCGGAGACGCTGGGCACGGATCTGGTGGTCACCGAGCCGGCCGGCGGACGCGACCGTCAGGTGGCGACCACACTGCGCTGGAACGGCAGCGAGCTCGCCCCGCTGCCCGCCGCCTCCGACCCCGCCAGGGGCGCAGCGAAGGCCCGGCCCTCCGAGGACTCCCTGATCGAACCGGCCGACGGCACGAAGGGCCCGGGCGGGGGCTGAGGCCGGGCGGCGCCCCCCGCGGGCCCGGGCCCCTGGCCATGATCTACGGTCTCCTACTGCACCAGTACCGATCGGTTCGACCACGGGGGTCTCCACACATGCGTAAAACAGCCATGCTCGCTCTCGGTCTGCTCGCGGCGGCCGCGCTCCTGACGGGGTGCGGCAGCGACACGAAGGACGCCGCTCCCGCCAGGGGCGCGAACGGTTCGCCCGGTGCCTTCGCGAGCGCCCCCGGCAAGGACTCCGACGCCGTCGTGAAGGGCATCGCGCACCGGGTGGTCTTCGAGGTGGGCGGCACGGGCCCGTCCCGGGTGATGTGGGTGGGCAACACCAACCACTTCGAGCAGGTGACGCTGCCGTGGACGAAGACGGAGACGGTTCAGCTGGAGGACGCCCAGCTGAAGGTCGGCGTCCCGGTGTCGGTGGTGCCCGGTTCGGTGGAGGCGGGGGACGGCAAGCTCAAGGCCGCCCCGTGCACGATCACGGTGGACGGCAAGAAGGTGGCGGACAACAACGACGGCGCCTCGCCCAAGCCGTGCTCGTACACGCTCAAGGACTGACGGGCCACGCGGGCCCTCCTGAGGCCCGAGGCGCCCCGAGGGGCTTGTTCGGCGGGGTTCAGGAGGGGGTGCGGGCCGCCGCGAGCAGGCGGGCGGTGTCGTCCGCGCACAGCGAGAGCGCGCCGCCGACCGTGGTGAGCACTTCCCGTTCGGCCGGGCTGTAGGGGCCGTCCGCGAGGGCGATGCGCGCGCCCTGGAGCAGGATCGACTCGCGTCCGGCCGGAGCCAGGTGGGGGGCGAGGGGTTCCAGCGCCTCGTGCAGTTCGATGCCGAGGGCCGCGCCGCAGGGGTCGCTCTCGTCGACCGGGTCGCTCACGAAGCGGCCGGTGTCGGCGGCCAGCGCCTCGATGAGGGCGATGAGCTGTTCCTCCGTGCAGTCCTCGAACCCGGCGGCCCGCACCGTGGCGACGGCGGTGGCGGTGACCGTACGGGAGGAGGTGCCGCCCGCCGCGAGGACGGCCAGGGCGACGGTGTGCACGGCGTCGCGCAGCATCGCCGAGAAGCGGGTGGTGGTGGGGTGGTCCAGGGCGTCCGTGCCGAAGCGCCCCTGGCAGGCGGCGCACTCGACCACGGGGCCTGCGGCGCCGCGGGTGACCAGGGGGATGCCGAGGACGGTGAGGCGCCTGCGGCCGGTGCGGCGCTGGTAGTTGCGGTCGCCTCCGCAGTCGGGGCAGAAGAACTCGCCGTCGCCCACGGTGTGCCACAGGGTGCGGGTGGTCCAGAGGCGGGGGCGGAAGCCGGGCAGCGGCCCGGTGCTGAGGTTTGTACCGTTGTGTCCCCGTGCTGGCCGCACCGCGCACCTCCGTAACGCTCCGGCAACGTTGCCGCGTTGACGTGATGTTAGCCACATCCTCGAGGCGGCGTCAGCACCCCGGCGGGGGAAGCCGTCCGCCTTGGCCGAATTGCGCCCGGGTCATGCCCGTGCGGGCCGGCGCCAACCCCGCCAGGGGCGCGGGTATGTGCGGGGGGTGCCGGCCGGCCCCCAGCCCCGCCAGGGGCGCGGGGAACTGCGCGAGCGGGGTTGAGGAGACCCGAGTGGGCCAGGATCGGATGCTCAGGGGCGCGGGGAACTGCGCGAACAGCTGCCCGCGGCCCGCACCGAGCGGCTGACCGGGCAGGTCAGCGGGCGGCCCGGTTGACGGCGGAGATGACCGCCTTCAGCGACGCCCGCGTCGTGTTCGCGTCGATCCCGATCCCCCACAGCACGACCCCGTCGATCGCACACTCGATGTACGACGCGGCCTGGGCCGACGCACCCTCGCTCATCGTGTGCTCCTGGTAGTCCAGCAGCCGCGCGTCCACGCCGATCGCGGCCAGCGCCTCGAAGAAGGCCGAGATCGGACCGTTGCCGGTGCCGGTCAGGACCGTGTCGACGCCGTCCACGACCGCCTCCACCGTCAGGGTGTCGCGGCCGTCGGTGTCCGTCGTCGTCTGGCCCGAGCGCAGCTGCACGCGGCCCCAACGGGCCTCGGGGTTCTCGGGGTTGGGCAGGTACTCGTCCTGGAAGACCGACCAGATCGCGGCGGGGGTGACCTCGCCGCCCTCGGAGTCCGTCTTCTGCTGGATGATCTTCGAGAACTCGATCTGCATCCGGCGCGGCAGGTCCAGCTTGTGGTCGTTCTTCAGGACGTAGGCGATACCGCCCTTGCCGGACTGGGAGTTGACCCGGATGACGGCCTCGTAGGAGCGGCCGACGTCCTTGGGGTCGATGGGCAGGTAGGGGACGGCCCACTCGATGTCGTCCATGGTCTTGCCCTGGGCGGCCGCGTCCGCCTCCATCGCGTCGAAGCCCTTCTTGATGGCGTCCTGGTGGGAGCCGGAGAAGGCGGTGTAGACCAGGTCACCCGCGTAGGGGTGGCGCGGGTGGACCTCCATCTGGTTGCAGTACTCGGAGGTGCGGCGGATCTCGTCGATCTGGGAGAAGTCGATCTGCGGGTCGACGCCCTGGCTGAACAGGTTCATGCCCAGGGTCACCAGGTCGACGTTGCCGGTGCGCTCGCCCTGGCCGAACAGGCAGCCCTCGATACGGTCGGCGCCGGCCATGATGGCCAGTTCGGCGGCGGCCACGGCCGTACCGCGGTCGTTGTGGGGGTGCACGGACAGGCACACGTGCTCGCGGCGCGTCAGGTTGCGGCTCATCCACTCGAAGCGGTCCGCGTGCGTGGAGGGGGTCGAACGCTCCACCGTGGCGGGCAGGTTGAGGATGATCTCGCGGCCCTCCTCGGGCTGCCAGACGTCGCACACCGCCTCGCAGACCTCCAGGGCGAAGTCCAGCTCGGTGTCGGTGAAGATCTCCGGAGAGTACTGGTAGCCGAAGATCGTCTCGTCGCCCAGGATCTTGTCGGCGTACTCCATGACCAGCCGTGTGCCGTCCACGGCGATGTGCTTGACCTGCTCCTTGGTGCCGCGGAAGACGACGCGGCGGAAGGTGGGGGCGGTCGCGTTGTACAGATGGACGGTGGCGCGGTGGGCTCCGCGCAGGGACTCCACGGTGCGCTCGATCAGCTCTTCGCGGGCCTGCGTCAGGACGGAGATCGTCACGTCCTCGGGGATCGCGCCCTCTTCGATGATGGAGCGTACGAAGGTGAAGTCGGTCTCGCCGGAGGAGGGGAAGCCGACCTCGATCTCCTTGTAGCCCATGCGCACCAGCAGGTCGAACATCTCGCGCTTGCGGGCCGGGCTCATCGGGTCGATCAGCGCCTGGTTGCCGTCGCGCAGGTCGGTGGAGAGCCAGCGCGGGGCCTTGGTGATGCGGCGGTCGGGCCAGGTGCGGTCGGGGATGTCCACGGCGTCGTACGGGGCGTACTTGTGGACCGGCATCCCGGACGGCTTCTGGGCCTGGGTGGCGTTGGTGACGGGGGTGGGGCGGCCTACGGGCTGGGACATGGCGTGCGGCTCCTCGGAAGCAGAGGGAGGGACGGCCGACTGTCGAGCGCAACACCAGATCCCGCGGGGAGGGGGTCGGCCTACGACTACAGGCCCTCGCCGCGGCAGCTAAGGAGAAGCAGCCCGATACGCATGATGCCGCAGCCTAGCCGAGGGACCGCGCGAGCGCCGGTCCCGTATCAGCATGCGGGACGCGGAAGTCAAATCGCCCAGGACGTGACATATGCCACGGCCAGGGCTTCACCCCTGGGCGCCCTCCCGCACCCCACGCGTACGGTCACCCCCGCCCAGCTGGGCCGCGACGCGCGCCAGCCAGCCGCTGGGCGCGTACGGTGCGGGCGGGTCGACCTCCATGCCCAGTTCCGCCACCGCGAGGGCGCAGGCGGACTCGTCGAGGACCAGAGCGAGCAGTTCATGGATCTCGCCGGCGAGGCGGGCCGTCAGCTGGGGGTCCGTCTCGGCGATGTAGTCGGCGACTGCCGCGTCGTGATCCGCGAACTCCTCCGGCATGTCCTGGGAGAACCAGCCACCGAGGAACTGGGCGGTCTCCGGGAAGCGGGCGTGCCACTCCCAGTGCGTCTGGGGGGGCACAGGGCGCCGGAACCTCACCTTCCTCGATGCTGCGCCTGATGTGGTCCGCGAGGAGACGCAGCCAGTCCTGGATCTCGTGCTCCGGCAGACCGACGTCCGCAATCGCGTAGAACTCGCCCAGGCGCACGCGCAGCCGCCCCGGAGGGCGGAGCGAGTATTCACGCAGCTGCTGCTCGGCGGCCGCGAGCGCCCATGGCCGGGTGTGCCAGGCATGGCGGAGGTACGCCGTGAGGGCCGCGCCGGGCGCGCCCTCGGTGTCGTCCGCGGGCTGGCCCGCGTACGCGCGCAGCACCTGGTCCAACTCGCCGTAGCGGCGGTCGTGTTCGAGCGGGTTCATGGGCACGGTTGCTGCGTCCTCAACAGGTGATCACAGGTATACGGGGAACGAGGCATGCACGACGAATCCGTGCGGACTGGTGGCGTCCCGCTTGAGGACCACCCGTGCGGCACGCACGTCGACGGGGTCACGGCCTGCCAGCAGCATCGCCTGGAGCAGGACTCGACCGACCGGACCCGGGCGCGAGGGCCACGTGGCCTCGATCGTGAGCCGGGGGCGGGTCGACTGGGCGAGCCACCGATGGACGTGCTGCTCGCTCGCCGTGACGACCTGCTGCGTGGCCCATTGGGCGGTTTCGCGGTCTGCGACAGCGAGTTGAGGTAGTGCTGCTGGGGGTACGGGTACACCTGCGCGGCCTTGCCCCACCGGAACGCGTGCTCGAGCATAGGGCGGACGACGTGCCAGACCACACTCGAGGTCGGGGACCGAACCGTAGGCGGGCGCTGAATCCCTGTGCGGCAGTGCCGTAACCGCCTGCGTCCGGGTACGCCCCGAGCTCCGTGAGCAGCTTCTTGGCGCCCCCGTCGAACGGCATCTGCTCACACGCGAACCCTGCGGCCACCTCGTGCCGCTACGACGGCCGCGTGGGGGCCCGCAGGCGCGCGTGTGTCGGCCACCCTCGGGTGATGTGGTGACGGGGGCTCGCGTCGGCTGCTAGACAGAGGGCATGCGTATCCAAGTGTGTCGGTCAGGCGGGTTCGCGGGGATCGAGCGGCGGGCGGAGGTGGACACCTCCGGGCTGCCCGATGCCGAGGAGTGGCGGGC
Organism: Streptomyces sp. Edi4; assembly: GCF_040253615.1. Taxonomy (NCBI): domain Bacteria; kingdom Bacillati; phylum Actinomycetota; class Actinomycetes; order Kitasatosporales; family Streptomycetaceae; genus Streptomyces; species Streptomyces sp. Edi4. The sequence continues at coordinate 2,478,111 of NZ_JBEJGY010000004.1, forward strand.
GCTGGTGGAGGCGGCGTTCACGGCGGGGTGTGCCCGGCCGGTGGCGGGGGTGCCGGACGGGTTCCACTATGTGATCACGGCGGACGGCCGTACCGTGCACTGCGCCGACCCGGACCTGACGGACGCCCAACGTGAGCTGATCACACGGGTGTTGAAGGAAGGGGCGTAGCGCCGGGCGGAAAAGGGCGGGTGCCGGCCGGTGCGTCCTGCTTGGATGCCGCCATGACGACCCGTTCCACCACCCAGTCCTTCCACCCCTCGCTCGACGCCCTTGAGCGCTACTACGATGCCGCGCCCAGGAGTGCGGCGCGCGTGGAGGACTTCGGTCCGCTCACCCTCTTCGTCCGGGAGGGCGCGGGGTGGCCCTTCTACGCGCGGCCGACGCCTGGGCATCCGGGGCCGGTCACGGCCGCCGACGTGGACGCGGTGCGGGCCCGGCAGCGCGCGCTCGGCGTGCCCGAGGCGCTGGAGTGGGTCGCCGAGGTGAATCCGGGGCTGCGCGCGGCGGTCGAGGAGTCCGGGCTCGGCGTGCACGAGCACCCGCTGATGCTCCTGGATCCCCAAGCGCCCCCGGCCGAGCCGCACCCCTTGGTCCGGGTGCTCGGCGCGGGTGATCCGCTGCTGCACGCCGCGCTCGTCGTGCCCCGGCTGGCGTTCGCCGCGCCCGGTACGGACGTGGGCGGGGCCGGGGTCGGCGAGTTGACCGCCGCGATCGTGGCTCATGCCGGTGACGGCTTGGCCCAGCAGGTCGGCGAGCGGATCCGCGCGGGCCGCACGGCGGTGGCGGCCGCCGTCGAGAACGGGCTGCCGCTCTGTTCCGGCATGCACAATCCGGTGGGGCAGGTCAGCGAGATCGTCGCGGTGGGCACGCTGCCGGCCGCGCGACGCAGGGGCCTTGGGCGCGCGGTGACGGCGGCGCTGGTCGCCGACGCGCGGGGCGCGGGCGCCGCGACGGTCTTCCTGTCGGCGGGCGACGCCGACGTGGCCCGGATGTACGCGAGCCTGGGCTTTCGCCCGGTCGGCACGGCCCTGATCGCCGAACCGGCCGGTTCCTGACGGCGGTTGTGCGGCAGCAGGCGGCGGGGGCCGCTCCGGTCGTCGAAGTCGAGGGTTCCTGACGGCAGTTGTGCGGCCGCACCCGGCGAGCGTCGCCCTGATCACCGAACCCGCAGGTTCTTGACGGCAGTTGGGCGCCCGAGGCCCGCCAGTCCGGGCCGCACCGCCTCGCACCGCGCCGTTCCGAGCCGCGCCGCCCCACCCCACCCCGTCCCACCCCGCCCGTCCCGTCCCGCCCGTCCCGCCCCGCAAGATCACCTCTTGCCCTGCGCACACCGTTCTGCGTACAGTGTGCGCAACAAGGGAACGGTGTACGCACGCCGTTGATCCGGGAGGGGAACCCGATGTCGAAGAACGTCAGCTGGGACGAGCGGGGGCAGTGGAGCGCCGAGGGGGCATGGGGGGCCCAGGGCTCGGACGGCGAGCGTTTTCACCTGGACGCCTGGCAGGCGAGGCTCGATCAGCTGCGCAGGAAGCACCACGTCCCCGGCGCCACCCTCGCCGTGCTCGCCCACGGCAGGATCCACGAGCTGGCCGGCGGGGTGCTGCACACCGGCACCGGCGTGGCCGCCACCACCGACTCGGTCTTCCAGCTCGGCTCGCTGGCCAAGACGTACACCGCGACCCTCGTCATGCGGCTGGTCGACGCGGGAAAGCTCGATCTGGACGCGCCGGTCCGCGAGGTGCTGCCCGACTTCACCGTCGCCGACGACGAGGCGTCCCGCACCATCACGCCCCGGCAGCTGCTCTCCCACACGAGCGGTCTGACGTGCGACTTCACCTTCGACTCGGGGCGAGGGGACGACTGCCTGGAGCGGTATGTGGACGCCGCGAGCGGCGTCGCCCTCGACTGCCCGCCCGGCGCCGCCTGCTCCTACAGCAGCCTCGGCTTCAACGTGCTCGGCCGCATCGTGGAGGTTTTGACCGGCACGACGTGGGACCAGGCCCTCAAGGACCTGCTTCTCACGCCGCTCGGCCTCACCCACACGATGACGCTGCCCGAGGAGGCGCTGGCGTTCCGCGCCGCGATGGGCCATCTCGGCGAGTACGGCGAGGACCCCGTCCCCGCTCCGGCCTGGGACCTCATGCCGCGTTCGGCGGGGCCCTACGGCCGGGTGCTGGCCACCGCCGGTGACGTCGCCCGGCTCGCCCGGATGCACCTGGCGGGCGGCGCCGCCCCGGACGGGACCCGGCTCCTGAGCCCCGCGAGCGTCGCCGCGATGCGAAGCCGTGAGGTCGACTCCCCCGACAAGTGGACCGTCCACGCCGACGGCTGGGGGCTCGGCTGGACGCTGTACGACTGGAACGGCGTCCAGGGCTTTGGGCACGACGGTGCCTCGATCGGCCAGTACGGCTTCCTGCGGGTGGTGCCGGGCGCGGACGTCGCGGTGGTGCTCCTGACCAACGGCGGCGACGCGCGCCGGCTGTACGAGGACCTGTTCGCCGACCTGCTGCACGAGCTGGCCGGCGTGCGGATGCCCGCGCCGTTCGGACCGCCCGCCGAGCCGGTCGCGGTGGACTTCGCGCCGCTCACCGGCACCTACGAGCGTGAGGGCGTCCGCATCACCGTCTTCGAGCAGGACGGCGGGCCGCACCTGGTGTACGAGTTCACCGGCGGCATGAAGGACTTCTCGCCGCCGCTGCGGATGGAGCTCGTGGCGGTGACGGACACGGTGTTCGCGGGGGCCGGCTCGGGGGCGTACAGCGCGGACTGGATGCCGGTCGTCTTCGCCACCCTGCCGGACGGCACGGCCTGCTGCTGCATCGGCATGCGCTGCGCCCCGAAGGTCGCCTGAACCGCCCCCGCGACGGGGCTAGAAACCGAGCTTGCGCAGCTGCTTGGGGTCGCGCTGCCAGTCCTTGGCGACCTTGACGTGCAGGTCGAGGAAGACCGGCGTGCCCAGCAGCGCCTCGATGTGCTTGCGGGACTTCATGCCGACTTCCTTCAGGCGCTTGCCCTTGGGGCCGATGATGATGCCCTTCTGGCTCGGCCGCTCGATGTAGACGTTGGCGTGGATGTCCAGGAGCGGCCTGTCGGCGGGCCGGTCCTCGCGCGGGATCATCTCCTCCACGACGACCGCGATGGAGTGCGGCAGCTCGTCCCGTACGCCTTCGAGCGCGGCCTCGCGGATCAGCTCGGCGACCATCACCTGCTCGGGCTCGTCGGTGAGGTCGCCCTCGGGGTAGAGCGGGGGGCTCTTGGGGAGCATCGGGATGAGCAGGTCGGCGACGAGGTTGACCTGTACGTCGCCCACGGCGGAGACCGGCACGATCTGGGCCCACTCGAAGCCGAGCTCCGTGGAGAGCTGGTCCACGGCGATGAGCTGTTCGGCCAGTGTCTTGGAGTCGACCAGGTCGGTCTTGGTGACGATCGCGATCTTGGGGGTCTTCTTGATCCCGGCGAGTTCCTTGGCGATGAATTTGTCGCCCGGGCCGAGCTTCTGGTCGGCGGGCAGGCAGAAGCCGATCACGTCGACCTCGGCCCAGGTGGTGCGGACCACGTCGTTCAGGCGCTCACCGAGCAGGGTGCGCGGCTTGTGGAGCCCGGGGGTGTCCACGAGGATCAGCTGGGCGTCGGGGCGGTGCACGATGCCGCGCACGGTGTGCCGGGTGGTCTGCGGGCGGTTGGAGGTGATGGCCACCTTCTGCCCGACCAGAGCGTTCGTGAGGGTGGACTTGCCCGCGTTGGGGCGGCCGACGAAGCAGGCGAAGCCGGCCCGGTGGGTGGGGTCGGTGGCGGGGTCGGCGGCAGGGGTGCGAGCGCTCATGCGGCCATTCTCCCCGATCCCGACCCCGTCGCCGCCCAGCCCCTCCCAATCCGGCCCCCCGGGCTCCGCCCCGGACCCCGATCGCACCTGAAGGGCGCTCGTCCTCGAACGCCGGACAGGCTGAGGGTGCCCACGCGGGCCCACGTCGGATGCTCAGGGGCGCGGGGAACTGCGCGCTCAGCCACGCACGGTCGGCAGCCGGAGTCACTGGGGCTCCGCCCCAGACCCCGTTCGCGCCTGAAGGGCACTCGTCCTCAAATGCCGGACAGGCTGAGGGTGCCGGAGCGGGCCAGCACCCACCCCGCCAGGGGCGCGGGGAACTGCGCGAACGGGTTGAGGGTCCCGGTGCGGGTCAGGATCGGATACTCAGGGGGCGCCGGGCGTCCATGTCGGGGGGCGGCATCATGATCCGTATGGATGATGTCACCCCCACCCGCCGCCGCGTGCTCGTCAGCGGCGCCTCCCGAGGCCTGGGCCGTGCGCTCGCCCAGGCCTTCGCCGACCACGGCGACACCGTGGCCGTGCACTTCGGCGCCCGGCGCGAGGAGGCCGAACAGACCCTCGCCTCGCTCGCCGGGACGGGCCACGTGCTGGCGGGGGGCGACCTGTCCACCCCGCAGGGCGCCCGCACCGTCGCCGAGACCGCGAGCGAGGGGCTCGGCGGAATCGACGTGCTCGTCAACAACGCCGCCGTGAATCTCCCGCACCCCCTGGCCACCACCTCCTACGAGGACTGGGCGGCTGCCTGGCAGAGCCACGTCTGCGTCAACCTCCTCGCGACCGCGAATCTCAGCCACCTCGCGGCGCGCCGCATGATCGAGCAGGGCACCGGTGGCCGGATCATCAACGTCGGCTCGCGCGGCGCGTTCCGCGGCGAGCCCGACCACCCGGCCTACGGGGCGACGAAGGCGGCGGTGCACGCGCTGGGCCAGTCCCTGGCCGTGCACCTGGCCCCGTACGGGATCGGCGTCGCCTCCGTGGCCCCCGGGTTCTTCGAGACAGAGCGGGTCGCCCACCGGCTGAGCGGCGCCGAGGGCGAGGCGATCCGCGCCCAGAGCCCGTTCGGCCGGGTGGCGACGCCGCAGGAGATCGCGTCGGCCGCGCTGTGGCTGGCGTCACCGGCCGCGGAGTGGGCCTCGGGGACGGTCCTCGACCTCAACGGGGCTTCGTACCTGCGGACATGAGCCGGACGTGCGCCGCACCCGCGCCGGACGTGAGCAGGACGTGAGCCCTCACTGGGCTCATGTGTCCGCGGACGTGAGCCGCGCCGACGGGCGCCGCGCCGCCGTCCCGATGGCCCGCCGGCGTCGCCCGGCGCGGCGGCGTACGACTCGGTGCGCCGTGAAGGCGAGGGCTGCGGCCGCGAGGACGACCAGAGCGAGCCAGGGCAGGGCCAGGAACGACGCGCCGGCGGAACCCTTCGCGTCCTTCGCGCTCGCCGTCAACGTGACGTGTCCCCAGTCGAGTTGGGGGGAGCCACGCCAGGTCTCGGTGAGCGTGACCCGCTGGCCGGGCAGCAGCTCGGCGGGGACCGCGGCCGGGTCCCGGCTGAGCAGGGTCCGCCCGAACAGACCCGTGGCGCGCAGCGCGACCTTCGGGCTGAGCGTGACGTTGCCCCGGTTGTGCAGCGTGTACGTGATGTCGGTGCGGCTCTCTCCGGCGCCGGGCACCAGCGGCCGGTGCTGGCTGAGCCGGACGTTCTCGACGGCGAGCGCGGGCACGGTGGGCCCGCCGACGCGCAGATAGACCCGGGCGCCCACGGCCTGCCGCAGACCGACGGCGACCTTGCCACTGGCGGCGGGGCCCGGCGCGATCCGGTCGTCGAGCGCGACAAGGGCGCCCACGTGGTCGCCCGGCTCGGCGTCCTCGGGCACGGCGAGGGTGAAGGGCACGGCCAGCGAGGAGCGGGCCGGTACGGTGATCGCGCTCCGCTCGGGTCTCACCCAGGCCCCCACCCCGCTCTGCTTCTCCTGCTCGGCGCGCACGGCGAACCCGCCGTCGCGCTCGGTGTTGTACGCGTCGGCTCCGTACAGCCGCAGATTCAGGGGCGCCGCCGTCTTGTTGGTGACGGTCACCTGGTCGCGGAGGGTGGCTCCGGGGGCGGCGGCGAGGTAGAAGTACGGGCGCGCGGACGCTCCCGAACTCGCCGGATACACCGACCAGTTGCCGTTGTCGGCGGCGCGGGCCAGGGGCGCGGACAGCAGGGCGAACGCGGCGAGCAGAGCTGGCAGAGCGAGCAGAACGGTCAGGAGGAGGGCTGGGAGCGCGAACGGCTTGCGCACGGTGCGAGACCCCCGGGGACGGGTGGGCCGGCCGGGTGCGCGCCCGGCCCACGGGTGGACATCAGGTGAGGGTGAGGGTCAGTACGCCGCTGTAGGCGCCGGGCGGGGTGAACGCCGGCACGTCCAGCGAGAGCTTCGCGTCCACGCTGAACTCGCCACCGGTGAGCGCGCCGTTCGGGGTGGAGGCGAGGGTCGCGCCCGCGCCGCCCACGGTTGTGGCCGAGCCCGCGACGCACACGGACGGCGAGCCGGCCTTGGTGGCGCAGGCGGGGGTCCAGCTGAGTCCGCCGGCGTCGATGGAGCCGCCGGGACCGGTGAAGTCGGTGACCTTGCCGGTCAGGGACCAGCCTGCGGGGCCGCCGCGGAAGTCCTGGACCGTCACCGTGTTCAGGGCGCCGGTGGAGGCGCCGCCCCTGCCGAAGTCGACCGCGCCGAGACCGACGCTGTCACCGGCCTGGGACATCGAGAGCGTGCCCGCGTTCACGGCCGTGGTGAGCTTCTGGCTCGGGCCGGCCGGCGGCGGCGTGCCGGTCACCGTGTACGCCACCGGGCCGGCCCCGGCGGCCGGGTCCCAGGACGCGCCTTCGTACGCCACGATCCCGGTGGTCGCCGGGTCGGTGATCTTCGGCCGTGCGGTGAACGCGCCATTGGCGTCCGACTTGAAGGTGATCTTGTCGGCGGTGGTGGCGGTGCCGTTCCAGCCCGCGACGGTGACGTCGGCGTTCGGGGTGAATTTGGACCCGGTCACCGTGGTGCGCTCGCCCGCGTTGCCCGACGCGGGGTCGGCCGTGATGGCCCGCTCGTTGACCTGTCCGCCGCCGTCCGTGACGTCGACCGTCCCGGAGACGGGCGCGGGCGGGTTGGTCACCGTACAGGGGGTGTCCAGCTCCATGATGTAGCTGGTGTGGATGTTGTAGTCGCCGGGCGACAGGGTGATCGCGCCGGCCTTGGTGGCGGTGAAGCTGCCGCTCATGGAGAACGCGGGGAAGGCACCCTTGCCGGGTACGGGGTCGTTCTTCTTGGGGCCCGTCACGTCCACGGTGCCGCTCTGGGCGCCCGCCAGGACGACCTTGCCGGTCGGGGTCATGATGTCGGCGGGCAGGGCGATGTCGACGGGGTTGCTGGCGGCGGGCTTGTTCACCGTGTACGTCACGGTGACCTTGTCGCCCACCTTGGGTGAGGCGTTGTCGACGGCGACGGTCGCGTTCGTGGTGCCGTCGATGGGCGGGATGCCGGCGATGGCCGGCGGGACGCAGTGCGTGGCGAAGTCGACGGGCGTCGCGGCCAGCGCGTGCGCGGGTGCGGCGAGCGCGCCGGTCCCGGCGGCGAGTGCGACCGCCCCCAATACGGCGGCCATACGCCGTCTTCGACGGTTCGACATGGGCGGGCCCCCTTCGTGAAGTGGCACAGCGCGGCTCGGCTGCGCCGGCAGGGGCCCATTGACGGCTCGGCATGAAGAGAAGTCAATGGCATCCCGGCGCAGCGACTGATGGCCCATCAGATACTGTCAAGGTCCCACGCCCTGGCGGCATTTCACGCATCTTCGCACCGCCGACCGCTCGACGACGCGGGCGCGCGGAAGCCGGCGCCGCGTGGGGCGGCGCCGGCTCCTTGCGTGCGGTGCTGGGGTGAGCGGTGGTCGAGCAGGGTGCCGGGTCAGAACACGAACGGGCCCGGGGCCTGCGAGGTGGTCGCGTCGCAGTTGACGGTGATCCCGAAGATCACCATCTTCAGGGCGGTGCCGGCGAAGTAGGAGTTGAGGCTGTCGCCGGCGGCGACGGTACCGCCCAGCGGGCCGATCGTGACCGAACTGCCCGCCGGGAGAGCCGGGTTGGCCTTGCCGCTGAAGACCCTGGTGCCGCCGCCGGCCTTGGCGAGGGTCAGGGTGGCGCTGATCTGGTTGGCGCCGACCGAGATCGGGGTGGTGACGGCCGAGGTCAGCGTGATGGTCGCGGCCGTACCGCTCTGGGTGGCGGTGAGGGTGGCGCCGCCACCGCCCCAGGTACCGCAGTCGTACGTGGCGGTCGCCGTGGTCGGCGTGACGGCGGCGGCGCTCGGGGCGAGGGCGAGGCCTGCGGCGGCCACCGCCCCCACGGCGAGTGCGGCCCGCGCGACCGGCCTGCTGGTGCTCTTGCGCATGATTCCCCTTCCCCTTGCAGGGAGTTGAACGTCTGCCGCGTCGTCGGCGCCGGGCCGCGCGTGCGGGGCCGGGTGCCTGTGCCGCGCGTCCACCGCCTGCCCCGGTGGCCCACGCGCACGGGTGCGCGGGCGTGCGGGCATGGCTCTGCCGGGGAGGGGGTGCGTGGTGGGTGCGCGGGGGGTGTGGCCGACGCCGGTGCGGGGTTGCGGCTCTGCACCCCGTGCCGGTTCCGTCCCGGGTTGGCTGACGGGCCGTCGGGTCGACTGCCGTCCATTGATGCGCGGGGCTCTTGGGATTGCAAGCCCCACCACGTTGATTGTTGGCCCGGGCCCACCCCTGCGCAGTTCCCCGCGCCCCTAGGCCCCGGCCGTGCGTGGCTGCTCGCGCCGTTCCCCGCGCCCCTCAAACCCGGCCCCCGCGGACCATGCGTGGCTGGGCCCGCAGTTCCCCGCGCCCCTCAGACCGACGTCGTCCGGCCGCCGTGCGTGGTTGCTCGCGCCGTTCCCCGCGCCCCTAACCCCCCGTCCCTACGGGCCGGGTTGGTTCGGAGGGCAGGGGGCGGGTGTCTTGGGGGGGGTCAGAACGTTCCGGTTACTTCTCCGGAGGGGGTTGCGAGGAAGAGGGGGGTGGCGGGGCCGCCCAGGTCTCGTACTGCCGCCACGTCGGCCTCCGTCGGCTGGGGCGATCCCGTCACCACCACCGCCGCCTCCAGCGACTCCGCCCCGCTGGCCACCGCCATCGCCACCGCCGTCCGCAGCGCGGACAGCTTCAGAGAGGGCAGCTCCACCGTGCCCGCCACATACGTACGGCCCGTCTCGTCGCGCACGGCCGCACCCTCGGCCACGCCGTTGCGGGCCCGGGCGCTGCGCGCCAGCGTGATGATCTTGCGGTCCTCGGGCCCGAGTTCGGTGCTCTGTGTCATGCCCCGAGCATAAGGAGTGCCCCGCGCGCCCGCGCCGGGGGCTCAGCCCGCGATCGGGTACATCGACCCGCGCCGCCCCTCCGGCGAGGTCAGCCACTCCAGCTTCTCGGCGGTGCCGGTGTTCGGCAGCGGAGTGTGCAGCACGATCACCAGGTCCGGGCGGGCGGGGACGCGCAGTTGCGTGGACTCCACGTGCAGCGCGCCGACCACCGGATGCTCCATCTCCTTGCGCAGCTGCCCGCCGGACTGGACGTCGCGCCGCTCCCACAGCTCGACGAACTCCTCGCTGAGCTCCATCGCCTGCTCGATCACCGCCTGGAACCCCTCGTCGTCGGGCCGCTCCGAGCACGCCGCGCGGAACTGGGCGACGACGTGGCAGGCGATCTCCTCCCAACGCTTGGCGCGGGCACGGTAGATGGGGTCGCAGAAGAAGGCGAGCAGACAGTTCTGCACGATCTCCGGACGCATCCCGAGGACCAGCGAGGCCGCGTCGTTGTACATGACCGTGTTCCAGTACGCGTCCATGATGTGCGCGGGGAAGGGCATCCACGCGTCGATGAGGCGTTGCAGACCGTCACACATGGCGGCGCCCGCCGGGTCCACCTGGGGGGCCGGCGGGTTGAGGCCGGCCAGGACATACAGGTGGCGGCGCTCGGCGCTGGTCAGCTGGAGCACCCGGCCCACCGCGTCCAGCACCTGAGGCGAGACCGTGATGTCGCGGCCCTGCTCCAGCCACTGGTACCAGGAGACCCCGACGCCCGCGAGCACGGCGACCTCCTCGCGGCGCAGGCCCGGCGTGCGGCGACGGGCCCCGCCGTCGGGCAGCCCGGCCTGCGCGGGTGTGATCCGCGCCCGTCTGCTCATCAAGAACTCGCGCAGCTCGCTGCGGCGGCGTTTGTCGACCGGTGTGGCCACGGACTCCCCCTGAGAAACCGGCTGCCTGGTGGTGCCACCAACAGGATAAGTTCCCACTCTCCACGGACATTCCCGGGCCGCGAGGGTAGGGCCATGGCGATCGACACCCCGACCACTGATCCCGGGCCCCACGCGGCGGCCCCCGCCCCTTCCGCTCCCCTTTCCTCCCATTCGGACACCGGCACCGGCACCGGCACCGGCACCGGCGCCGACACGGCACCGGCCCGGCTCAGCCGCCGGGCCAGGCTGGTCCTTTTCGTGCTGTGTGCCGCCCAGTTCATGGTGGCGCTCGACTTCTCCGTACTGAACGTGGCGCTGCCCGTGCTCGGCGACGACCTGGGCCTGAGCCGGTCCGCGTTGCAGTGGGCCGTCACCGCGTTCGCCCTGCCGTCGGGCGGCTTCCTGCTGCTGTTCGGCCGCGTCGCCGACCTCTTCGGCCGCAAGAAGCTGTTCCTGGCCGGCCTCGCCCTGTTCGGTTCGGCCTCGCTGCTGGCCACCCTCGCCTGGGACCCGGCGTCCTTCCTGACCGGGCGCGCCCTTCAGGGTCTCGGCGCGGCCGCCATCGTGCCGACCGGCATGTCCCTGCTGACCACGACGTTCCCCGAGGGCCCGCTGCGCGACAAGGCGCTCGGCATCTCCGGCACGCTGCTCTCGCTGGGCTTCACCATCGGGATGGTGCTGGGCGGCGTCATGACCGACACCCTGGGCTGGCGCTCCACGATGGGCCTGCTCGTGGGCTTCGCGGCGATCGTCCTGGCGCTCGCCCCCGGCCTGCTGCCCGAGTCGCGCACCCCTGAGCGGCCGCGCCTGGACGTGCCCGGTGCGGTCACCGTCACCGGCGGTCTCCTGGCACTGATCTACGCCCTGTCCTCGGCGGCCCAGCGCGGCTTCGGCGGCGTGGACGTGTGGGGCACCCTGCTCGCGGGACTGCTCCTGCTCGCCGCCTTCGTGATCGTGGAGGCGAAGGCGTCGGCGCCGCTGGTCTCGCTGCCGATGCTGGGGCGCCGCACGGTCGCCTGGGGCAACGTGGGCGGTCTCGTCACCTTCTCGATGATGTCGACGGTGATCTTCGTCCTGACCCTCTACCTCCAGGACATCCTGCACCTGTCGCCGTTCAGGACCGGTCTTGTCTTCGGCGTCCAGGGCCTCGCGTCGGCCTTCGCCGGCACCCGCGCCGCCCGCCTGATCGGCCGCTTCGGCGCCCGGCGCGTCCTGGCCGGCTCGCTGCTCGGGCAGGGTCTGTTCATCGCCGCGCTCCTGGGCATCGGCACCGGCGCCGGCGCTTTGCTTGCCACCGTCGCCGTCTCGCTGGCCAGCATGTGCCACCTGGGCGCGATCATCTCGTACGGGATCACGGTGACCAGCGGCGTCCCCGACGAGGAGCAGGGACTCGCGACCGGCCTTGTCACCACCACCCAGCAGGTCGGCATCACCGTCGGCATCCCGCTGCTCGGTGTGCTGGCCACCACGCAGACCTCGCTGTTCGACGGGGTGCGTACGGTCCTGGCGATCGACGCGGCCATCGTGCTGGCGACGGCCGCGCTGGCGGCGGTCGGTCTCGGGCGCCGCGGGAAGGCCTGATGGGCCCCGGTCCGGTGGGCCGCGGCGGGCCGGTCAGGGGCGGTCGAGCCGGAGCCGCTGCGCCTTCGGCAGGCCGGCCACCACCAGATCGTAGGAGTCCTCGATGAGCTCCCGGACCATCCGGTCCGGGAGCCCGGCCACGTCCACGGTGTTCCAGTGCCGCTTGTTCATGTGCCAGCCCGGCACGATCGCGGGGTGCTCCTCGCGCAGCCGTACCGCGTCGTCGGGGTCGCACTTGAGGTTGATGGTCAGCGGCTTCGCGTCGAGCGCGGTGAGCGCGAACATCTTCCCCGCCACCTTGAAGACCGAGGTCTCCGGGTTGAACGGGAACTCCTCGGTCACGGCGTTGAACTCCCGGCAGAACGCCCGCAGTTGCTGAGGTGTCATCTCGCGCCCTCCTTCTCCTCCGCCTCGCTCACCGACGGCTCCACGAGCACAGTGACGATCTTGTTGCGCCGGCCCGCCGGGGATTCCGCCGTCAGCCGCAGCTCGCGGCCGTCCGGCAGCGCCACGCGCGCCGAGGCGCCCGCGATGGGAACCCGGCCGAGAGCCTTGGCGAGCAGTCCCCCGACCGTCTCCACGTCCTCGTCGTCGAACGCGTCGAACCCGAACAGCTCGCCCAGGTCGCCGATGTCGAGGCGGGCGGTGACCCGGAAGCAGCCGTCCGCGAGCTCGGTGACCGGGGGCAGCTCGCGGTCGTACTCGTCGGTGATCTCGCCGACGATCTCCTCCAGGATGTCCTCGATGGTGACGATGCCGGCGGTGCCGCCGTACTCGTCGATGACGACCGCGACGTGGCTGCGCTGCTGCTGCATCTCGCGCAGCAGGTCACCGGCGTTCTTGGTGTCGGGCACGAAGGCGGCGGGGCGCATCGCGGTGGAGACGAGGTCGGCCTCGCTGTCCCGGTTGATGTGCGTCTTGCGCACCAGGTCCTTCAGATAGACGATCCCGACGATGTCGTCCTCGTTCTCGCCGGTCACCGGGATCCGGGAGAAGCCGGAGCGCAGGGCGAGTGTGAGCGCCTGGCGGATCGTCTTGTAGCGCTCGATGCACACGAGGTCGGTGCGCGGAACCATGACCTCGCGCACCAGGGTGTCGCCGAGCTCGAAGACGGAGTGCACCATGCGGCGCTCGTCGTCCTCGATCAGGGATTCCCGCTCGGCGAGGTCCACCAGGGCGCGCAGTTCGGCCTCGGAGGCGAAGGGGCCCTTGCGGAAGCCCTTGCCCGGGGTCAGCGCGTTGCCGAGCAGGATCAGCAGCTGCGGGACGGGACCCATGACCCGGGCAAGCGGCAGCAGCACGTACGCGGCCGCCGTCGCGGTGTTCAGCGGGTGCTGGCGGCCGATGGTGCGCGGTGAGACGCCGACGGCGACGTAGGAGACGAGCACCATCACCGCGATGGCGACCAGCAGCGCCGCCCATGTCTGGGCGAACTCCTCCAGGCAGACGTAGGTGACCAGGACGCCGGCGGCCATCTCGCAGGCGACCCGCACGAGCAGCGCCACATTGAGATAGCGCGTGGGGTCGGAGGCGATCTGGGCGAGCTTGGCGCTGCCGCGCCGCCCGGTGCGGACCGCCTCCTGCGCGCCGAAGGAGGACGTACGGGCGAGCCCGGCCTCGGCGCAGGCGGCGAGCCAGGCGACGACGACCAGCGCGACGGCACCGGCGATGAGCTGCCCGGTCATGAGACGGTCGGCGCAGGGGAGGGACCGGTGAGGCCCTTCTCCGCGCGCCAGCCGTCGACGATCGCCGCCTGGAGGCCGAACATCTCGGCCTTCTCGTCCGGCTCCTCGTGGTCGTAGCCGAGCAGGTGCAGCACGCCGTGGACGGTCAGGAGCTGAAGCTCCTCGTCCATGGAGTGCTGCGTCTCGGCGTCCTCGCCCTGCTTCTTGGCGACCTCGGGGCACAGCACGATGTCACCGAGGAGCCCCTGCGGGAGCTCCGCCGCGTCGTCGGCCTTGGCCGGCGGGCGCAGCTCGTCCATCGGGAAGGACATGACGTCGGTGGGGCCGGGCAGGTCCATCCACTGGATGTGCAGCTGCTCCATGGCTTCGGCGTCCACGACGATCACCGAGAGCTCGGAGAGCGGGTGGATCCGCATCCGCGTGAGGGCGTAGCGGGCGATGTCGAGGATCGCCTGCTCGTCGACCTCGGTTCCGGATTCGTTGTTGACGTCGATCGACATGGTGCGCTCTGCTCTACTTCCCGTTCCGGCCGCGCCGACCTTCGTGGTCCTGGCGGCTGTCGTACTGCTCGTACGCGTCGACGATACGGCCGACGAGCTTGTGCCGGACGACATCCTGCGAGGTGAGCCGGGAGAAGTGCACGTCATCGACGCCTTCCAGGATCTCCTGGACCTGGCGCAGACCACTCTTGGTGCCGCTGGGCAGGTCGACCTGGGTGACGTCACCGGTGATGACGATCTTGGAGTCGAAGCCGAGGCGGGTCAGGAACATCTTCATCTGCTCGGCGCTGGTGTTCTGCGCCTCGTCGAGGATGATGAACGCGTCATTGAGCGTGCGACCCCTCATGTACGCCAGTGGGGCGACCTCGATGGTGCCGGCCGCCATCAGGCGGGGGATGGACTCCGGGTCGAGCATGTCGTGCAGGGCGTCGTACAGCGGGCGCAGGTACGGGTCGATCTTCTCGTAGAGCGTGCCGGGCAAAAAGCCGAGGCGTTCGCCGGCCTCGACCGCCGGGCGGGTCAGGATGATCCGGGTGACCTGCTTGGACTGAAGGGCCTGGACCGCCTTGGCCATGGCCAGATAGGTCTTGCCGGTGCCGGCCGGGCCGATGCCGAAGACGATCGTGTGCTTGTCGATCGCGTCGACGTAGCGCTTCTGGTTGAGCGTCTTGGGGCGGATGGTGCGGCCGCGGTTGGAGAGGATGTTCTGCGTGAGCACTTCGGCGGGGGTCTCGCCCTCGGCGTCCCCGTTGGCTGCGCTGCCGCTCGCGCGGAGCATGGCGACCGAGCGTTCCACTGCGTCCTCCGTCATCGGCTGTCCGGTGCGGAGCACCAGCAACATCTCGTCGAACAGGCGCTGCACGAGGGCGACTTCCGTCGCGTCTCCCACGGCGCTGATCTCATTGCCCCGTACGTGGATGTCGGCCGACGGGAAGGCCTTCTCGATCACGCGCAGCAGGGAATCGCTCGACCCCAGGACGGTCACCATGGGGTGCTTGGCCGGGATGGTGATCTGGGCGTGCGCCTGCGGGTGTGTGGGTGTCTGCGTCATGGGCCGGCTCTGTGGCCTGCACATACCTCCGTTGCAGGGTTCTCGCCGCTCGAGAGCCTCTGGGTTACCAAGCGTACGACTTGCCGCGGACGTGGCCGAGAGGTTTTACGCCCTGGGCCTGCCCGGGGGCGCCCGGGGCGGGCTCCGCCCCGTCGGCGAGGCGGGGCCGCCCGCTCAGGACGGGGGGCGGAAGCCCAGGGTGGGCAGGGCCCGGCGCAGGGGCCAGGTGCGGGCCGGGCCCGGCAGGAGGGCGGTCAGGAAGGCGTAGCGGCGCAGGGCCGCCGGGTCCTGGTCGGGCAGGGTGCGCACCCGCTCCCACCAGCTCGCGATCTCCGCCCAGCCCGGCGCCGAGAGCGAACCGCCGAACTCCTGGACCGACAGGGCCGCCGTGAGCCCCGCGAAGGCGAGCCGGTCGGCGAGCGGCCAGCCCGCCAGGGTGCCGGTGACGAATCCCGCCACGAAGACGTCGCCCGCGCCCGTGGGGTCGAGGGCCTCCACCTCGATGGCCGGGACGTCCGCCGTCTCGCCGGTCGCCGCGTCCACCGCGTACGCGCCCTCGGACCCCAGGGTGACCACCGCGAGCGGCACCTTCTCGGCCAGCGCGCGGGCCGCTGCGCGCGGGCAGTCGGTGCGGGTGTAGCGCATGGCCT
This sequence comes from Streptomyces sp. Edi4, assembly GCF_040253615.1. Classification (NCBI taxonomy): domain Bacteria; kingdom Bacillati; phylum Actinomycetota; class Actinomycetes; order Kitasatosporales; family Streptomycetaceae; genus Streptomyces; species Streptomyces sp. Edi4. The sequence goes on from NZ_JBEJGY010000004.1 coordinate 2,493,661, forward strand.
CGGCCGCGTTGGGCAAGAACGCCTCGCAATGGGCGAGGTCGGCGAGCGCCGCGAGGTCCCAGCGCCCGGAGTCGTCCCAGCCGACGTCCGCGAAGATCCGCGAACCGGACCGCGCGGCGTCCGCGATCCACGCCTCGGGGCGGCCGGGCTCCAGGGAGGCGACGGCGGCCCGTGCGCGCGGCGGGCAGCTGGGCGCGGACACCTCGTGCGGCGCCTCGTGCCCGTGCGTGACCATCGTGCGTTCGCCCTCGTACGCCATGGACACGGTGACCGGGGAGTGCCAGCCGCGCACGGTGCGCGAGAGCGACAGGTCGATGCCCTCGCCCTGTTCCAGCGCGTCCCAGCAGTACTCGCCGTAGTGGTCGTCCCCGAAGGCCGCGGCGAGTGAGGTGTGCAGGCCGAGCCGGGCCAGCGCGGTGGCCATGTTGGCGACGCCGCCGGGGCTCGATCCCATGCCGCGCGCCCAGGACTCGGTGCCGCGCACCGGGGCGGAGTCGAGGCCGGTGAAGATGATGTCGAGGAAGACGGTGCCGGTGAGGAAGACGTCGCAGGGCGGGTCGCGGGGGTCGCGCAGCCCGTCTAGCGGGTCCAGTGGCGAGGAGGGGCGCGGCTGGGCCGTGGAGGCGTGGCGCCGCTCGCCGTGGGGCCCGCCGGGGTCGCCGGGACGCCGCCGGCCGGCCGGCGCCGGAGCGTTCACGCCCGCGCCCGGCTCCGCGGGGCCGGGCCGGTGCTCGCCGGGGGGTTCGGGCGCGCGGTGGTCGTGGGGGGTGGGCGGCTGCTCTCTGCTGGGTGGTGTCGTCACGGCGGGCTCTCCGTTCGCGTACAGATCTGGCAAGTCTGCCCGATCCGTGGGCGGGGGCGGCCGCGTCGCGTTCGCGCCAGGGTGCCGTCGTGGTCGAGTCGGCGCCGGTGCGGCTCGGGCCGGTTCACACCCGAGGGTGTTCAACAAGGTGAACGGCCCATTGAGGCTACGGCTGGTGGTTGCCCTGGACGTTGAGGGGCGGCGGCGCAGACCAGTGTGCGTGCGGTGCGGGCGGTGCGTGTGGCGGGCGTGGCGTATGTGACGTGTGTGGAGCGCGCATCCCCGCGGCCTCTTCTCACGAGCCCGTCCAGAAGGGGGAATTGAGACTACGTGTGTGAACGAGGGCGGCGTCGAGGACCGGCCCGACGGGCCACTGCGGGCCCGCCCAACCTCCGCCCCGGCGCGCGAAATTCGCTTGTTTACCCGACAGACTCCAGACCAAACGCAACGTGACTCAGATCACACCGTTCCGGCTTTTCGCGCCCTCCGGACCCTTGATACAAATTGGGCCGCGTTCCCGCACAACACCGGGCGCATCCCCCCTCTTTGACCTCCTGCCCCACGGGCACTGTTCCTTGGAACGCCCATGTCCGCACGCTCTCGTGCCGTCTGGCCCCTGGTCGCCGTCTTCACCGCCGGTTACCTCGCCGCGTATCTGCTCCCCACCGTCGTCGGCCGTCTCTCGGCGGGCCTCGGCCTCTCCCCCGCCGAGGCCGGACTTGTCGGCTCCGCCCTGCTGTTGAGCTCGGCGACGGCCGGGTTCACTCTCGCCTCCCGGGTGGAACGGCACGGGCCGCGCCGTCTTGCCAGGCTGGGGCTGCTGCTCGCGGTCACCGGGTACGGTGTCGCGGCCCTCACCACGCTGATCCCGCTCGTCGTGGCCGGGGCGGTCGTCGGCGGCCTCGGGTCCGGCACGGCCACGGCGGTGGCGGCGGCCGGTATCGCCGCCCAGCGCGACCCCCACCGCGCGTCCACGCTCGGCCTGCTCTGCGTCTCCGCGACGGCGGGCGCGCTCTACCTGACGATTCCTCACCTCGGCGGCGGACACGCGACCCCGCTCGCCTCGATCGCCCTGGTGGCGGCCCTCGCGTGGCCTGCGACGCGGTGGCTTCCGGGCGCGTACGGCGCGGAGCGGCCCGGGGAGACGGTCGGCGCGGTCGGCGCGGTCGGCGCGGTGGGTGCGGTCGGCGCACGGCTGCCGCACCGGCGCTCCGGTACGGTCCTGGCCGCGACCATGCTCTGCTGGTCCCTCGCGCAGAACGCGCTGTGGGGGGTCAGCGGGCGGATCGGGATCACGCAGGCCGGGCTGAGCGAGGTCACCGTCGGCATGGTCTTCGCGGCCGGGCTCGGCTCGGGGCTGCTCGGTGTGCTCGGGGCGGGTGCGCTCGGCGCGCGGCTCGGGCGGGCGGTGCCGATCGGCGCCGGTACGGCGATCATCGCGTGCTGCGTCGTGCTGAGTTCGTCCGCGCGGGGACTCGTGTCCTTCGCGGGCGGCGAGATCCTGTGGAACCTGTTCTACCCGGTGGTGCTCTCCTACCTCATCGGCCTGTCCGCCTCGCTCGATCCGCACGGGCGCTGGGCGGTCCTGGCGGGGTCGGCGTCCTCGCTCGGGGTCGCCTGCGGGCCGGTCACCGGCAGCCTGCTCTCGCAGTACGCGGGGTACGGCGGGATGGGGTTCACGCTGTGCGCGCTGCTGCTGCTCGTCGCGGCGCCGCTGAGCGCGGTGGCGCTGCACACGTCCGGGCGGCCGCTGGTGCCGGGGTCCATCCGGCGCCGGGGTGGTACGCCTGCGGCGGTGGTCGCGGGGCGGGGGGCCGGGGCGGCGGGGTTGCTGCCGCAGATCGGGGTGCCGGAGCAGGAGGTCGCGGAGATCGCGATCGCCTCCCGCGCGAGGCGCCGCCGCAAGGTCCTGGCCTCCTGACCCGGCCGCCCACCCATCCGGGCCAGCACCAACCCTGCCGGGGGCGCGGGGGCAGGCCAGGTATGCCCATGCTGGCCAGCGCCGACCCCGTCAGGGGCGCGGGGAACTGCGCGACCAGCCACCCACGGCCCGCAGCCGGGACCCCTGGGGCTCCGCCCCAGACCCCATTCGGCCTGAACGGCCTCGTCCTCAAACGCCGGACAGGCTGACTATGCCCATGCAGGCCAGCACGGCCCCTGCCGGGAGCGGGGCTGAGGAAGCACATGCTGGCCAGCGCCGAGTAGTTAGGGGCGCGGGGAACTGCGCGAACAGCCACCCACGGCCCGCAGCCAGGGTCCCTGGGGCTCCGTCCCAGACCCCATTCGCGCCTGAAGGGCGCTCGTCCTCAAACGCCGGACAGGCTCACTATGCCCATGCAGGCCAGCACGGCCCCTGCCGGGAGCGGGGCTGAGGAAGCACATGCTGGCCAGCGCCGACCCCGGCAGGGGCGCGGGGAACTGCGCGGCCGGCCGCCCCGGGCCCGCAACCCCAAGGCTGGACCCGGGGGGTCAGGCCTCCGGGAAGGTGTACGCGGCGACCTCCGCCAAATAGCGCTCGCGCAGCGCCTCGTCATCGTCCAGGAACGACGCCACGAACGAGTTCCGCGCCAACTCCCGCAACCGCTCCCGCCCAAGCCCCAACGCCTCCCGCACCGCGTGAAACGTGTCGCCCACGTACCCGCCGAAGTACGCCGGGTCGTCGGAGTTGACCGTGCACAGCAGGCCCGCGTCCATCATGGCCGCCAGCGGATGCTCCTCCAGCGTGTCGATCGCGCGCAGCCGGACGTTCGACAGCGGGCAGAGCGTCAGCGGGATGCGGTCGCGGACCAGGCGGGTCACCAGATCGGGGTCCTCCAGGGCCCGCAGGCCGTGGTCGATCCGCTCCACCCCCAGCACGTCCAGCGCCTCGGTGATGTACGCCGGCGGCCCCTCCTCGCCCGCGTGCGCGACCCGCCGCAGCCCGAGGGCCGCCGCCGCCTCGTACACCTCGCGGAACTTCGCCGGCGGATGGCCGACCTCCGCCGAGTCGAGCCCGATGCCCGTGATCCGGTCCAGGTACGGCCGCGCCGCCTCCAGCGTGAGCAGCGCCGACTGGGCCGACTCGTCCCGCAGGAAGCACAGGATGAGCCGGGTCGAGATGCCGTGGCGTTCCTCGCTCGTGGACAGCGCCCGCCACAGGCCCTCCACCACCGTGCCCATGGGCACGCCCCGCGCCATGTGTGCCTGCGGGTCGAAGAAGATCTCGGCGTGCCGGACGCCCTGGGCGGCGGCCCGGGTCAGATAGGCGTCGGCCAGCGCCGCGAAGTCGTCCTCGGTCCGCAGCACCCGCATCAGGGAGTAGTACAGGTTCAGAAAGGACTGGAGGTCGTCGAAGAGGTACGCCTTGCGCAGCTCCTCGGTGTCGGCGTACGGCAGCTCTACGCCGTTGCGGGCGGCGAGTTCGAAGGCCAGCTCGGGTTCGAGGGTCCCTTCGATGTGGAGGTGGAGTTCGGCTTTGGGGAGGGGCATGGGGGGTCCTAAGGGTGGTGCTGGGGTGGGTGGTTCGGTGCGGGCCGGTGGGGGTGGCTCAGGCGGCGCGTCGGGGGACGGGGATCCGGGTGAGGTCGGCCGCCACGGTCAGCTCGCCCTCGTACCCGGCGGCGCGGGCCTGGCGCTCGAACTCCCCCGGGTCGGCGTAGCGCTGCGAGAAGTGGGTGAGGACCAGTGCGCGCACGCCCGCGTCGCGGGCCACGGTCGCCGCCTGACCCGCCGTCAAGTGCCCGTGGTCGGTGGCGAGTTGGACGTCGTCGTCCAGGAACGTCGACTCGATCACCAGCATGTCGCAGCCGTCCGCGAGGACCCGTACGCCCTCGCACAGGCGGGTGTCCATGATGAACGCGAAGCGCTGCCCGCGCCGGATCTCGCTGACGTCGTCGAGCGTGACACCGTTCAGCTCGCCCTCGCGCGCCAGGCGCCCCACGTCGGGGCCCGCGATGCCGCGCTCGGCCAGCAGTTCGGGCAGCATCCGGCGCCCGTCGGGCTCGACGAGCCGGTAGCCGTACGACTCCACGGGGTGGGAGAGGCGGCGGGCGTCCAGGGTGTACGCGGGCGTCGTGGCCAGCACCGCGCCCTCGCCCTCGACCGGCTCCTGGCCGAGCTCCACCGACTGCCGGTAGGCCGTGGCGTACCGCAGCCGCTCGAAGAAGTGCTCGCCGCTGCGCGGGTAGTGCGCGGTGACCGGGTGCGGGACCCGGTCGAGGTTGATCCGCTGGATCACCCCGGCCAGGCCCAGCGAATGGTCGCCGTGGAAGTGCGTGACGCAGATCCGGTCGATGTCGTGGGCGGCGACCCCGGCCCGCAGCATCTGGCGCTGCGTGCCCTCGCCCGGGTCGAAGAGGATGCCCTCGCCGTCCCACCGCAGCAGGTAGCCGTTGTGGTTGCGGTGCCGGGTGGGCACCTGGCTCGCGGTGCCGAGCACCACCAATTCACGTACGGACACGGGGAGTCGCCTTGCTGTGCGGGACGCTGGACGGGCGCTGGCGCGGAACTATCCGGGCGGCCACTGGAGGCCGCGGCCGCCCAGGACGTGCACGTGGGCGTGGAAGACGGTCTGGCCCGCGCCGCTGCCGGTGTTGAACACGAGCCGGTAGCCGCTCTTGTCGATGTTCTCATCGGCGGCGACCTGCCCGGCCTCCCGTACGACGTCCGCGAGGACGGTGGGTTCGGCGGCGGCGAGCGAGGCGGCGTCGGGGTGGTGCACCTTGGGGATGACCAGGATGTGGGAGGGCGCCTGGGGGTTGATGTCGCGGAACGCCACCGTCGTGTCGGTCTCGCGCACGACGGTCGCCGGGACATCGCCCGAGACGATTTTGCAGAACAGGCAGTCGGCCTGCGGCTCTCCGGCCATGGTCCGGTCTCCTTGGTCGCGTTGATCAGGTAACCGCATGCTACTCAACGCGTTCGGACCAGGACGCGGAGCGCGGGGTTCCGGGCCGGCACGGGGGTGCGGGGGGTGCGAGCCCGGTCTACTTGCCGCGGAAGGATTCGGTGACGGTCACGGTCACGGTTGCCGTCACGGTGACCGTGGGGGTGGCGCCCGGGCGGGGCGTCGCCTGCCCGGCCGTGGGCGCGGGGGCCGCGCAGTCGCCCAGGACGGAGACGCGCAGGACGGTCCTCCCGGCGGCCTTCGCGGTCAGGTCGCCCTTCACGCAGCGGCCCTCGACTTCGGCGGTGACCCGGCCCTTGACCGTGACCGGCCTGCCGTCCTTGGTCTCGCCCTGGCAGTCGACGTCGGCGACGTCACGGGTGGTGCTGCCCGCCGAAGGGGTCGCGGAGGGGCCGTGGTCGAGGTCGGCGGTGCAGGTGAGCCACTTGATGTCGACGTGGTGGTGGGGAAGTTCGGCGGTCGCGGCCTGTTCCGTGGTGACGGCGACGGCGGCGGAGTTGAGGCCGCCGACGGGGTCGCAGGCGGTGAGCCCGACGAGCGCGAGGACGACGGCGGCCGGCGCGGGCAGCGCGCGCGAGGCCGTGCGGCGCGCGGTGTGGTGGCGGGTGCGGTGGACGCGGTATGAGTTCTTGGCCCCCATGGGCGCCAGGGTGCCACCGCTGTCCGGGGCGCGGTAGCCCCCTTGCGGCCATCCCGGCCGCGGACCGGCGCCCCTTGGGCTCCGCCTACGCCCCCCGGCCGCCCGCCGGTGGGCGGCGGGGCTCCGCCCCGGACCCCGCTCCTCAAACGCCGGAGGGGCTGAATTGCCGGAACCGTCCAAATACCCCGCCGCACCCGCCTGTCCGCCCGCACGGGGCTCCGCGCCTCGAACGCCGGAGGGGCTGAGTTGCAGAACGCCGGAGGGGCTCAGTTACCCAGGTTCGGAGGGGCTGAATTGCCGGATCGGGGTGGTCAGGTCCAGCGGGGGGTTCTCGACAGCAGGACCGCCGCCGCAACCGTGCCCGCCGTCGAGGTGCGCAGCACGCTCGGGCCCAGGCGGTGGGGCCGCGCGCCGGCCTCGGCGAACGTGGCCAGTTCCTCCGGTGAGACGCCGCCCTCGGGGCCCACCACCAGGACGATCTCTCCGGCGGCGGGGAGTTCCACCGCGGCGAGGGCGGCCGACGCCGCGTCGCGGTCCTCGTGCAGGACCACCGCCAGATCCGCCCCGGCCAGCAGCGCCGCGACCTGCTTGGTGCTCAGCGCGTCCCGCACCTCGGGGAAGCGCACCCGGCGTGACTGCTTGCCCGCCTCACGGGCCGTACCGCGCCATTTGGCAAGGGACTTGGCGCCACGCTCCCCCTTCCACTGCGTGATGCAGCGCGCGGCCTGCCAGGGCACGATCGCGTCGACGCCGGTCTCGGTCATCGTCTCCACGGCGACCTCGCCCCGGTCCCCCTTGGGCAGCGCCTGCACCACGGTGACGCGGAGCGCGGGCTCGGGCTCGCTCCCGGCGGCGGTGACGCGGACGCTCAGGCGGTCCTTGCCCTCGGCGGCCACGACGACCGCGTGGGCCCAGTTGCCCGCGCCGTCGGTGAGGGTCACCTCCTCGTCGGGGCGCAGCCGCTTCACGGAGACGGCGTGCCGGCCCTCCGCGCCGTCCAGGACGTACGCGCCGGCGCCCGGCACCGTGTCGACGACGAAGACCGGGGCGGTCATGACGCACTCCTCGTGTTCTTCAGGTTCCGCAGGTTGGTGGTCAACTCGGCCGCCGCGTCGTCCAGTTCGGCCGCCAGGACCTCGACGAGGCGGGCCGCGGGGAGCTCGCGGGCGAGGCGGTGGCCCTGGCCCGCCCACAGCGCCATGCCCTGGGGGTCGCCGGCCTCGGCGGCCGCCTTGCGCACGCCGGCGGTCAGCTGGTGCACCTGGGGGTAGGCGGCGGGGGCGTAGGGGCCGTGCTCGCGCATGAAACGGTTCACCAGGCCCCGCGCGGGCCGTCCGGAGAACGCGCGCGTCAGCTCCGTACGGACGAAAAGGGGATTGGTCAGGGCCTGCTTGTGCAGCACGTTGGCGCCCGACTCGGGACATACGAGGAAGGCGGTGCCCAGTTGCGCCGCGTCCGCGCCGGCCGCGAGCACCGCCGCGATCTGGGCGCCGCGCATCAGGCCGCCCGCGGCGACGATCGGCAGCTGGACGCTGTCGCGTACGAGGGCGATCAGGGTGAGCAGTCCGATGCCCGCGCCGCCGGCCTGCGCATCGTCGCGGAAGGTGCCCTGGTGGCCGCCCGCTTCGACGCCCTGCACACACACCGCGTCGGCCCCCGCCCACTGCGCGGCCTGGGCCTCCTGGGGCGTGGTCACGGTGACGATCGTGTAGGTGCCGATCTTCGCGAACGCGTCCACGACCGCGCGGTCGGGGCAGCCGAAGGTGAAGGAGACGACGGGCACCGGGTCCTCGCGCAGGATGGCGAGCTTGGCCTCGTAGTTGTCGTCGCCCCCGGTGTCGGCGTCGCCCAGCGGCGTCTCGTACCAGGTGGCCTCGCCCGCGAGCTGGTGGCGGTAGACCTCGATGGCGGCGGGGTCGGTGCCGGGGTCCTGGGGCATGAACAGGTTGACGCCGAAGGGCCGGCCGGTCAGGCCGCGCACCTGCTTGATCTCCTGGTACATGCCGTCGGCCGTCTTGTACCCGGCGGCCAGGAAGCCGAGCCCCCCGGCCTCGGACACGGCCGCGGCCAGCGCCGGACCGGAGGCGCCGCCCGCCATGGGCGCCTGCACGATCGGATACCGGCAGAGATCGGTCAAAGCCATGCTTGCATCGTGCCACGACGTTGCTCTCGCACCGAATCGCCGCTCGCCGCCGGGGTGATGAGGCTCGCCGCCTTGCCCGGGGCTCCCGCGTGCGCCGCCGCCCGCTCCTCGAACGCCCAAGGGCCGGCGGCCCGGCCCGCGGGAACGTGGAGGGGATGCGAAAAGGGGGCCGGGGTGGTGACCCCGGCCCCCTTCCCGTACGGCCTACCGGCCGTTGAACGCGTCCTTCAGGCGGGAGAACAGGCCCTGCTGGCCCGGCTGGAACTGGCCCGTGGGGCGCTCCTCGCCGCGCAGCTCGGCCAGCTGACGCAGCAGGTCCTCCTGCTGCGGGTCCAGCTTGCTCGGGGTCAGGACCTCCACGTGCACGATGAGGTCACCGCGCCCGCCGCCGCGCAGATGCGTGATGCCGCGGGCGTGCAGCGGGATGGACTGGCCGGACTGGCTGCCCGGGCGGATGTCCACCTCCTCCATGCCGTCCAGCGTCTGGAGCGGCACCTTCGTGCCGAGCGCCGCCGCCGTCATGGGGATGGTGACCGTGCAGTGCAGGTCGTCGCCGCGCCGCTGGAACACGTCGTGCGCCAGCTCGTGGATCTCCACATACAGGTCGCCTGCGGGGCCGCCGCCGGGGCCGACCTCGCCCTCGCCCGCGAGCTGGATGCGGGTGCCGTTGTCGACACCGGCCGGGATCTTCACGGTCAGGGTGCGCCGCGAGCGGATGCGGCCGTCGCCGGCGCACTCCGGGCACGGGGTGGGCACCACGGTGCCGAAGCCCTGGCACTGCGGGCAGGGCCGCGAGGTCATGACCTGGCCGAGGAAGGACCGGGTGACCTGGGACACCTCGCCGCGGCCGCGGCACATGTCACAGGTCTGCGCGGAGGTGCCGGGGGCGGCGCCCTCGCCCGAGCAGGTCGTGCACACCACGGCGGTGTCGACCTGGATCTCCTTGGTGGTGCCGAAGGCCGCCTCGTTGAGGTCGATCTCCAGGCGGATCATGGCGTCCTGGCCCCGGCGGGTCCGCGAGCGCGGGCCGCGCTGGGATGCCGTGCCGAAGAAGGCGTCCATGATGTCCGAGAAGTTGCCGAAGCCGCCCGCGCCGAAGCCGCCGGCCCCGCCACCGCCGCCCGACGACGACAGCGGGTCCCCGCCAAGGTCGTAGACCTGCTTCTTCTGCGGGTCCGACAGGACCTCGTACGCGGCGTTGATCTCCTTGAAGCGCTCCTGCGTCTTCGGGTCCGGATTCACATCCGGGTGGAGTTCGCGTGCGAGGCGCCGGAACGCCTTCTTGATCTCGTCCTGTGATGCGTCGCGGCGCACGCCGAGTACGGCGTAGTAGTCCGTGGCCACTTACGACTCCGCCAGGATCTGTCCGACGTAACGTGCCACTGCGCGTACCGCTCCCATCGTTCCGGGGTAATCCATGCGGGTCGGTCCGACCACGCCGAGTTTGGCGACCGCCTCGCCGCCGGAACCGTAGCCGACCGACACGACGGACGTGGAGTTCAGTCCTTCATGGGCGTTGTTCTCGTGCCCGATGCGTACGGTCATGCCCGATTCCTTGGCCTCGCCGAGCAGCTTGAGGAGCACGACCTGCTCCTCGAGTGCTTCCAGCACCGGCCTGATGGTCAGCGGGAAGTCGTGTCCGAAGCGGGTCAGATTGGCGGTGCCGCCGATCATCAGCCGCTCCTCGGTCTCTTCGACCAGGGTTTCGAGGAGGGTGGCGAGGACCGTCGAGACGGTTCCCCGGTCCTCCGGTTCAAAGGACTCCGGCAGGTCCTGCACGAGCTGCGGCACGTCCGCGAAGCGGCGTCCCACCACCCGTGCGTTGAGCCGGGCCCGCAGATCCGCGAGCGCGGCCTCGCCGAACGGCGCCGGGCAGTCGACCATACGCTGCTCGACCCGGCCGGTGTCCGTGATCAGCACCAGCATGAGCCGGGCCGCGGCGAGTGAGAGCAGTTCCACATGCCGCACCGTCGAGCGGGTCAGCGACGGGTACTGCACGACCGCCACCTGCCGGGTCAGCTGCGCGAGCAGCCGCACCGTACGGGCCACGACGTCGTCCAGGTCCACCGCGCTGTCCAGGAAGTTCTGGATCGCGCGGCGCTCAGGCGACGACAGGGGCTTGACGCCCGCGAGCCGGTCGACGAAGAGCCGGTAGCCCTTGTCGGTCGGGATGCGGCCGGCGCTGGTGTGGGGCTGGGCGATGAAGCCCTCCTCCTCCAGGACCGCCATGTCGTTGCGCACGGTCGCCGGTGAGACGCCCAGCGCGTGCCGCTCGGTCAGGGCCTTCGACCCGACCGGCTCCTCGGTGCCGACATAGTCCTGGACGATGGCGCGCAGCACCTCGAGCCTGCGTTCACTGAGCATCGCGCACACCTCCAGTAGCTCCAGTAGCCGTCCGTTTGGCACTCACTGCGTTCGAGTGCCAGCAATCCCCCGGTCAGTGTACGGCCGACCGGTACGCCCCTAGCAAGGGCGGCCGACCACGCTACCTCGCGGCGTCGCTCCCGGATCGCGGATAGCGTCGCCTCATGGACATAAGTTGGGAAGAGTTCGGTTGGGAGCGCCTGGGTGATGGAGTGGGGCGCAGACGCCTGCCGGGCTGGGACGCGACCGCCGCGCTGGTCGCGGGCGAGGACGCGCTGCTCCTGTACGACACGGGCGCGACGCTGCGTGAGGGCGCCGAACTGCGGGCGCAGGCGCAGGCCCTGTTCGGCCGCCGTGTGACCCACATCGCGCTCAGCCACCCCCATTTCGACCACGTTCTCGGCACCGCGGCCTTCTCCGGCGCCCAGGTGTACGGGGCTGTCGGCATCGAGCGGGTCATGACCTCTGAGCAGATGCGCTACGACTCAGTGGCCCAGGGCGTGCCCGAGCGGGACGCGGCCGAGGCGGCCGACCTGCTGGTGCTGCCCCATCACGCGGTGTCCGGCGAGTGGACGCTCGACCTGGGCGGGCGCCAGGTGCTGCTCGCCAACGTCGGGCCCGGGCACAGCGGGCACGACCTGGTGGTGCTCGTCCCCGCGAGCGGCGGGTCGCCGGAGATCGTCCTGTGCGGCGACCTCGTGGAGGAGTCGGGCGAGCCGCAGGCGGGCCCGGACGCGGTCACCCCGCGCTGGCCGGCCGCCCTGGACCGGGTGCTGTCGCTCGGCGGCCCGGCAGCGCTGTACGTGCCCGGGCACGGGGCGGTGGTGGACGCGTCCTTCGTCCGCGCCCAGCGTGACCAACTCGCCGTCAGATTCGGCGTGTCGTAGCGCCGGCCGCCCGTATCGTCTGACGCATGCGCAGCTACAGCCCCGATCTCACTCCGCCGTGGAAGAAGAAGCAGGCACCTGTTCCTGAGGTTCCTGCCGAGGCCGACCTCGTCGTCGAGGAGGTTTCCACGGGGTTCTGCGGGGCGGTGATCCGCTGCGAGAAGACGGCGCAGGGACCGACCGTCACCCTGGAGGACCGCTTCGGCAAGCACCGGGTCTTCCCCATGGAGCCGCGCGGCTTCCTCCTGGAGGGCCGGGTCGTCACCCTCGTACGCCCCTCGGCGGTCGCGCCCGCGCCCGTGCGCCCCGCGCGCACCGCGTCCGGTTCGGTGGCCGTGCCCGGGGCGCGGGCGCGGGTCGCGCGGGCGGGCCGGATCTACGTCGAGGGGCGGCACGACGCGGAGCTCGTGGAGAAGGTGTGGGGGGACGACCTGCGCGTCGAGGGCGTCGTCGTGGAGTACCTGGAAGGCATCGACGATCTTCCCGCCATCGTCGCGGAGTTCGCGCCCGGGCCGGACGCGCGGCTGGGCGTCCTGGTCGACCACCTGGTCCCGGGTTCCAAGGAGTCCCGTATCGCCGCGTCCGTGACGCATCCGGACGTGCTGGTGGTCGGGCACCCCTACATCGACGTGTGGGAGGCCGTGAAGCCGTCGTCCGTCGGGATCGCGGCGTGGCCGGTGGTGCCGCGGGGGCAGGACTGGAAGACGGGGGTGTGCCGGGCGCTGGGGTGGCCCGAGAACACGGGGGCGGCGTGGCAGCGGATCCTTTCGGGGGTGCGGTCCTATCGCGACCTGGATCCGTCGCTGCTCGGCTCCGTGGAGCACCTGATCGACTTCGTCACGGTCCCGTAGCTCCGCCCGGGGCCCGGTTTCTGGCCCCTCCCCGCCCCTTCCCCAAACCCGCCGGGGGAGAAAGACCCTGGGGCTCCGCCCCAGACCCCGTTCGCGCCTGAAGGGCGCTCGTCCTCAAGCTCCCCCAAGGTCTCAAGGGCCAGGGGGCCCCATGACGGGCTGGGTACGCCCATGCGGGCCAGGAACGGATGCTCAGGGGTGCGGGGAACTGCGCGATCAGTCACGCACGGCCCGCACCCGAAAGCGGGACGGGTGGGTCAGTCGACCAGGTCCCGGATTACCGCGTCCGCGAGCAGTCGGCCTCGCAGGGTCAAGGCCGCCCGCCCCTCCGCGAACTCCGGCCCCGACAGCAGCCCGCCCGCGACCGCGCCCCGCGCCGCCGCGAGCCCCGCGGGCCGCAGCAGATCGAGGGGGCAGCCCTCGCGCAGGCGGAGCTCCAGGAGGATGCGCTCCACCCTGCGGTCCTCCAAGGACAGCAGTTCCCGGCCCGCACCGGGAGAGCGGCCCTGGGCCAGCGCGGCGGCATACGCGCCCGGATGCTTCACGTTCCACCACCGCACCCCGCCCACGTGGCTGTGCGCGCCGGGTCCGGCCCCCCACCAGTCCGCCCCGCGCCAGTACAGCTCGTTGTGCAGGCAGCGTCCCGCCTCGGTGGTGGCCCAGTTGGAGACCTCGTACCAGGAGTAGCCCGCCGCTCCCAGCACCTCGTCGGCGATCAGATACCGGTCCGCGTGCTCGTCGTCGTCCGTCATCGGGACCTCGCCGCGCCGGATGCGGCGGGCCAGCTGCGTACCCTCCTCGACGATGAGGGCGTACGCGCTGATGTGGTCGGGGCCCGCGCCCACCGCCGCCGTCAGCGAGGCCCGCCAGTCCTCGTCGCTCTCGCCGGGCGTGCCGTAGATCAGGTCCAGGTTGACGTGGTCGAAGCCCGCCGCGCGCGCCTCGGCGACGCACGCCTCCGGCCGGCCCGGCGTATGCGTACGGTCGAGGACCTTCAGGACGTGCCGGCGGGCGCTCTGCATGCCGAAGGAGACCCGGTTGAAGCCGCCCGCGCGCAGCTCGGCCAGGTAGGCGGGGTTCACGGACTCCGGGTTCGCCTCGGTCGTCACCTCCGCGTCGTCGGCGAGGCCGAATTCCTCGCGTACCGCCGCCAGCATGCGCACCAGGTCGGACGCCGCGAGCAGGGTCGGGGTGCCGCCGCCGACGAACACGGTCCGCACCGGGCGCGGGTCCCCGCCGAGCACCTTGCGGGCGAGGCGGATCTCCTCCACGACCATGTCCGCGTAGTTGTCCCGGGAGGCCAGGACGCCGCCCTTGCCGACCAGTTCGCTCGCCGTGTACGTGTTGAAGTCGCAGTAGCCGCAGCGCGTCGCGCAGTACGGCACGTGCAGGTAGAACCCGAGCGGCCGCTCCCCGGCGCCCTCCAGGGCATGGCGGGGCAGGGACCCGTCCTCGGGCATGGGCTCACCATCGGGCAGTACGGAAGGCATGCCCCCATTGTCCGCCACCGCGCGAGCGGCCGGGGCCCACGGGAGCCCCGCCCCCCTCCACCGCGCCGGCGGCCCCGCTCAGGCCTCGCGCGAGCCCGCGTACATCTCGTCGATCAGGGCGCGGTACTCGCGCTCCACCACCGGCCGCTTCAGCTTGAGACTGGGGGTGAGCTCGCCGTGCTCGATGTCGAGGTCGCGCGGCAGCAGCCGGAACTTCTTGATCGTCTGCCAGCGCTGCAACCCCTCGTTGAGGCGCTTGATGTAGCCCTCGACCAGCTCCACCGTCTGCGGCGCCGCCACCACCTGCGCGTACGAGCCGTCGATGCCCTGCTCCTTGGCCCAGCCGAGGATGGTCGGCTCGTCGAGCGAGATCAGCGCGGTGCAGAAGTTCCGGTCGGCGCCGTGGACCAGGATGTTGGAGACGAAGGGGCAGACCGCCTTGAACTGGCCCTCGACCTCGGCGGGGGCGATGTACTTGCCGCCGGAGGTTTTGATGAGGTCCTTCTTGCGGTCGGTGATCCGCAGATAGCCGTCGGCGGACAGCTCGCCGATGTCACCGGTGTGGAACCAGCCGTCGGACTCCAGGACTTCGAGGGTCTTCTCGGGCAGCCGGTGGTAGCCCTCCATGACGCCGGGGCCGCGCAGCAGGATCTCGCCGTCGTCCGCGATGCGTACCTCGGTGCCGGGGAACGGCTTGCCGACGGTGCCGGTGCGGTAGGCCTCGCCCGGGTTGACGAAGGAGGCGGCCGAGGTCTCGGTCAGGCCGTAGCCCTCCAGGATGTGGATGCCGGCGCCGGCGAAGAAGAAGCCGATCTCGGGCGCGAGCGCCGCCGAGCCGGAGACGCAGGCCCGCAGCCGCCCGCCGAACGCCTCGCGGATCTTGCTGTAGACCAGCGCGTCGGCGACCCTGTGCCTGGCCGACAGCGCGAAGGGCGCGCCGGGCCGGCCGGTGCGGCGGTAGTTGTCCTGGCTGACCTTGGCGTACTCGCGGGCCACCCCGGCCGCCCACTGGAAGATCTTGTACTTGGCGCCACCGCCCTCACGGGCCTTGCCCGCGATCCCGTTGTACACCTTCTCGAAGATGCGCGGGACGGCGGCCATGTAGGTCGGCTGGACGACTGGCAGATTGTCGATGATCTTGTCGATGCGGCCGTCGACTGCCGTCACATGGCCGACCTCGATCTGCCCGGAGGTGAGCACCTTGCCGAAGACGTGGGCGAGCGGCAGCCACAGGTACTGCACGTCCTCGCCGGTGATGAGGCCGGTCGCGGCGATGGCCTTGGCCATGTACGACCAGTTGTCGTGCGGCAGTCGCACACCCTTGGGGCGGCCGGTGGTGCCGGAGGTGTAGATGAGGGTGGCGAGCTGGTCCGCGGTGATGGCCGCGATGCGCTCCTTGACCGCGCCGGGGTTCTTCTCCAGGTGGGCGGCGCCGCGCGCCTCGAGCTCGGCGAGGGTGAGCACCCAGCCCTCGGGGTCGCCCTCGGCGGGCTCGGCGCCCGCCGGGTCGATGACCACGACGTGCCGCAGGTCCACCAGCGCCTCGCGCCGCTCGCGGGCCTTGGCCAGCTGGGCGGCGTCCTCGGCGATCAGGACCCGGCTCTCGGAGTCGGCCAGGATGAACGCCGACTCCTCGGCGTTGGTGGAGGGGTAGATCGTGGTCGTGGCGGCGCCCGCGCACATCACGCCGAGGTCGGCCAGGATCCACTCGACGCGGGTGGAGGAGGCGAGCGCGACCCGCTCCTCGGCCCCGATCCCGAGGGTGATCAGGCCTGCGGCGATCGCGTGGACCCGCTCGGCGGCCTGGGCCCAGCTGAGCGACTTCCACTCGTCGGGGCTCTGGCCCGTGCCCGGGACCGGATAGCGGTAGGCCTCCGCGTCCGGTGTCGCGTCCACGCGCTGGACGAAGAGGGTCGCCACGGACGGCGGCCGGTTCTCGATCAAGGTCTGGGTGTCGCTCACGACGTCCTCCGGGCTGGCCTGCGGCAAGGCTGCGCGACTGGCTGGTTGTCCGAGTGCTCTGGGCTGCGTGTGCTGAGTCCGAGTGCTCTGGGTCCTCTGGCTGTCCGACGCTTGTTTAACTGGTGAGTAACCATCGGGCGTGATCAGAGTAGAGCGCCGCCGCCCGCCACGTAAGGGGCAACCAAGAGTGGTTTCATAACGAACGGACCCCCGTGCCGGAGCACGGGGGGCCGTTGTGGTGATGGTGCGAAGAGCCGGTGATCGCGGGCGTACTACTTCTTCTTGGCGCCCGACTCGTCGCTGGAGAGCACCGCGATGAAGGCTTCCTGGGGGACCTCGACCGAGCCCACCATCTTCATCCGCTTCTTGCCCTCCTTCTGCTTTTCGAGGAGCTTGCGCTTGCGGGAGATGTCGCCGCCGTAGCACTTGGCGAGGACGTCCTTGCGGATGGCGCGGATCGTCTCGCGGGCGATGACCCGGGAGCCGATCGCGGCCTGTACGGGCACCTCGAAGGCCTGGCGCGGGATGAGCTCGCGCAGCTTGGCGACCAGGCGCACCCCGTAGGCGTACGCCGCGTCCTTGTGGCAGACCGCCGAGAAGGCGTCCACCTTGTCGCCGTGCAGCAGGATGTCGACCTTGACCAGGCTCGCGGCCTGCTCGCCGGTGGGCTCGTAGTCCAGGGAGGCGTACCCGCGCGTCTTGGACTTCAGCTGGTCGAAGAAGTCGAAGACGATCTCCGCGAGCGGCAGCGTGTAGCGGATCTCGACGCGGTCCTCGGAGAGGTAGTCCATGCCGAGCAGGGTGCCGCGCCGGGTCTGGCACAGCTCCATGATCGAGCCGATGAACTCGCTGGGCGCCAGGATGGTGGCCCGCACGACCGGCTCGTACACGTCCGAGATCTTGCCCTCGGGGAACTCGCTCGGATTGGTGACGGTGACCTCCTTGCCGTCCTCCAGGACGACGCGGTAGACCACGTTGGGCGCGGTCGCGATGAGGTCGAGGTTGAACTCGCGCTCCAGGCGCTCGCGGATCACGTCCAGGTGCAGCAGGCCGAGGAAGCCGACGCGGAAGCCGAAGCCGAGGGCCGCGGAGGTCTCCGGCTCGTACACCAGGGCGGCGTCGTTGAGCTGGAGCTTGTCCAGGGCCTCGCGCAGGTCGGGGTAGTCCGAGCCGTCCAGCGGATACAGACCCGAGAAGACCATCGGCTTGGGGTCCTTGTAGCCGCCCAGGGCCTCGGTCGCGCCGTTGTGCAGGCTGGTGATGGTGTCACCGACCTTGGACTGACGCACGTCCTTCACGCCGGTGATGATGTAGCCCACCTCGCCGACGCCGATGCCGTCGGCCGGGGTCATCTCGGGGGAGGAGACGCCGATCTCAAGGAGCTCGTGGGTGGCGCCGGTCGACATCATGCGGATGCGCTCGCGCTTGTTGAGCTGGCCGTCCACGACACGGACATAGGTGACGACGCCCCGGTAGGAGTCGTACACCGAGTCGAAGATCATCGCGCGGGCGGGCGCGTCGGCGACACCGACCGGGGCCGGCACGTCACGCACCACGCGGTTCAGGAGCGCGTCCACGCCGACACCGGTCTTCGCCGAGACCTTCAGGACGTCCTCGGGCTGGCAGCCGATGAGGTTGGCCAGCTCCTCGGAGAACTTCTCCGGCTGGGCGGCCGGCAGGTCGATCTTGTTGAGGACGGGAACGATGGTGAGGTCGTTCTCCATGGCCAGGTACAGGTTGGCCAGGGTCTGCGCCTCGATGCCCTGGGCGGCGTCGACGAGCAGGACGGTGCCCTCGCAGGCGGCGAGCGAACGCGACACCTCGTACGTGAAGTCCACGTGGCCCGGGGTGTCGATCATGTTCAGGATGTGGGCCCGGCCCTGGTCGGGGCCCTCGGTGGGGGCCCACGGCAGACGGACCGCCTGGGACTTGATCGTGATGCCGCGCTCGCGCTCGATGTCCATGCGGTCGAGGTACTGGGCGCGCATCTGCCGCTGCTCGACCACGCCGGTCAGCTGGAGCATCCGGTCGGCAAGGGTCGACTTGCCGTGGTCGATGTGGGCGATGATGCAGAAGTTGCGGATCAGCGCCGGGTCGGTACGGCTCGGCTCGGGCACGTTGGGAGGAGTCGCGGGCACGCAGGGTCCTGATTCTTGAGGCCCGCGGGTCTGATCGCGGCGCCTCGTCTCGGGTCGACGACGGTTCGATACGTAAGTAGCAACCCCTATCGTCCCACGCCTGCGGGCCTGCGCCCGGTTTGGGCTGGTCGGGGGGCGACTGGTAACGTGGACAGCTGTGTCTCGTCACTCTTTCGGCGGCGGGACACGACCGAAGATCGAATCATCGAACCTGCAAAGGCTCTTTCGTGGCGAACATCAAGTCCCAGATCAAGCGGAACAAGACGAACGAGAAGGCGCGCCTGCGCAACAAGGCCGTCAAGTCCTCGCTCAAGACCGCGATCCGCAAGGCCCGTGAGGCTGCTGCGGCCGGCGACCTCGAGAAGGCCACCGTGGCCGCTCGCGAGGCCTCCAAGAAGCTCGACAAGGCCGTCAGCAAGGGTGTCATCCACAAGAACGCCGCCGCCAACAAGAAGTCGGCGCTGGCGCACAAGGTTGCCGCTCTCCAGGGCTAAGGCTCAACCGCTTCATCTGAACGACCGCCTGTACGGGACCCAGCGGACCCTCTCTACCGCTCCCGTACGGCAGCTTGAGTGCCGCGCGCGGACGCGTTCGCCACGCGGGCGCGGTGCCACCAGAAGTGACACGAGGGCCCCGTCGCCTCCTTCCCCAGGAGACGACGGGGCCCTCGTGCGTGCCACGGGGGCGTGCGGCGCCCGCCGGTCCCGTGCCGTGCGTGGCTCCGCGCCGCAGGGCGAGCGTCGCCCGGCCCCGGCCCACGCTCTTGGGCGGACCCCGCGCCGGGTGCCTCGCGCGGGTGGCGGGCCAGCCCCGCCCCGTGGGCACCGACCGGGGTGGAGACCGCGAGGTCCCGCTAGGCGCCCGGGGTCGGCACACCGCCCAGGTGTCCGGGACGGGCACTGCTCAGCGTCCGGGGCGGAAGGCGTCCGAGGCAGGGGCCGCCGGATCCGCAGGCGTCGCCCGGCCCGCGCTCGTGGACGGCCCCGCGCCAGGCGCCTCCCGCCGTGACGGGCCAGCCCCGCCCCGTGGGCGCCGACCGAGGTGAAGACCGCGAAGTCCCACCCGGTGCCTGGCCGGGTGGGCGCACAGCCGGGGTCCGGTGCGGTGGCACCGCCGGGGTCACGGCCGAAACCTCGGCGGGGTCATGGCCGGGACCGCCCAGGCCGTAGCCGGGACCGCCCAGGCCATGGTGGGGACCGCCGGGCCGTGGTGGGAACCGCCCGGGTCGCGGCCGGGACCGCCCAGGCCATGGTGGGAACCGCCAGGCCGTGGTGGGAACCGCCCGGGTCGCGGCCGGGACCGCCCAGGCCATGGTGGGAACCGCCAGGCCGTGGTGGGAACCGCCCGGGTCGCTGCCGGCACCGCGGGCCGTGACCGGCGCCGCCAGCCCGGGACCGCCCGGGCCATGGCATGGACCGCCGATTACGACCCGGGCCGGAGGCCTACTGCATAATCGCTGGGACCGACCCATGATCCAGCACAACGGGGGGCACCATGGTGCGCGTTCTGATTGCCGAAGACATGCACATGCTGCGCAGGGCACTGGTGTCGCTCATCGAGCTCGAGCCCGATCTGGAGGTCGTCGCCGAGCTGGCGTCGGGCACGGACATCGTGCCGACCGCGATGGCGATACGGCCGGACGTCGCCGTCCTCGACATCGACCTGCCCGGCACCGACGGCATCACCGCCGCCGCCGCCCTGCACACCTCCGTACCGGAGTGCCGCACCCTCATTCTGACCAGCCTCGGCCGGCCCGGGAACCTCAGGCGCGCGCTGGCCGCCCACGTCTCCGGCTTCCTGCCCAAGGACTCCGACCCGGACAGCCTGTGCGCCGCGATCCGGCGGGTGGCGGCGGGCGAGCGCGTCATCGACCCCCAACTGGCCCTCGCCACGCTCGACTCGGGCCCCTCCCCGCTCACCGACCGCGAACGCGAAGTGCTGCACCTCGCTTCCGAGGGCCTGGAGGCCGGGCACATCGCGTCCCGGCTGCACCTGTCGTCCGGCACCGTACGCAACTACCTGGCGTCGGCCGTCAGCAAACTGAACGCGCGCAACCGCGTCGACGCGATCCGCATCGCGCGCGACGCGGGCTGGCTGCACGCGAGCTGAGGCCCCGCCGCCTCGCCACCCGCCGCCTCACACCCCCGCCAGCCGGACCTCCGCGCAGAGTTCGAACCGGCCGCCGGGCCGAGGCCCCGCCGTGAGGCGGCCGTTGACCGACTCGACCCGCGCCATCAGGTTCCCGATCCCACTGCCACCCGCGAACCCCGAGCCCAGGCCCGCGCCCCCGGCCGCCCCCGCCCCGTCGTTGACCAGGCTCAGCCACACCGCGCCCGCCGTGCGCCCGGCGGTGATCTCGCAGGACGCCGCTGTGCTGTGCCGCAACATGTTGGTCAGGCCCTCGCGCACCAGGGTGGCGAGGACGCTCTCCACGTCGTCGGGCAGCTCCCCGCACTCCAGCCGGACGGTGGCGCGGATGCCGACGCCGGACAGCAGGGCCGTGGCGTGCTCGGCCTCGGCGGCCAGCGACATCCTTCCGCCGCCGTCCGCCAGGGCGGGGACGTCGGCCAGCGCCGCGCGGGCGATGGCCAGCACTTCGGTCAGCTCCTCGCGTGCCCGCGCCGGCCGGTCCCGCGCGATCCGACGCACCAGCTCGCACTTGAGCGTGATCGCCGACAGGCTGAAGCCGAGCAGGTCGTGCAGATCACGCGCGAAACGCAGCCGCTCGGTGGTCACCGCGAGCCGGGCGACCTCGGCGCGCGAGCGGTGCAGCGCGCCGGCCAGCCGCGCCATGCGGGTCAGCCCGAAGACGACCACCGCGCAGATCGGTGTGTACGCGCTCTCGTAGATCACGTCCTGCGTCGCGACCCCCAGCGCGTACTGCGCGGCCCCGCTCGCGGCGGTGACCAGCGCGAGGACCGGCCAGGCGGCCACCGCGGGCAGGGCGAGCAGCGCCGACCCGGCCAGGAAGCCCGGGGTACCCGCCCACGCCCTGCCGAACACCAGGAACGGCGCGAACTGGAGCACCGCCTGCGCGCCCAGCGCCCCGTACCGCAGGCGCCCCTTCCAGCGCGCTCCCCAGGGCGAGCACCAGTGGAAGGACTCGGCGAGCTGGAGCGCGAGGCAGCCGAGCAGACAGAGTTCGACGGCGAACAGGCCGTGGGCGTACGGCGCGTAGGACCAGCCCTCGGCCGAGTACGACAGGAAGTATCCGACGAGCACCACAAGCGTGATCGCGCGTGCGGCACGGGGCAGCACCCCGCGCTCGTCCACCCGCCCCGCCCCGCGCGACCTGCCGTCGGGCCCCGGTCGCGTACCGCCAGACCCTGGGGCGGAGGGCCCCGGCCGCATACCGCCAGGCCCGGGGGCGTCGGGCTCCGGCCGCGTACCGCCGGACCCCGGGGCGGAGGGCCCCGGCCGCATACCGCCAGGCCCGGGGGCGTCGAGCCCCGGTCGCGTACCGCCGGACCCCGGGGCGTCGGGCCCCGGTCGCGGCGCGTCCTGCCGCAGCGGCAGGGTGGCCCGCAGCCTGAACCAGCCCTCGCCGTCGAGCCCGTGGGCCAGGGCGCCGCCGAGCTCGCGGACCCGGCCGTCCAGCACGGCGAGCCCGCCGCCGGGGGCACCGTCGTCGACCCCGCCCGATGGGGCAACGACGTGGGCCACGCCCAGTGGGGCGCCGACGTGGACCCCGCCGGGCATGGCACCGTCGTGGGCCCCGTCCGGCACGCCACCGCCCACGGCACGCGCAGGCATCGGGGCGCCCGGCCCAACCCCGCCCGGCCCGACGCCGTCGTTGGCGACAACCAGGACGGCCGCGACACCGTCGCACTCGGTGGTGATCACGCAGCGTTCGGCCCGGCTGTGCCGCAGCAGGTTCGTCAGACCCTCGCCGAGCACGGCGGCCAGGACGGTGTCCACCGGGTCCGGCAGATCGCCGCAACCGTGGCGGACCGTGGTGTCGATCCCCGCCGCCGAAAGCGTCGGAACCGCCGAAGCCACCTCGTCCGTCAGGGACATCCGCCGGTAGCCACGGCTGACGGTCCGCACGTCACTGAGCGCCTTGCGCGCGATGACCAGCATCGCACCGACCGCCTCACCCGCCCCGGCGGGCGCGTCCACGACGAGACGGCGGGCCAGTTCGCATCTGAGGGCGATCTCGGAGAGGCTGCGCCCCAGCACCTCGTGCAGATCACGGGCGAACCGCAGCCGCTCCCGCGCCACCGCGAGGCGCGACAGTTCCTCGCGCGTGGCGTGCAGCTGGTCGATCATGTCGGGCATCCGCGAGAGCCCGATGACGACCAGCGGGATCAGCACCGCCTCGATCCCCGCGTACGTGAAGTCCCCCGCCCCGAAGCCGAGTTGGCGAAAGAGCGCGAATTCCCCCGCGACGGCGCTCACGAAGAGTGGCCATCCGAGGACCGAGGGGAAGACGAGGACCGCCGAGGCGGCGAAGAACTCCGTCATCCCGCCCCATGCGGCCCCGAACACGGCGATCGGCCCGTAGGAAAGCACCCCGAGCAGCAGCCACGTGGCCCAGCGCAGGCGACCGGGCCGACCGGCGAACCCCGGGAAGGAATGGAGGAGTTGAAGCCCCATGATGGCCACGAAGCCGAGCACGGCCCCCACAGCGTGCCAAGGAGGCGGGTGCTCGGCCCAGACGTGACTGCCGTCGATGACGAAGAAGCCGAGCAGCACTCCGGCGGTGATGCCGATCGCCGTACGCCGTGACAGCGCCCGCCCGTCGAGATGCCCGAGCCCGTCGCCCATACGACCGCGGTGGCGACTGCGACCGCCACTCCCCCTGCGACCGTCCGTGTCGTCGACCCTCAACTGCCCGCTGAGGTCCGCTACTTCCGTCATCGGCGGCCGACGGGCATCGGGGCGTCGCCTACGGAGCCGAGCCCGCAGGCCGCCGTACCCGACAGGTCGACCTCCGCCGTCAGCTCGAACCGGCCATCGGGCCGCGCCCCCGCCGTCAGACGCCCATTCACCGCCCGCACCCGCGCCGCGAGATTGCCGATCCCACTTCCCCCGCCTCCGGCCCGGGAATCAAGACCGGACGACGGACAGCCGTCCACCCCGTCATTGACGACGGTGAGCCGCACCCCACCCGCCCCCGTCCGCCGAACCCGTATCTCACAGCGACCCGCCCGACTGTGCCGCAACACATTCGTCAACCCCTCCCGCACCACCGTCGCAAGAACGGTCTCCACATCCCCCGGCAACACCCCACCATCCGTATCCACCGTCGCCCCAATCCCCGCCCCCTCCAACACCGCCACCGCGCTCCCCACCTCCGCACGCAGACTCAACCGCTGCCGCCCCTCAGCCACCGACCGCACATCCCCCAACGCCCCCCGCACGATCCCCAGCACCTCCACCAACTCCCCCCGCGCCACCTCAGGCCGGCTCACCGCCAAACGCCGCACCAACTCACACTTCAACGTGACCGCCGACAGACCGAAACCCAACAAATCATGCAGGTCACGCGCGAAACGCAACCGCTCCGTCGTCACCGCGAGCCGCGCGATCTCCGCGCGGGAGCGATGCAGCTCATGCGCCAACCGCGCCAACCGGGACAGCCCGTACACCACCAGCGCGCAGATGACGGTGTACGCCGATTCGTACGTCAGGTCCCACACGCCGTTGCCGATGCGGTACAGCTCGATGCCGCCCGCCGTCGTCACGGCCGCGAGCAGGGGCCAGGCGGCGACAGCCGGCAGCGTCAGGAGCGCCGTGCCCCCGAGGAAGCCCGGCAGTCCCAGCCAGGTCGGGCCGAGGAACACCAGCGGCGCGAACTGGAGCAGCGTCAGCGCGCCCAGGGCGCCGCGCGTCACCCATGGCCGGCTGACCGGCCAGGCGTACCGCCAGTGGAAGGAGACCGCCAGTTGCAGCACGAAGATGGCGACGACGCAGAGCTCCGTGGCGACGCCGTGGCCGAGGGTGGGGTGGTAGGCCATGGCCACTTCCGAGTACGCGAGGAAGTAGCCCGCCAGAACCGCGAACGCGATGGCGGAGGCCGCACGCGGCAGCATGTCGGGGTGCCTGAACCCCCGTGTGGGAGCAGGAAGTTGACCGGGTTCGCCCGTCTCCGGCGCGGGCCGCCGCCCCGCACCCGGCTGTCCCGGCCACGCGCGGTCCGGCACCGCCACCGCCACCCGCACCGCCACCGGAACCACGGCTTCGAGGCGGAACCGACCCTGGCCGTCCGTGCCATGGGTGAGTGTGCCGCCGAGCTCACCCACCTGGGAAGCGAGCATGGTCAAACCACCCCCAGCACCGCCCCTGGCACCCCTGGCACTCCGCGTCCGCCCGCCGCCATCGTTGACCAGGGTCAACACGGCGGACCCGTCGTCGCGCAGTCGCACCCGTATCTCGCACCGCTCGGCCTTGCTGTGGCGCAACATGTTCGTCAGGCCCTCCCGCAGGACGGTCGCGAGAACGGTGTCCACGTCGCCCGGCAGCTCCTCCCCGGCCACGTCGAGCGACGTGCGAATTCCCGCCGCCGAGAGCATCGAGACCGCCGCGTGGGCCTCGGCGGACAGGGACATCTCGCGGTAGCCACGACTGACCGAGCGCACATCCGCCAGCGCCTTGCGCGCGGTGCGCAGCACCTCACCCAGCTCCTCATCGGCCTTCGCCGGCGCCTCCGTGAGCAGCCGGTACGCCAGCTCACACCTCAGTGAGATCGCCGACAGACCGAGACCGAGCACATCGTGCAGATCACGCGCGAAACGCAGCCGCTCCCCCGCCACCGCGAGCCGGGACAGCTCCGCACGCGAACGGTGCAGCTTCACGATCATGTCGGACATCCGCGAGAGCCCGATCACGGTCAACGGGATCAGCACCGCCTCGATCACCGCGTACACGGTGGTCTCCCAGCCGGTCCCGAAGTGGTAGAAGACCAGGCTGTCGGCCAGCGCACCCAGGCAGAACAGCGCCCACCCCACCACCCCGGGGAACACCAGCACCGCCGAAGCGGTCAAGAACGCGGCCATCCCGCCCCAGCCGACCCCGAACGCGAGAATCGGCGCATAGGTCAGCACGCCCTGGAGCCCCCACGTGGCGAACCGGAAGCGGGCGGGCCAGGGCGCAAGGCCGGGAAAGGAGTGGGCGAGCTGAAGCCCCAGGATC
Source organism: Streptomyces sp. Edi4 (assembly GCF_040253615.1). NCBI lineage: Bacteria > Bacillati > Actinomycetota > Actinomycetes > Kitasatosporales > Streptomycetaceae > Streptomyces > Streptomyces sp. Edi4. The sequence goes on from NZ_JBEJGY010000004.1 coordinate 2,518,957, forward strand.
GCTCCGAAACCGAGCGCGCCGAGCGACAGCTCCCACAGCGGCGGATGCTCGAACCAGACCCACGCGCCGTCAATGACGAAGAAACCGACCAGCACCACAATCGTGAGGGCGATCGCCGTACGCCGAGGCGGCGAGTCCCACCCGTCACGTCCCGGCTCCGGCCCGGGTTCCGGCTCCGGATTCGGCCCGGGTTCCGGATTCGGCTCCGGATTCGGCTCCGGATTCGGCTCCGGCTCCGCGCGGCCGACAGTGTCGGTCCTCAAGGTCTCGGTCTCCCCCATGCTTGCTGTCTCGGTCGTCGTCAATGGCGCGTAGAAATCGGGTGGTTGAGGGCGGTCGAAGGTGGTGGTCGCGTACGCCGCCGGCCCCTCACGCCCCCGCGTCGAGCAGGTCGACTTCCACCGTCAGCTCGAACCAGCCGTCCGCCCGCTCCCGCGCCACGAGCCGGCCGTTCACCGCGCTCACCCGCGTCGTCAGATTAGCGATCCCGCTGCCCCCGCCACTCCCCGATCCCGGCCCCACCACCCCGCACGCGCCCACCCCGTCATTGACGACGGTGAGCCGCACCCCAACCGCCCCCGTCCGCCGAACTCGTATCTCACAGCGGGCGGCCCGGCTGTGCCGCAACACATTCGTCAACCCCTCCCGCACCACCGTGGCAAGAACGGTCTCCACATCGACATCCCCCAGCAACTCCCCACCACCCATGTCCACCAACGCCCGAATCCCCGCCCCCTCCAACACCGCGACCGCGCTCTCCACCTCCGCACGCAGGCTCAACCGCTGCCGCCCCTCAGCGACCGTCCGCACATCCGCCAACGCCCCCCGAGCTATGGACAGCACCTCCCTCAGCTCCTCCCGCGCCATGTCAGGCCGGCTCACCGCCAAACGCCGTACCAGCTCACACTTCAACGTGATCGCCGACAGACCGAAACCCAACAGATCATGCAGGTCACGCGCGAACCGCAACCGCTCCGTCGTCACCGCGAGCCGCGCGATCTCGGCCCGCGACCGGTGGAGGTCACAGGCCAGCTGGGCCATCCGGGACAGCCCGTACACCACCAGCGCGCAGATGACGGTGTACGCCGATTCGTACGTGACGTCCTGGAACGAGCCCCCGGACAGCTGGACCGAGACGCCACCGGCGACGGTCATCGCCGCGAGGGCCGGCCACGCGGCGGCGGGCGGCAGGACGAGAAGTGCCGAGCCCGCGACGAAGCCCGGCATGCCGAGGTAGTCCGGGCCGAGGAAGAACCAGGGCAGGCACTGGAGCAGCAGCAGTCCGGCGAGGGTGGCCAGGCGCAACGGGCGGCCGTGGCGGGACAGCTGGGCCGAGCGCCACTGGAAGGAGATCGCGAGCTGGAGGAGGAAGGTGGCGCTCAGGCAGAGTCCGGTGGCGGCCGTGTGGCCGGGCGGCGGATCGTAGGAGGCGGCGACCACGGCGTACGCGAGGAAGTAGCCGGTCAGGACGGTGAGCGTCATCGCCGTGGCGGCCCGGGGCACCAGGTCGCGGTGGCCCCGGGCGCGTGCGGGCGGCCGGGCGGCGCCGTCCGCGCGCGGCCCGGCCCCGGGATCCGTGTCCCGGTCCTCCCGTGGCCGGTGGGGCAGGGGTACGGCCGCTTCGAGGCGGAACCAGCCCCGGCCGTCGCTGCCGTGCCCGAGGCTGCCGTGCCCGAGGCTGCCGCCGAGCTGTCCGATCCGGCAGCCGAGGGCGGCGAGGCCGCCGTCCGGTGCGTCCTTGGGGGGCCGGGTGCGGCCGACGCCGTCGTTGACCAGTGTCAACAGGGCTGATCCGGCGCGGAGTTCGGCCCGTATCTCGCACCGTTCGGCGTTGCTGTGGCGCAGCAGGTTCGTCAGGCCCTCGCGCAGGGCGGCCGCGAGGACGGTGTCCACGGCAGCCGGCAAAGCGCCGGTCTCGATGCTCACAGTCGTACGGATGCCGGCGGCGGACAGCATCGAGACCGCCGCGTCCGCCTCGCCCGACAACGACATCTCCCGATAACCACGACTGACCGAACGCACCTCCGCCAGCGCCCCGCGCGACGCACACAGCACCTCGCCCAACTCCTCAACAGCCCTCGCCGGCGCCTCCCCGAGCAACCGATACGCCAGCTCACACTTGAGAGAGATCGCCGACAGACTGAGACCGAGCACATCGTGCACGTCACGCGCGAAACGCAGCCGCTCCCCCGCCACCGCGAGCCGCGACAGTTCCTCGCGCGAGCGGTGCAGCTTGATGATCATGTCGGACATCCGGGAGAGCCCGATGACGACGAGGGGGATGAGGGCGCCTTCGATGACGTTGTACGCGACGGTGGTGGTGCCGCGTCCGCTGTACAGGCCCCAGCAGGTGAGCACGCCGACGCCGAAGAGCGGCCATCCGAGCACGGCGGGGAGGACCAGGACCGAGGAGGCGGTGAGGAATTCGGCCATCCCGCTCCAGGCGAAGCCGAACAGGGGGAGGGGGGCGTAGGCGAGGACGGCCTGGAGGCCCCAGGTCGCGTACCGGTGGCGTTGGAGGCCCGGCAGGAAGTGCGGAAAGGAGTGGATGAGTTGCAGGCCCATGATCGCCACGAAGCAGGCCAGGGCGGCGGCGCGCTGCCACCAGGGCGGATTCTCGGCCCAGAGATAGACGGCGTCGGTCACGAAGAATCCGAGCAGCGCGACCACGGTCACGGCTATGGCCTTGCGCGGCGGAAGGACGACGCTGCCGATGTCGGCGGATATTCCTTCCGGATGGCCGAGCCGTTCCGCTGTCAACTGTCCCCCATGGCTCGCGGCACCCGCTCACGAGCACCGCAAGCACCTCTCCGGTCCGGATCATAGGTAATCCGTTGGCCGGATCCCTAGTGCCCGGCCTGTTCTCACGGCGGGTCGGCGCCCCGGGGGCCGACCGCGCGGAGCAGTCCGGCGGCGGCCGTGTAGGCGCGGGCGGCGCGGACGACGCTCCACGGCAGCGCGACACCGCGCGCTGACCGGAAATCGCCGCCGCCCGCTCGGAGGTGGAGGAGCAGGAGCGGGGCGTCGGGGCCGTGCAGTTCGACGCGGTGCTCACCGCCCTCGTACGCGAGCACGGGATCGCGTCCCGGACCGCGCAGTACCGCGCCGCTGGGCACGCGCAGGTGGCTCCCGGGCGCGGCGGGCGCCGGGCGGAACCGGGCCCGGGGCGAGAGCGGGATCACGCTCAGGAGCAGGGACGCGCCGATCGCGAGGTGGCGCACGGTGACGTGCTGGAGCGGTTCGAGGGCGCCGAGCAGTTCGCGGGACGCCTCGCTCCATTCCTCCTCGGGCACGTCGTAACCGGGGAAGCCGGGCACCACGTTGCCGAGCGAGACCGGTCCGAGCTGCATCCGGCGCAGCGCCTCACCCAGCAGCGCACCGGGACGCTCAAGCCGCAGTTCCCCCCACGGCGTGCGCAGCGCGGTGTGGGGACCGGGCAGGAACTCGACGTCCTCGAGCAGCGACCAGAACTCCCCGAGCTCCCGGGCCCCGAGGCGGTCGATACGCATGAGAGGGGGTCCTTCCCACCGGCGGGGTGTGGTGTGCGGGGCGTGGGGTGTGATGTGCGGAGGGTGTGGGTTCGCGGGTGTGTGGCGTGCGGCGTGCGGAGGGTGTGGGTTCGCGGGTGTGTGGCGTGCGGCGTGCGGAGGGTGCGGGTTCGCGGGTGTGTGGCGTGCGGCGGGTGGCGTGTGGAGGGGAGCGCTGGTGGGCGCGGCGGGCCGCCTGGGGCCCAAGTCCGTTCGCCCAGAGACGAGTTGGGGCGCCGTACGCCGACCACGGCAAGAGCCCGGCGCCCAGAACTCTGCCGGGCGCGGCCCGTCAGTCCCAGTGCCGTGCTCACGGGATGGGCGTGAATCTTTCATACCGGCGCCCGGGTCAGCCGCATGCCGGTTTCAGGAGAATGGCACTGCCGCGATCAGGGCCCGGGTGACAGCTTGTGGGGGTGCTTGGAGCCAGGTGGCGCGAACGAACCGCCAGGTCATCCGGCAGATCCGAACCCCAAGGCCCCGACCCGTCAGGCCCCACGGAACTGGTCCACACCGCCACCCCTTGGAAGGGCTGATCCGGCATGCGCTCACTCACACACGAAAGGGAACAGGTGCCACCCCCCATGGCAGCACAGCACGGCCCGCCCGCGGTCGTCTTCACGGGTGTCGTCAAGGAGTACGGCGGTGTCCGCGCCGTCGACGGGATCGATCTGACGATCGGCCGCGGCGAGACGGTCGCCCTGCTCGGCCCCAACGGCGCCGGCAAGTCCACCACCATCAACATGCTCCTCGGACTCTTCCCACCGGACCGGGGAACCATCGAGGTCTTCGGCAAGAAGCCCGAACTCGCCATGCGCGCCGGGCACTTGGGGGCCATGCTCCAGGAGGGGAAGATGATTCCCCGGGTGTCGGTGCGCGAGCTGGTCGACTTCGTACGCCAGACCTACCGCAAGCCGCTGCCGCTCCAGGAAATCCTGGAGCTCGCCGAACTCACCAAGATCGCGGGCCGCAACGTGGACCGGCTCTCCGGCGGCCAGGCCCAGCGGGTGCGGTTCGCGCTCGCCCTGGCCGGCGACCCGGACCTGGTGGTCCTCGACGAGCCGACCGCCGCCCTGGACGTCGAGTCCCGGCGCGAACTGTGGGACGCGATGCGACGGTATGCCGAGCGCGGCAACACCGTCCTGTTCTCGACGCACTACCTCGAAGAGGCCGACGACAGCGCCGACCGCGTCGTCGTCATCGCGTCGGGCCGGGTCGTCGCCGACGGCACCACCTCGGGGATCAAGTCCATGATCGAGGGGCGCACGGTCAGCTTCGTGCCGCGCGGCGGCCACGACGGCTTCGACCTGCTGCCGGGCGTCTCCTCCGTGGAGTACCGCGGCGGACGCGTCCACCTGCGTACCAGCGACTCCGACTCGACGGTGCACGCCCTGTCGCGCGCCGACGCCTTCACCGACCTGGAGATCTCGGGCGTGGGCCTGGAGGAAGCCTTCATCGCGCTCACCCACCAGTCCCGCCACGCGCCCGCTCCGGAAGGACGGACCACCTGATGCTCGGTTACATCCGCCTCGAAATCCTGCGGCTCGTCCGCAACGGCGGCTACCTCATGATGAGCCTCGTCATGCCGGTCGGCCTGTACGTCACCCTCGCGGGCGGCGGCCCCGACCAGGAGTCGCTGGTGCGGGCGATGGTGGGCGCGGCGGCGTTCGGCGCGCTCGGCGTGGTCATCACCAACGGCACCGGCATCGCGGAGGACCGGGCGCTCGGCTGGCTGCGTCAGCTGCGCCTCACCCCGCTGTCCCCGGTACAGGTCGTCATCGCGCGCGGTGCCGTCGCCACGTGCCTGGGCATCCTGCCGATCGTGGTCATCGGCCTGATCGGCAAGTTCTACCGGGGCGTTGACCTCTCGCCCGGCACCTGGCTGGAGATCTTCCTGCTGCTCTGGGTCGGCATCGCCCCGCTCGCGATGCTCGGCATCGGCATCGGCTACCTCTTCAAGGCGCAGCTCGCCCAGATCGCGGGCACCGTCTCGTATCTGACGCTCACGCTGCTCGGCGGCTTGATGATGCCGACCGACACGCTGCCCGGCTGGCTGCAACCGCTGTCGAAGCAGACACCGGTCTACCGCTACGCCCAGCTCTCCTGGGACGCGGCCGCCAACACGGCGCCGAGCGGCACCGGTCTCGGCGTGCTCGCCCTGTGGACGGCGCTGCTCGCGGCGTTCGCCGCGTTCGCCTACCGCAGAGGCGGCCGCCACGCCTGACCCACCCACCCCACACGCCCCATACACCCCGGAGCCCCGGCGTACCGCCGCCCCGCAAACCGTCCTCAGGAGGACACCATGAGCCACCTCATCATCGGCCTCGCCGTCACCGTAGTCGTCTGCCTCATAGCAAAATTCGGCGGCGACGCCCTGAAAAACCGCCGCGACTGATCCCCCCTGTGGCTGCCGCCACCCCGACCAGTCAGCGGCAGCCCACCCGCACCCGCGGGCACCAGCCAACGTGCCGACCCGGGCCCGACCCGGGGCGCCGTTTGGGCGCTCGAGCCCACCAGGGGCGGGGGGCGCAGCCCAAGCCCACCGCGGGACCGACGGGGCAAGGGCGCCCGTGCCGGCCCGGGCCCGACCCGGGGCGGCGTTTGGGCGCTCGTTTGGGACCGCCGGCTGAAGCGCGCGGCCCAAGCCCCGTCGGGGGCCGAGGGGGAGGGGCGCAGTCGAAGCCCGCTGGGGGGGCCGAGGGGGCGAGGCGCAGCCCGAGCCCGCCAGGGGCGCGGGGGGGGGCGGGGCGCAGCCCAAGCCCACCAAGGGCCGAGGGGGCGGGGCGCAGCCCAAGCCCACCGCGGGACCGACGGGCAAGGGCGCCAGCCCGAGCCCGCCAGGGGCGCGGGGAACTGCGCGACCAGCCACCGACAACCCGCAGGCAACGAACAGCCACGACAGGGCAGGGACCGACGGGCAAGGGCGCAGCCCGAGCCCACTGCGGGGCCGAGGGGGGCGCAGCCCAGGCCCACCAGGGGCCGACGGGGCGGGGCGCAGCCCGAGCCCGCCAGGGGCGCGGGGAACTGCGCGACCAGCCACCGACAACCCGCACACAACCGACCAAAGGCCCCCAGGGCGAAGCCCGGGGCTCAAGGGGCGCGGGGAATTGCGCACACACCCAACCCCCCCCCGCACGCAACAGGCGAGCCGCACACCCCAGGATGGCTACCGCAAACCCGGGCCGGCGAGAGGCCTGGCAGCCCGCGCAACCGCAACCACGGCCTTCTCCAGAGCGTACTCAGGATCATCCCCCCCGCCCTTGACCCCCGCATCCGCCTCAGCCACGGCCCGCAGGGCCAAAGACACCCCCTCCGGCGTCCACCCCCGCATCTGCTGCCGCACCCGGTCGATCTTCCAAGGCGGCATCCCCAACTCCCGCGCCAGATCGGCCGGCCGGCCCCCCCGCGCGGAGGACAGCTTCCCGATCGCCCGCACCCCCTGCGCGAGCGCACTGGTGATCAGCACCGGCGCGACCCCGGTCGACAGCGACCACCGCAGCGCCTCCAGCGCCTCCGCGGCCCGCCCTTCCACCGCACGGTCGGCGACGGTGAAGCTGGACGCCTCGGCCCGCCCCGTGTAGTAGCGCCCGACGACCGCCTCGTCGATCGTCCCCTCCACGTCCGCGCAGAGCTGGGACACCGCGGACGCCAGCTCGCGCAGATCGCTTCCGATGGAGTCGACCAGCGCCTGACACGCCTCCGGCGTGGCCGAACGCCCCAGCGCCCGGAACTCCTGCCGTACGAACGTCAGCCGCTCGGCCGGCTTCGTGGTCTTGGGGCACGCCACTTCCCGCGCCCCCGCTTTGCGCGCCGCGTCCAGCAACCCCTTGCCCTTGGCGCCGCCGGCGTGCAGCAGCACCAGCGTGATCTCCTCGGCGGGCGCGTCGAGGTACGCCTTCACGTCCTTGACCGTGTCCGCCGACAGGTCCTGCGCGTTGCGTACGACCACGACCTTGCGCTCGGCGAAGAGCGAAGGGCTGGTCAGCTCGGCGAGCGTGCCGGGCTGCACCTGGTCGGAGGTCAGGTCACGCACATCGGTGTCGGAGTCGGCGGCCCGGGCGGCCGCCACCACCTGCTGCACGGCGCGGTCGAGCAGCAGGTCCTCCTGGCCCACGGCCAGCGTGACGGGGGCGAGTGGATCGTCGGTGGAATTCTTCCTGGTGGCCATCGCCTTCCAGCATCCCACGGGCCACTGACAGTCCGGCCCGCTCCCGGCCCCACCGCCCCCATACCGGAGAATGGCCAGGTGAACGATGTGACCCGACACGTACTCGTCCTCCCTGACCGCGACGCCGCCGAGGACGTGACCACCGAGCTGACCGACCTCTTCGGCCTCGCGGAGGAGCCCCAGCTCGTGCGCGACGCCTTGGCGGGCGAGGACGACGCCGAGGACGCCCAGTGGCTCGTCGTCGTGGAGGACCCCGACGCCCGGCTCGACCCCAAGGCCCTGGACAGCCTGGCCGCCGCCTACGACGGCTGGCTGGAAGCCCCCTGATCCACACGGCGGCCGGGCGCCACCACCGCCGACCGTGAGCACGACCGGGGGTGAACCCGGCGGATGGCGGGCGCGGCCGAGGGGTCAGGCCGCCTTCGGTATGACCTGGATGTCGAGGTCGATCGAGATGGACGACCCGATCGCCGCGATCCCCCGGGCCAGCATGGTCTGCCAGGTGAGCGTGAAGTCCTCGCGGTGCAGTTCCGTGGTGGCCCGGCAGGCACCCCGGGTCTCCCCGCCGAGCCCGGTCCCCAGACCGAGGTACTGCGTGTCGAGCGTCACCGTACGGCTCACCCCGTGCAGTGTCAGGCCGCCGATGATCGCCCAGCGGCTGCCACCCCGGTGCACGAAACGGTCGCTGTAGAACTCCATCGTCGGGTAGTTCCCCACGTCCAGGAAGTCACCCGACCGCAGATGGTCGTCGCGCATCCCAACGCCCGTGTCGATGGAGGCGGTGTCGATGATCACGTGCATCGCCGACCCCTCCATGCGCTCCGCGATCCGGACGGCCCCGGCGAACGTGTTGAACCGGCCGTGGATGCGGGCCAGGCCGATGTGGCTCGCGGTGAAGCCGATCTGCGAGTGCGTCGGGTCGAGTTCCCACTCGCCCGGCTCCGGCAGCGCCGCAGGGGCTGCGACCTGGAGCATGACGTCGCCGAGCGCCGCGAGCCCGCTCGCGGTGACGGTGACGTTGCCGTGGAAGGGCGTGTACCCCTCGGCCGTGATGGCCAGCCGGTACTCGCCCGCCGGAACCGTCGTGACCACCGTCCCGAACGGGTCGGTCTCCCCGCCCACGACGCGGCGGCCCGAAGCGTCGCTGACCACGAACTCGGCCCGCTGTACGGGCTCGCTGACCGGATCGAGCACCCGGCAGCTGAGCACGCCCGCGGTCGACGGAACGGCCAGGCCCGCCAGCGGCCCGAGACGAAGCGGAGAACTGGCCGAGCTTTTGCCGAACCAGCGGCTGAACACTGTGCACGCACCCCCGCGCGAAGAAGTAACTGCCGGGCCGCGCCGGGGGCGGACATCCTCATCCGCCCTCGCCACAGCAGGTCCCCGACCCCATGACGAAGACGCATTCGATCACTGATGTGCCGTTCGAGGCAAACGCGGCGCCTAGTCACTGTTGCGGCACCTGTCACCAGAGGCCCGAATTGGCCATTCCGCTTCCCCGGCCCCCAGCCCACCCGCTCCCCGCCCGCGACTCCCCGTCGTACGTCGCAGGCCCTGGTCCTCTCGACTGAAGCAGACCGGGCCCAACTGCCGCTAGCGTCAAGGGGCGTGACGATCTCCGAGCCGGCGCGCAGCCGCGAACAGCGCAAGCAGGACGTCCTGACGCGCCTCGAAAAGGACGAGGACGCCTGGGTGGCGACCGCCTCCGCCACCGGTGAACCACACCTCATACCTCTCTCCTTCGTCTGGGAGCACGGCACACTCCTGATGTGCACCCGTCGAGCCAGCCCCACCCTGCGCAACGTCGAGTCCGGCGACCGCCCCGTCCAGGTCACGCTGGGGCACACCCGCGATGTCGTGCACATCACGGGCACCGCCGTCACCATTTCGCCCTCCGAACTCCCCACTGACTCGGCCGACGCCTTCGCCGCCAAGATCGTGTGGGACCCGCGCGAGAACGCCGCGTACACCTACTTCCGTGTCGTCCCCCAGCACGTCCTGGCATGGCGCGAGGCCAATGAAATAGCCGGCCGCGAGCTGATGCGCGACGGCATCTGGCTCGTCTGACCCCTCAACTCCGCGCGCCCGACGCCAGGATGGGTGCGTGATGGCCACGGGATGGACGCTTGTCGCGGGGCCGCCGCGCCGCCACCCACCGCCAGAGTCACGGCCGCCGGTCGCGGCCGGTCATGGGCCTCGCCCCCGGGGCGCCGCTGCCGCCTGCGTCGTGTCGCGGCCCCGGGGCACGGCCCGCAGGGTGTCGCCCACACCCGTGACCGCGATCGCCCCGTCGGTGTCGGTCCGCAGCACTGCGGCACCCCACGCCCGCAGCACGGCGATCGTGCCGGGTGCTGGGTGGCCGTACCGGTTGCCCCGTCCGACCGAGACCAGCGCAAGCCTCGGACGTACGGATCGCAACAGGCCGGGATCCTGATGCGCCGAGCCGTGGTGGGCGACCTTCAGGACGTCCACCCGGACCGGCATCGGCTGCCGCCGCGACAACTGCCGTTGGGCCGGGGGTTCGAGATCGCCCGGCAACAGCAGGGTCAGCCCGTTGGCGGCACGGACGAGCAGCGTGACGCTGGCGTCATTGGGCCCGTCCGGCGCCGGAGCGGGTTGCGGTGGAGGCCACAGGACCTCCCACGAAAGCCCGCCCAGCACCCGCCGTTCCCCGAACCCGGCCGTCACCAACGCGACCCCCTCCGCCGCCGCAGTGCGCCGCACGAACGCCGCCTGGTCCGCCGGCTCCGCGAACCCCGTCGTCTCGATGGCCCCGACCGTCCGTCCCCGCAACACCCCGGCAAGACCGCCCACATGGTCGGCGTGGAAGTGCGTGAGCACCAGCAGCGGGATCCGGGTGACGCCGAGTTCGCGCAGACAGCGGTCCACCGGCGCCGGCTCGGGCCCGGCATCGACCACCACGGCCGCGCCCCCGCCCGCCGCCAGCACCGTGGCATCCCCTTGTCCCACATCGCACATCGCGTACGACCAGTCCGGCGGCGGCCACCCGGTGACGATCCTGGTGAGCGGCGCGGGCCGCACCACGGCGAGCAGCAGCACGAGTGCGAGTGTCGCGGCCGCCCAGGGGTGTCGGGGAATCCTCCGCGCCAGGAGCACCACCAGCGCGGTGACGACCGCGAGCAGCAGTCCCCCGGCCCAGCCGCCCGGCCAGCCCGACTCCGCGCCGGGCAGAGCCGCCCCGGTGCGCGCCACCGACGCGATCCACGTGGTGGGCCAACTCGCGCACCAGGCGAGGAGTTTGGCGAGGGGCATCGCGACCGGCGCCGCGGCGAGGGCGGCGAACCCCGCGACCGTCGCCAGCGCCACTCCCGGCTCGGCCAGCAGATTGCACGGTACGGCGACCAGGCTGATCCGCGCCGCGAACACGGCCACCACCGGCGCGCACACCGCCTGCGCCGCCGCAGCGGCGGCCAGCACCTCGGCGAGCCTGGCCGGCACCCCGCGTCGACGCAGCGCCGCGCTCCAGCCCGGCGCGATGGTGAGCAGGGCCCCCGTGGCGAGCACCGACAGCAGGAACCCATAGCTGCGGGCCAGTTCGGGCGCGTACAGCACCAGCAGCAGGACGGTGGCCGCCAGCGCGGGAATCAAGGATCGCCGCCGGCCCGTGCCGATCGCCAGCAGCGCGACCAGGCCGCACGCGGCGGCCCGCAGCACACTCGGCTCGGGCCGGCACACCACCACGAACGCGATCGTGAGCAACCCTCCGAGTAGGGCGGTCCCCCGCAGGGAGACCCCGAGCCGGGGCGCCAGGCCGCCCCGCTCGGCCAGAAGCGCCCGCCCCGGCGGGCCGATCAACAGGACGAGGACGATCATCAGGTTGCTGCCCGACACCGCCATGAGATGTGTGAGGTCGGTCGCCTGGAACGCGGCGCGCAGCTCCGGTGTGACCCTGGACGTGTCGCCGACGACCAGCCCAGGCAACAGCGCCCTCGCGTCCGGCGACAGCCTCTGGGTCGCTTCCCGCAGCCCGGAGCGCAGTTCACCGGCCCATCGCTGCACGGCATTCGGTGCTCCGATGACGCGCGGCGGCCCGTTCGGCACCTTGAGAACGGCGGCCACTTTCCCCTCGCCCGGCGCGAGCCGCGCGTCCACCCGCACCCGGGTGGACGGCAGCAGCCCCCGCCAGCTCCCGGGCGCCAGGACGAGCACCGGCGTATGGACGCGGCACTCCTCGCCATCGGCTCCCACGACCCGCTCCACCTCGGCGTCGACGGCTACTGAAGTGCCGCCCCAGCCCCCGGACCGGGTCGGCCGGGGATCGCCGGCGACCACCAACTCCATGGTGGCCCGACCGAACTCCCTCGCCAGTCCCGGCACGGGACCCCTGCGCGCCTGTTCGGCATGGAGTCCTCCGACCGTCATCCCGACAGCGACACAGACCAGCACCCCAGCGACCGCGCCCCGATACCGCCAGACCCCGCCAACTCCCTTGCCAGTGCTACCTGTTGTGCTGCCAGAGGCCGCACCGCCCGGATCGCTCGCATTGTCGGCATTACCCGGACGACCCGCATCGCTCACACCACCCGAATCCCCCGCATCGCGGGCATCGCTCGCATCAGCTCCTTCGCGTCCCCGCGCCGCGTCGAGTCCACCCGCCGTCTCCGCGCGGCACTCCCCCTGGCACGCCGCCCGTGCCTCCTGCCCCCTCCGCGACAACCGGTCCCGCACAGCCGGAGCGACCAGCACGCCCATCAAGGCCAGGCACAGAGCTACACACCAACTCGCTGCGGCACCGGATAAGTTGCCCGCCAAGGCGGCCCCTCCCCATGCGCCCAGCGCCGGCCCCACCAAGCGTAGGTCCGTCGGTCCTTCCCGGTGTGGGTTGGCCACGCCGAGCCGGCCGCCCGACTCCGCGTGGATCTCCACGCGGCTCATAGCCGCACCAGGGCTTGCAGATCGTTGAACCGTCCTTCGCCGATCCCCTTCACCTCGCGCAGCTCACCGACCGACCGGAACCCACCGTGTTGAGTCCGGTAGTCGACGATGTGCTGGGCGAGCACGGGGCCGACTCCGGGCAGGGCGTCCAACTGGTCCGCCGAGGCGGAGTTGAGGCTGACCGGCCCGCTGGGGCCTGTACCTGTTCCGCCGCGGCCCGAACGACCCGCTCCGCCCGCTCCGGCGACGGGCGCGCCCCCGCCCGGCACTCCGGCCAGCACCTGTTCCCCGTCCGCGAGCAGCCTCGCCCGGTTGAGCCCCGTCAGATCCGTGCCCTCGCGGACACCACCCGCCACGGTCAGCGCGTCGGCGACCCTCGATCCGGCGGGCAGCCGGTAGATCCCGGGCCGCAGCACCTTGCCCCCGACGTCCACTACCAGCACACCGGCCGGCGAGGGCTCCGTGTTCGCGACCGGTGTGGGGGGCGAGCCCATGGCGCTCGCCTCCCTACGCGCCCCACGGTTCGAGCCGCCGCCCGCACTCTTCGTCCCAGGCGTGGCGGACGCCGGCCCCTCAGCCAGGGCGGGCGCGGGCACGGACCGGGGGCGCCCGGCCCAGAAGTGCCGGACGGTGAATCCCGTCGCGACCAGGAGGACCACGCACAGCGCGGCCAGACTGCGCGGCGCGAGCCCGCACCTCGTCTGCGCCCACAGGGGCAGCCGGTCGCGCACCGCCGCCCAGATCCGCTCCCCCGCGCCCACGCTCGCACCCGCTCCCGCAGGGGCGAGAGGGGCCGGAGCAGCGGCATCGGCAGCGCGGGAGGGAGGTGGGGGTTCGGGCGGGATCGCGAGCGCGGACTCCCCCAGGCTGCGGGCGGTCGGCGCGTCGGGGTCGCGCGGAGGGGCCGCCGTGCCCGGAGGCGGCGTGAGGAACAGCGCGTCCGCGCGTCTGCGCGCGGTCAGAACGGAGACGGAGGCCTGTACGTCGCTCCCCTGGCCCGGCGGCACGGAGCCAAGGACAGGTGCAGGTGCAGGTGCAGGGACAGGTGCAGGTGAAGGTGCGGGGCCGGTGGCCCGGGCACGCGTGCCCGGGCTGCGGTGGGTGTGTCCCCGTCGGGTCCTGCTGTCCGAGCCGGCGGGCCGGCCCGGTCCGCTCGTGGCGGTGCGTCGTGATCGGATTTCCATGTCACGAGACGTTAGGCACTTCGCCCCGAATCCGCTGAGCACCCCCAAATTCGGTGGACAACCCGCTAGTTGTGGATATCTCGGTCACCCGTGCCAGTGAATCAACCGGGGGCGAACCACTCAGCGCGGCGAGACGATGGCGCCGAGCAGCCCCGGTCCCGTATGCGCGCCGATCACCGCTCCGACCTCGCTCGTGTGCAGATCGACGAGGCCGGGCACCCTCGTCCGCAGCCGCTCGGCAAGGGTGGCGGCGCGCTCGGGGGCCGCGAGATGGTGCACCGCGATGTCGACGGGCCTGGTGCCGGCCCGGTCGACCACGATCTCCTCGAGCCGGGCGATGGCCCGGGAGGCCGTGCGTACCTTCTCCAGCATGTCGATCCGGCCGTCCACGAGCTGGAGCAGGGGCTTGACGGCCAGGGCCGAGCCGAGCAGCGCCTGCGCAGCCCCGATGCGGCCGCCCCGCCGGAGATAGTCGAGGGTGTCGACGTAGAAGAACGCGGAGGTCTCCGCGGCCCGCTTCTCCGCCGCCGCCACCGCTTCGTCCAGCGTTCCGCCCGCGTCGGCGGCCTGGGCCGCCGCCAGCGCGCAGAACCCGAGGGCCATCGCGACCATCCCGGTGTCGACCACCCGTACGGGCACCGGGGCGTCCTTCGCGGCGAGCACGGCCGCGTCGTAGGTGCCGGAGAACTCGGCGGAGAGGTGCAGCGAGACGATGCCGGTCGCTCCCGATTCGGCGATCTTGCGGTAGGCGGCCGCGAACACCTCGGGGCTGGGCCGGGACGTGGTGACGGGGCGCCGCTTCTGCAGCGCGACGGCCAGCGAGCGGGCCGAGATCTCCGTGCCTTCCTCCAGCGCCCGGTTGCCCAGGACCACGGTCAACGGCACGGCGGTGATGCGGTGCCGCTCCATCGTCTGTGGCGGCAGATAGGCCGTTGAATCAGTGACGATCGCGACATGGCGGGACATGACCGGGAGGTTACCCGGCGATGGCGCCCCGTGGCAGCCCGGCCCTGTCCAATGATCGGTTCGGGTCGGCGCAAGTCGCCCGGATCCCGTGCCGCGCGCCGGTGTTCGTCTGCTCAGCTCGCCGCTTCGGGGCGGGCCGCCTTCTGCCAGGGGTACGTCACGGGAGGCTGGGTGGCGCCGAGCTCGTGCGGTGCTTCGGCTGGGGGCCGGTGCCGGGAGCGGCCGTCCTGTCGCTCCGGGGACGGGCCGCCCGGCGCGGTGGCATGGCCGGCGTCCTCGTCCCAGGAGGGGGCTCGTCCGTTGGCGGGTCCCTTGACGGACCAGTGCCGCAGGGCTCCCGACTCCAGGTCGATCTGCTCGCTGAGCGAGGCCAGGTCGTCGTCCGCGAACTGCCGGGCCCGGTCGCGGACGGCCCAGCGCAGCGAGTCCGCCGAGCGCGTGATCCGTTCGGTGCGCTCGCGCAGCTCCGGCAGCCGGTCGGCGATCGTGCGCCTGTCCGGCTCGCGCTCCAGCCGCCTGAGCTCGTCGTCCAGTTCGTGGCCGTGCCCGCTCAGCCGCTCGAACAGGGCGAGGGATTCCTTCAGGGACGCGTCTTCGCCGACACGCGCGTGCAGCGCCTCCTGGGTGGACCGCATCGAGGTGCGCAGCGAGAGGCGCAACTGGGCGAGCTGGCCGGCGACGCCGGGCTGGGCCACGCTCTTGGCGCGCAGCGTGGTGTCCTCGACGGTCCTGCGTGCCTGGGTGACCGTACGCTCCACTCCGCGCTTCGCCGCGCCGACCACCTTGACCGTCACGTACACGCCGAGCACCACGAAGGCGACGAACAGCAGCGCCAGGATCAAGATCGCGGCTTCCATGAACGTCCCCTCGGTCGGTGTCGTCCCTCCACGGTAAACGCAACGGGCAGGCCGTGGGTTCCCGTGGAACCCCCAACCTGCCCGTAGGGGGAAGCCCCCAGTGCCGCTTCGGTCCTCACGCGAGCGCGGGGCGCGGGCGCGGGTCCGAACGGGGCTTACGCGGGAACGATGTTCACCAGCTTCGGCGCCCGCACGATGACCTTGCGGATGTCCGCGCCGGCCAGGGCCGCGACGACGGCCTCGTCGGCCAGTGCCAGCTTCTCCAGCTCGTCCTCGGTGATCGCCGGCGGCACCTCAAGGCGGGCCTTGACCTTGCCCTTGATCTGGACGACGCAGGTCACGGCCTCGTCCACGACGTACGCGGGGTCGGCGACGGGGAAGTCGCGGTGCACCACGGAGTCGGTGTGACCCAGCTTGCGCCACAGCTCCTCGGCGATGTGCGGGGCCAGCGGGGCGATCAGCAGGACCAGCTGCTCGGCGACCGGCCGGGCCAGCGGGCCGCCCGCCTTGGTCAGGTGGTTGTTCAGCTCGGTGATCTTGGCGATGGCGGTGTTGAACCGCAGCCCCGCCAGGTCGCCGCCCGCGCCGTCGATCGCCTTGTGCAGGGCGCGCAGGGTGGCCTCGTCGGGCTCGGCGTCGGTGACGGTGACCTCTCCGGTCGCCTCGTCGACGATGTTGCGCCACAGCCGCTGCAACAGCCGGTACTGGCCGACCACGGCGCGCGTGTCCCAGGGGCGTGAGACGTCCAGGGGACCCATCGCCATCTCGTACAGGCGCAGGGTGTCGGCGCCGTATTCGGCGCAGATCTCGTCCGGAGTGACCGCGTTCTTCAGGGACTTGCCCATTTTGCCCAGCTCGCGCTTGACGGGCTCACCCTCGAAGAAGAACTTGCCGTCGCGCTCCTCGATCTCGGCGGCCGGCACCGGGAAGCCTCGGCTGTCCCGGTAGACGTACGCCTGGATCATGCCCTGGTTGTACAGCTTGTGGTACGGCTCGGCGGAGGAGATGTGGCCGAGGTCGAACAGGACCTTGGACCAGAAGCGCGCGTACAGCAGGTGCAGCACGGCGTGTTCGGCGCCGCCGACGTACAGGTCGACGCCACCGGTCGGCTGACCCTCGCGCGGGCCCATCCAGTACTGCTCGACGGCCGGGTCGACCAGCTTCTCGCTGTTGTGCGGGTCCAGGTAGCGCAGCTGGTACCAGCAGGAACCGGCCCAGTTGGGCATGGTGTTGGTCTCGCGGCGGTACTTCTTGACGCCGTCTCCCAGGTCGAGCTCGACGTTGACCCAGTCCTCGTTGCGGGACAGCGGGGTCTCCGGCGAGGTGTCGGCGTCGTCGGGCTCGAAGGTGCGCGGCGAGTAGTCGTCGACCTCCGGCAGTTCCAGGGGCAGCATCGACTCGGGCAGCGGGTGGGCGATGCCGTCCTCGTCGTAGACGATCGGGAAGGGCTCGCCCCAGTACCGCTGGCGGCTGAACAGCCAGTCGCGCAGCCGGAAGTTGACGGTGCCCTCGCCGATGCCGCGCTCGGTCAGCCAGTCGGTGATCTTCGCCTTGGCCTCGACGACGCCCAGGCCGTCCAGCGAGATCTCGTCGTTGGCGGAGTTGACCAGCTTCGCCTCGTGGGAGACGAACGCCTCGTCCCACGTGGAGGCGTCGGTGCCACGGTCGTCGTCGGGCTGGACGACGCAGCGCATGGGCAGCTCGAAGGCGCGCGCGAAGGCGAAGTCACGGGCGTCGTGCGCCGGTACGGCCATGATCGCGCCGGT
This sequence comes from Streptomyces sp. Edi4, assembly GCF_040253615.1. Lineage (NCBI taxonomy): Bacteria > Bacillati > Actinomycetota > Actinomycetes > Kitasatosporales > Streptomycetaceae > Streptomyces > Streptomyces sp. Edi4. The sequence continues at coordinate 2,536,321 of NZ_JBEJGY010000004.1, forward strand.
GCCGTAGCCCATCAGCACATAGTCGGCGATGAAGACGGGAACTTTTTCGCCGCTGACGGGGTTGGTCGCGAACGCGCCGGTGAAGACGCCGGTCTTCTGCTTGGCGTCGGCCTGGCGCTCGACGTCCGACTTGGCCGCGGCGAACGCGCGGTACGTGGCGACGGCGTCGGCCGGGGTGGCGTGGCCGCCGGTCCACACGTCGTGGGTGCCCTCGGGCCAGGCGGCCGGGACAATGGTGTCGACCAGCTCGTGCTCGGGCGCGAGCACCATGTAGGTCGCGCCGAACAGGGTGTCCTGCCGGGTGGAGAAGACGGTGATCGCGTCGGTGTCGGTGACCTTGAAGTCGACGCGGGCACCTTCGGAGCGGCCGATCCAGTTGCGCTGCTGCAGCTTGATCGCGTCCGGCCAGTCCAGGCCGTCCAGGTCGTCCAGGAGGCGGTCCGCGTAGGCGGTGATGCGCATGTTCCACTGGCGCAGCTTGGACTTGAAGACGGGGAAGTTGCCGCGCTCGGAACGGCCGTCGGCGGTGACCTCCTCGTTGGCCAGGACAGTGCCCAGGCCGGGGCACCAGTTGACGGGCGCGTCGGAGGCGTACGCCAGGCGGAATCCGCCCAGCACGTCGGCGCGCTCGGCGGAGCTCAGGGCGGCCCAGTCACGGCCGCCGGGGACCTCGCGGCTGCCGTCCTCGAACGCGGCGACCAGTTCGGCGATCGGGCGGGCCTTGCGCGCGTCGGCGTCGTACCAGGAGTTGAAGATCTGCAGGAAGATCCACTGGGTCCACTTGTAGTACTCCGGGTCGATCGTCGCGACCGACCGGCGCTTGTCGTGGCCCAGGCCCAGCCGGCGCAGCTGCCGCTTCATGTTGTCCATGGCGGCCTCGGTGGAGACCCGCGGGTGCGTGCCGGTGGCGACCGCGTGCTGCTCGGCGGGCAGGCCGAACGCGTCGAAGCCCAGCGTGTGCAGCACGTTGTGGCCGGTCATGCGCTGGTGGCGGGCGTAGACGTCGGTGGCGATGTAACCCAGCGGGTGACCGACGTGCAGGCCCGTGCCCGAGGGGTAGGGGAACATGTCCATGACGAACTTCTTGGGCCGCGCGGCGACCGCCGCGTCCCCGGCCAGGTCGCCCGTCGGGTTCGGCGTCTCATAGGTGCCGTCGGTGTCCCAGAAGTCCTGCCAGCGTGCCTCGATGTCGGCGGCCATGGCCGCCGTGTAGCGGTGCGGCGCGGCCGTCTCTGCGGCGGCAGCGGTGTTCGTCTCGCTCATGTCCTCAAAGCTCCATCGATCGTCTCTGCCAGCGGTTACGAGCGTTCGTCCGTCGATCCGCCATCGAATCGCCAAACGAAAAAACCCCTCGCACAGGAGGGGGCGCCGCGCCGAGTCCGACCGGATCTCTTCATCGGTCGGGAGTGTTCAGCGCGGCTCGCTAAGCAGAAGGCGTACGGCACGCATGGCGTCAGGGTACCGCAGGCCTCACAGGCCTCGCACGGAGTACCCGAGGGGGGTGTGGACTCCGGACGAGGAGCGGCGGGCCCGCCGCTCCCCGAAGGGGTGTCCGCGAGGGGCGGGGGCGAGGTTACTCCGCGTACCGCCCTCTTCTGGGGCAACCGCTCAAACCCCGTACCGGCCGGTATGGGGCGACCTAGCATGCCGCCACGGGACCGCTTTGCCGAACCATTCGGAGTCGCCCCACCATGAAACCTCGCCATCCGCTCAACCCGCACCATCCGCGTCACAACCCCGCCCGGGGCCGTCCGCCCCGCAAGGGCGGACTCTCCGCGGCCGCCCTCGGCGTCGTCGCCCTGCTCATACCGCCGCTGGCCCTGCTGACGTCCGACGGCCTGCGTGCCGCCCTCGACTTCACCTCCGGCGTCCTCTCCCTGGTCTCGCTGACCGCGTCCGTCGCCTGGGGCCTGCTCGCCACCGACCGGCTGCTGCTCACCCCGCGCGACCGCCTCATGGCGCAGGCTGTCCACCGCGCGACCGCCATCGCCTCGATCGGCTTCCTCCTGCTGCACGTCACCCTCAAGATCGCGCTGGGCCATGTCGGACTCCTGGGCGCGCTCGTGCCGTTCGGGCTCGGCACCACCGGCACATCCGGTCTGATCGGCCTCGGGTCGCTCGCCGGCATCCTGATGGTGCTCACGGCCGTCACGGGCGCCATGCGCAGCGCCTTCACCACGCCGGGCCGCATCGCGGGACGCTGGCGCGCGGTCCACATGCTGGCCTACCCCACCTGGTGCTCGGCGCTGGTGCACGGTCTGTTCGCGGGGCGGCCCCCGGCGGGCTGGGTGGTGGCGATGTATGCCCTGAGCCTGGCGGCTGTGGCGGGTGCGCTGGCCGTACGCGCGCTGCCCCGGCCCGCGCAGCGCCGCATCGTCGCCCGGCTCGCGCCGCTGCTCGCGCGCCCCGAGCCCGAACGCCCCGAAGCGACGCCGCCACCACCGGCCATGCCGCCCCCTTATGAGGCGCCCTCCTACGAGGCGTCGTCCTACGACACGTCCTCGTTCGCGTCACCTCTTGCCTCGCCTTCGTCCCAAACCGCCTCCATGGAGGCGGCTTCCTTGACGCCGCCCTCTTATGAGGCTTACGAGGCGCGGCCCACGCGGCGCCTGCGCGCGGGCCGCCCCCGGCGCGAAGTCCTCGGCGGGGCGCGGCAGCCCGAGGAAACACACACCCTGTACGAGCCCCCGCACCAGGCACCACCGCGCTACCGTCCCAGCAACGCGCGGCCCGTCGGCGACGCCGGTACGGGCATCTCGGCGGCCTACCGAGCGGTCTCGCTCGCCCCGCCGCCCCCGGCCGTCCCCCCGGCCACACCGCCCGACGCCCGCTGGCCCGCGCCCTCGCCCCGCCCTCCCGAGCCGCTGCCCAACGGCGATCCCGCGCCGTCCACGCCCTACCAGCAGCCCGCCGCGGGCGAGCCCTGGCACTCCCCGCCGGGCCCCGCCGCCGGAGAACGCCCGTGAAGGTGCCAGCGACAGCAGGAGTACGACCATGAACAGCCCCCTCCCCGATGTTCCCGAGGTCCGCGTCGTGGGTCTGCCCCATTTGACCGCCGGCTTCAATCTCGTCGAACGCCTCACCTTGCCGATGCACCTCAAGGTGCACGGCGCGCTGGAACCGATCAACGGCGAGCGGCTTGCCCAACTCGCCGACGATGTCGCCCTCACCGGCCGGGGCGGCGCTGGTTTCCCCTTCGGCCGCAAGCTGCGGGCGGTCGCGTCCGCCGCGATCCGGCGCGGGATACGCCCGGTCGTCGTCATCAACGCGAGCGAGGGCGAGCCCGCCTGCCGCAAGGACACCGTCCTGGTGTGCCGGGCCCCTCATCTCGTCCTGGACGGCGCGCTGCTGGCCGCCGAGGCGCTGGGCGCGCGCACCCTGGTCGTCGCCGTCACCCGCGATTCGACGGAGGCGTCCGTGCGTGCCGCCTTCATCGAGCGCGGTCTCACCGACAAGCGGAGCGCCCCGCTGCGCGCCCGCGTGGTCCGCACCCCCGAGCGCATGGTGTCCGGCGAGGCGTCGGCGGTGATCCGGGCGGTGGACGGCGGCCCCGCCTTGCCGCCGGGCCGGCGTGAGCGGGCGGCGGAGTCCGGCGTCGGGGGCGCCCCGACGCTGCTCTCCAACGCCGAGACGTTCGCCCAGCTCGCGGTGGCCGCCCGGCTCGGCCCCCAGCGGTTCGGCAACACGGGCGAGCCCACCGAGCCCGGCACCGTCCTGCTGACGGTGTCCGGCGCCGTCGCCCGCCCGATGGTGGTCGAGGCGCCCACGGGGGTGCCACTGCGGTACGTACTCCAGCTGGCCGGGGCGCCGTCGCTGCCCCAAGGTGTCCTGACGGGCGGCTATCACGGCGCCTGGCTCAACTCGGTGGCCGCCCACGACGCGGCCCTCTCACGCGCCTCCCTCTCGGCGCTCGGCGGCGCGCTCGGGGCGGGCGCGATCCTGCCGATCGGCCCGGGGACCTGCGCGCTCGGTGAGGCGCTTCGGGTCGCCAAGTGGCTGGCCGCCGAGACGGCCGGCCAATGCGGCCCGTGCAGGCTGGGCCTGCCGGCCGCCGCCGCAGGGCTCGCCGACGTGCTGGGCGGCGGCGGACCGGCCGCGCTAGAGGCGCTGCGCGAGGTGACGCGGGCCGTCAAGGGCCGGGGTGCCTGCAAGCATCCGGACGGCTCGGCACGGTTCTTGGCATCCACCCTGGCGGCGTTCACGGACGACCTGGCGGCCCATGTGCTCGGCGGAGGCTGCGGCAGACCGACCGTGGGGGTGTTGCCGCTGCCCGCGCCCGGCTACCGGGACGAGGGCGTACCGAGCGGCGAGAAGATGCTGGTGGACTGGACGTTGTGCGAGGGCCACGGGCTCTGCGCCGACATCGTGCCGGAGCTGATCCGGCTGGGCCCCGACGGCTACCCCCTGGTCGCGGACGCCACCGTGCCGATGCATCTGCGAGGGCGCGCGCAACGAGCCGTACGCCGCTGCCCCGCGCTCGCGCTCCGGATCGAGCAGGCGCCGACGGCACTGCCTCAGGTCACGCGCAAAGCCCTGGGCACTGGCCGGAGTTGACCGGTTGTGACACAACGAGAAGGCGGGGCATCCGATTCGGATGACCCGCCTTCTCAACTGTGGAGCTAAGGAGAATTGAACTCCTGACCTCCTGCATGCCATGCAGGCGCTCTACCAACTGAGCTATAGCCCCTTGCTGTGTGCCGCCCGGTTTCCCCCGGCGACATCGAGAACATTACACGGTCACCCCGGTGCTTCACCAAATCGGTTTCCGTTCTGCACGAAGAAGGGCGGTAACGTCCACCTTCGTGACCGTGAAGGTACTGGCGCACGCCGCTGTCCGCTTCCCCTCCGCACGCCGTCCCGTGCCCCTGGCCGCCGCCGTCTGCCTGTTCTCCTTCGCGGTCTTCTGGGCCGCTCAGCGGGCCGCCGGGGTCTCGATGATCGACCTGCTGGTCTACCGGGCCGAGGGCCGGGCCGTACGGGCGGGCGCCGACCTGTACGCGATGCGCGCGACACCCGCGCGGCTGCCCACCACCTACCCGCCGTTCGCGGCCCTGGTGTTCACCCCGCTCACCCTGCTCGGCGTCCCGCAGCTGCGGGTGCTTGCGCCCCTGGCCAATCTGGGGCTGCTGGTCGCTCTGGCCCATCTGTCACTGCGGCTCGCGGGGCGCCACCGCCCCGGAGCCGCGCTGTGGATCGCCGCGCTCGCCGTGTGGTGCGAGCCGGTGTGGACGACGCTGCGCTATGGCCAGATCAATCTGCTGCTGGCCGTCGCGGTGCTCTGGGATCTCACGCGCGCCGAGGGCCACCGCTGGGCGGGCGCCGGCATCGGCCTGGCCGCCGCACTGAAGCTCACCCCTGCCCTGTTCGCGCTGTTCCTGCTGGTCACCGCCGTCGTCGGCAAGGAAACAGCCGCCGGGAACTTTTCGCGCGCCATGACCATTAGGGCCGCTTCGGTGTTCTGCGCGGCCACTGCGGCGGCCGCCGCACTGCTCCCGCGCGACTCGGTGCGCTTCTGGACGTCCATGGTCTTCGAGGCGGGCCGGGTCGGTCATGCGGAGGACACCGCCAACCAGTCGCTGCGCGGGGTGCTGGCCCGCCTGCTGCACACCGGGGAGCCGGGCGCGTGGTGGACGGCGGGAGCGGTCGTTACAGCCGCGCTCGGGCTGGCGGTCGCGGTCCGCGCCGAACTGCGCGGGGAGCGGGCCTGGGCCACGCTGACCTGCGCCGTGACCGGACTGCTCGTCAGCCCCGTCTCCTGGTCGCACCACTGGGTGTGGTGTGTGCCGGCGGTGGTGCTGCTCGGCTTCGAGAGGCCGCGCTGGGCGCTGGGGGGCACCGCCGTCTTCGCCACGTACGCGCTGTGGTGGGTCCCGCACGGCACGAGCCGGCCCGAACTGGCCCAGGGCGGCGGCGACATGGTGCTCTCGGCGCTCTATCCGCTGGCGGGCGCGTGCTTCCTCGTGCTGGCGGCGCTCAGGCCATGGGGAAGGACGCGCAGGCCGTCAGGAAGGACGCTCAGGCCATGGGGAAGGACGCGCAGGCCGTCAGGAAGGACGCTCAGGCCGTGGCGAAGGAGTAGAAGCGCTTCAGTGTGCAGTGCGCCTCAAGGAGACGGCCGTAGATCGGCTCCCCTTCGAGTTCCCGGTACGTCTCGATGGGGTCGCCCTTTATGATCAGCGCCCGGGCGCACTCCTCGCACCAGTACTGATAGTCGGTGTTGACCGGATCCATGTCCCTGACGATGGGCGTACCACTGCCGCACCAGTCGCATTTCCGCCTGTGTGCACCCATGTTCAGCTCCAGCTGTGGCCGCAGGCCGTGCACACGTAGGACACGCCACCGTTGTCGCCGAGCATCTGGGCGACATGGGAGGAACCGCAGGACGGGCAGCTCAGGCGGGTACCGAGCACCGGCGCGTGCGGGCCGCCGGGCGGTTGTGGGAATTCTTCGCGACTCGCGGGCATCGCGCGCTCCCTCCCGTTCGGTCCGTCGTCCCCCTCCGGCCGTCCCGATTCTGCCATGTCCTCGCAAGAGGGTCAGTGCTGTCGGGGTACGAGACCGGCCAGGCCGCCCAGGACGGCCCCACCATCAGGTGCGCGGGAGTGTGGGTACGGCGCGCGGGCGCAAGTGCGCGCCGGCCGCGGCCGCGCCGCGCTCAGGGAACCAGGACCCCAACAAGGACCCCAACAAGAAGATCCCGCCCCCACGAGGGGACGGGATCCGATTGTGGAGCTAAGGAGAATTGAACTCCTGACCTCCTGCATGCCATGCAGGCGCTCTACCAACTGAGCTATAGCCCCGCTGTTCGCCTTGTTTCCGCTTCTTCGGCGGTCCCGCGCTGCGAACAAGAAGAACTCTAGCCTGTGACCTGCCGGAAAGTGAAATCCGGCCTCCACCACCCCTGAGCAGCGGTTAGTCGTCGTCGCCGAGGACCGGCTCGGGGAGCGTGCCGGCGTTGTGCTCGAGCAGACGCCAGCCGCGCGCGCCCTCGCCGAGGACGGACCAGCAGCAGTTGGTGAGGCCGCCAAGGCCCTCCCAGTGGTGCGCTTCAAGTCCGAGCAGGCGGCCGATGGTGGTGCGGATGGTGCCGCCGTGGCTGACGACGACGAGGCTGCCGCCGTCGGGCAGTTTGTCGGCATGCCGCAGCACGACCGGGGCGGCCCGGTCTGCGACCTCGGTCTCCAGCTCGCCGCCGCCCCTGCGCACCGCCTCGCCGCGCTTCCACGCGGCGTACTGCTCGCCGTACCGGGCGACGATCTCCTCGTGCGTGAGCCCCTGCCAGGCGCCCGCGTACGTCTCGCGCAGCCCCGCGTCGTGCTCGACCGGCAGGCCGGTGACGGCCGCGAGCTCGGCGGCCGTGGCGGCGGCCCGCTGAAGGTCGGAGGCGATGATCGCGTCCGGCTTCAGCGCGGCCAGCAGGCGCGCGGCCCGGTGCGCCTGGGCGACGCCGGTCTCCGTCAGCTCGATGTCCGTGGAGCCCTGGAAGCGGCGCTCCAGGTTCCAGGCCGTCTGGCCGTGCCGCCACAGGACTATCCGGCGGCCACGGCCGCCCTTGGTGGTGCCGTTCAGCTCAGCTCACCGTCCGTCTCGTCGGCGCCGGTGAGCGCGGCGTGCTCGGCCGCCTTGCCCCGGGTCTTCATGGCGTCGTCCGGCAGGGGCAGCTCGGGGCAGTCCTTCCACAGGCGCTCGAGCGCGTAGAAGACGCGCTCCTCGCTGTGCTGGACGTGCACGACGATGTCGACGTAGTCGAGCAGGATCCAGCGGGCGTCGCGGTCGCCCTCACGGCGCACCGGCTTGGCGCCGAGCTCCTTGTTCAGCCGCTCTTCGATCTCGTCGACGATCGACTTGACCTGGCGGTCGTTGGGCGCGGAGGCGAGCAGGAAGGCGTCGGTGATCGACAGCACGTCGCTGACGTCGTACGCGATGATGTCGTGCGCGAGCCGGTCGGCGGCCGCCTGAGCGGCGGCGGTGATGAGCTCGATGGAACGGTCCGTGGCGGTCACAAGCAGGCTTTCGTCGGCGGTCAGATCGGATCAGATCGAATTCCAGGATCTCACGGACCGCCGACAGTCCCGAAAGGATCGCTTTCGCGCCCTCAGCCGGTGGGTTTGTAATCCTTGCCGATGACCACCGAAACGTCGGCGTTGGCGGCCGCGTCGCCCTGCTTGACGGCGCTGTCCGGCAGGCCGAGGGTCTTGGCCACCTCCGTGGCCTTCGCCTTCTTCGCCGCGTCCGCGTACAGAACCTGCGAGGCGGCCTGCGTGCCGCCGCTTCCGGCGTCCACGAACGCGTAGCCGCCGTTGACCAGGGTGATCCGGGCGGACTCGGAGGCTTTGGCGTTGCCGCTGGCGTTCTTGACGCCGACCCGGACAGCGGCGCCCTGGTCGGACCCGCCGGCGCCCAGACGTCCACCCAGAATGTCCTTGATCACGCTGTCGCTGGTCTGCTGGCTCAGCGTGCCGTCGGGCTGCACCGGAAGCAGCGCCGTCTTGTACGCGCCGGCCTTGGCGTGCTCGGCGAGCTTGGCCAGCGCCGCCCCCAGGTCGCTCTCGGGCAGCGACGGATCGAGGATCTGCGCGAGCGTCTGGACGGTGACGGTGGCCGCCTTCGGATCGTCCGAGATCTTGCGCAGCACCCCGTACATCACCGCGCCGAACCGCTGGAGCTGCTTGGTCTCGGGCTCGCCGGGGCCCCGGTAGGTGGCATAGGCGACGGCCATCGGGCCGCTGAGCGTCTGGTCCTCGCCCTTCTTCACCACCGGGTCGCTGCCCTGCTTGGCGCCGGGAACGTCCGCATCCGTACTGATGTCGATGTTTCCGACGAGGTCTACGAGGTTTTCCAGGTACGGGGTGTCGAGCCGCCACGTGCCAGTGATCTTGGCGCCGAGGAGGTTGGACAGCGCGTCCCGGGTGCCCTGCGAGCCGTCCCCGTCCACGGACTTGCCCAGGGTGGTGCGGCTGCCGTCGTCGTCGGTGAGGGCCAGGGAGTTGGGCAGCAGCACGGTGGTGCCCTGCCCGGCACCCGCGTTGTTGACGAGCAGCACCGTGGAGGTGCCGCCCGCCTTGGTGTTGTGCAGATGCACGACGATCACGTCTCGCTTCTGCGCCCCGGCCGTGGCCCCGCCCTTCTTGGCGTCCGACGAGGACGAGGAACCGGGCAGCTTGCCCGCGAACCAGAGGTAGCCGACGCCGCCCGCCACCAGCAGGACGAGCGCCACGACGAGGGCGACGACGCGGTTGCGGCCACGACGCTTGGCCTCCTCGCGGCGCTCGCTGCGGCTCTCGGTGAACTTCAGCCAGTCGATGACGTCTTCGGAGTCCTCATTGGGCTCCTCGATGAAGGAGAACTGCTCGGTGCCGTAGTCGCGGTCGGCTTTCTCGCCGCCCTCGTCCTTGCGCTGCTTGGGCACCGCGGGCGCGGTCGGCGGCTCCGCCCCGGACGGCGCCGACGCGGCGGACGCCTGTGTCGCGGCGGGCGTCGGAGGGGTGGCCGGCGGCGGGGGCGCCTGGGCGGGCGGCTGCTGGGCGGAGGCAGGACCCTGCCCGTAGCTCTGCCCGTAGTCGCTTCCCTGGCCGGTCCCGTAGGCCTGCTGCGGGAACCGCTGGGTCCCCTGGAACTCCTGTGGCTGCTGGGGCAGTTGCTGCCCGTAGGGGTCGTACGGCGACTGCTGCGGCACGTACGTCTGGTCGTACCCGTACCCCTGTTGCTGCTGTTGCTGCTGAGGTTCCTGCGGCCGCGCGTAGGGGTCGTACGCCTGCTGCTGCGACGGGACCTGCTGGTGCGGCGGGACCTGCTGATGCGAAGCCTGCTGCTGCGGGACCTGCTGGTACACCGGTCGGCCGTACTCGTCGTATCCGACCAACTGCACCTGAGGTGCATGCGGATCGTACTGGCGGTCGTTCACCGGTGGCCTTCTCTCACTCGCCGACGTACAGGCGCTACAGCTGGTCTCACTCGCCGCGGTACAGCTGGCGCTTGTCGATGTAGCGGACCACACCGTCCGGAACCAGATACCAGACGGGGTCGCCCTGCGCGACCCTGGCCCGGCAGCCGGTCGAGGAAATCGCCAGCGCCGGCACCTCCACCAACGAGACCCCGCCCTCGGGCAGACCGTCGTCCGTCAGCACATGGCCGGGGCGGGTCACACCGATGAAATGGGCGAGCGAGAACAGCTCTTCGGCGTCCCGCCAGGTGAGGATCTGGGCCAGCGCGTCGGCGCCGGTGATGAAGAAGAGGTCCGCGTCGCTGTTACGGTCGCGCAGATCTCGCAGGGTGTCGATGGTGTACGTCGCCCCGCCCCGGTCGATGTCGATGCGGCTGACCGAGAACTGCGGGTTGGACGCGGTGGCGATGACCGTCATCAGATAACGGTCCTCGGCCGGGGACACCAGCTTGTGGCTCTTCTGCCAGGGCTGCCCGGTCGGCACGAAGACGACCTCGTCCAGATGGAACTGCGAGGCCACCTCGCTCGCGGCCACGAGGTGTCCGTGATGGATCGGATCAAACGTTCCGCCCATCACACCGATGCGTCGCTTCACCGGACCGGTAGGCACTTCCTGCTCTCCCATGCGTGCAGAGCCTACTGGCCCGGCTTACGGCCCCGGATCAGCGGTCGCGGTTGAAGCGGGTGGTGATCCAGAGCAGCAGGAGCAGGGCGAGCAGCGCGCCGCCGCCCGTCATCCAGGGCTGCAAGCTGTCGTGGTTGCCACCGTGCTCGGCGCCTTCGGCGAGCGAGACCAGGTTGGCGGCGGTGCTGTGGAGGCTCATCTTCGGCAGGACCTATCCGGGAGTCGGGGCGGAGACTTCGCCCACATCGTATGCGGGCGGTCCGGGCACGCTCACGCCGACTCAGTCGTTGTCGTTGTCGTCGCCGCCGTTCGAGCGGTATCCGCGCAGCAGGAACCAGGCCAGCAGGGCCGCTCCGACCATGGAGGCGAGGAGCAGGATCCGCAGCAGCGCACCCGGTCCCTGCCCGGAGGCGGCGGCGAGAGCAGTGACGACGTCCGGCATGACGTCCGGCATGGCAGGTCTCCTCGAAGTTATCCACAGGCCCCCGGGCCACGGTACCGCCACCGCCTAGTGTGGATGTCGTCAGGGGGACGAGCCGACACTCGAACGACAGGGGGCACCCATGACCGAGGGCTTCAACGACAACGTGCCGAGCAGGCAGCGGCGCAGGTTCCCCGGGATCTCCTCCCGGGCCTACGAACACCCCGCCGACCGCTCGGCGCTGGTCGCGCTGCGCAAGCTGTCCGGTTTCGACACCGTATTCAAGGCACTGAGCGGGCTCCTGCCCGAGCGCAGCCTGAGACTGCTTTTCCTGTCGGACTCCGTGCGCGTGGGCGACACACAGTTCGCCCACCTCAACTCCATGCTGCGGGACGCCTGTTACATCCTGGACCTGGAGAAGGTCCCCCCGATGTACGTCACGCAGAACCCGCAGCCCAACGCGATGTGCATCGGTCTCGACGAGCCGATCATCGTGGTGACGACGGGCCTGGTGGAGCTGCTTGACGAGGAGGAGATGCGCGCGGTCGTGGGCCACGAGGTGGGCCATGCCCTCTCCGGCCACGCGGTCTACCGCACGATCCTGCTCTTCCTGACCAACCTCGCCCTCAAGGTCGCGTGGATCCCGCTGGGCAACGTGGCGATCATGGCGATCGTGACGGCGCTTCGTGAATGGTTCCGCAAGTCGGAGCTGTCGGCGGACCGGGCCGGGCTGCTGGTGGGCCAGGATCCGCACGCCTCGATGCGGGGGCTGATGAAGATAGCCGGCGGCAACCACCTGCACGAGATGAACGTGGACGCGTTCCTTGAGCAGGCCGAGGAGTACGAGGCCGGGGGCGACCTGCGCGATTCCGTACTGAAGATCCTCAATGTGCTGCCCCGCTCCCACCCCTTCACCGCGGTGCGCGCCGCCGAGTTGAAGAAGTGGACGGAGACTCGCGACTACCAGCGGATCATGGACGGTCACTATCCGCACCGCGACGAGGACAAGGACACCTCGGTGTCCGACTCCTTCCGGGAGTCTGCGGCCTCCTACGCCGACGCGGTCAAGACGAGCAAGGACCCGCTGATGAAGCTGGTCGGCGACATCGCGGGCGGCACGGCGGACCTGGGCGGCAAGCTGCGCGACAAGTTCACGGGGGCGGGGGCCCGTCCCACGGACAAGGCGGCCGGCCCGGACGCGCCGGCATCCGACGGCAAGGACGACAGGGGGGACCAGACGCGGGACCAGAAGGGGGACTAGAACGGGGACCAGAGGACCGGCCGGAAAGCTGAGCGCGGGAAGGCTGAGCTCGGGAGTCTGAGCCCGGGAGGCTGAGTCCGGGAAGGCCAAGCCCGGCTGAGCCCGGGAGGCTGAGCCCGGGAGGCTGAGCCCGGGAGGCTGAGCCCGGGAAGGCCAAGCCTCCCGGCCAAGGGGTGTGAGCGGGCGCGCCGGGCGTCGGTGACCGGGCTGCTTGGGTGGGACCGCGCGGGCGTCAGCCGGTTGCTGTTGCTGGGATGGGCTGCGCGGCTGGGGACAGGGTGGCGCAGAAACCCTCGGGGGCGGGGCCGGTCGCGAACGGATCGGTGGCGGCCGGCCCGGCCGCGCTCGCCCGCTCCCCCGCGAGGAGCGGCCGCAGCAGACCGGCCACATCGGCGGAGCAGGACTGCGGGCCGGCCTCCAGGGTGCTGGTCTGGAGCTCGGTCCTGTCCAGACGCAGATCCTCGCGGTCGAGCCGGAAGTGGAGCTCGCGACGGACCACGAACAGCGAGGCGTCCCCGGCGTGCGGGCCCGCGCCGGCCGGGCGCAGCGCGTACACGAAGACGTAGTCGGCGCTGACGTCGAGCGCGTCGGAACCGGCCTCCGCGTAGCCCATCGCGCCCTGGACCCGTACGTGGGGGTCGGCCAGTGCCACCTTGGCCGGGTCGAAGCGGACCAGCCAGCCGGTGGCGGAGTGCCGGCCGTCGTCGGCCGGGGTGGCAAGGCTCTGGTCGAACTGGGCCATCAGATCGGGGTCGAGCAGCACACGGACCGCCCGGGCCGGGCCGCCGGTGAGGACGCTCGGGTCCAGGGACGACTTGACCAGGTAGTCCTTGGTGATGGTGAGGGCGTCCATCACCTGGGCTTCGGAGAAGTGGGAGGTTTTGGTGACCGGGGGCAGATCGATCCCGGCGGCACCGGTGCGGAACGAGGCGGCCGGGCTGTGCGCGAAGAGCTGGTCGGCGTCGCCGCCCGGCACGGGGCCCTGGGGGGCCAGGGGGACGACGGTCATCCGCAGGGCGTCGGGACTGCTGGCGGACGGCGGCTGATAGGGGTGGCGGACGCCCATGTAGATGGCGGTGCTGAAGGCGAGGAGGAGCAGCAGGACCAGGGCGATGGCGGGTTTGGAGGAAGCCCTGAGGGACCAGGCCGGACGAGGGCGTACGGCACGCGCGTGTTCGTGCATCCGCTCCTGCGCGGAGTACTCCTGGAGCCGGGCAGCGCGGACGAACGATTCGTCGAAGACGACGGACCGGTACTCGTCGTCACCTCCGCCGGGAAGGCCCTCGGGTGTCCCCTCGGGTCCCTCGGGTGGCACTTCACGCCCTGCCATACCTTCAGGGTAGGTCTGGCGGGGGGAAGGTAAACGCGCTGGTGCGCGACAAGTTCCGCGGAGTTCCGGCGGGGTGGTTCAGGCGCTGCTCAGGGGGTGCGCGGGGCGAGGGAGCCCCCAGCCGAACCGGACGCCGCGGATGCCGCGGACGTGGCTTGTGCGGCGGACGTGGCTGGTACGGCGGACGTGGCTGGTACGGCGGGCGCCGCCGTGGCGGACGCCACCGGCGTGCCCGGTGCAACCCCCGTACCCAACGTGCCCCCCGTGCCCCGCGTGACCCCCGTACTCGACGTGCCTCCCGTGCCCGGTGTGTCTGCCGTACCCGGCGGGACCCCCGCACCCGGTGTGTCTCTCGTGCCCGGGAGTACCGGGGCACCCGGGGCCGGGGCGCTGCCGGTGGCGGTGGCGTTCGTCGGGTTGTCCACGTTGCTGGTGGCCGGGGGCGGGGCCTTGTCGTCGCGGCTCGAGGAGGCGCCACGGTAGACGGCGGAGAAGGCGAGGGCGACCATGCCGATACCCATGATCACGGCCATCACCCAGGCGATGGGCCGGTGCCAGCGGGTGCGGCCGCGATAGGGACGCAGGACCCCGCCGAAGCGGCCGTAAGGGCCTGCTTCCGCGCTGCCGGACAGGCCGGGACCGTCAAAGAAGAGGTCGTGCGGGTCGCGGCCGGGGTGGCGGGGGTCGTAACCGTCGTCGTAGAGGTCGTCGTCGGGGGCTCCGGCGCCCGCGCGGGCGCGGGCCGCTTCGGCGTCGGCGCGGGCCTGCGCGGCGGCGAGCAGGCGCTCGACCGCGCTGGGTTCGTGGATGGCGGCGGCTCGTACGAAGTCCTCGTCGAACACCACGGAGGCGAAGTCATCGTCCGCGCCCCCGCGGTCGTCGTCGGGCTCCCAGCCGTCCGGGAACGGCCCGCCCCCTACGTCGTCCGGCACCTGTTCAGGGTAGCCCCGGGCGGCCGGTTTGGGCAGAGACTGGCTGAAGTCGGGCGCCCGGAAAGGGAGTTGTCGTCAACTACCGGATGTGACCGTCGCCGGTCACGATGTACTTCGTCGAGGTCAGCTCGGGCAGTCCCATGGGGCCGCGGGCGTGCAGCTTCTGGGTGGAGATGCCGATCTCGGCGCCGAATCCGAACTGGCCGCCGTCGGTGAAGCGGGTCGAGGCGTTGACGGCGACGGTGGTGGAGTCGACGAGCTGGGTGAAGCGGCGGGCGGCGGCCTGCGAGGTGGTGACGATGGCCTCGGTGTGCCCCGAGGTCCACTGCCGGATGTGGGCGACGGCGTCGTCGAGGGAGTCGACGACGGCGGCGGCGATGTCGTACGAGAGGTATTCGGTCTCCCAGTCCTCGGCCGTGGCGTCGACGACGGTCGCCTTGGAGGCGTCCGCGTAGGAGCGCACACGGGCGTCGGCGTGGACGGTGACGCCGGCTTCGGCGAGCGCGTCCAGGGCGAGCGGCAGGAAGGCGTCGGCGATGTCGCGGTGGACGAGAAGGGTCTCGGCGGAGTTGCAGACCGAGGGGCGCTGCGCCTTGGAGTTGATCAGGATGCCGACGGCCATGGCGAGGTCGGCCTCGGCATCGACGTACACATGGCAGTTGCCGGTGCCGGTCTCGATGACGGGGACGGTGGACTGCTCCACGACGGTGCGGATCAGGGAGGCGCCGCCGCGCGGGATGAGGACGTCCACGAGGCCTCGTGCGCGCATCAACTCCCGTACGGAGTCGCGGGATTCGCCGGGGACGAGTTGCACCGCGTCGGCGGGCAGACCCGCGCCTGCGACGGCGTCGCGCACCACGCCGACCAGGGCGGTGTTGGAGGCGTACGCCGAGGACGAGCCGCGCAGCAACACGGCGTTGCCGGACTTGAGGCAGAGGGCGGCGGCGTCCACGGTCACGTTGGGCCGGGCCTCGTAGATGATGCCGACGACGCCGAGCGGGACGCGGATCTGGCGCAGGTCGATGCCGTTGGGCAGGGTCGAGCCGCGCACGACCTCGCCGACGGGGTCGGGCAGGGCCGCCACGTCGCGCACGTCGGAGGCGATGGCGGCGATCCGCTCGGGGGTCAGGGTCAGCCGGTCGATGACGGTCTCGCCGGTGCCGGCCTCGCGGGCCTTGGCGACGTCCACGGCGTTGGCCTCGACGATCTCGGCGGCGCGGGCCTCCAGGGCGTCCGCGATCGCATGCAGCACGGCGTCCTTGACCGCGCGCGGAAGTGGCGCGATCTCGGCGGCGGCAGCGCGCGCCTGCTGGGCGGTCCGCGTGACCGGGGAGACGTCGTCGGGCGAGGAGGCCGGGGAGGGCGAGGCCGGGGAGGGCGAGGAGTGCGAAGCCATGCCCGCAGGGTAATGCGCGCGGGGCGGGCGTTTCGCCCCGGTTCCACTCCCCGAGACCGCCCTGCGGCTCCCCGGGCGGTCGGGGGAGCCCCCCCGGTGGTCCCCCGGGGCTCCCCCGGTGCTCTTGCGGTGCTCCCCTGGATGCTCCACGTGGCTTCCCCAGCGCTCGCCCGGGCGGCCCCCGGGGACCCCGCGGTGTACCCCGGGCGGTCGGGGGAGCGTCCCCGGGCCCCCTCCCCCGCGCCCCCGGTCCCCCAAGCGGCGCGGGCCCCCACCGGCACAAGCCCCCACCGGCACACGGCCCCCCAGGACCCCGCAGGACTCCCGAGGTGTCCGGAATCGCTCCCAGGGCGTCCGGAATCGCTCCCGACGTGTCCGGCTATTCCGCGCGCGAGGGCGGCGCAGGGCCGCATGGGTCAGAACGGGTGGACGCCCACCGGGGCGGCCGGGGGTGGTCCGTAGCCTTCGGCCAGCCGCTGGTGGTAGGTGCCTCGGTCGATGACCTCGAGGCCGACGATCTCCCAGGGCGGGAGCTTCGCGGTGGAGCGGTGTTCGCCCCACAGGCGCAGGGCGACGGCCGCCGCGTCGTGCAGGTCGCGGGCCTCTTCCCAGTAGCGGATCTCGGCGTGGTCCTCGGCGTAGCGGCTGGTCAGCAGGAAGGGGTGGTCGTGGGCGAGCTGTTCGAGGCCCCGTCGGACCTCCTTCAGCGGCGTCTCGGCCCCCGAGACGCTGAGCGTGATGTGCCACAGCCTCGGGGTGTCCCCGTGCTGCTTGTCGGGTACTTCTCCGCGTTCGACGTCGGCCCCCGTCCCCACACTGGTCAGGGTCCGCTCAGCCGTCGTCCCTCGGGGCGCCGCCCCCGGGCGCGCTCGTCTCACCGGCGGCCTCCTGCGCTGCTGTGTGCGATGCGGTGCGGTACTGCGCGGATTGCCACTCCCCGCGTACCCCGCTTCAAAGTTGACCAGCCCGAGGCCGGGCGCGGGGCGGTTTTCCTGAAGGTGTCTGTCTTATGGCTGGACTTTCAGCCGTTTCAGGGGTGCAGGACGGCCAGATCGTCCCTGTGTACGACTTCGCGCTCGTAGGCGGGGCCGAGTTCGCGCGCGAGCTCGCGGGTGGAGCGCCCAAGGAGCTGGGGGATCTCCTTGGCGTCGAAGGTGACCAGGCCACGGGCGACGGCCCGGCCCGCCAGATCGCGCAGTTCGACGGGGTCGCCTGCGGCGAACTCGCCCTCGACGGCGGCGATTCCGGCCGGGAGCAGGGACTTGTGGCCTTCGACGACGGCGCGTACGGCTCCGTCGTCCAGGACGAGGGCGCCCTGCGGGGTGGAGGCGTGGGCCAGCCACAAAAGGCGGTCGGCCGAGCGGCGTCCGGTGCGGTGGAAGTGGGTTCCGGTCGCGCGGCCGGCGAGCGCGTCGGCGGCCCGGCTCGCGGACGTGAGGACGACGGGGATGCCGGCGGCCGCCGCGATCCGGGCCGCCTCGACCTTGGTGACCATGCCGCCGGTGCCGACCCCGGCCTTGCCCGCGCTGCCGATCTGGACGTGCGCGATGTCGTCGGGGCCACGCACCTCCTCGATGCGCGCGGTGCCGGGCCGGGCGGGGTCGCCGTCGTAGAGGCCGTCGACATCGGAGAGCAGGACCAGCAGGTCGGCGCGGACCAGGTGGGCGACGAGGGCCGCGAGCCGGTCGTTGTCGCCGAAGCGGATCTCGTCGGTGGCCACCGTGTCGTTCTCGTTGACGACGGGAAGCGCGCCCATGGCCAGGAGCTGGTCCAACGTGCGGTAGGCGTTGCGGTAGTGGGCGCGCCGGCTGGTGTCGTCGGTGGTGAGCAGGACCTGTCCCACGCGTACGCCGTAGCGGGCGAAGGAGGCGGTGTAGCGGGCGACGAGGAGGCCCTGGCCGACGCTGGCCGCGGCCTGCTGGCGGGCGAGGTCCTTGGGGCGGCGGCGCAGTCCGAGGGGGGCGAGGCCGGCGGCGATGGCGCCGGAGGAGACGAGCACGATGTCCTTCTCGCCGCCGCCGCGTGCCTTGGCGAGGACGTCGACGAGGGCGTCGACCCGGTCCGCGTCGAGGCCGCCGGAGGCGGTGGTGAGGGAAGAGGAACCGATCTTGACCACGATGCGGCGGGCCTGTGCCACCTGCTGCCTTGCCACTGTCACACCATGAAATCTATGTCAGGACGGCCGGGCGGCGCTTGGAAGTTCCAACCGGCGGACAGCCTCACCGGGACGGGACAGAGATCCTTTAAGCTCGAATAAGCTCGAAAAGGCGGGAAAACCGGGGATGGCGTGGCTTGCCGGCGTGTTGAAGCCCACACCTCCATACCGTGCGGCTTTGTACCGGCGAGGCGATTTTAGGGTCGGAAGTGAAACCTCCCGGGCCGCTGCCCCCTCCCTTCTGATGACTTGTCGAACAACTCCATGACGCGCTCCCGGGGGATTCGGGGCACATGGATGCAACAAGGAGCGTGCCGAAATGCCCTCGTCACCACCTCGCCGACGTCTGCTGCAGGTCGCCGGGGGCGGCCTCGTGGCGGCGCCTCTCGCGTATGGCGGATGGCAGTGGCTGGCGCCGCACCGAGGGTCGGGCGACGAGGACCCGTCCACGGGCACCACCACGGGAAAGCCCGCGTCGGACTCCGCCGATCAGGCGTATCTGCATGTCATCGCGCACGCCGACGACAGCATCTACTTCATGAACCCGGACCTGGAGCAGTCGATACGCAGCGGCGCCCTGTCCATGACGGTGTGCATGACCAGCGGTGAGTCGGACGGCCGCAACGCGCCCGGCAGGGCGGCCCAGTTCAAGGCGACGCCCACGGACCGGCCCGGCTTCGCGCGCGCCCGCATCAACGGGCTGCGCGCCGCCAACGCCCTGATGGCGACCGGTGACGACAACAGTCCCTGGACGGTGGAGCCGGTGGAGCTGCTGCCGGGATACCGCGCGGAACTGCACTACTTGCAGGCGGCCCCGCATGTGCAGCTGATCTACATGGGCCTGTGCGAGGCGCGCTATGTGAGCGTGCCGCGCCCGGTGAGCATGCGCGGTCTGTGGCTGGGCGCCATCAAGGAGCTGCCGACGCTGCCGGGCACGGGCAGCACGGTGGGGATGCCGCGCGCCTATACCCGCGACCAGATCATCGACGCCCTGGTGGCGGTGATCGCGCGGGTCAACCCGACGGTGATACGGACCCTGGACCCCACACCGATGCACGCGCCGCGCGAGACGGTGGCGATGATGAGCGCGCCGACGATACTGCGCGGGCTGAGCTATCTGGACCATCAGGACCACACGTCCTCGGCCCGGTTCATGCAGGCCGCGATGGAGCGGTACTGGGCCGCGGGCAAGCGCCGCGCGGCCTCGGTGTCCAACTACATCGGCTACCCGACCAATTACACGCCGCCGTCCCTGGACGCGGCGGCCACCCGGCGCAACTCCCAGCTCCTCAACGCCTACGGCTGGGCGGACCACCGGGACTGCGGCGACCCTTCGGGTTGCGGCGACCTCAAGGTGGGCCCCAATGGTCTGAAGGGCGGCGGGGCCGGCTGGGCGCGCGGCACCCGCACCCGCACGCCGGGCACCTCGCGCTGGGTGGCGCCGCTCAAGGACGGCCGGCTCGCGGCGTTCGCGGTGCTCAACGGCGCGGTGCGCTGCTGGGTGGAGCAGGCGGCGGGCAAGGGCACGTGGCTGGGGCCGTTCGACGCGGTGGGCAGCGCGGGCGGTCCGCTCGACCCGCAGGTGGAGGTCGTGCGCCACGCTGACGGAACGCTTCAGCTGTTCGCGGCGCGTACGGTGCTGCCGTTCAACGGGAACAAGCACCACAAGGAACTGGTGTGCGTCCAGCAGAGCGGCATCGGCGCCGACGGGGTGCCCACGTTCGGCGCCTGGACCTCGCTGGGGGCGCCGGACACCGCCTTGGACAAGACACTGGAGACGGGCTATCCGGCGACCGCCCTCGCCCCGGACGGCACGGTGCATGTCCTGGTGCGCAACTGGGCGGGCGACATCGCCCTGCGCAGCGGGCGCGGCGGCCGGGGCTGGGGGCCCTGGCGGCTGCTCGACCACCCGGCGGGCAAGCAGCCGCCGCATCCTTTGGTGGTGGAGGGGATCGACGCCCTGGTCGATCCCTCGGGCCGGCTCCATGTGGCCGCGCCGATCGCCAAGACGGTGCTGCACTGGGTGTCGCCCGCGCCGGGCGAACTGCCGGAGCTGACGCCGCCGACGGGGATGACGCCGTCGGGCAGCGCGGTGAGTCTGGTGGCGGACGGCAAGGGCGGCGTGTGCGCGGTCTACCGCCAGGCGGGCACCGCGCAGGTGGCTCTCGCCTCGCCCGACGGTTCCGCCGAGCAGTGGAAGACGGAGCGGCGCGCTCCGGTGGGCGGTTACGGCCGGGTCGCGGTGGCCCGGCTCAGCGGCAACGGCTCGCCCCTGATCCTCGCGGCCCGGGACGACCAGGGCCGTGTGGTCGCCTCCTCGCACGCGTCGGCGGGGCCGGACGGCTGGGAGACGCCGGGCCTTCAGTTCGTGGGGATACCGGGGATCGCCCAGGACGCGGGGGGCCGGGGCGTGATCGTGGTCCTCGGCACGGACGGCCTGCTGTACGCCTCCCGCCAGACCAAGCCGGGCGCCCGGTTCGGGAACTGGGCGGTGGCGGCGCACCAGAGCCAGGGCAGCCGCGTCTAGCGGGACGCGGGCAACCGGCAGCCGGCAGCCGGCAGCCGGCATACGGCAGCCGGCATACGGCAGTCGGCAGTCGGCAGTCGGCATACGGAACGCGGACATACGGAAAGGGGGCGGACGCCCGTCAGGGTGTCCGCCCCCTTTCGCGTGGCCGGGGCGGGCCGGCTATTTCACCGGGATCTCGCGCGCCGCCGCCTCGGGTTCGCCGGGGCCCGGATGGCGGGGCACCAGAATCCGACGGGAGAGCACATAAGTGAACGGGATCGCGACCACGGCGGCGACCAGCGGAGCGATGGTCTTGTTCATCCCGACCCAGTGCACCAGGGCGAAAAGTCCGGCGCTCTGCACCACGAAGTTGGTGACGTTGGTGAGCGGGAAGAGCAGGAACTTCTTCCAGGTCGGCTGGGTGCGGTAGGTGAAGTAGGTGTTCAGGAAGAACGAGCCGACCATGCTGAGCAGGAAGGCGATGGTGTACGCGATGAAGTACGGCAGGTGCGCCAGGTGGAGCAGCGGCCAGTAGAAGGCGTAGAAGGTGCAGGTGTTGACCCCGCCGACGAAGCCGAACCGGATCACCTGCCCGAGCTGCGTGTCCATCAGACGGTCAAGCCGGGCTTTCATCAGATGGCCCCGCGGGTCCGGGCGTCGTCCAGCGGCTCACGCAGCGGCACCCTCGGCTGCACGCCGTGCGGCTTGCCCGGGAAGCCGTGCGCCTCCTTCACCAGGAAGTGCGGGCGGCGCTTGGTCTCGTAGTAGATGCGACCGATGTACTCGCCGATCAGGCCGAGCATCACCATCTGCACCCCGCCGAGGCCCACGATGATCGCGACGAGGGTGACATAGCCCGGTGTGCTGACGCCGTAGGCGATGGCGGCGACGATGATCCACAGGGCGTAGGCGGCGCCGACTCCGGCCAGCAGGAGGCCGAGCCAGATCGCGATGCGCAGCGGGCGGTTGTTGAAGGAGATCAGGCCGTCCATGCCGTAGTTGAGCAGGGAGCCGAACTTCCACTTGGTCTCGCCCGCCTCGCGCTGGGCGTTCTGGTAGTCGAAGGTGACGGTGTCGAAGCCGATCCAGGAGAAGAGGCCTTTGGAGAAGCGGTTGTACTCGCCGAGCGAGAGCAGCGCGTCCACGGCGGGCCGCGACAGCATGCGGAAGTCGCCCACGCCGTCGGTGAGTTCGACGTCGACCCACTTGTTGACCGCGCGGTAGTAGATGCTGCTCAGGGCGGAGCGGACCTTCTTGTCGCCCTCGCGGGTGCGGCGGGCGATGATCTGGTCGTGGCCGAGCTGGTAGAGGTCGATCATCCGCTCGATGAGCTCCGGCGGGTGCTGGAGGTCGGCGTCCATGATGACCACGGCGTCGCCGGTGGCCTCGCGCAGCCCGGCGAGCATGCCGGCCTCCTTGCCGAAGTTGCGGCTGAAGGAGACGTAGCGGGTGGCGTCGGGGTGCTTTTCGGCCAGGTCGCGCAGGTGGATGAGCGTCTTGTCGCGGCTGCCGTCGTCCACGTAGCAGATCTCGTACTCGACGCGCAGGGTGTCAAGGACGCTGCGGGTCTTGGCGTCGAACTGGTCGATGACCGCGTCTTCGTTGTAACAGGGGACGACGACCGACAGCTTCATCATCAGTGCTTTCCGTGGAGGGAAGAGGTGGGCGAGCAACGGGACGACCGGGTACGGATCATGCCTGCGGCCCCCACCGCGAGCAGGGCCGCCAGCGCCAGGCCGCTCGCCAGGAGCCCGGACGTCAGCCCGGGGGCCCGGTACGAGCACGAGAGGCGGGATCCGCCGTCGCCGAGACTCACGGCCATCAGCCCGCCCAGGGTACCGGGGGCCCGCGCGGCGCCGCCGTCCACCGAGCACTGCCAGCCGGTGACGGCGGGCGTGGAGATGACGGCGGTTCCGGTGGTGCCCTCGCGGAAGGTGGCGGCGATCGAGTGGCCGCCGGCCGTGACCTCGAGGGGGGCCGTCGTCGTGAGTTTCTGGACGGCGGCCTTGAGCTTGTCATGGTCCAGGCACCCGACCGGGAACTTCGGGATGTCCTGGATCTTGTGGGTACCCAACGCGACGGTGAACTTGCCGTCCGCCGGTACGGTCCCCAGCGACAGCAGGGTATTGCTCGTCATGGTGGCGCGGCCGTGCTGCTCCTGGGTCCTGCCGAGCGCCTGGACGCCGCCCGCGTACCAGGGCGCGTACCAGAAGGCCTCGGTGCCCGGGGCGCACGTGGCGCTGAACGTCGTCCACGGGGAGCCCGTGGCGTTGCCGGGCAGGCGCAACGCGCCGCCGGGGCCGGTGCTGGGCGCCGGGCCCGCGGTGGGCGTGAGGGCGGGTACGCCGTAGACGCCGGCGCCGAGCACGCGTTCCTGGCGGGCGAAGACCGAGGTGTCGTGGGCGCCGGCGTCGGTGGCGCTGCCCGGGCGCCAGGTGACCACGGGCGGCGCCGCCACCGTCTTGTGGGTGAACCCGTCGGCGTTCTTGGCCCAGTCCAGATAGCTGCCGACGCCCATGATCGCGCGGCCGACGGGGTCGGTGACGCTCAGGGTGTGGCGGCCCTGGATGTACCAGCCGGCGCCGAGGCCGTGCAGCGCCTCGGCGGTCGTGGCCGGCACATAGCTGCTGTAGTACGAACCGCCCTCACCCCCGAGCAGCAGCGGGTCGTTGTTGGCGAACTCGTGCGGGCCCGGGTCGCTGCGGTGGGCCGGCCAGTCGTCGTGGGCCCGTACGGCGTCGTAGGCGGCGCGGGAGTGGGCGTCCAGCGTCCGCTTCGGGCTCCACCAGGCGCTCTTGTCGCGGATCACGGTGACCGAGAAGACGGTGTACGCGGTGGACAGGAACACGGTGCAGGCCAGCGCGGCGGTCAGGGCGACGCGAAGTCGCCGCCGGCCCCGGTGGCGGTACAGCAGCAGGAGCAGTACGAGGACGAGCGCTCCGCCGCCGACGGTGAGGATCCAGGAGGCGCGCACCAGGTAGACGCTGCGCGCCCCGAGCGCCACCACCACGACGGTCACCCCCGCGCCGTACAGCAGTTCCCGGGGGCGCGGGCGGCGGGCGAGCGCCATCCAGGCGACGATCACGAGCATCGCGGTGAGGGCGATGGAGGCGCGGTAGGGGCTGCCGTTGGGCATGGCGAGGCCGTGCCAGAGCAGGATCGTCGGCGTCCAGATGAAGGAGAGCGCGACCAGCACGAGCAGGACGCACCAGGCGATCCGCTCCTTGCCGGGCACCCGCCGCACGAAGGGGAGGGTGAACACCAGGAGCAGCGGCAGGATGCCGACGGAGATCTGCGGGGCCGGGGCGAGCAGGCCGCCGGGCAGCAGGTGCGCGAGATAGTCGGTGACGTCGGGCGGGCCCGGGTAGGTGGCGTCGGGGGCGGGCTGCGAGAGCTTGCTGGCCTTGAGGCCGACACTCAGGACGGGGGCGGCGAGCAGGATGCCGGTCGCGGTCATCGTGGCGGCCCGCACCAGGGCGTTCAGGCGCTGCCTGCGGGGGGTGTCGGCCAGCAGGAGGCGTACGGCGAAGACCAGGCCCATGCCGATGGTGGCCATCGCCGCGATGTAGAAGTTGCCGGCCCAGGAGGCGAAGACGAGCAGGGCGCCGAGGATCCAATGGCGCCCGCGCAGGCACCAGTCGGAGGCGATGCCGAGCAGCGGGAAGGCGGCCAGGCCCCACATCCACATGGGGTCGGAGAAGCCGTCGGAGATCATCCAGGCGCTGACCGCGTAGCCGGTCGCGAGCAGCGCGCGCAGCCAGGGCGAGCCCGGGCGCAGCCGCCCGAGCAGGACGGTCATGAGGAACGCGCCGAGGCCGACGCTGAGCAGGGTGACCAGGAAGACCGGCAGCTCCACCTGGTCGCGCGGGAAGAGCGCGACGAGCCAGGAGAAGGGGTTCATCAGATAGGTGAAGAAGTCCCCCAGAAAGGGGACACCGAATCCGCTGCTCCAGTTGAAAAGCAGGTCTCCGGAGGTGTTCCCGCGCAAAAGGTCCCACAGGTGCGCGTGGAAGGGCACGAACTGGTTGCCCAGGTCGTTGACGGCTCGTGAACGGGAACCGAAGGGGTAGGTGCCGTGGACGGCCATCGCCAGGCAGTAGGCCCCCATGGAGATCACGGCCGACAGCATCGCGGCGGCCGTCCGGGCCCCGGGCGGCTTCCTGCGGGGACGGTCGGCCTTCTCGGTGGTCGCCGGTCCCGCGGGGGAGGTTTTCAGCACCGTGCCTTCTCGTTCACTCGCCGTATGTCTCTTCGCCCACGCGGTGCCTTGCCGTGACAGTGGTGGGCTCGCGGAGCAGTATGACGTTTCCGGGGGGCGCGTGCCCTGGCATCGCCCCTTCGGTAGAGGAGGACGGCGGGCTTCCGGTTGCCCGGGGCTTCCTCACGGTTGCGTAACGGACTCGTGCGGATGTGCGAATGCGATCACATCGACGCACACCGGCAAGGACCGGCCACCCGTGTGGGCGCCTGCCTGAAGGCCCCCGGACACCAGGTAGCGTTGGCCCGCATGCCATGAGCGCAAATGGATTGAGGTGCCAGTGCCTGACGTCTCCGTGATCGTCATCGTCTACAACGATGAAGATCGACTGCCGACGGCCGTCCAGTCCGTGTTGGATCAGACGCACAGGAGCGTCGAGGTCCTGATCGTCGACGACTGCAGCAAGGACCGCTCCTTCGAGGTCGCGCAGGAGCTCCAGGCCGCCAACCCGGGACGGGTCCGGGCATTCCAGCTGCCGCGAAACAGCGGCGGCTGCGGAGCGCCGCGCAACCACGGTATTTCCGAGGCCCTCGGCACGTACGTGATGTTCCTCGACAGCGACGACGTCCTGGAGCGCAACGCCTGCCGCAACATGGTGGCCGCCGCCGAGCGCACCGGCGCCGACCTGGTCTCGGGCATGTGCGTCCGCGTCCACCTGGACAGCCGGCACGGCAAGACCACCGAGTGGTATCCGTGGATCTACTCCGCGACCCGCACGCTCGAGTCGATCACCGAGATGCCGGACCTGCTGGTCTTCGACACCCTGTCGACGAACAAGTGCTACCGGCGCGCCTACCTGCTCGAACAGGAGCTGACCTTCCCCGTCGGCATCCACTACGAGGACCTGCTGTTCTCCGCGCAGGCCTATGTCGCCGCCGCCCGGATCACCCTGATCCCCAACCACGTCTACTACTGGAACGTCACGGAGAGCGCCGCGGCGAAGTCGATCAGCAACCGGCGCCACGAGATCGCCAACTTCGTGCACCGCATGGAGATCCACCGGCGCGTGGACGACCTGCTCGACGCCAAGGGCTACGACGACCTGAAGTTCCGCAAGGACGTCAAGTTCCTCAAGCACGACCTCGTCCTCCATCTGCGCGATCTGCCGCTGCTCGACAACGCCTACCGGCACGAGTTCGCCGAGCTCGCCAACAGCTATCTGGCGACCATCTCGCCGGACGCCTACGCCGAGGTGACACCCATCCAGGCCATCTGCGCCTACCTCCTGGGCCGCGAGGACTGGCAGAACCTGATGCCGGCCGCCGAGGCCCTGATCACCCCCGGCAAGGTCACCACGCCGCTGGTGGAGAAGGACGGCCGGATCTACTGGTGCGCCGAGCACCTGGACGACCCGGACGGCGCCCGCATCCTGGACGTCACCGACGCCGGCTACCACACCCGCCCGCTGACCAAGCTCTCCCTGGGCAACCGCCTCACCTCCTACGCCGACGACGGGCACGGCAAGGTGCGCCTGGCCGGTTCGGTGGTCAACCCGCTGGGCCGCGTCAAGCCCGGCGCCGAACTGCACGGCTCCCTGGAGTTCCGGGCCCGCCGCACCAGCTTGCAGTCCTTCCACTTCCCGCTCACCTCGCTGACCCACGCGGGGGGGACGCTGGACTGGACGGCGCAGGCGGACATCGCCCGCAAGCTGCGTCCGCTGGGCATCATCGACGTGGTCTGGGACGTCTGGCTCAACCTGGACATCGACGGCGACACGGTCGCCACCCGGGTCTCGGCCGGCAGCATCGACGTGAACTC
The DNA here is from genome assembly GCF_040253615.1 of Streptomyces sp. Edi4. Taxonomy (NCBI): domain Bacteria; kingdom Bacillati; phylum Actinomycetota; class Actinomycetes; order Kitasatosporales; family Streptomycetaceae; genus Streptomyces; species Streptomyces sp. Edi4. The sequence goes on from NZ_JBEJGY010000004.1 coordinate 2,562,909, forward strand.
CGGGCATCCGCTGCGCGTGCGCCCCCGGCTGACCCGCCTGGTCTCCGACCGCATCGAGCCCTCCGTCTCCAAGAAGGGCAACCTGTCCTACGTCCTGACCGCCCGGGGCGCGGCGGCCGTGCGCGCCCAGGGTCTGATCGAGGAGGCGCTGCGCAGCCGGGCGGCGGGCGTCGCCAAGAAGAGCCTGCGCAAGGCCCGCCGGGCCAAGAAGGACCTCAGCTCGGGTGCCACCAAGGTCCGGGTGTACGAGGAGGTGCTGAGCAAACTGCCCCTCCGCAAGGGCCTGGTGGTCTTCGAGAGCCACCTGGGCAAGCAGTTCAGCGACAGCCCCAAGGCCATCTACGACGAACTGCGCCGCCAGGGCGTGGACTTCGAGGCCGTGTGGTCCTACGAGGGCGCCAAGCCCACCGGGTTCCCCAAGGACGCCACGCTGGTACGGCGCTGGAGCTACGCCTATCTCAGGGCGCTGGCGCAGGCGGAGTTCTGGATCGACAACCAGGGCTTCCCCGCCTCCCTCGCCAAACGCCCCGGTACCACCTACATCCAGACCTGGCACGGCAGCGCGCTCAAGCGGATGGGCTTCGACCTGCCGCAGATGAAGCTCCTGGGCCGCCCCGAGCGCGAGCGCCGCCAGCGGGCCCTGGACCGCTTCGACCACTTCCTGGTCCGCTCGGAGCACGATGTGCGCACCCTGGCCCGGAGCTTCGGACTGCGCGAGGACCGGCTGCTGCGCATCGGATATCCGCGCAATGACGAACTGGTCAAGGCCCGCGAGGCGGAAGCCGCCCGGGGCGCCCGCGAGCGCGGCCCGCTCGCCGGGGAACTGGGGATCGACCCGGCCAAGAAGGTCCTGCTGTACGCGCCGACGTTCCGGGCCACCCCCCAGGGCGCGGTCCGCGCCTTCGAACTTCCCTTTGACGTCGAGGAGTTCGCCAGACGCTTCGGCGAGGAGTACACGCTGCTCATCCGCTCGCACTACCTCAACCAGGTCGTGCTGCCGCCCTCGGTGCGCGGCCGGGTCATCGACGTGTCCAGCGGCTACGACATCTCGCCGCTGCTCGTCCTCGCCGACGCCCTGATCACCGACTACTCCTCGCTGATGTTCGACTACACGCTCCTGGACCGCCCGATGGTCTTCTACGCGTACGACTACGACGAGTACGCGGACGAGAGCCGGGGCACCTACTTCGACCTGCGCGAGAAGGCACCGGGCCCGGTCGTGACGAGCGGGGCCGAGCTGTTCTCGGCGATCGAGGACCTGAAGGCGGCCGACACCGAGTTCGCGGCGGCGCGCGAGCGCTTCACCGCCGAGTTCGCCGAGTACGACCAGGGCACCGCGGCCGAGCGCATCGTCGCGAAGTTCTTCACCTCCGGGAGCGGCAAGTGACCGAGCAGCCCGCCAAGGACGGCGGCCGTGACATCTTCCTCGTCTGCAACGCCGTCAACGAGCTCGGCGGCGTCGGGACCTGGACGCACCAGATGGCCCGCCTCTTCGCGGCCCGGGGCCATCTGGTGCACGTCGTCGGCATCACCCCGCCCTCGCACCCCTTCGAGCTGGACCAGGACCTGCCGTACGGGACGACGACGCTCTACGACGTCCACCCGCCGTCGGTGCCCGGCGCGCGCGGCATCAAGGGCAAGCTGAACGTGGCCGACCGCCGCCGGCGCGCCGCCCGCGCCGAGGGCATGCGGGAGCAGGCGGACAAGCTCACCCGGATGTTCGACCGGGCCCGGCCCGGCGCGGTCGTCATCGTCACGCAGGTGTGGGCGATGGAGTGGGTGGCGCTCGCCGACACCTCGGCGCTCACCGTCATCGGCATGACGCACGAGTCGTTCGAGACCTGCCGCAGATCCTCCCGCTTCGCACGGGTCAAGCGGTTCTACGGCAACAACGGCGTCGACCGGCTGCTCGCGCTGACCCGCGAGGACGCCGACCTGTGGGCCCAACAGAGGCTCGACAACGTCGACTTCATGCCCAACCCGCTGCCGTTCTTCCCCGAGACGCCGTCGCCGCGCACCGGCAAGCACGTGGTGAGCATCGGCCGCCTGCACGAGGAGAAGGGCACCGATCTCCTGCTCGACGCCTGGTCCGAGGTGGCGCCGCTGCACCCGGGCTGGACGCTGCGTGTGTACGGCACGGGATCGGACGAGGCCGCGCTGCGCCACCAGTGCGCCGAGCTCGGCCTGGACGGCTCGGTGGAGTGGATGGGCCGCACCGACGACCCGGCGGGCGCGCTGCGCGAGGGTTCGGTCTTCACGCTCGCCTCGCGCGGCGAGGGCTTCCCGCTGTCGCTCCTTGAGGCCATGGCGACCGGCGTGCCCTGTGTGGCCTTCGACGTGGCGCCCGGCATCCGGGAGATCATCCGGGACGGCGAGGACGGCCTGCTCGCGCCCCCCGGCAACACGCTGGCCTTCGCGCGCCGCCTCGACAGCCTGCTCGGCGACCAGGAGCTGCGCGACCGCCTCGGCGAGGCGGCCCGGACCAACATCCAGCGCTACCGGACCGAGGAGATCGTCCGGCGCTGGGAGGACCTGTTCGCGTTCCTGGAGCGCTGAGCCGACGGCCGCGCGCTTCGCGTTCCTGGAGCGCTGAGCCCACGGCCGCGCGCCGACGCGCGCGCGGTGAGCCGACCGGCCGCCGATCGTTTGCCGACCGACTGCTGATCGGCCGCTGACCGGCCGCGATCGCCTCCGGCCCCGGCACACCGTGTGTGCCGGGGCTTTTCGCCGTCCTCACCTGCGAACCGTCCGCGGGGGCCGGTTGTCCACACCCTTTGACACAGGTCCCTCGGGCGTCGTCCAATGAAAAGGAGGAAATGTGCCAGCGTCCCTTGCTTGGTGAGCCGGTGTCCTGGCGTGCCCCGACCATGCCTGCCATCCGTGCTCCCAGGCCGAGGATGTGTTCTGTGTCCATGGACCCCGTCGTCACCGTGATCGTCCCCGTGCACAACACCCTGCGCTATCTGGAGCGTTGCCTGGGGTCCGTGGACGCGCAGACCATCGGCCGGCGCAGGCTCGAAGTGATCGTGGTCGACGACGGCTCCCGCGACGGCAGCGGCGCCTGGCTGGACGACTGGGCCCGCGACCGGGGCAACGCCCGGGTGATCCACCAGGAGGCCTCCGGCGGCGCGGGCAAGCCGCGCAACGTGGGCATCGGCCTCGCGCGCGGCACCTACCTGTTCTTCCTCGACTCCGACGACCACCTCGGCCCGGACGCGCTGCGGCGGATGGTGGCGATGGCCGACCGGGAGAAGTCCGACGTCGTGTACGGCCGGATCGTGGGCGTGGGCCGGGGCGCCCCGGTGGACCTGCGCACCACCAGCCCCGAGGTCAGCCTCTACGACTCCCCCGTCTACTGGACGCTGGCCCCCTACAAACTGTGGCGCCGCTCGCTGATCGAGGAACACGGGCTGAGGTTCGCCGAGCACCGCCTGCTCAACGAGGACGTGGCCTTCGCCGTCCCCGCGGTGCTGCGCGCCAAGAAGATCTCCGTGGTCGCCGACCACGACTGCTATTTCCTCGAGGGCCGCGGCGACGGGACCAACGCCAGCCGTCAGGACGTCGACTGGGCCGATCAACTCGCCTTCGTGGGCGGCATCCTGCGCACCGTGGCCGATCTGGTGCCGGCCGGCCCCGAGCGGGACAAACTGATGGAGCGTCACTTCCACGGTGAAGTCCTCAGCATGTTCGCCGAGCCCTATCTGGCCCGCGACGCCGAGGACCGCGAGGCCATCGCGGCCGCCGCACGCGTCCTGCTCGACGAGTGGAGCACCGACCGGATCACGCGGGCGCTGCCGCCCCGGCTCAGACTGCGCGCGCACTGTCTGCGGGCCGGCCTCCTGGACGAACTCGCCGAGATCATCCGCGCCGACACCGGAGCCACCCTGCCCCCCGCCCATCTGGAGGGCGACCGCGCTTACGCCGCCTACCCCTACTTCCGCGACGAGCGAGGGGCGATCCCCGACTCCTGCTACGACCTGACCTCCCGCGTCCGGCTCGTCCAGCGGGTCGACTCCTACGCGTGGCAGGGGCCGGTGCTGCGGCTGAGCGGCACGGCCCGGCTCAGCGAGATCGACGACGAGGGCCGGCGCGTCGGCGTGCTGCTGCGCCGCCAGGGCTACACCTACTGGGTGCCCGCCGACATCGCCGAGGACGGCACGTACACGCTCTTTATCGACATCGGCCGGGCCGCCGACGGCGAGCCGCTGCCCGAGGGGACATGGAGCATGCGGATCGTGGCGAGCGCGGGCGAGCTTCGCAGGGAGGCGTGGCTCGCGCGCCCCGAGGACAGCCGGTACGACGCCCCGCCCGGGCCCCGCCTCGTCGATCGCGGCCGGGCGGGGCCCGTCGCGGCCGCCGTCTTCCACTCGGCGGCCCACCAGCACCTCAACCTCGACATCGGCGACACCCGCGTGCTGCTGCCGACCACGGCACGGGGCGCCGTCACCCGCACTCGCCTCGGCCGCGTCGAGGCCACCGCCCGCGTCACCGTGACGGGCTGGCGCCCCGGCCTCGGCGAGGCCCGGCTGCTGCTCGTCTCCGGCCGGCGCACCCTGACCGCGCCCACCTCCACCGAGGTCGGCGCCGACGGCCGCGTCTCGGCGGTGGCCCGCGCCGACGGCGTCGATCCGGGCACCTGGGAGCTGCGGCTGCGCCTGATCGCCGGCGGGTTCCGCCGGGACCTCGTGGTGAGCGACGCCTCGGGCGCGCCGGTGCGGCTGAGCGTTCCGGTCCCGCTGGTGCGCCAGGTGCGCCGCAGGGCGGCCTCGGTACTGCGCGGACACTGAGCACAGCGCGAACCGCCGACGGGCGGGGCCTTCGTGTGCGGCCTTCGTGTGCGCGGGGCCTTCGCGTGCGCTGGGGCCGCGTGGATCAGCCGTCGCGGTGGTGGCGCCAGCCCGCCCACGCCGAGGAGATCATCGCGCGCACGTCGTGGCGGGCCTTCCAGCCGAGCTCGGCGGCGATGCGGTCGGCGGAGGCCACCACACGCGCCGGGTCGCCCGCGCGGCGCGGGTGGACCTCGGGGGCGATGCCGCGCCCGGTGATCTCGTTGATCAGGCCGACCATCTCGCGTACCGAAACGCCTTCGCCACGGCCGATGTTGACGGTCAGGTCCACGGCCCCGCCGGAGGCCTCGGCGAGCTTGCGGGCGGCGGCGAGGTGGGCGTCGGCCAGGTCCTCGACGTGGATGTAGTCGCGCACGCACGTGCCGTCGGGGGTGGCGTAGTCGTCGCCGAAGATGCGCGGCGGCTGCCCGTCCTCCAGCTTCTCGAACACCATCGGTACGAGGTTGAAGATGCCGGTGTCGGCGAGTTCGGGGGCGGCGGCGCCCGCCACGTTGAAGTAGCGCAGGCAGCCCGTGGAGATGTTGTGCGCCTTCCCCGCGGCGCGCACCAGCCACTCACCGGCGAGCTTGGTCTCGCCGTAGGGGCTCATCGGCAGGCACGGGGTGTCCTCGGTGACGAGGTCGACGTCGGGCATGCCGTACACGGACGCGGACGACGAGAACAGGAAGGTGCGCACGCCCGCCGCGGCCACCGCTTCGAGGAGCACGGTCAGACCGAAGACGTTCTCGCGGTAGTAGTGCAGCGGGATCTCGACCGACTCGCCGACCTGCTTCTTGCCCGCGAGGTGCACCACGCCGGTGATGGCGTGCTCGGCCAGGGCGCGGTCGACGAGTTCACGGTCCAGGACGGAGCCGACCACCAAAGGCACGTCCTGCGGCAGCCGGGCCGCGTCGCCGGTGGAGAGGTCGTCCAGGACGACGACCCGCTCCCCCGCCGACGTCATGGCCCGCACTACGTGGGACCCGATGTATCCGGCGCCGCCAGTGATCAGAAAAGTCATGTGCGCGTCCACGTCCTCATCGTCGCCTTGAACGGGCCGCCCGGGCGAGTCTGCGCAGCTTCCCGCCGACCACTCCGAGAGCCCCCTGCAATCCGGGCGCGAGCCGCACCGCGAGCGATCCGCTCGATGTGCGGTACGGCTGCACCAGCAGAACACCGTACCCTCTGGCGGGAACGACCGTGCGCCGCAGACCCGAGGGCCGGGCCCGCAGCGAGGTGCACGGGCCGCCCGGCGCGGCGCCGCTCAGAGCGACCCGCAGATCCCAGATCTGGGTGCCGCGCCCGCCCGCCGCGGCCAGCCGGGTCAGCGGCACCAGGACCTGCCCGGACCAGCCGCCCTCGGCCGCGCGCAGCGGCGCGGTGATGGTCAGGACGCCGCGGTCGCCGTCACGCGGCACGAACTCGACGTCGGCGCGCGCGGGGGCGCCGCTCGCGGTGAGCCGTCCGTACAGTTCGTGCACCCGCAGCTTGAGCAGGCTGCGCCGGCCTGCCTGGAACGTCGCGTCCACGGTGACCGGCAGCCGCTCGGCGGGCATCGCCTCAAGACCGTCGAGCGGCACCCGCGCGAGGTCCTTGGCCCACACCGGGCCGCCATCGGCGGTGGCGTACGGCGGGATGAGGCGGGCCGGGTCGGCGGCGAGCTGCGCGAGCCGGTCGAGATCGCGGGGGCTCTCGCAGGCGAGCACCACCTGGGCGCTCCAGCGGGCAGGCGCCGTCGCGGCGGCGAGCTCGGCGGGATCGAAGCCGGTGAGATAGGCGCGGGTCAGCCGCCACCAGTCCGCCCGGTAGCCGACGTCGCGCACCCGCAGTTCGCGCAGGTACAGACAGAGGTCGTAGTCGATGAACTTGGTGCGGCAGGCGGCGGCGAGCGCCTTGCGGTCGGCGCCCCGGAAGGTCTCGACGGCGCGGACGTGGGCGGCGATCCTCGACTGCCAATTGCCGATGTCCTGGCGCGCGAGCGAGATGGAGACATGGCTGGCGGCGCGGCGCACATGCCAGACGTACACGAGCCGGGGCACGATGGCGACGCGGGGTGCGGCGGCGTACACGCGGGCCGTGAAGACGAAGTCCTCGTACACGAACTTGCCGTCGGGGAACGTCAGTTGATGACCCGTCAGGAAATCGCGACGGTAGAGCTTGTTGACGCACAGGGTGTCGTGCAGGAGTTCGGGGGCCGCCTCGGGCGACTCGTGCACCGCCGCTTCCCGGTACAGACCGGGCTGCCAGCGCACGTCTTGGCGCTCGGGCAGCTCGCGGCGCACGACCCGGCCCACGGCGACCTCAGCGCCGCTCTCCTCGGCCGCGCCCACCAGGGCCGGCACGGCGCCGGGGGGCAGCACGTCGTCGCTGTCGAGGAACATCACGTACCTGCCGGTGGCCGCGGCGATCCCGTCGTTGCGGGGGGTTCCGCAGCCGCCGCTGTTCTCGGTGCGGCGCACCACCTTGACCCGGGGTTCGACGGCGGCCAGACGCTCCAGGACGGCGGGGGTGGCGTCGTGGGAGCAGTCGTCCACGGCCACGACCTCAAAGACGTCCGGACCCTGGGCGAGGGCCGAGCGGACGGCCTCGGCGACCAGCTCGGCGTCGTTGTAGGCGATGACGACGACACTGACGCCACGAGGGCCGTCCGAAGTGGGGGGGCTCTGGGTCACGCGGGAATCCTACGGGAGCTGGCTGTGGCCCCTGGTCTCGACCAAGGGCCACCCTGACCGATTAGAACGGTCCGAATTCCTTGAATTCCTGGTCGGCTTCGTCACGCTCGGCGTCGCGGTCCCGGCGGCGCTGCGCGGCAGGCCGGGGGGCTTCGAGGCGGTGGTCCTCGCCTCGGCGGCCGAGCATTTCGGCGCCCGCCATCATGGTGGGCTCCCAGTCGAAGACGACCGCGTTCTCCTCGGGGCCGATGGCCACACCGTCACCCGAACGGGCGCCTGCCTTCATCAACGCCTCCTCGACGCCGAGGCGGTTGAGCCGGTCAGCGAGGTAGCCGACGGCCTCGTCGTTGTTGAAGTCGGTCTGGCGGATCCAGCGCTCGGGCTTCTCGCCGCGCACCCGGTAGACCTCGTTCGCCTCGTCGTAGGTGACGGTGAAGCCCGCGTCGTCGACGGCCTTGGGGCGGATGACGATGCGCGTCGCCTCCTCCTTCGGCTTGGCGGCGCGCGCCTCGGCGACGATCGCGGCGAGCGCGAAGGACAGCTCCTTCAGGCCCGTGCGGGCCACGGCGGACACCTCGAAGACCTGGTAGCCGCGCTCTTGGAGTTCCGGCCGGATCATGTCGGCGAGGTCCTGGCCGTCCGGGATGTCGATCTTGTTGAGGACCACGATGCGGGGCCGGTCGTCGAGCCCGCCGTACTGGCGCAGCTCCTCCTCGATGATGTCGAGGTCGGAGACCGGGTCGCGGTCGGATTCGAGCGTCGCGGTGTCCAGGACGTGCACGAGGACCGAGCAGCGCTCGACGTGCCGCAGGAATTCCAGGCCGAGGCCCTTGCCCTGGCTGGCTCCCGGGATCAGACCGGGGACGTCCGCGATGGTGTAGACGGTCGAGCCGGCCGTCACCACGCCCAGGTTGGGGACGAGCGTCGTGAACGGGTAGTCCGCGATCTTCGGCTTGGCCGCGGAGAGCACCGAGATCAGCGAGGACTTGCCGGCGCTCGGGTAGCCCACGAGGGCCACGTCGGCGACGGTCTTGAGCTCCAGGACGATGTCGGCCGACTCGCCGGGCACGCCGAGCAGCGCGAAACCGGGGGCCTTGCGGCGGGCGGAGGCGAGCGCCGCGTTGCCGAGGCCGCCGCGGCCGCCCTGGCCCGCGATGTAGGTGGTGCCCTCACCGACGAGGTCGGCGAGCACATTGCCCTGCTTGTCCAGGACGACGGTGCCGTCGGGCACGGGCAGGATCAGGTCCTGGCCGTCCTTGCCCGAGCGGTTGTCGCCGGCGCCGGGCTGGCCGTTGGTGGCCTTGCGGTGCGGCGAGTGGTGGTATTCGAGGAGCGTGGTCACCGACTGGTCGACGACCAGGGTGACATCGCCGCCACGGCCGCCGTTGCCGCCGTCCGGGCCGCCGAGCGGCTTGAACTTCTCACGGTGGACGGAGGCACAGCCGTGGCCTCCGTTACCCGCGGCGACGTGCAGCTCGACGCGGTCCACGAAGGTGGTCATGGGATGTGCCTCCTGGGGCCCCCGGCCGTTTCTCAGGCTGGAGGTAGATACGGGGATGTCTATTCTGTAACACGCGAAAGGCGGACCCGCTTCCCGAAAGGGAAGTGAGGTCCGCCTCCGCTGAAACCGCTCTACAGATGCCTAAGTGATCAGGCAGCCGGAACGATGTTCACGACCTTGCGGCCACGGTGGGTGCCGAACTCCACCGCACCGGCCTGGAGCGCGAAGAGGGTGTCGTCGCCACCGCGACCGACGCCCGCGCCCGGGTGGAAGTGGGTGCCGCGCTGGCGGACCAGGATCTCACCGGCGTTGACGGTCTGACCGCCGAAGCGCTTGACGCCGAGCCGCTGAGCGTTGGAATCGCGACCGTTCCGAGTGGACGATGCGCCCTTCTTGTGTGCCATGTCTCCTCAGTCCCTTACTTCGCAGCCGTGGGGATGCCGGTGACCTTGATCGCCGTGTACTGCTGGCGGTGGCCCTGGCGACGGCGGTAACCGGTCTTGTTCTTGTACCGAAGGATGTCGATCTTGGCACCCTTGTGGTGGTCCACGATCTCGGCGGTGACCTTGATGCCGGCCAGCACCCACGGGTCGCTGGTCACAGCGTCGCCGTCGACAACGAGCAGGGTCGAGAGCTCGACCGTGTCGCCAACCTTGGCAGTGGAAATCTTGTCAACCTCAACGATGTCGCCGACAGCAACCTTGTGCTGGCGACCACCGCTGCGCACGATGGCGTACACGCGGATCTCTCTCTCGCTCGATACGGAACCCTTGAAGCCAGCCGTCCCGCGAAGAAGCAGGGGGCCTCCCCCGGCGGACCGGGAGGTGAGGTGCTCAGGGGCGGGCGCGTATATAAACACGCCGAGGGACAAGGCTACGGGGCCGGACGTGGTGGGTCAAACCAGCGTCATTACCCGCACTCCTCGGCGACGAAACCACGCAGCCACGAGCGGAAGTCCGGGCCCAGATCCGCGCGCTCGCCGGCCAGGCGGACGATGGCCCGCAGATACTGCGCCCGATCACCGGTGTCGTAGCGGCGGCCGGTGAAGACGACGCCGTGCACGGTGTCGAGCCGGTTGAGCGCGTCGGTGAGCTGGATCTCGCCGCCCCGGCCGGGCCCGGTGCGGCGCAGCACCTCGAAGACGGCCGGGTCCAGGACGTAGCGGCCGATCACCGCCAGGTTCGAGGGCGCCGCCGACCGGTCCGGCTTCTCCACCAGGCTCCGTACGCGGACGACGTCGGCCTCGCCGGTCGCCTCAACGGCGGCGCATCCGTACTGGTGGATCTGCTCGGGCGCCACCTCCATCAGCGCGACCACGCTGCCGCCCTCGCGTTCGCGCACCTCCACCATGCGGGCGAGGAGCGGATCGCGGGCGTCGATCAGGTCGTCGCCGAGCAGCACCGCGAAGGGCTCGTCCCCGACGTGCGGGGCGGCGCACAGCACCGCGTGCCCGAGCCCCTTGGGGTCGCCCTGGCGCACGTAGTGGATCGCGCCGAGGCCGCTGGGCTCGCGGACCTTGGCGAGCCGGTCGGTGTCGCCCTTGCGGGCCAGCGCGGACTCCAGTTCGTGGTTGCGGTCGAAGTGGTCCTCAAGGGCCCGCTTGTTGCGCCCGGTGACCATCAGGACGTCCCACAGCCCCGCCGCGACGGCCTCCTCGACGACGTACTGGATCGCCGGTTTGTCGACCACCGGCAGCATCTCTTTCGGAGTGGCCTTGGTGGCGGGCAGAAAACGGGTGCCGAGACCGGCTGCGGGGATGACGGCTTTGCTGATCACACTCATGCGGGGCGCGGACTCTCCTTCGTCACGACAGAGCCCGCCCCCGGCGATCCGGGGGCGGGCTCCTGGGCCTCGCATCAGCCAACTACCGCTCGATGTACATGGGCTGAGCGGCGGCTGTCCGTCAGCTGTCGGGTGACGGGGTGGCGACGGGCAGCCGGCAGCGGGTGGGTGCGGGATGGCGGGAGGGGTGACGGCGGACGACAACTGATAACTGACGATGGAAAGTTGTCAGCTGTCATCCGCCGACTGTCAGTCCTCCGTCGTCGCCGACACCGACGGCGACTGCTGTTCGGCCGCCGCCGTCTTCTTCGCCGTGGCCTTCTTCGCGGTCGTCTTCTTCGCGGTCGTCTTCTTCGCCGCCGTCTTCGTGGCCGCCGTCTTCTTGGTGACCGCCTTCTTCGCGGTGGCCTTCTTCGCCGTCTTGCGGGCCGCCTTCTTGGCCGGTGCGGCCTCCTCGGCGCTCTCCGGGGACTGCGCCGGGTCCGAGGACACGGCCGACTCGGCGGGCGCGGCCGGCTCGGCTGCCGGGGTGGCGACCACCACGACGACCGCGGCGTCCTCGGCGCCCGACGGCGAACCGGCGGGGGCCGTGGCCTTGCGGGTGGCGCGGCGGCGGGCCCGCGGCGGGGCGGCGACGGGCGCCTCCTCGACGACGGACTCGGTCACGGGCGCGGCGGGCTCGGCCACGGGCGCCTCGGCCTTCGTCTCCTGCGCCTTCGGCTCGGGCTCCGTGACGACCACGACCGGCTCGGCGGCGGCCGACGTCGGCGCGCCTGCCGGGGCGGTCGCCTTGCGGGTGGCGCGACGGCGGTTGGGGGCGCCTCCCTGGCCCTTGAGGCCCCGGGAGAGGCCGCGCGGCGCGTCGTCCTCGATGAACGAGGCGACCGTCACCGCGGCCGGGGCCCGCTCGGGCTCCGCCTCCTTGGGCTCCCTGCCCTGCTTGCCCTGCTTGGCCTCCTCGGCCACGGGGTCCGGGGCCGCCGGGGTCTCGGCGGCGGCGCGCGGTGCGCCGGCGGGCGCGGATGCCTTGCGGGTGGCGCGGCGGCGTGAGCGGCCGCCACGGGCCGCATACTCCGCCTCTGCGACGCTGCTGTACAGCTCCTCGTCGGGCACGAACTCGGGCTCGGCGAGCGCGACGGGCGCCGCGATCTCCGCGGCGACCTCGGCCTCGGACTCGATGGCCTCGACGTCCTCGATGGCTTCGGCCTCGGCGGTCTCGTGCTCGTGCTCGTGGGTGTGCTGGTCGTGCTGGTCGTGCTCGGCGCCGCCGCGGCCGCGCTTCTTGGCACGCTTGCCCGCGCCGCCGCCGACCGCGGCCGGCTGCTCCATGTGCACGATCACGCCGCGCCCGTTGCAGTGGACGCAGGTCTCCGAGAACGACTCGAGCAGGCCCTGGCCGACCCGCTTGCGGGTCATCTGCACCAGGCCGAGCGAGGTGACCTCGGCCACCTGGTGCTTGGTGCGGTCGCGGCCCAGGCATTCGAGCAGCCGGCGCAGGACCAGGTCGCGGTTGGACTCAAGGACCATGTCGATGAAGTCGATGACGACGATGCCACCGAGGTCGCGCAGCCGCAGCTGGCGCACGATCTCCTCGGCCGCTTCGAGGTTGTTCCTCGTCACGGTCTCTTCGAGGTTGCCGCCCTGGCCGGTGAACTTGCCGGTGTTGACGTCGACGACGATCATCGCCTCGGTCTTGTCGATCACCAGCGAACCGCCGGACGGCAGCCAGACCTTGCGGTCGAGCGCCTTGGCCAGCTGCTCGTCGATCCGGTACGTCGCGAAGACGTCGACCTCGCTGGTCCAGCGCGACAGGCGCTCGGTGAGGTCCGGGGCGACGTGGGCGACGTACCCGTGGATGGTCTCCCACGCCTCGTCACCGCTGACGATGACCTTGGTGAAGTCCTCGTTGAAGATGTCGCGGACGACCCGGACGGTCATGTCCGGCTCGCCGTAGAGCAGCGACGGCGAGGACGTCGAGATCTGGTTGGCCTTCTTCTGGATCTCGGCCCACTGCGCCTGAAGGCGCTCGACGTCGCGGCGCAGCTCGTCCTCGCTCGCGCCCTCGGCGGCGGTGCGCACGATGACGCCCGCGTCCTCGGGGACGATCTTCTTGAGGATGGTCTTCAGACGCGCGCGCTCGGTGTCGGGGAGCTTGCGGCTGATGCCGGTCATCGAGCCTTCGGGCACGTACACCAGGTAGCGGCCGGGCAGCGAGACCTGGCTGGTCAGGCGGGCGCCCTTGTGGCCGATGGGGTCCTTGGTGACCTGGACGAGCACCGACTGGCCGGACTTGAGGGCGGCTTCGATGCGGCGCGGGCCGTTGCCCATGCCGAGCGATTCGAAGTTGACCTCACCGGCGTACAGGACGGCGTTGCGGCCCTTGCCGATGTCGACGAACGCGGCCTCCATGGACGGCAGCACGTTCTGGACCTTGCCCAGGTAGACGTTGCCGACGTACGAGGTGGCCTGCTCCTTGTTGACGTAGTGCTCGACGAGAACGTCGTCCTCGAGGACACCGATCTGGGTGCGCTCGCCGCTCTGGCGCACGACCATCACGCGCTCGACGGCTTCGCGGCGGGCCAGGAACTCGGCCTCGGTGATGATCGGGACGCGGCGGCGGCCCTGCTCGCGGCCTTCGCGGCGGCGCTGCTTCTTGGCCTCCAGACGCGTCGAGCCCTTGATGGACTGGACCTCGTCGGACGAGGAGGACGCGAGGGCGTCCATGCGCTCGCGGACCGGGCGCGGCTCGCGGACCTTGACGACCGTGCGCTCCGGGTCGTCGGCTCCGGTCTCGGCCTCGGGGCCCGCGTCGCCCGTGCGGCGACGGCGGCGGCGCCGGCGCCGGCTGCTGCTGGTGCCGGCGGCGGAGGGCGTGCCGTCGGTGTCGTCCTCGTCCTCGTGCTCGTCGGACTCGGACTCGGACTCGGTCTCACTGTGGGCGGCTTCGCCCTGTTCGGCCTGCTCGTACGCCTGCTCGTCCGCGGCGTCCTCCGCCTCGGCGCTCTCACCGCGGCGACGGCGACGGCCGCCTCGGCGACGGCGGCGCGAGGGACGGTCGTCGTCGGTGTCGTCGGAGTCCGTGTCGGCCTCGGCCTCGGCGGGCTCGTCCGACTGCTCCTCGACCGGCTCGTCGGCGGGCTTGTCCTGGACGGGTTCGGCGCTCTCGCCGCGGCGGCGGCGACGGCGCGATCGGCCCTGGGGTTCGGCGGCGGGCTCGGCGGCGACGGGCTCGGGGGCGGCGGCCTCGACCACCGTCTCCTCGTCCTCGGCAGGCTCATCGACGCGCGCGGCGGCGGCAGCGGCGGCCGTCTCTGGGGTCTGGAACATCGGCTCGGTGAACACGGGCGCCTGGAACACGGCGACGGCGGGGCGCGTGGCGCGGCGGCGGGAGCGGCCGGTGGGGGCGGGCTCCTCGGCGCGCGGGGCGGCGGCCTGCGGCTCCGGCTGGACGGGGGTGAACTGCGGGGCGGAGGCGGGGCGCGCGGCGCGGCGGCGGGTCCGGCCCCGGGGTGCCTCGTCCTCGACGGGGGCTTGGGCGGCGGCCGGGGCCTCGGCGACGGCGGTCTCCTGGTCCTCGTCCGTCTCGTCCGTCTCCTCGGGGGCGGCGGGCGCCTCGGGCGCGGTGACCTCGGCGGCGACGGTGGTCTCCGGCGCGGTCGCCTTGCGGGTGGCGCGGCGGCGGGTACGCGGCGCGGGCGCCTCGGCGGCCTCTTCGGCGGCGGGCGCGGCGGGCGCGGCGGGGGCCTCGGGCGCGGCGGCCGGGGCCTGGGCGGCCTCGACGATCTCCTCGCCGGCACGGGGCGCGCCGGCGGGCGCGGTGGCCTTGCGCGTGGCGCGGCGGCGGGCACGCGGGGAGGGGGTCTCGGCGCTGTCGCCGGTCGCCTCGGGGACGGCGGGCGCGGGCTCGGCCTCGACGATCTCCTCGGCGGGGGCCGGGGCGCCGGCGGGGGCGTTGGCCTTGCGCGTGGCACGGCGGCGGGTGCGCGGGGCGGGCGCGGCGGCGGTGTCGTCGGCGGCCTCGGGGGCGGCGGGCGCCTCGGTGGCGCCGGTTTCGGTGGTGGCCGGCGTCTGCGCGGTCTCGGCGCCCGGGGCCGTGGTGGTGGCCGGAGCGGACGCGGTGCGCGTGGCGCGGCGGCGGGTACGGGGTGCGGGTGCGGCGGCCTCGTCGGCGGCGGGCGCGGCCGGCGCGGTGTGCTGGTCCTCGGCCTGGGCGGGGGCCGGGGCCGCGGCGGTGGGCTCGGTGCCCTGCGCTCCGGCCGGGGGCCCGGCGGGCCGCGACGCCGCGCGGCGCCTGCGGCGCGGCGGCAGCGTGTCGCTGGGGCTGCTCTGGTCGTTGGTGTTTCCGGGGGTGCCGGATTCGTTCTGCTCAAGCATGCGGGCGTAGCTCCCGTCACGCTCCCGGGCGCCGCGCCTGTTCCGGTCCGGCGGCACGTACCGCGTGATGTGCGCGGGTGCCGCCGTCCGGGGCGCGGGCGCCGCACGGGAGCTGATATGTCTGGCTCGCCGGTTCCCTGCGCGATGTACGCACGGCCTGGCGAAAGTCTTTTAGGTCAGTGCGCTGCCCGGCTCAGGTGGCTCCCGAGTGCCAGGGCTGCGCTACGACGGCCGCCCTTGCGCGGCGGGACCTTCCGGCGTCGCCGCGGAGACGGTCCCGGCGATTGGGGTCTCCCCCAGTTCGAGCGAAGCCGAGAACTTGGGGACTTGTGGAGCGGCCGGGGCTGCCTCGCGGTCGGGCGCGAGGGGGTCGGTCACCGTGCCGGACTCCTCGTCGAAGAGCCCCTGCGCCAGCCTGGTCACCGCTGCGGCGACGGGCGGCGCCAGGTCGGCCACGGCGTGGAGACCGGACAGGACGTCGTCAGGTCGCACGGCAGGTGTCACGTGCCGCACTACCAGCCGCAGTATCGCACAGGCCTCGCCGAGAGGCCTATCGGCCCCCGGGGCGAGTGCCCGCAGTTCGGCGACCGCGCCCCGGGTGTCGAAGGTGCGCATGCCGTTCTTGGTCTTGCGCTGGACCTCGACGCTGTCGGCGGCGAGGAAGGCGGTGACGGCCTTCTCGGCCTCGTCCAGGGTGACGCCGTCCAGGCGCAGCTCCCAGATGGAGGCGGTCAGACGGTCGGCGAGGCCCGAGGTGCGGGCTTCGACGGCGTCGGTGATGTCGAGCCCGGTGGGCAGCGACTCGTCGAGCAGCGCGCGCAGTTTCTCGGGGTCGCGGTGCGCGGTGAGGGCGATCTCCAGGTATTCGGCCTCGGAGCCGACGCCGGTGGGCGCGGCGTTGGCGTACGACACCTTGGGGTGCGGGGTGAAGCCCGCCGAGTACGCCATGGGCACCTCGGCGCGGCGCAGGGCCCGCTCGAAGGCGCGCTGGAAGTCACGGTGGCTGGTGAACCGGAGGCGGCCGCGCTTGGTGTAGCGCAGGCGGATGCGCTGCACCGCGGGTGCGGGCGGCGGGCCTTCGGGCTGTCGCTTGCCCAGTGGTTCTTCTCCTCGTGCGGGGCGGGCGCGGTGGGCGCCGCCCACCGTCCTGTGGGGGCCCCTCCGGTCACGGACCGTACGTCGCCCGGCTCATCCCTCCGCTTTGCTGAGGGAGATCTCGGGGGCGGGCACCGCGCCGGAGGCAGTAGTTGTACTACCCAGAGTACGCGCCCCGTGCGCGGCGGGTTCCCGGGGCGGGCCGCCGACCAGGGCTCGCCAGGCGTCCTGCCGGGCGGTGCGTACGGTCCGGCGGGCCGAGGCCAGCGCTTCCCGCGTGGCGCGCCCGGCGCTGCGGGCCGCCTCGCTCGCGGCGCGTCCCGCCGCCAGGGCGAGGCGCCCGACCGGTCGCAGCACCGCGTCGCGCACCCAGTGCCCGACCGGGGTGAGCAGGGTCACGTACACCCAGCGCACGGGCCGTCCCAGGAGGTTCCGGGCGAGCCACTTCAGGGCGCGTCCCGCCGCCCGGGAGACGAAGCCGGCGGCGCGCCAGGCGTGTGCGAAGGCGGCGCCGGTCTCCCGCACGACGACGCGGACCGCACGTCCCAGGGGCGTGAGGACCGTGCGGTACAGCCACAGCGCGGGCACCACGAGCAGCAGCGCGCCCACCGCCGCGAGCCCGCGCCCCGTCAGGGCCAGTCCGGCCGCGGCCAGCGAGGCGAGCCGGGCGAGGCCGTGCCCGACCGGAGTGAGCACGTGCCGGTACAGCCAGGCCGCCGGCGCGACCAGCCCGTACCGCAGCAGCGGCGCGAGCACCCAGCGCCAAAGCGCGACCCAGGGCCACACGAACACGGCCCGCAGTACCCAGATGAGGGCGGCCGCGATGCCCTTGACGCCCCACGCGAGCCCGAGCCCGATCCCCTTGAGCACCCAGGCGGTGCCCCGCCCCAGCGGAGTCAGGACCGTCCGGTACAGCCATACGAGCGGGAGCGCGACCAGCGTGGCGAGCACCCAGCCCACGCCTCGCGCGAGCGCGCCGATCCCGGCCCCGATCCCCCGGCCGACCCAGCACACCGCGTGCCCGACAGGCGTCAACACCGCCCGGTACAACCACCCGAACGGGATCACCACCAGCCCCCGCCACACCGGCGCGAACACCCGCCGCCCCAACGCCTTGACCCCGACCGCGAGCAGGTCCCACACCACCCGCACAGGCACGACGAGCACAAAGACGACAATCCGCACGGGTATGCGCACGGCGACGGCGAGGCAGCCTTCGGAGGGCTGGGGGGACGGGTGGTTCTCCATGTCGTCCAGGACGCACGAACAGGTCCCGGCGTTGCGCTCCAGGCCCTCTGATCTGCCGTCGGAGACCGGGCACGAGCAGGGCCGGGCGTGACAGCGCGGGGGCGGGCGCGGCCGGAAGCGCGTACGGGTCGGGCGTGGGCCTCAGACCGGGCGGGGGAATATCCGTTCGACTGCGGTCACCAGCGCGGCGCGGCGGGCGGTGATGGAGGGGTCCGCGGCCTGGTCCGCGGCAGCGGCGGCGATTTCGGGCTGGCCTGCCCAGGTCATGGCGAGCTGGTTGATCAGGGCGAGGACGTCGACCGGGTCCCAGGTCGGGTCGAGCAGGCCGACACGCTGGGCGTCGCGGAGTTTGTCGAGCTTGCCGGTGATCGTGGCTTGGAGGGGGCCGGCGGTGTTGTCCGCCGACTCGGCCAGCTCGAGGCGGCCCCAGGTGATCAGGCGGTAGTGGTCCGGACGGGCCGCGAAGTGGTCGAAGAGGGTGCCGGCGTAACCGGGCAGGTCGGCCGGGTCCAGCCGAGTCGCCTCGACGAGTGTGGCCGTCTCGCGTGCGGCGACGTACGCGTAGAGGGCTTCCTTGCTGCGGAAGTAGGCGTAGACCCGTTCCTTGCTCGTCCTGGCCTGCTTGGCGATGCGGTCCACACGGGCGCCGGCGATCCCGTGCCGGGCAAACTCCTCCGTCGCGGTGGCGACGATCCTGTGGCGCGTGGAGTCGGTGGACTCGCCCGGGATGGCGGCGTCGGGGGTCTGGCCAGGGCCGGTGGAACGAGGCATGGGCCCAGGATAGGCGACCGAACCGTTCGGTTTTGCGCCGCACTCCGGGCGGACGTAGGGTCATACCAAACCGTTTGGTTTGGCCAGCTGGGAGCTGCGCCGACATACGACACGAGGAGCGATCTCATGCAGCACCGCACCCTGGGACGGCAGGGCCTGCGCGTCTCCGCGCTCGGACTGGGCGTGATGGGGATGTCCCTGGCCTACGGCCCCTCGAACGACGAGGACGCCATCTCCACCATCCACCGCGCCCACGAACTCGGAGTGGACTTCTTCGACACCGCCGAGCTGTACGGCCAAGGCACCGGCAGCAACGAGACGCTGCTCGGCAACGCGGTCGAGGACTTCCGCGACGAGGTCGTCCTGGCCACCAAGTTCGGCTTCGACATGACCAGCGACGCGTTGGGGAGCGGCGTCGACAGCCGCCCTCAGAACATCCGCGAGGTCGCGGAGAACAGCCTGCGCTACCTCAAGACCGACCGCATCGACCTCTTCTACCAGCACATCTCCGACCCCGACGTACCGGCCGAGGAGGTCGCAGGCACTGTCGGTGACCTGATCACCGAAGGCAAGGTGCGGTACTTCGGCCTGAGCAACGTCGGCCCGCGGTACATCCGCCGCGCCCACGCCGTCACCCCGGTCACAGCCCTTCAGTACGAGTACTCGATCTTCGAACGCGAGGTGGAGGACGAGATCCTGCCGGTCCTGCGGGAGTTGGGGATCGGCCTGGTGCCGTACTCGCCGCTCGGCCGCGGCTTCCTCTCCGGCGTGGTCAAGCCCGCCGACGAGTATCCCGAGGACGACATGCGCCGCTGGGACGAGCGCTGGCAGGGCGAGAACTACGCCTACAACCTGAACGCCGCCGGCCAGCTCCGAAAGCTCGCCGCCACCAAGGGCATCACCCCCGCCCAGATCGCCCTGGCATGGCTTCTGGCCCAGGGCGAGGACGTCGTCCCGATCCCGGGCACCCGCAGCGCCACACGTCTGGAGGAGAACGTCGGCGCCACCGATATGGAACTCACCGAGGCCGACCTGGCCCGTATCCGGGAGGTCCTCCCCCAGGGCTCCGCGGGCAGCCGCTACCCGGCCTCATTGATGGCCGGCTTCCGCACCGACTGACAGCCCGCACTTCGAGTTCGGCCGTCCCGGGCAAGCGGCGCCGAGCAGCGGCGGCCGTGTCCTCCCGGGCGGGGCCATGACCGGGAGGACACGCCGACGCGCGCACCAGCCACAGCGCGTCCTGCTCCGAGGGGTTTCCGGTCGCGCCGGCAGCCGCCGGTGCGTCCGGAGGGCCCGCACATGACGCTGCCGTGTCCACCGGGGCTCGGATGGACACGGCAGCGTTTGGGTCTGCGCGCGGCGCTACTTGACGACCGTCAGCGGCAGCAGTTTCTTGCCCGTGGGGCCGATCTGGATGGACGTGTCCATCTGCGGGCACACCCCGCAGTCGAAGCACGGCGTCCAGCGGCAGTCCTCGACCTCGGTCTCGTCGAGCGAGTCCTGCCAGTCCTCCCACAGCCAGTCCTTGTCGAGGCCCGAGTCGAGGTGGTCCCAGGGCAGGACTTCCTCGTAGGTGCGCTCGCGGGTGGTGTACCAGTCGACGTCGACGCCGAAGGCGGGCAGCGTCTTGTCGGCGCAGGCCATCCAGCGGTCGTAGCTGAAGTGCTCGCGCCAGCCGTCGAAGCGGCCGCCGTCCTCGTAGACGGCGCGGATGACGGCGCCCACGCGGCGGTCGCCGCGCGAGAGCAGGCCCTCGACGATGCCGGGCTTGCCGTCGTGGTAGCGGAAACCGATGGAGCGGCCGTACTTCTTGTCGCCGCGGATCTTGTCGCGCAGCTTGGTCAGGCGCGCGTCCGTCTCCTCGGCCGACAGCTGCGGCGCCCACTGGAAGGGGGTGTGGGGCTTGGGTACGAATCCGCCGATGGAGACCGTGCAGCGGATGTCGTTCTGGCCGGATACCTCGCGGCCCTTGGCGATGACGTTGACCGCCATGTCGCCGATCTGGAGGACGTCCTCGTCGGTCTCGGTGGGCAGGCCGCACATGAAGTACAGCTTCACCTGGCGCCAGCCGTTGCCGTACGCGGTGGCGACGGTGCGGATCAGGTCCTCTTCGGAGACCATCTTGTTGATGACCTTGCGCATGCGCTCGGAGCCGCCCTCGGGGGCGAAGGTGAGGCCCGAGCGGCGGCCGTTGCGGGTCAGTTCGTTGGCGAGGTCGACGTTGAAGGCGTCCACGCGGGTCGAGGGCAGCGACAGGCCGATCTTGTCGTCCGTGTAGCGGTCCGCGAGGCCCTTGGCGATGTCGCCGATCTCGGTGTGGTCGGCCGAGGACAGGGAGAGCAGGCCCACCTCTTCGAAGCCGGTGGCCTTGAGGCCCTTCTCCACCATCTCGCCGATGCCGGTGATGCTTCGCTCCCGCACGGGGCGCGTGATCATGCCGGCCTGGCAGAAGCGGCAGCCTCGGGTGCAGCCGCGGAAGATCTCCACGGACATGCGTTCGTGGACGGTCTCGGCAAGCGGGACCAGGGGCTGCTTGGGGTAGGGCCACTCGTCGAGGTCCATGACGGTGTGCTTGGAGACCCGCCACGGCACACCCGACCTGTTGGGTACGACACGGGCGATGCGGCCGTCGGGCAGGTACTCGACGTCGTAGAAGGCGGGAACGTACACGCTGCCGGTGCGCGACAGGCGGAACAGGACCTCTTCGCGGCCGCCGGGGCGGCCCTCGGCCTTCCACGCCCGGACGATCTCCGTCATGTCGAGGACGGCCTGCTCGCCGTCGCCGATGATCGCGCAGTCGATGAAGTCCGCGATCGGCTCGGGGTTGAAGGCCGCGTGGCCGCCCGCGAGGACGATCGGGTCGTCCAGGGTGCGGTCCTTGGACTCCAGCGGGATGCCCGCGAGGTCGAGGGCGGTCAGCATGTTGGTGTAGCCGAGCTCGGTGGAGAAGCTGAGGCCGAAGACGTCGAACGCCTTCAGCGGGCGGTGCGAGTCCACGGTGAACTGGGGCACCTGGTGCTCCCGCATGAGCTCTTCCATGTCGGGCCACACGCTGTACGTGCGCTCGGCCAGGACGCCCTCGCGCTCGTTCAGCACCTCATAGAGGATCATGACGCCCTGGTTGGGCAGGCCCACCTCGTACGCGTCCGGGTACATGAGCGCCCAGCGGACGTCACACTCGTCCCAGGCCTTGACGGTGGAGTTGAGCTCACCGCCGACGTACTGGATCGGCTTCTGCACGTGCGGGAGCAGCGCTTCGAGCTGTGGGAAGACGGACTCGGCAGACATCTCGACCTTCGTGGGCTGGCAGGGGGCGACTCTCTAGCGTAACGCGCGTCGCGTCGCCCCCTCGCCCGCCGATCACGGGCCGGCCGTCAGCCGCCGTGGAGCCGGGCCCGGCGGGCCCGGGCCCACACCTCGGGCAGTTCCCGCTCGCGCGCCGCCGCGCGCGCCTCCTCGCGCCCGTACAGGAGCCCCCAGGTGAACGCGGTCTCGCCGGCCGCGTGGGCCCGGGCGGCCAGGGTGCGCAGCGCGGCGCGCGCGACCACGCTGTCCTGGTGGTCGCCGAGGGTGTTCTGTACGGCCTTGAGGCGCTTGGCGAGCTTCTTGGCGGGCTTGCCGAGCACGGGGGTCGCGGCCTGGGCGGCGTAGCGGGCGCGTTTGGCGGCCTTGCGGGCGGCGTGCAGGGCGAGGTCGCGTTCGGGGCCGGGGGCCAGGGCGAGGGCGGTGTCGAGGCGGCGCGCCAGACGCCGGTGGTCCTTGCGCACGGCCCGGCGCAGGACGCGGGCGGCGGGCCGGTGGGCGCCGGGCAGCAGCGGCGGGTCGGCGAGGAGGCGGTCGAGGGCGCCGAGGAGCGCCAGATGGCGCGGGCTGTCGAGCGCGGCGAGGGTGGTGCGCCGGGCTTCGGCGTGCTGGGCGACGCGGCGGACGCACAGCCGGGCGGTGACGGGGCCGAGCACCAAGGTGGTGGGCAGCGCCCGGATGTGGGCGTCGAGGCGCTGGGCGAGCACGTCGCCGTCGCGGTCGACGCCGAGTTCACGCGCGAGCCATTTCAGCTCGTCGCCGAGGGGATCGGTGACGGTCCGGTCGAGGACTTTGGCGTACGACTTGAACGCGCTGCGCAGGCGGCGTGTGGTGACCCTCATCCGGTGGACGGCGTCGGGCAGTTCGCGGCGCACGGCCGGGTCGAGGGCGACGAGGGCATCACGCTGGGCCCGCAGATGCGCGAGCACCCGGGCGCCGGCGGTGTCCTCTGCGGGCTCGGGCGGCACGCCCCGGGTCCGCCCGGCCTCCGCGTCCGCGCCCGTCGGCGCCGGGGCCGTCTCGCGCAGGGCGCGGGCCACCTTGGAGGGGCTGGTGGCGGGCTTGATACCCGTCTCGGCGAGCAGCGCGCCGATGTGGTCCAGGAGGGCGACGTCCTGGACGCCGTCGGCGAGTTCGGCCTCGATCTCGGTCCAGGAGGTGGCGGAGCAGCCCGGGCGCAGCCCTTCGGCGCGTACGGTGTCGACGCTGATCTCGACGAGCCGGCCGCCGTCCTCAGCCAGGAGGTGGCGTACGGCGCGCGAGGAACGCAGGCGTACGACGGGGACGAGCGTGCCCTCGCGTACGCGGGAGCGCACCAGGGCGGCGAGCGCGGGCGGCACGTCGTCGCTGAGCGGGGCGCGGATCTCGTCGCGGACGCCGGCGGAAACGGGGAGTTTGAGGTGCCAGCCGGCGTCGGCGCCGCCCGTTCTGCGGCGCAGCGTCAGAGAGCCGGCGCCCAGGCGCAGGTCCTGGGTGTCGTAGTAGACCGCGTCGAGTTCGACGACGCCCGGGTCGGTGACGCGGGCGACGCCGGGGAGCGTGGTCAGGTCGGGGAGCGGGGGCGGGCCCCCGTGCGACGCGGGGAACTCGAATTTCCGCTCGATCTCGCGCTTCGTGTCCGCCATGAATCGACCCTAGACGCGTCGCGCCCCGAACGGCAGGGCGCGGGGTCGGCGGCAGAAGCGGGGTGGGGGCCGGGTGGCCGGATGGGGTGGGCCCCAAGAAAGCACCCCAGGCCCGCTCCGGCCCGCTCCCGGCGAAAGGGGCGCGGGACCCGCCGTCGCCGGGTCCCGCGCCCCTTTCCGTGCCCCCGCCAACCATCCGGGTCTACGCCACCGACCGCCCGGGGCTACGCCACCGCCGACCGCCCAAGGTCTACGCCGTTATCGGCCGCTGCACCCGGATCGACTGGAGCAGCCCTATGGCCACCCACACCGCGAACATCGAGGACCCTCCGTAGGAGACGAACGGCAGCGGGATGCCCGCGACCGGCATGATGCCGAGGGTCATGCCGATGTTCTCGAAGGACTGGAAGGCGAACCAGGCGATGATGCCGGCCGCGACGACGGTGCCGTACAGCTCGGTCGTCTCGCGGGCGATGCGGCAGGCGCGCCACAGGATGACGCCGATCAGCACGATGATCAGGCCCGCGCCGACGAAGCCCAGCTCCTCGCCGGCCACGGTGAACACGAAGTCCGTCTGCTGTTCGGGGACGAACTGCCCGGTGGTCTGGGAGCCCTTGAAGAGTCCGGTGCCGGTGAGGCCGCCGGAGCCGATCGCGATCCTGGCCTGGCCGGTGTTGTAGCCGACGCCCGCCGGGTCGAGGTTGGGGTTGGCGAACGCCGCGAACCGGTTGATCTGGTACTTGTCCAGTATTCCGAGCGCGGCGACGAGGACGGCGCCGACCACGCCCGCGCCGAGCAGCCCGAAGATCCAGCGGTTGGAGGCCCCGGAGGACAGCAGCACGCCGAGGATGATCACCACGATGACCATGGTGGAACCGAGGTCGGGCATCAGCATGAT
The DNA here is from genome assembly GCF_040253615.1 of Streptomyces sp. Edi4. Taxonomy (NCBI): domain Bacteria; kingdom Bacillati; phylum Actinomycetota; class Actinomycetes; order Kitasatosporales; family Streptomycetaceae; genus Streptomyces; species Streptomyces sp. Edi4. The sequence goes on from NZ_JBEJGY010000004.1 coordinate 2,587,004, forward strand.
GCAGCCGATGGGGATCATCGCGAGGGCGAGGGCCTTCATCACCGTGCGGTGATCGGGGTGCTCCTGGTCGCCGGCGTCCACCCGCGCGGCGAGCAGCATCGCCATGCACAGGATGATCGCGATCTTCGCGAACTCGGAGGGCTGGAGGGAGAATCCGCCGCCGAGCACGATCCAGGAGTGGGCGCCGTTGACGGTGGCGCCGAGCGGGGAGAGCACGGCGAGCAGCAGCAGGATGGAGAGCCCATACAGGATCGGGACCGCGCCGCGCAGGGTGCGGTGGCCGAGCCAGATGGTGCCGATCATCAGGCAGACCCCGATGCCGGCGTTCATGATGTGCCGGATCAGGAAAAAGTACGGGTCGCCCTGGTTGATGCTGGTGCGGTTGCGGGTGGCGGACCACACCAGGAGCGAGCCGATGAGGCAGAGCGCGAGGGCCGAGAGGAGCAGCGGCCAGTCGAGTCTGCGCAGCACCGAGTCGCGGGCGGCGAGTCTGGCCAGGGTCCCGCGCTCCTTGGGGGCGTAGCGCTGGACGGAGAAGCCTGCCATGGCGCTAGTCCCTTCGTGGGTTGCGGTTGTCGACGGTGCCGGCCGGGGAGGTGGCGGGCTGGGGCTGGCCGTCGGGCTGCTTGGTGCCGTTGCCCTGGTCGGGCTTGTCGGTCTTGTCCCCCTTGGCTCCCTTGTCCTTGGTCTTGCCGGCGTTGGGGTCGTAGGCGGTGACCGTGGGGGCGTCGATGGAGCCGTCGGGCTGGATCTTGGGCAGGGACTGCTCGGGCTGCGGGAGCAGGGCGCGCTTGAGGTCCTGGTTGCCGGCGTCGTCGATGCCGTACATCGCCTCGTAGATCTTGCGGACGGCCTCACCGGAGGCGCCGGAGCCCGTACCGGCCTGGGCGATCGTCATCACGACCGTGTAGTCCTTGGAGTACGTGGCGAGCCAGGAGGTGGTCTGCTTGCCGTAGACCTCGGCGGTGCCGGTCTTGGCGTGCAGCTCGATCTTGTCCTGGGGCCAGCCCTGGAACTTCCAGGCGGCGGTGCCGCTGGTGACGACGCCCGCGAGGGCCTTGTTGAAGCCGTCGAGGGTGGCCTGGGTGACGGGGAGCTTCCCGTTGACCTTCGGCTTGATCTCCTGGACGGACTTGCCGTCGGCGCTGATGATCGCCTTGCCGATGGTGGGGGCGTGCATGGTGCCGCCGTTGGCGATGGCCCCGTAGATCATGGCCTCCTGGATCGGCGTGACGAGGGTGTCGCCCTGGCCGATGGAGTAGTTGATCGAGTCGCCCTCACGCATCTTGTTGCCTTCGAGGCAGTTCTCGTACGCGATCTTCTCGACGTAACTGCCGTCCTTCTTGCCGGTCCTGCACCAGCTGTCCTTGTTGGCGCTCCAGTAGTTCTCCTTCCACTGGCGGTCCGGGACGCGGCCGGTGACCTCGTTGGGCAGGTCGACGCCGGTGATCTTGCCGAGGCCGAACTGGTGGGCGGCCTTGTAGAAGTAGTCCTTGGGCTGGCCCTTCTTGGGGTTGATTCCGCCGTCCTTCTTCCACTCGTTGTCGGCGAGTCCGTAGAAGACGGTGTCGCAGGAGACCTCGAGGGCGCGCCCGAGCGAGATGGGGCCGAAGTTCTCGCCCTCGAAGTTCTTGAAGACCTGACCGCCCACGGAGTACGAGCTGGTGCAGGGGTAACCGCCGTCCCACTTGTAGCCGGCTTCGACGGCGGCGGCGGTGGAGACCACCTTGAACGTCGAACCGGGCGCGGCCTGACCCTGTATGGCGCGGTTCAGGAGCGGATAGTTGCCGTCCTTGCCGGTGAGCGTCTGGTAGTCCTTGCCGGAGATGCCGCCGACCCAGACGTTGGGGTCGTAGGTGGGCGCCGAGGCCATGGCGACGATCCGCCCGGTCTTGGCCTCCATGACGACGACCGCGCCGGAGTCGGCCTTGTAGTTCTCGTTGGTGATCTTGTCGTACTGCTGGCGGGCCTCGACCATCGCGTTGTTGAGCTCGTACTCGGCGACGGCCTGCACGCGTGCGTCTATCGAGGTGACGACGTTGGCGCCGGGCTGCGCCTTGTCGCTCTCGGCCTGGCCGATGACCCGGCCGAGGTTGTCGACCTCGTAGCGGGTCACGCCCGCCTTGCCGCGCAGCTGCTTGTCGTAGGTGCGCTCCAGGCCCGAGCGGCCGACCTGGTCGGAGCGCAGATAGGGCGAGTCGGTGTCCTTGGCCTTGGTGATCTCGTCGTCGGTGACGGGCGAGAGGTAGCCGAGCACCTGGGCGGTGTTGGACTTGCCGGGCCCGGGATAGCGGCGCACGGCGGTGGGGTCGGCGGTGATGCCGGGGAAGTCCTCGGAGCGCTCGCGGATCTGGAGGGCCTGCTGGGTGGTGGCCTTGTCGGTGACGGGGATCGGCTGGTACGGGGAGCCGTTCCAGCAGGGCTTGGGGGTCTTGGCGTCACAGAGCCTGACCTTGTCCATGACCTCCTGCGGCTTCATGCCGAGGACGGCGGCGAGGCGGGTCAGGACGGCCTTGCCGCGGTCGGGCATCTTGGACAGGTCGGTGCGGGAGGCGGAGACCACAAGGCGCGTCTCGTTGTCGGCGAGCGGGACGCCGCGCGCGTCGAGGATCGAGCCGCGCACGGCGGGCTGGACGACCTGCTGGACGTGGTTGTTCTTGGCCTCGTCCTCGTACTGCCGGCCGTTGCGGATCTGGAGGTACCACAGGCGTCCGCCCAGCGTGAGCAGGAGCGAGAAGACCAGGACCTGGATGATGACGAGCCGGATCCGCACCCGGGGGGTGCGGCCCGTCTCGGGGATGTTGCTCATGCGGTGGCGGCCCCCTGGTTCACAGTCGCTTGACACCCTTGATACGGCCCGCCCGGGCCGCTCTGTTCCTGGCGGCCTTGATCCGCAGCCCGCCGCGCTGGTTGCCGATGCGCAGGCCGGTGCCGCCGGAGAGCCAGCCGGAGCCGATGTTGTTCCTGGGGCTGCCGTTGCCGGTGGTGTCCGCGAGCGGGTCGTTCTCGGCGCGCCGGGCGATCGCCATGATCAGCGGCACGGTGAACGGCGCGAGCAGCAGATCGTAGAGCGCGGCCGTGAACAGCAGCCCGGGCAGGCCGACATGGCGGGCCGCGGTGTCTCCCACCAGGGCGCCCACCGTGGCGTAGAGCAGCGTCGAGCCGATGGCCGCGCCGACCACCACCATCATCGGTCCCGCCGCGCTGCGCAGCCGCCCGTGGTCGGGCTTGGCCAGGCCCGCGAGGTAGCCGATCACGCACAGGACCAGGGCGTAGCGCCCGGCGGCGTGGTCGGCGGGGGGCGCGAGGTCGGCGAGCAGGCCCGCGCCGAAGCCGACGAAGGCGCCGCCGACGTGGCCGTAGACCAGGGCCAGACCAAGGACGGTCAGGAGTACCAAGTCCGGTACGGCGCCGGGCAGTTGGAGGCGGGCGAGGATGCTCACCTGGACGACGAGGGCGACGACGACCAGGGCGGCGGAGAGGATGACCCTGTTGACACGCATCTGGATCAGCTCCTACTGCTCGCCGTCGGCGTTGGCTTGGCCGTTGGGGTCGCCGCCCGGGGGCGGGTTCGCGTTGGCGTTGCCGTCGGGGGCCTGCGCGGTGCCGGCCGGCACGTTGGGCTTGCCGGCCTGGGGGCTGGGCTTGGCGTTCGGGTCGGCGCCCTGGTTCGCGTCGGCGCTCTGGTCGGCGATGTTCGTGTTGCCCTGGCCATTGGGGGTCGCGGCGCCGGTGGGGGTGGCCGTGACCGTGACCGTGGGCGTCGGGGTGGGCTGGGGCTTGGCGGGCAGCACCTGGTCGCGCGGGTCGGTGCGCGGGGCCTGGACGACGACGCCGACGATGTCGAGCTTGGTGAAGCCGACGTAGGGGCGTACGTAGATGGTGCGCGTGAGGTCGCCGCCGGAGGGGTCGACCTTGACGACCTCGCCGACCGGGACGCCGGGCACGAACGGCTTGTCGGCCTGCGAGCCGAAGGTCACCAGACGGTCGCCGGGGCTCACCTTGGCCTTGCCGTTGAGCAGTTGGACCGACAGCGGCCGGTCTCCGTGGCCGGTGGCGAAGCCGAGCTCGTCGCTCTTCTCCATCCGGGTGCCGACGGTGAAGTCGGGGTCGTTGGCGAGCAGCACGGTGGAGGTGGAGGGCCCCACCGTCGTGACCCGCCCGACCAGGCCGTCGCCGTTGAGCACCGTCATGTCGCGCTGGATGCCGTCGTTGGACCCGGCGTCGATGGTGACCGTCCAGGAGAAGCCCTGGGCCGCTCCTATGGCGACGACCTGGGCGGCCTTGATGCCGTACTGGCCCTCGCCGGCGGTCTTGAGCATCGAGTCGAGCTGGCCCAGGCGGCTGCGGTTGCGGGCGTCGCTGCCGAGCCGCTGCTTGAGCGCCTCGTTCTCGGCCTGGAGGGCGGCGATCTTGTCGTGGCGCTTGCCGGAGTCGCGTACCGCGCCGATCGCGTTGCCGACCGGGTCGACGGCGCCGGCGACCCCGTTCTCCACCGGTCCGAAGACGGCGGCGGCGGCCTGCCGGGCACCGTCCACCGGTGAATTCGCCCCGCCTCTGATATCGACCGTGATCAGCGCGAACGCTACGGCGATCAGCAGCACCAGGAGCAGCCGGCTCTCTCGTGTGTCCCTCACGTGCGGCGGCCGTGCCTTCCTCGTAGGAATGTGGGTGATCTACAAGATCTCTTCGATCTGTATATCAACGATCCGCCGTACGGGTCGGCAGTGACCCATACGGCGGACGGCGGGCCCGGAGGCTACCTGCGGGGCTGGGCGTCGAGCACCTGCTGGAGGGCTTCGAACTCCTCCACGCACTTGCCGGAGCCGAGGGCCACGGAGTCCAGCGGGTCCTCGGCGATGTGGATCGGCATGCCGGTCTCGCGGCGCAGCCGCTCGTCGAGGCCGCGCAGCAGGGCGCCGCCGCCGGTCAGGACGATGCCGCGGTCCATGATGTCGCCGGAGAGCTCGGGCGGGCACTTGTCCAGGGTCGTCTTGACCGCGTCGACGATCGCGTTGACCGGCTCCTCGATCGCCTTGCGCACCTCGGCCGCGGAGATCACCACGGTCTTGGGCAGCCCCGAGACGAGGTCGCGGCCGCGGATCTCGGTGTGCTCGTCCTTGTCGAGGTCGTAGGCCGAACCGATCGTGATCTTGATCTGTTCCGCGGTGCGCTCACCGAGAAGGAGGGAGTACTCCTTCTTGATGTGCTGGATGATCGCGTTGTCCAGCTCGTCGCCCGCGACCCGGATCGACTGCGCCGTGACGATTCCGCCGAGCGAGATCACGGCGACCTCGGTGGTGCCGCCACCGATGTCCACGACCATGTTGCCGGTGGCCTCGTGGACCGGCAGACCCGAGCCGATGGCCGCGGCCATGGGCTCTTCGATGATGTGCACCTGGCGGGCACCGGCCTGGGTGGAGGCCTCGATGACGGCGCGGCGCTCGACTCCCGTGATGCCCGAGGGCACACAGACCACGACGCGCGGACGGGCCAGGTACCGGCGCTTGTGGATCTTCAGGATGAAGTAGCGGAGCATCCGCTCGGTGATCTCGAAGTCGGCGATCACGCCGTCCTTCAGGGGCCGTACGGCGACGATGTTGCCCGGCGTGCGGCCGATCATCTTCTTGGCTTCCGCGCCGACCGCGAGGATGCCGCCGGTGTTGGTGTTGATGGCGACGACGGACGGCTCGTTCAGGACGATTCCGCGGCCCCTGACGTACACCAGCGTGTTGGCGGTCCCGAGGTCGACAGCCATGTCACGGCCGATGAACGACATTTTGTTGCTCCCCATGAGGATGCGTCCGGCCTTCCCTATTCGAGCGTTGACGGCTTCTCAGGTCGGCGAGGTGGGTGCGATGAGCGTGAGGCCCCATCGTAGTCCGGCCCGCACGGACACGGCGCGGTGGTCCACCTCAGTATGGGTGACGTCGTGTCGGGGCGATGCGTTCCCGAAGTCGGCCCGCATATGCCCAAGGGCGACCGAAATTCCTTCGGTCGCCCCAGGTCGTGAGCGCTATATGGCGGACATTCCGTCAGTAACGGTCAGTCGCGGCCCGGGAAGAAAATCTTCAGTTCCCGCTCGGCGGACTCGGCCGAATCCGAGGCGTGGATGAGGTTTTCCCGGACGATGGTGCCGAAATCGCCGCGAATGGAACCGGGGGCGGCCGCGATCGGGTCGGTGGGGCCCGCCAATTGGCGTACTCCCTCGATGACGCGCTCGCCCTCGACCACCAGGGCGACGACCGGGCCCGAGGACATGAAGGCCACCAGCGGCTCGTAGAAGGGCTTGCCCTTGTGCTCGCCGTAGTGCTGCTCCAGGGTGTCCTGGTCCAGGGAGCGCAGCTCAAGAGCGCGGATGCTCCAGCCGGCCTTGCGCTCGATGCGGCTGATCACCTCGCCGATCAGGCCACGGCGAACGGTGTCGGGCTTGAGCAGGACCAGGGTGCGCTCGGTCATGGTGTGCGGATCTCCTTGCAGGCATTACGGGTGCGGTGAGGCGAGGCTACCGGGTGACGCCGAACGGGTGGCATCCGGACTCGGCCAAGCCCCGCCATCGCAGCACCGCCCCTACTGCGCCTGCGCCTCGGCCTGCGCCCCGGTCCCCGCCTGGGCCTGCGCGGCGAACCGCGCCTTCGCCTCGTCGATCTTGCGGCCGTAGTGCACCGAGGCCCACCACAGGGCGCCGAACAGGACGCCCATGAAGAACATCGGCGGGACGGCGAACCCGCTCGCGACCAGGGCGATCTGGAGGCCCCAGCCGAGCGCGACGCCGCCGCGCCGGCCCAGCGTCCCGCACAGCAGCACCGACAGCACCATGCCGATGCCGCAGACCGTCCACACGGTGGTGGTGGCCAGGTCCGGGTCCTTCATCGCGACCAGGCCCGCGAAGGCGATCACGAAGAATTCACCGATCAGGGTGGACGCGCAGAGCGTACGCATCGGGTCAGCCCCTCTTCAGCATGAGCCGGGCGTCGCCGACCGTGAACACGGAACCGGTGATCAGGACGCCCGCTCCCGCGTACTCGTCCTCCTCCTCGGCCAGGGTGATGGCGGCCTCGATCGCGTCGTCCAGGCGCGGTTCGACCACGACGCGCTCGTCGCCGAACACCTCGACGGCGAGCGCGGCCAGTTCGTCCACGTCCATGGAGCGCGCGGTGGTGTTGGCGGTGACCACGATCTCGGCGAAGACCGGCTCGAACGCCTCGAGCAAACCCTTGACGTCCTTGTCGGCGCTCGCGGCGACCACGCCGATCAGGCGCGAGAAGCCGAACGCCTCGGTCAGGCCCTCCGCGGTGGCCCGGGCGCCCGCGGGGTTGTGCGCCGCGTCCAGGACGACGGTGGGCGAGCGGCGCACGACCTCAAGGCGGCCGGGCGAGACCACGGAGGCGAACGCCTTGCGGACGGTGTCGAGGTCGAGCGGGCCCGGCTGCTGGGAGCCGACGCCGAAGAACGCCTCGACCGCGGCGAGCGCCACCGCCGCGTTGTGCGCCATGTGGGCCCCGTACAGCGGCAGGAAGATCTCCTCGTACTCACCGCCGAGGCCGCGCAGGGTCAGGAGCTGGCCGCCTACGGCGACCTCACGCCCCACGACGCCGAACTCCATGCCCTCGCGGGCCACCGTGGCGTCCGCCTCGACGGCCTTCTTCAGCATGACCTGCGCCGCGTCGACGGGCTGCTGGGCCAGGATCACCGTCGCGCCCTGCTTGATGATCCCGGACTTCTCGGTGGCGATCTCGCCGGTGGTGTTGCCGAGCCGGTCGGTGTGGTCGAGGTCGATCGGGGTGACGACGGCGACGCCCGCCTCGATGACATTCGTCGCGTCCCAGGTGCCGCCCATGCCGACCTCGACGACCGCCACGTCGACGGGCGCGTCGGCGAAGGCCGCGTACGCCATGCCGGTCAGGACCTCGAAGAAGGAGAGCCGGAACTCCTCGCGCGCGTCCACCATCTCGACGTACGGCTTGATGTCGTCATACGTCTCGACGAAGCGCTCGGCGGGGATCGGCAGGCCGTCCAGGCTGATGCGCTCGGTGATCGACTGGACGTGCGGCGAGGTGTAGCGCCCGGTGCGCAGCTCGAAGGCGCCGAGCAGGGCCTCGATCATCCGGGCGGTGGAGGTCTTGCCGTTGGTGCCGGTGATGTGGATCGTCGGGTACGCGCGCTGCGGCTCGCCCAGGACGTCCATCAGGGCGGCGATGCGGCGCACCGACGGCTCCAGCTTGGTCTCGCCCCAGCGGCCGGCGAGCTCGGTCTCCACCGCGCGCAGCGCCGCGTCGACCTCGGGGTCCGCGGGACGGCCCGGCACGGCGTCGCCCTGGGGCGCTGCGCCGTGCGTGCGCAGGGTGCGGCTGCCTGCCTCGATCACCGCGAGGTCGGGGTCTCTGTCGGTCTCGGCCTCGACGATCTGATCGAAGTCGTCGGCTTCACTGGGGTCGGGCTGCTCGGTCACGGGTCCAGTCTACGGAGAAGCACCGAGGGGACCTTGGACCCGCCCCTTTCGGGACGTTCGGCCCCCGGGTCCCACAGACTGTCCGGGCAAACTTGGCGATCATGGACATAGGCATCGACCTCGGTACCGCCAACACGCTTCTCTACGCCCGGGGGCAGGGCATCGTGCTCAATGAGCCGTCCGTGGTGGCGATGAAGGAGGGCGGCCGCTCGGCGCTCGCCGTAGGCACACAGGCCAAGGAGACCATCGGCCGTACGCCTGGTTCGATCACCGCCATCCGGCCCCTGCGGGACGGCGTGATCAGCGACTACGAGGCGGCGGAGGAAATGATCCGCCACTTCGTGAAACAGGCCGTGCCCGGGCGCCGCCCGCGCACCCGCATGGTGGTGTGCGTGCCGAGCGGGGTGACCCCGGTGGAGCGGCGCGCCATCGTGCACGCCTCCCAGCGGGCCGGCGCGAAGGCCGTGCACCTCATCGAGGAGCCGATGGCGGCGGCGATCGGAGCCGGCCTGCCGGTCGCCGAGCCGCGCGGCTCGATGGTGGTGGACATCGGCGGCGGCACCACGGAGGTCGCCGTGATCTCACTCGGGGGCATCGTGACCTCGCAGTCCCTGCGGGTGGGCGGCGACCGCCTGGACACCGCGATCACCGACTACGTGCGCAAGGAGCACGCGCTGCTCATCGGCGAGCGCACCGCCGAGGACGTCAAGTGCGCGATCGGGTCCGCGTGGCCGGTGCCGGGCAACGCGGAACTGGAGGAGCGTACGTTCACGGTGCGGGGCCGCGAGAAGGTCAAGGGGCTGCCCATGACGCTCTTGCTCACGGCGCGCGAGGTGCGGGCCGCCCTCGACGAGCCCGTCGAGGCGATCATCGCGGCGGTGCGGGTCACCCTGGAGGAGTGCCCGCCGGAGCTCGCCGGTGACGTGATGGAGCACGGCATCGTGCTGACCGGCGGCGGCGCGCTGCTGCCGGGCCTTGATCTGCGCATCGCCTCGGCGACCGGCATCCCCGTGTTCGTCGCGGACGATCCGCTGGACTGTGTGGTGCTGGGCGCGGGCAAGTGCGTGGAGGACTTCGACCAGTTGCAGCGGCTCCTTGTGGGCACCTAGAGCGGGCGTGCGGGGCGGCTCGGCCCACCGCCCGCGCGGGACGGCTCAGCCCACCGCGCCCGCCGGCAGCGTCGCCCGCACCTCGTAGGTGGTGTCGGTACGGGTCGTGGTGAGCGAGCCGCCCATGCTGTCCACCCGCTCGCGCATCGAGAACGTGCCGGTCCCCGAGGAGACCGGCTCCTTCACCGGCGCCGAGCGCGGCAGCGGATTCTGCACGGTGACCACGAGATCCCCAGCCACCAGCCGGATCGTCACCGCGACCGGCTCGCCCCTGGCGTGCTTGACGGAGTTGGTCAGGCACTCCTGCACCACCCGGTACACGGCCGCCTGCCGCAGCGGCGAGAGCCGGTGCGCGTCCGCCTCGATGTCGAGCCCGACCGGGGTGCCCGCGAGCCGGCTCTCCTCGGCCAGTGCGTCCAGGCCGTCCAGGCCGGGCGTCGCGGTGCGTTCGTCGGCGCGCCGCACGATGATCTCGTTCAGCATGAGGTGAGCGCGGCGCGCGCTGTCGGCGAGCTCTTCGAAGTCCTTGTGGTGCGGCTCGTTCCTGGCCCGCACGGCGAGCACTTCGGAGCGCACCGCGAGCATCGTCAGCTCGCGCCCCACCATGTCGTGCACGTCCCGGGCCACCGAGATCCGCTCGGCCTGCACGGCGCGCAGACCCGCGGTCTGGGCGCGCTGGGCCTCCAGTTCGTGGACGAGGTCGTGCCGGTAGGCGGAGATGCCGACGCCGCAGGCGAGCACCCCCACCGGCACCACGATCGCCAGGAACGAGCTGAGCGTCTCGCCCCGGATGTCGGGCCAGCCCGGCAGGTTGAACAGGACGTACGCCACCGCGATGTAGCCGCACGTGGCGAGGATGCCGGCGCGCCGCCCGCGGAAGCGGCCGAGCGAGTACAGCGCGAACTGCACCAGGTTCAGCTGGTGCAGCCAGCCCAGATAGCCGAGCGCCACCAGGTAGGGCAGCCAGGGCCAGCGCCTGCGCAGGAGCAGAGTGGCGGCGCCGAGCGCGAGGACGGGCGGCGCGGTGTAGCTGTTGAGCGAGTTGTCGTCGCGGGCCAGGCCCGGCACGTCGAGGATCATCAGGCCGAAGCAGCTCAGCGCGATCAGCACGTCCATGGCGCGGTCGTCGCCGACCCAGCGCGCGCTCGCGGCACGCGCCGCCGCCGTCGCGCGGCGCGGCGCGGAGGTCGGGGACGGCGAGTGCATGCTCTCCATCATCCAAGGTCTTGGGACCCCCACACCTGCGCCGAACGGCCCCCACGCAGTGATATGCCGCACGCGGCCGGACGGAGATGTCGCACGTGACCGGACGCCACTCCCCCGCTCCCCCGCGCCTCGGGCACGCCCGCCCGCGCGGGGCTCGCACGGGGCTCGCACAGGACGGGCCCGAGGCGCCCGGCGTGCGCGGCGCTCCGCACGCGAAGGGCCCCCGGGACCGAAGGACGCTGTTGGCCAACAGCGCCCCGGAGTCCCGGGGGCCCTCACCCGCGTACTGCGACGGCGTACGGGAGGTACGGCGGTCGGGTCAGCCCTGGGGCAGGGCCGCGATCTGGCGGGTGATCCGCTCGATGTCGGCCTCCGCCTTGGCAAGGCGGCCGCGGATCTTGTCGACCACGTTGTCCGGCGCCTTGGCGAGGAACGCCTCGTTGCCGAGCTTCTTGTTCGCGTCCGCCTTCTCCTTCTCGGCCGCGCCCAGGTCCTTGGTCAGACGCTTGCGCTCGGCCTCGACGTCGATGGTGCCCGAGAGGTCGAGCGCGACCGTGGCGCCCGCGACCGGCAGCGAGGCGGTGGCGTGGAAGTCCTCGCCGGCCGGCTGGAGACGGAGCAGCTGACGGATGGCCGCCTCGTGCGGGGCCAGCGACGTGCCGCTCAGGGTGAGCTCGGCCGGGACCTTCTGGCCGGGCTGGAGACCCTGGTCGGAACGGAAGCGGCGGACCTCGGTGACGACCTGCTGGACCAGCTCGATCTCGCGCTCGGCGGCCTCGTCGCGGAAGCCGCTGTCCTTGGGCCAGTCGGCGACGACCAGGGACTCGCCCCTGGTCAGCGTCGTCCACAGGGTGTCGGTGACGAACGGGACGATCGGGTGCAGGACCCGCAGCATCACGTCAAGGACCTCGCCCAGGACCCGGCCCGAGACCTTCGCCTGCTCGCCGCCCGCGAAGAACGTGGTCTTCGACAGCTCGACGTACCAGTCGAAGACCTCGTCCCACGCGAAGTGGTACAGCGCCTCGCTGAGCTTGGCGAACTGGTAGTCCTCGTAGTACGCGTCGACCTCGGCCACGGTCTTGTTGAGCCGCGACAGGATCCAGCGGTCGGTCGCCGAAAGCCGCTCCACGGGCGGGAGTTCACCCTCGACGGTGGCGCCGTTCATGAGCGCGAAGCGGGTCGCGTTCCAGATCTTGTTGGCGAAGTTGCGGGACGCCTGGACCCAGTCCTCGCCGATGGGGACGTCCGCGCCGGGGTTGGCGCCCTTGGCGAGGGTGAAGCGGACCGCGTCCGAGCCGTAGTTGTCCATCCAGTCCAGCGGGTCGACCGCGTTGGGGTTGGACTTCGACATCTTCTTGCCGAACTCGTCGCGGACCAGACCGGTCAACGCGACCGTCTTGAACGGGACTTCGCCGTCCATCGCGTACAGACCGAACATCATCATCCGGGCGACCCAGAAGAAGATGATGTCGTGGCCGGTGAGCAGGACGTCGGTGGAGTAGAACTTCTCCAGGTCGGCGGTCTTCTCCGGCCAGCCGAGCGTGGAGAACGGCCACAGGCCGGACGAGAACCAGGTGTCCAGGACGTCGGGGTCCTGGCGCCAGCCCTCGCCGGTGGGGATCTCGTCGTCGGGCCCCACGCACACGACCTGGCCCTCGGGGCCGTACCAGATCGGGATGCGGTGGCCCCACCACAACTGGCGCGAGATGCACCAGTCGTGCATGTTGTCGACCCAGTCGAAATACCGCTTCGACATGTCCTCGGGGTGGATCTTGACCCGGCCGTCACGGACCGCGTCACCCGCCGCCTGGGCGAGCGGGCCGACCTTGACCCACCACTGCATCGAAAGCCGCGGCTCGACAGTGGTCTTGCAGCGCGAGCAGTGGCCGACCGAGTGCATGTAGGGGCGCTTCTCGGCGACGATGCGGCCCTGCTCCTTGAGCGCGCCCACGACGGCCGAGCGGGCCTCGTAGCGGTCGAGTCCCTGGAAGGGGCCGGGGACGGTGATGACACCGCGCTCGTCCATGATCGTCATTGATTCCAGGCCGTGCCGCTGCCCGATGGCGAAGTCGTTGGGGTCGTGCGCCGGGGTCACCTTGACGCAGCCTGTGCCGAACTCGGGGTCGACGTGGGTGTCCGCGACGACCGGGATGGAGCGGTCGGTCAGCGGCAGCTTGATGAGCTTGCCGACCAGGTGCCGGTAGCGCTCGTCGTCGGGGTGGACGGCGATCGCGGTGTCGCCGAGCATCGTCTCGGCGCGCGTGGTGGCCACGACCAGGGTGTCCTCGCCCTCGCCGTACTTCAGGGAGACCAGCTCGCCCGGGTCCTCCTGGTACTCCACCTCGATGTCGGAGATGGCCGTCAGGCAGCGCGGGCACCAGTTGATGATGCGCTCGGCGCGGTAGATCAGCTCGTCGTCGTAGAGGTTCTTGAAGATGGTCTGGACGGCCTTGGACAGGCCCTCGTCCATGGTGAACCGCTCGCGCGACCAGTCAAGCCCCGCGCCCAGCCGCTTGAGCTGGCCCAGGATCCGGCCGCCGTACTCGCCCTTCCACTGCCACACGCGCTCGGTGAACGCCTCGCGGCCGAGGTCCTGGCGGGACTTGCCCTCCTCGGCGAGCTGCTGCTCGACCTTGTTCTGCGTGGCGATGCCCGCGTGGTCCATGCCGGGCAGCCACAGCGTCTCGTAGCCCTGCATCCGCTTGCGGCGGGTGAGCGCGTCCATGAGCGTGACCTGGAAGGCGTGGCCCAGGTGCAGCGCGCCCGTGACGTTCGGCGGCGGGATGACGATGGTGTACGGGTCCTTGTCGGAGCCCGCGTCGGCGGTGAAGTACCCGCGCTCTACCCAGCGCTCATACAGCTTCCCCTCTACCTCGGCCGGCGCGTACTGGGTCGGCAGTTCGGTGGGGGGCGCTGGATTCTGCTGCTGAGTGTTCTCGGTCACCGGGCCAGTTTAGGGGTGTCACGGGCCCGTACTGAAACGGGAATCTTTGTTGGCATCCGCCCCGCGATGGCCTGCGAGGATTCCTTGCTGACGCTGGGGAGCGGAGCAAGAAGTTCACGCGTGCGCCCGGTTTTGCCGCCGGGCATGACCGGCCTGGTGCGGCCGGCCGATGCGTGCTGTTCACCGCAGTGCTCTGCGGCAGACCGCGTCGTCCGCCATCCGCAGAGCGCGGTGGAGCGTGACGGTGGCGGCGTTGTGATCGGCGTCATCCCCGTGCCCGCACTTTACGCAGCGAAAGCTGTCCCGGTCGGTCCGGGAAAGCGGATCCCGGTGGCCACAGCGCCCGCAGGTCTGCGACGTGCCCGCAGGTACGACCGCGACCAGCACCGACCCGTACCTGGGGCACTTGTAGGCGAGCTGGCGCCTGCGTTCCCCGGGGGTGTTGTCGAGGATGCCGCGATTGAGCCCCGCTTTGCGCGAGCCTCGTCCGGCGCTCGCCGTCATGGACTTCACCCGCAGATCCTCGATCCCGACCAGGCCGTGGTTCTTGGCCAGATCGGTGGTGAGCTTGTGTGTGAAGTCCAACCGTCGGCGGGCTTGCCGGGCCTTGATACGGGCGATCTCTCTGAGGGTTTTCTGTAGGCGGATGCTGTGCCGTCCACCGCGATGTGTGTGCGCATGGCGCACTTGCCGTGCTTTGCGTCTCTCCAGTCCCTCCAGCCGCCGCCGCTCCCCCGCCGTGAGAGTCGGCGGCATGAGCCGGGGCTGAGCTTCGTCGGAACAGTAGGCGGCTTGTTTGACCCCGAAGTCGACGCCGACCGGCGGCAGGGTGTTGGCGAGGGGCGCTGGGCTCCGCGTACGTACGGCGAAGCTGATGGACCAGCGCCCGGAGGCATCAGTGGTGACCGTCGCGTTCTGGACGTCACCGCCCAGGGCGCGGGACAGCCGGAACTTGACCTCGCCGAGCTTCGGAATCCGCACGAAGGCCCATTTCCGGTTGATCGGCCGTACGCGAACCGCCTGGCCGGGCAGGGGGATGGAGAGCCGCGCCGATCGCTTCTTGTAGCGAGGGAATCGAGCGGGATGGTCCGCGTTCCAAAAGTTGTCGTAGGCCCGATCGAGACGCCGGAGGATCTGCTGCGGCGTCTGGGAGGGCAGCTCGCCGATCCAGTCGAGGTCGTGGCGCGCTTGTGTCAGGTACCGGCATTGCTCATCCGCCCGCAGACACCGGCCCCGCTGTTGAAGGACGTAGATCCGTTGCTCAAGGGCCAGGTTCCACACGGCGCGACAGGTATGACCCCAGCGCCGCAAGCGCTCGGCCTGTGCCGGGGCGGGGTACAGGCGGTACACGCGCCCGGTATTCGCCGGACTGACAGATTTGCACCCCACGACCCCACGCCCCCTCACCTTTCTCGATGGACACTTCCCCACGCTACATAGATAAGCTCAACTTGTCTGTCGTACGGTGAAAGCCATGTCAGCAGTACGGCTCATTCCTACGCAGGCCGCCGAGCGCCTAGGGGTTTCGGTCCAGGCCATCTATGTGCTCAACTCGCGCCCGAACAACGGCTTCCCCGAACCCGAGCACATCGGGCGGACGCCGACCTGGCTGGCGTCGGAGCTCGACGCCTGGCGAGCAGAACATCCCGCGAAGGGGCGGCGACGGCGCCCTCAGCGGCGCATCGAGACCGTGTCGAGCCGTCCCGATGCCTCGTTCCCCTGTCTGACGGCCCACATCGCCTTTGTCACGCACCGCCGGGCCGTGCTGACCGCCGAAATGCTGCGCTTGGCGGAGCACTCCTTGAACGTGGCTGCCGGAGCAGCCGATGCTCATATCGAGGCCTTCAGTGGAGCATCCGACCATGTACGGGCCCTGATCCGCTATCCGGCCGATCTTGCCGCCACCGACGTGGCCGGAAGGCTCAGAACCGCCTCTGAACGCGTGCTCCGTCGGGCAGGCATGGCGCAGGTTTGGGCGCCGTCGTACTTCGTGGCTTCGGTGGGAACCGAAAGTCCGGACCGCATCGACGAGTTCGTGCGGGAACAGGAACAAGTCGTCAACAGCTAGACATCGATCGACCCCGGGTACTGCGGGTCGCTCCCCCTTCCGTCAGGATGTCCGGATCGGATAAACATCCCTAGGGGGAACACAGCGATGAGCTACAACCAGCCGGGCCCGTACGGTGGCCAGCCTCAGCAGCCCGGTCCGTACGGCCAGCAGCCGCCGCAGCAGCCGTACGGCCAGCCCGGCCAGCCGCAGCCCGGTTACGGATACCCGCAGCAGGCCCCGCAGGGCGTGCCGCCGCAGCAGGCGGGCCCCTACGGCCAGCAGCCTCCGCAGCAGCCGCCCTACGGCTACCCGCAGCAGGGGCCCCAGCAGGCCCCGTACGGCCAGCAGCCCGGCTACGGCCAGCAGCCCCCGTACGGCGGCCCGGCGCAGCCCGCGCCCCCGAAGAAGAAGACGGGTCTGATCGTCGCGGCGGCCGTCGTGGCGCTCGCGGTCATCGGCGGCGGGGTGTGGTTCCTCACCAAGGGGGGCGCCAGCAACTCCGACGTGTCGGACGCCACCAAGGGCTACAAGGTCGTGCTGCCCGCCACGGTCGACGACTACAAGAAGGGCGCGGCGGGCGATCAGACGCAGGCCATGACGGACGAGCAGAAGAAGAAGGCCGAAGCGCTCGGCGTCAAGAACCCGCAGCAGGTGGCCACCTCGTACGACCAGGGTGACCCCGCCAAGAACCCGCTGACCGCCAGGATGCTCCAGGTGCAGGCGGTGTGGGGGCAGATCTCCGACCCGGCGAAGGTGATCGACGCCTCGTTCCAGAACGCCAAGGACAGCACCGCCAAGAACAAGACCATCAAGGCGGAGCTGGTCGGCTCGGCCAAGCTCGTCAAGCCGGCCGGGTTCAGGGGCGCGCTGATGAAGTGCCAGGACATGAAGTTCACCAACTCCGCGGCCGACGGGTCGCTCGACAAGGGGCCCAAGGAGTTCACGGCCCCGGCGTGCGTGTGGGCCGACTACAGCACGTACGGCGTGGTGATCCTGATGGACCTGGGCAAGGCCGCCACCGGTGGCGGCGCGAGCCAGGACGACGCCGCCAAGCTGACCGCCTCGCTCTACAACACCTCCCGCCAGAAGGTCTGACGGTCGCGGAGCACACGTGAAGGGGCGCCCGGTCAAGGAAGTTGACCGGGCGCCCCTTTGCCGTGCGGATGGGCCGTGGCGCTACGCGCTCTTCTCGTGCCGCCCGTCGTTCTTCACGATGCGCGGCTCGCGCGGGACCAGCGTCGGGTTGACGTTGTTGCGGACGACGTCGGCGGTGATGACGACGCGGGCCACGTCCTTGCGGGAGGGGACCTCGTACATCACCGACTGGAGGACTTCCTCCATGATGGCGCGCAGGCCGCGCGCGCCGGTGCCGCGCAGGATGGCCTGGTCGGCGATGGCTTCGAGCGCGGGGCGGTCGAAGTCCAGCTCCACGCCGTCGAGTTCGAACAGGCGCTGGTACTGCTTGACGAGCGCGTTGCGCGGCTCGACCAGGATCTGGAGGAGCGCTTCACGGTCGAGGTTGTGGACCGAGGTGAGGACGGGGAGGCGGCCGATGAACTCGGGGATCATCCCGAACTTCACCAGGTCCTCCGGCATGACCTCCTGGAACTGGTCGCTGGCCTCGATCTCGCGCTTGGAGCGGATGGTGGCGCCGAAGCCGATGCCCTTGGCGCCGGCCCGCGACTCGATGATCTTCTCAAGACCCGAGAAGGCGCCGCCCACGATGAACAGCACGTTCGTCGTGTCGATCTGGATGAACTCCTGGTGGGGGTGCTTGCGTCCGCCCTGGGGCGGGACGGAGGCGGTGGTGCCCTCCAGGATCTTGAGCAGCGCCTGCTGGACGCCCTCGCCGCTGACATCGCGCGTGATCGAGGGGTTCTCGCTCTTGCGGGCCACCTTGTCGATCTCGTCGATGTAGATGATGCCCGTCTCGGCCTTCTTGACGTCGTAGTCAGCGGCCTGGATCAGCTTGAGCAGGATGTTCTCGACGTCCTCGCCGACGTAGCCCGCCTCGGTGAGCGCGGTGGCGTCGGCGATGGCGAACGGGACGTTGAGCATGCGGGCGAGCGTCTGCGCGAGCAGCGTCTTGCCCGAGCCGGTGGGGCCGAGCAGCAGGATGTTGGACTTGGCGAGCTCGATCGCGTCGTCCCGGCTCGTGCCGCCGCCGTTCTCGCCGGCCTGCACTCGCTTGTAGTGGTTGTAGACCGCCACCGAGAGGGCCTTCTTGGCGGGCTCCTGCCCGACCACGTAGCCCTCAAGGAACTCATAGATCTCGCGCGGCTTGGGCAGTTCCTCCCACCGCACCTCGGAGGACTCCGCCAGCTCCTCCTCGATGATCTCGTTGCAGAGGTCGATGCACTCGTCGCAGATGTACACCCCGGGGCCTGCGATGAGCTTCTTCACCTGCTTCTGGCTCTTTCCGCAGAACGAGCACTTGAGCAGGTCGCCGCCGTCACCGATGCGTGCCACGAGGTGCTTCCCCTTCGCCTGGGAGACGCCATGTGCGCCGCCTCCTGGTGCCTACTGCGTGTTCCGGGGGGACACCCCCAGACCCCCTACCGACGGTACCTTGCCGAACCCCCCGTCCGGGCCCCCCTTGGCGCGGTTCACTGGTGAGTGGACCACGCCGGGGGCTCCGAAGTGGTTCAGGCGGCCGCGGGGGCACCCGTCTTGCGGGTCGAGACGATCTGGTCGACCAGGCCGTAGGCCAGCGCGTCCTCGGCCGTGAGGATCTTGTCGCGCTCGATGTCGTCGCGGATCTTCTCCAGCGGCGTCGTCGAGTGCTTGGCCAGCATCTCCTCCAGCTGCGTACGCATCCGGAGGATTTCGTTGGCCGCGATCTCCAGGTCGGAGAGCTGCTCGCGGCCGGTGCCGCCCGAGGGCTGGTGGATCAGGATGCGGGCGTTGGGCAGCGCCATGCGCTTGCCCGGCGTGCCGGCGGCGAGCAGGACGGCGGCGGCGGAGGCCGCCTGGCCCATGCAGACCGTCTGGATGTCCGGCTTCACGAACTGCATCGTGTCGTAGATCGCCGTGAGGGCGGTGAAGGAACCACCCGGGCTGTTGATGTAGATGGAGATGTCACGGTCCGGGTCCATCGACTCCAGGCACAGGAGCTGCGCCATGACGTCGTTGGCGGACGCGTCGTCGATCTGCACGCCGAGGAAGATCACGCGCTCCTCGAAGAGCTTCGCGTACGGGTCGTACTCACGCACGCCCTGCGAGGTGCGCTCGACGAAGCGCGGAACGATGTAGCGGCTGTCGACCTGGGGGCCCGTGTAAAGGCCGTTCGCGGCAGCCGAGTTGATGTTGCTCATGGGGGTGTTCACCATCCTGGTGGCGTTCAAGTGGGCGGGGGTAGCGGTGCGGTTCGGGGCTCAGGCCCCGGTGCCGCCGCCGCCCGGAACACCCGAGGCAGCGGAGATGATCTCGTCGATGAGGCCGTAGTCCTTGGCCTCCTCCGCCGTGTACCAGCGGTCGCGGTCGCCGTCGCGGATGATCGTCTCGACGGACTGCCCGGAGTGCGCGGCGGTGATCTCCGCCATGCGCTTCTTCGTGCGGATCAGGTACTCGGCCTGGATCTTGATGTCGGAGGCGGTGCCGCCGATGCCGGCGGAGCCCTGGTGCATCAGGATGTCGGTGTTGGGGAGCGCGAAGCGCTTGCCGGCGGCGCCACCGGTCAGCAGGAACTGACCCATCGAGGCGGCCATGCCCATGCCGATGGTGACCACGTCGTTCTGGATGTACTGCATGGTGTCGTAGACCGCCATGCCGGCCGTCACCGAGCCACCGGGGCTGTTGATGTAGAGGTAGATGTCCTTGTCCTGGTCGGCGGCGGCCAGGAGGAGCATCTGGGCGGTGATCTTGTTGGCGATCTCGTCGTCGACCTGCTGGCCGAGGAAGATGATGCGGTCGTTGAGCAGTCGGCTGTAGACCTGGTCACCGAGGCCACCACCGAGGGACGGCTCACCGGCGGCGTAAGGCATCAGATTCGTCACGTATCCACCTGCTCGTCTCTGACGGCTTCAACCGTCTCAGCGTCTTCGTTCCGGGGGCGCGGACTCCTGTTCGCCAGACTCCACCACCCTCGTATTCATGGACCCTAACGCGCAGGTGGGACAACGCCATCCCGGTTCCCGAACTGTTCGCTCGGAGCGCAAGGTGGTTGAAGGCGCATGAGGGGGAATCGGCTACGGACGAGGGCCCGTACGCGACTGCGTACGGGCCCTCGCTCGGGTCATGCGGAGGCTCAGGCCTCGGTCTTCTCCGCGGCCTCGGCCTCGGCGGGCTCGGCGTCGGCGGCGGCCTCCACCGTCTCGGCGGCCTCGTCCTCGGCGTCGTCCAGGTCGACGATCTCACCGTTGGTGTCGGTGACCTTGGCGGCCTCCACGACGACGGCGAGCGCCTTGCCGCGGGCGACCTCGCCCACCAGCATCGGCACCTGGCCACCCTCGACGACGGCCTGGGCGAACTGGTCGGGGCTCATGCCGGAGGAGGCGGCGCGCCGCATGAGGTGCTCGGTCAGCTCCTCCTGGTTGACGTTCAGCTTCTCCTTGTTGACGAGCTCGTCAAGGATGAACTGCGTCTTGATGCCCTTGACCGCCTGCTCCTCGGTCTCGGCGGTGAACTCTTCCTCGGTCTTGCCCTGGATCTCCAGGTACTTGGCGAGGTCGATGCCCATCTGGCCGAGCTGGTGGTGCTCGAGGTTGTGCTTGCGGGTCTGGATCTCGTCCGCGAGAAGCTTCTCGGGGATCGGGACCTCGGCCAGCTTCAGGAGCTCGTCGAGGACGCGCTCCTGGGCCTGGGTGGCCTGGTCGTACTGCTTCATGTTCTCAAGGCGCTTGCGGCTGTCGGCCTTGAGCTCGTCCAGGGTGTCGAACTCCGATGCGAGCTGCGCGAAGTCGTCGTCCAGGGCGGGCAGTTCACGGGCGGCGACCTGGGTGACCTTGACGGTGACCTCGGCCTCCTTGCCCTCGGCCGAGCCGCCCTTGAGCTCGGAGGTGAAGGTGGCCTCGCCACCGGCCTCCAGGCCCTTGACGGCCTCGTCGATGCCCTCAAGGAGCTCGCCGGAGCCGATGGTGTACGAGACACCCTCGGCCACGCCGTCCTCGAGGACCTCGCCGTCGACCTTGGCCTGAAGGTCGATCGTCACGACGTCGCCGTCCTCGGCGGCACGCTCGACCGGCGAGGTGGAGGCGAAGCGCTCGCGCAGCTGCTCCACGGACTTCTCGACGTCCTCGTCGCTGACCTCGACGGCGTCAACGGTGACCTCGATGCCGGAGTAGTCCGGGATCTCGATGGCCGGACGGATGTCGACCTCAGCGGTGAAGTTCAGCGTCTCGCCGTCCTTCAGCTCGGTGATGTCGACCTCGGGCTGACCCAGCGGGTTGAGCTCCGCCTCGTTGATCGCCTCGGTGTAGAACTTCGGAAGCGCGTCATTGACGGCCTCTTCGAGCACGGCGCCACGACCGAACCGCTGGTCGATCACGCGGGCCGGGATCTTGCCCTTGCGGAAGCCCTTGACCGTGACCTGCTGGTTGATCTTCTTGTACGCCGCGTCGAGGCTGTCCTTGAGCTCCTCGAAGGGCACCTCGACAGTGAGCCGAACCCGAGTCGGGTTCAGGGTCTCCACGGCGCTCTTCACGGTTCGGTCTCCTTGTGGCTGACTTCTTTGGGGGGTTCTGCCGAAGACCGACGGTCTTGGCGGATGGGGCCCGGTACATCATTCATCAGACACACGGGCACGCAGCTTGCATAGTAACCGCAAGCGGGATGCCACCCACAATGTGATCTTGATACGCGGAGAACGCGGACATCGAACGCCGGTGACGCTGGTCGGGGTGGCGGGATTTGAACCCACGGCCTTCCGCTCCCAAAGCGGACGCGCTACCAAGCTGCGCCACACCCCGTCGGTGCGAGACGTAGGGTACATGCCCCAGCGCTCCGCGTCGGCCCCTTTGCCCTTCGGCCCGTTCCTGGCCCCTCCCCGGTCCGTTCTCCGGCGGGCCGGCCGCCGACCGGAGCCCACCACGGGAGCGCGGTGTGCACGTCCCGGGGGTGACCCGCTACGATGCTCTACGTGCCGCGGTCACCAGGACCGGCGGCGCGCTGCTCGCGGGCGTAGCTCAATGGTAGAGCCCTAGTCTTCCAAACTAGCTACGCGGGTTCGATTCCCGTCGCCCGCTCCACGCAGAATCACCAGGTCAGAGCCGGTACCGCCACGCGCGGGACCGGCTCTCGCCGTTTGGGCCCGCGCGAGGGCCCGGCGGACGTCTCGCGCCGGGCGGGACGTCGCGCCTTTCCTGGGCCGCGGGCCGCGGGCCGCGGCCCGCAAACCGCAGCCGTGCCCTAGAACTTGATCTGGTTGATCGAAGCCGCTATCGAGTTCAGGAAGTGCTGGATCGAGGGGGCCATGCCCGTCGAGGCCAGGAAGAAGCCGAACAGTATGGCGACGATGGCCGGACCGGCCTTGATCGAGCCGCCCCGGATGAGCACCACGAGGATGACCGCCAACAGCAGCACCACTGACAGTGAGATGGCCACAACTGATCACACACCCTTGGTCGGTCCGCCTTGCCGGCCCGGGAGCGTGCCGCCCACACCCCCACAGTGACTATCGTGCCACCAACACCCCGCTGGTTGTTCCCCGGTGACGGATCGCCAAGGTAAGGATCCGGCCAACAGGCGACCTGGCCAAGGGTGTTCGTCGAGTTCGGGCGGGCGTGGGCCGCGAGCACGGCTGGTTTCAGCCACCGGAAAGCACAGCGCGCCGCCCCGGCGGGCCCGGGTGCCGGGCCGGGCGCCCGAGCACCCGGGCCCGCCGGGCCTTACGCGTCCCGCCTGATCAGGAGCAGGGCCCGGTCGTCGTTGACGTCCTTGGCGACCGCTTCGATCAGGTGCCAGGCCGCGCCCGAGAAGCCCGTCGAGACATAGCGGTCGGCCTCGCCGGTGAGGCGGTCGATGCCTTCGGCGATGTCGCGTTCGGAGGTCTCCACGAGCCCGTCGGTGAACAGCAGCAGGACGTCGCCGGGGGCGAGGGAGCCCTTGGCCGGGTGGAATTCCGCGCCGTCGTAGACACCGAGCAGCGGCCCCTCGGCGGCCTGTTCGCGCCAGCGCCCGGAGCCCGCGTGGAGCTGGAGGGCCGGCGGATGCCCGGCCGAGAGGAGTTCGTAGTCGCCGGAGTCGAGGTCGAGGACGAGGTGGATGGCGGTGGCGAAGCCCTCGTCCCAGTCCTGGCGCAGCAGATAGCCGTTGGCGGCCGGCAGGAAGGCGTGCGGGGGCAGCGAGCCGAGCAGGCCGCCGAACGCGCCGGAGAGCAGCAGGGCGCGCGATCCCGCGTCCATGCCCTTGCCGGAGACGTCGGTGAGGACGATCTCCAGGGTGCGTCCGTCGCCGGTGCGGGCGGCGACGACGAAGTCGCCGGAGAAGGACTGCCCGCCGGCCGGCCGCAGCGCCATCTCGCGGTGCCAGCCCTTGGGCAGCTGGGGCAGCGCGCTCTGGACCCGGATGCGTTCGCGCAGGTCGAAGAGCATGGTGCCGCCGCGCCGCCAGGGCACCCCGACCCGGGCCCTGAACTGGGCGATGAGCAGCCCGAAGAGCCCGCACGCGGCCACCACGAGGACGGTTCCCGGAGTGACCCGGGAGGGCCCTGAGGTGTAGGGGCCGAGCCGTACGGACTCCACGATCAGGGCGGTCGCGGCGGCCGCGTACAGACCGAGCAGGTTGGCGGGGCGCAGCAGGAGTCCGCCGGCCACGATGGGCAGGACGAGCGCGGAGGGCGCGCACCACACCGGGGCCCAGAGTGTGGCGGCGGTGATCGCGGGCACGGTGAGCAGGAGGGCGGCGAGGGCCACCCAGTCGGATCCGTCGCCCCGGAAGTAGTCGACGCCGGATCTGCGCACCGCGATGCGGACCCGGTGCAGCGCCTTGCGCCACCGGGCCGTGAACGAGTCCGCTCTCCTCGCGCGTGCCATTGCCGAGGACCCTATCCAGCCGGACCCGCCGTGCGCAGGTGCCCCCGTGGACAGAGCCGGGCCGGGGCGGCGGAAAAGGGGGCGACCGCCGGTGCCGCGCCCTGGTAGGGATGGGCTCATGACGACGCAGCTGCGGGTCCTGGACCCGGCCGAGTGGGACGAGTGGTACGCGGCCATAGTGGCGGCGTTCGGAGGGATCCCGGACGCCGAGGAAGAGGTGGAGCTGTGGCGTGAGCTGATCGTCGCCGACCGCTCCCTCGGGGTGTGGGACGGCTCCGTGTGTGTGGCGGCCACCAGCACGTTCCCCTTCCGGATCAGTGTGCCGGGCGGCGCGGTGGTGCCGGCGGCGGGCGTGACCGGGGTCGGTGTGCTGCCCACTCACCGCCGTCGCGGGCTCCTCACGGCGATGATGCGGCGCCAGCTCGACGACGTACGGGAGCGGGGCGAAAGCCTCGCGGTCCTGACCGCGTCCGAGCCGGCCATCTACGGACGGTTCGGGTACGGCATCGCCACGATGGCGCTGTCCGCCGAGATCGACACCGCCCGGGTCCGCGTCCAGTTGCCGCCGGGCGCCGACGAGGTGCGGCTGAGGTACGCGAAGGTCGAGGAGTCGCTGGCCCGGTGCGAGGAGCTGTACGCGCGCCTGGTGCCGCGCCGGCCCGGGATGCTGGCCAGAATGCCCGGCTGGGACCGTATGACGAGCCTCGACCCGGTCGCGCACCGCGGCGGTGGTTCGCCCTCGCAGTGCGTGCTCGCGGAACGCGACGGTGAGCTGGTGGGCTATGCCCGCTACCGCGTCTCGACGACCGACGGGCCGGCCGGTGTGGCCGGCGCGGTCTCGCTCAGCACGCTGGAGGCCGTGGATCCGGCGGTGTCGGCGGCGCTGTGGCGCTATCTGTTCGACATCGATCTCACCACGGTCCTGAAGGTGAAGGACCGGCCGGTGGACGATCCCTTCCAGCACCTGGTGTCCGATGTGCGCCGGTGCGCGCCCCGCCTGCGCGACCGGCTGCATCTGCGTCTGGTGGAGCTGGGCGCGGCCCTTGAGGCGCGGACGTACGCGGCGCCCGTCGATGTGGTCCTTGAGGTCGAGGACGCGTTCTGTCCCTGGAACGCGGGCCGCTGGCGGCTGCGTGGCGACGCGAAGGGAGCCAGCTGTACCCGGAGCGACGATCCGGCCGAACTCGCCCTGTCGGTGCGGGAGTTGGGAGCGGCCTACCTCGGCGGGTGCACGCTCGCCTCACTCGCGGGCGCGGGCCGGGTGCGTGAGCTGCGCCCCGGCGCGCTGGCCGAGGCCTCCACGGCGTTCGGCAGCGAGCTCGCGCCGTGGCTGCCTCACGGTTTCTGACAGGCGGGACACCAGAACAGATTGCGGGCGGCGAGACCGGCGGTGCGGATCTCGCCCCCGCAGAGGTGGCAGGGCAGGTTCGCCCGGCGGTAGACGTACACCTCGCCGCCGTGGTCGTCCACGCGCGGCGGGCGCCCCATGGCCTCGGGGGTGTGCTCGGGGCGGACGGTGTCGATGCGGTTCAGGCGTACGCCCTCGCGCATCAGCTCCACCAGGTCGGCCCAGATCGCGTCCCACTGGGCGCGCGTGAGCTCCTTGCCTGGCCGGTAGGGGTCGATGCCGTGCCGGAAGAGGACTTCGGCGCGGTAGACGTTGCCGACGCCCGCCACGATCTTCTGGTCCATGAGCAGGGCGGCGATGGTGGTGCGGCTGCGGGAGATCCGTTGCCAGGCCTTCTCGCCGGTGTCGGCGGGGCGCAGCGGGTCGGGGCCGAGCCGGTCGTGTATCGCCTGCTTCTCGCCGTCGGTGATCAGCGCGCAGGTGGTGGGACCACGCAGGTCCGCGTACGCCGTGTCGTTCGTCAGCCGCAGCCGTACGGTGTCGGTGGGCGGCGGCGCGGGCATGGCGCCGAAGCCGTACTTGCCGAACAGGCCGAGGTGGATCTGGACCCAGCCCGCCGGTCCGAAGCCGAGGAACAGGTGCTTTCCGTGGGCCTCGGCGCCTTCCAGGACCTGGCCGTCGACCAGGGCGGCGCCGTCGGAGAACTTGCCCTGGGGGCTGGACGCGCGCAGCGGCCGGCCGCCGAACCTCAGGTCGTGGTCGGCGGCCAGGCGGTGGATGGTGTGGCCTTCGGGCATGGGCCCTGATCAGCCCTGCTGGGGGTGGTGGGCCGGGATCTCGGGGAGCTTGCCGGTCCTCTCGTACGCGCTCAGCATCTCGATGCGGCGGGTGTGACGTTCCTCGCCCGAGTACGGCGTGGCCAGGAAGATCTCGACGAACCTGGTCGCCTCTTCCTCGGTGTGCATCCGGCCGCCGATGGAGATCACGTTGGCGTCGTTGTGCTCACGGCCGAGCGCGGCGGTCTGCTCGCTCCAGGCCAGCGCGGCGCGGACGCCCTTGACCTTGTTCGCGGCGATCTGCTCGCCGTTGCCGGAGCCACCGATCACGATGCCCAGGGCCTCGGGGTCCGCGGCCGTCCTCTCGGCGGCCCGCAGACAGAACGGCGGGTAGTCGTCCTGGGCGTCGTAGATGTGCGGACCGCAGTCCACGGGCTCGTGCCCGTGGGCCTTGAGCCATTCCACGAGGTGGTTCTTGAGTTCGAAGCCGGCATGGTCGGAGCCGAGGTACACGCGCATGCACCCGAGTGTGGCATGCGCGGCGCCGGGCAGGGGGAGGTGGGTGGGGGACTTCGGTCCCGTGCCGCGGGGGCCCTTCGGCCTCGTACAACGATCCGGATTCAGGTCTTCCGTCCCGAACCGGTCCGGGTTTCAATGCACGGGCTCGTGACCCGAGTGCTCCGAAGACTTAAGGAAGCGTCCATGACCTCGCAACCCTCCCTTGCGAAGGAAGACCGTCTGCCCGGTGAACCCGGTCAGTCGCAGTCGCCCGACGGCGGCCTCAAGGCCGGCCTCAAGAACCGCCATCTGTCCATGATCGCCATCGGCGGTGTGATCGGCGCGGGCCTGTTCGTGGGCTCCGGCTCCGGCATCGCCGCGGCCGGCCCCGCCATCCTGCTGTCGTACGCCCTGGTCGGCGTGATGGTGGTGTTCGTGATGCGGATGCTGGGCGAGATGGCCGCCGCGCGCCCCTCATCGGGCTCGTTCTCGGCGTACGCGGACCGCGCGCTCGGCCGCTGGGCCGGGTTCTCGATCGGCTGGCTCTACTGGTTCTTCTGGGTCGTGGTGCTCGCGGTGGAGGGCACGGCCGGCGCCAAGATCCTGCACCAGTGGGTGCCGGGGGTCCCGCAGTGGGGCTGGGCGCTCATCGTGATGCTGGTCCTGACCGCCAGCAACCTGGCCTCGGTGTCCTCCTACGGCGAGTTCGAGTTCTGGTTCGCCGGGATCAAGGTCGTCGCGATCGGCGCCTTCGTGGTGATCGGACTGCTCGCGGTCTTCGGCGTGCTGCCGGGCTCGGACAATCCGGGGGCCGGCTTCTCGCACCTCACCGACGCGGGCGGCTTCTTCCCCAAGGGGTACGGGGCGGTCCTCACCGGCGTCCTGATGGTCGTGTTCTCCTTCATGGGCTCCGAGATCGTCACGCTGGCCGCCGGTGAGTCCGAGGACCCGCGCCGCGCCGTGACCAAGGCGACCAACAGCGTGATCTGGCGCATCGCGGTGTTCTACCTCGGTTCGATCCTGGTGGTCCTGACGCTCCTGAAGTGGAGCGACCCCTCGATCGTCGCGGACGGCTCCTATGTGGCGGCCCTCAAGACGATCGGCATCCCGCACGCCGACCAGATCATGAACGTGATCGTGCTGACGGCGGTCCTGTCCTGCCTCAACTCCGGCCTGTACACGGCCTCCCGGATGGCGTTCTCGCTCGGTGAGCGCGGCGACGCGCCGAAGTCGTTCGCCCGCACCAACAAGCGGGGCGTGCCGCAGGTCGCGATCCTGTCCTCGGTCGTGTTCGGCTTCGTGGCGGTCTTCTTCAACTACGAGTGGCCCGACACCGTCTTCGCGTTCCTGCTCAACTCCTCGGGCGCGGTCGCCCTGTTCGTGTGGCTGGTGATCTGCTGCACCCAGCTGCGGATGCGCGGCATCATCCTGCGCGAGCAGCCGGAGAAGCTGACGGTGAAGATGTGGGGCTTCCCCTATCTCACCTGGCTGACGATCGGGATGATCTCCTTCGTCCTCGTCTACATGCTGTTCGACGACTCCGGGCGCGAGCAGGTGCTCTGGTCGCTGGCCGTCGCGGCGCTCGTCATCGTGATCGCGCTGGTCCGCCAGCGGGTGCTCGCCGAGCGCGCTCCCGTCGCCGCCGGCGTACGGGACGACGTCACAGCGGCATAGCAGCGGGGAAGGGGCGGCCCGGCGGAGCTTCGCGCCGGGCCGCCGGGATCATCGGGGCCCGAGCGGTCAGCGCAAGTTGAACTTCTCGGCCCAGGCGCCGACGTCGGCGGGCGTCACGTTGCCGCCGCAGACCACCAGGCCGAGCCGCGCGTCCTCGCCGACCCGCTCCAGCACCCGGCGGGCGGCGGGGAGCAGGCACCCGGCGGCGGGCTCGGCCCACACCTTCGCGTGCTCGGCGAGGTCGAGGGTGCCCCGCACGGCCTCGGCGTCGCTCACCGTCAGGACATCGGTGACCAGCGCCGAGACGTGCTCGTACGTGAGCTGCGAGGCGGTGGGGGCGCTCAGCGTCGAGACCACCGAGGACAGTTCGACCGGCACGGGACCGCCGGCGGCCAGGGCCTGCGACATGGCCCGCGCGCCGTCGGTCTCCACCCCCCAGATCCGTACGCCGGGGCGGCGCG
Source organism: Streptomyces sp. Edi4 (assembly GCF_040253615.1). Lineage (NCBI taxonomy): Bacteria > Bacillati > Actinomycetota > Actinomycetes > Kitasatosporales > Streptomycetaceae > Streptomyces > Streptomyces sp. Edi4. Next base: position 2,615,492 of record NZ_JBEJGY010000004.1, read on the forward strand.
CGCGCAGTGCGGCGGCGACGCCGGAGATCAGCCCTCCCCCGCCGATGCTGACCAGGACGTCCGTGAGTTCATCGGCGTCCTCGGCCAGCTCAAGACCGACCGTGCCCTGGGCGGCGATGACGACGGGGTCGTCGAAGGGGTGGACCAGGGTGAGCCCCTTGGCCGTGAACTCCTCGAGGAGCGCGAACGCGCCGTCCATGGAGTCGGCGAGGACGACATGGGCCCCGGCGCTCTCCGCGATGCCCACGGCACGGCTCGGAGCGGACCTCGGCATGACGACGGTCGCCTCGATGCCCAGGGCGCCGGCCATGACCGCCACCGCGATGCCGTGGTTGCCGCCGCTCACCGCCACGACCCCCGCGGCCCGTTCGCGCGCGCCGAGCCCGAGCAGTTTCGCCGTCGCCCCCCGCACCTTGAACGAACCGGTGCGCTGGAGCAGTTCCAGCTTCGCGGTGACCCGCGCGCCGAGGAGTGCGGAAAGGCCGGGACTGGCCACGGTCGGGGTCTTGATGACATGCCCGGCGATCCGCTCCGCCGCGGCTTCCACGTCCGCCACAGTGATCAGCACATTCGCCTCCGTTGCGTGATCCGGCCGGCAGTGACCGGACCCGCATCATCCCCCGGCGCGGTGGGGGGCGGTCGTCCGACGGTGGCTTTGGCCCCGGGAACGCCAAAGGGCCCGGCATCCGCCGGGCCCCTTCGCGTCGGAGAGATCAGCCCCGGCGGCCGACCAGCTTCCACGCGGCCGGCAGCAGGCCCATCGCCAGGGCGGCCTTCAGGGCGTCGCCGATGAGGAAGGGGGTCAGGCCCGCCGCGACGGCCGCGCTCAGGGACATGCCGGTCGAGGCGGCCAGGTAGGGCACGCCCACCGCGTAGATGATCCCCGAGCCGAGCACCATCATGCCCGCGGTGCGCGGGACCGAGCGGTCCGCGCCCCGGCGGGCCAGCGCCCCGACGACGGTGGAGGCGAGCAGCATGCCGAGGACGTAGCCGAAGGAGGCTCCGCCCGCGCCGGAGGTGCCGTTGGCGAACCAGGGCAGGCCCGCCATGCCGACCAGGGCGTACAGGGCCAGCGAGAGGAAGCCACGGCCGGCACCGAGGCCCGCGCCGACGAGCAGCGCCGCGAAGGTCTGGCCGGTGACCGGCACGGGCGAGCCGGGCACGGGCACGGCGATCTGGGCGGCGATCCCGGTGAGGGCCGCGCCGCCGACGACGAGCGCGATGTCCCGGGCGCGGACGCCCGCCTGTGCCAGGGAGGCCGAGAGCCTGGGCGAGGGCAGCAGGTCGGCGAGGACCGTTCCGGTACGGGGGGCGGTGGCGGACGCAGTGCTCATCGGGACTCCGGCAGGTGGTGGGAGGGCGGGACGTGCGGGGACATCGTGACGTTAGCCCACCCGATCTCCCGGGATCACCAGCAGCCGTCCACAAAGCGGGTGTTGACGCCGTGGTGGGGTCCGGACAAAGGACCGGCTTCAGGCGCCCTCCCGCGTGACCCTCATCACTCGGCCGACGGGCTCGGCTGCCCCTTTTGCGCCCGGGGTCGGGCCTGGGCGAGACTGTAGGTTCCCCATAAACCGAACGATACGAGCGCCATGCACGAGCCCTTGCCCGCCGAACCCCTCTCGCACGGGCTGAAGCAGCGCCATCTGACCATGCTCGGCCTCGGCGGGGTGATCGGCGCCGGGCTCTTCGTCGGGTCGGGCGCGGGGATCGCGGTGGCGGGCCCCGGCATCGTCGTGTCGTATCTGATCGCGGGCGCGATCGCGATGCTGGTGATGAGGATGCTGGGCGAGATGTCGGCGGCGATGCCCGCGTCGGGGTCGTTCTCGGTGCACGCCGAGCGGGCGCTCGGGCGCTGGGCCGGGTTCAGCGTGGGCTGGCTGTACTGGTTCCTGCTGGTGGTCGTGCTCGCCGTGGAGGCGACCGGCGCGGCGAAGATCGCGAACGGGTGGGCGCCCGGGGTGCCGCAGTGGGCCTGGGTGCTGATCTTCATGGTGGTGTTCACTGCCGCCAACCTGGCCTCGGTGAAGAACTTCGGGGAGTTCGAGTTCTGGTTCGCCGCGCTGAAGATCTTCGCGATCCTCGCGTTCCTCGTGCTCGGCCTGCTCGCGATCTTCGGGGTGCTGCCCGACACGTCGGCGGTGGGCCTGTCCAACCTGACCGGGCGGGGCGGCTTTCTGCCCGCCGGGGTGAGCGGCGTGGTCTCCGGGGTGCTCGCGGTGATCTTCGCGTTCGGCGGTCTCGAGGTCGTCACGATCGCCGCCGCCGAGTCCGACGACCCGGTGCGGGCGGTGGGGCGCGCGGTGCGCAGCGCGGTGTGGCGCATCCTCTTCTTCTATGTGGGCTCGATGCTGGTCATCGTGACGCTGCTGCCGTGGACGTCGATGAAGCCGGGCCAGAGCCCCTATGTCGCCGTCCTGGACGCGATCGGCATTCCCTCGGCCGGGCAGATCATGAACATCGTGGTGTTCGTTGCGCTGCTCTCGGCGCTCAACGCCAATCTGTACGGCTCATCGCGCATGATCTTCTCGCTGGCCGAGCGGGGCGAGGCTCCCCGGGGCCTGCTGAAGGTGTCCGGCGGCGGGGTGCCGCGCCGGGCGGTGCTCGCCTCGGTGGCCTTCGGGTTCGTCTCGGTCCTGCTGAACCTGAAGTGGCCCGACTCGGTGTTCCTCTACATGCTCAACGCGGTCGGCGCGGTGCTCCTGTTCGTGTGGGCGCTGATCGCGCTGTCGCAGTTGCGGCTGCGCCGCCGCATCGAGCGCGAGGCGCCCGAGACCCTGTCGCTGAGGATGTGGGCCTTCCCCTGGCTCACCCGGGCGGCGCTCGCCGCCATGGGCGCGGTGCTGGTCCTGATGCTGTTCGACGCCTCGGCCCGGCCGCAGGTGCTGTGGTCGGCGGGGGCGACCGCGGTGGTGCTCGTGGTGGCAGGGGTACGGGAGTTGCGCACGCGCCACGTGTGAAGCTTGCGTAAACAAATCGCGCCGATGCCTTCACTCTGTGTGAGTCGAGTGTCCGCATAGCGGTCGGGTGTTCCCTCTGAGCGGGGCCGCCCTAAGACTGTGGGCCCGTGCCGCCGCCCCGGTGGATCAGCTACTGAACAGGGCATGCCCATGTCTCGGACAACCGCGCCCGTGCAGGACGACAGCCAGTCAGCGACCGGCTCACCGCTCACCCACGGCCTCAAGCAGCGGCATCTGTCGATGATCGCTCTCGGCGGCGTCATCGGCGCCGGGCTCTTCATCGGATCCGGCACCGCGATCGCCGCGGCCGGTCCCTCGATCATTCTCGCCTACGCGATATCCGGCGCGCTGGTCATGCTCGTCATGCGCATGCTGGGGGAGATGTCGGCGGCCAATCCCGCCTCCGGATCCTTCTCGGTCCACGCCGAACGGGCGATGGGGCCGTGGGCCGGGTTCACCGCGGGCTGGGCCTTCTGGTTCCTGTTGTGTGTGGCCGTCGGACTCGAGGGCATCGGCGCGGCGGGCATCGTGCACGGCTGGCTGCCGGGCGTTCCGGAGTGGGCGCTGGTCGCCGTGTTCATGCTGCTGTTCTGCGGCACCAACCTGGCGGCCGTGAAGAACTTCGGTGAGTTCGAGTTCTGGTTCGCCGCGCTGAAGATCGGCGCGATCGTCCTCTTCCTCGCCATCGGCGTCCTCGCCATCATCGGCGTACTGCCCGACACCCACGCCCCGGGCCTGACCAACCTCACCGGCCACGGCGGCTTCATGCCCAACGGCAGCGAAGGCCTCATCGTCGGACTGCTGGCCTCCGTCTTCGCCTACGGCGGCCTGGAGACGGTCACCATCGCGGCGGCCGAGTCCGAACACCCCGTCCAGGGCGTCGCCAAGGCGGTGCGCACCGCGATGTGGCGGATCGCCATCTTCTACGTGGGCTCGATGGCGGTCGTGGTGACGCTCCTTCCGTGGACCGGCAAGGACATCGTCACCAAGGGACCGTACGTGGCGACCCTCAACCACCTCGGCATCCCGGCCGCCGGCCAGATCATGAACATCGTGGTGCTGGTCGCCCTGCTCTCGGCGATGAACGCCAACATCTACGGCGCCTCCCGCATGGCCGGTTCGCTCGTCGCGCGCGGCCAGGGGCCCAAGGTGCTCGGGAAGATCTCGGGCGGGGTGCCGCGGGTGGCGGTGCTCACCTCGTCCGCCTTCGGTTTCCTGTGCGTCCTGCTCAGCTACTGGCGTCCCGACGACATCTTCCAGTGGCTCCTGAACACCATCGGCGCGATCATCCTCGTCGTCTGGTTCTTCATCGCCGCCTCCCAGTTGCTGCTGCGGCGCCGCACCGAGAGCGAGACTCCGGAGAAGCTGGTCGTGAAGATGTGGCTCTACCCCTGGCTCACCTATCTCGCCCTGCTCGGCATGGCGGTGGTCTTCGTCCTGATGGCCCGTGAGGACGGCACGCGCGTACAGCTCTACTACACCGGCGGCCTCACGGTGGTCCTCGCGGTCATCGGCTACATCCGCCAGCGCACGTCGACCGCCGCCCCTCTCGACGCCTGACCTGCGCCGCCCCCACCCACCGCCACCACCTTGCTCAACTGTCCTGCGTCCCCGGGTCCTACGCCCCGGGACGCAGGACTTTTTGCTGAGGTCACCCTTGGCTGCGGCCCCGCATTGCTGCTGGTAGCGTGCACTTGCGCATCAATTGCAATAAGCATGTGCGGTGAGCAGACAGCATGTGCAGTGAGCAGCCGGAGGGCTCGGACATGGCCATTTACACGCTTCCTGAACTTCCGTACGACTACGCGGCGCTCGAACCCGTCATCAGCCCGGAGATCATCGAGCTGCACCACGACAAGCACCACGCGGCGTATGTGAAGGGCGCGAACGACACCCTGGAGCAGCTCGCGGAGGCTCGCGACAAGGATGCCTGGGGCGCGATCAACGGCCTGGAGAAGAACCTCGCGTTCCACCTCTCCGGCCACATCCTGCACTCCATCTACTGGCACAACATGACCGGTGACGGCGGCGGTGAGCCCCTGGAGAAGGACGGCACCGGCGAGCTCGCCGACGCCATCGCCGAGTCCTTCGGCTCCTTCGCCAAGTTCAAGGCCCAGCTGACCAAGGCGTCGGCCACGACGCAGGGTTCGGGCTGGGGCGTGCTCGCGTACGAGCCCATCAGCGGGCGTCTGGTGGTCGAGCAGATCTACGACCACCAGGGCAACGTCGGCCAGGGCTCGACCCCGATCCTGGTCTTCGACGCCTGGGAGCACGCCTTCTATCTCCAGTACAAGAACCAGAAGGTCGACTTCATCGAGGCCATGTGGCGGGTCGTCAACTGGCAGGACGTGGCGAAGCGTTACGTCGCCGCCAAGCAGGCCGGCAACAACCTGATCCTGGCCCCGTAACACCCCGCGCCCGTCCGGCGCGCCCCTGACGTCCTGCTCGTGATCGTCTTCTCACCCTTCACGTGCGGGCGACGAAAACGAACGGCCCCCACGAGGACGTGACTCGAGGGGGCCGTTCGCATTCCGCCCCGGCCGCGCACGGTTGGCCGCTCGCACACCGCCCCTGGCCGCGCGCGCAGTTCCCCGCGCCTCTGGCGGGGTCCGTGCCGGCCCGGACGCACCTGCCTCGGCCTTCCGGCAATTCCCTGACCACGTCGCGCTGGCCCGCATGGGCAACCTCAGCCCGTCATGGGGGTCCCCCCTGGCCCTCAAGGCCTTGGGGGAGATCGAGGACGAGCGCGTTCAGCGCGAACGGGGTCCGGGGCGGAGCCCCGGGGACCTCGGCCGCGGACCGTGGGCGCTCCTCGCGCAGTTCCCCGCGCCTCTGGCGGGGCTTGTGCTGGCCTGCACTGGCATAGTCAGCCTGTCCAGCGTCGAGGACGAGCGCGTTCAGCGCGAACGGGGTCCGGGGCGGAGCCCCGGGGACCTCGGCCGCGGACCGTGGGCGCTCCTCGCGCAGTTCCCCGCGCCCCTGGCGGGGCTTGTGCTGGCCTGCACGGGCATAGTCAGCCTGTCCAGCGTCGAGGACGAGCGCGTTCAGCGCGAACGGGGTCCGGGGCGGAGCCCCGGGGACCTCGGCCGCGGACCGTGGGCGCTCCTCGCGCGGTTCCCCGCGCCCCTGGCGGGGCTGGGCCACGGCCCGGGTCAGAGGTTGCTGAAGTCGGGGCCCGTCGTGCGGGTGCGCTTGAGCTCGTAGAAACCCGGCGTCCCGGCAACCAGCAGCGTCCCGTCCCACAGCCGCGCCGCCGCCTCCCCCTCGGGCGCGGGCGTGACCACCGGCCCGAAGAAGGCGACCTGCTTCCCATCCGCGCCGGGCACCGCGATGACCGGGGTGCCGACGTCCTGGCCCACCAGCTCGATGCCCCTGCGGTGGGACGCGCGCAGCTCGGCGTCGTAGGTGTCCTGGTCGCCGTGGTCGATCAGACCGGCCGGCAGGCCCACGTCCTTGAGCGCCGCGGCGACGGACTCACGCGTGACGCCAAGCCCCTCGTTGTGGATGCGCGTGCCGAGCGCGGTGTACAGCTCCCCGACCACCTCGTCGCCGTGCAGTTCGCGGGCCGCGGTGACGACACGGACCGGGCCCCAGGCCTTGCCGCCCGGCCGCATGCTCTCGGCGTACTCGGCGGGCAGGTCGTCCAGGCGGTCCTCGTTGAGGACCGCGAGGCTCATCACGTGCCAGCGCACCTGGACGTCGCGCACCTTCTCGACCTCCACCATCCAGCGCGAGGTCATCCAGGCCCAGGGGCACAGCGGGTCGAACCAGAAGTCGACGGGGGTCTTGGCGGACTCGGACATGTCTCTCCTCGGGCAGCGGTGCTCGCCATCGGGCGACGGCAAAAAGCAAGCGTCTGCCCAGCAGAACACCGGAACTGGCCGAAAGCATTCCACCGCTGTCCGTAAAGCCCGGCCCAGCCCGGCCCGGCCCAGCCCGGCCTTCCCCGCGCTCGGCCACCGACTGCCGGGCATGGGAGGATCGAAGCCGTTCGAACGAGACACAAAGGAGTGCCCGTGCCCGGTGAGAATCTGTCCCGCGACGAGGCCCGCGCGCGGGCCGAACTGCTGTCCGTCGAGGGCTACGACGTCTTCCTCGACCTGCGGTCCGCGGTCGGTGACGCCCCGGACGGGCCCCGCACGTTCCGGTCCCTGACGACGATCCGCTTCCGCGCGGCCCGCCCCGGCGCCTCGGCCTTCGCCGACCTCATCGCCCCGTCGGTGACCTCGGTGACCCTCAACGGCCGCGAGCTCGACCCAGCCAAGGTCTTCGACGGCAGCCGGATCGCCCTGGAGGACCTGGCCGCCGACAACGTCCTCGTGGTCGACGCCCAGTGCGCCTACAGCAGGACCGGCGAGGGCATGCACCGCTTCGTGGACCCGGAGGACGGCGAGGTCTACCTCTACACGCAGTACGAACCGGCCGACTCGCGCCGGGTGTTCGCCAACTTCGAGCAGCCCGACCTGAAGGCGCCCTTCGTCTTCGAGGCGCTGGCCCCCGAGGGCTGGACGGTGTGGTCCAACGGCGCGGGCGGCCAGGAGAGCGACGGCGTGTGGCGCTTCGCGCCGACCGAGCCCATCTCGACGTACATCACCTGCGTCGTCGCCGGCCCCTACCACTACGTCACCGACTCCTACACGCGGACCCTCGACGACGGCCGCACCCTGGACATCCCGCTGGGCGCGATGTGCCGCAAGGGTCTGGCCAGGCACTTCGACGCCGACGACATCTTCCTGATCACCAAGCAGGGCCTGGACTTCTTCCACGACAACTTCGACTTCCCCTACCCGTTCGGGAAGTACGACCAGGCGTTCGTGCCGGAGTACAACCTGGGCGCGATGGAGAACCCGGGCCTTGTGACCTTCCGCGAGGAGTACATCTACCGGGGCAAGGTGACGCAGGCCGCCTACGAGCGCCGGGCCAACGTCATCCTGCACGAGATGGCGCACATGTGGTTCGGCGACCTGGTCACCATGGTGTGGTGGGACGACCTGTGGCTCAAGGAGTCCTTCGCCGACTTCATGGGTTCCTTCTCGCTCGCCGAGGCCACCCGCTTCACCAACAGCTGGGTGACCTTCGCCAACAACCGCAAGGCGTGGGCCTACCGCGCCGACCAGCTGCCCTCCACCCACCCGATCACGGCCGACATCCGTGACCTGGAGGACGCCAAGCTCAACTTCGACGGCATCACGTACGCCAAGGGCGCCTCGGTCCTCAAGCAGCTCGTCGCCTACGTCGGCCGGGAGGACTTCCTGGAGGGCGCGCGGCGCTACTTCAAGCGTCACGCCTACGGCAACACCCGCCTCGGTGATCTGCTCTCGGTCCTCGAAGAGGTCTCCGGGCGTGACATGTCGGCCTGGTCGCGCTCCTGGTTGCAGACGGCCGGTGTCAACTCCCTTACACCGGTGGTCACTTACGACGCGAACCGACGCGTCACCGAGCTCGCCGTCATCCAGGAGGCCGCACCGTCGCACCCCGAACTGCGCCCGCACCGGGTCGCGGTGGGCCTGTACCGCAGCGAGGGGGGCGCGCTCGTGCGCTATGCCCGCGCCGAGGTCGACGTCGAGGGACCGCGCACCGTGGTGAGCGAGCTCGCCGGCGCCGAGCGGCCCGATCTGATCCTGGTCAACGACGACGACCTGACCTACTGCAAGATCCGTTTCGACGAGGGCTCGCTCAGCACGCTGCGCGCCCACCTCGGTGACATGACCGACCCGCTGGCCCGCGCCCTGTGCTGGTCGGCGCTGTGGAGCCTGACGCGGGACGCGCTCATGCCGGCCCGCGACTTCGTGGCGCTCGTCCTCGCGCACGCGGGACGCGAGTCGGACATCGGCGTGCTCCAGATGCTGCACGCCTGGGCCCGGTCGGCGCTCACGCACTACGCGACGCCCCAGTGGCGCGCCGAGGGCGGTCCGCTGCTGTCGGCGGGCGCCCTGCACGAGCTGCGCCTCGCCGAGCCGGGCAGCGAGCACCAGCTGACCTGGGCCCGCTTCTTCGCGGCGACGGCCGTCTCCGGCTCCGACTTCCAGCTCCTTGAGGGGCTGCTTGCGGGCACCGCGAAGATCGACGGCCTGGACGTGGACCAGGAGCTGCGCTGGGCGCTGCTGGAACCGCTGGCCGCGCACGGCGTCGTCGACGAGGCCGCCATCGACGCGGAGCTGGCCCGCGACGACACCGCCTCCGGCAAGCGCCACCACGTGCGCTGTCTGGCCGCGCGTCCGTCGGCGGCGGTCAAGGCGCAGGCCTGGGCGCAGGTCGTGGAGTCGGACACGCTCTCCAACGCGCTGGTGGAGGCGACCATTTCGGGCTTCGACCAGGCCTCGCAGCGCGAGCTGACCGCTCCCTACGCCCCGAAGTACTTCGAGGTGATCGAGCGGATCTGGGCCGAGCGCTCGATCCAGATCGGCATGGACGTCGTCAAGGGGCTCTTCCCCGGACTCCAGGGCGACGAGGCGACGCTGCGGGCGACCGACGCGTGGCTCGCCGCGCACCAGGACGCCGCCCCGGCCCTGCGCCGCCTGGTCCTCGAGGCCCGTGACGACCTGGCACGCACCCTGCGCGGCCAGGCATGCGACGCGGCGGCGGCGAGCGCCGCCTGACATCCGGTGACACCCGTTCGGGGGGTCCGGCGCCGGGCCCCCTGATCGGCACTCGAACGCCCGTACTTTAGGACGGGGTTGTCCGGATTTTCCGACGAGTGTGTAACAGCGGTTAGCGGGCGGCCGGGGTGCGGAAAACCCCCCGGCATGAACCACGACACCCCGCTCTCCCCCCGCCCCCTGAGCCACCTCATCGAGGTCCAGCGCCGCGTGCTGTCCGCCGACCAGCTGCGCGCGCACGGGATTTCGGCCGCGCGCGCCGCAGCCCAGTGCCGGCCGGGCGGCCCCTGGCAGCAGCTGCTCCCGGGCGTGTACGTGCTGCACTCGGGGCCCGCCACCAGCGAGGAGCGCCTGCACGCCGCGCTGCTGTACGCGGACCGGCCGACCGCCGGGCGCGCCGCGTCCGTCCCCGCGCAGGGCCACGCCCCCGACGAGCCGCCGGCGGCCGTCGTCACGGGCCTGGCGGCGCTCGCCCTGCACCGCTTCTCCTGCGCTCCCCCGCTGCTCGCGCTCGACCGGATCGACGTCCTGGTCACGCGCACCCGCAGGCTGCGCTCCACCGGGTGGGTGCGGCTCGTGCGGGCGCACGCGATGCCCGGCGCCGAGATGATCGCGGGGCTTCCGGTGGCGCCGGTGCCGAGGGCGCTCGCCGACGCGGTCGCGGTCCTGGACGACGCCGAGACCGTACGCCGTCTGCTCACCGAGGCGGTGCGCCAAGGGCACACCGAACCGGCCGCGATCGTAGCGGAGTTGACGCGGGCGCGGCTGTTGTCGCGGGCGCATGTGGTGGACGCGGTGGACGCGCTGCTCGCCGAGGGGCGCTCCATCGCGGAGGACCGGCTGTATGCCATGGTGCGCGAGTTCGGCCTGCCGGCCCCGCTGTGGAATGTGGACCTGCGGCTGCCCGGCGGTCCGCACCTGGGCGGTCTTGACGCGTACTGGCCCGAGCAGGGGGTGGCGCTGGAGCTGGACACCCGGGCGCCCCGGCAGGGCCAGGAGGAACAAGCGGCGGCGTGGTCGCGGTGCAGCGCCAAGCGGGAGGCGCTGGAACGGCTCGGGATCACCGTCGTGCACCTCACGCCGAAGAAGCTGCGCGACTGTCCCGACCAGCAGGCCACGGTGGTGCGGACCGCGCTGATGGCGGCCGCCGAGCGGGAGCCCGCCGCCTATGTGGTGGTGCTGCCGCGTTGATCCCGGGCGCGGGCGGCGGCCCGGTGTCCGTGCGGCGCGCCGCCCGCGATTGGAGGTGAGGCGTCAGGCCTCGGCGGGCTCCGCCTTGCCCGTCGGCGGCCGGGTGCGCCACAACTGGAGCCCCACGTCGACGAGTTCGACCCGCTCGAGGCCGGGCACCTCATCGAGGCGGTGCCAGGCGGCCAGGTCGGTGGAGCCGTTGGTCTCGTGGCGCAGCTCGCCCCCCGTCACCCGGCCCTCGTAGACGACGCGCAGCCCCTGGAAGTCGGCGAACCGGCCGAGCTTGCGCGGATAACGCCGGTTGATGGAGTCGATGCCGAGCAGCCGGACGGGTTCGACCACATAGCCCGTCTCCTCGTCGAGTTCGCGCACCACGGTGTCGAGGGGGTCCTCACCGTGGTCCATGCCGCCGCCCGGCAGCGTCCAGCGTCTGGTGCCGTCACCGGCCACCCAGCGGGCCAGCAGGATCTCCTGGACACCCTCGGTTTCCCGTACGCATACGGCGTAGGCCGCCACCCGCAACTCCGTGTTCATTGGGTGAGATTACGGGGCGGCGCACGCGGGCGCGGCCCCTTGGCGCGACGGGCCCGCCGGGCCCCCGTGGCGGACCCCGCACCCTGGCGGAAATGTGCCATGTTCACATCACACAACGGTCAACTCTCCACAAACAACAGTCATATACGCAATGCTCAGCGGTCATCCGGCACCGAATTACGAACGTGCACGAGCCGGACCCTTAATCACTTCACAGGGATGCTGATGACCACTGAATCCCCGCGCCCCATACCCGGGGCCAGACGCGCGGCCCGAATAGCGGCGGCGGCCGGCCTGGTGGCCGCGCTCGTCACGGCGGGCGCCGCCCCGGCGTTCGCCACCACCGGCGGGGACGGCCCGTCGGCCGCGCCGCCGGTGAAGACCGCTCCGGCCAAGACCCCCGAGGACAAGCTGGGCAGGGCCGACGAGCAGCGTCTGGCCGAGGCGCAGGCCAAGGGCGAGAAGAGCGTCACCGTGATGGTGGCCACCGCCCCGGGCGCCACGTCCGACGTCACCCAGCAGATGCACGCGGTCGCGGGGGCGACCGTGGGCAAGCAGGACGACAAGCTCGGCTACGTCCGCGCGACGCTGCCGATGGCGAAGGCCGAAGCCGCCCTGAAGGCGGCCGCGAAGCTGCCCTCGGTGCACGGCATCGACCTCAAGCAGGACATCCAGCTGGACGACCCGACCCCGTCGGGCGACACCACGCGCTCCGCCAAGCAGCTGCGGACCTCCAGCAGCTACCCGGCGCCGGGCAAGGACACCCCCGCGAAGAACCCGTACAACCCGAACTTCGAGACGGGCGCGGTCGACTTCGTCAAGCAGCACCCGCAGGCGGACGGCCGCGGGGTCACCATCGGCATCCTGGACTCCGGCGTCGACCTCGGCCACCCGGCGCTCCAGAAGACGACCACCGGCGAGCGCAAGATCGTCGACTGGGTCACCTCGACGGACCCGGTGCAGGACAACGACGGCACCTGGCTGCGCGCCAACACGGCGGTCAGCGGTCCTACGTTCACCGCGGCCGGCAAGACGTGGCGGGCCCCGGCGGGCTCCTACGACTTCTCCACCTTCGCCGAGAAGGTCACCGCGGGCGGCGACGCCAAGGGCGACCTGAACCGGGACGGCGACACCACCGACAGCTGGGGCGTGCTCTACGACCCGGTCGCCGGCACGGTCCGGGTGGACCTGAACAACAACAACGACTTCTCGGACGACGTCCCGATGAAGCCGTACAAGGACGGCTACCAGGTCGGCTACTTCGGCACCGACAACCCGGCCACCGACGTCTCCGAGCGGATCCCGTTCACCGTCGAGATCCGCAAGAACGTCGCCTACGACGCGGCCGGGCACACCTCGGACTACGTCAACATCGGCGTCATCGAGTCCGAGCACGGCACCCACGTCGCGGGCATCACCGCCGCCAACGGCCTGTTCGGCGGCAAGATGAGCGGGGCTGCGCCCGGCGCCAAGCTCGTCTCCTCGCGCGCCTGCAACTGGGACGGCGGCTGCACCAACATCGCGCTGACCGAGGGCATGATCGACCTCGTCACCAACCGCCACGTCGACATCGTGAACATGTCGATCGGCGGCCTGCCGGCGCTCAACGACGGCAACAACGCGCGCTCGGAGCTCTACAAGCGCCTCATCGACACCTACGGCGTCCAGCTGGTCATCTCGGCCGGCAACGACGGCCCCGGCGTCAACACCATCGGCGACCCGGGCCTCGCCGACCACGTCATCTCGGTCGGCGCCAGCATCTCCAAGGACACCTGGGCCGCCAACTACGGCTCCGGTGTCTCCACGGAGTACCAGATGATGCCCTTCTCCTCGCGCGGCCCGCGTGAGGACGGCGGCTTCACGCCGACCCTGACCGCGCCCGGCGCGGCCATCAACTCCACCGAGACCTGGCTGCCCGGCAGCCCGGTCAAGGAGTCGGGTTACGACCTGCCGGCCGGCTACTCGATGCTCCAGGGCACCTCGATGGCCTCCCCGCAGGCCGCCGGCGCCTCCGCGCTGCTGATCTCGGCCGCCAAGCAGCAGGGCATCGACCTGCCGCCGGCCGACCTGCGCACCGCGCTGACCTCAACGGCCAAGCACATCAAGGGCGTTCAGCCCTACGCCGAGGGCGCGGGCCTGATCAACGTGGTGGGCGCCTGGGACGCGGTCGAGCAGACCGCGAAGAAGCACGCCCCGGCCCACGAGTACACGGTGGCGGCGCCCGTCTCCAGCGCCCTGGGCGCCGCGCTCAAGACCCCGAACGTCGGCACCGGCATCTACGACCGCGAGAGCGGCCTGAAGACGGGCCAGAAGAAGACGTACGACGTCACGATCACCCGCACCACGGGCCCGGACTCGAACGTCAAGCACAAGCTGTCGCTGAAGAACGACGACGGCACGTTCAAGGTGCTCGGCGCCAAGGAGGTGGCCCTGCCGCTCGGCAAGCCCGTCACCGTCAAGGTGCAGGCGCAGCCGAGGTCGGTGGGCGTGCACAGCGCGATCCTCCAGGTGGACGACGCCAAGACGGTCGGTGTCGACCAGCAGATCATGGCCACGGTCATCGTCGCGACGCCCATCGCGGGCCCGGGCTACACCTTCTCGGCCTCCTCGACGGTGCAGCGCGACTCCACCAAGTCGTACTTCATCAACGTGCCGGCGGGCGCGAAGAACCTGGAGGTCCGCATGAGCGCGCTGCGCTCGGGCAGCCAGACCCGTTTCATCTCCCTGCACCCCTACGGCGTCGCCCTGGACACGACGGCCACGCCGAACTGCTACCCCAACTACGACAACCCGGCCAACACCTGCCGCCCCGACCTGCGTTCCTACGCCAATCCGCAGGCCGGCGTCTGGGAGATCGAGGTCGAGGCACGCCGTACGTCGCCGTACCTGGACAACTCCTTCAAGCTGGACGTCTCGGCGCTCGGCGTCACCTTCGACCCGGCCACCCAGACGGTGCCCGAGGCGAAGACCGGCACCCCCGCTCCCGTCCAGTGGAAGGTCACCAACGGCTTCGCCGCGCTGGAGGGCAACCTGAAGGGCGGCTCGCTGGGCTCCGCCAAGGTCGCGACCCCCACCATCAAGACCGGTGAGACCCAGACCAGCACGGTCACCATCGGCGCGGGCGTCGAGCACCTGGACGTCTCCATCGGCTCCACCTCGGACACCGGCGCCGACCTCGACCTGTACGTCCTCGACCAGAACGGCAAGGCGGTCGCCCAGTCGACGACGAGCAGCGCCAACGAGTCGGTCAGCCTGGTCAAGCCGGCGGCGGGCACGTACACGATCCAGGTGGCCGGCTACGCGGTCCCGTCCGGGTCGACGACGTACGCCTACAAGGACGTGTACTTCGCGCCCTCGCTCGGCACGGTCAAGGTCGACGAGAGCAAGAGCGTCACGCTCGCGAGCGGCGCGTCGGCGCAGGTGAGCGCCGATGTCGTGGCGGCGGGCGCGGCTCCCGAGGGACGTCAGTTCTTCGGCACCGTGCAGCTGGTGAACGAGCGCGGCACCGCGGCCGGCACCGGCAGCGTGCTCATCGGGAAGGTCACCCAGTAGCGGGACGCGCGGGCCGGCGGTAGAGGCCCGCGCGGGAACGACGGCGGGGCGGGCGCTCTTCACGAGCACCCGCCCCGCTTTTCGCGCCCGGCTCAGTGGCCGAGCGAACTCAGGTCGTGGGCGTAGATGCCCACCGCGTGCGCGATGACGTCGATGTTGAGGTCGAAGTACTTCCTGTCGATGTTGTCCAACGTGTCGCCGGCCGCGTGGTAGTGCGGGTCGAAGGCCTCGCCCGCGCGGCCGCCCCACTTGGCGGCCTGCTCGGCCGTCTTGATCTCCTCGGCGCCGGTGTAGGTGCCGCCGGCGGGGATGCCGACCTCGATGAAGGGGCCGTAGTCGGAGCGGCCGTCGAAGTCATAGCCCTCGTGCGGTACGTGGCGCTGGTCGAGGTAGCCGTTGATCAGGTTCTCGATGCCGGCCGAGCCGGCCGGTCCAGGGCCCGCGCCCTTCTTGTCGGAGTCGTCGCCGTCGTAGACGAGCTGGGCGGCGTTGGGCGAGCCGATCATGTCGAAGTTCAGATACAGCTTGATCTGCTGCTTCTGCCGTTCGGTGAGGCTCTTCACATAGTGGTCCGAGCCGAGCAGGCCGAGCTCTTCGCCCGACCACCAGGCGAACCGCACCTTGTGCGGGAGTCTCTTGGGGTGCTTCCTGGTCTGCTTGGTCTCATCGGCCAGCTTGAGCGCCACTTCGAGCAGTCCGGCCGAGCCGGAGCCGTTGTCGTTGATGCCGGGGCCCGCGGGCACCGAATCGAGGTGGCTGCCGAGCGCGACGACCTCGTCGGGGCTGCCCGTGCGGGTCTCGGCGATCACATTGCGGGTCTTCTTGGCGATGGACCGGGTGGCCACGTCGAGGGTGACCTTCACCGGCCCCTTGGCCGCCCGCGCGGCGAGCGCTTCGCCGTCGGCCAGGGAGATCCCGGCGGCCGGGATGTGTGCGTTGTCCGGCGCCTCGTTCGTGCCGCGCACCGGCGCGGTCCCGGAGTGGTTGTAGAGGATGAGGCCGGCCGCGCCGGCCCGGGCCGCGACGGCCTCCTTCTCCTTGAAGGTGCAGCTGCCGCGCTTGACCAGGGCGATCCTGCCGGTGAAGTCGCCGGAGGCGTAGTCGTCGAGCGAGCAGCCCGGGGTGTCGTCCACCCGCGCCGCCTTCACCTCGGCGGTGAGCCCGCCCTCGGGGGTCGACTTGCTGAACTGGAAGGCGGAGACGGGCAGTTGACGGCCGCCGGCCCCGTTCGCGCCGGCCACGGTCAGCTTCTCGCGCAGCGTCTTCGACTCGTAGATGCTGAAGTCCTGGTACGAGACGTCGTACCCGGCCCGCTGGAGCTGTCCGTACACATAGGCGGCCGAGGCGTCGTAGCCGGGGGTGCCCGCGGCGCGGTTGCCGCCGTTGGCGTCGGCGATCTCCTGGAACTTCACGAGGTGGCGGTAGGCGCTCTCTCCCGACGCGTCCTCGACCAGCGTCCTGGCGAGGCGCGGGCCGGGGGCGGGGCGGGCAGTGGCCGGGGTCGCGAGGGCCACCAGGACGGGAGCGGCGGCCAGAGCCGCTATGACCCGGTTGCGGCGGGATACGGGCACGGGAAATCCTCCGGTACGCGGTGCGGTGTCGCCGGTGATCGACCGGCTTGCCAGGACCGTAACCAGCAAAAACCGCCCCATGGGGCATTTCGGGGCGGATGCAACACGGATGCCATGGACTTGTCACAAGTGGGCAGGCGTCCCACACCCCGGACAATGGATTGGACAAGTCCGCCGGGCGCCGACGCATCATGGATGCGCCGGAGTCGTTCGAAGACCACGTGCGCCGCACGTGAGCACCAAAGGAGTCACCGTGAGGGTCGGAATCGTCGGAGCCACCGGGCAGGTCGGCTCAGTCATGCGCAAGATCCTCGTCGAGCGGGCGTTCCCGGTCGACGAGCTGCGCCTGTTCGCCTCCGCGCGCTCCGCCGGTACGGTCCTGGACGGCGTGACGGTCGAGGACGCCTCCACGGCCGACTACTCGGGCCTGGACATCGTGCTGTTCTCGGCGGGCGGCGCGACCTCGCGCGCCCTGGCCGAGAAGGTGGCGTCGCAGGGCGCCGTGGTGATCGACAACTCCTCCGCGTGGCGTGGCCACCCCGAGGTGCCGCTCGTGGTCTCCGAGGTCAACCCGCACGCCGTCGCCAACCGCCCCAAGGGCATCATCGCCAACCCGAACTGCACCACGATGGCCGCGATGCCGGTCCTTCGTCCGCTGCACGACGAGGCGGGCCTCACCGCGCTGGTCGCCACCACCTACCAGGCCGTCTCCGGCTCGGGCCTGGCGGGCGTGGCCGAGCTGCACGAGCAGGCCTGCAAGGTCGCCGAGGCCGCCGACCAGCTGACCTTCGACGGGGACGCCGTCGAGTTCCCCGAGCCGGGCGTCTACAAGCGTCCTATCGCCTTCAACGTGCTGCCGTTCGCGGGCAACCTGGTGGACGACGGCTCCTTCGAGACCGACGAGGAGCAGAAGCTCCGCAACGAGTCCCGCAAGATCCTGGAGATCCCGGACCTCAAGGTGTCCGGCACGTGTGTGCGCGTGCCGGTCTTCTCCGGGCACTCGCTCCAGGTCAACGCGCGTTTCGCCCGGCCGATCAGCGTGGAGCGCGCGTACGAGCTGCTGGGCTCGGCGCCCGGGGTGGAGCTCTCCGAGATCCCGACCCCGCTTCAGGCGGCGGGCAAGGACGCGTCGTATGTGGGCCGCATCCGGGTCGACGAGACCGTGGAGAACGGTCTCGCGCTGTTCATGTCCAACGACAACCTCCGCAAGGGGGCGGCGCTCAACGCCGTCCAGATCGCGGAACTGGTCGCCACCGAACTGACGTCCTGACCCCGCCACCCTGGGCACCCCCAGCGCCGGCCCGCCCGCGAGCCGGCCGGGGTCGCCCGCGCAGTTCCCCGCGCCCCTGAAGCCGTACCCGCCCCCGGGCCGGAGGGGACGCCGCCGTGCAATCCCGCCCGCGGGCCGGCGCGGGCTGATCGCGCAGTTCCCCGCGCCCCTAAAGGCCGTGCCCGCCCAGCACCGGAAGGGAACGCGCTCCCTAAGGGGCGCGAGGAACTGCGCGAGCAACCACAAACAACCCCGCACCGAAGAACGCACCTGTTAAGGGGCGCGGGGAACTGCGCGAACGGCCCCCACCGGCCCGCACCGGTGCACGCACCCCTCAAGGGGCGCGAGGAACTGCGCGAGCAACCACAAACAACCCCGCACCGAAGAACGCACCTGTTAAGGGGCGCGGGGAACTGCGCGAACGGCCCCCACCGGTGCACGCACGCCTCAAGGGGCGCGGGGAACTGCGCGGGCATCCTCCGACGGCCCGCAGCCGAAACCGTACCCCCGAAAAACGGCCATCGCGCCGCCCACACCCCCCGTGCAAGGATGGCCGGAACGTCACGATCTGATGGAACTGAAGCATCTGAAGGAGATGACCGGGTGCCTGGCACGAATCTGACCCGTGAAGAGGCGCAGCGACGGGCAGCCCTGCTCACCGTCGACTCGTACACGATCGAGCTCGACCTGAGCGGCGCACAGGAGGGCGGAACGTACAGCTCCGTCGCAACCGTGCGCTTCGAGTGCGCCGAAGCCGGGGCGGAGACCTTCATCGACCTCGTCGCACCGACCGTGCGCGAGGTCGTCCTGAACGGCACCGCCCTGGACGCGGCCGCCGCCTTCGCCGACTCGCGGATCACCCTGACCGGGCTCGCCGCGGGCGCGAACGAACTGAGGGTGGTCGCGGACTGCGCGTACACCAACACCGGCGAGGGCCTGCACCGCTTCGTGGACCCGGTGGACCAACAGGCCTACCTGTACACGCAGTTCGAGGTCCCCGACGCGCGCCGCGTCTTCGCCTCCTTCGAGCAGCCGGACCTGAAGGCGAGCTTCCAGTTCACCGTGAAGGCGCCGAGCGGCTGGACGGTGATCTCCAACTCGCCGACCCCGGAGCCGAAGGACGACGTCTGGGTCTTCGAGCCCACGCCGCGCATCTCCTCCTACATCACCGCCCTGATCGCCGGCCCGTACCACTCGGTGCACAGCAGCTACGAGAAGGACGGCCAGAGCGTCCCGCTCGGCATCTACTGCCGCCCCTCGCTCGCCGAATTCCTCGACGCGGACGAGATCTTCGCGGTGACCCGCCAGGGCTTCGACTGGTTCCAGGAGAAGTTCGACTACGCCTACCCGTTCGCCAAGTACGACCAGCTCTTCGTGCCGGAGTTCAACGCGGGCGCGATGGAGAACGCGGGCGCGGTCACCATCCGCGACCAGTACGTCTTCCGCTCGAAGGTGACCGACGCCGCCTACGAGGTCCGCGCCGAGACCATCCTGCACGAGCTGGCCCACATGTGGTTCGGCGACCTGGTGACGATGGAGTGGTGGAACGACCTGTGGCTGAACGAGTCGTTCGCCACGTACACCTCGATCGCCTGCCAGGCCCACGCGCCGGGTTCGCGCTGGCCGCACTCGTGGACGACGTTCGCCAACACGATGAAGACCTGGGCCTACCGCCAGGACCAGCTTCCCTCCACGCACCCGATCATGGCGGACATCAGCGACCTGGACGACGTCCTGGTCAACTTCGACGGCATCACGTACGCCAAGGGCGCCTCGGTGCTCAAGCAGCTCGTCGCCTACGTCGGCATGGACGAGTTCTTCCAGGGCGTGCAGGCCTACTTCAAGGCGCACGCGTTCGGCAACACCCGCCTCTCGGACCTGCTCGGCGCGCTGGAGAAGACGAGCGGGCGTGACCTGAAGACGTGGTCCAAGGCGTGGCTGGAAACGGCCGGCATCAATGTGCTGCGGCCCGAGATCACGGTCGACGAGTCGGGCGTCATCACCTCCTTCGCCGTCCGCCAGGAGGCCCCCGCGCTGCCCGCCGGCGCCAAGGGCGAGCCCACGCTGCGGCCGCACCGCATCGCGATCGGCTTCTACGCTCTGGACGAGGCCGGCAAGCTGGTGCGCACCGACCGCGTCGAGCTGGACATCGACGGTGAACTGACCGCCGTGGACGCCCTGGTGGGCAAGGCCCGCCCGGCGGTCGTGCTGCTCAACGACGACGACCTCTCCTACGCGAAGGTCCGCCTGGACGAGGAGTCCCTGCGCGTCGTCACCGAGCACCTGGGCGACTTCGCCGAGTCCCTGCCGCGCGCGCTGTGCTGGGCGTCTGCCTGGGACATGACCCGCGACGGCGAGCTCCCCACGCGTGACTACCTGGCGCTCGTCCTGTCGGGCGTGACCAAGGAGTCCGACATCGGTGTGGTGCAGTCCCTGCACCGCCAGGTGAAGCTGGCCCTCGACCTGTACGCGGCGCCCGAGTGGCGCGACGCGGGTCTGACCCAGTGGACCGAGGCCACGCTCGCGCACCTGCGCACCGCGGAGCCGGGCAGCGACCACCAGCTGGCGTGGGCCCGCGCGTTCGCCGCGACGGCGCGCACCCCGCAGCAGATCGACCTGCTCCAGGACCTGCTGACGGGCGCCCAGGTCATCGAGGGCCTTGTCGTGGACACCGAGCTGCGCTGGGCTTTCGTGGAGCGGCTGGCCGCGACCGGCGTCTTCGACGAGCCGGACATCGCCGCGGAGCTGGAGCGCGACCGGACGGCGGCGGGCGAGCGGCACGCGGCGACCGCCCGGGCCGCGCGGCCGACGCCGGAGGCGAAGGCCGAGGCGTGGGCGTCGGTGGTGGAGGGCGACGCCCTCCCGAACGCGGTACAGGAGGCGGTCATCGGCGGCTTCGTCCAGACCGACCAGCGCGAACTGCTCGCGCCGTACGCGCCGAAGTTCTTCGACGCGGTCAAGGGCGTCTGGGAGACCCGCTCGCACGAGATCGCCCAGCAGATCGCGGTGGGCCTGTACCCGTCGCTGCTGGTCTCCCAGGAGACCCTGGACGCGACGGACGCGTGGCTGGCCAAGGCCGAGCCCAACGCGTCCCTGCGCCGCCTGATCTCGGAATCCCGAGCAGGCGTGGAACGCGCCCTGCGGGCCCGCGCGGCGGACGCGGCGTCCGTGTAACGGAGTTCGTCCGCGCGACGGAGTCCGCGTAACGGAGTTGGAGGGGCGGGGAGCAGGCCGTACGGTCCGCTCCCCGCCCCTTCCCGCTACGGGCCACCTGGCACCGGGTTGTCCGGGACGCCCAGCCACACCCGCTCGCCCGCCGCGTCCACGGTCAGTCCGAACCGGCCGGGCCTCGGGCGCCCCTGCCCGTCCCACCATCGCAGGGCGGCTTCCACCTCGTCCCAGAGGCGGCGGGGCCCCGACTGCCAGACGCGCGTGGTGGCGCCGTCCCGGAACTGGACGCACGCCCAGGAGCGGCAGCCCGACAGCCCGTAGAACCAGACGGCCCTCGCTCCCTCCTCCTTCGCGGCGACCGTCCGCGCGCAGTCCCGTACGCACAGCCCGAGGACGAAGTCCCGAGGGCTGAACGGGCCGCCGACGAACCGGTTTTCCGTGCGGGTGGTGGACGACTCGTCGCCGTCGGCGACGCTGCCCGGGACGTACGAGGAGTGGTCCACGACCGGCAGGCGCTGCGCGCGGAGCTTCATGAACTCGACGGGTCCCGTGAACCTCCCCGACGCGCTTTTCCCGTCGTCGGCGACGACCAGCCGGGCCACGGCGTCCCCGTTGCCGAAGTGCGTCCCCCAGGGGACGACGACGACCCCGCCCGGCACGGACTGTTCGACCCACGCGTACGGGATGGACCGGAGCCCGCAGGTGGCGATGGTGCGGTCGTAGGGTGCCGCGTCCGGGCAGTCGTTGAACCCGTCCCCGTGGACCACCCGCACGCCGGGCATTTCGAACCGTGCGAGGTTGCTTCGCGCGGTGGCCGCCACGGCAGCGTCCACCTCCACCGTGACCACGTTCGCGGCGCCCAGCCGGTGGGCGAGCAGGGCGGCGTTCCATCCGGTGCCGGTACCGATCTCCAGCACGCGGTGGCCGGGCCGCACGTCCAGGTCCCGGAGCATCGAGAACACGACGCTGGGCATGGACGCCGAGCTGGTCGCGACGCATCCCGGCTCGCGCCCGGTGTGGGCACCGTCGTCCCACTGCGTGACGATCGGCACGTCGGCGTCGGCGTACTGATGCCAGCGCTCCGGTTCCTCCGCCCTGAAGACGGCGACGCTTTGCCCCGTCTCCACGTCGAAGGGCCAGATGAGGTCGGGCAGGAAGGCCGCGCGCGGAACGGCGGCGAAGGCGGGCGCCCAGTCCGAGGCGAGCACACCGCAGGCCATGAGGGCGCGCCCCAGCCCGGTACGGCTGGGGCGCGCCCGCTGTGCGTCGGGGTTCATCGGTCAGCCGGCCTTCGGCGGGTTCGGAACTCCCGGGCCGCCGTCGGGAGTCGGCGGCAGATGCGGCCCGGGGTAGGGCGTACCGGGGAGCTTGTCCCCACCGTTGTGCGCCGTAGCACTCACGTCGTTGTTCTCCCATGTCGCGTCGCACGTCGTGACGGCCGCGGCCCACCTGCGGTCCCACGGGTGCCCCAACTGGGCGTGGGTGGAGGCGAGTTCGACCCATTGGATGGTCAGTTCCCGGTCCCTGGTCTCGGCCGCCTCGATGGCGATCGACTTGACCAGCGCACAGGCCGGGCAGGAGCGCGGGTCGATGGGGCCCGGCCGTGGCTTCATGAAGTCCGTGGCCCGCACGGCGGCCAAGTCCAGCACGATCGCCCTCCGCTCAGCACTCGTCGTCGTGCTCATGGGGGTGCAGCCGGATCCGCCGGGTGGCCCGGGCGACGCCGTCGGCGTCACCGGCCATGTGGGCGCGCGCCCGCACCACGCTGGCCGCCACGCAGGCCTCGCAGCCGGGTTCGGGGACGGGCTCGGGCGGAACGGGCGAGCGCGAACAGAGCCAGGGCGGGGTGTACTTCCGAGGCATGGTTCTTCACTCCTCTCTGTAACGGTTTCGCTACCAACAGCCATCAGCGTGGCCTAGAGTCGAGAACCGATCAACGTGGCAGAACCGCACGGAAGGTTGGTGAAGTCGCCTTGAACCGCAAGGAGTTACAGCCGGACGCCAGTCCCCAAGCAGCCTTCGGGGCACGTCTGCGCAGTGCGCGGGAGGCACGCGGCTGGAAGCAGGAGGACCTTGGCGGGGAGATGGGTTACTCCGGCACGCATGTGTCGGCCGTCGAAACCGGTCGCAAGATGGCGACTCTCCGCTTCGCGCGCAGAGCCGACGTCGCCTTCGGTCTCGTGGGCTCCCTCGACACGTTCGAGCGCGACTGGCGCGAGATCCGGCACGGCTCGCTCCTGGAGGGGTTCCCGGAGTACGTGGGCCACGAGAGCCGGGCGGCGGAGATCCGCCTGTACGAGGTGGGCGTCGTCCCCGGTCTGCTCCAGACACCGGAGTACGCGGCCGTCCTAGCGGGGAGCGCCGTCAAGCGGGGCGCCATCACGCCCGAGCAGGCGGCGGAACAGATGGCGCTCGTCGCCGAACGTCAGGCGGCGATCGCCCGGACGCCGCCGCCGATGGTCTTCGTGGTGCTGGACGAGAGTTGCGTACGCAGGCCCGTCGGCGGTGCCGCTGTCATGGACGCCCAGTGCGAGGGGCTGTTGAGCTTTGCCGAGCTCCCGAACACCGTCCTCCAAGTCGCGCCGTTCAGCATGGGGGAACGACGACCGTTCAGCCTGCCCGTCACCGTGCTGACAAGCACCGACCGCTCGCTCATGTCGTACGCCGAGTCGTCCCAACGAGGCCATCTGGAGCGCGAATCCACTGCGGTTCTCCCCATACTGCGCAAGTACCATCAGCTACAGGCGGAAGCGCTCTCTCAGGCGGCCTCCGTGGCCATGATCAGCGAGATACGAAGGGGCACTCCGTGACAGCCGAACCCTCCCCCCGTTGGTTCACGTCCTCGTACAGCGAAAACGGCGGCCAGTGCGTGGAAGTCGCCACCAACCTCGCCGACACCGGCGACGGCGTGGTCCCGGTGCGCGACAGCAAGAACCCCGGCGGTCCGGTCCTGCGCCTCACCCCGCGCGCCTTCCTCGGCCTCGTCGAACTCGCCCGGGGGGCCGGCGCGTAAGAGGCCGGCGGGGCTACTCCGTGGCCCCGCTCGTCTTCCGCAGCTCGTACACCTCATCCTCGTCCGGGTCGCCCACGTACTGATACAGGGCGGGACGGGCCGTCGTGCCGCCCACGTTCCAGGTATGTCCCGCGCAGGTGCCGGCCTTGATGTCGACGGTCTGGGTCCAGCGGCTTGTGCCTTCCCGGAGGGCCCATGTGCCCTGTGCCGTGCACTTCTCCTCGTCGCGCGCATCCGGGCCCACGCCGAACGCCCTGGCTGTGCCGTCACGTTCAAGGGTCACCGTGCCGCCCTTTCCGTCCGTCCACGTTCCGGCCAGCGCGGCCGGGGTGAGGGTCGGTGGGCGGTACTCGTGCAGGACGCCGGTGAGGAGGGCGGTCGCACCGAGGGCCGCGGTGGCGAGCACCGTGCCCGTTCCCCACAGGGCCAGCCTGCGCAGGGGCCGGCCGCATCCGAGGCGGCAGAGCAGGGCGGGGGCGGTCAGCGCGGCGGCTGCCGTCAGCCAGCACGCGGTGGTGGTCAGGAGGGACGACCCGCCGCTCAGCGAGACCGGCGCCGCGACCACTACCAGCGTGAGCACCGACGCCACGAGCGGCACCCACCACCGCGCCCGGCCGCCGAAGCGGCGGGCCAGTGCGTCGGCGAGGCGCACCGAGGGCAGGACGAACACCGCGGAGACCGCGACCGCGAGGAGTGTGCCGCCCACGGCAAGGCACGGCAGCGTCAGGATTCCGATGGCGGGAGGCCGCGACTCCTGGGTCACACCGAGCACCGTCCAGACCACAAGGCCGAGCGCCCCCTCCACCAACAGCACCAGCGTCGAGGCCGGCAGCAAGCGGCGCTTGGGCCCCTCCCCCTGCTCCACTGTGCGAGCCCCCTCGCGGCACGACGAATGAACGCCGTTCCACCAGCGGTCTGTCGGCCTCGACGATGAGCGCCATCCTGTCAGGTATTTTGAACGCGTTCAATCGACGGTCGACGGACGCGCCCGCCCACCCATGAGAACCGCCCGGCGGACGGGCGTCGTCGCGCAGCCGTTCCGCCGGGCGGAGGTGGGAGGGAGGGGCGGGGTCAGCCCGTCAACTCCGTGTGGCGGCGGCGCAGTTCGGCCGCGCCCTCTGCCGTGAGGGTGCCGTGCAGGCGCATCCGCGCCACCCCGCCGTCGGGGAACGCGTCGAGGCGGACATGGGTCGCCACCGCCTGGGACGTGATGGGGAAGCTGCGGGCGCGCTCCCAGGAGCTCGAATGGGGCTACCTGCCTGCCGGTCTCGGAGATAGCCCTGCTGCGACCGCTCCAGTGACAGGTCACGCCAGTCCCACAACCAGGCCATTTGCCATACGAGTTGAGGTACACCCGTTCAGGCCGCCTGCCGGAGGGCGGCTCCGGCCCCAGAACGGGCGCTTGCTAACCTCGCCTTGACGGTTGAGGAACGGCCATCAGGGGGAACAGGAGCCATGGTGTGGGGCGACGCGGAAAATTCGGGTGGCACTGCGGATCCGTCCACCAGAACGCAGATCAACCAAATACCTGCGGACCCCGGTAGTCCAGCCGGGGCCACCACTCCACCTTCGGGCTCTTTCGGTGGTCAGCAGGATCTGGTCTCGTCACCCAGGCAGAAGACTGCTGCGGCCAGGGCCATTGAGGACCACATCGAGCCGAACACGAGGCAGGCCGGCAGCCACTCGGATGAAGAGACATCCAAGGCGGCCAAAGCTTTCGACGCAAAAGACGGTCACGGCTGGCTCATTTCGTCCGCACTCAGGCAGGTGCACAAGGCCTGGGGCGAGCAGGTGCAAGGCCTCATGAATCGCCTCAGTTCCGAGAAGGGCGCTCTGCGAAGCGCGAATACGTCGTTGAGCAATCCGGACTTCGGCGTGCGGTCGGAGCTTCAGAAGGTGCGTACTTCCTCCGCTATCGACATGTACTGAGCAGACTGACGCCTTTGATGCAAACGCATTTGACGGGGATTACATGCCTACGTACCACGAGATACTGACTACAGATCTCGGCGCACTCACCACAGCCGCCACCAGTTGGGACGGCATGGCAAGCAAATTCCATGACCAGGAAGTCGCTTACAAGCGTGACGTGCACGGAATCTCCATGGGCAGCGGATGGCAGGGGATCAGCGCCGCTGCGGCCCGAGGACGGTTTGATGTGACTCTGCGCGAATTCCAATATGCGCAGACCGAAGCCAAGTCCATCGCCTCACTTCTGCGCGACGCACACGCACAGTACGCGGCCCTCAAAGCGAAGGTGCAGGCCGCTCACGACGATGCCGTCAAGGCCGGCATGAAGGTCTCGGAGCAAGGCGTCGTCGCGTATGACTACGACCGACTGACCGAGAGCGAACGAACGGCGATTCAGCACGATCCTGACTTCAGACAGAGCGCACTCAAGGCCACTGCCACATGGCAGGAACATATCGACAACGCGGTCAAGGCAGTCAACGACGCGGACAAGGGTGTCGAAGTCGCCTTCCTGGCGGTCACACTCGACTCGAATGTTCTGGACGGCACGGTAAACGGCTTCAATGGCCAAGCCAGTGGCGATATCGAAAAATACGAGGCGGACGAACTCGCCCATATTGCCACTCGAATAGACTCAGGATCGGCCAGCGCTCAAGATATCGAGGAGGCGCGTCGCGCCTTTCGTGACAACGCCGGCAACAAAGCCTTCAACCAGATGTTCCTGGATGGACTGGGCGCTGCTGGCGCGATCGAATTCGCCAATAAACTCAGTGACCTCACCCATGGCGGCAAGAGCCAGGGGACATATGCGGAACTTCAGAAAGATCTCGCCAACTCCCTGGCCGCAGCCACGAAGGATACAAATTCAGCATGGTACAAAAAGTTCCGCTCCAACCTACAGAGGGCCGGGGTCCAGAAATTTGATCTGGACGCCGCCGGCGACAAGATAAAGGTCGGCACCGGCCATGGACAGCAAGTGCGCGGTTATCAGAGCCTTGTAACCCTGATGGAGCAGGGCGGCGGTTACTCCGGACAATTCCTCAAGGACATGGCCACCGACATCCGGACCGCCGAAGACAAGACCAAAGGGGGCGACCCCGGGATTTGGGATCTATGGGGGGACTTCAGCGGCAAGAACGACGGATGGTTCGCCAACGACCCCCTCGACGGCGTCCTCGGCATCATGTCCCAGGACCCGGAAACGACTACCAGCTACCTTGACCCGGGCGCGGACGGCAAGAACGACAACCTGAAGTACCTGCTCAACGATCGGGACTGGAACCACGTCCACGCTTCGAACGAGGTCGGTAAGGCAGAGGTTGCCGGCCCCGACACATTCGACGGCGACGTCCGTACCGGTCTCGGGCTCGCCCTTTCAGCTGGAGCTACCGGAAATGTGCCGGACGCAGTGGGAGGCGAACTCGGCCGCCACACAGCCGCTCAGGCCCGCGTAATGCACGACACGATCAACCTCATCGACTATGGCGACGCCGACGGCAAGAACGGTGAAGACCCCCGTCACCCGCGGATCGGCAAGGCAGACACCGTCCTGGGCCAGCAGGATTATGCGGCCATGCGTGGACCACTGTCTCAGGCCCTCGCCGACTACTCGCCCGACGCTGTCGACATCATCAACGGCGACGCACCCGGCGGCCGTGCCGGTCACGCGGAGATCCACGCACAGGGTGCCGACTCGCAAATACAAAATAGCCGAAGCAGCTTGATCCGCATGATCCGCGGCGTCTCCGAGGACGGCAACACCACCAATTTCGAGCGCGTCTATCAAGCGCAACAGGGTTACATGTCCCAGGAACTGATGAGCCAGCACTTCCCCGACGCCACCGCCGCCACCAACGAAGCGCGTAAGTTCGGCGAGGTCACCGGTGCTCTCAACGCGGTCGGCGGTGACGTGAAGATGGACGTCCATGACAGCAGAATCAGCGATGCCACCGCGAAGCGCTTCTACGGCTATCACATAGGAGGCGGCCTGATCACCGGCATCCCCGGCATCGGCGATGGCGCTCAGCGCCTCGTGGATGTGGGCCTGAACGACTGGCTCGCCGGCGTGCAGGCCGAGGAAGGCTCCTTGTCGAAAGAGGAGCTGAGCCGAGGCAACGACATCGCTCAGGACAACCTCGACCGCTACTTCAACGCTTGGGGCAGCGAACGACACATAGACCCCGGCATCGCGTCGGCCGCGGCGGGGGAGGCCCGACAAAGTTATGTCGGTGGACGCCAGATAGCGTTCGAGGCCCTGCGTTCCCGCACCTGACGCGCGTAAGGCTGTCCATTCCGACTCGACGCCGCAACAAGAAAGCTTGGGCCGCGCCATGACCGTCCTGGTACCGAAGAAGAAGCCTGCCCTCATAGCCGCGGGGTCCCTGGCCGTGCTCGCCCTGCTCGCGTCCGGGTACTGCTGGTGGAATACGGATCTGCTCGGCGCGGACTCGTTCTGTGGGGGGCGGTTGGGCAGCGAGGAGGCGCGGGCCGCTCTGGACTCCCCGGGGCGGCTGGCGCAGGTTCGTGTCCAAGGTGACGCGCGGCATGCCGAGTTCGCGTGCACCCTCGAACGGACCAGTCGCTTCATCGGGGGTGAGGAGCAACGGGTGACGGTGAGGACGACCCACGAGCAGGGCGCGTTCCCCTTCACCACCAGCGTCTGGAAGGATCCCGCGGGCCGTTCCTACCTCACCTCCGGCGCGACGGGCGCATTGTCGTCCAGCGGTGGGTACGTCGTTCTACCGAAGGCGTGTTGGAGCAAGGTCGGCGGCCTCCAGGGCAATCGGGTCGTGCGGGCCGGGGACGGCGAGGTGGCGGTGGTGACGGCCACGGTCGAGAAGGGCTCGGCGGACCTGGACGGGCTGGCCCGGTTGTTGACGCGCTCGGCCCGGCAGGTCGCCGAGAAGGCCGGCTGCGACACCCCTGCGCTCCCGAGCTCCCCCGCTCTCGCCGCTCCCTCGGCGGCACGCCCGACGGATGTCCAGAACATGTGCGGCGTGCGCGGTTTCACACTGCCCAAGAGTGTCGTCCTCGTCGGCCGGGCCGAGCCGGACACGGAGCAGGTGAATCAAGGCGGCCCCCGTACCTGGGCGTGCGACCTGCACCTGGCGGGGTCGGAGAAGGCGTCCGTCTCCTTCGCCGCGACGACGGACACGAACATGGTTCAGGCGGCGACGGGCGGCAGCGAGACGCTGCGCGATCTCCCCGCCGACCGCGGAGTCGCCGGCCCGGACCAGGCCGTTCTGCACTGCGGCGCCGGGGACACGTACTTCGCGGCGCATTGGAGCAACACGTACGAAGGAGCCCTGCTCGACAGCGTCAGCCATTCCGCTGCCGACTACACCAAGGCGAAGAAGGCCGCGTTCCAGAACTTTCTCGACGCCACCGCCGACGCACACAGGTGCCCCCGGGTCACGCTACCCTGACGGGTTCTCAGGAGCCAC
This sequence comes from Streptomyces sp. Edi4, assembly GCF_040253615.1. NCBI lineage: Bacteria > Bacillati > Actinomycetota > Actinomycetes > Kitasatosporales > Streptomycetaceae > Streptomyces > Streptomyces sp. Edi4. The sequence continues at coordinate 2,644,767 of NZ_JBEJGY010000004.1, forward strand.
GCCAGACCCCGCCGCTTGCTCCCATGCGCCCACCCATGAGAACCGCCCGGCGGACGGGCGTCGTCGCGCAGCCGTTCCGCCGGGCGGAGGTGGGAGGGAGGGGCGGGGTCAGCCCGTCAACTCCGTGTGGCGGCGGCGCAGTTCGGCCGCACCCTCGGGCGTGAGGGTGCCGTGCAGGCGCATCCGGGCCACCCCGCCGTCGGGGAACGCGTCGAGGCGGACATGGGTCGCCACCGCCTGGGACGTGAGGCGGAACCGGTGCAGCGTGTCGGGCTGGAGGCGCGTACGCGGGATGATCTCGAACCACTCCCCCGTCTCGCCGTCGCGCCCGCTCAGCGCGATCCAGCCCGCCGAGTTGCCCTTCAGGTACGCCGTGTCGATCTCGACCGCCCTGATCGCCCCCCGTGCGACCAGCCGGAAGCGCACCCAGTCGTTGGTGTCGCGCACGCGGCGGCGCCGGTTCTCCCAGCCGTCGTCCATCTTGCGCGAGGTGCCGGGCAGGATGATCTGCGTGGGCGAGGAGTAGAACTTGTCGCTCGCGTCCTCGTAGGAGCCGCCGTTGACGGCCGCCACGAGGTCGATGGTGCCCAGCGTGTCCAGCCACTCCGGGTCCGGCACGACCTCGCCGTGCACGCGCAGGCGCGCCACGCCGCCGTCGGGGTGCTGGCAGAGCCGTACGTGGGTGTAGCGGCGGCCCGTCGTGATCTCGAAGCCGTTCTCGGCGTGGCCGCGCACCGGGGTGGGCGGGACGAGCTCGTCCCACTTCACGTCGTCGGCAAGGAGCTGGTCGGGGCCGGGTGAGCCCTCGACCGCGGTGGCCTGGAGGGAGATCCGCTGCGGGTAGTTGCCGCGGAAGTGCGCCGTGTCGACGACGACGCCCTTGATCACGCCGGGCGCGCCGAGGCGTACGAGCGCCCAGTCGTGGTCCTGCGGCGCGGGGAAGACGTGGTCGGCGTCCACCCCGCGCCTGCGGCGGGTCTCCCAGCCGTCCATGATCTTGCCCTTGTGCCCGAAGTGCTCCGGGTCGAAGACGGCGCGCTCGCGCACGAGCAGGTTCTCGCGCTCGGCGAAGAACTCGTCGTTGGCGGCGATGACCCCCGCGCCGAGCCTGCGGTCCGCGAGGTCGACGAGCTCGGTGAAGGCGAAGTGGCCCGAGCGGTAGTCGGCGTACGGGTCGCCGCCGCCGTAGGGCGCGGCGTCGTTGGCGTGCGGGTCGGCTGAGGATGCGGGGGCGAGGTTCCCGGGGTGCTCGGTGGCGGAGGTCATGGCTCAGACTCTCGTCGCCTCCCGGGCCCCGCGTCCATCGAAAGTTTCGGGATATACCTTTCAGCTGTGCTGAATGGTTGAGCGCGCGCCGTCGGATCGTCGGGGCGGGGGCGCGGCGCGCACCGGGGCGTCCGGCCGGGGCGCGCACCCGGGTCGCCTGGCCAGGGGCCCCGCCCGGGTCGCCTGGCCGCAGGGCGCCCGCCCCGGTCGCCTGGCCGGGGGGCACCCGGGCCGTCCGGCCAGGGGCCCCCGGGGCCGTCCGGCCGGGGCCGCGGGGGGCCCCTGGCCGTCTGGCCACTTCTGGCCACCTCGCGGCGGCCGCCCTTCGCGCTGGCATGCTCCCCGCATGACTTCACCCACCATCACCGCGGCCGCCGCGGGCACCTGGAAGCTCGGCGATCTGGACGTCAACCGCATCGGCTTCGGCACCATGCGGCTGCCGCAGCGGGGCGCGGCCCTGCGCCCCGACGCCGTACCCCGGGACCGTGAGCAGGCAATCGCCGTTCTGCGCAGGGCAGTTGAGCTCGGGGTCAACCACCTCGACACCGCCGCCTTCTACTTCTCCCCGCTGCGCTCCGCCAACGAGCTGATCAACCGGGCGCTCGCCCCCTACGCCGACGACCTCGTCATCACCACCAAGGTCGGGCCGGCCCGGCTTCCCTCGGGCGAGTGGGGCGAGCATGCCAGGACCCCGGGGGCGCTGCGCGCGCAGGTCGAGGAGAATTTGCGCCAGCTCGGCCGCGACCACCTGGACGTGGTCAATCTGCGGGTGGTCGGGCCGGACTCGGTCGCCGAGCGGTTCGGCGCGCTCGCCGAGCTGCGCGAAGCGGGGCTCATCCGCCACCTGGGCCTGTCCAATGTGCGCCCGGCCCACCTCGACGAGGCCCAGGCCATCGCGCCCGTCGTGTGCGTACAGAATCCGTACGGCATCGGCGCGTCCGCCGAGCAGGAGGCCATGCTGCGGCTGTGCGGCGAGCGGGGCATCGCGTTCGTGCCGTTCTACGCGATCGCGGGGGCGGGGCGCGAGGCGGGCGCGGACGCGGGCGGCGCGCAGGACGAGGAGGTGCTGGTGATCGCGCGTGAGCACGGGGTGAGCGCGGCGCGCGTACGGCTCGCGTGGACACTGCACCGAGGGCCGCACGTCCTGGCCATCCCCGGCACCGGCGACCTGGACCACCTCGCCGACAACGTGGCGGCGGGCGCACTGCGCCTGACCACCGGCCAACTGGCCCGCCTGGAGGCGCGGCGCCCCTGACGCGCGTGGGGGCCCCGGCCGGTAGCGTGCGCGGCGACAGGCACGCGGGGGCTCAGCTCCCGGGGCGTACGTCGGCCGCCTCGCGCGGGGGCTCAGCTCCCGGGGCGTACGTCGGCCGCGTCGCGCAGGGCCGCCAGGACCCGGGCCACCGCCGGGCCCTCCTGCGCGCCGCGCCGTACCGCCGCCACGACATGGCGCCGGGGCTGGTCCGCGCTGAGCACCCGCATGACGACACCCGCGCGGCGTTCGGCCGCCGCCATGCGCGGTACGAGCGCCACCCCCATCCCGGCCTCCACCATGGCCAGGATCGCGGTCCATCCGGCCGCGCTGTGCGCCTGTTCGGGCACGAACCCGGCCGCCTCGCAGGCCGCCGTGGTGATCTGCGACCAGGGGCCGCTGCCGCCGAAGATCCATGCCTCGTGCGCCAAATCGGCCAGGCGCAGACCCGGTTCGGCGGCGAGCGGGTGCCCGGCGGGCAGCGCCACGTCGAGGGGGTCGGCGAGCAGGGGCAGCAGCGCGAACTTGGGGTCGCGGGCGCTGGGGGCGTGCGCGGCGAGCGACAGGGCGAGGTCGACCGCCCCCGCCGACAGGAGCTCGAACGCCTCGGCTGCCTCCGCCTCCCGTACGCGTACCTCAAGGGCGGGGTGGCTGCGGCGCAGCTGCCGTACGGCGGGGACGACGAGCGCGGGTACGGCGGTGGAGAACGCCCCGACGCGCACCTCGCCCGCCTCACCCTGCAAATAGCCCGCCAACTCGGCGTCCGCGCGCTCCAGTTGGGCGAAGACGGCCTCGGCGTGCCGCAGGACGAGATGGGCGGCGTCGGTGAGACGCACCCGGCGGCCGTGCGCTTCGAGCAGGGGCACCCCGAGCTGCTTGGCGAGGTTGGACAGCTGCTGCGAGACCGCCGAGGGCGTCATGAGCAGCACCTCGGCGGTCGCGGTCACGGTGCCCTGCTCGCGCAGGGTCCGCAGGATGTGGAGTTTCCTGATGTCCCACTCGCTCATGGCACGCACCCTAGCGGCGGCTGCGGGGCCCGGCTCACCTGCGGGTTCCCAGGACGACGCCGCCGAGGACGAGCGCCATGCACCCCGCTTGCGCGGGTCCCGTCGCCTCGCCGAGCAGGGGGTAGGAGAGCAGCGCCACGCAGACCGGCTGGAGGTAGTAGACGACACCGGCGCGGGCGGCGCCGATCAGGGAGATCGCCTTGTTCCAGGCGAAGAAGGCGACGGCGGAGGAGAGCACTCCCACGTAGAGGAGCGGCCCGACGGTGGCGGGCGTCGCGGTGAACCCGCCCTGGACCGCGAGGCTGACCCCGTAGGCGGGCGCCAGCATGAGCGCGCCGAGCACGAACGTGGTGAACAGGAAGGCGAGGGAGCCCAGTTCGGCCGGCCGGCGGCGCAGCAGCACGCTGTACGAGGTGAAGCTGACGGCGGCCGCGACCATCCACAGGTCCCCCGGCGCGAGGTCGAGGCCGAGCGAGCCCTTGCTGACCAGGAGGAGTACGCCCACGACGGCGATGAGCAGTCCGAGGGTGCGCCGGGGGCCGAGGCGTCCCCCGGCGAGGCGTTCATGGACGGCCATCAGGACCGGCGACGCGGCCATGATCAGGCCCATGTTCCCGGCCGACGTGGAGGTGCCGGCCTGGTTGACGAGGGTGTTGTACACGGTGATGCCGAGCAGGGAGGCGACGGTCAGGAACCCCAAGTGCCGCCGGATCAGGGCCCGTTGACGCCAGGCCTCGCTCACGGCGAACGGCGCCACCGCCGCGATGGCGATCAGCCAGCGCCAGAAGGCGGCCTGCACGGGCGGCACGGAGTCGTGCAGGGCGCGGCTCGCGACGAAGCTCCCGGACCAGACGACCGTCGCGACGCCCGCGAGGACGAGCCCGAGCCCGGCGGAACCGCCCGCCCTTCCGTCGCCCCTCCCGTCGCCCCTTCCGTCGCCCCTTCCGTCGCCCCTTCCGGCCTCGGTGGCGCGCGGTGTGCTGCGGACGTGGTCCAGGACGGTCACGGTGACTCCGTTTCGGGTGTGCGGGGTGGGGCGGGGCGGTGGGGTGAGGGGTGGGGGCGGCTCTCCGTCGCCGGCCCGCCCTCGCGTCGGTCGGCCCCTACCGTCGCACCGGCTGACCGATCACGTCCATCGAAAGTTTCCGCGCGATACCTTCAGCAGAAGTGAAAGGTTGAGCGGGGGGCCGGCTTCCGCGTCCGGGCGGCTCCCCGGGGCGCGGCCTGACCGGCAAGGGTGGCGCCGAGGGCCATCACCATGCCGAGCACCTGCACCGGGGCGAGGGCCTGGCCCAGCGCCGCCCAGCCGATGACGGCGGCGCTGAGCGGGGAGAGCGGGCCGAGGAGGGTGACGGAGGTCGCGCTCATGCGGCCGATGCCACGGAACCAGAGCCAGTACGCGACGGCCGTGTTCACCAGGGCGAGGTAGACGTACCCCGCGATCTCGCGCCCGTCCAGCGCGGGCGGCGCGCCCTCCACGAGGAAGGCGACCGGTGCGATGAGGAGGCCGCCCGCGGTGAGCTGCCAGCCGGTCAGGACGAGTGGCCCCGCGCCCTCGGGCCGCCCCCACCGCTTGGTGAACACGGTCCCGGCGGACATCGAGGCGGACGAACCCAGCGCGGCGATCACCCCCACCGCGTCGAAGGAGCCGGTCGCCTTGAGGACCACCAGGCTCACGCCGAGGGCGGCGGCGATGCCGGTGAGCAGGGTGCGCGAGGTGGGCTTCTCCCCCAGGAACAGGGCGGCGAGCCCGGCCACCCAGAGCGGTCCGACGGACCCGATCACGGCGGCCATGCCGCCCGGGAGGCGGTAGGCGGAGAGGAAGAGCAGCGGGAAGAACGCCCCGATGTTGAGGGCGCCGAGCACCGCCGCCTTCCACCACCAGGCGCCGCGTGGCAGCCGTCTGGTGAGCGCCACCAACGCGAGTCCGGCGGGCAGGGCGCGCATCATGCCGGTGAACAACGGCCGGTCGGCGGGGAGGAACTGCGTGGTGACGAAGTAGGTGGAGCCCCAGGAGAGGGGAGCGAGGGCGGTGAGGGCGGTGGTGGTGAGGCGGGCGCGGTTCATGGGGGTTCCCTTCGGGGCGCGGGGCGCGGGGGCGCGGGAGTTGCGGCCGGGGTGACGGGGTGCGCGCGGCAGCGGGTTGGGGGGCGCGGGGTCGGGGCGAGGGGGTCTGTCACGCCGGAGGACGGCGGGTCAGGCGGCCAGCGCCACCCCTACCGCCCCGGCGAAGGGCGGCGGGTCAGGCCGCGAGCGCCATCCCTACCGCCGCGCCTGGCAGTCGCCGCTCAAGGCGTACCACGGCGGCCGCCGCCACCACCGATGTCGCGACCAGGACCGCCCACGGCACGCGTCCGTCCACCGCCATCAGCGCGGTGTAGAGCGAGGGCGCGATCGCCGACGCCAGCGACCAGGACAGCTGGTACGCGGCCAGGTACCGCCCGCGCAGCGCCTCCGGCGCGACCGCCACCGACAGCGCCCCGGCCGCCGGGTTGTGGACGAGTTCGCCCAGCGTGTACAGCACGACGATGACCAGGAGCGCCCCGCCCAGCACGATGCCGGAGCCGGGCCGGACCGTGCCGAGGGCGATCTGCGCGGTGAAGGCGGCGGCGAACAGGAGCGAGCCGAGCGCGGCGGAACGGGTGCGCCGGGCGCCACGGGCGCGGATCCGGGCGCCGATCACGACGCCGCCCGCCGCGCACATCACGGTGTTGAGCGTGAACGCCGTACCGGTCAGGGCCTGGGGGCCGCGCAGCCAGGTGGTGATGTAGAGCGGGAAGAGCACGGGGAGGGCCGAATAGCTCAGCGCGTTGAGGAAGTTGACGGCGGTCAGGCCGAGGAAGGGCCGGTCCGCGAAGACCTGCCGGTAACCGGCGGGACGCTGAGCGGGGGCCAACACTGGCTGCCGCGGCCGCCGCCCGGAGGGGACGCCGCGCATCAAGAGCGCCGCGAGGGCGAAGCTCGCGGCGTTCAGCCAGGCCGCCGCGGTGAACCCGGCGTCGCCGCCGAACCCGACGATCAGCGAGGCGAGCAGCGAGCCCGCGCCGAGCCCGCCGTTGCGCAGGGCGCGCGAGGAGGCCTGGAGCCGGTCCCGGTCGGCGCCCCGGGCGACCTCGCCGAGCAGGGACTGCTGCACGGCGGGGAAGGCACGGTCGCCGAACGCGGTGGCGAGGGCGACGGCGGCGAAGGCGGGCAGCGCGTGGGCGAAGGGGTAGAGCAGGAAACCGGCGCCGCGCACCCCGTACAGCAGGAGCTGGACGCGGCGGGCCCCGTACCGGTCGACGGCCGCGCCGGCGAACGGCAGCGCGCCGAGCCCGAGCAGTCCGACGACGGTGAGCACGAGGCCGACGGTGGCGAACGCGAGCCCGGTGACGTGGTGGAAGAAGACCAGGCTGAACGGTATGTACATCCCGGAGCCGGTCGCGTCGACCGCCATGGCGACGAGCATGCGCCGCTCCCCCGGTATGCGGGCCGGCATGCGGCTCGGCGTCCGGCCCGGCGTGCGGGGGGTGCGGGCAGGACTGCGGAACGTACGCATCGGGAACTCCGTCTCCGGGCCACGGGTGGGCGGCGGTCGGGGGCCGGGCAGGGGAGGCTCGGCCCGGTAGCTCAGCCCTAAGTGGCTCAGCTGAAAGTAGCTTACTCGGGAGCTACTTTCCGTCAAGCTACTTACTTGCGTCCGACCGACCGGGTGCCGATACTGGTCCCATGACTGGCGCAGAGACGACCTCCCCGGCCCCCCGTTCGCGGCCCACGGCGCCCGAGACGCCTTCGGACGCGGTGGACGCGATGACCGGCCAGTGGGCCTCGGTCCGCCCCGACCTCGCGACGGCGCCGATGGCGGTGTACGGGCGGATCTACCGGATCGCGCGCGCGATGGGCGAGCGGATGGACAAGGAGTACGCGCGGTTCGGCATCGGGCGCGGGGAGTTCGACGTCCTGGCGACCCTGCGGCGCGCGGGCGAGCCGTACACGCTCTCACCGCGGCAGCTCTCGGCGACGCTGATGCTGACGACCGGGGGCATGACGGGGCGCCTGGACAAACTGGAGAAGGCCGGCCTGCTGTCGCGCAGCCCCGATCCGACGGACCGGCGCGGGCTGCGGGTGACGCTGACGGAGCGTGGCCTGAAGCTGGTGGACGAGTCCGTGACGGCGGGCCTCGCCGCCCAGACCGAGGTCCTCTCGTCCGCCCTCGACGAGGCGGAGGTGGACCAACTGTCCATCCTGCTGAGGAAGTTGCTCGCCGCGTACTGAGCCGGCCATCGCGACCGCCGCAGGCACCTCCCGGCCCGCCGCTCGCCGTCGCGAGCCGGTGCGCTCACGACGTCGGGCACCGCGTCAGCCGCACGCGCAGCCGCTCCACCCGGCGGGCCACCAGGCCCACGGTGTACGTCACGTGCTCTTCGGCCAGCTCCGGTCTCCCGCGCCACAGGGCGCGCAGCATGAGCTGTGCTTCGAGGCGGGCCAGGGGCGCGCCGAGGCAGAAGTGGGACCCCAGGCCGAAGGCGAGGTGCCTGGCGCCGCGCCGGAGGTCGAGGCGGTGGGGGCGGGCGTGCACGAGGGGGTCGCGGTTGGCGGCGTTGAGCAGCAGGGTGATGATCGTCCCCGCCGGAACCGCCGTCCCGCCCACCCGCGCGTCCGTCAGGGCGGTGCGCACCGCGATGGGGACGGGTGGTTCGTAGCGCAGCAGTTCCTCGACGGCCGTCGCGATGACGTCGGCGTCATCGCGCCCGGCGTCCAGGACACGGCTCTCCTCTGGGTGGGTGAGCAGTGTGTGCAGGCCGTTCGCGATCAGGCCGACCGTTGTCTCGTAGCCGGCCGCGATGAGCTGCCCGCAGGTCGCCACGGCCTCGCTCAGCCGGACGGGGTCGTCCTGGCGCGCGGCGGCCCGGGCGAGCCCGCCGATGACGCTCGGGCCCCGGTCCTCTGGCGGGCGCCGCAGGAGCCGGCTGAAGGTGCGGACGAAATCGGTGCGGGCCCCGGCGATGCGGTCCCGGACGGCGGGATCGCCGCTCTCCCTCGGGTCCATGCCGCGCACGAGGAGTTCCGCCATGTCCCCGAAGTGGTCCTCGCCGCCGGGCGGCAGGCCCAGGACGTCGCGGAGGACCGAGGCGGCGAGCGGCCGCGCGAGGTCGGCGACCACGTCCACCTCCCGCCGCTGCCAGGCCGCCTCGACGAGGTCGCGGACGTAACCCTCGACGCTCGGCGTGAGCCGGGCGGTGGCCCTGGCGGTGAAGGCACCGCTGACCGTGCCGCGCTGGCGGTCGTGTTCGGGCGGGTCGGTCAGGAGGAAGGACCGGGCGGGCACGCCGTAGCCGGTGATGTCGCGGGCCGTGGCCGCGCCGTGGCCGAAGCGCGGGTCGCGCAGCACCTCGGCGCACTCGGCGTGACCGAGCAGCAGGAGCACACCCGAGGGGGTGCGGTGGACGGGGCCCGATCTTTCGCGCAGGGCTTCGGTGAACCGGTTCGGATCGGCCCGGTAGGCCTCGCTGCTGGTGTCGCAGTCCACTTGCTCCGCGATGAGGTCGTACCAGGAGACCGGGTTCCCGACGCGCGTGCTCTGCATGCCGAGTGACTGTAGGGGCTGTTGTGCCCGGGGCCGGTGAGCCACGTCCCGCCGTGCCCCGGGACGCGAAGCCATGGGCCGCCCGTGCGCGTGCCGCACGTGGCGCCCCGGCGCGCGCGTCCTTGGGTGGTTCGCTGGCCCCATGGCTGAATTCGTCACGGTCGAAGGCCGCGTCCGCGAGGCGGACGGGGGCGCGCCGGCCGGGCTCTCGGAGCGGCGGCGGTGGGCGGCCGCCCTTTCCGTGTGCCTCGGGCTCTTCCTGCTCGGCCTTGACCTGACGGTCCTGAACGTGGCCGTCCCCGAACTCCGCGACGCCCTGGACGCGAGCATGCGGCAGACCCAGTGGATCGTGGACGCCTATGTGCTGGCGCTCGGCGGCCTCGTGCTGACCAGCGGAGGACTCACCGACCGGCTGGGGCGCCGGCGCGCGTTCGTCGCGGGCCTCACCGTCTGCGCCGTCTCCTCCGTCGCGGGCGGCCTCGTCCACTCCCCCGGCCAGATCATCGCCGCGCGCGCGGGCATGGGCGTGGGCGCCGCCCTGTTGATGCCGGCGACGCTGTGCCTGATCACCGGCCTCTTTCCCGGCCCCGCGCGGGGCCGGAGCGCGATCGCCGTGTGGGCGGCGGTGGGAGGACTCGGCGGCGCCTGCGGCCCGGTGGTCGGAGGCCGGCTGGTGGAGACCGCTTCCTGGCGTGCCGCCTTCTGGATCAACGTCCCCATCGCCGTCCTCGCCATCGCCCTGGCGCTGGCCCTCGTGCCCGCCGACGAGCGCCGCGCCCCGGGCCCTGCGCCCCGCTTCGACGGGCCGGGCGCGGTCCTTTCGGCTAGCGGGCTGCTCGTCCTGGTGTGGGCGGTCATCGAGAGCCCGGCCCGGGGCTGGACGGATCCGCTCACGCTCGGCGCGTACGCGGTGGCGGGGCTGCTGCTTGCCGCCTTCCTCGCCGTGGAGCACCGCAGCGACGCGCCGGTCCTGCCGCTGGCCCTGGTGCGCCCGGCGCGGGTCAGCACCGCTGCGGTGGCCCTGGCCATGATGTCGTTCGCCCTGTTCGGCGCGCTCTTCGTGGTCACCCTCTACCTCCAGGGGGTGCTGGGCTGTACGCCCTGGCAGGCGGGGGTACGCATCCTGCCGCTGCCCGGCGGGCTCATGGCGGGCGCGGCGCTGTCGCTGGGGGTCACGGCGCGCTGGGGCGACAAGAGCAGTGTGCTGCTGGGGCTGCTCGCCGTGGTGGCCGCGTTCGCCCTGCTGGCCGGCACGTCGGCCGACTCCGGCTACGGACGCCTGCTGGTCTTCCTCCTCCTCGCCGGCGCGGGCGCGGGACTGACCGCCGCCGCCTCGACCGCCTGCGTCATGAACGCCGTGCCGCCCTCGCGGGCCGGGCTCGGCTCCTCGGTCAACGACGCCACCCGCCAGGTCGGCGCCGCTCTGGGAGTCGCCGTACAGGGCTCGCTCCTGTCCAGCGCGTACACCGGCCGGCTCGACGACACGCTCGCGCGCTCCCCCGCGCCCCTTCCCCCGCAGATGGCCGAGGCCTCGGACAACATCCTGTCCGCCGCGACGATCGCCCGCCGGCTCCCGCCACAAGCCGGTGAACGGCTGCGCGCCGCGGCCGCGGACGCGTTCACCCACGGGCTCTCCCACGCCGCTCTGGCCTCGGCCGCCGTGGCGTCGGCGGCGTTCTTCCTCACGTGGCTGCGGCTGCCGGGCCGCGCCCGCTTCGCGGAGCAGGCCCACGGGGTCCGCCAATGCGGTGATTCTGCCGAGCGAGGCGGGTGTCCCTGACCGCCCAGCGCCGGGGACGCCGATATCACGGGGGCGTCCCACCGTCCGCACCCCGCCGAAAGGCCGCCTTGACCACCTCAGAAGTCGCCTTCACCGAAGAAGCACTCATGAACATCGTCGTGGAGGAGTTCGAGATCTCCGCCGACCAACTCACCGAGGGCGCCACCCTGGAGGAACTGGGTCTCGACTCCTTGGGGCTCCTGGAACTCCTGGTGGCCGTCGAAGCGCGGACGCACAAGGAGATCTCCACCCTGGACCTGCCGATCTCCCCCCAAACGCCCTACCACGAGGCCGCCCGCGTTCTCACGCGCGCCGTGGCGCAGGCGCCCGCCGTCGGGGCCGGCGACATGGTCACCGGGTGAAGCACGCCGCCGCGATCGCGGTCACCGGCCTCGGCCTGGTCACGGCGGCCGGCGTGGGCGCGCGGGACACCTGGGAGCGCCTGTGCGCGGGCGCGCCGACCGCCGCCCTCGACCCCGACCTCGCGGGGCTGCCCGTCCCCTTCGCCTGCCGCGTTCCCCAGGCGGCCCTGCGAGCGGCCGCGCCCGGGCCCGCCTGGCGCACCGACCCGTTCATCCGGTTCGCGGTGGCCGCGGCCCGGGAGGCCGTCGCCGACGCCGGTCTGGACCACGGCAGTTGGGACGGGCCACGGGTGGCCGTCGTCATCGGTGTGGGCAGCGCCTCCCACGATCTGACGCCCAGGGCGAGCGCGGCCCTGGCCGCGCATCACTACGCGGCGATCCCGCCCACCCTGGTCGCGCGCAGCGCGCCGAACATGGCCGCCGGGTACGTGGGCATGGCGCTGGGCGCCGAGGGGCCCACCCTGTGCACCAGCACGGCCTGCGCCTCGGGCACCACCGCCATCGGCACGGCCGCCCTGCTGCTGCGGGCCGGCATGTGCGACATCGCGGTCGCCGGCGGCAGCGAAGGCGCCGGCCGCGTCACCTCGGCGGCGTTCTGGCGCATGGGGGCGCTCTCCACCCGCACCCACGATCCGCTGGGCGCCTCCCGCCCCTTCGACGCCGACCGGGACGGATTCGTCCTCGGCGAGGGAGCAGGCGTCCTCGTCCTGGAGCGCGCGGCCGACGCCCGGGCCCGCCGGGCCCGCCCCCACGCCCTGCTCACCGGATACGGGGCCAGCGGCGACGCCCACCACGCCACCGCGCCGCACCCCGAGGGCGCGGGCGTCCAGCGCGCGCTGCGCTGCGCCATCGCCGACGCCGGTCTCTCCCCCGAGGACATCGACCACGTCAACGCGCACGCCACGGCGACCACGTTGAACGACCGGGTCGAGGCGCAGGCCCTGCGCGCTGTCTTCGGCACGCCGCCGCCGGTCACCGCGACCAAGAGCGTCCTGGGGCATTCCCTGGGCGCCGCCGGGGCCATCGAAGCCGTGGTCAGCGCGCTCACGCTGCGCCACCAGCTGATCCACCCGACCGCCAACCTCCACCGGCTCGACGACGCCATCGACCTGGACGTCGTGACGAAAGAGCCCCGGGCGGCCCGCGTCCGGGCCATGGTCACCACGTCCTGCGGATTCGGCGGCCAGAACGCGGCCCTGGTCCTGCAAGAGTGCTGAGGCGCGAGAGCGCCGAGAACCGGCCCGCCCCCGGCACGCGATGCGCGCCGGGGGCGGGTGGACGTACGGGAAACCGCCGCGTCCCTCGCGGGGCGCGGTTCGGGACCGGGACCTGGAGGTCCCGGAGGGGGGTTACGCCTTCTTCGCGGTCTTGCGGGACTTGTCCAGCACCATCACCAGACCCGCGATGATCGCGAACAGCGCGATGGGCGCGATCACGAACAGACCGATCGTGTCGATCACGCTCAGGCCTGACCCCGGGTCGTCACCGTCGTCGCGCGTGAGCGCGAGCGCGGGGGACGACATGAGCAGCATCATCAGCGTCGTACCGGCTGCTACGGCGCCGGCGCGCAGGGCGTTCTTCTTGTCCACGGAGCAAACGTAGCGAACGCCCGCCAGGGCCGCGCGCCCGGGGGTGCCGTACGAGCCCCCGCGCGCCCGGACCCCTGACGAATAGCGCCCGCGTTCACCCCGTGTCCGCGCCCGCCCCCGGCCCCCCGCGCGGGAAGATCCGCATCAGGGCGTGCAGCCGGGGCGAGGCGGTGAGCTGGTCCAGGGTCAGGGGGCAGGCGTCGGGGCCGGCGATGGGCAGGCGCCAGTTGGGGTACTGGTCCCATGTGCCGGGCAGGTTCTGCGGCCTGCGATCGCCGACCGTGTCCGGCAGCCACACCCCGACGAGCCGCGCCGGGGTGCGCAGCAGGAAGCGGTACACCGCCCGGATCTCCTCCTCCTCGTCACCGGGCGCGTCGGGCAGGAGCCCGAGCCGTTCGAGGTGGGCGAGCCACTGCCCCACCTCGGCGCGGGCGGCGCTCTCCTCCTGGACCAGGGAGTCGGTGAGCAGACCGAGGCTGTGCCGCAGCGTGACGTGTTCGCCGGTGAGCCGGGCCGCCGTGGAGGGCAGGTCGTGGGTGGTCGCGGTGGCCAGGCAGCCGGGCCGCCAGGACTCGGGGGCCAGCGGCCGCCCGTCCCCCGCCCAGTCCCGCTCGAACCACAGCACCGACGTGCCGAGCACACCCCTGGCCGCCAGGGCCTCGCGTACGCCGGGCTCCACGGTGCCGAGGTCTTCCCCGATGACGGCGGCGCCCGCGCGGTGCGCCTCAAGGGCGAGGACGGCGAGCATCGCCTCGGCGTCGTAGTGGACGTACGTCCCCTCCGTGGGCGGGCGGCCCTCGGGCACCCACCACAGCCGGAACAGGCCCATCACATGGTCGATGCGCAGGGCGCCCGCGTGCCGCAGCAGGCCCTGGAGCAGGCCCCGGTAGGGCGCGTAGCCACGGGCGGCCAGGACGTCGGGGCGCCAGGGCGGCAGCCCCCAGTCCTGGCCGTGCGCGTTGAAGGCGTCGGGGGGCGCCCCCACCGACATGCCGGGCGCGAAGGCGTCCTGCTGGGCCCATGCGTCGGCGCCGTCGGGATGCACCCCGACGGCGAGGTCGTGGACGAGACCGACCGCCATGCCCGCATCGCGCGCGGCGCGCTGGGCGGCGGCGAGCTGGGTGTCGGTCAGCCAGGCGAGCCAGGAGTGGAAGTCGACGCGGTCGATGAGGTCGCGCCGCTTGCGGGCGGTCTCGGCGGACCGGGGGTCGCGCAGCCCCACGGGCCAGTGACGCCAGTTCGGCCCGTACGTCTCGGTGAACGCGCACCACGTCGCGTGGTCCTCAAGGGCCTGGCCCTGTTCGGCGAGGAAGTCGCAGTACGCGGCCCGGCGGCCGGGCTGGAGCGGCACCCGGTACAGCACGCCGAGGGCCGCGCGCTTGAGCTCCCACACGGCGTCGCGGTCGATCAACTCGCCCTTGGACAGCACCTGTTCGCGCAGCGCGTCGGCCCGCGCGACCAGGGCGTCGAGTTCGGCGCGGTCGGTGGCGTAGGCGTACTCGGGGACGTCCTCGACACGCAGGTGGACGGGGTCGGGGAAGCGGCGTGAGGAGGGCCGGTAGGGCGAGGGGTCGGTCGGCGTCCCGGGCACGGCCGCGTGCAACGGGTTGACCTGCACGAACCCGGATCCCACGGCGCGGCCCGCCCAGCCCGCCAGCTCCGCGAGGTCACCGAGGTCGCCCATGCCCCACGAGCGTGTGGACAGCAGCGAGTACAGCTGGACGAGGAAGCCGTGGGCGCGGGCGGGGGGCCCCGGCACGGCGGCGGGCGCGACGACGAGCGTCGCGGAGGCCGTACGCCCGTCCCGGTGCCGCACGTCCAACTGGTGCACGCCGGGCGGGAGTTGATGGATGGGGTCGCCGAGGACCGTCAGCTCGTCGCACAGGTCGGGACCCGGCGCGTCGCCCCAGCGCACCAGCGTGGGGGGCAGCAACCGGTCCGCATCGGCCGCCTCGGCGTCGGCGAGGGAGCGGGCCAGCGCGTCCGGGGTCGAGGCGTCGACGCCGAGCGCGGCGAGGACGGCGACCACCGTGGTGTCCGGCACCCGCACGGTCACATCGGGCGAAGGGGAGTACGACGTGGCCACGCCGTGCCGGGCGGCCAGCCTGGCCAGGGTCATGGCCTCAGAATCCCACGGCCGCGGCGGCCACCGGGGTCGGCTCGCTGGTGAGCGGGATGACGTCGGCCATCGGGGGCTCGCTGATCAGTGGCTCGGCGTCGGCCATCGGGGGTTCGCTGGTCAGCGGCTGTTCGGGGGCGGGAGCGACCACGGGGGCCTCCAGGGGTGGACAGCAGGGACAGAGGGTGCCCTACCCAGCGCGGGCCGCACCAGTCGTGCCGCGCCCCACAAGCTCCCGCCGCGCCCGTCGCGGCGCGCTGGACGCCGCGTCGCCCGGGGCCGGGGCAGACGTACGCGGCGGCCGGACGCCAGGGCTCGGACCGTGTCAGGCGGAGACGCCGTCGATCCGGGCCAGGGCGTCGTCCGCGCCGAAGGGCTGGAGGTAGGGCAGCCAGCGCGGATCGCGGTGGCCGGTGCCGATGATCCGCCAGGCGAGCCCGGTGGGCGGGGCGGGCTGGTGGCGCAGGCGCCAGCCGAGCTCCATGAGGTGCCGGTCGGCCTTGACGTGGTTGCAGCGCCGGCACGCGGCGACGACGTTCTCCCAGGCGTGCTGGCCGCCGCGGCTGCGCGGAATGACATGGTCGACGCTGGTGGCGACGCCCCCGCAGTACATGCAGCGCCCGCCGTCCCGGGCGAACAGGGCACGGCGGGTCAGCGGAACGGGCCCCCGGTAGGGGACCCGTACGAATCTTTTGAGCCGCACGACACTGGGCGCGGCCACAGCACGGGTCGCGCTGTGCAGGAAGGCGCCTGACTCCTCAAGGCTGACGGCCTTGTTTTCGAGGACGAGGACGAGCGCGCGACGGAGCGGTACGACGCCGAGGGGCTCGTACGACGCGTTGAGGACCAGGACGTGCGGCACGGGTGCCTCCTCTTACGCCGGCGGCGCGTGGCTCGCGCCGGGACGATCTGTTCTCCAGTCTCTCCTCATGCCTGGTCGAAGCGCCACCACGTCCGGGTAACGGGCCCGAAGTGTTTTCGACCACATCCCCTTCCTTCCCAGGTGGAGCCGGTCTCTCCCCCGAACACGTCAACGGAGCACAGCCCTTGCCCCGTTAGTGTGGTAGGTCTGCCGCCGCTCCTTCGCCGGCACCGCAACGCTGGAGGTTCCTGCCGTGAACTGGTCCGCCGTCCTGGCCGACGGATCGCCGTCGCCCAGGCCCGCGACGCTCGACGACGCCCAGAAGTCGGCCACCGAGGCCGCCGGCTGGGTCGAGCAGAACTGGTCGACCTGGCTGTACGTCGGCTTCCGCATCCTCCTGATCATCGTCATCGCCTCGGTCCTCAGAGTCCTGGTGCGCCGGGCCCTGACCAAGCTCATCGACCGGATGAACCGCAGCGCCCAGGCGGTCGAGGGGACCGCGCTCGGCGGCCTGCTGGTCAACGCCGAGCGCCGGCGCCAGCGCTCGGAGGCCATCGGCTCGGTGCTGCGCTCGGTGGCGTCGTTCCTGATCATGGGCACGGCCGCGCTGATGGTCCTCGGCGTCCTCAACATCGACCTGGCCCCGCTGCTCGCCTCGGCGGGTGTGGCCGGTGTGGCGATCGGTTTCGGCGCGCGCAACCTGGTCACGGACTTCCTGTCCGGCGTGTTCATGATCCTGGAGGACCAGTACGGCGTCGGCGACTCCATCGACGCCGGGGTCGCCTCCGGCGAGGTCATCGAGGTCGGCCTGCGCGTGACGAAGCTGCGCGGCGCGGACGGCGAGATCTGGTACGTGCGCAACGGTGAGATCAAGCGCATCGGCAACCTGTCGCAGGGCTGGGCGACGGCCGGGGTGGATGTACGGGTGCGCGCGGCTGAGGACCTGGAACGGCTGCGTACGGTGATCAACGAGGCGACCGAGTCCATGGCGAAGGAAGAGCCGTGGAACGAGCGCCTGTGGGGTCCGGTGGAGATCCTTGGCCTCGACGAGGTGCTGCTGGACTCGATGGTGGTCCGCGTCTCCGCCAAGACCATGCCGGGCAAGGCGCTGAGCGTGGAGCGCGAGCTGCGCTGGCGGATCAAGATCGCGCTGGACGCGGCGGGCATCCGCATCGTCGGCGGCCTCCCGCTCGCGGAGGAGCCGCCCACGGCCGACCCGTCGGCCTCGGTCGCCGCCCCGTCCGCCCTGAACAACCCGACCTCCCCGCAGTCCCTGGCAACGGCGCCCATCCCCAACCCGAACCCGTCGAACATGTCGAAGTAGCGCCTCCCCACCGGACGCCGACCCCGCCGGGGCTCCGCCCCGGACCCCGTTCGGCCTGAACGGCCTCGTCCTCAATTGTCGGACGGGCCGACCGTGCCCGTGCGGGCCCGCCGCGACCCCGCCAGGGATGCGGGGAACTGCGCGACCGGCCACGCACGGGCCGCGCGTAAGGGACTGGGGTCGGCCCTTTACTCTCGGGCGCATGCCTGAAGACGCCCCGCACGACTCCCTCACCGCCACGCGCGACGCGTACGACAGCGCCGCCCCCACCTACGCGAGGCTGTTCCGTGACTCGCTGCGTGACAGCCCCCTGGACCGGGCGATGCTCGGGGTGTTCGCGGAAGCGGTGCGGGCGGGCGGGGGCGGCCGGGTCGGGGACCTCGGGTGCGGCCCCGGTCATGTCACGGCGTACCTGGCCGGGTTGGGGACGCGTAAGGACGACGTGTTCGGTGTCGACGCTTGCCCCGCCATGATTGAGCTGGCCCAACAGGCGTACCCGGAGCTTCAGTTCGCCATCGGCACGATGGGCTCCCTGGACCTTCCCGACGGCACGCTGGCCGGGGTGCTGTCGCGCTGGTCGATCATCCACATCCCGCCACCCGAACTCCCGGTCGTCGTCGAGGAGTTCGCGCGTGTGCTGGCCCCCGGCGGCCACCTTCTGCTCGGCTTCTCGGCGAGCGACGGCGCGGCCGAGCCCGTCCAGGTCTTCGACCACGCGGTCGCGCCGGCCTACCGCTGGTGGCCCGACCACCTCGCCGCGCTGCTGCGCGAGCATGGCCTCGTGGAGGTGGCCCGGATGGTCCGCGAGCCGCTGCCCACGGACCGCCGCCCGTTCAAGGAGGTCCATCTGCTCGCGCGCAAGGCGGACGTCTGAACTTCTCGGCGCCGCTCAGCGGTTGGCGCGCGCCTCGTCGGTTTGAGCCCCGAGGGGCCCGTTTCAGCGCGCGGGCCGCGCGTGGCCGGACGGGCGGCGCTCCGCGCCCCTGGCCATGGCGTGCCGGGCCGCACCGGCGGCCTCGGCCCGCCCCAGGGCCAGTTCCGCGTAGACCGTCTTGCCGACCGCACGCGGTTCGATGCCCCAGCGGTCCGCGAGCGCCCCGACCAGCAGCAGGCCCCGGCCGAACTGTTCGTCGTCCGCCGCCGCGCGCGGTCTCGGCGCCGATTCGCCGCGCGGGTCGGTGACTTCGATGCGCAGCGCCGTGGCGCCCAGCGTCAGGCGCACCCGGAACAGCCGGTCGCACAGGCACCCGTGCAGCAGTGCGTTGGTGGCCAGTTCGCTCACCAACAGCGCGGCGTCCCCGGCGAGTTCGGGGTGCCCCCACGCGACGACGAGCGCGGCGGTGCGACGGCGGGCCAGGCTCACGCTGCGGGCATCGGGGGTGTAGTCGAGGCAGTCCTCGTACGCCGGAACCTGCTTGCGCTCCTCCATGGACACGCACCTCCTTGTGCGGCTCGGGGTGACAGTGGCTATGCGGTTGCCCGTGCGGGGCGGTTGGGTGCACTCCCGTCATTGTTCGCCGTGGTGGCCCGGCGTTGGGACCGCGACGCCCGTGAGGCACCTGGAACGCGCGCGAGTCGTCCGGGGACAAGTGTCCCGGTCGGGTGAGGGGGGACCGGTCCGCGCGCGTCGCGGGCGCCGCGCCCGTCCCGTGGACGGATCGGTTCGACAGCGCGACCGGGCCTCAACTGTCCTGGGGCGCGGGCCCGGTGGGGAACTCCTGCGGCCGCGCGACGCGGCGGGCGGGGCGCGGCAGCGGGCCGTCCACGTCATCGCCGCCTCGAAGTCGAGCATCGTAAAGGGGGAGCGGGGCCCGGTCCCGGCGCGCGACCCGGACATCCGTACGCTGTGTGAGTTCCACGGACTGGACGACCTCGGCGGATAACACTTTGACCGTCGGCTCGCCCCACCCCATTGACGCGCGCCGAACCGCGCCCTACGTTCCTCCCAACGGATAGGAAACTTTCCTAACAGTGTGGTGGGGAAGCGGGCGAAGGGGGAGGTGGATTCGTCGTGGCCGGTACTACCCCGGGGACGCCGCGCGTACTCCGCGCGATGAACGACCGGGCCGCGCTCGATCTGCTCCTGGAGCACGGCCCCCTGTCACGGACCCGGATCGGCAAGCTCACCGGGCTCTCCAAGCCCACCGCCTCACAGCTGCTCGCGCGCTTGGAGGCCGCCGGGCTCGTCGTCGCCACCGGGACCACCGAGGGACGGCCGGGGCCCAACGCCCAGCTGTACGCGGTCAACGCCCGCGCCGCCCACGTGGCCGGGCTCGACGTGACGCCCGAGCGGATCCGCGCCGCCGTCGCCGACGTGGCGGGCGGGGTCGTCGGGGAGTTCGAGGTCACCACGCCCGGGCGGCGCGCCGAGTCCGTGGTGCGCCAGGTCACCGACGCGCTGGACGGCGCGGCCAAGGCCGCCGGACTCGTGCGCGGCGATCTGCACCGGGTCGTCATCGGCACCCCCGGCGCCTTCGACCCGGGCACCGGACGGCTGCGGTACGCCTCCCATCTGCCGGGCTGGCACTCCCCCACCCTGCTGGACGAGCTGGCCGCCGCCCTGCCCATGCCGCTCGAGTACGAGAACGACGTCAACCTCGCCGCCATCGCCGAGCAGCGCCTGGGCGCGGCCCGGGGCCACGACGACTTCGTCCTGCTGTGGAACGAGGGCGGGCTCGGCGCCGCGCTCGTCATCGCGGGACGGCTGCACCGGGGCTTCACCGGCGGCGCGGGCGAGGTCGGCTTCCTGCCGGTGCCGGGCGCCCCGCTCGTACGGCAGGTCACCAAGGCGAACTCCGGCGGCTTCCAGGAGCTGGCCGGCGGGCAGGCGCTGCTCCGGCTCGCCCGCGAACTCGGCGTCGCCGACGTGCCCGCCAAAACCGCGAACGAGGTCGCCGTCGCCCTGATCGCGCGCGGCGCCGAGGCGGCCGAAGGACCCGAGCGCGAACTCCTCGCGGCCTTCGCCACCGGGCTCGCGACCGGTCTCGCCTCGATGGTGGCCGTCCTCGACCCCGAGCTCGTGGTGCTGTCGGGCGCGCTGATCGCGGCCGGCGGCGAACCGCTGTGTGAGCTCGTGCGGAGCGAACTGGGCGAGCTGGCGGCCTCCCGGCCCCGGCTCGTCGTCGGCGAGGTCACCCGACTCCCCGTCCTGCGCGGCGCGTTGGAAGCAGCGCTCGCCACCACGCGTGACGAAGTCTTCGACACCGCACGCTGAACCCCCTTCCCCACCCCCCAGCCCTCCCGGGAGACACCGCCATGCCCACCACCCGCCGCACCCCGGCCGTCGTACTGGCCGCGACCGCGTCCATAGCCCTGTTCGCCTCCGCCTGTACGGGCCAGAGCGGCGCCGGGGCGACGGACGACGCGTCCAAGGACACGACGATCACCTTCTGGCACGGGTGGAGCGCGGCGAGCGAGGTCAAGGCCATCCAGGCCGACGTGGACGCCTTCCAGAAGGCGCACCCCAACATCCACGTCAAGGTCGTCGGCAACGTCACCGACGACAAGATCAACCAGGCGCTGCGCGCGGGCGGTTCCAGCGCGCCGGACGTGGTGTCGTCGTTCACCACCAACAACGTGGGCAAGTTCTGCTCGTCCAACGCCTTGGCCGACCTCGCCCCGTTCCTGAAGAAGGACGGCATCGACCCGGCGAAGACGTTCCCGAAGAGCATGAACGAGTACACCCAGTTCAACGGCAAGCGGTGCGCGCTGCCGCTGCTCGGGGACGCCTACGCGCTCTACTACAACAAGGACGCCTTCAAGGCGGCCGGCATCGACGGGCCGCCCACCACGTGGTCACAGTTCGAGGCCGACGCCAAGCTGCTGACCAAGCCGAAGGGCGACTCCTACGAACAGCTCGGCTTCATGCCCGACTACCACGGCTACGAGACGACGACCGAGCACTACCTGGCGCAGTGGTCGCCGACGTACTTCGACTCCAGCGGCAAGTCCAACATCGCCAAGGACCCCGCGTTCGAGAAGGGCCTCGCCTTCCAGAAGCGGCTCGTCGACGATCTGGGCGGCTTCGCCGAGCTGGAGAAGTACCGGACCTCCTTCGGTGAGGAGTTCGGCGACACCAATCCGTTCAACACCGGTCAGGTCGCGATGGCCATGGACGGTGAGTGGCGCCTTGGCATGGCGCTCGCGGGCAAGGCGAAGTTCGACATCGGGGTGGCGCCGCTGCCCGTGCCGGACGACCAGCGGGCCACGTACGGCAAGGGTTATCTGACCGGCACCATCGCGGGCATCGCCGCGACCTCCAAGAAGCAGAACGCGGCGTGGGAGCTGGTCAAGTTCCTGACCACCGACACCGACGCGGTGGTGAACTTCGCCAACGCCATCCACAACGTGCCCTCCACCTTCGACGCCCTGAAGTCTCCGAAGCTCCAGGCCGACCCGCGCTTCAAGACGTTCCTGGACATCGCCCAGAACCCGAACTCCACCACCACCCCCGCCTCCGTCAACGGCGGCCAGTACATCGTGTCGCTGCAAAACCTCGGCTACGGCGTGGAGAGCGGCAAGCAGGGCGACATCAAGGCGGGTCTGGCCGGCACCGCCCGGGAGATCGACGCCGCGATCGCGCAGGCGAAGTAGCCCGGCCATGAGCACCACCTACTCACTGCGCGCCAAGCACCGCCGCTCGGCGCTGCGCACCCTGGCGTTCCTCTCACCCTGGCTGATCGGGTTCGGCGTCTTCTTCGCCTACCCGCTGATCTCCACGGTCTACTTCTCCTTCACCCACTACGACGGTTTCGGCGCGGCCACCTTCGACGGTCTCAAGAACTGGGGTTATGTCTTCAACGACTACCCGCTGTTCTGGCCGGCGCTGCGCAACACCCTGTGGCTGGTGGTCGTCATGGTCGCCTGCCGGGTGGTGTTCGGACTCGGCGTCGGCCTGCTCGTCACCAAGATCAAGACGGGGGTCGGCGTCTTCCGCACACTGTTCTATCTGCCCTACCTCGCCCCGCCGGTCGCGGCCACCCTCGGCTTCGTCTTCCTGCTCAACCCCGGTACGGGGCCGGTCAATTCACTCCTGGGCGACCTGGGCATCCCGGCGCCGGACTGGTTCACCGACCCGTCCTGGTCCAAGCCCGCGCTGACCCTGCTCGCGGTGTGGGGCGTCGGCGACCTCATGGTGATCTTCATGGCCGCGCTCCTGGACGTGCCGAAGGAGCAGTACGAGGCCGCCGAACTCGACGGGGCGTCCGCCTGGCAGCGGTTCCGTTATGTCACGCTGCCCAACATCTCGCCGATCGTGATGTTCGCGGTGGTCACCGGCGTCATCCAGGCGATGCAGAGCTACACCCAGCCGCTGGTGGCGGGCAAGGTCGCCTCCGGGAACCTCGGCAACTCGGGCCAGCAGTTCGAGCCCGGCTACCCCGACAAGTCGACGCTGACCCTGCCCCAGCTCGTCTACAACCTGGGCTTCCAGCGCTTCGACTACGGCTCCGCCTGTGTGGTCGCGCTGGTCCTGTTCGCCCTCTCCATGGCCTTCACGGCGCTGCTCATGAAGCGGCGCGGCGGACTCGTCCAGGCAGGTGAGTGACATGACGTACGCCCTTGAGGCTCCGGCGGCGACCCCGGCGGCCAGGGTCGCCCGGCGCAAGGCCGCGCTGCACTGGATCGCGGTGCACGCGCTCGGTGTCGCCGCCGCCCTGTTCTTCGTGCTGCCCTTCGTCTTCCTGCTGCTCACCTCGCTGATGGACGACCACCAGACCCTCACCCGCGACCTCGTCCCGCACCACTGGGCGTGGTCCAACTACCGCCAGGTGTTCGACACGCCCGGCTTCTTGGGCTGGTGGAAGAACACCCTGCTGTACGCCGGGCTCGGCACCGTGCTCAGCGTGGTGTCGTCGGTGCCGGTGGCCTACGCGCTCGCCAAGTTCCGCTTCCGGGGGCGCCATCTGTCGCTGATGCTGGTCATCTCGACGATGATGCTGCCGCCCCAGGTGGTCATCATCCCGATGTATCTGTTCTGGGCCAGGCAGCTGGACCTGTCGGGCACCCTGTGGCCGCTGATCATCCCGCTGGCCTTCGGCGACGCGTTCACCATCTTCCTGCTGCGGCAGTTCCTGATGACCATCCCCAACGAGTACCTGGACGCCGCGAAGGTGGACGGGTGCGGGGAGCTGCGCACCCTGCTCAAGGTGGTGCTGCCCATGGCACGCCCCGGCATCGCCGCCGTCGCGCTCTTCCAGTTCTTCTACGCCTGGAACGACTACTTCGGACCCCAGATCTACGCGTCCGACACGCCGGGGTCCTGGACGCTGAGCTATGGCCTCGAGTCCTTCAAGAGCGCGCACCATACCGACTGGAACCTGACCATGGCCGCGACCGTTCTGGTCATGGCCCCCGTGATCCTCGTCTTCTTCTTCGCACAGAAGGCCTTCGTCGAGGGCGTCACGCTGACCGGAGTGAAGGGCTGATCGATTCCATGAAGCTCGCAGTAGTGGGGGGCGGGTCCACCTACACCCCCGAACTCATCGACGGCTTCGCCCGGTTGCGGGACACGCTGCCCGTCAGTGAGCTCGTCCTGGTCGACCCGGCCGCCGACCGCCTGGAGCTGGTGGGCGGGCTCGCCCGGCGCATCTTCGCCAAGCAGGGGCACCCGGGGAAGATCATCACCACCTCCGACCTGGACGCCGGTGTCGCGGACGCGGACGCCGTGCTGCTCCAGCTGCGCGTCGGCGGACAGGCCGCCCGGCAGCAGGACGAGACCTGGCCGCTGGAGTGCGGCTGCGTGGGCCAGGAGACGACCGGCGCGGGGGGCCTGGCCAAGGCCCTGCGTACGGTGCCGGTGGTGCTCGGCATCGCCGAGCGCGTGCGCCGCGCCAACCCGGACGCCTGGATCATCGACTTCACCAATCCGGTGGGCATCGTGACCCGGGCCCTGCTCCAGGCCGGGCACAAGGCGGTCGGCCTGTGCAACGTGGCCATCGGGCTCCAGCGCAAGTTCGCCAAGCTGCTCCAGGTGACGCCCGGCGAGGTCCACCTCGACCACGTCGGTCTCAACCACCTCACCTGGGAGTTCGGGGTACGTCTGGGCGGTCCCGCGGGCGAGAACGTACTGCCCGGGCTGCTCGCCGAGCACGGCGACGCCATCGCCGACGACCTGCGCCTGCCCCGCCAGGTCCTGGACCGGCTCGGCGTGGTGCCCTCCTACTATCTGCGCTACTTCTACTCCCACGACGAGGTGGTGCGCGAGCTCGCCACCAAGCCGTCCAGGGCCGCCGAAGTCGCGGCAATGGAAAGGGAGTTGCTGGAGATGTACGGCGACCCGGCGCTCGAGGAGAAGCCGGAGCTGCTGGCCAAGCGCGGCGGCGCCTTCTACTCCGAGGCCGCCGTCGACCTCGCGGCGTCACTGCTCGGCGGCGGGGGAAGCCCCGTGCAGGTCGTCAACACGTACAACAACGGCACGCTGCCCTTCCTCGCGGACGACGCCGTCATCGAGGTGCCGGCCCGGGTGGGACGCGACGGCGCGGTCCCGCTCCCGGTGCCCCGGCTCGACCCGCTGTACGCGGGGCTGATCGCACACGTCACCGCGTATGAGGACCTGGCCATCGAGGCCGCCCTGCGCGGTGGGCGCGACCGGGTGTTCCGCGCCCTGCTCGCGCACCCGCTGGTCGGGCAGTACGACCACGCCGAGAAACTCACCGACCGGCTGATCGCGCACAACCGGGAGCACCTTTCGTGGGCATGAGGGTGCTGGCGATCGACGCCGGCAACAGCAAGACCGACGTGGCGCTGATCGACGCGGACGGCACGGTGCTAGGCGCCGCGCGCGGCGGAGGCTTCCGGCCGCCGGCGGTGGGCGTCGAGGTGGCCATGCACATGCTGGCCACCACGGTGGAGGAGGCCCACCTCGCCGCGGGTAGCCCCGGGCCGCTGCGGGTCGAGCACGTTTCGGCGTGCCTGGCCAACGCCGATCTGCCCGTGGAGGAGCGGGAGTTGACGGCCGCGCTGACCGCGCGCGGCTGGGGGGCGTCGGTGAGCGTCCACAACGACACCTTCGCGATCCTGCGCGCCGGGCTGCCCGTGGGCGCCGAGCCGTGCGGGGTCGCGGTGGTGTGCGGCGCGGGCATCAACTGCGTCGGCATGACACCGGACGGGCGCACCGCCCGCTTCCCCGCCATCGGGAAGATCTCCGGCGACTGGGGCGGGGGCGGCGGGCTCGCCGAGGAGGCCCTGTTCTTCGCGGCGCGCGCCGAGGACGGGCGGGGCGGGGCGACCGCGCTCGCCTGCGCCCTGCCCGACCACTTCGGGCTCTCCTCGATGTACGAGCTGATCGAGGGGCTGCACCTGGGGAGGATCCCGGTGGTGCGGCTGCACGAGCTGAGCCCGGTGCTCTTCGAGGTCGCGGCGGCCGGTGACAAGGTGGCGCGTTCGCTCGTCGAGCGGCAGGCGGAGGAGATCGTGGCCCTGGCCACCGTGGCGCTCGGGCGGCTCGGCCTCCTGGAGGTGGAGACGCCGGTCCTGCTCGGCGGCGGTGTGCTCGCGGCCCGCCATCCCCAGCTGGACGACGGCGTACGCGAACGGCTCGCGGTCCGGGCGCCCAAGGCGGTGCCGCTGGTGGTGACGGCGTCGCCCGTGCTCGGCGCGGGCCTGCTCGGCCTCGACCGGGTCTCGGCGCCCGACGAGGCGTACGCGCGGCTGCGGGCCCAGTACCCGTAGGGCCGCAAGGGACGGTGGGGCGATGGGGGCCGGGGGAACCGAACGCCCGGGCGCCGCGTATACATGGGGAGGGAACGTGGGGGCGGGGGGCGCGCGGGGCTCACGGCGCGCGGGGTGGCAGGTAACAAGATCCAGACAACGCTGGATGGTTGTCGGTCCCTGCGGCCATACTGCCTAGGCAGCGACCGAGGGGGAGGTCAGGTGGCGAATCCGCCGAACGTGCGCGAACCGGGGACGCGGGGGGCCGCGGTCCGGTCCATCGCGCAGCCGCGCCCGGGCGCGCGCCGGGGCTTGGCCGAGGCCCGCGAGCGGGCGCGCGCCGCCGCGACGACCGAGCCCGGCCGGCTGTGGATCATCGGCACGGTCGTGGCGGCCCTGGTGCTCGCCTTCGGCGCGGCCACCGCCTGGGAGGTCTTTGACCGCGCGGCCGCCGCCGACGACGTGGTGAGCCGCAGCCAGCCGCTCAGCGCGGACGCCGCGTCCATCTACCGTTCGCTCGCCGACGCGGACACGGCGGCGGCGAGCGGCTTCCTCGCGGGCGGCCAGGAACCGCTCGATGTGCGCGCGCGGTACGACAGCGACATCGCGACCGCCTCCCGGCTCCTGGTCAAGGCGGCCGCCAACACCACCGGCTCGGCCGACTCCGCCCAGCAGATCGCCACCCTGAACCAGCAACTCCCGCTCTACAACGGCCTGATCGAGCAGGCGCGGGCCAACAACCGGCAGGGCTTCCCGGTCGGCGGCGCCTATCTGCGCTTCGCCAACCAGAAGATGTCCACCAGCCTGCTGCCCGCCGCGCAGAAGCTGTACGAGGCGGAGACGGGCCGCCTCTACGACGACTACGGCCAGGCCGACACCTGGCCGTACGCGGCGACCGTGCTCGGCCTGGTGGCGCTCGGCGGCCTCCTGTGGGCCCAGCGGCGCACCTATCTGCGCACCAACCGGGTGTTCAACCACGGCCTGCTGGCCGCGACGGCCGCCGCCACGGTGATGCTGCTCTGGCTGGTGGTGGGGCACGCGGTGGCCTCCTCTGACCTGTCGGCCTCGCGCGCGCACGGCCAGGAGTCCCTGAAGGTCCTCAACGACGCCCGGATCAGCTCCCTCCAGGCCCGCGCGAACGAGAACCTGACGCTGGTGGCCCGGGGCGCGGTGCTCACCTCCGACGGCAAGGACCAGTACGAGGCGGACTACATCCGGGAGATGGCGACCCTGTCCGACCGGCTCGGCGCGGCCCGCGCCCTCGCCGACGACGACGCGGGCAAGTCCCCCGTGGCCGCCGCGGCCGCCGACATGAACACCTGGCGCGCACGGCACACGGCGGCCCGCAGGACGGACGACAGCGGCGACTACGACGGCGCGCTGACCCAGGTGCTTGGCGCCAAGAACTCCACGGGTGAGAGCTTCGACCAGGTGGACAGGGCGCTGGACACGGCGATCGCCCACGAGCAGCGCCAGTTCACCTCGGCCGCGTCCGACGGCCGGGGCGCCTTCTCGGGTCTGCCCCTCGGCGCGGCGGTCCTCGCCGTGCTCGCGGCGGCGGGCGCCGGGGTGGGCGTCAGCCGCCGCCTCGCGGAGTACAGGTGAGCGGCATGGACGGCGGCAATGGACCAGCGAGCAGCGGTGGATGGGCGAGAGGGGTCGCGATGAGCGGCGCGAAGAGCTCGGCGGACCCGGCCCGCGCGGCCGCCCCCGGCACCGGCACCGGCACGCCGGGCCGTGCCCGGCGCGCGGCCAGGCGGCTGCGCGGCTGGGGCGGGGTGGCCGGGATGGCCCTCGCGCTCGCCGTCGCGGCCGGCGCCCTGATCCCGCTGAGCCGGCACGGCGGCCAGGCCACCTCGGTGAGCGTCGGCCCCGCCGCCGCGCGGGGCGTGCCGGCCAAGGCCGACGACTGCGTGGATCCCGAGGCGAGCCTGCCCCCGTCGAGCGCGGACGGCCCGAACATCGACGCCATCAAGCGGCGCGGCAAGCTGATCGCGGGCGTCGACCAGAACAGCTTCCGCTGGGGCTACCGCAATCCCACGACCCGCACCCTGGAAGGCTTCGACATCGACCTGGTGAAGGCGATCGCGAAGAACATCCTGGGCGACGAGAACGCGGTGATCTACCGCGCCATCCCCACCAGCCAGCGCATTCCCGCGCTCCAGAACGGCACGGTGGACGTGGTGGTGCGGACCATGACCGTCAACTGCAAGCGCGTCAAGCAGGCCTCGTTCTCCACCGCGTACTTCGAGGCGGGCCAGCAGGTGCTCGCCCCCAAGTCCTCCGCCATCACCGGCTTCGACGACTCCCTCAAGGGCAAGCGGGTCTGCGTGGCGGCGGGCTCCACCGCCTTCGACGCGCTCAAGGCCGCCTCGCACGGCGCCGACTACCAGGACTTCACGGTCCCCAACCAGCTGGACTGCCTGGTGCGCCTCCAGGAGAACCTGGTGGACGCGGTCGTCACCGACAACGCGCTGGCCGCCGGACAGGCCGCCCAGGACCCGGCGGTCCAGCTCAAGGGCAGCCCCTTCACCACCGAGTACTACGGCGTCGCCGTCAAGCTCGGCAACACCGATGTGGTGCGGCGGGTCAACCAGGTCCTGGTGGACTACCGGGACGGCGGGGACAACAGCGCCTGGATGAAGGCCTACCGTCAGTGGCTGGCCGCCGACCTGCCGGGCATAAAGAGCCCGCCGGCACCCAAGTACCGGACGGGATGAGCACGTTGAGGCAGCGGCCGTACCACAGAGCGGAGAGGTGATCGATGGGCGCGGGATCCTTTCCCGGCTCCACCGGAAGGCCCCCCGAGCCGGCCCCGCCGGTCATGGACCGGGACGAGGCGGACCGTGCGCTGGCGCGCCTGGACGCCGAGCACGAGGCCGTGGAGACCTCGCTGCTTGCCCTCCAGGACCATGCCGGGCGCCGGCTCCTGGAAGGGGCCGAGCTCACCGGCGTCACCCGGGAACGCTGGGCCGCCACCGAGCAGTCCATCTCCCTGCTGTGGGCGTACTTCGACGCGTACACGGCGGCCCTCAGCTCCGCGCGTGAGCTGCGCGCCCGGCGGCGCTGGCCGAGCCGGGAGGACCTGGTGGAGCTGACCGACCGGCTGCGCGGCGAGTCCGTCACGCTCTCCGGCGCCGCCCTGCACGGCGCGCCCACGCTGGCCGGTGGCCCCGCGAAGCTGACCGAGCGCTTCTCGCTCGCCGACCTCGTCCACCGGATGAACGAGCTGTACGCCCGCTCGCTCGACCTGGTCGTGGCCGCCGACACGGTGTGGTCCGCGCTGCCCGCCCGGATAGACCTGCTGGCCGCCGAGCTGCACCGCACCCGGGGGCTCGCGCACTCGGTGGGTGTGCGGCCGGGCGAGCACCCCTCGGGCGACGACCTGGAGGCGATCACGGCCGAGCTGGCCGAGCTGCGCACCCAGGTGATCTCCGACCCGCTCGCCTTCTGGGTGCCGGCCCCGGGCAGCTCGGCGCCGGGCGGCGGCCGCCCCGACACCGGCCGCTACGACCGGGCCGCGCGCGCCCTTGAGGACGTACGGCGCGAGATCGACGCGGTGCTGACGGTACGTCAGGACGCCGAGCAGCGCCTGGCCCGGCTGCGGGACGTCCTGTCGCGGGCCGACCGCACGCTGGCCGAGGCGCGCTCGGCGCGCGGTGAGGTCCTGGCGAAGATCGCCGCCAGCGAGGTGCCGGCCGTCAGCGGGCCCTCCATCGTGCTCCAGGAACAGCTGGCGGCGGCCGCCGAGTACCGCAGGCACGCCCAGTGGCACCGCCTGTCGCCCCTCCTTGAGTCCCTTGAGCGCGAGGCGGAGGACGAACTGCTGCGCGCACGCGCCTCGTTGACGGCGGTGACCGCGCCGCTCGCGGTCCGCGCCGAGCTGCGCGGGCGCCTCGACGCGTACAAGGCGAAGGTGGCCCGGCACGGCATGGCAGAGGACCCGCTCCTGATGGAGCGGTACGACGCGGCCCGCCGGATGCTGTGGTCGGCGCCCTGCGACCTGCGGGTCGCCGAGGACGCGGTGCTGCGCTACCAGCGTGCGGCGGCGGAAGTGCTGGTCCCCGGGCAGTCGGGAACCCAGGACGTGAGGGGGGATTCGTGAGCGAGAACACCCAGTGCCAGCGCCCCGGTTGCGCGGGCACGTACGAGGACATGGGCGGCGGCGAGCTGTACTGCGACACCTGCGGGCTCGCGCCCGTCGTGTCGCCCACCGGCATGGTGTCGTCGCCGCCCACCGGGATCACCGGCGGCGGCCACCGCTCGGCCTCCTCGGCGGCCGCGTCCTCCCCGTCCTCCCGGTCTGCCCGGTCCTCATCGCGCGCCTCCGCCCGCTCCTCGCGCTCGTCGACGTCTCGTCGTTCGGTCTCGGGGCGCCTGTCGTCGCTGTCCGGCGCCGGGACCGCGCGCTCGGTGTCGGTGCGCAGTTCGGGTGCGGCGGCCAGTTCCTCGGCGCGCAGCCGGCTCGGCGCGGGTCTGGTGACGGTGCCCGCGGTGCCGCGCCCCGATCCGCGTTCGGCGGTGATGGAGCGCCCCGAGGTGCCCGAGCGCAAGCGGTTCTGCTCACGCTCGGACTGCGGGGCTGCGGTGGGCCGCTCGCGCGGGGAGCGGCCCGGGCGCACCGAGGGCTTCTGCACCAAGTGCGGCCACCCGTACTCCTTCGTGCCCAAGCTGCGCACCGGTGACATCGTGCACGGCCAGTACGAGGTGATGGGCTGTCTGGCGCACGGCGGCCTCGGCTGGGTCTACCTCGCCGTGGACCGGGCGGTCTCCGACCGCTGGGTGGTGCTCAAGGGCCTGCTGGACACCGGCGACCAGGACGCGATGGCGGCGGCGATCTCCGAGCGTCGCTTCCTCGCGGAGATCGAGCACTCCAACATCGTGCGGATCTACAACTTCGTCGAGCACCTGGACCAGCGCACCGGCTCGCTCGACGGCTACATCGTCATGGAGTACGTCGGCGGCAAGTCGCTCAAGGACATAGCCAACGAGCGGCGCACGGCGGCGGGCAGGCGCGATCCGCTACCGGTCGAGCAGGCCTGCGCGTTCGGCATCGAGGCGCTGGAGGCGCTGGGGCATCTGCACAGCCGCAACCTGCTGTACTGCGACTTCAAGGTCGACAACGCCATCCAGACCGAGGACCAGCTCAAGCTGATCGACATGGGCGCGGTGCGCCGCATGGACGACGACGAGTCGGCGATCTACGGCACGGTCGGCTACCAGGCCCCCGAGGTCGCCGAGGCGGGACCATCGGTCGCCTCCGACCTGTACACGGTGGCGCGCACCCTGGCCGTGCTGACCTTCGACTTCCAGGGCTACACCAACGTCTACGCGGACTGTCTGCCCGACCCCGACACCATCGAGGTCTTCCGCGCCTACGAGTCGTACTACCGCTTCCTGGTACGGGCCACCGACCCCGACCCGGCGCGCAGGTTCGCCTCCGCGCAGGAGATGGCGGAGCAGCTGACGGGCGTGCTGCGTGAGGTCGTCGCACTCCAGACGGGCCGGCCGAGGCCCGCACTCTCGACGCTGTTCGGCACCGAACTGCGCGTCACGGACACCAAGTTGTTCGCCGCGCCGCACGACGCCGGCGCCGTCTCGCGGCTCGGGGCGCGGGTGGCCCCACCGGGCCGCCGGGGCCGCAAGGCACTCGCGGCGGCCGCGACCGCGCCGGCCGCCCCGGCCGCCGTTTCGGGGAGCGCCCCGCCCGCGCCGGGCACAACCGCAGTGTCCCACTTGGCGAGGCCGGGCGCCGTCCCCGCGCCGGGCGCCGTCCCCGCGCCGGGCGCCGTCCCCGCGCCGCGCGCCGAGGGCGCCGTCGGCGGGCCGCCCGTGCTCGCGCTCGCGCCGCTCGACGCCCGCGCCACCGCGCTCGCGCTGCCGGTACCGCACGTGGACCCGGGCGATCCCAACGCGGGTTTCCTCGCGGGCCTGATGGCGGCCGCGCCCGCCGAGCTGATCATCGCGCTGCGCTCGGCGCCCGCCCAGTCCATCGAGCGCCGGCTGCGCGAGCTGCGGGCCCGGCTCGACCTGGACGAGCGACTGTCCGCCGCCAAGGCGCTGGACTCCCTGGAGGCCGACCACCCCGACGACTGGCGGGTGGTCTGGTACCGAGGTCTTGCCGCGCTGGCGGCGGGCGACAACGAGAACGCGGCGCTGTCCTTCGACGCGATCTACGACGCGTTCCCGGGCGAGCCCGCCCCCAAGCTCGCCCTCGGCGTATGCGCGGAGGTGCTGGGCCAGCTCGACAACGCCGCCGAGTACTACCGCCTGGTGTGGATGACGGATCCCGGTTACGTCAGTGCCGCCTTCGGCCTGGCCCGGGTGCGGCTCGCCGCCGGTGACCGCGCCGGCGCGGTCAGGACTCTGGAATCGGTGCCGGAGGCCTCCATCCACTACACGGCGGCCCGGGTCGCCGCCGTCCGGGCGCGGCTGCGCGGCCGCTCCCCCCACGACCCGTTGCGCGCGGACCTGTTGGCGGCCGCGGCCCAGATCGAGGCGCTGGACGCGTTCGGACTCGACGCCGTGCGACGTGCGCAGCTGACGGCCGAGGTCCTGGGCAGCGCCCTGGACTGGGTACTGTCGGGGAGCACCGGCGCCGGGCAGGACACAACCGTCCTGCTCGGCAGCGAAGTCGACGAGCGGGGCCTGCGCTTCGGTCTGGAACGTTCGTACCGGATGCTCGCCCGGCTCGCACAGCGCGGCGAGGAAAGGATCGACCTGGTGGAACGGGCCAACCGATTCCGCCCACGGACCTGGGTGTGACGATGTCGCAGACGCATCAGCTCGCCGCCTGCCCCGG
This sequence comes from Streptomyces sp. Edi4, assembly GCF_040253615.1. Lineage (NCBI taxonomy): Bacteria > Bacillati > Actinomycetota > Actinomycetes > Kitasatosporales > Streptomycetaceae > Streptomyces > Streptomyces sp. Edi4. The sequence goes on from NZ_JBEJGY010000004.1 coordinate 2,677,345, forward strand.
CTGCGAAGAGCCGCTGGAGACGGGCGACCTGTTCTGCGGGGCCTGCGGGTACGACCTGTCGGCCGTGCCCGAGCCCCCGCTCGACCATCCGACCATCGAGTTGGCGTCACCGGCCGCCGCCGTGCCGCCCCACGTGCCCCGCCCCACGAGCCCGGACGGCCCGGCGGCGGCGCCGGGGGCGGGGGCGGAGGCGGCTCAGGGTGAGCAGCCCGGGCAGCCCGGCCGGCCCGGGCAGGAGGCGTACGCGCTCGCGGCGCCCGACCCGCGCGCCGCCGAACCCGACGCTCCCGACGCGCACACCCATGTGGCGCGGCCGCCGGCGGCCCCCGCCAAGGTCTGCGTGGCCTGCCGGGCGGGCCGGGTCGACGGCGACGGCTACTGCGAGAACTGCGGGCACGCCCAGCCGCGCGAGCGCGACCACATGGAGCAGGAGCTCGGCGGCGTCTCGGCGGTGAGCGACCGGGGCCTGCGCCACCACCGCAACGAGGACTCCTTCGCGCTGTCCTCGACCGCGCTGCCCGACGGCTCGCCCGCCGTCGTGGCCATCGTCTGCGACGGGGTGTCGTCGGCGACCCGGCCCGACGAGGCGTCGGCGGCCGCCGCGGCCACCGCCAACGAGTCGCTGCTGGCCGCTCTGGAGCAGGGCACCCACCCGCAGCAGGCGATGCACGACGCGATCCTGGCGGCCGCCGAAGCCGTCAACTCCCTTGCCGCGGAGCCCGTCCAGGCCCTGCCGCACGAGGCGCACCGCCACCAGAACGCGCCGGCCTGCACGCTGGTGGGCGCGGTGTCGGCGGGCGGGCTCCTGGTGGTGGGCTGGGTCGGCGACAGCCGCGCGTACTGGGTCCCCGACGACCGTACGGCCGCGCCGGCCCGGCTCACCGAGGACGACTCGTGGGCCGCGCAGATGGTGGCGGCGCGCCTGATGAGCGAGGCCGACGCCTACGCGGACGAGCGGGCCCACGCCATCACGGGGTGGCTCGGCGCGGACGCCTACGATCTCGACCCGCACACCGCCTCGTTCAAGCCGGACCGCTCCGGCGTGGTGGTGGTCTGCACGGACGGGCTGTGGAACTACGCCGAAGGCGCCGAGGAGATGGCCCGTGTCGTCCCGGTGGACGCCGCCGCACAGCCGCTGCGCGGCGCGCGGGTCCTGGTCGGGCACGCCCTGGACGGCGGGGGCCACGACAACGTGACCGTGGCCCTGCTGCCGTTCGCGGTGGAGCCGCAGGGGGCGGCTCCCGGCCGCCCGTAGGCCTCCTGCGCCCTCACCCGCCCGCCCGGCGCCACCCGCACCCCGCAACTCGCCCCGCACTCTTGTCACTTCAGGTCCATGGAGCCTCAAGGAGCCTTTTCCGATGGCCAACTTCTCGAAGTCCACCGTGCCGCAGTTCTCCGTAGAGGTGTACCAGAACGAGTTCCTGCCCGAGGGCGGGCGCGAGGTCAACGCGATCGTCACGGTGGCCTCCACCGGGGGCGGCACCCTGGGGGGCGGTCCCCTCACGACGGCCACGGTCTCGCCCGTCCACGTGCCGGGGCAGGCGCCCGCCGCCGCCGTGGTGATCATGGTGGACTGTTCGGGCTCCATGGACCACCCGCCGACCAAGATGCGCAACGCCCGCGACGCGACGGCCGCCGCCATCGACACCCTGCGCGACGGGGTCGAGTTCGCGGTGGTCGCCGGCACCCACACCGCCCGCGAGGTCTACCCCGGCAACGGCCGCCTGGCCACCGCCGACAGCCGGACCCGGGCGCAGGCCAAGGACGCGCTGCGCAAGCTGAGCGCGGGCGGCGGCACCGCGATCGGCACCTGGCTGCGCCTGGCCGACCGGCTGCTCGGGACGGCGGACGTGCCGATCAGACACGGCATCCTGCTGACCGACGGGCGCAATGAGCACGAGTCGCCCGAGGACCTGCGCGCCGCGCTCCAGGCGTGCGCCGGGCGGTTCACCTGTGACGCCCGTGGCGTGGGGACCGACTGGGAGGTCAAGGAGGTGACCTCGATCGCCTCCGCGCTGCTCGGCACCGCCGACATCGTCGCCGACCCGGCCCAGCTGGCCGGCGACTTCACGCGGATGATGGAGAACGCGATGGGCAAGGAGGTCGCGGACGTGGCGCTGCGGCTGTGGACGCCGGTCGGCGTGGAGGTCATGTTCGTCAAGCAAGTGGCTCCCGCTGTCGAGGAGTTGACGCACCGTCGCACCGAGGCGGGTCCGCGCGCCGGGGACTATCCGACCGGCTCGTGGGGCGACGAGTCGCGCGACTACCACATCTGCGTGCGGGTGCCCCAGGCCAACATCGGCCAGGAAATGCTGGCGGCCCGTGTCTCCCTGATCGTGCCGGACCGCGAGGGCGGTACGCCCCAGGTGCTCTCGCAGGGTCTGGTGCGGGCGGTGTGGACCGACGACATGGTGGCGTCCACCTCCATCAACCCCCAGGTCGCCCACTACACAGGTCAGGCCGAACTGGCCCAAGTCATCCAACAGGGCCTGGATGCGCGCAAGTCGGGCGATGTGGACGGGGCCACGGCGAAGCTCGGCCGGGCGGTCCAGCTGGCCGCCGCCTCCGGGAACGCGGATACTGCGAGACTGCTCGCGAAGGTGGTGGACGTGGTCGACGAGGTGACAGGTACTGTGCGACTGAAGGCGAAGGTTGCGGAAGCGGACGAGATGACCCTCGAAACGCGCTCGACCAAAACCGTTCGCGTCAAGAAGTAGCAGGAAGCGAACAGTAAGTAGTCGCGCGGCGCGTCGCGGGGTTACGACCAAGACGTACCGAGCAGGACCCGGAAGCACCGAGCCGTACAGAGACAGCCAGCCGTACCGAAGCACCGAACACCGAAGCACCCGAGCAGCACCGAGTACTGAGAACCACCGAGATGCCTCGGCCCACCGGGCCGGACAAGGAGAGGGGGAAGCGACTCCATGCCGACCTGCCCGAACGGACACCAGTCGGGTTCCGACGACTGGTGCGAGATCTGCGGCCATCGCATGGGCGCCGTGCCGCCGCCTCCCCCGCCGCCGCCCGCGTACCCGGGCCCCAGGGACCCGAACGCCACCGCGCAGGCCGAGCTCTGCCCGCAGTGCCGGACCCCGCGCGAGGCCGGTGCGCCCTTCTGCGAGGAGTGCCGGTGGAACTTCCTCACCAACACGGCGACCTCGTACACCCCGCTGGCCCCCCAGCACCCCCTGCCGCCGCAGGGCCCCGGCCCCGTGAGTGGCCCCGGCCCCGTGGGCGGTCCGGGTCCTGTGGGCGGTCCGGGTCCTGTGGGCGGTCCGGGTTCCACGCCCGGCCCCGGTCTGAATCTGCCGCCCGCCTTCCAGCAGGGTCCGCCGCCCGCGCCGCGTGATCCCTACGAGTACCACAGCTCGCGGCCCTCGCAGGTGAACCGGCCCGCCGAGCCGCTGGCCGCCGACCCCGCGCGGCGTCCCGGGCAGCAGGTGCCGCCGAACGGGTTCCAGCAGCAGCCGCCCGCGCCGCCGCGCCAGCCGTTCGCGGGACCGCAGGGCGGCCCTCAGGGTGGTGCGCCGGGCGGCCCTCAGGGTGGCCCGCCGCAGCCGCCGTTCGGTGGGCCCCAGGGCGGGCCGCCTCCGCCGCCGCCCTTCCAGCAGCAGGGTCCGCCGCCGCAGGCGCGGGAGCCCCGGCCGGGGGCCGACGACGACTGGATGCTGCCGCCGCCCTCCCAGGCCGTGCCGGGCCAGGGCAGGCAGCCCGGCACCGACCGCGCCGACGACTGGCCGCAGCCGGCCACGCCCGAACGCGGCGCCGACGACTGGCCGCAGGCCCGGCCCGAGGCGACCCCGAGGCCCACCCCCGAGCGCGCGGCCGACGACTGGCCGCAGCCGGGCCCCCGCTCCACCCCCGAGCGCGGCGCCGACGACTGGCCGCAGGCCGCGCCCGAGGCGCCCCCGGGGCCCGCGCCCGAGCGCGCCGCCGACGACTGGCCCCAGGCGTCACCCCAGGCCGCGCCGCAGGCCGCCGCGCCCGAGCGTGGCGACGACTGGCCGCAGGCGGTGCCGCCGCCGGCGCCCGCGCCCTGGTCCATCACGGTCGGGCCCGACCGGGACTACTTCCTGGCGATGATGCAGCGCAGCGGCCCCGAGGCGGCCGGGCTCAACCTGCCCGCGTACTCGCCCGAGCAGCAGCGTCCGCTGTCCGGCAACCAGATCACCATCGGCCGGCGCCGCCACTCCACCGGCGAGGCGCCCGACATCGACCTGTCGGTGCCGCCGGAGGACCCGGGCGTCTCGCACCAGCACGCGGTGCTGGTGCAGCAGCCGGACGGCACCTGGGCGGTCGTCGACCAGAACTCGACGAACGGCACGACGGTCAACGGCGCGAGCGAGCCGATCCAGCCCTATGTGCCGGTGCCGCTCCAGGACGGCGACCGGGTGCACGTGGGCGCCTGGACGACGATCACGGTGCGCCGGGGCTGAACGGCGCGCGCCGCAAGGGCCACGTGTGGGGCCCTTGCGGATCGTCCAGCCACGCCCACTGGGCGCCGCCGTCCACCGTCAGCCCGAACCGCTCGCGCCGGGGCCGCGCCTCGCGCCGCCACAGCTCGTACGCCTCGTACGGGTCGAGGCTGCCCGCTGTCAGCTCGACGAGGAAGCGGAACAGTTCGTCGGCCACGATCGCGCGGGCCGATCCGGCGGCGCCGGACGTGGGCCCCGCGTCCGGACCCGCGCCGCGCAACGGCACGAAGTAGGCCGGGGTGCCAAGGAAGCGGCCCTCGGCGCGGCCCGGACCCGTCACCCGCAGCCGGATCAGACCGGTGGCGAGCGGGGCCAGGATCAGCGCGCCCGGCCGGCACTGGGCGACCCACTCGTGCGGCACCGAGGCGACCGCGCACGTCGCCACGACCTTGTCGAAGGGGGCCCGCGCGGGAGCGCCGCGCGCCCCGTCCCCAGTGATCACGGCGGGCCGGTACCCGGCGGCGGCCAGATGCGCCCGCGCGGAATCGGTGATCTCGGGGTCCAGGTCAACGGTGGCCACGTTCGCCTCGCCGAGCCGGTGGCACAGCAGCGCCGCGTTGTATCCGGTGCCCGCGCCGATCTCCAGGACCCGGTCGCCGTCCGCGAGGTCGAGGGCCGCCAGCATGCCGGCCATCAAGGAAGGCTGGCTGCTGGAGGAGACGAGGTCGCCGTCGCGCAGCCGGGTGGCCAGCGGGGCGTCCGCGTATGCGCCGGTCAGCCAGCGTTCGCGCCGCCCGGGGTCGGGGTCCTCGCCCCACAGCCGGCTGTAGCCACGAGGTCCGCTCTCGTAGAAGTACGGCACGAAGAGATGGCGCGGCACGTCCTCGAAGGCGGCCCGCAGCGCCGGGTCGCCGAGCGCGCCGCCCGCCACGAGCTCCCGCACCAGGGCCCGCCGCAGCTCCAGGTCCGTCCTCATGCCTCCACTGTGCTGCGCCGGGACCCGCCGGGCGAGCCGTCCCCGGGCCGGACCCAGGGAGAGCGGTCCTAGGGCCCCGGTACTCGGCCGCCCGGTCTGAGACCATGGAAGCGCGCCGCATTCACCCAGGGACGGCCCCTGGGCTCCGGGCGGCGTCCCGGGGCAGGCCCCATGACATTGCGAGGGTGTTCAACGTGACCGAGATTCCGCGCGGCACGCTCCAGGAGCAGACGTTCTACGAGCAGGTCGGCGGCGAGCAGACCTTCCGCCGGCTCGTCCATCTCTTCTACCGGGGTGTCGCCGATGATCCGCTGCTGCGCCCGATGTACCCGGAGCAGGATCTGGGCCCGGCCGAGGAACGGCTCGCGCTGTTCCTGATGCAGTACTGGGGCGGCCCGCGCACCTACAGCGACGGCCGGGGCCATCCCCGGCTGCGGATGCGGCACGCGCCGTTCACGGTCGACCGCGCCGCCCACGACGCCTGGCTGCGTCATATGCGCGCCGCCGTGGACGAGTTGGGCCTGTCCCCGGAGCACGAGCGGACGCTTCTGAACTATCTGACGTACGCGGCCGCCTCGATGGTCAACTCCGAGGGCTGAGCCCACCGGACGCCCCGGCTGCCCCTCAGCACCCGCGAAGACTGCCCTTCCGACCGGAACTCGGTCATCCGTGGTCGCATTCCGATCACGATCGGGCAAGAACACCGAGTAAGCGGTTTCCACGACCCCGCGCGTCCTGAAAACATCTGGACACATTTCGGGGGAATGGCCAACAGCCCGAGGGGGGCCGTGTGCCGGGGTTCGTCTTGCTGCGCGTCCGCGCACACCGCTTGCTGCTTCTGGCGGCGCTGCTCGCCGTGCTGCTCACGACCTCGGTCCTGGCGGCGCTGACCACGTTCTCCGGCTCGGTCTCCGACGCGGCGCTGCGCCACACGCTCGCCACCCGCGCCGCCGCCCCGGCCGCCCTCGCCGTCACGTCCGGGGTCCGGCCCGACCAGCGGCAGGCGGCGGCGGACGCGGTACGGACGGGCGCGGCCACCGTCTTCGACCATCTGCCGGTCACCACACGGCAGTTCACGCGGTCGGGCACCTACGCGCTGCCCCGCTCCCCGCAGAACGCCGGCGCCGCCAATCCCGACCTCACCTTCCTGGCCGCCGTCGACCGCACGCGGGTCCGCCTGACGGCCGGCGGCTGGCCCTCCGCTCCGGCCGACGCGCGGGGCGGCGAGATCCAGGCCGCCCTGCCCGAGTCCGCCGCCGCCCGGCTCCCGGTGCGCCCCGGCGCCGTCCTCACCCTCACCGACCGGCTCGGCGGCCCGGACATCACCGTGCGGATCACCGGCGTCTACCGCGCCGCCGACGTGTCCGACGCGTACTGGCGCCTGGACGACCTCGGCGGGCGCGGCGTCCGCAAGCTCGACTTCACCACCTACGGACCCCTGCTCGCGGACCCCTCGGTGTTCGAGGGCGGCCGCGTGAGCGCGGGCCCGAGCGCCTGGCTCGCCACCGCCGACTTCTCGACGATCACCACGGACCGGATCGACGCCCTGCGCACGGCGGCGACCGAAGGCCCCAAGTCCCTGGTGAAACAAGGCGCGTTGGGGCCCGACGCCACGGCGGTGACCTCCCTGCCCTCGATTCTCGACCGGGCCGAACGCTCCCTGCTCGTGTCCCGCTCGACCCTGCTCATCGTCGCCCTCCAGCTGGTCCTGCTCGCCGGATACGCGCTGCTCCTGGTCGCCCGCCTGCTGAGCACCGAGCGGTCGGGCGAGACCGAACTGCTGCGCGCCCGGGGCGGATCGCGGCGCCAGATCGCCTGGCTCGCCGCCGCCGAGGCGCTGCTGCTCGCGGTGCCCGCCGCGCTGATCGCGCCGCTCCTGGCCGGCCCGCTGACCCGGCTGCTCGCCGGGCAGGGCGCACTGGCGCGGGCCGGGCTCCGCCTGGACACCTCGGCCACCGCCACGGTGTGGCTCGTCGCCGTGCTGGTCGCGCTCGGCTGCGCGGCGGCTGTGGTGGCGCCCGCGCTCGCGGCGGGGCCCAGGCGGCGCGGCGGGCGCGCGGGCGCGCTGCCCGCGCCGGTCCGCGCGGGCGCCGACATCGGGCTCCTGCTGATCGCGGGCGTGGCCTACTGGCAGCTCGACCGGCAGACCTCCGCCGCCGGCTCCGGCGCTCTCGACACCGACGCCTCGGGCGGACTCGGCGTCGATCCCTTGCTCGTGGCGGCGCCCGCGCTCGCCCTGCTCGCCGGGACCGTCCTCGTGCTGCGGCTGCTGCCGCCCGCGGCCCGGCTCGCCGAGCGGTGGGCGGCGGGCGGGCGGGGACTGCCGATGGCGCTCGCGGGCTGGCAGTTCAGCCGCCGGCCGCTGCGCGGCGCGGGCCCGGTGCTGCTGCTCATCCTCGCGGTCGCGATGGGCCTGCTCACGCTCGGCCAGTCGGCGACCTGGAACCGTTCGCAGAGCGACCAGGCCGACTTCCGCGCGGGCACCGACATCCGGGTGCTCACCTCGGCCACCAGCCCCTTCGGCCAGGGCGGCTCCTACGCCACGGTCCCCGGCGTCAGCGCCGTCGCCCCCGCCGTGCGCGAGTCGATGCCGCTGAGCGGCGGGCGCTCGGGCACCGTACTAGCCCTCGACACCCGCGACGCCCGCGGCTTCCTGCTGCGCCCGGACCTGGCGGGCCGCACGGCGCCGGAACTGCTGTCCCTGCTCACCCCGGAACAGGACCCGCCGGGCGGCGCCGTCCTGCCCGATGACACCGGGCGGATCGGCCTCGATCTGCGGCTGACCGGCCCGGCCGTCCCCAAGGGGCGGCCCGGCGCGGTGACCGCGACCCTGGAGGACCGGTTCGGGGTGCGGTTCTCCTTCCCGCTCGGCACGCTGGCACCCGACGGCCGGGCCCACCGACTGGGCCTCGACCTGGCCGCCGCCGCGGGCCCGCCGACAGGACGCCCCGCAGGACCCGTGCGCCTGACCGGCCTGACCGTGGCGCTCCCGGTCCCGCCCGGCACCGAAGGTCCGGGCGGCGTCGCTCTGGAGGGGCTGCGCGCCGAGGGAGCGGGCGGCCAGGACCGGCCGGTCGCCGTGCCGCCCGCCGCGCGCTGGACCACCTCGAGCCAGGACCAGCAGTCCCAACCCGGCTGGGACGGCGAGGAGACGGGCCCCCTCACCCGCACGCTCGGCCTCACCGCCCGCCGCTCCGCGCCGCCCCCGGCGACGGCCGTCGCCGACGACCGGTTCCTCGCCTCGAGCGGCGGCAAGGTCGGCCAGATCATCGACGTACCGCTCGGCAGCCACACCGTGCGCGTGAAGATCGTCGCCCGCCTCGGGCAGCTTCCGACCACCGGCAGCGGCGCGCCGGCGGCCACCGGAGCGCCCCAGGTGCCGGCCGCCCTGGACGGCGGCGGGCTGCTGCTGGACCTGCGGGCCGCCAACGCGCTGCTCCACAACGACGGCGCCACGGGCCTGACGGCCACCGAATGGTGGCTGACCACCGCGCCCGGCCGCGCCGCCGAGGCCGCAGCCGCGCTCCGGGACCGGCCCGACACCGACCCGGCGGGGATCGTCTCCCGCGCCGACCTCGCGCGCCAACTGCGCGACGACCCGCTCGGCGCGGGCCCCCAGTCCGCGCTTGCGGCCGTGTCCCTGGTGGCGGCGGCGCTCGCGGCGGTCGGCTTCACCGTGAGCGCGGCCGGATCGCTGCGCGAGCGCGGCCGGGAGTTCGGCGTACTGCGCGCCCTCGGCACCCCGCGCCGCCAGCTCGCCCGGCTGATCGCCGCCGAGCAGGGCGTTCTCATCGCGATCGCGCTGCTCGCCGGGTTCGGCCTCGGTGAACTCCTCACCCGGGCGGTGGTACCGCTGATCGTGCTGACCGACCAGGCCGCCCAGCCGGTGCCCGCCGTCCTGGTCGAACTCCCGGCGGGGCGGGTGGCGTTGCTGCTCGGCGCGGTGGCCGCCGTCCCGCTCCTGATCGTCGCGGCGATCGCGCTGCGCCGCAGCGATCCCGCCGTCACACTGCGCGGCCAAGGGGGCAACTGACATGGCAGGCAGAGCCCACGCGCCCTGGGTGCGCACCCGGCTGCGGACCGCCCCCGGGGCGGCGGCCGCGCTCGCCGTCCTGGTCCTGATGACCGCGTGGCTCGCGGCCGCCTTCCCGCGCGGCGTGGAGACGTACGAGAACGACGGGCTGCGCCACGCGGTGGCGTCGGCCGCGCCGGCCCGCACCGCCCTCCAGTTCAGCGCGGGCGCGCCCGGGCTCTCCGCGACCGCGCCGGACCGCGCGGCGATGGTCTCTCCCGCCGAGCTGCGACAGCACTTCGACGCGGTGGTGCGCACGGTGCCCGCCCCGCTCACGATCGACCGCGCCCAGTCGGCGTACGGGCTGCGGACCGGGCAGAGCCTGGAGTCCGACGAGCCGTTCCTGCCCCGGCCCAGCGGGATCCCGGCGCGGTTCACGGTGGCCGCCCAGGCCGGCCTGGCCACCCACGCCCGTCTGGTGTCCGGGCGGCTGCCGGGCGGGCGGGCCGACCAGGAGTCGGCGGGCGCCGAGGTCGCCGTCACCGAGGACACCGCGCGCACCCTGCGCCTCACCCCGGGCGCGGTGCTGCACGTGGCCGGGGTCGGACGCGGCCCGCTGGCCCTGACGGTGACCGGCATCGTACGGCCGCTGGAGCCGGGCGGCGGCTACTGGTCGGTCCAGCCTGTCCTGCGCACCCCCCAGCTCGAGAGCGTGCCGTCCGCGGCCCCCGAACCGCCCAAGTACTGGCACGGCGCGCTGCTGCTCGCGCCCGACGCCGCACCCGCGCTGCTCGCCACCGGCGGCAAGCCCGAGATGTACGCCCAACTCGCCCCGGAATCAGCCCCGTTGAACGCCCGGGGCCTCGACGACCTCAAGGATGCCGTCGCCTCCCTCCAGGCCGGTCCCGCGCTCAACGACGTCCGTACCGTCTTCTCCTCCTCCACGGCCGTCTTCACCGAACTCGACAAGGTGCTCATCGCCTACGGCTCGGCGCGCGACGCGATCAGCCCGGTGGTCGCGGTGGCGGGCTTCGGCACCGCGACCGTGGCGGCCGTGGTGCTCCTGATGGCGGGCGGCCTCGCCGCGACCCGGCGCGCCGCCGAGCTGACCCTGCTGCGGGCCCGTGGCGGTTCGCTGCCCCAGATCGCGGGCCGGCTGTGCGCGGAGAGCGCGGTCGTGGTGCTCCCGGCCGCCGGCGCAGGACTGCTGCTCGCCGTACTCGCCGTACCCGACGGCCGGTTCGGCCCCGCGCTCGCGGCGGCGGCCGGGGTCGCGGTGCTCGGCTGCGTGGCCCTGCCGCTGCGCGCGGCGCCCGCCCACCGCACGGTGCGCTCCGCCGCCGAACGCGCCGACCTGGTACGGGAGAAGGCCTCGGCGCGCCGCACGGTGGCCGAGCTGACGCTCCTGGTACTCGCGGCGGGCGCGGTGTTCGCACTGCGCCGCAGGGGCACCGCGGGCGGCTCCGTGGACTTGCTGCTCAGCGCGGCGCCGGTGCTCATCGGGGTGATGGCCGCGCTGGTCCTGATCCGGCTGCATCCGCTGCCGCTGCGCTGGGCGGCCCGCCCGGCCGGCCGGCTGCGCGGCGTCCTCGGCTTCCTCGCGCTGGCCCGCGCCGGGCGCGCCCCCGGCGGTGGGGCGCTGCCCCTGCTGGCCCTGCTCACGGCGCTTTCCACGGCCGCGTTCGGCGGTTCGGTCCTCGCGGGAACGGCGGACGCGCGCGACCGGGCGGCGCTGTACGCCACGGGCGCCGACGCCCGGGTCGACGGCGTGGTCCTGCCGAAGGACCTGGCCGCCAAGGTGGCGGGGGTACCGGGTGTGCGGAGCGTGGCGGCCGTCCACATCGAGTACGCGGTGGAGCTGCCCGGCGGCGCCAAGGCCGCCGTCGCGGGCGTGGACCCCCAGGCGTACGCCCGGCTGACCTCCGGCACCGCGCTCGACGTGGACGCCGCCCGGCTCAAGGCGCCGTCGGCGAAGCCCGGCACGGCCGTCCTGCCCGCCCTCGCCTCCCCCTCCCTCGCCCGGCTCCTCGGCCCGGGCCCGGTCACGTTGCGCGTGGGCGGCCAGGACGTGACGGTGCGCGTGAGCGCGGGCCACGCGTGGTCGGCCGCCGTGCCGGGCACCGCGTACCTGCTGGTGGACGCGGCGGGTCTCGCCGCCAAGGACCCCACAGCGCTCCTCGTCGGCGGGAGCTTGCTCGACGCCAAGGCGCTCCGGGCGACGGCCGAGCACGGCGGCGCCACCGTACGGCTGCGCTCGCAGGCGCGGGAGGCGTTCACCGACTCCCCGTTGCAGAAGGGCGCCGGACGCGTCTACGGCGTGGCCGTCGCGGCGGGCGCGGGCTTCGCCGCCCTCGCCCTGCTCCTCTCGCTCCTGCGCGGCGCGCCCGAGCGCTCCGCGCTGCTCGCCCGGCTGCGCACCATGGGCCTGACCCGCCGCCAGGGCCGCGCGCTGCTCGTCCTGGAATCGCTGCCCGCGGCGTTCCTCGCGGCGGCGGGCGGCGCGCTCACCGGCTGGGCCTCGATCGCGCTCCTCGCGCCGGGCATCGACCTCGCGGGCCTGGCCCTGGCCACCACGAGCGGCCTGGCGCCGGTCGGCGCCGAACTGCGCGCGGATCCGGTGTCGTTGGTGCTGCCCGCCGTGTGCGTCCTGCTGCTCGCGACGGGCGTGGCGGCGGCGCAGGCCTGGTGGAGCGGCCGGCGTGGATCCATCACCGAACTCAGGGCAGGAGACGCACGATGACGACATCGGCCACATCGCTCGAAGACCTGGAGCGCCGGGCGACGGCCCACCGCGACCGGCCGGCGTACGGCCACGACGCGCTCATCGCCTGCGACCGGCTGGTCCGCGTCTTCGCCACCGACGGCGTGGAGGTGCAGGCCCTGCAAGGACTCGATCTCCTGGTCGCCGAGGGCGAGTTGATGGCCCTGGTGGGGGCGTCGGGCAGCGGCAAGTCGACGCTGATGAACATTCTGGCGGGGCTCGACGTGCCGACGGCCGGCGCGGCCAGGGTGGCCGGGCGCGACCTGCTCGCGATGGACGCCCGGGCCCGGCTCGGCTACCGGCGCGACGTGGTGGGCTTCGTGTGGCAGCAGACCGCCCGCAACCTGCTGCCCTACCTCACGGCCGTGCAGAACGTGGCCCTGCCGATGCAGTTGCGCGGCGCGCTCGCCAAGCGGAAGAAGGCCGAACGGGCCGACTCCCTCCTGACCATGCTGGAGGTCGCCCACTGCCGCGACCGCAGGCCGCACCAGATGTCGGGCGGCGAGCAGCAGCGCGTGGCGATCGCGGTGGCGCTGGCCAACGGCCCCTCCGTCCTGCTGGCCGACGAGCCGACGGGCGAGCTGGACTCGGCGACCGGTGAGCAGATCTTCGCCGCGTTCCGCCGGGCCAACGAGGAGCTGGGCACGACGATCGTGATCGTCACCCACGACCAGGCCGTGGCGAGCGAGGTCCGCCGCACGGTCGCCATCCGCGACGGCCGCACCTCGACGGAGGTCCTGCGCCGCACCCAGGTGGACGCGGCGACGGGCGAGGAGTCCCTGGTGGCCCGCGAATACGCGATGCTCGACCGCGCGGGCCGCCTGCAACTCCCGGCGGAGTACACCCGCGCCCTGGCCATGGAACACCGAGTGGCCCTGGAACTGGAACCGGACCACATCCAGATCTGGCCGGACGAGCGCTGAGAGGCGGCCCGCGGGTGGGGCCTTGGCCCCCAACCCGGCTGCGGGCCGTGGTCGCTTCTCGCGCAGTTCCCCGCGCCCCTGACGGGGTCGGTGCGGGCCCATGTGCACATACCCAGCCCGTCCGGCGATTGAGGACGAGCGCGTTCAGCGCGAACGGGGTCTGGGGCGGAGCCCCAGGGACCCCGGCTGCGGACCGTGGGCGCTTCTCGCGCAGTTCCCCGCGCCCCTGGCGGGGTCGGTGCGGGCTCATGTGCACATACCCAGCCTGTCCGGCGTTTGAGGACGAGGCCGTTTAGGCCGAACGGGGTCTGGGGCGGAGCCCCAGGGTTTGGGGGCTGGGCGCGCGTTACGCCGGGGTCACGGTCAGGCCGCCAAGTCCCGCCCGCCGCAGCGCGATCGACCCGTACGGGGTGCGCAGTCGCAGCCACGGCCCCGAGGCGAAGAGAGTCACCGGGTCGGGAGCCGCAGCCGCCCCCGCCGAGGCGGCCAGCGCGCGGACCGGCCGCAAAAAGCCGAGGGACTGGGCCGCATGCACGGCCCGCAACGGCAGCTCGGTCGAGCCAAGGGTGCGCGACCAGATCTCGCGCCCGATCAGCTCACGCTCGGCCCGCGTACGCCGCTGCTCGGGCAACGCCTCGTCCCTGGCCCGGAACTCGGCGACGGCGGCCGCGACCGCCCCCCGCATCCGGTCCGGTTCCGGCAGGCCCGGCACCGGCTGCCAGCCGCCGCGCGGCGGGAGCACCCCGGCCCACGGCGGCCCGGTGACGGCGGCGGGAACGCGCCCGGCGCACGCCGTCTCGTCCAGGGATTCCAGGAGTTCACCGGCGGAGACGGTCACGTCCAGGACGAGCGCGTCGTCGCCGAGCCGGGCCGTGCGAATGGCCAGCACCTCGAAGGACGGCGGCCGGCCGAAGACGGCCAGGGCCCCGCCGCCCGCCTGGAGGCGGACCGCGGCGGCCCGGTCGTAGTGGATCAGCCGCCCGAGGAAGGCGGCGAGATCCGCCACCTCCCTCGTGTCGTCGAACCGGAGCACGGCGCTCATGCCGCGGCCCGCTCCTGCCCGCCGTCGGCGCGAACGGTCCGCTGCTGCCCGTCACCGGACGCGCTGGCCGCAGCCGAGCCCTTGGCGGACGAGCCCTCGCCGGAGGAGCCGTCGTCCAGGTACTCCATCAGGAAGGACTTCTCCTCGGCCGTGATCCGCCGAGGACGCCCCGCCGCGAGATCGAAGGGCACGACGACGGTGGACGCGGTGACATACACCTGTCCACCCTCCTCGGGCTCCTTGATCTCGTACGCGATGGTCAGCGACGCCGCCCCGATCTTCGTCACCCACGACTCGATGGTCACCGGCTCGTGCCGGTGCACCAGGGGCCGCTTGTAGTCGATCTCGTGGCGGGCCACGACGGACCCGCCCTGGAACGACGGCGACCCGTCGCCCGGTTCGAGGCGGAACATGAAGTCGATGCGGGCTTCCTCCAAGTACCGGACGAAGACCGCGTTGTTGACGTGCCCGAAGGCATCCATGTCCGACCAGCGCAACGGGCAGCGGTAGATATGACGGCTCACGTGACTCAGCCCCGCGTGAGCTTCTTGTACGTGGCGCGGTGCGGACGGGCCGCGTCCGCGCCAAGGCGCTCGACCTTGTTCTTCTCGTACGACTCGAAGTTGCCCTCGAACCAGTACCACTTGGACTCGCCCTCGTAGGCGAGGATGTGGGTGGCCACTCGGTCCAGGAACCAGCGGTCGTGGGAGATCACGACGGCCGCGCCGGGGAACTCAAGGAGCGCGTTCTCCAAGGAGGACAGCGTTTCGACGTCGAGGTCGTTGGTGGGCTCGTCGAGGAGCAGCAGGTTGCCGCCCTCCTTGAGCGTCAGCGCCAGGTTGAGACGGTTGCGCTCACCGCCGGAGAGCACGCCCGCGGGCTTCTGCTGGTCCGGGCCCTTGAAGCCGAAGGCGCTGACGTACGCGCGCGAGGGCATCTCGACCTGGCCGACGTTGATGTAGTCGAGCTCGTCGGAGACGACGGCCCACAGCGTCTTCTTGGGGTCGATGTTGGCGCGGCTCTGGTCGACGTAGCTGATCTTGACGGTGTCGCCGACCTTGATGGAGCCGTTGTCCGGCGTCTCAAGGCCCTGGATCATCTTGAACAGCGTGGTCTTGCCGGCGCCGTTGGGGCCGATGACGCCCACGATGCCGTTGCGCGGCAGGGTGAAGCTGAGGTCGTCGATGAGGACCTTGTCGCCGAACGCCTTCGAGAGGTTGTTGACCTCGACGACGATGGAGCCCAGACGCGGGCCCGGCGGGATCTGGATCTCCTCGAAGTCGAGCTTGCGCATCTTGTCGGCTTCGGCGGCCATCTCCTCGTAGCGGGCGAGGCGGGCCTTGGACTTGGTCTGACGCCCCTTGGCGTTGGACCGCACCCACTCCAGCTCTTCCTTGAGGCGCTTGGCGCGCTTCTCGTCCTTCTTGCCCTCGACCTTGAGGCGGGTGGCCTTCTTGTCGAGGTAGGTCGAGTAGTTGCCCTCGTAGGGGATGGCCCGGCCGCGGTCGAGCTCCAGGATCCACTCGGCGACGTTGTTCAGGAAGTACCGGTCGTGGGTGACCGCGACGACGGCGCCGGAGTACTTGGAGAGGTGCTGCTCCAGCCAGTTCACCGACTCGGCGTCGAGGTGGTTGGTGGGCTCGTCGAGCAGGAGCAGGTCCGGGGCCTCGATGAGCAGCTTGCACAGCGCCACGCGGCGCTTCTCGCCGCCGGAGAGGTTGGTGACCGGCCAGTCGCCGGGCGGGCAGCCGAGCGCGTCCATGGCCTGCTCGAGCTGGGCGTCCAGGTCCCACGCGCCTGCGTGGTCCAGGTCCTCCTGGAGCTTGCCCATCTCTTCGAGGAGCGCGTCGGAGTAGTCGGTCGCCATGAGCTCGGCGACCTCGTTGAAGCGCGTCAGCTTGCCCATGAGCTCGGCCGCGCCGTCCTGGACGTTCTGAAGGACGGTCTTGGACTCGTCGAGCTGGGGCTCCTGCATGAGGATGCCGACGCTGTAGCCGGGCGACAGGAAGGCGTCGCCGTTGGAGGGCTGCTCAAGGCCCGCCATGATCTTGAGAACGGTGGACTTACCGGCACCGTTCGGGCCGACCACACCGATCTTCGCGCCGGGAAGGAAGTTCAAGGTGACGTCATCAAGGATCACCTTGTCGCCGTGCGCCTTGCGCGTCTTGCGCATGGTGTAGATGAACTCAGCCAAGAGAAACCGTCCGGCAGATCGAAGTGTGGGCAGATACACCCCATCTTGCCTGACGGCCACCCCCGGGAGGAAACGGGTTCCCCCGCACGCCGGTGACCTGGCGCTTCCTTCGCCCACGCCGGAGGGATGGTTCGCTCACCGAGTGTCGCCGCACACGTACGGACCGTCGCCCGGCACGCCGCGGAAGGGTGCCCGGCACGGCAACGGCCCCGGTACGCGATGCGTACCGGGGCCGTCGTGCGTCAGCGGATGCCGTGCCGCCGGATGGTCACTGCCGGGTGGCTACCGCCGTGCGGTTACCGCCAGGTGCTTACTGACCGGCCGTCTTCTTCTTGCGGAGGAAGAACACCGCGCCGCCACCGACCAGCACCAGGGCGACCGCCGCGCCGGCGATCATCGGGGTGGAGCTGGAGCTGCCGGTCTCGGCCAGGTTGGTGCCGCCGGTGGTCCCGGTCGAGCTGCCGCCGGCCGAGGCGGGGCTGGGCTTGGACGCCGGGGTGGACGCGGCGGGCGTGGGCGTACCGCTGCCGGCCGTCTTGCAGTCCAGTACGCCGGTGAAGTGCTGGCCGGCCAGGTCGAAGGAGTACGTGGCGTCCTCGGCGACCGGCATGAACAGCGTCTGGGCGGAGTTCGGCGGGACCGTGCCCAGCTTCTTGTCGAGCACGACCACGTCGAACGGCTTGTCGCCCTTGTTGCTCACGGCGATGTCAAGGCCGCCCTTGACGCAGTTGTTCTTGACCGTGACGGCCGGGGCGGTGCCCCACTTGGCCATGGCGACCGCGGTCACCGGCACGTCGCTGGTGCCGGCCAGGATGAACGTCTGGCTCTTGATCTGGCCGTCGCTGATGAACGCGCGGCCGACCGGAACCTTGGTCTGCGTGGTCGCGGTCACCTTGACGGAGCCGTCCGGGGTGCCCTTGGGCACCTTGAAGTAGACCTCGGTGCCGTCGGAGGCGGAGGTGATGACCTTGCCGTCCTTGTCGGTGAGCTGCACGCCGGCCGGGGCGCCCGGCGCGAGGCCCAGGGTCACCTTGCTGGCGGAGGCGTTGGTGTGGACCGTGAGGGGACCGACCTCGCCACCGGCGAGACCGGAGACCGCGTCCTTGTCGAAGGCCAGGGATGCCTTGGGCTCCTTGTACGCCTTCGGGTCCGCCTCCTTGAGCAGCTTCGCCATCAGCTTCGCGGCGGCCGGGTTCTCGGGCATCGCCTTGGCGTTGTCGGAGAGCGTCCAGATCGCGGCCTGGGTGCCGGCGGCGGCCGTCTCCTTGGTGAGGCCCGCGCCGAGCTCGCCCGGGGTCTTGGCCGGGTAGGAGTTCTGGAGGATCCAGTTGATCTTCCCGGCGGCCTCCTCCTTGCCCGCGAGCGAGGACTCCGCCCAGGTGACCTCCTTGTAGCTGGAGTTGGCCACCGTGCCGTGGTTCAGGTCGATGCAGTACGTCTGTATGACGCCCGCGCCGTCGACCTTGAGCTCGAAGAGCCCGCCCTTGGGGTGCGTCACGACGCCCTTGGCGTCGGTGATGTCCACCGTGTCGCCCACCGCGACGTCGGCGCTCTTCAGGGTGGCGTGCGCACCGGACGACGAGGCGGCGGGCTTGCCGTCCGCGCTGGCCGCGCCGGCGCCGGCTATCGCACCGACCGCGACGAGACCTGAGACGGCTGTGACGGTGGCGAGGCGCAGCGCACCCCGCTTGCGGGCGGAAGGCCCGTGAACGGCTGAAAACACAGAATTCCCCTTCGGGCGAGGCTCTTTCGCATGTGGTGCGCGTGCACAGAGGTGCGCGTTGGGGGAAGTGCCTCGCCGGCAGACTCAAGTGCCCCGTGAGTACGCGGGAATCCTAGGGATTCGGAAGACGACGTTTCGCGGTCATGACATCAGATAACCATTCCGATTCGCAATCGTTATCCCGGAACACGTGTGCCAAGCGACGTTGTCGACAAATCCCCGGCACAGATGGGGAGTTTCGGTACATCGGCGCTCGCTGCCCGTCCCCCCGGCGCGGCACCGGCCGGCCCTCCGCGGGACCCTCCGCCCAGGCACCGCCGCGCCGCCTCCCCCGTGGATCCCCCAAGTGAGCGCGCCTAGAAGCCCATCACGGCCGTGTCCGAAACTGTGGCCGAAACCGACTCCCATACCACCGGCGCACCCCCGCTGACCGCACCCCCGCTGACCGCACCCGCCAAGGCGCCACCCGGCTCCCCCGCCCCTGCCGCCCCCGAGGAGCCCGCCGCCGAGCCCGGGCCCGCCCCACTCAGCTCCCCCTGGCGCACGGCCCGTTCGGCCGGGGCGGCCTCGCCCTTGAACACCCGCCGGAACGCGCTGGTGCCCCGCGTCATGTCGTGCCCGATCGCCACCGCGTCCACGTCCGCCGAGAACCGGCGCGAGCCGTCCTCGCGTTCCTCATCACGCACTTTCAGGCGGCCGTGCACCAGCAGGGGTTCGCCGACCGCCACCGAGCCCGTCAGATTCTTTCCGAGGGTCCGCGCCGCCCACACCGTGTAGAAGCTCGTCACCCCGTCCACCCAGCACTGCTTCTCGCGGTCGAAGCGGCGCGCGCTCACCGCGAGCCGGAGCCTCGCTGCCCCGCCGGTCGGCGTCTCGCGCCACTCCACCTGCGTGGCCACGTTGCCGACCAGCGTCACCATCGTCTCGTTCACTGCTCTCAACCCCCGTGCCCGTCCAAACCGCTGGGCCCTGCTCGCGCCGGACACCGGCGGGTGTGAAAAGCCCCGCCCAGTCCGGCCGTCGATCGAACCCTTGCGCTGTCGATCTCCATGCTGGACCGGACGGGGAGTCCGTGCCGGGGCCTGTGGATTACCGCCGGGTTGTGGACAACCCGCTCACCCCCGTGGCGCGCGTGGCTCCCGCGCCCACCACCGCCGCGTACTGTTCCCGCACTTCGCGATAGCGCAGCAACTCGGCCGCCAGCGGATCGAGGACCTTGGCCCGCCCGCAGGCCGCAGCGGCCTCCCTGAGCCTGCGTTCGGCCTCCTGCCCGTAGCGGCGCCCGGGCCCGCGCGCCGCCACCGCGCACGCCCACTCCACCAGCGGCCCCCCGACCACGCCCGCCAGCATCACCAGCGCGGGCACCACGAGCCCCGGCGTGAGCACCCCGAGGATCTGGCCCAGCAGCCAGAGCCCGCCCACGATCTGAATGGCCGTCATCGTCATCTGGGCCAGCACGGCCGCAGGCCACCACGGCGGCCGGGGCGAGGCGCCGCGCTCCAGCTCCTCCCGCACCGCGAGCTCGTCCAGGGCCTCCGCAAGCCCCTCCGCGCCCCGTACCGCCGCCTCGCGCACGGACTGCGCCCAGGGCGCGGGAAGCCCCGCGGTGGCGTGGTCGGCGACCGTACGCACCGCCTGCTCGACGCGCTGGCGCGCGGTGACCTGCTCCTCGACGGGGGCATCGGAGCGCGGGCGCTGGGTGGCGGGGACGCGGATGCGGTCGTACCAGCGCCACAGCCGCAGCCACGGCGTCCCGCACGCGCGCTGGGCGCCCAGGCGCCATTCGCGTTCGGCGGCCTCCCCCGCAGCGGTGGCGCCGACCGCGCGGGCGAGGCGGTCGGCGAATTCGTCGCGGGCCCGTTCGCCGAGCCCGGGCCGCCCGTCGGCGACGTACAGCGGACGCAGTTCGGCCGCGGCCCGGTCCACGTCGGCGGCCAGTCTGCGACCCGCCGCGCCGCGCTCGCGCACGAAGTGACCGAGCTGTTCGCGCAGTTCGGCGACGCCCTGGCCGGTCAGGGCGGACAGCGCGAGCACGCAGGCGCCGGGCTCGCCGTGCTCGCCGAGCGCCACGCCGTCCTCGTCGAGCAGCCGGCGCAGATCGTCCAGGACCTGGTCGGCGGCGTCGCCGGGCAGCCGGTCCACCTGGTTCAGGACGACGAAGCTGACCTCGGCGTGGCCCGCCATCGGGCGCAGGTAGCGCTCGTGCAGCACGGCGTCCGCGTACTTCTCGGGGTCCACGACCCACACGATCGCGTCCACCAGGGCGAGCACCCGGTCGGCGGCCTCGCGGTGCGTGACGAGCGCGGAATCGAGATCGGGCAGGTCCACAAGGACCAGGCCCTCCAGATCGCCGCCACCCGCCGTCTCCAGCGGGCGCCTGCGCAGCCGGCCGGGGATGCCGAGCCGGTCGAGCAGCCCGGCGGCGCCGTCGGTCCAGCTGCACGCGATGGGCGCGCCGGTGGTCGGCCGGCGCAGCCCGGTGTCCGAGATCTGGCTTCTGGCAAGGGCGTTGAAGAGGGTGGACTTGCCGCTTCCGGTGGCGCCCGCGACGGCGACCACGGTGTGCCGCGCGGACAGGCGCTGGCGGGCGGACGCCTCGTCCAGCACCCGCCCGGCCTCCGCGAGCGCCTGCTCGTCGAGGCGCGTACGGGAGAGGCCGACCAGTTCGCGCAGCGCGTCCAGGCGTCCGCGCACCGCGCCCGCGTAGGGCCCGCCGATGGGTTCGAACGCGGCGTCCCGCGCCTGTTCGCCGTCCTCGGCGGCGGGTGACATCTCGCCGGGCTCGGCGGCGCGCCGCGCGATCAGCCCGTCGGCCCAGCGGTCCTCGACGTCCTGCGTCATGCCGCTTTCCTCTCCTTCTGCACCACGGACAGGGCGGCGATCAGCCCGGCCTGCGGCTCGGGTGTCACCTCAAGGGCGTCCAGCGGCGCGAGCCGCCGTTCACGTTCGGCGCCGAGCACCTGGTCGATGTACGTGGCGACGAGTTCGCCGCCCTTGTCGCGCAGCCGCAGCGCGCCCTGGGCGCCGATCCGCTCGGCAAGACGCTCCCCCGCCCTGCGGGCCCTGCGGCCGCCGAGCAGGGCCGCGGCGAGCAGCGCGGCCACGGTCTCGGGGTCGGGCGCCACCGAGCGCTCCATCTCCCGCACCTCGTCCTCGGCCAGCTCCTCCAGGACCCGCCGCCAGCGCCGCACCGCGAGCCCGATGCGGTCCTCGGGGTCCTGGTGGCGGCCGGCGTCGGCGAACCGCCCCGCCGCCGGCTCCCGCGCCCAGGCCGCCCTGACCCGCTCGTCGGCGGCGGCCGCCGCGCACCGCAGGAGTTCGGCGAGGCTGTCCACGAGCGCGTCAAGGAGCTCGCCGGCGGACGCGCCGCCGGGGTGGGCGCGCCAGCGGGTGAGCGCGTCCCCGGCCAGCACCTCACCGGCCCGCAGGCGCCGCCGCACCCGCTCACCCTCCTTGGCGTACGCGTCCTCGACCGCGCCGGTGAGGCGGACGGCGGCGGCGTACTGCGCGGCGACGGCCGAAGCGAGCTCCGGCATCCGGGCGTTGAGCGATTCGATGGCGCCGGACGCGGTGCGGGCGACGGCCTGCTGGCGGGCGGCGGGGTCCTGGCTGCGGTGGGTGAGCCAGGTGCGCAGCGCGGCGACGGCGGTGGAGGGCAGCAGGCCGTGCGAGGCGCCCGCGGATTCGGGCAGTTCGGGCACGGTGAAGCGCGGCACGTCACCGAGCCCGGCGCGGGTGAGCAACGCGCCGTACTGCCGCGACACTTCGGCGAGCACCTGATGGGGCACCCGGTCCAGGACGGTGATGAGAGTGGCGTCGTACTCCTTGGCGGTACGCAGCAGGTGCCAGGGCACCGCGTCGGCGTAGCGGGACGCGGTGGTGACCATGACCCAGACGTCGGCGGCGCAGATGAGTTCGGCGGCCAGGACGCGGTTGCTGACGATCAGTGAGTCGATGTCGGGCGCGTCCAGCAGGGCGAGCCCGCGCGGCAGGGTGGTGGCGGTCTCCACGCGTACGGTGCCGTCGTCGTCCCCGCCCGGCAGGTCCTCGGGTTCGGCGTCCTCGTGCTGCTGGGGCAGCCAGACGCGGGTGAGCCCGGGCAGCACCCGCACACCGGCGAACCACTCCTTGTCGTCGGGGTGGCAGACGAGCACGGGCGTACGCGTGGTGGGGCGCAGCACGCCCGCCTGGCTCACCCGGCGTCCCACAAGGGAGTTGACGAGCGTGGACTTCCCCGCGCCGGTGGAACCGCCGATGACCGCGAGCAGCGGGGCTTCGGGGTCGCGCAGGCGGGGCAGCAGATAGTCGTCGAGCTGTGCGAGCAGTTCGCCGCGGGTCTGCCGGGCACGTGGCGCCCCCGGCAGGGGCAGCGGGAGGCGCACGGCGGCGACACTGTCGCGCAGGGCGGAGAGTGCGTCGATGAGCTGAGGCCGTACGTCCAAGGTCACCACATGCGAAGAATGCCCAATTTTGGCGGCTTTTTGAAGCGTATGGCTACTTCCGCGCGCGTCCGTACGCCGCCAGGACGCACCGAACGGACAGATGGGACACAGGGGACGAGTGGGACGCAGGCATAACGAGTGCACAACACCCTGGGCCACGAGCGCCAAAACCGCTGCGGGATTCGCACCTGCCTGCGATTATCGGTTCGCTTCACCGAACCTCCACATCGTGCCACGCAGGTGAAGCAACCGGGACGAGGTGACAGGAGCCCTATCCTTGTCCCCGGCAAGGTCACCGGCCCGGGACCCGCCCCGGACCGACAACCCTGCCGCCCGGGACCCCAGCCCCACCGAGGCCCCGCCCGGCCCCCGTAGCTCAGTGGATAGAGCAGGCGCCTTCTAAGCGCTTGGCCGCAGGTTCGAGTCCTGCCGGGGGCACCACTGACGTCACGTCAGCTTGGCTGTGTTTTGGCTGGTCAGACCGTGTATGACCCGCGCAGATCTCCAGCGTACGCCGCTTCGTCGGAAGGTGCGGGAGTCCGGCTAGCACCGGCTGAAACTGGGCCTCTACGGGTGTCTGTCCCCCATGCGTCCCCCAGCCTCCCCGCCCAAATGCACCCGAAGGGCACCCTGCCGAGCAACGCCGAAGGGCGGTGCGGGACCCCGTCTTCGTGGGGTCCCGCACCGCCCTCGACCGCATCCGGCTTAACCCGCCTCGGGGACGTACCGGATGCCTTCGATCTGCTTCAGATAGTTGGCCAGCTGCCCGGCAATGCACCTCGCGTAGATAGCGAGGAGCACGGGCACGCTGTTCCCCGCCCACTCGGCGACCTGGGCCGGGGGTATGCCCTTGTTGAGCCACGCCGTGAGGCAGGTGTGGCGGCAGTCATACACACGCTTGCCTGCGGGCGACTTGAACTCGTGAGGCTTTAGAACAGCCTTTCGGGCCTTCTCCCAGACCCGTCGGAACACCGAGCCCGCCAGCATGCCGCCGTTCTCTCCAGGGAAGAGGAGGTCGGTCGGCTTGAGCTTGTAGCGGTCGATGATCTCGCGCAGGAAGGCGACGAGGTCGGGGTGGATGGGCACAGTTCGTGTGTCGCCCTCGGCTCGCCCCTTCAGGTCGCGGTCGTCATGGGGATCACCACTGTCGGTCCACTGGCTGCCGACCTCCGGCCGGGCCTTATGGACGATGAACTCGCCCCAGCCCGTTTCGGGGAGAGTGGCGTCGCTGACGTGCAGCGCGACGGCTTCCTCCGGTCGAAGTCCGGCGTAGCACAGAGTGGCGAAGAAGGCCCGGTAGATGAGCCCCCGCCGAGGGCGCTGACCGATCCAGTCGAGGAGCGCGGTGACCTGCTCCGGGTTCAGCAGCGAACGCTTGTCGATGGCCTGCGCAACCTTGGGGGCACCGCCTCCACTGCCCTTCCCCTTCGGCAGGGGGTTCTGGCGCAGGATGCCGTGACGAACGGCGTACTCCATCGCCAGGTTCATGATCCGCCGATTGCGGGTCACGGAGCTGGCCGCCGCGGCAGTGCCGTCTAGCAGGGTTCCGAGAGCGGAGACGACCGTGTCGATTCGGTCCGACTGCTCCCACGCTGCCATCGACAGCGTGTTGCGCTGGACCCAGTCGAGGATGACACGCACCTCGTCCGGTATCGGCTCCTCGGGGTTGGTCCGGCGCTTGGAGTTGAAGGCCCACTCGCGCAGCGCCGTACGCACCTTGACCGGATCAAACTGCTTCGGGGGCGTCCGGAGCAAGGCGATGGTCGCAGGGGTCAGCGCCTTCGCCACGTTCTTCCGCTGGTTCGCGGAGAAATGCGGCCACGTCTTGTCGACGAACTCAACGGCGAAGTCAAACCAGTTGGTATCCGCCGCCTTACTGGAGTAAGAGATCGGCATGCCGGTCTCGGCGCCGAAAGGCTCGCCACGCTTGACTGCGGTCAACAGGTCGGAACGTCGGGCATCCGCGAGTGCCTTGGTCGGGTAGGTCTTGCTGTGCTTTTTGGTGCCGACCTTCCAGACCACCTTGTAGGTGTATCCGTTCGCTCGCGTCCGGCGCTCGATGTTGTAGATCCGTACGTCAAACGTGCCATCAATCAAGAGGCGTCCTCACAATCACTAAGCCAATTTTCGAAATCGCTACGCCGTATCCGGAGACTTCCGTTGGGAAGTCGGATGCAGCGCGGTCCTCGCCCCTTCTGTCGCCAGTCGTAGAAGGTGGATCGAGCTATCCCCAGCTCGCCACACACGTCATCGACCGTCAGCTTTGCCCCAGGCCGCACCGCTACCGCCATGCCGGCACCTCGCAGACACCGAGGGCAAGGCTCGGTGTCGTCTCAGGGAGGAAAAGGGCAGGGGGTATCGCGGATCGGCACATGGCAGGGTTTCCTTGCGGGGAGCGAGGAGCGACAGGGGCGCAGCAGCATCACCTCGCGCTGTCTGCGCCAGGAGGGCCGCCTGCCGGCGGCACGCGCTGCCTACGGCAGAGGAGCCGCAGCAGAACTGCCTCGCGCCTCCTCTTGCCAACGCGAAGCTGCCTGCGTCCGCCACGACTCCACCGCCAAGCGCAGCCGAAAAGCGAACACCTCAATGGTCGCGACGATCGCCGGTTTGGCTAACCGGCGATCGTCGTCTATGTTGCGCTCACCCCGACCCCGGGAGACGTCCCGTCCGCCGCCATAGGTGCCAGCCGGTGCGCGTTCAACTGCCCGATGTCCGCCTGGTCCTCGACCAGTAGATCTGCCTCGCAGAGGCGCTCAAGCCTCGCAGCGCCGACCCGTTCGGGCCGGTCAACCTGCGCGGAAAATGAACGCCCTGCCGAGCCGGGATTTCGTGCCACGCAGACGAGGATGCGGCGATCCAAGCGGTACCCACGCTGCACAAGGTCCTCACCGAAGAGGCCGACAGCACAGACGCACAGGCCGACGGCGGACGAAAGGGCCCCGCAATCCGACTGCGTTTGCGTCGACCATGCGTTGGCAGCCCCCAGAGCAAAGGGGACTGCGGCGGTAGCTCGAACAGATCGGAGAGAGCGGGTCGACAGAACAGCCTCCTTACATTTCGCCCGGTGAGTTGCTGGCGGGCTCTATTCTTCCGGGGGTGTTGTACGTTGACATAGCTCCGGAGGGGAATCCAGTCTTTGCTGCAACTTCTTTGTCTGCCGTAGGCGAATACGGCTGACAAGGAATGGGGCATTCCGCAGCGCCACGACCAGAAGCCCCGGGATTTGCCGCCGACGCCTACCGGCATCGGGTGACGGCCGCGTCCAAGGAGTTCGCCGGCCAGGTGCTGACGAGCGACAAGCAGGCCCACGACCTGCTCGGCAATCCGCTGCTGCAGATCCACCACGGCGAGGGCATGACGTGCGTCCTCAACCCCAGGACCGCAGCCTGTCAGCTTCGCGGCGCGGTCGACGACCCGATGGTCACGCCGGACACGGACGACTGCCGTCCCAATTGTCTCTGCCTCGCCCACACTGATCGCGACATCGAGCACCACAGACAACAGGTGATCGAATTGGAAGAGGTCGTGGCCGACCCGCTCTCCCCGCCCATTCGGCACGCCCGCGAGCAGCGCGAGTTGGACCGCCTCAAGGCGATCATCGATGCCCATGAGAAGGGAGCGCAGGACCGGTGACCACGTTCCCCTTCGATCAGGAGACGGATCCCGTCCGCCGGGCACTCATCGCCGCGATGAACCGGCTCTTCGCCGGCACCCCGCAACGATCGAGTGGACGGCTCAACGTCTCGCAGCTGGCCATCGAGGCCGACGTTAAGCGCTGGCATCTGACCCACCAGCACCCCGACCTCAAGGACCTCTTCCAGGCCGCGACCATCGAGGAGGCGGCGAAGTGTGCGACACACGTCAGATCCGCCGACGCCTTCGAAGAGCTGAAGAAGAAGCACTCCGATCTGCAGGCCCACTGCCGGTTCCTCGAAGAGCGGGTCGAGATCTATGCGGCCGCTCTCCATCTGCTGACGCTGGAGAATGCTGCTCTGGCAGGCACGGAAGCCGATGCGGCGAAGGTCCGGCCTATTCCCCGACGTCGTGCCCCTGAAGGACGTTCTCGGAGTACGTGAACGGCAGATTCGTGGACCAGGAACGAGGCGGCTCGGTCGCGGATATGAGCCGGATCCCAGAGAACACGGCGGTGTTCAGCCACTCATCCCGCGTGGGAGCGCCGAGTTCAGGTCTGCGGCAGGTCGCTGTACGTGCGGGCCTGAGTACGCCACAGGGTGGCGTACTCACCTTCGCGCGCGAGGAGCGGCGGCGTCCGTGAACCGGCCCGGCGGGGCAGCCGAGAGGCCGCCCTCCCCCGCCTGGTTTCTCCGCTAGCCTTGCTGCCGGTCGCCTACTCCGGGAGAGAAACATCGTGGTGAAGGTCCTTATCGCCGGGGGAGCCGGTTACATCGGCAGCACGGTCGCCTCGGCCTGCCTGGACGCGGGTATCACCCCCGTGATCCTCGACAGCCTCGTTAGGGGCCGCCGCGAGTTCACCGAGGGCCGTACCTTCTACGAGGGCGACATCGCGGACGGCGCGCTGGTCGACCGGATTTTCTCGGAGCACCCGGACATCTCCGCTGTGGTGCACTGCGCGGCGCTGATCGTGGTGCCCGAGTCCGTCGCGGACCCGATCGGCTACTACGAGGCGAACGTGGCCAAGAGCCTGGCCTTCATCCGCCACCTGCACCGCAACGGCTGCGACCGCATCATCTTCAGCAGCTCGGCCTCCATCTACCAGGCCGAGGACGGCTCGCCCGTCAACGAGGACTCGCCGCTGGCGCCGCAGAGCCCGTATGCGCGGACGAAGGCCGTGTGCGAGGAGATGTTCGCCGACATCGCCGTGGCGGGGCCGCGCGTGCTGTCGCTGCGGTACTTCAACCCGGTCGGGGCCGACCCCGAGCTGCGTACCGGGCTCCAGCTCAAGCGGCCCAGCCATGCCCTGGGCGTGCTCATTCAGGCACACCAGGAAGGCCGTCCGTTCCCGATCACGGGGACGAACTACCCGACGCGCGACGGCTCGGGCATCCGGGACTACGTGCACGTCTGGGATCTCGCCGCGGCCCACATCGCGGCGATCGAGCGCTTCGACTCCATCCTCACAGGGTCGAAGCGCTCGATCGCGATCAACCTGGGCACCGGCTCCGGCACCACGGTCCGGGAGCTGTGCGCCGCGTTCAACGACGTCGTCAGCACCCCGCTGGCGACCATCGACGCCGACCCGCGGCCCGGTGACGTGGCCGGCGGCTACACCAAGAGCGACCGGGCGGCCGAGCTGCTGGGGTGGACGCCGAAGCTGTCCCTGGAAGACGGCATCCGCTCCGCCCTGGACTGGATTCCGGTGCGCGACGAGCTGCTGAAGGACTGAGCCCTTTCCCCGCCCTTACTCCTCCCGGGCCCGAGCGCCCGGGAGGAAGCCCGCTTCGAGGGCGAGCAGGTGCCCGAGGGCGGGAGCGAGCCACGCGGTGTCCCACCGGTGGTCCGCCGGTGCATCCCGGTAGGCGTCGTGGGGGATGCCGAGCGCTTCGAGGAGCCGGTGGCCGGCGATCCAGTCGGCTTCCAGGGTGCCGATGCCGCCGAGCGCGATGCGGCGGGCTCCGTGGAGTGTTGCCGCGTGGCGGCGCAGGTTCTGCCGTACGTCGTACTCGTCGAGCCGTGCGGCACTGCCGGCGACGTCCACGAGCTGCGGGTGGGGCGGCCGGTCGCTGAGCAGTGAGGCATCCCAGACGCTCGCAACGGCGAAGAGGCCGGGGTGCCGGGTCAGCAGGTTGAGGGCGGCGAAGCCTCCCTTGCTGAATCCCAGCAGGTGCACCGGCGGCCGGGCCTGGCCGCCGAGCAGGGCCAGGACCGTCGGTACGACCACGCGGACGAGGTGGTCCTCCTGTCGGCAGTCGGCCCGGGTGGCGTGGTTGACCAGCCAGGGCGACTCGCTGAACGTCGGTGCGGCGAAGACGGTCCCGTCGCGCAGGTGAGCCGGGAGCCGTCCGATCTCGGCGAGGCTGTGGCCGTACTTGCGGCCGTCGCCCTTCTCGACGGGCAGGGCGAGCACAACCCTGCGCACCCGCTGCTCGGGCCAGATCACGGTGACCTGCGTTCCGGGCCTTTGGAACGGGCTCTCCAAGAGGACCAACCGGGTGCCCGCGGGCAGGTGTTCATGGGCGGAGGGCGGCGACGGCATCGTGGTAGGTCTCCCAGTTGTCGCAGTTGAACCGGAGGTCGTCCGGCCGGAGCGGCAGCGCCGTGAGGTGGTTGCCGGTGCTGATCCAGCGCCGGACGGCGTCGATGAGGTAGAGCTCGCCGCCCGGGCGGGGCGGGCACGCGCTCAGGGCATCGAAGACGAACGGCCCGAGCACCCAGCGGGCGGCGCAGGCGTGCACCCACTGGGCACCGGCGTGGTCCAGGAGGTCCCTGCCGAAGGCGACCGCGGCCGGCCCGGTCCCGGGCGCGTCGGCCGCGCCCAGGAGGGTCTCGTGCGCGGGGATGCTGTCCGCTGAGAAGACGCGGGTCAGGACGGAGCAGTCCGACGTGCCGGCGACGAGCCGCTTCAGCGGTGTCTCGCCGCCGACGGCGCCGCGGATCAGGTTGTCCCCGAACGCGAGGACGAACGGCTGGCCCTGGGTCCATGTCTCGGCAGCGAGGACGGGGGCGCCAGGGCCAGCGCCATCGTCCTGGACACGGTAGGAGAAATCCATGCCGTACGCCGCGCCACTGCCGAAGTAGGCCGGGATCTGCGGCTTGCGCGAGGAGATCACGAACAGGACGTCGGTGATCCCGGCCGCGCGCAGCTCGTGGACGAGGTGCTCCAGGATCGGCCGTCCCCCGGCGGGCAGCATCTCCTTGGGAAAGACGCGGGTGATCGGGTCCATCTTGGTCCCGGCCCCGCCGGCGGCCACGACCGCCCTGGTGATCGTGCGCGACATGACGTCCCTCCCGTCAGGCGCCCGGCTTGGCCAGCCACTCGAGCCAGGTGCCGTAGACGTCGCAGTGGGCCACGACGTCGGAGCGGCTCACGCCGCCGTCGTGGCTGGCCATGATCATGCGGGGGGTGTCGTGGCCGAAGTGGCCGATGGAGATCTCGTGCAGCGGGCGGCGCCGGCTCAGCTCGGCGAGGGTGTCGACGAGGCGTTCCCGGCCGCCGGGCGAGCCGAAGATCTGGTAGATCGACCACGAGAAGACGAGGACCAGGTGTTGCTCGTCGGGGGTCTCGGCGACGACGTCGGCGAGGTGGTCCTGGGCCGTGCCGGCCAGGATCATCGGCGGAGTGCGGGCGGCCAGCGCCAGGGCGGAGTTCAGGGTGCGCATCCGGCTGGTCTGTTCGGGCCAGGTGAGGCTGACCAGCCACTCGGTGGCCACGGGGTCGGTGACGTTCACCGGACTCGGTTCGATCCCGACAGGCCGGACGAACCGTGCCGGATCCAGCGTCAGGGGTGGCGTCGCGCCCCTGACCTCGCAGTGCAGGACCGTGTCCGGATCGCTGTCCGGCAGGGTGAGCCGGTGCCCGTCGTAGTCGTAGGTGTAGCGGTCCCAGAGCAGGGCCAGCCCGGCGCTGGCGCCCACGTCCACGATCCTGATCGGCCGTCCGTCGTCGAGCTGCTGCTGGAGCGCGGCGAAGGCGGGCAGCAGGACGGTACAGCGGTTGACCTCGTTGGTCTGGACGGACCGGGTGGAGATGATCCTCCGGATCCGTCCGGCATGGCGGCGGCAGAAGTCCGTCAGCAGATCGGCGGCTCGGTCGTCGGTCAGGTCCTCGCGGCCGGCGAAGTAGGGGGCGAGCGCGTGCTTCACGCCACGGCGGAGGATGTGGTGGACGGCCCCGAGCAGCATGTTCGGGGCGGGCTGTCCCGGCTGGGCGAGGGCCGCGAGGTCGAGCAGCTCGGGGGTGCGGGCGATGGCGCGGGACAGGGTGGCGTACAGCGGGGACGGGCCCGCGGCCTGCTGGTCGGCGAACCGCCGGAAGGTCTCGGCGAGCTGGGTGTGGTCGGTCATCGGGGATCTCCTCAGATGATCTTGTAGCCGGAGTCGGCGAGCTGCTGCACGGCGCCGAGGCTCTGGCCGCGGCGGGCCCACCACTTCTCCTCCTCGGCGGCCTGGGACGCCTGCGCCGTGGCGATGACGGCCGCGACCTTGTCGCGGGGGACGATCACCGTGCCGTCCTCGTCGCTGACCACGACGTCCCCGGGGGCGATGCGGACGCCGTCGATGTCCACGGGGACGTTGACCGCGCCGTCCTGGCGGCCGGCGGGGTAGTCGAAGTTCAGCGGGGTGGTGCCGCGGGCGACCGTGGGGAACGCGATGCGGCGCAGCTCGGCGAGGTCTCGGACCATGCCGTCGACCAGGACCCCGGCGATGCCCCGGGTCTGCATGTGCGCGGCGGTCACGCCCCCGAAGCACGAGCGTTCCTTGCCGCCCCCGGCCGCGACCACGACGACGTCGCCGGGCTGCGCCAGGTCGATCGCCGCGCGGCGCACGGTCACGTCCGGGCCCAGCGCGGTAATGGCGCTGCCGCACAGGACCAGGCCGGGGGTCTGAAGGCGCAGACAGTGGGAGAGGGCGCCGGTCTTGCCGAGGGCGTCCACGATGGAGGCGACCGGGATCCGCGACAGGGCGGCGATCTCGCTGCGGGCGGGGCGTGTGATCTCGGTGTGGATCTCGCGTACGGACATGATCGGTGCCTTTCGTTCAGAGGGACGGGGTGTCGGAGAGTTCGCGGAGCGGCGCCAGGTCACGGGCCATGAGGTCGTCGGGTGACAGAGCGGCCTGGCCCGCGGTGAGGGCGGCGCGGGTGGTCCGGCAGAGCAGATGGGCGAGGGACTGCACCAGGGCCGCGAGCGCGAAGTCGTCGACGCGCGGCAGCCGGAAGCCACGCGCCCCGGCGCCGGAACGGCCGGGGCCGTCCCGGTGCAGCAGGAACGGCCGGGTGCCCGCCACGGTGGCGGCGTTGACGGCCTCGCGGGTCGTCCTGCCGGCCGAGTCGTAGGCCAGGAGGAACACCACGTCCCCGGGGCTGGCGCTGCTGAGCTGGTGGCGGACGCCGTGGGCGGGGTCGGGGTGGTCGTTGTAGATCGCGCTCATGTCGGCCAGCGAGGGATCGCAGACGACGAGCGGGGGCTGTACCCCGTCGACGCCGAGCGGCGCGTCCCAGCGCAGGTTGTGCGCGAAGTGCTCGCCGACGAGGGCGAGAGGTCCGCCGTCCGGGCACAGCACGTAGATCCGGCGCCGGTTGCGGATCGCGTCCCGGGCGGCCTCGGTCGCCTCCCGCAGGAAGCTCCCGAGCAGTTCGGCGTCCACCGCGGCCAGGGCATGCAGGTGCTGCTCCGCTCGGGCTGGCAGCGGCTCCGTGCCGGCGCTGAGCGCGGTGGCGGCCAGGGTGAGCACGGTCAGCATGGCGTCCTCGCTGATCTGCTGGTCCGTGGTTCCGGTCGCCCAGACCATGCCGTCGGCCGGCTCCATCTGGGTGCCGTCGCCGCCCACGAGCGCCAATACCGGCACGCGGTGGTGGGCGCAGAGCCGGGCGGTCTCAAGGATGTTCGCCGACCGGCCGCTGACGCTGGCGACGACGACCAGGTCCACCCTGTCGATGTCCCGGGCGAGCGACCGCGCGAAGGCCGTGCGGTAGTCGTCCTGCTGGGCGCTGTAGGCCAGGGTCGCCGGGCTCATCATCGCGTCGTTCACCGGCACCCCGGCCTGCGCGTGGAGCTGGAGGAGCGCCGAGCGGACGATCGCCGAGGAGCCGCCGTTGCCGAAGGCGCGGATCTCGCCGCCGCCGGCGGTGGCCTTGGCCAGCAGGTCGACGGCCTCGGCGCCACGGGTGAGCATGCGGCGGACGGCGTCGCCCACCTCGGTCACGTACGCGTGGGCGAAGTCCTCGTAGAGGAGCGTGGTCACGATGGGTCCTTCCTTCGTCCCGCAGCGGGTCCGGCGGGGGTGAGCCAGGGCTCGACCGCGGGCGGGAACTCGATGTCGAACAGGCGGCGGCGGACCGGGCCCAGGGCCGCGGGCAGGTCCTGGCAGTCGAGGCGGCAGTCGACCGGCCGGTCCCCGGACGCCGCGTCCGTCGCGCCGGCGCGGACGTGATCGGCGGGCAGGTGGAACCTGCGCGCGATCATCAGCGCCATCCGGTACTTGGTCAGGCCCTGCTCCGCACTCCAGTGGGCGACCGAGCCCAGGCGCTGCCCTTGCAGGAGGGCACCGGCGAGTCGGCGGCACACCTCGGCGGCCTCGTCCGTGTGCGTGGGGTAGCGGACGCACACGTCGTCCAGCTCGACCGGGGTACCGGCAGCGACCTGGCGGGCGATCTCGGTCAGGTTGGTCTCGGTGGCGAACCGCACGGGCCCGTACAGCACGGGCAGCCGCAGGATCGCCGCGTCCGGGCAGGCCCCGCGCACGGCGTGCTCGGCCAGCAGCTTCCACCGGCCGTAGGCGTTCAGCGGATTCGGGAGGCTGTCGGGCCGGTAGGGCGGCGCCGTCCCATCGAAGACGTAGTCGCTGGAGATGTGCACCAGCCGGGCACCGCACCGGCGTGCGCCTTCGGCGATCAGCCGGGCCGCGTCCACGTTTCCCGCGCGGGCCCTCTCCGGTGCACCAGCCCATACCGCGGGGCGGCGCTCGCCCACGCAGTTCACGACGACGTCTGGCCGCACCTTGCCGAGCAGGCGCGCGATGGCGTCGGCCGACGTCGCGTCGACCGCGACCAGGGCGCCGGCACTCCGGCTGAAGGCGGTGCCCGTCGCGGTCATGTCGCCGAAGGCCCGCATCACGGAGCGGCCCAGGAGCCCGGACGCACCGAAGATCACTGCTCGCATGCCTCACCTCCGCGGTCGTGCGAGGTGAGACAGACAAGCGGAGGCGGAGGCGTGATCGGGAGAGGTCGCCGCGGTGTACCCGGTGCACACACCAACTCGGTGTACGGGCACCCGTCTTGCTGCCTGGTGTACGTACACCAGGCCCCATTCGCCCCATCTTCAGGCGGTCCCCTGAGCGGTGGTACCTTCCGGCCAGGACCCCGCCGGACTTGGAGTGCCCATGGAGCCAGCAGCGGTTGACGCCCCGCCGGCCAATGTGCTCGGCGCCCTGTTACAGCAGTTGGGGATGCGGCCGGAGCAGCTCATCGCCCGCATCAACCAGCGGCGGGCCCGCCGCGGCTGTTCCCCCCTCAGCCCGAAGGCGGCCTACCCCTGGCTGCGCGAGATCCCCTCTCTCCCGCAGCCCGATAACCAGGCGGACGCCCTGGCCGTCCTCACCGCCAGGGCTGGACGGTGCATCACCGCGGCCGACGTCGGATGGGACCTGCCTCGTCCCAGGACCCGTCAGCGTCACCTCGACGCGCCCGGCGACGCCCCCCTGGAGGCCCTGCTCCAGGAGATCAGCCAAGGAGACCTGATGGACCGCCGCAACCTGCTCATGCTCACCGGAGCCGCAGCCACCGCCCCCGCCCTCGCGCTGCTGCTCGGCCCGATAGCGGAGGCTGCCGCCGCGCCGTCCGCCACGCGCCTGAGCGAGAAGCTCGTCGGCTCGATCGAGAGCGCGGTCCGGGACCTCCGGGAGATGGACGACTCCACCGGGAGTGCCAGCGGCGACCTCACCTGGGGCCTCGGCATCTGGCAGAGCACTTCCCGGGTCGTCGCACAGGCCCGGGGCCACGGGCCACTCGTCGACCGGCTCCAGACCGCTTACATCGAGCTGAGCGAGCAGGTCGGCTGGATGCTCTTCGACGCCCGCCAACAACCCCAGGCCCAGCGTGTCTACCACACGGGGATGCGGCTGGCGCGCGAGGCTGGAATGTCGTTGACCGCCCGTCACTCGACGGCCAATCTTGTTTCCTCCGCCGCCTACCAGGCCGCATGGCTGGGCCACCACAACGACGCTGCCGCGCTCCTCGACATCGCCGCACGGACGCCAGAGCTTCCGTCCGCAGCGGCGGCGGTGATCGCCGACCGGCGTGTCTACGCCGCAGGACGGCGGCACGACCCTGACGCGGTCCTCCGATTCCGCGACGAAGCGCTGCTCCACCTCAGCTCTCCAGACGAGCGCACACCGTGGTGGGCGACCTGGCTCACGAAGGACTCCGTGGACGCCGCCACCGGCCGGGCCTGGCTCGCCTGCGACCAGCCGTCACGGGCCGTCCCCTTCCTGCGCAGCCGCGTCGAGGCGAGTGCACCCGACTACCCGCGCGACCACCTCTACGCAGTGCTCGACCTGGCCGACACTGTTCACCAGTGCGGCGACGACGACCAGGCACGGGAACTCCTCGATCAGGCCGAAGGGCTCATCGGCACCGTCAGCTCCCAGCGCATGGTCCATCGGTTCGAAGCCCTGTCGTCGGCCGTCGCCGGCGTGTGAAAAGGGGCCAAGGGATGCTCTTGAAGCGTTGAGGTCCTGCTGAGCCATGGAACATGACTGAAGGGAACGGCCCGTGACGATCGCACCCGAAACCCCGACGACAACTCTCCATATCCCCGGCTTCCTTGAGCTGGAGATCACCCGCCGCTGCCAGCTCACGTGCCCGACGCTCTGCTTCGTCAAAGCGGGCCCGACCCAGGGGCACGGCACCATGACCGGCGAGGACTGGAACCGGGTCATCAGCGAGGCCGCCGCCCTCGGCGTCAAGAAGATCCAGCTGATCGGCGGCGAACCCACGCTCCACCCCGACTTCGCCGCGCTCGTGGAACACGCCCTCGCCCAGGGTCTCGAGGTTCGCGTCTACACCAACCTCTACCGCGTCCGCCGTGAGCACTGGACGCTTTTCAGCCGTCCCGGCGTCACCCTGGCGACGTCGTACTACGCCGACACCGACGAGGGACACGACGAGGTGACGGGGCGCACCGGCTCCCACGAGGCGACCCGCACGAACATCATCGAGGCGCACCGCCGCGGCATCCGTGTCCGGGTCGGCATCGTCGACGTGCGGGACGGACAGCGCGTCGAGCAGGCCCGCGCGGAACTGGAAGAGCTCGGCATCACGGACGTGCACATCGACCGCGTCCGCGCCGTCGGCAACGCGGCCAAGGGCACCGATCTGCCGTCCACGTCCGAGCTGTGCGGCCGGTGCGCCAGGGGCACCGCCGCGATCCTGTCGGACGGCACCGTGACCCCCTGCGTGATCGGCCGTTTCCTCCCGGCCGGGCAGATCAAGAGCGCCCCGCTGGCACGGGTCTTCGGCTCTCCGCAGTGGCAGCAGGTCGCCGCGAGCATCCCGGCCGGCCGCCTCGACCCGTGCGGCCCGGACTGCGGCCCCAACGACGACAGCCAGGGTGGCGGCGGAACCTGCGGCCCCGCCGACGACAGCGCCATCCCGAACTCTGCGGGCTGAAAGGCAAGGACCCCCTTGAAGGACTGGGAAGCAGCAGCACAGCGGCTGGCCGCCGGCACCGTGATCCGGCCCGAGTCACGCTGGTATCAGCCGGTGGCCACCACCCCGCGGCACCTCTTCGTGCCGCGGTGGTGGACCAGGGCCACGAACGGCGACGGCGAGGAGGTGTGGCAGCTGCGCGACGGCGTGAGCGACACCGAGGCGTGGATGCGAGACACCTACGCCGACACCACGCTCGTCACCCGCGTCGGAAGCCTCCACGCCGACCACGCCGAGGCGGGCCAGACACCAGCCCGGGGGCGGACGGGCCGCTCCACCTCCTCCTCCACGCTGCCCGCGCTGATCCTGACGATGTACCGAGCCGCATGGATCACCGACACCTCCAGGCTGCTGCTGACCTGCGGCAGCGGCTACGGCACCGCCCTGGCCTGCGCCCGCCTCGACGAGAAGCAGGTCACGAGCGTGGACGTCGATCCGTATCTCGTGCACGCGGCCCGGAAGCGGCTGGCCGAGGCCGGCCACCATCCGCGCCTCGAAGTCTGCGACCTGACCGGTGACCTGCCCGAGGGCACCTACGACCGGATCATCTCCACCGTCGCCGTGCCCGCCGTGCCCGTCTCGTGGTTGGAGGCGCTGGCCCCCGGCGGTCGGCTGGTGACAACCATCGCCGACACCGGGCTGGTCATTGTCGCGGACAAGACCCCCGACGGCGGCGCCGTCGGGCACGTCGCGCCGGAGGCGGCCGGGTTCATGTCCGCGCGCCACGGCGAGGACTACGACGACACCTTCCCGGAGAACCCGCCGGTGTGGCAGACCGCCCAGCACGCCGAGGGCGAATCCGTCACCACCAGCCGCTACCCGCTGATGTACGTGCCGGACACCTGGGACGTGCGCTCCACCCTCGAACTGATCGTGCCCGGCATCGACCACCGCCAGCGCACCGCAGACGACGGCACCCGCACCGTCTACATGCTCCACGCGGACGGCTCCTGGGCCCGCGCCACGGCTGCCGGGCGCCGGGGCTCCCCGACCGTGCACCAGGGCGGGCCTCGGCGGCTGTGGGACGAGCTGGAGCGCATCCGCACCTGGCTCGCCGTCGATGGCGACCTCCCCATCCGCGGCGCCACGGTGACCATCACCCCCGACGGAGCGATCACCTTCTGCCGGAAGGGCTGGTCAGCCACCGTCACCTGAGAAGTAGCCCAGCACGGCGTCTCGTGAACGCCACCCTCGGCATCCGGATGCCGAGCAGTAGGCAACACTGAACGGGCCCGGCGGGGCGGGGGGAAAGACCCCTGACGAACTCCCACCGGGCCAGCAGCGCCCACCCACAGCAACTCGGCGTATGCACCGCCGTTGAGGACGCGCCGCCTCAAGCAGCGCACCTTCGACGACAAGGAAGGCATCCGCCGCACCGCCGTCGAAATCGACGCCGTTGACACCGGTCTTCGAGCGGCTGAGTAGCGGCGCCTGACCGGCCTCGCCGCCCAGCTTCTACCGTTCGCGATGGATCATCGAAGCTACTCCCTCATCGCTCGGAGTGAAGTTGATGCCGCGGAGGACAGCGACGGGGACACCACGTCCACGCTGGCCCAGAACGATGCCAGCTGCCGCAGCGACCATGTCGGTGAAGGATTCCTCCTGCCGCTTGGCCCTGCCACCCTGCTCGGCGTACTCCGTCACTCGAAGGGGTGCAAGTCCGGCAGCCCCCAGCGAAATGCACGTGGCCCCGCGCCGGTCGGCACGGCCGTCTGAATCCGCGATGACGACCGCGACCTCGGCGCTAGAGAAGGTGATCAGGGCGTCCCGCAGAGCGCGGGCAGAGGCGTCCGGGTCCACCGGCAACAACCAGGCACCCTCAGTCCCGGCGCGGTCGATCCCGGCTGAGGTGAGCTGGTAGCCGAGCGTGTGCCGGGCGATGATCGGGCCCTTCTCGGTGGCCAGGAAGTAGCTGTCGCTGGAGTCCAGGATCAGTTGCACGATCTCGGCGGGCTTGCCCGTCTTGGCGGACAGCTCCAGGGCCTCGGCGCCGGGGGTGACGCTGGCGAGGTCGACGTACCGCTTCTCCACGATGCTTACGACCTTAGAGGCCACTACCACTACGTCCCCGTCCTGCAGCTCGGTGCCCGTGCGGGTGAGGACGTCGGTGATGGTGCCTGCCAGGTCGTCGCCCGGCTGGAGCTCGGGGAAGGGTTCCAGAGCGAATACGCAGAAGTTAGAGGTTGCGGGTGCGGTCTTCTGCTGGGCCGCAAGGGACTGGTTCGATGTCTCCATGACTGCTCATGATGCCGCTGTCCCGGTGTACTCGGCTGAGGGCAACACCACTGTTGCATGGGGTGGCACACGCATTCTCGCCGCTACCAGCGGAGTTGCTGTCCTGTCACTCGGGGGACGATCACATGACACTGGCGGGATAACCGCCGGCGTCGCCCCCCTTCGCGTGACGGAGCACGGCGGCAAGAAGCAGGAGGAGACTTTCAGCGACCTCATCGCCGCCGCCGCCGGGATCATCCTGGGGCAGCGCGGCCGGGGCGCCCCCGTCGCCGTACTGCGCGGCATCGCCTACACCGCCAGCGACAAGGGAGTTTCCGCGATGCCCCACCACCGGCCGTGACGCTGCTGATCACGGGGGCCGCCGGGACCATCGGCACCCGGCTGGCCACCGGCCTGGCCGCCCACGGCGTCCCGCTCCGGCTGCTCGACCAGCACCCACCCGCCAGCCTGCCGCCCGCGGGCGCCGACTTCCTACAGGCCGACCTGCGCGACCAGGAGGCGATCGAGAAGGACACCATCGGGATATCCGCCGTCGTGCACCTTGCGGGCCTCACACACGAAGGGCCGTTCGCCAGCATGGTGGAGCACAACATCACCGGCACCCACCACGTCCTGGAGGCCGCCCGCCGCCAGCACGTGCCGCGCGTGGTGCTGGCCAGCAGCCACCACGTCACCGGCCTCAACCCCGTCGACGCCCTGACCACGCCGCTGGCCCCCGACAGCTTCTACGCCGTATCCAAGGTCACCACCGAGGCCCTGGGCCACCTCTACGCCCACAAGACCAACGTACAGGTGGTCTCCGTCCGGATCGGCAGCTATCGCGACCGCCCCACCGAGCCCCGCCACCGGGCGACCTGGCTCAGCCCCCGCGACGCCACCGCCCTGCTGTACGCCGCCGCCACCCGCCCCCTGGCCCGCCCGTTCCTCACCGTGTACGGCACCTCCAGCAACCGCGAGTCGTGGTGGCCGCGCACCGGCTGGGACACCCTCGGCTACCAGCCGGCCGACAGCGCCGACCAACACCCCGCACCCGGCCCGCTGGCTGACCGCTTCATGGGCGGCGCATTCGCCGACGACGAACTCCCCACGTAGGAGCGTGATGAAGCAGCTCGCCGTGCTCGGTTCCCCGATCGGCCAGGCCCTGTCCCCGGTGCTGCACCGCGCCGCCTACCAGGCGCTCGGCCTGGACTGGAGCTACCGCCCCATCGACTGCACCCCCGACCGCCTCGCCTCCTTCTTCGCCGGTCTGGACGACGGCTGGGCGGGGCTGTCGCTGACCATGCCGCTCAAGCGCGTCGCCGTCCCCCTGCTCGACGAGGTCTCGCAGACCGTGAAGGCCACCGGCACCGCCAACACCGTCACCGTGCGCGACGGCCGGCTCCTGGGCGAGAACACCGACGTCGACGGCATGCTCCAGACCCTCCTCGACGCCGGGATCACCCGGGCGGAATCGGCGTGCGTGCTCGGGACGGGCGCGACCGCCGCCACCGCCCTGGCCGTCCTGCACACCCTCGGCTGCCGTGAGGTGACCGCCGTCGCCCGCACCCCCGCCCGCGCCGACGAGCTGGCGCGCGCAGCTGAGCGCATCGGGGTCGCCCTGCGTATCCGGCCGTGGCACGAGGCCGCCCGGCACCTTCACGCGGGTCTAGTCGTCTCCGCCCTCCCGCCCGGGGCAGCCGACCCGCTCGCCCCGCGGTGGAAGTCGGCGGGCAACACACTGCTCGACGTCGTGTACTGGCCCTGGCCCACCCCGCTCGCCCAGGCCGCCCGCCGCGCGGGCAGCACTGTCATCGGCGGCCTGATGATGCTCGTGCACCAGGCCGCCCGGCAGGTCGAACTCCAGGCCGGCCGCACTCCGGCGCCCCTGGCCGCGATGCGGAAAGCCGCCGAAGGCGCCCTCGGCACCCTCACGTCGAACGCGTAGGTGGGGTAGGCGCCCGTCGGCGCAGACAACGACGTTCGCGGTCTGAGACCACGAGCGCGTGGGTAGGCGCTCCCGATCAGGACCACCGAACCAGCCGTCCCGCGCGTCGACGGCAGGGCCCCACTGGCCGCGGACAACCTCGGGAGAACCTTGTCAATCCCTCACGCACCGTCCTACCGCCGAACCCGAACCCCTTCGACACGGCAGCCCCATCGCCTGACTACGCTCGCCCCATGGCTGACTCCACCCGCGCGCTTCTGCTACCCGATGCCTTCTCCATCGACCCGAAGATCCGAGCCGCTTTCGACGACGTCGTGACCACAGCACTCACCCACTACGACAGCGCCCGCAGCTACGGCAACGACGAACGCGAATCGATGCGTCGTGCCCTGATCGAAGCCGGCCCTGCGTTCGCCGCCTACGCCCTGCATACCGTGATGACAATGGACGGGCCCCTCGGCGACCAGCTCGATTTCACGGAGCAGCAACGCGTCCTCGTCACCGCCCTCGCCACCAGCCTCGACGAGGCCATCACACAGGCGATCGCACCCGTATGCGAGATTCAGCCCGAGGCGGGAGTGTCATGAATCAGGTGTGATCCTCCCCGGACGGAGCGAAGACCGCGTTGTCGGGCATCCGGTCGCGGAACGCGTCCGGGATGGTGCCCATGAGCCAGAGCCGGCGCGTCACGTGCACAGTGCCTGTCGGATCGTCCAGCAGGACGTAGCGGGACTCCTCGTCCCCTACGTAGCCGATCTCGGGCGGGAACCCTTGCTCCTCGGTCCACGACAGGTAATGGACGCCGTCGATCCGCAGGGCACGACGGCCGTCCGGGTCTTGGTCGCCGAGCATCGCGTACCCCAGGCACATCAGCCAGAAGTCACACGAGCTGCACACCCGATACGCAGCCATCCGCGCGCCGACACCTCGGATCTGCCGGTCTGTCCCCTTGTTCGGACATAACTTGCACTGGAACACCGCGCTCTGCGCGGTTACGGGGGCTCGCCTCATGCGCCGGACCTACGCCGGATGTGCTTGCACCGAATCCCGCGCTCGACGTCCTGAAGCGAGGGTCTGCGATGTGCCCCGCAGTCGATGCACTCGCTGTCCCAAGGCATCGAGCGTGCGCCGGGGTACGGCACCTTCGGCCTGTAGCGCGCTTCACGCATCAGCTCCTCGGCGTCCTCTTCATCGGGTTCACCGACGGGCGGCACGGGGGCACGTGGGGGGCCGGAAGCGGGCTGTGGGATTGAGTAGACCGGGGTGTGGCCCCCGAACACCAACCCGAGGCTTACCCATCGTCTCGGCTGTGAAGGGGTGGTCATGGCATGCCCTCTCTCGTGTGTTCTGGTCGGATAGCGTCGTCCGGGTGCGGCTCTCCGGCTGGCTCATTGGTCAAGGACGGCCTCCCGGGCTGCACGGGACCAGATGGATTGTTGGCGGACGGTGAAGCCCATTCGGTTCCAGTGGAAGAGGACGTGGCGGGCGAGGATGCCGCGCTTACCGAGACTGAGCGCTCCGCTATCCGCGGCTTCTTCCAGGGCTCGGCCGCTGCGCTCCAGCCCTTCGGCCCAGTCGCGTACGTGGGCGAGGGGGCCGGAGTCGAGCGGGTGGACATCGGCCAGCAGGAGACGTCGCATGGGTTCGACCATGGTGCTGACCTGCTCTGCGGTCACGTCGTCCGTGAGCGGGCGGCGCTCCTCGACTTTCCCCCATACGTCGCCCTGTTCGCCGTACTCCAGCCGCGCGGCGCGCATCAACTGGGACATGGTCAGGAGGGACGTTGTCTTGGCGTCGGGTCTTCCGGGAAGTTCCTGGGCTGCGGCGCGGAAGTAGTCGAGCACGCCGACGCTGTCGGTGTGGAACAGCTCGTGCGCGAGCGTCATTCCTGCCGGCCCGCCGAAGGCTACGGTCTCCGGTTCGTACCGGGCGGGTCTCCAGTCCACAGCCACCCCCCAGGAGACGGAACTGTCGAGTGCTTCGGTGACGTGCGTGACGGCCTTCTCGGGGTCGGTGCCCGGGGCGGGGAAGTATCGCAGGCGCCAGTGCGGGTGCTTGCGCACGAACCACCAGGTTCCGACCGGCCCGGCGCGCAGGGCGGGCGCGAGGTAGGCGCGGAAGGCGCGTTCCGAGGTCGGGTAGTCAGCGAAGCGGATGTTGACCTGGTGCCAGCCGGAGGGTTGGGCGTCCAGTGCGGCCCGGCCCGCAGCCCGGTATCTCTCGATCGCCTCGGCGAGGTGGTCAGGCGCGATGCTGGTGGCGCGGGCGGCTGCTTCGACGGCCGCGCCGCCGAGTACGGCCAGGACGGCGTCCTCGGTGCGGTCGGCGTCGTACGGCACGGGCGTTCCCCTCACGTCAGCAGGAGGCAGGTGTCCCACTGCCCTTGGGGCTCGGTGCCCGATTCTGCGTCCTGGAAGGCGAGGGCGGCACCGGCCTTCCCCGTGAGGAACCCCGTCTCGTCCGGGGCATCCACGGTCAGGACCCTGTTGGTGATGAGGTTGACCCGGTCGCGGAAGATGACCGGCGCTTCGGCGTCCTGGGCAACACGCTGCACAGTGCGGAGAAGACCGCCGAAGCCGTGGCACAGGCCGCGGTCGGCAATCTTGTCGAGCTGACCCGGGTCGCTCAGACAGTGCAGAAGGGCCCGCTCGGCCATCCGCTTCCGGTCGCCGTCTTCGAGAACGATGCCGGCGAGCTGCTGGGCACGGGCCAGGCCCGGGGTGCCGTAGCACCACGAGGGGGTGGCTGGTAGCGCGGGCGCGGGTCCGCGATGGCTGATCCAGCGCGGCCAGCGGGTTCCGCGGTAGTCGCTCTGCCGTATCTGGTCGAGCCACCGGCAGATGCGCAGCATGGCTTCCCGGTGGCCGTCCACGCTGACGCCCGCGCGAAGGGCGAGGGCGAGAAGGGCGAGGGGGCCGGTGATGCCGTGCGCCAGCCCCGCGTTCGCGTGTCCGCCGGGGGTGGCTGTCGTGTCACTGGCCGGGGCGTGGCCGACCCACCAGCCGGGCAGGGTCTCGCCCGCCGGGGTGATGGGCTCGGTGAGGCGCACCAGGTACTCCAGGACGCCCTTCAGCTCCGCACCGTGGGGTTGGCGGCGCAGCAGCAGCGCGCCGATTCCGGTCAGGCCACGGAACAGGTCGTACTCGGCGAAGGCGGGGTGGCGGCCAGCGTCGATGCGGGCGTGCGCGGCGGTGAGTCGCTGCCGGGTGTGTGCGGCCACGACACCGTCGAGGGTGTGAAGCGCGCCCGCGTAGCGATCGGTGCCGTCGGCGGCCAGGTGGAGGACGAGGGTCATCGCGGGGGCGCCGAGGA
The DNA here is from genome assembly GCF_040253615.1 of Streptomyces sp. Edi4. NCBI lineage: Bacteria > Bacillati > Actinomycetota > Actinomycetes > Kitasatosporales > Streptomycetaceae > Streptomyces > Streptomyces sp. Edi4. The sequence goes on from NZ_JBEJGY010000004.1 coordinate 2,720,649, forward strand.
AGAGGCTGGCGTCTCTGCCATCGATCAGCGGCCCGATCTCCGAGAGGCCACGGTGCACCTCGCTCCAGTCTCCAGTGCCGCGGCGGGCCCGCTCGACATGCCGCAGAGCGGAGCCCAGGGGGCCGTGGGAGAGCGACTGTCGGTAGGACAGGGTGGTGTCGGGGGACGGTGGGGCGGTGATCACCGCACGGCTCCTTGGGGTCGGACGGTCCAGGACAGAGCTGCGGCGCGGGCCATGCGCCGGCAGAGGGCTTCGGCGTCGGGGTCGATGCCCGCGACGCGGTTGTGGTGCATGTGCAGCAGGGAGGCCAGGACGCCGGACGGATCGAGTCCGGCGGTGTCGAGCGCGTGGCGGTAGTGGACGAGGGCTTCTCGCCGGTGCTGCCAGGCATCCAGGACGGCGTCGCCCCCGGCGAAGTCGGCCAGGGCTGGGCCTGCGTCGTCGCTGTTGGTAAGCCGGAGCACGAGGGCCTGCGTGGGGCGGGGGGCCGAAGCGCCGTCACCGCGAAGAAGGTGCTGGGTCAGCCAGGTGCGCCCGTCGCCGGGGGAGCCGAGGAAGCCGGTGGCGATGTCCACGTACGACGCGGCAGTAACCCCCGGACAGAGGTCCGCAGGAAGAGCGAGCCGCATCTGTGCCAGGGCTGCCGCGGTGTCGGCGGAGAAGTATCGCTCCGCAGCGACCAGCACCGCGCCGGTACCGTATCGGCCGGTCTCCGGCTCGTCGGTGTCCCACTGCACGCGTTGGATCAGGCCCTCCTCGCGCAGTTCGTCCGCCCATTCAGCGACCATGCCCGCCACGGCGCCGAACGCGTCTGGGGATAGCAGGCGCAGCCGGACGCGCAGGTGCGCCTCGGGGTTCGCGTACCGGATGAACCAAGCCTCCGACGCCGTCGCCAGTTCGTCCAGCAGGCGGGGCAGATGGCTGGTGAGGATTTCGGTGGCGCGGGCCTCGCTGCCGTAGACCTTCAGGTACGTCCAGTCCGAGCCGCCCGGCAGGCGGCCGGCGGTCCGCCGGGCCACCGCCCGGCGAGCTGGGGCCGGTACGGGTTGCTGGTCTGCGGCGAAGGACATGGTCACCTCGTGCGCGCGCCCGATCCAGCCGTAGGCACTCTCTTCCGGAGCCTCGTGCAGGGCGAGGACGAAGTGACGGTCCAACTCGGCCCGAAGCAGGCCGAGGTGAGCAGGCAGGTCGAGGTCGAGGCGGAGCTGCTGGTCGGCGGAGCCGACGTACACGGTGCGCGGGACGCCGTACCGGATGCGCCAGTTGGTGAAGTCCTCCACCCAGCGTTCGGGGGCTGAGAGATCACGGGCTCGCAGTCTCCAGCACGCCGCCGACAGGACGGTGCGGCCGTAGCGGACTTCCGGCAGGAACGGCAGGCGGCCCGCAGCGCCCCAAGCGAAGGGGGCAAGGATGGCCGCATGGGAGCGATGCACCTCGGTCAGGAACCGCACCAGGGGATGCGTCGCCGTGCTCAGTTCGACGGCGCTCATCACGGACGGTTCGAGGCAACGGCCGGAGGAGAGGGACACGAGGTAGAGGCGCCCCGCGTCGGCGACGACGCCCAGGTCCTCCAGGTCAAGGGTGGCGTCGGGGTTGTGCTCACCGACGGCCAGCGTCTCGGCAGCGACGACGGGGGCCCGCCCGACGTTGTAGGTCTTGCGGCGCAACGGGGGCGCGGAGATCTGAGGGCGTGCCGCGCCTTCGGTCAGTGTGGGCAGGGCGGCGTACTCGGCCGCCATCCGAGCCTGGTCAGCGGGTTCCAGCATCGGCAGGAAGCGGCCAGCGAGAGTGCCGGCGGCGAGGGACAGACCGACGGTGGACAGGGTGAATCGGCCCTCCGTCAGCGCGCGGGTGGACTGCGCGAACACGCTGAAACACAACTCGACGTGAGCCGGGACCGCCGTCGGCTCCCCGAGGGACAGGGCCTCGATGTCCTCCTCGGTGAGGACGATCTCTCGCCGGTCGGTGAGGGCCGCGTCCTGCGCAAGGGCGAGAAGGTGTTCGTCGCGGGGCGTCGTGGCGAGGATCGGCCGGGGCAGCACGGTGCCGCGGTAGCCGACGGGGAAGCCGAGACCGGTGTCCGGGTCGGTGAGTTCGAGGACGGGGACGACGGTACCCAAGCTGTAGCGCTCCAGGAACCGCGTCCGGTAGTCCTTCCAGGCGGCCGAACCGTGCGGGTAGGGCGTGATCCTGGCCATCAGGCTCAGGGCGCGTTCCGCCTCACGGGCAACCGCGTGGGGCAGGATGATGTTGCCGTCCGGGCGGACGTTGACCACGAGGGTGTGTTCGGCGACCCCGGACAGAGCGGTCATTGCCTCGGTGGCCTTCGCCCGCAGATCCGGTTGCTCCGCGGGGAGCGCGCGGTCGTGACAGTCCAGGAATCCGTGGATGGTGCGGAGCCGGGCCGCCTTCGGTACGTCGGCGCCGGTCTCATCGAGTCGGGCAACGAGGTGACCCAGGGCATCCGGGCAGGTCATCGGCGGCTGGAGTTCGGTCAGCAGGACTCGGTGCGCGACGAGGTTGCGCACCATCTCCTCGATGGCAGCCTTCGGGGCCTCGGGATACTCGATGCCGAGCTTCGCCACCAGGACGTGGACCGAAATCGGAGAGCGGGCCAGCTTCAGCGCGTCCTCGGCGGGCCGGGTGCGCCGGAGGGCGGTGTCCGTGGGGCCTTCCTTGCCGGGCTGGTTCATGACGAAGATGCGGGAGCCGCGCACAACGTGGGCGGGGTCGGCGACCACCGTCAGATACCGCAGGACGGCGAGGTCGCGCTCCAGGGCGGTGGTGATGTCGTGCAGCCATGAGGCGTCGGCGTGCGCGAAGGCTCGGTTTTTGGGGCCCCAGTGGACGTGAGTCTCCTGCCCGGTGTGCGCGACCATCGGGCCGGCGAACAGCCCAAACGGCGTCGCCCGGTATCGCATTCTCAGCAGGTAGCGGGCCAGGGCTCGACCGGTCCGGCGGATACAGGAAGGCTTGGCGGTCCCCTCCACCACCTCCAGGACAGCGGAAGCGAGCACCGGTGAGGCGTGGCCGATCGCCTCGGCCCGGGGGGCGTCCGCCCAGACCTGTTCCACCCATGCGCGGACCTGCTCGACGCCGGTGTTCTCCCCCGGCCATACGGGAGTGGGGGAGGCGAGCGGGAAGACCGACGCTCTGATCATGCTCGCGTCAACGTGACGGTACATCCATACTCCTTTAGATCGCGGCGCCCCGGGGGCGGACGGCCGACCGCCCGCCCCCGGGTCCCGTCAACTACGGGTGGTGGTGCCGCAGGTCAGCCGCCGATGCAGGTGCTGTTCGAGCAGGCCGACGCGCAGGTGGACGTGCAGTTGTCGCTGGTGTCGTTCAGCAGCGCCCCGAGGACGGGGGCCGAGGAGACCGTCTCGATGTTCAGGTCGAAGTCCCCGCCGTCGGAACGGAAGTCCGTTGCCGCCTTCAGCACGGTGCCGGACTTGGAGCTGATCTGATGTGCCATCTCGCTCTCCTCCAGGGAGGTTGTAGGGATGTGCTGTGCAACCTGGCCGGTGGCCGATGTGGCTACGGCCAGGTGATCGTGACCCGCGAGTGCCGTCGCTCGATGCGCCGGCCGCCAGCGGGAAGACGGTCATCCGGCGTGCCCGCCGGGTAGACCTCGATGTGCGCCCGATCACCACGGTGGTCGCGGTCCCAGGTGCGGATCTCCTCGACCAGGCGCTCGGCGAGCTGCTGCCCACGCGGGCCGTGTCCGATGGCGCCCAGCTCGTAGCGGTCCTCCTGGTCGGTGGCCCGTACGGTGCGGTAGGCGAAGCTGTCGCCGTCCACGAGCGTGGGGATGCCGAGCGGCGAGGCCGAGGCCACCAGCCCGCGCGAGCGCGCACCGGGCTTCGCAGCCAGCAACGGAAGGTTGTCCAGCGCGGTGGTCAGCCACATGTCGAGGTGTTCGTTGGACTCGCTGCCTCCGAGCGTCACACCGGACCACTGCTCGTTCCGCGCCATCGCCAGGGCCTTGGCGAGGGCGGCGGTGTCCGGCTCGGGGTGCCCATCGACGCGCAGGCCGACCTCCGCGCCTTCCTCGGCGTGCAGGACCGCGAGGCGCACCCGGTTCTCTCCGACGCCCTGCATGGGCACGAAGCCACACAGCTCGAACCCGTCGCTGACGAGCCGTTCACCGTCGCGGACGAAGGCCACCGTGCGCGTCAGGCCGCGCATCCGGAGCGGAACGACGAGGCGACCGCCGTCCTTGAGCTGGGCGATCCAGGCCGGCGGGATATCGGCGGCCTGGACGGTGACGATGATCCGGTCGAACGGCGCGTGGTCGGGGGCGCCATTCTCGGCGTCAGCAGTGAGCACGGTGACGTTGCGGTAGCCGGTCTCCTTCAGGAAGGCCGTGGCACGGCTGGTCACGTCCGGGTCGATGTCCACGGTGACCACGCGGCCGTTGTCGCCGACGACTTCGGCCAGGAGTGCGGCGTTCGGGCCCCCGGACCCGATCTCCAGCACGGACATCCCGGGCGCGATGTCGCCCTGCTCCATCTGCATGGCCTGGACGCGGGGCGCGGAGACGGAGCTGATGTCCACCCCGTGCTCGTCGGTCTTGGTGATCGTCGCGACCTCGGCGTTGTACGTCGAGGCCATGTCCGCCTCGGGCGTAGCCAGGTGCCGACGGACGGTGCGGAACGCGGCCACGACACGGGGGCTGCGGGCCGCTCCGATCTCGATGAGCTTTTCCGCCAAGGCGTCGCGCAACTGCTGTTCCGTCTGGGCCTCTTGGACATCGGTGTTGGTCGTCATGTCGGGGACGTTATCCACGCGGGTTCTCCTCCTCGGCGCGTTTGCGCCGAGCTGGTTGAGCGGATTTCCGGACCGGCGCGGGGCACCGCGCCGGGGTGGTTAACCGCCCGACGGACCGGCCCGTCACATCCGGTCCGCCGGGCGGCCGTCTAGGCGGCGGGCACGAGATCATCCAGATTGACGACCTTGTAGTCCCGCAGTTCCCGTACGAGCTGGGAGGCGAGGAACATGCCGATCTGGGGGTGGCTGTAGGGAATGGGAGAGTCAATGTCCGAAAGGGCCTGGAGTCCGCCTGCGCTCCACTGGTACGCGTGGCCGATCACGCCATACAGCGGGAAACGGGCAGCCAGAAGCGCGATGTAGCCCTTGGTCCTGAGCCGTGGACACCGGCCTGCCGCCATCCGGGCGTGCTCCAGGCAGACCGGCGGCTGCGCGGTCCTCACCGGACCTTCGTGGTCCTGTTCACCCGCCGTCTCCAGGAACAGGATGCCGTCGGTGCGCTTCAACTGGACGGTGCACACCTGGCACCGCAGCAGCGCCATCGTCACGCGCTGACGGTGCGGGTGAACCATCCGCCAACGCGGTGTCCCGCAGGGCTGCCCAAAGGTGTCGAGCGACATGGAGTAGCGGGCCCAGAGCACGTTCTTGAGGTCCCGGTCCGGCGGCACCTCATCCACGTATCGGAGACGTGGCCGGCCGTCCGGCCCTCGGCCCAGGCGTAGGTTGAGGAATGAGTCGGCCTCTTCACCCTCCCGGGCGGTGATGTAGGGCACGACGACCTCGGGAGCGGTGGTCACGCGGTGCTTCCGGCGGCGAGCGCGACCGGCCGGTGCGGAGCGATGATCTGGCCGTCCGGCAACAGCTCACCGGTGTCCTCAAAGAGCAGCACCCCGTTGCACAGCAGGCTCCAGCCCTGTCCAGGGTGGGCCGCAGTGGGGCGGGCGGCCTCTCGGTCGGATGCCTCGGCCGTGGGACACGGCGGGGTGTGCTTGCACATCGTACTCGTCGTCCTCTCAAGGCAGTGCGGGGAAGTCGAGCCCTCTTCGGCGACTACGAAGCCGCGGGGGAACACGGAGTGGAGGTTGCCGAAGGGGGTGTCTGTGGGCGTTCACGTACGTACGAGGTGACGGCGGACTCGCTGTAGCCGTAGAAGTGGCCGAAGACCGCGTCGTCCTCCCACCACTCGGGAGCGGCATCCCCCCACTCGACCGTGTGGCAGGTGTCGCGGTACGGCGACCAGCGAACGCGCAGGTCCGGGAACCCCGGTTGATCCGCGAGGAGGCCGCGCGCTGCCGTCGCCAGAGTCAGCAGGTCGAAGGACATGTATCCGCCGCGGCGCGACCCACCGACGGGAACGGCGAGGAGGGGCGCCCGAAAGATACGGACTGCTACGGCGTCAGCCAGAAGAGCGGGCTCGGCGAGACGGCTGTGGAAGTACTCGTAGTCGTATGCTTCCGCAGCCGGGCGAAGGGAGATGGTTGGAGGGCTCGACAGCGTTGTGGCGGTGGTCAGCATTCGACCAGCCCCCGCACGATGCCGACTTCTTCCAGGCGCTCCGCGAGCTCCAAGGTGACCCGGCCCAGCCTCCGCAGGAACGTCAGGGCCTTGTGCTCGTCGCCGGGCAGCTCTTCGGAACGCAACGTACGTGCTTGTTCGATCAGGTCGGCGATGTCCGGATGCTTCTTGTTGGCGTCGTCACGCAGACCCCGGTTCACGAGCTGCATGAGCGCGCCGCGAAAGCGCTGGGCGAGTTCTTCGGCTTCGTCGTACCCGGGACCAGCGGTCCCGGGCCGGCTGCTACTGCTTGCACCGGCCGCGTGGTGGCTGACTTCCTCGTTCAGGACGGTGTCCAGGCCGTCATAGACCGCGTCCCAGTCCACAGGCTCCCAATCGCGCACAGCGCTCAACAGGTCATGGAGACCCAGCCTGCCGAGCGGCGGCGACCAGGGGTTCGTCGGGACCGTAGGGTCCTTGACGCGGACCGGCATGGTCTCCGGGCTCGTCGTCTCCTCGCGTAATGCGGTGTTCGTCATCAGCACGCCACCAAACTCAGCTCGCACCACGTGGTGGCGCCGTTGTCGCTGACACCCCACGCGCCCTGTCTGCTTCGGGCGATCTCCCGCACGAGCACCAGGCCGCGACCGTGCTCGTCGTCGTCCTTGGGGCACTGAGCAGTGGGGCGAGGTCCGGGCACGCCGTCATGGACACGGATGCGCAGGATGCCATCGCGCACCTCAAGGGTCAGCCGGATTTGCCTGCCACCGCTGTGCACGATGGCATTAGTGATCAGCTCAGAGACAACGAGTGTCGCGTCGTCGGCGACGCAGGTCAGACCGCGGGAGGTGAGACGTTCGCGGGTCACGAGCCTCATGGCGCGGACGCGGGACTCGTCTACGGGAGGGGGGCGCTCGCCCGGGGAGTGCTTGGTGATGGAGAAGCGCTCCTCCACCAGGCCGCCGGCACGAGTTGCGGTCCGGCGCTGCGACGCCGGGCCGATCACCGCTCCGTCCCGATCTGCGAGGCCCCGTTTGCAGGGGCGGCCCGATCGTCAAGGGAAGCGAGCGGGCCCGTCCGGCGCAGCTGGCCCGGGACGTGCCGGAGGTGTCCGGCGAAAGGGGGCAACGGTGTGATCGAAGCGTCCGCGAGGTTGCGGCGGCGCTCACGATCTGCGGGGGTTCGTGCGGTCATCGGTTGTCCCCTTCCGCGAACGGGAAGAGGGCACCGAGCCGGCTGTGCAAAGCAACCGCTTCATCGGCCGTCAGGACCAGCGGAATGGTCGCGGGCTCCGCGGCCCCCTCGTGCAGATCGAGGGGGACCGCGAAACGACCGGCCTCCGTGTGCGCGACCTCGGCCTCACGAGCAAGGCGGAGGTGGCGCTTGGCGGGCGGTAAGGGCGCCGCGCCAGCTTCCGTCTGAGCGTGACTTGTCGTCATGACCCGTAAACGTAGGGCCACTTCGAGACCCCACCCCTGAGAAAAAATCAGGGCTGAGTAACGCTCAGGGTTGGCATATGCCTATGCGGCGAGCCCGATGTGCTTCGCTACCGCACGAAGGTCGTCGCGCCACATCGGCTTCTCGCGCTTCAGCAGGTCGGCCACCGCCTCCCTGACCAGGGGAGAGAACACGATCTCCTCCGGAGACTGCTTCAGCAGCTTGCCGAGAATGTGCACCGTCGCGTAGTCGTCTCGCTGGATGCGGTTGAGGTTCATTACCTCGATCAGGTACCGGGTCCGACGTTCGAGCGGGACCTCTTCGTTGACGAGGACGTGATCGGCGGCGCGGAGTGCTTCGCTGGTGTCGCCCTCCTCCGCCTTCAGGTGTACCTCGTGCATGGCGAAGTTGGTCGGACCGAAGCACGTGTGCCAGTGGTTGAGGTCTGCGCCGACCCGGTCCACGGCCTGCTGCGCGCCGTTGTACAAGTCCCACGCCCTCGGGCCCTTTGTGGCGCGTACCGCGGCGACGGCACCTTGCAGGTGTAGTGCGCCGTACGCGGACCAGTGTTCCGCGTTGGAGTCGTCATGCGGCCGGCACTGGGCGATGGTCTGCCGGGCAAGTTCGTAGCTGTCTTCCACGTCACCAGCGGAAGTGAGAACGCAGGCCAGGTTCCAGGCCGCAGCTGCGAGGAGGGCCGGGTCACCGGCGTTGTCCGCGAGGGAGAGGCCGCGGTCGGCCGCGATGCGGGCGAGGGTCGGTTCACCGACGCGGCGAAGCCAGATCTGGTGCAGGCCGTAGAGACTGATGAGCTGCCGGAGGACGGTGCCCTCCTGCTCAGGAGAGGCGTCGCGCAGAGCGGCATGTCCCTGCCGCAGCAAGGTGGGCAGCCGCTCGCCGACGTCGCGGTACCGGTCGTCAGCCTGCGTCTCGTAGACCTTCCAGGCGTCCGTAACCGAGGACTCGAAGTCGTCGGAGGTGACCGCCCCGATCCGCTGCGGAAGGAGGGAGGCGGGCAGCGACAGGGCCTGTCGGATGAGCGGAACGTGCTCGTGCTCCGTGCCCGCCGTAACGATTCCGGATACGTAGCCGCCCGTCAGGTCCTCCAGGCTGCATCGCAGCTGCTTACTCAGGGCGATCAGGATCGGAAGCCGGTCCAAGGGCATCCGGTCATTCTCGATCTTGTAGACCCAGTTCTCTGACCTGCCGATTAGGTCTCCCAGCATCCTTTGGGACAAGCCCCGGCGCTCACGCCACCACTTGATCCGCTGGCCGATGCTGAACAACTCTCCGTCATACACCATGGGTTGACCGTTCGCCGTAGTGGACAGGGCACTCGTGTCAAGCGTAGGCCCAGGTGCTTCGGGGAGGGGCGATACTGGGGGTCTCTCCCTCTGGGGAGGGCACTCAACGGTCCCCCTGTCGCCCTGCGGCCGGGGGACCGCGTACACGTAGGAAAGATCGGCAAGGAGGCCGCTTTGCCAGCCCCATACCGTGGCCTGATCCTCGACTTCGGTGGTGTGCTCACCACGCGGATGCGACTGAACGGGCAGGCGTTCGAGAGGACGGAGGGACTGACTCCAGGCGCGTATTTCGCGGCACTGAACGAGCATCCCGACGGCGTCGCGATCTACGCAGCGCTGGAGGTCGGTGAGGCAACCCAGGAGGACTGGAACCGTGTCATCGGCGGCATCCTCGGTATCGACTCCACCGACCTGATGCGGCGCGCTCTGGCCAACCTCCACCCGGAGCCTCAGATCGTCGCCGCCGCGAAGCGCGCTCGCGCGGCAGGGATCAAGGTGGCCATGCTCAGCAACTCGTTCGGGATCGAGCCCTACAACCCGTACGAGGACAAGGGCATGTGGACGGACTTCTTCGATGCCGTGATCTTGTCGGAGCTGGAAGGCGTACGGAAGCCGTCGCCGCTCATCTATCAGCGCGCGCTTGACGCCCTGGACCTGACCGGTCCCGAGTGCGTCTTCGTTGATGACCACGCGGAGAACCTGCCGCCCGCCGAGACCCTGGGCATCCGCACCGTGCACCACACGACCGATCCCACCGGCACAGCTGCCATCCTCGACTCGCTTCTCCTCGACCCCGCCCCCGCCTGAGCGAACAGAGCGACACAGCTCGCCGAGGACGTCACGACGGCCAACGAACGGCAGCAGCGTTCGAGGAACCCCTAAGGCTCCTCGAACGCTGAAGGACAGGTATGGGCTCTTGGTGGCACCACCGTGTATCAGTTCAAGAGACCTCTGCTGGACCTTGGGGGGGCGCCCTTCTGCCGTGCGGGCGCCCCCAACCGTCCCGTCACTTCATCGCCTAGCCGGATGTCAGGTGTTGCGACGTTCGGCCACGCGTACAGAGCCGACGGCGACCGGCCGACCTTGGCGCGCTGGGGTCAGGATTCCGTGTAGCGGGTGAGGAACTCCAGCTCAGCTTCGGAGATACGCCGCGGACGGCCGGTGTCCAGGTCGTACGCGGCCATCTTCGTGACGGCTTCCGCGTACGTACGCTCGGCGTCCCGGATGGCGTATCCGAGTTCGAGGCGCGCCCCACGGCAGTTGACGACCCAGACCTCCACGTTGACCGGCTCCTCGCGGTAGGTCAGCGGAGCGCGGTAGTCGACGACGGACTGGCTGACCACGAAGGCGTGCTGGCGCCGTCCGGCCTCGTCAATGGGCAGCATGTCCTGGAACATCCGCGTCCGCGCCTCCTCCAGATACGTGAGGAAGAGCGAGTTGTTGACGTGCCCGTAGGCGTCCGCGTCGGCCCAGCGCAGCGGCAGCGGATAGGTGTAGGTGTTCACGGGAAGGTCTTTCTGTGCGAAGGGCTGGGTGCGACGGCGGCTGCACCAGCAGGTCGGCGGCGCGCGGGTCGGCTACGCGGCGGAACTGGTGGCCTAGTGTTGTTGGCCGGTCTCCCGGACATCTGGCTCGCCGGTGTCGCTTTGCTTGATCTCCTGCAGGACGTCGCGGAGCACGCGCTGCTCGGTGTCGCGCTCGTGGAGGAGCTGTCCGATGCGGGCAGTTGCCGCTGCGGGGTCGGCCGGCAGTGCGGCGCGGACCAGCTGGTGCATCTCAGCGAGGCAGGCGCCCTCCAGGGCTTGCCTGGGTACGCGGGCGATCACCGTGGCCGGCGAGACGTGGGTGACGGACCAGCATCCGGTCGCCTCCTCCATAGCCCACACCACGGTGCGCTTGTCGGGGGCGAGCGTCAGCTGGGCGTCTGGGCCCAGAACCCTGCTGATGGCCGGCAGCGGTACACCGTTCGTCCCGGCCTGGGCCGCCGCTTCCTCGGCGGTGGCCACGACGGCCCGGGAGGCGAGTGCCGCCGCTTCCCGGCGCCAGCGGGTGGCGGCGTCCTCGGCCGCGCGGTTCTCCGCGTGCCGCTGCGCGGTGGCGACATCGTCCTGATTAGCCGTCGTGGCGGCCCACGCGTTGCGGGTGCCTCCGAGGGCGTCGCGCTCTTCGTCGTCTTCGTTGCCCTCGACCCAGGTGATCACGACGAAGCGGCAGTCGGGCATCGACGCCGGGTAGAGGACGTGGCTGACGACCTCGACGGTTTCCCAGTTCAGTGCCGGCACGTTCATGCGGAAGACGTGGCCGTCGCGCGTCTCGCCCATGGCCTGTTCGGTCTCCCAGACATGCCGCACGTCGGGATCCTTTTTGACTTCCTCGATCAGCCGGCGCAGTTCGGCGTCGTCCTCCTTCTTCGTGGCCTGCGCGAACTTGAGTATCTTCACGTAGGCCGAGGCGTGCTTATCCCAGTCCTGGTACTGCGCACGCGCCTCGGGGGCGGTCAAAGCCCAGCGGATGAGGTTCGCGCCCGGCTCCATCACCCAGGGCCACCACTCGGCCATCGCGGTGTTGAATCCCAGGATGTTCCAGTGCCGGTCGCACAGATAGGCGGGACTGGGCATCTGCCGGTCGATGAGCAGGCGCAGGGCCTGCTGCAGTTCGTGCTGCCCGGTGCCGCTCGGCGGCACCAGGCCCGAACCGATGTTGTGGAGCACCAGCGCATGACGCTCGTCACGGTCGAGGTTGAGCAGGGTCGCGAGGGCCTCGCACTGCGCCCGGGACAGCCTGGGCGGGATCGCGCCCCGCTCGATCTTGCGGTACGTCCGCTCGCCCATGTCCAGGGCTCTCGCCACCGGGAGCTGGTTCACGCCCGCGTTCTTGCGCCACCTGCGCAGGAGTGCGCCGAACCCCATGAACTGGCCGGCCAATGCCTGGCCGCCATCATCCCCCGAGGTCTCCTCGCCCGCCGGGCTGGCGCCCAGACCCGAAACCTCCTCGTCCGCACCGTCGTCGCTGCCGGGACCCTGTCCATTTGTGATCACGAGAAACCTGCCTTTACGCCTCTGCGGAGACTCCGACTTCCGGGCATGCAAATGGGTTCAGTGCATGCACTGAACCCCCGTCCCACCGTCTCCCGAGAGGAACCATACGCAAGATTGAGACGATCTTGGCCGTATGTGGTTTGGCGCACAAAGGGCATCGCCGCTGCGGTTTAACGTCGAACCACATTCGCCCGACATCGCGGTATGTTCATACCCGAAACGGACGCACCCCTTGATCATTAAGTGGAGGCGCTGGAGAAACCGGCAAAAGGTTGCCGATTTTCGTCGGAGATCGTTTTGCTCGGTCTAGACCACATCACCTAATAGCTTTTCAGATTGCCCGGCATTCGCCATTCCCCTTATGCGGCAAGTGACTTACGAGACCGTAAGTGCACAGCGAGGCACACGCCACCGCGGCGACCTATGCACCCAAACGGGACAAAGGATCGCCGTTGACTGCCCTGGCAGGGCTTGGCTTAAATCGCTCTGGCCAGCAGGTTCAACAAAAGTTGTGGCGTGAGACACGTGGGGGTCACAGTGAAGCTCATCCCGGAGACCCGGAGCGAGCAGCCTGCTGCCCTGCCCCCGCCAGCCGCCTCCGCCTGCGGCACCCGTCGAGCGCTCCGGGCAATCGCGGCAACGATCCCCCGGCAGTCTGAGCCGGTACCTCTGAGGGGCGCCCCGAGCGCTTCGCCTCGTCACTCGCTGCAACTAGTACAGAGATTAAGAACCAACTCTGGATCTTGACGCGGGTCCGTGCGTATGTTCGTCGTCCCCCGGGCAACCCCGCCCGGCACTGCGAATGCGAGGAGCGAGCGGCAAACGGACCGGACCGCACAGGTCCGAAAACAGCGGCGGCGCCCGAGAGCGAACTCCCGGACGCCGAACGCCTGACGGCATAACCACCCCGGCAAGGGCGGCGATTGCCCACCATCACCACGCTGATCCCATTCCACCGGGCGCGTCAGCGTGGCAACACTGCAAAGGGGATTCTTGCATGCCTCCTGCCCTGCGCAAAAGGCCCATCCGCCTGGCCTGCGCGACAGCCACCTCCGCCCCGGCACTCTCCCGCCCCGGGACGGAAGACACCGCCACGGCTCCGGCGAGCTGCCGGCCCCGCCTCGTGAGCGGGAGCAGCCGATGAGCGTCGATGCCCGCGAGTGGGTATGGGAGCACAGCTCCAGCCGGGGAACAGCACGCCTGGTCCTGCTGTCGATCGCCGACCGGGTTCCCGACAAGCAGTGCGTGGCCTGGGCCTCGATGACGAGCCTGGTCGAGCGGACCAACGCGTCGCGGACCGCCGTACGCGCGGCTCTGCGGGCTCTGGCCGACGGCGACGAGCTGGAACTGCTCGACGACTACCAGGGCCCGCAACGTGCCACGGTCTACCGCCTGCCCCGCGCCGCCGCCTTCCAGGCCAAGCTCGACGCGGCCAGGAAGGAAGACCCGGACGCACACGTCGAGCCGTCCGACGCGGACCCGGTGCCCGAGCTGGAGCCGGAGAAGCTCCAGCGGTACGGGATCTGGCCCAAGAAGGGCACGGATTCGGCACCCTCGCCACGGAATCCGACCGGCGCGGATTCCGACCCCTCGCGACGGAATCCGACCCCCCGACGGTCAGGAATCCGCACCCTCGAAGGTACGGATTCCACACCCCAGAACCGTAGTGAACCGAAGGTGAACCGTAGGTACAGCAGCAGTGGCACCTCCGTCACCCCGGCAGCCGAGTGGCAGGTCGACCCAGCAACCCACGCCTGGGCCCGCCAGCAGGGACATCTCGACCGCCTCGGCGCGGAGGGCCTGCAGGCAGCCGACGCGAAGTGGCGTGCCCATCGGGCCGACTTCAAGCCGCGGGCGGCGGGGGCCTGGGCTGCCGACTGGCGCTCCTGGATCGCCCGAGAGCACGCCCCCAGCCGCCCGAACCTCTACGCCGTACCCGGCGGAGGTTCCGCTGCGCCGGGCGGCATGACCCGCGCCGAGGCCCACACCGCCGCCCTCCTCGCCGCCCTCGACGAGCCGACCGGAACGGAGGGCTGACCGTGGATCGCCGCGAAATCGCCGCCCTGCTGGCCTACATCGGCCGACTCGACCCCCGCACCATCCGCACCGACCAGGGCGAGGCCCGCGACCAGCTCGCCCAGTGGCACGAGCTGCTCGGCGACGTGCCGATGGCCACGCCGCACGGCTGGGACGCCCGCGTCGCCGCCCGCCAGCACGTCCGCCTCTCGCCGTACCAGATCCTGCCCGCGGACGTCGCCCGCCCGTGGGAGAGCTACCGGCGCGACCGCCTGGCCCGGCACACCGACCCCACCCCGTCCGTCGATCCGGACGACCAGGCCGCCTGGACCGCGGAGCTGGTCGGCACCCGACGCGCCGTCGCCACCGGGACCGCCCAGCCTGCGCAGGCCCGGGCGATCACCAGCGGTCGCGACGGGATCGACCCGGAGCTGGAGGCGAGGCTGCGGGAGATCGGCTCCTGCATCCCTCCCGCCACCCGAGCGGCCCTCGCGCCCTACCGGCCAGCCCGCGCAGCACGCGAGGCAGCCGTCGCCAAGGGGCAGCCCGACGCCCTGAGCGTGCGGTGCGAGTGGTGCCTGGCCCAGCCCGGTGAGCCGTGCCGTCGCCGGAGGATCGGCCCCGACGGCGGAGCTCGTGGAACCGCCCCGCGCGCGACCCCGCACCCCGGCCGCCTGGACATCGCCGCCGCCCAGCAGAGCCAGCAGGCCCAGCAGCCGGCGATGGCCTGACCGGCGCCCAACGCCGGGGCATCCCCCATCCGGTGCACCGCCACCACACCACCGTCCCGCCTCGGCTGCGGCGCAGGCCCTCGCGCCGCAGCCGGCACCCGACGCCGCGTCCTCCCGCCGCCGGCCCTGACCGGCCGACGCGGCAGCACATCGGAGACCACCCTTGCGCCACATCACCACCCACGACGCGCCGCCCACCGGCCTGCGCGCCATCGGCGACACCAGCTGGCAAACCCGCGGCGTATGCCACGGCATGGACCCCGAAGACGCCGACGCCGTATTCTTCCCGCTCCCCCGGGACCACGAAGCCATCGCCGAGGCCAAGGAGCTGTGCAGCCTGTGCCCGGTGCGCCGCGACTGCCTCAACTACTCCCTGGAGAACGTCCTCAAGGAGGGCGTCTGGGGCGGCCTCACCGAGGCCGAGCGGCGCCCCTGGCACGACGGACTGCCCCAGCGCCTCGACTACCGGCGCGTGAGCGCGTTCTTCAATGGACGCGACGTGCACCTGACCGAGGCCGAGCGCCAGGTCGTCATCGACCACGCCTACGTCCGAGGCTGGCGCACCGACCGGCTCGCCGCCGCCCTGCAGATCAGCCACAAGCACGCCCGCGACCTGCTCCGGCAGGCAGCCAACAAGGTCTTCGACCGCGACCGCACCTACGGCGTACCCAGGCCCAAGAAGAAGCGGAAGAAGACCGCCCCGACAACAGGCAGCCCCGCACCCGCCCAGCCTGGCACACAGCAGCCGGTGTCCCGTCCGGTGGCGTCGACCTCGGCGCACGCCCCTCTCGGAAAGGCCGCATGACCCGCCCCATCCTGTCCCTCGGTGCCGCTCCGGACCTGCCTCTCCTCCTCGCGATCGGCGTACCCGTCGCCGCCCTCGCCCTGATGCTGACCACCTGGGCGATCCGGCGCCGGGACACGGGACCGCAGAAACGTCTCGGCAGCCCGGCGGTCAAGGTCGCAGCCCTCGCCGCGCTCGGCTGCACCGCCTACAGCGCAGACACCAGCTGGCGGTTCGCCGCCGACTACCTCGACATGGCCGGCACCGCCGAACGCGTCGGCATGTTCGCCGCGGCCGAACTCGCGCTCTTCGCGACCGCGCTGATGGCACGCCAGAACCTGGCCACCCAGGGAGCGCCCGGGCTGCCGGGCACCCTGGTCTGGGTCATCACCGGCGTGCAGGTGATCCCCGCCTATGCCGAGAGCGGCCCCGTCGGCGGCACGGTCCGCGCCTTCGTCGGCCCGATCATGGCGGCGATGCTCTGGCACCTCGCCATGGGCATCGAACTGCGCCTGCGCACCCCGGGCGCCGCGTCCCACGGCCTGCTCGCCGCTTTGGGGCGGGAGGCGCGCGAACGCCTGCTGTCCCGCCTCGGCATCGCCGCCCGAGACCGCGACGCCGCGCAGATCACCCGCGACCGCGCCACCACCCGCGCGGTCGCCCTGGCCGCCCGCCTCGCCGAGCGCACGCCCGAGCAGCAGCGAAGCTGGCGCGGCCGACGGCTCACCCGGCGGCTGTCGAAGGCGGTCGGCAGGGCATCGGTCGGCACCGACCCCCTCCAGCGCGCGCAGCTGCTCGACCAGCTCGCCGCCCGCCGACACGCACTCGCGCTCGCCACGGTCCCGCTGCCCTCGCCCTGGTCCCCGCCGCATGACAGTGCCACGGCGGCCACGGTCCCCTCGCCGAAGGCCCCGAGCGCGCCGGTCCCCGCTGTCGGTCCCCCCGGTCCCGCCGAACTGATCGGGGACCGGGGACCGCGTAAGGAAAGGGGGCCGGTCCCCGGGACAGGGGGCGAGGACCCGGGGAGTGGCACGGGGACCGAGAGGCCCGACGCGGAGACCAGCACGGGGACCGAACCCGTCAAGCCGGAGCCCAACGAGGGACACGACGGTGACGCGGGGACCGGCTGCCCTGCGGTTGAAGTGCCTGCTCAGGCCCAGGTATCGCACCGGGGACCGAAGGGCACCGAGTCGGGGACCGAGCCCACCGGGGACCGGGGACCGACCGACACCGACACGGGGACCGAGCCCACCGGGGACCGGGGACCGACCGACACCGACACGGGGACCGAGCCCACCGGGGACCGGGGACACAAGGTTCCCCTGCGGCGGAAGCCGACCACGAAGGCCAAGAGCAAGGGCAAGCGAAGTGGCCGGTCCCGCAGCCCGCAGACGCAGCGCCCGCCGCGCGAGCCGGAACAGTCCGTGGACCAGCTCGTCCAGCAGGTCCTCCCCCACGTCCCCGCCCTGCTCGCACGCGACGGCAACGAAGCCGTCACCCGGGTCCAGCTACGGGAGATCCTCCGGCGCGAGGGCCTCAAGGGCGGCCGGAACGACCGACTCAGCCTCGTCCTCCAGCAACTGCGGAGCGAAGACACCACAAAGATCAGGAGCACCGCCCGATGAAGACCTGCCACCAGTTCAACACCGTCCGTGCGGAGTACGAGCGGGAGATCGGCTACATGATCGCCCACTCCGAACGGCACAAGGGCAGGCCGGCGGCGAAGTCCAGCGCGAAGCAAGCCGCGTCGGCGAAGGCGCGGATGGCCCGGGCACTCAGCAGCCACGTCGGGCGCTGCCCCGAGTGCGGCTGAACCGGCAAAGCCGCAGCTCAACTCCCCTATCTGCAACAGGTGGCCCGGCTCCGTGCCGGGCCACCGCCCCGCTCCAGGAGACACGCAGTGATCCCGCGCCCCACTCGCTCATCCGAGCCCACGACCGCCGAGGCCGGCGCCTGGGCGGACGTCCTGGTCCGCCGACACCTCCTGCACGCCGCAGTCCTCGCCCCGACCGGCCAGTGGCTCGTCCAGCACCAGCCCGACGGACCCGTCCGCGTCCTCACAGGACCGGCCGACGTCGTCGAACTCGCCGCCACTATCCAGCACCGCGTCCGCTCCACGAGGCCCGAATCCCGATGACGAACCCGCCCCAGAACGGCACCACCCCGGAACCTGCTCGTGACCTCAACTCGGTCTCGGGGCGAGCAAGTTATCGGCCAAGACACTCTTCCCCGTCGGGGAAGGTGTCTTGGCCAGAACCCGCCCCGGGGGTGGCGGGAGCGGACCAGCACCGGGGGGTGCTGGTCCGCGAGGCAGCGACCGAGGGCGGATCGCAGCCGGAGGAGAAGCCGTCGCCGCGCAAACGCCGCGCCGCGAAGACAACCTCGCGCAAGCGCTCACCGAAACCGCCTGCACACAAACGCGATTACGTGTGCAGCGTCCGACTGAACGACGACGAGAAGACCCTGCTCGCCGCCGCTGCCAAAGCGACCCGTACGAGCCTGCCTGCCTTTCTGGCCCGCAGCGGACTCGCAGCCGCGCACGACCTCGACAACACCGCCGCCGCTGTCGCAGGCCATCGCGAACTGATCGCCGAACTGTTCGCCGCCCGCCGAAGCCTCGGACAAGTCGGCAACAACCTCAACCAGGTAGCCCGTGCCATCAACTCCGGTGGCCAGCCGACGGAGATCGACACGGTCGTCGCCGCAGTCCAGCGCGCCGTGACCCGCGTGCAGGTGGCCACCGACAACCTGCTGGAACGGCGTTGAACCCGCCGTTCACACCGACCACGAGGCCCTGCCGGACAGCAGGGCACGGACGTCGCGCCGCACGACCTCCTGGAACCGGTCGCGCAGCGTCCCGACCTCGTCCCTCATGACGCGCAGGCCCTGGATGTCCCGAGGGTCCGCAGTGGCCACATAGTCGCGCGCACGCCTCAGACCGTAGAAGACGGCGTCGGCCGCCTGAACCACATCCGTCGAGGCCAGGACGTGGATCCGCTGCCGGGTGCCGCCAAGGTTGAAGCCGGCGAAGGCCGCTGCGGCGGCCCCTGCACGTTCCTGGGCTGCCGTGGTGCTCAGCACGCGGAGAAGGTCCCGCCCCGTCTCCTCCATCGCGACCAGGTACTCGGCATACAGCGCCGTACGCAACTCCAATAGGCGCGTGACCGCCTCCCGGCGCCACCGCCGCCGATCCGCCAGCGCCGTCGCGCCGGCCCCAAGCAGAACTCCCACCAGCGCGGCAAGCGGCGATACCCAGTTCATCCGTGAGGCATTCCCGCCACGAGGACCTGGAACGCCACCTTCCCACTGGCCACGCCAGTTGATCAATCGGTCAAGGACAGCAGCATGATTCCCCGGATCCAAAAGCGCGGCCAGCGCACCATCGGCCTCCTCTATTACCTGTACGGGCCGGGAAAGTTCGAAGAACACACCGACCCGCACCTGGTCGCCTCCTGGGACCACAACGCTCCCGACCCCGGCCGCGACGCCTCCGCGACCCTCAAGCAGCTCCAGCAGCTCCTGGACCAGCCCGTCGAGAACATCGACCAAGCGCAGCGACCGAGGAAGCACGTGTGGCACCTGTCGGTGCGCAACGGTCCCGAGGACCGGATCCTGACGGACGAGGAGTGGGGTGATGTCGCCCGCCGCATGGTCGCCGCCGCCCGCATCGACGACCCCGAGACGGGAGCGGGCTGCCGGTGGGCAGCCGTCCGGCACGCCGACGACCACATCCACATCATCGCCACCCTCGTCCGCGAAGACGGGTACAAACCCGACCTCGACAACGACGCCGCCCGCGTCCAGGCCCAGGCCCGCGCCCTCGAAGCAGAGCTGGGCCTGCGCCGCCTCAACAAGGGTGACGGCACCGCCGCGAAGCGCCCCACCAGCGCCGAGCGCCACAAGGCGAAGCGCCAGGGCCGCGAGCGCACCGCAAGGGAAGAACTGCGCGAGACCGTACGCCGCGCGGCGGCCGGCGCCCGGAACGAGGAGGAGTTCTTCGGCCGGCTGACCGCCGCCGGCCTCTTGATCCGCACGCGCAAGGCGCCCTCCGGCGACCTGCTCGGATACAAGGTGGCCCTTCCCGACGACCGCAACAAGGACGACGAGCCCGTGTTCTACCCCGGCGCACGCCTCGCCCCGGACCTGTCCCTGCCCCGGATCCGGGAGCGCTGGTCCGCCGACCACCCCGACCAGGCCCCCTCAACGGGTAGCCCCGGCCGCGCGACACCGGACAGCCCGTCTGCCGCGCGCCGGCGGACCGCATCGGCCGTCTGGACCGCGATCACGATCGTCGAGCAGGGCGACGACGCGGTCGCCGCCGCATACATCGCGTCGGCCGGCGAGGTCCTGGACGCGCTCGCGAAGACCTCCGCCGCCCACACCCGCCGCGAACTGCGCGACGCCGCCTTCGCGTTCGAACGCGCCTCCCGCTCCCACGTCCGTGCCGAGCGCGGGCACGACCGAGCGCTGCGGCAGGCCGCCCGCGACCTCGTACACGGCGGCCCCGCCCTCGGCCGCGGCGAAGACGGCGCATCGACCGCGATGGCCATCGACATGCTCTTCTTCCTGATCACCGCCACCATGCACTGGCACGCGAAGAAGGGGCACGCGCAGCAGGCCGCCGCCGCCCGCCAAGCCGCCGAGCACCTGCGTTCCGCCTACCAGGCCGCCGCTGTCCAACCCCTCGGAGTCCTCTACCAGCGCGGCCGGCGCCTGAACCGGCCCCTGCTCCAACGGCAGACGGTGCTCCTGCGCGCGGCACTGCCGGGCCTGGCCGAGCAGATCCTCGCCGAGCCCGGCTGGTACGCACTGGCAGCGACCATCGCGGACGCCGAAGCCGCCGGCCACGACCCGGCCACCCTCCTGTCCGACGCCGTAGAGCGCCGCGAACTCGACACCGCGGACTCGGTGAGCGACGTGCTGGTGTGGCGGCTGCGGCGTCTGGCCGATCTGCCTGCCGACGCCTCTGGGGCCCCCGAACACGGCACGGTGAAGGGCCCGTCCGCCATGCATCCGGCGGCGCCCCGTCCCACCTCACCTGGCCGGCATCGCGGCGAAGAGGCAGGGGGCAACACACGCTGAGCCCTGCCGATTCGCTCGGCCGCAGACTCAGCGCACCGCCGAGAGCAAGGAAACCACCACCATTCCGCCCGCGATCCACAGCATGACCGTGCGCCACACCGGCACCCGGCGGGGCGGCGGCCCGTGCTGCGGAGCGTTGGCGCCGATGCATTTACACGAAGACGAGTGCAGCAGAAACGACGAATCGAGCCAATAGGCGTCGAGCAGTTGGACGATAACAGGGGGCGAAGCCGGACTGGGCATACCGGGGAAACGCCGCCCCGCCTCCCGCGGCACGTGCCGTGGCCAACTCGTAATCCTCCGCGTCGGGCAGTGAAAGACGCCTCCTGGCCTAGGGACATGACTGTTGACTTTGTGAATTGAACCTGCCGGGGACCTGGGGCACGATCATGACGCGTGCAGGACGAGACGAGGAGGACGTCAGGGTGTTTCACCGGATACGCCGCCGGGTTGCGGAGCCCAGCGAGATGCAGCGCCGGTACTTCGAGCTGTCGGCGCGGCTTGAGGGCCGGGTACCGCCGGAGGTCGAGCAGGTGCGGGCCGAACTGGCACATGCCGGGCCGGCCACCGTGGTCGACGATTTCCTTCCGCCGGAGCTGCGCGTGCCCAGCCACGACCAGCTCGACGGCCGGATGACGGCCTGGAAGCAGCCGCTCGTCCTCGACGGCGACATGGTCGCCTGCACCGAGTGCGGCGCGTACCGGGACTGGCTCATCCTCTCCACCCGTGACCAGATCTGGCTGCGGTGCCGGGCGGGCCACCAGCAGCAGGAGACGCGTCTCGACACCGCCTGGTACAACCGGCACACCGGCCCCGCGGACGCGACGCACGCCACGTTCGAGGACTGCCTGCGCCACCTCGGGCACTGACCCCCACTCCTACGACCCCACCGGGCTCACGAGCCCGCACTGACCACCCGTCGCCTAGCACCAAGGGGTCAGTTCAACCATGCGCGTTCGCGTCGCCACCACCGCCGCCGGCCTCACCGCCGTCACGCTCCTCACCGTGCCCGCCTGCTCCACCGACACCACCGGGGCCAAACCCGATACCGTCTCCGCCGCCCGGGCCGGGGAGCCGGCCGGGGCCGCCCAGAACGGCGCTCCACTGTCGTCGGCCGCACTGGAGGCTCGCCTGCTCGACGAGAGTGACCTCGGTAGCGGGTACCTGCGCAAGCCGGAGCGTCCGTCCCGGCACGACGTGACCGTCGTCGGCTGCCCGGCCCTCAGCGAGCTGGGCGGCGATGCGGCGACCGGCGGCCCGCTCACCTTCCCGCGCAAAGCGAAGGCCGCCTTCACCTATGCCAGCAGCAGCAACTCGGAGATCTCCGAGGAGCTGTACAGCGACAGCGCCGGAAAACTGTCCGCCGGCATCGACCGGATCTTCGACGCCATGACCGACTGTCCCACCTATCAGGTCGTCGCGGGCGGCACCGCGATCGATATGGCCTCGCAGAAGCTGACCGCACCCCACCAGCGCGGTGACGAGCAGTGGAGCCAGCTCCTGACGTTCTCCACCGGTGGGCAGAGCACTGTCGTGAAGCAGACCGCGGTCCGCGACGGCAGTCTGCTGCTGATCGTCTCCGGTGCTCCGGCCCTCGTCGACCGCCACCTCGACAAGGCCCTCGCCAAAGCAACAACGGCCAGCTAACCGGCTGCCGACATGCTGCTGCCCCCGACCGAAGACCCGGTCGGGGGCAGCAGGGCTGTGCGACGCATGGTGCTGAACGGCCCGGGAGGTGCCTAGCGGGCCGTGAGCCATGCTGCGAGTCCGCTTCCCGCGGTCGTGGCGAGGGCTGCCACCAGCCACCCCGGGACACGTTGGACGATCACATGTAATCCACCGCAGCGGAGTTCAAGTGCGGGCTGCTGTTTCTCTTCCGTTCGACGCATATCGCTATTCAGCCGCACGGGAACGTGGCACCGCTACGCCATACCTTAGCCACTTTGCCCCACTTCAACGGCTCACTGAATACCACATGGCGAACGGCACCGCTACGCCAAAGCTTGGCTACCTTGCCCCACTTGAGGCGTGGGCCATACCACGCGAGCAGTATCCACCGCTACGCCGCGCCGTCCCTACTTCACCCCACTTCACCTCCGGATCCGGAGGTAGGCGCCTATGCCGCGTAACCCCGCACCCCGTGCTCATCCAACGGGCGTCCCTCGGACAATGACGCACCTCGGATTTCTCCACCGACTTCCACAGTCCATATTCGCCCCCGAGGGGCAGCAAGAAGCCCGGCCTTCCCATTCGGGAAGACCGGGCTACTTACGTCGGAAGGAGGAGCGCCGCCGAACGCTAGGCCGGCGCGCGCAGGAGTCGCTCCCGCGTGGCCTCGGGCAGCACGCGGCGCAGGACCGGTGCCGTCGAGCTGAGGGAGGCGGCGAACGCTGCGACGAGGTCGTGGGGCGCGCTGGCGCCGAAGGACACCGCCCACAGGCACCGAGCGCCGAGCGCGGGCTCGGCCCATGCCTGCCATCCGGCCAGACCCGCCTCGTCGGCCTCGGTGGCCAGGGCGCGCGGGTCGGCGTCCTGGATGAGGGGCGGCACCTCCCCGAGGCTGATGTGCGAGGTGAACGTGGGATCTGTCGCTCCCGCCTGGGGCTGGTCGATGTCGCGGAGCCAGCCGTGTGCCGTGACGGCGTCGAGGACCAGGTCGGGGCCGGCGAGCGGCACGGCGGGCTGGTCTCGGGCGTCGAGTGCGACGAGGAAGTCGACGAGGACCTCCCCAGGGACGTCGGGAGTGAAGTAGGCCGACCACGCGGCTAGCGGGCTGCTCGTATCCGCGCGAGCGGAGACCTGCCAGGCGATCGGCAGTTCCCCCAGGTGGAACGGCTCGTCCGCCAGGACCCACTGGGCCCAGCGGAGGGTGTCGGGGCTGATGTGCAGGACGGTGCTGCGCAGGACCTGCCGGTCCTCCGGTGCCTCGTCCGGCTCGTGTCGCCCGCGGACGATCGTCAGGTTCGTCCAGCCAAGGCCGGCGAGCGTGTCGGCGACGGCGTCGTAGAGGCGACCGTCGTCACCGGCCAAGTGCCGGGGACCGACCCAGTACGCGGACTGGGCACTGGTCGGGGCGGGCGGGCCGAGCGGGAAGTCGGGATACAGGGGCGCCTCCAAAGGCTAGGTGCGGTTCTACTTGCCGCCGGCACTGCGGCGGGCGCGGCGCGGGGGCGCCTGGACCGGGCCTTGCCAGGCCAGAGCGACTGCAACCTCGGGCGGCAGATGACCGAGCTGTGTGTCCTCCTGCCGCCCTTCGGCGAGGTAGACGACGGGCTGGCCGGTCTCGTCCACAGACTGCACGACCTGCGCGAGGCGATGTGCCATCGGGAAGAAGGGGTTCATCGCCTGGCGTACCGGAGCGCTCCGGTCGCAGTCGGTCAAAAGGTCGATGAGTTCGCCGACGGTCATCTCCGTGTGCGTCACGGACAGCCTCCTTGTGTGAGGGAAAGCGGTGAGCGGTGGAACTGGCATGCCGCCAGCAGCTGGAGAGCCGCCCTCGGGGGAGGACTTCCAACTCGAGACTCCGGTGCTACACACGCCGGGAGGTCTCCAGCACGCGCGCCACAGCGGCGGCGACGATATCGGCCGGCGTCTCGGTGTCGAAGGACAGGTGGTAGCCGCGGACCTTCGCCGTACCGGTGACGGCGACTTTCCACCCCTCGCCATCGGTGCCGGGGCGGCCGAGCGGGAACCAACCGAGGTAGAAGCGGCCGTCCTTGCTGCTGACGTGCACGTCCGCCCGGTCATCCACAATCAGGTGGAAGTCCTCGGCGGAGAACTGGTCCAGAACGAGCGTGGGCTGGCCCGGGCCGAGCTGCCACTCGCGCAGCCGCAGGGCCTCGATGCTGGTGGAGAAACCGGGGCCAACGGGAGCCACGGTCACGGGCAATCACCTCTCTGACCTGGGGGTTCTTGCGAGGTCGTCTACGTTGACATGCCTCTGGCCGCGTTGGCCAGTCTTTCGTGGATCTTTCCTGTCTGCCCCCGGCGAACTGTCCGTTGCCATTGATTTCAGCCCGGCGGGGGCCGCAATGACCTCGGTCGTCTCCTCCAGGTCCATGGCGCCACGTTCGTCCGCGAGCCAGCACTCGCCCGAGTCGTTGTGCGAGCACACGCACGTCTCCGTCATGACAGCGATGCCGGGCGCGGCCTTCTTCGCCGCCCGGATCGAACGGGCCATCAGGCCCGTGGGGGATGCGCCCTGCGAAGCGCGGGCATCCCGGATGCGGGAGCCGGCGAAAATCTTCACCGACTTCACGCCGAGAGACTCCAGGGCCGCGACCGCGCTGGGCACGTCCCGCACCATGAGCGTGGGCATCGGCCGGTGGCCGCTAGAGTGCCGTCGGCCGGGTGCGGTCAACGGGTACGTGCTTGTCGGCTTCGTGGCAGCCGGATCAGGCGTCCGCCGTGCCGTGCGGCCTGACAGCGCCACGATGCTCTTCGTTGATGCGCTGGGCTTCTTCGAGCTGGTCTTCCAGGATGACGATGCGGCAGGCGGCGCCGACCGGAGTGCCCTGGTCGACGAGTTCGCGAGCGCGGGCAGCGGTTTTCAGCTGGTAGCGGGAGTAGCGGCGGTGGCCGCCCTCCGAGCGCAGCGGGGTGATGAGGCGGGCCTCGCCAAGGGCCCGCAGGAAGGCGGGGGTGGTGCCGAGCATTTCGGCGGCCCGACCCATCGTGTAGGCGGGGTAGTCGTCGTCATCGAGACGACCTAGAGAGTTTTCTGCGGTCATTCGCACCTCCGTTGGGGAACGCATCGAGGGGCCCTGGTGCCGTACGGCACCAGGGCCCCGAGGGATTTGAACACCATCTGCCGGCTTACTGCGATGCCGGGCTTCTCTTTCCGCTCGCTCTCCCGGGAGAGGGGGATGCGTGCGGGGATCGCGTATACGTGACCGTGGGACCACCTTCCGTTCCGGGGCCTGCGGTACCCGGGCCGACTACGTTCTCACCCGGGCGATCCTGATGGCGTCTGCCTCCTTCTCTTCTTTCCGATCCAGCTGCTTGCACCTGCGGGTCCTGCGTATGGCGGCCCCTGTGAGCCGCCCGGCCCGGCAGCCAGCGAGGGGACCCCGTAACCCTTCCGGCCCCGCCGCTCCACTGCCGTGCCACTACCTACCGGTCTTGCATGCTCGGCAGTTCGTGTCTGCCGAGCCTTCGTGACTTCTTGGCTACGGGCAAAACGTTAACCCCCGGGATCGCGCATGTCTACTCCCGTCATGACAGATTTTCTGCGTGCCGCGATGGCGGTGTTCTGCCGTCAAGGGCACCGGAAAGCCCGACCCCGACGTGTGGGGGTCAGGTGTGGAGGCCGGCAGAGAGGGCATACGGCCTGGCACTGCAAAGCGGCACAACCGATAACAGGTGGGGTGAACGCGCATGAACGGCACGAAGATCACCATCGCTCCGGCATCCTCCGCGCCGACCGTGGTGCGGGGCGAGAGCACCGACAGTGTCCGCCGGGCCCGTGAGACTGCCCGTGCCTTCACCGACAGCCTCGTCCCGGCCCTGGACCCTGCCACGGCCGATACCCTTGTCCTGGTGGTCTCCGAACTTGTCACCAATGCGCTGCGGCACGGTGGCGGCCGGTACACCCTCGAACTGTCTGCCACGGCAGACGGGGTGGCCGCCGCAGTCAGCGATCCCAGCCCGGCGCCTCCGCGCGAACGGACCCCGGACCTCAACGGTGGCAGCGGCGGCTTCGGCTGGCACATGGTCCGCCGCCTCACCACCCACCTGACCATCACCCCCGGCCCCGGCACGGGCAAGACGATTCACGCCCAGCTCCCCCGGCTGGGGGCCTGACCCATCGCGGCGCTCAGGTGACCTTGCGCAGCAGGAATTGTCTGGTGGGGTGTCTGAGCGCAGGGCCTTGTCCCGGGGGGTTTAACGAGCGGGGGCGGCCCTTGGCGGGTAGGAGTAGTAAGGGGGCCGGTACGTTCGCCGGGCTCGTGGTGGGCCCGCCTGATCGAGGAGGTGGCTTCCTGTGACGGAGGCGACCAGCACAGCCGAGACCAAGACGCAGTCCCGCGACTCGGGCGCAAGGACCTTGCAGGGAAAGACCGGGGCGGACGCACCGGCGGCGAGCCGGGGCAGGACGACCATCGCGGACGGCGTGGTGGAGAAGATCGCCGGGATGGCGGCGCGGGAAGTACCGGGTGTCCACGCCCTGGGCGGTGGCTTCGCCCGCACGATGGGCGCGGTGCGGGACATGGTCCCCGGCGGGCGCGCGGGTGTAACCCGCGGGGTCAAGGTCGAGGTCGGCGAGATCCAGACCGCCATCGACCTCGCCGTTGTCGTGGAGTACGGGTTCGCCATCGCCGACCTCGCCGCGGAAGTCCGCGAGAACGTCATCGCCGGAGTCGAACGGATGACCGGCCTGGAAGTCGTCGAGGTGAACATCGCCGTCAACGACGTCCACCTCCCGGACGAAGCAGAGGAAGAGACGGCCGAGGGCCGCGTGCAGTGACCACCTTGCCCAGCCCCCAGCGGCAGGCCCGGAGTCAGGCGCCGAAGACACGGCGTCACGATAGCCGCAGCCCGGGTGAACAGGCGTCGCCGGCCGGGGCAGCTCCTCTGCCCTGTGCGATCCCGACATCTCGACAGAGTGGCTCGGCGACCTGGCGTTCGCTTGTGTGCAGGCTGCCGGGAAGCAGGGCATCGTCGTTGCGGTCAGTCAGCCTCAGCGGTTCGCGGCAGTGTCAGCAGCGGCACTGCGGCCCGGTGGCGGCTTCGCTACATGCACAGGTGTCTGCTCGATCGCGAAAGCGCTGTCCGTGTGGGAGAGCCTCAGCAGCCGGGCCAGGGCGCGCGGGACCGCGCATAGTCGCAGCTCGCTGCCAGCGGCCTTCGCCGTGCGGGCGGCGGCCAGCAGCGCACCCAGGCCGGAGCAGTCAACGAAGGTGAGCCCGGAGCAGTCCAGGTCGACCCGCTGGTGGGTGGCCACGGCCTCGCGGAGGGCGTCACGGATCTCGGGGGCCGTCACCACGTCGAGATCACCAGCCACGCTCACGCGGCAGATGTCGGGTCCGGTGGCTGTGAGAGCTACGCGGGCCATCGTCTCGTTCATCGCCACCCCTTTCGACGTGGGGCACACGGCTCGTCGGGCCGTGCGTCCAGGAAACCCCCCGGCTGCCCGCCGTGTCCACACCCGCCGGAAGGCCCTGTCGGCAGGCCGCCGACCGCCCCCGGTTTCATCCGGGGCCGGGCCCAGGCTGGTGGAAGTGAGCAGGCGGGGGCAGGCTGAGAATACAGAGGCCACCGGCCTGGGCGGCGCGAAGGGACGTGAGGATGATCCAGGCAGCGGATATCCGGGAGTGGCGCACGCACGACGTCATCGACCCCGGTGGGCACAAGATCGGTACGTTCGAAGCGGTCTACGTGGACACCAGCACCGACGAGCCTGCGATGGCGAGCGTCCAGGTCGGTCTGCCCACCCGTCACCACCTGGTCTTCGTGCCGCTCAACGACGCGATCGTCGGGCCGGGCTACGTCAAGGTCGCCTACGACAAGGCACTGGTCAAGAAGTGCCCCCCAATCGGCACGGACGACGTGCTGCCCGCTGCGGAGGAGGCCGCCATCTTCGAGCACTACAACCTCGCCTACCAGCCCGGCGCCAACGGCGAGCGGCAGCTCGCCCGCCGCTGAGCATCCCCGTACCCAGGCCAAGGAGGCGCTGGCGTCAGGTCCTGTTCCTGCTCCTGCTCATCGCGGCGATCGTCCTGGGCTTCACCGGCGCCCTCGCCCATGGGCTCTTCTACCTGCTGATCATCGCCATCCTGCTGTTCGTGGCGGACTTGGTCTACCTCGCCCTGCGGTGGAAACGCTCTGGCCGGCGCCCCCTGCGCTGACTCACCCGTCCACCGCGCGGCCCCTACTCTCACCCGTGACTGCCCACCGTGCCGGAGCCCTCAACACGTCCACTTGTACGCCGACCTTCTTCCTCGCGCACGGGGTGTCCGCCCGCGACCGCGAGCCGCACGAGGGCACGGACGGTCAGGCCGGCTTCCGCCGGGTGCCGCAACGGCGCGTCGAGATGAAGGGTGTACCGGTTGCGCCGCCCGACCCGGTGCCGCTGCAGATAGCCGCCCCGTTCGAGGTCGGCGACGATGGCCTGGACGGTTCGTTCGGTGATCTGGCAGCAGGCGGCGATGTTCCGCAGCCGTGCGCTGGGGTCGCGTGCGATGACCAGCAGCACCCTGGCGTGGTTGGTCAAGAACGTCCACCGCCCCTCCTGCTGGCGATTCATCCTGATCAGACGCCCTTCTCTGCGCTCCCGGCCCCGCATACACAGTAAGCAATGCCGGAAACCGCCCTCCCTCATGGTCGCAGGGAGCCCCGGGGCTCGGAGACTGGATCAGTGGACGGAGGCGAGGGGTCAGTGACTTTTGGGCGTGCGGCGCGTTGGACGTCGCGACACGTGCACGTGTCCTGGCGCCCCACGGCAGGATGCGTGCAGGTGACGGCCTCGACTCCGCGCCCGGCGTCGGGGCCGTCGCCGTTGCGGGACCGGACCGGTCGGCCGTGGCCGGACCCGAGCGCGGCCCTTCGCGGTGAAGAGGAGGCGGTGTTTGGTGCGGGCGGGCGGGATGGTTGTCTGCTCTCGGCGAGGAAGCCGGGCACCGGCGCCCCGGCCGTCGTGCCGTACCCGTTGGTCACCGCGCGCCGGGCGCGGAGGGCCGCGGCGACTTTGCCCCGGTAGAAGGCGAGCACCGCCCGGTCGGTCTCGCTCAGCTCGTAGCGCGGGCGGACGGCGGGCGCGGCTGGCTTCGGCGGCGCGAGCCGGCGCCACGCCGTCCGCTCCGGCACCTCAAGGCCCTCCGCGACCGTGTGCACCTGCGCGGCCGTCAGCGCCTCGTCCTCCCGAAGCCGGGACAGCCGTTCGACGGCCGCCCGGCGCTTGTCTGCCGACACCCCACCATGGACCGCAGGAGCAGAGAGAATCTTGGTCTCTGGTGAGGTGAGTACGCCGGAGACGTTCCGTACGCAGACCGTGGCCCGTGTCCCGTGTCCTTCCGGCCACCCCTGCGTTGGTGGTGGTGACGCGTGCACTGGCTTGGGCCCCCCACGGCGGGCCGGTGCCGTCCGCGGCCCCGATTCCCGCCCGGCGTCGGGGCCGCGTCAGCTTCCCCTTTGGCTGGCCCTGTCCACGGACCGCGCGTGCTGAGGCCCTGGCCTGCCCCGAGCGGTTGGAGCCTTCGCGCTGCCGGAGGCGGGGTTCCGTCCGGACGGGTGTGAGTGGTTGGCTGGTGGGGCTGCCGGACCGGCGGGCCCAACCACGGTGTGCCGGTCCAGCAGCCCAGGAGCGCGGCGCCGACGGTGCGCCTGCGGACTCCTCGGGGGTGCGGTGCGGGGGCGGTGGGGGCCGTGCCCGCACCGCGCGGTCAGCGAGGCCAGGGATAGCGGCGGGTGAGGATCGTCCACTCCTCATCCACGCGGCCCGGCACCAGGCGGCCGTCGGTCTCCCACTGCTTGGCGAGCGCAGTGAAGATCGGCTCCAGCGCGGGGTGCGGAACCGTTTCACTGCCGGCGCGCTGCGCGCCGATGGCGGGCGTGAGCCGCAGGAGCCGCATCGTGGGGGTCACGCGGGTTCAACGCCGTCTGGGCCGTCCGGGTTACCCCCGGGCGGGGCCGGATTGACGCAGTGCGGTACGGGCCTGGTCGACGTCGAGGACAAGCGCAAACTCGTGGAGGGCCACGGCCATCACCGCCTCGGGCGTGGGCTGCTGTCCTGCGGGTGCGCGGTGTGCGGCGAGCTGGGCGGCGCCGCGGGCCACGATCCGCTCTCGCTCGGCGTCGTCGAGGGCGGGGTCGTTAAGCGCCGCCAGGACCTGCCGCCACAGCGTCACCGCCCGCTCCCGTTCCGGGGCGCGGGCACTGCGGCGGTCGGCGGCTCCATTTCCCCTGTGTCCACGTCGACTTCGTCGTCCTCGCTCGGCGGGGGCCGTTGGCCGAAGGGGCCGTACTCGCCCGGGAGGAGTGCTCCCAGCGCGGGCGCGCCCTTGGTTCGCCACTGTCCGTAGATCATGCGCTCATGGTCCCCGCCATCTGGCCCGAAAACGCTCCCGACGCTCTGGAGAGCGGCGAAGTCGGTGTGCGCCGCTTCGACGGCCTCCGGGTATACCGCCCGTTTCTCGTGCTCGGCAAGCGCCCTGTAGCTGCTGACCGTCCTGGTCATCCAGTCCTGGCTGGTCGGTGTGGGCGTCGTCGTATTCGGCGGTGCCCTGGTCGGCCGGCTGCTGCATGAGGAGCTCCCACGCGTGGCACGTGCGCTGAAACGGCGAGGATGAGACGGGAACCTCGGAGCCCGGAGCTGCTCACGCCCGGACGCCCTTCGCCGGGGGCGTGCGCCTGATCAGCGTGCATCAGACCGCATCCTCGCGTGGACGACGGCCATGCAGGGCGAGCAGTAGCGTTCGGCCGGCGTGTCATCGAGGACCGGTCTGGCACGCGCGGTTTGTGCGACCTCCTGGCCGCACAGTGTGGTGCGGACATCGCCCTTGGCCTTTACGTGCCACATGACCTGGGCACCGGTCGTCGCAGGGGCGGCGATCATCTCGTACATCGGCTTCTCCCCTGGTTGAGACCTCGGTGGGCCGTGGGTCGCTTCGTCTGGGGCGAGTCGGGGACGCGCTGCTGGCCGGACCCCGCCCCGCTCGTCCATGCAACTCCGCAGCACCTGATCGGACCATCGGAAAGGGGCCACTCGGGTGAACCGGAAGGCGTCAACCTGCTCGAAGTCAATTTGGGCCACGAGTACTGCGACACTCCGTGAACACGCCCGCCGACTCGTCGTCGGTGGCCCGTCCACCCCTGGCGCTTCGGCGGGCTGCCCCAGTGTGGCTGTTGCGGCGGATTGTTGGCGCGCCCTCATCGTGGGAATGAAGCAGGGAACTGGCAGGAGCCCACTGCCCTTCGGGTGGGTGTCGGTGGGCACGTGCCGCAGGGCGGGTTGGGGGGGCCGCTCGGTATCACGGCCTGCGTGGTGTTGTTGGTGGACCGCTGCCTTCCGCTGCCCGCTGGGGTTCGTCGGTCACTGCGGGTCCGGTCCCGGGAACCGGGCCCTCACCTGCGTCTGCTTCGCTGGCCTGCGCTGCTGTGCCCGTCGCCGTCCAAGCGGCGCAGTACAGCAGCAGCCTGGCCATGAGGTTGATCCACAGCACGACGGCGACCGGGACGGCGAAGGCGCCGTACATGCTCTTCCCTGCGACGCCCTGGAAATAGCCGGTCAGCAGCAGCTTGAGCAGTTCGAAGCCGACCGCACCGATCAGGCCGGCGACCACGACCGCACGTCGGCCGGGATGCACCCGCGGCAGCCGGGTGAGCAGGTAGATCAGGAGCAGGAAGTCGACGAGCAGGGCAATGGCCAAGCCGGCGAAGAACAGGAGCACCCGTCCTGCCCCGCCCTCGATCCCGACCTTGTCGGCTGCCCAGCCGACCGCGCTGTTCGCGGACACCGAACTGCCCATCGCGACCAGCCCGACCACGCCGAGACCGACCAGTACCCCGGTGTCCTTGAGCCTGAGCAGGATCGGATTTCCCGGGTCCTGCTCCTTTTCCCAGACCGCACGCAGGCACCCGCGAAGGGCGCCGACCCAGTTGATGCCGATCACGAGCAGCAGCGCGCCCGCGATGAGCCCGACGGTTCCGGCGTGCGCGACGAGGCTGTTCAGGTTCAGCAGGTGGGAAAGGCCCGGCGCCTGGCCGGCAATCTTGTCCTCAAGCTTGCTGAGCTGGTCCTTGCTCAGCAGCTTGGCGCCGATCGCCGCGCCCGCAGTGATCAGCGGAAAGAGCGCGACGAAACTGATGTAGGTGACGGCGGCGGCGAGCCGGGCCCAGTGGGTCTTGGCCAGCCGCTCGTACGCCCGCCACACGTGCGTACGCATCAGCCGTGCGATACCAGGAAGCCTTGTCAGCCAATCCATGGTGAACACCTACTCTCAGCGTACCCACGGCGGGAGAAGAGGCATGTGGCGGCGAAACCCGCTTTCCGCTCTGAGATCGTTTGGCCGCCAGTTCAGGGACGGAGCAGTCGCGGTAACCGACCTGCATGCACGACGAACCCGCTGGAGGGCCCGGATTGTCGGCCGAAACCTTGATCTCTCCGGTGGCGGAAACGATGCCCCCCACCGGCGGACACTAAAACTCCCCGCAGACAGCAAAACTCCCCACTCTGTACGGCTTCCACCCCTAGCGGACCGGGGCGGAGTGGTCAGTGCTTGAAGGCGTCCTTGATCTTCGCCCCGGCCTGCTTGATGTTGCCCTTGACTTGGTCGCCGCGGCCTTCGGCCTGCAGGCGCCGACTGCCGGTGGCGCGGCCGGTCGTTTTCTTGGCGCCGCCTTTCATCGCTTCGGCCTTGTGCGCGATCTTCTTTGCGATACTCATGGGTTGCCACCCTCGGTGAGTTGTCTGCTGGGGTTCGGTGGCAGGAAGATCCGTGGCGCTGGCCGGCCACCAATCTGCGCGTGGGGGCGGTCTACCGGGGGGCGGATCGGTGCCCGAACAAGTGCAGTCTGCTCCGACGACCGCCGTCCGGGGCGGGAGCGCGATCACCGTGGGGTGAGCCTCCCTGCGCGTTCGCGTTCTCCGCGCGGGCGGGCTCGCGTTGCTCGGCCCGGTCGTCGCGGCCCCTCCCAGCAAAGGTCGTCTCGCGGCGCGACTGCTTGACTCCACGGCGCGATGCGCTGCCCCGTCTAGAAGAGCTGCGGCGTGCACCGGTCAAGATCAGGCTCAGCCCGAACAGGGCCGCCGCTCCGACGACGATGCCGTACAAGAACAGCATGCCGGTGGAGCCGGTCATGCCGTGGCCAAATACCGAGAACCCGCCGGCGAGTTCGTGCCCGCTGCCGCTGTTGGTGAGAACACCGGCCACGCCGACAACTACTGCGGCGATCAAGATGATGATTCCGAGGATGACGATCATGACGCGCTCCAAGGATCTACCTGCTACTCCCACGGTAGAACCGCGCCGTCCACGGAGCCACCGCGGCAGGGACGGCAGGATTCCCCGGGACTGGCGGCTCACTCGCCGGAGACCATCGACCGCGACAACGCTCGATCTTCCAGGTGGCCGTAGGCGAGAGAGGGCTTGGTGAGTCGCGCTTGTGTTGCCGCTCGAAGAGCACCCAGCCGGGGCGGGCCTGGTGAACCGGCCCGTGAACCACTCCCCGCTGCCTGTCAGCACCTCCTCGGATGGCATTCCGGAATGCCACATGGCCTCGGCGAACGCCGCTGCGGGCCGCCCGACCCGACGGCTCGCCGCGACCTTGGCGATCGTTGACTGCGTGGGGGAATGGGGCCCGCCCCGGCCGGACCACCCGCGCCGTGGGGGAATACGGAACAGAGTGTGGTGCCCCGGCCGGGGCGGGGGCGGGTTGTGTGGCGTTACGCCATGAGCACCGCGTAGGCGCCGAGCGGTTCAGCGGTGTCGCTGTCGCCCTGGTCGTCTCCGCCGACGCCGGTCTGGCCGTCCTCCGTAGCGATCTCGGTGTCGCTCTCGGCGACCTCCGGCTTGTCCGTCTCGGTCGTCTCGATGATCGCGGGCATCTGCGCCCTCCCTCTTCTCGTCGTCGTCCCCGGCCCTGCTGGGGCGGGGTAGCCCGTCCGCACGCACAGCGGAGTGGGCACCGCCATCGGTTGGGCAGCCGGCCGTGATGGGTACCGCCGCCCGGGAAGCCCCCGCCGATGGCGGCAGTGGATTCGGGCCGCCCTTCCTACCTGGGCAGGAAGGTGCTGAGAGCCAGCACGGACAGCAGTCCCATGACAGCCAGGTAGGTGTAGAGGACGTGGACGACCACGGGGTACTGCTCGCGCATCACTTTCAGAGCGGCAAACCCGGTCTTGCCCTGGGCCTCGGCGCGGAACCCGAAAGCGGAGACCTGCAAGTAGGTGCGCTCGGTCGGCCAGTCGGCCGCACCGATCTCCTCCGCGTAGGCGTCTACGACGTCATACGACTCGAAGCGACGACGCATGGCCCAGAAGGCGCGAGCACGGCGGAAGCTCCAGAAATGCTGCACGGACGGATGTCCTCTCTCTATTTCGACCAGGGCCGCCGTCTCTGACGGCCCTTGATGAGCGGGGCTTCAGGGGAAATCGACCACCGTGACCCTGCGCAGTTCACGGATGAGCTGGGAGGCAACGACAAAGGACAGCCGCTCGTCCCCGTATGGAAGCCAAGAAAGGGAGTTGTCGAGCTCCCAGCCTTCCTCGGTCGGCCGGTACTGCGTCCCGCTGACTCCCCACAGACGCGGCAGTCCGACGCGAAGTGGGGTGAACTCCCTGGCGTACGGGCACTCTTTCACCGCCACGCGCGAGCACTCCACGCACAGTGGGGGCATGTTCGTGAGTGATCCCTCGGGCCACGACGGTGGATCTTGCGGCATCCGCCAGTCCAGGAACAGCCAGCCCTCTTTGGTGCGGCTCGCGGGCAGGGAGCAGACCTGACACAGCAGGTCGTACATGGCCTCGCGCTGACGCTCGGGGTCCATGAGGCCGTATTGCGGCTTGCCCGTGCGCGGGCCCCGCTCGGTGCGTGCCCAGAGCACTCCACCCCGGTCGCGGTCCTCGGCCTGCATGACCTTGTAGGCGAGCCGCGGACTCGGGGCCAACTGGACCGTGAGATCGGCGAGGCGACCAGCCAACTCGTCGTCGTACGCGACAACAAACGGTGTCACCGTTGGTCTGCTGATCGTCTTCTTAGGCACAGGCTGGTTCCCCCGGTTCTGCCGAGGCGTCCCATCCCTCACGGGTCAGCAAAGTCAGGAGGTCCCGCGCCACCAGAGCAGCCTGCCGGGCGCTCTTCCGTGACGGCCGGCGCTCTTCATCAGCCACGG
Organism: Streptomyces sp. Edi4; assembly: GCF_040253615.1. Taxonomy (NCBI): domain Bacteria; kingdom Bacillati; phylum Actinomycetota; class Actinomycetes; order Kitasatosporales; family Streptomycetaceae; genus Streptomyces; species Streptomyces sp. Edi4. The sequence continues at coordinate 2,756,135 of NZ_JBEJGY010000004.1, forward strand.
CGCGAGCCCGCGTGACCATTTGGCGAACCACAACGCGCCCCGTGTCCAACTGCGTCTCGGCCACGTCCGCGAGGGCCGCGAGATGGCCTTGAATCGTCAAGAGCGTGGCCTCAAGCTCGCTGTCCTGAGCCGCGTCCAGGTGACTGCTGAGCACATAATCCGCGGTGTGCTGGATCGCCTCGACCGTGATGCGGACAGGCCCATCCCCGGACTCTTCGACTTGCTGCCGTCGCATGGCGTCGAGGAACCGGCGGAGGAGGTCTGTCTCCGGCCCCACTCCCTCGGATGCGGCGAATCCCCGTTCAGGAAGTCGGTGCGCCCAGGATGTGCCCCGCTCACGGCTCTCGGCGAGGTCCCGCAGACCCAGGCCGCGAGGAACGAGGGAGAACGCTGTACGCCGCTTCGCATGTCTGGCCATCAGGCGCGCCTGCCTTCGCGAAGCTCGGCCCATACGACCTTTCCCCACGGCTTGCGGTCGTAGCCCCAACGCCAGCACATCGCATCCACCAAGAGCAGGCCGCGCCCGCCCTCCTCATCGTCGCCGGGCCGCCCCAGCTCGGGCGTGGCGCGGCACTTGTCGGCGACGCTGATCCGGACCACGCCGTTGCTCGCTCGATCAACGGTGACGCGAACCAGGCGGCAAGGGGTGTGGTCGATGGCGTTAGCGACGAGTTCGGAGACGATGCACGTCCCAGCGTCGACCAGCTCGTCCGCTCCCCACGTGTTGAGGGCGGCAGAGACGAGCAAGCGGGCACGGCGGGCGGACTCCGGCTCGCACGGCCAGGTCTCGGTGTAACCGGGGGCACCTGTCCCAGTCGGTCGGGCGGCTGTCATGGTCACGGGGCTTCCCTCCGGGGTGGAGCGGCCGGCCTTGAAGGGGGGAAGGCCGGCCGTTCTCCTCCATGCAGCGAGCACCGTGTGGCGCCTGTTCGCTGCGGCGGTGGTGGCGAGAGACCAGTGCACCGCCGTAGCTTCGCCCTCGACAGGTGATTTCTTCAGATGCCGAAGGGGTGACCCCGGTGATTTTTACCTTCGGGGTGTCGTCCTTGGTGGCCGCGCCGCTACCTTGCGGTTGTGGGAGAGAACCGCAAGCTCGCTGCGGCTATGGACGACTGCCGGATAGGGCAGGCGGAGTTAGCCCGACGCATCAACACGGAGATCGGGGCCCTGACGGGGCAAGAAGGCCACGTCACTGACCGAGACATCCGGAGGTGGCTGGACGGCAAGACCCAATGGCCGCAGGCCAAGCAGCGGTTGTGCGTCGAGAAGGTACTCGGTCGTTCAGCTATCGACCTGGGCTTCGTTCCCCGGTCCAAGAACGCAGCACAAGCACCACCGGAGGACCCGATGCACCGCCGTACTCTTTTCGCCGCCGCCACCGGAACCGCCGTCGCACTCACAACGGGCGCCGCGCGCCCCCGCCTCGGCCAGAGCGACGTGAACCGCTTCCATGCCGAGTACGCCGAGATCGTCGCGGATGACCAAGCGCTCGGCGGTGCCCAGCAAGTCGAGAACCACGCCGTAGAACTGGCGATGCGAATCAAGTCGTCACTGGCTGCGGGAGGCGCCTCCGCCTGGGTTCGGACGAAGCTCTACTGCCTTGCCTCGGACGTCACTTGCTCGGCAGCCTTCGCCGCCATCGACGCTCAAGCCCGTACCCGTGCCCGCAACCACCTGGACACCGCCGTCACGTTCGCCGGCCTGTCGGGAGACAGCGAGACTCAGTACCACGTATGGAACCACCTTGCGATGGTGGCCGGACAGCGTAAGGACTACGCCGAAGTCTCCGCGGCAGCAGACGCGGCAAAGAGCTCGGCCATCGCCAAGAAGGACCCGCTGTACGCCTCCCTGGCACACATGCGCAATGCCCACGCCTACGCAGGAAGCCGCGAGCGCAGCACCGCTCTCAGGGCCCTCGCTGCCGCAGAACGCTCGTTCGGCCGCCACATGGACGTTGAGCGGCCCCCCTGGATCACGTTCTACGACGAGGCCGAACTCGACGGCCTCACGTCGATCGTGTGGCTCCGCCTAGGCGAACCCGAGCGTGCGGAGTACCACCTGCACCGTGCTCTGGGCGCTATCCGCCCGGATCTCCTCCGGAACCGGACCTACTACACCGCACACTTGTCCCTGGCGCAGGCCAAGCAAGTGACCTGGAGCAAGCGTGCAGCACGGCGAACCGAGCTGCGGACCTGCTGGCCAAGGTTCGTGGCTCGAAGCGCACGACAGACACCCTGGCGAACGTGCGCAAAACCGTCGTGGCGTCGGGGACAAAGGAGCCCAGGGTTCTGGACTGGGCGGAGAGGGCACAGGCATGGATCTGAAGACCTACGCACACAAGGACGCTGCCGACATTCGAGAAATGCTTCTCGACATGCACGACGCTGTCTACGACGGCGGCGAAGACCGCTTTCACGAGAGGGAACGCTTCGCCTGGTTCGTTGACCTTTGGAGTGGCAAGGAAGGCTGGTCATGCGTGGTCGGCTTCGACAAGGGGGCGCCCACCGGATTCGCCTACGGAGCGCCCTTCGAGCCCGGCAAGTGGTGGAAGGGCTCGGAGAGGCCGGCCTCTGTCGCGCCTGAAGCGACGGTCTTCGCCCTGTCAGAGCTGATGGTGATGGAGAACTGGCGCAAAACTGGAGTGTCCACGAAACTCCACGAGGCGCTGGTGGACAGTCGCGGTGAGGACTTCGCGACGCTCCTGGTCGACACGACACATCCGAAAGTCCAGGGCCTCTACGAGACCTGGAAGTACGAAAAGGTCGGCGAGCAGAAGCCCTTCGAGGATTCACCCGTCTTCACGATCATGGTCAAGCCACTCGCGGCTTCTGGTCGGCCGCTGGCTTGAGTTCCAGGTAACCGCATAGTTGGCCACAACAAGGCGGCCCCGCTCCCAGACGAGAGCGGGGCCATGCTCACGCGACGGATTCCGTGGTGTCGTAGCCGTCGATGTAGTCGTGGCCGTTCAGGTGGGCGGCGACCTTGCCAACACCTCGTTCTTGCCGTACCAGCGCGGTCCATGCTGCTGCCCTGCGAGACTTGTCCGCACCACCTAGGGCGAACGGCAGGACGGACGACAGATGGGCATTACGGCAGATGGCCCCTTCGGCGCTTACACCGAAGACGCCGACCTCTTCGACGAGCTGCCCAACGGGGTGCTCGACGAGTATCTCCGGCCGTTCGAGGCCGGACTGCTGATGGCGGCCGGCCGCATGCTGGCCGTCTGCGCCTACCGCGACGCCGCTTACTACGCAGACCGCCCCTTCGACCGCGGCGAGAAAGACGCCGCTGCCACGGTGCTGAACCTGCTGCCCGAGACATGCGACGGCCAGGGCCACGCATTCCGCCGGGATGTGGCGCGCGCCTTCTGGGACCTGGCCGACGACCTCGCGGCCGGGCGCGCCCCGCTACCGCGCTGCCAGGCCGAGACCTGGGCCCTTACGACCATGCTGGATGCAGCGCCCCGGATGTGTGCCGCCGACGACGAGGAACTGACCACGCTCGGCGTGCCCCTCCCCTCGGACACGGGCGAATCCTCCTATCGGGCACCGTACTTCGAAGAGGAAGCCTGGGCGTTCGTCATCGAGGACGCGAAGTACACCATCCCTGAGACCCAACCGCCTGCCTCCCCCCAGGAGACAGCGGACGATGCCGAGGAGGCCGACGCGGTTCCGGAGCCCGAGGGCGGCTGGGACGCTCCCGCCTACTGGTTCTCCCCTTATGGCATCACCCGCCCCCGCGACGCCGAGCGAGGCCACCCGGGCTGGTCCGACACTCCGGAGCAGAGTCCTACACCATCGGGGGTGCCCAGCACCGAGCGGGCAGCGCACCTGCTGGGCTTGGGCGATGACTTCGACCCATGGGAGGCGGCAGAGAGCGATGTCCTGCGCCCCCGGGTGCGGACGATGGCGGACACGCTGACTCCGCTGGCGGCCAGGCTGCTGACGGTGGCCGCCGAGATGGTGGGCGAGCGCGGCTGGCATGACCTGCTCGCCCACGGCGACCGGGTCTTCGCACGCCCCGACGAGGAGGAGGATGTCTGGGAGCTTGAGGAGTCCTTCCTCCTCCAGTTGCCGCCGCTGTGCGACGGTCAGTCCGCCGCCTGGCGCCTGGCTATGGTGCGGGCCGTGGAGAACCTGGCCGATGACCTGCGCTCGGGACGTGCCCCGCTGCCAACCTGCACCGCCGAGGAACTCGCGTTCCATCTGATCCTGTCCGAGGCCCGGACGGTCCTGGACTACCTCGACGAGGACGATGGATACGCCCACGCCGTGGGCCTGCCAACTGGCGGCCAGTTCACCGTCCGCCACCGTACCTTCGACCATTGGAGGGAAGCCTTCCTGCAGGACGAAGACGTCCTGTTCCACTACGACCAGGACCTCGCCGGCGTCGCCTCTGACCCCGACCACCCGGCAAGCCAGCAACTCGGCACCGGAGACCTGCGCCCCCGCGCCTGGTTCGCACCCTTCGGCAACATCCGCCCCCGCCTTCCTCGCTCCCTGACCGACCAGCACCGTGCACGCCTCGCCGACGCGGATCCCGACATCTTTTTCGCCAGCACCCCAGCCCTGGCCAAGCTCGGCACCCCGTCCGCGGAGGCGGACACGGCCACCGTGCTGCCCGGACAGCTCCGAGACGAGTTCGAGCACTTCATCGGCCTTGCCCAGCGCCGCTTCTTCGACGAGCCGTGCGCCATCGCGATGGCCGCAAGCCTGGACCGTCTACTCACCCGCCTCTTCGACACCGACACCGTGGTGCCCTTCCATATCTGGCCGCTCAACCCCCGCGCCAGCGCTGTCAAGACAGGGCTGCTGCTCGTCGACCATGACTTCTGCCTGCAGGGATACACCCGCACCTGGCGCCTGAGCTGCGACCGCACGGACCGCGAGGCACGCGAGTGGGCCGTCGCCCTCCTTGAGGACTGCGCCAAATACATCCTGGCCAACTACGGGCAGACCGCCATGGGCTTCCTTCGAGGCGGCCCGTCCACCCCGCCTCTGGACCGCCAGCTCTACGACGTGCTGCCCGCCCGCCTGCGCGAACTCGCACGGGACCTCACCACAGCCGGCCTGCTGCGCCACCGCACCCGCCACCTTGGCATGAGCAGTGCCCAGCTCGCCGAGGAAGCCATCCTCCCCGAACCCCTGGTCACCGCCTGGCTCGACGGTGCCCCCGTCACACCCTCCCAGCTCCTGCGCTGCGCCCCGGCCCTGCAACTGTCCGAGGACGTCCTGCTCGCCGCGCTGGAGGGCAAGCGAGACACGGCGTACTGGCCGCTGCCTGTTCCGCCGCCGGACGAGCAGGGCCGCCCCGAGTGACCCAGCTCGGACAGGCGCATTGGACGCCCCCGCCGATCTCATCCACTCTCGTAAGTACAGAGGCCGTACGACCGGGAATTACGGACACGGTTTCAACCCTGGACGAGACGGTGGAGCGCATCCTGCGCGATACGGGCTTGGACCAGGGGGCGGCCGTCGACCGCTGAAGCTTCCAAAGATCGGCCTGCCACGCAAATGCCCCCGGAATCACGTGGATTCCGGGGGCAGGCATAGCGGAGCAGGTGGGGTCAGCTCTCTTCGGAGCCGCTATCGTCGGGCTTCTGCATACGGCGTCGGCGGGTCAGCGCGATCACGCCACCGCCGGCGAGGAGGAGGGCGCCTGCGCCGCCGAGCAGCCACGGGGTGGCGTCGGCGCCGGTGTGGGCGAGGGAGCCTTCCGGTGCGAGGGCCGGGGGGCTCGGGACTTCATCCGGCACCGGCGGCGGGGAGACCGATGCCGAGGCGGAGGGAGCAGGCGTGGTGGGGGTGTGCGGGGTCGCCTTGGGCGGCGTGCTGGTGTCCGGGGTCGGTGGAGTCGGCTGCGGGGTCGGCGGAGTCGGCTTCGGGCTGGGCGGCTGTTCCTTCTTGGTGTCCGTAAAGGTGACGTTGACCGGGGCACCAGGCTTGGCGGTGAACTTCTCCGGAGCGGCGTCGAGCTGGTAGCCCTCGGGAGCCTTGACCTCGGCGGCGGTGTAGTTAGTGCCGGCGCGCGAGGCGACGGGGAGGGTGGCCTTGGCCGTTCCGTCCTTGCCGGTGGTCAGGGTGACCGGCGTGCCGCCGGTGGCGGAGGTGATGTTGATGACGGCGCCCGCGAGGGGCTGGCCGGTGCTCTTGTCGGTCTTCTTGACGGTTACCTCAGCGGGCTTGAACGGATCGATCACGGTGACGGGGGTGCCATTGCCAGCGGTGACGATGACGTCCTGGTCGGGCACGACGTCGAGGATCGGGATGCCGCTGGAGGTCTCCTTGAGCCGGTAGACGCCCACCTCCAGGCCCTTGAAGACAAGCTTGCCGTCCGCGTCGGTCTTGCCGCTGGCGGCTTCCTTGCCGGTGCTGTCGAGCAAGGTGAAGGAGACGCCGCCGATCGGGGCGCCGCCGGTGTCCTTCTTCAGGATCTGGATGCCGCCGGTGTCAGGAGCATGGGCGAAAGCACTCGGGGCGGAGACCAGGGTGCTGGTCATCGTAGTGGCGACTGTGACGGCAGCGGCGAGGCGCCGGGACGGGATGCGCAAGTGGAGATTCTCCTGGTTGTTGGCAGGCCGCAGGGCCCGGTGGTTAGGGATCGGGCGGTTCAGCGGGAATGGCCGCGGGCCCGGCTTGGGGGTGGTGATGCTGGGAGCGGACGTGGGCGTGGCGGTGCGGTGATCGCGTAGCGGCGGCCCGCCGCCCGCACGATTCGCTGCTGTTCCGCGACTGGGCTCTGCTCGATGCTGGCCAGGCCCTGAGCGATCTTGTGCCCGAAGGGTGAGTCGACGGTGAGGCCGGCCTCTTGAACGATCTGCCAGGCGGCTGAGGCTTCGACCACGGCGGCGTACTCGGCGGGGATGCCGAGCATCTCGACGGCGTGGAACCGCGCTTCGTGCAAGCAGTGAGGGGAACGTCGTCGTTCATGACGTCCTCGATGATGTCGAGCAGGGCGAGTGTGGCCCGGTGCAGCTGGTCCTGAGCGGCAGGGTCGGCCAGCCAGAGTCCGGCAGGTCCCGGGGCGGGGACGGCAGGCCACCGGTAGGTGGAGGCGGCTGGGGAGGCTGACGGCGGGAGGGCAGCCAGCGGAGCGGCGACATGGGGCTCCGGGGGGGCTCAACGGGCTCGGGAGCCGTTGCGTGAGGCTGGATGGGCGGGTGCCGGGATTGCGGTCCGCCCAGTGGCGCGGCTCGGCGCGGATTCGGTCCAGGCGCCGGGGAACCAGACAGCGGCGTACTGCTTGATGGCGTCGCGCAAACCGGTGGTGACGGCCCCGTCCCACGGTGGGCGGCCTGGGCGGTGGTAGGTGTCGAACGTGCCGTACTGCTTCGTGTTCGGCCGGACGTTGGTGGCCTCGTCGCGGCGGTGGAAGGTGCCGTGTTCCACGAAGCCGAGGGCCACCGCGTCGATTTCTCCGCGGTCCGGGTGGACGACCGCGACCCGCAGTCCGCCGTAGGTGTCCGCGTGGATGGTGCGGGTGAAGTCGATGCGCAGCCGCAGGGGTGCGCCGGGGGCGGGGGTGGCGAAGTAGGTGTTGCCCACGACGGCGTGGTCGTGGAAGGGGAGACACAGTTCGGCGAAGAACTCGGCGGCCTGTAGCGGCAAGTGGGGGCTCCGGTCGGGGTGGGGATGGTCCTACCGGCGTGGGCCAGGCAGGGCCGGTGGGCTGGTGGTGCTCCAGCGCGGGACGCTGGCCGCGGGGAGCGCCGCCGGGCGGCGGGATGCGGTGGTCCGGCGTACGTCGAGCGGTGTGGGGGCCGTCGAGCCGGGCGGGAGGATCGGGGTGAGCTGGGCCATGTCCTTGATGTAGCTGAAGGTCGCCTCGCGCCACCGGGGAAGCGGAGCCGGATCGGCGACGCACTCGGTGACAGCGGCGAGCAGGGCTACGGGGGTGTCGGTACTGGCGGTGGCGTACCAGGTGGGCCGGTCAACGGACTTGCCCGCCCACAGCTGCCAGCGGGCAGCTCGCGTTGTCAGCTCGGCTTCCGAATCGAGGTCGCCGGCGGTGAACTCCATGCCGGCGAGTCCGTCCGGGGCGTGCACCGCGATGACATCCCAGCGGGGTCGGTCTATCTCCCAGCCCTGTTTCAGGAGCGGCACGATCGCGAGGAAGGGATCGTGCTCGTCGGTCCCGGCGACCGGCCGGGCGAGGTAGGCGTCCGGCCCCTGCTCGTATGCCGTGGCTAGCACGGTGGTGAACGCCTGGACGAACTCGGTGGGGACGCGGTCGTTGAAGCAGACGCCCCAGACTGGCGGCCCGAACGAGTCCTTGTAGGCATTGATACGCCAGAGCCCGTCGTCGTCGCCTTCGGGCAGGTAGCCCAAGCGCACGCGCCGGTCGGGAGCACTCATGTACACGTTGGAGTCCTCGTCGTATCGCAGGTCCCAGCCGAGGTCGAGCAAAGGGGCGAGGGCGGGGTCCCCGGTCCCGGTGGTGGAAGCGAGATGGCGCGGGGAGACGTACACATCGCCGTCGAGATCGCCGAGCGGGTCGGGCTGGTGGCTCATCGGTCCGCCTTCGTGGTGACGGTGATCTCGTCGGCTGCCGTGTCGAGGCGTTTAGTGACTTCGGCAGTGTTGCGGCCGGTGACGATGTAGAACCCGGCCCGGGCAGTGAACAGGTCGCCTTCGGGCGGCAGAAGGAGGCGGTCGCCGATCCTGCGGATCCACTGGACCTGCCGCAGCCACGGGGTGTGGGCGGCGAACTGCTGGTCGATGTGCCGTGCGGTGAGCGTGCCGGAGGTGTTCGGGTAGAGCATGCGGATGCCTGCGGCCCCAGCCCGAGTTGGGGTGAGGTCCGGTGCCCGGCCGCAGGCGACGTCGGCGGCAGCCTTGGGCAGGTCGATGCCGGTGGCGAGGCGGACGAGGTGGCCGATCCTGTCGCCACCGATCCTGGCGTTGACCTCGATCAGCCGGGGCCGACCGTCCACGAGGCGCAGCTCGACGTGCTGCACGCCATCGGTGATCCCCAGGGCCTTGACCGCAGCGGCGGCCACAGGGGCTACCTGTGCGAGGAGCGGGTCGGTGGCATCGACGGTGTGTCCGGTCTCGGAGAAATACGGGGCGGGTCCAAGGCTCTTGCGGGTCACGGCGACGGCGGTCGTCTCGCCGCAGTGGGTGACGCACTCGACGGAGACTTCCGGGCCGTCGAGGTACTCCTCGACCAGGACACCGGTGTCCTCGCGGCTCTGGCTGGCTCCGGCCGAGGCGAACTCGAAGGCGACGGGCAGTTCCTCGGGGCGGTCGATGCGGATCACGCCGATACTCCCGGCGAACGCGGCGGGCTTGATGACGGCGGGGAAGCCGATGGTCATCGTCGCCCGTCCTGCCTCCGCCAGGGTCCGGGCCTTCATCGAGGCGGCCGACGGGACCCCGTGGCGGGCGAACAAGGTGCGGGCGGTGGCCTTGTTGCGGCAGGCCCGCATCACCTCGACGGAGTTCGCGGCCAGACCGAGCGCGCGAGCGAGGCGGGCGGTGGGGACGAGGTGCCACTCGTCCCAGGTGACGATGCCGGCGAGTTCGTGGCGTGCCGCCAGGGCCCGGCCGGCGGAGAGCAGCGCGGCGTCGTCGTGGAGGTCGACGACGGCGTGGTCGACGATGTACGGCTTCTCCCACGACGGCTCCGTGCCGGTCAGCAGGACGACGTCGTACGCGGCGGCCACCTGCTCAAGGCAGTAGCCGCGAAAGGTCTCATCGCCGGGAAAAACGACGAGTACGAGGGGGCGAGCGGGCAAGAAGAGGGTTCTCCGAATCGGTGGACGACAGGATGAAGGAAGCAGGGGGTTGTCAGTCGGCGCGGCGGCGGCGCAGCTCGAACGCGCTGGCCCACTTAGGGTGCGCGGAGACGAGCTGTCGGGCGTAGAGGGCGGTGAAGTTGTTGTTCAGTCCGGGCACGCCGTACGGGAGTTGTCGGCGCAGGTCCTCGAAGAGGTTCTTGAGACCGACGCGTGTGGCGCCGGCGGCGAGCTGGCAGGCGGCCATGCGCTCCAGCGCGCGGTAGACGTGCGGGTGCTGAGCGTGGAAGGCGTGGAACTTCTCGGTGATGGTGCGACCGCTCGTACGGTTCACGCCGGGGCAGACAGGGGACATGGGAAAGTTCTCCACAGGCTGGGGAAAGGCGCCGGTCAGGAGCGCAGGGCGGGATCGGTGCGCAGGCGGGCGAAAGCAAGGAACAGACCGAGTGCCTGCACGACGGCGCACGCGGTGATGACGTGGCCCAGCGCGTCGGGCGGTGTGAGTGCGGTCAGCACGCCGGCGACGGGGAAGGGCAGCAGGAGGATGAGGATGGTCGCCGACAAGGTGCTGCCGAACCTGTCCGGTGGGATCAGGCGGGAGCGCAGGGTGCGCAGGACGACCGTCATGCCGCCCTCCGCTGCCATCAGGACCGCAACCAGGACCAGGTAGGAGAGGTAGTCGGGGGCCTGTGCGGCGGCGAGAGTGGCAAGCGAGGCGAAGGCGGCACAGGCGGCGCCGACCGGCCACAGGCCCAGGCGGTCGATCGCGAACCGGCAGACGGTGACGGTAAGGAGCGTGGCTGCTGCGGCAGCGGACCAGACCAGGCCCACGGCGGTGGTGGACTGCCCGTAGTGGTTGACGACGATCACCGGACCGGCCGCCTGAAGGAAGCCGATGGCAAGGTTGGACAGGGTCAGGCCAGTCACGAGCCGGCCGAGTGCGGGCAGGGAGCGGATGGTGCGCCAGCCGGTGAGGAGCCCATCTCTCGTACTGCTCTTTGGTGCGCGGGCCGGGGCGACCGGGGAGGGCGGTGTGCGCAGCGCGAGCAGCGCGGCGAGCAGCGAGAGCACCGTGATTACCACGAGCATCTGCGGAGGACCTGCGAGAAGCAGCAGACCTGCCAGCGCCGGGCCGGTCAGGGTCGCGATCTGGTCGATCCCGAGTAGGGCGGCCTGAACGCGGTGGGCCTGTGCCCCTGCTCTGCGTCCGGCGGCCGAGCCAGCGGTCTCGGCCGCGATGTAACTGAACTCGGTGAGCACCCCCGTGGTAGCCGCGAGCGCCATCACCGTCCCGCTCGCCACGGCGCCGGATGGATGGAGGAGGAGGATGGCCACGCCGGCGGCGATGACCAGCGCGCGGCCGAGGGAGGCGAGGAAGAAGACGACCGCCGCTCCCCGTCGGTCGACAATCGCGCCGGCCCACCCGAACGCTGCCAGCCTGGGCAGCCATTCCAGGGCGAATGCCAGGCCCGTCAGCGCCGCGGAGCCCGTGGTGGCCAGGACCAGGAGCGGGATGCCGTAGGTGGACATGGCGAACGCGAGGGCGTCCGCCGTGCGCGGCAGATAGATGCTGCGCAGCAGTCCCCCGGTGTGGAGGGCGTGCCGGGGGGTGACTCCTCCGCTCACGCGATTGGCTCTGGTTCAAGGAGCGCGGTGACCTGCGGGTTGGCGTTCAGCCACTGGGCCAGCAGAGCGCGCGGGTGGGCCAGACCCGCCTCGGCCTCGGCGCTGGGCATGTTCTCGCTCGCTGGGCGTGGGGAGTCATCGGCGCCGTCGGCGAGGGGGACGGGGGCCAGGAGGCTGAGGGAGTGCTGGAGGCGGGTGGTGAAGTCGCTGACGCGGGTCGGGTAGGCGTGGCGTCGGGCCCAGCGGGCGACGGTGTCGTAGAAGTCGGCCAGGTCCGAGCCGGCCTCGGTGAGGGCAAGGCCGACGCCGGGTGCGACCCGGACGAGGCCGTGCACGCGGGCAACGTGGGTGGTCCGGCGAAGGTGGTGCGCAGAGAGGTCGGGGAGGGTGCCGGCGAGCCTTCTCGGTGGGATCGGACCGTTGTCGTCGATCTCGGTGATCAGCCGGATCAGGGCCGGCGAGGACAGCAGGGCGAATGCGTTGTGCAGTTCAGCCGGGGTGAAGGGGGCGGTCATCGGCGCGGGCCTCCTGCCGGGAGCGCCGCCTTCGGGCGGGCGGTCGGGGTGTGCGAGAACAGGTCGCGGGTCTGCCACGTCGGGCGGGAGGCGCCTTCAGCCCGGACGGCCGGAGAGGCTGTGGGAGCTGGCAGGGCTTGGTTGCTGACCCACTGCTTCGGGGCGAGTGCGGCCCCCGGGCGGCCCCAGACCGGGTGCTGGGCGGCATGGGTGAGGGGGATTCCGGCGGACCACGCGGACAGGGCGCCGAAGACGGGCCCAAGGCCGTCGCCCGAAACGGACAGGCGGTAGGGCTGGCCTATGCCCTCGGTGTTGACCAGGCCGTCGGCCACGAGCTGCCGCAGCGGGGGGTAGATGTTGGTCCAGTCGCTGCTGGGCATGACGATCCTGGCCAGGGCCCGGCCGCTGACCTCTTCACGGGACTTCAGCACCCACAGGATGGCGGCGGCGTGCCGCCGGGTGAGCAGGGTGAGGCTGTCCTCGATCTGCTCGATCGCGGGCAGCGGGCGGTCCGCCTTCTCCAGGTGCTTCTCGGCCCAGGTGACGATCACCGGCAGCACCGGCAGAAGGGCTGCGCCGCGGTCGGTGTGTCCGTAGGTGACGTGCCGCGAGGTGTGTTCGGTGCGCTGCACGAGGCCGGCGTCGCACAGCGACTTGAGCTTTGGGTGGAGCTGGCCGTTCTGCAGCCACGACAGCCGATCCGCGATCTCGCTGTACCGCAGCGGCGGCCCGGAGAGAGCCAGCAGGATCCGCACGTTCCATCGCGGAGTGATCATGGCGAGTGCCTCGGTGACCCTCGCGATGTCAGCGTCGGTGTCAGGGGGCAGACCGGTGAGGGCCAAGGGAGGAACTCCTGGGTGAGTGAAGGGGGATGCCCGCGGGTCAAGCGGCTTCGTGCAGGGCTCACGGCCGCAACGGGCGGGGCGGGTACAGCTGGCGCGGTGGCCGGGGACGGTGCGGATGTGGGGACGCGGGTGAGGCTCTGGAGAACGGCGGAGACCGACTTGGCCTGGACGTCGCGGACGGCGACCGCTTCGGCGAGCCGGCGGGCGCCGTCGAGAAGGTGGGAGACCTCGTGTCCGCGGATCTGCCGCTCGGGGTGGAGAAGCCGGGTGAGGTGGTCGCGGTGGAAGTCGATGCTGCGCTCGGCGAGGGTGAGGTCGTCGTGCATGCCGAGCAGGGCGGAGAGCATGCCGGGCGGCTGGTCCTGGACGTGGGCTTCGAGCTCGGCGAGCGGTGCGCCGTACAGGTCCTCGATCCGTCCGGCTATCTCGGTGGACGTGAGGTGGGGCAAGCGGGGGCTTTCACGGTCGGCGGGCCCGGGCCGCCCCGGCACGCTGCGGTGCCGGGGCGGCGACGGAGGGGGGTGGGGTGGCAGCGACCGCCGTCTGAGTCAGGCGGACGGCGCGAGGCTGCTGGGCGGGCGGTGGCATGCTGCGCAGCAGCTCGCCGAGCGCGGCGCGGTAGCCGTCGCGGGCATCGAGCGCCGCTTCCAGCCACTGCGCGTCAAGGCGCAGGTCATCGGCTGACAGCTCGCCCATGTCCCGGTCGGGTGCCATCGCCTCGTGCACGCGGTCACGGACGCGGGCGACCTGCTCCTCGGCCAGGGCGAGGAAAGAGCGCAGTTCCAGGGCGCGGGCCAGAGCGGGGGAGGCATCGGGCTCGGTCGCCGTCGCGTACAGCGCGGGGACCGGGGCGCCGAAGACCTCCTGCAACTGACCGTCCGCGGTGCTGGGCTTGAGGCGGACGCTCACCGTTGGGCCCTTCCCGTTCGCGGCAGCACACCCGGCGCAGATGCGACCGCGGGGCGGTGCGGAGCGCTGGTCTGCACCGCTGGGCCCTTGCGGACTCCGCGATTGAGGCGGGCAAGGCGTTCGGCGGCGAGATCCTTCTTCCCCGGAGCGTCCGGGTCGAGAAGCCACCGCACGACCAGAGCCCGGCCGTCGCGGGCGGTAACGGCCGCGTTGACCCGCTGGGCGAGGCCCATCGTCGGGTCGTCGACCTCGCTGGGCTGTGTCTGAAGCGCGGCGAGGAGGTCGTCCTCCGCGCGGTCGAGGACCGTCTGGGAGTCGACGAGAAGGCCGTGCCACTTGACGACATCGGTGGCGTCAGGATTCGCGGTCGGCGCGACGGCGACTGCGGCCTTCAACCGGTCCATGCCCATTCCGAAGTGGGCTTCGATCCGTTCGGTGAGCACGCCCACGACATCCTCAATGCCGTCGGATATGTCGTCGGTCAAGGGAAACTCCTTTCCGGAGGGCGACGCCTGGGGGTTCAGGGGAAGGGGCTTGAAGAACGCGCGGGCAACTCAGTTACGGCTTAACCGGGTTGCCGCTGGACGCCTGTCAGGACAGGCACATTCGGACGTCGCGGTAGACGTAGGTGCCGGAGACCCAGCCGTTTACGCCGGTGGTCTTGTCCGTGATGTAGAGCCAGTTGCCGCTCTTCTTGTGCACGGTGAACTTGTGGCTGCGGTAGAGCACCCCGAGCGCGGTGGACTTCGTGGTGGCCTCGGACCGGATGGTCACGGCCTTCGCGTGGACCTCGTACGGGAGCGGCGGGAGATCCGGGCAGCTGTTGTAGCTGGCGACCGTTGCCGCGGTGGCGACGGGTGCCGCGCTCGCGGTGGTGGCGGACAGCACCGGCAGTGCAAGTGCGCCGAGCATCGCAGCGGAAATGGCAATTCGGGTGGATCGCATGCGGAATAGACCTCCGTGCAGGCATAGGGATTGCGTGAAGGGTGCCGCGGGTTGTTCCGGCGGCTGTATAAGAGTCCGGAGAAACGCCGGTTTGGCTAACCGGCGATCGTCGGCTATGTTGCGCCGCGCCCGCCGTCCTTGGGGCTTAGCGTGATCGGCCGGGCGGGCGCGGAGCAGGAGCCTTCGGCAGGGCAGCCGGCCGGGCGGATGCGGCTGCCGGGCGGACCGGCGGGAGGGGGCTGGCCGTGCCTGCGAGCCGGTCCTGGCACCACTGGAGGGCCTCCTGGACGGTGGCGAAGCCACCCTCGCGCAGGGTGTGGGTCCACGCGTCGGTGTCGACTTCCTCGACCACGACGCGAAACGGCGAGGAGGCCCGCTCATCCAGGGTGCGCAGTGCCACGACGGTGACCATGTCGTTGGGGTCGTCGCGGGTGTAGGAGTAGCCGCACGCGTGGTGGTCTCCGTCCCCCATGAGCCGTCGCTCCAGTGCAAGCGTGGCCTCATCGGCCGGCGCAGGGCCCAGCTCGGGGTTGAGGCCGATGGCGTCGGCAGGGCAGCCGCGGTGAATGAGCCAGGACTGCGCCATCGACGGCAGGGGCAGCCTTTCGAGATCGAACTTGAACGTCTGTTCCTTCAGGTCCCGTTGCAGGTGGAGCGCGACGATCTGGGGCTCCCCGGGGATGCCCCAGGTGGCCGAGCCGTCGTGCAGGACGTAGAAGCTGTTCGCCCCACAAGGACTGTGATGCTCGGCCAGCGGGAGGAGCTGGTCCTGGTTGATTTCGACCGCGTGCAGGAAGGACTGACCGGTCTGATCGTCCATGGCCTCGAAGTCATCGAGGTGGAGTTCGAGTTCGGGTGTGGGCATAGATCTCCTGGTGGGCGGCCCGGTTCAGCGGTGAGGGCGCGTGGGGGAAGTGGGCCAGGTACCGGGCCGGGGCGCCGCCGGTGCCGTGGCCGGCCGGTGTCGGCGACTGCTGGCCAGTGCGCTGCGGCCGGGCTCGGTCAAGGTGACCGGCTGCCCGGCCTCCACGGGGTGGCTGACGTCCCGGGAGACCAGGCCGGCGGCTTCGAGGCGCTGCAGGTGGGCGTACGGGATCCTGGTGCCGGAGGCGGTGGGTACGGACATCCGGCCGGTGAGCAGATGCGCGTGCACCCTGGCGCCGCCCGCGATGGACAGCAGCGCCGCCTGGTCGGCGGCTGACAGCCGATCGTGCCCGTCCGGCGGTTCTCGCTGAGCCGTGGCCTCGATCGGCTCCAACGCCGCCAGCACCCGTCGGGCTGCGCTGTCGTGCGCGGTGGCGGCCTCTTCCAGCTGGTCCACGGTGCGGTCGATGCGCTCCAGCAGGGCGTTGTCGACCGGGAACTCACCGCTGGCCAGGCGGTGGAGGAGAGTGCGGTAGAAGATCACACTGGTCTGAGCAGAGGCCAGCTCGCGGTGCCGGTCGACCAGGCGGGCATGCGGGGCGTCGAGGACGCCGCGGTCGCGGTAGGCCCACAGGGTGTCGACGTCATGGCCGGTGACGGCTTCGATGCGGTGGTCGAGTGGGGATACCGCACGCCGGGCTGCTGCCGGCGCGGGATCAGGGGGCATAGGCGGGGCTCCGTGCGTTCAGCGGGTGTGTTGGTGCGAGGGATTCTGCGCGGGCCTGGGCAGGCCCGGCAGCGCGGAGGCAGGCGGTCCGGGCCGCGGTGCGGGGCCGCGAGTTGTGAGCTGAGGGGGGCGGGAGCGGGCCGCGTGGGTGCGGGCGCTCAGCGGCCGGCGGGTCATCCCCAGGCGGCGGCCGACCTCGTCGTAGACGTCGTTGCCCGCACGCGGCCGGATGGCGACGACGTGGATCTCCCGCTGGTATGTGGATTCCTCGGGCGCCGGGCGCACGCCATAGACGACCCGCCAGTCCTTGCGGGAGTCCACGAACAGCTTGCGGTAGCCCTCCAGGTCGCCGGTGAGCCGCAGCCCGAAGCGCTCGGCGTTCACCACCTCCTGCAGGTAGGCGAGGGTGAGATCGCGGATGTCGCTGGGTGCCTGGAGGAGATCGGTCAGAGCACGGGGGTCGAAGCTCAGGCCGAAGGCCGGCTGCTGCCCCCCGTTCATGACGTCGGCTCGAGCGGCTCAGCGGGCCCGGCCGCCTCCGCCGCGCTCGCCTTCTCCGTACGCGCTGAAGGCGGCGGTCCGGGAAGGATCCGGTGCGCGGGACGCTCCGGGGAGGTCATGCAGGCCGACAAGGGACCGCCCGGCGCACGAATCGCCGCGACGGCGTGGGTGAGGAAGTCCCGGTGCCACACGAACAGACCGGAGAGTCCGGCTTCGGGGTCCTTGTGCTGCTGGTAGGCCAGCCACAGGGCGTGAAGCCAAGCCACGACATCGTCGTGCTCCTGCCACTGCAGGCACCAGGGCGCCGCCGTGGTGACCTCCGCCCCGTAGACGGGCAGCAGGAAGTCGTCAACCCAGTCGGACAAGGCGTCGAGCTCGTCCTCGCGCTCCTCCCCCTCCAGTTCCAGAATCGGGCGCGGCTCCGGCGGCGCAGCCGGAGGCGGTCCGCCGAGTCCCGGCATGCCGAACGCCGCGAACGGCGATCCGCCCGGCGTGGGTGCGGAGGCGAGATGGTCGAGCTGCTGGGCCTGCTGCGCCGACTGCTCCATCAGGCGCCGGACGCTCGCCTCGATTCCCTCCAACTGGGGGTCCGGAATACGAACCGGCTCCAACTCCCCTTCGTCCGAAGGTTCTATGGATTCAGGCATGAAACGTGTGGCCTCCTACGAGACGCGGAAAGAGGGAAAGCGGAAGCGGTGATGAGCAGACCGGCCGACGGACATGTGGTGCGCCACGACGGGATGTCGTCCAGGGCTGGCAATGGCGCACCGGTTTCCGGCGCAGGAAGCACGGTTGCGGCCTCAGACAGTGAGGGTCACGTCGTCCTGGGTGAGGGTTTCGCGGATCGTCTCGGTGAGCCGGTCGGCTGCGATGGACGCGTAGTGCTCGGTCTTCTCCACGCCGATGAAGTCGCGGCCTTCCAGCAGGGCGGCGACACCGGTGGAGCCGGAGCCGGCGCAGAAGTCGAGCACCGTGCCGCCCTCGGGGCTGATCTTGACCAGCTCGCGCATCACCTCGACGGGCTTTTGCGTGATGTGCTGGCGCTTCGCACCCGAGGGCTGCGAGGCGCTGTACAGGCCGGGCAGGTAGACGGGGTTGCGGGAGCCGTCGATCGCACCCTTGGAGGCCCACACGATGAACTCGCAGTTCTGTGTGAACCGGCCCTTCTGGGGCCTGGCCTGCGGCTTGTGCCAGGCCACCACCCCGCGCCACAGCCAGCCGGCCGCCTGGATCGCATCCGTCGTGGTCGGGAGCTGGCGCCAGTCGGTGAACAGCAGCGCAGTGCCACCAGTGCGGGTGAGGCGGTGGGCTTCAGTCATGATCTGCGTCAGCCAGAATCCGTAGCTGCGCTGATCCATGTTCTCGCCGACGAAATCCGGCAGGGCGTGCTGGGCATCGGCCGAGGTGTACTTCTGCTTCGCCGAGCGCGTGGTGCGCTCCTTGGCGGTCCGGCCACCGCTGTTGTACGGCGGGTCGGTGATGACGGAGTCGACGCAGTCGTCCGGCAGGCCGGCGAGGACGCTGAGAGCGTCGCCCTGGTGCAGGGAAAAAGACAAAGAGGAACCCCGATTCGGGTGTTGGAGCGCGGCGGGAAGTACCCGTCTCGCATACGAGTCCTCGCAGGCCGGAATTGGGCATGAAGAAGCCCGGGCCGCAGACCGACAAGGGCGAGGGGAGTCCAAAAACTGTAGAGGTGAAAGCGCCGACGACCAAGAAGTCCGTTGCTGAGGGGTCGGATTCCGAGCCCTCACGCCCACTTTTTGGTCAACCGCCAATCCGGGCCTACTGTTTTTGAACCGCCCGGCGCACACCGCCGCTGGCCACACCCCCACCACGCCTCACGGAGGTACCCCCTGCCCCGGCACACCTAGCTCACGACCCGGCCACGCGGAGCGAGCGGCAACTCGCCCGCGCCGGCCCCGTCTCGATTGCCCACCCCGGCTGCCGCCCCCTTCCACCACGCCATGCGCACGCGGCACGCCGGACACCGCACCCCGAAGGACACGTCCATGACGCCCTGCTCCCCACCCATGCCCGAAATCGCTGACGCGCGAACGGTCCGCGCCGGTTGAAAGCGGTCGCCGCCGGCATCGGCGTCGTCTTCCTCTCTCCACTCCTGCTCGCCGGAACGGCCATGATGATGGCCTCCTCCGCCGATGCCGTGCAGACCTCCGGCTCCTTCAGCGGCTGCCTGACCGACATCAACTCCGGCGAGGTCGCCAAGCAGGTCACCAAGATCCTTGACGGGGCGTCCGGCAAGGACATCCACATCGAGGGCCTCGATCTGCCCGCCGAGCAAGTCCCCAATGCGCAGACCATCGTGGCCAGCGGCATCAGCCTCGACGTGCCCAAGAAGGGCCAGATCATCGCGCTCGCCACGGCGATGCAGGAATCACGGCTGCGCAATCTCAACTACGGAGACCTGGACAGCCTCGGCTTGTTCCAGCAGCGTCCCTCCCAGGGCTGGGGCACCGCCCAGCAGATCCGTGATCCGGTCTACGCCAGCGAGCGCTTCTACAAGGCGCTGCTCAAGGTGGACGGCTGGCAGCAGATGACCGTCACCCAGGCCGCACAGGCTGTCCAGGCATCAGGCTTTCCCGACGCTTACGCGCAGTGGGAGGACCTTTCCACCGCCCTGCAGGAAGCCATCGCCAAGACCTTCCCGAGCACCGGCAAGGACAAGGACGACAAGGAGCCGAAGCAGGGCAAGGAGCCCGCGACCAGCACCACCGGCTGCGCTCCGTCCAAGGACGGCTCCGGCTTCGGCCGCATCCCCGAGGGCAGCGTCCCCAAGGGATACAAGATCCCCAAGGACGCCGACCCCAAGGCCCGCAAAGCCCTGGACTGGGCGATGCACCAGCTCGGTACGCAGTACCAGTGGGGCGGCAGCTGCACCGACGCGCACGGCCCCGACCCGATGGGCCGCTGCGACTGCAGTTCACTGATGCAGCAGGCGTACGCCCACGCCGGCATCACCCTCACCCGCACCACGTACACGCAGGTCAACGAAGGCAAGCCCGTCTCGCCCAGCCAGCTCCAGCCCGGCGACCTGATCTTCAGCCGCGGCACCGCGAGCCGCCCCGAACACGTTGGCATGTACATGGGTGAGGGCCTCGTCATCGAGGCGCCGCGCACATCCAAGCCCGTCCGGATCACCCCGATCAAGGACTGGGACATCCTCGCCGCCCGCCGCGTCATCTGACGCCGCCCCGCCCGTGTAGGTCCCGATTCAAGTTGTCACTGTCCGAGCAATCTGACAACAACTTGTCGGTCTGGGCCTCTCGTTGGGGGCTCCTGGCTCCCGTTTCCAGATCACCTACCGCCTAGGCGTCCTGCCTCGTCGGCAGGTTACCCCTGGCCGGAGGGCGTCACACCGGTATCCGCCGCCTCGTCCCTCGTCTGTGCCGACGACGACAAGTGGCTGGACAGTCAGTCGGCCCAACTGCGCAGATCAGGGTTCGGCGCGCAGGAAGCGACAAATCAGCCGGACGAAACGGCCGACAGATCGCCTGGACGACTAACCAAATTCGCTGGTCACAGCGCTTCCGATCGACAACTCAGGTCGGAACCTACAGCCCGGACTCCGCTCCGGGCGGGCCGCCGCACGGCCACTTCCCGTGCCACGCGCGCCACCCCCTGCCCTTCCCCCCTTTCCCGCCGGCCCCTCGCCTGGCCTGCGTACGCAAGGAGCCCCGACACACCTATGCCCCTCCCCCTCGCAGACAGCGTCATCCAGCTCGCCTATGACCCAGGCATCACCCCCCAGGGCGGCGGCCTGCCCGGCCTCTCCGTCCTGAAGAACGTGGTCAACAGCATCAACATGTTCGGGATCATCGCCGTCGTCGGAGCCTTGGCCGTCTCGCTCGGTGTGTGGGCCTGGGGCCACCACACCGGCGGCCACCAGGCCGAAGCCAACGGCAAGAAGGGTGCCGTCGTCGCCGCCGGCGCCGCCCTCGGCCTGGGCGCCGCGAACGGAATCGTCGCGTTCTTCTCGGCCCTCGGGTCCCAGGTTCACTGATGCAGAAACGACTTCCCTCCGTCTCGCTGTCCTCCTACGGCGTCGGCTGGTCGGCCAACAAGCGCATCGTGATCGTCGCTCTGGTCGTCGCCGTCCTGCTTGCAACCGCCACCACGGTCGCCTGGCTGAGCGGGAACGGGAACGGCCGCCAGGGTCCGGACCACGCCGCCTCGGCCCCGGCGAGCAGCCCGTCCTCCTCCGAAGCCGCCCCCAAGCCCGCTGCCGGATCGGGGTCGGTGCCGAAGCCTCCGCAGATCGCCGAGCCGGTCGCCTACGCCAAGGCCGCGGCCCAGATGCTGTGGTCCTACGACACCCGCGTCACCAGCCGCGACCAGCAGCTCGCTGGTATGCGCGCGTGGATGACCGGCGAGACCACGTACGCGGACTGGGCCTCGGTCTTGGGCCAGGTCCCCGATCCGGTGCTCTGGTCGCGGATGGCCGACCAAGACCAGCACGCCACCGCCAGCGTCACCGAGGGGCACTTCCCCTCCGCGTTCAAGCAGGCGCTGGCCGACGATCCGTCCGCGATCACCAAGGCGTACATCTACGTCGTCACCGTCAATGGCAAGCAGCAGATCGCCTGGAAGAAGGGCGGCGGCGGCGCCGAAGAACGCGCCGTGACCCTGGCCGTGCAGTGCCGCCCCAACCACGACTGCACCCTGGCAGCCATCGCTCCGAGCGTCACGCAGTGACCCGCGCCTGACACAAGAAAGGAGGAGTAACTCTCCGTGGGTTTCTGTGATTTCCCCCTGGCAGACAAGCTGTGCGCCGTCGGCGACGCGGTCAACTTCGCCTCGAACCCCGGCAAGGCCATCGGCGACTGGATGGCGAAGTCCGCAGGTGAACTGGCGGCAGCCGCCGCCGACCTGGCGGCCAAGGCGGTCAACACCACCACCAAGGTCGACCTGAACGCCGGCTGGTTCCGCGACAACTACGAGATGCTGCTGCCGCTGGGCCTGGTTCTGCTGGTCGCGACGTTCTGCGCGCAGCTCGTCCGGGCCGCCGTCAGACGCGACGGGCAGGCCCTCACGCAGGCATTCACTGGCACCATGAGCGGCGTTCTCTTCGCCTTCTGCGCCATCGCGTTCACCACGGTCGCCGTCGAAGTGGTCGACGCCGTCAGCGACGGCCTGTTCAAAACCGCGCACCTGAACATCGAGTCGGCCGTGCGCCGCATCGTGAAGGTCAACCAGATCGGCGCCCTGGCCGGACTGGGCTGGCTCGTCCCGGTCGTCGCCGGTCTCGGCGCCGCGATCGGCGCCTTCCTCTACTGGTGCGTGATGATGGTCCGCAAGGTCGGCATCCTCGTCATGGTCACCCTGGCGATCTTCGCCAGCGCCGGTGGCGGCTGGGAGGTCGCACGCCGCTGGCGCAAGGGATGGATCGAAGCCACCGCCACCCTCGTGGTCTCCAAGCTCTTGATGACCGTGATCTTCGTGCTCGGCATCGCCGCCATGGGCAAGACCGAAGCCAAGGACGGCATCGGCGCCCTCGCCGACGTCATGGCCGGAATCGTGATCATGGTCCTGGTGCTGCTGTGCCCGTACGCGGTCTTCAAGTTCGTGCACTGGGCGGCCGACGGAACCGACGGCGAGTCAATCCACCGCGCCGGCGGCGCCGGAGCCCAGATCGCCAAGGCACATGCTGAGAAGGCTGCCCGCAAGGCAGCCGCGGCAGCAGCCACCGCCGGAACCGGCGGAGCGGCAGCCGGAGCAGGCGCCGCCCCGCAAGGCCCCGACACCGCGGGCGGAGGCAGCTTCCCTGGCGACATCGCCGCCAATCCGACCGGCGGAGGCGGGGGCGGCAAGGAAGCTCCGCAAGGTGGCGGTACGGGCGTCTCGCCCGGCGCAGATGCCATCAAGTCCGGCCTGGAGAACGCTGTCCAGCCCGCGCCGACGAGCGTCTCCGACGACACCAGCGGCCAGGTGGGCGGCAGCCAGGGACCGGGCGGTTCCGGAGCGAGCGCCGCGTCCGGTCAGGACGGCGGATGGCAGTCGGCCCCGCCGACCACGACCCCGCCGCCGCAGGGCGCACCGCCGTCCTCCAGCTCACAGCCCGCCGGGAACAGCGGCACGGCACCCCCGCCGCCCCCGACCGGCCTCTGATCCCTCTGCCCGCTTCCCCGGGGGCGGGACGTGCTCCGCGCCTCCCGCCCCCGGGTCCCCACCGCGCCTCCAGGACCCGCCCCTTGACTGACCTCTCCGTCGCCCCGGTCACGGTGAAATTCCCCCACCGGTCCCGCCGCGGCATCCTCCTCGGCCTCTCGCTCCCCCAACTCGTCCTCGTATCGTGCACGTTGGCGCTGCTGCTCATGACGGTGGTCTCCGCCGGGCTGATCGGCGCCCTCGTTCTGAGCCCGCTGTGGGCTGCCTCGGGTGCGCTCGTCGCGATCCGCCGGCACGGCCGCTCACTGATCGACTGGGCGCCGATCGTCGCCCGCTACGCACAGCGCCGGCGCACCGGCCAGACGCTCTGGCTCGCCCGGCCCGTCACCCGGCCGCGGCAGGAAGGCGTCCTCCATCTGCCCGGCACCGCCTCCTCCCTCAAGGTGGTCACGCCCGGCGACTCCGCCAACGGCGCTGCGGCCGTGCACGACCCGCACCGCCAGACCCTGACCGCCATCGCCCGGGTCTCCTCCCGGGCCTTCGCCCTGCTCGACCCCGCCACCCAGAACCACAACGTCCACAGTTGGGGACGGGCTCTTGCTGGCATCGCCCGCACCGGGCACGTCGCCACCGTGCAAGTGCTGGAGCGCACCGTCCCCGACAGTGGCGACACCCTCACCCGCCACTGGACCCAGAACGGGCAGCCCCAGACTCCGGTCGCCGGACAGATCTACTCCGAACTGGTCGCCTCGGCCGGCCCCGCCGCCGCCCCGCACGAGACCTACCTCGCCATCTCCCTCGACCTGAAGGCCGCCAAGCGCTTGATCTCGCAGGCCGGCGGCGGGCTGCCGGGCGCGTTCACCGTCATGGAGCAGACGACCGCGTCCATCGCCCAGGCCGCCCGGAACGCCGGACTCATGGTGACCGGGTGGCTGAGCGCCCGGGAGATCGCCGCCGTCATCCGCACCGCCTACGACCCCAAGGCGCTCGCCGCGCTCCAGCAGTGGTCCGAGACCGGCCGCGCCGAGGCGGACCCGGCAGCCGCCGGGCCCGTCGTCCAGTTCGAGGAGTACGACCGGCTCGCCACCGACACCGCCCGCCACGCCACGTACTGGGTGGAGAACTGGCCGCGCACCGAAATGGGGGCCGGGTTCCTGCACGGGATCATGTTCACGGCCGGAGTGCGGCGCAGCCTGTCCCTTATCTACGCGCCCCAGGGGCTCGAGTCTGCGCTGCGGGACGTTCAGCGGAAGAAGGCGGCGATCATCGCTGACGCGAATGAGCGAGCCCGCCGTGGACAGGTCGACAGCGAGGAAGACTCCGTCGAGTACGCCGACGTCAAGACGCGCGAGCGCCAGCTCATCGCCGGGCATGCGGACGTGGCCCTGACTGGTCTGGTGACCGTCACGGCCGAGACCGACGCCCTCCTCGACGCGGCCTGCGCGCAGATCGAGACCCACGCCGTCAGCTCGGGCGTCGATCTGCGAAGGCTCAACTACCAGCAGCCCGACGCCTTCACCCTCACCGCGCTGCCGCTCGCCCGCACCGCCCTGTGACCAGGGCGCATTCCACCGCCGGCCCCGCGCCGCTGCGTCGACCAGACCCTGGCCCGCCACTTTTCGATCACTCCGCGACGGAGCATCCGCCGCTGCCCCTGCCTCCCGGCAGGAAGGACCACCCTTGACCTCTCGCACGCGTCCGGACGACGCGCACCCCTACCTCCGCGCCGCGAGCGCCGGAGTCCGCCACCACACCCGAGCCCTGGCACGGCCGGACGCTACCCCGCCCACGCCGGTGGACCGCGTGCACCTTGACGTGCTGCACGCCCACCTCACCGCCCTGCACCAGCTCCTCGACCACCTCGCCGAGACCACCCGGCCACCCCACCCTGCCGCAGGCCGGCACCTGACCACCGCGCACACCCGCCTCTGGCAGGCCACCACCGAGATCCATTCGGCCTTCCACCTGCTGCCCAGCAACACAGCGACGGAAAACGCCGAGGCGCGCGAGTGCCATCCCGAACGGCTGCCCGAGGGACCGCCCGTGCTGACCATCTGCCAGCGGCACCTCGCCGCCGGACACATCATCCGGCGCAAGACCACCCCCACCGATCTCCGCGCGCACACCACGGCCTGCGTGCGATGAGCACCACCCGCAGAATCGAGGGCCCCAGATGAGCCACCGGCCCGCCCGCCGAGCCCGCCGCGCCTCCGCCTCCCCGCTGTTCACCCCGCACGGCACCGACCGGGCCAGCCGCAAAGCCGCCCGCCGCCAGCTCGCCGAAGCCGCCGCCAAGGCCCGAGCCGAGGCAGCCGCCCACCCACCCGGCACCGCGCCCGACGAGCACGAGATGCCCGCTGCTCTCTATCCGCCGAGCGGGCGCCCCGGCCCCGCCTCCGCCCGCGGAAACCGGCTGAAGCTGCCCGCCCACCGCATGACCACCGCCGTCGCCGCCGGCGCGTACCCGTTCCTCGCCGAGGGTGGCCTGGGTGCCGAAGGCATCTACGTCGGCCGCGACGTCCACGCCGAAGCCTCATTCGTGTTCGACCCGTTCGCCCTGTACGGCAAGGTCGAAGGCTTCACCAACCCCAACATCCTGCTCGCAGGCGTGATCGGCCAGGGCAAATCAGCACTGGCGAAGTCGTTCGCGCTGCGGTCGGTCGCCTTCGGCTACCGCATCTACGTCCCGTGCGACCCCAAGGGCGAGTGGACGCCCGTCGCCAAGGCGCTCGGTGGCACCTCCGTCGCCCTCGGGCCCGGACTGCCCGGCAAGCTCAACCCTCTGGATGCCGCACCGCGACCCGACAGCGTCTCCGAGGCCGACTGGACCGGCGAGATCCGCAAGCGGCGCCTGCTGCTGCTCGGGTCACTGGCCCGGACCGTGCTCGGCCGGGACCTGCTCCCGATGGAGCACACGGCCCTCGACGTCGCCCTCGACGCCGTCGTCACCCATGCCGCCGCCACCGGCCGCACACCGCTTCTCGGCGACGTCGCCGCCGCCCTCAACAACCCCGAGCAACTCGAAGAGGCCGCCGGGATGATGTCCGGACGGCTCGGGGAAGCGGCCCGCGACCTCGCCCACGCCATGCGCCGCCTGGTCCACGGCGACCTGGCCGGCATGTTCGACGCCCCCTCCACCGTCGCCTTCGATCCCAGCGCACCGATGCTCACCATCGACCTGTCCCGACTCGGCGGGTCCGGCGACGACACCGCCCTCGTCCTCGCCATGACCTGCGCGTCCGCCTGGATGGAATCCGCCCTGACCGACCCCAACGGCGGCCGGCGATGGATCGTCTACGACGAGGCATGGCGCCTGATGCGCCACCCTGGCCTCCTCCAGCGCATGCAGGCCCAGTGGAAACTCTCCCGCGGCCTCGGCATCGCCAACCTCATGGTCATCCACCGGCTGTCCGACCTGCTCACCGCGGGCGACGCCGGATCACAAGGCCGCGCCCTCGCCGAGGGCCTCCTGGCCGACTGCTCCACCCGCATCATCTACCGCCAGGAGACCGATCAACTCCACGCCGCGGCCTCGCTGCTCGGCCTGACTTCTGTGGAGATGGACGCCATCGCGCACCTCAACCGCGGGCGCGGCTTGTGGAAGGTCGCCGGACGATCATTCATCGTTCAACATCTTTTGCATGCCCACGAGCTGGCTCTGTTCGACACAGACGCCCGCATGCACTGAAAAAGGCGCCCGGGCCGCCCGGAGAACCACACCCAGCAGGTACTACACCTTCCCCTACGGAGACCATCATCGAATCGCACCCCACGAACTCCCTCATCCCGCCGCTCGACGAGGACGACCTGGCTGTCCTCATGCACGACATCCAGGAGAACGGACTTCTCCAGCCCATCGTTCTGGACCGCTCAGGCCGGATCCTCGACGGTCGCGGCAGGCTCGCGGTCTGTGAACGTCTGCACATCGAGCCCGCCTTCATCACCTACGACGGCGCCGGCGCCGATATCTACAGCCTGTCCGTCAACCTCAAACGCCGCAGCTTCACCAAGGGCCAGTCCGCGATGATCACGGTCAAAGCCCGGGCGACCATGGGGTACGAAGCCTGTCCCGAGAAGGGACAAGAGGCTTGTCCCGATGGGGGACACGAAGCGCGTCCCGAAAAGGGACACACGGTCAGGGACATCGAGGAGCAGCTCGGAGTCGCGCGCGCCGTAATCGGAAGGGCGAATGTCGTATGGCAGCACGCACCTGAACTCGTCGACTCCGTGATCAGCGGCGCCGTCGGGCTGGACCGCGCCTACGAAACCGCCAGGCAGAAGAAGGCGCAGACCGACTCGGCGGAAGCCCAGCTGGCCAAACTCCGCAACGAGGACCCCGCCCTCGCCGCCCGCGTCGTGGAGGGTGAGCTGACTTTGCAAGGTGCCTGGGCAGAGCGCAAGGCACGGCAAGAGGAGGAGACGCGACAGCGACGGGTTGCCACGCAGCTCCTTTGCGAAGTTCTGCCGTCCCTCGCCCAAGTCCGGGGCAGCAAGACCTTCACCCTCTACGACCCGCAGTTCGCTCCTCCAGGACGCGCCGTGACCCGGGAGGTCATCGCGCACGCGGCGACGGCACTGCAGGAGATCGCGTCGGTATGGAAGGAGCGTGACCTTCCCTGAAGAACCCTTTCGACCCGGCACTGCGAAAGCTCGCCCTCGACGTAGCCCTGCAGGTCACCACAGACGTCGGTCGCATACACACATCAGACTTCCAGGAAGCTCTGGCCGAACGGCTGCGCCAGGACCAAGAACTGAGCCATGCAGCCTTCCACAAAGCGTCCCAAGCCGTCGCGCGCGACTTCGCTGAACGCCGCAGTCCCCGGCGCCACCGCAAAACCGGCGGGCTGTACCACCCGCACGGCGTCATCCGGCTCGGCCAGGGCATCTGGGTGTGGATGAAGGACGCCACCCCCACCGACACCACCCAGTGGGCCCGCATCTCCTCCCGGAACGCCGCCCAGGTCGTCACCGCAGAGTTGGAAAAGCAGCAGTACGCCCTCGACCGCACCGACGCCTTCCGTGCGAACCCCTCCTGCGAGCGGCTCTCCCAGCTCGAAGAGACCGTCTTCCACTACCGGCAGGGAACCCTGGACGATCTCGCCTTCGACGAGCCGTAGCCCGTCGGCAGATCGCTGGTGGCCAACCCCTCCCCTATGCGGCTGGCCACCCGCCGAAGGAGTACTGGCCCCTCATGGCCATCACCCGCCCGCACATGGAGTCTTCTTGAAACGTCCCCCTCACATGAGCGCCACCGAATGGGCCGAATACCAACAGCGCCAAGCCGAACATGACAGCGTCATGGCACAGGTCGCCGTTTACGAAGCCCGGATGGAACACGACCTGACCGCCACCCACGACGAGTGCGAACTCGGCTTTCATCAGGAGCCGCAGCCGGGGGCCACCCCCGCTCGACGGACGCTTCCGCCACACCGCTCGCCCGCCTCCTCCCACGGGAGGAAACGTGGCCGCTGACGCAGCGAGCAGCCCAGACACCCACCGCGCGGTTTGGCTCGCACCGCTTCCCGACCACCGCAACGTGGACACCCCGTGGTGGCAGGAGCTGTGGCGCCGCCACGCGCACATCACCACACCGCTGCGACAGCGCGGACTGGAATGCGACATCGAGTTCGGCCACAGCGCGTACCTCGTGCGCGTAGCGCTCCCCGACGAGAGCTACCTGATCATTTCCCCGCCGCAGGAACCCCCTTCCGACCGTCCACCGGGGGACCCGGACGGCTGGACTGTGACGCACCAACACCCCGGTGACCATGCGCTGTTCGAGGTTCTCTACGACTCGGTCCCCTCGACCGACCCCGGTGTCCCTGAGCGGCCCGAAGCATGCAACGCAGGCAGTGCCTCGCACCTGGTCGAGGCCATCGAGACGCGGCTCACCCAGCTTGGGCTACTGCCGGCGGTCCCCTCGCCTAGCAGAAAGCCGCTCATGTCCACAGCCCCGCAGCCCCCCGCACCAGAGCCCGCGGACTATTTCGACGCCGCGGGCCGCCCAGCCACCTACGTCTACGGCGACGCTCTCCTCGCTCTCACCGACCAGCTCAACGCAACCGAGTCGTATGCGGAGGCCGCCGCACTGCTGCGCCAGGTCCTGGAGCCGACTGACGGCCTTCTGGAGCGGCTCGGCGACTTTTTCGAAGCGGCCGGGGAGAAGGCCAAGGAAGCCGAGCAGGACGACGGCTTCGACCTGTCGTACGACCTCGCGGAGGCCGCTGCCGAGATCCGAAACCTCGGGGAGACGCTGCACGTGGCCGAGGACCGGATGCGGGCACTCACTGCCCAACCGCCGGCACGCCGGCCTTCAGCAGCCCCGCCCCGTACACCGGGCCTTCCCCCGCCGCCCGCTCGCCCGGCGAAGCCGCGGCACACACGCTGATGCCGCCGGGCGTCGCGGCCGCTTCCCCCAGGAGTCCGTGATCCCCACCCGAACCGACCTGTCCGACTTCGCCAGGGCTCTGGCCGGCTGCCTGCCGGGCGCCTGGACCAGCGAGTATCAACGCCACGCGACGTATGAGGACCAGTTTCCCCGGACCGTACAGCTCTGGGACGCCGGCCACGTCGACTACATCGTCAGCCAGTACGTCCTCACCCACGACGCTGTGCTGCACGGTCCGGGCGACCAACGGCTCTACGTCGCCGACCGGCCCCTCTACCCGTATCAGTTCGTCGTCGCCCCGCTCGCGCCCGACACAAGCGGCGTCAAGCCCCACCACTTCGACGGTGTGGAGGAGCCCAACGGCATCACCGTCCCCAACGATCCCGCACGGGCGGCGGCCCAGGTCACCCGGCGGGTGCTGCCCCGCTACGAGCAGGCCCTGGAAGCGGTGCTCGACAACGTGGCGAACCAGCCCGACCCATCGCACCGGTCTGCCCCACCGCAGGTCGACCAGGTCCTCACCCTGACGTTGTACGACGACGGGGCCCTGGGGGCGCCGTACGGAAGTGTGCCGCCTGATGCCCGCATGGTGCTGTACGCCCATGGCTTCCAGTACCACCCGCACCAGGCCGCGTTCCTCCTGCCCGCCACCTACGGCGAGAGCGGTCGGGCACTGCGCGTCCAAGCCGTGGCCCAACAGCTCACTGCCAAAGGCATCGGCGTGAACCTGCGTCACTCGGCACCCACCACCGGTCCTGGCCTTCCGCCGGCATCGCCGAATGCCGCCCGCGCGCTGCACCGTTGATATGGGACCGCACTGCCACGTCGGCAAGCAGGCCGATGCCCCAAGCGCTGGTCCACCCCCACTGGCACACGCCGGCCGTGGGCACCTGCGGACGCGCCGTGCCTCACCCCGTTTCACCCGTACACGCTGACCCCGCCCCGAAGATCAATGGAGTCCCCATCCGCAACGCCCGTCGCACCCTTCCGCTGATAGCTGGCGCCGCCTGTCTCACGCTGGCCATGACCGCCTGCGCCAACAACAGCGGCACCTCCGACGCCAAAAAGGCCCCCAGCGCCAGCACTGCGCCGAAGCCGACGCTGGCCCCTGCGCTCACCCAGGCGCAGGCACGCGAGGCCATCACCCACTACTCGAAGACCAACAACCTCGCCCACCAGAGCCAGGACCGCGCCCTTCTCGACACCGTCGAGGGCGGGCCCCGGTACGCGATGTCACTGTCCGACCTCAAGCAGGACGAGGCCCTGCCCAAGGCCGATCGTGAGCCGTACCGACCGTGGTCGTACGACCTCTCGACCACCGACCTGTACATTCCGCGCCTGAAGGACGGACAGCAGCGGTGGTTCGCCGCCGTCACCCGGGCCGGAAGTCAGCAGCAGTACGCCCGTGTCCTGATCATGGCGGAGAGTACGACGTCGAAGCAGTGGGAGATGGTGGCCACTGTCGACCTCGACGACCCGAAGCAACTCCCGCAGCTCGTGCTGGACAAGGACGGGTACGCCACCGCGGTCGACGCCGCCTCGACGTCCCTGGCCGCGCCGGTCGGTGTGCTGCGCTCCGCCGTGACCGACAACTTCGCCACCGGAGGGGAGACGACCGGGAAGAAGGTCTTCAACCCGTCGGAAGCCTCCCAGCGGCAGATCAAGGTGCATGACGAGACGACGGGGAAGTTCGGCCCGCGCGGCACCACCCGCTTCGCCTCCGCCGACCCGCAGTTCGCCGACGCGTACGCGCTGAAGACCACCACGGGCGCACTCGTGGTCTTCTCCCACACCCACACCCAGCACGACGCGGTGACCGCCCCGGGCCTGGGGATCGTGCCGGAGAAGCAGGACCGCGCCTGGCTCGGCACCAGCCCCAGCCCCGCCTTCACCTACACCTTCACCTGCTCTGACATCGCCGCCGTCCCCAGCGTGCCCGAGCCCTCCAGCCTCCTCGGCTACGGCTGCCGCCGCACCGACGCCAAGGCCGCCGGCCCGAGCACCTCCGTCTAGAAGGACCCGTGCCTCACCACCCCGACTTCGAGCTGTACGACAACGTCGGCCGCGACGCCGACCAGATCGCCGCCGCCCGCTACGGCATCGCCACCCGCGGTGATCTGCTCCGGTGGGCGCGGCGGGATGCCGAGCCCTTCCTGGCCAAACACCCGCTGCCGGACAAGCCCCTGCCCAGCCCTGGCCTCGCACCCTACCTAGCCGCGCTCGCCGCAGCCCGGAACCCTGCCGAGGTCAGCGCCGTCACCCAGCACCTTCTGGATGCCGCCGAACCCGCACTGCGGGCGGTGAGCGACTACCTCCTCGCCGCCGCGCAGTGGCGCGGCCAGCACCGCGGCGCGGCGAAGGGTTCGCCGCCCAAGCTGCTGATGGAAGCGGCCAGCCGCAGCCTGTCCGTGGCGGCCATCGCAGACGAAGCCGATCTGACGACCCTGCGCGCCGAGTACGACCCGGCGCCGACGCCGACCCGCCCGCCGCCGGGCCCGGCACGGCCCTCGACGGGGCTTCCCCCGGCCCCGCCGCACGCCCCGCCCGCCGACCCCACACCCGGCCGGTAACCACCCGCCCCCTTCGGAGGCCGCACCTGTCGACCCGTTCCTTTATCGCCCGCCCCACCCCCACCGGCTACAGCGGCATCCACGTGCAGCTCGACGGCGTACCCAGCCACCACCTGCCCCTGCTCCTGACCGCCTACCAGCACCGGTTCGGGCGTGGACTGGAGGCCATGACCCGTCACCTCGTCGACAACGTCGCCATCGGCTGGGAAGAGCTGGGCACGGATCTCCTCGACGGCGCCCCGCCCGCGCTCATCACCGCGCTGACCGGCGGCGAACAGTGGCCCAGCCGCACGCTGGACCACCTGATCACCCCCGACGGCTCCCCGCCGGCACGCATGACGGTCACCGACGACACGGCCGACGCGCAGGACATGCAGTGGGGCTACGTCCTGCACCGGCAGGGGATCGAAGTGATCAGCCTGCTCCATGAAGACATCGGCCCAGTCGTGGACTGGGCCACCGACCCGCGCACCGTCTTCAGCGACCACCCGGATCGCTGGTCCTCCCTGGCAGCCCCGCCGGTCATCAGGGCCGTACGCAGTACGCCGCCCCAGAGCACTCCCACCGCGGCCCCGGCGAAGGCCGGCACCCCGCGCCGCCCCGCCACACGCCGCTAGTCCCTCCTCCTCGTTCCCCGGAGTCTTTCCTGCCCTCGCACGCCACGCCCCTGATCACCATCGTCATCGCCAGCCGCCTGCGCGAGGACCGGCTCGGCTATCTGAGCGCCATGCACGCCAGCCTGACCCGGCAGTCCGTGCCGTGGGAAGCCCTGATCGCGCTCGACGGGGTTTCGGCCGATCGCCTGCCCGCCCCGCTTGCCGAGGACCCCCGCGTCCGCACCCTCGTGCTGCCCCGCCCGGTCGGCGCCGCCTGCGCCCGCAACCTCGCTCTCACCCAGGTCCGCACCCCCTACACGAACTGGGCGGACGACGATGACGAGTTCAGCGACGACGCCATGTCCGTGCGACTCAACGCCCTGGAAGCGGCTGGGGTGGGCTGGTGTGCAGGGTGGAGTGAGGACCTGCACCCCGACGGCTCGACCACCCTGTGGCGGTGCCCCACGCCGCCCGGCCGGCACGAGGCCGGCGACGTATGGACGTACTGGAAGTCCCCGGCGGACACCATCCCGATCGGGCCGACCACGATCCTCGCCCGCACCGAACTGGTGCGCGCCGCCCCGATGGGCGGCCTCGTCCAGGGCGAGGACTACTGCGCCATCGGCCTCACGAACCTCGCGCCCGGAATTCTGCTGCCGGTACCCGTGTACAGATATCGAAAGCACTTGGGCCAGATGACAGCCCAGTCGGGTTACGACCAGCTGGAGGCTGCGGCCAGAGACCATGCCTGGCAGTACGGCCGCAGCCTGCTCTCGGCCCTGCGCGATCGCGAAGACCTGGTCCGTGGCTGACGCGCGGATCACCCTGTCGTACAGCCGGGACGCGGGCATCGTCGCCATCGCCTCGGGCGAGCATTACCCGTGGGCGCACACCGCCCTGGAAGAGACCGGCTTCCGGCGCGGCGAGGCCGGCGTCTACCACCTGCCGGCAGATGCCTCCCGCGCCACCGTGGCCGACCTGGTCCGCTGTGCCGAACGGCACCGCACCAGCGTGAGCACGAGCAGCCGGCGGTTCATCGGCGACGCCGCCCGGGACATGGCCCGCCTGCTGCCCGGCCAGTGGGACACGACGGTCGAGATCTACTCCCACCCCGTCTGGCAGGAGGATCTCGTGCCCTGGATATGGGACAGCGGCGAACTCGGCCGGGCCCTACAGACTGAGCGGATCCCCTACGCGGCCACGCTCGCCGACCCGGTCTCCGGTACCACGCTGCTGCTCGTCGAGCGCCCCGGGCACCAACTCGACTACCTGGTAGGAGCGTTCGTGCCCGAGGGGCTCGAAGAGGGCTACGGCGATCCGCACGCCCCGCGCAGTATCGTCCTGCCGCCGTTTCCCGGACGTGCGGCGCAGGCCGTCGCCGACCGGTACCTCCCCTCCTACGAGCAGGCCGTCCATGCCCGCCATGCCGCGGCCATCGCCACCGTGCTCCAGCGCATCGGCTCCGAGCGCGAGACCTGGGAGGCCATGGTTGCCTCCGGCCGCTACAGCGACGCCAGCCCTCTCAACGTGAACGCCCTCGGCGCCGCGACCGAGGAGTTTCTCGACCAGTCCTGGCGGAGCTTTGTCACCGTCGTGGACCGCGCCCCGGCGTTGCTCAACCGGTGCCGCCCGGCCAGCAGCCCGTGGCCCCAGGACGCCGCAGCGCTCACCCGCCTGGCCACCGCCCTGACCGACGCCGAGGGCCTGCGGAAGGAGCTGCTCTGCGGCGGACCTCTCCGGCCCCAGGAGCGCAACGCGCGAGCGTGGCCGGCCATCGAGACCTGGCTGGCCGACGGTGAAGCGTTCCTGCGCCAGGCCCGCGTCAGCGCTCCGCACCGGCGTCCAGCCCTCGCCGTTTCCGCACCCCTCGCCCTGCCGGTGGCCCGTCGCGCACAGCGCCGCTGACCTGCCCTACCACCTTCATCGTGAGGAGAATCCCGCCCCTTGGACCCTGGCACCCACTTCGTCTTCGGCACCCATGAAGACCACGGCTTCGTCGCCTCCTTCACCTCCTCCATGTCCGCGCACCTCGCCCAGTGGTTCCTGGTCCGCGAACAGTTCGAACCCGTCCCCGGCGAACCCGGGCTGTTCCGGCTCAGCGAACCCGAGCGCGACGGCGCCCGCCGCACCCGCCAGGCCGTACACGATCTCCGCCGTCATGGGTACGCCGTGCACGCCGACATAGCTCTCGACCCCGCCGCCTCGGCCAGCCCGCCGCGGCCCGTTCTGCCGAACGGGCTCCTGGAACGCCGCAGCCGCCTCGCGCAGGCCGCCGCCGGCCGCACGACGCAACGCGGCACCGCGCCCACCACCTCGCCCCCGCCAGCCCGGCCAGTCCCGCCGAAGCCCACCTACGCACCGACCGTCCACCTGACGGCCTCCAGCACCGGGCGGCCTCGATGAAGCCCGGAAACGAACCCGTCCCCGTCCCCCTGCCCGTACCTGACCTTGCACACCGAGCGCGCGACTTCCGGCTGCGGATGGCCGTCATCGACAGCGAGACCGAGACCGCGCTCGACATCACACGCGACCGCTACGGGCGAACCGTTCACCCCGGTGCCGCGGCAGCCGCCCGCGGCCAGCGCAATCAGGCAGCCGTGGAGGCGTATGCCACGCACCTTGCCCCGCACGCCGATGCGCTGCTCAATGCCGCCCACCGTGCTCTCGACGAGCTGCCGCCCGCCCGGCACACCACCGGATGGCGGACCGTGCTGGACGGCCTCACCGCCTCCACCGCCGAGATCCGCCGGGCCCTCGACCGGCCAGCCGCCCCCGGCTCGGCGGCCGAACGCGCCCAGCACACGGCCCTGTGGCCACACCTGACCGCCTGGGCGGACCACAGCTTCATCGCCACCAACCTCGCCGACCAGCACCAACGCCTGCAGCACGCCCCGCTGACCGACGAAGAACAGCAGATGTGGACCGAGCGGGCCCAGGCCGCGCATAGGCGAGGCGAACTGGAGCTGACCGAGTCGTGGTACGCCGCTGACGGGCAGCCCATCACCCTCGCCCATCTGATCGAGGACGACGACTCGACGGTGGTCGCCCTGCTCGGCGACCCGGACGCACCGGGCTGGCAGGTGATCGGGCACTACGCCCACGAATACGAGGCCGGACAAGCGCTGCCCGCCCCGGTCCCGCCCGGCGTGCTGCGCGCGGACGTCTCCCGGTTCAACCGCCCGGAGCCCACCCCCGAGGTGTCCTTGCAGGAACTCATCCGGGACGTCGTCGAGGCCCAGCACGCCGGTGACGCCTCGAACGCGCTCCTCGGCGCCACCCAGCGCGGCTACAACGCGGGCCCGATGATCCGCCTCCAGGAACTCCTGGAAACCGGGGCCCAGTTCGCGAGCGCGCTGGAGACCGTACAGGGCCGGCAGATCGCCGCCCGGCTCGCCGCACTCGGCCGGCAGATCGACTTCCTCACCCGCGAAGTGCACGAGGCGGCCGAGGACCTCGGCGCGACCGTGGCCGTCCTGCCGCCGCACCGCACCCCCGTCCTACGGGTCCGCCCGCGCCCCGCCGTGG
The DNA here is from genome assembly GCF_040253615.1 of Streptomyces sp. Edi4. Lineage (NCBI taxonomy): Bacteria > Bacillati > Actinomycetota > Actinomycetes > Kitasatosporales > Streptomycetaceae > Streptomyces > Streptomyces sp. Edi4. Next base: position 2,792,005 of record NZ_JBEJGY010000004.1, read on the forward strand.
ACACCACCCCGCCCACGCCGCCACCTCGCACCACCACCGCCCGCCACCGCTAGGCACCGCTCCCCGAGAGAAAGCACCCGTTGTCCCTGACCGCACCCCCGGCCCCGGCACCGCGCATCACCTATGGCGCGGTGCTGGGCAGCCCGTACGTCGCCCGCCTGCTCGGCGGCACCCTCACCGGCCGCCTCCCCAACGGCATGGCACCCGTAGCCATCCTCTTGTGGGCCACCGCGACCGGAGGCAGCATCGCCTTCGGCGGGCTGCTCAGCGCCCTGTACGGGCTGTCCTCGGCGCTGGCGCAGCCGGTCAAGGGACGCCTGATGGACCGCCACGGCCAGACCGCCGTGCACCTGCCCGCCGCCCTGCTCAACTCCGCACTGCTGGTGGCCCTGCCGCTGGCCGGCCCGCACGGCGGGACGGCCATCGCCACGACGATCGTCATCGCCGCCGGACTGAGCACGCCACCGTTGGAGGCCGGGCTCCGGGCGCTGTGGCCGAGTGTGCTTCCCAATCCCCGGCTTCGGCATGCCGCGCTCGCCCTGGACACGGGCACGCAGGGCTTGCTGTACATCGTCGGCCCGCTGCTCGTCGCCGCGCTCGCCTCCGCATACAGCCCGTCCCTTGCACTCGCCGTCACCGCTGCCCTCGGTCTGGTCGGCACCGCCACTGTCGCCTGCGCACCGCCCTCCCGGCGCTGGCGTCCCGCGCAGCCGACGAGCACGGACGGCGGGCCCGGGCGGCGGCTGGCAAGCACCGGCCTGGTGCTGCTGTTCGCCTCCCTTACCGGGATCGGGTTCGCGATCGGAGCGCTGAACGTGTGGGCCATCGCCATGGCCGAGCACCACGGACAGGACATGCTCTCCGGGATCCTGCCCGCCGCGTTCTCGACCGGCAGCTTCCTCGGCGGGCTCATCTACGGACGCCGTACCTGGACCAGTACCACCACCCGCCGGCTGATCGCTGCCGGGACCGCGTTCCTGGCTGGGTGGCTCCCGCTGCTTGCCCTCCTGGGACCGTACGCGGCCACCTGTGCGGTCGTCGTACCCGGTGCGTTCCTGACCGTCGTGGTTGCCTGCGCCTACGTCACCACCGACGCGCTCACCCCTGCGGGCCGGACGAGCGAGGCGTACGCGTGGCTGATCCTGTCGATCGGTGCGGGCCAGTCCGCAGGTACCGCCCTCGCCGGGCGCCTCGCCGAGCAGCCCTTCGCCAGCGCCGCGCTCCCCGCCGCCGGTGCCGTCTTCGCGCTCACCGTCCTGTTCGCCGCGCGCCCGCACCTTAGCCCCACGGGGCACCTCTCGCGGCGCGGCCGACACCGCCGCCCGTCTTCGGGTCGGCACAAGTCGCCCTGAACAGCGCCCAATCAGTCACCGTTAACCCTATTTTGAGGAGATTCACATATGGCCGTCCGTAGGCAGTGGACTGTCGAGCACTCGTGCTCTCACCAGGTCGTTCATGACTTGTCCAACCGTCCCGCTGACAAGCGTGCTGGGTTCGCCCGCTGGCTCGCGGCTAAGGATTGCACCGATTGCTGGAAGGCAGCTCGCGATGCCGACACGGGGTCCAAGGAGGAGTGGCTCGCCGCGAAGCGCGCCGAGGAGCAGCAGGCTGCCGTCGAGTGGGCGGAGAAGTTCGACATGCCGCAGTTGGAGGGCCCGGAGAGGGCCCTGGACTGGGGCGAGCGATCCCGCCACCAGCTGATGACTTCCGCGCACACCGCGCTGGTGATCGAGGGGTCCTGGGACGAGGCGGACTGGGCGGAGCTGGAGGAGAAGGCCCGCTCCATCACCCGCGCCGGATGGTGGATCGACCAGCGGGATGCGGAGGGCTCCGACCTGCTCGAACTCCTCGACGCCGCCGGCGAGGACGACCGCGGGACGGAGAACCCGTTCCGCTGACGGGGGCGCAACATAGCCGAGGATCGCCGGTTAGCCAAACCGGCGATCCTCCGGACCATTGTTCCTCCCACCGCCACCCCGCCTCGCGTGGAAGGAACCGCATGTCCCTGACCCCACCCACCCCGGTGTTCGCTCCGGCACCCGACCCGCTCACCCCCGACCGGGACATCACCCACGCCCATTTTCAGGCCGGTGACACGGTTGTCGTCCTGAAGGGGGTCGCCGGCGGAGAACTGTGGGGAGACGCCATGCGCGTGGTCGCCCCGTCCTGGCACACCCCGACCGACGAGGACGGCTGGCGGCTGCGCGATGCGACCGGCGGCGCACAGTCGTACATCACCGCCCACCCCCGCTACCTCGTGCATCTCTCGCGTCGCTGCCCGGACTGCCTGATCCACCTGCGGGCCATGGAAGATGCTCTCCTGCCGAAGTACACCGACGACAACGCCCTGATCGACTGCGGCTGGTACACCACCACCGCCCTCAACCAGTTGGTGCACATCGCCGATGCCCGGGGTGGCCGGTGATTGCCCGTCTCCATCAGCGGACCGACACCCCGCACGACCCGCTCTCCGAGGCGCTTGGGCGCCCGGTGTCGCCGGAGGAGGGGCTGACCGAGCACACCGTCGTCGCCCACTGGTCGGGCCTGGACTCCTACACCTTGGACGACGAGCAGGAGATCTGGACGTCCCTCCAGTGGGCCGAACACCTCGAAGACCCGCTTCTGGAGCACCGGTTCGCCGCCGGCCCCAAGGGCGACCGGCGGGCGATCTTCCACCTCGGCGTCCGGCTCCACCCCGACGACCGCGAGCTGACCGGCCCCGAATGGGCCGAGGTTGCCCACCGGCTGGCCCGCGCCGCCGGCATCGAAGTCCCCGGCGAGAAGAACGGCTGCCGGTGGATCGCCGTTCAGGCCCAGCCCGGGCGCCTCGACCTGATCGCCAACCTGGTCCGCCTCGACGGCACATGGCACGCCCCGCAGGCCGACGCCTTGCGGCGCCTCTCGGAGGAGTCCCGCCGCATCGAGCAGGACCTGCGCCTGATCCCCGTACGAACCGCTGCTCGGCTCCAGGCCGCTGCCAGGCCCGTTCCCACCGTGTCTGCCCAGCTGGCGGCCATCCTCACGCAGCTCGCCGACGAGCAGTCCGGGCCGCTGGCCGCGGTGCGCGGACTCATCGAGCACACCGCCCACCGCATCGCTCGACAGCCCGGCGTGGCCGGTGCCGACACGGCGCATCACCTGGAACTGGTCGCCCGCCGGCTCCACGCCGTCCAGGAAGACCTGGACACGACGGCAGCCCGCCTGAGTCCTGCCGTCCACCCCCGCGTCGCTGCCGCACCGCCTGCCCCCCACCGCGCCGCACATCGATCACCGTAGGAGAAACGTCTCTTTGCCCCTGGACGACCGCTTCCTGGACATCCGCCGCGACCCGCACTCCGAAGAGGTCCTCGCCCGCGGCGGAGACCCCAAGGCCCACAGTGTCCTGCAGCGCTCCGGTTTCGTTCCCGTCATCCGCGTCCACGAGACCTACCACCGCGCCCCCACCGGTCTCACCGAGCACGACGAGTCCCGCCTCGCCACCGAAGCCGTCGCCCGACTGCGAGCCGATGGATACCACGTCGAATGCGACGTCCTCTTCGAGCCAGGAGAACTCCCGCCCCGGTACCAGACCCTGGGCGCAACGGTGGCCCGCCTCGCCGAACGCATCCGCGAGGCCACCACCACCGACGAAGTGGCCGACACCCTCACCGAGCTAACCGCCGCCCACGACGGCATCCTCGCCGCCCTGGGCGAAGTCCTGACCGCCACCGCCGAGTTCCACGACGGGCTCGGCGACGCGGCCGACCCGCACATCGCCCGGCGCCTGCGCTACCTCGAAGAGTGGCGTGTGCGCTCCATCCGCAACGACCTCGCCCACACCCGCGACGCCCTCGCCGACCGGCACGCCCCGCACCCCGGCCGCAGCACCTGTGCCGAAGAGGTCCCCGCCACCGAACGTGAGCGCTCCGCCGTGTGCGCCTGCCCGCCCCCGCCGCGCACACTGCCGGCCCCGCCGCCCCCGGTGGCCGCCGGGCTGCGCCGCTGACCCTCACCTCGCCCAAGGACACCATGCACGATCACGAAACCTCCGAGCGCCTCGCCTCGTACGCCGACGTCCTCGCCGGCGAACTCCCCGGCGTCTGGACCAGTTCCTACCACCCTCCCGAGAACAAGGACGACCTCGCCGAGCTGGCCGACCGCATCTGGGACCTGGACCTGGTCGCCGCATCCCTCGCCGAGCACCCGCTCCAGCAGGCAGCCGTTCTGAGCCGCCCGGACGGTGCCCAGCTCGTCGTCCTGGACCGGCACGACGAACGCGACGGCTTCCTCATCGCCGCCGTCGCCCCCCGAGCGCTGCCCGACGAGGCATACCGCGCAGTACCCGAGCCCAACGGCATCGCTCTGGCGGACGACCCCTTCCTGAGTGCCGAGCAGGTCACCGGTGACCTGCTCACCCGCTACGACACCGCTCTCGCCCAGGTCCGCCACAACGCCCTGGACGGCATCCAGCCGTCCCAGCCGGACCGGGTCGTCCTGACCTGGCAGCAGGACGGCAGTGTCGCCACCGCGCCCGTCGGCGACACGGCCGGCGCCGTCCTGGTGGCCCACGGCTTCATCCAGGACCAGCAGACCGGTATCTATCGCCTCAGCGCAGACGACACCAGGGCCCAGGCTCGCGCCCTGCGCGAGATCGGCCCACAGCTCGACGCGCTCGGCATCGGCACCGCCCTCCAGCACCCCTCGGGCCGGATCGCACCTGCCGCCAGCCCGGCCGCCATGCCGCCGGCCCCGGCTGCGACCCGCACCCCGGCCCACAGGGCCCGATGAAGCAAAGGGAGCCCGACTTCCTGGTGCTGGAGTACATCACCATCACTTCTCGCACCCTCGGCATCCGCGCCGTCCCGCCGCCGCTGCCCCCCCACGACGATCAGGAGCACCGCACTTGGGTAACCGAGCCGACGACTGCGGGACGGACGTCGAGTTCTACGTCAAAGCACTGACCAGCACGATCTACGCGGCTACACCGACTGGCGCGTCCGAGAAGCTCCTCGCGCTGCTCGACCACCTCGGCATGGAGCGCCAGGAGGTCCGTACCGGCGGCCCTGTCTACGTCTGGCACACCGTCCCGGACCACCTGCCAGAGGCGGAACAGAAGCGCCTCGCGAGCCGCGCGATCCCAGCCCTCCTCGTGGCCGGATACAAGGTCAACATCGATCCGGACCTGTTCGACGAGACCGCCTACCAGCAGGCCGTGCACGCGATACGCGCCCATCAGCCCCGGCCTTCCGTGCACAGCCCCGCCTCGCCTGCTGCCTCTCCTCCCACGGCGCCGTCCCGACGTAGCCCGTAAGCCCGAACGGCGGCCCCGGTGCCTCCGCCGGGGCCGCCCCCGACCGCACCACCGACTGGAGTCCCCGTAACACCCCTCGCGCCCCCGCCGATCTCCCGGCGCCTCAAGCCCCGCCTCGCCACCGCCCTGTTCCGCCGCTACCTCCGCGCCTGCATCGCCACCGGGCCTGACCGCCCCTCCCCGCTGGCAGGCGCCCGCCCCGAAGCCGTCCTCAGCGAAGCCCGGCGGATCGGCCACCGCCACCACCACTGACCGCCCCCCGACCTGGAGGAGCATGTCCCACCCCACCCCGTACCCAGTGCGGCTAGCCGACGAGATCACCCGCCAGCTCGGCCTGCTCGCCGACCACCTCGCCCAGCTCCCGCCTAACGAAGCGATGCAGGTCATCGCCCGCGTCCTCGACCCGGACGACGGCCTGCTCGACGGCGTCACCGGCCTCGTGTCCGTCAGCAGCACGTTCGCGAAGGAGCAGGCCAAGCGGGGCGTGCTGCCAGCGGAGGTGTGGCTCGCCCTCGGCCGGGCCACCAATGAGCTCGACGCCATCGGCGGGGACCTGGACGAACACCGCGCCACCCTCCGGCGCGTCGGCGCCCAGCCCGCCACAACAGCGGCGAAGCCGCCGGCTCCCGCTCCGCTCGTCGTCCGGCGGCGCCGGTGAAGAGGAAGCAGTGGCAGGGCTGGGGGGCGGGCGAGCAGGCCCAGCAGCACTACCTCGTCGAGCCGCGCGCCCTTGCCGGTGGCGGCGACGTCCGGCACGTCTCCGAGTTCCTGCGCGCATCGGGATGGCGAGACAAGTCCAAGACGGGCGGCCCCCTCGCCATGGAAAGCCCGGACCGCGCGGTCCGTATCTCCTACGACCCTTACGTCCTGCCCGGCGGGTGGACAATCCACGGCGCCGCGAACGGCCATCAGGACCAGTGGTGGGCGCACCTTGGGCGGCAGACGCCGGTGGAGATCGTCGCCGGTCTCACCGACGCCCTCACCCGCCCCCGCTCCGCGCACGCCCCCAACGTGTGGGCACCTTTGCGGGACCAGGGATGGCACCGTCCGCCCAACAGCGAGCACGTGACCGCGACCAGCCCCGACGGCAGCGCCTGGATGCAGTACCACCAGAGTCCCGACGGCGAGGCGATGTGGTGGACCGGGGCCAAGGACAGCCAAGGCAACGGCTGGACAGCACAGTTCACACCCAGCACCCCCATGCACCTCGTGCAAGCCTTCTCGACCGCACTCGCCAGCCCCGAACCCGTGATGCGCCCCCTCGGCCGCGTCCCGCACAGCGCACAGATCCGCACCACGTCCGTGTCCGTCCTGCCCTCCCAGCTCAGCGCCTGGCAACAGGCCCGCATCACCGCCGCCCGCGCCGCCACCTGGGCCCGCAACACCGCCCGAAGCACCCGCCCCCGCACCACGGCCCGCCCCCACGCCCACGCCGGCGGCACCCGAACCCGCCGCTGAACCCCGACACCCACAACCCGAGGAGCCCGATGCCCGCACTCACCCCGGACACCATCCGCACCGCGACCGAAACCCTGTCCCGCCTCACCAACTACCTGCGCGACAACCCCGAACCGGACGAGGCGCTCGCCCTCGTCGAACCCCTGCTCGACGAGTACACCGGCGTCCCCGTCCAACTCGCCGACACCCTGCGCGCCCTCGCCCGCGTCGTGCAGGATCACCCGGACACCCCGCGCACCAAGCACGCCAGCCTTCTGATCACGGAGCTGCGCGCCGCCGCGTGGGAACAGGCCGACCAGCACACCCTCCACTACGTCCTCGACGGCCTGCGCACCCTGCGCGAGAAGGACCCCACAGCCGAGCCGGGGAGCGGCTGATGCCGCTGAGCGAACGGCAACTCGCCGCCTTCGCCGACAAGCACGCCTGGCAGATCCCGTTCGACACCAGCCCCCGCCACCTCGCCGGCCCCGGAGACGCTCGCCATGTCACCCACGGTCTGGCCGCCGCCGGTTGGAGCCCGACATCCGACCCGCTGAGTGCCGAGATCGTCCTGCACAGCCCCGATCACCGCTACCGCCTCCAGTTCGACCCGCAGTCCGCCACCTCCGCATGGTGGCGGCTGTGGGCCGAGCCCACCGGCACCGAGCCGGGCTGGTACGCCGAATTCGGCGAACTCGTGCCCGCCGAGATCCTCGGCCACCTCACCGACACCCTCATCGCCCCGCCGACCACCCAGCGACCGGACCCGTTTCAGGTCCTGGAGTCGGCAGGATGGGCGCGGAAGACGGCGACCGCGGCCCACTCCGCCGACGGCATGTGCCATGTGGAACGTCGTCCCGATCCGGACGACGCCCAAGGGTTCTGGCACGTCGAGACCTGCGAGCCGGGACACGGAACCCCCATGGGCCCCCGGATCTGGCACGCCTGGTTCGACGGCAACACGCCCGAGCACCTCGTGACCGCCTTCGTCACCGCGCTCGCCGACCCCGCCCCGCTGCAGCGCGCCATGTTCGACCGCACCGCCCACCACAGCGTCGTGCAACAGCCCAGCCCGCACACCCCGCAGCAGACCGTCGACGCGCACGCCACCCGCATCGACGCCCTCCGCGCGCAATCACGCGCCGCCCGCAGGCAGCGGACGAAACCCGCGACGACCCCGGCGCCGACCGCAACCGCCCAACCGGCCGCTCGCCGCTGAACCGACAGGACCCCTCATCTCCGCCGATCACACCGCACACCGCGTTTTCCTCCGTCACCTCGACGGCTACCTGAGCGACAGCAAGCAGATCCTCGACGCCTGGGACGTCTACTCCGACGAGCACACCGACCTCGACGGCTGGCCGTACGACGACCACGCCTACGGAATGCGCGCAAGCCAGCGCGACGCCGACACCCACACAGCGTTCGAGCCGCTCCGCTCCAGCGCCCGTCACCTGCTGGTCACAGCCGAGACCCAGCTTGCCCGCCTGCCGGAGAACACCGTGCAGAGCCGCTGGGTCTACCAGTTGGGCGTTCTGCACGCCGCGCTCGAACGGCTCGAAGAGCTGCACGAGCAGTGGCAGGCGACCCGCGACAACCTCCCCGCCAACGCCCAGCCCGGCACCCCGGCCTTCGACGACGCCCTCGCCGAGCATCACGCCGAATCGTGGAGCTACCTCGACGACTGGGCCTCCCACGGCCAGGCCCTCCGCGAGATCAACTCCGCCGCCCTGAACGCCCCCTCGCCCCTGGCCCCACCACCGACCACGGTCCCCGCACCCGGCCGGCGAACCCCGGTGCGGAGGTGAACATGCCCCCGAAGCCCGAGACCGTCGAGGTCGACTTCATCGCACCGCGTCACCTGGCCGGCGGCGGCGACCCTGCCTGGGTCACCGTCCCCCTGCACCGCGCCTGCGGCTGGAGCTACGGACACGATCCCCTGATGCCCCGCGTCATCCTCTCCAGCCCCGACCAGCAGGCGCTCCTGCGCCTGGAGCCTGACCCCGACGGGCAGTGGTGGACACTCCATCACGCCCACCAGCCGGACCGGCCCGCCTGGTATGCGAGTTTCGGCGCACGCACCCCGGTCGAACTCATCGCGGCCGTCACCGACGCCCTTACCGACCCGGCCCCGACGGCGACCGCACCAGCCGATCCGTACGAACCGCTCCAGCGGCTCGCCTGGTCGCCCCCCAGCATCGGAGGCGACGGCCTCATGTCGCCCGACGGCACCGCGTACATCCAGCGCTCGGGGAGTTTGCAGGAACCGGGCGCCTGGTTCATCGACGCCACGGTTGGCCCGGAGCTCCGGCCGGTGTGGCAGGCCCGCTTCGGCGAGCACACCCCACCGCACCTGATCACCGCGTTCACCACTGCGCTCGCCGACCCGCGCCCCGTGCCGCGCACCGACAGCTTGCGCCGTCTCCCGACCCGCAACCCGAACGCCGTCACCCGCACACGCCGGGAGGTGCCCGCCGTGCAGGTCGCCTCGGCCCTGGAAGAACGCCTCCACACTCTCGGCGCCCGCCGCACCGGCCCGCTGGCCAGCCCGAGCCCCCTGCGACGGCCACCGGACAACAACCGCCGCAACCGCTAACCCCTTCGTCCCCCGCCCGGAAGCATGTAGCCCTTTGCCACCCTCCTCCAACAGTTCCACCGACGGGTACGACCTCGTCCTGCGCCTCCTCCTCGGCGTGCTCGCCATCGTCGTCCCCCTGTCCCACCTCGCCTGGCTGTGCGGCAACATCACCGCCTACCTCAGCGGAGCCGCCTGGGCGCCGTACCAGCCGACCGCCGCCTTGCTCCACCCCGAACAGCTCTGGCCCGAGGCGGGAGAAACGTCCCTTCTGATCGGCAGCCGCATCGTTCCCGTTCTCCTCCTCCTGGCCCTCGGAGCAGCGGCCGGCATCGTGTGGGCCCGGCACAAGAACCGCAGCGGCGGCCGACAGAAAAAGATCACCGACATGGCCAAGGCTCGGGATATCGAGCCGCTGATGGCCAAGGCGATCACCGCCAAGGCCCGCTCCCTGCGCCCGAGCCTGAAGGACGCCAAGCACATCGACGCGAACGACACCGGCATCCTGCTCGGCAACATCCAAGGCAGCCGCCACGAGGTACGGATGGGGTTCGAGGACGTCGCCGTTGCGATCATGGCCCCCCGCTCCGGCAAGACCACCTCGCTGGCCATCCCCTCCATCCTCGCCGCGCCCGGCCCGGTCCTGCTGACCTCGAACAAAGCCGCAGGCGATGCCTTCACCACCGCCTACGACGCCCGGGCGGAGGTGGGGCAGGTGTGGACCATGGACCCGCAGCAGATCGCCCACGCTGCCCGTGAGATGTGGTGGAACCCCCTCGCCAGCGCGACCACTCTGGACGGGGCGAACCGGCTGGCCGGCCACTTCCTCGCCGCCTCGGTGGACGCTTCGCAGCAGGGCGACTTCTGGTCCAAGGCCGGCAGCAACATCCTCTCCCAGCTACTGCTGGCAGCAGCCCTCGACGAGCGGCCGATCACCGACATCATGCAGTGGCTCGCCTTCCCGGCCGACCGCACCCCGCTCGACATCCTCCGCGACCACGGCTTCGCCGCCGTCGCCGCCCAGCTCAAGGGGACCGTGGAGGGACCACCGGAGACGCGTGACGGCATCTACGAGACCGCCCGCCAGTACGCCGCCGCCCTGCTCAACTCCGAGATCGCGGCCTGGGTGACGCCACAGAAGGACGTCCCCGAGTTCCGGCCCGCCGACTTCGTCACGTCCACGGACACGCTGTTCCTGCTGAGCAAGGACGGCGGCGGCGGAGCCTCGGCGTTGATCGCCGCGTGCGCGGACTCCGTGATGCGCGCCGCGACCGCACAAGCCGAGCGCGCCGGCGGACGCCTCGACCCGCCAATGCTCGCGATCCTCGACGAGGCCGCCAACGTCTGTAAAATCTCGGACCTTCCGGACTTGTACTCCCACCTCGGAAGCCGCGGCATCATCCCGATCACGATCCTCCAGAGCTACCGCCAGGGCCAGAAAGTCTGGGGAGACGCCGGCATGGACGCCATGTGGTCCGCCTCCACCGTGAAGGTCATCGGCTCCGGCATCGATGATCCGGACTTCGCGGACAAACTGTCCCGTCTGATTGGCGACCACGACGTGGAGACCACGTCGACCTCGCATTCGGAGTCCGGCAAGTCGACCTCGGTCAGCATGCGGCAGCAGCGGATCCTGCCCGCCGACGCGATCCGCGCCCTGCCCAAGGGCACCGCCCTGTGCTTCGCCACCGGCATGCGCGCCGCCATGCTCGACCTGCGCCCCTGGTATCTCGAACCCGGCGCCGCCGAACTGTCCGCCGCCTCCGCCCGCGCCTCGAAGGGCATCACCGAGCGCGCCGTCGCCAAGGCCGCCCCGAAGCAGACCGACTTCGGCAAGGCCGCGTGACCGCCTCCGCTCGCCCCCTCCCGCTCCCGCTCTCTCCTGCCTCGAAGGATCCGCCCATTACTCCCACCAACATCGCCGAGTTCGCACGCGGCCTCGCGCTGCATCTGCCCGGCGACTGGGCTGCTGACGTAGAAAGCCACACTGACCCAGTTCTGCGATCCGGCCTCATCGGCCGCGTGTGGACCCCGTACGACGCCCGCCCCTCACTCGCCCGGTTCGGCCCTGTCACGGATGCCGTGCTAGCCGGCCCGAGTGGGCAGGCCCTCTATCTGCTTCCGCACCGGACCGGCCGCGTGCTGGTCTGCCCGCTCATCCCCGGCGGCCTGCACGAGGACCTCGCCGACCGCGTTCCCGCGCCTCCGTCTATCGCGGTGCCCCCCGTCCCGGTCCGCGCCGCCTGGCGGTTGCGGGAACGGCTGCTCCCGCACTACATCCACGCCCGCAACGAGGCCCTTCGCGCACAGCGAGCGGCCCGAGCCCGCCCGGACGTGCCTCACCACCCCCTTGCGCCAAGCCTGCCCGCCGCAGTACCGGTGCCCGCCCCGGCCGCACAGCATCCTCGTCGGGCGTGATCCAACCGCCAGTCGAGGGCCTGCTGTTCGACGTGCTGCCGCCCGCCGCGGCCGGGCTGGCACACGCCATCCCGGCCGCGGACCGACCTCGGGACCGAGCAGATCGCCCGCACCCTCTGGCAAGCCCCTGACGGGACACGCTCATGGGCACCTACGAATCCCACGACCTCGACGCCATGACGCCCACCGCAGCACTGAACGCAGTCATCGCCGACGTCCGCTCCCACCCGGTCAGCGCCGGACCGACGGCAGCACGCGGAGAGACCGCTTCGCGCCGGGCCCGCTGATCTTCACCGCAACCAGAGATCGGGGGCGCCGAGAAGGCAGCGAAGAAGCACCGCCGGATCCTGCACCCGGCCCCTCCCTGGAGAACCATGTCTCTCATAGACATCCCCGATGTGTTCATCGGGTCCACCGACGATGGGCATACCTTCGTCGCCCTCAACCGCCGTATCCGCGATGCCGACCGTCTGCTGACCGAGGCCGGGTTCACCGCTCGCGAGCACCTCGGCCGCACGGTCTATCTGCTCCCACCGGGAACTGCCCAGGACGCACACGAGCGCGCCGGCGCCGCGATGTACGGACTCCTGGCCCACACCCACGACCTTGTCGACCTCTCCTGGACGACGCGCTGGAGCCCGGACACTCCCGTGTCCGAACCGGAAATCCGTTTCCAGTTCACCGACGACACCGTGGCCGCGACAGCCGGGACCGACGCCGCCCGCTCCCTGCTGGAGCTGCACGGTTTCACCCTCGCGGTAGACGGCTCCGACCACCAGCCGCCGCCTGGGCTCGACCACGGCGGCCTGCTCGGCGCCGTCACGCGCGCTGAGGCACACGCTTACACCCACGGCCTCGGTGTTCGCGTCGGCCTCAACATCCCCGACCCGCAGGCCATCCCGGCCGCACCCCGCCGCACCTCAACTGCCGTTCCCGGCCCACCGGCCACGCCTGCTGCCCGTCGTCGCGCCCGCTGATCTCCGCCACCGCATCCCCACCCTCTACCACGCAATACGCAGCGAGCGGTTGGTGCCACCAAAACCCCCTGGCGGACCTCCACTCCACGACCACCCAGGAGAACGACCTGACATCCGCACCCCAGCACCTCCACGTCGAGTCCGAGATTCACCAGCAAGTGGCTCTCCTCGCCCGCGCATTGGGGCTCACCGCCGGCGAGACCATCGCTCACCTGCTCCACCTCTACGCCCAACCCGCGTCCGAGACACCAGTCCGCGCCGGGACGCTCACCCCCGTCTACGCCATCTACCAGCACAGGCGCATCGAGGGACACTTCGACCGTTCCACCGGCTCCTTGAGCATCCCCGCAGGCCCTGGAGCGGGCCAGTACAAGACCCCCAGCGGTGCCGCTCGCGCCGTCATCACAGCGCTGCGCCCACAGGTCTCGCCCATCCGTACCGGATGGACGTTCTGGCGCCTTGCCGAAACTGGCGCCCACCTTGAAGTCCTCCGCAGCTCCACCGCTCACACCAGCACCCCCACGAGGCCGCCTGCGCTGCCGCCCTCCAGCACAGTCGCAGCCACGCCACGCACCCGCTGACCCGCATCCAGCATCGGTCCACCCCGGGAACGCACGGTCGCCTGAATCCGCAGCCCGTCCGATCCGCGAAGTCGCGCACCCAATTGACTCCGGCCTCGGACGCCTCAGCCCTGGCCCGTCGCCCGCGCTGCCCGGCACCCCGCCCGCCCCTTCACCACGCGGATCACCGCGCCCTCACCCCTGGAATTCTATGAGTACCCCCACCCTGAAAATCATTTCGCTAGGTGCGGGAGTTCAGTCCAGCACCCTGCTTGCCCTTTCAGCCGAGGGAATCCTCCCCAAGGTCGACTACGCGATTTTCGCCGATACCGGCTGGGAGCCCGAGGCTGTTTACTCTCACCTGGACCGCCTGGAAAGAGAGATAGCAAAACCTGCCGGCATACCAGTCTTCCGCGTCTCATCCGGAAACATTCGCAGCGATGCATTGAACCCCGATCACCGGTTCGCCTCCATGCCTCTCCACATTCTCAATCAGGACGGGCGACCTGGAATGACCCGACGGCAGTGCACCGGCGAGTATAAGGTAAAGCCAATAAAGCAGAAGGTTCGCGATCTGCTTGGATACCCCTATCCCGCACGCATTCCGAAGGGCGTGTTCGTCGAACAATGGGTCGGAATCTCGACCGATGAATTCCATCGCGCGAAGGACGCAGACGTCAAGTACATGCGCAATCGGCACCCCCTTCTGGACATGTCCTGGAGCAGGGCCGACTGTGTGCGATACCTGACCTCACTCGGCCTCGCCGACACGCCGAAGTCGAGTTGTCTGGGATGCCCGTTCCACGGAAATGCGCAGTGGAGGCATATCAGGGACACCTCTCCTTCCGAGTGGGCGGACGTCGTCGAATTCGACACGGCCATCCGGCAGGGAAATGCCCGCGCCAATGCGTCGGGCAGCCGACTGCTCGGCGAGGCGTTCTTGCACCGCTCCCGCGTCCCGCTGAGCCAGGCGCCGATCGACCACGTCACCGCCGCCGAACGGGCCGCCCTGCGCATCGGAGCGGACGAGGCCGACGTCCTGGAGAACGGCGTCGAGGACGGCTGCTCGCCCTGGGCGTGCCGCGGCGGCGCCGACGCGCTGGCGCAGGACGACTTCGGGCTTGCCACGTGATACTCGACCTCTTCGCGGGGCCGGGCGGCTGGAGCAGGGCACTGCACGTCCTGGGCGTGCGTGACGTCGGGCTGGAATGGGACCAGTGGGCGTGCAAGACCCGTTCTGCGGCAGGACAGTTGACCATCCGGACCGATGTGGCCATGTATCCGACCTGGCCTTTCGTCGGCCGCACGCGCGGCGTGATCGCCTCGCCGCCGTGTCAGGCGTGGAGCATGGCCGGCAAGCGCCTCGGTCTGCTCGACCAGCCGCTGGTGCACGCGGCGGTCGAAGACCTGGCCGCCGGCCGCGACACCCGCGAGCGTCTCCTCGCCGCCTGCCGCGACGAGCGTTCCCTGCTCGCCGCCGAGCCGATGCGCTACCTCTACGCCCTGAACACGGTCGGCGAGCCCGACTGGGTCGCCATGGAGGAAGTACCGGACGTCCTGCCCCTGTGGAAGCAGTACGCGGCCGTCCTGCGCGGGTGGGGATTCTCCGTCTGGTACGGCATCCTCAACGCCGCCGACTTCGGCGTCCCCCAGACCAGAAGGCGAGCGATCCTCCTGGCCTCCCGCGTCCGCACGGCACAGCCGCCCACGCCCACGCACGCCCAACTCGCCGAGCCCCAGTCGCTGTTCGGTCCGGGCCGCGTCCGCTGGGTCAGCATGGCCGAAGCCCTGGGGTGGGGGGCAACCGACCGCCCCGTCCCCACCGTCTGCGCGGGCGGCGGCCCCGGCGGCGGACCCGAACCGTTCCCGTCGGGCTCGCGCAAGACGCTGTCCGATGCCCGGCAGCGCGGCACCTGGATGCCCCGGCCGGAGGGGATGGTCCTGCAGTCCCGTCGCGAAGGAACGGGATGGGCAGCCAGGCACGGCACCCGCGAGAACCGTGGCGCCGACGCTCCGGCGCCGACGTTCACCGCCGAGGCCCACCGCTGGTCATGGTCCCTACGCAGCAACAACCAGGCCAACGCCACCGTCCGTCCGCTGTCCGAGCCGGCCGGCACGCTGTTCTTCGGTCACCGCGCGAACGAGTGCACCTGGGTCGCCGAACCCACCACACCTCCGGCCAAAGACACCGACGTGCCGGCCGTCCCCGAGCCGATCCGGATCACTGCCCGCGAGGCCGGCCTCCTGCAGACCTTCCCGGCCGACTACCCCTGGGCCGGCAACAAGGGCCAGCAGTTCTCCCAGATCGGCAACGCGGTGCCCCCGTTGCTCGCCGGCCACCTCCTCGCCCCGCACCTCGGCGTCGCCCTCGACCCCGACGACTTCACCCTCGCCGCCTGATGCCCCACACCCCCGAACCCGACGAAGACGACCTCGACGCCGTCGCACCTCCCCAGCCGGTGTTCCACGTCGAGCAGGCCCTCCTCGGGGCCCTCCTCCTCGACCCGCACCGGGTGGACGACGTGAGCGGCATCGCCGCCGACTCCTTCTCCACCGCCGCGCACGCCGCCCTGTACGGCGCGATCACCACCCTGCCGCGGCCCGACCCCGCCGAGCACGCGAAGAACACCAAGTGGCTCGACCGCGTGCTCGCCACGGCCCAGGAGCAGGCGCGCGGGCTGACCGCCTCCTATCTGCACGCCCTCGTCCAGGTCTGCCCCTGGCCCAGCCATGCCCCTGCCTACGCCCGGATGGTCGAGGCGGAGCACGCCCGCCGCCGCCTGCAGACAGCCGCCGAACGCCTCGTCCAGACCGTCCACGACGTCTCCCTCCCGCACCCCGTCCAGACGGTGCTCACCGAGGCCGACGCGCTCGCCACGGTCGTGGACGACATCGCCAATCGCTTCCCGCCCCGCGCAGGCGTGCTTCCCCGCACCACGGCACCGCCGCCACCCGCCGCGCAAGACCCCGCTGAGGCGGTCGAGGAGGAGCAGCTCCTGCTCGCCACCGCCACCGCCTGCCCCTCCGACATCGACTCCGTCCGGTGGCTACTCCCCGACGACCTCGCCCTGCCGCTGCATGCCGGCCTGTGGCAGTGCCTGACAGCACTGGCCCGCCGCCACGAGCCCGTCGACCCCGTCACGGTCCTGTGGGAAGCCCAGCAGCGTGGCCTGCTGGACGAGGGAAGTGAACCGGGCGAGGTCCTGCGCATGCTGGCGGAGCCCGCTGGTTCCGTCGAGCACTGGGGTGAGCGGGCCCTGCTGCGCTCCCTCCTGACCACGGCTGAGCACACCGGCCGGCGCATCGAGGCGTACGCCGGCGACCCAGCGAACACCCCCTTCCAGCTCGTCGTCGGCGCACGCCGTGCCCTCGCCGACATCTCCGCCGTCCGCACCCGCTGGCAGCACGCCACCGGAGTCACCCCGCCACAGCGGCGGCGGCCCGCGTCCACCACCCGCGCCGGGCCACCGACGACCAGGGCCGCGCACGTCCCCCGGTCCGCACGAGCAACCCGGTAGCCCCCGAGTACGCCGGTGGCCGGACCCGAAGGCCCGGCCACCGGCAGAACAGGTGAGACCCCCACGTGACTGCCGCCATCGACGCCCACGTCCGCCTCGACACCCACCCCACTCACCCGAGCGCCGTACAGGCCATCCTGACCGGCACGCAGGCCCGCGTCGCTCTCATGGCTCTCGAGGCCGCCGGCTGGAGCGTCGCCGCCACCAACGTCCTGATCCTGGCCCGCATCGATCACGAGGAGCCGTACTGGGCCAACGACGCAGCCAAGCACCTGACAGCAGAAGGCATCACCGTCGAAGTCACCCCGCGGCTCCAGGAAGCCATCGACGGGGAATGGAGCTGGCCGAACTATCCGATGCCGTGGTGCACCCGCAGCGAGATCCGTGAGGTCTCCGACCAGGCGCAGAAGATCCACGACGACATCCGCCACGGCCACCTCCTCATCCACGCCCACGCCCGCGACGGCCACACCACCGTCGCGGTCGGCACCTACCTCCACCGGGGAGGCAAGTCCGTCTACTTGCACGGCGAGGACCACCTGCGTCAGGTCGCCGACACCTTCGACTCGCCCGCAGAAGCACTGATGGCCTTCGAACGTGTCCACGCGGCCGAGATGCGCCCCGGGCCGGCGCCCCTGACCGACACCGAACGCGCCGCCATCGAAGCGCGCTCCGTCTTCGACGTCACCACGGCCAAGTCCGAGCCTTCCCGCCCGGAGCCGGAGATTGTCCCCGTCTATCTGGCCGATGCCGGTGACCACGACGCTCTCCTCGACACCTTTCTCAACGCGCACGGCGAGTTCGACAAGTGGCGAACCTGGTCGGATGACACGACCCACGCCATTCACGAGTCGCAGACCCTGCGCATCGAACGCGTCCACGACACCCCCGCCCACGAGACCGCCTGGACCGTGGCTGCCTACGAGACACCCGTCTCCGACCGCATGTGGGTCCTCACCGCGACCGGCGCCACCCCCGCACCGGTGCTGCAGGATCTGCTCACCCACCTCGCCGACGGAGACGGCTGGGACACCCACGTCGGCGCCCCGGTTGACGAGAAGATGGTCACCGCAGCAACCCAGCCGCTCTCCGACGCCGGATGGAAGCACACCGTGGACGGGCGCTGGATCCGCTGGACGTCCTCTGACGGCGCTGCGGGCGTCCACTTCGACGCCTTCGCCGCGCAGCACCCGAATCAGAACCTGGCCACCTGGACCATCTGGTCCGGACCCGGTCCGGACCGGGTCCGGACCGGCCCGCCTGGACCGTCACAGCGTCCCCCCACATCCCGAGTTCGCTGCTGGCAGGTCTCTCCGAGACCCTCGCCCACCAGACCGGCACGCGCCAGGCCCAGCCGGGCCGCGAGCACCAGACCCGCCTCGCCACCAGAGCACCGACGGCTCCGGCGGTCACGGCCGGCCGCTCCGTCAGCCGCTCACGCTGATCATCAGCCCACACGAGCGGGGCAACATAGCGCGGGATCACCGGTTGGCCAAACCGGCGATCCCGCGGACCATAGATAGTCCACCGCCACCCCCTGCCCGAACGTCGAAAGGCCCCTCCCGCGACCGCAGACACAACACGAAGCGCAGCCCGTCAGGTGGCATGCAGCGGCATCCGTTCACGCCGCCGCGTAGCTCGCCCGGAACAGATCCTGCGCCCGCTCCACGTCCCTCGGCGTACGGAGCTGGACCTCCAGGTCGCCCGTCCCGTGGTGACCGAGACCGGACACGTCCCGAGTGAAGCCCGGAACGAGCTCGACGTCCTTCGGGTCGACCTTCAGGTAGACCAACAGCTTGCTGCGCTGCGGCGGGCACAGGCAGGCAAAGTTCCGCAGCCGCTGGTACGCCCGGTACTGCTTGCGCTCCACGCGGTTCACGCCGTCCCCGAGCCCGAGCAGGACCTCGTCGACCGCGCCCGCCAACTCCATCATCGCCGCGCTCTGGACATCGGCCGCTGCCTGAGCAACAGACTGGCGCCGTGCGCGGCGAGCCAGCTGCATGCCGCCGCTCACCGAGGCCACGGTCTCAAGGCCGAGCAGGTCGTTGCCGAAGAGTCGGTAGCGGACCAGGTCGATCGAGCGCCGGTGCTCGCGCACGGCGTGCACGTCGTAGCGGGTGAAGTCGCCGGCGATGCAGATCAGACGTGGGCCGCTCCACAGGACCTGGGACGCGGCCGTCACCCCGAGCCGGTCGCGGACCAGGTGCTCGAACTCGGCACGGTGGTCCATCAACCAGGCCAGGTAGAACAGCCCCTGATTGATCACGCCGGCATCCGTGCCGCGCTTGTATTCCACGATGACCGGCGAGCCGTTCTCGTCCAGCCCCAGCGAGTCGACCCGGCCCCCGTGCACCGGTCCGGTGCTGTACTCGCTCGCCAGGAACCGGACTCCCAGCAGCGTCTCCATGTGCGTCTCGACGAGACCCTGCACATCGGCCTCGACCTCAGCAAGACGCGGCACGACCTCGGTCATGCCGCCATTCGTCGTGTCCGTGCGAAACAGCTTCAGGCCCGACACCTCCCCTTCCCCTGCTCGGAGATCACCAACGCCGAAGGGGTGCGGGATTGTTTCCGCGAGAGGCTACGGGGGCGTGAAGATAGTGTGAGACCCTACGTACGGCCCGGCCGGAGAGCGCTCGCGTCCCCCGGTCACCGGGAATCTAAGATTCCCCCATGCGTCCCCCGCGCCCCAGGGGACAGCGCCCGGAAGCTGCGTTTACGCAGGTCAGCCCCCGTAGCTCAGCGGATAGAGCACGTGCCTTCTAAGCGCTTGGCCGCAGGTTCGAGTCCTGCCGGGGGCGCATCCGCGCCAGTGCCGATTTGGCCCTCCTTCGGGAGGGCCTTTTTGCTGGTCAGAGCACCATACCGAGCGGCCGGTAGCACCCGCGTAAGCGCCGCACCCGCCCCTGGTGAGCCCGGCCGTCCGGTTGGCCGGCCCGCCTATCCCTGGCGCTGTCGCGGCGCTCGAAGCGGCTCCTGCATCAGGCCGGAAGGTCGCCATCATCAGCAACAACTCGACCGCGTGCGTCCGGGCGTTCCTGATGCTCCACGAGCTCCGTCAACTGGTGGACGTGGTCGTTGGCCGAGCCCCACACCGGCCGGACGCGATGAAGTCCGACCCCCACTCGCCGCTGCTGGCGTCCAGCGAGCTGGACACACTCCCGCGCGATTGCACGCTCATCGGAGGCCCGGTGACGGACATGGAGGCCACCAAGGCGACCGGTGGGCGCTCCATCGCCTACGTCAACAAGCCCGGAAAAGAACGCGCCCCAGGTGTTCTGCCCTACGACGTTCTGGATGGGGGCGTTGTTGTCGCCGCCGACGCCGGCGCCCGAGCCGTGCCGGGGGTTGGGTTCGGGGCGTCGTCGTCCGCCGATCTTCACTCTCCTCCTCGCGGGGCGTTGTTCTGGCCCACGTCGCTGATGTTGTTTCCCGCGACACTCTGGATCGGGGCGTTGTTGTCGCCGTACACCTGAATGTTGGTGATCACGGCAGCCTCATCACGGCCATGCGCTGGGACCCCGCATCGGACTGCGGCATCCTCCACCGCACCGAGACCGCCCAAGCTCTGCTCGACGTGCGGTCCAGCTTCCGCGGTGGACCAGCCCGGTCAGCAGCCCACCCTGTTCGCCCGCAAGCAGCGGATGACTCCGGACGGCGGGTCGGCAACCGGTCGCGTCCTATTCACCGGGGCCCGGCCCCAAAGGCACGACGCGATGAATCTCGGCACGTTCAGAATTCAAGTATCGGCGGAACGGCGAAGTCGAGACCGGGCCGGATCGGGAACCTCTCCCGGGGCTGCCGCAGCGCGCAGTCCCGGCTGCCATCGCCCGCGAAGTCCCGTGCCGGCAAGGGACTTTGAGCGCGGGCCCCATGGCCGGCCAGCGGTCGGCCAGCGCCCCGCTGACCGGCGGAGTTGTCGCGTTTCTGACGTGGAAGCGCAACAGCCGTCGTATAGAACTCGAAGCCGACTCGAGCCTCCCTCTGATTCACCGGGCGCGGCCCAAATCCCTTAGCCAGCTGGGGAATTACCGCACCGGCATCCCCAATGTCATGTACATCGGGGGACTTCTTCCGACAGACTCACGGATCAACGGCTGTCCGCGCGGCCGTAGTTGGTGAAGAGCGCGGGTCCCGCATGCGTTCATGAGTTGTAGTGGAGGTACCGGTGTTCGCCCGTTTCCCCCGCCCCAGGGCCTCGCGTCCGCCGTCGGCCGGTCCGTTCGCGAGACCGGCCCGCGCGCACCGGCCGGACGCGGCCGCCCGGCCGCGCCCCTTACGCCGGGCCGTGGTGGACGGGGCGGGCTGATGGAGCCGGTGTACCACCCCGCCGGCGCGGACGGTGAGCTGCGCTCGGCCCTGACGGCCCTGAAGGTCGGCCGCTGGATGGCCATGCGTGATCTCCTGGCGGAGACCGGCGCGAACTGGCCCCTGCGGAGTTTCCGTACCCAGGTGCTCGGCATCAGGGCGGCCGGCTCGGACGTGACGGAGGCATGGCTGGCCGAGGAGCCGGACAGCTATGACGCACATGTGATGCTCGCCCGCGTGTCGGCGGAGCGCGCGCTGCGCTCGCACCACCAGCGGCACGCCGCCGCCCAGGACCTGGAGCAGCGGGCCCGGCGCGCGGCGCTCACCGCGGCCGGCCGCGAGCAGCGCGACCCGGTGCCGTGGCTGTGCCTTCTGGCCCTGGCCCAGATCGACGAGCGCGCCCTGCGCGGGGAGCACAGGGCGCGGGCGGCCGAGCCCATGCTGCCGCCCGGCCCGTGGGGGCTGCTGCACGAGGTCAATCAGCGCGATCCGGGCAGCCGGGAGGCGTACCACCGGGTGGTCCAGTTCCTGCTGGCCCGCCGGGCGCCGGAGTCCGCGGTCCTGGCGGACGTGGTCGACTTCGGCCGGTGGGTGGCGTCCTGGGCGCTCGATGGCTCGCCCCTGCTCCTGCTGCCGCTGTACGCGCTCGCCGAGCAGTGCCGCCGCCAGAGCGACCAGCGCCGGACGGTGACCTGGCGCCTGC
Organism: Streptomyces sp. Edi4; assembly: GCF_040253615.1. Classification (NCBI taxonomy): domain Bacteria; kingdom Bacillati; phylum Actinomycetota; class Actinomycetes; order Kitasatosporales; family Streptomycetaceae; genus Streptomyces; species Streptomyces sp. Edi4. Next base: position 2,813,791 of record NZ_JBEJGY010000004.1, read on the forward strand.
GATGGGCGGAGGAGCCCGCGATCGGCTACACCCTTCGAGCGTTCCACTCCTGGTTCCTGCGCACGGATCCGGCCCGGTGCTCGGTGCTGGACCTCAACCATCTGGCCTGTGCCCTGTGGGCGGGGCACCAACTGGCGCGGGCCGACGCGGTGTTCGCGGCGATGGCGCCGTACGCCGCCCGGGAGCCGTGGGCCTCGGTGCACGACTACGGCGGCCAACCGCGCGCGGCCGAGTCCTTGTTCCTGCGGGCCCGGGCCGAGTCGGCCGCCGCTGCCAGGCGCGCCCCGGACCACCGGGCCGCCTCCTGGGGGACCCGCGCTCTCGATTGACACGCACCGCCTGATCCACACCGCCCGCACACGTACAGGCTCACCGCCCGCACACGTACAGGCTCACCGCCCGCACACGTTCTCCGCGCCTGGAGGTTCCTTCATGTCTCGCCCGTCCCACCATCGCGCCGCCGGGGTCCACTCCGACGATCTGGTGCTGCGTGAGCTGGGTTACACGCCGCAGCTGTCGCGCCGCATGACCGGTTTCGGCAACGCGGCCATCTCGTTCTCCGTGATCAGCGTCCTGTCCGGGTGCATGACCCTGTACGGGTTCGGGCTGACGACCGGCGGACCCGCGGTCATGATGTGGGGCTGGGTGATCGTCGGCGTCATGGTGCTGTTCGTCGGCGCCGGCCTGGCCGAGGTCACCTCCGCCTATCCCACGAGCGGCGCCCTGTTCTTCATGGCGCACAAGCTCGGCGGCAAGAAGTGGGGCTGGTACACCGGCTGGCTCAACCTGCTGGGCCTGCTCGGCGCGATCGCCGGGATCGACTACGGGTGCGCGCTGTTCACCGGCGCGCTCCTGAACCTCCAGTTCGGGTTCGCGCCCACCCCGAAGAAGATCATCCTGATCTTCTTCGCGATCCTGCTGCTGCACGCGGTGCTCAATCTGCGCGGGGTGCGCCTGGTCAACCTCCTCAACGGCATCAGCGTGTGGTGGCACCTGGTGGGGGTTGCCGTCATCGTGGCCGCCCTCGCCGTCGTACCCGCCCACCACCAGTCGGCCGGGTTCGTGTTCACCAAGTTCGTCAACGACACCGGCTGGTCGAGCAACCTGTACGTGGTCATGATCGGGCTGCTGCTCGCGCAGTACACCTTCTCCGGTTACGACGCCTCCGCGCACCTGTCGGAGGAGACCGCCAACGCGCAGGTCGCGGCCCCCCGGGGGATCATGCGGGCCATCACCTGGTCGTGGGCGGCCGGGTTCGTCCTGCTCGCGGGCCTGACGTTCGCCATCCAGGACTACGCGGGCACCCAGGGCACCGACACCGGTGTCCCGCCGGCGCAGATCTTCCTCGACGCGCTCGGTCCCGGCGGGGCGAAGGCGCTGCTGCTGATCGTGATCGTCGCCCAGTTGTTCTGCGGCAACGCCGAGACCGCCGCGGCCTCGCGCATGATCTTCGCGTTCTCGCGTGACAACGCGCTGCCCGGCTCCCACCTGTGGCAGCGGGTCACGGGCGGCACCCCGAGGGCCGCCGTGTGGCTCTCGGTCGGGGTCGCCGCGATCATCGCGCTGCCATCGCTCTACAGTCCCACCGCGTACGGCGCCGTCACCGCGATCAACGTCATCGGCATCACGCCCGCCTACGCCATCCCCATCTTTCTGCGGGTCAAGAACCGGCGCCGCTTCGTGCCCGGGCCCTGGCACCTGGGCCGCTGGGGTGTGCCCATCGGCGTCGTGGCCGTGGTCTGGGTGGCGTTCGTGACCGTGCTGTTCTGCCTGCCGCAGACCCGCCCGGCCACGGGTGGCCTCATGACCGTGGACACGTTCAACTACGCGCCCGCGGCCCTGGTCGTCATGCTCGTGCTGGCCGCCCTGTGGTGGCGGATCGCCCGTCGCGGCTACAGCGTGCCGGCCGCCGCCGTCGACCACGACATGGCCGACCTGGAAAGCGACGTCATCTGATGCCGAACCGTCCCCTCATGGGCCCGCTCCCCCACGTGCCCGCGCCCGCCCCGCACGCCGCGAGCGGTGAGCGGGGCCCGCGGACCGGCCGGCTCGACCTCGAAGAACTGCGCACGGCCGTGAGCCGGGGCCGCATCGACACCGTGCTGCTCGCGCTGCCCGATCTCCAGGGCCGCCTCAAGGGCAAGAGGTACGGCGCGGCCCACTTCCTCGATCGGGTGGCGGGCGGCCACGCCGACCTGTGCGCCTACCTGCTCGCCACCGACGCCGCGATGAACCCGGTCGACGGATTCGCGCTCACGTCCTGGGAGAACGGGTACGCCGACCTGGCTCTCGCCCCGGATCTGAGCACGCTGCGGATGATGCCGTGGCAGCGTCGGACGGCCGTCCTGCTCGGCCACGCGCTCACCGCCCGCGAGCACCGGCCGCTCGCAGTGGCCCCGCGCCAGATGCTGCTCGACCAGATCGCGCGCCTGGCCGCCCACGGCCTGCACCCCATGGCCGGACTCGAAAGCGAGTTCCTGCTGTACGAGGGCGTGTTCGGCGAAACCCCGCGCATCGGGGACGGCGGCCTGAAACCGCTGACCGCCACGAACCTCGACTACGCGCTCGACCACCCGCCTGTCCTCGACCGTTTCCTGCGCCGCCTCCAGTCCGCCCTGGCCGGCGCCGGATCCCCGGTGGAAGCCGTCAAGACGGAGGCCGCGCCGGGACAGGTGGAAGTGACGTTCCCCTACGGCCCCGTCCTTGAGGCGTGCGACACCCATGTGCTGTTCAAGCACGCGGTCCGCACCCTCGCCGGCCGGGCCGGGCTGACCGCGACGTACATGGCCGCCCCGCAGACCGGCGTGGCCAGCGGACTGCACGTGCACGTCTCGCTGTGGCGCTCCGGCGACCCCGCGCTCGTCACCCTCGACGGCGACCTGTCCGACGTCGCGCGCCACGCGATCGGAGGCCTCGTGGAGGCGCTGCCGCAGCTGGCCCCGCTGTACGCCCCGAACACCAACTCCTACCGCCGGTTCGCCCCCGGCTCGTTCGCCCCGACCGGGACGACATGGGGCCACGACAACCGGACGTGCGCCATCCGCGTCGTCGGCCGGGGCAGCGGACTGCACCTGGAGGTACGCGTCCCGGGCGCCGACGCGAACCCGTACCTGGCGGCTTCGGCCGTCCTGGCCGCGATCAGCCACGGCCTCGACCGGAACCTGACACCCCCGCCACCCCGGACCACCAACGCCTACCTCGCCCAGGACGCCCCCTCGCTGCCGCTCACCCTCGACGAAGCCCTGGCCGCCTTCCGCGAGAGCCCCCTCGCGCAGCAGGCGTTCGGCCCCGAAGTGGTGTCCCACTACGCCCACTTGGCGCAGGTCGAACTCGCCCACCAGCGCCACGCGGTCCCGGACACCGAACAGAACCGCTGGTTCACTCAGGCCTGACGGCCCGGCGGGGGCCCGCAGAACCACACGCCCCACGCACGCCCCGCCCCGCGCACGCGGCCCGCCCCGCGCTCACAGCACGGGCGGCCGCCCCAGCCGGGTCATCCGCCACACCGTGCCCCACCCCATCGGCCGACGCGCCCCGCACGGCTGCCGCCAGCCCTCGACGAACCCGCCCCACCACGCCCTGAGGCCGGGCAGTGACCGGGTCCGAAGAACGGTCAGCAGGATCCATACGCCGAGATGGACGGGGATCAGCGGGGCGGGAAGCCGGCGCCGCGCCAGCCAGACGCGGTTGCGCGCGGTGTACCGGTAGTGGCCCGCGTGCCGCGCGGGGGACGTCCTCGGGTGCTGGAGGACCAGCTCCGGCTCGTAGCGGATCTTCCAGCCCGCGTCGAGCGCGCGCCACGCCAGGGCGCACCGACGTCGTCCCGGAGGACCTGCTCTTCGCCCTCAGCACGCTCGGCGCCTCCCTGTACGCGATCGAAAGAGTCCGCCTCGGCGTCCAGGAACACCGGCCTCACCCGCAGGGCCCCGGACCTCGCCGCGTCCGCGCCCAGAACCCGCGACCAGAACCCGCGACCCGGCCCGCAGCCGGCCGGCCTGCGGTGAGTCCGCCCGCAGGAGGATGCCGAGGGCGTGACCGTCCCGTACCACCCAGGTGGCGTCGGTCGTCGCCGCGTCGACCGCGCCGCAGGTGGTCACCAACAGGCGTCGCGCGTCGGTGAGTTGGCTGTTTCGCGGCGTACGCGACGACATTCCCGTACGGTTCGCCGACCGGCGCCCACCGGCGCCCTCGCGCCCGGATCGTCCCGCGTTCCCGGCGTGCCCGGCCCGCTCCCCGTGCCCCGCCGCCAGGCCTTCGCGCTCCTCCCGCGTCGCCCTGGTGACCTGGCCGCCCTCGCCGAAGTAGGCGCGGGAGGGCCGGGCCCGCAGCGACCTGCCTTCGGCGGCCGGCCGGTACTGCTCGTGCGGGGTCAGGAGGTGGACCCGCGCCGCCGGCAGTTCCAGCGCGCCTCCGGACGAGAACGCGCACGCCGAACAGCAGGGGAGGGCCCCGCGGGGCCGCTCCACCGCCGCCTCCCTCAGACTGACCGGGGAGCATTCCCCACTTATGGTGGGCTCACCCAGGGGGCCCGGGGAGGCCTGGGGGACCCGGGGAGGCCTGGGGACGGGAAGGGCTTTGTAAGCTCGATGGGGCGCACCCACCCCGAGCCGTACCCCGCAGGCGCGGCCCCGCGAGAGGAATCACCATGACCACCGAGCTGAGCTCCGACGCCCTGGCCGGGCTGCTCGACCGGGCCCGGAAGGACTACGAGGCGCTGGCCGCCCGCGGTCTCAAGCTCGACCTCACCCGGGGCAAGCCCGCGCCCGAACAGCTCGACCTCAGCGAGGACCTGCTGAGCCTGCCCGGCGGCCGCCACACCGCCGCCGACGGCACCGACGTACGCAATTACGGCGGCCTCCAGGGCCTCATGGAGCTGCGGGAGATCTTCGCCGGAGTGCTCCAGGTGCCGGCCGGGCAGCTGCTGGCCGCGGGCAACTCCAGCCTTGAGCTCATGCACGACTGCCTGGTGCACGCGCTGCTCAGCGTCCTGCCCGGCGCGCAGCGGCGCTGGGCGGACGAGGAGCGCGTGGCCTTCCTGTGCCCCGTGCCCGGCTATGACCGGCACTTCGCGCTGTGCGAGCGGTTCGGCATCGAGATGATCCCGGTGCCCATGACCGACGCGGGCCCGGACATGGACGTCGTGGAGCGCCTGGTCGCCGAGGACGCGGCCGTCAAGGGCATCTGGTGCGTGCCGAAGTACAGCAACCCGAGCGGCGTCAGCTACAGCGACGAGACCGTGGCGCGCCTGGCCCGCATGGAGACCGCGGCCGGCGACTTCCGCGTCTTCTGGGACAACGCCTACGCCGCGCACCACCTCACCGATGAGCCCGTGGAGATCGCCGACCTCCTCGGCGCGTGCGCAGGGGCCGGTCACGAGGACCGCGCGTTCGTCTTCGGCTCCACCTCGAAGATCACGGCGGCGGGCGCCGGCGTCGCGTTCTTCGGCGCCTCGCCCGCCAATGTGCGCTGGCTGCTCGCCAACAACTCCAAGCGCTCGATCGGCCCGGACAAGGTCAACCAGCTGCGCCACGTGCTGTTCCTGCGCGACGCGGACGGCGTACGGATCCACATGGAGCGCCAGCGCGCCCTGCTGGAGCCCAAGTTCGCCACCGTCCAGCGGATCCTGGAGAGCGAGCTCGGCGGCACGGGCCTGGCGACCTGGACGGTCCCCAAGGGCGGCTACTTCGTCACGCTCCAGGTGCCGGACGGCTGCGCCAAGGAGGTCGTGGCGCGGGCCGGCGCGGCGGGCGTGGTGCTGACCCCGGCCGGCGCGACGCACCCCTACGGCAACGACCCCCAGGACGCGACCATCCGCATCGCGCCCAGCTACCCGGACCCGGCGGAGCTGGAGCAGGCGATCCTCGGGCTCACCGCGTGCGTGCGGCTCGTCGGATACGAGAAGCTGCTCGCCGCCTGATCCGCCCGCCCGCGCCGCGCCCGCGAGGACCCCGGGTCTACGACACGATGTCCTTGCGGGCGAAGCCGCGGAAGGCCAGCGCGAACAGGACGAGCGCGTACGCGACGGAGACCGCCGAGCCCTTCAGCATGCCGTCCCACTCCAGGTGCGGCTGGAGCGCGTCGGCCCAGGCGAACTGCCAGTGCGCGGGCAGGAAGTCGCGCCAGTCGCCGAGCGCGGTCACCGCGTCCAGGACGTTGCCGACGATGGTCAGGCCGACCGCGCCGCCGACCGCGCCGAGCGGCGCGTCGGTCCGGGTGGAGAGCCAGAACGCCAGCGCGGCGGTGACCAGTTGGGACACGAAGACGAAGGCGACCGCCGCCGCGAGGCGGGGCAGCGCCTGGCACGCGCCGAGCGCGCCGCCGGTGGGGATCTCCAGCGGCCCCCAGCCGTAGAACGCGGTCCCCGCCGCGAGCGCCACCAAAGGCAGCAGCACGATCGCCGCCGCGCTGAAGGCGAGCGCCACCGCCAGCTTCGACCACAGCAGCCTCGCCCGTGGCACCGGCGCCGCCAGCAGATAGCGCAGCGAGGACCAGCTCGCCTCGGAGGCGACGGTGTCGCCGCAGAACAGCGCGACCGGCACCACCAGCAGGAAGCCCGCCGAGACGAACAGGCACGTCGCGGCGAAATTGGCGCCGGACGCGGTGGCCGTGTCCATCAGGGTGATCCGGCCGTTCCGGCTGCTCGGGGTGCCGCCGATGGCGAAGGCGATGATCAGGACGAAGGGCAGCGCGCCGAGCACCGCGCCCATCACCAGGGTGCGCCGGCGTTTGAGCTGGCGCAGGGCCTCGACGCGCAGGGGCAGGGTGCGCCCGGGCCGGTAGCCCGGCGCGGTCTCTTCCGCCGGGGACTCCATCAGGGTGCTCACGCGGTCCCTCCGATCAGGGTGAGGAAGGCGTCCTCCAGGCGGCGGTGCGGCCCGACGCCGGTCAACCGCACGTCCAGGCGCAGCAGTTCGGCGATGAGCTCGGTCGTGCTCGCCCCGTCGAGACGGATCAGGAGGCCGTCGTCGGTGACCAGCGCCGAGTCGATGCCGGGCAGCGCGGCCACCTTGTCGACGACGGCTTCGGGGACCTTCTCCGCGGTGGTGACGAGCAGGGTGTCGCTCGCGCCGGTGATCTCGGCGACCGGTCCTGCCTGGACGAGGCGGCCCCGGTCCATGACCACCAGATGCGTGCAGGACTGCTCGACCTCGGACAAGAGGTGGCTGGAGACGATCACGGTGCGGCCGCCCTCGGCGTACCGGATCATCACGTCCCGCATCTCGCGGATCTGGGGCGGGTCGAGTCCGTTGGTCGGCTCGTCCAGGATCAGCAGGTCCGGCATGCCGAGCATGGCCTGTGCGATGGCCAGGCGCTGGCGCATGCCCTGGGAGTAGGTGCGCACGGCGCGCTGGAGAGCGTCGCCGAGGCCCGCGATCTCCAGGGCCTCCGCCATGCGGGCGTCCCCCGAGGGGCGGCCGGTGGCCGCCCAGTACAGCTCCAGGTTCTCGCGGCCCGACAGGTGCGGCAGGAAGCCCGCGCCCTCGACGAACGCGCCGACCCGGGACAGGACGGGCGAGCCCGGCCGGATGGCGTGCCCGAACACGCGGATCTCGCCGCCGTCGGGCCGGATCAGCCCCATCAGCATGCGCAGGGTGGTGGTCTTGCCCGCGCCGTTGGGCCCGAGCAGCCCGAGTACCTGGCCCTTCTCGACCCGGAAGGAGAGCTCCCGTACGGCATACCGATCGCTGGACTTGGCGTACTTCTTGGTCAAGTCCGTGATCTGGAGCGGAACTTGGGCCAGCTCCGGATCGGGGGCCGGGGTGTGGGTGCGCCGGGTGATCAGGAGCGCCGCGCCGATGAGAGCGCCGGCCGGCGGCAGCCCCCACACCCACCAGGCGAGCCCTGCCGACGCGGTCCGCAGGGCGGGCACGGTGGGCACGCCGAGGGACGGGCCGTCCAGGGCGACGGTGTACGTGGCGGGCGCGGCCGGGGAGGCGAAGCCGAGGTCGGTGGCGGCGACGACCAGGCGCAGCCGGTGACCGGCCTCGACGTTGTGATCCACGGCGGGCAGCGTCAGCTCCACGCTCCTGCCGCCCTTCGCGCCGTCGACCCGCAGCGGCGCGACGAGCTGGGAGGGCAGCACCCGCTGCTTGCCGTCGGGTCCGACGTCGTACACCTTGCCGAACAGGACGGCGGTGTCGGTGCTCGACGTGACCTTGAGCCTGACGGTGGGCGACCCGGTGATGTGGAGGCCGGTGGTCAGCGGCGCCAAGTCGAACGCGGCGTACTGGCCGGGGAAGTCGAGGGAGAGGCCGACGCCGAGCGAGGAGAGACCCGAAAGGCCCGCCGCCCCCGAACCGAGGCCGGGCACCGCCGAGATCGCGGGCGGGGCGCCGCCCGGCGGATTGCCGAAGCTCTGCTCGCGGCCGGTCAGCGCGACAGCCTCACGCCCGCTCGTGAGACCGGGGTAGCTGCCGCTGGTGGCGCCCCGCAACTGGGCGGCGCCATCGGTGGAGTTGACGCCTCCGGTACGGGTGACGCGGAAAGCTGGGCCGGTGGAGGCACCCTTGTCGTCCTTGAGATAGCGGTCGAACCACTGGGTGACGCGGGCCTGGGTGCGGGCGCTCTCGCGGTCGCCGCCGTCGTGGCCGCCGGCGATCCAGTCGACGGAGACCGGGGCGCCGTTGGCGGCGATCGTCTTCGCCATGGCGTCGGCCTGGCCGAGCGGGAAGAGCGAGTCGGTCTGGCCCTGCATGATCAGCGCGGGCACCTTGATCCGGTCGCCGACGGCGGAAGGGCTGCGGGACTCCAGGAGCCTGACGGCCTCCGGGTCCGGCTGCCCGGCGGTCGCCACCCGGTCGTACATCGCGCACAGTTCGGGCTGGAACTTCTGGCAGCCGCCCGCCGTGGAGACGAAGATGCCGGCCCACAGCTTCTTGTAGACGCCGCCGGGGAAGAAGACGTCGGAGAGGTTCCAGTACGTCATCTCCGGGGCGATCGCGTCGACACGGTGGTCGTATCCGGCGGCGAGCAGCGAGATCGCCCCGCCGTAGGACACCCCGGTGACGCCGACGCGCGGATCGCCCGGCTTGTCGAGCCGCACCTCGGGCCGGCGGGCCAGCCAGTCGATGAGCCGCGAGACGTCCTTGACCTCGAACGCGGGGTCGTTGATGCCGATCTTGCCGGTGGACTTGCCAAAACCGCGCGCGGACCACGTCAGGACCGCGTACCCGTCGCGCGCGAGCTGTTCGGCCTGGCCCTTCACCTCGTCCTTGCTGCCGCCGAAGCCGTGCCCGATCAGCACGGCTGGCCGCTTGTCCCGCGCGCCGCCCGCCGTGAAGAACGAGGTGTCGATCCTCGCTCCCGGCAGGTCGAGCACCTGGTCCTGGCGGTGCACGGCGCCGGCGCCCGACGCGTCGGCCGCGCCCCAGACGCCGGCGCCGGCCAGCACGGCAAGGACTGCCGCCCCCGCGGCCGTCCGCCACCGCCGTCTGCCCATCCTGATCTCCATCCCCCAACGGTATGCGCCCGCACCGACAACCGACGCGGCCCGGTGGGTACAGCGCGGCCCGGGGTCGCGCCCGGGTGCGCTCAAGGTCCGTGCCCGGCTCAGAACGCCGTCTTGGCCAGCCACGTGTCCAGGACCCCCCGCTCGCCGAGTACTTCGACGGCCGGGGAGTCGGTGGGCAGGCGGCGGTAGAGGACACGCAGCACGTCGGTGAGGGGTCCGCGCACCACGGCCGTCGCCTTCTCGTGGGCGCGGCGCCAGGTGAAGCCCTCGTCGCCGATCTCGATGAACCACTCGGCGTCGGGCACGTCCGTGGCGTGCAGGTGCAGGGACTGTCCGGGCTCGCCGAGCTCGCCGCTGCTGCTCCTGAACGCACGGGCGAAGCTGAGGACGTCGAGCCATTCGTCGATGGCGTCGGCCGCGACGTCGGCGGGCGCCGTGAAGGCGGCGCCGAGTGCGCCGGCCGCGTCCGCCCGGTGCACCAGGGTCTCGTGGGTCATCCTGCGGGCCCAGAACGCGCTGGTCGTCGGGCCCGTCCAGGACCAGACCGGCACGTCGGTCCCCGCCTCGCGCAGGACCTTCGCGCAGTTCTCGGCACCTTCGGCGAGCCAGGCGTCGAGGGCGGCCGGATCATCGCTGTCGGGACCGGCCGCGCCGGGCACCTGGTCCGGCGGGAACGGCTCGGTGGCCTTGGTGCGGACGATCTCGGTGGACCAGCGGTGGGCCCCGCCCACGTGCCGGGCGAGCTGGCGCAGGGTCCACTCGGGACAGGTCGGCACGGGCGCCGAAAGGTCGGCGCCCGCGAGATGGGACCGCAACTCGGCGCTCTGGCGGACGATTTGGTCGCAGTACGTCAGGTGTTCAAGGGTCATGGCGACACCCTAGGCAACGCCTCAGGCGCGGGCGTTCGCGGGGAGGCCGGCCTCGCCCTCGGGAAGGCCGGCCCCGCCCTCGTCCAGACCCATCTCGTCCTCGGGGATGCTGACCAGCCAGCGGGTGTCGCGGCGCGGCCGCAGGTACAGCGCCCAGTACAGGGTGGCCGCGGCGGTGATGCCGCCGGTCCACACCAGGTAGCGGGTCTCCTGCTGGGTGAGGATGTAGGCGAGTACGGCGATGAGCAGCACCGGGACCGCGGGCCACAGCGGCATCCGCCAGGCGGTGGCGTGCTTGTGGGCGCCGCGCCGGCACAGCAGGGCCGCGACGGCGACCAGGAGGTACATGGCGGTGACGGAGACGCCGGTGACGCCGTAGAGGGTGTCGAGGTTGACGAAGCACAGGGCCGCGCCGGGGACGCCGACGAGGAGGGTGGCCACCCACGGCGAGCCGAAGCGGCCGAGCCGGGACAGGCCCCGGTTGACGGGCTCGGGCCAGGCCTTGTCGCGGGCGGAGGCGAACAGGACCCGGGAGTTCTGGATGACCATGACGATGCCCGCGTTGATGATGGCGAGGGCGACGCACAGGCTCACGAAGGTGCCGACCGCCGAGTTCGACCAGGCGTTGACCATGTCGCTCAGGTTGCCGCTGGTGAGGGTGGCGAGGTCGGGGGCGCCCAGCGTGATGGCCACAACGGGCACCAGGATCACGGCGGTTGAGATGGCGAGGGTGGCGAGCACGGTGCGGGCGACGTTGCGCCGGGGGTGCTCAAGCTCCTCGGAGAGGTAGACGGCGGTGGAGAAGCCCTGGGTGATGAACAGGGCGATGGCGAGGCCGGATACCACCATCATCGCGGTGACCGTCGAAGTGGTGTGGCCGTCACCGGCAACCGTGCCGTGCACCAGGGCGGAGGCGCCCCGCTGGCTGTGGGCGAAGCCGAGGACGGCGACGACGCCGGCCGCGATGACTTCGAGTACGAGGAAGATGCCGGTGATCCAGGCGTTGGCGCGCAGGTCGAGCAGGCCGGCCAGGGTGGCGAGCAGCATGACCGCGCCGCCGGCGACGGGGGCCGGGATGTGCACGACCGGCGCGAGGTAGTCGGCGGTGCCCATCGCGATGACGGGCGGCACGATCATCACGACGAGCAGCGAGAGCACGAACACCAGCCAGCCCGCGAGCCGTCCGGCCATCGTGGAGACCATGGCGTACTCGCCGCCCGCGCTGGGGATGAGGGTGCCCAGCTCCGAGTAGCAGAACGCCACGGCGATACAGAGCAGCGAACCGATGGCGATGGTGAGGGCGGTGTAGGTGCCCAGGGTGGAGAAGAGGTCGGGCACGACGACGAACAGCGTGGAGGCGGGGGTCACGCACGACAGCGTGAGCAGGGTGCCGCCCACGACGCCGATGGACCGCTTGAGCTTCTGCGCCTGCTGGGGGGTGGGTCCGGTCGCGGGGGCGAGCGCTTGGGGAGCGCTGAGCGTTTCCGTCATCGTGCGGGTTCCGATCGACTGGTGCGGAGTCCGGTCACCGGGAGCGGTATCGCCTCCAGAGGCGGGTGGTGAAGAGTTCGGGGCTCCCGGGGTGCCGTTATGCAATCCTTCGCAGAACCGCAGGTCAATAGGGGGTTACCTGCGGAATCCGAAGATCGGGACGCGGTTTGCGCCGGTTTTCGGCGTCAAGGGGGCGTCAGGAACCAGGATCGGCCGGTGCGGGAACCGTAGCTTCCGCATCGAAGTTCGTCGACAACTTTCCGCACTGCGGACGCTCGCACCCAGCCGGGCCCCGACCGGCGCTCCCCGATCCGGGCGCTCCCCCGCCCGGGTGCTCCCCTGCCCGGGCGCTCAGCCACCCGCCCGCTCAGCCACCCGCCCGGTCAGCCGCTCGATTCGGTCAGCGCGGCCATCAGCGCCCGCACGGGGCCGGCGGGCTCGCGCGGGTGGACGACCTCGGTACGGTGCACGAGACGCGGCGCCGAGATCCGCACGGCGACCGTCCCCGCCGCCCCCTCGGCGACTCCGGCCGCCACGGCGACGATCCCGTGCCCGGCGGCGACGAGCACCCCGAGCCCCGTCAACTCCGTTCCCGCATACGCCACTTGACCCAGGAATCCGTCACTGCGGGCGGCCGCGCGCAGCTGCGCCAGGGGCACGGCCGCGTCCGGGGCGTCGATCCAGCGGGCGTCGGCGAGATCGCCGAGACGCAGGGCGGGGCGGCCCGCGAGGGGGTGCCCGGCCGGCAGCAGCACCACGAGCGGTTCCTCGGCGATCCCTCGCGTGATCAGCGTTCCCGCGTCGGGCAGCGGCAGCGGATCGCTGGGCGCCGCGGCGCCGGTGACCAGGCCGAGGTCGGCCGCGCCCGTCAGGACCGCCCGCACGCTCGCGTCCCGGCCAAGGACGCGCACCTCGACGGCCAGCCCGGGAACGGCCTGGCGCACGACGCCGAGCGCGCGGGCGAAGGCGGGGCTCAGCGCGTCGGGCGCGCAGGCGACGGCGAGCCGCGCGGGCCGCACCTCGGTGAGCCGGGCGAGGTCGGCGCGGGCCGCGTCGAGGCGGAGCAGCAGAGGGCGCGCGTGCTCCATGAGGCGCGCCCCGGCCGGGGTGGGCTCCACCGGGCGGCGCCCGAGCAGCGGGGTGGCGAGGTCGGCTTCGAGCGCGGCGATGTGCTGCGACACGGCGGACTGGGTGTAGCCGAGTTCCCGGGCGGCGGTGGAGAACGAGCGGTGCTCGACGACGGCGACGAAGGTGCGCAGCAGATGCGGATCCATGGGCATCAGTATCGCTAATGCGGAATCCATGAATCATCGTTGGACGTGATGCGGGCGCCCGGCCAGGCTTACGTGCATGAACACGACCCGCATCGCCCTGGTCGGCGACCGCTCCCCCGACGTCCGCTCCCACACCCGCGTGCCACTGCTCCTGGACGCCCTGCGCGAATGCGAAGGCCTCGACCTCGACGCGTACTGGATCCCGACCGAGGAGGCCGAGGAGCACGGCGTCGGCGGCTTCGACGCGGTGTGGCTGCTGCCGGGCAGCCCCTACCGCAGCGAGACCGGGGCGCTTGCCGCCGTACGCACCGCCCGCGAGGAACGCATCCCCTTCCTCGGCACCTGCGCCGGGTTCCAGCACGCGCTTTTGGAGTACGCGCGCGACGTGTGCGGGTTGCACGGGGCCAGCCACGCCGAGAACACCCCGGACGCCGAGGACCCCTTGATCGTGCCGCTCGCCTGCTCACTGGTCGGCCACGAGGGGGCGATCGCGCTGGAGCCGGGCTCGCTCGCGGCCGGGCTCCTGGGCGCCGAGCGCAGCCTGGAGCGCTACCACTGCGACTACGGCGCCGGCGCCGCCCACGTGGACACCCTGCGCGCCCACGGCCTGCGCTTTTCCGGCACCGACACCGAGGGCGACGTACGCATCGCCGAACTCCCCGGCCACCCCTTCTTCCTGGCCACCCTCTTCCAGCCGGAACTGGCAGGAGACGGCCACCGCCCGCACCCCTTCATCCTGGGCCTCGCGAGGGCCGCGACGGACCACGCGAAGGCGACGCGGTGAGAACGGTGCTGCTCGCGTACGTGCGCTGGTGCACCGTGCGCGAAGCCGCGGCCCTGAGCCCCCTCCTGCACCCCGCCGAGCCGACGCTGGTCCGCGTCCGGGGTGGTCCCGGGCGGCCCGGGCGCATCCCGCACGAGATCCCCCGCCGTCCGCGACGGGAAGGCGGGGGGTCGGCGCGGGCGGCGGGTCAGTGGTTCCTGGGGAAGCCCAGGTCCACGCCCGTGGGAGCGTCCGCCGGGTCCGGCCAGCGGGTGGTGACGACCTTGCCGCGGGTGTAGAAGTGCGTGCCGTCGTTGCCGTAGATGTGGTGGTCGCCGAAGAGCGAGTCCTTCCAGCCGCCGAAGGAGTGGTAGCCCACCGGCACCGGGATCGGCACGTTGACGCCGACCATGCCGGCCTCCACCTCCAGCTGGAAGCGGCGGGCCGCGCCGCCGTCGCGGGTGAAGATCGCGGTGCCGTTGCCGAACGGCGAGGCGTTGATCAGCGCCAGGCCCTCCTCGTACGTCTGGGCGCGCAGCACGCACAGGACCGGGCCGAAGATCTCGTCGCGATAGGCGTCGGACGAGGTCGGCACGTGGTCCAGGAGGGACAGGCCGATCCAGTGGCCGCCCTCGAAGCCGTCGACGGTGTAGCCGGTGCCGTCAAGGACGACCTCGCAGCCCTGCGCCGCCGCGCCCTTCACGTACGAGGCGACCTTGTCGCGGTGGGCCGCCGTGATCAGCGGGCCCATCTCGGACGACGGGTCGTTGCCGGGGCCGATCTTGATCTTTTCGGCGCGCTCGCGGATCTTCGCCACCAGCTCGTCGCCGATCGCGCCGACCGCCACGACCGCGGAGATGGCCATGCAGCGCTCGCCCGCCGAACCGTAGGCGGCCGAGACGGCGGCGTCGGCGGCCGCGTCGAGGTCGGCGTCCGGCAGCACCAGCATGTGGTTCTTGGCGCCGCCGAGCGCCTGCACCCGCTTGCCGCCCGCGGACGCGGTGGTGTGGATGTGGCGGGCGATCGGGGTGGAGCCGACGAAGGAGACGGCCGCCACGTCCGGGTGGGCGAGCAGCGCGTCGACGGCCACCTTGTCACCGTGCAGCACGGTGAAGACGCCGTCGGGAAGCCCGGCCTCCGCCAGCAGTTCGGCGATCTTCATCGACGCCGACGGGTCCTTCTCGGACGGCTTCAGGATGAACGTGTTGCCGCACGCGATGGCGAGCGGGAACATCCACATCGGCACCATCGCGGGGAAGTTGAACGGGGTGATGCCCGCCACGACACCCAGCGGCTGGCGGATGGAGGCCACGTCCACCCGGCTGGAGACCTGCGTGGACAGCTCGCCCTTGAGCTGGGTGGTGATGCCGCACGCCAGGTCCACGATCTCCAGGCCGCGCGCGACCTCGCCGAGGGCGTCCGAGTGGACCTTGCCGTGCTCGGCGGTGATCAGCTCGGCGATCGCGTCCCGGTTCGCGTCCAGCAGCGCCCGGAACGCGAAGAGCACCGTGGTGCGCTGGGCCAGCGAGGACGTGCCCCAGGTCGAGTACGCCGCTCGCGCGATGGCCACCGCCCGGTCCACCTCCTCGGCGGACGCGAAGGCGACCCGCGTGGTGACCTCGCCGGTCGCCGGGTCGGTCACGGGGCCGAACTCGCCCGACGTGCCTTCGACGGTCTTGCCACCGATCCAGTGGTGGACGGTCTTCGTCATGTCCAAGTGCTCCTTCACAGATGGCGGCGTCGGGCGGTGACGTGCCGTTCGTACTCCTCGCGGGCCGTGACCGCCGGCTGACGGGTCGCGGTCTCGGCCACGGGCACATCCCACCACGCCTGGGCCGGGGGCGGGCCCGACACTGTGTCGGGCGTTTCGGTCTCCACGTAGACACATGTGGGAACGTCCTGCGAGCGTGCCCACGTGAGGGCTTCTCGCAGGTCACGCACGGTTTCCGCGCGCCGCACCCGCATCCCGAGCGAGGCCGCGTTGGCCGCGAGGTCCACCGGCAGGGGCGCGCCGTCACAGGCGCCGTCCGCCCCCCGGAACCGGTACGCCGTGCCGAACCGCTCACCCCCCACCGCCTGCGAGAGCCCACCGATCGAGGCGTACCCATGGTTGTTCAGGATCACCACCTTGATGGGGATGTTCTCCTGCACGGCGGTGACGATCTCGGTCGGATTCATCAGATACGTACCGTCGCCGACCAGCGCCCACACCGGCCGGCCCGGCGCGGCGAGGGCGACTCCGATGGCCGCCGGGATCTCATAGCCCATGCAGGAGTAGCCGTATTCGACGTGGTACTGATCGCGCGAACGGGTCCGCCACAGCTGGTGGAGGTCGCCGGGGAGCGAGCCCGCCGCGTTGATCAGGATGTCGTCCCCGGTCACCAACGTGTCGAGTACGCCGAGGACTTGGGCCTGCGTGGGGCGCGCCGTCTCGCAGGCCGGGGCGTACGCGGCCTCGACCCTGCGCTCCCACTCCCCCTTCAGGCGCGCGCACTCGGCCTCGTACTCCGCCGGTACGCGATGCCCCGTCAGCGCCTCGCGCAGCGCGGCCAGCCCGGTGCGGGCGTCGCCGGTCAGCTGCCGCCCGCCCATCTTGAGCGCGTCGGCGGGACGGATGTTCAGGTTGATGAAGCGGACGTCCGGGTTCTGGAAGAGGGTGGCGGACGCGGTGGTGAAGTCGGTCCAGCGGGTGCCGACGCCGAGCACCACGTCGGCTGCGCGGGCCAGCGCGTCGGCGGCGGCCGTGCCGGTGTGGCCGATGCCGCCGACGTCCTGGGGATGGTCGTGGTCGAGGGCGCCCTTGCCGGCCTGGGTGCTCGCCACCGGGATGCCGGTGGACCGCGCGAAGGCGTCGAGTTCGCTCTGGGCCCGGGCGTGCCGCACCCCGCCGCCCACCACGACGAGCGGCCGCCGAGCCTCCCGCAACTCCCGCGCCGCCCACGCCAGTTCGTCCGGATCGACGGCGGGGGCGCGGACCGGCCACACCCGCTCGCGGAAGAACTCCTCGGGCCAGTCGTACGCCTCCGCCTGGACGTCCTGCGGCAGCGCGAGCGTGACCGCGCCCGTGTTCGCGGGGTCGGCCAGGACACCCATCGCGTTCAGGGCGGCCGGGATCAGCGCCTCGGGCCGGGTCACGCGGTCGAAGTAGCGCGAGACCGGCCGCAGGCAGTCGTTGACCGACACATCGCCCGCGTAGGGGACTTCGAGCTGTTGCAGCACCGGGTCGGCGGGCCGGGCGGCGAAAATGTCGCCGGGCAGCAGGAGCACCGGCAGGTGGTTGACGGTGGCCAGGGCCGCGCCGGTGACCAGGTTGGTGGCGCCTGGCCCGATCGAGGTGGTCACCGCGTGCGCGGAGAGCCGCCCCGACTGGCGGGCGTAACCCACGGCCGCGTGCACCATGGCCTGCTCGTTTCGGCCCTGGTGGAAGGGCATGGCCCCGGGCCCGGATTCGAGCAGGGCCTGCCCGATCCCGGCGACGTTGCCATGCCCGAAGATGCCCCAAGTGGCCGCGATCAGGCGGTGGTTGACGCCGTCGCACGCGGTGTACTGGCGGGCCAGGAACGCGATCAGCGCCTGGGCGGTGGTGAGGCGGCGCGTTCTGCCGGTCACTGGTATCCCTCCATGTGGTCGGGGTGGAAGGAGATCTTCCACTCCCGTTCCTGCCCCGGGCCCGCCATCACGTTCAGGTAGTACATGGCGTTTGCCGGCTGGGCGATCGACGGCCCGTGCCAGCCGTTGGGCACGAGCACCGCGTCGCCGGAGCGCACTTCGGCGAGCAGATCCGCGCCACCGGGCCGGGACGGCGCGACGCGCTGGTAGCCGTAGCCGTCCGGGTGCTCGAACGCGAAGTAGTAGATCTCCTCCAGTACGCTCTCGCGGCCCGGCCGGTGCTCGTCGTGTTTGTGCGGCGGATAGGAGGACCAGTTGCCGCCGGGCGTGATCACCTCGACGGCGATCAGGCGCTCGCACGCGAAGGCGTCGGCGGCGGCGAAGTTGCGCACGGTACGGGCGGTGGTGCCCGAGCCGCGCGCCTCTACGGGCACCTCCGGCGCGGGGGCGTGGCGAGCGGGGAGTCGGCGCTCGCACCGCGCTCCTGTCAGCGCGAACCGGCCTCCCGCGCCGGAGGAGATCCGGGCGTGCGCGGCACGCGGGACGTAGACGAAGTCGGTGGGCCCATCGAAGACGCTCTCGCGGCCCGCGAGGCGGAGCTCCAGGCCGTCCACGCGTACCGTGGCGCCGCCGCTGAGCGGCACCACGAGCCATTCGCTGTCCCCGGTGTCGAGCTGGTGCGAGCCGCCGGGCGGCAGGTCGAGGACGCGCAGCGAGGAGTAGTCCCAGCCGGCGCGTTCGGGGCCGATGTCGAGTGCGTACGGGGCGCGGGCCGATGCGCCCGCCCGTACCAGCAGTTCCTGGTGATCCATGCCCGATCCCTACCCTTCCCCGGTGGTCATCGCTACAGCAGGCCGACGGCGGTGTCGACGGCCGCCGCCACGTCGCCGTCGGGCGGATAGAGCAGCGAGCGTCCTGCGACCAGGCCCTGCACGGTGGGCAGGCGCAGGGCGCCGCGCCACTTCTCGAACGCGGCGTCCTGGTCGTCCCCGATGTCGCCGCCGAGCAGCACGGCGGGCAGCGTGCTGGTGGCCATGACCTGGGCCATGTCGTCGGGGTTCGCGGTGACGGGCACCTTGAGCCAGGTGTACGCGGACGTGCCGGCCAGGCCAGAGGCGATGGCGATGGAGCGGGTGACGGCGTCGGCGGACAGGTCGACGCGAAGCGTGCCCTCGGCCCTTCGGCAGATGAACGGCTCGATGAACACGGGGAGTTGACGCGCGGCCATGTCGTCGACGGCGCGGGCGGCGGCGTGCAGCGTGTCGAGCGAGCCGGGGTCCTGGTAGTCGATCCTGAGCAGGAGTTTGCCCGCGTCGAAGCCGAGCCGGGCCAGGTCCTCCGCGCGGTGGCCGGTGAAGCGGTCGTCGAGTTCGAATGCGGCTCCGGCGAGGCCGCCGCGGTTCATGGAACCGATGACGACCTTGTCGTCCAGGGCGCCGAGCAGCAGCAGGTCCTCCAGGACGTCGGCGCCGGCCAGCACGCCGTCCACGCCGGGCCGCGCCAGGGCCAGGCAGAGCCGGTCGAGCAGGTCGCCCCGGTCGGCCATGGCGAGCGCGTCGGCGCCCACGCCGAGCGCGCCGCGGGCGGGGTGGTCGGCGGCGATCACCAGGAGCCGCCCGCCCTCACCGCGCAGCAGCGGCCTGCGTGCCCGGCGGGCGGCGGCCTCTGCGACGGCTTCGGGGTGGCGGGCCCTGATCCGCGCGAGGCCGCCCGGCCCAAGGGGGGCGCTCATGCCCGGCCGCCCTTCAGGACGCGTTCGACCTCGGCGGGCGTGGGCATGGCGGAGGAGCAGGCGAGGCGGGAGGCGACGATGGCGCCGGCGGCGTTGGCGTACCGCATGACGCGGTCCAGCTCCCACCCGGCGAGCAGCCCGTGGCAGAGCGCCCCGCCGAACGCGTCGCCCGCGCCGAGCCCGTTGACCACGTCGACGGGTACGGGCGCGACCTCGGCGACCGTGCCGTCGCGGTGCACGGCGAGCACGCCCCTGGGCCCCTGCTTGACGACGGCGAGCTCGACCCCGGCCCCGAGCAGCGCCTCGGCCGCGGCCCGGGGCTCCCGCTCCCCGGTGGCCACCTCGCACTCGTCGAGGTTGCCGACGGCGACGGTGGCATGAGCGAGCGCCGCGCGGTAGTGCGGCCGCGCTTCGGCGGGATCCGCCCAGAACATGGGCCGCCAATCCAGATCAAAAACGGTATGCCCCGAGCGACCCGAGCACCCGAAACCCGGACGCACCGCACCCAGCCCCCGGCGGGTTTCGGGAAGGGCCGGGGCGGGGCCCAGATCGCCTTCCGCCCCGGGCGCCTCCTGGCCCGCTCCCGCCGCGCTCCCCCAGGCCGGCTCGACCCCGGAAGCCCCCTCAACGGAACCCGCGCCCCCGGCCCCCGGACGCACCGTCCCCGCCGCCCCCGGGCCCCCACCCGCACCCAGCCCCCGGCGGGTTTCGAGGAGGGGCGGGGTGGGAGAAGGCTCGTGCCTTGCTCGTAGGGCCGCCAGCGTCGCGCTTCGGCTCGGTTCCGCGCACAGACCCGTCCCCGTCACCCAGAAGATCCTGGCCGCCCGGACCGCCGCGAGGTCCAACTCCCCTTCCCTCAGCTCCAGATCGGGCGCCTTGGGCAGCCGGTAGAAGTACAGCGGGAAGTCGTCCGGCGGGAACACCTCGCAGAACGTGACCGGCGTGGGCAGGCCGTCCACCGGCGTGGCCCAGCGCGCGTCCACCCCGAACTCGCCCAGCTCCGTACGGAGATAGTCCCCGAACGGGTCGCGCCCCGTGCGGGTGATGACAGCGGTCCGGCGCCCGAGGCGCGCCGCGGCGACCGCCACGTTGGAGGGCGAGCCGCCCAGGAACTTGCCGAACGAGGTGACCTTGGCGAGCGACACCCCGGTCTGCAAGGGGTAGAGGTCGACCCCGATCCGGCCCATGGTGATCACGTCGTACGGGGGCGAGGAGGCAGCGACCGCCGGCCCGGACACGGGCCCCAGGCCGGAGGCGGGCGGCGTGGGGCCCGGATCGGAGGCGGGCCGCACGGGCCCCGCGCCGGAGGCAGGGGGCGGGGGAACCGGGGGCGGGACGCTCCCCGGTCCGTCCGCCCGTCCCGTGCCGTACGAAGCCTCGTCCATGCGCAGCGCACATCCCCTCGGATCGCCCGGCGGCCGCCGCCGATGGCCCTGGGCCCCAGGTCTAGCCGCCTCCTCCCACCCCTGTCAATCTTTTGTCCTTACATTAGGACGTGACCTTGACACCCCTCCGGCGCCCCCGGAAGGCTGGCCCCATGACGACGGCGAAGACCCGCATCCGGATCGGTTCGGCCCCCGACTCCTGGGGCGTCTGGTTCCCCGACGACCCCCGTCAAGTCCCTTGGCGGCGCTTCCTGGACGAGGTGGCCCACGCCGGCTACCGCTGGATCGAACTGGGACCGTACGGCTACCTCCCCACCGATCCCGCGCGCCTCGCCGAGGAGACCGCCGCACGCGGTCTGCGCGTCTCGGCCGGCACGGTGTTCACGGGGCTGCACCACGGCCCCGCGGTGTGGGAGCGGACTTGGGCGCACGTGTCCCAGGTGGCCGCGCTCGCCCAGGCGTCCGGCGCCGGGCACCTCGTCGTCATTCCGTCGTTCTGGCGCGACGACAAGAGCGGCGAGGTCCTGGAGGAGCGCACCCTGACGGCCGCGCAGTGGCGCGATCTGGCGGGCCAGACCGAGCGCCTGGCCCGCGAGGTACGGGACCGGTACGGCCTGCGCGTGGTCGTGCACCCGCACGCGGACACCCACATCGACAGCGAGGAGAGCGTGGTCCGCTTCCTGCACTCCACCGACTCCGGCCTGGTCTCGCTCTGCCTGGACACCGGGCACTACGCGTACTGCGGCGGCGACAGCGTCAAGCTGATCGAGACGTACGGGGAGCGGATCGGCTACCTCCACCTCAAGCAGGTGGACCCCGAGGTGCTGGCCCGGGTGCGCGCCGCCGGAACGCCGTTCGGGCCGGCCGTCGCGCAGGGCGTGATGTGCGAGCCGCCGCGCGGCGTGCCCGCGCTGGAGCCGGTGCTCGCGGCGGCCCAGGCCCTGGACGTCGACCTGTTCGCGATCGTCGAGCAGGACATGTACCCGTGCGATCCCGACCGCCCCCTGCCCATCGCGGAACGCACCCGCGCCTTCCTGCGCTCGTGCGGCGCCTGACCACCGGCGCCTCACTGGCCCCCGGCGCCCCGTCGACCCCGCCCCACCGCACCACCCATTTGCCCCGACACCGCCCCAACAGCCCTCTTTCTCACTCCTGTTACAAGGATCTCCCTCCCGTCACACATGTCTCGATTACGCGGGTCTTGCGTCACAGCCGGTCGACAGGCGGCCCCTCGGCATCACTCTGTGTCGTTCAACGGGCACAGGCTGAGTGATCGCCACACGTTCGCGCCGCAGCTCCCCCGACGGCCTTCCGGCCGCCGCTGCGGCGTACGCAGGAGGTGCCGCACATGACCGACCGACGGCTCTGGTCCTACAAGGAGATCGCCGCGCACATCCGGGTGCAGCCCGACACCGTGCGCTCGTATCGCAAACACGGACTTCTTCCCGCGCCGGACCTCGTGGAGAACGGCAAACCCTATTGGTTCGCGGACACCATCCGTACATGGGTGGCGCGCCGCCCGGGCAATCGCGGCCGTCGCGACGGCTGACCCCCACCCCTTCCCCGCTTTATACCCCCTAGGGGTATAGTCTGGGTACAGCCGTGAACCCGTACGCCCGTAAAGAGGAGAACGCCATGACCGCCGAGACCGTCACCACCGTCTACCGGGTGTCCGGCATGACCTGCGGCCACTGCGAGGGCGCGGTGACCGAGGAGATCTCCGGCATCGAGGGGGTCAGCTCGGTGAAGGCCGTCGCCTCCACCGGGGAGGTCACCGTCGTGTCCGCCGCGCCGCTGGACGAGGAGGCCGTGCGGGCCGCCGTCGACGAAGCGGGTTATGAACTGGTCGGCCGCGCCTGACCCTCCGAACCCCCAAGCCTCCGGCGCCGATCCGTACGGGTCGGCGCCGGTCCGCGTGTGTGCGGCCCTGGCGCTCGCCCGCGTATTCGTGGTACCCAAAACCCTACGGTCGCGTTCCTTCACCTGACCTCCACAAAGAGATCTAGATCACAGAGGTTTCGAGGTAACCATCGGGAGGGGTCGGGAGTCTAAGTGGGCGATGCCACGGATGTCTTGGGGGACGTCCATGGAATGTCTTGGGGGACGTTCCAGGCAACGCGTTGGCCGGGGCACGTACGTCGGGAGCTTTGAGCGGCCCACCGACAGGTACGTACCCCGGCAGACCGCCTAGACCCCCGGCTCGGATCCCGTGGGGGGAATCCGCACCGGGAAACAGGGAAGCGCCCCGGCTGTCGACCCGTGGGGGGATCGGCAGCGGGGCGCTTTTCCGTGTGCGGAGCGCGGGGCGGGCCGCCTCAGCGAAGCGGATCGGGCGCCGCGACGGCGCTCAGTCGCACGAGGTCGCGAAATCCGCTCAGCGGCCCTCGACCGGCACGAAGTCGCGCAGGACCTCGCCCGTGTAGATCTGGCGCGGGCGGCCGATGCGCGAACCGGGCTCCTTGATCATCTCGTGCCACTGGGCGATCCAGCCCGGAAGGCGGCCGAGCGCGAACAGGACCGTGAACATCTCGGTCGGGAAGCCCATGGCGCGGTAGATCAGACCCGTGTAGAAGTCCACGTTCGGGTACAGGTTGCGCGAGACGAAGTAGTCGTCGCTCAGCGCGTGCTCTTCCAGCTTCAGCGCGATGTCCAGCAGCTCGTCGGACTTGCCGAGCGCGGAGAGGACGTCGTGCGCGGCGGCCTTGATGATCTTCGCGCGGGGGTCGAAGGACTTGTACACCCGGTGGCCGAAGCCCATCAGGCGGACGCCGTCCTCCTTGTTCTTCACCTTGCGGATGAAGGAGTCCACGTCGCCGCCGTTGGCCTGGATGCCTTCCAGCATCTCCAGGACGGACTGGTTGGCGCCACCGTGCAGGGGACCCCACAGGGCCGAGATGCCGGCCGAGATCGACGCGAACATGTTCGCCTGCGAGGAGCCGACCAGACGCACGGTGGAGGTCGAACAGTTCTGCTCGTGGTCCGCGTGCAGGATGAGCAGCTTGTCCAGGGCCGAGACGACGACCGGGTCCAGCTCGTACTCCTGGGCCGGCACCGAGAACGTCATGCGCAGGAAGTTCTCGACGTAGCCGAGGTCGTTGCGCGGGTAGACGAAGGGGTGGCCGATCGACTTCTTGTACGCGTACGCCGCGATCGTCGGCAGCTTGGCCAGGAGCCGGATCGTGGAGAGGTGGCGCTGCTTCTCGTCGAACGGGTTGTGGCTGTCCTGGTAGAACGTGGACAGCGCGGAGACCACCGAGGACAGCATGGCCATCGGGTGGGCGTCACGAGGGAAGCCGTCGAAGAACCGCTTCACGTCCTCGTGGAGCAGGGTGTGCCCGGTGATCTCGTCCTTGAAGCTGGAGAGCTGGTCGACGGTCGGCAGCTCGCCGTTGATCAGCAGGTACGCGACCTCGACGAAGGTCGAGCGCTCGGCCAGCTGCTCGATCGGGTACCCGCGGTAGCGCAGGATGCCCTGCTCGCCGTCCAGGTAGGTAATGGCGGATTTATAGGCGGCCGTGTTGCCGTATCCGCTGTCGAGGGTGACCAGCCCGGTCTGGGCTCGGAGCTTCCCGATGTCGAAGCCCTTGTCGCCGACGGTGCTGTCGATCACCGGGTAGGTGTACTCGCCATCGCCGAACCGCAGTACTACAGCGTTGTTCGCGTTCTCGCTCACGTCATCCCTCACCGACGTAGTGCCTCTTCTTCGAGGTGCCCTGACTGTCTCTACCATCCCCCATTTGGCTCAGCAGAGTGCACTCGGGGTCGCCCATTGGGCTTATTCACGGCACTCAGTGCCGCCAACCTGCTCATCCTGCCCCGTTCGCCCCAGTTAGGAAAGCCCTGGGTGACGTTTCACACCAAAGTGCCCCCTGCCAGCCGGTGAGCCAGTGCGGTAAAGCGCCTGCCTGCGGAAACGGTGCGTACCGCCTGACCGATCGCCTTGCGGGACCCCACCAGGACGACGAGCTTCTTGGCGCGGGTCACCGCCGTGTAGAGCAGATTGCGCTGGAGCATCATCCAGGCACTCGTGGTGACCGGGATGACGACGGCCGGATACTCGCTGCCCTGGGAGCGGTGGATCGTCACGGCGTAGGCGTGGGCCAGCTCGTCCAGCTCGTCGAAGTCGTACGCCACCTCCTCGTCCTCGTCGGTGCGGACCGTCAGGCACTGGTCGTCGAGGTTGAGCGAGGTGACCACGCCGACGGTGCCGTTGAAGACGCCGTTCTCGCCCTTCTCGTAATTGTTGCGAATCTGGGTCACCTTGTCGCCGACGCGGAAGACCCTTCCGCCGAACCTCTTCTCCGGCAGATCCGGCCGGCCCGGCGTGATGGCCTGCTGGAGCAGGCCGTTGAGGGCGCCGGCCCCGGCCGGGCCCCGGTGCATCGGCGCGAGCACCTGGATGTCGCGGCGCGGATCGAGCCCGAACTTCGCGGGGATGCGCCGGGCCGCCACGTCGACCGTGAGCCGCCCCGCGTCCTCCGTCTCGTCCTCCACGAAGAGGAAGAAGTCGTCGAGGCCCGAAGTGATGGGCTGCGTACCGGAGTTGATGCGGTGGGCGTTGGTGACGACACCGGACTGCTGGGCCTGCCGGAAGATCCGGGTCAGCCGCACGCTCGGCACCGGGCCGCCCTCGGCGAGCAGGTCGCGCAGCACCTCGCCCGCACCGACCGATGGCAGCTGGTCGACGTCGCCCACAAGCAGCAGATGGGCGCCGGGCGCCACCGCCTTCACGAGCTTGTTGGCGAGCAGCAGATCGAGCATGGACGCCTCGTCGACCACCACCAGGTCCGCGTCCAGCGGCCGGTCCTTGTCGTACGCGGCGTCGCCGCCCGGTTTCAGTTCGAGCAGGCGGTGGACCGTGGAGGCCTCGGCGCCGGTGAGCTCGGCCAGGCGCTTGGCGGCCCGCCCGGTGGGCGCGGCGAGCACCACCTTCGCCTTCTTGGCCCGGGCCAGCTCCACGATCGAGCGGACCGTGAAGGACTTGCCGCAGCCCGGGCCGCCGGTGAGCACGGCGACCTTGCTGGTCAGGGCCAGCTTCACCGCTTCGCTCTGCTCGGGCGCGAGCTCGGCGCCGGTGCGCCCCGCGAGCCAGCCGAGCGCCTTGCCCCAGTCGACCCCGGCGAACCCCGGCATCCGGTCCTCACCGGTGCGCAGCAGACGCCCCACCTGGGCGGCAAGGGACAGCTCCGCGCGGTGGAACGGCACGAGGTAGACGGCCGCGACGGGCTCGCCGCCGTCCGGTCCCGGCACCTTCTCGCGCACCGCCCCCTCCTCGGCGATCAGCTCGGCCAGGCACTCGATGACGAGCCCGGTGTCGACCTGGAGGAGCTTGACCGCGTCGGCGATCAGACGCTCCTCGGGCAGGAAGCAGTGGCCCTGGTCGGTGGACTGCGACAGCGCGTATTGCAGGCCCGCCTTCACGCGCTCGGGGCTGTCGTGCGGGATGCCGACGGCTTGGGCGATCTTGTCGGCGGTGAGGAACCCGATGCCCCAGACGTCGGCGGCCAGCCGGTAGGGCTGGTTCTTCACGACGGAGATCGACGCGTCCTCGTACTTCTTGTAGATGCGTACGGCGATGGACGTGGAGACCCCGACGCCCTGGAGGAAGACCATGACCTCCTTGATCGCCTTCTGTTCCTCCCACGCGGCGGTGATCTTCTTGGTCCGCTTCGGGCCGAGCCCCGGCACCTCGATCAGGCGCTTCGGGTCCTGCTCGATGATGTCGAGGGTGTCGGCGCCGAAGTGGCGCGTGATGCGGTCGGCGAAGACCGGGCCGATGCCCTTGATCAGGCCGGAGCCGAGATAGCGGCGGATGCCCTGGATGGTGGCGGGCAGGACGGTCGTGTAGTTGTCGACCGTGAACTGCTTGCCGTACTGGGGATGGGAGCCCCAGCGCCCCTCCATGCGCAGCGACTCCCCCGGCTGCGCGCCGAGCAGCGAGCCGACCACCGTGAGCAGGTCGTTGCCGCCGCGGCCGGTGTCGACGCGCGCGACGGTGTAGCCGCTCTCCTCATTGGCGTACGTGATCCGTTCGAGGACCCCCTCCACCACCGCGGCACCCGTGAGACTGGACATGCCCCGACGCTACCGCCCCGCACTGACAACGCGGACAAGTCGGTTGCGTACCAGGGCGGTTGCTTGGGGGTCAAAATGTCGCGGGGTTCAAGTGACACGGGGTTCAAGTGACACGGGGTTCAAGGGGACCCGACCCGTCGGCCGGGCCCCTTGATTTCCCTCCCCGTCAGCGCTTCCCGAAATCCCCCCGGATCCCTCCCCTGAAGCACTGACTCCCCTTAAGACTTCCGTCACCCCGAAAGGGTTGCACGACTGCGGGCAGTAATTTTTTTCCGGGGTTCGCCCATCAGCCGCGCGGCCGCCCTGCCCGGTCAGGCCCCGCGCAGGAACGCGTCGCCGTGCGCCGCGATGTGCGCTTCGAGGGCGGCCAGCGCGAGACCCGTGGTCTGTTCGGACCCGCCGCCGTGCCGCTCCGCGTAGTACGCCGCGCCCAGCTTCTTCAGGAGATCGTTCCCGGCGCGCTGCTGCTGGACCTCGTCCACCTTCTGCTTGCCCTGCTGCATGGCGCTCTGCGCCTGCTCCTTGGCCCGGTCGAGAAACCCTGCCATGACTGTCTCCGATCGTGATCGTGCCCCCTACCGGCAACACTTCCCCTCTTATCGGCGCGCATGCCCACGCATACGTACAGAAGGACAGATGGACCCGGCATCCGCCGCGCGCCTTGCGGGCCGCGTCCCGGGCGCCGGGGACCCCGCGACCCTCCTCGCACATCCGCGCGAATACTCTGACCGGCATGATCGCGTCCGCCCGCACCCGCGCCTGCCCGCGTCCGTCCGCCGTCGCCCGGGCCGGGGCGCTGGCCGCCTGCGTCCTGCTCGCGTCCGCCGGGTGCTCGGGCGCGCGGTCCGCCGCCCCCTCCGCCGTACGGTCCGGGGCCGCGCGGGCCGCCGACGCGAGCCCCGAGGCGGGGGCCGATGTGACGGCCGGGCCAACGCCGTCGCTTCCGCCGGGCACCATCACGCTCGCGTTCGGCGGTGACGTCCACTTCACCGAGCGGACCGCGTCCCGTCTGAACGCGACCCCGGCCGACCCCGCGCTCGGCCCGATATCCAGGACCGTCGCGAGCGCCGACTTCGCGATGGTCAACCTGGAGACGGCGATCACCACGCGGGGGTCCGAGGAGCCCAAGCTGTACCACTTCCGTACGCCGCCGAGCGCGCTGGACGTGCTCCAGAAGTCGGGTGTGGACGCGGTGTCGATGGCCAACAACCACGCCGTGGACTACGGGCCGGCCGGCCTCACCGACACCCTCGACGCCGTGCGTCACGCGCCCATACCGGTGCTCGGGATCGGGGCGGACGAGGCCGAGGCGTACAAGCCGTACGTCAAGGAGATCCGGGGCGTGAAGCTGGCCGTGGTCGCGGCGAGCCAGGTCATGGACCTGACCAACGACAAGTTCCGGGCCGGTCCGAAGAAGCCGGGGATAGCCTCCGCGCTGGACGCCACGAAGCTCGTCGCGGCGGTGAAGCGGGCGAAGGCGCGGGCCGATGTGGTCGTGGTGTACCTGCACTGGGGCACGGAGGGGAAGAGCTGTCCGGGGCCGGAGCAGAAGGCCATCGCCGCGAAGTTGTCGGCGGCGGGGGCGACGGCGGTGGTGGGGACGCACGCGCACGTGATGCTGGGGTCGGGGATGCTGGGCCGTACGTACGTCAACTACGGCCTGGGCAACCTGCTTTGGTACGGGACGTCGCCGTATCCGCACTCCGACGACAGCGGGATCGCG
The DNA here is from genome assembly GCF_040253615.1 of Streptomyces sp. Edi4. Taxonomy (NCBI): domain Bacteria; kingdom Bacillati; phylum Actinomycetota; class Actinomycetes; order Kitasatosporales; family Streptomycetaceae; genus Streptomyces; species Streptomyces sp. Edi4. The sequence continues at coordinate 2,842,163 of NZ_JBEJGY010000004.1, forward strand.
ACGTTGACGGTTGCCCGGGGGAAGGTGGTCAAGCAGGTGTTCACGCCGGCGGTGGTGGATGGGCGGGGTGTTCCCATGCCGCAGTCCGGGGCGGCGGCCGACGCCGTCACGTCCCGCCTGACCGCCCTCACCCCTTGCACGGCCCTGACCCCGGCCCCCCACTGACCTCCTCTCGGCCCGAGCCCAGCCGCGCACGGCCGGCAGCCAAAGTCGGGCCTGAAGGGCCCTCGTCCTCAAACTCCCCCAAGGCCTTAAGGGCCAGGGGGGACCCCCATGACGGGCTGACTATGCCCATGCAGGCCGGCACGAGCCCTGCCAGGGGCGCGGGGAACTGCGCGACCGGCCGCACTCGACCCGCAGCCAGGGTCGGGCCTGAACGGCCTCGTCCTCAAACTCCCCCAAGGCCTTAAGGGCCAGGGGGGACCCCCATGACGGGCTGACTATGCCCATGCAGGCCGGCACGCACCCTGCCAGGGGCGCGGGGAACTGCGCGACCGGCCGCACTCGACCCGCACCCGAACTCCAACCGGGGCCCGAATTCAGGCTCGCGGGGCCGCAGTTGACGCCCGGACCATCAGTTCGCCCTGGACCGTCGCCATCCCCCCGGGCGGCACGGGGGCGAGCCCCAGCGCGAGCCGCCCCGCCCGCACCCCCGCCGCATACAGCGGAAGCCGCACCGTCGTCAGCCCCGGCACCGCGTCCGCGCTGAAGGGCAGGTCCCCGAACCCCGCCACCGACACGTCATCGGGCACGGACCGACCCCGGTCCCGCAACGCCGCGCACACCCCCAGCGCCACCGTGTCGTTCGCGGCCACGACCGCCGTCAACCCGGGCTCGCGGCGCAGGAGTTCGACCGCCGCGTCATACCCGGAGCGGCGGTCGTAGGACCCGTGCACGACCAGCCGCCCCGCCTCGATCCCCGCCGCTTCGAGCGCGGCCGTGTGCCCTTCGAGCCGGTGCCGGGTCGTGGTCCGCTCGGGCGGCCCCGCGACGTAGCCGATCCGCCGGTGCCCGAGCGCGACGACGTGTTCCGCGAGCCGCCTCGCGCCTCCCCGGTTGTCGAAGGCGAGCGTCGCGGCCACGCTGTCGCCGGGCAGCGGCGGCCGGCCGCACAGCACGATCCGGGTGCCCGCCTCCGCGAGCCGCGCGAGCTTCGCACCGACGGCGGCCTGGTGCTCGGGGTCCTCGAGCGCCCCGCCCGTCACGATGACGGCCGCCGCCCGCTGGCGCTGAAGCAGCGTCAGATAGGTGAGTTCGCGTTCCGGCGAGCCCCCGGTGTTGCAGATGACGGACAGCTTCTCGCGGCCCCCGCGCTCCCCGCGCTCCTCCCCGATCGCCCCCTGCGCCGCGCCCGCGATGATGCCGAAGAACGGGTCGGCGATGTCGTTGACGAGGATGCCGACCAGATCGGACGTGGCCGCGGCGAGCGAACTCGCGGGCCCGTTCAGGACGTAGTCGAGTTCGTCGACCGCGCGCAGCACCCGCTCCCGGGTCGCCGCGGCCACCGGATAGTTGCCGTTGAGCACGCGCGAGACGGTCGCCGGGGACACCCGGGCCCGGGCCGCCACATCCGCCAGGGTCGCTGTCATCTCTGCCTCCGCACCGATCGGGGCCGTGGTCGAACCGCGGCCGGCCCGGTCGCGCCGCGCCGCCCGCGCCCCGGGCACGCACGCCCGGGCCGAGGTCGGACCACCGCCCGGCCGTTCAAGCTTTCGGCCTCTTGTCCGAGGCGCTGTGCGCAGGCTAGCGTCCCTCCCTGTAGAAAGCGCTTACTATCGTCGCCCGCCTAGCTCCGACCCCCTGGGAGGGACCACATGACGTCACGCAGGACCGTGCGGATCGCCATGAACGGCGTCACCGGACGCATGGGTTACCGCCAGCACCTCGTACGCTCCCTCCTCGCCCTGCGCGACCGGGGCGGCCTCGATCTCGGCGACGGCACCACGCTGTGGCCCGAGCCGGTCCTGGTCGGCCGGCGCGACCACGCGCTCAAGGCGATGGCCGACCGGCACGGCCTGAGCGAGTGGTCCACCGACCTCGACGCGGTCCTCGCCGACCCGGGCATCGACATCTACTTCGACGCCCAGGTGACGTCCGCCCGCGAAGAGGCGATCGGCAAGGCCATCGCGGCGGGCAAGCACATCTACACCGAGAAGCCCACCGCGACGGGCCTCGCGGGCGCGCTGGACCTGGCCCGGCGCGCCCGCGCGGCCGGCGTCAAGCACGGCGTGGTGCAGGACAAGCTGTTCCTGCCGGGCCTGCTCAAGCTGAAGCGCCTGCTGGACGGCGGCTTCTTCGGCCAAGTGCTGTCCGTGCGAGGCGAGTTCGGCTACTGGGTCTTCGAGGGCGACTGGCAGAGCGCGCAGCGTCCGTCCTGGAACTACCGGCGCGAGGACGGCGGCGGCATCGTCGTCGACATGTTCCCGCACTGGGAGTACGTGCTGCACGAGCTGTTCGGCCGGGTCACTTCCGTCACCGCGCAGACCGCCACCCACATCCCCCGGCGCTGGGACGAGCAAGGCGAGCCGTACGCGGCGACCGCCGACGACGCGGCGTACGGGATCTTCCAGCTGGAGGGCGGCGTGATCGCCCAGATCAACTCCTCGTGGGCGGTCCGCGTCCACCGCGACGAGCTCGTGGAGTTCCAGGTGGACGGAACGGAGGGCTCGGCCGTCGCCGGGCTGCGCAACTGCCGCGTGCAACACCGGAGTTCGACGCCGAAGCCGGTGTGGAACCCCGACCTCCCCGCCACCGAGCCCTTCCGCGCGCAGTGGCAGGAGGTGCCGGACAACGTCACGTTCGACAACGGGTTCAAGGCGCAGTGGGAGCTGTTCCTGCGCCACGTCGCGCTGGACGAGCCCTACCACTGGGACCTGCTGGCGGGCGCGCGCGGCGTGCAGCTCGCGGAGCTCGGCCTGCGCTCCTGCGCCGAGGGCCGCCGCCTCGACGTGCCGGAGATCGCGCTGTGAGCCTCCTGCTGCCGGGCCCCTCCGGCACGACCAGGCGCCACGAGCCCCGCGCCGACCCGCTCGCGTTCGCGCCGGGGCCGCCCGCCCGCTCCCGTACGGTCTTCGCGGCCGCGCACGTGGTGGCCGACTCCCGCGCGGACCTCGCGCCCGGCGCGCCCGCCGCCGTCGACTGGGACGCCACGCTCGCCTTCCGCCGCCATCTGTGGTCGCACGGCCTCGGCGTCGCGGAAGCCATGGACACCGCGCAGCGCGGCATGGGCCTCGACTGGCCGACGGCAGCCGAGCTGATCCGCCGAAGCGCGTTGGAGGCGGCGGCGGTTGGCGGACGCATCGCGTGCGGGGTCGGCACCGACCAGCTCGGCACCGTTCAGCTCGGCTCCGGCGGGCTCGGCTCCGGCGGGCTCGCCGAGGTGCGGGCGGCGTACGAGGACCAGCTCGCGCACGTCGAGGGCGCCGGGGCGCAGCCGATCCTGATGGCGTCGCGCGCCCTCGCGGCGGCGGCCCGTGGTGCCGAGGACTACCTCGCGGTGTACGGACACCTGCTGCGCCAGGCCTCCGCGCCGGTGATCCTGCACTGGCTCGGCCCGATGTTCGACCCGGCGCTCGACGGCTACTGGGGCTCGTCCGACCTGGCCGCCGCCACCGACACCTTCCTCGATGTCATCGCCGCCCACCCCGACAAGGTCGACGGCGTCAAGGTGTCCCTTCTGGACGCCCGTCGCGAGGTGGAGCTGAGGCGTCGCCTTCCCGAGGGCGTACGGTGCTACACGGGCGACGACTTCCACTACCCCGAGCTGATCGCGGGCGACGAACATGGCTTCAGCCACGCCCTGTTGGGAGCTTTCGACCCGCTCGGACCGCTGGCGGCCCGGGCGGTACGCCTGCTCGACGAGGGCGACACCGACGCCTTCCGCGCCGCCCTCGACCCGACGCTCGCGCTGGCCCGCCACCTCTTCGAGCCGCCGACCCGCTTCTACAAGACGGGCGTGGTGTTCCTGGCGTGGCTCGCGGGGCACCAGACGCACTTCACGATGGTCGGCGGCCTCCAGTCGGCCCGCTCGTTGCCGCATCTGGCGCGGGCGTACGAGCTGGCGGACGGGCTCGGCCTCTTCCCCGACCCCGGGCGGGCGGAGTCCCGCATGCGGTCCTTCCTCACGGTGTACGGAGTTGCCCAGTGACCATCTCGGCGCGGTTCAGCATCAACCAGATGACGGTGCGGCAGCTCTCGCTGCCGGATCTCGCCGAGGCGTGTGTGCGGCTCGGGGTGCGCGGGGTGGGCCTGTGGCGCGAACCAGTGGCGTCATACGGCCTCGACGCAACGTCAAAACTGCTGCGTGACACCGGACTTGAGGTGACCTCCCTGTGCCGGGGCGGTTTCCTCACGGCGATCGAGCCGGATGCGCGGGCGGCGGCGATCGACGACAACCGGGCCGCCATCGACGAGGCTGCGGCGCTCGGCACGGACACGCTGGTACTGGTGTCGGGCGGGCTCCCGCCCGGATCCAAGGACCTCGTGGGCGCACGCGAGCGGGTCGCCGACGCGCTGTCATCGCTCGCGCCGTACGCGGCGGCGCGGGGGGTGCGGCTGGCCATCGAGCCGCTGCATCCGATGTTCGCGTCGGACCGGTGCGTGGTGTCCACGCTCGGTCAGGCGCTGGGGATCGCGGAGCGGTTTCCGGCGGCGGAGGTGGGGGTGGTGGTCGACACGTACCACGTGTGGTGGGACGAGACGGCGCCGGAGGCGGTGGCCCGGGCGGGCTCGGCGGGGCGCATCCACGCCTTTCAGCTGGCGGACTGGGTCACACCCCTGCCGGCGGGGGTCCTGAACGGGCGGGGACAGTTGGGGGAGGGCGCGGTGGACCTGGCGGGGTGGTGCGGGTTGCTGAAGGAGGCGGGGTACGCGGGCCCGGTGGAGGTGGAGCTCTTCAACGAGACGCTGTGGACGGAAGACGGCGTGACCCTCCTGACCGACACGGCCCACCGCGCGACCCGGCTCCTGCGCCAACCCGGGCCGCTCCCGGGGTCGCGCCCCGGCCCCCGGGAGACGCCCCCCGCCCAGCCCCTCCCCTGAACACCCGCCGCCGGGACCCCAGGGCTTCGCCCCAGACCCCGCTCATGCCTGAACGGCCCTCTTCTCCATTAGTGGCGCGATCGTCGCCATGGCCGAATACGGGCCGCGAGCCAGCGAGAACTCCTGCCTCGGAGACACTGGGGCTGCATGAAGATCGCGCGTTGCGCAACCCAACCTGTCGCGTCACCCTCTTATCGGGTGAGTAACCATCGGGGAAGGTGCCCTGCGTTCTGCGGAACCGCCTTGGAAGTGCGTGCCCTACCACTGCGAGACAACGGCGCCATCAGGAACTGCCGCCCGTGACAGAGGAGATGGTGACTTTGGAACCGTACGGGCCCCCGGACGAACCGGTCTTCCCTCTCGTCCTGGTCGACGACGACCAGTGGCTCGACATTTGCGAAACGGCCCAGGAACTCGACGTGGAGCCCGACTTCCTCGACGACATAGAGGCCGCATTCGACGCGCTGGCGCGCCCCCTGGAGCTGTTCGCCCGGGACATCCGGAAGCGTTGGGGCGGCCAGGACAGCGAGACGGCGGTCCGGGTCTGCGGGCTACCGCTCCCCAACGAGCTCCAAGGACGCATCCGGGACTACTTCGCGCTCTGGACATACGAGGAGGCGCCCGCCTTCGAAGGCGTCCCACAGGAGTACATCGCCGCGGTGAAGAAGCGGTTGGCGACGGCCCAAACCCGGAAGAAGAAGGTTGCACCAGGCAGCTGAACCACGTGGCGCCGCGGAGACCGGCCATCAGTAGCTGAGTTGGGCGGGCGGCGGGTGCGGGGGTGGAGGGACACCGGCACGCGACTCGCGGTGGGGCCGGAAAGCGGGCGCCGGGTGCTGGTGCCCGGTATCAGCCGGTGTTCGTAAATCGGCTGGCGGCCACGTTGGGGGACGCGATGCGCGACCAGCCACCCACACCCCGCACGCATCCCGCAACCGGCCCGGACGGAGGAACCGGGGTTTAGGGGCGCGGGGAACTGCGCAAGCAGCCAGCGCGGGCGGGCGTGACCGGACCGGACCCGCGCGGCACACAGACAAGGACCTCCATGAAGCTCGCCCTCTCCACCCTGGGCCTCCCCGGCACCCCCCTTCCCGCCGTCGCGGATCTGACCGCCCGAGCCGGCTACCACGGCGTGGAACTCCGCACCCACCCCGAAGAACCCGTCCACCCCGCCCTGGACGCCGCGCAGCGCGCATCCGTGGCCCGCACCTTCGAGGCGGCCGGCCTCGACATCCTCGCTCTCGCCACCTACGCCCGGGTCGCGGACCCCGACGACACCACCGATCTCACCCAACTCATCGAGCTGGCAAGCGATCTGGGCGCGCGGTACCTCCGCGTCTTCCCGGGCGGCGCCGGAAAGGACACCCCCGCCGCGGACATCCGGACCGAGGACGACCTCGCCGTACGCCGTCTCGCGGAAGCCGCCCCCCTCGCCCACCGCAACGGCGTCCGCGTCCTCCTGGAAACCCACGACTCCCACCGCACCGGCAGAGCCACCGCCCGTGTCCTGGACCGAGTGGACCACGACGGCGTGGGCGCGCTCTGGGACGTCATGCACACCTGGCTCGGCGGCGAGACCCCGGAGGAGTCCTTCACCCACCTCTCGCCCCACCTCGGCTACACCCAGGTCAAGGACATCGCCTCCGCCGAGGACACCACCCCGCTCCCCCTCGGCGCCGGCGTACTCCCCCTCGCCGCGTGCGTCGCCCATCTCCCGCCGGAGGGCTGGCTGTGCTGGGAGTACGAAAAGCGCTGGTACCCCCTGGCCACCCCCCTCCCCGCCCTCCTCCAGCCAGGCCACGCCTACCTGGCCCGGCTGACCGGGACCGCGTCCACGGGCTGAGCGCGCGGTCGTGGCACGGCAGTCACCCCCGACCGCCGGGGCAGCGACGTCAGGGCGACCCCGCCCACCAGCAGAGCCGCCGCGCACCACCGCGCCCCTGTCACCGGCTCGCCCAGCAGGAGCGCGGCCGACGACATGCCGAAGACCGGCACCAGCAGGCTGAACGGTGCCACCGACGACGCCGGGTAGCGGCGCAGCAGCATTCCCCACGCGGCGAACCCGAACACCGTGCTGATCCACGCCACGTACACCAGCGCCCCCGCCCCGCTCCAGTCGAGCCCGGCCAGCGCGTCCGCGTCGCGCGCCGGGCGCTCGAAGAGGAGGGAGAGGGCGAGCAGCGGGAGTACGGGGACGACGGACACCCACACCATGAAGTTGAGCGCGTCGGGCGGGGCCGCCTTGCGGGTCAGGACGTTCGACACGCCCCAGCACGCCGCCGCGCCCACTGTCAGCGCGAACCCGAGCAGCGGCCCGCTCGTCCCCTCGTCCACCCCCGCCACCGTGATCCCCGCGAGCGCGACCCCCATCCCCAACAGACGTACGCCGACGACGCGTTCGCCCAGGACCACCATCGCCACCACCGTCGTGAACACCGCCTGCACCTGGAGGACCAGCGAGGACAGGCCCGCCGGCATCCCCTGGCTCATCCCGATGAACAGCAGCCCGAACTTCGCCACCCCGAGCACAAGTCCCACCGCCACGATCCACTTCCAGGCGACCTTGGGCCGCCCCACGAAGAACACGGCGGGCAGTGCCGCGACCAGGAAGCGCAGTGCGGAGAAGAGCAGCGGCGGGAAATGGCCGAGCCCCACGTCGATGACGACGAAGTTCACCCCCCAGACGGCGGTGACGAGGACGGCGAGCAGGATGTGTACGGGACGCATGCGTCGAGGATCACCGGCGCCGACCCTTCAGCACCAGCACGGTTTCCTTGATGATGGGATGAAGCAGCTCTTAATTCATCCCGCCCAGACCCATCGTTCAGCCGAGGCCCGTCACCCAGTCCAGCCCCGTTGCCCCGCCCCGTCCCGTCGCCCAAGGGAGGCCCCGTGCTCGATCTCGCCCGGCTGCGCGCGCTGCACGCGGTCCACGTCCACGGTTCGGTGGCCGCCGCTGCCGCCGCGCTCGGCTACACCCCCTCCGCGATCTCCCAGCAGATCACCAAGCTGGAACGCGAAACCCGTACCACCCTGCTCGAACGCAAGGGCCGGGGCATCGCCCTCACCGAGGACGCCCTCCAACTGGCGTCGGCAGCGCAGGAGTTGCTGGCCATCGTCGAGCGTACGGAGACCACGCTCGAAGAGCGGCGCGGACAGCCCACCGGCGTGCTGAGTGTCGGCGCGTTCGCCACCGCCGCGCGCGGACTGCTTCCCACAGCGCTCGCCGCCCTCGCCCGCGAACACCCCACCCTGCAAACGCGGTTGTCCGAAGTCGATCCGCACATTTCCGTCGACCTCGTCGCCAAGGGCCTCATCGACCTGGCCGTCGCCCACGACTGGGACATCGCCCCGCTGCCCGCCCCCGACGGCGTCCAGCACGCGCCCATCGGCGACGACCACTGCGACATCCTGGTCCCGGCCGGCCATCCCCTCGCCGCCCGCCCCGCAATCCGCCGCGCCGACCTCGCCCACGAACCCTGGATCTGCCAGCCGCCGGGCTCGGTCTGTCACGACTGGCTCGTCCGCACCCTGCGCGCCGACGGCCACGAGCCCGATCTGCGTCACCAGGCGGCCGAGTACCACACCCAACTCGCCCTGGTGGCCGCCGGGTTGGGCATCGCGCTCGTGCCGCGTCTGGGCCGGGGCCCGCTCCCCGAAGGCGTCGTCGCCCTGCCCCTCACCCCCGTACCGACCCGCCGCCTGTACGCCCTGTGGCGCACCGGCGCGGCCCGCCGCCCCGCGATCAAGGCAGCGGTCCAGGCGCTGCGCGACGCGTGGGCCGCCGAACCGGATGCGCCCGGCCCGGCGCCCGAGCCGGATGCGTCGCCCCGCCCGGCGCCCGAGCCGGATGCGCCCCGCCCGTCGCCCCGCCCGGCCCACTGACCGCCCGCCCCCGAACGGAACGCCCCCCTCACCCCTCGGACGCCCCCGCCGCACCGGCCTCCGTTTCCTTCGCCCATCGCCTGCTCCACGCGTCCAGCGGACTCAGCGCCTCGACGAGGTCCCGGCCGAGCCGGGTGAGGTGGTAGGCGGCGTCGTCCAGGGTGAGCAGTCCGGCCTCGGTCAGCTCGGTGATCCGGGTGCTCAGCACGCTGGAGGACATCTGCCCGCAGCGCCGCTGCAACTCCCGGAATCCCGCCGGGCTTTGGCTCAGCTCCCACAGCACGCGCATCGCCCAGCGCCGCCCGAGCAGGTCGAGCGCGGCCATGATCGGGCGCCCCGACGCGGACCCCCGTACCGGCACACCGGGCCGAGGAGTTCTGGCTTCCATGTGCGTACTCCTTGCGCTTCGCCTTTCGAAGCATCATAGTGATTCGAAAATCGAAGCAGGAGGCGCCGCCCGCATGTCACGCATCGAACCGCTCCACCCGCCGTACGACCCCGCCGTGGACCAGGCGCTCCGCCGCTGGATGCCACCTGGCGCGCCGTACGAGCCGATCGCACTGTTCCGGGTCCTGCACCGCAACCCCGAACTCGCTTCCCGCATGTTCGCCCTGGGCTCCGGCCTGCTGGGGCACGGACTGCTCCCCGCCGCCGACCGCGAGATCGTCATCGCCCGGGCGACCGCGCGCGCCGGCTGCGGCTACGAATGGGGCGTCCACGCGGCGTCCCTCGCCCGGCAGGCCGGACTCACCCCGAGGCAGCTCAAGGCGACCACCGACCCCGACCCCACGGCGGACGTCACCTGGCTGCCGCGCCATGTGGCCCTGCTCGGCGCGGTCGACGAACTGCACGACACCGCGCGCCTCTCGCAACCCGCGTGGGATGCCCTGCGCGCCCACTACGAGGACGCGCAGCTGCTCGAACTCCTCGTGCTGGCCGGCTGGTACCGGACCATCAGCTACCTGGCCAACGGGCTCGACCTCCCGGCAGAGCCCTGGGGTACGCCGTTCCCGTCCCGGTGACCCCGCTGCGGGTCAGGCGCCCAACGCCTCCCCCTTGACCGCGTCCACGAACGACGTCCAAGCGCCGGTCCCGAACACGACGGCGGGCCCGGACGGATTCTTACTGTCCCGCACGGGCACGCAGGCGGCGCAGGAGTCGCTGAATTCCAGGCACTCCCCGCTGCTACCGCCGCTGTAGGACGACTTACGCCAGGTCGCGTAGGCGTCGTTCACTTCGAGGCAACTGCCTTCGCTCGCGCCGCTGTACGAGGACTTACGCCAGGATGCGTACGCCTCGCTCACTTCGAGGCATTCGCCGCTCTCGCCGCCGCTGTAGCTGGACTTGCGCCAACCGGTCAGCACCGAGGCGTTGGGCACGATCTGCTCACTGCGCTTCATGTTCGTAATCCTCCGCTACAGACCTGATCAGCGCTAGGGACTTCCGGTGCGACAGTGCGTCCCCCAGGGCGTGATCGTAGACTTCCTGGCACTGCCTCACCACGGACGGAAGCTCCCAGACTCGGCCCGTCTTCAACCCTTCGACGTACGCGATGGGCGGGAGGTCTGTGAACCACATGAGCGAGACGAACCCTTCCAGAATGGCGTGGGCGCCCACCGCAAACGGGAGCACGTGCACGCGAATTCGCCGATATTCACCCAGCGTCAAGATGTGCCGTAGCTGCTCGCACATCACGGACGGACCGCCTATAGGTCGTCGCAGCACTGCCTCGTCCAACAGCGTCCACACGACAGGCACGTCGAAGGTTTCGAGGATGCGGGCGCGTTCCAGCCGCGTGACGAGGAGACGATCGCGTTCCGTGTTGCTCTTGGGAGGGTGCCCCGAGCTGAGCACTTCGCGCGCATACGACTCTGTCTGCAAGATGCCCGGAACCAGCTTGGGCGCGTACTCCCGGATGACCGTCGCCTGGCCCTCGAACTCCAGCGCCTCCTCGAAGTGTTCAGCGACCTGACGCCCGTCCAGGGTCGGCAAGAACCGCTCGAAGAACCCATCAGTCTTCAGCACCACGTCGAGGCGGCGCGCGTCCTCGATGTCCGGCCGCCTTCGCCCCGCCTCGATGTGGGCGATGTGCGTGCGGGACATCATGACAAGTCGGCTGAGCTCTTCCTGGGTGAGACCGGCGGCCTCGCGCCGGGCCTTGAGTTCTTCTCCGTACCGGATACGGGATACCGGGTTGTCCTCGATCGCCACGCGGTCAACTCCCTTGCGTGCGGGCCGCGTTGTCACGCTCTGTGCACTGGCCAGCGTACGCAACGTAACCCCACGCTGTGAGCGGAACACCACACACAGTGAGAGGCAGTCGCATGACAGCGCACGGCGTGGGGGCGTACGTCGCCCACACAGGGACCGACGTGTACGGGCCCGGCAAGGTGATCGGCGTGGACGGCGAGTGGCGACGGGTCCGGTTCGTCTATTTCGTCGCCACCATCGCCGTACGCGATCTGCGGACCGCCTCCGCACAGGAGGAAGAGGAGGTGGCCGCGTGGCTGATGGAGAAGGCCGTCCGGCATGGGGGCAGCTGGTAGCCGGTTTCCCGGTGGCGCTGCGGGTGACGCACGACGGGGGCCGGACGTGGCAGCCGTACGTCATGCCCCGCCCGTCCGCGTGGGCCGGGCTCTCACACGGGGTGGAGGATGTGGAGGATCCACCTCCGCGTACTCCGCCGAGGCGCCACGACGCGGCGGGTCGCGTGCGGCCCTGACTGACAGTCACTTTCGGATGGCGGCGCGCCGAACCGCTCGCAGCGGCGCGGGTGTTGGCGGCTCGGGCCGCCCCCGGCGCCGTCTCCCGGTCCCGGGCCGCCGGGCCGACGATCCGCCGGGGTGCTGCATCCCATCGGTCACGGTCTGACGTGCTGACGGGTGCGTTCCCCCACCCCGCCCCTTCCCGGACCCCGACGGGGGCGGGGGCCGGACGATCCGGTCAGGGGCGGAGCGCACTGGTCAGGGACGCAGCGCGGGCTCCTTCGTCAGGGCCGGGGCGTCCAGCTTCGCGTCGAAGGGGGCCGGCTTCGACGCGTTCGCGTTCAGGCCCGCCCAGCGGAGAATGGAGGCCGTGGCCGAGGACTTCTGCGCGGAGGGGAGCAGAGCCACCTTCGAGCCGTGGTTGCCGCCCGGCACGGTGTAGACGTAGGAGTCACGCGCCCCCGCCCCGAGGGAGAACCGCTCGGCGCCCCAGGGGTCGTTCTGCCCGTACACGTACAGCATGTGGTCCGCGTGGTGCTTGACCCACGTGTCGACGTCCCGCATCGCCCACGGCTGGAACCGCATGGGGATGTCGCGCGGCACGAAGTTGCGCGGCGGCTGGTACCCGTACCGGCTGAGCTTGCCCAGCCACGGTTGCTTGATCGTGGGCGAGCCCAGCTGCGTACCGGCCTGGTAGTAGTACGCCGTGTAGGGCGCGAGACCCTGGTCGGTGTAGAAGGAGAACCCGGAGATCGTGTCGATGGAGTCCCAGATCGCCTGGTCGCTCGCGTGCGCCGCGTCCGCCGGGATCGTGGCGCACTCGGCGAGCAGGTGGTACTGCCAAAAGCCCCACACGTAGTCGAGGACGACCGCCTCGTACGCCTTGTCGAGCGAGCCGATGGTCTTGAAGGTGTAGCCGTTGGCCGCCGCGTACGCCTGGTACTTCTGCTCCAGCGGCGCGCGCCGCACCAGCGCCTCGCGCTGGACGCCCGCCAGCTTGTCGCGGCACTCCTTGGTGCCGACCGTCGCGAGGAACCGGTCGTAGGCCGAGTCCTCGTTGTTCACCACGTCGTCGGGCGCGACGTACGCGACGACGCCGTCCATGTCGCGCGGGTAGAACCGCTTGTAGTACGTGGCGGTCATGCCACCCTTGGACGCGCCGGTGGTCAGCCAGTTCTTGGAGTAGATCGGCTTGAGGGCCTTGAAGATGGCGTGCTGGTCGCTGGCCGCCTGCCAGATGTCGTCCTTGGACCAGTCGGCGGGCGTGGGCCGCGACTGGGGGAAGTAGCGGTACTCGACGGAGACCTGGTTGCCGTCGACGAGCTGCGTCGGCTCGGTGCGGCCGGGGTTGGTCGACACGTCGTAGCCGCTGGTGTACATCACCGTCGGGCGGTCGGTGTCCTTGTGCAGCACGGTGATCCGCTGCTTGAACGTGGCCCTGCTGTACGGGTTGTGGTGGTCGACCGGCTGCGTGAAGTTCAGTACGAAGTAGCGGTAGCCGGCGTACGGCTTCTCCTGGATGAGGCTCATCCCGGGTATCGCCAGGATGCGGTCCTTGATGTCCGGCTCGGCGGCGGTGGCCGCCCCTGCCGTGGCCGTGGTCGCGGTCATCGTGCCTATCAGCACGACGAGCGACAGCAGCCATCTGAGCGCCTTGCGCATTCACACTCCCCTGTGGGGCCCCTGTGGGCTCAAAACGTGGCCCCGCGAACCTAACCGGGCCAACACCCGCCCCGCCAGACCTCGTTGACCTCAGGGTTCGGGTGCCCGTCAGCAGACCCAGCCGGTCTGGCCCGAGCTCCCCGATATCGCGCCGGTGGCGCGGACGCAGCGGCTGCCCACGTACACCGTGACCGGACCGGCGCGCTGGGTGTAGAGGCCCGAGTCGCCGGCCGGGGCGCCGCCGCGCGCCTGGATCGTCACCGACATCTGGCGCCGGGCGCCCGCGCTGTCGGCGACGGTCACCGCGCAGGCGTACCCGTTGCCCTTGTACAGGCGCAGCTCCCCCGTGCTGAACCCGACCGTCTTCGCGGGCCGGCCCGCGCAGGCGGCCGCCGCGTCCGCGCTGCCTCCGGGGCCGCACACGACCAGGCCGCCCGCCATGACGAGCACGGCGGCCACGCCCGGGAGAACCCCCCGCCGCCTCTTCCCCGGCCCGCTTCCTGTCCCTCCGAACACGCTTGCACCCTTCCGTCGCTTGCGCGTATGTGGGGTGGGACGCGACGGGTGGCCGGATGGTTCTCCGGGGGTGCGTGCGGTGGGCTCGGCCCGGTTGTGCGGTCGCTCAGATGTGCAGCTCCTGGGGGAAGCCGGTCCAGCGCAGTTCGGCGGGGAGGTGGCCGGTGTCGTTGAAGAGCAGGAGCGACGGGGGGCGGCCGGGGGCGTACCGGATGACGGTCAGGGCGGCGTTGGCGTGGTTGACGCCGGCCCATCGCCAGTTGGGCGCGTCGAAGGCGGCGCGTATGAGCCAGCCGACGAGGAAGTTGTGGGTGACCAGGAGTTCGTGGCGCGGCTCGTCGCCGGGGACGGGGCCGGTGAGATCGGCGAGTGCGGTGGCGGCGAGGCGGGTGCCGTGTTCGCGTTCCTGTTCCGGGAATCGGTCCAGGAACGTCAGGAAGGCGTCGGCCATCTCCTGCGGCAGTTCCTCGCGGGTCGGGGGGTACGGGAGGTAGTCGCCGGCCGCCGCCGCGCGGCGCAGGGGGACGCCTTCGAGCTGGTCGGCGATCAGGCGGGCGGTCTCCTCGGCGCGGGCGAGGGGGCCGTGATGGATCGCGGTGAGCGGGGCGGTGCGCAGGCGTTGCCCGAGCAGGGTGGCCTGCCTGCGGCCGGCGTCGGTGAGGCCGGATTCGTCCGGGGTCGCCTCTGCGTGGCGGGTCACGTAGAGATAGCGGGGGGCGGCGCCGGGGTTCATGGGGTCCCTCCTCCAGAATGGATCAAGCGGGCCCCGCCTGGGACGCGCCCCCGATCCCCCTGGTTCCGCCCCGGCCGGACCGACGTGCGGGTGCGGGCCGAGCGTGGCGCCCGCGCAGTTCCCCGCGCCCCTGAGCATCCGGCGCGGGCCCGCATGCGGGTACCTCGGCTGCGGGCCGTGCGTGGCTGAGCGCGCAGTTCCCCGCGCACCTGGCAGGGCTGGTGCTGGCCCGCATCGGCAACCTCAGCCCGTCATGGGGGTCCCCCCTGGCCCTAAAGGGTCCTTTCAGGATGCTGGGTGCTTGCGGGCGAGGGTCATGCAGTGGGCGAGTTGGAGGAAGGCGTCGTGCATGTCGTCGCGTGTTTCCCAGCGGGTCCGTAGGCGGCGGGGGCCGTGGAGCCAGGCGATGGCGCCACGCCAGCCACCCGCCCAGGCTGGTGGAGAAGCCGAGATTGAACACGGTCGGGTGACGAGAGTGAGCAGCAGGGGCCTGTCCGGTCACGGAACGGATCACGCGACCGAGCGCTGGGGTCCGCATCAACGCCCGCTTAAACTTGGCCAGTTGGCAGCGGTTCGGCGAGAGCGGGCCGGCGTCTGGCCAGGGTGCGAGAGCGGGCCGGCGTGTCCCGCGCGTCCCGCGGGAAAAGGACGTCGAGTCTCACGAGTTTCGCTCACCCCGGCCCCGACCCGCGAGCACGGCCTCACGGTGGGCGCGTTGACAGCGCGGAGCACGGGGAGTTGACTGCCAGGTACAGCGCGAGGCCATGACACTCCGGACCATCCGGACGGCGCGCTCCATCTTGTTTCGCCTGGACCCCGCGAAGAACAGGGCTTACGGCCCTGTGCCGCGGGGAGGCCCTGCCTTTGCGGAGCAGCCGCCTGTCGCCGGAGGCCCGCGAACAGTACGTCGTCGAATAGGCCCGACGGCAAGGGCAGTTCACGGCTGAGGCCCGCGGCCTCTTCGCCGCATTGGGGTCGGCCAGCAGTAGGCCGACGCGGCCGATACCGTTCGCCGCCGCCAACGACTTCGGCCGAACAGGCGCCATCGCCAGCGAACATCAAGCAGAGGGAAGTGGCACGCACATGCTGTATGACTCAGAACGCGCACGGCAGCCCAAGGCCGATACCCCGGATCGCACCACGCGGCGCGCAGCACAGAGGCCCAAAGCCGAACCGGTCCCGGCGCCGCGAGATGGCCCCGCCGGAACCGCCAACGCCGGCCGCACCCAGGTGACAGAACACCGGCTCCTCTCAGTGGAGGAACGGGAAAGGCTGGCCGCCCGCCTCTAGCAGGCCGTCAATGACTTCGCGAACAGCCCGCGCCACGCCGTGGAGGAAGCCGACAGCGCCCTCGCCGAAATGGTGACTTACCTGACGAACGCCCTCGCCGCACGCCAGAGCGCCCTCCGCGCGAATTGGCAGGGCCAGGGCACCCGAGCCGAGACCGATGAATTGCGCGTCGCCCTGGAGCAGTACTGGGAGACCGCGAACCGAGTGCTGGCCATCTGAAGAATCCGGCCCACGACCCACGCGAGATGCTGCGGACCATCGAGCCGCGGCAGAGGGCGGCCGCCCTCCAGGTCTCCCAGCGGTTCGGCGACGAGCCGGTCATCGGGCCTATGAACGAGCCCGGAGCGTGGGAATCGCCCCGCGCGGCCGAGGGCCTGGGCGGCTCCACGCTTGCCAATGCCGACCGCGTTCGCTGGGGCGCGGCTGAGTCGGTACCGGCGGGCCGCCACGACCAGGGGGGCAGGCCTCGCTGTGGAGCGAAGCCCCAGTCCCCGGCTGCAACCGCATGTTCCGCTCCGGGAGGTGGCCGATGTGTCAAAGCGTGAACCGGACTGGCCGTGCCCCATCACGGTGAACACCGCGGCACCGTCTCGTGGTCCGGCGCCGCAAGGCATCCTCGCTGCCGCCGCTCTGGCGGAGGACGAGGTGCTGGCTCGGCTGGCCTCCAGCCGCCAAGGGCTCTCGGCTGCGGTGGCCGCCGACAGACTGGTGCGATGGGGGCCCAACGCGGTGGCCTCACACAGAGCCAGGGCTCTGCCCGTGCTGTGGCGGCAGTTGCGTTCGCCCCTGCTTGCGCTGCTGCTGGCGGCCGCGGCGGTCTCATACGCGGTCGGCGAGCGCAGTGACGCTGTGATCATCGGCGTGATCGTGGCGCTGTCCGTGGGGCTCGGCTTCGTGAATGAGTACCGTGCGGAGAAGGCGGCCGAGTCGCTGCACGGCCAGATCCGTCACCAGGCCGTGGTCCTGCGGGACGGGGACGCGACGGCGGTGGACGTCACTGCCCTGGTGCCCGGAGATGTCGTCCAACTCCGGCTGGGCGACATCGTTCCGGCCGACGTCCGCCTCCTTGAGGTGTCCGCCCTGGAGTGCGGGGAGTCGGTACTGACCGGCGAGTCACTGCCGGTGCTCAAGGACAAGGCTCCCGTCGCCGCCGGCACTGCGCTGGCCGACCTGTCCAGCTGCGCCCTGATGGGAACGGTCGTGCACGCCGGCAGCGCCCGGGGGGTGGTGGTCGCCACCGGAGCCGCCGCGGAGTTCGGAAGGATCGCAGCCGGGCTGAGCGGACACCAGCTGGAGACCGAGTTCCAGCGGGGACTACGGCGATTCTCCATGCTGCTGGTGTACGTGGCTGGTTCGCTGACCGCGTCGATCTTCGTGATCAACGTGGTGCTGCACAAACCGCTCATCGACGCGCTGCTGTTCTCCCTCGCCATCGCGGTCGGAATCACCCCGCAGCTGCTGCCCGCGGTGGTGTCCACCAGTCTGGCGGCTGGATCGCGCCGCATGAGCCAACAGAAGGTCCTGGTCAAACGGCTGGTCTGCATCGAGGACTTGGGCGATGTCGACGTACTGTTCACGGACAAGACCGGCACCCTGACCCAGGGCCGCGTCGAGTTCACGCGGGCGCTGCCCGCCGGTGGCCAGAGCCCCGAGCAAGTACTGCGATGGGGCCTGCTGTGCACGGAGGCGGACGCCGGGGCCGTCGGCGCCGGCAGCCGAGCGGTGGGCGGCAATCCGCTGGACGCGGCATTGTGGGCCACTCCGGCCGCCCGCTCACAGCAGGCGGCCCTGGCGGCGTACCAGCGGCTCGGGGCCCTGCCGTTCGACCATGAGCGGCGCATGATCTCCACCCTCGTGCGCGGCCGCACCGGAGGGGCGGTCCTGGTCACCAAGGGCGCCCCTGAATCCGTTCTGGAACGCTGCGCCGACGTGCCCGGCGCGGCGCGCGCGATGCTGGACGCGGAGTTCGCCGCGGGCAACCGGGTGGTCGCCGTGGCCACCCGCCCCGCCCAGGACCTCACCCAACCCACCGCCGGCGACGAACATGATCTGGAGCTTGCCGGACTGCTGGTCTTCCTCGATCCGCCGAAACCCGATGCCGCCGCGGCACTGCTGCGCCTTGCCGCACTCGGTATCACCGTCAAAATCGTCACCGGTGACAACCCGGCCGTCGCCGTCAAGGTCTGCCAGGAGCTCGCTCTCGAACTCACCGGCACCGGCACGCTGACCGGAACCGACCTCGACGCCATGAACGACACCGAGCTCGTCGAGGCGATCGCGCGCACCACCGTGTTCGCCCGGGTCAGCCCGGAACACAAGGCCCGCATCGTCCGGGCCCAGCGCACCACCGGCCACGATGTGGCCTTCCTCGGCGACGGCGTCAACGACGCGCTCGCTCTGCACGCCGCCGACGTCGGCATCTCCGTCGACTCCGCCACGGACGTTGCCAAGGACGCGGCCGATGTCATCCTGCTGGAGAAGGACCTGGACGTTCTCGCCGACGGCGTCGTGGGCGGCCGACGGATCTTCGCCAACACCATCAAGTACGTTCTGATGGGGACGTCCAGCAACTTCGGCAACATGTTCAGCGCCGCCGGCGCCTCGCTGTTTTTGAGCTTCCTGCCCATGCTGCCCTCCCAGATTCTGCTCAACAACCTCCTGTACGACACCAGTCAGCTCGCCATCCCCACCGACCACGTCGACGAGGCACAGCTGCGCCGTCCCTCGCACTGGGACATCGCCTTCATCCGCCGCTTCATGCTCTGCTTCGGGCCCGTCAGCTCGCTGTTCGACTTCGCGACCTTCGGCGCCATGCTGTGGATCTTCCACTCCGGGGCTACCCAGTTCCGTACCGGCTGGTTCGTGGAGTCCCTCGCCACCCAGACCTTGGTGATCTTCGCGATCCGCACCAGGCGCATCCCGTTCTGGCGCAGCCGCCCCAGCCTGCCGTTGGCCCTGGCCGCCTGCGGGGTGGTTGCTGTCGGAGCCCTGCTCCCCTCCACCCCGCTGGCTCACACGCTCGGTTTCCAGCCGCTGCCTCCAGGCTTCTTCGCCGCGCTGGCCGCCATGGTCGTCGGCTATCTCGCCCTGATCGAGCTGGGCAAGCGGCTCTTCTACCGGCCCCGCCCCACACCGGACGCCGCCCCGCGCCCTCACAGAAACCACCGCCTCCTGCGGCGCCGGGCCGCCCGGTTCAGCACCGCTCGACCACTTCACGCGGTCACAGATGGAGGAACAAAGCATGTCTGACAGCCATCAGAAATCAGCCAACTACCTTGACGAAACGGAGCTGTTGGCGCTCGACGCACACTGGCGCGCAGCTAACTACCTGACCGTCGGCCAAATCTACCTGATGGCAAACCCGCTGCTCAACGAGCCGCTCCGCCCGGAGCACATCAAGCCGAGGCTGCTGGGTCACTGGGGTACTTCACCCGGTCTCAACCTCGTTCACACCCATCTCAACCGCGTGATCAAGAGCCGCGGAATGGATGCCCTCTGCGTCTGGGGACCCGGCCATGGCGGTCCGGCCGTCCTCGCCAACTCATGGCTGGAGGGCAGCTATTCGAAGACGTACCCGGACGTCAGCCGCGACGCGGAGGGCATGGCACTGCTCTTCCGCCAGTTCTCCTTCCCGGGCGGGGTGCCCAGCCATGTCGCCCCGGAGACCCCCGGCTCGATCCACGAGGGCGGTGAGCTCGGCTACTCGCTCTCCCACGCCTACGGCGCCGCGCTCGACAATCCGGAGCTGCTGGTCGCTTGCGTGGTCGGTGACGGGGAGGCCGAGACCGGACCGCTGGCCGCCTCCTGGCACTCCAACAAGTTCCTCGACCCGGTCCACGACGGCGCCGTCCTGCCGATCCTGCACCTCAACGGCTACAAGATCGCCAACCCGTCGATACTCGCCCGGCTTCCGTCGTACGAACTCGACGATCTGCTGCGCGGGTTGGGTCATGACCCGCTCCACGTCGAGGGCGACGACCCTCTCCACGTCCACAGTGCCATGGCACACGCCATGGACACCGCGCTCGACCGTATCGGCGCCATCCAGCACGGAGCCCGCCACGAGGGGGTCACCGAACGCCACCGCTGGCCGCTGATCGTTCTTCGTACGCCCAAGGGCTGGACCGGCCCGGCCGAGGTCGACGGCCTGCCCGTGGAGGGCACGTGGCGCGCCCATCAAGTCCCTCTTGCCGCCGTCCGTGAAAACCCGGACCACCGACGGCAGTTGGAACAATGGCTGCGCTCCTACCGGCCGGGTGAGTTGTTCGACGACCAGGGCCGCCCCCACGCGCGGGTCCTGGAGTGCGTACCTGACGGGGCGCACCGCCTCGGCGCGAGCGCGCACACCAACGGCGGTCTGCTGGTGCGCGACCTCCCGGTGCCGTCCCTCGAGGGGTACGCCGTCCCGGTCGACAAGCGCGGCACGACGCTGCACGAACCGACCCGGGTCCTGGGAGGTCTGCTGGAAACGGTCATGGTGCGCACGGCAGGGCGCCGCGACTTCCGCCTGTTCGGCCCCGACGAGACCGCCTCCAACCGCCTCCAGGCCGTGTATCGGGCCACCGGAAAGGCATGGCAGGAACAGATGCTGGAGGTGGACGAGAACCTGGACCGGCACGGCCGCGTGATGGAGATCCTGTCCGAACACACCTGCCAAGGCTGGCTGGAGGGTTATCTCCTCACCGGCCGGCACGGGATGTTCTCCTGCTACGAAGCCTTCGTCCACATCGTGGACTCGATGGTCAACCAGCACATCAAATGGCTGCGCACCTCACGCCGGATTCCGTGGCGCCGGCCCATCGCCTCCCTCAACTACCTGCTCACCTCGCACGTGTGGCGACAGGACAACAACGGCTTCTCGCACCAGGACCCCGGCTTCATCGACCACGTACTCAACAAGTCCCCCGAGGTCGTGCGGGTCTATCTCCCCCCGGACACCAACACCCTTCTCGCGGTGGCGGACCACGTGCTGCGCTCCCGTGACCACGTCAACGTGGTCGTCGCGGGCAAGCAGCCCTGCTTCGACTGGCTGACGCTCGACGAGGCGCGCGGGCACTGCGCGCGTGGCGCCGGGATCTGGGGCTGGGCCGGCACCGAGAGCGGCAACGAACCCGATGCCGTACTCGCCTGCGCGGGCGACGTGCCGACCCTGGAGGTGCTGGCCGCCGCGCAGCTGCTCCGTCATCACCTACCGGATCTCGCCCTACGTGTCGTCAACGTGGTGGACCTGGCCCGTCTGCTCCCGGCCCAGGAGCATCCACACGGCATGGCAGACGCGGAGTTCGATGCCCTGTTCACCGCCGACAAACCGGTCGTCTTCGCCTACCACGGCTACCCGTGGCTGATCCACCGTCTCGCCTACCGCCGCACCGGGCACGCACACTTCCACGTCCGTGGCTACAAGGAGGAAGGTTCCACCACCACACCCTTCGACATGGTCGTCCGCAACGACCTCGATCGGTACCGCCTGGCCATGGATGTCATCGACCGCGTTCCGGGCCTGGGAGCACGCGCCGGGACCGTACGACAGGAACTGGCGGACATCCGGCTGCGGCACCACGGCTGGATCCACGAACACGGCACCGATCTGCCCGAAGTCGCCGAATGGTCGTGGAACTGAGCACCAGAAACGATCGTCGCGACTCGGATTGGAGACAGGGCCCGCACCGGACCTGTTGGCTCAGTGGGAGAGAGGCGGGCCCGGAGATCTGGGTGCGCCCGAAGGCTCACTCTGCTGCGGGAAATAGGCGCCGGTGGGCGTGGCTGCTCTTCGAGACCGGCGCCGCATCGGTCCGCTTGGTCTGGATCGGGTACGAACTTCCTGGCCGTATGCGCATCAAGCCTTGCCGGGCGGGCCATGCGCCGGGTGCGCGTCTGCTGTGCAGTCGTCGCGTCGGTCTACGCCCGTTTGTACTGGTGAGCGAGCGGGTGGCCCGGATGCGCTCCGGAATGGGTAGCGGGGCTGTGTGGTCCGACAGAGCACCGCGGCGTGGAAGCGCGTCGTTGAGATCGCGAGTGACGCCGGCCGGACCCTCGCCCAGTGCCGGGTGTTCCAGCGCGTCGCCCCGGACGGTTCGCGCCTCACGGACCTTGCTGACCAGGCCCAAATGAGCAAACAGAGCGCCGGCGTACTGGTCGATCAGCTGGAACGCCTGGGCTATGTCCGCCGGGTCCCCGACCCGACGGACGGCCGTGCCCGGTTGATCGTGATCGAGGAACGCGGCAGGCGGGCGGTCGAGGTGGCCTCGGCGACACTCGACGAGATCCTTTCGGAGTGGAAGGCCTACCTGGGCACCCGCAATTTCGCGTTGTTGCACCAGATCCTGGATCAACTTCGCGAGATCACCGACCCCTACGCGAGGTAGACCCGGACGCGCCGAGCCGTCCGCCTCGATTCTCGATCACGCCGAGCCGCCAGGGACGCCGACAGGCTTCGGCTCACTCCTTGATGTGGTCAGCCTAGTTGCCCTATTCGTCAGATGTGCTGACGATGGGCCGCGCGACTGCCACGTAACGCGATCTTTCAAACGCCTACTCCAACTACGTCACCGGAGGGGCGAAAGCGTGACCCACGAGCGAGCTTCTGACGCAGGGGGTCTTGCGAAGATCCAGTTCACGCCCGGTGTTCGCCTGGACGCGCGGCGCGCTGGTGCGGTCATTTCGGCACGGGAGCTGACACGATCCGGCCCGGCCGAGACACAGAGGAGTAGGGTTGAGCGCACTGGGAGCATTTCGCACACTGGCCTTCATGCCGTCGTCGTTCCCGGTGAGCAAAGACAGCCGGGTGTCGTCCATGGACAGTGCCCCCGGAGACAGGTTCGCGCCATGTCCGCGACCAAGACCGACCCGTACCTGTACCTCCGGCGCGAGCCCCCGGCGGCTTCGGGCACACGCATCGCGCTGAAACCCCCCGACGGCTCTCCCGGGCTCTTGGACGGCGCCTGGTGGCCCCGCTCCCGCGACTTGCTGCGTGAACTGCCCGCATTGATCGAGGTCTTGGACGCACGATGGGGGCGGATCACCCGCATTGCCGTGAATCCCCGGCACTGGCCCGTCATTCCGCGGAAGATTCCGGTGGCCGGGCACGTGGTGAAGGCGGGCTGGTTCACAACCGAGCAGGACCCGCACAAGCTTCTGCTTCTGTCCTACACGGCCGGACGCTGGGACCTTCTCGTCATCCCGCCGGAAACCGACGCCTCCACCGCTGCCCGGCTCATGGCGGCCGCCACCGACAGCACCGGCCCACAGCTCACCGCGAGCGCCCTCATGGGCGCGGAGGCGGCCCTGCACAACGCGACGGCCGTCGACCGGCGGCAAGACCCTGAGGAGGCGTGGGAGTACGAGGGCGGCGCCTCCTCGACCTTCGCCGTTGTCACGGCCCGCCCCAGCCGCCTCCTGGTGGGGATGTGAGTGCCATGACCACGGCCCTGACCATCGTGGTCACGTTGCTCCTGATCGTTGCCGCGGCACGCATGATCCACCTGCTCAACGCACAGCGCGCCGAGCGGATAGCGCTCCACCACTACTCCCGCTTCCAACCCCGTGACCGGGACGCCCGCGGCGAAAACGCTCCGCAGCCGGCCGGCCAGGCGGATCCGCCCGCCGTACCGACCCGCCGGGATCAGCGCGAGGGGGGACGGGGACGTCTGCGTCCTCGGCGTCGCGTCCGCCGGGACAGGGGCAGTTGATCCGTGAGTCACGCCTGATCCGTGACCCGCCCCGGGATCCAGTCAGGGCCGGCCGGCCTCGCCCATGGGAGTTCCGCCATGCAGCTTCTGATCACGCTCGTTGTCGTCGTCGCCCTACTTGTGCTCCTGGCACTGGCGATGTCCATCAAGATCGTCAAACAGTACGAGAAGGCGGTGCTCTTCCGACTCGGACGGCTGGCCGGCACGCGGACGCCCGGGTTGCGCGTCATCATTCCCCTGGTCGACGTCCTGCACCGGGTGTCGCTACGCATCGTGACAATGCCGATCCAGTCGCAGGGCATCATCACCCGCGACAACGTCAGCGTCGACGTATCGGCCGTCGCGTACTTCCGTGTCGTGGACGCCGTGAAATCGGTCATCGCCATCGAGAACGTGTCCGCCGCCATCAACCAGATCGCCCAGACCACCCTGCGCAAGGTGGTGGGCCAGCACACACTGGACGAGACGCTCTCGGAGACTGACCGCATCAACCTGGGCATCCGCGAGATCCTCGATGTCGCCACCGCGGAGTGGGGAGTTGAGGTCACACTCGTCGAGCTCAAGGACATCCAGCTGCCGGACAGTATGAAGCGCGCGATGGCCCGCCAGGCCGAGGCCGAGCGTGAAAAGCGAGCCAAAATCATCAACGCCGAGGGAGAGTCGCTCGCGGCGGCGGCACTCGGAGACGCCTCCGACACGATGATGGCCCACCCGCTGGCGCTCCAGCTCCGCAACTTGCAAAGCCTCGTGGAGATCGGCGTCGATAAGAACACCACCGTCGTCTTCCCCGCGCCCCTGATGAGTACCATCGGCGAACTGGGCGCCTTCCTCAGCAGGGAATCCGCGGCCGCGGCACCGGCGCCGACACCGCACCCGGCCGCGGACGACGCCGAGACCGTCCCGGTCCCGGGGTCGAACAACAAACCTGGCCCACTCCCCCAGTACAACTGACATCCCCTCTGGCCCCAGTCCCGGCCGGTCCGCCCGCAGCGCCCATGCCGAGTCCGGGAGCCCGCCGTGTCCGTCCGTCACCTCTCGTCGCCGCCCGGCCAGGTCTTCAGCAGACGTCCCCTCGACCTCGGAGACGACGGAGAGTTCCTCGCCCTTCTCGGCCGCCCGCGGACAGCCGCACGCACCAGAGGGGGTGCCTGTACGTGGGGCATGACACGCGCGCCAAACGCCCTCCCGGGCCTACCAGCCCGTCTCCGACCGCAGCGGCGCCCCCGCGTATCCCCCCGCTTGTCTCCCACCATCGAAGGACCGAGCCCGTGACCATGACCCTGCGCCCCCCTTCTTCGCTGCTGCCGGTACGCCTGCGCCTGACATCGCGGGGCAACGGTCCCCGCCCCATCGACGGCGTCTGGTGGCCCCGCTCGGATGACCTGACCACCGAACTGCCCCGCCTGATCCGCGCGTTGCCCCACTCGTGGCCGCGAATCGCCCACGTCACCGCGAACGCGACCATGTGGTCGGCCTTCCCCGGCCGGATCCTCGTCGCCAACCAAGTGATCCAACTGCACCGAGCCAGCAGCCACCGCACCCCTGACACGATCTGCCTCGTCGCCCCCGGCCACGGCCGATGGGACCTGCTGGTCGTCCGCACTCGCACCGAGAGAACCGAGGCACTGCGCCTCCTGTCCATCGCGGACGGCCCCGCCGCGGGAGGCAGGACCCAGCCGGTGCCGACCGACGCTCGGACAGGCATTTCGGAGCCGGCGGCGCGGGCCGTCGTTGGCCCTGTTCGCCGCTCGCCGTAGTGCACGCCGGCGGGGGCGGCTGGTCTGCACTCGGAGGCAGTATGTCTCCGCTGTTTGCAGGGACCGGTCTCGCCGAGGTGTTCCCGCTGCGCCGGCGTCCGGGGCACCCGGCTGAGCCAGCTTCTGACCCGCAGGCTCCGTCTGCCGGCCGAGAGAAGGCGGGCGGGTTGTAGTGCTCAGCGAGCAGGCCGCCAAGGTGGAGAACACCGCGCTCGCCCAGGCACTCGCGGACACCGCCACCATCGCGATCCGCCAGCAGCGCACCCTGGAACAGACCTACGTCGAGCGCGACCAGCTCCAGGCCGCACTGACCAGCCGGATCGTCATAGAACAGGCCGAAGGCATCCTCGCGGAACGCTGGCACACCAGCCCCGACGACACCTTCACCCGCTTCCGCACCTATGCCCGGACCACGGCCTGCGCATCTGCGACCTCGCCCACCAGATCATCAACAACGGTCCGCACGGCAGCCGTCCGGTCTGAGGCCGGTCACCCTCGCGCGGCGCCACCCGGGTCTCTCACCTTGGGTGCGCTGCCCCGCGCGTACCTGCCACTTGTGTTTCCCAGCCACGGGGGAAATGTGGCCGGTCGGCACCCTACCGGGCTGCTCGCTCCCGGCCTATGTTGGCGGGGCAGGCGCAACGGGGTTCGCACGACGCAACCCCGTCACGGCTCCGAGACCCGAGCCCTTCAGACCATGAGGCCCGGCTGGAGCCGCACCGCCAACAACCCGCGGCTCCAGCCTCCAGGGTCCTCCATGGCAGGATTCCGGGGCCCTCCCGCGACCCCCACTGCCATCAAGGACCCGCACGTGGGACGACGAGGAGGGGAGCCTCGCACCCCACGCGCCCCCGGCCGCCGCCAGCCCGGCGGCGGCCGTGAGACTTCGTTCAGAGGTGAATTGAGGCGCGATGGGTGCCACCTAGGCACCCCTATTGCCACCCGGGCCGTGTTGGTGGGCGTCGCGGCCAGTTGAGCGTTGGCCCGGGTTAGGCGCGAACGGGGGCTGGGGCGGAGCCCCAGGGGCCCCGGCTGCGGGCCGTGGGCGCTCCTCGCGCAGTTCCCCGCGCCCCTGCGCATCCGGGCCGACCCGCGTCGGGGCGTTATGCCGTGGGGACCGGGGTGGCGGTGAACGTGTGCCACAGGCGGGCGTACACACCCCCCGCCGCCAGAAGCTCCGCGTGCGTGCCGTCCTCCGCCACCCGGCCCCCGTCCATCACGATCACCCGGTCCGCGCGGGCCGCCGTGGTGAGGCGGTGGGCGACCACCAGCGTGGTGCGGCGCCCGGTCAGGCGGTCCGTGGCCTGGTTGACCTGGGCCTCGGTCGCCAGATCCAGCGCCGCCGTCGCCTCGTCGAGGAGCAGCACGTCCGGGTCGACCAGTTCCGCGCGGGCCAGCGCGATCAGCTGGCGCTGCCCGGCGGAGAGGTTGCGGCCGCGCTCGGCGACCTCGTGGAGGTAGCCCCCGTCCAGCGTCGCGATCATGTCGTGCGCGCCGACCGCCCGCGCCGCCGCCTCCACCTGCGCGTCGCTCGCGTCGGGGCGCCCGTACGCGATGGCGTCGCGGACCGTACCCGCGAAGAGGTACGCCTCCTGCGGGACCACCCCGAGCCGGTGCCGGTAGGCGGTGATGTCGAGGTCACGCAGGTCCGTGCCGTCGACCGTCACCCGCCCGCCCGTCGGATCGTAGAAGCGCGCCACCAGCTTGACCAGGGTGGACTTGCCCGCGCCGGTCTCGCCGACGAAGGCGACGGTCTGCCCGGCCGGTATGCGCAGGTCGATGCCGCTGAGCGCGTCCTCGGACTCCTGGGCGGCATCGCCCGTATCGCCCGCATCGGCGGCCCGGTACGCGAAGTCGACGTTCTCGAAGGCGATCTCCCCGCGCAGGGAGCGCACGTCGAGCGGTTCGGCCGCCGCCGACGTGGAGGTCTTCTCCTGGAGGAGTTCCTGGATCCGCTTGAGCGATACCGCCGCCTGCTGGTAGCCGTCGAAGACCTGCGAGAGCTGCTGGACGGGCGCGAAGAACAGGTCGATGTAGAGGAGGTAGGCGACGAGCGCACCCGTGGTCAGGGTGCCGCCGTCGACCCGGTGCGCGCCCACGATCAGGACGGCGGCCGCCGCCACCGACGACAGGAGCTGCACGAAGGGGAAGTACACCGAGATCAGCCACTGCCCGCGCACCCGCGCCGCGCGGTAGTGGTCGCTGCGCTTCGCGAACCGCTCGGCCCCGTCGTGCTCGCGCCGGAACGCCTGCACGATGCGCAGACCCGACACCGACTCCTGGAGGTCGGCGTTGACGACGCTGATCCGCTCACGGGCCAGCTCGTACGCCTTCACGCTCTTCTTGCGGAAAACGTACGTGCCGATGACGAGCAGCGGGAGCGTCGCGAAGACGACGAGGGCGAGCTGGAGGTCGATGAAGAGCAGCGCGACCATGATGCCGAAGAACGTGACGACGGAGACGAACGCGGTGACCAGACCCGTCTGGAGGAACGTGGACAGCGCGTCCACGTCCGTCGTCATGCGGGTCATGATCCGGCCGGTCAACTCCCGTTCGTAGTAGTCGAGTCCGAGCCGCTGGAGCTGCGCGAAGATCTTCAGGCGCAGGGTGTAGAGGACGCGTTCGCCGGTGCGTCCGGTCATGCGGGTCTCGCCGGTCTGGGCGAGCCACTGCACGGCGACGGTGAGCAGGGCGAGCCCGGACGCCGCCCACACCGCGCCCAGCGCGAGCTTGGTGACGCCCTGGTCGATGCCGTGCCGGATCAGGACGGGCAGGATGAGGGAGCCGCCCGCGTCGATCGCCACGAGGAGGAGCGAGACGAGCAGGGGGAGGCCGAAGCCCCGCAGCAGCCCACGCAGGCCGTACGACTCCTCCGGCTGGACCGCCTTCGCCTCGTCGATGCCCGGCACATCGGTCGCGGGCGGCAACGCCTCGACCTGGGCGAGCAGTTCGGGCGATTGGGGCCTGCCCTGCTCGAACGAAGTTGAGAGCTTGGGGAAGGGCATGCCGCCGGGGGCGGCGGACTCCGCCTTGTCCTCGCGGATCCACAGCGGCGGCGTGATGCCGCGCTCGGCGTCGAACTCCGCGTCCAGCTCGTCCCGTACGGAGTGATCGTCCTCCTCGGCGGCGGGTGCGGCCGGGGTGTGTCCGGGCGACACCGCGCCCAGCTCGTCGGGGTCGGTGAGCAGGCGGCGGTAGAGCGCGCTGTCGCGCTGGAGCTCGTCGTGGGTGCCGATCGCGGCGAGCCGTCCGCCGTCGAGGACGGCGATGCGGTCGGCGAGCGCGAGGGTGGAGCGGCGGTGCGCGATGAGCAGCGTGGTGCGGCCGGCCATGACCGACTTCAGGGCCTCGTGGATCTCGTGCTCGACGCGGGCGTCGACCGCCGAGGTCGCGTCGTCCAGGACGAGCAGGCGGGGGTCGGTGAGGATGGCGCGGGCGAGCGCGATGCGCTGGCGCTGGCCGCCGGAGAGCGTCAGGCCGTGTTCGCCGACGGTGGTGTCGTACCCCTTGGGCAGCTCGGCGATGAACCCGTCGGCCTGGGCGGCGCGGGCCGCCCTGTCGATCTCCTCCTGTGTGGCGTCCGGCTTCCCGTACGCGATGTTGGCGCGGATGGTGTCGGAGAAGAGGAAGGAGTCCTCGGGGACCAGGCCGATCGCGGCGCGCAGCGAGGAGAGGGTCAGCTCGCGCACGTCGTGGCCGCCGACGAGGACGGCGCCGTGCGCGACGTCGTAGAAGCGTGGCAGGAGCAGGGAGACGGTGGACTTGCCGGAGCCGGAGGAGCCGACCACGGCGACGGTCTCGCCGGGGCGGATGTCGAGCGAGAAGCCGTCAAGGACGGGCCGCTCGTCGTCGTAGCCGAAGCGCACGTCGTCGAATTCGACGGTGGCGGGAGCGTCGGCGGGCAGTTCCTTCGTGCCGTCCGCCATGGACGGCTCGGTGTCGATCAGCTCAAGGACGCGTTCGACGCCGGCCCGGGCCTGCTGGCCCACGGTGAGCACCATGGCGAGCATGCGCACGGGCCCGACGAGCTGGGCGAGGTAGGTGGAGAACGCGACGAACGTACCGAGCGTGATCTGGCCCCGGGTGGCGAGCCAGCCGCCGAGGGCCAGCATGGCGACCTGGCCGAGCGCGGGGACGGCCTGGAGGGCGGGGGTGTAGCGGGCGTTCAGCTTGATCGTGCGCAGGCGGCCCGCGAACAGCTTGCGCCCCACTTCGCGCAGCTTGCCGGTCTCCTGGTCCTCCTGGCCGAAGCCCTTGACGACGCGGACCCCGGACACCGCGCCGTCCACGACCCCGGCGACGGCGGCCGCCTGGCCCTGGGCGTACCAGGTGGCGGGGAAGAGGCGGGTGCGGCTGCGCTTGGCGATGAACCACAGGGCGGGGGCCACCGCGAGGGCGACGAGGGTGAGCAGCGGCGAGAGCCACGCCATGATCACGACGGAGATGACGAAGAGCAGGATGTTGCCGATGGTCATCGGCAGCATGAAGAGCAGGCCCTGGATCAGCTGGAGGTCGCTGGTGGCCCGGCCGACGACCTGCCCCGTGGACAGCTCGTCCTGGCGCCGCCCGTCGAGCCGGGTGATCGTGCGGTACATCTCGGTGCGCAGGTCGTGCTGGACGTCGAGGGCGAGGCGCCCTCCGTAGTACCGCCGTATGTACGTCATCGCGTACACCACGACGGCGCAGGCTATGAGGAGCCCGGTCCACACGGCGAGGGAGCGCGTGTGGTCGCCGATGACGTCGTCGATGACGACCTTGGTGATCAGCGGCACGAGCGCCATGACGGCCATGCCGCCGAGCGACGAGCCGAGCGCCAGCACCACATCGCGCCGGTACCGCCAGGCGTACCCGGTCAGCCTGCGCGCCCACCCCTGTCGCACACCCTCCGTCACGACGTTCCTCCCGTTGGTACGTGCCCTGCCGCAAGCCCCAACGCGGCGGCCGGCGGATTTCATCCCGCCGCAATGAATACGGGCCGTAAGGACGCGAGGACCCCGGGCCTTCATCGCGTTCCGCAGGCGCCCTATCGGTGGGTCGGGGCGAACATCCTCAGGACTGCGGGCAGTACGACCACCGAGGGGCCGGGGGTGGCCAGGGCCTGGGACAGGTCGGCGGTCAGGGTGTCCGCGCCCGTGCGGACGGCGGGCACGCCGAAGGACTCGGCCAGGGCGGCGAAGTCCGGGCGGGCGAGTTCGGTCGCCGTGGTCGCACCGAACGTGTCCGTCTGATACTCGCGCAGGATGCCGTAGCCGCCGTCGTCGACGATCAGCCACGTCACCGGCAGGTCGTACTGGCGGGCCGTGGCGAGCTCGGCGATGGAGTACATCGCGCCGCCGTCGCCGGAGACCGCGAGGACCGGGGTGGCGGGGTCGGCGACGGCGGCGCCGAGCGCGGAGGGGAACGCGTAGCCCAGGCCCCCGGCGCCCTGGGCGGAGTGCATCGCGCCGGGCCACGCCGACCACGCCCAGTAGGTGAGGATCGTCATGTCCCAGAAGCTGGGCGCCGAGGAGGGAAGCGCCGCGCGCACGGCGGCGAGGATCTTCTGCTCCTCGCCGAGCCCCTGGGCGTCGATACGGGCCCGTACCCGGTCCAGGACGGTCCGTACGCGCTCGGGCGCCCCCGGGTCCGTACGTGCGTCGACGGTTTCGAGCAGGGCCTGGAGCGCGATGCGGGCGTCCGCGTGGATGCCGAGCGCGGGGTGGTTGGACTCCAGTTTGCCGAGGTCGGCCTCGATCTGGATGATCCGGCCGCGCGGCGCGAAGGTGTGGTAGTTCGACGACAGCTCGCCGAGCCCGGAGCCCACCACGAGCAGGACGTCGGCGTCTTCGAGGAAGTCGGTGGTGTGGCGGTCCTCAAGCCAGGACTGGAGCGAGAGCGGGTGCTCCCAGGGGAAGGCGCCCTTGCCGCCGAAGGTCGTCACCACGGGCGCGTCGAGGCGTTCGGCCAGCGCGCGGAGCTTGCCCGAGGCGTCGGAGCGTACGACCCCGCCGCCCGCGATGATCACGGGCCGGGCCGCGCGGGACAGCAGGTCGGCGGCCACGGCGGTCAGCTCGTGGCGCGGGACCAGGTCCTCGGGGAAGGCGTCCATCGCGGTGACGACGGGCAGCGCCGCCTCGGCGAGGAGCACGTCCTCGGGGATCTCCACCCAGACCGGCCCGTGCGGCGCGGTCAGCGCCGACTCCCAGGCGGCCGCGATCGCGGAGGGGATCTGCGACTGGCTCCGCACGGTGTGGACGGACTTCACGATGTCGCGGAAGGAGGCCTGCTGGTCGCGCAGCTCGTGCAGATGGCCGTGGCGTCCGCCGCCAAGTCCCTTGCGCGGGACCTGACTTGAGATCGCCACGACCGGCGATGAGGCGGCCGCCGCCTCCTGGAGCGCGGCGAGCGAGGTGAGCGCGCCGGGCCCGGTCGAGAGCAGCAGCGGGGCCGCCTCTCCGGTGATCCGGCCGTACGCGTCGGCCGCGAAGCCCGCGTTGTTCTCGACCCGCAGCCCGACGTACGTGAGGTCCGAGCGGCGCAGGGCGTCGAACATGCCGAGCGCGTGCTGGCCGGGCAGCCCGAACACGGTGGTCGCGCCGAGCCCGGCCAGCGTCTCCACGACCAGGTCACCGCCGATGCGGCCGGGCGGAGGGTTCAGGGCCGCCGCCACCTGGCGCGGTGTGGGCCGCAGCTCGATGTCGTGGTGGTCGTGGGTCATCGCGTCCTCTCCTGTGGCACTGGGCCCGGGCCCGGCTGTGGCACTCGGCCCGGGCCAGCAGCGGATCGCCCCGCCGCCGGTTCCGGGTCGCGGACCGGGGTCCTCCGCCGGCCCCTCCCGCGTCTCAGGCGCGGCCCGCCGCGATCTGGCGGGACATGATCGTGGTCAGCTCGTAGGCCGTGTGCGAGGCGGCCACGCTGGTGATCTCGGCGTGGTCGTAGGCGGGGGCGACCTCGACGACGTCGGCCGAGACCAGGTTGCAGGAGGTCAGGCCCCGCAGGATCTCCAGGAGCTCGCGCGAGGTCATGCCGCCGGCCTCGGGGGTGCCGGTGCCGGGCGCGTGCGCCGGGTCGAGGCAGTCGATGTCGATGGAGATGTACAGCGGGCGGTCGCCGATGCGCTGGCGGAGCTGGTCGGCTACCTCGTCCGCGCCGCGCCGGTAGACGTCGGCGGAGGTGACGATGCCGAAGCCCATCTTCTCGTCGTCCGTCAGGTCCTGCTTGCCGTAGAGCGGGCCGCGGGTGCCGACGTGGGACAGCGCCTCGGTGTCGAGGATGCCCTCCTCGACGGCGCGCCGGAAGGGGGTGCCGTGGGTGTACTCGGCGCCGAAGTAGGTGTCCCACGTGTCCAGGTGCGCGTCGAAGTGGAGCAGCGCGACCGGGCCGTGCTTCTTGGCGACCGAGCGCAGCAGCGGCAGCGCGATGGTGTGGTCGCCGCCGAGCGTCATGAGGCGGGCGCCGGTGGAGAGCAGGTCGTCCGCGGCCGCCTCGATCGTGTCGACGGCCTCATTGATGTTGAACGGGTTGGCCGCGATGTCACCGGCGTCGGCGACCTGGGCGAGCGCGAAGGGCGAGGCGTCCTGGGCGGGGTTGTAGGGGCGCAGCAGACGCGAGGCCTCGCGGATGGCGTTGCCGCCGAAGCGGGCGCCGGGGCGGTAGGAGACGCCGGAGTCGAAGGGCACGCCGACCACGGCGACGTCGGCCGTGCCGACCTCGTCGAGGCGGGGCAGCCGGGCGAAGGTCGCGGGACCGGCGTACCGCGGGATGCGGGACGAGTCGATCGGACCGCGCGGCGTTTCGTTGCTGCTCATGTGAACTGCCCTTCTTTTTCAGCGTGTTGAGGCGGCCCGGGGCCGGGGGTGCGCCGGTGGGGCGCACCCAGGGGGGTGCGTCGGTGGCGCGGGTCCGGCCGGGACCGGCGGCGCGCGGGGCCTGTCCGCGCCCCCGGGTGCGCCCCCGGATGCGCCGCGTGGGCGGCGCTCGCCGCCTCCGCATGACCTTAGGTGGCCGGGCGGCCCCACTGAAGTGTACGTTTCCTCCACTTCTGACGCCGCCGATGGATGGATCGTCCACCATGCCGGAACCGACCGCACCGACCGCCCCGCCCACGCCGCCCATCGCCCTCGCCGCGCTGCTCGCCCGGACCGATCTGGGCCTGCGGCAGCTCGCGGGGCCACCGGACGCGTCCATCCGTTGGGTGCACGCCTCGGAGATGGCCGACCCGTACCCGTATCTGCTCGGCGGGGAGCTTCTGATGACGGCCGGCATCCAGCTGGGCGACCCCGAGGCGTACGTGTCCCGGGTCGTCGCGGCCGGGGCGGCGGCGCTGGGTTTCGGGGTGGCGCCGGTGTACGAGGAGGTGCCGCCCGCGCTGGTGGCGGCCTGCGCGCGGCACGGGCTTCCCCTGCTTGAGGTGCCGCCCCGTACGACGTTCTCCCGGGTGGCGCGGGCGGTGTGGCTCCTGATGGCCCGGGCCCGCGAGGACGAGCTGCGCCGCGTGAACGAGGCCCAGCGCGCGCTCGCGGCGGCGGCGTCGCGCTCCGCGCCGGTGGGGGCGGAGCGCTCCGCGCCGGTGGGGGCGGTGTTGCGGGTGCTGGCGGGGCGGCTCGGGGGGTGGGCGGCGCTCATGACCCCGGCGGGGTCGGTGGTCGAGTCGGCGGGGGCTGCCCCGTCGGCCCCGGTAGGGGAGGCGCTGGGGGCGCTGGTGCGGGTGGTGTCGCCTTCGGCGGATCGTCCCCACCCCGCCCCTTCCCGAAAGCCTCCGGCGGGCGGGGCGGGGGACGCGGCTCCGTCGCCTGCGGCCCGGCAGCCACGGGGCACCGCCCCGGACCCCGCTCCTCAAACGCCGGAGGGGCTGAATTGCGCGATGCCGCGTGAGCAGCGGGCGCCGCTTGAGGAGCGAGGGTCGCTCGAGGAGCGGGCACCGGGCGGTCGAACCCCCGGCTCCCAGGGGCCCGCTTCCACGCCGGAGCGCCCTGACCCCTCAGCCCCTCCGGCGTCCGAGGAGCCGGGGTCTGGGGGCAGACGGCCCGGGGCAACCACCGGGCCGCACGCCGCGCACAAACGAGGCCCCTCAACCCCTCCGGCGTTCGAGGAGCCGGGGTCTGGGGGCAGACGGCCCGGGGCAACCGCCGGGCCGCACGCCGCGCACAAACGAGGCCCCTCAACCCCTCCGGCGTTCGAGGAGCGGGGGGCCGGGGGCGGAGGGACCGGGGCATCCTTCGGGGCGCGGGCCGCTGACACTCCGCCGGAGGCTTTCGGGAAGGGGCGGGGCGGGGAGAACTCGCCGAAGGCACACCCCCTCACCGCCACCGACTCCGCCAACGGCACCCACCTCGCCGCCTACGCTCTGGCCGAGCCCGGAGGGATGGCCCTCGCCGTCGCCACCCCCCACCGCGCCCCCGGCGACCCCACCATCGCCGGCGTCGCGGCCGTGCTGCTCTCGCTGCTCACCGCCGGGCGCCCCACCACCGCCGAGGCCGCCCGTTCCGCCGCGTTGGTACGGATGCTGCTCGGCGGCTCCCCCGGCGAGACGGCGGCGCTGCTGGGCGAAGGACCCTGGGTCGTCGTATGCGCCCGGGGCACGGGCACCCCGCCCGACCTGGGGACGCCGCTGGTCGACGCCGCCGGCCCCGCCGTACGCGCCCTGGTACCGGCCGACCGCGAGGTCACCCCGCACCCCGGCTGGGCCCTGGGCGTCAGCGCCCCGGCCGGCATCGAGGGGCTGGCCGTGGCCGACACCCAGGCCGCCCGCGCCCTGGCCCGCGCCGTGGCCACCCGCACCCCGTTGGCCCGCCACCGCCCAGCCGGATTCGCCGGCCTGCTCGACCCCGCCGAGGCCACCGCGTACGCCCGCGAACTCCTCACCCCACTCAGCGAACCCCTGCGCACCACCCTGGGCAACTGGCTCGCCCTGCACGGCAGTTGGGACCGCACGGCCACCACCCTCGGCGTACACCGCAACACCGTGCGCCAACGCATCGCCCGCTGCGCGGCGCTGCTCGGCGCCGACCTCGACGACATGGACGTCCGCACAGAGCTGTGGCTGGCGCTGCGCCACTTGTAAGGTCACTTCAGTAACAGCCGCCAGAGATCGGCACAGTGGCCGGAAGTCAGCACGTGAGCAAGCTCGTGCGCCACGTCGTAGTCCACTCGCCCCTCATGCGCCCACTCCCGCAGGCCGGTGCGGGTGCGGCTCGATCTCGACTCCGTGCGCCGTGAGCCAGAGCACGCGCCGCCGCCGGGCCTCATCCCGCTCGTGCGCGACGAGATAGGGGCGGACGAGGAGGCTGTCCTCACCCCGGAAGATCGGTTCGGGGTCCGGGGCGGCGACGGCCCTCGGCGGGGAGGGGCGCGGCGGATCCGGTTCCGGCTCGGCGGCCCGTAACCGCAGCAGCAGGCTTTCAAGCAGTCGGATGATCCAATACGTCATGTCGCGGCCCTTTCCACGCAGTTGGCGGGCGCCCGCCTCGATGTCGTTGTGTAGCGATCCACTTACAGAGTGAGACCGGGCGGGCTAGCCTTGCCAGCGGGTAGCGCGTGACAAGGCTTTTGTCGCAAGGGAGTTGGCCGTGACCAATACGTACGGCGAGTGGCTGCGCCAGCAGCGCGAGGCGGCCGGCCTCACTCAGCAGGCGCTGGCCGAGAAGGCGTTCATGACGCGGTCGCACATCGCGCACATCGAGGCGGGGCGAAGGATTCCCTCCAAGGACGATGCGCGGAGACTGGACATGGCGCTGGGTACGGGCGATGTACTGAGCAGCTTTCTGCCGGGGGATGATTCGCCAGTCGCCGATCGCTTCGTGGCCGCGCGATACCTCGAACAACAGGCCACAATGATCAGGGAGTTCGCGCTCTCATACGTGCCGGGCATCTTGCAGACAGAAAGATACGCACGCGCGGTTATTGGCGCCGCGTTCCCGCCTCACGGCGAGGAGGAGTGTGACACGCGGGTTGTCGCACGGCTTGACCGCTCGAAGATCCTCACCAATCCGGTAACCCCCGTAGTGTGGGCGCTGCTGGACGAGGCGGTACTCCAGCGCCCAGTTGGCGGACCGGAGGTCATGGCTGAGCAGATCATGCACGTCGTCCGGCTGGCTGAGAGCGGGCGGTTGCGCACGCATGTGTTGCCCCTGAGCTTGGGGGCCTACCCGCTCATGCAGAGCATGCTGACGCTGATGTGGTTCGAGGACCAACCCCCTGCCGCCTACAGCGAAGGGTTGTCCATCGCTAAGGTCCACGACTCCCCAGCCGAGGTCGAGCGACTGCAAGCCATCTACGATCTTGCACTGGGTGAAGCGCTACCGACGAAAGAGTCACTCGCCCTCATGAGGGCGCGAGCAAAGGACTACGGATACCGTGAGTGAGCACATAATCCCGGACGCCGCCTCGCTGAGCGGCTGGCGTAAGTCGTCACACAGCGGAAGCGACTCGGACAGCTGCGTCGAAGTGGTGGATGCCTACCCGACGGGCGTCCCCGTCCGCGACTCCAAGGCCCCGAACGGCCCGGCGCTGGTCTTCCCTGTGAGGGGCTGGTCATCTTTCGTCGCGGCAGTCAAAGCTGGAGAGTTCGCCGTCTGAATATGCCCAGACAACAGGCCCGCGCTTCCCAGAGCGCGGGCCTCTCTCTGGAACGGCTCGCCTCGGGAGGCACCCGAGCGTGTGCGGTCTCACTCTGGACAGCGCCGGTGACCGCCGGGTAACTTCGTTATTCAACCTGAGCAAGCGCTTAGCCGAATTGCGAGCCGAGGAGGGCGTCCGTGCGCCGTACGGTATTCAACGAAGACCACGAGGCGTTCCGGGAGACCCTGCGCGCCTTCATCGAGGCCGAGGTCGTCCCGGTCTACGACGAGTGGTTCGCGCAGGGCATCGTGCCGCGCGAGTTCTACTACAAGCTCGCCGAGCTCGGCATCTTCGGCATCCGCGTGGACGAGGAGTTCGGCGGCGCCGGCATCGACTCGTACAAGTTCGAGGCCGTGATGTACGAGGAGACGGCCCGCGCGGGCGTCCAGTTCGGCGGCTCGGGCGTGCACGTGCTGCTCGGCCTGCCCTACATCAAGATGCTCGCCACCGACGAGCAGAAGAAGCGGTTCCTGCCGAAGTTCGTCTCCGGTGAGGAGATGTGGGCGCTCGCGATGACCGAGCCCGGCACCGGTTCCGACCTCGCGGGCATGAAGACCACCGCCAAGCTCTCCGAGGACGGCACGCACTACGTCCTCAACGGCGCCAAGACCTTCATCACCGGCGGCGTGCACGCCGACCGTGTGATCGTCTGCGCCCGTACCGCCGCGCCCTCCGCCGAGGACCGCCGCCACGGCATCTCGCTGTTCGCGGTGGACACCAGGTCCGAGGGCTACTCGGTGGGCCGCAAGCTCGACAAGCTGGGCCTGAAGACCTCCGACACCGCCGAGCTGGCGTTCGTCGACGTGAAGGTGCCCGTCGAGGACCTGCTCGGCGAGGAGAACAAGGGCTTCTACTACCTCGGCCACAACCTCGCCTCCGAGCGCTGGGGCATCGCCTTCGGGGCGTACGCGCAGGCCAAGGCGGCCGTGCGGTTCGCCAAGGAGTACGTCCAGGACCGTACGGTGTTCGGCAAGACGGTCGCCTCGTTCCAGAACACCAAGTTCGAACTGGCCGCCTGCCAGGCCGAGGTGGACGCCGCGGAGGCCGTCGCCGACCGCGCGCTCGAAGCGCTCGACGCGGGTGAGCTGACGCCGGCCGAGGCCGCGTCCGCGAAGCTGTTCTGCACCGAGGTGGCGCACCGCGTCATCGACCGCTGCCTCCAGCTGCACGGCGGGTACGGCTTCATGAACGAGTACCCGATCGCCCGCCTGTACGCGGACAACCGGGTGAACCGGATCTACGGCGGCACCAGCGAGATCATGAAGTCCATCATCGCCAAGGACATGGGTCTGTAGCAGGGCTCGGGTACAACTACCTTCATGCATCAGGCACTTGAGAGCCTTCTCGATCTGCTCGACCTCGAGCGGATCGAGGAGGACATCTTCCGGGGGCACTCCCGCTCGGCGGTGGTCCCCCGCGTCTTCGGCGGGCAGGTGGCGGCGCAGGCGCTGGTCGCGGCCGGGCGTACCGTCCCGGTCGAGCGGCCGGCGCACTCGCTGCACGCGTACTTCCTGCGGGCGGGTGACCCGGGCGCGCCGATCGTCTACACCGTGGACCGGATCCGTGACGGCGCGTCCTTCACGACCCGCCGGGTCGTGGCCATCCAGCACGGGAAGCCGATCTTCCATCTCTCGGCGTCGTTCCAGACGTACGAGGAGGGCATGGAGCACCAGGCCTCGATGCCGGCCGCGCCGGACCCGGAGTCGCTGGCGACGGCCGCCGAGATGCTGCCGCGGTACGCGTCCGCCTTCCGCGACCCGGGGGTGGTGGACCGGCTGATCGAAGCGCGCGCGGCGGTCGATCTTCGGTACGTGGACGCGCCGCCGTGGGGCACGGTCGGCACGCCGCGTGAGCCGCGCTCGCAGGTGTGGTTCCGCACGAACGGCAAGCTGGCGGACGATCCGCTGCTGCACGTGTGCCTGGCCACGTACGTCTCCGACATGACGCTGCTCGACTCGGTGCTGCTCGCGCACGGGCGGGGCGGGTGGGCGGTGGGCGACGTGGTGGGTGCGTCGCTCGACCACGCGATGTGGTTCCACCGGCCGTTCCGGGCGGACGAATGGCTCCTGTACGACCAGGAGTCGCCTTCGGCGGCGGGCGGGCGCGGGCTGGGGCAGGCCCGCATCTACACGCAGGACGGCCGTCTGGCGATCACAGTGATCCAGGAGGGCGTGGTCCGGGTGCCGCGCGCGTAAGCCCCGGCCGTCTGCGGACCGTGGCCCCGTTTTGCGCAGTTCCCCGCGCCCCTGGCGGGGCTTGTGCTGGCCCATGTGCACATACCCAGCCTGTCCGGCGATTGAGGACGAGGCCGTTCAGGCCGAACGGGGTCTGGGGCAGAGCCCCAGGGACCCCGGCTGCGGACCGTGGGTGGCTGGGCGCGCAGTTCCCCGCGCCCCTGGCGGGGCTGGTGCTGGTCCACATGGGAATGTCAGCCCCTGACAGGGGACGTGCCGGCCCGCAGCGGCAACCCCAGCCTGTCCGGCGTTTGAGGACGAGGCCGTTCAGGCCGAACGGGGTCTGGGGCGGGCCCCGGGGGTTAGTTCAGGAGGCCCGCCGCGTTCAGGACGTACGCCGTCATGGGCTCGTAGAAGCGCGGGTCCAGGACGTGGTCGTCCAAGGGAACGGCGACCTGTAGCGTCCCCTCCGCCTCGCCGATGAACAGCGCCGGGTCGTTGCAGTCCGCGTACCCCATCGCGTCCACCCCGAGCTGCCCCGCGCACCCCGCCCACCCGTGGTCGGCCACCACGAGGTCCGGCGCCGTGTCGAGCGCGCCCAGGATCGCCCGCATGGGCTCGGGCGAGTGGGTGTGCCACAGCGACGCGCCCCGCTCGAAGACGGCCACGTCGGCGAACTGCACGACGTACCCCTCGTCGGCCGTGAGCCCGCCCGGGATGCGTACGATCTCGCACCCCGCCGCCCGCAGCGCCGCCGCCGTCCGGCTGTGGACGTCCAGGAGCGCGCCCGGGTGGCCGGTCGCGAACAGCACCCGCTCCCGCCCCGCCGCCGCCTTGCGCAGCCGCGCCGCCATCCGCTCCAGGGCGTCGACGGTCAGCTCGGGGTCGATGGTGTCCTGCCCCGCGCGGTGCCCGGGGTCGTCCACGACGCCGCAGCGCTCGGCCATGACGGCCAGCACGTCCTGCTCGT
The DNA here is from genome assembly GCF_040253615.1 of Streptomyces sp. Edi4. Classification (NCBI taxonomy): domain Bacteria; kingdom Bacillati; phylum Actinomycetota; class Actinomycetes; order Kitasatosporales; family Streptomycetaceae; genus Streptomyces; species Streptomyces sp. Edi4. The sequence goes on from NZ_JBEJGY010000004.1 coordinate 2,882,181, forward strand.
CGCGCCAGCGGTCCCCCAGCTCAAGGCCCAGCCAGTAGTGGCGGTCGCCGTTGGCGAGCTTGCGGTAGTGGGAGAGGTTGTTGTCGCGGGGCGTGGCGACGTCACCGGCGATACGGGTGCGGACGAGATGGTCGACGAGGGCGGCACGGCTGGGTATCGGCATGCGGCCATTCTGCCCCGCCCGGTCCGCGGTCCGCCGTCCCGTCCCGCGACCGGACACCGCACGCGCCGCCCGCCGGGCCCACCGCGCGCCGCCCGTCGTGCTCAGCGCCCCTCGAGCGAGGCGAACGCGCCGTGTGCGAGGCGGCGCAGCAGCGCCTCGGTGCCCGCGCGCCCCGGCAGCCCCGTGCCGTGCGCGCCGAGGTGCGGCGTGGAGTTGAGCAGCCCGAACACGGCGTGCACGGCGCCGCGCACCTCCGCCTCCGGCACCGATGGATACAGCTCCCGCACGGCTCCGACCCACAGCTCGACGTACTGCCGCTGGAGCTGGCGCACGAGCTTGCGGTCGCTCTCGCGCAACCGGTCGAGTTCGCGGTCGTGCAGGGTGATCAGGGCCCGGTCGTCGAGCGCGAAGTCGATGTGGCCGTCGATGAGCGAGCCGAGCAGCCGCTCGGGGTCGCCCGTCGCCTCAGCGACCCGCTTGCGCCCGCCGTCGTACAGGCGCCCGCTGATGCCGACGAGCAGTTCGGCCAGCATCGCGTCCTTGCCGGCGAAGTGCCGGTAGAGGCCGGGTCCGCTGATGCCGACGGCCGCCCCTATCTCATCGACGCCGACGCCGTGGAAGCCGCGCTCGGCGAAGAGGCGGGCGGCCTCGCGCAGGATCTGCTCGCGCCGGGTGGGGGCGTCGGTACGGGTGCTCATGAGAAGTCATTCTAGACAATGGGGTTAGCGCTCGTTAACCTGAAGGGAATGAGTTAACGGTTATTAACATTCGTTGACATCGCCGCGTACGGGCAAGGGGGCTCGACACGATGCAGCAGGCACCGGTCCTGAGGAGCGGGGAGGATCCCGCATCCGAGGCCTGGCGGGCCAACGAGGCGGCGCACCGGGCGCTCGGCGAGGAGCTGCGGGCCAAGCTCGCCGCGGCCCGGCTCGGCGGGGGTGAGCGGTCGCGCGCGCGGCATGTGGCGCGCGGCAAGCTGCTGCCCCGAGACCGCGTGGACACCCTCCTCGATGCCGGCTCGCCCTTCCTGGAGCTGGCCCCGCTGGCCGCCGACGGGCTGTACGAGGGGCAGGCGCCCGCCGCGGGCGTGATCGCCGGGATCGGGCGGGTGAGCGGTCGCGAGTGCGTGATCGTCGCCAATGACGCCACGGTCAAGGGCGGCACGTACTACCCGATGACGGTCAAGAAGCACCTGCGCGCGCAGGAGGTGGCCCTGGAGAACCGGCTGCCGTGCCTCTACCTGGTCGACTCGGGCGGCGCGTTCCTGCCGATGCAGGACGAGGTGTTCCCCGACCGCGAGCACTTCGGCCGGATCTTCTACAACCAGGCCCGGATGTCAGGCGCGGGCATTCCGCAGATCGCGGCCGTGCTCGGCTCGTGCACGGCGGGCGGCGCGTATGTGCCCGCGATGAGCGACGAGGCCGTGATCGTCCGCAACCAGGGCACGATCTTCCTGGGCGGGCCCCCGCTGGTGAAGGCGGCGACCGGCGAGGTCGTCACCGCCGAGGAGCTGGGCGGCGGGGAGGTGCACTCGCGCGTCTCGGGCGTCACCGACCACCTGGCGGAGGACGACGCGCACGCTCTGAGGATCGTGCGCACCATCGTGGCCACCCTGCCCGCGCGCGGCCCGCTGCCGTGGTCGGTGGAACCGGCCGAGGAGCCCAAGGCCGACCCGTTCGGGCTCTACGGCGCGGTGCCGGTCGACTCGCGCACGCCCTACGACGTACGGGAAGTGATCGCCCGGGTCGTCGACGGCTTGCGCTTCCAGGAGTTCAAGGCCGAGTTCGGGCAGACCCTGGTCACCGGGTTCGCGCGGATCCACGGCCACCCCGTCGGGATCGTCGCCAACAACGGCATCCTGTTCTCCGAATCCGCCCAGAAGGGCGCCCACTTCATCGAGCTGTGCGACCAGCGCGGCATCCCGCTGGTGTTCCTCCAGAACATCTCGGGCTTCATGGTCGGGCGCGACTACGAGGCGGGCGGCATCGCCAAGCACGGCGCGAAGATGGTGACGGCGGTCGCCTGCACACGCGTGCCGAAGCTGACCGTCGTGATCGGCGGCTCCTACGGCGCGGGCAACTACTCGATGTGCGGCCGGGCCTACAGCCCCCGCTTCCTGTGGATGTGGCCCAACGCCAAGATCTCGGTGATGGGCGGCGAGCAGGCCGCCTCCGTCCTCGCGACCGTCAAGCGCGACCAGTTGGGCGACGACTGGAGCGCCGAGGACGAGGAGGCCTTCAAGGCCCCCATCCGCGAGCAGTACGAGACCCAGGGCAACGCCTACTACGCGACGGCCCGGCTCTGGGACGACGGGGTGATCGACCCGGTCGACACCCGCCAGGTCCTCGGCCTCGCCCTGACCGCGTGCGCCAACGCCCCGCTCGCCGAGCCCGCCTTCGGCGTCTTCCGGATGTGAGGGGCACACCGTCCATGACGCCATCCACGTCGATTTCAAGGGTGAGAGCTCCCATGTTCACGACAGTGCTCGTCGCCAACCGGGGCGAGATCGCGGTCCGCGTGATCCGCACCCTGCGCCGGCTCGGCATCCGCTCGGTCGCCGTCTTCAGCGACGCGGACGCCCAGGCGCGCCACGTCCAGGAGGCGGACACGGCGGTACGGATCGGTCCGGCCGCCGCCTCCGAGAGCTATCTGCGCCCCGAGCGGCTGATCGAGGCGGCGCTGCGCAGCGGCGCCCAGGCCGTCCACCCGGGCTACGGCTTCCTCGCGGAGAACGCGGGATTCGCCCAGGCCTGTGCCGAAGCGGGTCTCGTCTTCATCGGCCCGCCGGCCGGCGCGATCTCCCTGATGGGCGACAAGATCCGCGCCAAGGAGACCGTGCAGAAGGCCGGCGTCCCGGTCGTGCCCGGCTCCTCGGGCAGCGGCCTGAGCGATGCCCAACTGGCCGACGCGGCACGGGAGATCGGCATGCCGGTGCTCCTCAAGCCCAGCGCGGGCGGCGGCGGCAAGGGCATGCGCCTGGTGCGCGAGGAGGCGCTGCTTGGCGAGGAGATCGCGGCGGCGCGGCGGGAGGCCCGCGCCTCCTTCGGTGACGACACGCTGCTCGTCGAGCGCTGGATCGACCGGCCGCGCCACATCGAGATCCAGGTCCTGGCCGACGGCCACGGCAACGTGATCCACCTAGGCGAGCGCGAGTGCTCGCTCCAGCGCCGCCATCAGAAGATCATCGAGGAGGCGCCCAGCGTCCTGCTCGACGAGGCGACGCGCGCGGCGATGGGCGAGGCGGCCGTCCAGGCGGCCCGCTCGTGCGGCTACTCGGGCGCGGGCACGGTGGAGTTCATCGTGCCGGGCAGCGACCCCTCCTCGTACTACTTCATGGAGATGAACACCCGCCTCCAGGTCGAGCACCCGGTCACCGAGCTCGTCGTGTCCTTCGGTCCGGCCGGCGCCGGGGACGGCGTGGACCTCGTGGAGTGGCAGCTGCGCGTCGCGGCCGGCGAACAACTCCCCTACGAGCAGAAGGACATCACCCTCACCGGCCACGCCATCGAGGCCCGGCTGTGCGCCGAGGACCCCTCGCGCGGCTTCCTGCCCTCGGGCGGTACGGTCCTGGGCTTGCGCGAACCGCAGGGTGAGGGAGTGCGCACCGACTCGGGTCTGAGCGAGGGCGCCGAGGTCGGCAGCCTCTACGACCCGATGCTGTCCAAGGTCATCGCGTACGGGCCCGACCGGGCGACCGCGCTGCGCAAGCTGCGTGCGGCGCTCGCCGGCACGGTCACCCTCGGGGTGCCCACCAACGCCGGGTTCCTGCGCCGCCTGCTGGCCCATCCGGCTGTGGTGGCGGGCGAGTTGGACACCGGTCTCGTGGAGCGCGAGGCGGATTCGCTCATCCCGGACGGCGTACCCGAGGAGGTGTACGCGGCGGCGGCCGCCGTACGGCTGGACGCGCTGAAACCCGTGCCCGCCGAGGGCTGGACCGACCCGTTCTCGGTGCCGAGCGGCTGGCGCATGGGCGGCGAGCCGAAGGCCCTGGCCTTCCCGCTGCGCGTGGCGGGACTCGAACCCGTCATGCGGCCGGCGCCCACCGGGGCGGCCGTCACCGCCGACCGCGTCACCGTCGAGCTGGACGGCGTCACCCACACCTTCCACCGCGCCGGACACTGGCTCGGCAGGGACGGCGACAGCTGGCACGTGCAGGACCACGACGCCGTGGAGGCCGCCCTGTCCGGCCGGAGCCATGGCGGCGCCGACACGCTGGCCGCGCCCATGCCGGGCACGGTCACCGTCGTCAAGGTGGCACTCGGCGACGAAGTGGACGCCGGGCAGAGCCTGTTGGTGGTCGAAGCGATGAAGATGGAGCACGTCATCTCCGCGCCGCACGCCGGGACGGTCACCGAACTCGACGTGGTGCCCGGCTCCACCGTGGCCATGGACCAGGTCCTGGCCGTCGTCACGCCCGCCGCCCAGGAGAGCCCCGAGGAGCCGTCATGACCGGCCTGCCCATGGTCGTACCGGCGCCGGAGCTCCCGGCCCGGGTCCGCATTCACGAGGTCGGCGCGCGCGACGGGCTCCAGAACGAGAAGGCGGTCGTGCCCACCGAGGTCAAGGCCGAGTTCGTGCACCGCCTGGCCGCCGCCGGCCTGACCACCATCGAGGCGACGAGCTTCGTGCACCCCAAGTGGGTGCCCCAACTCGCCGACGCCGAAGCCCTGTTCCCGATGCTGGGCGACCTGGAGGGCGTGGCGCTGCCCGTCCTCGTACCGAACGAGCGGGGCCTTGAGCGGGCGCTCGCGCTCGGCGTCCGTCGCGTCGCGGTGTTCGCCAGTGCCACCGAGTCCTTCGCCCAGGCCAATCTGAACCGCTCGGTCGACACCTCCCTCGCCATGTTCGAGCCGGTGGTGGCCCGCGCCCGGGCCGAGGGCGCGCACGTGCGGGGCTATCTGTCGATGTGCTTCGGCGACCCGTGGGAAGAGGCGGTGCCCATCGCGCGGGTGGTGCGCGTCGCCAAGGCGCTCATCGACATGGGCTGCGACGAGCTGAGCCTCGGCGACACCATCGGCGTCGCCACCCCCGGCCATGTGCGGGCCCTGCTGGGCGCGCTCAACGAACAGGGCGTGCCGACCGACGCCATCGGGGTGCACTTCCACGACACCTACGGCCAGGCACTCGCCAACACCCTTGCCGCACTCCAGCACGGAGTGAGCACCGTGGACGCGTCGGCGGGCGGCCTCGGCGGCTGCCCCTACGCCAAGTCCGCGACCGGAAACCTCGCCACCGAAGACCTCGTGTGGATGCTCAAGGGCCTCGGTGTCGACACCGGGGTCGATCTCGGCCTGCTCAGCGCCACCAGCGCCTGGATGGCCGGACAGCTGGGCCGCCCCAGCCCCTCCCGCACCGTACGTGCCCTCTCCCACCAGGAGTCGTAGCCATGCCCCTCGACCACCGTCTCACCCCCGAGCACGAGGAACTTCGCCGCACCGTCGAGGAGTTCGCCCACGACGTCATCGCGCCCAAGATCGGTGACTTCTACGAGCGCCACGAGTTCCCCTACGAGATCGTCCGCGAGATGGGCCGCATGGGCCTGTTCGGGCTGCCCTTCCCCGAGGAGTACGGGGGCATGGGGGGCGACTATCTCGCCCTTGGCATCGCCCTTGAGGAGCTGGCCCGGGTCGACTCGTCGGTCGCCATCACCCTGGAGGCGGGTGTCTCGCTCGGCGCGATGCCCATTTTCCGGTTCGGCACCGAGGAGCAGAAGCGGCAGTGGCTGCCGAAGCTGTGCTCGGGTGAGGCGCTTGGCGCGTTCGGTCTGACCGAGCCGGACTGCGGCTCGGACGCGGGCGGCACCCGGACGACGGCGGTGCGCGACGGCGACGAGTGGGTCATCAACGGCTCGAAGTGCTTCATCACCAACTCCGGCACGGACATCACGGGTCTGGTCACCGTCACCGCGGTCACCGGCCGCAAGGACGACGGCCGTCCGCTGATCTCCTCGATCATCGTGCCGTCCGGCACGCCGGGCTTCACGGTCGCCGCGCCCTACTCGAAGGTCGGCTGGAACGCCTCGGACACCCGTGAGCTGTCCTTCTCCGACGTGCGCGTGCCGGTGGCGAACCTGCTCGGCGAAGAGGGCCGTGGATACGCCCAGTTCCTGCGCATCCTGGACGAGGGCCGCATCGCCATCTCGGCGCTCGCGACCGGCCTCGCGCAGGGCTGTGTGGACGAGTCGGTGAAGTACGCCAAGGAGCGGCACGCCTTCGGCCGTCCCATCGGCGAGAACCAGGCCATCCAGTTCAAGATCGCGGACATGGAGCTGCGGGCGCACATGGCGCGGGTCGGCTGGCGCGACGCGGCCTCGCGCCTGGTGCACGGCGAGCCGTTCAAGAAGGAGGCGGCGCTGGCGAAGCTGTACTCCTCGACGGTGGCGGTGGACAACGCCCGTGAGGGCACGCAGATCTTCGGCGGATACGGCTTCATGAACGAGTATCCGGTGGCCCGCATGTGGCGCGACTCCAAGATCCTGGAGATCGGCGAGGGCACGAGCGAGGTGCAGCGGATGCTGATCGCCCGTGAACTGGGGCTGCCCGCCTGAGGTCCGCGCCGGGTCTTCGCGCTCCCCGGGCCCCGGGTCCCCCGATGGGGTGGTGCCGCTCGCGTCGGCGCCTCGGTGGGGGCCCGGGGCCGCACCCTGTCAGGGTGAATCCCCCGACGTGCCCCAGTTGTGCGAACCGTCCACCCCTGTGGAAGGACACCTCGACCACGGCGCCGGGCGCCGCCGACCGCTGGCACTGGCACTGCGTGCTGTGTCTGCGCACGTACGAACCGAGCGCGTCGCACAAGGTGCGGTTCACATACGCGCCGTTGCGCAGGCAGCTGCCGCTGCTCGGGTAGGGCGGAGCAGGGCGGGCGGCCACTGGACATCGAATGAGGTTAGGCTAACCTTTGTTCGCGTCAGTCAGTGGCCGATCCCCGGCTCGTCGTACGTACGAAAGCGGACACCGTCATGCCCCACGCCCGAGCGTCCCTGCCCACCCGTCGCGGCCTGTTGGCCATGGGCGGAGCGATCGGCATCGGTGCCGCGCTGACCGCCTGCGGCGGTGGCAAGAAGAGCGGGTCGGCCGCCGGCGACACGGGCGCGGGACCGTCCGGCCCCTGGTCCTTCAAGGACGACCGGGGCCAGACGGCGCAGACGAAGTCGCTGCCGAAGAACATCGTCGCCTACACCGGCACCGCCGCCGCCCTCTTCGACTACGGCATCAAGGTCAAGGGCGTCTTCGGGCCCACCAGGACCAAGGACGGCAAGGCCGATGTGCAGGCCGGAGGACTCGACATCAGCAAGGTCGAGATCATCGGCAATGTCTACGGCGAGTTCAACGTCGAAAAGTACGCCGCGCTCGAGCCCGACGTGCTAATCACGGACATGTGGCAGAAGGACGTCCTCTGGTACGTGCCGGACAACAGCAAGGACAAGATCCTCAAGCTGGCGCCGAGCGTGGCGCTGTGGGCCGCCGACCAGAGCATGCCCGCGGCCCTCCAGCGCCGCGCGGATCTCGCCAAGTCCCTGGGCGCGGACCTGAACGCGAAGCAGGTCACCGACGCCAAGGCCGCCTTCGAGAAGGCCTCCGCGCGGCTGCGCGCCGCCACCAGGGCCAATCCCGGCATCAAGGTCCTGCTCGGCTCCGCGAGCCCCGACCTCTTCTATGTCTCCGAGGCCAAGCGGAGCTGCGACACCCGCTACTTCCAGGAGCTCGGCGTCCAGTTCGTCACCCCGAAGGTCGACTCGCAAGGCTTCTTCGAGTCGCTGAGCTGGGAGAACGTCGGCAAGTACCCGGCGGACCTGATCCTCATGGACAACCGCACCGGCACGCTCCAGCCCTCCGACCTCGGCTCCAAGCCGACCTGGGCGCGGCTGCCCGCCGTCAAGGCCCAGCAGGTCGTGCCGCGCCTGACCGAACCGATCTACTCCTACGCGCGCGTCGCCCCCATCGTCGACGCGCTCGCCCAGACCATCGAGAACGCGAAGAAGGTCGCCTGACGATGACCGCGCCGGCCGAGACCGCCACCGCTCCCTTCCGCCTCTTCGATCTGCGCGTGGTACGGGCCCGGCGGCTCGGCCGCTCGCTCGCGCGGGTCACCTTCGGCGGCTTTGGCGACGAGGACCTTTCGTCGTTCGCCGCCGGGGGCCGCGACCAGAGCCTTTCCCTCTTCCTTCCGCGCCCCGGCCAGGACGCCCCTGTCCTGCCGGCCGCCGACGACGCGGGCGGCTGGTGGGGGGCGTATCGGGCGCTGCCCGAGGACGTACGGGCCGTGATGCGTTCCTACACGGTGCGCGCGCAGCGCCGCGAGCCCGACGGCTCCCACGTCCTCGACATCGACTTCGCGCTGCACGACGACGGCGGGCCCGCCTGCCGTTGGGCCGGTTCGGCGCGGACGGGTGACCGGGTCGCGGTGTTCGGGCCGGCCGTCGCGGACAACACGGCGGTACGTTTCCGGCCGCCGGTCGGGACGGACTCCGTGGTCATCTGGGCCGACGAGACGGCGCTGCCCGCCGCCGCGGCCATCCTGGAATGGCTCCCGGTGGGGACCCCCGCGCGGGTCTTCCTGTCCGTCCCGCACGACGAGGACCGGCTTCCGCTCGCCACGGAGGCGGCGGCGGAGGTGACGTGGCTGCGGGGCGAATCGGCGCTCGACTCCGTGCGGGCCGGGGTGCTGCCCGGGTCCTGCCCCTACGTGTGGATCGCCGGGGAGGCGGGCCAAGTGCGGGCGTTGCGGCGCCACTTCGTGGGAGAGCGGGGGGTTGAGCGGGGGCGGGTCACGTTTGTGGGCTACTGGCGCCGGGGGCGCACGGAGGACGAACTCCGCGCGGCAGCGTAGCCCCCGGCCGGGTCGAGGTGACGAACGTGGGCCCGCCCCGACCCGCCGAGCACCACGCCGCGGCCGAAGCCCCCATGCGGGCCGGCACCACGTGGTCAGAGGCGCGGGGAACTGCGCCGACCGGGCCGAAGTCCCCGTGCGGGCCAGAACGGACCCCGCCAGGGGCGCGGGGAACTGCGCGCCCAGCCACGCACGGTCCGCAGCCGGGGCCCCTGGGGCTCCGCCCCAGGCCCCGGGGTGCCCCTCCCCGCCCCTTCCCTAAACCCTCCGGGGGTGCAAGGAAAGACCTTGGGGCTCCGCCCCAGACCCCGTTCGGCCTGAACGGCCTCGTCCTCAATCGCCGGACGGGCTAGGTATGCGGAAGCGGGCCGGCACCAACCCCACCAGGGGCGCGGGGAACTGCGCCAACCGGGCCAAAGCCCCCGTGCGGGCCAGTACCACGTGCTCAAGGGCGCGGGGAACCGCGCGAGGAGCGCCCGCGACCGGCACTCGACCGCCAAGCTCTCAAGGGGCGCGGGGAACTGCGCCGACCGAGCCGGAGCCCCCACGCGGGCCGGCGTGAACCCCGCCAGGGGCGCGGGGAACTGCGCCGTACGGAGCCCAAGTCCCCGTACGGGCCAGCACCGCGTGGTCAGGGGCGCGGGGAACTGCGCGAGCGGCCGGTCACGGGTCCGCGCCCGAAAGCGAGCGCCCCCCGGGGCCCACCGTTCCACCGGGTGGCACGGGGGAAGACCCCCCGTTGAACCACTACTTAGGTTAGGCTAACCTAATTCGAGTTCACGCCCCCAGGAGGACCCGCATGCGTTCCCATCTGCTCAACGACACGACCGCGGAGCACTACCGCCGCTCCGTGACCGAGGGAGTCGAGCGGGTGGCCCGCAAACTCGCCGCGACGCGGCGGCCGTTCACCGGCGTCGGCGTCGACGACCTCGCCCCGCTCATCGACGGCATCGACCTCGACCGCCCCCTCGGCGACGCCTCCGCCGTGCTCGACGAACTCGAGGACGTCTACCTCCGCGACGCCGTCTACTTCCACCACCCCCGTTACCTCGCCCACCTCAACTGCCCCGTCGTCATCCCCGCCGTGCTCGGCGAGGCGGTGCTCTCCGCCGTCAACTCCTCCCTCGACACCTGGGACCAGAGCGCGGGCGGCACCCTCATCGAGCGCCGCCTCATCGACTGGACCGCGTCCCGGATCGGGCTCGGGCCCGCCGCCGACGGCGTGTTCACCAGTGGCGGCACCCAGTCCAACCTCCATTCGCTGCTGCTGGCCCGTGAGGAGGCCAAGACCACCGACCTCGCCCGGCTGCGCGTCTTCGCATCCGAGTGCAGCCACTTCAGCGTGCAGAAGTCCGCCCAACTGCTGGGCATGGGACGGGACGCGGTCGTCCCGGTCCCCACCGACCACGCCAAGCGCATGCAGACCGTCGCGCTGGCCCGCGCCCTTGAGCGCTGCGTCGAGGAGGGCAACGTCCCCATGGCGGTCGTCGCCACCGCCGGCACCACCGACTTCGGCTCCATCGACCCGCTGCCCGGCATCGCCGAGCTCTGCGCCCAGTACGGCGCCTGGATGCATGTCGACGCCGCCTACGGGTGCGGCCTGCTCGCCTCGCCCACCCCGGCCCGCCGCGCCCTGCTCGACGGCATCGAGCGCGCCGACTCGGTCACCGTGGACTACCACAAGTCCTTCTTCCAGCCGGTGAGTTCGAGCGCCGTCCTGGTCCGCGACGGAGCCACGCTGCGCCACGCCACGTACCACGCCGACTACCTCAACCCGCGCCGGGCCGCCGAGGAGCGCATCCCCAACCAGGTGGACAAGTCGCTCCAGACCACCCGCCGCTTCGACGCCCTGAAACTGTGGATGACCCTGCGCACCATGGGCGCCGACGGCATCGGCTCGCTCTTCGACGAGGTGTGTGAACTCGCCGACGAGGGCTGGCGGTTGCTCGCCGCCGATCCGCGTTACGACGTGGTCGTGCGGCCCTCGCTGTCCACCCTCGTCTTCCGCTACATCCCCGCCACCGTCACCTCGCCCGCCGAAATCGACCGCGCCAACCTCTACGCACGCAAGGCGCTCTTCGCGTCCGGCGAGGCCGTCGTCGCCGGGACCAAGTCCGGCGGCCGCCAGTACCTGAAGTTCACCCTGCTCAACCCCGAGACGAGCGTCGAGGACATCGCCGCCGTACTCGATCTGATCGCCGGCCACGCCGAGCAGTACCTGGGAGAGAACCTTGTCCACGCGTCCTGAAACCCCCGGCACGTCCGAGGCGTACGACTTCATCGGGATCGGGCTCGGCCCCTTCAACCTCGGCCTCGCCTGCCTGGCCGAACCCATCGAGGAGCTGAACGGGCTCTTCCTCGAGACCAAGCCGGACTTCGAGTGGCACTCGGGGATGTTCCTGGAGGGCGCCCACCTCCAGACGCCCTTCCTGTCCGACCTGGTCACCCTCGCCGACCCGACCTCGCCCTACTCCTTCCTCAACTACCTCAAGGAATCCGGGCGGTTGTACTCGTTCTACATCCGCGAGAACTTCTATCCGCTGCGTACCGAGTACAACGACTACTGCCGCTGGGCCGCCGCGAAACTGAGCTCCATCCGGTTCAACCAGACCGTCGCCTCCGTGACGTACGAGGAGACCAGCGAAACGTATCTGGTCACGACCACCACCGGCGAGGCCTTCCGGGCCCGGCGCCTCGTGCTGGGCACCGGCACCCCGCCGCACCTTCCCGAACCCTGCCGGGGCCTTGGCGGCGACCTCCTGCACAACTCCCGTTACCTGGAGCACAAGGAGTCCTTGCAGAAGAAGCGGTCGATCACGCTGGTCGGCTCCGGGCAGTCCGCCGCCGAGATCTACTACGACCTGCTCAGCGAGATCGACGTCCACGGCTACCAGTTGAACTGGGTGACGCGCTCGCCGCGCTTCTTCCCGCTCGAATACACCAAGCTCACCCTGGAGATGACCTCCCCGGAGTACATCGACTACTTCCACGCCCTGCCGGAAGCCACCCGCTACCGTCTGGAGACGGCGCAGAAGGGGCTGTTCAAGGGCATCGACTCGCAGCTCATCGACGCCATCTTCGATCTGCTCTACCAGAAGAACCTCAAGGGCCCGGTGCCGACCCGGCTGGTCACCAACTCGGCGCTGAACGCGGCCAGTTACGACGCCACCACGGGTACGTACACGCTCGGTCTGCGCCAGGAGGAGCAGGAGAAGGACTACGCGCTCAGCACCGAGGGCCTGGTGCTCGCCACCGGCTACCAGTACGCCGAGCCGGAGTTCCTTGCCCCCATCGCGGGCCGGCTGCGGCGCGACGGGCGCGGGCGCTTCGACGTGGCCCGCAACTACTCCATCGACACCACCGGGCGCGGAGTGTTCCTCCAGAACGCCGGCGTGCACACCCACTCGATCACCTCGCCCGACCTCGGCATGGGCGCCTACCGCAACGCGTACATCATCGGCGAACTGCTCGGCCGCGCCCACTACCCGGTCGAGAAGTCCATCGCCTTCCAGGAGTTCGCCATATGAGCACCCCCGTCTCCGGCACCCACAGCGCCGACGCCCCCGCCATCGGCCCCTTCGCCTTCCGGCCGCTCGATGCCACCGCCGACGCCGAGCTCGTGCACGCCTGGGTGACGCACCCCAAGTCGGCGTTCTGGCTGATGCAGGACGCAAGGCTCCAGGACGTCGAGCGCGAGTACATGGCGATCGCGGCCCACCCCCACCACCACGCCCTGATCGGGCTGCACCAGGGCGAGCCCGCGTTCCTCATGGAGCACTACGACCCCTCGCGCGTCGAGCTCGTCGGCCTGTACGAACCCCGGCCGGGCGATGTCGGCATGCACTTCCTCGTCGCCCCCACCGACACCCCGGTGCACGGCTTCACACGGGCCGTCATCACCGCCGTGATGGAGCACCTGTTCACCGACCCCGCCACCGAACGTGTCGTGGTCGAACCCGATGTGCGCAACACGGCGGTGCACGCGCTGAACGCGACCGTCGGCTTCGAGGCCGCCGGGCGGGTCGCCAAGCCCGAGAAGGACGCCCTGTTGTCCTTCTGCACCCGAGAGCAGTTCCGTACGGCCCGAGCCGGAGAGGCCCCAGCACGATGACCACCGATACCGACACCGACACTGCCACCGCCGGCACCACGGTCCCCCACCTCACCCCCGCCCGGTGGGCCGAGGCGGGCCGGCAGCTGATCCGCAAGGCGCTCGCCGAGTTCGCGCACGAGCGCCTGCTCACCCCCGAGCCGCTGGCCGACGACCTGCCCGGCGCTCCCGGCCCCGCCCGGCCGGGTGAGACCTCCTACCGCGTGCGCGCCGACGAGGGAACCGTCGAGTACCGCTTCACCGCCTCCCGGCTCGCCCTCGACCACTGGCACATCCGGCCCGAGTCGATCTCACGGCACGACGCGAGCGGCCAACTCCCCCTGGACGCCCTGGACTTCTTTCTCGACCTGCGCTCCTCCCTCGGCCTGAGCGAGGACATCCTGCCGGTGTACCTGGAGGAGATCTCCTCCACGCTCGCGGGCACGGCGTACAAACTCACCAAGGAGCCGGTCACCTCCGCCGAGCTGGCCCGCGCCGGTTTCCAGGCCATCGAGACCGGCATGACCGAGGGGCACCCCTGCTTCGTCGCCAACAACGGCCGGCTCGGTTTCGGCGCCCACGAGTACCTGGCGTACGCTCCCGAGACCGCGAGCCCGGTCCGGCTGATCTGGCTCGCCGCCCGCCGTGACCGCGCCACCTTCACCGCGGGCGCCGGCCTGGACCACGAGAGCCTGATGCGCGCCGAACTCGGCCCCGCGACGCTCGACCGGTTCGCCGCCCAACTGGAGGCGCGCGGGCTGAAGTCGGACGACTATCTGCTGCTGCCCGTGCACCCCTGGCAGTGGCGGAACAAGCTGTCGGTCACCTTCGCCGCCGAGGTCGCCCAGGAGCGCCTTGTGCTGCTCGGCGAGGGCGACGACGACTACCTGGCCCAGCAGTCCATCCGTACCTTCTTCAACACCAGCGACCCGGCCAAGCACTACGTCAAGACCGCGCTCTCGGTGCTCAACATGGGCTTCATGCGCGGGCTCTCGGCCGCGTACATGGAGGCGACGCCCGCGATCAACGACTGGCTCGCGGGGGTGATCGCCGCCGACGAGACGTTCCGCGCCGCCCGGTTCTCGATCATCCGCGAGCGCGCCGCGATCGGCTACCGCCACGAGCAGTACGAGCGGGCCACCGACCGCTACTCGCCCTACCGCAAGATGCTGGCCGCGCTGTGGCGCGAGAGCCCGGTGCCTTCGCTCGCGCCCGGCGAGCGCCTGGCCACGATGGCCTCGCTGCTGCACACCGATCACGAGGGCGCCTCGTTCGCCGGGGCCCTGATCGCCGGGTCCGCTCTGTCCCCCGCGCAGTGGCTGCGCCGCTATCTGGACGCCTATCTCGTGCCGGTCCTGCACTCCTTCTACGCCTACGACCTGGTCTTCATGCCGCACGGCGAGAACGTGATCCTGGTACTCGGCGAGGACGGCACGGTCACGCGGGCGATCTTCAAGGACATCGCCGAGGAGATCGCGGTGATGGACCCGCACGCCGTTTTGCCCCCCGAGGTGGAGCGGATCCGGGCCGACGTGCCCGACGACCTGAAACTGCTCTCCGTCTTCACGGACGTCTTCGACTGCTTCCTGCGGTTCTTGAACGCGGCGCTCGTCACCGAGGGCGTCCTGGAGGAGAGGGAGTTCTGGGGGACGGTCGCCGACTGCGTGCGGGCCTACCAGGACTCCAAGCCCGAGCTGGCCGACCGCTTCGAGCAGTACGACCTGTTCACGCCGGACTTCGCGCTGTCCTGCCTGAACCGCCTCCAACTGCGCGACAACAAGCAGATGGTCGACCTCGCCGACCCGGCGGGCGCCCTCCAGCTGGTGGGGACCCTGCGCAACCCCATCGCCGCCTGACATGGCGGTGCGGGGGCGGGCAGGCCGCCCCCGCACCGCGCGGGTTCGCCGGAGCTCAGACCCAGGGCACCAGCGGCGAGCGGTAGAAGCCGATGCCGAGCGCCGACATCCTGGGGCCCTGCTGCGCGAGGCGCACCTTGTAGGACGCCCAGTCGTGCGTGGCGGCGGGCGACCAGCCGATCTCGGCGATCGACTGGAGCCGGGGGAAGGCCATGTACTCGATCTGGGCGCTGGTGCTCAGCGTCTCCGACCAGATCGGGGCCTCCACGCCGAGCACGGCGCCGGCGGGCACGCCGCGCACGAAGGTGTCCGGGTCCCAGGCGTAGGACTTGTCGACGTCGACGTAGCCGGCCCAGTTGGTGCCCAGCTTCGTCTTCGCGTCGTACTTCATGTCGAGGTAGGCGCGGTTGGCCGGCGACATCACCAGGCGGGTGCCGGCTTGTGCGGCCGCCGCCACGTCCGCCTCGTCACCGGTGGTGCCCCAGTACTGGGCGACCGCCCCCGGCACCGGTGTGGCGTCGACGATCTGGTGCCAGGCCATCACCGTCTTGCCGTACTTGCGCACGACGGGCTGGGCCCGGTCCATGAAGGTGGCGTAGTCCTCCTTGGAGGTGGACTGCGCCTCGTCGCCGCCGATGTGGACATAGCGTCCCGGCGTCATGGCGGCGACCTCGCGCACCACGTCGTCGTAGAAGGCGTACGTCACGTCCTTGGGCACGCACAGCGAGCTGAAGCCGACGTGGGTGCCGGTGTAGAGCGGGGGCGCGACGCCGTCGCAGTTCAGCTCGGCGTAGGAGGCGAGCGCCGCGTTGATGTGTCCGGGGGCGTCGATCTCGGGCACGACCTCCATGTAGCGCGAGGCGGCGTGGTCGAGGATCGCCCGGTAGTCGGCCTTGGTGTAGTAGCCGCCCTTGCCGCCGCCGACCTGGGTCTGGCCGCCGTAGGTGGCGAGCCTGGGCCAGGAGTCGATGGCGATACGCCAGCCCTGGTCGTCGCTGAGGTGCAGATGCAGTTCGTTGATCTTGTAGAGCGCGAGCTGGTCGATGTACCGCTCGACCTGGGCGACGGTGAAGAAGTGCCGCGAGACGTCGATCATCGCGCCCCGGTAGGCATAGCGCGGCGCGTCGGTGACCGAGCCGCCGGCGATCTGCCAGGGCCCGGTCTGCCTGGTCTTCTTCTCCACCTTCGCGGGCAGCAGCTGACGCAGGGTCTGTACGCCGTGGAAGAGCCCGGCCGGCGTGTTGGCCGCGATGGTGACCGAGGCCTGGGTGGAGGTGAGCCGGTAGCCCTCATCGCCCAGGGTCCCCTCGTCGGCGTCGCCGGCGTCGAGCAGCAGACGGATGCCGGTGTTGCCGCGGGCCGTGGTGACGGGCAGGGCGTACCCGGTCGAGGGGCGCAGGATGTCCGCCAGGTAGGCGCCGATCCGCTGGGCCTCGGGCGAGCCGGGGGTGACGCCGATCCGGGTGGCGGAGCCGATGGTGTAGGGGGAGCCGCCGGGTGAGGTGTCGGCGGGGGCGGGCACGATCTGGCCCAGCGGGCGGGGCGCGGCCGCCGAGGCGGGGGCCGCCGATGATCCGATGCCGGTGAGCCCGGCGGCCGACACCAGGACCAGCGAGCCGAGGAGCCGGGCGAATGTCCTGCGCTGTCTCTGTCTCACAAGCGGTTCCCTTCCAAGGGCGCACGCAGCTGTGGGGGGCCGAGCAACCGAACCCTTCCCATGGGACCCGGCGATCCCGGCCGGGTCAAGGTGCCAACCGGCCGGTGGGCAGGGCGGTGCGCACGGGGGACGGCCGTAAGTCGATCATCGCCCTGTCGCCCGGTGGAAGAATCCTTTCATGGCGGAAATCATCCAGAAGGACGGCACGTGGACGTTCGACGGCTCCACGCTGCGGATCGTGCCGGGCAGCGACAAGTCGGTCGGTCTGCTGCGCAGGACGCTCGGGGAGATAGCACTGCCGCTGAAAGCGCTCGCGGGCATCGCGTACGAGCCGGGGCGCAGGAGCGGGCGGCTCAGGCTGCGCCTGCGGGACGGCGCGTGTCCGTTGACGCAGGTCACCGCGGGCAAGCTGCCCGAAGGCTCGGACCCGTACGTCCTGACGGTGGAGACGCGGTCGGCGGCGGTGGCCGAATACATGGTGGACGAGGTGCGCAACGCGCTGCTGCTCGACGAGGTGCCGGACGGTCCGGTCGACGCCTATCTCCTGCCGGGGCCCGCGCTGCCGATGACGGTGGGCGCGGGGGATGGCACGGTCAGCTTCGACGGGCGCACGGTGCGGCTGGAGTGGACCTGGCACACCGACGACAAGAAGGTCGCGGCCGGGCCGGTCAGTCTGGACCTGGACGACCTCACGGCGGTGCACTGGCAGCCCGCGCGGGGTCTGGCCGACGGCCATCTGCGCTTCGTGACCACGGCGAACGCGCCGCGCCTCGCTCCTGGCAGCGACCCGCTCGCGGTCGAGCTGAACGGCTTCAAGAAGGACCCGCTGATGGCGCTGCTCGCCTCGGCCGTGGTGGCCCGGATGCCCCATCCGGGCGCCCCGCAACGGCAGTTGGAGGCCGCCGCGCCGGCCAGGGCGCTGGAGGCGCCGGCTGCCGCGCCCGCCGAGGACCACGACGCCCTGCTGCGCCGGCTGCGGGAGCTGGGCGAGCTGCGGCAGAGCGGGGTCCTGACGGAGGAGGAGTTCACGCTGGCCAAGCAGGCGGTCCTGAAGCGGCTGTGAGAAGGCCGGACGCGGGACCGCCGGCGTCCGGGCCGGCCGCCCCCGAGGGTCGCACCTGGTCCAGACCATGGGCGTGATCATGGAGATCCTGCCCGGAATCGGGCAGGATTCTTGCGTAAGACCCCGTCAGCCCGCAATATCGACGGGTGCTCGAACGCCGCAACCCGTCGTCCCACGACGACCTCGTAGATCATCTGGTGCGCAGCACCGCGCTCCAGCGCGGTGAGGCGGCCCGGGTTGTTCTCGAAGTGCTGGCGTACTTCGACGAAACATGCGAGGAATTCGTGCGCCGGCGCCATCGTGAACTGCAATCTGGTGGCGCGGTCAACGCGGAGATCTTCGAGCGGATCGCGGCCGAGCTGCCGCACCGCGCCGTGGCGCCACCGGAGCTCTCGCTCCGGCAGCTGCGCCGCATCGTCTACGGCTGATCCGCCAACGGGCGGGGCCGGGCACACAGGAACGTTGTACGTCGATGGAGGGGCAGAGACTTTATGTGCGGAATCGTCGGTTATATCGGTAAGCGTGATGTGGCTCCGCTGCTGCTGGAAGGCCTGGCGCGGCTGGAGTACCGGGGTTACGACTCCGCGGGCATGGTCGTCAACACCCCCAAGTCCGGGGCCCTGAAGATGGTCAAGGCCAAGGGTCGCGTCCGCGACCTGGAGGCCCGCGTCCCCAAGCGCTTCGCCGGCACCACGGGCATCGCCCACACCCGCTGGGCCACGCACGGCGCCCCGTCCGACGTGAACTCGCACCCGCACCTCGACCCCGAGAACAAGGTCGCCGTCGTCCACAACGGCATCGTGGACAACGCCGCCGACCTGCGCGGCAAGCTGGAGGCCGAAGGCGTCGTCTTCGCCTCCGAGACCGACACCGAGGTCATCACCCACCTCATCGCCCGCTCCCCGGCCGACTCCCTTGAGGAGAAGGTCCGCGAGGCGCTGAAGGTCATCGAGGGCACCTACGGCATCGCCGTGATGCACGCCGACTTCGCCGACCGCATCGTGGTGGCCCGCAACGGCTCCCCGGTCATCCTGGGCATCGGCGAGAAGGAGATGCTGGTCGCCTCCGACGTGGCCGCGCTCATCGCCCACACCCGCCAGGTCGTCACCCTCAACGACGGCGAGATGGCGACCCTGAAGGCCGACGACTTCCGGACGTACACCACCTCGGGCACGGTCACCAACGCCACCCCCGAGACCGTCGAGTGGGAGGCCGCCTCCTTCGACATGGGCGGCCACGACACGTACATGCACAAGGAGATGAGCGAGCAGGCCGAGGCCGTCGACCGGGTCCTGCGCGGCCGCATCGACGACCAGTTCTCCACCGTTCACCTCGGCGGCCTGAACCTGGACGCCCGCGAAGCGCGCGGGGTGCGCCGGATCAAGATCCTCGGCTGCGGCACCTCCTACCACGCGGGCCTGATCGGCGCCGGCCTCATCGAGGAGCTGGCCCGCATCCCCGCCGACGCCGAGCCGGCCTCGGAGTTCCGCTACCGCAACCCGGTCGTGGACCCCGACACCCTCTACATCGCGGTCTCGCAGTCGGGTGAGACCTACGACGTGCTGGCGGCGGTGCAGGAGCTCAAGCGCAAGGGCGCCCGCGTCCTCGGCGTGGTGAACGTGGTGGGCTCCGCGATCGCCCGCGAGGCCGACGGCGGCACCTACGTGCACGCGGGCCCCGAGGTCTGCGTCGTCTCAACCAAGTGCTTCACCAACACCGTCGTCGCCTTCGCGCTGCTCGCCCTGCACCTCGGCCGCATCCGCGACCTCTCGGTCGCCGACGGCAAGCGGATCATCGAGGGCCTGCGCAAGCTGCCCGGCCAGATCGAGGAGATCCTGGCCATGGAGCCGGAGATCGAGAAGCTGGCCCAGGAGTACGCCGGCGCCCAGTCGATGATGTTCATCGGACGCGTGCGCGGCTACCCCGTCGCCCTCGAGGCCTCCCTGAAGCTCAAGGAGATCTCCTACATCCACGCCGAGGCCTACCCCGCCTCCGAGCTCAAGCACGGCCCGCTCGCGCTCATCGAGCCCGCGCTGCCGACGGTCGCGATCGTCCCCGACGACGACCTCCTGGAGAAGAACCGCGCCGCCCTCGAGGAGATCAAGGCCCGCAGCGGCCGCATCCTCGCGGTCGCGCACCAGAACCAGGAGAAGGCCGACCACACCATCGTCGTGCCGAAGAACGAGGACGAGCTCGACCCGATCCTCATGGGCATCCCGCTCCAGCTCTTCGCGTACCACACGGCGCTCGCGATGGGCCGCGACATCGACAAGCCGCGCAACCTGGCGAAGTCCGTCACGGTCGAGTAGCCGAGACAGGGCGTACGCGCCGTACGCACCGCGTACACCATGAGGGCGGCCTCCGCGAAAGAGCGGGGGCCGCCCTCGCGCGTGCCGGTGCCGCCAGGCGACCGGCGCACCCCGCACCCCGCACCCCGGCGCACGGGTGCATTGCCCCCCTGCACACACGTGGATTCACTTGCGGGGCAAGGGATTTGACGCCGCGTCAGCCAATACGCCGGTTTACGGAATGACGACGACGGGGCGCTGGGCGCGCCGGGCGAGGCGCCCCGCGACCGAGCCGAAGATCCGCCCGACCAGGCCGTGCGTGGAGCCGACCACGATCGCGTCCGCCGCGTACTCCCGACCGACTTCTTCCAGTTCGTGGCAGATGTCCCCGCCGCGCTCCACCAGGATCCAGGGAACCTCCGCGAGGTAGTCGGCGCAGGCCAGCTCGAGGCCGAGGACTTCCGTGCGGTGGTCGGGGACGTCCACGAAGACCGGTGGCTCGCAGCCCGCCCACACCGTGGTGGGCAGCCGGTTGGCCACATGGACGATGATCAGCCCGGAGCCCGAGCGCCTGGCCATGCCGATGGCGTACGCGAGAGCCCGTTCGCTGGAGGTCGAGCCGTCGAAGCCGACGACGACGCCGTGACGGAATGCGGGATCGCAGGAATGACGTGGTTCTGTCGCCGCTTGGAGGTCCGACGTGGGGTCGGCTACCTGCTTGCGGTCCGCTGGTTCGGAGAATTCGTGACCGGCCATGGGTGTCTCGGCGAAAGAGGTCCTCAGTCGAGGGACAAGGGGGGAGCAGGGGACTGACGTGCAACAACGAGTCGGCGGCGTAGCGGTGTCCGGGGGGAGCCGTGTCCGGGAATCATCTTCCCAACCCCATACCCCCAAGGGTACGGCGACACTCCTTCCCCGCCCGAGGACGCCGAACCTTCTCGGCGTTCCCCGGAGCATGCACGAGCCCGCCCCGGATGGCAATGCCCGGTGCCCTTTACAGCCGTCCCCGGCGCCCCACCGTCCGCGCCGGCGGCCGGCCCCTTGCGGATGATCTTCCAGTGACCGGAGCAGCCGCTTCCGCGTTAGGCAGGCGATCACCCCGACCCCGATCAGGAAGCACCTCCCGTGCCCCCTCCCCCGGTCGTCCGCCCCTCCGCCCCCGCCGCGCCGACCCGAACCGGGCGCCACGCGCGTGGACCCTCGCGCGCGGCTGAAACCGTACGTACCAACCGGTCCGTGAACGCCAAACTACTCTGGTCCCCCGTCGAGGGGTCCGCGTCGGATCCGGCGGGCGACGTCGTGCGCTGGGCGGCGTTCAGCTGCCTGCTCGTACCCGTGGTTCTCGTCGTCTACGGGTCCTCGTTCGCGGGCGCGGCAGGCTCCGCGATCGGCCTGATGGCCGTGACAGCGGCGTGCCGGCTGCTGTTGCGCCGGTCCGAGCGCGCGGCCGCCGACGGGCGGGGCGAGGTGCCGCTCGCGCCGTCCGGCCGAGCCGGCCGGGCGTCGGCGGGAGGGCGTCGAGGAGGGCGTCACGGGGGAGGCCGTACACCCGGAAGGTAGCTCGATCGCACACCTGGACCCGTATGTTTTCGGCCAACTTCCCAGGGTGGCGTATTCCTTGGCCAAATGGCCTGTCAACCCCCTTGTCACCAGGGGGGAAAGGACTATTACGGCCTCTGGCACCATACGGGTACGGGCCATCCCCCGGAGGCGCACTTCCCCTACCCGGCCCACGAGTGAAACGCTCGTGATCGAAAGCTTCGCGCCAAGTTGCCTTGTCGACATAGCGCTGGGTGCCGGACTTGTCACGCCGGCGCCACGGGACGCAGTAGATTCGATCATGCGTATCGAAGGCTGGGGACTCGTGCAAAACCGAGGGGAAAAGTGCAGGAGCGACAGGCCCGACAAGAACGGGGAGCCGCGAACACCGAGGGGGGCTTAGCGCCATGAGCCAGGACTCCGCTGCCGCATCACCGGAGACCGCAAGGAAGCTGGCCGGCCGCCGACGCCGGGAGGTTGTCGCCGTACTGCTGTTCAGCGGCGGCCCTATCTTCGAAAGTTCCATTCCGCTCTCCGTGTTCGGGATCGACCGACAGGACGCGGGAGTACCGCGTTACAGGCTGCTGGTGTGTGCCGGTGAGGAAGGACCCCTGCGGACCACAGGGGGACTCGAACTCACCGCGCCCTACGGCCTGGAAGCCATCAGCAGGGCGGGAACGGTGGTGGTGCCCGCGTGGCGTTCCATCACCTCGCCGCCCCCCGCCGCCGCGCTCGAAGCGCTGCGCCGGGCACACGAGGAAGGGGCAAGGATCGTCGGGCTGTGCACCGGCGCGTTCGTGCTCGCCGCGGCCGGTCTGCTCGACGGCCGCCCGGCGACGACGCACTGGATGTACGCGCCGACACTGGCCAAGCGGTATCCATCGGTCCATGTGGACCCGAGGGAGCTCTTCGTCGACGACGGGGACGTGCTCACCTCGGCCGGGACCGCGGCCGGAATCGACCTCTGCCTGCACATCGTGCGGACGGACCACGGCAGTGAGGCGGCCGGAGCACTGGCCCGCCGGCTCGTCGTGCCGCCGCGCCGCAGTGGCGGGCAGGAGCGCTATCTGGACAGGTCTTTACCAGAGGAGATCGGCTCCGACCCGCTGGCCGAGGTCGTCGCCTGGGCGCTGGAACACCTCCACGAGCAGTTCGACGTGGAGACCCTGGCCGCACGGGCGTACATGAGCCGCCGTACCTTCGACCGCCGGTTCCGCTCGCTGACCGGGTCGGCCCCGCTCCAGTGGCTGATCACTCAGCGGGTGCTCCAGGCCCAGCGTCTCCTGGAGACGTCGGACTACTCGGTGGACGAGGTCGCGGGCCGCTGCGGCTTCCGTTCGCCGGTCGCGCTGCGCGGGCACTTCCGCCGCCAGCTCGGCTCGTCCCCGGCCTCCTACCGGGCGGCCTACCGGGCGAGGCGTCCCCAGCCGGAACCGAACGGAGGTCCCGTCGCGGTGGCCCTGCCGGCCCCCGTGCCGGAGACCGTGCCGCCCCAGGCGCTTCCCCAGGTCCGGCGGACGGCGGCGGCCAGCGCGGTGATGGGTCCTTCCGCCACCTCGCACACCGGGCCGGAGCCGGGAAAACCCAGCTCCGATCTGTACGCCTCCGGTTACGCCGGTGGCCGTCCGAGTCTGCCCGGCCAGCGGAGCGCCCCGTAGGGTAAGACACATGAACGACCGCATGGTGTGGATCGACTGCGAGATGACCGGGCTCTCGCTGGCGGACGACGCACTCATCGAGGTGGCCGCGCTGGTCACCGACTCGGAGCTGAACGTACTGGGCGAAGGGGTGGACATCGTGATCCGTCCCCCCGACGCCGCGCTGGAGACCATGCCGGAGGTGGTGCGCACCATGCACACCGCCTCCGGGCTCCTCGACGAGCTGGCCGGCGGCACCACGCTGGCCGACGCCGAGGAGCAGGTCCTGGCGTATGTACGTGAACACGTCAAGGAGCCGGGCAGGGCGCCGCTCTGCGGGAACTCGGTCGGCACCGACCGGGGCTTCCTGCTGCGGGACATGCCGAGCCTGGAGTCCCACCTCCACTACCGGATCGTGGACGTCTCCTCCGTGAAGGAGCTCGCCCGCCGCTGGTATCCGCGGGCGTACTTCAACAGCCCGGACAAGAACGGCAACCACCGGGCGCTTGCGGACATCCGCGAATCCATCGCGGAGCTCCGCTACTACCGCGAGGCGGTCTTCGTCCCGCAGCCCGGCCCGGATTCCGACACCGCGA
Source organism: Streptomyces sp. Edi4 (assembly GCF_040253615.1). Lineage (NCBI taxonomy): Bacteria > Bacillati > Actinomycetota > Actinomycetes > Kitasatosporales > Streptomycetaceae > Streptomyces > Streptomyces sp. Edi4. The sequence goes on from NZ_JBEJGY010000004.1 coordinate 2,905,899, forward strand.
AGGCCATCGCGGCGAAGTACGTCCTGCCCGCGCAGTAGCCCCGCGGCGCGCTCGGCCGTACCGCGCGCCGGTACGGCCGGACGCGGGCCGGGGCGCTGGCCGGTGCGTCGGCCGTACGCGTGCCGGTGCGCTCGGCGGCGGGGCGGCGGTGGATCTGCCGGGTGCGCTCGGCAGGGCGCCGGTACGGCTCTGACAGGGTCCCGGGAGGGCGCCGCGAAACATGTGCGCGAGCACCCTCCCGGACCCTGTACACTTTTTCTCGGCCGGTAGGGAAGCCCCCAGGGACTTCCCAAGACCACAACAGTCCGGTCACGCATGGTGGGTATAGCTCAGCTGGTAGAGCACCTGGTTGTGGTCCAGGATGTCGCGGGTTCGAGTCCCGTTACTCACCCTGAAGGATCAAGGCCCGCCCCGTGAAAACGGGGCGGGCCTTGATTGTGTTACAGCCCTTGACCAAACATGCGGGGCCCCGGGGGGTGCCGCAGCTGCGCTCCGGGGCCGTCCGCGTTGGCTGCCCCTGCCTGGCCTTCCGGTGGGGCAGGGGGCGTTTCTGGGGGCGTCGGATGGGCTTTGTCAGCCTCGGCCGACCTTGACCGGGCGCCGCTCACGACGACCCCCGCACCACGAGTTCCGTGGGCAGCACCACGCTGCGGCGGGCCGGTTCGGGGGTGGGGGTCAGCTGGGTCAGGAGGAGTTCGGCCATCGCGCGGCCCATGTCTTCGATCGGCTGGCGCACGCTCGTCAGGGGCGGGTCCATGTGGCGGGCGATCGAGGAGTCGTCGAAGCCGACCAGGGCCGTGTCCTCGGGGACGCGGCGGCCGGCCTCGCGCAGGATCTGGCGGGCGCCGGAGGCCATCACGTCGGACGCGGCGAACACGGCGTCCAGGTCCGGGGCGCGGCTGAGGAGTTCGGTCATCGCGCGGCGCCCGCCCTCCTCGGTGAAGTCGGCGTGGGCGACGCACTCGCGCAGGCCCGCGTCCGCGAGCGCGGCCCGGTAGCCGTCCAGGCGGCGACGGGCCCCGTACACGTCCTGCGGGCCCGCGATCGTGGCTATGCCGCGCCGGCCCCGGGCGACGAGGTGGGCCACCGCGCCGCGTGCCCCCTCGAAGTTGTCGGAGTCGACCGAGGCGAGGGGTTCGTCCTCGCGGCGGCGGCCGCTGATGACCACGGGGATGCCGAGCTGGGCCAGGAGTTCGGGCAGCGGATCGTCGGCGTGGACGGAGACGAGCAGCACCCCGTCCACCCGGTGGGCGCCCAGGTACTGGGCCAGGCGGCGGCGTTCGCGATCGTCGCCGACCAGGGTCAGCAGCAGCTGCATCTCGGTGCCGGCGAGCGCCGCGCCCACCCCGCGCACGATGTCGGAGAAGTACGGCTCGGCGAAGAAGCGGGCCTCGGGCTCGGGGACGACCAGCGCGATCGCGTCGGCGCGGTTGGCGGCCAGCGCGCGGGCCGCCCGGTTGGGTACGTAGCCCAGCTCGGCGACGGCGGCCTCCACGGCGGCGCGGGTGTCCTCGCTGACCCGCGGCGAGCCGTTGATCACCCGGGACACCGTGCCCCGGCCGACCCCGGCCCTTGCCGCCACTTCTTCGAGCGTGGGCCGCCCCGCGCCCCGGCCCCTGGCCGTACGAGCTGTCGCCACGTCTGCCTCCCCCACTCGCGCAACTTGGGTGAAAGTAACAGCCCCGGCCGCGCGGGGAACCCCATGAGCCGTCCTCGCGCGGTCCCTTGACAGTCCAACAGCGAGCCGCGACCCTTCAACACATCACGGCTGGGAGCGCTCCCACAGTAGTAGGTCACTACACCTTTCGCATCCTTTCCGCCCGCGCCGACCGCCCCAACGGGTCCGGCCCGGACGACAGTTGGAGGAAGCACATGCGCACGCGTACACGTATGTCCAGACGCCTCGCCGCGCTCGCGGCCGTGGCCGCCCTCGGCACCGGGCTGCTCACCGGGTGCGCCGACGACGGCAAGCAGGCGAGCGACGGCCCCACGGCGGGCGGCGGGGGCGGGGGCGGCGCGAAGACCACCCTCACCGTCGGTGTCTTCGGCGCGTTCGGCCTGAAGGAGGCCGGCCTCTACGACGCGTACATGAAGCTCCACCCCGACATCGAGATCAAGCAGACCTCGATCGAGCGGAACGAGAACTACTACCCCCAGCTGCTCACCCACCTCGGTTCCGGCAGCGGCCTGGCCGACATCCAGGCCGTCGAGGTCAGCAACATCGCCGAGATCACCGCCACCCAGAGCGGCAAGCTGGAGGACCTGTCCAAGGCGCCCGGCGTGAACAAGGGCGACTTCCTGCCGTGGAAGTGGTCCGAGGCCACCACCAAGGACAACAGGACGGTGGGGCTCGGCACCGACACCGGCCCCACCGGCATCTGCTACCGCAAGGACCTGTTCGCCAAGGCCGGGCTGCCCACCGACCGCGACGCCGTGGGCAAGCTGTGGGCGGGCGACTGGAACAAGTACCTGGAGGCGGGGCGCCAGTTCAGGGCGAAGGTCCCCTCGGGCCCGGCCTTCGTGGACTCCGCGTCGGGCGTACTGAACTCGATCACCGGGTCCAGCGCCGTCCGTTATTACGACACCGACGGCAAAGTCGTCTACAAGTCGAACCCGGCCATCAAGGAGGCCTGGACCACCGCGACCGCGTTCGCCGCCGACGGGCTCACCGCCAAGCTCCAGCAGTTCCAGCCCACCTGGGACCAGGGCTTCGCCAACGCCACCTTCGCCACCGTCTCCTGCCCGGCCTGGATGCTCGGCTACATCCAGGACAAGGCGGGCGCCCCGGGCAAGGACCAGTGGGACGTGGCCGCCGCCCCCAAGCCGTCCAACTGGGGCGGCTCCTTCCTGACCGTGCCCTCGGCCGGCAAGCACAAGGCGGAGGCCGCCAAGCTCGCCGCGTGGCTGACCGCCCCCGCCCAGCAGGCCACCCTGTTCGAAAAGCGCGGCAGCTTCCCGAGCGCCAAGGCCGCCTACGCGCTGCCCGCCGTCGCCGACGCCAAGCACGCCTACTTCGGCGGCGCGCCCATCGGACAGATCTTCGCGAAGGCCGCCGAGGGCACCCCGGTGCAGATCCTCGGCCCCAAGGACCAGATCATCCAGCAGAACCTCACCGACATCGGCATGCTCCAGGTCGAGCAGAAGGGCAAGACGCCGCAGCAGGGCTGGGACGCCGCCGTGAAGGCGATCGACAACGCCCTGGACCAGTGACGATGGCGAGCGACACCACGGCCGCCGTGCCCTCCCCCACCCCCGGGCAGGAGAGCACGGCCCCCGGCCGGGCCGACGCCGACGAGCGCCGCAGCCGCCGCTACCGGCGCGACACGCGCTGGAGTCCCTACGCGTTCATCGCGCCCTTCTTCGTCTTCTTCGCCGTCTTCGGCCTCTTCCCGCTCCTCTACACCGGCTGGGCCTCGCTGCACCAGGTCGAGCTGACCGCGCCGAACGACATGACGTGGGTGGGCCTGCGCAACTTCTCACGGCTGCTGTCCGACGACTTCTTCTGGAACGCGCTGCGCAACACCTTCACCATCGGCCTCCTGTCCACCGTGCCGCAGCTGCTCATCGCGCTCGGCGTCGCGCATCTGCTCAACTACAAGCTGCGCGGCTCGATGTTCTTCCGGGTCGCCGTCCTCACCCCGTACGCCACCAGCGTGGCGGCGGCGACCCTGGTGTTCGTGCTGCTCTTCGGGCGCGACTACGGAATGATCAACTGGGCGCTCGGGCTCGTCGGGTTCGGCCACGTGGACTGGCAGAACGGCACCTGGACCTCCCAGCTCGCCGTCTCCACCATCGTCGTCTGGCGCTGGACCGGCTACAACGCGCTGATCTACCTCGCCGCGATGCAGGCCGTGCCCGCCGATCTGTACGAGTCCGCCGCCCTCGACGGCGCCTCGCGCTGGCAGCAGTTCCGCCATGTGACGATCCCGTCCCTGCGGCCGACGATCCTGTTCACCGCGGTCGTCTCCACCATCGGCGCGACCCAGCTGTTCGGCGAGCCGCTGCTCTTCAACGGGGCGGCGGGCGCCACCGGCGGCTCGGACCACCAGTTCCAGACGCTCGGCCTGTATCTGTACGAACAGGGCTGGGTGAACCTGCACCTGGGCCGGGCCTCGGCGATCGCCTGGGCGATGTTCCTGATCCTGCTCCTCATCGGCGCGGTGAACTGGCTCGTCTCCCGCAAACTGCGTAAGGGGATGACCAGTTGAGGGCCCAGCGCGCCGGCCGCCAGCTCCACGGCGGCCGCCTCACCTACGCCGTACTGACCGTGTTCACCGCCGGATCCCTCTTCCCGCTGATCTGGACGGCGGTGGCCGCCTCCCGCACCAACACCCGGCTCGCCCAGACACCGCCGCCGCTCTGGTTCGGCGGGAACCTGTTCCGGAACCTCAAGATCGCCTGGACCGACGCCAACATGGGCACGGCCCTGCTCAACACGACGATCGTGGCGGGGTGTGTCGCGGCCGGCACGGTGTTCTTCTCCACGCTGGCCGGCTTCGCCTTCGCCAAGCTGCGTTTCCGCTTCAAGAACCTGCTGCTGACCCTGGTGATCTCCACGATGATGGTGCCGCCGCAGCTCAGCGTCGTACCGCTGTACATGATGGTCGCCAAGCTGTCCTGGACCGACCAGCTCCAGGCCGTCATCCTGCCCACCCTGGTCAGCGCGTTCGGGGTGTTCTTCATGCGGCAGTACCTCGTGGGGGCGCTGCCCACCGAGCTGATCGAGGCGGCCCGGGTGGACGGGGCGAGCAGCTGGCGGGTGGTGTGGCACATCGTGTTCCCCGTCGCCCGGCCCGCGATGGCGGTGCTCGGGATGCTCACGTTCGTGATGGCGTGGAACGACTTCTTCTGGCCGGTCATCGCGCTGACCCAGAACGGCAGCCCCACCGTCCAGGTGGCCCTGACGGGGCTCGGCCGTGGCTACATCCCGGACCAGTCGGTCATCATGGCCGGCGCCCTGCTCGGCACGCTGCCGCTGCTCATCGCGTTCGTGGTGTTCGGGCGACAGATCGTGGGCGGGATCATGCAGGGCGCGGTCAAGGGGTAGCCCCCGGGGCCCTGATCCTCTGAGCCCCCTGGCCCCGGCCCCTTGGCCCCCCGGCCCCCTGAGCCCTCCGGGCCCTCTGATCTCCCTCTCTCCTCCGCCTCTCCGCCCCAAGTCCCCTTGTTCCGCAGCTCGTTGGGAGTGCCGCATGTCCGACCGCTTTCCGCCCGGGTTCCTCTGGGGCGCCGCCACCTCCGCCTACCAGATCGAGGGGGCGGTACGGAAGGACGGCCGCACCCCCTCCATCTGGGACACCTTCAGCCACACCCCGGGCCGGACCGCCGACGGCGACACCGGGGACGTGGCCGTGGACCACTACCACCGGATGCGCGAGGACGTCGCCCTCATGGCGGACCTCGGCCTCACCTCCTACCGCTTCTCCGTCTCCTGGTCCCGGGTGCAGCCCACCGGTCGCGGGCCCGCCGTCCAGGTCGGCCTCGACTTCTACCGGCGCCTGGTCGACGAACTGCTCGACCACGGCATCGCACCCGCGCTCACCCTCTACCACTGGGACCTGCCGCAGGAGCTGGAGACCGGGTCCTCCAGCGGCTCCGCCGCGGGCGGCGGCTGGCCCGCCCGCGACACGGCGGCCCGCTTCGCCGAGTACGCGGCGCTCGTCGGGGCCGCGCTCGGCGACCGGGTCGAGCGATGGATCACCCTCAACGAGCCCTGGTGCAGCGCCTTTCTGGGGTACGCGTCCGGCGTGCACGCCCCCGGACGCACGGACCCGGTCGCAGCCCTGCGCGCCGCCCACCACCTCAACCTCGCGCACGGCCAGGCGACTTCGGCTCTGCGCGCGGTAATGCCGGCCCGCAACCAGATCGCGGTGAGCCTCAACTCGGCCGTCGTCAGGCCGCTTTCGCAGGACCCGGCGGACCTGGAGGCGGCGCGCAGGATCGACGACCTGGCCAACGGGATCTTCCACGGCCCGATGCTGCACGGCGCCTACCCGAACCGGCTGTTCGCCGACACGGCGTCCGTCACCGACTGGTCCTTCGTGCACGACGGCGACGTACGCGCCATCCACCAGCCGCTCGACGCGCTCGGACTCAACTACTACACGACGTCCCTGGTGTCGGCGGCCGCACCCGGCCACACGGGCGCCCGCTCCGACGGCCACGGCGCCAGCGCCCATTCGTGCTGGCCCGGCGCCGACTCCGTCGCCTTCCACCAGCCGCCGGGCGAGCGGACGGCGATGGGCTGGACCATCGACCCGACGGGCCTGTACGACCTGCTGCTGCGCTACACCAAGGAGGCCCCGGGGCTCCCGCTCCTGGTCACCGAGAACGGCGCGGCCTGCGAGGACGAGCCCGGCCCCGACGGCACCGTGCACGACCCGGACCGCATCCACTACCTGCGCGGCCACCTCGCGGCCGTGCGCCAGGCGATGGAGGCGGGCGCGGACGTACGGGGCTACTACCTGTGGTCCCTGATGGACAACTTCGAGTGGTCGTACGGGTACGGCAAGCGTTTCGGCGCGGTGTACGTGGACTACGAGACCCTGACCCGCACCCCGAAGTCGAGCGCCCGCTGGTACGCACGGGTCGCCCGGACCGGGGAGCTGCCCGAGGTGCCCGAGGGGCCCGGGCTGTGAGGGGCACACCGCGCGGGGCTTGAACCTCACGTGGCGTCAGGACGCACAGTGGGGGCATGACCGCTTCCACCTGGAAGGTGGGTCCGCTGGCCGAGACCGGCGGACTCACCGTTCGTACCCTGCACCACTGGGACACCATCGGGCTGCTGTCGCCGTCGCGGCGCACCCCGGCCGGGCACCGCGAGTACACCGAGGACGACGTCGCCCGGCTCTACCAGATCCTCGCCCTGCGCGGCCTCGGGCTCGGACTCGACACCATCGCCGTCTGCCTGGACGCCGGGGTCGATCCCACCCGGATCCTGCGCGACCACCGCGCGAGCGTCGAGGCCCACATCGCCGCGCTCACCGTCCTGCGGGACCGGCTCGCGCGGATCGAGCGGGAGGTCGCGGACGGCGGGGCGCCGACCACGGACTCGGTCCTGGCCGCCGTGCGCGCCACCGGCGTCGCGGGCCCCGGCGCCGATGAGGCGGTACGCCGCCATCTGGACGACGACCAGCTGCGGGCACTCGGCGTCCACGGCGCGGCCGCGGGGCCTGCCGCGCACTATCTGCTGGAGGTGGAGTGGCCCGAACTGTACCGGCGGGCCGAGGAGTTGAGGGCATCGGGCGCCCCGCCGGCCGATCCCCGCGCACGCGCCCTGGCGGCCCGGATGGACGAGCTGAGCGCGCTGTTCGGCGGCGGCGACACGGCGATCGCGTCGGGCGTACGGGCCGCGTGGCGCGAGGACCCGGCGGCCCTGTCCGGTGACGCATCGGCCAGGCCCGGTCAGTGGGACGGTCTCACGGCGTACCTGGACGCGGCGAGAGCGGGGGCCGGGCAGTGAAGGGGGCGCGGGTGTGGAGGGAGCGCGGGCGCCGCGTGGGCCGGGCGCCCGCGCTGAACGCGTACTCACTGTTGCCGTTCCTGCTGATCACCGTGCCGCTGGTGTGCGTGCTCGCGGGGTGCGGGGTGATCGGGTGGGGCGCGGTCCTGGGGGTGGTGGGCGCGGTGGGTGTGCTCGCGGGGGCGGTGCGGGCGGGATCGAAGGCGCGCCCGCGTTGAGGGCGCCCCGGCCGGCGTGGGGGAAGGGTCCGGCCGGGGCGCTGGTCGATCGGCCCGCGAGGGCTACTGGTAGGCGCTGAACGCCTTGGTGAAGGCGAGGGGTTCCTGGGCGATGGAGGAGCAGGTGGGGTCGGCGGAGTTCTTGGCGCCGCCGGGGCACTCCTTGTCGCGGGCGGCGGACCACATCGACAGGGCGCCGAGCCCCTTGGACTTGGCGAACTCCACGAGCCGCGTGGCGTCGGCGACGGTGAACTTCTCGACGTTGACGTCGTTGACGCCGATCATCGGGGTCACCGCGACCGCCTTCCACGCGGCGGCCTCCGACAGACCCAGAACTCCCTTGATCTGCGCCTGCGTCGCCGTGGCCGCCTGGATCGCGTAGTCGCCCATGTCGCCGCTGAAGGAGGGCCCGTAGTCCATCGCCATGATGTTGACGGCGGAGAGGGCGACGCCGTTCTTCTTGGCGTCGGCGACGAGATCCACGCCGGGCTGCGTCAGGCCCTGCGGCATCACGGGCAGCGTGAACGAGACGTCGAGGCCGGGGTGGGACTTCTGGAGCTTGGCGATGGCCTGCGCGCGGCGGGTGTTGGCTGCCGTGTCGGGCAGCGCCGCGCCCTCGATGTCGAAGTCGACCTTGGTGAGCTTGTACGCGTCGATGACCTTGGCGTACGCGGCCGCGAGCTCGTCGGCGCTCTTGCAGACCAGGCCGAGCTCCGAGCCGGAGGCGCCGCCGAAGGAGACGCGGACGTCGCCGCCTTTGGCGCGCAGCGCGCCGATCCCCGCGGCGACCTTGTCGTCCGGCAGGCCGGTGACGCCGCCCCACAGCGGGGCGCAGCCGCCGCCCGAGGTGATGAAGGCGAGCGTGAACTGCTTGACGCCGGTCTTGTCGGCGGTACCGGTCAGGTCGTACGCCGGGTAGAGCGAGGTGTCGACGTACGGCGCGAACCCGGCGTGCCCGGCGGGGGCCGGGGTGGCCGGCGTGGACGGGGTCGCGGTCGGGGTCGCGGTCGCGGTCGGTTTGCTGGTGGGCCCGGTGCTCGCCGACGGGGTGGGCGCGGTGGTGGGGCGCTGGGTGGGGCGGCCGCTGGGCGTGGGGGTGGCGCCGGTGCCGGCGGAACACTTCTCCTGGTCTATGAGGCAGCCGGTGGGGTCGCCCGCGGTGCCGGTCGCCGAGGTCACGAAGCCGACGGTGACGGACTTGCCCGGGGCGAGTCCGTCCCGGTCCCAGCTCGCCGGCCGCACCGTGACGTGCTGCCCCTTGACGCTCTGGTCACCGTTCCAGAGGGAGGAAAGCGATGTGCCGGCCGGCAGGTCGAACTCCAGGGTCCAGGTGGGCAGGGTCTTGCCGGTGTCGTTGGTGATGACGTACTGCCCGGTGTAACCGCCGGTCCAGCCGCTGGTCCTGGTGTACGCCGCGCCGACCGAGGCGGCCTGTGCGGTGCCGGTGAGCGCGAAGGCGGTGCCGCCGACGACGGTGGCGGCGACGATCCCGCCGACGACCTTGGTCCTGCCGCTCGTGGTGCGCCGGTGCGTACTGGTGGCCATGCCGTGCCTGCCTCTGCGTCGCGGGGGTATCTGGGGGTGCGGGCAGCACGCTAACTCCGGGGAACCGGACAAATGCCCAGTTCAGGGCGGTGGTTGGGGATCTTAGGGCGGCCTTAAGGATCCAATGGGCCCGGGTTAAGCCACGCGGCCGAAGGGGCCGATCCCTGCCGGGTCGACGGCCCAGCGGTTCGCGGTCTCCCGTCGCCGCTTCCCGGTGTCCCGTCGCGGCTTCCCGGTATCCCGTTGCGACGGGACAGGCCTGCGGATCACCATGGCCGCCATGGACCGACCGAGACAGATCATCGAGTGTGAAGACTTCGTCCTGCGGCGCTGGCGGGGACAGGACGACTTCGCTCCGGCGCACCAGTTGATCGAGGAGTCGCTGGAGCACCTGCGCCCCTGGGAGCCGTGGGTCGCCGGGCACAGTGCGCGAGGCACCCGGGACTTCCTCGCGTCGTCCGAGTCGAAGTGGGCGAGCGGTGACGTGTACAACTACGCCATCGTCAAGGACGGAACTCCCCTCGGCATGTGCCAGGCCTACCGCGCGGGCGCACCTCACGGGCGGCGCATGGGGTACTGGCTGCACCCCGCCGCCACCGGCCGGGGCATCGCCACCAGGGCGACGGCGGCCGTGGTCGAGGAGATGTTCTCCCTGCCGGACGTGGAGTACCTGGAAATCGCGCACGATCTGTCCAACGCCGCCAGCGCCGCGATACCACGCCGGCTGGGCTTCACCGAGGTCCTGCGGGAACAGGGAACGCCGCCCGTGGCCCCGTCGGGCAGCGGGATCGACGTGATCTGGCGCCTGAACCGTCCCACGCCGCCCACCAAGGGCGCTCCCCGCCCCTGAAATGGGCGGCGGCCAGGAGCGGGCCGGGTGCTCACGCGGGGTGGCGCACGGGGCTGGGCCTGCCGCCCGCACCCGCCCCGCCCGCGCCTCTGCGACAGGACTCGCGTTCCCGGGGCCGCAGGTGGCCCGTGCGGGCGGGGCCCCGTGACGCCCTACGCGGGTCCGTGACGCTGTACCCGGGTTCCCCTGCGGCGCAGGCGGTGGTTTCGGCGGGGGCGGGCGCCGGGCCGGGCCCGGGTCAGCCAGAGGCGGACTTCCGTGCCGCCCAGGACGGACCGGCCGATCCGCACGTCGCCGCCCGTCGATTCGGCCACCCGGCGGACGATGTCGAGCCCGAGTCCGGTCGACCCGGGCCGGCCCCCGCTGTTGCCCCGCGCGAGCGCCGCCCGGGGATCGGCGATGCCCGCCCCCGCGTCGGAGACCAGCACGATCACCGCGTCCTCGCCGTTGTGGACGTCCACCGAGAACGCCGTCCCCTCCGGGGTGTGCCGGAACACGTTGCCGAGCAGCGCGTCGAGGACCGCGACGAGGTCGGCCCGGGCGACCGGGACGCGGACGGGCCGCTCCACCCCCGCGAGCCGCACCTCGCGGCCCTCGTCCTCCGCCAGCGCCGACCAGAACGCCATCCGCTCCCGGATCACCTCGCAGGCGTCGCACCCCGCCCCCGGCCCGTCCGGCTGCGTCCTCGGCCTGGCGTCGCGCGCCGTGCGGATGATGGTGTCGACCTCACGCTCCAGCTGCTCGACCGCCGCCCGGGTCTGCTCGGCCGCCGGCCCCTCGCCCAAGGAGGCCGCGTTCAGCCGGAGCACGGTCAGCGGCGTACGCAGCCGGTGCGAGAGGTCGGCCGCCAACTCCCGCTCGTTGGCCAGGAGTTGGACGACCTGGTCGGCCATGGAGTTGAAGGCGACGGCGGCGGAGCGCAGTTCGGTGGGGCCCTCCTCCGGGACCCGCGCCCCGAGCCTGCCCTCCCCGAGGTCCTGCGCCGCGCCCGCGAGCCGCTGGGCCGGGCGGACCATGCGTACCCCGAGCCGGTCGGCGACGGCCACGGACCCGATGATCAGGGCGACGCCCACGCCCGCGAGCACCAGCCAGGCCGTCGTGACGCCGTGGGTGACCTCGGCCTGCGGCACGAAGACCTCGACGATGGCGATCTGGCCGGAGCTGAGGGCGGTCGGCTGGAGCAGCGTGGAGCCGCCCGGGACATCGGTGACCGAGGCCTTGATGACCTCGCGGGTGGCTTCGAGGTCCTTGTCCGGCGCCCGCCGCGTGCCGATGTCGAGGGGCGCGCTGGCGGGCACGGCCGGGTCGGCCGGCACATGCACGGCCATCCGGTCCTCGGCGCCGGACTGCGTGGAGGCGACGGCCCGCTCCAGCGCGTCGCGGTCGGTGGTGATGGACAGGGTGGGCCCGATCGCCGCGGCCTGCCGTTCGGCGTTGGAGAACGCCCGGTCGCGGGCCATCTCCTTGATGACCATGCCGAGCGGCACCGCGAAGGCGACGACGACCATCACCGTGACGGCGAGACAGACCTTGACCAGGGCCCATCTCATCGCGGCGGCTCCAGTTTCACGCCGACCCCGCGCAGGGTGTGCAGATAGCGGGGCCGCGCGGCCGTCTCGCCCAACTTGCGCCGCAGCCACGACAGATGGACGTCGATGGTCTGGTCGTCGCCGTAGGACTGCTGCCACACCTCGGCAAGGAGTTCCTTGCGCGCCACGACCACGCCGGGCCGCCCGGCGAGGAAGGCCAGCAGGTCGAACTCCCGCCGGGTCAGGTCGAGTTGGACGCCGTCGAGTTCGGCCTGGCGGCGCAGCGGATCGACCCGGAGTCCGCCGACCCGGAGCACCCGCGAGGGCGGCTCGGCCCCGGCCGAGCCGCGCGCCCTGCGCAGCACGGCGGCCATCCGCGCGGACAGGTGCTCCACGGAGAACGGCTTGGTGAGGTAGTCGTCGGCGCCGTCGTTGAGCAGCCGTACGATCTCCGACTCGTCGTCCCGCGCGGTCGCGATGATCACCGGTACGTCGGTGATGCCGCGCAGCATCTTCAGCGCCTCGGCCCCGTCCAGATCGGGCAGGCCGAGGTCCAGGATGACCACGTCGTACCGGACATGGGCCACTTCGCGCAGTGCCTCGAGCGCCGTGCCGACGCTCCGTACCGTGTGGGAGGCCTCGGTGAGGTGGCGGATGAGGGCGGATCGGACAAACTGGTCGTCCTCGACCACGAGCACACTTGCCATGGGCCGCACCGTACGCCATACGGAGGGACCGGGTCCCCCGTGGGAGGGGAGTCGGCGGCGGTGGGACACGGGTGTGGGCCGTGGTGCAGTATGGCCCGGATGCTCAGAGGACTCGTACACGTATCGGCGTGGGCGCTCGCCACGGGGGCGGCGGTGACGCTCTCGTGGTGGGGTGTGCACTCGGTGATGGCAGGCACCGCGTACGACCCGCCGCGAGCCCTGCCGATCGGCGGCGGGGCGCGCCTGTCGCCGAGCGCGACCCCGGGCGCCTCCACCGGCCCGGGCGCCTCCACCGGCCCGGACCCCTCCACCGGCCCGGGCCCTACGCGGAGCCCGTCCGCGCCGGCGGCGTCCGCGTCCGGTGCCGCCAAGGACCCGGAGGCCGGGCAGCCGCCGGGCGGACACTCGCCCTCGGCGACCGCCAAGTCGCCCACCCCGCCCGGCAGTTCGGACGATCCCACCCACTCGGGCGCGGTGCGGGGCTACAACGTCTCGGGCGGCCGGGTCGTCTTCGACCTCGGCGCCGGCTCGGCCCAACTGGTCTCCGCCACACCCGCGTCCGGGTGGCGGATGGAACGCTGGATCCAGACGGAGTGGATACGGGTCACCTTCACGCGCGGCAGCGACTCCGTCTCGGTGTTCTGCACCTGGAACGGCCATCCGCCCGCCGTGGAGATCAACGACGCCTGACGGCCGGGCGCTTCACCGGAAGGCCGACGCGGGCGGCGCGGGCGAGGGCTTGGCACTCGCGTCGCGCACCACCGCCGCGCCACCCGTGAAGTCGGCGAGCTCACGCCCGTGCTGGACGCGCCCGGGGTGCGGGTCGCCCGCGATGCGCCGGGTCAGCTCCGCCACGGGCAGGGGCACGGCCGAGCCGACGAGCACCGCGTTGCCGAACCGCTTGCCGCGCAGCACGGTCGGGTCGGCGGCGAGCGCGAGTTCGGGGAAGACGGTGGCGGCGGTGGCGATCTGGCCTCGCAGATGCGCCAGCGGCGGCCCGTCGGCGAGGTTCGCGGCGTACGTACCGCCCGGTTTGAGCACCCGGCGTACCTCGTCGAGGAATTCGGCGCTGGTCAGATGGGCGGGGGTGCGGGCCCCGCTGAACACGTCCGCGATGACCAGATCGGCCAGGGCGTCGGGGAGCTTGGCGAGCCCGGCCCGCGCGTCGCCGCCGCGCACCCGGATCCGGGCCCCGGGATCGAGCGGCAGCTCCCGGCGTACGAGCTGGACGAGCGCGGCGTCGAGTTCGACTATCTGCTGGGTGGAGCGGGGCCGGGTCGCCGCTATGTAGCGGGCCAGGGTGAAGGCGCCGCCGCCGAGGTGCAGGACGTTCAGGGGCTGTCCCGGCGCGGCGGCGAGGTCGATGACATGGCCGAGGCGGCGCTGGTACTCGAAGGTCAGCCGCTCCGGGGCGGCGAGGTCCACGTGCGACTGGGGCGCGCCGTCGAGCAGCAGGGTCCAGCCGCCCGAGCGGTCGCGGTCCGGTATGAGCTCGGCGAGACCGCCGTCCACGGCCTCCACGACGGGTTCCGGGCCCGCCCCCCGCCGCCTGCTGCTCTTCGCCATCCGGCCATTATCGACCGGCCGCGCGGGCGCCGCCCGCCCGGGGCGGGGCAGGTCAGCGGCGCTCGGGCCCGTCGGCGCGGGGGGTGGCCTCGCAGATGCCGTCGGCCGCCTTGATCATCCGGGCCGCCTCGCCGAGGGCGGCCCGCAGCAGGCCCGGGTCGGTGACCTCGGTGGCGTCCGGCGGAAGCAGCCAGCCCGAGCCGGTGACGGGCGGCTGGACGGGCAGGCCCGCGAGGCGCAGCCCGCGCCCGTTGGTCTCCGTACAGGCGCTGCCCGGCACGTCCCAGGCGGCGGCGGTGCCGGGGGGCACGAGGAAGCCGACGGTGTCGCAGGTCCCGTCGTGCAGGACCGGTCCGACGGCGGCCGGGGCGGCGCCCCGGCGGATGATGTCGACGGCCTCGAGGCCCTGGCGCGCGGGCACGGTCACCAGGTCGCAGGGTTCCTCGGCGCCCCGCGCGAACACGGGCGGGGCGCCGGCGCGCGGATACTGGACGGCGGCCGTCGGCCGCGGAGCGCGGACGGCGGAAGCGGCGGAAACAGCGGAAACGGTGAAGTCGATGTGGGCGTCGGTGTTCACGCAGTCCTCCAACAAGGCAAGCCCTCCGCGTCTTGGCGGCGTCTGGCGCTCTCCACATGGTTCAACGCCCGTGCGCGTCAAGAGGAACGGCGGCACGCCGCCGCAAAGGATGGCAGTTCATGGCGGATCGCGGGTGAGATATCCCTTTTGTAGCCAAACACTGTGTGAACACCCCGTCACAGACGGTACGTTCTTGCTCCGCACCACCCCGCCAGAGAGAGCTGTCGTGCCATGGCGCCGTCACCAGATCCCCAGGCAGACCCCCGGGTGAACGCGCGGCCCCCGGCGATGCCGCACCGGCCTCCCCCGGAACCCAACGCGGCGTTCCGGCAGTTGAGGGGCGCGCGCTCGCCCGGCGAGTTCGCGGCGGCGGTGCGGCGCGCGGCCCGCGAGATCGGCGAGCAGGTCGCCTGCGACGCCCGCTACATCGGACGCGTGGAGAACGGCGAGATCCGTTGCCCCAACTATGCGTACGAAAGGGTCTTCCGGCACATGTTCCCAGGTTTGACCCTGGCGGACTTGGGGTTCTCGGCACGGGAGACGGTACGGGGCCGAGGGGCACGCCCCCTCGCCGCCACCCCGCTGATCCGTCCGGCAGCCCGTCCCGAGCGCGAGGAGTACACGAAGTACGCGGAGTATGAAGCACACGAAGCGCACGAAGCACATGAAGCGCACGGAGCGCACGGAGCGCACGGAGCACACGGAGATCGACGTGACCACGGCGATCAACGTGACCGCAGCGGTCGCAGGGCCGACAGCGCCGATCGGGCTCACCGCCCTCACCAAGACCACCACGACCCCCGCGATTCCGGCAATTCCCGTAATCCCCACAATCACCATGACCACCGGCACCACCAGAACCACGAGGAGAGCGACGTGCTGCGTCGCGCATTCATGACGGGCTCCACCGCCACTGTGGCCGCTGTCTCGCTCGGTCTCGGCCCGGCGTCCGCACGTTCCGTCCAGCGCGTCGGTGAGGCCGAGGTGAGCGCGGTCGAGGAGGCGGTGCGCCGGATCAGACTCCTGGACGACCGGCACGGCGCGGACGGGCTCTATCAGCGTGCCGAGCAGCCACTGCGCACCGCCTACGCACTGCTCGACGCGAGCGCGGCCCGCCGTTCCACCCAGGAGCGGCTGCATTCCGGCGCGGGAGAACTGGCCATCTCCGTGGGCTGGCTCGCGCACGACTCGGGCCGCTTCGGCGAGGCCCGCTCGCACTATGCGGAAGCGCTCGCGACGGCCCGGCTCGCGGGGGACGGCGCGCTGGAGGCGCACGCGTTCTGCAACATGTCGTTCCTGGCCAGGGACATGGGCCGGCCGCGCGAGGCGATGCGGGCGGCGCAGGCGGGCGAACGGGCCGCGCGGCCGCTCGGCTCGGCCCGGCTGCTCTCGCTGCTCGCGCTGCGTGAGGCGGGCGGCTGGGCCGGGCTCGGTGACCGCTCGGCGTGCGAGGAGGCGCTGGGGCGGGCGCAGGACTTGTTCGGGCGGGGCGTCTCGGACCTCGATCCGGAGTGGATGAGCTTCTTCGTCGAGGCCGAGCTGGAGATGTTGCGGGCGCAGTGCTACTCGGCGCTGGGCGACTGGGGGCGGGCGGCGCGGCACGCTCGGCGGGCGGCGGGGCTTCAGGATCCGTACTTCACGCGGAACCTCGCGCTGTACCGGGCGGAGCTGGCCGAGGATCTGGCGCGGGCGGGGGCCCCGGCCGAATCCGCTGCGGCGGGCCATCAGGTCCTCGACCTGTTGAACCAGGTCCAGTCCACGCGCGTCCAGGCCATGCTGACGGATACGTCCCACACGCTGACCCCTCACCGCTCCTGCCCGGAGGTGGCCTCCTTCCTGGAACGCCGCACAGCCACGGCGGTCTAACGCCCCGGCTCCCTTTCCCGGCCCCTGCGGCTCGTACGTGGCTGGCCGCGCAGTCGCCCGCGCCCCTGGACAGGGTCCGTGCCGGCCCACACCGGCAACCTCAGCCCGTCATGGGGGTCCCCCCTGGCCCTTGAGGCCTTGGGGGAGATTGAGGACGAGGCCCCTTCAGGCCGAACGGGGTCTGGGGCGAAGCCCCAGGGACCCCGACTGCGGACCGTGCGTGGCTGAGCGCGCAGTTCCCCGCGACCCTGGCAGGGTCGAGTCGGCCCGCATGGACACGGCCAACGGGGCTGGGGCGGAGCCACAGGGGCCTACTGCTCGAGGTGACCCGTGTCGTTCCACCGCTCAACCGCCGGCGCCCCATACGCCCACCCCAGCACCGAAAGCGACGTCGGATCCAGCCGCACCCGCGCGGCGAAGGAGATGTCCTCGCCCAGCCACCGCGCCGCGATGGACCGCAGAATGTGCCCATGGGCGAAGACCAGCACGTCCCGCCCGGCCGACCGCGCCCACGCCACCACCTCGTCCGCCCGCGCCGAGACCTGGGCCAGGCTCTCGCCGTCCGGCACCCCGTCCCGCCAGATGAACCAGCCCGGCCGCACGGCCTGGATCTCGGGCGGCGCCATCCCCTCGTACGCCCCGTAGTCGTACTCCATCAGCGCGTCCCACGGCTCGGCCCGCTCCCCGAACCCCGCGAGCTGACACGTCTCGGCGGCCCGCACCAGCGGACTCGTACGCACCTCGACGCCGGGCAGCCCGTCCCACGGCGCGCGGTGCAGCCGCTCACCGAGCAGCTTGGCTCCGCGCCGGCCCTCCTCCAGGAGAGGAATGTCGGTCCTGCCGGTGTGCTTGCCCGCGAGCGACCACTCGGTCTGCCCGTGCCGGGCCAGCAGGATGCGCGGTGCGGCGGCTGCCATGGGTGTTCTCTCCCGATGCCGTACGAGATCTGACAAATGACGGATAACACATGACGAATACTGAAATCTGTCCGTCGTTCGACGAGCAATGGCGAGCAACGCGTCACACCTCACACCTGACGCACAACCCGTGCCGAAATACTGCCAAATGTGCCGCCACCCATCATCGCGCACCCCCCGAAGCAACCCCGAGCCGGATCCCGGCGTCTGATCCGAACACCGGGGTCATGTGCGGAGGCGACCGCTTACACCGTACGGTTGAACGCACGTCGAAAACCCGGAGGCCCCCAGCGGGCAGCCCGAGGACCAAGTGGGGGGACCCTTCCGGATGCAGTTGCCGCAGCATGCCACGCGACCGCGCTGGTGGACCGAACTCCCCCTGATCGCGCTCATCTACGGGGCGTACTCCGCGGGCCGGCTGATCGTACGCGGTGACGAGGCACGGGCCGTCGAGCACGGCCTGTCCATCCTGCGCCTGGAGAAAACGCTCCACCTCAACGCCGAGCACCCGCTGAACCGGCTGTTCACGCACACCCCGGCCGTCGGCATACCCGCCGACTTCCTCTACGCCTCACTGCACTACCTGATCACCCCGGCCATCTTGATCTGGCTGTTCCGCCGCCGCCCCGCCCAGTACCGGGCGGCCCGCGGCTGGCTGATGACGTCCACGATGCTCGGCCTCATCGGCTTCACGTTCCTGCCGACCTGCCCGCCCCGGCTGCTCCCGGCGGTGCACGGCTTCACGGACACGATGGCGCAGTACGGCTCGTACGGCTGGTGGGGCGGCGAGGCGAGCGCGCCGCGCGGCCTGGGCGGGATGACCAACCAGTTCGCGGCGATGCCCAGTCTGCACGTCGGGTGGGCGCTGTGGTGCGGGGTGATGCTGTGGCGCTTCGGCGGCGGCAAGATCGCCCGGGTCGCGGCCGTCGCGTACCCGCTGACCATCACGTTCGTGGTGATGGGCACGGCGAACCACTATCTGCTCGACGCGGTCGCGGGCGTCGCCGTCATGGGCGTCGGCCTGCTGCTCTCCAAGCCCCTGCTGCGGCTCGCGGCGCGCGTGCGTGCCCGCTTCACAGCCGCCCCTTCGGCCACCGGCGCCCCGATTGTCAGTCCTGGATGCCAGACTTCCCAGGGTGAGCCATTCCCTGGGCAGCGGACCTCCTCCGACACCCCCGCAGAAGCCGTCGACGTCACTGCGTCGAAGGCTCGCTGAGCTACGCGGCCCGGCGGCCCCCGCCCGGCCGCTGGACGCGCGGGCGCTCGCGGCCCTCGCCGCCAACCCGGGCTGCCGCAGACGCGCCCTGCTGGACGGCGCCGGGGTGGACAAGGGCGCGCTCGCGGAGGCGATCGGGTCGCCATCGGCGGCGTTCGGCCAGTCCCAGTTCGCGTTCATGCGGGGCAACGCCTTCGAGGCGAAGGTCAAGGGCGACGGCGGCACCGAGCTGCTGCGCCTGCTGTACGAGCGGATGGGCACCGGCGCCGAGCCGCCGGGCGCCGCCGCCTCACCCGACCTCGCGGCGGCCGGCCCCGAGGGCCGCGCGGCCCGCACCGCGCTCGCCCTGCGCGAGGCCACGACGGCCGGGGAATGGGCGCTGCTCGACCACCCGATGCTGGCCCTGGACGTGGCGGGCTCCCCCGCCTACCTGGAGCCGGACGCGGTGGTGGTCCATCCGGACGGCCGCTGGACCGTGGTGGAGATCAAGTCCTTCCCGATGATCGACGCGGCCGCGGACCCGTCGAAGGTCGGCGCGGCCGCCCGCCAGTCCGCCGTGTACGTCCTGGCCCTGGAGCGGGTCGCGGAGCGCACCGAGGGCGCGTCGGTGGACCACTCGGTGCTGCTCGTCTGCCCGAAGGACTTCTCCAACCTGCCGACCGCGTCGGTGATCGACGTACGCAAGCAACTGTCGGTCACGCGGCGCCAGTTGACGCGTCTGGCCCGGATCGAGGACATCGCCGACGCGCTGCCGCCTGGCACCACCTTCGAACTCGACGGCCAGTCGGGGGCCGCCCTGGCATCGGCGGTCGAGGCGGTTCCCGCGGTGTACGCGCCGGAGTGCCTGTCCGCCTGCGAGCTGGCCTTCCACTGCCGCTCCCGGGCCCGGCAGCAGGACCTGGTGACGGCGCTCGGCCGCCCGTTGCGCGGCGAGCTCGGCGCCCTGACGACCATCGGCGACGTCCTGGCGGCGGCGCGCGGCGAGGCGGGCGATCCGGCCGATCCGACGGTGGCGGCGGTGCGGCGCGCGGCCGCCCTGCGCGCGGAGGCGACCGGAGCGCGCACGGGCGCGCGCCCCGCCATGGCCCCCCCGCGCACGGCCGAGGCTGCGGGCGAAGCACCGTGCGAGGCCCCGGACAAAGCCCCGCACCGGGCCGCGCACGACCGGACCGCACCGGCGTCGGCCGCCCCCGCCGCGCCCCCCGCCCCACAGCCCCCGGCCGACGACGCGACCCCCGCCCCACAACCCGCCGCCGGCGCGCGCCCCGTCTCGCAACCCGCCGCCGCCGAGGCGACCGCCCCGGAGGGAGCGCCGTGTCGCTGATCTCCACCCTGGCCCGCCTGGAGGCCGTCGAGTGCGGCCGTGCCCAGCCGCTCGCCACCGTCCGCCACCGCCATCTGTCCGAGCGGCCGCTCGTCTTCGTGCCGCTGACCACGGCGGGCGAGGCGGGCGCGCCGCTCGGCGCCCTGGTCGGCACCGACCGCGAGGCGCCGACGCTGCTCGTGGTTCCTCAGCCCCGCGACCGCGACCTGCGTTTCGCCTTCCTCGCCGACCTCGCCGAGGCCGTCCTGCCGTACCTGGAGGCATACGCGGGCGACGTCGAGCTCACCGAGCGCTCCGAGACGGATCCGGACACGGGCAAGAAGACCAAGGTCGAGGTCGAACTGTGCGCGGACGCGCCGCAGTTGATCGTCCCCGGCCGGGGCGGCATCGACTTCGTGCGCCTGCTCGGCCGTTCGATGCGTTTTCGCCGCACCGCCGAGCAGGATCCGGACGCGCCGTATCCCGCGCCGCCCCGGGTCCCGCTGCTGGGCCGCTGGTTCACGCATTACGCCGAGCGGGCCCGCACCCCCGGCGCCGCGCTGCTGCTGGCCGCCACCGATCTGTTGAACCGGCACTGGGCGACGGGCCAGTCCAGCCTTGAGGACCAGCACCTGGGCGCCCTGCTCGCCTGGATCGACCCGCCCGCCGGGGAGTCGGGGGCGGACGCGGCGCTGCGGGCGGAGCTCGCGCGGGGCGCCGACGGCCAGCTTCTGTGTCCGCCGGCCGGCCCGGCCACCGACCCGGCGTTCGACAACCGGCTGCTGGCTCCGGCGGTGGAGCGCTACGACCGGGCCCGCCAAGCGCTCCAGGCGGCCGAGGACGGCGCGGCCGCCGATGAACGCCTGGGCCAACTGACCGCCGCCGAGCGGGAGATCCGCCGTCTGGTGGCGGCGCAGCTCAGGCCCACCTGGTCGGCGGTGTGGCGCGCCCTGGACCTGCTGCGGGAGCTGCCCGAGGGTGAGCGGGCGGCGGCGCGCTGGACGAGCGACCGCTGGTCGTTCACGGGCCACCGCGACCGGATCACCGCGGGCGAGCCGCCCCAGCCGCGCCGCGACGACGCGGTGACCGCCGCCACCAAGCTGCTGCGCCGCGAGCGCGCGCAGGCCGAGCTGGAGGCGGGCGAGGCGCTGGACGACCCGCTGGTGATGGCGGGCCGCAGGCTCGCGGGTGAGGCGTTCGCGGGTGAGGTGGTGGAGGTGACTCCGGCGTGGTCGGAGTCCAAGCGCCCCAGCCCCCGCCCGCTGATCACCCTGCGCACGCAGGACGCCCCGCACCTCGCGGAGGGCGCGAAGGTCTACCGCGCCCTGGACGGCAAGCCGCAGAAGGCCGAGTTCGTGACGTACGAACCGGAGGGCGCCGTGGTTCTGCGCGTCCTGGACAAGATGGGGCGCGGCAAGGACCCGGCGCCGGGGTCGGTGCCCGACAAGGGCGACCGGATGTGCTGGACGCTGTTCGAGCACGATCAGCGCGGCGCCCCCAAGCTGCCGGATCCCGACGCCACGCCGTGGACGCACGGCGGGCCGCCCGCGAGCGCCACCGAGGCGCCCGACCCGCTCACCCCCGAGGACCTGCTGTGACCGCCTTCGATCCGGGTACGGCCGCGGCCGAGGCCACCGACGCGATCCTCGCCGACACCCTGGGCGGCTCCTCGCGTGGCGTCGTGGTGGACTCGCCGCCGGGCGCGGGGAAGTCGACGCTGGTGGTGCGCGCCGCGCTCGAACTGGCCGCTGCGGGGCGCCCGTTGATGGTGGTCGCGCAGACCAACTCCCAGGTCGACGACCTCGTCGTACGTCTCGCCGAGAAGGCCCCCGACCTGCCGGTGGGGCGGCTGCACAGCAGCGAGAGCGACCCGTACGACAAGGTCCTCGACGATTTGGAGAACGTACGGAAGTCGTCGAAGGCGGGCGATCTGGCGGGGCTCGACGTGGTGATCTCGACGTCCGCGAAGTGGGCGCACGTCAAGGACGTCGAGCCCTGGGGGCACGCGATCGTCGACGAGGCGTACCAGATGCGTTCGGACGCGCTGCTCGCTGTGGCCGGCCTGTTCGAGCGGGCGCTGTTCGTGGGCGATCCGGGCCAGCTCGACCCGTTCGCGATCGCCGACGCCGGGCAGTGGGCGGGGCTTTCCTACGATCCGTCGGCGAG
Organism: Streptomyces sp. Edi4; assembly: GCF_040253615.1. Classification (NCBI taxonomy): domain Bacteria; kingdom Bacillati; phylum Actinomycetota; class Actinomycetes; order Kitasatosporales; family Streptomycetaceae; genus Streptomyces; species Streptomyces sp. Edi4. The sequence goes on from NZ_JBEJGY010000004.1 coordinate 2,927,821, forward strand.
TGCGGTCTCCACACTGCTGGCGCACAACCCGGAGCTGCCGCAGCACCGGCTGCCGGTGTCGTGGCGTCTTCCGGCGTCGGCGGCGCCTTTGGTCTCCGACGCGTTCTATCCGTTCACGCCGTTTCGCAGCGGCACGGGTCACGGCGACCGGCGGCTGGCCTTCGCTGTCGCGTCGGACGGTTCGGCGGCGGACCGGGCCGTGGACGAGGCGGCGGCGTCGGGCTGGGCCCTTCTTGAGCTGCCGGCCCGGCACACCCCGCGCACCGACCCGGAGGCGGTGCGCGCGGTCGCCCTGGTCGTACGCCGTCTCCTCGACCGGGGCGGCGCGGCGACCAGCGAGCGCTCGCCGGACCCGGTCCCGCTCACCGCGGACCGGATCGCGGTCGGCACCGCGCACCGCGACCAGGCCGCGGCGGTCCGGTCGGCCCTGGCGGAGCTCGGCGTCGGCGGGGTGACGGTGGACACCGCGAACCGGTTGCAGGGGCGGGAGTTCGACGTGACGGTCGTCCTGCACCCACTGTCGGGCCGCCCCGACGCGACGGCCTTCCACCTGGAGACGGGCCGCCTGTGCGTCCTGGCCTCCCGGCACCGGCACGCCTGCGTGGTGGTGTGCCGCGCGGGCGTGACCACCCTCCTGGACGACCACCCCTCGACGGAGCCGGTCCAGCTGGGCGTGACGATGAAGTTCCCCGACGGCTGGGAGGCGAACCACGCGGTCTTGTCCCACCTGGAGGAACACCGGGTGCCCTGGCGGCGCTGACCCACGACAGCGACAACACCGCACACGCTCGGGCGGCGAGCCCACCGCCGGCCGCACAGGCAGCCGGCGCGGTCTCTACCCGACTACGCGAATATTGGCGTCCACGCATGGACTCGCGGCCCCCTCCGCTCGTAGCGTCGTGTTCGACCGGCTCACAGGGGCCAGGACGAGGGGGTTCACATCATGGCTCGTGAGGAACTGACCCGCCTTACCGGCAACGGGAACGGCAACTGCAACAAGAACGACTGTCCCAACGTCTATCGCACCGAGTCAGGCTCGTTCGTCGTCCAGGGCGACGTATCGGGAGCGTTTACCCCGCCGACCGGCGAAGGGCTCGTAGAGATCCCCGAAGAGACACTGAGGGAGGCGTTCCGTGCTCTTGGATGGTGAGGACTGGGCAGCCAAATTCCGTGACTTCCAACAGGAAGCATGGCGACTTGAGACGCTGCCGCAGTACCGCGTCCCGCAGGAAGCAGAGGAAATCGAGGCGTTCCTGGCTGGTGAACGGATCGACCCGCACGCCTACTCGAACGAGTACACCGATGACCTGAAGCGCATTCGGCGAGAGGGGAAAAGCAAGGGGCGCGTACATGTCGTCACTCGCCCTCTGTCGGACTACCTTCGTTACGAGTTCATGTACTACCGCCCTCACGCGTGGGCTGGTGAGGACATCCGCATCATGGACGTAACCGGTCGGCCCAACCCTCTCGCGGGGGTTCAAGATTTCTGGAGCTTCGATAGGTCACAGATCGTACTCATGAACTACGGGGAAGACGGAACACAGATCAGTCGGGAAGTATTCGAAGGAGACGTAACACCGTTCCTCGAATACCAGCGAATTGCCATCGCCGAGTCGGTACCCTTCGAGGAATACGTGAAGGGCCTTGACTCTTGAACCAGAGAGCCTAGGTCAGTCCAGATCGGACCTAGCGGAAGCACTACGCAGGGAGCGTAAGCGGGCCGGGCATACTCAAACCTGGCTCGCTAAGCGCTGCAACATGTCACAAACGAAGATTAGTAACATTGAGGGTGGAAAGCTCACCCCTACCATCGTTGACGTTGAGCTGATCCTCGAAGCACTCCAAGCAGGAGGAAAGCTAGTCCCAGAGATTCTGGCTCTCGCGCGGACGGCGAACACTGAGTGGCAAGACGACTGGTCGTCCCTACGGCGGGGACTCGACAAGAAGCAGAACGAGCTAGCTCGCCTTGAGAACGTCACCCGAGAGTTCCGCTACTTCCTGCCCACGATGATCACGAGCCTCCTGGCGACGCCCGAGTACATCCGAGCAAGCGTCTCCCGGAACTCTGGCGACATGTCCAAGACGGTCGCCAAGAAGGTGGAGCGTCAGCGCGTCCTACTTGACGACTCGAAACGGTTCACGTTTCTACTGACTGAGCAGGCCGTTCGGTGGCCACTCGTCAAGCCCGTCGCCATGGGAATGCAACTCGATCATCTGGCGTCCGTGTCGCGCATCCCAACTGTACGACTCGGCGTAATCCCTCTCGGTCTCACGCCTATCGCGGAAACACCCCTGAACGTATTCACGTGCTACGACCGTCGCCTAGTTACCGTTGAGACCGCCACCGGCGCCCTCGTCCTTCGCGACCACAGAGACGTGAATGCGTACCGGGAAGACTTCGACAGATACGAGCAGTACGCCTTGTTCGATGACGCTTGCCGCGCCCTGTTGTCCGAGTGGGCAGAGATATTTACCCGACAACGCCCATAAGGGCGAGTTCTATGCACCACCGGGTCGACACTTCTCGGGCGTGCCAAAGACGCCGACGAGAGGGAAGCCATGACCAGTCCGCTCAAGTACCCGCGCCCCCCGGTGGAGTTGGCCGGGGCGGTGGAGGCATACCTGTACGACTGCGCGCCGGCCGATGGGTGCGGGGTGTGTGCCGCGCTCGCGCGGGAGTTGGAAGAGGCGAAGGCGGCCAAGAAGTGGAGCGCGGCGTACGACGCCGCGGCGGAGGTCCGCCGCAACCACCCTCACCCGAATCGGGTGAGGTAGTGGAGATGCGGGAATGGCGCGACGCCTGGGACCGCGCCCAGCACGCCACCGACGCGCTCAGGGAAGCCCTGGACGGGATGGGGGCCGGCGCGACGCGTACGGCGCACCTGCGGCCCACGGTGAGCCGCAAGGGGACGGCCTGGGTCGACGTGGGCCAGCTCCCGGCGTACCTGGCCGAGCGGGTCGCCGAGGTGATCCGGGCCGGGAGCCTCGACCACGTGGGCCCGTCGTGAGCGAGCTTGCGGCGTACACGCCCGAGGAGTTGAGCCCGGACGAATCGCTTGCGGTGCTGTACCGGCTCGCCCTGAGCATCGCCGCAGAAAATGGCTCCGTCATCACGACCGGCGCCCGAGGGCTGGGGCCATACGCCTTCATGGCCGAGGTACGTCGACTGGGCACGATTCGCCTGCCGCCCCTGACCTGATGTGCGCCTGAACCTCCGCTCTTTCCATGGTCGCGGCGGCGCGATGTGGCAGGAGCGGACCGCATTCCCCCGACCGGACAACCGCGTAGGGACAGGACGTGTCCCGTCTGAGCCGACGTGCTCAGGCTCCCGGCCCGGCCCGCCCCCCAACTGGGGATGTTGCCCTGGGCAGTGAGAGCAGACCGCTTCGGGCCCAGGGAAGCCGGAGCACAAACACCCAGCACGACGGCGCGGGGACCGCTTCCCCGCATGCACGGCGAAGGGCTAGGCACGGTGAGCGCAATCCCCGAGTTCGAGTTCCGCACGTCCAGCGCGTGCAAGTACGGCAGCAGCAACAAGCTGTGTGCCGAGGTGGCGACCAACGTTCCCGGCACGGTCGCGGTCCGCAACTCCGCGACGGGCCAGACGGTCGAGTTCACCGCCGTCGAGTGGGCGGACTTCCTTCCCGGTGCCGAGCCGGGCGAGTTCGACGTCACGGCGTAGGGAGTCGTCATGCAGCAGCGCCCCTTGTGCGGCCCTAGCACGGAGCGCGATCCGGAACACTCGGGAGTGATGCGCTGCATGTCGTGCTGGGGAGTGTGGGCACTGCCGCTTGATCAACGGTGCCGAGGCGTGGGCACCCCGTTCCCGGGACCGGACCGGAGCTGACCGGTTCCGTGATCGTGTGCCAGGGGCCAACGGATATAGGGGGACCGCAGGCGTTGCATCCACAGGGAGCTCAGGTACTGGCCGTTCTTCACGGCGTACTCACGGAAGGTCCCGATTTCGGTGAAGCCGAACTTGCGGTGCAGGGCCACCGACACGTCGTTCGGCAGGGCGATGCCGGCGAGGGCGACATGCACCGGTTCGTCGGCCAGGAGGCCGAAGAGCGCACGGTAGAGGGCGGTTCCCAGCCCCCGTCCTCTGCTGTCCTCGCCGAGTCCGATGCTCACCTCGACCGTTTCCCGGAAAGCGTCCTGATCGCGGTAGCACTGGCTACAGGCATAACCGAGAACCTGGTTGCCGCGACGGGCGACGAGCATCCGGTACGGACCCGTCTCCGCGAACTGAGCGAACCAGTCCCGCCGCTCCTCCATGCGATGCGGTCCGGTGGCGAACCGGGCGTGCGAGGTCGCGGCCATGTGATCCTGGATGGCGACGACCCCGGGCAGATCATCCGTAGTCGCAGGGACGAGTTCCACAGCAGTCTCGTAAATCTCGTGCACGAGAGGCTCCTCACCTCGACGGGGATGTCATACCGGCACGCTATGGGCGCCTTCGGCCCCGCAGAACCCCATGATCGGAAGGCGCTGGCCATAGGCTGCACCTATGGCCCTGGAACTCGCGGACCTGCGTGTCTTCGTCACCGCCGCATCCGTCGGCTCGCTGTCGGCCGCAGCACGTGAGCTGCGCGTCGCGCAACCGTCCGTCAGCGAGCGGCTGCGCCGACTGGAACGGCTCGTCGGTCAGCCACTGCTCGACCGCTCCAGCCGAGGAGTGTCGCTGACGCCTGCGGGGGAACGGCTGCTGCCCCACGCGGAGCGGTGTCTGGATCTGGCGGCCCGGGCCCTGGACATCGCACGGGAGGACGGCACCCAAGGCACCCTGCACATGACCACCCACGCCGGCTACGCGCCGCTGGCCGTCCCCTTCGTCATCGGTGCCCTGCAACCGCTCGGATACGCCGTCGTGGTCGACGACCAGCACAGTCAGGACGCACTCCAACGGGTGGCGGTGGGCGCGACCGACATCGCCATCACACTGCCGATGCCGCACGCTCACGAGGTACGGCTGCACCCGTTCCGCAGTGAGCCGGTCATCGCGGTCTGTCACCCGGACCACCCGCTCACGGCGGGCCCCTGCGACATTGCGGGGCTGAGCGGCCACCCCCTCGCCGTGAACCTCTGGGGCAGCGGTGCGCGGCTCTTTCACGAACTGCTCCTGGACGCCCCCACCCGCGCGCATCAGCTCTACCGCGTCAGTTCCGCCGAGACGGCAGCCGATCTCGCGCGCTCCGGGCAGGCCGTCGCCGTCCTCACCCGCGCCACGGTCGACCGCGACCTCGCCGCCCGCACCCTGGTCGAACTCGACGTGAGCGACATGCCCGAATGGCACGTCCACCTCATGGCGGCCCACCACCGCGAACGCGCCGCCGAGCCCGCCATCGCTGCCGTGATCAACGCCCTGGGCCACCTCAAGTCCTGACCCACCGCACCCACGGACACCACCACGCGGGAAACGACCCCGCCCCACGCATCACCAGCCTCGTCCAAGCCGTCCTCGCTCTGCACCTGCACCGCGGGCCACCCGGCGCGCGCCCGCGCGTGCCCGCCCCCGCCGGGCCCCCTTGCGCGCACGCGGGAGAATGGACGGTGGCCCAGGGCGCCCGGACCCTGTGCGTCGACCTGCCCTGGGAGGACAGACATGCCGGAGCACGAGCGGAACGAGGAGCGGCAGCGGCTGAGGCCCGCGCCGCTGCTCTTCGAGCCTTCCGAGGCGACCGCCGACCCGGAGCACTTCTTCGATCTGGAGTCCATGGACGACCCCCGGGCGCTCCTGTCGCGCGCCACCGAGCTCGCGCTCGCCTTCCGGGCGGCCGCCGACCGCGCGGTGGAGTTCCAGGCGGTCGCGGCGGCCCAGCTCGCCGACCCGCGCCGCTTCGACCGCCTCACCCCCGCCGACGTGGCGGAACGGGCGCAGTGGACCGAGGACTACGCGAAGAAGATGATCGAGTTCGGCCGGGATCTGATGCGGGGAAGCGACCTGGCGTAGCCCCGGGGAGTCCCCCTTCAAACCCGGCCGCGCGACGGGCGGGCCCTGGCCCCGAGGCCCCGGCACCCTGCGCGACCACCCCGTACGGCCCGCTCCCCAGTCGGCCCCCACTTCCCTTGACCACGCGCCCCGGGCATATGCCGGGCCGCAAGATACGCCTTCCCGCCCCGCCCTGTCCCGGTTTCCGCCAAGCCGCCGGGGCCGGGCCGACGCGGCCGGTAGACGTAGAGCATGAGCAGCGGCAACGGCAACGGCGGGAGCAGCGGCGTGCGGCAGACGGAGACGGGTGGCGGCCACCTCACGGCGGTGAGCCCGCGCGGCGGCGGCCCCGCCGGCCACGACGACACCCTCGACGTCTTCCGTCTGCTGCGGGACGAGGGGTGTCACCAGGCCGGGGAGGTGACCTCGGCAGGGGCGGCCTGGCTGGCGTCCGCCTGTGGGCATCCGCGCAGCACGCTCGCACTGTGGGAGGCCCGGCCCACCGCGCCCGGCGTGGTGTCCTGCGGTTCGGTCTTCGACGTGGTCAACGTGCCGTCGATCTTCGGACGCCGCATGCTCGACCGGCTGTGGGCGGAGGGGCCCGGCTCGGGGCCCGTCGCGGTCCACCGGGGCCGCATGCTCCTGTTCGCCGCCCCCGGGACCGCGCAGCGTCTGCCCTCGCTCCTGGAGTGGGAGGAGTGGTACGGGCCCGACGCCACCGTGCCCCCGCTGCTGTGCCACGGCGCCGGTGACGCCGTCACCGTCCCGGCGCTGGTGCCCCCGGGGCGGGAGAGCTCCGGCGCGGCCCGCTGGCTGGTCGCGCCGGACACCCGCCGCCCCTGGTTGCCGGGGCCGGACGTCCTGCTGTGGGCGTGCGTGCGGGCCGCCAGGAACGAGGCCGTGGACGCGTCCCGGTTATCGATTTTTCCTCGCGAGGATCAGGATGCTAATGTCTACGACGTCAGCAGGCGCCGCTAGCTCAGTTGGTTAGAGCAGCTGACTCTTAATCAGCGGGTCCGGGGTTCGAGTCCCTGGCGGCGCACCGACGGAAGAAGCCCCTCGCGCGAGCGGGGGGCTTTTTCGTGCCCCGGGCGGGATCCTTGGAGCGTCACCGGGGGCAGCCAGCGCGGGCCCGGCGAGGCGGCCCGGCGGGACAGGCCCCGTGAGGCGGCCCGGCGGGACGGGCGCGGCGAGGCGGCCCAGCGGGACTGGTCCAATGAGGCAACCCCGTGAGGCGGGCCCAGCGGGACGGGCCCGATGAGGCAACCCCGTGAGGCGGGCCCAGCGGGACGGGCCCGATGAGGCAACCCCGCGAGCCAGGCCCAGCGGGACGGGCCCGATGAGGCAACCCCGCGAGCCAGGCCCAGCGGGACGGGCGCGGCGAGGCGGCCCCGGAGGCAGCCCGGTGACAGCAGCCCAAGGCGGCGGACCCCGGCGCGGCCGACCCCGGCACGCGGGCGACCCCGCACGCGCGACCCCGGTGCGCGGTGACCCCCGCACGCGGCGCCCCCCAGGCAGGGCCGGGGCGCGCCAGGGTCGGCAGGAGACCTCCGCGTCAGTGGGAGATCTTCACCGTCCACGCGCCCGATTTCGTCCGCCCCTCCGCCTCGATCCTGATCCCCTCGCCCGGCACGGTGAACGTCTCGCCCACGCCCACCGGCGCGTCCGCGAGCGCCGGGTAGACCGACTTCTCCCAGCACGCCTCCGTGTCGGGATGTGCGTCCAGCACCTCCACCGGGCCGCCGCCGGACCCGGATCCGCTGCGCACCCGGTAGACCAGGAGCCCCGACGCGCAGCTCGCCCGGTCGAGGCCCGCCGGTTCGCGCGCCTCGATGGCGATGGCGCGGTCCTCGCCGGTGCGGACCACCGCGAGCCGCTTGCCCGCGCCCGCCTTCGCGGGGGACGCGGACAGTGGCTCCAGGGTGATCCGGCTCGTGCCGTCGCCGCTCACGCAGCCGACCTCGCGCCGGTCGATCCAGCCGAGCTTCCACTTCTGCCAGGCGAACAGGTCGGGCGCCGTGCCGAACTGACTGCCCATCACATCCCAGTCGCCGACGTACGTGTCCCAGTCGCCGCTCTTGCCGTCCTGCGGCCGGTGGTAGAGGTCGGGCAGGTCGAAGACGTGCCCGGTCTCGTGGGCCAGCACATTGCGGTCCGGCGGGTGGTGCTCGAAGACCGTCACGACCCGGTTGATGTCGCGGCCGTCGGCGCGCACGGGCCGGTCGAAGTTGACCACCTTGGTGGCGTCCGAGTCGACGCCGGGCGCGTCCGGATCGGCGACCAGATAGACGATGTCGTACCGAGAGAAGTCCGTCGTGGGGTCGGCCGCCCGGATCGCGTCCGTGAGGTACCGGGTGCGCTGGGCGGGGTCCCAGTCCCGCTCCATGCGGTACGAGGTCGACGCGGCCGGCATCCGCACCCAGCGTCGCTGCGGCTCGGCGTCGAGCCGGAACTTCCCGTACGAGGCCTGCTCGAAGAAGCGGCTGGTGGCGGGGAAGTAGTCGGCGGCCAGGTCCTTGGGGTCGGTGACGGGCCGGGAGTCGGGGAAGGACAGGAACACCATGACCGCCTTCAGGGCGCGCACCGGGCGCGGGTAGGCGGAGTTCCAGCTGTCGACGCCGAGCGAGTGGTGGGCGTCGGTCCTCGGCAGGGCACACGGCAGCACCGGGGAGTCCGCCGCCACGGCGGGACCCGACACCAGGGAGATGGCGGCGAGCGCCATGAAGGAGGTGAGCGCGGCGGCCGCGCTGCGCAGCCGGACACGCTCCACTCCCCCGGGTGTCTGCTGACCCTGCACGGCGACCTCCGGAAGCGGGTTGCGGGACATCCCGCCCACTTTGTGCAGATTTACAGAGTTATGCCATGTTTTGCTGGCCCGGAAGGGTGAGGGGTGCGACACCCCGGCTGATATACAGAAAGTCACGAGTGGTCACCGACGGACGGAGCCCGGCCACACCCGCGCAGAAACGATCGGTCAACGATCGACGGAGAACGTCGGGTGCTCTTGATCACGACGGTGACGCTGGATCGCGCCGTGCGCCAGCCTCTATGATCGGCACACTTTCCTGCGTGGATCCGGCCTCTTGGGGCCGTCGTCCACCCCGGCCGAAGACCCCGGCCACCTCCGTACTACCTCTGCACAACTCGAATGCACTGCGGGAGCCAGCGGTGAGCGGAACCTCCGAAGGACCGGGTCGCGCACCCGGGACCATCCGGCCGCCCGTCACAGAGCGTCATACGGACCGGATCGCGGGCGCCGTGGCGGAGCGCCCCCCGGAAAGCCCCGGACGCCCCCTGTCCGAGCATCCCCCCGACCCCTCCCCCTCCGCCCCGGCCGGCCCCGCCCGCGCCCCCGGTGCGCACGCCGCCTCCGCCCCGCGCGACTACCAGGCCGCCTTCAACGCCGCCCACCTCGCGATGGCCGTCGTCGACCGCGAGGGAAGCGTCGTCGCCGCCAACGACGCCCTCGCCGAACTCCTCGGCACCGACCCGGCCTCCCTGCGCGAGCAGGACGCCGCCGACCTCGTCGACCTCGCCGCCGACCACCGCACCTGGCACGCCTACCGCGAGGTACTGCGCGGCGCCCGCAACCGCTTCCGCTGCACCCGCCGCCTCAAACACCCCGACGGGCACTCGCTGTGGGCCGAGGTCACCGTCGCCCCCGTCCCCGACAGCGCCAGCGTGCTGCTGTCCATCGCCGACATCAGCGACCGGCGCGAACTCCAGGCCCGCCTGCGCCACCTCCAGATGCACGACCCGGTGACCCGCCTGCCCAACCGCACCCTGTTCTTCGAGCGGCTGACCTCCGCCCTTGAGGCGTCCCCGTACGACAACGGCGGCACCGGCCGGATCGGGATCTGCTACCTCGACCTCGACGGGTTCAAGGCGGTCAACGACACGCTCGGGCACCGCGTCGGGGACCGGCTGCTCAGCGCGGTCGCGGCGCGCCTGATGGAGTGCGCCGACCAGTCCGGCTACGCGCGCGGCGGCGGTCACCTGGTGGCGCGGCTCGGCGGCGACGAGTTCGCGGTCCTGGTCGAGGACTCCACGGGGACCGAGCAGCTGGCCGAGCTCGCCCGTTCCGTACTGAACGCGTTGCAGCGGCCCTTCGACCTCGCGGGCCAGCGCCTGTCGGTGTCGGCCTCGATCGGGGTGGTGGAGCGGGCCGGCGCCGGCACCACGGCGACCGGCCTCATGCAGGCCGCCGACACCACGCTGTACTGGGCGAAGGCCGACGGCAAGGCCCGCTGGACGCTCTTCGACCCCGAGCGCAACGCCCACCGCATGACCCGCCAGGCCCTGTCCTCCACGCTCCGGCCGGCCGTGGAGCGCGGCGAGTTCACCCTGGAGTACCAGCCGCTGGTGGGCATGGCCGACGGGGTCGTGCACGGCGTGGAGGCGCTGGTCCGCTGGAACCACCCGCAATTCGGGCTGCTTCCGCCGAATCGGTTCATCCAGATCGCCGAGGAGGACGGCTCGGTGGTGCAGCTCGGGCGCTGGGTGCTGCGCACCGCGTGCCGGCAGGCCAGGCGCTGGCAGATCGAGCACCCGGACGTGCCGCCGGTCTTCGTGAGCGTCAATGTCGCGGTGCGCCAGGTGTGGGACTCCGACCTGGTGGCGGACGTCGCGGAAATCCTGGAAGAAACCCAACTGAGCCCGGATCTGCTCCAGTTGGAGCTGACCGAGTCCGCGGTGATGGGCTCGGCCGGCCGTCCGCTCCAGGCCCTTCAGGCACTGTCCGACATGGGCGTGAACATCGCGATCGACGACTTCGGGACCGGGTACTCCAACCTCGCCTATCTGAGCCGGCTGCCCGTCTCCGTCCTCAAACTGGACGGCTCCTTCGTACGCGGCTTCCAGTACGACGAGGGCGGCGCGCACCCGAGCCCCGCCGACGAGACCATCGTCGAGGCCATGGTCCAGCTCGCCCACCGGCTCGGGCTCACCGTCACCGCCGAGTGCGTGGAGACCGCCGAGCAGGCGACCCGGCTCGCCCGGATCGGCTGCGACACCGGCCAGGGCTGGCACTACTCACGGGCCGTCGCGCCGGAGCGCATCGCCATGATGATCGGCCTCAGCGCGCAGGAGGTCTGAGGCGGCGGGAGGTCTGGGCTTGCGAGAGCCCTGAGCTTGCGGGAGGCCCATACGCCCGCGCGCCCGCCCCGCCCCCGGGGAGGAGGGCGGAGCGGGCGCGGGGCGGGGTGGCGGTGCGGGTTCGGCGGACTCAGCAGGCGCCGAGGTCCTGCCAGACGCCCCACTGTCCGGTGGTGCCGGGCTGCTCGCCCTTCGTCCACCACTGGGCTTTCCAGTTGTGACCGCCGTAGGAGACCTGGCTGCCGCCGGTGTAGGTGGCGCCGCTGTCCCACGCGGTGGCGGTGCAGCCGCCGGGCGTCGGGGAGGGGCTGGTGGTGGCGGTCGGAGTCGGCGACGGCGAGGGGGAGTTGGTGGCCGTGGGCGTCGGGTCCGGGGTCGAGGAGGGCGAGGAGCCGACCGCGTCCACGATCTGGTTGAGCAGGGTCGTCTTGTCGTCGAGCCCGAGCAGGCTGTACATCATGGCGCCGGCCAGGCCGCGCTGGTGGGCGTAGTCGGCGCGGGCCTGGATGGACTGCTTGTCGAGGCCGGTGAAGAACTCGCCGTCCTTGTAGAAGTACGAGGCCTTCGCGTCGGCGTCCCAGAAGGTGGTCGCCGGGTTGTCGACGATGCCGCCGAGCTCCTTGTAGAGCGCGGTGCCCGCGACCTGACTGGTCGGCCGGGCGTTGGAGGGCCCGGTCGCACTCTGGCCGAGGCCGTTGTTGGTGGCGGGGACGCCCTTCCAGCCCCGGTAGTAGAACTCGTACCCCAGCGTGATCTTGTTGGCGGGGAAGCCGCCGGCTATGCCGTAGGCGGGGTTGCCGTCGATCCAGGAGTCGATCGCGTTGGAGATCGAGTACTTCTGGGTGCCCGGCTTGATGACGTCCGTGGGGTCGTTGGGCGGCGAGACCAGCGGGGACTGGTGGTAGGCGGGTCCCGTCGCGTTCCAGGCGCCGTGCATGTCGTACGTCATGATGTTGGCGTAGTCGAGGGACGCGCCGATCTTGTCCGTCTCGATGTTCTTGATCTTGTCCTGGCCGGCCGGGAGCGCCGCCGTCAGGAGGTAGTGCTTGCCGCCGTGCGCGGAGCCGTACGCGTCGAGCTGCTTGCGGAACTCGGCGAGCAGGGCGGTGTAGTTGGCCTTGTCCTCGGCGCCGTAGTGGTTGCCTAGGTGGCCGTCGGGCGAGCCCGGGTACTCCCAGTCGATGTCGACGCCGTCGAAGATCCCGGCCGCCGCGCCGGCGCCGCCGTACCCGCCGTCGACCGGCAGGTTGCCGGCGATGTACTGGTCGATGCAGGACGACACGAACTTCTTGCGGCTGGCGTCGGTGAGGGCCGCGTCGTGGAAGTACTTGGAGTACGTCCAGCCGCCGATCGAGATGTTGATTTTCAGCTTGGGGTACTTCGCCTTCAGCTCCTTGAACTGGTTGAAGACGCCCACGATGGGCTGGTTCCAGGTGTCTGCGACGCCGCTCACGCTGTCGGCGGCCGAGAACGACTTCTGGTAGTCGGCGAACGAATCGCCCGCGCCGTCACCGGCGTTGGGGTTGTTGTCGTCGCCCGCCGCCTTGTTCGCCTCGAAGCAGGTGAGGTTGGTGGGGTCGATGTTGCCGAACGAGTAGTTCAGGACGTCGAGTTTGCCGGCGATGCCGCGGGTGTCGAGGTGCTTGGGGTAGAAGGCGTTCCCGTACACGCTCCACTGGTCGTAGTACGCGATCTTCACGCCGCCGGTGGAGGGCGCGGCGGCGGCGCCCTGGGCGGAGCTCTGGGCGGAGTCGGCGGCGGACGCGGTGCCGAGGCCCGCGAAGGCGGCCAGGGCGCCGGCGGTGAGCACGGCGGTGCTCAGGGCGGCGACGAGGGGGGTGCGGCGGGGCAAGTCGGCCTCCGGGGGGGTGGGGCGCGGGGTGCGGAATGGGCGGGTGAGGAATTAGTAGCGACCCTGTCCGGGTCACGTCAATGGTCTGAACCAAATAAGGACTAGACCAATCGCGCCACGACTCCCCAGCGCCGGCCCCCAGTTGCCCCGGTCTGCCCCATGCCGGCCCCGCACTCGCGCAGTTCCCCGCGCCCCTGGCGGGATCGATGCCGGCCCGTGTGCACGTACCCCGGCTGCGGGCCGTGCGTGGCTGGGCGCGCAGTTCCCCGCGCCCCTGACTACTCGGCGCCGGCCCGCATGCGCATCCTCAGCCCCGCGCCCGGCAGGGTCCGTGCTGGCCCTCATGGGCAACCTCAGCCTGTCCGGCGATTGAGGACGAGCGCGTTCAGCGCGAATGGGGTCTGGGGCGGAGCCCCAGGGGCCCCGGCTGCGGACCGTGGGCGCTTCTCGCGCAGTTCCCCGCGCCCCTGGCAGGGTCCGCGCCGGCCCGCGTGCGCATCCTCAGCCCCGCTCCCGGCAGGGTCCGCGCCGGCCCGCATGCGCATCCTCAGCCCCGCCCCCGGCAGGGGCCGGCACGGGATACCCGACCCCGTCCGGGTCAGGAGGGCAGGGTGGGGAGGTCGTACGCGTCGGCGATCAGGGCGTACGAGCGGACCCGCACATCCGGCCCGTGCGCGTTCGCCGTGATCATCAGCTCGTCCGCCCCCGTCCGCTTCTGGAGGTCGTCGAGCCCCGCCCGCACCTCCTGACCCGTACCGGAGATGACGTTCGCGAGCCAGCCGTCCACGAACTCCCGCTCCAGCGCGCTGAAGTGGTACGCCTCGGCCTCCTCGGGCGTCGGCACGAGGCCCGGGCGCCCGGTGCGCAGCCGGACCATCGACAGCGCGTTGGTCAGCGTCTGGCGCCGCGCCTCGCGCTCGTCGTCCGCCGCCAGCGCGGAGACGCCGATCAGGGCGTACGGCGCGTCCAGGAGCTCCGAGGGCCGGAAGGAGTCGCGGTAGAGGTCGAGCGCGGGCACCGTGTTCGCCGCCGAGAAGTGGTGGGCGAAGGCGAAGGGCAGGCCGAGCGCCCCGGCCAGGCGGGCGCTGAAGCCGGAGGAGCCGAGCAGCCAGATGGGCGGCCGGGCCGAGGGACCCTGCACGGGGCCCGGGACCGCGTGGATGCGGGCGTAGGGGTGCCCGTCGGGGAAGTCGTTGTCGAGGAAACGGGTCAGCTCGGCGAGCTGCTGGGGGAAGTCCTCGGCGCCCGAGTGGAGGGGGGTCCCCCCTGCTCGAGCGGAGCCGAGAGCTTGGGGGATGTCCGTGCGGCGCAGCGCCGCCGCCGTCGCGCCGTCCGTGCCGGGCGCACGCCCGAGCCCGAGGTCGATACGGCCCGGCGCCATCGCCTCCAGCGTGCCGAACTGCTCGGCGATCACCAGCGGCGCGTGGTTGGGCAGCATCACGCCGCCCGAGCCGAGCCGGATGCGCGAGGTGTGCGCGGCGAGGTGGGCCAGGATCACGGCGGGCGCGGACGAGGCGACCCCGGGCATGGAGTGGTGCTCGGCCACCCAGTGCCGGTGGAAGCCGCGCCGCTCGGCGCACCGGGAGATCTCCACGCTGGTGGCGAGCGCCCGGTGCGCGGTGTAGCCGGCGCCCACCGTCACCAGGTCGAGTACGGACAGGGGTACGGGCGCGGCGCCGAGCGCCGTCCCACGTATCGCATCCACGTCCACCGCTCCACGCCTCCAGGTCGTCATCACACGCGTCGACATCACACGCGCCGTCATCATCGTCGTCACACGCGTACGCATCCGCGCACCCCCGGGACAACAGGAGGCACACTCCGTTTATTCCCGGCCGCCCCCGGGGGGCCTCCGCGCGCCGGACACGGGCGGAGCCCGGCCCGTCCGCTCACGCGGGGCCGGGGAAACATCCGCTCACGCGGGGCCAGGGAAACATCCGCCCACGTGGGCCCGGGGAAACATGGGTACGACATCCCTCATGACTGAGCCGAGCGAACTGAGCGGCCTGACGGCACGTCAACTGCTGGCCGGCTACCGGGCCAAGGCTTTCTCGCCCACCGAGGCCACCCGCGCGGTCCTGGCCCGCGCCGAAGAGGTCAGGACCCGCCTCAACGCCTTCGTACGCGTCGATCACGAGTCCGCCCTCGCCCAGGCCCGCGCCGCCACGGAGCGCTGGCATTCCTCGGAGCCGAAAGGTCTGCTCGACGGGGTTCCGGTGTCGGTCAAGGACCTGCTCCTCCAGGCGGGCGGCCCCACCCTTCGGGGCTCCAACACCACTTCTGAGAAAGGGGGTTGGGACGAGGACGCCCCGGCCGTCGCGCGCCTGCGCGAGCACGGCGCGGTGCTCATCGGCAAGACGGCGACGCCCGAGTTCGGCTGGAAGGGCGTCACCGATTCCCCGCGCACCGGCGTCACCCGCAACCCCCACGACCCCGCGCGCACGGCGGGCGGATCCAGCGGCGGCAGCGCGGCGGCGGTCGCGGCGGGAGCGGGGCCGCTGTCGCTCGGCACGGACGGCGGGGGCTCGATCCGCATCCCGGCGTCGTTCTGCGGGGTCGTCGGGCTCAAGCCCACCTACGGCCGGGTCCCCCTGTACCCCGCGAGCCCCTTCGGCGCCCTCTCCCACGTGGGCCCCATCGCCCGGGACGCGGCGGACGCCGCGCTGCTCCTCGACGTCATCAGCGGCGCGGACGAGCGGGACCCGACCGCGCTCGAACCCCCCGCCCGCTCGTGCGCGAACGCGCTCGCCGAGGACGCGGCGTCCGGCGTCAAAGGCCTGCGGATCGCCTACTCGGCCTCCTTCGGCGGGCAGGTCGCGGTGCGCCCCGAGGTGGCGGCCGCGGTGCGGGCGGCGGTGACCCGGCTCGCCGGTCTCGGCGCGTACGTGGAAGAGGCCGACCCCGACTTCGCCGACCCGGTCGAGGTCTTCCAGGCGCTGTGGAACGCGGGGGCGGCCCGCCTGGTCGGCCAAGTCGCCCTGGACAAGCGCCAGTTGATCGACCCGGGGCTGCGGGCGATCGCGGCGCGCGGCGCCCGGCTCTCGGCCCTCGATCTGCTCGCCGCACAGGACGCGCGCCTTGAGCTCGCCCGGCGCATGGCCCGTTTCCACCGGCGCTACGACCTCCTGGTGACCCCGACCTTGCCGCTGACCGCCTTCGCGGCGGGCCGCGAGGCGCCGGCGGGGGCGTCGCCGCACGGCTGGACGGGCTGGACGCCGTTCACGTATCCGTTCAACCTCACCCAGCAGCCGGCGACGACCGTGCCCGTCGGCGCCGACACCGACGGGCTTGCGATCGGCCTCCAGCTGATCGCCGCGCGCCACGGCGACGCCGTGGTCCTGCGCGCGGCCGCTGCCGTCCTGGGCGCCCCGATGGGGTGAGCCCGGGGCGCGGGCCCGCACGATGTCCGAAAAAATTCGAGGCATGGGCCGGATGAAGAGGGGTAGCCGCGCCGCCATGGCTCGAGCTACCCCACGCCCCAGACCCTCCATACCCCGGCGGACGCTGCTCACCGGCGCCGCCGCCGTCGCCCTCACCGGCGCCGCCGCCTGCTCGCGGGTCCCCAAGGGCGACGCGCTGGCCCGCCTGAAGTCACAGGGCACGGTCCGCCTCGGCATCGCCGGCGAGGTCCCCTACGGGTATGTGAACGAGCAGGGCGAGTTCACCGGCGAGGCCCCCGAACTGGCCCGGGTGATTTTCAAACGGCTCGGAATCGGCCGCGTCCAGCCCGTGGCCACGGACTTCTCCTCGCTGATCCCCGGGCTCAACTCCCAGCAGTTCGACGTCGTTTCGGCCGGGATGTACATCAACAAGGACCGCTGCGCCCAAGTGCTGTTCGCCGACCCCGAGTACCAGATGCTGGACGCGTTCATCGTCCGCAAGGGCAACCCGAAGAACCTGCGCACCTACGAGGACGTCGTCCGCGCCAAGGCACGGTTCGCGACCGGCACCGGCTACGCGGAGATCGGCTACGCCGGCGCCGCCGGATATCCCGAAAAAGACATCGTGATCCTCCAGGACCAGGTGGCGGGCCTGAACGCCGTGGAGTCCGGGCGCGTCGACGTGTTCGCCGGCACCGCGCTGACGGTGCGCGAGGTGGCGAAGAAGAGCGCGCGGGCCGAGGCCACCGAACCCTTCGCGGCGGTCGTCGACGGAAGGAAGAAGATCGACGGCGGCGGCTTCGCGTTCCGGCCCACCGACGGCGCGCTGCGCGACGCCTTCAACGCCGAGATCCACCGCATGAAGCGGAGCGGCGAACTCTTCCGGATCCTGAGGCCCTTCGGTTTCACCCAGGCCGAGATGACCACCCTGACCGCCAAGGAGCTGTGCCGATGACGGCGGGACTGTGGCAGCACTGGGTGCTGCCGGGAATCTGGATCACGGTCCAACTCACCCTCTACAGCGCCGCGTTGGCGGCCGTCGTCGCCTTCGGTGTGGGTATGGCTCGCACCCACCGCTCCCGCGCGGTGCGCTTCTTCGCGGCCGCGTACACGGAGATCTTCCGGGGCACCTCGGCGCTGGTCCTGATGTTCTGGCTGTTCTTCGTGCTGCCGCCGCTCGCGGGCTGGCAGCTGGTCCCGATGTGGG
The DNA here is from genome assembly GCF_040253615.1 of Streptomyces sp. Edi4. Classification (NCBI taxonomy): domain Bacteria; kingdom Bacillati; phylum Actinomycetota; class Actinomycetes; order Kitasatosporales; family Streptomycetaceae; genus Streptomyces; species Streptomyces sp. Edi4. Next base: position 2,945,283 of record NZ_JBEJGY010000004.1, read on the forward strand.
CGGCGGTGCTCGCGCTCGGCCTGTCCTACGGGGCGTACGGAGCGGAGATCGTGCGCGGCGCCCTGAACGCGGTGGCACCCGCCCAGCGTGAGGCGGGCATCGCGCTCAGCCTGACCCCCTGGCAGCGGATGCGGCTCGTGCTGCTGCCGCAGGCGGTGCCGGAGATGATCCCGCCGTTCTGCAACCTGCTGGTCGAACTGCTCAAGGGGACCGCGCTCGTCTCCCTGCTCGGGGTGGGCGACGTGTCGTTCGCGGCGTATCTGGTGCGGCTCGCGACGCAGGACAGCGCGGGGATCTACACCGTGACGCTGGTCATCTACTTCGTGCTCGCCTTCGGCCTGACCCGGGGGATGAAGGCGCTGGAGCGGCGCACCAAGGCGAATCTGGGGGTGAGCGTCAAGTGAACTGGGACTGGTCCGCCGTCTGGGACTTCATGCCGCGTTTCGGGGACGGCGTGCTCACCACGCTGAAGGTCCTCGCGCTCGGCTCCCTCATCTCCTTCTCCCTCGGCCTGGTGTGGGCGCTCGCCTTCCGCGCGCCGACCCGTTTCGTGCGCTGGCCGGTCAACCTGATCACGGAGTTCATCCGCACCACCCCGCTGCTTGTGCAGCTGTTCTTCCTGTTCTTCGTGCTGCCGGAGTGGGGCGTGAAGTTCTCCGCCCTGACCACCGGCATCCTCGCCATCGGCCTGCACTACTCCACGTACACCGCGCAGGTCTACCGGGCCGGCATCGACGCCGTGCCCAAGGGCCAGTGGGAGGCGGCGACCGCGCTGAGCCTGCCCGCGCACCGCACCTGGCTCGCGGTGATCCTGCCCCAGGCCGTCCGCCGCATCGCGCCGGCGCTCGGCAACTACGTCATCTCCATGCTGAAGGACACGCCGCTGCTCGCCGGCATCAGCGTCCTGGAGATGTTGCAGCAGTCCCGTCTGGCGGGGGCGAGCACCTTCCAGTACACCGAGCCGCTGACCGTGGTCGGCGTCGCCTTCATCCTCATCGCCTATCCGGCTTCGCTGTTCGTACGAGCCCTGGAGCGCCGCCTTGTCCGCTGACACCCAGATCGAGACGCCCCTGAAGAAGCGGAGCGGCACCGAGCTGATCCGCTTCGAGAACGTCACCAAACGCTTCGGCGACAACACCGTCCTCGACGACCTCTGCTTCACCGCCCGCAAGGGCAGGCACGTCACGCTGATCGGCCCCTCGGGCTCCGGCAAGACCACGATCCTGCGGCTGCTCATGACCCTGGAGACCCCGGACTCGGGGACCATCCAGGTCAACGGGAGCCGGTTGTTCCCCGCGGGCGAGAAGGAGCGCAGAGAGGCCCGCAAGAAGATCGGCATGGTCTTCCAGCAGTTCAACCTGTTCCCCAACATGAGCGTGCTGCGCAACATCACCGAGGCGCCGGTGCGCGTGCTCGGCCTGTCCCCCGACGAGGCCGAGGCGCGCGCCCGCGAACTGCTCGACCTGGTGGGGCTCGGCGACAAGCGCGACGCCAAGCCCGTCCAGCTGTCCGGCGGGCAGCAGCAGCGCGTCGCGATCGCGCGGGCGCTGGCGATGCGGCCGGAGGTGCTGCTCCTGGACGAGGTGACCTCCGCGCTCGACCCGGAGCTGGTGGCGGGCGTCCTCGATCTGCTGCGCGACATCGCCCGCACCACGGACATCACCATGCTCTGCGTCACCCACGAGATGAGCTTCGCGCGGGACATCTCGGACGAGGTGATGATGTTCGACGCGGGCAAGGTCATCGAGTCGGGCCCGCCGGAGCAGATCTTCGGTGCGCCGGAGCACGAGCGCACCCGGGAGTTCCTGGGCGCGATCGCGTGAACACGCGCCGTACACGACGCTGACCTCACGTTCCGGCCACCCGAACGCCCCGTAATCGTGCCTCTGGCATATGCCACGGTGCCGCGTCCCAGGACAGGGGCCCTGGGGCGTGGCACCAATCTTGTCAACACCCCCACCGGAAACGGGTCTTGGCGGCTATCGTGGGAGGGCAGACCTGCCACCTTCGCAGCTCGACCTGCTAGGGGGAAACCGTGGCGCTGAAGCCGGAGCCGACCGCGCCGTTCCACTCGGTGCACTACGTCCTGCGCGTCCTGGAGGCGATTTCCCGGCACGGCGGGGGCGTCACCGATGTCCAGATCGCGCGCGAGACGGGTCTGCCCACCGCCCATCTGGCCTCCATGCTCCTGATGCTGCGCCGCGAGGGCTATGTGGAGCAGGTGGCCGACGGCGCGTATGTGATCGGCGATTCGATGGTGCTGCTCGGTTCGGGCGCCGCCCGCAAGGAAGCGCTTGAGTCCAAGATCCAGGACACCCTCATGTCGCTGCGCGACTCGGTGGGCGCGGCGGTCTACATCAGCCGCTACATCGACGGCGAAGTGAAGATCACCCAGTACGCGGACGGGCCGTGCGCGCCGAAGGTCAACGAGTGGGTCGACTTCAAGTCGGCGGCGCACGCGAGCGCGGTCGGCAAGTGCCTGCTGACCCAGCTCGACCAGAACGGCCGCCGGGACCACCTCTCGCGCCACAAGATCGCCCGGCTGACCTCGCGCACGATCACCAGCGAGAAGGTCCTGTTCTCCAAGCTCGACAGCCAGCCCGCCACGGTGCCCGTCCTCGACCTCCAGGAGTACGCGGTGGGCACGGTCTGCGCCGCCGTTCCGCTGACCGCCGGATCCGCCGTGGGCTGCCTCGCCCTGTCCCTGCCGATCGAGCACGCTCACCGGCTGCGCGCGGCGGCTGCCACCCTCAACCGCCGGGCCGCCCCGGTGGTGCTCTCGCTGGCCATCTGAGGCCGGGTGCCACCCGGGCCCCGATGAGGACGGCCGTCAGGGGTGGTCATCAGCACCCCCGGGGACCAGGTAGTATTTTCTCTGTCAGCAGGCGCCGCTAGCTCAGTTGGTTAGAGCAGCTGACTCTTAATCAGCGGGTCCGGGGTTCGAGTCCCTGGCGGCGCACCGACAGAAGAAGCCCCTCGCGCGAGCGGGGGGCTTCTTCGTGTCCGGGGGCCCGGGATGCGGCCCCTGGCAGGACCGCCCTCGCCGGTGCCGGCCATCACCGGGATCCGGTTGATCCTGCCCGCCCCGGCGAGCCTTGCCGCATGACCACGATCCCCTGCGGTGCCGCCCCGGCAGCCGACCCGCACGACCGGCAGCCGGCACCTCGCCCTTGCCGACGCTGTCGCACGTCCACACTCCCACACGCCCACACGCCCACACGGCGCCGGATTCATACACACGTCCCATACGTACGTACTAGACAATCGTTTAATACGTTCGTACATTGCTGCCATGCCGAACTCGAAGAGCACCAGCACGAGCGCGCTCCGCGCCGGGCGCAAGGAATGGATCGCGTTCACGGTCCTTCTGCTGCCCCTCCTCCTCGTCTCGATGGACGTCTCCGTCCTGTACTTCGCGCTCCCCTCCATCAGCCGCGAACTCGACCCCACCGCCACGCAGCAGCTGTGGATCATCGATGTGTACGCCTTCGCGCTCGCCGGGCTGCTGATCACGATGGGCTCGCTCGGCGACCGGATCGGGCGCCGCAGGCTGCTCCTGTTCGGGGCCGCCGCCTTCGGCGTCGCCTCGGTGACCGCCGCGTACGCCACCAGCGCCGACCAGCTCATCGCCGCTCGCGCGCTGCTCGGCGTCGGCGGGGCCACCCTGATGCCCTCGACGATGGGCCTGGTGCGCACCATGTTCCGCGACGACAGGCAGCGCGGGCAGGCGATCGGCATCTGGTCGGCGGCCATGACGGGCGGGATCGCGCTCGGCTCGGTGCTCAGCGGGATCATGCTGGAGCACCTGTGGTGGGGCTCGGTCTTCCTCATCAACGTGCCGGCGATGGTGCTGCTCCTGATGCTTGCGCCGGTGCTGGTACCGGAGTCCAAGGACGCGGCGCCGGGGAAGTTCGACGTGCTGAGCGTGCCGCTCTCGATGGGCGCGGTGCTGCCGCTGGTGTACGGGCTCAAGGAGTGCGCGGCCGAAGGCTTCGCCTGGTCGTACGCGGCGTGCATCGCGGCGGGGCTGGTACTGGGCGCGGTCTTCGTACGCCGTCAGCTCACCCGGAGCTCGGCGCTGATCGGCCGCCAACTGTTCATCCCGGGGCGGGGGTTCGGCGCCGCGATCTCGCTGAACACGATCGCCGCGTTCGCGATGATGGGTTCGGCGTACTTCACCACCCAGTACCTCCAGTCGGTGCTCGACATGAGCACGATGCGGGCCGCGCTGTGGAGCGTCGCCCCTTCGCTCGCCATCGGCGGCGCCGCCCCCGCCGCGTCCGCCGCCGCGCGGAAGGTCAACCGGGCCTACGTCATCGCCACGGGCTTCGCGGTCGCCGCGGCCGGGTATGCCCTGCTCGCCCTGACCGGCACGGACTCGCTGTGGCTCGTGCTGGCCGGGACCGCGGTCATCGGGAGCGGCATCGTCACGGTGATGGCGCTGGTCTCCGACATGGCGCTGGCCTCGGCCCCGGTCGCGAAGGCGGGCTCGGCCGCGTCGCTCCTGGAGACCGGGCAGGAGTTCGGCGGCGCGCTCGGGATGGCGGTGCTCGGCTCGATCGGCACGGCGGTCTACCGCTCGGACATGCCGGCATCGGCGCCGGTGGCCGCCCGCCGGACCCTGGGCGCGGCGGTGGCCGGCGCCGACCACGCCCTGGCGGACCTCGCCCGGGACGCCTTCGTGCACGGCATGCGGTACGCGGCGGTCGGCGCCACGCTGGTCCTGGCCATCGCGGCGGTGCTGGCGGTGGGACTGCTGCGGGGCCCGGCGCGGGCGGCGGACGCGGCGGCGCTGGAGCAGGGGGCCGGTGCCGGGGCCCCGGCCCCGAGTACGGGTGCGGGTGCGGATGCGGTGGATGCGGGTGTGGCGGCACCGGGCCCGGTCGCGCAACCGGTCGCCTGAGCCGATTCCGCACGAGAACACGACAAGCCGGGCCTCAACCGCCCAGGGACTCCAGCACAGTTGCGGCCTGGTGGTCGGCTCCGGAGCGGTTGGGGTGGAACGGGACGGCGAGGCCGGGCGGGTTGGTGGAGAGCGGCACCAGGCCCTCCACCCACCGGGTGCCGATGGGCTCGCAGACGTCGTGTCCACGGCTGCCCCGGTAGGTGTCGACGAAGGAGGCACCGCTTTGGGCTGCGGCGCGGGCGAGCATCCCGTTCAACTCCTTGAGCCGGGCGCCGAACCAGGCCAGGTCCTCGTCGTGGATGGGCACCAGGGGGTAGCAGCCGTGGTCGGTCGCGACGCCGGCCAGATAGTCGACGACCAGGATCGTGGCGTGGGGCGAACGCCGCCTGATGCCCGCGAGGACGTCGGTGATCCGGGACTCGGTGTCGGCGATCCGGTGAGACATGACGTCCGTGCCGTCGGCGCGGGTGTAACGGGCACGGCACGGGCCGGCCAGCGGGGCGGGCACCGGGTCGACGCACCCGACGACGGCGGCGGCGAGCCCGATGTCGTTGCCGCCGATGCCCACGGTGACGAGGTCGGTGGTGGGGGTGAGCCGGTCGAACTGGGCCGGGTTCACACCCTCGGCGAGCAGCGGGAAACGGCCGACGTCCTGCGGCGCGGTCATCTCGGCGGTGGTCGCGCCGCCGCAGGTCGCGTCCCGGAACACGGCGACGCCGAGCCGGCGGGCGACCTGCTTGGGGTAGTTCCAGGTGCTCTGGGCGCAGCCGGCCGGGGCGTAGGTGGCGTCGATCCCGAGCACGGTGACATCGGCGGACCAGGAGTCACCGAGGGCGACGTATTCACGGAAGCGGGGGGCGCCACGAGTGGCGGGGACGGCTGTACCGGGTCCGGCCGGACCCGGGCCTGGCGGGCCGACGGCGGACATCCCGGCGGGTGCGCCGGGCGCGGCGGCCAGAGCCGGGGCGGCCGGGACGCCGAGGAGGGCGGAGACGGCGGCGAGGGCGACAAGAAGGAAACGGGGCTTCACGGCCCCATCCACCCATTGCGCCCTGCCCCGAGGGGGGACGCTGGCCGGGAATTCACCCGGGAGCGGGAAAAGGGGCCGGGGGTTTTCGCCCCGCCTCGCCCCTTCCCTCGGCCCTCCGGGGCCCGGAGGGCCCCGAGTTGACGCGATTCCCGTACGTGCCGCGTGCATGCCCCGCTGTGTGAGGCAGGGCCGGCGAATCTACTGCCCCTTGATGAGGCCGGGGAGTTCGCGCATGTCGTGGAAGACGATGGTGCCGGGGCCTTCGAGTCGTTCGGCCGGGGTGAATCCGCCCGCGTAGCCGAAGGCGCGCATCCCGGCGGCGCGGGCGGCCTGGACGCCGGGGCGGCTGTCCTCGACCACGGCGCAGGCCGCGGGATCGACGCCCATCCGCCGTGCCGCATGCAGGAAGAGGTCGGGGGCCGGCTTGCCCCGGGCGACCTCGGTGGAGCTGAAGACGCGGCCCGCGAACCGGTCGTGGAGTCCGGTGACGCCGAGCGTGTGGCGCATCTTCTCGTGGGAGCCGCTGGAGGCTACGCAGACCGGCAGGGTGATCTCGGCCAGCGCCTCGGGCACCCCGTCCACGGCCTCGAGCCCTGCGTCCACCGCCTCCCGGTGGCGCTGGATCAGCTGCTTCCACCAGAGGGCGGCGGTCTCCTCCCCCAGGCGCTGGGCGATCTGTTCGCAGATGGATTCCCGTGAGCGCCCGATGAACCGGTCGACGACGTCTGCCTGCGTCAGCGGCCAGCCGAGCTCCGCTCCCAGCGCGATCTGGATACGCACGGCGATGCGTTCACTGTCGACGAGCACACCGTCGCAGTCGAATATGACGAGTTCTATCGGCTTGATCATTTGCGCAGCATAGGCCCGGCCCGGCCCATCTTGGCGCCGAGTTCCGCTGAAGGCCGGGTGCCGCACGGTTGTTGACGCAGCGTCAGAACTGTACGTCCGAGCAGGCGTAGAAGGCGTTGCCCGTGTCCGCGATCGTCCACACGGCGACGATCAGCTGATGCCCGGTCCGGCCGGTGGGGATGGTCCCCTGGTGGGAGACCGTGGCCGGTGGCTGCTTGTCGCCGTAGGGCACGGTGAGGAAGGGCCGGGTGTCGAGCGCGGCCCGGGTGAGCCGCTGGGTCGGGTCCCAGCCCTGCTTGGTGAGGTAGTAACGGAAGTCGGTCGTCGCGTGGCGGGCGGTGAACTGCCAGCGGAAGGTGTAGGTCTGACCTCCCGTCAGCTGCGTCGTGGGCCAGCCGGCGCCGCCGCGCGGGTCGTCCAGTTCGGCGAACCTGCTGTTGCCGCCCGCGCAGATCGTGCCGTCGGCGGGTCCGGCCGCCGGGAAGCCCTTGGGGCCCTCGACGGACTGCGGCTCCCACTGGATGTCACCGCAGTCCTCGACCGTGCCGTTGGCGCACAGCTTCTGCCGGCTGATGGGCTGGTCGGTGTAACCGTGGCTGCTCGCGCTTCCGGTCGCGAGCAGGGACGCGCCGGCGACGGCGAGCCCCACCACAGCGGCACCGAGCCGCTGCTTCTTTCGCATGCTGTCACTCCTGGAGAACGTGGGGGAGTTCCTTGAGTGGAGCCGCACGCGTGCGGTATGTCATGTTCCGGTCTAGACCAACTACCAGAGTAAGTACGGCGGTTGAGCGTGTCCAGGGGTCGGTCCAGGCCAATCCGCTTGGGTCCCCTCGGGCTCCCTCAGGGCTCCCTCGGTCTCCCTCGGGGCTCCCTCAGGCCCCCTCCCCCGTCCCCCGTCCCGTGTAGAACGCGACGGTCAGGTCCTTCACAAGGGCCTTGCGCTCATAGGCGTCGAGCTCCACGAGCCCTCGCGAGGTCAGCCGCTGCACGGTGTCGTCCACCGCGTCCACGACCGACGTCAGCACCGAGTCGCGGTGCTGGGCGTCGATGGCCGCGACCCGCCGGCGCCGCATCGCCGCCGCCACCTCCGGCGCGTACTCGATCCGGGTCGGCTGCGCCGAGTACACCTCGATGCCCACCGGCTCCGCCTCCGCCTTCAGCATGCGGGTCAGCGCGTCGCCGACCGCCTCGGCGTCGCGCAGCGTCGGCGCGTCCTCGTGGAAGGCGTCGGCGGGCAGCTGCGAGAGCACCCGGGCCATCGCCGCCTCCACCTGCTCCCGCAGATACCGCTCGTGGTCGGCGACGGCGAGGGTGGCCCGCGCGGTGTCCCTGATCCGCCACACCACGAGCACCACCACCTGGAGCGCGGTACCCCGGGCGTCGACGGCGCCCATCGGCGCGCTGCGCCAGTGCCGCAGCCGCAGATCGACCCGGCGCCGCAGCAGCAGCGGGCTCATCCACATCAGACCCGTACGCCGCACGGTGCCCCGGTAGTCACCGAAGAGCGAGAGCACCCAGGCGTAGCCGACCTGGCCCCGTACGAGCCCGCCGAAAGCGAGGACCGCCGCGCTCACCGCGAGCGTGATCAGCCCCCACTGCCCCAGCGTGATCCCGTGGTACGGGTACGCCGGAAGGCGCAGCAGCGCGGTGAGGGAACGCGGCAGGACACCCGCCCACCAGATCACCGCGCCGCACCCCAGGAGCGCGAGGAGCCCGGCCGCCACCGCCGTGGCACCGGCCATCACCGGGCCCGGCCGTTCCGAGATGCGCGGATCGACCGGGGTCGCGGGCCTGGCCGGCGCGGCCACCGCCGGGCGCGCGCCCGCCTGCTGGGGCGGTCGCGCGACGGTGCGCGGGGCGGTGCGCGGGGCGGGCGGATCGGCGGCGGAGACGGGAGGGACGGGCACGGTGTCGTCGCGGAACAGCAGATGGACCGGGATCTCGGCGGTGTGCTCGCCACGGATCACGGCCACCCTGCGCCCGGTGTCCGGCGCGGGGGCGGTGGCGGGGGCGGTACCGGTCGCGGAGGCGGGGGCGATGCCGGTCGCGGGAGCGGGCGCGATGCCGGTCGCGGGAGCGGGCGCGATGCCGGTCGCGGGAGCGGGCGCGATACCGGTCGCGGGAGCGGGCGCGATACCGGTCGCGGGAGCGGGCGCCTGGTTTCGGGAGGGGCCTGCGTCCTCGGGGGCGGCCGGGCCCTGGGCCGGGGCCTGGGCCGGGGCCTGGGCCGGGGTCTGAGCCGGGGCCTGGGTCGGGGTCTGGGTCGGGGTCTGGGTCGGGGTCTGGGTCGGGGTCTGGGTCGGGGTCTGCATGCTCATCTGTCCCTCCATCATGCGAAGAGCCGCCGCCAGGTCTCGGGGCCGGGATAGCCGTCGGCCTCCGCGCCGCGCCAGCCCTGCGCGCGCTGGAACGCCTCGACGTTGCGCCGGTCCGCCTCGCCCCAGCGCGGTCCGGGACCGTCGGTGTAGTACGCGCCGAAGCCCTTGCGCACGAGCTGCCGGCCGAGCCGGGTGACGTACGGGCTGCTCTGCCCGGGACGGAAGAGGCCGGGGCCCGGGTAGGCGGGGGCCTGCGTCCAGGAGGCGGGCCGCGCCGTCTGCGCGGTGTCCGCGGCGTCGAGTGCGGGGAGCCCGCCCTGGTCGGCGGGGATGTTCCGGCCGGTCCCGCGCACCAGCAGCGACCAGGTGGCCGCCCCGGGGATGCCGTCGGCGTCGGCGCCGCTCCAGCCCTGTGCCTCCTGGAAGGCGCGGGTTGCGTTCCGGTCGGCGATCCCCCAGCGCGGCCCGGGTCCCTCGCCGTAGAAGCGTTTGCCGCCGCGCCGTACCAGCATCCGGCCGAGCCGGGTGACGTGCGGGTTCTCGGCGCCCGGCCCGAACTTGTCCGACCCGGGGAAGACCGCACCGCCCGCGCCGCTCTCCTTCTTGACGCCGGTGCCGGCCGGCGTGGCGGTGGCGTCGGGCTTGGCGGCGACGCCGGGGGTGGTCGGGGCGGTGGCGGCGGCGCTCGTGGGAGACGTGGCGGCGGGAGCGACGGGCTGCGTGGGGGTGGCGGGCAGCGCGGTGCTGAGTTTGGCGGGGGCAGCGGGGGTGGCGCTCGCGGGGGCGCTGGGCGCGGTGGGCGTGGCGGAGGTAGCGGGAGTGGTGGGGGTGGCGGGGGCGGCGGGAGTGGTGGGCGCGGCAGGCGCGGTGGGTGCCGTGGGCGTAGTAGGCGCTGCGGGCGTAGTCGAGGTAGGCGGCGTAGTCGGCGTAGTGGGCGCCGTGGGCGTGGTTGTCGTCGGCTTGGCGGGGACGGCCGGTGTGGTGGGGGCGACGACCGGCGTCGCGGGGGCGCTCACCTTGATCCCCTTGTAGCGGTAGGGCACGTATCTGCTGGAGTTCTTCCAGTACGCGTACGGGGTGGTCTGGGACCGGGCGTTCGGCGGGGTCTGTTCGTAGGCCGTGTAATAGGTGTGCGTCTGGTCGGTCCAGCCGCCGAAGATCACGACGTGGGAGCCCTTGGTGGGGTCGGCGGGGTTGTGGAAGAGCAGGATGTCGCCGGGCTGGAGCTCGTCGCGGGTCACCCGCACCCCGAACTTCGCCAGGCTCCCCGTCCACTCGTTGGTGCCGAGGTCCCACGCCATCGAGACATAGCCCGAGCAGTCCTGGCGGTACCCGTCCGTCCAGTACGCCTCCATGTCGTACGGCACCGCCGCGGCCACCCACACCTTGGCCCGGTCGATGATCTCGGCCCGGGTGGTGGGGCGCGGCTTGTCGGAGTTCGCGCCGTGGCCGGGCGCGCCGTGCAGTCCGCTGGTGGCGCCCTGCTGGGTGGGCGGCCCGGGATCGGCGGCCCTGTTCGCGCCGGGTCCCTCGGGTCCGGGCAGGGGCGCGGCCGCGGCGGCCGTGGCCGCGCCGAGCACCATCGAGGCCGCGGTGGCCGCCACCAGCGCGCGGCGGGCACCGCCGTGCGCCCCCGGATGGCCGCCGTCGCGTACCGGGAGCAGCTGCCTGCGCCGCCCGTCCGCGCAGCCGGGGCAGCCGCAGTCCCCGGGGGGCTCGTAGTCCTCGAACACCGGCCCGGGTGTACTGGCTTCCATCCGCTGCCCTTCCCGTTGGTTCCGCTCTCACGGACGTCGGCGATCGTTTCCGCGCGGGGACACGCGGGGACAGCGTTCAACACTGCCCAAGCACGTCACATTTTGACCGATTAGTACCGATAAAACGAACATCTGACAGCGTGGCGCTGGTCAAAACCACCCTCAGGAGTCCGGTAAAGTTTTCCGTGTCAGCAGGCGCCGCTAGCTCAGTTGGTTAGAGCAGCTGACTCTTAATCAGCGGGTCCGGGGTTCGAGTCCCTGGCGGCGCACGCACCACCGAGGCCCCCTCGCCCAGCGCGAGGGGGCCTCGGTCGTTCCGGTGGCGACACGTTCAGCGCGTGTTGCCCGCGAGGGACAGGGCGTACTCCGGCCACCAGGTGCCGGCGGGTGGACCGCCCTTGCAGGGGCCGTCGGACTCACCCGGGCGCTTCACCCAGACATACGCGTCGACCGGCCCGCCGCCCGTGGCGATCGTCGGGCGCTCGCCCAGCGCCCGGCCGGGAGGGTTGCACCAGCGCTCCTCCGGGTCGCCCTCGGTGTAGGGGCCGTTGCCGTTGCGGCTGGTGTCGATCACGAAGTGCTTGCCGCCGACCTTCGCCGAAAGCCGCTCCCCGAACTCCCGGCTCGCCCGCGTCGTCTGGAAGTTGGACACGTTGACCGCGAACCCGTCCGCGCCCGCGATGCCCGCGCGCCGCAGCGGCTCGTCAAGGGCGTCCGCCGAACGCCATCCGGCGTTGCCCGCGTCCACGTACACCTTCGTCGCGGGCAGCCGCTTGAGCCGGTCGACGGCGCCCTTGAGCAGCGCGTACCGCTCCTCGCGCAGCTCCTGGGAGGCGCAGCCGTCCACGACGTGCAGGAGCGCGTCCGGTTCCAGGACGATCATCGCGCGGCGCTGCCCGATGCCCCGGGCCACCTGCTCGACCCAGGCCCGGTAGGCGTCGCCGTCGGCCGCGCCGCCACGGGAGAACTGGCCGCAGTCGCGGTGCGGGATGTTGTACAGGACGAGCAGCGCGGTCCGCCCGGCCCTGGCGGCGCTCTCGGTGTAGCCGCGGACCACCGCCTCGGGGTCCGTGCCGCCGATCCACTCGCCCATCGGCTGCTCGGCGATCCTCCGCACGAGCGCGGCCTTGTGGTGATCGCCCGCCCGGGTGTACGCGGCGAGCTGGCGTGCGGCCTTGGAGTCCGGGTCCACCCAGAACGGCCCCGCGGAGGACGGCAGTTGGGCGGCGGCGGGCGGCGTCGCCCGACGTTCTCCCGCGCCCCCGCCCCCGCCGGATCCCCCGCACCCCGCGAGGAGCAGCGCCGTCACGACGGCCGGCACCGCGAACCTCGCCCCGGGCGCCGTTGCGCGTGCGCCCGCGCGGCGCCCCTCGGCCGTGCGGTCCGCGCGCCGCCCGCGCCCACGCTCACGCCCGCGCCCGCGCCCGCGCCCGCGCCCGGACGGTGCTCCGCGACCCCGGGGGCCGCTCGTCCGATCGCTCAACTCGCCTACGCCGCAAGGGCAGTTGGCGTTACCCGGTCCCGGGCCCGCGATGCGGGGCAGCTCTACAGTGGTGGGGCCGGCCCCTGCGCCGGCCGTCTCATGAGTCCCTGGCCCCACTGAACCTCCCGTGGCAGTGCGGGGCTTCTCCCGCGGCCCGCGCACCGGCGGTCGAGGACCGGCCCGGCCTGCGGTCACGGGGGGAGCGGGCCGTCGGCCGGGCCAGGTGCGCGCCGCTCGGCCGCCCGCCGGGCCGCGCCGCGCGATCAGGGCTTGTCCTGGGGTGAGGGGGCCGGGTCCTGGGCGCCGGTGAGGTAGGCCGAGACGACCACGTTGGCGGTGTACGCCTTCGTCTCGCGGTCGTAGGTCCCGCCACAGGTGATCAGGCGCAGCTCGGCGCGGCCGCGCCTGCGGGGCCCGTACACCTTCGCGGCGTCGAAGTGCTTGCGCGGGAAGACCTGCACGTCGTCGATGGTGAACTCGGCGACCGTGCCGTCGGCACCGGTCACCTTCACGCGCTGGCCGGGGCGGGCCGCGCTCAGGCCGTAGAACACGGCCGGTTTGCTCTGGGTGTCCACATGCCCGACGAGCAGGGCCGTTCCGGCCTCACCGGGCCGGGCCCCGCTGTCGAACCAGCCCACTGTGCCGGGCTGTGCGTAGGGCGGCGGGTCCACCGCGCCGTCCGCGTCGAGGCCGCGCGGTATGACCGGCGCGGCGATGCCTATGGAGGGGATCTCCACCCGCCGGGGCGCCGCGCCCCTGAGGGGGTCGTGGGCGGGCGGCAGCGCCACGCCGAGCGGCCGGCCCACGGCGGCTATGTCGCCCGTGGTGGGCGCCGACGTGCTGCCGGTGCCGTCGGAGACGTCCCGGCCCCACAGCCACAGTCCGAGCAGCAGCACCGCCCAGGCAAGTCCGGTGACGAGCCGCCCGCTGCCCCGCGCCGAGGACATGTCAGCCGCCGCCGCGCCGACGGCGGACGCTGCGCGAGGCCACGGCGACCGCCGCCACCGCCGCGAGCGCGAGCCCGATCACCGCGTGCCGGGTGCCGGGGCCCTGCTCGTTGGCTTCCTCGGAGGCGAGCGTCGCCGCGCCGCCTCCGCCCGCGTGCACGGGGTGGTCGGGAGTGGGACGGCCGTGGTCGTGGTCGCGGTCATGGTCTTGGTCGCGGCCGTGGTCGTGGTCGCGGCGGTCGCCGTGCACCACGGTGAACCGTCCGCTCGCCTTGCCGTGGCTGTCCTTGCAGGTGACCCAGACGTCGTAGTCACGGTCCTGGGCGTCCGAACGGATGCGGGCCTGGGCGACGAGACCGCCGTCGGCGGGCGTGAAGCGGGCCTCCGAGACGAAGGCGTCCGAGGAGCCGACCGCCTCGCGGCCGCCGCACACGCTGACCCTGAGGTCCACCTCCCCGCCGGGGGCCGTGGTGCTCGGGGTCACCCGCACCGATCCGTGCGGCTCGGACTCGGCCACCGCGGGGGACGCGGGCAGCACGGTCAGGGCGGCGGCCGCCACGGCCGCGCAGAGTGTCGTGGGACGGATGCGCATCGTGAACCTCCTGCCACCGAGCGTCACGCGCGGCGCGCGCTTTCGCATCCCGGGAGGCGGCAGGACTGCGCCGGACGGGCGCACGACACGCCCGCCCGTCGGCAGGGATCGGCGTCAGACCAGCTTCACCAGGTCGGCGATCGAGTCGACGATCTTGGAGGGGCGGAAGGGGTAGGACTCCACGTCCGCCGGCCGGGTCAGACCGGTCAGGACCAGAAACGTCTGCATGCCCGCCTCGAGGCCGGCCAGCACGTCGGTGTCCATCCGGTCGCCGATCATGGCGCTGGTCTCGGAGTGCGCGCCGATCGCGTTGAGCCCGGTGCGCATCATGAGCGGGTTGGGCTTGCCCGCGAAGTAGGGCTTCTTGCCGGTGGCCTTGGTGATCAGCGCGGCCACGGCACCGGTCGCGGGCAGCGGGCCCTCCTGGCTCGGGCCCGTCTCGTCCGGGTTGGTGCAGATGAACCTGGCCCCCGCGTTGATCAGCCGGATCGCCTTGGTGAGCGCTTCGAAGCTGTACGTACGCGTCTCGCCCAGCACCACGTAATCGGGCTCGTGGTCGGTCAGGACGTAGCCGATGTCGTGCAGCGCGGTGGTCAGGCCCGCCTCGCCGATGACGTAGGCGGTGCCGCCGGGGCGCTGGTCGTCGAGGAACTTGGCGGTGGCGAGCGCCGAGGTCCAGATGTTCTCGACCGGCACGTCGAGCCCCATCCGCATCAGCCGGGCGTGCAGGTCGCGCGGGGTGTAGATCGAGTTGTTGGTGAGGACGAGGAAGGGGCGGCCCGAGTCCTTGAGCGTCCTGAGGAAGGCGTCCGCACCGGGGATGGGGGTACCCTCGTGGATGAGGACACCGTCCATGTCGGTGAGCCAGGATTCGATCGGCTTGCGCTCTGCCATGGGTGCGGACTCCTGCGTTCTGCGCGGTTATTACGCGCTGATGAGCGATCAGCTGGGGGCGCCGGCGCACCGCACTGTGCGTTGCCGACGCCCTTAGCCTAGTCAGGTACCGAGGATCACGGTCCGGCCGATCGCCCCGGTCAGCTTCCGGTGGCGCTCTTCCACGCGTCGATGTACTTCGGCAGGTTCTTCGAGATGTCCATCCAGTCGGGCTGGAAGATGTCGATGCCCCGCGTCAGTCCGGCGAGCGCGACCGCGTTGGCGTCGGTGGCCAAGATGTCGGTGCGGGCCGCGAAGCCGCCGCCGATCTCGCTGACCTGGCGCTGCGCCGGCTCGCTCAGCAGGTAGTCCAGGAGCTTCTTGCCGTTGGCGCTGTGCGGGGCGCCGCCGAGGAGACCGGCGGCGTAGGGCAGCACGAAGGACGACGGCTTGGTGCCGCTCGAGGTGCCGGGGAACCAGATGCCGAGGTTGGGCATGGTCTTGGACTGGGCGTAGTTCATCTGCACGTCGCCGTTGGCGGCCAGCAGTTCGCCCTTGTCCACCTTGGGCGCGAGCTTTCCGGTGGAGGCGGACGGCCCGACGTTGTTGGCCTGGAGCTTGCGCAGGTACTCCATTGCGGCCTCCTTGCCGCCGAAGTCGTGCATGGCCTTGACGACGAGGGCGGTGCCGTCGCCCGCGACCCCCGGCGTGGAGTACTGGATCTTGTTCTTGTAGCGCGCGTCGAGCAGGTCCTCCCAGTTCCTGGGGGGCTCCTTGAGCTCCTTCTTGTTGTAGATGAATCCGAAGTAGTTGTTGACGATGGAGGTCCACGTGCCGTCGGGCGACTTGGCTCCGCCGTCGACCTTGTCGGCGCCGGCGGGCTCGTACCTTTGCAGCAGGCCCTTGTCCTCGGCCTGCTGGATGAAGGGCGGCAGCGTCACCAGCACGTCGGCCTGGGTGTTGGACTTCTCGCGGACCGCGCGCTGCACCATCTCGCCGGAGCCGCCCTCGACGTACTTGACCTTGATGCCGGTCTTCGCCTCGAAGTCCTTGAAGACCCGGTCGTACCAGCCGTCGCCCTTCTCGCCCTTGAGGCCGTCGGCGCTGTAGACGGTGACGGTCTTCGCGTTCGCGTCGGCGGAGGAGGTGGCGTCGCAGGCGGAGAGGGCGGCGGCGAGGACGAGGGCGCCGGTGACGGCGGCGACCGGCTTGACCGTGGTGCGGGCGGTGGCTCGGGCGGACAGGCGGGTGTGGGTGCGCATGACGTTCGGGGCTCCTGAGGTTTTCGGATCAACAGGGTTCGGCGGGCGCCGCACCGGGTGCGGGGTACGGAGGCGGGCACGGACGCGGGGGGCGGGGCGCGGGTCAGCGGAAGGAGGCGCGGGTACGGATGCGGGAGACGGCGAGCAGGACGAGCAGCGTCGTGCCCATCAGGACCACGGCGACGGCGGCCCCGGTGAACAGCGAGCCCCGGTCGGTGGCCGCGAAGATCTGCACCGGCAGCGGTGTCCAGTCCGGCGGGTAGAGCATCATCGTGGCGCTCAACTCGCCCATGGACAGCGCGAAGCAGAGCCCGGCGGCCGCCGTCAGGGACGGCAGCAGCAGGGGCAGTCTGACCCGCCACAGCACCACGAGCGGCCGGGCGCCGAGGCTGGCCGCGGCCTGTTCGTACATCGGGTCGAGGCGCCGGATGGCGGCGGCGACCGACTGGTGGGCGAAGGCCATGACCAGAACGGTGTGCGCGAGGATCACGATCCAGCGTGTCCCGTTCAGGAGCACCGGCGGCCTGGAGTACGCGACGAGGACCGCGAGGCCCACGACCACCGACGGCACGGCGACCGGCAGCACGAACAAGGCGTCCATGAGCCGCCGCCCGCCCTTCTTCAGGCCGGCCGCCGCGAGCGCCGCCCAGGAGCCGACGGTGAGCGCGAGGACGCTCGCCGCGAGCGCGGTGACCAGGCTCGTGGTGAGCGCCTGAAGAGAGTCACCGGTGGTGGCCGCGCCGTAGTGCGACGCGGTGAGGCCGGACGGGAAGGCGCCGGACCAGCTGGTCGCGAACGAGGCGGCCACGATGACCAGCAGGGGCAGCGCGAAGACCGGCAGGAACAGCACGAAGAAGAGCGCCCAGGTGGCCCGGCGGGCGGCCCGGCTATGCACCAACACGACGGCTCACCACCCGGTAGAGGCCGTAAAGACCCACGGAAATGACGACGTTGACGACGGCGACGACACAGGCGGCCGGATAGTCGGACTCCAGGATCGCCTTGCTGTAGACGAGCATCGGCAGTGTGGTGACGCCCTTGGCGCCGGTGAACAGGACGATGCCGAACTCGTTGAGGCACATCACCAGGACCAGCGCGCCCCCGGCCGCGAGCGCGGGCAGCGCCTCGGGCAGGATCACCTGCCGCACGATCCTGGCGGGCCGCGCGCCCAGCGACGCCGCCACTTCCAGCTGCGCGGTGTCGAGTTGGGAGAACGCGGCGAGCAGCGGACGCATCACGAACGGCGTGAAGTACGTGATCTCCGCGAGCAGCACGCCCCAGGGGGTGGTCAGGAACTGGAAGGGCCCGGTGCCCGCGCCGGTGACGTCGCTCCACAGGCCGTTGGCCATGCCGACCGAGCCGTAGACGAACAGCAGGGCCAGCGTGATCAGGAAGGACGGGAAGGAGAGGAAGACGTCGATGAATCGGGCGACGGCCTTCCCACCGGGAAACGGCACGAACGCGATGACCAGCGCCAGCACGAACCCCAGCACGAGGCACCCGGCGGTGGCCCCGGCCGCCAGCCACACCGTGGTCCCCAGCGCGTCCCGGAACGCGGCCGATGCGAACACGTCGGCGTACGGCGCGAACGAGGTCCCGCCGGTGTCCGGGGAGAGGGACTGCCGGACGACGAGGGCCAGCGGGTAGAGGAAGACGGCGGCAAGGACCAGGACGGGCGGCAACGCCCATACGAACACGGGGACATGACGGCCGCGCCCTCCTTGCTCCCGTTGCTCCCGTCGCTCCCGTCGCTCCCGCGCGTTGTCGCCGCGCCGGGCGGAACCGTTCGGCGCGGCCCCAGGCGCCGGGCCGCTCTTGAGCACCGCGCTCCTATCCACCGCTCACCTCCGCGCCGAGCAGCACCGCGTCCTCGCGGGCGAAGTGCAGGGTGACCTCGTCGCCGAGGGCCGGGGTGGTCCGCAGCTCGCGGACGTCCGCCTTCACGCGGTGGCCGTCCACATCCACGTACAGCCGGTGCGTGGCTCCCCGCCACTGCACCTCCGCGACCCTGCCGCGCAGCGCGTTGGGTCCTGCGCCGAGCCCGACCAGGTGCGGCCGCACGCACAGAGTGGCCTGCGCGCCCCTGGCCACCTCGTGGGTGGCGACCGAGAGCTCGGTGCCGCCGAAGAGGACCGAGCCCGAACCCACCCGCACGGGAAGGAGGTTGGCGTTGCCGACGAACGACGCCGTGAACTGCGTACGGGGCCTGCGGTAGAGGTCCTGCGGGGTTCCGCAGTCCTGGAGGCGGGCGCGGTCCATGACCGCGATGCGGTCGGCGAGGGTCAGCGCCTCGATCTGGTCGTGGGTGACGTACAGGATGGTGATGTCCGGCAACTCCCGGTGCAGGCGCGCGAGTTCGGCCAGCATGCCCGAGCGCAGCTGAGCGTCGAGCGCGGACAGCGGCTCGTCCAGGAGGAGGACGCCGGGGCGGATGGCGAGCGCGCGGGCGATGGCCACGCGCTGCTGCTGGCCGCCGGAGAGCTCGCGCGGATGGCGCTTGGCGTAGCTCTCCATGCCGGTCATGGCGAGGGCTTCGGCGACCCTGACGGCGATCTGCGCCTTGGGCACCTTGCGCGCCCGCAGCCCGAAGGCGACGTTGTCCTGGACGCGCAGGTGTGGGAAGAGCGCGTACTGCTGGACGACCATGCCGATGCCGCGCCGGTGGGGCGGCAGGTGGGTCACGTCGCGTTCACCGATGAACACCCGGCCTGCGGCGGGCCGGACGAACCCGGCGACGGCGCGCAGCGCGGTCGTCTTGCCCGAGCCGGAGGGGCCGAGCAGGGCCAAGATCTCGCCGGGCTCGACGCTCAGCTGGAGCGAGTCGAGGACGACGTTGCCGTCGTAGGCGACGGTGACGCCGTCGAAGCGGATACCACTGCCGGGCGCGCCGGGCGGGGCCGTGCCGCTCACCTCGCGGCCTCCAACTCCGCTACGAGGTCCGGTAGTTCGGCAACCGACGCGAGCACATGGCCGGCGCCCGCCTCGGTGAGCGCCGCCCGGTCGTGGGCGCCGGTCAGCACGCCCGCGACGATGCCCGCCCCCGCCCGTACGCCGCTGAGCATGTCGTAGGAGGTGTCGCCCGCCACCGCGACGGCGCGCACCGAGTCGACGGCGCGGGTCCGCAGGAACGCGCTGAGCACCAGGTCGGGGTAGGGGCGGCCGCGACCGCCCGCGTCGGCGGGGCACAGCGTGAGCGGGACGAGGTCCTGCCAGCCGAGCGCCGCGAGGATCGCGTCCTGGGTGACGCGGGCGAAGCCGGTGGACAGGACCACGGTGCGCCCCTCGGCCTTCAGCCGCTCGACGGCCTCGCGGGCGCCGGGGACGGGGGCGATGTGCCCGGCGTCGACGAGGCTCGCGTAGGCCCCCTCGAAGGCGGTGTTGGCGAGCCGCGCCTTGTCCTCGTCGCCGAACAGGTGGCGGAAGACGGAGATCTTGGACTCGCCCATGGTGGCGCGGACGTGGTCGAGCATGGTGGCGTGCTCGGCGGAACCGGGCTCGACGCCGAGGCGGTCCGCCGCGCTCGCGAAGGCCCGCTCGACGAGTCCGCCGTCGGCGACGGTGGTGCCCGCCATGTCGAGCACGACCAGGTTGTAGGCGGTCGCGGTGGCTGTGGTCACGTTGGTTGTGGTCACGTTGGTTGTGGTCACGTTGGTTGTGGTCACGTTGGTTGTGGTCACGGTGGTCGACTCCCTTACCAGTCCAGCTCGTTGGCGGTCCGCTCGGCGATGGCGGGCGAGCAGGTCATGCCGCGTCCGCCGGGCCCGGTCACCAGCCACACCCCGTCCGACACGCGCTGGCGGTGCACGACGCGGGTGGTGTCCACGCACTGGGCGTAGACCCCGGCCCAGCGGCGCCGGATCGCCGGCAGGGGCCGCCCGAGGAAGGACTCCACGACCCGGGTGAGGTGGTCGTAGGGCTCCTCGGTCACGTCGAAGGCGAAGGGGTGCTCGTATTCGTGGGTGTCACCGATGGTCAGTCCGCCGTCCGCGCGCTGCACCATGAGGAGTTGCATCCTGTGCGCGGCGGCGGCCGGCTCCTGCGCCTGGCCCGCGTTCAGCGCGTCCAGCGCGTCGCCTGCGTAGGCGGGGTAGTAGCGGAAGCTGTCGGCGTCGGCGACGGAGGTGGTCAGCGGCTCGCCGAGCGGCGCGGTCTGCATCATCTGGAGGCGTACGCGGCGCACCGGCAGGTCGGGGACGAGTTCGCGCACGAGTCCGCCGAGCCAGGCGCCGGTGCACAGGATCACGGCGTCGCCGGTGTGCCTCTCGCCGTGGTCGTCGCGGACGGCGTGACCGCCCGGGCCTTCCAGGACCTCGCGCACCTCCCTGCCGCCCAGGTAGGTGTAGCGCCCGGATGCCAACAAGGCCTGTTTCAGGGCGAGTTGCGCGGTACGGGGCTCCACCGCGGCATCCCTTTCGCACCACAGGGCGGCCCTGAAGTCGCCGCGCAGAGCGGGGTTGAGGGCGCGGGCCCGGTCGGCGGTGACGAGCCGGTAGCCGCGCTCGGCAGCGTCGTCGCGGGCCGCCGCGGCCTCGGCCACGGCCACCTCCAGGTCCGTACGCAGCGGGGTCAGCGAGCCGTTGGCGCGAAAGCCCAGGCCGGGGACGCGTTGGCCGATCTCCTCCCACAGCTCGCGGGCGCGCAGGGCGGTGGCCAGTTCCTCACCGCCCGCGCGGCCGCTGACCCAGATCTGGCCGAAGTTGCGCAGCGAGGCGCCGCGGGCCTCGCTCTCGCGCTCGATGTGTACGACCTCGTGGCCGCGTTCCACTGCGTGCCAGGCGTGTGTGGTTCCCACCACGCCGGCTCCTACGACGATGACTCTCACGCGGCCCACGCTCCTGCGCCCGGGTGTCCCACCCCGGTCCCCCCGGCAACCCCCCGGTGAACGGCCCCCCAAACTTGGCCTAGACCCGTTATGTCTCCGTGACCTTGCGCGGCGCGTGCGGCCAGTCCAACCATGGCCGCGCGGGCCGGCATCAACCCTGGCCAGGGGCGCGGGGAACTGCGCGAGGAGCGCCCACGGTCCGCACCCAGGGCCCCTGGGGCTCCGCCCCAGACCCCATTCGTGCCTGAAGGGCGCTCGTCCTCAATCGCCGGACGGGCTGACTATGTCCCAGTGGGCCAGCACGGACCCCGCCGGGGGCAACGCCGGACCGGCTGAGGATGCCGGTGTGGACCAGCACCAGCCCCGCCAGGGGCGCGG
This sequence comes from Streptomyces sp. Edi4, assembly GCF_040253615.1. NCBI lineage: Bacteria > Bacillati > Actinomycetota > Actinomycetes > Kitasatosporales > Streptomycetaceae > Streptomyces > Streptomyces sp. Edi4. The sequence continues at coordinate 2,966,500 of NZ_JBEJGY010000004.1, forward strand.
GGAACTGCGCGCCCAGCCATCCACGGTCTGCGGCAAAGGCCCCCGCGCAGACGCAAGGTTGCCGATGCGGGCCGGCACCGGATGCCCAGGGGCGCGGGGAACTGCGCGACCAGCCACGCACGGTCCGCGGGCAAGGCCCCCGCGCAGGCGCGAGGCCGCCGGTGCGGGCCAGCACCGGATGCCCAGGGGCGCGGGGAACTGCGCGACCAGCACCCTGCGGCCCGCACCCAGGGCTCCTGGGGCTCCGCCCCAGACCCCGTTCGGCCTGAAGGGCCTCGTCCTCAATCATCCCCAAGGCGTTAAGGGCCAAGGGCCAGGGGGGACCCCCATGACGGGCTGGGTATGCCCATGCGGGCCAGCACAGACCCCGCCAAGGGGCGCGGGGAACTGCGCGACCAGCCAGCACCAACCCGCACCACACACTCGAACGCGGCCCGCACGGAGCGTTCAGGGGCGGGCGCTCGCGTCCAGGTGCGTGGTGAAAGAGAACCGGTCCCCCCGGTACAGCGTCCGCACCCGCTCCAGCGGCAACCCCCGTGCATCCCGCGAAACCCGGTGAATCAGCAGCATCGGCAACGCCGGCGGCGTACCGATGAGCAGCGCCTCCCGAGGCGTGGCCAGCACCGTCTCGATGCGTTCGTCGACATCGCCGAGGGTCACGCCGAGCCGGTCGCGCAGATAGGCGTAGAAGGAGGAGTCCGGCGCGAACTCCGCCTCCAGATCCGGCATGCGGGCCACCGAGGCATACGTACTCTCCAGCCCCACCCGCTCGTCGTCCGCGAGCAGCACCCGCTCCATGTGCCACACCGGCTCCCCCCGCCGCAGCCCGGTCTCGTCGGCGAGCGCGGGCGGGCAGGGGAAGCGTTCGAGCGTGATGAGATGCCGCCCGGGTTTGCGCCCCTGACGGCGTACGCCCTCGGTGTAGCTGGCCAGCGACAGGGGCTGTTCCAGCTTGGGCCCCGCCACCACCGTGCCCCGGCCCTGGCGCCGCAGCCTTCCCTCCAGGACCAGCTCGCGCAGCGCGAGCCGCACCGTCTCACGGGCAACCTCGTAGCGCAGGGCCAGATCACGCTCGGCCGGCAGCAGGCCGCCCTCCCCCAACTCGTCGATGAGCAGGGACACTTGGGCCTTGACGAGGTAGTACTTGGGGATGCGCCCGTGCTCGGGGATGCCGGAGCGGACGGGGGCGCCGGGTGCCTGGTTCTCGGGGTAGCCGGGCAGGGAGTCGTTCTGGTGTGCCACGGGGTCGATGCTCGCACGGGCAGATGAACGCCCGGGGCCGCCGGAACGGGGGCGCTGCGGAACGGGGACGCCCGGGACGGGACACCCGGGACGTGAGCCCGGAACGGGAACCCGGGCGGGCCGGGGTCTTTGCCGGCGCGGCCTCAGTCGCGCCGCCCGCGCAGCCTGCGCGCCCCGCTCATGAGCGCCGCCCCCACGACGAGCAGCACGGCCGCGGTGAGCGCGAGCCCGGTGAGCGCGCTGCCCCGGCCGGTCGCGGCGAGCTCGGCGTCGAGTGCGCCCAGCAGATCGTCCTCGGCCACGATGTCGAAGTGGTAGTCGCCGGACTCCCCGACCCACTGGCCGTCGCTCCCCCGGCGCTGCACGATCGCCGCGTTCGCCGTGACGGGCCCCGGCACGGTGTCGTCGGTGAAGCCGAGCCGCACCCGCACGGTGACGGTTCTGCCCGGGCCGATGACGAACCCGGCAAAGCCGTCATCGAAGGCGCCGATGTGCTCGTCCAGATCCGTCTTGACGAACGTCACCGGGTGCCGGCGTCCGGTGGCCGGGTCGTCGAACTCCATCCGCAGCTGGGAGTTGTCCAGCGTGCGGTCCCGGTCGACGAGGACCAGCACCGGGTGGATGCCGTCGCAGGTCTCGCCCGAGGTGTTGGTGAGGCCGATGGACCACTCCTGGCTTTCGCCGCCGGGGACGTACTCGGCGGGCCCGCCCTGGATCCGCGTGTCCAGCGGGAAGGCGGAGCCGGTCTTCAGGGCGCACGGCGCCGGCTTCTCGGCGAGCGGCCGCTCGACGGGCTGGGTGGCGACGACCGGCTTGCGCGGCGCGACATCGTGCCGTCCGGGCGGCAGTCCGCCGTCGTCGGCCGCCGCGACCCCCGCGAGCGGGACGATCGTGGCGGCGGCCACTGCGGTGGCGAGGGCGGTACGCAGTCGCATGCGGGGCCTTTGCTGCTCGCGGCGTTCGGGGCTCGGGCTCACGGCCCGGGTTCGGGCCCGGACTTCGGGGCCGCGCCCGGAGCCGGGGCTCCTCGCCGACCGCGGCCGTGGTCCGCGAGCCTGCCACGCGCCCGCGCCGCATTTCCGGGCGACGCGGCCCGGCGCGGCCACGCGTACCGGTAAGACCGCCCTATCAGCCCAATACCGCCCTATCGGTCCGCCGTCGCCGCGCTCCTGTCAGTGCGCCGTCGCCGCGCTCCTGTCAGTGCGCTTCGCCGCGCTCTCCCGCCGGGGCCCCGGCCCGGCCACGCTCGCGCGGCCGAAGACGGGGACGAGGACCAGCTGGGCCGCGCCCTCGGCCACCGCGTGCGGGCCCCCGGCCGCCGGAAGGACCGGGACCGCCGGAGCCCCGCCGCGCCGGGCCCGCTCCTCGACAACCGCGCTCACACCCCGCACGAACGTGTCCTGGTCGGCGGTGACCGTACGCCCGCCGAGCAGGATCTCGTCGATGTCGAGCAGCCCGACGAGGTTGGCCGCGCCCACCCCGAGGAAGCGGGCGGCGGCCGCGATGTCCCCCCGGGCGACCGCCGCCAGGCACAGCGCCTCGATGCAGCCGCGCCCCCCGCACCCGCACGCCGGCCCGCCGAGCAGGATCGTCTGGTGGCCGAACTCGCCCGCCCCCGTACGGGCCCCCCGGTGCAGCGCGCCGCCGAGCACGAGCCCCGCGCCGAGCCCGCTGCCCAGGTGGAGGTAGGCGAAGGAGCCGTCCCCGGTGCGGTCGCGCAGGGCGAGACCCAGAGCGGCCGCGTTGGTGTCCTTGTCGAGGAAGACCTTCTGGCCGAGCCGTTCGGCGAGCGCGCCGCGCAGCGGGAAGCCGTTCCAGTGCGGGAAACCGGTGACGCGGTGCAGGATCCCGCCGGCGTGGTCGAGCGGGCCCGGCATGGCGACGCCCACGCCGAGCACGCGCCGGCCGCCGGTCAGCGCCTCGGCCTCGGCGGCGGCCGCCTCCACCACCCGGGCAGGCTTCTCGCCGAGGTCCAGCGGTACGGTCCTGGCGCCGACCAGGGTGCCCGCGAGGTCGACGAGGACCGCCGTCAGCTCATCGCGGTCCAGATGGAGCCCGATCGCGTGCGCGGCGGAGGGCACCAACTTGAGCACGGTGCGCGGCTTGCCCCCGGTCGAGGCGCGCCGACCCGCCTCGGTGGCCGTGCCCTCGTCCCGCAGCCGCCCGGTGATCTTGCTGACCGCCTGGGGGGTGAGCCCCGTGCGCTCGGCCAGCTCCAGTCTGCTGATGCCCCGCTCGCCCGCCGCGCGCAGCAGGTCGAGGACGAGCGCGGCGTTGTGATGGCGCAGCGCCGGCAGATTCACACCCGTATTGCTCCTGTTCACCGACCCATTGTCCCTGTTGCTTGCACTTTGGCAACAGCGTTGCTTAAGTGGGACGCATGAAGGACCCCATGAACGCCGGTAACGCCACGACCACCGGGACCGCCGCGAACCCAGGGACCGCCGCGAACCCCGGGACCGCCGGGAGCCCAGGGACCACCGCGAACCCCGGGACCGCCGGGAGCCGGAAGAGCGCGCACCCGACCGCCGAGCTCCGCGTGGGACTTGTGGGCTACGGCCTGGCCGGCTCCGTCTTCCACGCCCCGCTGATCGCCGCGACCGAGGGCCTGGTCCTCGACACGGTCGTCACCTCCAGCCCTGAGCGGCAGGCGCAGGCCCGCGCCGAGCACGGCGAGCGGCTGTGCTTCGCGGGCAGCCCCGAGGAGCTGTACGACGCGGGGCTCGACCTCGTCGTGATCGCCTCGCCCAACAAGACGCACGTGCCGATCGCGACCGGCGCGCTCAAGGCCGGCCTTCCCGTCGTCGTGGACAAGCCGCTGGCCGGCACCGCGGCCGAGGCGCGCGAGCTCGCCGCCCTCGCCGAGGAGCGCGGTCTGCTGCTCTCGGTCTTCCAGAACCGCCGCTGGGACAACGACTTCCTGACCCTGGAGCGGCTGCTGGCGGACGGCGAACTCGGCGAGGTCCAGCGCTTCGAGTCACGCTTCGAGCGGTGGCGGCCGCAGCCCAAGGGCGGCTGGCGCGAGTCCGGTGACCCGACGGAGATCGGCGGGCTCCTGTACGACCTGGGCAGCCACGTCGTCGACCAGGCGCTCGTCCTGTTCGGCCCGGCGCTGCGCGTCTACGCGGAGGCCGACGTGCGCCGCCCCGGCGCCCAGGCCGACGACGACACCTTCATCGCGATCACGCACGCGAACGGCGTCCGCTCCCACCTGTACGTCAGCGCGACCACGGCCCAACTCGGCCCGCGCATGCGCGTGTTGGGCTCCTCGGCGGGTTACGTGAAGTACGGGCTCGACCCGCAGGAGGCGGCCCTGCGCGAGGGCAGGCGTCCCTCGGCGGACGAGCCGTGGGGGGTGGAACCCGAGTCGCTGTGGGGCCGGGTCGGCAGCGGAGACTCCCCGTTGACCGGCGGCGGATGCCCCGTGCCGACGGAGCCCGGCGACTACCCGGCGTACTACGCGGCGATCGCCAAGGCCCTGCGCGAGGGCGGCGAACCGCCGGTCACCGCGCACGAGGCGGCGGCCGCCCTCGACGTCCTGGAGGCGGCCCGGCGCTCGGCCCGCGAGGGCGTGACGGTGGAGGTGGCGCTGTGAGGGCACGGGACACGACGACGCACCCGGAGCCGGCGGGCGGCGCCCCCGCCGGCTCCGCCTCCCTGAGCGGCGTGGCCGGCACCGGCACACCCGGGGACGACGTGGCCGCCCTCGAAGCCGAGCAACAGCGCCTGACGCTGCGGCAGTTCACGTACGAGGACGCCTGGGAACTCGGGATGCTCCTGCGCGCGCTCGCCGTCGAGCGGAACGCGCCGGTCGTGATCGACGTACGGCACGGCGCCCGTACGGTGTTCCGCTGCGCGCTGCCCGGGTCGAGCGCCGACAACGACGCCTGGATCGACCGCAAGCGCCGGGTCGCCGAACGGTACGGGGCGCCGTCCTTCCTGGTCGGCGCCCGGTTCAGGGCCAAGGGCACGACGTTCGAAGAGGGGTCGCGCCTGGACCCCGACTCCTACGCCGCGCACGGGGGTTCGTACCCGGTGACGGTCGAGGGCGTCGGGGTCGTCGGGACGGCGACGGTCTCGGGCCTGCCCCAGGCGCAGGATCACGCCCTGGTGGCCAGGGCGCTCGGCGAACTGCTCGCCGGCACCCGGCCACGGCGGGACGGGTCCTAGCGTTCTGGCCTTCTGGCCTTCTGGCCTTGTGGCCTTGTGGCCTTCTGGCCTTCTGGCCTTGTGGCCTTGTGGCCGGGGTCTGGCCTTCTGGCGTCCTAACCCAGGCCCTTGGGCTTGCGGGTCACGACATAGGTGACGCCGCCGGCCGCGACGAGGGCCACGGCGAGTCCGCCGTACAGGACCATCGTGTCGGAGGGCGTACCGGTGTCGGGGAGCTCACCGCCGCCGTTGCTCCCGCCGTCCGTGCCGTACCCGCCGGAGTCGCTGCCGCCGGAATTCCCACCGGAATCCCCACCGGTGGTGCCGCCGTTCGTGCCACCGGTGTCACCGCCGGTGTCGCCGCCGTTCGTGCCACCGGTGTCACCGCCGGAGTTGCCACCGTTCGTGCCACCGGTGTCACCGCCGTTCGTGCCGCCCGTGGTTCCGCCGGTGGTCGTCTCCTCGGAGTCCGTGGGGCTCGGGGTCGGAGTCGGCGGCTCGGGGGTCGGAGTGGGCGGTTCGGGGGTCGGAGTCGGAGGCTCGGGGGTCGGAGTCGGCGGCTCGGGGGTCGGAGTCGGGGGTTCGGGAGTTGGCGTAGGAGGTTCGGGGGTCGGAGTGGGGGGCTCCGGTGTGGGAGTGGGGGGTTCCGGCGTGGGCGTCGGAGGCTCCGGTGTGGGGGTCGGGGGCTCCGGCGTCGGGGTGGGCGGGGTCGGTGAGGGCTCCGGCTCCTCGCCCCGGCAGCTGGGCAGGTCCCCGTTGAAGGGATAGGCGTGGAACTCCTGCCCGCCCCCACCCCCCACCACGGAGGTGTGGATGAGCGAACCAACCGTGAAGAAGCGCCCGTTGACGCCGGGCAGCGTGACCGTGGTGGTGCTGTCGGCGTTGCCGACCAGAACGCTGCCGGAGAACTGCCCGCTGCCGCGCAGCCGGACCGTCCCGGCGTCGGGGAAGTTCCACAACAGCCGGTCGCGCAGAGCGGGCGGGAGCGTACCCATGTACGTGTTGATCTCGCGCGCCTCACCGGTGAGGTTGACCAGGACGGTGGCCCCGGCGGGGATCCCGGTGAACAAGTACCCCTGCGCGCCGCCGCCCGAGGAGATGAGGTCGAAGTCGACGTTGAACACCTGGATCGCGGACGTTCCGTCGCCGGTGAACAGCGTCTCGTTGCCGTTGTTGCGCGCGGTGCCGGTGGCAGGCCTCGGCTTGCCGTCCACGTAGGCGTAACAGTGGCTGGCTGCGGCGAGGCTCGGCCTGAGCCGGGCGTACGGGGCGGCCGCGTCGTCGTCCTGCACGGCCCGGGGCCGGACGGTGCCGCTGAGCGCCCCGCCGTGGCGTACGACGCCGAAGGTGGACCCCTCTTCGGCGAGGAGGCGTTGGCCGGGGGCGACAGTGACGTCCTTGCCGGTGGTCAGGAAGTCGGTGCCGTTGTCCGGCGGCACGCGGGAGCCGACGCCGGCGACGCCGACGTTGTAGATCTGGGAGACACCGGCCGCCTTGTGCTGGTCGAAGTTGCCGAGGACGACGACCTTTCCCTCGGCCTCGGCGGCGGCCTGCCGCACGAGGAAGTCCCCGCCGACGAAGATGTTGATGTTGTTGTCCCGCCCGGCGAGCGGCCCGTTGTTGTGATCGGGGTAGACCACCGGACAGTTGCTCCCTTTGCAGGGCCCGAGCCCGTCGGGCAACGGATCGGCGACCCCGAGCGTGGCCAGGGCCCCGACGACGACGGACGCCCCCACGACAACGGCCGAGGCAGTGGCCGCCCTTTTCCGAATTCCTGCCGCATTTCGCATTTACGCAATATGCGAAATTTGCCACGCGTATCCCCTGAGACACGCACGGAGGCGCCCCATCCGGCGCAGGACCAGAACATCCCGGCCGGACGCCATGCCCCCCCCGGGGCCGGAAGAAGACGAGCCGCAAGCCACCCACAGGCGGCCACCTACGCCAACCCGGCAGAACGGGCAGGCGGGCACCACGACCACCGGCCGCCGCGAGCCGGCGAAACGCACACCACCCACAGGCGGACGCCTACGCCAACCCGGCCGCACGGGCAGGCAGGTCACCGCAGGCGGGCGCCACGACCACCGGCCGCCGGAAGCCGACGAAACGCACGCCCCCACAGGCGGACGCCTACGCCAACCCGGCCACACGGGCAGGCTGGTGGGAAAGCCCGGCCCGCCGCAGGCGGGCGCCGCGTCCACCGGCCACCGGCCACCGGCCACCGGCCACCGACCACCGACCACCGACCACCGGCCGCCAACGAGACACAAGCCACCCACAGGTGGCCACCTATGCCAACCCGGCAGAACGGGCGGGCGGGTGGGAAAGCCCGGCCCGCCGCAGGCGGGCGTCGCGACCACCCACCGCCGGGAGCCGGCGAAACGCACGCCACCCACAGGTGGCCGAACCCGCCAACCCGGCCGCACGGGCGGGCGGGTGGGCAAGGGCAAGGGCCGCAGGCCCAAGCCCCCCACCCCCACCCCCAACCCCGCTGGAAGCGCTACGCCCCCTTCAACACCTGCCGCTGCCGCCCGAGCCCGGCAACCTCAAGCTCCACCACGTCCCCCTCCCGGAGGTACGGCTTGGGCTCGGCCTGCCCCATGGCCACCCCCGCAGGCGTACCCGTGTTGATGACGTCCCCCGGGTACAGCGTCATGAACCGGCTGACGTACCGCACGACCTCTGCCACGGAGAAGATCTGCCCCGCCGTCGACCCGTCCTGCTTCAGCTCGCCGTTGACCCAGAGCCTCAGCGACAGCGCCTGCGGGTCGGGCACCTCGTCCCGGGTGACCAGCCACGGCCCGAGCGGGTTGAACGTCTCGCAGTTCTTGCCCTTGTCCCACGTGCCGCCGCGCTCCAGCTGGAACTCCCGCTCGGACACGTCGTGCGACACCGCGTACCCGGCGACGTACGCCAGCGCGTCCTCGTCCTCGCCCACATACCGCGCGGTGCGCCCGACGACGATGGCCAGCTCGACCTCCCAGTCGGTCTTGACCGACCCGCGCGGCACGAGCACCGTGTCGTCGGGCCCGACCACCGTGTCGGCCGCCTTGAGGAAGACGACGGGCTCGGCGGGCGTCGCCGCGCCGGTCTCGGCGGCGTGGTCGTGGTAGTTCAGCCCGATGCACACGACCTTCCCGATCCCCGCCACCGGCGGCCCGACGCGCACCCCGGCATCAGCGAGCGCGGGCAGCACCCCGGCGCCGGCCGCGGCCCGTATCCGGTCCAGGGCGAACTCGTCGGCGAGCAGGTCGCCGTCGATGTCCGTCACCAGGCCGGACAGGTCCCGCAGGGTCCCGTCGGCGTCGAGCAGCGCCGGACGTTCCGCACCGGCGTCGCCTACGCGCAACAGCTTCATGGTCAGTCTCCCTATGGTCGAGCGGGGCCCGGCCGATGGGTAGCGGCCATCGGAGGATCGTCCGATCCTCCAAGGCGGCAGTCCACTCCGCAAGACCCCGTTCACGTACTGGACCGTAACCAGGGCGGCACGTGCTAGGCGGCGAGTGCCGCCGTGGCGGGCGCGGGCAGCATGTGCTGGTAGAGAAAGGCCCGCTCGACGGCGGTCCAGGTGGTGCTGGTCACGACGTAGAGCGCGGCGGCGAGGGGCACCACGGCGACCGTGAACAGGGTGCCGAAGGACAGCAGCGGCATGAACTTGCTCATCGCCGCCATCCCCGGCACCGCGTCCTGCCCGCCCGGCGCCACGACGGGGCTGGCCGCCATCTGCCGCTTCATCCGCCGGTAGTTGAAGGTGGCCACGGCCCCGACGACCGCGAACAGCGCGACATACACGAGCCCGCGCGCGCCGAAGAACCCGCCGTGCGCGAGCGCGTCCGCCCAGTGCCCGCCGAGCGGCGCCTGGAAGAGGGTGTGGTCGAGCAGACCGTTGGCCCTGCCGCCGATCTCGGTGCTGGAGAACAGGTGGTAGAGCAGGAAGAACGCGGGCATCTGGAGCAGCCCCGGCAGACACCCCGACATCGGCGACACCTTCTCGGCGGCGTGCAGCTCCATGACCGCCTTCTGGAGTGCCTTGCTGTCCTTGCCGTGCTTCTCCCGCAGCGCGGTGATCTGCGGCTTCAACCTGGCCTGCGCCTTGTGACCCCGCGCTGCCTGCCGCGACAGGGGGTGCACAGCGAGACGTACAAAAGCAGTGAAAAGCATGATCGCGACGGCCGTCGACGCACCGTGGAAGACCGGGTCGAGCAGACCGGCGAGGTGTTCGGTGAGGTTCGCGAAAGCGCTGAAAAGGGGCGTGAACATGCGGAAGCCCTCCGGGGCGTCTCGTCAGGGATGACACGTGGGCGCACGTGTGTGACGTGCGGATGCGCGTGCGGTGACGAGCCGGCGGGGCGACGCAGAGCAGCCAGGAAGCCAGAAGGCCAGGAGGCTAGGAAGCGCTGGTGGGGGTGCGGATGCCCCTACGCGGCCGTCAGGGCGAGACGGCCGGGCGCTCGGGGCCTGGGCCGCCCGGAGGCGTCGGGATCGCGCTGCGGCAGGAAGGCGGTACGCCGTTCCCGGTCGCGGATCGCGGTCCGCACCCGGGTGCGCGCCACGGGCACCGCGCGCGAGGCGAGCGTGGCGCACACGGCGAGCGCGGAGCCCACGGCGGCGGTCGCGGCGAGCGCGACGGCGGCGGAGAGCGTGCCGCCCTCGACGAGGACGGCCTGGGCGAGCACGAGGAGCAGGAAACCGAACAAGGGCCGGGCGAGCCGTGCGCACCGCGCGATGACTCCGCTCATGCCGCCCGCCCTCCTTCGGTCACTCGTTCAGCCGCGTATGTCCTTCCCGTTATACACGACCCCCCGGGCGCGACCCCGTTGAGGGACGGCCCCGTTGCGGGGCGGCCCCGGGCGGACGGCCCCGGGCGAGCGGCCCCGCGCTTCCGGCCCTGCGCTTCCGGCCCTGCGCTTCCGGCCCTGCGGGGGACGGCCGCCCCATCCGGGCCACCTCGTCCGGGCCACCACCCCGCCCAAGCCGCCTCACACCCGAATGTCGTCGAACTCACCGAACGGATCGCGGGCCAGGACGTCCTCGCCCACCGGCTCCGCCTCCTTCGGCCCGGCGTACGACAGCGCGAGCGTCACCGCGAGATTGAGGCCGAGCGCGACGATCCCCGCGTTCACCCCCCACACCGGATCGTGATCGGTGAACACGAACCCGCAGACCGTCCCGACCCCCACCGCGAGCCCCACGAGCCCGCCCACCAGCGTCACCCTCCGCCACACGAGCCCCAGTAGCAGCAGCGGCAGGAGCTGCGCCATCCCCTCGTAGGAGATGAGTGAGAGCCGTACGAGGGTGTTGGGCACGGTGTACGTCATGAGCAGCGCCAGCGCCCCCGCGACGACCACCACGACCTGCGAGGCCGCCTTCTGCCGCGTCCGGAGCCGGGGTACGAGCGAGAGCACGCTGCGCCCCCACATCGTGCCGATGACCAGCATGAACACCGCCATCGGCACGATCGAGGACAGGGCCGCGGCCACGCCGATGAGCCCGACGGTCCACGCGGGCAGCGAGTCCACGACGAGTTTGAAGAGCGCGAGGTTGGAGCCGGCGCCCACCAGCCCCGGCACGACGAAGACCGCCGCCATGCCGAGCAGCATGGGCACGAAGAGCAGCACGTTGTAGGCGGGCAGCAGCATGGCGTTGCGCCGCAGGGTGTCGGCGCTGCGGGCGCCGAGGTAACCGGCCACCGTGGTCGGGAAGATGACGACGGTCAGGGAGTTGAGGACGGTCGTCGAAGCGAACCACGCCTGCCCGAACACCCCGCCGTGACCGGGAAGCGTCAGCCAGTCGCTCTTCTCGCTCACGATCCGGTCGAAGAAGTGCCCGTACCCGTCGAAATAGTGCAGCGGTACATAGATCGCCAGGAGGGCCAGGGTGACGATGACGAGCACGTCCTTGAGCACGGACACCCAGGCACTGCCGCGCAGCCCGCTGACCACCACGAACCCCGTGGTGACCGCGAAGGCAAGGAAATAGGCCCAGTCGAGCGAGATCGCGCCGTAGGAGATGGTCGAGACGACCACGCCCATGCCGGTGATCTGCAACTGGATGTACGGCAGCAGAAAGACGGTGGCGAGCAGCGCGACCAGCGCCCCCAGCCAGGGCCGCCCGTACCGGTGGGCCACCATGTCGGTGATCCCCACCAGGCCGTGCTTCTTCGCGTACGCCCAGAGCAGGGGCCCGACCACGTACCCCACGGCGTAGCCGCACGACATGTAGGCGACCACGTACAGCACCGGGGCGCCGTAGTTGTAGCCCCAGCCCGCGGCACCCAGATAGCTGAAACTGGTGTAGCTCTCGCCGGCCATCAGGACCCAGATGAACACGGTCCCAAGGCTCCGCCCGCCGACGGACCACTCGGCGAGCCCGCCCCCTCCTTCGGCCCTTCGGCCACGGACGGCGAGCAGCCCGAGTGCGACCGTGCCGACCATGAAGGCGCCGAAGATGGTCGTGGCGACGGCGGCGCTGCTCATCGCTCGCCCCCCGCCGCCGGTGCCGGCTTCGTTGCCGCCGCCGCTGCCGCTGCCGCGCGGGCGCGACGGTCGCCCCGCCAGGTGAACCAGATGGCGAGCGGCGTCAGCAGCGTCGCGATCAGCAGCCACAAGAAGAGGAAGGGGAGCCCGAACACCACGGGCCGCACCTTGTTCACGAAGGGCAGCGCCCCCAGGTAGAGCAGGTAGGGCACCCCGAGCCAGAGCACATGAGATCGACGACGACGCATACCCGAACGCTAGCGCGGCCGGCTCGACGTCAACTTGCCCCACACAACCAGGCGGTAGGTGGAGGTGAACTCGGGCGTACAGGTGGTGAGTGTGAGGTAGTGCCCGGGCGCGCTGTACCCGTACGAGGGCTTGACATCACTATGGGGAACGGCCGCTATGGTTCCGCCGTCGCGCGCCGAGGTCTGGGGCAGCACGGAATCGACAACGTACGTATAGACGGCGTCCCGCGTCTCCACCACCACCTCGTCCCCCGTCCGCAGCTTGTCGAGGTGGCGGAAGGGCTCCCCGTGAGTGTTGCGGTGCCCGGCGAGCGCGAAGTTGCCCGCCTGCCCCGGCTGTGCGCTCCCCGGATAGTGCCCGACGTACCCCTTGTCCAGGACGCCGGCCTTACTGATCCCCTGCGCGACGGGCGCGGTGATGCCGATCCGGGGGATCCGGATGACGGCGTACGCCTGGTCCCCGCGCGGCGCGCCGCCACCTCCGCCGCCGGAGGACCCGACCCCGGCGGCCGGGCCGCCCCGGTCGACGGACACGTGCCCATCGCCCGCGCTCCCCTGACCGGTCCCGCCCTCCTGACCGATTGCGCCCCCTTGACCGCTTACGTCACCCTGACTGTTTACGTCCCCCTGCCCTGCCGCGAGCCCGGTGGCCGCAGGCCCCCGCCCAGCCGCTCTCCACGTCTCCTCCAGGGAGTGGACCGTGCGGCCGGCCTCGGCGCGCGCCTCCCGGTTGGTCCACCACAGCTGGTGCGCGACGAGCAGCAGGACGACGAGCCCAAGAGTCACGGCGGCCTCGGCCCCGGCCCACAGCCCCCGCACCCCCCACCCCCGCCACCCGGACCGAGCCACCCGGACCCGCCGCCACCGGCGCCGGCCCGCCCAGCGCCGCCACCCCCGCCGAGCGGCCACCCGAACCCGCCACCCGCGCCCGCCCCGCGCCACCACCGGCATCCCTGTGCGCACGGCCGCAGGGTAGGTGGCGCGCCCGCAACCCACCAGCCCCGCGACGCGACGGCCCGAACGTGCCGGGCCCGAACATTGCCGGGCTCCACGCGACGCCCCGAACGTGCCGGGCCAGAGCTGACGGCCCGAGGCGACGGACCCGAACGTGCCGGCCCCACGCGACGGCCGGACGCGACGGACCCGACCCGAGGCGGCGGCCCGAGACAACGGTCCCGACGTGACGGACCCGAGGCGACGGACCCGAACGTGACGGATCCGACGTGACGCACTCGCCCCCCAGCCTCCCAAGCACCCTCCGTCGAGCCCCCGTACAGCAGTACGGTGTCCCTCATGCGCCCCGACACGCCTGCCGATCACACTGCCGAAGCCGAGCGTCTGCTGCGCACCGCGGCCCAGTACCCGGAGGACCACGAGCCCCTGCTGCTGCGGGCCGCGGCCCACCTGGAACTCTCGGGTGACCGCCCCGGGGCCACGACGCTCTACGACCGCCTGCTGTCCTCGTCCGCGAAGGTGGACCACCCCCACCTGGTGAAGGCGTTCAAGGCGGCGAACCTGTGGGAGTACGGCCACGAGCCGGAGGCACGCGCGATCATCGACGGCATCCGGGCGGCGGCGCCGCTGGACCCGGCGGCCTGGGAGATCGTCGCCGAAACGCTGGAGGCCCACGACGAACTCGACCTGGCCCACGCCTCGCTGACCACCGCGCTGACCCTGCTGGGCGTCGCGGAGGCGTCGGTGGACCGCACGGGCATCCCGTACAGCACCCAGTCCCTGCTCGCCACCCGGCACCGGGTGCGCCGCCTGCTGGCCCTGCCGCACGACACGTGGGACACCCTGGCCGACGAGCTGCACACCGCGCCGATCTCCCTGGACGAACTCCACGACCCCAAGCGCCTGTGGTCCCTCGGCTCGGAGGACCCGGCGGAACTCCGAGCCGAACTGGCCCGCCTGCGCGCGGAGTTGGGCCACTACCGACTGGCCCTGTCCCGCCCGTTCCCGGTCGCGGTCCTGCACTGGCCGGAACCCGAACTGGACGAACTCCTCACCGCGTATCCCGAGCTCCAGTCCGAATACCCCACCCACACGGCCCACTTGCTGGACATCGAGGCCTCTCTGCGCGAACTGGCGGCCGCCGGCACCCCCAACCTGGGCATCGTGACGGCCACGGTCCCCTCCTACGAAGCCTTCGCCGCCTCGGAATCCTCCTCCCCCGCCAACGCCGACCTCCTCCCCCAGTACGCCACCACCCTGGCCGCCCGAGGCCGAGCAGTCCCCTGGCCCCCAAGCCGCGGCGCGGACTGCTGGTGCGGCTCGGGAGTCAACTACGGGGACTGCCACGGCGCGCAGTGACCCCGGCCTCCCCTGACAGAATGCCCGCCATGTCCGACGCCGTCCCGTCCTCCCCCTCCGTCTCGGCCCGCATGAGCCGCCAGGGCTCCCGCGACACCACTCCGGAGCTGGCCGTACGCAAACTGCTTCACGCGGCGGGCATGCGTTACCGCGTGAACGTCCCGGTCCCTGGCATGCCCCGCCGCACGATCGACATCGCCTTCGGTCGAGCCAAACTCGCGGTCTTCATGGACGGCTGCTTCTGGCACGGCTGCCCTCAGCACGCCACCCACCCGAAGGCGAACGCAGAATGGTGGCGCACGAAGCTGGACAGGAACATGGCCCGGGACCGCGAGACGACGGAACACCTGGCCGCAGCCGGCTGGACGGTCCTCCGATTCTGGGAGCACGAATCTCCGGAATTCGTTGCCCGACTCGTGGCCGAGGCGGCAGAAAAAGCCACCATTTCCAAAGCAGAAGGAAAATAAACGAGGCCGGCGGCGTCTGCGCCCACCGGCCTCGCGCATTCCCACGGCACCCACATGCGGGAATCGATCATCACGCCTCGGCCAATTCCACCTTCCGAGGAGCAGGAACATCAGCCTGCAAGTAAGGCTTCAGATGCATCGCGATGGCCTTGGCCAGAACGGGGGGCACGGCGTTCCCGATTTGTCGCGCGATTTCGATTTTACTACCGCACCACAGGAACTCATCAGGAAACGTTTGCAGCCTGGCAGCTTCACGGTGAGTGATAGGCCTATTGACCCGGTTCTCCGCATCGTTGGCATCCCACTGAGGATGTAGATACTGCCCCTTCTCGGGCTTGAAGAACTCCGTGCGGATAGTCAACGACGGGTGATCCCAGCGCATCCGCCCCATGACATCGGTGGTACCTGTCTTCTTCTCTCTCCAGCAACGAGACAGCAAGTGATCCGGGAGGTCGAACCTGCCCCCGCCCGGAGGGATGTGATCGTATCGCTCCAGGGAACGTTCCGTAGGCTTCCTGCCGAGATGGAGATCGACACTCTTGAACGGCCCGGCCACCTTCTTCCCGAAGTACTCTGCAACGACTTTAGGGAGTTCAGTTACATCTGGGGTCTCGGGCAGACCCGCAATGGCGTCGCGCACCGTTTTCCACGGCTCGAGCCCCAAGAGGCCGCTTGGCTCATGCGTCGGCTCAGGCATCGGAATCTTACCGATGCGAGAACCAATGACGATGGTTCGCTTCCGTCGCTGAGGTGCGCCATAATCGGCAGCCAAGAGCAAGTCGTGAGTCAGCTCATACTCGTCAAGAAGGCCGCCCTTTTGGGTCTCCTGAAGCAGGAGCTCAAACTCCGAAGACTTTCGGAAACGGTCTACGTTTTCAATCACGAAGACCTTGGGTCGAGCATGCCGAACGAAGCGGATGTACTCTTTCCAAAGTTGATTCCGCGGATCGTCGACGTCACGTGTGCCAAGGTTTGAGAAGCCCTGGCAGGGCGGCCCGCCGATGATCAGGTCCGCTTCAGGGATGTCCGAATCCGGCACTTCGGCGATGTCACCCCAGCGCATGTGGGGTTCCCCGAAGTTGGCCGCGTACGTCGCAGCGGCCGCCAACTCCCACTCCACTGCCATCACCGGCTTGTACCCCTTGGCGGAGACGAAGCCGGAAGTCATACCGCCGCAGCCGGCGAACAAGTCGATCATGGTGATAGGTCGGGCCATGAGGACAGGTTAGATGGCTCCTCTGACATCGGGGGGCTCAGCAGCCATCACGCCTCCCGTGTGGCGCGCCGGCTACGGCCGCAACTCCTCGTGGTCCCAGGCACGGAAAGGCCTGCCAACAGCTCCTTCCCCACCGTTCCAGCCGCAGCAGCGAGGTGCGGGGAGCCATCACAACTTGACCGTCAGTGACTCCTGTCACTCGTCTCGGCCAGGGCTCGCGCCCCCTCCCGCACAGCTCCTCGCCATGTCATGATCTGCGCCCATGAGCGCAGATGAGGCACTGACCAGAGTCGAGCAGAGACTGCAAGCACTCGCTGCCCGGATCCACGACGGTCAGGAGGGGTACCCATTTGACGATTCCCTTCGAATCAAGTGGCTTGAGACAGCCGCCGAGATCGGAGTGCACGCGGCGGATATCCGGGGCGCCGTTGCAATGGCGAACTCCGAATATGGGCTCAACTCGGGGAAGGCTGCCATTCTGGCGTATTTGCGGTTGCATCTGAACGAGCCGGTTCATGCCCACAGACTTGAAGGCGTCTCGGGCATCGGGGAGTGGGCCCGTCGCGTACGCGAGCTGCGAGTCGAAGAGGGGTGGCCGATCGATTCTCATGTGTCCGACCCTCGCCTGGGCGAAGATTACTACCGACTAAACAACGATTCCCCTGACGCAGAGCTCGCCAAGGCGTGGAAATTGGCGAAAGTGATACGCAAGAAAGATGGATCCGGGAAGTCTCGGGTCCTTGAATACCTCAAGGCCGTAAGCCCGGCGGTCGTCGACAAGGAGCGCCTGGCCTACGTAGCCAGAATCCAGGAGTGGCCGCGCCGCATGCGCGAGCTGGATGAAGAAGGATGGAAGATCGTCTCGAACGTCGACGACTCTTCGCTGGCTCCGGGTAGCTACTATCTTGAAGACCTGACGCAGCGCCCACCACGCGCTCGCCAAGCCATCAAACAACGCCATGCAATTCTTGAGCGCGACGGAAAGCGCTGCAAAGACTGCGGCAATGGACCTGACAGTAACGGCATAGTTCTACAGGTGCATCATATCCTACCGGTACACCTGGGCGGCCAGAACAACGACGACAACCTGATCACACTGTGCCAGAATTGCCATGCAGGTCGACACAGCACCTCAAAATTCGGAGTGCAGGACGAACTTCTTCATCCCGAAAATGAGCCAGACTTGGCTTAGTGGAGTCACCGTAGCAAGGAAGCCAACTGCTCTTCGCTCGCTCAAGGTCTCTCACTGATCTCAGCTTCAAAGTGCATCCATGCGTGATCCAGAGCGCCATCCGGATCGCGCCCGTGCGAGCGGAGCCAGTGGAGGAGGTCGGCGATCACGTCGATGGCCGCCTCCTCCGCGACGGCCACACCCACGCGACCGGTCGAAGCTTTGACGTTGGCCTCGAAGCAGTACAAAGACAGCAGCAGTTCGGCCCTCTCCGCCCGCAAGTCTTCAATGTGATCCTTTTCGGAGTGAAGGCCCGTCGCCAGTTCACACCAGGTGACCTTCCTGTCCGCGCGAAGCACTACTCCCCAGCGTTCCGACAGCGCCTCCACAAGCACCAGCCCTCGTCCCGACTCGTCATCAGTCCCGGCCTCCCGGCGAGTTGGTAGCGCGCATGCAGCCGGATCGATCACCTCGATGCGCAGGGACCTTCCACTCATGGACACGGCAAGCGTCGTGGGGGTCTGCCGTCCCACATGCGTGATCACATTTGTCACGAGTTCCGTCGCGCACAGCTGAGCGGGCTCGACGAGGTGCGGCAAGCCCCACACAGTCAAATTGCGGCGCACGATGCGCCTCAAGTCCCCCAGTCCCTCCGGCTCCGCCATGAACGGAAGGTCCCACGCCTTCCGATCGATCCCGAATCGGCACTTCTCCATCACAGCCGCCCTTGCCCAGTCGCCCATGTTTGCCCGTGCAGCGTGCAGTCCGACGCTTCTTCAGGTTGCCAGTGAAACTCTCAATTTGGAACTCTCACAAGCGACTTGTAGGTGTGAACGACAGACATACGCGCCCCCGGCGTGCGCTGCCTTGTACCGACCGGGGTGTGCCAGGCACGCTCAGGGAGATCGACATGAAGGGCCACCACCATGGCAGTTGGGCCAACTACTCGCAGGCGCCAGCTCGGCGCCGACCTACGTCGCCTCCGTGAGCACAAGGGGCTCACTCTGGAGGAGGCCGGCGCACTCGTCAGCGTCTCCAAAGCCACTCTGAGTCGCTACGAGACCAAGGAAGGGGCGGTCAAGTGGCCGACCGTAGAAGCTCTGTGTCGCGCATACGGCGCCACCGACGAAGAACGTAGAACGCTTGTTGAGTTGGCCAAGGGCGCCAGGATTCAAGGTTGGTGGCGATCGCTCGCCGACCCCATCCCGGAGTCCATGAACCTGATGTTGACCCTGGAGGACGAGGTCGTCCGGGAGGATCACTACGCGTGCATGTACGTTCCCGGGCTTCTGCAGACACGCGCGTACGCCGAGGCCGTCCATCGGGCATCGGAGATGCGCTGCACCGAGCAGGAGATCGCGCACATGGTGGACATCCGCATGAAGCGCCAAGAGCTCCTCGTCCGTGACGATGCTCCGCACATCTGGGCGGTGGTCGATGAAGCGGTCATCCGCCGCATGGTCGGGGGCAAAGAGGTCATGCGGGAGCAGTTGAATCACCTGCACGCACAGTCCAGACAGCCGCAAGTAACCGTGCAGGTCCTGCCGTTCGCCCAGGGAGCGCACGCTGCCGCCGTCGGTAGCTTCGTGATCCTGGGTGGACCGACGCCCGAGCTCGACGTCGTGTACGTGGACATCATCGGCGGCGGCCTCTTCATGGAGAAGCCTGAGGAGTTGGACCGCTATAAATTGGCGTTCCAGTACCTGAGCGCCCAGGCGTTGGACATTGAGACGTCGGCCGCGCTCCTCGATCGGGCCCGCAGGGAGCTTTGATGGATCAGCACGACATTCGCTGGGTGAAGTCCTCGTACAGCGGTGGTAGCGGGACCGAGTGCGTGGAGGTCGCGCGCATCCTGGCGCGTACGGCGGTGCGCGACTCGCAGCGGCCTGCTGGGCCACGCATATCCTTCGGCACCTCCACGTGGGCCACTTTCGTGCGGGCCCTCCGCCAGGATGCCGTCTGAGGAGGCACCCGGGTGCGGCGCATACCAGGGCCCCCGAAGCCGCGCCCGACCCCCGCGCTAGCCTCGGGAAAAACCGCACCTCAGGAGGCACACCATGGCGAAGGTTCCCGCGACTGTTATCGCGGCCGGCGGGCTCATCGGGGGCTACGGGGTTGCCCGGTGGACCAAGAAGCGGCCGCTCGGCGGGGTGGCGCTCGCTGCCGCCGGGGCGCTGGCGGCGCGGCAGTGGCAGCAGGCTGCCGGGACCAAGGCGGCCGTCGGGCTGACCGGGGCCTACGTCGCCGCGTTCGCCGGGTCGCATCCGCTGGCCAAGAAGGTCGGCGCGTGGCCCTCCGTGTTCGGCGTGGCCGGCGCGGTCGCCGTGGCCTCATGGGCCGTGACGCGCAACTCCGCCGCATAGGCGTCACTGGGCGCTGACGGGGGGCGCCCCGGGGCACCCCAAGCGGCGGCCCGGGCAGTGCCGGAAACTCTTCCGCCGCGCTGAGTTGAACGGAGTCCGCTCCCGGTCCGTACTCAGGAGCAACTCCCCCCAGTGGTCGGGCGCATGGCCGTACGGCAGGGACAGACAAGGCCGGTCATGCGCCCGGCGGGGAGGGAGCCGCCCCGTACGGGAGTTTTGTCCCGTACGGGAGTGGTCCAGGTCGGGGCCTGCCACGCCTGGGGCCACACAACGCGGGTGGTTGCGGGGCCCTGGCCCCGTAGACCTCGCTCCCAGAGTCCGGACCACGCATCCGTGCGCCCGCGCCGGCGCCCACCTCGGCCACCTCCACGCCGCGCGCCCGAGCCCCCACCGCACCCCGATGCCGACGCCCGCAGCAAACCCGCGCCCCCTCACCCCCCCACCGCGTGCGACACCGTATAGATCAGCAGCCCCGCCAACGCGCCGACCACCGTGCCGTTGATCCGGATGAATTGCAGGTCGCGGCCGATGTTCGCCTCGATCTTGCGGGATGTGTCGTTCGCGTCCCACGAGGCCACCGTGTCCGTGATCAGTGAGGTGATCTCCGCGCGGTACGTCGACACCACGTACGCCGCCGCGTCCTCGAGCCAGCCGTCCAGCTTCGACTGGAGGCGTGGGTCCGTCGTCAGGCGGGTGCCGAGGGAGAGCAGGGACGCCCGCGCGCGCCGGCGCAGTTCGCTGTGGTCGTCCTCCGCCGCCGCGATGATCATCGAACGCACCGAGGACCACGCCGAGGCGATGATGTCCTGCACCTCCCCACGGGCCAGGATCTCCGACTTGAACCGTTCCACCCTGGTCCGCGTCTCCGTGTCCGACTGGAGGTCCGCCGCGAAATCGGCCAGGAAGCGGTCGAGCGCGCCCCGGGCCGGATGCGCCGGCATGTCGCGCATCTCCGTCACGAAGCGCAGCAATTCCTTGTAGACGCGCTCGCCCACCTTGCGGTCCACGAAGCGCGGCGTCCAGCCGGGCGCGCCGCCCTGCACCGCGTCCATCACCGAGTCCCCGTGCAGCACCAGCCAGTCGTGGGCCCGCACGCACACCAGGTCCACGGCCTTGCGGTGGCTGCCGTCCGCGACGATCCGCTCCAGCGTCTTGCCCACGCCCGGCGCGATCTCCGCCGCGTCCGCCCGGCGCGTGATGGCCTCGCCCACCACCGCCTGCACGTCGGCGTCCCTCAGCACCGTCAGGGCGCCGCGCAGCGCCGTGGCCAGTTCCGAGGTGACCCTGTCCGCGTGCTCGGGCTCCGCGAGCCAGGTGCCCAGGCGCTGCCCGATCCCCAGCGCGTGCAGGCGGGTGCGTACCACCGCGGCCGACAGGAAGTTCTCGCCGACGAACGTGCCCAGGGACGCGCCGAACTGGTCCTTCTTGTTCTGGATGATCGCCGTGTGCGGAATGGGCAGGCCCAGCGGGCGGCGGAACAGCGCCGTCACCGCGAACCAGTCCGCAAGCGCGCCCACCATGCCGGCCTCGGCCGCCGCCGCGACATACCCCGCCCAGGCGCCCGCCCCCGTACGGTCCGCCCAGGTCGCGAGCGCGAAGACCACCGCGACCAGGATCAGCAGACCGGTCGCCGTCGCCTTCATCCGGCGTACGCCCCGGCGCTTCTCCTCGTCCGCCGCCGTGTAGGCGAAGGCCGAGGAGAGGGGTCCGCCCGGGCCGGTCCCGGCCCCCGCCGCCTCGGCACCCGGGGCCGCCGCGGCACCCCGGTCCGCCCCGGCACCCGGTCCCGTCCCGGCCGCCGCCCCCACCGCGCCCGGCGTCTGGGGGCCGGGTTCCTCGGACCCCGTTCCCGTACGTTGCATGCGCTCCACCGTTCTCACCGGAAGCGGCCTTCCCCGGCCGACGTCGTGCTCTCCATGTCGTACTTGCCGTGCTCTACATGAAGTACTCACGGGGTGCGCGATCAGTTCCCGTACGGCCCCGTACGTGCGTACGTCCACTCGTTCGGGTGGGGGCGGAGAACGGCCGGCCCGGGCCGGAGCCCCGAGCCGGAGCCCCTGGCCGGTGCGGGCGCGGGGTGTGCCGCCCCGGTCACCTCAGTTCCTTCCGGCCCCCGTCCCCCTCCTCCCCCCTCTTCTCCAGCCGCATCCGCTCCTTCTGCGCCTTGCGCAGCTTGCGGTCCACGCCGATTCCGCCCATCAGGGCGAACGCCACGATCGTCACCTTCGGGGAGCCCGGCGTGCCCACGCCGTTGGCCTTGCCGCCGTCCACTCCGCCCATCAGGCCGAAGCCCTTGACCTGGACGTTCAGCTCCGGCGGTACCGTCACACCCATCCCGCCCATGATCGTGAAAAGCCGCAGCACCGTCTCGCGGTCCTCGAAGCGCGCCTCGCGCAGGTCGATCTCGCCGCCGCCCCACATCGCGAACGCCGTGAACTTCTTCGCCACCGTCCACTCGCCCTTACGGGAGAAGCCGCTCCAGAAGGCGAAGCCTCCTTTGGAGGTCGGCGCGTGGCCGATGCGCGAAGGCCAGTGGACCTCCGCGTCGTCCCGCGTCGCGCGCGGCACCGCGAGGTCCGGCCCGATGGCGCCCGGCGCCGGCAGGTCGCGCACCAGCGGCTCCAACTCCCCATGTGTACGCGCCTTGTAGGCGGCTTCGAGGCGCTGCTCGAACTCCTCCATGTCGAGCCGCCCCTCCGCCATCGCCTCCCGCAGCGATTCCGCGACACGCTCGCGTTCCGCGTCCGAAGCGCGCATCTCCGGCAGCCCACCCGCTGGTTCACTCGTCATGGGCGAAGCCTAGTGAAGTCCCCGCCCCATGGCGCTGGGGGTGTGGGGTGCGGGGATGCGGGGGGGGTACCGCAGTGCGGGGGCGCCGGCCCGGCTCACGGCGGGGAGAGCGGGGCGGGCTCGTCCGGGGAGCCGTCGGCGCCGCCGTCCGGCGCGTACAGCATGCGCGCGATCACCGCCTCGATGTCGGGTTCGCGGATCGACAGGTCCACCAGCGGATATGTCTCGGCGATGTGCGCGACCAGTGGCGCGGCCGACGCCGACGCGGGGAAGGCGAGCCACTGGCGCGGGCCCTCGACCTTCACCACGCGGGCGCCCTCGGCCCGCACGGGGGGCAGTTCGCGCTCCAGGTCGACCACCAGGGTGCGTTCGCCCTCGCCCGCCTCGTGCAGCCCCGCGAGCGCCCCGTCGTACATGAGGCGGCCGTGATCGATGACCATCACCCGCTCACACAACTGCTCGATGTCGGTCAGATCGTGCGTGGTGAGCAGGATGGTGGTGGCGCGTTCGGCGTTCAGGTCGCGCAGGAACTGCCGCACCTTCGCCTTGCTGATGACGTCGAGGCCGATCGTCGGCTCGTCGAGGTAGAGCACGTCCGGGTCGTGCAGGAGCGCAGCCGCGATGTCGCCGCGCATGCGCTGACCCAGGGAGAGCTGGCGTACGGGTACGTCCAACAGGTCCCCCAGGTCGAGGAGTTCCACGCACCGGTCCAGGTTTTCGCGGAAGCGGTGGTCGGGGATGCGGTACATGCGGTGGGCCAGGCGGTAGGAGTCGTACAGCGGCAAGTCCCACCACAGCGTGGTCCGTTGGCCGCAGCAGTATTGCAAACGATGTGATCAATGTTACAATAAGTAACAGGAGATCACGCAGTGCAATCACAACCGAACATCATTGAGCGCGTCCAACGGGGCGACTTGACCGGCCTTCACATCGCCGGATTGGTTCGGCTCTCCTTCGAAACCCACCCTGACCGTGAAACGTCCGGTCCTCCGATGACCGGTGGGGACATCAACAACCGCGACGAACAAGAGGCGTTCTGCCGCAAGTACGTCGAGTCGCGCGGCGGAACGTACGTCGGCACGTACGACGAGCCCGACACCTCGGCGTGGAAGAAGAAGCGCATCAAGCAGGAGGACGGAAGCTACATCTACCGCGTCATCCGCCCTGTGTTTGAAGGGATGCTCAGTGACCTCAAGAAGGGGTCTACTGAGTCGGCGCACTTCACCCCGGCCGATGGGTTCGGTAAGACCACGGCTGTTGACGGCTCGGTGGTCTATGACATCGACCGTCTCACCCGAGACCACCGTCACCTTGAAGACGCGATCGAGGTAGTGCAGTACTACCACCGTCCCATCCTCGACATCCGAGGCTCGCTCGACCTACTGACCGACAACGGTCGGTCTGCGGCGCGCTACGTCCTGAACGCCCGCGCCAGTTCCTCAACCGACACGTCACGCCGGTTGAGGGACAGCCATCTTTCGCGCGCAATGCGGGGCATCCCCGTAGGTGGCAACCGTGCGTTCGGATGGGCGGAAGACAAGCGCACCATCGTTCCGCGCGAAGCCTGGCAGATCCGGGCGGCGGCAAGGTTGCTGCTAGCTGGTGTGAAGGCGTCCACCATCATCCGCAAGTGGAACAAGGCTGGGAAGCGCACCACCAAGGGCAACCCGTGGAGCCGAAGGACGTTCGTCCTCATGATGACGTCGCCCCGCGTAGTGGGGTACCGGGTCTATGGCCCGATGGATCAGCCGCACCACACGCGCTATCTCACCAACGACCAAGGCCACCCGGTGAAGGGTCAGCACGAGGCCATTCTCGATGAGCACACCTGGCACTCAGTTGTGGCGCTCCTCGCAGGCCCCGACCGTCCGGAAGGACACGCGGACATCGGGAAGCTGAAGTACATGTTGTCGCGCATCATCCGGTGCGGGAGCTGTGGCAACAAGATCTCAGGCAACGCCAAGCCGAACAACCGCTTCGACTACGCCTGCAAG
This sequence comes from Streptomyces sp. Edi4, assembly GCF_040253615.1. NCBI lineage: Bacteria > Bacillati > Actinomycetota > Actinomycetes > Kitasatosporales > Streptomycetaceae > Streptomyces > Streptomyces sp. Edi4. Next base: position 2,990,929 of record NZ_JBEJGY010000004.1, read on the forward strand.
GTCAACGACGGAGGGTGCGGTAAGGCGTGCGGTTCCGGCATCGCCATTGATGCCATCGTCACCAAGCTCATCCTTGCTCGGCTGGAAGAGCAACACATCGAGGTGGAGCCGCAGCCGTGGCAGAAGGCGGAAGAACTCACCGCTCTCAACGCGGCAAAGGCAGGCTTGCTGGCTCAGTTCAAAGAGAACCCCGACATGGGGCCGCACATCTGGCCGGAAGTACGGAAGAAGGAAGCGGCTATCGCCGTGCTCGTTAAAGAGCGCGCGGCCTACGCCAAGAAGAACGCCAAACCCAAGTCAACGAACATGGTCGAGACGTGGCCCGATTTGGAAGTCGAGCAGAAGAACGCCATCGCAGCCGAGTTGTTCGAGGCCATCATCTTGATGCCAGCCACCAAGGGCAGCAACCGCTTTAATCCCGAGCGTCTCCAGGTGGTGTGGCACCAAGGATAGTGGCAATACGCTCAACTTGAGTGGGTCGGAGTTCAGGGGCATTTTGCAACTGAGCTTCGATCCATTTTTTTTCTACGGTTACACGCGCACTCGAACCATCCTTGGTTGGCTGGTTCTTCCTCGATGCCGGCGTGCGTTGTAGGTCAGTAGCTTTCATGCATTTATCTCTGCTTCAATTATACAATAGAACCCAGAATTTAAGACAGTGAAGTCGAGCCGTTGCCAATTTCACCATATTAAACCTACGCATGATATGCGTAAATAGATGACGGCTGTGAATACACGGCTAAAGTCCAACCAGCGGAGCAGAAATGGCAATCGTGAGTCGCAAGGTATCTGACCTGACTGGTCAGGAAGGTACCGACGCGGAGTTCGCAACGGTGGTGGTGCGTCAGCACCCCTCCATCGACCAGCCGAAGGCGCTGGACGTGCTGGCCACTGAGGCCGAGCAGTTCAAGGAGATCGGTGACCTGGTGGTCATCGAGGTCTCCATGCCGAACGGCTCCAAGAGGGACGTCGCCATGAAGCGGGCGGACTTCGACAAGCTGGCCCCCGACATGAGCGAGGTTCTGAAGAACGCTCGTGGCACGAGGGGCCGCGTTCCGGGAACCCGAGTCGGCAACGGCAACGGGTAACCCCAAAAACTCCGCTTCCTACCAACGCTCCCGGTAGTTGAGGCGGAAACCCTGTCCCGGCATCCAGCCGGGGCAGGGGCTTTTTTATAGAGGTAAGTTCACGCACCCTTATCACTGTTGTTTTTTCCACCCTATGCAAAACGCATTGAAAATGTCATAAATACGTTTGGCTCTTCAGTCAAAGAAGACGAATCGGGACGGGTATGCCGCAAGGCACGCCCGTCCCTTTTTTGTCCGCTCGTTAAAAACCCGAAACTAGTAGTGGAAATGGTGAAACAACGCATGTGCCAATCAAAGCGCACACCAGTCATGCTGACTCTGTTCAGCTTGCTGGTTTCGCTCCTGGTGCTCGTTCCTACGGGAACGGCCAACGCGGCGGAGTCAATCCCGCCGCTCCAGTGGCCCGCACCGACCATCGGCCGCATCGACGACCCCATCGTCAGCACCAACGGTGACATCACGCTGCCGTGTTCAACCACGGACGCGGGAAGCGACCTGACGACCTACAACGCCTCCGGGCAGGTAGTTCGCCAGATCTCGCGAACCTCCGTCATCGACGGAGTCACCAACTGCCTCAACGCGCCGATCGCCGACAAGAACGGCGACATCTACGGTGTGCCGTTCGGCAAGGACGCCAACAACAACTCGGTGAGGGGGGCCAACCTCCTCGCGTACACCGGGAACACCCTCAAGTGGAAGTACCCGCTCAACTGCGGGATCGACCCGAACCCGTCGTACGCGGTGGGTGCCAACGGCAACATCTACTCGACCGCACGGTTGAGTGATGGCGTTCACCTCATCGGGCTCACGCCCGGGGTGGCCGCCGGCCAGACCGCACCGACCAAGGTGCTGGACGTCAAGATCTCGAACGATTGCAGCATGATGCTCCGTACCTACAAGGACGGGATCGTGCTGCATGGCCAGTCGAGCGGAAACGCCTGGTACTACAGCTACAGCGGCAAGTTTCTCGGTCAGGCCACCACTGGTGATGTCTGGTACGAGAAGCTGAACGCCGAGGGTCAGTTGTTCGTCGCGTCTTACGTGTCGGGCAGCGGATTCCGTGGCATCAGTGTCTCGCGCTACGACCCCACCATGGGCGCCGTGAAGTGGGCGGTCTCGGCTTCGCAGCCGCAGGCCGACACCAACGGCGTCCAACTGTTTCCCACTCCGGGAGGCGGTGTGGTCGCCCTGACCACCGAACAGCACATGATCTCCGACGGAGTCCCTGCCACGCCGAAAACGTGGGAAAGGCGACTCGTCACCATCAACGCCAGCGGCCAGAAAGTCAGGTCGGTCCTCCTCCCTGACACCTACGCCAACGGCACATACGGCGGCACCTACCTCACCGCCGAGAGTGGCGGGAAGGTGGCTGTCGTCCGCGAGTTGAACGTCAACACTGGTCTCAGCTACCCGGCCACCGTGCCCGGTATCTTGGTGCAGACGTACGATCCCGTGAACAACACGTATCCGTACCAACAGGCGATCCTGGGTGACCCGAACGCAACACCCCAGCCCTACGGATACGCGCTAGACACCTCGTCGGGGCAACCCGCCAACGCCGTCGCCAACACCCTGTACGTCAGGGCACGGTGCAGCGGCAACTGCGGGAGCATCACCAGGAAGCTGTTCGCCCTAACGGTGAACGGCGTCGGTACGAACTACCCGCAAGGGCCCGTGATCACGGCGAACACCGCGACACAGCCCGTGCCACGTTCGTACGTCGCACTCGGTGATTCCTTCTCTTCTGGAGAGGGAGACCCGCCGTTCGTGGACACAACGGCCTGCAACCGCAGTGCCGTTGCGTATCCGCGAGTCAACGGGTTGAACCCGAACCTCACCCTGCAACTGGACAAGTTCGTCGCGTGCTCCGGCGCGCAGACGACTCACGTCCTCAACGGATGGAACGACAGCACACACTACGAACCGTCACAGGTCAGTGCGCTGTCGTCAGGAAGCCCGAAGGTCGCCACCATCACCATCGGTGGGAACGACATCTTCTTCACGGACTTCGCCAAGGCGTGTGTCCTCGACACCTGCAACTTCAGCAGCGCCAAGTACAACACGTCGCTGAACGCGATCAACAACACGCTCGGAACGAGCCTGACGACCACCTACAAGAAGCTCCTGGAGGTCACCAAGACTGCCGGAACCAAGGTGTACGTGCTCGGCTACCCCCAGGTGATCGCCAACAAGACGATTACCGATCCGGGTGACGCCCGATGCCCGTACATGTACGAGAGCGTCCCGGTGGCATCCGGTCGCTACTGGGAAGACGCGCGAGCTGCGCGTGACATCGTCACCAAGCTCAACACGAAGATCAGCGACACCGTGAACGCGGTGCGGGCGCTCGACGCCGACAACCAACGACTCGTGTTCGTCTCGGCAACGGGAACGAACTCCCCGTTCGCCGGGCACGAAGTGTGCGGCACGGGTGAGTCCTACTTCAACAACGTCGACCAGGCCCTGAACGGCCTCGCCTACGTGTTCCACCCCAACGAGAAGGGCCAAGCGGCCTACGCTCAACTGGTTCGCCAGGCGATCGGGGAGTAGTACCACAAGCACAGAATGAACTGAAGAGCCAACGGCCCCCAGTCCTTCGATCCGCCAGCCAGGCGGAACGGGACTGGGGGCCTTCTTCAATTTAAAGATTGTTCTTTTGTTGCGTCCTGATAAACTATTAAGTATATGGCAAGTAAAACACAATCAACCAAAGCGAAAAAGGGCAATACAAAACCCCTAGAAACCTTTAATAGTACGCCGCTCTACTTAAGAGTGATCGCGGTCGCAGTTTTGGTAGCCCTTATAACCTGGCTCGCCTTCTTTAGAGCAGATCAACGCTACAGCGCAAATACTGACGAGGTGAAGAGTCGCATCCAGACAGCGCTTGAAGCTACTCAATTACCGGGTAAGCAGCTCGCTTCAACTACGGTAGATCAAGGTTGTGACAGTGGAAGCTCGGTCGGTCTTTCGACCCGAATCGAGTGTTCAATGGAAGGCTATAAATACTTTGAAATAACCGGAGACAAGAAAGCGACGCTCTCACTCGCCAACACAAAGCTTGAGTCCCTAGGGTTTAAGAAGTTTACTGATAATGACTACACGCACCAGGTACTCGATGGCACCAGAGGAGGGGACGTTGATTATTCGAAGCAACACACGACTGCTCGCATTGGCTGGTCAACGTGGCCAACGAGCGTCAATGGCCCGGAATCTAGTGCTATCACCGACGCACTTATATCGCACCGAATTGGCGCTCCCGCTGACGGAGCAACAGTCGTAGGAGTGACCGTAAAGGAAACATACTGGACGTGTTCCAGCAGCGGATTAGACATCCTCGGAATAAGCTGCATATTCCCTCCGCACTCCGCAAACAAGTAATCCTACTTCTAAATAGCCAAACCACCTTCTGTGCCGCTTGGCAATACAGTTGCGAAACCCGAGATCTATGATCTAACAACTTCGGTGCAGAACGCTAATTCGGCAATGAACAAGCCGATCTGTCTACAAGAATTCATTCAGCGCGGGCGCCCATAGCGCATAGCAATCTTCCAAAACACATGGTCTCGCAGGCATCCACCCCTGTTACGTTTGAACTAACGTCGTAAAAGGTAGATTGTGCGACGCATCATCGGCATGTTGAATGGGCTGCCTTCTACTTGCGTTTGTATTGCTTTCCGTAGTGCCGGGTGACGTACTCCTCTAGTGCGTCCTCGATAATGGCCCACGGTCGGCGTCCCTCAATGAACGCGAGGTCGCGCACGACTTGGGTGTGCCGAGACGGGTACATGACGAAGCCCCGGTTGGTCGGCTGTTCATCGGTGCTCACGGGGGTGAGGTAGATCGGCCGCTCTGTGGCTGCTGCCGCGGTGCCCTCTTGAGGCGCGGCTTCTACGGCCTGCGGCGCGGGCGCTGGTTGGCTCGCAGCTACGGTCGCCGCCGGCCTGGGCTTAGGTGACTCTGGATCAACCTGCGGGATGGCCGCCCGAGGTACGAACTTTGGCCGCTCGCTTGCCTGTTGCTTGAATTTGCTAGTCATTGCTTAGAATCTCCGCGACCCGCTTATACCCTTGTGCGGCTGGACTCTCGGGGTCATAGAGCACTACCGGTTGGTTCAGTTGTTCTGCTTCATCGACGGACGTTGACTCAACGATGAGCTGAGGGATCACGAGGCCGCTGTACGCCTCCCCTATCCCGTCGAGGACGGCCGAGGAAGCGTTCGTGCGCTTGACGCGCGTAATCAAGATGCCGCGAAGCCGCAGTGTTGGGTTGTAGCTCCCCACCGCACGCTCGTGAGCCTCGATGGTGCGGCTCAACCCTTCTTGGCTGTACGCACTGGCCGCCGCTGGGATCACCAGCTCGTCCGCTGCGGCGAGAGCGTTGATGGTCATGTAGTTCAGCGACGGTGGTGTGTCGAGGATGATGAAGTCATACCGGTCATCCAGGGCCGAGAGGATCGTTCGCAGGGCCTCGATCGGATCAGGGGCCGTTGGGTCAGCACGTTGAAAGGCCATGCCTGTCTCTGTGCGGGCAAGGTTTGGATGCCCGGCAATCAGATGCAGCCCCTCTATCGCCGTGGTGAGCACGGCCGAGGACGGGTCAACCTCCGGGCTCGTGAACAGATCGTTCAACGTGACCGTTAAGTCAGCGGGATCTATCCCCAGTCCCTTGGTGGCGTTGGCCTGCTCGTCAAGGTCTACGAGAAGCGTTGCGTGTCCGGCCAGAGCCAAGGCCGCCGCGATGTTCTTAGCGGTGGTGGTCTTCCCTACTCCACCTTTGTGGATGGCTATTGCTATCTTCTTGGCCATTATTCATTTGTTCTCCTATTCAATTACGTTAACACGAGATAGTGCATCAACGCAATTACGCACGCTTCAATACATGCATTCTCTAGAACTCTAGAGTTTGAGAGCTCTAGAGCAATTAAACTCTTGAATTCTAGAGCATTGTTGCGTTAGAATGAAAGAGTAAGAGGAATAACGCAATGCAAAAGAACACAGCAATCATCGCACCAGAATTCGTTGGCCAGCTCTCTAAAGCCTTTGTGATCGAGAGGCTAGGCATAAATCCCAAACATCATCAGCTCACAGCAGACGCAGCCTGGATACGGCTCGCGTCACGTCTGATGAGAACGACCCCGTTAAAGCCAACCAAGAGAAGGAGATAACCAATGACACAACCAACACCACCGATTGACCACAAGACCACAAGTAGGGAAGTGGACAACGCCACAAAACCACTAGTGGTCAAGTACACCACCCACCTTCCGAAGGAGATGATTAAGTGGGTTAAGCGAGAAGCCCTTGAGCGCGACCTTAAAGACTACGAGATTATGCAGCAGGCATTGAGGGAGTTTCAGTTCAAAGACGCGCTGACGCGGTAGGGCGCCGGCCGCGGTTCTACCATTCACTGAGGTGTCGTTTGAACGTGTCCTTCAACGCCGCGATGACGGCATCCTTGTCTTTGGCGTCACTGTTGGCCACATCGCAAGCGAGGTCGTATAGCTCATCTTGAGGTATGTCGAGCCATCGGCCGTTCTGCTGAATCAAGAGAGAGGCGAGCACGACCGCCATGCGCTTGTTGCCGTTAGCGAAAGGGTGGTTCTTAATGACCAGGTAGAAGAGGACGGCTGCTCGATGGGGAAGCGTCCAGTAGATATACCGTCCGTTGAAGTGGGCGAAAGGGTGCTCTAGGCAGCTCTCAAGCCTGCCAGGAGTGCGGACATCAAAGTCCATCGGTTCATCGTAATCGAGAAGTTCTTTGACTCGCAGGGCTGCGTATCTGGCCTCCGCTACGGTCAGCTTCTTCATGTAAGAGCGAGGCGCGTTAGCGTCTTGCGGTAGCGCTTAACCGTCCGCTTCACAGCACGATCAATCTCGGCCTTCTGGCGAGGAGTCAGGGTTTCAGCGACGGGTACGTTATTCTGCATATCTTCGATTATAAAACAGGGTCGCCTATTTGAATAGGGGTGACATGTGAAATCGTTGCTTTTTTCACGCGCGCACTTTATACTTAAAACCAAGTCATCTACTCGTTCATCTAAGCACCGAATGGGTGGTGGCTATCGACTTTGGGGGTATTATTCATATCCATGGTAGAAAACCGCAGGAAAAGTATTGCATTTACTGTTGGTATTGTTTATTATGGTAGTAGCTTAGATGAATGAGTAGGCAAGGCCCCCAAGTGGGGCCTTTTCTAATTGTCCTCACACTTTGGTTGAGTTGAGCCTGAACAACTAACTTATTCATCCCCACAAGAGGGGTGGCTTTGTTGCGCCCAAGCATCAAAGCTGGAGGAACACCAACATGCAAGCAATCGGATCAACGTTAGCGGAGCGGCAGTTCTATAGAAGAAACGAAGGCAAAAACGCCCTTTCTTCTATAGAAGAGGGAGAGATCCCGCAGGTTGTAGATGAACTGATCGACAATAAGATGTACCGCAACAAGTTCAAAGCGCTCATCCGTCGAGGACACTTACAAGACCTACTCGACCTTGTCGAGGTGGCCCACACCAAGGAAAAGCCGTCGCGTTGGTTCGCCAGCGTCACCGCTAAGAAGTGCTGGGAACGTACCCTCGACTTCCTTGCCAAAATGCGCGAGGTTCAACGCGTTGTCCAAGAGGTCAGGAAACGAATCACCGTGCCCGCTAAGAGCGTTGGTGCTGTCTTCAAAGCTGCGTGGCGTCACAGGCAAGGTGCCGTGCGTTTCGCTGTAACGGCGGCCGAGACAGGTAAGACACATCCGTTCGGGCTGTTCTGCACGTTAGCTTTGAAGAACCAGACCAGTGCAACGCTTGGCTAGGACGTAGAACGCGTTGAGAGACGCTGTGAGCGTCGATGGCAGGGAAGATGACACTTGATGTGTCTGACCAAAAATTCCCCTTACAGGCCCTCTGAGCGCCCCAGGATTCAGCGAATCTTCTGCATGGGGCTACGGCGATGAACCACGGCTTCTAACTTTCCGTCGGCGCGGCCTCTAGGTCGGCCGAATCTACCGTCGTTTTGAGCGTCGGTTAACTCTCTCGAATCTCCCGCCCACCGCGGGCTCTTTGTGGTGCCCTCGATCTACCGTGCCCCGCGGCCGTACGTTGATCCGATCGTTCCACCCGCAGCCGGCCACGACCGCTAGAACGCGTTGGCCTTAGTCCGGCTTTCGTGCCGCCAAAGCCCTGACAACCTTACGTCGTCCACTGATCCACTCAACGAGCCGTTCCATCAGGTCGTTCTCATCGAGTATCTCGCCACTACTGATGTCATCGAGGAACGCGGCGACCACACGCTGAAAGAGCTGTAGTTCTTCGAGGCGAGCCGAGACGACAAGTTGCGCGGTTTCATCGTGCGGCAAATAGTTGGCATCGACGTGTTCGGACGTCTCTCTCACAATGCGCCGTAGAACAACCGGATCAATGGAACCTGCTACCTCGACAAGAAGGCGCTTGATTCCTGCATGAGCCTGCGGTACGTCCATCGTGTGTCCGTTCCCTCCGAGTGAGCGGCCTTTCTCGATGGAGCATAATTCCAGCCGACTGATATTGCCAGGCTCAGCGAATTTCGGCAGGTGACGACACAGCCGCTAAGTGGTGACGTTCTAAAGCCAGGTCGTCATAGCAAGGTAGACGGTAAATCCCCCGCCTAAGATGACGGCGAGAACGAAGTCTTCTACCGGACGAGTACGGGCCGGTACACGGCGAACCTGAACACCACCCCGGCGCGCGGGTTTCTGCGATCCCCATACGAGGGCTGCGATAAGGGGTTGTTTGCGTGTGCGTCGAGCCATGGCGTTGGTCTCCTGTGTTACTACTTCTATTATAAAGAATCCACCCCTGTTGATCAATGTCTTTCACCCCTGTTAGCAGTGTAGAAAGAACAACGCCTCTAAAGCTGCATGAGAGCCGGTATCAGCTCACCGAGGAGAAAGACGCGAACCATCTCGCGTTGCTCCTCCGGTAGCTTGCGGATGATGCGTCCGATCTCCGCCTTTCGGGCCTCGTGCTTCACCACGAAGACCACGTAAGGGAAGTCGTCAGCCTCGCTCAGCTCGGCCGCCCGCCAATACGCTTGGATTTTCTCGCGGATACGGATGGGCGCTTCCGTACTGAGGTCGATCTCAAGAAAGTATGCGCCGCTTCGCGCTTGGTGTGGAAAGTCGGCAGCTACGAACAGGTCGGAGCGAACACCAGGAGGAACCGGGAGTTCTATCTCCCAGCGCTTCAGCGCGAGGACACCTGCCCTTTCGGCCCGCCGAATCTCAAGGTAGGTGTCGGCAATCATCAGGGCATGATTGTTGACGTTGGGCGACAACCGTCCTTCGACGCCGAGGAGTACCCGACCGTACCGACCAAGTTGATAGGTGTAAGCGCCGGAGCCGCCTTTATCACCTGTCGCACGTCTTCCAACTCGTGACAAGTAATGCAGACGCACCAAGCGGCCGAGAACAACGTCAGGGATGCTGTGGGATCTATCGAAGAAGACCAGTTCTTTCAAGTGTGTGGATGATAGCTGGGTGAATGTGTGGACGAGTGTCAGGATATTGAAGTCTCGGGTAGTAAGTTCCATGTGTGTGCTCCGTAGATAGTCATGCGCTGATAGGTGGGGGCGTACCCCCTGGTCAGGGGGTACGCGGGTACAGGGATGCGCCTGGGGCTGACCTGGGCCTAGCCTGGGGTGCACCCCTGTACCAGGAAGGGTCACGGGTTCCAACTCCCGCCACCGAAGCGGCGTTTCGTAGAACGCTTGGCTTTCACCTTCGCGCCGCGTCGTTGAGCGATCTCCCGTTCAACGTCGGCGATCGGTCGTCCGTACTTCTTCTGTGAAAGCTGCCGCACCTTGTCGGCAAGCCCTGTCGTTCCAACCGGCGGCAACGTGACGGCCGTTGCGGGCGGACTTACGCCCGCCCTTGTGGCGAGTCGCATAATGACCTCGAACCGTCCGAGGTTCATGAAGTCATCATCACTGACGTTACGGCCGAACTGCCGTGCAAAGTGCTTGGCTTCATCCGCCGAGGTCTGAAAGACCACCGTTGAACGGGCGTTCGTCGAGGTCGCTTCCTGCAACTCCTTAGAGAGCTGTCCGATGTGCTGGTGGGCAACAGTCATCGCTAGTCCCAGACTGCGCGCCTGCGCGAACATATCGGCCGGAGCAATCGGCAAGTTGAGGAAGTCTTGAAACTCATCGAGGTAGAGCATCGTCGGGTTGTTTGGGTTGGCTGCACCACCCTGAACGGCACTCCATACATAGTTCAAGATGAGGCTGCCGAGTAGCCCGGCCGTCTCCTTTCCTTCTGTTGCACGGCCGAGGTTGACGAGAAGAATTTTGTTTCCTCGGATCACCTCGCGCATGTCGATGGTGCTTTGGCTCTGCCCGATGATGTTGCGCAGCGACCGCCGAGAAGTGAGCTGCCACGTCCTGTCAGTGAGCGGCTTGAAGTAGTTCTCTCGTTGCTGCCGGGGCATGCGCTGGATGTCCTGCCACCAACCGGCCAGCTCCTCAAGGTGTGAAACGCCAGCAATCAGGTTGCTGGCGAACTCTTCTTGATCTGTTCTCGGCACGCTGAGCGCCCCGATATCCGCGAAGGTCATCGGTCGCTCTGCATTCGTGCTCATCAACAGCGTCAGGATCAGGTGATAGAACCCTTGCCGTACGCGCACGCCCCGAGCGTCCTGCGGATACAGGTGGTCGAAGAGACGTTGAATCTCCGAGGCCACGGCGTACGGGTTTCCCTGCAACAGGTTGAAGCCCACCGGATAAGCCGTGTCGGTCACGTCCAGGAGCACGACGTCTTGAAGCCGACGTTCTGGCACCCTGGCAAGCGCCTCGTTGAACAGGTCGCCTTTACTCTCGATCAGGATGACCCCGCGGCCGGCCTCCATGTCCTGAGTCATCAAGTTGTTCAGTAGAACCGTCTTACCTGAACCCGTCGGGCCGACGACTTGAAGGTGCTGAGCAGACTCGACAGGGCTCAAGGCAAGAGCGCGCTCACCTCCGGGGAAGTTGGACTCTCCGATGACGCGGCCCTTATTAGGGATCGCTGCCGTTGCCGGAAGGTGCCGTGTCCTTGCGCGCGGGAGCCGCGAAAGATGGGGCGTCCCGATGGGCCAGGCAATCAAACTCCCCAGCTCACTTGCCGCAAGTTTGGCGGGATAGACCGTGAGAGGGCTGGCAAGGGCGACGCGCTTTAGGATGCCGCTCTCGCGTCCGAGACGCCGACGGAATCCGTTGTACGGGGTCCTGACGCTCATAAGCGTGTGGTTGATCGGTGCGAGCAAGCTCGCCGCGTGCTGCTTGTTGAAGCCCTTGGCCGCGATGCGAAGAACCCCGACGAAGTTGGGTTCACTCAACTTGGTTCGCCGGTCGGTGATTTCGTCTCGCTCAGCAGAACGTGATCCAGAAAGGAGCTGCCCGGCCACGCTGAAATGACTACTTACATGCTCGCGTCCCTGCGCGGGTAGTTGCTCCCGCAGGGCAGGCGACACCACCCACTGATACACCATCTCTTCACCCCGGCCGAGGTTGTCCATTGCCGTGAGGATGCTTGTCGAGATGGTTTCCGCGTTCTGAGTATCAAGCGTGCGCTCTGGATGGGTATTGCCAAGCTCTACGGCCGCCATCCACTGATGTTCCGGTTCATCCGTCTCAGGGGTCGCCGTCATGCCCGGTACGAGCGAGCGGAGTTGCGGAACAATGAATCGCTCTTGGTGGCGCGGTACTCGTATGCGGTGGCTGATCTCCCGATCATTCGCTCGCACCTCGAAGACCACTGAAGGCAGACCAATCAACCGGCGGGGGCCGGTGTGGAGAGTGCCACTTACTCGTTTGATCCACTCGATGACCTGAGCGGCCGTAAGGTCGGCCGGGAAGGTGAGGCGGTACGTCACTCGTTCATCGGTCTGCGACTGCATACTTCTGAGTCCCATCAAGAAGGCGCCGATTAAAAGCGCCAGTCCACCTGACGTGATGACGGATATTGCGAGACTCATGCTGATCTATTTTCTCATACCAACATGAGTATGTGGTGTGTAACTTTTACCACCGCGTCATGCGGAAGTAGATGTACCCCAGTGCCATGACGATTGCGAGCATGCCGATGAGGTAGGGAATGAACGGCTCAACCGCCCACCACAGCACCCGAATCGTCAGGGCAGCGAGTAGCAACGTCACGAGCAAGCTCCGGGCTTTCTTCACGGTCACCTCCCGAGGGATGAAGCCGCCGACCTAACTTCGTGGCCGGCGGGGAGTTGGAAGGGGACGTATCAACGACACGTCCCCTTCCAGGTTGGTGGGGTGGCGATGGCCGAAGCTGCCTTCCCCGAAGAGCGCTACTTCTTGAGCGGCCCGCCCGCGAACCAGCCGGACATCAGCCACCAGGTCATGCCGTGCCGGTGAGTCCGCAGCAACACCGAGGGGTCGTTTCGCCGCTGGCGCCGGTTGATAGGTGACCGCCACCCATGACGGCGGTCGAGCTGCCAATGAAGCGAGGACTTCTCGGCCTGGGCGCCGAAGGCGTAGAACAGACCGTTCTTCTCCGTGGACTGCTGCTTCATGAGTGCCAATCCCTTCGGTCACGCCGGGAGGAAGTCGGGTTGTGGTGGTCACGGACAACCGATCGCATCTGTCGCATGGCGTCGTTCTTGCGCTGCCGACGCAGCGCATACATGTCCATCTCGCTGAGTCCCTGCGGCTGTCTCGGCGTGCGCCGCTTCTCCCTGCGCGACGGGGTACAGAGAGCCCGTACACACAGGAAGAGGACGACAAGCGAGATGAGCAGCCCGGCTTGGTTGACCCCGTCCATCTAGAAGCCCCGGCCCCGGCCGAAGTCCCGAATGTCCCGCGCGGTGGTGCGGGCGTACTCCTGGACGATCGGAATAAGCAGGGTCGCAAGGAACTGGTCGGTACCCGCCAGCTCTTCGGCCAACTTGCCCACGTCGGTCACGTCCTGCATGGCGTCCTCGGTCAGCCGCTTGCGCAGCATGGCCTTCACTTCTTCGTGCTTGCCGCTGGCCGCGAGCTGGAACAGCTCGATGTCCGCCCGTTCTACGGCTGCCCGCTGCCGCCTGGTCGGTCGGGCCACCTCACCCCGTCCACCTCGGTCGCTGCCACCAAAGAGCGAGAGTTCGCCACCCATGGTCGTTGCCTCCTTCTTGTTTGAGCGGGCCTCGTTGGCCTGCTCCTTCAAGGTGCGGCGGTGAGGACATCCCAGTACATGTCACTGACGTATCAGCCCAGGTTGGAACGCTGCTGGCACGTAGGTGGGATGGGATACTTGGCACTCGGTGGATCAGCGGGTGAGGAGGCATCACGTGGACGACGTGGAGCGGCTGGTCGCAGCCTTCAAAGAGATGCGCGTCAAAGAGGGTGTCACCACTGCCAAGCTCCGCGAACGTCCGTGGATGCTCGACCTCCTACAGACACCCGGCAACCCGACAGCAGCTCTCAAGCGGTTGGACGAGTTCATTAACCTCATGGGCGATACCCCGAAGGCCAGAGCCGTTCGGAACGCCTTGAACATCGAGCTGGAGTGGCACGGTGAGCTTGAAGAGCGCCGCAACTGGGCCAGAGGTCTCGACCGCCCAAAGAACGAGCGCTTCCTTGAGGTAGGTCGCAGCACCCATATCCGTCTTGAAGAAGACAGGGGCGGGTTCGGAGATCTGGCGCACCTCATCGTCGAAGCGACGACACCAGCCGACCCCTTCCAGAGCGCCGGGCCCGTCGTTCTGGACGACCCCGATCTAGATGCGCCCGTGGAAGCGGATGAACCGGACGACCAATCCTCCCCGCCGGCTGGCCCCGAGAACGCGGGCTTCATCCAGGCCGTCCGCGGTGTCGTTGGTCAGTGGTCGCTTCCGACCGACCGCGAGCAGCTTGGTCAGCTCGCCCTAGTGGGCACGGCTGGTGTCGGGCTTGTCATCGCCATCACCCTGATTCTTACGGGCGTGATTCCGCTGGGTTCAGAGGCACACCACGGCCCCGACAAGGTCGAGAGCGCCACCGTTCCAACCGGCGTGACTGTCCGCAGTGCGGCAGCCCCGAAGATTGACAACGGCCAAGGGTGGGGGCCGGAGCGAAAGACGTTCACCATGCAGCACCCGTCGTCGTATCCGGTGTTCAACTCAATCACCGACCAACCCGGGCACGGGGATGAACGAAACTTCGTGCAGTGCAAGGACACCGCGAAGGACGCCCAGGGCTGGGACGACGAGATGGTCGCTAAGGATGGCCACACCTACGAGTGCATGGCCCTGGTGGTGAACGACATCGCCCCCAACCTGGATTCCATCGCTTCACCCAACGTCGGCGGGAACGTAGCTGCCAAGCTCCAAGGGGCACGGCTGCGCATCTGGTTTCCGGATGACTCCAAGCTGAACCCCGGGCTTACGGGCATCCTGTCGGCCAACAACGCCGAACAGGTCTGGGACTCCTGTAATTTCGTCGCGGCCCGGCCGGTGAGCCTGCGCTACGTTCTCGGCTCCGCCCGGATGCGCACCAACAACACCCCGACCGAAGGCGTGCCCCTGCCCGGTGCCGAAGACGCCCCGATCCACGATAAGGGCGTGCTCCTGGGGGACAACGGTGACGGCCTGATCGGGCAGAACGGCGGATACGTAAGCTTCAAGATAACGGCAACACTCGGGTAAATCACCTTCTCTCTTACAGGGGTGGCATTCCAGTAGGTATTGATCTTTTAAGTGAATTGTGTTATAAATAGAAGCAATCGTATTCAAGCGATAGCACCCGTGTCTCAACTCTTCTGGTGCAGCACCCCGCCCACTTAACCGGCTGGTGGCGTGCCGCACCCGAATCGAGCCAAAGAGGCACACCACATGTCGAAGAATCGGCGTTTCACCCCTCGCTTCATCAGCAACACCCTCGACTACCTGGCTTACCGCCGCTTCCTGAAGGTCCTCGACAGGATCGACCCGCTGACGGCTCGTCGTCTTCAGTTCGCCATGGACAACGGTCTCACCGTTCAAGCGGTGATCGACCTGGAGGGCTGACCCCGTCCTCTCCGACACTCACCACCCCGCACCCGCAACGAAGAACACCCCGCGTCCGTTGTGGACGCGGGGTGTTCTTCGTTTTCGGGCCTGGCCGGTAGGTGCGATCCATCAACCCGGCATTACTGCCATTCTCCCGGCTCCGCCGTGACGTAGTCGGCAACCGTTCGCCGGTAGCGCTGGTGGCCCGTGTCCCGTGTGTGCTCCGCGATCCACTGAGCAACCTTGGCCGTTTCGTCTTTCTCCCCGGACTGCGCGCCGCAATCGGCCTCGTCACCGGAGACACACTCTGCGGCGTAGGTTGTCTCGCCAACGGGGTCGGGCTGGATTTCGTAGTTCTGGAATCGGAACCTTCGCGTAATGCCCATCTTTACTCCTGCGCTGCTGGGGTGGGTGGAGGCACCTACTTTCGCTTAGTGGTGCGCTTCACCGCCCAGAAGGTGTCAGTCGTCAGCCGGTACCGTTCGTGGCCCGGATTCTCTTTGGTGTGCTTCACCGTCCAGACCTCGACGGGCAACCGAACGTCATCGACCACATTGGAAGTGGCCGAACACTCGCGGCACTCCGCCATGAATATTTCCTTCGGGTCTTCCTCGCTGCTGTCAGCGCGGAGCACCAGGCCACCAGATCGGTAGATCACTTCATCGGCCATTGCCGGACTTCTCGATTCGTTGTCGCTACGGGTAGATGCGGAGAACTCAGGGGGTCGCTACAGGCGTTGAAGGGCGACGATCAGACGTCGCAGGAGGTACGCATCAGGTGGCGGACGTTCATCCGCCTCCGCCGGCGTGCCCGTAGAAGGGGACGACTTACGGCGGCGGGGCAGGCCCTTGGCGGTGACGGGGTGTACCGGTAGTTCGGCCCACACCACCTTGCCCCCGCGGGACGGGTAGGTACCCCACCGCTTAGAGAGCGCGTCGATCAAGGTGAGGCCGCGCCCGTTTTCGTCGTCGTCTGTCGCTTCGGTAGGTACGGGCTCCTTCGGCTCGCAGTCCCATACCTCGATGACGATGGACGATTCGAGGCCGACCAGGCGCACGTTGATGAGCTTGAGCTTCGACAGCTCGCCCCATGTGGGGTTGGGCTCGGTCACCCCGGTTGCCTTCACGGCGTTGGTCACCAGCTCGGAGACGATGAGGAGCGCATCATCTAGAACGCGACCCGCGCCCCACTTGGTCAGCGTTATTTTCGTGAAGACGCGCGACGAGTTGACGGCCGTGAGCACTGCGGCGAAGTTGAGCTGATCCGTAAACCGGGGATGAGACATGGCGCTACCCGTCTTGTGAGGTCTTCTCCGAATGGTGTTCGTTGAGCGCGTGCACGGTGGTGTCGAGCGTGAATAAGAGGCGTTCGACCATCCCGCCTTGCATAATCTCGTGAGGCGAAAAGTGACGCAGCGACGGCACGATCACGTCGTGCACCCCGGCTTGTTCGAGTTCCTTGCACATGTCGCAGAACTCTTCAATCGAGCCGTTCACGACTTCCTGATACATCGTGACGAGTTGGAAGCCCAGTTCCTCGGCAAACTCCTTCATGCGATGTTCCATAGCGAAGACCTGTTGCTCGGTCACATCACAGAAGATCC
Organism: Streptomyces sp. Edi4; assembly: GCF_040253615.1. NCBI lineage: Bacteria > Bacillati > Actinomycetota > Actinomycetes > Kitasatosporales > Streptomycetaceae > Streptomyces > Streptomyces sp. Edi4. Next base: position 3,007,588 of record NZ_JBEJGY010000004.1, read on the forward strand.
GCATGTACCCATAAGCCAGGGGCTTCAAGGTGTTCATCGCTGTTGCCCTTGAACCACCCAGAGACGTGCACCGGTCTCTTGCTCGATGTGTTCGCGCATGGCGTTCTGGAGTCCGGGCAGCCGCGCGAAGTGCCAAAGAGACGGGACAATGACGTTCTTTACGTCCGTGCGCCTGATCGCGTCGAGCATCGCTTGAAACGCGGATTCATTCGCGCTGATGTGCTCGGTGAATACCTGGTCGAGGGTGAAACCCTCGCGTTCGGCGTACGTTGCCAACTGCCGCCTTACGCGCTCGCTTTCATCGCCTTCCACGTCCGTCGCGGTCAAGCGCATGTAGCCGTAAATCACAGGTCGCATCCGTCCTCCTGGGGCCGAGAGACCGGATCGGCAGTGGGCTCGTATGTCCGGCACCGCCGATCCGGCGCTCATCCAGAGAAGCCGTCTGACCTGCGAAAACCCACAGCAGAAGAGGCGCACGCCTGCCGCATAGTTGCCGCATTACCCCAACTGGCCTGCACAGATGGCAACTCGGTGGCTAGGCTGGGAGTTCGCGCCTACCCCCGGAGGGATGAGCGATGGCGGCGAAGCGGGTACGGCTCGCCCAGCGTCGAAAGGCAATGGGCTTTAGCCAAGAGAAACTTGCCGAACATCTCGGCGTCGAGCGCTCCACTGTTGGCCGTTGGGAGAGTGCTGACACGGAGCCTCAACCGTGGCACCGGCCGAAGTTAGCTCGCGCGCTTCAAGTTTCAGACGACGAGTTGCAAGCACTCCTCGATGACGTGACCGTCATTCAGGCGCAACCGAGCGAACGCATGAACTACGTGCTTCAAAATCCTGGCTCGGCCGACATGGTCGCCGTCGCCTACCTTCATGAGCGACTGCGGCAGCTTGACGAGTCTTACGACCACACGTCCTCGACGGCGATCTTGGGGCCAGCGGGACAGGTTCACGGGCAGGTGAAGTTCCTTCGAGAGAACGCCACCAACCCGCGCGTACGTCGCGCGCTTTACGAGGTCGAGGCCGACTCGGCAACGCTCATGAGTCAACTCGTATGGGACGTCAGCCAAAGACGCGACCACCAAGCCCCGCTGACGTACCTCGATGAAGCCGTGGATGCCGCTCGGCATGTCCGTGACCCTTCGGTGGAGTCCTACGCCGTGCTTCGCAAGAGCTTCATCGCGCTGTACGGAGAGAAGGACGCGACCAAGGGTCGGCACCTTGCCCAGCAGGCGGCCGAGGTGGCCCAGGTCGCCAGTCCATCACTGACGGGCCTCTCTCTGCTTCACGTCGCGGAGGGGTACGCCATGACCGGCGGGCTCAAGGAGTGCGAAGACGCTCTTAAGAAGGCCGAGACCCAGTTCGATCGGGTGAACAGTGACGACGTGTCCGCTCAGTACTACACGATCAACGAGTTCAACCGGCTGGCTGGCTCCTGTTACTTGTTCCTCGGCCTACCTGAGCGAGCGGAGCCGATCCTTCGTATGACCACCCGTGCGCTGGCCGCCAAGAAGAAGAGCCAGGCCATCGCGCTCGGCAACCTGACGCTTGCGTTCATCCGTCAAGGGAAGCTGGATGAAGCAGCGGACACCATGCACCGCACCATTGATGCGGTGGAGCTGACGCGCGGCGGCGGCGGCCTTAACCTGGCGTTCTCGGCGGGGCGTGAGCTGCGGCCGTGGCGCGGCGAAACGTGGGCGCAGGACATCAACGACCGGCTGCTTGCCTTGATGGCAGCGATCTAGAACGGGTACGACGTGACCGACATCGACCAGGCTAAGCAGGCGGTACGCGAGAAGGCATGGCGTCGCCTCATCGACGGCGGCGGCGCTCCGGAGGACTCTTACGGGAAGATTCCTGGCTTCTACGGAAGCGACCGGACGGCGGAGCGACTGGCCGAACTGGACGTGTGGCAGCAAGCCACAACCATCAAGGCCAACCCGGATTGGGCACAGCTTCCCGTACGCGTGCGTGCCCTGGAAGACGGCAAGTTTCTCTACGTCGCCGTGCCGAGGATGGCCAGCCTCGAACCGTTCCTTGCTCTCGACCCCGAAGCGCTGACGGTCTCGCCGCAGGAAGCGGCGCAGAAGAAGGGCGCGGCCCAGTACGGCCGCCGGCTTGGGGTTGAGTCCATGCGACCTATCGACGTCGTGGTGTGCGGCAGTGTCGCCGTGAACCGGTCGGGGGCACGCATCGGCAAGGGTGCCGGGTATTCCGACCTTGAGGTTGCCCTGTTGATCGAGGCGGGCCTCGTGACCGACGACACCGTGATCGTTGCCCCGGTTCATGCGCTGCAAGTGGTCGAGGATGACATCCCCGAGACGGAGCATGATTTCAGCGTCGATTACATCGTCACCCCCGACGAGGTGATCCGCTGCGATTCACCGCGCAGGCCGCGCGGCATTGTCTGGGACGACCTAACGCCCGACAAGATTGCCGCTATCCCCGTACTGGCAGCGCAGCACGCGCGACAGGGTCAGCCGTAGGGGCGGAAACGGCCGCTGAGCTGCGGTTTCGTCCTCTCGGGCCAAGCCTGCCGACAGGGGCCTACCGGCCGATACACTGGACTTGTCCAGCACATCGTTTCCGGTAGCGCTGCCCGAAGACCACGCCGATCCGGCGAGCCAGCGCGGTCCGCTCACGGGACGGGTCGAGGCCCGCCACGCGCAGCCTTCCGGCGCTCGGGGTCAAGATGCCCGTCAGCATCTTGATGGTGGTGGACTTGCCGGCGCCGTTGGGCCCGATGTAGCCCACCATCTCGCCGCGCGGCACCCGGAAACTGATCCCGTCGACGGCCCTGACCTGCCGCTTCTCGCGGCGCAGCCGGCCCGTCCTGCGCCGTACGTCGAAGACCTTCTCCACGTCGTCGAGTTCGATGAGGTCGTCCACTGGTCAACTCCCTTCCGTGCTGGCTCCGTTGGTGTGTTCTTGGCGGCTGGTCCGCTCAGCTGCCCGTGCTGCGGTAGGCCCGTACGCCGACCCGCCAGGCGAGCCCGGACAGGGCCACGCACGCGGCGGCCACCAGCGGCGGGGTGAACGCCAGCCAGTGCGGCAGGTCCAGCGGGTAGGGGCGGCCAAGGACATACAGGGCGGGCAGCCAGTTCACGAAGGCCAGCGGCAGGATGAAGGTCACGCCCCGCACCATGTCCTTGGCGAACACCGTCGGCGGGTATTGCAGCAGCGTCTGGCCGCCGTAAGTGAACGCGCTCTGCACCTCCGCCGCGTCCTGCGCCCAGAACTGGAAGGCCGCGCCCGCCACGAACACCGCACAGAAGATCGCCGTGCCGCTCCCCAGCATCACCGGCACCAGGAGCACCTTGAGCACCGTCCAGTGCACGTCGAGAGCCACCAGGGCGCCCGCCAGGACCAGGATGCCCTGGAGCAGCCGGCCCAGGCGCTGGAGCCCGAACCGGTCGGCGGCGACCTGCGCGAGCACCGGCACCGGGCGGACGAGGAGCGTGTCGAGCGTGCCGTCGCGGATGCGCGCGCCGAGCTTGTCGATCGAGCCGACCACCGCGTTGGCGAGGCCGAACGCCGTCGTCGACGTCCCGTACAGGAAGGCCACTTCGGCGAACGAGTAGCCGCCGAGCGAGCGGACCTGCGAGAACATCAGGGCGATCACGACGAAGTCGAACGCCGTCACCAGGAAGTTGCCGACCAGCATCATCGCGAACGAGGCCCGGTAGGCCAGGGTCGAGCGGATCCACATCCCGGCGATCATGCGGTACGCGCCGAACGCGCCCGGCGCCGACCGTCCGCCCGCACTCCGGCCGCCGGACCCGGACCCGGGCCCGGCGCCCTCGTCGGCCCGCGCCGCCGTCCCGCGTACGTCAGCCACCCTGCACCACCACCCTTCGTACCGCCGCGTTCTGGAGCAGCCGGCCCGCGCCGAGCAGGGCCGCCGTCCAGCCGAGCTGGAAGCCGTACGCGCCCAGCAGGCCCACGCCCCGGTGGCGGCCCATCAGGACGTCCGCAGGGATCTGCAACAGCGCGGACCACGGCAGCGCCCGGGCCACCTCGCCGAGCAGGCCGGGGAAGGCGTTGAGCGGCAACAGCATGCCGGAGAAGAACAGCCCCGCGATGGACACGAGCGAGGTGACGCCCGCGCCGTCGAGCAGCCAGAACGCCGTGAGCGCCACCAGGAAGCGCAGCGCGAAGCTCACCACCACGGCGAACAGGACCGCCAGGAGGAACGCGAGCCAGGTCACCGGGTCGCCGGGCAGCGCGAGGTCGAAGACGAGCGCGCCGAAGGCGAGCGGGATCACCCCGCGCCCCAGGAAGTGGAAGAGCGCCCGGCCCATGTCCGCCGCGAGCCACCACATCTGGAGATCCGCCGGGCGGTAGAGGTCGATGGCGATGTCACCCGTACGGATGCGTTCCACCAGCTCGTCCGCGAAGCCTCCGCCGAACAGGTTGACCGTCATCAGCAGGGCCTGGCTGACCCACACGAAGGTCAGGGCCTGCGACTGGTCGTAACCGCCGAGGTGGGGGCGCTGCTCCCACAGGGCTATATAGGTGTAGGCCACGATGACGCCGAACACCGTGTTGGTGAACACCCCTGCCGCGGTGGCCACCCGGTAGGTCGTATACCGCCGGAACCCGCCAAGGGCCACCGCCCCGTACAGCCGCACGAACGCCGCCCTCCCTCCATCGGCACCAAAGCGCAGGAGCCTAGCCCAGCGCTTTGGCCCTTCGCGACGGAATTTCCACCGCCCGGCATGCAAGATGTCTACACAGCCCAAAACCGCCGAAGAGGGATGAAACACCCACATCGGCTCGCATCGGCCCCACCAGCCCACGAACCAGACGCATCGGCCGGAGAGACATGAGCGACGACGAGCAGCCGGAGCCACCGCACCCCGGACCCCAGCCGCCGCGGACCTGGGCGCCCCGGGACCTCGGCGGCGCGACGGGCGCCCAGGCCGACCCCGCCGCCGCGCCCGGCGACCCCCACCAGGGAGGACCGGCCCCCGCCGCGGAGCGCCCGGGGCGCACCGGATGGCGCCGCTTCGTCCCCCGCTGGCGCGTCGTGCTCGGCCTCTTCCTGTTCTGCGCCCTGCTGCTCATCGGGGCGTTCATCGCCGGCTACACCCTCGTCTCCATCCCGCCCGCCAACGCCGTCGCCACCGCGCAGTCCAACGTCTTCCTGTACGCCGACGGCACCCAGCTCGCCTCGGACGGCGAGGTCAACCGCGAGAACATCCAGCTCTCCCAGGTCCCGCTGAGCGTGCAGCGCACCGTGCTCGCGGCAGAGGACCGCGACTTCTACTCCGAACGCGCCGTCGACCCCAAGGCCATGGTCCGCGCCGCCTGGAACACGCTCAGCGGCAAGGGCACCCAGGGCGGCTCCACCATCACCCAGCAGTACGTCAAGAACTACTACCTGGGCCAGGAACAGACCGTCACCCGCAAGGTGAAGGAGTTCTTCATCGCGATCAAGCTCAACCGCGAGGAGACCAAGGAGGACATCCTCACCGGCTACCTCAACACCAGCTACTTCGGCCGCAACGCCTACGGCATCCAGGCCGCGTCCCAGGCGTACTACAGCAAGAACGTCGAACAGCTCACCACCGCCGAGGGCGCCTACCTCGCCTCACTGCTCAACTCCCCCAGCGCATACGACGTGATCTCCCACCCCGAGAACAAGCCCCGGGCGCTGGCCCGCTGGAACTACGTACTCGACGGCATGGTCAAGAAGAAGTGGCTCAGCGCCTCGGAGCGGGCCGCGACCACCTTCCCCGTGCCCGGCAAGGTCAAGCCGCGCGCCGGGCTCGCGGGCCAGCGCGGCTATCTGGTCGAGGCGGTCAAGGACTACCTCACCAGCAAAGGGATCATCGAGGAGAACACCCTCGCGACCGGCGGCTACCGCATCACCACCACCATCCAGAAGGACAAGCAGGACGCCTTCGTCAAGGCCGTCGACGACAAGGTGAACTCCAAGCTGAGCAGCGTGCGCAAGGCCGACCGCAACGTACGCGTGGGAGGCGCCTCCATCGACCCGGCGACCGGCAAGGTCCTCGCCCTGTACGGAGGCATCGACTACACCAAGCAGTACGTCAACAACGCGACCCGGCGCGACTTCCAAGTCGGCTCCACCTTCAAGCCGTTCGTCTTCACCTCGGCCGTGGCCAACGGCTCCACCACGCAGGACGGGCGCGTCATCACCCCCAACACCCTCTACGACGGCACCAACAGGCGTCCCGTGCAGGGCTGGAAGGGCGGCCCCTACAGCCCCGCCAACGAGGACGACGCCTCCTACGGGCAGATCACCGTGCGCACCGCCACCGACAAGTCCGTCAACGCGGTGTACGCGCAGATGGCCGTCGACGTGGGCCCCGCCAAGGTCAAGCAGACCGCCATCAGCCTCGGCATCCCGGCCGCCACACCGGACCTGGTGGCCTCCCCCTCGATCGCGCTCGGCCCCGCCACCGCGAGCGTGCTCGACATGACGCAGGCGTACGCCACGCTCGCGGGACACGGCCGGCACGGCACGTACACGTTGGTCGAATCGGTCACCAAGGACGGCGAGCGGACCGACCTGCCCTCGCAGGACACCGAGCAGGCCGTCAGCCGGGAGGCCGCCGACACCACGACGTCCATGCTGCAAAGCGTCGTGGACGGCGGCACGGGAACCGCCGCGCAGGCTTCGGGACGGCCCGCCGCCGGCAAGACCGGCACCGCCGAACAGGACAAGGCCGCCTGGTTCGCCGGCTACACCCCCGACCTCGCGACCGTCGTCGCCGTCATGGGCGCCGACCCCGACACCGCCGCGCAGCAGCCGCTGTACGGAGCGCTCGGCCTGCCCCGGATGAACGGCGGCGGACCGCCCGCGCAGATCTGGGCCCAGTACACCAAGGGCGCCCTCCAGGGCAGCGACGCCAAGGACTTCGACCTGGAGCTCCAGGACGGCGCGAACGCCCCCGTCGAGCCGCCCACCACCAACCCGTTCCAGTCCCCGACGCCCGGCGGCGACCAGGGGCAGACCGAAGGGCAGAACCAGGGCCGGGACCAAGGGCAGACGCAGGGGCAGAACCAGGGCCGCACCGGCGGCCGCGACCAGGGCCGCACCCAGGGCCAGGACCAGGGCAGGACCCAGGGCCTGAACCAAGGACAGAACCAGGGGCAGACGCAGGGCCAGAACCAGGGGACGCAGGGCGGCGCCGACAACGAGGGCGCGGTCAACGCCGGTCAGAGCCAGGGCCGCACCCAAGGCCAGAGTCAGGGACAGAGCCAGGGCAGGACCCAGGGCGGCACCACGGACGGCGGCCAGACCACCGGGAGCACCGGAGGCACCGGCGCCGGCGACAACGGCGGCGTCACCGACGGCGGAACCACCGAGGGCCTGGGCGGCACCACGACCGGCGCCGCCGACCGCCCCCACGTCCCCCGCACCCCGTGGAGCCCGACCCGCCCATGATCCGCTCATGACCCGCTCATGACCCGCCGGGGCCGTGATCCGCGGTGGCCACGAGCCCGGCGGCCACGAGCCCTGGCGGCGCGAGCCCCGGAACGTGCCTGGTGGCGGGCGGTACGATGCGTTCGGAGCCCTGGGTCGCAGGCAGGCAGGCTGGGCCGACGACAGTTCAAGGGGGACCAGGACGGCCATGCGGGCGCGCAAGCAGAACCTCCGCCCCTTCCCCTCCCGCTTTCCCCTCGCCCTGCTCCTGCTCCTCGGCGCCGCCACCACCGCGTGCGCCACGGACCAGGACCTGGCCGGCTACCAGAGCGACTACTCCCGCCATGAGCCCCTGCACGTCGTGGGCTACCCCTAACGCGGCAGCCTGGACGTGGTGCAGAAGACGGTATGGCGGCTCGCGGACCGCGACGCCGACGCGCTGGCCGCCCTCGCAGTCGACGGCGGCCGGGACGCCCGCGCCACGGCCCGGCACTGGGTCACCGCGTTCGGGGAGGCGGCGGGCGGGAAGGTGACGGCGGACTTCTACGACGAGGGCTCGACCCGGCAGACCGTGGTGCTGTACTTCGCCGCGGGCGGCCGGCGCAAAGCCATCGACGTACGCCTCGGCGGTCACGACACCTGGGGCGTCACCCTGGCCGAGACCGACCCCGCCGAAGCCGCCAGGGCGCCGAACTGGGCCCCCGCGTCCCCCGGGGCCGACGGCTCCCGCTCGCCGGGCAGCCGGGCCGGCTGACCACGGACCACCGGCCCGGGACCACCTGACTCCGGCCCACCTGGCCGGGGCCGCGCGCGGCGGGGGTTCGGGCCGCTCCTCAGTGTCCGCTCGTCGCCTTCAGGCCGACCACGGCCACCAGCAGCAGACAGACGAAGAAGATCCGGGCCGCGGTCACCGGCTCCCCGAGCACCACCATGCCGAGCACCGCCGCGCCGGCCGCGCCGATGCCCACCCACACGCCGTATGCCGTACCGATGGGCAGCGTCTTGGCGGCCTGCGACAGCAGCAGCATGGAAACGACGATTCCCGCGCACGTCAGCACGCTAGGGACCAGACGGGTGAACCCCTCGGTGTACTTCATCCCGATCGACCAGCCCACTTCCAGCAGACCGGCGACCACCAGCAGAACCCACGCCATGACGGCACCTCCGAGACACGTGACGAATACGGGTGCGTCGTCTTGTCCTGACCCGGTACGACGCGTCTCGTCGGGGTCCCACCACCGTAGCAAAGGGCATGGGTAAGGGCCGGTGACCATGGTCACCGGCCCTTACCCATGCCCTTACGCGCAGCTGGCTACAGATCTGGCTACAGATACAGCCCCGTCGCGTCCACCGACACCCGCTCCGACGCCACCGCGTGCAGATCGCGCTCGCGCATCAGGACGTACGCCACGCCCCGCACCTCGACCTCGGCACGGTCCTCGGGGTCGTACAGGACCCGGTCGCCCGGCTCCACCGTCCGTACGTTCTGGCCGACCGCGACCACCTCGGCCCAGGCCAGGCGCTTGCCGACGGCGGCGGTCGCCGGAATGAGGATGCCGCCGCCCGAACGCCGCTCGCCCTCAGGCGTGTCGGACCGGACCAGCACACGGTCGTGCAGCATCCGGATGGGCAGCTTGTCGTGGGTGTTCTCGCTCACGGGGTCGAACCTACCCGGCCGGGCGCCACGCGTGTGCCGAAGGGTCAGGCACGCCGCTTCCTCGACAGCGCCAGCAGCCCCACCAGGCCCACCGCGACGAGCGCGACCGGCACGATCCGCTCCACGCGGGGCGCCCCGTCCTCGGACACGAAGCGCGCCTTCACATCGCTCACCGCGCGGTTCACCGCGACGTACGCGCGTCCCGCGGTGTGGTCCACAGTCGAGGCGATCCGTGCCTTGGCATCGCCGACGATCGTGGACGGGTGCAGCCGCACGCCGATCTCGTCGAGGGTCACCGCGAGCTGGGCCCGCCGGCTCCTGATGTCCGCCTCGATCTGCGCAGGGGTCCTGGCATCCGACACTGCGCCGCCTCCGGTGGTCGTATGGGGTCGTCCGTCCTCCACAGTCTGTCAGCTCTGTGGCCAATGCACTGTCACAGGCCCCCATTAGGCTCTGTCGGTGTACGCCCCGACCCCCGTCCCTCTGCACTTTCTGGCCTTCCCGGAGGAAACCCCATGAGTGAGCGACTTCAGCCCGGCGACACCGCGCCCGCCTTCACCCTGCCCGACGCCGACGGCAACGAGGTCTCGCTCGCCGCCCACCTGGGCCGCAAGGTCATCGTCTACTTCTACCCCGCCGCCCTGACACCCGGCTGCACCAAGCAGGCGTGCGACTTCACGGACAACCTGGAACTGCTGGCGGGCGCCGGGTACGACGTCATCGGCGTCTCCCCCGACAAGCCGGAGAAGCTGGCGAAGTTCCGCGAGAAGGAGTCCCTGAAGGTCACGCTGGTCGGCGACCCCTCCAAGGAGACCCTGGAGGCGTACGGGGCGTACGGCGAGAAGAAGCTGTACGGCAAGACCGTCACCGGGGTCATCCGCTCGACGGTGGTCGTGGACGAGGAGGGCAAGGTGGAGCGGGCCCTGTACAACGTGAAGGCGACGGGCCACGTAGCCAAGATCATCAAGGACCTGGGTGTCTGAACCCTCCCCACTCCCTCACGGAACGGCCCCCGCCGACCCAAGGGGTACGGGCCGTTCCGCATGTCGGGTGTGACTGTCCGCTATTCGGTTCGTTACTCCGTACGAGGTCGCGAACGCGTGGCCGGGACGGAGGGGATCGTGGGCACGAGCCCGTACACCAGGGAGAGGCTGGCCGAGGCGGCCGGCGCCTCCCGCACCTTGTCGGAGGCGCTGACCGGGCTGGGGGTCGATCCGAAGGGCGGGTCGCGGCGGTACATACGCGAGCGGATGCGGAAGCTGGGCATAGACACCGCGCACTTCGAACGCGAGGGGGCCCGCTGGACGCGGGAGGTTCTTGCGCCAGTGGTCGCGGTCTCGACGAGCGTGTGCGAGGTGCTGCGCCGACTGGGTCTCGACGTGGTCGGCGGTCACCACACGCACATCAGTCGCCGGATCAGGGCGTACGGCATCGACACCTCGCACTTCAGGCCTCCGTCGCGCGTCGGCGAGACCCGGCGGCGGCAACCGGAAGCGCTGCTCGTCGAGCAGGAACCAGCCACGGCGCGGCGCATCCCGAGTGACCGCCTGAGGCGCGCGATGGCTGTCCTGGAGGTCCCGGAGCACTGCGCGTTGTGCGGCACCGAGCCGACCTGGCGAGGTCGTCCGCTCCCCCTCGAAGTCGATCACATTGACGGGGACTGGCGGAACAATCGGATCGGAAACCTGCGGTTCCTCTGCCCCAACTGCCATTCCACGACGGACAGTTACCGTGGCCGGGGCAAGACCGGGAACGGGGGTGCGAGATGAGTGCGACTCCGAGCTATCCGCGTGAACGACTCGTCGAGGCGGCGCGCGCTTGTCGGGACATCGACGAGGTCATTACGTTCTTCGGCACCCCGCCGTACGGACCCCTGCGGCGCTATCTGCTCAAGCGCTTCGCTCATTTCGGGATCGACGTTTCGCACTTCCCGAGCCACGGGCACCGACGGGTTGGCGACCGCCCCCGCACGGCAGAGCTGCGCGGCGCCGTGGCCGAGTCCGTGTCACTCGTCGGCGTGCTCCGGCGCCTCGGCAGACCGGACAGCACGAGTCAAAGGAGGGCGCTGCGCGGCTGGTTGGCCGAGGACGAGATCTCCACCGAGCATCTTCTCGGGCAGGCGCACCAGCGGGGCCGGGTCCGCATCGACCGGCGCAAGAGCGCCGAGGACGTACTGCGCAAGCACGACGACAAGCGTCGCGCGAAAACCGTCCACCTGCGCCGAGCACTGGCCGACATCGGCGTCCCCGAGCGGTGCGACGAGTGCGGTACCGGGCCGGAATGGCTGGGCAGGCCCATGACCCTGGAGGTGGACCACATCAACGGCGACTGGAGCGACGACAGGCGCGAGAACTTGCGGTTGCTCTGCCCCAACTGCCACGCGATCACCAACACTTGGTGCCGGGGCGGCGGGCGCGGCACCACCCGGTAGGAACGCCTGCACCGAAGTAGCCGCTTGCCAGTATCATGGCAGGCGGCCTGCGGCCGTTGCTGAATGGTATAAGCGGAGGTTTTAGGTGCCTCTGGGCGTTTTCGCCCATGTGGGTTCGAATCCCATCGGCCGCACCACATCGAAAGGGCGCCTCGGACCACGGGCGCCCTTTCGGCTGCCTACCCCACCAGCTCCCGCACCACCGGCACCAGCGCCCGGAACGCCTGGCCCCGGTGGCTGATCGCGTTCTTCTCGTCGGCCGTCAGCTCCGCGCACGTGCGGGTCTCGCCCTCCGGCTGGAGGATCGGGTCGTAGCCGAAGCCGCCCGTGCCGGCCGGGGTGTGGCGCAGGGTGCCCAGGAGGCGGCCCTCCACCACGCGTTCCGTGCCGTCCGGCAGGGCCAGCGCGGCGGCGCAGGCGAAGTGCGCGGCGCGGTGTTCGTCGGCGATGTCGGAGAGCTGGGCGAGGAGGAGGTCCAGATTGGCCCGGTCGTCGCCGTGGGTGCCGGACCAGCGGGCCGAGAAGATACCGGGGGCGCCGTTCAGGACGTCGACGCAGAGGCCGGAGTCGTCGGCGATGGCGGGCAGTCCGGTGGCCTTGGCCAGGGCGTGCGCTTTGAGGAGGGCGTTCTCGGCGAACGTGACGCCGGTTTCCTTGACGTCGGGGATGTCGGGGTAGGCGTCGGCGCCGACGAGTTCGTGGGGCAGGCCTTCGGCGGCGAGGATGGCGTGGAGCTCGGTGATTTTGCCGGCGTTGCGGGTGGCGAGGATCAGGCGGGTCATGCCCACCAGTATCGGGGGGCATGGCGGGCGCCCGGCGCGGGAGGGGCCCGGCGCGGGAGGGACGTACGAGATTATGCCCGTACGCCCGTACGCCCGTACGTCCCTTACGCGTGGTTACTCTTCGGACGCCGCGGCCAGGGCCCGGAGTTGGAGAGCGGCGAGGTCGGCGCAGCCTCCGGTGGCGAGGTCGAGCAGGGCGTTGAGCTCCTTGCGGTCGAAGGGCTCGGCTTCGGCGGTGCCCTGGACTTCGACGAAGCGGCCGTCGCCGGTGCAGACGACGTTCATGTCGGTCTCGGCGCGTACGTCTTCCTCGTAGCAGAGGTCGAGGAGGGGGGCGCCGTCGACGATGCCCACGGAGACGGCGGAGACGGTGCCGGTCAGGGGCTGGCGGCCGTGCTTGATGAGCTTCTTGCCCTGGGCCCAGGTGACGGCGTCGGCGAGGGCGACGTAGGCGCCGGTGATGGCGGCGGTGCGGGTGCCGCCGTCGGCCTGGAGGACGTCGCAGTCCAGGACGATGGTGTTCTCGCCGAGCGCCTTGTAGTCGATGACGGCGCGCAGGGAGCGGCCGATGAGCCGGGAGATCTCGTGGGTGCGGCCGCCGATCTTGCCGCGTACGGATTCGCGGTCGCCGCGGGTGTTGGTGGAGCGGGGCAGCATCGAGTATTCGGCGGTGACCCAGCCTTCGCCGCTGCCCTTGCGCCAGCGCGGGACGCCTTCGCTGAAGGAGGCGGTGCAGAAGACTTTGGTGTCGCCGAAGGAGATGAGGACGGAGCCCTCGGCGTGCTTGCTCCATCCGCGTTCGATGGTGACGGGGCGGAGCTGTTCGGGGGTGCGGCCGTCGATTCGAGACATGGGGATGAGCCTAGGCGATATGGGTGGGGGCGGGTTCCCCTGCGGCGCCCCTGCGGGGTGCGGGCCGCGTGGACGTGCGGGCCGCGTGTGGCTGGTCGCGCAGTTCCTCGCGCCCCTGAGCATCCTGTGCTGGCCCGCATGGGCAACCTCAGCCCGTGCCGCTCAGCACCTGGCGCGGGCCCCCAGGGGCATCCCCAGCCCGTCCGGCGTTTTGAGGACGAGCGCCCTTTAGGCGCGAACGGGGTCTGGGGCAGAGCCCCAGGGGCCTCGGCTGCGGACCGTGCGCGGCTGGGCGCGCAGTTCCCCGCGCCCCTGGCAGGGCTGGATGCTGGCCCACACCGGCATGGTCAGCCCGTCCGGCGTTTGAGGACGAGCGCGTTCAGCGCGAACGGGGTCTGGGGCCGAGCCCCAGGGAGCTCGACTGCGGGCCGTGGTCGCTCCTCGCGCAGTTCCCCGCGCCCCTGGGCGGGGACGCGGAAGGCCGGCCTCCTGGTGAGGGGCCGGCCTTGGGGGGCTGAGGGGGTCAGCGGCTCACATCATGTCTTCGATGTCCGCAGCGATCGGGTCCGCGTCGGTCCCGATGACGACCTGGATCGCCGTCCCCATCTTGACGACACCGTGGGCACCGGCCGCCTTCAGCGCCGCCTCGTCGACCTTGCTCGGGTCGATGACCTCGGTGCGCAGGCGGGTGATGCAGCCCTCGACCTCTTCGATGTTCTCGATACCGCCGAGGCCGGCGACGATCTTCTCAGCCTTGCTGGCCATGTGTCTCTCCTGGTTCGTGAAGAACGCTGTGTCGGCCCACGGTAGGTCCGCTTCGTCACGGTAACCCACGTTTGGCCCAGCTATGCGCGCGGGCGCATTCCGCCTGGCCAAGGATGGCGATCACCGGAGCCGTGCCCGCGAGGGGCCCCTCCGGACGATACCGCAACTGGTCTACACCAGTGCAAACGACGGTCCTAGTCGGCTTGTTCCGCGAGCCTGGAGGTTGCCGATGAGTGCGAGCAGCGCGACCGCCCTACCGCGGCCCAAGTGGTGGAACGGCCTGTTCCAGGGGTTGCAGAAGATGGGCCGCAGCCTCCAGCTCCCCATCGCCGTGCTCCCCGCGGCCGGCATCCTCAACCGGCTCGGCCAGGACGACGTGTTCGGCAAGACCGGGCTCGGCTGGAACGACGTGGCGAAGGTGTTCGCCGGCGCGGGCGGCGCGCTCCTGAACGGTTCGCTCGGGCTGCCGCTGCTGTTCTGCGTGGGCGTCGCCATCGGCATGGCGAAGAAGGCGGACGGCTCGACCGCGCTCGCGGCGGTGGCCGGGTTCCTCGTCTACTACGGGGTGCTGCTGCAATTCCCGAAGGACTGCGCGGCCGGGGCGAAGCTGACCGCAGGGGCGTGCGTCGCCAAGGACGGCTCGGCGGTCCTCGCCACGTACCAGAACCCCGGGGTGTTCGGCGGCATCGTGATGGGCCTGCTCACCGCGTACTTCTGGCAGCGCTTCCACCGTACGAAGCTGGTGGACTGGCTCGGCTTCTTCAACGGCCGCCGGCTCGTGCCGATCATCATGGCCGGGGTCGCGATCGTGTTCTCGGTGGCGTGCCTGTGGGTGTGGCCGCCGATCGGTGACGCGCTGACCAGTTTCAGCAAGTGGCTGGTGGACCTGGGCGCGACGGGTTCGGGCATTTTCGGTGTCGCCAACCGCGCGCTGCTCGTGATCGGCATGCACCAGTTCCTGAACACGTTCATCTGGTTTCAGTTCGGCGACTTCACCAAGCCGGACGGGACGATCGTGCACGGCGACATCCCGCGCTTCCTCGCGGGCGACCCGACGGCCGGGCAGTTCCAGACCGGCTTCTTCCCGATCATGATGTTCGCGCTGCCGGCGGCGGCACTGGCGATCGCGCACTGCGCCAAGCCGCACCGGCGCAAGGAGGTCGCCGGCATGATGCTCTCGGTGGGCCTGACCTCGTTCGTCACGGGCATCACCGAACCGATCGAGTACTCCTTCGTGTTCATCGCGCCGCTCCTGTACGTCATCCACGCGGTGCTCACGGGTGTGTCGATGGCGGTGAGCTGGGGGCTCGGCATCAAGGACGGGTTCAGCTTCTCGGCGGGCCTGATCGACTACGTCATCAACTGGAGCCTGGCGACCAAGCCCTGGCTGATCATTCCGGTGGGGCTCTGTTTCGCCGTCGTCTATTACGCGGTGTTCCGCTTCGCGATCACCAAGTTCAACCTGCCGACGCCGGGGCGGGAGCCGGACGAGGACGAGCTGGAGAAGGAGAACACCCAGGCGTAGCGGCCCGTACCCCACCACCTCGTCAAGCCCTCGGACCCTGTGGTCCGGGGGCTTTTCGCAGGTCCGGCACCCTCGGCGGGCAACGAAAGGGTTACGGCGCGGGGTCGGTCCTGCCCTGATTGCCCGGTATGGCTCAGGCCACAAAAAACGAAGGTTCCTTATCTAACCCTCACCGTGCTAAAACTGGTCTACACCACTCATTGGTGTAGACCACGCGGGCTTGACCGCGTTCCCCTGAGACGCCGCCGTCCCCCCGTATTTTCCCATGCCCCCGGGCGGCGCCTTGCCCTACTGGAGGATGTTGATGAGTACGGCCACCGCTACGGCGGCGCCCGCGAAGAAGCGGGGCTCCGGCCTGTTCCAGGGTTTGCAGAAGGTCGGCCGCAGCTTGCAGCTGCCGATCGCCGTGCTGCCCGCGGCGGGCATCATGGTCCGCCTGGGTCAGCCCGACGTGTTCGGCAAGGACGGTCTGGGCTGGAACAAGGTCTCCGACGTCTTCGGCAACGCGGGCGGCGCGATCACGGGCGCCCTTCCCGTGCTGTTCTGCATCGGTGTGGCGATCGGCTTCGCCAAGAAGTCCGACGGTTCCACCGCTCTGGCCGCGCTGGTCGGCTTCCTCGTCTACAGCAAGGTGCTGCAAGCCTTCCCGATCGTGCAGCAGCACATAGCCGACGGCAAGATCGTCGACGCCAAGTACAACGACCCCGGCGTCCTCGGCGGAATCATCATGGGTCTGCTCGCGGCCGTGCTGTGGCAGAAGTTCCACCGCACCAGGCTCGTCGACTGGCTCGGCTTCTTCAACGGCCGCCGTCTCGTCCCGATCATCATGGCCTTCGTCGGTCTGGTCGTCGGTGTGTTCTTCGGTCTCGTCTGGGAGCCCATCGGCAACGGCATCGCCGACTTCGGCCAGTGGATGACCGGCCTCGGCGCCGGTGGCGCGGCCCTCTTCGGCGGCGTCAACCGTGCCCTGATCCCGGTCGGCATGCACCAGTTCGTCAACACCGTCGCCTGGTTCCAGATCGGTGACTACACGGACGCGGCCGGCCAGGTCGTCCACGGTGACATCCCGCGCTTCCTCGCCGGTGACCATACGGCTGGCATGTTCCAGTCCGGCTTCTTCCCGATCATGATGTTCGGCCTCCCGGCCGCTGCCCTCGCGATCGCCCACACCGCTCGCCCGGAGCGCCGCAAGGTCGTCCTCGGCATGATGGTCTCGCTGGCGCTGACCTCGTTCGTCACCGGTGTGACCGAGCCGATCGAGTTCTCCTTCATGTTCATCGCGCCGGTTCTGTACGTGATCCACGTGGTGCTCACCGCCATCTCGATGGCGGTGACCTGGGCCCTGGGCGTACACGCCGGATTCAACTTCTCGGCCGGCCTGATCGACTACGGGCTGAACTGGTCGCACGCCACCAAGCCCTGGCTGATCATCCCCATCGGCCTGGTCTTCGGAGCGATCTACTACTTCCTCTTCCGCTTCGCGATCGTCAAGTTCAACATCCCCACCCCGGGCCGTGAGCCCGAGGAAGAGGTCGAGGACCTCACGAAGGCGTAAGCCCAGCGGCACGGCAAGGGTCCCGGAACCACCTGGTTCCGGGACCCTTCGCGTGCGGGGCCGCGCGGGGTCAGACCTCGTACACCGCGCCCGGCGCGGCCAGCGTCGTGGGGCCCGCGTAGACGGCGCGGGCGTCCGCGAGGGCGATCTCGCCGTCCGTCCACGGCGGGATGTGCGTGAGGACCAGGCGCCCGGCCCCGGCGCGCGCCGCGTGCTCGCCGGCCTCGCGGCCGTTGAGGTGCAGTCCGGGGATGTCCTCCTTGCCGTACGTGAAGGACGCCTCGCACAGGAACAGGTCCGCGCCCGCGGCCAGTTCGTCCAGGGCGGCGCACGGGCCGGTGTCGCCGGAGTACGTCAGGGCGCGGCCGCCGTGCTCGACGCGGACGGCGTACGCCTCGACGGGGTGGCAGACGCGTTCGGTGCGCACCGAGAAGGGGCCGACGTCGAACGTGCCCGGCTTCAGGGTGTGGAAGTCGAAGACCTCGCTCATCGCGGAGGCGGAGGGCGTGTCCGCGTAGGCGGTGGTCAGGCGCTGTTCGGCACCTTCGGGCGCGTACACCGGCATGGGGGCGCAGCGCCCGCCGTCGTGGCGGTAGTAGCGGGCGACGAAGTAGCCGCACATGTCGATGCAGTGGTCGGCGTGCAGATGCGAGAGGAAGATCGCGTCGAGGTCGTACAGACCGATGTGGCGCTGTAGCTCACCGAGGGCCCCGTTGCCCAGGTCGAGGAGCAGCCGGAAGCCGTCTGCCTCGAGGAGGTAGCTGGAGCAGGCCGATTCCGCGGACGGGAACGACCCGGAGCAGCCGACGACGGTGAGCTTCATGGAGCGTGAACCTCCGGACAGCAGGGGATGGGCGAAGCCCGTCGTTGCGGGGCGGGGCGCGGGGCCGGCGGGGAGACCGCGGGTAACGGCTTGCGGTGCGTCGAGCGTAAGGCGCGCCAGGGCCGCCCGCTCCTTCGCGGCGGGCCGTTGTGGGGGAAGTCACCGCCAAGTCCACTCTTCCCCCGTACGGCCAGGGGCGCAGGTGTGCGGCCGTGGGGCCGGGGCGGCCCGGGGGTGGAACAGGGGTTCGATCGTGCCGCTGGGAGGGGTGGTCCCGGGGGGCGCGCCGGGAATGGTGCGCCGGTAACGTCTGCGGTATGGACACGTCGTGGTGGCTGGCGCTCGGCGCCGTGGTGGCGCTCGCGCTGGTGGCGGCCGTCGTGGACGGGCGCGGGCGGACGCGGCGGGGGCCCGGTGGGCGCTCGCGGCCGCGGGCGGCGCCGGGGCGTGCGCGGGGGACGCGGCCGCGCGGGCGGCGCGATGAGCGGGCGCGGCCCTCGGGTGCCGAGCGGGCGCGGCAGGCGCCGAAGGCGGCGGAGATCTGGTGGGCCGAGGTGCCCTATGAGGATGTTCCGGGCGGCAAGGACCGTCCGTGTCTGGTGCTGCGGGTGCGGGGCGGGACGGTGACCGTCGCGAAGATCACCAGCAAGTACCACGACGAGCGCGCGGGGGTCATTCCGCTGCCGCCGGGCACGGTGGCCGACGCGCACGGCCGGCCCAGTTTTCTGGAGACCGACGAGCTGCGCGAGGTCGGGGTGTCGGCGTTCCGGCGCCGGGTGGGCGTCGTGGACCCCACCCTGTGGGACCAGGTCCGTCACCTGGCGAGGTGACGGAGACCCGGCCCGCGTGACGTAAGGGGCCGGGCCCGCTCGTGGCGCGTAGCCCGGTCCCCGCCCCGGGGGCGCTCACGCCCAGAGCTGGCCGTGCAGGGTCTCGATGGCCGCCTCGGTGGTCGGCGCGGTGTAGACGCCGGTCGACAGGTACTTCCAGCCGCCGTCGGCGACGACGAAGGCGATGTCGGCGGGGGTGCCCGCCTTGACGGCCTTCTTGCCGACGCCGATCGCCGCGTGCAGGGCGGCGCCGGTGGAGACGCCCGCGAAGATGCCCTCCTCCTTGAGGAGTTCGCGGGTGCGGGTGACCGCGTCGGCCGAGCCGACCGAGAAGCGGGTGGTGAGGACCGAGGCGTCGTACAGCTCGGGCACGAAGCCCTCGTCGAGGTTGCGCAGCCCGTAGACCAGGTCGTCGTAGCGGGGTTCGGCTGCGACGATCTGGATGCCGGGGACGTTCTCGCGCAGGTAGCGGCCGACGCCCATCAGCGTTCCGGTGGTGCCGAGGCCCGCCACGAAGTGCGTGATGGAGGGCAGGTCTGCCAGGATCTCGGGGCCGGTGGTGGCGTAGTGGGCGCCCGCGTTGTCCGGGTTTCCGTACTGGTAGAGCATCACCCAGGACGGATTCTCGGCGGCCAGCTCCTTGGCGACCCGTACGGCCGTGTTGGAGCCGCCGGCCGCCGGGGACGACACGATCTCGGCGCCCCACATCGTGAGCAGGTCGCGGCGCTCCTGGGAGGTGTTCTCCGGCATGACGCACACGATGCGGTAGCCCTTGAGCCTGGCCGCCATCGCCAGCGAGATGCCCGTGTTGCCGCTGGTGGGTTCGAGAATGGTGCAGCCGGGTGTCAACCGGCCGTCCTTCTCGGCCTGTTCGACCATGTGGAGGGCCGGCCGGTCCTTGATGGAGCCGGTCGGGTTGCGGTCCTCCAGCTTGGCCCAGATCCGTACGTCCGCCGAGGGGGAGAGCCGGGGCAGGCGGACCAGCGGGGTGTTGCCGACCGCGGCGAGCGGGGAGTCGTAGCGCATGTCAGACGCGGCCGCCCGCGACTGCGGGCAGGATCGTGACGTTGTCGCCGTCGGACAGCTTGGTGTCGATGCCGTCGAGGAAGCGGACGTCCTCGTCGTTGAGGTACACGTTCACGAAGCGGCGCAGTTTGTCGCCGTCCACGATGCGCTCGCGGATGCCGGTGTGCCGGGTTTCGAGGTCGCCCAGCAGCTCGGCGAGGGTGGCGCCGCTGCCCTCGACGGCCTTGGCGCCGTCGGTGTAGGTGCGGAGGATGGTCGGGATGCGGACCTCGATGGCCATGGCGTGGGCTCCTGATCGGAAGATGTGAGGCGTGGGCGCGGCTCGGGCTCGGGTCCGCGCGCCGCACGCCCGGGGGCGTGCGGTGGTGCGTTGGTGCGGGGCGCGCGGCGTCAGACGGCGGCTGCGCGGGCCGTACAGATCGCGCTGGCGAGACGGCACAGGTCGACGTGCAGCCGCGCCACGAGCAGCAGGGCGGGGCCGCTGCTCGGCGTCTTGTCGCTCACGTCGTTCGAAACCATGGGGTCATCGTATAGATTCCCGGTCCGCTTCCCGGAATGTGATCTCGCATCCTGGACCCATCCCGCTCAGGATGTGGTCACCCTCCTGGTGGGCGGCAGGTAGACGACGGTGGGCGCCCCGGTGGTGGGGTGTACGCCGATGTCGGCTTCGACCCCGTACACCTCGCGCAGCAGATCCGGAGTCAGCACGTCCGCGGGCGCTCCCGCCGCGACGATCCGGCCGTCCGCCAGGACGCAGAGGCGGTCGCAGTACTGCGCGGCCAGATTCAGATCGTGCAGGGCGAGCAGATTGACCGTGCCCAACTCCCTTACCAGGGAGAGCACTTCGAGCTGGTAGCGGATGTCGAGGTGGTTGGTCGGCTCGTCCAGGACGACGACGTCCGGCTGCTGTACGAGGGCGCGGGCGACCAGGGCGCGCTGGCGTTCGCCGCCGGACAGGGACGGGAAGGGGCGGGCGGCCAGGTCCGCGATGCCGACGCGGGCCAGCGCGTCGCGTACGAGGGCGTCGTCGGCGGCGGTGTCGGCCTCCCAGAAGCGGTGGTGCGGGGAGCGGCCCATGGCGACGATCTCGCGCACGCTCAGTTCGATGCCGCCGGCGTCGGCGTCCTGCGGGACGGTCGCGACACGGCGGGCGCGGGCCCTGGCCGGCAGGGCGTGCAGGTCGGCGCCGTCGAGCAGGACGCGGCCCGAGGTGGGGCGCAGGGTGGCGTAGACGCAGCGCAGCAGCGTGGTCTTGCCGCTGCCGTTGGGCCCGACCAGGCCGACGGTCTCGCCGTCGGCGGCGTGCAGGGTGATGTCGTGCAGCAGGACGCGGCCCTGGGGGGTGGTGTACGAGAGCGATTCGGCGCGCAGCGTGGTCATGCGGGGCCGCCTTCCGCGCGGGCGCCGTGTCCGCGCAGCATCCACAGGAAGAACGGGCCACCGGTGAGCGCGGTGAGGACGCCGACGGGGATGTCCTGGGGCGCGGCGACCGTGCGGGCCGCCAGGTCGGCCAGGACGAGGAAGGCGGCGCCGCCCAGGGCCGCGACGGGCAGCAGGGTGCGGTGGGCGGCGCCGACGGCCATGCGGGCGGCGTGCGGCACCATCAGGCCGACGAAGCCGATCGACCCGGTGTACGCGACGAGGACGCCGGTGAGCAGCGATGCCAGCACGAAGGCGGCCGCGCGGAAGCGCCCGGTGTCGAGGCCGAGCACGGTGGCGCCCTCCTCGCCGACGAGCAGCAGGTCCAGCGGGCGGGCCAGGGCGATCAGGAGCAGGGTGCCGGCGGCGAGGGCGAGCGCGGGCAGGGCGAGCATGTCCCAGCGGGCGCCGCCGAGTCCGCCGAGCGTCCAGTGCAGGACTTCCGTCACGTGTTCGGCGCTGGCCGATGTGACCAGGATCAGGCTGGTGAGCGCGGACAGGACGTAGGAGACGGCGACCCCGGCCAGCACCAGGCGCCCGCCCGCCAGGGAGCCGGCGCGCCGGGCGAGCGCGTAGACGAGGACGAGGGCGGCGAGCGCTCCGGCGAAGGCGGCGGCGGGCAGGGCGACGGTGGTGGCCACCCCGGCGCCGGCCCCGAGGACGATCACGGCGACGGCCCCGGCGGAGGCTCCGCTGGAGACGCCCAGCAGGAAGGGGTCGGCGAGCGGATTGCGCACGAGGGCCTGGAGGGTGGTGCCGATGACGGCGAGACCGGCGCCGGTGACCGCGCCGAGCACGACCCGGGGGGCTCTGACCTCCAGCACGATGGTGCGGTGGGGGCCGGGTTCGGCGGCGCCGGTGACGATGGCCCACACCTCCCCCGCCGGTATCCGTACCGATCCGAGCGCGAGCCCGGCGGTGGCGCCGGCCAGGAGCACGATGGTGAGGCCGCCGAGCAGCGCGAGGTAGCGCCGGCGGGGGGTCATCGGCGGCCTCCTTCTCGACCGGCCGGACGGGGCGGCGGGCCCGCGCGGTGGCGCCCCCTCATGCTCCCGCCCCGAGCTGCGCGGCCAGCTTGGCCACCGCGTCCGGGGCCCGTACGCCCGTCACCATGTCGGACAGCGCGAGGACCGCGAAGCTGTTGTTCTTGACGGCGGGCACCGAGGCGAGCGCCGGGTCGTCGCGCAGGCGCTTCTTCTTGGCCTCCACGCTCGTGCCGCCGTAGTCCAGGATGAGGATGGTTTCCGGCGCGCGGGCCACCACGTCCTCCCAGCTCGCGTCGCCGAAGGAGGCCGTCTTCAGGTCGTCCGCGAAGATGTTGCGTCCGCCCGCCCGCGTCACGATGTCGTTGCCGATGCCCTTGCCGCCGGCCGTGAACGCCGTCTTGTCGCCGCTGTCGTAGACGAACACCGGCACCGGCTCCCGGCCCGAAAGCGCCGTCCGCGTACGCTCGTTGGCCTCCTGGGCCGACCGTATCCACGCCTGGGCCCGCTCGGGCACCCCGAAGGTGCGGCCGACCTCGGTGACCTCCTCATACACGTCGTCCATCGTGGTCGCGCCGGCGCGGGGGCAGTTCTCCACGTTGAGGCGGGTCTTGATGCCGCTCTTGGCGAGGGCTTCGCGGCTTCGGCCCTCGCCCGCGGCGAAGGCCGAGGCGTAACCGCCGTAGACGTAGTCGGGGTCGGCGGCCAGGAGCTTTTCGTAGGAGGGGTACTCGGCGGCCAGGACCGGGACCGAGCGGTAGGACGCCTCGTACTTCGGCAGCACCTTGTCGTCCAAGTAGGCCGTCCCGGCAAGGGACTTGGCGAGGCCGAGCTCCAGCATCACCTCGGTGGCGTGCTGGTTCATCGTCACGGCCCGTTTCGGGGGCGCGGTGAAGGTGGTGCGCACGCCGCAGTTGGTGACGGTGTACGGGAAGCCGGAGGCCGTAGCGCCCGTGGCCTCGGGCTGCGGCCGCGTCGTGCACGCGGCGAGCGGGAACAGCAGGGCGGCGGCGAGTGCCGCGCGGCGCCAGAGCATGACTGCGCTCCTCCAAGGGGATTTCCACGTCCCCTGTCGATGGGAGAAGGCGGCAGGTCAGTTCCTGGCTTCCGGCTCCGAGGGGGTCCCCCGGGGCCGGTCACAGTGGCGGGACCGTGCCGGATTCGCACCGGCTTCCTGGGTCCTGCCGCCCGATGATCGAAATTTCGTACGGACAGTATGCGCGAATTTCGATCGGTACGCGCCATCCGTCACGGCGCCCGGGTACGACTCAGTAGGCCTCGACGACCTTGACGTCTTCCTCCGTGATCACACCGTCCACGATCCGGTACGAGCGGAACTGGAACTCGCCCGCGCCGTCCGTGTCCGCCGTGGACACCAGGACGTAGTGCGCGCCGGGCTCGTTGGCGTAGGACACGTCGGTGCGCGAGGGGTAGGCCTCGGTCGCGGTGTGGGAGTGGTAGACGATCACCGGCTCCTCGTCGCGGTCGTCCATCTCGCGGTAGAGCTTGAGGAGGTCCTGCGAGTCGAACTCGTAGAACGTGGGCGAGCGGGCCGCGTTCAGCATGGGGATGAAGCGCTCGGGGCGGCCGGTGCCGGCCGGGCCCGCGACCACACCGCACGCCTCGTCGGGGTGGTCGGCGCGGGCGTGCGCGACGAGCTGGTCGTAGAGGGCCTGGGTGAGGGTCAGCATGTCGGCAAGGATAAGCAAAGGGGCCGCCGCGTATCGAGTGTCGATACGCGGCGGCCCACATGGTGAGAACGTGCCGGTCAGCGGCTCAGTCGCGCTTGGCGAACGCCTTGTTCTCCGGGTTCTTGGCCTTGAGGACCAGGTAGGAGACGCCCAGGATCAGGGCCCACAGCGGCGCGCAGTACAGCGAGACGCGGGAGTCCTTGTCGATGCCCATCATGACGATGACCATGCCGATGAAGAGCAGCGCGAACCAGCTGGTCCACGGGGCTCCGGGGGCGCGGAAGGTGGACTGTGGCAGTTCGCCGCGGTCGGACTTGGCGCGGTAGCGGATCTGGCAGACCAGGATCATGATCCAGGCCCACATGCCGGAGATGGTGGCGAAGGAGACGACGTAGTCGAAGGCCTTGCCGGGCGCGACGTAGTTGATCCAGACACCGACCAGCATGAGCCCGGCGGAGACCGAGGTGCCCACCAGCGGGGTGCCGCTCCTGGTGAGCTTGGTGAAGACCTTGGGGCCCTGGCCGTTGAGCGCGAGGTCGCGCAGCATGCGGCCGGTGGAGTACATGCCCGAGTTGCAGGAGGAGAGCGCGGCGGTCAGCACGACGAAGTTGACGATGCCCGCGCCGACGCCGAGGCCCATCTTCTGGAACGCGGCGACGAAGGGGCTCACGCCGGGCTGGAACTCGTGCCACGGGACGACCGAGAGGATCATGATCAGGGCGCCGATGTAGAAGACGGCGATGCGCCACGGCACGGTGTTGATGGCCTTGGGCAGCGTCTTCTCGGGGTCCTTGGACTCGCCCGCGGTCACGCCGACCAGCTCGACGGCGAGGAAGGCGAACATCACGATCTGGAGCGTCATCAGCGTGCCGCCGATGCCCTTGGGGAAGAAGCCGTGGTCGTTCCAGAGGTTGGCGACGGTGGCGGTGTCCGCGGCGTCGGAGAAGCCCACGGTCAGGATGCCGGCGCAGATCAGGATCATGCCGACGATGGCGGTGACCTTGACCATGGAGAACCAGAACTCCAGCTCGCCGAAGAGCTTCACGGAGATGAGGTTCACGGCGTACAGGATGAGCGTGAAGATCAGGGCGTACGCCCATTGCGGGATGCTGCCGTGGGTCCAGAAGGACATGTACTGGGCGGCCGCGGTCACTTCGGTGATGCCGGTGACGACCCAGAAGAGCCAGTACGTCCAGCCGGTCACATAGCCCCAGAACGGGCCGATGAACTCGCGGGCGTACTCCGAGAAGGAGCCCGAGACGGGCCGGTACATGAGCAGCTCGCCGAGGGCGCGCATGATGAAGAAGATGACGAGGCCGGCGATGGCGTACGCCAGGATGAGGCTGGGTCCGGCCTTGGAGATGGCCTTGCCCGCGCCGAGGAAGAGGCCGGTGCCGATGGCACCGCCGATCGCGATCATCTGGATCTGCCGGGCCCCGAGGCCCCGCTGGTAACCCTCGCCCGCGACTTCGCCCGGTTCGTTGACGCTGTCGGTCCCCGCGGCCTCATTGCCGGCAGGACGGTCTCCGTGCTGGTCGACCTGCGCTGAGGTCATGGTGGTGCGCCTTTCTCCATGCTGACCCGTCCGCCTCGGTCACGAAGCGACGGATCAGGTCCTGATCCCCCCGGATGTGGATGGAGTGCCGCCGGCGGTCAGCCGGTCGAAGCGCCCCCGGGAACATGGGTGGCGTCCCCGGGTGGTCGTGAAGATTTATCACGGGCTTATGGGTGATCCCCAGCGGGCTTTGTGGCGGGGATCACAGGAAGAAGCGGACAAACCGCATTCAATATGACAAAGCAGGTCGATGTGGTGATGGGATCGTTATACGGATTTGAGCGTCCGCTGAGCGAACGGTCATTTTCCGGTCGATCGCTCAGGGCATGAGCGTGTCGATGAGTGTTTCTTGCAGCACACCCAGCCACAGATAGGCCATCACCATCGGCTTGCGCGGGTCGTCGTCCGGCAGCCGGTAGAGCTCGCCGCTCTCGTCCTCGTCGGTGATGTCCAGGCGGGTGGCGATGGTCAGACGCAGGTCGTTGAGGGCGCCGAGCCAGTGCCGCGCGTCGTCGGCGGTCAGCTTCAGGACGGCGCCGCCGTCGCCCCGGGGGCTCAGCTCGTCGAGGCCGCGGACGACCGCGAGGGCGTCGGCGCGCTTGCGGGCCCGCAGGTCGTTCTCGGTGAAGCGCCTGAACTCGGCCGACTTGGCGCGCAGTTCCTCGCTCTCCTCGCTCGCGTACGCCTCGGGGAAGAGGCGGGCGAGCGCCGGGTCGGTGGGCGGCTCGCTGGGGCCCTCGGCGAAGAGGGCGGCCAGCGGGTCCTCCTCCTCGGCGGCCTGGTCGCCGGGTCCGATGAGTTCGAGCAGCTGGACGGCGAGGGAGCGCAGGATGGCGATCTCGACCTCGTCGAACGCGGCGGCGGCGCCACCGCGCGGCAGCGCCTCGAAGCCGCTCACGGCCCCGGCCATCAGCCGCGGTCCTGGGTGAGCGTGGCCCACAGGCCGTAGCCGTGCATGGCCTGCACGTCGCGTTCCATCTCCTCGCGGCTGCCGCTGGAGACCACGGCCCGTCCCTTGTGGTGCACGTCGAGCATCAGCTGGTGGGCCTTGTCCTTGGAGTAGCCGAAGTAGGACTGGAAGACGTACTGCACGTAACTCATGAGATTGACGGGGTCGTTGTGGACGAGCGTCACCCAGGGCACGTCGGGCTCGGCGACGGGAAGGTCCGACTCCGCCGACTCGGGACGTTCGATCTCTACCGGGGCAACGCTCACGACTTGGGGCGACCTTGTCTCTTCTGCCGGGGCCGGGGGCCGGCCCCGGGGAACAACAGCCTGCCGAGGGTTGCGCCGTTTCCGGAGGGCCCCCGGTCGGCGCAGCCGAAACGGCCACGGCCTCCATGCTGCCACCCGGGGCGGCTCATCGCACAAACGGGCCCCTGGAAATCGTCAGAGTGACGAGTATTCGGGGTAGCATCCCGGCATGCCCCGCACGGGGCGATCCAGCGACCCCCGGCCGGCGTGCGCCCGGCCCGGACGAAAGTGCGAGGTAGCTCGCTGTGAATGCTGCGGACCTCGGTCTGCCGGTGGACGTGCCGTCGACCGCGCTCTTCACCGATCAGTACGAGTTCACGATGCTCCAGGCCGCCCTGAAGGCCGGCACGGCCGAGCGGCGCTCGGTCTTCGAGGTCTTCACCCGCCGCCTGCCCGAGGGCCGCCGCTACGGCGTGGTGGGCGGCACCGGGCGCGTCCTGGACGCGGTGGAGAACTTCCGCTTCGACGCGGGCGTCCTCGGCTTCCTGCGCGAGCGGAACATCGTGGACGAGCCCACCTTGCGCTGGCTCTCCGCCTACCGCTTCAGCGGCGACATCTGGGGCTACCCCGAGGGCGAGGTCTACTTCCCCGGCTCACCGATCCTGCGCGTCGAGGGCTCCTTCGCCGAGTGCGTGCTCCTGGAGACGGTGATCCTCTCGATCCTCAACCACGACTCCGCGATCGCCGCCGCCGCCTCCCGGATGTCGTCGGCGGCCGGCGGGCGCCCCCTGATCGAGATGGGCGCGCGCCGCACCCACGAGCTGTCCGCCGTCGCCTCCGCTCGCGCCGCCTACGTCGGCGGTTTCAGCACCACATCCGACCTCGCGGCCGGCTTCCGCTACGGCATCCCCACCGTCGGCACCAGCGCCCACGCCTTCACGCTGCTGCACGACAGCGAGCGGGACGCCTTCCGGGCCCAGGTCGACTCGCTGGGCCGGGGCACCACGTTGCTGGTGGACACCTACGACGTCGCCGAGGCGGTCCGCGCCGCCGTCGAGATCGCCGGGCCCGAGCTCGGCGCGGTCCGCATCGACTCCGGCGACCTGCTCCTGGTCGCCCACCGGGTGCGCCAGCAGCTGGACGAGCTCGGCGCCACCGCCACCAGGATCGTGGTCACCTCCGACCTCGACGAGTACGCCATCGCCTCGCTGGCCGCGGCCCCCGTGGACGCCTACGGGGTGGGCACCCAGCTGGTCACCGGCTCGGGGCACCCGACGTGCTCGATGGTCTACAAACTGGTCGCCCGCGCCCAGTCCGCCGACCCCAGGGCCCCGCTGGTCCCGGTCGCCAAGAAGTCGCTCGGCGCGAAGTCCTCGCTGGGCGGCCGCAAGTGGGCCGCGCGCCGCCCGGACGCGTACGGGATCGCCGAGGCCGAGGTCGTGGGCACCGGGGCGGTGCCGGCCGCGCTCGGTGAGCGTCAGCTCCTGGTCGAGCTGGTCAAGGGCGGCACGGTCGTGGCCCGCGAACCGTTGGACGCCGCCCGCGCGCGGCACATCGAGGCGCTGGCCGCGCTGCCGATGTCCGCGAGCCAGCTCTCGCGCGGCGAACCGGTCATCCCGACCGAGTACGTCTGAGGACGTCTGAGGACATCTGAGGACGTCTGAGCCGGGCCCCGGGCGCGGCCTCGGCGTGCGGCCGGGCCGCCCGGCGGGTTTTCCGCCCCCGTTTGCCCCCTGCCGCACGCGGATCGAAGTCTCTACGCTCGAAGCACAGCCCTCCCCCACCCGGGCCCGCAGACCGAAGGACAGCCGACATGCACCGCGCTTTGATCGTCGTGGACGTCCAGAACGACTTCTGTGAGGGCGGCTCCCTCGCGGTCGCGGGCGGCTCGGACGTCGCCGCAGCGATCACCGAGCTCGTGGGCGAGGCGGCCGGATCCGCCTACCGCCACGTGGTGGCCACCCGCGACCACCACATCGACCCGGGCGCGCACTTCTCGGACACGCCCGACTTCGAGCACTCCTGGCCGGTGCACTGCGTCGCCGGGACCGAGGGCGTGGGCTTCCACCCCAATTTCGCCCCCGCCGTCGCCTGCGGGGCCATCGACGCGGTCTTCGACAAGGGCGCCTACGCCGCCGCGTACAGCGGCTTCGAGGGGCTTGACGAGAACGGTCTCTCGCTGGCGGACTGGCTGCGCGAGCGGCAGGTGGGCGAGGTCGACGTGGTGGGCATCGCCACCGACCACTGCGTGCGGGCCACCGCGCTCGACGCGGTGCGCGCCGGGTTCGTCACCCATGTCCTGCTCGACCTGACGGCGGGGGTGGCCCCGGGCACCACGTCGGCGGCCCTGGAGGAGATGCGGGCGGCAGGCGTGGACCTGTCGGGCAAACCCGTGGTCTAGCCGGGGTCCGGGGCGCGCGGCGCTATCGCAGGAGCGCCCGTATCGGGTGCCACAGCTCCTCGGTGGTCTCCGGGGCCGTGCGCCACAGCAGGCCGTCCGGATGGTGCAGGACGGCCGTGATCTCGTCCAGGGTGGGCGGCTCGGTCTGGCCGCGCAGGTACACCGCCCGCAGGCCGAGGTTGCGGAGCCTGGTCAGGGCCCGCGCCCGGTTGACGGCGTGCACCAGGACGCGCACGTCACTGCCCGGCGCCGCCGGGTTCGGCAGGGTCAGCGCGACGACCACGCTGCCCCCTGGCAACTTGCAATATCCTCCGCCGGGCATGCCGGACCACTCCCCCTGCGGGACGACGCGTTGGACCCGCTGTCAATAAGGACTCGTAGAACGCACCTAAACACGATCGGCCGCCGCCCGCTAGAGGGCGACGGCCGATCATGATTTGACCTGCTGTTTTGCTGATTACTTGGGTGAGGTGCCGACCTTCACCGTGATCGTCTGGCCGCTCCGCGGCTGGTCGACGATCGAGATCCGCGTCCTGGTGTCAGGAACCTTGACGCTTCCGGTCGGGTTCTCGGCGTACCAGTACGTGCCCTGGTGGTCGTCGAAGACAGGCACGCCCGCCTGCGACTTGATCTTGGTCGCCACGTCCGCGTTGTGCAGCGTGAAGGCGTCCGTCCGGTACTGGCTGAACGGCGCGTCGAACGGCTGGATCTTGTTGCGGATCATCGTGCCGTCGGCCCACTTGAGCGGCTTGGCGTGCGCGTCGATCGGCAGGATCAGGCCCTGGCCGGGGTGGGCCGAGACGTTGTTGTCCTTCTGGGAGGTGTCCCAGAGCCAGATGAGCAGACCCTTCTGGTACGGGTAGTGCTCGACCCAGCTCGGCCGGGTTTTGGAGAAGCCGAAGTTGTACGGGCCGACCTTGAGGGTCGTGTCGTACGAGACGTACTGGCGGTTCTCCGCGAGGTAGTACTGCGGGTAGTCGTTGGTGAAGGACTGCCCGATGCGGGTGAAGTTCTTCGCCGCCCAGCCGTTGTCGCCGCCCTCGGCGCCGTCGGTGACCACGGCGGTGCCGTCGGCGGTGACGGTGATCGCGTCGGCGGTGAAGCCCTTGCCGCCCGCGCCGCCGTCCGTCTGGTAGCGGAAGCGGAGCTGGATGTTCTTGCCGGCGAACTGGTCGAGCGGGTACGACAGCTTCTTGTACGCGCCCGACGCGTCGGTCAGGGCCGGCTTGTCGCTGGAGTCGCGCGTGATGGCCTTGCCGTCGGCGGTGCCGTCGATCGCGTTCCAGCTGGCGCCGTTGTCCGTGGAGACCTCGGTGTAGAGGAAGTCGTAGTCCTTCTCGATGTCCCACCAGCCCGAAAGGTCCAGGGACGCCTTGGACTTGCCGGTCAGGTCGACCGAACGGGTCAGGGTGTTGTTGAGGTTGTCACCCATCCCGCTCCACCACTGCTTGGTGCCCTCGACGGGCTTGACGACGGTGGTGGTGACTTCCTTCTTGGGCAACTCGACGACGAGCGCCTGGTTGTCCTTGGTGTTGTACTCCGAGACGCCCAGCTTGGCGGTGACCTTCGAACCCGCCTTCACCGAGGCGTAGTCGAGCCAGCCCAGCTGGAGCTTGTCCCACGCGGTCATGTCGCCGGGCAGGTTTCCGATGGAGTCCTTGCCGGTGCCGAGCCAGGAGCCCGCCGACATCAGGGACCAGAAACCGACCGAGTTCTCGGCGGTGTTGGTGGTGTCGTAGAGGTCCGGCAGACCGAGGTCGTGGCCGTACTCGTGCGCGAAGACACCGAGACCGCCGTTCTCCGGCTGCATCGTGTAGTCGCCGACCCACATCCCGGTGTCGCCGATCTGGGTGCCGCCGGCCTTGTTGTAGGAGGGGCCGGTCTTGCCCGCGTCGGTGCCGTAGGCGTACCAGCGGTGCGCCCACAGGGCGTTGGTGCCCTGGGCGCCGCCGCCCGCCGACTCGTCCTCGCCGGCGTGCACGATCTGGAAGTGGTCGATGTAGCCGTCGGGCTCGTTGAAGTTGCCGTTGTTGTTGTAGTCGTTGCGGTCCCACTGGTCGTACTGCCCCAGGGTGGCCTTGATCTGCGCGTCCGTCTGGCCCTTGGCCTTCTGGTCGGCGACCCAGGCGTTGACGCCGTCGCGGACGGTGTCCCAGACGTTGGCGCAGTTGGTCTGGCCGCAGTAGTTGGAGCCGTAACGGGCCTCGTTGTACGGGATCTTGACCCAGTCGGTGACCTGGCCGTCGACCGAGTAGCGGCCCGATGACGTCTTCTCGTAGTACGTCTTGAGCGAGTTGACGTTCTTGCCCGTACCGAAGTACAGGTCCTGGTAGTGCTTCTGGTTGTAATCCGCCTGCCAGGCCGTGGAGTTGTCCTTGGCCCGGTCAGGCTGGGCTATCTGGTTGTGCGCCGGGCCGGGGGTGCCCCCGTACTTGGGCTGCGGCGGCTTGGGACCGTCGGGACCGTCCGGGTCGTACATGGTGGTGTTGTCGACCTTGTCGCCGAACTCCACCAGGATCGTGAAGATCTTGTCGGTCTTCTCGCGGCCGAGCTCGACGTACTTCTTGTCGCTGAGCTTCACGACGTCGGAGCCGCCGCGCTTCTCCACCTGCTTCTTGCCGGAGATGACCTGCTCTAGCGCCGCCTGGCGCTGCTGCGCCTGCTGGTCACTGAACGGGCCCTTGAGGTTGTGCTCCTGGCCGCTGGCCCTCGACGGGTCCTGGCGCTGTACGGCCGCCGGAGCCTTCGAGTCGGCCTGGGCCGTGGCGAATGCCGACCCCGTTGCGCCGACCGTGGCTATGGCCACGAGCACGGCGGCGGCTCTTGCCGCCCTCCTGCTGCTGGTCACTTGACGATTTCCTCCCCCGCGGCCGGCAGGAACCCGGGGGTGAGGAGCTGGTTCCGGTGCACGACACGCGTCTCAAGTGACGACATTGGACCGGAGTTACCAAAGAAAAGACAGATCTTGACTTGTTCGTGCCAAGTACATTATGTAGAAGGCACGTTCCGCTATCCGAACGTGACAGGTGTGCTAACAGACCGGGACAACAGGTGCACGCGTCTCGCCATCCGGACCGGGGCGCATCCCGGAATGACTCCATGCGCCCCCCGTGCACCGGCACTGTGGGTTAGGTCATGCTTACCAACAGTTCCGCTCGGGCATGGACCGTCGTAGAGTCGCTAGGCAGTGCGATCCGGTGGCCCGGGGCCGCCGGTCGAAGAACGGTCTTGAGGCTCACCCCCTATCCGAACCATGAGGACGGATAACGCCATGCCGCGTCCCACTGCCGCACAGCTCTCCTACGGTTCGGCCACCGTCGTCTTCTCGACCGTCGCCATGCTGCTGCTCTCGCGCACCGAGTCGGGCGTCGGAGTCGCGGTCATCGTGCTCGCCGCGCTGCTGCTCGGACTGCTCGTCGCCGTGACGGTCCCCATGCCGCTGCCCCGGCGCGCACGCGCGAACGGCCGCACGGCGCCGGCCAGTACAGCGCCGGTCGACCGTGCGGCCGTCCAGGAGACTTCCGCGACGACGCCTCGTCCCGGGCCCGTACGGCACCGGGAGGGCGTCCCCTCCCCCCGAGGGCAGCGCACCGCCGCCCGTGCGCACTCACTGCGGAGTTGAGACCACCACCACCGTCTTGGCCGCCTTGTCGTGCCAGCCCTGCCGATAGGGCTTGTCCGCGACGATCGTGATGATCAGGACGAGGTCCCACAGGCAGTAGCAGCACAGCACGAACGGCGCCCACAGCACGGCGGCCCGGGCGAGCGCGGCGTTGATGGTGGGCACCCTGCCGTCGTTGAGCATCGCCACCCGCAGCCCCAGCCACTTCTTGCCGAGGGTCTGCCCGGTCTTCGAGACCATCAGGGTGTCGTAACCGATGTAGGCGGCGAGCGAGATCAGCAGCCACAGCAGACCCGTGCCGGAGTACGTCTTGCTGATCACTTCGGTGCCGGAGTCACCGTTGTCCGTGGAGATCACCACGCGATTGCTTGTCGCCCATTCGATCAGGTTGAGCGGCACCGCGATGATCAGGAAGTCGATGACCCGGGCCAGGAACCGCCTGCCGAAGTCGGCGAGCGGCGGCATGCCGGCCAGCGGGTCCACACCGCCGTACTGGCCGCCGTACGGGTCCGACGGCGGTGGCGGCGCGCTGTCGTAGGGCGAGCCGCCGCCGGGGGGCGGCCCGCCGTAGGGACCACCGCCGTAGGGGCCACCGCCGTAAGGGCCGCCTCCGCCCGGTGGGGGCGGGCTTCCGTAGGGGCCCTGGCCGCCGGACGGGCCCGGGCCGCGGGGCGGATCAGCGGGCGGCGGCTGCGTGCCGCCGTAGGGCGAACCGCTCGGCGGAGGCTCGGACGGCTTCTTGCGGAACGGGTCGTCCTCGGGCGGCTGACCGGGCGGCGGCTGATCGGTGCTCATGCCGGTAGTGCACCGCGCGCGCGAGAGCCCCGCGACCGGGGCGGGCCGTTCGGGGGGCGGGCCGTTCCGGGGAAGGGCGTTCCGGGGAAGGGGCGGCGCCCGGGCTATCCCTGTCCCTGGGCGACGAACGTATGGGCCACCTTGTCGTGCCAGCACTGGCGCCACGGACGGTCGAAGAGGCACCACACCACGTTGACCGCGCCGACCACGAGCAGTCCCAGCACCCCGTAGACCACCCAGCGCCGCGCCGCCTGGCCGAACGTGGGCTGCTCGAACGACTCGATGCCGCGCACCTCCACCCCGCAGATCCGCTTGCCGAGGGTGCGGCCCCACTTGGCGGTGGGCAGCGCCTCGTACAGCAGCCCCAGGACGAGGAACGCGCCCAGCACGATGCCGAGGAGACTCGCCGTCGTGGCGTCCAGGAGGTAGACGGTGACCGTACGGCCCGACAGCTTGGCCGCGTCGATCTTCTCCTGGATGTGGTCGCCGACCCGGGTGAGCAGCGGCAGGGCGAGGCCGCCCGCCACGACGCCGAGCACCACCGTGTCGATGAGCCGCGCGGCGAGGCGCCTGCCGAGCCCGGCGGGCCGGGCCGCCGCCTGCGCCTGCGCGGCCGCGAGGAAGGGGTCGGCGACGGGCGGCTTCCACGGCGCGACGGGCTCGCTTGCCCGGGGGTCGGGCTGCGCGAGCTGGTGCACCTGCTGCGCCCAGGACGCGGCCCCTCCCCCGGCCCCGGCCGCCATCGGCGACCCGGGCACGGCGACGGCCGGCAGCTGTTGCTGTACGGGTCCGGGCTGCGCGGGGCCGGACTGCGCGGGGCCGGACTGCGCGGCCGGCAACGGGTCGGCGGGGCGCGGGAGTTGGGCCCGCGCGGGTGCGGGTTCGACGGCGGCGGGCTGCACGGGCCCCGCGAGCGCGGCGAACGGTCCGGACGGGCCGGACGGGATGGGCTGGGGGGCGTGCTGCTGGTGCGGCTGTTGATGCGGCTGCGGGTGCTGGTGCTGGTGCGGCACCGAGCCGCCGGGCCGCGCACCGGCCGGGGCACCCGTCGGCCCGGACGGCCCAGGGTCCGACGACGGCGCGGGGTGTCCGGGGTTCGCCGCGTGCGCGGGGTTCGACCCGTGCCCGGGGTTCGCCGCATGCCCGGGGTTCGCCGCGTGCGCCGGGTTCGACCCGTGCCCGGGGTTCGACCCGTGCCCGGGGCGCGGCTGCTCCGGGACCGCGCGTCCGGGGGTTCCGGAGCGCCGGGGGTCGGGCAGACGCGAATCAGGAAGGCGCGGATCAGGAAGGCACGGGTCGGGCAGGCGCGGGTCGGGTGTTTCGGCCGGCAGGCCCCAGGAGACCCGGCGGTCCTGGTCGCCGCCGAAACCGGACTGGTGGGCGGCGTCCGCGTGCCAGGCGGGCTGCGGCCCGGCCTGCCCGGGTGCGGCGGCCGAGGGCTCGGGCTCGTCCAGGAAGACCGGGCCTGTCTCCTCGGCGGCGGGGGCGGCCGTGACCGGCGGCACCGCGGCGAGCGAGGGCGCAGGGGCGGGCTGGGCGCCCGGCGGCGGGGAGGGCGGCGCCTCACCGGCGGCGGGCGCGGGCCGGCTCGTGCCGGGCACCCAGGAGACCCCGTTCCAGTACCGGACATATCCCGGGATGGAGGGATCCGGGTAGTACCCCTCCCGGGCCGCGCTCCCGTCGTTGTCAGGAGGAACCGTCGCCATGTCCCCAACTCCGTTCCGATCCAGCACAGTTGATCTCCGCCGCGGTACGGCGGCCGCACCGGGCCAGACCGCGCGCTTCCGCTTGTCCCAGGAGGACCCTAACCAAGAACGCGCGGCCCGTTGGAGGAAGCCGTGCAGGAAGCCCGCGTACGGGCGACGCGCGACGCCCGGGTCCGCCGCAGCGCGACCGCGCCCCACGGTTGCGTACAGTCGTGGCGCATCGAACTGGTGCCCCCGGCGCCGCCGGTCAGGAAAGTGAGTGAGCAATGCGCGTGGGGCCTGGCCGGACCGGTCATGACAGCCCGGTGGACGGTCCCCCGGTGACGGAGCCGGCGCTGCGGCGGGCGTGGACGGCGGTCGCGGCCTTCGCGGCGGTCCGCGCGCTCGGCCTGCTCGTGCTCGGCCTGTGGTCACGCGTCAACGGCGAGGACGCCCATGAGCTGCTGTCCGCGCGCTGGGACTCGCTCTGGTACGCGCGGGTCGCGGCCTGCGGCTACGACTTCACGCTGACCGCGCCGGACGGGCGGGTCCTGTCCGACCAGGCGTTCTTCCCGCTGCTCCCCTGGCTCGAGCGGGCTGTCGGCGCGGTGAGCCCGCTGGGTCCCGGCGACGCGGGCCTGCTGGTCAGCGGGATCGCGGGGCCCATGGCCGCCTGGGGCATGTATCTGATGGGCCACCACTTCTACGGCCACCGGGCGGGGCTCTTCCTGGTGACGCTGTGGGCGGCGGTGCCGGTCGGGATCGTCCAGTCGATGGCGTACAGCGAGGCCCTGTTCGTGGCGCTCGCCGCCTGGTCCCTGTACGCGGTCGCGCGCGGGCGCTGGGTGGTGGCGGGGCTGCTCGCGTCGCTGGCGGGACTCACCCGGCCGGTGGGGCTCGCGGTGGCCGCCGCGCTGTGGGCGGGCGCCGTCGTCGAGGCGTGGCGCACCCGCCGCGTCGGCGCGCGGATGCTCGCCGGGATGGTGATCGCCCCGCTCGGCGCGGCCGGTTACATCCTGTGGGTGGGGCTGCGCCGGGGCCGCCTCCTGGCCTATCTGGACGTGCAGGCGGAGTGGGGCAACGGCTTCGACGGCGGTCTGGCGTACGGGAAGTTCATCGTGGCGCACCTGGGCGGCTGGCCCGTCGTGCTCGCCGGGCTCGGTCTGATCGCGGGCACGGCGCTCGCGCTGTGGGCGTACGTGGCGTGTGTGCGCGGGCGCCAGCCGCTTGCGCTGCTCGTCTACACCGGTGTCGTGCTGGCGCTCGCGCTGTGCTCGTCGGGCTACTTCGGCTCCAAGCCGCGTCTGCTGCTGCCCGCCTTCCCGCTGCTGCTCCCGGTGGCGCTCGCGCTGTCACGGGTGCGCGCCGCGCGTTCGGTGCCCGTCGTCGCGGCTCTCGCGCTCGGTTCGGCGGTGTACGGAGCGAGCTGGCTCAACGGCTCGGGGCCGCCGTAGGAGGGGCGCGCCGAAAAAGTTTCCCGTTCTCGCGTAATGAACCCGGGGCGACGCGCTCTCATCCGGTACGGCCCGCTCCCGGGCCCGTACCGCGCCGCCGCCACCCGCGTCGGCCGCGTACCGGGAAGAGAATGAGGAACCCCATGCATGTCACCGTGGTGGAGCGCGAACTCGAACTGAAGCTGGTCCTGTCGCCCGAGCGCGCCGTCCCCGTGCCGGCCCGCCTCACCTACCGCGCCGACGACCCCTACGCCGTGCACATCACCTTCCACATCGGTTCCGACACCCCCGTCCACTGGACCTTCGCGCGTGAGCTCCTGGTCGAGGGAGTGTTCCGGCCGTGCGGCCACGGCGATGTGCGGATCTGGCCGACGAGGACCGAGGGCCGCGGCGCGGTCCTGATGGCGCTCAGCTCGCCGGACGGCGACGCGCTCCTGGAGGCGCCCGCGGCGCAGGTGTCGGCGTGGCTCGAGCGCTCGCTGCGGGTGGTGCCGCCCGGCCGCGAGAGCGAGCTGCTGTGCGTCGACGACGGCCTGGCCGAACTGCTCGCGACCACCACCGGCCGGGGCCCGGCCGACGAGGCGTGGCTGGGGGAACGCTGGTCCCGCAAGGAGTCGCGGCCGGAGGAGGGCGCGTGAGGGCCCCGGGTCAGAACAGCTTGCCCGGGTTGAGGAGACCGAGCGGGTCGAAGGCGCGCTTGACCGCGCGCTGCATCTCGATACCCACCGGGCCGAGCTCGCGGGCCAGCCACTCCTTCTTCAGGACGCCTACGCCGTGTTCGCCGGTGATGGTGCCACCGAGTTCCAGGCCGAGCGCCATGATCTCGTCGAAGGACTCACGGGCGCGCCGCGAGGCGTCCTCGTCGGCGTCGTCGAAGCAGACCACGGGGTGGGTGTTGCCGTCGCCGGCGTGCGCGCAGACGCCGATGGTCAAATCGTGCTTGGCGGCGATCGCCGCGGTGCCCTCCAGCATCGCGGCGAGCCGGGACCGGGGCACGCACACGTCGTCGATCATCGTGGCCGGCGCGATCGCCTCCAGGGCGGTGAGCGACAACCGCCGTGCCTGGAGCAGCAGTTCGGACTCGGCGGCGCTGTCGGCGGGGACGACGTCGGTGGCGCCTGCGGCCGCGCACAGCTCGCCCACGGCGGCGAGGTCGGCGGCCGCGCCCGGCGTGTCGAAGGCGGCGAGCAGCAGCGCCTCGGTGCTCTCGGGCAGCCCCATGTGGGCCATGCGGTTGACGGCCTGGATGGTGGTGCGGTCCATGAGTTCGAGCAGCGAGGGCGTGTGGCCGCGCTCCATGATCGCCACGACGGCGTCGCAGGCGGCCGCCGCAGAGGCGAACTCGGCGGCGAGCACGAGCTGGGGCGGCGGCGCTGGACGCAGCGCGAGCACCGCCTTGACGACGATGCCGAGGCTGCCTTCGGAGCCGACGAACAGCCGGGTCAGGTCGTACCCGGCGACGCCCTTGGCGGTCCGCCGGCCGGTGCTCATGAGCCGTCCGTCGGCGAGGACGACCTCGAGGCCGAGGACGTACTCGGCGGTCACCCCGTACTTCACACAGCACAGCCCGCCGGACGCGGTGCCGATGTTCCCGCCGATGGTGCACATCTCCCAACTGGAGGGATCCGGCGGGTAGTAGAGCCCGTGTTCGTGGACCGCGCGCGACAGTACGGCGTTGACGACGCCGGGTTCGACGACCGCGACCCGGTCGACGGGGTTGATCTCCAGGATGCGGTCCATCTTGACGAGCGAGAGGACGACGCAGCCGTCGCTCGCGTTGGCCGCGCCGGACAGACCGGTGCGCGCGCCCTGCGGCACGACGGGCACCCGCAGCGCGGTGGCCGTGCGCATGACGTGCTGGACCTGCTCGACAGTGCGGGGCAGCACCACCACGGCCGGACTGCCCGCCGCGCAGAAGCTCGCCATGTCGTGGGCGTAGGAGGCGGTGATGTCGGGATCGGAGACGACGGCGTCCGCCGGGAGGCCCTTGCGCAGCCGTTCGAGAAGATCGTCCATGTCCTCAGCGTGGCACCCGGGGCCATCGGTGTGAACCCTTTACCCGGCCGGTCGGGCGGCGCCGGGTGTGCTCTTCGTATTGACGCACAGTGAACACCATGGAGATCGCTAAGACCGAACAGGATCCGGCCGCGGCCCGGCGGGCGGCGTGGCTCTCGGCGTCGGCGGCGGCCCAGCGCACCGCGCGGCGCCGGGGCCCGGGCCCCGTCCTGCGGCGGGCCGCCCTGGTGGCGCTCGCGGCGGGGACACTGGTCGGGGGCGTCCTGCTGCTGCGGCCCGACGGCGGGGCCCGCAAGGAGGCGCCGCCCGCGCCGGGGCCCGCCACGCGGGCCCTGACGGCGGTGGCCTCGGGGGCCCCCGCCTCGGTGGGCGATCTGACGGCGCTCATCGCGGACCGGGCGGCCTGGGTGCGCACCCACCCCAAGGACGAGGCGTCCTGGGCGGTGCTCGGCTCGGCCTATGTGGAGCGCGGGGCGCGCGGCGCGGACCCCGCCTGCTATCCGCGGGCCGAGTGGGCGCTGCGGCGGTCCCTGGAGGTGCGGCCACGGGACAACCAGGACGCCGAGATCGGCCTCGCGGCGCTCGCGGACGCCCGGCACGACTACGCGGCGGCGCGCACGCTGGCCGAGGGGGTACGGTCCCGCGCGGCCGACCGCTGGACGCTGTATCCCCCGCTGATCGATGCCTACAGCGGGCTCGGGGACACCAAGGCCGCGGCCAAGGCGGCGGAGCGGCTGCTCGAACTGCGCGAGGGCGCGGGCGCGTTGGCGCGGGCGGGCGAGGTCTACCGTACGCGCGGCTGGCGCGAGGACGCGTCGGTGGCGCTCGACGAGGCCGTCGCGCACGCCGCCTCGCCGGTGCAGAAGGCGGCCGCGCTGACGGCGGCGGGCGACCTGGCGTGGGAACGGGGCGAGCCGGAGGGCGCGCTGGCGCGCTACGCGGCGGCCCTGCACGCCGATCCCGGCGCGGCCCCGGCGTACGCGGGCCGGGCCAGGGCCGAGGCCGCGCTCGGCCGCAAGGCCGAGGCCCAGCGCGACTACCAGACGGCCGTCGCCCGGCTGCCGGAGCCGCGATTCGCCCTGGAACTGGGCGAGTTGTACGAGTCGCAGGGCCTGGACGGCGACGCGAGGACGTGGTTCGCCAAGATGCGCGAGCTGATCGCGCGGGACGAGGCGGGCGGGGTGGACGACGCCTTGCTGCTCGGCCGCTTCGAGACGGACCACGGGGCGGCGCACGCCGCGGTGGACCGGCTGGAAGCGGAGTGGAAGGCACATCCGAGCGCGGACGCGGAGGACGCGCTCGGCTGGGCGATGTACCACGCGGGCGAGACGGAGGAGGCGCTGACGCATCTGCGCAAGGCGACCGACTCCGGGGTGCGCAGCGCCCTGTTCTCCTACCATCAGGCCGTGATCGAGCGGGAGTTGGGCCAGTCGGGCGCGGCCCGGCGCCACCTCCAGGACGCGCTGCGCACCAATCCGTACTTCTCGCCGCTGCTCGCGCCGAAGGCGAAGGAAGCGCTCGCGGCGCTGGGCGAGCCGCCCGACGGCGGACCGAGGGACATGTACGGGCATGTGGCGGCGGCCGCGCAGGCGGGCCCTTCGGGCTCCGACGCGGAATCCGGCGGCGGGGGCGGGGGCGCCGCAGCGTCGTCGTCCGGCTCGTCGTCGGGCCAGGGCGCACGGCGGCCCGCGAGGCCCCGCCAGGCCAGGCCCGCCAAGCCCTCGCAGCGGCACTGAGACCCCGGGAGCGCGGGGCCACGGGAGCGCGGGGCCACGGGAGCGCGGGGTTACGGGAGCGTGGGGCGACGAAAGGCCACGGCCCCACGGGTCAGGTCCGTGGGGCCGGGGACTCATGACGGTAACTCACTTACCGTACGGACGAGACCTGTTGCAGGTCAGAGGTTGCCGCGCCGCTCCTGCTCGCGCTCGATCGCCTCGAACAGGGCCTTGAAGTTGCCCTTGCCGAAGCCCATCGAACCGTGCCGCTCGATCATCTCGAAGAAGACGGTCGGGCGGTCCTGCACCGGCTTGGTGAAGATCTGGAGCAGGTAGCCGTCCTCGTCGCGGTCGACGAGGATCTTCAGCTCGCGCAGCGTCTCCACGGGCACCCGGGTCTCGCCGGCCCACTCGCCGAGGGTGTCGTAGTAGGAGTCGGGGGTGTCGAGGAACTGGACGCCGGCGGCGCGCATGGCCTTGACCGAGGCGACGATGTCGTTGGTGGCGAGCGCGATGTGCTGGACGCCGGGGCCGCCGTAGAACTCCAGGTACTCGTCGATCTGGGACTTCTTCTTGGCGATGGCCGGCTCGTTGAGCGGGAACTTCACCTTGAGGGTGCCGTCGGCGACGACCTTGGACATGAGCGCGGAGTACTCGGTGGCGATGTCGTCGCCCACGAACTCCTTCATGTTGGTGAAGCCCATGACGTTGTTGTAGAACGCCACCCACTCGTTCATCTTGCCGAGCTCCACATTGCCCACGCAGTGGTCGATCGCCTGGAAGAAACGCTTCTCCACGGGCGCGACCATCGGGGCGGCCTCGACGAAGCCCGGCAGGTAGGGGCCGGTGTAGCCGGAGCGCTCGACCAGGGTGTGCCGGGTCTTGCCGTAGGTGGCGATCGCGGCGAGGACGACGGTGCCGTGCTCGTCGGAGACCTCGTGCGGCTCCTCGATCCCGGTGGCGCCGTGCTCGGTGGCGTACTTGTACGCGGCACGCGCGTCGGGCACCTCGATGGCGAGGTCCACCACACCGTCACCGTGCTCGGCGACGTGATCGGCGAGGAAACGGCCCCGGTCGGTGGCGGGCTTGATGACGGAGGTGAAGACGAAGCGGGCGGCGCCGCTGGTCAGCACGTAGCTCGCCGTCTCGCGGCTGCCGTTCTCCGGTCCGGAGTACGCCACCAGCTTCATGCCGAAGGCCGTCGAGTAGTAGTGCGCGGCCTGCTTGGCGTTGCCCACAGCGAAGACGACCGCGTCCATGCCCTTCACCGGGAAGGGGTCGGCCTGCCGCGCGGTTCCGGGGGTCTGATCCAGGGTCTCAGTCATAGAGGGAGCGTCACCCCAGGAGGCAAGCTGCGCAATAGTTCGCGTTTTCACTGGTCAATCTGTCCAGTAGGGGCCGAGGATGGGAGGGCGTTCTGTACACGGTGACCATCCGGAGGCGGCCATGGCGATCGATCATCTGGACGGGCGGCTGATCGTGCTGCTCGCGCGTGAACCCCGCATCGGGGTCCTGGAGGCGTCCCGGCGGCTCGGCGTGGCCCGTGGCACCGTCCAGGCGCGACTGGACCGGCTTCAGTCCAATGGAGTCATCCGCGGTTTCGGGCCCGATGTCGATCCGGCGGCGCTCGGCTATCCCGTCACCGCCTTCGCCACGCTGGAGATCAAACAGGGTCAGGGGGCGGACGTGCGGGCCCACTTGGCGTCCGTGCCCGAGGTCCTCGAACTGCACACGACCACCGGCCAGGGCGACATGCTGTGCCGTCTGGTGGCCCGCTCCAACGCCGATCTCCAACGTGTGATCGACCGGGTTGTCGGTTTTGATGGCATCGTCCGGGCCGCGACGGCGATCGTCATGGAGAACCCGGTCCCCCTGCGGATCATCCCGCTGGTGGAGCAGGCGGGTCAGGACTCCGTGCCCGGCGGTGGACGACCGCGCGAGGAGCGGTGGCCGACCGCGTAAGGAGCGGGTGGCCGACCGCGTGAGGACAGGGGTGAGCGCGTGGGGTTCTGGGACTACCTCTCCAGCCGGCACCAGCAGCTGCTCACCGACGCCCTCCAGCACGCGAGCGCGGTGTTCCAGTGCATGGTGATCGCCACCGTGCTGGGTGTGGTGATCGGCGTGGTGACGTACCACAGCGGCTGGGCAGCGGGTCTGGCCGTCACCTCCACCTCGACCATCCTGACGATCCCCTCGCTCGCCATGATCGGCCTGCTGATCCCGCTGGTGGGACTCGGCGTGGCGCCCACGGTGGTCACCCTGACCCTGTACGGACTGCTGCCGATCGTGCGCAACTCCATCGTGGGCCTGCGCGGCGTGGACCCCTCGCTGGTGGACGCCGCCAAGGGCATCGGCATGTCGCGCGCCGCCCGCCTGCTGCGCGTCGAACTCCCGCTGGCCTGGCCTCCGATCCTGACCGGCATCCGCGTCTCCACCCAGATGCTGATGGGCATCGCGGCGATCGCGGCGTACGCCTCGGGCCCGGGCCTCGGCAACGAGATCTTCCGCGGCATCGCCTCGCTGGGCAGCGCCAACGCCATCAACCAGGTGCTCGCGGGCACCCTCGGCATCGTGGTGCTCGCCCTGCTCTTCGACGCGGCGTACGTCCTGATCGGCCGTCTCACCATCCCGAGGGGGATCCGTGTCTGAGCGATCCGAGTCCGCGTCCGTCGTGTCCGCGTCCGTCGTGTCCGGGCGGGCCGAGCCGGGGCCCGGTGGAGCGGCCACCTCGGGCGCCTCCATCCACCTGGAGAACCTGACCAAGCGCTACCCGGGCAACCCCACCCCGTCGGTGGACAGCGTCACGATGGAGATCAAGGCGGGCGAGACGGTCATCTTCGTGGGGCCCTCGGGGTGCGGGAAGTCGACCACGCTGAAGATGATCAACCGCCTGATCGAACCGACGTCGGGCCGCATCCGGATCAACGACGAGGACGTCACCGACATCGACCCGGTCAAGCTGCGCCGCAAGGTCGGGTACGCGATCCAGTCGTCCGGGCTCTTCCCGCACATGACGGTCGCCGACAACATCGCGCTGGTGCCGAAGATGGTCGGCTGGTCCAAGGCGAAGGTGAAGGACCGGGTGGAGGAAATGCTCGACCTGGTCGGGCTCGACCCCCGCGAGTTCCACGGCCGCTATCCGCGCCAGCTCTCCGGAGGACAGCAGCAACGGGTGGGCGTGGCAAGGGCGTTGGCGGCCGACCCGCCGGTGCTCCTGATGGACGAACCCTTCGGGGCGGTGGACCCGATCACCCGTGACCACCTCCAGGACGAGCTGATCCGCCTCCAGCACGAACTGCACAAGACGATCGTCTTCGTCACCCACGACTTCGACGAGGCGATCAAGCTGGGCGACCGGATCGCGGTGCTGCGCGAGCACTCCCACATCGCCCAGTTCGACACCCCCGAGGCCATCCTCACCAACCCCGCCGACGACTTCGTCTCCGGCTTCGTGGGCGCGGGCGCCGCCCTCAAGCGGCTCAACCTCACCCGCGTACGGCACGTGGAGATGGCGCAGTTCCCCACCGTCACCGTGGACGACCCGCTCCAGTCGATCTTCAACAAGCTCCGCAGCGGCCCGCACAACGAACTGCTCATGCTGGACCGCAGGAACCGCCCCTACAAATGGCTGCGGCGCGGCGACCTGATGCGCGCCAAGGGCTCACTCGCCCGGGCCGGACAGCTGGTGCA
Organism: Streptomyces sp. Edi4; assembly: GCF_040253615.1. Lineage (NCBI taxonomy): Bacteria > Bacillati > Actinomycetota > Actinomycetes > Kitasatosporales > Streptomycetaceae > Streptomyces > Streptomyces sp. Edi4. The sequence goes on from NZ_JBEJGY010000004.1 coordinate 3,051,447, forward strand.
CGACACCGTGACCCGCGACGCGACGCTGCACGACGCCCTTGAGGCGGTGCTCACCGACTCCGGCGGCCGGGTCGCGGTGACGGGGCGGCGCGGCGAGTACATCGGCGTCGTCGACATGGAGACCTTGATGAACTCCGTGCACGAACTCCTTGAGGCCGACCGGCTCGCCGCCATGGAGCACCAGCACGACCTCGAAGACCTCCGCCATCACCAGACCGAACAGGAGCTGGAGGGCGGTGCGGAGACGCCATGACGCCGAGGAACCCCGCCCCCGCCGAGCGCCCGCCGGGCGAGCACGACGTCAAGGGCCACGCCTTCCACGACGAGCCGCCCGACCCGCTCACCGAGCCCGATGAGCCGCCGAGCCCGGCCCCCGCCACCCGACCGGCCCGGCGCGTCACCTGGCAGAAGCTGGTCCTGCTGCCGCTCGTCCTCGCGGTCGTCCTGGTGATCACCTACGTCTGGATCACGCATGCCCAGCTGGACACGATCGCGAAGAACTCCCTGGGCAACGGGAATGTGCCCCTGCGCCTGTGGCAGCACGTGAAGCTGACCGCCATCTCCACCTTCTGGGTGCTGATCATCGCGATCCCGCTCGGCATCGCGCTGACCCGGCGCGGTGTGAGCAGGGCCGCGCCACCGGTCACCGCCATCGCCAACATCGGTCAGGCCACCCCCGCGATCGGACTGCTCGCGCTCCTGGTGATCTGGCTCGGCATCGGCCCCGGCACCGCCGTCATCGGCATGGTGATCTACGCGGTCCTGCCGGTGCTCTCCAACACGGTGGCGGGGCTCCGCGCGATCGACCCCCAGCTCGTCGAGGCGGCCCGCGGCATCGGCATGTCGGCCTTCGGCACGCTCGGCAGGGTCGAACTGCCGCTGGCGGTACCGCTGATCCTCGCGGGGGTGCGCACCGCGCTCGTCCTGAACGTCGGCACCGCGACGCTGGCCACCTTCGGCGGCGGAGGCGGGCTCGGGGACCTGATCACGTCCGGCATCCAGACCCAGCGCATGCCGGTCCTGGTCATCGGCTCGATCCTCACCGTGGCGCTCGCGCTCTTCGTGGACTGGCTGGCCTCGCTGGCCGAAGTGGCGCTGACCCCGCGCGGTCTGGAGGAGTCGTGACGCACCGCCTCCGTACGATCCTGGCCGCCGCCGGGGCCTCGCTCTCGCTGCTCGCCGCGGTGTCGGGCTGCGGGCTCAAGTCCGGCTCGCCGATGGTGGACGACGTCGTGCCCGGCTCACTCGGCAGGGGCCTGCCCCTCAAGGGGGCGTCCTTGACGGTCACGTCGAAGAACTTCAGCGAGAACATCATCCTGGGCCAGATGGTCGGCCTGGTCTTCAAGGCGGCCGGCGCCGAGGTCCTTGACCGCACCAACCTGCCCGGCTCGATCAGCGCCCGCGAGGCGATCATCAAGGGCGACGCGGACGCCATGTACGACTACACGGGCACGGGCTGGATCACTTTCCTCGGCCACAGCAAGCCGATCACCGACCCGGCGGCGCAGTGGCGGGCGGTGCGGGACGCCGACCTGAAGAACGGGGTGACCTGGCTGCCGCAGTCGTCCCTGAACAACACCTACTCCCTCGGCATCAGCCAGGCCAACAACGCCAAGTACCACCTCAAGACGCTCTCGGACGTGGCCGCGCTGGCCAAGAAGGACCCCTCGGCGGTGACGATCTGCGTGGAGAACGAGTTCGCCTCGCGCGAGGACGGCCTCGTGGGCATGGAGAAGGCGTACGGGATGTCGATCCCCGCGTCCCGCATCCAGAAGATGGACGCCGGGATCATCTACACCCAGGTGTCCAAGTCCAACTCCTGCCTGCTGGGCGAGGTGTTCACCACCGACGGCCGCATCAAGGCGATGAATCTGGCGACCGTCGAGGACGACAAGCACTTCTTCCCCAACTACAACGCGGCGCCGGTGATCCACAGCCGTGCGTACGCCAAGTACCCGGCGATCGCGGCCCTGTTGGACCCGCTCAGCGCGAAGCTGACGACCCAGGTCGCGCGAAGCCTGAACGCCAAGGTCGACGTCGAGGGGCAGGATCCGCATGACGTGGCGCTGGAGTGGCTGGTGCGGGAGGGGTTCATCAAGAAGGCGTGAGCGGGCGGCAGTTGGCGCTCCGGAGGGGCGGTGTGGGGCAGGGATGCTTCGCAAAGAAGCCGTTGCAAAGAAGGCGTTGCAACCTTTCCTTTGCATAGCTATCTTTGGACCATGCCCGAGAAGAAGCCGTCCGACGCCGCTCCCCTGCTCGGTGAGAGCGGCGAACGCATCCTCGACGCGCGCGCCCTGCGCGGTCTCGCCCACCCCTTGCGCATCCGGATCCTGAAGTCCCTGCGCCACGACGGCCCCGCCACCGCCTCCCAACTCGCCGAGCGTCTGGGCGAGTCGAGCGGCGCGACCAGTTACCACCTGCGCCAGCTCGCCACCCACGGCTTCGTGGACGACGACCCCGAACGCGGCAGGGGGCGCGAGCGCTGGTGGAAGGCCGTGCACACCGGCACGACGTTCGCCGACGACCTGCACACCAGCACCGACCCCGAAGTGCGGGGCGCCGCGGATCTGTTCATGCATGAGGTCGCCGGCATCCACACCCAGGAGGTGTCGACCTGGCTCGCCACCGCGCGCGACTGGCCGGCTCCCTGGGCTACCAGCGGCGATCTGAGCGACTTCACCCTGAACCTGACCGCCGCCCAACTGCATGAGCTGAATGAGAAGTTGCACGCCGTCGTCGAGACGTACCGCACGGCGGGCCCCGACACATCGCACGGCTCCGAGGCCGCCCAGGTCCGGGTCCATCTGCACTCCTTCCCGCGCGCCGTCCCGCCTGCCTGACCCGCACGCCACCCGCCACCCCACCGAAGGGACTCACGCCATGCACAGCGACACCCATCTCCTGCTGCACCACCTGCGCGCCGCCGAACTGACCACCCGGGCAGCCGCCACCGTCCCCGGCGAGCACCGTCTGCGCGCCCGCGTCGGCTGGCTGCTGGTCGAGGTCGGGCTGCGCCTGGCCGCCCACCGAACGCCGCACCGGCGGGCCCACTTCGCATGAGCGGGCCGGGGGGACACCGCGACAGACGACCACTCACGGCGGTCCTGACCGCCAACGCCGTTTCGGCCACGGGGAGTTCGCTCACCCTCATCGGCGTGCCCTGGTTCGTGCTCCAGACCACGGGCAGCGCGGGCCGCGCAGGCGTCGTGGCCTTCTGCGCGACACTGCCGATCGTCGTGTCGGCCCTGGCCGGAGGCCCGGTCATCGACCGCGTCGGGCGCCGCCGGGTGTCGGTGGGCTCCGACGTGGTGTGCGGGCTGGCGGTCGCGGCGATCCCGCTCCTGCACCAGGCCGGACTGCTCGCGTTCTGGCTGCTGTGCGTCCTCATGGCGCTCGGCGGCCTCGCGCACACCCCGGGCGCCACCGCGCGCGCCGTCCTGCTGCCGGATCTCGCCCGGCGGTCGGGGCTGACCCTGGCGCGCGCGGCCAGCGCGTACGACGCCGTCGCACGCGGCGCTCGCATGACCGGCGCGGCCCTGGCCGGCGTACTCATCGCGCTGACGGGCGCGGGCAACGTCCTGCTCATCGACGGCGCGACCTTCGCCGTGTCGGCCCTGCTCGTCGCGGCCGGCCTGCGCGGGCTCCCCGAGGCGCGACCCCGGCGCGGACCGGCGCCGGTCACCGTGCGGACGTACAAGGCCGAACTGCGCGAAGGATACGCCCACTTGGCGCGTACGCGGCTGCTGCTCGCGGTGGTCGCCATGGTCATGCTGATGAACGGGACCGACCAGGGCTGGAACGCCGTACTGCTTCCGGTCCACGCCGAGCGGTACCTGGGCGGCGCGTCCCAACTCGGCCTGCTGACCGCCCTGTTCGGGGCCGGCGGCCTCGCGGGCGCGCTCCTGTACGGTCTGGTCGGCCACCGTTTCTCGCGTCGTACCGTCTTCTCGGTCTGCGTGCTGCTGTGCGGGGCGCCCCGTTACGCGGTGGCCGCGCTGACCCACACCACACTGCCGCTGGCCGTCACGATGGTGGTGGCGGGACTCGCCGGCGGCACGCTCAACCCGATCCTGACCACGGTGATCTACGAGAGGGTGCCGGACGCGCTGCGCAGCCGGGTCTCCGGGGTGCTCACGGCGGGCTGCGAACTGGCGATGCCGCTCGGCGGGATCGCGGCGGGCCTCCTCGTGGAGAGCGCGGGCCCGCACGGCGCGCTGCTCGTGGTCGGCGGGGTGTATCTGCTGGCCACGCTGAGTCCGCTGGTCTTCCCGGCGTGGCGAGGCCTGGCAACGGGGCCCGGCGGGGCGGGAGAAGCCGGTGCGGGAGCGGCCGGGACCGGCGGGGAAGCGGCCGGGACCGGCGTCAGCAGGACGGGACCGCGTCACCCTTGTGCAGCGCCTGAAGCGCGGACACCGCGCCCTTCAGTGTCGTGACGGGGATCAGGCGCAGGCCCTTGGGCAGTTCGGAGGTGGCGTCCGAGCACTCGCCCTTCGGCACCAGGAAGACCGTCGCGCCGTCGCGCGCGGCGGCCTGGGTCTTGAGCGCGACCCCGCCGACCGCGCCGACCTCGCCGTTACCGGCGATCGTCCCGGTGCCGGCGATGGTGCGCCCGCCGGTGAGGTCGCCGCCCGCGCCGTCGCCGTTCAGCTTGTCGATGATGCCGAGCGTGAAGAGCAGGCCCGCGCTCGGGCCGCCCACGTCGGCGAGGTGCAGGTCGATCTTGACCTTGTCGGGGCTCAGGCCCAGGTAGCCGAGCGCGGCGACGGACGCGGCGTCCTGCGACTGCTTCATCTCGGCCTGGTTGTGCTCGGAGATGTCCTTCTCGCTGCCGCCGCCGGGGTAGACCGAGTCGCGGGGCATCACGGCCCGGTCGGTACGGAACCAGCCGTCGACGACGTCCGTGACACCGACGTCCGCGTCGGGCCCCGTCGCCAGGATCGTGGTCATCCGCAGCTGCCCGGTGGTCGGGCGGGTGGGGGCGCCGGTAATGGTGATCACCGGCTTGCCCGCGTCGTCCCCCAGCACGTTCGCGGTCGGCCCAGGCTGCGCCACCGCGAACGGCAGCGGCGCGAAACAGGCGACGGCGAGCAGCGCGACGACCGGTGCGGCGCCGATGGCGAGGTTACGGAGGCGGGGGTGACGAAAGAGCACGGGCCCAATCTATCCGTACGCTTCCCGCCGACGGCCGCACGCCCCTTGCCGCACGCGGCCCCGCCCGTTGCCGCACGCGGTCCCGCCGCCCGCTCCCCGGCGCCCGGGGCCCGACCCCGCCCCCGGCGCCCCGGGCCGGCCGCCGCCGCTCAGCGCAGGGCGTCGGCGCTCAGCGCAGGGCGTCGGCGCTCAGCGCAGGGCGTCGGCGACTTCCCGCGCCGCGTCCACCACTCGGGGCCCGACCCGCTCGGGCACGGCGTCGGCGAGCATCACCACGCCCACGCTGCCCTCTATCCCGGTGACCCCGACCAGCGGCGCGGCGGCGCCGCTCGCGCCGGCCTCCAGCTCGCCGTGCGTGAGGGTGAAGCCGGGCTCGGCGAGCCCGCCGTTCTGCCGGGCCGCGAGGATCGCCCGGCCCGCGGCCCCCTTGTCCAGGGGGTGGCGGAACCCGGCGCGGTAGGCGACGTGGTAGTCCGTCCAGGTCGGTTCGACCACGGCCACCGCGAGCGCGTCCGAACCGTCGACCAGGGTGAGGTGGGCGGTGGCGCCTATGTCCTCGGCGAGCGAGCGCAGCGCGGGCAGCGCCGCCTCGCGCACCAGCGGGTGCACCTGGCGGCCCAGGCGCAGCACCCCGAGCCCGACCCTGGCGCGGCCGCCGAGGTCGCGGCGGACCAGGGTGTGCTGTTCGAGGGTGGCGAGCAGGCGGTAGACGACCGTGCGGTTGACCCCGAGTTTGTTGGACAACTCGGTGACGGTGAGGCCGTGGTCGGTGTCGGCGAGCAGCTTGAGGACACGCAGTCCCCGGTCGAGCGTCTGGGAGGTCTCCGCGGTCACGACCCACTCCTTAGGTGGCGAGTCGCGGCGGCGCTCTCACGTGATTCGCGACACCGGTCCCGTCGGCGGCGCGCGCAGAGCCCGCCGGCGAGGCCAAGGCACCGGCTGCGCTCCGCGGCGACGCTGCCACGGGGCGATTTGCATGGCGGGGACAGTAGCGAGCGGACACCGCTCAGCGGAAGACCTCGTCCAGAATCCGGGCGCGAGCAGAATTCCGCGCGCCGGTAAAGGGGCGTAAGGGAACCGTTGGATGGACAAATAAACACCGGAAGCGATGAATTTGATCCCTGTTCGATCACCTTCGGGACCAAAGTCCGTATCACGAGGGACCTTGGCCGGGCGCCAGGGATTTGCCGGGACATTACCGTGGGCGACGTCCGGGGGGCGTCCGTGGGGGCCGCTCCTCGCACCCATCCCGACCGCATGGGATCGAGCGGGGCCCGGCAGCGCACGCCGGGCCCCGCTCGCGTTCCCGGGCGCCTACTTCATGCGGGTGGCCCACTCCTGGACCTTCTTGATCCGCTCACGGAGCTGGCCCGCAGACGCCTCGGCGCTCGGCGGGCCGCCGCACACCCGGCGCAGCTCGGTGTGGATGACGCCGTGCGGCTTGCCGCTCTGATGGACGTACGCGCCGACCATCGTGTTGAGCGACTTGCGGAGCTCGAGCAGTTCCTTGTGCGAGACCACGGGCCGCCGCTCGGCGGGCATTTCGAGCAGGTCGGCCTGGTCGGCCGGCTTCTGGCGGCTGTGCGCGATCTGCCGGGCCTGCCGCTTCTGGAGCAGCATCTGCACCTGGTCGGGTTCGAGGAGCCCGGGAATGCCGAGATAGTCCTGCTCCTCCTCGCTCCCCGGGTGGGCCTGCATGCCGAATTCGGCGCCGTTGTACATGACGCGGTCGAACACGGCGTCGGATTCAAGGGCCTCGAAGGGCAGCGTGTCCTGCTCCCCGGTGTCCTCGTCCTCCTGCTTGTTCGCGTCGTCCATTTCCTGTTCGGACTCGGCGTAGGGGTCTTCCTCGCCGTCCTTCTTCGGCTTGTCGAGCACGTGGTCGCGCTCGACCTCCATCTCATTGGCGAAGCTCAGCAGCATCGGAATGGTGGGGAGGAAAACGGAAGCGGTCTCACCGCGCCGGCGCGAGCGGACGAATCGGCCGACGGCCTGGGCGAAGAAGAGGGGGGTCGAAATGGTGGTGGCGTACACCCCGACCGCGAGCCGCGGTACGTCGACGCCCTCCGACACCATGCGAACGGCGACCATCCACCGGTCGTCGTTCGCGCTGAACTCGTCGATCCGCTTGGAGGCGCCGGTGTCGTCGGAGAGGACGACCGTCGCCTTGGAACCGGTGATCTCGCGGATCAGCTTGGCGTAGGCGCGGGCGGAGTCCTGGTCGGAGGCGATGACGAGCGCGCCCGCGTCCGGGATCGCCTTCCTGACCTCGGTCAGGCGCTGGTCGGCGGCGCGCAGCACATTGGGCATCCAGTCGCCGCGCGGGTCGAGCGCGGTGCGCCAGGCCTGCGAGATGGCGTCCTTGGTCATGGGCTCGCCGAGCCGGGCGGCGATCTCGTCGCCCGCCTTGGTGCGCCAGCGCATGTTGCCGCTGTAGCTCATGAATATGACCGGCCGCACGACGCCGTCGGCGAGCGCGTTGCCGTATCCGTACGTGTAGTCGGCGGAGGAGCGCCGGATCCCGTCGTTCCCCTCCTCGTACGTGACGAACGGGATCGGGTTCGTGTCCGAGCGGAAGGGGGTGCCGGTGAGCGCGAGGCGCCGGGTGGCGGGGTCGAACGCCTCCAGGCACGCCTCGCCCCACGACTTGCTGTCACCGGCGTGGTGGATCTCGTCGAGGATGACGAGCGTCTTGCGCTGCTCGCACCGGTTGCGGTGCAGCATCGGGCGCACGCCGACGCCGGCGTAGGTGACGGCGACACCGTGGTACTCGCGGTTCAGCGGGCCCGCGCTGTAGTCCGGGTCGAGCTTGATGCCGACGCGGGCCGCCGCGTCCGCCCACTGCTTCTTGAGGTGTTCGGTCGGCGCGACGACGGTGATCTGCTGCACCACGTGGTGGTGGAGCAGCCACGACGCGAGCGTCAGCGCGAACGTTGTCTTGCCGGCGCCGGGCGTCGCGACGGCGAGGAAGTCGCGGGGCTGCTCCTGGACGTACCTCTCCAGGGCGCCCTGCTGCCAGGCACGCAGCTTGTTGGCGGTGCCCCAGGGGGCGCGGCCGGGGAAGGCGGGCGAGAGGTGGTGGGAGGCGGTAGTAGTCACGGTCTCCGGTTCGGGTCTCTCGGTGTACGGGGTCACGGGCATCCGGGCCGCGGGGGCCCGGCGGGGCTTACGTACGACAACCGGGCCACCCTACCGGCGCGGGCGCCGGTCCCCCGCCGCATCGCCTCGCGGCAGCCCACCCATGAGATCGGGCTCACACCCGGACCCCACGACGGGCTGACCACACCCATGCGGGCCGCACCGCCCCCTGCCAGGGGCGAACAGGCTGAGCTCGCCGACGCGGGCCGGCACCGGCCCCGCCAGGGGCGAACACGGCTGAGGACGCGCATGCGGGCGGCACCGACCCCGCCAGGGGCGAACAGGCTGAGGTTGCCGATCTGGACCAGCACGGATCCCGGCAGGGGCGCGGGGAACTGCGCGCCCAGCCACGCACGGCCCGCAGCCGGGCTCCCTGGGGCTCCGCCCCAAACCCCGGTAATGGCCCCACCCCGCCCCTTCCCGAAACCTCCGGGGGCTTGTGAGCGGGCTGAGCTCCAGGATCCCGGGGCTCCGCCCCGGACCCCGTCCCAAGGCCTCAAGGGCCACGGGGGACCCCCATGACAGGCTGAAGTTGCCGATGCGGACCAGCGTCGCCCCCGCCAGGGGCGCGGGGAACTGCGCGAGAAGCGTCCGCGGCCGCAGTCGAGGTCCCCGGGGCTCCGCCCCGGACCCCGTTCGCGCTGAAGGCGCTCGTCCTCAAACTCCCCCAAGGCCTTGAAGGGCCAGAGGCCCCAGGACGGGCTGAAGTTGCCGATGCGGGCCAGCACCAACCCCGCCAGGGGCGCGGGGAACTGCGCGAGCGGCCACGCACGGCCCGCAGCCGGGCCGGTCCCCCGGCGGGTTTGGGGAAGGGGCGGGGTGGGGTGGAGCCCGGCCCCCGCCGCTCAGCGCGCGCGAACCCGCCCCGCGACGAACACCCCGCCCAACGCCACCACCCCCATCGGCAAGAACACCACCAAGAACGCCCCCAGGTGCGAACCCGAGGCCCCCGCCACCGACCCACCCCCCAGCGCCGCGAACCCCGCCCCACCCCCCGCCAGCAGCAGCACGTTGCACAGCCCGTCCGAGATCTGGAGCGCCGCGGAATTCGCCCCGGCCTCCCGCGGCGCCGACAGCTTGAGCAGCAGCACGCTCGTGGAGGTGATGACCACGCCCATCCCGAAGCACCCCACGCCCCAGGCGACGGCCACCACCCACACCGGCACCGCCGGCAGAAGCACACTGGGCGCCGCCAGGATCGCGAGGGCCACCAGGACCATCCCGGCCACCATGAACCGTTCCCGGTGCGCCTCGACCCGGGGCCGCGCCTGGACGTAGGACCCCAGCGCCCAGGTCACCCCGCCCACGGCCAGCGAGAGCCCGGCCATCGTGGGGGTGAGACCGCGCTCGGTGACGAGCATCAGCGGCACGAATGATTCCGCCACGATGAACGACCCCGCCGCCACCCCCCGCAGCAGCACCACGGAGGGCAGCCCCCGCGCCGACCGCCAGGTGCCGTGCGGCAGCAGCGCGCGCGGCCCGACGACGGCGGGTCCGAGCAGGGCCGCGCCGGCGAGGAAGGGGAGCACGGACAGCCACCTGAGGTCCTGCCCGGCGTACTGCAGGAGCCCCGCCCCCGTCGAGATGCCGAGCGCGAGCTTGATCCGGCGCCGGTCGAAGGGTTCGACCGGCGCGGCCGGGTCGGCGGGCCCGGACGCGATGCGCCGCGTCGCCGGCAGGGCGAGCGCCAGCGGGAACACCACGAGCACCGGGATCCCGAGGAACACCCAACGCCAGCCGAGCTGTTCGGTGACCGTCCCCGCGACGAGCGGCCCCACCACGGAGGGCACGACCCAGCCCGCCGCGAACGCCGCCATGATGGTGGGCTGGAGACGCGCGGGGTAGGCCCGGCCCACCACGACGTACACCGCGACGATCACCAGGCCGCCGCCGAGCCCCTGCACGGCGCGGCCCGCGATGAACGTCCACATGTTCATCGCCGTCCCCGACAGCACGAGCCCCGCCGCGAACCCGCTGATCCCCACGCCGAGCGCCCCGAGCGGCCCGCGCCGGTCGGCCCACTGGCCCGCGACCACCATCCCGAACAGGCTCGTCGTGAAGTACGCGGAGAAGGCGAAGGCGTACAGCGACACCCCGCCGAGGCGGCGCGCGGCGACGGGCATCGCGGTGCCGACGGCGGTCGCCTCGAACGCGATCAGCAGCACGACGGTGACGATCCCGAAGCTCAGCGCGCGGCGCTCCCGCCCGAGGATCCCGCCCTCCAGGAGGTCGCCGGCAGGTACATCGGCGATGTCGGCATTGATCGGTTCAAGGGCGCTCATTGGCTCAGAGTAAGAGGCATACGGCCCTCTGGCCCCTGTCGAAAGTCGTATCCAGCCCTCGTCCGATGGACCCAGGCACCCACACCGTGCGTGAACCCCCGTGAACGCCGCATGGCAGTCACATTGCGGCCCACTCCCGCCCCTTCCCCACCCCGCTCCCCCGCCCCTACGGTCATCACAACGCACCACCACACGGCCGTGTACCCGAGTGGCTCAGGGACTCGCCTGCAAAGCGAGTTACGCGGGTTCAATTCCCGCCACGGCCTCCAACTCCCTCATGTGTTACGGCACTTGAGCGCCCGCCGGGCGAACTCGGCGTACCGCTGGAGCAGCGAGGTCAGGATCTCGCGGCTGCGGGGCGTCCTCGGGGCCCGGTCGGCGGAGAGTTCGAGCTCGACGTACTTCTGCGACGGCGGCAGCGCGGGGCCTCTTGGCAGATCCGGGCGCTCGCAGAGGAAGACCGCGCCCGCGCCCCTGTCCCAGACGAACCCCTCGTCACCGGCCCGCACCGGCGTACCGTTCTTGCGGGCGTAACCGTTCCAGTCCGAGCCCCTGCCGCTGTTCCTGCGTTCGACGGAGACGATGAAGGCGGCGTAATCGTCGACGAACAGGGCGCAGTAGGCGCTGCTCTGCTTCTCGAACACGTCGAACGGGCTGTCAGTTCTCTGACCGGCCCATCCGCCGTCCGGAAGAAGGGGCACCACAGAACTTCCGGCGAAAGCCCCCCAGCACAGGCTCGGGGGAACACTGGGCACGGACGGATCCGTCGAGCAACCGCTCAAGGCCGCCAGCAGTACACCGGCCGCCGCGACGGCGGCCGTCCCGGTCCGGCCGCGTATCACTTCCCGCTGCCCCCGGGGCGCGACGCGACCGAGGTGGCGCCCCGCCCATCCGCAAACGCGTCCGCGACACTCGTCGACGCCGTCCCCCGGTACTCCCGGATGTCCCGCTCCGCGAGCCCCGCGCTGCGTCCCGCGCTGCCCACCGCGTCGGCGGCGGCCCTCTTGGCGTTCGTCTGCGCCTTCGCGTATCCGTCCGCCGCCGCCTGCCCCGCCTCCTCGGAAGTGTCCTGCTGGGCTCCCTCGGTCAAGGACTCCGTGATGTCCTCCTTGAGCCAGCCGACCGCATCGCCTCCGACGGGCAGCAGCTCGATGTACTTGCCGCCCACCGAGTCGATGATCCGGTTGACCCACTTGGACTTCGCCTCGACGGCCTTGTTGAACTCCTCGTCGTCGGCCGCCTGCTTCTCATAGACGGCTTCCACCCGCGCTTCGGCCATCATTCCGGCGATCTGCCCGCCCGGATGCACGGCGTTGCGTACCGCCTCGCCCACGTCGTGGCCGTGCTGGTCGGGGTGGACGAAGACGTCCCGGACCAGCAGCGTCGTATAGGCCTGTTGGGCGTTGGTGATGGCACCGTACGCCCCCGGGTCCTGGGCCACGGCGCCGAGGAAGCGTGCCACGTGCACCCGGTCGAACGCCGCGGGCACCCCGAACGGCTTTCCCTGGTGAGCGCCGTTCTCCGTGGCGATCTGCACATCCGGCATGTACTCCGCCGCCATGTCCCCGAAGTGCCCCATCAGGCCCGACAGTTTGCCGGGGTTGCCGTCCTCGTCCTCCTTCAGGAGGCCCGGGTCGGAGCCGATCTTCTCGACCACCTGCTCCATCACCCGCGCCATGGCCGCCGTGTGCTCCACCGGGCGTGCGTCGGTGTCGCCCGGGGTGCGGCCCGTGACGGCCGCCTCCAGGGCGTTGCCCATGGCCGACTGGAACGGCGTCGAGCCGCCGCCCGGCGCCGTGTCGTACCAGTCGTCGTTCGCCTCCTTGTCCAGCATGTGGTCGACCATGCCCAGCGGCGCGCGCCTGCCGTCGTCCCCCATGACGGTCACCGGGCTGTCGTCGGTGGTGACGATGCCGTTGCCATCGGTGTCCTCGCGCACCGGCTCGTTGAAGAACTCCGATGCCACACGCGGGTTGTTGCTCAGGGCCGTCATCAGGCCGGTCAGGGGGTCGAAGCCGCGTCCGCCCTCCTTGTCCAGGTTGAAGGCCATCGCGTTGTTGTACGGCACGGCCTGCTGGAAGATTTTCGGGTGCTGGTGCTCGAAGCCCACCAGGTCACGGGCGACGGGCAGCAGGAACTCCCTGTCGTACGTGCCGTGCCGCAGCAGCGCGCCGAGTGCCTGGTAGCCGTACACCTGCGTGGTGACACCCGCGAAACCACTGACATCGACCCTCTTGCGGCCGGCCCGCATCAGGTCGAGTGTCCAGCCCGCGTCGAGGTGGCCGGGGGTGCGGGGGCTGGTGGCGAGGCTGAGCATGGGGCCCATGTCGTCCTGGATGTGCCGGACGGCCGCCGCCCGGTCCGCGCCGGCCGGGCCGAGGCCCGTCGCGTCCAGGGACACCCGGGTGTAGAACTCCAGCGTGCCGTCCGCGCCCATCCGCCGGTAGAAGGCGGCGGAGAAGGCCGGGTCGCCTCGATGGTCGTCCAACAGCTCCTGGAGTTCCCCGAGTTCGGCCACGTTGCGGGCGGTGCCGCCCGGCCCTGTGACCTTCTTCGCGAGGCCGGCGGCGCGCGCGGCCTCCTCGTCGGCGAGGCTCGCGAACGCCGGCGCGGTGAAGTCGTGGGCGTCGGTGGCATTGCCGTCCAGCGCGCGTCGCAGCGCCTCGTCCGCGTCGGCGCACGTCTCCAGGACCGCGTCGACGCGCCGCTGCCAGGACCGGATGGCGTCGTTCTGCTTCTGGACCGCCTGCGGATGGTCGCGGTCGTGGCGGGCCGCGAGGTCGTCCTGGAGGGGGTGGCGGGCGGTGACGGTCCCGGCCGCGTCGATCGCGATGCCGTCGCGCCCGGCGTCGTCCGCAATCGCCCGCAGGTCGTCCTTGGCCTTCTTGAACGCGCCGTACCCGTCGAGCAGGACCTGATGGACGCCGGCCGCCTCCTTGGCCGCGTCGTCGAACTCATGGGCCGTTCGGGCGATGAACTCCCGCGAGACACCGGCGTTCACGCCCGCCCACGCGGCCCGCTCGGCGTGCGCCCGCATGCCGTCGTGCGCCTCACCGGCGAGCTTCTTGAGCCGGGTCGCCATGTCCGACCAGTCGTTCACCGCGCTCTTCAGCTTGTCCACCGGCGCGTTCAGGACGTCCGCGTACCCGAGCATGAACTGACCCTCCCGTGGCCCTACTTGAGGTATTGGCTGATGACCGAGACCTGGGTGAGCGTGCCGAGCACCGCCGCGTCGTCCTTGGCGTGGCGCGCGACCGAATAGTCGAGATGGTTGGAGATCTGGGCGCAGGCGTCCTTCAGCGTGGAGAACTGGGTCCCCCACCGGTCGTGGACGCGCATCAGGGCATCGCCGCTGGTGAAGTTGTCGGCGCCGAGCGCCCGCGCGGCCTCGAAGGTGGACTGCCGGGCGCGGTCGCCGTCGGTCCGCAGGGCCTCGTACAGCTTGTACGCGTCGCCGCCCACCACCCCGAGGTCGTCGGCGTGCGCCACGAGGTCTCCCCCGGCGCCGGGGCCTCCCGGGTCCCCAGGAACCTGGTTCAGCCGCATGGCGACGCTCGCATGCGACTGACGCCATTCGTCCTCGAAGGCCATGCCAACTCCCTGTACGGACCGGACCTTTGCCGATCGCGTACCTTACGGAGCTTGCGCGGACCTCACCAGGCGGATCCGGACAGATTCAGCCCAACGGGGTTACCGGGAAGGCCACTTGAGGCCTCAGGCCTGCACCACCGCCGCCTGGGGGCGGATCGGGAGGCGGTTGACCGGGCGGCCCGTCGCCGCGCGGACCGCCGAGGCGATCGCGGCCGGGGAGGTGACGACCGGCACCGCGCTGGCCGCCTTCGCGCCGAAGGGCGCCACCACATCGCGCTCCTCGACCAGCTTGACGATGCGGATGTCGGGGGCGTCCAGGGCGGTCGGCAGGGCGTAGCCCGTGAGGTCGGGGTGGCGGATCCGGCCGCGCGAGGTGCGCAGGTTCTCCGTCAGGGCGGCGCCCACGCCCTGGGTCACACCGGCCTCGATGCGGGTGGCGAGCTGGCGGGGGTTGAGGACGCGGCCCACGTCCTGGGCGACGGCGAGTTCGACGACGCGGACCGAGCCGAGTTCGACGTCGACGTCCACGACCGCCCGGATCGCGCAGAACGCCAGGCCCACGAACGCGTCGCCCTGGCCGGTGTCGTCGAGCGGTTCGGTGGGGTGCGGGCGGCACTGGGCGGTGGCCCAGAGTTCCTTGCCGTCCATGGCCTCGCTGACCGTGGTCGACAGGACGCCGTCGTACGACGTGATCTTGCCGTCCGCGATCTGGAGCAGTTCCGTGGACATGCCGAACTTGTGCGCCAGGGGCTGGAGGAGCTGGGTGCGGACCATCTTGGCCGCGCGCTCCACCGCGCCGCCGGACACCCAGGTGTGGCGGCCGTGGGTGGCGGGGCCCGCCGGGGGCTGGTCGGTGTCGACCGGCGCGACGTGCACCTCCTCGATGCCCAGGGTCTCCTGGACGATCTGGCGGGCGAGCGTGGTGAAGCCCTGGCCGGTCTCGACGGCGGCGCAGATGACCGTGGCGACGCCGTCGTGGACCTTGACCGTGGCCGTGGAGACCTCGTCGGTGCCCTCGGCGCCGAGCATGTGGACCATGCCGAGCGCGTAGCCGACCCCGCGCCGCACGGCGTCCGGCTCGCCCGCGCCCTCGGGTCCGCCCGGCAGCAGCCAGTCGTCCTCGGGCGCGTCCTTGGGCAGCACCGGGAGCGGGAAGTCCCGTACCGCGCCCAGGAGTTCGGCCACCGGGGCCGGGCAGGTGACCGTCTGGCCGGTGGGCAGCAGGTCGCCGGTGGCGAGCACATTGCGCATCCGCAGCTCGGCCGGGTCAAGACCCAACTTCGTCGCCAGTTTGTCCATTTGGCCCTCGTAGGCCGCGCACACCTGCATCGCGCCCTCGCCCCGCACATGCCCGGACGGCGGGTTGTTGGTGCGCACCGCCCAGCCCTCCACGAAGGCGTGCGGCACGACGTAGGGGCCGCAGGCGAACGCGACGGCGGCGGCGAGGGATTCGGCGGAGGCCTCCGCGTAGGCGCCCGCGTCGAGGAGGATCTGTGCCTCCACCTTGACCAGGCGGCCCTCGGCGTCCGCGTGGTGGCGGTAGCGCAGCAGGGTGGGGTGACGGTGGGCGTGTCCGAGGAAGGACTCCTCGCGGGTCGCGGTCAGCTTGACCGGGCAGCCCGTCTTCAACGCCAGTAGCCCGAGCGGGAGTTGGAAGCTCAGGTCCTCGCGGTCGCCGGTCGCGCCGGGCACTCCGGTCACCACGACCTTCACCCGCTCCGGTTCGAGGCCGAAGCAGGCGGCGGCCAGGTCGCGGTCGCTGTGCGGGTCGGTGGAGGCGGTGTAGAGCTCCACGCCGCCGTCGGGCCTCGGCACCGCGAGGCCCGCCTCGGCGCCGATGGCCGCGGGGTCCTGGCGGCCGATCCGGTAAAGACCCTCGACGACGACGTCGCCGGTCACCTCGGGGTCGCCGAACTGGAGCGGGATGTGCCGGATCAAGTTGCCGTCGGGGTGCAGCGGTTCGGCCGAGAACGCCTTCTCCGGGTCGGTGACCGGTTCCAGCACCTCGTACTCGACGGCGATCGCGGCGGCCGCCAGGCGCGCGGTGTCCGGATGGTCGGCGGCCACGGCGGCGATGGGCTCGCCGTGGTGGCGTACGAACTCGGAGGCGAAGACCGGACGGTCGGCGACGCGGCGCCCGAAGGCGGGCTCGCCGGGCACGTCGGCGTGGGTCACCACGGCCCGTACGCCCGGCATGGCGGCGGCGGCCGCGGTGTCGATCGAGACGATACGGGCGTACGCGTGCGGCGCGCGCAGCACGGCCGCCCACAGCAGACCCTCGGCCCACAGATCGGCCGCGTAGGGGAAGGTCCCCTCGGTCTTGGCCCGCGCCTCGACGGGCGCGAGCGACGCGCCGATCCCGTGCGTGGGCGGCTGCTGCTCCGGCCCCGCCGCCGAAGCGGCGCCTTCGGCCGTCGCGGTGGCTGCGTCGTTGCTCACGCCATGCCTCCGTCGTGCGTGTGCGGGGGCTGCACGCTGCCGGCCCCCGGGGGTGCCTGGTGCGGGATGCGGGGCTCGTCGGCCGGCGCTCCGGCCGCCTCGCGCGCCGCCACCACGTCCTTCACGGCGTCGAGCACGCCCCGGTAGCCGGAGCAGCGGCACAGGTTGCCGCAGAGGGCCTGGCGCGTTTCGAGCTCGGTGGGCGCGTGGTTGCCTTCGAGCAGGTCGTGCACGGTCATCGCCATGCCGGGGATGCAGAAGCCGCACTGCACGGCGCCGCATTCGGCCAACGCGCGCTGTACGTCGGAGGGTTCACCGTCGGTGGCAAGCCCCTCGACGGTGCGGACCTCGCTCCCGGCGGCGGTCGCCGCGGGCACCAGGCAGGAGGCGACGAGCCGCCCGTCCACCTGGACGTTGCACGCCCCGCACTCGCCCTGCGAGCAGCCGTCCTTGGCGCCTGCGAGCCCGAGCCGTTCGCGCAGCACGTACAGCAGCGACTCGCCGACCCAGGCCTCGGTGACGGGCCGGTCGGCGCCGTTGACACGCAACACGTAGGAGGCGCGGGGGTGTTCGAGGTCGGAGGCGGGGGTCACGTCGGCGGGCGGTGCGGCCGGCTCGGCGGTGGGCGCGGTCGGCTCGGCGGTCGGCGCGTCTTCGGGCGCGGTGGGCGCGGCGACGGCTTCGGGTGACGCGGGCTCGGGGGCGGCGGGCGCGGGCTCCGGTTCGGGCTGGGGCTCCGATGCGGATGCGGGGGCTTCGGGGCCCGGGGTGGCGGACTCGGTGATGAGGGTGGCGTCCGGGCCAGGGGGGGTGGCCGGGTCGCCGGTGGGAGCGGTCGCGTGGGCGGCGGACTCGGGCGCGGTGGGCTCGGGCGCGGTGGGCGCGGTGGGCTCACCGGGGGCGGCGGGTGCGCCGGTTGCCTCCGGGGCAGCCGTTTCGGGCTCGGGCTCGGGGGCGGCTTCCGCCACGGGCTCGGCGGCAGACGTTTCCGGGAGCGGGTGCGGCTGCGGTACCGACCCGGCTTCGGGGGCCGGGGCTGGCGCCGGGTGCGGTCCGGGGGCCGGGTGCGGGGCGGGTGCCGCGTCCGGGTACGGCTGTGGCACCGCCTCGGCGTGCGGCTGCTCGGGGGGCTGGGGGTACGCGTGCGGGAACGGGTTGGACGCAGGGCTGTCTTCGTACCCCGGGGCGCCCGAATCGTCGCGTGCGTCCGGCACTCGTGGCGTCTGCGGCGGCGTCGTGGTACCCGGCGCGGCCGACGCTTCCGGGGCGTCCGCGGCCGTGTGCCCGGCCGGGGCGACCGGCGCGTGCGGTGCCACCGGCGCGTGCGGCGACGCGGGTGTCACGGGCGCGTCCGGGATGTTCCGCGCGTCCGGCGCGTCCGCGTCGCCGGGCGCGCTCGGCGCGTGCTCCTGGGTCCCGGTCGCGGGGTGCGGCGCGGGCTCGGGGAACTGGTGGGCCCAGGGCGCGGGCGCGCCGCCGGGAAGCGTGGCGGGCGGGGTCGAACCCCACTGCTCGATCAACGACGAGGTGGTGAACTCGCCGGATTCCTCCGGGAGTTCACCCTGCGCGACCGGGATCGTCCACTGGCCGGTGCCCGCGAGGGAGGGCTCGTCGACGAAGTTCCACTGGGCCGTGGCCGAGGGGTCGTGGGCGGGGTGCGTCGGGGTCGCGGGCTGCGGGGTGGGCGCGGGGGGCTCCGGCCACACCACCGTCTGCGCGCCGGGCGCGTGCTCGGTCTCGGGCGCGCCGGACGGGCCCTGGCCGGACAGCTCCGTCGGGATGCGCCAGACGCCGGTGGCACCCGGATCCGTGGCGGCGGCCGGGGTGAGCGGCACGATCATGGGCGGCACATAGCCGTGCCCGGGCGCCTCGAGGGGCGCGCCCATCATGTCCATGTCCGGGGGCAGCTGGACGAACGCCGTGGCGTCCGGCTCGTACTCGCCGCCGTGCGGCACCGGCTCCCAGCCGCCGTACCCGTGGGCCTGGCCGTAGCCGTACCCGTACGCCCGCGCGGACTCCTGCTCGCGCTCGGGCTCGTACGCCCGCTCGGGCTCGTGTTCGTTGTCGCGGTCGGTCACGACAGCGCCCTCCCCAGTGCTCGTCGGGCCAACGCGGCGACGGTGCGCCGCAGATGCAGTACGGCGGGCGAGAGGGGCGGCGGGGGCGAGCCGTCCGTGGGGGGCGCCGGGTCGGGTACGCAGGCGGCGGCCACGTACTCGCCGAACGCGCCGAGCGCCTCGGGGGCGAGGGCGGCGCGCTCACCGTCCCAGTCGATGAGCGAGGCGATCCAGTGCTCGGCCTCGAGGGGGCGCAGGGGCATCGGCGCGATGGCGCCGACGGCGCACCGCACGCCGCGCCGGGCGGGGTCGAGGACGACGGCGACCGAGGCGGTCGCGCGGCCGGGTCCGGTGCGGCCGGTCGCCTTGAGGAAAACTTGGGGCGCGTGCAGCAGCGGCACCCGGACATAACCGATCAACTCGGCCGGGGCCAGCATGTCGCGGCCCGCCAGCAGATGCGACACCGGGAGCTCGCGGCGCGCGCCATCGGGGCCCGCGATGACGAGAGTGGCTTCGAGGGCGGCGAGCACGGGCAGCGCGTCGCCGGTGGGGGCGGCGGAGGCGATGTTGCCGCCGAGGGTGCCCGCGTTGCGGATCTGCGGGGGCCCGGCGGCGCGCGCGGCGGCGGCGAGCGCCGGAATGAGCGCCGCGAAGTCGGGGCGCCCCATCCGCGCGTGCGTGAGCCCGGCGCCCAGCAGGGCATGGCCGTCCTGGTACTGCCAGCCACGGATCTCGTTGATGCGGCCGAGTCCGACGAGTCCCGCGGGGCGCAGCAGACCCCGGTTCACCGCCGCCATCAGGTCGGTGCCGCCGGCGACGGGCACGGCGGCGGGCATGGCCGCGAGAGCCGCCACGGCCTCGTCGAGCGAGACCGGCAGCGTCACCGACTGCGCCGTCTGCGGTGCGTGCGTGGTCAACCCAGCTGCCCCTTCCCGGTGTCCCGGCCGTACGACTGTGCCGTCTGTGGCCACCTGCTGATGGCCGTACCGTACGTGCTCACAGCCCGGACGTGGCAACTCTGGCACATCTTCCGTACCGCCCGACGGGAGGGTCCACGAAGCTCACTTCTGTCCCCGCTCCGGGGAATGTTCCGGTTTCGCAAGCCTTGCGCGACTTGTGCGCCTTGTGCGGTACGCCTCGTTCCGCACGCCGGGTGTTCGTCACAGCGGTCTTCCTCGCAGCCGGTCGTGGCCGGGCGGCCGTGACCCGGGGCCACGCTCCCAGGAGGACGGCCGCCGAGCGGTCACCTTGGGCCGTGGCTCACCTGTTTGGGGGCGCCCCCTCGATCGGGCGTCCGAGCACACCGGGGCGCCGCTGCCACGGCAACGGGCCCGTGGGCGGCCGGTAATCGACGCCGAGGGCGTCAAGGCGCCGGTAGTGGGCGGTCATTCGCGCCTCGAAATCCGCGAAGTCGCGGTCGGCGGGGGCGGGCAGGGCGCTCCAGGCGACCTCGGCGAAGGCGGCGAGGCGGGGGAAGGTCTGGTAGTCGACGCGGGCCTGGTTCTCCATCACCTCGGTCCACACGTTGGCCTGGGTGCCCAGGATGTGGGCGGCGGCCTCGGGGCCGAGCCCGGCCGGAACGGGCTCGAACCGGTAGACGTCCTCCAGCGTGCGCACGAACCCGATGGGCATGGGCTCTTCGGCCCCCGGGGCCTGGCGGTGGTCCAAGTACACGTACTGCTCGGGGCACATCACCACGTCGTGCCCGGCCTCGGCGGCGGCGACGCCGGCGCCGTATCCCCGCCAGGACGCGACGGCCGCGCCGGGCGCGAGACCGCCCTCCAGGATCTCGTCCCACCCGATGAGCCGGCGCCCGCGCGCGCTGAGCCAGGTGTCGAAGTGCCGGATGATCCAGGACTGGAGCTCGTTCTCACCGGCGAGCCCGAGCTCGCGGATCCGCGCCTGGGCGATGTCCGACTTCTGCCACTGGTCCTTGGGGCACTCGTCGCCCCCGATGTGGATGAACGGCGAGACGTCCTCGGGGAAAAGCTCCAGCACCTCCTCCAACACGCCTTCGTAGAAGCGGAGGGTGGTGTCAGTGGGGGCGAGTACGTTCGGATTGACGCCCCAGGTGTCCCAGACGGAGAGGGAGGCGGTGTCGATGACGTCGGTGTTGCCGAGTTCGGGGTACGCGGCGATGGCGGCCTGCGAGTGGCCGGGGAGGTCGATCTCCGGGACGACGCGGATATGCCGCTCGGCGGCGTACGCGACGATCTCGCGGATGTCGTCCTGGGTGTAGTAACCCCCGTGCGGCTTCTCGTCCCACAGGGGTGAGGCGCGGTGCCCCCATTTGGTGCGGCCGCGCCACGCGCCGACGTCGGTGAGCCGGGGGTGGCGCTTGATCTCGATCCGCCAGCCCTGGTCGTCGGTGAGGTGGAAGTGGAAGACGTTGAGCTTGTGGGCGGCGATGAGGTCGAGGTAGCGCAGTACGCCGTCCTTCGGCATGAAGTGCCGGGCCACGTCGAGCATGAGCCCGCGCCAGGCGAACCGGGGTTCGTCCGCCACGCTGACCTGCGGCAGCGCCCAGCTCTGACCGGCGCCCCTGAGCGGGGCCCGCCGGAACGCCTCCGGCCCCAGCAGCTGGCGCAGCGTCTGGATGCCCCGGAAGAGGCCGGCGGGGGTGGGGGATTCGAGGAGGACGGCGACGTTCTCGACGGAGCGGTCGGTGGTGAGGCGGTAGCCCTCCGGGTGGGTGGGGTTGCCCGTGCCGGCGGGGCCCGCGGGGACGGCGGGGACGGCGGGGACGGCGGGGGTGAGGCGCAGGACGATGCCGTCCGGGGTGGGGGCTCCGCCCGGGAGGGGGAGGCCGGTCGCGGCGCCGATGGTGTTTCGGAGGAGTGGGGCGAGGGGTTCGGTGCCGGGGGCGGTGTGGAGGGTGGTCGTGGGGCAGAGGCGGGTCAGGGGGGTGAGGGGGTGGGGGGCTGGGGTGGGGGTGTCGTGGGTGAGGAGGGTGCGGGGGGCGGGGATGAGGGTGTGGGCGGGGTTGGTGGGGGGGTTGGTGGGCATGGGTGGTCCTTCGGTTTGGTTTGCCCCTCCCCGCCCCTTCCCGAAACCCGCCGGGGGTGGGAGGGGGTGCGGGTACGGGGTGGTGGGTGCGGCGGGGCCGGGGGGACCGATCGCGCAGTTCCCCGCGCCCCTCAAGAGGCTTGCGTTCGGGTGCGGGCCCTGGTCACTTCTCGCGCCATTCCCCGCGCCCCTCAAGAGGCTTGCGTTCGGGTGCGGGCCCTGGTCACTTCCCGCGCAGTTCCCCGCGCCCCTTAAAGGGTTTGGCGTTCGGGTGCGGGCCCTGGTCGCTTCTCGCGCAGTTCCCCGCGCCCCTGGCGGGGTTGGTGCTGGCCCGCACAGGCAATCTCAGCCTGTCCGGCATTTGAGGACGAGGACGTTCAGGCCGAACGGGGTCTGGGGCGGAGCCCCAGGGTCTTTCACCCCCGGCGGGTTTAGGGAAGGGGCGGGGAGGGGCCAGATCCTGGACGGCAACCCCGGCGACGTTCCCAGGCCCGGGAGGGGCCAGACCCGGTCCGGGGCGGCACCCCGGCGACGCGTACCCGGGCTGGCCGGGGCCAGAAGCGGTCCGGGTGGCAGCCCGGCGGATGCCTGGCCCGGGAGGGGTCAGACCCGGTCCGGGGTGGCACCCCGGCGACGCGTACCCGGGCTGGCCGGGGCCAGAAGCGGTCCGGGTGGCAGCCCGGCGGATGCCTGGCCCGGGTCGGGAGGGGCCGGAACGGGGATGGCGCCCGGGTGGAGGCGTACCCGGGGTTATTTGAGCGCACCGCCCACCCCCACCACCAACCTCCGCTGCACCAGCACGAAGAACACCAGCACCGGCACGGTCATGACCGTCGACGCCGCCATGATCCCGCCCCAGTCGTTCTCGTCCGGCTTGAAGAAGACGAGCAGCGCCATCGGCAACGTGGACTGCGACGTGTCGCTGATGATGAACGACTTCGCGAACAGGAAGTCGTTCCACGCGGAGATGAAGGAGAAGACGCTGGTCGCCACGAGCCCGGGAAAGACCAGCGGAAACAGGATCTGCCACAGGAACCGCGTACGGCTCGCCCCATCGAGCGCCGCCGCCTCCTCCAGCGCGACCGGCACCCCCTTCACGAACCCCCGCAGCATCCAGATCGCGAACGGCAGCGAGAACGCGAGGTGCGGCAGGATCAACGACCCCAGCGTGTTGAGCTGCCCGAGGTCGCGCATCAAAAAGAACAGCGGGATCGTCAGCGCCTCGACCGGCACCATCTGCGCCACCAGGAACATGATCAGCAACGTGGTGCGGAACCGGAACCGGAAGCGGGTCACCGCGGTCGCGGCCAGGAAGGCGATCAGCGCGGAGAGCAGCACCACCGTCCCCGCCACGATCAGGCTGTTGAGGAAGTAGCGCCCGAAGTCCTGCTGGGTGAAGACACGCCGGAAGGAGTCGAGCGAGGGGGACAGCGTCCACGGCCGGGGGTGGGTCGTCTGCACCTCCCCCGCCGGCTTGAACGCGGAAAGGACCATCCAGTACAGGGGGAAGGCGACCACCGCGGCCACCAGCAGCGCGACCCCCTCGGCGGCCGGCCGCCCGGGCCGCAGGACCCGGAGAGAGAACCCAGGGCGGACGGAACCCGAACCGGAACCGGGCCCCGCGCCAACC
This sequence comes from Streptomyces sp. Edi4, assembly GCF_040253615.1. Lineage (NCBI taxonomy): Bacteria > Bacillati > Actinomycetota > Actinomycetes > Kitasatosporales > Streptomycetaceae > Streptomyces > Streptomyces sp. Edi4. Next base: position 3,074,741 of record NZ_JBEJGY010000004.1, read on the forward strand.
CTGGCCGCGCGGGCCCCACCGGCCTCAACTACCTTGCTGCCGCTCACAGTTCCTCCCCCCGTCGCCTCAGCAACCGCACATACACCAGCGTCACCACCAGCAGGATCACCAGCATCACCACCCCGATCGCCGAGCCGAGGCTGTACTGCGAGGAGGCGAACGCCTTTTGGTACGCGTACACGTTCAGGACCAGGTTCTGGCCCGCGATGCCGCCGCCGTTCGTCATGACGTAGATCTGCGTGAACACCTTGAAGTCCCAGATGACGGACTGGATCGTGACGACGGTGAGAATCGGCCGCAGCATCGGGACCATGACGGCCCGCCAGATCCGCCACTGCGAGGCGCCGTCGAGGGCGGCGGCCTCCAGGACCTCACCCGGGATGGCCCGGATCCCGGCGTACACCGTGATCATCACGAACGGGAACGAGCACCACACCACTTCGAGCAGCACGAGCAGGAACGCGCTGTAGCGGCCGTACGTCCAGGAGTGGCCGCCGAGGCCGAGCACGCGGTTGACCGGGCCGAAGTCAGGGTCGAACAGGAACATCCACACCGTCGAGCCGGTGATGGCGGGCGTGGCCCACGCCCCGAGCGCGGCCAGCATCAGCGCGAGCCGGGGCAGCGCCCGTACGCGCGTCAGGAGGACGGCGAGCGCGCAGCCGGCCACGAGGGTGCACAGGACGCAGGCCGCCGCGAAGACGAGCGTGGCCAGCAGCACCGACCAGAACTGGCCGTCCGAGAACAGCGTGGCGTAGTTGCCAAACCCCTGGAAGCTGGTCGCCGCGCCGCCGCTGACCTGCGCCTGGGTGTATTCGAGGAAGGAGATCAGGCCGAGTTGGTAGATCGGGTAGACGAGCAGCGCGGCCAGGACAGCGAGCGCGGGGGCCAGATGGAGCCATGGCGTCAAGCCCGCCCGGCCGAAGGAGCGGGTGCGCCTGGGCGGGGAATTCGGCGCGGGCGGCGGCACTTTCGTCCGCTCGGCCGTCGCGGGGCTCAACCCGCCGCCCCGAACGCCTCGTTCATCTTCTTCGCCGCCTCCGAGGACGCCCGGGCGACGTCCTTCTTGCCGCTGACGATCTCCTGGAACATCGTGGGCAGCACCAGCGAGGAGTCGATCTGTCCCCAACCCGGCGACGCGGGGACGAACTTGGTGCCCGAGGCCAGGGTGCGGACGAACGGCTCGACGAACGGCTGCTTCCTGGCGGCCTCGGCGCGTACATCGGTGTACGTCGGCAGGAAGCCCATCGCGTCGAACATCTCGCGCTGGGTCGCCTTGCCGGTGAGCTGCTTCATGAGGCCGACCGCGAGCGAACGGTGCGAACTGCTCTTCAGTACGCCGATGTTGTTGCCGCCGGCGAAGGCGGGGGCGACCGATCCCGGTGTGCGGCCGGGCAGCGGCACGACGGCGTACTTGCCCTTGACCGCGCCGGCCTCGACGGCGGCATGGTTGAAGTCGCCACCGATCGCCATGGCCGCCTTGCCGCCCGCGAAGGCGGTGATGGTGGCGTTTCCGCCCATCTGGGCGCACTTGGCGGCCGGGCAGTTGTCGTCGCCGAAGAGCGAGGTGTAGGCGGCGATGCCCTCGCGGGCGGGCGCGCTGTCGAGGGCGGAGGTGTATTTTCCGCCGTTCTCGGTGGCCAGTTCGCCCCCGTGGGCCCACAGGAAGGGCAGCGCCCCGTACGTGTAGGCGCCGCCCACGGCGAGCCCGTACAGAGCGGGTTCGGCCCGGTGGATCTTCTTGGCCGCGGCGGCCAGCTCGTCCTGGGTCTTCGGCACGGCGATACCGAGGTCCTTGAGGACGTCGGTGCGGTAGTACAGCGCGCGGACGCCCACGAACAGCGGGGCACCGTAGATCTTCCGGCCGACCGTCACGGACTGCTTCGCCGTCGGGTCGGTGTCCTTCGCCTCGTCCCAGGCGGCGAACTCCGCGCTCACATCGGCGAGTCCGCCGTCCCGCACATAGCCCGCCGTGTCGGTGTTGCCGTACTCGATCAGATCGGGCGCGGAGCCCGGGTCGTTGAACGCGGCCTTGATCTTCTGGGCGCGGGTGTCGACGGGTATGTACTCGACCCGCACGTCCACGCCGTGATGAGCCTGTTCGAAGGCGGCCACGGCCTTGTCCACCACCTGCTGTTTGGGGCCGTTGCTCACCTCCTGGAAGAGCCAGACCCGCAGGGTGCCGCTTTTGTCGTCGCTCTTCGCGGAGGTGTCGGAGGTCTGAGGGGCGCAGCCGGCCGCGCAGAAGAGGGCAAGTGCCGCCAGCGGAAGGGCGGTTCGGGCAGAGAGCTTCGACAGCTGCTTCGACAGCTTCACGGTGGATCCTCCCCAGGGCGTTGCAACATACGCAACGAGCGTTTCGCATCTTGCACAACAGGGAGGAGGTTATGGCGGCGGCAAAGCCCTGGGCAAGAGGTCTGGACAACCCGCCGGCCCACGGAGGCCCCCGGGGACGCGAAACGGCCCCCGGGGTGTGCTTGAGGCACACCCCGGGGGCCGTGGAGGCGGAAAGACCTACTTCTTGTCCTTGCCGCCCTTGTCCTTGTCGCCGCCGGCGCTCATGGACTCGTAGATCTCCTTGCACATCGGGCAGACCGGGTACTTCTTCGGGTCGCGCCCCGGCACCCACACCTTGCCGCAGAGCGCGACGACGGGTGTGCCGTCGAGCGCGCTCGCCATGATCTTGTCCTTCTGGACGTAGTGGGCGAAGCGCTCGTGGTCGCCGTCGCCGTTCGACACCTGGGGTGTCGGCTCTACGAGGGTCCCCGTACCTGCCCCGCGCTCGGGCTCAAGAGTGCTCATAACCACCAAGGGTACTGAAGCCACCCGGAACCGGGGGAAGGACGTCGCCAGGACGTCAATTGAGCGAGGGATCGTCCGGATAGGTGGCGACCATCGCGAGATCGCTGCGCTGGCGGCGCAGCACCGCCCGCCACAGGCTCTCCGGATCCGGGGAGGAGACGTCGCCGGGCTCCGACTCGACCACGTACCAGGCGCCGTCGCCGAGTTCGGCCTCCAGCTGACCCGGGCCCCAGCCCGCGTACCCGGCGAAGATCCGCAGCGAGCCGAGCGCGCCCGCGAGCAGTTCCGGCGGCGCCTCCAGGTCGACCAGGCCGATCGCCCCGTACACCCGGCGCCAGCCGACGGGGTCTCCCCTGCTCGAACGGAGCTGAGAGCTCGGGGACGTGCCCTCGTCGCCGGGGATGACCGCGATGCCGAGCGCGGAGTCCAGCGAGACCGGGCCGCCCTGGAACACCACCCCCGGCTCCCCCGCCAGGCCCGCCCAGGACTCCAGGATGTCGCCGACGCCGACCGGTGTCGGACGGTTCAGGACCACGCCGAGCGTGCCCTCCTCGTCGTGATCGAGGAGCAGCACGACCGCGCGGTCGAAGTTCGGATCCGCGAGGGCCGGTGTGGCGACGAGCAGCCGCCCGGTGAGCGAGGACACCTCGGTCATGCCGACATGATCCCGCATAACCGGGCCCCGCGGGAGACGGGACGGCCCGCGAAGGGCGTCACACGGGGTGGGGGCCGGGGCGGCCGGCGGGCGCACGGCAGCAGCGGGGCGCACGCGCGTGCCCCGGCCCCGTGCCTCCCGCGGGGGGCCCGGGTCCGTGACCCTGCGGTGAGCGGGCCTGAGCGGAGCGTGCTGTAGCGAATTCATTACATACGTGAACCGTCCTTGGCCTTATGGGGCAGGGGCGAAAGCCCCTTACCCTTTACCCCTGCCCCTTGCCCGACGACTCCGGAACGCGAGATTCATGACCGGCACAGACGATGTACTGCTTGTCCACGGCGGAACCCCGCTTGAGGGCGAGATCCGCGTCCGCGGCGCGAAGAACCTCGTGCCGAAGGCGATGGTCGCCGCCCTCCTCGGCAGCGGCCCGAGCAGACTGCGCAACGTGCCCGACATCCGCGACGTACGCGTCGTCCGGGGCCTGCTGCAACTGCACGGCGTCACGGTCCGCCCCGGCGACGAGCCCGGCGAGCTGATCCTCGACCCCTCCCACGTCGAGTCCGCCAACGTCGCCGACATCGACGCGCACGCGGGGTCCTCGCGGATCCCGATCCTGCTGTGCGGCCCCCTCCTGCACCGCCTCGGCCACGCCTTCATCCCGGGCCTCGGCGGCTGCGACATCGGCGGCCGGCCGATCGACTTCCACTTCGAGGTGCTGCGGCAGTTCGGCGCGACCATCGAGAAGCGGGCCGACGGCCAGTACCTGGAGGCCCCCCAGAGGCTTCGCGGGTGCAAGATCACGCTGCCGTACCCCTCGGTCGGGGCGACCGAGCAGGTGCTCCTGACGGCCGTCCTCGCGGAAGGCGTGACCGAGCTGTCCAACGCGGCGGTCGAGCCGGAGATCGAGGACCTGATCTGCGTCCTCCAGAAAATGGGCGCGATCATCGCCATGGACACCGACCGGACCATCAGGGTCACCGGTGTCGACACGCTCGGCGGCTACACCCACCGGGCCCTCTCGGACCGCCTGGAGGCCGCCTCCTGGGCGTCCGCCGCGCTGGCGACCGAGGGCAACATCTACGTCCGGGGCGCCCAGCAGCGCTCGATGATGACGTTCCTGAACACCTACCGCAAGGTCGGCGGTGCCTTCGAGATCGACGACGAGGGCATCCGCTTCTGGCACCCCGGCGGCTCGCTCAAGTCCATCGCGCTGGAGACGGACGTCCACCCGGGCTTCCAGACGGACTGGCAGCAGCCGCTGGTCGTCGCTCTCACCCAGGCCACCGGGCTGTCCATCGTCCACGAGACGGTGTACGAGTCGCGGCTCGGGTTCACCTCCGCGCTCAACCAGATGGGCGCGCACATCCAGCTCTACCGCGAGTGCCTGGGCGGTTCGGACTGCCGCTTCGGGCAGCGCAACTTCCTGCACTCGGCGGTCGTGAGCGGGCCCACGAAGCTCCAGGGCGCCGACCTGGTCATCCCGGACCTGCGGGGCGGCTTCTCCTACCTCATCGCGGCGCTGGCGGCCCAGGGTACGTCCCGGGTCCACGGCATCGACCTGATCAACCGGGGCTACGAGAACTTCATGGAGAAACTGGAAAGCCTGGGCGCGAAGGTGGAACTCCCCAACGGCGCCCTGGTCTAGCCGACCCGGGGGCGGCTGAGGCCGTGCCGGGGGCCCTACGAGGGGCGCGGGGCCGTGCCGGGTGCCCCACGAGGGGCGCGTGGAACCGCGCGGGCGCCCCAGCACGGCCCGCACCCGAAACCGGGCGGGGGTTGCCGGGGCTCCGCCCCAGACCCCGGGGACGCCCCACCCCGCCCCTCCCTGCAACCCTCCGGGGGTCATGAGCGGGCTGAGGCCCAACCCTCTGGGGCTCCGCCCCCGACCCCGCTCGCGCTGAACGCGCTCGTCCTCAAAGGCCGGACAGCCCGACCATGCCCACGCGGGCCGGCACAGACCCCACCAGGGGCGCGGGGAACTGCGCGAGAAGCGACCACGACCCGCAGCCGGGACCCGGGGGCTCCGCCCCCGACCCCGCTCGCGCTGAACGCGCTCGTCCTCAAAGGGCCGGACAGGCCGACCATGCCCATGCGGGCCGGCACAGACCCCGCCAGGGGCGCGGGGAACTGCGCGAGAAGCGACCACGACCCGCAGCCGGGACCCCGGGGGCTCCGCCCCAGACCCCGTTCGGCCCGAACGGCCTCGTCCTCAAAGGCCGGACAGCCCGACCATGCCCACGCGGGCCGGCACAGACCCCACCAGGGGCGCGGGGAACTGCGCACCCAGCCACCCGCGGCACGCGAAAGGGCGGCCACCCTGTTGGACAGGGTGGCCGCCCTCGGCGTTTGCTGCTAAGCGGCCTTGCGGAGCAAAGGACGCTTACTTGCCCTTGGCGGCTTCCTTGAGCTTCGAGCCCGCCGAGACCTTCACGCTGTAACCGGCCGGGATGTCGATCGGGTCGCCGGTCTGCGGGTTACGAGCGGTACGAGCGGCACGGTGGGTGCGCTCGAAGGTCAGGAAGCCGGGGATGGTGACCTTCTCGTCGCCCTTGGCGACGATCTCGCCGACGGTCTCGGCGAGAGCGGCCAGCACGGCGTCGGCGTCCTTGCGGGTCACCTCGGCGCGGTCGGCCAGCGCGGCCACCAGCTCACTGCGGTTCATGTTCTTACTCCCGTGTTCTTCTTGCCTGTGAGGCGTGCCACGCGGCGGAAGCCGCATGTTGGATACAGCGAAGCCGATGCTGCCAGGGCCCTCGGACAGTCCCCGCACCCGGGTCACGACCCTCGCGTCCTGGGGGTCCCCCCTGGACGAAGTCCTTGGGGGAGCATCCTGCCCCCACCTACGGCGGGAAAGCCAATCCGGCACCCGTCCGAGTCACACTGAGTCACACGAAAAGCGCCACTGCCTCGTCAAGGTGACGCTCCGTCGACAACGTGAGGACTCACGAGGGGCCGGTACGGATGCGGGTCATGGTCCGCCACCCTAAGGGGGCGTTACTGGGCCCGCATCCCGCGACGCGCCGTAGCTCAGGCCGACGTGGGGCCCGTCACAGCCGCTCCGGCGGCCTTGGCGGCGTTGCGGACGGCCCCGGCCACCGCCCCGGCCACCTTGTCGTTGAAGACCGACGGGATGATGTAGTTCGCGTTGAGCTCGTCCTCGGCGACGACGTCCGCGAGCGCGCCGGCCGCGGCCAGCATCATCTCGGTGTTGACGGTGCGCGACTGCGCGTCCAGGAGGCCGCGGAAGACGCCGGGGAAGACCAGGACGTTGTTGATCTGGTTGGGGAAGTCCGAGCGGCCGGTGGCGACGACGGCCGCGGTCTCGCGGGCGATCGCCGGGTCGACCTCGGGGTCGGGGTTCGCGAGCGCGAACACGATCGCGCCCTCCGCCATCGCCGCGACGTCGTCGCCGTTCAGGACGTTGGGGGCGGAGACGCCGATGAAGACGTCGGCGCCGACCACGGCCTCCTTGAGCGTGCCGGTCAGGCCCTCGGGGTTGGTGTTGTCGGCGATCCAGCGCAGCGGGGACTCCGGGCTCGCGTCGACCAGGTCGGCGCGGCCGGCGTGCACCACGCCGTGGATGTCGGCGACAACCGCGTTCTTGACGCCGGCCGCGAGCAGCAGCTTGAGGATGGCCGTACCGGCCGCGCCCGCGCCGGACATGACGACGCGTACGTCGCCGATTCCCTTGCCCACCACGCGCAGGGCGTTGGTCAGCGAGGCGAGGACCACGATCGCGGTGCCGTGCTGGTCGTCGTGGAAGACGGGGATGTCGAGGGCTTCGCGCAGGCGGGCCTCGATCTCGAAGCAGCGCGGCGCGGAGATGTCCTCCAGGTTGATGCCGGCGAAGCCGGGGGCGATCGCCTTGACGATCTCGACGATGGCGTCGGTGTCCTGGGTGTCCAGGCAGATGGGCCAGGCGTCGATGTCGGCGAAGCGCTTGAACAGGGCCGCCTTGCCCTCCATGACCGGCATGGCGGCCATCGGGCCGATGTTGCCGAGGCCGAGCACGGCGGAACCGTCCGTCACGACTGCGACGGTGTTGCGCTTGATGGTCAGGCGCCGGGCGTCCTCGGGGTTCTCGGCGATCGCCATGCACACGCGGGCCACACCCGGGGTGTAGATCATCGAGAGGTCGTCACGGTTGCGGATGGGATGCTTGGACTGCATCTCGATCTTGCCGCCGAGGTGCATCAGGAACGTACGGTCGGAGACCTTGCCCAGGGTGACGCCCTCGATGCGGCGCAGTTCCTCGACGATCTCGTCGGCGTGCGCGGTGGAGGTGGCCGCGATGGTGACGTCGATCCGCAGCTTCTCGTGGCCCGAGGCGGTCACGTCCAGGCCGGTGACGGAGCCGCCCGAGGACTCGACCGCCGTGGTGAGCTGCGATACCGCCGTGCCGCTTGCCGGCACCTCAAGACGGACCGTCATCGAGTACGAGACGCTGGGCGCCGTTGCCATGACCGTGTTCCTCTGCTTTCCCTAGCTTCGTTGCTAGCACCGCCTCGGCTGTGGCGTGGTGGTGCCATCCGATGGTCGCACCTACTGGCTGGTAGCCGATAATGGGCGTCCTGTTTCGGAAAGTTGTTTCCACCATACGAGAAAGCGGTGGTCGGCGGAAGACCCCGCCGCACACAGCAGATGACCCCGCCAACGACAACAGGCCCACGTCACCAGAGGGTGACGTGGGCCTGTCGCTCACGTTAAGGACACCGGCCCGCCATGCTCGCCTCGCGGCAAGTGGTCGCTCTGAGCGACTAAGGTTGGGCCCGGGGGCTTGGATCGAGCCGGTGCCACAACCAGGCTAACAAACCACCCCGGGAAGTGATCCCCGCATCGCGAGTTGACTGCGAATTTAATCCCGGAGCAGGTCCGGCACCCCGTCCGCGTCGGGCTCGTCCCGGTCCCCCGAGACCACCGTGAGCTGCTGCGTCGCCCGGGTCAGGGCCACGTAGAGCACCCGCAGCCCGGCCGGGGACTCGTCCGCGATCTCGGCCGGCGACACGACCACCGTGGCGTCGTACTCCAGGCCCTTGGCCTCGAGGCTGCCCAGGGCCACCACGCGGTCGCCGAGCTCCGCGAGCCAGCGCGCGGCCTGTTCGCGGCGCCGCATGGCGACGACCACGCCGACGGTGCCGTCCACCTGGTCCAGCAGGCGCGCCGCCTCCTGGCGCACCGAGCGGGCGAGGTCGCCGTCGCGCACCACCGCGAACCTCGGCTCCACGCCCGTGGAGCGGACGGCGGCCGGGGACTTCATGCCCGGCATCGCCAACTCCAGCACCTTGGCGGCCAGTTCGGCGATCTCCGCCGGGTTGCGGTAGTTCACGGTCAGCTCGAAGCGGCGGCGCGGGCGGCTGCCGAGCGCTTCGTCGCGCGCCTGGGCCGCCTCGTCCGGATCCGACCAGGAGGACTGCGCGGGGTCGCCCACCACGGTCCAGGTGGCGGTGCGGCCCCTGCGGCCCACCATGCGCCACTGCATGGGGGTCAGGTCCTGCGCCTCGTCGACGATGACGTGCGCGTACTCGGTGCGCTCCTGGGCCAGACGTTCGGCCCGCTCGCGCTGGCTCTCCTCGCGGTGCGGCATGAGCTCTTCGAGGCCGGTCAGCGCGTCCAGCGGGTCGTACTCGCGCTTGCGCCTGGGCCGGGCCGGGGCGCCGAGCAGCGTCTCCAGCTCGTCCAGGAGGGCCACGTCGTGCACCGAGTACGCGCCGTCGGCGGCCCGGGCGAGCGAGCGGGCCAGGCGGCGCACCTCGCCCTGGTTGAGGACCCGGCGCGACCAGCGCGCCAGGCGCCGCTCGTCGGCCATCGCCGCCAGCACCCCGCGCGGGGTCAGCTCGGGCCACCACGCGTCGAGGAAGGCGATGAAGGAGTCCTCGGATGTGATGTCGTCGTCGAAGGAGGAGCGCAGTTCGGCGGCGAGTTCCGGGTCCGTGTGGCGCCCGCCCGCGCCGGACTTGGCCCACAGGGCGTCGAGCAGGAGCCTGCGGGCGCGCGGGCGCAGCAGGTTGACGGGCGCGGTGCCGCTGAGCACGGTCTGGCGGATGCGCCGCAGCTCCTCGCCCTCCAGCTCGATACGGGCTCCGAACGCGACGACCCGCAGCCGCTGGGCGGGCTCCGGCGCGGGCGCCTGCTCGCCGAGGGGCAGCTGGTCACCGAGGGCGAGCTGTTCGCCGCCGCGCCGTCTGGAGCGTCCCGGGCGCTCCCCCGGCCCCTCAAGGGCGCCTCTGGCGGCCTTGCGCAGCACGTGGAGCATGCGGGACGAGCCCTTGATCCGGGCGACCGCCGGGTCGTCGTACGCGGTGGCCTCCGCGCCGTCCACGAGGTTGCCGACCGCGCGGATCGCGACCTGGCCCTCCTCGCCGAGCGACGGCAGCACGCCCTCGGTGTAGGAGACGAGCAGCGGGGTGGGCGAGACGATCAGGATGCCGCCCGCGTAGCGGCGCCGGTCCTGGTAGAGCAGGTAGGCGGCGCGGTGCAGCGCGACGGCGGTCTTGCCGGTGCCGGGGCCGCCCTCGACGTAGGTGACGGAGGCGGCGGGCGCCCGGATCACCATGTCCTGCTCGGCCTGGATGGAGGCGACGATGTCCCGCATGGTGTGGCTGCGGGCCTGGCCGAGCGCCGCCATCAGGGCGCCGTCGCCGATGACCGCGAGCGCGGCCCCGTCCAGGGTCGCGGTCAGCTCGGGGCGCATCAGGTCGTCCTCGACGCCGAGCACCTTGCGGCCCTTGGAGCGGATGACGCGGCGGCGCACCACCCGGCCGGGGTCGACCGGCGTCGAGCGGTAGAACGGCGCGGCGGCCGGGGCGCGCCAGTCGATCACCAGCGGCGAGTAATCGGCGTCCAGGACGCCGATGCGGCCGATGTGCAGGGTCTCGGCGATGTCGGCCGTGGCGTCGGGGCGCACCGCGTCCTCGGCGGGCTCGACCGAGGTGTACGCGCCGTCCGGTCCCTTCTTGCCGTCCTTGCCGAGCAGCAGGTCGATCCGGCCGAAGAGGAAGTCCTCGAACTCGTTGTTGAGCCGGTTGAGATGGACCCCCGCCCGGAAGACCTGGGCGTCGCGCTCGGCCAGGGCACCCGGCGTGCCGACCTGTCCGCGCTTGGCGGCGTCGTTCATCAGGAACTCCGCCTCATGGATCTTCTCCTCCAGGCGGCGGTACACCTGGTCGAGATGTACCTGTTCGCCGGCGATTTCGCGTTCCCGGACCGAATCCACCGCGGATTCGGAGGTACCGGCAGCGGAATCGACAGCGGCATCCTGCGCGGCCACCGAGGCCCCCTTCTGACGTGCATTGGGCAGCCGTCAACCGTACGCGAAGGGGGACCCCTTGTCAGGCCACTGTCCGGTGCGGCCCCGCATGTCGGGACACCCGTCTGGGCCCCGGGCTCACGCGGGAACGTCCACGAGTGCCTTCCCGTCGAACGTGCGGACCTCGAAGTGGTCGATCTGGTCGCGGTTCATCGCGGTGCCGCCGTGCACGTACAGCGGGTAGCGGGCCGAGGCGTGCGGGCTGTCCTTGATGCCGTAGCCCCACGCCGGCACCGCCCAGGACGTCACGGTCTCCTGCTCGCCGTTCTTGCCGATCGCGATCAGGCTGCACTTCTGGGGGCCCTTGGCGTTCTTGAGCTCGAGGACGGTGTGGGTGCCCCAGGCCTTGGCCTCGGTGCCCACCGTCGCGGTGGTCCCGGTGGTGGGGTCGGTCGCGGAGACCTTCCGCGTCATGTGGTCGAAGGCGTCCGCGGCCGGGTTGACTGGATTGGCCTGGGCGCTCTGGTGGGTGCCGGTGTCCGACGAGGTCGCCACCACCGCGACCGCGGGCCCGCCCACGATCAGCGCGGCCGCGGCCGCCACCAGACAGGTGGTGCGGCGCCTGCGCCGGGCGCGCTGGGCGGCGACCTCGTTGATCAGGCCCTCGGTCATCCCCGGCGGCACCGGCCGCAGCGGCTGGGCGGCGGGGCCCGGGAACTCCTTGAGCGCGGCCAGCACCGGCTCCATGCCCGCCAGGTCGTCCAGTTCGGCGGCGCACGCCTCGCAGCCCGCGAGGTGCGCCTCGAAGGCGGTGGCCTCGGCGTCGTCGAGGATGCCGAGCGCGTAGGCGCCGACCGCCTCGTGCGCCGAGCCCTCGGCGTACTCCCCGCTCGTCATGCCGTCACCCCCCGCTCCTCCAGTGCGAGCTTCATCGAGCGCAGGGCGTAGAACACCCGGGACCGCACGGTCCCGCTGGGCACGCCGAGCGCCTGGGCGGCCTCATTGACCGTACGTCCCTTGAAATACGTCTCGACCAGCGCCTCCCGGTGGGCCGGGGTCAGGTCGTCGAGCGCGTCGGAGAGGGTCATGAGCCACAGCGCCTTGTCGATCTCGTCCTCCGCGGGCATGACCTCCAGCGGCGACGGATCGACCTCCTGCGGCCGGGCCTGCCGGCTGCGGTGGCCGTCGATGACGATGCGACGCGCGACCGTCACCAGCCAGGGGCGGACCGAACCGGTGGCCCGGTTGAGCTGACCGGCGTTCTTCCAGGCACGGATGAGCGTCTCCTGCACGACGTCCTCGGCCCGCTGGCGGTCGCCCGCCACGAGCCGCATGACGTACCCGAGCAGCGGCCCCGCGTGCTCGCGGTACAGCGCCCGCATCAGCTCCTCGTCGGGCACGGAGCGGTGCCGGGCTCCGCGCGGACGGTCATCGGCCACGGCGGCATCCTTGCGCAACCGGCACCTCCAGGTCGAGACCATCCGGCGCGCGGCTGCGAGCCGGTACGTCCCTCCATACGGACGGTTGACCGCAACCATTCAAACCGGCGGCGCCTTTCCCGGCGCGGCGGCCGTTCGGCGCCCCCGTCAGAGCGCGGCGACGCGCCTGCGGTGGCGCGCCACCCGTTCGCGGTTGCCGCACGCCTCGCTCGAGCACCAGCGGCGTCTGCGCCCGCGCGAGGTGTCGAGGTAGAGCAGCCGGCAGGTGTCGCCCTCGCACTGGCGCAGCAGGGCAAGTGCGCCGGGGTCGGTGAGCAGGTCGATGGCGTCCCGGGCCACGAGGGCGAGCAGCGCGCCGCACTCGGGCGCGCGCTCCAGGGTCCGTACGAGGCCGCCGTGCGCGCCCCGGACCGCGCGCACTCCTGGCGGCGGCACGGCCGCGAGGGCGTTGACGCGGGCGAGCGCGTCGGGGGCGCCATCGCGCCGTGCGTCCAGCTCGGCGTGGACCAACTGACCCACGCAGCAGCGCAGTTCGACGAACCTGGCGGGCCAGTCACCGCCGACCACGACGGGCGCCGCACCCCCGGGCAGCAGTCCGGCGCCGCGCAGCCATTGCCCCAACTCCTTGGCGCCGCCCAGCTGTTCCCTGTCGTACGCCCCGGTCGCCAGCAGATCGAGACAGATCCGCCCCGAGTCGAACCGCGCCATGCGCCTGTCACCGCCTAGGGGGTTACCGGTGAGTGCCACCCCCAGAGTGCCCGCCCGGAGCCGCCCCCGGAACCCCTCCTACCGTCCGGACGCCGACGCGGGCGGCGCGTCGTGCAGGATGCGCTGGAAGAGCCGGTGGTCGCGCCACTCGCCATCGATGTGCAGATAGCGCGGGGCGAGCCCGAACTCCTCGAACCCGGCCTTGGCGAGCACCCGTTGGGAAGCGACGTTGTGCAGCACGGTTCCGGCCTCGATCCGGTGCAGACCCAGTTCCTCGCGGGCCACGCGGCAGATCTCCTCGGTGCCCCGCGTGGCGATGCCCCGCCCGTTGTACTCGGCGTCGACCCAGTACCCGAGGCTCGCGCTGCACGAGGGCCCTAGCACGATCCCGGACAGGGTGAACTGCCCCACCACCCGCTCCCCGTCCACCCACACCCAGACCCGCGCCCCCGGCGCCCGAAGCCGCTCCTCCTGCCCGGCGGCGGTGTAGAAGCCCGCGTGCCGGTAGGGCTCCCAGCGCCGCATGTGCTCCCGGTTCCGCAGCAGCGCGGCGGCCATGGCGGGGGCGTCGGAGATCGCGGCGGGGCGCAGTGTGGTCATGGGCGTACGGTAGCGATCCGCAGTACCCAGGCATGCGGCACGGCCACCTTGGCAGGTGCCCCGAGCCGCCGGGAGGTCACGTGTCCGCCACACAGATCGACATCGACGGCGAAGCGCTCGCCGAGGCGATGCGCCTGTCCGGCGCCCTCACGAAGCACGAGGTGGTGAACCTCGCCCTGCGCGAGTACGCCGAGCGCCGCAGCCGCAGCCGCACCGAGGCCCGTCGGAAGTACTTCCAGCTGGCGCGGGCCTGTGACGCCGAGGGCTTCCGGCGACTGCGTGCCGCCGAGAAGGACACCCTTTGACCTGGCCCCCACTTGATGACCGGCGCCGGCCTGTCGCTGACGTCCGCTCCGGAACTCTCACCCGCCCCCATACTTCGCATCCACCCCCGGATCAAGCGCCAGCCGGTAGCCGCGTTTGACGACCGTCTGGATGAGGCGGGGGGTGCCGAGGGCCGTGCGCAGGCGGGTCATCGCCGTCTCCACGGCGTGTTCGTCGGTGCCCGAGCCGGGTAGGGCGCGGAGCAGTTCGGCGCGGGGCACCACCCAGCCGGGGCGGCGGGCCAGGGTGCGCAGGAGGGCCATGCCCGCCGGGGGGACCGGGCGCGGTTCGCCGTCCACCACGACGGCGTGGCCCCGGATCTCCACGGCGTGCCCGGCCAACGGCAACACCCCGGCCCGGGCCGGGAGTTCGGCGCACAGGAGCTGGACGAGGGGGCCGAGGCGGAAGCGCTCGGGGGTATAGGTGGTCACGCCCCTGGCCTGGAGCGGCAGCGCGGTGACCGGGCCCACGCAGGCCACGAGTACGTCGTCGCGGAGCGCGGCGAGGAGTTCGGGCAGCAGGCCGCGCTCCTCGGCCCGGTTCAGGAGGGAGGTCGCGGCGGGCGCGCTGGTGAAGGTGAGCGCGTCCAGGCCGCGCACGAGGGCCGCGTCCAGGAGCCGGTCGAGCGGCGCCATGTCCTGCGGCGGCAGCCACCGGTACACCGGCACCCCGACGACCTCGGCGCCGCCCTCGCGCAGCGCCTCCACGAAGCCCGGCAGCGGTTCGCCGTGCAGCTGGACCGCGACGCGCCGGCCCGCGACGCCCTCGGCGAGCAGCCGGTCGAGGACCTCGGCCATCGACTCCGAGGCCGGCGACCAGCGTTCGGTGAGCCCGGCCGCCCGCACCGCGCCCTTCACCTTGGGCCCGCGCGCGAGGAGTTCGACGCCCTTGAGGGTGTCGAGCAGGGCGCCGCCCACTCCCCAGCCGTCGGCGGCCTCGATCCAGCCCCGGAAGCCGATGGCGGTGGTGGCCACCACCGTGTCGGGCGGACCGGCGATCAACTGCCGTGTGGTGGCCAGGAGTTCGCTGTCGTCGGCGAGCGGCACGATCCGCAGCGCGGGCGCGTGCAGCACGGTGGCGCCGCGTCGGGTGAGCAGCGCCGCGAGCTCGTCGGCGCGGCGGGCGGCGGTGACCCCGACGGTGAACCCGGCGAGCGGCCCGTGGGTTGCGGCCGCTTGTGGTGCTGCGGTCATGACTCTCCAGGTGTGCGGTGACGGCCGAGCCTGCCAACGGGGCGTGACGTGCGCGGTTCACCCCGGTTTCCCCGCTGTTACGTACCGCCCCGCCGACCAGGATCACACTTCGCCGCCCACGGGCGCCGCCTCCGCGCGTACCGGCGCCGGGGCGGGCCTGCGGACGTATACCGCCCAGGTGACCGCCGAGCACGCCGCGTAGCAGACCAGGAAGGCCGCGAAGGCGGCGGTGCCGGTGCCCGAGGTCTGGAAGGACTGGCGAAAGGCCAGGTTGACGGCGAGTCCGCCGAGCGCGCCGACCGCGCCGACCAGACCCATGGCCGCCCCCGAGACCCGCCGTCCCCGGTCCGCCGCCTCCCCTGCGGTCAGCCCCTGGGCGAGCGCCTTGGCCTGGAAGAGCGCGGGGATCATCTTGTACGTGGAGCCGTTGCCGAGCCCGCTGAGCGCGAACAGGGCGATGAACCCGGTCAGGAAGACCGGCAGCGAGGCGTGGAGCGAGGCGTACAGGACGACGCAGGTCGCCGCGGCCATCGCGGCGAAGTTGCCGAGGGTGATGCGGGCGCCGCCGTAGCGGTCGGCGAGCCGGCCGCCGAGGGGCCGGATCAGGGAGCCCAGCAGCGGCCCGACGAAGGTGAGCGAGGCCGCTTGCAGCGGGGTGCGTCCGAACTGGGTCTGGAGCACCAGGCCGAAGGCGAAGCTGTAGCCGATGAACGAGCCGAACGAGCCGAGGTAGAGGAACGCCATGATCCAGGTGTGAACGTCGCGCAGCGCTTCCTTGACGGCTCCGGTGTCGCCCCGCACCGGCGCCAGGTTGTCCATCCCGAGCGCGGCGGCGAGCCCGGCGAGCACGATGAGCGGCAGGTAGACGGCGAGCAGGACCCGGGGGTGGCCGGCCCCCGCCGTCGCGATGACGAGCAGCCCGACGAGCTGGACGACGGGTACGCCGATGTTGCCGCCGCCCGCGTTGAGGCCGAGCGCCCAGCCCTTCTCGCGGAGCGGGAAGAAGGCGTTGATGTTGGTCATCGAGGAGGCGAAGGTGCCGCCGCCGACCCCGGCGAGCGCGGCGACGAGCAGGAAGGTGGTGTACGAGGTGCCGGGGCGCATCGCCCACCACGCGGCGCCGGCCGGGACCAGGAGCAGCAGGGTGCTGAAGACGCTCCAGTCACGGCCGCCGAAGCGGGCGACGGCGAAGGTGTAGGGGATGCGGGCGAGGGCGCCGAGGAGGGTGGCGAGCGAGATGAGGATGAACTTGCCCGCCGGGTCCACTCCGTAGGCGGGGCCCATGAAGAGCACAAGGACCGACCACAGGCTCCAGACGGAGAACCCGATGTGTTCGCAGAACACGGACAGGTACAGGTTGCGCCGGGCGACGCGTGCGCCCGTGTGGCGCCAGAAGGTGTCGTCCTCCGGCTCCCACCGTTCGATCCATCGGCCGGTCATCGTGCCTCCACGGTCGGTCCACCACTGGTGGGAGCGACCGTAGGGAGGCCGGGTTTCGCCCGCATGGCGCCCGGTGACCGGGGTGCAACCGTGTCTTCACGCGGTGCGGGCGGCGGCGGTGAGCCCGCCGCCGCCCACGGGGCTCACACGGGAAAGAGCCGTGGTGCGCGTTTGGCGGCCACGTCCTCGACCCAGCCGAAGCAGAGCACGCACAGGCCGACCAGGAACCAGGTCACCGCGAGGACCGGCCATGAGCTGTTGAGGAACTTGCCCGCGCCCGCGAGCGCGTGGATGCTCCACAGGTCGTCCCAGACGGTGGCGGCGACCAGGATGCACAGGTTGTGCCAGAGGTAGACCGTCACGGCGCGGGAGTTGAGCAGGGTGATCACCCGGTCCCAGCGACGCAGCGGGGCCGGCCACTGGGCCCACGAGGGGCTGATGTGCAGCAGCAGGAGCACCGACCCGAGCGACCACAGGGCCTGGGCGAGCGGGATGGAGTCCAGTTCGGTGGAGCCGGTGACGGAGTACCCGCCGTGCACCGCCCACGCGTAGCCCAGGGCCATCACGATCGGGGCGAGCGAGGGCACCAGATAGCCCGGCACCTTGCGCAGCACGCCCGCCTGGTGGGCCATGCCGAGGATCCAGCAGGCGCCGAACGTGGCGAAGTCGGTGAGCGCGGAGTCGACGCGCCCGGGAAGGCCGAGGTCGACGAACTCCAGGAGCGCGCAGAGCGCGACCGGGGCGAGGACGGTGGGCCAGGCGGCGCGGCGCAGCATCGCCCGGAAGAGCGGCGAGAGCAGCACGAACCACAGGTAGGCCCGCAGGTACCAGAGCGGTTCGGCGAGGTTGGCACCCCAGTTGTCGCCGAGGACGTGGTGGATGCCGGGCAGGCCGGCCGCGTACGGCGGATCGCTCAGCGGGACCACCCAGAACAGCAGGTGCCCCCACCACCACGCGGGGTGCCCCTCGGAGCCGGGTCCCCAGCCCTGCGCGAGCATGCCGGTGATCCCGACCGCGCCGAGCAGCCACATCGGGGGCAGCAGGCGGCGCATCCGGCCGCGGACGACCTGGAGGGCGGGCCGCTTCAGGGAGCGGGACATCAGGTTGCCTGCGAGCGCGAACATCACGCCCATGGAAGGGAAGGCGAGCGGCAGCCAGGCCCAGCCCATGAGGTGGTAGAGCACCACCCGGAACAGGGCCAGGGCGCGCAGGAAGTCGAAGTACCGGTCGCGCGCGGGCACCCGGGGTGCCGGGGCGGGCGCCGTCGCCACCGCCTGGGGCACCTCCACGTACGAACTCATCGCGCGGCCTTCCGCTCGGCCGGGTTGCCGGGCGCCTCGACCACGCCGGTGCGGCGCAGCTTCTGCCAGCGAAGGCGGCCGCCGGTCACCGCGGTGATCCAGGACTGGAGCAGCACGACGTACATCAACTGCCGGTACAGGACCTGCTGGAGGGGCAGCGACAGGAGGTGGGTCAGGCGTTCCTTGTCGAGCCGGAAGGCGTACGCCGCGCACACCCCCTGGATCGCGAGCACGACGAGCCAGGCCACGATGGTCTGCTCGGTCTTGCCGAAGACGATCCCGTACAGCAGGAAGATGTCGATGAGCGGCGCGAGCAGCGGGGCCACGACCATGAACAGGGCGACAAGGGGCAGGCCGACGCGGCCGAAACGGCCGGACGCGCCCCGGTCCTTGACGGCGCCCCGGTGCTTCCAGATCGCCTGCATGGTGCCGTAGGACCAGCGGTAGCGCTGCGACCAGAGCTGCTGGACGGACTCGGGGGCCTCGGTCCAGGCGCGGGCGTTCTCGGAGTAGACCACGCGCCAGCCGTCCCGGTGGATGGCCATGGTGATGTCGGTGTCCTCGGCGAGGGTGTCCTCGCTCATGCCGCCGACGCGTTCCAGGGCCTGGCGGCGGAAGGCGCCGACCGCGCCGGGGATGGTGGGCATGATGCCCATCAGGTCGTACATGCGGCGGTCGAGGTTGAAGCCCATGACGTACTCGATGTGCTGCCAGGCGCCGATGAGCGAGTCGCGGTTGCCGACCTTGGCGTTGCCCGCGACGGCTCCCACGCGTGTGTTGCCGAAGGGCTGCACCAGTTCGCGCACGGTGGACGGCTCGAAGACGGTGTCGCCGTCCATCATGACGACGAGTTCGTAACGGGCGTGCGCGATGCCGTTGTTGAGGGCGGCGGGCTTGCCCGCGTTCTCCTGGCGCACCACACGCACATTGGGGTAGCCGAGCGCTTCGACGATGTCGGCGGTGCCGTCGCTCGAACCGTCATCGATCACGATCACTTCGATCGGATGATCGCTCGCCATGAGCGAACGAACGGTATTGGCGATGCATTCACGCTCGTTGTACGCGGGCACGAGCACCGAGACCGGTTCGGTGACCGGCGCTCCCCATTGGAAGCCCTTGCCGCGCACCTTGCGGGCGTGCGCGAAGGACAGCACCAGCATCAGGCCGAAGCGGGCGAAGACGAGCACGCCGACGACGGCGAGGCCGACGACCAGGAAGTCGGTGGTGTGCTCCGCCACCTGGACGGCGCCGACGAACGCCTCGCCCTTCCACAGGTCCATGCCGCTGACCGGGGTCAGGGCGCTGGGAGCGCCGAGCGCGGTGGTGAGGTTGACGAAGGTGTAGCCCGATTCCTGCATGTCCGGCAGGAACTTGTCGAGCGCGGCCACGGTCTGCGAGCGGTCGCCGCCGAAGTCGTGCATCAGGACGATGGCGCCCTTGTCGTCCTCCGGGGTGGCGTTGTGAATGATCTTCTTGACGCCTGGCCGCTTCCAGTCCTCGCTGTCGGTGGAGTCGAGGGCCACGACGTAGCCCTTGCTGCCGACGTACTGGACGACCGGCCAGGTGTCGTTGTCCATGGCGTCGGCGAAGGAGGAGTACGGCGGCCGGAACAGCGAGCTGTGCACGCCGGCCGCGCCAGCGAGCGCCAGTTGGTTCTCGGAGAGCTCGCGGTCGATGCGCGACTTGGACTGGTAGGACAGATCGGGGTGGTTGAAGGTGTGCAGACCCACCTCGTGGCCCTCGGCGACCATGCGTTTGATGAGGTCCGGGTAGCGCGAGGCGTTGGTGCCGGTCACGAAGAAGACGGCGTGCGCGTGGTACTTCTTCAGCTCGTCGAGGACCTTGGGGGTCCAGGTCGGGTCCGGGCCGTCGTCGAAGGTGATGACGATCTTGTGGTCCGGGATCTGGAGGCTGACCGGCTTGCCGGGGGTGCGCGCGTCGATGACCGGGCCACCGTCGATGATCTTGTCCGGGACCCTGTCGGTGGGCGCGGGGTCGCGCACGCGGTGGTCCGCGGAGATCTCGCTGTGCACATAGCCGCGCAGCATCAGCATCGCGACGAGCGCGACGAGCAGCAGCAGCGGCAGCAGATAGCGCATGGGCAGCCGCTTGCGCCGCATGGGCCGCGGCTTGGCCTTGGTGGTTCTCATGGCAGGTGTCGTTACGCCTTCGGGCCGGTACGCCGACGTGGCCGTACGGGGTTGGTGCTGAGGGTTGCCGGCGCGCCCTGGACCACTGCGGGCGGGCCGGGAGGGGGGTGCCGGGCGCCGGGGTGCCGGCGGGGTGCGGGAGTTCGGGCGGGCCGCGCCGGGCGGCCCCGCGGGCGGCCTCTCGGCTCAGGCGCCGGTCTTGCCGCCGGAGGGCGAGACCGCGTGGCCGGCCGGCTTGGAGGCGGTGCCCGCGGGCGGGGACGCCTTGGTATTCACCGGGATGTGTCCCGTGACCGGGGTCGCGCCGTGCGGGAGCTTGCCGGCGGGCTTGGATGCCTTGGGCGAGGGCGCCTTGGGGACGGTGTGCGTGGGCGCCGTGATCTTCTTCGGGGACGCCTTGGGCTCCGGGGCCTGCGAGGAGGCCGCCTGCGGGGGCGCCGTCACGGCGTCGGCCTTGCCGCCGCCGTCGGGGATCGTCAGGCTCGGGGCGGTGGCGCTGCCGCCGAGCAGCGAGCCGACGAGCGCGGCGGCGAAGCCGGTCGCGGCGAGGCCGAAGACCCAGCCGAGCCAGCGCACCTTCTTGCCTCGGCGCCCGCTGGAGTCGACGAACACGGGCCGGTCGTGGCCGCGCTGGCTCGGTATGGCGGCGAGCGGCCGGAAGATGGGGATCTTCTGCGTGGCCGACCGCTCCACCTCGCTCTGCGCCCCGCCCTCGGCCACCCGGCCCGCCCCACCAGCCCGGCCGCCCTCCTGCGCCGCGCCCACCCCGCCCGCCCACGCGGACGCACCCGACGCGACGACCCGGTCGAGGGGCCGCAGCTTGGTCGTCCGGTCCTCCAGCTCGGGCCGCGCCGCCGCACGGTCGGCGGGGGCGGGCTTGGTCAAGCGGTCGGCGGAGGGCGGCGGGGTGGCGGTCCGGGCCACGGGCCCCGGGCCGCTCACCCGGTCGTCGGCCTGGGCGTTGGCCTGGGCGTTGGCGGTCCGGCCCACGGGCTGGGGCTGAGGCCGGAGGGCTGTCCGGTCGAGGGGCCGCAGCTTGGTCGTCCCGTCCTCCAGCTCGGGCCGCGCGGCCGCACGGTCGGCGGGGGCGGGCTTGGTCAAGCGGTCGGCGGGGGCGGGCTTGGTCAAGCGGTCGGCGGGGGCAGGCTTGGTCAAGCGGTCGGCGGCGGGCGGCGGGGTGGCGGCCGCGTCGGCGGGCCGGGGGGCGGTCCCGTCGGTGGGCTGCGTGGCGGACACCCGGGCCGCTGGGGCCGGCTGGGACACCCGGGCGGTGAGCTGAGCCGTGGGGGCCGTGGCGGTGGCCTGGGCCGGGCGGGGGCGGGGGGCGGGCGCCGAGGGCCGCTCCGTGGGCCCGGGTGCGCTCAACGGCTCGGCCAGGACGCCGAGTTGCATCGTCGCGTCGTGCTGCGGGTGTTCCTTGGCCGCGCGTCCGGCCGGGGGCTGTCCGCCCGGCCCGCTGTCTATCCGACTGTCCATGTTCGTACGCACTCCCTGAATGTGTTCGCGGGTTGCGCGCACGACTCCCGGGCACCACCTCCGGAACGGGGAAAACCCCACCCGTTCCTCGCGCCCCCACTATCCCGCCGCACCCGGGCGTTGAATGTAGCGCACGCTGCTGTGGACATGTATTCACGTATCGCGTGATGTTCGCCTTAGGCCGCCCACACCTGGGGCATACGGCTCCATCAAGGACAAGTCGGGCTCGGGCAGCCAGCTTCGCGGGGGCCGCGTCAGCCATCCGCGCCGTGCCGCCGCCGCGTCGGCCACCCGGCGCAGGGCGCCGAGACCCGGGTGCGAGAACCCCGCGCGCCACACCATCGACACCGGCGCGAGCGGCACGGGCGCGGTCAGCGGGCGCACGACCATGCCGGGCACCTCCATGAAGTCGGTACTGGCCAGCACCGACCAGCCCCGCTTGCGCACCACCCGTACGAACTCCTCCTCGCCCGCGATCTCCGGGAACGGCGCGGCCGCCTCGATGCCGCGCCCCGCGAAGAGCCGCCGGGCCGGATCGGTCCACTCCAGGGTGGCCGGGTTGCCCGCCGCCACGTACAGCGTCTCGCCGGCCAGCGCGTCCACCGGCACCTCGGCCAGACCCGCGAGGCGGTGCCCCGCGTCGAGCAGCACCGCCATCCGCTCGAAGCGCACCGGCTGGTGGTCGAGCCCGGCCAGGACCTCGGGCCCGAGCCCGGCCACCCGACCGAAGGAGACGTCGACGCGTCCGGCCAGGATCTCGGCGGCCGCCCCGGTGAGGCCGCTGATGTACCGGGCCACGAACTCGACGCCTGGCGCCTCGGCCCGGGCTGCCGCCAGCACCCGCGCGCCGGTGCCGACCGGCGCCGAGATGTCGACGACGAGCGGCCGCTCCTCCGCGCCGCCGACCCAGGCCGCGCGCAGCTCGTCGTGCGCGGCGAGCACCCGGCGGGCGTACGGCAGCAGGCGCGCGCCGTCCGCCGTGAGCGCCACCGCGCGGGTGGTACGCACGAACAGTTCGGCCCCCAACTCCCGCTCCAGGCGCCGGACATCACGGCTCAGGGCCTGCTGGGCGACGAAGAGCCGGGCGGCGGCACGGGTGAAGTGCGACTCCTCGGCGACGGCCAAGAAGGAGCGCAGCAGACGGGGGTCGGCGTCACGGGGCACGCGGGCAGTCAACCGCACGCCGCGCGTTGACAACAAGAGTGCGTGAATGGGCGCTGAGCAGGTGTTGGACCGCTGTGCGCGGCGACGGAAAGGATCGGGCCATGCCGCCCACGCCCCCGCACGCCCACCCGCCGAACCCGCCGAACCCGCCGAGCCCGTCGAGCCCGTCGAGCCCGTCGAAGCCATCGAACCCGCCGACCTCGGCGAAGCCATCGAGGCCATCGAGGCCGCCGAACTCATCGAGCTCGTCAAAGCCTTCGAGCTCGTCGAGCCCGGCGAAGCCGCCGAACCCGGCGACCCCGGCGAAGCCATCGAGCCAGACGACCCCACCGAACCCATCGAACCCATCGACGCCGGCGAACTCATCGAGCTCGTCGAAGCCTTCGGGCCTGTCGAGCCCGGCGAAGCCGCCAAGCCACCCGACCCCGGCGAAGCCGGCGAAGCCTTCGAGCCCGTCGAACCCTTACCTCCGCCTCCTGCGCACCCCGGGCGCCCTCGCCTTCACGTTGGGCAATCTGCTCGCCCGGCTTCCCATGGGCATGTTCAGCGTGAGCGCCGTCCTCATGATCTCGGGGTCGCGCGGTTCCTACGCCCTGGCGGGTGCGGTCACCGCGACCGGTCTCGCCGCGACCGCCCTGGTGGCCCCCTGGACGGCCCGGCTCGTCGACCGGCACGGACAGGCCCGGGTCGCCGTACCCGCCACGGCGATCGCGGTCGCCGGTTCGCTCGCGCTGCTGCTGTGCGTGCGCCTGGGCGCCCCCGACTGGACACTGTTCGCCGCGTACGCCGCTACCGCCACCACCCCCAACACCGGCGGGATGTCCCGTGCCCGCTGGGCCCATCTGTTCAGCGGCCCGTCGCCGGCGGACGCGGCCGCCCTGCACACCGCCAACTCCTTCGAACAGGCCGCCGACGAGCTCTGTTTCCTGGCCGGTCCGGTCGCCGCCGCCTTTCTGTGCTCGGCCCTGTTCCCCGAGGCCGGCACCCTCGTCGGGACGGTGCTCCTGATGACGAGCGTGCTGATCTTCGCCGCCCAGCGCGCCACCGAGCCGCCCGCCGTACCCCGTACGAAGACCTCCAAGTCCCCGGTCCGCGTCCGGGGGTTCGTCCCGCTGCTCGCCGTCTTCGTGGCCACCGGCGCGGTGTTCGGCGCCCTGGAGATCACGACCATCGCGTACGCCGACGCGCTCGGCCACCGCGCCGCCGCCGGTGCGGTGCTCGCGCTCCAGGCGGCCGGGTCCTGCGCCGCCGGTCTCGCCTACGGCGCCCTGCGCCCGGCCCGCCGCGCGGCCGGGCGGCTCGTGGTGTGTGTCGCGGCCATGAGCGCCCTGATGTGCCTCCCGCTGCTGGCGGCGCGTGCGGACGGCTCGCTGCCCGTGCTCGCGGCGGCGCTGCTGTGCGCGGGCGCCGCCACCGCGCCCACCATGGTCACGGGCATGACGCTGATACAGCGGCGCACCCCGCGCGGCCGGCTGAACGAGGGCATGACGCTCGCCGTCACCGCGATCCTCGGCGGCATCGCGCTCGGCTCGGCGGCCGGTGGCCAGGTCATCGCTCAAGCGGACGCCGTGATGGGCTACTTGGTCCCGGTCTGCGCGGCGGCCGTCGCCCTGGTGGTGTGCGTCGCGGGACACGGGCGGTACTCTGCACCGCCCCGCCGATGAGCGGGGCATCTCCCTCCGCTTGCGACACCGCTCAGGGGCGGCCCCCTCCGCCCGCGTGTCCGCGTAACGAAGAAAGGCCTTTCCCCGTGGCCATGAAGAAGTCGACGATCCAGCGGCAGGTCGCCGAGGCGATAGCCCTGGCCAATCCGCAGGACCGCCCGGTCGTCACGATCCAGGCGATAGCCGGCCCCAGCGTCTGGCTGATGAGCCTGTTCGGCATCGTGGGTCAGGCCTTCTTGACCTACTACTTCGTCACCGTGACCCAGCAGGCCGTGCTGCTCCACCGGGCCAGCCGGATGAGCAACCGCCCCCAGGAGCTCGTCACCGCGATCCCGCCGCACGAGGCGATGCGGATGATCACCGACGTCCGGCGCAACACGCTGTGGAGCTCGTTCCGCTGTCAGCTGCCCGGCCGGCCGAAGCCGGTCCGCATGAACGTCCACCGCATGTGGCGCAAGGAGATGGACCAGCTCCTCGGCATGCTCACCGGCCGCCCGGTCGCCTGATCCGGCTCCGGGCACGACAAAGGCCCGGCCGCTCGAAAGCGACCGGGCCCTTGCCTACATGGGGCGAGGCGAGCCGGACATCCGGTTCTCCTCGACGGTGGAGATGGCGGGAATCGAACCCGCGTCCAACGGTGCAAAAACAGGGCTTCTCCGTGTGCAGTTCGCTGCGATTTTCTCGGCCCCGGCAATCACGCGAACAAGTCGCCGACGGGCCCAGTCACTGTTTTATTTCCTCCTGGACCCCGTGACCGGGTCCAGAAGTTTAGTTCCCTAGCTGATGCCAGGATCCGGGTCGGGAACAGCCCCGGGCTGACACTTCGCAAGTCGCTACTTAGGCAGCGAGGGCGAAGGAATCGCGCTTGGTGTTGGCGATTATTGTTTGCGACATATGGTTTACGAGATCATTGCCGCTTCCTCGACACGCTTCCCCTGCTTCGACATCCGCTGTCGAAACCGATCATCCCCATGTGGTGTTTTCAAGGTGGTGCCGCACCTTCGCTGAGGTGCAGTGCCATCGTACGTGACCGACGCCCGACGGTGCCAGCCCATTACGCGCGTGCGGCGCGCGGACCGGGGTGGCCGGGCGCGGACCGGGCGGGCCGGGTGCGGACCGGGCGGACCGGGTGCGGACCGGGCGGACCGGGTGGGGCCGAGGGGCGGGTCCTACCGCAGGCTCGCCCGCTCCTTGCGCTTGACCGCCGAGATGGCCCGGTCCGTCTCGCGCCGGTCCTGCTTCTCGCGCAGGGTCTGCCGCTTGTCGTACTCCTTCTTGCCCTTGGCCAGCGCGATCTCGATCTTGGCGCGGCCGTCCTTGAAGTAGAGCGCGAGGGGCACGATCGTGTGACCCGTCTCGCCCGACTTCGACTCCAGCTTGTCGATCTCGACCCGGTGCATCAGCAGCTTCCGCTTGCGCCGCGCGCTGTGGTTGGTCCACGTGCCCTGCGCGTACTCCGGCACGTGCACGTTGTGCAGCCACGCCTCGCCGCCGTCGATCTGCACGAACCCGTCGACCAGCGAGGCCCGGCCCTGCCGCAGCGACTTCACCTCGGTACCGGTCAGCACGAGACCGCACTCGTAGGTGTCGATGATGAGGTAGTCGTGCCGTGCCTTCTTGTTCTGCGCGACGAGCTTGCGCTTGCTGTCCTTCTCTTTGTCCTTGCCCGTGTTCTTAACCATAGTGCGGCCATTTTCTCACCCCCGCGCAAGCGGTTTACCTCGCGCCGCCCAGACCGCTCAGGACCGTCTCCGCGTGCTCGAGCGGGTGGTCGGTGACGGGCAGGTCCGGCGTGATGCCCGAGCCGTCCAGGGCGTGGCCCGCCGGGGTGCGGTAGTGGCCCACGGTCAGCTCGGCCACCGCGCCGCCCGCGAGCCCGGTGGGCATCTGGACCGAGCCCTTGCCGAAGGTGCGCGCGCCGACCGTGACCGCGCGGCCCCGGTCCTGGAGTGCGCCGGTCAGCAGCTCGGCCGCGCTCATGGTGCCGCCGTCGATCAGGACGACCAGGGGGCGCGTGCCGTCGCCGCCGCCCTGCGCGTACAGCGCGTGCTGACGGCCGTGCACGTCGTACGTGGCCACGAGGCCGCCGTCGAGGAAGGCGGAGGCCGCCGTGGTGGCCTCGGTGACCAGGCCCCCGCTGTTGCCCCGCAGGTCGAGCAGGATCCCGGCGCCCTTCGGGGCCCGGCGCGCCGCGCCGCGCACCCGCTCGCCCGTTCCCTTGGTGAAGGCCGCCACCTTGATCATCACGACCTTGGCGGAGAGATCGGTGACGCTCACGTCCTGGGCGGCGAGGACGGCCCGGCCGAGCGTCAGGGTCCAGGCGCGCGTCCCCCGGCTCAGGTCGAGGGCGACCCTGCTTCCGGCCGCGTCGCCGCGCAGCCGGGCGACCACGTCGGTGACGGGCTGCCCCTGGGTGGGCCGGCCGTCGACCGCGCGCAGGAAGTCGCCGGGCCGGACGCCGGCGCGGGCGGCGGGGCCGTCGTCCTGGACGCGGGTCACCTCGGTGCGGCCGTCGGCGGTGCGGGCGAGCCAGAGCCCGACCCCGGTGTAGCGGCCTTCGAGAGCGTCCTCGTACTGCTCGTACTGCGCCCTGTCGTACACCGCGCCCCAGCGGTCCCCGCTGCGCCCCACCGCCTCCTCGGCGGCCCGGGCCCCCGACTTGCCGTCGGCCTCGGCCTCGGCGGCCGCGCGCCGCACTTCATCGACGGCGCGTTCGCCGCCCCGGGTGGTGTGCCCCGCGCGCGCGTCCGCCCCGGCGGCCACCGAGGTGCCGGACGTCAGGACGAGGGGCGCGCGCTCGGGGCCCGGCAGGCAGTTGGTGGCGGCGGCGGTGGCCAGCACGCCCAGGAGGACCAGCGCCAGAGCGGCCCCGCGGCGGCCCGCGCCACGGGGCCCGGGACAGAGATCGGGGCCGGACATGGCGCCGAGTCTAGGACAAACCCCGGGCGCCACAGGGGGTGTTGCTCCCATGGCGCCCGGGGCGTACGTCACACGCGGGGGTCGGTCCGGACCCGGACCTCACTCGGTCCTCACCAGGACCCGACTCGGACCTGACTCAGACCTTGAGGTACTTGCGCAGCGCGAGGAAGGCCGCGACGGCGGGCATCAGGACGCTGGCGGCGAGCACCAGCGGGATCTTGGCGAGCACGGCGTTCCATCCGATGAACTTGATGAGGCTCAGGTTCTGCGCCAGCGACATGCCGTGATCAATTATGAAGTACCGCGCCATGACGAGGAGTCCGGCCGCCCCGATGCCGCCGAGCAGCCCGGCGAACGCGGCCTCCATGATGAACGGCGCCTGGATGTAGAAGCTGGACGCGCCGACCAGGCGCATGATCCCGGTCTCGCGCCGGCGGCTGAACGCCGAGACCCGCACCGTGTTGACGATCAGCATCAACGCCACGATCAGCATGATCGCCATGACCGCGAGGGCCGCCGCGTTCATGCCGTTGAGGATCTTGAAGAGGGTGTCGAGGGTGCCGCGCTGGTCCTGCACCGACTCGATGCCGTCCCGGCCGGCGAAGGCGGTGGCCACCACCTTGTACTTCTGCGGGTCCTTGAGCTTGACCCGGAAGGACTCCTGCATCTGGTCGGGGGTGATGGTGCTGGCCATCGGGGTGGAGCCGTACTGGTCCTTGTAGTGCTTGTACGCCTCGTCCTGCGACTCGTACACCACGCTCTGCACGATGTCGAGCTTCTTGAGGTCGGCCTCGATGTCCTTCTTCTGCTGCGCCGTCACCGCGCCCTTGGCGCACTGGGTGACCTTCTCGGTCTCGGCTTCCGCCTTGTTGCACAGGAAGAGGGAGACGTTGACCTTGTCGTACCAGTAGTCCTTCATGCTGTTGACCTGGTCCCGCATCAGCAGCGTCCCGCCGAACAGGGCCAGCGAGAGGGCGACGGAGACGACGACGGCGATCGTCATGGTCAGGTTGCGGCGGAGACCGACCCCGATCTCCGAGAGTACGAACTGGGCGCGCATGGCGACTATTTCAGCCTTTCAGTGCTCGACGAGTGCGCTACGGCGCTCAGTGCTGGTAGCCGTAGACGCCGCGCGCCTGGTCGCGTACGAGTCGGCCGGACTCCAGCTCGATGACGCGCTTGCGCATCTGGTCGACGATGTTCTGGTCGTGCGTCGCCATGATGACCGTGGTGCCGGTCCGGTTGATCCGGTCGAGCAGTTTCATGATGCCGACGGAGGTCTGCGGGTCGAGGTTGCCGGTCGGCTCGTCCGCGATGAGCAGCATGGGCCGGTTGACGAAGGCGCGGGCGATGGCCACGCGCTGCTGCTCACCGCCGGACAGCTCACCGGGTCTGCGGTCCTCCTTGCCGGAGAGCCCGACCAGGTCGAGCACCTGGGGCACGGCCTTGCGGATCTCACCGGGCGCCTTGCCGATGACCTCCTGGGCGAACGCGACGTTCTCCGCCACGGTCTTGTTGGGCAGCAGGCGGAAGTCCTGGAAGACGGTGCCCAGTTGGCGCCGCATGTGCGGCACCTTCCAATTGGACAGGCGGGCCAGGTCCTTGCCCAGCACGTGCACCTGCCCGTGGCTGGCGCGCTCTTCCCGAAGGACGAGTCGCAGGAAGGTCGACTTCCCGGAACCGGACGAGCCGACGAGGAAGACGAACTCGCCCTTCTCGATGTCGAGGGAGACTTCCCGCAGGGCTGGTCGGGTCTGCTTGGGATAGGTCTTGGAGACATTGTCGAATCGGATCACGGGTGCACCACGGGTCGGCCGGGAGTATAGGTGTGCGTGACCTTACGCGAAGGGGACGAGCCCGCGCAGGCCCCGTCCTTGGATGCCCCTTATGTCCCAGGACATGTCCCTTGACGGCGGGGGCGGGGCGGTGACGAATCCGGTGGGGCGCGCCGAACCGCGCGGAAGCTGGCACAGTGGTAGGTGGGAACGGTTGCGTTTCCCTGAGCGTTGAGCGGAGAGACAGCGGGTTGAAGCAGGACACGCCGGCTCCGCCGCGCGGGAGGAGGAGAGCGCATGACCTATGACCGATTGGTGTGCGCCAACTGCGCGGCGCCCGTGAGCGAGGGCCGCTGCCGCGTCTGCCGGGCGAACCGGGAGCGCCTCCAGCAGGAGCACCAGTGGGGATCCCTGAGCCCCGCCGCCCTGATCACGCTGCTGATCGTGCTGGTGGGCGCCGTGGCCCTGCTGGCCCACCAGACCGTCTGAGACGGACTGTGCCCGCGCGGGCGGGTACGCGACGACGCCGGTAAGCGAAGAGGGCCCGGGGCGCGTGATCGCGCTCAGGGCCCTCTCGTGTGCCTATGGCGTGTGTTTACGGCGTGTGCTTACGGCGTGTGTGCTTACGCGACGTTACGGCCGTTGACCACGCGCGGCATGAAGCGGAAGCCGATGCCGCCCGCGATCATGGTGGCGGCGCCGATCAGCAGGAAGGTGGTCCCGCCCGCTCCGGTGGCAGCCAGCTCCTCCTTCTGCTGACCCTGCTCGACCGGCTGCGACCCGACGGTGTCCGGGTTGGTGCCGGTGTTGCCCGTGGTGCCGACGGAACCGGTGGTGCCGGTCGTGCCCGTGGTGCCGGTCGAACCCGTGGAGCCCGTCGAACCGGTGGTGCCCGAGGTGCCGGTGGAGCCCGTCGAACCAGTGCTGCCGGTCGAGCCCGTGGAGCCGGTGCTGCCCGTGGACCCGGTCGAGCCCGTGGACCCGGTGCTGCCGGTGGAGCCCGTCGAACCGGTGGAGCCCGTGGACCCCGTCGAACCGGTGCTACCGGTCGAACCGGTGGAGCCCGTGGAACCGGTGGTGCTCGTCGAACCGGTGGAGCCGGTGCTGCCCGTCGAGCCGGTGGAGCCGGTGCTGCCCGTGGACCCGGTGGAGCCCGTGGACCCGGTGCTGCCGGTGGAGCCCGTCGAACCGGTGGAGCCCGTGGACCCCGTCGAACCGGTGCTACCGGTCGAACCGGTGGTGCCCGTCGAGCCGGTGGTGCCCGTCGAACCGGTGCTGCCCGTGGAGCCCGTGCTGCCGGTCGAGCCCGTGGACCCGGTGGTGCCGGTGCTGCCCGTGGACCCGGTGGAGCCCGTGCTGCCGGTCGAACCCGTGGAGCCGGTCGAGCCGGTGCTGCCCGTGGCGCCACCGCACAGCGGGTCGGTCGGCGCGCACGTGCCGCCGAGCGTGAGTGCGGGCGGGGTGGTGTCGCCGGAGCCGACGGCCTGGGCCGCCCCCGCAGCGGTCAGGGACGCACCGGCGGCGATCACCGCGCCGGCGGCTATCCGCGCGACGCGCAGCCGCGTGTTCTTGGTCATCTGCTTGCTACCCCCAGTAGCCGATCTCGTCATGGAGCAGCGCCCGGGGCGGCAACACCGGGCGGACCGTAAAAGCCCCTCCCCCGTCACACGCGCCCCAGAGTTACGCATGCCGCGCGCTAGCTTTGTCAGTTTTAAAGAGCGCGTCAAGGCCGTTGCGTACGCAATGTCCGATATCAACTCACTTGCCGGGCGTACGGGAATACGACTGTGACAGAAGACCCGAACTGGCGCCCCACAAAGGGAAGTTCCGATGTCGACAAAGCGCCGAGTCGCTCCACTCACGCTTGCGCGAGCTAATTCGGCGCCGGAGGAGATCCGTGCCCGCCGCCTCCCCGCCGAACCGCCGTCGCGGCACACGCATCCCGGGTACGACGGACGGCGCCGGGCCCCTTGAACGGGGCCCGGCGCCGTCGTGTCCGTACGTACGCGTACGGGCTTACTTCTCCTGCTGCTTGCGCCAGCGGATGCCCGCTTCGAGGAAGCCGTCGATCTCGCCGTCGAGCACCGCCTGCGGGTTGCCGACCTCGAACTCCGTGCGCAGGTCCTTGACCATCTGGTACGGGTGCAGGACGTACGAACGCATCTGGTTGCCCCAGGAGTTGCCGCCGTCGCCCTTGAGGGAGTCCATCAGCGCCTGCTCCTCCTGGCGGCGGCGCTCAAGGAGCTTGGCCTGGAGGACGTTCATGGCGCTCGCCTTGTTCTGGATCTGGGAGCGCTCGTTCTGGCAGGACACCACGATGCCGGTCGGCACGTGCGTGATGCGGACCGCGGAGTCGGTGGTGTTGACGCCCTGGCCGCCGGGGCCGGACGCGCGGTACACGTCGATGCGCAGCTCGGTCTCGTCGATGTCGACGTGGTCGGACTGCTCCACGACCGGCAGCACCTCGACACCCGCGAAGGACGTCTGGCGGCGGCCCTGGTTGTCGAAGGGCGAGATGCGCACCAGGCGGTGCGTGCCCTGCTCCACGGAGAGCGTGCCGTAGGCGTAGGGCGCGCTGACCACGAAGGTGGTCGACTTGATGCCGGCCTCTTCCGCGTACGAGGTCTCGTACACCTCGGTCTTGTAGCCGTGGCGCTCGGCCCAGCGCAGGTACATGCGCTGAAGGCGCTCGGCGAAGTCGGAGGCGTCGACGCCGCCGGCCTCGGCGCGGATGTTGACCAGCGCCTCACGGGCGTCGTACTCGCCGGACAGGAGGGTGCGGACCTCCATCTCGTCCAGCGCCTTGCGCACGGACTCCAGCTCGGCCTCGGCCTCGGTGCGGGTGTCCGGGTCGTCCATCTCCTCGGCGAGCTCGAAGAGCACCGCCAGGTCGTCGATCCGGCTGCGCAGGGCCTCGGTCTTGCGCAGCTCCGCCTGGAGGTGCGACAGCTTGCTAGTGATCTTCTGCGCCGCCTCCGGGTCGTCCCAGAGGGACGGGGCGGCCGCCTGCTCTTCGAGCGCAGCGATATCTGCCCTCATCGTGTCGAGGTCCAGGACGGCCTCGATCGACCCCATGGTCGAGGAGAGGGACTTCAGCTCTTCGGATACATCGACGACTGCCACGGGTCCAGCGTAACGGCTGCGCGCTCCGGCGTTCCCCGGGCCGCCGGATCACGGGCCCGCCGGCCCGCTCCGGCCGCACCCGGCGCCGTCTAGGGGACGACGGGCGCCGAGTTCTTGGTGTCGTGCGGCGGCGGCTGGGAGCCGGAATCGTCGCTCAGGGCCAGCCAGCCGCCGACGCCGACCGCGGCGGCCAGGGCGACCGCGGCCGCCGTCAGGACCAGGCGGCGCTTGCGGACCTGGTCGGCGCGGTGCCGGGCCGAGCCCGGCCGTGGCGTGCCCGCCGGGCGCGGCGCGCGGGCGGTGCCGAGGGGGCCGCCGGCCAGCTCGTCGGGGCCCGGCACCCGCATGCTGGTGTGGGTGTCGCGGTTCGCGGAGTCGTGCGGCGCCCCGGGCACCAGCGGGACCGCGCCGCGCCGGGGGCTGGTGGGAGCGGTCGGGTACGGGTCCTCGTACGCCTCCTCGTCCGCGTCGCCCTCGGCGCCGGGCTCGTCCACGTCCAGCGGGGGCATGCCCGCGACCAGGGGGAGCAGTTCGCGCAGCCGGGCCGAGAGCTCGGAGGCGCGCAGGCGGGAGGCCGGCGCCTTGGCAAGGCACTGGACGATCAGCTGCCACAGCTCGTCGGGGATGCCGGGCAGCGGGACCACGGTCTCGGTCACATGGCGGCGCAGGACGGCTCCGGGGTGGCCGCCGCCGAACGGGGTGAAGCCCGCGAGCAGTTCGTACAGGACGGTGGCGAGCGCGTAGATGTCGACGGCGGCGCGCGGCGGCAGGCCCTCGACGATCTCGGGGGCCAGGTAGTCCGGGGTGCCGATGATGCGGGTCGCCTTGGTGCGGCGGGGGGTGTCGATGAGCTTGGCGACGCCGAAGTCGGTGAGCAGCGCGGGGTGGGCGCCGCCGGGGCCGAGCGGGCCCTGCATGTCCAGGAGGATGTTCTCGGGCTTGACGTCGCGGTGCACGATGCCCGCCGCGTGCGCGGCGGCGAGTCCGTCGGCGACGTCGGCGGCGATGGCCACGGCCGCCTCGGGGGCGAGCCTGCGCTCGCGGTCGAGCCGGGTGCGCACGTCCGTGCCACGGATCAGGTCCATGACCAGGGCGAGGTCGTTGCCGTCGACCACCAGGTCGCGTACGCCCACCACATGGGGGTGGTCGAGGCCGAGCAGGGCTGTGCGCTCCTGCACGAAGCGGCCTACCAGCTCCTGATCGGCCGCGAGGTCTTCGCGCAGCAGCTTGATGGCGACGGGCCCCTCAGGCCCCTCGCCGAGCCACACCGTGCCGGCGCTCCCCCGGCCCAGGATCTGGTGGGCGGTGTACCGGCTGCCGATATTCCGTGCCAAGACTGCTCCCTCAGCGGCTGGCTGTGCACGCTGAGGCTACGCGGCCGGGACGCCAACCTTCACTTCTGGCGCCGAAATCACCCTCTGGAAGTCGACAAATCCACGAACTCGCGTCCCGTGCGGGTGACGCGGAGTCCCGTGATCACTGCTTCGCCGCGTTGCCGATGCTCTTGATCCAGCCGGATACCGTCGAAATCCCGTCACCGATCGCCTGCCAGTAGCTCTTGCCCTGGGCGACCCAGTCCTGGAGCGGGGTGAGCTCCCAGATCAGCCAGCCCGCCACGAAGAGCAGCACGAACGTGAACAGGCAGCCCTTGAGGCAGCCGAGGCCCGGAATGCGCATCCGGTTCGGGCTGCGCCGGCGCGGCTCGCGGGGCTCCCTGGGCTCACGCGCGGGGGCCTGCGGCTGCGGCGCCTGCGGCTGCGGCGCGTACTGCTGGCGCGGCGGCTCGTAGTGCTGCGGCTGCTGGTAGGACCCCGGCGGGGGCGCGTACTGCTGCTGGTGCTGGGGCGGGCGCTGGTGGCCCTGTGGCGGACGCTGGCCGTAGCCCTGCTGAGGCTGCTGTCCGTAGCCCTGCGGGGGCTGGCCGCCCTGCTGGCCGTAGCCCTGCGGGGGCTGCTGCTGGCGGTGCGGGCGGCGGCGCAGCGGGTCCTGGTCGGGCGGCAGGTAGCCGACCTGGGTCTGCTCGTTGCGGTCGCGGGCCGCCTGGAGCTGGGACTGCCAGGGGTGCGGTTCCTGCGGCTGGGGCTGCCCCTGCGGGACCGGCGGCATGACGGCGGTCGGGTCGGCGTGGGGGCCCTGACCCGTCTGCGGGAGCACCGAGGTGCGCGCGGCCGGGTCGTAGGAGGCCGCGTTGCTCGGCAGCACCTGGGTGGGGTCGGCGGCGCCCGGCGCGTCGGGGACCGGCGCGGGCGCCGGATCGGGCGCGAGGAGCGCGCCCACGCCGTCGGCCGCCTCGACCTGGGCAGGCGTGGAGTGCACACCGATGCCGGCCGCGACGACGCGCAGCCCGCGCGCCAGGTTCTCGGCGCTCGGGCGGCGCTCGGGATCCTTGCTGAGGCAGCGCTCGATGACCGTCCACAGCGGGGCGGGCACCGTCGTGGGGCGGCGCGGCTCCTCGCTGAGGTGGCGGTGCAGCACTTCGAGCGCGGTGCCGCCGGCGAACGGCGGACGCCCGGTGACCAGCTCGTACAGCAGGATCCCCGCGCCGTAGATGTCCACGGCCGAGGTCTGGGGCCGGCCCTCGGCGGACTCCGGCGCGACATAGGCCGGGGTCCCGACGAACTCGTGCGTACGGGTCAGGCCCGGGGAGTCGGCGAGGCGGGCGATGCCGAAGTCGGTGAGCATCGGGCGCATCGCGCCGTCGCGCTCGTCCAGGAGGACGTTGGCGGGCTTCAGATCGCGGTGCACCACGCCGTCGGCGTGGCTCGCGGCGAGCGCGTCGGCGATCTGCGCGGTGAGCAGCGCGGCGGCGACCGGCGTGAGCGGGCCGTTCTCGCGGATGTAGCGGTGCAGGTCGGGGCCGTCGACCAGGTCCATGACCAGGGCGAGCAGATCGCCCTCGACGACCAGGTCGCGGGTGCGCACGATGTTGTCGTGGCGCAGCCGCAACAGGACGGAGCGCTCGCGCAGGAAGCGCATCACCACGTCCGCGTCGTTGGCGAGCTCTTCCTTGAGGACCTTGATGGCCACGGTCTCGCCCGGCTGGCCCGCGACGGACGCCTCGGACCCCGCGGTCTCGCGCTGGCGGGCTCGCCAGACGGTGCCCGTGGCGCCGCGTCCGAGCGGCTCCTCGAGCAGGTACTTGCTGCCTACCGGCCGCACGTCATGCGCTCCCTGCTGCTCGCGTCCATTGCTGGGGGTTTCCGGCCCACTCTAATGCCGCCCCCGGCGGTCCCGGCGGGTCGTGGGCTCGGCGCCACCAGGTTGTTCACGCTCTTCTCCCGCGTCCCGGGGCGCTCCCGGGGACGGCGCGTCACGCTTTTCGGGGAAGACGCGCCCCTCGTACGGAAGGTTGCCGAACGACCGTGCCAGGCATCCGTCGCACATGCCCCACTCGGTCGCAACCAGCCACTTTTGCGTCCACTTTTGCGCGCCGAGCCGACCAATCAAGATCAATTCGAGGTGGGCGACGGGCGTGTTGTCAGTGGCAGGTGCGAGGATGCCCTCAGCACGAATTGTGTGCCGGGTGGGGGGAATCACAAGGCTGCTCCCCCTTTCGCGGCACCCCCGCGCAGAAGGGACCGCCGAGGCGATGCAGATCCGGCTGACCGTCCTCGCGCCGCGCAGCGGCCACGCTGTGGCGCGCGCCTGTGACGTGCTCGTCACCGCCCCGGCGGGGACGGCGCTCGCGGCCGTCGCCTCGGGCCTCGCGTCGGCCGCGTCCGGCGCCGAGGTGTCGGGCGCCTCCGTGGTGCTGTTCGCGGGCCGTGACCGGCTCGACCCCCAGCGCCGCGTCCTCGGCGAGCCGCCGCTTGTGGACGGCGCGGTGCTCTCGCTCGCGGCCCCGGCCGAGGACGAGCCCGCCCACGACGGCCCGGCCCCGGCCCGGCTGCACGTGGTGGCGGGGCCCGACGCGGGCGGGGTCCATCTGCTGCACGGCGGCCGCGTCGTCATCGGCCGCTCCACGGAGTCCGATGTCGCGCTCGACGACCCCGACGTCTCGCGCCGGCACTGCGCGGTCACCGTCGGCGAGGACGGCCGCGTGAGCGTCGCCGATCTCGACTCCACCAACGGCACCCGGATCGACGGTGGGGAGATCGGCGCCCGGCCGGTCCGGCTCGCCCCCGGCGCGCTGCTGCGGATCGGCGAGTCCGCGCTGCGCCTCACGCTCGGCGGGCCCGGCGCGGAGCCGTCCCTCGCGACCACGCCGGACGGCGAGGGCCACCTCCGGGTCACCCCGGCCCCGGCGCCACCCCTGACCCCGGACCCCCAACAGGCAAGCGGCGCGGCCCCGTTGGAAGCCCGGCCCGGCACGTCCCCGTCGTCCCCAACCGCTCCCCCGCCCACCTCACCCCCCTCCGGTTCCTCCGGTTCCTCCGGGGCGCCCCCGCACACGGTCTCCCCCTCTCCCCGTACGGCCCCTCCCGGCCCGGCTTCCTTCCGTACCGACTCGGGTCCCGCCTCGGGACCCGGCGGGCACGAGCCGCCGTACGGCGAGCGCTTCGACGCCTTCGGTACGCCCCAGGCCCCCAGGGGGTACGGGTACGACGGCCGGGACGACCGGCGGGAGCAGGGGCCCAGCAGACGCCAGGGCACCCCGACGCGCGGCACCCGGCTGCCGGAACACATGCGCCAGGCGATCGACGAGGTCGAGCACGCGCG
This sequence comes from Streptomyces sp. Edi4, assembly GCF_040253615.1. Lineage (NCBI taxonomy): Bacteria > Bacillati > Actinomycetota > Actinomycetes > Kitasatosporales > Streptomycetaceae > Streptomyces > Streptomyces sp. Edi4. Next base: position 3,111,376 of record NZ_JBEJGY010000004.1, read on the forward strand.
CGCCGACCAGGCCGACGGCGGCCGCAGGCGAGGCGGGATAGGAGCATGGGCGCGGCGGCTGGCCGGCGGGCGCGGTGAGCCGGCCCCCGAGCAGGCAACGGCGGAGCCGGACGAGTTCCCGGCCGCGCCCACGACCGAGAGCTGGCCCGACCCGGCCGCGCTGCTCCTGACCGCACTCGGCCCCGGCCCCCGGCTGTGGGAGCGCGGCCCCGGCCACCCGGAGGCGCTTGCCGTACGGCTCGGCACGGCGGACCGGGGCGAGCTCGCGGCCGTGCCGGTCACGGTGGGGCTGCGCGAGGCGGGCTCGCTGGGCCTCGCGGGGCCCCGCGAGCGGCTCGCGGGCCTGGCCCGCTCGGCGATCGCCCAGCTCGCCGCGCTGCACGCGCCGGCCACCCTGGAGATCGTCCTCATCAGCACGGACCGGGCACGCGGCCTCCAGGCGCGCACCGCCGAGTGGGACTGGCTCGGCTGGCTCCCCCAGGTGCGCCCCGCGCACGGCCAGGACTGCCGGCTGCTGCTCGCCTACGACCGCGACCAGGCCGCGGCCCGCACCGCGGAGCTGACCAGAAGACTCGACGCGGGCCCGCTCGGCCCGGGCTGGGCCTCCGCGGACCGGGGCGCGGTGACCGAGGCGGCCGCCCGCTACGAGGGCCCCTTCACGGTGGTCGTCGTGGACGGCGACCCGGGCTCGGCCCCGCTGCGCGAGAGCACCGCGCGCCTCGCCGCGGCCGGCGCCGCCGCGGGCATCCATCTGCTGTGCCTGGCCGAGACCCCGGCCGCGTCCGCCTCCTCCCCCGTCGCGGCCACCTATGAGACGGCGTGCGCGGCCTCGCTCGCCTTCCGTGAGTGCGGGGCGGTCGCCCTGCTCAGCGGCGATGTGGCCACCGCGCTGCGCCTGGTGCGCATCGCGGGCGGCCACCCGGCGGGCCACGGCACGGTGGCGGCGGTGGACGCGGTGTCGCGGCCCTGGGCCGAGCGGTTCGCCCGCGCGCTGGCCCCGCTGCGCACCGGCGACGGCGCGACGGCATCGGCGGGGCGGCTCGCCTCGTCGCTGCCGGGGACCTCGCGCCTGCTTGACGAGCTGGGGCTCGCCCGGGCCACTCCCGCGTCCCTGATGGCCCGCTGGGAGTCTGCGCCGGACGGCACGGTGGTGCTCGGCACGGGGCCGCGCGGCCCGCTCGGCGTGGACCTGGTGTCCGAAGGCCCCCACCTATTGATCGAAGGCCCGCCCGGCAGCGGCCGTACGGAGCTGTTGCGGGCGGCCGCCGCCTCCCTCGCGGCAGGGGCGCGCCCCGACCGGCTCGGCCTGATCCTGGTCGACGGTGCGGGCGGCGAGCGCGGCGACGGCCTGCGCCCGTGCACCGAACTACCGCACGTCTCCACGCACTTGGTCGCCTCCGACCCCGTACGGATGCGGGAGTTCGCGCAGGCGCTCGGGGCCGAACTGAAGCGCAGGGCCGAGCTGTTGGGCGGCCTCGGCTTCACCGCGTGGCAGGAGCGGCGCGAGATCGCCGGCCGTCTGGTGGGCCAGCGCCAGGCGCCCGCCACGGAGAGCCGGGGCGACCTCGATCCGCCCGGCAGCAGCACCTTGCGACTGCGCCCGGTCTCCCGTGAGCGCGCGGACGACGGCCCGGCGCTGCCCCGCCTTGTCGTCCTGGTCGACGATCTGGACGCGCTGGTCGCGCCCGCCCTCGGCAGCCCGGGCCGGCCCGCCGCCGGCTCGGTCGTCCGCGCCCTGGAGGCGGTCGCCAGGGACGGCGAGCGCCTTGGGGTGCACCTGGTGGCGTCATCGGCCCGGCCCGACCGCACGGCCGACACCGAGCTCGCGCGCGGCGCCCGGCACCGGGTGGTCCTCGACGCGCCGCCCGCCGCTCCCTCGCCGGACGAGCCGTCCCCGGGCCGTGGCCGGCTGCACCAGGCGGACGGGGTGTCCGTCCCCTTCCAGGGTGGCCGCGTCACCGGGCGCATACCGCGCACCGCGACGCAGCGCCCCACGGTCGTGGTCCTGGAGTGGGAGCGGATGGGCGACCCGCCGGCCCGCAGGCCCGTCCGCGAACTCGGCAACGGCCCGACCGACCTGGCCCTGCTCGCCAGCGCCCTGGAGCGCGCGGCGTCCTTGGTCAACGCCTGCCCGGTGGGGCCGCTGACGTAGGGACCGAAGCCCGCTGCGCCCGCCCAGGTGATCAACCCGGCCGCAAGGGGCGGTAGTTGGGGCATCTCGGCATGACCCAACGTCACAAGCCCATTACGATCACCGAGTTGGCGGTGAAGGCGGTATTGCGGGGCCCCGGCACGCGGCGTAGGACTGTCGCACGGGACGAGAGCGGCGGCGCCTGCGTCACCGGGCGCGGCAGTTCGTACGCGCACGGGAGAGACGGGGCACGCATGCGCACCACTCGCACAGTCCGCACCATGGCAGGCACCAGCACACCCGGCCGCACCTTCGCGGCCGCCCTGGCCGTCGGCGCTCTCGCGCTCGGCGCCACCGCGTGCGGCGGTGGCGACGGCAAGAAGGACACGCCGTCCACGAGCGCCACCCGCACGACATCGGCCTCCGGCGTCCAGCTCCCCAGGCTCGACGGCGAGAAGATCGAGGTCGCCGCGGTGTGGACGGGGGCCGAGCAGGCCAACTTCGTCAAGGTGCTCAAGGAGTTCGAGAAGCGGACCGGCGCCACCGTCACCTTCGTCCCCGCCCAGGACCCGATCGTCAACTTCCTCGGCACGAAGATCGCCGGCGGCAGCCCGCCCGATGTGGCCATGCTTCCCCAGGTCGGCGCGATTCAGCAGGCCGTGGCGAAGAAGTGGACCAAGCCGGCCGGTCCCGAGGCCAAGGCGCAGCTCACCGCGAACTACTCCAAGGTGTGGCAGGACCTGGGCGCGGTCGACGGCACCCAGTACGGGGTGTACTTCAAGGCCGCCAACAAGTCCCTGGTCTGGTACAACACCAAGGTCTTCGACAACGCGGGCGCCACCCCGCCCACGACGTGGAAGAACTTCCTCAGCACCGCCGAGGCGATCTCCGCCTCCGGTGTGACCCCGGTGTCCGTCGGCGGCGCGGACGGCTGGACCCTCACCGACTGGTTCGAGAACGTCTATCTCTCCCAGGCCGGCCCCGAGAAGTACGACCAGCTGGCCAAGCACGCCATCAAGTGGACGGACCCGTCCGTGAAGGACGCGCTCACCACGCTCGCCCAGCTCTTCGGCAAGCCGAACCTGATCGCGGGCGGCACCGACGGCGCGCTCCAGACCGAGTTCCCCGCCTCCGTCACCCAGACGTTCACCGGCGGTGACCAGCCCAAGGCGGCCATGGTCTTCGAGGGCGACTTCGCCTCGGTCAACATCGCGGAGACCTCCGCCAAGGTCGGCACCGACGCGAAGGCGTTCCCCTTCCCCTCGGTGGGTGACAAGGCGCCGGTGGTCACCGGCGGCGACGCGGCGGTGGCCCTGAAGGACACCAAGGGCGCGCAGGCGCTGCTGACCTGGCTGGCGTCCACCGACGCCGCGAAGATCGCGGCCGGCTCCGGCGGCTTCATCTCGCCCAACAAGGCCCTCGACTTCGGCGCGTACCCCAATGATGTGCAGCGCGGCATCGCCAAGGCGCTGGTCGCGGCCGGGGACAACGTACGTTTCGACATGTCGGACCAGGCCCCGCAGTCCTTCGGCGGCACCCCCGGCAAGGGCGAGTGGAAGGACCTCCAGGACTTCCTGAAGAACCCCTCCGACGTCGCGGGCACCCAGTCCAAGCTGGAGGCCGACGCGGCCGCGGCGTTCAAGAACTGACCCCGCGATGACCACCGCCACGGCGGGGGGCGCCCCACCGCCCGCCGCACCCCCCGCGCCCAGGACCCGCAAGAGCGTCACCGCCACACGCAAGTGGATCGCGGCCGTGTTCCTGCTGCCCGCGCTCGTGCTGCTCGGCGCGCTCGTCGTCTATCCGATCGGTTTCTCGGTCTACCGCTCGTTCTTCGACCAGTCGGGGAGCTCCTTCGCCGGGATCGACAACTACAAGACCCTGTTCACCGACCACACCATCCGTACGGCGGTGAAGAACAACGCGATCTGGGTCGTCTGCGCCCCCACCATCGCCACCGCCCTCGGCCTGATCTTCGCCGTGCTGACCGAACGGGTGCGCTGGGGAACGGCGTTCAAGCTCGTCGTCTTCATGCCGATGGCGATCTCCATGCTCGCCGCGGGCATCATCTTCCGCCTGGTGTACGAGCAGGACCCGGCGCGCGGGGTGGCCAACGCGGTCGTGGTGGGCGTGCACGACACGTTCACCGACGCGGCCGGCTATCCGAAGGCGCATCCGCTGCCGACCGCGCCGCTCAAGGACGGCGGCGGTGGCACGTTCCTCACCCGTGGCCCGGTGCGGGCCGGCCACCCTGTGCTGCTGCCCCTCGTGGGCGTCGCCGCCGACGCGATGCCGTCGTCGGCCGCGCCCGCGAAGGCCGCCCCCAGCACCCCGGGCAAGGTCACCGGCACGGTCTGGCTCGACTTCACCAAGGGCGGCGGGGGGCGGCCGACCGTCATCGACCCCAAGGAGCTCGGCCTCAAGGGCATGAAGGTCGAGGCGGTACGCGGCGGCAAGGTGGTCGCCTCGGCCACGGCGGCCGCGGACGGTACGTTCTCGCTGCCGGCCACGGCCGACGGGGCCCAACTCCGGCTCCCCGAAAGCAACTTCCACGCCCCGTACAACGGCGTCGAATGGCTGGGCCCGGCCCTGGTCACCCCCGCCATCATCGGCTCGTACATCTGGATGTGGGCGGGGTTCGCGATGGTGCTCATCGCGGCGGGCCTGGCGGGTCTGCCACGGGAACTGCTCGAAGCGGCGCGGGTCGACGGCGCGAACGAGTGGCAGGTGTTCCGCCGGGTGACGGTCCCGCTGCTCGCGCCGGTGCTCGCGGTCGTCCTGGTCACGTTGATGATCAACGTCCTGAAGATCTTCGACCTGGTCTTCATCATCGCCCCCGGCTCCAGCCAGGCCGACGCGAACGTGCTCGCCCTTCAGCTCTACCGCTCGTCCTTCGGCACGGAGGCGGACCTGGGCATCGGCAGCGCGATCGCGGTTCTGCTGCTGCTGCTCGTGATCCCGGTGATGCTGTTCAATGTCCGCCGCATGCGACGGGAGGCGAGGCGATGACCGCCCGACGCGGGGTGCCTCCAGCTCTTGGCCACCGCCCCGGTGAGCACGGCACCACCCGTTCCAGGCCCGAGGAGGCCAGGCGATGACCGCCCGACGCGGGGGATCTCCCATCCCGTTCCGCGCCGGTGAGCGCGGCGCCGCCCGTTACCCGCGCGAGGAGGCCAGGCGATGACCGCCGTCGAAGGGATCGTCAGGGCCCGGCAGTCGCTGCCCGCGCGGATCGCCTCGCGGGCCGGCGGCGGGGCGCTGCGCGTCTTCCTGATCCTGGTCGCGCTGTTCTGGCTGATGCCGACCGTCGGGCTGCTGCTCTCCTCGCTGCGCAGCCCCGCCGACATCGCCTCGACCGGCTGGTGGAAGACGTTCGCCGACCCGTCCCAGTTCACCTTCCACAACTACGCGAGCCTGCTCGACAACAGCACGATCACCAACTCCCTCCTGTCCACGGTCACGATCACCGTCCCGGCCACCGTTCTGGTCGTCGTGATCGGATCCCTCGCGGGCTACGCGTTCGCGTGGATGGACTTTCCCGGGCGTGACTGGTGGTTCATGGTCGTGGTGAGCCTGCTGGTGGTGCCGGTGCAGGTCGCGCTCGTGCCGGTCGCCAAGCTCTTCGGCCAGATCGGGATCTTCGAGACGACGGCCGGCGTGATCATCTTCCACGTCGCCTTCGGCCTGCCGTTCGCGATCTTCCTGCTGCGCAACTTCTTCGCGGAGATCCCGCGCGAGCTGCTTGAGGCCGCGCGGCTCGACGGGGCGGGCGAGATCCGGCTGTTCACCCGGGTCGTGATGCCGCTGGGCGGGCCGGCGATCGCCTCGCTCGGCATCTTCCAGTTCCTGTGGGTGTGGAACGACATGCTGGTCGCCCTGATCTTCGCCGACTCCAAGCATCCGCCGATCACGGTGGCGCTTCAGCAGCAGGTCCGGCAGTTCGGCAACAACATCGATGTGCTGGCGCCGGGGGCGTTCGTGTCGATGGTGATTCCGCTGGCGGTGTTCTTCGCGTTTCAGCGGCAGTTCGTGTCCGGGGTGATGGCCGGCGCGGTGAAGTAACCCCCACCACCCGGGCCGACCGCCCCGGCCCCGGGGCCTTCGAGGTGCGGGCCGGGGTCGACGGGTCCCGGCCGAACCCCGGGGACGCTTCGGCGTGCGGGCCGTGCGGTGGCTGGTCGCGCAGTCCCCGCGCACCTGGCAGGGTCGGTGCTGGCCCACACCGGCACCCTCAGCCCGTCATGGGGGTACCCCCTGGCCCTCAAGGCCTTGGGGGAGTTTGAGGACGAGCGCCCTTCAGGCGCGAACGGGGTCTGGGGCGGAGCCCCAGAGACCTCGGGTGCGGGCCGTGCGTGGCTGAGCGCGCAGTTCCCCGCGCCCCTGGCAGGGCTCCTGCTGAGGCAACCCCAGCCCGTCATGGGGGTACCCCCTGGCCCTTAAGGCCTTGGGGGAGATTGAGGACGAGCGCGTTCAGCGCGAACGGGGTCTGGGGCGGAGCCCCAGGGACGTCGGCTGCGGACCGGGGGCGCTCCTCACGCAGTTCCCCGCGCCCCCGGCGGGGTTGGCGCTGGCCCGCATCCGCATACCCCGCCGGGGTCCGGCCCGTTACGCCGTCAGCGCGGCCACCGCCGACTTGGCCAGATCGTCCAGGTACCCCTTCGGCAGGGGACCCTTGACCACGACGAGCCGCCAGTACAGCGGACCCACGATCAGATCGAGCGCACGGTCGGGATCCGCCCCGGCCGCCAGCTCACCCCGCTCGACCGCCTCCCGTACCACCACCGCCGCCACCCCCTGCTGCCCGTCGAGCAGCGCCGTCTTGATCGCGTCGGCGATCTCCGGATGGCGTACGGACTCGACGAGCAGATCCGGGATGACCTGCGAGGCGATGGGGTGGCGCAGGGCGAGCGAGGCCACCGCGAGCAGCGCCCGGATGTCCCCGTACAGCGACCCCGTGTGCGGCACCGGAAGCCCCTGCTCGGCGAAGACGGACACCAGGTCGAGGACCAGGCTGAGCTTGGACTTCCAGCGCCGGTAGACCGCCGTCTTGCCGACCCCGGCGCGCCGCGCGATCCCCTCGATGGACATCCGGGCGAACCCGACCGCGGCAAGTTCCTCGAAAACGGCCTTGCGGATGGCGTCCGTGACGTCCTCACGCAGCACGGCCGCCCCGGCGGGCGCGCGCCGCGACGGCGGTCGGCTTGCGGGGGGCTCCGGGTCCGTCTTGGTCATGGCTTGAGCATAGCGTTGCGACGAGACGGTTGCGTTGCGACGTGCCGCGTCCTACTCTCATCGTTGCGACGATACGGTCCCGTCCCGTCGCAAGCCCTCCCCCGCCCGGGAACCCTCCCGTCGCGAGTGATCCCCCGCCCCCGGGAAGCCTCCCGGGGCCCCCGGCGAAAGCGACCGTAGTGAGCCAGACCGCAGCTGCGCGACCGACCGCAGCACCATCGGCAGCGTCGGCATCCATCCCGACGCAGTCCACCCGCAGCTCCGCCGGCGACCAGAACCTCAGCCCGGCCGAGCTGGCCGCCAAGTACGGCCTGAAGGTGAGCGGCGCCCGCCCGACGCTGCCCGACTACGTACGCCAGCTGTGGGCCCGGCGCCACTTCATCACCGCGTTCGCCACCGCCAAGCTGACCGCGCAGTACAGCGAGGCGAAGCTGGGCCAGATCTGGCAGCTGATGACCCCGCTCCTGAACGCGGCGGTGTACTACTTCATCTTCGGCATCCTGATGGGCAACAAGTCCAGCACGCCGGACTACATCCCGTGGCTGGTCACGGGCGTGTTCATCTGGACCTTCACGGCCAACTCGATCATGTCGGGCACCCGTGCGATCACCGGCAACATCGGCCTGGTGCGCGCGCTGCACTTCCCGCGCGCCTCACTGCCCGTCTCGCTCGCCCTCCAGCAGCTCCAGCAGCTGCTGTTCTCGCTGGCGGCGCTGGCGATCATCATCATCGGCTTCGGGCAGCTGCCGGGCGTCTCGTGGCTGCTGCTCGTGCCGGCGCTCGTCCTGCAATCGATGTTCAACACGGGCCTGTCCCTGGTGATGGCCCGGGTCACCGCGAAGACCCCGGACATCGCCCAGGTGATGCCGTTCATCCTGCGCACCTGGATGTACATGTCCGGCGTGATGTGGAACCTCGCCCCGCAGCTGCACAAGCTGCCGCACGTGGTGGGACGGCTGCTCGGCCTCAACCCGGTCGCGGTCTACATCGACCTGGTCCGGTTCGCCATGATCAAGAGCTTCCACGCCAAGCAGCTGCCGCCGCACGTGTGGCTGGTGGCCGGGGGCTGGGCCTTCGTCGCGCTGGCGGCGGGCTTCATCTACTTCTGGAAGGCAGAGGAGCAGTACGGCCGTGGCTGACACCGACACCCTGACCCCGAAGGCCCCGAAGGCCACGACGGACGCGCCGGGCACCCCAGGCACCCCGACCGTCATCGCCGACGACGTGCACATCGTGTACAAGGTCGTCGGCGGGGGCGCCAAGAACAAGGGCGGCGCGACCGCCGCGCTCAACCGCATCGTCTCGCGCAAGGAGAGCCCGGGCCTGCGCGAGGTGCACGCGGTGAAGGGCGTGAGCTTCGTGGCCCGGCGCGGCGAGGCGATCGGCCTCATCGGCTCCAACGGCTCGGGCAAGTCGACCCTGCTCAAGGCGATCGCGGGGCTGCTCCCCACCGCGCGGGGCAAGATCTACACGCAGGGCCAGCCGTCGCTGCTCGGCGTGAACGCGGCGCTGATGAACGACCTGACGGGCGAACGCAACGTCACGCTCGGCGCGCTCGCCATGGGCATGTCCCGCGAGGAGGTGCGTGAGCGCTACGACGACATCGTCGACTTCTCCGGGATCAACGAGAAGGACGACTTCATCTCGCTGCCCATGCGCACGTACTCCTCCGGGATGGGCGCCCGGCTGCGCTTCTCCATCGCGGCCGCCAAGAACCACGACGTACTGCTCATCGACGAGGCCCTGGCCACGGGGGACGCCCGCTTCCAGCGTCGCAGCCAGGAGCGCATCACCGAGCTGCGCAAGGAGGCCGGCACGGTGTTCCTGGTCAGCCACAGCAACGCGTCGATCAGGGAGACCTGCGAGCGGACGCTGTGGCTGGAGTCGGGCACGCTGCGGATGGACGGGCCGACGGACGAGGTACTGGCGGCGTACGAAAGCTTCACGAAGAAGAGGTGACCAACGCGGTCCGCCCCCGGCCCCGCCGGGGGGGGGCGGACCTGCTCGTGCGGACCGGCCCCCACCCTGCCGGCCGGGGGGAGCCGAACCTGCCCACGCGGGCCGGCCCCGGATGCTCAAGGGGCGCGGGGAACTGCGCGACCAGCCACGTACGACCAACCACGTATGACCACCACGCACAGCCAGCTCCGCACTCCTGCCGAAGGCTGTGGAACGCCACGGTCACCGCGTCCACGGGCACGACCACGACCTCCGGCACCGCCCGGCCCGGCCGCCGGGGCGCGAACGCCTCCGACGCCTGACCGTGCCCCGAGCACGCGAAGGGGGCGCCCACCGTGATGGTGGGCGCCCCCTTCAACGGTTCACGGCCCCGGGCCGTTCACCGCCTCAGCTGTGCGTGCGCAGCAGCGTCCGCATGGTCCGCATCGCGACCGACAGGTTCGCCAGGTCGAAGGCGTCGGAGGACTGGATCTCCTCCAGGGTGGTGCGGGCGCGACCCAGGATCGCCGCGTTCTGCTCCTCCCACGCCTTGAAGCGCTCCTCCGGCGAGCTGGCGTCGTCGCCGGCCGACAGGACGTCCTGCGTCAGGGCGGCGTGCGTGGCGAACAGGTCCTCGCGGATGGCGGCGCGGGCCATCGACTGCCAGCGGTCGGCGCGCGGCAGCTCGATGATCCGGTCGAGCAGCTGGGCGATCCCCAACCGGTCGGCCAGGTCGTAGTAGACCTCGGCGACCTGGAGCGGTTCCTTGCCGGTGCGGGCCGCGATGGCCACGATGTCCAGCGCGGGGAAGGCCGAGGAGAACCCGGCGACCCGTCGCGCCAGCTCATCCGGGACACCCGCCCCGGTGAGCTCCTTCAGGATGCCCTGGTGCCACTCCAGGTCGGCGCCCCGCAGCAGCCCCGTCAGCGCGTCCCAGACCTGGGCGACACCGGCAGAGAAGTCCTCGATCGTCTCGGCGATCCGGAGCGGCTGCGGCCGGTTGTTGAGCAGCCAGCGGGTGCCGCGCTCCACCAGACGGCGCGAGTGCAGCCGGATCCGGGTCTGGACGTCGGCGTCGACCTTGTTGTCCAGCGCCTCCACCGCGTCCCACACGCCGTTCACGCCGAAGATCTCGCGGGCCGCGGCGTGCGCCCGCACGATCTCCTCGAGGGAGGCCCCGGTCTCCTCGCGGAGACGGTGCAGGAAGGTCGAACCACCGATGTTGACGGTGTCGTTGACCAGCACCGTGGTGATGATCTCGCGGCGCAGCGCGTGCCCGTCGACCGCCTCCGTGAACTTCTCGCGCAGCTGCTCGGGGAAGTAGGCGTGCAGGAGCTTGGCGAGGTACGGGTCGTCCGGGAGCACCGTGTGGATCAGCTCGTCGGCCACCGTGATCTTGGTGTACGCGAGCAGGACGGCGAGCTCGGGCTGGCTGAGCCCCTTGTTGCCGTTGAGCAGTTCACGGATCTGGCGGTCGTTCGGCAGGAACTCCAGCGCGCGGTCCAGGTGCCCGTCCCGGCCCAGACGGCGCATGAAGCGCTGATGGGCGTGGAGCAACGAGGGCGACTGCGCGACCGCGTTGGCCAGCGCCACGTTCTGCGCGTAGTTGTTGCGCAGCACCAGGTGGCCGACCTCGTCGGTCATCGCGGCGAGGATCTTGTTGCGCTGCTTGACGGTCATGTCGCCGTCGGTGACGAGCCCGTTGAGCAGGATCTTGATGTTCACCTCGTGGTCGGAGGTGTCCACGCCGGCGCTGTTGTCGATGGCGTCGGTGTTGACCTTGCCGCCCTCGCCGTCCGGGCCGCCCTTGCGGTCGAACTCGATCCGGCCGAGCTGGGTCAGACCCAGGTTGCCGCCCTCGCCGACGACCTTGACCCGCAGGTCCTCGCCGTTGACGCGGATCGCGTCGTTGGCCTTGTCGCCGACGTCCGCGTTGGACTCCGCGGACGACTTCACATACGTACCGATGCCGCCGTTCCACAGCAGGTCGACCGGCGCCTTCAGGATCGCCTGCATCAGGTCGGCCGGGGTCAGCTTGGTGACGCCTGCCGGAATGCCCAGGGCCTCACGGATGTGCGTGTTCAGCGGGATCGACTTGGCGGTGCGGGGGTGGATGCCGCCGCCGGCCGAGAGCAGTTCCTTGTTGTAGTCGGCCCAGCTGGAGCGCGGCAGGTCGAACAGACGGCGGCGCTCGGCGTAGGAGACGGCCGCGTCCGGCTTCGGGTCGATGAAGATGTGCCGGTGGTCGAAGGCGGCGACCAGGCGGATGTGCTCCGAGAGCAGCATGCCGTTGCCGAACACGTCGCCCGACATGTCGCCGACGCCGACGACCGTGAAGTCCTCGCTCTGGGTGTCGTGGCCGAGCTCGCGGAAGTGCCGCTTGACGGACTCCCAGGCGCCCCGGGCGGTGATGCCCATGCCCTTGTGGTCGTAGCCGGCGGAGCCGCCGGAGGCGAAGGCGTCGCCGAGCCAGAAGTTGTAGCTGATGGCCACGTCGTTGGCGATGTCCGAGAACGTCGCGGTGCCCTTGTCCGCGGCGACCACGAGGTAGGTGTCGTCCTCGTCGTGACGGACCACGTCGGCCGGGGGCACGACCTCGCCGCCGACCAGGTTGTCGGTGATGTCGAGCAGCGCCGAGATGAACGTCTTGTAGCTGGCGATGCCCTCGGCGAGCCAGGCGTCGCGGTCCACCGACGGGTCGGGCAGCTGCTTGGCGACGAAACCGCCCTTTGCGCCGACCGGCACGATGACGGTGTTCTTCACCATCTGCGCCTTGACCAGGCCAAGGATCTCGGTGCGGAAGTCCTCACGCCGGTCCGACCAGCGCAGGCCGCCGCGGGCGACCTTGCCGAAGCGCAGGTGGACACCCTCCACACGCGGCGAGTACACCCAGATCTCGAACTGCGGGCGGGGCGCCGGGAGATCGGGGATCGCCTGCGGGTCGAACTTCATCGAGATGTACGCGTGGGGCTTGCCCTCGGCGTTCTTCTGCCAGTAGTTGGTGCGCAGCGTCGCCTTGATGACGGTCAGGAAGGAGCGCAGGATGCGGTCCTCGTCCAGGCTCGCGACCTGGTCGAGGGCGCCGTCGAGCTCTTCGAGCAGGCCGTCGATGAGCTCGGTGCCGGCCCGCTGACGCTCCGGCGCGAGCCGCGCCTCGAAGAGCGAGACGAGCAGCCGGGTGGTGTGGACGTTGTCGCGGAGGGTGTCCTCCATGTAGTCCTGGCTGAAGGTGGAGCCGGCCTGGCGCAGGTACTTGGCGTAGGCCCGCAGCACCATCGCCTGGCGCCAGTTGAGGCCGGCGCGCAGCACCAGGGAGTTGAAGCCGTCGTTCTCGGCGGCGCCGGTCCAGGTGGCGGCGAAGGCCTCCTGGAAGCGCTCGCGGGCGTCGTCGGCCAGGTGGTCGCCGCTGTTCTTCTTCGGCATGCGCAGGCCGAAGTCGTAGATCCAGGCGTGCGTACGGTCGGCGCAGCGCAGCTCGTAGGGCCGCTCGTCGGTGACCTCGACGCCCAGGCGCTGGAGGACCGGGAGCACCGCGGAGAGCGAGACCTGCTCGCCGATCCGGTAGATCTTGAAGCGGCGCTCGCCGGGTGCGGCGCCCACCGGCTCGTACAGCGAGAGCGCGAAGTCCCGCCGCCCGTGGGTGAGTTGCTCCAGGTGGACGAGGTCGGCGACGGCCGCGCGCGGCGAGTGGTCGGCCTTGTAGCCCTCGGGGAAGGCGTGTCCGTAGCGGCGCAGCAGCTCGGCGGCGCGCTCCTCGCCGCACTCGGCGTTCAGCGCGTCGGAGAAGCCGTCGGCCCAGGAGCGGGCGGCGTCGACCAGGCGGGCCTCGATGCGCTCGGAGTCGGCGTCGGTGAGCGCGGTGAGCTCGGTGCCGGCCGGGACGCGGACCACGAAGTGCAGCCGGGACAGGATCGACTCGGTGTTCCAGGCGGTGAAGTCGACGCTGGTGCCGCCGAGCTCTTCCTTCAGGATGTCGATGAGCCGCAGCCGTACGCCCGTGGTGTAGCGGTCGCGCGGCAGGTAGACCAGCGCCGAGTAGTAGCGGCCGTATTCGTCCTGACGCAGGTAGAGGCGCAGCCGGCGCCGCTCCTGGAGGTACAGGACGGAGGTCACGATGGAGCGCAGCTGGTCGGCGGGGGTCTGGAACAGCTCGTCGCGCGGGTAGGTCTCCATGATCTGGAGCAGGTCGCGGCCGTCGTGGCTGTTGGGCGAGAAGCCCGCGCCCTTGAGGACTTCCTGGACCTTGCGGCGCACGACCGGCACCCGGCGCACGGACTCGGTGTACGCGGCCGAGGAGAACAGGCCGAGGAAGCGGCGCTCGCCGATCACGTTGCCCTGCTCGTCGAACTTCTTGACGCCGACGTAGTCGAGGTAGGACGGGCGGTGCACGGTGGCGCGGCTGTTGGCCTTGGTCAGCACGAGCAGCTTGTGCTCGCGGGCCTTGGCGCGGGCGTCGGCGGGCAGCCGGCTGAAGGACGGCGAGACGGGGTGGGCGTCGTCCTCACCGTGCTTGGGGTCGGAGCGCAGGATGCCGAGGCCGGTGCCGGGGACGGCGGAGAGCGAGTCGTCGTCGGTGAGCTGGTACTCGCGGTAGCCGAGGAAGGTGAAGTGGTCGGTGGAGAGCCAGCGCAGCAGTTCCCTGGCCTCGTCGATGTCCTCGTCGAGCAGGTCACCGGCCTTCGGCTCCTTGGGCAGCTCGTCGGCGATGCGCAGCGCGGCGTCGCGCATCTTCTCCCAGTCCTCGACGGCTTCCCGTACGTCGGACAGGACGCGCAGCAGATCGGCGGTGATCTGCTTCAGGTCGGCCCGGTCGGTCTCGCGGTCGATCTCGACGTGGATCCAGGACTCGGTGAGCGCGTCGTGCGGCAGGTCGGCCGTCTGGGTCCCGGTGTCCAGGACCTCGATGAGCTTGCCGGTCAGATCGCGGCGCACGACCACCTGCGGGTGGATGACCACGTGGATGCCACGGCTCTGCCGGGACAGCTCGTTGGTGACCGAGTCCACGAGGAAGGGCATGTCGTCGGTGACGACCTCGACGACGGAGTGGCTGCACGTCCAGCCGTTCTCCTCGACCGTCGGGGTGTGCACCCGGACGTTGGCGGTGCCCTGTGGCCGGTTCTCCGCGAGGCGGTAGTGGGAAAGTGCCGCGCCGAAGACGTCGACCGGGTCGCGGTCGGCCAGGTCCTCGGGTGCGGTGTGCAGGTAGTAGCGCTGGAGGTATCCGAGGAGGACGCCCTGGTCGGGTCCTTCCTCGCTCGTGGCCTCGGTCGTGGCCGCCCGGTCGCTCCTGGGGGTGTCCCCCAGGGCTCCGGGCCCCCCGGCCGGGCTGTTCTCAGCTACCCGGGCCGCCCGTGCGAGCAGCTCGGCCTTGGCTTCGTCCAGCTTGGTCTGCATGTCCTCTGGCTCCTGTCGCGCGCCGTTGCGTGACGTAGGGGAAAGAAGCGACGCAACGCCACGACGCGGGGTGTCCGGTCGGTGTCGACGCTATGCCGCGATGGGAGATACCCGGGCGCATACCGGCCAATTGTGTGGCTGGGGGCCTTGATTCCGGGTGGGGGGAATCAGCGACTGCCCGGGCACGGTCGTGCGCCGGGCGCAGGGCAGAGGCATCAGTGCCTCCGCGACATATCGCGCTGATCACGGGACTAGGCTATCGCTCCTGGGCCCCGGATCGTCATGAGCCTCTTGTGTACAAAAGCGGGCCTCAGAGTTGGACACTCTGGACAGCGCACCCGGCGACGGCCGTCTCCATGGCCCGTCGCCGAGGCGCGAGCAACGACGTGAACCAGCCGCTGAGGGGCCCCCGGCCTCGTCCGGCCCGATCCCGCCCGGTCTCCCCCGGCCCGGCCTGCCCCGACCCTGTCTCTTCCCGGCCCGGGTCTGCCCTCACCCGGTCCTCTCGGGTCCGGTCTGCCCTGGCCCGAGTCTGCTCGGCTCGGTCTCCTCCCGCCCGGGTCTGCCCTGGCCCGGTCTTCTCCGACCCGGTCCGGCCCCGCCCGGTTCGGCCGCCCGGTTCGGCCGTACGGTTCGGCTGCCCGGCCCGGCCTGCCCCAGCCCCGGTCTACTTCGGCCCGGTCTTCCGGTCCGGTCCGGTCCGCCCATACGGCCCGGCCTGCCCCAGCCCCGGTCTACTTCGGCCCGGTCTTCCGGTCGGGTCCGCCCGTGCGGCCCGGTCTGCCCCAGCCCCGGTCTGCCCCGGCTGTACCGCCCGGCCCGTCCCTCCCGTCCCGCCCAGCCAGGGCGCCGCCCCAGACGTCGCCGGTCTGCTAAGACGTCGCTCCCGAGCTCAGCCGACCAGTTCTTCCGCGACGGCCACCGCCTCCGCGAGGGTGTCGACGACTGGGACGCCCGCGACCGTGAGGCTGACCCGGCTGTGGGAGCCGCCGGTGAACAGCACCGCCCGCGCCCCCACGGCGGCCGCCGCCACCGCGTCGTCCACCGCGTCCCCGATCACCACGATCCGCTCGCCCGATATCTCCGGGTCGGCCGCCCGCAGCGCGGTCAGATGGCGCACCATGTGCTCGGCCTTGCTGCCGTGCGAGGGTCCCGTGCGCCCGTCGACCCGCAGGAAGTGCTCGGTGATGCCGTGCCGGCGCACGATCGGCACCAGGTGCTCGTGCGGCGCCATGGACAGCAGCGACTGGCCGCGCCCCGCCCTTTGGCGCGCGGCAAGGAGCTCGGCGGCGCCCTCGGTGAGCCCGCAGGCATCCGCCCTGGCCCAGTACTGCTCGTGGAAGGCCGCGTCCATGACCAGCCACTCCGCGTCCGTGGGCAGCCGGCCCATCAGCCGCTGGTAGAACACCGGGATCGGCACGCAGTACAGGTCGCGGTAGCGCTCCAGCGTGATCGGCGCCATGCCGAGCTGCGCGAACGCGGCGTTGGTCGCCTCAATGACCGCGGCGATGTCGTCGAGCAGCGTGCCGTTCCAGTCCCAGACGAGATGCGCCGGGCGCTTTCCCGTCTTCTGCGTGCCGTTCCCCATGACGAACCCCATGACAAAAAAGTACCCACCCCCACTGACAATCGAGCACGGCGCAGGCCGTGACGTCGGCCCGCGACGCCCGGGCGGCGGGCGTACGCGCAGGTCAGGCGATCAGGTTGGGGATCTCCTGCACCCCGAACCACAGCAGCTCGTGGTCCTCGGCGCCGTCCAGCGTGAACTGGGCGTCGTCGTCGCCGTGGTCGGCGGCGCCGAGCGCGTCGGCCGCAGCCGTCACATCGGCCACCGCGTCCTCGGCGTCCACGTGGACGGCGGCCGCCCTCGCCAGCGCCACCGAGGTCTCGATCCGCACTTCGCCGACCGAGCTCGCGTCCAGCGCCCGGTCCGGGTCGGCGGTCGCAGCGTTGTCGGGCACATCGGCGGCGATCACGACCCGGCGTCTTGGCGTGCCGGGCTCCCCGGCGAGCAGCCGCAGCGAGGCGGCGGCCGCCCGGTTGAGCGCCGCGTACTCCAGTTCCTCGATGTCGTCGGACACGTACCACTCGCGCAGGCCGGGCGTGACGGCGTAGGCGGTGAGCGGCCCGGGGCCGAGCTCTCCGGCACGGTGCGCCGTCGCGAGACCGGAGATGGTCAGGGGTACGTACACGCGCATGAGGGACCGCTCTCTTCTCGTCGTCTCATCGGGTCGGGAGACGGCTTCAGGATACGCGCGGGAGTCCCCCTTCGAGCTGCCGGTGTCCGCCCGGTGTCCCTTCCCCGCGAAGCCGGTCAGCACCGCCGCCACCTGGGAAGACGTGCCCCGCGCTCACTCGGATAGGTGAAGGGCCGCGCCCCCTCGGCTCCCCCGGCGCGGTCCTTGCGGGCCCTCCCGCCGCCCCCGTACAAGGTCCCCAACACACGTTACTCACTGGTATCGAAGGAGGCGGCAGCCATGAGCAGGACCACGACAGGACCGGCGGGGCGCGGCGATCAGCGTGGGCCCGGGAGCACCGGAACCCGCGGGCCACGGCGGCTCACTCCGCATGAACTGTTCGCGCACAAGCTGCTCGCCGTGCTCAGCGGCGAACGCCCGGTGCACTGGATGCTGGGCCTGACCGTCGGAGAGGCGTACGAGCAACTGGTGCGGCTCGCCCCGGGCACGCCCTTCCGCACCCGGGGCGCCCGCCCCGTCGTACGGTCCTGCCGCGCGGCCCCGCCGGCCCGGGGCATCGTCGAGGTGGCCGCCTGCATCGCGGCCGGCGAGCAGGTGCGCGCCATGGCCTTCCGCCTGGAGCGGGGAGCGGACCTGCGCTGGCGCTGCGCGGCGGTCGAACTCGGCGGTGAGCGGGTGCGGGGATGACGGGTGCGGGCCAGGCCGGCGGCGTGGCCAGGCAGCGGGCGGGCGACCGTGGCGAGCCCGGCGCCCTTCCGCCGCCCCGGAACAGCGAAGGGCCCGGCACGAAGGGCCCGCCACGGCGGGGAGCCCGGCACAGCGGAGGGGCCCGGCACGGCAAAGGGCCCGGCATGGCGGAGCCCGGCGCTGCGAAGCGCCCGGCACGGCGGAGGGGCCCGGCACAGCGGAGGGGCCCGGCACAGCGGAGGGGCCCGGCACAGCGGAGGGGCCCGGCACAGCGGAGGGCACGCCACGGCTAAGAGCCCGGCACGGCAAAGGGCCCCGCGCCGTCCGGGACGTTCGTGTCCCAGCCCGGTGCCGGGCCCTCGCCGGTGTGCCGACCGCTTACTTCTTGCGGCGGCGACCACCCGCCGTCTTCTGCGCCTTGCGGCGCTCCGCGCGGGTCATGCCGTCGGACTCCGAGCGGGCCGGCTCGTCGTCACCGTTGTCGAAGTCGCCCTCGACGATGCCGCCCTCGCCGTCCACCGTCGGCGCCGAGAAGTGCAGCCGGTCCGGGCGCTGCGGGGCGTCCAGGCCCTTGGCCCGGATCTCCGGACGCGCGGCCGGGATGGTGTCCTCCTTGGTGAGCGAGGGCGCGTCGGCGGGCGCGGCGTCCACGACCGGGACCTCCTCGACCTGCTGCTCGACCTGGACCTCCAGGTTGAACAGGTAGCCGACCGACTCCTCCTTGATGCCCTCCATCATGGCGTTGAACATGTCGAAGCCCTCGCGCTGGTACTCCACCAGCGGGTCCTTCTGCGCCATGGCCCGCAGGCCGATGCCCTCCTGGAGGTAGTCCATCTCGTACAGGTGCTCACGCCACTTGCGGTCGAGCACCGACAGGACCACGCGGCGCTCCAGCTCGCGCATGATGTCGGAGCCCAGCTGCTCCTCGCGGGCGGCGTACTGCTCGTGGATGTCGTCCTTGACGGACTCGGCGATGAACTCGGCGGTGATGCCCGCGCGGTCTCCCGCCGCGTCCTCCAGCTCCTCCACGGTGACCTTCACCGGGTAGAGCTGCTTGAAGGCGCCCCACAGCCGGTCCAGGTCCCACTCCTCGGCGAAGCCCTCGACGGTCTCGGCCTGAATGTAGGCGTCGATCGTGTCGTCCATGAAGTGCCTGACCTGCTCGTGCAGGTCCTCGCCCTCAAGGACGCGGCGGCGCTCGCCGTAGATGACCTCGCGCTGGCGGTTCAGCACCTCGTCGTACTTCAGGACGTTCTTGCGGGTCTCGAAATTCTGCTGCTCGACCTGCGACTGAGCCGAGGCGATCGCGCGCGTGACCATCTTGTTCTCGATCGGCACGTCGTCCGGCACGTTGGCCATCGCCATGACGCGCTCGACCATCTGGGCCTTGAACAGGCGCATCAGGTCGTCCCCGAGCGACAGGTAGAAGCGGGACTCGCCGGGGTCGCCCTGACGGCCGGAGCGGCCGCGCAGCTGGTTGTCGATACGGCGCGACTCGTGGCGCTCGGTGCCGAGCACATACAGGCCGCCGAGCTCCTTGACCTCTTCGAACTCGGCCTTGACGGCCTGCTCGGCCTTCTCCAGGGCGGCGGGCAGCGCGGCAGCCCACTCCTCGACGTGCTCGACCGGGTCGAGGCCCGCCTGGCGCAGCTCCGCCTCGGCCAGGTCGTCGGGGTTGCCGCCGAGCTTGATGTCGGTGCCTCGTCCGGCCATGTTGGTGGCGACGGTGACGGCGCCCTTGCGGCCGGCCTGGGCGACGATGGTCGCCTCCCGGTCGTGCTGCTTGGCGTTGAGCACTTCGTGCTGGATGCCGCGCTTGGAGAGCTGCTGCGACAGGTACTCCGACTTCTCGACCGAGGTGGTGCCGACCAGGATCGGCTGGCCCTTCTCGTGCTTCTCGGCGATGTCGTCGACGACCGCGTCGAACTTGGCGACCTCGGTGCGGTAGATCAGGTCCGACTGGTCCTTGCGGACCATGGGCCGGTTCGTCGGGATCGGCACGACGCCCAGCTTGTAGATCTGGTGGAACTCGGCGGCCTCGGTCATCGCCGTACCGGTCATGCCCGACAGCTTGGAGTAGAGGCGGAAGAAGTTCTGGAGGGTGATCGTGGCGAGCGTCTGGTTCTCGTCCTTGATGTCCACCCCTTCCTTCGCCTCGATGGCCTGGTGCATGCCCTCGTTGTAGCGGCGGCCGGCGAGGATACGGCCGGTGTGCTCGTCGACGATCATGACTTCGCCGTCGATGACGACGTAGTCCTTGTCCTTCTTGAACAGTTCCTTCGCCTTGATGGCGTTGTTCAGGTATCCGACGAGCGGGGTGTTGACCGACTCGTAGAGGTTGTCGATGCCCAGCCAGTCCTCGACCTTGGCGACGCCCGGCTCGTGGATGGCGACCGTGCGCTTCTTCTCGTCGACCTCGTAGTCGCCGGTCTCCTCGATGCCCTTGAGCGGGTTGCCCGGCTCGCCCTTGGTCAGGCGCGTCACCAGCTTGGCGAAGTCGCCGTACCACTTGGTGGCCTGGTCGGCGGGGCCGGAGATGATCAGCGGCGTACGCGCCTCGTCCACCAGAATCGAGTCGACCTCGTCGACGATCGCGAAGTTGTGGCCGCGCTGGACGAGCTCGTCCTGGGACCACGCCATGTTGTCGCGCAGGTAGTCGAAGCCGAACTCGTTGTTCGTGCCGTACGTGATGTCGCAGTTGTACTGGGCACGGCGCTCGGCGGGCGACATGTTGGCGAGGATGCAGCCGACCTCGAGACCGAGGAACTTGTGCACCCGGCCCATCATTTCGGAGTCGCGCTCGGCCAGGTAGTCGTTGACCGTGATCAGGTGGACGCCCTTGCCGGACAGCGCGTTGAGGTAGGCCGGCAGCGTGCCGACGAGGGTCTTGCCCTCACCGGTCTTCATCTCCGCGACGTAGCCGAGGTGCAGGGCGGCGCCACCCATCATCTGGACGTCGTAGTGACGCTGGCCGAGGACGCGCTTGGCCGCCTCACGCACGGTCGCGAAAGCTTCGGGGAGCAGGTCGTCCAGGCTCTCGCCGTTCGCGTACCGCTCCTTGTACTCGTCGGTGAGGGCTCGCAGCTCGGCGTCGGAGAGGTTGACGAAGTCCTCTTCGATGGAGTTGACCTGGTCCGCGATGCGGTGCAGCTTGCGCAGGATCTTGCCTTCGCCTGCACGCATGATCTTTGAGAGGACGGACACGGGGGTTGGTCTCCTTGCCGGTCGGGCCTGGCGCGGTCGAGTGGCTATGGGTGTGGATACAGCAACGGTCATCGTATGCGAGGACCCGGCCGCGCCGGGAGGTCTGCTGTTACGACAACGGACAGGACTGTCCGAAGGTGCCGGGCTGAGGGGGAAAAGGGGTGGCCGTGCCCGCCGGGACCCCCGGAGAATCGGGCGATGGAACCCACCACGCTGACCAGCGAGCGCCTGCTTCTGCGTCCGCTCGGCCCCCAGGACATCAACGCGGTTTACGAAGCCGCCCAGGACCCGGCGATCCAGCGCTGGACGACCATCCCCTCCCCTTATGCGCGCTCCGACGCCGAAACCTTCGCCGGGAAGATCGCTCCGCAGGCCTGGCGGGACGGCACCGAGTACTGTTTCGCGATCTTCCCCAGGGGCGGCGGTCCGCTGCTCGGCGTGATGGGCGTCATGGCGCGCGGCCGGGGCGGAGCCGAGATCGGCTTCTGGGCGGCGGCCGGCCACCGGGGCCACGGCTATGTGACGGAGGCCGTGCTGCTGCTCGCCCGCTGGGCGTTCACCCAGATCGGGGTCGACCGTCTCGAGTGGCGGGCCGAGGTCGGCAACACCGCCTCGCGAGCCGTCGCCGAGCGGGCCGGGTTCACCATCGAGGGCGTCCTGCGCGCGGGCACGGTCAACAAGGGCACCCGGCGCGATGCCTGGGTCGGCTCCCTGCTCCCCTCCGATCTCGGCCTGCCCTCCACGCTGCCGCATCTGCCCGCGCGGGCCTGAGCGTCATCTGCCCGCGCGGCGACGGCCGTTGCCCGTGGACGTGGGCCCGGGCCCGCCCCCGCCCACGCGCACCCGCCCACCCCTGGGGCGCTGTCAGTGGCGGCCACTATCGTGCGGAGCATGACCAGCCTGCCGCTCCCCGCCGTCGAACTGTCCGCCGACGAGGCCCGCCGGATCGCCCTGCGCGCGCAGGGTTTCCTGGGCGCGCCCGACCGCAGGGGCGGAGTGCGCGCAGTGCTGCGCCACCTCGGCGCGGTCCAGCTCGACACCATCTCCGTGCTCGCCCGCTCGCACGAGCTCGTCGCCTACGCCCGCCTCGGCGCGGTGGGCCGCAAGGCCGTCGAAGAGGCGTACTGGAGCGGCGGCCACGCCTTTGAGTACTGGTCGCACGCGGCCTGCGTCCTGCCCATCGAGGAGTGGCCGCACTTCGCCTTCCGCCGCCGCGCCTACCGCGCGCGCCCGCACTGGAACCACGACTTGCCGCAGAGCACCTACGAGCAGGTGATCAAGCAGCTGCGCGCCGAGGGCCCGCTCACCGCGACGGACCTGGGCGGTGCCAAGAACAAGGGCGAGTGGTGGGACTGGTCGGCCACCAAGATCGCCGTCGAGCGCGCCCTGATGTACGGCGAGGTGGTCTGCACCGAGCGGCGCGGCTGGAAGCGGGTCTACGACCTGGCCGAGCGCGCGATTCCGGACGCGCTGCTGCACGACGATCTGGACGACACCGAATGCCTGCGCCGGCTGGTGCGGCTCGCGGGCCAGTCCCTCGGCGTCGGCACGCGCACGGACATCGCGGACTACCACCGCCTCAAGGGTGAACAGTTCGACGCGGTGGTCGCCGATTCCGGCCTGGTCCCGGTGACCGTGCGGGGCTGGTCCAAGCCCGCGTGGGCCGATCCTCAGGCGCTGGCCTCCGTGCCGCGCGGCCGTCACCGCACCACGCTGCTCTCGCCGTTCGACTCGCTGGTGTGGGAGCGGGCCCGGGCCGAGCGGATCTTCGGCTTCACCCACCGCCTGGAGGCCTACGTCCCCAAACCCCGCCGGATCCACGGGTACTTCGCGATGCCGCTGCTGTCCGGCGGCAAGCTGATCGGCCGGGTCGATCCGGCACGCGAGGGCCGCACCCTGGTCGCCAAGCAGGTCTCCCTGGAGTCGCCCAAAGCCGTCGGGCCCATGGCCGAGGCGCTGCGGGAGGCGGCCCAGTGGGTGGACTGCGACGCCGTACGGATCGAGCGGGCCGGGACGCCTCAGGAGACGGCGGCGCTCACCGCGGCGCTCACGTGAGGGCCACGGCTTCGGCGCCGGTCATCTGATTTCGAGGATCTTCTCGCGCATCGCGTAGACCACCGCCTCCATCCTGGAGTGCAGTTGCAGCTTCTCCAGGATGTTGCGCACATGGTTCTTCACGGTGTTCTCGGAGATGAACAGCTGCTTGGCGATGTCACGGTTGTTCATCCCGGTCGCTACGAGCTTGAGCACTTCGAGTTCCCGGTCGGTGAGCCGGGGCGCGGGCACCAGGCGGCGCTCGTCGGTGCGCTGGATCATCGACTTGAACTCGGTGAGCAGCTTGGAGGCCATCGACGGGCTGATCTGCGACTGGCCGTCGGCCACCGCCCGGATCGCGGTCGCCACCTCGTCGGTGGAGATCTCCTTCAGGAGATAGCCGGTCGCGCCGGCCTTGATCGCGTCATAGAGGTCGGCCTCCTCGTCGCTGATCGTCAGCATGATGATCTTCGCGCTGGGGGCCACCTCCTTGATGGAGGTGCAGGCCTCGATGCCGCCGCGCCGGGGCATGCGCACGTCCATCAGGACGATGTCGGGCAGCAGATCGGCCGCCTTGTCCACCGCCTCCGCGCCGTCCCCGGCCTCGCCGACGACCTGGATGTCCTCCTCGGCGGCCAGCACGATCTCAAGGCCCCGGCGGAAGAGGGCGTGGTCGTCCACGACCAGGACGCGGATGGGCTCCTCGCGCGAGCCGCCCATGCCGCTGTCGCAGCCGTCCCCACCGCTCGGGCTGTCCGCGTGGGAACCGTGGTGCACCGGCCCGAAGCTGTCCGCCATCGTTCCTCCCCCTGAAGGCCGTGGCCCGAGTTGGTGTGCTGCACCAACCACGCTCCGGGGAGGCGGGGTTGGCGTGCGACGCCATGATTTCATGCCCGGCCCTCAGAAAGGCGATTCCGTGGTCGCACGGTGGTGCCCCTGGGGGCGCACAGACGCTCCAGGGGCACCATCATCCGTGGATACGGCACGCCGTCCGCCGTTGTTCAGCGCGTCGGCCGGCGCGTTCACCCGTGGTCCTTCCCGGCGGGATCAGCCGCCCAGAGCGCCGCCCGCGCCACTCGCGTCCTCGCCGGCGAGCGGGTCGGTCTCCAGGCGGATGACGCCGTAGTCGTACGCGTGCCGCCGATAGACGACACTGGGCTGCTTGGTCTCGGAGTCGACGAACAGATAGAAGTCGTGCCCGACCAGCTCCATCTCGTAGAGCGCCTGGTCAAGCGTCACGGGAGCCGCGGTGTGTGTCTTCTCGCGCACCACCAGCGGTCCTTCGCCCTGCACTTCGAGCGAGCCGATCCTGGTGGTGGGGACGCGGTCCTCATCCGCGGTGGCCACGAGCTCGCCGTTTCCGTCCAGCTGCGCCACGCCCGGAACGGCGTCGACGACCTCGGCGGCCGAGAGCCGCCCGTTGCCGCGGCGGGTGTAACGCTTGTCGTGCTGCTTGCGCAGCCGCGCCTCCAGCTTGCCGGTCGCCAGGTCGAGCGCCGCGTACGGGTCCGCTGCCGCCGCTTCGGCCCGGATCACCGGGCCTCGCGAGTGGAGGGTGATCTCCACCCGGTCCGAGCGGTCCGCCTGCCGCGGGTTGTGCTCCTTGGACACCTCGACGTCCAGGCTGATTACCTTGCCGTCGAGCTTCTGGATCTTCTCCAGCTTCAGCTTCTCGGCCACGTGCTTGCGGAACCGCTCGGGCACCTCGGTCTTGCGGCCCTTGACGACGATGTCCACGCAGAACTCCGTTCCCGGATCACTCCGCCTCAACGCGGAGTTGCTCCCTTTTGCACCAGACCCCGGTGATAGTGCCGGAGCCTCGGACTCGGTGACGTATCACCTCCTCCTCCCCCGTCGAGAAGATCCCCACCCCACCTCGTCGGGTGGTAAGTGAAAACGCGCCGGAGCTCAGCCGTGCATTAAGTGAACGGGCTTTCGCCATTCCTCACCACCGAACATAGCTCGCCCGACGCGATGTCGGCACCCGCTACTGGAACGTACCTCCAGTCAGGTGTTTCCGCTCTCTCACTACCTGCAACGATGCAAGTTCTCGGTCAGTTCCGGTTTATCGCGAACGATTCCGGAGTGGCCGCGACAACCGCGGCCAGGACCCGCCGAGGACCCGCATGCCACTGCGCATCCCCGCTTCTTCGCCGATGATGCGCGGATCCGGGCGGTGAAATTCCCGGAATTCTCTGCCTGAGGCATCCATCTTCTTCGCCTTCTCCGCGGTAACCCATACCGGGTTCCCGTACCCGCCCTGCGGCAACCGCCCGCGCGGCCTCCACCAGGGACGCGCCCGTGGTCATCAGATCGTCCACCAGGACCACGCTGCCGCCCTCCAGGAGCCGCGCCCCGCCGCCCGCCACCCTCAGGGCGCCCGCCAGATTCGCGAGCCTCTGCGGCGCGCTCAGCCCCGCCTGGTCGGCCACCGCGCGGCCCTGGCGCAGGACCGGCGCCACCCGGGCGTCCGTCCCCGTCCTGCGCAGCTCTCCGGCGGCGGCCAGCGCCATCCTGCGGGTCGCGTCATGGCCCCGGGCCCGTACCGCGCGGCGCGACGACGGCACGGGGACCAGCACCAACTGCCCCCGCGCGCAGGGGCCGGCGGCCGCCCGCACCGCGCCCGCCAGCGCCCGCCCGAGCACCCCGGCCAGACCGAGGGCGCCGCGCTCCTTGTGACCGAGCAGCACCGCGCGCACCGCGTCCTCGTACCGCGCCGCCGCGTACACCTCGGGCAGCCCGGCCGGCTCGGGCGCCGGACGCACCCGCCGCGCCGGCCCGTCCAGCAGCGCCGCCCGGCACCGCCCGCACAGCGCCGTACGCTGCCTGCCGCAGCCGCCGCAGGAAGCCGGCAGCACCAGGCCGGAGAACTCCCGCCACCACCCCCGCATGAGTCCACTGTGCCCACACCGCCGCGCCCCGGCCACCCCTGTGGACAACCGGGGGGACCGTCAGGCGGAGCAGGCGGGTGCCGGGGGCGCTGGGCGTCGCGTCCCCGGACCGACTAGCCCGGGTAGGCCGGCGCCGAGCCCTTCTTCACCGCCGTCTTCCAGTTCGCACCCGGCGGCAGCCGGACGATGCCGTCCTCCTGCGAGTGGGCCACCAACGGCATCCGGTCGTCGTCGGTGGCGGCGACATCCGTGACCTTGTTGACGCTGGGCAGGGTGCCGGCCGCCGAGGTGGAACCGTCGGTCTGCACGTAACGCAGCTGCTGCGAGACCCCGCCGGCCTCCTTGCCGACCACCACCAGGCGGCTGCGTCCGGCCCAGGACACCGCCGTCACGTCCTCCATCTGCGGGGCGGCAGGCCGTAGTTCGACCACCGAGATCACGTTCTTGCCGCCCTGTGCGGTCCGCTCGACCCGGCCGATCCGCAGCGTCGTACGGCCGCCGTCGGACACCAGCAGCGCGGCCCGCACCCCGTCCGCCGACATCCGCACCTGCTGCACTCGCGCGCCGCCGAGACCGGCGACGTCCACCGTCTCCGGTGAGCCCGAGCCCTGCACAAGGCGCAGCAGACGAGGCCTCGCCGGGTCACGGTCGGCCACCCACAAATCGCCTCTCCCGTCCCAACTCGGCGCCGACAGGCCCCCGTTGACGTCCTTGTCGGCGCTGGTCACCGACGTCCGCACCAGTTCGCCGCCGGCCGCGAGCGGAGCCACGAACAGCGACTTGCCGTCCGCCGACACCCCGGCCGCGCGCTTCTCGTCCCGCGAGACGGCGACCGTACGCACCTGTTGCTCGCCCTTGCCGAACGGGCCCTGCACCGGCTCCGTGACCGCCGTGGAGTCCGTGTCGTCGGAGCCGTCCACGCCACTGCCCGAGCCGCCGCTACCGCTGTCGGCGCGCATGCGCTCCACATGGCCCCCGGCGTCCACGAAGTACTGTCCGGGACTTGTCGACATGCGGTCGGGCGCGTACGTCTCGGCCTGGTCGCCGCTGAGTACGCACAACTGGGATCCATTGGCACGGTCGAGCTCCACGGAGCCGACCCGAGTGGTCGTCAGATCCCGCACGGTGAACAGGAGTTGGGCCGCCATCCGCTTGCACACCGCTTCACCGGCGTTGGACGCGCGCTCATTCAGGGGAACCTTCAGCGCGTTGCGGTCGTCAAGGGCGAGCGACTTGGTGTCGCTCTTCAGCGACGTGCCCGAGGGAAACTTCGATGTGACGACCGGTTCCAGCCAACTGGTGGGGCCGTCGAGGACCGACTGCACCGTCTGCGTGATGAGGTTCATCTGCGTCTCGGGATCGGTGCGCTGGCGCACGTACACCGGGTCGGCGACCAGACGGTCCTGGCCCGCAGCGAAGTAGTACTTGTTGACGGAACGGTAGATCCGCTGGAAGTCCGACTGCCCGAGCAGCAGTCCCTGCGGCAGCGCGTCGATGCGCCACTCCCGGCCAGACCCGTCCGGGCCGCTCTGGCGGACCAGGTGGATGGTCTGGGTGTACGTCTCCTGCGGCTTGGCCGGCTGGTAGGCGCGCTGCTTGTCGACGAGGGCGACACGCTTGCCGGAGACGGTGAAGGTGAAGCCGCTGGAGTCCGCGCCCCGGTCGCTGGAGCGGTTGGCCTGCGGGTCGGGGCCGTCGGCCAGGACGGTGACCTGGTCGGCCCGCCAGTCCTTGGCGGCCTTCGTGGTCAGATACTGACGAGCCATCGCGAACTGCGGATCATCGCTGGTCATCGCCTCGAGGAAGCCCGCGACGATCTCATTGGGCTCGGCCCCGGGCCGTGGCGGCACCGCGTAGACCTGCACCTGCGAGTCGGCCCGCTGGGACGCCGAGACCGAGTGCACGTCACCGCTGCTCGGCATGGACGCGCAGCCCGACACGAGCAGCGAGCCGCAGCCCAGCGCCACCACTGGCCCCAGCAGCTTGCCGCGGGCCCTCCCCCGGTCAGCGCCCACGGGCCGATCCCTCCTGGTCAGTCGCTTCGGCGAACCGTTCGGGGCCCGCCATGCCCTCGCCGCGCTCGGTGCCCGCCCGCGCGCCCTGCTCGGCGTCACCCAGCCGCGTCACCACCCGGCCCCCGCCGCCTCCTGGCAGCCCCGCAGGGCTCGCGGCCGGACCCGAGGTGCGCGGGCGCGCAGGGGCCGTGGGCGGCACGGGCAGCGTCGAACGGTCCACGCGCGGCGTCGGGACGGTGGAGAGCCGGTTGCCCTGTGCCTGACCGGCCGCCGCCTCGGCCTTGGCGCGCTCACGGGCGGCCCGTGAGTCCTCAGGCTCCAGCGGTATGGGCGATCCGCGCAGCGGCTCATCGGCGGTACGCGGCAGCGTCAGACGGAACTGGGAGCCTCCGCCCGGCTCGCCCCAGGCCTGGAGCCAGCCGCCGTGCAGCCGCGCGTCCTCGACGGCGATCGACAGGCCGAGGCCGGTACCGCCGGTGGTGCGGGCGCGGGCCGGGTCGGCCCGCCAGAAGCGGTTGAACACGCGGGTCGCCTCGCCGGGCTTGAGCCCCACACCGTAGTCCCGCACCGCCACCGCGACGGCGCCCGAGGCCGCCGCGAGGCGCACCACGACGTCCCTGCCCTCGCCGTGCTCCACGGCGTTGACCACCAGGTTGCGCAGCACCCGCTCGACGCGGCGGGCATCGGCCTCGGCCACCACGGGCTGCTCGTCGCCGGACACGCGTATCCGGGTGCCCTTGCACTGGGCCAGCGGCTCGGCGCCCTCGATCACCCGGCGTACGACTTCCCGCAGGTCTATCGGCTCGGCCTCGAGGGCCGCCGCGCCCGCGTCGAACCGGCTGATCTCCAGGAGGTCGGCGAGCAGCGACTCGAACCGGTCGAGCTGCCCCGCCAGCAGCTCCGCCGAGCGCGCCGTGACCGGGTCGAAGTCGGCCCGGGCCTCATGGATGACGTCGGCCGCCATCCGTACGGTCGTCAACGGGGTGCGCAGCTCGTGGGAGACGTCGGACACGAACCGGCGCTGCATCCGCGACAGCTCCTCCAGCTGGTTGATCTTGAGCTGGAGGTTCTGCGCCATCTTGTTGAAGGCCTCGCCGAGGCGGGCGATGTCGTCCTCGCCCGTGACCTTCATGCGCTCTCTGAGGACGCCGGTGGACAGCCGTTCGGCCACCCCCGCCGCCATCCGCACCGGCGTCACCACCTGGCGCACCACGAGCCAGGCGATCGCCCCGAGCAGGACGACGACGAACAGCCCGGCGGTCGCCAGGGTCGTCTTGACCAGGGTGAGCGACTTCTCCTCCTGCACCAGCGGGAAGAGGTAGTACAGCTGATAGGACTGCCCGTCGACGTCCTTGAGCCGGGTCCCCACCACGAGCCCGGGCTCGGCCTCCTGGCCGTCGGTGAACTTGATCGAGGTGTACGTCTTGAACGCGCCGGTGCCCCCGTCGACATCGTCCCGCAGGGCCTGCGGCACGCTCGCCCGGGGATCGACGAACCCGGAGGCGCGCGGCCCCCGGTTGCTGGACGCCGAGTCGGAGGACGCCGAGCCGAGGGCGACGACGTAGAACGCGCCCTGGCCACTGCTGGCGAGCTGGGTGACCAGATCGTTGCGCCAGCTCACCGATGAACCGGAGCCGCGCCCGCCCGGGGCGGAGTCGTCGGCGCCGGACGAGACGGGCGTGCCCGCCTTGTCCTTCGCCACCGCGAATCCTCCGGCGGACTGGCTCTCGGCGGCCTTCTCCTTGGTCTCAAGAAGGCCGTTGCGCACCGCGCCGATGACCACGAAGCCGAGCAGCAGCACCACGCCGAGCGACATCAGCAGCGTGGTCGCGACCACGCGGAGCTGGATGTTGCGCCGCCACAGCCGCGCGGCGGGCAGCAGCGGGCGCCGCAGCCAGCGCACGACGAGCCGCAGCACCGGACCGCCGGGCGCTCCGTCCTGGAGCAACCGGCCGCCCCAGGACGTCTTGCGCCCAGCCACTTGGGTCATCTCAGCTCGGTCCTGCCTTGTAACCGACGCCACGGACGGTCACCACGATCTCCGGCCGCTCGGGGTCCTTCTCGACCTTCGAGCGCAGCCGCTGGACATGCACATTGACCAGGCGGGTGTCCGCCGCGTGGCGGTACCCCCAGACCTGTTCGAGGAGTACTTCACGAGTGAACACCTGCCACGGCTTGCGAGCCAGTGCGACCAGCAGGTCGAACTCCAGCGGGGTCAGCGCGATCGACTGCCCGTCCCGCTTCACCGAGTGTCCGGCCACGTCGATCACCAGATCGCCGATGGCGAGCTGCTCCGGCGCGGGCTCCTCAGACCTGCGCAGCCTCGCCCGGATCCGGGC
The DNA here is from genome assembly GCF_040253615.1 of Streptomyces sp. Edi4. Lineage (NCBI taxonomy): Bacteria > Bacillati > Actinomycetota > Actinomycetes > Kitasatosporales > Streptomycetaceae > Streptomyces > Streptomyces sp. Edi4. Next base: position 3,141,439 of record NZ_JBEJGY010000004.1, read on the forward strand.
GACCAGTTCCTTGGGCTTGAACGGCTTGACGATGTAGTCGTCGGCCCCGGACTCCAGGCCGACCACCACGTCCACGGTGTCGCTCTTGGCGGTGAGCATGACGATCGGCACACCCGACTCGGCCCTGATCAGCCTGCACACCTCGATGCCGTCCCGTCCGGGCAGCATGAGATCGAGCAGCACCAGGTCGGGCTTGGCGTCACGGAATGCCGCCAGTGCCTTGTCGCCATCCGCTACGAACGACGGCTCAAAACCTTCTCCACGCAACACAATGCCGAGCATCTCGGCCAGTGCGGTGTCGTCGTCGACGACAAGGACGCGTCCCTTCATAAACGTCATCATCCCATTAGCTAATCGTTACCTGGCGTGACCTGGCACACAGCTCCCTCAGCCCGCCGCCTGTCACCGGGGACAGGACACCCTCCTCTGTGACGATCGCCGTGACCAGTTCCGGCGGTGTCACATCGAAGGCGGGGTTGTACGCCTGCGTCCCCAGCGGTGCCACCGGGAGCCCGGAACCGGACCCCCAGCCGCCCCCTGGGATCTGCGGGGCAGTGAACTCTGTCACCTCCTGGCCGGGACGCTGCTCGACCTCGATGGATGCGCCGTCGGGGGTGTTCAGATCCACCGTGGTGACCGGCGCGACCACGATGAACGGCACATGGTGGTATTTGGCCAGCACGGCGAGGGGATAGCTTCCCACCTTGTTGGCCACCGAGCCGTCGGCGGCGATGCGATCGGCGCCGATGAGGACAGCATCCACCTCCCCGGCCGCGAACAGCGAGCCGGCGGCGTTGTCACTCAGCAGGCTGTACGCCATCCCGCTGCCGGCCGCCTCGTACGCCGTCAGCCGCGCCCCCTGCAACAGCGGCCGCGTCTCGTCGACCCACAGCCGCCGCAGACGGCCCGCCCGGTGCGCGGCCAGCGCGACCGCGAACGCGGTGCCCTCACCGCCGGAGACCAGACGCCCGGTGTTGCAGTGCGTGAGGACGCGATGGCTGCCGCCCGGCAGCAGCTCGTCGAGCAGCGCGAGCCCGTGCCGGGCCATGGCCGCACTGCCCTCGGCGTCCAGCCGGTGCAGCTCCTTGGCCGCGGCCAGCGCCGCCGCCCCCGCCTCCGCCGGTTCCGCGCCCTTCTCCACCGCTGCCCGGTACGCCCTGGTCGCCAGCCGCACCCCGTACTCGAGGTTGACCGCGGTGGGCCGCGCCCCGGCGAGGTGCGCCGCGGCCTCGTCCACGTCGTACCCGCGCGCCGCGGCCAGCGCCACCCCGTAGGCCCCGGCGAGGCCGAGCAGCGGGGCTCCGCGCACCGCCAGTGTCTGGATGGCCCGCACGAGCGCCGGCACATCCGTACAGACCAGTTCCACCTCCTCGGCGGGCAGCCGGGTCTGGTCCAGCAGAACCAGCACCGGGCCCTCCGGCGGCTCGTCCCAGCGCAGCGAAGGTATTCCCGAGGGAGCGGACCCCATGGTCGTTCGCACGTCCTGATCAGCCATCCGCCCAGTCTGCCCCGTGAGCCACCGACAAATGAAGGTGCGAACGAGATACGGGGGCCGGTCCATGGCCCGGATCCACATGGCACGATGGCAGCCAACCCCAAGGAGCCGGCTCGCGCAGCCGGTCCCGTGACCAATCCACGAGGTGGACGACCGTGAATGACTCTCCGGGCTGGGCCTCGCCCGGATCGGCCCCCTCCGACGGCGACAATTCCGGGACCTCTCCGGCGCCCGAACCGTCCGAGCGGGCCCACGCCTCCTCGAAGTGGTCCCAGGACCAGCCGCCGGCCGCCCCGTGGTCCTCGCCGGGTCCCGGCCAGAACCCGCCCCCGCCCGCACCGGGCTGGAATGGCCCGCCTACCGGCCACGGCGGCTGGGGCCGGATCCCGGGACAGCCGCCCGGCGGCAACTGGAACCACAACTACGGCCGCCCGCCCGCGGCCAAGCCGGGCGTGATCCCGCTGCGCCCGCTGGGCGTCGGCGAAATCCTCGACGGCGCGGTTTCCGCCGCACGCGCCCATTGGCGCACCGTCGTCGGTCTGACGCTGGCGGTCGCGGTGGTCTCCCAGACCGCCCAGCTCCTCACCACGCGTTTCATCCTGCCGGCGCCCGCCACGGTCGACCCGAACGCCACCGGCGCCGAGGCCATCAACCAGGCCTTCGACGCGATGCAGTCCAGCCTCCTCGCGCTCATGCCATCGGTGGTCATCGGTCAGCTCGCCACCATGCTGACGACCGCCGTCCTGGCCCTGGTGGTCAGCCGCTCCGTCCTGGGCCGCTCCGTGACGCCGGGCGCCCTCTGGGCCGAGGCCCGCCCGCGCCTGCTCAGCCTGTTCGGCCTGGTGGGCCTGTTGACCCTCCTGTTCACCGCGATCTCCGCCGTCGGCATCCTGCCCGGGGCGCTCCTTGGCGGGGGCGGCGGCGCCGCGCTCACCGCGCTCGGCGGACTCGCCGCGTGCGTGGTCACCCTCTGGCTGTACATCCGCTACATCCTCGCCGGCCCGGCGCTGATGCTGGAGCGGCAGGGCATCGTCCAGGCGCTGCGCCGGTCCGCCAAGCTGACCAGTAACTCCTGGTGGCGCGTCCTTGGCATCACCCTGCTCGCGCTGCTCCTCACGGTGATCGTCGCGATGATCATCGAGCTGCCCTTCGGCGTGCTGGCGATGGCCGTGGACAGCACCTCCTTCGGCGACGTCATCAACGGCACCGCCCCCGACTTCGGATGGGCCTACCTGATCATCTCCGGCATCGGGGGCGTGATCGCGTCGGCGATCACCTACCCCCTCTTCGGCGGCGTCACCGCGCTGCTCTACATCGACCAGCGCATCCGCCGCGAGGCGCTCGACCTCGAACTGGCCCGCGCCGCAGGCGTTCCCGGCCACGAAACACCCAGGAGCTGATGCAGTGTCAGAAGCGGGGGGCTTCATAACGGCACGGCCGCTCATCGCGGCATCCGGCGGACCGCCGGTGGACATTCCGCGCGACGCGGCCCGTGAGGCGGCCCGGCGCGAACTGTCCGACCCGGCATACCACCAGCACGACCCGAGTCTGCTCCAGCGCGCCGTCAACAAGCTCTGGGACTGGATCGGCTCGCTCTTCGACGCCGCGTCCGGGGGCACCCCCGGCGGCTGGCTCGGCCTGGTCGTCATCGTGCTCGTCGTCCTCGCGCTGATCGGCGCGCTGTGGTGGCGGCTCGGCACACCGCAGCGAGCCTTCACCACGAGCGGCGCCGTCTTCGACGACCGCCCGCGCAGCGCCGCCGAACACCGCACCACGGCCGAGGCACACGCCGCCGCACACCGCTGGACCGAGGCCGTCCAGGAACGGATGCGCGCCATCGTCCGCTCCCTGGAGGAGCGCGCCCTGCTCGACCCGCGCCCCGGCCGCACCGCCGACGAGGCCGCCGCCGAAGCAGGACTCCCCCTGCCCGCCCACGCGGACCGGCTGCGCGCCGCCGCCCGCTCGTTCGACGACGTCACATACGGCGGCCGCACCGCCGACGAGGCGGCGTACCTGCGCCTGCGCGATCTCGACCGCGACCTCGAACGCACCAAGCCCGCGCTGAGCGACGCGGCCCAGGGAGTCGCCGGATGACCGCCACCACGGCCGCCACCACGTCCACGTCGCTCACGCCCCGCCATGTGTGGACCCGCGCCCGCGGCCTCCTCATCGCCCTGGTCATCCTGGTCGGGGGCGCTGTCGCCCTGGCCGCGATGCACTCCGACGCCCAGCACGGCAGCCTCGATCCGCGCTCCGCCGACCAGTACGGCAGTCGCGCCGTGGCCGAGCTCCTGAAGGCACAGGGGGTCTCCACGCGCGTGGTCACCACGCTCGACGAGGCAACCGCGTCCGCCGGCCCCGACACCACCCTCCTGATCACCGTCCCCGACCTCCTGACCGGGGGCCAGCAGCGTCAACTGCGCGCCGCCACCGCCGGCTCCGGGGGGCGCACCGTCCTCATCGCCCCCGGTGAGCCGTCCTTGGGCACCCTCGCGCCCGGCATACGCGCCGAAAGCCCCGTCCCGGTCGAGCCGCGCGATCCCCGCTGCGCCGACGACGCCGCCACCCGCGCGGGCCGCGCCGACACCGGCGGCATCCGCTACGCGTCCTCCGGCGCGCACACCGACGGCTGCTACCGGGCCGCCGGCCTGCCCACGCTCTTGACTGTCCCGGCCCCCGGACCGGGCGACACCGTCCTGCTCGGCGCCCCCGACATCCTCCTCAACCACCGCCTCGACGAGGAGGGCAATGCCTCCCTCGCCCTTCAACTGCTCGGCACACGCGCCCATGTGGTCTGGTACCTCCCCTCGCTGGGTGACACATCGGCCACCGACGGCGGCCAACGCTCCTTCTTCGATCTGATCCCGGCCGGATGGCGCTGGGGCACCCTCCAACTCGCCCTGGCCGCCGTGCTCGCCGCCCTCTGGCGCGCCCGCCGCCTCGGCCCGCTCGTCACCGAGCACCTACCGGTCGCCATCCGCGCCTCCGAGACGACCGAGGGACGCGCCCGTCTCTACCGCAAGGCCAACGCACGCGACCGCGCCGCCGACACATTGCGCTCGGGCACCCGCGCCCGCCTGGCTCCGCTCCTCGGCGTGTCCGCTTCGGCGGCGCACTCCCCCGAGGTCCTGGTGCCGGCCGTATCCGCCCGGCTCCCCGCAGCCGGCCGCGACCCCCTTTCCCTGCTCTTTGGCCCAACACCGGCCAACGACACCGCACTTGTCCGCCTCGCGGACGACCTGGACGCCCTCGAAAGAGAGGTACGCACTTCATGAGCGACCGCACCCCGGAGACCGCAGCGCACCCGGACAGCGCCCGCGCTTCCCTGGAAGCCCTGCGCGCCGAGATCTCCAAGGCCGTGGTCGGCCAGGACTCCGCCGTCACGGGCCTCGTCGTAGCACTCCTCTGCCGCGGCCACGTGCTGCTCGAAGGCGTACCCGGCGTCGCCAAGACTCTCTTGGTGCGCGCCCTGGCGGCGTCCCTCGAACTCGACACCAAGCGCGTCCAGTTCACCCCCGACCTGATGCCGAGCGACGTCACCGGCTCCCTGATCTATGACGCCCGCACGGCGGAGTTCTCCTTCCAGCCCGGCCCGGTCTTCACCAATCTGCTGCTGGCGGACGAGATCAACCGGACGCCGCCCAAGACCCAGTCGTCCCTTCTCGAAGCGATGGAGGAACGTCAGGTCACGGTCGACGGAACCCCCAGGCTCCTGCCCGACCCGTTCCTGGTGGCCGCCACGCAGAACCCGGTCGAGTACGAAGGCACGTACCCCCTGCCCGAGGCCCAACTGGACCGGTTCCTGCTGAAGTTGACCGTGCCCCTGCCCTCACGCCAGGACGAGATAGACGTACTCTCCCGGCACGCGAACGGCTTCAACCCCCGCGACCTGAACGCGGCCGGCGTGCGCCCCGTGGCCGGCCCGGCCGACCTCGAAGCAGCTCGCGCGGCCGTCGCCAAGACCTCGGTCTCGCCGGAGATCACCGGCTATGTCGTCGATATCTGTCGTGCCACGCGTGAATCCCCCTCGCTCAGCCTCGGGGTCTCCCCCCGAGGCGCCACCGCCCTGCTCTCCACGGCGAGGGCCTGGGCCTGGCTCACCGGCCGCGACTACGTCATCCCGGACGATGTGAAAGCCCTGGCACTCCCCACTCTTCGCCACCGCGTCCAACTCCGCCCCGAGGCCGAGATGGAGGGTGTCACCGCCGACTCCGTCATCACTTCGGTACTCGCCCACGTCCCCGTGCCCCGCTGAAGGCGACGCCATGGCCATCACCGGACGCTCCGCACTCCTGGCCGCCCTCGGTTCCATCCCGGTGGGCGTCTTCGCCCCGGGCTGGACCGGGATGCTGGCGGTCAACGCTCCCCTTGCACTCGCAATTCTGTGCGACTACGCCTGCGCGGCGCCAGTCCGAAAGCTTCAGTTCACTCGAAGTGGTGATACATCCGTTCGACTCGGCGACCGGGCCGACGTCGGCCTCACCGTCACCAACCCGTCGAACCGGCGCCTGCGAGCCCAGCTCAGGGACGCGTGGCCGCCCAGCAGCTGGCCGGCGGACGCGGAACAGGCGGCCTCCCGCCACCAGGTCACGATCCCGGCCGGCGAACGCACCCGCCTCACCACGGTGCTGCGGCCGACCCGGCGCGGCGACCGCCACACCGACCGCGTCACCGTCCGCTCGTACGGCCCGCTCGGCCTGGCCGCCCGCCAGGGCCGGCACGAGGTGCCGTGGGCCGTGCGGGTGCTGCCGCCGTTCACCAGCCGCAAGCATCTGCCGTCCCGGCTGGCCCGGCTCCGCGAACTCGACGGCCGTACCAGCGTGTTGACCCGAGGCGAAGGCACGGAATTCGACAGTCTCCGCGCGTACGTACCGGGCGACGACACCCGCTCCATCGACTGGCGTGCCACCGCCCGCCAAGGCAACGTGGCTGTCCGCACCTGGCGCCCCGAGCGCGACCGCCACGTCCTCATCGTCCTGGACACGGGCCGGACCTCGGCAGGCCGCGTCGGCGACGTGCCCCGGCTCGACGCGGCGATGGACGCGGCACTGCTGCTCGCGGCCCTCGCCTCCCGAGCCGGCGACCGCGTCGACCTCCTCGCCTACGACCGCCGGGTACGTACGCAGGTCCAGGGCCGGGCCGCGGGCGAACTCCTGCCTGCGCTGGTCAACGCGATGGCCCCGCTGGAACCCTCCTTGGTCGAAACCGACGCGCGCGGCCTCAGCGCGGCCGCTTTGACGCACGCCCCACGCCGGTCCCTTATCGTCCTGCTGACCGGCCTGGACACCGCCGCCACGGAGGAGGGCCTGTTGCCCGTACTCCCCCGGCTCACCCAGCGCCACACGGTGCTGGTGGCCTCCGTGGCCGACCCTCGCATCGCGCACATGACCAAGGGCCGGGGCGACATCGACGCGGTGTACGAGTCAGCGGCGGCGGGGCAGACCCAGCAACAGCGCCGGCTCACGGCGGAGAAGCTGATGCGTCACGGAGCCACAGTCGTCGATGCCGCCCCGGACGCGCTGGCCCCGGCCCTGGCGGACGCCTATCTCGAACTGAAGGCGGCGGGCCGCCTGTAGAAATGCCATCGAGTGGGGCAAGGGGCGAACGGGGCGCCTCCTGAGAAGACAGGGGGCGGCCCTCTGCACCCCCTCAGTACTCCAGCCATAGACCGTGATCACGGATGGGAAGGTCAGGCTAGGGAAGCGCAGCGAGAGCGACTGGGCGACGACCTACGGGGCCAGGGGCGTGCCCGCGTCACCAGCTTCTGCGGCGTCCTGGAACCCCTGCGTCCCCAGCACCTTGATGAGGCCGACCCGCAACAACACCGAATCCGCGGCGATCACTGCGCGCACGGCAGCTCCGCAGTGATGGTGGTGGGCCCGCCAACGGGGCTGCTGACGTGGAAGACCCCGTCGAGGGAGCCGACCCGCTTGGCCAGCCCCGTCAGCCCCGTGCCGGCCGCGGTGTCGGCACCGCCCAGCCCGTCGTCGGTCACGCGCACGCGCAGTACCTCGCCGACCTGGCGGACTACCACCTCCGCACGCATCGCGTTGGCGTGCTTCGTCGCATTGGTCAGCGCCTCAGAAATCACGAAGTACGCGACTGCCTCCACTTTGGGCGCCAACCGCCCCTCCAGATTGATACGCAGCCGCACCGGCAGGGGCGTGCGGGCAGCCAGTCCGGACAGCGCCGCGTCCAAACCCCGGTCTTCGAGCACGGCCGGGTGCAGCCCCCGTACCAGGTCGTTGAGCTCGGCGATCGCCTCCTTCGCCTCCAGGTGCGCTCTCGCGATCACGTCGCGGGCATCATTCGCCAGGTCCGGGCGGGTGGCCATGGCCAGACCCAGGTTGACCGCGAGAGACACCAACCGCTGCTGGGTGCCGTCGTGCAGGTCGCGCTCGATCCGGCGGCGCTCCGCGTCGACGGCCTCGATCAAGTCGATCCGGCTCACGGCCAGCTGGTCGACCCTCTCCTGTAGCCGCTGCGCCCGACTGGGGCCGAGCAGGCCCAACGCCAGCCGCGTCTCGGCTCGGGCTACTGCCCGCGCGGTCCAGGGCAGGCTGCACAGGAGGAGGAGCCCAGCCGCTGTGTAGACCGGCAGCTGGGTCAGGTAGCCGAACCAGTCCTGGCGGATTCCGGACGGCAGCGCCCATGCCCAGGCGTAGGCGGCGACGCCCGCCAGGGACGCCGCCGCCACCGCGAACACCAGCAGCTCCAGCAGCGCGAGCAGCGGGCCAAGGAGGAGGTGGTAGCCGATCTTGCGCCAAGGCCGCGTCGCCGCGAGCCACCGGGCGGTCGAGGCCCACGTCCATTTTTCCGGTGCGGTGGGAGTGAACCGGGGGACGTCCACGCCAATGAGCGCCCGGTAGCGAGCCCGCTGAGCGGCCGTCACCACCGGGGTGCCGAGCAGGACCAAGGTGGCCGACAGGCAAACCGTAAGGAGCCAGTTCCCCGTCCTGGCGGTAGTCGCCGCCCAGGACCACACGGGCACCAGCGCCAGGTGCGGCGGTACACCCGCGCCTAAAAAGCCGATGTCCCGCTGCGCCCGCAGGACCGTGCGTCTCAGGCCGGCTGGAAGCGTCATGGCACGACGCTATGGCACCCCGGCAGGACGGTGCCATGAAACCTGTATCCGAGCTCATGGTGAACCTAGTACCAGCTGTAGGTCTTGATCTCGGCCTGCGCACTTACAGCATCAAACGCGAAAAAGCCCCGCACCGTCGACCGTATTCCTACGATCGGGTGCGGGGCTTTTCCCACAATTTGTTCGGCGGCGTCCTACTCTCCCACAGGGTCCCCCCTGCAGTACCATCGGCGCTGAAAGGCTTAGCTTCCGGGTTCGGAATGTAACCGGGCGTTTCCCTAACGCTATGACCACCGAAACACTATGAAGTTGAACTCGACCAGCACACACCCCAAAGGGCATGCGGGAGTTCATTGCTTCAGAACAAACACAGTGGACGCGAGCAACTGAGGACAAGCCCTCGGCCTATTAGTACCAGTCAGCTCCACCCGTTACCGGGCTTCCACATCTGGCCTATCAACCCAGTCGTCTACTGGGAGCCTTACCCTCTCAAGGAGGTGGGAACACTCATCTCGAAGCAGGCTTCCCGCTTAGATGCTTTCAGCGGTTATCCTTTCCGAACGTAGCCAACCAGCCATGCCCTTGGCAGGACAACTGGCACACCAGAGGTTCGTCCGTCCCGGTCCTCTCGTACTAGGGACAGCCCTTCTCAATGTTCCTGCGCGCGCAGCGGATAGGGACCGAACTGTCTCACGACGTTCTAAACCCAGCTCGCGTACCGCTTTAATGGGCGAACAGCCCAACCCTTGGGACCGACTCCAGCCCCAGGATGCGACGAGCCGACATCGAGGTGCCAAACCATCCCGTCGATATGGACTCTTGGGGAAGATCAGCCTGTTATCCCCGGGGTACCTTTTATCCGTTGAGCGACGGCGCTTCCACAAGCCACCGCCGGATCACTAGTCCCGACTTTCGTCCCTGCTCGACCCGTCGGTCTCACAGTCAAGCTCCCTTGTGCACTTACACTCAACACCTGATTGCCAACCAGGCTGAGGGAACCTTTGGGCGCCTCCGTTACTCTTTAGGAGGCAACCGCCCCAGTTAAACTACCCATCAGACACTGTCCCTGATCCGGATCACGGACCGAGGTTAGACATCCAGCACGACCAGAGTGGTATTTCAACGACGACTCCACAACCACTGGCGTGGCCGCTTCAAAGTCTCCCACCTATCCTACACAAGCCGAACCGAACACCAATATCAAACTGTAGTAAAGGTCCCGGGGTCTTTCCGTCCTGCTGCGCGAAACGAGCATCTTTACTCGTAGTGCAATTTCACCGGGCCTATGGTTGAGACAGTCGAGAAGTCGTTACGCCATTCGTGCAGGTCGGAACTTACCCGACAAGGAATTTCGCTACCTTAGGATGGTTATAGTTACCACCGCCGTTTACTGGCGCTTAAGTTCTCAGCTTCGCAACCCCGAAAGGTCACTAACCGGTCCCCTTAACGTTCCAGCACCGGGCAGGCGTCAGTCCGTATACATCGCCTTACGGCTTCGCACGGACCTGTGTTTTTAGTAAACAGTCGCTTCTCGCTGGTCTCTGCGGCCACCCCCAGCTCAGAGAGTAAATCTCATCACCGGTGATGGCCCCCCTTCTCCCGAAGTTACGGGGGCATTTTGCCGAGTTCCTTAACCATAGTTCACCCGAACGCCTCGGTATTCTCTACCTGACCACCTGAGTCGGTTTAGGGTACGGGCCGCCATGAAACTCGCTAGAGGCTTTTCTCGACAGCATAGGATCATCCACTTCACCACAATCGGCTCGGCATCAGGTCTCAGACTATATGTGCGACGGATTTGCCTACCGCACGTCCTACACCCTTACCCCGGGACAACCACCGCCCGGGCTGGACTACCTTCCTGCGTCACCCCATCGCTTACCTACTACCACCTTGGGTCAGCGGCTCCACCACTCCCCTCAACTCCGAAGAGATCAGGGCGGCTTCACGGCCTTAGCATTAATGGATTCGATATTGGGCGTTTCAAAGCGGGTACCGGAATATCAACCGGTTGTCCATCGACTACGCCTGTCGGCCTCGCCTTAGGTCCCGACTTACCCTGGGCAGATCAGCTTGACCCAGGAACCCTTAGTCAATCGGCGCACACGTTTCTCACGTGTGTATCGCTACTCATGCCTGCATTCTCACTCGTGAACCGTCCACCACTAGCTTCCGCTGCGGCTTCACCCGGCACACGACGCTCCCCTACCCATCCCAGCAGGCGTTGGCCCTATATGCTGGAATGACACGACTTCGGCGGTACGCTTGAGCCCCGCTACATTGTCGGCGCGGAATCACTTGACCAGTGAGCTATTACGCACTCTTTCAAGGGTGGCTGCTTCTAAGCCAACCTCCTGGTTGTCTCTGCGACTCCACATCCTTTCCCACTTAGCGTACGCTTAGGGGCCTTAGTCGATGCTCTGGGCTGTTTCCCTCTCGACCATGGAGCTTATCCCCCACAGTCTCACTGCCGCGCTCTCACTTACCGGCATTCGGAGTTTGGCTAAGGTCAGTAACCCGGTAGGGCCCATCGCCTATCCAGTGCTCTACCTCCGGCAAGAAACACACGACGCTGCACCTAAATGCATTTCGGGGAGAACCAGCTATCACGGAGTTTGATTGGCCTTTCACCCCTAACCACAGGTCATCCCCCAGGTTTTCAACCCTGGTGGGTTCGGTCCTCCACGACCTCTTACAGCCGCTTCAACCTGCCCATGGCTAGATCACTCCGCTTCGGGTCTAGAGCGTGCAACTCAATCGCCCTGTTCGGACTCGCTTTCGCTACGGCTTCCCCACACGGGTTAACCTCGCTACACACCGCTAACTCGCAGGCTCATTCTTCAAAAGGCACGCAGTCACGACGCACTGAGTAAACTCAGCGCGCGACGCTCCCACGGCTTGTAGGCACACGGTTTCAGGTACTATTTCACTCCGCTCCCGCGGTACTTTTCACCATTCCCTCACGGTACTATCCGCTATCGGTCACCAGGGAATATTTAGGCTTAGCGGGTGGTCCCGCCAGATTCACACGGGATTTCTCGGGCCCCGTGCTACTTGGGTGTCTCTCAAACGAGCCGTTGATGTTTCAGCTACGGGGGTCTTACCCTCTACGCCGGACCTTTCGCATGTCCTTCGCCTACACCAACGGTTTCTGACTCGCCTCACAGCCGGCAGACTGTGAAAGAGAGATCCCACAACCCCGCATGCGCAACCCCTGCCGGGTATCACACGCATACGGTTTGGCCTCATCCGGTTTCGCTCGCCACTACTCCCGGAATCACGGTTGTTTTCTCTTCCTGAGGGTACTGAGATGTTTCACTTCCCCTCGTTCCCTCCACATACCCTATGTGTTCAGGTATGGGTGACAGCCCATGACGACTGCCGGGTTTCCCCATTCGGAAACCCCCGGATCAAAGCCTGGTTGACGGCTCCCCGGGGACTATCGTGGCCTCCCACGTCCTTCATCGGTTCCTGGTGCCAAGGCATCCACCGTGCGCCCTTAAAAACTTGGCCACAGATGCTCGCGTCCACTGTGCAGTTCTCAAACAACGACCAACCACCCATCACCCCACCAGAACCTGGTGAGTGCACTGGGGCCGGCACTTGAAGGCAGCCTTTCGGCCGTACCTTCAGATACCCAACAGCGTGCCCGGCCCTCCCCATCGCCCCGTGTCGCGTTCCACACTCCGAAGAGCAGTACTAGCGGCCCGAGTCGACCGGAAGTGCCGAATAGTCAACGTTCCACCCATGAGCTGACCGTGCAGAACATGTGTCTGCAATCGGTACTGTGCTCCTTAGAAAGGAGGTGATCCAGCCGCACCTTCCGGTACGGCTACCTTGTTACGACTTCGTCCCAATCGCCAGTCCCACCTTCGACAGCTCCCTCCCACAAGGGGTTGGGCCACCGGCTTCGGGTGTTACCGACTTTCGTGACGTGACGGGCGGTGTGTACAAGGCCCGGGAACGTATTCACCGCAGCAATGCTGATCTGCGATTACTAGCAACTCCGACTTCATGGGGTCGAGTTGCAGACCCCAATCCGAACTGAGACCGGCTTTTTGAGATTCGCTCCGCCTCACGGCATCGCAGCTCTTTGTACCGGCCATTGTAGCACGTGTGCAGCCCAAGACATAAGGGGCATGATGACTTGACGTCGTCCCCACCTTCCTCCGAGTTGACCCCGGCAGTCTCCTGTGAGTCCCCATCACCCCGAAGGGCATGCTGGCAACACAGAACAAGGGTTGCGCTCGTTGCGGGACTTAACCCAACATCTCACGACACGAGCTGACGACAGCCATGCACCACCTGTATACCGACCACAAGGGGGCGACTATCTCTAGCCGTTTCCGGTATATGTCAAGCCTTGGTAAGGTTCTTCGCGTTGCGTCGAATTAAGCCACATGCTCCGCTGCTTGTGCGGGCCCCCGTCAATTCCTTTGAGTTTTAGCCTTGCGGCCGTACTCCCCAGGCGGGGAACTTAATGCGTTAGCTGCGGCACCGACGACGTGGAATGTCGCCAACACCTAGTTCCCAACGTTTACGGCGTGGACTACCAGGGTATCTAATCCTGTTCGCTCCCCACGCTTTCGCTCCTCAGCGTCAGTAATGGCCCAGAGATCCGCCTTCGCCACCGGTGTTCCTCCTGATATCTGCGCATTTCACCGCTACACCAGGAATTCCGATCTCCCCTACCACACTCTAGCTAGCCCGTATCGAATGCAGACCCGGGGTTAAGCCCCGGGCTTTCACATCCGACGTGACAAGCCGCCTACGAGCTCTTTACGCCCAATAATTCCGGACAACGCTTGCGCCCTACGTATTACCGCGGCTGCTGGCACGTAGTTAGCCGGCGCTTCTTCTGCAGGTACCGTCACTTTCGCTTCTTCCCTGCTGAAAGAGGTTTACAACCCGAAGGCCGTCATCCCTCACGCGGCGTCGCTGCATCAGGCTTTCGCCCATTGTGCAATATTCCCCACTGCTGCCTCCCGTAGGAGTCTGGGCCGTGTCTCAGTCCCAGTGTGGCCGGTCGCCCTCTCAGGCCGGCTACCCGTCGTCGCCTTGGTAGGCCATCACCCCACCAACAAGCTGATAGGCCGCGGGCTCATCCTTCACCGCCGGAGCTTTTAACCCCTCAAGATGCCCTGAGGAGTGTTATCCGGTATTAGACCCCGTTTCCAGGGCTTGTCCCAGAGTGAAGGGCAGATTGCCCACGTGTTACTCACCCGTTCGCCACTAATCCACCCCGAAGGGCTTCATCGTTCGACTTGCATGTGTTAAGCACGCCGCCAGCGTTCGTCCTGAGCCAGGATCAAACTCTCCATGAATGTTTACCCGTAATCGGGTGCACACATCACGTAAGAGCGGGACGGAACCACCGGAATAAGGCGGCCCGTCCACAGCGTCCTCGCTGTGTTGTTGCCTGACGACCACGAGGGCCGGCAGGACTTTTCAAAGGAACCTCGTCCCACCGAAGTGGAGACGGGGTTGTCAATCTGGCGTTGACTTTTGGCACGCTGTTGAGTTCTCAAGGAACGGACGCTTCCTTTGTACTCACCCTCTCGGGCTTTCCTCCGGGCGCTTCCCTTCGGTATTTCGTGTTTCCGACTCTATCAGACTCTTTCGTGTCCGATTCCCCGTCGAATTGGGGTTAGCTTCGAGTTCTTCGCTTTCGCGTTTCCCTTTCGGCGTTTCCGACTCTATCAGAAGCATTTCGGCCGATCGAATCGACTTCTTTGGCTTCGAATGGTGATTCGGAATGGCTCATCACTGGGAAATGGAATTTCCGGTGAGAGCGAGAGAGATGTTAACCAGTGATCCCGAACTTGTCCAGTTCGAGGCAACCGTTTGAATCTACCTCCCCACGCGAACCGTGTCAACGGTTTTTGTGGGCGAAGAGGAGAGTAGCAGGCCAGAGGGGCTGCACGCACATCACGCGGCCGTCGGAAGTTCGGCACTGCGGGCGCTCGCCTCGACGTCGCCCAGCTCCCCCGCTCGTGTGGCACGGCCGCCCAGGACGTACACGTACGCGAGGAAGGCCAGTTCCGCGACGACGCCGAGGCTGATGCGGGCCCAGGTCGGGAGGCCGGAGGGGGTGACGAAGCCTTCGATCAGGCCCGAGACGAACAGCACCAGCGCAAGGCCGATGGCCATGCCGACCGCCGCTCGGCCGCGTTCCGCCAGGGCCGCGCGGCGGGTGCGGGGACCCGGGTCGATGACCGTCCAGCCGAGGCGCATGCCCGTACCGGCGGCGACGAAGACCGCGGTCAGTTCCAGGAGACCGTGCGGCAGGACCAGGCCGAGGAAGGTGTCGAGGCGTCCGGCGGACGACATGAGGCCGATGCCGACGCCCAGGTTGAGCATGTTGAGGAACAGGATCCACAGGACCGGGATGCCGAAGAATGCGCCGAGGACCAGACAGATGGCCGCGGCCTGCGCGTTGTTCGTCCAGACTTCGGCCGCGAAGGAGCCGGCGGGATGGCTGGAGTAGTACGTCTCGTACTCGCCGCCCGGGCGGGTCATCTGCCGAAGGGCGTCAGGGGCCGCGATGGCCGACTGGACCTCGGGGTGGACGCCGATCCACCAGCCGATGAGGGCTGAGACCGCGACGGAGACCAGCGCGGCGGGTATCCACCAACGTCGCGAGCGGTAGACCGCCGCCGGGAAGCCCTCCGTGAGGAAGCGCACGGCATCGCGCCAGGTCGCGCGGCGGGTGCCCGTGACCGCTGAGCGCGCGCGGGCCACCAGTTGCGTCAGCCGGGCCGTCAGGAAGGGATCCGGGGCAGTGGACTGGATGTGGGAGAGGTGGGTGGACGTGCGCTGGTAGAGCGCCACCAGTTCGTCCGCCTCCACGCCTGAGAGCCGGCGGCTGCGGCGCACGAGGTGTTCCAGGCGGTCCCACTCCGCGCGGTGGGCCGTGATGAAGACGTCGAGGTCCATGTTCTGCTGCTGCTCCAGGCACTGGGGGCGGACGATCCGTACTACTGCGGCGCGTTGCGGGCCAGCTTGGCAGACTGGGGGGCTCGAGGGGTGTGGAAGGTCGTCGTTCTGTGAGGGTGGGGTATTCGGTGAGCGCGCTGGTCACGGGAGATGCGGTCGTACTGGGGCTGCGGCCTGCTCGGTTGCCGAGCCGGGCGCTGGCGCTGGCCATCGACCTGGCGGTGGTGTGGGCGGCGTACATCGCGGTGTCGATGGTGATGATGCTGACGACCGCCTCCCTGGACGCCGCGGCCCGGGCCGCGATAGCCGTGGCCCTGTTCCTGCTGGTGCTGGTCGGGGCTCCCATCGCGGTCGAGACGCTGACGCACGGACGGTCGCTGGGCAAGATGGCGTGCGGACTGCGGGTGGTGCGGGATGACGGCGGCCCCATACGTTTCCGGCACGCGTTGGTGCGCGGGGCCATGGGGGTCGTCGAGGTTCTGATGACCTTTGGTGTCGTGGCCTGTGTGTCGTCGCTGGTCTCCGAGCGGGGGCGGCGCATCGGTGACGTGTTCGCGGGGACGCTCGTCGTACGGGAGCGGGTCCCGTCGGGGCAGGGCGTGGCTGTCCCGCCTCCGCCGCCGTGGCTGGTCGGGCGGTTCGCGGGGCTTGATCTCTCGCGTGTGCCGGATGAACTGTGGCTCGCGGTGCGCCAGTACCTGACGCGTATGCGGCAGCTCGATCCGCAGGTGAGCTGGGCGATGGCGACGCGTCTGGCGGAGGACGTGGCGGGGCGTACCGGGGCGCGGCTTCCGCAAGGGGTGCCGCCGGCCGCGTTCTTGGCGGCGGTGGTGAGCGAACGCCAGGCCCGCGACGCACGGCGGGCCTTCGCCGGGGCGGGCGCCGGGTTGCCCGTGGGTCCCGGCGCGGGCCCCGGCGCGGGTTCTGGCGGAGGTTTCGGCGCGGGCCCCGGCGGAGGTCCGGGAGCCGGTTCCGTTTGGGTGCCCGGGGCGGCGGTCGATCAGGGTTCGGCGTCCGGCCCGGGTCCGGTCCACGGCTCGTACGCAGCCCCCGACGCGGCTCCCGACGCGGGGGTGGCCGCCCGGTCGGCCGGGCCTTCCGCTTCGGCCGGTGCCGCCCCGGCCACGGGCGTCGGCGAGCAGACCTTCTCGGGGGCGCGCGACGCAGAGGCCGCAGCGCGTTCCACGGGGTTCGCGCCGCCCGGCTAGCACTGCCCCGCCCCGGGTCGAAAAGCGCGACGGGCGGCCCGCCCGCGTGTCACCTTCGCCAGAACAGGTGGTGCGTCACGCCGCTCGGGCTGGGCACGACCTCCAGGTGGAACCGGTCGCGCAGCTCTTCGGGGGACTCCCAGAGCCGTAGCCCGGATTCGAGCTTCACCGGCGAGACCACCACGTGCAGGGTGTCGACGAGGTCGGCGTCGAGGAACTGCCGGATGGTGGTGACCCCGCCGCCGAGCCGGACGTCCTTGCCCCGCGCCGCCTCGCGTGCCCGCGCGAGGACCGACGCCGGGTCGCCGCCCACGAAGTGGAACGTGGTGTCGGAGAGCGTGAACGACGGGCGCTCGTGGTGGGTCATCACGAACACCGGTGTACGGAACGGGGGTTCCGCTCCCCACCAGCCAAGCCATTCGTGGTCCGACCAGGGGCCGCGCTGGGGCCCGAACTTGTTGCGTCCCATGATCTCGGCGCCGATGTCGCGGGCGAAGTCGCGGGTGAAGTAGTCGTCGAGGCCCCGGCTGCCGCCGGGCTCGGTGCGCATGGGCCAGCTGGCGGTGGCTCCGGCCCAGGCGAAAAGCCGCTCGGGATGGTCGAGTCCGAACGGCCGGTCGAGGCTCTGGTGCTCCCCGGCGGCGATGCCGTCGCTGGAGACGTTGAAGTTCATGACTCTCAGCAGCTGACTCATGGGTTTCCCGTCCGATCCTGTCGCGCGTCGTCGTGCGGCGGGAGCGCCGCACATCAACACGTCGAACGGAGCGGGGCCATTTCGACAGGGGCGCGCGGATCCGGCACCGGGGCTACGGCGTGGGGAACGTCGAGGGCGGGGTCTCCAGGGCTTCCAGCTCGATCCCCGGGGCCGCGAGCACGACGTCGCCGGCGATGTGGACGGCGTACTGCTCCCCCGTGTCCAGGGCGTTGACCTGGTATTCGTCCACGATCAGGGGGCCACTGTCAGTGGCGTGCGCTTCACTGTTCAGCAGGGCCCAGGACTGGTCGATCGTGCGGGGTGCGAGGACCGGATCCGTGAACAGGACGAGGCGGACGCGCGTCGTCGGCGACTGGGGGGTGAGGCGCAGCAGACGGGAGGTGGCGACGAGAAACGCGGGGGAGCCTGCGGTGAAGGCGTGGGCGCGGACGGTGCCTTCGCTCGCGTGGATCCCGAACGGGTCCGTACGGACCCAGGTGACGCCGTCGAGGGCGGCGCCTCGTACCTGCCAGCCGCCGGCATGGAGTTCGAGGCGGATGGGACGGCCGAGTTCGTCGAGCGCGAGGTCCACGGAGCCCGCCTGGTCTCCGGAGGGGGTGGTGAGCTGGGAGACGTAACGCCAACCGGATGGCCCGGGGGCGCAGTGGAAGTGTTCGTCACCGAGAGGGGTGTGGTCGTGCGGGTCGTGCAGCGAATAGCGGCCACGGGGCATGGGATCGGCAAGTCCTTGGGGATCGGGCGCTGACTCGGTGGGGCGGTACGGGGCAGGCCCCCGGCACGGGGGTGCGGGGGCCTGCTCAGGTACCGGTCGGCCAGTCGGGCAGCTGACCCTGCCGCGCGTTGTGCGGCCGGCCCGCCGCCGGGGTGGTGTTGCCCGGTGGCGGACCGCTCGGGGATCAGTAGCGGTAGTGGTCCGGCTTGTACGGGCCCTCGACCTCGACGCCGATGTACGCGGCCTGCTCCGGGCGGAGCTCGGTGAGCTTGACGCCGAGCGAGGCCAGGTGGAGGCGGGCGACCTTCTCGTCGAGGTGCTTGGGCAGCACGTACACGTCGGTCGGGTACTCGTTCGGCTTGGTGTAGAGCTCGATCTGGGCCAGGGTCTGGTCCGCGAAGGAGTTCGACATGACGAAGGAGGGGTGACCGGTCGCGTTGCCGAGGTTCAGCAGGCGGCCCTCGGACAGGACGATCAGCACCTTGCCGTCGGGGAAGGTCCAGGTGTGCACCTGGGGCTTGACCTCGTCCTTGACGATGCCCGGGATCCTGGCCAGGCCGGCCATGTCGATCTCGTTGTCGAAGTGGCCGATGTTCCCGACGATCGCCTGGTGCTTCATCTTGGCCATGTCGGCGGCCATGATGATGTCCTTGTTGCCCGTCGTGGTGACGAAGATGTCCGCCTTGTCGACGACCTCGTCCAGGGTCGTGACCTGGTAGCCGTCCATCGCCGCCTGGAGCGCGCAGATCGGGTCGATCTCGGTGATGATCACGCGGGCGCCCTGGCCGCGCAGGGACTCGGCGCAGCCCTTGCCGACGTCGCCGTAACCGCAGACGACCGCGGTCTTGCCGCCGATGAGGACGTCGGTGGCGCGGTTGATGCCGTCGATCAGGGAGTGGCGGCAGCCGTACTTGTTGTCGAACTTCGACTTGGTCACGGCGTCGTTCACGTTGATCGCCGGGAACAGGAGGTCGCCGTCGCGCATCATCTCGTACAGGCGGTGGACACCGGTGGTGGTCTCCTCCGTCACACCGCGGATCTCGGAGGCCAGCTGGGTCCACTTCTGGGGGTTCTCACCCAGAGTGCGGTTCAGCACGGTGAGGATCTGGGCGTACTCCTCGGAGTCCGCCGTCGAGGGGTCCGGGGCCGCGCCGGCCTTCTCGAACTCGACGCCCTTGTGCACCAGGAGGGTGGCGTCGCCGCCGTCGTCCAGGATCATGTTCGGGCCGCCGGTGGGGGTGTTCGGCCAGGTCAGGGCCTGCTCCGTGCACCACCAGTACTCCTCGAGGGTCTCGCCCTTCCAGGCGTAGACCGGGACACCCGCGGGGGCCTCGGGGGTGCCGTTCGGGCCGACGGCGATGGCGGCGGCCGCGTGGTCCTGGGTGGAGAAGATGTTGCAGGAGGCCCAGCGGACCTCGGCGCCGAGCGCGACCAGGGTCTCGATCAGCACGGCGGTCTGCACGGTCATGTGCAGGGAGCCCGTGATGCGTGCGCCGGCCAGCGGCTGCGTGGCGGCGTACTCCTTGCGGATCGACATCAGGCCGGGCATCTCGTGCTCGGCGAGATTGATCTCCTTGCGGCCGAAGGCGGCGAGGGAGAGGTCGGCGACCTTGAAGTCCTGGCCGGCGCCGGTGGCGTCAGTCGTCATGGGGAGCTGCTCCTCGTGGGTCGGTGTCGAGGGTGGGTACGGCTGATCTGCGGGCGGCGGCAGGCAGAAAAGTGCCCGAACGCGCTCGCAGCGCAGTCCGTCGGAGGCCCTCTCTCCCTCGGCCGGGTCCACAGGGGACAACCGACCGACCGCCATCAGCAGCGACGTCTGGCTCTGGTCACGAATCTACACCGATCGGCCCAGCGGACCCCAGTGCGCCTGATGAACGGCTTGC
Source organism: Streptomyces sp. Edi4 (assembly GCF_040253615.1). Taxonomy (NCBI): domain Bacteria; kingdom Bacillati; phylum Actinomycetota; class Actinomycetes; order Kitasatosporales; family Streptomycetaceae; genus Streptomyces; species Streptomyces sp. Edi4. Next base: position 3,161,472 of record NZ_JBEJGY010000004.1, read on the forward strand.
TCCCGCCCCCAGCGGGCCCGGTCCGGCGGCCGTACTCCGTGCGGGCCCGACGGCGGGAGCCGGGCCGGGCCCCCACGGACATGGGCTCAGCGGCCGCCCGGGGTGGCGGCTGGGTCGGGGCCCGCCGCTGCTTCTTCGGCGCTGTAGATGTCCGGTTCCAGGTAGATGACCCGGGCGATCGGGACCGCCGCGCGGACGCGCGCCTCGGCCTCGTTGATCGCGGCGGCGATCTCGCGGGCCGTGTCGTCGTGCTGGACGGCGATCTTGGCGGCGATCAGCAGTTCCTCGGGGCCGAGGTGGAGGGTGCGCATGTGGATGACCGAGGTGACCGTGTCACCGTCCACGATCGCCGCCTTGATCTTCTCGACCTCCTCCATGCCCGCCGACTCGCCGAGCAGCAGCGACTTCGTCTCGGCGGCCAGGACCATGGCGATGAGGATCAGCAGGACGCCGATGCACAGGGTGCCGATGCCGTCCCACACGCCGTTGCCGGTCGCCACCGCGATGCCGACGCCCGCGAGGGCGAGGGCGAGGCCGACCAGCGCGCCGAAGTCCTCAAGGAGGACCACGGGGAGTTCGGGTGCCTTGGCGCGGCGGATGAACTCCTTCCAGGAGAGCTGGCCCCTGGTGACGTTCGACTCCTTGATCGCCGTACGGAAGGAGTAGCCCTCCGCGACGATGGCGAAGACGAGGACGCCGACGGGCCAGTACCAGGCCTCGATGGCGTGCGGGTGCCTGATCTTCTCGTAGCCCTCGTACACGGCGAACATGCCGCCGACCGAGAACAGCACGATCGAGACGAGGAAGGCGTAGACGTAGCGCTCGCGCCCGTAGCCGAAGGGGTGTTGGGGTGTCGCCTCACGTCGGGCCTTCTTGCCGCCGAGCAGCAGCAGGCCCTGGTTGCCGGAGTCGGCCAGCGAGTGGACGCTCTCCGCGAGCATCGACGACGAACCGCTGAACAGGAACGCCACGAACTTCGCGGCCGCGATGGCGAGATTGGCGCTCAGCGCCGCCACGATGGCCTTGGTTCCGCCTGACGCGCTCATGGAGGTGCCGTCTTCCCTTCGTCGGTTGCCATCGGCGGGGACCCGGCCCGTGCCCGGACCCCGCGGCGGCACATTGTCGCATCAGGCGACGACGGTGGCGCGGAACACCGTTCCCGTACCGGACAGTTCGGCCATTTCCCCCGCCGGTACGAAGACGGAGGTGCCCGGAGTCAGGGTCAGTCCGCCGACCGCGGGGCTGCCCGCCGTGCACAGGAGGATCTGCGGCGTCGGCGCCGTCAGGTCGGTGGGGGCCGCGCCCTCGGCCCGTACGAAACGGGACAGGCGGAACTCGTCGATCGGGGTCTCGTACAGCTCCTCCCCCGTCACCGACGCCTCGGGGCGCAGCACACCGGGGTCGGTCGGCTCGAAGCGTACGACCCTGAGCAGTTCGGGGACGTCGACGTGCTTGGGGGTCAGGCCGCAGCGCAGGACGTTGTCGGAGGTGGCCATGATCTCCACGCCCAGGCCGCCGAGATAGGCGTGCGGCACGCCCGCGCCGAGGAACAGCGCCTCGCCGGGCTGGAGTTGGACGTGGTTGAGGAACATGCCCGCGAGGACGCCGGGGTCGCCGGGGTAGTGGTGCGCGAGCGAGGCGTACGCGCTGTACTGCGCGCCCCCCAGGCGGGCGCAGGCGGCGGCCGTCTCGGTGACCGTCGCCGCCATCTCCTCGCGGTCGGCGCCCAGCACGGCGGTGAGGACTTCGCGCAGGGCCGCCTCGACGGGGTGGGCGCGCAGCAGATCGACGTACGGTTTGAGGGAGTCGACCTCCAGCGCCTCCAGCGTGCGCGCGGCCTCCTCGGGGGCGCGGAAGCCGCACAGCCCCTCGAACGGCGTGAGCGCGCAGATCAGTTCGGGCTTGTGGTTGGCGTCCTTGTAGTTGCGGTGCGGCGCGTCGAGCGGGATCCCGGCCCGCTCCTCGGCCTCGTACCCCTCCTTCGCCCGGGCGATGTCGGGGTGGACCTGGAGCGAGAGGGGGGCGTCGGCGGCGAGCAGCTTGAGCAGGAAGGGCAGGCGCGGCCCGAACCGGGCCACCGCGGCGCGGCCGAGTTCGGCCGCCGGGTCCGCCGCGATCAGGTCCGACAACGATGTCAGACCGGCGCCCCGGTCGAGGCGTGAAGGGGCCATGGGGTGGGCGCCCATCCACATCTCGGCCTGGGGCTCGTCGGTGGGGGCGGCGCCCATCAGCTCCGGAATGAGGGTGGTGGAGCCCCAGGCATAGGGACGGATGGTGTTGGTGAGACGGTCCATGAGTCCTGTGTTCTCTTTCGGCTGCCGGGCGCGGGCTCCGGCCGGGTGTGCGGGCGGGGTCAGGCGGACGCGATCGTCAGGTACACGGTGGCGAAGTCGGCGATGGCGAGGAGTTCGGCGAGGCATTCGAGCTCGCTGCCCTCCTCGGGCTCGAGTTCGCTGACCGGGGCGTCGTGGCTCAGTGCCAGTTCGCGGGCGGCGGGCAGGGCCGAGAGACCGCCGGCGGGCCGGTCGCGCAGCAGGACGACCCGGGCGTGCAGCCGCTCCGGCTCCTCGACGCGGTCGCGGAAGAAGTCGTCGGGGTCGGCGCCGGCCGCGAGCGAGCCCGCGAGCAGCACGCCGTGGACGGGCAGCGCCTCGGGGAGCGCGGCGGCGAGCGCGGGGTGGCCAGACAGTTCGCTGAGCACAGCCGCGAACCGGCGCCCCGCCGGTGCCGCGCCCACGCCTTCGGTCCAGATCAGCGGCAGCGATTCGGCGAGCTCGGAGGCCAGGGTCTTGGCCGGGTTGCTGTAGGTCGCGATGGCGGGGCCGCAGCGCTCGGCCGTGCGGTCCAGGCGTACGGCGATCTTCTCGATGGTCTCCGGGGACGCGCTGAGCAGGCCGACCCGGTCGAGCAGCGCGAGCAGGGGGGTGAACAGGGACCACAGGGCGCCCGGGCTCGCGGCGGACATCTCCGCCCCGTCGGGTTCGAAGGGGCCCGCGGCCAGCGGGACGACGAGGCCGTGCACCCCGTCCACGGCTTCCGCGAGCGGGGAGCGCTGGGGGGCGACCGCGACGACGTTGCAGCCCCTGCGGTAGGCCTGCTCGGCCAGGAGGGCGAGGCCGGGCTCGGAGCCGTCCGTGGTGGTGATGAGCAGCAGGTCGACGGAGCCCGCCCAGCCCGGCAGCGTCCAGCGCAGGGCGCCGGCGGCGGGGGCGACGCCGGTGGATTCCAGGCGGGTGACCGGCGCGAACGCGCCCGCGAGCGCCGTGATCAGGTCGGCGACGCCGGCCGCCGCGGTGCCGGGGCCCGCGATCAGCACGGAGCGCGGCCGGCCCTCGGGCTTCAGCTCGGCGATGCCGGCCTCCACCGCGTGCCGGGCCGCGGTACGGACGCGTGCGCCCGCCTCCGCCGCGCCGCGCAGCAGCCCTCGGTGATCGGCCCGGGCGAGGGCTTCCGGTGCGTCGAGCAGCGACTCGTCGAGCATGGGGTCGGCCTCCGGCTGTACTGGGCGGGTTACCGGGACGGGTTACCTGGTCTGGGCGCGCGCTGGGTGCCCGTGGCGCGTCACGCGGGTCGGCGGGCCTCGTCGACCAGGAGGACCGGGATGCCGTCGCGCACCGGGTAGGCCAGTCCGCACTCCTTGCCGGTGCAGGTCAGCTCGGGCTCGTCCGCCGAGGTCGCGTCGCTGAGCGGGGCGTGGCACGCCGGGCAGGCGAGGATCTGGAGGAGGCCGGCTTCGAGCGGCATGAGATTCCCTTCGGCGTGCTGTGTCCTGGTGCGCGTACGGGTGCGCACCAGGGGGGCCTGATCAGCCTACCGCCGGGGTGAGCGGGCTGCGTGCCCGCCGAGCAAGCCGGTGCGGGAGCGCGGGGGTTGCACCGACGCCCTGGCCGGGCGGGGTGGGCGGCGGGGGCGCGCCCTGCGCTCTGAAAGCGGGCGAGTGGGGCGCGTTGACCCGGGGCGCGAACGGCCCGGGCCGCAACGGTCCAGGCCGCACAGCGCACGGGCCGGACGGGGTGGGTGACGGGGGGCGCGCCCTGCGCTCTGAACGCGGCGAGCGGGGCGCGTTGACCCGGGGCGCGAACGGCCCGGGCCCATTCGCGGCCCGGGGCGCACCCCGCCCAGTCACGGCGGCGTGATGGCCCGGCACGGCGGACCGGCTCGACGGCCCAGCGCGACGCCCCGGCGCCACCTCGGCGCCGCGCCTCGCTCCTCAGCCGCGTACCAGCGTCAGAACCTCGTCGCGGACCTTCGCCATCGTCGCTTCGTCACGGGCCTCGACGTTCAGGCGCAGCAGGGGCTCGGTGTTGGAGGCGCGCAGGTTGAACCACCAGTCCTGGGCGGTGACGGTCAGGCCGTCGAGCTCGTCCAGGGTGAGGCCGTCCTGGTCCGCGTACGCGTCGCGGACCGCCGCCGCCCGGGCCGACTGGTCGTCCACCGTGGAGTTGATCTCGCCGGAGCCCACGTAACGGTCGTACTGCGCGACGAGCGCGGACAGGGGGCCCTCCTGGCCGCCCAGCGCCGCCAGGACGTGGAGCGCGGCCAGCATGCCGGTGTCCGCGTTCCAGAAGTCGGCGAAGTAGTAGTGCGCGGAGTGCTCACCGCCGAAGATCGCCCCGGTGGCCGCCATCTCCTGCTTGATGAAGGAGTGGCCGACCCGGGTGCGTACGGGCGTGCCGCCGTTCTCGCGGACCACCTCGGGCACGGACCAGGACGTGATGAGGTTGTGGATCACGGTGCCGCCGGGGTGGCGGGCCAGCTCGCGGGCCGCGACCAGCGCAGTGATCGCGGACGGCGAGACCGGCTCACCGCGCTCGTCCACGACGAAGCAGCGGTCGGCGTCGCCGTCGAAGGCGAGACCCAGGTCCGCGCCCTCGGCGATGACGCGGGCCTGGAGGTCCACGATGTTGGCCGGGTCGAGCGGGTTGGCCTCGTGGTTGGGGAAGGTGCCGTCGAGCTCGAAGTACATCGGGACCAGGTCGAGGGGCAGGCCGTCGAACACGGTGGGCACGGTGTGCCCGCCCATGCCGTTGCCCGCGTCGACCACGACCTTCAGGGGGCGGATGGCGGAGAGGTCGACCAGGGCCAGGAGATGGGCCGCGTAGTCGGTCAACGTGTCGCGCTCGACGATCGTGCCCGCCTTCGCGGCCGGGGCCGGCGCGCCCTGCCGCGACCACTGCTCGACCAGCGCGCGGATCTCGGCGAGGCCGGTGTCCTGGCCGACCGGCGCCGCGCCCTTGCGGCACATCTTGATGCCGTTGTACTTGGCCGGGTTGTGCGAGGCGGTGAACATGGCGCCCGGCAGGTCGAGGGCGCCGGACGCGTAGTAGAGCTGGTCGGTGGAGCACAGTCCGATGAGGGTGACGTCCGCTCCGAGCGTTGCCGCGCCGCGCGCGAAAGCCGCGGAGAGACCGGGCGAGGAGGGTCGCATGTCGTGGCCGACGACGATGGCGTCGGCCCGCGTCACGGTGACGAAGGCGGCGCCGAACAGCTCGGCGAGGGCCTCGTCCCACTGATCCGGCACCACTCCGCGGACGTCGTACGCCTTCACGATCTGCGACAGATCAGCAGCCACGACCCAACCTTCCTTGACGGCGTCGCCGATGCCCTTGGCGGGCGCCGGCCGGGCTCCCAAACTACCCGCCGCCGCGGGGACACAGGACATGGCGCGGGCGGCCGGGCGCATGACCGCGCCAACTCGGCCGAATAGGCGGTGGGGTTGAGGGCGCGCTGCGGTCGCCCTCAGGATTCGGGTGAGCGCAGCACGCGCAGATGACCTCGGCGGCCGACTTCCACCGGGTCCGCGGCGCGCGCTCCACCGGCCTCGGCGGCGCGCTCCTGGGGACGCGCGGCCTCCCGTACGGCATTGGCAAGCGCTTCCAGGTCATCGCCGCTGGGGCGGGCCGGAGCGGAGCCGTCCGTCAGGCGCACGACCTCCCAGCCACGGGGCGCGGTCAGGCGCTCGCCGTGCTCGGCGCACAGGTCGTAGCAGTGGGGCTCGGCATAGGTGGCGAGCGGACCGAGGACTGCGGTCGAGTCCGCGTAGACGTACGTCAGCGTCGCGACGGCAGGGCGACCGCACGCGGTGCGCGAACAGCGACGTACAGGGCTCACGACGTTGGACGGTACCGCACTCTTGACCGGGCCGCGACGACTCTCCACCAGCTCACTCCACCGTGTCGCGGTGTGAGCTCGGGCACACGCCCCCTTGGAGCAACTGCGCTGACCTGCGCGGGAACAGCGGACCACGGGCGGCTACCGCCCTTCTGGCGCCCGCCACTTGGGAACGATTCGGTCAAAAGGCACGCAATCCCGGGTCCGGACAGCCGGGCAACCGCTCTCACTCGTGGCCGAAATGGTCATCGGGCGACATGCGGCCGCGCGCGCCGTTGCCGCGATCGCCATCCGTCCCGGAGGGCTACGCTGCGTCAGTGATGGACAGCTCCCACTCAGCCGAAGGTACTGGCTCCCGCTCGGGGCCCCGGCGCCGCGACCGGCACGGCCGCGGCATGCGCGGGCCCGTGGCGCCGCCCCAGGTGCCGCTCTCGGCCAGCAGGGCGGAGACCTTCCGCGATCTCGTGCTGGACTCGGTGGAACGCCTGGAGCGGCGCTGGCCGCAGCTCCAGGAGGTGGAGTTCCTGGTGGCCGACGTGCCGTTCAAGGAGTCACCCGGCACGGTGAACGACGAGGTGGACGGGTCGTCCTGGAGTGACGAGGCCGTGCCGCTCGGCCGTGCGGTCGCGGCGGGCAAGGACCGCCCGGCCCGGATCCTGGTCTACCGCAGGCCGGTCGAGATCCGCACCAAGAACCGGGACGAGCGCGCCCTGCTCGTGCACGAGGTCGTGGTCGAGCAGGTCGCCGAACTCCTAGGCCTGGCGCCGGAGTCGGTCGACCCCCGGTACGGACAGGACTGACCCCGCCCGCGTCCCGTCATTTCTCCAGGACGGTGAAATCCTGCGCCGCGTCACTTCTCCAGGACCGTCAGGTCCTGCGCCGCGGCCGGGACCGCGACCGTGCCCTTGTCGTCCGCCAGCGTCTGCACCGTGAACATCGGGACGCCGTCCTGGGTGACGGCCAGCGTGCGCGAGGCGTAGACCGCGCCGCCGTTGGGGTCGGGCTCAACGGTCAGGGCGTAGGAGCCCTTGAGGCCCGAGGGGGCCGGCGGATCGACGGCGAGCGTGGTGCCCGCCTTCACGGTGTACGTCTTGGACTGCGGGTCGCCGCCCTCGGTGCCCGGGGACGAGGTGACCTTCACGGTGGCGTCCTTGGTGCCCGGCGCCGTCAGGGCGAGGGTGGCCGCCTTGTCGCGGTTGTCGGTGACCGTCGCGCGGGCGCCGACCGGTGAGGCCGCCGGGATGAAGGCGATCTCCTGCTTGTCTCCGGTGCCGCGCACCACGCGCAGCGCCGCGACGACCGGAGTGCCGTCGTCCGCATCCGGGGTGAGCAGAAGGGAACCCGGCTCGCCCCGTGTGACGTTCTTCAAATCAAAGGACGCCGTCATCCCCGCCTTCACGTGCACGGAGTCCAGCCCCGCCGGGGTGAAGCTGCCTCCCTTGCTCGCCAGCTTCACCTTGAGGTCCGCGTCGTCCGAGCCCTTGGCGTACACGACAAGGCGTACGTCGGTGGCGTCGCCCGGGATGCCCGGAAACACCTGGGAGGGCGCCGCGTCCGCCGACGCGGGCAGCCAGTCCGCGCCCGCCTTCGCGTCGGTGGCCTGGACCGCCGCGCCGATCCGCCCCGCCCGGGTGGTGACATGCACCGTCAGATCGTCGGCCACCGTGCCGGTCAGAGTGGAGAGGAGAACGGCAACGCTCGACTTGGCGGGGATCGTGATGCCCTCGCCGGTGTCGGCCTTGAGGGGACCGTCCGCGCCGAAGAGGTCGATGTCGGCGACGGCCGCGGTGTCGTCGGGGTTGGTCAGATGGACGTAGTCCTGACGGTCCTTGGCCGTGGACGCGCCGGGGAACCAGAAGTCGGCGTCCGGCGTGGTGCAGCCGGTGCCGAGCAGCGCGCGGCCGACGCCGCCGGTGATCTGGGTGGTCTGCTGGGCCGTCCAGCCCGGGGCCAGCAGGCCGTCGGCCGAGCCGGCGAGCGCGGGCGCGTCCGAGCCGTTGGCGGTCGCGGTGACCGGCTTGCCCGGCTCCTTCAGGGTGAGGACGGGCTGGCCGGAGGGGGTCTTGCCGGTCGCCTTCGTGCCCTTGGCGTCCTTGGCGTCCTTGCCCGTGGTGGCGGGCGCGGAGGCGCCGGCGTCGGGGGACGACGGCACCGCCGCGGACAGCGCCGCCGTGCCCGGCTTGCTCTGCGACGCGCCCTGGGCCGCGCCCTTGGGTGTGAACGCGGTGTACGTCGTCTGGGCGAGGTCGGAGTTGCTGGGCGCCGGGCACAGCAGGCTCGTCCGCTCGACGGGCAGCCGTAGCGGGTTCTTGGGGCCGGTGTCCGCCGGGCCGCCCGGCGCGGTGAGCGAGGCGAATCCGGTCAGCGCGACGAGCGCGACGGCCCCCGACGCGAGGGAGAGGGTGGTGCGCTTCACTGCTGACTCCCGTCGGGGCGGTGCGGCTGCTGCTGTTCGGGGTGCTCGGGGTGCTCGGGCGGGTATCCGTAGCCGTACGGGTCGTACTGCCCCTCCGGTGCCTGCTGGGAGGCGTGCGGTTGCTGCTGGTAGGGGTCGTACGGGTGCTGCCGGCCCTGCGCGTCGGTGTACTGGCCGTCGGTGTACTGGCCGTCCGCGTACTGGCCGTCCGCGTACTGGCCGTCGCCGTATGGCTCGCCGCCGTACGGGCCGGCGCTGTAGGCCCCCTCGGCGTACTGGCCCGCGCCGTACTGTCCCTCACCGAACTGGCCCTCGGCGTCCGGCACTTCGGGATGTGCGGGCTGGGGGTAGGGGCCACCGGGCTGGCCGCCCTCGGGGTACTGCTGATAGCCGGCGTACTGCTGCTGGTACGGGTCGTACTGCTGCCCCGCCTGCTGGTCGTGCTCGGCGGCGCCGGCGGCCGGGGAGGCGGTGGCGTACTGGGCCGCGTCCCACTCCCCGTACGCGGCCTGCCGCGGCACGTCCGCCCCCGGCGTCGCGTGCTCGTCGGCGGGGGTCTCGGCCTCGGCGTCGGCCTGCGCGCGGAGCCGGCGGGCCCGGCGGCCCTCGCCCTCGACGGGCTGCGCCGGGACGGCCGCCACCGCCTCCTGCGCGTCGGGCAGATCGTCGTCGATCCGGCGGCGCCGGCCCGGCAGGGCGAGCACCAGCAGGACCACGGCGAGCGCGGCCTGGACCCAGATCCACAGGGTGTGGATGAGGGGGGCGTCGTAGGTGACGTCCAACCTGCCCGCCTCGGCGGGCAGTTCGAAGCCCTGAGCCCAGCCGTCGACGGTGGTCTTCTTCAGCGCCCTGCCGTCGAGGCTCGCGCTCCAGCCGGGGGCGGCCTTGTCGGCGATGCGCAGGACCCGGCCCGCCGTGCCGGCCGGGATCTTGGTGTGGATGTCGACGGGGTCGGCCGCGACCGGCAGACTCTCGCCGCCCTTGGCCGGCACGATCACCGCACGGGCGACCTGGCGGTCCACCCGCCACAGCGCGCTGCCGTCGAGCTGGCTGAGCCGGCTCAGGCCCGGCGTCGCGTCCAGGGTGCGGGCGAACGCGCGGGGCGCGCCGTCGCGCACCAGCACATAGCGCACCGCGAATCCGCTGAGCTGGCTCGACTGGTCGGCGCCGGAGCCCGCGACGAGGTTGGCGACGACCTTGCCGAGCCGGGCGTCGTCGCCGCCGGACGCGGCGAGTTCGGCGTCGCCGAGCTGTCCGCCCGAGCCGCGTACCAGTGTGTACGCGACCTTGGCGGGCGAGGTGCCGCCGAGCACCAGGGTGCGGGCCTGGTCGCGGGTGCCGCTCTCCTCGGCGACGAACGCGGGCACCTGCACCGGGTCGCGCCGCTCCAGCGGGCCGTCGGCGCCGCCGATCATCCAGTGCGCGGCGGAGTACAGGGGGCCGAGCACGGCGGCGAGCGCGATCAGGGCGGCGACCGGCTGGCGCCAGCCGAAGCCGTGGCCCGCGACGCGGGTGCGGCCGTATTCGGCGCCGAGCGCGGCGGCGGCGAGCAGCGCGAGCCCGTACACGAGGGTCGCCGGGCCCGCCCAGGCGTCTCGGTTGGACAGGATCGCGAAGAGGAACCCGATGAGCGCGACCGCCCAGGCGGCGCGGATGGCGAACGCGCGGTGTTCGCGCAGCAGGGCGGCGAGGGCGGCCGCGACGATGCCGATGAGCAGCAGCCCGCCGACGGCCTTGGGTCCGCCGGGGCTCGCCCCGAGCAGGTCGAGCGCGCCGGCCGAGCCGTTCCCGTACGCGAGGCCCGCTTCCTTGAGGAACCCGGAGGGGCTGGTCAGCAGGGTGAGCGACCAGGGCGCGAGCATCAGCAGCGGGGTGGCGACGGCGGCCAGGAAGCGCAGACCGTACGCCGTGATGTCGCCCCTGCGCAGCGCGAGCACGCTGATGCCGAGCAGCACCGCGATCGGCCACACCAGGGGCGTGAACGCCATGGCGACGGTCAGGAGCAGCGCGTACGTCCAGGTGGCGCGCCAGCTGCCGCGTGCCTCGGTGCCGCGCAGTCCGGCCGCGGACACCCCGGCCCGGGCGATCAGCGGCAGCAGGATCGCGAGGACGGCGGTGCCGAGCCGGCCGGCGGCGAGCGCGCCGGTGGCGGCGGGCAGGAAGGCGTAGGCGATGGCCACCCAGGCGCGCAGCTGGCGGGAGGCGAGGAGCGGGCGCGCGGCGAAGTAGGCGGTGAGGCCGGCCAGCGGGACCGAGCAGACGAGCAGCAGGGTCAGCGCGAAGCTGGTGGAGCCGAAGCACAGTGCGGACAGGACGGCGACGATCGCGAGGTAGGGCGGCGCGGTCTGGGTGCCGCCCACGCCGATGGGGTGCCAGGCGTCGGCGTAGCGGGCCCACAGGGCGCCGGTACTTCCTGGCGCGGGCAGCAGGGCGCCGCCCATGAGCGAGCCGCCGCCGTACAGGCCGCGGCAGGCGACGAGCGAGACGATCAGGAGCAGCGCGAAGAGGACCGGCGCGGGTTTGCGGGCGATCTTCTTGAGGCGGGCGAACTGTTCGATCTCCAGGAAGTCGGCGTCGTCGCCGCCAGGCCCCGATTCGACGGCGCCGTGCCGGGAGCCGCCGGTGTCCTCGGTGCCCGCGCCGAGGCTCGCCGCGACCGATTCGACGGTGGCGCGGATGGTGGCGCCGGGCGGCGGGAACAGGGGGCGCAGCTCGCTCGACTCGACGGCGCTCCTGCCGCGCTTCTTACGTCCCGCGAGGATCCGGCCCGGCCGCAGCAGGGTGCCCGACAGGCCCATGACCTCGTCGACGGCCTGGCCCGGCACCTTGCCCACCAGGTAGGCGAGGGTCCGCAGCAGGGTACCGATCACGATGCGCAGCACCACGTAAGGGAGCAGCGCGGGACGCGAGTTGACGAGCATGGTGTAGACGGCGCCGGCCTTGTCGACCCGGTGGGGGTTGACGACGGAGCGTCCCGCGCAGTCGACGGCGCGGCGTTCGCGGGCGGCGGCCTCGGCGTGGCGGAGCGTGGCGTCGGGGGCGACCAGGACGGTGTGTCCTGCCGCGTGCGCGCGCCAGCACAGGTCGACGTCGTCGCGCATCAGGGGCAGCGCCCGGTCGAAGCCGCCGAGTTCGTCCCACACGTCGCGGCGGATCAGCATGCCGGCGGACGAGACCGACAGGACGGGCCTGACCTGGTCGTGCTGGCCCTGGTCCTGTTCGCGCCGGTCGAGACCGGTCCAGCGGCGGCCGCTGTGGGCGATGGAGACGCCGACTTCGAGGAGTTGTTTACGGTCGTACCAGCCGCGCAGCTTGGGCCCGATGATGCCCGCGTCCGCGCCGGCGTCGGCGACCCGCAGCAGTTCGGCCAGCGCGCCGGGGTCGGGCGCGCTGTCGTCGTGGAGCAGCCAGAGCCACTGCACGGGCTCGCCGTGCGGGAGTTCGGGCAGGTCGTAGCTGTCGTCGCGCCAGCTGCGCGAGACCGGGTCCCAGCCGCTGGGACGCTTGAGATAGGGCAGGTCGTCGGGGCCCAGCACGGGGGCGGCGCGGACGGCCTCGTCGACGGCGGCGCCGAAGCCGGTGCGGCGGGCGAGGTGCAGGACGCGTTCGTCGCCGAGCGCTTCGGCGACCAGGCGCGCGGAGTCGTCGGCGCTGCCGGTGTCGGCGGCGTACGCGTTCTGTACGGGGCGTTCCTGGCCGAGCAGTCCGGCCAGGACGTCGGGGAGCCAGCGTGCGCCGTCGTGCGAGACGACGACGGCGGTCACCACATGGCGGGGGAATTCGGGAGTCACGGCCGCCTCGTACGGGGCCGTCGACTGGCTGTGCACGGACATCGAGGTACGGGCCCCTCCGCCCCGGAAGGCTGCTGTGCGGACTGCGGTCGGCGCGGCCGGTGGTGCGAGACGGGCTCTGACGTGACCGGAGTGCCGTGGACAGCGCCCCACACTAACGTCTGCCGCCCAACCGGTCCGCCGCCCGCGGATGGGGCGCCGGGGGTGGGCGGTTGGTTGTGTACGGGTTGTGTACGGAGTCGGACGGTTTGCGCGGGGACGGGGCGGGCGTCCGCCGGGTTTTGGCGGGGACGGTCGCCGGGGTGGGGTTGCCGTCACCCGGGCCGGGCGAGGGTGGCCGGGGTGGGTCCGGGCGACGGCCACCGGCGACCAGGGCAGCGGCCCGTCGCAGGCCGGCAGCGGAGGTGCCCCACAGCAGGGTGATGGAAGCCGGACGCAACCAAGTGACGCCGGTCCGCAGCGCAGTAGTCAAGGACGCCCTCGACCGGCGGCGCAGCCCCGCCGTGGGGCGGCCGGGTTCCTATCGGGGCCCGCGACCCCGTCAAGCCGCTGGGCGGCCCGGGTCCTTGAGCGGTCCGGGCCCCGGGCCGGCCCGGGCTCTTGAGGGGCCCGGGCCCTGGGGCGGCCCGGGTGTCAGATCGCGGCCTTCTTCAGGCGGCGGCGCTCACGTTCGGACAGGCCGCCCCAGATCCCGAACCGCTCGTCGTTGGCGAGTGCGTACTCAAGGCATTCGGACCGGACTTCACACGCGAGGCAGACCTTCTTGGCCTCTCTGGTGGAGCCGCCCTTCTCGGGGAAGAAGGATTCGGGGTCGGTCTGGGCGCAGAGGGCCCGTTCCTGCCAGCCGAGCTCCTCTTCGGCCTCGTCGACCAGCAGTTCCTGAAACAGCTCGGTCATGTGCGCCCCTCGTCTGTCTTTTGCTGCCCCGTGATGTTGCCGTTACCGAATCCGGCCGAACGACACGAGTGAAATTACAAGTGTGTGGATCCGGGCGAGTCAAGCCGAGATCTGCTATTGGGCCCCGTATTCACTCTGCGGAACCAAGGCTATGCGGAAAGTGTTCAAATCGGCAAAAACCTGACACATGCCACTGGCGCACGCCACCGCCTCTCCGCAGGGACCCACTCGACTCCCGCTCGACCGTGACCACAGACGAGGACGAGACGACTATTGATCTTGTTGCGCCCGTACCCAGAAAGCGGCCCGGATCACATTCGGATCACGAGAAGGTGGCGGTGTTTGAGTGCACGCCTGCTGCGCCACATCTCCCGCCCCCCGACTGCACAAACCTTTCTCCGGCCACAGCAACCGGATAAGGTGAAACATTGCGGCCAAACCGGTCATTGGGTTGACAGCGACCCCACCGACCCGCTCTTCTGGATCGCATGTCAGTGACCACAGCGCACCGAGCGACCCACGTCCGTGGGTTCCGCAGCGCTGTCCAGGCGCGCTGCTGCTGTTCCAGCTGTTGATCCCGCACCGCTTGCTTCCCGTGCGATCCAGCTTCTCCCCTCGCCTCCCCCAAGACGCCTCGCGTCCACTGCGGGCGGCCGCCGTCTCCCCCTGCGCGAGACCCCCCTTTCATCTGCGACACCCCAGCACTCCCGCCGAGGAACCCCCGCACCATGAACAGCAGCCACAGCGACCTCCAGATCGCCGGTGACATCCTGGAGGTCCAGCACCTCCTCCAGCCCGCCCGCGAGCACCCCGCCACGGTCGCCGAGTTCGCCGGACTCGCCCGTTCCCTCGCCGCCGACCCCTCCCAGTGGGCCCCCCTGGTCCAGTACGACGCGGCCTCCCGCTGGTACCACCGCCTGCGCACCGGGCCCGGCTACGAGGTCTGGCTCCTGTCCTGGGTGCCCGGCCAGCGCAGCGGCGTCCACGACCACGGCGCGTCGTCGGGCGTACTGACCGTCCTGGACGGCACGTTGACCGAGCACACCGAACGCGGCGCGCGGCCCCTTGCGGCCGGATCCCAGCGAGTGTTCGCTCCGGGCTACGTCCACGAGGTCGTCAACGACTCCCTGGAGCCGGCGGTGAGCCTGCACGTGTACTACCCGGGCCTGACCGACATGCCGATGCACCCCGCCCGGTCCGCCCCGGCAGCCCAGGATGTCGTACCCGCCTGACAGACTCTGCGTATGCGCATTGTGGTTCTGGCAGGCGGCATCGGTGGTGCCCGCTTCCTCCGTGGTCTCAAGTCAGCCGCCCCCGAGGCCGATATCACCGTCATCGGCAACACGGGCGACGACATCCATCTGTTCGGCCTGAAGGTCTGCCCCGACCTCGACACGGTGATGTACACGCTGGGCGGCGGCATCAACGAGGAGCAGGGGTGGGGGCGTACGGAGGAGTCCTTCACCGTCAAGGAGGAGCTGGCCGCCTACGGGGTGGGGCCCGAGTGGTTCGGGCTCGGCGACCGCGACTTCGCGACCCACATCGTCCGTACGCAGATGCTCGGCGCGGGCTATCCGCTCAGCGCCGTCACCGAGGCCCTGTGTGCCCGCTGGCAGCCCGGCGTCCGTCTCATCCCGATGTCCGACGACCGCGTCGAGACGCATGTCGCCGTCGAGGTGGACGGCGAACGCAAGGCGATCCACTTCCAGGAGTACTGGGTGAAGCTGCGCGCCTCCCTGGACGCGCACGCGGTGGTGCCGGTCGGCGCCGAGCAGGCCAAGCCCGCCCCGGGCGTCCTCGAAGCGATCGCCGCGGCCGACGTCATCCTCTTCCCGCCGTCCAACCCGGTCGTCTCGGTCGGCACCATCCTGGCCGTGCCCGGCATCCGTGAGGCGATCGCCGAGGCGGGCGTGCCGGTGGTGGGCCTCTCCCCCATCGTCGGCGACGCTCCGGTGCGCGGCATGGCCGACAAGGTGCTGGCGGCGGTCGGCGTGGAGTCCACGGCGGCGGCGGTCGCCGAGCACTACGGCTCGGGCCTGCTCGACGGCTGGCTGGTCGACACGGTGGACGCGGCCTCCGTCGCCGGGATCGAGGAGGCGGGCATCCGCTGCCGCGCCGTGCCGCTGATGATGACGGACCTGGAGGCGACGGCCGCGATGGCCCGCGAGGCGCTGACGCTGGCCGAGGAGGTCCGCGCGTGAGCGCCGCCTCCTTCCGGGTGTGGGCGGTCCCCGGGCTGCCGGAGGTCCAGCCGGGCGACGACCTGGCCAAGCTGATCGCGACGGCCGAGCCCGGCCTCGCCGACGGCGACATCCTGCTGGTCACCTCGAAGATCGTCTCCAAGGCGGAGGGCCGGATCACCGAGGCCGCCGACCGTGAGGCGGCCATCGACGCCGAGACGGTACGGGTGGTGGCACGGCGCGGCTCCCTGCGCATCGTGGAGAACCGGCAGGGCCTGGTCATGGCCGCCGCCGGGGTCGACGCCTCCAACACCCCCGCCGGTACCGTCCTGTTGCTCCCCGAGGACCCGGACGCCTCGGCGGCCGCCATCCGCGCGGGACTGCGGGACGCGCTGGGCGTCGAGGTCGGCGTCATCGTCACCGACACCTTCGGGCGGCCCTGGCGCGACGGCCTGACCGACGTGGCGATCGGCGCCGCCGGCGTACGCGTCCTGGACGACCTGCGCGGCAGTACGGACAAGCACGGCAACCCGCTGAGCGCCACCGTCGTCGCGCTCGCCGACGAGCTGGCCGCCGCCGGTGACCTGGTCAAGGGCAAGGCGGGTGGCCTTCCGGTCGCGGTGGTGCGGGGCCTTGGGCACCTCGCGGGCGAGGGTTCGGCCCGCGAGATGGTGCGCGCCGCCGACGACGACATGTTCCGCCTGGGCACCTCGGAGGCGGTACGGGAGGCGGTCACCCAGCGGCGTACGGTACGGGCCTTCACGGACGACCCGGTCGACCCGGGCGCCGTGCGGCGCGCGGTGGCGGCCGCGGTGACCGCGCCGGCCCCGCACCACACCACGCCCTGGCGCTTCGTGCTCCTGGAGTCCGAGGAGTCCCGCACCCGGCTGCTCGACGCCATGCGGGACGCCTGGATCGCGGATCTGCGGCGCGACGGCAGGTCCGAGGTGTCCATCGCCAAGAGGGTCGCGCGGGGCGAAGTGCTGCGCGCCGCGCCGTACTTGGTGGTCCCCTGCCTGGTGATGGACGGCGCGCACCACTACGGCGATGCCCGGCGCGACGGCGCCGAGCGCGAGATGTTCGTGGTCGCCATGGGCGCGGGCGTGCAGAACTTCCTGGTCGCCCTCGCGGGCGAACGGCTCGGCTCGGCGTGGGTGTCGTCCACGATGTTCTGCCGCGATGTCGTACGCGACGTCCTCGGGCTGCCCGCCCAGTGGGACCCGATGGGCGCGATCGCGGTCGGCCGTGCGGCCGAACCCCCCAGGGAGCGGCCGGCGCGGGACGCCTCGGCGTTCATCGAGGTGCGCTGAGGTCACCGCTTCGGGGCGCGCCCGGGACGGCGCTCGCGCGTGCGGGCATGAGCGCGTGCGGCGTCGCTACAGCGGGGCGATGTTGTTCGGCTGGAAGCGCGGGGCCCGGCGCGGCGGGGTGCGGCCGCTGAGCAGGATCAGGCGGGCGGCCCGGTGGCGCTGGCCCGCGTACGGCGCGAGCAGGGTCAGCATCTCGGCGTCGTCCGCGCGGCGGTTGCCGGCCAGGGCGTGGCCGATGATGCCGGGCAGATGGAGATCGCCTACCGTCACCAAGTCGGGTGCGCCGATGGCCCGTTGCAGAGTTTCGGCGGCCGTCCAGGGGCCGATGCCCGGGATGAGCTTGAGCCGCGCGGCGGCCGCCTCCTGGTCCATCGCGACGGCCTCCTCCATGCGGCGGGCCACCCGCACCGCGCGCATGATCGTGTCCGAGCGCTTGGAGTCGACGCCGGCGCGGTGCCACTCCCAGGACGGGATCATCGCCCACGCCCTGGCGTCCGGCATGACGTACATGCCCTCGGGGGCCCCGCCCGGCGCGGGCTCGCCGAACCCGCGCACCAGGAGCCGCCAGGCGCGGTACGCCTCGATCGCGGTGACCTTCTGCTCGAGGACGGAGGGGATCAGGGACTCCAGGACGAGGCCGGTACGGGTCAGGCGCAGGCCCGGGCGGGTACGGTGCGTCTCCGCGACGAGGCGGTGGCGGGGTTCGAAGGCCTCCGGGTTGTCCAACTCGCCCAGCATCGCGGGGAGTTGGTCCAGCATCCACTCCGCGCCCTCGCCCCACGCCTCGGCGTGCGCGGTGTCCCTGGTGGCGGTCACGCGGAGGGTGGCGGGGCCGGCGGGGGTGCGTGAGGTGCGCCATACCGCGCCGTCGGGGGTGGTGCGGTAGGTGGGGTCGGCGGGGCCGCGTCTGAGGGGGCCCAGGACGAGGGGGAGGTCGAGGGGGCCCTTCGACGTGACCCATACGCGGGTTCGCGTGGCCGGCCGCGGCCGCGGGGCGGTGGCGCGTGGCGGTCGGCCGGGGGTGTGGGTGCGGGGGGTGAATCGTCCTGCCACGGGTGGTCCTCGAAGGGGTGGGTTCCCTCCGAGAGTACGCCCCCTCAACCGCGAACCGGCCCCCACCCAAGCCCCCTGGGGCTCCGCGGCTGAACGCGCTCGTCCTCAAACTCCCCCAAGGCCTCAAGGGCCAGGGGGCACCCCCATGACCGGCTGGGTATGCGCATGCCGGCCCGCACCGGGTGCCTCAGGGGCGCGGGGAACTGCGCGCCCAGCCACCCACAACCCGCACCCAAGGCCCCTGCGGCTCCGCCCCAGACCCCCGTTCACGCTGAACGCGCTCGTCCTCAAACTCCCCAAGGCCTCAAGGGCCAGGGAGGACCCCATGACAGGCTGAGGATGCCGCTGTGGCCAGCACCGACCCCGCCAAGGGCGCGGAGACACGCTGAGGTTGCCCGTGCCGGCCAGCACCGGATGCTCAGGGGCGCGGGGAACTGCCCGACCAGCTACGTACGGCCCGCGCACGAAAGGCCGCCCCACGGGGCTCCTACTGGTCCGAGGAGAAGCGGACCGCCCCCGCCGGCAGGGCGGCCCCGCACCACACCCGCACCCCGCACCGCAGCTCGTTGTCGGCGCCGACAT
The DNA here is from genome assembly GCF_040253615.1 of Streptomyces sp. Edi4. NCBI lineage: Bacteria > Bacillati > Actinomycetota > Actinomycetes > Kitasatosporales > Streptomycetaceae > Streptomyces > Streptomyces sp. Edi4. Next base: position 3,179,812 of record NZ_JBEJGY010000004.1, read on the forward strand.
CCGCGCCGTCCCCCACCACCGCGCCGTCCAGGATCGTCCGCGCGCCGATCCGCGCACCCGCCCCCACCAGCGAATCCGTCACCACCGCCCCCGCCTCGACGACCGCACCCGCCAAAATCGCGCTGCCCTCCACGCACGCCCCCGCGCCGATGACCGCGCCCTCTGCCACCACCGTGCCGCCGGTCAGCTTCGCGTCGGGGGCGACCTTCGCCGTCGCCAGGACCAGGCGGTCGCCGCAGCGGCCGGGGACGGCGGGGGAAGGGGCGCGGCCGAGGACCAGGTCCGCCGAGCCGCGTACGAAGGCCGCCGGGGTGCCGAGGTCGAGCCAGTACGTCGAGTCCACCATGCCCTGGAGGTGGGCGCCGCGGGCCAGCAGGCCGGGGAAGGTCTCGCGCTCCACCGACACCGGCCGGCCCGCCGGGATGCTGTCGATGACCGAGCGCCGGAACACATACGCGCCCGCGTTGATCTGGTCAGTGACGATCTCCTGGGGCGTCTGGGGCTTCTCCAGGAACGCCGTGACCCGCCCGGTCGCGTCCGTGGGGACGAGCCCGAACGCCCTCGGGTCGTCGACCCGGGTGAGGTGCAGCGAGACGTCCGCGCCGGACGTGCGGTGGGTGTCCACGAGGGCGCGGATGTCCAGGCCCGTCAGGATGTCGCCGTTGAAGATCAGGACCGGCTCGTCGGGCCCGGACCGCAGCCGCGAGGCCACGTTGCGGATGGCGCCGCCCGTGCCAAGGGGCTCGACCTCGGTGACGTACTCGATGCTGAGGCCGAGCGACGAGCCGTCACCGAAGTACGGCTCGAACACCTCGGCCAGGTAGGAGGTGGCCAGGACGATGTGGTCGACCCCGGCCGCCTGGGCCCGGGCCAGCTGGTGGGTGAGGAAGGGGACGCCCGCCGCCGGAACCATCGGCTTGGGCGTGCGCACCGTGAGCGGGCGCAGCCTGGTGCCCTTGCCGCCGACCAGGAGGATCGCTTCTGTCACCTGTCGTCTCTGCTTCCTGCTGGGGCCGGCCTTCGGATTCCGTCGCACGTTCGGCGGAACTCCCGGCCGGCCAGTTTATGCAGACCCCCCGAGCGCCTTCGCGGCCGGTCAGCGCCGGCCCTGGTAGTGGGCGGCGGCGACCCGGGCGGTGCCGAGCCTGCTGTACAGGCGCGCCCCCGGGCAGTCGGTGGCGAATCCGTCGCGGTGACCGGCGATGGCGTTGAAGCGGACGCTGCGGCCCTTCTTGTAGCGGTTGCCGCCACCCGAGACCAGCGTGCTCTTGCCCTTGGGGTTGAGCCCGTACAGACCGAGCTTCCAGGCCGCGAGCTGTTCGACGGCCCTGAGTGCGGCACCCGACGGGTTGGTCCTGTTGTAGGTGCCGAGGACCGCGATGCCCGTGCTGTTGGTGTTGAACCCCAGCGTGTGCGCCCCCATCACGGCCCTCGCCACGCCCCCGGCGCGCCCCTCGTAGATGTTTCCGCACTTGTCGACCGCGAAGTTGTAGCCGATGTCCCGCCAGCCGCTGCTCTTGACGTGGTAGCGGTAGATGCCGCGCAGCACGGAGGCCGACTGGGCGCAGCTGTATCCGTTGCCGGTCGCGGTGTGGTGGACGAAGGCGACCTTGACGGACTTGGTGTAGACGAAGCCGCGCTCGCGCAGCCGCTCGTCGGCGCCCCAGCCCCGGCGCGTGATGATGCGCGGCCGGGGTCCGATGGGGGGACGGGCCAGGCTGTCGGCGCCCGCCACGTCGGCGGACTCGATCCCGGCGCCCGTCACCTCGGCCGCCTCGGCCCGGGTCGCGGCCTCGTCAAGGGCGGGCAGCACATCGGGGGTCTCGACGGCCCGGGTGTTCTCGCCCGCGTCCCCCTCGGCGGGCCCGGCCCCGGGGTCGACGAGATCCAGGCGCAGCCCGCCCGGGAGCGGGGCCGCGTCCTGCCCGTCCCCGGCCGGCTCCGCGTCCACACGTGCCTCCACGGCGTCCGAGTCACCGACCCACAGCGGCGCGGTGGAGCCGCGCAGGGGCCGGGCCGCCTCGGGGGTGCCCGGGTCGGCACCGTGGTCCTGGTTGTGGGTCTCCAGGTCCTGCCAGGCCGACCAGGCACCGGAGGCGCGGGCCCGGGTGCGGACCTGGACGCTGCCGCGCAGTTCGTCCCGCGCGTTGTCCCACACGACGCCGACGAGGGAGAACGGCCGCACCTCCCGTGCCGCCAAACCCTCTTGGGAGGAGCCGCCCCCCACGCGATTGGCGCCGGGCAGCGGCGCGAGCGGCAGCGACTGGGTGGAGCCCGCGGGTTCCGCGGCCGCCGCCGGGGCCGAGGCGGTCGTCGTGGCGGCTGTGGCCACGGAAGGAAGAGTGAGGGCCGCGACAGCGGCGACGCCGATCGAAGACGCAAGGAAGCTACGCATGTTGACGATCCTGGTCATACCCGTACAAATCTGTCCAATGGTGAACTGATGGCCCGTCGCCCAAACCGGTGTACGCACCCGGGTTATCGCGGCCGGTGCCACCGCGCCGGGCCACGTAGCCTTGCCCGCGTGAACGCCAGCGACCGCACCCCTGCCGACCTGCTGCGATCCGCGCTCGCCGCGGACCCGGGCCGCCCCCTCGTCACCTTCTACGACGACGCCACCGGCGAACGCGTGGAACTGTCCGTCGCCACCTTCGCCAATTGGGTGGCCAAGACCGCGAACCTGCTCCAGGGCGATCTCGCGGCCGAGCCCGGCGACCGGCTCGCCCTGCTCCTTCCCGCGCACTGGCAGAGCGCCGTGTGGCTGATGGCCTGCCACTCCATGGGCGTAACCGCAAAGATCGGCGGCGACCCGGCAGTCGCCGATCTCGTGGTGAGCGGCCCCGACACGCTTGAGGAGGCCCGGGCCTGCTCCGGCGAGCGGGTGGCGCTCGCGCTGCGCCCGCTCGGGGGCCGCTTCCCGCAGCCCCCGGCCGGTTTCGCCGACTACGCCGTCGAGGTGCCGAGCCAGGGCGACCGGTTCGCGCCGTACGCGCCCGTCGACCCCGAAGGCCCCGCGCTCGTGGTGGACGGCGCCGAGCTGAGCGCCGCCGAACTGGTCACGCGGGCCCGCGAGGAAGCGGCCGCGCTCGGTCTTGCCCCGGGGGCCCGGCTGCTCTCGGGCCTCGGGTACGACAGCTGGCGCGGGCTGGCGAGCGGTCTGTACGCCCCGCTCGCCTCGGGCGGTTCGGTCGTCCTGTGCCGCAATCTGGCCCAACTGGCCGAGGGCGGGCTCGACAAGCGGGCCGAGAGCGAGCGGGTCACACACCGCTCGTTGTGAGCGTCCGGGTCCGGCGATGACCCGGTACCGGCCCCCGCCCTCGTCACCCGTCCCCGGGGGCCCGGCCCCCGGGCTCCGGCGGCGCCCCGCCACATGATCGGCCGCGCACACAACCAAGCGCGCGGTTCGGCCGTCTACCGGGGTGCCCCGGCGGCGCAGTGCGCCGCCGACCCCCGTGATGGCCCGTGCCCGTGAGGATGGACGCCGACGTGAGCGACAGTGCTGGCACGCCCGCCGAACCGGAGCCCCCGGCCGGCGACGAGCCGCGGCTACCGGCCACCGCCACCCCGGCGGACCCCAAAACCCGTCGCCGCTGGCTGCGTTGGACCGCGCTCGGCGTATCCGGCGTCGTCCTCGTCGCCGCCGGGACCGGCTGGTGGTTCTACCGCAAGCTCGACGGCAACATCCATACCGACACCTCCGCCGCGCACGAGCTCGACAAGTATGCCCGGGACCGGCCCGCGTCGGTCGTGCACGACGCGGAGAACCTGCTGCTCATCGGCTCGGACTCACGCGCGGGCAACAACGCCTCCTACGGCAGGGACGACGGCGGCAGCCAGCGCTCGGACACCACGATCCTGCTGCACCTGGCCGCCGACCGGCGCAGCGCCACCGCCGTCTCGCTGCCGCGCGACCTCATGGCGGACCTGCCCGCCTGCGGGGAGCCGGACGGCACCACGTCCAAGCCCCAATTCGCCCAGTTCAACTCGGCGTTCGACATCGGCGGCGCGGCCTGCACCATCCGTACGGTCGAGAAGATGACCGGCGTGCGGATCGACCACCACATGGTCGTCGACTTCAGCGGGTTCAAGGACATGGTCGACGCGGTGGACGGCGTCGAGGTCTGCCTGAAGGAGCCGGTCGAGGACCGGCAGGCACACCTCAAGCTGCCGGCCGGGCGCCAACTGCTGCGCGGGGAGCAGGCACTGGGGTTCGTACGGTCCCGGCACGGCTTCGGGGACGGCAGCGACACCCAGCGCATGGACCGCCAGCAGCAGTTCCTCGGCTCGCTGATCAAGAAGGTGCAGAGCAACGGGGTGCTGCTCAATCCGGCGCGGCTCTACCCGGTCCTGGACGCGGCCACCAAGTCGCTCACCACGGACCCCGGCCTCGACAGCCTCAAGGACCTGTACGACCTGGTGAGTTCGGTACGCGGCATTCCCACCGAGAACATCCGTTTCCTCACGGTTCCGCGCCAGCCGTACGCGTACGACCGCAACCGGGACGAACTCGTGCAGCCGGACGCGGACCGGCTCTTCACCCAGCTGCGCCAGGACCAGCCGATCAAGGTGGCGCCCGCCGCGGACGTGGCGAAGTCCAAGGAGGGCGCGCAGGGCTCCGGCGGTGACGACAAGCCCGACGATCCGACCCCCTCGCCCAGCGCGTCGGCGCCCCCCGTCTACCCCGGAACGGACGCGGCGTCGGGCATGTGCGGGTAGCGGCGGGCCGGCGTGACCGACCCGTGAATTCCACGTGCGCGGCTGCGGATTGGGGCCAAATGCCCGGTTATAAAAGGGGTGGAATTTGTCACGGCCGTCGCTCTTGGCCGAACTGGCCAGATAGTGTGACGCGATCCGGTGCGACCGGCCGACGGCCGCGCACCGCAGGAGCGATTGATTGAGCGCTTTGGGGGAAGCGACTCGGCACCGACGGAGGACCGAAGCAACCGTGGATGCGCAGAGCCGTGGGCGGGCCGATGAAGTCGACCCCGCAGACCAGTGGGTCCTCAACCCGGACACCGGCACTTACGAATTGCGACTGAACCCTTCCGGAACGCGGTCGAATTCGGGCCGCGACCGGTCATCCACGGGCAGCGCCCCGGGCGGGCGGTCCGGGCAGCCGGGGCAGTCCGGGCGTACCGGAGGCCGCGAGGTGCCCGGACAGCGCAACCGCCGGGCCGGCAAGGCCCCCGCCGAGGAGTCCCCCGACGCGCTGGGCCGCCGCAAGCGCAAGCCCAAGCCGGCCCGCAAGAAGAAGGCCCTGCTGTGGACGGGCGGCGTGATGGGGTTCGTCCTCGTCGTCGGCGCGGGCGGGGCCTACTGGCTCTACCAGCACTTCAACGGCAACATCAACACCGTCGACGTCGGCGACGCGGGCAACAAGAGCTCGGTGCCCGACGGAGCCTTCAACATCCTGGTCATCGGCACCGACAAGCGCACCGGCGCGGGCAACGAGGGGTACGGCGACGCCGGCAGCGAGGGCCACGCCGACACCAACATCCTCTTCCACGTCTCGGCGGACCGGACCAACGCGACCGCGATGTCCATCCCCCGCGACATGATCACCGACATTCCCGCCTGCCCGACCAAGCAGAAGGACGGCACCACCAAGACGGTGCCGGGCACGAAGCACGTGCGGTTCAACGAGAGCCTGGGGCAGGAGGGCCGCGACCCCGGCTGCACCATGCGGACGGTCAAGCAGCTCACCGGGCTCACCGTCGACCACTTCATGATGGCCGACTTCAACGCCGTCAAGGAGCTGTCCACGGCTGTCGGCGGCGTCAAGGTCTGCCTGGAGAAGCCGGTCAACGACCCCAAGTCACATCTGAAGCTCCCGGCGGGTCAGAGCGTCGTCAAGGGCGAGCAGGCGCTCGCCTTCGTCCGCACCCGGCACAGCTTCGGCCACGAGAGCGACCTCGACCGCATCAAGCAGCAGCAGCAGTTCATCGGTTCGATGATCCGGCAGATGAAGTCGGACGACACCCTGGGCAGCCCCACCAAGCTGTACGGCCTTGCGGACGCGGCGACCAAGGCGCTCACGGTCGACTCGGGGATAGGCAGTATCAAGAAGCTGACCGATCTCGCCCAGGTGCTCGGCAAGATCGACGCGAAGAACATCACCTTCGCCACGCTGCCGGTCATCGACAACCCCGCCGAGGGCAAGAAGCACGTCACCGTGGTGCCCGACCCGACGAAGGCCGACGCGCTGTTCGCGATGATGCGCGCCGACACCTCGCTCACCGAGGTGAAGAAGAAGGAGGCGGACGCCAAGAGCGCGGCCGCCGCCGAGGAGGCCGCCCGCCTCGAAGGACCCCGCGCCAAGTCCTCCGACGTACGTATCACCGTGCTCAACGGCGGCGCGAAGGCGGGCTCGGCCGGTGACCTGGTCACCTGGCTCCAGAACCAGCAGGGCGTCCTGAAGTCGAGCAACGGCGCGAACGCCCCGCAGAAGGTGCCCGCCACCGTCCTCGCCTACGCGCCGAACCAGGCCGACCAGGCCCGTAAGCTGGCGGATCTGCTCGGGCTCGCCGCCTCGGCGCTCAAGCCGGGCACGAAGGACGCCGTGGGCAAGGAGGCGATGGTGCTGACCCTCGGCCCCGACTTCCAGCAGGCGGGCACGCCCGTCGCCGCCCCGGCCAAGGCGCCGGAAGGCATCCAGAAGGTCGAAGCAGACAAACCGGTCTGCGCCAAGTAGCCAAAGCACCAGACTCATGGCCCGGCCGGGCCTCAGGGGGAGTCTGAGAGCCTGAAAGACAGAGGGGTACAGGGGTGGGGAAGAACAGCGTGCGCGGGGAGGGGACGCACGGCAGGGTCGAGCGCGCGGACGAACTCGGCTGGGACGAGAGCCTGTACGAGGACCGGCCGGCCGGACCCGCGCCGCACGGGCCCGCGACGGACGGACCCGCGACGGACGGACCGCCCGGCCGGTCCTCGGCACCCGGCAGCGGACCGGGGAACTTTGCCGCGCCCGGCCGCACCGGCAGGTCCGAGGGCACCCGCACGCCCGCCGGCTCCGGCGGGCCCGCCGCGCCGGGCGGTTCCGACGGCGCGGGGGAGGCATCGGCATCGGCTGCGGCGTCCGGCGACGGGCGCCGGGGCAAGGGCGGCCGACGCAGACGGGGCACCCGCGGACGGCGCGTCCTGAAGTGGGGCGCGATCACGCTCGCGGTGCTCATAGTCGGGACGGCCACCGCCGGTTACCTGTACTACCAGCACCTCAACAACAACATCCGCAAGGGCGACCGCAGCGCGGGTGGCAGCGACGCCAAGAGGACCGCCCCGAACGCCCAGGGCCAGACCCCTCTGAACATCCTCCTGATCGGCTCCGACAGCCGCAACAGCGACGCCAACGTCGCGCTCGGCGGCGCCAAGGAGAACCGGGGCAGCGCCCCGCACGCGGACGTACAGATGCTGCTGCACGTCTCCGCCGACCGCAAGAACGCCTCGGTCGTGAGCATCCCGCGCGACACCCGGGTGGACATCCCCGAGTGCAAGGACCCCGACACCCACAAGACCAACGCGGCCACCAACGACGTCATCAACGAGGCGCTGGGCCGCGGCGGTGCGGGCTGTGTCCTGGACACCTGGGAGAAGCTCACCGGCATATACATCGACCACTGGATGATGGTCGACTTCGCCGGCGTGGTGGCCATATCCGACGCGGTGGGCGGCGCCGACGTCTGCGTGAAGCAGAACATCGACGACCACCCCACCAAGCTCCAAAGGGGCGGCTCGCACCTGCACCTGACGGCCGGCAACCACACCGTGAAGGGCGAGCAGGCCCTTCAGTGGCTGCGCACCCGGCACGCCTTCGGCAGCGACATCGGCCGCTCCCAGGCCCAGCACATGTACATGAACTCGGTGATCCGCAACCTCAAGGACCAGAACGCGTTCACCGACACGGGCCGCCTGATGGGCATCGCCGAGACAGCGACCAAGTCGCTCCAGGTCTCCGAGGAACTGGGCACCGTCAAGAAGCTGTTCGACCTGGGCATGGAGCTCAAGGACATCCCCATGGACCGCATCAACATGCTGACCATGCCGCGCCTGCCGGACCCCAAGGATCCGGACGCGCACGTGGTGCCGGACAGGAGCAAGGCCGACGCGCTGTGGGCGATGCTGCGGGACGACAAGCCGCTGGACGGCAAGAGCGACGGCAAGAAGGACGCCAAGCCTTCCGCCGGCCCCTCAGCCGATCCGTCCGGGTCGCCCACGGGTCCGGCCGCCGCGGCCCCCGGCACGCTCGCGGTGAGCGTGGTCAACGGCACCGGCACCGACGGCCGCGTCGCCGCCAAGGGCCGCGCCACCGAGGTCGTCTCGGCGCTCAAGGACAAGGGCTTCACCAAGGCCGCCACGGGTACGAGCAGGCCCGCCGCCACCAGTGAGGTCGACTACCCCAAGGCCGCCGGAGCCCAGGGCAAGGCGGACGCCGAGTCGGTCGCGGCGGCCCTCGGCCTGCCCGCCGGCGCGGTCAGGACGTCCGACGTGTTGGGCCTGACCCTGGTGGTCGGCGGCGACTGGCGCACCGGCGCGAGCTACCCCGCGCAGGACCCCAAGGCCACCGACCCGCTCCAGGACACCGAGACGGTCAACGGAGCCGACAAGGGCGCCTGCATGGAGGTGTACGCGCCCTACCGCTTCTAGGTCCGGTCCGGCCCGGGCCGGTCCAGACCGGTCCGCGTACGCGACACGAGGGGGCGCCCGGTGCTCATCGGCACCGGGCGCCCCCTTGGCGCCCTTGGGCGAAAATCCGCGCGTACGGATCAGACGGACGTGGTCCGCACCGCCGGGCGGCGGCTCGCGATGACCTTGCGAGCCAGCGCCTTCGGGCTGGTCAGGAAGCCGAAGCCCCACGACATGTGCATGGTGGCCAGCGCCACCGGGATCTGGGCGCGGGCCTTGAGCGAGAGCCCCTTGCCGGCGGGCAGCGAGCCCGCGGCGATCGCGGCGAGATAGCCGGCCGGGACGACGAAGCCCCACGGCGTGACGAGCGCGCCCACCACGACACCGGCCGCGATCGCGCAGACGGCGCTCGGCGGCGCGAGGTAGCGCAGGTTGATGGAGCCCTCGTGGTAGCGGGCCACCACGTGGCGCCAACGCCCGTAGTCCTTGTACTGCTTGGCGAGCGCCTTGACCGAAGGGCGCGGCCGGTACTGCACCTTGAGCTCGGGCGAGAACCAGATGAGGCCCCCGGCCTCCCTGATCCGGAAGTTCAGCTCCCAGTCCTGGGCGCGGATGAACTCCTCGTTGTAGCCGCCCTGTTGTTCAAGCGCCTCGCGGCGGAAGACACCCAGATACACGGTTTCGGCGGGGCCCGCCGCGCCTCCGGTGTGGAAGGCCGCGTTGCCGACGCCGATCCTGGAGGTCATCGCGGCGGCGACCGCGTCCTCCCAGGCGTTCTCGCCCTCGGCGTGCATGATGCCGCCGACGTTCTGCGCGCCGGTCTCCTCCAGGAGGCGTACGGCGGTGGCGATGTAGTTCGGCGAGAGCATGCCGTGGCCGTCCACGCGCACCACGATCGGGTGGCGTGAGGCCTTGATGGCGGCGTTCAGAGCCGCGGGCGTGCGCCCGGTGGGATTGGGGACCGTGTGGACGCGCGGGTCCTCGGCCACCAGCTCGGCGGCGATCGCGTCCGTACGGTCGCTGGAAGGACCGAGCGCGATCACCACCTCCATCTCCCCCGCGTACTCCTGTTCCAGGATGTGTCGGACCGAGTTGCGCAGATGCCGCTCCTCATTGAGGACCGGCATGATCACGGAAACAGCAGGCGTGGCGTTCATCGGTGGTCACGTTACCGCGAACGGGGGACAAGGTCGCGCGGCGGCCGGGGCGGTGCCCGGGGTAGCTGATCGTATGGGCCTACGGTGCTCACGATCCCCCTGTCACCCGCGGAGGTCCCCGTGCCCACGCCGCCCCGCCCGCGCCCCGTACAACCCGGTAAGCCCCGCAGCAGACAGCAGGACGAGCGCCCGCGCTGGGGCATGCGGCTGGCGACCACGCTGTCCGTCCTGGTGCTCGGCGCGGGTGGCGTCGGGCACGCGGTGGTGACCAGTCTGGACGGCGGGATGGGCCGGGTGGACCCGTTCCGCGACATGAAGAACCGGCCGCAGGGCAGCCTTGGCACCAACATCCTCCTGGTCGGCACCGACGGGCGGGACAGGATCACGCCGGAGGAGAAGCAGAAGTACCGGCTCGGCGGCGCCCCCTGCCACTGCACCGACACGATCATGATGGTGCACGTGTCGGCGGCCCGGGACCGGGTCAGCGTCGTGAGCCTGCCCCGTGACTCCTACGCGGAGGTGCCCGAACACACCGACTCGACGACCGGCGAGAAGCACCCCCGCCACCCGGTGAAACTGAACGCGGCGTACGCCGAGGGCGGGCCCTCGCTCACGGTGCGCACGGTGGAGAGCATGACGGGCCTGAAGATCGACCACTACGTGGAGGTCGACTTCACCAGCTTCATGAAGACGGTCGATGTCGTCGGCGGGGTACGCATCTGCACGGCCCGCCCCATGAAGGACTCCTACACCGGGCTCGACCTCGCGGCCGGCACCCACCAGCTGGGCGGCGGCGAGGCCCTGCAATACGTGCGCTCCCGGCACACCGACGGCTCAGCCGACCTCGGCCGCATGCAGCGCCAGCAGCGCTTTTTGGCCGCGCTCATCGAGAAGGCGACCAGCAACGGCGTGCTGCTGAACCCGGTGAAGTTCCGCGAGGTCGCCTCGTCCCTGCTCTCCTCGGTACGGGCCGACGAGGGCTTCGGGACGGCGGAGATGCTGAGCTTCACCTCCGCGATGAAGGGGTTCTCGCCCTCGTCGTCGGACTTCACGACCGTGCCGCTCGGGCAGCTCGGCATGCAGGTCAAGGGCGTCGGGTCGACGGTCAAGTGGGACGAGCCGAAGGCGAAGAAGCTGTTCCGGCTGCTGCACGACGACAAGCCGCTCGCCCCGCACGCCCCGCCGAAGCCCGTGGTCCCCGCCGCGCCACCGGCCGCCAAGGACGCCAAGGCGCCGCACAAGGAGCCGGGCGCGGTGGTCGAGGTGGCGCCCGAGCAGATCCGGGTGCAGGTCTTCAACGGGACGCGGACCGACGGGCTCGGGCGCCGTGTGGACGACGCGCTGCACGCCACGGGCTTCCGGACCAGCCGCGCCCCCCGGGCGAGCGCGAACCTGGAGACGCACCGCACCCTGATCGAGTACGACCCGCGCTGGGACCGCTCGGCCAAGTCGCTCGCGGTCGCCCTGCCGGGCAGCGAACTGCGCCCGGTCAAGGGGCTCGGCGCCACGCTGAAGGTGACGGCGGGCGCGGACTTCAAGGATGTCGTGCCGGTACGGGTCGAGGACGCGCCGCAGGGCGACTTCGGCACGGTCACGGGCGACCGGGTGGTCTGCCCCTGACGGGCGAGTGGTCCGCCCCCGGCCGGGGAGGACCGCCGCCGGCCGCCCGGGCTCCTCGCCCGGGCCTCTTCGCCGGCCCGGTCGCTAGGGGGTGTCTGGTGGACCATGGCCGGGGGCGACCCTGATCCACCAGACACCCCCTAGTCGTCCAGGCCCTCCGCCGCCCGCTTCTCGCGCAGGTCCATGATCGCGCGGCGGCGGGCGAGCCGGTGGGTGCGGCGGATCTGCGCCTCCTGGTAGCGGCGCTCGTCGCGCTCGGTCTCGGGGAGCACCGGCGGCACCGGGCGTGGCTTGCCATCGGCGTCGACGGCCGCGAAGACGAGATAGGCGGAGCCCACCTGCTGGGCCGGGGTCGACTCGTTCCAGCGCTCGGCGAGCACCCGCACGCCGACCTCCATGGAGGACCGTCCCGTCCAGTTGACCTGCGCCTTCACATGCACCAGGTCACCGACCCTGACCGGCATGAGGAAGACCATCTCGTCCATCGACGCGGTGACGGCCGGCCCACCCGAGTGCCGCCCGGCCACCGCGCCGGCCGCGTCGTCGACCAGCTTCATGATCACGCCACCGTGGACCGTGCCAAGGAGGTTGGTGTCGTGGGTGGTCATGATGTGGCTCAGGGTGGTTCGGGAGGCCGAGGTCGGCTTGCCCGGAAGATCAGTCATGCGTACTACTTTAGGCGCCGTACGATGACCGGCTCATTGCATCAGCTGTGCAACAGCCCCGCTGCGAATTCCCCCCTGCCCTGTCGGGCCCGCGGGGTGGCCGTGCATGCTGGACGGCATGAACGATTGGCCCGACGGCAATGGCAACGCCCGCGGAAGCGGTGAGCGCGACGCCTACGGGCGCGGCAGCTCCGCCGCGCGGCCCGAGGGCGCGCGCCGGATGCGGCACGTCCAGCGTCCCGTCCCCCAGCAGCAGCCCGCCCACGACGACGGCTACGGGCAGCCCCCGCGCAGCCGGCGCGGCGGTGTGCCGGGACAGGGTTCGTACGACAGCGGCTACAGCGAGGGCCATGTCTACGGCGGTGGCGGCGGCCCGGGAGGCCGGGGCCCGGCCGGACCCGGCGGGCCGCGCCGGGGCGCCGGGCGCCGGCCGGGCGCCGCGCCGAACTGGCGCAGACGCATCACCATCGGCGTGCTGACCCTGGTCGGCGTGCTCCTGGTGACCTCGGTCGCCACGTACTTCTGGGCGGACGGCAAGGTGCGCCGCGAGGTGGACCTGTCCAAGGTCATCGACCGGCCCGACGAGGGCAAGGGCACCAACTACCTGATCGTCGGCTCCGACTCGCGCGACGGCATGTCCGCCGACGAGAAGAAGAAGCTGCACACCGGCTCGGCCGAGGGCAAGCGCACGGACTCGATGATCCTGCTGCACACGGGCGACAACGGGAACACGATGGTCTCGCTGCCGCGCGACTCGTGGGTGACGATCCCGAGCTTCAAGGGGTCCGACTCCGGAAAGTCGTTCCCGTCCAAGGGCAAGGACAAGCTCAACGCGGCGTTCTCCATCGACGGCCCCGAACTGCTCGTGCGGACCGTCGAGGCGAATACGGGTCTGCACATCGACCATTACGCCGAGATCGGCTTCGCGGGGTTCGCCAACATCGTGGACGCGGTCGGCGGCGTGGAAATCGATATCCCGCAGGACATCAAGGACAAGGACTCCGGGGCCGACTTCAAGAAGGGCAAGCAGACCCTCGACGGTCAGCAGGCGCTCGCCTTCGTGCGCAACCGGCACGGTTACGCGGCCGGTGACCTGGAGCGTACGAAGAATCAGCAGAAGTTCCTTTCCGCGCTCGCCAGCCAGACGGCGACGCCCTCGACCGTCCTGAATCCCTTCAAGCTGTATCCGGTGATGGGCGCGGGCCTCGACACCTTGATCGTCGACAAGGACATGAGCTTGTTCGACCTGGGCTCCATGTTCTGGGCGATGAAGGGCATCACGAGCGGCGACGGCATCTCGATGAACATGCCGGTGGCGGGCGACGGCCCCCAGACCTCGCTGCTGTGGGACAAGAGCAAGGTCACGCAGTTGGTGAACGAGCTGAAGAACGACGATGCGGTGACCGTCAAGTAAGCCACGCGGCACGGCATTTGGGCCCGGCCCGCCGCATTCCGATGCGGCAGGCCGGGCTTTCTCGTGCGCGCGGCGCACCCGGCACTCCCCCATGACATGCCTCACAGGAAAAGCACAGGGGCCGGGAGCAACTGTCCCGTTTTGCGCGGATTAATTCCCACGGAGCGCCGCCTACCACTTTCTCCCCGCCCGACAACTGCCTTTCCCGCCCACAATTGCGGCCATACGATCACTGCCGTCGCGCGGCGTGATGACACCGCGGCGCTGACGACTCAGCTTTTCGGACCCAGAAAAGGGCTCACTTGAATATCCGTCGCATTTTCGCCACCACCGTCGCCGCCGCCGTGACCGCCCCGGCCGTGCTGCTCTCGGTGTCCCCCGCGTTCGCCGCGGACACCACTCCCTCTTCTTCGACGCAGAAGCAGACGCACGCGCAGACGCCGACCTACGCGGCCCTGAAGAAGGCCGCCGCCGACGCGGCCAAGGCCTATGACGTGGCCCTGAAGGCCCACAACGACCAGCAGGCCCTCCTCGACAAGCTGATGGCGACCGATGCCCCCGAGGCCAAGGCCTTCCGGGACGCGAGCGCCGCCGCCGACAAGGCCAAGGCTGCCAAGGCTGCCGCCGACAAGGCCGTGACCGACGCGAAGGCCAAGGTCGACGGGCTCCCCGAGACCGCGAGCGCCGAGCAGAAGGAGGCCGCGCGGACGGCGGTCACCGACGCCGAGGCCACCGCCAAGGAGGCCGCCGCGGCGTCGACGGCTGCCGACGCCAAGGAGAAGAGCGAGGACGACGCCCTCTACGAGCTGCGCGCGGCCGCCCTGCGCAAGGGCGGCGAGCTGTCCAAGGCCAAGAACGCCGCCGAGAAGGCCAAGAAGGACGCGGCCGCCGCGTTCGAGGCCGCCGGGAAGTGTGTCTGGCTGCCGGAGCTCTCCTCGCAGCTGAAGGGGCTGCCGGCCCAGGTCGTGGCCGGCACCTCGGTCGACTTCTCCTTCCAGGTGACCAACGGCACCGACCGCACGCTCGATGTGGACCCGCTGTTCCTCGTCACCGCGAAGGGGGCCAAGGCGCAGTGGCTCGACGGGTCGGTATGGAAGGCACTCGCCACCGACCGCTCCTCCCGGGTCGGGGCCACGAACGGTCTGAAGCCCGGCTCCGCGATCGAGGTGAAGGTCCGCCTGACGGTCGACGCCAACGCCACGGATGCCAAGGGTGACGCCCTGATCGCCGGTGACGCCTCCGACGCGTACAACCCGTGCATCCACGGCCCGATGAAGGGCTACAAGTTCAAGGTGCTGCCCGCCGGCAGCAAGACGGACGGCGACACCGCCAAGCCGCAGCCGGTCGACGACAAGGACCGCCCGAAGCCGGCCGCCAAGCCCGCCGGGGGCGGCTCGACGCCCACCGCCCAGGGCGGAGCCGCGGCCACCCCGCTGAACACCACGGCCTCCCCCGCCCCTGCCACGGGGGCACTGGCCAGCACCGGCTCGTCCTCCGCGATGCCGAAGCTCGCCCTCGCGGGCGGCGCGGCCGTGGTCCTCGGCGCCGGCGCGGTCGTCCTGACCCGCCGCCGCAAGGCCGCCGACCGCACCTGACGTTCCCGCAGAGCCCAAGGGCCCGCATCCGTGGCATGTGCCGGATGCGGGCCCTTCCCCAACTCGCGTGCCGTTACGGCAGGTTGCGGGACATCACGATGCGCTGGACCTGGTTGGTGCCCTCGTAGATTTGCGTGCATCAAGGGGTCGCCGAGCCTGGCCGTTTCGGATCGCTGTTGGTCATGCGTTGGTCACGCGACCAACCGTCCCCGTCGCCGCTCTGGCAGACGACCAGTGAGGGGACCTCTTTATGCCAAGACGTGCATAGTCGCGTGCTTGCATAGACGCCCCGCCCGCCCCGCTCGTACCGTCGACCCGAGCGGCCCGCAGGCGGCCGGGAAGAGGGAGTTCACACTATGGCTCGTGACGAACTGACCCGACTGACAGGCAACGGAAACGGCGAGTGCGGGCAGGGGGACTGCCCAAACGTTTACCGCACCGCCCGAGGCACGTTCGTAGTTCAGGGGGGCCTCTCGGCAGCATTCACCCCGCCCACAGGTGAAGGGCTGGTAGAGATCCCTGAGGAGACGCTGAGGGAGGCCGTTCGTGCTCTTGGATGGTGAGGAGTGGGCGGCCAAGTTCCGCGACTTCCGACAGGAAGCGTGGCGGCTTGAGACCCTGCCCCAGTACCTCGTACCGCAGGAAGCGGAAGAGTTCGCGGCATTCAAGGCAGGGACCCGGTTCCCTGGGCCGTACGAGGATTCATGGATCGAGATGGTGCGCACCCGCAAGGTAGGACGCGTGCACATCGTCCGGCAGCCGCTCAGTGACTACCTGCGGTTCGAGTTCGATCGGTACTACCAGCACCAAGCACCCGCCGGAGAAGACATCCGCATCCTCGACGTGACGGACCGCCCCAGTCCGCTGCCGGACCACGTGGGCGACTTCTGGATGTTCGACCGCACCACGATCGTGCTCATGCACTACCAGCCTGACGGTAAGCAGATCAGCCGCGAACTGTACGAGGGCGACCCTGCCCCGTTCATCGAGTACCAGAAGACAGCCCTGGAGGCGTCTCTGCCGTTCCTGGAGTACATCGCCGGGTGAGTGTCGAGCCTGAAGAGATGGGCCGGTCCAGCGAGGAACTGGCGGCCCTTCTGAAAGCGGTACGCAAGCGATCCGGGCTCTCCGGGGTCCGGGTCGCTGCCCGCTGCAACATGTCTCAGTCGAAGGTGAGCCGACTTGAGAGCGGACGAGTGCGCGCGTCCCTCGTGGACGTGGAACAGATCTTCCGAGCCTGTGAGGCGCCTGCGGAGTTGCTTGCCCAAGCCATGGCATTGGCCCGGCTCGCAGCGACCGAGTGGCAGGGCGCGCGGGGGCTGCGCCGGAAAGGCCTGGACAAGAAACAGCTTGAGCTGGCCGGACTGGAGAAGACCTCCACAGAGTTCCGGTTCTTCCTGCTCTCGATGATCACGGGGCTTCTCTCCACCCCTGAGTACATCCGTGCCAGCCTGGCGCACATCCCTGGTGACCACTCCCGGACCGTGGCCAAGAAGCTGGACAGGCAACAGGTCCTGTACGACCGCTCCAAGCGATTCACGTTCCTCCTGACCGAGCAGGCCATTCTCTGGCCCCTCGTGCGGTCCGACGCGCTAGCCGTACAGATCGACCACCTTGCTTCGCTGACCCATTTGACGAACGTCAGACTCGGTGTGATCCCGCTGGACAGCCAGGTGGGCCCCGCACCGCTCAACACGTTCACGGTCTACGACGAGCGCATAGCGACAGTGGAGATCTCCACAGGAGTCATGGTGTTCAGGGACCCGCGGGACGTTGCATCCCATCTGCAAGAGTTCGCAACCTACGAGGAGCGAGCCCAATTTGGCCAGTCCGCCCGGGGAATGCTCCAAGACCTCGCAGACCGGCTCAGGAATTCACCGGAATGATCTTTAGTCCAACACAGGCATAAAACTATGGAGTTGCCGCTTCGCAGAAGACACTCGTCGAGCCGCCAAAGACGCCGACGAGAGGAAGCCATGACTAGTCCGCTCAAGTACCCGCGACCCCCAGTGGAGTTGGCCGGGGCGGTGGAGGCATACCTGTACGGCTGCGCACCGGCCGATGGCTGCGGGGTGTGCGCGGCGCTCGTGAGAGAGCTGGAAGAGGCCAAGGCGGCCAAGAAGTGGAGTGCGGCGTACGACGCAGCGACGGAGGTCCGCAACCACCCCCACCGGAATCGGGTGAGGTAGTGGAGATGCAGGAATGGCGCGATGCCTGGACGCGCGCCCAGTACGCGACGGACGCGCTCAGAGAAGCCTTGAACGGCATGGGAGCCGGGGTCACACAGACATCGCACTTGCGGCCCACGGTGAGCTGTAAGGGAACGGCGTGGGTTGACGTGGGCCAGCTCCCCGCGCACCTGGCCGAGAAGGTCGCGGAGGTGATCCGGGCCGGGAGCCTCGACCGCACCGGTCAGTCATGAGCGAGCTTGCGCCGTACACGCCCGAGGAGTTGAGCCCGGACGAGTCGCTTGCGGTTCTGTATCGGCTCGCCTTGAGCATCGCCGCCCAAAACGGCTCCGTCATCACGACCGGCGCCCGAGGTCTTGGCCCCTATGCCTTCATGGCCGAGGCACGTCGATTGGGCACGATTCGTCTGTCACCCCTGACCTGATGTGCACCTGATACTCCCGCTCCTTCCATGATCTGACGTGCTCAGGCTCTCGCCCCAGCCCGGCCCCAACGGAGGGCCCTGCCCTGGGCAGTTAGGGCAAGCCGCTACGGACCCCGGGGAAGCCGAAGCACCCAGCATGACGGCGCGGGAACCGCTTCACCGCAGGCATGACGAAGGGATAGGCACGATGAGCGCAGTGCGAACCTAAGTCGCCTCAGAAGAGCACACATGAACGGCCCCCGGCGTCACGCCGGGGGCCGTTATGTTTGTGCAGGTGGGAGACGGTTTCCAGCACGTGTCAGCCCAGGATTTCCCCAGCATGCCCCCCAGAAACGGGCCCGAACGGGCCCGAGCGGGCCGGCAGCCGATCACGCCTCCCGGGCCGCTCGAAAGCGCCACTGACTCGCGAAAAGCCCCCGCTACGGCAGGTTCCTCGACATCACGATCCGCTGGACCTGATTCGTACCCTCATAAATCTGCGTGATCTTCGCGTCGCGCATCATCCGCTCGACCGGGTAGTCGCGGGTGTAGCCGTAACCGCCGAGGAGCTGGACCGCGTCGGTGGTGACCTCCATGGCCACGTCCGACGCGAAGCACTTGGCGGCGGCGCCGAAGAACGTCAGGTCGCCGTCCAGGCGCTCGGACTTCGCGGCGGCGGCGTAGGTGAGCTGGCGGGCCGCCTCCAGCTTCATGGCCATGTCGGCCAGCATGAACTGGATGCCCTGGAAGTCGGCGATCGCCTTGCCGAACTGCTTGCGCTCCTGGACGTAACCCTTGGCGTAGTCCAGGGCGCCCTGCGCGATGCCGATGGCCTGGGCCGCGATGGTGATGCGGGTGTGGTCCAGGGTCTTCATGGCGGTCGCGAAGCCCGTGCCCTCCTCGCCGATCATGCGGTCGGCGGGGATGCGGACGTTGTCGAGGTAGACCTCGCGGGTCGGCGAGCCCTTGATGCCGAGCTTCTTCTCGGGGGCGCCGAAGGAGACGCCCTCGTCGGACTTCTCGACGACGAAGGCGCTGATGCCCTTCGAGCGCTTCTCCGGGTCGGTCACGGCCATGACCGTGTAGTACTCGCTCTCCCCGGCGTTGGTGATCCAGCGCTTCACGCCGTTGAGGACCCAGAAGTCCCCGTCGCGCACGGCCTTGGTCTTCATGCCGGCGGCGTCGGAGCCCGCGTCCGGCTCGGAGAGGCAGTACGAGAACATGCCCTCGCCCTTGGCGAGCGGGCCGAGGTACTTCTTCTTCAGCTCCTCGGAGCCGGAGAGGATCACCGGGAGCGAGCCGAGCTTGTTGACGGCCGGGATGAGCGAGGAGGAGGCGCAGACCCGCGCGACCTCTTCGATCACGATGACGGTCGCCAGCGCGTCGGCGCCGGCGCCCCCGTACTCCTCGGGGACGTGCACGGCGTGCAGGTCGTTGGCGACCAGCGCGTCGTGCGCCTCGCGCGGGAAGCGGGCCTGCTCGTCGACCTCGGCCGCGTACGGGCCGATCTTGGCCTCGGCGAGCGAGCGGATGGCGTCGCGGAGCATGTCGTGCTCCTCGGACGGGCGGTACAGGTCGAACCCTGCGTTTCCTGCGTTTCCAGCCGTTCCGGCCAAGGTCACTCACTCCCCAAGGGATGCTAACTACCGTTAAGTAACCTAATTTTAGAGGGCTTGACCGCCGCAGGCATACGTGAGTTTGGCGACAGCCCCTCTGGGGCCCGGGTCCCGCCTCGGACTATGCTCGGTCAGCGCGTTTGCCGCCCGCGCCGGGCCCGTCCATTTTTTTTCGGGCCCGTCCACCGAGCCCGCACCTCCAGGAGCACCGCATGGCCCTCAAGATCACCGTGATCGGCACCGGATACCTCGGCGCCACCCATGCCGCGGCCATGGCGGAGCTGGGTTTCGAGGTGCTGGGGCTCGACGTGGTGCCGGAGAAGATCGAGATGCTGGCGCAGGGCCGCGTCCCGATGTACGAACCGGGCCTCGAGGAGCTGCTGCGCAAGCACGTGGCGGGCATCGAGGGGTCCAGCGGCCGGCTGCGCTTCACCACCTCCTGGCAGGAGGTCGGCGCGTTCGGCGATGTGCACTTCGTCTGCGTCAACACCCCGCAGAAGCACGGCGAGTACGCCTGTGACATGAGCTACGTGGAGTCCGCCTTCGGCTCGCTCGCGCCGCACCTGGCGGCCGGGGCGCTCGTCGTCGGCAAGTCGACCGTGCCGGTCGGCTCGGCGGCCCGGCTCTCCACGATGCTCGGCGAGGGCGTGGAGCTGGCGTGGAACCCGGAGTTCCTGCGCGAGGGCTTCGCCGTCGACGACACCCTGCACCCGGACCGGATCGTGGTGGGCGTCGAGAGCGAGCGCGCCGAGAAGATACTGCGCGAGGTGTACGCGGGTCCCATCAGCGAGGGCTCGCCCTTCGTGGTGGCCGACTTCCCGACGGCCGAGCTGGTCAAGACCGCCGCCAACTCCTTCCTCGCCACCAAGATCTCCTTCATCAACGCGATGGCCGAGGTGTGCGAGGCCGCCGACGGCGACGTGGTGAAGCTGGCCGAGGCGATCGGCCACGACGAGCGCATCGGGAAGAAGTTCCTGCGGGCCGGCATCGGCTTCGGCGGCGGCTGCCTGCCCAAGGACATCCGGGCGTTCATGGCGCGGGCCGGCGAGCTCGGCGCCGACCAGGCGCTGACCTTCCTGCGCGAGGTCGACTCGGTCAACATGCGCCGTCGCGGCCACATGGTGGAGCTGGCCCGCGAGGCGGTCGGCGGCGAGACGTTCCTCGGCAAGCGCGTCGCGGTGCTCGGCGCCACGTTCAAGCCGGACTCCGACGACGTACGGGACTCGCCCGCGCTCAACGTCGCCGGGCAGATCCACCTCCAGGGCGGCCAGGTCACCGTGTACGACCCCAAGGGCATGGACAACGCCCGCCGCCTCTTCCCGACGCTGGGGTACGCCGCCTCCGCCGTCGAGGCCGTACGCGGCGCCGACGTGGTCCTGCACCTGACCGAGTGGCGCGAGTTCCGCGACCTCGACCCCGCCGAGCTGGCCGGGGCCGCCGCCTCCCGCATCATCCTGGACGGACGCAACGCGCTCGACCCGGTCAAGTGGCGCGAGGCGGGCTGGACCTACCGCGCGATGGGCCGCCCGCGCGCCTGACGCGCCGGACGCGTGACGCCCCGGGCGCCGGGCCGTCGTGCGGGGCGGCCACCGCCCGGCGCCGCGTTCCTCAGCGACCGGCCGCCGGGCGTTCCTCGGGCGCCGACGGGCCGTCCAGGTCCTCGATCGTCGCGCTCGAAGGTGCGCGGCGCGGGGCGGTGGCGCGGGCCGTGAACTCCGTGTCCCGTACGACCCGGACCAGATTCTCCCAGGTCAGCGCCGCGACCTCGGCTTCGGTCCAGCCTCTTTCGAGGAGTTCCACAATCAGGGTCGGATAGCACGAGGCGTCTTCCAGGCCCTGGGCGCGCGGGGCGCCCGTGACCAGACCGTACGTTCCCGCGAGCCCCACGTGACCCGGTCCTGCCAGGTCCCGTACCCGCTCGATGTGGTCGGCCACGTCCTGCACGGAGACGGGCGCGCCGGCGCGTGCGATCTGCTCCGGGGCGAAGCTCACCAGGCACACCCCGCCGTGCGCGCCGAGCTCGGCCAGCAGCTCGTCGCTCGCGTTCAGCGGATGCGGGGTGAGCGAGGCGGCCGCCGAGTGCGAGAGCAGGGCGGGCGCCGCGGAGGCGTCGATGGTGCGGCGCCAGGTGCCCTCGGTGGCTCCCGACAGGTCGAGCAGTATCCCGAGCCGGTTCGCCTCGCGCACCACTTCGAGGCCGAAGCGGGTGAGGCCCGGTTCGGTCCAGCGGGTGCCCGGGCCCAGCGCGAGGGCCCGTACGCCCAGGAAGTGGTACGAGCGCAGCGTGCCCAGCGAATCGCCGATCGCGTGCGCGGCCACCGGGCCGAGGAACGAGGCGATGCGGCCGCAGTTGCGGGCGTCGGCGAGGTCGCCCGCGGTCAGCGCGAGGCGCAGCCACTGCGGGCAGGAGGCGATGAGCGAGCGGATCCGGTCAAGGCGCTCCAGGGTGACGCCGGCCGGGTCGGCTCCGTCGGTGTCGGCGGTCAGCGCCCAGAACTGGGCACCCACCCCGCCGGCCCGCAGCCGGGGGATGTCCGTGTCCAGCGCGCTCTCTCCGACCTCCAGGTCGTGCCAGGGGGTCTGGGCGAGCGCCTTCGCCAAGGTGTTGTGCCCGTCGGCCACGGGGTGCGCGGCGAGCAGTGCCCGGGCGCGGTCGAGGCCTTCGTCGCCGGACTCCGCGGGGGGTATCGGCTGGGGTGGGGTGGAGGTCGGCGAATCGAGGTCGCCGACCGCCGAGGTGTTCTGGGGGTCGTCCTGCAGATCTGCCATGACGGGCTCCCGGGTCGGCGGTGACGGCAGTAGCGTCACGGTTTCACGTGGGCGCGGCGGGGTCGCGACGAACGGTCCGTTCGGGGGACCCCCCGAACCCTGTTCAGCCGAAAGCACGCTCGTCCTCAATCGCCGGACGGGCTGGGTATGCCTGTGCGGGCCAGCACCAGCCCCGCCGGGGGCGCGGGGAACTGCGCGACCAGCCACGCACGATCCGCACCCGAAGTTCCTGGGGCTCCGCCCCAGACCCCGTATCGCGCTGAACGCGCTCGTCCTCAATCGCCGGACGGGCTGGGTATGCCTGTGCGGGCCAGCACCGGAGACTCAAACGCCGGACAGTCTAAAAGATGCCGGAGTGAGCCAGCACCAGCCCCGCCAGGGGCGCGGGGAACTGCGCGACCAGCCCCCACCTGCCCGCACGCGCAGGCAAGGCCCGACCACCCCCCACCTACCCGCACCCCAAGGCGGAGCCCTACGCGTCCAGGGCCGCCCGGGTCGCGTTGGACGGGCCCCGCAGCGGGCGGAGTTCGCGGGAGACGGACTCCGCGTCCCGCAGCACCCGCACCGCGTTCGACCACGTCAGCTTCGCCAGGTCCGCGGAGGACCAGCCACGGGACAGCAGCTCGGCCACCAGGTTCGGGTAGCCCGAGACGTCGTCAAGGCCGGACGGCGTGAACGCCGTGCCGTCGAAGTCGCCGCCGAGCCCGATGTGGTCCACCCCTGCGACCTCCCGCATGTGGTCCAGGTGGTCCGCCACCGTCGCCGCCGTCGCGACCGGCCGCGGGTTCGCTGCCTCGAAGGCCTCATGGAGCTCCATGGCCTTCGGCGAGGTGTCGAGGTGGTGCAGCCCGTGCGCGCGCAGGTTCTCGTCCGCCGCCCGCGTCCACGCCACCGCCTCCGGCAGGATGAACTTCGGGACGAAGGTGGCCATGGCCACGCCCCCGTTGCCGGGCAACAGGGCGAGCACGTCGTCCGGGATGTTGCGCGGGTGGTCGCAGATCGCCCGCGCGGAGGAGTGCGAGAAGATCACCGGCGCCACCGACGTGGACAGCGCGTCCCGCATCGTGGTCGCCGCGACGTGCGAGAGGTCGACCAGCATGCCGATGCGGTTCATCTCGCGGACGACCTCGTGGCCGAAGGGCGAGAGCCCGCCCACGTTCGGCTCGTCCGTCGCCGAGTCCGCCCACGCCAGGTTGTCGTTGTGGGTCAGCGTCATGTAGCGCACGCCGAGGGCGTACAACGCTCGGAGCGTGGCGAGGGATTCGTTGATCGAGTGGCCGCCCTCGGCGCCCTTCAGAGAGGCGATGCGGCCCTCGGCGCGCGCCGCCTCCATGTCGTCGGCGGTGAGCGCGGGCACCAGGTCCAGGGGGTGGCGCGCCAGCATCTGGTCGACGCAGTCGATCTGCTCCAGGGTCGCGCTGACCGCCTCGTCACCCGCCAGGTCGGTCCGCACGTACACGGACCAGAACTGCGCGCCGACCCCGCCGGCCCGCAGCCGGGGGATGTCGGTGTGGGTGCGGCCGCGCAGATCGCTCGCGAGGTCGCAACGGTCCAGGTCGTAGCGGACCTTCTCGCGCAGCGCCCACGGCAGGTCGTTGTGGCCGTCGGCCACGGGGTGGCGGGCGAGCAGGGCGCGGGCTTCGTCGAGATGGGGCAGGCCCGTGCTCATGGCGCTCACTTTCCGAATCCGAAGGCGCCCGAACCCTCGACCTTGGTGCGCAGCCGCTTGCCCTTCTCGGTCGCCTGGTCGTTGAGCTCCTGCTGGAACTCCCGCATGCGGACGAGGAGTTCGGGGTCGTGCGCGGCCAGGATGCGGGCCGCGAGCAGGCCCGCGTTGCGCGCGCCGCCCACCGAGACGGTGGCCACCGGCACACCCGCCGGCATCTGCACGATGGAGAGCAGCGAGTCCATGCCGTCCAGGTACTTCAGCGGCACGGGGACGCCGATGACCGGGAGCGGGGTCACCGAGGCCAGCATGCCCGGGAGGTGGGCCGCGCCGCCCGCGCCCGCGATGATCGCCTTGAGGCCGCGGCCGGCGGCGTTCTCGCCGTACGCGATCATCTCGCGCGGCATGCGGTGGGCCGAGACCACGTCGACCTCGTACCGGATCTCGAACTCCTCCAGGGCCTTGGCCGCGGCCTCCATGACCGGCCAGTCGGAGTCCGAGCCCATGACGATGCCGACGACGGGACCGCTGACAGAAGCGCTGCTCATTCGGTGATCGTTCCCTTGAGGTAGTCGGCCGCGTGGCGGGCCCGCTCGCGGACGTCGGCGAGGTCGTCGCCGTAGGTGTTGACGTGGCCCACCTTGCGGCCGGGCTTCACTTCCTTGCCGTACATGTGGATCTTGAGCTGCGGGTCGCGGGCCATGCAGTGCAGGTACGCGTAGTACATGTCCGGGTAGTCGCCGCCCAGCACGTTGCACATCACGGTCCACTTCGACCGAGGGCGCGGGTCGCCCAGGGGCAGGTCGAGGACGGCGCGGACGTGGTTGGCGAACTGCGAGGTGATCGCGCCGTCCTGGGTCCAGTGGCCGGAGTTGTGCGGGCGCATCGCCAGCTCGTTGACGAGGATGCGCCCGTCGCGCGTCTCGAACAGCTCGACCGCGAGGTGGCCGACGACGCCGAGCTCGGAGGCGATGCGCAGGGCGAGCTGCTGGGCCTCGCCCGCCAGGTCGTCGTCGAGGTCGGGCGCCGGCGCGATCACCGTGTCGCACACCCCGTCGACCTGGACCGACTCCACGACGGGGTAGGCCACCGCTTGGCCGTGCGGCGAGCGCACGACGTTGGCCGCCAGCTCCCGTACGAAGTCCACCTTCTCCTCGGCCAGCACGTCCACGCCCGCCTTGAAGGCGTCCGCCGCGTCGGCCTCGGAGCGTACGAACCACACGCCCTTGCCGTCGTAGCCGCCCACCACCGTCTTGAGGATGACGGGGAAGCCGTCGCCCTCATCGGCGAACCGCGTCACATCGGCCGGATCGGCCACAACGCGGTGCCGGGGGCAGGGGGCGCCGATGGCGCTCAGCCTGGCGCGCATCACCCCCTTGTCGTGGGCGTGCACCAACGCGTCGGGCCCCGGCCGGACGACGACGCCGTCCGCTTCCAGGGCCCGCAGGTGCTCGGTGGGTACGTGCTCGTGATCGAAGGTGATCACGTCGCAGCCGCGCGCGAAGTCACGCAGCGTGTCCAGGTCGCGATAGTCGCCGACGACGACCTCGCTCACCACCTGGGCCGCCGAGTCCTGGGGGGTGTCACTGAGGAGCTTGAATCTGATGCCGAGGGGGATGCCCGCCTCGTGGGTCATGCGGGCGAGCTGACCGCCGCCGACCATGCCGACTACCGGGAACGTCACACCCCCAGGGTATCGGGCGCCGCCGGGGCGCCCGTAGGGGCCGGGTCGCGCCGGGCTTGTGGGGCTCGCGCGGGGCACGACGGCGAGGGGGTGGTTAGCATGGGCGGGTTGACCGACACGACAAGCAGCCCATTCACACGGCTGAAGTGACAAGCACATCTACTCGGACGGGGCCGGCGATCACCATGAGTGCACAGGGCGCGTCGCCTTCGCGACTGCGGCTGCTCGTACGCGAGGTCGCCAAATTCGGCGCCGTCGGCGGGCTCGGGGTGCTGGTCAACATGGGCGCCTTCAACCTGCTGCGGCACTCCACCGACCTCCAGGTGGTGCGCGCCAGCCTGCTGGCCACCGGGATCGCGATCGCCTTCAACTACGTGGGGTTTCGCTACTTCGCCTACCGTGACCGCGAGAAGAGCGGCCGGGCCCGCGAGCTGACCCTGTTCCTGCTGTTCAGCGTGGTCGGCGCGGTGATCGAGAACGGCATCCTCTACGTGGCCACGTACGGGTTCGAGTGGAACAGTCCGTGGCAGAACAACTTCTTCAAGTTCCTCGGCATCGGCCTCGGCACGCTGTTCCGGTTCTGGTCCTACCGCACCTGGGTGTTCCGCGCGCTGCCGGCCAGGGAGGCGGTCCAGACGGCGGAATCGTTTCTCGACTCCACCCGGCCCGCCGCCGTCCCCGCCAAGCGCTGACCGCCCGCCCGGGCGCTGAGCCGGCCCGCCGCCCCCTTCGGGGCGGATCAGCGGATCGTGGTCGTGCTCTGGGGTTCCCTGCGCCCCCGTGCCTCCCGGCTCAGGAACAGCGCGAACACCGCCGGCTGCTGTTGGAGCATTTCGAGCCGGCCGCCGTCGGCCTCGGCGAGGTCGCGGGCGACCGCGAGGCCGATGCCCGTGGAGTTGCGGCCGCTGATGGTCCGCTCGAAGATCCGCGCGCCCAGGTCGGGCGGCACCCCGGGCCCCTCGTCGGTGACCTCGACCACGGCCTGGTTGCCGGTGACGCGGGTCCGCACCGCGACCGTGCCACCGCCGTGCATCAGGGAGTTCTCGATCAGCGCCGCGAGCACCTGGGCGACCGCGCCCGGCGTGCCGACCGCGCGCAGTCCGGTCTTGCCCGAGCGCACGATGGCGCGGCCCGCGC
Organism: Streptomyces sp. Edi4; assembly: GCF_040253615.1. Lineage (NCBI taxonomy): Bacteria > Bacillati > Actinomycetota > Actinomycetes > Kitasatosporales > Streptomycetaceae > Streptomyces > Streptomyces sp. Edi4. The sequence goes on from NZ_JBEJGY010000004.1 coordinate 3,206,346, forward strand.
TGCGGTAGGCGGGCCGCCACTCCTCCAGCTGCTGCTTGACCACCTCGTCGAGCGAGAAGACCACGGCGGAACCGGTGCGCGGATCACGGCTGTTGGTGAGCAGCCGCTCCACCACGTCGGTCAGCCGCTCGACCTGGGTGAGGGCGATCGTGGCCTCTTCCTTGACCGTGTCGATGTCGTCGGTGAGGGCGATCTCCTCCAGGCGCATGGAGAGCGCGGTCAGCGGCGTACGCAGCTGGTGCGAGGCGTCCGCGGCGAGCCGGCGCTCGGCGGTGAGCATCCGGCCGATCCGGTCGGCCGAGGAGTCGAGCACATCGGCGACCCGGTCGAGCTCGGGCACTCCGTACCGCTTGTGGCGCGGGCGCGGGTCGCCGGAGCCGAGCCGTTCGGCGGTCTCGGCGAGGTCGGTCAGCGGGGAGGCCAGCTTGTTGGCCTGGCGCACGGCGAGCAGTACGGCGGACACGATGGCGAGCAGGGCCACCGCGCCGATGATCAGCAGGGTGCGGCCCACTTCCCTGGTCACCGTGGAGCGGTCCTCCTCGACCAGGACGGACTCTCCGCGCTCCCCGGTCTCGGCGCCCTTGATGACGGTGCCCTCGGGCTTCTCGCCGAGCTCGATCACCGGGCGGCCGGGGATCTCCACGCGGGCGTAGCGCTTGGGGTCGATCTGGTCGCTCAGGACCTGGGGGTTGATCGTCTCTTTCGCCAGGGTGCGGCTGTCGATGACGGAGACCAGCCGCAGCGCCTCGGAGTTGACGCTCTCCTGGGCGCTGCTGCTGATGGTCCGGGTCTCGACGATGACGAGCGAGACGCCGAAGACCGCGATCACCACGAGAACGACCGCGAGTGTGGAGTTGATCAGTCGACGGCGCATGTGCCCCGGTGCTCTAGCTCTTCTCGAAGCGGAAGCCGACTCCGCGGACGGTGGCGATGTAGCGCGGGTTGGCCGCGTCGTCGCCGAGCTTCTTGCGCAGCCACGAGATGTGCATGTCGAGCGTCTTGGTCGAGGACCACCACGTGGTGTCCCAGACCTCGCGCATCAGCTGGTCACGGGTGACGACCCGGCCCGCGTCCCGCACCAGGACCCTGAGCAGGTCGAACTCCTTGGCGGTGAGCTGAAGCTCCTCGTCGCCCATCCAGGCCCGGTGCGACTCGACGTCGATGCGCACGCCGTGGGTGGCGGGCTGGGGCGCAGGCTCGGTGGCGCCGCGCCGCAGCAGCGCCCGGACCCGGGCGAGCAGTTCGGCCAGGCGGAAGGGCTTGGTCACGTAGTCGTCGGCGCCCGCGTCGAGGCCGACGACGGTGTCCACCTCGTCGGCGCGGGCGGTGAGCACGAGGATCGGGACGGTGTGTCCCTCGGAGCGCAGCCTCCGAGCGACTTCGAGGCCGTCCATGCCGGGAAGCCCCAGGTCGAGCACGACCAGGTCGGCGCCCCCCTGTAGTCCGGCGTCGAGGGCGGTCGGGCCGTCCTCGCGGACCTCGACCTCGTAACCCTCCCTGCGCAGGGCGCGGGCCAGTGGCTCCGAGATGGACGCGTCGTCCTCGGCGAGCAGTACACGGGTCATGGGGGTGATGGTAGTCCGCAGCGGCGACAATGCGTCAGGTGATCCACCCGCCCTGCGGGTCTACGGAGCGATCTTGTTCAACACCTTCGAATCAGGGCGAGCGGTTCCAGGGATACCTGTGATCCATGTCTCAAGTCCTTCCATATGCGCCACTGTGGTGACGTATGGTGTCCCGACGCCTATAGCACTACTCATGGACCTTTGGCCCGTTGGCGCGCCAAGGGTCCGTTTTTTGCACAGGACCGGCCTGGCCAGTCCTGAGATCAGTGAATGACCTACGGGCCGGGCCCCAGCGCGACCAGCGCACGGGGCGTGGATCCCGGTGTGGTCTGTCCTTCCCGGTCTCCCCCACGGAGCCGGGCCCCAAAGGCGTTGGGTGGACAGTCGCCATGCCGGTGCCGGCCTTCCCCCACCGGGCGCGGTTCAACGCTCACGAAGCGCGCGTCCCGAGCAAGCAAGGATCGACCATGGCGTCCAGCCTGACGAAGGACTCGGCCAGTATCACTGGCACCGAGAAGACCTTCCTCGGCCACCCCCGCGGCCTGGCCAACCTCTTCATGACGGAGATGTGGGAGCGCTACAGCTTCTACGGCATGCGGGCCCTGCTCGTGCTCTACCTGGTCGCCCCGGCGTCCCAGGGCGGGCTCGGGTTCAACATGGCCACGGCCACCGCGATCTACTCGGTCTACAACGCGATGGTGTACCTGCTCGCCCTGCCGGGCGGCTGGCTCGCCGACCGCGCCTGGGGCGCCCGCAAGACCGTGGCCGTCGGCGGCACGATCATCATGATCGGCCACTTCCTCCTGGCCGTGCCGGTCGAGATCTCCTTCTTCATAGGTCTCGCGGCCATCGCGCTCGGTTCGGGTCTGCTGAAGGCCAACATCTCCACGATGGTCGGCCACCTCTACCCGGACAAGAACGACCCGCGCCGCGACGGTGGCTTCACGGTCTTCTACATGGGCATCAACCTCGGTGCCTTCGCCGCCCCGCTGACCATCGGCACCGTCGGCCAGAAGGTCAACTGGCACTTGGGGTTCGCCCTCGCCGGTGTGGGCATGGCCCTGGGTCTGCTGTTCTTCTTCCTCGGTACCCGCCACATGTCGGCGGACAGCGACGTCGTCCCGACGCCGATGTCCGAGTCCGAGCGCGCCTCGGTCATCAAGAAGATCCTGCTGTGGCTGGCCGTCGCGGTCGTCGCCTACGGCGCCCTCGCGGTCTCGGGCCACTTCACGGTGGACTGGGCGATCTGGCCACTGACCATCGCGGGCCTCGTCATCCCCGCCTGGTACCTGGTGCGCATCAAGCGGGACAAGGACCTCGACCAGGTCTCGCAGTCGCGGATGTCGGCGTACGTCTGGTTCTTCGTCGCCGCGGCCGTCTTCTGGGGCATCTACGACCAGACCGGCTCGACGCTGAGCGTGTTCGCGCAGAACAACACCGCGAACAGCCTGTTCGGCCTGGACTTCCCCTCCAGCTGGTTCCAGTCCCTGAACCCGCTGTACGTGATGGCTCTGGCCCCGGTCTTCGCCTGGCTCTGGGTCTACCTGAACAAGCGCCGCCAGGAGCCGAGCACGCTGTCGAAGTTCGCCTTCGGCCTCACGCTCATCGGCCTGTCGTTCTTCGTGATGATGCTGGCCCAGGCCGCCTCCTCCGGCGGCGTCAAGGTCACCCCGCTGTGGCTGTGCATGGTCTACCTGATCCAGACCGTCGGTGAGCTGACGCTCTCCCCGGTCGGCCTCTCCCTGACCACCAAGCTGGCGCCGGAGAAGTACGCCTCCCAGATGATGGGTGTCTGGTTCCTGGCCGTCACGGCCGGCGACTCGGTCATCGCGCTGCTCCAGCTGGTCGGCGCGCCGACCGACTCCTCGTACTGGTTCGCCAGCCAGGGCGGCCTCGCCGTCCTCGCCGGTGTCGCGATCTTCATGTACCGCAAGAAGGTCCAGCCGCTCATGGGCGGCGTGCACTAGCACCGCCCCACCACGGCGAAGGGCCGCCGCACCCCTGGGTGCGGCGGCCCTTCGCCGTTCCCGGCCCTAGGACCGGCCCCGCAGCCGCCGCCAGGGGGTGAAGGTGAAGACCGCGCCGCCGAGCAGGACGACGGTGCCCGCGACCAGGCCGAGCGCGCGCAGGGCGCCCGTGCCGCTCGCGCCGGTCTGGGCGAGACCGCCGGAGGTGGAGGTGGACGCCGCGCCCCCAGAGCCCGCAGTGGTCGCCGAGCCGCTGCCGCCGGCCGCGCCGCCGGGCTGGGCGGACGTGTCCAGCTCCAGGGAGACCGGCGCGGAGCCGGACACCTTGCACGGGATGTGGATGGGCGCGCCGCCCAGGGTGACGTCGATGGACAGGTCACCGGGGCTCAGCGTGGACTTCCCCGACGCGCCCGGCTTGTAGGTGCCGGTCATGTCGCTGAGGCTCACCGGGGCGCCCGCCTTGACGGGGTCGGGGTTGGCGGGGCCCGTGACGGCCACCGTGCCCTTGTCGGCGCCGCCGACGGTGACCTGCATGGACGGCTTGAGCGCGCCCGCCGGAAGGTCGGCCGGGCTGTTCATGACGCCCTTGGCCGTCTTGACGGTGAGGGCGTAACTCCCGCCGCTCTTCTTGGCGTTGATGGTCACCTTGGACTGGATACTGGCCGGCCCCGGCGCGGTGCAGGCGAAGTCGACGGCGACCTCCTTACCGGGGAAGTCGCTCTGCCCGTCACCACCGCCGGTGCTCCCGCCGGACGCGGATCCACCGCCGGTGCTCCCGCCGGAGGCCGTCGAGCCGCTGGTGCCGCCGGACGCCGCGCCACCGGACGCCGCGCCGCCGGACGTGGTCGCCCCGGTGGTCCCCCCGGACGCCGTGGAGCCCGATGTGGTCGAGCCGCTGGTGCCGCCGGAAGTCGCGCCGCCCGTCGTGGACCCGGTCGTGCCCCCGGTCGTCGAGCCGCCCGAGGTCCCCCCGGTGGTGCCGCCCGCGTCCGTGACCTTGATCGTCGCGCCGACGCCGACCGTCGCCTTCGGGGTGCACTTGGTGTCGGTCGACATGATCTGGTTGACGTTGATGTTGTACGCGTCGGGCGTCAGGGTGACGTCACCGGCCTTGGTCAGCTTCAGTTTGGCCGTCATGTCCGACAGGACCATCGGGCTGTTCTTGGGGATCGGCGGATTGCTCCGGGGGCCCTTCATGGCGATGTCGGCGCTCTGCGCGCCCGCCGCCTTGAGGGTTCCGGTCGGCTGGACGACGTCCTTGTTGAGGTCCAGGACATTGGGGTTGTTCGACGCGGCCTGGGTGAACTTCCAGACGACGTCCACCTCGTCGCCCACCTTGGCCGTGGCGGGCGCGGTGATCTGCACCTTCGTCGTCCCCTCGACCGGCGGAAGGCCGGAGATGGACGGCGGTATGCACTCGGTGGCGTACGAGACTTCGGCTGCCTGTGCGGGGCCTGCGGCCAGCATGATCCCCGCGCCGCCGAGCATCAGCGCGATACCGGCCGCGCTCATCCTCCGTTGCGTGGTCACGAATTTCCCTTCGTCGTGGGGCCGTTCGGACGGGTGGGGTGGTTCTTGGACGGTGCGGAGTCAGGGGTGAACGGTGCGGAGTCAGGTGTGAACCAGGGCAGTGCGGCCGTGGTGGTGGCCCGGGCGGGCTCGGGGCCCGGGCCGGGCGCGGCGGGCGGCGTCCCGCGCTTGCCAGCACGCGGGCGGACGCGGTCGACGACGGCCATGCCGATGCGGAAGACGGCGGCGGGCACCACCAGGCAGAGCAGGAGCCAGAAGAGCGTGACGCCCCAGGGCCGGCCGACGCCCCAGGGCTCGGTGGCGAGCAGCTTCTTGGCGTACTGGAGCGAGACCTGGTAGTCGCCGTGGGCACCGGCCGACAGCTCGACGTCGAGTTTGATCTCGGTCTTCTTGCCGGGCTCGATGGTGCCCTTCCACTGGCGGTCCTCCCACTGCGGCGCGAACACGTCGTGGGACGTGCCGAGTTGGAAGACCGGATCCTTGACCGGGGCGGAGCCCAGGTTGCCGACGGTGAGGACCAGGGTGCGCGCGGGTGGCGCGCCGAACCAGGTCAGCACGGAGCTCGCGCCGTCGAGGCGGGGCTCGGCCAGCACGGCGAGTCTGCCGTCGCCCGCCTGGTCGGGCAGCGGCGCCACCGGATGCCCCGAGATCTTCAGCTCGGTGTCCACGAGGACGGGTTCGCCCTGCACGGTGGCCACATGGACGACGCAGGGGCATGGCTTGGGCGGTGGCGCCGCCGTGAGCACCTTACTGAAGGAGCCACCGGCGTCGATGGTGACGGCCTGGCCGTCCGCGTTGGAGCAGGAGTTGGTGCCGCCGATGACGCCCCGGGCGGGGTCGGACTGCCCGCAGACCAGCAGCATGAGCAGCGCCCCCGGCCGCCAGCCGCTGCCGGTGACGGTGACGTCGGCGCCCTTGGCGGCCTCGGCCGTGGACAGCGTGACCGCCGGTTTCCCGCCGTCCGCGTACGAGGGCACCGAGGCCGGCAGGACGGCGAGGGCCGCCACCGGCAGCGCGAGGAGGCCGAGCAGGACACAGCGGGCGAACGCCGACGCGCGACCCCTCAGGTGCGGCTTCACTGTCGCGCTCCTGTCTGCGCCAACTCACGTTCCGGCGACGGCGTTCGGGGCGTCATGAGCGCGCGCGTCCGCCGTCTGCGCAGGACCGCGAGCCACGCGGCGGCCGCGCCACCGAGCAGCACCGGGACGGCGCCGGCGGCCGCTCCCCACGGCACGAACGTGACGTCCACCGTGGCGCTCGACCGGGCGCCGCCGCCCGCCGTGACGTCCAGGCGCACCTCGACCCGGTCGAGAGCGGGCGGATGCGGCCAGGGTTCGGTCAGCTCGACGCGCTGCCCGGGCAGGAGCTCCACCGGCAGGGCGCGCCGGGCGCGGTCCAGGGCGCGCCCGAACACCCCGTCGCCCCGGACCGCGAGCCTCGGGGTGAGGGCGGTGTTGCCCCGGTTGACCAGGACGTACCGGATCACGTGGTGGCGCTTGTCGACGCGTACGGATTCGACGGTCAGCGCGCTCAACGTCGGCCCCGCGACCCGGACTTGGAGGCGGATGTCCACCTCGCGTCCGCCCGCGACGGCGACCAGGGCCGCCGGGTGGTCGCCGGGCCGCGCGCCGGCCGGGACGGTGACCGAGAAGGGCACGTCGGCGCGGGTGTCCGGCGGGACGCGCACGTCGGGCGCGGCCAGAGCGATCCAGGGATCGGGCGTCGCGCGGGCGCCGAAGGAACCATCGGCGTTGTTGTACGCCAGGGCCCCGCGCAGCCCGACCGTGAGGGCGGCGCCGGTGGGGTTGGTGAGCGAGAGCCTGTCCTCCAGGACCGTGCCGGGCGCGCCCTCCAGGTAGAAGCAGGGCCTGCCGTCGGCGCTCGGGCGGGAGGCGCCGCCGGACGCGGGCGCGGCGGTCCACTCCTTGTCGGCCGACGGCGCGGCCCGCGCGGCGGGCGCCGAGAGCGCGCACAGCAGCAGGGCCAGGACCGCGAGGACCGGGGGGACCGGGCTGATCGGACGCATCGGCGGCTCCTCGGACGCGCGGGGTGCGGGGGTGCCGGGGGCGTAGGCAGTGGGGTCAGGCCCGCCGGCCGCGCCGGGTGAGCCAGAGCACGCCGGCCGCGCCCACCAGGACGACGGTGCCGCCGAGGGTGCCGAGCGCTACGGCCGAGTCGAGTGGGCCCGTCTTGGGCAGGGCGGAGGGCCCCGGAGTGCCGCCCGAGCCGGTGGCGGCCGAGCCGGTCGCCCCTGAGCCGGTGGCGCCCGAGCCGGTGGCCCCGGTGACGTCGAGTTCGAGGGAGGGGCCGGGGCTGTTGCTCGCGGTGCAGGTCGTGGTGGTGCCGAGCGCCTTGATGGTGAGGACGCCCGCCGTGAAGGTGACCTTGCCGTTGGCCTTCGGGACATAGGTGCCCGACAAGTCACTGATTTTGATGGGGGAGTTGGCCGGGATCTCGGCGGAGTTGGCCGGGCCCGAGACCGCGACCGTGCCCTTGTCGGCGCCGCCGAGGGTGATCGTGGCACTCGGGTTCATCGCGCCCGGGCCGAGGGCGACCGGGCTGGAGGAGACGCCCTTCTGGAACGACATGGTGACTTGGTAGGAACCGCCGTTCTGGACCGCCTTGATGTCGATGGGCGACACCGCGCTCTTCGCACCGATCGGCGTCTTGCAGTCATAGTTGACGTCCACGACGGAGGCCTGGGCCACCGGGGCGGCGACCAGCACCACCGAGCCCGCGACCGCCGCCGCCAGCGCGAGAGCTGTCCGCTTCGGGTACGACACCTCGAATCCCCCTCATGCCGGTCCTGCCGGAGGCCGCCACGTTCCTGACGGCACATCAGATAGGGCGCAAGGTACGCCGGGGCCCTTGCCGAGGGAAGACACAGAACAGGGCGGATCGAGGTCCGGACATGCCAGTGGCCCGGCGGTTCGAACCGCCGGTAACCACGAAGGGGGCCGCGAACGGGAGTTACGCGGGTGCCGCGAGTTCCGCCCAGACCGTCTTGCCGGTCACGCCCGGCGTGCGCACCACGCCCCAGTCGAGGCACAGCCGCTGCACGATGAACATGCCGTGCCCTCCGGGACGGCCCGCGCGGTGCGGAGTGCGCGGCGCCGGCTGGCCCGCCCCGAGGTCGCTGACCTCAAGACGCAGGACCTTGGCGGTGCGCGACACCTTCAGCCCCTCGGGCCCCTCGGCGTGCAGGCACGCGTTGGTCACCAGCTCGGAGACCACGAGCAGGACGTCCTCGGCGGCGGCGCGGCCCTCGGCCGTCGCCGCCGGAAGCCAGCCCCAGTCGTAGAGCGCCTGCCGGGTGAAGTCACGTGCCATCGGAACGATGCCGCTCGCTCCGGTGAGCGCGAGAACGCGCGAGGACGTGACGGAGCCCGCGCCGTCGGAATCCGACGGCACGGCGGCGGACCCGCCCCCACGGGGCTCTGGTCCGCGGTCGCCCGGAGCTTGCTCCCGGGTGGTGCTCATCAGCGCTTCACCTCACCGATTCGCCAATGTCTTGTCTGCATCTCCTGCCCGGACGAATCGGGGTCAGTCACGCAGAGCGGTATCGAGCGAATCATGCACAGTGAAGACTGCCTCCGCGCCGGTGATCTCGAAAACTCTCGCAACCACCGGCTGCATCGCCACCAAGTGGACCGCCCCTCCCAGCTCTTCCGCCTTGAGGCGGGCGCCGAGCAGCACGTTCAATCCGGTGGAGTCGCAGAATTCCAGCTGCGAGCAGTCCACGACGAGCCGGATACGCCCTTGGGCGATGGCCCCTTCCAAGGGTTCCCTGAGCAGATCCGCCGTGTGGTGATCAAGCTCACCCGCCGGAGTCAGGATCTCGCTGCCGCCCTCGGTACGGACTCCGACCCGGAGCCGGCCCCGATTCGTGCTGCCGACCGTGCCGCGGTCCATGCCGTCCCTCTTCGCCGATTCGTCGTAACTTCTCAAGAACACTACGCCTTCCCTGCGACATCTGAAAGTCAAACAACCCCGCAAAGTGGACATATGGGGACAAAGAAGCCTTGCAAGTGCCCACACAATGCGGGTAGGGGTAGTAGCGACAGTTATTCAACACGACCGGCCACGGAGGCGCCGCACACCGCGGACAACACATATGGGCATCGGCAGCCATATGCCGAGAACGATGGAGGAGACCCATGTCACCCCGGCTCGACGAATCGCCGGCGGATACGTCGATCAAGCAGGACCAGCAGGACATCCGCCCCCCGCGGGCACGAGAGCACGCACCAGAAGGACTCCAGGGCCTCCCCGAGATCCCGCCCTTCGCCGAGGTCGGCCCCGTCGACGCGCGGGCGCTGTCGAAGACGCTCTTCGCCCGCCTGGACGCGCTCGAAGAGGGCACGCACGAGCATTCATATGTACGCAACACCCTGGTCGAACTGAACCTGGCACTGGTCAAGTTCGCCGCGTCGCGCTTCCGCTCCCGCAGCGAGCCGATGGAGGACATCGTCCAGGTCGGCACGATCGGCCTGATCAAGGCGATCGACCGGTTCGAGTGCGACCGGGGCGTGGAGTTCCCGACCTTCGCGATGCCGACCATCGTCGGCGAGATCAAGCGCTTCTTCCGCGACACCTCCTGGTCCGTGCGGGTCCCGCGCAGACTTCAGGAGCTCCGCCTGGACCTCGCCAAGGCGGGCGACGAACTCGCCCAGCAGCTTGACCGCTCGGCCACGGTGGGCGAGCTCGCCGAACGCCTGGGCATCACCAAGGAAGAAGTCGTCGAAGGCATGGCGGCGAGCAACGCGTACACCGCGAGCTCGCTCGACGCCCAGCCCGAGGAGGACGACACCGAGGGCGCGCTCAGCGACCGCATCGGCTACGAGGACCACGACCTCGAAGGCGTCGAGTACATCGAGTCCCTGAAGCCGCTGATCGCCCGGCTCCCCGCGCGGGACCGGAAGATCCTGTCGCTGCGCTTCGTGGCCAACATGACGCAGTCCGAGATCGGCGAGGAGCTGGGCATCTCCCAGATGCACGTCTCGCGCCTGCTCTCGCGCACCCTGCGGGTGCTCCGCAAGGGGTTGACCGTCGAGGAGTGACGCACCGCCGCCGAGCGGCCCGTTCCGTCAAGGAACGGGCCGCTCGGCGTTGTTGACGAAGCGCCGTGGCCGGGGTCACATTGAGCGCTGGGGCCGCGGGAGGTCTGGGGGGACTTCATGGCGTACGACGCGGTCGAAAGACCGGTGCGCGACCGGCCGGCACGCGACCGGCCGGGCCGTGCGCGACCGGTCGCGCCGTCCTGCCGACGCCGCTCGTATGTGGCGCCGGGGCACTGGCCCGTCGCGCCCGGACCATGCCCGGTGCCCGCCGTGCGGGCCGCCCTTCGCCTGCCCGGGCACCGGGAACGCGAGGACACCCCGGTGCCGCCGCGCCCAGACGAGCGGCCCCGCGCCCTGCGGGTGGCGCCCGGCCCCGCCCCCTTCTGCTCCTGTGCCCGGACCGATCCCCCCGCCCACCGCGCGGGCCCGCAGGGCGCCGAACCCGCCTGCTCCGAAAGGGCGTTGGACGCATCCGGCGGCCACCGCGCGGGCCCGCAGCGCGCTGAACCCGCCTGCCCCGGACCGGCGTTGGGCATACCAGACGCCCACCGCACGGGCCCGCACAGCGCCGAACCCGCCTGCTCCGAAAGGGCGTTGGTCGCATCCGGCGGCCACCGCGCGGGCCCGCAGCGCGCTGAACCCGCCTGCCCCGGACCAGCGTTGGCCGCTTCAGGCGCCCACCACGCGGACCTGCGCGCCCCGCTCGGGGCGGACCGCCGCGTGACCCGGGTGGCGGCCGGCCGACGGTTCGCCCGACCCGCCCTGTCCGTCGGCCCGTTGCGGGCCGTGCGCGTCGGGCCCGCGCGGGGCGGCCCCTTCGGTGTCTGACGCGGACGGCGCCGGCACCGGGGGCGACTCGATGTTCCGCAACGCCTACGCCCTGATGCTCTCCACGGCCGTCTCCGCCGCGCTCGGCCTCGGCTTCTGGCTGGTCGCGGCCCGCTACTACAGCGAGGAGGCGGTCGGGCAGGGCTCGGCGGCCATCGCCGCGATGAAGCTGCTCGCCTCGGTCACCGCCGCCACACTGATCGGCGCGGTGGTCCGCTATGTGCCACGGGCCGGGCGCTCGACGGGGCCGCTCGTACGGCGCGCCTACCTGGCAAGCGCCGTCGTGGTGGCGGTGGCCTGCGTCGTCTTCCTGTGCACGCTGCCCCTGTGGGGCCCGTCGTACGCGCCCCTGTCCGGGCCCGCCGCCGGAACGCTCTTCACGGTGGCGACGGTGGCCTGGGCGGTCCTGACCCTCCAGGACGGTGTCCTGACCGGCCTGCGCAAGGCGGTCTGGGTGCCGGTCGGCAACGCCGTGTTCTCGCTCGGCAAACTGCTCCTGCTCGCCGCGTTCTCGGCGCTCCCGCTCGGGGTCTTCGTGTCCTGGACGGCCGCGTCGGCCCTGTCCATCGTGCCGCTCGGCTGGCTGGTCTTCTGCCATCTCATTCCCGCGCAGGCCCGGGCCGACCACGACCGTCCCGTCCCCGAGCCGCGCGAGATCGGCCGCTTTTTGGCCGGGGACTCGATCGGCGCGCTGTTCTCCCTCGCGATGATCAACCTGCTCCCCGTGCTGGTCGCCGTGCGCTTCCCCGCCGACCAGAACGGCTTCTTCTTCATCGCGTACTCCGTCGGCGGGACCATGGAGTTCCTGGCCGTCAACATGGCCTCGTCGCTCACCGCGCACTCCTCGCACAGCCCCGGCAGGCTCGCCGACGGGGTGCGCGGGTCGCTGCGCCGGATGGCGCTGCTGCTCATCCCGGTGGTCCTGTTCCTGCTCGTGGCCGCGCCCCGGATCCTCGGCCCCTTCGGGAGCGACTACGCCGAACACGGCACGCTGGTCCTGCGGTTGCTGTCCCTGGCCGCGATCCCCCGGGTCGCCGTCGAGCTGTACATCGGGGTGCTCCGCGTCCAGGGGCGCACCGGGGTGCTCGCGCTCCTCCAGGGCGCGATGTGCGCCCTGGTCCTCGGCGGCGCCGGGGTGCTGCTCGGCCCGCTCGGCATCTCCGGCGCGGGCTGGGCGCAGCTGTGCGCGATGAGCGTGATCGCCCTGTGCTGCGTGCCGGGCCTGCGGGGCGCGCTCGCGGGTCGCGCCGCCCTCCGCGCGCCGGGCGGACCCAACGCGCGGGAGCTCGGCACCAGTTGGGCCCTCGCGCGGGCCGATACGGATCCGGAGTACGGGACGCGCTGGGCCGAGCCGACCACGTATCCGCGCGCCGGCGTGGACCCGGGCCCGGCCCCGGCGGCCGGTGCGGCCCCGCGCCCGCCGCGCGGCCCCGCCGCCCCCGAGCGCGACGGCGACGGCGACGAGGCGTGGCTGACGACCACCCTGTGGCTGCTGCTCGGCCTCGCGGCGGGACTGTTCTGGGTGCCCCTTTCGCGTGCGGCGGCCCCGGCGGGCGGCGGCCTCGACGGCGCGGGGCTGCTGCGCGCCCTGCCGCCGGTGAGCCTGACCGGCGGGGTGCTGCTCATCGTCGTGTGCAGTGGGGCGGTGTCGCTCTACCGGCCCGCCCCGGGGCTGCTGGTGGCGGGCCTGGGGGTGACGGTCGCGGGCCTGCACACCGCGCCGCTCATCCTCGGCGTACCTCCCGATGCGCTGTCCGGGCCCTGGCACACCCCGTTCGTCCGTTTCCTGTCCGAGACGGCCGGCTTCAGCGCGCCGGACGGCGTGGCCCGTTGGCTGCCGCTCGCTCTGCACCCGCTCTGCCTGGCCCTGGCCGCGGTGCTGCTGCGTGCCCTCGGCGCGCACTGGCGCCTCACGGCGGTGCTGGTGTGGCTCCTGGCGATCACGGCCTGGGCGGGCCGGCACACCTTCGCGGCGGTGGCGCTGCCGGTCTTCACGGGCCTGTGCGTGGCGACGGCCGCCTCGGTGACGTACGCCCGCCTCAGACGGGCCGGGCGGGGCGGGCGGGCCGTGTGAGGCGTGGCTCAGCGGCCGGCCCCGCGCTCGGCCCCGCGCTCGGCCCCGCGCTCGGCCGCGCCCCGGGTCGCGGCGGGCAGCGGCAGGCCGGGGAAGGCGGAGGCGAGGGTCGCGACGGCGGCCAGAGAGACGAGGAACGCGGTCGCGGAGAAGCCGTGTACGAGGAAGAGGGCGGTGGACACCAGCGCCCCGAGCGACAGGCTCAGCGGCGCGGCCAGCGCCAGGGCCTCCAGGCGGGCGCCGGGGCGCAGGGGGGTCGGCTGGGGGTGGAGCAGGGCGAGGCCGGGGCCGAGGGAGACGAAGAGGAGGACGGGGATCCAGCGGGCGGGGCCGGGGGGTAGTGCGGTGGCGGCGAGAGTCAGCCAGCCGGACAGCGCGGCGGCGAGGCGGCCGTATGTGCGGGTACGGGTACGGGTACGGGTCATGGTGCGGGTCTCCTCCAAGTGGTTCGTCCGCCGCAACACACGGCCATTCGCGCAGTTCCCCGCGCCCCTGACACTCCGGTTGCCTTTCGGGCGCGGTCCGTAGGTGGCTGGTCGCGCAGTTCCCCGCGCCCCTTAATGGCCTTCGTCGTCGGGTGCCGGTCGTGGGCGCTTCTCGCGCAGTTCCCCGCGCCCCTGGCGGGGTTCGTGCTGGCCCGCGCCGGGGTACCCAGCCGGTCCGGCGATTGAGGACGAGCGCCCTTAAGGCGCGAACGGGGTCTGGGGCGGAGCCCCCAGGGTCTTTCACCCCCGGCGGGTTCAGGGAAGGGGCGGGGAGGGGCCGAAACCGGGTCACGGGGGACGTGGGGGCGCGTACTGGAGGACCGTTCCGTACGACGTGCGGTCGATCACCCGAAACCGCGCGGACGCCTCAAGCTTGGCCTCCAGCTCCTGGAAACCCCCCACGGGAAGCAACCCCTCCCCCGCCGAGTAGACGTACTGCGTCCGCGTGAAGAGGAAGTACACGGGCCGCCCGTCCTTGGGCAACTGCGGCTCCAGGAACCCCACAGGATCCCGCAGCATGGCCACGTTGCGAGGCTCCTCCTGCTCGGCCACGAACCAGTGCTCCAGCTGGTCGTACCGCCGCAGCGCCTGCGGAAACGACCCGGTGACCGCGAGAATCATCGACCCCTCGGGCGCGTTGTCGATCACCCGCGTCACCATCGCCGTCTCGGCCGGCGGCGTGTAGTACATGCGCTCCTTGCCGTAGTAGGCCGGCACGAACCCCCCGACCAGCAGCACGAGCACCAGCGGCAGCGCCACGGCCCCCATCCGCCGCCGCGCCACGGAAGACACCCGCCCCGCCTTCGCCCCGGCCCCCACCACCTTCACCCCTGCCACCGCCCGCCCCGCCGCGGGCACCAGCGCCGCCGCCGCGAAGAACGCGGCGCCCGGCAGCCCGAACAGATAGACCCGGAAGAGCATTTCGCCCCCGTAGTCGTTGACGGCGAACAGCGGCACCGGCGCCACCGACACCACAAGCAGCGGCAGCGCACTGCGGGTCAGCGCGCGTCGCAGTACGACCGCGACAAGGGCGAGCACCGCGACCACGAGCACCATCACGACGTCGGCCCGTCCCTGCAACACGGGCCCGGGGCCGGTGAGTTCACCGACGTATCCGGCGCGCGAGTTGTGCAGGAGGTTGCCCACCGACTCCTTCAGGGAGGCCAGCGTCTCCACGAAGAGCGGGCGCCCCATCGTGAGGTCCCAGACCAGCATGATCAGGGCGGTCACGGCGAGCAGCCCGGGGTTGCGGTAGCGCCGGGTGAGGCTGAGCGCGCCGAGGGCGACGCACAGCATCACCGGGGTCAGCTGGTGGGTGAAGTTGATCGCGGCGATCATCGGGACGAGGACCGCGACGCAGACGGCCCGCTGACGCGCGGTGGTGGGCGGCGGGACCCCGGCCGCCGCCGGGTCGAGTTCGGCCCGCGAGCGCAGCCGCCCCGCCGACCCGGGGCGTACGAAGTGCCGGAACACCACGGCGAGTACGGCCAGGTGCAGGATCAGCGCGAGACCCTGGGGCGAGAAGTAGTCCTGGCCGACCCAGTTGGCGACCTCGAAGATCCACACGCCGGTCCACACCAGCCGCCAGTCCTCGGCGAAGGTGCGGTAGATCAGGACGAGCACCGGGATGAGGACGACGCCGTAGAAGATCGGCGCCCAGTTGAGGTAGGAGGCGGCGGTGTCGACGCCGAAGGCCCGTACGAGCCCCGCGTTGAGCGTGAAGAATCCCGGCCACTGGTCGTACGCCGCCATGTTGCCGGAGAGCGGGACGCCCGGGCGCAGCTCCTGGTTGGCGAGCAGATGGCTGACGACCGCGTCGTGCTTGGACGCCCAGGGGTAGCGCACCGCGTTGTACAGGACCGCGGTGGGCGCCTTCAGGGCCAAGAGCAGGACGACGCTGTAGAGCCCGGGCCACCAGGGCGCGGTGCCGGCCCGCCGCAGGCTGACGACGAAGCCGCCGGTGAGGACGGCGAGGGAGAGGTAGAAGGCGGCGGGCAGCTTGTCGAGCAGGCCCCAGTCGCCCATGTGCCGGTAGTCGATGCGTGGCAGCGCGTAGATCCACAGGGCCGTGGCGGCTGCCAACGGGAGCCAGGTGAGGAGGAGTTGAGGGTGTATCAGGTGATGCGGGAAAGGCATCCGGCGGCGGCTCCCGCCGTTTCGCGCGGTCCGCGTCGGCGCGTCCGGAGCCCGTTCCCCCGCCGCGTCGTCGGGGGGCCACTGCCCCCCTGTTGTGACCGGCGTGGGCCCACGTTCCCGCACAGTGCGACTCCCCCCACGGATGTGGTCGCGGCCGTCACGCCGCCGTCTCCTGGCTGCGAAGGTATGGGAACACGCTTCGCGCCCGCGTGGCTACACCGCGAACGGCCCGGAGCGCCGGCCGCTCCCCTTGGTGCGGCAGGGGCCCGCGTGAGCTAATGCACCGTATGAGCTACTTCATGACCGACCTGTCGGGCACCTACGTGGAGGAACCCGACGAAGCGACGATGCGTACGATCCTGGACGGCCTCGCCGACGCCGACGACGAGCACCCCGACGTCTCCCTGACCCACGAGAACGGCTGGTCGCTGAGGGCGTTCCCGAGCGGCGAGCTGCTGTGGCTCCTGTGGGAGAACCTCGACCACGCCGACGATCCCGACGCGTCGCCGCGCCAGCTGTCCGGGGTCTCCAAGGAGGAGGTGCTGCGCCTGTTCGGGCTCCTCGCCACCGGCGACACCGCCGAGATCGAGCGGCTGGCCGGCTCCTGAACGCCCGCTGAGGGGCGCGGTCAGACCCTGCGGCCCGCCCGCCAGACCTCGCTCACCAGCGGGACGCCGGGCCGGTAGGCGAGGTGGACGTGCGAGGGGGCGTCGAGGAACGCCAGGTCGGCGCGGGCGCCCGGCGCGAGGCGGCCGATGTCGCTGCGCCGCAGGGCGGCGGCGCCGCCGGCGGTCGCCGACCAGATCGCCTCGTCCGGGGTCATCCCCATGTCGCGTACGGCGAGCGCGACGCAGAACGGCATCGAGGACGTGAAGGACGAGCCGGGGTTGCAGTCGGTGGACAGCGCGACGGTCGCGCCCGCGTCCAACAGCCTTCTGGCGTCCGGCCACTGGGCCCGCGTGGAGAACTCGGCGCCGGGCAGCAATGTCGCCACCGTGGTGCCGTTGGCGAGCGCGTCGACGTCCGCGTCGGTGAGGTGGGTGCAGTGGTCGGCGGAGGCGGCCTCCAGCTCCACGGCGAGCTGGACGCCGGGCCCGTAGGTGAGCTGGTTGGCGTGCACGCGCGGCAGCAGCCCCTTGGCCCGGCCCGCCGTCAGGACCGCCCGCGCCTGGTCCCCGTCGAAGGCGCCCTTCTCGCAGAACACGTCGATCCAGCGGGCGTACGGGGCGCACGCGTCCAGCATCTCGCCCGTGACCAGGGCGACGTATCCGGCCGGGTCGTCGGCGTACTCGGGGGCGACGATGTGGGCGCCCAGGTAGGTGACCTCGTCGGTGTGCTCGGCGGCGACGCGCAGGGCGCGGGCCTCGTCCTCGACGGTCAGGCCGTAGCCCGACTTGGTCTCCAGGGTGGTGGTGCCCTGCCGCAGCGCCTCGGCGAGGTAGCGGGCGACATTCGCCCCAAGCGCCTCGTCGCTCGCGGCGCGGGTGGCGGCGACGGTGGTGCGGATGCCGCCGGCGGCGTAGGCCTGGCCGCTCATGCGGGCGTTGAACTCCTGGGTCCTGTCGCCCGCGAAGACGAGGTGGGAGTGGGAGTCGACGAAGCCGGGGATGACGGCTCGGCCCCGCGCGTCGACGGCGTGGTCGGCGTCCGGCGCGTCGGCCGTGCGGCCGGCCCAGGCGATCCGCTCGCCCTCGATGACGAGGGCGGCGTCCTGGATGAGGCCGAGGGGGCCGTCGTCCCGTTCCGGGTCGTTGGTGACGAGGGTGGCGATGTTCCGTACGAGGGTGGTGCGCATGGCTTCCTTTCTATCCCCCACCCCGCCCCTTTCCGAGTCCCGCCGGGGGTGGATTCGGCACTGCGGACCGTGCGGGGCTGGTCGCGCAGTTCCCCGCGCCCCTGACTACTCCCTGCCGGCCCGCACCGGCATCTTCAGCCCGTCATGGAGGTTCCCCCCTGGCCCTTGAGGCCTTGGGGGAGTTTGGGGACGGCGCCCCTTGCAAGGCGCGAACGGGGTCTGGGACGGAGCCCCAGGGTTTTTCGCCCCCGGCGGGTTCAGGGAAGGGGCGGGGCGGGGGCTTTCGGGGCCTGGCCCCAGGGGGTCAGGATCGTAGGGTGGTCAGGGCCTTGGAGAGGGCGGACGGGACGTCAGGGAGAAGGGTGTGGGCGCCGTCCCGCACGACTTGACGCCCGCCCGCCACGACGTGCCGCACATCGGCGGCCCCCGCCGCGAAAACGGCCGTCTCCGCGGCGAGCCGAGGCACCGCCCCCACCGTCCGGACGGAATCCAGCGCGATCGTGGCCAGATCGGCCGGCGCGCCCGGCTCGATGCGCCCCGCCTCACCCCACCCGAGCGCGGCGTGCCCGTCCACCGTCGCCGCCCGCAGCAGCGCCGCCGCCGTCCAGTGCCCCCGCGTCCGCGACCGAAGCCGCTCGTTCAGCTCCATCGCGCGCGCCTCTTCGAGCAGGTCGATCACGGCGTGGCTGTCGCTGCCGAGCGAGAGCGGCGACCCAGCGCGCTGGAGGGCGAGCGCGGGCCCGATGCCGTCGGCGAGGTCGCGTTCGGTGGTGGGGCACATGCAGGTGCCGGTGGTGGTGGAGCCGAGCAGCGCGATGTCCTCGTCGGTGAGGTGGGTGTTGTGGACGCCGGTGGTCCGCGCGCCGAGCACCCCGTGCTCGAAGAGCAGCCGCGTGGGCGTCATCCCGTACGCGTCCAGGCAGGCGTCGTTCTCGGCGGTCTGCTCGGAGAGGTGGACGTGGAGCGGCGCCCTGCGCGCCTGGGCCCACTGGGCGACCGTGCCCAACTCCCGCGCGGGGACGGCCCGTACGGAGTGGATGGCCGCGCCGATCCGCGCGTGGTCGCGCTCCTTGAGCGCCGAGCAACGCTCCGCCCACGCCTCTGCGGTGCCGTCGGAGAACCGCAGCTGGTGGCGGTCGGGGGCGGCGCCGAAGCCGGAGGAGAGGTAGGCGGTGTCGAGCAGCGTGATCCTGATCCCCGCGTCGGCGGCCGCGGCGATCAGCGCCTCGCCCATCGCGTTGGGGTCGGCGTAGGGGACCCCGCCGGGCGCGTGGTGCAGGTAGTGGAACTCCCCGACGGCGGTGATCCCGGCCAGCGCCATCTCCGCGTACACGGCGCGGGCGAGCGCGTGGTAGGAGTCCGGGGTGAGCCGGGCCGCGACCTCGTACATGGTCTCGCGCCAGGTCCAGAACGTGCCCGAGCCGACCTGCACGGTGGAGCGCAGGGCGCGGTGGAAGGCGTGCGAGTGGGTGTTGGCGAGGCCGGGGATCGTGAACCCGCGCAGCACCACCGCGCCGGCCGGCGGCGCCTCGATCCCGGTGCGGACGGCGGCGATCCGGCCGTCGCCCGCGACCTCCACGATTACGCCCGGCTCGACCTCGGGGTCCAGCCAGGCGTGTTCCAGCCAGTACGTCACCTGCACGCCAGGCCCTCCAGTACATCGGCGAGTGCGAGCACCCCGGCGACGCAGTCGTCCTCACCGGCGAACTCGGCCGGGGAGTGCGAGACGCCCGTGGGATTGCGTACGAACAGCATGGCGGTCGGGACCGAACCGGAGAGGATTCCGGCGTCGTGTCCCGCGCCGGTCCCCAGGACCGGGGTGCGCCCGCCCAGGATCTTGGCGATCTCGTCGCGCAGGGCGTGCTCGAACTCCACGACGGGCGTGAAGGACTCCCGTACGACGGTGAGGTCCACGCCGTCGCGCTCGGCGCGCTCCTTGGCGGCCCGTTCGATCGCGGCGACGACCGTGTCCAGGGTGGACTGGTCGGCGGCGCGCGAGTCGAGCCAGCCGCGCACCATCGAGGGAATGGCGTTGACCCCGTTGGGCTCGCAGGAGATCTTGCCGAACGTGGCCACGGCGCCCGCGAGTTCGGCCTCGCGGCGGGCGGCGAGCACGGTCTCGGCGTACGTCAGCATCGGGTCGCGTCGGTCGGCAAGGCGGGTGGTGCCGGCGTGGTTGGCCTCACCCGCGAAGTCGAACCGCCAGCGGCCGTGGGGCCAGATGGCGGAGGCGATGCCGACGGCGTCGCCGCTGAGGTCGAGGGCGCGGCCCTGCTCGACGTGGAGCTCCACGAACGCGCCGACGCGGGCGAGGCGTTCGGGGTCGGGGCCGATGGTGTCCGGGTCGTACCCGGCCCGCTCCATCGCCTGCGGGAGGGTGGTCCCGTCCTGGTCGCGCAGGCGGTGCGCGGCCTCGACGGTGAGCTGTCCCGCAGTGAGCCGGGAGCCGACGCAGGCGAGGCCGAAGCGGGCGCCCTCTTCGTCCCCGAAGTTGGTGACGGCGAGTGGGCGGGTCAACTCGGCGCCCCTGCGCCGTAGTTCGTCGAGCGCGGCGAAGGACGACACCACGCCGAGGGGGCCGTCGAAGGCGCCGCCGTCGGGGACGGAGTCGAGGTGCGAGCCGGTGACGACGGCGTCACCGGCCGCCGGGTCGCCGGCCCAGGCCCACTGGTTGCCGTTGCGGTCCAGCTCGTAGGTGAGCCCCCGGGACTCGGCCTGCTCCTTGAACCAGGCGCGGCAGTCGGCGTCGGCGGCGGTCCAGGCGTGGCGTCGGTAGCCACGGGTGTCGCTGTCGCGGCCGATGGGGGTGAGCTCGCGCCACATCTCCTGGAACGAGGGGGGCTCTCCCCCACCCCGCCCCTTCCCGAAACCCTCCGGGGGCATGGGTACGTCCGCGGACCGTGCGGGGCCGGTCGCGCAGTTCCCCGCGCCCCCGGGCATCCCGTCCTGGCCCACAGGGGCAACCTCAGCCCGTCCGGCGCTCGGCGCCCCAGGGACCCCGGCTGCGGACCGTGCGGGGCCGGTCGCGCAGTTCCCCGCGCCCCCGAGCATCCCGCCCTGGCCCACAGCGGCGACCTCAGCCCGTCCGGCGATTGAGGACGAGCGCCCTTCAGGCGCGGACGGGGTCTGGGGCAGCGCCCCAGGCATCCCGTCCTGGCCCGGGCCGGCGTCTTCAGCCCGTCCGGCGATTGAGGACGGACCCGGGCCGGGGTTGGTGGTCACTTGCTCTCCCGCATGGGGACGCGTACGCCCTTCTCGTCCGCCACCCGCTCGGCGATGTCGTAGCCGGCGTCGACGTGCCGGATGACACCCATCCCGGGATCGTTGGTGAGGACGCGGCGGATCTTCTCGCCCGCCAGCTTCGTGCCGTCGGCCACCGAGACCTGGCCCGCGTGGATGGAGCGGCCCATGCCGACCCCGCCGCCGTGGTGGATGGAGACCCAGGACGCGCCGGAGGCGACGTTGACCATGGCGTTCAGGAGCGGCCAGTCGGCGATCGCGTCGGAGCCGTCGAGCATCGCCTCGGTCTCGCGGTACGGGGAGGCCACCGAACCGCAGTCGAGGTGGTCGCGGCCGATGGCGAGCGGCGCCGCGAGGGTGCCGTTGCCGACCATGTCGTTGAACATGTCGCCCGCCTTGTCGCGCTCGCCCTGGCCGAGCCAGCAGATCCGCGCCGGCAGACCCTGGAAGTGGACGCGCTCGCCGGCCATCTTGATCCAGCGGTGCAGGGACTCGTTCTCCGGGAAGAGCTCGAGCAGCGCCTTGTCCGTCTTGTGGATGTCGGACGCCTCGCCCGAAAGCGCCGCCCAGCGGAAGGGGCCCTTGCCCT
The DNA here is from genome assembly GCF_040253615.1 of Streptomyces sp. Edi4. Taxonomy (NCBI): domain Bacteria; kingdom Bacillati; phylum Actinomycetota; class Actinomycetes; order Kitasatosporales; family Streptomycetaceae; genus Streptomyces; species Streptomyces sp. Edi4. Next base: position 3,227,615 of record NZ_JBEJGY010000004.1, read on the forward strand.
CGCAGAACAGCGGCCGGATATAGGCCGGCACGAACCCGGGGAAGGCGAACGCCCGCTCGTAACCGGCCAGTTGAGCCTCGCCGCGGATGGAGTTGCCGTAGTCGAAGACCTCGGCACCGGCGTCCATGAAGCCGACCATCGCCTCGACGTGCCGGGCCATGGACTCACGGGCGCGGGTGGTGAAACCCGCCGGGTCCTTCGCCGCGTACGCCGCCATGTCGTCGAAGGCGACACCGACGGGCAGGTAGGCCAGCGGGTCGTGGGCCGAGGTCTGGTCGGTCACGATGTCGATCGGGGCGCCCTCGGCGAGCATGCGCGGCAGCAGCTCCGCCGCGTTGCCGAGCAGGCCGATGGAGAGCGGACGGCGGGCGTCGCGCGCCTCGACGGCCAGCTGGAGCGCGTGCTCAAGAGAGTCGGCCCTGACGTCCAGGTAGCGGTGCTCGATGCGGCGCTCGATGGCGCGCGGGTCGACGTCGATACAGATCGCGACGCCGTCGTTCATCGTCACGGCGAGCGGCTGGGCGCCGCCCATGCCGCCGAGACCGGCGGTCAGGGTGATCGTCCCGGCCAGCGTGCCGCCAAACTTCTTGGCGGCGACCGCGGCGAACGTCTCGTACGTGCCCTGGAGGATGCCCTGGGTGCCGATGTAGATCCAGGACCCGGCGGTCATCTGGCCGTACATGGTCAGGCCCAGCTGCTCAAGGCGGCGGAACTCCTCCCAGTTCGCCCAGTCGCCCACCAGGTTGGAGTTGGCGATCAGGACGCGCGGCGCCCACTCGTGGGTCTGCATGACACCGACGGGACGCCCGGACTGGACGAGCATCGTCTCGTCCTGCTTGAGCGTGCGCAGCGTACGCACCATCGCGTCGAAGGAGCGCCAGTCGCGGGCCGCCTTGCCGGTGCCGCCGTAGACGACGAGCTGGTCGGGGTGTTCGGCGACCTCGGGGTCGAGGTTGTTCTGGAGCATGCGCAGCGCGGCTTCCTGCTGCCATCCCAGGGCGCTCAGTTCCGTACCGCGCGGTGCCCGTACGGGGCGGGGTCCTGACATGGCGATGCCTCCTCGTGACCTGATCCAGATATTCACATCCTGGGTCACTGAATAGAACTAGTCAATACATGGCGCGGTCCTGCGCTCGCGCGCGCCCGGTGATTGGCTGGTTCGCATGACGTCCCCGGCACCGTCCCCCACCGCCCGCACCGCCGCCCCCGCCGCTGCGGCGCGCCGGCGCGAACAGGCCGTACGGGCCGCCGTGGAGCAGGGCCTCGCGGGGCCCGACGCGCCCATCGTGGCCCTCCTCGACACCGTCGGCATCCGCGCCGGCGCCGCCGCCCTGCGCGCCGCGTTCGACGAGGTCACCGATGCGCCCGTGCTGCACGCCTTCGCCGTGAAGGCCTGCCCGCTGGTCCCGGTGCTGCGGCTGCTTCGCGCCGAGGGCCTGGGCGCCGAGGTCGCAAGCCCCGGCGAGCTGGCCCTCGCGCGGGCCGCCGGGCTCGACCCCGCCCACACCGTGCTCGACTCCCCCGCCAAGACCCCGGCCGAGCTGCGCGAGGCGCTGGCCCTCGGGATCGCGGTCAACGCGGACAACCCCCAGGAACTGGCCCGCCTGGACGCGCTGGTGGAGTCGGGGGCGACCTCCTCGCCGCTCGGCCTGCGCGTCAACCCGCAGGTGGGCGCGGGGTCCATCGACGCGTTGTCCACGGCGACGGCGACCTCCAAGTTCGGGGTGGCGCTCCTGGACGACGGCGCGCGCGACTGGGTCGTCAAGGCGTACGCCGAGCGCCCCTGGCTGACCCGGCTCCACACCCACACCGGCTCGCAGGGCGTGGCGCTGCCCCTGATGGCCCAGGGGGTCCTGGCCGCCTATGAGCTCGCCGAGGAGATCAACGCGGCGGTCGGCCGGCGCCAGGTCGACACGCTCGACATCGGCGGCGGGCTCCCGGTCAACTTCGGCTCGGACGAGGAGACGCCGACGTACGCCGCCTACGCGCGCGTCCTGAAGGAAACGGCGCCGGGCCTGTTCGACGGGCGGTACGCGCTGGTGACGGAGTTCGGCCGCGCACTGCTCGCCAAGCACGGCACGGTGCTCGCGCGGGTCGAGTACGCCAAGGTGTCGGGCGGGCGGCCCATCGCGGTCACCCACGCCGGGGTGCAGATCGCCGCGCGCACCGTGTACGCGCCCGCGTCCTGGCCGCTGCGGATCGAGGCGTACGACGCGAAGGGGCGCCCCAAGACGGGTCCTGCCGTCGCGCAGGACGTCGCGGGGCCGGCCTGCTTCGCCGGGGACCTGCTCGCGGAGAACCGGCCGTTGCCGAGGCTGGAACAGGGCGACTATGCGGCGGTGCTCGACACCGGGGCGTATTACTTCGCCCACCACTACTCCTACAACTCCCTTGCCCGGCCCGGCGTTTACGGCTTCACGGCCACGCCGCAAGGGGTGAGATTCGCGATGGTGCGGGGTCCGCAGCCGCTGGGTGACCTGGTGAGGGAAGCGGGCGGCGCCCACGCGGACGCCCTGCTCTGACCCGGTGCCGGTTGCTTTTCGAGCGCGGGCCGTGCGTGGCTGAGCACGCAGCCCCTGGCGGGGTTGGTGCGGGCCCGCACGGCGACTTCAGTCTGTTCGGCGCAGTTCCCCGCGCCCCTGACTATCTGGTCGGGGGCGAGGTTATTCGACGAACAGGCCGCGCGCCGCCGCCCCCGCGTCGAACTCCTCCAACCTGGCCTGCGCGTCCGGCAACCCGTCGCACATCGCCTCCAGCAGCACCCGCCCCAGCAGCATCGGCGCGCACGCCGTGTCGAAGGCGAGCCCCGTGCCCACCGCGGCCGGAATGAGCAGATCGCTGTACTTGGCGACCGGCGCGAACGCCGAGTCGGCCACCGTGACCACGGTGAGCCCGGCCGCCTGCGCGTACGCCAGCGCCTCCACGACCTCCCTCGGATGGCGCGGCAGCGCGAAGCACAGCAGCGCCGATGCCCCGGCCCGCACCGCCGCGTCGATCCGGTCGGCCAGCATGGTGCCGCCCTCGTCGAGCAGGCGTACATCGGGGTGGACCTTGGCCGCGAAGTAGGCGAAACCACGGGCCTGCGACGAGGCCGCGCGCAGGCCGAGCACGGGCAGCGGCCGGGACGCCGCGAGCAGTCGGCCCGCGTGCTCGACCGGCCCCGGGTCCGCGAGCAGCCCCGCCAGATGCTGAAGATTCTCGATCTCGGCCCGCACCGCCTGCTGGTACTCGTTGAAGGACGTCTCGGCCACCGCGTCGGCCGGCGCGGGCGCCACCTCGCGCAGGTGACGCCGGAGCGCGGGGTACCCGTCGAAGCCGAGAGCGACCGCGAACCGGGTCACCGAGGGCTGGCTGACGCCCGCGAGTTCGGCCAGCTCCACGCTGGACAGGAACGGCACGTCGGCGGCCCGGCGCACCATGCAGTGGGCGATGCGCCGCTGCGTCGGGGTCAGCCGACGCCCCTCGAAGAGCTGTTGCAGCCGTGCGGCAGGGCCTTCGCTCATGCCGTCCCCCTTCATACGTCCACGTCCTTGAACCGGTCCGGTCCTGGGCGCGGACCCCGTCGGCGCGCCGCCAACTCCCGTACCACCGCGCCCGGTTCACGCCCCACCACCCGGCGCGGCGCCCTGCCGGGCCGCGCCGTGCGGCGGACCGCGAGCGGGCCGAAGCCGGCCCGCTCCTCGGCGCCCCGAGAGAGTACAGCGTGCCCGAACGACACCGACGCGGCGAAGGCCCGGAGATCGCCGTCCACGACGTGGGACGACAACATGCGCGAACACCACCATTCCCGGACGCGGAACGTACGGCTCCGGCCCGAGCCATTGACAAGCTATTCAGCCACCAAGAACTCTGCATGAAGATATACAGCCGGGCAAGCCCGCGCGCCTCCTCCCCGCGAAGGAGCACATTCCCCCATGGCCCAACCAGCCCAACCAGCCCAACCAGCCGAATCAGCCGGACCAGCCGGACCAGCCGGACCAGCCGAGCCAACCAATCCCGCCGCATACACCGAACCCGCAGGGCAAACCGCGGGACCCGCCACCGAACCCGCCGCGCCCACCGGACGGGACGAACCACCGGCGCGCGGCGTTTTCCTCGTCGAGCGCCGGTCCATCGACCTCGTCCCGGACGCCGAGCGCCACGGCACCGCCTTCAGCCAGTTCACACTCTGGCTCGGCGCCAACCTCCAGATCACCGCCGTCGTGACCGGCGCCCTCGCGGTGGTGTTCGGCGGCGGCGCGTTCTGGTCGCTCATCGGCCTGGTCGCCGGCAACGCGCTGGGCGGCGCCGTGATGGCCCTGCATTCGGCGCAGGGCCCGCGCCTGGGGCTGCCGCAGATGATCTCCTCGCGGGCCCAGTTCGGGGTGAGGGGCGCGGTGGTGCCGCTGCTTCTGGTGATCGTGATGTACGTGGGGTTCTTCGCGAGCGGCACCGTGCTCGCGGGCCAGGCGGTCGGCGAACTCACCCACCTCGGCGAGACCCCCGGCATCCTCGTCTTCGCCCTGGTCACCGCCGTGGCGGCGACGATCGGCTACCGCGTCATCCACATACTCGGCCGGGTGGCGAGCGTGATCTGCGCGCCGGCCCTCGTCTACCTCGTCATCCGTCTGCTGGACCGGATCGACCTGACGACGGTCCTGCACGACCGCGCCTTCCACGTCCCGATGTTCCTGCTGGCGATGTCGCTCTCGGCGTCCTGGCAGCTGGCGTTCGGGCCCTACGTCGCGGACTACTCGCGCTATCTGCCCCGTACGACCAGCGCCCGCGCCACGTTCTGGTGGACGCTGGGCGGCTCCGCGCTCGGCTCGCAGTTCTCGATGACCTTCGGCGTCCTGGTGGCCGCGACCGCGGGCGACGCCTTCCTCGACGACCAGGTGGGGTACGTCGTCGGGCTCGGCGGCGCGGGCCTTGCCGCCTCGTTCCTGTACTTCACGATCGCGCTCGGCAAGCTGACCATCAACGTCCTGAACACCTATGGGGGGTTCATGTCACTGGTGACCGGCATCGGCGGCTTCCGGGCGCAGAAGACGGTCGGGCCGCGCGCCCGCGCCCTCTGCGTCGGCGGCATCATGCTGGCCGGCACGGCGGTTGCCCTCGCGGGCAAGGACTCCTTCCTGACCTCGTTCAAGGACTTCCTGCTGTTCCTGCTGACCTTCTTCACGCCCTGGTCGGCGATCAACCTGGTCGACTACTACCTGATCTCCCGCGAGCGCTACGACATCCCCGCCCTCTTCGACCCGACTGGCCGGTACGGGGCCTGGCGCTGGGACGCGCTGTCGGTGTACGTGGTCGGCGTGCTGGCCCAACTGCCCTTCCTGGCCACGAGCTTCTACGCCGGGCCGCTGGTGGCCCGGCTCGGCGGCGCCGACGTCTCCTGGATGGTGGGGCTCGTGGTGCCGGCGGCGCTCTTCTTCGTGCTGGCACGCAGGAGGAATACGGGGGATACCCCCACTGCGCCGGGGGCGTCGGCTCCGTACCGTGAACCGCATGGATGCCCGTGACACCGAGCCCCGGTCCAGTCTCGTCAAGGACGCCGAGCTCAAGAAGGAACTCGACGCCACCCTGCACGCCCGCAGGGAGCTCGGCCCCGACTACGAGTCCGCGCTGGTCGACTCCTTCCTGGAGAAGGTCGAACAGCGGGTGGACGGCTCGGTGGACCGGCGGGTGCGCCGTCAGCTCGCGGAGCAGCAGATGGTCGTGGCCCGCGGGGGCCGTCCCGGCCGCGAGGGCGCGGGCACGGATCACCATTTCGGCGAACGCTTCGGCTTCGCCATGGTCTCGCTGATCCTGGCGATCCCGCTGTCCGCGATCGGTGGGGTCAACGGGGGTCTGAAGGGCCTGTTCGTGACGTGGTGCGGCATCGTCGCGGTGAACGCGGTGCACGCGGCACACCGATGGCCGTGGCACCTCCTGCCCCGGCGCCGTCGGGAGGAGGACTGAGGACTGAGGACTGAGGACTGAGGACTGAGGACTGACGACTGAGGTCAACTGCCGCCTGGGCGGGCCTGGTTGAGAGAGGTGGCGCGGGAGCCGCCGCACCCCCGGTCGCCCGGGGTCGGGACGGCGGCGGTTCCCGCGCGGACACGGTGCCGGCGTGTGCCGGGGTTCGCGTCCTGGGCGCCTTCGGAGCTCCGGGAGCCGCTCCGGGGTTCCTGACGCCACTGGTGGCATCGGACGGGTGCCCCTGCCCGGGTTCCCCGCCGACACCCACCACTGTGCCTGCGGCGCGTTAAGGGGGTGCTGCGGGGGTGTGACGGGGGCGTGCCGGTTGGGCGGCGGCGGGGGGCGCCGCGCTGGGCCGCGAAGGGTGCGGGGCCGCCCGCGCAGTTCCCCGCGCCCCTGGTGGGGTCGATGCTGGCCCGCATGGGCAACCTCAAGCCGCTCCGCCCCTGGCAGGGTCCGTGCCGGCCCGCATCGGCACCCTCAGCCCCTGGCAGGAGGCGACGCCGGCCCGCACGGGCAACCTCAGCCCGTCCGGCATTTGAGGACGAGCGCCTTCAGCGCGAAAGGGGTCTGGGGCGGAGCCCCAGGGGCCCCGGCTGCGGACCGTGCGGGGCTGGTCGCGCAGTTCCCCGCGCCCCTGGCGGGGCTCGTGCGGGCCCGCACCGACACCCTCAGCCCGTGCCGCTGAGCATCTGGCGCGGGCCCGCATGGGCATACCCAGCCCGTCCGGCGTTTGAGGACGAGCGCCTTCAGCGCGAACGGGGTCTGGGGCGGAGCCCCAGGGACTCCGACTGCGGACCGTGCGGGGCTGGTCGCGCAGTTCCCCGCGCCCCTGGCGGGGCTCGTGCGGGCCCGCACCGACACCCTCAGCCCGTGCCGCTGAGCATCTGGCGCGGGCCCGCATGGGCATACCCAGCCCGTCCGGCGTTTGAGGACGAGCGCCTTCAGCGCGAACGGGGTCTGGGGCGGAGCCCCGGGGCTTGGGCGGGGCCGGGGTGGGGCGGGACCCGCCGGGTGGGGTCAGTTGGCGGTGCGGGCCAGGAAGGCCAGGAGGTCCTGGCGGCTGACCACACCCGTCGGCTTGCCCTCGACCAGGACGATCGCCGCGTCATCCTTGCCCAGGACCGACATCAGGTCACCCACGGGCTCGCCCGAACCGACCTGCGGCAGAGGCGCACTCATGTGCTTCTCCAGCGGATCGTCGAGCAGCGCGCGCTGCGCGAACAGCGCGTCGAGCAGCTCGCGTTCGACGACCGAGCCGATGACCTCCGCGGCCATCACATCGGGATGCCCCGCCCCCGGCTTCACGATGGGCATCTGCGAGACGCCGTACTCGCGCAACACCTCGATGGCCTGCCCGACCGTCTCCTCGGGGTGCATGTGCACGAGCGAGGGCAGGTGACCGGCCTCCTTGAAGCCGAGCACGTCGGAGACGCGCGCCGAGTGGCTGCCCTCCTCCAGGAAGCCGTAGTCCGCCATCCACTCGTCGTTGAAGATCTTCGAGAGGTAGCCGCGGCCGGAGTCCGGGAGCAGCACGACGACCACGTCGTCGGGGCCGAGGCCCTCGGCGACCTTGAGCGCGGCCACGACGGCCATGCCGCAGGAGCCGCCGACCAGAAGCCCCTCCTCCTTGGCCAGGCGCCGGGTCATCTGGAAGGAGTCCTTGTCGGACACGGCGACGATCTCGTCGGTGACCGTACGGTCGTAGGCGGTCGGCCAGAAGTCCTCACCGACGCCCTCGACCAGGTAGGGCCGCCCGGATCCCCCGCTGTAGACGGAGCCCTCCGGGTCCGCGCCGACGACCCGCACCTTGCCGTCGCTGGCCTCCTTGAGGTAGCGCCCGGTGCCGGTGATGGTGCCGCCCGTGCCGACGCCCGCGACGAAGTGGGTGATCTTCCCCGCCGTCTGCTCCCACAGCTCGGGACCGGTGGTCTCGTAGTGCGAACGGGGGTTGTTCGGGTTGCTGTACTGGTCCGGCTTCCAGGCCCCCGGCGTCTCGCGCACCAGGCGGTCGGAGACGTTGTAGTACGAATCCGGGTGCTCGGGGTCGACGGCGGTCGGGCAGACCACGACCTCGGCGCCGTACGCGCGCAGCACGTTGATCTTGTCCGTGGAGACCTTGTCAGGGCAGACGAAAATGCACTTGTAGCCCTTCTGCTGGGCCACGATGGCGAGGCCGACACCCGTGTTGCCGCTGGTCGGCTCCACGATGGTGCCACCGGGCTTGAGCGCGCCCGACTGCTCGGCCGCCTCGATCATGCGGACGGCGATCCGGTCCTTGACCGAGCCGCCGGGGTTGAAGTACTCGACCTTGGCCAGGACTGTCGCCTGAATGCCCTGGGTCACGCTGTTGAGCCTCACCAGCGGGGTGTTGCCTACGAGGCTGATCATCGAGTCGTGGAATCGCACCGTTGTCTCCGGGTCTCCGATTAGGTACTGCCAGCGTATGCGGATCGCGCGGGGGTGTTCACCGTTGCGCGGGATTGAGCGACACCCGTCACCGGGCAGTTAGCTCATGTACGTCTGCAAGCTCCTGGGAGGTGGCCGGTGGCGGGGACTCTGTCGAGAGCGAGGGTGGCACGGCGGATCGCGACGGGCGCGGCGTTCGGCGGTGGCGGCATCGGGCTGCTGGCCGGGGCCGCGGTCGGTGTCGTGCTCGCCGAGCTCGCCCTCGCCAAACGCACGGTGGGCGGCGGCTCCCCGCAGGCCCCCAACGCGGACGGGCTGTACGGGACCGCCTACGCCGACGGCACACCACCGCTCAGGCTCGGCATGCTGGGCGACTCCACGGCGGCCGGCCAGGGCGTGCGCCGGGCGGGCCAGACGCCGGCCGCGCTGCTCGCGTCGGGGCTCGCGGCGGTCGCCGAACGCATGGTCACCCTGCGCAACGTGGCGCTGCCCGGCGCCCGCTCGGAGGACCTGGAACGCCAGGTGTCCCTGCTGCTCGACGACCCCGCCCGCACCCCCGACGTCTGCGTGATCATGATCGGCGCCAACGACGTGACGAGCGGAACGGCACCCGCCACCTCGGTCCGCCACCTGGCCACCGCCGTACGCAGGCTGCGTACGGCGGGCGCAGAGGTGGTCGTCGGCACCTGCCCCGACCTCGGCACCATCGAGCCGGTCTACCAGCCGCTGCGCTGGCTGGCCCGCCGCGTCTCGCGCCAGCTCGCGGCGGCGCAGACGATCGTGGTGGTGGAGCAGGGCGGCCGTACCGTGTCGCTCGGCCATCTGCTGGGCCCCGAATTCGCGGCCAACCCGCGCGAGCTGTTCGGGCCCGACAACTACCACCCATCGGCCGAGGGGTACGCGACGGCGGCGATGGCGGTGCTGCCGACGCTGTGCGCCGCGCTCGGCCTGTGGCCCGAGTCCGACCACCCCGACGCCGCCCGCAACGAGGACATCCTGCCGGTGGCCAAGGCGGCGTCCGCCGCGGCGGCGCAGGCCGGCACGGAGGTCACCGGGGCCCGCGCGCCGTGGGCCCTGCTCAAGTACCGCCGCCGCCGGCGCCTGCCGACGCCGGTGGAGCCGGCCCCCAACGGCACGACCCCCAACGGCACCGCCCCCGACAGCTCCCCCACCCGCCCCTGACACGTCGCCCCTGACACGTCGCCCAGACGCCTCGGCCCACCCGACCTGAGCCAGACCTGAGCCAGACCCGAGCCCGGCCCGAGCCCGGCCCGAGCCCGGCCTGAGCAACCGCTTAGAAAAGAGTCCCGCATCACACGCCACCCCGGATGACCAATCCAGTACGTACGGGTAACTTCCCAGAGAGTCCTGCCTTCCCATCCCCTGGAGCCGTGATGCCCGAAGCCGTGATCGTCTCTGCCGCCCGTTCCCCCATCGGCCGCGCCTTCAAGGGTTCCCTCAAGGACCTGCGCCCGGACGACCTGACCGCCACGATCATCGAGGCCGCCCTCGCCAAGGTGCCCGGCCTCGACCCGCGCGACATCGACGACCTGATGCTCGGCTGCGGCCTGCCCGGCGGCGAGCAGGGCCACAACCTGGGCCGCATCGTGGCCGTGCAGATGGGCATGGATCACCTGCCGGGCTGCACCATCACCCGGTACTGCTCCTCCTCGCTCCAGACCTCCCGGATGGCGATGCACGCCATCAAGGCCGGCGAGGGCGACGTGTTCATCTCGGCCGGTGTCGAGATGGTGTCGCGCTCCGTCAAGGGCAGCAGCGACGGCCTGCCCGACACCCACAACCCGCTCTTCGCGGACGCCGAGGCGCGCACCGCCGACGTCGCGCAGCGCGAGGGCACGAGCTGGCACGACCCGCGCGAGGACGGCCTGATCCCCGACGCGTACATCGCGATGGGCCAGACCGCCGAGAACCTGGCCCGGCTCAAGGGCATCTCGCGGCGCGAGATGGACGAGTTCGGCGTCCGTTCGCAGAACCTCGCCGAGGAAGCCATCAAGAACGGCTTCTGGGAGCGCGAGATCACCCCGGTCACGACCCCGGACGGCACCGTGGTCAGCAAGGACGACGGCCCCCGCGCGGGCGTCACCGTCGAGGGCGTCGCGGGCCTCAAGCCGGCCTTCCGTCCCGACGGGCTCGTCACCGCGGGCAACTGCTGCCCGCTCAACGACGGCGCCGCCGCCCTCGTGATCATGAGCGACACCAAGGCGCGCGAGCTCGGCCTGACCCCGCTGGCCCGCATCGTCTCCACCGGCGTCACCGGCCTGTCGCCCGAGATCATGGGCCTCGGCCCGGTCGAGGCGTCCCGTCAGGCACTCAAGCGGGCCGGGCTCACCGTGGACGACATCGACCTCTTCGAGATCAACGAGGCCTTCGCCGCCCAGGTGATCCCGTCCTACCAGGACCTCGGCATCCCGCTGGACAAGCTGAACGTCAACGGCGGCGCGATCGCGGTGGGCCACCCCTTCGGCATGACCGGCGCCCGCATCACCGGCACGCTGATCAACAGCCTCCAGTTCCACGACAAGCAGTTCGGCCTTGAGACCATGTGCGTCGGCGGCGGCCAGGGCATGGCCATGGTCATCGAACGCCTCAGCTGACGAGCGCCCCCTTCGGCGGCCGGAGCGCTGCGTTGACCGCCTGTCGACGCGGAGTTGACGCCCCGGCCGCCACCGGCCGCACGCCAAGTCCCCTTCCTGGCCCCCTGACCAGGGATCTCGTATCCCACAGGGCGCTCACAGCCAATCCTTCCGCGTCCTAACCGTGACCGAATCTCCCCCAGGATGTGACGTATCTCCCGCTGGGGGAGTATTTTCGCAGGTCAGGTACGTTCCACCCGGAAGCGCGGGGCCCAAAGACCTGTCCATTTCGTGACGTAATGCACTGACGCCGGGGGCGGGCTCACGACAAGCTGAGGTAGGAAGTCGGGGAACCGTTTGAATCCGGGAGAACGTCAGTGAGCGCCATGCCTCTTGCCCTGCTGCTGACCACGGCCGCTGCCACGGCCGTGGGCGCCGCTGCCCTGCACGCCGCCCACGGGCTGCGCAAGCAGGTGGTGGCCCTGCGCGAAGACCTGGCAGCCACCCGTCGCGAACACGGCACCGACCCCACCGACGGCTACGTGAGCCTGCCCCAGCAGGCCCGCTCCGCCGCCACCCCGGCCGCCGAGATACGGGCCGCCGTCGCCGAGGCCCTGGCCGAGGAGCGCGAGCGCGAGCTGGCCGAGGCGCGCGCCTTCTGGGCCGCGCAGGAGGCCAGGGACGCCGCCGACGCGCCCTCCCCGATGCTGGGCGGGCTCGCGGGGCTCGGCGAGGACGCCGCGTTCTTCCTGCCCCGCCAGGCGGACTTCGCGGGCCTCGACGCCGAGGCGCTGGAGATGGCCGAGGCCCTGGAGACGACGGAGGAGTTCCCCGAGGACTCCCCCGAGCTCGCCGCGGCCCGCCGTCGCCACCCCTCGCACCCGGACTTCGTGCCGGTCCAGGCGCCGGTCGCGGCCGACCACGAGGCGACGGTCTCGCGCCTGGAGGAGCTGGCCGAGTCCCGTACGGCGCTCGCGGACGTGCGCCCGGGCCCGCTCGGCACGCTGGACGTGTACGTCTTCGCCGACGGCACCACGCTCTGCATGACCCCGGGCCACCGGGAGACCTCGGAGCGCCTTGCGGGCGCGCTGCGGGAGGGCCGGAGCCCTGTCCTGCTGGGCGGCTCGGGCGTGTCCGGGGCGTACGCGCTGACCTTCTCGTGCGGCGAGGAAAGCGTGTACATCCTCGCGGACCGGGTCATCGCCTCACTCTGAACCCCCAGGGCTCCGCCCCAACTGCCCGTCCTCAAGCTCCCCCAAGGCCTTGAGGGGCAGGGGCCCCCATGACGGGCTGGGTAGGCCTGCGCAGGCCAGCACCAACCCCACCAGGGGTGCGGGGAACTGCGCGAACGGCAGCCCGGTTCACCGGACCCACCGCCCGGCGCTAGCCGAAAGCCCGTACCGCCGCCGCTTCCACCAGCTCCACGGCCCCCTCCGGCTCCCCGCCGGGCGGGGCCTTCGCCGTGTACAGGGCCTGCGCCAAGTCCCTTCCGGCGACCATGACTTGATCCGCGACGCAGAACATCCCCGCGTCCGGCATGAGCAGCGGCTCGCGCTCCGGGTCCTCTACGCGCTGCGCCCTGAGGGCCAACTCCCGCGCGAGCGCCAGCCCTTCGGTCGCCGCCCCGCGCCGAAGGCGGCTCTCGGGGGCGGCGCGAAGGCGGTCGGCGAAACGGTCCACGGCCAGGAGCAAGGGGTTCACATCGAGCACGCCGCGACCCTACGCGCCCGTCCCGCACTGTTGCCAATACGCGAACACTCAGGCACGGTGCAGTGAAGGACCACGCAGCGCAATGCCTCCGGAGGCGCCGATGTCCCAAGTCTTCTCCGAAGAGACCCACCGCAACCTGCTCTCCCGCATCCCCCATTGCACCGGTCGTGAAGTGTCCGACTGGCTCCGCACCGTCGAGGAAGGCCCCTCCCTCTTCCGTTTCGAGGAGAAGGTCAGCTGGCTCCGGAGCGAGCACGATCTCACCTACGGGCACGCCAAGGCGATCATCCACGAGTACGACCTGAGGCGGGCCGCGCGCCGCCTGCTCTAGTTCCGCCCCGGACGCGTCCGGCTCTTGAAGTCCACCGAGAAAAGCGCATACCCCTTCGCCCCGCCGGCCCCCGCCGACGGGGCGTCGCGCCGCGCCCCGCCGAGCGGCCCCGCACGAACCGGCACCGCGTCCCGCCGAGCGGCCCCCAGCGAGCGGCCCCTGCGCGAACCCGCAGACCCGCCGCGCCCCTTCAGAAGGTGAACTCCCCTCCCCGCCAAGGCCCTTCACTGTTGCACCTCTTGACGCTCCCGGCGCCGAAGAGCACAGTGGCCGCGCAGCCCATCGTTGAGAGCGCTCTCAGAGCGCTCTCTTTCCGAGAGAGGCCCCCCACATGCGCCCCACAGCTCCCAGAGGCGGACCCGCGCGCCGCGCCCTCACCGCCGTGCTCTGCACCCTCGGGCTCGCCGCGGCCTCGGCCGCCGCCGTCGCCCTGCCCGCCACCGCCTCCGCCCCGCCGCCCCCCGCGGGCTGGACCACCGTGTTCACCGACGACTTCGACGGCCCCGCGGGCTCGGGCCTGAACACGGCCAACTGGCAGTACACGACCGGCACCAGCTACCCGGGAGGCCCGGCCGGCTTCGGCACCGGCGAGGTCGAGACGATGACCTCCGACACCTCCAACGTCGCCCTCGACGGCGCGGGCAACCTGCGCATCACCCCCCAGCGCGACGCCTCGGGCCACTGGACGTCGGGCCGCGTGGAGACCCGGCGCACCGACTTCCAGCCCCCGGCCGGCGGGAAACTCCGCATCGAGGCGCGCCTCCAGATGCCGAACGTGACGGGCGCCGCCGCCAAGGGCTACTGGCCCGCGTTCTGGGCGCTCGGCGCGCCCTTCCGGGGCAACTACTGGAACTGGCCCGGCATCGGCGAGCTGGACATCATGGAGAACGTCCAGGGCCTCAACAACAACTGGTCCACGATGCACTGCGGCACCAGCCCCGGCGGGCCGTGCAACGAGACCACCGGCATCGGCGGCCAGCGGGCCTGCGACGGCACCACCTGCCAGGGCGGCTTCCACACGTACGCTGTCGAATGGGACCGCTCGGGGCCCGTCGAGCAGATGCGCTTCTACCTGGACGGCGTCAACTTCCATACCGTCAGCCAGAATCAGATGGACGCGGCGACCTGGACCAACGCCACCAACCACGGCTACTTCGTCATTCTGAACGTGGCCATGGGCGGCGGATTCCCCGGCGCGTTCGGCGGCGGCCCCGACGCCGGCACCGAGCCCGGCCATCCCCTGGTCGTCGACTACGTCACCGTGCGGCAGTCGGGGGGCTCCGGCACCACCCCGCCCACCACTCCGCCCTCGGGCAGCCGTGACGCGTACGGCACCCTCCAGGCCGAGTCGTACGATCAGCAGTCCGGCGTGGTGAAGGAGGCCACCACCGACAGCGGCGGCGGCCAGGACATCGGCTCGCTGGCCAACGGCGACTGGGCGCTCTACAAGGGCGTCGACTTCGGTACGGACGCGGCCCGCCAGTTCGTCGCCAGGGTGGCAAGCGGCGCGGCCGGCGGGGTCAGCGGTCTGGTGGAGGTACGCCTGGACAGCCCGGGCAACGCGCCCATCGGCAGCTTCGCCGTGGCCAACACCGGCGGCTGGCAGAGCTGGCGCACCGTCCCCGCCAACATCGGCGCCACCACCGGCACCCATGACGTCTACCTCACCTTCACCAGCGGCCAGGGCGCCGACTTCGTGAACGTCAACTGGTTCGGCTTCGGCCACTGAGGGGACGGGCAGAGATGAGATCCGTACGGCTCCTCCTTGCGGCCGCGACCGTGAGCGCCCTGCTGCTGTCCGGCACGTCCGGGGCGACGGCGACGGCCGCCGGCGCACCGCCCGCCGCCGACCCGGCCGGCTTCCCGATCGTGTTCCAGAACAACACCCATGGCGCGTACGCCGATTCACAGATCTACGTCACCGTGCTCGGCCAGATCACCCCGGGCCAGTGGTCCTATCTGCGGCCCGACGGATCGAGCGCGCACATCAGCCACCTCGACGCGAACGCGCCCGGCCACCTCTCCAAGCACGGTGTGAACTACCCGAACATGTCGTTCACGCTGGACCGGGCGGGAGGGCGGGTGCCGTCGCCGTCCTCGATCCGGGGCGGCCGGATCTACCTTTCCCTCGGCTCGCCGCTGTACATCCCCGTCTCGCCCGACGACCAGGGCTGGGGCGGCCCCGACCCCAACAACCCCTCCGACCCCAACGCCGACGTGTACTACGACTGGTACGAGTACACCTTCGTCAACGGCCAGGCGGCGTACGGCGGGAACACCACCCAGGTCGACCAGTTCGGCTTCCCGATGACCGCCCGGGTGCGCCAGACGTCCAGCGGTTACGACACCACCCGGGGCATCACGAAGTCCCGCGCCGAGGTCATGGCCGGGTACGCGGCGAACGTCGGGGCGGCGTTCAGGCCGCTCCGGTCCGCGTACCGGATCGTGGCCCCGCGCTCGGCGGCCGCCTTCCCCGCCGACTACCTGACCTCGGCCATCGACCGGGCGTGGAGCTACTACGCCACGCACCCCTTCACCCTGAGCGCGCCGGGCGAGACGTTCTCCGGGCGCGTCACGGGCTCCACCCTGACCTTCACCAGGAACGGGGCAGGGCCCTTCACCCTGAACAAGCCGACCTCGCGCGAGGTGATGGCCTGTTCGGGGGCGCTCGCCTCGGGCGGCGACGTGGAGAAGCGGCTCGGCGCGGAGTTCTGCGCCGCGTTCAACCGGGGCGTGGCCGAGGACACCTCGCTGTGGCACACCCCGTCCGCGTACTACCGGGGGACGGCCCCGAAGAACGACTACGCGGCCTTCTTCCACACGGTGGGCCTCGCGGGGCGCGCGTACGGCTTCCCGTACGACGACATCAACGACCAGTCCTCCGTGCAGATCCTGGGCAACGCGCAGGCGCCGACGGAGGTGACCCTGTCGATCGGCTGGTGAGCGGCCCCGGACACGGCGAGGGGCCCCGCCCGGCAGCAGCGCCGGGCAGGGCCCCTCAGGGTGTCGCGTGGGTCAGTCGCCCTGGATGATCGCGATGATGTTCAGCATCTCGCGGTAGATCCACACCAGGGTCAGGGTGAGGCCGAAGGCCGCGAGCCAGGACTCCTCACGCGGCGCGCCGTAGGCGATGCCGTCCTCGACCTGCTTGAAGTCGAGCGCCAGGAAGCAGGCGCCGAGGATGACGCCGATGATCCCGAAGAGGATGCCGAGACCGCCGCTGCGGAAGCCGAGGCCGTCGCCGCCGCCGAAGACGGCGAAGAGCGAGTTGGTGATCATCAGCAGGACGAAGCCGATGGCGGCGGCCGCCACAAAGCCCTGGAACCGGCGGTTGACCCGGATCAGGCCGGTCTTGTACGCGATGAGCACACCGCCGAAGACCGCCATGGTGCCGAGCACCGCCTGCGGCACCGCGCCGGCGGCGACGTAGGTGCTGATGACGCTGCTGATCACGCCGAGCGCGACGCCCTGCGTGGCGGCGTACGCCAGGATCAGCGCCGGGACCGGCTTGCGCTTGAAGGCCTGGATGAGGCCGAGGACCATGGAGACCAGGCCCGCCGCGAAGGCGACACCGATCGACGTGCGGATGTTGTCGGCGTCGACGGGCAGCATCACCCACGCCAGGATCGCGCCGACGACGACCAGGCCGAGCGAGATGGCGGTGCGGGTGACGACGTCGTCCATCGTCATGACGTTGCCGGCGGCGGCCGGCGGGGCACCGAACTGCGTGTCCTGCTGTGCGTACGGATTGGTCGCGTACGGGTTGGCGGGTGCCTGCGCGTACGGGTTGCCCCCGGCCTGCGGCTGCTGCGCGGTGTTGAATCCGGCGTAGCCAGTGTCGCGGCTGAAGCCCCGTCGCGAGAAGACCGGGTTGCTGCTCCTCATCTCACTCCTCCATGGCCACCGTGCGCGGCCTTGCCGTCCAGGGTAATGGGCGCGCAAAGAATCCTCGTACTGCCTAAGGAGGATCTTCACGCGGGGATGAGAAGTGTGCAAGGGTCCGGCACCCGACGCGCGGGAGACCGGATTGTGCTGGAGTGCCCGGAGCCGGACTTGAACCGGCACGGCCCGAAGGCCAGCGAGGTTTAAGCTCGCCGTGTCTGCGTTCCACCATCCGGGCCAGGGCGCGCGGCTCCGCGTTTCGCGGCACGAGCCTAGCCCGACGCATCCCCCGAACAGCGGAACAACCAGTCGATGTTGTCTTATTTTATTGACGCCTGAGGGTGCGTCAGCACAGCTCAATACGGTGTTGGCACATGCCGGAGGCGGTTGGCAGGGCGTCCGGGGTACCCCCATATGCGCCTGCGGAATGACGGAAAGTCGATGCCCGTGTGCGCCCCGCAGCCGATCCTCGCGCAGCCCGCGGGAGCCCGGCCCGCGTGAGTGCCGCGTCCCGGTGGCTCACGCGCGCGCCTCAGGGGTGCCGTCATACCTCAGGAGGACGCGCGGGGGCCTCCCGTCCGACTCAAGAGGGCCAGGAAAACGGGCACAGCGGGTGACGAGGCGGCGTCCTCGGGCCGCGAGGATGGAACACGTCCCCGCAATCCGCTCGACAGGAGTACCCCGTGACCACCATCCCCACCGCACACCGCGCGACCGCGGTGGCCGCCCGCGCCGTCGAACTGTCGAAGGTCTACGGCACGGGCGAGACCCAGGTGGTCGCCCTCGACCAGGTCACGGTCGACTTCCGCCAGGGCGAGTTCACCGCGATCATGGGCCCCTCGGGCTCCGGCAAGTCCACCCTGATGCACTGCGTCGCGGGCCTCGACTCCTTCAGCTCCGGCTCGGTCCGCATCGGTGAGACCGAGCTCGGCTCCCTCAAGGACAAGCAGCTCACGCAGTTGCGCCGCGACAAGATCGGTTTCATCTTCCAGGCGTTCAACCTGCTCCCGACGCTGACCGCCCTGGAGAACATCACGCTCCCGATGGACATCGCGGGCCGCAAGCCCGACAAGCAGTGGCTGGACCAGGTCATCGCCATGGTGGGGCTCGCCGACCGGCTCGGCCACCGGCCCACCCAGCTCTCCGGCGGCCAGCAGCAGCGCGTCGCCGTGGCCCGCGCGCTCGCCTCCCAGCCGGAGATCATCTTCGGTGACGAGCCGACCGGAAACCTGGACTCGCGCTCCGGCGCCGAAGTCCTCGGCTTCCTGCGCAACTCGGTGCGGGAGCTGGGGCAGACCGTGGTCATGGTGACGCACGACCCGGTCGCGGCCTCCTACGCGGACCGGGTCATATTCCTCGCCGACGGGCGGATCGTGGACGAGATGCTGCGGCCCAGCGCGGACGGGGTGCTCGACCGGATGAAGGCGTTCGACGCCAAGGGCCGCACCAGCTGACCCGAGCCACCGGGGGCGTTGCCCCCGAACCCCCTGGGTCCGCCCCCGGCGTGCGCGGTGCCGCTGGGGGCGACGCCCAGACCCCCCAGGTTCGTGGCCCCCGGGCCCCGCATTCGCACCCGGTACCGCTGGGGCGCCGCCCCCAGGCCCCCGCTCCGCAAACGCCGGAGGGGCTGAAGTGCCCGGGGCGCGCCCCGCGGGGCGAAGTGCCCGGCTCTCGCCCCGAAAGCCGAAGTCCCCGGCAGCGCCCGAAGCCCCAAGTGCTCCGGGCGCGCCCCGAAAGCCGAAGCCCCCGCCCCCTCCCTCGCGTCGTCGTATCTCACCAGGACTGAGTAGAAACCCATGTTCAAAACCGCCCTGCGCAACGTGCTCGCGCACAAGGCCCGGCTGTTGATGACGGTGCTCGCCGTCATGCTCGGCGTCGCCTTCGTGTCCGGCACGCTCATCTTCACCGACACCCTCGGCAACGCCTTCCGCCACCAGTCGGCCAAGAACTACGACAAGGTGGCCGTCGCCGTCACCACGTACGCGAGCGCCGACGACACCGACCGCGAGGCCGGGATCAGCGAGCAGACCCTCCAGAAGATGGCGAAGCTGGACGGCGTCGCCTCCGTCACGGGCCGTCTCGACGGCTTCGCCGGGGTGGCCGGCACCGACGGCAGGCTGATCGGGCAGGGCTGGGCCAACAAGGGCGGCAACTTCGCCCCCGGCAAGGACGGCAAGGACCCCTCGTACACCTTCGCCCAGGGCTCCGGCCCGGCCAGGGACGACCAGATCGCGCTCGACAAGGACACCGCCGCCAAGGGCGATTACACCGTCGGCGACAACGTGCGGGTCGCCACCAACGGCCCCGTCAAGTCCTACAAGCTCACCGGCATCTTCACCACCGAGGACGGCGCGGTGAACGCGGGCGGCAGCCTGGTGCTGTTCGACACCCCCGTCGCCCAGCAGCTCTACCTCAAGCCGGGCTACTTCCAGAACGCGAACGTGACGGCCGTCCCCGGCGCCGACGCCCAGAGGATCCTCACCGGCATCGAGCCGCTGCTCCCCAAGAACGCCGAGGCCAAGACCGGCAAGGCGCTCGCCGACGAGGAGGCCAAGAACATCGAGACGGGGCTGAGCGGCCTCAACCAGATGCTGCTCGGCTTCGCCGGCATCGCGCTCTTCGTCGGGATCTTCCTGATCTCCAACACCTTCACCATGCTGGTCGCCCAGCGCACCCGTGAGCTGGCCCTGATGCGTGCCGTCGGCGCCTCGCGCGGCCAGGTGCGCCGCTCGGTGCTGACCGAGGCGCTGGTGGTCGGTGTGATCGCCTCCGCCATCGGCTTCGGCCTTGGGCTCGCCCTGGCGGCCGGGCTGCGGTCCGTGATGAGTTCCTTCGGCGCCAAGCTGCCGGCCGGCCCGATGATCGTGTCCGCGACCCCGGTCGTCGCCGCGCTCGCCGTCGGTGTGTTCGTCACGCTGCTCGCCGCCCTGCTGCCCGCCTGGCGCGCGGCCAAGATCCCGCCGGTCGCCGCGATGAACAGCGTGCACGGCGTGGCCACCACCAAGTCCCTGGTCGTACGCAACTCCATCGGCGGCGTGATCGCGCTCGGCGGCGCGGCCGCCATCGTGGCGGGCGCCGCCGCCGGCAAGGACGGCAAGTACCTCATCGGTCTCGGCGCCTTCCTCGCCCTGGTCGGCGTCATCATCCTGATCCCGCTGCTCTCGCGGCCGGTCATCGCGCTGGTGCGCCCCGCCATCGCCAAGGTGTTCGGCGTCTCCGGCAAGCTCGCAAGCCAGAACGCGGTGCGCAACCCGCGCCGCACCGGCGCCACCGCGTCGGCGCTCGCCATCGGTCTCACCCTGGTCACCGGCCTCTCGGTGCTGGGTGTGACGATCGGCGCCGCCATCGACAAGGTGACCACGGACAACATCAAGGCCGACTACATGGTCCAGATGGCGTCCGGCCGCTCGGGGCTCGACAACGACGTGGTCTCCGCGCTGCGCAAGGCACCCGGCGTCACGGCGGTCTCCCCGAAGCAGTCCTCGTATCTGAAGATCGGCGGCACCGAGCAGTCGGTGGCCGGCGTCACGCCCGGCGACATCGAGAAGGTCCTCGCCGTGGAGCCGGTGTCGGGTTCGCTCGCCACCCTGGGCCAGAACCAGATAGCCGTCGACGACACCACCGCCGCCAAGCACGGCTGGAAGGCCGGCTCGCGGGTCCCCGTCGAATTCGAGGACAAGAAGAAGACCGAGCTGACCATCGGCGCGACGTACAAGGAGAACGAGTTCCTGGACTCCGTCCTCGCCCCGACCGCGCTGCTCGACCCGCACGGCACCAAGCCCTACATCCCGCAGGTCTTCGTCAAGGTGGACGGCGGCGCCACGAGCGCCCATGAGAAGGCCCTGGTCGACGCGCTCGGTGACAACCCGGCGATCAGCATCATGGACCAGCAGGACATCCGCAACGCGTTCGGCGGCATGATCAACACGCTGCTCAACATCATGTACGGGCTGCTCGCGATGGCCCTGATCATCGCGGTCCTCGGTGTCGTCAACACCCTGGCGATGTCGGTGTTCGAGCGCCAGCAGGAGATCGGGATGCTGCGCGCGATCGGCCTGGACCGCCGCCGGGTCAAGACCATGATCCGCCTGGAGGCCGTGGTCATCTCGCTGTTCGGCGCGGTGATCGGCGTCGGCCTCGGCTCGTTCCTGGCCTGGGCCATCGGCCAGACCATCAAGGGCTCGATCCCCGGCTACGCGCTGGTCATGCCGTGGGACCGGATCGCGCTGTTCCTGGCGCTCGCCGCCCTGGTGGGCGTGCTGGCCGCGATGTGGCCGGCCCGCAGCGCGGCGAGGCTGAACATGCTGACCGCGATCAAGACCGAGTAGGCGCCGACCGACCGGCAGGACAGGGCGGTTGAAGGGCCTCGGAGGAGTGACCTCCGAGGCCCTTCGGCGTGCGGGCCCCTTCGGCGTGCGGGGCCCTTCGGCGTGCGGGGCCCTTCGGCGTGCGGCGCTCTTCGGCGTGCGGGCCCCTTCGGCGTGCGGGCCCCTTCGGCGTGCGGGGCCCTTCGGCGTGCGGGGCCTGGCCGGTTCCCGCTCGCCGCCCCGCGCCCCGCCTCAGTTCCAGGTGCGCGCCCGCAGCGGCATCCCCGACGCCCCGCCCACCGGCGTCTTCACCGCGAGGATCTGGTTGACCCCGATCCGGTTGCGCTCGAAGGAGATCGCGGAGGCCGCCATGTAGAGCCGCCAGATCCGGGCCCGCTCGGGGCTGGTGTACCGCGTGGCGCGCGCCCAGTCCGACTCCAGGTTCGCCACCCACTGACGCAGCGTCAGCGCGTAGTGCTCCCGGATGGGTTCCACGTCGCGCGCCTCGAACCCGGCTTCCTCCAGGGCTGCCAGGGTGCGCCCGAGCGGTGCGAGCTCACCGTCGGGGAAGACGTACGCGTCGATGAACTCATCGACGTGGTACGCCGATTCGTTCCGCTCGGGGCGCCGGGCGATCTGGTGGTTCAGGAGCCGGCCGCCGTCCCTGAGCAGCCCGTGGAGGATGTCGGCGTACTGCGCGTACCGCACCGAGCCGACGTGCTCGGCCATGCCGATCGAGGAGATCGCGTCGAACGGGCCGTCCTTGACGTCCCGGTAGTCCTGGACGCGGATCTCTATGCGGTCGGTCAGCCCCTCCTCCGCGATCCGTTTGCGGGCGTAGGCGGCCTGTTCGCGCGAGAGCGTGATGCCTACGACGTGGGCGCCGTACTCGCGGGCGGCGTGGATGGCCATCGAGCCCCAGCCGCAGCCGACATCGAGCAGCCGGTCGCCCTCCTTGAGGGCCAACTTGCGGCAGACCAGGTCGAGTTTGTCGCGCTGGGCCTCGGCCAGCGTCGCGTCGGGGCTGGGCCAGTACGCGCACGAGTAGACCATCGAGGGGCCGAGCACCAGCTCGTAGAAGTCGTTGCCGACGTCGTAGTGGTGGCTGATGGCCTCCTTGTCGCGGTGCTTGGTGTGCAGGCGGCCGGTGCGGCGGCGCATCTCCTCGGCGGGCGGGGCCGGCGGCGGCAGGACGCCGCCCATCTTCAGGAGCGTCCTGGCGGCGGCCCGCAGTCTCGGGTCGCGCACCGGGTGGACGCTCGCGCCTGTCTCCTCGTCCCGCTCCCAGATCAGCCCCGCCAGCCGGTCCAGCAGCGCGTACAGATCGCCCTCGACATCGAGCTCCCCGGCCACCCAGGCGCGGGCCAGGCCGAGTTCGCCCGGCTTCCACAGGAGCCGGCGCAGGGCGCGCCGGTGGCGTACGACGAGAACCGGCGCGTCCGGCGGACCCGCTTCGCTGCCGTCCCAGGCCCGGATCCGTACCGGAAGGGGCTCCCCCAGCAATTCCTCGGCTAGAGCGGTCAGCCGCAGCGCCGCGTCGGCCATCGTGCGCACCTCCGTGCCTCGCAGAAATGTCTCAGCACCCCGCTCAACACTGCCCGGGTGCCAGGCAATCCCGCTACGGCGCGTGGAGGCGCCAGGATGTCTGTATACACCATCTTTCTGGCCGGAAACCGGCCCCGGGGCGCGCGGGCGCCAGGCCCATCCGTACCCGCCCCGCTGCCCGGATACGCCGAAGGGGCCGCCCGCACCACGGATGGCGGACGACCCCTTCGGGAGAGAAGCGGACGGTGCTAGGAGGCCTTGGCCTTCGCCCCGGCCTCGGCGGGCTTGGCCTCAGCGGGCTTGGCCTCGGCGGCGGGAGCCGGGGCGGGCTTGGCCGCCTCGTAGAACTCCTCGCGCGGGGTCTCCATCGCGCCGAGGGAGACGACCTCGCGCTTGAGGAACATGCCGAGGGTCCAGTCGGCCAGGACGCGGATCTTGCGGTTGAACGTCGGCACGGCCATGCCGTGGTAGCCACGGTGCATGTACCAGGCGAGACGGCCCTTGAGCTTGATCTTCATCTTGCCCATGACGATCATCGCGACGCCCTTGTGGAGGCCGAGACCGGCCACCGCGCCCTTGTTGGCGTGGGCGTACTCCTTCTGCGGGAAGCCCCGCATGCCGGAGACCACGTTGTCGCCGAGGACCTTGGCCTGGCGCAGCGCGTGCTGGGCGTTCGGCGGGCACCAGGCGTTCTCGACGCCGGCCTTGCGGGCGGCGAGGTCGGGAACCTGGGCGTTGTCGCCGGCGGCCCAGATGTAGTCGGTGCCGGTGACCTGGAGGGTCGGCTGGGCGTCCACGTGACCGCGCGGGCCGAGCGGGAGGCCGAAGCGGGAGAGCGCCGGGTTGGGCTTGACGCCGGCGGTCCACACGATCGTGTTGGAGTCGACCTCGAGGCCGTTCTTCAGCACGACGTGGCCATCCACGCAGGAGTCCATGGAGGTCGAGAGGTAGATCTCCACCCCGCGGCCCTCAAGGTGCTCCTTGCCCCAGCGGCCCAGCTCCGGGCCGACCTCGGGAAGGATCTTGTCGGCGGCGTCGACGAGGATGAAACGCATGTCCTCGCGCTTGACGTTGGTGTAGTACTTGGCCGCGTCGCGGGCCATGTCCTCCACCTCGCCGATGGTCTCCGCGCCGGCGAAGCCGCCGCCCACGAAGACGAAGGTGAGCGCCTTGCGGCGGACGTCCTCGTCCGTGGTGGAGTCGGCCTTGTCCAGCTGCTCCAGGACGTGGTTGCGCAGGCCGATGGCCTCCTCCACACCCTTCATGCCGATGCCCTGCTCGGCCAGGCCGGGGATCGGGAAGGTGCGCGAGACCGCACCCATCGCGATGACCAGGTAGTCGAAGGGCAGCTCATAGGCCTCGCCGACGAGCGGCGCGACCGTGGCGACCTTGCGGTCCTGGTCGATGCTGGTGACCCGGCCGGTGAGCACCTCGGCTCCACGCACGACGCGTCGCAGCGGGACGACGACGTGGCGCGGCGAGATGCTGCCTGCGGCGGCTTCGGGGAGGAAGGGCTGGTACGTCATGTACGAGCGCGGGTCGACGACCGTGACGGTCGCTTCCGCGTAGCGCATCTTCTTGAGAATGCGCCGCGCTGCGTACAAGCCTACGTACCCGCCACCTACTACGAGGATCCTGGGACGCTCCGTGGTGCTCATGCCATCGAGTATCCACCTGACGGAGTACCCCCGCTCGTGCGCCCCTTCACAAGGTTCGCAGGTGGCTCTGCTACACTGCGCGGCCCACGTGAGCGAGGTCATGGTGGCACGGGGGAACCATGAGGGCGAGGGGAACGTTGTTCACCCCTCCTGAACTGGCCTCCCCCGCCCGGCGCACGGTGGACCACTGCCGTAGGAAACGCAGGCGCGACGCACGAAGCACCGTGGGGAATGCCCCCGCGAGGGGCCCTCGGACCTCGGAAAGCGGCCCTGGAACCAGAAACCTCGGCTCGCGGACCGCTTTCTCTTGTGAAGAACTTCACGAACTTTCTTCGGTGACCCGTCCGAGGGGCCGCCCCGGGGTCGCGATCAGGCTGCGGACCAAGCGATTCCGTCCAGAATGTCCGCCGAACAGCGGCCGCCGGCGGCACCGTCCGCCCGCTCGCACGCCCCGATACGCGGACCGTTACCCGCGAGCGAAAGACACCGCCCGACGACCCCTCCCTCGGTCGGAGGCACGATGCCCCTGCTCCGGCATCGCACCGGAGCAGGGGCATCCCGCCTCTGTCAGTTCAAAGACTCGGCGATCGCTTCGAAGACATCAGCATCGGTCTCCTGCTGCCACTCGGGCAGCTCCGACCAGTCCGCCACGTACCCGGGCTTCGGGTCCTCGAAGTGCTTGTACATCTGTGCCGTCCAGCACAGCGCCACGAAACGGCTCTTCTGCGCCCGTCCCAGCCGCGAGGCGTGGCCGCCGCTCAGGTCCAGGAACTGCCGTACCTGCTGGTACACCGCCTCTGCGGCCTGCCGCTCCCAATCAGGCGTGTCTTCCCAGGGCGTTACGTATCCAGCTTTCGGCTCACCTGGGAAGTGCTTGCGCACGCCAGCGATCCACGCTTCCCGGAACAGCTGAGCGCCGTCGGTCTGCGACACGGCATCCCCTCTCGTCACGTCGTGCTCAGTGCGGCGATGTCGACGCCCAACTCGGCAACGCGGTGATCCTTGGCAAGGGCGCCGATCTCAACCTGTAGCCCCCGGAGTCTACGGGCGACGTATCCGGACGAAGACTCTCGCGCGAGCCGAACAGCCTCGCCTCCATACGCGACCACCTGCTCAGGATCGTGGCGCCTGGCGCCGATCGCGGCGAGATCGGCCAGTACCGCGCCTCGTCGCCGAAGCGACTGGCCCTGCGCCAAAGCTCCTTCTCGCAACGCGCTCAGCAGGGCTGCCTCCGCGAGGTCCAGCCGTCCAAGCCGGACGTACCGCGCCCCACGTTCCTCGGCCAACCGCGAACCGTCGAACCGCAGCCACCCCGCGTTGTGACCGTGGTCATCGAGATCCAACACCTTCTCCGCCTCGGCGAGCGCGCGTTCACAGGCACGCAAATCCCCCAGCCCCGCGTAGGCCTCGGCCTCCACCGAGGCCACCCATTGACGCGTCGACAATGAACTGTCTCCACGCATGGCCAGTTGCCCTGCGGCATGCAGAAGACCGGTGGCCTCGCCATAGCCCCCGCCGGCCATCTCGACGTAGGCATGACGCACCAGTGCACAAGCCCAGAGGTCGAAGGCCGCCGACTCCTTGCTCGCCGAGGCCGCCAGCGAATAGGACGCCGCAGCGTCAGTGTGGCGGTTCGCGTTAAAGGCCAGCTCACCAGCAAGTTGAAACAGGTCGCCGGCCGCCACACACAGCTGATCTGTCGCTCCGGACCGGCTCGCCAGGCACGCAGTCAGCGATGACAGCTGTTCACGCACCATCGGGTGAACAGCCGCTTTGCTTCGTGCCAGTTGATAAACCCGCCACAGGTGCTCGTTCATACGCAGGAGGGCGGACGGATCACCCCGTGAGGCCCCTTGCACCAACGCCTCAGCTTCCTCGGTCGGCAGGGCTGCGAGAGCGCCAGTGACAACTATGGTGCGCAAGAAATCACGCCGGATCATGTCGTCGTCATCCCCCGAACGGTGGGCGTCACACGACGACGGTCTCACAGAGTCCGCAGGGGGCTCCGACGGCTTCGACAGCAGGGAGTCGAGCGTCGTGAGGTCGATTCCCAGCACCCTTGCCAACTTCCGGCGCAAGGACGGCTGAATCTCGACCGCTCCTCTCTCCCACCGGCCAACAGTCGTGCGGTCGACGCCGAGTTCCACAGCCAAGGACTCCTGACTGAAACCCAGGACCCTACGACGCCTCGCGAGGCTCACTTCGCCATCCTTCACGCGCCCACGAGCGCGACATCAGCGACGCACTCACGCACAGATCTGCATCAAGACTGCCTCATCCACGCCGTGGCCGCCCCCTGCTTCGGCGCGGTTCCCTTGAGTGCGTCGCCAAACCGCGCGACACCAGAGCCGACAGAGGTGCAGGGCATGACAAGGACGACCATCACACGGCCCCTGAGAGGTGGCTGGCCACGGCCGCCGGAAAGTAGCGCGGGGTGAGCCTTCCGGAACGACGAGAGGCCGGCCCGGACAACTGTGCGCCGCAACCGGGCGCGCCGCGGTCCCTGCTGTTGCCTGGCGAAGCCCGATCGGCGGCGTTGGCACGTGAATTCGTGCGGGCGCATGTCACCAACGGCCTCGCGGATGCCGGCGACGACCATGTAGCCGCAGCCGTTCTGATCACTTCCGAGTTGGTCACGAACGCGATCCGGTACGGCACCGAGCCCGGCGACATACTGCGGCTTGTCCTGGACGCCAACGACATCCGCACGCGCGTCGAGGTCCACGACCCGGTACGCCGCCGCCCTCGTGTCCGCCCCGAGTCCGAGGCGCGTGACCGTGGGCGCGGCTTGATCATTCTCGACGCCCTGTGTCCAGGCGCCTGGGGCGTCACCGACATCCCGTTCGGCAAGTCCGTGTGGGCGGAGGTGGAGGCGAGATGACCACAACGGCCACCGCCATCCCTCGCCGGGCCCGGGCTTGATCACCGGCGACGCGGGCGCACACGGTCGCGGAACGGCATGAGAGAGGGCCGCCCCGGAGGCACAGTCCCGGAACGGCCCCAGCCCTGCCCGCGTTACCGCAGTTCAGGCCGTG
The DNA here is from genome assembly GCF_040253615.1 of Streptomyces sp. Edi4. Lineage (NCBI taxonomy): Bacteria > Bacillati > Actinomycetota > Actinomycetes > Kitasatosporales > Streptomycetaceae > Streptomyces > Streptomyces sp. Edi4. The sequence continues at coordinate 3,255,029 of NZ_JBEJGY010000004.1, forward strand.
TTTTCTCTTTCTCGGTCTCTTCTGCCACTTTGTAGGCGATGCCATCCAGAATGTCGTGTTCGCTGACCACCACTTCGCGGGCCCCGGTGCGCTCCATGATGGCGAGCAGGACCAGTGCTCCGGCGGCGATCACGTCCACGCGGCCGGGGTGCAGGACGGGGATGCGGGTGCGTTCCTCGTGGGTGGAGGCGAGCAGGCGCGCGGTGACGGCGGCGACGTCCTCGTAAGGGATACGTGAATGATGGATGGCGGCCGAGTCGTACGCGGTGAGGCCGAGCGCGATCGCGGCGACGGTGGTCACCGAGCCCGCCAGGCCGACCAGGGTGCGCCCGCCGGTCAGCGGCACGCTCTGTTCGGCCAGGTCCAGGGCCGCCTCGATGTCGGCGCGGATCGCGGCGATCTGCTCGGGGGTGGCGGGATCGCCCGGGTGGTGACGTTCCGTCATGCGTACGCAGCCGATGTCCACCGAGCGGGCGGCCTCGACGGCGGTGGAGCCGACCACGAACTCGGTGGAGCCGCCGCCGATGTCGACGACCAAGTACTCCCCCGCGCCGTCCAGTTCCTTGGTGGCGCCGGTGAAGGAGAACGCGGCCTCCTGGTCGCCGGAGATCACCTCGGGCTCCACGCCCAGGATGTCGAGGACCCCGCGCACGAAGTCGTCGCGGTTCTCCGCGTCGCGCGAGGCGGAGGTCGCCACGAAACGGACGCGCTCGGCGCCCAGTTCCTTGATGACCTCGGCGTACTGGCGGCACGCCGCGAACGTCCGCGCAAGGGCCTCGGGGGCCAGGCGCCCGGTGCGGTCCACGCCCTGGCCGAGCCGCACGATCGTCATGCGCCGGTCCAGGTCGGTGATCTCTCCGGTGGCCGGGTCCGCGTCCGCGACGAGCAGGCGGATCGAGTTCGTACCGCAGTCGATGGCGGCGACCCGGGTCACTTCTCGTCCCCCTCGCCGCACGGCGTCACGCACGGGCCCTTGGACCACCACTGGGGCAGCAGCGCGATCGCCTCGTCGCCCAGCGGGTTCACACCGGGGCCGGCGGCCAGCGCGTGGCCCACCAGGACGTGCAGGCACTTGACCCGGTCCGGCATGCCGCCCGCGCTCGGGAAGCCCTCAAGGACCTCGATGGCGTCGCGGCGCGCGATGTAGTCCTCGTGCGCGGCCCGGTAGGCCGCCGCGAGCTCGGGATCGCTCGCCAGACGCTCCGTCATCTCCTTCATGACGCCGTTGGCCTCAAGGGTGCCGATCGCGGAGGCCGCGCGCGGACAGGTGAGGTAGTACGTCGTCGGGAACGGCGTGCCGTCCTCCAGGCGCGGGGCCGTCTCGACGACGTCCGGGTTGCCGCAGGGGCAGCGGTGCGCGATCGCGCGCAGACCGCGCGGCGGGCGGCCCAACTGCTCCTTGAAGGCGGCGATGTCCGCGTCGGTGGGCTCGGTGCGGTCGGTCTGGGGCGGGGGCGTTTCCATGCCTGGGTCTGTCTCTTCGCTAGCGGTGGTCAGTTGGCGGAACGGTCGGCCCTGTCGACGCCGTCCCAGAGGTTGGAGTGCCAGGCGCGGCCGGTGGCGCCCTTGTTCTCGCGGTGCTTGTCCGCCGCGCCCGGGTCGATCACGACGAAGGCACTCTCGCCCGGGAACTGCATGTGCAGATGCTCGCGGGCCAGGCGCTCGATGTACGCGTCGTCCTGGAGCCGTGCCTTCTCGTCGCGCAGCCGCTCGACCGACCGGCGCGCGTCGGCGGCCTTGCGCTGCTGGTCGGAGATGTCGGCGCGCTGCGAGACGTACTGGCGCATCGGATAGGCGAGCGCCACGATCAGCGAGCACAGCACGAGGGCGAGCAGCGCCGCGCGGCCGGTGAGGCGGGAGCGGCGGGCCTGGCGCTTGTTCTGCGAGCGGTAGACGCGGGCCGCGGTCTGCTCGCCGAGCACCTTGAGCCGGGCCGCGGTGGAGAACCGGTCGCGGTCCTTGACCTTGGCGTCGTTGCCCATCGCTCTCCCGCCTCCCCGCCGCACACATACGTCCCCGGACACGGTACGGGACCGTGGCCGGGGACGCGGGGACGACTGGCTGGGGCTCAGCCGCCTGGGCCGCTCGGCTCAGCGAGCGGCCGGTGCTCAGTCCTTGAAGCGGGGGAAGGCGCTGCGGCCGGCGTAGACGGCGGCGTCGTCCAGGATCTCCTCGATGCGCAGGAGCTGGTTGTACTTGGCGACGCGGTCCGAGCGGGCCGGGGCGCCGGTCTTGATCTGACCGCAGTTCACCGCGACGGCGAGGTCGGCGATGGTGACGTCCTCGGTCTCGCCGGAGCGGTGGGACATCATGCACTTGAAGCCGTTGCGCTGGGCCATCTCGACGGCGTCCAGGGTCTCGGTCAGCGAACCGATCTGGTTGACCTTGACGAGCAGGGCGTTGGCGGAGCCCTCCTCGATGCCGCGGGCCAGGCGCTCGGGGTTGGTCACGAACAGGTCGTCACCGACGATCTGGACCTTGGAGCCGAGGCGCGAGGTGATGGTGTTCCAGCCGGCCCAGTCGTCCTCGAACAGCGGGTCCTCGATGGAGACCAGCGGGTACGCGGAGACGAGCTCCTCGTAGTACTCGGTCATCTCGGCGGCCGAGCGGGACTTGCCCTCGAACTCGTACTTGCCGTCCTTGTAGAACTCCGACGCGGCGACGTCGAGCGCGAGCGCGATGTCCTTGCCCGGGGCGTAGCCGGCTTCCTTGATGGCCTCAAGGATGAGGTCGAGGGCGGCGCGGTTGGACTCCAGGTTCGGCGCGAAGCCGCCCTCGTCGCCGAGGCCGGTCGACAGGCCCTTGCGCTTCAGGACGCCCTTGAGCGTGTGGTAGACCTCGGCACCCCAGCGAAGGGCCTCGGAGAAGGACTCCGCGCCGATCGGGGCGATCATGAACTCCTGGATGTCGACGTTGGAGTCGGCGTGCGACCCACCGTTGAGGATGTTCATCATCGGAACGGGCAGCAGGTGCGCGTTCGGGCCGCCGAGGTAGCGGAAGAGCGGCAGGTCGCTGGCCTCGGAGGCGGCGTGCGCGACGGCGAGCGAGACGCCGAGGATGGCGTTGGCGCCGAGCGAGCCCTTGTTGTCCGTGGCGTCCAGGTCGAACATGGCCTGGTCGATCAGGCGCTGCTCGGTGGCGTCGTAGCCGACGAGCTCCGGGCCGATCTGCTCGATGACGGCGAGGACGGCCTTCTCGACACCCTTGCCGCCGTAGCGGTTGGGGTCGCCGTCGCGAAGCTCGATGGCCTCGAAGGCACCGGTGGAGGCGCCGGACGGGACGGCAGCACGGCCGGTGCTGCCGTCGTCGAGGCCGACCTCGACCTCGACCGTGGGGTTGCCTCGGGAGTCCAGGATTTCCCGGGCTACGACGACGTCGATGGACGGCACGAGCATCTCCTTCTGGGATGTGACGCTAGATGTGACGCAGGCGGTGCAAGGGACCCGCGGGGTCGCTTCGCCTTGCGACAAGAGCCTAACCGGCTCCGGGGGTCCAGCCGGCCGAGTGCCCGCGTCCTGGGACGAAAAAGGGCCCAATGACCCTGATTCCCGGACAAAGGCCCACAACACTACTGCCCGGTAACGGCGAAAACCCCGGCCCGGCGCGTACGGGGGAACGCGCGCCGGGCCGGGGCTGCCTTGGGGGCGGGCCGACCTTGGGGAGGGGGCCTGCCTTGGGGGCCGGCCGGCTCAGCCGAGGTGCAGCTTCTGGCCCGGGAAGATCAGGTTCGCGTCCTTGACGATGTCCTTGTTCAGGTCGAACAGCTTCTGCCAGCCACCCTGGGTGTGGTTGACGGTCGCGATGTTGCCGAGCGTGTCGCCGGACTTGACGGTGTACTCGCCGTCGCCCTGCTTGACCGGCTCGGTGCGCTGCTCGCTGCGGCTGGCCTTCGGCGCCGCCTCGGTGCGCTGCTCGGTCTGCTGCGACTTCTGCTGCGTCTTCTGCTGGGGCTGGACGCGCTGCTTCGGCTTCGAGGGCTTGGCCGACTTCGAAGAGGAAGAGGACGAACCGGAGGTGTCCACATCGGCCTTGGCGCCACCGGAGCTCAGGTTGCCGGCGCCCGCGCAGGACCAGGCGCCCGGGCCCTGGATGGAGAGCAGCTTCTCGGCGGCGGCTATCTGCTGGCCCTTGGTGGCCAGGTCGGCGCGCGAGGCGTACTTGGTGCCGCCGGCGGCGGCCCAGGAGGACTGCGAGAACTGGAGGCCACCGTAGTAGCCGTTGCCGGTGTTGATGGACCAGTTGCCGCCGGACTCGCACTGGGCGACGGCGTCCCAGGTCTGCACGGAGGCGGCGGAGGCGTTGCCGGCCGCCATCAGCGGAGCGGCGACCGCGGCACCGGCGACACCGGCGAGCGTGGCGACACGGACGGCCTTGGACGGGCGGCGGTGCTTGCCCTTGCCGGAAAGCAGCATGAGTTCTCCTCACCGACGCCTGCGAGGTGAGCTGTCGGGTTCGGGCGTGAGCTGCCCGGCCGGACGTCGTGCGTCCGTCTTCACCCCAAGCCGGTCGGCAGTCCGTGTGAACTGCCGGGACCGGCGCCTACCTTGGGTCCCCCGCTCCTGCCTACGGCGCATAAGCGTCGACTGTTCCCATCGGCCGACGGCAGGATTCGGCGTTCTCGGTCGAAGGGGCTCGCGGTGACGAGCGAGTCCGACGAAAACACACGCCCCGCCAATGTTCAAAGAGGCACATCGGGGAGAAAACCCCCTTACTTGCGGCCACAGAAGGGATGTTTCCGCAGGTGAGGGGCGGGGCGGACGGACCGGGCAGACGGGACACGCCAGTTGAGGCGAAGAGACCCATGTCTCACTTGCACACAACGGACATACAGCCCGAACTAGCCCTGCTGCGGAGCCGAGTTCGGGGTGGCGGACGGGGCCGCCGACGCGGTGGCCGACGAGGTCGCGCTCGGGGTCGCGGGGGCCGCGGGAGCGGCGGTCACACCCTTCAGGTCCAGGCTCTGGCCAGGCAGGATGAGGTTGGGGTCGGTGCCGATCAGCCGCTCGTTGGCGTGGTAGAGCGCGGGCCAGCCGCCCTCGACCTTGTGCGCGTCGGCGATGACCGAGAGGTTGTCGCCGGGGCGGACGGTGTAGGCGCCGCTCGCGTCAGGGGTGTTGCCGCCCTCCCGTGAGGCGCCGTCACCCCGCGAGGCGCGCTGCCCCGCGTCGCGGTCCTCGCCGGCCGGGGCGCCCGTGCCGCCGCCGGCGGCGGGGTCGGGCCGGCCGGCCTCGGCGCCGGGCGCGGTGGACCCGGGCTTGGCGCCGGCGCCGCCCTCCGGCGCGGGGGTGCCCCGGTGCTTGCCGGAGCTGGACGGGGTGGAGGCGGAGGGCGCCGGTGAGTTGGCCGGGCCGTCCTGCCGGGTGGCGTCCGGGGCCGGGGTGGCCGCCGTGCCGCCCGGAGTGGCGGCGTCCTCGGGCGTCTTGGTGGCGGGGGTGGCCGGGGTCGCCGGGGTGACCGGAACCGACGGCGCGGGCGACGCGGTGGAGCCCGAGGTGTCGGGCACGCCCGGATCGACGTCCGCCGAGCCGCCGCCCTTGGTGAGGCCGGCGCCGGCGCCGCAGTTCGCGAACGCCGAGGGCCCCTTGGCCGCGAGCACCTTCTCAGCGACGGCTATCTGCTGGGCGCGGCTGGCGAGGTCGGCGCGCTGGGCGTACTCGTTGCCGCCGTACGCCTCCCAGGTGGCCTGCGAGAACTGGAGCCCGCCGTACAGACCGTTGCCGAAGTCGGCGCTCCACTGCCCGCCGGACTCGCAGGAGGCGACCTGGTTCCAGGTGCCGGCGTCCGCGGCGTGCGCGCCGGTCGCGGCGAGCAGGGGAAGCGCGATGGCCGATCCGGTCACTCCCGCCGCTACGACGAGGGCGGGTGCCTGGCGGGGTCGACGATGCCGTCCATTCCCGGAGCGCATGGATAAGGCCTTCCGTGTGACTGCTGAGCCGAATGAACGGTGAACGTAGCCGTACTCGAACGTCTGTCACAAGTCGATGGACTCACGATCACATAAAAGTCACAGTCCTGACGGCGTGTCAGTCGCGCTCCGTGCGAGGTGTCCGGTACGCCGCCTCAGCGCGGCGGGGTGAACGCGACCGGCAGCGTGCGCAGTCCGCGCATGATGAGGCCGCCGCGCCAGCGCAACTCCTCCGGTTCCGCTGCCAGGCGCAGGTCCGGCAGGCGCCGCAGCAGGGTCGCCAGGGCGGTCTGTCCCTCCAGCCTGGCCAGCGGCGCGCCGAGGCAGTAGTGGATGCCGTGGCCGTATCCGAGGTGCTGGTTGTCGCGCCGGCCGAGGTCGAGCGTGTCGGGATCGTCGAAGCGCTCCGGGTCGCGGTCGGCGGCGGCGAGGACGACCAGGACCGGGTCGCCGGGTGCGATGTCCTGGCCGCCGAGGGTCAGCGCCTCGGTGGCGAACCGCCAGGTCGCGAGCTCGACCGGCCCGTCGTAGCGCAGCAGTTCCTCTACGCCGGTCTCCAGCAGGGCGCTCTCGCCGGCCGCGAGCGAGGCCTGGAGGCGGTGGCGCTGCCCGGGGTTGCCCAGCAGGGCGTACATCCCGTTCCCGATCAGGTTGACGGTGGTCTCGAACCCGGCGAAGAGAAGGATGAAGGCCATCGCGGCGGCCTCGTTCTCCGTCAGGTGCTCGCCGTGGTCGCTGGCCTCGATGAGCCGCGAGATGAGGTCGTCGCCGGGGTTCTCGCGCTTCTTGTGGATGAGCTCGGCGAGGTAGTTACGCATCTTCTTCACCGAACGTGCGACGCCGCCGCGCGGGCCACCGCCGTGCCGGATCATCATCCCCGCCCAGTCGCGGAAGTCGTCCTGGTCCTCGCGGGGTACGCCGAGGAGGTCGCAGATGGCGTAAATGGGGAGCGGGAAGGCGAACTCGTGGATGAGGTCGGCCTCGCCGTTCGCCGCGAACGCGTCGATGAGTTGGTCGGTCAACTCCTGTACGCGGGGCGCGAATTGGGCGACCGTACGAGGTGTGAACGCCTTCGACACGAGGCGGCGCAGCCGGGTGTGGTCGGGCGGGTCGATGTTGAGCAGATGCGTCATCAGCTCGGCCTTGCGCTCGCCCGGGATGCCGGTTTTGCCCTTGGCGTGGGCGGGCTCGGCGTGGTGCGCCGGGTTCTTGGAGAGCCGCTGGTCGGCGAGGGCCTGCTTGGCGTCCCCGTACCGCGTCACGAGCCAGGCCTCCACGCCGCTGGGGAGCCGGGTGCGGTGCACGGGGGTGTGCGTGCGGAGCCAGGCGTAGGCGGGGTAGGGGTTGGTGGCGAACTCCCAGGTGAAGAGTTCCGGACCGGCGGTGAGTGGGGCGTCGTCCTGCACCCCCCGAACGTATCCCGCGCCGCCCCTGCCGGGGGCCGGGGGGCTGACTCCGCCCGTGCGGGCCGGCACCGACCCTGCCGGGGGCCGGGGGGGGCTGACTCTGCCCGTGCGGGCCGGCACGGGATGCCTCAGGGGCTCCGCCCCAGACCCCGTTCGCGCCTGAAGGGCCGCTCGTCCTCAAACGCCGGACAGGCTGAGATTGTCGGTACGGGCCAGAGCCGAGTGACCAGGGGCGCGGGGAACTGCGCGGCCAGCCACGAACGGTCCGCGGCCAAGGCACCAGAGGCTCCGCCCCAGACCCCGTTCGCGCCTGAAGGGCCGCTCGTCCTCAAACGCCGGACGGGCTGAAGCTGCCTCTGGAGGCCAGCACAAGCACTGCCCGGGGTTGCCCCGCCCGGGCCCGCACCAGCCCCGCCAGGGGCGCGGGGAACTGCGCGGCCGGCACCCACGGGCCCGCACCCCCAAGCGGACCTGCGCATCCGCCGCTCGGCGGGGCTACTCCGCCGCCCGGATCGCCTCGCGGTACGTCCGCGCCGCCGCGCGCAACGCGGCCTCCGGATCGACCCCCGCCGCCTCCGCCTCCACCGCGAGGCCGAGCAGCCGGTAGCCCACCCCCTCCCCGGAGGGAAGCGGGACATCCAGGCCACCCGCCCGCGCCCGCCCGGACAGCTTGGCCGCGAGGGCGAGGGCCGGCTGGCCCAGCGGCACCCCGTCCGTCACCGACGCCCGCCGCTTCTCGACCGCCTTCATCCGCAGCCAGTGCTCCTTGACCTCCTCCGGCGTCTCGGCCGACTCGGAGCCGAACACATGCGGATGCCGGTGGATGAGCTTCTCCACGATCCCGGCCGCGACGTCGTCGATGGAGAACGGCTCCTCCTCGTCCTCCTCGGCGATCCGCGCGTGGAAGACGACCTGGAGCAGCACATCGCCCAGCTCTTCGCGCAGCTCGTCCCTGTCGCCCTCCTCCACCGCCTCGACCAGTTCGTACGCCTCCTCGAGGGCGTACTTGGCGAGTCCCTTGTGGGTCTGCCGCGAGGACCAGGGGCAGGCGCGCCTGATGCGGTCCATGACCTGGACCAGGTCGAGCAGGCGCGCGCCCGGCAGATCGTAGGAGCCGGGCAGCAGCTCCAGGTCGGGCATGCTCACCCGGCCCGACCCGGCCAGGCGGGCGAGGCCGTCGGTGAGCCGCTGGTCGCCCTCGCCGGAGGGGAGCACGACCACCGTGCGGCCCCCCGCGCACGCCGCGACCAGTTCCGCCGCGTCCGGCACGGAGAGCTCGGCCTCGATGCCCGCCTCGCGCAGATACGGCAGCTGCGGATGCCCGGGGTCGGGGCACAGGACGAGGTCGGCGGCGCGCAGGGTCTCCCACGCGGGCCACGACAGGAGCCCGGGGGCGACCCGGTGGCTCGCCGTGAGCAGAACGATTCGGCCGGGTTCTTCGACAGCAGTCACCCGTCGAACCTACCCGCAGGCTCAGCCGGTCGAGGCGGCGTCCCCCGGGTTGTCCTGCTGGTCGGGGGCGGGGCCCTGCTGATCCTGGGGCACACCCTGGGGCGCGCCCTGGGGCCCCGCCGCCGGCTTGGCCCGGGCGATCCACGGCGCCTGGTAGTCGGCGAGCTGGATCTGGCTCGCGTTCCAGCTGCCGTAGCGGGGGTTCACGTCCACCTGGAGGTCCTTGGACGCCTTGACCAGGACGGGCAGCAGATCCTGCTGGGTGCGCGCGCCGATCTTGGCGGCCAGCTTCTGCTCGGTCACCTGCCGCTGGACGTAGGTGTCGATCTGGTCCGGCGCGAGCCCCCCATTGGTGAGGGCCTGTTCGCGCAGCTGGTCCTCGCCGCCGGCCTGCCGGACCATCGCGGCCCGCGCGTCCTGCGTCTCCTTGCGACTGACGCTCACCCCGGCCTGCCCGGCGGCGCGCGCGAGCACCCGGTCGAAGATCATGTTGCTGAGCTTCACCTTGCCGAGCTGACCCGAGTCCTTGATCAGCTGCGCGGACTGCGGGGCCTGCTGCTGCGCCGCCCGTACGTCCTTGACCTCGGCCTGCAACGCGGAGACCTCGATCCGTTCGCCCCCGACGACGGCCGCGGCCCCCGGGTGGGCCGTGCTGCCGCACGCGGTCAGAAGGGGACCCGCGGCGAGCAGGACGACAGAGACGGAGAGCGCGGTACGACGACGGCGGTGCAAAGGGGCCTCCCGGCGGAGCAGATACGTGCGGCGTGGCGACGGACCTTGCTAAGACCTTGCGGTGATCGATGTTAGGCAGTCGGCGGGGCCGGGGCCACTGATTCGCCCAACGATTCGCGACCCCCATCGGTCGCGGGGGTGAAGCCGGATGAAGCCGCGCCGTCCATCACGTGAACTGACGTCCGCACCGGCCGTGTTGGTGGCGGTGGTCCGGCATATTCGAGGCAGCGCACAGCAAAGGACCCCGATGCCGACCCTCGAAGCCGCCCCCGCCCCACCGCAGGCCCAGGACAGGGCGCCGGCCGCCCGCCGCCGCCCCCGCGCCGGGGCCGCCGCCCTGTCCGCACTGATCACCCTGATCTCGGTGTGCGGCGCGGACGCCGTCGCCGGGGTGATCCCGCTGGGCTCCCTCCAGCGCCACACCCGCAGCATCAACGACCTGGGCAACCAGTTCGTCCCCTTCCACGCCCACCTGTGGGACCTGCTGCACGGCCGCGCCGAGGGCGGGCTCCTGCTCAACTGGCAGTCAGGGTACGGCACTTCGTTCCTGCCCGACCTCGGTACGTACCTCAGCAGCCCCTTCGCGCTCCTGGTCGCCCTCTTCCCGCGCGACCGGATCGACCTGGCCGTATACGTGATCACCGTGCTGAAGACGGCGGCCGCGGCCGTCGCGATGACGGTGCTGCTGCTCGCGCTGCGCCCGGGGGTGCGCCACCGCTGGGCGGCCGGGGTGCTCGGCGCCTCGTACGCGCTGTGCGGCTGGTCGGTCCTCGAGGCCACGTACAACCCGATGTGGCTCGACGGCCTGATCGCCTTCCCGCTGCTGTGCCTGGTGGGGCACTGGGCCAGGACCCGGCGGCGCCCGGTGCTCGGCCCGCTGGTCGTGGCGCTCGCCTGGACCGCCAACTTCTACACCGCGTACATGGCCACCATCGGGGCCGGCCTCGTGCTGCTCCTCCTGCTGTACGTGGACCGCGACGCCGACGCGCGCGGGCGGATACGGGCGACCCTCGTGGCGGCGCGGTCGGTCGTGCTCGGCATCGGGCTCTCGGCGCCCGTCCTGTTCACCGTCTACCTCGGCACCAAGCACGCCCACCCGGGCTGGGTGCGGGAGTTCGCGCCGGTGTCCTGGCCCGACTACCTGGCCCGCACCCTGCCCGCCACCTACTCCTTCTCCTCCCCCGCGCTCTTCCTCGGCACCGGCGCCCTGCTTCTGGCCTGCGCGCTCGTCTTCCACCGCGCGGTGCCGCGCCGCGAGCGGTACGCCTGGTCGGGGCTGGCCGCGGCCGTCGCGCTCTCCTTCCAGTGGAAACCCACCCATCTGGCCTGGCACGCCTTCGTCACCCCCAACGGCAGCCCCTACCGCCAGACGTTCATCCTGTGCGGCATCCTCGTGATCGCCGCCTGGGTCTGTCTGTCGTACGGGCTTCCCGGGCGCCGGGCGCTGCTCGGCGGGGGCGGGGTGCTCGCCCTGATCGCTGCGGGCGCGGCCTTCAGCGACCTGATCTCCGCGTGGACCTACCCCCTGCTCGCCCTCGGCGTCGCCGCCGTGGCCGGCGGGCTGCTCCTGGCCCGCCGGGGCCGGCGCGGGCTCACCGTCGCCGCGCTCGTCCTCATCGCCGGGGCGCAGATCGCCCAGGCGGGCGTGGAGCAGGCGTACGGGGACAAGGAGCGGGCCGCCCGCATGGACGGCTACCCCGCCTGGGGCCCCGCCCACACCGAGCGGGCCGCGCTCATCGCGGACGCGTCGGGCGGGCCCGGTGTCCGCACCGACCCCGGGCAGCGGCAGATCACCAACAACGACCCCATGCTGCTCGGCGGGGAGGGCGGGGCGTACTACTCCAGCCTCACCCCCGAGGTCCTGAACCGTACGATGACCGCGCTCGGCGGCGGCTGGACCTCGCGCGGGCGGGCGCTTCAGAGCCTGGACAACCCGGTGACCGACGCGCTCTTCGGCGTGGGGGCGCGGGTGCGGGTCGCGGGCAAGGACGGCGCGCCGAGCCTGGTGCGGGCCGCCGCGACGCCGCCTCTGGTCACGCTCCGGCCGGCCGGGCCGCCCCTGTCGTACGGCACGAACCCCTTCCGCAACCAGGAACTCCTGCTCGGCGCCCGCGTCTACACGACCCGCACCCTCACCCAGGGCTGCCCCGCCGGGACCGGCATCTTCCTGTGGGCGCCCGAGCACTTCGGCACGGCGCGGCTCGGCGGGGGGCCGGTCGTGGAGATGCGCGGCGGCGCGCCGAGCCGGCGGGCCCCGCTCATCCCCTTCGGCACCTCGGCGGGACCGGGGCGCGCCTCGCACGTGACGCTGTCCCCGGCGGACCGCGACGCGGAACTGGGCTGTCTGGACCGGGCGGCGCTGGCCCGCGCGGTGGAGCACCTGCGCGCGTCGGGGGCGACCCGGGTGTCCGTCTCGGACAGCTCGGTACGGGCAGAACTGCCGGGCGGGGCGGGAGGTATGGCGGTGTTCGCCATGCCGCGCATCGCGGGGTGGTCCTGCCGGGTCGACGGCTTGGACGCGGCTCCGGCGGCCGACTACCTCGGGCTCACGGCTGTGCCCGTGCCGCCGGGTACGCACACCGTGGAGTGCGGCTTCCGGCCGCCGGGGTTGCGCTCAGGCGCGGCGGTGGGCGGTCTGTCCGCGCTGGCCCTCCTGGGCGTGGGGTGCCGGCCCCGCCTTGGCCGCCGCGTCGCCCGCCGGCGCGGGGCTCCGCCCCACACCCCGGAGGACCCCACCCCGCCCCTCCCCTAAACCCTCCGGGGGTTGAAGAAAAGCCCCTGGGGCTCCGCCCCGAAGTGGGCCGGCACCGATCCCGCCAGGGGCGCGGGGAACTGCGCGAACTGGGGCTCGGCGTACGCGTGCGTGCCCCTTCGCCGGAGCGCCGCAGGCTATACGCCGCGGACCTCCCGCTGGCGGGCCAGCGCGCGGCGCAGCTCACCGGGGTAGGGGTGCTGCGCCCCGTACACCCGTTCCGCGTCCCACAGGAGCCCCGCCAACTGCTGATGCCCGGCCCCGTGGTCACCCACCGCGAGCAACAGGTCGCCGATCCGGTGCCGCACGGCAAAGGGGCGGGACGGGTCGGACCCGGCGTACAGCGCCTCGAACCCTGGCAGCACCGCCCGGTACTCCGCGAGCGCCCCCGCCGCGTCCCCGAGCTGTTCGAGGCACTGCGCCACGTCGTGGCGGAAGTCGAGGGCCTGCGCGTCGGTGGGACCCGCGTCGGCCGCCCGGTCCGCGGCGAGCCGGCGCAGCTCGGGCAGGGCGCGCCGGTACTGGCCGTCGTCCATCAGCGTCGCCGCGTACTGCTTGCGCAGGATCCGCACCACCGGCGAGCGTTCGCCGTGCTCGGCCGCCGCGGCGGGCAGGATCGAGCCCAGGACGTCGACGGCCTGGGTGATGCGGCCCTCGCCGAGCAGCCGCTTCGCCTCGTCGACGGCGCCGGCCACATCGGGCCGCGGCGCGGCCGCGGGCCGGGGCGGGATCACGAGAGCGGGAGCGGGAGCAGGCCCCGGCGCGGCGGCGCGGTCGGGCCAGGGCGCGTGCGGGCGCAGGAAGGGGCGGGTCGGATCGAGTGGGCCACGAGGGCAGGGGCCGCCCCGCGCCGGCAGCAGCGGCGCGAGCACCTCGTAGACCTCCCGCGCCGAACCCGGCCTGTCCTGCGGGTCCTTGGCGAGCAGGCGGAGCACGAGCCCTTCGAGGGATTCGGGCACCTCGGGGCGCACGCCCCGCACGGCGGCCGGCGGCTCGTACAGGTGGCGGTGCAGGACGCCGAGCGCCGTGGACCCCGCGAACGGCACGTCGCCGCTGAGCATTTCGTGCAGCAGCACCCCCAGCGCGTACAGATCGGTGCCCGGCCCGACGGCACCTCCCATGGCCTGCTCGGGCGCCATGTAGGCGGGCGAGCCGATGGGTGAACCGGTGTGGGTGAGCCGGGTGGTGTCGGAGTCGAGGACGGAGGCGACTCCGAGGTCGAGCACGGTCACGGTGCCGTCCGGCTTCACCATCACGTTGCGCGGCTTGAGGTCGCGGTGGACGATCGGCACCGCGTGCACCGCCGAGAGCACCGCGCACAGCTGGGCCGCGACGGCCACCGCCCACGGCCACGGGTAGGGCGTGTGCTCGGCGAGATGGTCGGCGAGGTCGGCGCCTTCGACGTGCTGCATGACGAGGTACAGGTCGTCGCCGTCGCTGCCCGCGTCGTGCACGGTGACGAGCCCGGGGTGGTCGACCCGCGCGGTCACCCGGCACTCGCGCACGAAGCGGCGCCGCAGCTCCTCCGCCTCCTCGGGCCTTTCCGAGCCGACCCGGTCGGGGCGCAGGAGCTTCACCGCGACCCGGCGGTCGAGGCGCTGGTCGTACGCCGTCCACACCTGGCCCATGCCGCCCTGGCCGAGGAGCGCCGCCAGCTCGTACCGTCCGGCGATCACCCGCCCCACGGTCACCGGGCCTCGCCCCCGGTTTCCTTGCGCAGATACTGCGACAGCTCGTCGAGCTCGGCCCTGACCTGGTCGATCCTGGGCGCGGCCGGGGTACGCGGCTGCGGGGGCGCGGGCGGCACCGGGGCGGCGGGCACGTGCGGGGCGGGCGCGCCGGGCGCGGGGGTGTCGGCGTACGGATGGGCGTAGGGACCGAACCCGGGGGCCGGCGCCGCCGGTATGTGCGGTGGTCCGTATCCGGGGGGCGGGCCGTACGGGTTCGGCGTGAACGGCACGCCGATCGCGTGCCGGATGTCGGCGTACAGGAAGTGGGCAGTGGTGAGGACGGCCAGGGAGAGCAGACCGATCATGCCGATGTCCATGGTGACGCCGTTCTCGTCGTCCGCCGCGACGACGAACGAGAAGAAGACGACGAACACGGTCAGCTGGGCCCAGAACGCCACCCAGTGGGCCCGGCGCCGTGTCACGATCGCGAGCCTCAGCGGCGCCGCCCACGACAGCAGCCCGAAGCTGACGAGCGGCACCAGGGCGAACAGCACACGCAGCACCATCGCCACCGGCCCCGCGGATCGGGGCTGCGGCGGTCCATAGCCGGGGCCGTGCATCGCTGCTCCTGGAACTGGGTCGGGCCGGACGGATTCAGTCGGGCCGATACGAGCGAGCCGACCCCATGTCATGAGCGTATACACCGCCACCGACACCCGCCCCGCCGCTACCCGACCCGGTATCCAACTGTCACCCGGTGTCTGGCCGTCACCCCGAACTGGCCCGCGCCTGCCCGGCGTCCCCTTCTTCCGTGCCCTTCCGTGGGCCCGGGTCGAGGGTGCCGTCCGTCAAGCCGTCGTGCAGGCCGCGCACCAGCTGTTCACCGAGGCGTCCCGCGAGCCGCAGCGCGTCCTCGAACGCGGCGAGCGCGCGGAAGTGTTCGCCGTAGCGCAACTGGTCCGCAAGGGGCAGCCGGGGCAGCCGCAGTCTGCGTACGTCCAGGCGGGAGGCGGTGGTGGCGTGGCTGCTCGCCTGGCGGTGGTTGGCGGTGCCGCGCAGGAAGCCGGCCAGGAACCACGGGTCGAGCGCGCCGGGCTGGGGCCGCAGCAGCTGGAGGTTGCGCCCGAGCGCCGCGCCCGCGTCGGTCTCGGTGGCGACCCGGGCGATCGCGCCGCCGCCCAGCACCGGCACCACGACGTCGCCGGCCCGGATGAGCACCGGCTCCTCCGGTGGCCCTTCGGGCAGGGTGCCCGAGGGCGCGGTGCCGGCCAGGACGTCGTGCTCGGTGAGCACGGCGGGCGAGGCGTCATCGGAGGTGCCCGCGCCGCCCGGGTGCAGCAACAGGGCGCCCGCGCGGGCGAGTTCACCGACGGTGGTCAGTGACCAGCGGGCGCCCGGGGCGGGCGCGGGGGCCGCCGGGGTCAGCCCGGCGGCCGTCCGCAGGGTGGAGTCGAGCCGTTCGCGTACGGCGTCGAGCGCGGCGGCGCCGCCCTCGGCGGCGGGCGGCGGCAGGTGGCGGGCGGGCGCCAAGTCGACGTCGGCGTCGAGGAGTTCGATGACCGGCACCGACCGGCTGACCCCGGGCTGCCCGGTGAGGGTGGCGTCGCGGTCGAACGCGGTCCACGCGTCCAGCACGGCGCGGTGCAGGGCCGGCCAGGGCAGCCGGTCGCGGGCGCCGTCCACCGCCGCGCCCTCGACGCCGGAGGTGTCCACGAGCAGGAGTTCACCGGCGGGGCGGGTGGTGACGCCCGGCTTGCGCAGCACCCACAGGTGCAGCGGGATGCCGTAGGGGGGCGCCGCGCCGGGTGGCAGGGCGACGACCGCGCGCAGCGCGCCGCGCCGCAGCAGATCGGCGCGGATCCGGCGCCCCGAGCGGCGCGACGCGGCGGCCGGCGGCATGAGCAGGACGGCCGTGCCGCCTTCACGCAGCCGGGCCAACGCGTGCTGCACCCAGGCCAGTTCGGACTCGGTGCGGGCGGGCAGGCCGTACTCCCAGCGCGGGTCGTAGGCGAGTTCGTCGTGGCCCCAGGCCCGTTCGTTGAACGGCGGGTGGCAGAGCACGGCGTCGGCGGCGAGCTCGGGGAAGGCGTCCGCGCGCAGGGAGTCGGCGGCGGCGGTGCGGACGGTGGCCGGCCCGGCGAGGGCGAGCCGCAGCCCGGTCAGGGCGGCCAGGTCCGGGTCGGCGTCCTGACCGTGCCGCGCCCCGGCCCCGGGCAGCGCGCGCAGCAGGGTGCCGGTGCCGCAGGCCGGATCGAGGGCGGTGGCGGCGGGACCCGCGAGCGCGGCCATCAGATCGGCGGGGCCCTGCGGGGTGAGCGTGTACTGGCGGGGGTTGGCGTCGAGGTGACGGCCGAGCAGGAACTCGAAGGCGTCCTGCGCTCCCGCGTCCGCCGCGAACTCGGCGACGGCGCGCAACAGGGTTACGGACGCGGCCAGTTCGGCGGCGCCGGGGGTGTTCACCGTGCGGCGGTGAACAGGGCGCCCGCCCGGCCCCGGCTGCCCCTGGCCCTCCCGGCCATCCTGACCGCCCTGGCCCACCCGGCCGTCCTGGCAATCCCAGCAATCCCGGCCGTCCCGGCCGCCCCGTCCGAAGCGTTCGGCCAGGACCGCGTCCAGGACGTCCGGCAGCCGCTCGGCCAGGGCCGCGTCCGCCAGCGGGGACACCTCCCGCCACAGCTCGGGCCGGTGGCGCAGCACCAGCAGGACGCAGCCCGTGTGCACCAGGGCGGTGACGGCGCCCCCGGGGTGGCCGGTGAGCTGCTGCCAGACCCGTTCGCGCAACGGGACTTCGGCGAGCTTGCCCTGATCGCGCAGCCACTGCTCGACTTCGCACAGCGCGAAGGCGGGGCTGGTGTCGGTGCCGCCGACCGGCTGGGGGAAGTCGGCGTGCCGCCGCCGCCAGTTGCTGACCGCCGCGCGGCCCACCCCCGCGAGCCGGGCGATGGTGGCCGCGGTCACCTCCGTTGCGTGCTCCGGCACTTGGCCGCCCCCTTCGTCCTCGGAGCATCGAGACTACCGAACGGATCCAGCAAACCCCGTACACACCGTGAACGGTAACGATCCAATGTTTTGCGTTGACTCGGTTCACAACCCTCTGCTCTGATGTGCGGCGGGCCGCCACACCCGCCAACCCCCGGCCCCGCACCACCACCCCGTACCGCCTTGCCCTCAGGGGGAGTTCGCCACCATGCGCCGCCGCACCGTCCTCGCCACCGCCACCCTGTTCGTCTGCGCCACCACGGCCCTGACGGCCTGTTCGGGATCGGGCTCCGGCTCCGCCACCCCGGCGGCCACCAAAAGCTCGCCGTCGGCCACCGGACCCGCGTCGGCCGGCGCGACCGTGTCGGCCGCCCCGACCGCGGCCGCCTCACAGGCACCGTTGGCCGGCCGCAGCGCGGGGCAGATATTCAACGACGCGGTGGAGCAGGACCTCGCCTCCCCCTCGTTGCGCCTCAAGGCCGACATCAACGACGCCAAGGACGGCCCCACCAAGGCGGACGTGGCCATGGACGCGAAGGGCGACTGCGCCGGTACCGTCCAGCCGAAACAGGGCCCCATCTCCATGATCAAGGCCGGCAAGACCATCTATCTGCGGCCTGCGGGCGCCCGCACGTGGGCGAAGGTGCCCACCTCGTCCGCCGACGGCAAGGGCATGGCTCAGGTATGCGATCTGAAGGGCTATCTCGCCACCCCGGGCAGGGACACCGTCGACACCAAGGCCATGAAGGGCGCCACCACCACCGTGGACGGACAGCCCGCCATCACCCTCACCGACCAAGAGGGCAAAGAACACTTCACCGCCTACGTGGCGACCTCGGGCAAGCCCTACCTCCTGAAGTTGGTCACCGTGGGCGGCGACCAGCCCGGAACTCTCGACTTCTCGGACTTCGGCCGGCCGGTCCACGCCGTCGCCCCGCCGAAGTCCCAGCTCGCCTCGGGCTGACGACAGCCGCCCGGCTCCCGGCCGAAGCCCCGCTCACCCCGCCGGGAGCCGCTGATCGGGGCACCCGTCCAGAACCGACTTCATCGCGGTCTTCTCCGCGTCGGTCAGCCGCACGCCGTACTTCTTCTTGACGGCCACCTGGTCCGCCACATACGTACAGCGGTACGCCTTGTACGGCGGCAGCCAGGTCGCCGCGTCGCCGTCGCTCTTGCGGCGGTTGGCGCTCGCGTCGACGGCGATCAGGTTGAGCGGGTCGTTGGCGAACGCGGCCCGCTTCTGCTTGTCCCACTGCTGCGCGCCCTTCTGCCAGGCGTCCGAGAGTGCGACCACATGATCGATGTCGATCTTGCTGGCGCCGCGCGTGAACGTGATCGACTGCCCGGTGTAGGGGTCGTGGACGAGCGTGCCGGAGGACACGTCGCACTTGTCCTTGAGCTTCACCTCCTTGAGGTCCCGTTTCAGTATGTCCTCGCGGGTCTCGCAGCCGTTGTGGTCGGTGTCGGTCCAGCCCTTGCCGAACTGGTCCCGGCTGTAACCCGTCTTCGGCGCGCGCCCCTTGACGGGGAGCGAGTCGACCGCGCCGAGCGCGGAGCCGGCCGCGCCCCTTGGCCCGGGCGCCGGGCTCTTCTTCGCGCCGTCGCCCCCGCACCCGGTGAGGACGAGCGAGGCCGCGAGCGCCGTCGCGGGCAGGGCCACGCGGGGCAAGTAACGCATGCGGGACGTGCTGGTCACGCGGGGGAACCGGCGGGTTCGGTGAGTACGCATCAAGGCGGGCCGTCCTGACAGCTGGTGGCGGAAGCTCGCAATCCTAGGTACTCCTACCCCCCGGTCCGCCGCCCCATGAGCCCGCGTCGGGGCGCGAAGAAGGACGGGCGCCACCCGCGTGGCGCCGCCCGCCCCGTCTCGGGAGCCGAGGCCCCCGCCTCAGGACCCCAGAACCCCGCCCCGCCTCAGAACCCCGCCCCGCCTCAGGAGCCCAGAATCGTGGTCAGGAACTCGCCCGTCCACGCCAGCAGTTCCCGGCCCACGACCGGCTTGCCGCCGATCTTCCCCGCCGTCGGACGCGGCACCAGGATCTGCCGGGTGGCCGCCTTCATGATCGTACGGGGGTGGAGGCGCTTGAGCCGCAGCTCCTGCGACTCCCTCAACTCCACCGGTGCGAAGCGGATGTTGGCGCCCTGGAGCACGATCTCGCCGACGCCGCAGGCACGGGCCAGCATGCGCAGGCCCGCGACCAGGAGCAGGTTCTCCACCGGTTCGGGCAGTTTGCCGTAGCGGTCGGTCAGCTCCTCGCGGACCGCCTTGATGTCGTCCTCGGAGTTGGCCGACGCGATCGCCCGGTAGGCCTGGAGGCGCAGCCGCTCACCCGGCGCGTAGTCGTGCGGGACGTGCGCGTCGACCGGCAGCTCGATCTTGACCTCCAGCGGCGCCTCCTCCTGCTCCCCGCCCTCCATCTGCGCCCGGTAGTCGGCCACCGCCTCGCCCACCATGCGTACGTACAGGTCGAAGCCGACACCCGCGATGTGCCCGGACTGCTCGCCGCCGAGCAGATTGCCCGCGCCCCGGATCTCCAGGTCCTTCATCGCCACGTACATGCCCGCGCCCATCTCGGTGTGCTGGGCGATGGTGGCGAGGCGTTCGTGCGCGGTCTCGGTCAGCGGCTTCTCCGGCGGATACAGGAAGTAGGCGTAACCGCGGTCGCGGCCCCGGCCCACCCGGCCGCGCAGCTGGTGCAGCTGGGAGAGGCCGAAGTTGTCGCCGCGCTCCACGATGAGGGTGTTGGCGTTGGAGATGTCGATGCCGGACTCGACGATCGTCGTGGAGACCAGCACGTCGAACTTCTTCTCCCAGAAGTCGACCACCACCTGCTCCAGCTGGCTCTCGCCCATCTGCCCGTGCGCGGTCCGGATGCGCGCCTCGGGCACGATCTCGCGCAGCCGCGACGCCGCGCGGTCGATGGACTCGACCCGGTTGTGGATGTAAAAGACCTGGCCCTCGCGCAGCAGCTCGCGCCGGATCGCGGCGCCGATCTGCTTCTCCTCGTACGGCCCCACGAAGGTGAGGACGGGGTGGCGCTCCTCGGGCGGGGTGGTGATCGTCGACATCTCGCGGATGCCGGTGACGGCCATCTCCAGCGTACGGGGAATGGGGGTGGCGGACATGGTCAGGACGTCCACGTTGGCGCGGAGCTTCTTCAGCTGCTCCTTGTGCTCGACGCCGAAGCGCTGCTCCTCGTCCACGATGACCAGGCCGAGGTCCTTGAACTTGGTCTCGGAGGAGAACAGCCGGTGCGTGCCGATGACCAGGTCGACCGAGCCGTCCATGAGCCCTTCGAGCGTCGCCTTGGCCTCGGTGTCGGTCTGGAAGCGGCTCAACGCCCGTACGTTGACCGGGAATTGGGCATAGCGTTCGGTGAACGTGCCGAAGTGCTGCTGCACCAGGAGCGTGGTCGGCACCAGGACCGCGACCTGCTTGCCGTCCTGTACGGCCTTGAACGCGGCGCGCACCGCGATCTCCGTCTTTCCGTAGCCGACGTCGCCACAGATCAGGCGGTCCATCGGGACCGTCTTCTCCATGTCCTCCTTGACCTCGGCGATGGTGGAGAGCTGGTCGGGGGTCTCCGCGTACGGGAAGGCGTCCTCCAGCTCGCGCTGCCAGGGGGTGTCCGCGCCGAAGGCGTGCCCGGGCGCGGCCATGCGCGCGCTGTAGAGCCGGATGAGGTCGGCGGCGATCTCCTTGACGGCCTTCTTGGCGCGCGCCTTGGTCTTGGTCCAGTCGGCGCCGCCGAGCCGGTGCAGCGTCGGGGCCTCGCCGCCGACGTACTTGGTGACCTGTTCCAGCTGGTCGGTGGGGATGTAGAGGCGATCCCCCGGCTGGCCGCGCTTGGCGGGCGCGTACTCCACGAGCAGGTACTCGCGGGTCGCGTTCTGCACCGTGCGCTGCACCATCTCGATGTAGCGGCCCACGCCGTGCTGCTCGTGCACGATGTAGTCGCCCACCTCGAGGGTGAGCGGGTCGATGGTCTTGCGGCGCCTGGCCGGCATCCGGCCCAGGTCCTTGGTCGCGGAACGCTGGCCGGTCAGGTCGGTCTCGGTCAGGACGGCGAGCTTGAGCGCGGGGTCGATGAACCCGAAGTCGATGGCCCCGCACGTCACTTGGACGACCGAGGGCGTCAGCTCGGTCAGGTCCGCGTCCAGGCGGGCCGCGATGCCCTCGCCGCCCAGGACCTCCACGGTGCGCGACGCCGGGCCGTGGCCGGCCGTCACGTACACCGTGCGCCAGCCGTCGGCCAGCCACTGCTTGGTGTCGGCGAGCGCCCGCTGGGTGTCACCCCGGTAGGTCTCGGGGGCGTGCATGCCCAGCTTGAGGGTGCCCTCGTCCAGCTCCGCGTCGTCGGCGGCGAACGGGGAGATGGACCACCACATCATGCCGAGCTCACGGGCCCGCTCCCGTACGTCGGCGATGCCCCACAGGGACGCGGCGTCCACGTCGATGGGCGCCTGGCCCCCGCCGGCGCTGGCCGCCCAGGACGCCTGAAGGAACTCCTGGCTGGTCGCGACCAGGTCGCTCGCGCGGGTACGCACCCGCTCCGGGTCGCACACCACGGCCATCGCGCCCCTGGGCAGCACGTCGATGAGCAGTTCCATCTCGTCGACGAGGACCGGAGCCAGGGACTCCATGCCCTCCACCGCGATCCCCTCGGCGATCTTCCCCAGCAGTTCGCCCAGCTCGGGGTGGCGCTCGGCCAGAGCGGCGGCGCGGGTGCGCACGTCGTCGGTGAGCAGCAGCTCGCGGCACGGCGGCGCCCACAGGCCGTGCTCGGCGACTTCGAGCGAGCGCTGGTCGGCGACCTTGAAGTAGCGGATCTCCTCGACGTCGTCGCCCCAGAACTCCACGCGAAGGGGGTGCTCCTCGGTGGGCGGGAACACGTCGAGGATTCCGCCCCTGACCGCGAACTCCCCTCGTTTCTCGACGAGTTCGACCCGGGCGTACGCGGCGGCCGCAAGGCCCTCGACGATCTCACCCAGGTCGGCGCTCTGCCCGGTGCGCAGGGAGACGGGGACCAGGTCCCCCAGCCCCTTGACCTGCGGCTGGAGTACGGAGCGGATGGGCGCGACGACGACCGAGACCGGGCCGGCCGCCGGGTCGTCCTTGCTCGGGTGGGCCAGGCGGCGCAGCACGGCCAGGCGCCGGCCCACGGTGTCGCTGCGCGGCGACAGGCGTTCGTGCGGCAGCGTCTCCCAGGACGGGTACTCGACGACCTCGTCGGGCGCCAGCATCGCGCGCAGCGCCGCCGCCAGGTCTTCGGCCTCGCGGCCGGTGGCGGTCACGGCGAGCACCGTGCGGCCCGCCTCGCGCGCGAGGGAGGCGACGGCGAAGGGGCGGGCGGCGGGTGGGCCGACCAGGTCGACGTGCGGGCGGTGTCCGTCGGTGGCGGCCTTCACCGCTTCGGCGAGCGCGGGGTCTCGTACAACGGCGTCCAGCAGACCGTGCAGGCTCATGAAGGGCATCCATCCCGGGGAGTGGGCAACGCGAACCGCCCGACACGTCGTACGGGCCGGGGTCCGTCCAGCGTACGACGCCCCGTCCCCCCATGCGCCCCGGCCGCCCCCGGCCCCCCTCCCGAAGGTGTCCGCGCGGTTCCCCGCGCCCCTTGATGGCTTCGGACATCGGGTGCGGGTTCGTGGACGCTTTTCGCGCAGTTCCCCGCGCCCCTTAATGGCTTCGGACATCGGGTGCGGGTTCGTGGACGCTTTTCGCGCAGTTCCCCGCGCCCCTTGATCGCCTTCGACGTCGAGTGCCGGTCGTGGGCGCTTCTCGCGCAGTTCCCCGCGCCTCTGGCGGGGTTGGTGCTGGCCCGCATCGGCATCTTCAGCCTGTCATGGGGCCCCCCGGCTCTTAAGGCCTTGGGGGAGTTTGAGGACGAGCGCCCTTGAGGGGCGATACGGGGTCTGGG
Source organism: Streptomyces sp. Edi4 (assembly GCF_040253615.1). NCBI lineage: Bacteria > Bacillati > Actinomycetota > Actinomycetes > Kitasatosporales > Streptomycetaceae > Streptomyces > Streptomyces sp. Edi4. Next base: position 3,277,846 of record NZ_JBEJGY010000004.1, read on the forward strand.
GCGGAGCCCCAGGGGCTCGGCTGCGGCCCTTGACCACTCGGCCCTGGTCCGCGTCGGCATGCCTCAGCCCGTCATGGGGGTCCCCCCTGGCCCTTGAGGCCTTGGGGGAGTTTGAGGACGAAGCCGTTCAGGCCGAGCGGGGTCCGGGCGGAGCCCCAGGTGATTTCGCCCCCGGAGGGTTTGGGGAAGGGGTGGGGAGGGGGCCGCCTCGTGGGGGGACCGGCGGCGTGGGGGAAAGTTGGGGTGGGGTGTCAACCGGGAGGGGGGTTCCAGGCGTATACCCCGTGAGACCTATCCAGCCACGGGAGCCGCATTGACCGACGAGGAGTTCGAGGAGTTCTACGCGCACACCGTGAAACCCCTGGTAGGCCAGCTGTACCTGATGACGGGCGACCTCCAGGAGGCCCAGGACGTGGTCCAGGAGGCCTTCGTCAGGGCCTGGTCGCGCCGAGCGGGTCTGGACAAGGACGCCACCCCGGACGCATGGGTGCGCACCACGGCCTGGCACCTGGCGATAAGCCGCTGGCGCCGCGCCCGCAGGGCAACCGAGGCCTGGCGCCGCCACAACCGCGCCCACACCGTCCCCGCCCCCGAACCCGACCCCGGCACCGTCGCCCTCGTACACGCCCTGCGCGCCCTCTCCGAGCGCCAGCGCCGCGCGGCCGTACTGCATTACGTCTGCGATCTGAGCGTGGAACGGATCGCACGGGAGACCGGCGTCTCCGCCGGGACCGTCAAGACCCACCTGTCGCGCGCCCGGGCCGCCCTCGCGCCCCGTCTCCTGGAGGAGGAACACGGTGTCTGACGCCCACCGGGACGAGGAGTCCCTGGCCCGCGCCCTGAAGCGGGCCGCAGACGCGGGCGCCCGGCACACGGTGCCCGCGCCCGCCGCGTGGGTCGCCCGGCGCGGCCTGCGCCGGCGCCGGCGCAACCTCGCCGCGCTCGCCGCCTGCGCGGTGTGCCTGCTCGCGGGCTCCGGCGCCACCCTCGCGGCCCGGCTCCAGGAGAGCGCCCCCGCGCCGCCCGCGAGCACCCCGGCCGGCGTCCCGCCCGTGACCCGTCCCGGCTCCCCCGCGCCCCCCACCGACCAGGGCTCGCCCTCACCGGCCACCGGCCCCCAGGGCTCCGGCTCGGCGTCCTCCGCGCGGGACACGCCCTCCGCGTCCCCCGTGCCGGGCCGAGGGACGCCCTCCGCCACGCCCTCGCAGTCCCCGCCGCCGAGCACCCACCCCGCCCTGCCCCGCCGCACGGACCAGAACGCCTCCGGCTCCGTCACCTCCGCCACCGTCCGCTGACCCAAGGAGCCGCACGTGTCCGGAGTCCTCCTCAAGCTGCCCGGCGCCAGGACCGCCCCCGGGCCGTCCCGCGCGCCCGGCGAACAGCGGCCACCCGAAAACCCCTGGCGGCGAATACTCCCGCGGCGGGCAGCCGATCCTTATCTGCTCGCCGCCGCCCTGTTCGCCGCGTACACCACCCTCGCGGTGGAGCGCTACCGGCGCATGGAGACCCGCTCCTGGGACCTCGGGATCTTCGAGCAGGTCGTCCGCGCCTACGCCCACCTCCAGGCGCCGATCGCCGACCTGAAGGGCCCGGGCACCAACATCCTCGGTGATCACTTCAGCCCGGTGACCGCCCTGCTCGCCCCCTTCTACCGGCTCTTCCCCACCCCCGTCACCCTGCTCGTCGCCCAGGCCGCCCTGTTCGCGCTGGCAGCCGTCCCGGTGACCCGTGCCTCGGCCCGGCTCCTCGGGCGCGGCCCGGGGCTCGCGGTCGGGGTCGCGTACGGGCTGTCGTGGGGGATCCAGCGCGCCGCCGACTTCGACTTCCACGAGATCTGCTTCGCCGTCCCGCTGATCGCCTTCAGCCTGGAGGCGGTGGTGCGCGCCCGGTGGCGGGCGGCCCTGCTGTACGCGCTGCCCCTGGTCCTGGTGAAGGAGGACCTCGGCCTGACCACCGCCGCGCTCGCCGTCGTCGTGGCCGTCCGGGCCCGGCGCGTCTCGCCGGTGGCCATGCGGTGGGCGCTGGCCGTGGCCGCGTTCGGCGCGGTGGCCACCCTGGTCACCCTCACCGCCGTCATCCCCGCCTTCAACACCACCGGCGGCTACGACTACTGGAGCAAGGTGGGCGGCAAGGACGCGGCGGGACCGTGGACGGCCTGGCACCTCAAGCTGCGCACCCTGACCTGGATCCTGCTCCCGACCACCGGTCTGCTCGCCCTGCGCTCCCCGCTGCTGCTGGCCGCCCTGCCCACCCTGGCCTGGCGCTTCCTGTCCTCCGACGACCACTACTGGTCCACGGACTGGCACTACAGCGCCGTCCTCATGCCCATCGTCATGCTCGCCCTCGCCGACGCCGTGGCCACCGCGCGCCACAGCCCCCACGCCTGGCTGCGCGCGTACGCGCCGAGGCTGCCGCTGTGCGCAGCCGTCGCCGCCCTCGCGCTCACCCCCTCGATGCCGCTCGCCGCCCTCACCGAACCGGCGACGTACCGCAGGAGCCCCCAAGTGAGCGCCGCCGAGGCCCTGTTCGCGCGGATCCCGGACGGGGCGACGGTGGAGGCGGACATCGACCCGATCGCCCGGCTCACATCGCGCTGCCGGGTCTTCTGGGTGGGCGGCGCGCGTCCGGTGACACCGTCCTACATCGCGATCAACAACACCGACGGCTGGGCGGGCGACCCCGTCGAGTACGCCGCGGCCCTGCACCCCGGCGCCCGCTACACGGTCGCCGGGGTGGCAGGGGGTTACGTGGTGCTGCGCCTCCAGGGGTGAGGCCGGCACGGACCCCCGTCCCGTACCGGCCCGCCCCCGTGTGCCGGCTAGTCCGTCGCGATCGCGTTCAGGACGTTCATCCGGCCGGCCCTGAACGCCGGTACCAGCGCGGCGAACAGACCCACGAACGCCGAGGCCACGAACACGGTGAGGATGGTCGGCCAGGGGATCTCCAGGATGCCCATGCCCTCCAGGGCGAGCAGCTTCTGCGCCGTGGTGCCCCAGCCCATGCCGAGCCCGAGGCCGAGGATCGCGCCGAACAGGGCGATCACCACCGACTCCAGGCGGATCATCCGGCGCAGCTGGCGGCGCGACAGACCGATCGCGCGCATCAGGCCGATCTCCCTGGTCCGCTCGACCACCGACAGGGCCAGGGTGTTCACGACACCGAGCACCGCCACGATGATGGCGAGCGCGAGCAGCCCGTACACGATGTTCAGGAGCTGGCCGATCTGGTCCTTCAGGTTCTGCTTGAAGTCGGCCTGGTTCTGCACCTTGTACTGCGGATAGGCCTTCAGCGACTCCTTCAGGGCGGCGTAGGCGTCCTTGGCCTTGCCGTCCTTGGCCTTGGCGAACATCAGCTGGTCCTTGGGCATCGCGTCGGCCGGCACGTACCGCGCGGCGGTCGTGATGCTCGTGTACATCACGCCCTTGTCGACGCTGGTGTCGTCCGAGGTGATGGCCGCGACCTTCAGCTTCGCGGTCCTGCCGCCCTTGAAGGCGACGGTCATCTCGTCGCCGACCTTGACGCCGTGCGCCGTGGCGTAGGTGTCACCGACCGACATGGCGTTCGGGCCGTACGCCGCCGTCAGGTCGCCCGCGACGGTCGTACGCCGCAGGTCCTGCGGGTAGGTCGGGTCGGCGGCGGTGACCTGGGTGTTCTCGGACGAGCCGTTCGGCGCGGTCAGCTTGGCGGCCACCGGCCGGTAGTGGGTGACGTGCTCGATGCCCGGGGTCTTCTCCAGCGCCTGGGCGGCCTGCGGCACGATGGGCTGCCCGGAGCCGGAGGACACGACGAAGTCCGCGCCGACCGACTTGTCGAGCTCATCGGTGGCCGATGCGACCATCGAGGAGCCCACCACCGACAGACAGGCCACCAGGGCCAGGCCGATCATCAGGGCCGCGCCCGTCGCTCCCGTACGCCGGGGGTTGCGCAGCGCGTTGCGCTCGGCCATCCGGCCCACCGGACCAAACATCCGCAGCACCAGCGCGCTGATCACCCGCACCACGCCGCCCGCGAGCAGCGGGCCGATCACGACGAAGCCGATCAGGGTGAGGACGACGCCGAGCCCGAGCAGGGCCGAACCCGACGACGCCTTGGCGGCGTTGGCCGAGGCGAGCAGGGCGGCCACGCCCGCGCCCGTCAGGACCAGACCGATGCCGGCGCGGATCGCGCCGGCCCTGCCGTCGGCGGGGGTGCCGGCGTCCCGCAGGGCGGCCATCGGCGAGATCTTCCCGGCCCGCCGGGCCGGCACATACGCGGCGACCACGGTCACCACGACCCCCAGGACAAGGCCGATCACGGGCGTCGTCCACTTGACGGTGAGGTCACTGGTGGACAGCTCCATCCCCATGGAGCCCATCAGCTTCATCAGGCCGACGGCCAGACCCACGCCCGCCGCCACACCGAGGACCGAACCGAACACGCCGAGCAGGAAAGCCTCGACGAGCACCGAGCGGTTGACCTGCTTGCGGCTCGACCCGATGGCGCGCATCAGGCCGATCTCCCGGGTGCGCTGGGCGACCAGCATCGAGAACGTGTTGATGATCAGGAAGATGCCGACGAGGAGGGCGATACCGGCGAAGCCGAGCATCGCGTACTTCATCACGTCCAGGAACGAGCCGACGCTGGAACGGTTGGCGTCGGCGGCTTCCTTCGCCGTCTGGAGCTTGTACGTGTCCGAACCGAGCGCGGCCGCCACGTCCTGCTTGAGGCGCGTGTCGCTCACCCCGCTCGCGGCGGTCACGTTGATCTGGGTGAACTTCCCGGTACCGCCCAGCAGTTCGCGCTGCGCGGTGGCGGTGTCGAAGTAGACGATGGCCGCGCCGGGGTTGGTCACCTTGAAGGTGGCGATGCCGGTGATCTTCGCGGTGAAGTCGCCGGTGACTGCGATGGTGCGCAGCTCGTCACCGATCTTCAGATGGTGCTTGTCGGCGGTGTCGGCGTCGATCATCATCTCCGTCGGCCCGCGCGGGGCACGGCCGGAGGAGATCTCCATCGCCTTGAGGTCGTTGTCGGTCCAGTTGCCCGCGATGGTGGGGGCGCCGGTGCTGGCGCCCATGTTCTCGTTCTTGCCGTTGACGACGGTGACGCTGGGGCTGCTCACCCCGCCCTCGGCCGTGCCCACGCCGGGCGCCTTGGCGATCCGCTCGACCAGGGAGGCGGGCAGCGCGTCGGGCTTGCCGGTCCGCGACCCGTCGTCCTGCTTGTCGTCGGCGGACTTGGGGCTGACCGTGACGTCGGACGCGGTCGCCGCGAACAGCTTGTCGAAGGTGGTGTTCATGGTGTCGGTGAAGACGAGCGTGCCGCACACGAACGCCACCGACAGCAGGACCGCGACGGCCGAGAGCGCCATCCGTCCCTTGTGCGCGAGGAAGTTGCGCATCGAGGTCTTGAGCACGGTCATGACGTACGCCCCCGCGCGTCGAAGTCCTTCATGCGGTCCAGGACCGCCTCAGCCGTCGGGCGCAGCATCTCGTCGACGATGCGGCCGTCGGCCAGGTAGAGCACGCGGTCGGCGTAGGAGGCGGCCACCGGGTCGTGGGTGACCATCACGATGGTCTGGCCCAGCTCGTCGACGGACTGGCGCAGAAAGCCGAGCACTTCGGCGCCGGCCCGCGAGTCCAGGTTTCCGGTCGGCTCGTCACCGAAGATGATCTCCGGCCTGGCCGCCAGTGCCCGCGCCACGGCGACCCGCTGCTGCTGGCCGCCGGAGAGCTGGGTCGGCCGGTGCTTGAGCCGCCCGGCCAGGCCCACCGTCTCCACCACGCGCTCCAGCCACTGGGCGTCGGGCTTGCGGCCCGCGATGTCCATCGGCAGCGTGATGTTCTCCAGCGCGTTCAGCGTCGGCAGCAGGTTGAACGCCTGGAAGATGAACCCGATCCGGTCCCGGCGCAGCTGCGTGAGCTTCTTGTCCTTGAGGCCGGTGATCTCGGTCTCGTCCAGATGGATCTGGCCACCCGTCACCGTGTCCAGGCCGGCCAGGCAGTGCATCAGCGTGGACTTGCCGGAACCCGACGGGCCCATGATCGCGGTGAACCGGCCCCGGGCTATGTCGACGTCGACGTGGTCGAGCGCCACGACCCGGGTCTCCCCCGACCCGTACGCCTTCACGACCTGGCGCGCCCGAGCCGCGACCGTCGCACGCCCTCCGGTGTCCCCGTGCCTGGGAATGGTCACAGCGGTTGTCACGGTAGTTCTCCTAGGTCAATTTCAGCCAGTCGCCGACGTACGCCTTGAGTGTCCGCCAGGGTTGCGCTTCACGCCCTGGTGCCCGGCGCAGTCTTCACGGTGGGGTTTTCCCCACCCCCGTGACCCCGCGTCACGACGTAAGTCCAAGGTAAGGAGGGAGTGGGGGGCGGGGCGTCCTCCGCCGGGACGAACGCCCCCCGCCCCGAAGTAGGGCCCACCCCCTAGGGGTCTCCACCCCTGGGCCCACCCCGCAGGGAGGAGACCCCTTGGCTTCGCGGAGTGGAGAGTTACGTTCCGGCCGCGCCCGGCACACGGCTGGTCGCGCAGTTCCCCGCGCCCCTGGCGGGATTCGTGCTGGCCCACACCGGCAACCTCAGCCCGTCCGGCGTTTGAGGACGAGCGCCTTCAGCGCGAACGGGGTCTGGGGCGGAGCCCCAGGGACCCCGGCTGCGGACCGTGCGTGGCTGGGCGCGCAGTTCCCCGCGCCCCTGACCACTTGGCGCTGGCCAGCACGGGCATACCCAGCCCGTCCGGCGATTGAGGACGAGGCCGTTCAGGGCGAACGGGGTCTGGGGCGGAGCCCCAGGGACCCCGGCTGCCGACCGTGCGTGGCTGGGCGCGCAGTTCCCCGCGCCCCTGACCACTTGGCGCTGGCCAGCACGGGCATACCCAGCCCGTCCGGCGATTGAGGACGAGGCCGTTCAGGGCGAACGGGGTCTGGGGCGGAGCCCCAGGGACCCCGGCTGCCGACCGTGCGGGGCTGGGCGCGCAGTTCCCCGCGCCCCTGGCGGGCCGGGTTGGTCAGGGGCGCTGGTGACCCGTCAGCGTGGACAGCGCGGTTCGGATGTGGTCCATGTGGGCCCGCAAACGCTCACGCGCCGCGTCGTCATCGCGTACCACCCGATCCGTGTCCGCCACGACCCGCTCCTCGGCGGCCCGCGCCTGCGCCAGCAGGCCCGCCGCCCGCGCCTGCGCCGCCTCCTCGGCGCTGCGGGCGCCCTCCTCGGCCTCCGCGAACCCGCGCCGCGCCTCGGCCAGCGCCGCCTCGGCCGCACGCGTCAGGCCGGCGAGGCGCGCATCCAACTCGCCCTCGCGCAGCGCCCGTTCGCGCTCGTCCGCCTCCCGCGCCCCGGCCTGCTCCCGGTCCAGGTCCGCCAGCCGCGCCGCGCAACGCCGACGCGTCGAGGCCAGCCCGTCCGCCGCCTCCTCGCGCAGCGCATCCGCCTCGGCACGAGCCGCGCCCCGCAGTTCGTCCGCCTCCGTACGGGCCGCGAGCAGCCTGCGCTCCACCCACTCCTCCGCGTCCGCGAGCACCGCCTCGCTGTGCGCCCGCGCCGCGTCCTTGACCGCGCGGCCCGCCTCCTCGGCCGCGCGCCCCCGCTCCGCCGCCGCCTCCCGCGCCGAGGCCCGCACCGCGTCCGCCTCCTCCACGGACAGCGCGAACAGCGCCCCGGCGCGCCCGCCCAGCGTCTCGTACGTCTGCGGCGCGAGCCCGGCCACCCGCGCACGCAGCCGCGCGACGTCCTCCTCGAGCTCCGCCGCGAGGGCGACGAGCCGGGCCTCCTCCTCCCGGGCCGCCCGCCCCTCCCGCGCGAGCCGGGCCACGGCGGAGTCGACCTGCTCGGGACGGTAGCCCCGGCCCCTGCCGGTCCCGAACGGCCGCCCCGACGGCGGCACCGATGCTGCGCTCATCCCTCAAGCCCTCTCTCCCGCGCCAAGTGAAACCGGAGTGAAGTGCCCATGTGACGACACGTGTGCACATCGCCCGTTCAAGGATGCGCCAATCCAGGACAGAAGTCGGCAGCCGGAGGCTTCGGAGCTTCGGAGCTTGGGAGCTTCGGAGGCAGAACTGCCGAGGCGCCCACCGCGACCCGCACGGTGAGCGCCACGGCACGACGAGGGCCGCGCCTAGAGCAGCCCGTCCCACATCTGCTCAAGCAGCACCGACCACCAGCTCTCCGGCGACGCAAGCGCCGCCGGGTCGAGCGCCGCCAGCTGCGCCTGGAAGTCGACCGTCCAGCGGCCCGCCTGCTCCGGGTTGAGCCCGAACCGCAGCCGCCACATCCGGCCGAGCAGCGCGAGGGAGCGTACGAACTCCGGCAGCCCCGAGTTCACGAACTGCGGCGGCACCGACTGGGCGTGCCCACCCGCCGAAGGCCCCGCCTCCACCGGCACGGCCACGATGTTCGCGGTCCCGTACTGGACACAGATCGCCCGCCCGAAGTCGGAGCCCATCACCAGGTACGAGCCCGCGTCGGCGGCCGGCTGCACGCCGCGCTGCTGCGCGAGTTCCGCCAGCGTGGGCACCGGCTGCCCGGGCGCGGCCTGCGCCCAGAAGAACGGCCCGAAGTCCACCGGAAGCCCCGCCCACACGAGCGTGACCGCCACGACCTCCGGCACACCCTGGCGCGAGACCGCGCGCTGGTCGAAGCGGAACACGCCCTGCGGCCCGAACGCGCCGGCCAGCTCGTGCGCCACGCCCTCCGGCGGCAGCGGCGGCACCGGCTGCACGGCCGGAATCGGCGCCCGCACCGGCTGCGGCCTCGCCGGGCCGTCCGCGACCTGCGCCAACTCGCCCTGGTGCGTGAGCAGATGCCGCACACCCTGACGGCGCGAGCCGTGGTCCTTGCCGTACGGGGCCACATGCGTGATCCGCACCTGCGGCCACTGCTCACGGATCATCCGCGCGCAGTAACCGCCCGGCAGCTCGCACGACTCCAGCTCCGTGTGCAGCTCCAGCACGTGGTCGGCGGGCACGTTCATCGCCCGCAGCTCGTGGAAGATCTGCCACTCCGGATGCGGAATGCCCGGCGCCGAACGCCGGATGAGCTGCTGCTCGGACCCGTCGGGCGCGCGGTAGCGCAGCACCGCCTGGTAGCCGGGGCCCACCGTCGGCAGTCCTGCCGGGGGCTGCTGGGGATAGCCGTACGCGGGCGGCGGCTGCGGCACGGCGCCACCCGGCGGCATACCGGGCGGCCCGGGCGGCTGCGGCACGGCGCCACCGGGACCCATCTGCGCGGGCCCCGCCAGCATCGTCGCCGCCTGGTGCACCCCACCGGGCGGCGCACCGGGACCGGCGGGCGACGCACCGGGCGGACCGGGCGGTGTCGGAGCGCCGGGCGCACCGGGTGGGCCCGGCGGCACCGGCGGGCCAAGGCGGACCTGACCGCCCTGGCTCGGGTCGGCGAACATCGTCGCGGCCTGATGCACGGCGCCGGGCGCCACCCCGGGCGTTCCGGGCGGCATGGGCGCACCAGGAGCACCAGGAGCACCAGGGGCACGCGGAGGCATAGGCGCCCCCGGGGCGCCGGGCGCACCGGGTGGGCCCGGCGGCACCGGCGGGCCAAGGCGGACCTGACCGCCCTGACTCGGGTCCGCGAACATCGTCGCGGCCTGATGCACATCGCCCCGCGCGGGCGGTGGCGTCGGCGCGCCGGGGGGCTGGGGCCCGTCAGGACCCAGCTGCGACACCAGCTGCGTGGGCAGATAACCGCCCAAGGACGCACCCGCAGGCGGCGTCGCCCCCGCGGGCACCGCACCCGGCGGCGGAGTGGGGCCCGGCACCGGACCGGCCGTCGGCACGCCTGGCCGGGCACCCGGGGTCCCCGGCGCGCCCGGCGGCGGCGGTGTCACCGAACCCGCGCCCCGCGCGGCCCGCGCACCCGGCGGCGGACCGGATGCCTTACTGGTCGCGGCGTCCGCGATGTCCTCCGCGCCCGAGGACGCGTGACCTGACGCGGCGTCAGGCGCGCCGTGGGAGATGGGCCCCCCGGGCGTGCGACCTCCGGGCGCCGACGCACCCGGCACCCACGCATCCAGCCCGGACCCACCCGGCGTCGGCGCACCCGGAGTTGGCGCGCCCGGCATGCCCGCGTCCGGCAGCCGCGCATCCAACCCGGACCCACCCGACACCGGCGCACCCGGCGCCTGCGCACCCGGCATGCCCGCGTCCGGCACCGGTGCACCCGGCGTTCGCGCGTCCGCCCCAGGACCGCCCGGCGGCCGCGCCTCCGGCGCCGACGTGCCCTGCGGGTCGTACGCGGGCGCGAGCGCCGTCGGGGGAAGCCGGCTGCCCCCCGGCATCAGCGCCGTCTTCGCCTCGGGCATCACCTTCGGCGGCGTCTGCTCATCGTCCGAACCCGAGAGCGCGGGCGCGAACACCGTCGCGGGCAGCGGCACCGAGCCGTCGTCCGACCCCGCGTTGGTATCCGTGCCCGCCCAGGGCGTACCCCCGTCCGCGTCCTGGTCCCGCCCGGCGCCCCCGGCGGCCGGCCACGCCGGCGCCACGGGCTCGGCGGGGCTCACGGGTCCGGCGGCTCCCACGGGTTCGGCGGAAGCCGGTGACCCCGTACGCGAACCACCACCGCCGCCAGCACCAGCACCAGCACCAACACCGACGCCACCGTCAACGTCGGAGGCACGCGCACTCGCACTCTCTCCCCGCCGGTCGGGAATCCCCATCCGGTCCGCCGCGTCCTGCAACCACTCGGGCGGACTCAGCAGGAACGACGTCTGGTTCAGGTCGATCCGGGCCGGCGGCTCGGGCGACGCGGCCGGCGCGGCCTCGGGCACCCCGTACTCCTCCTCGTACCGGCGGATCACCTCACCCACCGGCAACGCGGGCCACAACGACGCGTCGCCGCTGTCCCGCGCGATCACCAGACGCTGCGCGCCGCCATCGACCGCGGGCCCGTTCTCGCGGTCCTCGGCCCACACCACGAAACCCAGCTCGAACTCCCGCACCCGCACCTCACGGTGCTGATACGCGGGCACATCGCCATTGATCCACTCTTCCGCGCGCTCCTGCGCCTGAGCGAAAGTCACCATCGGCCGGCTCACTCCCCTACCGAGGTCGTCTCGACGACGCGCACGAATCCGCCGTCCACCATCAGGTTCGCCACGGTCTCCAGCTCCGGGGGATTGCCCGCGAGCCGGGCGAGGAACGCGTCGAAATCGTCACCGCAGGGCAGCAGCAGCCGCTCCACCCGCTCGTGCACGCTCAGGCCGTCCTGGTCACGCGCGTCGTCGTACGGGCAGAACCACACCGAACCGACCCCGGAACCACGCACCTTCACCGCCAGGATCCCACCCTGCGCGAACGCCACGCTCAGATAGTCCTTCGTCAGGTGGTCCCGCAGACACTTGTTGACGTACACCAGGTCATTGACCGCCGCCTCCTCACGGACCGTGAAGAACGGCTGGTCCACCAGGAGACCCAGCTCCGCGTCGAGCGCCGCGCCCACCGGAGCACAGCCACCCGCCGCCTTCAGGAACGACCGGTAGGCACCCGGCAGCCGGTACCCCAAGTCCTCCTCGACGCCGAGGAGTTGGGACTCCGACACCGCCACCGAACCCTTCGGCAGACCGAAGTGCGCCGGCCGCGTCTCCTGCAACGGACGCGTACCGCGCTTGTCGTGCTCGACCCGCGCCGTCGCCAGACCGCCGTAGTGCCGCAGCAGCGCCTTCACTTCTACCGGAACCAGTTCGAGACGGCGGCCGCCGGCCACGTGGTGCCACGTCCAGCCGTGCGGGGTCGCCACCGCCGGCACCGTGTCCCACAGCTCGTGGCCCGCCGCGGCGAGCGCCGCGTTCGCCGACACGTAGTCGGTCAGCCGGAGCTCGTCCACCCCGAACCCCTCGGGCGGCTCGGCGATCTCCACCGCCACCCTGGCGTACGGGGAGAACACCGGGAAACCGTTCTCGTCCATCCGCACCCCCCGGGGATGCCGGGCGGCCCGTACCGGGTCCGGGAAGTGCACGACCTGCCCGGCGTAGGCCGCGTTCGGTGGCGCGGCGTGCTGCCCGAGCCGACCTGTCGTCATGGCGGTTGCCCCCTGCTGCGTGCTCCTGCGTCCGGCTGGTGGGGACCAGAGTATGCGGTACGGCAAGAGCGGCCACCGGCCCCGCGATCCGGTCACCAACCGTCACGCCCATATCACCCTGCGCCCGTCATACGTGGCTTATCGCGCCCCAGCTTCCGTACCAGCACTCACATTTGGCAGGCTGTCCCCGCAGACTCGGGGGCGCTGACACGTGCGGCTGAAGCCGTCGCCAGTGGGAGGAACACCAGCACCATGCACACCGCACCAGGCGAAACATCCACGACACCGGCCATGAGCGGGGGGCCGGGCGGACCACACCCGGCACCGGGCGGACCGCACCACGCACCGGGCGACGCACGCCTGACGCCAGGCGACGCACGCCACGCACCGGGCGACGCACGCCTCGCGGGCGACCCGCGTCCCACGCCCGGCGACGCACGTCTCGCGGCGGGCGACGCACGCCTGACGCCAGGACACCCGCGTCTCACGCCCGGCGACGCACGTCTCACGCCGGGCGACGCACGTCTCGCACCGGGCGACGCACACCTCACGCTTGGCGACCCGCGTCTCACCTGGAGCGCCACGGCCACCGCCGCCGCGCCCTTACTCAGACACCGCCGCGACGGCATCCTCCCCGCCATCGCCGCCGCGCTGTCCGTCCGCGGCGAAACCCTCACCTGTACCGCCGGCAAGGGCGAACAGCCGCCGGTCCTGCACACCCTCGTCCAGGACTACCTCGACACCCTCACCAGCGCCCAGCGCGAACGCTTCACCGGCCGCTGCCCCGAAGCCATCCTGCTCTCCCGGCACCTGACCGCCGTCGAGTCGGGACGCTCCAAACGCGCCCAGCGCAAACCCCTCACCCACGGCGAGGCCCGCCGCGCGCTCAAGCACGCCAAACTCACCGCCCGCCGCATACGCGAGGACGGCGACCCGCTGCACGGCAGCTACGCCCCGCCCTGCCGCTCCTGCACCGCGCTCCTCGCCCATTTCGGCGTGCGCAGCGTGGAGCCGTAAACAACCCCTCACAGCCCGCACCGCAACACCCCGTACCGCAACTCCCCACACCGCCCACCGCCCCCACCGCACGGAAAGGCCGCGGCCGATGCCGGACATCTCCACCACCCGCTTCCCCGTCCCCGTCGACGCCGCCCTGCGCACCGCCGGCTGGCAGCCCGGCCGCTGGGACATCCGCCAGGCCGAGGCGTGGGCCGACGTCCTGCGCGGCCACACCTCGCCCGCCGGACACCGCCACACCGTCTTTCCGGCCGCCGTCGAGGCGTGGGCGGAGTTCGGGGGGCTGCGCCTCACCGCGCCGGGTCCGGGCCGCCGCAACGCGCCCGCCGCCCTGCGCTTCGACCCCCTGGCGGGGCTCCACCTCGCCCGCACGCTGGCGGACCTGGGGCGGGCGCTGGACACGGATATCGCGCCGCTGGGGGAGGAGGGGGATCAGCAGGCTGTGCTCGCGATCGACGCGGTGGGGCGGGTGTACGCGCTCGACCACACCGGGGACTGGTATGTGGGGGCCGATATCGACGCGGCCCTCAACACCCTCCTCACCGGCACTCAGCCCACCCGCCTCACCCCGGCGTGACCCTGCCCGGGGGCGTGCCGGGCTGGTCGCGCAGTTCCCCGCGCCCCTGACAGAGCGCGTGCCGGCCCGCATGGGCAACCTCAGCCCGCCCCGCTCCCCGGCAGGGTTGGTGCCGGCCCGCATAGGCATACCCAGCCCGCCCGCCCCTGGCAGAGTCCGCGCTGGCCCGTGCGGGCACACCCAGCCCGTCCGGCGTTTGAGGACGAGGCCGTTCAGGCCGACCGGGGCCCGGGGCGCAGCAGCCCCAGGTACCCCGGCTGCGGACCGCGGATGGCTGGTCGCGCAGTTCCCCGCGCCCCCTGACAGAGCGCGTGCCGGCCCGCATGGGCAACCTCAGCCCGCCCGCCCCGGCAGGGCTGGCGCCGGCCCGCATGCGCATCCTCAGCCCGGCCCCGGCCCCGGCAGGGGCTGGTGCCGGCCCGCATGGGCGTACTCAGCCCGCCCCGCCCCCGGCAGGGGCTGGCGCCGGGGTCAGCGGGGCGCGGTCGGGAGGATGGCTGAGACGCGGAAGCCACCCTCATCCGTCACGCCCGACACAAACACCCCACCCAACCCCAAGACCCGCTCCCGCATCCCCACCAGCCCATTCCCGCCGCTCGGCAACCCCGCATCCGCCGTGACCCCGTCCCCCGGCCCGTTCTCCACCTGCATCGCCACCTCGTCCACCCGGTACCCGAGCCGCACCATCACCTTCGCGCCCGCCGCGTGCTTGTGCACATTGGTCAACGCCTCCTGCACCACCCGGTACGCCGTCTGCTCCACCAGCGCGTCACACCCCCGCGCCTCCCCCTGCACCATCAGCTCCACCACCATCCCGGCCTCCCGGGACTGCCCCACCAACGCCTCGATGTCCGCCAGACACGGCCCCTCCTCCGCCGCCGCAGCCGCCGCGGCCGCCGCCGCCCCCACCGCCGCCAACGGCACCGACTCCACCCGCGCCGCCGCCCTCGGCTCATCCGCCGCCCGCAGCACCCCGAGCATCTGACGCAACTCCGTCAACGCCTGACGCCCCATGTCCCCCACCAGCGCCGCGTTCTTCACCGCCTTCTCCGGATCCTTGCGCGCCACCGCCTGCAACGCCGCCGCGTGCACCACCATCAACGACACCCGGTGCGCCACCACGTCATGCATCTCCCGGGCGATCCGCGTCCGCTCCTCCGTACGCGCCCACTCCGCCCGCTCCTCCGCCCGGTCCGCAAGCAGCGACAACTCCCGCTCCAGCGAATCCGCCCGCTCCCGCAGCGACTCCATCAACCGCCGCCGCGCCCCTATATAGAGCCCGTACAACAACGGCGGACCCGATATCCCGAGCGACATCACCACCGACATCACCGGCACGTACCAGAGCCCCGAGTCGTAATCACCCCCCGCCACGCTGTGATGCATCCGCACGAACGTCACGATGAACGTCCCCACCACCGACATCCCCGCCAGCGCCGCCGTGATCCGGCGCGGCACCTCCGACGCGGCCAGCGTGTACAGACCCACCACGCTCAACAGAAAACCCATGCTCGCCGGGGTCACCGCGATCGACACCAGCACCACCGCGATCGGCCACCGCCGACGCAGCGTCAGCGACGCCCCCGCCACCAGACCGAGCACCACCCCCGCCGGCACCGGCAGCCCCGCGTCCCCCGCGAACCCCACCCCCTCCAACGCGCACTCCAGCGCGGAGAAAACCCCGAGCGAGACGTCCAGCACCGCGCTGCGCCTGCGCTCCCACCACCACCAGCCACGGGAGGTCAACCCCGTGGCTTCCTGGTATGCCCCCGTTACGGTCATGGCTCCCAGCCTACGGGCGCCCGCGAACGCTCTTCCTGCCGCTTTCGCTCACCCCGGGCAGCACGAAATCACCTCGAACACGCCAGGAATCCGCCTCCATCCCACGATGTAGTGAATCGACCGATTCTTCGACCGGACGTCCGCATTCCGGACGAGCGTGTCCGTATGACATCGACCACACCCGGCAAATACGCCGACTTCGAAGACCTGCGCCGCCAGGCGATCGCCCTGCGCCGCGAAGGACTCAGCCTGCGCCAGATCCGCGACCGGCTCCACGTCGACAACAACGACCTCCTCCACCGCCTGGTGAAAGGCGAGCCTCCGCCGGAGTGGACCAAGCGCCCAAACGCGAAGGACGACCTGCGCGATCGGGCCAGAGAGCTCCGCGCGCAGGGCATGACGTACGACCAGATCCAGGTCGAGCTGGGTTGCTCGAAGAGTTCGATATCGCTCTGGGTGCGCGACCTTCCCAACCCCGGGCCCCGCTATACGGAAGCCGAGCAGCGCGCCCTCATGAACGAGGGCCTTGCCCGGCTCCGCGCCGGCCAGGACGATGAGCGGCGCGCGACAAAGGCCGCCGCGAGCGACCAGGTCGGAAGGCTCTCGGACAGGGAGCTCCTTCTCGTCGGCGCCGGCCTGTACTGGGCCGAGGGGGCCAAGGACAAGACCTACCGCCGCAGCGAGCGCCTGCACTTCATCAACAGCGACCCCGACATGATCAAGGTGTACCTGCGTTGGCTGGAGCTCCTGGGCGTCCCACGGGAGCGGATGCACTTCCGGGTCAGCATCCACGAGTCGGCGGATGTCGCCGGGGCCGAGCAGTTCTGGGCCGATCTGGCCGGAGTCGACCCGGCCACTTTCCAGCGGGCCACACTCAAGAAGCACAATCCGCGCACTACGCGAAAGAACGTGGCTGAGGGCTACAGAGGCTGCCTGGTGGTCTACGTGACCAAAAGCGCTGACCTCTACCGTCGCATGGAGGGCACTTGGTACGGCATAGTGTTGGGTGCCGATCCGGCGACCTGACCCAATGTCCGGTTTAGTCGGGTTTAATCCCCCATGGTGTAATCAGGCAGCACTACGGTTTTTGGTACCGTCTGTTCAGGTTCAAATCCTGATGGGGGAGCCCAGACACGGGTCCTGACCGCACTGGTCAGGACCCGCCGCGTTTCCCCCGCCCCCACCCCGAGTTCACCCCCCAAGCCCCCCGGTATCCTTCGGTTGTCCACCCCCCGAAGCCGAAGGGCACCTCCGTGAGCGCAACCCGCCCGGCCGCCGTCGTCGTCCTCGCCGCGGGTGAGGGCACCCGCATGAAGTCGGCCACTCCCAAGGTTCTGCACGAGATCTGCGGGCGCTCGCTCGTCGGCCACGTCGTCGCCGCCGCACGTGAACTGGATCCCGAGCACCTGGTCGTGGTCGTGGGCCACGCCCGTGAGCAGGTGTCCGCGCACCTGGGCGCGGTCGACGCCGGAGTGCGTACCGCCGTGCAGTACGAGCAGAACGGCACCGGGCACGCGGTGCGGATGGCGCTGGAGGAGCTGGGCCAGTCCATCGAGGGCACGGTCGTCGTGGTCTGCGGCGACACCCCGCTCCTGACCGGCGCCACGCTGGCCCAGCTGACCCGTACGCACGAGAGCGACCGCAACGCGGTGACCGTGCTGAGCGCCGAGGTCGCCGACTCCACCGGTTACGGCCGCATCGTGCGCGACGCCGCGTCGGGCGCGGTCACCGCGATCGTCGAGCACAAGGACGCGACCGAGGCGCAGCGCGCGATCCGTGAGATCAACTCCGGTGTGTTCGCGTTCGACGGGGCGCTGCTCGCGGACGCGTTGGGCAAGGTGCGTACGGACAACAGTCAGGGCGAGGAGTACCTGACGGACGTGCTGGGGATTCTGCGTGAGGCGGGGCACCGGGTGGGTGCTTCGCTGGCGGCGGACTTCCGGGAGATCCTGGGGATCAACAACCGGGTGCAGTTGGCGCAGGCGCGTCGGCTTTTGAACGACCGTCTGCTGGAGCGGGCGATGCTCGCGGGTGTGACGGTGGTGGATCCGGCCACGACGTTCGTGGACGTACAGGTGACGTTCGAGCAGGACGCGGTCGTGCATCCGGGGACGCAGCTCCTGGGGACGACGCACCTGGCTTCCGGTGCGGAGGTCGGCCCCAACTCCCGTCTGACGAACACGGTCGTGGGTGCGGGGGCGCGGGTGGACAACGCGGTTTCGTACGACTCCGAGGTGGGCGAGGGGGCGACGGTGGGTCCGTTCGCCTATTTGCGTCCGGGTACGCGGCTCGGCGTGAAGGCCAAGATCGGTACGTACGTCGAGACGAAGAACGCGACGATCGGTGAGGGGACGAAGGTTCCGCATCTGTCGTATGTGGGGGACGCGACGATCGGTGAGTACACGAACATCGGCGCGGCCAGTGTGTTCGTGAACTATGACGGTGAGGCCAAGCACCACACGACGATCGGCTCACACTGCAAGACGGGTTCGGACAACATGTTTGTTGCGCCCGTCACAGTGGGGGACGGTGCTTACACCGCCGCGGGTTCGGTGATCACGAAGGATGTGCCGGCGGGTTCGCTGGCCGTGGCCCGGGGCCAGCAGCGGAATATCGAGGGTTGGGTGGAGCGCAAGCGTCCGGGAAGTGCCGCCGCGCAGGCCGCTCAGGCTGCGGCCGGGCAGTCGGCCGGCGAGAACTGACCGGATTCGGGTGCGTCTTTCACGGGCTACCGTGATAGGTGCACATATTCGGCTGGCTCGCCGCGAAAGGGACCGCGCGGGTGCAGCAGCATCGAACTTGTCTGAGGAGACTGTGCTGTGACCGGGATCAAGACGACCGGCGAGAAGAAGCTGATGCTCTTCTCCGGCCGCGCCCACCCCGAGCTGGCCGAGGAGGTCGCGCACCAGCTGGGTGTGGGCCTCGTGCCGACGAAGGCCTTCGACTTCGCGAACGGTGAGATCTACGTTCGTTTCCAGGAGTCGGCGCGTGGTGCGGACTGCTTCCTGATCCAGAGCCACACGGCTCCGATCAATAAGTGGATCATGGAGCAGCTGATCATGATCGATGCCCTGAAGCGGGCGTCGGCGCGATCCATCACCGTGATCATTCCGTCCTACGGCTATGCCCGTCAGGACAAGAAGCACAAGGGCCGTGAGCCGATCTCGGCGCGTCTGGTGGCCGACCTGCTGAAGACGGCGGGCGCGGACCGCATCCTTACCGTCGATCTGCACACGGACCAGATCCAGGGCTTCTTCGACGGTCCGGTGGACCACCTCACGGCGCTGCCGGTCCTCGCGGACTACGTGGGCGCGAAGGTGGACCGTTCGAAGCTGACGATCGTCTCGCCGGACGCGGGCCGCGTGCGGGTCGCCGACCGCTGGTGCGACCGTCTGGACGCGCCGCTGGCGATCGTGCACAAGCGCCGTGACAAGGACGTCGCGAACACGGTGACGGTGCACGAGGTCGTCGGTGACGTGAAGGGGCGGGTCTGCGTCCTGGTGGACGACATGATCGACACGGGCGGCACGATCTGTGCGGCGGCGGACGCGCTGTTCTCGCACGGTGCGGAGGACGTCATCGTGACGGCCACGCACGGCATCCTGTCGGGGCCGGCGGCGGACCGTCTGAAGAACTCCAAGGTGAGCGAGTTCGTCTTCACGAACACGCTGCCGGATCCTTCGGATCTGGAGCTCGACAAGATCACGGTGTTGTCGATCGCTCCGTCCATCGCGCGGGCGGTGCGTGAGGTGTTCGAGGACGGCTCGGTGACGAGTCTCTTCGAGGAGAACTAGCGGATACGTACGCCGACGAAGGGCCGCCCCCACCCCGGGACGCGGCCCTTCGCCACACCCCGTTGCCGGTGCGGGCCGGCACCGGATGCCTCAGGGGCGCGGGGAACTGCGCGCTCAGCCACCCACGACCCGCAGCCGGGCTCGCGGGAGGCTGAACCGGGCTGGGGTCAGGGGGTGTTGGCCGCTCGCAGCGCGTCGACCGCGACCCGCGCCGCACGGCCGACCACCGCATCCGCCCCCGGCAACGTCGCCGCCGTGGACGCCGCCCGGGTGAAGACGGCGACGGCGTACCGACCGCCGTCGGGATATTCGACCACCCCCGCCTCGTGCCGCTGCGTCGGCAGCGATCCCGTCTTGCCGCTGACGCGTACGTCGTCGAAGGGGAAGCCGGAGGCGAGCCGGTGGCTCCAGGCCTGGACGCCGAGGACCGCGCGGAGTTCGTCGCCCCAGTCCCCCGCGCAGACCTCGTCGCGCCACACCGCGCCGAGCAGCGCCGCGATCTCGCGCGGGGTGGAGCGGTTGGTGCGGGCCGGGTCGAGGACGCTGAGGCGGGCGACGGCGGCGGGGTCGACGAGGGCGGTCCTCCCGCCGGGTCCCGCGTCGGTGAGCATCGTCGCGTAGAGCCCTGCCTGGTTGTGGACGGCGACGGTGCGGGTCAATCCGAGGTCGCGCATGGCCGCGTTGACGGTGTCGAGGCCGAGGTGGTCCCAGAGGAGATCGGCTGCGGTGTTGTCGCTGACGGCGATGGCCAGGGAGGCGAGGTCGCGCAGGGACAGGCGGGCGGCGTCGCGCATGACGGCGAGTCCGGTGGGGCCGGGTGTGCGTCCTTGGGCGGGGATGTCGAGGGGGGTGGTGGGGTCGACGCGTCCGGCGGCGGCTTCGCGGTAGAGGGTGGCGACGAGGCACAGCTTGTGGACGCTTGCGGTGCAGACGGGGGTGTCGGCGCCCAGGGTGATGGCCGCGCCGGTGTCGATGTCGGTGGCGCAGAGCGCTCCGGTGACCCCGGCGTCGGTGAAGGCGGCGGTGACGCGGCCGCGTACGGGGCCGGGAATGTTCGCGGTCACAGCGGGAACTCCGATGCGGGGCGGGGGAACAGGCGCCGCTGGGGGGCGGTGGGGACGAGCCCGGCGTGTTCGCGCAGGACGTCGTGGGCGGTGTCGGTGAACAGGCGGACGGCGGGTCCGTCGCGTCCTGCGGGCCAGGCGGTGGAGGTGCGCCAGGTGAGGGGGTGGCCGCGCAGGGGCCGCCAGGTGGCGCCGGGTTCGGGCGCGGTGCGCGGTACGAGGGCGACGACGCGGGTGCCGGACAGGATGAGGGCGTGGGTGAACTCGGTGCCGGTGACTTCGCGTACGGCGCCGGGGGTGCAGCCGTGGCGGGCGCAGGCGGTGAGGGTTTCGTCGTGGAGGGCGGGGGCGGTGGCGCGCGGGAAGAGCAGCAGTTCGCGGCCGTCGAGGTCGTGGATGTGGAGTTCGGGTTGGTGGGCGAGGGGGTCGTCGTCGGCGAGGAGCGCGCCGAGCGGCTGGTGGAGCTGGGGCCCGAAGCCGAGGCCGGTGGCGGGGCAGGGGTGGCGGACGATGCCGGCGTCGAGGGTGCCGGCGGCGAGTTCGGCGGTCTGCTCGGCGGTGGTGAGTTCCCGCAGGTCGAGGGTGGCGCCGGGGCTGCGTTCACGGTAGGCGGTGAGGAGGGCTGCGACGGTGGCGCCGCCGAGCTGGGGCGGTACGGCGGCGCGCAGGGTGCCGGCGGCGCCGCCCTGGACGCGCTGGACGAGGGCGTGCAGCCGGTCGGCGGCGTCGAGCAGGGTGTGGGTTTCGGCCAGGACGAGGCGGCCCGCGGGGGTGAGGGTGGCCCCGGCGCGGCCGCGGTCGAGGAGGCGGACGCCGAGTTCGCGTTCGAGGCGCTGGATGCGCTGGGAGAGGGAGGGCTGCGCCAAGCGCAGGCGTTCGGCGGCGCGGCCGAAGTGCTGTTCCTCGGCGACGGCGCGGAAGTACCTGAGGTGCAGCAGCAGGTCCATGAGCAGCAAGAATAGGCGGACGCCTATGGAAGCGGCCATCATGGCCGGGGTCCCGGGTTGATCCAATTGGGCGGCCGGGGGGACGCCGGGTAGTCTGGGGCAGTTGCTCGGCGAGGGAGGCCGCACCATGGGTGCGGCGGTCCGTTATCGACGCGCTCTTCGTAGCAGGCCAGTCGTGGCCGGGTGACCACCCTTTTTGGTTTTTCTGGTTCACCTTTCTACGAGGAGTGCACATGTCCGAGGTCAAGCTCGCCGCCGACGTCCGTACCAGCTTCGGCAAGGGCGCCGCCCGCAGCATCCGCCGCGAGAACAAGGTTCCCGGTGTCATCTACGGTCACGGCACCGAGCCGGTCCACGTGACCCTGCCGGGCCACGAGCTGCTGCTCGCGCTGCGTACGCCGAACGTCCTGCTCTCCCTGGACGTCGACGGCAAGACCGAGCTCGCCATCCCGAAGGCCGTCCAGCGTGACGCCATCAAGGGCTTCCTGGTCCACGTCGACCTGCTGCTCGTCAAGAAGGGCGAGAAGGTCACGGTCGAGGTCGCGGTCGAGACCGAGGGCGACCTGGCCCCGGGCAGCTTCCTGGTGGAGAACGTGCTGAACACGCTCTCCGTCGAGACCGAGGCCACCCACATCCCGACCTCCGTCACCGTCTCCATCGCGGGCCTTGAGGCCGGCGCCGCGATCCTCGCGAAGGACGTCGCGCTGCCGTCGGGCACCACCCTGGCCACCGACCCCGAGGCCGTCGTCATCCAGATCCTGGCCGCGCAGGCCGAGGAGCCGGCCGCCGAGTCCGAGGCCGCCGAAGGCGCCGAGGCCTGAGCCGTACGCTCTGCCTGAGATCCGTGCCGGCGGGCGCGGGTTTTGAACGGGGCGGCGGGCCACACGTGGCCCGCCGCCCCGTTCGTCTGTGTACGTGGAGTTCCCGCTGTACGTGACTGCTGTACGTGACTGCTGTACCTGACCGCTGTACGTGACCGCTGTACGTGCCGCTATACGTGACCGAGGAGACGCAGCCCCCATGACGACGACCACGACCGACAGCGCGAACGCGCCCTGGCTCATCGTGGGCCTGGGCAATCCGGGTCCCGAGTACGCCGCGAACCGGCACAACGTCGGGTTCATGACGGTGGATCTGCTCGCGGAGCGCATGGGCGGCCGGTTCAAGGCGCACAAGGCGCGGGCGCAGGTGGTGGAGGGGCGGATCGGCCCGCCGGGGCCGCTCAACCGCCGGGTGGTGCTGGCGAAGCCGCTGTCGTACATGAACCTGTCGGGCGGTCCGGTGACGGCGCTTCGCGACTTCTACAAGGTGCCGGTCGCCAACATCGTCGCGATCCACGACGAGTTGGACATCGATTACGGGGTGCTGCGGCTGAAGCTGGGCGGCGGGGACAACGGGCACAACGGTCTGAAGTCGATCACGAAGTCGCTGGGCGCGGACTATCACCGTGTGCGGTTCGGGATCGGGCGTCCGCCGGGGCGGATGCAGGTGGCGGACTTCGTCCTGAAGGACTTCTCCTCCACGGAGCGCAAGGAGCTGGGTTACTTCGTGGACCGGGCGGCGGACGCGGCGGAGGCGTTGGTGATCGAGGGGCTTGAGCGGGCGCAGTCGACGTACAACTCCTGACAAGGGCGTCGCTTACGGGGCGAACCGCGGGCCCGGGTTTGACCGTTCGCGGTCATGGGCGTCAGGATCGCGCCCCATGACGAAGCGGAGCCGTACCTTCCTGGTGTTCGCGCGGCGGGCCGCGTCGGGCCTGGTCGTCGCGCTGCTCGTGGTCGCCGGGTTCTGGTCGTCGTGGGGCACGGCCCAGCACGTGGTCCTGGCCAGGGGCCGCGAGCACGGGAGGCTGACGGTGACGGGGTGCGCGCAGGGGGTGTGTGCGGGGTCCTTCTCGCCCGTGGGCGACGCGGGGCCGCACGCGGGGGTGACGATCGCCGAGTCGGTGGCGGCGGGGCCGGGCGATCACCTGCCGGTGGTCCTCAAGCCCGGCACGGACGACGCGGTACGCACCGGGGTGGCGGGGTTCCTGTACGCGTGGCTCCCTCTTTCCGGAGCCCTGCTGCTGGCCTCGCTGCTGGTGGCCGGGGGGCTGCGCATGCCGCGCCTGGCCTGGACGCTGGCGGCGACCGCGACGGCGGCCCTGACCGCAACGTTCCTGACCCTACGCTGACCCGGTTCCCGCGCCCCTGGCAGCACTGGTGCCGGCCCACACCGGCATCCTCACCCTGGCCGGCGTTTGGCTGCGGACCGTGGCTGGCCGCTCGCGCAGTTCCCCGCGCCCCTGACTACTCGACGCCGGCCCGCACCGGCACCCCCAGTCCGTCATGGTGGTCCCCCCTGGCCCTTGAGGCCCCGGGGGAGATTGAGGACGAGGCCGTTCAGGCCGAACGGGGTCTGGGGCGGAGCCCCAGGGACCTCGGCTGCGGACCGGGCGTGGCTGGGGCGGAGCCCCGGGTGGGGCTCCGCCTGGGGGGTCAGCCCGTGTTGCGCAGGCCCGCGGCCACCCCGTTCACCGTGAGGAGCAGCGCACGCGAAAGCAGCGGGTCCGGGGCCTCGCCCCGGTCGGCTGCCGCCCGCTGTCGGGCCAGCAGGGCGACCTGGAGGTAGGAGATGGGGTCCAGATACGCGTCCCGGATCGCGAAGGTCTGCTGCAACACCGGGTGCGCACCTAGGAGTTCATCGCCCCCCGTGATCCGCAGAACCTCCCGCACCGTCAGCTCGTGCTCCGCCTCGATCGTCGCGAACACGTGCTTCAGCTCGTCCGGCACGAGCGTGTCGACGTAGTGCCGGGCGATCCTGAGGTCCGTCTTGGCGAGCGTCATCTCCACGTTGGAGAGGAAGTTGCGGAAGAAGTGCCACCGCTCGCTCATCTCCTCCAGGACCTCCCCGAGCCCGGCCTCCCGCAGCGCCTTGAGCCCGGAGCCGACGCCGAACCAGCCGGGCACGATCTGCCGGGACTGGGTCCAGCCGAACACCCACGGGATGGCGCGCAGCCCGTCGAGGCCCGCCCCGGAGTCCGGGCGGCGCGAGGGCCGCGAGCCCAGGTGCAGCTCGGCGAGCTGGTCGACGGGGGTGGAGGCGAAGAAGTACGCCGGCAGGTCGGGGTCCTCCACCAGCCGCCGGTAGGCGGAGTGCGCCGCGTCGGACACGGTGTCCATCGCCGCGTCCCAGCGCGCCAGCGCCTCGTCGGACTGGCGCGGCGCGGTGTGCAGCGCGGAGGCCTGGAGCGTGGCCGCGACGGTCAGCTCCAGGTTCTCCCGGGCGAGCGAGGGGATGAGGTACTTGTCGGAGATGACCTCGCCCTGCTCGGTGACCTTGATCTCGCCCTCCAGGGTGCCCCAGGGCTGGGCGAGGATCGCGTCGTGGGAGGGGCCGCCGCCGCGCCCGACGGTGCCGCCCCGGCCGTGGAAGAGCCGCAGCCGCACCCCATAGCGGTGCGCGACGTCACGCAGCCGGCGCTGGGCGCGGTGGATCTCCCACTGCGAGGTGGTGATGCCGCCGAACTTGGAGGAGTCGGAGTAGCCGAGCATGACCTCCTGGACGTCGCCCCGCAGGGAGACGAGCCGCCGGTAGGAGGGGTCGGCCAGCATCTCGTCGAGGATGACGTCGGCCGCGCGCAGTTCGTCGGTCGTCTCCAGGAGCGGCACGATCCCGATCTTGGCCCAGCCGCCGTGCAGGTCGATGAGACCGGCCTCGCGGGCCAGGACGGCGGCGGCGAACACGTCGTCGGCGCCCTGGCACATGGAGATGATGTACGACTCGATGACCTCGGGCCCGAACCGTTCGAACGCTTCGGTGATGGTGGCGAAGACGCCGAGGGTCTTGTGTCCTGCCGCGTCCAGCGGGGCCGGGGTCGGCGCGAGCGGGCGGCGCGAGCGCAGCTCCTTGGCGAGGAGCTTCTGGCGGTATTCGCGCGGCATGTCGGCGTAGCGCCAGGACTCCTCGCCGAGCCGGTCGAAGAGCTGGCCGAGCGCGTGGTGGTGGGCGTCGGCGTGTTCGCGTACGTCCATGGTGGCCAGTTGGAGGCCGAACGCGGCGAGGGTGCGGATCAGGCGGTCCATACGCCCGTCGGCGAACAGCGCGCCGCGGTGTTCGCGCAGGGAGGTCTGGATGAGGGTGAGGTCGGCGAGCAGTTCGGCGGTGCCGAGGTAGTCGCGGCCCGGCTGGTGGGTGGTGCCCTTGGCCAGGCGGTCCTTGGTGTGGACGAGCTTCTGGCGGATGGCGGTGGCCTTGAGCCGGTAGGGCTCCTCGGCGTTGAGGCGCTTGTAGCGGGGGCTGATCTCGGGGAGCGCTTCGAGGTCGGCCTGGAGCGAGGACAGCAGCTCTTCGGTGGCGCCGGCGTACCGGATGGAGTTGGAGAGCAGTCCGCGCAGGTGGTCGATCATGTCGAGCGCGTCGTTGATGCCGTGCTCGTGCTGGAGGATCAGCACGTCCCAGGTGACCTTGGGCGTCACGTTGGGGTTGCCGTCGCGGTCGCCGCCGATCCAGGTGCCGAAGGTGAGGGGGCGGGTGCCGGGCGGCAGTTCGACGCCGACCCGCTCCAGTTCGGCGGCGAGGTCTTCCAGTACGTCCCCGACGGCGCCGGCGTGCAGCTCGTCGAGGTAGTAGATGGCGTTGCGGGCCTCGTCGGCGGGTTCGGGGCGTACGACGCGCAGTTCGTCGGTCTGCCAGATCAGGTCGATGTTCTCGGCCAGGCGCAGATCGTGGCGGCGCCGGTCGGATTCGATGACCGGGGTTTCCAGGAGTTCGGCGATGCGGCGCAGCTTGTTCAGGACGGAGCGGCGGGCGGCTTCGGTGGGGTGGGCGGTGAAGACCGGCCGTACGTTGAGGTTCTTGACGCTCGCGCGTACGTGGTCGGGGTCACCGTCCTTGAGCATGTCCGCGGTGCGGGCCAGGAGGCTGCCCTCGGCGGCGCGGTGGGCGCGCAGCTCGCGGCCGCGGTGGACCTGTTCGGCCACGTTGGCCAGGTGGAAGTAGGTGGAGAAGGCGCGCACCAGCTTGGCGGCGGTCTCCACTTCGGTGCCGCCGAGCAGATCGGCGGCGGCCTCGCCGTCGCTGCGCGTCAGCGCGCGGACCCGTTCGACGAGCTCAAGGAGCTCCGGGCCCTCCTGCCGGACGAGGGTCTCGCCCAGGAGGTCACCCAGTCGGCGGATGTCGGCACGCAGCTCGTTGCTGGCGGCGGGGGTCTGGTCGGCACTGCTCACAGGTGCGGCTCCTTGCAGTGTTTGAGCACGTCTGGAGGGTTCTGGAGGCTTGCGGACCGCGCTGTCCGACGACAGACAGGATAGGTGTCCCATTCCGCCCCGCCGTCACGGGCTCTTGTCCCCGGCCACGGCACTGCCATACTTACGTTGCCGTAGGTTACGCGACCGTAGCCGGGCGATTCCGCTCATTTTCCTCACCCTGCCGGGGGTACTCCCCATGACCACCAGTCCCGATCTGCTCAAGTCCGCGGACGAGAAACCCCTTCCTTCCGCCACGCTGGGCGGCGAGAACAAACGTTCCATCGAGCAGATCGCCCTGCTGCTCTTCATCACGGTGCCCTTCGTGGCCCTCCTGGCGGCGGTGCCGCTCGCCTGGGGCTGGGGGGTGAGCTGGCTCGATCTCGGGCTGCTCGTCTTCATGTACTACCTGGGCTGTCACGGCATCACGATCGGCTTCCACCGCTATTTCACGCACGGCGCCTTCAAGGCGAAGCGGCCGCTGCGGATCGCGCTGGCGATCGCGGGTTCCATGGCGGTGGAGGGGCCGCTGGTGCGCTGGGTGGCCGACCACCGCAGGCACCACAAATTCTCCGACGCCGAGGGCGACCCGCATTCGCCGTGGCGTTTCGGCGAGACGCTGCCCGCGCTGATGAAGGGCCTGTGGTGGGCGCACATCGCGTGGATGTTCGACGAGGAGCAGACGTCCCAGGAGAAGTACGCGCCGGATCTCCTCGCCGACCCGGCGATCCGCCGCGTCTCGCGCGACTTCGTGTACTGGACGGTGCTCTCGCTGGCGATCCCCCCGCTGGTGGGGGGTCTGGTGACGATGTCGTGGTGGGGCGCGTTCACGGCGTTCTTCTGGGGCTCCCTGGTCCGGGTGGCGCTGCTGCACCATGTGACGTGGTCGATCAACTCGATCTGCCACGCGGTCGGCAAGCGTCCCTTCAAGTCGCGTGACCGCAGCGGCAATGTGTGGTGGCTTGCGGTCCTGTCCTGTGGGGAGTCCTGGCACAACCTGCACCACGCGGACCCGACGTCGGCCCGGCACGGTGTGATGCGGGGGCAGATCGACTCCAGTGCCCGGATCATCCGCTGGTGCGAGCAGCTGGGTCTGGCGCACGACGTGCGCTGGCCGAGCGCGGCCCGGATCGACTCCAAGCGGAATGAGGGCGGCCGGTCCCGGCGCAAGGAGAAGGCCGCCGAGGCGGCATGATGGACGACGTGGCGACCGACTCCAGCACCACCCGCACCACCAGCACCACTGGTTCCTCCCGCTCCGCCGGGGCCTCCGGTCCCGCCGACAAGCCCCGGCGCACCCGCAGGACCCGGATGACCGGGGCCGAGCGCCGGGAGCAGCTGCTGGACATCGGTCGCACGCTCTTCGCCGAGAAGGGCTTCGAGGGCACCTCCGTCGAGGAGATCGCGGCGAAGGCCGGCGTCTCCAAGCCGGTGGTGTACGAGCACTTCGGCGGCAAGGAGGGGCTGTACGCGGTCGTGGTGGACCGGGAGATGCGCTCGCTGCTCGACGGGGTGACCGGAGCGCTGACCGCGGGCCACCCCCGGGAGCTCCTCGAGCAGGCCGCGTTCGCGCTGCTCGACTACATCGAGACGTACACGGACGGATTCCGCATTCTTGTGCGCGACTCCCCCGTCGCCCAGTCGACCGGCACCTTCGCCTCGCTGATTTCCGACATCGCCACCCAGGTCGAGGACATTCTGGGTCTTGAGTTCAAGGCGCGGGGATTCGATCCGAAACTCGCGCCGCTCTACGCGCAGGCGCTGGTCGGCATGGTGGCGCTGACCGGGCAGTGGTGGCTCGACGCCCGCAAGCCCGAAAAGGCGGAAGTCGCGGCGCATCTGGTGAATCTGGCCTGGCACGGCCTGGACGGCATGGAGCAGAAGCCGCGCCTCATAGGACACCGCAAGTCCTGACCCCCCGCCCCCGGGCGGGCGCGGGCCGCACGACCCCCCGGCCCCAGGCGGGCGCGGGCCGCACGACCTCCCGGCCCCAGGCGAACGCCGACCGCCGCACCACCTCCCGGCCCCGGCCAGGGGCCGACCGCACGATCCCGGCCCCCGCCAGGAGCCGGACGCACGCCCCCCCCCGGCGCCGAGCTGTACGTCGCTCTCGACAACGGCACGCCGGCCCAGACGTTCGCCAACAGCCTGGGCGCCTACAAGGACCTCGCCACCCCCGGTGACCTCCGCGGCTCAAGCGCTCCCGAGGTGCTGGACCTGTCCCCGACCGGGATCCTGACGCTGTACGCCGATGTCACCATGAGCGGCCTCGGGACCGGCAGTTGGTCCGGTTCGGGCTGGAACATGTACAACAAGGTCATCGCGGCCGGGGACGTCAGCAGGGACGGCAAGAACGACCTGCTGGCCCGCACGCCCGGCGGCGATCTGTACTTCTACGCCGGCACCGGCCACGCCTCGACTCCGTTCGAGAGCCGCGTACGGATCGGTCCCGGCTGGGACATGTACAGCGGCAGCAAGATCGCCGCACCCGGCGACCTGACCGGCGACGGCCGCTCGGACCTGGTCGCGGTGGACTCGGCGGGCACCCTGTGGCGCTACGACGCCGACGGCACGGGCACGTTCAAGAGCCCGGTGAAGATCGGCTGGGGCTGGAACACCTACAAGTACGGCATCTACTAGGCGGCCCCAGCACCGCCCGGCGCCCTGTCCCCCACGCGAGGGGCAGGGCGCTCCCCCGTTCCTGCGGCCGGTTACGCCAATGGCTCCAGGAACTCCAGCCGGTTGCCGGCCGGGTCCTCGGAGTAGAACCGCCGGTGGCCCGGCAGGTTGTCGTCCCAGACGACCGTGGCGCCGCGCTCCGCCAACCGGCGGGCGTACGCCTCGATCGCGGTGACGCGCAGACCGGGGTGGGCCTTCTTCGCGGGCCGGAAGTCCTCCTCCACGCCCAGGTGGAGCTGGACACTGCCGTACTGGAACCAGCAGCCGCCACGGGCCGCGAGCGGCGGCGGCTTGGGGATCTCGGTCATGCCGAGCACGTCCTGGTAGTACGACCTCAGCGCGGGCTCGCTGCCCGGCGGGGCGGCGAGCTGAACATGGTCGACGGCGGCGAGCATCGCCGGGGTCTCCTTTCCTTCGGGCCGCACGGGCCTCACGGGTCTCACGGGTCTCACGGGCCTGACGGGCCGCACGGGCCGCACGGGCCGCACGGGCCTGGCGGGTCTTTCCGGTCTTCCGGGTCTTTCCGGTCTTCCGGGTCTTCCGGGTCTCCCGGGCTACTTCTTGCGGGCCACCGCGAAGATCCGGCGGAAGGGGAAGACCGTGCCGTGGGGGCCCGGTGGGTAGGCCTCGCGCAGGCGGTCGCGGTATTCGGTGAGCAGCGCGTCCACGGCCTGCTGGTCGCCGTCGAGCGCGGTGAGCACGGGGCGCAGGGCGGTGCCCTTCACCCAGTCGAGGACGGGGTCCTGGCCGGTGAGCAGCTGGCAGTAGACGGTTTCCCAGGCATCGGTCTCGCAGCCGAGGTCGGCGAGCTTGGTGAGGTAGTCGGCGGGTTCGAGGACATGGACGTAACGGCGGCCGTGGTCGCCGAGGCGGGTGCGCCAGCGGGGGGATTCGCACAGCTCGGCGAGGATGGCGTGGCTGGGTGAGGTGAAATTGCCCGGCACCTGGAAGGCGAAGGTGCCGCCGGGGGCGAGGCCGTCGATCCAGGCGGGGAAGGAATCGGGGTGATTGGGCACCCATTGCAGGGCCGCGTTGGAGACGATCAGGTCGTACGGTTCGCCGGGCACCCAGTGCGTGGCGTCGGCGACCTGGAAATCGAGCCAGCCGCCGCCCGGGGTGGTGCCCGCGTAGTCCTTGTCGGCCTGGGCGAGCATCTGCGGGGAGAGGTCGAAGCCGGTGATGCGGGCGTCGGGCCAGCGGTCGGCGAGGCGGGCGGTGACATTGCCGGGGCCGCAGCCGAGGTCGGCTATCCGGGGCGAGAGGCCCCCGCTCGTGGGCAGGTCGGGTATGCGGGTGAGCAGGTCGAGGAACGGGCGGGTGCGGTGCCCGGCGTGGCGCAGATACTGCTGTGGATCCCAGACCGGCGGCCCGGCCGGTGTGGTCGACGACGAATCGGAATGCATGTTCGAGCCCCCTTGCAGGTGCGGCTGAGCGAAGCGGAACAGAGTCCCGGCCCCTCCATGCCCAATGGTGGCTCGATATATATCTTGACGTCAAGAGACTTCACGTCGAGGAACCCTTTACACTGATCGACATGGAGGACGAGGTCGACCGACTGGTGGCAGCATGGCGCCGAGAGCGCCCGGACCTCGACGTGGAGCCGCTTGAGGTCCTGAGCCGGGTCAGCCGCCTTGCGCGCCATCTCGACCGGGCCCGCCGACTCGCCTTCGCCGAGCACAGCCTGGAGCCCTGGGAGTTCGACGTCCTGACGTCGCTTCGGCGCGCGGGCGCCCCCTACCAGCTCTCTCCGGGGCAGCTGCTGACCCAGACCCTGGTCACCTCGGGCACGATGACCAACCGGATCGACAGGCTCGCCAAGAAGGGCCTGGTCGAGCGGCTTCCCGACCCCAGCGACCGGCGGGGCGTGCTGGTGCGGCTCACCTCCGAGGGCCGCGACCGGGCCGACCAGGCGCTCGCCGGACTCCTCGAACAGGAGCGGGCCATCCTCGGCGAGCTCAGCCGCGCCCAGCGGGGCGAACTGGCGGCCCTGCTACGCCAGTTGACCGCCCCGTTCGACAACATCCCCGGCTAGGTCGACCGGGCCGACGCCCGCCCTGCGGGCCAGCGCGACGGCCGCGAGCGTGGAGTGCACGCCCAGCTTGCCCAGCACGTTCTGCATATGGGTGCGCACGGTGTGCGGGGACAGGAACAGCCGCTCCGCGACCGCCTTGCGGCCGAGCCCGGCCACCATGCAGCGCAACACCTCGCGCTCGCGCGGGGTCAGCGACTCCACCAGCCGTTCCGACTCGGTGCGGTGCTTACGCGCGGCCATCAGCTCCCGCAGCACGCCGGTGAGCAGCGCGGGCGGCAGATGCGTCTCGTCGCGCAGGACGCCCCGGATGACGGCGAGCAGCCGTTGCAGGGAGCAGTCCTTGGCGACCCAGCCGCTCGCGCCGGCGCCGAGCGCGAGGGCGGCCCTGGCCGGGTCGTCCTTCTCGGCGAGGACGACCGTACGCACCGCGGGCTGGCCCGCGCGTACGCCCGCGACCAGCGAGATGCCGTCCACCAGGCCCTCCGCGCCGCCCTCGGGGACCGCCCGGGCCACCGGGACCGCGGCCGACGCGCCGAGGTCCGCGTCCACGAGCATCACATCGAAGCGGCGCCCCTCGGCCGCGCCCCGCTCCAGGCAGCGCAGCGCGGCGGGGCCGCTGCCGGCCGCCGCGACGTCCACGTCGGGCTCCGCCGCCAGGGCCGCCGCCAGCGACTCGGCGAAGATGCGGTGGTCGTCCACCACCAGAACTCGGATCCGTACCAAGTGACACCCCCAGGCTCACAGGACGGACCGGTACGGATACGGCGCCCGGAGCCGGGAGCACCACGGACGCACGGCCGCCGCCACGCGCTGTGTACTACCCCGCCCCCGGGCGCCGTACCCGACTGTCTCGCCCCCTGATCAACACCGGCCCCCACCGGTGCTGTGCATCAGCGTAGGGCCGGGAGCCGTGAGGGGAAGGCACTTTGCCGAACTGTTTGAACCCGGACGGCTACGTGGCGTACACGAATGTTTAAGGTGAGCACCATGTTTCGTATCGAGACAGAAATGGACAAGGACCGTCAGGTGCAGCTCCATCGGCGGCTACGGGACACGAACACCGAGCGGTCGCCGGTGCTGCGGGCGATGCGGGGGACGGCGGCGGAGAAGGAAGTGCCGCTCCAGGTCTGGGGGTTGACCGAGGACGCGCTGATGGCCGGGGGGCTGGTGGGGCGCACGTGGGCCGGGTGGCTCCACGTCGACCTCCTGTGGGTCGATCCGGGTGTGCGCGCGGCGGGCCTCGGCACGCAACTGCTCGCCCGTGCCGAGGAGTTGGCCAGTCGCGAGCGCGGTTGCCGGTACGCCCGGGTGGAGACGTGGGACTTCCAGGCCCCGGACTTCTACCGCGCCCGGGGCTACGAAATCGTGGCCACGATCCCCGACTATCCGCCCGGCATCACGGAATACACCCTGACCAAGCCCCTGAGCGGGGCTCCGCCCCAGACCCCGTTCGCGCCTTGAGGGCCAGGGGGACCCCCATGACAGGCCGACCGTGCTCACACGGGCCCGCACCGGATACCCAGGGGCGCGGGGAACCGCGCGACCAGCCACGTACGCCCCGCACCCGCCCCTCGCACCCCCGGCGGTTTTCGGGGAGGGGCGGGGTGGGGGATCAACGCATGCGTCGGGCGCCCGGCGAGGGGGTCGCTTCGAACAGGCGGGGCGCCGCAAGGCCCGCCGTCTCGAAGGCGACCGCCAGCGCCTTGGCGACCCGGTCCGCCCCCGCCTCCTCCACCAGCACGATCGCCGAGCCCCCGAACCCCCCGCCCGTCATCCGCGCCCCCAGCGCGCCGGCGGACACCGCCGTCTCCACCACCAGGTCCAGCTCCGCGCAGGACACCCGCAGGTCGTCCCGCAGGGAGGCGTGCCCCTCGGTCAGGACCGGCCCCACCCCCCGTACGTCCCCCGCCGCCAGCAGCGCGGCGACCCGCTCGACCCGCGCGTTCTCGTTCACCACGTGCCGCACACAGCCCCGCACCACCGGCGAGGACAGCTCGCGCAGCGCGTCGGCCAGTCGCGCGTGGGGCACTTCGCGCAGGGTCCGCACCCCCAGCTCCCGCGCGCCGCGCTCGCACCCGGCGCGCCGCTCGGCATACGCGCCGTCACCGAGCGCGTGTTGTACGCGGGTGTCGACAACCAGCAGCCGCAGGCCGTGCGCGGGCAGATCGAAGGGGATCTGGCGCCGGGACAGGTCGCGGGCGTCGAGGTGCAGCACCTGGCCCTCGACGCAGCACGCCGACGCCGTCTGGTCCATGATCCCGCACGGGACGCCGACGAAGGCGTTCTCCGCCCGCTGGGCGAGCGCCGCCAACTCCCCTGCGGAGAGGGGGAGTTCGTACAGATCGCGCAGGGCGAGCGCGGTCACCACCTCAAGGGCGGCCGAGGACGACAGGCCCGCGCCCGTCGGCACCGTCGAGGCGAGGTGGACGTCCGCGCCGCCCACCGCGTGCCCCGCCTCACGCAGCGCCCACACCACGCCCGCCGGGTACGCCGCCCAGCCCGCGCCGGAGAGCGGCGCGAGCGCGTCGGACCGCAGTTCCACGACGGGCCCTTCGATGTCCGCCGAGTGCAGCCTGAGGACGCCGTCGGCGCGCCGGGCCACCGCCACCACCGCCGTGTGCGGCAGCGCGAGTGGCATGACGAAGCCCTCGTTGAAGTCGGTGTACTCGCCGATCAGGTTGACGCGGCCGGGCGCCGCCCACACCCCGTCCGGCTCATAGCCGTACAACTCCCGGAATCCGGCGGCCACTTCACTCATCGCCGGCTCCCCGCAGGCCACGCGCGAACGTCCACGCGTCGGCCACGATCCCTGCGAGGTCCGCGCGCGAGGGCGCCCAGCCGAGCCGGTCGTGGGCGCGCGCCGCCGATGCGACCAGGACGGCCGGGTCGCCGCCGCGCCGGCCCGCGACGACCTCGGGGATCTCGTGCCCGGTGACCTTGCGGGCGGTCTCGATGACCTCACGGACCGAGAACCCGTTGCCGTTGCCCAGGTTGCACACCAGGTGCTCGCCGGGCGTCGCCGCGTCGAGGGCGCGCAAATGGGCCTCGGCCAGGTCGGCCACGTGGATGTAGTCGCGCACGCAGGTGCCGTCGGGGGTGGGGTAGTCGTCACCGTAGACGGAGATGAACTCCCGCTCCCCCAGGGCCACTTGGAGGACGAGGGGGATCAGGTGGGATTCCGGCGCGTGGCGTTCGCCGCACGTTCCGTAGGCGCCCGCCACGTTGAAGTAGCGCAGTGACACCGCGGCGAGGCCGTGCGCCGCGCACTCCCCCGCGATCATGTGGTCGACGGCGAGCTTGGAGGCGCCGTAGGGGCTGGTGGGCGCGGTCGGGTCGGTCTCGGTGATGGGGACCGAGACGGGTTCGCCGTAGGTGGCCGCCGTGGAGGAGAAGACCAGGCGGCGCACGCCCGCGTCGCGCATCGCCGCGAGCAGCGCCATGGTGCCGCCGACGTTGTTGGCCCAGTACTTCTCAGGAACGGCGACCGACTCACCGACCTGCGAGAACGCGGCGAAGTGGAGCACGGCTTCGAAGGAGGGGTCGAGCCATTGGGCGGCGTCCTGGATGCGGCCCTCGATGAAGGAGGCGCCGGCCGGGACGGCTGCGCGAAAGCCCGTGGAGAGGTCGTCGAGGACGGTCACGTCGTGGCCGGCCTCGACCAGATGGGCCGCCACCACGCTGCCTACATACCCCGCGCCGCCCGTCACCAGGTACTTGCTCATTCAGCCGCCACCTCTCGCAGTCGCTCGGCCGCGGTCTCCGGCGGCACATCGTTGATGAACACGTTCATGCCGGATTCGGAACCCGCGAGGTACTTCAGCTTGCCGGAAGTACGTCGGATGGTGAAAAGCTCCAGATGGAGCCCGAACTCCTCGCGGTCGAGGGCTCCCTCGCCCCGGAACGGCGCCTGGTGCCAGGCGGAGATGTAGGGGGTGGGCGGCTCGCCGGGGCCGAAGATCCGGTCGAAGCGCCGCAGGAGTTCCAGGTAGATCCGGGGGAACTCGGTGCGCGCGCCCTCGTCGAGGGCCCGCAGGTCGGGGACGCGCCGCTTGGGGTGCAGATGGACCTCGTAGGGCCAGTGCGCCGCGTACGGCACGAACGCCACCCAGTGCTCGCCCTCCAGGACCACCCGTTCGCCGTCGGCGAGTTCCCGCTGGACCACGTCGTCGAAGAGGTTGCGCCCGCCGGTGCGCTCGCGGTGCTCGGCGAGCGAGCGGAGCATGAGGGCGGTGCGGGGGGTGGTGAAGGGGTAGCCGTAGATCTGGCCGTGCGGGTGGCCGAGGGTGACGCCGATCTCCGCGCCCCGGTTCTCGAAGCAGAACACCTGCTGGACCTGGGGGAGTTCGGCGAGGTCGGCGGTGCGGTCGGTCCACGCCTCAAGGACCAGGGCGGCCTGTTCCTCGGTGAGGTCGGCGAAGGAGGAGTCGTGGTCGGGAGTGAAGCAGACGACCTCGCAGCGGCCGGAGTCGCCGGCGAGCGAGGGGAAGCGGTTCTCGAAGACGACGACGTCGTAGTCGTCGGCCGGGATCTCGCTGTCGCGGCCCTCG
Source organism: Streptomyces sp. Edi4 (assembly GCF_040253615.1). Lineage (NCBI taxonomy): Bacteria > Bacillati > Actinomycetota > Actinomycetes > Kitasatosporales > Streptomycetaceae > Streptomyces > Streptomyces sp. Edi4. Next base: position 3,313,515 of record NZ_JBEJGY010000004.1, read on the forward strand.
CGCGAGGGGCAGAGCGGGCAGGCGTCGGCGGGCGGCAGATAGGTGCGGCCCTGGCGGTGCGATGCGACGACGACGGTGTCGCCGAGCAGCGGGTCGCGGCGCAGCTGGGAGGCGGTGGAGACCGGGTCGAGCGGGCGCCGGTCGGTCTCGTCCCGTACGAGGTCGTCCCGCGCGTCGTAGTAGAGCAGCTCCCGACCGTCGGCGAGCCGGGTCGACGTCTTCTTCACCTGAACCTCCACCATCCAACAGAACCGCACACAACAAACCACAAGCCAACAGCGCCCGTCAATGACCCCGCGCCAGGGCGCGCCAAGAGGCGCGGGAGCGGAGTGGGTGTCGGGCACGATCACAATCAAACAAACAATCTCATCAAAAGTGTTCAGTTTCTGAACATCGAGGCGTAGGTTCCCGTCCCGGACCGGTACGACCGGATCGGCATGTCCGGATCAGTAAGCGCGACGAAGCGGGTACGCATGCAATCTCTGGCCGCGGGGCTCCGGCTCCCCACCAATGGGCTCGACTACACGATTTTGGCGATCTACTTCATCGTCGTCCTGGGCATCGGCTTCGCCGCACGCGCCAGCGTGAAGACCAGCCTCGACTTCTTCCTCTCGGGCCGCTCCCTGCCGGCGTGGGTGACCGGCCTCGCCTTCGTGGCCGCCAACCTGGGCGCCACGGAGATCCTGGGCATGTCCGCGACGGGCGCGCAGTACGGCGTGGCGGTCGTGCACTGGTACTGGATCGGCGCGATCCCGGCCATGGTCTTCCTCGGCCTGGTGATGATGCCCTTCTACTACGGCTCCAAGGTGCGCTCGGTGCCGGAGTTCCTGCTCCAGCGGTTCGACAAGTCGGCGCATCTGCTGGCCTCGGCGCTGTTCGCGTTCGCGGCGGTGCTGATCGCGGGCGTCAACCTGTACGCCCTGTCGATCGTCGTGGAGGCGCTGCTCGGCTGGCCGCAGTGGGTGGCGATCGTCGTCGCCGGGCTCTTCGTGCTCGCGTACATCACCATCGGCGGGCTCTCCTCGGCGATCTACAACGAAGTGCTCCAGTTCTTCGTGATCCTGGCCGCGCTGATTCCGCTGACCATCCTCGGCCTCAAGCGGGTCGGCGGCTGGGACGGGCTGACCGGCTCGCTCAAGGCGAGCCACGGCGACAACTTCCTCTCCGCGTGGGGCGGCACCGGCATCGGCGAGGCCAACCCGCTCGGCGCGAACTGGCTCACCATCGTGCTCGGGCTCGGCTTCGTGCTCTCCTTCGGCTACTGGACGACCAACTTCGCCGAGGTGCAGCGCGCCCTGTCCGCCAAGAACCTGAGCGCGGCCCGCCGGACCCCGCTGATCGCGGCGTTCCCCAAGATGTTCATCGTGTTCCTGGTGATGATCCCGGGCCTGGTCGCGGCGGTCCTGGTCCCCAAGATCGGCACTCCGGGCTCGTCCCTCACCTACAACGACGCGATTCCGCTCCTCATGCAGGAGCTGCTGCCCAACGGCGTGCTCGGCATCGCCGTGACCGGGCTGCTCGCGGCGTTCATGGCGGGCATGGCGGCGAACGTGTCGTCCTTCAACACGGTGTTCACGTACGACATCTGGGCCAAGTACGTGAAGAAGGACAAGCCGGACGCGTATTACCTGCGCTTCGGCCGACTGATCACGGCGATAGGCGTCCTGGCCTCCATCGGCACCGCGTTCATCGCCTCCTCCTTCTCCAACATCATGGGCTACCTCCAGACGCTGTTCTCCTTCTTCAACGTGCCGATGTTCGTGGTCTTCGTGATCGGCATGTTCTGGAAGCGGGCGTCGGTGAAGTCCGGGGTGTGGGGGCTCGTCGCGGGTACGTCCGCCGCGATGGTCAACTACTTCTGGATCTACAAGCAGGGCGTCATCTCGATCCCGACCGACCAGGGCGCCAACTTCGTCTCCGCGATCGTCGGATTCGTGGCGGGTGCGGTGGTGATGGTCGCGGTCACGCTCTTCACCGCGCCGAAGCCGGCGGCGGAGCTGGCGGGTCTGGTGTACGGGACGAAGTCCCCCGGCGTCGAGGAGCCGCCCGCCGAGGGCGACAGTGCGTGGTACCGGCGGCCGGCGCTGCTGGGCTGGGGCGCGATCGTGCTGGCCGCGCTGTGTTACGTCCCCTACTCGTTCTGACGACTGACGACTGACGACTGGAGTCACACCATGCCCGAATCGCCCGAAGTGCGGGACGAGGTAACGGAGTTGGAGCGGAAGTCGGCGTCCGCGGCGCGGCTGTTCGACATCCGTCGGATCATTGGGGGGCTGTTCACCCTGTACGGGGTGATCGTGACGGTGGCCGGGGTGATGGCGTCCGACGCGGACCTGAAGAAGGCGCAGGGGATCAACATCAACCTGTGGACGGGGTTGGGGATGCTGGCGCTGGGGCTGTTCTTCCTGACCTGGCTGAAACTCCGCCCCACGGCTCCGCCGGTCCCGCAGAACAACTGACCCGGTCAACCGGGGACCCGGGTCCGCCCCAGCCCGGGGTACGCGCAGTTCCCCGCGCCCCTGGCGGGGTCGGTGCCCGAGAGACCCCGGCTGCCGACCGTGCTGGGCTGGGCGCGCAGTTCCCCGCGCCCCTGGCGGGGTGCGTGCTGGCCAGCACAGGCATACCCAGCCCGTCCGGCGTTTGAGGACGAGGCCGTTCAGGCCGAACGGGGTCTGGGGCGGAGCCCCAGGGACCCCGGCTGCGGACCGTGCGGGGCTGGTCGCGCAGTTCCCCGCGCCCCTGGCGGGGTCGGTGCTGGCCCGCAGCGGCAACTTCAGCCCGTCCGGCGATTGAGGACGAGGCCGTTCAGGCCGAACGGGGTCTGGGGCGGAGCCCCAGGGACCCCGGCTGCGGACCGTGCGGGGCTGGTCGCGCAGTTCCCCGCGCCCCTGGCGGGGTCGGTGCTGGCCCGCAGCGGCAACTTCAGCCCGTCCGGCGATTGAGGACGAGGCCGTTCAGGCCGAACGGGGTCTGGGGCGGAGCCCCAGGGACCCCGGCTGCGGACCGTGCGGGGCTGGTCGCGCAGTTCCCCGCGCCCCTGGCGGGGTCGGTGCTGGCCCGCAGCGGCAACGTCAGCCCGTCCGGCGATTGAGGACGAGCGCCTTCAGCGCGAACGGGGTCTGGGGCGGAGCCCCAAGGGCCCCGGCTGCCGACCGTGCGTGGCTGGGCGCGCAGTTCCCCGCGCCCCTGGCCACTCGGCCCTGGACCATATGCACATACCTAGCCCGTCCGGCGATTGAGGACGAGCGCCTTCAGCGCGAATGGGGTCTGGGGCGGAGCCCCAAGGGCCCCGGCTGCCGACCGTGCGTGGCTGGGCGCGCAGTTCCCCGCGCCCCTGGCCACTCGGCCCTGGACCATATGCACATACCTAGCCCGTCCGGCGATTGAGGACGAGCGCGTTCAGCGCGGGCGGGGTCTGGGGCGGAGCCCCGGGGGTTAGGGGGTGGCGCGGGCCAGGAGGCCAGTTCTGGCGGCCAGGGCGGCGGCCTCCAGGCGGGAGCCGACGCCGAGTTTCATCAGCACGCGCTGGACATGCGTGCGTGCCGTGGACGGCGCGATCCCCATCCCCGCCGCGATCACCCGCGTATCCTCCCCGTCAGCCACCCGCACCAGCACCTCCACCTCCCGCGGCGTCAGCAGCTGAAGCAGGCGCTGCCCCTCGTCATGGGGCTGAGCCGCAGGGTTGAGGAGTTCGGCGAACGCACCCTGGAGCAGCTGCGGGGCGACCGCCGACTCCCCGGCCCGCGCCTTGACCATCGCCCGCTCGACCCCCTCTATGCGCTCGTCGTGCCGCACATACCCGGACGCCCCGGCCGCGAACGCCGCCGCGATCCCCCGAGGACTCGGCACCGGCCCGAGCACCACCACGGCGACCTGGGGCCGCTCCTGCTTGATCCGCACGATCGGGTCGAACACCCCGGGCTCGGCGGGCGCGGCCGTGCCGAGCAGGCACACCTCGGGCGCCCGGCTCACGACGAGCTCCGCGGCGCCCGCGACCGGAGCTGTCGCGGCGAGCACCCGGTGTCCCCGCAGTTTCAGCGCCGAGGCAAGTGCCTCGGCGAGCAGCCGGTGATCGTCGACCACCATGAGCCGCACGCCCATCGAGCTACCCCCCATCCCCCCGGCCCCTCTTGCCCCGGCAAGCTACACGCTTGTTCGACGCCGCGTGCCGCTTACCGGCGAGAAGCCCACGGAATGCCGAATTCTCCGGCATGCGGGCCCAGTTGAGGAAGTACGCGAAAGGGCAAGCGGGCACAAAGGGCGGGGCCCCGGCGGCGGAAGGAGATCCACCACCGGGGCCCCGAAGACGCGGCCGCGGCCCGGGCTCAGCCCGTACCGGTCGCGATGAACAGGAACTTCTTCTCGGAGTCGTCGTTCGAGTACGGCTTGCTCAGGCGCGTCGCCCCCAAGTACAGGCGGCCGTTGGCGTAGTCCATGTCGGAGTACTGCGGCAGGAACTGCGACATGGCCTCCCGCACCGACCGCTCGGCCGGGTTCTCCATGAGCAGCGTCGCCTTGAGGCTGCCGCCGTCGATGCTGACGACCTCGCTGCCCTTGTCGTAAGGGCCTTCTCGGTAGGCGATGACGTTGTTGCCGTCCATGCGCAGCGGGTACATCTTGTAGCCGTCACCCGCGTCCGCCCGGCCGGGCACGGCCTGGCCGGTCGCCAGGTCGAAGGCGAGGATCTCGTTGGTGCGTCCGACCACGCTCGTCCCGCCGGCGTTGTCGTGCGCCTCCGTCGGCACGTACAGCCTGCCGTTGCCGGCGACGACCATCGAGCACTTCTCGACGGAGGTGCCGTCGCAGGCGGCCGAGTACTTGGCGCCGGGCGCCGGGATGCGGGCCAGCAGCTTTCCGGTCTTGTCGTCGATGGAGAAGAAGTCCGAGATGCCGCTGCCGTCGCGCGCGGTGTCGCCGACGTCGGCGGCGACCACGAGCGGCTTGGTCGAGACGATGTGCGCGTACTGGATGCCCGGCAGCATCTTGTACGTGGCCAAGGGCTGGCCGGTCTTGGGGTCGAGGGTCTGCACGCTGACGGTGGGCTTGTCGTAGTCACCGCACTTGCGGACGGCCACGAGCGCGTCACCGCCGCCGTATCCGGCGTCCTCGCACTGGTCGGTGTTGGCGGTGGGCTTCCACAGCTCCTTGCCGGTGTTCAGGTCCCAGGCCGCGCCACCGCTGATGCCGCCCGCCGCGACGGTGCCCGCGCCGAGGGTGATCTCCTCGAACTGCGTCTTGCGGTCGCCGTCGCCACCCTTGACGTCGGCCTGCCACAGCAGTTTGCCGGTGTTGAGGTCGAGGGCGGCGGCCTCGGTGCAGGAGGGGTACTTGGAACCGTCCGGCACGGTCTCGAAGGCGAACGCGGTCTTGTTGTCCGAGGAGACGTGCTTGGTGGCCGCGCAGACGTTTCCGGTCAGCGGGAGCTTCCAGACCGGGGTGCCCTTGACGAGGTCGTAGCCGACGATCTCCTTGACGCCGGTCTTGACGTACACCTTGTCCGTGAGCCAGGAGCCCAGCACCGAGGTGAGGTCGGTGACCGCGGGCTGGGGCGACTGGAAGAGCACCTTCGCGGCGGTGTTGGCCGGCGCCTTCTCCTTGCCGCCGCCACCGGTGCCGCCGCTCGCGCCGCCCGTGGTGCCGCCGGTGTCGCCGGTCTTGGCTGTGTCCTTGCCGTCCTTACCAGTCGCGTACCACACGCCGCCGCCGACGATCAGCGCGACCGCGACGACCGCCGCGATGATGATCAGCATCTGGGTGTTCGGCTTCTTGCCGCCGGGCTGTCCGCCGGGCCCGGGCGCGCCCGGCATCCCGTACTGCGGCTGCGCCGGCTGGGTCGGCGGCTGGCCGGGGTAGCCGTAACCGGGCTGACCGGGGTAACCGGGCTGGCCGGGGTAACCGGGCTGACCCGGCTGACCCGGGTAGCCGTAACCCGGCTGCTGGGGCGCGGTGTTCGGGTAGCCGTACCCGGGCTGCGGTTCCGGGGTGTGCGGGTAGCCGTAGGCCGGGGGCCCCGAGGGCGGCGGGGTGCTCGGCGGCCCGGCGGGCGGCGGCGGGGTGGGCGTACCGAAGCCGCCGGCCGGCGGCTCCTGGGGCGCGCCGAAGCCGGACGCCGGGGGGTCCTGCGGCGCGCCGAAGCCGGGCGCCGGGGGGTCCTGCGGGGCGCCGAAACCGGGCGCCGCGGGTTCCTGCGGGGCGCCGAAGCCCTGGGGCGCGTTCTGGGGGCGACTCGGCGGCTCGGGCGGCTGCTGGGGCTGGGGTGGCTGGCTCATGCCGGGGAGACCTCTGACTTCACGTCGCGTACGGGAGACCTACGAGAAAGGGGAGTGGGCACGTCACTTGCCGAAGGACAGGATCGAGTTGTCCTTCGAGCCGTCCTTGTGGCTGCTCACCCGGCTGTTCATGAGGAAGAACCGTCCGCCGGCCCACGCGCCCACCGGGTCGAAGAAGGAGCGCTCGGTGCCGGCCGCCGTCGACGGGCTCTGGAGGGTGATCTGCGGGGCGCCGCCGGTCAGCGGCAGCGTCGCGACCGCGGCCGCTCCGTCGACGCCCGGCTCCACATAGACCGAGAGCTTGCCGTTCTCGACGGCCAGCGGATCCATCACGCGGCCCTTGGGCGCGGCCGCGTGCCACTTCTCGGCGCCGGTGGCGAGGTCGATGGCGACGATCTCGTTGGTGCGGCCCACCCCGAGCTCGCCGCTGTCCGTGCTCTTGGTCGGCAGATAAAGGGTGTTGCCGTCGACGACCGTGCCCCAGCAGCCCTGGAGCTGGCGGTCGAGGCTCAGACCGGGGCAGTTCGCGGTGAGCGAGGCCTGGGACTTGACCGCCGACTGGAGCTTGCCGTCGGCGGTGAAGGTCGAGATGTTCCACGCCTTCTTGTCCTTGTTGGTCGCGTACACGACCAGCGGGTTCATCGAGTAGACCCGGCTGACGGCCCAGCCCTTGTCGTACTGGAAGCCCCACTTGGGCTTGCCGGTGGTCGGGTCGAGCTCCTGGAGCAGGTCCGACTCGGGCGCGTCCAGGTCGGCGCCCGGGTCCATGCACTGGCTGACGGCTATTAGCTTGGGGCCGCCGGCGAAGGCGCCGGCGCTGCAATGACCGGTCTTGGGGGTGCCGAAGAGCTTCTTGCCGTCCGTGAGGGAGAACGCGCTCGCGCCGCCCATGTCACGGGCCACGGCGACGGTGTTGCCCGTGATCGACATCTGGAAGCTGATCATGCTGTCGAACAGGCCCTCCGCCGGGACCTGGGACTTCCAGCCGGCCTTGCCCGCGGCGAGGTCGACGAACTGGAGCTGGTTGCACTTGGCGTTCTCGGTGTTGCCGTCCTGGACACCGAAGACGGTCTTGCCGTCGGCGGTGGGGCTCGGCGGCGCTCCGCACAGCGGGGTGTCAAGCGCCACCGACCACTTCTGCTTGCCGTCGGCCACCGCGTACCCGACGATCTCCTTGTACATGGCCTTGACGACGGTGTCGCCCACGATCCAGGGGCCGTACTGGGTGGCGCCGTTCTGCGGCAGCGGCGTCTCGTTCTCGTGCAGCCAGGCCCGCGCGTCGCCGGCCTTGGCGCCGGAGTTGATGTCGTCGCTGCCGGTGCGTCCGTCGCCCTTGCCGTCGCCCTGGTCGACCGTCGGGGCGCCGCTGGGGGCCGCGCTGTGGCTCTTGTCGGCGACGGGCTTCTTGTCGTCGCCGCCCCCGCTCGTCGCCAGGTACACGCCGCCGCCGATGACCAGCAGGCCCGCGACCGCGGCTGCCACGATCATCAGGGGCTTGCCCTTGAACGGGCTCTTGCCGCCTCCGCCCCCCGGCGCCACCGGCGCCCCGGGGTACTGCGGCTGGCCCGGGTAGCCGTAACCGCCCTGCTGCGTCTGGGCGTACGGGTTGTCCTGCGCGCCCGGCCCGCTCGGGACCGTCGGGTAGCCGTAGCCGGGAGCCGGCGGCGTCTGGGGGTAGCCGTACCCGGGCCCCGGCGGGGGCGTCCCCGGATAGCCGTACCCGGGCTGCGGCGAGGCCGACGGCGGCTGCGGCGGCTGCGCGGGCGCGGTGGGCGGCGCGGCCGGCATCTGCGGCGGCGGTCCCGGCGGCTGAGCAGGCGGTCCCTGAGGCTTGTCCTGCGGTGCCCCGAAGCCCCCCTGCGGTGGCTGAGAACTGGGTGGCTGGGTCACAGCGAGATCTCCCCCGAATTTGCGTCTTTACGTCTTTACGTCAGTCGAACGGAGCTACTTTCTATCACTCGGAGCACGACGTACCACGGGCCGGTCCGCCCCTGTTCCCAAGGGAGAACCGGCCCGTGATGCCGCCGTTATGGACTCTGTACGCCGTCTCTACGCAAGCCCCGCAGGACGTCCGTACGGGCAGGTGGCCCGGGCCTGACTCAGGCCTCTTCGGCGAGTTCGAGCCAGCGCATCTCCAACTCGTCCCGCTCGGCGATCAGTTCGCGCAGCTCCGTGTCCAGCTTCGCCACCTTCCCGAAGTCCGTGGCGTTATCGGCGATTTGCGCGTGCAGACTAGTCTCGCGCTCGTTGATCTTGTTGAGTTGCCGCTCCACCCTCTGGAGCTCCTTCTTCGCGGCCCGCGCGTCCTGCGCGGAGACGGCGGGCGCGGCCTTGGCGGCCGGGGCCGCGACCGGCGCGGGAGCCGCCTCGATCATTCGCCGCCTGCGCTCCAGGTACTCGTCGATGCCGCGCGGCAGCATCCGCAGCGTGGCGTCGCCGAGCAGCGCCCACACGTGGTCGGTGGTGCGCTCGATGAAGAACCGGTCGTGGGAGATGACGACCATGGAGCCGGGCCAGCCGTCGAGGAGGTCTTCGAGCTGGGTCAGGGTCTCGATGTCGAGGTCGTTGGTGGGCTCGTCGAGGAAGAGGACGTTCGGCTCGTCCATGAGCAGGCGCAGCAGCTGGAGCCGCCGCCGCTCGCCACCCGACAGGTCACCGACCGGCGTCCACTGCTTCTCCTTGGAGAAGCCGAACTGCTCACAGAGCTGACCCGCCGTCATCTCGCGGCCCTTACCGAGGTCCACCCGGTCGCGGATCTGCTGGACGGCCTCCAACACCCGCAGCGCGGGCGGGAGTTCGGCCACGTCCTGGGAGAGGTAGGCGAGCCTGACGGTCTTGCCGACGACGACCTTGCCCGCGACGGGCTGCGTCTCGCCCCCGGTGTTCCAGGCCTCGGTGAGCGCGCGAAGCAGCGACGTCTTGCCCGCGCCGTTCACCCCGACCAGGCCGATACGGTCGCCGGGGCCGAGCTGCCAGGTGAGGTGCTTGAGCAACAGCTTCTCACCGGCCTGTACGGTCACGTCCTCCAGGTCGAAGACGGTCTTGCCGAGCCGGGCGCCCGCGAACTTCATCAGCTCGCTGGTGTCGCGCGGCGGCGGCACGTCGGCGATCAGCTCGTTGGCGGCCTCGATGCGGTAGCGCGGCTTGGAGGTGCGCGCCGGGGCGCCCCGGCGCAGCCACGCCAGCTCCTTGCGCATGAGGTTCTGCCGCTTGACTTCCTCGGTGGCGGCGATGCGCTCGCGCTCGGCGCGGGCGAAGACGTAGTCGGAGTAACCGCCCTCGTACTCGAAGACCGAGCCGCGCTGCACGTCCCACATGCGGGTGCAGACCTGGTCGAGGAACCAGCGGTCGTGGGTGACGCAGACGAGGGCCGAGCGGCGCGCCTGGAGGTGGCGGGCCAGCCAGCTGATGCCCTCGACGTCGAGGTGGTTGGTGGGCTCGTCGAGCACGATGAGGTCGGGCTCGCCGATCAGCAGCTTGGCCAGCGCGATGCGGCGCCGCTCGCCACCGGACAGCGGCGCGATGACGGTGTCCAGGCCCTGCGCGAACCCCGGCAGACCGAGCCCGCCGAACAGCCCCGTCAGGACGTCGCGGATCTTGGCGTTGCCGGCCCACTCGTGGTCGGCGAGGTCGCCGATGACCTCGTGCCGGATGGTGGCCTGAGGGTCGAGCGAGTCGTGCTGAGTGAGTACGCCGAGCCGCAGCCCGCCCACGTGTGTGACGCGCCCGGTGTCCGGCTCCTCCAGCTGCGCCAGCATCCGGATCAGGGTGGTCTTGCCGTCGCCGTTGCGCCCGACGACCCCGACCCGGTCCCCTTCGGAGACGCCGAGGGACACCCCGTCGAGCAGGGCACGGGTCCCGTACACCTTGCTGACTGCCTCGACATTGACCAGGTTGACGGCCATTTCACTCCTGAGCGCGGGGATGGATCGTCATCCAGGGTAGTCGCCGCGGGCACCCGGACGGCGCGCGGTGGATGATCAAGGCCCGGGCCGGGTCGTCGGCGTGCGTCGGGCCCTGTCGCGGGCACGGCCCGGGGCACGCGGCCGACATGCGGATCGGCCACGCGCCCCCAGGGGGCGATGCACGAGTGTCCCGGCCGGCGCCAACGCTTGCCTAACCCCGCGTCCGGGCCCCGTTAGCGGGTGCCGCCCGCCCGCACGCTGAGCGAGCGTACGGACACGGAGGGTGGACGGTACGGTCGCGAGCGGTCACCCTGGGTGAGTTGAGCGGGGAGATCACCTCACCGGAAGGTGGCGGCACATGACCGACGACGGCGAGCGGGCCGGGGGCGGCGCGGGGAGTACGGGTGCGGGGGCGGGTTCGGGCGCGCCTACGGGTTCGGGTTCGGGCGAGCCCGTGCCGTCCGACAGCCTGAAGACGTTCGGGGCGTTCGTACAGGGCCTGCGCGAACACGCGGGCCTCACCCGCGAGGCCTTCGCGAAGCTGGTCCGCTTCTCCAAACACACGGTGGAATCGGTGGAGTTGGGCCGCCGCATGCCGGACGAGGAGTTCGTGGAACGAGCGGAGGCTGCGCTTGGCAATACGGGTGCGCTCCGGCGGGCGTATGAGCATGTGACCCGGCAGCCGGGACTTGCGGCGTGGTTTCGGGAGTGGGCGCGCCTGGAACGCCTCGCGGTCGGCCTGGACACCTACGAGTGCCGGTTGGTGCCGGGCTTGTTGCAGTCGGAGGCCTACGCGCGGGTTGCCTTCGGTAACGCGCTTCCCCCCTTGACCGACGGGGAGTTGGAGGGAAGGTGGCGGCACGGCTCCAACGTCAGGTCCTCCTGCGGGACCGTCCGCACACGTCGTACCACTTCATCGTCGAGGAGCACGTCTTCCGGCGCGGACTCGGTGGACCGGAGGTCACAAGGGGCCTCCTGAGCCATGTATTGGCCCTCACAGAGCCGCGCAACGTGGTGTTCCAGATCATGCCCTTGGAAACGCTCGGGCATGCGTGCCTTGGAGGGGCCGTGCAGCTGGTTGAGTTGCCCGATGGGCGGCGGCGCGCTTACTCCGAAGGGCAAAAGACCGGCCGGTTGATCTCGGACGGGAAAGAGGTGGCCCTGCTGTACCGGGTGTATGCCACACTGCGCTCGCAGGCTCTCAACCCCGCTGACTCACGAAGCCTGCTGGAGCGAATCCGAGGAGCCATATGAGCGCCGAACTCGCCTGGTTCAAGTCCAGTTACAGCAGCCCGGACGGCGACAGTTGCGTCGAAGTAGCCCTGGACTGGCAGAAGTCCAGCTACAGCAGCGCCCAGGGCGACAACTGCGTAGAGGTGGCCCTCGGCTGGCGCAAGTCCAGCCACAGCGGCACCGAGGGCGACAGCTGCGTAGAGGTGGCCGTCTGCCCGGCCGCCGTGCACGTACGGGACTCCAAGGACCGGCACGGCCCCACCCTCGCCCTCTCCAGCGAAGCGTGGACCGCGTTCGTCGCGGAGCACCGGGGCTGAGGTCCGGCAGAGTCGAACAGGACACGGCCGGGTCACCCTTCGTGGTGACCTGATCGGAAAGTGGCGGTCGCTGTGGGTGGGCGGGCCGAAGAATCGCGCGCATGGAAGAAGCCGAGACAGCCGTTGAAGCCGTCGAGCGGGAGTGGCCCCGGCCGCCGCAGGACGGCTACACCGTGGAGGACCTGTTCACGCTGCCCCAACTCCCTTCCCGTACCGAGTTGATCGACGCGAGCCTGGTCTTCGCGAGCCCGCAGAGCGTGTTCCACGCCGACGTCGTCGACCTCTTGCTCGACGGCGTCCGGCGTGACCGGCCCGCCGCGTTCAAGGGCACCCGGAACATGACCGTCGTCCTTGACGACCGCAACGGCCTCGCACCCGACGTCAGCGTGGTGCGTGCCGAGGCGATCACCGGGCCCGACCAGATGAGCTTCCGCCCGCAGGACGTACTTTTGGCCGTCGAAGTCGTCTCTCCGGATTCGGAGTCCCGGGACCGCACGACCAAGCCGCAGAAATACGCCGCCGCCGGGATCCCCAACTTCTGGCGGGTCGAGCGCGGCGGCGACGGCGGCGAGCCGGTGGTCCACGTGTACGAGCTGGACCCGCTCACCATGGCGTACGTGCACGTGGGCATGCAGCGCGACCGGCTCAAGGTCGACAAGCCGTACGCCATCGACATCGACCTCGGCGGCGTTCGCGAGCTCTGACCTCAGGCCGGCAGGACCGTCGCTCCCGGGGCCGGGGATGACGCCACCCTTGCCGTCCGGCACGTGCCGGAGGTGGTCAGGGCGGACGCGACCGCGCGGGCCGCGTCGGCGTCGGCGCACAGGAACGCGGTGGTCGGGCCCGAGCCCGAGACGAGCGCGGCCAGGGCGCCCGCAGCCGTGCCCGCCGCGAGGGTGTCCGCGAGGGAGGGGCGCAGGGACAGGGCGGCGGCCTGGAGGTCGTTGGTGAGGGCGCCGGCGAGGGCCTTCGCGTCACCGGTTCGGAGTGCTTCGAGCAGCGCGGGTGAGGCCTCGGGGACGGTGGCGTCCGGGGTGAGCCGGTCGAACTCGCGGTAGACGGCCGGGGTGGAAAGGCCGCCGTCGGCCACGGCGAAGACCCAGTGGAAGGTGCCGCCGACTTCCAGGGGGGCCAGGCGCTCACCGCGTCCGGTGCCGAGCGCGGCGCCCCCGACGAGACTGAAGGGGACGTCGCTGCCCAACTCGGCGCAGATGTCGAGGAGTTCGGCCCGGGTAGCGTTCGTACCCCACAGCGAGTCGCAGGCGAGGAGCGCGCCCGCGCCGTCCGCGCTGCCGCCGGCCATGCCACCCGCGACGGGGATGTCCTTGTCGATGTGGATGTGCACATCGGGTGTGACACCGTGCCGCGCGGCGAGGAGCTCGGCGGCGCGGGCGGCGAGGTTGGTCCGGTCGAGGGGGACCTGGGCGGAGTCCGGGCCCGCGCAGGTGACGCGGAGGGTGTCGGCGGGGGTCACGGTGACGGTGTCGTAGAGCCCGACCGCGAGGAAGACGTTGGCGAGATCGTGAAACCCGTCGGCCCGGACGGGACCCACACCGAGCTGGGCGTTGACCTTGGCGGGGACACGGACGGTGACGGTGCGGGGGGCGGTGGGGGTGCCGGGGTTCACGGGGCGGGCTCCTTCGGGTGCGGGCGGGCCCATTTTCCCCCACCCCGGCCCTCGCCGAGACCCAACGGAGGTTGCATACCCCCTGAGCGCAGCCCGCCCCCGCAGGGTCGCCGCCTGAGGGGGGCCCTCGGGTTACCCCGGGTGGTTTTCGGCGATGGCGGCGAATTCTTCCACCGTCAGTGCCTCGCCCCGGGCCTGGGGGGAGACCCCGGCCGCCACCAGTGCCGCCTCCGCCGCCGCGGGGGAGCCGGCCCAGCCCGACAGCGCCGCCCGCAGGGTCTTGCGGCGTTGGGCGAACGCCGCGTCCACCACCGCGAACACCTCGGACTTCGTGGCGGTCGTCGCCACCGGGGCCGCGCGGCGCACCAACGACACCAGGCCCGAGTCCACGTTCGGCGCGGGCCAGAACACGTTGCGTCCGATCGACCCGGCGCGCTTGACGTCCGCGTACCAGTTGGCCTTGACCGAGGGCACCCCGTACACCTTGTTGCCCGGCTTCGCCGCGAGGCGGTCGGCGACCTCCGCCTGGACCATGACCAGGGTGCGCTCGATGCTCGGGAAGCGGTCCAGCATGTGGAGGAGTACGGGGACGGCCACGTTGTAGGGGAGGTTCGCGACGAGCGCCGTGGGGGGCGGGCCCGGGAGCTCCTGGACTTGCATCGCGTCGGAGTGGACCAGGGAGAAGCGGTCGGCCCGCGCGGGCATGCGCGCCGCGATCGTCGCGGGCAGCGCGGCCGCGAGCACGTCGTCGATCTCGACCGCCACGACCCGCTCGGCCGCCTCCAGGAGCGCCAGGGTCAGCGAGCCGAGACCCGGCCCCACCTCCACCGCCACGTCGTCGGGGCGGACCTCGGCGGTCCGCACGATCCGGCGGACCGTGTTGGCGTCGATGACGAAGTTCTGGCCGCGCTGCTTGGTGGGGCGTACGCCAAGCGCTGCGGCCAGTTCACGGACGTCGGCGGGGGTAAGGAGTGCGTCGGGCTCAGTGGTGCTCACCGATACAGCCTACGGCCGCAGTGCGGCCACGGGCTCGACCCCCGCTTCACGAACAGCTTCTTCGCCCGGTACGTCTGCTCGCCGGCCGGCGCCTGCTCCGCCCGCCCGGTGCCGCCGAGCGCGTGCCAGGTGCTCGGGTCGAACTGGTAGAGCCCCCCGTAGGTGCCCGACGGATCGAGCGCGCCCGGGCGGCCGCCGGACTCGCAGTGGGCCAGCGCGCTCCAGTTGAGGTGGTCGGCGCCGCCCACCGACGGCGGCGGCACCTTGGTACCGATCTTGACCTGCTGGGTGACGGGCGCGCGGACGACCTCCTCCGCGATCTTCTTCGGCCTCTGCTTGACCCCGTTGACGGTCCGCAGCGCGTACGTGACCCGGCGCGCGCCGGGCCTGCCCTGCCGGGACACCACGTGGGTGCCCGCGAAGAGCGTCGCGTCCTTGGTCTTCTCGACCCGGAACGGGATGGCCTCCTCGCGTACCTCCCTGGTGCCGCTGATCCGCATCACGGTGACGGTCTGCCCGTCGCGCGGGAAGGAGGCCGGGGGCACCGAGGTGGTGTCCTGGCCCTGGAGCGAGATCCCGGCCTGCTCCAGGGCGTCGGCGACGGTGGCCGCGTTGGTGCGCAGGGTGCGTGCGCGGCCGTCCGCGAGGAAGGTCACCGAGCGTTCGGTGCGTACGTCGAGGGCGAGGCCCGCGCGGCCGATCTCCGAGGAGCGCGACGCCGACAGGTAGGCGCCCTCGGCCCGCACGCCGAGCTGGCGCAGGGCGCCGTCCACGGTGCGGGCGGTCGTCCACACCTGGCGGCGCTGTCCGTCCAGGGTGAGCTGGACGGGGCGGCCGTAGCGCACCACGACCTCGTCGCCCCCGGTGAGTTCGGCGCCGGGTCCTGGCGCCACGATGTCGTGCGCGCCGACCGGCACGTGCTCGTCGGCGAGCAGTTCCTCGACGCTGCCCGCGAAGGTGTGCATGGTGCGCGGGGCGCCGTCGACGGTGAGCCTGACCGCCTTGTCGCTGGCCAGGAACGCCGAGGTGCCGCCCGCGAGGAAGGCCACGACCAGGGCCTGCGGGAGCAGGCGGCGCAGGGCCTCGGGGGGGCCGGCGGATCTGCGGCGCCGGGCGGCCCGGCGCGCCCCGGCCCGCCCGCCCCCGCTTGGGCGGCCCTGGTCTTGGCCCTGGTCCTGGTCTTGGACCTGGACCTGGCCCTGGACCTGGTCTTGGACCTGGCCCTGGCCCTGGCGCGAAACCTCGGGCCCGGGAGCCCTGGATCCGTCGCCTCCGGATCTGTCGCCTCCGGATTCGTCCGCGTCGGGTGCGGTCACTCCGGACCCGTCCACTGCGGGTGCGGTCACTGCGGATCCGGGCGCCATGGATCCGGGTGCCGTGAACCCCGGCACCCCCGGTGCGCCGTCCACCCCGGGCCCTGGCATCCCAGTCGCGCCCGCCCCTGAACCCGGCGCCCCGACCGCGCCCGACCCGGCCCCGTCCAGCCCGAACGCGTCCCACCCGGACCCGCCCCAACCCGACCCGCCCCATCCCGAGCCGCGCGGCTCGGGGACCGGGGCGGTCAGGGTCTCGTGGTCGGCGTACGCGGAGGTGTGGGGCGGCGGTGCCGTGACGGTCGCGGCGCGATGGCCGCCGCGTGCGGCGCGGTGACTGCCCTGCGAATTGCTCACGACGCTCCAGGGTCCGGTCCGATGGTGCGGGCCGGGACACTAGCGGAGCGGCGGTCACTCTCCAAAGCGGATCGACTACGGGGTGTCGTCACCTTTCCCTGTATGCCGCCTCAAAGCGGCCGGATTTCGTTATCCCTCAGTAATCAAACGCACGCGCGGTGTTGTCCGCGATCGCCGCGGCCAGCACATCTTCACCGACACCCTTCACGGCCGCCATGGCGCGCACTGTGACCGGAATGAGATACGGCGCATTGGGCCGACCGCGGTAGGGCGCCGGCGTGAGGAACGGCGCGTCCGTCTCCACGAGAACGAGTTCCTGCGGCGCGACCGCGAGAGCGTCCCGCAGCGGTTGCGCGTTTTTGAAGGTCACGTTTCCCGCGAAGGACATGAAGTACCCGGCTTTCGCGCAGAGTTGAGCCATTTCCGCGTCGCCGGAATAACAGTGGAAGACGGTTCGTTCGGGAGCGCCTTCCTCGCGCAGAACGCGCAGCACGTCCGCGTGCGCCTCACGGTCGTGAATGACGAGCGTCCGGTTTCGCCGCTTGGCGATCTCGATGTGGGCCCGGAAGGACCGCTCCTGGGCGTCCTTGCCCTCCGGCCCGGTGCGGAAGTAGTCGAGGCCGGTCTCGCCGACGGCCTTGACCCAGGGCAGCGCCGCGAGCCGGTCGATCTCGGTCAGGGCCTCGTCCAGGGCGCCCTCGCCGCCGGGGCCGCGCGCGTCCTGGCGCGACCAGCCATCAGGGTCACCATGGACGATGCGGGGCGCCTCGTTGGGGTGCAGGGCGACGGACGCGTGGACGGCGTCGTACGCCTCGGCGGTCTCGGCCGCCCAGCGCGAACCCTTGAGGTCGCAGCCCACCTGGACCACGGTGGTGACGCCCACGGCCGCCGCCTTGCGCAGGGCCTGTTCGACCGTGCCGTCCTGCATGTCGAGGTGGGTGTGGGAATCGGCCACCTCGACGCCCAGGGGCTCGGGCAGCGGGGGCGGGGCATCCTTGGCGGCACTCATACGGCCGATCCTACGAAAGGCGCGCGCGCCTTCGCGCGCGCGCCGCCCGCTCACCCCCGGTGGAGCCCTCGGAACACTGGCGGCTCAGTGCGGCTCACTTGCGGTGGAAGGGGTGGAGCAGGTCCGACAGGTGCCAGTGGTGCTCCGGCTTCACGGCGGCGTGGGCCCCGTCCTGGGCCGGCGCCTCCCCGTCCGGGTGGGCGGCGTTCCCGCCACGGGGGGCGGACGGCTGTCCCGGCGCGGGCGCGCGGTGCTGGATCATCCCCTGCTGCGCGGACGACACCCGTCCGGCGCGCATGATGCGCACCACGTGTCCGCCGCAGTTGAGGCAGGTGGGGGCGGACAGCGGGGAAGGCACCCGGTCGCCGTCGGCCTTGTACACGACGAATGCCTGGCCCGAGGCGTCTACGTGGTGCTCTATCTCGTACGCCTGTTCCCAGCCGTGTCCACACCTCATGCACGCGAAGGCATACGCCTCGTGTGCCGTGGTCTCAGCGATCTCACTCATGTGCCGGCTCCTCTTGTCCGCTGGACAAGCTCTTGCGAGCGCTCTTGCGAGCGGGGGCGAAAGGTCCCCGATCCAGGAGACGCCTTTCGCTGCCAAAACGCATCAGGTGCTGTCGAGAGTTGGTGCGGTCTTGGCCTTTCCTAGGCCTGCGTGCATTTGTTCACCCTGGTGCGCGGCCTGCGTTTTACTTTTTACGATAGTCCTTTACCGTCCACGGGGCTCTGACGTGCCGCGTTCTTTGCCGCCACCACCGCGTCGAAGACCTCGCGCTTGGGTAGACCGGTCTCGGTGGCGACGGCCGCGATGGCCTCCTTGCGCCGCTCCCCCGCCTCTTCACGCACCTGTACGCGCCGCACGAGCTCGGCCGCGTCCAGATCGGCAGGCCCGGTCTCGGGCGCGCCCTCGACGACGACGGTGATCTCGCCGCGCACCCCCTCCGCGGCCCACGCCGCCAGGTCCTTCAGGGGCCCGCGCTTGACCTCCTCGTACGTCTTGGTCAGCTCCCGGCACACCGCCGCGCGCCGCTCGGCGCCGAACACCTCGGCCATCGCCGCCAGGGTGTCGTCCAGGCGGTGCGGGGCCTCGAAGTAGACCAGGGTGCGCCGCTCGCCCTCCACCTCGCGCAGGCGGCCAAGGCGCTCGCCCGCCTTGCGCGGCAGGAAGCCCTCGAAGCAGAAGCGGTCCACGGGGAGCCCGGAGAGGGCGAGCGCGGTCAGCACCGCCGAGGGGCCGGGCACCGCGGTGACCTTGATGTCCTTCTCCACACAGGCCGCGACCAGGCGGTATCCGGGGTCGGAGACCGAGGGCATGCCCGCATCCGTCACGAGCAGCACCCGGGCGCCGCCCTCAAGGGCCTCGACCAGTTCGGGCGTGCGCGCCGACTCGTTGCCCTCGAAGTAGGACACGACCCGGCCCTGGGTGTGCACGCCGAGCGCCTGGGTGAGCCGGCGCAGCCGCCGGGTGTCCTCGGCGGCGACGACGTCGGCCCGCTCCAGTTCGGCGGCGAGCCGGGGCGGGGCGTCCGCGGTGTCGCCGATGGGGGTGCCTGCGAGTACGAGTGTTCCGGTCACACCGACCATCCTCGCAGCCCCGCGGCGCCGCGTCGGCCGGGCCCGCGCTGCCCCGCCGCCGGGCCGGGCCACGGGACTCCCATAGGCGCGTTCCCTACGATGGCGCCGTGACCAGTACTGCGCCACCGACCCTGCCGGGCCACCAAGCCGGAGAAGATCCGCCCTCCTGGCAGCACCGCATGCGCCGGTTCGGCCATGTCGTGCGGCCAAGAACCGGACTGCGCGAGCGTTTGGTGCCGCCGTACACCGGGCCGTCCAGGCAGCTGTGGCGGGTGCTCGGCATCCCGCCGCTGTGGGCGGCGCGCCTGGTGCGCTGGTCGGCGTGGGCGGGGCCGCTCCTGGTGACGCTGGTCGCGGGGATCATGCGGTTCTG
Organism: Streptomyces sp. Edi4; assembly: GCF_040253615.1. Taxonomy (NCBI): domain Bacteria; kingdom Bacillati; phylum Actinomycetota; class Actinomycetes; order Kitasatosporales; family Streptomycetaceae; genus Streptomyces; species Streptomyces sp. Edi4. Next base: position 3,332,492 of record NZ_JBEJGY010000004.1, read on the forward strand.
GCACCTGGGCTCCCCGCACGCGGTGATATTCGACGAGACGTACTACGCCAAGGACGCCTGGGCGCTCATCAACCACGGCTACGAGGGCGACTGGCCCAAGGACATCGACAAGTCGATTCTGGCCAACCCGGGTCTCATTCCGGTGCCGACCGCGCCCGGCTATGTGGTGCACCCGCCGGTCGGCAAGTACGTGATCGGCATCGGCGAGAAGATGTTCGGCTTCACGCCGTTCGGCTGGCGCTTCATGGTCGCGGTGCTCGGCACCCTTTCGGTGCTGCTCATCTGCCGCATCGGGCGGCGTCTGTTCCGCTCCACGTTCCTCGGCTGCCTGGCGGGGACGCTGCTCGCGGTGGACGGGCTGCACTTCGTGATGAGCCGCACCGCGCTGCTCGACACCGTCCTGATGTTCTTCGTCGTGGCCGCCTTCGGCTGCCTGCTGGTCGACCGCGACCGTACGAGAGCCAGGCTCGCGGCCGCGCTGCCCGAGGACGAGGACGGGCGGCTGCGCCCGGACGCGGAGATCGCGGCGCGCCTGCGCTTCGGGTGGCGGCCGTGGCGGATCGCGGCCGGACTCATGCTGGGCCTGGCCTGCGCCACCAAGTGGAACGGCCTCTACATCCTGGTCTTCTTCTGTGTCATGGCGGTCCTGTGGGACGCGGGCGCGCGGCGCACGGCGGGCGCGGTCAGCCCCTACCGCGCGGTCCTGCGCCGGGACGCGCTCTGGGCGTTCCTGTCCACCGTGCCGGTCGCCGTCGTCACGTACATGGTCACGTGGGCGGGCTGGTTCCTCACCGACAAGGGATACGGACGGCACTGGGCGGACGGCCGCGCGGGCCTGTCCCCCGACCACATCAAGCTGCCCGTCATCGGCACGGTCAGCCACCTGCCGCAGTTCGACATGAGCTGGGTGCCGGCCTCGCTGCGCAGTTTCTGGCACTACGAGACCGAGGTGTACAGCTTCCACGTCGGCCTCACCGAGGGCCACACCTACCAGTCCAACCCGTGGAGCTGGATGGTCGACGGCCGGCCCGTCTCGTACTACTACGAGAGCCCGAGCCCCGGCACCGGCGGCTGCCCCTCCGGCGCGGGCGCCAAGTGCGCCTCCGAAGTCCTGGCGCTGGGCACCCCGCTCCTGTGGTGGGCCGGCTGCTTCGCGCTCCTGTACGTCCTGTGGCGCTGGATCTTCCGGCGCGACTGGCGGGCCGGCGCGATCGCGTGCGGCATCGGCGCGGGATATCTGCCCTGGTTCCTCTACCAGGAGCGGACGATCTTCTACTTCTACGCGGTCGTGTTCGTGCCGTTCCTGTGTCTGGCGGTGGCGATGATGATCGGGGCGATGATCGGGCCACCGCAAGGGGCGCGCGGCGGGGCCGTTCCGGCCGAGCCGGGGCTCGGCGCCGGAGAGCGGCGCCGTGCCGTGGGGGCGATCGGCGCGGGGGTCCTCGTACTCCTGATCATCTGGAACTTCATCTACTTCTGGCCGATCTACACCGGTACCCCCATCCCCCTCGACGCCTGGCGCGGCCGGATGTGGCTGGACAGCTGGGTGTGAGGCGTATCGCGTTCCGGTAACCGTTCGGACAACTGCGAGCTCGGCTGTCACCCCTGTCCCGTAGAGTCACCCGCAAGTAACCCCTTGAACACGTTCAGGGGGTTCGGGGGTCTCCTGGGGAGGGGAACTGCGGGATGCGCAGTGGAGCGAAGGTCGCCATCGCGGGCGGAGTGTTCGTAGTGGTCGCCGGAGGCGTGGCGTACGGGGGGTACACGCTGGTGAGTGACGACGGGGGGAGCTCGCCCGCCAAGAACCGTACGCAGGGGGCGCCGGCCCGCACCGGGCCGCTCGGCGCGGACGAGATCAAGCAGACGTCCGCCGCCTTCCTCCAGGCGTGGGCCAAGGGCGACGCGGCCGCTGCCGCCGCCCTGACCAACAACCAGGCCGTCGCCGCGACCGCGCTGGGCGGATACCGCGACGACGCCCACATCGCCGACGTGACCATCACCGCGGGCGCGCCCACCGGAGCCGTCGTGCCGTACACGGTGAAGGCCCAGGTCTCCTTCGAGGGAAAGACGGCTCCGCTGTCCTACTCCTCCCAACTGACCGTCGTACGCGGCCAGTCCACGTTCAAGCCGCTGGTCGACTGGCAGCCCGCCGTCCTGCACCCGCAGCTGAAGACGGGCGAGCGCCTGGTGACGGGCGGGGCGCAGAACCCCGAGATCGAGGCCGTCGACTACAAGGACCGCCCGCTGACCAAGGAGAAGTACCCCTCGCTCGGCGCGATCCTGGACGGGCTGCGCGAGAAGTACGGCGCGAAGGTGAACGGCACGGCGGGCGTCGAGCTCCAGATCCAGGGCAACGGCACCCCGGCGCGCACGCTGATCACGCTCCAGAAGGGCTCCCCCGGCAAGCTGAGGACGACGCTGGACGCGGACGTGCAGGCCGCGGCCGAGACGGCGGTCAAGCGCTTCGGCGAGTCGTCGGTGGTCGCCGTGAAGCCCAGCACCGGTGAGATACGGGCGGTCGCGGACAACCGCTCCGACAAGTTCCCCGCGTCATTGCAGGCCGCCATCGCGCCCGGCTCCACCATGAAGATCATCACGGCCACGATGATCATGAACAACGGTCTGGGCGGGGCCAACGAGAAGGCCGAGTGCCCCTCGACCGTGCAGTGGAAGGGGTACACCTTCCACAATCTGAACGACTTCTCGCTCACGGACGCCACGCTCACCCGGGCCTTCGCCAGATCCTGCAACACCGCGTTCATCAAGCCGGTGAAGCCGCTCGACGACAAGGGCATCGCCGACACCGCCCTCGGGCAGACCGCCCGTGACTACTTCGGGCTCGGGCAGAACAATTGGAAGATCGGCGGGGTGTCGTCCTTCGACGGCAATGTGCCGCCGTCGTCCGGCGTGGAGACGGCCGCCTCCTACATCGGACAGGGCAAGGTCCAGATGAGCCCGCTCGACATGGCCTCGGTGGCCGCCACCGTGGTCAACGGCGGCTTCCACCAGCCGATCCTGGTGCCCAAGGACCTGGACAACCGCCCGATCGCCACCGCCAAGCCGCTGCCGGGCCCGATCGCCGACCAGCTCCAGCAGATGATGCGCGCGGCCACCGTCGGCGAGGGCACGGCCGTCCAGGCCATGGCCCAGGTCCCCGGCCCCAAGGGCGCCAAGACGGGATCGGCGGAGGTGGACCAGCAGGGCAAGGCCAACAGCTGGTTCACGGGATACGGCAACGGGCTCGCCGCCGCGGGCCTCGTGCAGTCCGGCGGCCACGGCGGGGACGCGGCGGGCCCCATCGTCGCGCAGGTACTCAAGGCGGGCTGACGTCGGCCGGCGCCCGCCCCCGGATCTGTTGGCGCGTACACGCACTACTAGCGTGCGGGCCATGAACGTTGTGGAAAAGCTCGCCGGCCGGGGCGGGCGGCGCCCGTGACCGTGACCGTCACGTGCGCCGTGCTGCTCGCCGCCGTCACACACGCCGGGTGGAACGCGCTGGCCCACCATCTCAAGGACCAGCTGCTCTCCTTCACCCTGATCGGGGGCGGCGGCGCCCTGATCGGCCTGCTCGCGCTGCCGTTCGTGCCGCTTCCCGCCGCCGGCGCCTGGCCGTACCTGGTGGTGTCGGCGGCGCTGCACGTCGTCTACATGCTGCTGCTCATGCGGTCGTTCACGCTGGGCGACTTCGGCCAGATGTATCCCATCGCGCGCGGCACCGCGCCGCTGGTGGTGACCGTGCTCGCCGCCCTGTTCGTGCACGAGACGCCGAACGCCTGGCAGGCGGCTGGCGTGGCCGTCTCGTGCGCCGGTCTCGTCGGGGTGGCGCTGTGGGGCCTGCGCGGCTCGCGGCCGCACTGGGCCGCCATCCTCGCGGCCCTCGCCACCGGGCTCGCCATCGCCGGATACACCGTCGTCGACGGCGTCGGGGTGCGTGCGTCGGGATCGTCCTTCGGCTACATCGCCTGCCTGATGCTCCTTCAGGGGCTCGTGATCCCCGCCTGCGCGCGGTACACGCGCGGACCCGCGCTCGCCGCCCAGCTGCGCCCGTTCGCCGCACGCGGCCTGCTCGGCGCGGCGCTGTCCGTCTGCGCCTACGCCCTCGTGCTGTGGGCGCAGACCAGAGCGCCGCTCGCGCCGGTCGCCGCGCTGCGCGAATCCTCGATCATCGTGGGCGCGGCGATCGGCGCGGTCTTCTTCAAGGAACGCTTCGGCGCGCCCCGGATCGCCGCGGCGGGCCTGCTCGTGGTGGGCATCGGCCTGATGCTGCGGGCGGGTTGACACCCGGCCGCCCACCACTAGGTTGCGCCTCGACGAAGGGGGCGCCATGACCGGCATACCGCACGTCCTGATCATCGGCGGCGGCCTCGGGGGGCTGTGTCTGGCCCAGGGGCTGCGCAAGGCGGGTCTGGGCTTCGCGGTGTACGAACGCGACGACGTGCGGGGCTTGGAGCAGGACCGCTTCCAGGACCAGCGCGTGCGCATCGGGCCGCAGGGCGCGCGGGCCCTGTACGAGTGCCTGCCGCCCGAGGCGTGGGAGGAGTTCACCGCGTGCGCCGAGGGCGGGGGCCGGTCCGCGTTCGTGACCGAGCAGCTGCGGGAACTGCTCGTCCTGCCCCAGCCGACCGCCGGCACAACACCCCAGCACACCCACCACCGCGCGAGCGGCAGCGCCCTGCACCGGCTCCTGATGTCGGGGCTCGACGGTCATCTGGTGCACGGGGGCCGGGAGTTCACCGGGTACGAGCGGACCGGCGACGGCCGGATCGGCGCGCACTTCGCCGACGGCGCCACCGCCCACGGCGACCTGCTGGTGGGCGCGGACGGCGCCGACTCCCGGGTACGGCGCCAGTTGCTGCCGCACGCGGTGCGCGCCGACACCCATGTGCTCGCGGTGAGCGGGAGGCTCGATCTCGCCGGGGCGCGGACCGATGAGCTGCCGGAGATCCTGGTCACCGCCTCGACGTCCGTCCTCACCCCGCGCTCGGACGCGATGTTCTGCGCGGCCGGGCTCACCTCGGCGGCCGGGCGGCGCGGCCGCGCGGGCGCGGACCCCGGGCCTGCGGACGGTCCGCTGCTCGCCCGCCCCGGCCACCACGTGCTGTGGACGTACGTCGCGCGGACCGCCACCTACCCCAGGGACGTGGGCCACTTCGACGGCAAGGCGCTGCGGGCCGAGGTGGCCGGGCGGATCGAGAGCTGGCACCCGGACCTGGTGCGTCTGGTCGCGGAGGCGGACCCGGAGAGCGTCGTGGCGGTACGGATGCTCGGCATGCGGCCGGTCGAGCCGTGGCCGCCCGGTCCTGTGACGCTGCTCGGCGACGCCATCCACGGCATGCCCGCGCTCGGCGGCACCGGCGCCACCACCGCCCTGCGCGACGCCCGCCTCCTGAGCGGCCTGCTGGCCCGGCGCCGCGACCCGGTGCAGGCGATCGGGGCGTACGAGTCGGAGATGCGCTCCTACGGCTTCGACGCGGTCGCCAGATCGCTGCGCGCCACCCGCTCGGCGACCTCCGAGAGCCGCCTGGCGCGGACGCTGCTGCGCGGCGCGCTGCGGACGGCTGCGCACAGCGGGTGGGTACGGGCGGCGGTGTTCCGGGACTTCGGCGAGTAGCGGCGCCAACTCCGTTGCCGTCGGTTCGGGTTGAGGCGCCCGTCAACTGCCGTTACGCGCCTTACGATCCCTGCGCGTCTTACGATCCTTGCGCGCCTTACGATCCTTGCGCGCCACCGCCGGTCACGTGCTGGAAGCCGGTGTTGACGGCGAGCAGTCCGCCGTCGACGCGCAGCGTGGTGCCGGTGACCCAGGACGCGTCGGCGGAGGCGAGGAAGGCGACGGCCGCCGCGATGTCGTCGGGCTCACCGACCCGGCCCAGCGGGTAGGCCGCTGCCAGCCGGTCCAGCTGGTCCGCGCGGTCGGCCCAGGCGGGGGTGCGGATCGTGCCGGGGTGGACGAGGTTGACGCGCACCCCGCGCGCCGCCGCGTCGCCCGCGAGCGTACGGGTCAGGGAGGCCAGGCCCGCCTTGGCGGCACTGTAGGCGTGGTTGCCGAAGTCCTGCTCGCCGTTGACCGAGCCGATGTTCACGATGGCGCCCCGGCCGGAGGCGGCGAGGTGCGGCAGGGCGGCGCGCGAGCAGCGGAAGGCGCCGGTGAGGGTGATGTCGAGGTCGCGGGCCCACCCCTCGTCGTCCTCGTCCTCGAAGCGGTCGGCGTCCGCGTGGCAGGAGTAGGCGTTGTTGACCAGGATGTCGAGGCGGCCGAACTCCTCGACGGCGAAGGCGACCGCCGCCTCCACCGAGGCCCGGTCGGCGACGTCGCAGTGCCGGGCCACGGCGCCCTTCAGCTCGGCGGCGGTGGCCTCGGCGCCCGCCAAGTCGACGTCGGCGATGAGGACTTGGGCGCCTTCGGCGGTGAGCCTGCGCGCGACGGCGGCGCCGATGCCGCGGCCCGCGCCGGTGACCAACGCGATGTGTCCTTGGAAGCGGGCGAGGTGCGAGGCGTTCTTCTCAGGATGCGTCATAGGGTCGAACGTAGCGCCCGCACCAGAGCCTGGGCGCGGGGATCGGCGGTGACGTTCCGCTGGTGGCCGTTGGTCACGTAGCCGAACGCGATGCCCGACTCGGGGTCGGCGAAACCGAGCGAGCCGCCACGGCCGGGGTGGCCGAAGGAGCCGGGGGCGAGCAGCGGGGACGCCGGGCCGTGCAGCATGTAGCCGAGCCCGAAGCGGGTGTTGACGACGAGCACGCGGTCGGGCCCCTCGCTCTCCTCGGTGCGGGCCAGGGTGAGCGTCGCGGGCGCGAACAGCCGCTGCCCGCCGTCCACTTCGCCGATGGTGGCGGCGTAGAAGCGGGCCAGGGCGCGGGCGGTGGAGATGCCGGCGGACGCGGGGAGTTCGGCGGCGCGGTAGGCGGGGTCGTTCTCGTCGGGCAGCGGGTCGATCGCGCCGAACGCACGGCGGGTCAGGGATTCCGGGTCGGCGTAGGCGTCGGCGACGGCGCGTTTGGGGCGCAGCCGCAGGCCGCCCGCGCCCTCCTCGGGCGGCTCCACGGGGCCGACGCGGCCGACCCGGTGCGCCTCGGTGGCGGGCACGCCCATCCAGAAGTCCAGGCCGAGCGGGCCCGCGACCTCCTCGGCGAACCAGCGGCCGATGGTGCGGCCCGTGACCCGCCGGACCAGTTCGGCGACGAGCCAGCTGTAGGTCTGCGCGTGGTAGCCGTGCGCGGTGCCGGGCTCCCAGGCCGGGGCCTGCGCGGCCACCGCCGCCGGGCCCGACTCGCCGTCGACGGCTTCGGCGGGGGTGAGCGGGCGGTCCAGTGCGGGTACGCCGGCGCGGTGGGCCAGGAGGTGGCGGACCAGGGTGCGGTCCTTGCCAGCGGCCTTGAACTGCGGCCAGTACGTGGACACCGGGGCGTCCAGGTCCAGGCGGCCGCGCTGGTGCAGGAGGAGGGGGACGGCGGCGGCCACGCCCTTGGTGGCGGAGCGGACGATCTGGGCGGTGTCCAGGGCCCAGTCCGCCGTGCCATGCACGTCCTTCGTGCCGGCCCACAGGTCGACGACCTTGCGGCCGTGCCGGTACACGGCGAGGGCGGCGCCGTGTTCGCCTCGGTGGGTGAAGTTGCGTACGAAGGCGTCCTGGACGGGTTCGTAGCCCGGTGTGATGGCACCCCGTACGTCGACCACGCCCAACTCCCTCACCACTAGCCCCGTCCCCCCATGCCCCATGGTGCCCCACACCCCCCTCACCCCTGAACGCCACCCTCAATCGCCGGGCAGGCTGAGGTATGCCCATGCGGGCCGGCATCGACCCCGCCAGGGGCAGACGCCGGACGGCCTAGGGATGTGCACATGGGCCGGCACGCACCCCGCCAGGCACGCGGGGAACCGCGCGCCCAGCCACGCACGGTTCGCGGCCGGGGCCCTGGGCTCCGCCCCAGACCCCTTATCGCGCTGAACGCGCTCGTCCTCAAACGCCGGACGGGCTGACCATGCACATGCGGACCAGCACGCACCCCGCCAGGCACGCGGGGAACCGCGCGCCCAGCCACGCACGACCCGCACTCGGCGAACAGGGCCCGCGTCAGCGCGCGGCGGGGTTGAAGCCGAACGGGAGTTCAAGGCGGTGCGTGTGCATCAGGGGCGCGTCGGACAGCACGTCCCCCGTCGCCCCGTCCGCCACGATGACCCCGTCACTGAGAATCACCGCCCGCTCGCAGAGCTCCAGCGCATACGGCAGGTCATGCGTGACCATGAGCACCGTCACGTCCAACCCCCGCAGGATGTCCGCCAGTTCACGCCGCGACGCCGGGTCGAGGTTGGAGGAGGGCTCGTCAAGGACCAGGATCTCCGGGGACATCGCCAGCACCGTCGCGACGGCGACCCGGCGGCGCTGCCCGAAGGACAGATGGTGCGGCGGCCGGTCGGCGTACTCCGCCATCCCCACCCGAGCCAGCGCCCCCATGACCCGTTCCTCCAGCTCCGCCCCCCGCACCCCCGACGCCGCCGGGCCGAAGGCGACGTCCTCGCGGACCGTCGGCATGAAGAGCTGGTCGTCGGGGTCCTGGAAGACGATGCCGACCCTGCGCCTGATCTCCGCGAGGTTCTGCTTGGCGACGGGCAGCCCGGCCACGGTCACCGAACCCGCGCCGCCTTCGAGGATGCCGTTGAGGTGGAGGACGAGCGTCGTCTTGCCCGCGCCGTTGGGGCCGAGCAGCGCGACCCGTTCACCGCGCCCCACGGTCAGGTCGACACCGAACAGCGCCTGATGCCCGTCGGGGTAGGCGAAGGCGAGGCCGGACACTTCGAGGGACGGGACGTTCACAGGGGCCTCAGCGGTCGTAGGGGTGGTACGGAGTTCGGTCTGCGCGGGGTCCGGCCCGGCGGACGGCTTCACGGGGTCCGGCCCGGCCGCCCGCTTCACAGGGTCCAGCCCAGCAGGCACACCACCAGCGCCGCCCCCGGCAGGGCGACCGCCCGGGTCCACTGGGCCCGCGTCGCGGTGACCTCGTCGATCACCGGCATCGTCCCGGCGTAACCACGGCTGACCATCGCGAGATGGACGCGTTCGCCCCGCTCGTAGGAGCGGATGAACAGCGCGCCGGCGGACTTGGCGAGGACGCCCCAGGAGCGCACGCCCCGCGCCTCGAAGCCCCGCGAGCGTCGGGCGATGGACATGCGGCGCATCTCGTCGGTGATGACGTCCCCGTACCGGATCATGAAGGAGGCGATCTGGACCAGGAGCGGGGGCAGCCTGAGGCGCTGGAGGCCGAGCAGCAGCGAGCGCAGCTCGGTGGTGGAGGCGAGGATCACGGACGCGGCGACGCCGAGCGTGCCCTTGGCGAGCACGTTCCAGGCGCCCCACAGGCCGCTCTCGCTGAGCGAGAGGCCAAGGACGTGGACCTGCTCGCCGGGCACGACGAACGGCATGAGCAGGGCGAACGCCACGAACGGGACCTCGATGAGCAGCCGCTTGAGCAGGTAGCCGGCGGGGATGCGGGCCGCTCCCGCCACGGCGGCGAGCAGCACGGCGTACAGCGCGAAGGCCCACATCGCCTCGCGCGGCGTGGAGACCACGACGAGCACGAACAGGAACACCGCCGCGAGTTTGCAGTGCGGGGGCAGTTCGTGGACCGGCGAGTGGTCGTGCCGGTACAGCCGGTGGGAGTGGCCCGCGCCCACGTCAGACCGTTTCCGGGGTGCGTTCGTCGGCGGGCCGCGTCCGGCGCCTGCGGACGACCCAGAACACGCCGCTGCCCACCGCGACCGTGGCGCCGACGCCGATCACTCCGGCGAGGCCGCCGGCCAGCCGGGCGTCGCCGATGTCCTTGACGGAGTAGTCGGCGAGCGGCGATTCGGAGCTGGCGTGCTGGGTGGTCTTGGCGTCGATGCCCTTGTCGTGGGCGACCTTCTCCAGGCCGTCGGGGCTTGCGGAGGCGTAGAACGACACGAAGCCGGCGAGCAGCAGGGCGGTGACGATGCCGATGCCCCACACCTTGCGGGTGGAGCCGGCGCGGGCGGGGGCGGCCGGTGCCACGGGGGCGGCGGGCGCATCGATGAGCTCGCCGCCGACGCGCAGCTTGAGCGGCGCGCTCAGGCCCCGGGCGCCGTACACGAGGTCGGGGCGTACGGCGATGACGGCGCCCACGGTGAGCGCGGTGATGACGGCCTCGCCGATGCCGATCAGGACGTGCACGCCGACCATCGCGGTGAGCACCTTGCCGATCGGTACGTCGGTGGTGCCGCCGAGCGCGTAGATCGCGGTGAAGACCAGGGCGGCGGCCGGCACGGACAGCAGCGCGGCCACGAACGAGGCGGCGGTCACCGAGCGGCGGGTGCGGGGCAGCACCTTGACCAGCGCGCGGAACACGAGGTAGGCGACGACGGTGGTCGTGATCGCCATGTCGGTGATGTTGACGCCGAGCGCGGTGAGGCCGCCGTCGGCGAAGAGGATGCCCTGCATGAGCAGGACCACGGACACGCACAGCACGCCGGTGTAGGGCCCGACGAGTATCGCGGCGAGCGCGCCGCCGAGGAGGTGCCCGCTGGTGCCGGCCGCGACGGGGAAGTTCAGCATCTGCACCGCGAAGATGAACGCGGCGACCAGGCCCGCGAGCGGCGCGGTCTTCTCTCCTCCGCCGCTCAGCGCGTTCGAGGCGCCCCCGAGCTCGCGGCGCGCGCCGCGCAGACTGACGGCGACGGCGGCGGCGGCGACCACGCCTGTGACCGCCGATACAGGTGCGTTGATGAATCCATCGGGTACATGCATGGGTGGACTCCGTTTTCCCGTGGGCGCCCTCTTCCCTGCGCGGGCGTGCGCAGAACCGTCTGATGATAGTGCCCTGTTGCGAACCTCTTGCAAAAGCGTACGAACAACAGGTGACAAGCCGACTCGCTGGGGGCTTCGCCCGGAAATATGGGACATTGGAGAACAAATAGCGCGAACCGGAAGTTCGGTATCCGACAGCACCAGGGTGAGGAGCGATCGATGTCCCCCGCAGTCGAGGACCACGCCGAGGACCATCCCGCCGGACGCGCGGTGGAGGAACACGCGCGGGCCCGCGTCGTCACGGACGCCCCGCTGTCCAGCCCCGTCCCGGTCGCCCTGCGCTACGACCCCGCCGACGCCTCCGGAGCGGTCTGCTTCGCCTTCCCCGGCGGCAACGAGTGGATCTTTCCGCGCTCGCTCCTGGAGTCGGGCCTTCGCGCTCCCGCCAGCCGGGGCGATGTGAGCGTCTGGCCCTGCGGCCGGGCCCAGACGGTCCTCGAATTTCACTCGCCCGACGGAGTGGCCGTCGTCCAGTTCGACAGCTCGCCCCTGGTGCGCTTCCTGCGCCACACCTACGCCACCGACGCCCGGGCCGCGCCGTCCCCCACGGGCTCCGGCCGCTGAGGCCCCGGACAGCCCGAAGGCCCCCCGCGCGTGGTGCGCGAGGGGCCTTTTGGCGCCGGCGGTCCCGTCCCCACAGGCCGCCCGCGTCGGCCGGGGCTCTCTCGGCCGCTCGGTACGGAGAGCCCCGGCGTTCAAGGGGCGGGGTCAGACCCGCGCCAGTTCACGGTCGCCGTCGGCGTCGCCTGCCCCCTGCTGCTTGAGCAGGCCCTCGCCCTCGACGTCGACGTTCGGCAGCGCCTTGTCCAGCCAGCGCGGCAGCCACCAGGCCTTCGCGCCGAGCAGGGCGAGCACGGCCGGCACGATGGCCATGCGGACGATGAACGCGTCGAAGAAGACCGCGATCGCAAGACCGAAGCCGATCATCTTGATCATCTGCTCGCTGGAGCCGATGAAGCCGGAGAAGACCGCGATCATGATGACGGCGGCGGCGGTGACCACCCGGGCGCCGTGCTTGAACCCGGTGACGATCGCCTGTCCCGGCCGCTCGCCGTGGACGTACGCCTCGCGCATCCGCGTGACCAGGAAGACCTCGTAGTCCATCGCGAGACCGAAGACCACGCCCACCATGAAGATCGGCATCATCGACATGATCGGGCCGGTCTGCTGCACGCCGAACACCGAGCCGAGCCAGCCCCACTGGAAGACCGCGACGACCGCGCCCAGGGCCGCGACGACCGAGAGCAGGAAGCCGAGGGCCGCCTTCAGCGGGACCAGGACGGAGCGGAAGACCACCATCAGGAGCAGGAAGGCGAGGCCGACGACGAGCGCCAGATAGGGCAGCAGCGCGTCGTTCATCTTCTGCGAGAAGTCGATGTTCATCGCGGTGGAGCCGGTCACCAGGAGCTTGGCCCCGGTGTCGGCCTTGAGCGAGGCACCGGTGTCGCGGATCGAGTGGACCAGGTCCTCCGTCTGCGTGGAGGACGGCTTGGACTTCGGGATGACCGTGATGGTCGCCGTGTCGTTGCCGGAGTCCTTGTTGTACGCGGGCGGCATGACCGGGCCCGCGTCCGGGAGCTTCTTGATCGCGGCGACCGTGGCGTCGGCCGCGCCCTTGACGCCCCCTGCGGCGCCCTTGCCGTCCACGACCACCATGAGCGGCCCGTTGAAGCCGGGTCCGAAGCCCTCCGAGAGGGCGTCGTAGGCGCGGCGCTGGGTGGTGGACGTCGGCTGCGAGCCGTCGTCGGGCAGACCCATCTGGAGCGAGCTCGCGGGCAGCGCGATCGCGCCGAGACCGATGACGCCGGCCAGCAGCACCCACACAGGCTTGCGCAGCACGAAGCTCGCCCAGCGGGTACCCATGTTGGGCTTGGCGTCGGCGGCGCGCTCGCCCCGCTCGTGCGCCTTGCGGGCCTTGCGGCCGAGCACCCGCTTGCCGGCGAAGCCGAGCAGCGCGGGTATGAGGGTCAGCGCGATGAGGACGGCGATGACGACCGTGCCGGCCGCGGCCACACCCATCTTGGTGAGCATCGGGATGTTGACGACGGCGAGGCCGACCAGGGCGATGACCACGGTCAGACCGGCGAACACGACGGCGGACCCGGCCGTGCCCACGGCCCGTCCCGCGGCTTCCTCGCGCTCGCGGCCCTCGGCGAGCTCCGCCCGGTAGCGCGAGACGATGAACAGCGCGTAGTCGATGCCGACGGCGAGGCCGATCATCATCGCGAGCGTGGAGGTGGTGGAGCCGAGGTCCAGCACGTTGGCGAGCGCGGTGATGGTGGAGACGCCGATGCCGACGCCGATCAGCGCGGTCAGCAGCGGCAGCCCCGCCGCGACCAGCGAGCCGAAGGTGATCACCAGGACGAGGCCCGCGATGACCACGCCGACGATCTCACCGGCGCCGGTCTCCGGCATCGCCTGGAGCGCGTCACCGCCGATCTCCACGGTGAGCCCGGCCTTCTTCGCGTCCTCGCCGCTCTTCTTGAGCGCGTCACGCGTGGCGTCGGTGAGCTGCATCGCGTTGGCCTTGTAGGAGACCTGGATGTAGGCGACGGAACCCTGGCCACTGTGCGAGACGCCGCCCGCGGCGAACGGGTCGGTGACCTTGGCGACCTGGTCGGAGCCCGACTTCAGACCGGCCACGGTCTTCTCGACGGCGGCCTTGTTGGCGGGGTCGGCCATCTTCTGCCCGGCCGGCGCCTTGAAGACGACGCGGGCGGTGGCCCCGTCGGCGGTCTGGTTCGGGAACCGCTCCTTGAGCAGGTCGAAGGCGCGCTGCGCCTCGGTGCCCGGGATCGAGAACGAGGAGGAGGTGGCGGTGGTGGCGGAGGCGGCACCGAACCCGGCGAGCGCGAGCAGTGCCACCCACACCAGGGCGACATAGCGGCGGCGCCGGAAGGCGAACCTGCCGAGGCGGTAGAGGAACGTGGCCACGAGGGCGTACTCCCGGTCGAGTCGTATGGAAGAGCAGGGCATGGGGAACCAGCCCGACGACGAGAGCGGCGTACGTCAGGTGGAGTGGGTACCGCGTGGGGAGTGCCGGGCGGGGTGCCTAGCGGGGGTCGCCGAGGGCGGGGAGGACCACGGCGTCGAAGTAGTCGGCGAGGAAGGCCTTGTCGACGGGCCGGTCCTCGATGAACTGCCGGGCCGCGAAGGCGCCGACCATCATGTGCACGACGTAGGGGAGGGCGCGGTTGTCCGCACTGACCTCACCGCGGTCCACCGCGCGCCGCAGCACCGTGTCGAGACCGGTGATCTCCGGCTCGATCAGCACCTCGCGCAGCGCCTTGTGGAGCTCGGGGTGGTCGTGAACGGCCCGCATCAGACCCCGCATCAGCGCGGAGTCCTTCTCCATCTGACAGTCGTCCTCGCGGGCGACCATCGCCTGGAAGTCGCCGCGCAGCGAGCCGGTGTCGATCTCGGCGAGACCGACCGGCTTGTTGTGGCGCAGCGCCCGTGCGACCAGCTCCGGCTTGTTCCCCCACTGGCGGTAGAGGGTGGCCTTGCTGGCACGGGTGCGGGTGGCGACGGCGTCCATGGTCAGGGCGTCGTAACCGACCTCGCGCAACAGGTCGAGCACGGCTTCGTAGAGCTCAGCCGCGCGTTCCGGGGTGAGTCTGCCCGCCATGTCCGACCTCCTCTCCTTTTGCTTACCGTACGAAGGTAACCTCGGCGCGAAGCGAAACGAAACCGTTTCGCTTGTGTTCTCGGCCACAGGTGTCGGAACGGAATAAGCGGCCGCCGAAGCGGAATTAACCCCTCCCACAAGTTGCCGCACCCCTCCCCCGCGGAAAGCATTGGGGGGTGAGTGACGACGCCGCGTACCTCAGGTTCCCGCATCTGCACGACGACTTGCTCTGCTTCGCCGCCGAGGACGACCTCTGGGTCGCCCCGCTGGTGCCGGCCGGGCACAGCCCCTCGCGCGCCTGGCGGGTCACCGTCGACCGCACCAAGGTCGGCCATCCGCGCTTCTCGCCCGACGGCCGCCACATCGCGTACACGACCTGGCGCAGCCTCGATCCGGAGATCCACCTCGCGCCGGTGGACGGCGGACCGGCGCGCCGGCTCACCTACTGGGGCTCATCCGACGCCCGGGTCTGCGGCTGGTCGCCGGACGGGCACATCCTCGCGGTGTCCTCGCACGGGCAGCCGTTCTCGTACTTCTCCTGGGCCTACAGCCTGCACACCGACGGCTGCCCCGGCGGCAAGCTGCCCTGGGGCCCGGTCTCCGACATCGCCGTCGCCGACCTGGCGGGCGAGCGCCGCACCCTGCTGCTCACCGGGAAGCCGCCGCACGAACCGGCCGCCTGGAAGCGCTACCGGGGCGGCGCCACCGGTCGTCTGTGGCTGCATGGCGAGCGGCTGCTCGCCGACATCGGCGGCCATCTGGACTCGCCCATGTTCGTGGACGGCCGCATCGCCTTCCTCTCCGACCACGAGGGCGTCGCCAACCTGTACTCCTGCCGGCCCGACGGCAGCGATCTGACCCGCCACACCGACCACGACGCCTTCTACGCCCGGCACGCCTCCAGCGACGGCCGCCGGGTGGTCTACCAGTGCGCGGGCGACCTGTGGATCGTGGACGCGCTCACCCCCGACTCGGTGCCGCGCAAACTCGACGTACGCCTGGGCGGGCCGCGCGCCGGGCGGCGCACCTATCAGGTCCCGGCCGCCAACCACGTGGACGCGCTGGCCGTGGACACCACGGGACGGGCCAGCGCCGTCGTGGTGCGCGGCAGTCTGTACTGGCTCACCCATCGCGACGGGCCCGCGCGCACCATCGCCGACACCCCCGGCGTACGGGTGCGGCTGCCCGAGATGCTGGGCAGCGGCGGCCAGGTCGCCTACATCACGGACGCGGACGGCGAGGACGCGGTGGAGATCGCCTTCCTGCCGCGCGCCAGCGGCGAGCGCCGCCCGCGCCGCCTCGCGGCGGGGCGCCTCGGCCGGGTGCAGGAGATGGTCTCCGACCCGCAGGGCGAACGCCTGGCGATCGCCTCCAACGACGGCCGGCTCCTGCTCCTCGACGTGGCGGAGGAGGCGGCGGCCGTCGCGGAACCGACCGGCGCGACACGGCTGCGCCGCTATACGGAGCCGGAGCCGGAGTCGGACCCAGAACCGGGCGGGGCGACGGACGACCGGGGTGGCGCCGCGGACTCCGGCGCGGGCGCGCGAGGGGACGCGCCGGGATCGAGCGCGGACGCGGGCCGAACGCATGCGGGCCAGGCGGACCCAGGCCAGGACGACGCGGGCTCCGGTGCCGGGGCGGGCTCCGGTGCCGGGGCGGGCTCCGGTGCCGGGGCGGGCTCCGGTGCCGGGGCGGCGGGCAGTCCCCCCGGCTCGGGCGCCGCGGCCGTGCCGCCCGCGTCCGCCACCGTGACCGGCGAGGGCGAGGTGACGGAGCTGATCCGTTCCGTCAACGGACCTGTCCGCGACCTCGCCTTCTCGCCCGACGGGGCGTGGCTGACCTGGTCGCACCCCGGCATCGGACGCTCCCTGCGGCAGATCAAGATGGCCCGGATCGCGGGCCCCGGCCCGCACACCGTCGTCGACGTCACCAACGGCCGCTTCGAGGACGAGAATCCGGTGTTCACCAGCGACGGCCGCTATCTGGCGTTCCTGTCCTGGCGCGGCTTCGACCCGGTGTACGACGTGCACACCGGTGACCTCTCCTTCCCGCTGGGCTGCCGCCCCTACCTCGTACCGCTCAACTCGGCGACGCCCTCCCCGTTCGCGCTCTCCCCGGACGGGCGGCCCGCGGCGGGCGGCCTGGACCCGCTGGACGACTCGGGCGACGCCACCGTGACGGTGGAGATGGAGGGTCTGGAGAGCCGGGTCACGCCGTTCCCGGTGTCCGCGTCGAAGTACTCGGCGCTGCGCCCGGTCGCCGGAGGCGGTCTGGTGTGGCTGCGCTGGCCCATCTCGGGCGCACTCGGCGAGACCTTCGCCAACCCGGCCGACACCTCTGGCCGCCCCACCCTTGAGCACTTCAACATCTCCAAGGCCCGCAGGACCGAACTGGTCGACCACCTCGACCACTTCGCGATCAGCGGCGACGCCAGCCGTCTCGTGGTGGTCGACGAGGGCGAGCTGCGCGCGGTGCCGGCCACCGAGCCGGGCGACAACGACTCGACGGTCTATCTGGACCTGCGGCGCATCCTGCACGAGGTCGATCCGGGGTCGGAGTGGCGCCAGGCGTTCGACGAGGCGGGCCGCATCATCCGCTCCTACTTCTGGGACCCGAAGATGTGCGGCATCGACTGGCCGGACGTGCTGGACCAGTACCGGCCGCTGGTGGAACGGGTCGCGTCCCCGGACGAGTTCGGCGATCTGCTGCGCGAGGTGCTGGGCGAGCTCGGCACCTCCCACGCGTACGTCACGGCCGCGCGGCGCAACGAGGGCCCTCCGCACTACCAGCGGGCCCAGGGTCTGCTCGGCGCCAACCTCGTGTGCCGGGAGGGGAGTTGGGTCGTCCGGCGGATCCTGCCCGGCGACTCGTCCGACTCCAAGGCGCGCTCACCGCTCGCGGGCGCGGGCATCCGCGAGGGCGCGGTCCTCACCCATGTGGACGGCCGTCCCGTCGATCCGGTGGCCGGGCCCTATCCCCTGCTCGCGGGCGCGGGCGGCACGACGGTCGAGCTGACCTTCCGTCCGGCGGGCAGCGAGGGCAGGTCGCGCCGGGTCGCGGTGGTTCCGCTGGTCGACGAGCGGCCCCTGCGCTACCAGGACTGGGTGGCCAAACGCCGTGAGGTGGTACGGGAGTTGAGCGGCGGCAAGTGCGGCTATCTGCACATCCCCGACATGGGCGGCTCGGGCTGGGCCCAGTTCAACCGCGACCTGCGCCTGGAGGTCAGCCGCCCCGCCCTGATCGTGGACGTACGGGGCAACGCGGGCGGGCACATCAGCGAGCTGGTGGTGGAGAAGCTGACCCGGCGCATCCTCGGCTGGGACCTGACGCGGGACGCGCAGGCGGTGTCGTACGCCTCCAACTCGCCCCGGGGTCCGGTGGTCGCCCTCGCCGACGAGGCGACGTCCTCGGACGGCGACATGATCACGGCGGCGTTCCGGCTCCTGAAACTGGGGCCGGTGGTGGGCCAGCGCACGTGGGGCGGGGTGGTGGGGATGACGGGCCGCCACACGCTGGGGGACGGCTCCGTCATCACCGTGCCGATGAACGCGGCGTGGTTCGACGCGTACGGGTGGTCCGTGGAGAACCACGGGGTGGAGCCGGATCTGGAGATCCTGCGCACCCCGCTGGACTGGGCGGAGGGTCGCCATGCCCAGCTGGACGACGCGGTCCAGCTGGCCCTGGACCTCCTGACCACCCGCCCCGCGTCCACCCCACCCGGCTACACCACCACCCCGACCCGCCGCCGCCCCCCACTCCCCCCAAGACCGTCCCGCCCTTGACCCGGCGACCCGTGCGTGGCTGATCGCGCAGTTCCCCGCGCCCCTAACTACTTGGCGCTGGCCCACACCGGCACCCTCAGCCCGTCCGGCGATTGAGGACGAGCGCCTTCAGCGCGAACGGGGTCTGGGGCGGAGCCCCAGGGACCCCTGCTGCGGACCGTGCGTGGCTGATCGCGCAGTTCCCCGCGCCCCTAACTACTTGGCGCTGGCCCACACCGGCACCCTCAGCCCGTCCGGCGATTGAGGACGAGCGCCTTCAGCGCGAACGGGGTCTGGGGCGGAGCCCCAGGGACCCCTGCTGCGGACCGTGCTGGGCTGAGCGCGCAGTTCCCCGCGCCCCTGGCAGGGTCGGGCCAACCCCGCGCCGCTTGGCGGGGTCGAAGGGGGCCCGCACCCCATCGCTAAACCTGCCCGCGGCGCTCGTCCGCCGCACCCCCCGCCCCGACCAACCCCCGCCCCACCGACCCCAGCCTCGGCTCGAAGCGCCGCATCTCCCGCGCCCCCACGGCCCCGATCACCCCGGGCAGATATCCACGCACGGACTGCATCCCCCGCAGCCACCACTGCGCGTACACATGCGAGGACCGCCGCTCGATCCCGGCGACGATGCGATCGACGGCCGGCCCGAGCGGATACGTCCGGTTCGACGGCCACGGCAGCCGCGAGCGCAGCTCACGCATCACGTCGTCCTGGTCCGCCCCGCGCACCATGTCGGTGTCGGTCCACGACAGGTACCCGACCCCCACCCGCACCCCCTTGTAGCCGACCTCCGCCCGCAGGCTGTGCGCGAACGCCTCGACCCCGGACTTCGACGCGCAGTACGCCGTCATCATCGGCGCCGGCGTGATCGCCGCGAGCGAGGCGATCTGGAGGAAGTAGCCGCGCGACTCCATCAGGACGGGCAGGAAGGCCCGCGCGGTGACCGCCCCTCCGATGAGGTTGACCTCGATGACCCGGCGCCACGCGTCGGGGTCGGAGTCGACGAACGGCCCCCCGGAGGCGACCCCCGCGTTGGCGACGACGATGTCCACCTTGCCGAACCGCTGCTTGACCTCGGCCGCGACCCGCGCCATCGCCTCGTGGTCGGTGACGTCCGCGTACCAGGACTCCGCGTCGGTGCCGAGCCGCGCCGCGACCCGCTTCAGCTCATCGGGTTCGAGCCCGACAAGCGCGACCCTCGCCCCGCGCGCGGACAACTTGCGCGCGAGGAGTTCGCCGACCCCCCGGGCCGCGCCCGTGACGACGGCGACCTGCCCTTCCAGTACGGCCCTGCTCATACGGCACTCTCCTCGGCGTCGACGGCGGCGAACGAACCCGGGGCGGCCGGCGCGGCCAGATGCGCGGCCACCAGCGCGCGGATCTTCCCGGTGATGAACTCGGACGCCTCGATGGGCGTCATGTGCCCGACGCCGGTGAGCACGTCGAGCGAGCGGCAGTCGGGCAGCGCGTCCGCGATCCGCCGCGCGTGCACGGGCGGCGTGAGCCGGTCCACCTCGCCCACCACCACGGCCGTGGGCACCGCCAACTCCCGCACGGACGCGCTCACTTCGAGCTCGGCCAGCACCTGGGACCAGGCCTGACGCACCCCGCGCGGGCAGGCGTGCACGATCCTGGCGCACGCCTCGACCTTGTCCGGGGCCGCGCCCGGCCCCATCGTGGCGTATCGCAGGACCTTCTTGGCGAGCGGTGTGACCGGCCCGAGCGGCGCGCCGGAGGAAAGGACGCGCCCGGTCAGCGCGGTCCGCAGCCGCCCGGCGCGCAGGGGCACCACCCGCGACTCGGCCACCAGACGCGAGGCGCCGGTGCTGCACAGCAGGACGGCGGCGGCGTGCTCGCGCGGGCCCGGGCGCCCGGCGGCGGCCATGAGCGTCATGCCGCCCATGGAGTGCCCGGCGAGCACCGCACGCTCGCCGGGTGCGAGCGCCGCGTCGAGCACCGCTTCGAGGTCGTCGGCGAGCGCGTCGGCGGAGCAGACCTCGGCGGCGGCGGTCCGCCCGTGCCCGCGCTGGTCGTAGGCGATGACCCGGCACTCGCCGGCCAGCGCGCGGATCTGCGCCGCCCAGAACGCCGTCGAACACGTCCAGCCGTGCGCGAGGACGACGGCGGGCGCGCCGGCGGGCCCGTGCACCTCGACGTGGAGCGGGGTGCCGTCGGCGGAGTGTGCGGTCAGGACGCGGTCGGGCAGGGGCGGGGCGTACACCCCGCGCCGGACGGCCCCGGCGCCGGCCCGGCTCACGCGGACACCGCCGTCGCGCCTGCGACGCCGGCCCCCGAGGCCCCCGAGGATTCAGCCCCGGCCCCGGTTTCCGTCCCGGCGGCCCGGGCCCGTACGACCTCGTACTCGCCCAGATCGACCTCACGCGTCGCGCGGCGGAACTCACTGGTGGTGCCCGGCCAGACGGTGGTGTTGCGGCCGGCCGCGTCGAGGTACCAGCTGGTGCAGCCGCCGGTGTTCCACACGGTGCGCTTCATGCGCTCCTGCACCCGCCGGTTCCAGGCGCCGACGGCGGAGGGGCGCGGGGTGAGCGCGGCCCGCCCGCCCAGCACGTTCAGCTGCCTCAAGTAGTCGGCCATATAGGCGAGTTGGGACTCGATCATGAGGATCATGGAGGAGTTCCCGAGGCCGGTGTTGGGCCCGATGATGGTCATCCAGTTGGGGAACCCGGCCGCCGTCGCGCCGCGCAGCGACTGCATGCCGTCCTTCCACGACTCGGCGAGCGTGTGCCCCTCGGCGCCCACGACGCGGTCCGCGATCGGCATGTCGGTGACGTGGAACCCGGTGCCGAAGATGATCGCGTCGACCTCGCTCTCGGTGCCGTCGGCCGCCACCAGGGTGGAGCCGCGCACCTCGGCGAGCCCGGAGGCGACCACGTCCACGTTGTGCCGGGCGAGCGCCGGGTAGTACGAGCTGGAGAGCAGGATCCGCTTGCAGCCGATGCGGTAGTCGGGCGTCAGCTTGGCGCGCAGGGCCGGGTCCTTGATGGCGCGCGCCATGTTCCCCTTGGCTATGGACTCGACGAGCCCGAGTTCGTTGGGCCGCTTGGTGAACGCGCTGACCTGCAACTCCCGTATGCCCCAGAGGAGTCCGCGCCGCGCGGCGCCGGTGAGGGGCAGCCGGCGGTGCAGCCAGCGTTCGGCGCCGCTGATCGCGCGGTCCATGCGCGGCATGACCCACGGCGGCGTCCGCTGGAAGAGGGTGAGGCGCGCGACCTCGGGCTGGATGGCGGGCACGATCTGGATGGCCGAGGCACCCGTACCGACCATGGCGACGCGCTTGCCGCGCAGGTCGTAGTCGTGGTCCCAGCGCGCGGAGTGGAACACCTTGCCGGGGAAAGTGCCGAGCCCGGGTATCTCCGGCATCTTGGGGTCGGAGAGCGGCCCGGTGGCGGAGACGACGACGTCGGCGGTGAGCGAGGCGCCGCCCGCGATCTCGATCTCCCACCACAGCCGTTCGGCGTCCCAGCGCATCATCGTCACCTCGTGGTCGAGGCGGATGTGCGGGCGCAGCCCGAAGGTGTCGGCGACGTGCTCCAGGTAGGCGCGGATGTGCCGCTGGCCCGAGAAGGTGCGGGGCCAGTCGGGGTTGGGCGCGAAGGAGAAGGAGTAGAGGTGCGAGGGTACGTCGCAGGCGCACCCGGGGTAGCTGTTGTCGCGCCAGGTGCCGCCGACGGATCCGGCCCGCTCCAGGACGACGAAGTCGGTGATCCCCTCGCGCCGCAGCCGGACCGCCGCGCCGAGCCCGCCGAACCCCGACCCGACCACCGCGACCCGCACGTGCTCGCGCCGGTCCCCGCGCCCGGCCGCCCGCCCGGGTGCGGCCTCATGTCCGTGCTCGTCCTCGTGCTGGGCCATGCCACTGCCTCCACGATCGGTTCCCTCAATACTGCCAGCAATCACTGGCACTGTTGGGAGAGTAGAGCAGACACATACCGAGCGGTAGGGGGGCGGCCGCGAAAGTTACCGGGGGTACGTACGGGTGGGCGTCCCGGCCCACGAGGCGGGCCGGGATGCCGGAACTTGGGGGCGGTCGGCGGCGTACGCCCAGCGCATAGGCTGAGCCGCGTGGCAGACGACCAGGCGCGTAAGGGCACCCACAGCACGCACAGCGGGCGCGACAGCGGGGCGGCGGGACGGGACGGCGTCCACGGCACCCGCGAGTACCGCATGTCGGAGCTGGCCCGGGAAGCCGGCATCACCGAACGCACCCTGCGCTTCTACCGCGAGCGCGGCCTGATCCCGCCACCCCGCCGCGAGGGCCGGATCGCCTGGTACGACGACCACCACCTGGCGCGCCTGCGGACCATCACCGCACTCCTGGAACGCGGCCACACCCTCTCCGGCATCGCCGACCTGACCTCGGCGTTCGAGTCGGGCCGCAACGCGGGCGAAGCGCTCGGCCTGGTCGAACCCACCGAGGAGACCCCGGTGCGCCTGACGCCGGAAGCGCTGGCGGACCACTTCGCGGGCCAGGTCACCCCGGAGAACCTGGCGGCCGCGCTCGACCTCGGCTACCTCGCGGTGTCGGGCGAGGAGATCGTCCACATCAGCCGCCGCCTGCTGGACGTCTCGGCGTCCCTGGTGCGCGAGGGCGTACCGCTGGCCGCGGTCCTGGCGGCGGGCCGCGAGGTCCGTGAGCACGCGGACGCGCTGGCCGCGCTGTTCACCGACCTCCTGCGCACCCACGCGTCACCGCAGGACACGGAGCGGCTGCGCCCGCTGGCGAAGGCGGTGGTGGACGCGGAACTGTCCTTGGCGCTGGACCGGCGGCTGTCGGGAGAGCGGGAGGAGTAGGGGCGCGGAGGTGACGCGGCGCGGGGGCCGAGGTGCCGGGGGGCCGGGGCGCGGGGGCCGGATGGCGCTTTTTTGGGTGCCCGCCCCCGGGTTGAGCCGGGCCTACAGGTCGTACACCACCGTCACCGGCGCGTGGTCGCTCCACCGCTCCCCGTGCGTCGCCACCCGTTCGACGTACGCCTTGACCGCGCGTTCGGCGAGCCCGGCCGTGGCGACCTGGTAGTCGATGCGCCAGCCCGTGTCGTTGTCGAAGGCGCGCCCCCGGTAGGACCACCACGAGTACGGGCCCTCGACGCCGGGGTGCAGAGCGCGCACGACATCGACGTACCCGCCGTCGGTGGCGTCGAAGACCCGGGTCATCCACTCCCGCTCCTCGGGCAGGAAGCCGGAGTTCTTCTTGTTGCCCTTCCAGTTCTTGAGGTCGGCCTCCTGGTGGGCGATGTTCCAGTCCCCGCAGACGACGACCTCACGCCCGTCGGCGGCGGCCCGCACCCGCAGTTCCTTGAGGTATGCGATGAACTCGGCCATGAAGCGGACCTTCTCGTCCTGCCGCTCGGTGCCGACCTCGCCGGAGGGCAGATAGAGGGAGGCCACGGTCACGCCGGGCAGGTCCGCCTCGACGTACCGTCCACTGCCGTCGAACTCCGCGCTCCCGAACCCCGTACGGACCCGGTCGGGCTCGCGCCGGGTGAGCAGCGACACACCGGCGCGGCCCTTGGCGGCGGCGGGGGCGTGCACGGCGAACCAGCCCTCGGGCGCCCCGGCCTCGGCGGGCAGCTGGTGGGGCTCGGCCCGCACTTCTTGCAGGCAGACGACGTCGGCCTCGCTGCCCCTGAGCCATTCCACGAAGCCCTTCTTGGCGGCGGCCCGGAGCCCGTTTACATTCACAGAGGTAACAGTGAGCATCCCGGCACCCTACCGACCCGCGGGACCCACCCCGCCCGCATAGAAGTACGATCTAGCGCATGAATATCCGCCGCCTCTCGTACGATCACCCCGACGCGCTGAAGCTCAACGACCAGGTGCAGCTCGAATACATCGAGCGGTACGGGGACGGCGGCGACGCCACGTTCCTTGAGCCCACGATGTTCCTGCCGCCGCGCGGCCTGTACTTGATCGCATACGACGCCGAGGACCGCCCGGTGGCGACCGGCGGCTGGCGCGGCCAGGAGGCGAACGAGGAGAACTACCGCGACGGCGACGCGGAGCTGAAGCGGATGTACGTCATCCCCGAGGCCCGTGGCCAAGGCCTGGCCCGCCGCATCCTGGCCACCCTGGAAGCCGACGCCCGCGCGGCCGGCCGCACCCGCATGGTCCTGGAAACCGGCGACAAGCAGCCGGAGGCGATAGCCCTGTACATGTCGACGGGCTACGAACCGTGCGAAAAGTTCGGCCACTACCGCACCTACGAATCCAGCCGCTGCTTCGCGAAGCCGCTGCGCAATCCCTGACCCGCCCCAGGCACTGCCCGTCGGACGTACCGCGGTGTTGCCGTCGCAACCGCCGTCAGGCGGTTCAGCCCAGGTACGGCTTTTCGCGCTGTTCCAGGAAGTGCTGGAGCCTGAGCTGTTGGGTGTGATGCATGGGCAGCTGCTCGATCTCTTCCGGTGGCACGAACCGGAGTTCGGTGGACTCGTCGGAGATTTGCAATCGCCCTCCGGTGATGCGGGCGGTGAAGCAGACGTTGAACTGGCGGCGGACCTCGCCGTCGGTGTAGGCGATGATGTGTTTCGGGTCGGTGTAGGTGCCGACCAGGCCGGTGATCTCGACGTCGAGGCCGGTCTCTTCCTTGACCTCGCGGACGGCCGTGCCTGGCAGGGAGTCGGTGAGGTCCATGCCGCCTCCGGGCAGGGCCCATAGGTCGTTGTCGCGGCGGCGCTGGAGGAGGATGCGCCCGTGGCCGTCGGTGACGACGGCGGATGCGGCGACGACCATGCTGTTCGGCTCGGGGGCGTTCGGGTCGTCGTAGTACTCGGTGCGGGCCACGGTCAGCCTCCCTCTCGTACGGGAGTTGCCGTCGCCCACACCGCGTCGAAGCTCTCGGCGTAGGTGCCGAACAAGCCGCCTGTCTCGTGTCGGCGAAGATGCCACACCGGGGCGGCGTAGGCGTTGACGCCCCAGACATGGGCGTTGACGAGCTGCTGGTCGTCGGCGCGGTAGAGGGAGTTGTAAAGCGTGGTTACGTGGGTGCGGACTTCGATGCCGAGGGTGCCGGCCAGCGGTCTGTAGTGCATGAGTGCGAGGCGGCAGCGGGATTCGATGCCGTGGCCGAACCTCTCCTCCTGGCCGCGGGCTTGGATGGTGCCGCTGTCGGGGTCCCCGATCGCGATGCGGACGGTGCAGCCTTGGGAGGCGCGTTCGGTGAGGAGTTCGTTCAGCCTCGGGTAAGCCTCGTGGAGGAAGACGGCCGCGTAGACGAGGATGTCGATCCGTTCCCGGGCCTGGGTCAAGAGGTCGGTGAACGTCGAGACGGGGATGTCGGCCCGCTGTTGGTAGAGCGCGACCAGTTCGGGGCTGATGGCGCGGGCGGGGCGGGCCTGGCGGAGCGCCGGCCAGAGTGCGTGCACGTCTTCTCCCAGGGCCTTGGCCGCCTGGAGGGCGGTGGCACTGCGTGGGATACGCCCGAGGTTCACCCAGCGCTCGACCGACTTGGGGTCGACCTCGACCTGCTGAGCGAGTGCGGCGTACGTCCAGCCTCCCGCCGCCATGACGGCTCGTAGTCTCTCGTTCGGCACGAGTCTCACCCTTCGTCTCAGGACGGCACCAGGGACGTTCTACAGGGTGCGGGACGTCCCGAAGTGGGGTTTGGCGGAGGTTCCTTCGTCCCGGCGACCGGCGGGAAGATCGGTGCCGACCGTGCGGCACCAATAATGCCCGGGCACGGTTCACGCCGCTGAGGAGTGTCAACGTGCCTAAGTGCACCACCACTTGTGTTCCGGCCGTACGACTGGATGCCCGGTCGCGGACCGCCTTGCCGGGGAGGTCACGATGACGGCCCGCACCCCCGATACCGACGGGCACACCGTCCCGCCCGATGTCGGCGCCCTGGTGGTCGACCGGCGGAACGGCAAGGTGGGCGTGGTGATGGGCCATGTGGGGACGTACGTGCAGCTTCGGCCGCCGCGCGGTGGCCAGGAATGGGACGTGCCGCCCGAGGACGTACGTTCGCCGACTCCGACGGAGGAGTTGAGCGCGAAGGTGGCCGTGGCCAACCGGAGGTGGGGACGGTGACCCCGCGCTCGGTCCTGCGCTACGAGACCTGGACGCTCCAGCCCGACCGCGAGCCGGACGCGGAGCCGGTCCTGTACGCGATGCAGTGCGCCGTTGACGGCGAGACGTCCCCGACAAGCGAGGACTTCGCCGACCCACAGGACTGGGTCCTGCGGCACTGCGGCCAGAACCCGTCGCACCACACCTACCGGGAGACCATCACCCGCCCCTGGCGGACCTGGCGCCAGACGTGACCCGCCTCGCTCGTCCAGGCGCCGCACCGCGCTGACCCACCCCCGCTCCCGTCCCTGCCAGGCGCATCCCTTCGAGGCTCCCCCGTCCTCGTCAGCCCCGGCAGGGACGGCCCCCCGTTCGTGCCGTGACCATGATTGTGAAACCTCTGAGCACGGCCATCCGTCGTACTCCGTGGCGGTCTGCGTCTCGATGCCGTCCGCGTCCACCACCGTGAACAGGGTGCCGGTGGGCGCCGATGTGTTGTGGTACGGGGCGTACGCGAGGCGGACCTGGCCGCGCTCGTCGTAGAACGTGTCGGTCAGCAGGCGACCGCCGTCGGGTCCCGGCGACTGTGTCTGGCGGACCCGGCCGAGGCCGTCGAACAGGGTGTAACTGGTGTCGGACGAACCGTCGTTGTTCAGCGTGAGGGCGGCCACCGACTGAATCGCGTTGTCGTCGTTGGTGTAGCGCAACTGGAGGTTCGGCGACTGGTTGTTCACCTTGGACCGGTTGGGCAGCCACATCTTCGACGGACGCCCGAGCGCGTCGTATTCGAGGTCGGTGCGC
This sequence comes from Streptomyces sp. Edi4, assembly GCF_040253615.1. Lineage (NCBI taxonomy): Bacteria > Bacillati > Actinomycetota > Actinomycetes > Kitasatosporales > Streptomycetaceae > Streptomyces > Streptomyces sp. Edi4. The sequence goes on from NZ_JBEJGY010000004.1 coordinate 3,359,524, forward strand.
AGGTTGTTGGCGTCGGTGCTGATGAAGGGCAGCCCGCGCATCAGGTCGAGGTAGGACGTGGTGGTCTGGGCCGTGGCCGCGTTGCCGACGGTCGCGGGCGGGCCGGTCACCGCGATCTTGGTGGGCCGTCCGGTGGCCGGGGTGTAGACGGTGCTCGTGGTGCGGGGAGTGGCCGCAGGGGTGGTGCTGGGCGCCTTGGAGGTGTCGGTGGGGTCGAAGACGCTGGGCCGCGTGCGTCGTTCCGGGTCGCCAGATATTCCTTCCAGAACGAGGAGGATCCCACCCCGCTGGAATTGCTCCACGTGGTACGGGAGTTGATGCCGCCCGTCACGAACAGGTCGACCGGCTGCGGGGTACAGCTCCAGGCGTGTGCCTCCCAGGCCCGGAACTTGACGTCCTGGATGTGCTTGCCGACGAACGCCTGGCCCTGCACGGGGATCGAGTACAGCACCCGCTTCACGTCGGCCGGCACGCACCGGCCCTGGTCGCCGCAGTACCCCATGCCGAAGTCTCCGGAGAACTTCCAGAACGACTGGGTGTCCCAGTACCGGGAGATCCCGGCCCAGCCCGCCGCGCGGGGCGCGCGGACATCCGGGTCGATCATCACCGGGAACACGGTGTCGGGCGCGTCGAGGAGCTTCTGGTCCGGGGTCAGGACGAGCGACTTCTGGTCCTTCGGTACCGCCACCTCCACGGGTGCCGCGTGGGTCGAGGGAGCGGCGGCCGCCTCAACGGCGGCCAGGGCGTGCTTGGGTGCGGTGGGGGCCTGTTTGGGTGCGGCCGGGGCTTGCTTCGGCTGGGCGGGCGCTTGCGCGGGCATCCCCGAACCGTCGGCCAGGCCCGGCGACGAGTCGAACATCATCGGCTTGGGAGCCTGGAACACCGTGCCGCCGGCCGCCTTGTCGACGAGGGACAAGGAGCCGTCCGTCTCCTTGCGCACCGTCAGGTCCGCGCTGGTCATCCCGAGCTTCAGCTGGTCCAGTTGCGGGTTCTTGGCCGCCTCCGGCGTCTTGACCACGATCAGCTGCGTGAACCCGGAGTCGGTGGCGGTCATCCGCAGATCGACGTCCGGCAGGATCGAACGGTATTCGGCGGTGTTCCCGCTGACCACCGGCGCGGGCAGCGGGGTCGGCCAGGTCAGCTTCAGTTCCTTGCCCGCGCTGGACATCCGCACCAGCGGCCGCGTACCGCCGCCGGAGAACTCCAGGTCCGTCACGGTGGCCACCGGGGCGATCGTCCCGCCGCCGGTGGTGTGCAGAGTGGTGTCGATGTCGCGCCAGGCACCCGCCTTACGGGTGCGCACCGGCTTGGTGTGAACCGTTGCGGCCAGGCGGCCGTCCGGCTTGGCCACCACCTCGCTCGTCTCGTTCTCCAGCGAGGGGACGTTCACATCCCGTCCGCTACGTCTGGCCTCGGCGACGGCCAGCGACTCCGGCGTCTCCCCCTGACCGGAACGGGCGCTGTTCGACGCGGCGCCCTCACCCGGAGCCGCCGAGTCCGCGACGGCCGCCAAGGGCTGGGCCGTGGCGAACAACAACCCCGACACCACGGCCAACACCGCTTGCCGCACCGCCACCCCACGGCTCGGTCTCCGTCTCACGGCACGTCGGCCGTCCACACCCCGCACTGACGCTCCCCCCACAGGAACAACACAGAAATGACACAAGTGAGCGCATCAAACGCAATGCCAACGCCGCAGGTCAACAGTTTCCCCTCGCCGGAACAGGGCGGCCCCGGCCCGAGATTCCGCACGGCCGGCAACCGATTCCAGCCGATCGGGATCGTCACGACATGCCGAACACCCCCCGGAAGAAGGCGTTTCGAGGAAGAGCTTCCGGCCATGGTGAGGCGCGGCCGAGCCCGCCGAACCTCCCTCGTCGGACCGCGAGGCATCACAATTCTTTACTTCGCATTGACTAACGCACCGAGTAACCGAAACAGCCCGGACGCAGCTTTTCGCGCATGAATCAGCTGATTCCATATTTCATACGCATCTGCCGCAAGCGGCTCGGGGGCCACGACCGTCGGCGGGGCCTTCTCGTCGGGGGTACCTGACACCCGGAGACGGCCGCCCCTGGCGCCGAGCCGCGACGTGACCGATGATCGACACGCCGCCGCGCGAGCGGGGAGCGTCGCAGAGGTCATACGAACGCACCGCTGAAGCCGCGTCGACGCCCCAGCGCGCGGACTCCGCCCCGCCAGTACAGCCCGCCTTCCCCCGCCCTTTCGCACCCCGGGGTGTAACGCGCCGCCGGGGCGACACGGGAGGCGGCCATGCACGGGGAGCACCTTGATTGACCTTTGGACGGAAATGTGACAGGGACTCAGATACACACCGCCCCGCCTCGCAGCCGAGGAGGCCGGGGCTCGACGCCTGTTTCCGGGCACGCGCGGCCGGCTCTGCGCGCTCTGGCCGCGTCGTGGCGGCGCGTGCGGGCGGCGCTGCTGCTGCACTGCGCACTGCGCCTGGTCGGCATCGCCATGGTGGGCGCATGGGGGCACCGCAAGGGACTCGGCCTGTACGAAATCCTGGCGACGCGGTGGGACTCGGTCTACTACCTGAACATCGCGGAGCACGGCTACAGCGGCCACATGGTCCCCGCCTGCCAGCTGGGCGGCCCCACGTGCAAGCTCGCCTTCTTCCCCCTGTACCCCGCTCTGATACGGGCCGTTCACACCGTCACCGGGCTCCCGGCCGGCTGGGCCGCCTGGAGCGTCGCGCTGGCCGCCTCACTCCTGGCGGCGTGGGGGATCTTCGCCGTCGCCGAGAAGCTGTACGGCGCACGGGTCGCTCTGTTCGCCGTCGCCCTGTACGCGGTCGTGCCGCACGCCCTCGTGCAGTCCATGGCGTACACCGAACCGGTCTTCACCGCGCTGGCCGCTTGGGCCCTGTACGCGGTGCTCACCCGGGCCTGGCTCACCGCCGGCACGCTGGCTCTGCTCGCCGGAGCCACCCGGCCCTCCGGTCTCGCCGTCATCGCCGCCGTCACCCTTGGCGCGGCCTGGCACCTGTGGTCCACGACCGGCGGGCGATCGACTGAGCCGCTGCCCCTCCCGGGCGGGCACGCGCCCGGACGCCCTACGGCCCGGCTGTACGGCGCCGTGGCCCTGGCGCCCCTCGGCTGGATCGCCTTCGTCCTCTGGGTCGGGCACCGCATGCGCCGCTGGGACGGCTACTTCGTCGAGCAGCGACTGTGGGGGTCCACGCTTGATGGCGGTACCTTCACCATCCAGCGCCTGCGCGACCTGTTCACTCAGCCCCAACTCTCCCTCGACTACGTCGTGGTTGCCGCTACCGCCATCACGGCGGTCGTTCTGCTCACAAGCCTGGCGCTGCGCCGGCCGCCCCTCAGCGTCTGGATATACGCCGCCGCGCTGGTCCTCATCACCATCGGCGGCGCCGGCTTCTTCCACGCGAAGGCCCGCTTCCTCCTCCCCGCCTTCCCTCTCCTCTTCCCCCTGGCCACGGCTCTCGCCCGGGCGCGCACCACCACCGTCTACGCCGTCCTCACCGGCACCGCCATCGCCTCCGCCCTCTACAGCGGATACCTGACGATGGTGTGGACCCACTCCCCGTAGGGGGCCACAGCGCCGGACCCGGGCCGGGGCGTGCGTGTTCGGCCTGAGCCCGCGTCCGCCTTGCTTGCCCGGGCGGCGCGCGGGCTCAGCGGGTCGACCGGCCAAGCGAGCTCGGAAGCAGTCGCTGTACTTCGCTGCTGGACGCACAGAAAGAGCCCCTGCCGGATTTCTCCGACAGGGGCTCTGACCTGTTGTGGACCTGAGGGGATTCGAACCCCTGACCCCCTCGATGCGAACGAGGTGCGCTACCGGACTGCGCCACAGGCCCTTGCAACGAGTGAAACCTTAGCACCCGGATGGGAGTGGTTGGAAATCCGGTCCCCGCTGGTCAGCGGCGGCGGGTTCATTCGTTGGCGGCGCGGGGGCGGTCGTCGTCCGCGTACTGGTCGAAGAGGGGCGTCCGGCGGCGACTTGCGCCCCCGCGCCGGCGCGGGGGCTCCTCGGCGGCGGGCTCGGGGGACGGGGCCGGGTCCGCCGTCGAGGAGCGGGCGGACGACCAGGTGTCGGGGGCGCCCAGGTCGATGCTGCCCGTGGCGCGCGGGGCGACCGGCGCGGTCACGTACGTTGGCAGCGGGACCGGCACCGGGTCCCAGCTCGCGCCGCGCTCGGGGCCGCGCTCGCGCTGCTGGTCGACCCACTCCGCGTGGTCGGTCTGCTCGACCAGCGCGCGCCGTCCGGCCTCCTGCGGGGAGAGGGCGGGCGCGGGCGCGGGTTCGGGCACGGGGGCCAGGTGGTGGGCTTCCGGTTCGTCGTCGGGCTCGGTGCCCGGCGCCGTGGCCCGGGCCCTCGGCCGGCTCTCGCGCAGCCGCTGCGCCGCCGCCTCGGCGCGACGGCGGTCCATGGTGAACGCGAAGCGCCGCCGCTCCTGGACGCGGAGGTGGACGATGTACGCGCTCAGGAGGGCGGCCGGTACGGCCGGCGCCCACAGGAAACCGAGGCCGCCCACCGCCGCGACGATCGCGCCCAGCGTGAAGGCGAGGAAGAGGATGACGGTGGTGCGCCGACGGCGCGCGAGCACGGCGCTGCGCTGGGCGCGCCGGGCCCGTTCGGCCGAGGCCACGGCTCCCGCTCCCCCAGGGCGCGCCCCACGCTCGCGCCGGGGCTCCCCCACCGGGGGCTCGCGGCGCTCGGGGCGTTCCCCGCGCTGCTCCGGGGCGTCCGGCCGCTCGTGTGGCGCGGTGCGCCTGTCGCGGGCCCGGGGCACGGCGGACTCGCGGTGGCCCGTGGACTCCCCCGGGGCGGCCAGGGGCTCCGTGAGGGCGTCCGCCGAATGGCCGGGCTCGGCCCCGGGCGCGTCCTCCTCGATGGCCCGCTGGCGCAGCTCCTTGGCGTACCGGCGCTCCATGGCCGACCGGCCGGACAGCAGCCGGATGGCGGTGCTGAAGCGTTCCGTCGGGCGTGCCTCGTTGAGCTCGTCCTGCCTGCGGAGCCACATCGGCACCAAGTAGGCGGCCCAGGCCCCGACGATGACTGCGTAAATGAGGCCGCTGCTGCTCACACACCACACCGTAGAGGGGCTGGCGCGCGGGGATACGCCAATTGAGCCGGTGTGTCGCACGATCTGGCTGATATCACCGGCTTTTTTTGTGATTTCTCAGATCGTTCGACGAGTGATGGCGGGTAGAAGTCGAACAGATTCGAACAGATGCCTCTCGAATTCGAACGTTTATTTCATTTTCCGGTCGGGTGAGGCGGGCGTGGGGCTGGGCGGGCAGTTTCGGGTGCCCTCTGCTGCGGCCCGGCTGCCCCCGAAAACCGCGCCGGCCGCCCCGGTCTGCCCCTCCTGCCCCCGGGTCACTGCCCGGGGTGCCCCGGGTGGGGCTGCCTGGCCCGGCGCCAGCGGGCGAGCAGGCCCTCGGGGACCTCCTCGGCGGTCAACGCGTACACCAGGTGATCGCGCCACGCCCCGTCGATGTGGAGATAGCGCGGCCGCAGCCCCTCCTCGCGAAACCCGAGCTTCTGCACCACCCGGCGGCTCGGCCCGTTCTCGGGGCGGATGCACACCTCCATGCGGTGCAGCCCGACCACCCGGAAGCAGTGGTCGACGGCAAGCGCGACGGCCGTCGGCATCACGCCGCGCCCCGCCACCTCGCGGTCCACCCAGTACCCGACGTGGCCCGAGCACATCGACCCCCAGGTGATCCCCGCGACCGTCAACTGGCCCACCAGCTGGCCCTGGTACTCGATGACGAAGGGCAGCATGCGGCCCGCGCTCGCCTCGGTACGCAGGTGGCGGACCATCTGGCGGTAGGTGGGGCGCTGCGGGAAGGGCGCGCCGGGCGCGGGCGGCGGGATCGTCGCCTCCCAGGGGCGCAGCCAGTCGCGGTTGCGCCGGTTGACCTCGCGCCAGGCCCGTTGGTCGCGCACCCTTATGGGACGGAGGACCACATCGCCCTCCGCCAGCTCGACCGGCCACGAAGGAACGTTCAGCTCGGGCTCCCCGACGGTCTGGGGTGGTCGCCGCCACGGATCTGGTCCACGGCGTGCCGCAGGATCCGCTCCAGGACGGCGATTCCGTCGCGCACGCCGCCGGTGGAGCCCGGCAGGTTGACGATCAGGGTGCGCCCGCCGGCCACTCCGGCCAGGCCTCGGGAGAGGGCCGCGGTGGGGACCTTGGCCAGGCCCTCGGCGCGGATGGCCTCGGCGATGCCGGGAACCTCGTGGTCGAGGACGGCGCGGGTGGCCTCCGGGGTGCGGTCGGTGGGCGAGAGCCCGGTGCCGCCGGTGGTGACGATCACGTCGTACCCGGCGGCCGCGCCCGCGCGCAGCGCCTGCTCCACGGGATCCCCGTCCGGCACGACCAGCGGGCCGTCCACGGCGAAGCCCAGCGCGCTCAGGCCCTCGGCGAGCAGCGGGCCGCCCTTGTCCGCGTACACCCCGGCGGCCGCGCGGTTGGAGGCGGTGACGACGAGCGCCGCGTAGGGCGCGAGCAGCGCCCGGCCGAGGTCTTCGCCGCCGGGCGGGAAGGGCGCCGCCTGCTGCGGCCCCGGGCGCGACGGGACGGGGCCCGCCTGCGGGGACGTCATGCTCCGGCCTCCTCGGTCCGGTGCCAGTGGCCGGACTTGCCGCCGGTCTTCTCCTCGACCCGGATGTCGGTGATGACGGCCGCCTTGTCGACGGCCTTGACCATGTCGACCACGGTCAGCGCCGCCACGGACACGGCGGTCAGCGCCTCCATCTCGACGCCTGTGCGGTCGGTGGTCTTGACCGTGGCCAGGATCTCCACCGCTTCGTCGGTGACCGCGAGGTCGAGCTTCACACCGGAGACGGCCAGCGGGTGGCAGAGCGGGATGAGATCGGGGGTGCGCTTGGCGCCCATGATCCCCGCGATGCGCGCGGTGGCCAGCGCGTCACCCTTGGGCACGCCCTCGCCGCGCAGGAGCTCCACCACGCGCGGCGTGACGAGCACGCGGCCGCTCGCCCGGGCGGTGCGCGCGGTGACGTCCTTGTCGGAGACGTCGACCATGCGGGCCGCGCCCGCCTCGTCGATGTGCGTGAGCCTGCCTTGCGTCGTACTCATTCGGTGGCGCTCCCGGTACGGCTTCTGTGGGCAGACACCGTACCCCCACCCGCTGACACTCAGCCGAGCAGGATCACTTCCACCTCGCTGCCGGGCTCCGCCGACGTGGTGTCCTCGGGGAGCACGATGAGGCAGTCGGCGAGCGCGAGGGCCGCGATCAGGTGCGATCCGGAGCCGCCCACGGGGCTGACGGTGCCCGCGTCGGCGTCGTAGGTGCCGCGCAGGAACTGGCGCCGCTCGGCGGGCGAGGTGAGCGCCTTGCCGGTTTTCAAAGTGGCGCGGACGGTGGGCCGGTGGACGTCCCCCAGACCCATCAGGGTGCGGATGGCGGGGCGTACGAACAGCTCGAAGGAGACGTAGCAGGACACCGGGTTGCCGGGCAGTGCGAGCAGCGGGGTGTGGTCGGGGCCGATCGAGCCGAAGCCCTGGGGTTTGCCCGGCTGCATCTTCAGCTTGCGGAAGTCGATGCCGCTGCCCGGCTGGTCCTCGTCGCCCACCGAGGACAGCGCCTCCTTGACGACGTCGTACGCGCCGACGCTGACGCCTCCGGTGGTGACCAGCAGATCGGCGCGGATCAGCTGGTCCTCGATGGTGTCGCGCAGCACCGCCGCGTCGTCGGTGACCGCGCCGACCCGGTAGGCGATGGCGCCCGCGTCCCGCGCGGCGGCGCAGAGCGCGAAGCTGTTGGAGTCGTAGATCTGGCCGTCGCCCAACGCCTCGCCGGGCTGGACCAGTTCGCTCCCGGTGGACAGCACCACCACGCGCGGGCGCGGCCGGACGGTGACCGTGCCGCGGCCGATCGCGGCGAGCAGCCCGATCTGCGGCGGCCCGAGCACGGTGCCCGCCGCAAGCGCGAGGTCGCCCGCCTGGACGTCGCTGCCCCGGACGCGGACGTGGGCGCGCTCCTCGGCCCCCCGGTGCACCCGCACTTCGCCGCTCGCCCCTTCGGGGGAGGCTCCCGCCGGGCGCATGCCGGTGGCGGCTCCCAGGCCGCTGCCGCCGTCGGTCCACTCCACGGGGACGACGGTCTCGGCGCCGGGCGGCAGCGGGGCGCCGGTCATGATCCGGGCGGCCTGGCCGGGGCCGACGGTGGGGAGGTGCTTGCTGCCGGCCGCGACGTCACCGATGACCGTGAGCACGGCGGGGAACTCCTCGCTGGCGCCCGCCACATCGGCGACCCGCACCGCGTACCCGTCCATCGAGCTGTTGTCGAAGGGCGGCAGGGCGACGGGCACCATCACGTCCTCGACCAGGACGCAGCCCTGGGCGTCGGGCAGTTGCAGCTCGATGGCCTCGAGCGGCCTGACAGCGGCAAGGATGTCGTCCAGGTGCTCGTCCACCGACCAGATCGTGTTGCTCACGGGTGCCTACATCTCCTCGGTGACGTACCGGCGAAGCCAGGCCTTGAAGTCCGGGCCCAGGTCTTCACGTTCGCATGCCAGTCTGACAATGGCTCGCAGGTAGTCTCCGCGATCGCCGGTGTCATAGCGGCGTCCCTTGAAGACGACGCCGTGCACCGGGCCGCCGATCGACTCGTCCGCGGCCATGTGCTGAAGCGCGTCGGTGAGCTGGATCTCGTTGCCCCGGCCGGGCTCGGTGGTGCGCAGCACGCCGAAGACGGCCGGGTCCAGCACATAGCGGCCGATGACGGCGAGGTTGGAGGGCGCCTCGGCCGCCTCGGGCTTCTCCACCAGGCCGGTGACCCGCACGACATCACTCTCGGCGGTGGTTTCGACGGCCGCGCAACCATAGAGGTGGATCTGCTCGGGGTCGACCTCCATGAGCGCGATCACGCTGCCGCCCTCGTGTTCCTGGATCTCCACCATCCGGGAAAGCAGCTGGTCACGGGCGTCGATCAGGTCGTCGCCCAGGAGCACCGCGAAAGGCTGCTCGCCCACGTGCGGGGCCGCGCACAGGACGGCGTGTCCCAGACCGCGCGGGTCGCCCTGGCGTACGTAGTGGATGGCAGCCAGGTCGCTGGACTCCTGCACCTTGGCCAGCCGGTCCGCGTCGCCCTTGCGGGTCAGCGCCGACTCCAGTTCGTAGTTCCGGTCGAAGTGGTCCTCCAGGGGACGCTTGTTGCGTCCGGTCACCATCAGGACGTCCGACAGGCCCGCCGCCACCGCCTCCTCCACCACGTACTGGATGGCCGGCTTGTCCACCACCGGCAGCATTTCCTTCGGTGTGGCCTTGGTGGCCGGAAGGAACCGGGTGCCGAGACCGGCGGCGGGGATGACAGCCTTGGTGATCCGAGGAGGCGACTGAGTCATGCGGGCACCCTATCCGCTGCGTATGGGCAGAAGATTATTCTCCGGTGAATTCGCTCTCTTACCCGAGCATTTGAGGGGATTGCAGAAATACGGTGAGTGATCACATGTCCGAAAAGGCCCTCTTGCGGCGCGGCCTCCTCGACGCCAGGAAGCGGCTGGACCAGGACGAGCTGCGCGCCGCCTCCCTGGCGCTCGCCGAACGGGCCCTCGCGCTGCCCGAACTCGCCGCGGCGCGCACGGTCGCCGCGTACGTCTCGGTGGGCCGCGAGCCCGGGACCCGTGCGCTCATCGACGCGCTGCGTGCCCGGGGTGTACGGGTGCTGCTCCCGGTGCTGCTCGCGGACAACGACCTGGACTGGGCCGTCTACGCCGGACCCGAGCACCTGCTGCCGGCCGGACGCGGGCTCCTGGAGCCCGACGGCGAACGGCTCGGCCCGAGCGCCGTGACGGGCGCGGACGCCGTGCTGCTGCCCGGACTCGCGGTGGACGCGCGCGGGATGCGGCTGGGGCGCGGCGGCGGCTCCTACGACCGGGTGCTCGCCCGCGTCGAGGCGGCGGGAAGCGCGCCCGCCCTTGTGGTGCTCCTGTACGCGAACGAGGTGGTCGCGCGGGTCCCGGAGGAACCGCACGACCACCCCGTGCGAGCGGTCGTCACCCCCTGCGGGGTGACGCGCTTCGGCGACTGAGGGCTCATGTCGCCCGACTACGGCGTGAGCTTCAGCCGTACTACAGCGTGGGCTTCAGCCGTACTACGGCGTGAGCTTCAGCGTGTCGACGGTTGACGCGTCGACCGCCTTCTGACTGAACGACCAGTCCAGGAGGTCGCCCTTGGCCCACTTCTCGGTCTGGTCCGAATAGTGGGCGCTGTAGGCGTGGCCCGAGGCGCCGGTGAGGTTGATCCACTTGGACTTGTCGAGGTCCTTGAGGTTGACGATCATCCGCATCGAGGGGACCCAGGTGACTCCGTAGTCCCCGCTCGCCGCGTTCCAGCCGGTCGCGTCGACCGCGGCCTCGCCGCCGCCCAGGTTCCACGGGCCGCGGTTGAGGATGTACCGCAGGACGCCGGGGCCCTCCTTGCCGAGGGTCTGGTTCTCCAGCGTCAGCTGGTGCAGCCGGCCCCACGTCCAGGTGGTGGTGTCCTTGCCGAGCTTGGCCGTCAGCTCCCAGCGGGCGTCCTTCATGGCGCGCGCGAGCAGCTGGTCGCGGGTCGTGGTGGCCTTGTCCAGACGGGTCGCGGGCGACTTCCACCAGCTGTTGTTCTGGTCGTTGAAGATCTTGCGGACGACCTCGGACCAGCGGTCACCGCCGTCGGGCTGCGCCGAGTCGCCGTCGCGCTCGCCGCACTCCAGGACCTTCTTGTCGGGGTCGTCGACCGGGCCCGTGCCGGCCGGCGGCGTCACGTACAGGCACTCGCCCTTGGGCCGCAGCTCCTTGGGCAGCTTGTTGCCGAACGCCAGCTTCAGGACGTTGCGCCACACCGCGTTGAAGTAGGCGGCTGCCGCCGAGTCGTTCTCCTGGGTGTAGTCCCAGCCTTCCAGGAGCTTCTGCGCCTCGCGCACCGAGGGGTCGGACACGTCGATCTTGAGCAGGGCGGGCGTCAGGAGCGCGGCGATCTCGCTGCTGTTGTCCATCTGCATCTTCTGCATGTCCTCGGTGGAGATCTTGCCGCCACCCTTGATCTTCGACTCGATGAGGTCGTTGATCCGCTGGCTGCGGGTGCCGTATCCCCAGTCCTTGGTCAGCAGGTACGGGTACTTCTTCTCGTCGATCACGGCCTGGTTGGCGGTGACGATGAAGCCCCGCTGGGGGTCGTACTCGTAGGGCAGCGCGTCGAAGGGGACGTAGTTCTTCTTCCACGTGTACTTCGAGTCCCAGCCGGGAGCCGGCATGGTGCCGTCGACACCGTCGGCGCGGACCGGGATCTTCCCCGGCGCCTGGTAGCCGATGTGGCCCTTGGTGTCGGCGTAGATCAGGTTCTGCGAGGGGACCTCGAAGTCCTTGGCCGCGAGCCGGAAGGACTTGAAGTCGTTGGCCTTGTCGAGCGCGAACACGGCGTCCATGGACTTGCCGGGGTCGAGCGCCGTCCACCGCAGGGCGACCGCGTAGCCCGATCCCCGGTCGGGGGCGGCGGTGTTGACGGGCGCCTTCTGGCCGACCGTCTCCAGCTCGTCGTCGCGGTCGGACACCAGCGGGCCGTTGTTGGTCTCACGGATGGTGATGGTCTTGCTGGATCCGCCGGCGACCTTGATGACCTCCTCGCGCGTGACGAGGGGCTTCTCCTCGTTGTCGTAGAGGTAGTTGGAGCCGGAGATCTTCTCCAGGTACAGGTCGGTCACGTCGGCGCCGAGGTTGGTGAAGCCCCAGGAGACGTCCTGGTTGTGACCGATGACCACGCCGGGCATCCCGGAGAAGGTGTACCCCGCCACGTCGTAGGTGCACGAGCTGGACAGCTTCCGGCAGTGCAGGCCCATCTGGTACCAGAGCGAGGGCATCATCGGCGCGAGGTGCGGGTCGTTGGCGAGCAGCGGCATGCCGGTCGTCGTGTACTTGCCCGACACCACCCAGGAGTTGGACCCGATGCCGCTGCCGTTGGGGCCGAGCAGTGAGGGGATCTTGTCGAGGGTGTCGGAGAGCGACGCGAGCTGGCTCTGCGTGCCCTGGAGTGCGCCCTGGGCGGTGCCTGACGCCCCGTCGGAGGCCGTGGCGGCGCGCTGGGGGTCGAACTTCCCGGTCGCCTTGTTGTACGAGCCCTCGTCCACGATGGGGCGGTGCGTGGCGGCCGGGTAGGCCGGGTACAGGTCCTTGATCTGCTGCGGGCTGAGCCGGCTCGTCATCAGGGAACGGTCGATCTCGTCCTGCATGTTGCCGCGCAGGTCCCAGGCCATCGCCTTGAGCCAGGCCACCGAGTCGACCGGCGTCCAGGCTTCCGGCTTGTAGTCGTTGGTGAGATTGAGCGCCGCGTACTCGACGGAGATGTCCTTGCCGTCCTTGCCCTTGAGGTACGCGTTCACCCCCTTCGAGTACGCCTGGAGGTACTGCTTCGTGGCCGTCGACAGCTTGGTGTCGTACTCCTGCTGCGCGACCCGGCGCCAGCCGAGGGTGCGCAGGAACGCGTCGGTGTCCACCTGGCCGCCGCCGAACATCTCCGAGAGCCGGCCCGACGTCATGTGGCGGCGCACGTCCATCTCCCAGAAGCGGTCCTGCGCCTGGACGTACCCCTGGGCCATGAACAGGTCCGCGTCGTTGTCGGCGTAGATCTGCGGAACGCCGTAGTCGTCGCGCTTGACCTCGACCTGGCCGAGGAGGCCGGGGACCTTGAGGGTGCCGGTGGTCTGCGGGAAGGAGGCGCGCACGGTACTGACGCCCCAGTACGCGCCGTAGGCGACGCCCGCGACCAGCGCCAGCACCAGGACGACGACGAACAGCCGCAAGCGGCGTCCCCTCTTCCTGGTCGTCTTGCCGGCCTTCGTACCGGCGGAAGGGGCGGTTGTGGTGGCGGGCATCGCTGTCCTTCGAGGGGCAGGGTGGTCCAGGAGTACTGGGAGCAACCATAGGCGCAGCCGCTGACAGCCCCGGACGCGGTGTCCGCGTTCGCCCGCGGGGACACCGCACAAAGGAGCACGCGCGTAAAGAAAGCGTCAAAGATTAGGTAAGGTAACGAAGTACCTTGGGGCGCAGGAACGTTTCACTCGGTGCGACTGGTGTGGCCCCCGGGGCTCCCGGATGCGCATCAGGCGCTCGGGGATGCACGATTTTCAGGGGGTGCCTGCGGCGCCTGAGGGGAAGGATCGGCCACTGACTGTCCACCAGCTCAACGAACTCCTGCTCATCTGCTCGCTCGTTCTGCTCATCGCCGTGGCGGCGGTGCGCGTCTCCTCACGCAGCGGGCTCCCCAGCCTGCTCCTGTATCTCGGCATCGGCATCGTGATGGGCCAGGACGGCCTCTTCGACGTCCGGTTCGACGACGCCGAGCTGACGCAGGTCATCGGCTATGCCGCGCTCGTGGTGATCCTGGCCGAGGGCGGCCTCGGCACCAAGTGGAAAGAGATCAGACCGGCGCTGCCGGCGGCGATGGTGCTCTCGCTCGTCGGCGTCGCGGTGAGCGTGGGAATCACCGCGGCGGGCGCGCACTATCTGGTGGGCCTGGAATGGCGCCAGTCGCTCATCATCGGCGCGGTGGTCTCCTCCACGGACGCGGCGGCCGTCTTCTCGGTGCTGCGCAAGGTGCCGCTGCCCTCACGCATCACAGGCGTCCTGGAGGCCGAATCCGGCTTCAACGACGCCCCCGTCGTCATCCTGGTCGTCGCCTTCTCCACCCCGGGCCCGGTCGACTCCTGGTACCTCCTGGTCGGGAAGATAGCCCTGGAGCTGGCCATCGGCGCCTCGATCGGGCTCGCGGTCGGCTGGCTCGGCTCCTACGGGCTGCGTCATGTGGCGCTGCCCGCCTCCGGCCTCTACCCGATCGCCGTGATGGCGATCGCGGTCAGCGCCTACGCGGCCGGCGCGATGGCACACGGCTCCGGATTCCTCGCGGTGTACCTCGCCTCCATGATGCTCGGCAACGCCAAGCTCCCCCACTGGGCCGCCACCCGCGGCTTCGCCGACGGACTCGGCTGGCTCGCCCAGATCGGCATGTTCGTCCTGCTTGGACTCCTGGTCACCCCGCACAACCTGACCGCCGACTTCTGGCCCGCCGTGATCATCGGCCTCGTCCTGACGATGGTGGCCAGGCCGGTGGAGGTCCTGCTCAGTCTGCTGCCGTTCAAGCTGCCGTGGCAGGAGCAGGCTCTGATGTCCTGGGCGGGGCTGCGCGGCGCGGTCCCCATCATCCTCGCCACCATCCCGATGGTGTCCGGGATCAAGGGCAGCGAGAAGATCTTCAACATCGTCTTCATCCTGGTCGTCGTCTACACCCTCATCCAGGGGCCGACGCTGCCATGGCTCGCCCGTAAGCTCCAGCTCTCCGACGCCGACGAGGCCGCCGACCTCGGCGTCGAGTCCGCCCCCCTGGAGCGGCTGCGCGGCCATCTGCTCTCCGTGGCCATCCCGGCGAAGTCCCGGATGCACGGCGTGGAGGTGCACGAACTGAGGATGCCGCCCGGCGCCGCCGTCACCCTGGTGGTCCGCGACGGCGCGAGCTTCGTGCCGGGCCCCACGACGATGCTGCGGCGCGGCGACGAGCTCCTGGTGGTCGCGACCGACCCGGTACGCGACGCCGCCGAGTCCCGGCTGCGCGCCGTCGGCCAGGGCGGCAAGCTCGCCGGCTGGCTCGGCGCCGGGGACGACAAGGCCTCCGCGCCCGGCGCGAAGCCGGTGAAGACAAGGCGAACGGGACGCCAGGACGCGTAACGCCCTGTTAACCGTGCGACGGCAGCATAAACAGAGGGCGACGGTTGGCACTCCGTGCGGAATCACAGGCACGGAGTGCCAAACCTCTGTATCATGAAGGCACACCACTGATCGACCAACTCTGCCTGACGCAGAGCTGGCGCGACCGTATGGCGGTCGGGAGCTCCCTGCGGCAGCCCCCGGCATCTACCGCAGTTCCGCGCAAGAGGACAGCTCTCGGCAACGCCCGCACCCACAATCCGTGCATGGGGCGCGCTACCAGGCGGCAGAAAGGCAAGGGGCCGTGGCATCCACGGTCACTTCTGACCAGCGGCCCGGTTACGGGCAGCTGCTGCGCACACCCGGCGCACTGTCCTTCCTCCTGCCCGGCTTCGCCGCCCGGCAGCCCTTCGCGATGCTCACCATCGGCATTCTGCTGCTCGTCCAGCACACCACCGGCTCCTACGGCGGTGCCGGCGCCGTGGCCGCCTTCACCGGCGTCTCCATGGCCCTGTTCGCGCCGCAGAGCGGCAAGCTCGCGGACCGCTTCGGACAGCGCGCGGTCCTGGTGCCGGGCGTGCTCGTCCACGCCGCCTCGGTGTCGGCGCTGACCGCGCTCGCGCTGGCCGGCGCGCCGTTGTGGGCCCTGTTCATCGCTGCCGTGCCCACCGGCGCCTCCGTCCCGCAGGTCGGCCCCATGGTGCGGGCCCGCTGGGCCAGCAGGCTCGACGGCTCCCCGCTGATGGCGACCGCTGCGGCCTTCGAGTCGGTGACCGACGAGTTCACCTTCGTCATCGGTCCCGTCCTCGCGACCGCCCTGTGCACCAGCGTCCACCCCGCGGCCGGTCTGATCGCCGAGGCGTCGCTGACCCTCGTCGGCGGCCTCCTGTTCGCCGCCCGGCGCGGTACGCAGCCGCCGGTACGCAGCGCCGCCGACCACGAGCGGAGCGAGCACACCTCCGCGCTGTCCATCCCGGGCGTCCGCGTCCTCGCGATGGCCTTCCTCGGCATCGGTTCGGTCTTCGGCGGCATGCAGGTTTCGCTGACCGCGTTCGCGGAAGAGATCGGCAACCCCGGCATCAACGGCGTCCTTTACGGCATTTTCGCCGCCGGAAACATGCTGGCGGGCATCGCGTGCGGCGCCATCGCCTGGAAGTCCGCCCCTCGCACCCGCCTGATCGCCGGCTACACGGCGCTCGCCCTGGCGGCGTCCGGACTGTGGGCGGCGCACTCCGCCCTGCTGCTCGGCGGCCTCGGCCTGATCGTCGGTCTGTGCATCGCCCCCGCCCTGATCACGGGTTACACGCTCGTCGAGACCCTGGTCCCGGCCACATCCCGCACCGAGGCCTTCACCTGGCTGACCGGCGCGGTGGCCCTCGGCCAGGCCGCCGCCGTCACCGTCGCGGGACGCCTGACCGACGCCCACGGCTCGACCGCCGGATTCCTGGTGCCGATGGGGGGCACGGTGCTGGCTCTGATCACGCTCTACGCCCTGCGCTCGCGGCTCACCCCGCCCGCTCCGGCACGTACCGTGGCGCGTGGCGTCGGTCACCGTGTCCCCGTCGCAGTGGACTGATCCCGAGGAATACGTCACTATGGACCGTCGTTAGCACTCATCGAGTGAGAGTGCCAGGAGGAAGACAAGTGCCGACCTACCAGTACCAGTGCACCGAGTGCGGCGAGGGCCTCGAGGCGGTGCAGAAGTTCACCGATGACGCCCTGACCGTTTGCCCGAACTGCGACGGACGCCTGAAGAAGGTGTTCTCGGCGGTCGGCATCGTCTTCAAGGGCTCGGGCTTCTACCGCAACGACAGCCGTGGCTCGTCGTCCAGCAGCTCCCCCGCGTCCAGCTCGGCGTCCAAGACCTCGACGTCGTCGAGCTCGGACTCCAAGCCCGCCGCGTCGACGAGCTCCACCTCTGCGTCGACCTCATCGAGCGCGAGCCCGGCCGCCTGACCCACCGCAGCGCATCACCCCCGCCGTTCCACGGCGGGGGTTTTCGCGTTCGGGGCCCCCGTTAGTGTGACCGGCATGACCAACGCAGAGATCGGCGTCATCGGCGGCTCGGGCTTCTACTCGTTCCTCGAGGACGTCACCGAGGTCCAGGTGGACACTCCCTACGGCGCCCCAAGCGACTCACTCTTCCTCGGCGAGATCGCCGGCCGGAAGGTGGCGTTCCTCCCCCGCCACGGCCGAGGCCACCACTTGCCGCCGCACCGCATCAACTACCGCGCCAACCTGTGGGCGCTGCGCTCGGTAGGGGTACGCCAGGTCCTGGGCCCGTGCGCGGTCGGCGGCCTGCGCCAGGAGTACGGGCCGGGCACGCTGCTCGTACCGGACCAGCTGGTGGACCGTACGAAGGCGCGCACGGGGACCTTCTTCGACGGTGTGCCGCTGCCGGACGGCACGATCCCCAACGTCGTGCACACCACGTTCGCCGATCCCTACTGCCCCGTCGGCCGTGCGGCCGCGCTGACCGCCGCCGACGGCCACGGCTGGCAGGCCGTGGACGGCGGCACCATGGTCGTCATCGAGGGGCCCCGCTTCTCCACCCGCGCCGAGTCGCGGTGGCACGCCGCGATGGGCTGGTCGGTGGTCGGCATGACCGGGCACCCCGAGGCCGTCCTCGCCCGCGAACTGGGCCTCTGCTACACGTCCATGTCCCTCGTCACCGACCTCGACGCAGGCGCCGAGACCGGCGACGGCGTCTCGCACACCGAGGTCCTGAAGGTGTTCGGTGAGAACGTGGCGCGCCTGCGCGAGGTCCTGTTCGACGCGGTCGCGGCCCTTCCGGCGACGGAGGACCGCGGCTGCCTGTGCACGCACGCACACGACGGCTGGGACCTGGGGATCGAGCTGCCGTGAGGTGGGGAGCGGGGCGGGCTTGAGGGCGGGGCGGGCGTGGACGAGGGGTCGGGGCGGGTGTGGGCGTGACGGCGGGGCGGGCGCGGGCCCGGGTTCGGGGTGCGAGGTTTGGGTTTTGGGCCTGAACTCCCCGTTCGGGTGAGCGAGTTGTCCACAAGCGGAGGGTGGTCCACAGGCCCCGGCGAGATCGCGCGGGACGGGGGATCGTGAGGAGCGTCAGAGCAGCACAGGCACTCCACGATCGGCAGTGATCACGATGTCCGCACAGCGCACGATGCCCACACAGCTCACGATGCCCGCACAGCCCACGATGCCCGCGTCCACACCTCCGCCGGGGCCCGCGCCCGCAGGCACGACCGCGTCCAGGCCCGGGCTCCCGCCCCTGCACCCGCATGTACGTGCGTCCGCGTCCAGGCCGGAGGCGATCCGCACGTCCGGGCCCGGGACGGCACCCGAGCCCAGGCCCGCGCCCGCACCCGCTCACTCCCAGAGCCACACCCACACCCCCAGCTCCTCCTTCACCTCCGCCCGTGCTCGCCGTCCCTCGCCCCTCCCCTACCTGCCTCCCCTGCCTGCGCCGGAGCCCGGCAGTGTGCCGTTCTTCCCGCCGCTGCGGGTGCGCGGCGGGAAGAACGCGCTGCGCCGCGTGATGCGCAAGCGACGGCGGGCCCTGGCGGCGGGGCTCGCGGTCACGGCGGCGGCCCTCGCGGTCTCCAGCCCGCAGGCAGCCGAGCGGCCTCGTCCGGCCGAAGCCATGGCCACGGCCCCGGCGCCACGCGAACGCGGGCCCGCGCGACCGGCCCCGGTGGCGACGGCCGAGCTCGTGTCGGCCCCGGTACGGATCGCGGACGCGGAGACCGTACGGCTGCTGAGGCCCGGCGACCGGGTCGATGTGATCGCGTCCGTCAACTCGCCCTCGGGCGCGGCCGGCGAGGCACGCGTGGTGGCAACGAACGCCAGGGTCAAGGGAGTTCCGGCCCCGAGGCAGGCCGCGTCGGACACCGGGGCTCTCGTCATCCTCGCCGTACCGCGCGAGACCGCCAGGGCGCTGGCGGGCGCGGGCACCACGTCCCGGCTGGCGGTGACCCTGTGCTGATTCGCACGGGCGAACGGGCAAGTCACCGGTTCGCGTGCGCGGATTGGACAGCGCGCGTCCGCGCTGTCCAAGGTGGCGCAGGAGTTCGCTCCGCCCCCTGCACACGCGAGGAAAGGCTCATTGGTGAGCGAGGACAAGACAGGCGTGATGGCCGGCTTCAAGGCCTTCTTGATGCGTGGAAACGTGATCGACCTGGCCGTCGCCGTGGTGATCGGCGCCGCGTTCACCAACATCGTGAACTCGGTCGTGAAGGGCGTGATCAACCCGCTCGTCGGCGCGTTCGGCACGAAGAACCTGGAGAGCTACCACTCCTGCCTGAAGGGCCCGTGCACGGGAGACTCGGGCATCCAGATCCTCTGGGGCGGGGTGCTCAGCGCCGTGCTGAGCTTCTTCATCACCGCAGCCGTCGTCTACTTCCTGATGGTGCTGCCGATGGCCAGGATCCTGGCCAAGCGCGCCATGCACGACAAGGCGAAGGAGGGGGTGCGCGAGACGATGGAGGTCAGCGAGCTGGAGGTGCTGAAGGAGATCCGCGACGTCCTGGTCGCCCAGCGCGGCCCCGGCTCCGGGCCGGCCTCTGGCTCGGGCTCGGGCTCGGGCCCTGGCTCCGGTGCGGGCCCCGGCTCCGCCCCCGGCACCGCTCCGGGCACCACGCCTGGAACGGGCCCCGGCTCCGGCCCCGCAGGGTTCTAGGACCGTCCCCTACGACGCGAGAACGGCGTCCGGACCACACATCGCGCGGGGCGCGGACGCGGTGGGTGACTTACTCGTCGCGGACGACGCGGTGGGCGACCCACTCGTCGCAGACGTCATGGTGGCGGCGTGCGGCCGGCGCGCCGCACGCGACACGGACACCGGCGGCGACCCGCACCCGCACACCGCGCACGCGTCAGATGTGGTGGGGCGGCTTCTCGTCGAGGAAGCGGGCCAGGTCGGCGGCGCTGTCCGGGGAGGCGGGGCGTTCGCCCCAGCCACGGTCGGTGTCGTCGGCGGACTGCTGGTCCAGCGGGTCGTCGAAGACGAGCCTCGGCTTGGCCGGCTCCTTGGACACTGAGTCCCGGTCGCGGGGACCGGGGGCGGGGGCGGTGCTCATGCCTCCAGGGTACGGCGGGCGACGGCGCCCTCCGCCCGGCAGACGGTCCCGGGGGCGGAGGGGCAGCGGCGGCCGGCGCTGGGAGCGGTGGTCCTGCCCGTACGCGCACGGTCGGCCCCGCACTCCCCGGGGTCGGCCTCGCCCCGGACACCAACCCCAACAACCCCAGCAAGCCCAACGACCATGGAAATCAACGGTCCTTGGGATCGAGCGCCCACAGGCCCAAGACCACCAGGAACGACAGACACAGGAAGCCCGCACCCCACCAGGCGGTGCCGGTGTTGCCCCGCATCCACTCGTTCACCACCACGGTCAGGCCCCACAGCTGACCGATGACCACGGTGATCGCCAGGACGAGGCGAGCCGTCAGCTTCGACGAGCGTTCCGGCTCCTGCTCGCTGCCGGCGCCGGGCCCCGCCCCGGTGTGCCGGACGCGGGGATCGCCATAGCCGCTGGTCGGGCGGATCTGCGGGTAGCGCTCGTG
The DNA here is from genome assembly GCF_040253615.1 of Streptomyces sp. Edi4. NCBI lineage: Bacteria > Bacillati > Actinomycetota > Actinomycetes > Kitasatosporales > Streptomycetaceae > Streptomyces > Streptomyces sp. Edi4. The sequence goes on from NZ_JBEJGY010000004.1 coordinate 3,379,759, forward strand.
GACCGGCCGGTTGAGCCGGGGCTGCGCGGAGCCGGGGGTGTACGAGGGCCGCACGGGCACGGCGTGCCCCTCGCCGGGCCCAGCGGTGTCCCCGCCGCCCGGGGCCCTGCCATCAGGGCTCCCACCGAGCCGCCGGGACGCGTCCCCTTCCGCGTCAGGGTTCATGTCCGCTCACTCCTTTCGGCCGCCCGGGCGTTCGCGGCGGAGCAGCCGAGGCGGGCCGCCAGGTCGGGGCGCTGGTCGGCGAACTGCCGGCAGACGGCGTCCTTGGTGCTCTCGCCGGATCGCGCCGTGGCCACCGCCCAGACGCTTCCGTCGTCCTGCTCCACCAGGAGCACCTTGGGCAGCGGACGCGGCGGAGGTCCCGCCGTCACCTCTCCGGTGCGGGCGTCGAAGACACCTTCGTGGCAGGGGCAGTACAACTCACCCTCGGCGCCCCGGTCCTCGCGCCACAGCACGCCGCAGGCCAGATGCGTACAGACGGCGGAGTAACCCACCAGGGTGCCGTCCTTGAGGCGGACGGCGACCGCGCGGTCGTCCTCTCCGGGGAAGCGGAAGGCGACGGACTCGCCGGGGGCGAGGACGCGCGCCACCTGCTTGGCATCGGGCGGCCCGTCGCCGTCGCCGTGCCGGTGCAGTACGCCGGCGGCGACGGCGAGGCCGCCGACGGCAAGGCCGCCCGAGACGGTGGTGACGATGCGCAGGTAGTCGCGGCGGGTGGTGAGGGAGTCGGCGGCGATCCGGTCGTGAAGGGCGGCCTGGGCCGGGTCGGCGGCGGGGTCGGGGGCGGCCGGGGTCTGGTCGGTGACGCTCATCGGGTGCCGTCCATCCCGCCCGCGCGTCGCCCGCCGCCCCGGTCGGAGTCGGCTTGGTCCACGGCTCTTCCGTTCACCTCGACGATCGGCAGGCCGCCGGGCACCGGCCACTGGACCTTGTCGGCGGGCACGACCATGGCCACGCCGGTGGAGACGACCACATCGCCGAACGTGAAGGAGTCGGCGACCTGGACCCCGGGGCGCTCGGCGCGCAGTTCGTCGACGGTGCCGTAGAAGAGCGCGCCGGTCGGGCAGACCGTGGCGCACATGGGGGCCAGACCGTAGGAGGTGCGGTCGTAGCAGAGGTTGCACTTCATCTGGAGCTTCGCCTGGAGGTCGATCTTCGGTACGCCGAAGGGGCAGGCGTTGACGCAGTTGGCGCAGCCGATGCAGCGGGTGGTGTCGGCCTGCTGCACCACACCGTCCGCGGTCACCAGGATCGCGTCGGCGGGACACACCTCGGCGCAGGGTGCGACCGGGTCCTCGCAGTGCATGCAGACCGTGGGAAGGGAGGCGACGGAGTGACCCTCGTCGGGATAATCAAGATGGATCATGGACTTGCCCCGGTGCGAGTCGCACTCGCGGCACGCGGACACGCAGGCCTGGCAGCCGATGCAGCGCCCCGGGTCAATGAAGATCGTTCTGCCCATCATGGCGTTCCTCAGCTCCTCTCCGCGGTGCCACGGCCCTGCGGAGCTGTGGGAGGCAGGGGGTCGGTGCGCGAGACCTGGGCCGCCGGATACGCCACGTGCCCCGGCGCGACCGGTGGCGCTGGCACCTCGTCGACCCGCTCGGCGGCCTCGATGCGGCAGGCACACACCTTGTACTCGGGAATCTTCGAGCGCGGATCGAGGGCGTCGATGGTGAGCGCGTTGGCGGCCGTGGGGACGGGCCAGTGGTACGGGATGAACACGGTGTCGGGGCGGATGGCCGCGGTGACCAGGGCCGGGAAGACCTCGCTGCCGCGCCGGGTCACCACCCGTACCGGGTCGCCGTTGCGGAAGCCGTGCGAGGGGTGGACCTCCACCCAGGGGCGCGGCGTCTGCTCGACGAGCGCGCCGAGCCGGCGGGTCTGGTTGCCGGACAGGAAGTGCGCCACGGTGCGGCCCGTGGTCAGCGACATCGGGTGGTCCTCGTCGTACGGGTCCATCGGCGGGTGCCACTCCACGACCTGCATATGGATCTTGCCGTCGGGGTGCGCGGTCCTGCCGTCCTCGAACAGCCGGGGCGTGCCGGGATGGTCGGTCGAGGGGCAGGGCCAGGCGATACCGCCGGTCTCCTCAAGCCGCTCATAGGTGATGCCGTAGTAGTCGTTGACCGTTCCGGCCGACGCGAGCCGCAGCTCCTCGAAGACATCGCGGGAGCCCTGATAGGCGAACTTGGCGCCCGCGCCCAGGCGTTGGGCCAGCTGACACATCACCCACGTGTCGGTGCGCACCCCGGCGGGCGGCTCCTGGGCCTTGTTGTGCTTGACCACCCGGGCCTCGGCGTTGGCCATCACGCCCTCGTCCTCGGCCCAGGTGGTCACGGGGAGGACCACGTGCGCGTTGGCGGCGGTCTCGGAGAGGAAGAAGTCGAATTGAGCGTGGAACTCGAGGGCGTCGTAACCGGATTTCACCGTCGTGTAGTTGGGGAGGGAGACGAACGGGTTGTTGCAGATGCCGATCAGGCCGCGGATCTCGTGGCGCTGCATCTGCCAGACCATTTCCATCATCGAGGTGCCCGCCGGTGGGAGTTCGGTCTCCTCGATTCCCCAGATCTCACAGATCTGGCGGCGGTGTTCGGGATTGGAGATGGAACGTCCGCCGGGCAGCAGGTCGGACTTCTGGCCGTGCTCGCGTCCGCCCTGCCCGTTGCCCTGGCCGGTGATGGTGCCGTACCCCGCTCCGGGTCTGCCGAGATTGCCGGTGGCCGCGCACAGGTTGATGACGGTCAGGCAGTTCTCGACACCCTGCGAATGGTGTTCGATGCCTCGCGCGTGCCAGGCCATCGCCCGGCCCGCGCCCGCGAAGGCCCGGGCGACCTGGACGACCTGCGAGGCGGGGACCCCGCAGATGTCACCGGCCGTCTCAGGCGTGCAGTCGGCGACGGCGGCGCGCACCTCGTCCCACCCGGTGGTGTGCGCGGCGACGAACTCCTCGTCGACGAGGTTTTCCTCGATCACGACGTGCAGTACGGCGTTGAAGAAGGCCGCGTCGGTGCCGGGTTTGAGGGCGACGTGGATGTCGGCGGTGCGCGCGATGGCCGTCTCGCGCGGGTCGATCACGATCAGGGTGGCGCCTCGGTCCCGGGCCCCCCACAGGTACTGGGTCATCACGGGGAAGCACTCCCCGACGTTGGACCCGGCGATCAGGAGGCAGTCGGTGAGCAGGATGTCGGAGAAGGGGTTGCCGGCGCGGTCGATGCCGAAGGCGAGCTTGTTGGCGCCGGCCGCCGAGACCATGCACAGTCGGCCGTTGTAGTCGACGTGCCGCGTCTTGAGCGCGACCCGGGCGAACTTGCCGACCAGGTACGTCTTCTCCGAGAACAGGCTCGCCCCGCCGAGCAGCCCGAACGCGTCGTTGCCGTGGGCGCCCTGGATGCGGCGGACCTCGGCGGCGGTGAAGTCGAGCGCTTCCTCCCAGGAGACCTCGCGGAACGGCTCGTCGCGGGAGCGGCGCATGAGCGGGGCGGTCAGCCGGTCGGGGTGGTTGACCTGCTGATAGGCGTTGATGCCCTTGGGACACAGGCGCATCCGGTTGATGTCGTGGTTGCGCGGCTCCACCCCGAACACCTTGCCCGCCCGGTCCACCCGCAGATACATGCCGCACTGCACCCCGCAGAAGCAGCAGTGGGTCGGTACGAGGGTTTCGCCGTTCTGGTCGGCGTGCCACCGGTCGGCCGGGATGCCGCCGGCGTCCCGGAAGTCGCGGGTGCCGGGCGGTGCGATGGAGGGGTCGAGCGGAAGGGGCCGGCTGCTCACTTGAAGCCCTTCTTGACGTGGCTGAGGTAGGCGGAACCGCGCAGTACCCGCTTGCAGCGCGGGCAGTAGGCGGCCCAGGCGTCGAAGTCGAGCGACAGGTCGCGCATGGTGCCGCGCAGGTTCTCGACATAGGCGACCGTGTCGATCGGCTCGCCGCAGCGCTTGCACGCAAAGGCCCGCTCGTCCTGACGGGAGGTGTATTTGAAGAGCTGCATGCCGACCCCGGCCGGCCGCTGCACGATGTGGAAGAACTTGCCGAAGGGGATGTGGATGAGCGTGAAGACCACCGACACCATGTGCAGGACGGCCAGGAACTCGTAGCCCCCGCCGTGCAGGAAGATCGAGGAGAAGGTGAGCAGCAGCCCCGTCACGGAGATCACGATCAGCGCGATCAGCGGCAGGAGGTCATATCCGAAGCGCTGTCCTGTGATGGCTCCGCGGTCCTTCATCCGGCGCCACAGGAAGTACGAGGCGCCGGGGATCACCAGGACGGCGGCGATGTCCAGGCCGTGGAACATCAGCCAGCCCGGCACGCTCAGCGAGTCGAAACCGAGGATCTTGAACCCCCAGATCCGCATCTCATATCCGGGGCCGGCGCCGGAGTCCCCGGTGAAGGTGAACCAGCCCCAGGTCAGCGGGAAGGTGATCGCGGCGGCCAGCAGGCAGCCCCAGAAGATCAACTGGTGCGCGGCCCACCGGGCGTGCGAGCGGGCGCCGAGGAACTTCTGGAAGCCGAGGTAGGTGGCGATCATCCTCGGCAGGGCGGTGGGCGCCTTGCGGAAATTGGCGGCCGAGAACAGGCTGCGCCACCCCTGCCGGAAGAGGCGGCGCGCGCCAGGAGAGGAGATCCACACGGTGTAGCGGTAGGCGACACCGAAGGCCAGGAACACGGTGGCGACCGCGTAGGGAAGGAGCGCGGAGTCGAAGTCCTTGAGCAGCCTGCTGCCGAACACGATGGCCAGCACGAGCAGCACGGAGACGACTGTCCCGGCCAGTGTCGCCCGCAGCGCGACGGAGCGGGGGGCGCGGGCGCGGGGCGTCGCGGGTCCCGGTGGCGTCGTGCGCGACACGTCCGGCGAGGACGCGTCCGGCGCCGCCGCGGGGGGTGCGGGTGGCTCGGTCACTCCTTCACAGTAGGGACGTTCCCCCTTGAACCCCCTGTTTTAGGGATCAACAGGGTGAGTCGCCTCCGTGTCCGGGGCAACCGTGTCCGGGGCAACCGTGTCCGGGGCAACCGAAGCCGGGGCAGCCGTAGCCGGCTCGTGCGGCGACCGGCCCAGGGTCTACGCCGGCGGGTTGTGCTTGCGGAAGTAGGTCCAGCTGGTCTCGTTCGGCTCGCTCCACTTCTCGGGTGCGTGGGCGAACTCGGGGTGGTGGTCGGCGATGTGGGCGCGGGTGCGTTCGGGGACCTCGGCGTACGAGGCGAGTTTGCGACCGCGGCAGTGGTAGGCGAGCCCGCCGGGCCGTTGGCCCCGGGCCATCCAGGGGACCCACGGTGACATGCGGGTCCACGACATCGTGGCGGGGACGCTGGGCGCGGGGCCGGCCAAGTCGACGCGGTCGGCGAAGAACTGGAACAGTTCCAGCGCCTGGTAGGTGTCCCCCGCCGAGTGCTCGGGGTACTGCGCGACCGGCAGCGGCGAGGGGTAGGAGAGCGGGATCTCCAGACTGAAGCAGATCTGGCCGCCGAGCTCCGTGGTCGGGATCGGGAAGGGACGCCACTTCTGGTTGGCGGGGTCGTTCCAGATGTGCGTGACGGGGAGGTCCTGCCAGGTGTCGAGGATCTTGCGGGTGACGGGGTCGAGATAGAACGCGGCCTCGCGGGTGAGCAGTTGGTACGCGTCCGGCGCGGCGTCGTCGTCCTGGACGAGCCGGGCGACGTTGACGCCCTCGAACCCGAAGAGGCGCTGGTAGGGCTCGTCCGGGGCCCAGGAGTACACGTCTCCCGACCACCAGTAGGTGACTTCCTCGCCGTCCAAGGAGGCGCGGGTGCGGGCGAGTTGGCGGAGGCTTTCGGCGGGTGTGGTCATACGGGTTACTCTGCGCGCCGGCGCGGCGGGGAAACCTCGGCGCGTGACGCGTGGCCGAGGGTACGCGCTGGCCTGCGGGGCTGGTTGCGCAGTTCCCCGCGCCCCTGAGGCGTCCGATCCTGGCCCGCATCGGCATGGTCAGCCCGTCCGGCGTTTGAGGACGAGCGCCCTTCAGGCGCGAACGGGGTTTGGGGCGGAGCCCCAAGGCGTCGGCTTTCGGCTGCGGGCCGTGCGGGCTCGTCGCGCAGTTCCCCGCGCCCCTGACAGGGTCGACGCTGGCCCGCATAGGCATAGTCAGCCCGTCCGGCGTTTGAGGACGAGCGCCCTTCAGGCGCGAACGGGGTTTGGGGCGGAGCCCCAAGGCGTCGGCTTTCGGCTGCGGGCCGTGCGTGGCTGAGCGCGCAGTTCCCCGCGCCCCTGGGCATCCGGTGGGGGCCGGCACGCGACACGCTCGGCCTGCCCGGTGGGGCCGGGGCTGGGGGTGGGCCCCGTGGGGAGGTCGTGGCATCCGTGGCAATCCGCGAGGCCCACCGCGTTGAGGGCGACCCCGCCCCGCCCGGTCTGGTTCGCTGACCCCATGCCACGCATGACCGCCCGCAACCGCCACGAACACCACCGCGCCTCGACCCCGCTGGAGCTGTTCTTCGACCTCTGCTTCGTCGTCGCCGTCGCCCAGGCCGGCGCCCGCCTGGTCCACGCCCTGGCCGAAGGCCACGTACTGGCGGGCCTCGCCGGATACGCCACGGTGTTCTTCGCCATCTGGTGGGCCTGGATGAACTTCACGTGGTTCGCCTCCGCGTACGACACGGACGACGCCCTGTACCGCGTGGTGACCCTCGTCCAGATCACCGGCGTACTCATCCTCGCGGCGGGCGTCCCGCGCGCTTTCGACGCCGGGGACTTCACGATCGCCGTCGTCGGCTACATCGTGATGCGGCTCGCGCTGACAAGCCAGTGGCTGCGCGCCGCGCTGACCAGCCAGGAACCGGACGAACGCCAGACGTGCCTGCGCTACGCCGCCGGCCTCGTGGTGTGCCAGCTCGGCTGGGTCGGCGTGCTGTTCGTACCGGACTCCACCCGCACCTGGCTCTTTCCGCTGCTCGCCCTCGCCGAACTGAGCGTCCCGATGATCGCCGAACGCCGGCACACCACGACCTGGCATCCACACCACATCGCCGAACGGTACGGCCTGTTCACGCTGATCGTGCTCGGCGAGACGGTGTCGGCGGCCACCATCGCCGTACAGGAAGCCCTCGACGAGCACGACGAGCTCGGTGATCTACTGCCGCTCGCGGCGGGCGGTCTGCTCATCGTGTTCGCCGCGTGGTGGATCTACTTCGCGGTACCCATCCACGACCATCTGACGTCCAACCGGCGGGCCCTGGTGTGGGGTTACGGCCACTACATGGTGTTCGCCTCGGCCGCGGCGATCGGCGCGGGCATGGAGGTCGCGATCGAGCAGACCGTCGGCAAGGCCCACATCTCCTCGCACGCGGCCGCCTCCGCCGTGACGGTTCCGGCGGCCCTGTTCCTGCTGACGGTATGGCTCCTGCACTCCCGCCACTTCAAGCGGGGCGCCGCTCAGCAATTGGTGCTGCCAGTGGCCGCGTTGGCGATCGTGGCCTGCACGTTCGCGGGGCGCGCAGCGGTGCCACTGGCCGGCGCGGTGGCCGCGCTGACGGTGGCGGTCGGCTGGACCCTCAACCGCCGCCGCCCCGAAGCCCCGGCCACGCCGTGAAGTGCCTCCCCACTCCCTCGCGGAACTGCCGTCCAGCCGGTGCGAAGATCTCGTTCATGACTGAAGAGCCGAGAGCCCGAGAAGCCGTGTGGGCAGACGGCAAGAACCTTTACGACGTCGTGCCCGACCTCGACACCATCATCGAGATCATCGGGCGGGATCTGGTCCTGGGGGAATACCCGTTGGCTCAGGCCACCGCGTACGGAGCGGCGCACATGATCATGGAGCAGGGAGAGGCCACGGGTATTCGTGACGAGGCGACAGCTCTCCTCGTCGTCCGCGCACTCGCCGAGTCGGCGGCCGCCACAGAAAGTGCCATTGATGGATCCGGTTCGTAGCGGGGCGCCGTCTCGGCCCGGGACGCAGCCGGTGCTCCGATTTCGGCGGGAACGCACAAGGCTCGGCGCGACGGGTCAAGGCCAGGTACGACGGGCTGGGCACGAGGGGTCAGCAGCACCCCCGGACCGGGACCGCGAGATCGACTAACCTGCCCGGCCATGGGTGAACTCATAGTGATCAGGCACGGCCAGACCGAGTGGAGCCTGACCGGGCAGCACGCCGGACGCACCGACGTCCCCCTGACCGGGGCGGGCGAGGCGGCGGCCCGCGCCCTCGCTCCCCGGCTGGCGGCCCGTGGCCTGGTCGCCGTGTTCAGCAGCCCGCTGAGCCGGGCCACGCGGACGGCCGAGCTGGCCGGCCTGACCGGCGCCGAACCCGACCCCGATCTGCTGGAGTGGGACTACGGCGGCTACGAAGGCCTGTCCGCCGACCAGATCCGCGCGACGCGCCCGGGCTGGGACCTGTGGCGCGACGGCGTGATCCCCGGCGACGCGGACCACCCCGGCGAACAGCTCGCGCAGGTGGCGGCGCGCACGGACGCGGTGCTCGACCGCGTCCGGCCCCTCCTGGGCGAGGGCGACGTGGCCGTCGTCGCGCACGGCCACCTGGCGCGCGTCCTCACCGTGCGCTGGCTCGGCCTGCCCCCGTCCGCGAGCCGCCTCCTGGGCCACCCGCATCCGGGGACGCTCAGCTTCCTCGCGACGGAGGACGACCAGCCGGTCATCGCCGCCTGGAACGTTCCGTAGTCAGAGGTCCTGCGCCGCATCCTCCGCGTGACGCGGGTGCGCCCGCACGTCGCGGGACGCCTCGTACCGTGCCGTCTGGTGGCCCGCCCGTTCCGCCGCGGCGAGCCGCAGCATGGCCCGGGCGCAGCCGTCGCATCCCTCCACGGGGTCGGCCCGGTAGAGCCACGCGTCCAGCCCCGCCGAGGGCTGCACGGCCCACATCAGCGTTCACCGCCGATGGGGGTGCCGTACATCTCGGCGCGCCGAAGTTCGGGTTCGGTGGGCGGACGCAGGCGGTGGGGTGCGACGACCCATTCCCGGCCGCCTCCGGGGGGCCGCAGAAACACCGACCCGGCATACCGGCCGACGATCTCCCCCACACTGCCGGTGTCCATATCGACCGCGTACCGTCCACTCCGCATATAGCTCGCCTCCACGCTGCGCTCCGCCCCTCGTTCGGGGTCGTTTTTCTTGACGACCCTCAACTTGCCCTCCTAGTGGCTACGTTGGGAGTGGTCAGGGCTCTAAGAGCAGGAATTAGAGAGGGGCGGTGGCCCGTGCCGAACACCCGGCCTGAACCGGAGCTCTCCCCAGCGTGGTTTCTGGGGCAGGAAGTCCTGCGGCTGCGCCGCGCTCTGGGCTGGCCGCAGGCCAAGTTGGCGGAGAAGGCCCATATGGCGGTGTCCCGGATCGGGCAGATCGAGAACGCGACGATTCCCGCGACCCTCGACAACGCCAGAGACCTCGACGCGGCGCTGGGGACGGACGGGATCCTGGAACGCCTGATGGTCCTGGTGGACAACCGTCCCGCCGTTCCGGATTGGCTGGCCCTGTACATCGACCTCGAAAGCCGGGCCGTCAGCTACAGCGAGTACGCCCCTATGCACGTGCCCGGCTTGTTGCAGACCCCCGACTACGCCCGCACTGTCCTGACGGCAGGACTCATCCGCAAGCCCTCACCGACTGGCGGCGTGGATGCTCAGCTGGCCACTCGCCTACAGCGGCAGGAGATCATCCAACGCGCCGCGTCACCCGCCCTCTGGTTCATCCTGGAGGAGTCTTTGCTGCGCCGCCCCGTTGGCGGGCCGCTCCTCATGGCGGAGCAACTCGGCCATCTCGCGGCAATGGCAGACCACCCCGCAGTGCATATTCAAGTGCTCCCGGAGACCATCGGGGCGCATCCCGCTCTGGGAGGTTCGCTGATTCTGCTGGCGTTGCCCGATCGCGCGAACGTGGCCTACCTGGAGGGCAGTTCTATCGGCCAGCTCTTTGAGGAACCAACCAAAGTCGCCCGATTCGGGCTGGTCTACGATTACCTGCAAGCACTTGCTCTTACACCCAGTGAGTCGGTGGCGATGATCCGACTTGCACAGGAGGACATGACCAAGATGAGCAGGACGCAGCCGCACGATGTGACCGGAGCCGACTTCCGGAAGTCCACCCACAGCAACAACGAAGGCGCTTGCGTCGAGGTGGCCACGAACCTCCCTGGCATCATCCCGGTCCGCGACAGCAAACACGGCTCCCGAGGCGGCCCCACTCTGACCACCACCCCGGCCGCTTGGGCGACGTTCGTAGCCGGGTTCAAGGGCTAGCCCACTTCCCTTTACCGGAGCCGCGTCGGGGGCGCACCCTGGTAGGCATGGACACCCCCCGCGACTCCCTCACCGACGTCCCCGGGTTCCGCGTCGGCCACGCGGTCGTGGGCGGGCCCGGGGCTCTGAGCGGGACCACCGTCGTCCTCGCCCCGCCGGGTGGTGCCGTGGCCGCCGTCGCGGTGCGCGGGGGCGGGCCCGGCACGCGGGAGACCGACGCGCTCGACCCGGAGAACGTCGTCGAGCGGATCGACGCCGTGGTCCTGACCGGCGGCAGCGCGTACGGGCTCGACGCCGTGGGCGGGGTCGTGGCGTGGCTGGAGGAGCAGGGGCGCGGGGTGCGGGTGGGCCCCGAGCCGTACCAGGTGGTCCCGGTCGTGCCCGCGGCCTGTCTGTTCGACCTGGGGCGCGGCGGCGACTGGCGGGCCCGGCCCGACGCGTCGGTGGGCCGGGCGGCCGCAGAGGCGGCCGGGAGCGCCGGGCGTGAGGTCGCCGAGGGCAATGTGGGGGCAGGGGCCGGGGCGGTGGTCGGGGGGATCAAGGGCGGGGTCGGCACCGCCAGTGTCCGGCTCGCCTCGGGGGTCACCGTCGCCGCGCTGGCCGTCGTGAACGCCGTCGGCTCGCCCATCGACCCGCACACCGGGATCCTGTACGGGGAGTACGGGACCGGGCCGCTCCAACCGCCTTCCGACGTAACCCACTTGGCGGCCCAGGCGCGGATCGCCCAGGCCCGGGAGCGGATGGGGCTTCCGCCGCTCAACACCACGCTGGCCGTCGTGGCCACCGACGCCCCGCTCAGCCGGCCGCAGGCCCGCAAGCTCGCCGGGACCTCGCACGACGGGCTGGCCCGCGCGATCCGCCCCGTCCACCTGATGCACGACGGCGACACCGTGTTCGCCCTGGCGACCGGGACGCACGGTGCGGACGGCGGCGCCGCGCCCGGCCCGCTGAGCCCGGCGGAGTTGAACCACGTCCTGGCCGCCGGGGCGGACGTCGTGGCGCGGGCCATCGTCCGGGGGGTGCGGGCCGCGACAAGCATCGAAGGACCCGGGGGGACATTCCCCTCTTATAGGGATCTGTACGGGAGTTGAGGCTCCGCCGCGCGTCAATGTGACCGCCGCCACAATCGCCACCCGCAACCGGGTGGCCCATTTGGGTGCTCTATGCCCGTACTGGATTCAATTCGCAGTACATAACGCAGACATGGAGCAGCCCGTGACACCGCCGGCGTCGGACAACGCAGCGCACCCTCAGCAGTACGGCACCGCGCGCCCCTCGCGTGGGCAGGCCCGGCGCCGCGTCCGGCTGATCGCGGGTGCCGCCGGACTTCTGGTCGGCGCGCTCGCGCTGACCGCCTGCGGCGGGGACGCCAAGGCCAACGACGACGGCAAGAACGGCAAGGGCTCGGACGCCGCGGCCGCCAAGGACGCCTCCACGCTGAAGATCACCATCTCCGCGAAGGACGGCTCCGCCAACGCCTCCATCAACGACGTCGCCGTCAAGGCGGAGGGCGGCAAGCTCTCCGACGTGACGATGACCGAGGCGCAGGGCGGCAAGGCCGTGCCCGGCCAGCTCGCGGCCGACGGTCTGTCCTGGAAGCCGACCGGCAAGGTCGAGCGCGGCACCCAGTACAAGATCACCGCGAACGGCAAGGACGACAAGGGCCGGGCCGCGACGGAGAACTCCCAGTTCACCACCGTGTCGGCCAAGGACAGCTTCATCGGCACCTACACCCCCGATGACGGCTCCACGGTGGGCGTCGGCATGCCGGTCTCCTTCACCTTCGACAAGCCGATCACCAACAAGAAGGACGTCCTCTCCCACATCACCGTCGCCAGCAGCAGCGGGCAGCAGGTCGTCGGGCACTGGTTCAACTCCCAGCGTCTCGACTTCCGCCCCGAGGACTACTGGAAGGCCGGGTCCAAGGTGACGATGAAGATTGACCTGGACAAGGTCGAGGGCGCCAAGGGCGTCTACGGCGTCCAGAAGAAGGACGTCAGCTTCACCATCGGCCGCAACCAGGTCTCCACGGTGGACGTGAAGACGCAGGAGATGACCGTCCAGCAGGACGGCAAGACCATCAAGACGATCCCCGTCTCCACCGGCAGCGCCGAACACCCCACCTACAACGGGCAGATGGTGATATCGGAGAAGTTCACGCAGACCCGCATGAACGGCGACAGCGTGGGCTTCGGCGGTGAGTACGACATCAAGGACGTGCCGCACGCGATGCGCCTGTCCAGCTCCGGCACCTTCATGCACGGCAACTACTGGTACAAGGGCGACCCCTTCGGCAATGACGGCACCAGCCACGGCTGCGTCGGCATGAAGGACGTCCAGGGCGCCGGCGGCGACACTCCGGCCAAGTGGATGTTCGACCACAGCCTCGTCGGTGACGTCGTCGTGGTGAAGGGCTCGCCCGACAAGACCATCGCCCCGGACAACGGCCTCAACGGCTGGAACCTGCCCTGGTCCCAGTGGACGGCGGACAGCGCCTCCTGACCAACTCCCGTCCCGTAGGCGGAACTTCACCGGCCGGTAACCCCTTCGTGGGGTGCCGGCCGGAAAAGTTTCGGCCATCCCCGCTGCGCGATCGGCCCCCAGGAGCTACGTTGAGCACCTTCTACGTGACCAACAGCGACGGCCAGGAGAAACCTTGGTGCTCCATGTGCCCCACCCGCTCGACGGCGAGCGCGGCCCCGGCGACGAAACGGCGCAGGCCCAGCTGGCCGCGCTCCTGGGGCGGGCCCTGAACTCCTTCGACCTGCCGGACGAGCTCGTCGAACGCCTCGACTCCGCGATGGCGCACACCACTTCGCTCCACTCCTCGCTGCACACGTCGGCGGCGGGCACGGCCGGCCACCGCCTGAGCCGCGAGACCTACCGGCACTGCTATCTGCTCCTGGACGGCACCACCGTCACCCTGTGGGAAGTGACCCATCACGACGGCCGCGAGTACGCCCACGAGGTGTACGCGGCCGAGGACGAGGCCCGCATCGCCGCGGCCCGCCTGCGCCGCAAGGCGCTCCCGGCGGACGCGGGGGCCACGGATGCCGACGAACTCGCTCGCCAAAAAGGTGAGTTGGCGGACCCGCTCCCGCTTCTCGACCCGCCCCCGCTTCTCGACCCGCTCCTCGACTCGCCGCTCGCCCGGCTCCAGGACCTCCAAGGCCTCCAAGGCCTCCAAGGTCTCCAGGACCTCAGAGACCTCAGGGGTTTCGCCGAGCTCCAGGGCTTCGACGCCTCCTGGGAGTCGGGGCTCGGCCCGGACGCCCTCGCGGAGCACCCCCGCACCGCGCCGGGCGCGGAACGCCCGCAGCCGTACGCCCCCGACGACTCCGCCGACCACGCACGCCGGCTGCTGCGCCGCGCCGAGAACCGCGACCGGCCCGGCCACCACACCGCGCTGCGACTGCGGGCGGCGCGCGCGCACTGGATCACCCAGGCGTTCGGCAGCCACAGCCGCGCGGGCGGCCACGAGGCCGCCTTCACGCTGTACGAGCACGCGTTCCTGCTGCTCGACGGCAGCGAACTGAGCCTGTGGGAGGTCGAGCACACGGCGACGCCGGACGGCCGCCACATGTGCGAGGTGTACGGGAGCGAGCAGGCGGCGCGCACCGCCATGGAGCGCCGCGCGCACGTGAGTTGAGGCCCGGGCCCGCCCAGGGCCCGGCCGCGTACGCGCGCGGTCAGGACCGGCGGGGATCCAGCTGGCGGACCAGGCCGGCGAAGGCGTCGCGCTCGGCCTCGGTGAGGGCCACCGCCTCCCGGGCGGGCGGCCCCGCCTGCGGCCCGACCGCCCGCAGCGGCCGCACCGCGCGCCACCGCGCCCGGTCGACGCGCTCACGGCGCAGGACGCGGACCAGTCCGACGACCCAGGCGACACTCGCCGCAGCGAGGACGGAAAGGCCTATCTGCTGAATGATCGTAAGGTTCTGAGCCACGGGCCCCAGTAGACAACACCGGCCGGGACTTGCGGCAGGGGCTGCGGGGACTTTGGTCCCCAAGTGGTACATGTCACGTCATGACATCCGAAGACGCCCCGCCCCTTCGGCCCTACCGGTACGCTCCCCGCATGAGTCCCTGGCCGCCGGAGCTCGATCCACTGCCCGAACCCGAGCCCGTGTTCACCCCGGAGATCACCGAGGCGGACTGCCGTAAATGCGGTACCCGCGTCGCGGGTCTCGACGGGCGTTACGCCTGCGGGGTGTGCGGCTGGACCAATGACTGGTCCGAGGGCCACCGCCCGCTGCCCAGCGGTGAGGACGATCCGGACTACCCCGGGCCCGACGGCCCCGGCAACCGGCTGACCCGGTAACCGGTCCGGACCCCGTGAGGGTCTGCCGCACGCTCCGGCCCCACCGCGGCAGCTCCCACCCGTCAACTCTCCCCCACCAACTCGCGCTCGGGCGACGGCAGTTCGGGGCCGGCTCAGGACGCCGGTGACCTCAGCGGGCGGTCCAGCGGTACCGCTTGCGTGACCGTGACCGACGCCGGGGCGAGGTCGGCAGGGGCCGGCATCACGCTGCCGGGGAGGCGGACCGCGGCCGCGCCGTGGGCGACGGCGGCGGCCAGGGCCTCGGGGCCTTCGCCGCCCGCCATGAGGAACCCGGCGAGCGAGGCGTCACCGGCTCCGACGTTGCTGCGTACGGCGTCCACGGAGGCGCGCGCGAAGTAGATGCCGGACGCGGTGACCAGCAGCTGGCCGTCCACGCCCAGGCTCGCGAGCACCGCTCCGGCCCCCGACTCCCGTACTTCTTCCGCCGCTTTGACCGCGTCGCCGATCGTGGCCAGGGGGCGGCCGACGGCCTGGGCCAGCTCCTCCGCGTTGGGCTTGACCACGTCGGGGCGCTCGCGCAGGGCGGCGACGAGTGAGGCGCCCGAGGTGTCAAGGGCGACCCGGGCGCCCGCCGCGTGGGCCCGGGCGACGAGGCCTGCGTACCACTGGGGGGAGAGGCCGAGCGGCAGGCTGCCGCCGCAGGCGATCCAGTCGGCCCGCGCGGAGTGCTCCCGTACGGCGGCGAGCAGCGACTCGCTCTCGGCGGCGCTCAGTTCGGGGCCCGGCGCGTTGATCTTGGTCAGGGTGCCGTCCGCTTCGACGAGCGCGATGTTGGACCGGGTGCGGCCGGCGACGGGGACGGCGGCGACCTCGATGCCTTCGGCGGCGAGCAGTTCGGCGAGCAGGTCGCCGGGGGCGCCGCCCAGCGGCAGGACGGCCGCCGTGCGGTGCCCGGCGGCCGCGACGGCGCGCGAGACGTTGACGCCCTTGCCGCCGGGGTCCACCCGCTCCCGGCCGGCCCGCAGCACCTCGCCCCGGCGCAGGCCCGGGATCTCGTAGGTGCGGTCGAGGCTGGGGTTGGGCGTGACGGTCAGGATGTTCATACCGTGATCACGTCCGTGCCGGCGGCCTCGATGGCGGCGGCGTCCTCGGGGGCGAGCCCGCGGTCGGTGATCAGGACGTCCACGTCGGCCATGTCGGCGAAGCGGGCGAAGTGCTCCTGGCCGTGCTTGGTGGAGTCGGCGAGCAGGACGACCCGGCGGGCGGCGCCGATCGCGGCACGCTTGACGGCGGACTCGGCGAGGTCGGGGGTGGTCAGGCCGTGGGCGGCACAGAAGCCGTTGGCGCCGAGGAAGATGACGTCGGCGCGGATCTCGCCGTAGGCGCGCAGCGCCCAGGCGTCCACGGCGGCCCGGGTGCGGTGGCGGATCCGGCCGCCGACGAGGTGGAGGTCGATGGCGGGGTGGTCGGCGAGCCGGGCGGCGACGGGCAGGGCGTGGGTGACGAGGGTGAGCCCGCTCTCCAGGGGCAGCTCGGCGGCGAACCGGGCGATGGTCGATCCCGCGTCGAGGATGACGCTGCCCTCGGTGGGGAGCTCGGCGAGGGCGGCCCGGGCGATGCGGTGCTTCTCGTCGGCGGCGGTGGACTCGCGCTCGGCGAGGTCGGGTTCGAAGTCGAGCCGTCCGGCCGGGATGGCGCCACCGTGCACCCGGCGCACCAGGCCGGCCCGGTCGAGTGCCTTCAGATCGCGCCGTACGGTCTCGGCGGTGACCTGGAAGGTCTCGGCGAGCGTGAGCACGTCCACGCGCCCGCTCTCCCGCGCGATCCGTAGGATCTCCTGCTGCCGCTCCGGTGCGTACACGTTTGGTTACGTCCGTTCCCTGCCCGAACTTGTGGTTGCCCTGTCAGGTTACGACCGTGAGCGCTTCTCGTACGTCGTTCCGGGCACCCGGCGGGCACAAACGGGCCCGGGCTCCGGTGATCTTGCCCACGGCGCGACGGCCCCCGGGTCCGATGACCTGGGGGCCGTCGCGGGCCGTGCGGAAGCCGGGGATCAGCCGACCGGCTGCGCCTCCTTGGCCGGCTCGGGCGCCGAGGCCTCGTCCACCGCGCCCTCGACGTGCAGCCGGGGGCGAGCCGGCAGCGCGAACATCACCAGGAAGATCACCGCGAGGACGCCTGCGACGTACCAGAGCGAGTGCTGGAAGCCTGCCACGAACGCCTGGTTCAGGCGCGGCGGCGCGAGGTCGTCGCCGATCGAGCCGAAGAAGACGACCGAGACCAGGCCGAGGCCGAGCGCGTTGCCCATCTGCTGCACGGTGTTGATGAGCCCGGACGCGGAACCGGAGTGCTCCTTGGGGACCTCCGAGAGCACCGCGTCGGTGAGCGGGGCCACGATGAGACCCATGCCGAGCCCCATCACGACCAGCGGGAGCGCCATCTGCCAGGGGGCGATGTCCATGCCGTAGTGGCCCGCCTCCCAGATGTAGATCAGCAGTCCGGCGGCCATCGTCAGGGCGCCCCCCTGGAGGACCTTGCGGCCGAAGCGGGGCACGAGCTTCTGCACGGACAGACCGGCCGCCACGGAGACCGCGATGGAGAACGGCACCCCGGTCAGACCGGCGCGCAGCGCGCTCCAGCCGAGGCCCATCTGCATGTAGAGCGTCCACACCAGGAAGAAGATGCCCAGGCCCACACCGAAGGTGGCCTGCACGGCGATGCCCGCGGCGAAGCTCTTCACCTTGAACAGCGACAGCTCGATGAGCGGCGAGCCGTCCCTGGCCGCCTTCCTGCGCTCGTAGGTGATCAGAGCGGCGAAGACCACGACGCTGCCGGCCATCGAGACGTAACCCCACAGCGGCCAGCCGAGCTCGCGGCCGCGGGTGAGCGGGTAGAGCAGCATGAGCAGGCCGAGCGTGACCAGGACGACACCGAGCAGGTCGAGCCTGAGGGCCTTGGGCGCCTTGGACTCGCCGATGAACTTGGTGCCGAGGATCAGGCCCACGATGCCGACGGGCAGGTTGATCAGGAAGATCGGACGCCATTCGAGACCGAACAGGTTCCACTCCGTGAGCAGCGCGCCCAGCAGCGGTCCCGAGACCGCGCCGAGGCCGACGATCGCGCCGAACAGGCCGAAGACCTTGCCGCGCTCGTGCGCGGGGAAGGTGGCGTGGACGATCGAGAGGACCTGCGGGACCATCATCGCGGCCATCGCGCCCTGGAGGATGCGGGAGGCGACCAGCATCTCGGGGTTGGCGGCGAAGCCGCACAGCGCGGAGGCGAGCGTGAAGCCGCCGATGCCGATGAGGAACAGCTTCTTGCGGCCGTGGATGTCGCCGAGGCGGCCGCCGGTGATCAGGCCCGCGGCGAACGCGAGCGCGTAGCCGGCGGTTATCCACTGGATCGAGGAGAAGCTCGCCCCGGTGTCCTGCTGGATGGAGGGTATGGCGATGTTGACGATCGTGACGTCGACCAGGTCCATGAAGGCCGCGGTCATCACGATGGCCAGGGCGAACCACCGGCGGCGGTCGGCGGCGGCGCTCGCCGCGGTCCCAGGGGTGCTACTGGTCGTGGTGGAAGACATGG
The DNA here is from genome assembly GCF_040253615.1 of Streptomyces sp. Edi4. NCBI lineage: Bacteria > Bacillati > Actinomycetota > Actinomycetes > Kitasatosporales > Streptomycetaceae > Streptomyces > Streptomyces sp. Edi4. Next base: position 3,397,827 of record NZ_JBEJGY010000004.1, read on the forward strand.
GAGGAAAGTAGACCGCCTTTAGGTCACACCGTGTCCTCTTTGGCGCGGCATCCTGGACGGCATGACCGACACCCCGGCACGGCTGCTGCAACTGCTCTCCCTGCTCCAGACCCCGCGCGAATGGCCCGGCGGCGAGCTCGCGGACCGGCTCGGGGTGTCCCGGCGCACGGTGCGGCGCGACATCGACCGGCTGCGCGAGCTCGGCTATCCCGTGCAGGCGGCGCGCGGCGCCGACGGCGGGTACCGGCTCGTCGCGGGCAAGGCGATGCCGCCGCTTGTCCTCGACGACGAGGAGGCCGTGGCGATCGCGGTGGGCCTGCGTGCGGGCGCGGGCCACGCGGTGGACGGGGTGGAGGAGGCCTCGGTGCGGGCGCTGGCCAAGCTGGAGCAGGTGCTCCCCTCACGTCTGCGCCGCCGCGTCGCGAACCTCCAGGCCGCCACGATGCCGCTGTCCGGGGCCTGGCGCGGGGACGGCGCCACCGTCGACCCGCGCACCCTGACCACGCTGGCCTCGGCCGTCACCGGTGAGGAGCGGGTGCGCTTCGGCTATGTCTCGGGCGACCGCACCGCCACCAAGCGCCTGGCCGAGCCCTATCGCCTGGTCTCCACGGGGCGCCGGTGGTACCTGGTGGCGTACGACATCGAACGCGGTGACTGGCGTACGTTCCGGGTCGACCGGATCACCGAGCCGCTGGCGACCGGGGCGCGCTTCGCCCCGCGTGAGCTGCCGGAGGCGAACGCGGCGGAGTTCGTGCGCGCCTCGATGAAGCGGCTCAGGCCCGTCCTGCCCGTCCTGGATCTCGACATCACCTTCGAGGCCCCGGCCGACTTCGTGACCGCCCGCCTGCCCGGCGTCCTCGGCGTGCCCGAGCCGCTGGAGGAGGGGCGCTGCCGCCTGCGCGCCTCGTGCACCGACTCCCTGGAGTGGGTGGCGCTGCGGCTCGCCCTGGTGGACTGCGAATTCACCGTCCACCAGCCACCGGTGATGACGGCGTATCTGCGCGATCTGGGCGAGCGTCTGATCCGGGCGGCCCCGGCTGCGCCGGAGGAGTGAACGAGAGGGAGAACAGAGGAGACAAAAGAGAGGGGCCCCGACACCAGGGGGGGAAGGTGCCGGGGCCGGGAGCCCCAGCACCAGGGGGGGGAGGGTGCCGGAGCTCGTCTTGGGGGGCGGGGCCTAGGCCGCCGCGTCGAAGCCCGTGTCGCGCGCCATCTTCTTCAGCTCGAGCAGCGCGTGCTTCTCGATCTGCCGGATGCGCTCACGGGTCAGTCCGTGTTCCTTGCCTACTTCTGTCAGCGTACGCTCTCGACCGTCATCAATGCCGTAACGCATCTTGATGATCGAGGCGGTTCGCTGGTCGAGCTTGCCGATCAGGTCGTCGAGCTCTTCGCTGCGCAGCAGGGTGAGCACCGACTGCTCGGGCGAGACGGCCGAGGTGTCCTCCAGCAGATCGCCGAACTGGGTCTCGCCCTGGTCGTCGACCGGCATGTTCAAGGAGACCGGGTCCCGCGCCCAGTCGAGCACGTCACCGACGCGCTCGGGCGTGGAGCCCAGCTCGGCGGCGATCTCCGTGTGCTCGGGATCGCGGCCGTTCTCCCGGTTGAACTCGCGCTGGATCCGGCGGATGCGGCCCAGCTCCTCCACGAGGTGGACGGGGAGGCGGATGGTGCGGGACTGGTCGGCGATGGAGCGGGTGATGGCCTGTCGGATCCACCACGTCGCGTACGTGGAGAACTTGAATCCCTTGGCGTAGTCGAACTTCTCGACCGCGCGCACCAGGCCGGCGTTGCCCTCCTGGATGAGGTCGAGCAGCGGCAGACCCGCCCTCGGGTAGCGCCGGGCCACGGCTACGACCAGGCGCAGGTTGGATCGGATGAACAGGTCCTTGGCGCGCTCCCCCTCGGCGTACAGCGCCTCCAGCTCCTCGCGGGTGGCTCCGGCCGCCTTGCTCGACCCCGGCGCGTAGGCGTCCGATGTCGCCGCGCCGTCGAGGATCTGGCGTGCGTACACACCGGCCTCGATGGTCTGCGAGAGCTCGACCTCCTTGGCGGCGTCGAGCAGCGGCGTACGCGCGATTTCGTCGAGGTACATACCGACCAGGTCGCGGTCGGCGATCTCACCGCTGCTGACTGCGCGGACCCTGCTTCCCGAATCCGAACCGCCAGAGGCGGACTGTCGGCGGGCGACGGCGCGGGTTGCCATGCGTGCTCCCTTACTGAGTGGTCGCGACACCCTCCCGGGTGCCCTGCATCCGATGGAAACAACGGCTGGAATCCGGACAGAATTCCCGACCGGGCCCTCCATATTCGTGATCATGCAGTACCCTGTCGCGCCGCGAGCGGGTGACAGGGACCGCGAATCCGTACAGAGGCGCAGGTCAGAGCGGGTGGCGAGGGCGGACCGGGGGCGTTTGCCGGTCTTTATGGCGCCTTCATCCCTGAGACCGCCATCACAGGTGATGTGATCCCCTTCACCCCCGAAGAGCACCGCCCGCGACCGCGCTCCCGTTCCTCTAGACGGCCCGAGCCCCGGTGTGGTTGCTCGCGATGACCGATTTGCCGGACTCCGCGCGGGACGAGAGCTAGTTAAACATTCAAGGAGCGTCCGTACAGTAGATGTATGACCTCGGCACCCAACTGGCTCACCGACGAGGAGCAGCGCACCTGGCGCGCCTACCTCCACGCCACCCGGCTCTTCGAAGACCACCTCGACCGACAGCTCCAGCGCGACGCCGGGATGCCGCACGTCTACTACGGGCTGCTTGTCCAGCTCTCGCAGGCGCCCCGGCGGCGGCTGCGGATGACCGAGCTCGCCAAGAACGCGAAGATCACCCGCTCCCGGCTCTCCCACGCGATCACGCGCCTGGAGAAGAACGGCTGGGTGCGGCGCGAGGACTGCCCCTCCGACAAGCGGGGCCAGCTCGCCACCCTGACCGACGCCGGGTACGAGGTCCTTGAGCGCTCGGCGCCCGGCCATGTCGCCGCTGTACGCCAGGCCCTGTTCGACCGGCTCACCCCCGAGCAGGTGGACCAGCTCGGCGAGATCATGCGGGTGATGGCGCAGGGGCTCCAGCCCACCGACACCAAAGCGGACCTGCCCTGGCTCCGCTGAGTCGAGCGGGGCCAGGGCAGGTCGGTGCGTCCGGGGTGCTACCGGGCGCGGGCGGTCAGTGGGCGACCACCGGGATGCGCACCTCGTCCTCGACATCCTCACCGGCGCCCGTCCCGGCGACCGAAGTACCGCCCGGGCGACCGGTGTTGATGAAGGTGACGGCGATGACGGAGGCGGTCACCAGGATGCCGACCGCCCACCAGATGGCGGCGGTGAAGCCGTGCACCATGGCCTGGAGCCTCAGGAGCTCGGGGTTGGTGGCGCCGAGGGCCATGTGCCCGGTGACGTACGCGGTCGTCGCGGAGGCGGCGATGGTGTTGAGCAGCGCCGTGCCGATCGCGCCGCCGACCTGCTGCGAAGTGTTGACCATCGCGGAGGCGACCCCCGCGTCGCGCGGCTCGACACCGATGGTGGCCAGCGACATGGCGGGCATGAACGCGGTGCCCATGCCGAGGCCGAGCAGGATCTGCGCCGGCAGGATCACCGCGGCGTACGAGGTCGAGACGGACAGCTGGGTCAGGATCAGCATGCCGGCCGCGGCGGTCAGGAAGCCGGGACCCATCAGCAGGCGCGGTGCGACCCGGGTCATCAGGCGGGCGCCGATCTGCGTGGAGCCGGTGATCATGCCCGCGATCATGGGCAGGAACGCGAAGCCCGTCTTGACCGGCGAGTAGCCCTTCACGACCTGGAGGTAGTAGGTCAGGAAGAGGAAGAGGCCGAACATCGCGATGATGGCGAGGCCGAGCGAGAGGTAGACGCCGCCGCGGTTGCGGTTGGTGATGACACGCGGGGGCAGCAGCGGGTGGCGCACCCGGGCCTCAAGAGTGACGAAGGCGGCGAGCAGCACCGCGGACGCGACGAACATCGTGATCGTCACGGCGTCCGACCAGCCGGCCGACTCGGCGCGGGTGAAGCCGTAGACGAGCGCGACAAGGCCGGTGGTGGACAGGAGCACACCGGGGACGTCGAGCGGCGAGCGGTTGCGGGTGCCGGCCGGCTCACGGATGACGAGGTAGGCGCCGAGTGCGGCGACGATCGCGAACGGGATGTTCACGAAGAAGGTCCAGCGCCAGTTCAGGTACTCGGTGAGGAAGCCGCCGAGGATCAGGCCCACCGCGCCACCGCCACCGGCGATCGCGCCGTAGATGCCGAACGCCTTGGCGCGCTCCTTGGCGTCGGTGAACATCACGGCGAGCAGCGAGAGGGCGGCCGGCGCCAGCAGCGCGCCGAAGGCACCCTGGAGCGCGCGCGAACCCAGCAGCATGGCCTCGCCGGTGGCGGCGCCGCCGAGCGCGGAGGCCGCGGCGAAGCCGAGCAGACCGACGACGAAGGTGCGCTTGCGGCCCCACAGGTCGGCGATGCGCCCGCCGAACAGGAGCAGGCCGCCGAACGCGAGGGCGTAAGCGGTGATGACCCACTGCTTGTTGGCGTCACTGATGTGCAGCGCGTGCTGGGCGGAGGGCAGCGCGATGTTCACGATCGTCGCGTCGAGCACGACCATCAGCTGGGCCAGGGCTATGAAGGCGAGCGCCTTCCAGCGACTGGGGTCGGGGACGAGGGAGAGCTGGTCCGGCTTGTCCAGACCGACTGTTTGAGACATGGGGGTAGCCACCTTGGGACGCGGATTACCGAGAAAAGTGTTTGTAACTGCGCTTCAACTACAGGATGTGAACGGGGAGTTGAACCAAGAAGGCGGTCAACCCCTCCGGAGGTCTTCGAGGGTCGCCGCACTGCCCGGCAGCTCGGACCGCGCCGGGGCCTGAAGCCCGTCGAGGAACAGTTGCAGATGACGGTGGACGAACTGGTCGATGTTCAGGCAGGGCGTGCCCGGCAGCGGCCGGGTCAACTGGGAGAGGGCGACCATGAGATCGCCCACGGCGACGTCGGTGCGGAGGCGGCCGGCCGCGCGGGCGCGGTCCATCAGCCCCTCCACGTCGCGTTCGAGGCGGTCGCTTGCCGCGTTCAGCTCGGCGTGGTCCTGGTCGAAGGTGTCGGAGAGCATCGGACAGAGCGCGCCGATCCGCTCGTCCGCCGCCGCGTGCACGAAGCGGCGCAGCGCGTCGAAGGGGTCGGCCTCCTCGGCGGCGGCCGCCTCGGCCCGGTCGGCGACGCGGTCCATGACGGACAGGACCACGCTGGTGATGAGCTCGGTGCGGTCGGCGAAGTGGCGGTAGATCGTGGCGTTGCCGACGCCGGCCCTGCGGGCGACCTCGTCCAGCGGCACCTCGGCGCCGAACTCGACGAACATCTCCCGCGCGGCGGCGATGATCCGCTCCCGGTTGCGCAGGGCGTCGGCCCGCGGACGCGGGGCGCGGCGCGGCTGAGCGCTGACGGGTGCGGCGGCAGTCGACACGGCTCTGCTCCTTCTTCTTGACCGGGGTACGGGGGGCGATCGCCTGTTCAGGGCGAGCGCGGTGGACGGGTTCCGCCGGGATCCGACCCAAGCGGAGAAGCACTCCCCGTTTCGCGGGGACACCGGTTCAAACGGGGAGAGCGTCCCCGTTTATTTCCCGCCTTGAATGTGACCTGCGCCACTTCCGCCCATGTCCGGAAAAACCCACATTCGGGCCACCCAGCGCGCGCCCCCGACCCCTCCGACACAGGGTGATCAGACGAGCGCAGCGAGGAACCGGCCAGCTGCCGCGTACCCGAAGGCGAGGGCGTGCGCATGCAGGACGTCAGCCAGTCCCGCCCGGACCGGGCGCCGGGACGCCGGATACGCACCCGGCGCCGGAGCACGTTCTTCGGCGCCGCCCTCACGTCGGTCGCGCTCGCCGCGCTGACCACCGGATCCACCACGCTCACCGTCGCCACCCGCGCCTCCGCCGGGCCGGTGGCCGCACCCGGCGAGTCCCCGCTCGACCCCTGCCGCATCCCGGCCACGCTCGGCGTCCAGATGTCGGAGGGGATGCCGACGCCCCCCGGGTACGCGCACTCCACCGGGATCGTCCGGGCCCTCACTTTGATGATCGACTTCCCGGACGCGCCGGGCAGCGGGACCGCGCTCAGCCGGTACCAGGAGTTCTTCCCGCAGACCAGCAACTGGTTCCGCAACGCCTCCTACGGCCGCCTCGACTACCGGCCCGAGGCGCCCATCCCGCAGTGGCTGCGGATGCCGAAGGCCTTCTCGGCGTACGGGATCGACCGGGGCTCCCCCTATGAGCCGGGCTACCACCGGCTGGTCCAGGACATGGTCGCGGCGGCGGGCCCCCGGGTGAACTTCTCCAAGTACGACCTGGTGAACGTGCTGGTCACCCCGAACGCGGGCCCCTCCGCGCTGGACACGGTCCTGTCGGTGACGTTCTCCGGCAACGAGGACGCGCCGTACGCCGACGGGGTCCCGCTGTCCAACACCTCGTTCGTCTACAGCCGCCAGGACGACGGGTCGGGATCGTACGGGCAGACCGGCTACCGGGTGCTGCCGCACGAGAACGGCCATGTCTTCGGGCTGCCCGACCTCTACACCGCGCAGGGCGGCGGCGCCGTCGGACACTGGGACATCATGTCCGAGGACTGGGGGGCCAACAACGACATGCTGGGCTGGCACAAGTGGAAGCTGGGCTGGCTCGACAACAGCCAGGTGTCCTGCGCGACCGGGACCGGCGACAGCCAGTACGCGCTGACCCCGCTGGCCACCGAGGGCGGCCCCAAGCTGGTCTTCGTGCCGGTCACCAAGGAGAGCGGGTACGCGGTGGAGGTCCGCACCCAGGCCGGCAACGACGAGGTGGTCTGCAAGCCCGGGGTGCTGATCTACCGCGTGGACGCGGGCGTCGACACCGGCCGCGGCCCCATCAGCGTCTCGGACGCCGAACCCACGGCGGGGGGCTGCACCCGGCGCCCCAACGTCAACGCGGAACTCTCCGACGCGCCGTACACCACGGGCGAATCCTTCACGGACCGGACCAACGGAATCCGGATCGCGGTGACGGGCGTGGACGGCATGGGCAACTACCACGTGAAGGTGACCCGCTCCTGACCGCTCCGGCTCCGGATCCGGCTCCGGCGACTGGTGCCGAACTCACCGCTTTTCAGCGCTGGTTCAAGCGCTTTCCCACCGTTCCCGCAGCTCCCGCTTCAGCACCTTCCCCGTCGCGTTGCGCGGCAGCGCGTCCTCGCCCACCATCACCCGAGCCGGCACCTTGAACCCCGCCAGCACCCCGGCCACATGGGCCCGCAGCTCGTCCGGTGACACCGACGCGCCCGGCCGCACCTGCACCACCGCCGCCACCTCCTCCCCCAGGACCGGATGCGGCACTCCGAGCACCGCCGCGTCCAGCACCGCCGGATGGTCGTGCAGGACCCCCTCGACCTCCACGCAGTACACGTTCTCGCCGCCCCGGATCACCATGTCCTTGATCCGGTCGACGATCCCGACCCGCCCCTCGCGCACCACCGCGAGATCACCCGTCCTGAACCACCCCGCCGAGAACGCCTGCCGGGTGGCTTCCGGATCGTTCCAGTACCCGCGCACCAACGACTGCCCGCGCAGCCAGAGTTCGCCGGTCTCCCCCTCGGCGAGCGGCGCGCCGTCCACCCCGGCGATCCGCACCTCCGTCGCCGGTGTGGGCCGCCCGGCGCTTCCGGGCCATTGGCGGTACTCCGCGCCGAAGTTGGCCAGCACCCCGCCGCTCGTCTCGGTCAGCCCGTACCCGTTGCGCGGCTCGACCCGCGAGCCGTACCGCGCGCTCAGCCCGCTCACCAGGCCGGGCGGGGCCGGCGCGCCGCCGGTGTTGAGCGCGGTCAGCGTGTCGAGCCCGTCGCCCAACTCATCGGCAGCGTCCAGGAGTTGGAGGGCAGTCGCCGGGACACCGGCGTAGGCCGTGACCCGGTGTTCGCGGATCAGGGCGAGGGCCCGGCGCGCGTCCCACTTGCGCATCAGGACCAGCGCACCGCCCGCCGACATCGTCGCGTACACCGAGGTGAACGCGGCCACGTGGAAGAAGGGGAAGGTCATGAGCGTGACCGGGGCGGGCCCCTGCCCCGGGACGAGACCGCGCCCGAGCAGGGACATGGCCGCCTGGAAGCGGGGGTTCATGACCGCGCCGGCCTGCGCGAGCTGGGTGGCGACGGCGCCCTTGGGGCGGCCGGTGGTGCCGGAGGTGTAGATGATGGTGGCGTCCGCGTCCGGGGAGACATGGACGTCCGGCGGCCCGGCGGCCGGGTCGGGCGAGGTCAGCTCGGCGAGGTCGGCGTACCGCTCGAAGCCGTCGGGCAGCACGCCCGCGTGGTGGAAGACCAGGCCGCGCACCCCGCGCGCACCGGCCCATCCGGCCACCCGGTCCAGGCGCTCGCCGTCGACGAGCAGCACCCCCGGGTCGCAGTCGTCGAGGGCGTACGCGCACTCCTGTGCCGTCCACCACGCGTTCAGCGGCACGGCCACCAGGCCCGCCAACTGGGCGGCCCAGAAGGCGATCTGCCACTCGGGGTGGTTGCGCAGGGCGATGACCGCGCGGTCACCGGGGCGCAGCCCGTAGGTGCCGGCCAGGCGGCGGGCCAGGGCGCAGGAGGCGGCGAAGAACTCGGCGTAGGAATAGGTGCGGCTCTCGGCGATCAGGAAGGGGCTCTCGCCGAAGGCCCAGACCGTCTCGGCGAACTCCCGCAGCGTGCGCGGCCCGGTGGCGTACTCCAGAGCGCCGCTCTCGCCCCGGACGACGGCGAACGGCGCGCCGGGCGCGGTGAGCAGCGCCTCGGCCGGGCCGGGTTCGATACGCGCCCCACCGTCCTGCTCCCCTGTCGTCACCACGGGATGCCCTCCTAAGCGTCCGCTCAGTATGTGCGGCACGACGCTATGCCCCTCCCCGGCTCCGGTCAAGGTCGGTGTAGAACACAACGGCCCGGGACGGGGACATACCCGCTCAGCCCGGCAACACGACCTGGCCGATTCCGTTCGGTCCCGACGCCGTGCCGGACAGGGCGTCGTCCGGGACCGGGCGGTCGCCCCGCAGCGCGTCCCAGACCTTGGGGGCCTTGGCCGCGTCCGGCACCAGGCGGTCCTCGTCGCCCTGCTCCAGCTGGGCCGGCAGCGTGACCATCTGGATGTCCCGCGCGGTCAGCCCCCGCATCGAGTAGGCGAGGGACGCGAGGTCGCCGACGTGGGCGAGGGAGGAGTCGGTGGTCAGGGACTTCGTCGCGGCGTCGGCCACCTCGAAGAGCCTGGCCGGGTCGGACAGGAGCCGCCCGCCCGTGAGCCGCCCGATCAACACGGTGAGGAACTGGTGCTGGAGCTGGATGCGACCGAGGTCGCTTCCGTTGCCCACGCCGTGCCGGGTGCGGACCAGGTCGAGGGCCTGCTGCCCGTTCAAGTGATGCTTGCCCACCGGGAGATGGAGTCCGCTCTGCTGGTCGTCGATGGGCTTGGCGAGGGTGATGTCGGTCCCGCCGAGCGCGTCCATCAGCTCCGCGAAGCCGTTGAAGCCGACCTCCACGTAGTGGTTCACGCGCAGCCCGCCGCTCAGCGCTTCCACCGCCGCGACCGCGCAGGGGGCGCCGCCCGTCTCGTACACGGAGTTGAACATGACGCCTTCGCGCGCCGCCAGCTCGGTGCCGGACGCGGTGGTGCAGGCGGGGCGGTCGACGATGGTGTCGCGCGGGATGCTGACGAGCGCCGCCTTCTTGCGGCCGCCGTACACATGGAGCAGCAGCGTGGTGTCGGAGCGCCCGGTGGCGTCGCCGCCACCCGCGCGCGTGGCGTTCTTGCCGGCCCGCGAGTCGGATCCGACGATCAGGATGTTGAGGTCGGACGTGGCGGAGGCGGCCGGGGTGAGCAGGGAGCCGAGCTCGACGCCGGAGATGTTCCGGTTCAGCCGGTGCCAGGTGTAGGCGGCCGCGCCGCCGATGAGCAGCAGCACCCCGAGGAGCGAACAGAGCACGATGCGGGCGGTCCGGCCGACCCGGGGTATGCGGCCCCCGCGAGGTCCGTGCATCATCCCTCGACTCCGTCCGTCGGCGCCCCACGGCTGCGCATGCGTACACACAGGGCGCTGCCGCACCCGGTTTGAAAGGTACATACTTCCGCATAACGGGCAGTTTGGCTCCCGGAGGGGACGCGTCCCGGGTGGGTCCGCGCCGGTGGGGATGCCGGGCGCGGGCGGCTCACGGCGGCCTGTCCTCCGGGGTCACCCGGATGGCCCAGGCGGCCCGGGACCGGGGTGGGCGGGGCGGTGCCGTACGAGGGCGGCCCGGCCCGGACGCGACGGTCGGTGATCAGCCATTTCCCCCGATCCTCGCCGTCCGCGCCTGTGTTAGGTTCGCGCTGGCCCGGATCGCACGGGCGTGCGGGCGCAAGGGGGAGGGCTCGATGCACAAGGTTGTCGCGACGCGCGTCGTCGTGGTCGGCGGGGGGCCGGTCGGCATGGTGGTCGCCGCGGAACTCGCGGGTTACGGCATCGGCACCGTCGTACTGGAGTCGAAGACCACGATCGACGAACACCCCAAGGCCAACACCCTGCACGCGCGCACCGTGCAGGGGCTCGTCCGGCGGGGCTATCTGGACCTGCCGGTGTCCGGCACCCGCTCGGGCACGGTGACGACGCCGTTCCACTTCGGCGGCCTGACCGGCCTGTCCATCACCACGCCCGCCTGTGAGCCCCCCGCGCTCCTCAAGCGCGCCCAGGCCGACCTGGAGCGGGACTTCGAGAAAAGCGCGCTGGAGAAGGGGGCCCGCGTCCTGCGCGGCCATCGCGTCGTCAAGGTGCGACAGAGCCCGGACCACGCCGTGGTGGTGGCCGAGGGCCCGCAGGGGACCGTCGAGTTCCGCGCCGACTTCGTCGTCGGCGCCGACGGTGCCCGCAGCACGGTCCGCGAACAGTCCGCCTTCCCGGCCGATGTGCGCGAGCCGACGGTCTCGGCCTCGATGGGCGTCGTGCGGGTCGGCGAGCCGGGCGCGCTGGCGGAGGGCTGGCGGCGCACCGCGCGCGGCTGGACCGTGGCGCGCGCCCTGCCGGACGGACGGCACCTGGTGCGCGTCCTGGACCTCAGCGCCCCCCACCCCGACCGCCACACCCCGCTGACCCAAACGGAATTGCAGGAACAGCTGTCGCGGATCAGCGGCCACGAGGTGCCGCTCACCGACGCCCAAAGCCTCAGCCGCTTCAGCGACTTCACCCGTATCGTCCACAGCTACCGCCAGGGCCGCGTCTTCCTCGCGGGCGACGCCGCCCACGTCCACTTCCCCATCGGCGGCCAGGGTCTGAGCACCGGCCTCCTGGACGCCCTCAACCTCGCCTGGAAGCTGGCCTTCTTCCTGCGCGGCACGGCGGGCCCAGGGCTGCTCGACTCCTACGACAGTGAGCGCAGGCCCGTCGCCCAGCAGGTCGTCGACAACACGCTGGCCCAACTCACCCTGATGCGGCCGGACTCGGACCTCGACCCGCTGCGCGGTCTCTTCGACAGCCTCCTCTCCCAGGACGAGGGCGGTCGCCTGATCGGCGGCATGGTCAGCGCCCAGGGCCTGTGTTACCCGCCACGCGCCGACCACTCCTCCGCGTGGGAAGGACGCTTCCTCGACAACGAGACCCTGGAGACCGAGGACGGCCCGCTCGATGTGATCACCCTGCTGCGCGACGGCCGCCCGCTGCTGCTGGTGCTCGGCGACGCGTACGAGGTACCGGCCGGGGCGGCCGCCTGGGCGCCCGTGCTGCGCACGGTGCGCGCCGCCGCGTCCGCGCACGGGAAACCCTCGGCGGTGCTGGTGCGCCCGGACGGCTATGTGGCGTGGGCACCGGACGGCGAGGAGCTGACGGGGGCGCTGCGCGGCTGGTTCGGCGAGCCGCGCTGACGCCGGTGCGGCACGAGGACGACGGCGGCGGCGAGCAGACAGCACGCGCCGCCGACGACGAGGCCCGAGCGCGCGCCCAGGTCCTCGCTCAGCCTGCCGACCAGGAGCGCGCCGAACGGGGTCGTGCCCTGGAACACCAGCGTGTAGAGCGCCATGACCCGGCCCCGGTAGGCGGGATCGGTGCCGAGCTGGATGTGGTGGTTGGCCGCCTGGGCGAAGTAGATGGACCCGAAGCCCGTGAGTGTCAGCAGCACGGCCGCCGCCGCGTAGCCGGGGGCCAGGCCCGCCAGGCACTCCAGCCCGCCGAACACGGCCGCGGCCACGACGACGAGGCCGAACGCCGGACGGCCACGGCGCAGCGTCGTGGCGAACGCCGCCACGAGGGAGCCCGCGCCGAAACACGCGGTGAGCAGCCCGAAGGCGTCCGCGTCGGCATGGAAGACGGTCTTGGCGAGCAGGGGCAGCGTGACCTGGAAGTTGAAGCCGAACAGTCCCGTCACCGCGACGAGGACCATGGGCAGCAGCAGGTCACGCCGGGAGAGCAGGTGGCGGATCCCGTGCGCGACGCCGGCTCCCGCGCGGCCGGGTCCGCCGCGCAGGAGCTCACCGGGGCGCATGAGGCGCAGCGCGCCCACGGTGGCCAGATAGCTGGCCGCGTTCAGGAGCATCACCCAGCCCGGCCCCAGCCGGGCGACCAGCAGGCCGGCGATGGCCGGGCCCACGACCCGGGCCGAGTTGAAGTACGCGGCGCTCAGCGCGGACGCGTTCGGCAGCAGCTCGGCGCCGACGAGTTCGCTGACGAACGACATGCGCGTGGGCACTTCCACGGCGTTGACGGTGCCGAGCCCGAGCGCGAAGAGGTAGATGTGCCACAGGCGCGGCTGCCCGGTCAGGACCAGCGCGGCGAGCGCCAGCGCCAGGACGCCCGCCAGGAGATTGACCGCCATCAGCAGCCGGCGCTTGTCGTGCCGGTCGGCCAGCCCGCCCGCGTACAGGGTGAGCAGCAGCAGCGGCGCGAACTGTAGCGCCGTCACCACCCCCAGGGCGGTGCCCGAGTCGCCGGTCAGGGACAGCACGAGCCAGTCCTGGGCGACGACCATCATCCAGGTGCCGGCGACCGACACCAGCTGGCCGGCCGCGAAGAGCCGGAAGTTGCGGATCGTCAGGGACTGGAAGGTGCCGGCGAGCATGCCTCTCATGCGGCGCTCCGGTCGGATTTCACGGATCCCTCTCATCGCTGCGTACGTGACGTGGATACGCGCACGGGTGGCGAGCCTAGGAGGGACACCTTCAGAGCGGGGTCATGCGCGTGTCAGGTCCCTGTCGCCCGGGCCGGGCCGGTCAGTCGGTGCCACGGAAGATGTGGTGGTCCGGCGTCTCCCGGTCCTCGCCGGCGAGCAGCGCCGGGCGCTTGGGGACGGGTCCCGCCGCGATGGGCATGGTGCCGAAGAACTCGAAGGTCGTCAGGTCGTCGTCGTCGAGCAGGTCTGAAGTCACACCGGGGCCTTTCGGGGTCGGTCGGGGCGGGGGTCGGTCGGGGCGGGGGTCGTGGGCGCGGGGGTCGGTCGGAGCGGGGTCGCGGGCGCGGGGGTCGGTCGGGGCGGGGGTCGGTCGGGGCGGGGGTCGGTCGGAGCGGGGTCGTGGGCGCGGGGGTCGGTGTGCGGTTTGCGGTGCGGTGCGGTGCCGTGCGGTGTGCGGTCAGGCGACGCGGGGGGTCGCGAGGGCGGTCGCGAGGGCGCCGTGGCGATCGGGGTCCTCGTCGAAGCCGCCGACGGATCCGGTGCCGCCGGGTGCGGCTGCCTCGCGCCGCGCCGGCCTCGGCGGCGCCGCGTCGTGCGCCAGCAGGCACTCCTCCAGGAAGGCCAGCGCCCGCAGGTGGTAGGTGCGGGCCGCCCAGCCGAGGCTGATGTTGTGTCCGGCGTCGGGCTGGTGGTCGACGGACACCCGGGGCGCGGCGAGCGGTGCGCGCAGGGCGGCGATGGCCTCCTCGTCGAAGTGCCACCACTGTTCCTGCTCGGCGAAGGTGAACCGCACGGGGACCTGGACCAGGGCGGCGAAGCCCGGGTAGAGCTCGGGCCACAGGGGCCCCTCCAGCGCCTCCCGGGCCGGGACCGGCGAGACGAGCGCGCGCCCGAGCCGGAAGGCGTCCGGCGGGTACAGGCGCAGCGCGCCCCAGTGCCTGCGCCACGCGCCGTGGCCGGCCGGGCCGGGCAGCTGGTGCGGGTCCACCGCGAACCGGCTGCCCAGGCCCGATATGTCGAGTCCGAGCAGCCCGGTCCTGTCGTCGGCGGCCGAGGCCAGGGCGAGTTTGCCGCCGTTGGAGTGCGCGACGAGGAAGAACCCGGCGCCGGTGTCGTGGCCCCGCGCGAACGCGGCGAGGGCCGCGTGCAGGGTGGCGGCCTGTTCGCACAGGCTCAGGCCCTCGGGCAGTGCCGTGGCCGAACTGCCGTACCCGGGGCGGTCGATGGCGAGCACGGTGTAGCCGAGTCCGGCTCCCGTGGTCAGCAGGGACAGGCCCGGACGGGCCCGGCTGTCGAAGTATCCGGCCCGCATACCGCCTCCGTGGATGGCGACCAGCACGGCTCTGGGCCGGACGCCCGCGGGCTCGGCGAGCAGCCCGGACAGGGTGATGCCGGCGGCGTCCAGGGTGATCTCGCGGACCTGCGGCTCAGCGGCGTTCGAGGGTTGTGCCATGACTATCAGCGCTCCAGGCGTTGCTCGGGACAGGATCCATGACCTCGCCACGGGGGGCGGTGCGGCACCGGGCCGCGCGCAGGCACCAGGTGACGCGGCGCCGTACGAGGGTGTGCAGGGCGAGTTCGGGCGCTCGGGGCGCCTGACCGACGGGGAGTCGGTACGTCACATCAGCCACGAAACATCTTCCATCCGTGATCGTTCAGGGCATACCGTATATGTCATGAACATGACTACTCTTTCTCTTCCGGAGCATGCGGTCCGTCGCTGTCAGCGCATGCTCAACTCCCTGCATTCGACGGCCTACTTCACGGCCGACTTCGCCGACGCGCTGGCCGCGCGCGGCATCACCGACCCGGCCGCGGCGCACCTGACGGCGAAGACGGCGGCCCTGGGAGCCGTGGGCCCCGGCACCGCGAGCGCCGCGCTCGGCGGCATCGGGCACGGCCTCCTCGCCCGGCACCTGCCGCACGTCTGGGAGCGGATCACCCCGGCCGAGGTCCTTGAACTGCGGTTCGCCGCGGCGGACAGCACCCTGCGCCGGCTGCTCGGGGACGACACCCTCGCCTCCCCGGAGATGGCCGAGGCGGCACGGCTCGCCCTGCGGGCGACCGGGGCCTGCGTCCCCCAGGGGCGCCCCATGTACGCGGCCCTGGCCGACGTGAAGGAGCCCCAGCCCGCGCACCTGGCGCTCTGGTACGCGGCCACGCTGCTGCGCGAGTACCGGGGTGACGGCCATCTCTGCGTCCTCGTCGGCGCCGGTGTCGCCGGACTCGACGCGCTGGTCCTGCACGCCGCCACCGGCGAGGGCGTACCCAAGGACGCGGTGATCGCCGGACAGGGCTGGAGCGAGCGGGAGTGGGAGGAGGCCGAGAGCCGCCTGCGGGCGCGCGGCCTGCTCGACCCGGAAAACCAACTCACCGAGCAAGGGCGGAAGTTGCGCGAGGATTTGGAGGACGAGACCGACCGCCTGGACGCCGCGCCGTTCGAGCACCTGGGCGGCGAGGGGGTGGCCCGTCTGACCGAACTGACCGAGTCCTTCGTGCGGGCGGCGGCCGACGCGGGCGCCTACCCCGCCCATCTGCGCCAGCTCTTCCTGCCGGTCTGAGTACGGGGGCGGAGGGTCGGCCCGGGAGGCGGCGCGGGGAGCGGTCCGGGCGGCGGCCCGGGGAGCCGTCCGTCCGCCCGGGCCGGCCGGCCGCTCAGAACGGGGCGTCGGCGAAGGCGGCAAGACGCCGCCCCCTCGTCCAGTCGACGTGGAAGACGATCCGGGCAAGCCGCCAGCCGTCCGCCGTGCGCAGCGCGTGGGCCTCGTAGTGGCCGCCGACCTCGAACAGCCCGGCGTCGGCGTCCAGATGCACGTGCGTGGCCAGCTGGTGCACGCGCAGCCGTGCCCCGTCGCCGTCGACGTCCACCGCGTGGGGGCCGCTGATGTGGTGTGTGGCGCGCCACCACGCCCGGGCCGTGCGCTGGAAGGCGGCGTAGCCCGCGACTCCGTGGTGGGAGCCGATCGGGAAGGACAGCTCGACGTCCTCGGTGAAGACCGTACGGAACCAGTCGTCGTCCAGGTCGCGTTCGGCCACCGAGTCCAGGGCCACCACGTAGCGGTCGAAGAGTTCCCGCAGCTCCGCCCGGTCGGCGGCGTCCCGCGTCGCGGTGCGCTCCCCGCTCACGCTCCCGTGCCCCTGCGCCCCGCCCCGCCCTGCCAGCTGCGCGGCGGCCGGTGCGCGGCCGAACGCTCCAGGCGGTGCCACCGCGCGGTGGCACGGGCCGCCGCGTCGGGCCCCGCCGAAGCGTCGTCCCCGGCTGTTGCGGCCCGGGACAGCAACACCGCTGCCAGCGCCGCGAGTTCGGCCTCGGTCGGGTTGCCCTTCTCGACCCGGACCAGGGTCTCGCCGTTCATGGCGGACGTGCTCATGTCGTTTCCCTCCGTTGATGAAGACCGCTCCGTCGGTGGCGTCGGCAGGTGGAGCCGGCCGCCGTGGGGCGTGGGGTTGTGAAAGACCGGATGCCGCCGCACCACGGGGCGCGACGGCATCCGGGACGCGGGGGTGGTTCAGGCGAGAGCGGCGGTGAGGGCGCGGTCGAAGACGTCCTCGTCCTGGGCCCCCGTGACAGTGGCGGCGCCGATCCGGAAGACCGGCACCGAGCGGATGCCCAGGCCCCGGGTCCGCGCGAGCCGGTCGCGCAGCCGCTCCGCCTCGTCCGGATCCTCCCCGGGGCGTACCCCGGTCTCGGCGGCGAGCCGGTCCAGGGTGGCGCGCTCGCCTATGTTGAGGCCATCGGTGAGATAGGCGCGGAAGAGGCGTTCGGCCATGGCCTCGCCCAGCCCCTGGGCGGCGGCGCGGGCCAGCAGGCGGTGCGCCTCGAAGGTGTTCACATGCACGGCGCGGTCGAAGCGGAGGTCCAGGCCGGCGCCCGCACCGACCGCCGCCATGGCGGACCTGGCGCGCTCCATCTCGGCCCTGCCGCCGAAGAAGCCGAGGTGCACCTGGTCCAGCGGGACACCCCCGGCCGGTGCGTCGGGCGTGACCTGGAACGGCAGGAAGGCGACGTCCAGGACGTGTCCGGCCGCCCGGTGGCGGTCGGCGGCGCGCTCGAAGCGGGCGAAGCCGATGCAGGAGTGGACGCAGGTCAGGTCGAGTGCGATCTCGACGTGCAGCGGCGGGTGTTGCGTCGCGGGGGGCATGAGAAGGCCTTTCAGTGCGTGGCGGATACGCCGGAGTGCGGGGGCCGCGCCGTCACGGAGCGGACCTGGAACCAGCCGAACCGCCATCCTTCGGCGGTGCGCACCGCACGGGCCTCGTAGTGGCCCTCGATGTCGACCCGGGTGTCCGTGTCCGTGGCCGTGGCGCCCGGCTCGTGCGTCGCCTGCTGGCGCACCGTCACCGTCGCCCGGTCGCCGTCCACGTCCACGGCGTAATCCGCGTCCAGGCGCTCCAGCGGGCCCCAGCCGGCCCGGGCCTGGCGGTGGAAGTCCTCGAAGCCCTCCATGCCCCGGTCCGTGCCGTCGGGGTAGCTGAACATGACGTCCTCGGTGAAGACGGACCGCGCCCAGGCCGGCTCGCTGCCGGGCTCCGGCGTGCGCAGGCCGGCCAGGAAGCGCTCCGTCAGCTCCCGCACCTCACCGGCGTCCCGCCCGGCGGCGGGCTCCTTGTGCTGCGCGCGGCCGCCCAGGTAGTAGGCCACCGACACCACCAGCGCGCCGCACGCGACGACGGCGAAGGTCGGCTGGATGCCGAGCGCGGAGACGATGGGCTGGGTGATGACGGGCGCGAGGAACTGGCCGAGGAAGAGGGCGGTGGTCAGCAGTCCCGCGTAGCGGGCCCGTACCTCGGCGGGCGCTTCGGCGAGCACCCAGTTGTTCAGGTTCGGCATGAGGAAACCGAGGCCGGTGCCCATCACCAGCAGGGCCACGACCAGGACGGCGACGTTGGGCGCCACCGCGAGGATCAGATAGCCGATGCCGATCGCCAGGAAGGAGAGCGCGGCGAGCGTGAACTCACCGGCCAGCCTGCGGAAGAAGGCGAACCGCATCGCGACCATGCCCGTGGTGAAGGTCTGCACCGCCATGACGCCGCCGGCGACCACCGAGGGGGCGTCGAAGTGGTCCTCGACGAGGAACGGCACCTGCACGGGCACCGAGTAGAACGCGACCTGGCCGAGCAGCATCGCGGCGAGCGCGGCCACGATGCCGCCGGGCACCTTGCGGCTCCCGGCCGGCCGTGGCGCGCCCGGCTCACGGGGCGCCGCGATGGTGCGGCCACCGGGCAGGAACATCAGCGCGGGCACCAGCAGCAGTCCGCCGAGCAGGTAGATCAGGAACACCACGCGCCAGTCGAGACCCGCCAGCGCCCCGCCGCCGAGCAGCAGCACCACGCCGCCGAACGACCCGGCCGCCGCCTGCCGGCCCAGCAGACGCTGCCGGTCGGCTCCCTCGTAGAGGTCGGCGATCATGGCCATGCTGCTGGTCATGATGAGGGAGACGCCGATGCCGAGCACGGCGCGGCCGACCAGCAGGCTGTACAGGTCCGGCAGGTAGGCCCCCGAGCTGCCGCCGATGCCGAACGCGAACAGGCCGGTGATCAGGGCCCGTTTGCGCCCGAGGCGTTCCACGACGCGGCCCGCCAGCGGGGAGAACAGCACGATGGCCAGGGCGTGCGTCGTAGTGATCATCCGGGCGAGGAGATCGACGTTGGCGGAGTCGGCGAACGCCTCGCGGATCCCCGGGATCGCCGGGGCGACGGTGGCGCCCGCCATGATCGTCAGGGTGCCGACGAGCACAAGGGTGGTGCCCTGCCCCTTGTCCTTCGGTGGGTGCTTCGCAGCAGTCATGATGCCTCTCTGGTGGTACGCGTTGCTCGTGCCGGACGCCTCACTCGGTGTCCTTCCGCCCCCAGGCGGAGAAGAGCAGGGTGGTCACGTCACGGGCGGTCGGGTCGTCCAGGTTCGCCACGAACCGGTCCAGGTCCTCGGCGCCGACCAGGCCTCGTTCGACCAGGCCCGCCCCCTGGAGCTTCATGCGCAGACGCATCAGCTCGTTGTCGGCGGCGTGCTGGCCCGGGCCGAGCGGGGTCACCCGCAGGTCCACCGAGCCGAGCCCGGCGCGGGCCAGGGTCGCGGGCAGCCTGCGGCCCCAGTGCATGTCGGCGCCCGCCGCCTCCCAGCCCTTGAGGTAGGCGCCGACCAGGGCGCGGCCCACGGCCGTCGCGCAGTGCTCGCTGGGCAGGAAGTAGAAGTCCTCGACCAGGAAGTGCCCGCCGGGCGCCAGCCAGGTCACCGCGCGGCGCAGCACCTCCTCGGGCCGCTCCAGGTGCTCGAAGACGGCGCGGGCGAAGATCAGGTCGAAGGAGCCGGGCTCGAAGTCGGCCTCGGCGATGTCGAGCCGGGTGACCTCCAGGTTGGGGCGGCGGTCCGGGTCGAGGGCGCTGGTGTCGCTGTCGACGGCGAGCACGGAGCCCTGGTCGGCCCGTTCGGCCAGCCAGTACGCCATCGAGCCCGCGCCCGCGCCCAGTTCGAGGATCCGCCAGGTGCGGCCGATGGGCAGCTGCTCGATGATGGCGCGGCTGCCCGGGTCGTAGATCGACTCCCACAGGTCGCTGAGCGCGGCCTCGACCGACGCGGTGTCGGAGTCCTGTGCGGTGGTGGTCATGCGGGTCACCTCTTCTGTTCGGTGCGCGCGGCCGCGTCGACCTGAGCGGCGACGGAGCACAACACGTATTGGGGCGGGGCCACTTCGAGCCGGGCGAGCTCTTCTTGGCCCTCCAGGATGCGGGGGTCGGCCATCCAGCTGCTGTAGGCCACCTCGCTCACCCACATCGGGTAGTTGACGAACTCGGTGCCGTCCTCGCTGAGGTAGGGCGTCACCGAGATGAGTCCGGGAAAGTCCCGCTTCCACTCGCCGCTGCGGGCCAGCAGGTCCAGCAGCCGGCGGGCCGATTCGGGCCCGCCCAGGTGCCGGGTGGCCACGACGACCACCCCGGGCCGCTCGCCGACGGCGGGCCCCTCGATGGCGCCCTCGGCGGGGGCGCCGCTGAAGACGGTCGCGGCGAGCACGCCGGGGCGGGTGCCGAGCGCGTGCAGCACGCCCCCGGCCGGGTTGGTCCCGAACGAGGTGCGGTAGGCCGCCTCGCCGGTCCACTCACCGCGGTTGATCACGGTGGTGCCGTCGGCGCTGACATGGACGCGGGAGGAGATGAACCCCTCCGTGTGGCGCACCCAGGAACCCACCTCGTCGGTGAGGATCCGCACCAGGGACGCGGCGGTCTCGGGTCCGTCCACGCGCAGGACACCGAAGGTGACGAACCCGGCCTTCGGCGCGGCTGCCCGCTCGACTGCGATTGACATACGACAACTCCGTTGCGACTGCGGTGACTTGAGGCCTTCGACGGCGTCCGAGGCCTCGCTCAGCGGAACGCCTCGACGTGCTCCTCGGCCCAGCTCCGAAAGGTCCTGGCCGGCCTGCCCGTGACGTCCTGGACCACGGTCGAGCCCAGCTCGGGCTCCTTGGTGAGCGCCGCGAAGTAGTCCAGCGCGCCGTCGGCGTACGAGGGCGGCCAGCCGGTCGCGACCATCGCGGCGCGGGCGGCGTCGTGCTCCACGTCCTGCCAGCCCAGCTCGCGGCCCAGCACCTCACCGATGATGTGGACCTGCTCCTCCTGCGACTGCGCCTCGGGCCCGGTCACCAGGTACTTCTGGTGGGCGTGCCCGTCCTCGGTGAGCGCGGCCACGCCGACGGCGGCGAGGTCCGCCTCGTGCACCGAGGTACGGGTGGCGGCGCCGTAGGGGAAGTGGACCACTCCCCCGTCCTTGATCTGCTGGGCGAAGCCGAGCGCGTTGGCCTGGAAGCCGGTGGTGCGCAGGAACGTCCACTCCAGGGCGGTCGCCTCCAGCAGCTCCTCCAGATAGGCGTGGCAGTTGTTGTCGACGCGTTCCAGGCCGATGTGGACGCCGATGGAGGAGACGAGGACGGCCCTGCGGGCCCGGGCCTCGATCTTCTTCACGACGGCGGGCGCGGTCTCCACGCTGGTGGTGAAGAACGGCCACATCAAGAAGACGCCGTCGACGCCGTCCAGGGCCGCGTCCAGGCTGTCGGGGTCGGCCAGGTCGCCTTCGAACAGCTCGACGCCCGCGGGCAGCCGGCCAATGTTCGGGTCGTCCTTCAGCACCAGGGCGCGCACGTCGGCGCCGGCTTGGAGCAGCTGGGCCACGGCGTGCGGGCCGACGTTGCCGGTGGCGGCGGTGACCAGGACGGTGTTCTTCTTCGGCATCGTTGCATTCCCTAGGTCAAGCGGTCGAGAGGGGAGCGGGATGTGGGCGCGGGGGCTCACTGGGGCGGGTTGCCGTGCTTGCGCGAGGGCAGTTCGGCGTGTTTGGCGCGGAGCATGTCCAGGGAGCGGATGAGCACCGAGCGCGTCTCACGCGGGTCGATCACGTCGTCGATCAGGCCGCGCTCGGCCGCGTAGTAGGGGTGCATGAGCTCGTCCTTGTACTCCTGGATGCGCGCCTGGCGTACGGCGTCGGGGTCGTCGGCCGCGTTGATCTCCCGGCGGAAGACGACGTTGGCCGCGCCCTCGGCGCCCATGACGGCGATCTCGTTGGTGGGCCAGGCCAGGGCCAGGTCCGCGCCGATGGAACGGGAGTCCATGACGATGTAGGCGCCGCCGTACGCCTTGCGCACCACCAGCGAGATCCGTGGCACGGTGGCGTTGCAGTACGCGTACAGGAGCTTGGCGCCGCGCCGGATGATGCCGTTGTGCTCCTGGTCGACGCCCGGCAGGAAGCCCGGCACGTCGACGAGGGTGATCAGCGCGATGTTGAACGCGTCGCAGAACTGGACGAAACGCGCGGCCTTCTCAGACGCCTCGATGTCCAGGACGCCCGCCATGGCGGCCGGCTGGTTGGCGACGATGCCGACCACGTGGCCGTCCAGGCGGCTGAACGCGCAGACGATGTTGGGCGCCCAGGCCGGGTGCACCTCGAAGTACTCGCCGTCGTCGACGACCTCCTCGATGACCTTGCGCATGTCGTAGGCCTGGCCGGGATCGGCCGGGACCAGGTCGAGCAGCGCCTCGTTGATCCGGTCGGCGGGGTCGCCGGAGTGCTGAACGGGAGAGAGTTCGCGGTTGTTGGCGGGCAGCAGCGACAGCAGGTAGCGCACGTCCTCGATGCAGTGCTCCTCGTCGTCGTAGGCGAAGTGCGCCACGCCCGAGGTGCCGGCGTGCACATCGGCGCCGCCCAGGCCGTTCTGCGTGATCTCCTCGCCGGTGACCGCCTTGACGACGTCCGGACCCGTGATGAACATCTGCGAGGTCTCGCGCACCATGAAGACGAAGTCGGTGAGCGCCGGGGAGTAGGCGGCGCCGCCCGCACAGGGGCCGAGCATCACGGAGATCTGCGGGATGACGCCGGAGGCACGGGTGTTGCGCTGGAAGATGCCGCCGTAGCCGGCGAGCGCGGTGACGCCCTCCTGGATGCGGGCGCCCGCCCCGTCGTTGAGGGAGACCAGCGGGGCGCCGGCCGCCTCCGCGAGGTCCATGATCTTGTGGATCTTCTGGGCGTGGGCCTCGCCGAGCGCCCCGCCGAAGACCCGGAAGTCATGGGCGTACACGAAGACGGTGCGGCCGTGCACGGAGCCCCAGCCCGTGACGACGCCGTCGCTGTGCGGCCGCTTGTGCTCAAGGCCGAAGCCGGTGGCACGGTGGCGGCGCAACGACTCGACCTCGTTGAACGAGCCCTTGTCCAGCAGGAGTTCGATGCGCTCGTGCGCGG
Organism: Streptomyces sp. Edi4; assembly: GCF_040253615.1. NCBI lineage: Bacteria > Bacillati > Actinomycetota > Actinomycetes > Kitasatosporales > Streptomycetaceae > Streptomyces > Streptomyces sp. Edi4. The sequence goes on from NZ_JBEJGY010000004.1 coordinate 3,420,680, forward strand.
TGAGCTTTCCCTTGGCGTGCTGGCGTTCGGTGGCGCCGGCGTCGCCGTCGCGCACCGTCTCCTTGAGCTCCGACAGCTCCTCGACCCGGGCACGTATCGACTGGTCGCTCGCGGACATGATGGTTCCCACTCTCCTTGGTCAAAAAAGTCGGTCAGACGACGCCAGGCGCCAACGCGCTCTCGGTCGGGGCCAGTTGGCGGGCGAGGCCGGGCCGGCCGGGGGGGCCGGCGCGCAGCCACTCCTCCTCCAGCAGGCGCACCCGGGTGCTCAGCGGGGCGCCGCCGCGCACGGCGACGGCGGCCGCGTGGGTGGCGCCGCACGGCACGTCCAGCACGGTCCAGCCCGCCGGATGGCGCTCGGCCCGCGCCCCGAGGTAGTCCTGGGCGGGAGAACGGCTCAGGCCGGTGCCGATGCCCTTGAGGTAGGCCTCCTTGCGGGTCCAGATCCGGCCGAAGGCCGCCGCCCGCTCGGTCCCGGCCGCGCACCCCGCCAGTTCGCGCTGCTCGTCCAGGTGCAGGGCCCCGACGCACACGTCGATCGTCTCGGCGCCGGGCAGCCGCTCCACGTCCACGCCGAGCGGGGTGGTGGCGACGCCGATGAACGCGACGGTGCTGCTGTGCGAGAGCGAGAAGTGCAGGGGCGGCGCGGGCAGGTCGAGGGCCGGGCGGCCGTGGCGCTCGCCGCAGCCCGGGCACGGCTCGCGGGTGAAACGCACGTCCTTCGGCGCGGTGTCCAGATAGCGGCCGAGCAGCCGGCGCAGCGCGACGTGGACCGTCGCGTACAGCAGGCCGTCGGCGGGACGGATGAAGGAATCGGCGCGGCGACGCTCGGCCGCGTCGAGTTCGGACCGGTCCAGCAGGTGCGCGCGGTCGGGGTGCGGGCTGCGCATCAGCCAGAGGTCGAGCGCGCCGTCGCCGAGGGTGAACTCCTCGTCCGCCCGGCACGGCGACGGCTCGGGGGTGACGGCGTGGCTCCTGGCGCGGGCGTCGCTCATGCCGTGACCGCGCTGTCGTGGACCGCGCTGTCGTGCGGGCGGGCCGGGCGCGGCCCCAGCTGTCCGGCCAGGCACGCGACGAGTTCGGCCGCGCTGTTGGCCAGCAGCAGCATCTGCAAGTCGAGTTCGACCCGCAGGGCCTGCTCCATCCGGTGCTGGAGTTCGAGCCCGGCGATCGAGCCGACCCCGAGGCTGCGCATCGGCCGGCCGGTCGTGTCCACCTGGTGCGCGCTGATGCCCAGGACGCGGCCCAGCTCCTGACGTACGTAGGCGTCGAGGACGCGGGTGCGTTCGGCGTGGCCGACGCGGGCGAGGCGGGCCGGGTCGGGGGCCGGTGCCGCCGTGGCCTTGGCGGTGGCCCCGCACGTACGGGCGGAGCGACCCGTGCGGTTCACAGTCATGTCCCTTTCCGATGGATGTCCTGCTCCCCGGGGGGAGCGCGGTGCGCCGCGCTCCCCCGAGGAGCCGGGCGTCAGGCCTGGTACGGGGTCTTCGCCCGGCCCTCGCGCAGCACGGTGCCCCACCAGGTGAGCTGGTCGAGGAGCACCTTGGCCGCGCCGGCCGGAGCGGTCTCGTCCTTGGGCTTGCCGTCGTCGTCGAACGTGCCCCAGGGGCTGTGGAAGCTGACGGCGTCGCGGACGGTCACCGCGTGCAGCTCGGCGAAGACCGGACGCAGGTGCTCGACGGCGCGCAGACCGCCGGACAGGCCGCCGTAGGAGACGAAGCCGACGGGCTTGGCGCGCCACTGCGTGTAGTGCCAGTCGATGAGGTGCTTGAGCGAGGCCGGGTAGCTGTGGTTGTACTCCGGCGTCACCACGACGTAGGCGTCGGCCGCCTCGAGACGCGGCGAGATCTTCGCGAGGATGTCGGCGGCCTCACCGGCGGGGCTGAAGGAGTGCGCGTACGGCAGCTCGTGGTCGACCAGGTCGATGACGTCGACCTCCAGGTCGGCGCGCTCCTTCGCCTGAGCGGCGAACCACTCCCCGATGACCGGTCCGAACCGGCCCTCGCGGACGCTGCTGATGATGACGGCAAGCCGCAGGGGCTCGTTCGACATGTCTTTCACCTTTCATCTTCGGGGGATTTTTGGGCGGCGCCGCGCGCCACCCGCCCGGGCGCGAGGCCACGGAGTGCGACGACCAGGCCGAGGAGTCCCACGGCCGTGATCAGGTACAGGACCGGGCGCTGCCCCGAGGGCAGCACCGCGGCGCACAGGGCGGTCATGACGGCCGCCCCCAGCTGTACGCAGGTCTGGTAGAGGCCGCCGGCCGCGGGCTGGTCGGCGGGGGCCACGGAACTGGTGGCCTGGACGTGGAAGGCGGTGAAGGCCAGCACGAACGCGACGCCGACGAGCACCAGCGTGGGCAACAGGTCGCGTACGTAGGACTGTTGGTCCCCGGCCGCGTACAGCGCGTACCCGAGGGTCGCGGACGCCGCGCCCGCCGCGATGAGCCGGGGCGGCCCGAAGCGGGCGACGAGCCGGCCCGACAGCAGCGCGGTGACGGCGAGCGGCGCGGCGGCCGGCAGGAACGCGAGGCCGGTGAACCAGGGGCCGTGGCCGGCTTGTCGCTGCATCCGGAGGGTGACCACCAGGAGCAGCCCCAGGTACGAGCCGTTGAGCGCGCCGGCGCCGAGCGCGGAGCGAAGGAGCGGCCCGTGGCGCAGCAGGTCGAGCCGCAACAGGGGTTCGGGCGCGCTCAGTTCCACGCGGACGAAGACGGCCGCGAGCAGCGCCGCGAGCACGAACAGGACGACGGTGCCCGGCGCGTCCCAGCCGCGCCCTGCGCCGCAGGTGAGCGCGGCCACCAGCGCCAGCATCGCGCCGGTGAGGGCCAACGCGCCCGCCGCGTCGTAGCGGCGCGGCGCCTTCGCTCCGGCACCCGGCTCATCGCGCGGGATCAGCCGCAGCGCGGCGCCGAACAGCAGCAGTGCGACCGGCGCGGGGAAGGCGAAGGTCCAGCGCCAGCTGAGCTCGGTGAGCGCGCCGGAAAGCAGCAGTCCGGCCGAGAAGCCGCTGGCGCCGAAGAGCGAGTACACCGACAACGCCCCTCTGCGCGCGGGACCTTCGGGAAAGACGGACGCGATGATCGCGAACCCGGTGGGCGCGGTCAGCGCGGCGCAGAAGCCCTTGACGAAGCGGGTGGCGATCAGCAGCGCCGCGCTCGTCGCCGGCGCGCCCGCCAGTGACGCGGCGGCGAACACCAGGAGCGCGGCGAGGTAGACGGGGCGCCGGCCGTGGATCGCGACGAGGCGGCCGCCGAACAGGAGCAGCCCGCCGAAGCCGACGGCGAACCCGGAGACCACCCACTGGAGTCCGGCCGTCGCCAGGCCCAGATCGTCGCCGATGGAGGGCAGCGCGACCAGCGCGACGGACACCTCCAGGGCGTCGATGAGCATGTTGCCGGCGAGCACGGACAGCAGCCCCCACTGGGCGGGGGTGAAGCGGGTGCCGGCCCGGTCGGGGCGCGTGGGTGTCGAGAGCATCGTGATCTCGCTCCGCAGGGGTCGTGGGGTATCGGTGGGTGGGGTCCGTGGGACCGGCCGCGGTCGGGGGAAGCGCCGCGGCCGGCCCGGTGCGTGGGCCCGGCCTCAGCCGAGCAGGGTGCCGCCGGTGGCGTCGACGAACGAGCCGGTGATCCAGCGGGCGTCGTCGGTGGCGAGGAAGGCCACGACGTCGGCGACGTCCTCGGGCTCGCCCACCCGGTTGAAGGCGGACATCCCCGCCATCGCCTCCACCGCCTCGGGGATGCCGAAGACGGGGTTGCTGTTACGGGTGATGCCGGGCGCCACCGAGTTGACGGTGATGTTGCGCGGCCCCAGGTGCTTGGCGAAGTGCAGCGCCAGCTGGTCCACCGCTCCCTTGGTCATCGCGTACGCGATCTCGTCCGGGTTCGCGAACCGAGTGAGGCCGGAGGTGATGTTGATGATGCGGCCGCCGTCGGGCATGTTCTTCAGTGCCCGCTGGATGAGGAAGAACGGGGCCTTGGCGTTGACCGCGAAGAGCTCGTCGAACTTCTCCGGCGTGGTCTCCTCGGGCTTGACGCCGCCCATCACACCGGCGTTGTTGACCAGGATGTCCAGGTCGGTGGTACCCGTGCGCTCGCGCAGGCCGCTCTCCAGGGCGAGGAAGAGCTCGTGCGCGTCGCCCGGGACGCCGAGTTCGGCCCGCACGGTGAAGGCGCGCCCGCCGTCCTTCTCGATGATCTCGACGACCTCGTCGGCCGCGTCCTTGTTGGCGGTGTAGTGGACGGCGACGAGCGCGCCCTCCCGCGCGAGGCGGATCGCCGTCGCGCGCCCCATGCCGCGGCTGGAGCCCGTGACGAGCGCCGTCTTGCCGGTGAGCTTGCCCATGTCTGTACTCCACTTCTTGGCCGGCGCGGTGGCCGGCGTCGTCGTCCTGGTGGTGCCTGCCGGGTCGCCGAACCATCGGGTCAGCGCTCGCGGCAGGCCGGCTGCCCGGGTGTCGCCGGTGCCGGGGCCGGTGTCGGGGCCGCTGTCGGTGTCGGTGTCGGTGTCGGCCCAGACGACATAGCCGTCGGGGCGCACCAGGAGGGCGCCGGTGTCCGGCGCGGGAGCGCCGGTCAGGGCGCTCACGTGCACCGTGCGCACCAGCGGCGCCCACGGCGCGGCGGCGGCGGCCAGCTCCGCGCCGCGCGCGGCGTCACCGGGCAGGAGCAGCAGCACGCCCCGCCCGCCGCGCAAAGTCTCGGCGGTGGTCAACTCCCCCTCGGGCGTCGCCAGTTGCCAGTGCGGCAGACGCAGGCCGAGCAACGGGTGGCTGCCCGGACCCACGCCGTCCGGACCCACGCCGTCAGGACCCACGCCGTCAGGACCCACGTCGTAGCGGATGTCGAGGCCGGAGATCATTCCGGCCAGGTGGGTCCTCACGTTCTCGCATCCGCCGATCAGCTCGGCGAAGACCTCGCGGGTGGCGTCGACCTCCGCGGAGCCGAGCAGCAGCAGGGCCTGGGTCCTGATGTTGCTCAGAACCTTCTGTCCCACGGCCCGCCGTTCGCCGTCGTAGCTGTCCAGGAGCCCCTTCGGCCCGCGCCCGGTGACCTGCGCGGCGAGCTTCCAGCCGAGGTTGGCGGCGTCCTGAAGGCCCAGGTTGAGAGCCTGCCCGCCGATCGGCATCTGCTGGTGGGCCGCGTCGCCGGCGAGGAAGAGCCGGTGGTCGCGGTAGGTGGCGGCCTGCCGGGAGGCGTCACCGAAGGAGTTCACCCACAGCGGGGTGCCGCCGGCGATGTCCTCCCCGGTGACGCGCTTCCAGGCGCCGACGACGTCCGCGAACTCGGGCTGCGCGCCGCGCGGCACCGCACCGAACTCGTGCACCATCACCCGGGTCACTCCATCGGGACGCCGGGCGGCGATGGCCAGTCCTCGCGGCAGCCGCTGGAAGCGGCGGTTGGCGATGTCGATGCCCGCCACGTCGGCGCGCAGCAGTTCGCGGCTCGCGTCGGCGCCGGGAAAGTCGAAGCCCCCCAGCCGGCGCACGACGCTGTTCTCGCCGTCGCAGCCGACGACGCACTTGGCCCGGAAGAACTCCGTCCTCCCCTCGGCCGTGCGCACCTCGGCCTCGGCGTACTCCTCGGTCACGGTCAGTCCGGTCACCTCGTGACCGCGCCTGATGTCCGCGCCCAGGTCCTTGGCCCACTGTCCCAGCAGCTCCTCGATGCGGGTCTGCGGGACCTTCCACTGGCCCGGGTGGGGGCCGGGAAGCGTGAGATCGAGCGGGATGCCCCCGAAGTGGCCCATCACGTCGCTGGGAATGTCCCCGAGCGGCGCCAACAGACCGCGGGCGTCCAGGAGTTCCATGGTGCGGGCGTGCAGGGTGGACGCCCGCGACTCGGTGGTCGGCGCGGTGAGCCGTTCGAGGACCACCACGTCCGCGCCCGCGAGCCGGAGCTCACCGGCGAGGAACAGCCCGACCGGGCCCGCGCCCACCACGATCACCTGGGTCTCGGTGTGGTCCCCGGCCATGGTCAGGCCGCCTTGTTCTGGGCGATGTTCTCGGCGTAGTCCTTGGCGTAGCCGAGCGTGGCGCGGCTGTTGGTGCTCAGCGCGGTGTGGACGTACTTCCTCGCGTCCTCGACGGTGGCGTCGGCGCCCAGGATCCTGGCGATGTTCGCGGTGTTGAGGGTGACGGTGTGCTGCGAGGAGGCGGCGACGCCGTCGGCGTTCTCGGCGAACGTCCAGTAACCGGTGTGCAGCGTCATCAGCGCAGGCAGCGTCACCTGCTTGTACGCGATCTTCTCGTGCGGGAAGGCCACGCGGTAGGACTTGGTGGTGTGCACCGAGCCGTCCTTGGCGCGGGTGTCCATCTCCAGCTCCTGAAGGCCGGGGGAGGGCTCCTCGAAGCGGACGGTGGCCACGTGCGCCAGGCGCTCGGGCCACAGCTGGGCCTCGTTGACGAAGTCGAAGACGTCCTTGGCCGAGCCGACGATCTGGACGGTGTCCTCGAAGGAGAACGTCAGGTCCTCGGCGGCGTGCGCGGCCTCGACGTTGGTCTTGAGGGCGGCCAGCTCCGAGCGCGAGTTGCGGTCGACGGCCTCGTCGATCCACTTCAGCGACTCGGGGTCGTCGTCGATGGCCCGGTAGTCGTGCAGCAGCCGCACACGGGAGTCGGTCTTCGAGACCGGCTCGATGATCCAGGTGCCGCCCATGGAGGCGACCGGCGGCGCCGAGACCTCCTGGCGGAACGTGATCCGCAGCTGCTCGGGGTCCAGGGTTCGGTGCGAGGTCCAGTTCTTGGCCTCGCCGTTGGCGGTGGCCCAGATGCGGATGCGCTCCTCGGTGGCGGAGCGCTCCACGTGGTCGACGTAAATCGTCGGCGGGAAGATCCGGGGCCAGTTCTGCACCTCGGCTATCAGCCGGTACACGGCGGCGGCCGGAGCGGAGATCGTGATCTCGTGCTCCACCTCGCGCAGGCCGGGCTGCGACATGCTGGTAACTCCTTGTGTGTGAGGGTGAGTTGAGGGCGGCGGACGGATCAGAAGTTGCCGAGGCCGCCGCAGACGTTGAGGGCCTGCGCGGTGATCGAGGCGGCCGTGTCCGAGGCCAGGTAGCCGACGAGGCCCGCGACCTCCTCGGGCGTCGAGTAGCGGCCCAGCGGGATCTTCGACTGGAACTTCTCGAGGATGGCGTCCTCGGTGGCGTTGTAGGCGGCGGCGTACCCCTGGCGCACCCGCTGGGCCATCGGCGTCTCGACGTACCCCGGGCAGACCGCGTTGACGGTGACGCCGGTCGGCGCCAGCTCGTTGCCGAGCGCCTTGGTGAAGCCGACGACGCCGTGCTTGGAGGCCGAGTACGGGGCGCCGAGGACGACGCCCTGCTTGCCTGCGGTGGAGGCGATGTTGATGATCCGGCCGCGGTCCTTGTGGCGCAGGCCGCCGGTGGTCAAAGCCTCGCGGGTCAGCCGGAAGACCGAGTTGAGGTTGGTGTCGATGACGTCGTGCCACAGCTCGTCGTCGATGTCGGCGGTCACGCCGCCACCCGAGCGGCCGGCGTTGTTGACGAGCACGTCCACGGTGCCGAAGCGGTCTACGGCCGCCTGTACGAAGGCTCGGGCGTCGTCGGAGGAACGGACGTCCAGGGTGGTGCCGTCCACCTCAAGGCCCTCGTCCTGGAGCTGCTTGACGGTCTCGGCGACGTTGTCCGCGTTGCGGGCGCCGATGAACACCTGGTGGTTCTGCGTGGCCAGAAGACGGGCGACGGCCAGGCCGATCCCGCTGGTGGCGCCGGTGACGAGGGCGACGCGCTTGTCCTGCTGCGACATGGCTTGCTTCTCCAATGGACAGAGAGAAATAAGGAGGGGGGAAGGGGGCAGAGAGCCCCCGGCCGCCGGACGGCACGCATCGTCGTGCCGTCCCGGCGCCGGCGGAGCGGTTCAGGCGCCGACGAGGTCCCCGAGGTAGGTGTTGATCGCGGCGACGAGGGTGCGCGGGGTGGGGTTCTCCGCGAAGACGTCGTCGTCGAGGGAGATGCCGTACTCGCGCTCGATACGGCCACCGGTCTCAAGGAGCGCCAGCGACTCGTAACCCAGCTCCTCGAAGTCCGTGTCGAGGATGTCGCTGTCGAGATCGACGCCCTCTTCGGCGCCGGCGCCCTCCAGCAGGATGCGCTTGAGGTCGTCGATGGTGAATTCCTGGGCGGACATGGGGTCTCCTTCGTGAAGTGTTCGCGCCGGGTGCGCGGGTGCGACGGCAAATGGGGGGGGCGCCTCCCGCGGCTGCGGGCCGGCGTCCTGGCAGGTGCGGTGGCTCAGTCGAGCGAGCGCACGACCACGGCGGAGTTGAAGCCGCCGACGCCACGGGCGAGCACCAGCGCGGTCTGCACCGACGCGGTGCGCGGCTGGCCCGTGACCAGGTCGATGTCGTACTCGGGCGACAGCTCGACGTTGGTGGTCGGGGGGATCAGGCCCTCGCGGATGGCGAGGACGGCGGAGACGACGTCGACCGGGGCGGCACCGGAGTACAGGCGGCCGATCATGGTCTTGGGCGCCGTGACCGGGACACCGGACGGCCCGAACACCGCGATGATGGCGTCGGCCTCCTCGCGGTCGAGGCTCGGCGTGCCGGCCGCGTCGGCGAAGACCACGTCCACCTCGTCGGCCGAGACACCGGCGTCGGCGAGCGCGACCTCGATGGCGCGGCGCAGTCCGGGCTCGCGCCCGCTGCCCGGCTTCGGGTCGAAGGTCGAGCCGTAGCCCGCGACCTCGCCGTAGATGTTCCCTGCCCCGCGCTCACGCGCCGTCCGCTCGTCCTCCAGGATGATCAGGGCGCCGCCCTCACCTGCCACATAGCCGTTGGCGTCCTTGTCGAAGGGCAGGTAGGCGCGCTCGGGCCGGTCGCTGGTGGACATCCGGCCGCCGGCGATCTGCGCGACCCAGCCCCAGGGGCAGACCGACGCGTCGAAGCCGCCGGAGAAGATCAGCTTGCTGCCCTTGCGGATCTGGCGACGGGCCTGGGCGATGGCGTCGAGGCCGCCGGCGTGGTCGCTGACGACGACGCCGCTGGGGCCCTTCATGCCGTTGCGGATGGAGATCTGGCCGCTGTTCACGGCGTAGAACCAGGCGAAGGACTGGTACGCGGAGACGTACTGGCTGCCCTGGCTCCACAGCTTTTGCAGCTCGTTCTGGCCGAACTCGAAGCCGCCCGAGGTGGACGCGGTCACGACGCCCATGTCGAACTCGGGGATGTCGTCCGGCCTGACCCCCGCGTCCTCGAAGGCGCAGTCGGCGGCGACCAGGGCGAGCCGGGTCATCCGGTCGGTCTGGGGCAGCAGCCTGCTGGGCAGGTGCTCGGAGGCCTCGAAGCCGCGTATCTCACCCGCAAGTTGGGACGGGTAGGACGAGGCGTCGAACCGCGTGATCCGGTCGATCGCGTTCTTGCCGACCCGGGTCGCGGCCCAGAAGTCGTCCACGCCGAGCCCGTTGGGGGTGGCCACGCCGATGCCGGTGATCACTGCCTTGGCGCTCATGCCGCGCTCCTTTCCGGGCGGGCCAGCACCATCGCGCTCTGGAAACCGCCGAATCCGCTGCCGACTGTCAAGACCGCGTCCGTACGGTGCTCCCGCGCGGTCAGCGGCACATAGTCCAGGTCGCACACCGGGTCGGGGGTGTGCAGGTTCGCGGTGGGCGGTACCACGTTGTTCTCCATCGCGAGGATCGACGCGGCGATCTCGATGGAGCCGATGGCGCCCAGCGAGTGCCCCACCATCGACTTGATGGAGCTGACGGGAGTGCGGTACGCGTGCTCGCCGAGGCTCAGCTTGAACGCGGCCGTCTCGTGGCGGTCGTTCTGTTTGGTGCCGGAGCCGTGCGCGTTGATGTAGTCGATCTGCTCGGGGTTCATCCGCGCCTCGGCCAGGGCGACGTTGATCGCCTCCGACATCTCGCGGCCGTCCGGACGCAGACCCGTCATGTGGAAGGCGTTGCAGCGCGAGGCGTAGCCGGCGATCTCGGCGTAGATGTGCGCGCCGCGCTTCTTGGCGCTCTCGTACTCCTCCAGGACGAAGGCGGCGCTGCCCTCGCCGAGGACGAAGCCGTTGCGGGTGCCGTCGAAGGGGCGGGAGGCGTGCTCGGGGTCGTCGTTGCGCGGCGTGGTCGCCTTGATCGCGTCGAAGCACGCCATGGTGATCGGCGAGATCGGGGCGTCGGTGGCGCCGGTGATCATGATGTCGGCGGTGCCCTCGCGGATCAGCTCGACGGCGTGGCCGACCGAGTCGATTCCGGAGGTGCAGCCGGTGGAGACGACGGTGGCCGGGCCCTCGGCCCCGACCGCCCAGGCCACCTCCGCCGAGAACGAGCTCGGCACGAAGTAGTTGTACAGGTGCGGCACCGCGTAGGTGTGGTCGACCTCGTTCAGCTTGCCGTCGTTGCTGACCACGCGGTACTCGTCGTCGAGACCGGTGGTGGCGCCGACCGCGGAGCCGATGGTGACCCCGGTGCGGTGCGGGTCGAACCCGGCGAGGTCGAGACCGGAGTCGGCCAGCGCCTCGCGGGCGGTGACCACGCCGAACTGCGCGGCGCGGTCCATGCGGCGGATCTCCTGCGGGCTCAGCCCGTGCAGCTCCGGGTCGAAGTCGGCCTCGGCCGCGACCTGGGAACGGAAGGAGGACGGGTCGAAGAAGGTGATCCCCCGGGTCGCCGTGCGTCCTTCGCTCAGCAGACTCCAGAAGTTCTTGGCGCCGATCCCGCCCGGCGCCAGCACTCCCACCCCAGTGATTACTACTCGGCGGCCCACGAGCAAAGGCCTCCTCTCGTGTCAGTGGTCATGTCGGTGGCGGACGGCATCACCGCGAGGCCGTCCAGTCGTAGAAGCGGGTGGCCATGGCGTCGGCCGGCGAGCGCCAGGTGGCCGGGTCGTAGGCCTCGATGAACGGCTTGAGGTCCTGGCTGATCCCCACGAACCGGGGGTCCGTCTTGGCCTCCTCGATCAGCTCTCCGCCGTTGTCGCCGTCGAAGTCCTGGAGGTGGAAGTACAGGCCGTTGTACGAGAACAGCTGACGGCGCCGGGTGCCCATGCGGTGCGGCATCTCCGTCTGGTCGAACTCGCCGAAGAGCTTGGCGACCTGGGCACTGGACTCGACGTCCATGCGGGCCACGATCAGGGTGCTGTGCAATGTCTTTCCTCTTCCGTGGGTGTGGGGCGCTGTCAGGCGGCGGGGGCGAAGAGGCGGACGAAGTCCGCCACGCCCGCCGCGATCAGTTCGTCGATCTCGAAGTCCGCAAGCGGCAGGGCGCCGTGGAACGAGCGCTGGACGACGCTGCCCGCGACCAGCTGCGTGAACCGGCCGGCGGCGTGGTCCGCGTCGGGGATGTCAAGCAGCCCCGCGTCGGCGAGCCGCCGCAGCCGTCGGGCCAGCTCGCGCTGCGCCTGGCGCGGGCCGGCGGTCTGCCACATCTCCAGCACGCCGGCCGGCAGGCGGGTGGCCTCCGCGCCGAGGTGGCGGACGATGGCGAAGTGCTCGGGGAAATCGGCGAGCGGGGTCAGCCAGGCCCGGCCCAGGGCGGTGAGGTCCGCCACCAGGTCGGTGACATCGGCGAGATGGTCCTCCGCGATGACGGTCCCCGCGGCGGCGACCGACGCGGCGCTCTCGAGCAGGACGGACAGGAGCAGCTGCTCCTTGTCCTTGAAGTAGTGGGTGACGGTGGCCGGTTCGAGTCCGGCCTCCTGGGCGATGTCCTCGATGGTGGTGTGGTTCCAGCCCTCGCGGGCGAAGACGGCGCGGGCCGCCCGCACGACGTCCCTGCGCTCCTCCGCCGGCCCTGCCTGGGGCGGCGCGATGGTTGCCTGCGGCGTAGCCATGGTGTGTTCCTCCGTTGACGTGCTGGTCGGACGGTGTCGGGCCGGTCAGTCGGCCAGGGGCCGGCCGAACCAGCGCTCCAGGGCCATCGGCAGGTCGTGGTTGCTGCCGGGCGCCGCCCAGGCGATGTATCCGTCGGGGCGGATCAGCACGGCGGTGGTGCCCGCGAGGCCGCTCGCATGGGAGAGCGGGCCGGTGCTCGCGGTGACGATGTCGACCCGGTCGGACCAGCCGGCGGCCCGGGCCCGCAGCCTCGGGTTGTCGTCGAGGTCGAGCAGTACGCCCCGGGCGGCGTGCAGCAGTTCCGTGCTGGACGTGGTGCGCCTGGCCGTGGTCAGTTCCAGGTGCGGCATGCGCTTGCCGAGCAGCGGGTGGCTGCCGGATCCGACGTCGTAGGTGATTTCCAGGCCGCTGACCATGGCCGTCAGGTGCTTGGCGACGTCGTCGTACTTGATGAGCTCGCTCAGTACGTCCCGCAGCGGCTGGACCTCGGGGCCGCTGAGGAAGAGCAGGCCCTGCGCCTGGGTGTTCATCAAAAGCCGCTCGCCGACCTTGTGCCGCTCGCTGTGGTAGGTGTCGAGCAGGGTCTCCGGGGCGGTGCCCTTGACGACGGCCGCGAGCTTCCAGGCCAGGTTGACGGCGTCCTGGATGCTGGTGTTCATGCCCTGGCCGCCGGCCGGCAGGTGGATGTGCGCGGCGTCGCCGGCCAGGATGACGCGGCCGCGCCGGTACTCGGTGACCTGACGCGTGGCGTTGCCGAAGGCGCTGACCCAGACGGGCTCCGCCGCCGAGATGTCCTCCCCGGTCAGACGCTTCCAGGCGTCGGCGACCTCGTGCCAGGACGGCGGGACCTCACGGCGCTGCGGCGGGGTGCCGCGTTCGCAGACGATGATGCGGGTGGTGCCGCCGGGCAGCGGGCCCACCATGACCATGCCGCCGGGCAGCGTCTCGCCGATCATGCGCGTCTTGAGCTCGACGCCCTTGATGTCGGCGAGGAACATCTCCATCGTCGCGGGGGTGCCGGGGAAGTCGAAGCCCGCCGCCTTGCGGACCAGGCTGCGGCCGCCGTCACAGCCCACCAAGTAGGGGGCGCGCAGGGTGTGTTCACCCTTGGGGCCGCGCACCTTCACCGTGACGCCTTCGCCCTTGTCGGTGATGGACAGGACTTCGTGGCCGCGCCGGATGTCCGCGCCCAGGCTGGTGGCCCACTCCTCCAGATGCGTCTCGGTGGCCGACTGCGGAACGGACTTCGCGGCCTGCCGGGCGCCCTCCAGGATGGAGAAGTCGATCGGCAGCCCCCCGAAGTGCCCCAGGTCGCTCGTCTCGACGTCCCCGAAGCGCGGCAGGATGCCCCGCTGGTCGAAGATCTCCATCGTGCGGGCGGTGAAGCCGAGCCCCCGGGACTCCCCGGTGCGCTTCTCCAGGCGCTCCAGGACGACGACTTCGACCCCCGCGAGCCGCAGTTCGCCCGCCAGCATCATTCCGGCGGGGCCCGCGCCCACGACAATCACCGAAGCGTCCATGTACCTCTCCTTGGCCATCTAGGGATTCCTGCAAGGGCGCCGCGACGAAAACGCGTCACGCACCTGGGGAGTACACGCGGTCCAACACACAACCGCGGAAGCTAGGAATGAGCTTCTTCGCCCGGCAAAGGGAGTTCAAGGGGCGCCCGTTCAAGACGGTGCGGTGTTTCTTCACGCATTGGTGGTGCGCCCACAGATACGTCCGGGGAACGTCATGAGAAGTACAGAACTCCCGGCCCCCACCCCAGAACCCGGGCCGAGCCCGCGCCCCGCTCCCTGACCCTGCCCCGGAGCGGGAGGAAAACACCCTGCGTCAAGGATGTGTGCGCCGAGTAAATCGCGGGCCGGATTTCTGCCGCCCTTTCGGGAAACAGTCTTTCTTCCGCCCCTCGCGATTTCCCGCACAATTCCAGGCGCCGGCGCGGATTGTTCGGGGAGTTCCCCACCGTTCGCGTTCGCGTTGGCGTTGGCGTTGGCCTCGGCGTTGTTGTTCTGGGCCGGCCCTGCGTGAATCGGCGCATGCTCATGGGGGTTACGGTGTTGTACGCCAATTCGTACGGCCGCCAGAAGTCACCGTCTGCGAAGCCCCAGGGCGTCTGCGGGTCGTGCGTGGCTGGTCGCGCAGTTCCCCGCGCCCCTGACGGGGCTGGTGCCGGCCCGGACCGGCGGCCTCGGTCCATGGGGTGGGGTGGAGCCCCGGGCCGGCGGGTGGGCCGGGGCTCCGTTAAGGGGGGGTCAGTCCTTGATTTCGCAGATGGTGGCGCCGGATGAGACCGACGCTCCGACCTGCGCGGCGAGCCCCTTGACCGTGCCGGCCCGGTGGGCGTTGAGGGGCTGTTCCATCTTCATCGCTTCCAGGACCACCACGAGGTCGCCCTCCTTGACCTCCTGGCCCTCCTCGACGGCGACCTTGACGATCGTGCCCTGCATGGGAGATGCCAGGGTGTCCCCGGACGCGGCGGAGCCGGCCTTCTTGGCCGCCCGCCGCTTCGGCTTCGCGCCGCCCGCCGCGGCCGTACGGGCCAGCGTCATACCCAGCGAGGACGGCAGGGAGACCTCGAGGCGCTTGCCGCCGACCTCGACGACGACCGTCTCGCGTCCCGGCTCCTCATCTCCTCGCGTGTCGGCGGTGGCCGTGAACGCGGGGATGTCGTTGACGAACTCCGTCTCGATCCACCGGGTGTGGATGGTGAAGGGGTCGGCGGTGAAGGCGGGGTCGGTGACCACCTTGCGGTGGAAGGGGATGGCGGTGGCCATGCCCTCGACCGTGAACTCCGCCAGCGCCCGCGCGGCCCGCTGCAACGCCTGCTCACGCGTCGCGCCGGTCACGATGAGCTTGGCCAGCAGGGAGTCCCACGCGGGGCCGATGACCGAGCCGGACTCCACGCCCGCGTCCAGACGCACACCCGGCCCCGAGGGCGGCGCGAACAGCGTCACGGTGCCCGGCGCGGGCAGGAAACCACGGCCCGGGTCCTCGCCGTTGATCCGGAACTCCAAGGAGTGCCCGCGCATGACCGGGTCGCCGTAGCCCAGTTCCTCACCGTCGGCGATACGGAACATCTCCCGCACCAGGTCGATGCCGGTGACTTCCTCGGTGACCGGGTGCTCGACCTGGAGACGGGTGTTGACCTCAAGGAAGGAGATCGTGCCGTCCGCGCCGACCAAAAACTCCACCGTGCCCGCGCCGACGTACCCGGCCTCGCGCAGGATCGCCTTGGACGCGGCGTACAGCTGCGCGTTCTGCGCCTCGCTCAGAAACGGTGCCGGGGCCTCCTCGACCAGTTTCTGGTGGCGGCGCTGGAGCGAGCAGTCCCGGGTGGACACGACGACCACGTTGCCATGGGTGTCGGCCAGGCACTGCGTCTCCACGTGCCGGGGCTTGTCGAGGTAGCGCTCCACGAAGCACTCCCCCCGCCCGAACGCCGCGACCGCCTCACGCACCGCGGAGTCGTACAGCTCGGGGACCTCCTCCAGGGTGCGGGCGACCTTCAGGCCGCGTCCGCCACCGCCGAAGGCCGCTTTGATCGCGATGGGCAGGCCGTGTTCGCGGGCGAACGCGACGACCTCGTCCGAGCCCGATACGGGGTCGGGGGTGCCCGCGACCAGAGGCGCGCCGGCGCGCTGGGCGATGTGACGGGCCGCGACCTTGTCCCCCAGGTCGCGGATGGCCTGCGGGGGCGGGCCGATCCAGGTCAGGCCCGCGTCCAGGACCGCCTGGGCGAACTCGGCGTTCTCGGAAAGGAATCCGTATCCCGGATGGACCGCGTCGGCCCCCGAGTCGGCCGCGGCCGCGAGCACCTTGGCGATGTCGAGATAACTGGCCGCCGGGGTGTCACCGCCCAGGGCGAATGCCTCGTCCGCTGCCCGGACATGCAGAGCGTCCCGGTCCGGATCGGCGTAAACGGCAACGCTCGCGATCCCGGCATCCCGGCAGGCCCGGGCAACACGGACAGCGATTTCGCCTCGGTTGGCGATGAGCACCTTGCGCACGATAAGTCACTTCTCCTGAGGGTCGAAACCTGGAGGCATCCTGACCGCGCGGAACTTCAGGGGTCAACGCCACCGGATACAGAGCTTGGTCAACTCGAGCCCGGGGCGCACCTGTTCAGACGTACCGACGCGTCGGCGGCCCGACCTCCTCCTCGGAAGCCATCACCGCCACCATGACCCCACCCGACGGCAGGGCCTGCATCAGCCGCCCACGGGCCGCCACCAGCCGCGCGGCGCCCCCGAGGGACATCACCCCGGCCGCGTGGGCCGCCGCGATCTCCCCGATGGAGTGCCCGGCCAGCACGTCCGGACGCACACCCCACGACTCGACCAGACGGAACAGCGCCACTTCGAGCGCGAAGATCGCGGGCTGTGTGCACTCCGTCCGGCCGAGCAGGCTCTCGTCATGGCCGAACACCGCGTCCCGCAGGTCGCGCCCGCCGACCGGACCGACTGCCGCGCACACCTCGTCGAAGGCCGGCGCGTAGGACGGAAAGGTCCTGTACAGCTCGCGCCCCATGCCGGCCCGCTGGGATCCCTGCCCGGTGAACAGGAAGGCCGTACGGCCCTGAAAAACCGACCGGCCTGTTCCCTCCGCCCCCGCGACCGACGCGAGGCCCGACGCCAGCTCGTCCCGCCCAGCCGCCACCACAACGGCGCGGTGTTGTTCGTGGCAGGTTGGGGTCGCAGCGAGCGGGCCGGCTCCGGACCGAACGCCCGTTCCTCGGCGGCCCGTTGACCGGCGCGGGAGCGCAGCGCCTCCAGCCTCGGGGCGGACAGTACGTAGGGAAGCGCGGGAAGCGACGGACCAACCGCCTCCTCGCGGGCCCCCGACCCGGGGCGTACCTTCTCCAGTTCGGACCTGAGCATGACTGTTTCTCCCCCCGGGCCCGCGAGGGCGGTCGTGATGTGTGACGGTGCGGGCGCTCGGGGCCTCACGGGTGTCCGAGGCGGAACCCCACGCCACGGACGGTGATGATCCAGGTGCTCGACCCGAGCTTGTTGCGCAGGCTGCTGACATGGGTGTCGATGGTGCGCCCCGGACGTGACCAGGAGTCGTCCCAGACCTGGGTCATCACCTGCTTGCGCGAGATGACCGTCTCCGGCTGGCAGGCGAGCAGATGCAGCAGGTCGAACTCCTTGCGGGTCATCTCGACGGGCTGCCCGTCGAGAAGGACCTCGCGGGTGCCGGCGTCTATGCGCAACGGGCCGTGCGTGATGACCTGTTCGAGGATCTGCTGCGGTCTGACCCTGCGCATGACGGCCTCCATGCGGGCCACCAGCTCCCGGAAACCGTACGGCTTGACCATGTAGTCGTCGGCGCCGGCCTGGAGGCCGAGCACCCGGTCGAGTTCGGAGTTGCGCGCCGTGAGCGCGATGACCGGGGTGTCGGACATGGCACGGATGCTGCGGCAGACCTCCAGGCCGTCGATGTCGGGCAGATCGAGGTCGAGGACCACCAGATCCGCGCTCCGGTAGGACTGGAGCGCCTTGGCTCCGGTCGCGACGCTGTCGGCTTGATAACCCTGGCGGCGCAACCCCTGCACCAACGAATCGGCGGCGCGGGTCTCGCTCTCCACCACGAGTACGGACAGGGACTCACGGCGCGGGTGGATTCCCGGATCCGCCCGCCCCGTCGGCACGGCGCGCTCCGCCGGGAACAGGGCCGAGGCCACCTGCCGCACCGGGACCTCCCGGAAACCGTGCGGACGGGACCCCGCGGGCGCGAGTACCTCCGTTGACGACCGAGACATCTGATCTCCCCCATGTCCACGCTGAGCGCGCCTAGCGAGTAGGTGGCCCGAGATTACAAACCGGAATGCCGGTTTGTCAAAGGGTCAACCGAGTGCCGCCGGGCGTCGCACGGCTCTCCATGGAGCGCCTGATCGAAGGCGGAAATCGGCCACTCGGGCAAGGCGGGGATGAGCCCTGGGGGCCCCACCTGCGCTGCTCCCGCCCCTGCCGGGGTTGAGCGCCACACAAATCACCCGGGTCACAATCCGGACAACTCGGATCTGACGGTGGAAGAAATACCGGGGTGTTGGTTTGATATTTACACGCAGCTCGCCCGGGGAGAGCCGCCCAAGCGCCGAGACCGGACACGCCGGTCCACGGAACAAGACGGCATCGGGAGCCACTTGTGACCAAACAGGAGCGGGCCACCCGTACCCGCGCCGCCCTCATCCACTCCGCCGCCAGACTGTTCGAAGAGCGCGGCTACCTGAAGGCAGGGCTCACCGAGATCAGTGCGGGTGCGGGCGTCAGCCGGGGGGCGCTGACGTTCCATTTCGAGACCAAGGCCGCCGTGTCCGGCGCGGTGGAGGACGTCGCCATCCGGGCCCTGCGCCGCGCCGCGCGGCAGGCCTCGCAGAGCCAGGACAACTCGCTTCAGGCCATGATCGACATGTCGCACAGCTTCGCGTACCTGATGAACGACGATGTCGTCGTACGGGCCGGCTACCGGCTCAACTGCAACGCCGACCTGCGTTCCGGGCTCAACCTCCGTCAGCAGTGGCAGAGTTGCGTCCAGCAGCTGGCCGGTCTCGCCGCGGACGAGGGCTCGCTCAGGCCCGAGGCCAGCCAGGAGGCGCTGGTGACGACCGTGGTGGCCACCACCACCGGCCTGGAAGTGCTCAGCTGGCGCAACAGCGCGTGGCTCTCGCGCTATTCGCTCACGGGGTTCTGGCGGCAGCTGCTCAGCGCCGTGGCCACCCCCGGGGCCCAGGCGAGCACCGACCCCAACGGGACCGACGCCGTCCTCGACAAGCTGGCGTCGATCCCCCGCCAGTACGGGCCCACCCCGGCCCGCAGCGCCCCCGCCGACCCGCACGAGGCAACACTCTGACCGGACCGCCCACCCCCGGCCACGCCCGCGGGGAGGCAACAACCTGGGCTTTGGCGACCGCCGCACTGACCCACCCGGGTCGACGCCCTGACCGCCCGGGTCGGCGCCCTGACCGCCCGGGTCGGCGCCCTGACCGCCCGGGTCGGCGCCCTGACCGCCCGGGTCGATGCCCTGGTCGCCCGGGCGACGTCCTGGCCCACCTGAGCGGTGGCCGAACCTCCCGGGCCTGCGCCCTGGCCTACGCGGCCGGTGCCGCCCCTCCACGTCTGGGCGCCCGCACCATCAGGGCCGACTCCCCGGCCTACGTGGCCGGCGCCCGCACCTCCCGGGCCGACTCCCCGGCCTACGTGGCCGGCATTCACCCCCCGTGGCAGGCGCCGGGCCGTGGCATGGCCCCGGACACGGCCGGAGGTGTCCCACGGGTGGCCACGAAACCAACCGAAGGGTTCAAGCCAGCCCGGCCACGGGGCCGCACCGGCCCCCTCCCGCATCCCGCCCACCTCCCCACTGACCCCGTCTGCCCCGGTATTCCCCCTGCCCAGGGGTGCGGCTGCACGAAAACCCTTGACAAACAGTCCGGCCGGTTTGTTATTTTCATTGCCGCTTCGAGCCCTGCTTCGGCGGCCACCCGGCAATCCGGCCCGACCGCCGGGCCGCAGCACTCCGTCAGCACACGAGTGAGGCTGAACCATGGACACATCCACCCGGCCGGCCGGTCAGCCCGGCCTCGGGCTGCTGGAGGCCGTCGTAGGCCAGGGTTTCGCCGCCGCCCTCCAGGACGGCCTGAGCCGTACGGCCTCTCCGCACGGCGGCGCCGCACGCGGCACGCGAAGACGCGCGGAGGCCGCGCACCGCCCGGCCGGTCCGGTCGAGGGCGTCCACTCCGGCCCGCCCCGCGACGGCACCCCCGGAGTTCCGACGCTGCCCGAGGCCGGCGCCATCCTGCGCCGCTTCGAGGAACGGCTGCTCACCCTGGCCGAGCCGGGCCACGTTCTCGATCCGGACAGTCCGGCCGCGCGCGCCGCCTGTCTGGCGTATGCCCGGCGCGTCCTCGCGGACGCCCGGGAGATCGCGGGCGGCCGGGCCGTCTCGCCCGCCCCGCTCGGCCCGGGCCTGCCTTCCCTCGCCCCGTCGCTGACCGCGGCCGTCGGCACCCTGCTGATCGAATGCGCCGTCCAGCACACCCTCGCGCGCTCCGGTCCGGCGGCGACCGGGTCCCACATGTCCGCGCTCGTCCAGTCGCTCGGGGAGGCCCTTCGGCGGCACAGCGCGGCATCGGCCGGCACCCCGAGCGCGCACGACGCGGTGTGGCGTGAACGGCGCAGGCTGGCCCAGGAGATGCACGACGAGCTCGGCGCCCATCTGTCCCTGGCGCTGCACCACCTCACCATGGAGACGGGCCACGCCAAGGACCCGACCGGGCATCTCACGGTCGTCGCGGCCAGCGTCCGCTCGGCGCTCGGCCACACCCGCGATCTGATCACCGGTCTGCGCGAGGAGACGGCCGTGCCGCCGTTGCGGGAGGCCGTCGAGGCCTTCGCCGCGCAGGCCGCACCCGGCGGCGCCCGGGTCACCTTCAGCGCCACGGGCAACGAGAGCCTGGTGCCCGATGCCTGGCGGCGCGAACTCTTCCTCGCCGTACGCGAATGCCTGCGCAATTGCTTCGCCCACGCACAAGCGCGGACGATCACCGTCACCAGTCGCGTCACGCGTCAATGGACGCACGTCAGCGTCACGGACGACGGGGTCGGCTTCGTGACCACCGCGCCCTCGCGCGAGCAGGGGCAGGGGTTGCGGAGCGCCGCGGAGCGGGTCGAGGATCTGGGAGGCCGCTTCACCCTGGTCAGCACCCCGGGGCAGGGCACGCGCGTTGACCTGCACGTACCTCTGCGTGTACGCCCGTAGCCGGCGGCCCGGCCCGGCGGGCGCGTCCTAGTGCGCGTCCCGGGGCGCGTCCTGGGGCGCGTCCTGGGGCGCGTCCTGGGGCGCGAACGCGCCGGCGTGGTCCCGTGCCCAGGTCGCGTACGAGGTCGCCGGGCGGCCCGTCAGTCGGTGCACCGTGTCGTCCACCTCCCGCTTCGCTCCGGCCAGTTGACGCTCGGCACTGTGCAGCAGGGCCTCGACGACGGGGCCGGGATAACGGCTCGCCCAGTGCTCCCTCGCCCGGTCGGGCCCCAATTCCTCGAATTCGACGGGCCTTCCCAGCACCTCGGCGAGCTGCTTCGTCTGCTGGGCGGCGCTGAGGGCGTCGGGGCCGGTCAGGGTGTAGGCGCGGCCTTCGTGCCCGGGCTCGGTGAGGGCCACCGCCGCCGCCCGCGCGATGTCGCGGGGATCGACACCGGCGTTGGGGGCGTTACCGTACAAGGCCCGGACGACGCCCTCCGCCCGGATCGTCGGCGCCCAGGAGAGAGTGTTGGACATGAAGGACCGGGGACGCAGAAACGTCCAGTCGAGCCCGGAGGCACGGATGGTGTCCTCCGCGTCGCGCTGCCACGTGGTGATGAAGTCGTCGGCGAGCGGATCACGGACCGCGGCGGCCGAAAGCTTGACCAGATGACGTACACCGGCGGCCCGTGCCGCCGTCACGAACGCGGCGTCGTCCCCGCCGCCGACACGGGTGGTGACGACGAAGGCCGCACGTACGCCGCGCAGGGCACGCACCAGGGACTCCTGGTCCGCGTAGTCACCCGCGACGACCTCGTCGGACGCGCCGGCGCACGTGACGCGCCGGGGATCGCGGGCCATGACGCGCAGCTGTTCACGGCCGGAGAGTTCGCCGACCACCTCGCGACCGACCGTGCCGGTCGCACCTGTTACCAGAATCATCATTATTTCCCGTCACTCCGCCCGGTACGGGTACGGGGCGGTCAAGAACATACCGTTAGCATGTAAAATACAGACTGGACGGTTTCCCTGCGGAGTCAAGGGTGGGCGCTCTGCGGACGTAACAGCAAGCTTCGGGGGGCAGAGGAGTCGGTATGGCCAAGCAGGACAGGGCGATTCGAACGCGGCAGACGATCATCGCCGCAGCGGCGCGGGTCTTCGAGGAGAACGGGTACCAGGCCGCGACGATCACCCAGATCCTCAAGGAGGCCGGCGTGACGAAGGGGGCCTTGTACTTCCACTTCAGCTCCAAGGAAGAGCTCGCGCACGGTGTACTCGCCGAACAGGGACAGGCGTGGAGTCTTCCCGCCCGGCCCAGCAAAGTCCAGGAGTTGGTCGACGCGGTGATGGTGCACGCGCACCGGCTCCAGACCGACCCCCTGGTCCGCGCCTCCGTCCGGCTGACCCTCGACCCGCACGCGTACGGCCTCGACCGCACCGGCCCCTTCCGGGAGTTCGGCGAGGTCTGCCGGAAGATCCTCACCGCCGCGAAGGACCAGGGCGAGCTGCTGCCGCACGTGGACATCGCCGAGGCCTCGGACATCCTGGTCGGTTCGTTCGCCGGCGTCCAGGCGATGTCGGAGACGCTCACCAACTACGCGGACCTCTCCGAGCGCGCCAGGTCCCTGCTGCGCTATCTGCTGCCCGCCGCCGTCGTGCCGTCGGTGCTGGCCGCGCTCGACTACCCCGTCGACCGGGGCGCGGTGGTCTTCGCGGAGATCCAGGCGTTTGAGGGCGCGGCGGCGGAGTAGGCGGTTCGCCCGGGAGGCGTTGGCCCGAGGGCGCGGGCGTCGGCCCGGGTCCGCGCGTCTCCGGGCCTCGGATGCCGCGCACTCCCGCTCCCGTTGCCGGGGCGCAACCCGGGTGTCCGCCCGGCCGCCCGGCTCGCCTCGACGGCGTACGACCGCGACGCACCGCCGCGCCGCACCTTTGGGACGTACCGCCGTGCACGCCACCGGGCCGTACCGCTCGTCGAATCGAGCGGCGCTGCGTCGTCCGCCCTCCCCCGGAAGCGGACTTCGGCCAGGACGCCGGTCCTGAACCTGGCTGAGAACAGACGCTGTTGAGGGCGACGGCCCCCTCCTCGGGCCCCGTGTGGCCGTACGCACCCTGTGACAACGCACTCTGTGACATGGCTCCATTCCGGTGGATGCACCGCCGCCGGAACCCACGCCTGCGGGTGACGCCAGGCAGCGCGAGCCCCGGGCCCCGCCGTCCGCCCGTCGGCCCACGAAGCACCCTTACACCTGCCCGGACCTGGGCTTCTTGGTGACCGGTCCCGCCTGCGAGGGCGCCGCGTCCACCCGTCCCTGGCCACCCCTCGCGCGCCACGCCAGAACGGCCGTCTTCCCGCCCCGCACCCCGCGTCGAGCGCTCCCCCTCGAAACCGCGTGATTACTTCTTCCCCGGATCACTTTTAAGAAAACCGCTTGGTCTGTATCTTACAGGGGCGGGGTGCGGCTGAAACAGGCGCAACCACACCGATCCCGAGGGGGGCCTCATGACTACAGCGGTTCGTCCTGCCCATAAACGCGTCACGGATGCCGGTCCGAGCAGCAGATACGTCCCCGCGCCCATGGCGCTGACGCATCGCACACGCCCGGCGGACACCTTCGTCCACGCCTGGACGCAACTGGGGGCCCAGCACTTCCGCTTGCAGGTACGCCTCCCCCACGACCACCCCTTCTACCCGCCGACCCCTGACGGCACCTACGACCCGCTGCTGCTCGTGGAGACCATGCGGCAGTCGTCGAACGTGGTGAGTCACGCCGGGGTCGGCGTCCCCCTCGGTCACCACTTCATGCTGTCCGACCTGGAGTTCTCCTGCCGCCCCGAACTTCTGCGGGTGGCCGCGGGCATGGCCACGATGGAGCTCGACGTATTCGTCCCGGAGATCCAGTACAGCGCGGGACGGCCGAGCAGACTGCGCTGCGAGTGGGCGCTGCGGCGGGCCGGCGCCGTCGTGGCCACCGGGGGTGCCCGCGCCCGCTTCACCGACCCGCGCGTCTACCGACGACTGCGCAACGGGGCGCAGCCGCCGCTGGCCCCCGTCCGGCCGGGGCCGGCCCTCTCCCCCACGCTCGTGGGCAGGGACAGCCCCGGAGACGTGATGCTCAGCCCGGGTGAGGGCCCGCAGGAGTGGTTGCTGCGCGCCGACACCAGCCACCCGACCCTGTTCCAGCGTCCGAACGACCACATCCCCGGCATGCTGCTCCTGGAGGCAGCCCGCCAGGCCGCGACGGTCCTGACGGGCCCCGCCTCCTACGTCCCGGCCGCCGGCCTGATCGGCTTCCAGAGCTACGCCGAGCTCACCTCCCCGTGCCTGATCCGGGCAGAAGTCCTGCCCGCGCCTTCCTCGACCCGGGTCAAGGTGACGGGAGTCCAGGACGGCAAGTCGGTCTTCACCTGCCTCCTGGAAAAGCCGACGGCCACCGCCGACCACATCTGAACCGCCCGCCCCCAGGCCCCTCCCGCACCCGTGGAGGGTCCTGGGAGCCCCGGGAAACCGACGCGCCGGTTTGAACTGCCCGCTAGGTGCCCCAGCCCGCAGTCCGCAGACCACGAGGCCCTGAGCCCGGATGGCCGGGGACCCGGGGCCCCGCAGGCCGCAGGCCGCAGACAACTGAGCCGCGAAGCCTCACCCCGGCCTCTTGACCACGCGGCAACGCAGCTCAGCCACCCCGGAACAGCGGAAGCCCCCGTACCGCGCCCCGCCGCTCCACGCCCATCCGCTACGCTGTTCACGTCAGCGGCCAGGCCACGCGCAATGCCCGCCCGGGAAACCGGCGCGAGCATCCGCAGGCCCCCCTGACCAGCGGGCTTGTACACCGAGACCGAGGACCCCCGCACTGGGCCCTCCCCCGACGTGCCACAGGCCCTCGCCTCCGTAGCTCAGGGGATAGAGCACCGCTCTCCTAAAGCGGGTGTCGCAGGTTCGAATCCTGCCGGGGGCACCATGCGAAGGCCCCGGACCGGTCTTGGTCCGGGGCCTTCGGCGTGTGCGCAGTTGGGGTCGTCCGCTTTCAGCCGCCGCCGCTTTGGTGGCCGTTGGGCTTCAGGGGGTGGTCAGGGGCGTTTCTGGCGCAGGTGGCGGGAGGAGGCGAGGCAGGAGGACAGCCAGGTTGCCTCCTCGCGGTTGATGATCAGGCCGGTGACGGTGATCATCCCGTCCAGCGGGCCGTCGAGCCGGATCGAATGGTCACCGACGCGGAACATCTCCCAGTCCGCGTCGCTGTGCCAGAGCCGGGCTGTCTTGTCGCCCCGTCTCTGGGCGAACACGAGTTCCTCTCCGTGCTCATTCATGAAGTCACCCGACGTAGTCCCTGTTGGTGATCTCACCGCCGCACAGGCGGGCCAGAAGCGGTTCGATCGCGGGCGGTGCGTCGGTCATGCGGCGGGCTCCTCGTCCGGGTCGGCGTCCTGCCGTGCCGATGACAGGGCCAGCATGCGCGAGGCCGAGTCCAGCAGGGTCTCGTAAGTGATCACTTCTATGCGTGTCTGGTGCGCGTTGTACGTACGCAGCGTCTCCGCCAGTTCGCGAGAGGTCACGTCCCCTGTCACGTACCGCGGGTGTCCGATCACGACCGTCGCGGAGGCCCGGCGCGTGTCGACCCCATACTCGGCCAGGATGCTCGAACGGTGCTCGTCCATGGCGCGGAGGTAGTTCTGCGCCTGGGAGACCGCGCGGTGCGCGGCGGCACCCAGCATGAGCTGGCCGGAGCGCCGTATGACCAGGTCCTTGATGTTGGCTCGTTTGAGCTCCACCACGTGCAGAGAGCCGTCGCCGCGCAGGAGAGGGATGTCGAGGATGGTTTCCGGGGTGTACTGGCGGCGTGCCAGCTCGGTCACGTAAGCCCCGCCGAAGATCCATTCCTGGTCCTTCAGGCGGGCGTGGAGGGCGCTCTCTGAGCTGTCCGGTTCCTCCACCACGGCACGCAGGGCCGCCAAGCCGGCCTGCCTGGCGCGCAGTTCCAGCAACTGCGCCAGCGTGCCCGCGTCGACGTCGGCCAGGACGTCGTTCATCATCCGCGCGGCCTCGCGGGAGGCGGGCCGCGGCAGGTCGCGCAGGACCATCTCCATGTGCCCGTACTGCTGAAGCCGCCTCGCCTCCCGGGTCGAAAGCCGGATCCCGCCCTCGCCGTCCCCAAGGCCCAGGCAGTCGGCGGACCGGGCTATGCCGCGGAAGAGGTCACGAGCGTCGGCCGCGGTCGCGTCGGGCCGGTCGGCGCACAGGACGTCCAGGGCGGCGACCGCCCTCTCGGCACCCATGGCAGTCATCCTCCGCAAGGATTCCTCACTGCGCTGCCGGGCTTCGTCGTCGTAGTAATTCTCCAGGACCTCAAGGTAAAGGTCGCCGCCGGCATAGGCGGCGAAGCGCTGGAAGCGCTGGGCGAGCGCGAAGTCACCGTGGAGAATGGCCTCTTGGGCCACGTCCTCCAGGGCGTCCACCAGGGACCTGCCCTTGCCGTACGTCCCACCGAGGCCGCCCATGATGCCCAGCACCGTGTCGATGCGCCCCCGGACGCGTTCGTCCGCGGTGAGCTCGCTCGCCTTCCGGACCAGTTGCCAGAGGGTGAAGCCGGATCGAAATGTCGTCACGTGCGCACCCTAGGTCCGGGCACTGACAGCCACGCCTGGCGGAATCTGTTCCGGGGCCTACGGGTTGACCAGGGTGCCCTGGGGGCAGCCCGTGCCTCGGGGGATGCTGTACGGGGCCGCCACGCGGTACGTGCCGGGCTTCGGGGCCACCAGCTCCGTCCACTCGTCGCCCGAGGCGTTCAGCGGGGACTTGCGCAGGCAGCCGTTGACGTTGGTGTACGTCCTGGGGCCGTGGCCCCGCAGCTTCGACGCCGGGGTCTCCTGCGGCGCCTCCAGGCCCTTGCCCTGGTCGTCGACCAGTTTCAGCCAGGGCGAGTACGGGATCCGGATCAGGACCGTGCCCGCCGTGCGGACGTCCACCGTGAGCTCGCCCTCGCCCGCGTGTTTGACCGTGGCCGGCGGGTCCGCGAGCGGGGTCGGGTTCTCGACCGCGAACAGCCGCCAGTGCTCGTTCGACCAGACCTGCTTCAGATACGGCAGGCCCTGCTCGATCAGCTTGCCCTCCTGCACGGCGCCGTTGCGGTCCGCCGGGCCCAGCGGCAGCACCACGTACCGCACCGCCCAGCGGTTCAGCCAGGCGTGGTAGTTGTCCGCGTTCAGGGTGTCGTCGTAGAAGAGCGGGTTGCGCTCCATGTCCGCCTGCCGGTTCCAGCCACGGGCCAGGTTCACGTACGGGGTGAACGCCGACGCCTCGCGGTGGCTGGACGCCGGGACCACCTCGACCCGCCCGGTCGAGGCGTCCAGCCCCTGCAACTGGTCGACCAGCGGCGCCAAGTCGCGGGCCCAGGTCGCGGCGGGTGCGGTGTGCACGATGTCGTCCACCGACTTGAAGCCGATCCACCCGTTGAGGCCGACGAAGGCCAGCACGATGGCGTACCACTTGAAGGTCTTCGGGACGGCGTACGGGAGCGCCGCGAGCAGCACCACGCCGGCGAACAGCATCGCGAGCCGCGTGATGTTCGAGCCGATCTGCGACTGGATCGCGAAGCACAGCAGCACGGCGACGCCGTACACCACCGCCGCCGTGCGGACCGTCCGCCAGTCCTTGGGCACCAGGAAGAGGATGAGGACCGCGAACAGGAACGGTCCCGACGTGGTGGCGAGCGACATCGGCTGCGTGCCGGAGAACGGGAACAGCCACGCCGAGAGGGCGACCACCGCGACCGGCGGCAGGCCGATCGCGTACGCGCCCGGGCGGCGCTTGTTCAGGAACAGCGCGGCCGCGACGAGCCCGAGGAACAGGCCGGCCACCGGGCTGCTCGCGGTCGCCAGCGCGGCGCAGGGCGCGGCCACGGCCGCCTTGGGCCAGCGGTTCTCGCGCTTGTTGTGCGGCCAGCAGAACACCGCGGCCACCGCGCCCAGCGCGAACATCGTCCCGAGCCCGAAGGTGACCCGGCCCGACATCGCGTTGCACAGGAACGCGAAGAGGGCGGCGAACGAGCAGGCCAGCGGGTTGCGGACCGACTTCACGCGCACCAGGATCAGCGCGGTGAGGCCCGCCGAGACCGTGCCGGCGATCATCATCGTCGTACGGACGCCGAGCAGCGCCATCAGATACGGCGAGACCACGCTGTAGGAGACCGGGTGCATCCCGCCGTACCAGGCCAGGTTGTACGCGGACTCCGGGTTGCGGCCCACGAACTCGGTCCACGCGTCCTGGGCCGCGAGGTCGCCGCCGCTGTTGGCGAAGAGGAAGAACCACAGGATGTGGGTGACGGCCCCGGCGATCGTCATGAACGCGACGGGATGACGCCTCGACCAGGAGCTCGGCCCCGGCCACAACCCCCGTATTCGCGCCCCAAGCCCGGAGGCGGCCGAAGGTCCAGTGGACGGTTCGGGGGTGGCCTCGGACCCGGGTACGGACGGCGCCGCCGGGGGCTGGGAGGCCGCCGGGGTCTTGGGCGTGGCCCGGGGCGCGCTCGCGTCCCTGCGGGGCGTGTCGGCGCCCGCGCCCGCACCCGCGGCCGGGTTTGCGCTCGTGCTGCCGTCGGCGCGGGTCGGCGTCGGCTCAGCGGTGGTCACTGCGGCTCTCCCGCCTCACGCTGTCTCTCAGCTGGAAAACGCGCTGCCGTGTGCGGTCGCACACGGCGCGCGGGGGGCCGCCCGGTCCGGCCCGTACTGCTGTGAACGGGAGGATTCGATTCTGCCCCGTTCCTCAGGACGCCGTCCCCCGCGCCCCCGGTTGCCCGAAGCTAGCACGAGGGCGCCCCATGGGCCGGGGCGCCCTCGACGCGATCGGGGCCGTCAGCCCAGTCGGGTGAGCTTGGCGCCCACGCCCGGCTCGGCGAGCGCGCTCTTCAGCTGGACCGGGGCGGTCAGCCTGCCGTTGCCCGAGCCGATGGACAGCTCGCCCACCACGTCGCCCGCCTTCGCCGAGTGCGGGACCGGCTTGCCGGCCGCGCCGAGCTTGACGTCGACCTTCAGACCCGGCCAGCCGACCGCCTTGAGGTCCTTGGCGGCGACCAGCGGCGTACGGCCCCCGAGCCCGTCGTCCACGTACCCGACGACATCGCCCTTCTTGACGACCGTCGCGGAGGTGACGTCCTTCTGCACCGCCTGGATCAGCTTGTAGCTGTTGTTGATCGCGGAGGTCAGCTTGGCGTCGAGCGTGGTGCCGGTGCGCTGGCCCATGACGATGCCGTAGATCCGCTGGTTCTTGCCGTCGATGACCGTGTCGGCCGCCCACAGCAGGTTGCCGCCGGCCGGCGTGGACGAGCCGGTCTTGATGCCGCTCACCCCCGGCTTGAGCAGGATCTTGTTGTTGTTGTAGATCATCGTGGGAACGCCCGGGATCTTGATCTGGGGCGTGTTGACGATCTCGCGGAACACGTCGTTCTGCATGACGGCCTGCGCCAGCTTGAGCTGGTCGGTCGGCGTGGAGACCGTGGTCTCCTTCAGACCGCTGGGGTCGGTGTACGTGGAGTTGGTCATGCCGAGTTCCTTGGCGGTGGCGTTCATCTTCGCGATGAAGGCCTCCTCGTTCCCGGCGTCCCAACGGGCCAGCAGGCGCGCGGCGTTGTTGCCGGACGGGATCATCAGCAGTTCGAGCATCTGCTTCTCGGTGAACTGCTGGTCCTTGCGGATCGGCGCCGTCGACTCGTCGGGCTTCTTCGCGTCGTCCTCGGCCTGCTGGTCAACCGTGATCTTCTCGCCCTCCTGCTTCCCGGAGATCGGGTGGCCCTTGAGGATCACGTACGCCGTCATCGTCTTGGCCACGCTCGCCAGCGGCGCGGGCTTCTGCTCCCCGTGCGTGCCGAGGCTGCCCACGCCGTCCACCGTGATGGCCGACTGGCCGTCGGAGGGCCAGGGCAGGTCGAGGCCGCTGCCCTCGAAGGTGTACGTGGCGGACGAGGTGAGGTCCAGCTTCGGCGCGGGGAGCGGCCGCATGATCTGTACGACCGCGAAGACGACCAGGAGCAGCAGGACCAGCGGGGTCCAGATCTTGAACCGGCGCACCGTGGAGCGGACCGCGGTCTGCGCCGGGGGCGGGGTGTTCGTCAGCTCGGCCAGGAGGTCGAGCGGGGGCTTCGGCGGCAGCGGCTGCTGTCTGGTGCGCTCGGCACGCTCGGGGACGGCCG
Source organism: Streptomyces sp. Edi4 (assembly GCF_040253615.1). Classification (NCBI taxonomy): domain Bacteria; kingdom Bacillati; phylum Actinomycetota; class Actinomycetes; order Kitasatosporales; family Streptomycetaceae; genus Streptomyces; species Streptomyces sp. Edi4. The sequence continues at coordinate 3,450,399 of NZ_JBEJGY010000004.1, forward strand.
CGCCGGTCGCGGTGCCGATTGGGGCGCCGGGGGCCGGGGGCGGCGGGGTCACCTTGGGGGCCTCGGGCCGCTTGGCGGGGGCCTCGGGCTTGCCGGCGGCGGCGCCGGCGGCCGCGTCGTCCGAGCGCAGCGGCACGAACTGGCTGGACCGCTCGGCCCGCTCACCGGCCCGCTCGCCTGCCCGCTCGACGTCGGGCTCCCGCTTGGGCGCGGGGAGCTTGAGCATCGCGGTGGGCTGGTCGACGGCCGGGGCGGCGACGACGGGCTTGAACGTGGTGGTGGGCTGATCGATTCCGCGCTCGGCGTCCGGGGTGGCCTTGGCGTCGCCGGACTTGGCCTCGCCGGACTCGGCGGGGCCTGCCTTGGTGCCGGGGGCCTTGTCGTCGCCGGACTTGTCGTCGCCGGACTTGGCCTCGCCGGACTCGGCGTCGCCAGACTGGGCGCGGCGTGCCTTGACGCCGGGGGCCTTGTCGGCATCGGACTCGGCGTCGCCGCTGCCCTCGCCGGACTTGGCGGGGCCGGACTTGGCGTCGCTGGACTTGGTGCCGGAGGCCTTGTCGTCATCGGACTTACCGTCGCCGGACTCGGCGGGGGCCGCCTTGGTGCCGGAGGGGGCCGCCTTGGTGCCGGAGGGGGCCGCGTCCGCGTCGGCTTCGTCCGGCTCGGCCGCCGGGGTGCTCTTGGCGGCGCCCCAGGACGCGGCGCGTGCGCCGGAGTCGGCGTCGTCGTCGGCCTCGGCGTCCGTGGCGGCGGACGCGTCCGCGTCGCCCTTCGCACCCCGCTCGGCGGCGTCCGTGGACTTCTTCGCAGTCGCGACGTCAGGGGTGGCAGCCTCGGACCCGGCCGCGGCCTTCTCGGCGTCCTTGGACGCATCCGGCTCGACGGCCGGGATGACATTCGTGGCGGCCGCCCCTGACCCGGCGGCCCCTATCGCGCCCGCTTTGGCCTCGTCGCCGTCCGGAGCCGCCGGCTTGGCGCCGCCCCGCCCGGACGCACCCTCACCGGCGTCCTCGCCCGCGCCCGCGCCCGTGCTCGACTCCGCGTCCTCGCCCTCCTGGTCCACCCACGCCGCCACCGCCGCGCGCAGCCGCGTGTCGCCATCCTCCTGGCGCGGGGTCCGGAAGACCGCCGTCGCCTGGTCGACCGGAGCGCCCGTGGACCCCGTGGACCCCGTACCCGCTTCGGAACCCTCACCGAAACCGGAGCCGGAGCTCTCCCCGGAACCGGAACCGGAACCGTTCACCGCCTTCGCGCCGTCCTTCTCCTCGCCGGACGGGGACCCGGAAGGAGCCCCGGAGGGGGACGGGGAGTGGGAGAGCGCGAGACGCGGATCGCGTTCGCTCGTAGCCGTCTCCCCCGACGACTGCTTCTGCTCCGACTTGTCGGGGGACTCGCCCGCCACCGATGCCTCCTCCAGACGCCGCTGGCGTCATCCGAAACTGCCCGAACCATGTACCAGTGTCCTGTGTGCCGGGTAGGACCCCCCGGCTAGACGAGAACGACATACCAGTTGGTTCCCGTACGAACCACCCAGGCGCTCTCGACAGATGAATGTGAGAGGGGTCACCCTGTCATTCATCCACGCGGGGAGGCATGGATGGGCAGGAGCCGCAGAACGATTCCGGAAGAGCTGTTGCTGCTCGCTCTGGACCCGGCCACGGGTACCACAGCGCAGCCGCAGTCGCTCGACCTCGGCCTCGCCGGAGCTCAGCTAGTGGAGCTGGCTCTGGCAGGACGGATAGCCCCGGACGGGGATCGTATCGCCGTGGTGATGGCACGGCCGACAGGAGATCCGACACTGGACTCCGCACTGGAACTGCTGCGCAGGCGCGGCAGTCCGGTTCGGGCGGTCCACTGGATCGGCGGGCCCCGTCTCGGGCTCCGTCAGATCTACCTCGCGCACCTGGAGCGGTGCGGCATGGTCCATGCCGTGTCGGGCCAGATGTGCGGGGTGCTGCCGACGACTCGCTACCAGGCGACGGACACGGCGATCAGCCGGGACATCAGGGCCCGGCTGGACAGCGCGATCCGCACCGGCGTACCGCCGGACCCGCGGACCGCGGCGCTGGCCGCGCTCGCCCACGCGGTGGGGCTCGGCAAGCACCTGTATCCCGGCAACGAGGGGCGGTCATCGCGCTCCCGTCTACGGGATCTGATCAGGCACGACCCGATGGGCGGCCTCGTCGCGCACGCCGTGATGGACGTCCAGAACGGCGTGGCCGCTCAGCCGCGCCGCGCCAACGCCACCACGCCGGACAACCCGAGCCGCCACGCTACGGCGGCCGGCGTCCCGATGCAGCCGCATCTCGGGTCGATGGCCAGGGCCGTGGTGCACCACTAGCGACACCCGCACCACTGGCGCGAAAAACATCCGCACCACTGGCGCAGACACCCGCCCCACTGGGGCAACACCCGCACCGGTGGCGCAATACCCGCATCACCAGCAACACCAGCAACACCCGTACCAACGCCCGTACCGCCCAGTCGCACCACCGCCGCACCGTCGTCCCCATGACCCGGTTCGGGAGCCGCACCCAAGATCGCGCGGGGCTGTCTCGACAGCCCCGCGCGTTCGCATTGTCGCTGTGTGTGGCCGTTTTCCAGCGCGCGCCCGGAGGTTGGTGGCAGTCTGCTGAGCAGAAGAACAGAAAAGCCGTGAGCCGGAGGTGCGTTACCCGTGGCGTCCAATGTCAATCCCACCGTCAGGCGGCGCCGACTGGGCCAGGAGCTGCGCAGACTCCGCGAGCTGAAGGGCATGACGGCCGAGGAGGTCGCCGAGCGCCTGCTGGTGTCCCAGTCGAAGATCAGCCGCCTCGAGAACGGCCGCCGCTCGATCAGTCAGCGCGACGTGCGCGATCTGTGCGGGGTGTACGAGGTCGAGGACCACCGTATCGTCGACTCGCTGATGCAAATGGCCAAGGACTCCCGCCAGCAGGGCTGGTGGCACGCCTTCGGCGACATTCCGTACAGCGTCTACATCGGCCTGGAGACCGACGCGGCGAGCCTGCGCGTCTACGATCCCCAGGTCGTGCCCGGCCTGCTCCAGACCCCCCAGTACGCGGAGGCGCTGATCGCGGGCGCGCTCCCCGAGACGGTCCCGGCGGACGTCGAGAAGCGGGTGAACGTGCGGCTGCGGCGCCAGGAGCGCGTGAAGGCGACCGAGAACCCGCTGCGCCTGTGGGTGGTCATCGACGAGGCCGCGCTGCGCCGCACGATCGGCGGCAAGCAGCTGATGATCGACCAGCTGGAATCCCTCATCGACCAGTCCCGGCTGCCCCATGTCACCGTGCAGGTACTGCCGTTCAGCATGGGCGCGCATCCGGGAATCAACGGCCAGTACGCGATCCTGGAATTCCCGGACGCGTCGGACTCCAGCGTTGTCTACATCGAGGGCGTCACCAGCGATCTGTATCTGGAGAAGGCCAATGATGTCCAGAAATACAGCGTGATGTACGAGCATCTGCGGGCGCAGGCCCTGAATGTGGACCAGACCCGGGAATTCATCACCGCGATCGCCAAGGAGTACGCCGATGGAACGGCCTGCTGAGCGCCGGGATCGGCCGACTCGGCGCTGAAGCGCGGCACGGTACACCCCGCGCGTACCGCGGTGGAAGACCCAGCCGGAATATGCCATCCGGTCGAGTGAATGGCCGTCCCGCAGCCCGGAGGCTGCGAGTAGCGTCGATCACGCCAACGGAAACCGCTGGCCGAGAACGACCAACTCGCGAGAACCGGAGCGAACATGGCAATTCTTCAGGGCGCCACGGACACCTGGACCAAGTCCTCGTACTCCACCGGAAACGGCGCATGCGTTGAGGTCAAGTCCCCCGTCATGGAGACCGTCGCCGTACGGGACTCCAAGGTCTGCGAGGGCCCCTCGATCTCCTTCGCCCCCGGCGCGTGGAGCGCGTTCGTGGCCGAGGTGACCCGGGATTCCCTCGTCTGACCACGCCTCCAGCCATCGTGATACCCGCACGACCGTCAAGAGCCCTCTCGACTGGCCCGCCGTCCCGGCCGAGGGGGCTCGGCCATGTCCGCCGTCAGGCCTCGCGCCGTCAGGCCTCGCGCCGTCAGGCCTCGCGCCGGCGGAGTTCGTCCACGTAGCGGTCGGTGCCCGGCACGGTGGGGATGAACGGGGCCACCAGTTCCACGCGGCCGAGGCCGGCGCGGACGAGATCGGTGTCGAGCCCGGTGAAGTGGTCCGCCCAGACCTCCCTCGGGTCCCGCTCAAGGAACCAGAGCAGGGTGAGCCGGGTGCCGACGCCCTCGACCTGCTTCACATACGTCATGCGGTCGCCCGGCAGCGGGGTGGGCCGGAAGACGGTCACCATCGCGGCGGGCCCTCCGGCCAGGCGCCGGGGCAGGCGGCGCGAGCGCAGCCACTCCAGCAACTCCCCGCGCGCCTCGGGACTTTCGGCGTCGATGACCTCCAGGACGAGACCCGCGTACGGATGGTCGAGGGCGTGGTGGTCTCGGGGGCCGGCCGCTCCGTCCCGGTAGACGGTCGCCTCGTGGTCGTGGAAGGCGGTGAAGACGTGGGTGCGCTCCTGGTGGACGCGGCCGTCGCGGTTGAGGCGCCGGTTGATGCCGACGGTCCACCTCATGTGCTCGTCGTAGCGGCCCTCGGTGATCCAGTACGTGGAGAGGTAGCAGCCCGCGCCGACCGGCTGGGCGACGGCGGACTTCTCGGGGTAGCGCAGGTCCTGGAGGTCGTGGGTGGCCACCCAGCGCCGCCCCCCGAACATCCAGGGCATGGCCATGGCGCCCGCGTAGTAGTGGTCGTCCTCGTACCAGCGGTTGTAGGCGTACTCATGACCCGGGTGCGGCTCCACCATGGTGATCAGCGCGTGCCCGGGGCGCACCCCGTAGGGCCCCGCCGACGCCAGCTCCTCGTACGCCTCGGGGCGCCCGTCCTCGCTCATGCCGCATCCCTTCCCTCCGTCACCGGACGGACTTACTCTGACGCTCCGTCAGAAGATGTGCCAGAGGCGGGAGATGACCGGATGCAGCTGCGTGGGAAGACCGTCATCGTGTCCGGGGTGGGGGCCGGGCTCGGGCACCAGGTCGCCGCGGCCGTCGTGCGCGAAGGGGGCAACGCGGTGCTCGGCGCGCGCACCGAGGCCAACCTCGCGCAGTGCGCCGCCGAGATCGACCCGGGCGGCGCCCGCACCGCCCTGCTGCCCACCGACATCACCGACGCGTCCCAGTGCGAGGCCCTCGCGGCGCTCGCCGTGGAGCGGTTCGGCGCCATCGACGCGGTCGTCCATGTCGCCGCCTGGGACAGCTACTTCGGCGGCGTGGCCGACGCGGACCTCGCCACCTGGCAGCAGGTCATGGACGTGAACCTGCTGGGCACCCTGCGCATGACCCGGGCCTGCCTGCCCGCGCTCAGGGCGCGCGGCGGCTCCGTCGTCATCATCGGTACGCAGTCGGCGGTGGCGGCGCCCTCGCAGGTGCGGCAGGCGGCGTACGCGGCGTCCAAGGGCGCGCTGACGTCCGCGATGTACTCGATGGCGCGCGAGTTCGGACCGGACCGGATCCGGGTCAACACGGTGCTTCCCGGCTGGATGTGGGGGCCGCCGGTGCGGGCGTACGTCCAGTTCACGGCGGCCGCCGAGGGCGTGTCCGAACAGGAGGTGCTGGGCCGGCTCACCGAGCGCATGGCCCTGCCGGACCTCGCCACGGACCGGGACGTGGCGGAGGCGGTGACCTTCCTCGCCTCCGACCGGGCCCGCGCGATCACCGGCCAGTCGCTCCTGGTGAACGCGGGCGAGCTGATGAGGTGAACGCCGTCGTGGGGAGGGGCCCCGACGTGCCTGGTCTCCGCTGCCCCGGGACGCGCCGGTCCGGCGCGGGCGGGGTCAGCCGACGATCTGCGCGTCGTCGCCCTGGCCCGGCGCGGGCCGCGCCGGGGTGTCCTGGCCGTCGCCGCCGCTCCGCGGGTAGGCGTCGTCGCGGTGCGTGCCCCAGCGCTCGTAGCCGGCCGCACGGTCCTCGGCGTCCGTCGGACAGTGCCGACCCGCCCCTTCCGCCCCCTCCGCTTCCTCTTCTTGGGCCGCCTCCTCGTCCATCACCATGTCGTCGACGGCCTGCTGAGCGTCGCGGGCGTCGTACGGGGGGAGTTCGCCCTCACGGGCCGAGGGGTCGGTGACGGCGGGCTCGGTCTCGTTCTGGGCGTAGCTCTGCTGACCGGCGGCGTCGTCGGCCGGGGCGGCTGAGGCGGGGACCGCCGCGCACCCGAGCAGCGCGAGGGCGACCAGCGGGCCGGTGAACCAGCGGGCCGGCAGGGTACGGCGGGCGTGCGTGGTGCGGGCCCTGGGAAGGGGGGTCATGGGAACGACCCTGACGAAGGACACGGTACGCGCGCGAGGGACACGCGGCATCGGCGCGGTTCCTTCGCCCGTACGAGTGGTTTCAGCCCCTCGGATAGCGCAGCAGCCAGCCCGCCGTGTTGACGGCCGGGCCGTGCAGGGCGGGGCCCTGGGTCATCTCCATCGCGAAGTCGTCGGCGAGTTCCAGGATGGTCGCGCGGCCCTCCAGCTGGGCGAGCCACGCGGGCGGCAGCGCGGTCTCGCCGTGCATCGCGCCGAGCAGGCTGCCGCAGACGGTGCCGGTGGCGTCGGAGGGGCCGTCGTGGTTGACGGCGAGCAGCAGCCCGTGCCGGATGTCCTCGCCGACCAGCGCGCAGTACACGGCGATCGCGAGCGTTTCCGGGGCGCGGTGCCCGGTGCCGAGGGTGGCCACGAGGGCCGGGCTCGGCATGCCCTGGCGTACGGCGCCGAGCGCGTGCCGCAGCGCGTCGGTGACCGGCTCGTGGCCCGGGCGCACGGCGAGCTGCGCGAGGGTCCGCTGGACGGCGCCGTCCATGGACTCGCCCCGGGCGAGCCCGTGCACGACGACGGCGAGCGCGCCGGCCGAGAGATATGCCGCCGGGTCGCCGTGGGTCTGCGCGGCGCACTCCACGGCGAGTTGCAGCACCAGCTGCGGTTCCCAGCCCACGAGCAGGCCGAACGGCGCGGAGCGGGTGAGGGCGGCGGGGTCGTCGGCGCCCGGGTTCTTGGGCTGCTCCAGGGTGCCCATGATGTCGTCGCCGAGCCCGACCAGGCAGGCCTTGGCCGGATCGCGCCGCGCGTAGAGCCATTCCTCGCGGGCCAGCCAGCCGTTGTCCTCGCGGCGCTCGTCGGGCCCCCAGTCGCGCTGGGTGGCGGCCCAGCGCAGATGTGCCCGGTGCACGTCGGTGGGCGGGTGCCAGGCGCCGGTGTCGCGGCGGACCTGGGCGCGTATGAGGCCGTCCACGGTGAACAGGGTGAGCTGGGTGGCCGCGGTCACGGTGCCCGTGCGGCCGTGCGCCGGGGCAAGGTCGCTCAGCGCGTCCGGGCCGTGCCGCTCGCGGATCTCGCTCAGCGCGAGCCCGGCGACGCCCGCGCCCAGGGTGTCCCCGATCGCCCCGCCCAGCAGACAGCCCCGTACCCGGCTACGGAAGTCCTGCTGTTCGGCCCGGCCCCATATGGGTGCGGATGCGGCTGCGCTCATGCGGCAGCACGGTACCCGAACGAATGCGCCCCTTTAAGAGCGCCGGCCCTCCTCAAACCCCGGCCGGGCCGACCACCCCCACCCGGGCCGGCCCCAGCCCCGCCAGGGGCACGGGAACTGCGCGGCCAGCCACGCACGGTCCGCAGCCGAAATCCCCGGGGCTCCGCCCCAGACCCCGTATCGGCCTGAACGGCCCTCGTCCTCAAACGCCGGACGGGCCAACGACCTTGGTGCCTCGCGCCAGGCACGCTTGTCGCCGTCGGGAGCGCCCTGGGCCGGCTTCTTCGGCGGGGCGCTGACCTGGGACGGGAACTCCTTGGCCAGACCTTGGTAGCCGGAGTCGACCTCGGCGTGAACATCGGGGTGGAGGCGGAACTGTTCGGCGCTGCCCTCGGTACGCACAGCGGTCTGGTCTTGCATGCGGCCCGGGCGGACGACGCCGGAGAACAGGGTGCGGCCCTGGTGGTCGCTGAATGTGGTGGTCTTGATCGTGTTCTGCTTCTTCTTGCCCGAGACGAAGGCTTTGCGTCCGGGGCGGCCCGCGCGCGGGCGTCGGACCTGGACTTCCGTGCCGTCGAACCGGGTGTCGACGCCTTCGGCATCTGCGTAGGCGAACAGGTCGTCCAGGGTGCGGATGCGCAGACAGGGGCGGCCGGGGATGGCAAAGACCCGCGCGGCGAGCAAGGGTCTGACCTCGCGGATCGCGGCGGAGACGGTGGAGCGGTTCACCCCGTACAACTCGGCCAGGGCGGCATGTGGCAGCCCGAGCCGCAGGTGGACCAGGGTGGCCGCGAGCCGGTCGGCGAACACCAGGCGCGGCTTGCGTCCGGCACCCTCGGCCCGCTTGCGGGGCCCGCCCCTCATCACGTGCAGGGCCGACGCACGGGCCGCCGCCCAGGGCGGGGCGAGTTCTTCGAGCAACTCCCCGAAATGTGCGCGGGGGACCCCGGACTAGGCAGGATGGGTGCAGGCCGTACGGGACCAGGTCAGCTTCACAACTCGCCCAACCCGTAGAGCCCTTCCCGTGTCACGGCCGACTCACTCCCGCCCTCCCCTCAAGGTCGTTAGGGTCGGGCCCATGGCTTCCATAGATGTCTCCCTGCGTCCCGTGCACCCCAGCGATCTGCCTGTGTTCTTCCGGCACATGAGCGACCCCGAGTCGAATCGGATGGCCGCCTTCACCGCCGAGGACCCGACGGACCGGGCCCGCTTCGACGCGCATTGGAAGCGCATCCTCGCCTCGCCCGACATCGTCACCCGCACCGTGCTCGCGGACGGCGATGTGGTCGGGCACGCGGCCGTGTACGGCGAGCCGGGCGAGCGGGAAGTTACGTATTTCATCGATCGCTGCTACTGGGGGCGGGGCATCGCGACCGCGGCGCTGTGGGGGCTGCTCGCCGAGGTCCCCGAACGCCCGCTGCTCGCCCGGGCGGCGGCGGACAACACCGGATCGGTGCGGGTCCTGGAGAAGTGCGGCTTCAAGGCCGTCGGAGAGGACCGGGGCTTCGCGAACGCGCGGGGAGCGGAGATCGACGAGCTGGTGTTGCGGTTGGACGGATAATTTTCCCCACCCCGTAACGAATCGCGGAGCGATAGTTCAGCGGCTTGCGGCCCTGACGCGAGGGGGGCGTTGGGTGTGCGGGTCAGCCCACAGGTCGCGCGGTCAACACCGGCTGGAAGAAGTGCGTCTCCTCGACACCGTGCCATGTGACGTTGCCGAACTCGCACTCTCGCACAAGTTCCGTCAGCTCCTCCAGCGCCCAGGCCCGCGAGGTCGCCCGCCGGACCAGGACCTGCCAGGTATTGCCATCCGGCAGCAGTTGCACGTGATCGAAGTCGTAGACGCCGTCGTCGTGCCAGTGCCATAACTGGAACGTGACCACCTGCCCGGCGTCGCTGTTTGTCACCTGCGGAACTGTGGACTGCCGCTGCCTTTGTCGGGCGTCGCCGTAGTCCCTCGCCGAGAGCACCAGCAGCCCGCTGTCTCGCATGACTCGCCGCATATCGCCCACCGCATGGCGGACGTCGTCCTCGGTCAGCAGGTGCGCCAGCGAGTTGTCCGCACTCAGCACGACGTCGAACGAGGCGTCGGCGAACGGCAGCGAGCGCATGTCCGCCGCCAACGTCGCTGCCGCCAATCCACGCCGCTGCACCTCCGCTGCCGCTCGAACCGCGGCAGCCGGACTCAGATCGCTGCCCACGATGCGATGCCCGTGCTCGGCCAGGCCGATCGCCTGCGTCCCGATCCCGCATGAGCAGTCCAGGACCTCCAGCGGCTCGGCACCGTCCAGATACCGCCGGACCAACGAGTCCAGGGCATTCCCCTGCCGCGATACCGACAGCGACCAGTCCGCGTAGATCAGGTGGTAGTCCTCGGCAAGCTGATCGTAGAAGTCCTGCGCAGAGTGGGAGGCCATGGCGGAACGCTACAACTGACGATCTGCCGCCGTAACGTGAATATGGCTGCGCGGGTTGGCTCTGTGTGACGAAATCGTGGGCCGGCGCAGCCTTCGCCCATCCTGTCCTGTCCGGTATCGGCCGGGATCATCTTGGCAAGCTTGTTGTTGAACTGGCCCCGAAGAGGGAGGCGCGGCAGGAATCGGCTCTAACCCTGCGACGTGGTGGCGATCGGCGGCGCTCCGAAGGAGCTGGCCCGAAAGCCCGACGCCGGCAGTCCTCGGTGCGGATCTGCGTGGAACACGCCAACGCCGAGTACAAACAGCGGCGACCGATGCAGCGCTACAGCGGCAGCCGCGAGGATTTTGCCGAGACCCAGGCCTCGATCGCCGGTCTGTTCTGCGACCGTTCGGCCCGCCGAGCCACCCACTGCGAGGCCAGCACCGAACTGGTGCTGGCCGGCCCAACGGCCTGCTGATCGCGCCAGAGCCCAAACGCCGGGCCGCGACGCCCCGACCTCAATCGCTCCCCGCGTCGCAAGCATGCCCACGCGGGCCAGCACCGAGTAGTCAGGGGCGCGGGGAACTGCGCGACCAGCCGCCCACCGGCCCGCACGCGGAAGCGGCCACCCACGCACGACCCGCGCCCTCAAGCGGACGCACGTCGCCGCGTCACGTGTCCAGGACGGGAAGCAGGGCCGGCAGATGGCCGTCCGACGTGTGGGCCGTCGCGATCCGCTCGGGCGGCACGTCACCGTACAGCGTCGTGCGCGGACGCGCCGGACGGCCCGCCGCCCGCGCGATCGCCTCCAGGTCCTTGACGGAACGGTACGAACCGTAACTGGAGCCCGCCATACGGGAGATGGTCTCCTCCATCAGCGTCCCGCCCAGATCGTTCGCGCCCGAGCGCAGCATCTGCGCCGCCCCCTCCTGGCCCAGCTTCACCCAGCTGGTCTGGATGTTGGGGATGTGGGGGTGGAGCAGGAGACGGGCCATCGCCGTGACCGCCCGGTTGTCGCGGTCCGTGGGTCCGGGCCGCGCGATGCCCGCCAGATACACCGGCGCGTTGGTGTGGATGAAGGGCAGCGTCACGAACTCCGTGAACCCGCCCGTCTCCTGCTGGACGCGCGCCAGCGTACGCAGGTGGCCCAGCCAGTGCCGGGGCTGGTCGACATGCCCGTACATCATCGTGGAGGAGGACCGGATGCCCAGCTCGTGCGCGGTCCTGATCACCTCGATCCACGTGGCCGTCGGCAGCTTGCCCTTGGTCAGGATCCAGCGGACCTCGTCGTCCAGGATCTCCGCCGCCGTGCCGGGGATCGAGTCCAGGCCCGCCGCCTTCGCCTCGGTCAGCCACTCGCGGATGGACATCCCGGTACGCGTCGCGCCGTTCACCACCTCCATCGGCGAGAAGGCGTGGACGTGCATCCCCGGCACCCGCTCCTTCACCGCGCGCGCGATGTCGAAGTAGGCCGTGCCGGGCAGGTCGGGGTGGATGCCGCCCTGCATGCAGACCTCGACCGCCCCCACGTCCCACGCCTGCTGGGCCCGGTCGGCGACCTGGGACAGGGACAGCGTGTACGCGTCGGCGTCCGTGCGGCGCTGCGCGAAGGCGCAGAACCGGCAGCCGGTGTAGCAGACGTTGGTGAAGTTGATGTTGCGCGTGACGATGTACGTCACGTCGTCGCCCACCACCGACGCGCGGACGTCGTCCGCGACCGCGCACAGCGCGTCGAGCGCGTCGCCGTCCGCGTGCAGCAGCGCCAGCGCCTCCTCGTCGGTGAGCCGGGTCGGGTCGTCGGCGGCGGTCGCCAGCGCCTGGCGTACGTCCGCGTCGATGCGGGACGGCACCATGCCGGGGGCGGCCGCCTCACGCAGCGCCGCCCAGTCGCCGTACACGGAGTCGAAGTCCTCGCGGCGGTCGCCGGTGCGGCCCTCGGTGTCGATGGTGCGGTGCAGGTCGGTGCGGCCGGTGCCGGTGAAACCCTCGTCGGGCTCCTGCCAGGGCCGCCCGCGCACCTCCGCGTCCGCGTCGGCGAGGCCCGTCTCCGGGTCGGCGAGCGCGCGCACGTGCGGCAGCAGCCGGGGGTCGAGCCAGGGCTCGCCGCGCTGGACGAACTCCGGGTAGATGCACAGCCGTTCCCGCAGAACGAACCCGGCCGCCGCCGACTTCAGCGCCAGCTCCTCGATCCGGGGCCAGGGCCGCTCGGGGTTGACGTGGTCGATGGTGACCGGCGAGACCCCGCCCCAGTCGTCGATGCCCGCGCCGATCAGCCGCCCGTACTCCCCCGCCACCAGGTTCGGCGGCGCCTGGAGGCAGGCTGCGGGACCCATGATGTGCCGGGCGACGGCGACCGTCGCCACCAGGTCGTCCAGCTCGGCATCCGGCATGCCGCGCATCGCCGTGTCCGGCTTGGCGCGGAAGTTCTGGATGATCAGTTCCTGGACGCCGTGGTAGGCGCGCGCCACCCGGCGCAGCGCGAACAGCGAGTCGGCGCGCTCCTCGTACGTCTCGCCGATGCCGATGAGCAGTCCGCTGGTGAACGGCACCGACGAGCGGCCCGCGTCCTCCAACACCCGCAGCCGCACGGCCGGTTCCTTGTCCGGGGAGCCGTAGTGGGGGCCGCCGGGCTCGGACCACAGGCGGGTCGCGGTGGTCTCCAGCATCATGCCCATGGAGGGGGCGACGGGCTTGAGCCGCTGGAAGTCGGTCCAGGACAGAACACCCGGGTTGAGGTGCGGGAGCAGTCCCGTCTCTTCCAGGATGCGGATGGACATGGCGCGTACGTAGGCGATGGTGTCGTCGTAGCCGTGCGCGTCGAGCCATTCGCGGGCCTCGGGCCAGCGGTCCTCGGGCTTGTCGCCGAGGGTGATCAGGGCTTCCTTGCAGCCGAGTTCCGCGCCTCGGCGCGCGACGTCCAGCACCTCGTCGGGGGACATGAACATGCCGTGACCGGCGCGGCGCAGCTTGCCGGGCACGGTGACGAAGGTGCAGTAGTGGCAGGTGTCCCGGCACAGCCGGGTGAGCGGGATGAACACGCTCTTGGAGTACGTGATGACGCCGGGCCGGCCGGCCGCCGAGAGGCCCGCGTCGCGGACCCGGGCGGCGGAGGCGGTGAGGTCGTCGAGGTCGGCGCCGCGGGCCTGGAGCAGGACGGCGGCCTCGGTGACGTCGAGGGCGACGCCGTCCCTCGCGCGTTTCAGCGCGCGCCGCGTCGCGTTGGCGGTCGGGCCGTCTGCCTGCGGGGTCCCCGCGCGGGTGCTCATCCACCGAGCATACGAGCCACCTCTCCCGGTCCCGTCCGCCCCCTTGACGGGCAGGCATGCACATGCGGGCCGGCACCAACCCCGGCCAGGGGCGCGGGGAACTGCGCGCTCAGCCCAGCACGGTCCGCAGCCGAGGTCCCTGGGGCTCCGCCCCAGACCCCATTCGCGCTGAACGCGCTCGTCCTCAAACGCCGGACGGGCTGAGGTATGCCGATGCGGGCCAGCACCAGCCCCATTAGGGGCGCGGGGAACTGCGCGCTCAGCCCAGCACAATCCGCAGCCGGGACTCCTGGGGCTCCGCCCCAGACCCCGATCGGCCTGAACGGCCTCGTCCTCAATCGCCGGACGGGCTGAGGTATGCCGAGTGGGCCAGGACCGGATGATCAGCGGCGCGCGACGGGCTGAGGTATGTCCAGTGGGCCAGCACCAGTCCCGCCAGGGGCGCGGGGAACTGCGCGAGAAGCGACCACGACCCGCACCGCCCCCACCGCCCCGCACTCGGAATCGGACACCCCGCCTCAACTCCCCACCCCCCGGCGTTCATCCGGGGGTATGACACTGGGACCAGCGCCCCCCACCCGACCCGTTGGGAGCTCACCCCATGACCGAGAACGGACCGACCGCACCCGGCACCATCGGCAGACGAGGACTCCTCGCGACCGGCGCCGCCGCCGCGCTCACCCTGGGGCCCGTGACCTTCGCGGACGCGGCACCCCGCACCGGCGCCGGCGCCGGACCCCGCCCCGACGAGACCGGAGTAGTGCGCGGCACCCTGCCACCGGGGTCCCCGGACTTCGTCTACCTGCCCGTGCACGTGCCGCGCGGCGTCCGCGAATTGGCGGTCTCGTACGCGTACGAGAAGGCGAGCGTCCCGGCCGGCACCCAGAACAACGCCCTCGACATCGGCGTCTTCGACGAACGCGGCACGGCACTCGGCGGAGCCGGGTTCAGGGGCTGGTCGGGCGGGGCGCGCACGGAGTTCTTCATCCGGGCCGACGACGCCACCCCGGGCTATCTGCGCGGCCCCATACGCCCGGGCACCTGGCACATCGCGCTCGGCCCGTACACGGTCGCCCCGCAGGGCCTGCCCTACACGGTGACGATCACGCTGAAGTACGGCGAGCCCGGCGCAACGCCGGCGCCCGTCTACCCCCCGCCCCGCGCCAAGGGCCGGGGCCGCGCCTGGTACCGGGGCGACTGCCATCTGCACTCGGTCCACTCCGACGGCGGCCGCACCCCGGACCGGATCGCGGCGCTGGCCCGCGCGGCGGGCCTGGACTTCATCAACACCTCCGAGCACAACACGACATCGGGCCACCGGGCCTGGCAGGGCCTGTGGGGCGACGACCTGCTGATCATGACGGGTGAGGAGATCACCACCCGCAACGGTCACGTGGTCGCCCTCGGCACCGAGCCGGGCCACTTCATCGACTGGCGCTACCGGGCGAGGGACAACCGTTTCGGCCACTTCGCGCGCGAGGTCCGCGCGGCGGGCGGCCTGGTGGTCCCGGCCCACCCGCACGCCACGTGCGTCGGCTGCAACTGGAAGTTCGGCTTCGGCGAGGCGGACGTGGTGGAGGTGTGGAACGGCCCGTACACCCCCGACGACGAGGTGACCCTGCTCGAATGGGACAACTCCCTTGTCGCGACAACCCGTTCGGGACGGCCGTGGCTGCCCGCGATGGGCAACAGCGACGCCCATCGCGACCCGGACCGCGTCGGCGGCCCCCAGACGGTGGTCCTGGCCGACGACCTGACGACCCGGGCGATCCAGGCGGGCCTGAGGGCGGGGCGTTCGTACGTGGCGGAGTCGGCGGAGGTCTCCTTGTCCTTCGGCGTCTCGGGAGGCCGCGGCGGGCACGCCGGCATCGGCGAACGCCTGCGGGCCGCGCCCGACGAGCAGGTGACCGCCCGCCTCGAAGTGCGCGGCGCCCCCGGCTGCACGGTCGCCTTCGTCACCGACCAGGGCACCCTGTACACGACCCGGCTGCCCGAGTCGGGCACCGGCACGGCCACCTGGCAGACGACCCCTGCCAACGCCGCCTACCTCCGCGCCGAGGTCCGCCACCCCCCGCCCGCCCCGGGCCTGCCGGGCCCCCTGACCGCGTTCACCAACCCGGTGTTCCTGGGCGGATGACGCGGCCCCCGCGCCCGGGCACCTGCCCCGGTGCCCGGCTGACGTCGTCACCGTGCGTACCGTTGTCCGCGCGGCCGTGTTCGTTCGGGACGCGGCCGTGTTCGTTCGGGACGCGGCCGGGGAGGAGCGCCACGATGACCGTTGTCGACGACCGGAACACTGACGACAGGATCGAGATGGCCGAGCACAGGGACAGCGAGCACACGCTCGACACGCTGTTCGCGTGGCTGGAAAGGACCGCCCCCGAGGGTTTCCGGATCGACATCGTCCAGGGGGCCATCTTCATGACGCCGCAGCGGAGGGTCCACTGGGACGTCATCGCGAACATCTTCGAACAGCTGAGGACAGGATTCGCCCGGAATCGGATCCTCTCCGACGTCCGGATCGATTACCCCGGGCATCTCAACGGTTTCTGCTCCGACATCACCCTTGTGTCGGCAGCGGCCGTCGAGCACGGCACGCGGCGCTTCGTCCACGACGACGTGGAATTCGTCGCCGAGGTCGTTTCGAAGGGGACCGGCGCCAACGACTACGGCCCGAAACGGACCGCGTACGCCGAGGCCGAGATCCCGGTGTACCTGATCGCCGACCCGTACCAGGGCAAGTGCCACCTCTACACCGAGCCCAAGGAGGGGGACTACACCAGCGAGCTCCAGGTGTCCTTCGGGACCGACATCGACCTGACCCGGACCGTCGTCGGCCTCGTCCTCACGACGGACGAGTTCCCCCGGGAATGACCCGGTTTGCAACGGGACAATCCGACCGGCACGGTAGAGGCATGATCTTCATCGCCGTCAGGTTCACCGTCCGCCCCGAGCACGCCGACAACTGGCTCACCATCGTCGACGACTTCACCCAGGCCACCCGCGCCGAGCCGGGCAACCTCTTCTACGACTGGTCGCGCAGCGTGGACGACCCCACCCAGTACACCCTGCTGGAAGCCTTCGCCGACGAGGCGGCCGGGGCGGCGCACGTCGACTCCGACCACTTCAGGGCCGGGATGGAGTCCATGGCCGGCGCCATCGCCGCCACCCCGGACATCATCAACGTGCAGGTGCCAGGCCAGGGCTGGAACAAGATGGCCGAGCTCCAGCCCAAGTAGCTCCAGCCCAAGTAGCTCCAGCCCAGGCAACGCGTGCCGGGTGTCAGCCGGGCCAGACGATCGACTGGAGTTCGCTGTACGCGTGCAGCGCGTACGAGCCGACGTCCCGGCCCACCCCGCTCTTCTTGAAGCCGCCGAACGGCGCCTCCATGTTGCGGCCGATCGTGTTCACGCCGACCCCGCCCGCGCGCAGCCGTCGGGCGACCCGGAAGGCGCGGGCCACGTCCCGTGACCACACGTAGTCGAGCAGCCCGTACTCGCTGTCGTTGGCCAGCGCGACGCCCTCCTCCTCGTCGTCGAAGGGGATGACGACGACCACCGGGCCGAAGATCTCCTCGCGGGCCACCCGCATGTCGTTGGTGCACCCCGCGAGGAGGGTCGGCGCCACATAGAACCCCCGTTCCAGGCAAGGGCGTTGGCCCCCCGCGAGGACCGTCGCGCCCTCCTTGCGCCCCAGCTCCACATAGGACTCCACCCGGTCGCGGTGGGCGGCCGAGATCACCGGCCCGACCACCGTGTCCCGCGCGGTGGGATCCCCCACCTTCAGCGATCCCGCGTACGCCGCGAGCCGGTCCACCAGCTGGTCGTGGACGCCGCGCTGGACCAGGACCCGGGTCGGCGCGGTGCAGATCTGCCCGCTGTAGAAGGCGAAGGTGGTGCCGATGCCCTGGACCGCCGACGCCAGGTCGGCGTCGTCGAAGACGATCGCGGCCCCCTTGCCGCCCAGCTCCATCAGCTGCCGCTTCATGGCGCGCCCGCACACCTCGGCGATGCGCTGCCCGACGGCGGTGGAGCCGGTGAAGGAGACCATGTCGACGTCGGGCGAGTCGACCGCCGCCTCACCGACCGCCGACGCGGACCCGGTGACCACGTTGACGACTCCGGGCGGCGCCCCCGCCTCCTCCAGCGCCGCCGCCATCCTGAACACCGACAGCGGATCCTGCGGCGCGGGCTTCACCACCACCGTGTTGCCCATCGCGAGCGCGGGCGCGACCTTGCCCGCCGGGTTGGCCCAGGGGTTGTTGTACGAGGTGACGCAGGTGACCACCCCGACCGGCTGCCGCACGGCGAGCGCCCCGAGCACCCCCGCCCCTCCCATCGGCCCGGCCTCGTTGACCTGCGGCACGAGCGCCCGCTCCACCGGCTCGAGGGCGCCCCTGGCGTACCGCCTGAACCGTGAGATCCCCACCCCGACCTGCATGCCGCGCGCGGTGGCGGCGGTGGCGCCGGTCTCGGCGCGGGCCAGCTCGGCGTTGGACACGAAGTCGCGCCGCATGAGGTCGGCGGCCCGGTCCAGGATCGCGGCCCGCTCCTCGGGACGCGTGCGCGACCAGGCGCCGAAGGCCTCCCGCGCGGCCGCCGCCGCCCCGTACACCTGCGCACGGCTCGCCTCGGGCGCGAACCCCACCACCTCCTCGGTGGCGGGGTCGAGCACGGGGTAGTACCCGCCGTCAGGCACGACCCAGGCCCCACCAATGAACAACTCCCGCTCCCCCTGGCCCACTTGGCCCGCCGGGTCTACTTGGCCCACTTGGCTCACTTGGTGCTCACCGTCCTGGTGTCGCGGCCCGAGCGCAGCACCGTGCCGGGCACCGCGCCCGTCACCCGGTCATCGCGCAACGTCTCGACGCCGTTGACCCGGACCGAGACGACACCGATGGCCTTGGAGTCGAGCCGGGGGCTGCTGCCCGGCAGGTCGTGCACGAGCGTGGCGGGCCCGGCCTCGATCCGCTCCGGGTCGAACAGGACGAGGTCGGCGCGGCACCCCTCCTCGATCCGGCCGCGCCCGCGCAGCCCGAACAGGCGGGCGGGATCATCGGTGAGCATCTTCACGGCCCGCTCCAGCGGAACGAGCCGGCGCCCGCGCAGGCAGTCCCCGAGGAAACGCGTGGTGTACGGGGCGCCGCACATCCGGTCCAGGTGCGCCCCGGCGTCGGAGCCGCCGAGCAGCACGTCCTCGTGCTCCCACGTCTCGCGGCGCAGCGCCCAGGTGGCGGGGTCGTTGTCGGTCGGCATGGGCCACAGGACCGTCCGCAGGCGGTCGTTGGCGCAGATCTCGACGAGGCAGCGGAAGGGGTCGATTCCGCGCTCGGCGGCGATGTCCTTGACCACCCGCCCCGTAAGGCCCTCGTTCTCGGGGCTGTAGGTGTCGCCTATGACGTACCGCCCGAAGTCCGCGAGCCGCCGGAAGATCCCGGCTTCCTTGCTCTCGGCGCGGCGCAGCATCTCGGCCCGTACGCCGGCGTCGCGCAGCCTGGCGATGCGTTCGGGCACGGGCAGGCCGAGGATGTCGCCCCAGCCGGGGATCAGATTGAGGGCGCAGAAGGTGCCGAGCGACATGTTCATGGGGGTGAGGATCGGCATGGTCAGCGCGACGATCCGCCCCCCGGCCCGGCGCGCGCGCTCACTGGCGAGGAGCTGGCGCGGTACGCGTTCGGGTACGGCGGCGTCGATGGTCAGCACGTTCCAGTTGAGCGGGCGCCCGGCGGCGGCGCTCATCTCGACGAGCAGGTCGATCTCGTCGTCCGCGAACCGGTCAAGGCACCCGGCGACGATCGCTTCGAGCTGCGTACCCTCGTGCTGTCCGACGGCCTCGCTCAGCGCGATCAGCTCGCCGGGCAGCGCGTGCCGGGACGCCACGGGTTGGCCGTCACCGTCGGAGTGGGTGGAGGACTGGGTGGTGGAGAGCCCCCAGGCGCCGGCGTCCATGGCGTCGTGGAGCAGCGCGAGCATGGTGCCGAGTTGCGCGGGGCTCGGCTGCCCGCCGACCGCGTCGGGGCCCATCGCGTGGCGCCGCAGGGCGCAGTGCCCGACCATGAACCCGGCGTTGACGGCGATCCGCCCGTCGAGGGCGTCCAGGTACTGCCCGAAGCTGCTCCACCCCCAACTCACCCCCTCCTCAAGGGCCTTGAGGGACATCCCCTCCACCTTGGACATCATGCGCCGGGTGTAGTCGGCGTCCTCGGGGCGGTCGGGGTGGAGCGGGGCGAGGGTGAATCCGCAGTTGCCGCCGGCGACGGTGGTGACGCCGTGGTTCATGGACGGCGTGGCGTAGGGGTCCCAGAAGAGCTGGGCGTCGTAGTGGGTGTGCGGATCGACGAACCCGGGCGCGAGGACGAGACCGGTGGCGTCCTCGCGGGTGGCGGCGTCCTCGGTGACGGCCCCGGGGGCGGCGACGGTGGCGATCCGCCCGCCGCGTATCCCGACGTCGGCGCGGCGAGCGGGGGCGCCGGTCCCGTCCACGAGGGTGGCGCCCTTGATCAGGTGGTCGAGCATGGGATGCCTTCCGGGGGTGCGGGGTGGGTGTGGACCCGGGTGGGGCCGCCCCCGGCCGGGAGGCGCCGCGGTGGGCCTCCGGCCGGGGGTGGTTACGAGACGGCGGTCCGGGAAGGCGCCGCCTCGGGTCTGGTTGGGGGCTGGTCCGGGCCGGCCCGGGATTTCCCCCACCCCGCCCCTTCCCGAAACCCTCCGGGGGTTCGTTGGGTGCGGGTCGTACGTGGCTGGTCGCGCAGTTCCCCGCGCCCCTGACGGGGCTGGTGCGGGTCCGCATCCGCATCCTCAGCCCATCCGCCCCTGGCAGGGCTGGTGCTGGCCTGCATGCGCATACCCAGCCCGTCCGGCGATTGAGGACGAGCGCCCTTAAGGCGCGAACGGGGTCTGGGGCAGAGCCCCAGACACCCCGGCTGCGGACCGTGCTGGGCTGGTCGCGCAGTTCCCCGCGCCCCTGGCGGGGTTGGTGCCGGCCCGCACACACAGCCCGCCGCCCCTGGCGGTCTCGGTGCGGGCCCGAAGAGGCATCCCCAGCCCGTCATGGGGGTCCCCCCTGGCCCTCAAGGCCTTGGGGGAGATTGAGGACGAGGCCGTTCAGGCCGGACGGGGTCTGGGGCGGAGACCCAGGGGGCTGGGGCGCACCGGGTCAGGATGCCGCGCGGAAGCGAGAGGTCCGGTGAACCGGATCCGTGTCGATGACCGGAATCACATGCTCCCCGATCAACCGGATCGTCTGCATCGTGTCGTCGAACGACACCCCGATCGGCAGTCCGAACGACAGCTGATCCGCCCCCGCCTGCTCCCACCGCTTGCACTGCGCCGTCACCTCATCAGGATCCCCACAGATCATCAGCTCCTCCGCGATGAGCAATTCGATGATCTCCGCGCTGTACTCCGGCAGCAGCTCCGGCCACTCCGGAATCCCCTCGGGCCGAGGAAACGTGTCGTGGTAGCGGAACACCAACGACTGCAACCGGTTCAGCCCACCCCCGACCGCGATCCGCACCGCCTCCTCGTGCGTCGGCGCACAGATGGCCGTGGACGTCACCATCACGTTGTCGTTGACGAACGCACCGACCGGCTCGGCGTCCCGGATCGCCGTCTTGTACTGCTCCAGGACCCACTCCATGTCGGAGACCTTCTGCACGGAGAACCCGAGCACCCCCAGCCCCTTGCGCGCCGCCATCGCGTACGAGGAGGGCGACCCGGCGGCGTACCACATGGCCGGGTGCGACGCCCCGTACGGCTTGGGCAGGATCTTCCGGGGCGGCAGCGACCAGTGCTTGCCCTGAAACCCCTGGTACTCCTCCTGGAGCCACATCTTGGGGAACTCCGCGATGGTCTCCTCCCAGATTTCCTTGGTGTGGTTCATGTCGGTGACGCCCGGTATGAACCCCAGGATCTCGTGCGACCCGGCACCCCGTCCGCTGCCGAACTCGAAGCGTCCTTCGGAGAGATGGTCCAGCATGGCCACCTTCTCGGCGACCTTGACGGGGTGGTTGACCTGGGCCAGCGGGTTGAAGATGCCCGAGCCGAGGTGGATGCGTTCGGTGGCGTGGGCGAGGTAGCCGAGGAAGACCTCGTTCGCGGAGAGGTGGGAGTACTCCTCCAGGAAGTGGTGCTCGGAGGCCCAGGCGTACTTGAACCCGGACTTGTCGGCCTGGATGACGTACTCCGTCTCCTCCATGAGCGCCTTGTGCTCCGCCATGGGGTCGACCGCTGACCGTGCCGCCGGCACGTATCCCTGCACAAAGAGTCCGAATTCCACGGGACTTCTCCTTCATGACGTATCACGTGTTTCTGACGCACCGTCAGGTGGTGACGGCTCGACTGTTCCACCGGCCGCCGACACGGTCAATACCTGACGCATGGTCAGGAAATGGAGCCCCCGGAGGAGCCCGGGTCCGGAAGTCGCTCCGGGGAACTCAGAACAGGGACACCCCGGCGAGCCACCCACCGTCGATCACGAAGGGCTGTCCCGTGATGTACGAGGAGTCCTGGCAGGACAGGAACAGGGCGAGCACGGCCACCTCCTCGGGCCGTCCCGCCCGGCCGAGCGGCACCAGCTTGCGGTAGAGCTCGTCGAGTGCGGCCGAGGTCTCGGCGGCGTCCGCCGTCGGGTCGAGCTGCGCGGGGTTGGACATGGCGGTGTCGATGGCGCCCGGGCACACCGCGTTGACCCGGATCCCCAGATGTGCGAGTTCGAGCGAGGCGACCCGGGTGAGTCCGAGGATGGCGTGCTTGGTGGCGGCGTACGTCCCCACCGCCGCCATGCCGGTCATCGCGGTGTACGAGGCGGTGTTGACGATGGTTCCGCCCCCCGCGGCGCCGATCTCGGGCGCGACCGCCTTGATCCCCAGGAAACACCCCACCTGGTTGACCCGCACCACCTGCATGAACTCATCCAGCGGCGTGTCCACGAGCGCGTTGAACCGCAGGATCCCGGCGTTGTTGACCAGCCCGTCGATCCTGCCGAAGGCGTCCTTCGCGGCCGCGACGGCGGCGACCCACTCCTCCTCGCGGCTCACGTCGAGATGCGCGAACCGGGCGACGCCATGCCCCAGTTCCTTGGCCAAGGCCTCCCCTTGCTCGTCCAGTACATCGGCGACGACCACCTTGGCCCCCTCGGCCACGAACAGCCGCGCCTCCTGCTCCCCCTGCCCCCGCGCGCCCCCGGTGATGAAGACGACCCGACCGTCCAGCTTGCCCATCGTCGACTCCTAGTCGTTGAGATGTGGGCCGACCTCGGCCCCGAACGCGGCCATCTGGTCGAGGAGTTCGTCGCGTCCACGCGAACGGAACCGCACCTGGATCTGGTCCACGCCCATCTCCCCGTACGCACGTAGCGCCGCCGCGAGCGCCTCGGGCTTGCCCGTGAGGGTGCGGCGCCCGGTGTCCCAGCCGGGCTCACCGACGTACAGCGCCTCAGTGATCGCGCCGATGGTGACGGGTTCGACCACGCCGCCCCGCTCCCGAAGCGTCCGCAACTGGCCTATCTGGGCGCGCAGTTGCTGCCGCGTACCCCCTTGAGGAAGCCACCCGTCCCCGCGCAGCGCCGCCCGCCGCAGGGCTGCGGGTGACGACCCGCCCACCCAGATGGGCACGCGTCGCTGCGCGGGCCGCGGCCGCTGGCCGAGCCCACCGAAGGAGAACCGTTCGCCGTGGAACTCTGGGTACTCCTCCGGCCCGAGCGCTGCCCGGAGCGCGTCGATGGTCTCGTCGAGCACGGCTCCCCGGCGCGCGAAGTCCGCGCCGACCGCGTCGAACTCCTCGCGCACATGCCCGGCCCCGACCCCGAGGATCAGCCGCCCGCCGCTGAGGTGGTCCAAGGTCGCGTACTGCTTGGCGGTGACGAGGGGATGGCGCAGCCCGACGACCGCGACATGGCTCATCAGCAGGACCCGCTCGGTGACGGCGGCCAAGTGCGCCAAGGTGGCGACGGGGTCGTACCAGACCGTGCTCATGACCCCGGCGAGCCGGCGCGGAATGGCGATGTGGTCGCAGCAGGCAAGGTAGGCGAACCCGGCCCGGTCGGCGGCCCGCGCGATCGCGACGAGTTCACCCGGCCCGGCATCGGCCTCCCAGCGCTCGGCGTAGAGGGTGCTCTGCGACTGGACGGGAAGCTGCATCCCGTACGCGAGACGCCCGTTCGGCAGTATCGACACCGCGCCCTCCACGCCATTCTGATGGCCCGTCAGTTCACGGGCTGCGCACCATCGTCATAGCTGACGCCCCATCAGACAAGAGGTGCGTGAGCGCGGGTCGGGCGGTGACGCGGGCGAAAAAGGCCCGGGGGCTGGGCTCAGCCGAGCAATGCGTACACCGTGGACGCCCGGGCCGCCGGTTCCTCGGCGCCCCCGCCCGTCATGGTGATCTCGGCGAAGGCCATGCGCCGCCCCAGCTTGGTGACGCGGGCGTCGATCAGTACGTCGGCGCCGGTCACCGGACGCATGAAACTCGTGGACTGCTGCACGGTCGTCATCGGCCCGTACGCCCCGCGCGCGGCGGCCACCGCGATCACGGTGGCGGTGTCGGCGGCGGCCATCAGCGCCTGCCCGCTGAGCCCGCCACCGTCCCGGGCGAGCGCGTCGCTCCACGGCAGACGCAACACCGCGTGCCGCTCCCCCGTCTCCTCCACGCGCAGTCCGAGACCGAGCACCCAGGGCGCGAAGTTGTCGGCGAGGATCTTCTCTGCTTCAGCAGGGCTCAACGTCATGCGCCCCATGGTGACGGCGCCCCGGCCCCTTGTCAGCGCCCCGATCGGCCGCGACGGCGATCTCAGAAGCGCTCGATCTTCTTCCCGTCAGGGATCCGGTAGCAGCCGGACACCACCATGAAGCCCAGCGAGGGTGGACTGTTCTTGACGTAGGCGCCGAGCTTGACGCTGACCTTCTTCGTGTCGTTGTCGGCCGTCAGACTGAGGTTGTTGTTCTTGCTGCTGTCCCGTCCGTACTCGACCACCTTCCACCCATGCTGGGGGAGCTCATCCCTGAGCCGCTTCACAACACCTTCAAGCTCGGCCGTCGAAGTCGAAGCCGGAATGAGGTCCCAGGGATGGAAGATCGTGAAGTACGTGTCGCGGTCCCTGCCTTCGCACTCCATGACGCCGGGCTGTGTGCTGGAGGCCCTTCCCTGGAGACCGATCAGGTCGTAGAGCTCGCTGGACACCCTCTCCATCGCATCGGCCGCGTCGGAAGTCGTGCTGATGCCCGCGAAGGGGGTCTCCGAGGAACCCGTGAAGCCGCCCGTACCGCATCCGGTCAGGGCCATGAGGGCAACGCACAGAAGGAAGGCCCGGGCTCGGGACGGCGCCCTCATCGGGCCGGTGATCGCCGCCCGGCCCACGGCGTCCCGTTTGAGCTGGGCCCACTCCGCCTCGAACGAACTCACCCGTCCCCTCCCCCTCGTGCGCCTCGTCTCTGCCAGCGTCACGCTAAAGGGAGCGGGGTGGCCCCTCATGAGTACGCGTACTCAAACACCAGAGCCGGTACGCCCTCGTTCAGATGGCGGGAAGGAAGGACTTACCCGGCGGTCCGGCACGGGAGCGCGGCCACCTCGCACGTTGAACTCCCGCGTCCGGATCAGCGCGCGGTCGCTGCCTCGCCTCCACCGAGCAACGCGTACACCGTGGTCGCCCGGGCCGCCGGTTCCTCGGCGCCCTCGCCCGTCGTGGTGATCTCGGCGAAGGCCATGCGCCGCCCCAGCTCGGTGACGCGGGCGTCGATCAGTACGTCGGCGCCGGTCACCGGACGCATGAAACTCGTGGACTGCTGCACGGTCGTCATCGGCCCGTACGCCCCGCGCGCGGCGGCCACCGCGATCACGGTGGCGGTGTCGGCGGCGGCCATCAGCGCCTGCCCGCTGAGCCCGCCACCGTCCCGGACCAACCGCCCGGACCCCGGCGACCGCAGCGCCAGCTCGCTCTTGCGCCGGGATCAGGCAGCGGGCGCGGTGGTGATCATCCAGTGAGTGAAGGCGGCGTAGCGCTCGGCGGACTCGGCAGCTCCGTCGGCATGCTCGATCGCGGCGGAGTGCTGACGCACCTCTTCGAACCGGGCCCGGCGTACGCTCTCGTAACGGGCGAGGGCGGTAGCCGTGGCGGATTCCCCCGCCAACTCGGCGCGCAGCACTCCGGCGTCCTCCATGCCCAGGGTGCCGCCCGCGGCGATGTGCGGGGACAGGCCATGTGCGGCGTCCCCGATCAGGGCGACCCGGTCCGTGGTCCAGCGCCGCAGTTCGGGGACGAGCATGATCTGGTTCTCCAGGATGGATTCCTCCGGCGTCGCGGCGATCATCTCCAGGAGTTCGTCGTGCCAGCCGGACTCGGCCACGTTGCGGGCCCGGAGAAGTGCCCGGTCCCTCTTGCCGCCGACCAGTTCACCGGCGTCGAACTGGCCCACCCACCACATGGTTTGGCCCGGTGCGACCCGGGTGTAGCCGCCTCGGGTCCGCGCGTGCCCGATGGTGACAAACGTGCCTTCCGGCCGCTCGTCCCCGGAGGGCAGCACTGCGCGCCAGGCGAAGTTGCCGGCCTGCGCGACTGCCGCGCTGCCGGGCGCGAGAGCGGTGCGCACGTCGGAGTGCACACCGTCCGCACCGATGAGCAGATCCGCCCGCAGCGGCGCACCGTCGGCGAGGTGCACTTCCACATGTGTGTCGTGCTCGGTGAAGCCGGTGACGTGTGTCCCCAGCCTGATCCGGTCCCTGCCGACGGTGTCGGCGAGGAGGTTGTTCAGCTCCGGCCTCGGCACCATCAGGAACCGGTGGGCGGCCGGATCGTAGCCGGCCGCGCGCATCGGGTGCCCGGCCGCGTCAAGGAAACGGGCCTCGACGGTCTCACCCATGCGCCGGACATCGTCGCCGACGCCCAGAGCGTCCAACTCCCGCAGCGCGTTGGGCCACAGGGCGATGCCGGCCCCGGCGGCCCGCACCTGCGGCGCGTGCTCCAGCACGATGACCTCATGCCCGATCAGCCGCAGCGAGGCCGCGGTGGTGAGCCCGACCAGGCCCGCTCCCACGATCACAGTGCGCATCGTTCCTCCCCTTGCCATCCAGTACCGCCGTGGCGAGATGCGCCGACGACTGGGAGGAAGGCCAACCAGGCGCCCGCCTGCCGGACGCGGCCAAGCTCGCTCTCTTCACCCAGGGAACGTAACACTAACGGTTAGCTTTTCCTAACGATTACACTTATGCGTCACGGACGCCGCTGCCCGGCCGAGCCGCCCCCCGCAGGGCTCCACCGTTCGACCGCGACGCCGTCGGTCCGGGCGGGGGCGCGCCGCCTGAACCCGAAGGCAGGCCCTCACCACCCCGCCCGCAGGGCATCGACAGCTCCGCCCACACCGTCTTGCACGGGCCCGGCCCCGCGAGGACGCCCCAGCGGTCGGCGTACGCCGCCACGAGCAGCAGCCCCCGGCCCGATTCGGCCCAGGACTCCGCCCGCGCGACGGGCAGCCGGTCACCCTGCGCATCCACCACCTCGATCCGCAGCGTCGCCCCGTCGTCCCTCAGCACCAGCCGCATGTCCCGGCCCGGCACCCGCCCGTGCAGCGCGGCGTTGGCTGCCAGCTCACCCACGACGTACTGCGCGTCCTCGAACTCCCGCTCCCACCTGCGCAGTTGCTCTACCGCCAGCACCCGGGCGATGCGGGCGCCGCGCCCCGTACAGGAGAGCTGGACACTGAACTCACGTACCCCTGAGGGCGTTTCTTCTGTCACGTCACTCAGCGTGGCCACACCCGTTTACCCTGACCAGTGATCGAGTGAGTACAGAGAGTTTCTGTCCCGGTTCTGTCCGGTGGAGTCCCGGCCGTCCTGGGGTACGGCACGCTCGGAGGTGGGTGCGGATGAGTGACGACTGGGGCGTGGACCCGGACGACGAGGCATGTGCGGTGGCGACGGCGGTCGGGCGCCAGCTGAAACTCTGGCGGGAGACCGCCGGGTTGACGGCGGCGGAGTTCGGCGCGGCGATCGGCTACGGCGAGGACCTGGTCTTCAAGGTGGAGGGCGGCCGCCGGATTCCCCGCCCGGAGTACCTGGACAAGGCCGAGCACGTCCTCGACGCGGGGGGCCGCCTGGCGGCCATGAAGGAGGACGTGGCCGTCGCCCGGTATCCGAAGAAGGTGCGTGACTTGGCCAAGCTGGAAGCGGAAGCTGTGGAGCTGGGCATGTACGCCAACCACAACATTCACGGGCTGTTGCAGACGGAGCAGTACGCCCGGGCGTTGCTCCGGACGCGCCGACCCGCGTACTCATCAGGCGAGCTGGAACGGATGGTCGCCGCAAGGATGGCCCGGAGCTCGGTCTTCGATCGCTCTTCGGGCCCCGAGCTCAGCTTCGTACAGGAGGAAGTTACGCTTCGGCGCCCGATCGGAGGAGCTTCGGTGCTCCGGCAGCAGCTTCAACGCCTGCTGGAGGTCAGCGAGTTGCCTAACGTAGAGCTTCAGGTGATGCCGACGTGCCGCGGTGACCATCCCGGGACGGCCGGCTTGATCGAGGTATTGAAGTTCGGAAACGGTTCGGCTCTGGGACGGGGGGATGGCAAATTCGGCGGTCGACCGATCTCAGATCCGGGCCAGCTTCGTATCCTGGAACTGCGCTATGGCATTATCCGGGCCCAGGCTCTGACTCCAGAGGAGTCGAGGGTCTTCATCGAGCGAGTGCTGGGAGAGACATGATCCGCAAGGCCGCCGCTAGCGAAGGCACCGAGCTGGAATGGTTCAAGAGCAGCTACAGCAGCAGCAGTGACGGCGAGGACTGCGTAGAAGTCGCCGCCACCCCCCGCACCATCCACATCCGCGACTCCAAGACCCCCGAAGGCAGCCGCCTCGGCGTCACCCCGCGCACCTGGGACGCCTTCGTCTCCTACGCGGCCAGCCACTGAGCCCGCATCCCACAACGCGTGACGGGAGAAGCGAATCGTGAAGGACGAATCCTCCGCCGTCTACGGCACCGAACTGACCTGGTTCAAGAGCAGTTACAGCGACAGCAGCGATGGCAACGACTGCATCGAGGTAGCCACGACCTGGTCCAAGAGCAGCTACAGCAGCAGCAACAACGGCGAGGACTGCGTAGAAGTCGCCGCCACCCCCCGCACCATCCACATCCGCGACTCCAAGTACCCCGACGGTGACCTCCTCTGCGTCCCCCCGGGCACCTGGGCCGCATTCGTCACCTACGCGGCCGCAGGCTAGGGGTCGGGCCCGGGCCCCGTGGGCCCGGGCTACACCCCCACCCCCCGTCAGCCCCGCAGGGCACCGCCCGGGTCTACGCCCACAACCCCTCCCCCGTAAGCCCCAGCAGGGCAATCGCGTTGCCCCGTACGATCCGGTCCACCACATCCGGCGCCAGGTGTCCCATCTGCGCCTCGCCGACCTCCTTCGACTTGGGCCACGTCGAGTCCGAGTGGGGGTAGTCCGTCTCGTACAGGACGTTGCCCACGCCGATCGCGTTCAGGTTGCGCAGCCCGAACGCGTCGTCGAAGAAGCAGCCGTACACGTGGTCCGCGAAGAGTTCGGACGGGGGGCGGTGGACCTTGTCCGCCACGCCGCCCCAGCCCCGGTTCTCCTCCCACACCACGTCCGCGCGCTCCAGGATGTACGGGATCCAGCCGATCTGGCCCTCCGCGTACATGACCTTGAGGTTGGGGAAGCGTTCGAACTTGCCGCTCATCAGCCAATCGACCATCGAGAAGCAGCAGTTGGCGAAGGTGATGGTGGAGCCGACGGCCGGCGGGGCGTCCGGGGAGGTGGAGGGCATCCTGCTGGACGAGCCGATGTGCATGGCGATCACCGTCCCTGTCTCGTCGCACGCGGCGAGGAAGGGGTCCCAGGCGTCGGCGTGGATGGAGGGCAGGCCCAGGTGCGGGGGTATCTCGGAGAAGGCGACCGCGCGTACCCCGCGCGCGGCGTTGCGGCGGACCTCGGCGGCGGCGAGGTGGGCGTCCCACAGCGGGATCAGGGTGAGCGGGACAAGGCGGCCGTGGGCATCGGGGCCGCACCACTCCTCCACCATCCAGTCGTTGTACGCGCGCACCGCGAGCAGCGCGAGTTCGCGGTCGGGCGCCTCGGTGAAGGTCTGGCCGCAAAAGCGCGGGAAGGTGGGGAAGCAGAGCGCGGACTGGACGTGGTTGACGTCCATGTCCGCCAGGCGCGCGGCGACGTCGTAGGATCCCGGTCGCATCTGCTCGTAGGTGATGACTTCGAGCCGGATCTCGTCCCGGTCGTAGCCGACGGCCGTGTCCAGGCGGGTCAGCGGGCGGTGCAGGTCCTCGTACACCCACCAGTCGCCGATCGGCCCGTCGTCGCCCTTCGCGCCCATGACCGGCGCGAACTTACCGCCCAGGAAGGTCATTTCCTTCAGCGGGGCCCGGACGACGCGCGGGCCGCTCTCCCGGTACCTGGACGGGAGGCGATCCCGCCAGACGTTGGGGGGCTCCACCGTGTGGTCGTCCACCGAGATGATCTTCGGGAAGGTCTCCATGTCTTCTACGGTAGAGCTGATCTGACGATCCGTCAGCTACCCGCGCACGCTTCACGCCCGGTCCGGGCCGCCGCGTCCCGCACCGATCGCGGGGGACAGCGCTCGCGATGAGTGTGCAGGGCATGTGTCGAAGCCTTGTGCAGAGGGTCACCCGCTGCTGACGCGACCCCTCCGGACAGGGCAGACTGGCGGGGAGCAATCCAGGAGTACGGGGGTACAGGGGGAGCTATGGACCGTGACGGCGGGACGCGCGTTCCGGAGCAGCGCGCTCCAGTACCGCCGCCGCAGCGCGCGAGGGGGGACCTCGTCCAGGCGGCGGACGAGCACGGCCCGGCGGCGTCCGGCGCCGGGCTCCGCTTCGGCGTACTCGGACCGGTACGGGCGTGGCGGGGTGAGCAGGCCCTGCCGTCCGGCTCTCCGCAGCAGCGCGCCCTGCTCGCCGCCCTGCTCCTGCGCGACGGCCACACCGCCACCGCGGCCGAACTCATCGACGCCATCTGGGGCGAGGACCCGCCCTCCCAGGCCCTGGCCGCGCTCCGTACGTACGCCTCCCGGCTGCGCAAGGTACTGGACCCCGGGGTCCTGGTCAGCGAGTCCGGCGGTTACGCGATCCGGGCCGGCGCCGCCACCCTCGACCTCAACGAGGCGCAGGAGCTGGCGAACGCCGCCGAGAAGGCGCGGACCGGCGGCGATCAGGGCCGCGCCCGCGCGCTCCTGAACAGGGCGCTCGCGCACTGGGACGGCGAACCCCTGGCCAACGTGCCGGGCCCGTACGCCGAGAACCAGCGCACCCGGCTGTCCGAGTGGCGCCTCCAGCTCACCGAGACGCGGCTCGACCTGGACCTGGAGGCGGGCTGCCACGCCGAGGCCGTCTCCGAGCTGACCGCGCTGACCGCCGCCCACCCGCTGCGCGAGCGGCTGCGCGAACTGCTGATGCTGGCCCTGTACCGCAGCGGCCGCCAGGCCGAAGCGCTCGCGGTGTACGCCGACACCCGGCGGCTGCTCGCCGACGAGCTCGGCGTGGACCCCCGGCCCGAGCTCGCCCGGCTTCAGCACCGCATCCTGCGCGCGGACGAGGACCTGGCCCGGCCTCCCGCCGACGCGCCCACCTCCGCCCCGGCCCCGGTCCGCCCGGCTCAACTCCCTGCTTCCGTACCGGACTTCACAGGGCGCGCCTCTTTCGTGCGCGAGCTCACCTCGCGGCTCGCCAGCGCCGAGACCACGGTCATGGCGGTCTCCGCGCTGGCCGGCATCGGTGGCGTCGGCAAGACCACCCTCGCCGTGCACGTCGCCCACGCGGCCCGCCCGCACTTCCCCGACGGACAGCTCTACATCGACCTCCAGGGCGCCGGCGCGCAGGCCACCGAACCCGAGACGGTTCTCGGCGCCTTCCTGCGCGCGCTCGGCACGCCGGATCCGGCGATCCCCGACTCGATGGAGGAGCGCGCGGCCCTGTTCCGCTCCACGCTCGACGGCCGCCGGGTCCTGGTGCTGCTCGACAACGCCCGGGACGCGGCGCAGATCCGGCCGCTGCTGCCGGGCACCGAGGGCTGCGCCGCCCTCGTCACCAGCCGCAACCGGATGGTCGACCTGGCCGGCGCGCACCTCGTCGACCTGGACGTGATGTCCCCCGACGAGGCGTTGCAGCTCTTCACCAGGATCGTCGGCGCCGAGCGCGTCTGCGCGGAGCGCGAGGCGGCCCTCGACGTGGTCGCCGCCTGTGGCTTCCTGCCGCTCGCCATCCGTATCGCGGCCTCCCGCCTCGCCTCGCGCCGCACCTGGACGGTCTCCGTACTGGCCGCGAAGCTCGCGGACGAGCGGCGCCGCCTGGACGAGCTCAAGGCCGGTGACCTCGCGGTCAAGGCCACCTTCGAGCTCGGCTACGGCCAGCTGGAGCCCGCCCAGGCCCGCGCTTTCCGCCTGCTCGGCCTGCCCGACGGGCCCGACATCTCCCTGGCCGCGGCGGCCGCCGTCCTCGACCTCCCCGAGCAGGAGACCGAGGATCTGCTGGAGTCCCTGGTCGACACGTCCCTGGTGGAGTCCGCCGCGCCGGGCCGCTACCGCTACCACGACCTGGTGCGGCTGTACGCCCGCTCGTGCGCCGAGCGCGACGAACAGCGGCCGCAGGAGCGGGAGTTGGCGCTGTCGCGGCTGCTGGACTTCTATCTGGCGACGGCCTCGGGCGTGTACGCGCTGGAACGCCCGGGCGATCGCCTGGTGGACCACCTGGAGCCGACCGGACGCGACGGCGTGCGCTTCGAGGACCCCCACGCCGCCCAGGACTGGATGTACGCCGAAGCCGTCCCGCTCCTGGCCTGCGTACGGCAGGCGGCGAGCCGTCCCGCCTTCCTGCGCCGGGCCGGGGACCTCCTGTGGGCCGCCCTCGACCTCGCGGAGTCGGGCACCAACTCCAAGGAGTACGTGGCCAGTGGCGCCGCGCTCCAGGCGGCCGCCCACGCCTGCGGGGACGTACGGGCGCAGGGCCGCGTCCTGACCGCGCTGGCCAACGCCCGTCACACGGCGGGCGGGTTCGACCAGGCGGACCTCGACGCGGCGGAGGGCATGCGCCTGTCCCAGCTCGCCGGGGACTCCCTGCCCGGCTGCTGGGCCCCCAACATCCGGGGCGTCGTCGCGCTCTACCAGAACCGGTACGCCGAGGGCGAGCAGCACCTGACGACGGCGATCGAGAACTACTCCCGGGGCGGGGACCGGCCCGGCGAGGCAAGCGCGCTGTGCAACCTGTCGCGGATCCATCTGGCCATGGGCCGCACGGCCAGCGCGGTGGCCCTCGCCCAGAACGGCATCGACATCTACGACGGGCTCGGCAATTCACTGCGGGGCGCCAACGCCCGTTACGCGCTGGGGCTCGCCCTGGCGAAGGACGGACAGTACGCCGAGGCGGTCCGTCGGCTGCGGGAGGCCCTTGAGGTGTTCCGCGACAGCCGCCAGCACCTGTGGGAGGGCATGGCCCTGTTCCGCCTCGCCGAGGTGGACTTCGCCGCCCGGCGCCCGGCCCAGGCGGCGGCGAACGCGGAGATGGCGCTGACCCGCCTGCGCGGCATAGGGGGCGACTGGCGCCGGGGCAACGTCCTGACGGTGCTGGGCCGGGCGCTGGACGCCATCGGCCAGAGCGGGCGGGCCCAGGTCTGCTGGCGGGAGTCGCTGGAACTGTTCGACGCGCTGGGCTCGCCGGAGGCCGTGACCGTCCGCGCCCTGCTCGCTCCCGCGCGCGCCGCATAGGCGCGGGGCTGGCCGTTCATCGTTCGTTTATCGCCGTCCGGCACTCTTCTACTCAGTCGTTCCGTGGAGCCGGGGGGCCGGCGGAAGGGCTGAGAGCCGCAGTATTAGTCTCAGCGGCTCCGAGGGACCCGTCCGGACACCATCGGGGGAGCGGCCGGGCGGGTCCGTTCCGCTCCATCAGCACCGCCAACGGGAGAGTCACCATGGGCGACATCAAGAGCACCGAACCGGTCATCAAGCCACTGGACGTCCACGCCACGACCACGGCCGACGACGGCACGTTCACGCCGCTGGACGTGCACGCCACCGGCGTCGGGGGCGCCGGCACCGTCAAGCCCCTGGACGTCCACGCGACGGCCACCGGCGCGGCCTCGACGAACGACGTCCACGCCACGGCGGAACCGGTCAACTGACTTTTCTCAGCGGGGGACGGCCGCGACGGCGCGGAGGGGGAGCCGTCGCGGCCGCCGCATGTCCAGGACCGGCTCGCTCCGCGCCCACCGGTCCGGGCATTCGCCGGTCCTTGCCCGCCGGGACCGGCGATCATTCATACGGTCGACACCGACGCCACACACAGCCAACGCCCCGTACCGCACCTGGAGTTGCCATGACCCGCGCCACCCGCCTGCTCGCCACGCTCGCCGTCGTCATAACGGCGGCGGTCGGCGCCGCCGCCCCCGCCCTCGCCGCCCCGCGCGTCGCGGCCGGCACCCTGGACATCCACGCCACGGTGATCACGCCGCAGGACATCCACGCCACCTGAGCCCGCCACGGCGGCGCGGGAGGGGTACTGGCCCTGGCCGCGATGACGCGGAAGCGATCGGCCCTCCTCCCGGGCCCTGGGTGATGGACTCAGCGCAAGCCCAGCACACCCCCTCCGGGCCATGCCGTCCGAAGGCCCGGCATCGTGCCGCGCCCCTGTCGTACTGTGGCCCCTGGAACCTCAGGAGGGATCAGGATGAGCGCACAGCACACCGAGCCCGGCGGGCCTCTCATCCCGCGCCCGGAACGGAGCCCTGCGGCACTCCGCGTGGCTCTGGCCCAGGTGGCGCCGCATCGGCTGGCCGAGATGGAGCAGCAGAAGGACGAAGCGATCGCCCTTGCGGCGCGGACAGATTCCCTCGGCCCGGTCGTACAGTTCCTGGAAGCCTGGGCCGTCGTCATCGAGATCGCGCGCTTTCCCGCCGCCGCCGCGCGTCTGCACTCCGCCGAGTACGCGGCACAGGTCCTCGACCGCGCTGATCCGGCGTGGGGGACGGCCATGGAGGAGATCCGGACCGCGTATCGGACGGCCCGGGAGTCGCTCGCGGGTGAGTGAGTGGCGCTGGGAGTACGAGCCCGACGAGACACATGTGGTCGGCGGTGCCACGCCCCCGCCCTCGGAGCTCGTCGCGGAGGTGGAGCAGCGTGCCGCCGAAATCGTCCGAGCCGCGTCGGCCCTTCACCTGGACGGCACGCGCTACCAAGGGGTGGGTGAGGGAGTGCAGACCGCCTTCGTCCCGGGCGGGATGTTCCTGTACCTGACCATCGCACGGCACCAGTGCGTGTACGTCCTCCAAGTGACCGCCTCGCCCCTCTGACCCCTCACCGACCCCGCAGCTCCCCCTTCACCACCTTCCCGCTCGCGTTGCGCGGGAGTTCGGGGACGAACTCGACCTCCCTCGGCACCTTGTAGTTGGCCATTTCGCGGCGGCACCAGGCGATGAGGTCGTCGGCCGTCGCCGGTGAGCCGGGGCGCCGCACCACATAGGCGCGGCCCACTTCGCCCAGGCGCGCGTCCGGGACGCCGATGACCGCCACGTCGGCCACCGCCGGGTGCAGGCCGAGCAGTCGCTCTATCTCGGCGGGGTAGGCGTTGAAGCCGCCGACGATGAACATGTCCTTGATCCGGTCGGTGACGCGCAGGTTGCCCGCGCCGTCCAGGACGCCGATGTCGCCCGTGCGCAGCCAGCCGTCCTCGTCGATCACCTCGGCCGTGCGCGCCGGGTCCTCGAAGTAGCCCCGCATCACATGGAAGCCACGGACCTCGATCTCGCCGGGTTCGCCCTCAGCGGCCAGGACCCGCACCTCGGTGCCGGGGATCGCGCGGCCCGACGTCGAGGCGATGACCTCAGCCGGATCGTCCCGGCGGCACATCGTGACGATCCCGCTCGCCTCGGAGAGCCCGTACGCGGTCAGGACGGTGCCCACGCCCAGCTCGTCCCGCAGGCGCTCCACCAGGCGCAGCGGCACCACCGCAGCGCCCGTCACCACCAGACGCAGCGCGCTCAGGTCGTACTGGTCGCGGGCGGGGTGGTCCAGGAGCGCCTGGTGCAGGGTGGGCGGGCCGGGCAGGACCGAGACGCGTTCGGCGGCGATGTTGGCGAGGGCGGTCTCGGCGTTGAACACCGGCTGCGGAACCATCGTCGCGCCCCGCATCAGGCAGGCGATGACGCCCGCCTTGTAGCCGAAGGTGTGGAAGAACGGGTTCACGATCAGATAGCGGTCGCCTTCGCGCAGGCCCGCGAGCTCGGCCCAGATCGCGTAGCAGCGCAGGGTCTGGGCATGGGTGATCACCGCGCCCTTGGGGCGACCGGTGGTGCCGGAGGTGTAGACGATGTCGCAGGGGGCGTCCGTGGCGATGGCGTCCGCGCGCGCCGCCACCTCGTCGACCGCCACACCCTCCCCGCCGGCCAGGAAGTCCTTCCAGGTGCGAAAGGTGTCGGGCGCGTCGTCGGCGAGGACCACCACCTGCTCCAGATGCGGCAGCGAGGGCAGCGGGCCGGTGCCGGGGCCCTCGGCCGTGGCGCGGCGCAGCGAGGCGACGTAGGAGGTGCCGAGGAAGGTGCCGGTGATGAACAGGAGCCTGGCGCGGGAACTGCGCAGGACGTACGCCGCCTCCGCGCCCTTGAACCGGGTGTTCAGCGGCACGAGCACCGCGCCCGCGCTCACCGCGCCGAGCGCCGCGACGATCCAGTCGGCGGTGTTGGGCGCCCACAGCGCGACCCGGTCGCCCGGCTCCACCCCGGCCGCCACGCACGCGGCCGCCGCGCGCTCCACGCGCTCGCCGAGCTCCGCGTAGGAGATCCGGCTCCGGCCCTCGACGACCGCCTCCCGCTCGCCGTGGCGCCCGGCCGCGCTCCGTACCAGATTCGCGATCGTGCCCCACTCCAGGTCCCCGCGCATCGAAACCCTCCCCAGGCCAGCTGACTATCCGTCAGATTAGCTGTAGCCTCCTGCGCTGTCAGTACGGGTGACGCTCGTGGAGGTGGGGCCATGGCCACGTTGAAGGACGCGACAGCCATAGTCGGGATCGGGCAGACGCCGTTCGCCAGGCGCCTGCCCGAATCCGAGAAGACGCTGGCGTGCCGGGCGATCCTCGCCGCCCTCGACGACGCGGGCATCGAGGCGTCGGAGGTGGACGCGTTCGCCTCGTACACGATGGAGGAGACCGACGAGGTCGAGGTCGCCAAGTCCATCGGCGCGGGGGACGTGACCTTCTTCAGCAAGGTCGGCTACGGCGGCGGAGGGTCCTGCGCGACCGTGGGACACCTGGCCGCCGCGATCGCCACCGGGCAGGCGGGCGTCGGGGTGGCCTGGCGCTCCCGCAAGCGCGGCAGCGGGCCAAGGCCGTGGAGGAACACCGCGGCCCAGCTTCCCACCCCGGCCCAGTGGACCCGCCCCTTCGGGCTGCTCAGGCCCGCCGACGAGATCGGCATGCTGGCCCGGCGCTACTTCCACGAGTACGGCGCCACCCGCGACCACCTCTTCAACGTGGCCCTCGCCTGCCGCAACCGCGCCAACCAGAACCCGGCCGCGATCATGTACGAGCGCCCACTGACCCGCGAGATGTACATGACCTCGCGCTGGATCAGCGAACCGCTCTGCCTCTTCGACAACTGCCTCGAGACGGACGGGGCGTTGGCGTGCGTCGTCGTCTCGGCCGAGCGGGCCCGCGACTGCCGGCAGCGGCCCGTGTACGTGCACTCCGTCGCCCAGGGCCTGCCCGCCCAGCACCACGGCATGGTCAACTACTGGAACGACGACCCGCTGACCGGGCCCGCCTGGACCGCCGCGCGCCACCTGTGGAAACAGGCCGACTTCGGCCCCGAGGACATCGACGTGGCCCAGATCTACGACGCGTTCACCCCGCTCATCCCACTCTCCCTCGAAGGCTACGGCTTCTGCGGGCGCGGCGAGGGCGGCGCCTTCACCGAGGGCGGCGCCCTGGAGATCGGCGGACGGCTGCCTCTCAACACCGGTGGCGGCGGCCTGAGCGAGGCCTACGTCCACGGCTTCAACCTCATCAACGAAGGCGTCAAACAGCTGCGCGGAGCCGGCACCGCCCAGGTCCCCGACGCCGCCACCTGCCTGGTCACCGCCGGTGAGGGCGTGCCCACCTCCGCCCTTCTGCTGAGGAGTTGAGGAATGCTGACACCCGTACCCGACGACGACGGCGCGCCGTTCTGGGAGTACGCGGCCCGAGGCGAGCTGCGCGTCCAGGCCTGCGCCGCACCCGGCTGCGGCCGCCTCCGCTTCCCGCCCCGGCCGTGCTGCCCGCACTGCCGATCCTTCGCGAGCGAGTGGCGCCGCGTCTGCGGACGCGGCCGCCTCTGGTCCTACGTCCTGCCCCACCCTCCACTGCTGCCCGACTACGCGGCGGTGGCCCCCTACAACACGGTGATCGTCGAGCTCGCCGAGGACCCGCTGATCCGGCTGGTGGGCAACGTGGTCGCCGAGCCGGACGCGCCGCTGGACTCGGTCGACCCCGCCCGGCTGCGGATCGGGGCCCGGGTACAGGTGGCGTTCACCGAGGTCGACGGGGTGAGCGTGCCGCGCTGGCTCCTGGAGCGGGCGTGAACGTCCTGGTGGCGCGCGACCGGGAGAGCGGCGTCGCGGTCGTCACCCTGGACCGGCCCGAGCGCCTGAACGCGATCGACCTGGAGACGGCTTCCCAACTGGCCGCGATCTGGCGCGAGTTGCGGTTCGACGACGCCGTACGCGCGGTCGTCCTGACCGGGGCGGGCGAGCGCGCCTTCTGCACCGGGATCGACCGCGCGGCCCAGGTGGCGCAGCCCGCGTCGCCGTACTCGACCGACGATCCCCTGCTCACGATCGGACCCAAGGCCAACGACCTGTGGAAGCCGGTGATCGCGGCCGTGCGCGGGATGGCCTGCGGCGGGGCGTTCTACCTGCTCGGCGAGGCGGAGTTCGTGGTCGCGGCCGACGACGCCACGTTCTTCGACCCGCACACCACCTACGGCATGGTCAGCGCGTACGAGTCGATGTATCTGGCGCTGCGGATGCCGCACGGCGAGGCGGCCCGGCTCACTCTCATGGGCACGGCCGAGCGGATGAGTGCGCGGCGGGCGTACGAGATCGGTTTCGTCAGCGAAGTGACGGCTCCCGGGGCGGAGTTGGAGGCGGCCGTGCGCTGCGCGGAGACGATCGCCTCGTTCCCGACGGAGGCCGTGCAGGGGACCGTGCGGTCGGTGTGGGCCGCGCAGGAGGCCGCCCTCGCCCAGGCCCACTCCCGCGCGCCCGCGTTCGTCGCGCTCGGGAACCTGCCGCCGCCACGACAGGCCGAGCTGTTCGGCGCGCGCCGCTCGAAGGACTTCCGGACGCGGTGAGCCG
The DNA here is from genome assembly GCF_040253615.1 of Streptomyces sp. Edi4. Classification (NCBI taxonomy): domain Bacteria; kingdom Bacillati; phylum Actinomycetota; class Actinomycetes; order Kitasatosporales; family Streptomycetaceae; genus Streptomyces; species Streptomyces sp. Edi4. Next base: position 3,488,938 of record NZ_JBEJGY010000004.1, read on the forward strand.
GGGGGGCGGGGGCGGCGGCTCGGCTGGGCTGGGCTGGGCGACGGCGTACCGTGCCGGCGGCGGGCCGCTAGGCGAGCCGGACCGTGGCTTCGCAGTGGTCCACGTGGGCGATCAGCTCGGGGTGGTCCATCGGCACGGTGATGTCCCGGGAGGCGCCGGGGCCCAGGTTCACCGCGGTGGATCCCTCGTCGACGACGGCTTCGGCCGCGTCGCGGAAGGCGACCTCCACGCGGTAGCGCCGGCTGCCGGAACCGCTGCTCACCGTCACGTGCACGGTGGAGCTCGTGACGTTCTGGGCGGCGGAGGCGCACGTGGTGACGACCGAGGTGGTAGCGGTGGTCGTCCCCGAGGCCGAGCCACGGCTGGAACCCGGGGTGGAGCCGGTGGGGTTGCCGGTGGCGGGGCCGGTGGCGGATCCGGTGGCGGACGTACTGCCTCCGCTGCCCGAATCGTCGTTGCCCTTACGGGAGTTGGAGCAACCGCCGCCCGAACTCGCGTGGTGGCTATTGCCCTGACCGCCGTGACTGGAGAACCCCGTCAGCGCGAGCACCGTACCTATGAGTACGGCCGCGCATTTCATCCCGCGACGCAGCACGTCGCCCCCCTCCGGATACCGGCCGACACCCTAACAGCGGTCCACGTAGGAGGTGGGCCGGGCCAGTGGGCTACGGGTAGCGGAGGGCCCGCACCGGGCGTAGCGTCGGCAGCGAGAGCCGTCTGTGAGGAGGGCCGGAGATGGTGCGAGATGTCCGTGGTGTCCTCGGGTCGATCCTCGCTCTCATCGGAGCGGCGGCCGCCGTCTGGAGCCCCTTCCGTGCCTGGTACGACGGCCGTCACGGTAGCGCGTACCGCATCGACGACCTGTTCTCCGGCATCTCCGCCGACAAGGCGGAGGTGGCCGGTTCGATGCTGCTCCCCTTCGCCTTCGCGGCCCTGGTGACGCTGGTCGGCCTGGTGCTGCGCTCGCGCGCGCTGGTGATCGTCGCGGGTCTCGTCGTGCTCGGTTTCACCGCGCTGTGGATGGTGCGGCAGGGGCAGGCGGCGGGGAGTCTGACCGTGGACTCGTCCGGCAAGGGTTTGGGCCAGGGGGTCGGGCTCGCGCTGGGCGGCGGTCTTGTGATGCTGCTTGGGGCGGCGCTGATGGCTTCGCGGCGGGGTGGGGGTGCGGCGGGCGCTGCGGGTGGGGCGCCGGGTGAGCGGGGGTATCCGGCTGGGCACCGGGCCCGGCATGGGCGTCCTGGGCCCGGCCCCGAGGGGTGGCGTGAGGAGGGGGTGCGCGAGGGCCCGCCCCCGGGTGAGCCCGACCCGGGTGGGCCTCCCCCGGATGCGCCGCCGCCTGCCCCGGGGGCGCCCCACCGGCGGTAGGGCGGGTCGGGGTACGGGTGGCTGGGGCTTTGCGCAGTTCCCCGCGCCCCTGAGCATCTGGTGCGGGCCCGCGTGCGGGTGCCTGGGCGTTACGCGCAGTTCCCCGCGCCCCTGACAGGGCTGGTGCCGGCCCGCATGGGCATAGTCAGCCCGTCCGGCGATTGAGGACGAGCGCCCTTTAGGCGCGAACGGGGTCTGGGGCGGAGCCCCAGGGAGCTCGGGTGCGGGCCGTGGGCGCTTCTCGCGCAGTTCCCCGCGCCCCTGACAGGGCTGGTGCCGGCCCGCATGGGCAACCTCAGCCAGCCCTGTGCCGCTGAGCATCCGGTGTGGGCCGGCGTGCGGGCGCCTGGGCGTTGCGCGCCGTTCCCCGCGCCCCTGGCGGGGCTGATGCTGGCCCACCCGGCATACCTCAGCCTGTCCGGCGTTGGGGACGAAGCGGGGCGGTGCTGGCCCGCACGGGCATAGTCAGCCTGTCCGGCGTTGACGACGAAGTGTCAGGGGGTGTGGGTTCCGGTCACTACGTGGGCGTGCAGGGCGGGGGAGGTGAACAGGGCCGCCTCAAGGCCCGCCGCCTCCAGCGCGGACAGCGCACCCGGCGCCTGGCGCTCGCTGGTCTCGATCAGGACCGTGCCGCCGGGAGCGAGCCAGCCGGGCGCCGCGCGGGCCACCCGGCGCATGATGTCGAGCCCGTCCGCCCCGCCGTCCAGGGCCACCAGCGGCTCGTGGTCGCGCGCCTCCGACGGCAGCAGGGCGACCTCGCCAGAGGGTACGTAGGGAACGTTCGCGGCCAGGATGTCCACGCGGCCGCGCAGCCCGGGCGGGAGCGGGTCGAACAGGTCGCCCTCGTGGACGCGGCCGCCCAGCGCGGCCACATTGCGCCGAGCGCAGCGCACGGCGGCGGGTTCGATGTCGGCGGCGTGCAGTTCGGCGAGCGGCAGCGCCGACGCCAGGGCCGCGCCGAGCGCCCCCGAGCCGCAGCACAGGTCCAGCACGACCACCGGCCGGGACGCGTCGGCGGTGGCCAGCGCCCGCTGGACCAGGAACTCGGTGCGCCGGCGCGGGACGAAGACCCCGGGGTCCACCGCGATCCGCAGACCATGGAACCGGGCCCAGCCCAGGACGTGTTCGAGGGGAAGACCGGAACTCCTGCGCTCCACCATCGCGGCGAGTTCGGCCGGATCCCGCGCGGTGGTGAGCAGAAGCTCCGCCTCGTCCTCGGCGAACACGCACCCGGCGGCGCGCAGCCGGGTCACGACCGTGGCGGGGGAAAGCGGCTCAACTGTCATGGAATACGCGGCCTTTCGGGAGCCGAAGGGCCCTCACCGGCCGCCCGACGTGGCCGTTCCCTTCACCGCGTCCAGAGCGTACACGCAGCGGTCCTTGCTGCACGCGTACACAACTCCGTTGCGTACCACGGGAGATCCGCTGATCTCGCCGCCGGTGGCGAGCTTCCAGCGCAGCTGGCCGCCGGCCGCGTCCAGGGTGTAGAGGCAGTGGTCGGCCGAGCCGAAGTGGATGCGGCCGTCGGCGACGACGGGGGTGCCGACCACCGGACCGCCCGCCGCGAAGCGCCACTTGGGGGTGGAGGTGACCGCGTCCAGGGTGTAGAGCGCGTTGCCGCTGCCCACGTGGACGTTGCCGTCGGCCACCAGGACCGGCTCGACGGAGTTGCGGGCCTCGGTGGCGATGCGCCAGCGGTCCTTGCCCGTCGAGGCGTCCAGGGCGTACACGGTGCCGAGGTAGTCGGCGAGGTACACCCCGCCGCCCGCGACCGCCGGGCCCGGCGCGAACGTGGGCGGGCACAGGAAGACGGCGGGGGCCTCGAAGTGCCAGCGCACATGGCCCGATGCGATGTCGATGGCGAGGACGCGGGTGCCGGCGCAGACGTACACGAAACCGTCCCGCGCGGGCGCGACGCGGACCGGGACGCCGCCGCAGGAGGCCGCGTCGCCGATCGGGTAGGTCCAGCGCTCGACGCCGGTGCGGGCGTCGAGGGCGCGCAGCCGGGCGTCCTGCCAGACGTAGACCGTGCCGTCGTGGACGAGGGGCCCGGCCTCGGGGGTCTCGAAGTCGCTCTGGGCGCCGGAGATCTCCCACAGCTTCTCGCCGTTGGCCGCCTCCCAGGCCTGTACGCCGCCGCCCCTGGTGCCGGTGACGACGGTGCCCCGGTCGGCCTTGAGGGAGTACACCCAGGCGTCGGCCTGGAGGCGCCACAGCTCACCGCCGTCGCTCGCGTCGAGGGCGTACAGGGTGGGTCCGTCGGAGGCGTGGATACGGCCGGCCTCGATGGCCATCGCCCAGGCGACGTCCCGCGTCTTGAACTGGCGGCGGCCGGTGCCGACATCCAAGGCGTGCACCTCGAAGGAGGTCACGTACAGCAGGTCACCCGCGACGGCGGGGGTGCCCCACACGTCGTTGGACATGCGAAAACGCCAGGGCCGCCAGCGGCCCGGCGCCTCCGGTGGGAGGGCGGGCGGCGGTACGGGCGCGGCCTGCGCGCCGGTCGCGGCGGGGCCGCTCGGCCTGCGGATCCAGCCGGTGGCGGACCCGGCGTCCACGGAGACGCGTACGGCGTCGGCGACGCGCGGCCCCGGCCCGATGGGGACCTTGGCGCCCGGCAGCCGGACCGGGTCGTCGGTGTGGGCGGGCGGATAGGTGACGGAGGAGCCGCCGTGCCGGGGTGCGTAGGGGGGAGGGTCGGCGGGGCGGCGCGGCGCGGTGGGGCCGCCGGAGCGCGGGGCCGGGTTCGGGTTCCGGTTCGGGTTCGGGTTCCGGTTCGGCGCGGGGTCGGCGGGCGGGGCGAGGAGCTGCATGCGGCCGCCGCCCCTGCGCTGCTCGATCATGGCGACGGAACGGGGCGGCAGCCAGGCCGAGGCCGTGCCGCTGTCGTCCGAGCCGGAGGCGAACAGGTGGGGCGCGAGCTGGGCCTGCAAGTCCTCCGGGGTGGGCCGGTTCGGGTGTTCCATCTGCATGCAGGACTCGATGAGCGGGCGCAGCTCGTCGGGCAGGCCCGTGATGTCCGGGCCCTCGCGCAGCAGCATGAACACGGTCTCGACGGGGTTGGCGCCGTGGAAGGGCGCGTGCCCGGTCGCCGCGAAGACGAGGGTTCGAGCCGAGCGAGAAGACGTCCGACGCCCCGGTGACGCTGCGGGAGTCCTTGGCCTGCTCGGGCGACATGTACGCGGGGGTGCCGACCGCCACGTTCGTCATGGTCAGACGGGTGTTGGAGACCCCTGACGCGATACCGAAGTCGATCACGCGCGGCCCGTCCTCGACAACGAGGACGTTGGACGGCTTCAGGTCGCGGTGCACGAGGCCCGCGCCGTGGATGGACTGCAACGCCTCCGCGATGCCCGCCGCCAGCCAGCGCACCGCCTGCGCCGGGAGCGGCCCGCACTCGTTCACGATCTCTTCGAGCGAGGGCGCCGGCACATAGGCCGTGGCGAGCCAGGGGACGGGGGCGCGCGGGTCGGCGTCCACGACGGCGGCGGTGTAGAACCCGCTGACCGCGCGGGCCGCCTCGACCTCGCGCGTGAAGCGGACCCGGAAGAGCTGGTCCTCGGCGAGCTCGGTGCGCACCGTTTTGATGGCGACGCGGCGCCCCGAGGCCGAGCGTGCCAGATAGACCAGACCCATGCCGCCGGCGCCGAGCCGTCCCAGCACCTCGAAGGGCCCGATCCGCCTCGGGTCGTGCTGCGTCAGCTGCTCCACTTGCCTGCCACCTCCCCGTACGGGCCGTGCATGAATGCGGCCCCGTGCAGCGTCTCACGCGGCACCCCGATTCTCCCTGCCGGAGGTGGCCGGTGGCCAACCCGGGCCCAGAACGGGATGTCTCATAGCGGACCAGGGCAGGCCGGGCGGGGGTGGAGGAGGCCGGGCGGGGCAGGCCGGGCGGGGTCGGGGGAGGCCGGAGCCCCCCGGCCCGGCGCCGCCCGCCTACGTGCTCAGCACCCCGAAAGTGGCGCCCTGGTCGTCGACGAGGACGGCCACCCGCCCGTAACGGATGTCGAACGGTTCGGTCGTGACCCGGCCACCCAGGCGGACGCAGGCGGCGGCCGTCACATCGCAGTCCTCGACGAGGAAGTACACGAGGAAGTGGTCGGGCAGGGCTGCGGGGAAGGCGTCCGACATGAGGCTGCGGGCGCCGACCGCGCTCTCGGGGCCGGGCTCCGCGCCGGGCAGCGACCAGGAGCGGATGTCGGCGCCGAGGCCCGCGTCACTGCCCGCGTCGGTGCCCCGGTAGCCGAAGACGGCGGCGTAGAACGCGTCGGCCTGGTCCTTGTCGCGGGTGTAGACCTCGGTCCAGCAGAAGGACCCGGGGCGGCGCACCCGCTCGAAACCGGCGTGTGCCGCGCCCTGCCACACGCCGAAGACGGCGCCGCCGGGGTCGGCTGCGACCGCCATCATCCCGTGCGGCCCCACCGGCATCGGCGCCGTGATGATCTGGCCGCCGGCTTCGCGGATGCGGGCGGCAAGGGCGCGGATGTCGGGGGTGGCGAAGTAGACGGTCCAGGTGGTCGGCATCCGGCCGTCCCGTTTGGGCTGGAGCGCGGCGACGCGGCGGCCGTCCAGGTAGACGTTGGTGTACTGCCCCCGGCGCCAGTCGCCGGTGTTCTCGTCGAAGGTCCAGCCGAAAAGTCCTCCGTAGAACCGCTTGCCGGCCGCGACGTCGGACAGCGAGACGTCGGCCCAGCATGGCGCGCCTTCCGGATATCCGCCCATGCGCCTGCTTCCTTCCTGAGGTGTCTCGCCGAGGGCTTCCCCCCGAGTCGTTCCGGCGCGGGGCCGCCTCGCACCGCGTCGGGGTCAAATTAATGCCGCGTCGGGTCCGGCGCGGGCGGACAATGCGCGGATATGCCGCTTTTCCGGCACGGGGGCGGTCGCCGAGCCCAGGCCCCGCACGGCTTGTCCACCAAAGTTGTCCACAGGCTGTTGATAACACCATTCGGGTGGTGGACGAGATCAGGCCACCGAGGAGACCGCCGGGGCGGCGCCGGTCAGGGCTCACGCCCCGGCCCCCATTTGCACTCGGCCGAATAGCGCTCCGATCACCCCTCGGTAAGCTGACGGCATGACAGGACAAGTACGCACCGTCGACGGCCGCGTGGCCGGCCGACGCGGCCAGGCGACACGGCAGAAGCTGCTCGACTGCCTCAGCGACATGCTCAGCTCGTCGCCCTACCGGGACGTAAAAGTCATCGACGTGGCCCGGAAGGCGGGCACTTCACCCGCGACCTTCTACCAGTACTTCCCCGACGTCGAGGGCGCCGTCCTGGAGATCGCGGAAGAAATGGCCAAGGAGGGCGCCGGGTTGACCACGCTGGTCGAGGGCCGCTCCTGGGTCGGGCGGGCCGGCTGGCAGACGGCGGAGGAGCTGGTGGAGGGCTTCCTCGACTTCTGGCGCAAGAACGACGCGATCCTCAGGGTCGTCGATCTGGGTGCCGCCGAGGGCGACAAGCGCTTCTACAAGATCCGCATGAAGATCCTGAACTCCGTCACCAACTCCCTTACGGACGCGGTCACCGAGCTCCAGTCCAAGGGCAAGGTCGACAAGGACGTGAGCCCTGCGGCGATGGCCGGTTCCCTCGTCGCGATGCTCGCGTCGGTGGCGTCGCACCAGAAGGGGTTCCAGACCTGGGGTGTCAAGCAGGCGGAACTGCGGCCCAATTTGGCGCTGTTGGTGCACTTGGGCATTACGGGCAAGAAGCCGACGAAGTAACTGCGTTACGCGCGAACGCCGTTGGCCGTCATCGGCGCCCGTTGGTCGTCGCCGTCGCCCGTCGCCCGTCGCCCGTCGCCCGTCGCCCGTCGCCCACTGACTGTTGACCGTTCGCAGCCGACCGCTGGCCGTTTGCCGTTCGCCCGGCAAGTCCTGTCGCGCCGACGGTGGTTCGCCCCCGGCCGGGGCGCGACCGCCGTCGGCGTTCCCGTGCCCCGCGCTGCCTGCGCGCGGCGCCCCGGGCGCCAACCCTGAACTCTTCTCGCGCAGTTCCCCACGCCCCTGGCGGGGTCCGTACCGGCCCGCATGGGCATAGTCAGCCCGTCATGGGGGTCGCCCTGGCCCTTAAGGGGCCCTTTCAGGATGCCGGCGGACTCGGCGACCCGGCGGGCCCGGCCCAGGCCCGAGCCGTGTGGCTCGCCGCGCCGGGCGATCTTCGGAGCGATGCCGCGCTCGCGCAGCCGACGACGGTAGATGTCGTAGTCGTAGCCGTGGTCGGCGTATAACGTGCGGGGCTTGCCCTGGGGCCGACCCCGCTTGCCGCGCACCCGTGGAGGTGCGTCGACCAGCGGCAGGAGCTGAGTAACGTCGTTGCGCTGCCCGCCGGTCAGGGAGACGCCCAACGGAATGCCGCGGGCCATCGGTCAATACGTGGTGCTTCGAGCCCGGCCGCGCCTGGACCTGACACGTCATCAGGGAGGGCAAAGAGGGGGAGAACCGGAGCCCCGGCAGCCCCAGCCGGCTTGCCGGCCCCGGGCTCTCCGGGACGTGCGTGGCTGGCTGACGCCTTGGGCCACGCCGCAACGCTACTGGCGAGCGTGGTCGACGAAACCCCCGCCCACCGAACGTCGCGACCTACTCAACGCCGTCGCCACCGGCAGACCACTTGATCTCTACCGCCCCAGTCCGCCGTCAGCAAACCACCGCTAGTCGCGGTGTTCCAGTTCGGCGGTCACCCGGCAGTGCGCGTTGGCGATGCCATAGGGAACGATGACTTCGACCTCGCCTCCCGGCTCGCCCGACCGGAGGACCATGTTCCTGCTGGCGAGGGCGGCCATGAGGTCCTGGTTCGGGTCCAAGCCGAGATGCGCTTTCACCAGGCGCGCTGACGCCAAAGGCGAGGCGAACCCGAGCGCCGCGTAGTCGATGCCGGTCAGGTCGTACGCGCGCATGTTGGGCGTGGCGATCTCCAGCAGCACGCCTCCCGGATTCAGATAGCCGCGGGCATGGGCTTGTGTCGTCGCCAGGTACATGCCCCTCCAGCCATCCTCCGCGCGGGAATCGCCGATCGAGAAGTTCCGTCCGGCTCCTTCGCCCCATCCCGCCTGGCGAGAGCGGAGGACCGACTTGTAATGCACTCCGGCCACGGAGACGATGCGCGGGGAGCCGATCTGCTCAAGGAGCGCGGCGGTGGTCTCGGTCCGCCTCTCGTAGGCGTCGGGCGTCGTCTTGGGGATCCTGCCGCCGGTCGTCCTGTGGACCAGCTTTCCATCCGGTGTGCACAGGACGTCTGCCTTTTTGACCACGCTCCCCTGATACCACAACGCGTACGACGAGCCGGTCTCGTCGTAGTACTCCAGGTCTCCCTGGTTCACCGTGAGGCTGAAGCCGTCCTCCGTGGTGACCTCCTGCTTCGCGTCCGATGTCGTGTAGATCTCTCCGTAGGCATCGAAGAAGGGCACCGTGTTCTCTTCTTCGGCGCGCTGCACGAAGAATTCGGCTCGCGCCGCGCCGTGCCCGGTCTGCCCCGCCGCGGCGGTCCGATCCTGCCGCGCCAGCGGCGCCCGCATGACCGCGGTGGCGTTGGCCTCTGCGGCCCGCTCGAAGGTGTCCGACGGGTCGGACACCTTCAGCCCGGACCCGTTGTCGGTGCCTGCGACGGGCCCTTTGCGCTGCTGGATGACGTGGGTGAGTTCGTGAGCGAGGGTGTGCTTGTCCGCGCCGCCGGAGCCTACGACGACGTGGTTGCCCGAGGTGTACGCGCGAGCGCCGATCTCAGTGGCGGACGCCTTGGCGGCGCTGTCGTTGTGGATGCGGACGTCGGAGAAGTCGGCCCTCAGACGGGTCTCCATCTCGGTGCGCGTCGCCTCGTCCATGGGCTTGCCGCTGGTGCGCAGGACGTCCTGGACGGCAGCCCGTTGCACCGCGGGCCGCTCAGCCTGCTGGTGCCCGCATCCGGCACCGTGTTGGTGCTCTTCCCGCGCCCAGGAGTGCCCGGCCTGGCGGAGCATCTGGACCACTGCCGCGTTACCGGCCGTGCTCTGGAGCGCGAGGGCACCCGGGGCCGTTTCCTTGCCCTTGGCCGGAACCCGCTCGTGGGCCGGGGGACGCCGGGTCTTTGCAGCGTGTGACTGCGCTGGGTCGTGGCTGTGCACGGGTCTCTCTTCCTGAGCGGTGGTTTCCTCCCCCTGCATACGTGCCCGTGGCCGCCCAGGTCAGGTACGCAAGGGCAGAGTTGAAGGCAGAAGGACGTGCGTGTACGGGCCGTGTCCGGCGCGACCTTCAGCCGACGCGACACCCCCATGAGGAGTGGCCTTCGGCGCACTCCCACACGATCCGTGCCCGTTACGCCAATGCCTGCGCCCTCGAACAGCACCGCAACCGACCCCCGGGTGTGTCAACTTGACGGCTGATCCTGGTTGTTGAGTCATCGCTGGTCAGTGGGGGTGAGGCGGCCATCGAAGGCACTCTGGAAGGCGTTCGGGGGCGCCTTCCAGCGCATCGTCCAGCGGCGCCGGCCCTTGCCCGGTCGGGTCCAGGCTTCTCGCGCCGTTCCCCGCGCCCCCGACAGGGCTCATGCTGGCCCACCCGGCATACCTCAGCCCGCCCGGCGGCGCGCGCCCCCGTCGAACAGGCCCGCCCGCTCGGCGGCGTGGCCGCGCAGACGGTGGGCCGGCCCGAAGAGCAGGTCGTCAGCCGCAGCCCGCTTGAAGTAGAGGTGCGCCTCGTGCTCCCAAGTGAAGCCGATCCCCCCATGCAACTGCACGGCCTCCGCCGCGACCGACCGCGACGCGTCCAGCCCCTGAGCCAGCGCGAGAGCGCCCGCGTCGGGATCCCAGGCCGCGTAGTAGGCCGCCGACCGCGCCGCCTGCACCTGGACGTACAGGTCGGCGAGCCGGTGCTTGACCGCCTGGAAGGACCCGATGGCCCGCCCGAACTGTTCGCGTTCCTTGACGTACGCCACCGTCCGCTCCAGCGCCTCACTCGCGGCCCCGACGGCCTCGGCCGCGAGGCAGGCGGCGGCGGTGCGCCCGACGCCGGCGAGCGCGACGGCGGGATCGGGACCGTCCGCGCCGCCCAGCAACTCACCCTCAACCTCCCGCAGCTGTACCCGCGCCTGGGTACGTGTCTCATCCACAGTGGTCTGGCGGATGCGGCGCAGGCCGGCCGCGTCGCCGGGTACGACGAAGAACAGGATGCGGCTGCGGGCGTATCCGCCGGCGTGCGCGGCGACCACGAGCAACTGGGCACTGTGCCCGTCGAGCACCTGCGTGGCCTCCCCGTACAGCCGCCAGCCGCCGTCCGGCGACCGCCCGGCCTGGATGCCACCGGCCCGGCCGCCCCCGGCCCACGCGCCGTCCGCGCCCCCGCCGGTCAGGCCGAGCGCCGGCGCGAGCCCGGCGCCGGGCACCACGAGGGTGGCGGTCCGCTCGCCCCGGGCGATCAGGGGGAGCAGGGCGGCCTTCTGGGCCCCGCTCCCCAGGGCCGCGACGAGCGGCGCGGCGAGCACGGCGGTGGCGAGCAGCGGGGAGGGCAGCAGAGCGCGGCCCGTCTCCTCGCAGGCCAGGGCGAGTTCGGTCGGCGTGCACCCCGCTCCCCCGTACTCCTCGGGCAGCGCGAGCCCCACGAGCCCGAGCTCACCACAGAGCCGTCTCCAGAGCGCGGCGTCATGACCGGCCGGGGTGCGCACCGCGTTCTTGACGTCCTGTGGGCCGCAGTGCTTGGCGAGCACTTCACGCAGGGTGCGGCGGATCTCGTCCTGCTCCGCGGTGAAGGCGGCGTCCATCGGCGGGCTCCTCCCCCAGAGGCAACGCCTCTGCTCTGACGGGCCGTCATGTTAGGGGTGCCAAACCCAAATGCCCAGGGTTGAACGGCGGTTGGCCGCCCGCTTCCGTACCCGCCGCGACCTGACGTACCGTCAGATCCATGTCTCGGCCACCAGTACAACCAACGCTCCCACCACCGCCACGGCCATCGCCACCCTCATCACCGCCACCGCCCCGCGTCGCGCGCCACCCGCGCAAGGTGGCCATCGTGGGTGTCGCGCTGTCCGACAGCGGGCGGGTGGACGACGCGACCCCGTACGCCCTGCACGCCCAGGCCGCCCGGCGCGCGCTCGCCGACTCGGGGCTGGACCGGAGCGTCATCGACGGGTTCGGCTCGGCCGGGCTCGGCACCCTCGCGCCGGTGGAGGTCGCCGAGTACCTGGGGCTCAGGCCGACCTGGGTGGACTCCACCGCCGTCGGGGGCGCGACCTGGGAGGTCATGGCCGCGCACGCCGCCGAGGCGATCGCGGCGGGCCACGCGCGCGCCGTGCTTCTCGTGTACGGGTCGACCGCGCGCGCCGACATCAAGGCGGGCCGGCGCACGGCGAACCTCTCCTTCGGCAGCCGGGGCCCGCTCCAGTTCGAGGTGCCATACGGTCACACGCTGATCGCCAAGTACGCGATGGCCGCGCGCCGCCACATGCACCAATTCGGCACGACGCTGGAGCAGTTGGCGGAGGTGGCGGTGCAGGCGCGGGCGAACGCGGCCACCAATCCGCAGGCGATGTTCCGCGACCCGATCACGGTGGACGAGGTGCTGTCCGGCCCGATGATCGCGGACCCGTTCACCAAGCTGCACTGCTGCGTGCGTTCCGACGGGGGGTGCGCGGTGCTGCTCGCAGCCGAGGAGTACGTACCGGACACGGCCAAGTCGCCGGTGTGGGTGCTGGGTTCGGGCACATCGGTCTCGCACACGACGATGTCGCAGTGGCCGGACTTCACGGTGTCACCTGCGGCGGTGTCGGGACGCCTGGCCTTCGAGCGGGCGGGGGTGCGGCCGGGCGACGTGCACCTGGCCGAGATCTATGACGCGTTCACCTATATGACCCTGGTGACGCTGGAGGATCTGGGGTTCTGCGCGAAGGGCGAGGGGGGCACGTTCGTGGAGAAGGGCCGGCTGCTGCGGGACGGGGCGTTGCCGGTCAACACGGACGGCGGCGGCCTCTCGGCGTGCCATCCCGGGATGCGGGGGTTGTTCCTGCTGGTGGAGGCGGTACGGCAGCTGCGCGGGGAGGGAGGCGCGGGCCAGGTACGCAGACCGGGCGGCGCGCTGCCGGAGATCGCGGTGGCGTCGGGCACGGGGGGCTGGTTCTGCTCCTCCGGGACGGTGGTGCTGGGGCGGGGGTGAGGGGCCCTGCGGGGTTACCGCACTCGCACCCGCATCCACTTCTCTTGCAGCCTCGTCCTGTTCTGCGAAAAGGGCGCCGCACAGCTCACCGACGTCCCCGCTCGCGCACCGGGGACGCGCAGGGGCGCGATTCAGAGAGCGATCCCGGACAGCTTCGACAAACGCAGCAGCTCAGGATTGCTGCGTCGGTGCAGGGACGATACGACCCGGAAGACCTCTCGCCCCATGGGGTGAATGCGAGCCATCTGCGGTGCCGCCTCCCACGCCATCGTCAAATTCTCCAACGCCGCGTCACGGTCGCCCACGTCAAGCTGCGCCCGCGCCATGTTGATTCGTGTTGGAGCAATTCGTGTCGGTGGCAACCCCCGCAATACCGCGTCAATGCCCTCGGCTGCGCTCAGCGCCTCGTGGGGCTCGCCCAGGTCCAAACGGGTAGCCAGCACGTGCGTCGCCGTGTTCTGCGGACCGAAAATCATGTGATGGCGGTTCCAGTCGCGATCGAACCACTCGGCCGCAACACTGGCTGACGCGATGTGCCGCTCCGCCTCTCGCCGCCCCTCTGCCTTGTCCGTAAGACGACCCGCGAGCGTCATGCCGCGTAGATTCAGTACCCCCACCGCGAAGGCGCGCTCCTGACCCGACAGGGCCGTCTGAGCGGCAGCGATGGCGCGGTCGACGATGATCAGTCCACTCTCGAAATCTCCGTCGTTGAGATACGTACCCGCCCGATCCCGTGCGGCGAGGGCCGCGCCGAGTGGATTCGTCTGCTGCTCAATGGCCCAGCGCTGACGAGTGACTGCCAGCTCCGCCATGTCCATCCAGCGGTGCCGCGCGGCAAGCCAGTACACCGTGCTGTACACATCCGAGAGTGTCGCCCAGGCGGCCGGGGTATTCGCAGCGTGAGCGTGAACCGTGGCGTCCCTGAGCAGCTTCGGCAGCATTCTGACGAGCCGGGACATCTGTACGTCGTCACGAAGGCGCCCAGCAGTCTCCAGGGCGGCCGCGACCTGCTCCTCCCGCACGGCCGGCCGGCCAGGCAGGTCGTAGTCCCGCACAGCCGAACGCAAGGCTGACAGGTGGGCCTCCGCATCCTGGGTCATATCGGCCCTGCCCAGGATTTGCGCCATGGTCAGCCCAAGAGGCCTGGCAAGGGCTGCGGCAACGGCAGGCGTCAGGGTCCTGTCCCCTACCTCGATTTTCGACAGCAGGGAGACAGAGACGCTTGCCTTCCGCGCGAGGAACGCCTGGGACCATCCGCGCGCCTTGCGTAGTACAGCGAGGTTGGCTCCGGGCGGGAGTTCCGTCGTGCTCATGGGTTCATTCTTCCTCGGACGATGGTCACCAATCCATGGTCACAAGCGATAACTCTGCCCGCACTTTCTGTGTGCAAACTCTGTGCAAGTCCCTTGGCTGCTACGGGCGTTGACTGTATTCGAACCGAGTCAGTCGCCGATGATGCGGACAGGGTGGAAGCGATGAGACAGGCGTCGAAGTGGGTGCCCGGTACTGCGGTGTTCGACAGCGGTAGTCAGATGGTCGCTGTCGTACAAGAGCAGCAAGGATCCAGGGTGACCTTGAAACGACCCTCCGGACTCCGTTGGGACACTCGCGCTGTTGCGATTCGTGCAGCAACGGACAGGGAACTGCTCCAGCTCAAGGCGCTGGCGAGGCACAGCCGCAACGCGCGAGCGCTCTCCGCCATCGGCAGCAGGAGATGAGCCGACTGCGCGGCCGAAGGAGCATCCCGGGAAAGGCCTTCTGGGGCGGGATCCTGGCTGTGCTGACGTGGGGAACGGCTGTCGCCCTCCTCGCCCTGGCAGCCGCCGGAAGGCTTGCGCCCCCGAACCCATGAGTTCCCACTACCAACCGGTGGAGCACCCCGGAAGGAAGCGGGTATGTACGCCCGACCAGGTACCCGGCAGCAAGCGTGAGAGCCGATCGGGCGAGCAAGTGCAGCGCACCACTCCACAGCAACAGGAGGAGACGCACCCATGAGCACAGCAGTCCAGACGCGGACCCGCGACCCGCGCATCATCCTCAACGCCGTACAGCGCCGCGTCCCGCACCTCGTCACGGACGTAGGGGTGACAGACCTTTGGGAGCGGGAGGTAGCGCTCCTGCTCCGGGACAGCGTGGAGGTTCCCAGCCTGGCCGGACGCATCCTCGGCCAGGGCATCGCGTACCTGATCACCGCCATGGAATGCCCCGGCGTGGACATGGGCGTCGGCAAGACCGTGGATGCGGGGGTCCATCAGCTCATCCTCGACACCCCTCTCTACTTCGCGCTGTGCGAGGAGTACAACGGCGGCCGGTACAAGCATCACGCCCCGCTGATCGAGCGCCGCCGGGACGGCACCGTTCTGCGCACGGCCCAGCTGTTGCGCACGAACGGGTTCACCGTCGACGACGAGCTGTGGGCGGTGGACGCGTCCGACTGTTCGCCGTGCGACAACAAGGTCCCCGACAGCCACTGACCCACCAGTAGAGTGCCCCCGCCCCCAGTCTCAGAGGGAGGGGCGGGGGCACGCTCGTCCTGACGCGGAGGAAACCAGTTGCCCGCACGCCACGACATCGACAGCGAACGCGAACTCTGGGACACCTTCGCCGAGAGTGCCAAGGACAAGGTGTTCGGCTCCGAACCCGCCTTCTGTTGGACCCAGTACTCCGGGCACGGGCCAGGACCCGAGTTGCTGGGCGATCCCGCGAGCGTGCTGGAGATCGGATGCGGAACCGGGCGGGCGCTCGCCTTCCTCGCGCAACGGGGAGTGAAGGCGACGGGTGTGGACCTCTCACCCGTCATGGTCGCCAACACCAGCCGGCGTTGGGGCCCGTTGGGGGCCCGCTTCATCTGCGCCGAAGTGCTGGAGTACCTGAGCGGCAGCACGGACACGTACGACGCCGTTTACTCGATCTTCGGAGCTGTGTGGTTCACCCCTCCGGAGAAACTGCTCCCGCTGATCGCCGCGCGGCTGAACCCAGGTGGCGTTCTGGTGTTCTCCCATCCGCCGGCCATCCCCGGCGCGTACGGACCGCAGGGCATGTACAAGGGCGGCTTCGCCGGGAAGGCGATGTTCAGCTATCGCTACAGCCATACTCCGCGCACGTGGCGGAACCTGCTGCTGAAGGCCGGGTTCAGCGACGTGGACGCGACGATCCTGGCCGCCCCCGAGCCCGGACACATCGGCACGCTGGTGGTGCGTGCGGCTCTGTGAGGAGGGGCCGTACTCGGTCCGGTTGCCAGTGGGCGGAGGCGCTGGCTGAGGGGGAGCCTCAATCGGCGCGGGGGATCGGGTGGTCCGGGGTCCGGGGGCGTCCGGACGTGCCGCGCCACCCGCAGGGGCGGGCCGGGGCGGGAGGATGGGGGGATGGAATTCCGTGCGTTTTTGCATACTCTCCGCGTCTGGGACACGCCCCTGCCCCCGTTCGACCCGGACACCGCACCCGACGCCCCGCTCCCCCTCTTCCAGTCCTGGCTGGTCCACGCCGCCGGGGCCGGGCAGCTCGAACCGCACACCATGTCGCTGGCGACGGTCGACTCCCACGGTCGTCCCGACATCCGCACGCTCATGCTGCACGACGCCGACGACGCGGGCTGGCACTTCGCCTCGCACTCCACCAGCGCCAAGGGGCGTCAGCTCGCCGAGCACCCGGTTGCCGCGCTCGGGTTCTACTGGCCGGCGGTGGGTCGGCAGGTGCGGGTGCGCGGGGCCGTCACCCCGGCAGGGCAGGAGGTGTCGCAGGCCGATCTGCACGCTCGCTCGACGGGCGCCCTGGCGGCGGCCCTCACCGGCGGGATGAGTGAAGTGCTGAAGTCCAGGGGGGAGTTGGAGGTGGCATCGGATGCCGCTTGGGAGCGGGCGCGGGCCGAGCCGGACGCCCCGGTGCCTACCTGGACCCGGTACGTCCTGGCCCCGGCAGAGGTCGAGTTCTTCCAGGGCGACGCTCGCCGCAGGCACGTACGGCTGCGCTACCGGTGCGAAGGCTCCGCCGCCGCCTGGACCCGGGAACTTCTGTGGCCCTGACGGGGAAAGGCCGCGGTGGGGAGTCAGGCGTCGGCCCGGGGCAGCGGGGCGAACACCGGGACGGTCACGCCGCCCTCGGAGCCCGGCCGGAACGCCACCTCCAGCTCCATCCCGATCCGCAGTTCGTCCTGCCGGCACCCGACGATCTCGGTCATCATCCGGGGCCCCTCCGCGAGGTCGACGACGGCGGCGACGTACGGCACGCGGTCATCGAAGGGCGGCAGGTCGTTGCGGTGCACGACGGACCAGGTGTACAGGGTGGCGCGGCCGCTCGCGGGACGCCACGTGACGTCCTCGGACCAGCAGTACGGGCAGAACTCGCGCGGGTAGTGGTGTGGTTGGGCGCACGCGGCGCACTGCCGGATGAGCAGGCGTCCCTCGGCGGCGGCGTCCCAGTAGGTACGGGTGAAGGCGTCGATGTCGGGCGTGGCCGCGTCGGGGCGCCGGGCCCCGGGCGCCGCCGCCGTCCGGGCACCCGGCCGCGCCCCGGCCGCTGTCGGGACACCCGGCCGGGCGCCGGGCCCCGTCCCGTCCCCCGGGCCGGTCATGTGAAAAGGCCCAGCGCGTCGTCGAGCGACCAGGTCCCCCAGGACATGGCACCGAGGGCGACCAGCGAGATGAGCGCCATCATCGCGTTCTGGCCCTGCTCGGCCCAGTCGTGGATCATCAGCACGAGGTAGATGAGGTTGAGCAGGAGCCCGCACACGAGGGCGACGGGTGTGAGAAACCCGGCCACCAGACCGAGTCCCAGGGCCAGTTCGGCGTAGACGACCACGTACGCCATCACTCGCGGGCGCGGCCGGACCACCGTGTCGTAGCCCCTGCGGACCACGCGCCACTTGTGCCTGGCGGCGATGTCGTCGGCCCAGGCGATGCCGGTGCCGTGCTCGAACCAGTCCTTCTTGTCCTTGTGGCGCCAGCTCTCCAGCCACCACAGGCCGAGCCCGACGCGCAGGACGGCCAGCCACTCGGCGCCGCTGAGCCAGATCGAGTCCACGCCGGGCTCCTTCCGCTTCCACGTTTCTGACGGTACGTCAGTTCAGCGGATCGGGGGGTCGCGCGCAAGGGGTGGGTACGGCCGTCCCCGGGGAGAGACCGAGGGGGCGGGCCGTCCGCGTGATCAGATCGGAATCCATTCCCGGCTTGACCGAGACCCATCAAGTGGTCACGCCGTTACGCTCAGCGTTCATGGCCGACACCACCCATCCCGCGAGCCCCGTCTATGTGATCGGCGCCGGGCCCGGCGGCCTCGCCGTCGCCGCGTGCCTGCGCGCGCGAGGCGTACGGGTCGTCGTACTGGAGAAGTCCGACGCCGTGGCCGCCTCCTGGCGGCGCCACTACGACCGGCTGCGCCTGCACACCACGCGGCGCCTCTCCGCGCTGCCCGGGCTGAAGATCCCCCGCCGGTTCGGGCGGTGGGTGGCCCGCGACGACGTGGTGCGGTACCTGGAGACGTACGCCGCCTTCCACGAGCTGGAGATCGTCACGGGGGTCGAGGTCGAGCGCGTCGAACGCGGGCCCGGGGGTGAGGGGTGGGTCCTGTACGCGACGGGTGGGCGCCGGCTGAGTACGCGGGCGGTGGTGGTGGCGACCGGGTACAACCACACGCCGTACGTTCCCGAGTGGGCCGGGGTGGAGACGTACACCGGGGAGCTGGTGCACGCGGGTCTGTACCGCAACCCGGGGTCGTACGTGGGGCGGGACGTGCTCGTGGTCGGGGCCGGCAACACCGGGGCGGAGATCGCCGCGGACCTCGCCGAGGGCGGGGCCGCGCGGGTGCGGCTCGCGGTGCGCACCGCGCCGCACATCGTGCGCCGGTCCACGGCGGGGTGGCCCGCGCAGGCCACGGGCATCCTGGTGCGGCGGCTCCCCGTACGCCTCGTGGACGCGGCGGCCTCCCTGACCGCGCGCCTCTTCGTGCCGGACCTCACCCCCTATGGGCTGCCCCGGCCGGCCAAGGGCCTGTACTCGCGGGTGCGGGAGGGGGCGATTCCGGTGCAGGACGTGGGGCTGATCGACGCGGTCCGTCGTGGGCGGGTGGAGATCGTGGCGGCGGTCGAGTCCTTCGACGACGGCAAGGTGGTCCTCGCGGACGGTACGCGGGTGGCGCCGGACGCGGTGATCTGTGCGACGGGGTATCGGCGGGGGCTTGAGGGGATGGTGGGGCATTTGGGGGTGCTGGATGCGTGGGGGCGGCCTCGGGCCCATGGGAAGCGGGTGGTTGCGGGGGTTGGGGGGCTGTACTTCACGGGGTTCTCGAACCCCATCAGTGGGATGCTGCGCGAACTGCGCCGCGACGCCCCCCGCATCGCCCGAGCCCTGTCCCCCTGACCAACCCGGACCGCCCACGGCCCCGGCCGGTCCGCCTGCGCCGGCGCGTGATCCAGGTGCGGGCCGCGGGTGCCCGGTGGTGCCCGGTCGCGCAGTTCCCCGCGCCCCTGGCAGGGCCGGTGCGGGTCCTCATCCGCATACCCAGCCCGTCCGGCGCTTGAGGACGAGCGCCCTTCAGGCGCGAACGGGGTCCGGGGCGGAGCCCCAGGAACCCCGGCTGCGGGCCGTGGTCGCTCCTCGCGCAGTTCCCCGCGCCCCTGGCAGGGCCGGTGCCGGCCCACACCGGCAACCTCAGCCCGTCCGGCGTTTGAGGACGAGGCCGTTCAGGCCGAACGGGGTCTGGGGCGGAGCCCGAGGGAGCTTGGCTGCGGGCCGTGGTCGCTTCTCGCGCAGTTCCCCGCGCCCCTGGGCGGGGTCGGTGCCGGCCCGCATGGACATAGTCAGCCCGTCCGGCGCTTGAGGACGAGGCCGTTCAGGCCGAATGGGGTCTGGGGCGGAGCCCCAGGGAGCTTGGCTGCGGGCCGTGGTCGCTCCTCGCGCAGTTCCCCGCGCCCCTGGGCGGGGTCGGTGCCGGCCCACACCGGCAACCTCAGCCCGTCCGGCGCTTGAGGACGAGGCCGTTCAGGCCGAATGGGGTCCGGGGCGAAGCCCGAGGGAGCTTGGCTGCGGGCCGTGGTCGCTTCTCGCGCAGTTCCCCGCGCCCCTGGGCGGGGTCGGTGCCGGCCCGCATGGACATAGTCAGCCCGTCCGGCGCTTGAGGACGAGGCCGTTCAGGCCGAATGGGGTCTGGGGCGGAGCCCCAGGGAGCTTGGCTGCGGGCCGTGGTCGCTTCTCGCGCAGTTCCCCGCGCCCCTGGCGGGGCTGGTGCCGGCCCGCACTGGCGCCCTCGGCCTGCCGGGGATGGCTGGAAGGGGGCGTTTTGAGGGGGGCCGGGGGTGGGCAGGTCCTGCGCACCCCCGGAGAGCGGGGCCGGGGTCGATACCCCGCTCGCCCCGCAGGGCCCAGGCTTTGCCCGCACGCCGGTTCCTGACAGGCCGTCAGTTCTGTAATCTGACTATGCGTCAGTTACCACCGGTACGGCTCAGTCACGTTGGCCATCGACCAGGGGCGGGCGGAACGATGCTCGGATCGACTCACGGCACCCTCACGACCGACTTCCGCGCACGGGTGGTCGCCTGCGGCGAGCAGCCGGGACCCGGCGCCGTGCACAGCAGGACGGCGGGTCAGGGCGACCTGGACGTCAGTGGCCGCCCGCTGTACGCCGACGTACCGGACCTGGACCGGTTCTTCCGGCCCGAGTCCGTCGCCGTCGTCGGGGCCTCCGACGCCGAGGGCCGGCCCAACACCGGCATCACCCGCCAGCTCATCGACTGGGCCCGGCGCGTGGGCGCCCGCGTCCACCCCGTCCACCCCACCCGGGACACCGTCTTCGGGCTGCCGTGCGTCGCCGCCGTGGCCGACCTCCCCGAACAGGTCGATCTCGCCGTGCTGCTCGTCGGAGACCCGCTCCCCGTCGTGGAACAGCTCGCCGAGGCCAAGGTGAAGTTCGCCGTCGCCTTCGCCTCCGGGTTCGCCGAGACCGGCGAGCGCGGCGCCGCCGCCCAGGAACAGCTGGCCGCCGCCGTCAAGCGGTCCGGGCTGCGACTGCTCGGGCCCAACACCAACCTCAACGCCTTCGAGAACTTCCGGGACGACCTGGAAGGGCCCGCCATCGCGCTGATCACGCAGTCCGGGCACCAGGGACGGCCCGTGTTCACCCTTCAGGAGCTGGGCGTGCGGCTGTCGCACTGGGCGCCCACCGGCAACGAGGCCGACCTCGAAACCGCCGACTTCATCTCCTACTTCGCCGAACGGCCCGAGGTCGGCGCCATCGCCTGTTACGTGGAAGGGCTCAAGGACGGCCGGTCCTTCCTGCTCGCCGCCGACCGCGCCGCCCGCGCCGGCGTCCCCGTGGTGGCCGTCAAGGTGGGCCGCACCGAGGCCGGGGCGCGCACGGCCGCCTCCCACACCGGCAAACTGACCGGCGCCGACGACGTCGTGGACGCGGCCATGCGCCAGTACGGCGTCATCCGCGTCGACGGACTCGACCAACTCCAGGACACCGCCGCCCTGTTGGCGCGCGCCCGGCCGCCCCGCGCCGAGGGCGTCGTGGTGTATTCGATCTCCGGAGGCACCGGGGCGCACTTCTGCGATCTGGCCACCGCCGCCGGGCTGGACCTGCCCGTCCTGTCCGCCGCCAAGCAGGCCGAGCTCCACGAGTGGATACCGCCCTACCTCAGCGTCGCCAACCCCGTGGACAACGGCGGACACCCCGTCGGCGACTGGCGCGGGCGCAAAATCATCGACGCGATCCTCGCCGATCCCGCCGTCGGCGTGCTGATCTGCCCGATCACCGGGCCCTTCCCGCCCATGAGCGACAAGCTCGCGCGCGACCTCGTGGACGCGGCGGAGCAGACCGACAAGCTGGTGTGCGTGGTGTGGGGCTCCCCGCTCGGCACCGAGGCCGCCTACCGCGAGACGCTGCTGGGCTCCAGCAGGGTCGCCACCTTCCGTACGTTCGCCAACTGCATAGCCGCCGTCCGCGCCCACCTCTCCCACCACCGGTTCACCACCGGCTACCGCTCGCCCTTCGACGAGGCGCCCCGCGTGCCCTCGCCCTCCTTCCGCAAGGCGCGGGCCCTGATGCGCCCCGGCCAGCAGCTCAGCGAACACGCCGCGAAGCAGCTCCTGCGGGCGTACGGCATCCGCGTGCCGCGCGAGCAGCTGGTGACCAGCGCGGCGGCCGCCGTGCGCGCGGCGGGGCTCGTCGGCTACCCCGTCGTCATGAAGGCCTCCGGCACGCGCATCGCCCACAAGAGCGACCTCGGGCTGGTCAAGGTGGGACTGACCTCGGCCAGCCAGATCCGGGACGCCTACCGCGAACTCACCGACATCGCCCGCTACGAAGGTGTCGAGCTCGACGGCATCCTGGTCTGCCAGATGGTCCAGCGCGGGGTCGAGATGGTCGTCGGCGTCACCCACGACGCGCTGTTCGGGCCCACCGTGACCGTCGGGCTCGGCGGGGTCCTGGTGGAAGTGCTCGGCGACTGCGCCGTGCGCGTGCCGCCCTTCGGCGAGCGGCAGGCGCGGGACATGCTCGGCGAGCTCAGGGGGCGGGCCCTCCTGGACGGCGTACGCGGCGGACCCCCGCTGGACGTGGACGCGCTCGTCGAGGTCGTCCTGCGCGTGCAGCGCATGGCTCTGGAACTGGGCGACGACCTCGCCGAGCTGGACATCAACCCGATCATGGTGCTGCCGCGCGGGCAGGGCGCCGTCGCGCTCGACGCCCTCGCCGTCTGCCGCTGAGGCCTCCGCCGCTGAGCCGCCCGCCGTCGAACCGTCCGCACCCGCGCCCGCACCCGCGCCGTCCACCGCTCACCCCCGTACCCGTACGCACACCTGCCCGTACACGCCCGCGCCACCGCCGCGTCCCGCCTGGAGCCCGCCATGGACCCCCTGCACTCATTGGTACTGCACGCCACTGACAACGGCGTCTCGTGGATCACGCTCAACCGGCCGGACGCCATGAACGCCCTCACCCCTGACCAGCGCGAACGCGTCATCTCCCTGCTGGAAGCGGCCGGTACCGACCCCGCCGTACGGGCCGTCGTGATCACCGCCACCGGCCGGGGTTTCTGCGCGGGCGCCGACCTGCGCGCGGCGTCGTCGGCGGCGGCGTCCGGCAGCGAACGCGTCGCCGGCGACGTCGCCCGCGTCATACGGCACGGCGCCCAACGCCTGATCAGCGCCGTACTGGACTGCGAGAAGCCGGTCATCGCGGCGGTCAACGGCGCCGCCGCCGGTCTCGGCGCCCACCTCGCGCTCGCCTGCGATCTGGTCCTGGCCGCCGAATCCGCCCGGTTCATCGAGGTGTTCGTACGGCGCGGTCTCGTGCCGGACGGCGGGGGCGCCTATCTGCTGTCCCGCCTGGTGGGGCCGAGGCGGGCCAAGGAGCTGATGTTCTTCGGGGACGCGCTCACGGCCGCCGACGCCGAGCGCATGGGTCTGGTCAACCGCGTGGTCGCCGACGCCGACCTGGCCGCCACCGCCAAGGAGTGGGCCGAGCGGCTTGCGGCCGGGCCGACCCGCGCGATCGCCCTCACCAAGCACCTGGTGAACGCCTCCCTCGACAGCGACCGCGCCACCGCCTTCGCCGCCGAGGCCTGGGCGCAGGAGATCAACATGACCACCCAGGACGCGAACGAGGGCGTCGCCGCTTTCGTGGCGCGCCGCACCCCCCGATACCGGGGGTTGTGAGGGACTTGGGCTTCTTCCTATCTGATGCACCGTCAGGTTCAATGACGGGTGTGATGGGACACGCAGGGATGGCGGCCACCGTCGTCCGATACCTCAGGTCCGTCGGCGCCGCCACGGCAGCCGAACCCGTCGAGTTCCTGCCCCGGCCGGACCTGCGGGCCGTACGGGACGACGAGCGGGCACCCGTCGACCCGGCCCAATTCCGGCGTGTGCTCGGGGAGTTCGCGAGCGGGGTCACGGTCGTCACCACCGAGGACGCGGCCGGTCCTGCCGGTTTCGCCTGCCAGTCCTTCGCCTCGCTCTCGCTCGATCCGCCCCTGGTCGCGTTCATGGTGGCGCGTACGTCGACGACCTGGCCGCGCATCGCCCGCGCCGGGGTGTTCTGCGTGAATGTGCTGGGAGAACAACAGGGCCCGCTGTGCCGGGGGTTCGCGGTCAGCGGGGCCGACAAGTTCGCCGGGGTCGCCCATGGTCCGGCGCCCGTGACCGGGTCTCCGCTCCTGGCGGGCGTACCGGCGTGGATCGACTGCCGCGTCCACGCCGTGCACACCGGCGGGGACCACCTGATCGTGGTCGGCCGCGTCGAGGCGCTGGGCGCCACCGGCGACACCGGCCCGCTCCTCTTCCACCGGGGCGGATTCGGGCGCCTCAGCGACTGAGACGGCCCGGGCCCTGGGGCGTGCGTACCGCGTGCGCCGGGGCGCTCACCAGGACGACGCGGTGATGAGCCGGGCGCCCCTGGTCTCCACCCGCACCCTTCCCCGGTCGTCGTACACCTCGCGGCGCCAGTCGGCGAAGACCTCGGCCACCCGGCGGCCCTCCCAGTCGCTGGTACCCGGCGGCGGGTCGAAGGCGACCGTCACCACGGCCTCCTCGGCCTCGCGGTGCTTGCGCACGCGCACCGCCACGACCGAGGGCCACATCCCGTCGTCCGCCTTGGTGAGGTGGTGGGCGTAGTAGTCGGTGAAGTCCCGGGTCATGTCGAACCACCCGGCCGGAAGACAGGGCGCGGCGCTGCCATCGGTGGGTGGGCCAGGAGTGCCGGGATCGGCGTCCGTCGGCGGACCCGGAGTACCCGCATCCGCATCCGTCGGCGGGCCAGGAGTGCCGGGGTCCGCGTCCGTGGGCGGGCCAGGAGTGCCGGGGTCCGCATCCGTCGGCGGGCCAGGAGTGCCGGGGTCCGCGTCCGTCGGCGGACCCGGAGTACCCGCATCCGCATCCGTCGGCGGGCCCGGGGTGCCTGGATCGTCCTCCGTTGCCGGGGTCGTGCCGGTGGGGCCGGGGCGCTCCGTCGCGCGGTCGGCGCAGTTGTCCGTCGACGCGGCCGCCGGCCTGGGCGGGGCGTCGCCCGGGCGGGCCGTGCCGCACGCGGTCACGATGGCGCAGAGCAGGGCCGCCACCAGGACGGCGCCCCGTCTGTCGTTCGGTTTCACGGACACTCCCCCTCGGTGTGCCGGGGGACCTCCCGGTACGGGAACAGCGTTCCCCGCACAGGAAGAGGCGGTCACGCGGCGAACGGTTCCCCGCCGGGGCCCACGCGCCGGATGACCAGCGCCATCAGCGCGGCCGCCGCGCACAGCGCGCCCGAGGCGTACCAGACCACGTCGTAGCTGCCGAACGCGTCGCGGGCCACCCCCGCGAGGAAGGCGACAACGGCCGCGCCGACCTGGTGGGAGGCCAGCACCCAGCCGAAGACGATCGCGCTGTCCTCGCCGTAGTGGCGGCGGCACAGGGCGATGGTCGGCGGCACGGTGGCGACCCAGTCGAGCCCGTAGAAGACGATGAAGAAAATCATCGGCGGGTGCACGGCGGGCGCGAGCAGCATCGGCAGGAACAGGAGCGAGACGCCGCGCAGCGCGTAGTACGTGGCGAGCAGGCGGCGCGATTCGAAGCGGTCGGTGAGCCAGCCCGAGAAGATCGTGCCGGCGACGTCGAAGACACCGACGACGGCGAGGAGCCCGGCGGCCGCGGTGACCGGCATGCCGTGGTCGTGGGCGGCCGGCACGAAATGGGTCTGCACGAGGCCGTTGGTGGAGGCGCCGCAGATCGCGAAGGTGCCCGCGAGCAGCCAGAACGGCCCGGTGCGCGCGGCCTTGACGAGGACGGTCAGGGTCCGGCGGGCCGCGCCCGTGACGGGGGCCGGCTTGGGCACGGGCGCGTCCGACCCGTACGGCGCGAGGCCCACGTCCGCCGGGTGGTCGCGCAGGAGCAGCCAGACGAAGGGGACGACGGCGAGCGCGGCGAGGGCCACCGTGATGGCGGCCGGGCGCCAGCCGTGCGCCTCCACCAGCCAGGAGAGCAGCGGCAGGAAGATCAGTTGGCCGGACGCGGAGGCGGCGGTGAGGATGCCGGTGACCAGGCCGCGGCGCTCGGTGAACCACCGGTTGGTGACGGTCGCGGCGAACGCGAGCGCCATCGAGCCGCTGCCAAGACCCACCAACAGGCCCCAGTACAGCATGAGTTGCCAGGCCGCGTGCATGTACACGGTGAGCCCGGAGCCCGCCGCGATCACGGTCAGGGCGACCGCGACGACCTTGCGGATGCCGAAGCGGTCCATCAGTGCGGCGGCGAACGGCGCGGTCAGTCCGTACAGCGCGAGGTTCACCGAGACCGCCGCGCCGACGGTGCCGCGCGACCACTGGAACTCCTGGTGCAGGGGGTCGATGAGCAGTCCGGGCAGCGAGCGGAAGGCGGCGGCGCCGATGATCGTGACGAAGGCGACGGCCGCCACGGACCAGGCGCGGTGGATGCGGGGTGCGGCCTGACGCGGCCGGGCGGGCCCTGCGGGCCGGTTGGTTGTCTGGGACACGTCACCCAGACTGGCCGGATACCGACGGGCGTACGAGTGGCCCGGAGGTCACCCTTCGCAGGAATCGGGCCAGGGATCCCGGGCCGCGCGGGAATGTCACGCGCGGGTCCGGACTTGTGCGTCACAGGACCGCAGCGCCGCCCACCCCCGCCCATGGAGCGCCAGGATGAACGCCCACCGCACCCGCCACCGCGTCGTGGTGCTCGCCCTCGACGGGCTGCTCCCCTTCGAGCTCGGCATCCCCCAGCGGATATTCGGCCGCGCGAACGGCCCGGCGGGCGGGCCGCTGTACGAGGTGGTCACCTGCTCGGTGCGGCCGCCGGGTCCGGTGCGTACCGACGCGGACTTCTCGGTCCTGATCGAGAACGGGCCCGAGGCGCTGGCCGGCGCGGACACGGTGGTCGTCCCGGCCTCGTACGAGCTGGGCCCGGTCTTCGAAGAGGGTGTCCTCACCCCCGAACTGGCCGCCGCGTTCGCCCTGGTGCGCCCCGGCGCCCGTCTGGTGTCCATCTGTACGGGCGGGTACGTGCTGGCGGCGGGCGGATATCTCGACGGGCGTCGCGCCGCCACGCACTGGGCCCACGCCGAGCACTTCCAGCGTCTGCATCCCAGCGTGGACGTGGATCCCGAGGTGCTGTTCATCGACGACGGTGACGTGCTGACGTCGGCGGGGGTGGCCGCCGGGATCGACCTGTGCCTGCACATCGTGCGGCGCGACCACGGCGCGGCCGTCGCCAACGACGTGGCGCGGCGCATGGTGGTCCCCCCGCACCGGGCCGGCGGCCAGTCGCAGTTCATCCAACGGCCGGTACCCGAGCCCCAGTTGGCGACCACGACGGCCGCGCGCGCCTGGGCGCTGGGACGGCTGCACGAGCCGATCCAGTTGCGGGACATGGCCGAGCGCGAGGCCATGTCGGTGCGCACCTTCACGCGTCGCTTCCGCGAGGAGGTGGGTCTGAGCCCGGGCCAGTGGCTCACCCAGCAGCGCGTGGAGCACGCGCGCCAACTGCTGGAAACGACCGATCTGTCGGTGGACGCGACGGCCCGCGCGGCCGGATTCGGTACGGCGACGTCGCTGCGCCAGCACTTCCAGGCCGCCCTGGGTGTGCCGCCGACCGCCTACCGCCGCACCTTCCGCGCCGGGGCGGCGGGCTGAGCGGGACCCGCGCCGGTGGCCTGGAAGGTCAGCACCCCGCGTGCCACCCGCCCCTCGCGCAGGTCCCGCGCCGCCTCGGCGAAGTCGTCGGAGTTCTGCACGGAGTAGGTCCTGGTGACCAGTTCGTCCAGGAGCAGGGCGCCCTTGAGGTAGAGCTCGCAGTAGCGCGGGATGTCGCGCTGAGGACGTGAACTCCCGTACCGGCAGCCGAGGATGGACTTGTCGAGGAAGAGCGCGGCAGGCAGGAAGGACGCCTCCGTGCCGGGGGCGGTCATGCCGAGCAGAACGGCCTGGCCATGCCGGTCGAGGAGGTCGACGGCGGCGCGGATCAGGGCGGGGTGGCCCACGCATTCGAAGGCGTGGTCGGCGCCGGTGGGCAGGATGTCGCGTACGCCCTGCGCCGAGGGCAGGAAGTGGGTCGCGCCGAACCGGCGGGCCAGCGGCTCCTTCGCCGGGTTGGTGTCCACGGCGACGATCACCGAGGCGCCGGCGACGCGAGCGCCCTGGATGACGTTGAGCCCGATGCCGCCGGTGCCGATGACGACGACGCTCTCGCCGATGTCCACCCGGGCCCGGTTGAGGACGGCGCCGACGCCGGTCAGGACCCCGCAGCCGATCAGGGCCGCCGAGGTGAGCGGCACCTCCTTGGGGATCTTCACCGCCTGGACGGCCTTGACCAGGGTGCGTTCCGCGAAGGCGGAGTTGGCGGCGAACTGGTGGACCGGCCGGCCCGCGCGCGTGAACGGGCGGCCCGGCCTGCCGATCGCCTCCCGGCACATCGTGGGCCGGCCCCGGTCGCACTCCGCGCACGCGCCGCAGCCGGCCAGCGTGGAGAGCGCGACGTGGTCGCCCGGCGCCACGTGCGTCACGCCCGGGCCCACCGCGTCCACCACGCCCGCACCCTCGTGCCCGAGCACCACCGGCACGGGGAAGGGGATCGTTCCGTCGATGACGGACAGGTCCGAGTGGCACAGCCCGGCCGCCGCGACGGCCACCAGCACCTCCCCGGGGCCCGGGGCCCGTATCTCCAGGTCGTCCACGACCTGGGTCCGCTCTCCGTCGAAAAGGACACCTCTCACGGAACCCGGACCTCCCTGGGCAGGCCGAGCACGCGCTCGGCGATGATGGTGCGCTGGATCTCGTCCGAGCCGCCGTAGATCGTGTCGGCCCTGGAGAACAGGAACAGGTGCTGGAACGCGTCGAGTCCGTACGGTTTCGACGCGTCCCAGTCGGCGGACGTCACGGTGGCCGATGCGCCCCGTACGGCCATCGCGAGCTCCCCGAGCCGCCGGTGCCAGCCGCCCCACAGCAGCTTGGCGACGCTGGGCGCGCCCGGGTCCTGGGCGCTGCCGAGGGTGCGCAGGGCGTTCCAGCGCATGACCTTCAGCTCGGCCCACTGGGTGGCGATACGGGCGCGCAGGGCGGGGTCCAGGGGCGCGGGGTCCGCCAGGGTCCGGGCGACGACCTGCTCCAACTCGGCGGCGAACCCGATCTGTTGGGCCAAAGTGGAGACTCCGCGCTCCAGGGCGAGCAAGCTCATGGCGATCGCCCAGCCGTTGCCCTCGCCGCCCACCAGGTGCTCGGCGCGGGCCGTCGCGCCGTCGAAGAACACCTCGTTGAACTCGCTGGTCCCCGTCAGCTGGCGGATCGGCCTGACCTCGATCCTGCCGGGCTGGTCCATCGGCACGAGGAGGAAGGAGAGGCCGTGGTGGCGCCGGGAGCCCGGTTCGGTGCGGGCCAGGACGAAGCACCAGTCGGCCTCGTGGGCCAGGGAGGTCCATATCTTCTGGCCCGTGACGCGGTAGGTGTCGCCCTCGCGGCGGGCGGCCGTGCGGATGCCGGCGAGGTCGGAGCCGGCGCCGGGTTCGCTGTAGCCCTGGCACCAGCGTTCCTCGCCCCGGGCGATCGGGGGCAGGAACCGGTCCTTCTGGGCGGGGGTGCCGTGGGTGAGGAGGGTGGGGGCGAGGAGGTTTTCGCCGATGTGGCCGGTGCGGGGCGGGGCGGCGGCGCGGGCGTACTCCTCCGCCCAGACGACCTGCTGGGTGAGGGTGGCTGTGCGGTTGCCATACGTCCGGTCCGGCCAGCCCAGGCCGATCCATCCGCCCGCCCCCAACGCCCTTTCCCAATCGGGCGGTTGGGCGGACAGGTGCGTGGTGAGCCAGGTTCGGGCCTCCTGGCGGAAGGCGGTGTCGGCGGGGCCGAATCGGAAGTCCACGGTTGCCTCCAGTCTTCGCGCAGTTCCCCGCGCCCCTCACAACCCCGGCCGGCCGGCGCGGGAGCCGTTGCTTGCGGGTGCGGGTCGTGCGTGGCTTGTCGCGCAGTTCCCCGCGCCCCGTTCAACCCCGGCCGGCCAGCGCGGAGCCGTCATTTGCGGGTGCGGGCCGTGCGTGGCTTGTCGCGCAGTTCCCCGCGCCCCTGGCAGGGCTCGTGCCGGCCCGCAGCGGCAACCTCAGCCTGTCATGGGGGTCCCCCCTGGCCCTTAAGGCCTTGGGGGAGATCGAGGACGAGCGCCTTCAGCGCGATACGGGGTCTGGGGCGGAGCCCCAGGGGGTTACGTGTTGGGGCGGGAGCCTGACGCCGCGGCCCGGGCCATGCGGTCCAGGTGGGCCAGCATCGGCATCGGGTCCGTCCCGACCGTGCCGGGAAGGAACTCCGCGATCCGCTCCGGGGTCCAGCCCCCGTCCGCGTACCCCGCACGAAGCTCCCTCGGCTGCGCCCACACCGCGATCTTGGGCCCGGCGACGGTGTACACCTGCCCGGTGATGCCCTCCTCGCGGGCCCGGGCGGACAGCAGATACACCACGAGCGCCGCCACGTCCTCGGGCGACCCGATCTCCGCCAGCTCCATGGGCACGTTCGCGGACATCCGGGTGCGGGCGACGGGCGCCACCGCGTTGGCCGTCACCCCGTACTTGTGCAGCCCGAGCGCGGCGCTGCGGACCAGCGAGATGATGCCCCCCTTCGCCGCGCTGTAGTTGGCCTGGGCCACACTGCCCTGGTGGTTACCGCTGGTGAAGCCGATCAGCGTGCCCGAGCCCTGGCGCCGCATGACCGCCGAGGCCGCGCGGAAGACGGTGAACGTCCCCTTCAGGTGCGTGGCGATGACCGGGTCCCACTCCTGCTCGGACATGTTGAACAGCATGCGTTCGCGCAGGATGCCCGCGACGCAGACCACCCCGTCGATCCGCCCGTACTGGGCGAGCGCGGTGTCCACGACCCGTTGGCCGCCCGCCATCGTGGAGATGTCGTCGGCGACCGCCACCGCCCGGCCGCCCGCCGCGACGATCTCCTTCGCCACCGCGTCGGCCACCTCACTGCTGGGCTCGCCGCCCTCGACCGAGACGCCGTAGTCGTTGACGACGACCTTCGCCCCCTCGGCGGCCGCGGCGAGCGCGACGGCGCGCCCGATGCCCCGGCCCGCCCCCGTCACGGCGACGACCCCGCCTGCCAAGAAGTTCCCCACGCCGGCCCCTTCCCGCGGTTTCTGACGGCCCGTTAGATTCTTGACCGGCCGGACACCCCACCACAACCCCCGGGAGGGACGCGTATGCCACTGCCGCCCGAGTTCCACGAGATCGCCCGCCGCGTGAACAACTGGGGGCGCTGGGGGGCCGAGGACGAGATGGGCACGCTCAACCTCATCACCGACGCCGTCGTGCGCGAGGCCGTCGCGGGCGTGCGCGACGGGCGACGCGTCCCGCTCGCGCTGCCGCTGCGACAGGACGGCGTGCAGACCGGCGTCATCCCGGGCCGGATCAACCCGCTGCACACCATGGTGCAGATCAACCAGGAACTCTTCGGCCCGGGCACCGTCGCGTGCAGCGACGACGCGGTGACGTTCGGGCTCCAGGCGGCCACGCACTGGGACGCGCTGACCCACGTCTCGCACTCGGGCAAGCTCTACAACGGCCGCCCCGCCGCCACCATCACCGCGCACGGCGGCGCCGAGTTCAGCGGCATCGACAAGTTCGGCCCCGTCGTCTCGCGCGGGGTGCTTCTCGACGTCGCCCGCGCCAAGGGGCTCGACCGCCTGGACGGCAGCCACGCGGTCACCCCCGAGGACCTGGCCGAGGCGGAGGAGTTCGCGGGGGTCACGGTGCGCGCCGGTGACATCGTCCTCGTACGGACCGGGCAGATCCAGGTGTATCTGGCCGGGGACCGGCACGGGTACGGCTACCCCTCGCCCGGGCTCTCCGTGCGCACGCCCGAGTGGTTCCACGCGCGCGATGTCGCGGCGGTCGCCAACGACACCCTCACGTTCGAGATCTTCCCGCCGGAGATCGAGGACCTGTGGCTGCCGGTGCACGCGCTCGACCTGGTCGAGATGGGCATGCCGCAGGGCCAGAACTGGAACCTGGAGGAGCTGTCACGGGCCTGCGCGCAGGCCTCGCGCCACACTTTCCTGCTGAGCGCCATGCCCGAGCCGTTCGTCGGCGGCACGGGGACCCCCGTCGCCCCGGTGGCCATCCTGTAGCCGGGCTCCCCGACGGCCGGGGCGGGGCCTTCACGGGTGGCGGCGGCGGGTGCGCGCCCCGAGCACGGCACCGACGCCGCCACCCCGGCACCGGCGGACCGGCTCCGCTCCCCACATTGCGCGAGGAGCCTCGCCCTGGTGGAGCCGACGCCGTGCCGCGACCCGCACTCGCCGAGGCCGTGCGGAGTCCTCGGCGTCCCCTCGCGTCGAATCGCTCATCCCAGGGTGATCAGAGTGCCACCACCCGTCAACACCTGCCGGGCACTTCACCACTTATGCCCTATTGGTGACAGCGCGCGGGGGCACATACGTCACGTTCTCGCACGCCCCGTCCGTGCGCCCCGTGTGCTCCTTGAGCCCCGAATGCCTCGAAAGCTCCGGACCCGGCTGTCTGCCGGGCGTGGCGCGGTCCACCTCGCACCAGATGGACTTGCCCACCCCCTCGGGCCGCCAGCCCCACCGGTCGGCGAGCCCGTCGACGAGTTCGAGGCCGCGCCCGTTGGTGTCGTCGCCCTGCGCGTGGCGCGGCTCGGGCGGCCGACAGCTGACGTCACACACCTCGACCCTTACGGTGCCGCACTCGGCGGGACCCAGCCGCATCCGCAGCACCGCCGGCCGGCCCGTGTGCACCACGGCGTTGGTGACGAGTTCCGAGATCAGCAGGATCAACGTCTCGGCGACCGGCTCGTCGAGCCCTATACCGCAGCCCGCCAGCCGTGAGCGGGCCCACCTGCGGGCCCGGCCCACCTCGGCGGGATCGGGACCGACCTCCAACTGAACCTGAAGCACCTGCACCGTTCACACCATCCGAACCGGCGGACACATCGCCTCGCGCCTCACAGGACCACCAACGGGGTCACGGAACGTGATTCCCGTGCGAGACAGCATGGTTGACGTACAGTCACCGCAACAAGCGCTTCGGGCATATTCCAGCGCGAAGGAGTATGCGTGGTGCATACTGTGCGGCTCACGTCGCGGGGTACCGAACGGGGGCGCGCGGGACGCCTCCGCGCGGTGTCTGCGGCGTGCGTTCCCAGGCCCGGGGCCGCCGCACCGGCACCACCGGGAGAACCGCGCCACACCACCACTCGCATCCCACGGAGAGTACCGGAGAGCGCCCCGGCTCCGGCTCGTGACGAGTGCTCCGGGCCCCCGGCCGCCCACGCACCGTGACCGCTCACCGTACGCAGCCGGACGGCGCCGGCACCCGGCTCCCGGCGCCTGCGGGCGCCCTACAGGGCCGCCGCCAGAACTTCGGCCGCCTCCTTGGCCGACTGCCACTGCTCGGCCCGCACCCAGGCCCGCTTGAGGTGCAGATGGACCTCGGCCTCCCAGGTGAAACCCATGCCGCCGTGCACCTGGAGGCAGTCGCGCGCGCCGCGCACGGCCGCCTCGTCGGCGAGGAGTTTGGCCCCGGCGATCTCGCACGGATCCTGGGTGACGGCCGCCGCGTACACCGCCGCACGCGCCACCTCGGTGCGTACGAGCATGTCGGCGCAGAGGTGTTTCACGGCCTGGAAAGCGCCGATCGGCTGCCCGAACTGGGCGCGGCTCCTGGCGTGTTGCACCGCGAGCTCGGTGCTGCGGGACGCGCTGCCCACCTGTTCGGCGGCGGCGAGCAGGGCCGCTTCGGGCACGTACGTACGGGTTCCGCGCGTACGGTGCAGGGGGGTCAGCGGGTCGACCGAGCGCAGCGCGACGGCGCCCTCGGCGTCCCCCTGGACGTAATCGGCCTCCGCGAGCCAGCCGACGAGGGGGCCGTCGACCCGGGTCACCACGGACTCCCCCGTGGCCGCGCCCGGTTCGGTCCCTGCGGCGAGGTGGGTCGCCACCAGCGGGCCGGGCAGCAGGGCCCGTCCCGCCTCCTCGAACACGAGTGCCGCGTCGGCGAGCGTGAGGCCGACGCCGCCCTCGCGCTCGGGCAGCCGCAGGGCGAAGAAGCCCGCCTCGCCCAGCGCCCGCCACAGCTCCCGGTCGAGCGCGGGCCGCTCCACGGCCGCCCGCAGCGCCGCACGGTCCAGGCGCGCCGCCAGGAGATCGCGCATGGCCGCCCGCAACGCCTTCTGGTCCGCGGTGAGCTGGAAGTCCATCAGCGCCCCTTGGGGAGGCCGAGGATGCGCTCGGCGACGATGTTCCGCTGGATCTGCGAGGTGCCGGCGGCGATGGTGTAGGAGAGCGAGGAGAGCCGGTCCAGGATCAGGGCGCGGCCGAGGTCGAGCGCGTCGGGCCCAAGGACGCGGGCCGCGGTTTCGTACAGCTCCTGACGTGCGTGCGAATAGCGGAGCTTGAAGACGGAACCGCCGACCCCCGGGGCGCCGCCGCCGCGCGTGGACGCGCTGACGTTCCACTGGGTGAGCCGCCACAACGCCGTGAACTCGGCGTTCAGGGCGCCCAGTCGGCGCCTGGTCTCGTCGTCGTCCCAGGCGCCGTTGCGTCTGGCGGTCGCGGCCAGTTCGGTCAGCGTCCTGCGACAGGCGACCACCTCCCCCACGAAGGCCGTGCCGCGTTCGAAGGCCAGCGTCACCATGGTGACCCGCCAGCCGTCGTTCTCCGCACCGACCCGGTGGGCGACCGGCACCCGCACCTCGTCGAGGAACACCTCGGCGAACTCCGCCGAGCCGGCCAGGGTGCGCAGCGGACGGACCGTGATGCCGGGCGCGTCCATCGGCAGGGCGAGCCAGGTGATGCCCCGATGCTTGGGCACGGACGCGTCGATGGGCGCGGTGCGCACCAACAGCTCGCACCAGTCGGCGACTTCCGCGTGCGAGGTCCAGATCTTCGACCCCGTCACCACGTAGTCGTCGCCGTCGCGGACCGCCCGGGTGCGCAGCGCGGCCAGGTCGGAGCCCGCGTCGGGTTCGCTGAAGCCCTGGCACCAGATCTCGTCGCCGCGTAGCACCGGCGGCAGCCAGCGGGCCCGCTGTTCGGGGGTGCCTTCGGCGGCGATGGTGGGGCCCGCGTGCAGCAGCCCGACGAAGTTCGCTCCCACGTAGGGGGCGCCCGCCCTCTCGGTCTCCTCCAGGTAGATGAGGTGCTGCGTGGGCGTGGCGCCCCGCCCCCCGGCCGCCACGGGCCAGTGCAGCCCCGCGTACCCGGCGTCGTACAGCATCCGCTGCCAGCCCGTGTCGTACGCCCTGCGGGCCGGCCAGTCGGACGGGTCGGGCCTGGGCGGCAGCCGGGGCAGCGCCTTCGAGAGCCAGTCACGCAGGCGGGACCTGAAGGCCTCTTCCTCCTCGGTACAGGTGAGGTCCATCAGCGGGCGTGGGCGGGGCCGGGGGCGGTGGCGGTGGCGGTGGCGCGCGGCAGTCCGGACAGGCGCGGTTCGGGCAGTGCGGGTGGTTCGGGCCGTTCAGCCGGTTCGGGCAGTTCAGTCATGGGGATTTCCTCCACACCTGATGGGCCGTCAGACAGCAGGCTAGCCTCCGCGCCTCTGGACCAGCAAGGAGTGGGGGCCTACGCTCTGCGCAGATCTGACGGTACGTCAGTTAGGGGCGGACATGAGCGTCATGACCGGCACCGCACAGGCACTGGAGTCCTCGCGCACGCTCTGGGAGCTGACCGAACGCCGCGCCGCGCTCACCCCTCGGCGTCCGGCTCTGCTCCAGGGCGACCGCGTCCTCACCTTCGGCGCCCTGCGCGAGCGCTGCGAGCGGGCGGCGGCAGGCCTGTACGGCATGGGGGTGCGGCCCGGGACCGTGGTGGCCTGGCAGCTGCCGACCCGTATCGAGACGGTGATCCTGTCGTTCGCGCTCGCCCGGCTCGGCGCGGTGCAGTCGCCCCTGATCCCCTTCTCCCGCGACCGCGAGGCCGGCTTCGCGCTGCGGGAGTCCGGTGCGGAGTTCTTCGCGGTGCCCGGCGTCTGGCGCGGCTTCGACCACACCGCGATGGCGCGCCGACTCGGCGCGCGGGGCGTGTTCGAGGCGTACGACCACCTGCCCGACGGCGATCCGGGGGTGCTGCCGCCGGCGCCAGGGGACGGTACGTCCGTGCGGTGGATCTACTGGACATCGGGGACGACGTCCGACCCCAAGGGCGTGCTGCACACCGACCGTTCATTGATCGCGGGCGGCTCGTGCCTGGCGGGCGCCCTGCGCCTGTCGGAGGCCGACGTCGGCTCCATGGCGTTCCCCTTCGCCCACATAGCCGGGTCCGACTACACCGTGATGCTGCTGCTCCACGGCTTCCCCGCCGTGCTGTTCGAGCACTTCGCGCTGCCGGACGCGCTGGCGGAGTACCGGCGCCACGGCGTCACCGTGGCCGGCGGCTCGACCGCGTTCTACTCGATGTTCCTGGCCGAGCAGCGCAAGCGGCCCGGTGAGCGGATCATCCCCACCCTCCGGCTGCTCGCGGGCGGCGGGGCGCCGAAGCCGCCGGAGGTCTACCACGCGGTCGTGCGCGAGATGGGCGTACAGCTCACCCACGGGTACGGCATGACCGAGGTCCCGATGATCACCATGGGCGACCCCGAGGACACCCCCGAGAACCTGGCCACCACCGAGGGCCGGCCCCCGGCGGGCATGGAGATCCGCGTCACCGACCGGGCGGGCGGGCCGCTCGCGCCCGGGGTGGACGGCGAGGTGCGGCTGCGCGGCGACGCGGTGTGCCGGGGCTATCTCGACCCCGCCCAGTCGAGGGCCGCCTTCGACGCGGACGGGTTCCTGATCACCGGGGACGTGGGGCACGTGCGGGAGTCGGGGCACCTCGTCCTGACCGGGCGGATCAAGGACATCATCATCCGCAAGGGGGAGAACATCTCGGCGAAGGAGATCGAGGACCTGCTGCACACGCACCCGGACGTGGGGGACGCCGCCGTGATCGGCCTGCCGGACGCCGAGCGGGGGGAATTGGTGTGCGCGGTCGTCGAACAGCCGCCGGGCGCACGGGAGTTGACGCTCGCCGGGATCACGGCGCACTTGCGGGCCCAGGGGCTCTCGGCGCACAAGTTGCCCGAGCGGCTTGAGGTGGTGGAGGCGCTGCCGAGAAACGAGACACTGCGGAAGGTGGTGAAATCCACGTTGCGCCAGCGGTTCGGCGGGGCATGACCCAGGGGCCCGCCACCCCTCTGGTGTGGCCCTGCCGCTCTCCCCCAAGGACGGACTCATGGAACTCACCCGCAGACACCTCATACTCGGCGCCGGCGCGATCTCCGCCGCCGCGCTCCTGCCCGGCACCGCGCGCGCCGCCGTGCGCCCCCGCGCGAGCGCGGACCCGGCCCACTGGATGGCCGCGCTGCCCGACAGCCTCTCCCTGCTGCGGATGACCATCCCCGGCACCCACGACTCGTGCTGCACCGACCCGAACAACGGCACCGAGTGGTCGCACACCCAGAACTGGGGTCTGACCCAGCAGTTGCAGGAGGGCATCCGGTTCTTCGACATCCGGGCCAACGGGCTCCAGGGCCACCTCGACGACGCGTTCGGGATCTACCACGCCGGCTACTACCAGGGCATGACGTTCGGCGACGTCCTGACCCAGAGCGCGGCCTTCCTCGACAGCCACCCCGGTGAAGTCCTGCTGATGCGGCTGAAGAAGGAGAGCGGGACCAAGAACGAGGTCGGCGCCAACTTCAAGAACGTACTGAACGTCTATCTGGACCAGAAGGGCTGGCGCTCCCGCTTCCTGCTCACCGACCGGGTGCCCACGCTCGGCGAGGCACGCGGGAAGATCGTCCTCATCGCCCAGTTCGACAACGACTGGCCGGTGCTCCAATGGCCCGGCGGCGACAACGACTTCCTGTCCAATCAGTACATCAAGCTCCAGGACGTCTACCAGGGCCTGTCCTGGCCGTCGAAGAAGACCGCCAAGGTCACCCAGCAGTTCGACAACGCCTTCTACGACCAGGACTCCGCCCAGCTGTACATCAACTTCACCAGCTACGCGGGCGGCGGCTGGCCCAAGGTCAACGCGGACGCGATCATGCCGGGCGTGCAGGGCTATCTGAACGCGCGCCTGAGCGAGCGGACCCATCTGGGCGTCGTCCCGATGGACTTCCCCGACTTCCACGCGGACACGCTGCGCACCCTGATCGACTGGAACTGGCACTGACCCCCGCGCCCCGGGTCCGGGCCGAGCCGGGCGCGGCCGCGCTCAGGGCATCGTCGTGAAGTAGGCGGCGAAGGCGGCCACCGCGTCCGGCTCCGTGACGCGGCCGTCGGCATCCTTGTCCAGGGTCACGGCGACCTCCGCCGCGACCCCGGGCTCGACGCCGAGTGCCCGCAGCGCGCGCTCGGCGTCGGCCACGGCCACCGTGCCGGCGCCGGCCGTGTCGGCCACCGCGAAGGCGGCGTGCAGGAAGGGGCGCGCGATCTCGGTGAAGCCACTGGTGCGGTCCCGCAGCCGTTTGAGCGCGCCCCCCACGAACTCCTTGCGCGTGACCCGCTGGT
The DNA here is from genome assembly GCF_040253615.1 of Streptomyces sp. Edi4. Classification (NCBI taxonomy): domain Bacteria; kingdom Bacillati; phylum Actinomycetota; class Actinomycetes; order Kitasatosporales; family Streptomycetaceae; genus Streptomyces; species Streptomyces sp. Edi4. The sequence goes on from NZ_JBEJGY010000004.1 coordinate 3,526,887, forward strand.
CGCCGTCCACGTCCGCGATCCCGGCGAGCCCCTGCCACAGCGCCTCCGCGCCGCCGTACAGGGCCTGCCCCTTGTCGCAGCGGGCGGTCGTGCCGAACTCGGCGAGCAGGGCCGCCGCCGCGGTCGAGAAGTCCTCGCGGTCGATCCAGCCGTTGCCGTCCTGGTCGAAGGAGGCGAAGCGGGCCGCCACCCTCCGCTCGTACTCGCCGCTGTCGGGACCGGCTGCGCTGTCTGGGCTGTCCATACTGGCCATGGCGAGAGCGTACGACTCCTGATGCCCGCGCGCGGGGGATACGGCGACGTGTGCCACGGGCGGGGGACGGCGGCGCTGCGGCGCTGGGGGGTGGGCCCGCGTCGCCGCGTCCGTCTTACGCGGAGAGGGGTTCGGCCAGGTCGTCGGATGCGGAGTTCACATCCCCATACACCGCGAACAGCCGGCGTACACCCAGCGCGGCGAGCACCTTGTTCACATGGCTGCCGTCCAGGGCGCCGCGGGCCGGCAGGATCAGGCGGAGCCGGCCCTGGCAGGAGCGCATCAGACGGCGCGCCGCGATGAGCACGCCCACACCGCTCGAATCGCAAAAACGCACCCCCGACAGGTCGAGGACCAGATCCCTGCGGCCCTCGGCGACCGCCTCGTGCACCTGGCGGCGCAGCCGGGGCGAGGTGACCAGATCCAGCTCACCGCTGACCCGCAGCACCGTCCACGTGCCCTGCTCGGACTCGTCCACTCTCAGCGTCACGCCACTGGTCCCTCTCTGTGCTGCCCTGTCCCCCCAGGCGCGGCTGCCCATGCCCACCCACGCGAAACGCGGCCATTACCACCAACTGGCTCGTCGGGGGCGCACTTGGCGCAAACCTCCGCGCATTGTCAGCCCGTCGCATTACATTCGTAGGTACGCACAGACGGGCGCACAGGGGCACAGCAGGGGAACGACAGGGTGGGGGAGCCTATGCCGAAGGACGCGCCACCTCGGTGGGACCGCCGGATGCAGCAGCGGCTCGCGCGCGGCGAGGCGGCCGCGCTCGGTGAGCTCTACGACCGGTTCGCCTCCTTGGTGCACAGCCTCGCCCAGCGCGTGCTCAGCGACGAGGACGCGGCGGACCAGATCACCCGCGAGGTCTTCGGTTACGTCTGGGAGAACCCGGACGCCTACGATCCCAAGCTCGGCTCGATGCGGTCCTGGGTCGCCAAGCTCACCCAGCGCCAGGCCGTGCGGCGGCTGCGCCAGGCGGAGGCGTCCTCGTGCGGCGAGGGCGGGTGCTCGACGGAGGAGCTTGAGCTGAAGGTGCGGCGCGCGTCGGCGGCGGCGCGCGCGGACTACATCGTGACGTCCATGCCCGCGCCGCTGCGTGCCGCCCTTGAGCTGGCCTATTTTCAGCGCCGCGACTACCGGCAGGCCGCCGCCGATCTCAGCATCACCGAGGACGAGGCGCGCCGGCGCCTGCGGCTCGGGCTCCAGCTGCTCTCCTCCGCCAACACCCGGCCGCCGCAGGGAGCGGCGCCGCCCGGATACGGACGGGCGCTGTGAGCGGGCCCATGGAGCAGGGCGAGCCGGTGCCCGACGACGAGCACACCCCGCGCATACCGGCACCGCGCTCGGCCGGCGACGACCTCACGGGCCCCGGCACGTTCGTCCCCGCACCGCGCGATCCGGACGCCGGGGCGGGGGCGGATGCCCGGGCCGGGGCGGATGCCGGGATCGGGGCCGGGGCGGGTACCGGGGCCGGGGCGGATGCCGGGGGCGTGGCCGACGCCGAGATCGGGGCCGGGACCCGGGCCGGGAGCCCGGGCGTGGGGCAGGGGCCGCCCTCGCACACCGTGCTCAAATCGCTGCTCGGGGCCTGGGCGCTCGCCGCGTGTTCCGCCGAGGAGACCGACGCCGTGGAAGCGCACCTCACCGAGTGCGCGCCCTGCGCGGACGAGGCGCTGCGGCTGCGGGACGCGGTGGGCCTGCTCCAGGCCGAGCGCAGCCTCGATCTGGACCCGATGCTGCGCGCCCGCGTCCTGGAGAACTGCCTGGGCCGGCGTCCTGCCCGCATCCCGGTGCCGGCCTGGGCGGCGCCGTACGACGCCGAGACCGCCCGGCTCGACGCGCTGCTCAACGACTTCGGGGACGCCGAATGGCACGCGCCGGTGCGCCTGAAATGGTTCGAGGACGACCGTCCGGCCAGCCGCAGGACGACGGTCGCCGGGGTCATCGGGCATCTGATGACCGTCGACGCGATGGTCGCCACCGCGCTCGGTCTGGACGAGCCGGTGCGGATGGACCCCGAGGACGCCGCATCGGCGGCCGGGCCCACCGCGCGGACCGAGGCGCTGTGGCGGGCCGCGCGGTACCCGCTGACCCGCACGGTCCGCGAGCCCTGGCGCGAGCAGTCCCACACGCTGATCCGCACGGTGTCCTTCGCGGGCGGCGGTTCGGCCGAACTGGACGTCGCGTGCGGGGAGTTCGCCCTGCCGGTGCGGGACGCGATGCTGGACCGGGCCTTCGAGTGCTGGATCCACGCGGGTGACATCGCCGATGCCGTGGACTATCCCTACGATCCGCCGTCCGGCGCGCATCTGCACCGCATGATCGACCTGGCGGTACGGGTCCTGCCCGCCACGCTCGCGGGCCGCCGCAGGGCCGGGCTCGCCTCGCCGCCGCGCGGGCTTGTCGCGGCGGGCTCCCCGGGGCGTTCGCTGCGTCTGGAGATCGAGGGCGTGGGCGGCGGCGACTGGCACATCGCGCTCGACTCGCCGGCCGCCCTGGCCTCCCCCGCGCACGAGGTGGCCCATGTGGCCCTGGACGGCGTGGAGTTCTGCAAGCTGGCCGCGGGCCACGTACCGCCCGAGGAGGCGGCGGCCGGTCAGCTGGGCGACCGCGAGGCCATCAGCGACGTCCTGTTCGCGGCCGCGTCACTGAGCCGGCTGTGAGCGGGGGCGCGGCCCGGGGCCGAAGGCCGCGCCCGTCCGCCCCCGCCGGGCACCGCGTCAGGCGAAGACGACCGTACGGCGCCCGTTGAGCAGGATGCGGTGCTCGGCGTGCCACTTCACCGCCCGCGCGAGGGCCTGACACTCCACGTCGCGGCCGATCGCGACGAGCTGGGCCGGAGTGACGTCGTGCCCGACGCGCTCCACCTCCTGCTCGATGATCGGCCCCTCGTCGAGGTCGGCCGTCACATAGTGCGCGGTCGCGCCGATCAGCTTCACGCCGCGCGCGTGCGCCTGGTGATAGGGCTTGGCGCCCTTGAAGCTCGGCAGGAACGAGTGGTGGATGTTGATGATCCGGCCACTGAGCTGCTTGCACAGGTCGTCCGAGAGCACCTGCATGTACCGGGCGAGCACCACCAGCTCCACCCGCTCCTCGCGCACCAGCGTCACCAGGCGCGCCTCGGCCGCGGCCTTGGTGTCCTTGGTGACCGGGATGTGGTGGAAGGGCACGTGGTAGGAGGCGACGAGTTCGGCGAAGTCGGTGTGGTTGGAGACGACCGCCGCGATCTCCACGGGCAGCGCGCCCGACTGCGCGCGGAACAGCAGGTCGTTCAGGCAGTGTCCGAACTTCGACACCATCAGGATGATCCGCATCCGCTCCTCGGGGCGGTGGATCCCCCACTCCATCTGGAAGGAGTCGCCGACGGCGGCGAAGCTGGCGCGCAGCTTGTCGACGGTCACCGGGGCCTCGGCCGAGAAGTGGACGCGCATGAAGAACAGACCGGTGTCACGGTCGCCGAACTGCTGACTGTCCTCGATGTTGCAGCCCGTGATGAACAGATAGCTCGACACGGCATGCACGATGCCCTGTTTGTCCGGACAGGAGAGCGTGAGGACATACTGGTCAGTCATCCAGGAAGGATGCCACACCAGCGCCCTCCGGCTCCTGGCCGACCAGGATCCGGACCCACGGGCCCCGGGCGGAACGGATCAGGCCGAGCGGGTCAGGATCCTCAGCACTTCGAGCGAGCGCGGCGGCGCGTCGGGGTCCTCGCCGTCGCTCTCCGCGAGCCGTACGTGCGCCTCGCGCGCCGCCCGCACGGCCTCCGGCCATGCCTCGTGGGCGAGGTAGGCGGAGACCGGGGCGTCCGCGCCGACCTGGTGCATGATCCGCAGGACCCGCAGCACGGCGGCGTCCACCAGAGCCGCCTCACCGGAGTCGCGGAAGATCGTGCCGACGTATTTCTCCGCCGACCAGTTGTCCAGCCAGGTGTCCTCGACGAGCCGGTACACGGCGTCGGTGACGTCCCCGAACCCTTCGCGCCCGGCCAGCCAGGTCTCCTCGTGGAAGACGGGGTCGGAGAGCATGTGCAGCGCGGACCGTACGTGAGTACGCCAGCGCCACCACGGCATGTCATTCAACGGCATGCCGCCCATGGTGGAGGAGCGACGGCCGCGACGGGAAGAGCCTGCTGAACCTTGCTGCACGTTTTCGATCGTACGTTCCCCCCGACGTCCGCTCGATCGGCCCCCGCAATTCACCCGTTCCTCACCCTGCGTTGAGGCATGCTCACAACTGCGTTACCCCTGGCCCGGAAGGGTGCGGGCCCATGACCGGTTACGGATGGCGGCGCCGTGGGGGTCCGGACCGGCCCCGCCGCTCGATCAGCTCGTCGGCCCGGCCGGGCCCGGCGCGTTCGTCCGGCACGACGGCCACCGTGTTCGCCACGTGCTCGGCGGTGGGCGCCGCCCTGCTGGCCGGCTGCGGTGTGCTCCCTGGGGTCTCGGGGGGCTCCAGGGAGCCCATCACCGTCATGACCTGGGCCCCCGACGGCACCTCCGCCACCAATGCCCCCGGCATGCCCGCCATGGCCGAGGCGTTCGCGCGCTGGGTGAACGCGGCCGGCGGCATCGACGGCCACCGGCTCACCGTGCTCACCTGCAACGAGCACAACACCGACAACGGCGCGTCCGACTGCGCGCGGCGCGCGGTGAAGGAGCACGCGGTCGCCGTCGTCGGCTCCTACAGTCAGTACGACAACGCCTTCATCCCCCCGCTCGAAGTCGCCGGCATCCCCTACCTCGGGGGATACGGCATCTCCGACCGCGAGTTCACCAGCGCCCTCTCCTACCCCGTCAACGGCGGCCAGGCCGCACTCATCGCGGGCAGCGGGCAGCAGCTCGCCGCCGAGTGCGGGCAGGTCTCCCTGGTACGGCCCGACACCCTCGCCGGCGACGTCCTGCCCACACTGCTCAACGCCGGGCTGCTCGCCGCGCACCACGAGGCGGCCGTCGACATCCGCACCGCCGAGGACGCGGGCGACTACACCGCGGAGGCGCGCCGGGCGCTCGATCGGGCCGGGGCGGCGGACAGCGGCGCCGGACGCAAGGGGCCCGGGCAGAAGGCGGGCAGGGGCTGTGTGACGGCGGTGCTCGGCGACCGCACCGAGACGTTCTTCGACTCCTTCCGGCGGGTGGCGAGCGACGGGGAGAAGGTGCGGGTGGCGTCCGTCATCGGCTCGGTCGGCCAGCCGCTGCTCGACCGCACCGGCGGCAAGGACGGCCCCTTCGAGGGCGCGTACGTCACCGGCTGGTACCCGGAGTCCGACGACCCGCGCTGGGAGCCGATGAAGAAGGTCATCAGGGAACACGCCTTCGGGGACGACGCGATCGACGCCGCCGACGCCGGGGTGCAGACGACGTGGATCGCCTACACCGCTCTGAAGACGGTGGTGGAGTCCCTCCACAAGGACTCCGTGCGGGCCGTCGATCTGGTGCGCGCGCTCAACAAGGGCGTCACCGTGGACACCGGTGGCCTCACGCCCGTGCTGCGCTGGCGCTTCGAGGACATGCTCGCGGCGGCGGACTTCCCGCGCATCATCAACCGCCAGGTGACCTTCCAGGTGGTGCGCGAGGGGCGGCTGGTCGCCGTCAAGAAGGGCTTCACCGACGTGAGTTCGACCCTGGAGGCGTCCGCCGCCAACGGCTGAGCCGGGCGGGGCGGGTGGTCCGCGCGCCCGGGCGGTGGTCCGCGCGCCCGGGCGGTGGGCGGCAGCCTAGAGCTGGGTGGCGCCGCGCTTGGTGAGGCCGTACTTGGTGGCGATCGCGTTCCAGAGCCCGGAGGCCTCCTGCTTGGACTTCGTCGCCTCGCCGCTCGCCTTGTCGCCCTCGCCCGCGTCCTTGGTGCGCTTGGCGTGGCCGTCCTTGCAGCCCTTGCCCTTGTCGGCGGCGACCGCGTCGGACCACGCCGCGTAGTGGTTGTCGGCGGCGGCCGACGACTGCCAGGCCTTGCTGAGCGCCGCCGCCAGCTTGTCGTGGTCGGGCAGCTTGTCCAGGGAGAGCGCGCCGAGCCGGGTCACCAGGTCGCCGCGCTGCTTGGCGGCGCCGCGCAGCGAGGAGGACGCCTGGTCGAGCTTGTCGCACTTGCGGATGTCGGCGACCGCGCCGATCACCGCGTCGCGGCTGCTGCCGCTGTCGGCGAGCACCTTGTCGAGAGCCTGGGCCTGCGCCTTGGCGGGGTCGGCGTCGTCCCCCTTGGCGCCGGTGGCGCCGTTGACGGGCGAGCTGACGCCCGCGGGCTGCTTGTCGTCCTTCGTGTCGCCGCCGCTCAGGAGGGCGCCCGCGCCGAGCCCGATGACGGCGCAGCCCACGACCACACCGGCGATCAGCCCGACCGGCACCTTGCGCCGGGGCGGATCCGGCTCGTACGCGGAGTGCTGCCCGGCCGGGTCGTGCTGCGGCGGCTGCGCGCCGAACTGCGCCTGCGGCGACTGGTGGGGGCTCTGCTGCTGCCGGTTGAGGGGTACGGAGGGGCCGAAGCGGGGCAACTGGGCGCTTTCCGCGCCCTGTTGGGGCGAGCCGTCCGCCCGGAAGAGGCTGTCGAACTCGGCCGGGGGCTGCCGCTCGCCCGGCTCGCCCGGCCGTATCCCGTACGGGGCGTCCTGCGGGGCCGCCGGCACGGGCGCCATGACCTGGGTGGGGTCCGCGCCACGGCCGGGGCCCTGGGCGCCGGGGAAGTGGGCAGGGCCGCCGGAGTGCTCGGGCGGCAGCGCGCCCGCGCCGCCCTGGACGGGGGCGAGGTACTGCGTGGCCTCACTGCCCGGACCGCCCGGGGCGCCGATTCCGCTGCCCGCCACCGGCGCGATGAACTGCGTCGCCTCGAAGTCCCCGGAACCGCCCGGGACCGGCGCGATGTACTGCGTGGCGTCACCTGAGCCGCCGTGACCGCCGTGGCCGCCGTGGCCGCCGTGACCACCCGGCACGGGCGCGATGAACTGCGTCGCCTCACCGCCGAAGGCCCCGGCGCCGCCCGGCGCGTGGGCGATGTACTGCGTCGCCTCGGAATCCCCGGGCCCGGCGCCGCCCGGCGCATGAGCGATGTACTGCGTCGCCTCGGAATCCCCGGGCCCGGCTCCGCCCGGCGCATGAGCGATGTACTGCGTCGCCTCGGAATCCCCGGCCCCGGCTCCGCCCGGCGCATGAGCGATGTACTGCGTCGCCTCGGAATCCCCCGGCCCCGCCGGGACCGGCGCGAGGTACTGGGTGGCGTCACCCGAACCGCCGTGACCACCCGGCACCGGCGCGATGAACCGCGTCGCCTCCGCGTCGCGGCCACCGCTCTCGGGCGGCAGCGGCTGCCCGAAGGTGGCCGGCCCCCGAGGGGGCGCGGCGGGCGGCGGCGGCGAGGCCTGGCCCCGGGGGCCCCAGGGCTGCCCCCACGACTGGGCTCCGGTCGGCGCGGGCAGCGGCTCCCCGGCGCGGGGGACGCTCTGGTCGGCGGGCAGCACGACACCCTCGTGCACGGGCCGCACAGCCGGATGCTGCGGCTCGTCACCCTGTCGGCTCTGCTGCGTCACCGGAACTCCTGTACGTGGACCTAGGAATCGTCGGTTCACGCTACCGGGTCCCCCCACGCCCTTGCCAAGCCCTCCCACAACCCCCTGCTCAGGTGCCCTTGACGTCACGCGCTCAGGCTGCCTGCACCTCCAGGCGCTCCCCGAACTCCCGCACCGCCGGTTCGTTGGCGTACGGCTCAAGCCGCTCCTGGAAGTCCTCCAGATAGTCGGCGCCCCGGTTGGAGCGCAGTGTGGACAGCAGGTCCACCGCCCGGGTGCCCGTCGCGCACGCCTGCTCGACCTCGCGCTGCTGCACCTGCGCGGTGGCCAGCAGGATGAGCCCGATGGCGCGGCGCCGCGCGCGCGTCTCGGGGTGGCCGGCCAGCGACTCCCGCGCACACCGGGCCGCCGCGTCCGCCTGCCCCAAGTCCCGGTGGCAGTGGGCGAGTTCGTCGGCGAGGTAGGCGTGGTCGAAGTGCGCGATCCAGGGCGGGTCGTCGCCCGAGTCCGGGTCCGCCGATTCCAGCGCGGTGAGCGCGCGGCCCGCCACGGCCTGGCAGGTGCGCGCGTCGCCGAGCAGGGCGTGCCCGCGTGCCTCGGCAGCGTAGAACATCGCCTCGGCGCGCGGTGTGACCCGGCCGCGCGCTCCTTCCTGTGCGGCGCGCGCCAGTTGGGCGATCTCGCGCGGATTGCCGAGCTGGGCGGCCAGGTGGCTCATGGAGGCCGCGAGCACATAGCCGCCGTAACCCCGGTCGTCGGCGGCCTGGGCGAGCCGCAGCGCCTGAATGTAGTAGCGCTGGGCGAGGCCCGGCTGGCCGGTGTCGATGGCCATGTACCCCGCGAGTTCGGTGAGCCGGGCCACCGCGGCGAACAACTGCCGCCCCACGGACTCCCGGTAGGACCCGGCGAGCAGCCCCGACACGACGCTGTTGAGGTAGTGGACGACGACCGGCCGCACATGCCCCGACCCGAACCGGTGGTCCAGGTCGACGAGCGCGGACGTCATCGCCTTGACCGCCTCGACGTCGGCCCCGCCGACCCGCTGCCCCGCGCTGCGCGCGACCTGGCTGTCGGTGCCGGTGATCAGCCAGTCGCGGCTCGGCTCGACGAGCGCCGAGGCCGCCACGGTGGAGCCGGACAGGAAGTCGCGGCGCCCCACGTCGCTGCGCCACAACTCGCAGACCTGCTCGATCGCGCCGAGCACGGTGGGCGAGAACTGGAGCCCCACCCCCGACGCGAGGTTCTTGCCGTTGGCCATCCCGATCTCGTCGATCGTGACCGTACGGCCCAGTTTGCGGCCGAGCGCTTCCGCGATGATGCCGGGCGCCCTCCCCCTGGGCTGCTGTCCGCGCAACCACCGTGCCACGGACGTCTTGTCGTAGCGGAGGTCGAGACCGCGTTCCGCGCCGACCATGTTCACCCTGCGGGCGAGACCGGCGTTGGAGCATCCGGCTTCCTGAATGAGCGTCTGGAGTCGCTCGTTGGGCTGGCGGGCGACGAGAGGCCTGGCTGCCATGTGAACCCCCTGGTGCGGCTGTGATCAGCACCCTGATCTTTGCCCTGCGAATATGCAGAGAAACGAGGGGAATCCGGAATATGGCGTCATTGCCACCATTCCCGGTTGCTTCCCCCGCATATGGCTACCCTGCCACCGATGCGGAGCCGCACGCGCGCCCCCGCCCATGCACCCATGCGCCCCGTATGCGGGAGCGACACCGCTGATCCCACGGTCGCCACGCCCGTAACCCGCGGTGGTGGCCACAGTTGAGTGCGTCGTGGAAGAAACCAGCACAGGCACGGGTACGGGAACGGGAACGGGTACGGACACGGAATCCGCGCGGATCCCCCAACAGCGCGGCGAACAGCTCCTGGACAGCGCTGTACGGTACGCGGAGGAGCGGCACTGGGACGTCTTCCCCGGCACCTTCCTGGAGGCCGACCAAGGGGTCGAGCGCTGCTCCTGCGGTGACACGGCGTGCCCGAAGCCGGGTGCGCACCCCGCGCGGCCCGACTGGGCGACACAGGCCACCGGCAGCGCGGTCGCCGCCCGCCGCATGTGGTCCAAGCACCCCAAGGCCTCCATCCTGCTTCCCACCGGGCGCACCTTCGACGCCATCGACGTGTCCGAGTCGGCCGGGTTCCTCGCCCTGGCCCGCATGGAGCGGATGGAGCTCACGCTCGGCCCGGTCACCCGCACGCCCGAGCGCCGGATGCTGTTCTTCGTGCTGCCGGGCGCGGGCGCCAAAGTGCCGGATCTCGTACGGAGGCTGGGGTGGTCGCCCGCCTCTGTCGACCTGGTCACCCGGGGCGAGGGCGACTACGTGGCGGCGCCGCCGACCCGGGTCGCAGGATCGGGCGCGGTGCAGTGGGCGTGCCGCCCCACCCCCGCCAACCGCTGGCTGCTGGACGCGGAGGAGCTGATCAGCCCGCTCGCCTACGCCTGCGGACGCGAGGCCGCCGACGCCAGGGACCGTCGGCCCTAGGGCGTGAAAAACTCTTCAAAGTCCCGTCCGGCCGACGGGGACACTCCCTAGGGCGGACGGCGCCCCGGCTCCTATGGTGGGGAAGACACCATCACGGGGACGAAGGGGCATCACCATGCCGGACCAGTCGGAAGCGGGAACGGCGGACACGGCGGGCGGAGCGCGGACGGCGCCGCCCGCCGTCCGCGTTCAGGGGCTGTGGAAGAGATTCGGGGAGCAGGTCGCGGTCGCGGGCGTCGATCTGGAGCTGCCCGCCGGCAGGTTCATCGGTCTGGTCGGGCCGAACGGAGCGGGCAAGACCACCACGCTGTCCATGGTGACCGGGCTGCTCAGGCCCGACCAGGGCAAGGTCGAGGTCGTCGGGCACGACGTGTGGCGCGACCCGGTCGCGGTCAAGTCCCGTATCGGCGTACTGCCGGAGGGCCTGCGCCTGTTCGAGCGGCTTTCTGGGCGTGAACTGCTCGGCTACTGCGGCCGGTTGCGCGGACTGCCCGGCGCCGAGGTCGACAAGCGGGCCGCCCAGCTCCTCGACATCCTCGACCTCGCGGGCTCCCAGCACAAACTGGTCGTCGACTACTCGACCGGCATGCGCAAGAAGATCGGGCTGGCCGCAGCCCTGCTGCACAACCCCGAAGTCCTCTTCCTCGACGAGCCGTTCGAGGGCGTGGACCCGGTGTCCGCGCAGACCATCCGCGGCGTCCTTGAGCGCTACACCGGCTCCGGCGCCACCGTCGTCTTCTCCAGCCACGTCATGGAGCTCGTCGAGTCGCTGTGCGACTGGGTCGCGGTGATGGCGGCGGGCCGCATCCGCGCCCAGGGCACCCTGGCCGAGGTGCGCGGGGACGCCTCCTCGTTGCAGAGCGCGTTCCTCGAACTCGTCGGCGCGCGCGGCCGCGACGCGGGCGCCTCCCTCGACTGGCTCGGCGGTGGCAGCCGATGAACGCCTCCGCCCTGACCCCGGTCGTCGTCCGGCTCAAACTGTCGCTCCTGAAGAACGGGCTGCGCCAGTCCGGCGGCCGCCGAGCCGCCTTCATCACCTCCGCCGTCCTCGCGCTGCTCTTCGCGGCGCTCCAGCTGCTCGGCCTTGTCATGCTGCGCGGCAACCCCAACGCCGCCACCCTCGCGGTGCTCGCCGTGGCCCTGGTCGCGGTGGGCTGGGCGGTCGTGCCGCTGTTCTTCCCGAGCGGCGACGAGACGCTTGATCCGACCCGGCTCGTCATGCTGCCCCTGCGGCCGCGTCCGCTCGTCGGCGCGCTGCTCGTGGCCTCCCTGGTCGGGATCGGGCCGCTGTTCACGCTCTGCCTGGTACTCGGCTCGGTGCTCGCGGTCGCGCACGGGGCGGGCGCGGTCCTGGTCGCGGTGCTCGCCGTGCCGCTGGCGCTGCTGGTGTGCGTCGCGCTCGCCCGGGCCGTGGCCGCCGCCAACACCCGGCTGCTGACCTCCCGCAAGGGGCGTGACCTGGCGGTCCTGAGCGGCCTGATCGTCGCGGTCGGCATGCAGTTCGTGAACTTCGGCATGCGGCGGCTCGGGGACTCCGGCGGTCTGTCCGCGCTCCAGCCGGCCGGCGACGTGGTGCGCTGGCTGCCGCCGGCCTCGGCGATCGGCGCGGTGGACGCGGCGAGCGAGGGGGCGTACGGGCGCGCCGCCGCCCAACTCCTCATCGCACTGGCCGCGTTGGGGCTGCTCCTGTACGCCTGGCAGCGCTCGCTCGTGAAGCTGATGACCACGCCGGACGGATCGACGCTCGCCGCGGCCGACGCCTCCCGCGACAAGTCCGGGCGCCGGGGGCTCGGCTCGCTGCTGCCCGAGGGCCGCACCGGCACCGTCATGCTGCGTACGCTGCGGTACGCCTGGCGGGACCCCAAGACCAAGGCCGCGTGGATCACCTCGCTCGCGATCGGCCTGATCGTGCCGGTCTTCAACGCCTTGCAGGGCGTCGGCACGGTCTACCTCGCGTGCTTCGCGACCGGCATGCTCGGCATGCAGATGTACAACCAGTTCGGGCAGGACACCTCGGCGTTCTGGATGGTGCTCCTGACCATCACCTCGGCCCGGGACGCCTATCTGGAGCTGCGGGCGCGGGCGTTGGCGCTGCTGCTCGTGACGCTTCCGTACACGGTGCTCGTGGCCTCGGTGACGGCCGGGATGCTCGGCGCGTGGGAGGCGCTGCCTGAGGTCGTCGGGCTCGCGCTCTCCCTGCTCGGCGCGATGCTGGCGACGGGTGCGGTGGCGTCGGCGACGCTGGCGTACTCCATCCCGCAGGACAGCCGCAGGAACGTCGCGCCGGGGCAGGGGGGAATCGCGTTCCTGTCGATGCTCGGCGGAGTGGTGGTGGGGACGTTGCTGTGCGCACCGATGATTCTGCTCGCGATCTGGCTGCATACGGCGGGGCAGCACGGGGCATTGTGGCTGCTGTTGCCGCTGGGGGCGGAGTACGGGGGGCTGGTGTGCTGGGTGGGGTTGCGGGTGGCCGCGCCGCGGATGGCTGGGCGGTTGCCGGAGATTCTGGCGGCCGTCAGCACGGGCTGACATCCCAGAGGTGCCCGGCCCCTCCAACCCGGCCAGGGGCTCCGCCCCCAACACCCCCGGCCCGCAGCCAGGGCCCCTGGGGCTCCGCCCCGGACCCCGTTCGGCCTGAACGGCCTCGTCCTCAATCGCCGGACGGGCTGAGGTATGCCCATGCGGGCCAGCACCAACCCCGCCCAGGGGCGCGGGGAACTGCGCGCCCAGCCACGCACGGCCCGCAGCCAGGGTCCCTGGGGCTCCGCCCCAGGTCGCGCGGTTGCCCACCCGCCCGCCCGTACACCGGGTGAAGAGGCGCGCCCCCTGGGGCTTCGCCCCAGACCCCGTTCGCGCCTAAAGGGCGCTCGTCCTCAAACGCCGGACGGGCTGAGGGTGCCGGTGCGGGCCAGCACCAGCCCTGCCAGGGGGCGCGGGGAACTGCGCGAGAAGCGACCACGACCCGCAGCCGGGGCCCTAGGGCTCCGCCCCAGGGACGTCCTCAAGCGCCGGACCGGCTGAGGTGGCCGGGGCGGGCCAGCGCCTAGTGGTTGGGGGCGCGGGGAACTGCGCGAGGAGCGGCCACGGCCCGCGCTGTGAAAGCCGGACCCCGACGGACTACGGGGCCAACGGGGTCATGCCGGCCAGCACCGGGGCGCGGGGAACTGCGCGAGGAGGGGTCACGGCCCGCGCCGTGCAAGCCGAAGCCGGCGGGCTACGGGGCCAGCGTGGTCAGGAAGGGCTCCAGTGCCTCGCGCCAGCCGGCGGGCTGGTCGTAGTGGACCAGGTGCCCCGCATCCGCCACCTCCGCGTACCGCCCACGCGGCAGCACCCGGACCATCTCCTGGGACTCCGCGCGGCCCAGCTCCCCGTCCAGGCCCCGGACGACGAGCGCTGGGCACTCGACCTGGGCCAGTTCCTCCCAGTGCGCGTCGTGCACCCACGTCTCCCGGGACGTCAGCATCTGGCGGCGCGAGAAGACCGGGCGCCAGCCATCCGCCCGCTCGGCCATCACCTCCGCGAAGAACTCGCCCCGCGCGGGGCTCGGCCGCTCCACCCACGGGTCGTCCTCGCCGAACCACTTGCGTACGTCGGCCAGCGTCGCGAACGGAACCGGCCACGACGCGAACCAGTCCTCCCACTCCCGCTGCGACGCCGCGCCCAGCGCGGACGCCCGCATGTCGCAGATGACCAGGGCGCGGACCAGATCGGGCCGCTTGGCGGCGAGCTGCCAGGCGGTGAGCGCGCCCATGGAATGGCCGATGAGCGTCACCGGCGCCAGGCCCAGCTGTTCGACGGCGGCCTCCGCGTCGGCCACGTAGACCTCCCGCGTGAACGGCCCGTCCGCCGGCTTGTCGCTGCGGCCGTGGCCCCGCTGGTCGAGGGCGACCGCGCGGTGCCGTTCGGCGAGCCAGCGGGCCGTGGACGCCCAGTGCGAGGCGCGGCCCATCAGGCCGTGCAGGAGCAGGACCCCGGGCGCGCCGTCCGCCTCCGCGCGGCCCTTGGGCGCTTCCGCGAACTCCCAGGCCGCGAGGCGGACCCCTCCGGCCCCCGTCACATCGATGCGCCGCACCATGTGCCCTGGCACCCCCTTCAGCCCCCGACGGCTCCCACTGCGTGGTCAGTTGACGGCAGAGTATCGAACCCCTATTCGAAAACTCACGTGTCTCCGGCAACACCGCTCGTTCGAGTGACCACGCTCAAGGATTGACGTCTCACGCCGAGGGGAGATCTTCTGCGGGAGGCGGGCCGCTCGGGGAAGACGGTCCGCGGGGGTCGACCCTGGGAGCTCGGGGCTCCGGGTCGACACCGGGGAGGACAGGCCCCGGCGCCGGAAGGCGCCGGGGCCCTCGTTCTCTCCGGGTGAGCCGGCGGGCCGCGGCGTCCGGGCACGCCGGGGCGCCGACGGTGGTGCGAGTGGTACGCGTCGTGCGAGTGGCACACGTGGTGCGCGTAGTCCGACGCGTGGTCCGAAAGGCGTCATGCCTTGCCGCCCCTCCCCTGCCGCGCACTCGTGCGTTCACCCGTGCGCTCGCCCGTACGGTCATATGCCTCGAGCCACAGCCTCGCACGCGATCCGCCCGGCCGCTGCCATTCCGGCCGGAAACCGGCCTTTCCCGCAAGCTTCCGCCTCCTTCACCCGCAGGCGTCAACTCCCGCGTGGGTAAAGGCTGGTGATCCCGCTCCCGCCAACCGTTCGCTCAGCGCTTCGCCACGAAGACGTGCGAGGCCACGTCGGCCGCGAGCTCGGCGGCCTCGCCGCTGCTGCCCACCAGGACCCCGCCCGGCGACTGCGTCACGCTCACCACGGAGCCGGGCTGCACGCCCGCCCGTCGCAGCGTGTACATCAGCTGCGCGTCCGTCTGGATCGGCTCGCCGATCCGGCGCACCACCACCGTCTTGCCCTCCGGGCCCGGGTCGAGCTCTCCCAGGCTGATGATGCCGTCCTCCAGGAAGGCGTCCGCCTCGGCCTTCTCGCCCAGCTCCTCAAGGCCCGGGATCGGGTTGCCGTACGGAGACTCGGTCGGGTGGCGCAGCAGCTCCAGCACGCGGCGCTCCACCGCCTCGCTCATGACGTGCTCCCAGCGGCAGGCCTCCGCGTGCACCTGCTCCCACTCCAGGCCGATCACGTCGACCAGCAGGCATTCGGCGAGCCGGTGCTTGCGCATCACGCGCGTCGCCAGGCGGCGCCCCTCGTCGGTCAGCTCCAGGTGGCGGTCCCCTGCCACCTGCACCAGGCCGTCGCGCTCCATGCGCGCCACCGTCTGGCTCACCGTCGGGCCGCTCTGGTCGAGCCGCTCGGCGATGCGGGCGCGCATGGGGACCACACCCTCCTCCTCAAGTTCGAGGATGGTGCGGAGATACATCTCCGTGGTGTCGATCAGTCCGGACATACGTGCCCCTCGATGCTGTGACATAAAAACGTCGTGCCGCTGGCCCTGGGTCCAATTCTGACGCATCGGACTGACAACCGTGCCCCGGCGAGCGTTCGCCGTCCCGACGGCTTGACCGGTCGCGCGTGGACACCGTATTGACAGGGGAAAGGTACAGACCGCACCGTGATCGGCGCACGGTCGTTCCCCCACCCCGGAAAGGGTCCTCGGCGATGAGCGAGAGCAAGCTGGCCGGTCAGTTCTTCGACGCCGCGATCGGGCTGCTCGGGCGGGTGCGGGACGAGGAGTCGCTGAACATCGCGGCCGCCGGCGCGGTGATCGCCGACACCGTGGAGGCGGGCGGACGATTGTTCGCCTTCGGCGCCGGGCACTCCTCGCTCGCGGCCCAGGACGTGGTCTACCGGGCCGGCGGGTTCGCCCTGATGAACCTGCTCGCGGTGCCGGGCGTGGTCGGCGTCGACGTCATGCCGGCGACGCTGGGCTCCGCGCTCGAGCGGGTCGACGGGCTGGCCGGCGCGGTCCTCGACTCGAGCCCCGCCAAGCCCGGTGACGCCCTCGTGATCATCTCGCTGTCCGGGCGCAACGCGCTGCCCGTGGAGATGGCGATGAACGCGCGGGCGCTCGGGCTCAAGGTCATCGGGGTCACGTCGGTGGCGTACGCGGAGGGGACGCGGTCGCGGCACGTCTCGGGTACGTTTCTGCGCGACCACTGCGACATCGTGCTCGACAGCAAGATCGGGGTCGGGGACGCGGAGTTGACCCACGACGGGATCGAGGCGCCGTTCGCGCCGGCGTCCACGGTGGTCACGAGTGCGGTGGTGCAGGCGGTGATGGCCGCGGCGGCGGAGGCGCTGGTTGCCCGGGGGATCGAGCCGCCGCTTCTTCGTTCGGGGAACGTCGATGGGGGGCATGAGTGGAATGGCCGCGTCATGACGGAGTACGCGGACCGCATCTTCTTCCGCCACTGACCCCCACCGTGGGGCTCCGCCCCAAACCCCGTTCGCGCTGAACGCGCTCGTCCTCAAGCGCCGGACGGGCTGAGGTATGCCCATGCGGGCCAGCATGAGCCCTGTTAGGGGCGCGGGGAACTGCGCGACCAACCCAGCACGGTCCGCACCCGAGCTCCCTGGGGCTCCGCCCCAGACCCCATTCGGCCTGAAGGGCCTCGTCCTCAATCGCCGGACGGGCTGAGGTTGCCGGTCCTGGCCAGGGCCGAGTACTCAGGGGCGCGGGGAACTGCGCGACCAAGCCGGCACGGTTCGCAGGCGAAAGCGCACCCCGCGCCGGGCCCGAACGGGAAGGCGGGGTCAGGGGGAGAGCCGGGCCAGGTCGGTGGCGGTGGCCACTCTGGAGGCGACGCTTTCCGCGTACGTCGCGTCGGGACGCTCGAAGGCCGGCCGGGACGGACCCCGCAAAAAGGTCAGGACGCCGAGCGTGCGGCCACGGCTGCGCAGCACCACGCACAGCGCGTGCGCGGCATCCGACGGCCACTGCCGCTCCCGCGCCCACCCGTCCCCCTCCCCCCGCGCACTGGCCCGCACCGACCCCGTCCTGTCGACCGCCTGGAGCGCGGGGTGGCCCGGGGGATAGCGCACCGGGATGCCCCCGCCCGCCACCAGCGCCGTCGGCCCCGGCGCGTCGGACGGTGTCTCGGCCGCCCGCACCAACCTCTCCCCCACAACCAGGTCGACCAGCGCGTGGTCGGCGAAACCTGCCAGGGCGTAGTCCAGGTGGCAGGTCACCGCCTCCATCGGATCCTCGTACTCCGCCGCGTTGCACGCGGCCCGGTGCAGCTGGCTGGAGCGGAAGCGGAGCCGGTCCGCCTCCTGCTCCGCGCACTTCTGGTCGGTCACGTCCTGGAAGAGCCAGCCCACCCCCAGCGGCACAGGCTCCTCGGCGAGCGGCGAGGACAGCCGCACGAAGCCGCTGCGCCAGCAGCGCCGCCGCTCACCCTCGGCGGTGCGCAGCGTCACCCACACCTCGACGGGCCCGGCCGGCGTGCCCTCGGACAGTACGTGCTGGAGCGCGCCCTCCAGATCCTCCACACCCTGCGCGATCAGCTCGCCGAGCGGGCGGCCGAGCAGGCTCGCGCGCGCGGCGCCGAGCGCCCGGGCGGCGCGGGCGTTGACGACGGTGGGGCGCAGGTCCACGTCGACGAGGACGACCCCGCAGGCCCCGTCCTCGAACAGGGCCTCGCTCAGTGCGATGGACCGCTCCAGGTCGATCTGCGCGTGCACCTCGCCGAAGGCGCAGTACACCCCGGCGCCCGCCCCGTCCGCGTCCCACACGGCCGCCGACTGCGTACGGACCAGGACCCGGCCGCCGTCCTTGCGCAGCAGCGCGAACTCGTGCACCTGGCGGCCCGGCGCGTCCATCACCGCCATCAGCCGCCCGTGGATGTCCTCGGCGTCGGCGGCCCGCGCCGCCCAGCCCGCGAACCCGTGCCGGCCCACGGCCTCCTCGGCCGGCCAGCCGAGGATCCGCTCGGCCTCGCGGTTCCAGTGGGTGAGAACGCCGTCCGCGTCGAAGGCGCAGAGCGCGGCGTCCATCCCGTCGAGCAGCGCGGCCAGCAGGTCGTCGCCGGGTCCGGGCAGGGGCGGTCCGCCGGGCTCCGCGCCCGGCCCGTCCGGGCCGGTCATCCTGGTGGTCTCGCTCCGGGAAGCAGTCATCCTGGACCCCCTACAGGACGTCGTCGCCGCATGACGCGGCCTACGCGCTCAGTCACGCACGTCGGATCATTCAACTCGAACGTGACGCAGCCCACACAGGCTTCGCGGAAATCCCTTCCGGCCAACGTCGCCAACCGGCCACTTCGACCCGGCGTTCCGGGGGGCGAATAAATGGGTTGAGGGGTGTCGGAGCGCTGCCTAATGTGTGGGGCACACGAGAAGGGAGGTGGTTTGACAGATGTACGCAAACCGGACGCGTGAGGTGGCTGCGGGCTGACGCCCCAGTCGCACTCTTTGTGCGGTGCCGGCCTGGCGCCGGCCAATCTCCAGCAGTCACCGACCCGCGGGCTCGCCGGTACGTCCGGCCGGCTCCTCTCCGGAGGAACCCGAGCCCGCGGGTTTCTGCGTGCCCGCAACGGGTGCCCGGGAGACGCCGGGGCCGGAGGCGGCGCCCGCGGTCAGGGTGCCAGTCGCTCCACGCGCCAGCCGGAGCCCTGCGGCGCGTACCGCAGCCGGTCGTGCAGCCGGTTCTCGTGACCCTGCCAGAACTCCACGCTCCCCGGCGCGACCCGGAACCCGCCCCAGTGATCGGGCACCGGCACATCGCTGCCCTCGGGATAGCGGGCCGCCAACTCCTCGTACCGTGCGGTCAGTTCGTCCCGCGAGGCGAGCACCGCGGACTGCGGACTGGCCCAGGCGCCCAGCCGCGAGCCGTGCGGGCGGCTGCGGAAGTAGCGCTCGGTCTCCTCGCGCGGGACACGGGACGCGGTGCCGGTGACGATGACCTGGCGGGCCAGCTGGTGCCAGGGGAAGAGCAGCGAGACGTACGGGTTCGCGGTGAGCTCGGCGGCCTTGCGCGAGGTGTAGTTGGTGAAGAAGACGAAGCCGTGCTCGTCGTAGGACTTCAGGAGCACGGTGCGGGTGGAGGGGCGCCCTTCGGGGGTGGCGGTGGCGACGACCATCGCGTTGGGCTCGTGCAGGCCGCCGGCCACGGCGTCCTTGAACCAGCGGGCGAACTGCCCGATGGGCGTGGGGGCCAGGTCCTCCTCCGCGAGGACAGTGGTGCGGTACTGCTCACGCATCGCTGCGGGGTCCAGGTCGGTCACGTACCCCATCCTGCCGCACCGCGCCGGCCCGCCGGGGCCCCAGTCTGCCCGCGACGGCGGGGAGCCAACCCCGCGCCGCCGAAAGGGGGCAGTGTGCCGGATGTCACGCTTCCCCGCGCCGTCGGGACCCGCCAAACTCTCGGCTGGGCCGCTGTGGCCTCCCTACACGCGGCCGGCCCCCGGCGGGATTCCCGGCCGTCGTACGGGGCATGACCGTGGGACCCGGGGCGGCACGGCCCGCCCGTACCCCGTCGCATCCACCCTGAGGAGCCGCCTGATGTCCGACTTCGTACCCGGACTTGAAGGAGTCGTCGCGTTCGAGACGGAGATCGCCGAACCGGACAAGGAGGGCGGCGCCCTTCGCTACCGGGGCGTCGACATCGAGGACCTGGTCGGCCACGTCTCGTTCGGGAACGTGTGGGGCCTTCTGGTGGACGGGGCGTTCAACCCCGGCCTGCCGCCGGCCGAGCCCTTCCCCATCCCGGTCCACTCCGGTGACATCCGGGTGGACGTGCAGTCCGCGCTGGCCATGCTGGCGCCGGTGTGGGGGCTCAAGCCCCTGCTCGACATCGACGAGCGCACCGCCCGCGACAACCTGGCCCGCGCCGCCGTCATGGCGCTGTCCTACGTCGCCCAGTCCGCGCGCGGCCAGGGCCTGCCCATGGTGCCGCAGCGGGAGATCGACAAGGCCGAGTCCGTCGTCGAGCGGTTCATGATCCGCTGGCGCGGCGAGCCGGACCCCAAGCACGTCAAGGCGGTCGACGCGTACTGGACGAGCGCCGCCGAACACGGCATGAACGCCTCGACGTTCACCGCCCGCGTGATCGCCTCCACCGGAGCGGACGTCGCGGCCGCCCTGTCGGGCGCGGTCGGCGCGATGTCGGGCCCGCTGCACGGCGGCGCCCCCTCGCGCGTGCTCGGCATGATCGAGGAGATCGAGCGGACCGGCGACGCGACGGCGTACGTGAAGCGCGCCCTCGACAACGGCGAGCGCCTGATGGGCTTCGGCCACCGCGTCTACCGCGCCGAGGACCCGCGCGCGAGGGTGCTGCGGCGCACGGCGCGGGAGCTGGCCGCGCCGCGCTTCGAGGTGGCGCAGGCCCTGGAGAAGGCGGCGCTCGAAGAGCTGCACGCGCGCAGGCCCGACCGGGTGCTCGCGACCAACGTGGAGTTCTGGGCGGCGATCGTGCTGGACTTCGCCGAGGTGCCGGCGCACATGTTCACCTCGATGTTCACCTGTGCGCGCACGGCGGGCTGGTCGGCGCACATCCTGGAGCAGAAGCGCACGGGCCGTCTGGTGCGCCCCTCGGCACGGTATGTGGGGCCCGGCTCGCGCGACCCGCGGTCGATCGAGGGGGCCGCCGATATTACGGACATCTCAGGCAGGCCGGGCGGCGCCGACGCGGCAGGCTGAGGCCGGGCGCGTGGCGGATGGCGCAATCTCGACTGGTGATTGCGCGCGTCGAACACACGGCGTACGGAGAGGGATCTACGGTCGCAATCGCCCTATTTCCCCCAGAATGTGGAGTTCTCTGTGAGCCTCATCCGCCGCGCCGCCGTTGTGGCCGCACTGGCCGCCGCCGTGATCGTTCCCGCCTCCGCGACCGCCCAGGCCGCCCCGCGCACGCCCGTGGGCGTCGTCGCCCACGACGGCCACGGCTATGGCAACGGTTACAACAACGGCAACAACGGCAACAACGGCAACAACGGGCACCGTCACTACGGTCTGCTGACCAGCCTGCTCCTGATCCTCCTCTGACCGAGGACCCAGGACCGGACCACAGACGCACGGGTGCGCGCCCGGGACCCCAGGGTTCCGGGCGCGCATCCGTGTCTGGCGCCGGACGCCGCCTGCCCCGCTACCCCGCCACCGGTACGAGATTGAGCACCGGGGCGACCGGGTCGACCACCTGGTGCAGCTGGTTGAGGTCGTTGAGGTGGTTGAGCCCGGCCAGCTGGCTCTTGACGCCGGGGAGCTGCGCCGCGTACGGGGCGGGGATGTTGCTGGCGGCGAGGTTGTCGAGCTCGCTGATGGGGTTCATCGGGTGGCCGCCCAGGTGGTCCAGGGGGCCCACCGCGTTCGCCGACGAGACGGCGAGGCCCGAGACACCGGCGGCGACGGCGAGGACAGTGGCGATGCGTCGTGTTGAGATCACGCCTGCACAACGGGGAGCGGCGGCGCCGGACACGGCCGCCTCCCGCTCTCACCCGACAGGCGTACCTGGCCGCCGTCCCGGCCGCACAGGGCAGCAGCCCCTGTCCGGGGGGAGTAGATCCCTGGACAGGAGCTGCCGGCGTGCTGTCCGTGCCACGGCACGGATCCTGTCGCGCAGGGGCCGGTACGCGTACGGAGAAACGTTCTGCCCGCCCTCCCGGCGCCCCCGTGCGTGCCGACGGCGCCCTAGAGTCCGCTCGGCCAGGCGTAGCTCGCGGGCGCCGGGCGGGTGTCGGTGTCCCGGGTGAGGACGAGGGCGATCTCGTCGCGCTCGCGCAGCACGATCGCCGCCGGATTCCCGGCGACCGCGCGGCCGTTGACGTACGCCCTCAGACGGCGTCCGGCGCCCGCGTGGAGGCCGCCGACGCGGTCGGCGCTCAGCGGGACGCCCCACTCGGCCATGAACTGGCCGAGCGTGAAGTCGGCCCGCTTGGGCGACTCGACGTGGATCACGCCGCTGGTGTCGTGGGTGTGCAGGGGGCTGATGAGCCCGCGCGGCGCGTCGATGCCGATCGAGGCGGGGACGGTGACGGCCCGGCCGTCGACGAGGACGTCCAGGTGGGTGTGGGTGTGCTGGACCATGCCCTCCGCGGACATCATCTCCAGGCCCGCGGCGCCGGCCGCCGCCTCGGGGTCGGCGGGCGCGGGCCACGGCGGCGCGCCCTGGCCCGCCCCCGGCCCGTGCGGGTCGAGGCGGCCGGGGGCCGCGCTCGCGCCCTGCGCCGCGAGCGCGGTGACGGCGGCGACGGCGACCAGCGCCGCGAGCACCCGGCCGGGCGGCGAGCCGGCGAGGGCGTTCCCTGACGTACGGGACATCGATCAACTCCTGGACGGATGAGGAGCGTGGGCCGCGTCCTCGTGGCGGGGCGCGGCGCCCTGGGCGGGCGCTCGGCTCAGAAGGTCGCGATGGCGGCCGGGGCGCCCTGGACCTCGGGCGCGGTCAGGCCCGCTTCCGGCAGGGTGACGGCGGGCAGCCCGAACAGCGCGGCGCGCGGCTGGCTCAGCGGGGCGCCGAGGTCGGCGCCGGGCGTGACGGCGTGCAGCCCGGTGCCGGGGGCGACCAGGTCGGGGGTGCCGAGGTTGCGGGGGCTCAGCGGGTCGGGCAGCGGCGTACCGATGTGGGTGTCGGGCAGCGCGGTCTCGACCGGGATCGCGGGGACCATGTTGTGGGGCAGCAGGTTGCCCTTGACGTAACGCGGGCCGTCGGGGGTGCCGGGGACGGGCAGCGGCATACCGGTGTGCACGGTCGGGGCGTCGAACGGAAGGACGGTGTTGAGACCGCCGAGCGGCAGGTCGACCGGGACGGCCGGGGCGGCCGCGGCCGGCGCCACAGCCGCCGCCGTCGCGATGCAGGTCAGTACGCTCGCCAGGCCCGCGCGTGAGGTGATTCCCATGGATGTTCTTTCCTTCCCTGGCCTCTTCGGCCGTGTCGTCCTGCTAGAACGATCCCGGCGGCGGTATCACTGCAAAGTTCCCCTGCTTGCAGCAACCTGGAGCCCGTCCGCGCGGCGCGCGCCCCCCGGGCGTGCCCTCGGCCCGGCTCGTGCGTTGTAGCCGACATGAACGTACGCCGATACTTCGCCGCCGCCGCAGCCGGAACCGCGCTCGCCGCCGCTCTGTCCCCCTCCGCGCACGCCCTCGACCTCGGCGGCACCCTGAGCAAGGCGGCCACCACCACCAGTGCCGTGGGTGCCCAGGTCAAGCCCGCCGCCGAGAGCGTCGTCGGGGACAAGCTGAACCAGAAGGTCACCGCCGTCAAGAACGGCGTGAAGGCCGGCCGCGACGCGGTCAAGGCCGCCAAGGACGCGGTCAAGGCGGGGCACGACCTGATGAGCTGACCGCCCGCCCCTGCCCGGGCGTGTCATCCCCCAGCGTCAACAGCGTCAACCGAGAGCCGCGCGGCGGTCAGGACGGTGCGAGCGTGACCCACACCCCGACGGCCCCGGCCCCCAGCGGCGCCGGCGCCGACCTCGCGGACCCGGCGTTCTGGCGGCTGCCCGCCGCCCAACGCCTGGCGCGTTTCACCGAGTTGAGGCATGAGCCGCGCCCGGTGTTCTTCGCCGAACGCCGGGCCACCCGGCGCCGCCCCGAGCGGGGTTTCTACGCGCTGGTCCGGCACGCCGACGTCCTCAAGGCGAGCCGGCTGCCCAAGGTGTTCGCGAGCGCGCCCGGGGTCACCTCGCCCGAGCCGGCCCGCTGGGTGCGGGCCCTGTTCGGGGACTCGATGGTCAACCTGGACGGCGCCGACCACGCGCGGCTGCGCCGCATCGTCCAGCAGGCCTTCACCCCGCGCCTGCTGGCCGCCACCGAGACGCACATCCGCGAGCTCGCCGTACGCATCGTGGACGACATGGTCGCCGAGCGGCCCGACGAGTTCGTCTCGTCGGTGGCCTCCCGGATGTCGTTCGAGGTGATCTGCGCGATGCTCGGTGTGCCCGACGCCGACCGGCGCCGCATCGCCCGCCAGATCGACCGGGCCTCCGAACACGCGGGCGTACGGCGTGGTCTCGGCGCCCGTCTGCTGAGCCCCGGCAAGGGGCTGCGGGCGCTGGCCCGGATGGAGCTGACGGTGGCGCGGCTCGGCCGCGAGCGGCGCCGACGCCCCACCGGCGACCTCATCTCGGCCCTGGTGAGCGCCGACATGGACGGACAGGCGCTGTCCTACCGTCAACTCGGCTCGTTCTTCTCCCTGTTGCTCGTCGCCGGCGTGGAAACGACGCGCAACGCCATCGCCCACGCGCTCGCGCTCCTGACCCGCAACCCGGATCAACTGGCCCTGCTCGTGGATGACTTCGAGCGGTACGCGGACGGCGCCGTCGACGAGATCGTGCGGCACTCGACACCCATCATCCAGTTCCGCCGCACCGTCACCACGCGCTACACCCTCTCCGGCCACACCTTCCTGCCCGGCGACAAGGTGATGCTGCTCTACGCCTCCGCCAACCGTGACGCGTCGGTGTTCACCGATCCGGACGCCTTCGACATCACCCGCGACCCCAATCCGCACCTCGGGTACGGCGGCGGCGGCCCGCACTACTGCCTCGGCGCCCATCTGGCCCGCCTGGAGATCAAGGCCGTCCTGCGCGAACTGCTCACCCGCCCGCTGGCCGTACGCGCGCTCGGTGAGCCCGAACTCGGCACGTCCAACTTCGACCACCGCGTCCGCAGGCAGCACTTCGCGTTCGATGTGCCGGGGCGCTGAGTCCGGACGCCCGGTCCCGCGCGCGTACCCTCCTCGCGCGAGCGGCGTTGTACCGGGCATGAACGCCATCAACACCCGGCACACACAGCACACACGGCGCCGCCTGCGGGCCGCCACCGCCGCGGCATCCCTCCTGCTCCTCGCCGCGCCCGGGATCGCCGCGGCCGGCACGGGCGCGGGCGAGGGCAGCTCCAGCGAGTACGGCCGGCCCAAGGTGCTCGGCGGGCAGGGCGAGATCGCCCAGACGCTCACCTCCGGCGTCGCCGCGCTCGGCGAAGCCCTCCAGCACGACGGCGCGGCCGGGGGCCGCTGACGGCCAGGACGCGCCGGCCGGCCGGGGCCGCCCCCGGGCGCCGGGCCCGGGCGGGTGCGGCGCCCCGCTGCTTGCCGACCTCGTGGAAGGCCGCGCTCTGCGCGCTCGTGCTGCTGGTCTCCGCGCTCGTCCAGCTGCCGGGCGACCGGCCGCACGGACCGATGCCGACCGGCGCCAGGACGGCGGCGGGCGTCTTCACCGGCTCCGGCAGCGAGGGCATCGGCAAGCTCGCGGCGGTCGAGAAGTGGCGCGGCCACGGACAGCTGCGCGCGGGCCACACCTATCTGCCGGGCGACACCTGGAGCGGCATCGAGGGCCCGCCGCAGCTGCTCGCGCCCTGGTCCCGCTGGCGCCACGGGCGCGCCGACCGGGTCTTCGTCCTCAACGTGCCGATGCTGGCCCGCAACGAGGACGGCCTGCCCGACACCGAGGTGCGCGACCTGCTCGGGCGCGGGGCGCGGGGTGCCTTCGACGGCCACTTCACCGCGCTGGCCGCGCGCCTTGTCGCCCTCCAGCTCCCCGACACCGTCGTGGTGTTGGGCTGGGAGATGAACGGCGTCACCTATACGCACCGATGCGCGCCCGACCCCGCCGCGTGGCGGGCGTACTGGCGGCGCGTGGTGAGCGCGATGCGCTCGGTGGCCGGGCAGCGCTTCCGCTTCGACTTCGCCCCGAACCGGGGCCGCGACGCCGTGCCGTGGACCACGTGCTACCCCGGCGACGCCTTCGTCGACATCCTCGGCATGGATTCCTACGACCAGCCCGCCGGCATGTCCTTCCGCGAGCAGGTCGAGGAGCCGTACGGGCTGCGCGCCCAGGTCGACTTCGCCGCCCGGCACGGCAAGCCGGTGTCCTACCCGGAGTGGGGGCTCTTCCGCAACGGCGACGACGCGCGGTACGTAC
This sequence comes from Streptomyces sp. Edi4, assembly GCF_040253615.1. Taxonomy (NCBI): domain Bacteria; kingdom Bacillati; phylum Actinomycetota; class Actinomycetes; order Kitasatosporales; family Streptomycetaceae; genus Streptomyces; species Streptomyces sp. Edi4. The sequence continues at coordinate 3,552,923 of NZ_JBEJGY010000004.1, forward strand.
GCGGGATGACGGCCTGGTTCCGCCGCTACCGGCCCGTCTACCAGACCCTGACCGACTACTGCCCGCACGGCGTGTGGGAGTGCCCCGGCCATCCCGACGCGGCGCGCGCCTACCGGGCGCGGTGAGCGCGGGCCGCGCGCTGGGCCGTGCGGGGGCGCGGGGGTGGGCCGGACGGGTGGTCCCCGCGGTGCGGCTCGCGTGGCCCGGGCATCCCCGGGAGGCGGATCCCAATTATGCGTATCAGCATCTGATCCCCCTTTGGATTTCCTGTTGAAGGGTCGCAGGCATGGACAAGCTCTCAGGTCCCGTGGCGCGGGCCGCCGTCGTCGCGGGGCTGGTCGCCACGCTGGGCACGGGGTACACGGCGCACGCCGCGGGCCACCGCGAGGCGCCGCCGCGGCCCACCCTGGCCGACACCGGCGCCGACGCGAACGCCTCGCTGCTCGGCGCCCTGAGCGTGGGCGCGGTCGTCACGGGGGCGGCAGCGGTCGCGCTGTCCCGGCGCGCCGCACGCGGGAAGTACGGCGGGGAGCACAGCGCTCGGCCGGACGCGCGGCGGCCGGTCCCGGTTCCGCTCACGGAGGAACCGATTTGCTCCTTGGTGTCCGTTACCTATGGCCGATCGACACGTTGAAGTGACATGACGACTGCGTGTCTGCGGTCGCGTGTCCATTCAAGGAGAACTTTGATGTCTCGTATCGCGAAGACGGCCGCCGTCGTCGCCGGAGCGGGCGCGGTGGCGCTGGCCGGTGCGGGTATGGCCGCTGCCGACGCCGGCGCCGAGGCCGTCGCGTCCGGCTCCCCCGGTGTCCTCTCCGGGAACGTGCTCCAGGTGCCGGTGCACATCCCGGTCAACCTCTGCGGCAACTCGATCAACGTCATCGGGCTGCTCAACCCGGTGTTCGGCACCACCTGCGTCAACGACTCCCACCTCCTCCACCACCACCACGGTGGCGGTTACGGGGGCTGACGCCTCTTGGCCCCGGCCGGCCGTTCTCGTGACGGCCCGGCCGGGCGTTTGATCCAACGGTGCCTGCGGCCTCCCGGACTTCTCCCCCCGGGAGGCCGTCGCCGTGTCAGGCGTACCGGTAGAGGCGGCTGTGGTCCAAGAGCGCCGCCGGCGCCACGTTCCATGGCGGCATCGGCTCGTGGAGGGCCGCCACCCTGCCGTGCTGGAGATCGCCCAACGGCGGCGCCGCGTCCGGCAGATAGCGCTTGGAGCGGGGGTGGGCGGCCTGCCAGCGCGACCACAGGCTGTCGACGAAGGCGTGGTGGAGCCAGAACACGGGGTCGTTGACGGCGGCGCCGCCGAGCATGAGCCCGCCGATCCAGCGGTGCACCTGGTTGTGCGTACGGAAGCGGGCGTTGCCCGACGCGTTGGTCCAGCCCTCGATCTTGTTGCGGAACCCGGTCCCGCTCATCGAGTTCCAGGGCGAGACGTCGTACACGGGGTCCGCGAGCGCGTGGGCCACGTCGGCGGCGGTGGGCAGCTTGATGGGGTCCTTGGGGCGGCCCAGGTCCCGGGTCAGGAAGCGTTCCTCGGTGACATTGACGGTGACGTCCCAGGCGCCGTGGGCGTGCGCGAAGGGGCCGGTCATCACCTGGAGGTCGCCGCGGCGTCCGTTGCCGCCCATGAAGTCCTCGCCCCACAGCGACGACGCGGGCGAACTGTCGCGGGTCCAGTCCCAATAGGGCACGGTGACGCGGGGGTCGACCTTGCGCAGCGCCCGCTCGAACTCCAGCAGGAACTGGCGGTGCCAGGGCAGGAAGGACGGCGCCATGTGCGCCACCCGCAGGCCCCGGTCGCCGTCCGAGACGTAGAAGTCGATGTGCGTCCGTACGAACGCGTCGTACTCGCCGCGCCGTTTCAGTTCGAGCACGGCGTTCACGAAGGCCTTGCGTTCGGCGCTCGTCAGGTTCCGCTGGTTCTTACGCGTGTACACCACGGACGGCTCCCCCTTCGTGGCCCGCGTGCACGGGCACCGCCGCCAGCCGGGCGCGGCCCAGCTCGGCGGCGGCGGCGCGGGCGGCCTCGCGTGCGGTGGCGTACGACTCGTAGTGGTCGACGGAGCTCAGATAGCTGCCGTCGGCGCGGCGCATCAGCATCAGCCGGCGGTCGTCCACGAACACGGCGACCTCGGAGCCGTCCGCCTGGAGGGGGCGGCCCTGGATGCGGTGGCCGGCGTGCATCTCGTCGAAGAGGGTCCCCTCGGGCACCGGGGCGGCGGACCCGGGGCCCGTGGCGTCGGCTGTGGCGCCGACCGTGGCGGCGGAGGGGATGCGGGAGAGCGCGGCGCCGGTGAAGGCGACGGCCGCCGAGGCGAACAGGGCGCGCAGCAGACCGCGCCGGGCGATGCGCCAGGTGGTACGGGGCGGGGGCGCGCCGGGCCTCGTGGGCTCGGGGGCGCGGCCCCGGGGGCGGGTGCGGCCGGCCCGTCGTGCGCGCCAGAAGTGTGTCGCGTCGTTCATGGGCGTCTCCCTCGTGCTCGCTCGCGCGGACGGGGCCGGCACATGCGTGGGCCCCGGAAACCGTCCTGGTTCCGGGGCCCGTCCGAGCGTCCGCTCTCCTTGTCCGATGCCGGGTTCAACGAGGACCCCCGGCGCAGGAAACGGCCGTCGCGCGCTCATCGGCGCCGCCGGCGCTCCCCGGGCCGGTACTGGGCGCACGGCCCGGGGAGGCTTCAACCATGCGACTGGTCGCAGGGGTCAACGCCCAAGGTGGGCACGCGTGTCGGGGGCGGGACCTGTTTCACGCGCTTGGCCCAACGTTCCTGCCGGCCCGGATCAGCCCCTCTCGCGCGGTCTCGGCCCCTCTCGTGGCATCCCATGCCGTCTCAGCCCGTCTCAGCCCGTCCAGAAGTCCCACCAGCGGGTCAGGATCAGCATCGCGACCACGCCGATGTGCACCACCGGCACCGCCCAGCCGGACTCGGCGCACAGGCCGCGGGCCCAACTCGGCGCGGGCAGCGCGCCCTTGATGACGTTGAGCGTGGTGACCCGCCAGAACAGCGCGATGGTGGCGACCCACGCCAGACAGCACCACAGGCACAGCGCGTCGATGCGGTACAGCGACTCGAACTGGAGCCAGCTGACGAAGACGACGCCGAGGGCGGCCCCCGCGTTCAGCGTCAGCCAGTACCAGCGTCCGAACCGGCCACCACCGAGCAGGCTCATGCCCACGCAGCACACGATCCCGTACGCCACCAGGCCCAGCATCGGATTGGGGAACCCGAAGACGGACGCCTGCGCGCTCTTCATGATGTTGCCGCAGGAGATCACCGGGTTGAGGCTGCACCCGGGGACGAAGCCCGGGTCACGCAGCAGCTCGAACTCGTCGAGCGTGATCACCCACGAGGCCAGCAGGCCCGCCGCGCCGGTGAGCACGACCAGCCACGCGAAGCCGCGGCCGGCACCGAAGGCGGCGCCGGCCGGTGACGGCGGGCCGGACGAGTCGGTGACCGCCGCCGGCTCCTGGAGCGTCCCGGGGAAGGGCATCGGTGTCGTCTCCGTTCCGTTCTCGTCCGGCGGGGCTCAGCCGCGCAGGCGGCGGATGGGGAGCAGGCAGTGGCCCGCGGTGGTGATGGTGGCCTCGTCGCCCGCGAACGCCCTCAACTGCTCGTCACTGACGGCGACGCCCGGCACGGCCTCGGGCCAGGAGCGGGTGGCGAACATGAACTGGACGGTGCCGCGCGCCTCGGCGGCCACCAGCCACTCGGGCGGCACGGGGCACTGGACGGTCATGGTCGGCAGGGTCAGGACGGCCCGGCCGGCCTGCACGATCAGGGTCAGCGGGAACGAGCCGCCGTGACTCTGGTCGACCACACTGCCGGCCGGCATGCCGATCTCGTCGAGGAACGACCGCGCCGCGACCTCGGCGCCCTCGGGGCCCTGGACGCCGTCGCCGAGGGGGTACGCCATGAGGAAGGGCACGTCGCCGGACTCGTCGGGGTGCTCGCCGCTCCACGCGATGACGATGAGCGAGCCCAACAGGGCGGCCCTGGAAGGCTGTACGGCACTGGTGGATGAAGTCATGGCGGGACTCTAGGACATGACGGGCCGAGCCCTTCGCAGCTGTCACTCATCCGGATGAAACACCCTTCGCGGGGCGCGGTGGGACGCGGCGGGACGCCGCAGGGCGCGGCGGGTCACGGGGAAGCCCCTTGGAGCGCCGGGCGGCCACGGCCGGGCCCGGACACGCGCGAGCGGCCCAGGGAGACCCCAACTCCCCGGAGCCGCCCAGCACATGACGCGGGCTGCGAGGGCACCTGTGCTGCCTTCCCTATGGCTCAGGCGCAACTCGCCGTCGCCAACCGGTGGTTCGGGTGGCGTCGGCTAGCCGATGGGCAGGCCGCCGAGCAGTTTGCCGGGCCCGGAATGGCCATTGGTCTTGTTGAGGTCCTTGGCGGCGCCGGCCGCCGAGTGCAGCAGCGAGCCGTCCGACTTGGGGTCGAGCAGGTTGGTCTGGACGGGGGCCGCGTCGGCCAGGGGGTCGTTGGCCATGTGGGCGGTCAGCGCGTCGAGCCCGCCGTTGAGGCTCATGGGAGGCATGGGGGGCGTGGCGCCGGCGGCGAAGGCCGGAGCCGCCGCGCCCATGACCGCGAGGGAACCGGCAACCGCCGCGGCCACCTTCATCGACTTCATCATCAATCCTTCCGCGGCGAGTTCGATCGCCGAATCGGCCGTATGACACGCGCCTTGGCGGTGCCGCACGTATCCCTGATCGCTTTGCGATGCTTCGCCCTGGGTAACGACTCCCACACGGTCGGGAAACCCTTTCGGCCCGGATTGGGGCGGGATTCCCCGACAGTTCTCATTGGCGTACGTTCGTCGATTTCCGTATGGGCCCGCACAACGGAAAGCGCCGGATCCGTTTCCGGTCCGGCGCTTGTGCGGTACGGCTCAGGCGGGCGCGGCTCAGGCGGGCAGCTTGGGCGGCGCCGCGGGCTGTGCGCTCGCCGGGTGCTCGGGCAGGCCCGGGAGGTCGGGCACGGGCAGCCCCGCGCCGAGCACCGTGGCGACGACGACACCGACGAGGCCACTGACCACGGAGTTCGCCGCCGGTACGACACGGGCGGCGTCGGTGCTCGTGGCCGCCTTGACCAGGTCGTCGACGGACTTCCTGAGCGCGGACACGGCCTCGGCCCTGACGTCCGCCGGACCGGCGGCCTCCTCGGGCCCGCCCAGCGGAGCCGAGGGCCGGGTGGAGAGCACGGAAGTGGCCGGGGCCGCGGGGACGGCCGGGGCGGCCGGGGCGGCGGGCTTGGCCGGGGTCGCGGGCGTCGCGGGGACGGCGGGGACGGCCGGTGTGGCGGGCTTGGCGTGCGCGGCCGGGCTCGCGGGCACGGCCGGGGTGGACGGCACGGCCGGGGTGGACGGCACGGCCGGGGTGGAGGGCACGGCCGGGGTGGAGGGCACGATCATGGCCGGGGTGGCCGTCTTCGAGGCGTCCAGGGCTTCCGTCGCCTTGCCCGCGAGCGCCGAGACGTCGGACGCCGACTTGCCGCCCAGCACACCGGACAGCAGATCGGTGACGGGCTTGAGCACGCCCCCGAGGCCGGCCAGCGCCGTGACCTGTTGGAGCAGTGCACCGGTGCCCTGCGCCGGTTTCTGGGTGGCGGCCGATGACGGCGGCGCGGGGTCGGCGGCCGCGGCCGACCCGGCCGTGGCGATGACGATCGCGGTCGACAGGGCCACTGCGGCCAGCCGCCGCGGTGTGCGTGCGCGCATGAAAGGGTCTCTCCTTCGCTGGGACAGGCGGTCCTTTCACCGTGCGTGGGCTCATCACCCTCCGCAACCGCACGGCCGCTCTGTGCGCCCGGGCCACGCGCGACGCGCCGCGTGGAACTGGCACAACCCCGGGCGCGGGCGCGGTCGCACGCGCTGCGCCATCCGGGCAGCACAGAGCCCCGGCAACCCCTTGGCGGGGGCGGCCGGGGCCGTGGCGGTTACTACTTGTTGACGCAGGTGTTGCCGAAGGCCGGGTTCAGCAGGGCGATCACGTTGATCGTGTTGCCGCAGACGTTGACCGGAACGTGCACGGGGACCTGCGCCATGTTGCCGGACAGCACGCCGGGGGAGTTGGTGGCCGCGCCCTGCGCGCCGGCGTCGGCGGCGGCGACGCCGGCCCCGCCGGCAATGGCGGCAACGGCAGCGGTGGACAGGACCAGGGCCTTCGCGGTACGCGACATGGAGAAGCACTCCTAGTTCGGGAAGTCATGGGCCTTGGGAGCAAGGCACTGACCGGGTGGTGTCACTCGACCTACACCTCAACGCGCCCCCAGGCGCCCGGTTTTGCCCCCAACGGGTGAACCCGGGTTTCCGGTGGCGAAAAGATGGTCATGAGCCTTGTTTCGTACCGGACCCACGGATGGCGGTCCCCGCCGCGGACTTCACCCTTTCGGGTCATCTCTTCACGCGGGTGTTGCCGGGGGGCGCCGGCCCGCCAGGACGCCGCCTGAGCGGGCCCGGCCATGCCCTGTGCCGCCCTTTCCTATTCGAATAAAGATTCCGGCTAGAAAAGCGGCCACCGATACAACGAGCCGGTCGTCAATGAGATACGGCAGATCGCCCGAAGGGACACTCCGGTTCACGCATTCATGACAGGACCGGGTCGTAAATACGGTTACAGTGCTCCTCGCCCCGGGGCCGTTCGACGCGTGGGGCCCCCGGTGACTGCGCGGCAACCGCACGACCGGTAAAGCGGAATTCAAGAGCGGGACCGCTCTGCGCGTGAGTCCCACAGCACCTTTGCCAGCTTTGTCAGGCTTTTGTCCAGCTTTCATTTCGAGCGCGAGGACCGGAGTGACCGCGCATGCCCACGAGAGCCAACGCCCCCGGCGGACCCGATGGGCCGGGGCCCGCAGACCACTTGAGTGTCCTGCACCTGGTCCAGCCCGTTGAAGGGGGCGTAGCCCGAGTCGTCACGGACTTGGTACGGGACCAGCTGCGCAGCGGATTCCGGGTCACCGTGGCATGCCCCGAGGGAGGCCCGTTGAGCACCGAACTGTCGCGCCTGGGCGCCCGGGTGTGCGCCTGGCGCGCCACGCGTTCGCCCGGTCCCGCGCTGCTCGGCGAGACATGGCGGGCGGCCCGGCTCATCCGGCGGGTGCGCCCCGATGTGATCCACGCGCACAGCGCCAAGGCCGGCGTCGCCGGGCGTCTCGCCGCGCGCGGCGCCGTCCCCACCGTCTTCCAGCCGCACGCCTGGTCGTTCGAGGCGGTCGGCGGCCTCACCGCGTGGCTCTCGCGCGGCTGGGAGCGGGCGGCGGTGCGTTGGACCTCGCGCGTGGTGTGCGTCAGCGAGGGCGAGCGGGCCACCGGGGAGCGCGCCGGGGTCCTCGCGTCGTTCGCGGTCGTCCCCAACGGCGTCGACCTCGACCACTACCGCGCCCCCGAGACGGCGCGCGCCGCCACGGACGCGCCCCTGGTGGTGTGCGTGGGGCGGTTGTGCCGTCAGAAGGGACAGGACGTCCTGCTGCGGGCCTGGCGGGACGTGAACCGCGCGGTGCCCGGCGCCCATCTGGTCCTGGTCGGCGACGGCCCCGACCTGGCGGCGCTGCGCGCGGCGGCGCCCGGCTCGGTCTCCCTGGTCGGTCCGGTCACCGACACCGCCGCCTGGTACCGCGCGGCCGACCTGGTGGTGCTGCCCTCGCGCTGGGAGGGGATGGCGCTGGCCCCGCTTGAGGCGATGGCGTGCGGCACGCCGGTGGTGGTCACCGACGTCGGGGGCTCCGCCGAGAGCCTGGCGCCGGGCCACGCCCCGCTCTGTCTCGTACCGCCAGAGGATCCGGGGGCGCTGGCGCGCGCCCTGACCCGCCTGCTCACGGACGCCCCGCTGCGCGCCGGCCTCGCCCGCCAGGGGCACGAGCACGTGACCACCACCCATGACGTGCGGCGAACGGCCCGGAGCATCGCGCAGGTGTACCGCGACGTGGCCGCCCCGCTCCACTTCGAGCACAGGGAACCCATCAGCCAGTGACCGCGGAAAGCATCGTCCCGTCCGCCGGGGGGCCGTCCCACGGCACCGGGATGTCAACGGGAACCGTCTCGGTGGTCACGCCCCGCGAGGCGCCGGACCACTTCGTCCCCCCGGCCGGACGGCCGCGCACGGGCGGCACGTTCGTGTCCGTCCTGCTCGCCGTCGACTGCGCCGCCGGACTGCTCGGCATCCTCGTCCTGCCCTTCTCCGGACTGCCGCCCGGGCCCGCCGGGCTGCTCGTGGCCACCGTGCTCGCGCTCAACGCCCAGGCCGGGCTCTACCGGCCGGTGATGGCGGGCGGTGTGCTCGGCGACGTGCCCGCGCTCTGCGCGCGCGCCCTGACCGGCTGGTGCGTCCTGGCCGCCGTGCTCACCCAGCGGAGCGTCCTCGTGCGCGAGCCGGACGACGTGCCGCTCGCGGTCTCGGCGGTGGCGGCCGGGTGCGCGGTACAGATCCTGGCGAGCTGCGCCGGGCGCGGCGCCGCGCTGTGGCTGCGGCGGCGCAAGGCGGCCCGCAGGCCGCGCCCCGCCCTGGTGGTGGGCCCCGCGTCCACCGCCGTACGCGTCAGCGCCGCCCTGGTGCGCCAGGCCCGAGGCGGCATCCGTCCCGTCGGCGTCGTCGTGCCGCCGTCCGAGACGGGCGTGGAGGCCGGCCCTGTGCCGGTCCTGCGCAGCGTGGAGGAGGTCCAGCGCGCCGTCATCCAGAACGGCGTACGGGACTGCCTGCTCACGTACGCCGTCGAGGCGGGCGGGCCGACTCCCGTGGCGCCCGCGCTCCTTGAGGCCATGGGCTGCGCGCTGTGGCAGCTCGACACCCGCGCCCCCGGCCACACCGCGCCCGGAACGCAGACCGACGAAGTGGCCGCCTTCCCCTGCCGGCCGCTCACCAGCAGCCCCGCCGGCGCCGTCGGTCTCGGCCTCAAGCGCCTGCTCGACCTGGCCCTCACCGTGCCCGCCCTGATCGCGGCCGCGCCCGTCCTGCTGGTGTGCGCCCTGGTGCTGCGCCGCAGCGACGGGCCCGGAGTCCTCTTCCGCCAAGAACGCATCGGACTGCGCGGGCAGGCGTTCACGCTCCTGAAGTTCCGTACGCTGCGCCCCGACACCGTGCACGAGGCCGCCACCCGCTGGAACATCGCCGACGACCACCGGATGAGCCGGGCCGGGCAGTTCATGCGGCGCACCTCCCTGGACGAGCTGCCCCAGCTGTGGAACGTGATCCGGGGCGACATGAGCCTGGTCGGCCCCCGCCCCGAACGGCCCTTCTTCGTCGCCCAGTTCAGCAACGCACACCCCGGCTACGCGGCCCGCCACCGGATGCCGGTCGGCCTCACCGGGCTCGCCCAGGTCCAGGGGCTGCGCGGCGACACCTCCATCGAGGACCGGGCCCGCTACGACAACTACTACATCGACCACTGGTCGCTCTGGCAGGACCTGTGCATCCTGCTGCGCACCGCCGCCTGCCTCGTCCGTCCCACCGGGAGCTGAGCGTGTACGCCCTCGCGGCCGCGCCGCCGCTCTCGCCGAGGATCCCGCGCCGGGCCGTGCGCCTGCTGCCCCTGCTCGCCGTGATCGCCCTGCTCGCCACTCCCCCGCTGGGCGGCGACGGCTCGGCCACGGCCGCCGACGCCGCGTGCGGGGTCCTCGTGGTGTGGGCGCTCGTCCAGGTCGTCCGCTCCGGCGAGCGGCCACTGAGCCGGCGGGCCGCGCTCGTCATGGGGCTCCCTGTGACGGGCATCTGCGTGGCCGCGACGGGCGCCGCCGACGCCTCCACCGCCGTCGCCGGGCTCGGCCGCTACCTCCAGATCTTCGTGCTCGTCCCGCTCGCCGTGCTGCTCCTGCTGCGCGACCGCGACGACTTCCGCCTCGCGGCCCGCGCCGTGGTGGCGCTCGCCCTGTTCGAGGGCGGCCTCGGCGTCCAGCAATACCTGACGTCCACCGGCGCCTCCTACATGGGCGAGGACATCAGGGCGGTCGGCACCTTCGGCGCCTCCGACATCATGGGCATGGCCACCGTCGTCTCCTGCGGGCTGCTCTGCGCGGTCGGCCTCGCCCTCGACCCCGCCCCCGGCGCCGGCCGCGCCCACCGGGGCGCCGCGCTCGGCTGCGCCGCGCTGCTGCTCCTGCCGCTCGCCGTGTCGTTCAGCCGGGGCGCCTGGATCGCCACGGCCCTCGCGTCCTGCGCGATGCTGTTCCTCTCCGGCGCCCGGCGCGCCCTCGTCGTCCTCACGTCCCTCGCCGCCGCCACCGTCGTCCTCGTCGGCGCCAGCGGCCCGGGCAGCCAAATGCTCCAAGAACGCCTCTCCAGCATCACCCAGGTCGAGAGCGCCCCCGACCAGTCCGTCACCGACCGGTACACGATGTGGGCGGCGGCGGAACTGATGTGGCGTCATTCCCCGCTCACCGGCGTCGGGTTGAAGGGTTTTCCCGCCCATCGCGACGCGAACTCCTCGCTCGCCCTGTCCTCCGGAAGCGACACCGCGGGCGCCGGCGCCGCCTTCAAACGCCAGCCCCTGCTCTCGCCGCACAACATGTACCTCCTGGTCCTCAGCGAGCAGGGCCTCATCGGCGTCGTCACCCTGGTCGGCGGCTGGGCGGCGCTCCTGATCGCCGGGGTGCGCCGGCTGCTCCGGGCGCGCCGCGACGGCGCCCCGCTGGACTGCGCGCTCGTCGCCACCGGCCTGCTGGCCTGGCTCCTCGTGGACTTCTTCTACGGGGACATCGGCGGCCCCTCCACCGCCCTGACCGCGCTCGTCCTCGGCCTCGCCGCCTGGTGGGCGCTCGCGGCGCGAGGGGCGGCCCGGCCGTGACGGAGACCGCTCCCCCTCTGCTTCCCGCGCCCGCCGCGCCGCCCGAACCGGGCGCGTCGGGGCGGCTGCTGGCGCGGGCCGCGTTCCTGACCGCCGCCCTCACCGTCGCCGGGGCCGTCCTCGGCCTCCTGCGCGACCAGGCCTTCGCGCACGTCTTCGGCGCCGACACCGACACCGACGCCTTCCTGGTCGCCTGGACGATCCCCGAGGTCGCCGCGACCCTGCTGATCGAGGACGGGCTCGCCTTCGTCCTGGTCCCCGCCTTCAGCCTCGCCCTGGTCCGGCGCGGGCGGCCCGGGCCCGATCCGGTCCGCGCCCTGGTCGCTGCGACCCTGCCCCGGCTCACCCTCGCCCTCACGGTGGGCGCCGCCGCCCTGATCGCGGCCGCGCCCGCCGTGGTGGCGGTCCTCGCGCCGGGACTGCCCCGCGCCGACCTCGCCGTCGACTGCACCCGCGCGACCGCGACCTGCGTGTTCACCTTCGGACTCACCGGCTACGCGAGCGCCGCCCTGCGCGGCCACGGCCGCTTCCTCGCGCCCGCCTCGATCTACGTCGCGTACAACGTGGGCATCATCGCGCTGCTCCTGCTGCTCGGCGGGGTGTGGGGGGTGCGGGCCGCCGCCGCCGGGGTCGCGCTCGGCGGCGTCCTCATGGTCCTCGTACAGCTCCCGGCGCTGTGGCGCAGCTGGCGCCGCCGCGAGCGCCCGCCCGCCGTGCCCGCCGCGCGCCGCGAGCCCGGCGACAGCGCCGCGCGGGCGCTGCGGCTCGCGCTGGTCGCGCCCGTGGTGGTGTTCGCGCTCAGCCGCCAGACGCAGGTCCTCATCGAGCGCTTCCTCGCGGCGCCGCTGCCCGCCGGGGCCATCTCGCATCTGAACTACGCGCAGAAGGTGGCGCAGATGCCGATGGTGCTCTCCTTGATGCTGTGCACGGTCACCTTCCCCGTCATCGCGCGCGCCCTGGCCGCCGGCGACACCGAACGGGCCAGGCGCCGCGTGGAGAGCGACCTGGTCGTGGCCGGCACCATCGTGCTGACCGGCGCGTCCGTGGTGGTGGCCTGCGCGCCGCAGATCATCCATCTCCTCTTCCAGCGCGGCGCGTTCACCACCCACGACACCGCGGCCACCGCCGCCGTGATGCGGGTGTACGCGCTCGGTCTGCTCGGCCAGACCCTCGTCGGGGTCCTGGCGCGCTCCTACTTCTCCGAGGCGCGTCCCCTGTGGTTCCCGGCCTGCGCGATGCTGGCAGGCCTCGCCTCGACCGCCGTGGCCGGCGCGCTCGCCGTCCCCGCGTGGGGCGCGCCCGGCATCGCCGCCGCCAACGCGCTCGGCATCACCTTGACCGCGCTGCTGCTCCTGTGGGGCAGCGGGCGGCGCCGTACGGCTCTGTCCGTGCGCCGGGTGGGCGGCGGACTCGCCCGTCTCCTGGTGGCCGCGTGCGGCGCGACCGCCGCCTGCTGGTGGGGCGCGTCCGTCTCGTCCGACCCCTTGGCCGCGCTCGCTCTCGGGGCGCCGGCCGCCGTCCTCACCTTCGCCGTCGTGGCCCGTCTGCTGCGGGTCAGGGAGTTCTGTCTGCTGTTCCGTCCCGTCACACGAAAGCTCTGGCATGCCCGTTGACACGGCAGTCGGCGACCCACGGGGTCCACTGACTGGTTCGAGACCCCGCCCCGCATCGCCGCTGTGGGTGGCCATGTACCACTCGGTGTCCCACACCACGGACGATCCGTACCACATCACCGTCTCGCCGCCCCGCTTCGAGCGCCAGCTGCGCTGGCTGCGCCACCGGGGCCTGCGGGGGGTGAGCATGGCCGAACTGCTGCGGGCCCGCGCCGCCGGCGCCGCCCGGGGCCTGGTCGGCCTCACCTTCGACGACGGGTACGCCGACTTCGCCGGCGACGCCCTCGCGCTGCTGCGCCGTTACGAGTACACGGCCACGGTGTTCGTGCTCCCGGGCCTGCTCGGCGCCACCAACGAATGGGACCCGCTCGGCCCGCGCCGCCCCCTGCTCGATGAGCGCGGCATCCAGCGGGCCGCGACCTGGGGCATGGAGGTCGCCTCGCACGGCCTGCGCCACCTCGACCTGACCGACATCGACGAGGAGAGCCTGCGCCGCGAGGTCGAGCTCAGCCGCCGGCTGCTCGGGGAGCTCACCGGGCAGGAGGCGACGGGCTTCTGCTACCCCTACGGCGCGGTCGACGTACGCGCCATCGACGCGGTCCGCGCGGCCGGCTACCGGTACGCCTGCGCCATCGACCCGGGCCCGCTCACCGGCCGCTACGCGCTGCCCCGCGTCCACGTCGGCGAACGCGACACCGCCTGGCGGCTGCGCCTCAAGCGAGGGCTGCACCGCTGGCGCCGCGAGGACCCCGCCGACCTGCCGGAGGGCTCGTGAAGGTCCTGCACGTCATCACCGGCCTCGGCGTCGGCGGCGCCGAGCACCAACTGCGGTTGCTGCTACGGCACTTGCCCTACGAGGCGGACGTGGTGACGCTCACCAACCCCGGCGCCGTGGCCCGCGCCGTCGTCGCCGACGGCGGCCGGGTGCGCGACCTGGACATGGCGGGCAACCGCGACCTGGCCGCGCTGCCCCGGCTGACCCGGCTCATCGCGGGCGGCCGCTACGACGTCGTCCACACCCATCTGTACCGGGCCTGCCTGTACGGGCGCCTCGCGGCCCGGCTGGCCGGGGTGCGTACCGTCGTGGCCACCGAGCACTCCCTGGGCGAGACCCGCATGGAGGGCCGCCCGCTGGGCCCCGGCGTGCGCGGCCTCTACCTGGCGAGCGAACGGCTCGGCACGGCGACCGTCGCGGTCTCCCCCACCATCGCCCGGCGCCTGGCCCGCTGGGGCGTGCCCCGGCACCGCGTCCAGGTGGTGCCGAACGGCATCGACGCGGCGCGCTTCGCCTTCGATCCCGCCGCGCGCACGGCCGTACGCCGTGAACTGGGCCTGCCCGACGGGGTGTTCGTGATCGGCGCGGTGGGCAGGCTCGCGCCGGGCAAGCGCTTCCACGTCCTGCTCGACGCGCTCGCCGAGCTCCCGGACGCCTGGCTGGTGCTGGCGGGCGGCGGCGACCAGGAAGAGGCCCTGCGGGCCCGCGCCGACCGGCTCGGCGTGGCCGGCCGGGTGGTCTTCGCGGGCGAGTGCCCCCAGGACGACACGGGCCCAGGGGGCGCGGGCCCCGCCCTGCCCGGGCTGCTCAGCGCCGTGGACTGCCTGGCATCGCCCTCGGGCGACGAGGCGTTCGGTCTCGCGGTCCTGGAGGGGATCGCCGCGGGGCTCCCGGTGGCGTACGTGACCTGCCCGGCCGTCGACGACCTGCCGGCCGGATCCGTGCCCGGCGCCCTGCGCACCGGGCGCACGGCCGCCGCGTTCGCCGGCGCCCTGCGCGAGCTGCGCCGGGCCGGCCCCGGCCGGCTGCCCGTGCCCGACGCGGTGCGCCGCTACTGCGTCACCACGACCTCCGCCCAACTGGTGCGGGTGTACGAGGCGGCGGCGGCCCGCGTGCCGCTGCCCCGCCCCGCGTACGACACGGCGTACGACACGGCGCCCGGGCCCGCTCCCGGCGCGGCGCACCCCATGACGAACACCTCGGAGAAAGAAGAGACCCGATGAGCCAAGCCCTAGGCCCGCGCCAGCCGCACGGCACCGGCGGCCGACCGCGCGCCCGGTCGCTGCCCCGCTGGTGGCCGCTGCCGGTGTGCGCGCTGCTCGGCGTGACGGCGGGCGGCGTGTACGGCCTGGTGAAGACGCCCGAGTACAGCGCGACCAGCTATGTCGTGGTCACCCCCGCGCAGAAGGCGGACCCCTCGGTCGCGCTCGGCTTCGCGCAGGCCTACGGACGCGTCGCGACCGAGGTAGCCCTCATCGGGGACGCCCAGGTGTGGGCGGGGGTCAGCGCCGCGACCCTGCGCGACAGCGTGCAGACGGCGACCTCGCCCGACGCGCCGATGATCGCGATCACCGCCACGTCGGAGCGCGCCACAAACGCCGCGGGCATCGCCAACGCGGTGGCCCGCGCCCTGAGCGTCAACGGCACGCACAACCAGGCGCAGACCGGGGTCCGCGTGGTGCAGTTCTCGCGCGCCGCCAAGCCGCTCGCCCCCTCCTCCCCCCCGGCCTCGCTCACCGCCCTGGTGGGCGGCTGCGCGGGCGGCCTGCTCGGCGGGCTCGCGCTGCTGACCAGGCCCCGCCGTCGCGACGACACCGGGCCCGGGCTCATGGCGTCGGTACCGGGGCCGGCCGGCGCGGCCTGCGTACCGCAGGAGGTCGGATAGTGCCCGAGCTCCGCGTGGAGGTGTGCACCGGGGAGCTGCCCTTCGCCGACCTTGCGCCCAACTGGCTTAGCCTGCACCGCGGTTGCTCCTCCGCGACACCTTTCCAAAGTCACGCCTGGCTGCACTCGTGGTGGCTCTCGTACGGGACGCCGGGGCGCCTGCGGGTCCATCTGGTGTACCGGGGCGAGGAGTTGGTCGGCGCGGCGCCGCTGATGCGGGTGCTGCGCCCGCTGCCCGCCCTGGTGCCGCTCGGCGGTCCCATCTCCGACTTCACGGACGTCCTTCTGCACGACGCGTACGCCGACGAGGCCGCGGCCGCTCTCACCGAGTCCCTGACGCGCTCGGCCCGGGGCGCCCTGATCGACCTGGGCGAGGTCCGCCAGGGCGCCGGAGCCGAACGCGTCCACGCCAACTGGCCTGGCCCCAAGCGCCGGTTGACGGATTCGGGCTGTCTCGAACTGCCCGCCGCCGGCATGGACGTCCTCCTTTCCCGGCTGCCCGCCAACCGCGCCCAGCGCGCCCGCGCCAAGCTGCGGAAGATCGACGCGCTGGGCATCGAGCAGCGCGAGGTGCCGGCCGACGAGGTGCCCGGCGCCCTGCGCACCCTGCTCGCCCTGCACGGGCTCCAGTGGCAGGGGCGCGGGGTGACCCGCGAGCACACCCGCCCGCGCTTCGAGGAGCACCTGGCGCGCGCGGTGGGCGAGATGACCCGGCACGGGGACGCGGTGGTCACCGAGTTCCGCCTCGACGGCGAGGTCGTCGCATCCGATCTGACCCTGCTCTCGCCCGCGCTCGCGGGCGGCTATCTGTACGGGGCCCACCCGGATCTGCGCGGCCGCAAGGTGGACGTGGCCACCATGCTGCTGCGAGCGGGCGCCCGGCGCGTCGACGGCAGCGGCCGGAGCGCGCTCAGCATGCTGCGCGGCAACGAACCGTACAAACAGCACTGGCGGCCCGAGGCCCGGGTCAACCAGCGCTTCCTGCTCGCCCGGCGGCGCACCGTCGCGTTGTTGTGGGCCGCCGCGCTGCACGCGGGGCTGCGGCGCCGCGCGGGCGATGCGGCGCGCGCCTGGCGCAGGCGGCGGGACGAGCGGAGCCGCCCCGCCGCGGGGTCCTCAGCTCCTGCGTGAGAACCAGTCGAAGCGCAGGCACAGCTTGCCCCCGATCCAGTACTCCGCCCACGACCCGAGATCGACCGGCGCGCACTTCGCGGGCGCCTCGGGGGCCGTCGGCGCGGCCGGCTTCGCGTTCGGCGCGGTCGAGGGCAGGGGGCTGGCCGGCGCCGAGGGCGGGCTCACGGGGGCGGCGGGCTGCGGGCTGACGGGCGCCGAAGGCTGCGTGGTGGCGGGGCGGCCGTACAGGAGCGTGCGGTAGACCTCGGCGGAACGGGGGTTGTCCTCGCACTCCCACACGCCGTGCGGGCAGTAGTCGGTGATGGTGTTGTAGACGGGCTTGTGCGCGTCCATCCAGGCCAGCATGCGGCGCATGTACTCGGGGTTGTCGCCGTTGCGGAAGAGCCCCCACTCCGGATACGAGATGGGCTTGTGGTGCGCGGCGGCGAAGTCCACGTGTTCCTGGAGGCCGTAGGGCTCCTTGATCTGCCGGTCGAAGTCCTGGCCCGGCGGCTGGTCGTAGGAGTCCATGCCGATGATGTCGACGACGTCGTCGCCCGGGTAGCACTCGGTCCACGGCACCGCGTCCCGGCCCCGGCTCGGCGCGAAGTCGAAGCGGAACTTCTGGCCCGGGACCGACCGCATGGCGGCCACGGCGTTCTTCCAGTACGCCTTCCACGCCGCCGGGTCGGGGCCGCAGCGATGGGTGTACGTCGTGCCGTTCATCTCCCAGCCGAGCACGATCACCGTGTCGGGGATCTTGAGGTCGACCAGCCGCTGGGCCAGCCGCTTGAAGTGCTCGTCGAACTGCCCCTCCGCGCCCATGGCCAGCAGCCGCCGCACCCGCACGTCGGGCACCCCGGCCTCGTTGAGCGCCTGCATCGGCACGTTCAGGACGAGGGTGCGGTCGTCGCGCTCCCTGCGCCAGGAGGCCCAGGCGTCGAGGAACCCGGCCCGTCCTTCG
The DNA here is from genome assembly GCF_040253615.1 of Streptomyces sp. Edi4. Classification (NCBI taxonomy): domain Bacteria; kingdom Bacillati; phylum Actinomycetota; class Actinomycetes; order Kitasatosporales; family Streptomycetaceae; genus Streptomyces; species Streptomyces sp. Edi4. The sequence goes on from NZ_JBEJGY010000004.1 coordinate 3,570,056, forward strand.
ATGTCGTTCCAGGTGTTGCCGGGCAGATACGTGTGCCCGACCCGGATGTCCACTCCGCCGAGCCACTGCTCCAGAGCCGCGATCCGGCGCACCCCGAGGATGCCGGAGTCCAGGAACGCGCCGAAGTTCTGGACGGAGGGGTGGGCAGGCGGCGGGGCGTCGCCGGTCCCGGTCCCGGTGGCGTCGGGGGTGGGCGTGGGCGCCAGAGCGAGACTGAAGAGAGCACCCGCCACCAGAACGCTCGTCGTGAAGGTGGCCGCTCGATGACGTCGTCGACGCATGCGCGCTCCCTTGGTTCGAAGGACCTCCCCGGGTTCCCGGTTGGAAAATATTCTTATTGCGCCGATAGGGAAGCTAAGCAGCCCACGCCGGAAGCCCCCCGAACGGCCGTACGCCATGTGCCGCTGCGGGAACAACCTCTGATGGGCCATCAGGGGGCGCTGTCGGCGTGCGTGCGGGAACACCGAAGGGCCCGGCTCCTGGAGAGGAGCCGAGCCCTTGGCCGTCACGTGCCGCAGTGCGGGTGTCCTGGTGGACGCCTCGGGTCAGGCCTTGGCCATCGCCCGGCCGCGCCGGTAGAGGACGCCGCCGCCGAGCACGAGCCCGGCAGCCCCGGCGGCGGCCGCCGCGAGGAGCGCGGGGTCGGCCCCGGTGTCGGCCAGATGCGCGGCGGCCACGGGCGCGACGACCCGGGCGACGGGCTGCGCGGGCACGGCGTGCCGCGCGTGGTGCGGGGTCCCGTGGTGCACGGGGGGCGCCGCGTGGACGGGGGGCGCGTGGTGCACGGGCGGGACCTGGTGAACCGGCGGAAGGTGCCGCTCCGGAGGCGCGTGGTGCACCTCGTGGCCCGGCGGGCAGTGGTGGGGCGGCAGCACATGGTGGGCGGGCGGAGCCGCCTCGTACGCCGGGGGCGCGTGGTGCGCCGGGGGCGCGTGGTGCACCGGGGGCGCGTGGTGCACCGGGGGCGCGTGGTGCACCGGGGGCGCGTGGTGCACCGGGGGCGCGTGGTGCACCGGCGGGGCCTGGTAAACGGGCGGGGCCACGTGGACCGGCGGGGCCGCGAGGACCGGCGGGGCCGCGTGGACCGGCGGGGCCGCGTGGTGCGCGGGCGGGGCCGCATGGACCGGGGGTGCGTGGTGGACCGGCGGAGCCTGGTGCGCGGGCGGGGCCGCGTGAACCGGCGGGGCCGCGCGGTGAACCGGCGGGGCCGCGCGGTGGGCCGGCGGGGCCGCCTGGTGGGACCGGTGCATGGGCGGGGTCTCGGGCCGCGTCGCGCAGTGGTTGCCGAACGCCGGGTTGAGCAGGCCCACCACGTTCACCGTGTTCCCGCACGCCTGCACGGGCACATCGACCGGCGCCGAGGCGGAGTTGCCGGACACCACACCCGGGGAACCGCTGGTCACGCTGTGCGCCTGACTGCCGGCCGCGTGGTGATGGTGGTGGCGCTCGGGGGCGTACGCCTCGGCGTACTCCCGCGCGTGGAAGTCGCCGTACGCCTCCTGCGACGGGGCACCGGGGCGCCCCGCGTCCTCGCCCGGACCGTCGTCGGCGCCCTCGCCCGCGTGGTCGGCCGCGCGCTCGGCGGGCGACGAGACCGTCTCGCAGTTGTTCCCGAAGGTCGGGTTGAGCGCTCCGACCGGGTTCACCGAATTCCCGCACGCCTGGACCGGGACATCCACGGGCGCCGAGATCGTGTTCCCCGAAAGGATACCTGGCGAGCCCACGTTCTCGGATTCGGCGCCTGCGGCCTGCGCGTAATTCGCGCTCATCGAAAGGACGCTCGTGGCTGCCACGGCAGTGAACAGGGTCTTACTGAGGACCTGGCGCAATGGACTGTCTTCCGTCGCGGAGAAAAGTGGGGGAAACCGACTTTGGGGCGTGCCATGGGCACGCCCCAAAATCAGAGTGGAGAGTCCTGGCGCTACATCACTTGTTGATGCAGGTGTTGCCGAACGCGGGGTTCAGCAGCCCGATGACGTCAATGGTGTTGCCGCAGACGTTGATCGGGACGTGGACCGGGACCTGGAGCAGGTTGCCCGACAGCACGCCCGGGCTGCCGACAGCGGCACCCTCGGCACCGGCGTCGGCGAACGCCGGGGCGGCACCGCCCGCGGCGATGACAAGGCCGGTCAGAACCGTCGCGGTCTTCATGTACTTCACGTGGTTTTCCTTCCCTCAGTCAAAAAGTCGCGCAACCAGTCGTTGCTCACGGCGCGTTGCCAGAGCTTTCGCCCAAGGAGCCGCTGACGACTTGGTAACGATTGATTCCGGCAAAGGAAACCGAAACGGAACATCACTGCCGCTTTCCTCACCCAAATGGCAGGAGCACCAGCTGTTCGCGCCACGCCCCCTCGGCCGTCGTGCGATGCGCGCCGAAGAACCGGGCCGCCGCAGCCCCAACGTGAGGACCGCGGCGGCCCGAGCGGCGGCAGGGACTCAGCTGCCGGAGGCGCCGTTGCCGGAGAGGACCGGGATGTCGTCCAGGATGTGCGACAGGGCCTCGTCGCGCTTGGCCTGGGTGGAGTTCTCGGTGCACTGCTGGGTCTGCGGCGAGGACAGGATCGGGATGTCCTGGACGCCGACGTTGACCAGGGCGACGATGTTCTGGATGTCGGCCTTGAGCGGGAGGCCGATGCACGGCTTGTTCAGGGAGCCCTGGACCAGCGACAGCTGCGGGCTCATGTCGCCTTCGGTCTTCGAGTTGCCGAAGGCCTGCTTCGCGCCGTTGCCGCTGAGCGAGGTCGTGCCGGTGTCGTTGCCGATGGCCATGGCCTGGGGGGCCAGCATGGCGGTGGCGCCCACAATCGAAACGGCGGCGGCGGACGCGGCCATAACCTTCTTGAGCATGGTCTTCCCTTTTCTTGGTGGAGAGCACGTGCAGTACCGCGCCCATATCCACTGCGCCGTACTACTGCCTGGTCAACTTCACCGAACTGGTTTGGTTCCGCCACATCACCCGAACGGTTCTCAGGCGGGACGGAGAATGCCGAACACCACGCCGCGCACGCCGTCATAGGATCTCCATACAATCCCAACCCGCACGGGCGCAGGGACGTGGTCGGCCCTATTTTCGTACGGCCGAAAGAGTGAAGGGAAGAAACCGATCCGCCGTGCGGGCCGTTGGTCAGGAGGCTCCGTCTGGGGCATCCACCAGAAAGGGACCAGCGTGATCAAGAAGGCTATGGCGGCAGCGGCCGTCGGCGTGTCCGTGGTCGGCGCGTCCGCGGCGATGGCGCCGCAGGCGATGGCGATCGGCAACGACAGCGGGACCACGTCGGTCAGCGGCAACAACGCGTTGCAGTCGTACGGGAACTCCGCCACGTACGGCAACATGAGCCCGCAGATCGCACTGATCCAGGGTTCGTTCAACAAGCCCTGCATCGCCTTGCCCGCCAAGGCCAACGTGCAGAACATCCTTGCCCTGGTGAACGTCGGAATCCAGGACATCCCGATCCTGTCCTCGCCGCAGACGCAGCAGTGCACCGAGAACTCGACCCAGGCCAAGGGCGACGAGGCGCTGTCGCACATCCTGAGCAACATCCCGGTCCTCTCGGGGAACGGCGCCGCGCACAGCTGAGTTCAGGGATTTCAGGACGGCCGGGCCGCTGTCAATCCCTTCGGGGGTCCGACGCCCTGATGTCCTCGGCCGGATCGCCGGCGCACTCCGACGATCCGGCTTTTCCACGCCCGCCACCCGCCGAGGTGACGTCGCGGCTTTTCAGTCCGGCCAGTGAAAACCGTTGACCAGCGCATTCCATTCCCAGTCGGGCCGGCCAGGCACCGTACGCTTTTCCGCGGCCCAGGAACGCACCAGGTCCGCGTAGACGGGTTCGGCCGCCGCCTGGCTCTCGAATCGTCGCCGAGTGATCGGGACGAATGCCTCCCGGCGCCAGGCGCCCTGCGTCTCGGTCATGTTTCCTCACCATCGGTCCGCGGTCACTGCCTCATTAACAAGGCATTACCACGGCCGGGCGGAGTCGATTCCGCAATGCTCTGTCCGGGGGACAGGGCGCAACCAAAAGAATTTCCTACCGTTCTCTTCACAGATCCCCATCAGTGGAATCAGACCAACAGGAGTAGACATGCAGAAGTTGTGGTCGGCCGCAGCCGTCGCCGCCGCCGTTTCCGGTGTCGCGATGATGGCCGCGCCGCAGGCGATGGCCATCGGCAACGACAGCGGCACGACGTCGCTCAGCGGCAACGGCGCCGAGCAGGCCTTCGGCAACTCGAAGACCGACGGCGACATGAGCCCCCAGATGACCCTGGTCCAGGGCTCCCTGAACAAGCTGTGTGTCGGCCTCCCGGCCAAGGCAGACATCCAGAACATCGTCGCCCTGGTCAACGTCGGCGTCCAGGACATCCCCGTCCTGTCCTCGCCGCAGACCCAGCAGTGCACCGAGAACTCCACCCAGGCCAAGCGCGACGAGGCCCTGTCGCACATCCTGGACGACATCCCGGTCCTCTCGGGCAACGGCGCCTCCGGCAGCTGAGCAGTCCCCTCGACGGCCGGTCCCGGGTCACCCGGGGCCGGCCGTTTCGCGCGTCCGGCCGTTTCGCGTGGCCGTCGTTTCGCGTGGCCGGCCCCGAGCGGCAGGCTCAGCGCAGCGCCTCGTCCAGGAGCACCGCCCACTGCGCCACGACCCGCTCCCGGCGCGCCGCGTCGTCGGTGAGCACATTGGCCAGGCCAAGACCCCGCGCCATGTCGAGGAGGCCCTGCACCGTCTCGCGCACGCCCGGCGCGGACTCGTCGGCGCCGAGCAGCTCCACCGCGATCCGGTGCGATTCGCGGCCCACCCGCGCCTCCAGCTCGGTCACCCGCGCGTGCAGCTGGGGCTCGTTGGACGCGGCGACCCACAGATGGAGCGCGGCTCGGAACAGCGGGCCCGTGTAGAGCCCGACGAGGGCCCCGACCACCTCGCGGCGGTCACTGCGATCCAGGGCCCGCAGCGCGTGGGAGCGCCGCTCGGCGACGTACTCGACCGCCGCCGTGAACAGGTCCTCGCGGGTGGGGAAATGGTGCTGGGCCGCGCCCCGCGAGACCCCGGCGCGCTCGGCGACCACCGACACCGTGGAGCCCGCCCAGCCGTGCTCGGCCAGACACGCGACGGCCGCCTCCAGGAGGCGCTGCCGGGTGGCCCGGCTGCGGTCCTGTTTCGGGGTCTTCGGCGGCGGCTTGGGGGTGGCCGGCGGGGGCGCGGGCGTATTCGGTGGGGGCTCTGGGGTGGCCGGCGGGGGCGCGGGCGTATTCGGTGGGGTCACAACACCCATGCGGGGTCCCGTCGTTCGAGGAAGGCCGTCACTCCCTCCCGCGCCTCGGCGGAGGCGAAGAGGGACGCCGAGCGGGCGGTCAGCTCCGTCGACCAGCGGTCGAAGGTCTCCGACACGGTAGCCGTGACCAGAGCTTTCGACGCCGCCAGGCCCTCGGGCGAGGATCTGCGCAGCCCGTCGAGGACCGGGGCGAGCGCCGCGTCGACGTCGTCGGCGGCCACCGTGACAAGACCGGTGCGGGCCGCCTCCGCGGCGTCGAACCGCTCCCCCGTCAGGTAGTAGCGGCTCGCGGCGCGCGGGTCCATGCGCACCAGGACCGGCATGGAGATCACGGCGGGCGCGAGACCGAGGCGTGCCTCGGTGAACGCGAACGTGGACGCCGGCCCCGCGACCGCGATGTCGCAGGCCGCGAGCAGCCCGAGGCCGCCCGCACGGACATGTCCCGTCACCCGCGCCACGACCGGTTTGCGCAGGTCGACCACGGCCCGCATCAGGGCGACGAAGGCCTCGGGGTCGGGCGGCGCCTTCAGGTCGGCGCCCGCGCAGAACGTGCCACCGGTGTGGGTGAGCAGCACGGCCCGTACGCCCGGATCTTCCGCGCACCGCGCGAGCGCCGCGCCCAGCTCGGCCACGAGGTCCGCCGACAGGGCGTTGCGGTTGGCGGGCGAGTCGAGGACGAGCGTGGTGACGCCCCGCTCGTGGGTGTCCTTGACGAGTGTCACGCCTGGCTCTCCTTCTGGTCGCGTACGCGCAGTTCGCGTCTGAGGATCTTGCCCGACGCGGCCCGTGGCACCTGCTCGACGAACCCCACCCGGCGGACCTTCTTGTACGGGGCGACGCGCTCGGCGACGTACGCCATCACCTCGTCCGCGTCGAGCTCCCCCGCCCCGGGCGCGCGCACCACGAACGCCTTCGGTACCTCGTTGCCGTCCGTGTCGGTGACCCCGATGACCGCGGCGTCCTCGATGGCCGGGTGCGTGAGCAGCAGCGCTTCCAGTTCGGCCGGGGCGACCTGGAAGCCCTTGTACTTGATGAGCTCCTTGACCCGGTCGACGACGTACAGCCAGCCGTCCTCGTCGACGCGCCCGACGTCGCCGGTGTGCACCCAGCCGTCCGCGTCGATGAGCTCGGCGGTCGCATCGGGCCGGCCCAGATAGCCCTTCATGACCTGCGGCCCCCGGATCGCGATCTCGCCCGCCTCGCCGGGCTCCGCGTCGCGGGCCGGGTCGTCCAGGCGCAGGATCCGCAGCTCGGTGGAGGGAAGCAGTTTGCCGACCGCGCCGGGCGGAGGGTGCGGGGCGGACAGGGGCACGACGTGGGTGGCCGGTGACAGCTCGGTCATGCCGTACGCCTGGCGCACCGGCGGCAGCCCGAGCCGGTCCGAACAGGCCTGCGCCAGGACGGGGTCGAGCGGAGCGGCCGCGCTCAGGACGTACTCGACCGAGGACAGGTCGTAGCGCGCGACGGCGGGGTGCTTGGCCAGGGCGAGCACGATGGGCGGGGCGACGTACAGGCCGGTGACGCGGTGCTTCTCGATGGCCCGCAGGAACAGGTCGAGATCGAAGCGGGGCAGCACCACGACGGTGGCGCCGGCCCGCAGCGGGGCGTTCATGAGGGCGGTCATCCCGTAAATGTGAAAAAACGGGAGTACCGCGAGGATGCGGTCGCCGGGTGCCATCGGGACCAGCGGGTGGAGCTGCGCCAGATTGGTGGCGATGCCGCGGTGGGTGAGCATGACGCCCTTGGGGACGCCGGTCGTGCCGGAGGAGTAGGGCAGGACGGCGATGTCCTCGGCGGGGTCGATCGGGACGCGGGGGGCTATCGGGACGCGGGGGCCGGCGGTGGCGCCCGCGCCTGTGGGGGTGCCGGTGTCCGTGGGGGTGCCGGTGTCCGTGGGGGTGCCGGTGTCCGTGGGGGTGTCCACGTCCGTGGGGGTGTCCGCATCCGTGGGGGTGTCCGCATCCGTGCGGGTGCCCGCATCCGTGTGGGTGTCCGTGGATAGCAGGTCGTGGACGACCGAGCGGTGCCCCGGCGCCCGGTCGCAGACGAAGATCTCCCGGATGCCGCCCGCGAGCTCGGCGGCCCGCCGGGCGGTCGCGAGGAGCGGGGCGACGGTGACGACCCAGCGCGCGCGGGAGTCGGTGAGCTGCCGGGCGAACTCCTCGGCCGTGCACAGCGGGTGGGCCGTGGTGACGGCGGCCCCGGCGCGGCTCGCGCCGTAGAGCACCACGGGGTACAGGATCGAGTTGGGGCTGTGCAGGGCGAGCACATCGCCCTTGCGCACCCCGGCGGCGGCGAGCGCGGACGCCAACCTCCGGTGCCGGGCGTCGAGTTGGCCGTAGGTGATCGTCGCGGTGCCGGTCGGATCGGTGCCGTCGATGAGCGCGACGGCGTCGGGGTGGGTGGCGGTGGAGCGGGCGAGGACCGCCTCGTGGATGGGCAGGTCGAGGACGGGCACGTCGGTGTACTCACTGCGGTGGACACGGGGCGCTCGGGGCGCGGGAACGTCAGGGGAGTCCATGCAGGGGTCTCCTAGTACGACGGACAGGACTTGTCGAGGGCGCGAGGGCGCGGGCGCGGGAGCCCCGCGCACGGCCGGCGCGCACGGGGCGACGGCTCGGGCCCCGGCCTAGTACGACTTCGGAAGCCCCAGGGTCTGGTGCGAGACGTAGTTGAGGATCATCTCGCGGCTGACCGGCGCGATCCTGGCCACCCGGGCGGCCGTGATGAGCGCGGCCAGACCGTACTCGCGGGTCAGGCCGTTGCCGCCCAGGGTGTGGACGGCCTGGTCGACCGCTTTCACGCACGCCTCGGCCGCCGCGTACTTGGCCATGTTGGCGGCCTCGCCCGCCCCGGCGTCGTCGCCGGCGTCGTACAGCGCGGCCGCCTTCTGCATCATCAGACGGGCCAGTTCGAGCTCGATGTGGGCCTGGGCGAGGGGGTGGGCGATGGCCTGGTGACCGCCGATGGGCTGCTTCCACACCTGACGGGTGGTGGCGTACTCGACGGCTCTGGCGAGCGCGTAGCGGCCCATGCCGATCGCGAACGCCGCCGTCATGATCCGCTCGGGGTTGAGCCCGGCGAAGAGCTGGAGCAGACCCGCGTCCTCGTCCCCGACCAGGGACGCGGCGGGCAGCCGGACCTCGTCGAGGACCAGCTCGAACTGCTTCTCGGCCGCGTGGAGTTCCATGTCGATCAGCGAGCGCCCAAAGCCCGGGGTGTCACGCGGAACGATGAACAGGCAGGGCTTGAGGCGGCCCGTACGGGCGTCCTCGGTGCGGCCGACGATGAGGGTGGCGTCCGCGATGTCCACGCCGGAGACGAAGACCTTGCGGCCGTTCAGGATCCAGTCGTCGCCGTCGCGCCGCGCGGTGGTGGTGATGCGGTGCGAGTTGGAGCCCGCGTCGGGCTCCGTGATGCCGAACGCCATCGTGAGGGTGCCGTCGGCGAGCCCCGGCAGCCAGGTGCGTTTCTGCTCCTCGGTGCCGAAGCGGGCGATGACCGTGCCGCAGATGGCGGGCGAGACCACCATCATCAGGAGCGGACAGCCCGCCGCGCCCAACTCCTCGAGGACGATGGACAGTTCGGCCATGCCGCGGCCTCCGCCGCCGTGTTCGGCGGGCAGGTTGACGCCGAGGTAGCCGAGCTTGGCGGCCTCCGCCCACAGCGCCGGACGGTCGAAGGCGCGTCCGTGACGCGCGCCGAGCGCGGCGACGGCGGCCCGCAGGTCCTGGTTCTCCTGGCTTTCGATGACACCGCTCATGCTTCTTCGGCCTCCGATGTGACGACGGCGAGCAGGGCACCGACCTCGACCTGGCGGCCGGGGACGGCGTGGAGCGCGGTGAGCGTGCCGGAGGCCGGAGCGGTGACGCGGTGCTCCATCTTCATGGCCTCGAGCCACAGCAGCGGCTGCCCCGCGACGACGCGGCAGCCCTCCTCGACCCCGTCCGCCACCCGCACGACGACCCCCGGCATGGGAGCCAGCAGCGAACCGGGCGCGACCAGATCGCCGGGGTCGGTGAAACGGGGGCGGACGGCGAGGACGTGACACCCGGGCGCGGAGTCGACGTACACGGTGTCGCCATGACGGCGCACCGCGAACTCCCGTACCACGCCCTCGATTTCGAGCCGTACGCGGTCGGGCGCGGCGGCCACGAGGCGCACGCCGGGGTGGCCCTCGGCTTCGAGGCCGCGGCGGGTGAGCCGGTAGCGGACCTCGTGGTCGCCGTACCGCTTGATCTGGGGCTGCGAGGGCACGTTGCGCCAGCCGCCGCCCAGGCGTCCGGCCCGCGCGCTGGCGTCCGCGAGGGCGGCGGCGAGCGCGGCGTGGTGGGCGCCCGGCAGGGGCGCGGTGAGCTCGGCGAGGTTGCGATCGTAGAAGGCGGTGTCCAGGCGCCCCTGGGCCGGGCCCTCGGTGAAGTCGGGGTGGCGCAGGGAGCGTACGAGCAGGTCGCGGTTGGTGGCAGGGCCGTGGACGCGGGCACGTTCCAGGGCGTGGGCGAGCCTGCGGGCGGCTTCGGCGCGGGTCGGCGCGTGGGCGACGGCCTTGGCAAGCAGGGAGTCGTAGTGAACGCCCACGGTGTCGCCGTCTGCGTACCCCCGGTCCAGGCGCACCCCGTCGACGGCCAGACGGTGCACGGTGCCGGTGCCGGGCGCCCAGCCGTCGGCCGGGTCCTCGGCGTACAGGCGGGCCTCGATGGCGTGGCCGCGCGGCGCGGGCGGGGCCGGCGCGAGGGCGTCGCCCTCGGCGATCCGCAGCTGGAGGGCGACAAGGTCGATGCCGAACACGGCCTCGGTGACGGGGTGTTCGACCTGGAGGCGGGTGTTCATCTCCAGGAAGTGGACGGTGCCGCCGGCGACCAGGAACTCCACGGTGCCCGCGCCCCGGTAGTCGGTGGCCTTCGCGGCCCGCACGGCGAGGGCGTACAGCTCGGCCTCCGTCTCGGGGTCGAGCGCGGGCGCGGGGGCCTCCTCGATGACCTTCTGGTGGCGGCGCTGGAGGGAACAGTCGCGCGTGCCGAGCACCCAGACCGTGCCGTGGGCGTCGGCGAGTATCTGCACCTCGACGTGGCGCCCGCCCTCGATGTAGGGCTCGACGAACACGTCCCCGTCCCCGAACGCCCCGAACGCCTCGGCGCGGGCGGCCGCCAACTCGCCCTCCAGCACGTCCAGTTGGCGCACCACACGCATGCCGCGCCCGCCGCCGCCCGCCGACGCCTTGACGAGGATCGGCAGATCGCTCCGCGTGACGTCGGCGAGCTCCAGGGGCGCGAGGCCCATGAGTTCCTTGGCGCGGGTCTTGGAGGCCATCGCCTCGATCGCCTCGGGGGGCGGCCCGATCCAGGTGAGCCCGGCGGTGGCGACCGCCCGGGCGAAATCCGCGTTCTCGGACAGGAACCCGTACCCCGGGTGCACGGCGTCGGCGCCCGCCGCCAGCGCCGCCGCGACGACGCGGCCGGCCCGCAGATACGTCTCGCCCGGCGTGGACCCGGGCAGCCGTACGGCGACGTCGGCCTCCCGCACGTGCAGGGCACCCGCGTCGGCGTCGGAGAAGACCGCGACCGTGGCGATGCCCAGCTCACGGCAGGTGCGAAAGACCCGGCAGGCTATCTCGCCCCGGTTGGCGACGAGTACGGACTTGATCATGGCCTTCGGTTCGGTCATGGCCCTCACATCCGGAAGATGCCGAAGCCGCCACGGGCGCCTTCGACGGGGGCGGTGTGGATCGCGGACAGGCACAGGCCGAGCACGGTCCGGGTGTCACGGGGGTCGATGACGCCGTCGTCGTAGAGCCTGCCGGACAGGAACATCGGCAGCGACTCGGTCTCGATCTGCTGCTCCACCATCGCGCGCAGCGCGGCGTCCGCGTCGTCGTCGTACGGCTGCCCCTTGGCCCCCGCGGAGGCGCGCGCCACGAGGGAGAGGACGCCGGCGAGCTGCTGGGGCCCCATCACGGCGGACTTGGCACTGGGCCAGGCGAACAGGAACCGGGGGTCGTAGGCGCGCCCGCACATCCCGTAGTGCCCGGCCCCGTAGGAGGCGCCGATGAGGACGGACAGATGCGGCACCCGGGAGTTGGACACCGCGTTGATCATCATCGCGCCGTGCTTGATGATGCCGCCCTGCTCGTACTCCTTGCCGACCATGTAGCCGGTGGTGTTGTGCAGGAAGAGCAGCGGAATGTCCCGCTGATTGGCGAGCTGGATGAACTGGGCCGCCTTCTGCGACTCGGCCGAGAAGAGCACGCCCTGGGCGTTGGCGAGGATGCCGACGGGATAGCCGTGCAGCGCGGCCCAGCCGGTGACCAGGCTCGTCCCGTACAGCGGCTTGAACTCGTCGAAGTCGGAGGCGTCCACGATCCGGGCGATGACCTCGCGCGGGTCGAACGGGGTCTTCAGGTCCTCGGGAACGATGCCGAGCAGTTCCTCCTCGTCGTACTTCGGCGCCTCGGCGATCCCCGCCGGATCGGGGTGCGCCTTGCGGTGGTTGAGGCGGGCGACGATGCGGCGGGCCTGGCGGATCGCGTCCTGCTCGTCCACGGCGAAGTGGTCGGCGAGCCCGGAGGTACGGGCGTGCATCTCGGCGCCGCCCAGCGACTCGTCGTCGCTCTCCTCGCCGGTGGCCATCTTGACGAGCGGCGGCCCCCCGAGGAACACCTTGGACCGTTCCTTGATCATCACGGTGTGGTCGGACATGCCGGGGATGTACGCGCCGCCGGCCGTGGAGTTGCCGAAGACGACAGCGACGGTGGGGATGCCGGCGGCGGAGAGCCGCGTGATGTCCCGGAAGATCGCGCCGCCCGGGATGAAGATCTCCTTCTGCGAGGGCAGGTCGGCGCCGCCGGACTCCACGAGGCTGACGCAGGGGAGGCGGTTGGTGTACGCGATCTCGTTCGCGCGCAGGGCCTTCTTCAGCGTCCAGGGGTTGGACGCGCCGCCGCGGACGGTGGGGTCGTTGGCGGTGATCAGGCACTCCACGCCCTCGACGGTGCCGATGCCGGTCACCATCGAGGCGCCGACGGGGTAGTCGCTCCCCCAGGCGGCGAGCGGCGACAGTTCCAGGAACGGGGTGTCCTCGTCGATCAGCAGCTCGACGCGCTCCCTGGGCAGGAGCTTGCCGCGCCGCCGGTGGCGCTCGGTGTACTTCTCACCCCCGCCGGCGATGGCACGGGCATGCTCGGCCGCCAGCTCGTCGAGCTTTCCCCGCATGGCCTCTGCGGCCCGGCGGAACGCGGGGGCGGTGGGGTCGAGAGCGGAGGGAAGAGTGGACATGGGACGCGCTCCTTGGGAGGGATGGGTGAATCGCGTGGGGTTTCGGGAAGGGGCGGGGTGGGGCGAAAACTCACCCCAGCAACCCCACCGGCACACCCACCACCCGACTCCGCAACCACTCGGCCACCCCCTTCCCTTGAGGATCGAACCGCCCCTGCGCCGCAACCCCCTCCCCCAGCAACCCCTCCACCACGAAATTCAACGCCCGCAGGTTCGGCAGCACATGCCGCGTGACCCGCAACTCCCCGCACTCCGGCAGGAGTTCACGGAACAGCCCAACCGTCAGCGTCCCGGCCAGCCACCCCCACACCCGCTCCGACCGCGCCCACACCCCCACGTTCACGTCCCCACCCTTGTCCCCACTCCGCGCCCCCGCCACCGCCCCCAAGGGCACCCGCCGAACCACCCCACCCGCACCAGGCGCCGCCGCGTCGAACGCGGACAGCACCGGCTCCGGAACGGGCCGCAGAGGCGATGTGCGCGGCGCGGGCGGTATCGACTCCCGTACGCCGTCCGGGAGCACGGCCACCTGACGCACGCCCCCCGCGTCCACGTACCGCGCCGAGAACACCCCGTACGGCGCCCCCTTCGACGGCGGCGCCGTGACATGGAAGCCGGGGTAGCTGCCGAGCGCCAGCTCGACCGCCGCGCCGCTCACCACCCGCCCCACAGCCTCGGGATCGGCGTCCCGCACGACGAGACGCAGCAGGGCACTGGCGCATTCCTGCGTGTCCGCGTCCGCCCGGTCGGTCCGGGCCAGCTCCCAACGCACCGACTCCGGCCGGGACTTGGCCCGCCCGAGCGCCGCCTCGACCTGCTCCCGCACCATCGCGGCCTTCTCCCGCACGTCGAGCCCCGTCAGCACGAACACGACCTCGTTGCGCCACCCGCCGATCCGGGTGATCCCGGCCTTCAGGGTGGGCGGCGGCGCCTCGCCCCGCACCCCGCTGATCCGCACCCGGTCCGGCCCGTCCTGGTCGAGCCGTACGGTGTCGAGCCTCGCGGTGACGTCGGGCCCCGCGTACCGCGCGCCGGAGGTCTCGTACAGGAGCTGCGCGGTGACCGTGCCCGTGTCGACGACCCCGCCGGTACCGGGGTGCTTGGTGATGACGCTCGTGCCGTCGGCGTGGATCTCGGCGAGGGGGAAGCCCGGGCGCAGCAGGTCGCCGGGGGCGAAGTCGGTGAAGAAGGCGTAGTTCCCGCCGGTGGCCTGGGTGCCGCACTCCAGGACGTGCCCGGCCACGACCGCGCCCGCGAGCGCGTCGTACTCCTCGGGCCCCCAGTCGAACCACCACGCCGCCGGGCCGGTGACGAGCGCCGCATCCGTGACGCGTCCGGTGACCACGATGTCCGCGCCGGCCCGCAGGCAGGCCGTGATGCCGCCGCCGCCGAGGTAGGCGTTGGCGGTGAGGGCGCCCTCGGGCAGCGCGAGCGCGTCCCCTTCGACGTGCGCGACCCGCGCCGGAACGCCGACCCGGTCGCTCAACTGCCGTATGGCGCCGGCCAGTCCGGCCGGGTTGAGCCCTCCGGCGTTGGTCACGATCCGCACCCCGCGCTCACGCGCGAGCCCCAGGCACTCCTCCAACTGGCGCAGGAACGTCTTGGCGTACCCGAGCCCCGGGTCGCGCAGCCGGTCGCGGCCGAGGATGAGCAGGGTGAGTTCGGCGAGGTAGTCGCCGGTGAGGACGTCGAGGGGGCCGCCGGTCAGCATCTCGCGCATCGCGTCGAAGCGGTCGCCGTAGAACCCGGAGGCGTTCCCGACGCGCAGCACGCTCCGGTCCGCCCGGTCCGCCCGGTCCTCCCGGTCCGCCCGGTCCGTCGGACCGCCCCGGCTCATGAGGCGTCCTCGGCCGCGCGGGGCGGGCGGCCGGGTCCCGCCGGGCCGGCGAAGGCCTGAGCGATGTCGAGCCAGCGGTCGGCGTCGGCGCCCTCGGCCCGTACCGCGGTGTCGCCGCGGTGCAGCCGCTGGGTGACCAGGAGGCAGAAGTCCAACGCGGGCCCGGTGACGCGCTGTTGGGCGCCCTCGGGACCGTACGTCCACACCGCGTCGCCGTCGGGCGCGGTCAGCTCGACCCGGAACTCCTCGTCCGGCGCCGCGAGTCCGTGTACGGCGAAGGCGTAGCCGCGGGCGCGGACGCCGATGCGGGCGACGTGGCGCAGCCGGGCGGTGGGCCTGCGGGTGCGGCCCAGGGCGTCGAACACGTCCTGCCCGTGCGCCCAGGTCTCCATCAGCCGGCCCGTCGCCATCGACGCGGTGGACATGGGCGGCCCGTACCAGGGAAAACGCGCCCCGGCCGGCGCGGCCCGCAACTCCTCCTGGAGCCGTACGCGGCTGTCGCGCCACCACGAGAGCAGTTCGGCGGGCGGCAGCAGCGCGCCCGCCTCTGCCCCGTCGTCCACGAAGCGGTCCGGGGCCGCCGCCGCCTTCTCGGCCTCGGCGGCGAAGGCCTCGGGGTCGGTGACGGCGAGCAGGGCGGCGGTGTCGGTCCACGCGAGGTGGGCGACCTGATGGGCGATGGTCCACCCCGGCGCGGCGGTCGGCGTGGCCCACTGCGCGGGGCTCAACTCGCCGATGGCGACGTCCAGTTCACCCCCTTCCGCGCGCAGGTCGTCCAGCACGTCGAGTACGGCGTCGGTCGGACCGGCCGGTTCGGACACGGTGCGCTCCCCTCCGGGACAGCGGGTGTGCCACGGAGCATGGCAGCGGCGCGGAAAACAAGCAAGCGTGCTTGCATGTATTTTCTGGCCGTTGCGGGGCTGCGGGACTGCGGGGCTGCGGGACTTGGTTCGGTCAAGGCCCCCGGCGTCACGGGTCTGTACCGGCGGACGGTGGGCGCCCGGCCGGCCGTCAGGGACACGGCAACCGGCGCCCCGGCGGGCCCGGGCACGGCTGGACGGGAGTGCGGCCGGGGGCGCGGCTCGCTGTGCGCCGCCTGTGCGTGTAACAGGAATGTCCTGGGGCGCGCCGGGGAGGAACGGTTCACCGGGCCATGAGGTCCTGATGGTCATACCGACGCCCGCTCGTGCCGGACCGTACCGAGCGGCCCGCACCGCCAACCGATCCTGAGGGAAGAACCGATGCGCGTTCGCAAGCTCACCTTCGCCGCCCTGGCCGTCGCCGCGGGCCTCTCGCTCACGGCCTGCCAGAACGACGACGGTTCCACGGCACAGAGCGACCCGTCGTCCGCCTCCAGCGCGTCGACGGGAGGCGGTTCGGGCTCGGCGGGCGCGAACGCGGGTACGGGTACGAGTACGGGCGGCGCCCAGAGCGGCGGCAAGGGCACGGGCGGCAAGGGCACGACCGCGGGCACGGGGTCGAGCGGCACGGGGGGCTCGGGGGGCTCGGGGAGCGGCGCCAAGGGTGGCAAGTGCACCGCGGCGGACCTGAAGATCTCGGCGACGGACGCCACGGTCGGCGGTGACAAGGACCGCACGGTGGCGGTGGAGTTCAAGAACGTCAGCGGCCACGACTGCTCGGTGGCCGGTTTCGCGGGCGTCGACCTGAAGCTCGCCGAGGGCACCCTGCCGGCCAAGCGCACGGGCGATCCGGCCGGCCCCTACACCCTCAAGAACGGCAAGTCTGTGTACTTCGGGGTCACCTACCCGCACAACGACACGGGCGGCTCGGGCGTCCGCGTCACGGGCCTCCTGGTGACCCCGCCCGGCGACACGAAGACCGTCTCGCTCCCCTGGCCGGGCGAGGCGACCCTGCCCGTGACGGACGACACCACGTCCCAGGTGAAGGTCGGCCCGATCGGCAGCGCGGGCCAGGGGAACTGAGCCCCGCACAAGTGGGGGCCGGGTAATCAGGGGCCGGGTAATCAGGGGCCGGGTAATCAGGGGCCGGGGCAGAAGCCCCGGCCCCTTTTCGCGACCCCGGACCGCGCCCGCATCCCGGCGCCCGTCCCGGCGGGTGCCCGCGTGGCCCGGCGGGGGGAGCCCGCGCGGCCCGGGGCGGGCGGAACGCGGCCCCGGGGCGGAACCCGCCAACCGGGGTCCGGGGCGCAGCCCCAGGAACCCGCGCCCTCCGACCCCGCCGCACGGGCGGGCGGGAAAACCCCGGGGTCTGGGGCAGCCCCAGGGACCCACGCCCTCCGACCCGGGCCGCGAGCAACCCCCAGGGTCAGGGGCTCGGGGACGGAACCCCCCAACCCGGGCCAGAGGCAACCCCCCGGGGTCCGGGGCGAAGCCCCGGGGACTCGCACTCTCCAACCCCGCCGCACGGGCGGGCGGGCGGGAAAACCCCGGGGTCTGGGGCGAAGCCCCAGGGACCCGCACTCTCCAACCCGGGCCGCGAGCAACCAGGCACCCGCACTCTCCAACCCGGGCCAAGCGCAACCCCCAGGGTCAAGGGCCAGGCACTCGCACCCTCCAACCCGGGCCAAGCGCAACCCCCAGGGTCAGGGAGCCACCTCGCCCGGCCGCGCCCGCGCAGCACCTACCCCCTGCCAACCCGGATCTGCGTCCGCACCGCCCCCACGCTCGCCCCGATCACGAGCCCGATCGCGAGCGCCTGGGGCCAGGACAGGGACTGGTCCAGGATGAGGAAGCCCGCTGCCGCCGCGATCGCCGGCTCCAGGCTCATCAGGATCGCGAAGGTGGAGGCGGGCAGGCGCCGCAGGGCCAGGAGTTCCAGGGTGTAGGGCAGGACCGACGACAGGACGGCGACGGCCGCGCCCAGCGCCACCGTCGAGGGCACGAGCAGCGCCGTACCGGCCTGCGCGACGCCGATCGGCAGGAAGACGACCGCGCCCACCGCCATCGCCAGCGCCAGCCCGTCCGCCTGCGGGAACCGGCGCCCCGTACGCGCGCTGAACAGGATGTACACCGCCCAGCACACCCCCGCCCCCAGGGCGTAGGCCGCGCCCACCAGGTCGAGGCCGCCGAAGCCGCCGCCGCCCAGGAGGATGACACCGGCCAGGGCGAGCCCGGCCCACACCACGTTGACCAGCCGCTTCGAGGCGAACACGGACAGCGTCAGGGGGCCGAGGACCTCAAGCGTGACGGCGACACCGAGCGGAACGCGGTCGACCGCCTGGTAGAAGAGCCCGTTCATGCCGGCCATCGCCACGCCGAACGCGACGACCGTGCCCCAGTCGGCCCGCGAGTGCCCCCGCAGCCCGGGCCGGCAGATCAACAGCAGGACGATTGCCGCCGCGACGAGCCGCAGCGTCACCACTCCGGCCGCGCCGGCCCGCGGCATCAGCGTCACCGCGAGAGCCGCGCCGAACTGCACCGACATGCCGCCCGCCACCACGAGCGCGACCGGCGCGAACGCCGCCCGGCGCCCACCGCGCCCCGGCCCCTTCAGCGCGCCGGCCGCCTCCGGTACGGCGACGGCGGCCGCCGCGACCGGTTCGGCCGCACCCGTGCCCTGGACCGGATTCACCGGCGTCCACCTCCGTCAGATCAATTCATTGGACTTCCAGGGTCAGTATTCTGCACCGCGCTCGCCGCGCGCAAGCACTTTCCCGCCCCAACCGGAATACCTCAGTCCATCCAATGTAAGCGGCGTCCGCGCCCGCTGCCCCTCACCCCTGCGGACGTCATGACCGTCCCAGCCCCTCCGCCAACACCTCCGCCAGGTGCCTGGCCTCCCGGCCCGCCAGCTGCGCCAGTTGCGTACGGCAGGAGTAACCGTCGGCAAGCAGCTCCGTACCGGGCGCCGCGGCCCGTACCGAGGGGAGCAGCTGGTCCTCCGCGCAGGCCAGCGACACCTCCCAGTGGCCGCGCTCGAAGCCGAAGTTCCCGGCCAGACCGCAGCACCCGCCGCTGAGCTCACCCGTCAGACCCGCACGCTCGCGCAGGCGGCGTTCGGCGGCGTCACCGAGGACCGCGTGCTGGTGGCAGTGGGTCTGCCCGGCCACCGGGCGGTCCAGGCGCGGCGGCGTCCAGTGCGGCGCGCACTCCTCAAGGACCTCGGCGAAGGTGCGTACCGACGCCGCGAGGCGAGCGGCCCTCGGGTCGCCGGGCAGCAGCTCCGGCAGGTCCGTGCGCAGGGCGGCCGCGCAGCTCGGTTCGAGTACGAGGACGGGAAGACCGGGGCCACCGGGAACACCGGGACGGCCGGGAACACCGGGGCCGCCTGCGTCGGGCAGGTGCGGCTCCATGACGTCCAGGGTGCGGCGCAGCACCGCCTTGGCGCGGTCGAGCTGGCCGGTGGTGACATGGGTGAGCCCGCAGCAGACCCGCCCGGAGGGGAGCGCCGCGCTCACGCCCGCGTCCGCGAGCACCCGCAGCGCGGCCCGGCCGACCTCCGGGGACAGGTGGTTGGTGAAGGTGTCCGGCCACAGGAGTACCGCCGCCGCGTCGGGCTCCGGCCGGTTCTTGAGACCGGCCAGGAACGTGCGCGGCGCGAGCGGCGGGATCGTACGCTCCGGCGCGATCCCCGCGAGCCGTTTCGCCAGCGCCGCCAGCGGGCGGACGCGTGCGGCCGCGTTCAGCGGGCCCGCAAGCGGCGCGGCCAGCCGCAGCCACTCGGGGAGCCGGCCGAGGGCGTAGTGGGCGGCCGGGCGCGGGCGCCCCCGGTAGTGGTGGTGCAGGAACTCCGCCTTGTACGTGGCCATGTCCACCCCGACCGGGCAGTCGCTGCGGCAGCCCTTGCAGGACAGGCACAGATCGAGCGCGTCGCGTACCTCGCGCGAGCGCCACCCGTCCGTGACCACCTCGCCCGCCAGCATCTCGTGCAGCAGCCTGGCCCGGCCGCGCGTGGAGTGCTCCTCCTCCCCCGTGGCCCGGAAGGACGGGCACATGACATCGGCCGAACCACCGCTCGCGGTACGGCATTTGGCGACCCCCACGCACCGGCTCACCGCCGCCTTGAAGTCGCCGCCGTCGTGCGGGTAGCCGAACGCCACGTCCACCGCACGCTTCGGCAGCGCCTCGAAGCGCAGGTTCTCGTCGAGCCGCGCAGGCCGGGCCAGGATGCCGGGGTTGAGCAGGCCGTCCGGGTCCCACACGTCCTTGAACCGGCCGAACAGCTCCACCAGTTGGGGCCCGTACATCTTCGGGAGCAGTTCCGCGCGGGCCTGGCCGTCGCCGTGTTCGCCGCTGAGTGAACCGCCGTGCGCCACCACCAGAGCGGCCAGGTCCTCGGAGAACGCGCGGAAACGCGCGACGCCGGGCGCGCTCACCAGGTCGAAGTCGACGCGCACGTGGACGCAGCCCTCACCGAAGTGCCCATAGGGGATGCCGCGCAGCCCATGGGAGGCCAGCAGGGCGCGGAACTCCCGCAGATACGCGCCGAGCCGGGCGGGCGGCACCGCGCAGTCCTCCCAGCCGGGCCAGGCCTCGGTGCCGTCGGGCATCCGGGTCGCGGTGCCCGCCGCGTCCTCGCGGATCCGCCACAGCGCGCGCATCCCGGCGACGTCGCCGACCACGGCGGTGTCCTGGGCGGCGCCCGCGCGCGCCAACTCGGCCGCCCTGGCGCGTGCTTCGGCCTCCGTCGCCCCGCCGGTCTCGACAAAGAGCCAGGCCCCGCCGCGCGGCAGCCCGGCCCCGCCCCGTACCCGTACGAGATCGGCGGCCATGCCCTCGACGGTCAGCGGCCGGTACGCCAGGAGGCCGGGCGCGGCCTCGGCCGCCGCGCCCTCGTCGGGGTAGCCCAGGACCGCGAGCGCCCGGGCGCGCGGCGTCTCCACCAGGCGTACGGTGGCTTCGGTGACCACGCCGAGGGTCCCCTCGCCGCCGCAGAACGCCCGTGCCAGATCGGCGCCGCGCTCGGGGAGCAGGGCGTCCATCGCGTAGCCGGAGATGCGGCGCGGCAGGTCCTGCGGGTATCCGGTGCGCAGCGTCGCGAGGTGGCGGTCGACGAAGGCGCGCAGGCCTTCGGGCGCTGTCGAGTTCTGCCAGCCGCGTGACAGATGGTGAAGTTTGCCTTGTGCGCTGACCACTTTCAGATCACAGATGTTGTCAGCTGTCGTCCCCCATGCCACCGAGTGCGCCCCGCACGCGTTGTTGCCGATCATCCCGCCGAGCGTGCAGCGGCTGTGGGTGGAGGGGTCGGGCCCGAAGGTGAGCCCGTGGGGCGCCACCGCCTCCCTCAGTACGTCCAGCACAAGTCCCGGCTGCACCACGGCGGTTCGGGCCCGCGCGTCCACCGCGATCAGCGACCGCATGAAGCGGGTGAGGTCGAGGACGATCCCGGCGCCGGTGGCCTGGCCCGCGATCGAGGTCCCGCCACCGCGCGGCACCACCGGCACCCCGTGGGCCCGGCACACCGCGAGGACCGCCGCCACGTCGTCGGCGTCGCGCGGGGCCACCACACCCAGCGGCACCCGGCGGTAGTTGGAGGCGTCCATGGTGGTCAGGGCGCGGGCGGTGACCCCGAGGTCCACCCGGCCGCGCACCGCACGGGACAGCTCACGCCCCAGCTCGCGGGACAGCTCACGATCGCTTCCTCGGCCCTGCGCACCCTTAGCCATGGACCCAGGATGCCCCTGCCGTGAGGGAAGGGGACGGTGTCGCGATACTGTCTCCAACGTGTCCTGAAAAAGCCTTGTTGACCTGAATGCGACTGTTCAACGCTCCCAATGAGCGGGAATGTTCACCAAGAACTATCCAATTCGATCACCAACTCTCCTATAGTTGCCCCTCGTTCCCCGTGAACGGGAATGCGTCCTTCCCCCTCGCCCACCCCTCGCCCGCCCCTCGACCCCGCCCCCTTCGCCCGCCATAAGCGCTGTAAGGCATTGATCAATGACGGCGTCGCCCTCTCCCACCCGCCCCTCCGCGCTGGCCCTGCTCATCACCGCGGTGGTCACCGGCGCGTTCTGCGTGGCGGCGGTGGTCTCGGCCGAGCCCGCCTCCCGCGCCCTGGTCGGCTGGAGCCTCGCCACCGCGGCCGTCCTGCTGAGCGCCGGCGCGTACGCCATGACGTACACCACGCTGCGCAACCGCGTCCTGCGCGACCGGCTCGCCGCGCTCAACGCCCAGATCGGCGCCCAGGAGGCCAACGCCGCCCGGCGCAGCGCCGACGCGGTACGCCTCGACGCGGCCAGGGCCGCCGAGCGCAAGGCTCTGGTCGCCGCCCACGCCGCCGAGCTGCGCCGCGCCGAGTCGGCCCGGGCCGCCGCCCTCGCCGCGACCGCCAACGCGGCGGGCCGCATGCAGGCGCTGGCCACCGGCATGCTCGCCGACCTGCGCGAGATGGAGCACCGGCACGCCGACGAGGATGTGCTCGGCGACCTGCTCCACCTGGACCACCGCACCGCGCAGGCGGGCCGGCTCGCGGACTCCATCGCCGTGCTGACCGGGGCGCGTTCGGGCCGGCGCTGGTCGCGGCCCATCGTCATGGAGTCCATTCTGCGCGGCGCCATGGGGCGCATCGGCGGCTACCAGCGGGTGCGGCTGCACTCCACCAGTGACGCGGCCGTCGCCGGTCACGCCGCCGAGGGCGTCATGCACGCCCTGGCCGAACTCCTCGACAACGCGGCCAACTTCTCGCCGCCGACCGCCGAGGTCCATGTGTACGTGGAGGAAGTGCCGGCCGGCGTCATCATCACCGTCGAGGACAGCGGCCTTGTCATGAGCGAGGTGCAGCAGCGCCGCGCCGAACAGGCCGTGTCGGGGCGGTCGTTGGACCTGGCGGGGCTCTCGGGCACCCGGCTCGGGCTCGCGGTCGTGGGGCGGCTGGCCCGCAAGCACGGGCTCACCGTGTCGTTCCGGCCCTCCGCGCGCGGCGGCACCGGCGCCCTGATGCTGCTGCCGCACGAGTTGATCTCGCACGTCACCGCCGCGCCGGCGCCGGCGCCGGTCGCGCCCGTCCTCGACGTACCGCACGACCTGGCGACGGCACAGCGCGCGGCGCGGACCGGCTCCACCGAGCCGGAGGCCACGCACGAGACGGCCGCCGAGCCCGTCACCGCCGCGCCCCCGGCAAACGCCCCGGACGCCGCGGAGGCCGCAGCCGAATCCGCCTCCGCCCCCGGGTCCGGTCCGGGCTGGGACTCGCGCTCGGGCTCGAGCTCGGGCTCCGGCTCCGGCTCCGGCTCCGGCTCCGAGACCAGCGGTGAGTTCCCGCAGTTCGGCGAGAGCGGGCTGCCCAAGCGCAAGCGCGGCCGCGCCCTCGCCGCGGCCCATCCCCAGGGACCCGGCGCACCGGGCGCACCCGGCGCCCCGGCCCGCGCCACGGCGGCCCCGGCGTCCGAGGCCGCCGCCCGCTTCAGCAGCTTCCGCCAGGCCGTACGCGCGAAGTCCCCCTCCCCGGAAGGCACCACAGAATGACCGGCACCACCACCGACGAGAAGCTCAACTGGCTGCTGGAGAACCTGCTCCAGCGCACCCCAGGCGCCCGCCACGCCCTCGTGCTCTCGCGCGACGGCCTCAAGCTGTGCCGCACCCCCGAGCTCTCCGTCGACCAGGCCGACCAGCTCGCCGCCATCTCCGCCGGCATCCAGAGCCTGTCGCACGGGGCGTCCATGGAGTTCGGCGACGGCAGCGGCGGGGTGCGCTCCGCGATGGCGGAGTTCTACGGCGGCATCCTGTTCATCGTCGAGGCCGGGGAGGGCGCCCATCTCGCGGTGGTCGCCGCCGAGGACGCGGACGCGGGGCTCGTCGGGCACAACATGTCCGAACTGGTGGAACAGCTCGGCGAATACCTCAGCGCCGAGCCGCGGGCATGAGCCGGCCGGGCCGGGACGACTCGCCGGACCGGCTCTACACGCTCACCGGCGGACGCAGCCGTTCCGGTTCGGCCGCCTTCGACCTGGTCACGCTGGTGGTCACCGAGTCGGACCCGGCGCCCGGCATGCAGTCCGAGCACGCGGCGATCCTGCGGATGTGCCGCTTTCCGACGGCGGTCGTGGAGATCGCCGCCGAGCTGCGCCTGCCCGTCACGGTGGTCCGCATCCTGCTCGCCGACCTGCACGACACCGGCCGGATCAGCGCCCGCCATCCGCGCTCCGGCCACAGCCTTCCCGATTCCGACATCCTGGAGCAGGTGCTCGTTGGCCTCCGAAATCTCTGAACGGCCCGCACGCTCCGAACGGCCCGCCCTCGCGGGGACCGCGGACAACGGCCTGAAAATCGTCGTCGTCGGTGGTTTCGGCGTCGGAAAGACGACCATGGTGCGCTCGGTCAGCGAGATCCGTCCGCTGAACACCGAGGAGACCATGACGAAGGCGGGCGAGGCCGTCGACGACCTCGACGCGGTGCGCACCAAGACGGCCACCACCGTCGCGTTCGACTTCGGGCGCATCACCCTGGACGCGCACAACGTCCTGTACCTGTTCGGCGCGCCCGGACAGGAGCGGTTCTGGTTCCTGTGGGACCGGCTGTTCGCGGGCACGCTCGGCGCGGTCGTCCTCGTGGACACCCGGCGCCTGGCGGACTCCTGGTACGCCATCGACCGCCTGGAGCACCACGGCACGCCCTTCGTCGTGGCCTGCAACGACTTCGGCGGGCCCGCGCACACCGAGGCGCAGGTGCGCGAAGCGCTCGATCTGCCGCCCGAGGTGCCGCTGCTGCGCTGCGACGCCCGCTCGCGCGAGTCGAGCAAGACCGTCCTGATCACCCTCGTGGAACATCTCGCGCGCCTGCGACAAGCACCGGAGCTCATACCGTGACGTGCCCGATCCCCGCCCCCGTCCCGCTGAGCGGCCCCCGCTTCCAGACCGACCCGAACGCGCTCTACCGCGACCTGCGGCGCGACCACGGTGCCGTGGCGCCCGTCGTGCTCGACGGCGACGTACCGGCGTGGCTGGTGCTCGGCTACCGCGAACTGCACCAGGTCACCAGCGACCCGATGCTCTTCTCGCGCGACTCCGACCTGTGGAACCAGTGGGACCGCATCCCCGCCGACTGGCCGCTGCTCCCGATGATCGGCCGCAAGCAGCCGTCGATCCTCTACACCGTCGGCGAGCGCCACCGCGAGCGGGCGGCGATGGTCTCCGAGGCCCTTGAGGCCGTCGACCCCTTCGAACTGCGCCGCCACGCCGAGCGGTTCGCGGACGAACTCATCGACGCGCTGTGCGGCGCGGGCAGCTGCGACATCGTCGGCCAGTACGCCATGCTCCTGCCGGTCCGCGTCCTGGCGCGCCTGTACGGGTTCGCCGACGAGCAGGGTCCCGGCCTGGTCACCGCGATGAACGACATGATCAACGGCCGGGAGGGCGCCCTCGAGGGCCAGCGCCACCTCGCGGAGTCGATGTACGCGCTGCTCACCGCCAAGCAGGTGGAGCCGGGCGACGACGTGGCGTCGCGGATGCTCGCCAACCCGTACGGCTTCACCGTCGAGGAGGTCGGCCAGGACCTCATGGTGATGATGGCCGCAGGCCACCAGCCCACCGCCGACTGGATCGGCAACTCGCTGCGTCTGATGCTCACCGACGACCGGTTCGCGGCCTCGCTCGCGGGCGGGCGGCACAGCGTCGGCGAGGCGATGAACGAGGTGCTGTGGGAGGACACCCCCACGCAGAACGTGGCGGGCCGCTGGGCCGCCCGCGACACCCGGCTCGGCGGTCAGCACATCCGCGCAGGCGACCTGCTGCTCCTGGGCCTCGCGGCGGCCAACGGCGACCCCCAGATACGCACCGACGCGGGTGCCCTGACCGGCGGCAACAGCGCGTTCTTCTCGTTCGGGCACGGGGAGCACCGCTGCCCCTTCCCCGCGCAGGAGGTCGCCGAGGTCATCGCGCGCACCGGGATCGAGGTGCTGCTCGACCGCCTGCCCGACGTCGATCTCGCCGTTCCCGAGGGGCAGTTGGCGCGCCGCCCGTCCCCGTGGCTGCGCGGCCTGTCCGAGCTTCCCGTCACGTTCACTCCCACTCCCGCCCTTGGAGCAGCCAGATGAGCAGACCGTCGCAGTGCCCCGTGGACCACAGCGGTGCCATCTCCCTCGACCCGTTCGTCGGCGACCTGGACGCGGAGAGCGCGGCGCTGCGCGCGGCGGGGCCGCTGGTACGGGTCGTGCTGCCGGGCGGGGTGGGCTGCTACTCGGTGACGCACCACGCCGAGGCCCGGGCACTGCTGACCGATCCGCGCCTGGTGAAGGACATCAACAGCTGGGGCGCCTGGGGGCGCGGCGAGATCCCGCTGGACTGGCCCCTGATCGGGCTCGCCAACCCGGGCCGCTCGATGCTGACCGTCGACGGCGATGAGCACCGCCGGCTGCGCACCCTGGTCGCGCAGGCGCTGACCGTGCGGCGGGTGGAGCGGCTGCGGGCGGGCATCGAGGCGCTGACGACGTCGATGCTGGACCGCCTCGCGACCCTCCCCGAGGGCGAAGTGGTGGACTTGAAGGCGGAGTTCGCCTACCCCCTCCCCATGAACGTGATCAGCGAGCTGATGGGTGTGGACGCGGCCGACCACCCGCGGCTGAAGGCCCTGTTCGAGAAGTTCTTCTCCACGCAGACGCCGCCGGAGGAGGTGCCGGGGATGATGGCGGACCTGGGCGAGCTGTTCGGGCGGATCGTGGAGTCCAAACGGCGGGCGCCGGGCGACGACCTGACGAGCGCGCTGATCGCGGCGTCCGAGGACGGTGACCACCTCACCACGGAGGAGATCACCAACACGCTCCAGCTGATGGTCGCGGCGGGTCATGAGACGACGATCAGCCTCATCGTGAACGCGGTGCTGGCTCTGGAGACGCATCCCGAGCAGCGCGAACTGGTGCTGGCGGGGAAGGTGGCGTGGGAGAACGTCATCGAGGAGACCCTGCGCTGGTCGACGCCGACGTCGCACGTCCTGTTCCGCTTCGCGACGGAGGATGTGCCGGTGGGTGACCGGGTGCTGCCGGCGGGCGAGGCGCTGATCGTCTCCTTCGGGGCGATCGGGCGGGACGAGGCGCAGCACGGGCCGACGGCGGGCGACTTCGATGTGACCCGCACCCCGAACCGCCACATCTCCTTCGGCCACGGCCCGCACGTCTGCCCCGGGGCGGCCCTGTCCCGCCTGGAGGCGGGGGTCGCGCTGCCGGCCCTGTACGCCCGCTTCCCCTCCCTGACCCTGGCGGTCCCGGCGACCTCACTCCGCAACAAGCCGATCGTCACCCAGAACGACCTTTTCGACCTTCCGGTCCGGCTGACCTGACGGGTGTACGGGGGCGGGGTGGGGCATCCCGGGGCGTCAACAGACCGTGCTGGGGCACCCGCGCAGTTCCCCGCGCCCCTGAACCACTCGATGCCGGACGGCACGCACATCTTCAGCCCGTCACGGGGGTCCCCCCAGCCCTCAAGGCCTTGGGGGAGTTTGAGGACGAGCGCCCTTCAGGCGCGAACGGGGTCTGGGGCAGAGCCGCAGGTGTTTGGACCTCAGCTCCCTCACCGCCCCCGGAGGGTTTCGGGAAGGGGCGGGGTGGGGTCATCTCCGGGGTCCGGGACGGAGCCTCAGTAACCCCGGCGTAACCCCGGCTTTCGTCTGCGGACCGTGCTGGGGCACCCGCGCAGTTCCCCGCGCCCCCAAGCAGGGCACCCGGCACCGGGCAGCCGGGGGCTGTGGGGGCCGTCTCATCGGGCGGACCCGGGGGACCGGGGCCGTCAGGACCCGCTACGCTCGCGCACGTGGCTGAGATCCAGATTCCCGCTGACATGAAGCCCGCCGACGGCCGTTTCGGCGCGGGCCCCTCCAAGGTGCGTACGGAGGCGCTGGACGCCCTGGCCGCCACCGGCACCTCCCTCCTCGGCACCTCCCACCGCCAGGCCCCGGTCAAGAACCTGGTCGGCGAGGTGCGCCAGGGCATCCGGGACCTCTTCTCCCTCCCCGAGGGCTACGAGGTGATCCTGGGCAACGGCGGCTCCACCGCGTTCTGGGACGTCGCGACGCACGGCCTGATCGAGAACAAGTCCCAGCACCTGAACTTCGGCGAGTTCTCCTCCAAGTTCGCCAAGGCCGCCAAGGCCGCCCCCTGGCTGGCCGAGCCGACCGTCATCAGCAGCGACCCGGGCACCCACCCGGACCCGAAGGCCGAAGCGGGCGTGGACGTGTACGCGTTCACGCACAACGAGACCTCCACCGGTGTCGCCGCCCCCATCAAGCGCGTGTCCGGCGCCGACGAGGGCGCCCTCGTCCTGGTGGACGCGACCTCCGGCGCCGGCGGCCTGCCCGTCGACATCACCGAGACGGACGTCTACTACTTCGCCCCGCAGAAGTCGTTCGCCTCGGACGGCGGCCTGTGGCTCGCCGCGTTCTCGCCGGCCGCCCTCGATCGCGCCCAGCGCGTGCACGCGAGCGGGCGTCACGTGCCGGAGTTCTTCTCGCTGCCGACCGCGATCGACAACTCGCTGAAGAACCAGACGTACAACACCCCCGCCCTGTCCACCCTGTTCCTGCTCAACGAGCAGCTGAAGTGGATCAACGGCCAGGGCGGTCTCGACTGGGCGACGGGCCGCACCCGCGCGTCCTCCCAGGCCCTGTACGGCTGGGCCGAGGACTCCAAGCACGCCACCCCGTTCGTGACGGACCCGGCCAAGCGCTCGCAGGTCATCGGCACGATCGACTTCGCGGAGGGCGTCGACGCCGCCGCGGTCGCCAAGGTGCTGCGCGCCAACGGCATCGTGGACACCGAGCCGTACCGCAAGCTGGGCCGCAACCAGCTGCGTATCGCGATGTTCCCGGCGATCGACCCGGCGGACGTCGAAGCCCTGACGGCCTGCGTGGACTACGTCATCGAGCAGCTGTAGGCATCTCGGCGTACGCGAGGGAGGGCCGCGAGCGGATCCGCGCGTACGCCGACGTGTCGTGCCTCTTGGCAGGTTGCGCGGTCGGGCAGAGGTTCTGGCGGGGACGCTAGAGCATTCCTCCGGTGGCGGAGATGGTCTGTCCGGTGATCCAGCCGGAGTCGGGGCCGGCCAGGAAGGCGACGATGCCGGCGATGTCGCCTCCGGTGCCCAGGCGGCCGAGGACGGTGTTGCGGGCGGCGCGTTCGAGGAGCCTCGGGGGCAGGGACTGCCGCAGCATCGCGGTGTCGGTGGCGCCGGGCGCGACGCAGTTGACGGTGATGCGGCGGGGGCCGAATTCCTGGGCCGCCACTGCGGTGAACTGTTCGACGGCGGCTTTGCTGGCAGCGTAGACGGCGTTGCCGGGGGTGGGGCGGCGTACACCGATGGAGGACATCGTGATGACGCGGCCACCGTCGCGCAGGCGGGTGGCGGCGTGCTGGAGAGCGAGGAAGGTGCCTTTGGTGTTGACGGCCATCACGCGGTCGTAGGTTTCCTCGCTGGCTTCTTCGATGCGTGCGTCGGGGAGCCAGACCGCCGCGTTCGCGACGAGGATGTCGAGGCCGCCCGTGACGCGTTCCGCCTCGGCGAAGAGCCGGGCCACCTGGGCCGAGTCGGCGAGGTCGGCGCGGACCGGGTACGCGCCGGTGGCGGCCGCCGCCTCTTTCGCGTCCTGTTCGGCCTGGTGGTAGCCGAAGGCCACGTGGGCGCCGTCGGTGGTGAGCCGTTCCACGATGGCCCGGCCGATTCCACGCGAGCCGCCCGTGACCAGGGCCGTACGCCCTTGCAGGCTTCCCATGACACCCCACCCAACTACACTGCGTTGACCTAGAGTTGCGTAGAGTAGCATTCGTGGGGTCGGGACAATCCACGGACGGGGAGCGCGCGTTGAGCGATCGACGGATGAGCAGGACGGCGGTCCGGGCCGTTCTCGTGGACGCCGTGCGGGAGCTGAAGCCCGAGTTCGCCGAGCTCGCGCTCACCGGTGACGAGCATCTCAGCGCCGAACTGGGGCTGGACTCGGTGGCCCGGGTGGAGCTGCTGGTGGTGCTGGAGGAGGAGTTCGGGATCGAGGACGAGGTGGACCCGAGGATCTTCATGACGCCGGCGACCATCAATGCCCTGGTCGAGCAGATCGTGGTCACTGAGGACGTCTGCCCGTGACGTCCGCGGCGGTGACCGCCCCCGCCGGGGGTGGCGAGGAACGGACCGGTCCCGGGGGAGGGTGCCCCCGCAGCGAGCGGCGGGTGTACCTGCGCGGAACCGAGCCGGCGGAGCGGTTCTTCGGCGCGGGGGACGACGAGCTGTCCCACGCGCAGGGCTGGGACGTGGTCTTCGGCGGAAGGTTCGGCCGGGGTGTCCTCAATCTCGACGGTGAACCTCACCGTGCCTACCGGCAGGCCCTCGTGCCGCTGCTGCGCCGCAACACGGTGACCTGCCATCAGGGAACCATCACGGAACTGCTGGAGCGCTCGCTGCTGTCGCTGCCCCTGGGCACGCCGGTGGACCTGCACGCCTTCACCCAGTTGCTGGCCTTCAAGGTCGCCGCGCGCGTGTTCGCCGGGATGGACGAGGACGAGGCCCAGGAACTCCACGGCCTGTTCGGCCAGTTGCGGACACCGCCTGCGGGGGATCTCGGCACGCCCGGCGGGAACGCCGCGGCCCGCCGGGTGGGCCGTGCGCGGCGCCGGGTGCGCGAACTGCTGCGCGGTGCTGTCGGCCGCCTGGAGCACACCGACGGGCCGGTGCGGCGGCTGCGCGCACTGCCCGATCCGCCGCCGGACGACGTGATCGGGGAGAACATCGCCATCCTGATCCTCGCGGGGTACGAGACCACGGGATACCTCAGCGCCCGGCTGCTGTGGCTGCTGGCCCGCCATCCGGGGGAGCAGGAGGCCATCCGCGCGGAGCCGGGCGACCCTTCGGCTGCGCCGCGGCTGGACGCGGCCTTCCAGGAGGCGGCCCGCCTGCACCCGCCGCTGGCCTGGCTGCCCCGCAGGGCCACCGCCGATCTCGTCCTGGGCGCCACGCGCATCCCGGCCGGCACCGAGGCCTTCTACTCCGTCACAGACACCCAGCGTGATCCGGACCTCTTCGCCGAACCGCATGCCTTTCGCCCCCAGCGCTTCGCCGACGGCGAGCGGCACGGCCGTTTCGCGCTCACGCCGTTCGGCGCCGGACGGCGGATCTGCGTCGGCATCCACCTCGGCACCCTGGAGACGAAACTGATCGTCTCCCGCACGGTCCGTGAGTTCCGGCTCAGTGCCGCGCCCGGCCCCTACATCGGCGACCTCTCCTCCAACGGCTCCACTGTCACCCCCGCCGCGCCGCTCCTGGCCCGGCTCGACCGGATCTGCGGATGACCATGAACACGCTCGACCACCCCACCCTCTGCGACGCTTTGCGCGCCCTGGCCCCCCAGGCGTCGGTGGTCTACCCGCGCACCGGCGAACGGCTGGACGCCACCGGCCTCGACACCGCCTCGGCACAGGTCGCACACCGCCTGGTGGCGGCCGGGGTACGCCCCGCGGACGTCGTGGGCCTGCTGTCCCCGACCGGCCCCCAGGTCCTTGCGGGTCTGCTGGGCATCATGCGCGCCGGGGCCGCGGCCAGCCTGTTCCCGACCACCGGTGCTGTGCCCGAGCGCGAGGCCCAGCGGCTGGCCCCCGCGGTCGACACCGCCCGGATGCGCCACCTCGTCGTGCACCCGGACTGCGCGGACACGGCGCAGGCCCTCAAGCACCTGCGCCCCGCGCTGACCGTGCTGGACACCGACACGCCTCGCGGGCCGGCCCCCGCCGGGCCCCTGCCGCCCGTCGCGCCCGATGATCTCGCGGTGGTCCAGTTCACCTCGGGCAGCACTTCGGCGCCCAAGGGGGTGATGCTCACGCACGCCACCGTACTGGCCGGGCTGCGCGCGATCACCGCCTCCGCGCGGATGAACGCCGACGACGTGATGGTGACCTGGGTGCCGCACTTCCACGACATGGGCCTCTTCGGCCCCCTGGCGGTCCTCGCCGCGGGCGGCAGCGTGTACGTGCTTTCGCCGCTTGAGTTCGTCCGTCGCCCGGGCAACGTCCTGCGCCTGCTGGCCCAGACCCGCGCCACCCTGCTGACCGGGCCGAACTTCTCCTACCAGCGCCTCGCCGCCGCGGCCCCCCCCGAACTCGCCGCACAGCTGGACCTGTCACGGTGGCGGCTGGCCTTCAACGGAGCCGAACCCGTCCGGGCCGACACCGTCGACACCTTCACCACCCGCCTGGCACCGGCACACGTCGCCCCCTCGACGATGTACCCCGTGTATGGGATGGCCGAAGCCACCTTGGCCATCACCTTCCCACCCCCCGGCACCGCCCCTCGTACCGTGCACCTGGACCGCCGTCATCTGGCCGACGACCGGCTCGCCGTAGCCGTGCCAGCGGACCACCCCCGGGCGAAGTCCCTGGTCAGCGTGGGCCGGCCGGTCCAGGGCATGCGGCTGCGGCTGGTGGACGCGGCCGGAACGGTGTGCGAGCCGGGCCGGCTGGGCGAGATCCAGATCGCCGGGCCCGCGGTCACCACCGGCTACTACGGGGACCCGGCCGCCACCGCCGAGGCCTTCGACGGCAGCTGGCTGCGCACCGGCGACCTCGGACTCCAGCTCGACGGCGACCTCTTCGTCACCGGACGCCGCAAGGAAATGATCATCGTGAACGGGCAGAACCACTTTCCCGAAGACGCCGAAAACCTGGCCCGCGAACAGCCCGGCGTACACCAGGGCCGGTGCGTCGCCTACGCGGACACGACCGGTGAACACCTCACCCTCGCCGTCGAGATCACCCCGGGCGGCGATCCCGCCACCGTGACCGGACAGATCCATCGCATGCTCTCCGACCACCTGGGCCTGGCCGCCGTACGCGTCCACCCGCTGCGCCCCGGCCGCCTTCCCCGCACCACCAGCGGCAAATGGCAGCGCGGCCTGGCCCGCGCACTCGTCGCCGGGGAAGCGGCGAAGGAGTGAGACACCGCTGCGCCTGCCGCATGAGCGGCAGGCGCAGCACTACGGCACAGGGCGTCAGATCTTGCCGAAGAGGTGGTTGCCGCCGGCGTCCTCGTCCTCGCTCAGGAAGAACTCCTCGATGGCCTTCGCCAGTTCGGCCTCGCTGACGTATCCGTCGCCGTCGAGGTCGATGCGCGCCATCGCGGCCTTGTGGTCCTTGTCCCCCATGCCCAGACCGGTGTGCGCCTTGGCCAGCTCCTCACCGTCGAGCTTGCCGTCGCCGTTGGTGTCGCACAGCCTGATGATCGCCTTGGCCACCGGCTCGATGAGCTGACGGTAGCTCTCCCCCTTCGCCGCGTCCGAGCGCAGCCCGGTCACGTACTCCTCGCGGCTGACCGAACCGTCACCGTCCGCGTCGAGACTCTGCCTCATCCCCTCCCACAGGGCCCGGTAGGCGTCGCTCAGCGCGCGGTACTTCGGCGATTGCGGCGTCTGCGCGAACTCCTTCCCCATGCGGGTGACGATCAGGTCGAAGTCCTCCTGGCTGATCCTGCCGTCACCATTGGTGTCGATGAGGTCGAAGTGCCGGGAGATCTTGCGGGTCAAGACGTCAGCGGACATAGAACGCTCTCCTTGCTGCGGAAACAAACCAGGACATCACGCAGCGTACACGTCTGAACGCGTAGCGTCAGCACGGGAATTCGCGGACCGCCGCCCGGAACCGGCCGCCCCGGCGCGGACACCACGGCTGCCCGAGGGCGTCAACGTCATGGGCGGCGTGGCCGGTGCCGCACGGGAAGGCCACGTTCACCGCCGCATCGATCGCGAGCTCCGCGTCGCGCACGTCGTGCCGCGCGTCACACCCGGCACCCGGCCCCCGGTGCACCGTCGCGCCCCGCGCCGGGCCCCGCGTCACGGCCGATAACCGCTCTATTGCGTACGCCCCTTGGTCCCTACCATCCAAAGCGATCCGGCGCGCTCCGCACCACGGGCCGGACCGATCGACGACGTTTGACATGTTCATGCCTCAACTGGACCACTGGGTCACAGCGACGGCAGGGACATGCGGCTGGACCCCCCACCTGACGCACGGCCACCGACATCGACAACCGATCGGAGCATCATGCCCGGTGCACTTCTCGGGGGCGCCGCGACCGCGGCCTTCCTCGCGTCCTCGCTCTTCACCGCCACACCCGCCGCGTCCGGCATCACCGCACCGCCCGACAAGATCGTGATCGAGATCGCCACCGTCAACGGCTCGGGCTGTCCGCTCGGCACCGCCGCGGTCGCCGTCTCGCCGGACAACACGGCCTTCACCGTCACCTACAGCCAGTACCTCGCACAGGTCGGCACCGGCTCCAAGCCGACCGACTTCCGCAAGAACTGCCAGCTCAACCTGATCGTGCACGTCCCATCGGGCTTCACCTACGCCGTCGCGAGCGCCGACTACCGCGGCTACGCCCACCTGGAGAGCGGGGCGAGCGCCATCCAGAAGGCCTCGTACTACTTCCAGGGCTCACCGGACACGGCGAGCAGATCGCACCCCTTCACCGGCCCCTACGACGACAACTGGGAGGCCACCGACTCCACCGACTGGGGCCAGCTGGTCTGGGCCCCGTGCGGCGTGCAGCGCAACTTCAACATCAACACCGAGCTGCGCGCGAGCGCCGGCACCTCCGACCCGCACACCAACAGCTTCATCACCATGGACTCCACCGACGGCGACATCCAGACCATTTACCACCTGGCGTGGAAGGAGTGCCCCGGACAGCGCTGAGCGCACGAGGGGGGCCCGCGCCCCACGCGTGGGCCCCTCGGCGGCGTGCCCCAACAGGCCGCCCGCGTTCCAGGCTTCCGGCACTTCCGGCACTTCCGGCACTCCCGGCCCTCAGGCGCCGCGCCGCCGCAGCACGCGCTTCGCGCCCATGCAGAGCGCCGTGGCCAGCGCCAGAACCATCGCGCCGAGCGCGAAGTTCCCCGTCCCGCCGCCATCACCCGATCCGGTGGAACTCGCGCCCGCCGAAGGCGACTTGGCGCCGCCCTCTTCAAGAGGGACGCGCGCCACCGGGCTGTTCTCGCCCTCCGAGCCGACCATGAGGGCGGCGCCGTCGGGGGTGTAGGTCACCGACTCGGACTGGCGCTGCACCGGCGTGCCCGGCACCGCGTGCCAGTCGCCCAGGGGGACCCCGCTCCCGCCCTTCCAGGCGTATTCGGCCAGCGCGAAGTAGCCCCGCAGGGCGAGCTTCGTCCCGTCGGGCGAGAACGCGCCGTCGGTCACCCAGGGCACCTCACCGACCTTGCGGAAGACGTTCGTACCGGAGGCCGACAGCGTGGCCGGGCCCTCGTAGAGGTTGCCGCCGCTCTCGCGCTTGGAGGCGATGTAGACGCGGCCGGTCTTCGGATGCACCATCAGCGCCTCCGCGTTGCGCGGCCCGTCGGCGTACTGGACGACGTACTGCGTGGCCTTGACCGTCTGGTCCTCCAGGCGGGCCGGTTCGTGGAAGCGGTAGATCCACACGTGGCTCCAGGCACCGTCCAGGTTGTCGCCGATGTCGCCCACATAGAGGTCGCCGTCGGGTCCGATCGAGATGGCCTCCACATCGCGCGGATGCCCCACGCCCTCCATCGTGACCCGCGCGAGGGTCTGCCCGGTCTTCGCGTCCACGGCGTACACATAGGGGCCGTCGCCGCTGTCGTTGTGCGTCCAGTAGACGCCCGGGTGGGCGCGGCTCGCGGCGAGCCCGCTGGACTCCTTGATCCGGGGGTCCTTGATGGTGAACCCGCCGTCGTCGGCCACGGCGGGCCCCGCCGCACACACCAGGACGAGCCCGGCCGTCCCGCACACCCTCAGAAGCGAACGCATGTCCCCAGTGTCCCCGCCCTCACCGACACCCCGGTGAGCCGAAGCACGATAGTTGTCACCGTCACGGCCCCGCCGACTGGGACTGAACGCGGCACGAAGCAGGATGGTTGTCACCAACGAGGCACTGTTGTTGTCACCGACGCCGAAGTTGCAGCCTTGTTGTCACCACCTGAGGTAGCCGTCAGAGCTCTGGCCAGCGATGGACTCGAACTGTCCCGTCGCGTTGAGTCTGTCCGTGGATCTTGTGGTGAGCTGCGGGGTTGCCAGGTGGAATGAGAAGGCTTGACGCGGGATTCTCAGTGCGCCTGGCTTCCGCGGAATCCGGGGGCGGTGGGCTCGTCGCTGCCTGGGCAGTCGGGCGCGGGGGGTCGTGGCGCCGGGAGGTCAGGTGCGGAGCAGGTCGGTCGAGACCGCCCACAGGCGCACGGCGACAGCGGGATCGAGCGCCCATTCCTTGACGCCATGCGGGTGTTGCGCGAGGTCGGCGTCGTTCGGCACGGTGTAGGCCTCCTGCGAGTCATCGAGGTAGTGGCCTCCGGAGTGGGCGAACTGCGGGGCGACGGCCGCGACCATGGTGGTGGCGGCTCCCTGCTGGACCGTTTTGTACGTGAAGACTCCGGCGGCCTCGGCTGCATCGAGTGACTGCTTCTGCTGCGCGGTGAAGTTCCGCTGCAGACCCGTCGCGACGCCGCCGGGGTTCACCGCGTTGGCGACGATGCCGTCGGACGCCCACAGGCGGGTCGCCTCGACGGCGAACAGGGAGTTCGCCGTCTTCGACTGAGCGTAGGCGATCTGCGGGTCATAGCTGCGCCGCTCGAAGTGGAGGTCGTCGAAGTCGATGCCGGAACGCATGTGCGCCGTTGAACTGACCGAGACGATCCGTGCCCCGTCGCGCTCGGACGCTCCGAGGGCCAGGGCGCGGTGCAGCCCGATGGCGAGTGCGAGGTGACCCAGATGGTTCGTCGCGAACTGCAACTCCCAGCCCTCGCAGGTTCGTTCGAGGCCGCCGGTGACCACGCCCGCGTTGTTGACCAGCAGGTGAAGCGGGCCGCTCCACGCGTCGACGAACGACGTGACGGTGGCCCTGTCGGCGAGGTCCAGACGGACGACTCCGGGGCGGATCCCTCCGGTCGAGCTCTCGATCGTTCCGGCGACGGCAACACCCCCAGCCGTGTTCCGCACGGCGAGCGTCACTTGTGCCCCAGCTGCGGTCAACGCGCGAGCCGTCTCGATTCCGATCCCGGAGGAAGCTCCCGTCACGATCGCGCGGATGCCGGTGAGGTCAACGCTCCGCACCACCTCGTCCGCCGTGCTGGAGGCAGTGAAGGACGTGGAGAGAGGTTCGCGAGCCGTCATACAGCGAGGCTATACACACTAAACTGTACTTGTATAGCTAGGATCCCGCTCCTATGCTCGCCCCCATGAGCAGCCCCGAGGCCGGCCCCCTGTCGTCGCCAAGCACCGATACCGACCGTCGGACCACGATCCTGGACTCCGCTCTCGCGACGTTCGCTCGATTCGGCTACCGGAAGACCTCGATGGAGGAAGTGGCACGGGCTGCGCACATCTCCCGCCCCGGGCTCTACTTCCTCTTCTCCTCGAAAGAGGCTCTGTTCCGTGCTGCCGCGACCCAGGCCCTGGAACGCGACATCGCAGTGGTCGAAGACGTCCTGGCCGATGCCGACCGTCCTCTTCCGGAACGCCTCGTCGAAGCCTTCGACCAATGGGCGGGCCGCTACGTCGGCCCGCTGGCGCGCGATGTCGCCCTGGTCATAGCGGACAACCCCAACCTCCTCGGAGAGATCGCACAGACC
Source organism: Streptomyces sp. Edi4 (assembly GCF_040253615.1). Classification (NCBI taxonomy): domain Bacteria; kingdom Bacillati; phylum Actinomycetota; class Actinomycetes; order Kitasatosporales; family Streptomycetaceae; genus Streptomyces; species Streptomyces sp. Edi4. The sequence continues at coordinate 3,606,904 of NZ_JBEJGY010000004.1, forward strand.
GCTCCACGACGTTTCGAGGAATTGATCACGCATGCGATCGCCGTTGAGTCAGGACAAGAGACGGCCGCCCCCGTCGCACAGACGATGATCAGCGCATCGATCGGCCTCAAGCACCAGGCCGCAACGCGGGAGTCCTACCTCGAGCGCCTGAAGGTAGCCATCGAACTCCTGGTGCACTGAAGGCATGCGGCGTACCGCTTGTGCCCAGGGCCGGTACCTCCGGCCCTCGCGTACAGCCGCAAGCGCCCGCGGCAGGAACGATGAGAACGCGGCCTACGAAGTGAGACCAAACCACCTGAGCGAGGCACAAGGCCCTGCCCGGCACGCGAAACGGTGAGAATCCGCCATCTGTCATGCGACAGGACACGTGGCCAAGGCAATCGACAACCGCTCGCACCAACGGTGACAACCAGCCTGCCTATGTGACAACTACCGTGCTTCGGCTCACCCGGCCCCCTACCCGCGCCGTGCGCGTCGTCACCGGCACGTCGGGCCGGCTGCGGACGTGAAGCGCTTTCAGCGGTTGAAGTGGTCAAATGCGGCCTGGATCATCTCTCTCGCAGGTCGGCCGTACACCGCGTTCCGCCTGTGCAGCTCAAACGTCTTCATATAGGTCTCGATCCCACCCGGTGCCGTGACGCTCATCTCCGCGGAATAGGTCTCGACCATGACGAGCTTGTCGTCGAACATGGCGAAGCCATGTCCGATCCAGATTCCGAGCGGGGCATCGCGGGGGACCATGCCCAGGCTCAGTCTCGGGAGCGACATCACGTTCATCAGCCGGTCGAGCGCACCTCGCATCACTCCCGCCCCTCCATGGTTCGAGTAGAGGGCCTGCTCGCCGAGGACAACGGTGAAGATGCGGTTCCCCGCCGACAGGTACACCTGGCGCTCAAGCCGCTTCGCCACGGCGGCTTCCGTGTCTGCCGGCGTTCCGTACAGGTTGGCCGCTTTTTCGAAGATGGCCTCGGCGTAAGAAGCAGTCTGGATGGCGCCCCGGATGACGTTGGGCTCCCAGATCCGGAAGACCTTGGTGCGCTTGTAAAGCGACAGCGACCTCGTCTGCCGTTTCTCGGCGCCCTCTTGGAGCTGGCGACGCCACTCCAGCCACAGCTCATCGATGTGGCGAAGGGGAGCGACGAGGTCGCCGAGGACGACCTCCCGCCCAGTCTTCTCACACCAGATGCGGAGGTCGGCCTCGCTCGCGTTCTGCTTGCCCGTCTCAATCCGAGAGACCTTGGACTCCGCCCACCCCGTGGCCTCGGCAAAAGCCTTGCCGCTGGCGAATCCCGCGTCCTTGCGATATCCACGCAGCCGGGCGCCCAACGCCTCTCGTGTCGCCTGTGCTCTGTTACTCACTGATCAGTCAGGGCTTGTACTCGGAGTGCCGCGTCGCGGAGTTCCAGAGCAGGTCCCGCACCCGGGCGCATTCGGCGACCGTGTCCGGATCGCCGATCACCTCGGACCCGAGGGCCCTGCCTGCGTCATCGAAGTGGCCTACGGCCAGAAGCTTGTCATCGAAGAGCCACCAGTCCTTACCGCCGAGCGGAAAAGAGAGGCCCTGGGGAAGCTCATGGCGCCGAAGCCACCGAATCTGCTCGCCGGCCTCCTCGTTGAGGTGAGTGCTTTCGTGCTCCCAGCGGATGTACGGGGTATGCGGTTGGGTCGCGACGCGGACGCGCCGGACTGTCCTGCCCGCCTGAGTGAGCTGCCGAATCATCGAAAGCCACGAGTCCATGAAGGTGTTGTCGACCACTCCCGCGAGCCACCTCTCGTACGGACCCTCCTCCAGAGGAACTGAGTAGTCGTCCCTCAGCTCCAGGCGAAAGGCATCGCGCGCGAAGGACTCAAAGAGCTGGTTGCGCTCGGCGCTGGAGATCAGCTCCACGAGGGTCCTCCAGAAGGGCTGCGATCGCGGGTCTCGGCCGAGCCCACCTGGTCCGATCCCACCTGACGTTCGCGATCCGGGAACGCACGCAGTTGTGGCTCGCGGAGAAGCTGCTCGCCGGCGCCATCGCCCTGGAGGACTTTCGTCGCATCGTCCTCCCCCGCCGGCTGGGTGGGGAGGCGCTGGTGCATCAACTCGGCGCGGTGCGCGAAGAGCTGGTGAAGTACTTGCAGCAGGTCCTCGACCTGATCGGGACCGCTCCAACCGTCATCAAGGAAGCGTTGACGGAGCTGGAATACAGGACCTGAGTGAATGGACCATTCCTCGTCCACGGATCCCGCCGGGGCGGCCAGGGTGTTCACCGTCACGTCGCCCCCGGCGTACCGATCGGTAATGATGACCCCCATGCGTTTTCTCTTCGTCGGTGACTCCATGACCATCGGATGCCCCGGCGACTTCACCTGGCGCTACCGCATGTGGCGCCACCTGGAGGCGTCCTTCGAGGGGCCGTACGAGATCGTCGGGCCGCGCACCGCGCTGTACGATCCGGCGGCCGGGGCGGCCGTCTCGGACGCCTACGCCGATCCCGCCTTTCCGCCCGCTTCCCGACGGCACCTGGCCGGCTGGGGCGAGGGGTGGCTGCACATGGCGCCGCTGATCGGCCCGGCGGTCGCCGAGAGCCGGGCCGACGTGCTGCTCGTCTCGCTCGGCCTGATAGACCTCGGGTTCTACACGGACGCCGACCAGACCGTCGCGAACTTCGCCGCGTTCGTGGCCAACGCCCGCGCCGCCAACCCCCGCGTACGCATCGTCTGTCTGCCCGTCATCCCGAACATCAGGGCCCGCGACGACGCCGCGTTCGCCGCCGAGGTGGACCGCTTCAACGTGCTGCTCGCCAAGGGCGTCGCCGACCTCGACACGGCCGCCTCACCGCTGCTGCTGGCCACGGTCCCCGACACGTACGACATCCACGCGGACACCTACGACGGTACGCATCCGGGCCCCACCGGCGAGCACAAACTGGCGGCCGCCTTCGCCGGGGCGCTGCACGGCGCGTGGGAACTGGGCGGCCGCTACGCGCTGTAGGAGGCCCGCTCCCGGATCACGGAACGGGCCTCTTCGCGGCGTACCGCGCACCCCCCGAGCCCCCAGGACGTCACGGCGCGAGGGCGAGTTTGCCCCGGACGTGCCCGCCCTCGCTGAGCTCCTGGGCCTTGGCGGCGTCGGCGAGCGGGAACGTCCCGGCGTGCCGGACCCGCAGCCGGCCCGCGGCGGCCAGCTGCGCGTGGGCGGTGAAGACGGGCCGGGGGTCGGGCGTGACCTCGCCGCTGAAGACGACGCCGGACTCGGCGGCCCTCGGGTCGGCGATGGTGACGATGCGGGAGGTGGCGCCGCGCAGCTCGATCGAGTCGGGCAGCGCGCCCTGGCCGGCCGCGTCGTAGACCGCGTCGACACCCTGTGGTGCCAGGGCGCGTACCCGCTCGGTGAGACCGGCGCCGTACGCCACCGGGATCGCGCCCAGTTCGCGCAGGAAGGCGTGGTTGTCCGGGGACGCCGTCCCGATCACGGTGGCGCCCCTCGCCACCGCGAGCTGCACGCCGACCGATCCGGTCACACCCGCCGCGCCGTGCACCAACAGCGTCTCGCCCGCGCCCAGTTCGAGCAGGTTCAGGACCCGCTCGGACGTCTCGCCCGCGATGGGCAGCGCGACGGCCTGCTCCCAGGTCAGTCCGGCCGGCTTGGGCACGACGTGGGTGGCCAGGGCGTACGCGGCGTACGCTCCGGTGTCGGCCTGCCCGAACACCTCGTCGCCGACGGCGAAGTCCGTGACACCTGGCCCCAACTCGTCCACCATGCCCGCCAGTTCGAGGCCCGGGACCGCGGGAAAGGCCACCGGGAAGAAGTGCTCCATCGTGCCGCCGCGAATCTTGTGGTCGACCGGGTTGACGCCCGCGAGGACCACCTTGACCCGCACCTGGCCCGGGCCCGGCCGGGGCTTGTCCACCGTGGTGAGCGTCAACACCTCGGGTCCGCCGAACCGTTCGTACACGATCGCTTCCATCGCCGCGCTCCTCGCATCTGTTCATCCGCCGTCCTCGGCGTCGTGGGACAAGCCTCCATCGGCCCGCAGCCCGAAGCGGCCCGTCCTATGGCCGGTTCGACCTGGCCGGAAGGCGGGGCGCCGGGGCCCGCGCGGGCCGTACGCTGAGGCGATGGAGCCCCGCACGATCCGCAGCACACCCGCCGACGCCGCTTCGGCGCCCATCGCCTTCGCGCTCGGGCGCGCCGCCGAGCTGGTGCGCTCCCCCATGGACCGGATCCTGCCGCTCCTGTGCGAAGCCGTCGCCCCGCTGGTCGCGCACACGGTGGCCGCCGAGTTGTCGGGGCAGTGCGCGCACTCGCCGTTCAAGGTGCACGCTGTCACCGGTGCGGGCCCGCGGGTCGGCGTCTCCGATCTCCAGGCGCTCGGCCCGCTCGTCGAACCGGGCCGCCCGTGGCAGGGCACGGCCATGGTCGGCGGCGAGGAGCACACCGTGGTCGCGGTCGCGAGCGAGGCCGCGCCGATGGCCGTGCGGCCCCCGCTGCTGGTCCTTGTCCGCGCCTCGCCGGGGGAGGTGCTTGCGCCGGCGGACGCGAGGACCGTCCAGGATCTGTGGGACCTGGTGACCGGCCACCGGGCGCGCATCGCGATCGAGGCGGTGCCCGGCGCGCTCGCCCAGTCGCGCTCGACCGCCGCCGAGCGGGCCCGGGTGATCGCCGAACTGGGTGAGGCCCACGAGGCCACGCTCCTCGCGCTGTTGGGCGTGCTGCGCGGCAAGGGCCTTGAGGACCGCGACGCACGGGCCCGCGCCGTCGACATCGCGGGGTCCGCCCTCGTCGCGCTGCGCGCCGTGGCCGACCGCGACCAGGAACTCACGCGGGAACCCGCCGCCGAGGCCTTCACCCGGCTCACCGAATCCCTGACCCCGCTGACGCGCCACTGCGAGGTGCGCCTGGAGTTCTCGCCGCCGGAGGCCGAGACCGCCGAGGTGTCCCTGCCCGCCGAGATCGCGCACCTGGCGCGCGCCGCGGTACGCACGCTGGTGCTCGCGATGGCCGGGCAGCAGGGCGTGCGCCGCATCCACGTCCGCTGGCGGCTCGACCACCGCCAACTGGTCGTGTCGGTACGGGACGACGGGCCCGGCGAGCTGGGGCACGCCACGCTCGGCACGCTCGGCACGCACCAGGTGTCCGAGCGCCTGGCCGCGCTCGGCGGGGTCCTGGCCGTGGACGCGCTGCCCGGCTGGGGCACCACCGCCACCGTGACCCTGCCGCTGGACACCGCGCCGGCCCCGCGCGTCGATCCGCTGGCCGCACTGCATCCGCGCGAGGCGGAGGTGCTGGGCCATCTCGCCCAGGGGCACCGCAACCGGACGATCGCGCAGGAGCTGCACATCAGCGAGTCGACGGTGAAGTTCCACGTCGCCAACATCCTGGCGAAACTGGGGGTGAGCTCACGGGGCGAGGCGGCGGCGGTGCTGCACGCGGTGGCGTGAGGCCGAGGCGCCAGCGGGGCGCGGGGCCACGCGGGTCGCGGAGCCGCCCGGTTCACCCGGCCACCCGGGTCGCGGGGCCACCGGGGTCGCGGAGCCACCCGGGCCACCCGGCCACCCGGGTCGCGGAGCCACCGGCGTCGCGGCGCCACCCGGCTCATCGGGCCACCGGGGTCGCAGGGCCGGCCGGGCCGCGGCACCACCGGGGTCAAGACGGGTGTGGTGGCGGGCCGGGGCGCGTGGCCGGTCGCGGCGCGGTGCCGTTGTCAGTGGCGGGTGCCAGACTCGATCGCGTGAACGAACGGTGGGCCATCGAGGCGACCGAGGGCGGCGGCGCACGGCTCGCGGCCCTCGGGGACGACGGGCTGCCGCTTGGCGGCGTCCATGAGGAGGCCGACCTGGTGGCGGCGGTCCGCGCGCGGCCCGGCGCCGCCCGCTGGGTGTGGCGCTCCAGCGCCGACATCTACCCCCGGCTGCTCGCCGCCGGCGTCCGCGTCGAGCGGTGCTACGACATCGAGGACGCCGAGCTGCTGCTGCTCGGCCACGAGGGGCGGCACGGCGAGCCCCGCTCGGCGGCCGCCGCCTGGGCCCGCCTGCACCACCGTCCCGTGCCGCCGGACCCACCCGCGCGGGCGGCCGAGCCCGGCGCGCAGTCCTCGCTCTTCGAGCCGCACGGCGCCACAAACGTGCCCTTCGACGCGCTCCTTGAGGTGTACGCGGACCAGCAGCGCCGCCACGAGCGCGCCGAACACCCCGACCGGATGCGGCTGCTCACCGCGTCCCAGTCGGCCGGGATGCTGGTGGCCGCCGAGATGCGCCGGGCGGGGCTGCCGTGGCGGGCCGATGTGCACCGCGCGCTGCTGGAGACGCTGCTCGGCGAGCGGTACGCGAGCGGGTCGCCGCGTACCGGCGGCGGAGGCGAGCCGCGCCGCCTGGCCGAGCTCACCGAGCAGGTGTCGGCGGCGTTCGGCCGCCGGGTCAGGCCCGACCTGCCGGCCGACGTGGTGAAGGCGTTCGGCGAGGCCGGGCTGCGCCTGAAGTCCACCCGGCGCTGGGAGCTGGCCGAGCTCGACCATCCCGCGGTCGAGCCGCTGATCGAGTACAAGAAGCTGTACCGGATCTGGACGGCCCACGGCTGGAGCTGGCTCCAGGACTGGGTGCGCGAGGGCCGCTTCCGTCCCGAGTACACCCCGGGCGGCACGGTCAGCGGCCGCTGGACGACCAACGGCGGCGGCGCGTTGCAGATCCCCAAGGTGATACGGCAGGCGGTCGTCGCCGACGAGGGCTGGCGCCTGGTGGTGGCCGACGCCGACCAGATGGAGCCGAGGGTGCTCGCCGCGATCTCCCGCGACCCCGGCCTGATGGAGGTGGCGGGCCACGACGGCGACCTGTACACCTCGCTGTCCGACCGGGCCTTCTCCGGCGACCGCGACCACGCCAAGCTGGCGCTGCTCGGCGCCATCTACGGCCAGACCTCGGGCGACGGCCTGAAGAACCTGGCCGCGCTGCGCCGCCGGTTCCCCCTCGCGGTGGCGTACGTGGACGACGCGGCCAGGGCCGGCCAGGAGGGCCGTCTCGTGCGTACGTGGCTTGGCCGCACCAGCCCGCCGGCGACCGGCGCGGGCGAGACCGAAGAGGCGGGCATGCCCCAGGAGCCGGATGCCCAACTCGGCGGGCCCGGGGGCGAGTTCACGTACGGTTACGCTTCGAGCGACGCCCGTGCGCGCGGGCGATTCACGCGCAACTTCGTGGTGCAGGGCAGCGCCGCGGACTGGGCGCTGCTGATGCTCGCGGCCCTGCGCCGGGCGATCGCGTCCGCCGGGCTCCGGGCCGAGCTGGTCTTCTTCCAGCACGACGAGGTGATCGTGCACTGCCCCGCCGACGAGGCCGCCACCGTGACGCGGGCGATCCGCGAGGCGGGCGAACTCGCCGGCCGCCTCACCTTCGGGGACACGCCGGTGCGGTTTCCGTTCACGACGGCGGTGGTGGAGCGCTACTCGGATGCGAAGTGACCGGGTGCGGCGGCCCGGGTGCCGCGGGCCGGGGTGCGGCGGCCCGGGTGCGCGGGCCCGGCCTCACGTGCGGGCCGTGCGGGGCTGGGCACGCGGGCCCGGAGTCTCACGTGCGGGCCGTGCGGGGCTGGGCACGCGGGCCCGGAGTCTCACGTGCGGGCCGTGCGTGGCCGGGCGCGCAGTTCCCCGCGCCCCTGGCAGGGCTGGTGCGGACCCTCGTTGTCGAGCTCCCCCAGTACCCCAGTACCCCAGCACCCCAGCACCCCCAGCACCCCCAGCACCCCAACGCCCCCAGGGCCCCCAGGGCCCCCAGGGCCAGGCTCCCTGACCGCAAAACCTGAAACTTGTTCACTTTCCATTGACAGGAGCCGCCCCCGGGCCCAAAGGTTCCCCCATGACGCCGCCGCCGCGCACGCCGCTGCCCGCCTTTCCGCCCGGCTTTCTGTGGGGGGTGTCCGCCTCCGCGTTCCAGATCGAGGGGGCGGTGGACGCCGAAGGGCGGGGGCCCTCGGTGTGGGACGCGTTCACCAAGGAGGCCGGGCGCGTCAAGGACGGTTCGCACGCGGACGTGGCCACCGACCACTACCACCGCTACCGCGAGGACGTCGCCCTGATGGCCGGGCTCGGCGTCGGCGCGTACCGCTTCTCCGTCTCCTGGCCCCGCGTCCAGCCCACCGGCACCGGCCCCGCCCACCCCAAGGGCCTCGACTTCTACGACCGGCTCGTCGACGAACTGTGCGCCGCCGGCATCGCCCCCGTGCCCACCCTGTTCCACTGGGACACCCCGCTCGCCCTCGAAGAGCGCGGCGGCTGGCTTCAGCGGGACACGGCGGAACGCTTCGCCGCGTACGCCGCGCTCGTCGGTGAGCGCCTGGTCGACCGGGTGCCTCGCTGGATCACCCTCAACGAGCCCGCCGAGGTCACCCTGCTCGGGTACGGGCTCGGCGAGCACGCGCCCGGCCGGCGTCTGGTCTTCGACGCGCTGCCCGCAGCCCACCACCAACTCCTCGCCCACGGCAGGGCGGTTGAGGCGCTGCGTGCGGCCGGGGCGCGCGAGATAGGCATCGCCGCCTCGCACAGTCCGGTCCGTACGGCGGGCGACACCGACGAGGACCGCGCGGCGGCCGCGCTCTACGACACCCTCATGAACCACCTCTTCGCCGACCCGGTCCTCACCGGCGCCTACCCCGACGACTGGGCCGCGCTGATGCCGGGCCCGGTGGCCGAGGACTTGAAGGTCATCTCCGCCCCGCTCGACTGGTACGGGATCAACTACTACAACCCGGCGCTGGTCGGGGCGCCGAGGCCGGACGCGGCCACCAGCGTGGCCGGGATCGCGCTCCCGCCGGACCTGCCGTTCGGCGTGTACGAGATCGAGGGCCACGAACGGACGGATTTCGGCTGGCCGGTGGTGCCCGATGGGCTGCGCGAGCTCCTGGTCGCCTTCCGCTCCCGTTACGGCGAGGCCCTTCCCCCGCTGTACATCACCGAGAACGGCTGCTCCTACGGGGACGGGCCCGACCCGGCGCGCGGGGGCCGCGTCGCCGACGCCCGGCGCATCGCCTACCACGACGGCCATCTGCGCGCCCTGCGCCGGGCGATGGCCGAGGGCGTCGACGTACGCGGCTACTTCATCTGGTCGATCCTGGACAACTTCGAGTGGGCGCAGGGGTATCGGCAGCGCTTCGGGCTCGTCCATGTCGACTACGAGACCCTGGCGCGCACCCCCAAGGACTCCTACGCCTGGTACCGGGATGTCATCGCGGGCACGAATCCCGGCGCGGCGGATTCCGGGTCGGCGGACCCCGGCACTGCGGAGCCCGGGAAGGCGGATCCCGGCGCGGCGGGGGCCGCCCGGTGACGGTCGGGCCCGGGGCCGGAGCCCCGGGCGCCGCCGAGCGGGGCGGTCGAGGCGGCCAGGGCTGCGAAGGCGGTGAACCCTGGGCCGGCGGGCGCTGGGTGGGGGCGCTCGCGCTGGCCAATCTCGGGGTGTGGGTGGGCTGGTTCGGCCCGCTGCAACTGCTGCTGGCCCGCCAGGCGCAGCACTTCACCCCCGGCCACAAGGCCTCGACGCTCGCGCTGGTCACCGGGATCGGCGCCGCTGTCTCCCTGGTGGCCAACCCGGTGTTCGGGGCACTGTCCGACCGGACGACGGCGCGGGTGGGGCGGCGCGTCCCGTGGGTCGTGGCGGGCGCGGTGGGCGGGACCGCGGGACTGCTCGTGCTGGCGTGGGCGCCGGACGTGGCCGTGATGACGGCGGGCTGGTGCCTGGTGCAGCTCGCCCTGAACGCCTCCTTCGCCGCATTGACCGCCGCCGTCCCCGACCAGGTGCCCCACCGGCGGCGCGGCATGGCCGGCGGCTGGCTCGGGGTGTCCCAGGTCGGCGGCGTCCTGGTGGGCACGGCGCTTGCGACGGCGGCGGGCGGCATCGCCCTGGGATACGCGCTCTGCGCGGCGTTCTCACTCCTCGCCGTCGTCCCCTATGTGGCGATGCGCCGGGACACCGCGCTGCCGCCCGACGCGCAAGTGCCGTTCTCCATACGTCAGTTCATGACCGGGTTCTGGATCGACCCCCGGCGCTTCCCCGACTTCGGGTGGGCGTGGCTGACCCGGTTCCTGATGAACCTCTCGTACTCCATCAGCACGATGTACCTGCTGTACTACCTGACGGACGCGGTGCACTACTCGGGCGACGCCGACACCGGGGTGCTCATCCTGACCGCGCTGGACGCGGTGACGCTGCTGGCCACCGTCGTGATCGCCGGCGTCTGGTCGGACCGCACGGGCCGGCGCAAGGTCTTCGTCGTCCGGTCCGGGCTCGTCATCTCGGCGGCGACGCTGCTGCTCGCCATCTGGCAGACATGGACCGGCGCGGTGGTGGCCTCGCTGGTGCTCGGCGTCGGCTACGGGGTGTACACCGCCGTCGACTTCGCCCTGCTCACGGACGTCCTGCCGAGCGCCGCCGACCGGGGCCGCGACCTCGGCGTCATCAACATCGCCAACGCGCTCCCCCAGGTCCTGGCCCCCGCGATCGCCGCGCCGGTGGTGACCCGGCTCGGCGGATACGGCGTCCTGTACGCGCTCGCCGGGGCGATCGGGCTCGCCGGATCGCTGCTCGTGGGCCGCATCCGGTCGGTGCGCTGAGCCCACGCCGACCCAGGGGGAAGCGCCTTGGGGCGACACGGGCGGACGCCCCGGACCACGGGGTCCGGGGCGTCCGTCGCTCTGCTGCCAGGGGATCAGGTGCAGCAGGAGCAGGGGCAGCAGCAGGAGGTGCCACCGGCGGCGACGTCGGCCAGGTCGCCCTCGGAGAGCTCCGCCATGTCGATCTGCGGGGTCTGGGGGATGTGGAACTCGAAGCGGCCCGAGGCGAGACCCGCCTCCCACAGCTGGACCTGGACCTCCAAGTCGCCGTCCGCCTGCCCCTCGGGGACGGTGCGGACGACCACGATCTCGGCGCCCTCCGGGACGGTGAGCCCCGCCTCGGCCAGCGCCGAACGGGGGTCGCTGCCCAGCTTCGCCGCGAACGTCTCGCTCGACCAGGCGGTGATCAGTGCCCGGGTGTAACCATTCACGAATTCAGCACGTGCACGGGGATCCAAAGCCACGGAATTCTCCTTCGCAGAGCGGATGAACAAGGGGGTCCCCCCTGGTCCTTAAGGCCTTGGGGGCGGGTGAGCGGTGCGGGTCGACAGTTGCCGAGACAATTGCCGAAGCGTTTCTGTCGGCCGGTCGAACTGTTTCCTTGGCGACGTCCATAAATCTGACACGCGTTCGCCCCGGCGCCAAGACCTAAAATGCGATGCGGAGGCCTCCCGCCCAGGTGTACGCATACGTACGAGGCGGAGTGCGCCGCGCTCGCGCCGGCGTCCCACAACGGCGTCAAGGCCCGCCAACCCGCCCCCAATTGTTAAGCATTGAGCGGCATCAGGGGTTCCGGTACATTCTCGCAACGGAGCCATTTTGCATACGTAGTGCCGCCAGGCGAGCGGTACGGGGATACGTGTCGATCCGGTGGTGTACGCATTTCCGCAAAGGAGTTTCCGGTGAATCCCAACCTCAAGATCTTCATCACCATCTTCTGCTACATCAGCGGTGTGGCGGGCCTGTTCAGCGCGGTGACGGCGGCGATCCACAAGCCGGTGGAGTCGACCACGGCCATCGTGGCGGGCGTGATCGGCGTGGTGTTCCTGCTGGGCGGTGTGGCGCTCACCCGCAAGCCGCGCTACTGACCCCGGCCACGGGGCCCCGGGCCCCGCTGCCGGACCCGGCCGTCCGGCCGGACCCGAGGACCACGGTGCGCTGACCCGGCGCCGTGGTCCTCGGCGTTTCAGGGGGCCTTGGGCCGGGCGCCTTCCTCCGGTCCGCCCCCGCCCGCCCGGGCCGCCGTGCCCGTCGCGACGAAGCCGACCAGCATCACCCACGCCTCCGGGTCCTCCTGGAAGCGCCGCCAGCGGTCGGCGGCCAGGGCGAGCGCGGCGAGCGGGAGGCGGCCGTCGGCGACCAGCGGTTCGAGGCGCTGGGGGCCGAGGTGGGGGGCGAAGTCGGCGACCGGGCGCTCGTCGCTGCTGGTGGCGAAGAGCCGCAGGGCCACCTCGTCGAATCCGGCCGCGCGCAGCATCCTGGTCATCCGGCGGCCGACGGTGCGGTCGCCGCCCGCGCCGCGCTGCGCTGCCGCCAACGCGGCGTGGATGGGGCCGAGTTCGGGATAGACGGGCTCGGCAAGACCCCAGCAGCCGTTGTCCACCTCGATGGTGATGACCCTGCCGCCCGGCTTGAGGACGCGGGCCACCTCGGCCAGGGCCGCTCCCGGTTCGGGCAGGTGCTGGAGCACGTACCGCAGCAGTACGGCGTCCACGCAGGCGTCCCGCAGCGGCAGCCGGCCCGCGTCCCCGACCACCCGGGCCGCGCCCTTCGCGGTGTTGTGTCCGAGCAGCGTCTCGTCGATGTCCAGGGCGACGACGTCGAGGGCGGGCAGCGCGGTCCGCAGCCGCCGGGTGACCGCGCCGGGACCCGCGCCCAGTTCGAGCAGCACGCCATGCTCGGGCAGGCCCAACTGCCGCAGTACGCCCAGCTCTTCGGGGAAGGACAGGCAGGCCTGGGCCTCCAGGCGGGCGAGTTCGCCGCCGAGGCCGCCACCGGTGGTGTGCGCGGGGTCGTAGGACCCGGCGGGGCGGGCGGGGGCGCTCATCGGGATCTCGCGATCATGCGCATGCCGTGCTTGGGGCGCAGGGTGACCAGGGCCTCCGGCTCCACCGGGAAGCCCTCGACCAGTTCCAGGCGGACCCGCTGGGCCAGCGTCGCGAGGACGAGGACCGCCTCCACCAGGGCGAAGTGCTGCCCGATGCACACCCGGTCGCCGCCGCCGAAGGGGAGGTAGAGGTGGCTGGGCCGCACGGGTCCTGCGAACCGGGCCGGGATGTACGCATCGGGCCGCTCCCAGTAGCGGGGGTCGCGGTGCAGCACCCACTGGCTGACGCAGACCAGGGTGCCGGGCGCGACGTCGTAGCCGTCGATCACGTCGGCCGCGCGGGCCCGCCGGGTGGTGAGCCACACCGGCGGGTAGAGCCGCATGGCCTCCTGCACGGCCCGCTTGCAGTGCACGAGCCGGGGCAGATCGGCGGCGGTCGGGGTACGGCCGCCGAGCACCCGGTCGACCTCCTCGTGGACCAGATCCGCCTCGGCCCTGTGCTGATCGAGCAGGTACAGGGTCCAGGTCAGCGACTTCGCGGTGGTCTCGTGCCCGGCCATGATCAGGGTCAGCACCTCGTCGCGCAGCTCCCGCTCGCTCAGCGGGTGCGGGCCGCCGAGCAGGGCGTCGAGCAGGGTGGCACCGTCGGCGCCGCCCGCGACCCGGCGCGCGCCTATCAGGGTGGTGGTGACCAGGCCGAGGAAGGCGCGGGCCCGGGCGAAGTCGCGCTGCCTGCGGGCGGTGTCGTCCGGGTCGGGATCGTCGGGCGGTACGTAGTGGCCGATGCACCGGTTGACGGCGTCGACCGCTTCGCCGAAGCCCTCGCCGATGCCGGTGAGGTCGGCGCCGAGGATCGCCCGGGTCACGATGGTCAGGGTCAGCGCCGCCAGGTGGTGGTCGACGGCGAGCGGGGTGCCCTCCGCGATGGCCGGCTCCCACTGGTCGATCAGGGTGCGGGCCGCGTCGGTGATCACCGTGTCGAAGGCCTTCACCGCGCCGGGCCTGAAGGCCGGCGCGCACTGGTGGCGCTGGCGGGCCCACTCCTCGCCGTCACTGGTCAGCAGGCCGTTGCCGAGCAGCGGGCGCAGCATGCGGTCGTCCGGGGTCCGCTCCTTGCTGTAGTTGGCGCCGTTGTCCTTGAGGACGTGGCGGACCAGGTCGGGCCGGTTGAGCAGGTACACGGTGTCCCCGTCGGCCCGATGACACGTCACATCGCCGTAATCGCGGGCCAGTTCGGTGACGAAGGCGAGCGGAGCCTGCCGCATCCGCTCCAGATCGACCTGGTCCGCCGGGCCGGGCGGCAGGGTCAGTTGCTCGGGCATGGGACGGACCGCCTGTCCTGGGTAGGGGTCGGTGATTTCCGCGCGTACGCGGGAGGGGCCACGGGACGCCGATACGTACGCGCAAACATTTCGCGATACGTAAGAACAAGGGCCGCGCATACGTAACGTCGCGGGCCCTGATACGTACGGCACCGGGGCTCGATACGTACGGCGCACCTGCGTCCGGCGGGGCCGGGCGCCGCAATCTAGCGCGGTCGGGTCAACGGGTTCAATACGTCGGTACTGCCGCCCAGAAGTGAAGTATTGGCCTGGTACGGGCCCCGTGGCAGGCTGCCGGAGGGATCAGGATTCAGTGGAAGAGGAGCAGCCTGGTGATCGTCGACGAGGGCAACCCCATCACCGTACGAGGACTTCGAAAACAATACGGAGACCACGAAGCGGTGCGCGGCGTGGACCTTGATGTATTTCCCGGTGAGATCTTTTCACTGCTCGGTCCGAATGGCGCCGGAAAGAGCACCACGGTCGAAATTCTGGAGGGAATTCGCCACCGCAGCGGGGGCGAGGTGACCGTGCTCGGCGAGGATCCGAACCGCGACCGGCGCTCCTGGCGGGCCCGGATCGGCGTGGTGCCCCAAACGACCGGCAGCTACCCGGACTTGACGGTCCGTGAGGTGGTCTCGCACTTCGCGGCGTTCTACCCGGCGCCGCTCCCCGTCGACCAGGTCATCGACATGGTCGGGCTCACCAAGCACCAGCGCAAGCAGAGCCTGGCGCTCTCCGGCGGTCAGCAGCGGCGCCTGGACGTGGCCGTGGGGATCGTGGGCGATCCCGAGCTGATCTTCCTGGACGAGCCGACCACGGGCCTGGACCCGGTCGCCCGCCGCGAGGCCTGGGACCTGGTGCGGTTCTTCGCCGACCGGGGCACCACCACCGTGCTCACCACGCACTATCTGGACGAGGCGGAGGCACTGGCCCAGCGGGCCGCCGTCATCGTGGAGGGCCGGGTCGTCGAGGTCGGGCCGCTGGACCAGCTCGGCGACCGCGCGCGGACCCCGGCCACCGTCTCCTTCCAGCGCCCGGCCGCCCTGGACGGCCTGGCGCTGCCTGGCCTGCCGCCGGGCGAGCGGGCCGAGGAGCACGGCAGCGCGGTGAGCGTGCTGACCGAGCAGCCCAGCCAGGTGCTGCGCATCCTGCTCGCGTGGGCGGACGCCGCGAACGTGCCGGAGCTGCCCGATCTGCGGGTGCACCGGCCCAGCCTCGAAGAGATCTACCTGGACCTGATCCGGCGCAACAGCGAACTGGGGGCGTCATGACCACCACCACCGAGCCGTCGGCGTCGGGCCGCCCGGCCACGGCCGCCCGCAGGGACCCGGCGACCCAGCGCCCGATGCCTGGCATGTGGCGGGCGGGGCTCGCCAGGAGCTCCGTCGAACTCAAGGCATTCTTCCGCAACAAGCAGTCGCTGATCTTCACGCTGCTCTTCCCGGTCCTGCTGCTCCTGGTGTTCGGTTCGATCTTCTCCGGCACCGTCAAGGGCACCGGGACCGACGTCAAGCAGGTGTTCATGGCCGGGATCATCGCGGCCGGCGTGATGAGCACGGCGTTCTCGGGCCTCGCCATCAGCATCGCCATCGAGCGCGACACCGGCACGGTGCGGCGCCTGGGCATCACGCCGATGCCCAAGTCGGCCTACTTCATCGGCAAGTTGATCCGGGTCATCGTCACCGCCGTCCTGGAGACGGTGCTGCTCGTCGGGATCGCGGTCCTGCTGTTCGGTCTGCCGCTGCCGAGCACCGCGACGCGCTGGGCGACGCTCGGCTGGGACCTCGGGCTCGGCACCATCGCCTGCTCGCTGATCGCGGTGGCCTACAGCGCCCTGATCCCCAACAGCCGGTCGGCGGCGGCGATCGTGACGCCGGTGTTCATGGTCCTTCAGTTCATCTCCGGTGTCTTCTTCCCGTTCAACCAGCTCCCGTCGTGGATGCAGGGCGTGGCGGCGCTCTTCCCCGTCAAGTGGATGGCGCAGGGCTTCCGTTCGGTGTTCCTGCCGGACTCCTTCGCGGTCGTGGAACCGGCGGGCTCCTGGGAGCTCGGCCGCATCGCCCTGGTCCTGGCCCTGTGGGCGCTGGGCGGGGCGGTGCTCTCGGCGCTGACGTTCCGCTGGCGCGGGCCCCGGGTGAACTGAGATGACCACCAGCCCCCAGACGGCCGGGGTGCGGCTGCCCGCCCACCTGCCGCACCCCTTCTCACCGGCGGGCCGCGCCGACCCGGGGCCCGCCTACCGCTGGCTGCGGGCCCACGACCCGGTGCACTACGACCCGTTCTCCCGCATGTGGTGGCTCACCAGCCACGCCGACTGCGCGGCCGCGCTGCGCGCGGACGGGCTCTCGGCCGCAGCCGGGCAGCGGGAGCGGGCCAGGAGCGACGCGCTGCCGCCGTCCATGCTGACCACCGACCCGCCCGAGCACCAACGCCTGCGCGCGCCGGGGCAGTCGCTGCTCGGGCCCGCCGCGATCCGTGCCCTGGCCGACGTCCTGGGCGCGGACGTGGACGCCCTGGTGGACGGGCTCGCGCCCCGGGCGGACGGCGTCGAGGATGTGGGGGCGCCGTTCGCCACGGCCGTGTTCGGGCGGCTCTTCCAGCTGCCCCGCGCCGACTGGGCGACCTTCGCCGCGCTGGCCCGCGCCGCGTCGGTGAACCTCGATCCGCTGGCCGGGCCCGCCGTGGCGATGGCGGGCCGGGCCGCGATGGGCGAGCTCAGCCGCTTCCTCACCGCCCACGCCCGTACCGTCACCGAAGGGCCGCTGGCCCGGCTGGGCGCCGACACCCGGCTCACCGAGCGCGAGCGGACCGGCATACTCGGCCTGGCCGTCGTCGGCGGCTGGCAGCCCCTGGCCGAGGCCGTCGGCAACGCCCTGTACTGGCTGCTGCCCCGGCCCGACGCGGTCGCCCTGCTGCGCGAGGGCGACGCGGACGACGCCCGGCTGCTCGTCCAGGAGCTGCTGCGCCTCGAGGCGCCCATCCCCTTCACGGCCCGGGTCGCCCGCGCACAGGTGGCGCTGCCCGGCGGGACCGTGCCCCGGGGCGGCCGCGTCCTGATCATCATCGGCGCGGCCAACCGCGACCCGGCCGTCTTCGAGCGCCCCGACGAGCTGGTGCCCGGCCGGGCCGCCAACCCCCAGCTCGCGTTCGGCGCCGGAACCCACTTCTGTCTGGCGGCCCAACTGGTGCGCGTATGCCTGGAGTTGCTGCTCACCCGGCTGGTGCGCCGCCACCCCTCGCTCTCCCTGGCGCAGCCGTCCGGTGAGCTCGACTGGGACCCACGACCCCTACCCCGGCGGCTGCTCGGCTGCCCCGTCACGACAGGGAGCGCCGATGTCCACTGAGCAGAACGCCGAACAAGCCGCCGCGCGGCCCGCTGAGCAAGCCGCCGAGCGGAAAGGGGACGGGCCGATACCGCACGCGGTGATCGTGGCGGGGGCGGGGGCGGCCGGGCTGATGTGCGCCAGGACGCTGGCCGACGCGGGGGTGGCCGTACTGGTCCTTGAGGCCCGGCGCCGCATCGGCGGCCGCATCCGCACCTTCCGCCCCGACGACGGCGGCCCCCCGCTGGAACTCGGCGCCCAGGTCGTGCACGGCGCCGCGAGCCCCGTGCACGCGCTGGCCGGACCGCTGGACGCCGTGCCCCGCACCGCCGACGCCCGCGTCGTCACCGAAGGGCGCCTCGCCGGACTCGCCGCGCTCGGGCACGACGGGCGGGCCCCCTGGGCGCTCCAGCACCGCCTCGCCACGGCCTCCGGCGCCCTTGAAGGCTCGGTCGCCGACTGGCTCGTCACGCACCGCCTGAGCCGTGCCGAGACGCGGGCGACGAGGGAGTGGTTCGCCCAGCACTGGGCCGTGGACCCCGCGCGCCTGGACGCCCGCGCGGTGGCGGCGGCACATCGGGGCGACGGTGTGGGGGACGGTGAGTACGCGCTGCCGGGCGGCCTCGACCGGCTTGCGGCCGGTCTCGCCGCCGGGCTCGACGTGCGGCTCGGCACGCCGGTGCGCTCCGTGGAGTGGGCACCCGGACGCGTTCAAGTGCGTACGGACCAAGGGGAGTTGACGGCGCGTGCGCTCGTCGTGACGGCGCCGCCCGCCGTCGTCGCCACGGGCCACCTGAAGATCGCCGGCCTGCCCGCGGCGAAGAGCGACGCGGCGGCCCGGCTGCCGGCGGGCGACGCCTGCTGCCTCGCGGTCACCTACTCCCGGCCGGCGCCCGTCACCCGCGCCACGCCGACGGTGGTCTTCGACGCGGACGGCGCACGCGGCTTCGTGACCAGCCGCCCAGGCCGGCCCCAAGTGCTCGTGGTGGCCAAGGCGGGGGCCGCGGACGTGGTCCGCGCCGCCGCCGACTCCCCCGACAGCGTTGGCAGGCTGCTCGCGCCCGCCCTGCCGTGGACCGCGCGGGCCGAGGTGCGGGGGGTCACGGTGGCGGACTGGGGGGCCTCGCCCTGGAGCCTCGGCGCCTTCACCCACGCGGGGCCGGGCGCCGAAGCCGCCGCCGCCTCCTGGTCCGCGCCGCTGGGCGACACCCTCTTCTTCGCGGGCGAGGCCACGGCGGCCGGTCGCCGCCTTCCCTGGCTGCACAGCGCCCTGGACAGCGGCCTGCGAGCGGCCCACGACATCCTCGCGGCGGTACGCCCATGACACACCAGGACCGTGACGCGGCGACCACCCCTTCCACCGCCGCCAGCGCCCCTCGCGCCGTGGCGCCCGCCCCGCACACCGGATGGCACCTGTTCGCCTTCCTGTCCGAGCTGACCGGCGGCCTCACTCCGCTCGCCATCGGCCCGCGCCGGCTCATCGCCGTCGAACAGGACGAGCGGGTGCGGCTCTTCGACGCCAACTGCCCGCACCGGGGCGCCCACTTGGGGATCGGCGGCACGCTCGACGGTGACTGCGTGATCTGCCCCTTCCACGGCAAACGCATCGCCCTGGGCGACCGCGCCAACAGGCGCTGGGCCGTGCGGGAGTACCCCGTACTGCGCTGGGGCCAGGCGCTGTTCACCCGGTTCGGGTCCGACGACGCCGAGGAGCGGGGGTTCCCCGAGGCTCTGGCGCGTTTCGCCGCCACCCATCCGCTCGTGCCCGCGCTCACCCGGGCCATCGCCGCCCCGGCCGACCTGATCGTCGAGAACGCCTTCGACGGCGACCACTTCACCGCCCTGCACAAGGTGCCCAAGGTGACCGGGATGCAGGCGCGGACCGGCGAGGCCGGTGAGCTGGTGATCGAGGGCGAATTCCTCATGCAGACCTCGCCCTGGCAGGACGACCGGGCCAAGGAAGAGGTCCGCTGGCAGGCGGTGCGCACCGGGGTGGTCCGCTGGGACTACCGGCCCCGGTTCCTGGCCCGTGCCTTCAGCCCCGGGGTGGTGGTCACGGAATTCGGGCCGCCCGGGCGCACCCATGTCATCGTCACCGCCGCGTCGGCGACGGCTACGGGCTGTGTGGCCCGGGTCGCGATCGGCGTGTCGGCGGGCCACGAGGGGGAGCTGGGGATGCTGATCGAGGGCAGCCACAAGGCGATCGGCGAGGACATCTCCATCTGGGAGAACCTGGACCACACCGCCGAGCCCCACTACGACGCGGGCGATGGCCCGGTACTCGCGTTCCGCGCGTTCTGCGCCGGCTTCGGGAGGACCGGATGAACCCGGGCCGACTCCCGGAGGGCCGGATGAACCCGGGACCGCTTCGGCAGGACGGGATGAACCCGGGCCCGCTTCCGGAGGACCAAATGAACACGGGACCGCTTCGGCAGGACCCGATGAACCCGGGCCGGCTCCCGAAGGACCCAAGGAACCCGGGCCGACCTCCGAAGGACCCGATAGACCCGGGCCCGCCCGCCTCCGCGCGCCCCGCCGTCCCCGCACCCGGCGGCAGGTGTCCGGCTCTGGCCACCACCGCGTACGGCAGCGGCCCCACCGTGCTGTGGATCCACGGCTACACCATGGACTCCAGCACCTGGGGCCCGCTGTGGGAGCTGCTTCCCGGCTTTCGTCATGTCGGCGTCGACCTGCCGGGACACGGCCGCTCGGGGCCCATCCCCGCCGGGCTCGGCCTGGCCGAACTCGCGGCGGCACTGGGGGAGTTGGCGCGCCGCGAGGGCGCGGTGCGGATGGTCGCCCTCTCCTTCGGGTCGCTCGCCGCCACCCAGCTGGCGATCGACGAACCCGCCCTGCTCACGCGGCTCGTGCTGGCCGCGCCGACGCTGGGCGGGGCGCCCGCCGAACCGCACGCCAAGCGGCGCTACCAGGAACTGGTGATGCTCAGACGGCTCGCCGGGAACGCCGCGCCGCTGGCCGACCTGTGGATGAGCTCGCCCCCCGACATCTTCCGGGGCGCCTCCCGGCACCCCGAGCTCCACGCCCGCCTCCGTCAGGTGATCGGCCGCCACGCGTGGCAAGAGCTCGACGACGGCGCGATGAGCGGGCTCACCACCCAGGTCCACTCCCCCGCGCACCTCGCCCGGATCGCGGCACGCACCCTGGTCGTCGTCGGGGACGAGGACATGCCGACGTTCACCGCCAACGCCCGGCTGCTCGGCGCCACCGTGCCGCACTGCTCGGTACGCACGGTCACGGGCGCCGGTCACCTTCCGCTGCTCGAACGCCCCGACGCGGTCGCCACCGCCCTCGCGGCCCATCTGGCCTGAACCCTGAACCGCCGCTCCCGTACCGCGCCCCCGGCGCGCCCCGCGTCACCGAGGATCTTTAAGGAGAAGACATGACAGGCACGGTGCTCGTCATCGGAGGCGGGCCGGCCGGCTCGACCAGCGCGGCCCTGCTCGCCCGGGCCGGCCACCGCGTCACGCTCCTTGAGCGCGACCGGTTCCCGCGCTACCACGTGGGCGAGTCCATCGCCCCGTCCTGCCGCGCCATCATGGAGTACTCCGGGGTCGCCGAGAAGGTCGAGGCGCGCGGCTACCCCGTCAAGCGGGGCGTGCTGTTGCGCTGGGGCGCGGAGAAGGACTGGTCGGTGGACTGGCGCGACATGTTCGGCGAGGACATCCGCTCCTGGCAGGTCGACCGCGCCGACTTCGACCAGGTCCTGCTCGACCACGCCGGGGAACAGGGCGCGCGGGTGGTGCAGGAGGCGGCGGTCAAGCAGATCCACTTCGAGGGCGGGCGCGCGGTCGCGGCGGACTGGGAGCACCAAGGCCGCGTGAACCGGATGGAGTTCGATCACGTGGTGGACGCCTCGGGGCGCGCCGGTCTGCTCTCGGCGCGACAGTTCAAGAATCGCGAGCGCCACGACGTCTTCCGCAACGTCGCCATCTGGGGCTACTACCGGGGCGCCGAGCTGCTGCCGGACACGCCGTCGGGCGGCATCGACGTGATCTCCTCGCCGCAGGGCTGGTACTGGGTGATCCCGTTGAAGGACGACGAGTACAGCGTCGGATTCGTCACCCACCAGACCCAGTTCGCCCAGCGCCGCCCGAAGTTCGCCTCGCTGGAGGAGATGTTCCGGGCGCTGGTGGCCGAGTCGCCGACGGTGCGCGATCTGGTGGCGGGCGCCGCCTACGAGGGGCGGGTCCGGGTCGAGCAGGACTTCAGCTACGTCGCCGACCGGTTCTGCGGCCCCGGCTACTTCATGGCGGGCGACGCGGCCTGCTTCCTGGACCCGCTGCTGTCCACCGGTGTCCATCTGGCCATGTACAGCGGCATGTTGTCGGCGGCCTCCATCAACGCGATCGAGTACCGCGATGTCAGCGAGGCGGAGGCGCTGGGCTTCTACGAGACGCTGTACCGCGACTCCTACGCGCGGATGCTGGCGCTTGTGTCGGGGATGTACCGCAAGTACCAGGGACGCAAGCACTACTTCTGGCTGGCCCAGACCCTGCTGCGGGACGCCGGCGACGAGGAGCCGGACAGCGCGTTCGGCGCGATCGTGGCCGGGCTCACCGATCTGCGGGACGCCACCACGACGGGCGGCGTGGCCCCCGCGCTCGGCCTGATCGAGGCGGCGGGACTCGCCAAGGGGCGCGTCGCCGAGGGACGGCGCGCCTCGGGGGTGACCAGCGCCCCCATGAAGCTGGACCCGGGCGATCTGTACGACGCCGCCTCCGGACTCCATCTGAGGACGCAGGGCCGCCTCGGCATCCACCGGGCCTGACCCGGCGCGGCGGGGGCCGGCGCCCGGCCGCCGCCGCGCTCACCCGGCCCCGCTCACCTCGTCCCGCTCACCCCGTCCCGCTCACCCCGCTCTCAGAGGGCGCGGCATGCCGCGCCCCCCATCGGCACGTCAACACGCCCAATTCCAGGGGGACATCATGCCTGTGCGTACCACCTATGCGGCCGGGGACCCGTGCTGGATCGACCGGATCTCGGCCCGGCCCGAGACGGCGGAGGCCTTCTACGCCGCTTTGTTCGGCTGGACGTACGCCGAGGAGGGCGGCTACCGCACGGCCCGGCTTGCCGGGGAGCTGGTCGCGGGCTTCGGCTCGGCGCCCGGGCCCCTGGAGTCGTGGACGGTGTATCTGGCCGCGAAGGACGTGGACGCCACCGCGGCGCGGATCGCGGGGCTCGGCGGCCGCGTGGTGCTGGGGCCGGTGGACGCCGGGCCGAACGGCCGGCTGCTGCTCGCCACCGACCCGGCGGGCACCCTGACGGGCTGCTGGCAGGGGGCGCGGGCGCGGGGCGTGGTCCTGGCCGACGAGACGGGCGCGGCCCGCGGGTACGAGCTGCGGGTGCCCGACCCCTCGGCGGTGGCCGGTTTCTACCGTGGGCTCGGCGCGCACCCGACAGCCGGGGACGGCCCGGGCGGCTCCTTCCGGATCGTCCAGGACCGCTCGGCCCCGCCGCACTGGCTGGTGTACTTCGGCGTGGACTCCCCGATCGCGTCGGCGGGCGCCGCCCTGCTGGCCGGGGCGCGTCCGGTCGGCCCCGGCGCCGGGGGCCGGGTGGTGCTGCGCGACGCGGGCGGCGCCCGGTTCGGCCTGAGCGCCGCCGCGCCCCTCCCGGCCGAACCCGATACGTACGCGGGGCCGCCCCGGAACATACGCATCCCGGCCAAAAACTGAAGTATGTTCGAGCGCATTCCCCTCATGCTTGACTGATCCCGCATTCGAATTCGGGGTCATTCTCCTGGGGGGCTGAATTTTGGAACGTCCTCGTCTCAAAGCACACTTCGGCGCGGAAATCGTCGACGGCGACCGGGTATTCCTGGTCGCCGACGATCAGCATTATCTGCTCAAAGGCCGGGGCGCGGTGGCGGTACTGCCCCATCTGGACGGCCGCAAGACGGTCGGCGAGATCGTCCAGGCGCTGCACGGCGAACTCTCGATCCCCCAGACCCTGACCGCGCTGCGGCGCTACGAGGCCGCGGGCCACCTCGCCGAGGGCCGGCCCGGCCTCGACGAGCGCGCCCTCGCGTTCTGGGACGCGCAGGGCATCGACCCGTACGCCGTGATCGAGGCGGGCGCCCGCGGTGTGCGCCTGACCGCGCTGGGCGGCGCCGACCCGGCGCCGGTCACCGAGGCGCTGCGCTCGAGCGGGATACGGGTCGGCGAGGACGGCGCCCTCCAGGTGGTCCTGGTGGCGGACTACCTGGATCCGGAGCTGGAGTCGGTCAACCGCGAACGGCTCGCCGACGGGCGGCCCTGGCTGCTGGCGAGGCCCGTCGGCGTCACCGCCTGGCTCGGCCCGCTCCTCCTGCCGGGGCAGAGCGGCTGCTGGTCCTGTATGGCCCAGCGGATCTTCGAGAACCGGCAGGTCGAGCGCTATCTGAGCGGCAAGCGCGGCGACCGCGTACCACGCGGCACCACCATCGCCGCGCACCCCGGCGGCCATCAGGCCCTCGCCGGGCTGCTCGCGACGGAGGCCGCGCGTTTCCTGGCCACGGGTGAGTCAAAGGCCCTGGCGGGACGGATGGTAACCCTGGATCTGGCCGGGCTCGCCACCACGGGCCACACCCTGGTGCGCCGCCCGCAGTGCCCCTCCTGCGGGGACCCGGGCCTGACCGCGCACCGGAGCCCCAAGGTCGTCCTCACCCCCGGCGCCGCCCGGCACACCACCGACGGCGGCTACCGCACCCTGCCCCCGCAGCTGACCTACGAGCGCCTGAAGCACCACGTCAGTCCGCAGCTGGGCGCGATCACCAAACTCGGCGCGCACGACGACATCGGAAACGGAATCACCTACGCCTTCACGGCCGGCCACAACTTCGCCATGGTCAACGACAACATGGATCTTTTGCGCCGCAATATGCGCGGGCAGAGCGGAGGAAAAGGAAGGTCGGAGATACAGGCGAAAGTCAGCGCGCTCTGCGAGGCGATCGAGCGATATTCGGCGGTGTGGCGCGGCGGTGAGCCGGTGCGGCGCGCCTCATACGCTGACCTCGATCCCTCCGTGGCCCTGCACATGGACCAGCTGCTGCTTTTCTCGCCCGCCCAGTTCGCCGGGCGCGATGCCTGGAACGCCGATCCCGAGCACCGCATCCACCTCGTGCCGGAACGTTTCCGCACCGATCTGCCGCTCGACTGGTCCACCGCCTGGTCCCTGACCCACGCCACCGAACGCCTGGTGCCGACCGGTTACGCCTACTACGGACACCCTGATCTGGCCCGGCATTTCTACTGCGTGGGCGACTCCAACGGCGGCGCCAGCGGCAACACCCTCGAAGAGGCGGTCCTCCAGGGCTTCTGCGAGGTCGTCGAGCGCGACGCGGTCGCCCTGTGGTGGTACAACCGGCTGCGCAGGCCCGCCTTCGACCTGGACTCGCTCGAAGACCCCTACATCGACTCGCTGCGCCGCTTCTACGCCGGCATGGACCGCGACCTGTGGGTCCTGGACCTCACCAGCGACCTCGGCATCCCGACGTTCGCCGCGCTCTCTCACCGACGCCACGAGGTCGAGGACATCATGGTCGGCTTCGGCGCCCACCCCGACCCCGCGATCGCCGCGATGCGCGCCCTGACCGAGGTCAACCAGTTCCTGCCGTTCGTGGAGCGCAGGGACGCCGACGGCAACACCGAGTACCGCACCGACGACGTCGAGACCTTGAAGTGGTGCCGCACGGCCAGGCTCGCCGACGAGCCCTGGCTGCTGCCCGACCCCGCGCTGCCCCCCACCACCCTCGCGAGCCACCAGAACTTCGCCGGGCACGATCTGGCCGGCCACATCGAGGAGTGCGTGGCCCGCGCGGACCGCGCCGGCATCGAGGTGATCGTGCTCGACCAGACCCAGCCCGACCTGGATCTGCACGTGGTCAAGGTGATCGCCCCCGGCATGCGCCACTTCTGGCGCCGGCTCGGCCCGGGCCGCCTCTACGACGTACCCGTACAGCTCGGGCTCCTGGCGGAGGCGACGCGCGAGGAAGAGGTGAATCCGTGGAACGTGTTCTTCTGACCGTCCCGGCGCCGGCCCCCGCCGCGCCGTTGGCCGCCGCCCCGGTCACGACCCCCTCGCGGCTGCGCCCCGACGCGCGGCTGACCACGCCCGGCGACGGCGAGCTGCGGATCACCGGACCGCGATCCACTCTGACGCTGCGTCAACTTCCGCTCGGCGTACGGTCGGAGATCGCCCTGCTCGCGACCGGATGGCAGGATCTGGACGCGCTCGGGGCCCGGGTCGTCGCCGCCGACGGCATGCGGGCGCTGCTGCGGCTCCGGCTCGCGGTGGGTCGGCTCGACGAGGAGGGGCTGCTCGAACACGCCGTCCTCAGCGGCGAGTCGGAGCTTGCGCGGCTGTCCCCGGTCGGTCGTGGACGCACGGGGCTCGGCCCCGCGCCTCTGGCCGGCCGGCCCGTCAAGCTCTCCCGTTTCGCCCTGGCCCAGGTCGGCGGCGGACGGCTGACCCTGGCCGCGCCGGGCAGCCACCTCACGGTCACGCTCTGCCCCGATGCGTCCGCGCTGCTCGGCGTGCTCGCCGACTGGACGACGCCCGAGGCGGCCGGGGAACGGCTCGGGCTGCCGGGCACGGACGCGACGCTGCGGCTGCTGCACGCCGCCGGACTGCTCGCCCCCGGCGCGCCCGGCCAGGATCTGGAGGACACCGCGCTGCCCGCCGCCCAGTGGGCGCCGGCCGAGCTGTGGCTGCACGCCCGCAGCCGCAACCCGCGCACGGTCGCCGGATACGGCGGCACCTACCCGGGCCGCGACCACTTCGCGCCGCTGCCCGCCGCGCCGCCCGCCCGCGGCACCCGGCGCGTGGCCCTGCCCGTCCCGGACCTGACGGCCATCGCCCGCACCGACCCCTCGCTGACCGAGGTCCTGGAGAGCCGGCGTTCGGTCCGCGAGCACGACGCCGCCGCGCCCCTCACCGACGTACAGCTCGGTGAACTCCTCTACCGCACGGCCCGCTGCCGCCAGACGTTCACCGGCGGGGACGGGCAGGAGCTGGCCGACCGGCCCTATCCGAGCGGTGGCGCCGTGCACGAGCTGGAGATCTATCCGCTCGTCACCGCCTGCGCGGGCATCGAGCCGGGCCTGTGGCACTACCGCACCGACCGGCACGAGCTCGAACACGTGGCGGAGCCCGGCCCCGCCACCGCCGCGCTGGTGCACGGCGCCCGCGAGGGGGCCCTGATGACGGACGACCCCCAGGTCGTGCTGCTGGTGGCGGCGCGGTTCGGGCGCGTCATGTGGAAGTACGAGACGGTCGCCTATCCGCTGCTGCTCAAGCACGTCGGGGTGTTCTACCAGACCGTGTATCTGGTCGGCGCCGCGATGGGGCTCGCGGTGTGCGGGCTCGGCGGCGGCGACGCGGCCGACTTCGCGGCGGCCACGGGGCTCGACCCGCTGGGCGAGGGCGGCGTCGGCGAACTGGTCGTCGGCAGCAGGCCCGCGCGCCTGCGACACCCCTTCGCCGTGCCGCCCCTGACCGCCGGCGCCCCTTCGGCCGGCCCCGGCGCGCCGCCCCACGCGGGGGCCTTCGCCGCCGAGGAGAGACGATGAACTTCCGCTACAAGGCGCTGCAACGCATGCGGGAGCCCGACGAGTTGGACTCCCCCACCCTGCTCGCCGCGCCCCGGGGCTGGATCGCCGTCTTCGTCGTCATGATCATCATGGCCGGTGCCTCGCTCTGGGCGTTCCGGGGCAGTCTGCCCATCAGCGTCTCCGCGCCCGGCCTGCTGACCCGGCCGCTCGGCAGCGCCCAGGTGCAGAGCCCGGTGCCGGGCACGGTCACCCAGCTGCTCGTGCGCGCCACCGACAGCGTCACCGCCGGGCAGCCCGTCGCCCGGGTGCGGTCGGCCGACGGCACGTCCTCACCGGTCACCAGCCCCTTCGCCGGGCATGTGGTGGGTCTGGGGGTGAGCGAGGGACAGGTCATACCGGCCGGTTTCACCCTCGCCACCGTCGAGCGCACCGACGCCGCCGACGACCGGATCGTGGCCATGGTCTTCGTGCCGGCCGCCCGCGCGGTCGGCCTGGTCCCGGGCCGGCCCGTGGACCTGTCGGTGTCGAGCGCCCCGGCCGGCACCTTCGGGCTGCTGCGCGGCAGGATCACCTCGGTGAGCCCCTACCCGCTCACCTCCGGCGAACTGACCGGCCTGGTCGGCGGCGACCTCGCCGCCAGGAGTTACGCCGCGCCGAGCGCGCCCCGCCTGGTCGTCGTCGACCTGGTCCGCTCCACCACCACCCGGTCGGGATACGCCTGGTCGACCACTGACGGGCCGCCGCACGCGCTGGACACCCAGGTCTCCGTTCAGGCGACGATCAACCTCGGCAGCCAGACACCGTTCAGCCTGATTCTCGGACGCTGAGGTGGAGCGATGACGCAGACAGTCGACACCCCGCCGCGCCCCGCGCCCGACCCCGTCGAGCGGCCCGCGGCGCTCACCCCGGGCAGACGCTCGGCGCGCTGGCGGCACAAGGTGCCCACCGTCATCCAGATGGAGTCGGTGGAGTGCGGCGCCGCGAGCCTGGCCATGATCCTCGGCTATCACGGCCGCTTCGTGCCCCTGGAGGAGCTGCGCGGCCTGTGCGGGGTGTCCCGCGACGGCGCGAAGGCCTCCACGGTGCTCGCCGCCGCCCGCGCCCACGGCCTGATCGCCAAGGGCCACCAGGCCGAGGCGGAGACCCTGAAGGACCTCTCCGCGCCCGTCATCATCTTCTGGGCCTTCCAGCACTTCATGGTGGTGGAAGGCGTACGGACCCGGCTGGGCAGGACCGTCGTCGCGGTCAACGACCCAGCCGCGGGACCCCGGTTGATGGACTGGGAGGAATTCGACTCCGGGTTCACCGGGATCGTCCTGTCCTTCGAGAAGGGACCCGATTTCCGGCCCGGCGGCAAGGAGACGAAGGTCGGCGCGGCGCTCCTGCAACGCCGGCTGCCATCGGGCCGGGCGCTGCCGCTGGTGCTCCTGGCCAGCGCCCTGCTCGTCCTTCCCGGCATCGCGGCGCCCGCCTTCAGCCGGGTCTTCATCGACCGGGTGCTCGCCGGCGGACAGCGGAGCTATCTGCTGCCCCTGGTCATCGCGATGACGGCGACCGCGCTCGGCATCCTGATCCTCACCTCCGTACAGCGGCACTATCTGCTGCGCCTGGAGATACGCCTCGGCCTCGCGAGCTCGGCCCGCTTCTTCCGGCACCTGCTGCGGCTGCCCGTGGACTTCTTCCTCCAGCGCAGGCCCGCCGAGGTCGCCAAGCGGGTGTCCGGCAACGACGTGGTCGCCGAAATCCTCTCCCGCGACCTCGCCCTTTCCGTCATCAACCTGGTCCTCGTCACCTTCTACGCGGCCGTCCTCATCCGCTACGACGTGCTGCTCGGTGTCATCGGGATCGGGATGGCGCTGCTCAACATCGCGGTGCTGCGCTGGGTCTCGCGGGCCCGCACCGACGCGGTGGTCGCCCTGCGCGCCGACCGGGGCAATCTGACCGCCACCACCTTCACCACGCTCAGCCTGATCGAGACGGTCAAGGCGACCGGCTCCGAGCCGGACGCGTTCACCCGCTGGGCCGGCTTCCTGGCCAAGGTGATCACCGCCAAGCAGCGCCTCGGGCCGCCGACGGCCGTCCTGACCGTGGTGCCCGCGATGCTCGCGGCCCTCAACAGTGGGCTCATCCTGCTCGTCGGCGGCGAACGGGTGGTGGACGGCGTGATCAGCGTCGGCATCCTGGTCTCCTTCCAGACCCTGCTCGCCGCGCTCAGCCGCCCCGTCACCCAGCTCACCAACCTGGGCAGCCGCCTCCAGGAGGTCACCGCCGACATCAAGCGCCTGTACGACGTGGAGCGCTACCCGGCGGCGACCGTGTTCGACCTGCCCGACGACGGGGAGGTGAGCCGGCTCGACGGCTATCTGGAGTTCAAGGACGTGCGGTTCGGCTACAGCCCGCTGGCCGAACCCGTGATCAAGGACCTCAGCCTGAGCCTGGTGCCGGGGCGGCGGGTGGCGGTCGTGGGGAGCTCGGGCAGCGGCAAGTCCACCCTGGGGCGCCTGGTCACCGGCCTGCACCAGCCGTGGTCGGGGCAGATCCTGCTCGACGGGCAGCCGCGCGAGGAGGTCTCCCGCAGCCGTCTCGCCTCCTCGGTCGCCTACGTCGACCAGGACATCTCCCTGTTCGAGGGCACGGTCAGGGACAACCTGACGCTCTGGAACACCGACATCCCCGACGACGACGTGATCGCGGCCCTGCGTGACGCCGCGCTCTTCGACACGGTCGCCGCCCGGCCCGGCGGCATCAACAGCCTCGTCGACGAGGATGGCCGCAACTACAGCGGCGGCCAGCGCCAGCGCCTCGAACTGGCCCGCGCGCTCGCCCTGCAACCCACCCTTTTGATCCTGGACGAGGCCACCAGCGCCCTGGACCCGGAGACCGAACGGCTCATCATGGACAACCTGCGCCGGCGCGGCTGCGCCTGCCTGACCATCGCGCACCGCCTCTCCACGGTCCGCGACGCCGACGAGATCATCGTGCTCGACGGCGGCCGCATCGCCGAACGCGGCACCCACGAGGAGCTGTTGGCGCTCGGCGGCCAGTACGCCGCCCTCATCGAGTCGAGTCGCCGCACGAAGGACGCCGCATGAGACCCGCGTCCTTCGTCCGCCGCCCCAAGGAGGCAGCATGACCATCGCCCCGCCGCCGGCCGGCGCCGAGCTCATGC
Source organism: Streptomyces sp. Edi4 (assembly GCF_040253615.1). Classification (NCBI taxonomy): domain Bacteria; kingdom Bacillati; phylum Actinomycetota; class Actinomycetes; order Kitasatosporales; family Streptomycetaceae; genus Streptomyces; species Streptomyces sp. Edi4. The sequence goes on from NZ_JBEJGY010000004.1 coordinate 3,636,896, forward strand.
CGTTCCTCACCGAGCGGGCCACCCCCGTCGAGCTGACGGCCGACCGCTTCCTGCGCTTCGACGACATCCGCCGGGTGGTCGTGGTGGAGTCGGGCGCGGTCGATCTGTTCGCGGTCGAGATGCGTGACGGCGTGCCACGGGGGCGCTGGACCTATCTGAACCGGGTCGAGCGCGGCGCCATCCTGATCGGCACGCCCTATGGCCCCCACCACCGCATCGTGGGCCGCCCGGTACTCGGCTCGCGCCTGTCCCACCTGCCGTTCTCGCACGTCGAGTCGTTGTCGGGACCGGCCGGGCAGGCGCTGCCCGAGGCCGAGTTCCGGGCCACCGTCGAGCAGTTCGTACGCGGCGTCGAGCAGGGCATCGTGGCCCTCGCCGAGGCGCTGCGCGGGGTGCTGCCGCCACGTGAGTTCGTACCGCTGGCGACCGGCGCCGCCACCGAGGCCGCCGACGGCGAGGCGATCCGGTCGGTCGACGGGGTGCGCTGGGTCCTCATCGAGGAGGGCCACGTCGAGATGGTGGAGGGGGTGGCGGGCGAGATCGGCCCCGGCACCGACATCTGCGTCACCGAACGCGACTGGCTCATCGCCCACGGCTTCACCCGGCTGCGCTCGCGCTCCGTGCAGGAGCTGCTGTCCAACGGGGAGCTGTGGGGCCGCTGGGTGACCCACGCGGCCCGGCTCCTGTATGTGATCGACCGCCGGGTGGAGCGCGGACGGCTCGCCGAGCGCGAGGCGCTCGAGCGCCGGCGCGCGCGGGACAAGTCCACCATGGCGCGCGCCGCTCTTGGCTTCGAGTCCGTCATCCGCGACACCGAGGCCCGTATCAAACTGGCCGAGGTGGCCGCCGATCCCACCACGCTGGCCGCCGCCCGTCTGGTCGCGTCCCACCAGGGCTTCACCGTCAGGGCGCCGGTCGCGGGCAGCGGACACGGCCGGGACACCACCGAGCTCCAGGCCATCGCGCTCGCCTCCGGCGTGCGCACCCGAACGGTCCGGCTGGACGGGACCTGGTGGAAGCAGGACCTCGGCCCGATGATCGGCTTCCGCAAGATCGGCGACGTGCCGGTGGCGCTGCTGCCGATCGGCCGGGGCTACGTCGTCGCCGAGGGGGCCCGGGTCACCCCGCTCACCCGCGAGGCGGCCGACGAACTCACCAACCAGGCAACGGTGTTGTACCGGCCGCTGCCCGCGACGGTGAAGACGATCGGCGCTCTGCTGCGCTTCGGCTTCCGCAACAACCGCCGCGATCTGTGGACCTTCGCCGTGATGGGCGTCGCCGTCTCCGTGATCGGGCTGCTCGTGCCCATCATGACGGGCGCGGTGCTCGGCACGTTCGTCGCCGAGGCCCGGCGCGACCTGATCGTCCAGGGCGCCTGCGTGGTGATCGCCTCCGCCCTGGTGGTGGCCGCCCTGTCCATCCTCCAGAACATCGCCGTCCTGCGGATCGAGAGCCGGTCGACTGCCGCGATGCAGGTCGGCATGTGGACCAGGCTGCTTTCGCTGCCCGCGTCGTTCTTCTCGCGCTACTCCACGGGCGAGCTCGGCACCACCGTCCTCGGCATCAGCACCGCCCAGGAGATGCTGTCCGGGATGACGACCACGGCGGCCCTCGGGCTGCTCACAGGCCTGGCCAACCTGGCCCTCGTGTACTTCTACAGCGTGTGGCTCGCACTCCTTGCGACCGCTCTCGTCCTGGCCGGCGGGGCGTTCGCCATGGTCGCCGGGTACTTCGAGGTGCGCTGGCAGCGCCGCCTCTACCAGCACGAGCAGCGCATGTCCTCGCGGGTGTTCCAACTCCTCACCGCCATACCGAAGTTGCGGGTGACCGCGGCCGAGGAGCGGGTGTTCGGCGTGTGGGCGGAGCAGTTCACCAAGGGCCGCTCCCAGGCCGCCTCCGCGCGCCGCGTACAGAACATGGTCACCACCTTCAACGCGGCCTACCCGGTGCTGTGTTCAGCCATCCTGTTCGCCGTGGTCGGCGGCCCGCTCGGTGGCAGCGTGCCGGTCGCCGCCTTCCTGTCCTTCTTCGCCGCGTTCAACCTGCTGCTCGCCGCCTCCCTGCAATTCACCGCCGCCGCCATCGTCGCGATGGGCGTGGTGCCGATGCTGGAGGAGCTGCGGCCCATCCTGGAGGCCGAGCCCGAGGTCAACGACGTCCAGGCCGACCCCGGCGACCTCTCGGGCCGGGTCGCGCTCTCGCATGTGACGTTCCGCTACAAGGAGGACGGGCCGCTGGTCCTCGACGACGTCGACCTGACGGTGGAACCGGGTGAGTTCGTGGCGCTGGTCGGGCCCTCGGGCAGCGGGAAGTCGACGGTGCTCAGGCTGCTGCTCGGCTTCGAGCAGCCGAGCGCCGGTTCGGTCCTGTACGACGGCCAGAACCTCGCGGAGCTCGACGTCTCGGCGGTGCGGCGCCAGTGCGGGGTGGTGCTCCAGCACGGGGCGCTGCTCGCGGGCAGCATCAAGACCAACATCGTCGGCAGCGGCAGCTACACCGTCGAGGACGCCTGGGCGGCCGCCGAGATGGCCGGGATCTCCGCCGACATCGAGGCGATGCCGATGGGCATGAACACCGTGCTCTCCGAGGGCACCAGCACCCTGTCCGGCGGCCAGCGCCAGCGCCTGATGATCGCCCGCGCGCTGGTGGCACGGCCCCGCATCGTCTTCTTCGACGAGGCGACCAGCGCGCTCGACAACCCCACTCAGAAGATGGTCGCCGAGTCCACCCGCCGGCTCAACGCGAGCCGGGTCGTCATCGCCCACCGCCTCTCCACCGTCGCGGACGCCGACAAGATCGTCGTCATGGACGGCGGCCGGGTGGTCCAGGAGGGCCGGTACGAGGAACTGCTCGCCGACTCCGCCGGCCTCTTCGCCCGGCTCGCCCAGCGCCAGATGTCCTGAACGACCCCGCATTTCCTACTGGTTGACCTGAGGAGATCCCGTGGAATTCGCGCTGCTCATCTTCGGCGAGGAGAAGAGCTGGGACCGGATGCCGGAGCAGGAGCGCGCGGAGCGGTTCGCCGCCAACCGCGCGTTCGGCCGGGCGCTGGCCGAGGCCGGGGTGAGCGTGCGCTACGGCGCCCGGCTCGCCCGCCCCGACGTCCTTCAGGGCGAGGCCAGGTCCGGTGAGGGCGTCCTGGAGCTCGGCGGCCTGTGGCTGATCGAGGTGGCCACCGAGGAGGAGGCCCTGGAGTGGGGCGCCAAGGTGCCGGCCGGACCCGGCAACCGGGTCGAGGTGCGCCGCTGCGACCGGCCGGGCCCGGCCGGCCCCTGACCGCGCCCCGGCCCGCCCGATGGCCGGAGCGGCGCCAACCTACCTGTGCAGCAAGCGAGTTGAAGGGAACGCACCATGGCTGAACACCCCGCGACCCACTACCTGTCCTGCTATCTGACCCCGCCGGGCCCGGGCGCGGTCTTCTCCGTCCGGCACGACCAGAACGTGGCCCTGTGGCGCCGCCGCGGGACGACGGTGGAGCTCGTACGGGTCTGGGAACTGGAGCGCGTCAGCGGGCAGAAGCACCACTTCTGGCCGCTGTACACGGCCGCGCGCGCCGAGGCGTTCCTCGGCGCGCTCCTCGCCGAGGAGGGCCTGACCCTCGCCGACATCTCCGTCAGCTGGGGCACCCCCGGCCTGCCGGCCGCGCGGCCCGTGCCGGTGCCCCCCGGCGCCGGTGACTTCCCCGTGCACAGCCTCGCGCACCTGTTCAGCGGCCTGATGACGGACACCGCGCTGTTCAGGCGGGAGAAGATCGTCGCGATGGCGATCGACGCGCTGCCCGACTACGTCCAGGACGGCGGCCCGACCCGCTACTGGTACGCGGGCGCCGTCGCCGACCGGGGCGCCCTCACCTTCGCCCCCGTCGAGTCCCCGGCCCCGCTCTACACCGCCGCCGAGACCCTGTTCGGGCAGGAACCCGGCACCCTGATGGCACTCGCGTCGGCCAGCACCACCGAGATCCGCTTCGACGCCGAGGCCGCGGTCGCCCGGATCGCCCTGTACGGCGGCCAGGTGCAGCCGTGGAAGGAGGCCTTCGCCCTGGTGCGGTCCGTCGTGGAGGCGGCCGAGGCCCAGCTCGGCTCGGTACGGCTCGACCCCGCGTTCTCACGCGAGGAGAACCTGCGCAGCGCCGCCATGAAGGTGGTGCAGCGCTGCTCGGAGCTGGTCGCCGTACGCAATGTGGAGCACCTGCTCGCCCTCGGCGGCCTGCGCGCCGAGGAGTGCTATCTGTCCACCAGTGGCGGCTACGCCCTCAACTGCCCCACCAACACGCTCCTGATGGACCGCTTCGGCTTCCGCGGCCTGCTCACCCCGCCCTGCGCCAACGACTCGGGTCAGGGCATCGGGCTCGGCCTGCTCGGGCTGCACGGCACCGGCGTCCTGGACGAGGCGGACCTGCGGGTGGAGTCGGCGTACGTGGGGCGCGAGGTGGGCGGCGTGCGGGACGCGCTCGCCGAGTTCGCGCCCTGGATCGTCTCGGACGAACCCTTCGACGAGGACCGCTTCGTGGCCGACGTGTCCGGCTCGGTGCTCGCCTGGGTCGACGGGCGCGCCGAGATCGGGCCGCGCGCGCTCGGCCACCGCAGCCTCATCGGCGACCCGCGCTCCACCGAGGTCAAGGACCTGCTCAACGGCCACAAGCAGCGCCAGTGGTGGCGGCCGGTGGCGCCGGTGGTGCTGGCCGAGCACGTGGGCGAGTGGTTCTCCAGCGACCGCGACTCGCCGTACATGCTGGAGGCGGTCCAGGTACGCCCCGAGGTGGCCGGGCGGGTCCCGGCGATCCTGCACCTGGACGGCTCCGCCCGCCACCAGGTCGTGCACCGGGAGACCAACCCCCTGCTGCACCGGGCCCTTTCGGCCTTCCGGGACGCGACGGGGGTGCCGATCCTGTGCAACACCTCGCTCAACGACCGGGGCGAGGCGATCGTGGACACCGCCGCCGAAGCGCTCACCTTCTGCGTGCGCAAGGGCATCAAGGTCCTTTACCTGTGCGGGCGCCGCGTCGAACTGCGCGTCGGGGATCCGGAGTTGGACGCCCTGGTGCCGGAAGGGCCGCGTCCGCGCGCGGTGGGGTTCTTCACCGGCCAGGAGGAGGACCGGGACACGATCTGGCAGGAGTGGCTGGACCAGGGCTACACCGTACCCGGCATGTTCCTGCTCGCCCGCTCCCCCGAACTGCGCGCCGAGGGGGAGCTCGCCACGCCCGAACGCGTCAACCTGCTCGCCGGATACCGCGCCACCGTCGACCCGTCGTTCGCCGGTCTCGCCGAGAACTTCCGGCGCACCCACGGCCCCGGCGCCTCGTTCACCGACCCCTCGACGCTGACCGGCGCCTTCGGTGTCATCAACACCCTGCGAAAGGGCGGAAGTTCCGCATAATTGGACTCATTGTTGACCTCACTGACGGGGGCGGACGTGGTAGCAGTCGACGGGGGAGCCAAAGGCGGGCCGCGGGGACCGGCGGGACTGCTGCACCGGGACGAGGAGCTGGACCTGCTCGACGGGACCATGGCCGAACTCGCCGAAGGGCGCTCGTCGGTGGTGGCCATCCACGGCCCGCGCGGCATCGGCAAGACCGCGCTGCTGCGGGCCGCGCTCGCCCGGGTGCCCGGCCAGGCGGTCGTCCTGCGGGCCCGCTGCCACGAGAGCGAGCGGGGCTTCCCCTACGGCGTGGTGCGCCAGCTCTTCGACCGGCTGCTCACCCGGCCGGGGCGCACCGGGCCCGGCGGCCTCGAACTGCGCCCGGCCGCCCGCGCGGGAGCGGGCGGCGCCGAGGTGCACGAACAGCTCCAGGACCTCTTCCAGGCGGCCCGCTCGCTGTCCGACGGCAAGCCCGTGGTGATCGCGGTGGACGATCTGGGCTTCGCCGACCAGGAGTCGCTGGCCTGGCTCTCCTACATCGTGCGCCGCCTCGACGGGCTCCCGCTCGCCCTGGTCTTCACGGCCGACCCGGACGCGCACGACGCGGCGCCCGCCGAGTCCGGCGCGCCCGCGCACACCCGGCTGCTGCGGCCGGGGCCGCTGTGCGAGAGCTGCGCCGCGCAGTGGATGGCGGGGGCCTTCGGTGCGCCCCTCGACACCGAGCTCGCCGCCGCCTGCCACACCCTCTCGCTCGGCAACCCGCTGGTCCTTCGGGAGCTCACCGACCGGCTGCTCGCGGCCGGTGTCTCGGCCGGCTCCCCCGACCAGAGCGCCGTCCTGGAGATCGGCGCCGCCACGCTGTCGGACACCACGGTGGAGTGGCTGAGCCGGCGCCACCCCGCGGCCGTGGACCTCCTCGCCAACCTGGCCGTGCTTGGGCCCGGCGCCGACATCGCGACGGCGGCGGCCCTCGCCGACCAGGGCGAGTTCGAGTCGGCGCTGGCCGGCGAGGAGCTGCGCCGCAGCGGGCTCATCGACCCGGGTCCGCCGCAGCGCTTCCGGCACGAGCTGGTGCGCACCGCGATCCTCTCCCGCATCGACCCGAAGACCCGGCTCGACCTGCACGCCCGCGCGGCGGCGCTGCTGCTGCGGCTCGGCGCCCCGGCCGCGCAGACCGCCGAGCACCTGATGTCGGTGGGCGCGAGCGGCCGGGCCTGGGCGCTGCCCATCCTGCGCACCGCCGCGCGCGAGGCCGCCGCCGGCTCCGACTGGACCAATGCCGCCCGCTATCTGCGCCGGGCGCTGGCCGAGTCAGCCGACCCCGAGGTCGTCCTCGCCGTCACCGGCCAGCTCGGCGCGGTCGAACTGCACCGCGACGTGGCCGCCTGCGCGCGTTACGCCGCGACCGTGGCCGCCTCGATCCGCCCCCCGGCCGAACGGGCCCGCGCCCTGCTGCCGTTCGCGGGCCCGGTCCTCACCCTGGACTCCTCGATGGCCGCCCACTCCTTCGTCGAGGCCGCCACCGCTCTGGAGGCCGGTCACGGCGGTGAGGCACCGCTCGCCCTGCGGCTGCCGCTCGCCACCCAGGCCCTGCTGGCCGGTCACCGGGGCACCGCACACCGCACGCTGGCCGCGCTGCGCCGCTCACCGGACACGCACACCGCCGCGCCCGCATTCCTCGGTGCGCTCGCCGCGCTCACGGCGGCCGGCGGCCGCTTCCCGCGCCGGGCCCAGCGGCTCGCCGAGCGGTGCGCGGACGCGGCCGCGCTGATCGGCGTCGACACCGGCGCGCCGGGCGCCGCCCTCGCGCTCGCCTGGACCGGCCGCGCCCCGGACGCCGCCGCGCTGGCCGACCGGACCGTCCTGACCGCGCGCGGCGCCGCCCGCCCCGGGGAACTCGCGCTCGCTCTGATCGTGCGCGCCGACATCGCGCTGCGCCTGGACCGTACGGCGGCGGCTCTCGGCGACGCCAGGGAAGCGCTGCGGCTCGCCGAATCCGTACGGGCGGCGGGTCTCGCGGCCGCGGCCGCCGCCTGCACCGCCCGCGCCCTGGTGCGCAGGGAGCAGCACGAGGCGGCGGCCAAGGTGCTGGCCGGCTCGCCGCTCCCGGCCGGCGCGCACCCGTTGATCCGGGCCCAGTTCCTCCAGGCGCGGGGACTGGTGGCGGCCGGCCGGGGCGCGCACGGGGAGGCATTGCAGCTCTTCCTGGAGTGCGGCCACGCGCTGGCCGCGCGCGGCATGGCCAACCCGGAGTGCGTACGGTGGCGGGCCGACGCCCGGCGCGCGTACGAGGAACTGGGCGAACCGGAGGCCGCGCTGGCGATCGCGGAGGCGGAGCCGGTGGGGGTACGGCCGGGGGGTGCGGGGGGTGCGGGTGCGGGCGGTGCGGGCTCGGGTGTGGCCGCTGGGACTGGTGCGGCCACGTGGTCCGGTGGGGCCGGGCCTGGAGGGGCTGGGCTCGCGGGTGCGCCCGGGTCGGGCGATGGGGGGCCGGGTGAGCCGCCCGAGGACGGCCGGGGTGGCCCTGGCAGCACGCCGTCCGCCCACGCGCCGGGCATCGGGAACGGCATGAAGCGGAGGGCGGGCCTGACCGCGAGCGAGCGGCGCGTCACGGATCTGGTGCTCACCGGGCTCAGCAACCTGGAGGTGGCCGAACGCCTCTTCCTCAGCAAGCGGACGGTCGACACCCACCTGGGCCGGATCTACCGCAAACTGGAGATCCGGGGCCGGGCCGAACTGGCGCAGGCGCTAAGGGAGTTGAACGACCCCACGAACCCCGCCTGAAGACGCCCCACGCAGGCCGCCACAAGTCCCGTTCACGGGCGCGGGGAACTACGCCCCCAGCCACGCGCCCCCCGCACATGAAGGTCACCCGGGCCGCCACAAGTCCCGTCCAGGGGCGCGGGGAACTGCGCGCCCAGCCACGCGCCCCCGCACATGAAGGCGGCCCGCAGACAGGCCGAGTATGCCCACGCGGGCCGGGGCGAGGGGCCGCTCAGATGCGGAGGGGGTCCATCGCCCGCGCCCGGCCCACGGCACCGGCACCGGCACCCGCAGCCGCACCCGCGTCAAAGCCGGCGGACGCGTCAAAGCCGGCGCCCGCGTCGAAGCCGGCGGACGCCGAAGCCGTCACCTGGTCGTCGATCAGCCAGGCCGCCTCCTCGGCGCCGCCCGAGCCCGGCATGTCGACGCGGAAGGAGGTGAGCGCGGCCGTCTCGGCGGCGGCCTCCGGCGGCCAGACGGCAGGCCCCTCGTGCGCGGGCGCCACCCGGACCGTCTCACCCGGCGCCCGGCACAGCCGCACCAGAGCCGGCGGCCCGAGCCTGGCCCGCACGGGCACCACCGCGCCCAGACGCTCGGGCCGCACCTGGAGCACCCCGTCGCTGATGGCCGACGGGCGCCGGTGCCAGGTCCCCTCGGGCAGCGCGTCCGTGTTCACCGCGGCCGCCGAAGCACCGTAGAACTCCAGCGGCACCAGGTACGGCATCGTGTGCCCCACCATCCGGTCCACCACGAGGAGTTGACCCGAGACGAACTGCCAGGAACGCTGGGCGAGCGCGAGGGCCACCTCGGCGCGCGGCGCGTAGGGGCTGCCGAGCAGCGCGACGCTGGCCGGCCCCTTCGCCAGGACCACGGCCGGGGCGATCCAGAACCGCCGGGCCAGCGCGGCGAAGGGCGGCACCGGCGGCGGCACGTTGGTCCAGGCCCGGAAGGTACGGCGCAGCATGGGCGTACCGTTCGCGCCGGACACCACGAACTGGGCCGCGCCGTCCGGGCGTTCGGGCCCGAGGTCGACGTGGAGCCGGTCGGCGCCGCGCGGTTCGGGGATCAGATGCGGGGCGAAGCGGAAACGCAGGGCGGCGAGCTGGGAAGCGGCGGTGACCGTGATCCCGATGCCGAAGAACTCGGCGCACAGCGATTCCCCACCGGTGATTTTCATGCCGCTCTCCTGTCCGGTCCGGCGTCCGGCTCCGGGTATGCGTGACCCGGCCCGGTATCCGGTGGGTGACCGGGTCCGGTACCGGGTACGGCCGGGGTGGTGTTCAGGGTTTGGGCCACAGCAGGCGCACGATCGCCTCGGCCGGGTAGGGATCGACGCCGTCGCCCGCGCCCTTGGAGTCCGTGGGGTCGGCCGGCTCCACGACGTGCAGCTCGACGCGGCTGGCGGGCGGCAGCCGCACGCCGGGCCGGACGGCGCCCGCCGCGCCGGGACCCCCGAGGAGCACGACGCGGCCGGGCCGCCCGGTGGCCCGCATGGACTGGGCTACGGCCCAGGTCAGCCGGAGCGAGGTGGGCACGCCGGGCCACGGGGCGTCCGGGTCGGCCGGTAACGCGGCGAGTTCGGCCGCGTCGACGGGCGAGAGATCGACCAGCGCGTCCAGCGGCCCCACGTCGGTGGCGAGGTCCACGAGGAGCCTCGCGATGTCCTCGATGTCGCCCGGCCTGCTGTGGAAGGGCAGGGCGAGCACCCCGGACGCCGTGAGGTCGCGGCACAGATAGGCGGCGCTCACCGGTTCGGGCGCGCAGACCGCCACCGTCGCGCCCAGGTTGCCCAGGCTCGCCGTGACGTCCCGCGCGGTCCTGGTCGCCGCGCTGGCGACCAGGACCGACGGGGAGATGGAGAAGGGGTGCGGCACTGGTGCTTCCCTCGGGTAGGCGGAGCGGATCAGTCGCGTACGGCGGTGGGCTTGCCGTCCCAGCGGAAGTCCACGTCGACGACGGTGGACCGGCCGGACTGCCCGGCGGTCGCGGCGTCGACGGTCCGTCTCGCGGTGGTGTCACGGCCTGCGGGGCCGGCATCGTGGTGGCCGCCGCCGAACAGCGACGACGCTCCGAGCACGAGGCCCAGCAACAGGACGGCCGCCGTGCAGGCGATGGCGGTGAGCTGGGCAGCGGCGTGGCGTGCGGTGGACCGGTTACGCATGTGAATCCCCCTGGTTCCTCGCGGGTGCGGTGGCGGTCGCCGGCCCCTGCCGGTGCTTCGCCTCGGATCGTGTCGCCCCGCGCGCCGGCCGGAACTCAACGGCCCGGCGTCTGGCGACACCCATAGAAAACACCGGAGCCGGTTATTCAGGCCCGGCTCCGGCGAGCCAGGAAGCTGCCGGGCATGAAGCTGCCGGAAGGGAGGGCAGCGGGGCGCGTGGGGTCCTGCGCGCCCCTCGGGCAAGCGGCAACCACGCCAACTCGGGCTCGTATCAGCGGATTTCGTACTAGCATTGCCCGACCTCGAGGTCGGGCACGGCCGTCGATCCTGCGGCCGCCCGGAACCGGGGCGTCCTGCGCGGCCGGGGAACGTCCCGCGGCGGGCGGGACGCGACGGTCCGCGAACGCGCAGATGGGTGGTGCCGCGGACCGGCGGGGCCAGGGGGCGGGTCCGTCGGGTCGACGGCCGGGGACAGGGGTTGCACTGTGGGGATGCCTGCTGAGCTGGATCAGGATTCGCTGGCGGTCTACCGCGCGATCCTGCTCCATCAGGAACAAGCGGTGCCCGAGCTCGCCAAGTACCTGGCGATGCCCGAGGAGCGGGTCACGAACGCGGTGGACCGGCTGATCGCCCTGACGCTCCTCAAACCTTCCTGGGACCGGCCCGGCAGCCTGCGCGCGGTGAGCCCGGCGCTCGGCCTCGAGGTCCTGGTCCAGGCGGAACAACGCGAACTGGCCGCCCGGCAGTGGCGCATCGAGCAGCACCGGTCGGCGCTCGCCGCGCTGGCCGCGGAGTACTCGGCGCAGGGCGCGTCCGGCGGCCTGACCGGCACCGAACGCCTGGTGGGGATGGACCAGATCCGTACCCGTCTGGAGATGCTGTCGCAGGAGTGCCGCGCCGAAGCGCTCGCCTTCCACCCCAGCAATGTGCTCTCCGTCGAGGGCACGGAGGCGGCGCAGCCGCTCAACCAGCGCGCCCTCGACCGCGGCGTCACCTTCCGCAGCATCTACCTGGACAGCATCAGCAAGGAGCGGGCCACTCTGCAGTACGTCCGCTGGGTGAAGGAGCGGGGCGGGGAGATCCGTACCGCGCCGTCCCTGCCGATGCGGCTTTTGATCGTGGACGGTGTCTCGGCGGTGGTCGGCGAGGGGTTCGAGGGGGGCCGGCCGACGGCGCTGGTGCTGACCAACCGGGCGATCGTGGCGGCGATGACGGCGCTGTTCGAGTCGTACTGGGAACACGCCACCCGGCTCGGCACACCCGCCCCGCCCCGCAACGGCGGCCTGACCCCGCAGGAGCACGAGCTGGTACGCCTGCTGGCATCGGGCGCGAAGGACGACGCGATCGCCCGCACCCTGGGCATCGGCCTGCGCACGGAACGCCGCATGGTGGCCGAACTGGCCGACCGCATCGGCGCGTCGAGCCGTTTCGAGTTCGGCGCGAAGGCGGCGCGAGCGGGCTGGATCTGAGGGACGCGGGACCTACGCGGGGGCTGGGGAGGGGCCGGTGCGGTTACTGCCCCAGCCCCCGAGCGCCAAGGGGCGGCCTGTCCTGGCTGCCCGTCGCGTTCGTCCTGGTTCCGGTAGTGCCGGCCGTGGCCTCGGCCGCCCCCCCTCGCCGAGACCGTGAACTCGCTCCCGGCCTTCTCGCCGACCCGCTCTACTGGACACCTGGTCTTCCGCCCGGACTGGGAGGCCGTCCTGACACCGCCCGGCAACCTACGCGGTGGAGTCGGCCCTGCGTGCCGCGCTCAGCGCTCCGCTCCACGTCGCCGAGACGGACGCCGCAGCCAGCAGGATGGTGGACATTGCCTCCCTGGAAGTGGAAAGCCGGCAGAGCGCTGCCTGTTTCTAGCCCTTTTCGGTGCCCAGCGCGCCCGTAACCCGCGCTGCCAGTTTCTTCGCGGTCGCGAGGCCGTTGTCGTGGCCGGCCGTGGACAAGACCGTCACCACGGCCGTGCCCCGGCGCACCGCGATCAATGTCGAACCGTTCTGCCAGGCCGGGTCGGTGAGCGTCACGGTGTACGCCTCGTCGCCGAGGCCGGTGGTCGCCGCGCCCTTGACCTTGACCATCGTCTTCGTGTCGGTGTCCTTGAAGGTCGGGCAGGCAGCGGTTGCCTTCGCCAGGTGCTGGAGAACGGTCGCGGCGTTCGTTCCCCTGAAGACGTCGATCTCCTGGGCGATTTCGGCGGAGGTGTTCTTGTTCGCGTAGTCGTTCTGGGCGAAGGAGACACCGCCGTCTCCGGTGACGGTTATCCAGCCGGTACCGGAGAACTTGGTGCAGTCCGGCTTGCTCGGAGAGACCGGCGAGTTGCTCGGCTCCTGGTACATGGGCCCCGAGTCGCGCACCCCGGCACCGTCCACCGCGTAGCCGGCACCGAAGAACGAAGCGGGGGCCAGGGCCTCCTTCAGCTGACTGCCGGTCGCCAGGCCCGCGTTGGGGTCCTCGGCGGCCTTGGGGGTCCCTGGAGGGGTGGCCGGCTTCGCGGCACCCGCGGACGCCGAGCTGCCCGACGAACAGGCGGTCAGGGACAGCGGAAGCGCCGCGACGACGAGGAGGGCAGCGGTAGTGGGTATCCAACGCATGGAGAACCTTCTGAGGCTATGAGAGATGTGCCCGGCCGGAGAGGCTGGAGGACGAACCGCGACCATGAGGGCGCAGAGGGATCCATTGCGCACCGCCGCGTCCTGCCCATGAACGGCATGACTGTGCAGCGCCGTCCCGAACGGCGTGATGCACAGAACGGGAGCAGTGTTCCCTTCGCTTGTCGAGCGGATAGTACTGGAGGGCCTACGGTCTTGTTGCGGCGGAGGTGCGCGGCATGTCCACGCCCCGTTCCAGCCGTCTGCGGCCACCCACCCGGCATCGGTTTCCGCCGCACCCCGCCCCATGAGGACGTAGCGTCACCACCACCGACCACGGAACGGATCCGTCAGGTCGACGCACCCGGGCCGGGACCACTTCCGGTGCTGAGCAGGCGGTCGACGAGGAGTTCGGAGTAGCCGGTGGCGGGCAGGTCGATGCCGAAGATCGCCCGGATGTAGAAGGGCGCGATCAGCTGGTCGAGGATCTGCTCCAGGGGCGGCGGGTTCTCGCCTCGGGCCGTGGCGCGCCGGCGGATCTGCTCGATGGAGTGCATTCGGCGCTGGAAGTGCTGCGCACGCTCGGCCTGGGCCTGGGTGCTGTTCGGCATGGACAGGATGACGGCGCGCACGAGGGCGCGTCCTTCGGGTGTGCGGATGCTCGCGGCGCTGGCTTCGGCCCATACGAGAAGGTCGCCGCGCAGGGTGCCGGTGTCGGTCAGCGGTGAGTCGCGCTCCAGGCGGGTGGTGACCATGTCGGCCAGGAGCGCGTCGAGGCTGCCCCAACGCCGGTAGACGCTGCTGTGGTTGACGCCGGCGCGTTGGGCGATCGCGGGGATGTTGAGGTCCTCGCCCTCCGGGTCGCAGAGCAGGTCGATGACCGCCTGGTGGACGGCCGTGCGGACCTGCGCGGGGCTCTTGCGGATGCGTTCGACGGGTGGTTTCGCAGTCACCTTCCCATCATAAGCGTTAAGCACAGATGTTTGCTTCGCGCCCTCTGATGGGTCTACAGTTCCCGCCGTAAGCACAGATCAGTGCTTACGGCGAGCGGAGTGTGTGCGATGAAGCAGCTGCTGTTTCCGAACAACATCCAGTTCTGGTACGAGACCCTGCGGTCGATGAGCCACATCGCCTATGGCGGCGCGGACTTCGGCGAGGTCGTCTCGACCGGTGAGCGGATCACCGAGGGCGATTACGACAGCTGGTACACCGAGTGGGCGGCCACCGCGGACCGGGTGTCCGCCGAGGCCGAGAAGGCGCTGGCGGCCGGCCACGAGATCAGCGCACGGGACGGGTTCCTGCGGGCGTCGAACTACTACCGCTCGGCGGAGTTCTTTCTGCACGGCAACCCGTGCGACCCCCGCCACGACGACGCCTACGACCGCAGTGCGGCCTGCTACCGGGCGGCGGCGGCGCTGTTCACCCCGGTCATCGAGCCGATCTCCATCCCGTACGAGGGCACCACCCTGCCGGGTTACCTCTACCGCGTCGACGACTCCGGGACACCGCGGCCGACGCTGATCATGCACAACGGCTTTGACGGCACCGCCGAGGAGTTGCACTTCTTCGGGGCGATGGCCGGTGTCGAGCGCGGCTACACCGTGCTGGTCTTCGACGGCCCCGGCATGCCCGGGCCGCGCCACCACGAGGGTCTGGTCTTCCGCCCCGACTGGGAGAACGTCATCACCCCCGTCGTGGACTTCGCCGAAACCCTCCCGGAAGTCGACAACAGCCGTATCGCGCTCCTCGGTATCAGCATGGGCGGGGTCCTCGCGCCCAGGGCCGCCGCGTTCGAGCACCGTCTGGCCGCGCTGGTCGCCGTCGACGGCCTCTACGACCTCGGCGAGACCTCCGCGCGCAACATCCCCGGCACCCGCGAGGAGGCCGAGCGGCTCCTTCGCGCGCGGTCCGCTCCCGAACTCGACGCCGCCATGGCGCAGCTCATGACCGCGGACCCGATCGCACGCTGGGCGATCAACCACGGCATGTACGTCATGGGCGTCGACACCCCCCGGGCCTTCAACGCCTCCTACCTCGACTACACCCTCGCCGGCGGCATCGCCGAACAGATCCAGTGCCCCACCCTCGTCTGTGACGCCGAGGAGGACATGTTCTTCAAGGGCCAGCCCGAACAGCTCTACGACCACCTCACCTGCCCCAAGACCCTCATGGTGTTCACCGCCGAGGAGGGGGCCGGCGCCCACTGTCACCCCGGCGCCATGCGCCTGTCCCAGGCCCGCGTCTACGACTGGCTCGACACCACCCTCAGGGCGACCGCCTGAGAGCGGACGACCCGGCGCCGTGACGGGGCCCGGCCCGCGGACCATCCATCGACTGATGGCACACATGGGGAGACAGAAGTGCGTCTGATCGTCGGAATGACGGGAGCGACCGGCTCCGTACTGGGAGTCCGGCTCCTTCAGGAACTTGGGCGCCATCCCGATGTGGAGACGCACCTGGTGCTGACGCGCTGGGCGCGGGCCACCGTCGAGCTGGAGACCGGGATGAGTGCCCGCGACGTCGCGGCTCTGGCCGACGTCACCCATTCCCCCGACGACCAGGGGGCGTCCATCGCCTCCGGTTCGTTCCCCGCCGACGGGATGGTGGTCGTCCCGTGCAGCATGAAGAAGCTCGCCCAGATACGCACGGGGTACGCCGACGGCCTGGTGGCCGTGCCGCGGACGTCACGCTCAAGGAGCGCCGCAAGCTCGTCCTCGTCCCCCGCGAGATTCCACTGAGCGAGATCCACCTGGACAACATGCTCAGCCTGGCCCGCATGGGCGCCGCCATCGTGCCGCCCATGCCCGCCTTCTACAACCACCCCGCCACCGTGGACGACATCGTCGATCACATCGTGGCGAGGATCTGCGACCAGTTCGCCATCGACTCGACACGGGCCCGGCGCTGGGAAGGCATGCATGCCGCAGCCACCACGCGCCCGCCGGCCCTCCAGCGGAACCAGCGCCGGACCAGCGAAGGAACCACACCCATGAACCACCACAAGGATCTCCGGGAGCACATCGCGAGGTTGCGCTGAGGAGTGCACCAGGTGCCAAAAGCCCTGTTGAGAGCCGCACGGATACCGTGCGGGACATGAGCGAGGAGGTGGAGCGTACGGCGGCCCACCGGGAACCCCAGCAGGCGCGCAGCGCCGCGACCCTGGCCCGCGTCCTGCGGGCAGGAACGTACTTCCGCACGGCTCTCACGCCGCAGGGGCTCGGCACCCGCGTCATGGATCACATCACTGCGGCGGCCGGCCTGCCTGGCGTAGCGATGACGCCTAGCCCGAGCGACACCTTCGGCGCGATCTGGACCGGCTGCACGCGTTCTACCGACGCCTCGACTTCGTCACCCGCACCAGGCGCGGTGAGATCGGCGCCGTGAATCCGACCGAAGCCCTACCAGCCGGCAATGCCGGCCGAAGGATTGCAGGGACGGAACAACAACGAAGCCGCCATCCGCCCGCCCCGACGAAGCTCCCGGCCACCGCCGCTGCAGGCCATTTGCACGTCTGGCCACAGGTCGGCCACCGTGGGCCACCTGGGGGAACCCCTGGACTGACACACCGACAGGAGTTAGGTCACGGAATGGAAAAAGCCCCAGGTCACGGCGAGTGAGTCCTGGGGCTGATCCGAGCCGCCTTCGGGATTCGAACCCGAGACCTACGCATTACGAGTGCGTTGCTCTGGCCAACTGAGCTAAGGCGGCACCGCTCTGCGCACCATGGTGCGAGCAGCAGCGTCGCCAAGTCTACACAGTTTCTGGAGTGGTCCTGACCATGGCCGGGGCGGGGGCGGCACCGGCTACGAGCAGCGCTTTCCCTTGGCCGGCGGGGTGCCGTCCAGGAGGTAGGTGTTGATCGCGGTGTCGATGCAGTCGCTGCCTCGGCCGTACGCGGTGTGGCCGTCGCCCTCGTAGGTGAGCAGGGTGGCGGAGGAGAGCTGGCCCGCCAGGGACTCGGCCCACTTGTACGGGGTGGCCGGGTCGCGGGTGGTGCCGACGACCAGGATCGGTGCGGCGCCCTTCGCCTCGATGCGGTGGGCCGACCCGGTGGCCTTGACCGGCCAGTACGCGCAGTTCAGGCTCGACCACGCGAAGCCCTCGCCGAAGACCGGCGAGGCCTGTTCGAAGGAGCGCAGGGACGCCGTCACCTCGGCCGGGCCGGCGAAGGACGGCGGCAGGTCCAGGCAGTTCACGGCCGCGTTGGCGAACATGAGGTTGGCGTACTTGCCCTTCGCGTCGCGCTCGTAGTACGAGTCCGCCAGCGCCAGCAGGCCCGCGCCGTCGCGGTTCATGGCGTGGGCCAGGGCGGTCCGCAGCTCGGGCCACGCCGCCTGGTCGTACATCGCGGCGATCACACCCGTGGTGGCCAGGGCTTCACCGAGCTGTCGGCTCTGGCCGGTGGGGACCGGCTTGGCGTCCACGGACTTGAAGAACGTCCGCAGCCGGTCCGACGCGTCCTCCACGGACTCGGTGCCCAGCGGGCACTCCTTCTGCTTGACGCAGTCGGCGGCGAACGACTTGAAGGCCGTCTCGAAGCCCGCGGTCTGGTCGCGGTTCATCTCCAGGGACGAGATCGAGGGGTCCATCGCGCCGTCCAGGACGAGCCGGCCGACGCGGGCCGGGTAGAGCTCGGCGTAGGTGGCGCCGAGGAAGGTGCCGTACGAGGCGCCCACGTAGTGGAGCTTCTGATCCCCGAGCACCTGCCGCAGGATGTCCATGTCGCGGGCCGCCTCGACCGTGGACACGTGCGGCAGAATCGTGCCGGACTTGGTCTCGCAGCCGTGCGCGAAGTCCTTGAACGCCTTGGTCAGGGCGGCCTGTTCGGCCGCGTCGTCGGGGGTCTGGTCGACCTCCGTGTACGCGTCCATCTGCGGGCCCGTGAGGCATTCGACGGGCTCGCTGCGCGCCACGCCGCGCGGGTCCATGGCCACCATGTCGTACTGGGCCCGTACCGGCGCGGGGTATCCGAGGCCCGCGTACGACTGCAGATAGCCGATGGCGGAGCCGCCCGGGCCGCCCGGGTTGACCATGAGCGATCCGATGCGATTGCCCGGGCCGGTCGCCTTCACGCGGGCCACCGCGAGCTTGATGGAGGCACCCGCCGGCTTGGCGTAGTCCAGCGGCGCCTTCATCGTGGCGCACTCGAACTTGGCGACCCCGCACGCTCGCCACGTCAGCTTCTGCGTGGTGTAGGGGGCGAGGTCTTCGGCGGACGGCGCGTCGGCCGGGCCCGCCTTGATGGCGGCGTGCCCCGAGGCGTTCGCGGACGTGGACGAACTGCCCGACGAACAGCCGGAGATGAGCAGCCCGGCGGTCGCGACGGCGATGGCTGAAGTACGGAGCAGGCGCCTGGAGTCCATCTCCGGAGCGTAGCCGTCCGGTGACGCGTTACACGCCGTGCGCGGCTCGTACGGGTGAACCCGTCGACCCGGGCTCACCGTCGGGCGCCGGGGCGGCAGCGGCCGTCGGGGCGGGGCGGGGCAGCGGCCGTCGGGCCTGCGCGCGTTGGGCGCATCGGACCGGCCACGGCCGACCGGGGCACTCGCCAGCCCACAGCGGCGCTCGGCGGCCAACCGGGGCGCTCGGTCAGCTGCTCGGTCCACCGCGTCGGTCAGTTCCCCCGGTTGACCGGCCGGGTCGGCCCGCCCCGCTCGGCCCGTCCTGGTCGGCCCATCTCGCTCGGCCCGTCCGCTCTCGCAACCCCCGCTCGCTCAGCTCGCTCGGTCAACCCCGCTCGGTCAACTCCGCTCGCTCAGCCCCGCTCGGTCAGCCCGTTCTGCCCGCTCGGTCAGCCCGTTCTGAGGGACAAGGTCATCGCCTCCATCGCCAGGAGAGGGGCCACATTGCGGTCGAGCGCGTCGCGGCAGGCCAGGATCGACTCGATGCGGCGCAGGGTGCGCTCGGGGCCCGAGGCGCGGGCCACCCGGTCGACCGCGTCCCGTACGTCCTCGTTGGCGATCGCCACCCCCGTGCCCAGTTGCAGCGCGAGAACGTCGCGGTAGAAGCCGGTCAGCTCGGTGAGCGCGAGGTCCAGGCTGTCGCGCTGGGTGCGGGTCTTGCGGCGCTTCTGCTTGTCCTCGAGCTCCTTCATCACGCCGGCCGTGCCCCGTGGCATGCGCCCGCCGGCGACTTGGCCCATCGCCGCCTTGAGCTCCTCGGTCTCCTTGACATCGACCTCCTCGGCCATCTGCTTGGCATCCTCCGCCGCGGTGTCCACCAGCTCCTGCGCGGCCTTGAGGCAACCGCCCACGTCGTCGACCCGCAGCGGCACCTTCAGGACCGCGGCCCGCCGGGCCCGGGCCGAGGCGTCGGTGGCCAGGCGGCGGGCCCGGCCGATGTGCCCCTGGGTGGCACGGGCCGCCGCGTACGCCGCCCCCGGCTCGATGCCGTCGCGCCGGATCAGCACATCGGCGACCGCCTCGACCGGCGGTGTGCGCAGGGTGAGGTGACGGCAGCGGGACTTGATGGTGGGCAGCACATCCTCCAGGGAGGGCGCGCAGAGCAGCCACACCGTGCGCGGGGCGGGCTCCTCCACGGCCTTGAGGACGGCGTTGGCCGCCTGTTCGGTGAAGCGGTCGGCGTCCTCGACGATGATCACCTGCCAGCGGCCGCCGGACGGCGACATCTGGGCACCGCGCACCAGCTCACGGGTCTGCTTGACACCAATGGTGAGGCCTTCGGTGGTGACCACCGTGACATCGGCGTGGGTGGCGATCAGAGCCGTATGACAGCCGTCGCAGAATCCGCAGCCCGGTACGCCGCCGAGCGCGCGGTCCGGGCTGACGCACTGGAGGGCGGCCGCGAAGGCGCGGGCGGCGGTGGGGCCGCCGGAGCCGGGCGGGCCGGTGAACAGCCAGGCGTGCGTCATCTTCGACGCCTCGGGGCGTGGCTGACCGGAACGCTCGGCGGTGACGAGCGCGTCGGCGTCCCGGGCGGCGGCACCAAGCTGCTCCTGCACGCGTTCCTGGCCCACCAGGTCGTCCCACACGGTCATCCGCTGCCCCTCCGTCCCTCCGTCACTGCTGCGCCCATTGTGCGCCACCCCACTGACAGCGGGCGCCAGAGCGCGGAACGCCGCAGGTCGGACGGGCGATGGGTCGGCCGCCTTGGCGTGGCACTGAAAACTGTAGAAAATCCGGGGGCCCAAAACGATCGTGCTGGCACGCAATGTGGTCTGCGTGCCAGCACGAATGCCCGGCGTACGGGCAGCCTCGCCGGGCGAGGGCCGCCCCGCTCAGGGGCGCCGCCAGCTCAGCGGCGCCGGCAGCTCAGCGGCGCCGCCCGCCCCGCGGGTTGTCCTCGTCGCCCTCGTGCGGACCCAGGAGCTCGTCCGCCAGCGAGGGCAGGTCATCCAGAGGGGTCTCCTCCGCCCACTCCGGACGGGGGCGCGGGCGCTCCTTGCCGGTGGCCGGATCGATCTGGGGCAGCTCGCGGGTGCGCTCGTTGCCTCCGTCATCGTGGTGGCCCGCGCCGTGCTCGTCGCGGAACAGGCCGGGCGGCACCCGGTCCGCCGGATCGCCGCCGCGCACCGCGGGCAGTACCGTCGTCTCCTCGGCGTCGCGCACCGGAGGCAGCACCGCCGTCTCCTCGGCGTCGCGCGGGGCCCGGCGCCCGGCGTTCCGGTCCGTGTTCCGGCCGGTGCCGCGCGCCCTGCCCGCCGCCGGGTCCTGCACCGACGGCAGCACGGTGGTCTCCTCGGCGTCGCTGCCGCGTCCGGCCGGGGCCCCGGCGGCGCCCGTCGCGTCGCGCGGCTCCGGCTCGGCCACCGGCACGGGCTGGGTGACCTCGTCGGGTTCGGCGACCGGCACCGGCTGGGTCACCTCGTTGGGGCTGATGACCGGAGTGGTCACGGTGACCTCGGACTCCGATTCGGACGCCGGGCCGGACGGGCCGGCGTCGCCTGTCCCGTCGGCCGGACCCCGCGAACCCGAGCCGGCCGGGCCCGTCGAACGGGACGCCGTCGTCGCGCCGGCCCCGGTCTCCCTGGCGGCCGCCTTGGCCGCCGCCGCCGCGGCGGACTCCGCCAGGCGACGGGCCTCCTCGGCACGCAGCAGCGCCGCCTCGGCCTTGCGCTGCTTCTCCAGGCGGCGCGCCTCCGCCTCGGCCCGCAGCTTCGCCTCTTCCTCCGCCTGCTTGCGCAGGCGTTCCTGCTCGGCCTCGCGCGCCTTCTCCTCGGCCTCGCGCCTGACCCGCTCCTCCTCGGCGAGCCGCCTGGCCTCCTCGGCCCGTCGGCGGGCCTCCTCCGCCTTGCGCTCCTCCTCCAAGCGACGCGCCTCCTCCAGCTCGCGCCGCTTGCGCTCCTCTTCCTCGGCGCGCAGCTTGGCGAGCTGAGCCTGGCGCTCGCGCTCCAGACGCTCTTCCTCCGCCTTGCGCGCGGCCTCTTCCTCGGCGCGCTTCCTGGCCTCTTCCTCGGCCTTCTTGCGCGCCTCCTCCTGGGCCCTGATCTCGGCCTCGGAGAGCGGCAGCATCCGGTCGAGCCGGTGGCGTACGACCGTGGTGACGGCCTCGGGCTCCTGGCCCGCGTCGACCACCAGATAGCGGGAGGGGTCGGCTGCGGCGAGGGTGAGGAAGCCCGACCTGACCCGGCCGTGGAACTCGGGCGGCTCCGACTCGAGCCGGTCGGGCGCCTCGGTGAAGCGCTCACGAGCCGCTTCGGGCGAAACATCGAGCAGAACGGTCAAATTCGGTACAAGACCGCCAGTTGCCCACCGGTTGATCCGGGCGATTTCGGTCGGAGACAGATCACGACCGGCCCCCTGGTAGGCGACGGAGGAGTCGATGTAGCGGTCCGAGATGACGATGGCGCCACGCTCAAGGGCGGGGCGCACCAGCGAATCGACGTGCTCCGCGCGGTCGGCCGCGTACAGCAGCGCCTCGGCGCGGTTGGACAGGCCCGCCGACGACACGTCGAGCAGGATCGAACGCAGCCGCTTGCCCACCGGCGTGGCGCCGGGCTCGCGGGTCACCACGACCTCGTGGCCCTTGGCACGGATCCACTCGGCGAGCGCTTCGGCCTGCGTGGACTTGCCCGCCCCGTCGCCGCCCTCGATGGCGATGAAGAATCCGGTCGCGGCCGGAAGCTGCTCGGGGTCGGCACCGCGCAGCGCGTCCACCAGATCGCGTCGCAGTGGCACGCCCTGGCGGTCGTCCGCCTTCGCGAGCACGACGGCGGCCAGCGGCAACAGCAACGCGCCGACCAGCATGAGTGTGAACCCGGCGCCGCCGTGCGCGAAGACGAATGAGCCCGACTCGACCCGGTGGCTGCCGATGGCCGCGGCGAGCAGCGGCGCGACGATGGCGCCGAGTCCGACCGAGACCCGTACGACCGCCTGGAGGTGGTCGCCGACGCGCGCCCTGCGGTACTCCTCGGTCTCCTGGTCGATCAGTACGTGCCCGGTGTTGGCGGCGACACCGGCGGCGACGCCCGCGACCAGCGCGATGAACAAAACCGTCGCGAGGTCGGGCACCAGGCCCATGGCCAGCAGCGCGACCCCGGTGACCGTGACGGCGAACGACAGCAGCCGTCGGCGCGAGAGCACTGGAAGGACCTTGGCGGCGCCACGGATGCCGAGCACCGTGCCGCCGGTCAGGGCGAGGACGAGCAGGGCGAACGCGGCCGGGCCGCCGCCCAGGTCCACGGCGTGCAGCACGGCCACGGACGCGGCCGCGGCGATGGCGCCGGCGACCGAGGCGGACGCGAGCACCAGAAGCGGCAGCGCGCCGGTGCGTCCCTTGTCGGGGCCGTTGCCGGTACTGGGCCTGCGCAGCCCCTCCAGAGGTGAACGGGCGCGCGGCGTCTGGGTGTCCGGGAGTTCGAGCAGGGCGACGACGGAGATCGACGCGGCGAAGAGCCCGGCGGCGAGGTAGGAGGCGAGCGCGGCCTGGTGCAGTTTGAACCAGTCGACGCCCGTGCCCAGCAGGTTGCTGATGAGGGCCGCGACGAGCAGGGCCGCCGCGCCCAGGGGGATCGCCACGAAGGCCGTACGCAGTGACAGGCGCCGCAGCGCGCCGAGATGGTCGGGCAACGGCCGGACGGCGGCGCCCTCCAGGGGCGGCGCGGGCAGCAGCGCGGGCGCCGCGCTCTCCTTGGTGACCGTCCAGAGCCGTTCGGCGACGCCCACGAGGAAGGCGGTGACAAGGATGAGGAGCAGGGCGTGGGACGGCGTCCAGTCGATCCACAGCGGGGCGACGATCAGGAGCGCGGCCCGGACGCCGTCGGCGCCAACCATGGTCCAGCGCCGGTCGAGCGGGCCGTTCGGCGCGGTGAGCGCGGAGACCGGGCCGAGCAGCACGGCGCCGAAGAGCACCGTCGCGAGCGCCCTGGCTCCCAGCACCGCGGCGACGGCGAACGCCGCCCCCCGGTAACCACCCCCGAAGGACTGCTGGGCCAGCGCGGCCTGCAACCCGAGCAGCAGCGTGACGAGCACGGCGAGCACGTCGCCGATCCCGCCCACGAGCTGCGCGCTCCACAATCGCCGCAGCGTGGGGATGCGCAAGAGGGCGCGTACCGCCCGTTCGCGTGAATCCGCTGCCAGGGCTTCGGAGATGGGACTCACTCCCCCTGATCCTTCAGAGCTTGGGTGCTGCTCGGCTCCTCGCGTCATCCGCCCAGCCTATCCGGAGCGCCCCGGTCCCGGCGGGGGTGCCCGAACATATGGGCGGGCGCCCGCGGGCGCCGTGGCCCGGGCCGCCCCGGGGCCGAAGCGGAACGGGGGGCCGGGGCGAGTGCCCCGACCCCCCGTCAACAGCCCGGTCCCCTGCGTCTACTCCGACGGCGCGGCCTT
Source organism: Streptomyces sp. Edi4 (assembly GCF_040253615.1). Classification (NCBI taxonomy): domain Bacteria; kingdom Bacillati; phylum Actinomycetota; class Actinomycetes; order Kitasatosporales; family Streptomycetaceae; genus Streptomyces; species Streptomyces sp. Edi4. The sequence continues at coordinate 3,660,550 of NZ_JBEJGY010000004.1, forward strand.
CTTGGCGACCGCCTTCTTGGCCGGGGCCTTCTTCGCCGCGGCCGTCTTGGCCGTGGTCGTCTTCTTCGCGGCCGCCGTCTTCTTGGCCGGGGCCTTCTTGGCGGTGGTGGCCTTCTTGGCGGCGGTCTTCTTGGCCGGAGCCTTCTTCGCCGTCTTCTTGGCCGGGCCCTTGGCCCGCTTCTCGGCCAGCAGCTCGAAGCCGCGCTCGGGCGTGATCTCCTCGACGCTGTCGGCGGTCCTGAGCGTCGCGTTGGTCTCGCCGTCGGTGACGTACGGGCCGAAGCGGCCGTCCTTCACCACGACCGGCTTCTCGCTGACCGGGTCGACGCCGAGCTCCTTGAGCGGGGGCTTGGCGGCCGCGCGCCCACGCTGCTTGGGCTGGGCGTAGATCGCGAGGGCTTCTTCGAGCGTGATGGAGAAGAGCTGGTCCTCGCTCTCCAGGGAGCGCGAGTCGGTGCCCTTCTTCAGATACGGGCCGTAGCGCCCGTTCTGCGCGGTGATCTCGACGTCCTCGGCATCCACACCGACGACGCGCGGCAGCGACATCAGCTTGAGGGCGTCGTCGAGGGTCACCGTGTCCAGGGACATCGACTTGAAGAGCGAGGCGGTACGCGGCTTGACCGCGTTCTTGCCCGTCTTCGGCGTGCCCTCCGGCAGGATCTCGGTGACGTACGGGCCATAGCGCCCGTCCTTGGCGACGATCTGGTGGCCGCTCACCGGGTCCACGCCCAGCTCGAAGTCGCCGCTCGGCTTGGCGAGCAGCTCCTCGGCGTACGCGACGGTCAGCTCGTCGGGCGCCAGGTCCTCGGGGACGTCGGCACGCTGGTGGCCCTCGGCGTCCTTCTCGCCGCGCTCGACATAGGGGCCGTAGCGCCCGACGCGGAGCACGATCCCCTCGCCGACCGGGAAGGAGGAGATCTCACGGGCGTCGATGGCGCCGAGGTCGGTGACGAGCTCCTTGAGCCCGCCCAGGTGGTCGCCGTCGCCGTTGCCCGCGGAGGAGGCGGCGCCGGCCGTGGCCGCGTCGCCCTCGCCGAAGTAGAAGCGCTTCAGCCACGGCACGGCCTGGGCCTCGCCGCGCGCGATGCGGTCGAGGTCGTCCTCCATCTTGGCGGTGAAGTCGTAGTCGACGAGCCGCCCGAAGTGCTTCTCCAGGAGGTTGACCACGGCGAAGCTCAGGAAGGACGGGACGAGCGCCGTGCCCTTCTTGAAGACATAGCCGCGGTCCAGGATCGTGCCGATGATCGAGGCGTACGTGGAAGGACGCCCGATCTCGCGCTCTTCCAGCTCCTTGACCAGTGAGGCCTCGGTGTAGCGGGCCGGCGGCTTGGTCGCGTGGCCGTCCACCGAGATCTCCTGGGACGACAGGGCGTCGCCCTCGGCCACCTGCGGCAGCCGGCGCTCGCGGTCGTCGAGCTCGGCATTCGGGTCGTCCGCGCCCTCGACGTAGGCCTTCATGAAGCCGTGGAAGGTGATCGTCTTGCCGGACGCGCTGAACTCGGCCTGCCGGCCGTCGCTCGCCCGGCCCGCGATCTTCACGGTCACCGAGTTGCCGACCGCGTCCTTCATCTGGGAAGCGACGGTCCGCTTCCAGATCAGCTCGTAGAGCCGGAACTGGTCGCCGGTCAGACCGGTCTCGGCCGGGGTGCGGAAACGATCACCCGAAGGACGGATCGCCTCGTGCGCCTCCTGCGCGTTCTTGACCTTCCCGGCGTACGTACGCGGCTTGTCCGGCAGGTAGTCGGCGCCGTACAGCTGAGTCACCTGGGCCCGGGCGGCCGTGATGGCTGTGTCGGACAGCGTCGTGGAGTCCGTACGCATATAGGTGATGAAGCCGTTCTCGTACAGCTTCTGGGCAACCTGCATGGTCGCCTTCGCACCGAAGCCCAGCTTGCGCGAGGCCTCCTGCTGGAGCGTCGTCGTACGGAACGGGGCGTACGGCGAGCGGCGGTAGGGCTTGGACTCCACCGAGCGCACGGCGAAGGAGGAGTCGGCGAGCGCGGCGGCCAGGGCTCGCGCGTTGGCCTCGTCCAGGTGCAGGACATCGCTCTTGAGTTGTCCGTCGGGACCGAAGTCGCGGCCCTGCGCGACGCGCCGGCCGTCGACCGTGTTGAGCCGGGCCACCAGCGTGGACGGGTCGGAGGCGTCGCCCGTCCGGCCGGTCGCGAACGTCCCGGTCAGGTCCCAGTACTCAGCAGAACGAAACGCGATGCGCTCGCGTTCCCGCTCCACGACAAGTCGGGTGGCCACCGACTGGACGCGCCCGGCGGACAGCCGCGGCATGACCTTCTTCCACAGGACCGGCGAGACCTCGTAGCCGTAGAGGCGGTCGAGGATGCGGCGGGTCTCCTGGGCGTCGACCATGCGCTGGTTGAGCTCGCGGGGGTTGGCGACGGCGTCCCGGATGGCGTCCTTGGTGATCTCGTGGAAGACCATCCGGTGGACGGGGACCTTGGGCTTCAGGACTTCCTGAAGGTGCCACGCGATGGCTTCGCCCTCGCGGTCCTCATCGGTGGCGAGGAACAGTTCGTCGGACTCGGCCAAGAGCTCCTTGAGCTTCCTGACCTGCGCCTTCTTGTCGGCGTTGACGACATAGATCGGCTGGAAGTCGTGTTCGACGTCCACGCCGAGCCGGCGCACTTCGCCGGTGTACTTCTCGGGCACCTCGGCGGCGCCGTTCGGCAGGTCGCGGATGTGCCCGACGCTCGCCTCGACGACATAACCGGGGCCGAGGTAGCCCTTGATCGTCTTCGCCTTGGCAGGAGACTCGACGATGACGAGTCGGCGGCCGCCCTTTGCGGTCTCGCTGGTCGGGGACAACTTCGCTCTTCTCTCCGGTCGGCACTCGGGTTTCAACACGTTTCAGTACGTGACGCTGCGGAGTGTGACGGTACAACCCGCCCCCGTGTCAAACAGCAAAAGCCCGCAGCGGCCACTCGAACGGTAACCCGACTTACCGCGATCCTGCCGCCCGGACCGTTCGGAAGCCTTCCGAACGGCGTTTCATCCCGTTTCGGGCTAGGACGTTCCCTGGATGCGAGTGAAGCACCAGACTCCAAGCAGGAGAAATCCGACACCGAAGGCGAGTGCGAGCACGGCGGAGGCGACCGGTGGGGTGCCGTCCGCGACCGGCTCGCGGCGGCGCGCGCGGGACGCGGTCCACAGCAGCAGAACGCCCCCGAACAGCACGAACACCGTTCCCGCGAAGACGGCCGGCCCCGTCTCGGTCCCTCCCAGTGCGTTCATGGGCGCGATCCTGGCCACCGCGCGACGCCCCGGGGCAGAGCGGGGACCGCATCGGGGCGAACGCCGGGTGAAGGGTCACCCGACCATGCGCATTTCAGCCAGATCTCCCCCGCCGGAGGCTGCCGGACGGGGCCGGAGGCGGTCGGAGGCGGTCGGCCGACGCGTCGAGCGTCACACCCAAACCCGCCCATGCCGTGGCGAGCCGGGCAGGGCCTGGGTACGGAGCCCGGACCCCGGACCAGGCACCGGCCCGGACGCCGACCCGGACGCCCGGACACCGGCCCGACGGCGAACCCGGGCATGGGGTCCGGGTGAGGGAGGCGATGCGCCGCCCCCACCCCCGCCCGCGCGCTTGCCCTGCCGCTACTCCCCCACCGGCTCCAGGAACCCCTGCTCCACCAAGGTCCGGATGGAGTCCGGCGTACGATCGCGCAGCAGCACCGGGTCCTCCTCGATCAGCTGGGCGATCGCGTCCAGAATCCGCCCGGCGGGCAGCTCCCCGTCGCAGACACCCGCGAATCCGGCGCCGACCGTGTCCACCTTCGTGGCCCGGCGCATGCCGCGGTTCTGCCGCAGCACCACATGCTCCGGGTCCTCGGCGCCCGGAAGACCCACCTGCTCCTGCACCACCTCCTCGGCCAGGCGGAACCGGTCGGCCAGCAGCGCCGCGTCGTCGTGCCGGCGCAGATAGTCGTGCCGTTCGAAGTGGGCCCTTACGGTCTCGCCCAGCGGCTGCTCCACCGGGTGCGGCCACTCCTCGGCCACGATGGACGGCCGCTCGCTGTCGGTGCGGCGCAGGGTGATCCAGCCGAAGCCGACCGCCCTGCTCTTGCGTGCCTCGAACTCGTCGAGCCACGCCTCGTACCGCTCCGCGTAGCGCGCCGGGTCGCTGTGGTGGTCTCCCGCGTCGCGCAGCCACAACTCGGCGTACTGGGTGATGTCCTGGACCTCGCGCTGCACGATCCAGGCGTCGCACCCGCTGGGGACCCACGAGCGCAGGCGGTCCTGCCACTCCTCGCCCTCGACGTGCTGCCAGTTGGCCAGGAACTGGGCGTACCCGCCGGGGTTGAGCCGTTCCCCCGCCTGCTGAACGAGGGTGCGGCACAGATCGTCCCCGCCCATGCCGCCGTCGCGGTAAGTGAGCCGGGCGCCGGGGGAGATGACGAACGGCGGGTTGGAGACGATCAGGTCGTACCGCTCCTCACCCACCGGCTCGTACAGCGAACCCGTCAGCAGCTCGGCCTCCGGCGCGCCGGACAGGGCGAGGGTGAGCCGGGTGAAGCCGAGGGCTCGGGGGTTCAGGTCGGTCGCGGTGACCCGGGTGGCGTGCTGGGCGGCGTGCAGCGCCTGGATGCCGGAGCCGGTGCCCAGGTCGAGGGCCGAGCCCACGGGCCGGCGGACCGTGATGCCGGCCAGCGTCGTGGAGGCGCCGCCGACACCGAGCACCATGGCCTCGTCGCGACCGCTCGCCCCTCCGGCGCCGCCGACCGCGCAGCCCAGGTCGGAGACGATGAACCAGTCCTGCCCCTCGGGGCCGCCGTAGGGCCGGACATCGACCGTGGCCCGCACCTCGTCGCCCGACCGGACCACCCAGCCGTCCGTCAGCGCCTCGTCCAGCGGCAGGGCGGCGCGGGCGCTCTCGGCCGCGACGGGCCGCTGGAGCAGGAAGAGCCGCACCAGCGTGTCGAGCGGCGCCCCGCCGCGGGTCGCGCGCAGGGCGGGGACGGTCTCGCTGCGGGCCAGCGCGGCGTACGCGGGCGCGCCGAGCAGGTCGAGCAGGCCGTCGGCGGTGAAGGCGGCGGCGAGCAGGGCGTCGCGCAGGCGGGCTGCGTGACCGGACGCGGGAAGGCTGGTCGTACTCACCCGGCCATTGTCGCCGCTGGCTCTGACAATCACCCCCGCAACGGCCGTGGCCCGGCCCCCGCTGGGGGACCGGGCCACGGCGGAAGGCGCCCGAGGACTACGACTTGGCGCTCTGCGACGCCGAAGGCGAGGCGGAACCGGCCGGGGAGGCGGAACCGGCCGGGGAGGCCGAAGCGGCGGGCGACGCCGAACCCGAGGGGGACGCCGACTGGGAGGGCGCGGCGGACTTGTCGGCGGGCGCTCCCGCGCCCGAACCGGAGGGCGCCGGGGAGGACGGCGTCTGCTTCTGGCAGGAAGGCTGCTTGCGCATGGCCTTGCCGACGTCGCCGGCCTCCAGCTTCTTCAGGGACTCATCACCCGTCGAGCTGGTCTTGCCGAACTCGGTCGCGATGTCCTGGAGGCCCTTGGCGAACCCGGCCTGGTCCCCGGCGTCGAGCGCGTCGACCTTCTTCTTGAGGTTCGCGTACGCCACGGATGAGGCGTTCAGGTCCTTGACGGCCTGCTGCTGGGTGGCGGCGCCGTCCTTGACCGGCGGAGCGCCGGCCTTGTCGACGGCCGCGCCCAGCGCCTTGTAGGCGTCCGAGATCTGCTGGAAGGCAGTCGAGTCGGTCTTCTGCACGTCGGCGGGCTTGCTGTCGTCGCGCGTCTGCGCCTGAATGGCCGCGTTGGCGTCAGTGATCTTCTTGAACTGGGGCTGGGCCGTGTCGCAGAAGGTCTTCGCCCAGCTGTCGACCTTCTTGCTGGAGTCGTCGCTGCAGCCCGACAACGTCAGCATCAGTACCGCACCGCCGGACAGTGCGGCCGCAAGCTTCTTGTTCACCGGTTTGGTCCCTTCCAAGGCTCTCGGCCCCGGAACATACACGCCAAGTGGGCGACAATCGCTTGCCGCCCGTGTGATGTGCCTTGCATTGCGGCTATTTGCAGCCATTTGCACCAAGCGAAACGGGCGGACGGTGTGTCAAACCCCACCGTCCGCCCGCCCTTTGCTGCGCGTACGGCTACGAAACCACCGCCGGATCAGCCGACTTCGCGACCCGTTCGCTGGTTCCGTCGTCGCCCACGGCCACGCTGCGCCGCTTGGACACGTACACCGCGCCGATGATGACGAGGATGGCGAGCGCCGCCACGATCCCTCGAACGAGCGGGTTTGCGTCGTCGCCGTAACTGAACTTGACGATGGCCGGCGCGATCAGGAGCGCGACCAGGTTCATCACCTTCAGCAGCGGGTTGATCGCGGGCCCCGCGGTGTCCTTGAAGGGGTCACCCACGGTGTCGCCGATGACGGTCGCGGCGTGGGCGTCGCTGCCCTTGCCGCCGAAGTGGCCGTCCTCGACCAACTTCTTGGCGTTGTCCCACGCGCCGCCCGAGTTCGCGAGGAACACCGCCATCAGGGTGCCGGTTCCGATCGCGCCCGCCAGATACGAGCCGAGCGCGCCGACGCCGAGCGTGAAGCCGACCGCGATGGGGGCGAGCACCGCGAGGAGGCCGGGGGTGGCCAGTTCGCGCAGCGCGTCCTTGGTGCAGATGTCGACGACGCGCCCGTACTCCGGCTGCTCGCTGTAGTCCATGATCCCGGGGTGCTCGCGGAACTGCCGCCGCACCTCGAAGACCACGGCTCCGGCCGACCGGGACACCGCGTTGATCGCGAGCCCCGAGAAGAGGAAGACGACCGCCGCGCCCAGCATCAGGCCGACCAGGTTGTTGGGCTGTGAGATGTCCATGCTCAAGGTCAGTTCGTTCGCCTTGGCGTGGACGTCGCCGACGGCCGTGGCGATCGCGTCCTTGAAGGAGCCGTAGAGCGCCGCGGCGGCCAGCACGGCCGTGGCGATGGCGATGCCCTTGGTGATGGCCTTGGTGGTGTTGCCCACGGCGTCCAGGTCGGTGAGCACCTGGGCGCCCGCGCCCTGGACGTCGCCGGACATCTCCGCGATGCCCTGGGCGTTGTCGGACACCGGGCCGAAGGTGTCCATGGCGACGATCACGCCGACCGTGGTGAGCAGGCCGGTACCGGCGAGCGCCACCGCGAACAGCGCGAGCATGACCGAGGTGCCGCCGAGCAGGAAGGCCCCGTACACGCCGAGACCGATCAACAGGGCGGTGTAGACGGCCGATTCGAGGCCGATGGAGATGCCGGCCAGGACGACCGTGGCGGGGCCGGTCAGCGAGGACTTGCCGATGTCCTTGACGGGACGCCGGGTGGTCTCGGTGAAGTACCCCGTCAACTGCTGGATGAGCGCTGCCAGGACGATGCCGATGGCGACGGCGACGAGCGCGAGGATCCGCGGGTCGCCGTCGTGGGACTTGATCACCTGGTCGGTGACGCCGTTCAACTTGGCGTACGAGGACGGCAGATAGGTGTAGACCGCGATGGCCACCAGGGCGAGCGAGATCACCGCCGAGATGAAGAAGCCCCGGTTGATCGCCGACATTCCGCTGCGGTCGGCGCGCCGCGGGGCGACCGCGAAGATGCCGATCATCGCGGTGACCACGCCGATCGCCGGGACGATCAGCGGGAAGGCGAGGCCCGAGTCGCCGAACGCCGCCTTGCCGAGGATGAGCGCCGCCACCAGGGTCACGGCGTACGACTCGAACAGATCGGCCGCCATGCCGGCACAGTCGCCGACGTTGTCGCCCACGTTGTCCGCGATGGTGGCGGCGTTGCGCGGGTCGTCCTCGGGGATGCCCTGCTCGACCTTGCCGACCAGGTCGGCGCCGACGTCGGCGGCCTTGGTGAAGATGCCGCCGCCGACCCTCATGAACATCGCGATCAGCGCGGCGCCGAGCCCGAAGCCCTCAAGGACCTTGGGCGCGTCGGCCGCGTACACGAGCACGACGACGGAGGCACCGAGCAGGCCGAGGCCCACCGTGAACATGCCGACGACGCCGCCCGTACGGAAAGCGATCTTCATGGCCTTGTGGGAAACCGAGGTGAGATCCCTTTCAGGTTCGCCTTCCGCAGGAGTCGCCTCTCGGGCGGCCGCCGCGACGCGCACATTCGCGCGCACGGCCAGACGCATCCCGATGTATCCCGTCGTCGCCGAGAAGACGGCGCCGATCAGGAAGAACACGGAACGGCCCGCACGCTGCGACCAGTTGTCGGCCGGCAGCAGGAACAGCAGGAAGAACACCACGACGGCGAAGACGCCGAGGGTGCGCAACTGCCGGGTCAGATAGGCATTCGCGCCTTCCTGCACGGCTGCCGCGATCTTCTTCATCGCTTGGGTGCCCTCGCCGGCCGCGAGGACCTGGCGTACGAGCAATTGCGCGACGATCAGGGCCGCGATCGCGACCGCCGCGATGACGATCACGATCGTCCGGTTGCCGTCGGTCAGTACCGCGGCGGCCAGGGATGTGGGGTGGTCGAGTTCCGTTGGGTTGAAGAGCCCCGCCATTCGTCCTCCTTGACGCTCAGAGCTCAAGATGTGGACGGATTGTAGGTAGCGGAACACGATCAAAACAGGGCGCCGCAAATGGAATTGACCTTCTTCGGCCCACCAGAGAGAGATCCGGTCACGAAAGTGCCCCCGAAAGCGGTAATGGGGCAAAAGCATTGACGCTTGATCGGTGATCTAGGAAACGTCCGGCGGACGGGCCGGAAATCTGGCTCAAGACATGAAAAAGGCCCTGCTCAGCAGGGCCAGTCCCGTCGCATAAAAAGGTAATCAGGGAAGCACCTCGGACGGTGTGGTGGGCCAGCTCATGCGAATGACACCCCCCGCGTCGCCGGAGACGACTTCCACGTCGTCCACAAGCCCGCTGATGACAGCTAGGCCCATTTCGTCCTCCGCGCCGTCGTCGAGTTCGTCGTCGGGCGCCGGACCGCGCACGCCCGGCACCGCCGCCGCACCGCCGCCCGAGCCCGGCACGCCGTCGCCGACCTCGATGGAGAACAGCTTCTCCTCCTCGATCAGGACGACGTGGACGGGGGCGTCGATGCCGTGCGCGCGGTGCAGCCCGACAGCGCGGCTACACGCCTCGCCCACGGCGAGTCTGACCTCGTCGAGCACTGCCTCATCGACTCCGGCCCGGCGCGCCACGGCGGCCGCCACCAGACGGGCCGTCCTGACGTGTTCGGGCTGGGCACTGAAACGGAGTTCAACGGTGGCCATGGTGATCCCCCTCGAACGTACGGGCATACCTCTCAGGGGCCCCGGGCCATATCGCCGCCCGGCGCCCCTGTCCTTCCTCCGGAGCCGTCCAGGGACGGCTGCCGTCAGTCGGTCGCGTTGACGGCCTCGTCGACCGAGCCGTGGATCGGGAACACCTTGGTGAGCCCCGTGATCCGGAAGATCTTCAAAATGCGCTCCTGGTTGCAGACCAGGCGCAGCGAGCCCTCATGCGCGCGCACGCGCTTGAGCCCGCCCACCAGGACACCCAGGCCCGTGGAGTCGAGGAAGTCCACGCCCTCCATGTCGACGACCAGGTGGTAGCTGCCGTCGTTCACCAACTCGACCAACTGCTCGCGCAGCTTGGGCGCGGTATACACATCAATCTCGCCACCGACCTCGACGACCGTACGGTCGCCACCAGGTCCGGACACATTGCGAGTCGACAGGGACAGGTCCACGGATCCTCCAGCACCTTGCTATCGAGCGGCCGCCCCCTGTGTCTCCCCGGCGGAGCCAGAGAACGGATCGCCAGCCGCGATGGCATTCAATCACTTACCGGCAGCCATGCACGACGCCTTGGGACCATTGTCCGCTACGCCAGTGACACACTCGGTGCCGATGGCCAGGAATCACCGCCCCAGAACACCCGCCGACAGCACGGGTGAACGACCCGACCCCGGCACGGTCCTCGACCGGCTCGCCACCGGGGCAGGCCGGGCTGCGCGCATCACTCATACGGAGCACCTGCCCCCGCGAGCGGGACGTCATGCAGTGTGGCCGCACCTGATCCGCCCGGAGGTGATCAGCGCCATCCAGGACGCCGGCATCGCGCACCCCTGGGCCCACCAGGCCGCCGCCGCCGAGCACGCCCTGAACGGCGAGTCGGTGGTGATCGCCACCGGTACCGCGTCCGGCAAGTCGCTCGCCTATCTGGCCCCCGTCCTCAGCACGCTCCTGGACGGCTCCGAGGCTCCGAACGGCCGCGGCGCGACCGCGCTCTACCTCGCCCCCACCAAGGCCCTCGCGGCCGATCAGCGCCGCTCGGTGAAGGCCCTCGCGGCCCCCCTGGGCAACGCGATCCGGCCCGCCGTGTACGACGGCGACACTCCGGTCGAGGAACGCGAGTGGGTGCGGCAGTACGCCAACTACGTCCTCACCAATCCGGACATGCTGCACCTGGGCATCCTGCCCTCCCACCCCAGGTGGGCCTCCTTCCTGCGCGCCCTGCGCTATGTCGTCATCGACGAGTGCCACACCTACCGCGGCGTCTTCGGCTCCCACGTCGCCCAGGTACTTCGCCGTCTGCGCCGTCTGTGCGCCCGCTACGGCTCCGAGCCCGTCTTCCTGCTCGCCTCGGCCACGGCGGCCGAGCCCGCCGTCACCGCGGGCCGCCTGACCGGGCTGCCCGTCGTGGAGGTCGCCGACGACGCCTCGCCGCGCGGTGAGCTGGTCTTCGCCCTGTGGGAGCCGCCCCTCACCGAGCTGCCCGGCGAGAAGGGCGCGCCGGTGCGCCGCACGGCGATTGCCGAGACCGCCGACCTCCTCACCGACCTCGCCGTGCAGGGGGTGCGCACGGTCGCCTTCGTCCGCTCCCGGCGCGGCGCGGAACTCATCTCGGTCATCGCCCAGGAGCGCCTGCACGAGGTGGACCGCACCCTCGCCCGGCGTGTCGCCGCCTACCGGGGCGGCTACCTGCCCGAGGAACGGCGCGCCCTCGAACAGGCCCTGCACTCCGGCGAGCTCCTTGGCCTGGCCGCCACCACCGCCCTGGAACTCGGCATCGACGTCTCGGGCCTCGACGCCGTCCTGATCGCGGGCTACCCGGGGACCCGGGCCTCCCTGTGGCAGCAGGCGGGCCGGGCCGGCCGCTCGGGTCAGGGTGCGCTCGCTGTCCTGATCGCCCGTGACGACCCGCTGGACACCTACCTCGTCCACCACCCCGAAGCGCTGTTCCAGCAGCCCGTCGAGGCCACCGTGCTGGACCCCGACAACCCCTATGTGCTGGCTCCCCATCTGTGCGCCGCGGCGGCCGAGATCCCGCTCACCGAGGCCGACCTGGAGCTCTTCGGCCCGGCGAGCCCGGGGCTCATGCCGCAGCTGGAACGGGCCGGGCTGCTGCGGCGCCGCAGCAGCGGATGGTTCTGGACCCGCCGCGAGCGGGCCGCCGACCTCACCGACATCCGGGGCGGCGGCGGCCGCCCGGTCCAGGTCGTCGAGGCCTCGACGGGACGGCTGCTCGGCACGGTCGACGCGTCCGCCGCCCACACCGCCGTCCACGACGGCGCCGTCCACCTGCACCAGGGCCGTACGTACCTGGTGCGGCACCTGGACCTGGAGGACTCCGCCGCCCTCGTCGAGGAGGCGAGCCCGCCCTATTCGACCGTCGCCAGGGACACCACCTCCATCTCCGTCCTCACCACCGACACCGAGATCCCATGGGGAGCCGGCCGCCTCTGCTACGGCTCCGTCGAGGTCACCAACCAGGTCGTCTCCTTTCTGCGCCGCAAACTCATCACCGGCGAGGTGCTTGGCGAGACCAAACTCGACCTGCCGCCCCGCACCCTGCGCACCCGGGCCGTGTGGTGGACGGTCACCGAGGACCAGCTCGACGCCGCCCGCGTCGGCCCGGAGATCCTTGGCGGCGCCCTGCACGCCGCCGAGCACGCCTCCATCGGGATGCTTCCGCTCTTCGCCACCTGCGACCGCTGGGACATCGGCGGCGTCTCCATCCCGCTGCACCCGGACACCCTGCTGCCGACGGTCTTCGTGTACGACGGCAACCCCGGTGGCGCCGGATTCGCCGAACGTGCCTTCCACACCGCCGCGCGCTGGCTGACCGCGACCCGCGAGGCGATCGCGTCCTGCGAGTGCGAGTCCGGCTGCCCGTCCTGCATCCAGTCGCCCAAGTGCGGCAACGGCAACGATCCCCTGCACAAGCGCGGCGCGGTCCGCCTCCTCACGGAGCTGCTACGGGGAGCCCCGGCGGACCCGGACCCCGACCCGAGGCCGACCGCGGCTGCGATACGGCCCCCGGCCCCGCCGGAATCCGAGGACCCGGCTCGGCCAGGGGCGGCCCGGCCCGGGACCTGACGCTGGGCGCGTACGGCCCGAACCTCGCCCGCACCCGTACGTCCGCGATCTCCCCGAGGATCGTGCACCGCACCAGCTCCGCGCCCTGAGCCCTGGCCACCTCGACGGCCTTGACGCACGCGTCCGGTGACCCCCACCGGGCCTGGTCGGCCGCCGCGAGCGCGGCCAGGTCGGCGGCCCCGCCGGCCCGGTGCCGCGCGGCCACGGCCTGGCCCAGGTACAGCACGGCCGCGAACACGGCGCCCATCGTGGCGGCCGTGAGCGCCACCCACACGGTGGCGGAGCCCCGGTCGCCGCCATTAAGGCGCGGCGTGGGCGGGTCGTCGGGCCTACCGCGCGGCGTGCGGTGCTCGTCAGACCTACCGTGCGGCGTGCGCTGGTCGTCGCACCCACCGTCCGTCGTGCGCCGGTCGACGTGGGGCCGTATCCGGCGCCCCCACGCGGGCCACGCCCTGGACCCCTCCCGTCGCACCACGAAGTCCCGCACCCGTTCGTTCATGGCGTCACCCCCGCCGCGTCCTCGGCCAGCGCGGCCGCCTCGGCGCTCAGCGTCAGGGCCAGGCGGCGCGGCCCGGGCGTGGCGGACTCCACCCGGACCCGCCACATCTCCCCCGTGCGCCGCACGGTGACCGTGGCCCCCTTGGGCGCGGCCTCCCGAGCCGCCGCCACCGCGACGGCCTCCGGTTCGGAGCGGGCCACCGAGCGGGCTCCGGCCCGGGCCGCGTCCACGCAGCGGATCTCGGACGAGGCCGCGGTCAGCGCCCACAACAGGGCCAGGGCGAACCCCACGAGGGCCGGAATCGCCACGGCCGTCTCGGCCGTCACGAACCCCCGGTCACCCCAAGGGCGCGCACCGGTCGCGCCCCTGGGCTCAGAACTGCACATCGAGTGCCTTGGTGATCAGCTGGGTGAGCGCCGTCACGACGCCGTCGCTGGTGACGATCTTGTAGAGGATCGCCGCGAAGGCGCACGCCGCGATGGTGCCCACGGCGTACTCGGAGGTCGTCATCCCGCTGTCGTCACGCATCCGGCGCCTCAGCGCGAGCGCCAGCGCCGGCCGCCGGCACCGCGCGGGGCGCTCCGAGGGGTTCATGAGGTCCGCGCGGTCCGCGTGGTTCGCGTTCGCGTGGTCCGCGTGGTTCGCGTTCGCGTGGTTCGCGTTCGCGTAGTTCACGTGGCGGTTCGAGATCGCGTTCATGGCGTCCAACTCCAGTCCTGTGTATGGCTGTTGACTGATGGTTGTTGAGTGACAGATGGACATGCGACGCAGTCGCGTGTGGACGTTGACGTAATTGGTGAATTCATTGCGTGGCTCGGCCGGGCCCGGGCCGGTCGCGCATCCGGGGTCTCACCGCCTGAGCAGCCCGCCCGCGAGGCCGATCACGACCGGTGCGACGCCCGCCGCGAGGAAGGCCGGCAGGAAGCAGAGGCCCAGCGGGCCGGTGATGAGTACGCCCGCGCGTCGGGCCCGCGCCGAGGCGTCCCTCATCCGCTCGGCCCGGCAACGCTCCGCGACCCGTGCGACGGGGCCTGCCGCGGGCGCCCCCGAGGAGGCCGCCCGCTCCAGACAGCGGGCCAGTTCGGCCGCGCCCGGTATCGCGCCGAGCCTTCCCCATGCCTCGCCGGGCTCACCGCCCATCCGCAGTTCGGCGGCGACCTGGCCGAGCCGGGTTCCGACGGGTCCCTCCAGGCACGCTCCGACCGCCCCCGCCGCCTCACGCGGGCCGCCCCCGGCGGCCAGACACGCGGCCAACAGGTCGGCCGCGAGCGGCAGTTCCCGGGCCACCCCGGAAGCGGAAGCGGACGCCTCGGCCCCCGTTCCGGGCACCCGGCGCCGACGCCCCCACACCCAGGCTCCGTACGCCGCCGCCAGGCCGGCCAGGAACCCCGCGACCCCGCCGACCAGCACGTAGCCCGCCGCGAGCGCCCCCAGTGGCGCTCCCGCGCGCTTGGCGCACGCCGTCCACGCCGGCTTCCAGATCCTTCGCGGAGGCGGCGCCAGCGCCTCCAGGGCCAGGAGCGCCGCCACTCGCCGCCGCATCCCGCGCTCCTGCCGGCGCCCGGCCACCGCCAGGACCGTCCACAGCGCGAGGGCGACCACCCCCAGCACTGCCCCCAGCCTGTGGAAAACCTCCGCTCCCACCGGGTTCACCGGCCCTCCCCCGCCCGTACGATCCGCGCCGCCCACCACACGCCGGCGGCCTCGAGGACCCCGGCCACCATCAGGCACCCGAACCCCGCCGGGCTGTGCAGCAGCACCCGCAACGGACTCGCCCCCATCGCCGTACCGAGCACGATGCCGAGCGCCGGCAGGACCGCGAGCAGCAGCACGGTGGTGCGGGCCCCGGCCAACTCGGCGCGCAGCGACTCCTGTTGTTCCCGTTCCGAGCGCAGCGCGCTCTCCAGACGCTCAAGGCCGGACGCGAGGCCCGCCCCGCCGTCCACCGCGACCTGCCAGCACGCCGCGACCGCGGCCAGGCCTTCCGCGCCCGGTTCCCGCGCCGCCGCGCGCAACGCCGCCGGCACGTCTCCGCCGAACCGCGCGGCCGCCACCACCGGAGCCGCCGCCGCGCCCAGCGCCGCCGTGGCCCGCGCCGCGACGGCCAGTGCCTGCCCGGGCTGCCGGCCCGCCCGCAGCTCTCCCGCGACGGCGGCGCACCAGGTGATCACCTCGTCCGCCCGCCGCGCACAGGCCCGCTCGCGCTCCCTGGCCCGCAGCCGCTTCCCCACGAAGGGCACCGCGAGCGCGGCCACCACCAGCGGCAGCACCGAGCCGCCCAGGAGGGCGATCACGAGCCCCAGCGGCAGGCACAGCCACTCCAGGCGCCAGCGCTCCCCCTCCCGCGCCTTCTCCAGCCGGCGCCCCAAGGGTGACGCCCGGAAAGCCACCCCCGCCCCGCCATCGCTCGCGGCGCCGGTTCCCGCCGCCGCTCCTGCCGTCACTGCGCCTCCCACGCCCATGCCCGCGCCCGCGAACATCAGCCGGGCCCGTCGCATCCCCTGATCCCGGCCGGCCCACATCCACGCGGCCGCTCCGGCGCACATCGCCGCCCACGCGGGCAGACCCATCCGAAGATCCGTCATGACTCACCCCCGATCAGCGCCCGGAGCCGTTCCCAGCCCGATTCGCGCACACATCCCGTCTCGCTCCACCGCACCGCGGGCACCGCCACGACCACACCGGACGCGTTCCGTTCCAGGACGCGCACCTCCGCGATCCGGCGCCGGCCCGCCCGGTCGCGTACGAGATGGACCACCACCGACAGAGCGGCCGCCAACTGGCTGTGCAGCGCGGCACGGTCGAGCCCGGCCGCGGTGCCCAGCGCTTCGAGACGGGCCGGAACATCGGCCGCGGAATTGGCATGGACTGTCCCGATCCCCCCCGAGTGCCCTCCCTAACCCTCCATGGGTTCAGGGAACCGGCGCGCTCTAGGGACTCCCATGCAACAGCCCACCTGCGTGATCTATGACCGCCTGTCCCGCCTCTTCGCCGAGGAAGCCCCCGACCACCGCATTGCCGCGTGTCGTGCGTACGCCGAACAGCGTGGTTGGAAGGTGGTGCACGTCGCCACTGACACGAACGTCAGCGGAGCAAGCAAGCTCGAAGACCGGCCCGGTATGCGAGAAGTGCTCTCTTGGCTTCCGCGAGTTGACTACGTCATTGCCGCGAAGCTGGATCGTTATGCGCGAAGCGTTCTGGAATTCCAACGGCTTCTCGATGCTGCGAAATCGACCCGAACGACGGTCATCACAGCGGATGGCGTTGTAAGCCCGGAAAACGCAAGCATCATCATCAACGTTCTTGCTGCTTTCGCAGAGTACGAGCGAGACATGATTACGGCGCGAATCACGGACAGCAAGAAGCACTTCCGTTCACGTGGCAACCACCTGGGTGGACTCGCCCCTTACGGATACGCGGTCACCGGTCCAATCAATGACAAGCGCTGGATCATTGACGAAACTGCCGCTGCGGTTCTCCGCGACTGTGCCGACAAGCTCATCAACCACGGCGCAACGCTCACGGGCCTTGCGCGCGAACTGAATGAGCGTGGAATCCTTCCCCCTGCGGATCACGCACGACAGCGAGACGGACGCAAACTAGCCCACGAGCACGAGGGACGCGGCGGACGTAAGAAGGAACCCCAGCGTTGGTACACCACGACCTTGCGGGATGTTCTTTACACGCCTGCCCTTCGCGGCTGGCTGGTGCAGTCTGTACCTGGCAAGAAGCGCGGAGCGATCCATAACCAACCCGTCCTTGACGCAGAAGGGCGGCCCATTTCAACTGGGCCCGAAATCCTCAATGGTGAAACCTGGGCAGCAGTACGCGCAATCATTGACGGTAAGTCCAAGGGGCGCGGAGTGGAGCGCAGCGGCAAGGCTCTTCTGCTACACGTCGCGCTGTGCTCCGAATGCGACGGGCCCCTTTACCGGCAGCGCCGTGAAGTCAGCGGCAAGGATTACAGCACGTACGTATGCCGAGCCGGGGTCGGTAAGCAGGGAATTCACCGCCCCAACGTCATCACGGCGCACTACCTTGATGAACTCGTTTCCGCCGACTACTTGAAGCGCTTCGGCTCATTCACGCTCATGCGCTGGATGGAGCCTGACGGCAGCGCCGTACTACAACTCTCCGAAGTGACAACGCAGATTGAACGCCTTGCCGGGAATCTGTCACAACTCGACCCGAACGGAACGGCAGCGCGGGTAGCCATTACGCAAATTGCCGCCCTGGAAAACCGGCAAGCTGAATTGCGCGCGGAAGCCGACCACTCCGAAGGCCGCTGGGTAGACGCCGGGGGCACCGTGGCGGACGAATGGCAGCGACGCACTGATGAAGGCCGACGGAGCCTGTTGGCTGACCTGGGGGCGCGCGTTACGGTCCGGCCCGCAACGCCCGGAGCGCCGCGACGGTTCGACCCGTCACGAGTGTCGGTTGAGTTCGAAGGCCCGGCATGGTTCCGCGACGATCCGGCGGCAGCGGAACTTGCCGCTCTCGCCAACGTTGAGAGAGAACACCAGAAAGCTTCGTAAGCCCGCCTGAACGCCGCTGACGGCCCGCCACTGGATTCCCCCCGCTGGCGGGCCGTTCGCGTGCCTGCGGGGCACAGAGGGGCGCTGAGTCGTAGATACCAGAGCCCCCGCCCCTGCGGAACGGCGTTTCAACCAGCGCAGTGCGGTGGAACGGTGGTTCTTACCTTGTTTTCGATATCCCTTGAGAAAGTCACAAGGAAAACAGAAACAACCCTCAAACCACCGTTTCACCGCAGCAAGCCCAGTCAGCGCCACCACGCGAAGTTCAGGCAACCCTTGCGCTCTAGTAATTGCGGGATGGAAGCGCGGGGCGACCGGCCAGCCGTTGAGGAGAACTCCGGTGCCGGTCGCCCGCGCAACTCCCAAGAACGCATGGCAGTGCGTTCCCCTGATTCAAAGCCCGGATTCCTTGCTGAGCGACCGCTGCCACGGTTGAGCAAGGAATCCGGGCTTTTCTCATACCCATCACCGACTCAC
This sequence comes from Streptomyces sp. Edi4, assembly GCF_040253615.1. NCBI lineage: Bacteria > Bacillati > Actinomycetota > Actinomycetes > Kitasatosporales > Streptomycetaceae > Streptomyces > Streptomyces sp. Edi4. The sequence continues at coordinate 3,678,369 of NZ_JBEJGY010000004.1, forward strand.
GTGAGTCGGTGATGATCTTCATTCTAACTAGGGGGCACCCATGCATAGCGCCACCGAGACACGCGCACTCGTACGCGCCCTATCAGCGCGAAGCTTGGGCGCGACCCTCACGATTCGCGGTTACGGCATCGTATTCAATTCTCCATCTGCGCCGTTGGGGAATCCGCCGTTCATTGAGCAGATCAGCCCCGCTGCCTGGTCACCAGAACATGATGCGACGGACGTTCTGTGTACGTTCGACCATGACACAAGGAATTACCTGGGTCGCCGTTCCTCGGGGACGCTACGGCTTGGCGCTGACCAGACCGGCATTTGGTTTGAATGCGACCTGCCCGATACCGCTGCCGGGCGGGACGTGTTCGCCCTGGTTCAGCGTGGCGACATCCCAGGTTGCTCGTTCACGTTCCGTGCCGACGATGACGAATGGTCGAAAGCTCCGGACGGAACACCCCTGCGGACTGTCACGCGAATGCGCGTGCTCGAACTGGGACCCGTCCTCAATCCCGCCTATCCCGACACCAGCGTTGCCGTGCGCTCCATGCGTAACGCAGGAATTTCCCGCGCTGCCTTCACCGCCGAAAAGAGTGATTCCATGACCGACACTTTCCCGACCGGCGCGATTGGCATTATCACCGATGATGACGCCAAGCGTTCCCGTGATGATGTCAAGCTCTTTGGTCGGGCTCTTTCTGAGCTGCGGGACGGCGATTGGATCAAGGCAGAGGCAACGGCATATGCGCCGGAAATCCTCGTTGCTGCGGGCAAGGGATCAAAGCTCATTGACAAGGTTACCTCTTTCCCATTCAATCGCCAGCGCGGCTATGTGCCGATCGCTCCCAGGGTGACGGCCGTTATCCAGCCGCGAAATGAGGCGGCAACCTTCATTCAAAACGAGGTTACGGCCCCGGATTTTGCGGCGGTCAAGGTGTCGGCCATGGTGAGCATTGACAAAGACACCCTTGTCGATATCCCTCCGACTGAGGCGGCTACGAATACCGCTCTTGCTGCCGCAATTGGTCAGCGGATGGATCACGTACTCATCAATGGTGGGACAGACGGCGACGTGACCGTTACCGGAATGCTCGCGGACGGGAAGGCCACCACCGTTACGGCGATCGACTTTGACTCGCTGGCCGATGCCATTGCCCGAATCGAGGATTCCGGCGGCGTGGCGACTGCGATTATCGGTCGTCCTACCGATATTGCCGGGGTCAAGAAGAAGGTGGACGGCAACAAGCTGGACAAGCTCCCTGAACTGATCAGCATTCCTGATCTGGCGGACGGCACAGTTGGCATTCCTGCCGGTACGGTCCTGGTCGCTGATCTCTCCTCCGTCGCCGTGGCACTGCGAAAGAACCTTGAGATATTCAAGACTGAGACAGCGCCGGAAGCCTTTGAACGGGACCGCGCTTTCATTGCGGGTCGTTCCCGCATTTCCTCTGTCACCTTGGCTGACGCTGCCCGTGTTCAGGTCCTCAAGGTCGGCAAGTAGTGGCCTGTCAGTGCGCATCATGTTCGCGTCTACGTCGGGAAGAGGCGGAATCCCGCAGGGAACGGGAATCCAGCTTCTTGGAGCGCGTGGCCGACAAGGCGACGGCTGCGGGCTTTCCCGGACTTCTGCCCTGTCTCGTTGGCGAGTGCCGCACTGGTGACGCCATCCGGTATCACGCGCCGGAAGATGTGGACGTTGTGGACCCGCAATTGGTCCGCGAACGGTGCGGCGTGAGGATTCCGACCGCTAAGAAGTCGGGCCTATCCATTGCGTGCAAGGAGTGCCAAAGCGCACTTCACTGGGCGGGGGTGTTCCTGGTTGATTAGCGACCGAACCCGTGAGCGACTGATTCGGTGGGCGGCGATCATCCGGCCCGTACCCGCTGAGCTTGAGCCCCTACTAGTCGAGACGGCAGCGCGCATGGCTGGTATAGGAAGGCGCGGGATACCTCTGCGGTGCGACTACTGCGACGGCAACGGGCCAGCGTCGGCAGTGGTGTTGGCTTGGGCGCTGCCCATTCGGTCGGGTGGGAAGCGCGAGCGTCACAACATTCGTATGGCGTGCGGCGGTTGCTGGCGAGAGATCGGCAGGCATGACGGCCTGAGCGTTCCTCACGGCGCTGCAATTGCTCGCAAGGCCAGTCCTCCTACGAGGGACGCAATCGCCTGCCTTTAGTGGTCACGGGGTGGGCGGGGCGCGTCGGAAGTTCCCGGCGCGTACCCGCTGGCGATCCCGGCCCAAGCTCGAAACCTCTCTGCGTAACAAACACGCCCTTCGCCGTTGTTCGTCTTCCCCGAAAGGAGGTAACCCCTTGAAGGTAACCACCTGCCAACACAAGCCGTGCGGAAAGCCGTTCGGCAAGAACGCCGACGCGAGACAGCGCTACTGCGGCGCTGCCTGTCGAGTCGCCGCGTCACGCGCCCGCAAGGCAACGGCACCGATCGGCAGGCTTGCCACCGTGACGGCCCTGAGCGCCCCTGAGAGCGCCCCGGAACGGTTCGATGACGTACGGGCGCTCTGGGGCGCTCTGATACGCCAGGTGGCCGCTGACGGCTTCATGGTCATCGGTGCCAGCGGGCTTCCGGTCGCGCATCCGGCGCTGAGGTACTTCTCTGCGCTGCACTCTGCGATGCGCGACCTTGAGACGGGCACGGAGTCCGGCAGCGCGGAAAGCCCGCTCGAACAGATGCAGCGCCTTGCCCGGCAAGCTCTGGACGACTACGACGCGGAGCACACCACGTGATCGTTGAACACCCCGTGAGTCCCGAACTCGCCTCGCTGGCCTGCCGGTTGGGCGATACGACCGACCCGCCGACGCATCCCCTGTGGGTCCCGTTCGCGGCGCTCTTCGCGGCGGAGCTGGGTCGGGCTCCACTGCCTACGGACCTGTTCGCCTGCATGGTCTGCCCGTGCCACTTCTGACCCCTGCCCGGTACCTACTCGCATCGCTGCGGGTCGGTGCCGGGCTTTCTTGCGTTTCATAACGCTAAGTTGTGGACCAGTCGGCAAGGCGATGGATTGAGCCTGTAATGTCCATATTTCCTGGGGCCCAGCCGGCTGAAATGGCGGCTACGTTCCGTGATCGAGCCAATCGAAGAGCCCCGCCGCTCCGAAGGGGGTGGAGTGGCGGGGCTCAGGTCGGTGGCGCGGGTCGGCTGGTCAGCCGTGGGACTTGGCGAAGGCGACCAGTCCGGCGAAGCCTTCGCGGCTCAGGTTCAGGTGGGGCCCGTTCGGGTCCTTGGAGTCACGGACCAGGAACTCACCCGTGACGGCCGCGTACTCCGGGGCCCACTCGATGCACTGGCCGCCGTTTCCGTCGCTGTACGTGCTCTTGACCCACTGGTCAGGCCGGGGGCCGTGCGTGTTGCTCATCTGTCGTACTCCTCCGCGATCTCACGAATCAGAGCCACGGACTCTTCGGGGTCACGTGCGGATGCCCGCAGACGCTCAAACGTTGCACGTCCGTGGTTCACCGATTGCGCGGAGTCCGTCACGTGCCCCTGCCCCATGGCCTCTGTGTACAGGACTGTTGCCCCGTCGTCTGGTGTAAGCAGCGTAAAGGGTGTACCTGACGCGGGGGCACCCGTCCGGGAGCGAAGAACTTGAAGCGTGACGTGGGGTTTTCCTGCGTCGGCGGCAAGCTGGCGGAGTTGGGTAGCCATGACGGCTCGACTCCCGACCACCGTGCGCAAGGTCGCTTCGTGAAGGATCACCCAGAGCAGAGGCGGCGCCTCCCGCTCCAAGACTTCACGCCGGGCCAACCGGGCTTCCACCCTGGTCTTGATCTGGTCGCCAGTCTCGTACGGGAAAGTCGCCCGGAACGTGGCCTCGGCGTACTCCCACGTCTGCAACATGCCCATGATCAGACCGTTGGAGTAGTCCTCAATCTGGCTGGCCTGCTTCTCCAAGTTGATGTACGGGACGAACCAGCCAGGGTGACCGTTTTCGCTGATCCGGACGAGAAGCCGGGCGAAGTACCCCGAGGTGTTGAAGAAGCGGTCACAGCCTTCGGCGAAGGCTGGGGACGGCATGGCCTTGCCGTTCTTGACCTTGCTGACGTAGGGCTCTTTGTAGCCGGTGAAGTCGGCTAGTTCGCGCTGGCTAGCTTCCTTGTGGATCAGGGCTGCCTCTAGCTCCCGCCCGAACCACTCAAGGCCGTTGGCGGGCTCGCTGCGCTGATCGGGTGGCAGTTCGGTCATGTGTCCAACTCCCCACTCTTTCCAAATGCGTTGGAAAGGCTCCAGACCTTTTGAGCGTACGCCTGCCGGGTCACTGTGGGTGTAGTTCCGGTTGCACCGCACTACGACGGCACGAAGGACCCCAGCAATGGACCAGGCACCGCAGACCCCCCAGCCCACGGACGAGGTGGACGAGCTGGCCGCGCTCATAGAGGCGGGTGGGTTCTGGCGGCTGGTTCCGGAGTGGGTACCGCGTACCGGCTACGCGTCGCCAACTCGGGGCGTTCTCAAGGATGTTGAGGCCGGACTACGAAGGCGGTTGGAACGGTGAGCGCTCAGACCACGACGACGGCAGCGGCAGCGCTTCGCGGCCCCGACCTTGAGCCCGTACCCGTGGACGGCTGCGACGTGTGCGCGGCCCTTGCCCGGCAGCGCGAGACGGCCCGAACCATGGGAAGCCCCGTCACGGTCAGGAGCTGCAACGAGGAGATTGCGAACCACCCGCACCGAAGGGCCGACAGGGAATGAGGGCTAAGAACCCCGTCGCGAAGCCGCCACGAAGCGTGAAGCGTGAGCCTGCATTCCCTGGGCCGGAAGCAATCAAAGTCGGCATGGTCATCTTCGATCGCGACTATGAAATGCCCGGCACGGTCCGGGGTGTGGACGCACCTTTCATCGAAATGATTCGTCCGACTGGTCTCGCGTGGCGCGTCCATTACCGCAGGCTCCGCCCGGCGACTGAGTGGGAGCAACGGCAACTGGTAGCGGTCGGCAGGCTTCACAGGCAACGGAGGAAGGGCAGGGCATGAGCACGAAGACGCGACCCGAAGCAGCCACGGAATGGGCAGCGGGCACGGTTGGAGAGGATGTTATGACCGTGCACAAGCTCACCGGACCGCTGCAAGACGCCCGCCGCACTCGGGAGTTGAAAGCGGTATGCGGCGCCGGTAAGGCCAGCGACGAGAAAGACGTATGGGCTCGCGCCGTGAACTGCCCGCGCTGCCTCGCCACCACATGACTCCCGCCCCTGCCGGACGTGCCGAATTCGAGGCTCCCCCGTACTCGGGTCGGATTCCTGGCAGGGGTGGGGCTAAGCCCGTTTGGTTGCTCGCGTGACGGTCGGCAACCGAATGGTTCAAGAGAAGCACTACGAAAGGGAAGCCAATGATCAGGATCTATGAGGCCAACGGCGGAGACGGATTGCCCGGCGAGCCTGCCCCGCCGCCCCCGCCTCCCACCCCGGACGGTGGCCCCGGCGTTCCCAACCCGCCGAAGGCCGCCTAACCAGTGACCACCAACGCACACCAGGAGCGCCCCAGCCGTACTGAGCTGGGGCGCGTCCTCATGTCTGGGGGCGCGCTCACTTCGGATTGGGCCCCCTCGTTCGCTGCGGTCCCCCGTGCCTCATTCCTGCCGGACCTCATTTGGCCGTTCGACATGAAGACGGGGCAGAGCGTTCCCGTGTCACGGTCGGAAGATCCGGATCTCTGGTTCGGGTACGCAGACTCTGACGTTCCCGTTGTGACCCAATGGGACGACGGCAAGCACACCGGTACTGAACCTGGGGAAGTATCCACGTCTTCGGCTTCTATGCCGTCCGTCGTGTTCCGGATGCTCAGTGATCTAGACGTGAAGCCCGGTAACCGTGTCTTGGAAATCGGCACGGGCACCGGATGGAACGCCGCATTGCTGGCGCACCGGTTGAGGTCTGAGAACGTCGTCACCGTGGAACTTGATCCGGTCGTTGCCGCCGACGCACGCACGGCCCTGAACGCGTTCGGGCTTGGTGCTCTGGTCATCAATCGCGATGGCCTCAAGGGCTACCCGGAAGGGGGGCCGTACGACCGGATCATTGCCACGTGCGGTTTCCGGTCCATCCCGTTCACATGGGTTGAGCAGAGCAGACCCGGCGCGGTCATTGTCGCCCCGTGGGGGACTCATTACGGCAACGGTGACGCCGTGGCCCGGTTGGTCGTCGCGGACGACGGACAGAGCGCCACGGGGTCGTTTACGGGGCCGGTGGAGTTCATGAAGGCGCGAGCCCAACGCCTTTCGACTGTCGTGCACGCTGAGTACGTCAGCGGCAGCGTGGCCGACCGTGACAAGTCGTCCACCACGATCACGGAAGACGCCTTCATGGGGGCCCAGTTCAGCCCCCAGCGGTTCGCAATGGGCCTCAAGGTCCGCAACTGCGTTCACGTCGTGGCCGACAAGCGCGACGGGGAACGGCCCGTGTGGTTCTACGGACTCACGGACCGATCATGGGCGTGCGTCATGTTCCGTGACGGCGACGAAGCGCAGGTGTGGCAATCCGGCCCCCGCCGACTATGGGACGAAGCCGAAGCGGCTTACCGATGGTGGATGGAGAAGGGCAAGCCGGGACACAAGCGCTTCGGGCTCACGGTCTCGGGGGATGGTCAGCGCGCGTGGCTGGACGATCCCGCCGAGTCCTGGCCAGTCTGAACCGCTGAACCAGCGGCCCCGTCTGTGCTTCGCCCTTGTGGCGCATGGGCGGGGCCCTTGGCGTCTATGTATGGTTACGCCAGGCACTCGCCTTCATGTCCTGTGTTCAAGGCGCTCAGCAGGTCGGTCACCTCGGCGCCGCGCACCTCCCCCACGACCAGTCGGTCCGGGCGCATCCGCAGGGCCTGGCGCACCAGGTCCCGCAGCGTCACCAGGCCCGCGCCCTCCTGATTGGCGGGGCGCGCTTCGAGGCGTACGACATGGGGGTGGTCGGGGCGCAGTTCGGCGGAGTCCTCCGCCAGGACGATCCGCTCCCCCGGGCCGACCAGGCCGAGCAGGGTCGACAGGAGGGTGGTCTTGCCGGTGCCGGTACCGCCACTGATCAGGAAGGACACCCGGGCCTCGATGAGCGCCCGCAGCAACTGATCGCCGTCCGGCGTCACCGTGCCCGCAGCCGTGAGTTCGGCCAGCGAGAACGCCTTCAGCCGCACCACTCGCAGCGAAAGACAGGCCGAGCCGACGGCCACCGGCTCCAGGACGGCGTGCATCCGCGTGCCGTCCGGCAGTCGCGCGTCCACCCAGGGCCTGGCGTCGTCGAGCCGGCGGCCCGCCACGGCGGCGAGGCGCTGTGCGAGGCGCCGTACGGCCGTCGCGTCGGCGAAACGGATCCCGGTCAGTTCGAGACCACCGCCCCGGTCCACCCATACCCGGTCGGGCGCGGAGACCAGGACGTCGGTGACGTCAGGGTCGGCGAGCAGTGGTTCGAGCGGGCCCGTGCCCACCAGCTCGGACCTCAACTCCTCGGCGCCGCCCAGCACTTCGGCGTCCCCCAGCAGCCGCCCCTGGGCGCGCAGCGCGGCCGCGACCCTGGCGGGGGTGGGCTCGGCGCCGCTCTGCGCGAGCCTTTGCCGTACGGCGTCGAGCAGCGGGGGCCCGGCGCTCCACGCGTGCGGACCCGAGGGCCGCGCCCCGGCGGTGGGGCCGGGCGTTGTCTGAGTCGGCCGGCCCCTGTCCGGCAGGCCGTTCACGAGAGCGCTTCCCCGGCGAGGCCGCCGGCCAGCGCCTGGTCCCAGAAGGCCGCGCAGAATCGGGCCAGCGGTCCGCGCGCAGCGCTTCCCGGTGGCGCCCCGCCCTCCTGAGCCTCCAAAAGGCCCGGCTCCAGCGGTAGTTCACCGGCAAGGGGCAGGCCGAGGGCGGTGGCCACCCATTGCTCGTCCAGCCCGGCCGCGCAGGGGCCCCGTACCACCGCGCGCAGGTCGCGCAGCACCATGCCGACCGACGAGGCGACCCGGTTCGCCGCCGCGACCGCGCGCAGCTCGGCCGGGACCACGAGCAGTCCGAGGTCCAGCTGCGCCAGCGCTTCCACCACCGCGTCGTCGATGCGGCGCGGCAGGTCGACGACGACCACTCCGCCCCGTCGGCGGGCCGCCGCGAGCACCGCGCGCATCGCCTCCCCCGGGATCACCACGCTGTCCCCCCGGTCCCAGCTGAGGACCCTCAACTGATGCAGGCGTGGCAGCGACTCCTCCAGGGCGCCGCCTGCGACGCGTCCACGCGAAGCGGCGAAATCCGGCCACCGCCGGCCGTCGGTGTGCTCCCCGCCGAGCAGTACGTCCAGGCCGCCGCCGAGGGGATCGCCGTCGATGAGCATGGTGCGACGCCCGGAGCGCGCGGCGGTCACCGCGAGGGCGCACGCCAGCGTCGAGGCGCCGGCACCGCCGCGGCCGCCGATCACCCCGACGGTCAGAGCGGGCCGCCCCACACCTTCCGCGGCGTCCGCGATCCGGTCCACCAGCCATGGCTCGGCGTCGGGCAACCGCAGCACATGGTCAGCCCCGAGCTCCACCGCCGCCTGCCACACGCCCGGGTCGTCCTGGTCCCGGCCCACCAGGAGCACCCCGCGTCTGCGGGAGGCACCGCGCAGCCGGGGCGCCGCGTCGTCGCCGACCAGGATCAGCGGCGCGCTCTCCCAGCCGCCCTCGCGGCCGGGCACCCCGTGGCACACCTCGGGCTCGGTGCCCGCCGCGGCGCACAGGCGCAGCAGATCATCGAGCAGGTCCTCGTCCTCGGTCACGATCAGCGGCCCGCCACGGCGCCCCTCCGCGCCCTGCGGCCTCTCGGAAGCCATGGATCCGTCCATGATTTCCGCCCCCTCTCCCTGCGATTCCCCGTGTTCGCGTACTTCGCGATCTGGAATCACGGTGGAGGGCGGCCCGAAATAATGTGGATCTTGGTCGAAATCTGTGGACAACTACTCGCGTTGTGAATATCCCGTTCACCTATACCGGTGACTTTCCCCAGCGCAGCATAGCCACTACACACAGTTACCGAGACAGGGCGCGACGGGAACGTGCGCGGCGGAGCCGAGGGGAGGGGCGAGGAAGGCGTCCGAGGCCGAAAACGCGTCTGGACATGCGACGACCCCCGCCGGGGGGGAGAGCGGGGGTCGTCCCCACGGTCGACTCGGGGGGGAGGAGTCGGACCGGGTTAGCACGGTCGCGAACGATCCGTGACTTCCATGGTGTACCCGAGAGCCTTCTCAGGCAAACCCACGCGCCCCAGCTTACGCCGAATGGTGGGCGCCTATGCTCGGTCTCGTGGAAAACCACTCGTTGCCGCGTACCGCCGCCTTCTTCGACTTGGACAAGACTGTCATTGCCAAGTCGTCGACGTTGACCTTCAGCAAGTCCTTCTATCAAGGAGGGCTGATCAACCGCCGCGCCGTACTGCGCACCGCGTACGCGCAGTTCGTATTCCTCGCCGGCGGGGCCGACCATGATCAGATGGAAGGGATGCGGGAGTATCTGTCCGCCCTGTGCAAGGGCTGGAACGTCCAGCAGGTCAAGGAGATCGTCGCCGAGACGCTGCACGACCTGATCGACCCGATCATCTATGACGAGGCCGCCTCGCTCATCGAGGAGCACCACGCGGCCGGCCGGGACGTGGTGATCGTGTCGACCTCGGGCGCCGAGGTCGTCGAGCCGATCGGTGAACTGCTGGGGGCGGACCGGGTGGTGGCCACCAGGATGGTGGTCGGCGAGGACGGCTGCTTCACGGGGGATGTGGAGTACTACGCCTACGGGCCCACCAAGGCCGAGGCCGTCAAGGAACTGGCCGCGTCCGAGGGTTACGACCTGACGCGGTGCTACGCCTACAGCGACTCGGCGACCGACGTCCCGATGCTGGAGTCGGTCGGCCACCCCTACGCGGTCAATCCGGACCGGGCGCTGCGCCGCGAGGCCGCCGCCAGAGACTGGCCGGTTCTCGTCTTCAACCGACCGGTCAGGCTCAAGCAACGGTTGCCCGTCATTCCGATGCCGCCCCGGTCCGCGCTGCTGGCGGCAGCCGTCGGCGCGGCCGCCGCCACGGCAGGCATCGTCTGGTACACGGCCCGCAAGCGCGGCTCCGTCTCCGCCTGAGGCGCGGCCGGGATAAGCCGGCCTAACGGGGCGTGCCCCAAGGATTGGTGAACGCCCGCCGACACGGGTTGGCGGACGCCCGCCGAAAACGGTAGTCCGATTTAGTCCTGTTTGAACCTAAAAGTAAAGAACTGTGAGTAGGGGTTTCGCTTCTCGCCGTACCGGAGTAGAAAGGACTCAACGGCCCGCGAGACCTGGGACATCCGAGAGGATCACCTTCTACGCAGCAAGGCCCCACGGACCGCGCATGGACATCGAGCACCCACGCGACGTCGACCCGTCGATTACGGGCCAGCCGCACCAGGTGAACGGGCAGAGAATCCCGGCCTGATGGGCAACCTTCGAGGACGCTTGGTAACACGGTGGACATGCCAGCGGCGGTATCGGTCTCCGATACCGCCGCAACCCTTGTCCGGCCGGGGGTTCCCGCCAGAACGCCGCGCTACGCCGCGCGGGACATGCCAGCGGCGGTACCGGTCTCCGATACCGCCGCAACCCTTGTCCCGCCGGGAGTTCCCGCCAGAACGCCGCGCTACGCCGCGCCGCGTTGAAGCGCCTCGCACACCGCCGTCGACTCGCGCACCCCGAGTTCGACCGCGTCGGCGCAGTGGGTGATCCAGGCCGCCATCCCCTGCGGGGTGCCGGACAGATAGCCCTCGAAGGCCGCCGCGTAGGCCGCGCGCCCCAGCTCGGCGTGGCCCACCTCGGCCGGGCAGATCGCCTTCGGGTCGAGGCCGCTGCCGATGAGCACGATCCGCTCGGCGGTGCGGGCGACCAGCCCGTTGCAGGAGGTGAAGGGCCGCAGCGCGAGCAGTTCACCGTGCACGATGGCGGCGGTGACCAGAGCGGGCGCCTCGCCGCCCGCGATGATCAGCCGGGACAGCCCGTCGAGGCGGCCGGCCACCTCGTCCGCACCCGGCAGCACGCTCTCGATCAGGGGCTCGTCGACGCTCTCGCCGCCCTGGCGGGGCCGTCCCACCGTCTCGCCCGCGTCCGCCGCCGCCACCAGATGCAGCCGGGCGAGCACCCGCAACGGCGACTGCCGCCAGATGGACAGGAGTTGACCCGCCTCGGCGGTCAGCCGCAGTGCGGCGCCCACCGTGCGCGCCTCGGGATCGGCGGCGAAGTCCGTACGCCGCCGCACCTCTTCCAGCGCCCAGTCCGCACCGGACAGGGCGGCGCTGCCGCGGGCTCCGCGCAGCGCCGCCTCCGAGGTGATCTCGTTGCTGCGGCGCCGCATCACACGGTGCCCGTAGACCCGGTCCACAGCCTTGCGCACCCGGTCCACGGCATCCGGGACGCCCGGCAGCCCGCCGAGGGCGACAAGAGGGTCAGCGGCGTTCGTACTCATAGGTAAGGAGGCTACGCGTCCGCAAGCCGCACCCCACCTTCGAGTGGTCTTCTTCACTCGCCTCGCACACTTACCGCCACCATACGATTACCGTTGGTGAACATGAAGATCGCTTTCGTGGGCAAGGGCGGCAGCGGGAAAACGACGCTGTCCTCGCTCTTCATCCGTCATCTCACCGCCAACGAGGCCGCCGTCGTCGCGGTCGACGCCGACATCAACCAGCACCTCGGGGCCGCGCTCGGGCTCGACGAGGCGGAGGCCGCCGCGCTGCCCGCCATGGGCGCCCATCTGCCGCTCATCAAGGAGTACCTGCGGGGCACCAATCCGCGCATCGCCTCCACCGAGTCGATGATCAAGACAACGCCGCCCGGTCACGGCTCCCGCCTGCTGCGGGTGCGCGAGGCGAACCCGGTGTACGAGGCGTGCGCCCGGCGGGTGGCGCTCGACGACGGGGACATCCGCCTGATGGCGACCGGCCCCTTCACCGAGTCCGACCTGGGCGTGGCCTGCTACCACTCGAAGGTCGGCGCGGTGGAGCTGTGCCTGAACCACCTGGTGGACGGCATGGACGAGTACGTCGTCGTCGACATGACGGCGGGCTCCGACTCGTTCGCCTCCGGCATGTTCACGCGCTTCGACATGACCTTCCTGGTGGCCGAGCCGACCCGTAAGGGCGTCTCCGTATACCGCCAGTACAAGGAGTACGCCCGGGACTACGGGGTCGCGCTCAAGGTCGTCGGCAACAAGGTGCAGGGCCAGGACGACGTGGACTTTCTGCGCGCCGAGGTGGGCGACGACCTCTTGGTCACGGTGGGCCACTCCGACTGGGTGCGCGCCATGGAGAAGGGCCGCCCCTCGCGTTTCGAGCTCCTTGAGGCCGACAACCGGCTCGCCCTCCAGACGTTGCAGAACGCGGCGGACGACTCCTATGGGAACCGCGACTGGGACCGCTACACGCGCCAGATGGTGCACTTCCATCTGAAGAACGCGCAGAGCTGGGGCAACGCGAAGACCGGGGCCGACCTGGCGGCGCAGGTGGACCCCGGTTTCGTCCTGAGCGAGCGGCTGATCGCGGAGGTCAGCGAGCCGCAGCCTGCCTGACGGCGGGCTGGGGCGCCGCGGGCCGCAGCGGGGCGACGGGCTTCGCCGGGGCGGCCGGCTGGGCGGCCTCGAGCGCCGCCCAGCCGCCCTTCGGCGCCTCGCCCACCTTCAGCGAGTGGAACTTGGCGAGCACGGCCGGGTCCTGGGCGTCGAGCCAGTCGGCGAGCTGGCGGAAGGAGACACAGTGGACGTCGCGCTTGACGCACACCGTCCTGACCGTCTCCTCGACGGCCTTCATGTAGACGCCGCCGTTCCACGACTCGAAGTGGTTGCCGATGATCAACGGCGCACGGTTGCCGTCGTAGGAGCGGTCGAAGGCCTGGAGGAGGCCGTCGCGCATCTGGTTGCCCCAGTACTCGTGCTGATCGGCGTCACCGGTCATCGCGTTGGACTGGTTCATGTAGAAGTTGTAGTCCATGGACAGGGTCTGGAAGTCCCGGCCGGGGACCGGCACCAGCTGCATCGACAGGTCCCAGACGCCGTTGGGGTTGCGCTTGGGCCACACCTGGTCGTTGACACCGCTGGTGTCGTAGCGCCAGCCGAGCTCGCCCGCCGTCTTGACGAAGTTCTTCTGGCCCTCGAGGCAAGGGGTGCGCCCGCCCACGAGCTCCTTGTCGTAGTCGAAGGGAAGCGGCGCCTCGGCCTTGAGGCCCGAGTTCGTCTTCCAGTTCTTGACGAAGGACTTGGCCTGGGCGATCTCGCTCTTCCACTCGGCCACCGACCAGGTACCGACGCCGCCGTCGGGCCCGCAGTAGTGGCCGTTGAAGTGGGTGCCGATCTCGTTGCCCTCCTTCCAGGCCGCGCGCACCTGGGTGGCGGTGTCCTTGATCCCCTTGAGGTCGTTGAAGCCGATGTCGGATTGCCCCGGGGCGTGCTTGGGCGCGGTGTAGAGGTTCGCCTTCGCGTCGGGGAGCATGTACACGCCGCTCAGGAAGTACGTCATGGTCGCGTTGGACTCCTTGGCGACCTCGCGGAAGTGGGAGAAGAGCTTCTGGCTGTCCTCGCCCGCGCCGTCCCAGGAGAACACCACGAACTGCGGCGGACGCTGACCCGGCTTCAGCTTCTGCGCCTTGAGCAGGTGCGGCTGGGGCCCGGTGTACGCGGTCGAGCCGTCCCCGATGAGATGCGGCGCGGTGTTGGGGGCGGCGCCCTGGCGGCCCACGGGCGCGGGCTTGTCCGGGCCGGAGCCGGCGGAGCAGCCCGCGGCTCCCACGGCCAGCGCCGCGGCGATGACGCCGGCAGCGATCCTCTTCGTGGCGTGCGTGGCGGCGATCATCCGCCCACCTCTTCCTTGCGGTCCTGTGCGTTGAATGCCGTCACGGCGCCGCAAAAGTCGCACGCGGAAGGAAGGACAACCGGACGACAAGCCGAACGAAAAGCTGCCTATTCACCCCAGAGAGTGAATCACTGCCCTATTTGCCTTAAATGCGAAGTAAGAGGCTTTACCCTGCATTACCATTCGTTTACCGAGAGTTGAGATCCCGCCGCTGCACTGCCGTGACCCACGGCCGCGACCCCACGTTCCGCGACCGCGCTGCCCCGGAGGAGACGGGAACCATGCCTGCTTGCGCACCCACTCACGCCACGACTCCAGCTCCCCCGCCCCGCCTCCGCCGGCCCCGCCGGCCGTCCTCCCCGGGCGAGGAGCCCAGCCGATTCCGGATCCGCGGCGCCGACCTGTCGGCGTCCATCACCGTCTTCCTGCTCGCCGTCCCGATGTCGCTCGGCCTCGCCGTCGCCATCGACGCGCCTCTGGAGGCCAGCCTCATCGCCGCCGGTGTCGGCGGCATCGTCGCCGGGCTGCTCGGCGGTTCGCCCCTGCTGGTCAGCGGCCCGTCCGCCGGGCTGACCGTGGTGTCCGCCGAGATCATCCAGACCTACGGCTGGCGCACCAGCTGCGTCATCACCGTGGGCGCCGGTCTGCTCCAGGTCGTCCTCGGCTCCCTGAAGGCGGCGCGCTCCGCGCTCGCGGTCAGCCCCGCCATCGTGCACGGCACCCTCGCCGGCATCGGCGCCGCCATCGCGCTGGCCCAGCTCCACATCGTCCTCGGTGGCTCTCCGCAGAGCTCCGCCGTGGACAACGCCCTCGCGCTTCCCGGCCAGTTGACCCACGTCGGCCCGGCGGAACCGCTCATCGGCGCCCTCACGCTCGCCGTACTACTGCTGTGGCCACGCATGCCGGGGCGGGCCGGAAAGGCCCTGCGCCGCGTCCCTGCCGCGCTCGTCTGCGTGGTGGTGGCCACAGGCGTCGCGGCGGTCACGGCGCCGAGGATCGCCCGGGTCCAACTGCCGTCCTGGGACGCGCATGTGCTGCCCGGGATGCCGCACGGCCCGGCGCTCGGGATCGCCGCCGCGGTGCTCACGGTGACGCTGGTCGCGAGCCTGGAGTCGCTGCTGTCCGCCGTCGCCGTCGACCGGCTGGCGTCCGAGCGGCCGGGCAGCCCCGTCCCGCGCGTCGACCTCGACCGCGAACTGCGCGGCCAGGGCATCGCCAACGCCGTGTGTGGACTGCTCGGCGGCATGCCCGTGTCCGGCGGCGCGGTGCGCGGCAGCGCCAACGTCCGCGCCGGCGCGACCGGCCGCGCCTCGACCGTGCTGCACGGCGTGTGGGTGCTGCTCGCGGCCGGGCTGCTCGTCTCCGTACTGGAGTGGATCCCGCTGGCCGCGCTCGCCGCCCTCGTCATGATGGTCGGCATCCAGATGGTCAACTTGGCGCACATCCGTAACGTCCACAAGCATCGCGAGTTCCTGGTTTATGTGGCGTCCGTCGGCGGAGTGCTCGTCCTGGGCGTCCTGCAAGGAGTGGTCCTGGGGGTCGCGGTGGCGGTCGCGGTCGCGCTGCACCGGCTGTCCCGTACCCGGATCACCGCCCAGCAGGAGGCCGACGGCACCTGCCTGGTGCGCGCCCGTGGGCAGTTGACGTTCCTCGCCGTGCCCCGGCTGACCCGGACGCTCGGCCATGTACCTCAAGGAGCTGACACCATCGTGGAGTTGGACGGATCGTTCATGGATCACGCCGCCTTCGAGGCGTTGCAGGGCTGGCAGGACGCGCATCGCGCGCGGGGCGGGACCGTCCGGGTCACCTCGCGCACCGGGGCAAGGACCCCCGAGCCCGCCTCCCCCGCGGGCACCTGCTGCCGGCCGTGGACGCCGTGGCGCAACCACCACTGCCAGGACCAGCCGCCCCAGCGCTCCCACGGGCACCACCTGGTGAGCGGGCTCAGTTCGTTCCAGCGCAACACCGCGCCCCTGGTGCGCGACGAGCTGGCCCGGCTCGCCCGCGAGGGCCAGCGCCCCCAGCAGCTCTTCATCACCTGCGCCGACTCCCGCCTGGTCACCAGCATGATCACCTCAAGCGGTCCGGGTGATCTGTTCACCGTGCGCAACATCGGCAACCTGGTGCCGCCGCCGGGCGAGGAGGGCGGCGACGAGTCGGTGGCGGCCGCCATCGAGTACGCGGTGGACATCCTCAAAATCCAGTCGATCACGGTGTGCGGGCACTCCGGCTGCGGCGCGATGACGGCGCTGCTCGCCACCAAGCCCGGCGCGCCGATGACGCCGCTGCGCCGCTGGCTGCGGCACGGCGGGCCGAGCCTGGAACGGATGGCCAGCCGCAGCCACGCCTGGACCCGGATCGCCGGACGGCTGCCGGCGGACGCCGTGGAGCAGCTGTGCCTGACCAACGTCGTCCAGCAGTTGGAGCATCTGCGCCGGCACGAGTCGGTGGCCCGGGCGCTCGCCGAGGGAACCCTCGCCCTGCACGGCATGTACTTCCACGTCGGTGAGGCGCAGGCCTATCTGCTCTCCGCGAACGACCACGAAGAGGTCTTCGAAAGCGTCGGCGTCAACATCCTGGAGGACACACCCGCCTGATCCCGCCTCGCCGGCACAGCCCGTCAACGGCCTCTCCTCCCAAGGGAGAGGCCGTTCGCGAGCCACGCCGGTGACCAGGAAACCTTTACAGGTCTAAACCAATTTCCTTGCGCCCCTTGTCACCCGACGCCTGGCCTGATGAGCTAGGGCCGGGACACATACGCACTGAGGACGCCCTGGGAAAGGGAGATGTCGTGAGCAACGAGCTGGCCAATCTGCTGAAAGAGGAGCGTCGCTTCGCGCCGCCCTCCGAACTGGCCGCGCACGCCAACGTGACGGCGGAGGCGTACAAGCGGGCCGATGCGGACAGGCTGGGGTTCTGGGCCGAGCAGGCCCGGCGCCTGACCTGGGCCACCGAGCCGACCGAGACCCTTGACTGGTCGAATCCGCCCTTCGCCAAGTGGTTCGCCGACGGCAAGCTCAATGTCGCGTACAACTGCGTGGACCGCCATGTCGAGGCCGGCCACGGTGACCGGGTCGCGATCCACTTCGAGGGCGAGCCCGGCGACAGCCGCGCGATCACCTATGCCGAGCTCAAGGACGAGGTGTCAAGGGCCGCCAACGCCCTGACGGAGCTGGGCGTCCAGGCCGGTGACCGCGTCGCGGTGTACCTGCCGATGATTCCGGAGGCGGCCGTCGCGATGCTCGCCTGTGCCCGGATCGGCGCGGCGCACTCGGTGGTCTTCGGCGGCTTCTCGGCCGACGCCGTCGCCTCGCGCATCCAGGACGCCGACGCCAAGCTCGTCATCACCGCCGACGGCGGCTACCGGCGCGGCAAGCCGTCCGCCCTGAAGCCCGCCATCGACGACGCCGTCGCGCGCTGCCCGCAGGTCGAGCACGTCCTGGTGGTGCGCCGCACGGGCCAGGACACCGCGTTCACCGAGGGCCGCGACGTGTGGTGGGACGACATCGTCGCCCGCCAGCCGGCCGAGCACACCCCGGCCGCCTTCGACGCCGAGCACCCGCTGTTCATCCTGTACACGTCGGGTACGACGGGTAAGCCCAAGGGCATCCTGCACACCTCCGGCGGCTACCTCACCCAGGCCGCGTACACCCACCACGCGGTGTTCGACCTGAAGCCGGAGAGCGACGTCTACTGGTGCACCGCCGACATCGGCTGGGTCACCGGGCACTCGTACATCGTCTACGGCCCGCTCGCCAACGGCGCGACCCAGGTCATGTACGAGGGCACCCCCGACACCCCGCACCAGGGGCGGTTCTGGGAGATCGTGCAGAAGTACGGCGTGAGCATCCTCTACACCGCGCCGACCGCGATCCGTACGTTCATGAAGTGGGGCGACGACATCCCCGCCAAGTTCGACCTGAGCAGCCTGCGGGTCCTCGGGTCGGTCGGCGAGCCGATCAACCCCGAGGCGTGGATGTGGTACCGCAAGCACATCGGCGCCGACAAGTGCCCCATCGTGGACACCTGGTGGCAGACCGAGACCGGCGCGATGATGATCTCGCCGCTGCCCGGCGTCACCGCGACCAAGCCGGGTTCGGCGCAGCGCGCGCTGCCCGGCATCAGCGCGACCGTCGTCGACGACGAGGCCCACGAGGTCCCGGACGGCGGGGGCGGCTACCTCGTCCTGACCGAGCCGTGGCCCTCCATGCTGCGCACCATCTGGGGCGACGACCAGCGCTTCATCGACACCTACTGGTCCCGCTTCGAGGGCAAGTACTTCGCGGGTGACGGCGCCAAGAAGGACGACGACGGCGACATCTGGCTGCTCGGCCGCGTGGACGACGTCATGCTCGTCTCCGGGCACAACATCTCCACGACCGAGGTCGAGTCGGCCCTCGTCTCGCATCCCTCGGTCGCCGAGGCCGCCGTGGTCGGCGCCGCCGACGAGACGACCGGGCAGGCCATCGTGGCGTTCGTGATCCTGCGCGGCTCCGCGGCCGAGACCGAGACCCTGGTCGAGGAGTTGCGGGCGCACGTCGGCTCCGCGCTCGGCCCGATCGCCAAGCCCAAGCGCGTCCTGCCGGTGGCGGAGCTGCCCAAGACCCGCTCGGGCAAGATCATGCGCCGCCTCCTGCGCGATGTCGCCGAGAACCGCGAGCTGGGCGATGTCACGACGCTGACCGACTCCTCGGTCATGGCGCTGATCCAGACCAAGCTGCCGAGCGCCGCAAGCGAGGACTGAGCGGGCGATCCGTCGTCCAGGGGCCCGGCCGCGGAGTGCGGCCGGGCCCTTTCGCGCGCCGCATGCCCGGTATGCCCCTAAAGTGATGATCACTGGACGCACCCCGCCGCATGCGCCGCTCCGTAAAGTTAGGTAAAGTGAGAAAAGCGTCAACGACGCGACAAGAAAGTCAGGTGCGCCGGGAAGTCTGGTCGGCAACGTGCTCAGTCATGCCCGCCGCACCGACCGGAGGTCGCCCTCGTGGCCACGCCCACCCCCACCAAGCAGAAGTTCCTCGGCCGGCTCTCGCTCCCCGAACGCAACTTCGTCGCCGAGGCGCTGCGCGCCGAGACGGTCGGCGGTGTGCTGCTGCTCGTAGCCGCGATCGCCGCCCTGGTGTGGGCGAACACGCTGGGCGCGAGCTATGAGGCGGTGCGCGGCTTCCATCTGGGCGTCGGCTCGCTCGGGCTCGACCTCTCCATCCAGCACTGGGCGGCCGACGGTCTCCTCGCCATCTTCTTCTTTGTCGCCGGTATCGAGCTCAAACGTGAACTTGTGGCCGGAGAGCTGCGCGACCCGAAGGCCGCCGCGCTGCCCGTGATCGCGGCGCTGTGCGGCATGGCCGTTCCCGCGCTCGTCTACACGTTGGTCAACCTTGTCGGCAACGGCTCCCTTGACGGCTGGGCCGTACCGACCGCTACAGACATCGCGTTCGCGCTCGCCGTGCTCGCGGTCATCGGCACCTCACTGCCCTCGGCGCTGCGCGCCTTCCTGCTCACGCTCGCCGTCGTGGACGACCTCTTCGCCATCCTGATCATCGCCGTCTTCTTCACCGGCGGCCTCAACTTCCTGGCGCTCGGCGGCGCCTTCGCCGGGCTCGTCCTGTTCTGGTGGCTGCTCAGGAAGGGCGTACGGGGCTGGTACGTCCACCTTCCGCTCGCGCTCGTCATCTGGGGCCTGATGTACAACAGCGGCGTCCACGCGACCATCGCGGGCGTCGCCATGGGCCTCATGCTCCGTTGCCACCGCACCGAGGGCGAGGAGCACTCCCCGGGCGAACACATCGAGCACCTGGTGCGCCCGCTCTCGGCCGGACTCGCGGTGCCGCTCTTCGCGCTGTTCTCCGCCGGCGTCGCCATCAGCGGTTCCACCCTGGCCGATGTCTTCACCCGGCCCGAAACGCTCGGCGTCGTCCTCGGCCTGATCGTCGGCAAGGCCGTCGGCATCTTCGGCGGTACCTGGTTCGCCGCCCGCTTCACCAAGGCCGAGCTCAACGACGACCTCGCCTGGCCCGACGTCTTCGCCGTCGCCTCGCTCGCCGGCATCGGCTTCACGGTGTCGCTGCTCATCGGCGAGCTCGCCTTCGACGGCCAGGGCCCGCTGACCGACGAGGTCAAGGCCGCCGTCCTGGTCGGCTCCCTGACCGCCGCCGTCCTGTCCTCCGTCCTGCTCAAGATGCGCGTACGCAAGTACAAGCAGCTCGTCGAGGACGAGGAGCGCGACGAGGACCAGGACGGCATCCCCGACGTGTACGAACTGGGCAAGCCGGAGTACCACCTGCGGATGGCCGAGATCTACGACACCAAGGCGGCCGAGCACCGCAGACTGGCTCAACTGGCGGGGGCGGGGCGCGACGACGCCGACCGTCCGGCATGATCTGACCACGGACGTGTTAGACGTGTGCGACGTGTTGGACCCCCTGGGCCCGCCGGACCTGCCGGACCTGTTGGCCCAGCCGGACCTGCTGGACCCGCGGGACCTGTTCGACCCGTCGGCAACCGAGAAGAGATGAGGGAGTCAGCGATGAGCGACCCCAGCCACAACGCCGGCAGCGCCGAGCGCAGCCTCGGCCAGCTGGTCGCCTCCGCGACCGCCGAGATGTCCGCGCTTGTCCACGACGAGATCGCGCTGGCCAAGGCCGAACTGCGGCAGGACGTCAAGCGCGGGGCGATCGGTGGCCTCGCCATCAGTACCGCCGGGGTGCTCGCGGTCTTCGCGCTGCCCGTGCTGAGCTTCGCGGCGGCGTACGGCATCCACAACCTGGGGCTCGGGCTCGCCTGGTCGTTCCTCATCGTCGGCGGCGCGTTCCTGGTGCTCGCCGGCCTGCTCGCGGTGCTCGCCGTGACCAAGTTCAAGAAGGTCAAGCCGCCGGAGAAGTCCATCGCGTCGGCCAAGGCGACGGCGGCGGCCCTGCAAGGCGTCAAGCCGCACCCGCGCCCGGCCACGGTCGAGGTGACGGTCACGGACACCGGCGCCACTGTGGCACGCTCGTCTGCATGACCGCACCCGAGCCCGGTACCGGAAGCCCCGGAGGCACCGGCAGCCCCGTCCGCATCGATGGTCCCTGGGTCCACAGGGACGTGGCGGCCAACGGGGCGCGCTTCCACATCGCCGAACTCGGCGACGGTCCCCTGGTGTTGCTGCTCCACGGCTTCCCGCAGTTCTGGTGGACCTGGCGCCACCAGCTGACCGCGCTGGCCGACGCCGGCTACCGCGCGGTCGCGATGGACCTGCGCGGCGTGGGCGGCAGCGACCGCACCCCGCGCGGCTACGACCCGGCCAACCTCGCGCTGGACATCACGGGCGTCGTACGCTCCCTCGGCGAGCCCGACGCTGCGCTGGTCGGGCACGACCTGGGCGGCTATCTGGCGTGGACGGCGGCCGTGATGCGCCCCAAGGTGGTGCGCCGCCTCGTGGTGTCGTCGATGCCGCATCCGCGCCGCTGGCGCTCGGCGATGCTCGCGGACTACAAGCAGACCGCGGCCGGCTCCTACGTCTGGGGCTTCCAGCGCCCCTGGCTGCCGGAGCGTCAGCTGGTGGCGGACGAGGGCGCCTTGGTGGGCCGGCTCGTACGGGACTGGTCTGGCCCGCGCCGGCCCGAGGACGAGGCCGTGGAGACCTATCGGCGCGCCATGTGCATCCCCTCCACCGCGCACTGCTCGATCGAGCCCTACCGGTGGATGGTGCGCTCGATGGCTCGGCCCGACGGCATCCAGTTCAACCGGCGGATGAAGCGGCCGGTCCGGGTGCCCACCCTCCACCTGCACGGCTCGCTCGACCCGGTGATGCGCACCCGCAGCGCCGCGGGCTCCGGTGAGTACGTCGAAGCGCCCTACCGCTGGCGGCTGTTCGACGGTCTCGGCCACTTCCCGCACGAGGAGGACCCGGTGGCCTTCTCCACCGAACTCGTGAACTGGCTGAAGGATCCCGAACCGGACCGTTGAGTTCCACCCAGCCGGGCGAACGCTTGTCCTACGAACAGCCAAATGCCCGGCGCATAGGCCAATTGGCCCCCTCCGAGGCGGTTACCGACCATGGGCCCCGGGCACACGTCGGGGTATGGGCTGGACGCACGACTACGGTGACGCAGCACGCAACCGCCGAACGGCCGCAGGGCCGGTCACATACGAGAGGGGCGGCCCGCAGGGGCAAGGGCCGCAACACCCCTCCCCCGACCCGCGGGACGTGGGCATTCCGCGCATCCTGCGGCGCCGGGCCCGCTGGGTCTCGGCCCGGCTGCGGCATGCGCGGACCTAGTCGGCCCTGAGGTAGCCGAGGCCGGGGTGGGCGCCGCGGTAGCCGTCCAGGAGCCTTCGGGCGACCTGGACGGAGTCGACCAGCGGATGCAGGGCGAACGCCTTGACGGCCGCCCGCGCCGACCCGCTCGCGGCCGCCTCCAGGACGCAGCGCTCGACCGCCTTCACCGAGCCGACCAGGCCCGCCTCATGGCCCGTCAGCTGCGAGACGGGCAGCGGGTGCGGGCCCCCCGCGTCGACGAAGCACGGGACCTCGATGACGGCCCGCTCGTCCAGCACGCGCAGCGCGTCGCCGTTGCGCACGTTCAGGACGAGCGTGGTCGCCTCGTCGCGCGCGATGGCCCGCATCAGGGCGAGCGCCACCTGCTCGTACCCGCCCGACTCCATGTCGTCGGCGTGGCGTTCGCCCGCCCCTGAGACGTCACGGTTCGCCGCCATGTACGTGGCCTCGCGCTCGGCCCGTGTGCCGTCCCAGGCCGCCCACACCGAGGCGTCCGGCACCGTCTCCGCGCTGGCGTAGAAACGTGCCTGCTGGTCCCTGAGGAAGGCGCCCCGGGTCCGCTCGGCGCCCCGGTAGGCGGCCACCGCCTCGCGGTTGAAGTAGTAGTAGTGCAGATACTCATTGGGCACGGAGCCGAGCGAACGGAGCCAGTCGGCGCCGAACAGCTTGCCCTCCTCGAAGGAGGTCAGCAGCTCGTCGCCCTGCTCGAACAGACGGGGCAGGATGTTCCGCTCGCCCTCGTACAGGCCGTGCAGCCACCCCAGGTGGTTGAGGCCCACGTAGTCGAGGCGCACGTCCTGCGGGTCGGCGCCCAGCGTCCGGGCCACACGCCGGGCCAGGCCCACAGGCGAGTCGCAGATGCCGATGACGCGGTTGCCCAGGTGCTCGGCCATGGCTTCGGTGACGAGCCCCGCCGGGTTGGTGAAGTTGATGACCCAGGCCTCGGGGGCGAGCGCCTTGACCCGGCGTGCGATCTCGACGGCGACCGGCACGGTGCGCAGGCCGTACGCGATGCCGCCCGCCCCGACCGTCTCCTGGCCCAGGACCCCCTGCTCGAGCGCGATCCGCTCGTCGGCGGCCCGGCCTTCGAGGCCGCCGACCCGGATCGCGGAGAACACGAAGTCCGCGCCGCGCAGCGCCTCGTCCAGGTCGGTGGTGGTACGCACCCGGGGGGCGTCCTCGATCCCGTACGCCCGGTCGGCGAGCACGCGGCCGATGGCGTGCAGCCGCGCCGCGTCCAGGTCGTGCAGGACCACCTCGGTGACGCGCCCGGGTGCGTGGTCGCGCAGCAGAGCGCCGTACACGAGCGGGACCCGGAAGCCGCCACCGCCGAGGATCGTCAGTCGCATCGCAGCCTTCTCGTCAGGAGGTCACAGGTGCCGGGCCGGGGGCCGGTCCTTCGGAAGCCGGTCACGGGGGTCGGCGTCGGCGTCGGCGTCGGCGTCGGCGTCGGCGTCGGCGTCGGGCCGGATCATAGGGCGCACTGCTGGCTGTCCACCTGCTGATCGGCCGACCGGCCCTGCTGGATGTCGGACTGGATCTCGTCGGCGGTCAGCGCGTACCCGGTCTCCGCGTCGTCGCGCGACTTGGCGAAGACGACGCCGTACACCTTGCCCTCGGGGGTCAGGAGCGGCCCGCCCGAGTTGCCGGGACGCACCGTGGTGAACAGCGAGTACACATCGCGGCGGACCGTGTCGCGGCGGTAGATGTCCGGGCCCTTGGCGCTGATCCGGCCGCGGATGCGGGCGGAACGCACGTCATAGGGATGGTCCTCGGGGAAGCCGGCCACGATCGCGCTGTTGCCGGTGCGGGCATCGGTGGGGGTGAACTGGAGCGCAGGCGCCTTGAGATCCGGCACGTCCAGGACCGCGATGTCACGCCGCCAGTCGTAGAGCACGACCTTCGCGTCGTACGTACGCCCCTGACCGCCTATCTGGATGGTCGGCTCCTCCACCCCGCCCACCACGTGCGCGTTGGTCATGACCCGGCGGTCCGCGAAGACGAAGCCGGTCCCTTCCAGACGCTTGCCGCAACTCGGCGCCATGCCGACGACCTTGACGATCGACTTCTTGGCGGCGGCCGCGACCGGACTGCCCGCGAGCTTGGGGTCGGGAGCCTGGACCTCGGTGATCGACTCGTTCGAGAACGGCGTGAAGACCTGCGGGAAGCCGTTCTGCGCGAGGGTCGAGGAGAAGTCGCCGAACCAGGTCGGTGCCTGGGAGGGCAGCACCTTCGAGACGCCGAGCAGGATCTTGGAGTTGCGGACCTCCTTGCCCAGGGTCGGCAGGGCGGTGCCGGCCAGTGCCGAGCCGATCAGCCACGCCACGAGCAGCATCGCCACCACGTTGACGAGGGCGCCGCCGGTGGCGTCGAGGGCGCGCGCCGGCGACCACGTGATGTACCGGCGCAGCTTGTTGCCGAGATGGGTGGTGAGGGCCTGGCCCACGGAGGCGCAGACGATCACGACAATGACGGCGATGACGGCAGCCGTCGTCGAGACCTGGGGTTCGTCGGTCACCTGATCCCAGATGATGGGGAGCAGGTACACGGCGACGAGACCACCGCCGAGGAACCCGATCACCGACAGGATGCCGACGACGAAGCCCTGGCGGTAGCCGACGATCGCGAACCATACGGCGGCGACCAGCAACAGGATGTCCAGCACGTTCACGGGCCCCAGCCTGTCACGCGTGCCAGTCGAGCGGCACCCGCTTGGCTCGGTCCCATGGGCGCTCCCAGCCGGCGTAGTGCACGATCCGGTCGATCACGCCCGCTGTGAAGCCCCACACCAGCGCCGATTCGACCAGGAATGCCGGGCCTGTGTGGCCCCGGGGGTGGACGGCGGTCGCTCGGTTGGCCGGGTCCGTGAGATCCGCCACGGGCACCGTGAAGACACGGGCCGTCTCGCCGCTGTCCACCGCCCGCACCGGCGTCGGCTCGTGCCACCAGCCGAGGACCGGCGTCACGACGAACCCGCTCACGGGGATGTAGAGCCGGGGCAGCACGCCGAAGATCTGGACGCCGGCCGGATCGAGCCCGGTCTCCTCCTCCGCCTCGCGCAGCGCGGCCCGCAGCGGGCCCGTAGTGGCCGGATCGCCGTCCTCCGGGTCGAGGGCGCCACCGGGGAAGGACGGCTGGCCCCCGTGCGAACGCAGCTGGCTCGCCCGCTCCATGAGCAGCAGCTCGGGCCCGCGCGGGCCGTCACCGAAGAGCACGAGCACGGCGGACTGCCGCCCGTCGCCGCTCTCCGGCGGCAGGAACCGGCTCATCTGCTCGGGCTCGACGTCCCGGGCCGCCCGCGCGACCGGCTCCAGCCAGTCGGGCAGGCCGTCCGTAGACACGACGAGGCCGTGCCCGACGCCGGGCGCTTGGTGGTGGGCGGCACGGTGGTGCTCGGCACGGCGGTGCACCGTGTCCACGCGGCTCGCCGGGCCGGCGTCCCGGTCGGTGTCCACGCCACCCGCACGGCCACCGCTGGGATCGCGCACGGCGTCGACGCGGCTCGCCCGGCCGCCGACGCGGTCGGTGTCCACGCTGCCTGCCCGGCCGCCGGTGCGGCCCCGCCCGCCGATGTCGCTCAGATCATCGTCGTACGTCTCGCTCGTGTGCGTCATCTGCACCCCCGTCGTTCATCGTCCACAACGCCTGGCCCCGTCGTATTCGTTCCAGCCCGGCCCCAGCGTCCGTCTTCCGGGTGACGTCAGGCGCCCCCCAGCGGCGGCGCGGGAAGGCCCGGATAGTCCGGCGGCGGGCTCAGCCGCTGGCCGGGGAAGCCGCCCTTCTCGTACTTGAGGAGCTTGCGCGCCTTCTCGGGATCGGTCTCGCCCTCGCCGTACGAGGGGCACAGCGGCGCGATCGGGCAGGCACCGCAGGCGGGCTTGCGGGAGTGGCAGATGCGGCGGCCGTGGAAGACGACACGGTGCGAGAGCATCGTCCACTCGCTCTTGGGGAAGATCGCGCAGATCTCCGCCTCGACCTTCACCGGGTCTTCCTGCTCGGTCCATTTGAAACGCCGCACCAGCCTGCCGAAGTGGGTGTCCACGGTGATTCCCGGGACACCAAAAGCATTGCCCAGCACGACATTTGCCGTCTTCCGTCCCACGCCGGGCAATTTCACCAGATCCTCCAGCCGACCCGGGACCTCGCCGCCGAACTCGTCCCTGAGGGCTACGGCGATCCCCATGATCGACTTGGCCTTGGCCCGGAAGAACCCGGTCGGCCGGATGATCGCCTCGACCTCCTCGGGGTTGGCCGCCGCGAGGTCTTCCGGAGTCGGGTACGCGGCGAAGAGCCCGGGCGTCGTCTGGTTGACCCGCAGGTCCGTGGTCTGCGCCGACAGGACGGTCGCGAGCAGCAGCTCGTAGGGGTTGCGGAAGTCGAGCTCGGGATGGGCGTACGGATAAACCTCGGCGAGCTCCCGGTTTATCCGCCGGGCCCGGCGCACCATCGCGGCCCGGGACTCGGGCTTGCCCCCAGCAGCTCCGCGCCCCACCTTGGGCGCGGCGGCCGACTTGGCGGGGGCGGCCGACCCGGCGGGGGCGGCCTCGCGAGGCTTGGCGGCGCGCTTGGGGGCGGCGGCGTCGGACTTCGCGGCCCGCTTGGCCCGGACGGCGCTCTCGGAGGCCGCCGCCTGTTCCTTCGCGGGGGCCGGCTGTTCCTTCGCGGGGGCCGGCTTCTTGGGCGCGGCGGGCTTCTTGGCGGCAGCAGCCCCCTTGGCGGCGGCTCGCTTCTTGGGCGCGGCCGACGCGGGAGCCGACGCGGGAACGGCCTCGGAGCCGCCCTGTGGCGCGCTCTCGGCCGTGGCGGCGCCTTCGGCCTCGGGTGCGCGCCGGGTCTTGGCCGCGCGCGTGGCCTTGGGTGCGCTCTGGGACTCGGGCACAGTGTTGTCCTTAGCTTTCTTGACCGACGCTTCTTAGATCGACGCTTCCTGGACCGACGCTTCCCGGACCGACCGAGGGTCCTTCGTCAGCACCGGGCTTCACGGAGGCGGGCCTCACAGAGGCGGGCCCCACAGAGGTGGGCTTCACGGAGGCGGGCTTGGCTTCATGACGCCGGGCTGCACGGAGGCGGGCTCAGCGGGGCGGCCTTCACGGGGCGGACACCGCCACCCCCGACCACGCCGCACCGGACGCCGCCGCCGCGCGCGCGCCGCCCCGCTCCGGGCCCGCACCACCCCGCGCCGATGTGGCGGCTCGAACGCCCCGCGCGGCCTTCTTCGCGGTGCCTTTCGGCTCGGACGCGGGCTGTTCGCCCACGGCTGAATCGCTCTGCGCGGACACTCCTTCAGCCCCCCTGGCCTGCGCTCTCACCGGCGAATTGGACACCCGGCCAGCCTAAGGCCCGGCACCGACATCCGCCCCGAGCACAGCGAATCAGCGCCCCAATCGGCCCCCTGACTCACGGTCCGGCACTCCAGTACGTCATCCTGTGATTGATCGCACTGTTTATACCGTCCGGCAAAATGGGGAGCTGGATCCCCTGAAACCGGTCACAAGGAGAGATTCGTGGACGACGTTCTGCGGCGCGCCCCGCTCTTCGCGGCGCTCGATGACGAGCAGGCCGCGGAGCTGCGCGCCTCGATGA
Source organism: Streptomyces sp. Edi4 (assembly GCF_040253615.1). Lineage (NCBI taxonomy): Bacteria > Bacillati > Actinomycetota > Actinomycetes > Kitasatosporales > Streptomycetaceae > Streptomyces > Streptomyces sp. Edi4. The sequence continues at coordinate 3,705,992 of NZ_JBEJGY010000004.1, forward strand.
GTGAGGTGACGCTCGCCCGAGGCGACGCGCTCTTCCACGAGGGCGACCCGGGTGACCGCCTGTACGTGGTCACCGAGGGCAAGGTGAAGCTGCACCGCACCTCGCCCGACGGCCGCGAGAACATGCTGGCCGTGCTCGGCCCCGGCGAGCTGATCGGCGAGCTGTCCCTGTTCGACCCGGGCCCGCGCACCGCCACGGCGACCGCGCTGACCGAGGTCAAGCTGCTCGGCCTGGGCCACGGCGACCTTCAGCCGTGGCTGAACGCCCGCCCGGAGGTCGCCACGGCCCTGCTGCGTGCCGTCGCCCGGCGCCTTCGCAAGACCAACGACCAGATGTCCGACCTGGTCTTCTCCGACGTGCCGGGCCGGGTCGCCCGCGCGCTCCTCGACCTGTCGCGCCGCTTCGGCGTGCAGTCCGAGGAGGGCATCCACGTCGTGCACGACCTGACGCAGGAAGAGCTGGCCCAGCTGGTCGGCGCCTCCCGCGAGACGGTCAACAAGGCGCTCGCGGACTTCGCCCAGCGCGGCTGGCTGCGCCTTGAGGCCCGCGCGGTCATCCTGCTCGACGTGGAGCGGCTGGCGAAGCGCTCGCGCTGATCCACCCGGCTCTCGAACGCCGCGCCCGTCGCCGGGAGCCGCGTTCGCCGGGCCTGGCCAGCCGTGGCCGTCGGTTCGTACGCCTGAGGGGCCGGTCCGTTGGGACCGGCCCCTCTCGCGTGCGCGCACCCATGCGCGCACCCATGCGCGCACCCGTACGCGCGGTGCGGGCGCGTACGCGGGCAAGGCCTCGGGCCGGTCCGGGCTGGAGAGACGAGGAAAATTTTCTTGGCCGGCCGGGAACCCGGGCGCGGAGCGGGACGTTTTCACGATGTACACCGCAGGAGCCAGAAGATCTCGGACCGTGCCCCGCCGCCGAACGCCGCGCGGTCCCAACCCGACGCGTCAACGCGCCGCGCCCGTACGAGAGTTGAAAGCCGCCCCATCCAACTCTCCGCTGCGGGACGCCCTTTCACCCCGCCATGGAAAGCCGGTCACGGCCGGCAACGCGGACGCGCCCGGAGCCGGCCCGTGCAGACAGGCCCGGACCACGCCGGCCCCGGCCGGAGACGATCGCTCCGACCGGTCCGGCGGGCCGGATTGGTCGCGTCAGATCAGGCCGTGCTCGCGCAGATACTCGAGCTGCGCGCGCACCGAAAGCTCGGCCGCCGGCCACAACGACGGGTCGACGTCCGAGTAGACCAGGGCCACCACTTCGGCCGCCGTGAGGTGTCCGTTCTCCACCGCCGTCTCCACCTGGGCCAGCCGGTGCGCGCGGTGGGCCAGATAGAACTCGACGGCACCCTGCGCATCGTCGAGCACCGGACCGTGCCCCGGCAACACCGTGTGCACGCCGTCGTCGACAGTCAGCGAACGCAACCTGCGAAGGGAGTCCAGATAGTCGCCCAGGCGCCCGTCGGGATGGGCCACGACGGTCGTACCGCGCCCGAGGACCGTGTCACCCGTCAGGACGGCCCGGTCGGCGGGCAGATGGAAGCAGAGCGAGTCCGCCGTGTGGCCCGGGGTGGGCACCACCCTCATCTCCAGGCCGCCGATGGTGACGACGTCGCCCGCCGCAAGACCCTCGTCACCCAGGCGCAGGGCCGGATCCAGGGCACGCACGGGGGTACGGGTCAGCTCCGCGAAGCGGGCCGCGCCCTCGGCGTGATCGGGGTGGCCGTGGGTGAGCAGAGTCAGCGCGACCCGTTTGCCCGCCTTCTCGGCCATCGCGACGACCCGGCCGAGGTGGCCGTCGTCGAGGGGTCCGGGGTCGATGACGACGGCCAAGTCGGAATCGGGCTCGGAGACGATCCAGGTGTTCGTGCCGTCCAGCGTCATCGCGGAGGCGTTGGGCGCGAGCACATTGGTCGCGCGGTCGGTGGCAGGGCCCGTGAGGACCCCGCCGCGCGGCTGCCCGGGGAGTGCGGCGGCGTCAGTCACAGGGCACCTCCGCAGGCCCGGTCCCCTGCGGGGATGTGCTTGGTGAACTCGTCGTGGCCCGGCCAGCTCAGGACGAGTTCGCCGGCGCCGGTCAGGCGGGCCTGCGCGAGCACCGGGCTCAGATCACGTTCGGCCGCGGCCACGAGGACGTCGGCGACAGTCGCGTACGGAAGGAGGTCACGCAGGGTGGAGATGGTCGGCGGCATCATCAGGAGCTCGCCCCTGTCGTAGCCGGCGGCGGCTTCGGCGGGCCGGATCCAGACGGTCCGGTCGGCCTCGGTCGAGGCGTTACGGGTGACCTGGCCCTCGGGCAGCATCGCGACGAAGAACCACGTGTCGTAGCGGCGCGGCTCGAACTCGGGGGTGATCCAGCGTGCCCAGGCGCCGAGCAGATCGGAGCGGAGCACCAGGCCACGCCGGTCGAGGAAGTCGGCGAAGCTGAGGTCGCGGGTCACCAGGGCCTGGCGGTCGGTCTCCCAGTCGTCGCCGGTGGTGTCGCCGACGACGGTGGTGGCGTCGGGCCCGGCGAGGAGTACGCCTGCCTCCTCGTAGGTCTCGCGTACCGCGGCGCAGACGATGGCCTGGGCGGATGCGGGGTCCGTACCGAGGCGCGCGGCCCAGGCGTCGCGGGTGGGGCCGGCCCAGCCCAGCCGCGCGTCCTCGGCGTCGCGCGGGTCCACGCCGCCACCCGGGTACGCGTACGCGCCCCCGGCGAACGCCATGGAGGTCCGTCTGCGCAGCATGTGCACGCGGGGGCCGCTGTCCGTGCCGGCCTCGGCGTCCCGTAGCAGCATCACCGTCGCGGCGCGCCGCGGCTCAACCGCGGTGAGCTCGCCTGCGGCTAGGGCACGGATGCGGTCCGGCCACTCGGGCGGGTACCACTGACCATTGGGCATGGGCGGATGCTACGGGGTGGCGTGCGGATGTTCGAGGGGGTGCGTGTAGGTGACATCCCTTCGACACACGACGGCACGTCCGCACGGCCCGGACGGCCGACGGCTTGGCCCACCTGCCCCACGCCGGGCACCGCCGGTGACTGGCATCGGCAAAGGGCCGGCCCCTTGAGGCCGGCCCTCGACGAGAGGAGGTTTGTCCTGGAGGGATCAGTCCTCGACGAGTTCCACCTGGATCTCGACCTCGACGGGCGCGTCCAGGGGCAGGACCGTGACGCCGACCGCGCTGCGCGCGTGAACGCCCTTGTCGCCGAGGACGGCGCCGAGGAGTTCGCTGGCGCCGTTGATGACGCCGGGCTGGCCGGTGAAGTCGGGGGCCGAGGCCACGAAGCCGACGACCTTCACGACGCGCGCGATGCGGTCGAGGTCGCCCGTGACGGACTTGACCGCGGCGAGCGCGTTCAGGGCACAGGTGGCGGCCAGTTCCTTGGCCTCCTGCGGGGTGACCTCGCCGCCGACCTTGCCGGTGACGGGCAGCTTGCCGTCCACCATCGGCAGCTGGCCGGCCGTGTACACGTACGCCCCGGAGCGCACGGCGGGCTGGTACGCGGCGAGCGGCGGGACGACCGACGGAAGGGTCAGGCCGAGTTCGGCGAGCTTGGCTTCCACGGCGCTCATGCCTGCTTCTCCCGCTTCAGGTAGGCCACCAGCTGCTCGGGGTTGTTCGGACCCGGGACGACCTGGACCAGCTCCCAGCCGTCCTCGCCCCAGGTGTCCAGAATCTGCTTGGTCGCGTGCACGAGAAGGGGCACGGTCGCGTATTCCCACTTGGTCATGGGCCCGACTGTAGCCGCTGGGCACCACCTGCTGACGCGGGCGCCCGGCGTGGGCACCTGGTGCGGGCGCCGGACGCGGGCGCCTTACGCGGACCACATGCGTACACCGCGGGCGGACTGGTTAGGCTCGAAGGTGTGAGCAGGCTCCAGGTCGTCAGCGGCAAGGGCGGTACCGGCAAGACCACGGTCGCCGCAGCACTCGCGCTCGCCCTCGCGACAGAGGGCAAGCGCACGCTCCTCGTCGAGGTCGAGGGCAGACAGGGCATCGCGCAGCTCTTCGAGACGGAAGCCCTTCCGTACGAGGAGCGCAAGATCGCCGTCGCGCCCGGTGGCGGGGAGGTGTACGCCCTGGCCATCGACGCGGAACGGGCGCTCCTGGATTACCTCCAGATGTTCTACAAGCTGGGCGGTGCGGGCCGCGCCCTCAAGAAGCTCGGTGCGATCGACTTCGCGACCACCATCGCGCCGGGCGTCAGAGACGTGCTCCTGACCGGCAAGGCGTGCGAGGCGGTGCGCCGCAAGAACAAGCAGGGCGGGTTCGCGTATGACCACGTGGTCATGGACGCGCCTCCCACCGGGCGCATCACCCGCTTTCTGAACGTGAACGACGAGGTGGCCGGGCTCGCGAAGATCGGGCCGATACACAACCAGGCACAGGCGGTCATGCGGGTCCTCAAGTCGCCGGAGACGGCGGTGCACTTGGTGACGCTGCTCGAGGAGATGCCCGTACAGGAGACGGTGGACGGCATCGGCGAGCTGCGCGGCGCCGAGTTGCCGACGGGCAAGGTCATCGTGAACATGGTCCGCCCGCACGTCCTGGACGAGGCAGCCGTGCGCGGAGTCACGGGAGACCGGCGCAAGGAGGTCGCCAAGGCGCTGACGCGGGTCGGTCTCACCGGTTCGGCCAAGCTGGTGACGCCACTCCTGGAGCAGGCCGCCGAGCACGCGGAGCGGGTGGAGCTCGAACGTGAACAGCGGTCGGTGCTGGGCGAGTTGGGGATACCGACGTACGAACTCCCGCTGATCGGCGGGGGAATGGACCTGGCCGGGCTCTACCGCCTGGCTGCCGAACTGCGCAAGCTCGGGGTGGGTGAGTGACTTTGGACGCGGTCGAGCCGCTGGCGATCGATCCCCTGCTGGACGATCCGGGCACCCGGATCATCGTGTGCTGCGGCTCGGGCGGCGTGGGCAAGACAACAACCGCCGCAGCCCTGGGAGTTCGGGCCGCCGAGCGGGGCCGCAAGGTCGTGGTGCTCACCATCGACCCGGCCCGCAGGCTAGCCCAGTCGATGGGCATCGACTCGCTCGACAACACCCCGCGCCGGGTCAAGGGCGTCCAGGGCGAGGGCGAGCTGCACGCGATGATGCTCGACATGAAGCGGACCTTCGACGAGATCGTCGAGGCGCACGCGGATCCGGCCCGGGCCAGGGCGATCCTGACCAACCCGTTCTACCAGTCCCTGTCGGCCGGCTTCGCGGGCACGCAGGAGTACATGGCGATGGAGAAGCTCGGCCAGCTGCGGGCCAAGGACGAGTGGGACCTGATCGTGGTCGACACCCCGCCCTCACGCTCGGCACTCGACTTCCTCGACGCGCCGAAGCGGCTCGGCTCCTTCCTCGACGGCAAGTTCATCAAGCTGCTCATGGCGCCGGCGAAGATGGGCGGCCGGGCCGGGATGAAGTTCCTGAACGTCGGCATGTCGATGATGACCGGCACGCTCGGCAAGCTCCTCGGCGGGCCGTTCCTGAACGATGTGCAGACCTTCGTGGCGGCCATGGACACGATGTTCGGCGGGTTCAGGACCCGGGCGGACGCCACCTACCGGCTCCTCCAGGCGCCGGGCACCGCGTTCCTCGTGGTCGCGGCGCCCGAGCGGGACGCGCTGCGCGAGGCGGCGTACTTCGTGGAGCGCCTGGCCGCCGACCACATGCCTCTGGCCGGGCTCGTGCTCAACCGCGTACATGGCAGCGCCGCCGCCCAGCTCTCGGCCGAACGCGCCCTGGCGGCAGCGGAAAGCCTCGCGGAAAACCCGGTTGAGGACCCGGTTGAGGACCCGATTGACGGCCTGGTTGAAGACGAGGACACCGTCGGCGACCTCGTTGGTGACTCCGTTGAAATCGCAACGGGAATTCGTGTGAAAAATCTTGACGGCCGTCGCATTGTGGATCAGGAGGCCGGGAAGGCTGGAGATCGTGGCCCCAGCGTTTCCTCTCCCGACGCTGACGAGGCCGCCAACACCGCCGAGGCCGACCCCGCCGAGGCAGTCCACCCCGGTGACTCTGCCGACCTCGCCGAGAACGATGTCGACCGGCTGACCGCAGGATTGCTGCGGCTGCATGCCGAGCGCATGCGCGTGCTCGCGCGTGAACAGCGGACGCGCGACCGTTTCGCCGCGCTCCACCCCGAGGTCGCTGTCACCGAAGTGCCCGCCCTGCCGGGCGACGTTCACGACCTCGCGGGACTGCGGGCCATCGGGGACCGGCTCGCGGCCGGCGCTTCCCCGGGCGGAGTTGCCTGACCCTCCGACCCCTGGCCTTCGCCCCTGGCCCTCGACCACTGGCTTGCGCCCCTGATCCTGGCCCTACGTGCCGACTCGGCGACGTGCAGAGCTCTGCCGACCACCCATGCTCGACGGCGGCCATCCATGCTCGACGCCGGCCACCCTTCGGTGGCGGTCGCCTCAGCCCGCCGCCGCGTACGCCTCGTCTCCGAAGGAATGCCGGTAGTCGTAGCCCGTCTCCGACTCCTCCTCCACGCACACGCCGTCCACGCACACGTCCTCCGCGCACACGGGCAGAATTCCCGTGCTGCGCTCGTACTCGGTGCGCGCGGTCTCCAAGAGGCGGTGCCAAGAGGTGACGGTGGGGCGCCTGCGCAAAAGTGCGCGCCGCTCCCTCTCCGTCATTCCGCCCCACACGCCGAATTCGACGCGATTGTCGAGCGCGTCGGCCAGGCACTCGGTCCGCACCGGGCAACCGGTGCACACCGCCTTGGCCCTGTTCTGCGCTGCGCCTTGTACAAACAGTTCGTCCGGATCGGTAGTGCGGCAGGCTGCCTGCGCACTCCAGTCGGTTACCCAGCCCATGCCGGCGCCGTCCTCTCCCGAATCGAGGCTCCCCCACGGCGGCAGCGGCATATTCACCGCTGCCAGTTGAGGACGTTACGGAAGGTGGGCACACCGCAACACCCCCGTCGGGCCCAATCTTGAATGGTCCGAACGGACTATGCGTACGCGGCAGATCACCCAACGGAGTGACCGGAGGACATGTGTGTCGAATCCGATATAGCGGGATGTATGGGGCGAGCCAGAACGGACACGGGGCGACACATGAGGTGCAACCGGACACCGTACGGAGGCCCGATCGAACGCCTGCGAGACGTCAACCGAGTCGATTCCATCCGGATTCGGGGGCGGCGGAACCTGGTACGAGTACGGCGGAAAAACGCTCCCCGTACGGCCGAGAACGGCACGCGCGGCCACAACCGCTGTGACGGGTAGGACCAGCTTAGGCCAGAGCCTTCCCTCATGTCCGGCGATTGAGAACCTGGGCCCCTCGCGCCGCCATGCCGAAGCCGCCCCCCTTGCCGTGGCAAAGGCACCCGGCCTCGCCAGGCCCGCCGAGTCCGGAGCCAAGTCCCCCTCCAGGCAAATACCGGCTCGCCATTCCCCGGATGCCCGGATGCCGGATGCCCGCACGGCCGGATGTCACGATCACGTACGCGTACACCCCACGACTGATCCGCTTACAGGGAGCGCCCCTGACTAGGGATTAGGCTGCCTCTCATGGCAATGAAGCGATCGGGCGGAGGCCTGACCGGGACTCAGCAGGCGGCCAAGTTTCTGGGCGTGAGTGCGCTGGCAGGTGCGGTGCTCGCGGGAATCGCCCTCCCCGCCGCCGGCGCGCTGGGGCTCGCGGCCAGGGGCACGGTCGAGGGGTTCGACGACATCCCGGCCAATCTGAAGACCCCGCCGCTGAGCCAGCGGACCACCATCCTGGACAGCAAGGGCGGCACGATCGCCCAGGTCTACTCGCGCGACCGCACCGTGGTGCCGCTCGCCGACATCTCCCCGTACATGCAGAAGGCGATCGTCGCCATCGAGGACTCGCGCTTCTACGAGCACGGCGCGATCGACCTCAAGGGCGTCCTGCGCGCGATGAACAAGAACGCGACCAGCGGCGGTGTCGCCCAGGGCGCGTCCACTCTCACGCAGCAGTACGTGAAGAACGTCTTCGTCGAGGAGGCGGGCGACGACCCCGACAAGGTCGCCGAGGCCACCCAGCAGACGATCGGCCGCAAGGTCAAGGAGCTCAAGTACGCGATCCAGGTCGAGGAAGAGCTCGGCAAGAAGAAGATCCTGGAGAACTATCTCAACATCACGTTCTTCGGACAGCAGGCGTACGGCATCGAGGCCGCGGCCAAGCGGTACTTCTCCAAGCCGGCCAAGGATCTGACCCTGGACGAGTCGGCGATGCTCGCGGGCATCGTGCAGTCGCCCACCCGGTACGACCCCGTCAATGACGCGACGGAGGCGAAGAAACGCCGCAACACGGTGCTTCAGCGGATGGTCGACATGAAGGACATCTCGCAGGGCGAGGCCGACAAGGCCAAGGAGGCCCCGATCACGCTGCACGTGAGCAAGCCGAAGAACGGCTGCATCACGGCGGTCGACGGCGCCGGGTTCTTCTGCGACTACGTACGCGAGGTGTTCCTGTCCGACCCGGTCTTCGGCAAGACCAAGGAGGAGCGGGCCAAGCTCTGGAACCAGGGCGGGCTCACCGTCCAGACCACGCTCGACCCGCAGAGCCAGAAGGCCGCGCAGGCCTCGATCAAGGAGCACGTCTACCAGAAGGACTCGGTCGCCACCGCGGTGACCATGGTCCAGCCGGGCAGCGGCAAGATCCTGGCGATGGGCCAGTCCAAGCCGTACGGCTTCGGGGACAACGAGACGCAGATCAACTTCTCGGTGAACCGGCAGATGGGCGGCTCCAACTACGGCTTCCCGGTCGGCTCGACGTTCAAGCCGTTCCTGGCCGCGGCCGCGATCGAGGGTGGCAAACCGCCGACCCAGCAGTACCCCTCGCCGTACGAGATGGACTATCCCGCCTCCGTCCAGACGTGTGGCGGCAAGCCGTGGGTGAACGACCCCAAGCACCCGGCGCACCTGGAGAACGAGAACGAGAACGAGATCGGCCCCTTCGCGCTGAAGGAGGCGATGGCCAAGTCGGTCAACACGTACTTCGTGCAGATGCTCGGCGACATCGGCATGTGCCCCGTCTCGCAGATGACGGACAAGCTGAACGTCCGTCAGGGCAACGGTGAGAAGCTGCCCATGGTGCCGTCGGCGCTGACCCTCGGCTCCACCGGTATCTCGCCCCTGACGATGGCCACCGCGTACGCGGCCTTCGCCAACCGGGGTACGTACTGCAGCCCGATCGCCATCGAGTCCGTCAAGAAGACCGACGGTTCATCGGTGCCGGTTCCGAAGACCGCCTGCTCGAAGGCGATGTCGCAAAGCACGGCCGACAGCATCAACTCCCTGCTGCGCGGCGTGGTCGACTCGGGTACCGGTGCCGAGGCCGGGCTGAAGGACCGCGACAACGCGGGCAAGACGGGTACCACCGACGCCCGCAAGAACGCCTGGTTCGTCGGGTACACCTCGAACCTGTCGGGCGCGGTCTGGGTCGGCAGCCCCTCGCAGCGCGTCGAGATGAACAACATCACCATCGGCGGCCAGTTCCAGGAGCAGGTGTACGGCGGTCAGGTCCCCGGTCCCATCTGGCGCGACGCCATGACGGGTGCGCTCCAGGGGCAGACGTCGGCGCCGTTCACGAGCGTCAACGTGGGCGACGCGGGCCAGAAGACGGAGGACGCGACGGCCGGGGCGCCCGCCGGCGGCAACAACGACAGCAACAAGAGCAAGAACAAGGGCAACGGGAACGGAGCCGGGAACGGCAACGGGAACGGGAATGGCCGGGGCAACAAGCACAAGCCGAAGCCGGGCGGCGACAACAAGCCCCCGGGCCAGGGCGGCGACCCGTCGATCCCCGGCATCCCGCTCCCGCCGGGAGTGGTGGGCGGCGACACGGGCGGCTGGCCGCGGTAGCCCTGCGGGGCGGATGGAACAGCGCCGCACGAGAAAGGGCGCCCCGGGATCACTCCTGGGGCGCCCTTTCGTACGGCTTGCCGGCGACGCGGGCGTAGGGGCGGGGTCAGCCCGCGAGCTGCTGCTTCACCGCGGCGGCGACACGGCCCCCGTCGGCCAGACCCGCCACCTTCGGGTTCACGATCTTCATGACGGCGCCCATGGCGCGCGGCCCCTCCGCACCTGCGGCCTTCGCCTCGGCGACGGCGTCGGCGACGATGGCCGCGAGCTCGTCGTCGGACAGCTGCTTGGGCAGGTACGCGTCGAGGATCTTGCCCTCGGCCAGCTCACGCGCGGCGGACTCGGCCCGGCCACCCTTATCGAAGGCCTCGGCGGCCTCGCGGCGCTTCTTCGCCTCCTTGGCGATCACCTTGACGACCTCGTCGTCGGAGAGCTCACGCGCGGCCGTGCCGGCGACCTCTTCCTTGGCGACGGCGGTGAGGGTCAGCCGGAGCGTGGACGAGCGCAGTTCGTCGCGCGCCTTCATGGCGGTGGTGAGGTCGTCCTTGAGTCGGGCCTTGAGCGTGGTCATGGGTCCAGTGTGTCAGGTGCACAGCGGTCTCCGCCCGCCGATTCTGGCCCCGTGGCCCGGCGCGGCCGGCGTCTGCGACGATGGGCGTATGCGCGCGCGATACGGAATTCCCTTGGGTATCACGGCGGTCGGGGCCGCCGGTCTCGCCTATGCGGCCGGGTTCGAGGTGAGGTCGTTCCGGCTGCGCCGGGTGACGGTACCGGTCCTGCCGCCGGGGGCGCGCCCCGTGCGCGTACTCCAGGTCTCGGACATCCACATGGTGAGCGGCCAGCGCAAGAAGCGGGCGTGGCTGCAATCGCTCGCGGGCCTGCGGCCGGACTTCGTGGTGAACACCGGGGACAACCTGTCGGACCCGGAGGGCGTCCCGGAGGCACTGGACGCGCTGGGCCCGCTGATGGAGTTCCCCGGGGTGTACGTCTTCGGCTCCAACGACTACTACGGACCGAAACTGCGCAACCCCGCCCGATACCTGTTCGAAAAGGCGCAAGGCAAGCACGGCCTGAACGGCAACGCGCCGGCGGTGGGTGCCGTGCACAACCCCTGGGAGGACCTGCGGGACGCGTTCGACGCGGCGGGCTGGGTGAACCTGAGCAACACCCGGGGCCGCCTGAAGCTGGACGGGATGGAGCTGGCGTTCACGGGCCTGGACGACCCGCACATCAAGCGCGACCGGTACGAGAGGGTGGCCGGCGGTCCCGAGGCGGACGCCGACCTGTCGATCGGGGTGGTCCACGCCCCGTACCTGCGCTCCCTGGACGCCTTCACGGCGGACGGCTACCCCCTGATCCTGGCCGGCCACACGCACGGCGGGCAGCTGTGCGTCCCGTTCTACGGGGCGCTGGTCACGAACTGCGACCTGGACACGGACCGGGTGAAGGGCCTGTCCACCCACACGGCCGAGGGAAACCGCGCCTACCTGCACGTCTCAGCAGGCTGCGGCACCAACCGCTACACCCCCATCCGCTTCGCCTGCCCCCCGGAGGCGACGCTGCTGACGCTGGTGGGGCGGCAGGGGTAGAGCCGCGAGCCGGGCCGGGGGCGGGAAGGCGGTCCGGCCCCGCCTCGCCCCGGGCTGTAACCTGCGGCCGACCGGGGCAGACCCGGCTGAACGCCGCCGAGGGGGCCGGGCCAGGCCGGGCGTGGCCCCCTCCACCCCTCCCCGAGCACCCCCGAAAACCGGATTTCGTCTCCAGCCGCCAGTGGGCTAAAGTAAACGACGTCGCCGCGACAAGCGGAGACAATCGGGGTGTAGCGCAGCTTGGCAGCGCGCTTCGTTCGGGACGAAGAGGTCGTGGGTTCAAATCCCGCCACCCCGACAGCTGTAAGACCAGGTCAACCACCTACCGGAAACTGTAGGTGGTTGACCTGTTTCTGCGTGCGTGTCTATCTGCGTGACTACGGCTTCTGATCTTGCTTGAAGATGCCATCCATCACGGTCGCCCCCGTCTGGATCACGGGACGGATCTGCTTCCGGTAGACCTCCTCGGTGACGGCCGTACCGGAGTGTCCGACCAACCGCGAGATCTCTTCGAGCGGTACGCCCTTGTCTGAGAGCAGCGACACGAAGCTGTGCCGTAGCTCACGCGGTGTCCACTCCTTTGCCTCCACTCCCTCTGCGTCGGCGATGGCCTGCCGGAAGGCCCGGCGGACGTTGGTGGAGTCCAGCTCCGTGCCCGTGGCGGAGGAGAAGACGAGTCCGTGCTCCTCCCACTTCTCCCCCGCTGCGAGCCGGTCCCAGCCCTGGTCCTCCCGCTGCTGCCAGAGCGCGTCCACGCAGCGTGCCGGGAGCGCGATCGTCCGTCGGGACTTCTTCGTCTTGGTGTCGCCGCCGGTCCGGACCGACCGCCACACGGCGATGTGCGGCGGGACGGGAGGGCTCGCGTCTGGGTCTCCCTTCAGGAAGACGTGGTCCCACGTGAGCGCGCGCAGCTCCTCCGTACGGGCGCCAGTGAGCAGGGCCAGCACGATGTACGCGTGCGCGGACGTACCGGCGGCGGATTTAAGGACCGCCTCGGCTTGGGCGAGGGTGAGCGCCTTCGACGGCCGGCCGGGCTGGCCGGTCGGGATGGCGCACAGCTCGACGATGTTCCGCTTCACCTTGTCTCGCACCATGGCCCGCTTGACCGCGCGGTTCAGGCACGAGTGGATACCCTGCAAGGTCCGCGTGCTCAGCGTCTTGGACTTCTCAGCGAGCCACCTGTCAACGTCTTCGCCGCTCAGCTCGCGGAGCTTCCGGGCACCCAGGGCAGGAATGACGTGGTTGCGGCTGAGCGACGTGCAGGCGTCCAGGGTGCCCTTGTCGCGACCGGCCAGCCCGTACATCAGCCAGTCGTTGACCGCGTTCTCCACCGTGTAGTTGGTGGGGGCGATGGCGAGGCCGTCCTCATGGTCCCGCAGAACCTCCTTGAGCTTGTTCTTGGCCTCGGTCTTGGTCTTGCCGCTACCCCGCTTCACGAGGCGCTTCCCGCTCGGGTCGTAACCGAGGTGAGCGGTCGCGATCCAGCGCTGGCGCTTCTCGTCCCAGTGCAGACCGCCGTCTCCCTTGCTGCGGCGCGTGGTCACTCGTGCTCTCCTGCCTCGCGCTCCAGCAGCGCGACGTACTCGTTGATGGCGGATGCCGGGATGAACCGCGCGCGGCCCTCCTTCACCGTGCGAAGTCGGCCCGTGCGTATGAGGTCGTAGATGACAGTGCGGCTCATGCGCAGGACTCGTGTGGCGTCCTGAACTCGGTAGAGAACGGGCTCGGCGAGCGAGCCCGGCTCGGGGACAGCGAGCGTCACGGGGTCCTCCGGTTGTCGGGCGAGGGGCGACCGGACACCCCGGACAGGTCGAATTCCGACTGTCCGGGGTGTTCGGGCTGGTCAGACGGGGTGACCGGACAGTCGGACAGCTCGGACACGTCCGGGGTGCCCTGTGTCCGGCTCTGGGTGTCCGGGAAGTACCGGCCGCTGGCGTCCTTCGTGAGCTGTCCGTCGGAGGCCATGCGCGAGCAGGTGCGGCGGATGGTGTCGGCATCGACGTTGGGGAGTGCAGGCGCCATGTCCTTCGGCTTCGCCCCGGGGTTGGCGCGGACGAACTTGAGGATGGCGGCTCGCGTGTCCCCGACGGTGTGGTCGGTGACGGGCCCGTCGAGCAAATGCCAGGCACCCGAGGCGGCTTGGAACTGGAGGGCGTACTCGGCTTCGTCTACGTCGCGGCCGGTGACGTGGAGAATCCCGTCAGCCTGCCCACGAGCCCGCTTGAGTACGAGCGTGGCGTCTGCGGCGCCCGCGATGCCGTTCGTGCCGGAGACCTCGGCGAGGAAGTCCTCGGAGGCCATCTTGCGGACGTGGTGGACCAGGACGACGGCGATGCCGTAGTGGTCCGCGAGGCGCTTGGCGTATCCGACGGCGACGTAGTCCGCGTCGTACGCCGACGCTCCCTGAGGTGCTTGACCACGCATCTTGGCGAAGACGTCGATCACCACCATGCGGGCGTCCGGGTTGCGGTCGAGCCAACCGGCGATTGCCTCAACCCCGCCCTGCGGGAAGGGCGGGCACTCCGTCACGAGCGTGAGACCGGCCGGCGCCTTCTGGCCTCCCAGGAGCTTCCCCATGCGGGTCTGCAACCGTCGCGGGGTGTCCTCCAGGGCGAGGTAGAGCACAGGCCCGCCTTGGACGGGCACGGAATCGAAGGCGTTGCCCCCGGCCGCGACCGAGAGGCCGAGACCGAGCGACAACCAGGACTTGCCCACCTTCGGCGGTCCGGCGAGCAGGCTCACACCCTCGGCGAGGATGCCGGGCACGGCCCATTTCGGCTCGGGGAAGTCCGCTGCCATGAGCTGATCGGCAGTCCACGCGGTTCGCGGGCGCTCTCGCTTCGGCGGCGCCTCCGTCGGGGCGGGCTGATCGCTCGGGACGGAGTACAGGTGCAGCGGCGGAATCGGGTTGACACTCATGCTGCTGTCCCGTCGTCTTGCGAGTCAGAACCAACCGCTGAAAGGACGCCCTGGCGGGCGGCGACCTTCGCGCCCACGACCGTCACCAGCGCGGGTCGCGTGGCGTCGTGCGGCGTGTCGGGGGTGGTCATGCCGCCCTCCCCACAACGCTGTTGAGGCCGTTGTCGACCGCGCGTTCCGCGTACGCCTCAGGGACGCCCACGGAGACGGCCGCAGCGACGATCTGCCACCCCAGGGCATCGAGACCGCACGGGCCGGGACACTGCGCGTGCTGCTTCGCCAGGAACTGGGCCACGCCGAACGCCTGCGATCCGGCACCCGATTCGGTGCGAAAACGCACCAGGGTCAGGCCCCGCTCAAGGCCGGTACGTACGTAGCGCTCGGTGTGCCGGCATCCCGTGGCCACGGTCGCATCCCACGCCGCGCGCTCCCGGACGGAAGAGACCACCCTCCCCCGGGCGGGGGTGGTCTCTTTCCTCTCGACCAACGCCAGGACGACAGGCGGCAGGGATGCCATCGCGCCGATGCCGGGGCCCAGCCAACGGGCGTAGGACATACGCGACTTGATGTCCACGCCTGCCCGTACCGAGTTGGCCGACCGCATGGCGCCCCGGTAGATCCAGTGCTCCCCACGGGTCGTGGGGACGGTCCTGGTGGGCGGCAGGCTCTCGCGCGCCCAAGTAACAGCAGCCGCGTCGTCCAAGTCCACGACGGTCAGCCCGGCCCCTGCGGGGTAGTAGGCGACCGCTTGAGCCTCGCGCCACATCGTCGCCCATGCCAGGGAGGTCAGTACGGCCGCGTCGGCGGTCGCCGCTGCCCAGCCATGACACACGCCGGGGCAGCGGCACACGCCCGCGCTCTTCATGTGAGGGCGCCCGCCGCAGGCGCCATCCATGCATGCACGGCAGTTCCCGAACGGCACTTTCCCCGCCCGCAGCGGGAGGACCGGTACCCCGGCTGCGGCCAGCTTCAGGGCGATTCGTAGTGGGTCACCGGCAGGCGTCACGCCGCGAGGCGGCATGGTCTTGCGGTTAGGTGTCATGCTGATTGTCTCCTGTTTCTGCGAAGGGACGGAGAACCGAGGCGGTCGCGGTCTTTGGCGAGAGGCGACCGCCTCGGGCGTATCTACGCGGCTGTGACGCCTCGTTCGGCGCCTGCCGAGGCGAGCAGGGAGCGCAGGGCGTGAGCGGCCTGTTGCGGGACCACGCCGTTGCCGAGCGCCTTGAGCTGTGCTGTACGGGAGAGCCCCGGTACGTCGGTGACGTGTCCTGCGGGCAGACCCATGAGCCATTCCACGAAGGTGGGGTTCAGCCGTCCCACAGGGTCAGTTGGCCCGGGAGCTGCCCGTCCGATGACGCGCTCCCAGCGGGCGACTGCGGGGCCGTACTCACCCCAATGCGGTGCGCCGCCGAGGGAAGGGTCAGATCCCCCTTGCTCCCCCGCTGGTTCGGACCGCCTTTCTCCCCGTCCGATGCCCTGGGGGTCGGCAGCAGGGAGCAGACTTCCGCGGCCAGGCAGCGGCCGTGCGTTCCGTTCTCCTGCGAGGGGGTGCGCTTGGTCTGCCGGTTCTCGTTCGCGGACGCCCTGGGGGTGGGTAGCAGCGCCCCGCTGAAAGACAGGTCCGTCAGTGTCGGTGAACTGCTGCGTGGATTCGGGGCCGTTGACTGTCGGGCGCCCTTGGAGTCCCCGACCACTGGTGTCGGCAGGAGGGAAACGGCGTGCCGCAGGTTCATCCCGCCCTGTGCCGTGTGCCCGGTACCGGTCGCCTCGGATGTCGAGGGGGTCGGCAGCAGCGAGGCGACGTGCGGCAGGCCGTCCGAATACCCCTTGCCCTTCGCGTCCCTCGCCCGTGGGGTCGGAAGGCCAGGTGAGGAAGAACAGCCGCTTGCGCTGGTGGGCAGCGCCGACGTCGGACGCGCGAACAGTGCACCAGCACGCATCGAACCCGAGGGCGGCAAGGTCGGAGAGGACGGTGTCGAATCCGAGAGAAAGGTGCCCTGCGACGTTTTCAAAGATCGCGAGTCGGGGTCGTAGAACCCCAAGGGCACGGGAGATGTGGGGCCAGATGTGGCGCTCATCCGCTGTTCCTTTCCGGCGGCCGGCGGTGCTGAACGGCTGGCACGGATAGCCCCCGAGGACCACGTCGACCGGCGGAACCCCCGTCCAGTTGGTGGCGGTGATGTCACCCAGGTTCAGCACCTGGGGATAGTGATGGGCCAGGATCTTGGCCGCGCCGGGGTCGTTGTCCGCGACCCACGCGAGCGAGCCGCCGAACACCTGCCTGACGGCCATGTCCAGGCCGCCATACCCGGTACACAGCGAGCCGAGCCGCAGCGTCGTGGGAGGGCTCATGGAGGGATCTCCTGTTTCTGCGAAGGGACGGAGAACCGAGGCGGTCGCGGTCTTTGGCGAGAGGCGACCGCCTCGGGCACAGCTACAGGTCGGTGAGCAGGTCGGTCGGGATCTCGTACACGTCGATCACCTCGGCGACGTTCGACCAGCGGCCCGGGGTGTGGTGGATGTAGGCGACGTGCAGCGGGGTGCCGTTGCGGTCGGTGAAGGCGTAGACGTTCACCGCGTCCACCGTGGTGGGGCTCTTTCGGGCCTTGCGGATGCCGGTTAAGGCCGCGTACAGGCTGATCGGCTCGGGGCGGCAGTTACGGCCGTCGACCATGGTGAGCAGGGTCGCGGTGCTGGTGTGGGTGCGCATGGCGCGTGGTCCTTTCTCGGGGATCAGAACGGGGGTTCGTCGCTGTAGCCGGTGGGCTGGCGGTGCCAGCGCTGGGGCAGGCGGGGCAGCGGCAGCAGAACCCACCGCAGGGCCTCGTTCCAGCAGTGGCAGGGCTCCCAGTCGGAGTCCTCGTATTCGCCGGTCTCGGGGTGGCCGTAGGGGTGCTCGATGCCGCCGATGCCGTCGCAGTCGCGGCAGCCGGGGCGGGGCGTGTCGGTGAGGATCAGGGCCGGGCGGGGCCACGTCGCGCGCTGGACGCGTAGTCGAGGCCGGTAGCGGCGGTTCACGGGGACTTCCTTTCTGTGGCGGGCAGTTCGGGCAGCCCGGCCCGGGTGAGCTGGGCAGGGTCGAAGCCGGGCAGGGTGGCGCGGGTGATCAGGGCGGTGGCGAGCTGTTCGGCGTAGGCAGCACCGGCGCGGGCGGATTCGATCTGGGCTCCGGCGCGCAGGGCTTCGACGCGCTCGACGTGGGCGTACTCGGTGTGCTGCGCGGTCATGTGCCGCTCGTGGGCGACGGTGTCGCGGCGGTCGGTGCGCCAGTAGCGGGCGGCCAGGCCGTAGGCCACGGCGGTGGCCACCGCCCACAGCAGCAAAGGCAGCGACGCCCCGTCGGAGTACCCGGCGACCCCGGCCAGGGCCAGGGCCCCGGAGGTGGCGAACGCGGCTCCGGCGATGACCGGGTCACCGGCGAGACCGGCCGAGGCGAAAGCGCCGGCGGTCGCGGCCCCGGCAGCCAGCACGACCATCAACGCAGCGTTGCCCACGCTGTGTTCGGCGCCGTTGGCGTTCCAGATCCGCCCCAGGATCAGCACCGTGGACGTGGCCACAGCCGGGGCGGCCTTGGGGGCCACGAAAGCGAGCCAGTGGCGGGCGACGATCGGTTCGTTCACGGCAGGCTCCTCAGAGGTTGCGGACGGCTTCCACGACAGCCGTGGAGAGCTGGTTCACGGGGCCCGCGGCGCCGGTCGACGCCAGGTAGAACCCGAACATCACGGCGATGAACGCAGCCCCGTAGCCGAGGGACTTGGAGCGCAGGAGGAAGAACAGGACCAGGCCGAACAGGAAGACCAGCGAGACGGTCACAGCCATGGGAAAACTCGCTTCCGGGATCGGATGACGTTCGGATACGTTCGAGGGGCCCCGGGTGCTCGCAAGCTTGGGGCCAGGGACCGGCGACCGCGCCCACCTAGCTCCTGCACGGAGCGGGGTCCGCCTCATGGCGGGCGGTCGCCGGACGTATGCGCGGACCGGTCAGCGGGTGCCGTCGCGGTGGATGCGCATGGCGACGTTGAACAGGTGCCGCCCCACGCGGATGCGCTTGCGGTCGCCGTGACAGCGGCGGCAGGTCTTGCCAGGCTTGAGGCGCCCGCGGCGGTCCTTCTTGAGCGCGTAGCCGAAGCCCTTGCACTTGCGGCAGTTGCCGAACGGGCTGGACGCACACAGCCCGACGTAACAGAGCGTAAAAAACGAGGTCAGCAGGCTAGCGGCGGCTATGAGGGTCACCAGGGGCCTCCCAGGGCGGTTTCGGGGCGTGCGAGGGGCAGCCCGCTAGGGACTAGCGGGCTGATCAGGCATTGTTTGGGGTGCTAGCGGGGGTGCTAGACCTAGCGGGGGTGCCCGCTAGGTCTAGCGGACGGGTGCGGCTAGCCCGCATCCCGCTTTCCGTCACGCTCCGCAATCGCGGTGGTGAGCTTGGCGCGTTCGAAGCCGCGCCGGTTGGCGCCCTTGCCGTCCTCGGTCTTGCCCCACACCTGGCCCGTGGGGACGCCGTAGGGCTTGAGCGCGGACGTGAGTTGTTCCGGCTCCCAGCCGCCGTAGACCTCCGGACGCAGCTCGGCCAGCCGCGCAACGGCGACCTCGTTCCACACTTTCGGCTCCTCCGGCGCGACCACGGCCAGCAGGTCGCGCAGCAGGTCGTAGCTCGCTGCCGGGTCCGCCTCGGGCGTTTCCCCGGCGGCATGGCCAGTGAGGGTGCCGGCGTCCTCGCGCAGCTTGCGGGCCCGCGAGGCAATGACCTCGGCGATGACCGCGTCCACGTATACCGAGCGAACGATGCGGGCGTCACTGCCTTCACCCACGAAGTAGTGGATGCCCTTGTCACCCCAGGCGAACATCGTGGCCCGCACCCCGCGCTTGTAGGAGCCGGTACCGAGGACCATGTCGTTCTCGATCTGGCCCATGACCTTCATGCAGAACCGGGTGGAGGCGTTCGCGCTGATCCCGGTCGGCAGGGACTTGGAGTCCGGGCGCTGGGTGGCCAGCAGCAGCGTGATCCCGGTGGCCGGGCCGCGCTTGACCAGGTCAGTGCAGATCTCCTCGAACTCCGCCCCGTACTTGGGGTGTTCGAACCACACCTGGCACTCATCCACCCCGATCACGATCGGGTGCAGACCGAACTTCTTCATGCTGGCCAGCTCGGAGGTGACCTTGGATTCCGGGCAGATGTCGCGGGGCAGGGAGCGGATCATCTTCGCCCGCCTGCGGAGCTCTTCGCGCAGCGCGCGCAGATCCTGGATCGCGTACTCGATGTCCTCGTCATCCTCACCGGCGCGGTGGCGGTGGGAGCACTTCTCCCCCACCGGGTCCAGGTCGCCGGTGCCCTTGAGGTCGTAGGTGTGCAGCTCCGCACGCGGATCGAGAGCGGCGATCAGGAGCAGCAGACGGAGCAAGAACGTCTTGCCCATGCGGGGGATCGCTCCGACGATGCCCGCGATGTACATCAGCGACAGCTCGACCCAGCGTCCGCGCTGGTCCGTGCCGAACGCCGTGGGCTTGAACAGATCCACCGACCCCGCCTTGGCCAGCGGCCATGCGGGCTGCTTGGCCTTGGACATGTCCTGATCCCCGACCCACAGCACCAGCCGCCCGGTGTGCTCATCCGGCACCGCCTCAGGCCACACGCAGCCCAGCGGGCGGCGCAGACCGGAAGCGAGCCGGTCACGGCGGTCCATCACATCGGACACAGTCACGCCGTACGGGAGATCGCCCTCGGCCCGCCAGCCCGGACCGTCCCGGGTGATCGGCGCCCTGAACACGAACCCGTCCCGCCCCTTGGCCACCGCCTGGTTGATCTGCGAAATCGACAAGGCCGCGAGCGCGCGCAGCACGATGTCACTGGTCAGCTTCTGCGCCTTGGGCAGCTCGACCGCCCGGTTGATGACCGGGGCGTCCGGCGACTCCCCGGCATAGCCGAGCGCCAGCAGCACGGCGCTGACGGAGACGGTCATGAGCCAGGCCGGGGCCAGCACATACATCGCGAGGGCTGCGCCCAGACCGATGAACGACGCCAGGACCATGACCAGGGTGCGCAGCCGAACGCGGCCGTCACGCTGACGGGACAGCTTGAGATAGGTGGCCGCGTCCTCCTTCTCCACCATCGCCAGGCGTACCGGCTCGCCCTCCTTGTCGGCCACCCACCGCATAGCGCCGCCGACGAACTTCGCGGCCCCCCGCGGGGATTGCAGGGCCAGCCGCGCGGCGTAGGCCGGGGAGCGGAAGGCGTGGTACCCGGCCATGTGGCCGTAGTGCCGGGCCACCCAACCGGCTGCCGTCTTCAGCTCAGCCGTCGACTTCAGCCACTCGGGGACGACCTGGCGGCGCTTAGCACCGGCCAGCCGACCCAGGTAGCCGGGTCCCTTCTGTGAGGCGGGGCCGTCGACCATGACGCGGGCGGCTGGGTCCGGCTCGGTGTCCGTGGACGGTTCCGGAGTGGTCGGAGTGGTCGACTCGCGGGCGGAGCGGGCCTTGTCCAGGTCCACCACCTCCGCACCCGAGTCGGTGTCCGGGTCGGTGGCCATGTCGGCTTCGAGCCGGTTGAACAGTTCGTTTTCGTCGTCGTGGTTCACTGCTGGTTCCTTCCGAAAACGGGAGGTGCTGGAAGGGGCCCGGGGCGGCGCTTTGGTAGGCCGACCATCCGGGCTCCGCTGAGCGAAGTCGTGCGGGTTCAGGCAGCGAGTTGTGGGGCGTCCGCACAGGTCACGCACATGCCGAGTGAGGTGGGGATGCGGTATCCGGCATCGCGCCGGCACTCGGTGCAGACCCGCTGAGCGGCGTTCGCCTTGGCGAGCGCGGCCCACTTCGCGGGCGTCATCGGCCGGACCGGCTTCGCTCGGTCGAGGCGGTAGAGGTAGGCGACGCGGATCGGGCTGGTGCCCTTGCGCCGGTAGCGGCGGGAGAACCAGAGGACTTGTGCGGCCACGTCCTGCCCGCCGGGACGCAGGCCGCGGGCACGGAGCTGACGGCGGGTCGCCAACCCGTCCGGAGCCATCCGCCACGGAAACGTGGGGACGCCGTAGCGGGCTCCGGTCGGGTCGAAGAAGCGGGCGGCCATTACGCGGCGGTCGCCTCAGCACCGGCATCCGGTGCTGAGCGCTCGGCCTTGAGCGTGTCGCGCAGCAGTCGGCCGTTGGCCGACGACGTACGCACCGCCTTACGGATCGCCTCTGCCGTCAGCTCAGCATCCGGCCAGTCGGCCGTGACCGACCGGGCTTCGGCAAGCAGTGCATCCGGCGTGCGCGTCGGGCGGCGCGTGCGGGCCGACTCGGGGACCCGACCGGTCGCCCTACGAGGGGCCGACTCGACCGCAGCGACCGCCTTCACCGGAACCGACTCGATGGCCTCGACTGGCTCGACTACCGGCACGGGTTCGACCGGCGGAACCGGGTCGATGACCGGTGCCGGGTCGGCCGCCTCGGGGGTCAGGAGTTCGGTCACCTCGGGCGGGGTCTCGGGGGCCGACTCGTGCAGGTCAGACCCCAACCGATTTGTTGCGGACTCGGCTGGTTCATCCTGATCTGTGATTGCGGGTGCTCGGTGGTGCAGCACCTTCGCCACGAGGTCCGAACCGAAGAAAATCGACCCGACCGGCAGCGACGTGGCGAGCAGCACCAGGACCCAGTTCGCGGGGGCCCAGTGGGCCAACTGCATTCGCTGTCCCCCGCCGTGCAGTTCGGGCACCAGCCCGTGCACGTAGTTGAGAACCAGCGACGCAGCTGCGTACCCGGCCAGCACCCACAGCGCGAACGTCTTGTCCCGGCCGGTGAGTACGAGGGTGGCGACCAGTGCCAGGGCCATCAGGCCATCGACCACGAACGGGTAGAGCAGAGCCGCCGTGCCGTCCGCCCCGACCGTCCGGGCCACGTCCCGCTGCGCGTTCCACGAGACGCGGAAGGCCATGCCGACCACGCCGACCAGAGCAGCGACCAGCAGGATTTTCGCGGGGCGATTCACGCCGCCGCCCCCGTTCCACCGGCGGTGCCACGTCGTCCGGCCCGGCGGCCGTTGACCGTCCCCAGGGTCGGGGCGACGCTCATGGCGACACTCCAACCGGCCTCCTCCTGCTTGGCCTTGTACATCTCCTCATCCGCGCGCCGCAGCAGCGCGGACAGGTCGGCCAGCTCCGCGCGCGGGTCGATCCGGATCGTGCCGATGGACGCGGTCACGGCGAGTTGCGTGCCCTCGAAGTCCACGGGCCGTTCCAACCGGTCGGACAGCTCATACAGGGTCCAGTCGAATTCACCCGCGCTGTAGACGCTGGTGACCGCCACGAACTCGTCCCCGCCCAACCGGGCTGCGAGACCGCCGTTCTCGGTGGCCCACTGCTGCATGCGATGACCGGTGGCGCGGATGACCGCATCCCCCGCCGCGTGGCCGTGGGTGTCGTTGGTCTGCTTGAACCGGTCGAGGTCCACGAAGTACACCGCCCGCGGACCACCGTGCAGGAACTTGCTGGCCCGCTCCTCGAACGCGTCCCGGTTCAGCAGACCCGTCAGCGGGTCACGCCGGGCCGACTCGATCCGGCGGTGCATCCACAGACTGTGGATCGACCAGCCGGACGCCAGCGGCAGAGCAGCGGCCAGGGATGTCAGGATCTCGCTCATGCCGCTTCCTCCGTCCCGGCGAAACGGCCGGCGGAGCGGGCGGCACGCAGGAACGGCACGGTGCGGGTGAGCGCGTCGGCGTACAGCGCGTCCCACGCCGCGATCTCGTCACCGCCCTCGCCCTGCGCGGCCAGCTCCGCGATGACCTCACGGGCCACGTCCAGACGGGCCGCCCGCTCCTCGGGCGACTCCGGGGTGAGCGGGCCGCGGAACAGGCCCCGGTCAAGGCCCAGGGGCAGTTCGTCGAAGCCCAAGGCCAGCTCTTCGAACTCGATCGCGTTCAAGGCCTGGTGGCTACCGATGTACGTACGCATGAGGATCTCTCCTGAAAGGCGAAGGGAGCCGGGGCAGCCTCGGTCTTTGGCGAGAGGCGGCCACCCCGGCAGGGAGGGAAGGTCTGTGGTCAGCGGGTGCGGACGTGGCCGCTGACGCTGCGGGCACTGACGTTCAGGTCGCGACCGCCGCTGACGGTCACGTCGCCCGAAACGCTGTTGGCGCGCACGGCGCCGGACGCCTTGAGCGTCGCGTGAACGCTCACGTCGCCGGACGTGGTGACCAGCTCTGCGCTGCTGCCGCTGTACAGGTCCACGGCGATGTCACCGGAGACGGAGCGGGCTGCGATCTGCTCGGCCACGCGCCAGACGGTCAGGTCACCGGAGGTGGTGGAGGCGGTCACGGCGCGGGCCCCGTCGACCTGCAAGTCACCGGAGGTGGAGCGGAACTCCAGGCGGTCCACCTCACCGTCCACGACAGCGTCGGCGGATTGGGAGACGACCGCGAGCGAGGAGTTCGCCGGCAGGGAAACCCGGGCCTCAATCTCGCTGACCCGGGCCACGGTGTCCGTGCCACCGCCGGTCACGACGCGACCGTTGATGATGGTCACGCCGGTGACCGATCCGTAGACCGTGCCCATGCTCTGGGTGATCCGGTTGCCCCGGACGCTCTGCATCATCACGTTGCCGCGGATCGCGGGGATCTCCACCGCGATGGTCTGGCCGTTCTCAGTGATGCGGGCCGCGTTCACCACGTCGGCGGCCGGGCCCGACGTGTCGGCGGTCCGCAGCGTCACCCGGGCGTGGGTGAGGCTGTCGAGAACCTGCACGTGCACCCTGCCCATCGGCAGGTCCAGGCCCAGAACGACCGGGCCGGTGGAGGTGGAAACGAAGGTGCGCTCAGTCATTGCGGATCTCCTTGATTCGCGAAGGACGGGGCCGGGCGGTCGCGGTCTTTGGCGAGAGACGACCACCCGGCAAGGACGTGCTGAGCGAGCCGCGCCCCCGGAACCCGGAGCCACGGCGACCGCTCGTCAAAGACGAGTGGTCATGGCCGCTGACGCCCCCGAAGACGGAGGCGCCAGCCGCCAAAATCACTCGTTCTTGGCACACTGTTCAGTTCTCAAGGAACGGCCGCTCACAGCCCGTTGGCGTGCGACAACGTCGCCTTTCCCAGGTCTTCCAGCTGGTGCGGGTACTGCGGTTGGTCAGCTCCGCCGGTACAGGCGGGCGTTAAACTTGGAGGAACATGTGTTACATGTCCCTCATCATGCAGAGAGAGATTCGCCCCGTCAAGCCCTTCGGCTCTTCGGTTCTGCGAGTCCCTCGCTGTCGATGTGCTTCCAGCTTGGCCTCAGCAGCGAAGACGATCGACCCCGCACCTGTACGACCTGTGCACGACTTGGCTACGGTGAAGTCGTCCCAAGTCGTCCCAGCCGGGGGAGAGCACGACATGGCCAACGAGAGGCTTCGAGGCGCGATCGTTGAGAGCGGCATGACGCTCGATCAAGTGGGCGCGCGATTAGGAGTGTCGGCCAAGACGGTCGAGCGCTGGATCGGTGACCCAAAACGCAAGCCCTACCGGCGCTTCCAGTACGCCGCTGCCTCGCTACTGCAATGTGAAGTGTCCTACCTGTGGCCGGAGGAACGGACATCAGCAGAGGTCACCGAGGCGGGAAACGCTGAGCTGATCAAGCTGTACCCCCACAGGTCGGTCGTTCCGAACCGGTTGTGGCCACAGCTCTACGCGCAAGCGCGCGAGCACTTCGACGTGCTCGTCTACTCGGGCTTCTGGCTCACTGAGGACCCTGCGTTCCACAAAGTCGTCAAGGAAAAATCAGCGGCCGGCGTCCGCGTCCGCTTCATGCTCGGGGACCCGGACAGCCCCGCCGTGGCCGTGCGTGGTGAGGATGAGGGAATCGGCCCGGCCATGGCCAGCAAGATTCGAAATGCCCTCATCAACTACGGCTCATTCTTCGGGCTCCCCGGAGTTGAGTTCCGGCTGCACAACACGACGCTCTACAACTCGATCTACCGGGCCGATGAGGAGATGCTGGCCAATGGCCACCTGTACGGGGTCGGGGCGTACATGGCCCCTGTACTGCATCTCCAACGCGTGCCAGGGGGCGAACTGTTCGATGCGTACGCTGAGAGCGTTGAACGGGTCTGGGAGTCGGCCAGGCCCATCTCTTCACCCGCCGATTGCGGAGGTCTGCACGCGTGAGCCGAATCGACTATTTCCGTGACCCGAACGCCCCCGCGGCCAACTCCGTCGTGCCGTCCGTCACGGCAGTCGTCCGCGACGATGACGGACGGCTTCTGATCATCCACAAGACGGACAACGACCTTTGGGCGCTCCCGGGCGGCGGCCATGACATCGGTGAGAGCATCAGCGACACGGTCGTTCGGGAGGTGCTGGAAGAAACAGGCATAACAGTCGAGATCGACAGCGTCGTGGGGCTCTACACCAACCCTGAACACGTCTTGGCGTATGACGACGGAGAGGTGCGACAACAGTTCTCGATCTGCTTCCGGGCCCACCCGACCGGCGGGGCTCTGCGCACCAGCAGCGAATCGAAAGAGGTCCGTTGGGTTGACCCAGCGGACCTCGATGACCTGAACATCCATCCGTCGATGCGGTTGCGCATCCGGCATGGCCTGGACGACTCCCGGCAGCAGCCCTACATCGGCTGAAGCCCAGCAGCCGCCGCGGCTAGGCGACTCTCCACCCTGTCGGCGGCGGCGTAGATCTCAGGCGCTGCCCGTTGGATGAACCGGCCAACGATCGTGTCGGGCCCGTAACGCTGCACGATCTCACCAACCCGATCGGCAGGCGTGGTCTGCTCCCCATCCGGCGTGGTCGTCATGTCGCAGAACACCAGCGCGTCAACCAGGCCGGGACGCTCCAGCTCGAACTCGCTCTCAAGCTCATGCCGAATCCCTCGCTCCTCAGCCTCTAGCAGAGCGCAGGAGTGGTGGGCTACGAGCCGCACGACCCGTCCGTCGGCCCCTTCCTGGTCACGAAGGAAGCGCGCCCCGTCCAGGGGGTGAAAGCCGGTGGTGGCGATGCGCGGCGAATAGCCGATGTCGTGCAGCACTGCCGCCGCTTCCAGCAGCTCGGCATCGTCCCCCAGGATCGGGCCCAGCGCACGAGCACACTTAGCCACCCCTAGAGAGTGCACCCACCTTCGAGGCAGCGGTTCGGCCAGCAGTGACTCGGCGGTTGAATACGCCCACTCATTTAGTCCCATGGCGGCCAAGGCTACGACCGGCCGGCGGTCGTCGGGAGGGCGCGTACCGTGCGCCCCTTGCCGTGCACGGTGGCGAGCAATCCGGTTCCCTCCATGTTGGCGAGCACGCGACGCACCGCCGTGCGCGATACGTCGAACCGTGCGCAGAGCTTGGCTTCGGACGGGTACGTGTCGCCAATCGCGAGAGCGTCCTCAACGATCAAGTCGGTCATCCGCTCAGCGAGAGAGCGACGGTCCCCCTCGCGGGCGACACGCCAGCCAACCCCGGGCGCGGACTCAAGAGCCCCTTCTGCTTCGAGCACCTTGAGTGCACGACGGATCGTGTTGCGGGCGACACCGTGCGAGCGCATGAGGTCAGCCTCAGATGGCAGGGGGCCAGTGATCTCGCCCTCTTCGATCCCTTTCCGCAGCACCTCCGAGATGACCAGGTAGGTTCCACGCGGACTGGCCTCCGACACTTCGGCTCCTCTCACGTCTACTCTTTGCTCTCTTGCAAGCGTCCCACGGTCCTCAGTCAGGCATCAGGCCAGCGTTGTGTATCGCCCTCCTTCCCGCGTCCGGGTCCGGCTCCCATGACTGGCCGGAACTCTTCCTGTGCTACGAGGCTGCTCGTGGGACGGTCCCTCTTGGTCATCAACACCAGGGGGGCTCGTGGCAACCACACCGCGGCGCAGCTACAGCAACGCAACGATCGCAGGACTGATGACGCTCGCCCGAGGGGGCTGTTACTGGCCGGACTGTGGCGTGCCGACCGTTCGAATGATCAATGGAGCGCCGCGCCTAAACCTGGAAATCGCGCACATCCGGGCCTTCGAAGAGGGTGGCAAGCGCTATGCCCCGGACTGGTCGATCAGCGAGCGCAACAGCTTCGCGAACCTCATCCTGCTTTGTCACCCGCACCACTCCGAGATTGACGGGACGGACAGCGATGACTACCCGGTGGAGCGGTTGGAGGGGTGGAAGGAGGAACGCGAGGCTGACGGGCTCAACGCTCTGGCCGGCTTGGGCGACCTCACGGAGCAGCGACTCGGCGAGATGATCAGCGAAGCTCAGACATCACTGGTCGATCGTGTCGGGCCAGCATTGGATGAATTCGCGAAGACGGCTCCTGAGCTTGCTGCACTGCTGAAGGTCACTCTTAAGGAGCTCGCAAACCCTCGCATCCATGGGTTTGGTCTGTCGGAAGACGAGATTAGTTCCCTGAGTCGGGCCTCCGATGGCCTCTCCCACCTCCAAGACACCGCCTTCTTGCTGGTTGATGCTTCTCACAAGTTGTCGCATCTACAGGACACCGCGAGCACCCTCGCTGATGCCGCCCATGACCTCGTGGGTCTCGCTGACGAGGCATCAATCCTCCACCAGGCGGCAGTCAGGGCCGATCGAGCAGCAGGCAAGCTGATGGATAGTCTTAGCGGCCTTCCAGACAACGCTCGGCTCCTCCAAGCAGCAGCAGACACAGCTGCACGAGCCGCAGACAACATGGGCAACCGGTACTAGCGCCACATGCTGTACGACCCGCTCATAGGGGGGCGCATCAGGGCACCGCGCTACGGACTCGCCGCACCGTGAATCGACAGCGGTGAGTGCTGCTGGTCAGCAAGGCTCGGTAGCACTGATCGTTGTCCTGGTCTTTGTCCGGTGCACTGACAGCCACCACCGTTCGCTCCCGTGCGCGCACCCTGCCTGACCTGCCGCGTGAACCCCTATGAATGCCCCCGAACAGCCACGCGGACAGTTGGAAAGCGTGGGGCAAGGGAAGCCCGGACGGTCTGTCCGGGCTTGAGGCAACGGCCCCATGGGCACTGTCCGAGGTGTCCGGCTGTCCGGTGGAAGCGTTGACCAGCAAGAACAGCCCGGACAGCTCCAAAGGGATGTGTCCGGGCTGTCCGGTTAAAGCGGCGCCAGGCTGGGCAAGCTGCGTCCTCAGAGACCTGCGGGAGGGGCGCAACATGCCAAGTCGGCCTGAGGACATCAAGCACGAAGACGAAATCGTCTGGACCGAGGACGTCAGCTCGTTCGACTACGTCCGCGAGACCTTAGTGGACGGCGTTGGCACGCGGCGGCGTCCCGTCTCCTGGCGTGGTCAAGTAGGACGCCGAGTCGGCTACGCGGTTCTCAAGGCGGAAGCGCCCAGTGACCGCGACGCGCCCGGCATGTTCGCGCGGCGCGTGTTCTGGGTGAAGGAGCACGATCGATCCGAGCAGCCGAGCGGGCCTTACAGCTCCGGCGCACCGACGGAAGCGGTCGACCCCCGAACCGTGGCCCCCGGCATTTGTGGCGAGCTGACAGAGCGAGCATGGGGCGGACCGCTCACCCCTGGCGCCCCTTCCTCCAAGAAGCGCGCTGCTGCAAAGCGACCACAGAGTGCTGGCCGCTCACAGGCGTCGTCTGAGACAGGTACGGCATCCCAGCAGCCGGCCGCCATTGGGCAAGGGGTCAAGGAGGCTTTTGCCGACTGGCTGCACTTCCGCGACGTGAGCGTCCCAGAGAAGATCGGCGCAGCCGCTGAGGAAGCATTCTCACGTTGGCTCCGGGCAAACTCTCAGGAGTTGACACAGGCCATCGCTGAGGCTGTAGCCAAGCGTGCTGCGCTTCCCCAGGTGCCACCGCCCGCAGACGACGAAGGGTCGCGTAGCGGGGAGTAGGGCTGACCGCCGAAGCGCAGCCACACCGCAGAGTTGCGTGTCTAACTGAGTGACAACGCCGACACACTCTCACGGACGTCTACGGACGCTCGCGGACCTTCACCGCAGGTCAGCGACACCACCATGCCAGATCGAACAACCGGCCGAATTGCTTCGGGACGAAGAGGTCGTGGGTTCAAATCCCGCCACCCCGACAGCTGTAACACCAGGTCAGGCCCGGTACTGAGGGATCAGTACCGGGTCTGATTTGCGTTGGGGGGCATTGTGGGAGCCGCCGGGGATGCCGACTCCCGGGAGCGGCTCCCCGTTGGCTGCCGGTAAGTGG
This sequence comes from Streptomyces sp. Edi4, assembly GCF_040253615.1. Lineage (NCBI taxonomy): Bacteria > Bacillati > Actinomycetota > Actinomycetes > Kitasatosporales > Streptomycetaceae > Streptomyces > Streptomyces sp. Edi4. The sequence continues at coordinate 3,735,414 of NZ_JBEJGY010000004.1, forward strand.
CGTTCCGCCTCCGACACGCCGAACACGCCGTGCGCCCCGCGAGGGTCACCCCATGGCTTGTGCTGGGGAGCCCGCAGGCGGTACGACGATCGACATGCACCGATGGTCTCCGTTGAATGACCGGCAGCTCGCGCTCCTCACCCGCATCGGAGGCGGAGCCGACCCCGTCACGTCGGACAGCCCCGAGCTCGCTCCGACCGCCCGCGCGCTCAGGGAGCGGCGCCTGATCACCATGCCCAAGCAGGATGGGAAGTGGCAGGCAGAGATCAATGACGCTGGACGCTTCTACCTGGAGCACGGCCATCATCCGGACCGGCCGGAGCCGGCCCCGCGCAAACCTCGTTCGGCGGCACATGCGGCCAAGGAGCCGGTTGCCTCTCGTCCGCAGCAGGACGCCGCTCCCCCATCCGAGACGAAGCCAACCCCACAGCGGATCCTGAAGCCCCCGCGCCCGTCGCCGGCGGCGATCGGACCGGCCTTGATCGAGCAAGTGCAGGAAGCCGGACGATTCCTTCGGATCCCGGACCCCAGCGACGCGGAGCGAGCCCGGTATCGCCGAGCCTTCGACGCCGCCCGGCAGTGCGCTCCTGACGGGTACCACCTCAAGTACAGCGGGCGGGCAAAAGGCGACTTCTTCCTCGGCTTGCTGCGGGTGACCGGCGAGGACGAGACCGAGTGGAACCGGATCCGGCTCGCGCGCAGCCGGGTGATCACTGATGTCGAGGACGTGATCGCGGCGGTCAGCTCGGATCACAGCGCGTTCGAGATCTCGGACGAGGTCCTGCCCCGGGTGCTCGCGCTGATCCGGCTCCTCGCTGAACAGGCCGTCGTACGCCACGGCGAGATCGCGGTGTCCAAGAAGCGCAGGCAGCCGAGGCCGCTGCTCACCGTCCACGGCAGGACGTACGAGATCGGCTTCCGTGAGCGGCAGAAGCAGGTCCGGTATGTGCCCAAGCAGCCGGGCCGACGCACGTACGACTGGCAACGGGTCACCCCAGCCCACAAGTCCGAGCCGTCCGGCGAACTGGAGCTGCTGGTCAGCGAGAACTCGGGCTACAGCTACCACCACGGCTGGAAGAAGGAATGGGCCGACACCGCCAAGAAGGCGCTGGAGGAGCAGATCGCCTCAATCTTCCGGACGTTGAAGGCGCGGTCGGAGGAGCAGGAGCGGGCCCGGCTGGAACGAGAGGCGGAGCAGCGGCGTCTGCGAGAGGAGCGTGAGCGCCAGGAGGCCGAGCGCCTGCGACTGGCGGCGGAGCAGGAGGAGCGCGAGCGGCGGGAGTGGCAGGCCGCGGTAAGTGAGGCTTCGGTCGAGGCAGTTCACGCGCTACGGGCCGAGCACTTCGGCACGGCCCTGGAACAGTGGCGGGCCGCGGGTGAGATCCGGGCGTTCTGCGCCGCGCTGGACGAAGTCGCCGCCGCGTCGGAAGATGCCCCCGAAGCTGAGAGGCTGCGTGAGTGGTCGGCTTGGGGAAACACGGAGGCCGATCAGCTCGACCCTACGACGAACGGCAAGGGCCTGGCCGCCCGTGACTTCCACGCGGAGCCGACGAAGAAGCAACTGCGGCCGTTCCTCGACGGGTGGCACCCGGACCGGCCGGAGAAGGAGAAGCCTCCGGCACAGCCCGCGCCGCCCAAGCCGGATCCGGATCCGGATCCGTGGCACGGTGTCATCGGCGCACGTCAGGATCAAGGGTGGCGATATGGACGCCAAGGTCGCGCTCAATGGTGGAGGCGATGACGCCGTGACCACGGTCGCGTAGGGCCTTGACCGCCTTCTCGACGAGTTCCCCAAGCCTGATGACCTCGGCGCGCAGGGCAACCAACTCGTCATAGCGCTCAGCCTTGTCCTGGCCGCACCACTCACGAACAGTCCGCAGGACTGCCGCCTCCGCGTCCAGCTTGCGGTCGTCTCGCCGACCGTAGGAGTACCAGGAGGACTGGGCACGCTCCTGCTCGATGTCCAGCTGCTTGCGGTCCACCTCCGGAAGGATCTCGTCGGCGAGCCGTCCGGCCACGTGGCGGGCGATGCGCTCGGTGACCGGCCACCCGGCCAGGCACATGCCGTGGCGGTTCTCGAACACCATGGTGTCGCTGCGCAGTTCGGCGGCGTCCATGCCAATGAGTGGGGCGGTGTCGTCGAGGCAGCCCAGCTCCAGGACGCCCGCGTCCGCCACCGTTCGGCGCAGTCGCAGCCTGTTCTTCGGGCGAACGAATCCGAGGATCATCCGAGCGGCCTCAAACTCCTCGCTGCCCCGGACATGGCGAGAGGAATCCACCAGTGCCAACTCTGCCGCGTCGTCCGCGCGGAACGAGTCGACATCCGCCCATAGCGCTACGAGAGAGCCGGGGCCAACCCACTCCTGCAGACCCGCGGCATCGCCTTCGAGGAACCGCACGTGGATCCAGCCAGACCTGCCAGAGCCGCCCACTCGAACGACCTCCACCTGGCGCACGGCGCTACCCAGATCCTTCGGCCTCACGCGGTACGCCCAGTGCTCGCCAATCTCCATACGCCTATTGAGCCAGGTCTGTTGGTCCCGACACTGGTCATTCGACCAACTTCCAGAGCACGCTGACCGCACTGGGTTGACGACGCGGGCGCTCCAGTGAGGCATCAGTGCTCTACCGGCACACACCGGCTCTCCGCGCGCACAGGAGTTAGCTGAGTACGCGCTCTCGTGAGGTCCAACTCATCGGAAAGCGGATGCCGGGTGCTGACTCCCGCTGTTCGGTCAGGCCGAGCACGAGGAGCCCGCGTATGCCGGAAGTGCCGTAGGCGCGACGTCCCGAAATGCCGTTGCGGCAGTCAGCGTCGATGCCTGTCCCGTGCATCAGGACGATGTTCTTAGCCGCCTCCAGGCCCGGAACGTTCTCAACCACCGGCTGCCCTGACCTTGCCCTCGTCCCCGCCTTTGGCGGCTGGCGAGGAACCCGAACTGGCTGGTCATAGCGGTTGCGTGACTAAGAACCAGGTCTGTATGCGAGAGCCACGGCGTGCACGAGGCAGCGGTATGCCGCCGATGGGTGTAACAGCACGATCGGGCTGACTCAAGCAGCTGCGAAAAGTCTGGCTCGTAGCGACGCCGCCCGACCGGTTCGGCGTCGGCACTCGCAAAGTGGCAGGTCAGAAGCTCCGGACAGGGCAGCGAGCAGCACATGCTGGAGGACCACCTCAGCGGCTGTCCGCAAATTCGCGAGAACTCGAATCGGCTCCCCACGCGGTGCGGTCTCTTCCATGTCCGGGGGCGCCACCGGACACGACGGCCGGACTTGCGCGGTTAACCCGCCGCCGGTCCAAGGTCCCTTCACCCATTCACCGCGTGCTGCCGCACGCTCGAAAAACGGAGACTTGCCATGCCCACCACAAACGACCACTGGGATGACCCGCAGCCGAACGGAACGCCGCCGACCGAGCCGCACACGCCGGACGAGACCCCTGCGGAGCATCCGCACTCACGGAACGCCCTCGCGTGGGCCGCAGTCGGGCTGTCCGCAGCCTGCTGGACCGCCGGCGTGCTCCTCTCCCTGACCGGCCACGAGGAAGCAGGTATCGTCCTCATCTCCTCCCCCGGATCCTGGGTACGGGGCGTCAGCACCCGGAAGTAAGGCCGGGCCGTGGCGCGGGCCCCTGGCTGCCGGACTCGCCCCGTCCGGCAGCCAGGGGCCCAACTGGGTCTAGGTAACGCCGTGGAGAGCGGTCCTGCGCGATTGCAGAGCCCGTTGAGCACGCGCACCGGCGACGCGGAGCACATCGCGAACCGGGCGTCGAGCGCTTCTCCCCACCGCACGGACAGACCGAGCAGGAGGCGCTTCATAGCAGGCGCTCGCCGTACCGCCGCAGGGCAACCAATGGCCCCGTCAACCGGGTGCGGAGGACTGCGCGTCCTCCCCGAGCAGCACGCCCGCCGGGCCGCCCAACGCCGTCAGCATGCGGCGCAGTTGCTTCGTAGACTCCCTGCAGGGCGCGGGACCGCATCGGCCGGCTTTCACAGTCCGTTGAGTTCCACGCCGACTCGGGCACCCGTGCTCGCCGACGAGCCAGGGAGAGGGTCGTGAGCTCGGAGCCGGATCGGGCGAGCCGTTGGCGGGTGCCGAGCGGTTTCCATGGCGTCGTGTCAGTGGGGCCGGGCGAGTGCCCCGCGCCCGACGTCTTGCAGAACGTCCTTCGGGTGCCGGCCCGGCGGGAGGAGAAGGACGCTGTCGACCACCATCGCCTGCGTCAGCAGCTGCCTGTTGGGGCCGTCGGCGCGGAGCAGTCGAAGCCCTCGCTGCTCGGCGAAGACGTAGAGCTCGGCCGCCGCCTGGAGCCAGGCGTACTCGGCCGCCGGGACGACGCGGTCGCGCTGCTCCTTGCTGTCCGGCTGGGCCGCGGCAGAGCCAGACGTCCGCTGGTTGGAGTTATCGCTATTCGTGCCGGTCTCGGTCGTCATCTGAAGCGCTCCAAAAATAGGGAGACGGTGCAGTCTGGTAGGCGACGTGGGCGTCGCCAGCCTCGGCACACACCACGCGCTACGCGGGCATGCCGGTTCTCGTCCTGAGCGGGCCTCACTCCTGAGGTGACCCGGGCGAGTCGCGCGGCTTGCGCCTGGAACGACGGGCGTTGTCAGCGGCGTGGTCTGGCCTTACACCGTCAGCGCTCCCACTCCCGGGAGGCGCGGGTCGGCCGGATCCGAGATCAATAGGCGCGCCATCGAAAGGCTGCCGCCCCTCTGGTATGGCGCCGACGACCCGCCAGAGGGGCGACCGCGCGGTCGTCGACCACCGCCGAAGGGCCGAAACCCACGGCCCCCTGCGGGGACCCGCCAAGTCGCTGAACGAATAGCGGCTTCCGCTGCGTCAGCGCCCGAAGGGCAAGTAGCCTGTCGCGGAACGAAGGTGGTGGAACGGTTGCCGATCAGCCATGGGCGTGCTAAACGCTGGCCGGGAGCCGGGAGCCGGGAGCCGGGAGCCGGGAGCCGGGAGCCGGGAGCCGGGAGCCGGGAGCCGGGAGCCGGGAGCCGGGAGCCGGGAGCCGGGAGCCGGGAGCCGGGAGCCGGGAGCCGGGAGCCGGGAGCCGGGAGCCGGGAGCCGAAAGGCCGTCTGACCTGGTTGTGTGCGATCCTGCCCTCGGGCGGAGGTACGCGATGGAGTCCGACGAGCGCATTCTCGTCCCGGTGGGGCGCGACGCCGCACGCTGGCGGACCTTCGGTGGCGAACGCACGATCGTGGTCGCCGCACGGACGGTGACGTCGCTGGTACGCGTACTCGACGTGGTACCCGAGATCGTCCACGACGACCCGCGGATCGCCATCGTCTTCGCATACGACCCCACCTCCGCCTTCAACAACGGCGTTCTCGACCTGCTCCGGACGCTGGGCTGTCGCACTCTCCCCTGGCCCCAGCTCGCCGAGATCGAGCCCGACCTGCTCGTCTCCGCCTCCGAGAACATCAAGGTCCCGCCCGGCGACTACCCGGTCCTGGTGCTCCCGCACGGGGTCGGCTTCCACAAGCAGGTCCCCGATTCCGCCGGCCCGGGCACCCGCCTGTCCGGACTGGTCCACGATGACCTGCTGGCGGCCGGGCGGGCCCGGCTCGCCATCTCCCACCCGGACCAGGAGTCCCAGCTGGCCGCCGCCCATCCCGGCACCGTTGGCAGCACGGTGCTGGTCGGCGATCCGTGTCTCGACCGGCTACAGGCGAGCGTGCGGTGGCGGGGGCGCTACCGCTCCGCCCTGGGCGTGCGGCCCGGCCAGCGGCTGGTCCTGGTGACGTCGACCTGGGGCGAGGAGTCGCTGGCCGGGACGTGGCCGGGCCTTCCGGCCGACCTGCTGTCCCAGCTGCCGGCGGACGAGTTCCGGGTGGCGCTGGTGCTGCACCCGAACGTCTGGGCGGGCCACGGTGCCTGGCAGATCCGGGTCGTGCAGCAGAGCGCCCTGGAGGCCGGCCTGATCGTCGCCGATCCCACGGACGGCTGGCAGCAAGCCCTGGTGGCCTCGGACGTAGTCATCGGGGACCACGGGTCCGTGACCCTGTACGGGGCGGCGCTCGAACGCCCCGTACTGCTCGGCGCGTTCGGGTCGGAGGCCGTTCCGGGCACGGCCGGGAGCGCGCTGCGCACGGCAGCGGGACGGCTGGACGCGGACCGGCCGCTGCTCGCGCAGGTGGCGACGGCGGTGGCCGACCACCGACCGGACCGGTACGCCGCGGTGACCGCGGCGGCCTTCGCCGAACCCGGCCAGGCGCTGCCGAAGCTCCGTGAGCTGGTCTACGACCTTCTCGAACTCCCGCACCCGAAGCAGCGGACGCACCCGAAGCCGCCGACGCCGCCGACGCCGCCGACGCAGCCCAACCAGCCGCACCAGCCCGGCCGCGGTCCGCGTGCCTTCCCGGTCCCGGCCCCGGACGCCGGAATGGCCCGGTCCCTGATGGTGAACACCTCCGTCACGCGCGACGCCGGGGGCGAACTCCTGGTGGACATACGCCGATTCCCCGCCGCGCTGGCAGAGGGCACGGCTGAGACCGACACCGCCTTCTGGCACCTGGCCTGCGAGGTCGACGAGCCGGATACCCGTCTCATCGAGAGCGCCGCGGTCATCTGCTCATCCTCGGAGGTCCTTGCCTCGGAGGTCCTTGCCTCGGAGGTCCTTGCCACGGAGGCGGGGCGGCAGCGCGTCGTTGCCCTCCTGAACGACTTCCCCGGAGCCCGCATCGCGGCGCTGCCCGGTGTGGCCGGCTGCACCGTCGGGATGCGCGACGGGCGGCTGATCCACGTCCGTGGCGCCGAGGGGGCGGGTACCGATCCCGGCACGGCCGCCGCAGTGGTCTACGCGTGCCTTCGGCTCGATCTCCCCCTCGAAGACACCACTGTGCTCGTGGCTCACGGCGCGCGACGGCAGCGGCTACTGCTCCGTTCGGTGCCGCCGGCGACGGATCAGCCGACAGCTGCGAGCCGGGCCAGGACCGCCGTCGCGCGGGGGCTGCCGCCCTCTTCGTAGACCGCCAGCGCTCGGCGCAGGCAGCTCTTGACCTGCACCGGGTCGGCCAGCAGGTCCACCAGGTCCTCCAGGGCAAGGGCCTCATAGTGCGAGGCCCCGGCGGCGCGCAGGTCGTCGGCGGCCCTGGACAGGGCGCCCGCTGCCTCCGCGCGCGCACCGGTACGGGCCAGGACCCGGCCGGTGTCGGCCAGCGACCGCGCCGCCATCCGGCCGTCGCCCAGGGCCAGGAATGCCTCCCGAGCCCGGTCGAGAGCGGTCAGGGCCGCCGCATGATCACCGGTCGCGCTCTGCGCGCAGCCCAGGAAATGGCGGGCAAGAGCCTCCCCGCGCTTCTCCCCGGCCTCGGCGTTGAGGGCGAGCGACATCCGGTACGCGTCCACCGCCCGGGCCGGGTCGTGCACGTCCCAGTAACGGCCCAGGAACTCCTGAACCGAGGCCTGGAGCACCAGGTGTCCCGACTCCACGGCGCGCTGCTCGGCCAGGTCGAGTTGTGCCTTGGCCTCTTCGTCCCGCCCCAGGTCGAGCAGTGGCCGGGACAGCAGGCTGCGCAGCCGGGCCTCCGCAGCCGCGTTGCCGTCCCGCCGGGCCGCTTCGGCGCCCATTTCAAGGGACTCCCGCCAGTCCGCGAGGTGCCGGTGGTGGAGGAAGAGCACGGTGAACGCCTCGGCCGTCTGCCAGACGGTGCGGTCCAGCCCGAAGGCGGCTGCCGCCCGCAGCACGGCGAGGACGTTGGCGCGTTCGGCTTCCAGCCAGCTGATGGCGTCACGGCCGGGGTCGGTCCCCCCGGCGAACGGCCCGCCGGTGCCGGGGCCTGACGTACCGGCGTCACGGGCGAGTCGGACGATCCGGAGACGATCGGCCCGGACCGCGAGATCCGCTGCGACGGTCAGCGCGAGGTAGTGACCGGCCACCCGCCGGACCGTGTCGCGTTCCGCGTCGGCCGGGTCGAGGGCGCGGGCGGTGTCCCGGGCGTGCAGCCGGACCAGGCCGTGCAGGGTGTACCTGCCGTCTTCCGTTACCGCGAGCATGCTCGCGGCCTCCAGTACGTCCAGGGCTTCCTGGACCCGGTCCGCGGTGTCCGGCCCGGCGGCCGCCGCGGCGACGGCGGTGTCGAAGCTCAGGCCGGGCAGCAGGCCGAGGACCCGGTACACGTGGGCGGCGGACTCGGGGAGGTCCCGGTAGGCGAGTTCGAGGGCTGCGGACACGGTGCGCTCCTCGTGGGGTGAGGACACGGCGATGCGACTGAGGCGGCTCTGCTCGTCGAAGAGTTCGGTGACCAGCGCGCCGATCGTGAGGCGGCGCTGTGTGAGCAGCCGCGCACCGCAGATGCGCAGGGCGAGCGGCAGGCCGCCGCAGAGGTCGGCCAACCGGGCCGCGGCCTCGGCTTCGTCGGCGATCCGTCGGGGACCGCAGAGGACCGACAGCAGCTCCAGTGAGCTGTCGGTCCCGAGGACTTCGAGCTGGAACAGGGACGCGCCGTCGAGCACGAGCTCACCGAGGCGCCATGTGCTGGTCGCCAGTACGGCGCTGCCGGGCCCTTGTGGGACGAGGGCCTTCACTTGTGCCGGATGCGTCACGTCGTCCAGTACCACCAGCATCTGGTGCTTGGCGGACAGGTCCCGGTAGAGAGCCGTACGGTCGGCGAGTCCCGCGGGGAGGTACTGGTCGCCCACGCCGAGGGCGCGCAAGCAGATGGCAAGGGCTTCGGAGACGTCCCCGCCGGTGCCGCCGCGCAGGCCCGCGAAGTCGATGAAGATCTGTCCGCTCGGGAAGCGCGGCTTGTTGTTGTGGGCCCACTGGCAGGCAGCGGCTGTCTTGCCGATCCCGGGCAGCCCGCTGAAGACGCCGATCGGGCAGTCGGCGGAGCCGCCGTACGCGAGTAAGCCGTCGAGCTCGGCCAGCGGCTCCTGGCGGTTGACGAAGCCACGCGGCGGCCGGGGGACCTGGTCGGGACGTCGGTCGGGTGCCGCCGTCTCCTGCCCCGTGTGGTGGTAGTTGAAGGTGATGCCGCCGTGGACGACGCCGGCCTGGGCCAGCTGCCCCCGCACACTGCCGGAGAGGTCATTCCTGATCCCTGGCTGCCCCGGGCGTTCCGGACCGTCCTGCACGCTCACGAACCACCGCCTCCCGGGATCTCCAGCCCGTAGTCACGGTACTGGACCCGGGGCGAGGAGGGAGGGGTTCCGAGCCCGCCACGATCAGGAACCGGTCTTCGCGGGCGACCAACGGCCCCGCGACGGAGTCCCGTGCTGTCGTGGTCGGTGATCCGACACTGGGCCGGATCCTCGTCTCCTCGCCGCGTCGGACACCGAGAGCACAGCGGCACGCCATGCCCCAACAGTGGTGGCTCACAAAGGACATGACGACGCGTACGATCCGGACGCCGTGGGGGGCGGAGACCGGACCCGGCGTAGCGGAACTGCTCCCTCTGCGGGACGTTCGGCCTAAGGTTGAGGGGATCCGTCGCCCGACACAGCCAACGAGGGAGCCCAGTATGGACCCGCCACCGCAGCGGCCCTCGCCGCGCTGGCCGGCGGAGTCGGCGGCGAAGCGGGACGTCACGCATGGCAAGGACTCGTCGCGCTGGTACGGCGGCCGTTCGGGCGTGCCGCGACGCAGGGGGCGGACGACGCCACAGCACCCCTGATCAGCTCCGGCGAACTCGAAGTCGCCGCGCTGGAGGGAGAGCCGGCCGACCCACTGCGCGCTCAGGCGCTGGCCACTGCCCTCGGTGTACGCGCGGCCCTGGACGGCGAGTTCCGCACGTTGCTGGACCAGTGGTGGCAACGGGCTCAGGCCGGCTCTTCGGGCGGCGACGTGCACAACAGCATCGGGGGCAACGTCGAAAGCGGCGCCACCGTGGTCCAGAGCCGGGACGTCTCCGCCCTCACCTTCAACATGTCGGGCCCCGCCTCCCACGAGCGGACTGATCGCTGACGGCTCTCCGAAGCCCTGGGGGCCGGGTTCAGGGGCTGGGGCGGTGGGTCCAGGCGGTCAGGGGTGGGGTGGGGGTGGGCTGGGGAGAACGGGTCCAGCCCCAGGACGTGAAGGCCGCCGCGGCCGCCGTGTTCGTGGGCGTGATCAGGGCCGTGAGCAGGTCGGCCTCCTGGCGTTCCAGGAGTCTTTCCTTCAGGCGGGTGGCGACGCCCGCGCGGCGGCGGGTGGGCAGCACCATGAGCTCGGCGAGCGCGAACACCCGGTCGGACGCGGCCAGTTCCTCGTCGCCGTCGGTCGCCGCCCCGCGAAAACCGTGCCACCACTCGCCTTCGCGGCCCGGCGGGTAGCCGTACGCGCAGCCGAGCAGGAACGGGTCCCCCGCGATGACCATGTCGAAGCCGGGCCGCTGCACATCCTGCGCGAAGCGGCGCAGGAAGCCGTCCCGGCCCAGGAACCCGCCCGGCATGCCGGGTGCGCCGGGCGCGGAGGGCACGTTCTCGTAGGCCGCCACGTACAGATCCGCGACGGATTCCCGCTGCTGCTCGGCCTGCCATCGCGACAGCCGCCGCAAGAACACCTCTGTCATCGCAACAGCGTGGCAGGTCAAAGCGGTTCGCGGAACAGGCCGGAGCGATGGGTGCGGCGGGTGGGGCGCCCGCTCCCCCCGTGCCGCCGCCGCGCGTTGACCCGATCTCCCGTGCCCCGGACACTGGCCGGACCATGAACGACGAACCGATCGTGACCCTCCACGGCGAGCGCGCGCTCATCGACCGGGCCGGGCATCTGTTCGCGGGGGCACGGCGGGAGTTCCTTGTGGCCGCCGCCGACCCGGTGACCTGGTCGGCCGGGGTGCGCACCGCCTTCGCCGCCGGGCTGCGCCCCACCACCGAGCCGGGCGGCGTGGCCCTGCGCAAGCTCTACACCCCGCAGGCGCTTGCCGACGCGCGCGCCGAGCTGCGGCTGACCAGGATGGCCGCCAGGGGCGCGCAGATCCGGATCTCCCCGGCGCCGCTGGTCCAGGAGACCATCGTGCTCGACCGGCGCGTCGCCATCCTCGCGGGCGTCCCCAGCCGGGGCGCCCGCACGTACACGGTGATCCGTTCGCCCGATGTCGTCGCGGGTCTCAGGACGCTCGTCCACGCCGCGTGGACGACCTCTCTCGACCTCCACGACCATCTGCGTCGGCCTCCCGCCGCGCTGGGCCCGGAGGGGCGGCGGATCCTGCGGATGCTCGGGTCGGGGCACACCGACGAGGCGGCGGCCCGGCACCTCGGCATGTCGCTGCGTACGTACCGGCGACGGGTCGCCGATGTGATGGACGCGCTCGGCGCCACCTCCCGGTTCCAGGCGGGACTCCGCGCGCGCGAGCTGGTGGACGACCAGGTGTGAGGTGACCAGGCCAGGTCTGAGGGTGACCAGGTCTGAAGGTGCGGCCGGACGGGGGTGCGGGGCCAGTGGGCCGGCTCCAATGAGGTGCGCGCACGGGGCGGCGCAAAAACGCAAACGCGAGCCATACTCTGTGTATGACGCATAAACGCGGCGCGGAACGGCACGTGGCGGTGGTGGGTGCGGTGGACCGGCCGGCCCTGCTGAGCGTGGCGGAGCTGCGTGAGCGCTGGCCGCAGCGCACGGCCGCCGTCACCTTCGACTGCGCGACCAGCGGCCCCCGGGCCCACACCTTCACGGGGCCGCTGCTGCGCGACGTGGTCACCGCGGCCGGGCCCGGCTTCGACCCCGCCCGACGCAAGGACCGCTCCCGCTTCCTCCTGGAGGTCACCGGCGAGGACGGTCACACCACGGTGCTGTCCTGGGCGGAGATCGACGAGGACTTCGGCGACTCGCCGGTCCTGCTCGCCACCGCACTGGACGGCGCCCGACTCGACGGCGCGGGCGCCCAGTTGGTGGTGCCGTCCGACCGCTGCGGGGCGCGCTGCATCAGCGGCATCACCCGGGTGCGCCTCGGTACGTACGCCCGGCCGGAGGGACCCGCCCGCTGAACCAGGGTTCAGACTCGCGCAAACCCCACCGGTTTCGCTCTCGCGCAGCTCCGCGTGCGCCGCCCGGGCACCCGGGACCGTAGCCCCATGAGTGCCGGCCCCGCCGAAGCCGTCGGCCCGCTGCCGCGCGAGCGCGCCCGTTCCCCCACCGCCCGGATCGCGGCGCCTGGCCCACATGGGATACGTGCGCCCCGACGGCCCCCTCCTCCCGCCCGCCCCACGGCTGATGCCGGCCGGGCCGCGAAAGCAGGCGCTGCTCGGCCGTACGGAGCTGACCGCGCCCGCCCCGGGCACCATCACCTCACCGGCCGCGCTCGCCCCGCTCCTCGACCGGGTCGCCGAACACCCCCGCCTCGTACCCCACGGGAGACGGCGCGCGCGGGGGCGCCCGGTGACGGGACGCGCGCCGGGCGGCTCTCCCTCTAATCGGTTAATTAGGTTGTTCACGGACATGCCCATGACGGCGTCCGGGGATACACGGCTGGTGACCCGTCCAGCCTGTCCCTGACACCCCGGAGTTCGCCTCGTGGAGACCACAGACACCGTGTGGAGCTGCCCCTTCGACTACGCCGACGCACTCGAATTCGACCCACAGCTCCAGCGGATGCTGACCGAGGAGCCGGTCGCCCGGATCCGGATGGCGTACGGGGAGGGCGAGGCCTGGCTCGTCACCCGCTATGAGGACGTGCGCACGGTGACCACCGACCGCCGCTTCAGCCGCAGCGCCGTCATCGGCCGGGACTTTCCGCGCATGACGCCCGAGCCCATCGTGCAGGACGAGTCGATCAACCTCATGGACCCGCCGGCCAGCAGCCGGCTGCGCAGCCTGGTCGCCAAGAGCTTCGCCCCCAAGCACGTGGCGCGGATGCGCGAGCGCACCCAGCGCGTGGTCGACGGACTCCTCGACACGATGGCAGCGCACGGCTCACCCGCCGACTACGTCGAGCACATCGCCGCGCCGCTCCCCCTCGTCACCATCTGCGAGGTCCTGGCCATCCCGGACGGCGAACGGGACTGGCTGCGCGCCCACGCGCTGACCATGATGAACATCGGGGCCGCCGGGCGGGAGGCCGCCGTGCGGGCCAAGGCGGAACTGCGCGCGTACTTCACCGACCTCACCGCCACCCGCCGCCGTGCCCCCGGCGACGATCTGATCTCCACCCTCGCCACCGCCCGCGACGGCGATGAACTCCTGGACGACCAGGAGCTCGCCGTGATGGCGATGGTCCTGCTCATCACCGGCCAGGACACCACCACCTACCAGCTCGGCAACATCGCATACACGCTCCTGACCAGGCCGGACATCCTCGATGGCCTGCGCACGCACCCGGAGCGCTTCCCCTTGGTCCTCGACGAACTGCTCCGCTTCATCCCGTTCCGCAAGGGCGTCGGCATCCCCCGGGTCGCCACCGAGGACATCGAGCTGAGCGGGGTGCTCATCCGGGCCGGGGACATCGTCCACGTCTCCTATCTCACCGCCAACCGCGACTCCCTCAAGTTCGACCGGGCCCACGAGGTCGACCTCGAGCGGGGCGCGGTCCCGCACATGACGTTCGGCTGGGGCGCGCACCACTGCCTCGGCGCCCCGCTCGCCCAGATGGAACTGGAGGTGGCGTTCACCTCCCTGCTCACCCGCTTCCCCGGCCTCCGCCTGGCCGGCGCCCCCACCGACGTGCCGTGGAACACCCACTCCATCTGGCGCCACCCGCTCAGCCTTCCGGTCGCCTGGTGACCGACCCCCACCAACTGAAGGGCAGTTAGATGGCCACCCTGTGCCGACCGGCGGTCGCCGTACCCGACCATGTCATCACCCAGGAACAGACCCTGGCGATCGCCCGCGAGACCCACGCCGACCACCCCCAACTCGGCCTTGTCCTGCGCCTGATCGAGAACACCGGCGTCCTGACCCGCCACCTCGTCCAGCCGCTCGAGGAGACGCTGGCCCACCCCGGCTTCGAGATCCGCAACCGGATGTACGAGGCAGAGGCCAAACGGCGGGTGCCCGACGTGGTGCGGCGGGCGCTCGCCCACGCCGAGGTCGAGCCCGCCGACATCGACCTGATCGTCTATGTGTCGTGCACGGGCTTCATGATGCCCTCGCTGACCGCCTGGATGATCAACACGATGGGGTTCCGCTCCGACACCCGCCAGCTGCCCATCGCCCAGCTCGGCTGCGCGGCGGGCGGCGCGGCGATCAACCGGGCGCACGACTTCATCACGGCCTACCCGGGCTCCAACGTGCTGATCGTGTCGTGCGAGTTCTGCTCGCTGCTCTACCAGCCCACCGACATCGGGGTCGGCTCGCTGCTCTCCAACGGCCTGTTCGGGGACGCCCTTTCGGCCGCCGTGGTACGCGGTGAGGGCGGCGTCGGCATGCGGATCGAGCGCAACGGCTCCCACCTGGTGCCGGACACCGAGGACTGGATCTCCTACGCGGTGCGCGATACGGGTTTCCACTTCCAGCTCGACAAGCGGGTACCTGGCACCATGGAGATGCTGGCGCCCGCCCTCAAAACGCTTGTGGCGCAGCACAGTTGGGACGTCGGCGCGCTCGACTTCTACATCGTGCACGCGGGTGGGCCGCGCATCCTGGACGACCTGTGCCACTTCCTCGACCTCGGCCCGGAGATGTTCCGCTTCAGCCGCAGCACCCTCACCGAGCGCGGCAACATCGCGAGCTCGGTCGTCTTCGACGCGCTGGCCCGGCTCTTCGACGAGGGCGGTATGGACGACGGCGCCCGGGGCCTCATCGCCGGATTCGGGCCCGGCATCACCGCCGAGATCGGCGTGGGCAGCTGGAACGCGGGCCCGCATCTGGACGAAGAGCTCAGCGCGCTGGCCGCCCGGGTCTGAACCCGCCCCCGAACAGGGCGGGTCGCACCCCGCCTACTCGTTGACCAGTACGGGGATGGAGAGCACCGCGCCGGCCGGCGTGGCGCCCAGGGACGCGGGCACGATCTCGAAGTCGATGCCCGCGCCCTCGGCAGGCGGCACCTGGCCGGCCCCGCGCGCCCCCTGCCCCTGGTGGCCCTCCTGCCCCTCGTGGCCTTCGTGGCCCTCTTCGGCGTAGTGGTAGGAGCCGGTGCCGAGGAGCTTGCCGTCGGCGTCGTAGTAGGCGGCGCGCAGCTCAAGGGCGATCAGCTCGCTGACGTCCGAGGTGACGGCGAGGTGCCCGGTCACCGTCGACCGCGCGCCGATCGCCGCCCCCGTGACTTTCACGCGATCGCTGAACGGCCCCTGTTCCAGGCGCACTTCACCCCGCGTGAGCTTCTGGTAAGCGGCGGGCGCGGCGGCCTGGCGCGGCGCGGTGAAGCTCACCGAGGGGACGGGGCCGGGCTCCGCCGCCCCTTCGGTCCGCCCGTCGCCGGACCCGCCGCCGCATCCGGTCACCAGGGCGAGGGCGAGGACGGCCAGGACGGCGGGGGCCGTGATGCGGCTCGGACTCATGACGTACGACTCCTGTGCGGTGCTCGGACGGGACGTTCGGGACGCGGCGGACGGGACGCGGCGGGCGGGGTGCGGCGGGCGGGACGCGGGCGGTCAGGCGCGCGGTGCGCGGCCGAACAGCGAGCCGTACATCTTCCCGTACAGGTCGGTGTTGAGCTGGCTCGCCGCGAACCGGCCGGCGCCGGGGCCGTAGGCGAAGATCGGCACGTCCGCGCCGGTGTGGTTGCCGGAGAGATAGGTCAGCCACAGGCCGGCCTCGGGGCTGCCGTCCTTGACGTCCTTGGGGTCGTCGGGGGTGCGGAAGGTGGCCGGGGCGAAGTTCTTCGCGTCGCCCGCACCCGCGCCGTTGACGGGGCCGCCCGAGCGGGCCCGGTCCTTCTCGCCCGAAGTGGCGCGCGAGGGAAGGGAGTTGTTAGCCGGGTTGCCGGAGTCCGTGTTGGACGGGGGCGCCGCCGCCTCGGCGTTGGTGTAGGTGCCCTTCTCGACGATGTTGAAGCCCGCGCACTCGTGGTCGGCGGTGACGACGACCAGGGTGTGGCCGTCCCGCTTCGCGAAGTCGGTGGCCGCCTTGACCGCGTCGTCGAACGCCTTGACCTCGGCGAGCGTCTGCGCGGCGTCGTTGGCGTGCGAGCGCTTGTCGACCTGGGCGCCCTCGATCTGGAGGAAGAAGCCCTTCCGGGAGCGGCCGTCGAGCAGGTCGATCGACTTCTTCGCCATCTCGGCGAGGGTGGGCTCCTGCTTCTGCGGGGCGTTCGCGGGCAGCGCCGCCTTCGCGGCCTCGACGGTGAGGTTGCCCCGGTTGAAGAGGCCGACGACCTTCCTTCCGCGCGCCTTGTCGAGGTCGGCCCGGGTCGCCACCCGCTGCGTACCGGCGTTCTGCGTGGGCGACTTGGGGTCGCCGAAGGAACCGAGCACCTGGTAGCCCTGCTTGACCAGCGCCTGCTGGTCGTCGGGCTCGAAGCGGGCGAGGCCGCCGCCGAACACCACGTCGGCGGTGCCGTTGCGGGCGATCTGCTCGGCGATCGGGGTGATCAGCGTCTTGTCCGCGGGCGCCTTCTCGTAGCCACCGTCGGCGTTCTTGGGCAGGCACGCCGCGTCGGAGTACGTGGGGCCCTGGCAGCCGCGCAGCAGCGCGTGGCTGAACTGGGCGGCGGGCGTGGCGTCGGTGACCTCGGCGGTCGAGACGTTGCCGGTGGCGAAGCCGGCCGCCTTGGCCTGCTCCATGAGCGTGGCGCGCTTCTTCTCGTAACTGTCCACGCCGATCGCGGCGTTGTACGTCTTGACGCCCGAGGCCCAGGCGGTCGCGGCGCTCGCCGAGTCCGTCACCAGGGCGGGACGGTCGCTGCCCTTCTCGACGGCGTAGGTGGCGACCGCGCCGGTGTAGGGCAGCTTCTCCATGTTCAGCTTGCCCTGGGCGCCGTAGTAGCGCTCGCGGCCGGCGGTGACGTGCGTGCGGCCCATGCCGTCGCCGAGCAGGTAGATGACGTTGTGGATCTCGCGGCCGCCGTCGCCGCCGTGCCCGTGCCGGGGCGTGGAGCTGGCGGTGACGGCCGTGGAGGCGGCGACCGCGGAGGCCGCCGCGAACACCGCGAGCACCTTCAAGGTGGTGTGTCTCATGGCCGCGAAGCTATGAGCCGTAAGTGAACGGACCACAAGGACCGGGCGACGCCGACGCGAACGCCTTTGCCTTCCTTATAACGTTTCCGCCCCCGCGCTTTACCTCCTGCTCCGGTTCTCGCGCGGGCGCGGTCTCAGCGTCGTATCAGCGCCGTCTCACCCGTAGGAGAGGTTGGAGCAGATGTTGTCGTCGGCCGAGCGGGCGGCGTCCACGACGGAGGAGGGGACCGCGGCGGGGGTGCTGGCGCTGGGCGAGGCGCCCCCAGCGCTCTCCTTGTACTGCGTGCCCAGGATCACGCTCAGGCCCGGCTTCTTGCCCTGGCGAAGCAGCGCGCCGGGGAAGTGCGTCTCCAGCGTCTTGGCCTTGGCGTCCTCGCCCGGGCCGTACTGGATGACGGTGTGCGTGTAGTCCTGCGTGGCGGCGGTGGTGGCGCCGGTCACCGTGAAGCCCGCGCTCTTCAGCGACTCGGCGGCGGTGCCCGCCAGGCCCTTGGCGGTGGTGCCGTTGTACACGGCGACCGCGATGCCCTTGCCGGACTCGGGGGCCGCCTGCGACGCGGAGGCGGCGGGCGTGGGGCTCGCGCCCTTGGCGCCCGCGTCCTGGCCGTCCACGGTCTTGTCCGCGCGCAGCGCCGCGAACAGCGCGTCCGCCTCCGGCTTCACGACGGCCACGCGCGGGCCCTCGTAGCGCCAGGGCAGGGTGACGAACTTGGTGTTGTGCAGGTCGATGGCCTTCATCGACATCGCGAACGAGATCAGCTTGCTGGCGGAGCCGAGGGCCGGGTCGACGGTCATCGACTTGGTGGCCGCGTTGGCGAGCGGGAGCAGCGAGGTCGGGTCGAGGCCGTTGCCCTTGACCTGCTTGATCAGGCTGCCGATGAACGCCTGCTGGCGCTTGATGCGGCCGATGTCGGAGCCGTCGCCGATGCCGTGCCGGATGCGCACGTAGTCCAGCGCCTTCTGGCCGGAGACCTTCTGCGGGCCCTTGGTGAAGATCAGGCTGCCCTTGTGGCCGAGCTTCGGATTGAGGTCACCCTGGTAGACGTTGTTGGGGACGCAGACCTCGACGCCGCCCACGGCCTCGGTCATCTTCGCGAAGCCCACGAAGTCCATCACCATCGTGTGGTCCACGCGGAGCCCGGTGAGCTTTTCGACGGTGTTCTGGGTGCACGCGGGGTTGCCCTCGACCGTCTCGCCCACCTCGAACGCCGAGTTGAACATCTCGTTGTGCTTCTCCTTGGTCCAGCTGCCGTTCGGGAGCTTGCACGGGGGTATGTCGACCAGGGAGTCGCGGGGTATGGAGACGGCGACCGCGTGCTTCTGGTCCGCGTACACGTGCAGCAGGAGCGCGGTGTCCGAGCGGCCGATGTCGCCCTTGCCGTGGCCGTACTCGGCGTTGTCGCCCGAGCGGGTGTCGGAGCCGAGGATCAGGACGTTCGAGCCCGCGCTTGAGGCCGCGGGCCGGTTGGCGGAGACGCCGCCGTCGTCGAACGTCTTGATGTTGCCGTTCAGCTGGAAGTAGATCCAGCCGCCGCCCGCGACGGCCAGGACGACCACGGAGAGACTGGTGATGCCGATGAGGCGCGCGCGGCTGCGCTTCTTGCCGCGCCTCGGCGCGGCCGGTTCCTCACCCTCGCGCCTGCTTGCCGCTCCCGCTTTGTGGCTCCCGGCCATCGGACCCCTCATCCCTCATTCGCGCCTCTTCTGTAGAGGAGACGGTGAGTCGTACGGTCTGGTTGTACAGTTGCGCAATGTAGCAAGTCTCATTAAGAGCCATCAGCCCCAGCCGGGCGAGAATCCGGCGGACGACAACGGCTGTAGGACGCGAACGAGAGAGGACCGCGGGATGTTCCTGCGCAACGGGCTCGAACCCTGGCACCTGCTGATCGTGGCCGTAGTACTGATCCTGCTGTTCGGCTCGAAGAAGCTGCCCGACACGGCACGCGCGCTCGGCAAGTCCCTGCGCATCCTCAAGAGCGAGACCAAGGCGATGCGCGAGGACGGTTCGGCTCCGGCCACCGCCGCGGCGCCGGTCGCCCACGTCACCCCGGCCCCGGCCCCGGCCCCCGCGGAGACCCCGGCGCACCCGGCCCCGTAACCCGCCCGGTAACTCGCTCACCGTACGCTCGGCGGCCATGGAACAGCTGCCGACGTACGACGACGTGGTCCGCGCGCACGAGCGGATCGCCCCGCACGCCCACCGCACCCCGGTCCTGACCTCCCGGCTCACCGACGCGGAGCTCGGCCTGAGCGCGTACTTCAAGTGCGAGAACCTCCAGCGCATGGGGGCCTTCAAGTTCCGTGGCGCGTTCAACGCGCTGTCGCGGTTCGACGCGGGACAGCGGCGGGCCGGCGTGGTCGCCTACTCCTCCGGCAACCACGCGCAGGCCGTCGCGCTCAGTGCCGCCCTGCTCGGCATCCCGGCGACCATCGTCATGCCGCACGACGCGCCCGCCGCCAAGCTGGCCGCGACCCGGGGGTACGGGGCTCAGGTCGTCCCCTACGACCGGTGGAGCGAGGACCGCGAGGAGATCGGCGCGGCGCTCGCGAGGGAGCGCGGCCTCACCCTCGTACCGCCCTACGACCACCCCGATGTCATGGCAGGCCAGGGCACCGCCGCCAAGGAACTCTTCGAGGAGACGGGCCCGCTCGACGCGCTGTTCGTGCCGCTCGGCGGCGGCGGCCTCCTGTCGGGCACCCTGCTCGCCGCCGGCGCCCTCGCGCCCGACTGCGCGGTGTACGGGGTCGAGCCCGAGGCCGGCGACGACGGCCGCCAGTCGCTGCGGGCGGGCCACATCGTGCACATCGGCACCCCCGACACCCTGGCCGACGGCGCCCAGACCCAGCACCTGGGCACCCGGCCCTTCCCGCTGATCCGCGACCACGTGAGCGACATCCTCACCGCGTCCGACGCCCAACTCGTCGACGGCATGCGGCTGTTCGCGTCCCGCATGAAGATGGTCGTCGAGCCGACGGGATGCCTCGGGCTCGCCGGCGCCCGCGCCCTTGCCGAGCGCTACCGGGGCAAGCGGGTGGGCGTCATCATCAGCGGCGGCAACGTGGACCTGGACCGCTTCGCGCGGCTGGTGGGCGGGTGAGCGGGGGCGGCCGTGCGGGCCGGGCCCCGGCGCCCGCAAAGCCGGACTCAGCACCGGCGCTGCCACTGCCAGCCCCGAAGGAGCTGTCGGACCGAGTCACCCTGGTCACCGCCCTTCCCGAGGCCTGCGGAGATCGACAGTCCTTTGGTCGGATGCGTATTTCGCGGCATGGGTCAACTGCGCACTGTCGAGGATGGATGCCTGGGGTATGTATCCGGCCGCAACGCCGGGCACCGTAGGCGGGGCCAGGTGACCTCGTCGTCATCGCAACGGTGGCCGGATTCGCCACCGCACGGCGCCGGAATCAGGCGGCCATATCCGGACAGCTCGCCCGTCCCCGTGCCGCGTACGGACCCGCACCGGCGTGCCGGTTGACCAGCACGAACCCGCAGGACCAGCACCGACCGTATTGAGCCACCCCAAGATCCGGCTCAGGTGTTCCGGGCTCGCGGCGCGCGTCCGACCGCAGATACTCAGACCCGAATTCGAGCGATCGTACGGACGTGCCACACACGGCACGTACATGACGTGCAAATCAGCTGGCGAGCCCATGACTGGACGGGGGAACCGTGAGAGATGCCGAAGGATCAGCCGGTTCTACCGGCACGCGTCTGAATCAGATCCCGGCCGACGGGGGCGGGGGCCAACCGGCGGTCGGCCAACCGGATTTGGCGTCGTCGCCCACTCAGAAGCGTGCTGCGGCCCAAGCCATTCAAGATCACATCGAGCCCGACACCACGGACGCGGGAAATTCGGCCGACACCGTCAGCCAAGAAGTCGTGAAGGCCTTCGGGCCCAAGGACGGGCATGGATGGCTCATGTCCAAAGGTATGGCGAAGGCTCAGGCAGTCTGGGGTGACCAGGTGCGGAACCTCGTGCGCCGGCTGTCCTCGGAGAAGGACGCGTTGCGCGGCAGTAACGCCACGCTGACGGGCACGGATGCTTCGGTCAGATCCGGGGTCCGTGCTTCGTCTTCGCTCGACTCATTCTGAGCCTTGCCCTTTCGACCAACAGTGCCGCGGTATCCAACGGGGACCCCATGCCGACCTACCACGAGTTCCTTACGACCGACCTGTCCACGCTCACCACGGCTGCCGAGCAGTGGGAGCACATGGCGACCAAGAAATTCCACGATCTGGAAGGCGTGTACCGCCGTGACGTGCACGGGATAACGATGGGCAGCACATGGACCGGGCTCAGCGCGCAGGCAGCCAGCAAGCGGTTCGACATCACGCTCACGGAATTCCAGAAGGCCCAGACCGAGGCGACGGCCGTCGCCTCGCTACTGCGCGAAGCGCACTCAGGGTTCACGAGTCTGCGCAAGCAGCTTGAGCACGCCTGTGACGATGCCATCAAAGCGGGCATGAAGGTCTCCGACCAGGGCGAGGTCTCCTTCGACGCCTCCAAGCTGACCGAGGCCGAGCACATGGCCATGATTCACGACCCCGATTACCGCAACGGCATCCATGAGACCGTCGCCTCCTGGCAGCTGGTCATCAATCAGTGTCTCAAGGACGCGGACAAGGCTGACGAGGACGTGCAGACCGCACTGCAGAACGTGGTGATGGACGGCGATGTCTTGGACGGCACCGTGACCGGGTTCAACGGGCAGGCTCACGGATACATTGCCCAGAACCAGGGCAAGGACGAGAGCACCAAGACAGACGGGTGGCCGAAGATGGGCTTCTCCGTCTCGGGAGCCAAGTACGGCAAAGAAGGCTCTCTCAAGGCGTACATGGACGTGTTCCACGAGACCGGCAAGGCAACCCTCACCGAGGGCGACATGAAGCTTGCGTGGGTCGGCGACGTCTACGGCGGAGGCCGAGCCACCGCGAACTACGGGTTCACCGACCAGGGCGTTGTCGGCAAGGGTGAGGTGTCCTTGGGCGTGCGCGGTCTGACCGAAGGCCGTGCCGAGTACGGCCCTTGGATCGGCGGGTACGTACGGGGTGACGGCTTCGTGGGCGGTGAAGTGGGCGCCACTGGCAAGGTAACCAAGGAAGAGGTCCTGGTGAAGGCGAAGGCGTTCGCCGGGGGCAAGATCGGCGGCGCTACGGGCTTCGAGGTCGCCGGCATTGGGATCGGCGGAACGGCCGAGGGGTGGGCCGGCCCCGGGTTCGAGGCTTGGGGTGGTTGGAAGAAGGACGACAACGGCGTCTACCGTCTTGACGCGGATGCCGGTGCTTCTCCCCTCATCGGTGGATCGCTCGGGTTTGAGATCACGGTCGACCCGCACAAGCTGAGTGAATCTGCCGGCGATCTAGCCGATGCGGTCGGCGACGGGGCAAAGGCGGTCGGACACGGAGCCACCTCTCTCAAGGACACCATCACCGGCTGGCTCGACTGACCAACCCTTCAGAAAGGAGAGCAGGAGGTGCCGACACCACTGCCGATCCCCATCGAATTCCGATTGCCGGAGGGCTGGGTTCCCGCCCGCCCCGAGCTGGCCGAGGATGTGGCCTTCGCAGCAGTGCACCCGCAGCCGGATGCTGGGTTCGCCGCGAACATCACCATCGCCGGCGAGGTGCTCGCCGAGTCATCGACAACGCTCGTCGACATCGCTGATGAGTCGGTCGGGCGGCTGCGTGAAGCCGTCGGCGGCGTCGAGGTGGAGCAGCGCGGTGAAGCGGGCGCTGCCGGCGCACCGGCTCTGACTCAGCGCCTCACCTTCTCCGCCACCGTCAACGGCATCCACCGCGAGCTTGTCCAGACGCAGGCGTACATGTCACTGCCGGGCATCGAGGATCCGGCGAGCCACGTGGTGATCCGTCTGGCTCTGACCGCCACCGCGGCTCAACACGACGAGGTCCTGGAAGACTTCCAGGACCTCATCCGCTCAGTTCACTCCGACTCCGGGACGCGAGCACAGCCATGGGCCTTTTGAGCAAGTGGACCGGCACGAGGGTCCCCGGCAGCCACGTCACCAAGAAACCGGCAACAGCGGTCCGTGAGGCGTTGCTCGCGCTGAACCATCCCGACGCGCTCTACACCGTCCGCGTGGGGGGAGACGGGGAGAAGCCCGACTTGGTGGCGGAGTGCGACCTGAAGCGGGTAGGGCTGCGTATGAAGATCAGCATGCGGCTGGTCCCAGAGAAGCACGAGGTGCGGGTCGTCCACGAGCGGTGGGTGAGCCCTGCCGCCGGTCACGCCAGAGTGGAGTACGGACGCGGCCATGCCCGCTCGGTGTTCACGGAGAAGAGGACCGTGCTGGGAAACGACGGGCGTAAGCGACTCGACGTGGTGTTCCGGTTCGACACCCGGCAGGTCACGACCCCTCTTGAGGTCGCGGTGCTGCGCGCTGGGTGGAGGTGGCGGGGCGTGATCAAGCTCTGACTTCGGAGAGCTCTTTGGCAACGGCACATCCCTTTCATTCATGAGCTCGGTCAACCACGGGCCGACCTGCTCCCGAGTGAAGGCGCGGAAGAGAACACGCCGGTTCGCGCTTCCGGATCCCGCGCGTGGCTGGTCAGGTGATCAGGTTGGATGGGGGCATGACGACTGACGCAGCCATGCCGGACTGGGAGAAGCGGTTCAGGGCTCCGAGGGTGGGGCTTCCCGACTGGGCGGAGGACGCTCCGGACCGCTCCCTGTTCGTGTCGAACGCGACGGGGACGTACGAGCTCTACGCGTGGGACCGCGCCACCGGGGAGCAGCGCCGGGCCACCGACCGACCCAACGGCACGACGGACGGCGTCCTGACGCCCGACGGCGCGTGGATCTGGTGGTTCGACGACACCGACGGCGACGAGTTCGGCGTGTGGCGGCGCCAGCCCTTCGGCGGCGGCCCGGACGAGCCGGGCGTGCCCGGGCTCGCCCCGTCCTACCCGGCGGGCCTGGCCCTGGGCCGCGACGGCACCGCGGTGGTGGGCCGCTCCACCGACGACGACGGCTCCACGATTCACGTCGTACGCCCCGGGTCGGCGCCGGTCGAGATCTACCGGCACCGCGAGTCGGCGGGGGTCGGTGACCTCTCGCACGACGGGACGCTGATCGCGCTCGAGCACACCGAGCACGGCGACGCGATGCACTCGGCACTGCGGGTGACGCGCCTGGACGGCACGCCGGTCGCCGAACTCGACGACACCAAGGGCGGCACCGAGGAGCTGGGGCTCGAAGTGCTCGGGTTCGCGCCGCTCGCGGGCGACTCCCGGCTGCTCGTCGCGCACCAGCGGCGCGGCCGCTGGGAGCCGATGATCTGGGACGTGGCGTCCGGCGAGCAGACCGATCTCGCGCTGGATCTGCCCGGCGACGTCTCGGCGGAGTGGTACCCGGACGGTTCGGGGCTGCTCGTCGTCCACAGCTTCGAGGCCCGCAGCGGGCTCTTCCGCTTCGACCTCGCCACGCGTCAGCTCGTCGAGATCGACACCCCGGCGGGGACGGTGTCGGGGGCGACGGCGCGGCCCGACGGCACGGTGGAGTACCTGTGGTCGTCGGCGGCCCGGCCCTCCGAGGTGCGCTCCACGACGGGCGAGGTCGTCCTGGATCCGCCCGGTTTCAAGGCGCCCGGGTCCGTGCCGGTGCGGGACGTGTGGGTGGAGGGGCCCGGCGGGCGCGTCCACGCGCTGGTGCAGCGCCCCGAGGGCGAGGGGCCCTTCCCGACCCTGTTCGAGATCCACGGCGGGCCGACCTGGCACGACAGCGACGCGTTCGCCGCGGGGCCCGCGGCCTGGGTCGATCACGGGTACGCGGTGGTGCGGGTCAACTACCGGGGTTCCACCGGGTACGGGCGTCAGTGGACCGACGCGCTCAAGCACCGGGTCGGGCTCATCGAGCTGGAGGACATCGCGGCGGTCCGCGAGTGGGCCGTCTCCTCGGGTCTCGCCGACCCGGCGCGGCTCGTCCTCGCGGGCGGCTCCTGGGGCGGTTATCTCACCCTGCTCGGGCTCGGCACCCAGCCCGACGCGTGGGCGCTCGGGCTCGCGGCGGTGCCGGTCGCGGACTACGTCACGGCGTACCACGACGAGACGGAGGCGCTGAAGGCCATGGACCGGACGTTGCTGGGCGGCACGCCCGAGGAGGTCCCGGACCGGTTCCGGGCGTCCTCGCCGCTGACGTACGTCGACGCGGTGACGGCGCCGGTCTACATCTCGGCCGGGGTCAATGATCCGCGCTGTCCGATTCGGCAGGTGGAGAACTATGTGAAGCGGTTGGCTGCGCGGGGGGCGGTGTATGAGGTGTACCGGTATGACGCGGGGCACGGGTCGTTGGTGGTGGAGGAACGTGTGAAGCAGGTGCGGCAGGAGCTCGACTTCGCCGCGCGGCACCTCGGTCGCCGGGCGGGCTGAGGGGGCCGGGGCGGTCTGTGCGGGCCGGTGCGGGGCGGCGCCGGATGCCTCCGGGGGCGCGGGGGCCTGGGGCTTCGCCCCGGCCCCGGAGGAGCCCCCACCCCGCCCCTCCCCGAAACCCTCCGGGGGTCAAAAACCCGGGGCTCCGCCCCGGACCCCGTTCGGCCTGAACGGCCTCGTCCTCAATCTCCCCCAAGGCCTTAAGGGCCAGGGGGGACCCCCACGACAGGCTGAACATGCCTGCGCGGGCCGGCGCCAGCCCCGCCAGGGGCGCGAGGAACTGCGCGGCCGGGCACCCACGGCCCGCAGCCGGACGGGCTGAAAGCGGCGGCGCGGGCCGGCGTCAGCCACGTCAGGGGCGCGAGGAACTGCGCGACCAGCCACCCACGGCCCGCAGCCGGACGGGCTGAAAGCGGCGGCGCGGGCCGGCGTCAGCCCCGTCAGGGGCGCGGGGAACTGCGCGGCCGGGCACCCACGGCCCGCAGCCGAGGGCCCAGGGGCTCCGCCCGGGACGCCGGACGGGCACCCACGGGACCGGGGCCGAAAGCTGACCCCCCGCCCAAACCCCCGGCGGGATTCCGTACCGTGGGGGTGTGTACCGGTTCCTGCTCACACCCCGCTGGTGGGGAATCCACGCCTTCGTCCTGCTCGCCATCCCCGTCTGCGTCTTCATGGGCTCCTGGCAGCTGGGCCGCTTCGAGGACCGCGTGCAGTCCCACGACGCCGCCGAGAAGGCCCCCGACCCCGCCACCCGCGAGGCCGAGCCGCTCGACTCGCTGCTCCCGGTGGACCAGCGCACCTCGGGCCGGCCCGCGCGGGCCCGAGGGCACTACGCCGAGCAGTTCCTGGTGCCGGGCCGTGAGGTCGACGGCAAGTCGGGCAGCTATGTGCTGACCCTGCTGCGCACCGACGGCGGCAAGGCCCTGCCCGTCGTACGGGGCTGGATCCCCAAGGGCGCCACCGCCCCCGCCGCGCCGGCCGGTGACGTGACCGTGACCGGCGCGCTCCAGGCGTCCGAGACCGCCGGGTCGGACGGTGTGCGGGCCCAGGGCGGACTGCCGCGCGGCCAGGTCGGCGTGATCAGCGCGGCGGCCCTCGTCAACCTGGTGCCGTATCCGGTGTACGACGCGTGGGTGACACTGCCCCACGCGGACGCCGGTCTGACCCCGGTCCCGGCCAGCGCGCCGCAGAACAGCGGGCTCGACCTGAAGGCGTTCCAGAACCTCGGCTACACCGGCGAGTGGTTCGTCTTCGCCGGGTTCGTGGTCTTCATGTGGTTCCGCCTGGTGCGCCGCGAGGCCGAGGCCCTGGAGGACGCCGAGCTGGGGCTCGCCCCGGAGGGCTCGGGCGAGACGGTCGCGAAGGAGGCCGAGCCGGAGCTCGCCCCGGCTCAGCCCGCCGAGGGTGTGGCCGAGCCCGCGTCGAGGACGCCCGTCTTGTAGATCGTCCCTGCGCACGCGTTCGGGATCTTCGCCTCCGCCGTCGGCGCGCCCGGCTCCGCGACGTGCGTGACGGCGACCGCGCCGTCCTCCGTCGCGGCCCGGGGCCCGCCGTCCGCCGTGTGCTGCGGGCTCTGGGCGCCACCGGACTTGGCGGGCGCGGTGATGCCGCTGCTGCTCGCCGGGTTGCCGGACGGGCTCGGGTCGGGTGAGGGCGTCGCCTTGGGACAGGTGTCCGAGGGCACCCAGGCGAACCGCACCTCGTAGGCGGCGGCCGGCTTGAGGACGAGGCGGGTGGCGTCCTTGGCGGGGTCGGGAAGACCCGGCGCGGGATCGCCCGCCGCGTGCTCGACGACGGTGATCTTCGCGGGGTCCGCCGCACCCTGCGCGTGGACGTCGAACGTGCCGACCCCGCCGATCGCGCACTGCTTGTCCGACGCGTTGACGACGCGGAAGGCGCCGTAGACCTTGCCCGTCGCGTCCGGCTTGCCCACGCTCGCCGACTTGACGCTCAACTCGCCCGCCGCGCACGCCGGCGAGTTGGCCTGGACGGGACCGCCGCCGGGCACGCTCACGACGCTCCCCGCGGTACCGGTGGCCTGCTTGGTGGGCTCCTTCGTCGCGCCCTTGCCGTCGGGCGTCGCGCCGGCCTGGGGGCCCGCCCCGGTGGCGCGGCCGCCGTCGGGCACCCCCTCGGGCGTGCCCGAGGCCCCGCCCGACGTGCCGTACGTCCGCCGGCCGTGCCCGGCGACGGCCGGCTGCTCGTCGGTGCTGCTCGCGCTGTTGGCGACGTGGAGGAAGGCCGGTACGGCGGTCGCCACCAGGAGGGCGGCCGCGACCGAACCCACGACGGCCTGCCGTTTGCGGGCGCGCCGCAGGGGCACCGCCGCCCGCAGGTGTTCGAGCGCTCCCTCCGACGGCTTCAGCTCGTCGACCGCGCCGTGCAGCAGCCCGCGCAGCGCGCGTTCGCCGTCCGCGTCGAGGCCGCCCGGCTCGGGCGAGAGGCCGAACGGAGGGGTGCCGGCGCTGTTCTTTTCCGGCGTTGTGTCCACGAATCCGTATCCAGTCAGGTCGTTCAGGTCATGGCCGGGCCGCTGGTCCGACCCGTACTTCCCGTAGTCCCCGTGACTCCCGTGCTTCTGGTTCCTCTGGTTCCTCTGGTGCTTGCCGTTCTCTCTCCGCTTGCCCGGCCATCTGTCGTTGCCGTCGGGCGCTTTCATGCCGTCGCCTCCATGGCGACACGCAGGGCGGCTATGCCTCGGGACCCGTACGCCTTGACCGACCCCAGGGATACGCCCAGCGTCTCGGCCACCTGCGCCTCGGTCATGTCGGCGAAGTACCGCAGCACAAGCACCTCGCGCTGGCGGCGCTGGAGCCCGCGCATCGCCTTGATCAGGGCGTCGCGCTCCAGCTGGTCGTACGCGCCCTCCTCGGCGCTCGCCATGTCGGGCATCGGCTTGGAGAGCAGCTTGAGCCCGAGGATGCGCCGGCGCAGCGCGGAACGCGACAGGTTCACGACCGTCTGGCGCAGATAGGCGAGGGTCTTCTCCGGCTCGCGCACCCGGCCGCGCGCCGAGTGGACGCGGATGAACGCCTCCTGCACCACGTCCTCGCAGGAGGCGGTGTCGTCCAGGAGCAGCGCGGCGAGGCCGAGCAGGGAGCGGTAGTGCGCCCGGTAGGTCTCGGTGAGGTGATCGACGGTGGTGCCGGCCGCCATGGCCTCGTCAGCGTTCTCGCGCGACGTCACCTGGGACGGTACGCGGGCCGGACGGGTGGCGGGCATCGGCGCGATCACCGGCATGCCACCGGGCACACCGGACCGCCGGCGCGGGCGGACCGCCATGCCACGCGCCGGTACCGCTCTGAAGTCGAGTACCTCTGCCACGCCTGTTGGACACGTTCCTCCCCGTCAGGGTTGTACGCGTACGACACTGTTTTTGGCGGTGCGACACATGCCCTCATCCGTACCCGCTCTTCCCCAATGCCCCGATTTATACGGCACCTTGAGGGGCGACCGCATAGACGCTCCATGCCGGACTGCGGTTGCAGGGACACGGAAATGAATCGTGTAACAAGCCGTTGGGGCAGTTCAAGTGGTACAGACCAGCGACTTGCTCACAGAGCGTTCACAAATCCTACAAACGGGAAGGCTCAGCGTCCGGTGAATTCGCGGGCCGCCAGTTCGGCGATGTGGGCCACGTTCAGGGCCGTGCCCTTGCGGAGGTTGTCGCCGCAGACGAAAAGTTCCAGTACGTGCGGATCGTCCGGCGATCTGCGCACCCGGCCGACCCAGGTGGGGTCGGTTCCGACCACGTCCGCGGGGGTGGGGAAGTCTCCGGCGGCGGGGTTGTCGAAGAGCACCACGCCGGGCGCGGTCGCCAGGATCTCGTGGGCCCGCGCCACCTCCACCTCGTTCTCGAAGCGGGCGTGCACGGACGCGGAGTGCGTGGTCACCACGGGGACCCGCACGCAGGTGGCCGCCACCGGAAGGCGCGGCAGGCCGAGCAGTTTGCGCAGTTCGTCGCGGATCCCCAGCTCCTGCGAGGACCAGCCGTCGGCGGCGAGTTCGCCGGTCCAGGGCACCACGTTCAAAGCGACGGGCGCGGCGAACGGGCCGAGGCCTTCGCCGACGGCCCTGCGCACATCGCCGGGGCTCGTGCCCAGTTCGGTGCCGGCCACCATCGCGATCTGCCGGCGCAGCGCCTCGACGCCGGCCTGCCCCTCGCCGCTGACGGCCTGGTAGGTGGAGACCACCAGCTCGCTCAGGCAGAACTCGGCGTGCAGTGCGCCGAGCGACACGCTCATGGCCAGCGTGGTGGCGTGCGGGCTCGCCACGATGCCGCGCGGACGCATCCGTACGGCATGGGGATTGAGCTCGGGCACCACGAGCGGTACGTCCTCGGCCATGCGGAAGGCGGCCGAACTGTCCACCACCACCGCGCCCTTGGCGGCCGCGACCGGCGCCCACTGGGCGGCGACGTCGGCGGGCACGAGGAAGACGGCGACGTCGGCCCCGTCAAGGGCCTCCTCGCTCAGGGGCAGGACCTCGCACTCCTCGCCCCGCACCAGCAGCTTGCGCCCGGCCGAGCGCGCGGACGCGACGAGGCGGACCTCGCCCCACACGTCGGCGTGCTGGGACAGGATCTGGAGCATGACCGCACCGGCGCCCCCGGTCGCTCCGACGACCGTGAGCGCCGGTCTGCGGGTCATCGCCCGGTGCCCCCGTAGACGACGGCCTCGTCGCTGTCGGAGTCGAGACCGAAGGCGGAGTGCACCGCGCGCACGGCCTCGTTGACGTCGTCGGCGCGGGTGACGACCGAGATACGGATCTCGGAGGTCGAGATGAGCTCGATGTTGACGCCCGCGTCGGACAGCGCCTCGAAGAAGCCGGCCGTGACACCCGGGTTGGTCTTCATGCCGGCGCCGACCAGCGAGATCTTGGCGATCTGGTCGTCGTAGCGCAGCGACTCGAAGCCGATGGTGGGCTTCATCCGCTCCAGGGCGTCGATGGCCTTGCGGCCCTCCGCCTTGGGCAGCGTGAACGAGATGTCGGTCAGCCCCGTCGACGCGGCGGAGACGTTCTGCACCACCATGTCGATGTTGATCTCGGCGTTGGCGATGGCGCGGAAGATCGCCGCGGCCTCACCGGGCTTGTCGGGCACCCCGACAACCGTGACCTTCGCCTCGGAGACGTCGTGGGCGACTCCGGAGATGATGGCGTGCTCCACCTGCTGACCCTCCGCCTTGGTACGTGGTTCGTTGCTGACCCAGGTGCCCTGGAGTCCGCTGAAGGACGACCGCACATGGATCGGGATGTTGTAGCGCCGGGCGTACTCGACGCACCGGTGCAGGAGCACCTTGGAGCCGGACGCGGCCAGCTCCAGCATGTCCTCGAAGGAGATCCAATCGATCTTCTTCGCCTTCTTCACGACGCGGGGGTCGGCCGTGAAGACGCCGTCGACGTCCGTGTAGATCTCACACGCCTCGGCGTCCAGGGCCGCGGCCAGCGCGACGGCCGTGGTGTCCGAGCCACCGCGCCCGAGCGTGGTGATGTTCTTGCCCTCCTGGCTGACACCCTGGAACCCGGCGACGATGGCGATGTTGCCCTCGTCGATCGAGGTCCTGATGCGGCCGGGGGTGACGTCGATGATCCGCGCCTTGTTGTGGACCGAGTCGGTGATGACACCGGCCTGGCTGCCCGTGAAGGACTGGGCCTTGTGGCCCATGCTTTTGATCGCCATGGCAAGCAGCGCCATGGAGATCCGCTCTCCGGCGGTCAGCAGCATGTCGAACTCCCGCCCGGCGGGCATCGGAGACACCTGCTCCGCGAGCTCGATCAACTCATCCGTCGTGTCGCCCATCGCGGAAACCACGACGACCACCTGGTGGCCGTTCTTCTTGGCTTCCACGATCCGCTTGGCGACGCGCTTGATGCCTTCGGCATCGGCAACGGAGGAGCCTCCGTACTTCTGCACGACAAGGCCCACGTGCGCTCCTAGCTCATTCCATTACTGCGGTCGGCTCAGTTTAACGAGCGGGCCGGATTCGCCGGCCCCGTATCACTTCGTGAGATGTCCCGCTCACTGCATGACACCGGGCGGCCACCGGCACCGCTCGCACGGACTGCCTGCCCGGGGCCCCGCCGGATACGCGGCATGTGTCCGGGCTCACAGGGGGCGCGTCCCGCGCTGTCGGGCTCGGCGACCCGATCGTAGCCCTCGCGCGGAAGGGACCCGGGGACGCTGCCCCGGGCCCCTCGGTGGCGCTGTCGCCCGTGCGGATTACTGGCCCACGAACTGCTGGTAATTGAGCCCGTTGCAGCTGAAGGAGCGCAAGCCGTAGGCGCCGCTGTCGTCCATGCACCGGCCGGTGTTCTCGTTCTGGAAGGTCAGCGTGCCGTTGCTGTTGTAGTAGAGCGCCCAGCGCTGGTAGTTCATTCCGTTGCAGCCGAAGGAGCGCAGTCCGTAGGCGCCGCTGTCGTCGATGCAGCGGCCGGTGTTGCCGTTCTTCAGGACCCAGTTGCCGTTGGACTGGCCGTACAGGCCCCAGTACTGGTAGTTCATGCCGTTACAGCCGAAGGCGCGCAGGCCGTAGGCGCCGCTGTCGTCCACACAGCGGCCGGTGTTGAGGTTGCGCAGCGCGCCGGAGTCGAGGGCGCGGGCGGCCTGGGTGCCGGGAAGGATCTTGGCGGAGTGGGCCGGCGGGGCCGGAACGGGCGTGGCGGCCGACGCGGCGCCGGTGCCCATGAGGGCAAGGGCCGCGGCGGCGCCGAGCGCTCCGGCGATCCGGGCCGCGCGGTAGGGGATGTGTCGAGCGAGGTTCATGGTCGTCTCCAGTCGGGAGGTCGGACGCACGAGGCCGCTGCCGTGAGCCGTTCCGGTGCGGCGGTCACCCACCCTGCCCCGGCCGGGCACCCCCCGTCTTTGTACGGAGGCGACACGAACCGGAGCTAACGGGTCCTTTGCCGTACAAGGCCTGCTCACTTCACCAACTGCCGTAAATGGCGCGCGAGTCCGTTGCGGGACGGCGGTGACGCGAGGACCATCTCCGCGTCCGGACAACCACAGGAAGGTTCGCGAAGGGGTCCCCCCATGGGCGCACCACCACTCCGCTTCAGACCGCCCGGCGCACGCCTGCGGCCGCACGTCCTCGGCTACTTCGGCTACCACTACCCCCCGCGCAGCCCCCAGCGCAGACTGCTCTTCCCCGACCCGGCGAGCACCGTCGTCTTCGGGTTCGACGCACCCGTGCACATCGTGGGCCTGGTCGAGCCCGTCCGTACGGTGAGCTGCCGCTCGCGGGCCGATCTCCCGTTCACCACCGCCCTCCTGGGGCACCACCAGGGCGGGGTGCGGGGCGTCGCGGTGCGGATGACGCCGATGGGCGCCCACCGCCTGTTCGGGGTGGCGATGCACGAATGGGACGTACCGCATCTGGACCCCGTCCAGCTCCTGCCGCACGCCCTGCGCCACCTTCCGGAACGGCTGGAGGCGGCGCCCGGCTGGCCTGAGCAGTGCCGGATCCTGGACGAACAGCTCGGCCGCCTGCTCGGCGGCGAAGGCCCGCGCACGGCCGCGGAGGTCGACTGGGCGTGGCGGGAGCTGGAGCTGCGGCGGGGGAGGGTCACCGTGCGGGACCTCGCGGCCGCCACGCATTGCAGCGTGCGCCATCTGGAGCGGCGCTTTCGCGAGCAGGTGGGGCGCTCCCCCGGGGCGATCGCCCGCATCCTGCGATTCAGGGCGGCGCTGCGGCTGCGGGACAGCGGGCTGCCGCCGTGCCTGGTCGCCGAGCGCTGCGGCTTCCACGACCAGGCCCACTACAACCACGTCTTCAAGGCGACGACGGGCCTGACCCCGACCCAGACGCCGGCCGTCCCGCTGAACTGGTCCACCCGGAGCCGGGCCGACTCCCCCGTATGGGAGCCGGCCTGAACGGGCCCGAGGCGTACGCCCTGATAACGGGGGCTACTCGACCTCGCCGAGGCCCAGCGGGCCCGCAAGCTCCTCGGCCATGACGCGGCCCGCCGCCTCCTCCAGGGCGTCCTCCGTCAGCTCCTCGTCCGTGTCCAAGCCGTCCAGCTCCGCCAGCGGCTGGTTGAGGCGGACGTGGGCGACGAGCGACTGGAGGGCGCGCAGGGCGGCGGAGGCCGTCGAGCCCCAGTTGGAGAAGTAGGAGAACTGCCACCACCACAGGGCCTCGGAGGTGCGGCCCGCGCGGTAGTGGGCCAGGCCGTGGCGCAGGTCGGTGACGACGTCGGCGAGGTCGTCGGAGATCCGGCACGGCACCGGCGCCTTGCGCGGCTCGTAGGGGTCGAAGACCTCGGAGTACACGTCGATCGGCTCCAGGAGCCGGGCGAAGCGCTCGCGCAGCT
Source organism: Streptomyces sp. Edi4 (assembly GCF_040253615.1). Taxonomy (NCBI): domain Bacteria; kingdom Bacillati; phylum Actinomycetota; class Actinomycetes; order Kitasatosporales; family Streptomycetaceae; genus Streptomyces; species Streptomyces sp. Edi4. Next base: position 3,769,082 of record NZ_JBEJGY010000004.1, read on the forward strand.
CGTCGGCGTCCGCCTCCGGGCCGAGGTCGGGCTCGTAGCGCTCGTCGGGGACGATGTCCTCGTGTGCCCCGAGCCGGCCGCCGGCCAGCAGGAGCTGGGAGAACTCAAGGAGCAGGAACGGCACCGCGCTGTCGGGTTCGTCGCCCTTGGCCACCTCGGTGACCGCGACGATGAAGGACTCGACCTGGTCGGCGATCTGGACCGCGAAGGAGTCCGGGTCCTGCGTGGTCGCGTGCAGCGTTGCGTCAGACATCGAGTTGACCTTCCTCGTGGCCCGCGTGGGCGTTGTCCTCCTGGGCGTTGTCCGCCTGAGCGTCGTCCGCCTGGGCGTCAAACATCGAGCAGCCGCCTTCCTTCGAAGGCCCGGCCCAGGGTGACCTCGTCGGCGTATTCGAGGTCGCCGCCGACCGGCAGGCCGCTGGCGAGGCGGGTGACCTTGAGGCCCATGGGCTTGATCATGCGGGCGAGGTACGTCGCCGTCGCCTCGCCCTCCAGGTTCGGGTCGGTGGCCAGGATCAGCTCGGTGACCGTGCCGTCCGCGAGACGAGCCAGCAGTTCGCGGATGCGCAGGTCGTCCGGGCCGACGCCCTCGATCGGGCTGATGGCGCCGCCGAGCACGTGGTAGCGCCCGCGGAACTCGCGTGTCCGCTCGATCGCCACCACGTCCTTGGGCTCCTCCACGACACAGATGACGGTGAGGTCGCGCCGCTGGTCGCGGCAGATGTTGCACCGCTCCTCCTGCGCCACGTTGCCGCACACCGCGCAGAAGCGGACCTTGTCCTTCACTTCGAGCAGGGCGTGCGCGAGCCTGCGCACGTCGGCCGGCTCCGCCTGGAGGATGTGGAAGGCGATCCGCTGCGCGCTCTTGGGACCGACGCCGGGCAGCCTGCCCAGCTCGTCGATGAGGTCCTGAACCACGCCTTCGTACAACGGAACGCCTCTCGTGGGTTGCTCTGATGCCTACGGTAGTAGCTGTGCGTCCGCCTCAGTAGGGCAGGCGCACAGCGGGCTCCGCGCGACCGGGGCACGCGCGGCCGGGACGGTCCGGGCGGACGGTCCTAGAAGGGCAGACCCGGCATACCGCCGAGGCCCTGGGTCAGCGGGCCCAGCTTCTGCTGCTGGAGCTGCTGCGCGTTCTCGTTGGCGGCCTGCACGGCCGCGACGACGAGGTCCGCGAGGGTTTCGGTGTCGTCCGGGTCGACCGCCTTCGGGTCGATGGCGAGGGCGCGCAGCTCGCCCGAGCCGGTCACGGTCGCCTTGACGAGGCCGCCGCCGGCCTGGCCTTCGACCTCGGTCGCCGCAAGCTCCTCCTGGGCAAGGGCGAGATCCTGCTGCATCTTCTGGGCCTGCTGAAGAAGCTGCTGCATGTTGGGCTGGCCACCACCAGGGATCACGGTGCACTCCGGGTTTCGCTAGACGGTTCGGCTGCCGGGCCGGACACGTCCGTCCGGCACGGCGGGTGCGGCGGGACAGCGGTCATCCCGCTGCCCAGGCCGGCACTCCGAGCCTACGTGGTCGAAAGGCGCCCTGCCGCGCGACTCTTTCGAGTGATGCGGTGGGTGCTCCTATACCTGATCAACGGCCGCTTCCGGGCCGAAATGCCGGGATATCGCCGTCCGGGGCCCTCCATTCGGCGGTAGGAATGTCGGTCGGACGCCTCACCGGGCGTCCGTGAACACCCACGCACCGCGCGTATCCACCGGGCAGCCACGCCACTGACCACGGCCAGGGCCACAACCAGTGACCGGCCCGCCACGCGTCCAGGTGCCCGGGCGCCACACGGTGTCACCGGGGGTCACAGCCAGCAGTGCGGAGGGAGCGGCCGGGTGAGCCAGCCTGACATGCAGCCCGAGGGGCCCCCGGGCCGGGCCCGGCGGGACGAGGGCGGGTCTGGCCAGGGGGCCGATCTGACCGGGCGGCCGTTCCCGCTCGGCGACTGGGGCGAGCCCGCCGAACGGCTCTTCGAGCTGTACCAGTGGGTCGAGGCGGGCGCCCTGCGCACGGCGGACTGGTACCTCGCCGACCGGCTGCGCAAGCGCCGGGGCGCGCGCGTGCTGCGCTGCGGGACGGCGGCCGGCGCGGTCGCGGGGGCCGTCCTGGCGCTGCTCGATCTGACGCACGCCCTGGCGGGCGCGGCCGGCTGGGGCGGTCTTTCCCTGCTGCTCGGCGCGGCCTGCCTGGCGTGCGACCGCTACTTCGGGCTCACCTCGGGCTGGATGCGCGACGTCGCCACCGCGCAGGCCGTGCAGCGCAGGCTCCAGACGCTCCAGTTCGACTGGGCGTCGGAGAGCGTGCGCGAGGTGCTCGGGCCCACCGACGGGACGGCGAGCGAGGCGGCGGAGCGCTGTCTGTCGGTGCTGCGCCGGTTCACCGAGGACGTGACGGAGCTGATCCGTTCCGAGACGGCGGACTGGATGGTGGAGTTCCGGTCCGGCCCGGCCCCGCTGGTCACCCAGACCCTGAGCGCGCCGCCCCCGCGCACGGACGGCCCGCCCGGACCCGGCCGCTTCCCGCTACCCCCCTCCCCCCGTCCCAACATGCCGCGCCAGCGGCCCCCGGAGAGCCCTCGCTGACCCACGCGCGCGGGCGCGGGCGCGGGCGCGAACCGGGGCGGCACGCGTCAGCTGAAGATGATCATCGAGCCCTGCGCCAGGCTCCGCGTCGCCGCCGCGTGCAGCCCGAGCCACACGTGCCGCTCCCGTGCGAAGGGACTCGCGTCGTACGGGATGGGCCCGGCCGGCTCCTCAAGGGAGGTCGGCCCGGCCGGCGGCGCGGGCGCGGACGGCGGGTTGGCCGGATCTATCCCGATGGCCGGCGCCACGAACTGGAGCTCCCGCAGCAGCCCCTGCGCGGACCCGAGCGGACCACCGCCCGCCAGCAGCTCCTCGTTGGACAGCGGCACCGTGAAGTCGACCGGGACGTACGCCCCCGCGTGGTCGTAGTGCCACACCAGATGCGACTGCTGCGCGGTCGCCTCGAACATCTCGAGCAGCTGCTCGTAGTCGCCGCCGAGTTCGTCGACCGGCGTCACCGCGAGCCCGCACAGCTGGAGCAGGTAGGCCCGGCGCAAGAAGTGCAGCGCGTCGTAGTCGAATCCCGCCACCGGAGCCACGTCGCCGGACAGGCCCGGCATGTAGGAGAACACCGGCACGGGCGGGAGCCCGGCGTCGCCGAGCGCCTTGTCGTAGGAGGCGATCTCTTGCGCGAAGGGGTTGTCGGGGCTGTGGCACAGCACGTCGACGAGGGGGACCAGCCACAGGTCACAGGCCAAGACGGGCTCGCTCTCAACTCGTTTCGCGCGATGGTCGCAACAGCGTAGTGCGCAGGGCACACGGCGCGAAGAGTGCCCGGCGACTCCCGGCGCGAGGTGACCGGATCCCCCCGCGCGCCCCGGTCGCAAGGGTTTACCCACCAGCCGGGCCCTTACGCCCGGTTGAGCGCGTCAGCGCACCGAGGACACGTCCCAGATCCACACGCCGCCGACCTTCGTGCCGGGACGGCCGAGCAGCCGCGCCACCGTCTCGTACAGTTCGGGCGCCCGTGGCTGCGGCTCAAGAACGAGCACGCCGGCCCGCCAGTACGCCAGGTCCGCCCGCGCCTGGTTCTGCCAGTCGGTGCCGATGTCGGGGACCGGCTTGCCGGAGCGTACGTCGCCGAACAGGTTGGACGTCCAGCGCGGCGAGGCTCCGTAGATGCCGATCCGGTCCGGCCCCCAGGGCCCGTTGAAGTAGCCGCCGGGCACCGGGAAGGCGAGGCCGGTCTCCGTCTGCCAGTGCAGCGCCTGTGCCGAGCCGGGGTCGGGCAGCGGCACCGGGACCAGGGACTCCCCCGGCCCGACGTACTTCTTCCACATCCCCGACGCGATGAACTCGGGCACCTCAGGGCGCGCGTTGGTCGGGAACGGCGTCGGCACGATCGGCAGCAGCGCGAGGGCGATCGCGGTGAACCCGGCCGCCCGGTTCAGCCGCACCCCGCTGTGCGCGAGGCGGTCCGCGCCGAGCGCGACCAGCGCGCCGAGCACCGGCGCGCAGATCATCCCGACCCGGCCCTCGATCACCGACTCGAAGAGCGGCTTGTGGGCGAGCAGCTTCCAGGGTCCGGGCAGGACGACGTCCGTGTACGGAATACGGATCTTCTGGCCGAGCGAGAGCACCGCGGCCGCCACGCCCGTGAACGCCAGCGCCTTCACCAGGGGCCGGCGCCACAGGCGTACGACGAGCGCGAAGGCGAGCGCCAGGAGCGGCCAACCGTAGAAGGCGTTCTGCTCGGTGCGGTTGAGGGCCAGTTTGTCGGCGGTCGCGTCGTCACCCAACAGCGAGCGGCCCGCGAACTCGACGAGCGCGAGCGGTGAGTTGCCCGCGCTGTCGCCGTGCAGCACGCTGTGGTAGCTCTGCGCCCCGGCGAACTGCCAGTACAGGGGGTAGGCGACGAGGACCAGGCAGATCCCGAGCGCGTACGCCGCTCCCGTGGCCAGCGGCCGGATCGCCGCGCGCGCCACATCGCGGCGGGCCAGCGCGTACGACAGGGCGAACAGGGCCATGCCGAGGGTGGCGAGCAGCAGCGCCTCCTCGCCGAGGAAGATCTGGTACACGGTGAACACGCCGAGGACGATGCCGTCGCGCCGCACGTCGCGGCCCTCGCACAGCCGCAGCGCGCGGTCGATGATCAGCGGGAGCATGAACAGGACGCAGAAGTTCGGGTGGGCGTTGCCGTGCGAGATCATCGGCGGCGCGAACGCGGCGAGCGCCCCGCCGAGCCCGGCCGCCCAGCGGTTCTCGGTCACCCGGCGGGCGAAGAGCCAGTACCAGGCGTACGCGGTCGCCGCGATCCCCAGGGTGAGGACGAGCGCCCACGTCAGGCTCGGCCCGAACGCGAGCGTGACCGGCGCCAGCGGCACCGAAAGGCCCAGCATCGGGGTGTTGCCCATCAGGTTCACGCCGTCGGGGAAGTTCTGGACGGTGGTGAACAGGGGGTCGCGCAGATGGGCCACGTTGTCCGCGGTGACCGCGAAGAACCACTCCCACTGGTTCTGGTCCTGCCCCGAGTCGGTGAGGTAGCTGCGCCCGAGGCCGTGCCAGAGGTTCTTGTAGAGCAGGACGGACGCCAGCAGGAACAGGGCGCCGAGCACGAGGTCGACGCGGCGCACCGCACGCGCCTTGAGGCGGGCCAGCTCCCACAGCACCTTGCCGTAGTCGGCCGCGCCCACCTTGGACCCCTCCTGGTGCGACCAGCGCACCGGCACCTCGGCGACCGCCCAGCCCCGGCGGCGGAAGAACTGAAGTATCTCCACGTCGATGCCCCAGCCGTCGAGGCGGGCGTCGGCGAACGCGGCACGCGCCTTCTCGCCGTCGAACAGCTTGAAGCCGCACTGGGTGTCGTGGACGCCGGGCACGGCGACGGCCCGTATGAGCCGGTTGCCCATGCGTCCCAGGTACTCGCGCAGACGGCTCTGGTGGACCTCGATGCGGGCGTCGGGGTGGGCGCGCGAACCGATCGCGGCGGCCGTTTCGCCCTCGGTCATCGCCTTGTCGAGCCGGTCCAACTCCTCGATGGGGGTGGCCAGATCGGCGTCCGTGATCAGGACGCGGCGGCCGTAGGAGGCGAGTACCCCAAGGCGCAGGGCGTGGCCCTTGCCCCGGTTGACGTCGCTGACGACGACCTGGATGCGCGCGTCGCGCGCGGCGGCTTCCTTCGCGACCCGTACGGTCTCGTCGTCCGATCCGTCGTCGACGACGATCAGTTCCCAGGCGCAGCTGTCGCCGAGGTGGGCGCGGATCGCGTCGAGGGTCGGCGCGAGGCGGTGTTCCTCGTTGTACGCGGGGACGACAACGCTCAGTTCGACCGGTCCGGCCGGGGTGGTCATCGTCACCGGGGCAACCGCTCCGCCCATGTCAGGGAGTCGTCGTTGTAGGCGGCGATCAGGACCCGCGCCGCCTCGAAGTCGCCCACGCCGAGCGCCGAGACGACCTCGTCGTGGCCGGTCCACAGGCACGCGCTGATGTCGTCGGCGCCGCGCAGGTGGGGCACCGCGAAGACCCAGCTCTGCATGCGCAGGCGGTGCAGGAAGTCGGAGATGTAGGCGTTGCCGGCCAGCGCGCACAGCTCGCGCCAGAACCGCAGGTCGTAGCCGACCAGGATGTTCAGGTCGCCGCCGCGCGCCGCCCGCGCCGCCTCCTCGCCGCGCCGGCGCACCGACACCAGGGCCGGGCCGTGCGCCTGCGGGCAGCCGGGGAGCGCGGCCCGCCGGAATATCCCGTCGACCACCAGGGCCCGCGCCTCCACGATGCCCTTGTAGTCCTCGACCGAGAAGACCCGCACGCGAAAGCCCCGGTGCTGGTCGGAGTCGAGCAGGCCCTGCGCGCACAGATCGACGAGTGCTTCGCGCACAGGGGTGGCGGAGACGCCGTACTGCTCGGCGATCTGCTTGACCGTGAACTCCTCGCCGGGCCGCATACGCCCCGCGAGCACTTCGTCACGCAGCGCGTCCGCGATCTGTTGTCGAAGGGTGCTGCGGGTGACCGCTCCGCTCGCGGGCATGGCTCGCTCCCCTTCTCCGGCTCCGGCACACCCTATGGGGTGCGCCGGAAACCGAACAAAGGAGTGGGGGTTTCGTCGCGTGATGCGCGCGCCGGTGCGTCGGTGCGCCAGTGCGCCGGCGCGTCACACAGTGTGTTCGTCGGCCACCGTCAGGGCCTCGTCCAGGACGGCGAGGCCTTCCTTGGCCTCGGCCTCGGAGATGTTGCACGGCGGGACGACATGCGTGCGGTTCATGTTGATGAAGGGCCACAGGCCGTTCTTCTTGCAGGCGGCGCCGAACGCGACCATCGGCGCGTTGTCCGCGCCGCTCGCGTTGTACGGCACCAGCGGCTCGCGGGTCTCCTTGTTCTTGACGAGTTCGAGCGCCCAGAACACGCCGGTGCCGCGCACCTCGCCGACCGAGGGGTGCCGCTCGGCGATCTCGCGCAGGCCCGGCTCCAGGACGGCGCGGCCGATGTGGGCGGCCTGCTCGACGATGCCCTCCTCCTCCATCACGTTGATGGTGGCGACGGCGGCGGCGCAGGCCAGCGGGTGTCCGGAGTAGGTGAGGCCGCCGGGGAAGGGGCGGTGCTCGAAGGTCTCGGCGATCTTCGCGCTGATGGCGACGCCGCCGAGCGGCACGTATCCGGAGTTGACGCCCTTGGCGAAGGTCATGAGGTCCGGCACCACGTCGTAGTGCTCGCACGCGAACCACGTGCCGGTCCGGCCGAACCCGGCCATGACCTCGTCCAGGATGAGCACGATGCCGTACTTGTCGCAGAGCGCGCGCACGCCCGGCAGGTAGCCGGCCGGGGGCGTCATGATCCCGGCCGTGCCCGGCACGGACTCCAGGATGATCGCGGCGACGGTGGCGGCGCCCTCGAAGACGAGGGTGTCCTCCAGGTGGCGCAGGGCCCGGGCGCACTCCTCCGCCTCGGTGGTGGCGTGGAAGGGCGAGCGGTACAGGAACGGCGCCCAGAACCGCGTGACCCCGGCCGACCCGCTGTCGGACGCCCACCGGCGCGGGTCCCCCGTCAGGTTGATCGCGGTGTTCGTGCCTCCGTGGTACGAGCGGTACGCGCTCAGCACCTTGTGGCGGCCGGTGTGCAGCCGGGCCATGCGGACGGCGTTCTCGACGGCCTCGGCGCCGCCGTTGGTGAAGAAGATCTTGTCGAGGTCGCCCGGGGTGTGCGAGGCGATCAGCCGGGCCGCCTCCGAGCGCGCCTCCACCGCGAAGGCGGGCGCGAAGGTCGTCATCGTCGCGGCCTGCTCCTGGATCGCGGCGACGACCTTCGGGTGCTGGTAGCCGATGTTCGTGAACACGAGCCCGCTGGTGAAGTCGAGGTAGCGGTTGCCGTCGTAGTCCCAGAAGTACGATCCCTCCGCGCCGGCCACGGCGAGCGGGTCGATCAGGCCCTGGGCGGACCAGGAGTGGAACACGTGCGCGCGGTCGGCGGCCTTGACTGCGGCGCCGGTCTGCGGGTCGGGAGTGCGCTGAGGGGTCATGGGCCCAGCGTAAATACCCCGCCCCCGCCCCAGCCATGGCCATCCTGTCCACCCTGCCCACCCCACCTCGGCAAGATGTCGTCCCAGCCGGGCCCACCCATCCGGCCCCAGCCGGGACCGACCCGGCCAGGGGCACGGGGAACTGCGCCGGCGGCCACGCACGACCCGCACCCGACCCCGAAGGTCATCCCATTCGGTGAGTCTTCGGTGGCGGATCAGGGCGATGCCGACGCGGGCGTGAAAGTGGACGGACGGTCGTTCGTGGCAGGCGGACAGGCCGCAATGCGAGACGGAGCCCGGCAAGTGCGACGGGTATCCGATATACGTAGTTCATCCCCTGCTGTGGAGGGACCCAGCCGCCACCCTTCAATGCCCGCTCGAACTACCGGAGGCACATCGTGGTCAGCACCTCGCCGGCTGCCCGCCACATCCGTAAGCATCGCCTTTCGGTCGCGAAGATCCCCAGCAATCCCCTCGCGCAGTACGGGGAAACCGAGGTGACCCCTGTGCGGACCACCACCCGCCGCGCGGCAGTCGGCAACGCCGATGGGTGAGAGCGGCCCCCGCCCGACGACCGAGGGCCCGCGTCAACCCGTCGTGGGACGCGCGACAGTGCTGTCCGCCGTCGCCCGGCTCCTGCTCACCGCGACGGGAATCCTGACCGGCTATTTCCTGCTTCCCATGGAACAGAAGCCCTCAGAGAGGGTGGTGGTGACCCTCGTCGTCGGACTCGCCGCGCTGGTGGCGCTTTTCGTGTGGCAGATCCGTTGCGTCATTCGCTCGCCCACCCCGCAGCTTCGGGGGGTCCAGGCGCTCGCCACCACCATCCAGCTGTTCCTGCTGCTCTTCGCGTCCGCCTACTACCTGCTGGAGCGAGCGAGTCCCGGCAGCTTCAGCGAACCACTCACCAGGACCGACGCCCTGTACTTCTCGCTCGTCACCTTCAGCACCGTGGGATACGGCGACATCACCGCCCAGAGCGAGGCCGCCCGGATCGTCACGATGGCGCAGGTGACCGGCAATCTCATCCTGATCGGCGTCGCCACCCGGATCGTCGTCACGGCCGTGACGTCCGGTTCCCACACGGGCGGTGCACAGAACACCGGCCGCTGAGGACGTCACCCGATGCCAGTGCGGTACGGGCCCCCGACGCGCCCCGTTCCGCCATGCGGCCCCCGGCCGGCGCTTCCTCGCTCTTTGAGCAGGTTCTCAGTTACCAACCGCGCCTACCGTGTGTCGGACACGAGCGTCCATGGTCGACGCGTCGCCGTATACCGGCGCCGGTAGGCCATGCACGTCGCCCTGGGCGGGGGCTCGTTCAGCCCCCGCTCGTCTTCGTGTAGTCCAGGTAGTCCCCCGTCTCCGTCGTCAGGCGGTGCAGGCGGCCGTCCGGCAGAAGGCTGATGGTGCTCGGCTTACCCGGCAGGCACGCACCCGTCGAGCCCGGGCCCACCTCGGAGGGGCCCAGTGCGAGGGGGGCGCCGACGGCCGGGGCCGTGGTCAGGCGGGCCTGGAAGACGCAGTGGTAGCCGCTGCCGTCGGCGGTGAGGGTGAGGACCGTGTCGCCGGGGCCGCCCTGGCGGATGACCAGATGGCGGGGGTCGTCACCGTGCCCGGTGGGGAGGGTGGCCGACCAGCTGCCCAGGTACTGCTCCGGTACGCCACCGGACGGTGCGTCGGTCGCGGGCGGGCCTGAACTCCCCTGCCCTGAGGGCGGGTTGGCGGACGTTGACGTACGGGGGCCCTTCCCCGGGGAGTCGCCCCGCATGAACGCGTACACCGAGCCACCCGCGCCGACCGCCACCACCAGGGCCACGGCGATCAGGGCCACGGTGGACTTGGTGCTGCGGGGCGGCGGGGCCGTCTCGGTGTACGCGGTGGAGAGCGAGGGCGGGTAGTCGTACGGGTCGGGATCCACCGGGGCGTGGGGCACGGGCGTAGCGCCGGTCACCCGCGGCGCGGGCGGGGTCGTTTCGGTGACGGCCGCGTCCCCGGCGACACCCCCAGCCGCGCCCCCGACCGTGTCCCCGCCCGCGCCCCCAGGAGCCTCCACGTTCAGCAACCGCGCCGCGTGGCTGCCCAGTTGGGCCACCAGCGGCGCGGGCAGCCACGGGTCGGGGTGGTGGGCCGAGACCCGGGCCAGGATGTGGTCCAGGCCCGGACGCGCGGCCGGGTCCTTGCGCAGGCAGTCGCGTATCAGGTCCTGGAGGGACGCGGGCACGTCGTCCAGCGTCGGCGGCTCCTGCGCGATGCGGAACATCAGCGCGTGCGCCCCGCTCGACGCCTCCCCGAACGGCAGCCGCCCGCTCGCCGCGTACGCCAGCACCGAGCCCAGGCAGAACACGTCGCACGCCGGGGTGATCCGGTCGCCACGCACCTGCTCGGGGGCCATGAACCCGGGCGACCCGACGAGCGCCCCCGTCCGCGTGAGACCCCCGTCCGTGCCGGTCTCCAGGGCGCGGGCGATACCGAAGTCGATGACGCGCGGGCCGTCGATGGTGACCAGGACATTGGACGGCTTCAGGTCCCGGTGCACGATCCCCGCCCCGTGGATGTCCTTCAGGGCGAGGGCGAGGCCACGGGCCAGGACGTGTACGGAGTGCTCGGGCAGCGGGCCGTGCGGGCCCTTCACCACGGACTGGAGGGAGGGCCCCGCGACATAGCCGGTCGCGATCCACGGTGCGGCGGCCTCGGTGTCGGCGTCCAGGACGGGGGCCGTCCACAGGCCCCCGACGCGGCGGGCGGCCCGTACCTCCTGGCGGAAGCGGCCCCGGAACTCCTCCTGCGCGGCGAGGTCGGGCCGGACCAGCTTCACGGCCACCGTGCGGCCACCGTCGGAACGGGCGAGGTAGACCTGGCCCATGCCACCCGCCCCGAGCCGGCCCAGGAGGCGGTACGTCCCTATTCGCTCGGGGTCGCCCGGTTCGAGACGCTGCGTACTGCCCGTGCCCACGTCTGCCGCGCCTCTCTTCGGGATTGCTGACCGGGCCGAGAATAGTGGGGCGCGCGCCGCGAGGTCGGGGGGCGGGGGCCGCACCGGCCATCCTGCGCGGTCCGGGCCGGGTGGCGACCGCGTGCGGGCGCGGCCATGCCAATGCCCCCGGACCGGGCTCGGTCCAGGGGCATTCACGCGGTGTTCTCGCTGTTCAGCGTCGTGCGATGGAGCGGTGCTACGTCGCCAGGCCCGCCTCCCTGAAGGCCGCGTACGCCTGGTCGGCCTGGTTCCTGGCGCCCCGCACGTTGGGGTGGACGAAGGTGCACGCCTCGCCCTTGGGTACGTCTGCCGGGAGCTCGTCGCGCTGGGGGCACTGGTACTCGGCCGGGTCGGCCGGCTTGGTCTCACCCTGCGGGATCACCAGGTCGTCGAACACCCCGTACATCCACTGGTCGGTGCCCGTGGCGCACACACCATGGCCCTGGCTGGACCGGTAGGTGTCGACGTAGGTGGCCCACTCGGGGTTGTCCTGCGCCTGCCCCTCGATCACGTCGTTGAGCCGCTCCTCCAGACCCATGACGAAGTCGCCGTCCACACCGAGGCGGAGGGTGCCAAGCCGCTTGAAGTTGCCCCAGTAACACGTGAGTTGGTTGAACGGCCGGGAGATGACCGTGGGGTAGCCGAGCACGAACACCTTCGCGTGCGGGGCGCGCTCGTGGATCTGCCCCATCATCGCGCTGTACTGGCGGGTCAGCGTGGCGAACTTGTCCGCCAGCCACTGCCGGCCCTCACCGTTCTCGTAGTAGCCACTACAGCCCGGGCCCAGACTCGGCGGATCTCCCTGCTCCACCCCGAGCTCCAGGCACTTGGTCAGGATGTTGCCGAACCCCAGCGTGTTGCCGCCGATGCCGACGGTGACGATGTCCTCGTCGCCGTTGAGCGCGTCGATCTGCGCGGGCCTGTCCGGCCATGCGCCGGGGTCACGGTTGAACGGCGGACCCAGGAGCATGTCGCTGGTCTGCGGACTCAGGATGCCCTTGTCGATCTCGGCGGCGCCGCACGTGACGTCGGCGAGCTGGACCCCGCTCGCACTCTCGTCGTTCAGCCGCCGGGTCAGCTGGCGTTCCCAGTTGTGGTTGGACCGGGCGCAGCCGTCGGAGGAGTCCCACGCGGGGATGACGGCGCCGGCACTGTAGGAGTCGCCGAGCGCGGTCCACTTCAAAGGCTCGTCGGCGCGCTGGCGCGCCTTCACCGCCGACGCGGCCGCGTTAACGGTCGCGTGCCGGGCCACCGCCGGAGTGGCGGAGGTGGCCGGGCTCGCCAGCAGACTGGCGGCGATACCGGCGGCAAGGGTGACGCTCAGGGCAAGCGGACGTAGACGCATCCCACTCCTTCAGTGGTGGCAATCCGTGCGGGCTCGATCACGGAGAGTGTGCAGGGCGGACGGTCCGCGCGCCACGGTCTCCACGGTGATTCACCTGATCGCTGGAGCGCCCGCGCCGTCAGGTTCGGCTCGGCGGACCGGTCAGGGGCCGGCACCCGCGCCCCTGACCAGGACGGGGACGGTCCCTGCCCGCTCACTCCAGCCGGTGCACCACCGAGTTCAGGAGCGGCGTGTGCACGAACCGGTCCGGCCCCGACGGCGGGCACCGCCACGACAGCGGCCACGTACGCCCCCTCAACGCCGGCACGGGTACGTAACTCACGGCGCCGCCATATGAGTTGAACGTCGTCGCCACGACCGGCCACGCCCGGTGCGACGTACTGCGCGGCGGCACCAGGAAGTACACCGGCCGCCACCCGCGTTCGTCCGCCACGATCGGCCCCGGGTCGCCCCCGGTCAGCTCCTCCATGGCGTCTGCCACGCACCGCCCGATGGGCCCATTGATCCGTACGGCGTCGAATTGCACGCCCGCTTTTCTGAGATGGACCCCGGAGAGTGGAATCCAGTCAGGGTTCGCTTCGTCGATTTGCGCGTTCACGGGGACAGTCTCGGTCCGTCCCGCTAGCGTTTTCCATGGCCATACGGGGATGGTCGGGGAGGCGTTGACCAGCCTCAACTCCCCTTGTACCGGGTCGAATTCACCGAGGCTGAGTCGTGACCGGTTGAGACCGGTTGAGTCGGAGCGTGATCGCACATGGCACGATCAGAAAACAAGGAGACGGCGGGTCCGACCGCCCAGATGGTCGCCAAACTCGCCCGCCGATTGCGGCTGCGAAAAGGGTGGTCGCAAGAGAAATTGGGAAAGCTTCTCGGCTTCTCCGCCGGGGCGGTGAGCGCGATGGAAACGCTGGCCCAGCCCGCGTCCGACGACATGCTCGTCGCGCTGGAGAAGGTTCTCGGGGAGGACATGGGCATCTTCGAGGAGGCCCGCCCGTTCGTCCGGTTGGAGAAGTATCCGGTGCAGTTCCAGGACTACGCGCCCCTGGAGGAAAAGGCGGTAGTGCTGCGGTTGTACGCCACCCTGGTCGTCCACGGCCTCTTCCAGACGGAGGAGTACGCCCGCGCCCTGATCGGCGGCGGCTACCCTCCGCTCTCCGAGCAGCGGGTCGAGGAACTGGTCGAGGTGCGGATGGCACGCAAGGCCCTCTTCGACCGCGAGCCCGTCGCGCTGATCGAGGTGGTGCTGGAGGAGTCCGTACTGCGACGGGTGATCGGCAGCGCGGAGGTCATGCGGGGGCAGTTGCTGCACCTGGCGGAGTGCGCGCGCCGGAGGAACGTGACGCTTCAAGTGCTGCCGATGGACTGCGGATTGGGCGGCGAACACCCCGGCGCTCGGGGCAACATCAACCTCCTCGAAACCCCGGCGTACGACCGCTTGGCCTACCTGGAGCCGCAGGACGAAAGTCTGCTGCTTTCCGATGCTACAAAGGTGAGTACGTACGCTCAGCGCTATGCGAAGATCCAAGCACAGGCCCTGGATCCTCGCGCATCACTGGGCCTCATCGAGGAGTTGGCGGGAGAGCAGAGATGAGCAACAACCTCCGGTGGTTCAAGTCCAGCTACAGCAGCTCCAGCGGCGGGGACTGCCTAGAGACGACCTTCACGTGGCGCAAGTCCTCGTACAGCTACAGTGGTGGCGGTAACTGCGTAGAAGTCGCCCTCCCTTGGCGCAAATCCTCGTACAGCAGCGACAGCGGCGGCGACTGCGTAGAGGTGGCCGCCTGCTGTGAAGCCGTCCACATACGGGACTCCAAGGCCACCGACGGGCCCTCGCTCGCCGTCGCGCCCGGGACCTGGACCGCGTTCCTCGGGTGGAAGGCGGCGTCCCCGGCCCGGTGACCCCGGGTGGGGGCGGCCGGCGGGGCCATAATCGCCGGATGCCCATCCTGAGTTACCCCGAGGCCGACACACCGCCCCCGCTGCGCGCCCAGGTGCTCGCCCTCCAGGACGAGGCCTGGCCGCCGGGTGACGTACCGAGCAGCGGGCCGAGCCACGATCCGGGGCTCGACCCGCTCTCGATGCTGCTCACCGACGAACACGGCACCGTGCTCGCCGCCCTCGCCATCCTGCGCAAGGACCTCACGCACGCGGGACACCGGCTGCGGGCGGGCGGCCTGAGCACGGTGGTGACGCGGCGTACCGAACGGGGGCAGGGGTACGGGCGGCGACTTGTGGGCGCGGCCCGGGAGGCGATGGCCTCGTACGGGATCGACCTCGGCCTCTTCACGTGCGACCGGCCGCTGCGCGCGTTCTACGAGCGGGCGGGCTGGCGGGAGCTGCCCGGCGCCGTCGTGGTGGGCGGCACGCCCGACGCGCCGTTCCCGAGCGACGGGGCGGGCTTCGACAAGGTGACGCTGGCCGCCTTCTTCACACCCGCCGCCCGCGCCGCCAGGCCGTCGCTGCGGGGTGCCCGGATCGCGCTGTATCCGGGCACGGTCGACAGACTCTGGTGACGCGGAGGGCCACCCGGCGCGCTCGGATGAAGAGGGCGTACAGCCGCCCGGCCCGGGCGGTGAGGCTGGGCGCGCCGTAGCCGCCGGTCCGGATCTGGGTGGTGGACCGGGTGGTGCCGTTCTGGACGGCGATGCGGACGGGCGCGGTGTCCACGATGGGCTTGTCGTCGAAGGAACCGGCGCGGGTCTCCCCGCTCGTCCCGGCCGGCCGGGGTGGAGTAGGGGCTCAGCCCCCCGCGCCGCGCAGGGCAGCGCGAAGCCCCCCGGCGCCCGCTGGGGAGCATGCGCTGGGGGGCTTCGTCCGGACCGGCGCCGGGCGGGCGCCGGTCCGGCCGTACGGGATGGCCGCATGGGACAGCCGTACGGGACAGCCGTACTGAATGGCCGTACTGAATGGCCGTACTAGATGAAGGAGTTGATCTCGATCGTCTCGGTGCGGCCGGGGCCGACGCCGATCGCGGAGATCGGGGCGCCCGACATCTCCTCAAGCGCCTTCACATAGGCCTGCGCGTTCTTCGGCAGGTCGGCGAAGGTCTTGGCCTTGGTGATGTCCTCGGACCAGCCGGGCAGCTTCTCGTAGATCGGCTTCGCGTGGTGGAAGTCGGTCTGCGAGTACGGCAGTTCCTCGACGCGCTTGCCGTCGATCTCGTACGCGACGCACACCGGGATCTCCTCCCAGCCGGTCAGCACGTCCAGCTTGGTGAGGAAGAAGTCGGTCAGGCCGTTGACGCGGGTCGCGTAGCGGGCGATCGGCGCGTCGAACCAGCCGCAGCGGCGGTCGCGGCCCGTGGTGACGCCCCGCTCGCCGCCGATGCGGCGCAGCGCCTCGCCGTCCTCGTCGAACAGCTCGGTCGGGAACGGGCCGGCGCCGACGCGGGTCGTGTACGCCTTCAGGATGCCGATGACGCGGCTGATCTTCGTCGGGCCCACGCCGGTGCCGGTGCAGGCGCCGCCCGCCGTCGGGTTCGAGGAGGTGACGAAGGGGTACGTGCCGTGGTCGACGTCGAGCAGGGTGCCCTGGCCGCCCTCGAAGAGCACGACCTTGTCGTCGTCGAGCGCCTGGTTCAGGATCAGCGTGGTGTCGGCGACGAACGGCCTCAGCTGCTCCGCGTACTGGAGCATCTCCTCGACGATCTTGCCGGCCTCGATCGCGCGGCGGTTGTAGACCTTGGCGAGCAGCTGGTTCTTGCCCTCCAGAGCCGCCTCGACCTTCTGCTCCAGGATCGACTCGTCGTAGAGGTCCTGGACGCGGATGCCGACGCGGTTGATCTTGTCGGCGTAGGTCGGGCCGATGCCGCGGCCGGTGGTCCCGATCTTGCGCTTGCCGAGGAAGCGCTCGGAGACCTTGTCGAGCGTGACGTTGTACGGCGTGATCAGGTGAGCGTTTCCGCTGATCAGGAGCTTGGACGTGTCGACGCCGCGCTCGTTCAGCCCGCTCAGCTCGGAGAGCAGGACCGCCGGGTCGACGACGACTCCGTTACCGATCACCGGGGTGCACCCCGGTGAGAGGATTCCGGAAGGGAGAAGATGCAGCGCGTACTTCTGGTCGCCTACGACGACGGTGTGGCCGGCATTGTTGCCGCCCTGGTAGCGCACCACATAGTCAACGGATCCACCGAGGAGGTCGGTGGCCTTTCCCTTGCCCTCGTCACCCCACTGAGCACCGAGCAGCACAAGTGCGGGCACAGGCGTACACCCCTTCCGGGCGGGGCATGTCCAAGGTCAGGGGCATACGCGTTCCCTACATGGGTGCGTACACCATGGGCCTGATCCGTTGAACCGGTTGCCCCGGAATAGACGAAGCCCCTGGCGCAATAGCGCAAGGGGCTCTTGCACAAAGATGCTACCCGAGGAAGGACCGAGGTGTCGGCTGCGCACCAGCTCGTCGTGCTCATCGACCCGGTCGCCCGCCGTATTGACGGCGAGTCCGTGCGGATCGCGAAAGATGTGCTGTGTGCGGGAGCACAGGCGAAAATCTGCTGGCCACAGGGGCCGGAGGAGTTCGCGCGTGCGCTGGCCCGGCGGGGTCGGCGGCGCACGGTGGTGGTCGGCGACGACCAGGCGCTGCTACGCACCGTGACGCTGCTGCACAAGGAGCGTGAGCTCGGGCGGGGCGAACTGGCCCTGGTCCCGGTGGGCACGGCGGACTCGCTGCGGCTCGCGCGTTCGCTCGGGGTGCCGATGGGGGCGGTGGCGGCCGCGCGGGCCGTCCTGGAGGGCGCGGGGCGCCGGCTGGACCTGCTGGTCGACGACTGCGACGAGGTGGTGCTCGGGGCGCTGCGGGTGCCCGCGCTCGGGCCGGCGCGGGCGCGGGCCGCCTCGCCGACGGTGTGGGGGGCGGCGCGCTCCCTCGTACGCACCCTGGTGCGGGCGCCCGCGCCGGTCGCGGCGGCGGTGGCGCACCGGTTGCGGGTGGAGGCGGACGGGGTGCTCCTGAGCGACCTCGACCTGCCGGTGGCCGGGGTGTCCGTCGCCTCCGCGGACGGGCTGGCGCAGGTCGCGGTGCGGGGGTGTGCGGGGGAGTGGGTGCGGGCGTCGGCGCGGGCGGTCACGATCTCCGGGCCGGTGGGTGGGTTTCGCTACCGCGCGGATGGGGTGGCGGCGGGGCCTGTACGCACGCGTACGTGGACGGTACGCCCGGGGGCGTGGGAGCTGATCCTCCCAACTTAGCCCCGCCCCCGCGCGGCCCCGGCCCGGTCTCGGCTCCGGCTCGCGCCCTACAGGGCCTTAGCCCTGCGACCCCGGGTGCCCTACAGGGGCGCGGGGAACTGCGCGGGTGACCCAGCACGGTCCGCAGACGAAAGCGGGGTTACTGGGGCTCTGCCCCAGACCCCGGGGACTGGCCCCACCCCGCCCCTTCCCGAAACCCTCCGGGGGTGAGAGTGGGGCTGAGGTACAGGATCCTGGGGCTCCGCCCCAGTCCCCGTTCGCGCCTGAAGGGCGCTCGTCCTCAATCGCCGGACAGGCTGACTGTGCTGCCCGGCACCGAGTAGTTCAGGGGCGCGGGGAACTGCGCAAGCTGGGCTGAGGAGGTGCACGCCGCCCGGCATCGAGTCGCCAAGGGGCGCGGGGAACTGCGCGCCAGGTGCCAGGACGTGCACGCCGCCCCGCACCGGGCAGCCAAGCCGCGCAAGCAGGCCCGCACCGGGCAGCCAAGCCGCGCGAGCAACCCCGCTGAGGCGTCAGCAAAGGACCTGGAGTTCCGTCAGGCCCCGGATGACGAACCCCGGCCCCCGCCCCGGCTCCGCCGCCAAACGCAGATGCGGCGCCTTCGCCAGCAACTCTCCGAAGGAGGCCAGGAGTTCCAGGCGGGCCAGCGGCGCGCCCAGGCAGTAGTGGATGCCCGCGCCGAAGGAGATGTGCGGGTTGTCCGCGCGGGCGAGGTCCAGGACGGCGGGGTTCAAGAACCGGGCCGGGTCGTGGTTGGCGGAGCCGAAGAGGAGCGCCACCTCGCTGCCGCGCGGAAGAACCTGCCCCGCGAACTCGATGTCCTCCAGCACCCACCGCTCGAAGAGCTGGAGCGGGGTGTCGTAGCGCATCAGCTCCTCCACGGCCGTGGAAAGCAGGGCCTCCGGCGCGGCACGGAGCGCGGCCAGCTGCCCGGGGTTGCTCAGCAGCGCCCACCAGCCATTCGCGGTGGTGTTGACGGTCGCCTCGTGCCCCGCGTTCAGGAGCAGGACACACGTGGAGATCATCTCCTGCTCGGTCAGACGGGAGCCGGCGCCCTCGTCGTCGTACGCCGCGATGAGCGCGGAGATCAGGTCGTCCCCGGGACTCGTGCGCCGCTCGGCGATCAACTCCCGCAGGTAACCGCCGAATTCGAGCGAGGCGCGTACGGCGCGGGCCGCGGTCTCCTCGCTCGGGTTCAGCTCGTACATGCCGCAGATCGCGGCGGACCAGGGGCGCAGCAGAGGGCGGTCCGCGGCGGGGATGCCGAGCATTTCGGCGATGACGGCGACGGGCAGGGGTTCGGCGACCTCCGCGACGAGGTCGCCGCCGCCCGCCGCGACGAAGTCGTCCACGAGCCGGGCGGCGAGACGGCGCACGGTCGGAGCGAGCCGCTCGACGGTGCGTGGGGTGAACGCCTGCGAGACGAGTCGGCGGATGCGGGTGTGGTCCGGGGGCTCCAGGTCGAGCATGCCGTGGTCGTTGAGGGTGTGGAAGGGCTCGTGCGCGGGAGGCGGCGGCGTACGGCCGAACTCCTCGTGCGTGAAGCGGTGTTGATAGCTTCGGCCGAGCCGCCGGTCCCGGAGCAGCGCGGACACGTCGGCGTGGTGGGGGATCAGCCACTGGTTCGTGGGCGCGTGGTGGTGGATCCGCCCGGCCGCGCGGAGTTCCGCGTAGGCGGGGTAGGGGTCGGTCACGAAGTCCTGGGCGTCGGGGCGGAACGGGGTGTGGTCCATCCGGTGAGGATGAACCCCGGCCGCCCCTCCTGTCCCGCGAATCCACGCGGAGGCCGGGGCCGGGGCCGGGCCCAGGGGTCAGGGGTCAGGACGGGGTGACCAGGCGGGTTTCGTAGGCGTAGACCGCCGCCTGCGTGCGGTCGCGCAGGCCCAGCTTCACCAGCACCCGGCTGACATGCGTCTTGATCGTCGACTCCGCCACCACAAGCCGCTCCGCGATCTCCTGGTTGGAAAGACCCCCCGCGATCAGCACCAGCACCTCCGTCTCGCGGTCGGTCAGCTCCTCGACCTCACCCGTCGGCGACGACGCCCGCTGGGCCGGCAGGACCCGGGCGAACTCGTTGATCAGGCGCCGGGTCACCGAGGGGGCGAGCAGCGCCTCCCCGGACGCCACCACCCGTACACCGTCGGCGAGTTGGCGCGCCGAGGCATCCTTGAGGAGGAACCCGGACGCCCCGGCCCGCAGCGCCTGGTAGACGTACTCGTCGAGGTCGAAGGTGGTCAGGACGAGCACCTTCGATGAGCCGTCCGCCGCGACGATCTCCCGCGTCGCCTCGATGCCGTTCATGCCGGGCATGCGGATGTCCATCAGGACCACGTCGGGGCGGAGCGCCCGGACCTGCGCCACCGCCTCGCGCCCGTCGACCGCCTCGCCGACGACCTCGATGTCCGGCTGCGCGCCGAGCAGGACGGAGAACCCCTCGCGCACCATCATCTGGTCGTCCACGATGAGGACCTTGATCGTCACGCCCGCTCTCCTGTCTCCTTGGCCAGGTCCACGGTGGACGCCGGCTCGGCCGGGGCGACCGGGGCGACCGGGATGAAGACGGTGACCTCGTAGCCGCCCTCGGCCGTCCGCTCGGCGGTCATCACACCGCCGAGCATCGCCACCCGTTCCGCCATGCCCGTGAGCCCGTGCCCCGACCCCTGCGACGGCCCCGCCTGCGAGGTCGCGGGCCCGTTGACGACGCGTAGGCCGAGCCCGCCCAGAACGTACCCGATCTCCACCCGCGCCCCGGCCCCCGGCGCGTGCCGCAGGGTGTTGCTGAGCGCTTCCTGGATGATCCGGTACGCCGACAGCTCGACGCCCTGCGGGAGTTCGCGCACCGCGCCGGTGATGACCTTCTCCACGGGCAGCCCGGCCTCGCGGACGTTGGCGAGGAGGCTGTCCAGGTCGGCGAGGGTGGGCTGGGGGGCGTCCGGCGCCTCGT
The DNA here is from genome assembly GCF_040253615.1 of Streptomyces sp. Edi4. Classification (NCBI taxonomy): domain Bacteria; kingdom Bacillati; phylum Actinomycetota; class Actinomycetes; order Kitasatosporales; family Streptomycetaceae; genus Streptomyces; species Streptomyces sp. Edi4. Next base: position 3,789,550 of record NZ_JBEJGY010000004.1, read on the forward strand.
AGTCCTCGGCGCGTACGACACCGAGCACCCGGCGCAGTTCGGTGAGCGCGGCCACCGCGTTCTCGCGGATCGTGGCGAAGGCCTGGGTGAGCTCGGGCGGGGTGTTCTCGACCCGGTAGGGCGCGGCCTCGGCCTGGATGGCGACCACCGACATGTGGTGTGCCACCACGTCGTGCAGCTCGCGGGCGATGTTGGTGCGCTCCTCCAGGACCGTGCGCCGGTCCCGCTCGACGGCGGTGACCGACTTCTCCGCGCTGACCTGCCGCTCGGCGTCCTTGCGGATGTGCACCACGGAGATGACGAGCAGGACCGTGCCGTAGAAGACAGCCATCTGCACGCTGCCCAGGGAGTCCGTGCGGCCCCTCATGGTGCTCAGCACCACGCTGATGGCGAGCGTGACCGCCCACATCCAGGCCGCCACCCGGGGCCGGGTGCGCAGCGCCACCACGGCCAGGACGCTCAGGTGCATGAACACCGTCCCTGGCGTCCACGGGCTCATGCCGCCGTGGTCCCCCAGCATCCCGCTGACCACGATCACCGCGCACGAGAGCCAGAACGCGCCGATGGGGCGTACCAGCGTCATGACCACCGGCACCGCCACGATCAGCCCGCTCAGCAGAAAGGCGCGGCCGCCGTCGAACGCGCTCAGAGCGGTGTAGCCGAACAGCGTCGTGAGGAACGCCAGGAAGCAGACCACCGCGTGCGGCGCCCAGGCGGCCGTCTCGCGCAGGCGTCCCGGCAGGTGGCGCGCTATCGCGCCGTCCGTCCGGCGGGGCGGGAGCGGCCGGTAGGCGAACGCGTCGTGGAACAGGTCCCGGCGCAGCCCTCCGTACGCGTCCATCGCGAACCGGAATTCCGGGGTGCGCCCGGCGCCGCCGCCCGCTGCCGTGCTGCCGCTGCCCTGCCGGGCTCTGTTCGTCTCGTTCACGCACACCACGGTAGGCGGCGGCCCCGGCGGAGGCGTCCGGCTGGATGGGGATCTCTCGGGGTCCGCCTCAGGGACTACACCGCGCCCGCGCCCTCCCCCACCCGGTGGCGTCAGGCGTCCGCCGTCACCTTCGCGACGAACGCCGCGACGTTCCAGACCGTCCGCTCGATCTTCTCCTCCACCGTCAGCGTCTCGTGCAGCCGCGAGCCGGCGTCCGCCGTCTTCCTTCCGCGTACGTAGAGCGAGCAGTCGAGGTCGGCGCAGATGTAGGCGCCCACCGAATTGCCCTGCTTGCCGGGCCTGCCCGCCTTCGGGGCGACCATCAGGGACACGCCGCCGGCGTGGGTGGTCAGGCACATCGAGCACATGCTGCGGCGCTGGCGGCCCGAGACCGCGCCGGAGCAGCGCAGCGCCAGGCCCTGGAGGCGGCCGTCCAGCTCGATGACGAGGTAGCCGCGGTCGGGTGCCTGCGGATCGCGCCAGCCGAAGTAGTCCAGCTCCTCCCAGGGCCGCTCGGCCAGGTCGTGCGGCACGGCCATGCGCTTGGCCTCGCCCTTGGTGCAGTTCACGAAGGCGGTACGGATGTCTCGTTCGGTGAGCGGCTTCATAAGCGTCACGGTAATTTGCCTAAAGGCTTTAGGCAAACGCATAATTGGTTCAGGCAGATCGGATGCGTCGGACTCGTCGGGTGTGCGGGATGTGTCGGTCATATACGGGCGCGAGGGACGCGAGGAAGAGGAGGGCCGGGCATGGCACGCGTGGGGCTCACCACTGAACGGCTGGTCCGGGCGGGCGCCGAGCTGGCCGACGAGGTCGGCTTCGAGCAGGTGACCGTCTCGGCGCTGGCCAGACGGTTCGACGTGAAGGTCGCGAGCCTGTACTCGCACGTCAAGAACTCCCAGGACCTCAGGACCCGGCTCGCGCTGCTCGCCCTCGAGGAGATGGCGCACCGGGCCGCCGACGCGGTGGCGGGCCGCTCCGGAAAGGACGCGCTCGCCGCCCTCGGCAACGTCTACCGCGACTACGCCCACGAGCACCCCGGCCGCTACGCCGCCGCCCAGCTGCGCCTCGACCCGCAGGCGGCGGCCGCGAGCGCGGGCGCCCGGCACTCGGGGATGACACGGGCGATCCTGCGCGGCTACGACCTCACCGAACCCGACGCGACCCACGCCGTACGGCTGCTCGGCAGCGTCTTCCACGGCTACATCAGCCTGGAGATGGGCGGCGGGTTCAGCCACAGCGCCCCCGACACCCAGCAGACCTGGGAGCGGACCCTGGACGCGCTCGACGCCCTGCTGCGCAACTGGCCCCCGGCATGAGCGGCCCCGACGCGCACGGGAACCCGGCCACCCCACCCGACAGGAACACCGACCCGATGACGATGCCGCCCCACACGCCGATCGCGCACCCCGTGCACACCCCCATCACCGCCCAACTTCTGCGCGGCGCCGTCGAGTTGGAACGCACCGAGCACGGACTGCTGCCGCACCGGCTGCCCGCGCGGGCCCGCGCCCAGGGCGCCGACGCACAGCTGCTCATGGCCGAGTCCCAGCCCTCCGGTGTACGCCTGGCCCTGCGCACCCGGGCCACCGCGATCGAACTGGACACGCTGCCCACCAAGCGCGTGTACGTCGGCACACCGGCGCGCCCCGACGGGCTCTACGACCTGCTCGTGGACGGCCGCCGCGTCGCGCAAGGCAGCGTGTCCTGCGGCAACACGCTCGCCATCGACATGACCACGGGCGCCACCGAGTACCGGCCGGGCGAGCCCGGCACCGTGCGCTTCACCGGCCTCTCGCCCGACATCAAGGACGTCGAGATCTGGCTGCCGCACAACGAGACGACCGAGCTCGTCGCGCTGCGCACCGACGCACCCGTCGAGCCGGTCCCCGGCCGGGGCCGCGCGGTCTGGCTGCACCACGGCAGTTCGATCAGCCACGGCACCGACGCCGCGAGCCCCGCCACCACCTGGCCCGCGCTCGCCGCCTCGCTCGGCGGCGCCGAGCTGGTCAACCTCGGATTCGGCGGCGGCGCGCTGCTCGACCCGTTCACCGCGCGGACCATGCGGGACACGGCCGCCGACCTGATCAGCGTCAAGATCGGGATCAACGTGGTCAACGCCGACCTGATGCGGCTGCGCGCCTTCGTCCCGGCGGTGCACGGCTTCCTCGACACCATCAGGGACGGGCACCCGGGCGCCCCGCTCCTGGTGATCTCGCCCATCCTGTGCCCCATCCACGAGGACACCCCGGGCCCCTGCGCGCCCGACCTCGCGGAACTGGCCGCCGGACGCCTTCGGTTCCTGGCGACGGGCGACCCGGCGCAGCGGGCGAGCGGGAAGCTCACGCTGTCCGTGATCCGGGAGGAGCTGGCGGCGCTGGTGGCGGCCCGCTCGGCGTACGACCCCAACCTCCACTACCTGGACGGCCGTTCGCTCTACGGCGAGCGGGACGCCGAGGAGCTGCCGCTGCCCGACGCCCTCCACCCGGACGCCGCGACCCACCGCCGCATGGGCGAGCGGTTCGCCCAACTGGCCTTCGGGCACGGTGCGTTCGCGACCGCACGCCGCTGAGCGGGACGGCGGCCGGTCGCCTCAGGACGCCCCAGCGCGCCCAGGACGCCCCAGCGCCCAGTACGCCTCAGTACGCCAGCTGGGCGATCTCCTCGGCCACCACCGCGCACGCGTCGGCCGAGGGGTCGATGAGCGGGAAGTGCCCGACGTCGTCGAGGAGTGTCAGGCCCACCATCTCGCCCGCCTTCGCCGCCGCGTCCACGTACGCCTCCGCCACCGCCCGGGGTACGACGATGTCCTCGCGGCCCTGCACCACGGTCGTGGCGATCCCGGTGGGGAGCAGGGCCGCAGGGTCGGCGTGCGGGGCCCTTGCGGCCAACTCGGCGGCGCCACCCAGGAGTTGGGTGACCGCGCCCGAGCACACGTCGAGCTCCACCGCGCTCGCGAAGTCGGCGATCGGGGCGAGGGCCACCACGCCGCGCAGGGCGGCGGGGGCCGGGGTGCGCCACGGGGAGCCGGGCGGCAGCACGTGCCGGGCCGACGCCCACAGCGCGAGCTGGCCGCCCGCCGAGTGCCCGGCCAGAACGGTGCGGCGCGGATCGGCGCCGGGCACGGCGTCGCGTACGAGAGCGGGCAGCGCGTCCAGGACCGTCGCCACGTCGTCGAACGTGTCGGGCCAGCGCCCGGCAACCGGGCCCGCACCGCCCTGCTGCGGCAGCAGACTCCCGCGCCGGTACTCGACGTTGGCCACCGCGAACCCGCGCCGGGCCAGGAAGTCCGCGAGGGGGCTGAGGTGCGCGCGGTCGTACGGGGCGCGCCAGGCACCGCCGTGCAGCAGCACCACCAGGGGGGCGCCGGCGCGGGCGCCCCTCGGGGCGTAGAAGTCGACCACCTGATCGGGGTGGTCGCCGTAGGCAGCGGTGGCGTCGGGGGCGACGGCGGGATGGGAGAAGGCGGATGCCTCTTCGGCCGCGTCACGCTCTGCGGGATCCGTCATTCCCCAACCTTTCGCCAGGCCAAGCCGGTTGATCACCCGGGTGCCCCGGACGCTACCAGGGCGTACGGGGCACCTTCGCGGTCCGGTGGCTCAGGACAGAAGCGCCGCGAGGCGCACCGCCGCCCGGTGCGCGTCGGCGAAGCCCACGTACAGCGGCGTGAAGCCGAAGCGCAGGACGTCGGGGCGGCGGTGGTCGCCCACCACGCCCGCCGCGATGAGGGCGCGCATCACGTCACCCGCGTTCTCGCAGCGCAGCGACACCTGGCTGCCGCGCTCGGCGGCGGGCTCGGGCGTCACCGAGGTGACCCTGCCCGCCGGTACGTACGCCGTGACGCACTCCAGGAAGAAGTCCGTCAGGGCCAGGGACTTGCTCCTGACCGCCTCGATGGAGACGCCGTCCCACACGTCGAGCGCGGACTCCAGGGCGAGCAGCGACAGGATGTCCGGGGTGCCGACCCGGCCACGGGCCGCGCCCTTGCCCGGCGCGTACGCCGCCCGCATCCCGAAGGGGTCCTCGTGCGAGTTCCAGCCGGGCAGCGGGGTGTCGAAGCGGTCCTGGTGGTCGGCGCGCACATACAGGTACGCGGGTGAACCCGGGCCGCCGTTCAGGTACTTGTAGGTGCAGCCCACCGCGAAGTCCACGCCGTGCGCGCCGAGTCCCACCGGCAGCGCGCCCGCGCTGTGGCACAGGTCCCACACCGCGAGGGCGCCCGCCGCGTGGACGGCGGCGGTCGTGCCCGGCAGGTCGTTCAGGCGGCCCGTGCGGTAGTCCACGTGGTTGACCAGGACGGCGGCCGTGCGCGGGCCCAGCGCGGCCGGGATGTCGGCGGGGGCAAGGGCCCGCACCCGGCGGCCCGTCATGCGCGCCGCCGACTCCGCGACGTACCCGTCGGTGGGGAACGTCGAGGCGTCGACCAGGATCTCGTCCCGGTCATCCCCCGCCAGGCGCACCGCGCCCACCAGCGCCTTGAAGACGTTCACGCTCGTCGAGTCGCCGACCACGACCGTGCCGGGGTCCGCGCCGATGAGCGGCGCGATCCGGTCGCCGACGCGTTCCGGCGCGGTCCACCACCCGCTCTCCTCCCACGAGCGGATGCGCAGGCGGCCCCACTCGCGGGTGATGACGTCCTGCATACGGGCCGGCACGTGCCGGGGCAGCGCGCCCAGCGAGTTGCCGTCGAGGTAGACCACGTCGTCGTCGAGCGCGAACAGGTCGCGGTGGCGGGCGAGTTCGTCGGCGGCGTCAAGGGCGGCGGCCTTGCGGGCCAGTGCGTCGGGCGGGGTCGGGGTCGCGCGCCCGGGCGCGGCCGAGGACCCGGTCTTCATCGGGCGCTCAGACATGGCTGCGCGCCGTCCACAGCTCGGGGAACACGTTCTTGGTGGCGCGCTTCTCCAGCCAGGCCACGCCCGCCGAGCCGCCGGTGCCGACTTTCGTGCCCATGGCCCGCCGGGTCGCCACCAGGTGGTCGTTGCGCCAGCGCCACACCAGCTCGCCGACATCCGTCAACGCCTCGCCCAGGCGCACCAGTTCGGCGTTCTGGTCGCCCGCGTACAACTCGGACCAGACCGCCTCGACCTCGGTGGACGGCTCGTACTTGCGGGTCAGGTCGCGCTGGAGGAGGGACGCGGGGATCGCGTACCCGCGCCGCGCGAGCAGCGCGAGCACTTCGTCGTACAGACTCGGCTCGCCCAGCGCCTTCTCCAGCTCGGCGTGCACGCGCGGCGCGCCCCGGTGCGGCACCAGCATCGAGGCCGACTTGTCGCCGAGCAGGAACTCCATCCGCCGGTACATCGCCGACTGGAACCCGGAGCCCTCGCCGAGCGCGGACCGGTAGGAGTTGAACTGGGCCGGGGTCAGCTGCGCCAGCGGCGTCCACGACGCGTTCAGCGCCTCGAGTTCCCGTACCGAACGCTTCAGGGCGTCCACCGCCACCCGCACGTCATCCGCGCGCAGGGCCCGCGACGCGGTCTCCCACTCGTGCACGATGACCGTGAACCACAGCTCCATGACCTGGGTGGTGACCAGGAAGACCATCTCGCCCGGGTCGTCGGAGAGCGGGTGCTGGAGGTGGGTGAGGACGTCGGCCTGGACGTAGTCCTCGTAGGGGGTGGTGCCCGCGAAGTCCAGGTTGGGGGTCTCCGGCTCGTCGCCCCGCTCGGGCGGTGTGACCGGTTCGGACATCTTTGATGACATCGCTGTCTCCTCGATGTGTCCGGGTAGCGGTCCGCCCCTTCCTTGGTCGGCATCGGAGCCCCGGTCCCCACCGGCATCATAAGCACGGTTCTGTCCGGCGCGTCAGGGCACCGAGGGGCCCGTGATGAACGTTCCCTGCGCGGTGTAGGGCCAGGCGTTGGACTTGCAGCCGTTGAGGCCCTTGATCTGCTGCATCATCACCGGGGCGGTCTTGCCGGGCCCCGGGCACGCCATGTGCTGGTGGTAGCCGATGAGGTGGCCTATCTCGTGGTTGATGATCAGATGGCGGTACTCGGCGGGCGGCCCGTCGTACTGCGGCGACCCCGTGACCCAGCGCTTGAGGTTGACGACGACACCGCCGGTGACCTCGCAGTTCAGCTCGCCGCCGGTGTCGCCGACGGCCGCGCAGAGTTTGTCGGTGGTCTTCGGAGTGGCGATCTTGATGACGACGTCGGCGCCGCTGGATACCAGCTGGAAGCGGCCCTTGCCGTGGGCGGCCCAGCTGCGCGGGTCGGACAGGATGGTCTGGATGTCGAGGGCGGCCTGGGCGGCGGAGACATCCGCGCCGTCCTCGACCTGCACCTGGTAGCGGCGCAGCGGGCCGCCGGCGCCGACGACCTTGCCGGATGCCTTAGCGGCGGTGAAGGTGCCAGGGCCCGACTGCGGGACGTCGTCCGTCTTGGGGGCGCCCGATCCGCTCGGGTCCGGCGATCCGCTCGGGTCCTTGCTCGGCGGGGGCGGCTTGAGCTGGGCCTCGGCGGGCTGGGGGGACTGCTCGCGCGGGGGGCTCGCCGCGATGTTGCCGCCCTCCACGCCGGACGTGGATCGGCCCGGCCACTGGGCGACGGCGACCCCGCCGGCCAGGGTGGCCGCGATCAGCGCCCCGGCGACGAGCAGCACGCGCGAACGCGTCCGCCGTCGTCCGGGGCGCCCGCGTCCGCCCCGGTCCTGGCGACGGCCCGGCCGGGGTGCGCCCGCCGGGCCTGCCGTGCTGGATCCACTCGTGTTGCGGCGGGCGCCTCGCTTGCCCAAGACAGAGCTCTCCCCTGTTCCCCGGCTGGAGTTGGGGGGAGAGGAGTGGGGCCTCTGCGCCAGCCTGTCGATGCGGCCGGACGGCGGGCGATCGTGGTGTTCGCGCGCGCGTCGGGGCCGTCCGTGTCAGACATACAGATGCCACTCGCGGCCCGGACGTTCCCTCCGGACCGCGAGTGATCGACTTCGGCCCCGGTACGGGGTGGCGCCGGGTCAGCCCAGGGTGTCTGCGGCGAGCGGCGAGGAGTCCCGCAGGAAGGTCGTGCAGCGCTCGTACTCGCCCTCCTCACCGATCGCCTGCGCGGCGCGCGCCAGGGCGTGCAGGGCGCGCAGGAAGCCCCGGTTGGGCTCGTGCTCGAAGGGGACCGGGCCGTGGCCCTTCCACCCGGCGCGGCGCAGCGAGTCCAGACCGCGGTGGTAGCCGGTGCGGGCGTAGGCGTACGACTCGACGGTGCGGCCGGCGTCGAACGCGTCGTCGGCGAGCTGCGCCCAGGCGAGGGAGGAGGTGGGGTACTTCGCGGCGACGTCGGCCGGGGCGGTGCCGGCGGCGAGCAGGTCGCGGGGCTCCGGGTCGTCGGGGAGCAGGGTGGGGGCGGGGCCGCCGAGGAGGTTTTCGTGAAGGGACATGCGGGCCAGTGTGCCAAAGCCCGCCGGGGGTCGGGGGTGGCCACTCCTTCCCGGCCCGGGCCGGGGGCGGGTGCCGGCGCCCCTGACAACCCCGTGGCGGGGTTGTGCCGGGCCTTGCGCGGGTGCCATGGCCGTCCGGCGGGGGTGGTCTTTTTCGGGTGCCGGTTGTGCGTGGCTGGGCGCGCAGTTCCCCGCGCCCCTGAGCATCCGGTGCGGGCCCGCATGCGGGTGGCTGGCCGTTCGGCCGGGATCGGCTTTCGGGTGCCGGGTTGTACGCGGCTGGGCGCGCAGTTCCCCGCGCCCCTGAGCATCCGGTGCGGGCCCGCATGCGGGTGCCATGGCCGTCCGCGCCGGGGTGGGCTTTCGGGTGCCGGTTGTGCGTGGCTGGGCGCGCAGTTGCCCGCGCCCCTGGCGGGGTCGGGGATGGTCCGCGTCGGGGGTCGGGCGCGCGGTTTTCCGTGGCCCGGGGCATCCGGTGGCGGCCCGCGCGCGGGTGGCTGGCCGTCCGACGGGGGTGGGCTTTCGGGTGCCGGTCGTGCGTGGCTGGGCGCGCGGTTCCCCGCGGCCCTGGCGGGGCGGAGCTGGTCCGCGTCGGGAGGGTCAGCCTGGCGTGTGGGTTTTGGGGTGCGGTGGGGTGGGGGACAGTCGTGCTGTGGCGGACAACGTACGCATGGGTACCGGCCCCGGGCGCCGGCTGCTGCTCACCACCGTCCTCGGCAGCGGCATGGCCCTGCTCGACTCCACCGTCGTCAACGTGGCCCTGCCCCACATCGGCGCCGACCTGGACACCGACATGGCCGTCCTGCAATGGACCGTCAACGCCTACATGCTCACCCTGGCCGGCCTCATCCTGCTCGGCGGCGCCCTGGGCGACCGCTACGGCCGGCGGAAGGTCTTCGTGACCGGCGTGATCTGGTTCGCCGCCGGGTCCCTGCTGTGCGGCCTGGCCCCCGACGCCGGGGTGCTCATCGCCGCCCGCGCCCTCCAGGGCATCGGCGGCGCCCTGCTCACGCCCGGCTCCCTCGCCCTCATCCAGGCCGGTTTCCACCCGGACGACCGGGCCCGCGCCGTCGGGGTGTGGTCCGGGCTCGGCGGCGTCGGCGCCGCCGTGGGGCCCTTCCTCGGGGGCTGGCTCGTGGACGGCCCCGGCTGGCGCTGGGTCTTCCTCATCAACGTGCCGCTCGCCGCGCTCTGCGTGGGCGTCGCCCTGCGCCACGTACCCGAGTCCCGCGACCCGCGCACCCACACCGGCCGCTTCGACGTGCTGGGCGCGGCGCTCGGCGCGCTGGCCCTCGCGCTGGTCACCTACGCCCTGATCGAGGCACCAGGACAGGGCGCGTCACGGCTGGTCGTCGGCTCGGCCGTCGCCGGACTCGGGCTCGGAGCGGCGTTCGTACGGCGGGAACGGCGGCTGCCCGACCCCATGCTGCCGCCCTCGGTCTTCCACTCCCGGATCTTCACCGCGGTCAACGTGGTGACCATCTGCGTGTACGCCGCCTTCGGCGGGTTCTTCTTCCTAGCCGCGCTCCAGTTCCAGGTCGTCGTCGGGTACTCGGCGCTCGGCGCGGGCGCCGCCATGCTGCCCACGACCGTCCTGATGCTGCTGCTCTCGGCCCGTTCGGGCGAACTCGGCCGGCGCGTCGGGCCGCGCGTCCCGCTCACGGTCGGACCGCTGCTGTGCGCGGCCGGGATGCTGCTGATGCTGCGGGCCGGTGAGCACGCGTCGTACGTACGGGACGTCCTGCCCGCGCTGCTCGTACTCGGACTCGGCATGGTCACGCTGGTCGCGCCGCTCACCGCGACGGTGCTGGCGTCGGTCGACGAGGGGAGGGCGGGGATCGCGAGCGGCATCAACAACGCCGCCGCGCGTGCGGCGGGGCTGATCGCGGTTGCCGCGTTGCCGCTGGCCGCGGGGATGGGGCCGGAGGCGTACCGGTCCGCCGCGGAGTTCGGGGCCACGTTCCGGCGGGCCATGCCGATGTGTGCGGGGGCGCTGGCGCTGGCCTCCGTGGTGGCGTTCGTGACCGTACGCCGCCCTGTCGTCGGGGTGACCCCCGAGTGCCGCATGCAGTCCGGCCTCCCGGGCCCAGCCATCGAGCCCGACCACGGCCCCACCGACCCGCACCCGGAATCCCCTCGCGGAACGGCCTGAAGATCCCCACGCGGGCCGGCACCAGCCCGTCAGGGGCGCGGGGAACTGCGCGACCAGCCACATACGGCTCGCACCCGAAAACCGATCCCGGCCGGACGGCCAGCCACCCACGCGCGGGCCGCCACCGGATGCCCCGGGCCACGGAAAACCCGCGCCCGACTCCCGACGCGGACCATCCCCGACCCCGCCAGGGGCGCGGGGAACTGCGCAACCAGCCACGCACAACCGGCACCCGAAAAACCACCCCGGCCGAACGGCCAGCCACCCGCATGCAGGCCCGCACCGGATACCCAGGGGCGCGGGGAACTGCGCGACCAGGCACATACGGCCCGCACTCGGAAGCCGCCGCGCAAACGGCTCGCATCCCGGAAGCCCGCCCCCGCCGGACGGCACGCGGCCCGGATATGGGAGGGCCCGGCGCTCCCGGGAGGGGGGCGTCGGGCCCAGGGTTGTGCGCTGAGAACCGGTTACTTCAGCTTCGTGCCGGTAGACCGCAGATTCGCACACGCCTCAGCCACCCGCGCGGCCATCCCCGCCTCGGCCAGCTTCCCCCACGTACGCGGGTCGTACGTCGACTTCTTGCCGACCTCGCCGTCGACCTTCAGGACACCGTCGTAGTTGCGGAACATGTGGTCCGCGACGGGCCGCGTGAAGGCGTACTGCGTGTCCGTGTCGAGGTTCATCTTCACGACGCCGTTCTCCAGCGCCGTCGCGATCTCCTCGGCCGAGGAGCCCGAGCCGCCGTGGAAGACGAAGTCGAACGGCGAGGGCTTGCCGTACTTCTCGCCGACACCCGCCTGGAGGTCCTTGAGCAGTTCGGGGCGGAGCACGACGTTGCCCGGCTTGTAGACGCCGTGGACGTTGCCGAAGGACGCGGCCAGCAGGTAGCGGCCCTTCTCGCCGAGACCCAGCGCCTCAGCCGTGCGCAGCGCGTCGTCGACGGTCGTGTACAGCTCGTCGTTGATCTCGTGGCTGACGCCGTCCTCCTCGCCGCCGGTCGGGGTGATCTCGACCTCGAGGATGATCTTCGCGGCGGCGGCCTTGGCCAGGAGCTCCTGACCGATGGCCAGGTTGTCCGCCAGGGTCTCGGCCGAACCGTCCCACATGTGGGACTGGAACAGCGGGTCGAGGCCCCGGGCGACGCGCTCGGCGGACACCTCGATGAGCGGGCGGACGTAGCCGTCCAGCTTGTCCTTCGGGCAGTGGTCGGTGTGCAGCGCGACGGTGATGTCGTACTTGGCGGCGACGACGTGCGCGAACTCGGCCAGGGCGACCGCGCCGGTCACCATGTCCTTGTTGTACTGGCCACCCAGGAACTCCGCACCACCGGTGGAGATCTGGATGATGCCGTCGCTCTCGGCCTCCGCGAAGCCGCGCAACGCAGCGTGCAGGGTCTGGGTCGAGGTCACGTTGATGGCCGGGTAGGCGAACTTGCCTGCCTTCGCCCGGTCGAGCATCTCGTTGTAGACCTCGGGGGTTGCGATGGGCATCTGTCCGCTCCTTGTGATGTGCGGGGTGTGCGATATGTGCTGGCCCTGACCTGGGGGCGACGTCATCGTCGCGGCCCATCTTTCCAGACTCTGACAGCGGCTCCACCCCGTGGACGTCCGAGGGGCGGGCTGTTTCACGTGAAACAGCCCGCCCCTCAAGGAACGCGCAGGTCAGGCTCGCCCGGCCCGAGCGCCGGGACCCGCGTCACGCTTTTCAGGCCAGCCCGAGGTCCGTCGACGAGAACGCGGTCACGTACGGCACGCCCGCGCCTTCGGTGATCTTCTCGGCGGCGCCGGTCGCCCGGTCCACGATCGTCGCCACGGCCACGACCTCGGCGCCGGCCGCGCGGACCGCCTCGACGGCGGTCAGCGGCGAGTCGCCGGTGGTCGAGGTGTCCTCGACCACCAGGACCCGGCGGCCCTTGATGTCCGGACCCTCGACCTGGCGCTGCATCCCGTGCGCCTTGGCCGCCTTGCGGACCACGAAGGCGTCGAGCGAGCGGCCACGGGCGGCGGCCGCGTGCATCATCGCGCCGGCCACCGGGTCGGCGCCCATGGTCAGGCCGCCCACCGCGTCGAAGTCGAACTCCGCGGTCACGTCGAGCATCACCTGGCCCACCAGCGGCGCGGCGACGCCGTCAAGGGTGACCCGGCGCAGGTCCACGTAGTAGTCGGCCTCGATCCCCGAGGAGAGGGTCACCTTGCCGTGCACCACGGCCTTGTCCTTGATCTGCTGGAGCAGGTCAGCGCGTACGTCAGTCATGCCCATGAGCTTAAGGGCCCCGGTCACAGGCGGCGCCAGGCCCAGGTCGTCGTCAGCTCCAGCGGGTCGATCGGGGTGACCTGACGGGGCAGCGTGTTGAGGCCGTTGGGCGGGCCGGACTGCGGCTCCACGCACACGGCCTCCTCCTGCTCGTCATAGACGACCACCCACTCGGTGGGGCTGGTCACCTTCAGCTCGAGGCGCTGGGGCCAGGTGAGGGTGACATCGACGCCGTCGGGCATCCCGAAGCAGTCGTCCCAGGGGCCCGGCAGCGGTGGGATGCGCCGTCCGGTGGGCAGATGGTCCTCGCCGCGCTCCTCCTGCCACTGCGCGTCGAAGGCCAGCTCGACCCGGCTGCCGTCGATCTCCCGGACGAACCAGGGATGCCATCCCACCTGCGCCGGGAAGGAGTTGTCGTACGTCTCGACGCCCATCCGGACGGTCAGCGCGTCCGGGGTCAGCTCGAAGATCTGGGTGACCTTGCCGGTGAAGGGCCAGGGCTCGGTCAGCTCCTGCGTGAACACCGCCTCCGTCGCGGAGACCCGCGCGGTCTCCCACGCGTGGTCGCGGACGGTGCCGTGGATGGCGTGCGGCGGCGAGTTGAGCGGCAACTGATACTTCACCCCGCCATCACGGAACTGGCCGTTCTCCACGCGGCCGCACCACGGCACCATCGGGAAGCAGCCGTACTTCTCGCCCTGGCGCAGCACCTCGGTGCCGTCGATCACCAGGCTGCTGATCCGGCAGCCGTTGCCCGCGTCGACGGTCATGTGCACGGCGCCGACGCCCAATTTGATCTGGTCACTGCTCACGGCTTCGACCCTAGCCGCTGGGCCGTCGTTTCACCCGGTCTCCGGCTTCCGGCCGGTGGGGCGCGCTCTCACCGTGTCGTCAGCGGCGGCGGCGCAGCGCGCGCCCGACCACGACCGCCGAGGCCAGGGCGAGGGCCGCGGCCGGGGCGACCCAGCGCAGGGTGGCGCCGGCGTTGCCGCCCGATGGCGCGGGCACCGGGGCGTACCGGCCGCGCGGCGGCGCGTGGTCGACCTCCTCGGCGCTGCGGCCGATCATCGTGCGGCGGGCGTGCGCGGCCTCGGCGGGCATCGACTCGCCCACCTCGATGACGAAGTCGTCGTCGGCGAGCCGGTCGAGGGACGGCGGCGGCACCTCGGCGTCGAACACGGAGGTGAAGTCCTCGTCGTGGGTGTCGTCGTGTGCGTCGCCGTCGATGTCGTCGTGGGCGCCCGCGCCACGCGGTGTGCCGTCGGTGTCCCGCGCCGCGGGGAGACCGGTGCTCAGGTCGGTGTTCAGGTCCGTGTCCGACGGATTTGCCGGGGCCACCTGCTCGTCGGGCGCCGCCGCGAGACGGTCGTCCGCCCCGGGCCGCTCCGGCCCGGCCGGCCGGGCCAGCTCCGCCGCGAACCGGTCGAGCAGACGCAGCGCGGACGCGGTGGCGGTCTCGTGCGGCACGTCGGCCGCCCGGCCCTCCGCGAGCGCCGTGCCCGCGAAGGCCAGCATGGCGCCGCCCGGTGCCTCTTCGAGCGTCACGGTCAGGGCGATCTTGGCCGCGCCCGCCCCGCGCACCTCCACGCCCTCGCCCTCCAGGGCGAACACGTCCGGGCTCTGCTCGGTGACGCGCAGGGAGCCCCGGTAGGTGATGGTGCTCCCGCCGAGGCGGACCCTCAGCCGGCCCGTGATGGGCGGCTCGCCCGCGTCCTGCTGGAGCCCCGGCACACAGCACGCGACCCGGGCGGGGTCGCGCAGCGCCTGCCGGAGTGCCTGGGCCTCAACCGGAACGAACACCTCATGCTCCATAGCCACCGAGCCTACTCAGCGCCGGCCCGATCGTCTGCGCCAACGCGGCGCCGATCCCCGCCGGGCCCCTCGCGGACGTCCGGCCCCGACACCGACACCCCGCGCTCCTGTCCGCGTACCGGTGGCCGTCCGCTGCCCGTGGCCGTCCGCGCGCGCGTGCTCGTGCCCGCGCCTCAGTCCGCGCCCCTCAGCCCGCGTACCTCGGATGCACGAGCGTCGACGGTGGCAGGCCGGTGGCGCCCGGTGGCGGGGCCAGCGGGCTGCTTCCGGCGGGCAGCCCCGCCCCCGGGCCGGCGGCGGGGCCCGGTGCCGCCGCCGACGGGTCCGGGCCGGGCCGGGTGGCCAGGACGAAACCCCAGTCGTGAGGGGCGGCCGCCGGGCCGTGCGCGCGGCCGGGGCCGGCGGGGACGCCGGGGGCGCGCCCGCCCGCGCGGTAGGCGAACGCCGTCAGACCGGCGGCGCGGATCGTCGAGGCGACCGTCCAGAACGTGCGCGGCCGGCCACCGGCCGGGCCCGCGTGCACCACAAGACGGCCACCGGGGGCAAGGACGCGGGAGGCGAGCCCGTAGAACTCCTGCGAGTAGAGCTTGGTGCTGGCGGTGATGCCGGGGTCGGGCAGATCGCAGATCACCGCGTCGTACGTGCCCAGCGTCCGCACGTCGCCGCGCAGCCAGCCGAAGGGGTCGCCGGCCACCGCGCGCAGCCGGGGGTCCCGGTAGGCGTGGGCGTTCAGGGACGCCAGCGCCGGGTCCTCGCGCGCGAGGCGGACCAGCTCGGGGTCCACGTCCACCAGGGTCACCGCGCGCACCCCGGGACGACGCAGCACCTCGCGGGCGGCCAGCCCGTCGCCGCCGCCCAGGATCAGGACCCGGCCGTGCGGGCCCCGGGCGAGCGCGGGGTCCACCAGGGCCGCGTGGTAGCGGGACTCGTCGCGGCCGTCGACACGCAGCCGCCCGTCGAGGAAGAGCCCGAGGGAGGCGCCGGACCTGCCGGTCAGGACGATCTCCTGGACGTGGGTCTGGACGGCCACGCGCACCTGGCCGCCGTACACCGCGCGGCGGGCGGCGTGCTCGAAGTCACCGACCATCGCGGTGGTCAGGGCGAGCACGACGAGGACGAGGGCGTTGGCGCCGAGCAGCGTCCAGCGGGCGCGCCGGGACAGATCGCGGCCGAAGAGCAGCAGGACGAGCGAGCCGCCCGCGACGGCGTTGACGGCGCCGGTGAGCAACGCGCTGGTCAGCTGGCCCAGTTGGGGAAGGAGCAGGAACGGGAAGGCGAGGCCGCCGACGAGCGCGCCCACGTAGTCGGCGGCGAACAGGTCGGCCACCGTGCCGCTCGCGTCACCGTCCGCGCCCCGCGAGACGCGCTGGATGAGGGTCATCAGGAGCGGGATCTCGGCGCCGATCAGCATGCCGATGGCGAGCGAGAAGGCGACGAGCGCGTACCGCGAGCCGCCGGACCAGGCGAACGTCGCGTACAGGACCATCGCCGAGCAGCCGCCGACCAGGGCGAGCGCGGCCTCGATCAGGCCGAAGCCGACGGCGGCCCGGCAGCGCAGCCGCTTGGCGAGCAGCGAGCCGACCCCCATCGCGAAGACCATCACGGACAGGACCACCGAGGCCTGGGTGACCGAGTCCCCGATCAAGTACGAGGCGAGGGCGACCAGTTCGAGCTCGTACACGAGCCCGCAGGCGGCGCAGAGGAACACGACGGCCAGGACGAGGAACCGGCCCGACCGCGGACTACTCACGGGAGCGGGAAGCGGTTCGATCATGATGCGAACGCTACGTGACTGTCCGTTCGCATCTTGTCACCCACACGGGTGCAACTGGAGCCTGCCGACGGTGGAGGCGCGCACCGCGAGGCCCACGGCGCGCATGCCGAGGCCCACGGCGCGTGCCGCGAAGCCCGTCGGCGCACTCGGCGCGCGCCTCCCGGGCCTCAGAGTCCGGCCGCCGCGGGCACCCGCAGGCCGACCCGGGTGCGGGTGACCACCAGCTGGCCCTCCTGCGGATAGGCGTGCCAGGTACGCCACCACACCTGGCCCTCGCCGCGCTGGGCGAGCATCGCCGTGAACGCGTGCGGGGAGCCGGGAAACGTCCCGGCCAGTCCATTGGGGTGGTCGCAGACCAGGGCGAGGAGTTCCTGGGCTCGGCCCGCGAACGAGCCGCGCGACAGCGTCTCGACGCGCGCGGCGAACTCGTAGTCCCACTCGCCGAGCCGTTTCGCCACGCCGAGCGGCAGCGGCGTACTGCTGCCGGGCATGCAGGCGACGGTCTCCGAGCAGGTGCCGCGCTCCTCGTCGAGGAGCACTTGGTGGGAGGCGCCCAGGAGCCTCAACTGGAGCTTGGCGCCCGAGAGTTCGAGGTCGAGCACGGCGAGGGCGGGCAGCGGCTCGCGGCCGAGCGCCCAGGCGAGGTCGGCGGCGCGCGTGTCGGTGTAGGCGGTCTTCAGGGTCGTGAGCATGGGTGGGCTCCGCAAGACACACATGTGGCGGGTGGATGACCGGTGTCGACTCGGACCGCAACGAAGGGACGGGCGACCGCTCCCTGATCACCCGGAGTCCACATGCCGCGCGGTTTCTCTGCGAGGGAATCACGAAGTGTGCGGCACTCACAGCTTTTTTACCCAAGTTGATGGGGTTTCCATCCCCTCGGGGGCCCTTGGGTTCAAACGTTCAACTACCGGCGCGAAAAAGGGCTCCCGGCCGGCCGTGACCGTCCGGGCGCACAACGGGCGGACCCGGCGGTGGAATCGGCTGCCCCGTGTCAGCCGCTCCCGCCCCGCACCGGTCCGCCCGTCGCTCCCGGCCCGTGGGGCGCGCCCCACGGGCCGCCGCCGACCAGCCCTGGCAGGCCTGTCGGCCGGGCCCGTCGAGGCCCGTCGCCCGGGCCGGCCGGTCCCGTCGCCCGGGCCGGCCGGTCCCATCGACCGGGCCGGTCAGCTCGAACCGCAGCCGCCGCCCCCGCACGACGAGCCGCCGCACGAGGAGTGGCCGCCCCCGCCGCACGAGTGACCGCCCCCGCAGGAGTGGCCGCCGTGATGGCCGCCGCCCCCGCCGCCCCCGTGGTGGTGGCCACCGCTCCCGCTCCCGCAGGACGACGTGCTGCCCCCGTCCGAGCCGCCCCCCGCCCACCAGCTGGTGCCGCCGGCCGCCGAGGCCGCCGAACGCTTGCGCCCCCGGCCACGGCCGCGCGAGCTGCCGCCCGCCTTCGCGGTGGCCAGGACGACGAGCGCCACCAATACGAAGAACCCCACCCCGATCACGACTGCCATCCCCCACCGTCCTTCCGTGACCGCGGCCCCCCGTGGCCCGCGTGGGAGGGAGATGCCCCTCACCGTCCGGCGCCAAAGCACACTTGAGCAAGTCCAGAGGTTGCCCGCAGGATGGCCGTCATGACCTCCAGCGCGCGCCCTCTCCTCAACCGCAGCCTCGCCGAGTTCGGGACGACGATCTTCGCCGAGATGTCCGCCCTTGCCCAGCGGACCGGGTCCGTCAACCTCGGCCAGGGCTTTCCCGACACCGACGGCCCCGAGGCCATCCGGGAGGCGGCGGTCCGGGCCCTGCGCGAGGGCCGGGGCAACCAGTACCCGCCGGGCCCCGGCGTGCCCGAACTGCGTGCCGCCGTCGCCGCGCACCAGGAACGCTTCTACGGCCTGTCCTACGACCCCGACCACGAGGTCCTGGTCACCGCCGGTGCCACGGAGGCGATCGCCGCCGCCCTGCTCGCCCTGGTCGAACCGGGCGACGAGGTCATCGCCCTCGAGCCGTACTACGACTCCTACGCCGCGTGCGTGGCGATGGCGGGCGGCACCCGGGTGCCCGTCACCCTGCGCCCCGCCGAGGGACGTTACGTCCTGGACCTGGACGAGCTGCGCGCCGCCGTCACCCCCCGCACCCGCCTGCTCCTGCTCAACACCCCGCACAACCCGACCGGCACGGTCCTGACCCGCGCCGAGCTCACCGCCGTCGCGGAGCTGGCGTGCGAGCGCGATCTGCTGGTGATCACGGACGAGGTGTACGAGCACCTGGTCTTCGACGGGGCCGAGCACATCCCGCTCGCCTCGCTGCCCGGCATGCGCGAGCGCACCGTCACCATCGGCTCGGCGGGCAAGACGTTCTCGTTCACGGGCTGGAAGGTCGGCTGGGTGACGGCCGCGCCCGCCCTCGTGGCCGCGGTCCGCTCGGCCAAGCAGTTCCTGACGTACGTCGCCTCGGGGCCCTTCCAGTACGCCGTGGCCGAGGCGCTGCGGCTGCCCGACGCCTACTTCGAGGCCTTCCGCGCCGACCACCAGGCCAAGCGGGACCTGCTGAGCGACGGGCTCGCGGCGGCCGGGTTCGCGGTGTTCCGGCCGGCCGGGACGTACTTCGTGACCACCGACGTGCGCCCGCTCGGGGAGCGCGACGGCGTGGCGTTCTGCCGCTCGCTGCCCGAGCGCTGCGGCGTGGTGGCGATCCCCAACGCGGTCTTCTACGACCACCGCGACGAGGGCGCCCCGTTCGTCCGGTTCGCCTTCTGCAAGCGGACGGAGGTCCTGGAGGACGCGGTGGGCCGCCTCAAGGCGCTGGCCGGCTAGCGCGTCGAATGGACGTGTGGACGCGGGGCCAGGCTTTTCGACCGGGCCCCGGCCTGCACGGGTACGACGGTCTACTCAGTGTCCTTGGGGTGCCGAAGGGACGCGTAGACCAGGATGACGGTCGAAGTTTCGGGACTGATCAGGTAGCGCACCCGTCCGCCGCTCGTGACCTCGAACTCCCACTGGTCCAGCGCGGATCCCTTCCACTCCTTCGTGGCGAGTTTCCCGCGGAGCTGATGCTGGCGATTCCAGTTCTCACGCGACAGTGGGTCGGTGCGCAACGCCTCCAGACATCGGTGGGCACTAGGCAGCGCCGCGCGGCACAGCTCCTCCCAACCCGTCACCGCCTCCGTGGTCCCGAAGACCACGTTCCACCCGCTCAGGGGTGGAACGCTGACACGGTCGCCCTTCTTCGGGCTCACCCGCCCGCCTCGACCGGTCCCAGGTCCTCCCCGTCGAGGGGGCGCAGCGCTTCCTTGAACTGGTCCGGATCAGCGTAGATGCGAGCAGTCGCCCTCCAGGAGACGAGCGCACGGTGCACGGCCTCCCTGGCACCCAGCTCCGCCGCATCGGAAAGCGCTCCCAGAAGCTCCACGGTGAACGCGCGCATCTCTTCGGCATCGAGATGCCGCACCCAGGGGAAGACCTCCGGCAGCGCCAACAGGAGCGACCGGGCTCCGTCATCGTGCTTCATCAGCGCGAGAAAGAGCCGGGACGCCGTCGCGAGATTCTCCTCCGTGCGCTCCGCATGCAGGGCGGTCGTCAGCACCATGTCGGGGGCGTCCCGATGCGTGACACGCAGAGCACCGAGGGCGGCGGCCCGGGCGGCCACCGCCTTCGGATTTCTTGACAAGTCGGTGAACGAGACCGACTCGGGCTCGGCTCCCAGGTAAGCAAGGCTCATGCTCAGACTGTACTCAGATTACGTTCTGATCGCCAGCTTTGTCTGGCTCAGGCGCCGGCCCGCCGGCGCGCCACCCGCGCCCCGCCCGCACCGCCCGGTGGGGCGTGCCACCACCCGGTCGGGGGCGCTGCGGTCGCGCCGGGTGCGATCCGCGCGGAGGGTCGGTCTGACCGGCCACGCGCCCTCGGGTGCCCCGTGGGCGGCCGGCCGGACCGACCACGCGCGCCCGGAGGTGCCCCCTGTCCGCCGAGATCCCCGCCCCCGCCGCCGCCGGGACCCTCGGGAGCATGGGCGCGGCGCCCTGGATTGCCGCGCTGCGCCGGGCCGCGCCCGCGCTCGGGCTCTTCGCCGCGGCGCGGCTGAGCGGCCTGCTCGTGCTCGTGGCGGCGGCCCACCACCGGGGCATCTCACCGCGTGCGCGCCTCGCCACCGCGTGGGACGCCGACTGGTACACCCGGATCGCCGCCCACGGCTATGGCCGCACCCTGTTCTGGCCGGACGGCACGGTCCAGAGCGACCTGGCGTTCTTCCCGCTCCATCCGGCCCTGATCCGCGCCGTGACCACCGTCCTTCCGGTCACCGGCGGCACGGCGGGCCTGCTGGTGTCCTGGACGGCGGCGGCCGCGGCCGCGTGCGGGATCTATCTGCTCGGTGAGCGCCTGTACGGGCGGCGGGTGGGCACCGTGCTGGTGCTCCTGTGGGGGCTGCTCCCGCACTCCGTCGTCCTGACGATGGCCTACACCGAGCCCGTGATGACCGCGTTCGCCGCGTGGTCGCTGTGGGCGGTCGTGACGCGCCGCTGGGTGTGGGCGGGCTCGCTCGCGCTGCTGGCGGGCCTGTCCCGGCCGAACGCGGTCGCGGTCGCCGCCGCCGTCATGGCGGCGGCGGGGTGGGAGCTGTGGCGCAGGGGGTGGCGGGCCCGGCGGCCGTGGGCGGGCGCGCTGCTCGCGCCGCTCGGCTGGTGCGGCTACGTGCTGTGGGTGGGGGCGCGCGAGGGCGATGTGTTCGGCGGTTACTTCGCGGTGCAGGCGGGCTGGACGTCCCGGTTCGACTTCGGCGCGGGCTCGCTGGCCTTCGTCGAACGGCTCACGCGGGTCCCCCACGATCTGGGGTTCCCGATGGCCGCGCTGATCACCGGCGTGTTCGCGGTGCTCCTCGCGCTGTACGTCCTGGACCGGCCTTCGCTGCCGCTCGCGGTGTACTCGGCGGTCCTGGTGGTGATCGCGGTGGGCGGCGCGGGCTACTTCGAGTCCAAACCGCGCTTCCTGCTCCCCGCCTTCCCGCTGCTCCTGCCGGTGGCGCTCGCGCTGACGAGAGCCCGGCCCAGGGCCGCGGTCGCGGTGACCGTCGCCCTGGCCGGGCTCTCGTTCGGCTACGGCGCCTATCTGCTGACGCTGGCCACGATGGCGCTGTGAGGCGCCGGCGGCCGGATCACTCCGCGTCGGCCGCCCCGGGCGCTTCGCCCTCGCCGCCGTCGACGTCCTTCTCCAGGCCCAGCTGCTCGACGAGCCACTTGTCGAACTCGATCGAGGCGCGCACCCAGCTCACCGTGGAGGACACGAAGTGCTCCAGGGCGACCCCGGTGCCGATCAGCATCTGCGCCTCGCCGATGAGGCGCACGGTGCCGTCGTCGTGGGTGTGCGTGTAGATCTTGGGCCACAGGGTGCGGCGGTTCCAGTCGTCGATCGACTCCAGGATCTGGACCTTGTCGTCGATGCTGTGCGGCCGGTCGTAGAACGTCCGCACCGAGAAGACCTGCTGGTCGTCCTCGCCGCGGAACATGAAGTACGTACGGAAATCCTCCCACGGCGCGGCGAGGTCACCCTCGTCGTCCACGACGTACTTGAGCTCCATCTGGTCCAGGAGCTGCTTCACCAGGTCCTGGTCGGGAACGATGGGGCCGGACGGCTGGGCGCCGGGCTGCGGGCCGGGCTGAGCCCCGAAATTCGGAATCGAGGACGGGTCGATGGTCATCGTGAATCTTCCTTCGTACGGTTCCGGTCATCCTCCCCCATGCCGGGGCAGGACTGGCAAGCCCCGTCCCCGGGTATCCGCTCCCGGCTGACTCAATCGGACCCGGGTGGCCGGATGTGCCCGGGGGCGGGAAGGCGCCGGGCCGCGGAAGCCGCCGTCAGCGGGGTCCGGCCCCGATGATCAGCCCGTCCTCGAAGCGGTCCACCCGCACCGTGTCGCCGTCCTTGACCTCGCCCGCCAGGATCTCCTTGGCGAGCCGGTCGCCGATGGCGGTCTGGATCAGACGGCGCAGCGGGCGCGCCCCGTACGCCGGGTCGTTGCCCTCGTCGGCGAGCCATTCCAGGGCGGCCGGGGTGACGTCCAGGGTGAGGCGCCGGTCGGCCAGGCGCTTGGCCAGGCGGCCGATCTGGAGCCCGGCGATGTGGGACAGCTCGTCCTTGGTGAGGGCGGAGAAGACCACCAGGTCGTCGAGGCGGTTGAGGAATTCGGGCTTGAAGGACGCCCGCACCACGGTCAGGACCTGCTGCTTCTTCTCCTCCTCGCTGGTCGAGGGCTCCACCAGGTACTGGCTGCCCAGGTTGGAGGTGAGGATGAGGATGGTGTTGCGGAAGTCGACGGTGCGGCCCTGTCCGTCGGTCAGGCGTCCGTCGTCCAGGACCTGGAGCAGGATGTCGAAGACCTCGGGGTGGGCCTTCTCGACCTCGTCCAGGAGGACCACCGAGTACGGGCGGCGCCGGACGGCCTCGGTGAGCTGGCCCCCCTCCTCGTAGCCGACGTAACCGGGGGGCGCCCCGACCAGGCGAGCCACCGAGTGCTTCTCGCTGTACTCGCTCATGTCGATGCGGACCATGGCCCGCTCGTCGTCGAAGAGGAAGTCGGCCAGCGCCTTGGCGAGCTCGGTCTTGCCGACGCCGGTGGGCCCGAGGAAGAGGAACGAGCCGGTGGGCCGGTCGGGGTCGGCGATGCCGGCCCGGGTGCGGCGCACCGCGTCCGAGACCGCCTGGACGGCCTGGGTCTGCCCGATGAGGCGCTTGCCCAGCTCGCCCTCCATGCGCAGCAGCTTCTGCGTCTCGCCCTCCAGGAGACGACCGGCGGGGATGCCGGTCCAGGCGCCGACCACGTCCGCGATGTCGTCGGGGCCGACCTCCTCCTTGACCATCGTGTCCTTGGCGTCCTTGGACTTCTCCTGCTCGGCCTCCTCCTCGGCGGCCTCCTCCAACTCCCGCTCGAGGCCCGGGATCTCGCCGTACAGGAGCTTGGACGCGGTGTCGAAGTCGCCGTCGCGCTGGGCGCGTTCGGCCTGGCCGCGCAGGTCGTCCAGCTTCTCCTTCAGCTCACCGACCCGGTTGAGGCCCTGCTTCTCCTTCTCCCAGCGCGCGGTGAGCCCGCGCAGCTCCTCCTCCTTGTCCGCGAGGTCCTTGCGCAGCTTGTCCAGGCGCTGGAGCGAGCCGGCGTCCGTCTCGTTCTTGAGCGCCAGCTCCTCCATGCGCAACCGGTCGACGGAGCGCTGGAGTTCGTCGATCTCGACGGGCGAGGAGTCGATCTCCATACGGAGCCGGGAGGCGGCCTCGTCGACGAGGTCGATGGCCTTGTCGGGCAGGAAGCGGGAGGTGATGTAGCGGTCGGAGAGGGTCGCCGCGGCCACCAGGGCGCTGTCGGCGATCTGCACCTTGTGGTGCGCCTCGTAGCGGCCCTTGAGCCCGCGCAGGATCGCGATGGTGTCCTCGACACTCGGCTCGGCGACCAGGACCTGCTGGAAGCGGCGCTCCAGGGCGGGGTCCTTCTCGATGCGCTCGCGGTACTCGTCGAGCGTGGTGGCGCCGACCATGCGCAGCTCGCCGCGCGCCAGCATCGGCTTGAGCATGTTGCCCGCGTCCATGGCGGAGTCGCCGCCTGCGCCCGCGCCGACGACGGTGTGCAGCTCGTCGATGAAGGTGATGATCTGTCCGTCGCTCTCCTTGATCTCGGACAGGACGGTCTTCAGGCGCTCCTCGAACTCGCCGCGGTACTTCGCGCCGGCCACCATCGCGCCCAGGTCGAGCGAGACGAGCCGCTTGTTCTTCAGCGATTCGGGCACGTCGCCCTTGACGATGCGCTGGGCCAGGCCCTCGACGACGGCCGTCTTGCCGACGCCGGGCTCACCGATGAGCACCGGGTTGTTCTTGGTGCGGCGCGACAGCACCTGGACGACCCGGCGGATCTCCTGGTCCCGGCCGATCACCGGGTCGAGCTTGCCCTCGCGGGCGGCCGCCGTGAAGTCCGTACCGAACTTCTCCAGCGCCTTGTACTGACCCTCCGGGTCGGGTGTGGTCACCCTGCGCCCTCCCCTGCTCGTCTCGAACGCCTCAAGGAGCTTCTTCGCGCTCGCCCCCTGCTGGGACAGGGTCTCACCGCTCTGTCCGCCCTTGGCCGCGAGGCCGATCAGCAGGTGCTCGGTGGAGAGATAGTCGTCGCCGAGCTCCTTGGCGCGCTGCGCGGCGTCGGCGATGACGGCGAGCAGTTCGCGGTTGGGCTGCGGCGGGGCGACGGTGGAGCCGGTCACGCTGGGCAGCGCGGCCAGGATCCGCTCGGCGCCTGCGCGCACGGCGGACTGGTCGGCGTCCACGGCGGCCAGCAGGTCGGTGATGTTCTCGTTGTCCTGGGCTTCCAGGAGCGCGACCAGCAGATGCGCGGGGGTCAGATCGGGGTGGCCCCCGGCTACGGCCCGGCTGCTCGCGGCGTTGATCGCGTCCCGGCTCTTGTTGGTCAGCTCGGCGTCCACGTGCGTTCGCTCCTCCTCGTCGTACGTCGTCGGTCATGACGGCCCTGCCTATGACCCTTCCAACGTACACAAAGTTGAGTCCATTCCGCTCAAGGCAGGGAGCGGGGTGCGCGGGGGCTAGGTTTCACCCCATGGCCATCGATGTACGCATGCCCGGTGAGGGCTATCTCAGCTTCTGGCGCGAGCGCCACATCTGCACGTTGACGACGCACCGGCCCGACGGCTCGCCGCATGTGGTGCCGGTCGGGGCGACCTACGACCCGGAGGCGGGCATCGCGCGGGTGATCACGAGTGGGACCAGCCGCAAGGCGGCCAACGTGGCGGCGGCCGCGGCGGCGGACCCGCTGGGCGCGCGGGTGGCGCTCTGCCAGCTTCAGGGCGCGCGCTGGGCGACCCTGGAGGGCCGGGCGTTCGTGCGCACGGAGCCCGAGCTGATCGCGGACGCGGAGGCGCGGTACGCGGAGCGCTACCGCACGCCCCGGGTCAACCCGGAGCGGGTGCTGATCGAGATCAGGCTGACCCGGGCCATGGGCAACGCCTGAGAGGGCCGCGGGCCGGGCCCGGGCAGCACAGCGGCGCCACCGTGTTCAGGTCCACGATGGCGCCGCTGTGTGGGGGAAGCACCTGCGCGATGTACAACGACGGGGGATCGCGTCAGGCACTGCGGGGGGTGGCGGTGGATGAATCGGGTTGAGCCTCCGACTCGAAAAGCTGATGGTCACGCTGGTCGAGGTTGACGAAGACCATGCCGTAGCGGACCACGCAGCGGATGGGCTGCGGCGCCCCGCGCGGCCGGCGCAGGCACCGGTAGGCACGGACGTCTTCATCGTCCTCACGGGCGATCAGGACGGGCTCACCGAGCAGGGTGACCATCAACGAATCGCCACGGTGGGGGACTGCTGTGGCGAGGTCGATGAAATGCCACCCAGAGCGGTAGGCCGTGGCCATTTCGCGACGAAAAGTACGGTCGTCAGGCGGGAAGCTCATGCGACAGCACCCGCGGGAGCGTCCTCCCAGGTGATGTCACCGGGCGCCGCACCCTTGGGCGCGGTCTCCCAGGTGATGTCACCGGGCGCGGCCTTGGGCGCCACCTCCCAGGTGATGTCACCGGCTATGGTCGCGACCTTGGGTGCGATCTCCCAGGTGATGTCCGACGCGGTCGTGACATCCGCCTTCGCGGGGTGGGACTCCCAAGTGATGTCCCCAGGCGCCGAGAGAGCGCAGAGAGCAGCCGCCACAACGGCTGTCGTGCTTAGTGCTCGAACCATCCTGCTCATGGCCGATCTCCACCTCTTTTGATCATTACCTCCCCCCGCGGATACGACGATGGCTCACTCCGACCACTTGCACCAGCGCGGCCAGGCATCATGTTCCTGTAATTCAAAAGCATGAGGGGGGTGCAACTAGGTTGAAACAGGGGCATATAGGACACGATCACGGCCCGGTCGATCTGTGCGAGACGGGGACGGCGCTGTACGCCCTCGCCCTGCGTACGGGCGGGATTTCCCGGTCGGACGCCGAGGCCGCCCCGTGCCTGACCGACCTCACCCTGCTGCGCCCCGATCCGGACGACGCCGAACTGCTGCGCCCGGTTCCCCCCACGGTGGTGCTCAACTCGCTGACGCAGCCCCTGGAACGGGAGATCGAGGAGCGCAGAAGACTCTCCATCGCCCTGGCCGGCACGTTCGAGCCGTTCATGGCGATCGCGACCCCCGACCGCTCCGGCACCCACGCGATCACGGTCCTCGAAGGCCTCGAACTGATCAACGCGACCCTCGACCGCGTCATCGACGAGTGCACCGACGAGCTCCTGGTCATCCAGCCCGGCAGCGGACGCAGGCCCGAGAGCTTCGAGGCGGGGCTGCGCCGCATCGAACCCCTGGTGGCGCGCGGCGTCGAGATGCGCACCCTCTACCAGCACACCGCCCGCCACCACTCCGCCACCATCGGCTACGTGGAACGGATCGCGCCGTACGGGCTCGAGGTGCGCACCCTCGAAGAGATCATCGACCGGCTCATCATCATGGACCGGAAGATCGCCTTCATCCCGGCCCGCAGCGACCGCCAAGTCGCCCTGGAACTGCGCCACGAAGGGCTCGTGCAGTATCTGGTCGGCGTCTTCGACCAGTTCTGGCAGTCCGCCGTGCCCTGGGACGACGAGGTCCCCTACCACCTGGAGACGGCCGGCATCACCGGCGTCCAGCGCTCCATCGCCAAGCTCCTGGTGGAGGGCCACGTGGACGAGGCCATAGCCCGCAGGCTCGGGATGAACGTACGCACCTGCCGCGCGCACATCGCCAAGCTCGCCGCCGCGCTCGGCAGCGGCAGCCGGGCCCAACTCGGCTTCCTCATCGCCCAGTCGGGCATCCTGGACCAGGACGCCTGAGGCCCGCCGCCCCCCACAAGGGGAACGACGGGCCTCACAGGGGGCGCTGGGGCCCCGGAGAGCCCTGCGGCTACCCCGACTACTCCGACGTCCGCTTGGGCCGCCACACGACCAGCGCGCCGGCCTGCTGGACGTCCTGATAGGGCACGAGGTCGCGCCGGTAGGAGGCATGCACCTGGGCCTCGCGCTGCTGCATCGCCACGGCCGCGCCCTCGACGGCGCCGGCCAGCTCCGCCACCCGCGCCTGGAGCGCCGCGACCTGGTTCTCCAGCTCGATGATGCGCTTGATGCCCGCCAGGTTGATGCCCTCGGTCTGCGACAACTGCTGCACCGTACGCAGCAGTTCGATGTCGCGGGCCGAATAGCGCCGACCGCGCCCGGCCGTGCGGTCGGGCGAGACCAGGCCGAGGCGGTCGTACTGCCGCAGGGTCTGCGGGTGCAGACCGGAGAGCTGGGCCGCCACCGAGATGACGTACACCGGGGTCTCGTCGGTCAGCTCGTACGCCCGGCCGCCGAAGGGCGGCTGGCGACGCTGGCGGGGGTCCATCTCATGCTCCCTTCACGGCCTGGAACAGCTCGGCCCGCGGGTCCTGGCCCGCGGTGGCGTCGCGGAAGGTCTCCAAGGCCTCGCGGGCCTTGTCGTCCAGCTCCTTGGGCACGGCCACCTCGACCGTGACGAGCAGGTCGCCCCGGGTGCCGTCCTTGCGGACCGCGCCCTTGCCGCGGGCCCGCATCGTACGGCCGTTGGGGGTGCCCGCGGGCAGCTTCAGGGTGACCGGCGGGCCGCTGAGCGTGGGCACCTTGACCTCGGCTCCCAGCGCGGCCTCCGTGAAGGTGACCGGCACCGTGACCGTGAGGTTGTCGTCCTTGCGCCCGAACACCGGGTGCGCGTCGACGTGCACCACCACGTACAAGTCGCCCGCAGGGCCGCCCCGTTCGCCCGGCGCGCCCTTGCCGCGCAGGCGGATGCGCTGGTTGTTGCTGACCCCGGCCGGGATGCGGACCTGCATGGTGCGCGAGGAACGCGCCCGGCCGCTGCCCTTGCAGACGTCGCACGGGTTCTCGGCGATCAGGCCCCGGCCCTTGCAGTCCACGCACGGGTCGGTCAGCGAGAAACCGCCGCCCGAGCCGCGCGAGACCTGGCCGGTGCCGACACAGGTCGGGCACACCCGGGGCGTGCCATTCTTGTCGCCGGTGCCCGAACAGGCCTTGCAGGGCGCCTGGCTGGAGAGCCGGATCGGGACCGTGGCGCCGTCGACCGCCTCGGTGAAGCTGAGCGTGACCTCGGACTCCAGGTCCTGGCCCCGGCGCGGCTGCGTGCGCTGGCCGGCGCCCGCGCCGCCCCGGTTGAACAGGCCGCCGAACACGTCGCCGAGGCCGCCGCCGAAGCCGCCCGCCCCCGCGCCGCCCCCGCCGGGCTGCTGCCCGCCGAACAGGTCACCCAGGTCGAAGTTGAAGCTGCCGCCGCCCGCGCCGGGACCGGCCCGGAAGCCCCCGTTGCCGAAGAGGGCGCGCGCGTCGTCGTACTCCTTGCGCTTCTTGGGGTCGCCGAGGATGTCGTTGGCCTCGGAGATCTCCTTGAAGCGCTCCTCCGCCTTGGTGTCGCCCTTGTTGGCGTCGGGGTGGTTCTCGCGCGCCAGCTTGCGGTACGCCTTCTTGATCTCCGCGTCGGTGGCGTCCTTGGGGACGCCGAGAACCTTGTAGTAGTCCTTCTCGACGAAGTCCTTCGTGTTCATCGACGTCCCTCCTTCCGGACGATCACTTCTTCGATGACCGCCGCGTCAGCCCTTGTCGGGGCCACCGCTCTCCTCGTCGCTCGACTGTTCTTCCTTGGCGGCCGCGCCCGGCTGGGGCTCGGCCACCGCGACCCGCGCGGGGCGGATCGTACGCTCGCCGATCCGGTACCCGGGCTGAAGGATCGCCACGCAGGTCGTCTCCGTGACGTCCGGCGCGTAGCTGTGCATCAGGGCCTCGTGGACCGTCGGGTCGAAGGGCTCGCCCTCCTTGCCGAACTGCTGGAGGCCCATCTTGGCGGCGACCGTCTCCAGGGATTCGGCCACCGACTTGAAGCCGCCGGTCAGTTCGCCGTGTTCCCGGGCCCTGCCGATGTCGTCGAGCGTGGGCAGCAGCTCGGTCAGGAGACCGGCGACGGCGACCTCCTTGACCGTGACGCGGTCCCGCTCGACGCGGCGGCGGTAGTTCTGGTACTCGGCCTGGAGGCGCTGGAGGTCCGCGGTGCGCTCGGTGAGCGCCGTCTGGGCCTGGTCCAGCTGGGCCTGAAGGGCGATGTCCTTGGCTGCGTCCCCGGCCGGGGCCGCCTTCTCCTCCTTCGAGGAGTCGGCGGCCTTCGGCTCGGCGTCTTCCGATGCGCCGGAGGGGACGTCGGGCTTCTCCTCGAAGCCCGGGGTCTCCTCCGTCATCAGGCGGCGCCACCCTTCGGCTTCTCGTCGTCGACGATCTCGGCGTCCACGACATCGTCCTCGCCGTGCGCGGCGTGGGCCTGCTCGGCGCCCTCACCCGCGGCGCCACCCTGCGCGGCCTGGGCGTCGGCGTACATGGCCTGGCCCAGCTTCTGCGAGACGGCGGCGACCTTCTCGGTGGCGGTGCGGATCTCAGCGGAGTCCTCGCCCTTGAGCTTCTCCTTCAGCTCGGCGACGGCGGTCTCGACCTCGGTCTTGACGTCGGCGGGGACCTTGTCCTCGTTGTCCTTGAGGAACTTCTCCGTCTGGTAGACCAGCTGCTCGCCCTGGTTGCGGGACTCGGCGGCCTCGCGGCGGCGGTGGTCCTCCTCCGCGTACTGCTCGGCCTCCTCGCGCATGCGGTTGACCTCGTCCTTCGGCAGCGAGGAGCCGCCGGTGACGGTCATCTTCTGCTCCTTGCCCGTGCCGAGGTCCTTCGCGGTCACGTGCATGATGCCGTTGGCGTCGATGTCGAAGGCGACCTCGATCTGCGGGACGCCACGCGGGGCCGGCGGCAGACCCGTCAGCTCGAACATCCCGAGCTTCTTGTTGTACGCCGCGATCTCGCGCTCGCCCTGGTAGACCTGGATCTGCACGGACGGCTGGTTGTCCTCGGCCGTGGTGAAAATCTCGGAGCGCTTGGTCGGGATCGTGGTGTTGCGCTCGATGAGCTTGGTCATGATCCCTCCCTTGGTCTCGATGCCGAGGGACAGCGGGGTGACGTCGAGGAGCAGGACGTCCTTGACCTCGCCCTTGAGGACACCGGCCTGGAGGGCCGCGCCGATGGCGACGACCTCGTCCGGGTTGACGCCCTTGTTGGCCTCGTTGCCGCCGGTCAGCTCCTTGACGAGCTCGGCGACGGCCGGCATGCGGGTGGAGCCGCCGACGAGAACGACGTGGTCGATCTCGGAGAGCTGGATGCCCGCGTCCTTGATGACGTTGTGGAACGGCGTCTTGCAGCGCTCCAGGAGGTCGGACGTGAGCTGCTGGAACTGGGCGCGCGTCAGCTTCTCGTCCAGGTGCAGCGGGCCCTCGGCGGACGCCGTGATGTAGGGCAGGTTGATCGAGGTCTCGGTGGACGAGGACAGCTCGATCTTGGCCTTCTCGGCGGCCTCACGCAGGCGCTGGAGGGCCATCTTGTCCTTGGACAGGTCCACGCCGTGACCGGACTGGAACTGCTTCACCAGGTAGTCGACGACGCGCTGGTCCCAGTCGTCACCACCGAGGTGGTTGTCACCGTTGGTGGCCTTCACCTCGACGACGCCGTCGCCGATCTCCAGGAGGGACACGTCGAAGGTGCCGCCACCGAGGTCGAAGACGAGGATCGTCTGGTCGTCCTTGTCGAGGCCGTACGCCAGGGCGGCGGCCGTCGGCTCGTTGACGATGCGCAGGACGTTCAGGCCCGCGATCTCGCCGGCCTCCTTGGTGGCCTGGCGCTCGGAGTCGTTGAAGTACGCCGGCACGGTGATGACCGCGTCGGTGACCTTCTCGCCGAGGTAGGCCTCCGCGTCGCGCTTCAGCTTCTGGAGGATGAAGGCGCTCATCTGCTGCGGGTTGAAGCTCTTGCCGTCGAGCTCGATCTTCCAGTCGGTGCCCATGTGGCGCTTGACCGACCGGATGGTCCTGTCGACGTTGGTGACCGCCTGGCGCTTGGCGACCTCGCCGACCAGCACCTCGCCGTTCTTCGCGAAGGCGACGACGGACGGCGTGGTCCTGGCGCCCTCTGCGTTGGTGATGACGGTGGGCTCGCCGCCTT
Organism: Streptomyces sp. Edi4; assembly: GCF_040253615.1. Taxonomy (NCBI): domain Bacteria; kingdom Bacillati; phylum Actinomycetota; class Actinomycetes; order Kitasatosporales; family Streptomycetaceae; genus Streptomyces; species Streptomyces sp. Edi4. The sequence continues at coordinate 3,820,875 of NZ_JBEJGY010000004.1, forward strand.
CAAGAACGCTGACGACGGAGTTAGTCGTGCCCAGGTCGATGCCGACCGCACGTGCCATTTCGATTCCTCCAACTGACTACTTGAGTGGAACTGGCTCAAGGATGCATGACGGCCCGCATCACGTCAACAGAGCTGAGTCCGGCCGACTCAAGTTTTATCCTGCACTTATCTGCAATGAATGCCATCAGTGCAGGTCAGAGGTGGTTTTGCGTGCGGGGCGCCGCGTCGTCGTACGCCCAGGAGACCGCTTCCGCACCGCTCCCGTACCGCTCTCACACCACTGCGGCCACCTGCGCGGGCACCTGTTCGCCCGGGGCCGGCGCGTCCTCGCGCAGCAGCACCAGGCCGCAGTGGAGCAGCCGTCCGTCGCGCGGGTCGGTGAAGTCCGGCGTGAGCGACATCAGGGTCAGGCCGAACCGCTCGCGCGCCAGCGCGAGCAGGTCGTCGAAGAGCCGGCCGCCCTCGAAGAGCGGCACCAGCGGCGCCCCGATCCGCACCCCGCAGATCTCATCCGCGAACTCCCCCGCGCCGTCCAGGACTTGGGCCTCGTACCCCTGCACGTCCAGCGCGAGGAAGACCCGCTCGCCCGGCGCCGTGACCTGCTTCCACACCTCGTCCAGGCGCCGGGTCTCCACGATGACGTCGCCGGTGTACGCGGCGCCGGGGGCCGCGGCGCGGTGGCGCGGCAGCATCGGCAGGAAGGAGCTCGCGGGGCCCGCGTCGCCGCAGATGTTGAGGGTGGCGGTCCCGGCGCGGTCGCCGAGCGCGTACGGCAGCACGCTCCAGGCGTCGTCGAGTCCGGCCCGGTGGCGCAGCTCGCAGCGGGGCTCGCGCAGCGGCTCGAAGGAGACGATGCGGCCCTGGTAGCCCGCCTCGCGAAGCAGCGCCCCGAAGTCGCCCCGGTACGCCCCCACGTCGAGGACCAGATCGATCTCGTACCGCCGCAGCAGGCGCACCAGGTCCTGGCCCGCCGGGCGGTGGCGGACCACGTCGATGCCGAGGCGGCGCACCGCGCGGCGCAGGTGGCGCGCAAGGGTCGTCATCACGTCTGTGCTGCTCCCGGGTGGAAGGGGGGTGTCGGCGGGTGGACGGGGCGGGTCATCCCCGGCCGCCGGCGAGGTCGACGGAGGCGGTGTGCGGGGCGGGGCCCGAGGGGGTGCGGGCGCGCGGGGGGCGGCGGCGCGAGGCGGGTCCGTACACCGGCACGCGCAGGAACAGCACCACCGCGACGGGCACCACGAGGGCGAGCGGCACCGCCGCGACAGGGGCGAGTCGTCCGTCGTGGATTTGCAGGGCGATGAGCGTGCAGGCGAGCGAGGCGAGGCCGAGCACCACGGCCGAGCCCTGGGTGGTGAGGCCGAGCGCCCGCAGCCGGTGCGCGATGTGGTCGCCGCCGCCGCGCAGCGCCGGGCGTCCCGCGCGGCGGCGCGAGAGCAGGACGAGCAGGGTGTCGGTGAGCACCAGCACGGTGAGCGCGAAGAGTTCGGCGGTGGTGCGCCCGCCGGGCTCCCCCGCGTGCACGGTGACGGCGGAGGAGGCGAGCAGGAATCCGGTGAACAGGGCGCCGCAGTGGCCCAGATGAATGCGGGCCGGGTGCCAGTTGTGCAGCAGGAATCCGGTCAGGGCGGCGGCGAGCACGCTCAGGAGCAGCCCGTTGCCGGGGTGGCCCCCGGCGATCGCGCAGACCGCGAGGCCGAGCGCCGTGACGGCGGCGACCGCGCCCATCACGCCGTCGCAGTGGTCGAGGAACTGGAAGGCGTTGGTGACGAACACGATCCACAGCACGGCGAGGGCACCCGCCCCGGGCGTCAGCCCGGCGAGCGTGACCACGGCGATCGCGGCCGCCGCCTGCGCCACGAGCCTGACCCGTACGCCGAGCGGCCGCACATCGCCGACGAGGCCGACCAGGGCGATCCCACCGGAGGCGGCGAGCAGCGGCGCCACGCCGGGGCCGAGTTCGGCGACGCCGAGCACGGGTCCCGCGCAGGCCACCCCGAGGGTGGCGAGCGCCACGGCGACGCCGCCGAGGTGGGGGGTGGCGTCACCCGCGCGGCCGAACCTGAGCATGAGGGCCCGGAGCAGCGCCGCGAGCGTCGCGGTCAGGACGAGGGCGGTCGTGGCGGCCGCGAGCCCGTGCAGCATGGGGATCCGTCCTCTCAGGCGCGGTGCTGCCCGGCCGGGGCGGCGGCGGGCGCTCGGAGTCCGGGCAGCACGACGGGTGCCTCGGCGCGGGCCCGGGCGATCGCCGCGTCGAGGATGTCGTCGAGGCCGCGCGTGGGCCGCCAGCCGGTCAGCTCGCGCAGCGGCGCGGTGTCGAACGGGCGGGCCGCCTCGCCGCGGATCCTGGCGTACGTCTCGTGCGGGACGCGGTCCACGACGTAGGGGAAGTGGCTGATCGTGGACGCGCCGCCGCAGCGGGCGATGACGCGCTCGGCCAGCGCCATCACGGTCGTCTCCTCGGCGCCCGCGATGTCGAACGCGCCGCCCGCCGCGCCGGGGTGGGCCAGCAGGGCGAGCAGCGCGGCGACCGCGTCGGTGACGTCCAGGAAGCGGCAGGCGCGGGTGCCGTCGCCGTGCACCGCGAGGGCGTCGCCCGCCACCGCCCGGCGTACGAGCCGGGTCAGGGCGGTGGCGTGCACGGGCGACTGGCGCGGCCCGACCGTGTCGCCGAACCTGACGACGACAGCCCCCGAGGCCGCCTCGCCCCGGGCGTCGGCCGCCGCGACGAGCAGGGCGCGCCCGAGCCGCAGGGCCGCGGCGCCGACGCAGCCGGCCACCGGCGCGAGGTGGACCACGGCGTCGCAGCGCGCGGTGAGTTCGTCGACCAGCGGCTCGTCCAGGACCGAGCCGCGTACGAAGCGCAGCCGGGGATCGGACCAGGAGGCGGCGAGGTTGGCGCGGGCGCCGGTGGACAGGTCGTCGAGCACGACCACGGTGTGCCCCCGGCCGAGCAACGCGTCGGCGAGGTGCGAGCCGATGAATCCGGCACCACCGGTGACCAGGTACGTGGCGGGAGCTGGCATGGGGACGCCCATTCGGTTCGATCGTCGTGGCCGACACCAAGTTAGTTTGTTATGTCCCTATATGTGGTGAATAACACGATGGATATCCGGCCGCACCTCCGGGCACTTCGAGCGACACAGATCACCGCCTGCGCGGCTACAGTGCGGCGTCATAAATGGGTACGCTCAGGTGGACTGGATAAGTTACTGCTTAGTAATCGTTTCGAGCCCGTCCCCGTACCCACCTCGCAGGCCCGAGGAGCCCCCTCATGCAACTCGCCGCGATCATCGTGTCGCTGGTCCTAATCGCGGTCGGCGTAGCGCTGTTCGGCCGTGCCATCGTGCAGATCTACCGCTTCGTGCGCCTCGGCCAGAACGTGCCGGCCGGTACGCGCACGGGCGATCCCACGCAGCGCACGATCACCGTGGTCAAGGAATTCCTCGGCCATACGCGCATGAACAAGTGGGGCATCGTCGGCGTCGCGCACTGGTTCGTCGCCGTGGGCTTCTTCTCGCTGCTGCTGACGATCGTGAACGCCATCGGCCAGCTCTTCCAGGCCGACTGGATCCTGCCGGTCATCGGCGACTGGCCGCCGTACAACATGTTCGTCGAATTCCTCGGCACCATGACGACGCTCGGCATCCTCACGCTGATCGCCATCCGGCAGCTGAACCGGCCGGGGCGCCCGGGCCGCAAGTCCCGGTTCGCGGGCTCGAACACGGGACAGGCGTACTTCGTCGAGGCCGTCATCCTCATCGTCGGCGTCTGCATCTTCACTCTGCACGCCCTTGAGGGCGCCCAGCACCACGTCGACAGCTACGAGGCCTCGTTCTTCGTCTCGTACCCGGTCGTCGCCTGGTTCCGCGGCATGGACCTGTCCACGCTCCAGAACCTCACCTACTTCTTCGCCGGCCTGAAGATCGCGACGTCCTTCATCTGGATGATCACCGTCGCGCTCAAGACCGACATGGGCGTGGCCTGGCACCGCTTCCTGGCCTTCCCGAACATCTTCTTCAAGCGCGAGTCGGACGGCGGCGTCGCGCTCGGCGCGCTCCAGCCGATGGCCTCGAACGGCGTGCTGGTCGACTTCGAGGACCCGGGCGAGGACGACGTCTACGGCGTCTCCCAGATCGAGCACTTCTCCTGGAAGGGCATCCTCGACTTCTCCACCTGCACCGAGTGCGGCCGCTGCCAGTCGCAGTGCCCCGCCTGGAACACGGGCAAGCCGCTCTCCCCCAAGCTCCTGATCATGTCCCTGCGCGACCACGCGCACGCCAAGGCCCCGTACCTGCTGGCGGGCGGCGGCAAGGACATGGAGGGGAACGAGAAGGCGACTCCGGAGCAGCTGGCGAACGTCCCCGCGGCCGCCCTCGCGGAGGCGGAGCGCCCCCTGATCGGCACCCTCGAAGCTGCATCTGACAGCGGCTTCGCCGCGGGCGGCGTCATCGACCCGGACGTCCTGTGGTCCTGCACCACCTGTGGCGCCTGTGTCGAGCAGTGCCCGGTGGACATCGAGCACATCGACCACATCGTCGACATGCGCCGTTACCAGGTGATGATCGAGTCCGCGTTCCCGTCCGAGGCGGGCACGATGCTCAAGAACCTGGAGAAGAAGGGCAACCCCTGGGGCCTCGCCAAGAAGCAGCGCGTGGAGTGGACCAAGGAGGTCGACTTCGAGGTCCCGATCGTCGGCAAGGACATCGAGGACCTGACCGAGGTCGACTACCTGTACTGGGTCGGCTGCGCGGGCGCCCTGGAGGACCGGGCGAAGAAGACCACCAAGGCCTTCGCTGAGCTGCTGCACATGGCGGGCGTCAAGTTCGCGATCATGGGCGGCGACGAGAAGTGCACCGGTGACTCGGCCCGCCGCCTCGGAAACGAGCCGCTGTTCCAGCAGCTCGGCCAGGAGAACGTGGCCATGCTGAACATGGCGTACGGCGAGGACGAGGAGGACCCGGCGACTCGCAAGCCCAAGTCCGCGAAGAAGATCGTCGCGACCTGCCCGCACTGCTTCAACACGATCGCGAACGAATACCCGCAGCTGGGCGGCGAGTTCGAAGTCATCCACCACACCCAGCTGCTCCAGCACCTCATCGACGAGGGCAAGCTGGTCCCGGTCACCCCGGTGGACGGTCTGATCACCTACCACGACCCGTGCTACCTGGGCCGCCACAACAAGGTCTACACGCCCCCGCGCGAGATCATGTCGGCCGTCCCGGGCCTGCGCCAGCAGGAGATGCACCGCCACAAGGAGCGCGGCTTCTGCTGCGGCGCCGGCGGCGCGCGGATGTGGATGGAGGAGCGGATCGGCAAGCGCATCAACAACGAGCGCGTGGACGAAGCCCTCTCCCTCAACCCGGACATCGTCTCGACCGCCTGCCCGTTCTGCCTGGTCATGCTGACGGACTCCGTCAACGGCAAGAAGAACGATGGCAAGGCGAAGGAGAACCTCCAGGTCGTGGACGTGGCGCAGCTGCTCCTCGACTCGGTGAAGACGCCGGTGGACCCGGCCGGCACGGCCGAGACGGAGAACGCGCCGGAGCCCGAGCCGGTGAAGTAACGGCCCCGAGCCCCGACACGAGCGGCCGGTTCTGCCCCAGGGCGGACCCGGCCGCTTCGCGTGGTCCCCAGCACTCTCGTCCGGCCCGCGAGGCACGGCACCGCCGCCCCCGGCAGTCCCCTAGGGGATGTCACAGGTCAGCCGCAAAGGCGCCCGGTTCCGGCCGCCCCGGGTTGGGGCACCGACGGAACAGGTACGTTCGATTCGTGGCTGGATTCAGGATGGGACGCGGCGGCCGGGACACCAACCGCCCCCCGCGGCAACCGCGACAGCAAGGGCAGCAGCAGGCGCCGGCACAGCAGTGGCCGGGCGCCCAGCAGCAGCCGCAGTACGGGTACGGGCAGGGGCAAGGACAGCAGCGACCTCACGGGTACGGACAGGGGCAGCCGCCGCGCTACGGCGACGAGGGGCCGCCGTACGGAAATGAGCGGCCACCGTACGGAAACGAGCAGCCGCGCCACCAGCGGCCGCCGCACCCCCAGCAGGAGGAGCCGGAGTACTTCGGCGACCCCTACTACCCCGGCCAGGGCGGCCCCCAGGGCTACCCCCCGGATCAGGACCCGTACGCGAACAACCCGGGCCACACCCAGGCGTTCAGCATCGGTGAGGACCCCTACGGCGACGGCGCCACCTACCGCGCGGGCGCGGTCGCGGCCCCGCCGAGCGGCCCCCGTCTGCACTGGAAGGAGCTCCTGTCCGGCATCGTGACGCGGCCGGGGCCGACGTTCTGGCAGATGCGGGACCACCCGGTGTGGGGCCCCGCGCTGATCGTCACGTTCCTCTACGGCATGCTGGCGATCTTCGGCTTCGACAAGGCCCGCGAGGACGTCATCAGCACCAAGCTGGGCACGGCCGTCCCAGTGGTCCTCATGACCGGCGTCGTGTTCGTGGTGGGCGGCCTGATCCTGGGCGCGGTGACGCACACGATGGCCCGCCAGCTCGGCGGCGACGGCGCGTGGCAGCCGACGGTCGGCCTCTCCATGCTGATCATGTGCCTCACCGACGCGCCGCGTCTGCTGCTCGCGGTGTTCCTCGGCGGCGACAACGGCGTGGTGCAGGTCCTGGGCTGGGCGACCTGGCTCGCGGCGGGCGCCCTGTTCACGTCGATGGTGAGCAAGTCCCACGACCTGCCCTGGCCCAAGGCGCTCGGCGCGTCCGCGATCCAGCTGGTGGGGCTGCTCTCGCTGATCAAGCTCGGCACGATCTAGGCGCGGGCGCCCGATCCGGGCGCGGACGTACGCGCACGAAGGGGCCCCACCGGACGACCGGCGAGGCCCCTTCTCCCGTACCTGACGGGGCTCAGGCGTCGAGCACCTGGCCCTCGCGCCGCACGACGGGCGGCTCGACGGACCAGGGGAAGTTGATCCAGTCGTCGGTGCGCTTCCAGACGTACTCGCACTTCACCAGCGAGTGGGACTTCTCGTAGATGACGGCGCTGCGGACCTCGGCGACGTGCTCGACGCAGAAGTCGTGGACGAGCTTGAGCGTCTTGCCGGTGTCGGCGACGTCGTCGGTGATCAGCACCTTCTTGCCGGAGAAGTCGATGGCGTTGGGCACGGGCGCCAGCATGACCGGCATCTCCAGGGTGGTGCCCACACCGGTGTAGAACTCGACGTTCACCAGGTGGATGTTCTTGCAGTCCAGCGCGTAGGCGAGACCACCGGCGACGAAGACACCGCCGCGCGCGATGGAGACCACGATGTCGGGCTCGTACCCGTCGTCGGCGATGGTCTGCGCGAGCTCGCGGATGGCCCCGCCGAACTTCTCGTAGGTCAGGTTCTCGCGTACGTCGTTCTGGTCGCTCATGCTCACACCTGGGTCCGATGGAAATTGAGGAAGGACCGCGAGGCGGTCGGCCCGCGCTGGCCCTGGTAACGCGAGCCGTACCGCTCGGAGCCGTACGGCTCCTCGGCCGACGAGCTCAGCCGGAACAGGCACAGCTGCCCGATCTTCATCCCCGGCCACAGCTTGATGGGCAGCGTGGCGACGTTGGAGAGCTCAAGGGTGACGTGCCCCGAGAAGCCGGGGTCGATGAACCCGGCGGTGGAGTGCGTGACGAGCCCGAGCCGGCCCAGCGAGCTCTTGCCCTCCAGACGGCTGGCGAGGTCGTCGGGGAGCGAGATGACCTCGTACGTCGAGGCGAGCACGAACTCGCCGGGGTGCAGGATGAACGCCTCGTCACCGTCGGGCTCCACGAGCCGGGTGAGGTCGGCCTGCTCGACCGCCGGGTCGATGTGCGGGTAGCGGTGGTTCTCGAACACCCGGAAGAAGCGGTCGAGGCGCACGTCGATGCTGGACGGTTGCACCATGGATTCGTCGTAGGGATCGATCCGTACCCGCCCGGAGTCGATCTCGGCCCGGATGTCCTTGTCTGAGAGAAGCACGCCCCGAGGATACGCAAGGCGCGCGGCCCCGCCCCAATCGGACGACCCGCGCGCCTGCACTCCACCGCTGATCCGGGCGACCCCGGGCGACCCCGGGCGGCCGTGTGCGGCCGTGTGCGGCCGTGTGCGGCTGGTTGGCCCCGGCGGCCCTGGCAGACTCACCCGGGCACTGACCCGCACCCTGGCTGAGATCACCGAACGCCTGCTGCCTCCACGCCGCCACCGGACCTGCCCCCGAGTCATCAAACGCAAGATGTCCAACTGGCCGCTCAAACGGACCGAGCACCGCAACGGGACACCACCCGCACCAGACACCGTCACCATCACCCGGCACGACAGAACCTAAGTCACCGGCATTGGTCCTAGCCGCGGCCGACCGGCACCGGCACGGCATGCCGCAGCCGCGCGCACCGAGGACACCGGATCAGCCGGCCCGGCCCGATCCGCTCGGCGCCGAGCTGCTGCATCGGAAACGAATCGGTGGTGAAGACATGCCCTTCGGCGCAACGGACGACGGTGCGCTCCAACGAGTCCATCAAGTCGCTCAAGTCCCTTCCCCAACAAGCCCAGCAGACGCCGACGGGCGCGCCAGGGCTCAACGAACCACGGACGGAGAAACCACCACATTAGGGGATGAACAAGACGGGACCTCACGCGGCACTCCGCCCCCGCGCACCCCCTCCACGGTACGCCCCAACTCCCGCCCCCGGCACGGGTATCCCTCCCCGCCAAAGCCCCCCGACAGCACGAAGGCCCTCGGTGAACCCACCGAGGGCCGAGCATGAGGTAGAGTGAGCGACGACCGCTCCCGCATCGGGAACGATCTTGCGAGTGTAGTTTAATGGTAGAACATAAGCTTCCCAAGCTTAGAGCGCGGGTTCGATTCCCGTCACTCGCTCCATCCTTTACCCCCAGGTCAGCGACCTGGGGGTTGTTTGTTGTCTAGACCAATTTGGCGCCGCGTGCCATTCGCGTGCCATAAGGGACCGATTACCGCGCCGATTGCGCGACGCAAGCCCTCCCCGACTCCACACCGCCGATCAGTCGCGGTCAGCGATCACCGGGGTGAGCAGTTCCAGCGCCTCCTCCCAGCGGTAACGGTCGGCACCGCCACCGGCCTTCGGCTTGTGGGGCTCGTACGAGCCGATGAGGACGCCCATTTCGCGCAGCCGGTCCAGGCTCTGGCTGTACGCGGGGTGGGCGGCCTGCGCCGAGTTCAGGTACGGCAGCACTACCGTCGGGATGCCGAAGCCGTGCGCCTCGCAGAGGATGCCCAGGGCGAGGGTGTCGGAGATCCCTGCCGCCCATTTGTTGATCGTGTTGAAGGTGGCCGGAGCGACCGCGATGGCGTCTGCGGGCGGCAGCGGACGCGGGTCGCCCGGTGAGCGCCACGCCGAGCGGATCGGGTAGCCGGTCTGGGCCGCGACCGCCTCGGCGTCTATGAAGCCGAGGCCCTGCGGAGTGGCCACCACACCCACGTCCCAGTTGGCCTCCTGAGCCGCGGTGATCAGCTTCCCGACATCGCCGGCGATCCCGGAGGCGCACACGACGACGTAGAGAAAGGGCTTCTTGGTCTGCTGGTCGGGCTGTTCGCTCACGCGGGGACTCCCAGTTGACGGCTGAAGTGGTGCAGTTCCGGCAGGGTACGGCGGCGGTCGCGGGCGGCCATGGGCGACCAATTCGCGGACGGCCGGGCGGCGGACGTCCTGGGCCGCGCAGCTCTCGGCGATGCGGAGGGCCTGGTAGCCGTCGGCGAGGCGGCCTTGCTGGTTGTAAGCGCGGGCGGCCTCCACCCAGAGGGCTGCCCGCCGCTCGGGGGCGGGGATGTGGCGCCGCATGAGGGGGCCGGCCGTTTCCAGGGCCACGCGCGCGTCACCGAAAGCGTTGGCCGCGCTGACGGCGTGCAGGGCGACGTTGGTGGGGCTGAAGTTGGCCCATGCGTCGGGGCGGTCCAGGGCCACGTAGCGGGCGACGTCCGTCGCCTCGGTCAGGAAGTCCTTGGCCGCAGAGCGGTCCCCGCCACTGCTGGCCGCGGTGACGCCGCGCAGGAGCAGGAGGCCCAGGGCCGCGAGGTAGCGCGGGGAGCGCTGGTCGTAGGCGCCGGTGAGCTGGTCGGCGGTGTGGCGGACCAGGGTGACGGCCTGTGTGGTGTGCTTCTCGCGGGCCAGCAGGTGGGCGTGGACGCGGACGCTGGAGGCGAGGATGACCGGGTCGCCGCAGCGTTCGGCCTCGGCCATGGCGCGGCCGACTGCGAGCCAGGCATTGCCGTGGTCGCTGAGCTTGAGGAGCAGGCTGGCGGAGGTCTGGTACGCGGTGGCCAGCAGCCCCGTCGCGTCAGCCGAGCCGGCCGCCGCGTGGCGGAGATCGGTGATCAGCGGCGGCAGGGTCCGCTCCAGCTCGGCGTAGTCGCAGGTGCAGAAGAGGCGGCGGACCGTGGAAACCCGGCTGCCCAGCTCCGTAAGGTCCTGCGCTCCCTCGCCCGCAGGCGGAATGGGACCGGGCAGGAGGGAGTGGATGAGGTCGCGGTGGCCGGCGGTCGGCGGGGCGGGCGTCGCGATCGCGGCGAGGCTCGCGGCGAGGAAGGTACGGCGGTGCATGTCTTCTGTCTCGGGGTCGCAGGTGTTGCCGTCAGGGATGGCGGCGAGGCCGACGGTGGGCAGCGGAATGCCCAGTTCCAGCGCGATGGCACGTAACACCTGGGAGTCTTCGGTGCCCTTGCCCTGTTCGAGGCGACTCACCTTGGACTGGTGGTAGCCCAGGGTTGCGGCGACGTTCGCCTGGGAGCGTTTCGCGAGCACGCGGGCTCGGCGGATCACTTCGCCGAGCCGTCTCGCTTCGTCGTGCGCATCGGCCATCTGCGCCACGGCTCCTTCCGCCGTCGCCGATCCTGCCTGCCCAACCGAGCGTAGATGAACCGCACTTGGAGTTCATGCGCCTCCTGCATAAGCGATGCAGCACCGGCACCTGAGCTGGCCCGTCCCCTGCCCGAGCCGGTTCCTTGGTGGGGCCGCACTCGCTTGGGAGGCAGCCCGTGGAATCGCAGCACCTCAGTTTCTCTGTACCCGGCACAGCGGTCGCCGTCGCGCACGCACGGCACCGGGTCGTCGCTGGGATATGCGGCTGGGGACTTCCGGTCGGCAGCAGCGTCGTGGAGACCGTGGCGCTGGTGACCAGCGAGTTGCTGACCAACGCCGTGCAGCACGCAGGAGACGGCCCCATTTCGGTGGCCGCCCGGCTGAAGGGCGACACCGTACGCGTCGAAGTCAGCGATTCCAGCCCCGCCCTCCCCACGCTCAGCCTCCCGACTGGGGACGACGAGCACGGCCGGGGGCTGTTCATCGTGGCCGCGCTCGCGGTCCGGCACGACGTCGAGACGACCGAGTCGGGCAAGCGGTGCTGGGCCGAAATCCCCGTACAGCACGAGCCAACTCCCCATTCGTCGCTGCACGTTCCGCTTCCGAGGAGATGACTGTGACAACGACCCAGCTTGCGGCTGTGACGTCGGAGGTGATCGCGATCCGTCCCGGACCGCCGCTCGCCGGGACAGTGACCGTCGACGGCTCCAAGAATGCCGCGCTCCCCCTGCTCGCGGCGGCTGCCGCCCTGCGTCGGCCCGTCCAGCTGGCCAACGTCCCGGCCAACGCGGACGTGCAGGCCATGCTCACGCTGCTCCAGTACGCCGGACACCGCATCGCCCGCCCGGTCGGCGAGCCGAACACAGTCCTGGTCCTCCCCAGCGACGGCGCTCGCATCGCCCCGGAGCTTTTCGAAGCCGCCGCCCGCATCCGCGCCTCGTACTACCTGGTGCCGGCTCTCCTCGCCGCGCACGGCCGGGCCTCGCTGCCCTGGCCAGGTGGCTGCCGGATCGGGGAGCGCGGCATGGAACAGCACTTCCGGGTCTACGAGACCTTCGGCGACCGCTTCGCAGTCGACGACCACGGATACGACGTCGAGGCTGGGCGCTGGCACACCGGCTCAGTGTCGGTCGTGCTGCCCTTCCGCTCGCGCGGCGCCAGCATCGCGGCGATTCTCCGGGCGGTGATCGCCGAGCGCCCTCTCCGGCTGGGGCAGCCGAACCTGTCCCCCGAAGTCATCAGCGTTCTTGAGGCGCTTCGGACGGCCGGTTGGTCGGCCCAGGCCACCGAGCACCTCATCGCCCTCGTCCCGCCCGTGGCTGGCCCGCAAGAACCCGGGGTCTGGATGGTCCCCGGCGACAAGATCGAGGCCGGCACCCTGGCGTGTGCGCTCGCCACCACGCGCGGCGATGGCCGCATCGAGGGCGTACGCAGCGAAGATGTCGCACCGATGGTCGCAGCTCTGCGCTTGCTCGGCGTGCCCGTCGCGGCCCACGAGAATGCCCTCGTCGTCCACGCCGCCGACATGCGCCCCACCCATCACCCTTTACGTGCCATCGCCTCGCTCTCGCCCGGCGGCCTGGACGCGGACTTCGAGCCCCCGCTGATGGCGCTGACGTTGGGCCTGCCCGGCACACACCTCTTCGCCGACACCGTCAACCCCGGACGCGCCCGCATCCGCATCGAACACCAGCGCCGCCGTGGCCGACCCCGGACGCAAGCAGTGTGAGCAGTCCACACCTACTGGCCGCCATTCCCCGCGTTGACGCATCGTGTCGGTAGTGACCAACATGCTGAACGGAGAGCGAAATGGCCGATGAGGCTTTCTTCCGGGTCGGGCTTCGCGTCCCAGACGTCACCGAAGCGGCCAGGTTCTACCAGGGGCTCGGATTCGAGCCGATCGGAGCGATACCGGGACCGGACGGCTCGACGGTCATGGCGATCCTGCGCCGCGGTGAGTTCCAGTTACTCGTCGACGCGCTGGTAGGCATGCCATTTCCCGACAACGACCGCGAACGCATGACGAAGACCGGGCCACGGGGTCTCGGCGTGGTTATCGGCATCGAGGTGGACGACGCCAACGCGACCGCCGTCTACTGCCGTCTGGCCGGGTGCACCGGCACCACCGGTCCCCTCGACGCGCCGTGGGGCGAGCGGTACTTCGAGTGCCTTGATCCCTACGGGTACGCATGGAAGGTCTTCGAACTGCTCCCCGACCCGCCGGCAGACGGCTTGAGCGCCGCCCGCGACAGCTGGTTCGCCGATCCACACTCGGCACCAACCCCGACCCCCATGCGGAACCGGTCACCACTCACCCGGTGAACCTGGCCGGCCGGCGCACCAACAAGGTCCAGGGCCTCGTCCCAGCGGAAACGGTCGCCGCCGCCGCCCGCCTTCGGTTTGTGCGGCTCGTACGAGCCGATGAGGACGCCCATCTCGCGCAGCCGGTCCAGGCTCCGGCTGTACGCCGGGTGGGCGGCCTGGGCCGCGTTCAGGTACGGGAGGACAACCGTGGGGATGCCGAAGCCGTGCGCCTCGCACAGGATGCCCAGGGCCAAGGTATCGGAGATCCCCGCCGCCCACTTGTTGATCGTGTTGAAGGTCGCCGGAGCCACCACGATGGCGTCCGCGGGCGGCAGAGGACGCGGATCGCCAGGCGAGCGCCACGCCGAACGGATCGGGTATCCCGTCTGAGCTCCGATTGCCTCGGCCTCGATGAATCCGAGGGCCTGCGGGGTGGCGATGACACCCACATCCCAGGTCTCTTCCTGGGCAGCGGTGATCAGTTTCCCGACGTCACCGGCGATCGCGGCCGCGCACACGACGACGTACAGGAAGGGCTTCTTGCTCTGCTGGTCGGGCTGATCCGGTTGATCGAGCTGATCGCTCATGCGCAGGCTCCCAGTCGACGGCTGAAGTGGTGCGGCTCCGGCAGAGTACGGACGGGGTCTCCTCTGCTCGAACGCAGGTGAGAGCTTGGCGCCGGTGAGTTGGTCGGCGGTCCGTTCGGTGGCGGGCATCGGATCTGTCGATGTGGGGGTTCGGGAGCTTGCATCGGCGGGGTGTTGTGGCGGAGGGCGCGGCCGCAGAGGCTGGTCCGTGCAGACCTAGCAATCCGTGGAGGTGGGTCGTGGTCCAGGACGACCAAGAGAGCCGTTTCACCGTTGTGATCAACGATGAGGAGCAGTACTCGATCTGGCCGGAGGGGCGCGACGTACCGGCGGGGTGGCGGGGTGTGGGCGTCAGCGGGTCCCGCGAGGAGTGCCTGGCGCATGTGGAGGACGTCTGGACCGACCAGCGGCCCCTGAGTGTGCGCCGTTGAGTGTCCGCTCGTGAGTGTCCGCTGGTGAGTGTCCGTCGGGCCGGTTAAGGGCCTTTCAGCCCGAACGGGGTCGGGGGCGGAGCCCCCGGGGCCCCGGTTGCCGGGCAGGCTGCGGTTGCCGATCCGGCCCGGGTTACCGAGCCGGATCGAGCGCGGTGGCCGAGCCGGATCGAGTGCGGTGGCCGAGCCAGCCTCGGCCGCCGCGCTGACCCCGGGTGCTGAGTCGGCCCCGGCCAACGAGCCCGCCCCGGGTGCCGGTCCGGCCCGGCTGCCGAGCTGGTCGGTTGTGGTGGCGAGCCCGCCCCGGCTGCCGAGCCGGCGACTGCGGTGGCCGAGCCCGCCCCGGTTGCCTGGTCGGCCTCGGCCAACGAGCCCGCCCCGGGATGCCGAGTCGGCCCGGTTGCCGAACCAACCCCGGCGCACGCCGTCGGCGGACCGGGGCGCCAACGGTTCAGGTCGTGGTGCGCCTTCCGACGCCGGCGCCAGCGCTTCGGGCCACGCCCGGTCACGCGCCTACGTGTCCCGCGCGCCCGCGTAACCCGCCCGCCCCGCGTAACCCGCGCACCCGCACCGCTCGCGTGACCCGCCGCCCGCGGCGCAACCCGCGTGGCCCGCACGGACTGTTCGCCGCCCCGCCCGCCGCCGGCGTCACGCGTCGTGAGGGAGCCAGCCGCGTTGGACCGCTCTTACGCCTGCCTCGAATCTGCTGCGGGCCCCGAGGCGGTCCATCAGGCCCGTCGCTATGCGGCGGGCCGTGCGGTGTGAGACGCCGAGGCGTTTGGCTATGCCCTCGTCCGTGTGGCCCTCGGCGAGCAGCCGCAGGGTCGCCGCCTCCTGCCGGTCGAGTTCGTCGGCGTCGCGGCGGGGCTTGACGCTCAGCGGGCTCGCGTTCTCCCAGACCGTCTCGAAGAGGGTGCACAGCGCGGTCAGCGTGCCCTTGCCCGTGATGACGACGGCGCCCTCGCTGCTGTCCTCGTCGTTGAGGGGGACCACGGCCGTCGTACGGTCAAGGAGCGTCATGCGCAGCGGGAGCTCCCCGGCCGTGCGGACCTGGCCGCCCATCGCGGTGAGCCAGTTCGCGTGCGCCACGCTCGCCGCGCAACCGCGCACGCTCTCCAGGTAGATCGTGCGCATCACCACCCCGCGCCCCAGCAGCCGCTCGTTCAGCGGCCGCGCGGACGCCATGTTCTCCTCGGTCTGCGCGCCTCCCGGGGCGAAGGCCATCACCTCCCGGCGCACGTTGTCGGTGAGTACGGCCAGCCGGGCACGGATCTGCGCCACGTCGGCCAGGTGCTCCATGCTCACCGGGCCGCTCACGGGATGACGGCCGGCGTACTCCGATATCAACTGCGAAGCAGCCGTACGGGCTTCCGCGATGCGCTGGCGCTGAAGGGCGAACTCCGCCTGCCTGCGGGCCAGCAGGTAGTCGAGCCCCAGCTCGGGGCTGACCGCCCGGGGCGGCTGCGCGGAGCCCGCGGACGGCTGGACGAGGGACAGTTCGGTCAGCATGTCCAGGGCGGCCCGGACGGCGTCCTCGGCTAGGTCCACGCGGCGCGCGATGGCGGCGACGTCGTCCTGAGGCCGATCCAGCATGGCCCGGTACACCGCTTCTGTTGGCGTATCCAGTCCCAGTAGTTCCAGCATCGCTCAGTCCCCCGATCCGGCGGTGTGTTGCTCCAACGTCCTTCTCCAGGCGCGGGGGCGGCCCACCGTCGGGCCGTTCGGTGACACGGTGGCCACTTTGGGTCATGACCCAATGCGGCCCGCCGTTTTCCTTCCCCCAAGGATCACCAGCGGTGATGCTACTTCCGAGGCGGACGACTCCGCCAGGAACAAGTTTTCAGCCGTGACTCCTCGCCATGGTTTTACGTCCCGAAAGGACGCCGGACATGTTCAGTGCCCGTATCGCCAAGGCCGTCGCACTCACCGCCGCGGCGCTGCTCGCCCCCGCCGTGGCCGCCGGCGCCGCCCCCGGGCCGGCCGCCGTCGCGGTCGCCTCGGCCGCGCCCGCCGGGCAGGGCATCGCGCCCGGCCAGGTGTCCCAGCAGGACATGGGCTGGCAGTGACACTTGATGGCCGTCGTACCCCGCGCCGGCCGCCCGGACCGTCGGGAGCCGGTGTGGACCTGAGACAGCTGACCACCTTCCACCGCGTCGCGACGCTGCTGAGCTTCACCCGGGCGGCGGCCGAGCTGAAGTACGCGCAGTCCAGCGTCACCGCACAGGTCAAGGGGCTCGAAGTGGCCCTGGGCGTCGAGCTGTTCGAGCGGTTGCGCGGACGGATCCGGCTGACCCCGGCCGGGGAACGGCTCGTACCGTACGCGGAGCAGATCCTCTCCCTGGTCGAGGAGGCCCGGGACAAGACCACCGGCTGGGCGGAGCCCTCGGGGGTCCTCACCATCGGCATGCCGGAGAGCCTCACGTCGTACCGCATGCCGCCGGTACTTGAGTACTTCCACCACCGCTACCCACTGCTCCAGCTCGCGCCGCGTCCCAGCCAGTGTGCCCAGACGTGCGAGGCGCTGCGCCAGGGCGCCTTCGACATGGGGTTCCTCATGGCGGCGCGGACGGAGCACCCGGGGCTGCGCACCGAGGTGCTGGGGCGCGAGCCGCTGGTCGCGGTCGCCGCGCCCTGGCATCCCCTCGCGGCGCTGCGGCACGTGAGCACCGAGGATCTGCGCGCGGCGCGCGTCCTGGCGCCCGAGGCCGGGTCGGTGTACCGGGGGCTGTTCGAGGCGGAACTCAACGACAGCGCGGGCCGGCCCGTGGAACTGCTGGAGTTCGGCAACATCGAGTCCGTCAAGCGCGGGCTCGCGGCCGGGCTCGGCGTGAGTGTGCTGCCCGCCATGGCGGTGGCCGACGCGGTCGCCGCCACAACGCTCGCGGTCCTCGACTGGGAGCCGCCGTTCGAGGTGTTCACGCAGATCGCGTGGCGCCGGGGCAGGCAGTACACCCGGGAGATGGGGGTGTTCGTCGACCACATGGCGCAGTTCATGGCCCAGGACGACCGGCTCCCGGCACGTCCGCAGGCAAGGACGCAGGCGCAGTCGAGGACGCAGGCACAGGCAAATGCGCAGGCACAGGCAAGGACGCAACCGCACGCGGGTACGCCGCAGCGCGAGCAGCTTCAGCTGGTGGGCTGAGGGCAGGCCCGAGACCGGGCCGTTGTCCGGCCGCCGGTACGTCGATGACGTACCGGCGGCCGCGTGTTCCCGGCCGGGCGTCGCCTCGCGACGTAGCGCCGGCGGACACACGGGGCGTACCCCATGCGCGGGCCCGGAGCGCGTCGCGACGTGGCGTCGGCGGGTACGCGGGCGCGCCCCGCGCGGACCCCGCGCGCGCCGCGTCATGGCGCCGGCGGATTCACGGCCGCACCCCACGCGCGGACCCGGCCCACGCCACGACGTGGCACCGGCGGACACACGGGCGCACCCCACGCGCGGACCCGGGACCGCTCACAGGTGGCCCCTGGCCACCAGTTCCTCCATGATCTGGAGCGCGTTGAGGGCCGCGCCCACGCGCAGGTTGTCGGTGACGAGCCAGAGCAGGAAGCTCTTGGGATTGGTGGGGGAGACCCGTATGCGGCCCACGTGGATGTGGTTCGGGTCGCCCAGCGTGGTGGGCGTCGGGACGTCGCCGTGCGTGCCGTCGTCGTGGACGGTCACGTCCGCGAGGGAGCCGAGCAGCGCGCTCAACTCCCCTTGTTCGACCGGCGCCAGGCACTCGACCCAGAGCGCCGCCGAGTGGCCGTTGACCACCGGGACCCGGACGCAGGTGGCCGACACGTCAAGGCCGGGCAGGTCCAGGATCTTGCGTGACTCCTGGAGGAGCTTGTGCTCCTGGAGGGTGGAGCCGCCGTCCAGGACCTGGCCGATTCGGGGCACCACGTTGAAGGCGAGCGCCGGGGTGAATTCCTTGGCCGGTATCTCCGCCTGCGGGTCCTGGAGGGCGAGCCGGGACGCCTCCTGAAGCTCCTCGATGCCGGCGTGGCCGCAGCCGGACGCGGCCTGGTACGTGCTGACGACGATCTGGCGCACCCCCCAGCGCCGCTCGACGTCGTGGACGACGCGGACCAGCGGGATCGTCGCGGCGCTGGGGCTGGCGATCACACCGGACGGCGGACGGCGCTCCAGTAGGGCGGAGTTGACCTGCGGGACGACCAGCGGGGTCTCGGCGTTCATCCGGAACGCGAAGGAGTGGTCGATCACCAGCGTGCCGTGGGCGACCGCGACCGGGGCCCAGGCGCGGCTGACCGCGTGGCCCGCGCAGAAGAACGCGACGTCCGCGTCGCCGAAGTGGAACGCGGTGAGGTCGGTGACCCGGTGGTCCCGCTCCCCCACCCGGATGTCGAGCCCGGCCGAGCGGGCGGAGGCCACCAAGTGCAGTTGCCGGTAGCGCAGTCCCCGGTCCTCGATGAGTTCGAGCAGCGTGCCGCCCACGGCGCCGGTCGCGCCGACGACGGCGATGCGCGGAGCGAGCGGGTCGTCGACCAGGGGCATGGACATCGCCGATCGAGTAGAGCCGGTGCGTGCCCGTGCGGCGACCGGAATCCTGGAGGTGGCACGAATTATCGCCGCGCCGCACCCGAGCGGCAATCAGCGCCGGAGCGGATGGCCGATAGCCGCCATCGGCCGTTCCGATCGGCCCGAGGCGATCGGAAACACCGAAGCCGACGATCGGAACTGCCCTTCGGCACACCGTTGATTCGACGTTTGGCGTGACGAAGGGTTGGGGGCGCAACGGCTCCGGGTGACCGGAGTACGCCGAGCGAATGGGTGGGTTCATGCAGCAGGCCGTCAAGGTCGTTGGAATCGGGGGGTCCTCCCGGCCGGGCTCCACGGCGGAGCGGGGCCTTCATGTCGTGCTGGCCGAAGCGGCCCGGCTCGGCGCGGACGTCGAGCTGATCGGCGGCGCCGATCTGGTCATGCCGCTGTACGACCCTCGCGCCGTGTCACGCTCGCCCGAGGCGCACCGCCTGCTGGCCGCGATCACCGCCGCCGACGGTGTGGTCCTGGCGAGTCCGGCGTACCACGGGACGCTGTCGGGCCTGCTGAAGAACGCCCTGGACTACACCGAGGAACTGCGGGGGGACAGCAGGCCCTACCTCACCGGGCGGGCCGTCGGCTGCCTGGCGGTGGGGCAGGGCTGGCAGGGCGCGGTGACGACCCTGGGCGCGCTGCGCGACGTCGTGCACGCGCTGCGGGGGTGGAGCACCCCGTTGGGTGTGGCGATGAACAGCGCGACCACCGGCTTCACCGCGGACGGGCAGTGCGACGACCCGCACATCCAGGGGCAGTTGACCGCGATGGCCGGCCAGGTCGTCGATTTCGCCCGGGCGCACCGGGCGCACCGGGCCACGCGGGCCACGGCGCTCCAGGCGGGATGAGCGTGGACAACGCTACGAGCCGCTGGATCCGCTGCTTCCACCCGAAGCCCGGGGCAGCGCACACCCTGGTCTGCTTCCCGCACGCGGGCGGCTCCGCGAGCTACTACCACGGTCTGTCGGCCGCCCTGGGCCCGGACATCGAGATGCTGGTGATCCAGTACCCGGGCCGCGAGAACCGGCTTTTCGAGGAGCCGGTGGCCTCGGTCGAGGCGCTGGCGGACGCCGTGGCCGAGGTGCTGGGCGCCCGGCTCGGCGACCGGCGGCCCGTCCTGTTCGGGCACAGCATGGGAGCCATCGTCGCCTTCGAGGTCGCCCGGCGGCTGGAGCGGGCCGGTGGCCCCGCCCCCCGTGGGCTCGTCGCCTCCGCCTGCTCGGCCCCCTCGAACCGTTCGCCGCTGGGCGTCGCCGCCGACGAGGAGCCCGATGGCGCGGTGCTTGCGCGGATCATGGGCCTGGGAGGCACCGCCCGGGATGTCGGCGAGCACGCGGAGCTGATCGAGCTCGTGCTGCCGGCGATCCGCGCCGACCTGGCCGCTCTCGATTCCTACCGGGCGCCCGATGACGCCGTCGTCGGCTGCCCGGTCACCGTGTTCGTCGCCGACCAGGACCTCGAAGTCCCGGTGTCCGAGGCCGGGTTGTGGGAGCACCACACCTCCGCGGGGGCAGTGGTGCACCTCTTCGAGGGCGACCACTTCTACCTCGGCAACCAGCCGCAAGCCTTTCTCGACCTGCTCCAGGAAACTGCGCGCACCTCTCGCCCGGAGAACTCACTCGCATGACCACCATGGGATTCGTGGAAGAAGAGCTCGCCCAGATGTGGGCGGAGCTGCTGGACACCGCCGGTGCGGCGCCCGGCCTGGAGTCGGGGTTCGCCGCACTCGGCGGCGGGGCGGACACCGCGCGGCTCCTGGCCGGCCGTATCGACGACGAACTGGGCGCACGCGTCGAGGCGGACGCCCTGCTGGACGCGGACACGCTCGCGGGCATGGCCCGCCTGGTGCGCGCGGCCATGGAGCGGGCCATGGCGGGGGCCCGGGCGGACCGGCCCGCGTCCGGCCCGGCGCCGGCCGGCCCCCGGGCCTGCGCCCGGCCGGAGAGGCCCGAGCTGTCCTTCGCCCAGCAGCGGCTGTGGTTCATGCAGCAGATCGACCCCGAGACCACCCTCTACAACGTACCCACCGTGCTGCACCTGCGCGGCGATCTGGACCGCGCGGCCCTGGGCCGGGCCCTGGACGCGCTCGTCGCCCGCCACGAGGTGCTGCGGACGACGTACGACGCGCCGTCCGGCCGCCCGTACCAGGTGATCCGGGACCCGGAGCCGCTGGAACTCGCGTACACGGACCTGAGCGGCGCCGCCGACCCGGCGGACGAGGCGCGGCGCCTCGCGGCCCAACAGGCGGCGACGGTCTTCGACCTGGCCGTGGACTTGCCGCTACGGGCCCACCTGGTGCGGACCGGCGCTCAGGCCTACCGCCTGATGGTGACGTTCCATCACATCGCCATCGACGGCTGGTCGGTGGAGATCTTCTTCCGCGAACTGGGACGGCTCTACGGCGGCGACACCCTCGCCGATGTGACACCGCACTACGCCGACTACGCGGCCTGGCAGCGCGAACGGCTCCAGGGCAGGACCTTGGACGCGCTCGTCGAGCACTGGCGCGGGGTGCTCGGGGACGACCCGAAGGCGCTCGCGGTGCCGACCGACCGGCCACGCGGCGCCACGCGGAGCTTCCGGGGCGCCGTGGCGACACGCGAGCTTTCGCCCGAACTCGCCGCGCAGCTGCGGGAGTTCAGCCGCCGCGAGCGCGTCACGCTGTACATGACCCTGTTCGCCGGGCTGCACACACTCCTGGCCGGCTGGTCGGGGGCGAGCGACATCACCGTCGGCACCCCGGTCGCGGGCCGGGACCGGCCCGAGCTACAGGAGCTCGTCGGCTGCCTGATCAACATGGTGCCGGTACGGGTCCGGCTGGACGGCGCCCCCGGCTTCCGGGAGCTGGTGGGGCGCGTCCGTTCGGCGGTGCTCGACGCCTCCGCCCACCAGGAGCTGCCCTTCGACAAGCTGGTCGAGGCGCTGGTGTCCCGGCGCGCCCGTGACTTCCTGCCGGTCTTCCGGGTGATGTTCAGCTTCCTCAAGGAGCGGCCGCAGCCCGTCTTCGCCGGTCTCGACGGATGCTCCCTCGACCTCACCGGCCCCCAGGACACGGCCAAGTACGACCTGAGCCTGTACGCGCAGGAACAAGGCGCGGGTCTCGCGCTGACCCTCGAATACGACACCGACCTGTTCGGGCCGGACACCCCGGCCACCCTGCTGGCCGCCTACGAGCGGACCCTGCGCGAGGCGACGGCCCGCCCGGACACCCCGGTGCTCGAACTCACCTCGGCCCGGTTCCCGTCCGGCCCTGAGAGGAACACCCACCATGAGCGTTGACACCATGGCAGCGGCCGTACCGGGGACCATCGACGCGTGGTTCGCGCGGCAGGCGGCCCAGCGGGGCGACGCGGTCGCCGTGACCGGCCGCGACGGCCGCCTGACCTACGGCGAGCTTGAGCGCGACGCGAACCGGCTCGCGCACCACCTGCGCACCCTCGGCGTCGGCCCCGAAGTACCGGTCGCCGTGTGCCTGGAGCGCACCGCGTCCCTGGTGACGGCGGTGCTCGCGGTGCTCAAGGCCGGCGGCGCGTACGTACCGCTCGACCCCTCGGCCCCCGATGAGCGGCTGCGCTTCACCGTGCGCGACGCGCGGGTCCGCGTTGTGCTCACCGACGACGCCGCGCGCGGCCTGGGCGCCGAGCACACCGTGCTGACCGGCCCCGGCGGCGCCGATCTGTCGGCGTACCCGCAAACCGCGCCGGAGGATCCCGGCACGGGCCCGGCGAGTCTCGCGTACGTCATCTACACCAGCGGTTCGACCGGCACCCCCAAGGGCGTCATGGTCGAGCACCGCAATGTGACGGGCCTGCTCACCGGGGTGCGCAGCCGGTTCGGGTTCGGTCCTGGCGACGTGTGGTCGATGTGCGCGTCGGCCGCGTTCGACGTGTCCGTGTGGGAGATGTGGGGCGCCCTGCTGCACGGCGGCCGCCTGGTGGTCGTGCCCGACGACGTACGCCGCTCCCCGCAGGACCTGCACGCGCTGCTGCGCCGCGAGGGCGTCACCGTCCTCAACCAGACGCCGGCCGCCTTCCGCCAGCTCGTCCGGTACGAGGAGGAGCACGCGGGCCCCGGCGCGCCGCCCGAACTGGCCCTGCGCCTGGTGGTGTTCGCCGGAGAGGCGCTGGCGCCCGAGACGCTGCGGCCGTGGATCGCGCGCCACGGTGACGAGCTGCCGGCCCTGGTGAACATGTACGGAATCACCGAGACCACCGTGCACTCGACCTACCGCCGGATGACGTCGGCCGACCTCGACGGCGCGACGGGCAGCATGATCGGCGGCCCGATCGGCGGCTGGAGCATGGACGTGCTCGGCGCGGACGGCGAGCGGGCGGCGGACGGCGAGGCCGGCGAACTGTACGTCGGCGGCGCGGGCGTGGCGCGCGGCTACCTCGGCCGCCCCGCCCTGACGGCCGAGCGCTTCCTGCCCGACCCGGACGCGGCCGTGCCCGGCGCCCGGCGCTACCGCTCGGGCGACAGCGCACAGCGCGCGGCCGACGGCGACCACGCCTACCTGGGCCGCCTCGACCACCAGGTGAAGATCCGGGGCTACCGCATCGAACTCGGCGAGATCGAGAACGCCCTCACCCGCCACCCCGCCGTCCGCGACACCGTCGTGACCGTCGACCAGGACGCGGCGGGCGATCCGCGCCTGGTCGCCTACTGGGTGGCCGCCGCGGGAGTCGCGGCCGGTCCCACCGAACTGCGCGAGCACCTGGCCCCGACCCTGCCCGAGTACATGCTGCCCAACGTGTACGTGGCGCTCGACGTACTGCCGCTGACCGCCAACGGCAAGGTCGACCGGCGCGCGCTGCCCGCGCCCGAGGCCGTACGCCCCGACCTTGAGGCGGAGTTCGCCGCGCCCGGCACCCCCGTCGAGAAGGCCGTCGCCGACATCTGGGCCGACGTGCTCTCGATCGACCGGGTCGGGCTCGACGACGACTTCTTCGAACTCGGCGGCCACTCCATGCTCGCCACCCAGGCCGTCGCCCTCACCAAGGCACGGCTCGGCGTCGCCGCGACGCTGCGCCTGTTCTTCGACCGGCCGACGGTACGGGAACTCGCGAGCGCCCTGGACGACCTGCTCGCCGCACAGCACGACACCGGCGCCGACAGCCGGTCCGCATCCCACCCGCACGGGGAGAACGCATGACGTACGAGACGGATCTGCCGCTGCCCGAGCAGGCCGTGGCCATCATCGCGATGAGCGGCCGCTTCCCGGGCGCCGCGGACGTCGACGAGCTGTGGCGCGCCGTGGTGGCGGGCGAGGAGGGACGCACCTCCTACACCGACGAGGAGCTGGCCGCCGCCGGGGTGCCCGAGGAGTTGCTGAGCGACCCGGCCTATGTGAAGTCCGGCTTTCCGGTGGACGGGTTCGACCGCTTCGACGCCGACTTCTTCGGCGTGACCCGGTCCGAGGCCGAACTCATGGACCCCCAGCACCGGTTGCTCCTGGAGACCGCCTGGCAGGCGCTGGAGCGGGCCGGCTACCCGGCGCGGACCTTCGAGGGGCGCACCGGTGTGTTCGCCGGCACCTCGGGCGCCGGCTACCTGCGGGAGCGGATCGCGAGCGGCGGCGCGCAGAGCCGGATCTCGGACGACATCCAGGTCGCCATCGGCAACGACCCCGGGATGCTGGCGCTGCGGGTCTCCTACAAGCTCGGTCTGACCGGGCCCAGCTTCACCGTGCAGAGCGCGTGTTCCTCGTCGCTGGTGACGGTCCACCTCGCCGTGCAGTCCCTGCTCAGCCGCGAGTGCGATCTGGGGCTCGCGGGCGGCGTCGCGGTGCGCGCGTTCGAGCCGGGCGGCTACCGGTACGAGGAGGGGGCGATCCTCTCGACGGACGGCCACTGCCGCCCGTTCGACGCCGACGCCTCCGGCACCGCCTCCGGCGACGGTGTGGCCCTCGTCGTCCTCAAGCGGCTCGAGGACGCCGTCGCGGACGGTGACCACATCCACGCGGTGATCCGGGGCAGCGCGGTCAACAACGACGGCTCCGCGAAGATCGGCTTCACCGCCCCGTCCCCGCACGGCCAGGCCGAGGTGATCACCGAGGCGCTTGCGGTCGCCGGGGTCGCGCCCCGCACCGTCCAGTACGTCGAGGCGCACGGCACCGCCACCCCGCTCGGCGACCCGATCGAAGTCCAGGCGCTCACCGAGGCGTTCGGCCCCGACGTGCCCGCCGGCTCGGTCCACCTGGGCTCGGTGAAGTCCAACGTCGGGCACCTGGACGCGGCGGCCGGAGTCACCGGCCTCATCAAGGCGGCCCTCGCGCTGGAACACCGCTTCATACCGCCGACCGCCCACTTCCGCGCCCCCAACCCCCGGCTCGCCCTCGACAAGGGACCCTTCACTGTCGACGCCGAGGGCATGCCGTGGCCCGCGACGGAGCAGCCGCCGCGCGCCGGTGTCAGCGCCTTCGGCATCGGCGGCACCAACGCGCACGTCGTCCTCGAAGCGGCCCCCGTGCTCCCGCCGGTGGCGCAGGAGAGCGACGACGCCGACTGGCAGGTGCTGCCCCTTTCGGCCCGTACGCCCGAAGCGCTCGACGCCGCCGCCGCGCGTCTGGCCAGGGCCCTCACGGCACAGGAGTCCGCCCTCGCCGACGCCGCGTACACCCTCCAGCTCGGCCGCGCGGCCTTCCCCCACCGCCGTACCGTCGTGGCGAGCGACCGCGCCGCAGCGGCCGCCGCGCTGGAGCGGCCCGCCGCCGCCGGGGCGCCGGCGCCCGAGCAGGCCCCGGACGTGGTGTTCGTCTTCCCCGGCCAGGGCGCCCAGTACGCCGGCATGGGCGCGCAGTTGTACCGGTCCGAGCCGGTCTTCCGCGCCGCGCTCGACCGCTGCGCCGAGATCCTGCTGCCCCACCTCGGCTGGGACGTGCGCGACGTGGCCTTCGCCACCGACGAGTCGAAGGAGCGGCTGCGCCAGACCCGCTACACACAGCCGGCCGTCTTCAGCGTCGACTACGCCGTCGCCCAGCTGCTCATGTCGTGGGGCGTGCGCCCCGCCGCGATGACCGGGCACAGCCTCGGGGAGCTCGTGGCGGCCACCCTGGCCGGGGTGTTCGAGCTGGAGGACGCGCTGCGCGTGGTCGCCCGGCGCGCCGCCCTCATGCAGGACCTGGCGCCCGGCCGGATGCTGTCGGTCCTGCTGGACGAGGCGGCCCTAACCCGGGCCGTGGACGGTCTGGGAGTGACGATCGCCGCCGTCAACGGGCCGGCCTCCTGCGTCGTCGCCGGCCCGCCCGAGGAGGTCGCCGAGGCGCGCCGCGTCCTGGAGGCCCAGGGGGTGTCCGTACGGGAACTCGAGACCTCGCACGCCTTCCACACCGCGCTGGTCGAGCCGGCGCTGCCGGGCCTCGCGGAGGCGCTGCGCCCGGTGCGGCTGAGCCCGCCGCGCATCCCGTTCCTGTCCAACGTGACGGGCACCTGGATCACCGACGAGCAGGCCACCGACCCCGCCTACTGGGTGTCCCACACCCGTGCGCCGGTCCGCTTCTCCGACGGCGTCGCCACGCTCGTCGAGCGCGGGGCGGCCTTCGAAGACGCGGTGCTCGTCGAGGCCGGTCCCGGCAGCCAGCTGAGCGGCCTCGTGCGCACCCACCCGGACGCGTCACCCGTCGTCACCCTGTTGCGCAAGCCGCGCGGCGATGAGGACCCCGCCGAGCCCCGCACCGTCCGTGCGGGCCTCGCCGAGCTGTGGCGCCGGGGCGTGGACATCGACTGGGCCGCCCTGCACGGCGGCCGGGCCCGCCGCAGGGTGCCGCTGCCCGCCTACCCCTTCGAGGGCCGCTCCTACCTGCTGCCCAAGCCGGAGGCCGACGCCGCGGGGAACGTGCGCACCGACCCCAAGCGGTGGACGTACGCCCCGGTCTGGCATCCCGCGCCGCTCCCGCGCGCCGCCGACGCCGGTGAGGGCCCGCTCAGCTGGCTGGTCCTCCAGGACGACACCGGTCTCACCGAGGCCCTGGCCGCCGACCTGCGCGAGCAAGGCCACACCGTCACCACCGTGCGCAGGGCGGCGTCCTACGCCCGCACCTCCGCGCACGGTTTCGACGCCGACCCCTCCAACGCCGGCCACCTCGGCGACATCGTCCGCGAGCTGCGGCAGGCGGGCGCGGCCCCCGACCGGGTGGTGCACGCCTGGGCCGTCACGGGCGGCCCTGACGATGGGGCGGGCAAGGACGCGGCGGGCCGTTACGCCACCGGCCTGGACAACGGGTTCCACAGCCTGGTCTCCCTCGCCCAGGCGCTCGGCGAGAGCGGCGAGGACCGCCCGGTGCGTATCGACGTCCTCACCGACAGCCTCCAGGACGCGTACGGCACCGCCGTGGTGCGGCCCGAGCGCGCGACCCTGTACGGCGCGGTCACCGTGCTGCCGCAGGAGTACGCGTGGCTGACCTGCCGCGCCGTCGACGTCGTGCTGCCCGCCACCGACGCCGACCGCACCCGTCTCACCGCGCGGCTCGGGGCCGAACTCGCCGGCGGCGGCCGGGAGAACCTGGTCGCCTACCGGGGCGCCCAGCGCCTCCTGCGGGCCTTCGCGCCGGTCGAGCTGGACCCCGTACCCACCGGCCGGGCCTGGCGCGAGGGCGCCGGGTACCTCGTCACCGGCGCGTCCGGCGAGACCGGTCTGCTCTTCGCCGAGCAGATCGTCGCCGGCGGGGCGAGGGCCGTGCTGGTCGGCGACCCGGACTTCCCCGCCGAGAGCGAGTGGGAGGCCTGGCGCTCGGGCGCCGCCGGTGACGACGAGCGGGTGCGCGAGCGGGTCGCCCGGCTCGCCGCGCTGCGCGCCGCCCACCCCGACACCGTCGTCTACCGCGCCGCCGACCTGGCCGACCCGCAACAGGCACGCGCCGCCGTCGAACAGGCGCGGGCCGTCCTTGGCGCCGTCAACGGCGTACTGCACCTCGCCGACGCACGGGGCTCGGGCCTCACCGCGCTCAAGGCCCGCGCGGACTTCGACGCCGTCCTCGCGGCGCGGGTCAGGTCGACCCTGCTCCTGGAGGAGCTGCTGGCCGGGGACGAGCTCGACTTCTTCCTGACCGCCTCCGCCACCACCGGCATCGTCGGCGGCTTCGGCCAGGCCGAGAACTGCGCGGCGTCGGTGTTCCTGGACGCCTTCGCCCAGGCGGCCACCGCCGCCGGCCGGCCCACCGTCACCGTCGACTGGTCGCAGTGGGACTGGGACGACTGGTTCGAGCAGCAGATGGCGGGGCTGCCGCAGGTACGGGAGCTGTACGAGCGGTTGCGTCTGTCCCAGGGCGTCCCGGCCGCCGACGGCATTGCCCTGGCCCGCGCGGCCCTGTCCGGCGGTCTTGCGCAGGTCGTGGTCTCCCGGGCCGACTTCCAGGACGTCCTGGCCGACCAGTCCGGTCTTACGGCGACCTCGTTCACCGACTCGCTCGGCGGCGGCCGGGGGCGCGGCGACGAGGACTGGGACCCGGCCACGGTGTGGCCGGACGACGAACTGGCCCAGTCCGTGGCCCGGGTGTGGCACGACATGCTCGGCGTCTTCCCCATCGGACCCGACGACGACTTCTACGACCTGGGCGGCAACTCGCTGTTCGCCATCCAGATCGTCGGCCGGCTGCGGCAGGCCCACGGCGACTTCCCCATGAGCGCGGTCTTCGAGGCGCCGACCGTCCCGGGACTCGCCGCCGCGATCCGCTCCCACCAGGCCGAATCGATCGGTCTTGACGAGTTCGAGGCACTGCTGCGCGAGGTCGAAAGCCTCTCCGCCGGCGAGGCCGAGGCAAAGCTGAAGGGTGACGACCATGTCTGACGAGCGGTCACGGACCGACGCCGACGACGCCGACGACTTCGAGGTCGCGCGCAAATTGAAGGAGCGGCTGTCCTCGCTCTCCCCCGAGCAGCGCGCCGTCCTTGAGCGGTCCCTGCGCGAGCGCAACGTCAAGGCGCCGGCCGCCGTGGACGCCGGTGCCAAGACGGCGGCGAGGACCGGGACGCCCCGGCGCACCCGCAGGCCGGACAGCACCATGGACTTCAGCCTGTTCTTCTTCTCCGGCGACGGCACGGCCAAGGGCCCCGGCAAGTACCAGCTGCTGCTCGACAGCGCCCGGCACGCCGACGCCAACGGCTTCGACGGCATCTGGGTGCCCGAGCGCCACTTCGTCGACTTCGGCGGCCTCTACCCCAACCCCTCGCTGCTGGCCTCCGCCATCGCCGTACTGACCGAGCACATCCAGATCCGCGCCGGCAGCTGCGTGCTGCCACTGCACCACCCGGTGCGGGTGGCCGAGGAGTGGGCGGTCGTCGACAACCTGTCCGGCGGGCGGGCCGCGATCTCGGCGGCCTCCGGCTGGCACCCGGACGACTTCCTCCTCGCGCCGGGCGACGGGCAGCGGCGCTACCCGCGCCGCAAGGACGAGATGTTCGAGTCGATCGACGCCGTCCAGCGGCTGTGGGCGGGCGAGAGCGTCGACTTCCCGCGCGCCGACGGGACTTCGCAGTCCGTACGCACCCTTCCGCGCCCGCTCCAGGCGACGCTTCCGGTGTGGGTGTCGGCGCAGGGCAGCGTCGAGACGTTCGTACGGGCCGGGGAGATCGGCGCGTACGTCCTGACCGGGCTTGTCGCGCAGCGCCCCGCCGATCTGAAGGACAAGATCGTCGCCTACCGCGAAGCGCTCGCCGGGGCCGGGCACGACCCGGCGAAGGGCCGGGTCACCGCGATGGTCCACACCTACGTGGGCTCCGACGACGACGAGGCCAGGGAGACCGTACGGGGGCCGCTGACCGCGTACCTCAAGACGTTCCTGGAACAACAGGACAGCTTCGGCAGCGAGTTCTCCAAGCTGAACGACGCCGAGCGCGACGTCATGCTCAACGCCACCTTCGAGCGCTACTTCGACTCGCTGGCGCTGCTCGGCACGCCCGACAAGTGCGAATCCCTCATCGAGGACCTGGTGGACATCGGCGTCGACGAGGTCGCCTGCCTCGTCGACTTCGGGCTCGACCCGGGCCAGGTCCTCAAGGGCCTCGACCACCTCACCGAACTCAAGGACCGCTACCGGCACCGGGGCGAGACCGAAGGAGACCAGTCGTGACCGGACTCGCGGACCGGCTGGCCGGCCTCACCCCCGCCCAGCGCGCCCTGCTCGACCGGCGGATGCGCGAGCGCAGCACCAGCGCCGTCACCACCGCGCCCATCGCGCGCAGGCAGCGCGCGAACCGTGTGCCACTCACCGTGGACCAGGAACGCATCTGGCTCATCCACCAGTTCGACCCCGAAGACCCCGCCTACAACGTGTACTTCGCCTCGCGGCTGCGCGGCGAGCTGGACACGGACGCGCTCCAGCGCGCCGTGAACGCGTTCGTGGCGCGCCACGAGGCGATGCGCACCACGTTCGAGCAGGACGGGCACGCCCCCGTCCAGGTGATCCACGCCACCCTTGAGGTGCCGCTGGTCCACCAGGACCTGCGGGGCGTGCCGGCCGAGCGGCGCGAAGAGGAGATGACGCGGCTCGCCGCCGAGGAGCTGCGCAAGCCGTTCGACCTGGTGAAGGGGCCGCTGCTGCGGATCGCCCTGCTCCGCCTGGACGAGCACGAGCACGTCCTGGTCGGCACCGTCGACCACCTGGTCTGGGACCGCGGCTCGATGGGCATCTTCAACGCCGAGATCGCCGAGTTCTACACGGCGTTCGCCACCGGCCGGGCGCCTCAACTGCCCCCCGTCGACGTGCACTACCCGGACTACTGCGAGTGGCAGCCGCAGTGGCTGCGCGAGGAGGTGCGGCGCAAGCACCTGCCGTACTGGAAGAAGCAGCTCGAAGGCGCCGACCTGGTGCTCGAGCTGCCCACCGACCGGCCCCGCCCGCCGCTCCAGACCGCCAACGGCGCCCGCTACCAGTTCCCGCTCACCCCGGAGCTGACCCAGGCCATCCGCGACCTCGCCAAGCGCGAGGACGTCACCGTCAACATCGCGCTGCTCGCGGCCTGGCAGCTGATCCTGCACCGGCTCACCGGGCAGCAGGACATCGTGGTCGGCACCACCTCATCGACCCGCAGCAGGCCCGAGACCGAGCCGATGATCGGCTACTTCCTGACCATGCTGCCGCTGCGCACCACGGTCCGGCCGGCCATGACCGTACGGGAACTGCTCCAGGCGACCCGCACCACGATGATGGGCGCCTTCGACCACCACGACATCCCGTTCGGGACGCTGCTCGACGAGCTCGACCTCGACCGCGACCCGAGCCGCACGCCGATCTACCAGACGTCGTTCATCCTCGTGGACTTCCTCCACGAGGAGGCGACCCCCATGGCCGGGCTGACCGTCGAGGAGCTGATGCTCGACAACGCCACCGCCAAGGACGACGTGATGCTGGGCTTCTTCGACGACCCGGCGCTCGCGGACGACCACTTCCACGGGCTGCTTGAGTACAACACCGACCTGTTCGACGAGAGCACGATGGCCAGGATGGCCCGGCAGATCGTGCGTCTTCTGGAGCAGATGTCCAAGGACCCCGGCCGCGCGGTGCGCGACCTGTCGCTGCTCGGCCCCGACGAGGCCCGCACGCTGCTCGTCGACTTCAACCGCACCGAGGCGGCCCGCGAACCGGGCGCCTGCCTCGACGTCCTGGTACGGCGCCAAGCCGAGGCGACACCCGACGCGGTCGCCGTCTCCTGCGGCGATGAGCACCTGACGTACGCCGGACTCCTTGAGCGGGCCGGCCGGCTCGCCTCGTACCTCCAGGACAAGGGCGTTGAGCCCGAGACCGTCGTCGGCGTCTGCCTCGACCGCTCACTCGACCTGGTGGTCGCGCTGCTCGGCGTGGTCATGTCCGGCGGCGCGTACCTGCCGCTGGACGCGGGACACCCCGCGCAGCGCCTTGCCGACATGACCCACGACGCGGACGCGAGGTTCCTGCTGACCCGGTCGGGGCTGCTCGAAAGCCTCGGGGAGTGCCCCGGCGAGCGGATCTGCCTGGACACCGACGCCGGGGCCGTGGCCGCCGCCCCCGCCGTGCCCGCGCCGCACGCCGCGGGCGAGGACCGGCTCGCGTACGTCATCTACACCTCCGGGTCCACCGGCCGCCCCAAGGGCGTCGAGGTCACCCACCAAAACCTCGCCAACCTGCTGCTCGCGATGGCCGCCGAGACGGGCCTTGGCGCCGGTGACACGCTCACCGCCGTCACCCCCGTCACCTTCGACATCGCGGGTCTCGAGCTGTACGCCCCGCTGATCAGCGGGGCCCGGGTGCACGTGGTGCGCAAGGAGGAAGCGGTCGACGGCCGCCGGCTCGCCGCCGTGCTCGCCGAGACCGGCGCCACCGTCATGCAGGCCACCCCGGCCACCTGGCAGCTCCTGGTGGAGGCCGGCTGGAGCAACGACGGCTCGCTGAAGGTCCTGGTCGGCGGCGAGGCGCTGCCCCCGGCGCTGGCCGAACGGCTCGTCCGCGAGCCCGGCCGCACCTGGAACGTCTACGGTCCGACCGAGACCACCATCTGGTCCACCGCGCACCGGCTCGACAGCGGCGCCGAGCAGATCTCCATCGGCCGCCCGCTGGACAACACCCAGGTGTACGTCCTGGACGAGCGCCTGGAGCCGGTGCCGGTCGGCATGCCCGGTGACCTCTACCTCGGCGGCACGGGAGTCGCGCGCGGCTACCGCGGCCGGCCCGCGCTGACCGCGCAGCGGTTCATACCCGACCCGTTCGGCAACCGGCCCGGGGCGCGCCTTTACGCCACCGGGGACAAGGCGCGGCTGCGCGAGGACGGCACGCTCGTCTTCCTGGGCCGCGACGACGGCCAGGTCAAGCTGCGCGGCTTCCGCATCGAACTGGGCGAGATCGAGGCCCGGTTGGAGGAGCACCCGGCGGTGCGCCGCGCGGTCGCCCTCGTGCGCGAGGACCGGCCGGGCGACCAGCGGCTGACCGGTTACGTCGTGGCGGCGGACGGCGCCGCCCTTGGCGCCGAGGAGCTGCGCGAGCACCTGCGCCGCTTCCTGCCCGACTACATGGTCCCGGCCGCCTTCGTCACCCTGGACGCCTTCCCGCTCAACACCAGCGGCAAGATCGACCGCCGGGTCCTGCCCGAGCCCGTCGTCGAGCGGGACGCGGCGAGCTACGTGCCGCCGCGTGACGCGGTCGAGCTGGAGGTCGCCCACATCTGGGAGGAGGTGCTGGGGGTCAGGCCGATCGGTCTGCACGACCGGTTCTTCGACCTGGGCGGCCACTCCCTGCTCGTCCTGCGGCTGATGGCCGAGATCGAGAAGCGGTTCGGGCAGCAGCTGCCGATGGCCGCGATCTTCCGGGGCGCCACCGTCGAGCGGTTCGCGAGGATGCTGCGCGAGGGCTACCAGGACGAGGCGGACGTCCACCTCGTGGAGATCGGCTCCGGCACCGGCTCCCCCGTCTTCTTCGCCCACCCGGCCGGCAGCGAGGTGGTCTGCTACATGCCGTTCGCCGGGCTCATGGCCGGCAAGGACCGGCCGCTGTACGCCCTGGCATCCCCGCCGCCGGTCGAAGGGGCCCTGCCCTACGCCGACTTCGGGGCGCGCGCCGCGGCGTACGCCGAGCTGATCCGCGCGACGCAGCCCGAGGGCCCGTACACCGTGGCCGGCTGGTGCTACGGCGGCACCAACGCCTTCGCCGTCGCCGGCGAGCTGGAGAAGACCGGCGCGCGGGTGTCCGTCGTCATGATGGACTCGCACCCGCCCGCCGAGGTCCCCGAGGGCTCCGAACCCGACCCGGCCGAGATCGTCGAGGCCATCGCGGCGAACCTCCAGTGGGACTACGGCGACGCGCTGAAGTCCGTCGAGGAGCTGAAGGGGATGACCCCCGACGAACACCTCGACTACCTCCTCGCCATCGCCCGCGCGTCCGACTACCTGCCGCCGGACGCCGGACGCGAGCAGGTCCGCGACATCCTCGACCTGTGGGTCGCCAACCTGCGGCTCGTCTGGAACTTCCGCCCCCTGCGCGTCAGCGGCCCGGTCACGCTGATCCGCGCGGCCGAGGAGACGTACGACTCGACCGAGGCGTGGCGCGCGCTGACCACCGGCGGCGAGGTCGATGTCAGGGTGGTCGACGGCAATCACTACACGATGATGCGCCGGCCCTTCATCGAGGGCGTCGCCGCGATTTTGAACGAGGTGGTCGACCGTGCTTGAACTGCTCAAAGACCGTACGTACATCCGCTATTGGGTGGCTGTCGTTGCGTCCTTCCTCGGTGACGCCATCACCAAGATCACCCTGATCTACGTGGTGGCCACCGAGACCTCCAACCCCGTCCTGTACGTCTCCCTCGTGATCATCGCGCAGCTGCTGCCCTCCGGCGTGCTGGGGGCCTTCGTCGGGCCACTGGCCGACCGGTTCCCGGCGCGCGGCCTCATGGTGGGCGCCGACCTGGTCCGGGTGGCGCTGGTCCTGGCCATGATCCCGGTCCGGGACTCGCCGCTGCTGCTGCTCGTCCTGATCCTGCTCTCCGGCATCGCCAAGGCGTTCTTCGAGACGGCCCGCATCACCGCGATCCCGCTCATCGTGCGGGGCCACAGCATCCCCACGGCGGTCGCGCTGTTCCAGTCCACCAACCACACCCTGAACCTGGTGGGTCCGGCGCTCGGCGGTCTGCTCCTCGCGTTCGGCAGCGTCTCCGCCGTCTTCGCCATCGACGCGGTGACGTTCGTGATCTCGGCGGTGCTCCTTGCCAGCATCGCGGTCCTGCGCGAGGTGCCCGTCCCCGGCCCCGACAGCGGCCGGGAGTCGTACTGGAAGTCGCTGGGCACCGGCATATCCGGGGTGCTCGCCGTGCCGTCGCTGCGCTTCCTCGCGCTCGTCCTCGTGCCGGTGATGCTCGTCCTCGGGCTGTTCACCACCAACCTCAACTCCCAGCTCCTGAACGTCTTCGACCTGTCCGCCTTCAACTTCGGCCTGGCCCAGGCCGCGTTCGGCGCGGGCTGCGTGGTCGGCGCGCTGACCGGTCCGCCTCTGGTGCGCCGGTTCTCCGACCGGGGGCTGCTCATCGGGTCCATCGTGCTGTTCGGTGTCTCGCTGCTGCTGCTCGACCCGGCCGGCCGGCTGCGCGGCACGCTGGGCGTGGGCGTCGTCCTGGTCTGGTGCGTGCTGGCGGGGATCGGCTCCGGTCTCTTCCAGGTGCCGGTGGCCAACACGCTCATCAGCGACCTGCCCGAGGAACTGCGCGGGCGCGGGGTCGGGCTGCTCAACGCCCTGATGGTCAACTTCACCATCATCGGCGTGGTCGTCGGCGGCCTGGTGGCCGACCTGATGGGCATCGCCGACTCGATCATCCTGGCCGGCGGGCTCCTGATTCCGGCGGCCGCGGTCCTGGCCGCCGCGTCGGTGCGCGACAGGAACAGGCAGAGGGACCGGTCCGCGGCCGAGGTGGCCTCATGACGGCCACCGAGCGGCCGCTGCCGCTCACCCCGGCCCAGCGGCGGCTCTGGGCGCTCGCCCAGGTCCGCCCCGACGACCCCTTCTTCAGCATCCCCTTCAGCATCGGCATCGACGGCCCGCTCGACGCGGCGGCCCTGGGGCGCGCCCTGGAGGAGCTGGTACGCCGTCACCCCGCCCTGCGCACCCGGATCGTGCGCGGCGCCGACGGCGAACCCGCGCAGCGCGTCACCGCGCCCGGGCCGTTGGAGCTGCCCGTCGTCGAGGCGGCGGGCGAAGCCGACGGCCTGGCCGAGGCGTTCGCCCGCGAGCCGTTCACCGTGGACGGCGGCCCGCTGCTGCGGGTACGGCTGCTGCGGTTGGGCGACACGACGCACCGGCTGCTCGTCGGCGTCCACCACATCGTCTTCGACGGGGCGTCACTGGACGTCTTCGCCTCCGAACTGACCGCCCTGTACGACGCGTTCACGCAAGGGCATCCCTCCCCGCTGTCGGAGCCGGACGTCGACCACGCCGCGTTCTGGGCCCGGCGCACCGAGGACGACGAGCGGGCCGCCGCCGCGAACCTGGCGTACTGGACCCAGCGCCTCACCGGCGCGCCCGAGGTACTGGAACTGCCCCTCGCCGGGCCCCGCCCGGCGAGGGGCGGCCACGAGGGAGAGCGGCGTACGGCCGTGATCCCCCACGACGTCGTGGAACCGCTGCGGCGGCTGGCACGGACCAAGCGGTGCAGCCTCTTCATGGTGCTCAAGGCCGCGTGCGACGTGGTGCTCAGCCAGTACGGCGGCACCGACGTGCTCACCGGCATGGCCGTCTCCGGCCGGGACACCACCGAGAGCGCCGGGCTCCTCGGCTACCTCACGCGGCCCGTGGTGCTGCGCGCCGACCTGTCCGGCGACCCGCGGTTCGCGGAGCTGCTGCACCAGGTGCGCGGTGACCTCCTTGACGCGCTGGACCACGCGGATCTGCCCGTCGACGAGGTCATGGACCGGCTCGGGGTGGCCCGCGACCCGAGCTACCACCCGCTCTACCAGGTCATGTACACCCACCAGCCGGCCGCGCCCGTGCGGCGGGCGGCGGACGCGGTGTTCACGGTCGGGGAGCTGCGCCTGCCGACCATGAAGACCGACCTCGCCATCGACACGATCGAGACCGACGAGGGCCTGCTCGCCCTGGTCGACTACCGCACGGCCCTCTTCGAGGACGCGAGCGCCGAGCGGCTGCTCGTCCGGCTGCGGACCGTGCTGGAGCGGGTGGCCGCCGATCCCACTGCCCGGGTCTCCGCGCTGCTGCGGCCGACCGCCGCCGAGCGGCGGCTGCTCGTCGAAGAGTGGAACCCGGCGCACGACACGGACGCGGACGCCGACGGCGGGGTGCTGCACGCGATGGTGGCCGACCAGATCATCCGTACCCCGGACGCGGTCGCCGTCGCGGACGGGTCGCACACCTGGACCTACCGCCAACTGGGCTGCGCCGCCGCCCAGTTGACGGCGCGCCTCCTGGAGCACGGCGTCGCGCCGGGGGCGCCGGTTGGGGTCTGCGCGCCCAAGTCCTTCGCGCTGGCCGCCGCCCAGCTGGGCGTGCTGGCCGCGGGCGGGAGCTGCGTGCCGCTGGACCCGGAGTCGCCGGCCTTCCTGCTGCGCCTTGCCCTGGACGACGCGGACGCGACCACGGTGCTCGCCGACCCGGGCTCCTCCTCGCTGTTCGACCACACGCGGGTGCGCGTGATCGAGCTGGACGCCCTCGCGGAACCGGCGGACTCGGCGGGTCTCGCGAACTCGGCGAACTCGGCGGACTCGGCGGCGGCCGGGGGCGGTCCCGCCCTCGCGCTGCCCGCCGTGCGGTCCGCCGACGCCGCCTATGTGCTGCGTACGTCGGGCGCCACGGGCGACCCGTTGCCGGTGCTCGCCGAGCACCGCAACCTCGCCTCCCGGCTGCGCTGGGCCCACCGGGAACTTCCCGCCGGGGCGCTCGACGCGGTGGCGCAGCTCAGCCCGCCGGACTCGCCCGGCGCGGTGTTCGAGCTGTTCGCGCCACTGACCTCGGGCGGCCGCGCGGTGGTACCGGACGGCGCGTCGCCGGCCACGGTGTACGCCGCGCCGTCGGTACTCGCGGGCATGCTCGCCGAGGCAGAGGCAGAGGCAGAGGCCGGGGCCGCCCTGCCGACGGCGGCCCTGGTGGGGGGCGGCCTCCTGGCCCCCGCCACCCTGCAAGCCGCCCGGGCCGCCGGCATCTCCCAGGTCCACCACCTCTACACCGCCGCCGAGACGGCGGGCCCGGCCCTCGGCGGACCGGCCCGCTCCGACGCGACAGGCCGCCCGGTGCCGCTCGGGCTCCCGGCGGGCTGCACGGCCTACGTCCTCGACCGGCGCGGAGACCTGGTCGCGCCGGGCGTCGTCGGTGAGCTGCACATCGGGGGCGCCGCCGTCACCCGGGGCTATCTGAACGATCCGCGCCGCACGGCGGAGCGCTTCCTGCCCGACCCGTACGGGAAGCGGCCGGGCGGCCGCCTGTTCGCCACCGGCGACCTGGCGCGGCACACGCCCGACGGGCACCTGGTGTTCGCCGGCCGGGCCTCGGAGCAGGCCCTGGTGCGCGGGGTCCGCGTGGCCTGCGCCGACATCGAGGCGGCGCTCATGGGGCATCCCGGCGTCGCACTCGCCCAGGTATGGGCCGGGACGTCCGGCGGCCTCGACGCGGCGGTCACCGCCCGGCCGGGAGCGGCCCTGAGCGCCGACGCGCTGCGCGGGCACCTGCGCGAGCTGCTGCCCGGCCACGCGCGGCCCGCCCGGATCGGTGTCCTGACCCGGATGCCGCTGCTGCCCGGCGGCCGGGCGGACCGCGGCGCCGTCAAAAAGGCGCTGGAGCAGGCCATCGCCGAGGAGGCGCGGGCGGCGCGCGACGCGGAGCGGCCGCCGGCGAGCGCCACCGAGCAGCGCGTCGCCGCCGCCTGGCGGGACGTGCTGGGCCGCACGGTCGGCCACGGCGAGAGCTTCTTCGACGCGGGCGGCAACTCGCTGCTGCTGATCCGGCTGCGCGACCGGCTGCGGACCGCGCTGGAGTGCGAGGTCGACGTGGTCGATCTGTTCCGGCACTCCACCGTGCGGGCCATGGCGGCCTTCCTCGGGGAGGGCGCGGACGGCTCCTCGGGCCCGGCAGGAGCCCCGGCCGCCGCCGGAGCGGGAGCGGAGGAGCGCGGCCAGGCCCGGCTGCGGGCCCTGCGCGCCCGGACCAGGGAGCGCACGCCGGGACGGTCGCGATGACCACGGCTGAAGGACGACCCGGACCGTACGGACCGCCACCGCCCGGGCGTGGAGGTGGCGGCCCGCGCGACGACGCGGCGCGTGACGCGCACGACGCATACGAAACCGGCAGCGCGCCGGACGCGGGTCACGGGCGTCACGGGGGTCACGGAGGTCACGAGGGTCACGGAGGTCACCGAGGTTACGCGGGCCACACAGGCGACTCAGGCAGCTCAGGCAGCTCAGGCGGCCCAGGCAACGCAGCCGGCTCAGACGCCGCAGACGACGCACACGCCACACACGACGCACACCACACGATGACCACGGACAGCGCTGGAAGCGGGGGCGGCATGACGACATCGACGACGACCACGGGTGAACCGGCGCCCACACTCGGGCAGGGCTATGCCGCCGACCGTGCGGCCACCGTCGACCATCTCGCCCGCCTGGAGGACGCGTTGTCGCGCCCCGGCGCGGACCGCGCGGCGACGGGCCCCCTGCACACGGCGGCGCGCCGCGCCCGGCGGCGCTTCATGGAGTGCCACGCGGAGAGTCTGTACGACGAACTGACCGACGGGCGGCGCGAGTTCCTGCGTCTGAACGACCTCGCCCTGCGCGCGGCCGAGCTGATGCCCGGCCTCGTACCGACGAAGGAGCAGAACGAGCAGGAGCGGCGCAGGCCGCAGCGCGACAAGGAGGGCCGCGAGAGCGACCACGGCATCTTCTTCTGGGGTCTGCTGCGTTCGCCCGTGGCGGGTCCGCACCTCATGGAGGCCATGCGCAGGCCGACGGAGAAGGCGCTGGCCGCGCTGTCCGGCTTCCGGGCGACGGGCCACGCCGACTTCGGTCTCGTCTCGGTGCGCCGCCGGGGCGACCTGGGCGAGGTGACCGTGCACAACACGCGGTTCCTCAACGCCGAGGACGACCTGCTGGTCGCGGCGCTCGAGGCGGCCGTCGACCTCGTGCTCCTGGACGACTCGGTACGGGTGGGGGTGATGCGCGGCGGCCCGATGACGCACCCCCGCTACGCCGGGCGCCGGGTGTTCAGCGCCGGCATCAACCTCACTCGCCTGTACGAGGGCGAGATCTCGCTCATCGACTTCTTCCTGGGCCGCGAACTCGGCTACATCAACAAGATCTTCCGGGGCCTGAGCGCCCCGGACGACGGCGCGAGCTGGCTGCCGGAACCGGTCGAGAAGCCGTGGATCGCCGCCGTGGACACCT
Organism: Streptomyces sp. Edi4; assembly: GCF_040253615.1. Taxonomy (NCBI): domain Bacteria; kingdom Bacillati; phylum Actinomycetota; class Actinomycetes; order Kitasatosporales; family Streptomycetaceae; genus Streptomyces; species Streptomyces sp. Edi4. Next base: position 3,860,374 of record NZ_JBEJGY010000004.1, read on the forward strand.
TCGCGATCGGCGGCGGGGCGCAGATCCTGCTCGTCTTCGACCGGGTGATCGCCGCCGAGGAGGCCTACTTCACCCTGCCGGCACTGCGCGAGGGCATCATCCCGGGCGCCGCCAACCTGCGGCTGCCCCGCGTCGGGGGCAACCGGCTGGCCCGGCAGGCGATCTTCGCCGACCGCCGGATCGACGCGGCGTCGCCCGAGGGCCGCCTGTTGTGCGACGAGGTGGTCCCCGCCGACGGGCTGGACACGGCCGTGCGGGCCGCCGCCACCGAACTCGCCCACCCGGCCGTCATCAACAACCGCCGCGTCCTGCACGCCCACGAGGAGCCCGAAGACGTGTTCCGCCACTACATGGCCCTGTACGCCGTGGAGCAGTGCAGGCGGCTGACCAGCAGCGACCTGGTCGAGAACTTGGAACGCACATGGATATCGAGGAACCGATGACCCCCGACCCGCTCACCCCGCGCCTTCCGCACCGCACGATGTACCAGTGGTTCGAGGAGTCGGCCCTGCGGCTGCCCGGCCACGCCGCGCTGGAGATCGGCGACGAGGCCCTGACCTACGCCGAACTGCGCCGCCTCGCCCTGGTGCTGGCCGCCCGCATCGTGCGCAAGCACGGCGGGGTGCCCGACCGGGTCGCGCTGGTCGCCGCGCGTTCGGTGGGCGCGTACGCCGGATACCTGGCGATCCAGCGGCTCGGCGCGGCCGTGGTTCCGCTGAACCCGGACCACCCCCAGCAGCGCAACCTCGACGTCGCCCAGCGCGCCGGGGTCACCGTCGCCCTGGTGGAGGAGCGGGCCGCCGAGCTGTTCACCCGGCTCCCCGAGCGCCACCGGCCGACCGTGCTTGAGCTCACCGAGGACGAGCGCGCCGAGGACGACCTGCTGGAGGAGGCGCTGGAGGAGGCGCTGCCGCCGGTCCCCTCGGACCTCGCCCGCGAGGCGTACATCCTGTTCACCTCGGGCTCGACCGGCCAGCCCAAGGGCGTGCCGATCCTGCACCGCCAGTTCTCCCCGTACCTCGAACACAACATCCCGCGCTACGAGATCGCTCCGGGCAGCCGCCTCTCGCAGGTGTTCGGCCTGACCTTCGACGCGCACGCCTTCGACCTCTTCGTGGCCTGGGGCGGCGGCGCCACCGTGGTCGTGCCGTCGGCCGCCGATCTGTACACGCCGGTCGACTTCATCGTGGAGCGGAAGCTGACCCACTGGTTCTCGGTGCCCTCGGTGGTGCGCGAGGCGCAGCGGCTCGGCAACCTCCCGCTCGGGCGCTGCGTCACGCTCAAGCACAGCCTGTTCGGCGCCGAACCGGTCACCGCGCAGCACGCCGCGCTGTGGCACGAGGTGGCGCCGCACTCGCGGATCCACAATGTGTACGGCCCCACCGAGCTCGTCATCTGCTGCTCCAACCACCTTCTGTCCGGCCCGAGTTCGGCATGGCCCGAGTTCACCGGCGGCACGGTCCCGATCGGCACGATGTACCCGGGCATGGAGGGCGTCCTGCTCGACGAGGACGGACGCGAATGCGACGAGGGCGAACTGTGCGTGCGCGGCCCCCAGCGCTTCGACGGCTACCTCGACCCGCGCGAGAACACCGGCCGGTTCCTGTCGTACGAGCCGGGCGGCCAAGCAGCCGTGTACGACGGCTGCGGGCCGCTCACCGACCGCCACTGGTACCGCACCGGCGACCGGGTCCGGCGCGAGGGCGACGTGATGGTGCACTGCGGCCGCCTCGACCAGCAGGTGAAGGTCCGGGGCCACCGCGTGGAGATCGGCGAGGTGGAGGCGGTCGTCCGCCGCCACCCGGCGGTCGTCGACGTCGCGGTGGTGGCGCTGGCCACGGCGGAGGGCGAGACCGAACTGGTCGCCGCCTACGCGGGCCGCGAGACGGACCCCGCGCGGTTCGACGCCTGGCTGCGCGAGCAGGTCCCGCTGCACATGGTGCCCGCGCGCCTCACCCGGCTGGACGCCCTGCCGCTCAACGACAACGGAAAGACGGACCGCAACGCGCTGGCGCGGATCCTCGGCACCCCGGAGGGGTCATGACTGACGCGACCGTGCTGGACCAGTGGCGCGCCGAACTGGACGGCCTCGAACCCCTGGAGCTGCCCGCCGACCGCCCGCGCTCCTCGGTGCGCGAGCCCGGCACGGCCCGGTGCACCCGCACCGTCCCGGCCGCCACGGCCGACGCCCTGCGCAAGGCCGCCGCCGGATACGGCGCGCCGCTGCCGGTCGTGCTGTTCGCGGCCTACCAGCTGCTCCTGGGCCGCTGGAGCCGCCGGGCGGACGTGGCCGTGGGCACACCGCTGGCGGGCGAGCTGAGCGTCATACGCACCGGCCTGGCCGGGGCCGCGTCCTTCGGGGAGCTCGTGGAGCGGGCCGGCGCCGCACTGCGTGGGGCGCGGTCCCGGCCGCGGGTCCCGTTCCAGGACCTCGTCGCGGCCCTCGCTCCCGCGGCCGACGCCGGCCACCACCCGCTCGTGCAGGCCCTGTTCGCCCAGGACGCCCTGCCCGCCACGCCCCCCGGCGCCTGCCCGCCCGATCTGGCGCTGGTCTTCGAGGAGCGCGCGGCGGACATCGAGGTGCGGGTCGACTTCAGCACCGCGCTGTTCGAGACGGCGAGCGCCGAGCGGTTCACCGGGAACTACCTCACCCTGCTCGCCGCCGTCGCCGAGGCGCCGGGCGCCGACCCGGGCGACCTCGACATCCTCGACGCGGCCGAGCGGCGCCTGCTGCTCACCGAGTGGAGTTCGCGCCCCTCGGCGTACCCGGGCGCGGGTTCGGTCCCGGGTCTGGTCGCCGGGCTGGTCGCCGCGCAGGCCGGGCGGACCCCGGACGCGCTCGCCGTCGTGTTCGGCGACGAGGAAGTGACGTACGCCGCGCTGAACAGCCGCGCCAACCGGCTGGCCCGCCATCTGCGCTCCCTGGGCGTCGCGCCGGACGTACCGGTGGGTGTCTGTCTGGAGCGCGGTCCCGAGCTGATCGTCACGCTGCTCGCGGTGCTGAAGGCGGGCGGCGCGTACGTGCCGCTGGATCCCGAACACCCCGTGGAACGGCTCGACTTCGTCCTTCGCGACACCGCCGCGCCCGTCGTCGTGACGCAGGAGTCGCTGCGCGAACGGCTCGTGGGCGAGGGGCGGGTGCTCGTCGCCGTCGACACCGACCGCGCCGCGCTCGCCGCACACCAGGACGCGGACCCCGAGCCGGCCGCCGGGCCGGACCACCTCGCGTACGTCCTCTACACCTCCGGGTCCACCGGCACGCCCAAGGGCGTCGCGATCACCCTCGGTTCGCTCCTCGATCTGCTCTTCGGCATGCGGGAGATCTTCCCGGCGCCCGCGAGCGACCGGGTCCTGTTCACCACGTCGGCGACCTTCGACATCGCGGCCGTCGAGGTGTTCCTGCCCCTGATCACCGGCGGCCGGATCATCGGCGCCGACCGCGACCAGGTCCGCGCGCCCCGCGCGCTGGCCGCCCTGATCGACCGGCACGACGCCACCCTCGTCCAGGCCACGCCGTCGGCCTGGCGGCCCCTGCTCGACGCGCTCGGCGACCGGCCCGAGCCGCGCGGACTCACCCTCTTCACCGCCGGTGAGGCGCTGCCCGCCGACCTGGCGGCGAAGATGCTGCGCGCCGGGCGCCGGGTCGTCAACGGCTACGGCCCGACGGAGACCACCGTCTACGCCACCGTCGCCGAGATCCGCGACGCGGCGGGACCGGTCCCGATCGGCCGGCCCACCCCGAACACCGAGGTGTACGTCGTGGACGAGGCGGACCGGCCGGTGCCCGTCGGCGTGCCCGGTGAACTCCTCATCGGCGGCAGGGGCGTGGCGCGCGGTTACCTCGGCCGCCCGGACCTGACCCGGGAGCGGTTCACCGCGCACCCCTTCCCCGCGCACGCCGCCGAAGGCCCGGGGGCGCGCGTGTACCGCACCGGGGACCTGGTGCGGTGGCTGGCGGACGGGAACCTGGAGTTCCTGGGGCGCCTCGACCACCAGGTGAAGGTGCGGGGCTTCCGGATCGAGCTCGGGGAGATCGAGTCCGCGCTCCTCGCCCACGAGGACGTCGCCTCCTGCGTGGTGACGGTCCGGGAGGACGTGCCCGGCGGCGTACCGGGCGAGAAGGCCCTCGTCGCGTACTGCGTTCCCGTTGACGGCCGCGCGCTGAGCGTCACCGCCCTGCGCGAGCGGTGCGGGGCGAGCCTGCCCGGCTACATGGTGCCCGGCGCCTTCGTCTTCCTGGACCGGCTGCCGCTGACCACCAGCGGCAAGACGGACCGCGCCGCGCTGCCCGCGCCGGACGGCGAACGCACCGGTCTGGACGCCGAGTTCGTCGCGCCCCGTACGCCCGCCGAGCGCGCGGTCGCCCGGATCTGGGCGGACGCGCTGTGGGCCGACGAGGTCGGGGCCCACGACGACTTCTTCGAGCTGGGCGGCGACTCGCTGACCGCCACCCGGGTCGCGCTGCGGCTCCAGGAGGAGTTCGGTCTGGAGATCCCGGTGCAGGTGGTGTTCACCTGCTCGACCGTCGAAACGCTCGCGAAGGCCCTGACCCAGGCGCGCCGCGCCGGCGGGTTCCCCGCGGCCTGACCCGGCCGAAGCGCCCCCCGCGGACCGCCGCCTCGGCCGTCCGCAGGGCCCGCGCACCCCTTCGCGCGCCGACTTGCCCCGATACGCACCGAAATCCGCAGCGACACCACCCGTACGTACACCCGCCCCGGCGCAGGCCCCCACCCTGCGCGGGCCCCGGACCACAGAGGTTGACCCATGAGTGACAAGCCGGTGCTTCTCGTCGTCTACGACGCGGGGAGCCTCGCGCCGACCCGGCTGGCGGAAGCCGCCCGGGACAACGGCTGCTCGCTGGTGTTCGTGACGGCCGGCACCGACCACGCGCGGGAGATGATCCCCACGCTGGAGACGGTGGGCACCGTGGTGGACGCACAGGTCCGCACCGAGGCCGAACTCGTGGACGCGCTGCGCGCGTTCGCCCCGGCGGGCATCATCACCTTCAGCGAGTTCCAGATCGCCACGACCGTCCGGCTCGCCGACGCACTCGGCCTGCGCTATCACCGGCCCGCCGACGTCGAGGCGATCACGCACAAGGACCTCCAGCGCGTCCGCTTCGCCGAGGCGGGCGTCGACAGCGTCCGCTTTCGCACGATCACCGGGCCCGAGCAGGCCGACGACGCGCTCGCGTACGTCGGGCTGCCGGCCATCATCAAGCCCGTGATCGGCGCGTCGAGCCGCAACACTCAGGCCGTCACGACGCCCGAGGAGTGCCGCACGGCCGTCGCCGCGATGTTCTCCGGTGAGGGCGACGGCCCCGTCGAGAGCGCCGTGATGCTGGAGGAGTTGCTGGTCGGCCGGGAGGTCCCGGCGCCGTGGGGCGACTACATCGCGGTGGACTGCGTCGCCGACGGCGACGACGTACGCCCGGTCTTCGTCACCAGCAAGTTCGCGCTGGCCGAGCCGTTTCGCGAACGCGGCGGCTACGGCGGCTTCTCCGTCGTCCCCGAGGACGAGGAGCGCGCCGTGCGCGACCTGGCGTGCCGCGCGGTGCGCGCCCTGAACATCCACGGCGTCGCCGACGTCGAGATCAAACTGACCGCCCAGGGCCCTCGGGTCATCGAGGTCAACGGCCGCCTCGGCGCCTGGGTCGACGACCTCGCAGTCCGCTCGGGCACCAGCGACCCCGCGTACGTCGCGGTCGCCGCCGCGCTCGGCCGCCCCTACGAGACCCCCGAGATCAAGAAGGACGGCCCGATCGCCTTCCACTACCTGATCGTGCCGCCCGTCGGCGCCCGCACGGTGAAGTCGATCAGGAACGTCTCCGCCCTGCGCCGGCTGGCGAACGTGGAGCGCGTCACCGTGCTCACCGAGCCGGGCGCGGCGGCGGACTGGCGCATCGGCGCGCGCGGCAACACGGCGGCCGTCATCGGCTCCGCCGCGAACCACCTGGAACTGGCCGCGACCGTCGCCGCCATCGAGAACGTGGACTGGATCACCTATGAGTGAGTTCGTCATCTTCGACCTGGACGGCGTCCTGGTCGACACCCAGGACGCCGAGAACGGCGGGCTCGCGTACATCGGCGAGCTGATGGGGCTTCACCTGGCCAAGGAGCAGCGGGACGAGCTCTTCTCGGGAAAGAAGATGCAGGAGTGCATCGACTTGATGGAGGAGATCTCCGGATCCGCGCCGCCCGCCGACGCCATGGCGCGCGCCCGCGCCAAGTGCGATGAGCTGATCGGCTCCTGGCTCGAACCCATCGAGGGGGTCGCGTACGCCCTGGAGCAGCTGGGCTCCGTGGCGGGCACCGGCATGTGCGTCGCCTCCAACAGCCCGCCGGAGATCATCGCGGACCGCCTGGGCAAGTCCGGCATCCTGCACCACTTCGAGGGCCGGCTGTTCTCGGCGTACGACGTCCAGGCATGGAAGCCCGACCCGCGCCTGTTCCTGTGGGCGGCCGCCGAGTGCGGCGCCGACATCGAGGACTGCGTCGTCGTCGAGGACAGCCCGGTCGGCGTGGACGCCGCGCTCGCCGCCGGCATGCGGGTCCTCCAGTACACCGCCGATCCGTCCGTCCCCGCGCACCGCGACGGCGCCCACGCCTTCAGCGCGATGCGGGAGTTGCCCGGCCTCATCCGCGACGCGCACCGGCTCACCGGCCGTTCCTCGCTCGCCACCGCCCACCTCGGAGGTACCTCGTGAACCAGCCCCGCAAGATCATGGTCCTCGGCGCAGGCGACATCGGCCGCCGCGCCTTCCACGAGCTCGCCCACAGCGCGGCCGACCGGCATGTCCAACTCGTCGGCCGGGACGAGGAAGTGGTGCTGCGCGCCGCCAACCTGACCCGCTTCTGCGCGGTGCAGCGCGGTTACGCCCCCACCGTCAGCCACGCCGTCACGGACCTGACGGACGTGGCGCGCACCGCCGAGCGCATCGCGGCCTTCGCGCCCGACATCATCTTCCTCGCCGCCAGCTACCAGTCGTGGTGGGTCATCTCCACCCTCGAACCGGCCGCCTTCCAGCGCGTGTACGCCGCCAACTACGGCCCGTGGCTGCCGATGCACCTCGTCCCGGTGATGAAGGCCATGGAGGCCGTCAGGCTCTCCGGCACGCAGGCCGTCGTCGTCAACGCCGCCTACCCGGACGCCGTGCACCCCGCGCTCGCCGCGATCGGCCTTTCGCCCGACATCGGCATCGGCAACGTCGCCAACAACGTCCCCGGCATCACCGCCGCCGTCGCCGACGAGCTCGGCCGCAGCACGGCGGACGTGGACGTGCGGCTCGTCGCCCATCATTACGTCTCGCACCGCCTGTCGCGCCACGGCAACAGCGGCCCCGCCGCCATGGGCCTCGGCATCCGGGTCGACGGCCGTGACATCACCGCGGAGCTGGACGTCGAGGCGCTGCTGAACCGGCTGCCCGGCCAGTACCGTCGCACCGGCGGCATGCCGGGGCAGACCATGACGGCCGCCTCGGCCCTCAGCGTCCTTGAGCCGCTGGCCGACGGGCGCGACGCCATCGTCCACGCGCCCGGCGCGGGCGGCGCGCTCGGGGGGTTCCCGGTGGCGATCGAGGGCGGCAAGTTCCGGCCCGCGCTGCCGGACGGGATGACGGAGGAGGAGGCCCACGCCATCAACGTCTCCGGTCAGATCCAGGACGGCATCAGCGAGATACGCCCGGACGGCACCGTCGTGTTCGAGCCGGCCGCCATGGCGATCATGACCAAGGAACTCGGGTACGAGTGCCCCGAGATGAAACTGTCGGAGGCGGAGGGCCGCGCCCGGGAGATCGGCGAACGGTTCGCGGCGTACCGCGCCCGGACGGCGGGATGACGGCAACGGGCGGCGGGATGACGGCGGCCGACGGCAGGATGACGGCGACCGGATGACGGCGACCGGCGGCCAGCAGACAACCACCGACACGGCGACCGGCGCCCGGCCCGCCACCCCCGACGCCGCGATCGGAGGCCGGCACACCACTCCGGGCACCGCGACCGGCGCCCGGCCCACCACCCCCGACACCACCACCATCACCATCACCATCACCACCACCACCACCACGAAGAAGGCGTAGGGAAGCTGTGAAGCTGTTGCTGCTCGGCGGTACCGACTTCGGCGGCCGCGCGGTCGCCGAGGCCGCGCGCGACCGGGGCTGGGAGGTCACCGTCTTCCACCGGGGCGAACACCCGGCGCCGGACGGTGTGCGCGTCCTGCACGGGGACCGCACCGCTCCCGACGGGCTCGCCGCCCTCGCCACCGGCGAGTGGGACGCGGTCGTCGACACCTGGTCGGGCGGCCCGGCCCCCGTGCGCGACGCGGCCCGTCTGCTGGCCGGCCGGGTCGGCCGCTGTGTGTTCGTCTCCAGCCGCTCGGTGTACGCGTGGCCCGCACCGGCGGACCTCGACGAGGACGGCCCGCTGGCGGCGGGCGACCCCGACGCCGACGCGACGGAGTACCCGGCGGACAAACGCGGCGCGGAGCTGGCCGTCCTGCGCGAGTTCGGCGAGAAGCGCACCCTGATCGCCCGCGCCGGGCTCATCCTCGGCCCGCGCGAGACGCCCGGCCGCCTGACCTGGTGGCTGGAGCGCGTCGCCCGGGGCGGCAGGGTGCTCGCCCCCGGGCCGCGCGACACCCCGCTCCAGTACGTCGACGCCCGCGACCTCGCGGCGTGGGTGCTCGACGCCCTGGAGGCGGGTCTGCACGGCGCGTACAACATGGTCGGTCCGCAGGGCCACACCACGATGGGCGGCCTCCTCGACGCCTGCGTGCACGTCACCGGGTCGGACGCCGAGCTGTGCTGGCTGTCGCCCGAGGCCGTCGAGGCGGCCGGCGTCGAGGCGTGGAGCGAGCTGCCGATCTGGGCGCCGCCGGGCAGCGAGCTGCACGCGGCGCTGCACGCGGGCGACGTGTCCCGGGCGCTGGCGTCCGGCCTGCGCTGCCGTCCGGTCCTGGACACGGTGCGGGACACCTGGGCCTGGCGGCAGTCACTGCCGGCCGACAGCCAACCCCCGCTCGCCGACGGGATTTCGGCCGAGAAAGAGGCGCGGGCACTGGCGGACGCGACCACGGGATCCGGTCCGGCCGGCGCCTGAGGGCGGCCCGGACACGGACACGGGTGCGGGTGCGGGTGCGGGTACGGGTGCGGGCGCCCCCCGTGCCCGGCCCGGGCCCGAGAGGGCGGCCCGGACACGGTCGACGCGGCCCGGTTTCAGGCCGCCGCGCCAAACCGCCGGCGCCAGGCCAGTGACACGTACACGAGCGCCACCAGGACCGGGACCTCGATCAGTGGGCCGACCACGCCGGACAGGGCCTGTCCGCTGGTGACGCCGAAGGTGGCGATGGCGACCGCGATGGCCAGTTCGAAGTTGTTGCCCGCGGCGGTGAAGGCGAGGGTCGCGGTCCGGGCGTAGGTCAGGCCGATCGCCCTGCCGAGGCCGAAGGCGCCGAACCACATGAGCGCGAAGTAGGCGAGCAGCGGAAGCGCGATGCGGAGCACGTCCAGCGGCCGGGAGGTGATGGTCCCGCCCTGGAGGGCGAAGAGGACGACGATCGTGAAGAGCAGACCGTACAGCGCCCAAGGGCCGATCCTGGGAAGGAAGTCGGCCTCGTAACGCGTGCGGCCGAGCCTCTTCTCGCCGACGCGGCGGGTGAGGAAGCCGGCGAGCAGGGGGACGCCGAGGAAGACGACGACGTTGAGAGCGATCTTCCCCACGGAGATGTCGAGGTGCCGTCCGTCACCGAGGCCGAGCCACCCCGGCAGCAGGTCCAGGTAGAACCAGCCGAGCAGGCCGAACGCCAGGACCTGGAACACCGAGTTGAGCGCCACGAGCACGGCGGCGGCCTCGCGGTCACCGCAGGCCAGGTCGTTCCAGATGATGACCATGGCGATGCAGCGGGCCAGGCCGACGATGATCAGGCCGGTGCGGTACTCGGGCAGGTCGGCCAGGAAGATCCAGGCCAGGGCGAACATGACAGCCGGGCCGAGCACCCAGTTGATGACCAGGGAGGACACCATCAGCTTCCGGTCGCCGGTCACCGCGTCGAGCTTGTCGTAACGGACCTTGGCGAGCACCGGATACATCATGATCAGCAGCCCGACGGCGATCGGGAGCGAGACGCCGCCGATCTCGACCGCGGCCAGCGCGTCGTTCAGGCCCGGGACCGCGCGGCCGAGGCCGAGGCCCAGCGCCATGGCCAGGAGGATCCACACGGCGAGGAAGCGGTCGAGCGTCGACAGCTTCGCGACGACCGAGGCCTCCTGGGGAGTCGAGGGCGTTTCGGTACGGCTCACGGGCAGGCCCTCTTGGTGTCGGCGTGGGTACGGGCGGTCTCGGCCAGGCCGGAGAACTGACCGGCGAGCTCGGCGATGACGTCGGCCTTGAGCCGGTAGTAGGTGAAACGGCCGCACGGTTCGGTCTCCACGACGCCCGCCTCCCGGAGCACCTTCAGGTGGTTGGAGAGGTTGGTCTGTCTGGCCCCGGTCTCCTCCACGAGGTGGGTGGTGCACAGCGTCTCGCGGGCGAGCAGGGTCACGATCCGGAGCCTGAGCGGGTCCGCGAGCACCCGGATCAGGTCAGCGTCGACTGACGTCATCATGGACTGATACTGTCACATCAGCAGGGAATGACGTCAGCGGGCCCTGATGCCGCAGGGAGCCGGTGCCCGCCGGGAGCCGATGCCCGCCGCGAGCTCCACCGCGAGCCCTGCCGCGAAACCTGTCGTGCGATCTGCCGCGAAACCTGTCGTGAAAAGAGACCCGCCATGTCCGACAAGCCGTCCGTGCTGTTCGTCTGCGTCCACAACGCGGGCCGTTCCCAGATGGCCGCCGCGTGGCTGGCGCACCTGGCCGGTGACCGCGTCGAGGTCCGTTCGGCGGGCTCGGCGCCGGGCCGGGAGGTCAACCCCGCCGCCGTCGCCGCGATGGCGGAGGTCGGCGTGGACATCTCCACCGCTACCCCCAAGATCCTCACCGTGGACGCGGTCAAGGAGTCGGACGTCTGCGTCACCATGGGCTGCGGCGACACCTGCCCGGTCTTCCCCGGCAAGCGCTACCTGGACTGGCAGCTGGCGGACCCGGCCGGCCAAGGCGTCGAGGCGGTCCGTCCGATCCGCGACGAGATCAAGGCCCTGGTCGAGGGCCTGCTCGCAGAAATCGTCACCGCGTAGCCACCTCCCCCTCCGCCTTCCCCTCCCTCTCCGCCTTCCCCTCCCCCGTCACCTTGCGGCGGACCTCCTCGCACGCCGCCGTGAGGAACGCCAGGCGCTCCGGCTCGGCGTTCTCGCGCAGGGCCAGGGACATGCGGCTGGTGATGGGGTCCCCGGCGAGGGGGAGCAGCGCGATCCGGCGGGAGGAGACCGAGTTGACGGTCGTCGGGTAAATCACGGTCCAGCCGGCTGTGCCCGCTCCGATGCCGCCCAGGGTGTCCTGGAGCCCGGTGGAGGGCGGACCGAAGTCCGGTTCGAAGCCCGCCGTGCGGCACGCGGCGACGACCGTGTCGTACAGGACCGCGTTCTCCTCGCGCGGGGCGATGCGCAGGGGCAGCGCGGCCAGGTCGCTCAGGTCGAGCCGGTCGCGCGCGGCCAGCGGGTGCGAGGCGGGCAGCGCGACCACCAACGGGTCGTCCCAGAGGGGGAGGAGCCGCAGGCCCGGGGCGGCTTCGACGCCTCGTACGAAAGCCGCGTCCAGGCGCCCGGCGCGTACGTCCTCCAACCGGGTGTGCGCGTCCAGGGTCTGGAACTCGAAGGGGGTATCGGCGCCGTGGCGCGGCAGCGCGTCAAGGAAGTCGTCCAGGCGCCGGCCAAGGGCGGAGCTGATGCCGACGCGGAACGTGGCCGCGCTGCGCGTCGCCATGCGCCTGGCCTTGATGGTGAAGGAGTCCAGCGCCGCCAGCAGTTCGCGGCCCTCCGGCAGCAGGGCCCGGCCGAACGGGGTGAGCGTGACGGTGCGGCCGGAGCGGTCGAAGAGCTGCGCGCCCAGCTCTCGTTCGAGACGGCGCACCTGCTGGCTGACGGCCGGCTGGCCGATGTGCAGGCGCTCGGCGGCCCGGCCGAAATGCAGCTCGTCGGCGACGGCGACGAAGTACTGGATCTGGCGCAATTCCACGGGGCCCCCTGGCGCTGAGGGCGATCCCTTCTCCAGCAAGCGCGACGGTCCCGCCCGGGGCCGGGGCCGCCACGAACGTGCGCATCCTCGCACACCGGCCGGGCCGGGGCTTTGGGTGCTCCGAGTGCTCCGGGTGTACCGGGTGTACCGGCTGCTCCGGCTGCTACGAGTGCGGACGAAACCGCTAGCGCCGCGCCACCGTGGTCTTCTGCGGAGCGCTCGGCCGCACGCCCTCGCCCTCCCCGCCCCCGCGCGCGTCCCCGTTCGCGTCCCCGTTCGCGTCCCCGCGCGCCGCCAGGGAGAGGAACAGGGCGAAGGCCGCTATGCCCACCCCCGCCGCGCCCAGGACGAACCAGCCGAGGGCGTACGGATCGCCTGCGGGCAACCGGCTGGACAGGAAGATGCCCAGCGACGCGGCCAACAGTTGCAGCGCGCCCATCAGTCCCGACGCCGCCCCCGCCGTCGTACGGAACGTCGTCACGCCCGCGCTCATCGACAGCGGCAGCAGGAAACCGTTGCCGTAGGTCATCACCGGCATGAAGACCAGGACCAGCAGACCCCACGGCGCGCCCGCCCCGCTCAGCCCGAGGCCCAGCATCATCAGCGCGCCGAGCAGGAAGAATCCGTGGCCCACCCACAGGAGTTGGTTGACCGGCCGCTTGCGGGCCAGGGCGCGCGAGGTGAGGTTGCCCGCCACGTAGGCGATCGAGACGGTGATGTAGCAGTAGCTCGTGGTCTCGGTGGCCAGGCCCATCTTCTCGAAGATCAGCGGGGAGGCGGCGAGGTAGCCGAAGTAACCTCCGTACGCCACCGCCAAGTTGAGGGTGTACGCCCAGAACAGGCGACACGGGGTCTGGGGCGGAGCCCCAAGGAGTTCGGCTGCGGACCGTGGTCGCTCCTCGCGCAGCTCCCCGCGCCCCTGGCGGGGTCGGCGCTGGCCCGCATGGGCATAGTCAGCCGTGCCGCTGAGCCGTCCGGAGTGTTCGTACCGGCGTACGGACCCGGCGGCGTAACCTCGTACGCGGCCACGAACCCGCACCCCAGTGACCCCCTAACCTGCGGAGATGATCCCGCACATGTCGACGCCCCCCGCCCGCAGCCTGAGCCGGGTGCTCGAAGATCTCGGCCCCACCCTCCTCGATCTGCTGCACGGCGATCCACGGGCGCCGGGCGAGCTCGGCGGCGTCGGCATCCACGATCCTCACGACGAGCAGCACTACCCGGAGCGGGCCATCGTGCTCGGGGTCGGCGTGCACGGCGGCGACGAGATCCGCCGGCTCCTGCGCGAACTCGGACGGCTCGGCGCCGCCGCGCTCGTGGTGCGCGGCCCCGTCGAGGACGACGCCACCCTGGAGGCCGCGGCAACCGATTCCGGCGTCGCCCTGCTCTCCTTGACCCGGGGCGCGTCCTGGGCCCAACTCGCCGCCATGCTGCGGACGTTGCTGGCCGAGGGAGACGTCGGAGGCGCCGGCAAGCAGACCCTGGGCGGGGTGCCGTCGGGCGACCTGTTCGCGCTGGCCAACGCGATCGCCACGCTCCTTGACGCCCCCATCACCATCGAGGACCGCCGCTCACGCATCCTCGCCTTCTCCGGCCGCCAGGACGAGGCGGACACCGCCCGCGTGGCCAGCATCCTGGCCCGCCGGGTGCCCGAGCGGTATCTGCGCATCCACGAGGAGCACGGCGTCTTCAAGGAGCTGTACCGCAGCCAGAAGCCGGTGCACATTCCGCCGCCGACGCTCGGGGACGAGGTCGCGCTGCCCCGGGTGGCGATCGCGGTGCGGGCCGGGGACGAGATCCTGGGCTCGGTCTGGGCGGCGGTGCGCGGCCCCCTCACCCCCGAGCGGGAGGAGGCGTTCCAGGAGGCCGCCAAGCTGGTGGCCCTGCACATGCTGCGCTTGCGCGCCGGCACCGACGCCGAGTACCGGCTGCGCGCCGACCTGGTGACCACCGCGCTCGAAGGCGGGGCGGGCGCGGTCGAGGCGCTGGGCCGGCTCGGGCTCGCCCACGGACCCCTCCTGGTCATGGCGCTGGGCCTGCCCCCGCGTACGGACGCCGACCACGCGCGGGTCACCGCCGAACGCCAGCGTCTGGCGAGCGCGCTCGCCGTCCACCTGAGCGCCGTGCGTCCGCGCTCCGCCGTCGCGCTGCTCGGGGACGTCGCGTACGCCCTCTTCCCCGTCCCGGGCGGGACGGCGACCGCGCGCGAGCGGGCCGTGCAGGTGGCCTCGAACTTCCTGGAGCGCACCGGTGACCGCACGGGCGCCGTCATCGGCATCGGTTCCCTGGCCCCCGAACCCGCGGCCCTCGCCCGCTCACGCGCCAACGCCGACCGGGCGCTGCGCGTGCTGACGGCCGGCCCGGGTGCCCGCAGGGTCGCCGCGATCGGGGACGTCCACATCGACGCGCTCCTGATCGAGATGCGCGACCTCGCCGCCGCCAACCGCGATGAACTGTCCGACTCCCTCGCCCAGTTGGTGGCGTACGACCGGCGCCACAACGCCCACCTCGTGGAGACGCTGCGGGCGTGGCTCGACGCCTTAGGCGATGCGATCACCGCGTCGGCGAGCGTCTTCGTGCACCCCAACACCTTCCGCTACCGCGTCCGCCGGGTCGCCGAGGTCGGCGGACTCGACCTGGGCGACCCCGTCGCGCGGTTCGCCGCGATGCTGGAGCTGCGCCTGATGGGCCTGTACGACAGCGAGACCTGACGGACGTAAACGGCCCCACCCCTCAGACCCCACCGGCCGGCATCCTCGGCCCCGGGCCGCGCCCAACGGCTTCAGCGCCCCATCCACCACGTCCCCGCGACACCTCCGGCTGACATGACCAGCGCGAGGAGCCATCCGGGGACTCGCTGGATGATCAAGTGCAGTCCCCCGCAGCGGAGTTCGAACTGAGGCGGCTCACGACGAGATGGCGCAGACGACATGGCGGACTCCTTGACGACGGCAGGACTGTGCCCTTGCCGCTCGGCCTTCCTGCCGGGCCGAACGGACCATGACCGTCCCTACGTACGCATGGATCGAGGCACGGAGGCACATGAGGGGCGCATGGCTGTTTCCCTTGGCCCCACCTCACACCACGGCCGGCGCGTCGGACCATCCCGCACACCCTGGCGAACCCTGGCGCATACCGATGTACCGGGCCGGATGCGGTCAGCGGCGGAAGGCCGTTCCGCAAGGCCCTTCCGCCGGAGGGGTCAGCGGAGGCGGTCCGGGGAGGGGAATCGCGTGATCTGTTCGTCGAGCCAGGTGTAGATCTCCAGGCAGGACAGGTACCCGGCATGGGCGAAGACCAGCAACCCGCCGACGGGCTGCCCGTCGGCGTCGACGACCTCGGCCTCGGCTACGACGGGACCATCGGTGACGAGCGCGGCGGGCGCCAGGGCTTCGTCCAGGCCGAGATCCATGGTGGCGCAGGAGCACGTGCAGTGCCCGGTCACCCGCAGATGCGGGATCTGTGCCCGCAGGGCGCGATGAACAGGGTCGTCGCGCTTGAGCAGTGCCTCAAGGAGCTCGACTGCTTCCGCCGGGACTCGATCACCGGTCGTGCCGGCTTCCATGTCGTGCATGTCGTGCATGTCGTGACCTGACCATCCGACCGTGTGAACGTCAAACGGGAATCCCAGCCCGCCCGGCGCCCGCGGCGGCCCGCTCTTCGTCCCACGCTACGAATCCGCTCCCGATGCCGTGGCCCACGCACCAACTCCGCGTCCCGCGGCGTGCTTAGCGTGGCGGACAGCCCACCTCTGGAGGACCCCGTGCCGGCCGACCCCGTACCCCGCCCCGTACCCCGCCCCGCGTCGCCGTCGCCCTCGCCGTCGTCGCCCCTGCCGTCGCTCGACGCCATGCTCGCCGACCTCGAAACCCTCGTGACGTGCGAGTCCTACTCCGCCGACCTCGCCGCCGTGGCCCGCAGCGCCCAGGTCGTGGCCGAGCAGGGCGCCCGGCTGCTGGGCGCGCGGCCGCAGCCCCTGGTCAGCGGGGGCGTGAGCCATCTGCGGTGGAGCTTCGGTACGCCGCGCGTCCTGCTGCTTGGCCACCACGACACGGTGTGGCCGACGGGCACCCTCAAGACGCACCCGTTCTCGGTGCGCGAGGGCGAGGCCCGGGGGCCCGGCGTCTTCGACATGAAGGCGGGCCTGGTGCAGATGTTCCACGCGCTCACCCTGCTGCCGTCCCTCGACGGTGTCTGCGTCCTGGTCACCGGCGACGAGGAGGTCGGTTCGGACACCTCCCGCGCCCTCATCGAGGAGACGGCGCGCGCCTGCCGCGCCGCGCTCGTCCTGGAGGCGTCGGCCGCCGGCGGCGCGCTCAAGACCGTACGCAAGGGTGTCTCGCACTACGAACTCACCGTCCACGGCCGCGCCGCCCACTCCGGGCTCGAACCCGAGAAAGGCGTCAACGCGGCCACCGAACTCGCCCACCAGCTCCTGGCGTTGGGGGCGATGAGCGACACGGTCACCACCCGCACCGGACCGGGCACCACCATCACGCCCACCGTGATGTCGGCCGGCACCACCACCAACACCGTGCCGGCACGGGCCGAGCTCAGCGTGGACGTCCGCGTGCCGAGCCCGGTGGCGCAGGACACCGTCGACGAGCTGATGCACGCCCTCACGCCGCGCCACCCGGACGCCCGGCTGCACGTGACCGGCGGGACCAACCGCCCGCCCCTGGACGCCGAGAGCTCCCGCGACCTGTTCGCGCTCGCGCAGGAGGTGGCGGCCCGCGCGGGGCTCGGCGCGCTCCAGGAGGCGGCCGTCGGCGGCGCGTCCGACGGCAACTACACGGCAGGCGTGGGCTGCCCCACCCTGGACGGGCTCGGCGCCGTCGGCGACGGCGCGCACGCCGACCACGAACATGTGGTGACGGCCGCGATGGCGCCCCGCGCCCAGCTGCTCGCGGGCCTGGTCGGAGCACTCCTGTGAACGGTCGGAACACTCCTGTGAGCGGTCGGATCACTCCCGTGAACGGCCCGGAGGTACGCGAGCTGCACGGCATGGCGCAGTTCGAAGCCGTCAGTCTGCTGTACGCCGGCATCTGGGGCACGCCGCCCGAGCAGGCCCCGATGTCCGCCGAGGTCATGCGGGCGCTGTCCCACGCCGGGAACTACGTGGCGGGCGCCTACGAGGGAGACCGGCTCGTGGGGGCGGCCGTCGCCTTCTTCGGCGAACCGCTCGGCACCACCATGCACTCCCACATCACGGGCGCCCTGCCCGGTCTGGGCGCGGGCCTCGCCCTCAAGATGCACCAGCGCCAGTGGGCCCTGACCCGGGGCCTCAAGCGCATCACGTGGACCTACGATCCCCTCATCCGCCGCAACGCCCACTTCAACCTCACCAAACTGGGCGCCCGGCCCGAGGAGTACCTGCGCTCCTTCTACGGCGCGATGGACGACGCCATCAACGGCGGCGACGAGTCCGACCGGGTCCTGGCCTCCTGGGACCTGTCCGCGCCGCCGCCCGCCCCCGGCGACCCGGGAATCGCGCGCCCCGAGGGCGCCGTCCACGCCGTACGCGACCGCGAAGGCCTGCCCGAACTGGCCGGCTTGGACGCCGAGTACGTACTCGTTGACCTGCCCGCCGACGTCGAGGCCCTGCGCCGCACCGACCCGGCGGCGGCCGGGGCCTGGCGCCGCGCCGTGCGTGGCGCCCTCGGCGTCCTGCTCGACGAGGGCGCCCAGGTCCTCGGTCTGCACGGCCGGCGCAGCTATGTGATCCACCGCCGCCCCCGCACCAGCATCACCCCGACCACCAGGGAGACCCCGTGACCAAGTTGAAGATCTCCGGCGTCGAGCTTCGCCGGATCGCGATGCCGCTCGTCGCGCCGTTCCGCACCTCCTTCGGCGTCGAGGCGAGCCGCGACGTCCTGCTCGTCCGCGTCGTCACGGCGGACGGCGAGGGGTGGGGGGAGTGCGCCGCGATGTCCGAGCCGCGCTACTGCTCGGAGTACGTCGACGGGGCCCAGGACGTGCTGCGCAGGTTCCTCGTCCCGGCGCTGCCCAAGGACGGTGTGGACGCCGCCGGGGTGGGCCGCGCCCTCGAACCCTTCACCGGCCACCACATGGCCAAATCGGCGTTGGAGAGCGCCGTCCTCGACGCCCAACTGCGCGCTGCGGGCGAGTCGTTCGGCTCCTACCTCGGCGCCGCGCGCGACCGGGTGCCGTGCGGGGTCTCGGTGGGCATCATGGACTCCGTACCCGAACTCCTCGACGCCGTCGAAGGCTATGTCGCCGAGGGCTATGTCCGTATCAAGCTGAAGATCGAGCCCGGCTGGGACGTCGAGCCCGTCCGCGCGGTGCGCGAGCGCTTCGGGGACGACCTGCTGCTCCAGGTGGACGCCAACGCCGCGTACACGCTGGTGGATGCCCAACACCTGGGCAGGCTGGACGAGTTCGGGCTCCTGCTCATCGAGCAGCCCCTCGCCAACGACGACTTCGTCCAGCACGCCCAGCTCGCGCGGCTGCTGCGTACGCCCATCTGTCTGGACGAGTCCATCGAATCGGCGGCGCACGCGGCGGCCGCCATCTCGCTGGGCTCCTGCTCGGTCATCAACATCAAGCCCGCCCGCGTCGGGGGCTACCTGGAGGCGCGCCGCATCCACGATCTGGCCCGCGCCCACGGCGTCCCGGTCTGGTGCGGCGGCATGCTGGAGACCGGGATCGGGCGCGCCGCCAATGTCGCGCTCGCGGCGCTGCCCGGGTTCACGCTGCCCGGGGACACGTCGGGCTCCCGCCGGTACTTCGCCACCGACATCACCGAGCCGTTCGTCCTGGCGGACGGCCACCTCGATGTGCCGACGGGGGCCGGCCTCGGGGTGCGGCCCCTCCCGGACATCCTGACGGAGGTAACCACATCCAGGGAATGGCTCCCCCTGTAACCCGGACCAACACGGACCCCTCCGGGGGGCGTGGGGAACTGCACGCAGCCGGTTCCCCTGGGGCTCCGCCCCAGACCCCGTTCGGCCTGAACGGCCTCGTCCTCAATCGCCGGACGGGCTGACTATGCCCATGCGGGCCAGCACAAGCCCTACCCCCGGACGGGGGCTGAAGTTCCCGGTCCGGGCCAGCGCCGAGTAGTCAGGGGCGCGGGGAACTGCGCAAACAGCTACGCACGGGCCCGCGCCCGGACGACCCGCTCCCCCGGCCGGCCAGCGCTGAGGGGGCGGTGAAACCGGGTTGAAACCGGGTTGAAGCGGCCGGGGCGCACGCTCTGCGGCATGACGACAACGACCTCACCACTCGCCATCGCGGCCACCGGCCTCCGCAAGGCCTACGGCGACAAGACCGTCCTGGACGGCATCGACCTCACCGTGCCGGCCGGCACCGTCTTCTCCCTCCTCGGCCCCAACGGCGCGGGCAAGACCACCGCCGTGCAGATCCTCTCCACCCTGATCGGCGCGGACGCCGGCGAGATCCGCGTCGCCGGCCACGACGTGGCCACCCACGCCCAGGCCGTCCGCGCCGCGATCGGCGTCACCGGCCAGTTCTCGGCGGTGGACAACCTGATCACCGGCGAGGAGAACATGCTCCTCATGGCCGACCTGCACCACCTCTCGCGCCGCGAAGGCCACCGCGTCGCCAACGAACTGCTCGAACGGTTCGACCTCGTCGAGGCCGCGAAGAAGCCCGCCTCCACCTACTCCGGCGGCATGCGCCGACGGCTCGACATCGCGATGACACTCGTCGGCAGCCCCCGGATCATCTTTCTCGACGAGCCGACCACCGGCCTCGACCCGCGCAGCCGGCACACCATGTGGAACATCATCCGCGGCCTCGTCGCGGACGGCGTGACCGTCTTCCTCACCACGCAGTACCTGGACGAGGCCGACCAACTCGCCGACCGCATCGCCGTGTTGAACGGCGGCAAGCTCGTCGCCCAGGGCAGCGCGAGCGAGCTGAAGCGGCTGGTGCCCGGCGGCCACGTACGGCTCAGGTTCGACGACCCGACGGCGTACGAGAGCGCCGCGGCGAGCCTGCGCGGGGCGGTCCGCGACGACGATTCGCTCTCCCTGACCGTCCCGAGCGACGGCAGCCAGCGCGAGCTGCGCGCCCTCCTGGACCGGCTGGACGCCGCCGCCGTCGAGGCCGACGAACTCACCGTGCACACGCCCGACCTCGACGACGTGTTCTTCGCCCTGACCAGCCACCCCGCCGACAGCGCCACCGCCCCGGCCGCTGCCGCCGCCGCCACCATCATCACCACCACCCACAAGGAGAACGTCCGATGAGCTCCCTCTCCCTCGCCCTGCGTGACTCCTCCACCATGCTGCGCCGCAACCTGCTGCACGCCAGGCGCTACCCCTCGCTCACCCTGAACCTGCTGCTCACGCCGGTCATGCTGCTGCTGCTCTTCGTCTACATCTTCGGCGACACCATGAGCATGGGCGTGGGCGGCGGCGGCCCCGACCGCGCCAAGTACATCGCCTACATCGTGCCCGGGCTGCTCCTGATGACCATCGGCTCCACCGTGGTCGGCACCGCCATCTCGGTCTCCAACGACATGACCGAGGGCATCATGGCCCGCTTCCGCACGATGGCGATCCACCGGGGCTCCGTGCTGATCGGGCACGTCGTCGGCAGCGTCCTGCGGTCAATCCTGAGCGTGGTCCTCGTCGGCGCCGTCGGCGTGGCCATCGGCTTCCGTTCCACCGACGCCACCGCCTTGGAATGGTTCGCGGCGTTCGGGCTGCTCGTGCTCTTCGCCACCGCGCTCACCTGGATCTCCGTCGGCATGGGCCTTGTCAGCCCCAACGCGGAGGCCGCCAGCAACAACGCGATGCCCCTGATCCTGCTGCCGCTGCTGTCCAGCGCCTTCGTGCCGCTGCACTCGATGCCCGGCTGGTTCCAGCCCGTCGCGCAGTACCAGCCGTTCACCCCCGCCATCGAGACCCTGCGCGGACTGCTCCTGGGCACCGGCATCGGCAACAACGGCTGGCTCGCCGTCGCCTGGTGCCTCGCCCTGACCGTGCTCGGCTACTTCTGGTCGAAGGCCTCGTTCAACCGCGAGCCCCAGCGCTGATGGCGCGCAGCTCCACCGAGGCGGCCGCCTCCAGCTCCGGGCGCCCCAGGGCGGCGTACTCCGACACCGCGTCGGCGTACGCCGCCCCGGCGGCGTCCTCGGCCCACTGCCGGATCCCGGCGGCGGACATCGTGGGGAAGTCCCGGTGCACCCGCATCCGTTCGGCGAGCGCGAGCAGGCGGACGCCCGCGCGCTCACCCCGGGCGAGCTCGGCCAGACCGATGGCGAGCAGCATCGTGCCGGACACCGGCAGCTCGACGGGGCTTGACTCATCGGGCGAGCGGGCCAGCAACTCCGCCGCCTGGGCGCGCAGTTCGGCCGCGACGTCCGCCACCTGATCGAGCCGTCCGTGCCGGGCGTGCGCGGCCACCGCGGTCGACTGGATCTGCATCGCCCAGGTCGCCACGAACGGGTCGTCGGGGTAGAGCGCGTCCGCCTCGCGCAACTGCGCCACCGCCGTACGCCACAGCCCGAGCCCCTCCTCGGTCGCCCCCCTGAGCAGGGCTATCTCCGCGCGGGAGCCCAGCTCCGCGCTGAAGGCCTGGGCCGGCTCCGGCGGCTTTTCCAGGGCCGCGAGCTCCAGCCAGTGTTCCGCCTCGTCGATCTCGCCGCGTTGCAGACACGCGAGCACCAGCGCCCAGCGCACCCCCGTCATGTCGTACCAGCCGGCCGCGTCGGCCCAGTCCCCGGTCCGCTCCAGGACGTCGAGGGCCGCTCGCAGATGCCGGTACGCCTCCTCGCCGCGCTCGGCCTGGAGACACAGCTCGCTGATGCGGCCGTGGCCCAGCATCTCGGTGGCCGGGTTGCCCAGCGAGGTCAGGGCGTCAAGGCCGCGCCGGGCCGACTCCAGCGCGCGGTCCACGTCACGCTCGTACTCCCACACATAGCTGGCGAAGCACTCGGCGACGCCGGAGAGCAGCGGGTTGGGCGATTCGCACAGCTCTCGCAGCGCCGTGTAGTGCGGCGGGTGCACATCGGGCAGGGCGCACAGGACCACGCCGAGGGCCCGCATCAAGGTGTCGGGCTCGGCGGGCGGCAGCCGGCGCAGGGTCACCAACTCCCGTACGGCGTGGGGCCCGTGGCCCATGAACAGGCTGAGCGCACACACCACGGCGGCGCTGCGGGCGGGCTCGATGTCCTCGGGGTCCGGGTAAAAGTGCGAGAGCGGGTGCGCGGTGTCGGCGGCGAGGCCGGTCAGGCGGCTGTAGTTGGAGTCGGTGGCCCACAGCGAGGCGAGCACGGCGGTCAGGCCCGCCAGGGTGGGGCCGTCGTCGCGGGCCAGGGCGTGGCGCAGCGCCAGGGAGAGGTTGTCCTGCTCGGTGCGGGTCAGCTCCCACGAGCGCAGGGAGTCGGCGCTGAACAGCGCCTCGTGGTGGGCGCGCCCGAATTCCCGCGCCCAGGCGAGGAATCGGCCGATGACGGCCTCCTCCTCGCCGGCCTCGGACCGGCGGGCCGCGCTGAACTCGCGCACCGTCTCCAGCATGTGGAAACGCACACCCGACGCGGTGTCGGCGGCCTTGATCAGCGACTGGTCGGCCAGCTGCTCCAGGAGGAACAGGGCGTCCCCGCCGTCGAGGACGCGCTCGGCCGCGCTCTCGGTGAAGCCGCCGGGGAACACCGAGAGGGTCCCCAGGGCCGCCTGCGCGTCGGGCTCCAGCAGGTTCCAGCTCCACTCGACCACCGCGCGCAGGGTGCGGTGGCGCTCGGGCACGTCACGGCTGCCGCCGCGCAGCAGCGCGAACCGGTCGCCAAGACGCCGGGCGATCTCCGGCACGGACAGCACCCGCACCCGGGCCGCGGCCAGCTCGACGGCGAGCGGCAGCCCGTCCAGCTGGCGGCACAGCTCCCGCACCGCCCCCTCGTCGAGGTCCACGTCCGGCCGGGCCGCCCGGGCGCGCTGGCAGAACAGCTCGATGGTCGATACGAGGCCGAGCTCGGGCAGCGCGTACACCGACTCCGAGGTCAGGCCGAGCGGGGCGCGGCTGGTGGCGAGCACCCGCAGCTCCTTGGCGCGCGCCACCAGGGAACCGACCAGGTGGGCCGCCCCCCGGATGACGTGCTCGCAGTTGTCCAGGACGAGCAGCGCGGGCCCCGTCCCCAGGGCGCCGATGATGCCCGTGAGCAGCCCGTCGCCACCGGGCACGGGGCGTACGGCGCCGACCCCGAGCACCGACGCGACCTCCGACGCCACGTCGTCGTCGGCGGTGACGCCGGCCAGCGGCACGAAGTGCACCACCCGCTGCTCGGCCACCCGGCCGACCGCGTGGGCCAGACGCGTCTTGCCGAGCCCGCCCGGCCCGACGACGGTGGTGACGCGCGCCGCGCGCAACAGACCGGTGACGGCGGCGACGTCGGCGTCCCGGCCGAGCAGCGGATTGGGTTCGTGCAGCACGCCGTGGCGCACCAGGGGTGCCTCGCCCCGCAGCAACTCCGCGTGGACCGACGCGAGTTCGGCGCCCGGGTCGGCGCCGAGGGTGTCGCGCAGGGCGCGCCGGTAGGTGTCGTAGCGGGTGAGGGCCGCGGCGGGGCCCGTGGTGGCCGCCTCGCAGCGCAGCAGCTCCGCCAGGATCTCCTCGTCGCGGGGCAGTTCCCTGGCCAGGCGTACCAGCGGGCGCAGCGCGTCGGAGCGCCGGCCGAGCCGGGCCAGGGCGAGCGCCTTCGACCGTTCCAGGGTGCGGTACGCGGGTGAGCGCGCCAGGCGCAGCGCCGCGAGGGGGTCGTGCGGGTCCTCGGCACCGTCCACCACGCCGTCCCACAGCGCGAGCCCGGCCTCCGCCTCGGCGAGCGCCCGCTCGTGCTCACCGGCCCCGGCCCGCGCTTCGCTGGCCGCCGCGCGCAGCAGCAGCGCGGAGCTGTCGACCTGGTCCTCCGCCAGCGCGATGCGGTAGCCGGCCGGCGTGCTGGCGATCACGTCGGAGCCGAGCTGGGCCCGCACCCGCGAGACGAGCACCTGCACCGCCTTGCCGGGCCGCTCGGGCAGCTCCTCGCTCCACAGCCCCCGCACGAGCCGGCCGGTACTGCATCCGGCCCTGAGGTCCTCGGCGAGCAGGGCCAGGAGGCCGCGCAGCCGGGGCGCGGTCACCTCCTGCCCCCGGTAGGCGACACGCGTCAGCAAGGTCAACTCGGTGGTCACCCGTGCAGCGTAGTCAGCCCGGCACCCGGCGCCACCCCCTGATGCCTGATGGCCTGATGCCTGATGGCCTGATGCCTGATGGCCTGATGAAAAATATCTGTCACCGCCGCGAGAGAATTCGAAACGACGCCCCGTAAGGATTTCTTACGCGACTGGCGGAGCGGAATTATTGACCCGGCCCTCACGGGTGCACCGTGCTAGGGTCGTTATCAGTTGCAGTTGTGGTTCCCAAAACTTCGGGCCACCGTGTCGGCCTCTGCGCCGACAGGTGCTCTTTTGTATGTCCCGGTCTTCATATTCTCCGGGCGGGGTAATCATCGCAGTGACGCGGGGCCCGCACGGTGCGGGTTCCGGGAAATGCCCCGAAGGAGATTGACATGGCTGCCGGTACCGTGAAGTGGTTCAACGCGGAAAAGGGCTTCGGCTTCATCGAGCAGGAGGGTGGCGGCCCGGACGTGTTCGCCCACTACTCCAACATCTCGGCCCAGGGCTTCCGCGAGCTCCAGGAAGGCCAGAAGGTCAGCTTCGACATCGCGCAGGGTCAGAAGGGCCCGACGGCCGAGAACATCGTTCTGGCCTGACGCCACGCACCCGCCGCAGCTGGGGCCCGCACCTTGGGGTGCGGGCCCCAGCTCGTTGCGTTGGGGGCGCGTGCACGCGCCCCGGCCCGGGTTTTGGGCCTCGGGCGCCGAGCGGGTCGACAAGGGCCGGGGGTACGAGGGATTGCATAGTGTTCGGGACAGGCAAGGACAACACGCCGCCGCCGCTCCCCTTCCCCGCATTCCCCCGCCCATTCCCTCCCCTTCCTCGTCCCCTCCCCCTCTGCCTCTGCCTCTGCCGGGTAATCCAATCGCCGCACGCCCCTCTATTGCCGGGCCCGCGAATCACCTCTCCGCTTTCCCGCGATTCCCCGCACCTGCCCGGCCTTCC
Source organism: Streptomyces sp. Edi4 (assembly GCF_040253615.1). Lineage (NCBI taxonomy): Bacteria > Bacillati > Actinomycetota > Actinomycetes > Kitasatosporales > Streptomycetaceae > Streptomyces > Streptomyces sp. Edi4. Next base: position 3,885,568 of record NZ_JBEJGY010000004.1, read on the forward strand.
CCCTCTTCCCCCTGGGAATTCCTTCTCCCGCTCCCTGTGAGGCATCATGCGCTGTGTCATCGCCCGCTTCCCGTTCGATCTGACCAAGAGCGGGGTGGTGGCCTCCATGAAGGGCATCAAGCCCGAGCCCATCGTGGGTGAGTCGGTCCTCATCGGCCGCCGCCACTACCCGGTCAAGCAGGTCGGCGAGGTCATCACCCGCCAGGACCGCCGCGACTTCAGCGCGCAGGAGGTGAGCCGGGCGATGACCCGCCTCGGCTTCACCTGCCAGGCGCTGCCCCAGGCCGAGCCCGCCCGGGTCCTCACCCCGATGGAGGAGGCGTCCGCGCTGCTGGGCGTGTCCGCGCTCGCCTAGTCACCGCTGCCGGGCGCGTAAGCCCGCGCCACCCCGAGGGCCCCGCCGACACCGGTGAGGCCCTCGTCGTGTGCCCGATGGTGTTGAATTCTTCGGGACCCTGGTGGCGTACGGCATCCCCGGTCCCTCGACGCGTTCGCACAAAGAGGTGACATGACAGCGGATAGCCCCCTCAGCGGCCGGCTGGACGACGACGACTACCCCGCCTACACGATGGGCCGGGCGGCGGAGCTGATCGGGGCGAGCCCGGGGTTCCTGCGGGCCCTGGGCGAGGCCCGGCTCATCACGCCGCTGCGGTCGGAGGGCGGGCACCGGCGGTACTCCCGCTACCAGTTGAGGATCGCCGCGCGGGCGCGGGAGCTGGTGGACCAGGGCACCCCGGTGGAGGCGGCGTGCCGCATCGTCATCCTGGAGGACCAGCTGGAGGAGGCGCAGCGCCTCAACGCGGAGTACCGCGCGGCCACCAACCCCGACGCCCCTGTCTGACCCGGATTCGCGCGGCTCCCCGCGCCCCCGAGAGCTCCGTTCGCCTTCGGGTGCGGACCGTGCTGGGCTGGTCGCGCAGTTCCCCGCGCCCCTGGCGGCGTCGGTGCCGGCCCGCGCGGGCACCTCACCCCGGATACATCTGGGCCGCCATGGGAGGCCCCCTGGCCCTCAAGGCCTTGGGGGAGTTTGAGGACGAGGGCCGTTCAGGCCCGAACGGGGTCTGGGGCAGGGCCCCAGGGTCGTTGTCCCCCCGGAGGGTTCAGGGAAGGGGTGGGGAGGGGCCCACCGGGATCCTGGGCGAAGCCCCAGAAAGCCGCACCCGCGCCTTCGAGCGCACAAGGCCCCAGGGACCCGACTCGGCCGGGCAGGGAAAGTCGGGTGCGGGCCAGGGGGACGCTCCTAGCGTGGAACGCACAAGGAAGGAAGGGGGGCCCGACATGCTCAGGCGGCTCAACGACGCGCTGGACCACATCGAGGACCACCTCGACGGACACATCGACGTGGCGGAACTCGCCCGCATCGCGACGACATCGGAGTACCACCTGCGCCGGCTCTTCTCGGCGCTGGCCGGGATGCCCCTGTCGGAGTACGTGCGGCGCAGGCGGATGACGGTGGCCGGCGCGGAGGTGCTGGAGAGCCGGCGCACCCTGCTGGACGTCGCGGTGCGCTACGGCTACACGTCGGGTGAGGCGTTCGCCCGGGCGTTCCGTGCCGTGCACGGCGTCGGCCCCGGCGAGGCCCGCCGCACCGGCGCGGCCCTGAGGTCCCAGCCCCGTATGTCCTTCCGTCTCGTCATCGAAGGGAGCACCAGCATGCGGTACAGGGTGATGGAGAAGGACGCGTTCCACCTGGTGGGCAGGGTGGCGCGGGTGCCGCTCGTGCACGAGGGGGTGAACCCGGCGATCGCCGAATTCATCCAGGGCATCGGGCCCGACACGTCACTGCGGATCCACCATCTGTCCGACCAGGAGCCGGCCGGCATCGTCTCGGCCTGCGACGGCCTCGACCCCAGCCGGGCCGAAGGAACCGAATTCGACTACTGGCACGGCGCGTTGACGTCCGCCGAACCGCCCGAGGACCTGGACGCCCTGCCCGTGCCGGCCGGCACCTGGGCGGTCTTCGAGAGCACCGGCCCCTACCCGGCGGCGCTCCAGGAGATGTGGCGGGACGTGTTCACGCAGTGGTTCCCGTCCAACCCCTACCGCAGCCGCCCGGGCCCGGAAATCCTGCGCACCCGCCCGTCGGCGGTGGGCGAGACCACGGACGCGGTGCTGTGGATCCCGATCGAACGAGCGGGGTCCGAAGGGGCCTGAGCGCCTGACCCGGTCCGCGTCACAGTTCTGGACGGGTCCGGGGCGCGGGCCGACGAAGCGCACGCCAAAGCCGAGCACGCCCACACCGCGCCTGCCGGATGCCTTCAGTTCCGCAGCCCTGAGCGAGTGGCGAGCCCCCTGAGTTCCCCCGTCGTTCGCCCGGATACGAGGAGCCCCTGGATCATCGACTTCACGGCAGGCCGAGCGTGCGTCTCCTCCGGCGCGACACGTTCCGCGGCCAGCAGAGCGCGCACGCATTCGTCACGCCGCCCCCGCGCGGCATACGCGGTGGCGACGTCCGTGTAGTAGCGGGCACGGCGTTCCGCAGTGGGGAGTTCCTGGGGGGCCAGGGCCTGCGCGGCGGCGAGGGCGCGGCTGGGGTCGCCGGCAGAGTTCTCAGCGGAGATGAGGTGCAACTGAACGGTGGCGGAGCTGAATCCGCCACCGTGGTTGCGCAAGCGGGTCGTACTGCGCAGGGTGGTGGCGATGGCAGCGGCTTCCTTGGTGAGATCGCGCATGCCCTGGGCGTCGCCGCCACGGGCCGCGGTGTAGGCGGCGGACTGTACAAGCAGCCCGCGTTGCGCCGCCCCGTCGGAACCGGCGGCCCGCAGGCGTGGGTCGTCCGCCGCGGTGAGGGCCAGAGCCATGGCCTCATGTGCCCAGCCGGCGCGTCGGGCCAGGACCGCGAGTTGCCGGGCCGCCTCGGTGGACTGCATGACGTCGCCGTGGGCCTCGGCGTACTGCCAGGCCCGGTCGGCCGCCATCCACCCGAGCTGCTGCTCGTCCAGCTTGACGAGCATGCGTGTGGCCAGGATGTACGCCCCGGCGAGTTCCCGTTCCGCTCCCGCCCCCTGGGCGTGGCCGGCACGGATCGCGGCCGGAAGGCGGTGCGCGAGGCTGGTGTAGTCGCAGAGGTGGAAGGCGGCCAGCGCCCTGTCGAGTTCCGTCGCGGCCGGTGCCCGCACTGGTTCGGTCGGGGCGCTGATGCCGAGCATGGCGTCTCGGAGGCGGCTCGCGAGGACGGTTTCGATCGGGCCCTGTTCCTCACTGCCCGCCACCGGTAGAGGAATCCCGGTCGCGGCGGCGGCCGTCATGGCCAGCCCCGCCGCCAGCACGTTCCGCCGCGCGAACCCGTCCCCGTCGTCCTCATGCCCACGACCCGCCCGCGCTACGTGCAGGCGTGGCCAGCGGCTTGGCGTACCGGTAGGGCCGGAGCCTGCTGCGGCGAAAGGCTTGGGAGACAACCCCAGCTCGGCCGGGGCGATGCCGAGCGCTCTCGCGAACCGCCACAGCACGTTGACGTCAGTCAGCGGAGAGATCCCGCGCTCATAACGCGACACTTGGGCGGCCGAGTAGCCGGCGAGCTCGCCCAACTGGACCAAGGTCAGGCCGAGTCGCCTGCGGGCACGGCGTACGACGTCTCCGGCATCGGTCGTCATGTCCGGCTCCTGGTCCGTTGTTCACCATCGTGCCCGATATGGGCCCTGGGGCAGGGTGCACCTGTTTTTGCACCTCGTGCAAGGCCCTTTGCGGGCCGAGACAACGCTCTGTCGATAGCCGGGGCGGACGCGGTCTCATGAGAACACCGAGGAGCAGCGCGTCCCCGGTGCCGTGCTCGACAAGTACATCCGCCGGCACCGGCACGGATGCGGTGGCCGCCCTCAGCCAACTCTCCCACCCGGCCGCCCCACACAGGCAGACCGTCGCTCACCAGAGTTCGAGGAGACGACATGCAGTTTCCCGTCACAGTCATCGACCAGCTCGACGAGGACCAGCTTCGCAAGTGGCACGACTTCTACGGGGTGACCGCGGACCGCCCCCGCTTCGTGGAGGAGGGCATCTGGCGGCGCACCCAGCAGGAGGAGACCGCCGCCCACTCCGGCTGGACAGACGCAGGAGACGCCCGACGCCGCATCGTGCACTACTGGCACCAGTTCGGTCTCGTGGACACCGCCGCCGCGCCGTCGCTGGCCATGCAGCAGTTGTACCTCTACTCGCCCGCCACACCGCCAGTGGCCGGCTCCGCTTCACCACCGACGTCCGCGAGGCCGCCGACTTCGCCGAGCTGCACTTCATCGGCGTCGGCACCCCCATCGACGCCGACGGCCGCTCCTACGACACCGCGCAGGTATTCGGCGCGATCCGCCAGCTCGCCCCGCACCTCGACCGGCCGTGCACGATTGTCGGCAAGTCCCCCGTCGCTGTGGGCACCACCGCCCGGATCACCGACCTGGCCCAGCGCCTCGCCCCGGCCCGCGAGAAAGTCGACGTGGTGTGGAACCCCGAGTTCCTGCGCGAAGGCCACGCCGTCGAGGACACCCTGCGCCCGGACCGCCTGATCGCGGGTCTCACCACCGCCGAGGGTGAGAAGGCCATCCGTACGGTGTACGCCGGGATCATCGACGCGGGCGTACCGCTCTTCGTCACCGACCCGGCGACCGCCGAGCTGGCCAAGGGCGCCGCGAACACCTTCCTCGGCCTGAAGATCTCGTACATCAACGCGGTCGCGGACATGTGTGACGCGGCCGGTGCCGACATCTCCCAGATCGTGGACATCCTCGGCATCGATCCCCGCATCGGCGCCGGAGGCATGCGGCCGGGCATCGGCTACGGCGGCGGCTGTCTGCCCAAGGACGTGCGCGCCTTCACCGCCTCCGCCCGACACCTGGGCGCCGACCAAGCCGCGGCCCTTCTGCGCGCCGCCGAGGTGATCAACGAGCAGCGCACGGCCGTCGCCCTCGACCTCATCACCCACGCCCTGGGCGACCGCCCCATCAAGGGCGCCCAGGTCACCGTGTGGGGCGCGGCGTTCAAGCCGGGCACCAACGACGTCCGCGAGTCCCCGGCCCTCGCACTGGCCCACGCCCTTCAGCAGGCCGGTGCCCGTGTCACCGTGCACGATCCGCAGGCCGTACCCACTGCGATGATCCGCAACCCCGAACTCGACTACAGCGACGACCTGTCGAGCGCCCTGGACGGCGCCGACCTCGTCGTCCTGGCCACCGAATGGCCCGAGTACCGCGACGCCGACCCCCACGCCTTGGTGAACCGTCCCCGTACTCCCGTGCTCGTCGACTGCCGTACGACCCTCGACGCCGCCGACTGGCGTGCGGCGGGCTGGACCGTCCACCAGCTCGGCCGGCCCGGGAGATAGACCGGGCCCCAGGCGGTCAGCGGCCCGCGCCGAGCCTCCGGGTCGGCTTGGGGTCGGCGGCCTCGCTTCTTGCCCACAGGGAGCGGACGTGGCCGAGGTGGCGGGTCATGCACTTCTCGGCGGCCCGGGCCTCGCCGGCCAGCATGAGGTCCAGCAGTTCGATGTGTTCCTCGGCGGAGGGGATCAGCTCGTCCCGCTGGTCCAGGGCGGTCAGACCGTACAGGCGGGAGCGTTTGCGCAGCTCGCCGACGGTTTCCACCAGGCGCTCGTTGCCGGAGAGCGCGAGCAGCGAGAGGTGGAAGCGGCGGTCCGCCTCCAGGTAGCCGATGAGGTCGTGGTCGCGGGCGGCGCGCACGATCTCCTCGGCGACGGGGCGCAGTGCCTCCAGGTCGGCGCGGTTGGCGCTGCGCGTGATCCGCCCGATCATGGGGACCTCGATCAGGGCCCGGATCTCGGTGTACTGGTCGAGATCGCGCTCGTTGACCTCGGTGACCCGGAACCCCTTGTTGCGGACCGGCTCCACCAGGCCCTCCCGTGCGAGGTCGAGCATGGCTTCGCGTACGGGGGTCGCGGAGATGCCGAAGTCCTCGGCGAGGCCGGGCGCCGAGTAGACCTGGCCGGGGCGCAGTTCGCCGGAGATCAGCGCGGCGCGCAGGGCGTGGGCGACCTGGTCGCGCAGTCGCTCGGTGGTGGTGATGACCTTGCTCTGCTTCAGGTGTCCCATGCTGTTCCTCCGTACCGAGCGGAGAACCAGAGTACAATGTCACGTTGCTTTTCTGGCCCGGGCGAACGACCCCGGCGGCTCAGCCCTCCTTCACCGGCGCCTGCGCGTCGTGATCGTCGTGATCGTCCGGCTCATCCGGCGGGGCGAGTCGGGCCAGCGTGCCGAGCGGGACGGGTGCGCCCAACGGGCGGCGTTCCAGCGGGGGTTCGCCGCCGCCCGCGAGGCAGGCCACGGCCGCCCCGCACATGCGGCCCTGGCACCAGCCCATGCCGGCCCGGGTGAGCAGCTTCACCGTACGGGCGTCCCGGGCGCCGTACTCCTCGACGGCCTCGCGGATCCGGCCCGCCGGCACCTCCTCGCAGCGGCACACCTCGGTGTCGTCGGCGAGCCAGCCGGGCCAGCCCGGGCCGGGCGCGTGCGCGGCCGCCATCGCCTCGGCGAAGGCGCGCAGCCGGGTGCGCCGGCTCCGCAACTGCCGTACGCGCCCGCCGGGCCCGGGGTTCCTGCCCAGCCGGGCGGCTATCGCCATCGCGGCCAACTCACCTTCCATGCAAGCCAGTTGGGCTCCGCCCACGCCACCGGGCTCGCCCGCCGCCCACAGACCGCGTACGGACGTCTCCTGGCGCCGGTCCAGGACGAGGGCGAGGGAGCCGTCGGGGGTGGGGCGGGTGGCGCAGCCGAGGGTGGTGGCCAGGTCGATCGCGGGGACCAGGCCGTGGCCGACGGCCAGGGCGTCACAGCCGATCTCGCGTTCCGTGCCGGGCACGGGCCGCCACGCGCGGTCGAGCCGGCTGACGGTGACCGCCTCGACGCGCTCGGCCCCGTGCACCGCCGTCACCGCGCTGCGGGTGCGCAGCGCCACCCGGCGCCGCAGCAGCGCCGCGCCGTGCACCGCGGCCTCGGTCAGCTTGTGCGGGTTGGCCGCGAGCGCGCCGGGCCTGCGGGCGTAGCCGAGGTATCCGGACGCCTCGATCACCGCGGGTACGTCGGCGCCGGCCGTGGCCAGCGAGGAGGCGACGGCCAGGAGCAGCGGGCCACTCCCCGCGACGACCACGCGTTTTCCTGGCAGCACGAGCCCGGCCTTGAGCATGGCCTGCGCGCCGCCCGCCCCGACGACCCCGGGCAACGTCCAGCCGGGGAAGGGCAGTTGGCGCTCGTACGCGCCGGTCGCGAGCAGCACGGCTCGCGCGCGCACCCGTACGGGAAGCGCTCCGTCGCCGTCGGGTCCGGTGGTGGCGTGCACGGTCCACCGGGTGTCGTCGTGGCGCTCCACCGCCCAGACGTGGTGCCGGGCGAGGTGTGCGACGCCGCTCGCCGTCAGGCGCTCGCGCAGTTCGGCGAAGGTGCGCCAGTCGTGGTGCAGCGCCTGTGGCCGCCGGGCGCCGAGCGCGGCGGCGGGCTGCCGGTAGAACTGCCCACCGATCTGCTCGGAGAGATCCACCAGAGCCACCCGGAGCCCCAACTCGGCCCCTACGACGGCCCCGGCGACTCCGGCGGGCCCGCCCCCGACGACCACGAGGTCCCACGTCCCGCCCGCCGCGCCGGACGCCTTCACGCCCGGCTCCGTCAGGGGTTCGGCCGCGCCGGACTCGGTACGGCCCGGGCTCAGCGGCGCGGCGACGTGCGCGCCCGGCCCGGTACGGCCAGGGCTCCGCCCGGGGTCCCCGCTCCCACCAGCACCTGGACCCCCCTTCTCAGACGGCAAAGCCCGCACGCCCCTCCCCCTCCTGCGTCGTGATCTCGTCGCCGTCCGCCACGGGCACCAGGCACGCCCGCCGGTTCGGGACGCCATTGACCGTCGCGAGGCAGTCGTAGCACTGGCCTATGCCGCAGAACGCGCCCCGGGGCCGGCCGCCGACCCGCGTGGTGCGCCAGGCCAGGATGCCGGCCGCCCACAGCGCCGCCGCGACGGACTGGCCGGGCAGCGCGGACACCGGGCGCCCGTCGACCGTGATCTCGAACGCCGGACCGGGTCGCGCCCCGGCCAGTTCCCCGGGGCTACGCGCCACCATGGGTCTCCTTCCTCCGGACAGAACTCGGCTCGCCGCCATTCAAACCGCCGCCCGCTCGAACCGGCCCGGGTCGAACGCCGCGCCTCCCAGGGGTGGTTGCTCGTCCGCCAGGCACGCGGCGATCAGCCGCCCCGTCGCGGGAGCGAGCCCGATCCCGGCGCCCTCGTGCCCGCACGCGTGCAACAACCCCGGCACCCGCGCGTCCGCCCCGATCGCCGGCAGGTGGTCCGGCAGATACGGGCGAAAGCCCGCGTACGTACGCAGGACGCGGACCTCGGCCAGCACCGGGAACAGCGCGCTCGCCCCCGCCGCGAGGCGGCTGACCGCGCCGATGGAGAGGGTGCGGTCGAAGCCGACCCGTTCGCGGCTCGCCCCGATCAGGACGGGGCCCGCCGGGGTGCCCTCGACCACGGGTGAGGTCTGGAGCGCGGCCGATCCGCTGGCCACGTCGGCCACGTAGTCCGCCGCGTACACCTTGTGCCGCACCACGCGCGGCAAGGGTTCGGTGACCAGGACGAATCCGCGCCGGGGCAGCACGGGCAGGAACACCCCGGCGAGGCGGGCCAGTTCACCGCCCCAGGTGCCGGCCGCGTTCACCACGTGGGGCGCGTGCAGCACCCCGGTGGCGGTCCGCACACCGCGTACCGCGCCGTCGGGGCCGGTGAGCAGTCCGGTGACCTCCTGGCCGAGCCGGACCTCGGCGCCCGAGGCGCGCAGCAGATGGGCGGCGGCGAGGGCGGGCATGACCTGGGCGTCCTGGGGATAGTGGAAGCCTCCCGCGAGACCCGGCGCCAGGTGCGGCTCCAGGTCGTGCAGCCGGTCGCCCGCGACCTCGTGCGTGGTGACGCCCGCCTTCGTCTGGGCCGCCGCGAACTCCCGCAGTGCGCTCATCCCCGCCTCGTCACGGGCGACGACGAGCCCGCCTTTGGGCTCGTACTCGATGCGCGGCGGCAGCAGCTCGGCAAGCTCCTGCCACAACTGGGTGGAAAGCAGGGCGAGTTCGAGCTCGGGGCCGGGCTCCTTGTCGGAGACCAGGAGGTTGCCCTCCCCCGCCCCCGTGGTTCCGCCGGCCACCGGGCCCCGATCGAGCACGGTGACCCGCAGGCCGGCACGGGCCGCGTAGTAGGCGCAGGCGGCTCCCACGACCCCCGCGCCGACCACGATGACGTCCGCGACGTCCCGGGTGCTTCTCATGGATCTCATGGACACGTCAGTAATATTTCACATGGCACTGATCCTGCCAAGGGGTCGCGGGGCTGCCCAGCGCGACGGAGCCGCGGGAGCCGCCACCCCATCCGTGGGGCGACGGCTCCGACGTACGTCCGTACTCAGATCGCGCGGTGCTTCACGGCGTCCAGGAAGACACCCCAGACGCTGTCCGGGATCACCAGCGCCGGCCCGGCGGGGAACTTCGAGTCCCGCACGGGCATCGCGCCGGTGACACCGTGGGCGACCTCGACGCAGTTGTTTCCGCCGTCGCTGTAGGTCGATTTGGTCCAAGTGAGTCCGGACTGGGCGGCGGTCAGGATAGTGGTCATGGCGCGTCCTTCAGTTGAGCGATGAGGTCGGTCGACTTGTCGAACGGCAGGGCCGCCGCGCGCAGGCGCTCGAACGCGGCTCCGCGGATTGCCACTTCGCCAGGGTCTTCGACGTAGAGGGCGTTCGTCAGGCCCTCCACGTGCGCGATGTCCAGATCTGCTGACTCCGGAAACCCGAGGAGGGTGAACGGGCCCGACATCCCCGGGTGCGGGGACGCGGTGAGCGGGAGCACCTGCACGGAGACGTGCGGAAGCGTGGTGACGTCCAGGAGGCGTTGCAGCTGCTCCCGCATGACGTGCGTGTCGCCCAACTGGGGGCATAGAAGGCCACCTCGTGGATGATGGCCCAGAGCTCCGGCGGGTCGGGGCGGGTGAGGATCGACTGGCGCGCGGTGCGGACCTCCACCAGCGCGTTCACGCGGTCCGGCGGCGTCGTCATGTTGATGGCGTCGATGGTCGCGCGGGCGTACGCCGCAGTCTGAAGCAAGCCTGGAATCAGCGTGGTCCGCCACGTGCGGACGCTCTTGGCCGGCGCGGAAACACGGGGTTCTGCACGCGTTGGCACGGGACGGCGCACGGCGCGGATGGTGGCCGGTGCACCCATGTGCACCCCCCAGGCGCCCGCCAGGGCCCCATGCACCCGGCGCGAACACGGCGGGCTCCATGGCGCCGAAGTCGCCCCCGCGCACCCTCACCCCGCCGCCCCGCAGGGCAAGCGTGGATAAAAAGGTTGCCGACACCTTGTCAGTGCAATTTCACATTACTATGTTACGGGTCACATTCCAGCCGTCCAGGGCTGACCGCACCGTACGGAGTGACCACAGATGAACAAGCGCATCCGCACCGCCCTCGCCGCCGCCGTGGTGGCGGCCCTGACCCTCGGCGCGGTCGGGTGTTCGGGGGAGAAGCACGCGAGCGGGGGCGGGCCCGGCGGCGCGAACCCCGCTCTGGCCAACGTGGGCAAGGCCGTCGGCGGCACCCCGGTCAAGGGCGGCACCCTCACCGTCCTGTCCAACCAGGACTTCACCCATCTCGACCCGGCCCGCAACTGGGTCATGAACGACATGGACTTCGGCACCCGGCTGCTCTACCGCACCCTGGTGACCTACAAGGCCGCTCCCGGCACCGGCGGCAGCGAGCTCGTGCCCGACCTGGCCACCGACCTCGGCACGTCCTCCAACGGCGCCCGCACCTGGACCTTCCACCTCAAGCAGGGCATCACCTACGAGGACGGCACCCCGGTCACCGCGCAGGACATCAAGTACAACGTGGAGCGCTCCTTCTCGCCCGACCTGCCCGGCGGCGCCGACTACGCGGCGCGCTACCTCACCGGCGCCGAGGGCTACCAGGGCCCCGAGCAGGGCAAGCACCTCGACTCGATTCTGACCCCCGACGACCACACCATCGTCTTCGAACTGCGCAAGCCCTTCGCGGAGTTCCCCAACGCCACCGTCATGCCCACCTTCGCCCCCGTGCCCAAGGCGCAGGACACCGGACCCAAGTACGACAACAGACCCTTCTCGTCCGGACCGTACAAAGTGGAGTCCTACCAGCGCGACAAACAGCTGGTCCTGGTCCGCAACACCCACTGGGCCCCCGGCACCGACCCGGTCCGCAAGGCCTACCCCGACCGCATCGTCGTGACGATGGGCCTCAAGGCGACCCAGATCGACGACCGGATGATCGCCAGCCAGGGCGCCGATGCCTCCGCCGTGTCCTGGGGGGCGCTGCGCCCCGAGAGCGCGCCGAAGGTGCTGCCCGTGGCCGAGGTGCGCTCTCGGCTGCTGGCGGAGTCCACCAACTGCACCGACATGGTGCAGATGCACACCGGACGCGCCCCCTTCACCGACGTCAGGGTGCGCCAGGCCATGATGTACGCGCTCGACAAGGACGCGGTGCTCACCTCATCGGGCGGGCCCGCCTTCAACGATCCCTCGACCGCCTACATGCCGGCCACCCTCTTCGGCGGCAAGCAGCCCGACACCCTCAAGATCCCGGCCACCGGTGACATCGCCAAGGCCAAGGAGCTCCTGAAGCAGGCGGGCAAGCCGGGCGGGTTCGAGACGAAGATGACCGTCTCCACCGGTGACAAGGGCCGCGCCGAGGCCGTCCAGGAGTCGCTGGCCAAGGCCGGCATCAAGGTCACCATCGAGACCGTCGACCCCTCCGCGTTCTACGCCGCCATCGGCGACGTCAAGAACCGCACCGACCTCGTGTACTCGGGCTGGTGCCCCGACTACCCCTCCGGCTCCACGTTCCTGCCGTTCGTCTTCGACGGGCGCTACATCAAGGACAAGGGCAACTCCGGCAACCACTCGATCTTCCGCGACGAGGCGACCATGAAGCGGATGGACGAGATAGCGGCGATGACCGACGCCAAGGCCGCCGACCAGGCCTGGCAGCAACTCGACGGCGACATCCTCGCCAAGGCGCCCGCCATACCGGTCCTGGTGCGCCGCTGGCCGCTCGTGGTCGGCAAGAACATCGCCGGTGCCTACGGCCAGACCTCGTTCGGCGGCCAGATCGACTACGCCACCATCGGCCTCAAGAACCCCTCCACGAGCGGGAATTGAGGGCGCGCCCAACCATGACCACTCTGGTGAAGAGCGCGGCGCCGCCGTCGGCGCCCGTGGCGGGCCGGGGCCCGTGGCAGCTGGCCCGGGCCGAGCTGCGCCGCCGTACCTCCGTGAAGATCTCCCTCGCCGTCGTCGTGCTGTTCCTCGTCATGGCGGCCGGCGCCCCCCTGCTCGGCGCGCTCGGCGGCTGGTCGCCGGACGCCTTCGACAAGAGCGCCATCGACCCCTACCTCGGCGGCCAGCCGCTCGGGCCGCTCGGCGGCATCTCCGCCGAGCACTGGCTCGGCGTGGAACCCATCACCGGGCGGGACCTGTTCGCCCGCGTCGTGCATGGTGCCCAGGTCTCGCTGTTCATCGCCCTGACCGCCACCGCGATCGTCGTGGTGACCGGCACGGTGGCGGGGATCGCGGCCGGATACTTCGGCGGCCGCACCGACACGGTCCTCTCCCGCTTGATGGACCTCACCATGTCCTTCCCCTCCCTCATCTTCATGATCGCGATGATGTCGGTGGCCAAGGACGTCAACCGCATCCTGCTGATGACCGCCGTCATCGGCCTGTTCGGCTGGCCCGGCATCGCCCGCGTGGTGCGCGGCCAGACCCTCTCGCTCAAACACCGCGAGTACGTGGACGCCGCCCGCGTCGGCGGCTCGGGCCCCTGGCGCATCCTGACCCGCGACATCCTGCCGGGGGTGGCCGGGCCCGTCATCGCGTACACCACGCTCATCGTCCCCGGCATGATCGCCACCGAGGCCGCGCTCAGCTACCTCGGCGTCGGCGTGCGCCCGCCCACCCCGTCGTGGGGCCAGATGATCGCCGAGAGCGTGTCCTTCTACGACACCGACCCGATGTACTTCGTCATCCCGAGCGCCTGTCTCTTCCTGACCGTGCTCGCCTTCACCCTGCTCGGCGACGCGCTGCGCGACGTCCTCGACCCGAGGGGGAGCCGCACATGAGCCGCTATCTGGCCCGCAGGATCCTCGGCGTCATCGGCGTGCTCATCGCGATCGCCGCCGTCACCTTCACCATCTTCTACGTCCTGCCCTCCGACCCGGCGGCCGCCGCCTGCGGCAAGTCGTGCAGCGCCGAACGGCTCGCCGCGATCCGCGTCCACATGGGCCTGGACCAGCCGCTGTGGCGCCAGTTCTGGGACTTCGCCTCGGGGATCTTCACCGGCCGCACCATGGGCACCGGCCAGTACGCCCTGCACTGCGACTTCCCGTGCCTGGGCTACTCCTACGAGAACAGCGAGTCGGTCTGGTCGCTGCTCATGGACCGCCTGCCCGTCTCCGCCTCCCTCGCGCTCGGCGCGGCCGTGCTGTGGCTGGCGCTCGGGCTGAGCGCCGGCGTCGTCGCGGCCCTGCGCAAGGACTCCCTGACCGACCGGGCCCTGATGGTCGGCGCGGTCGCCGCCGCCTCACTCCCGGTGTACTTCACCTCGGTGATGCTGATCTACGGACTGATCAGGATCGCGGGACTGCTGCCCTACCCGCAGTACGTCTCCCTCACCTCCGACCCCCTGCGCTGGGCGTCCAACCTGCTGCTCCCCTGGATCGCGCTCGCCGTCATGTACGCCGCCATGTACGCGCGCCAGAGCCGCAGTTCGATGATCGAGACGATGGCGGAGCCCTACATCCGCACGGCACGCGCCAAGGGCCTGCCGCGCCGCACCGTCGTCGTCAAACACGGCCTGCGTTCCGCGATGACCCCGATCCTCACCCTGTTCGGGATGGACCTGGGCGCGCTGCTCGCCGGCGCCGTCATCACCGAGTCGATCTTCGGTCTGCCCGGCATCGGTCGGCTCTTCTACGGCGCGCTGTCCACCGGTGACCAGCCCGTCATCCTCGGCGTGACGCTGCTCGCCGCCGCCTTCATCGTCGTCGCCAACCTGGCCGTCGACCTCCTGTACGCCGTCGTCGACCCGCGAGTGAGGCTCTGATGACCCAGACCAGCGAGCCTCAACCCCTGTTGTCGGTACGGGACTTGAGCGTCACCTTCGCCACTCCTCGCGGCCCGGTGCGGGCCGTCGACGCCCTCTCCTTCGACGTCCACCGGGGCCGCACCCTCGGCATCGTCGGCGAATCGGGCTCCGGCAAGTCCGTCACGTCCATGGCCGTCCTCGGCCTGCACACCGGCGCCGAGGTCACCGGCTCCATCACGCTGGACGGGCGCGAACTGGTGGGGCTGCCCGAACGCGCCCTCAACCAGGTGCGCGGCCGGCGCATCGCGATGATCTTCCAGGACCCGCTCTCCAGCCTCCACCCCTACTACACGATCGGCGAACAGATCGCCGAGCACCACCGCGTCCACTTCAACTCAAGCCGCCGACAGGCCCGCAAAAGGGCCGTGGAGATGCTGGCCGAGGTCGGCATCCCCGAACCCGCACGGCGGGCCGGGGAGTATCCGCACCAGTTCTCCGGCGGCATGCGCCAGCGCGCCATGATCGCGATGGCGCTCGCCTGCGAGCCCGAAGTACTCATCGCCGACGAGCCGACCACCGCGCTCGACGTCACCGTGCAGGCCCAGATCCTCGAACTGATCGCCCGCATCCAGCAGGAGCACGGACTGGCCGTCGTGATGATCACCCACGATCTGGGGGTGGTGGCCCGCGTCGCCCACGACGTCCTGGTGATGTACGGCGGGCGGGCGGCCGAACAGGCGCCCGTGGACGACCTGTTCGCCGGCCCCGTCCACCCCTACACCCGGGGGCTGCTCGACTCGCTGCCCCGCCTCGACGACAGCGACGAGGAGCCCCTGCGCGCCATCCCCGGCAGCCCGCCCTCCCTGCTCGACCCCGCACCCGGCTGCGCGTTCGCGCCCCGCTGCCCGCGCGCCGCCGCCGCGAGCGATGAGCTGCGCGCACGGTGCGCGAGCGAACGGCCCCAGCTCGAAGGGCCACCCCGGCACACGGCCGCCTGCCACCTCCCCGCATACGAAGGCATAGCGTCATGAGCGTCGACACCGCCCAACCCCTGTTGTCCGTACGGGACTTGAGGATGCATTTCCCGGGCCGAGGTGCCCGCTCGGCGCCCGTGCGGGCCGTGGACGGCGTCAGCTTCGACGTCGCGCGGGGCGAGACCCTGGGCCTGGTCGGCGAGTCCGGCTGCGGCAAGTCCACCACCGGCCGCATGATCGTGCGCCTCCTGGAGCCGACCTCGGGGACGATCGCGTACGAGGGCCGCGACATCAGCCGGCTCAACCGGCGCAGGCTGCGGCCACTGCGCAAGGACCTCCAGATGGTCTTCCAGGACCCCCACTCCTCGCTCAACCCCCGCCAGACGGTGGCCCGGATCATCTCCGACCCCCTGCTCGCGCACGGCACCCCGCCCGGCCTCGCACGCGCGCGGGCGGCCGAACTGATGGAACTCGTCGGCCTCATCCCCGAACACATCGACCGCTATCCGCACGAATTCTCCGGCGGCCAGGCCCAGCGCATCGGCATCGCCCGCGCCCTCGCGCTCGACCCCGCCCTGATCGTCGCGGACGAACCCGTCTCCGCGCTCGACGTCTCCGTCCAGGCCCAGATCGTCAACCTGATGGAACGCCTCCAGAAGGAACTCGGCCTGGCCTACCTCTTCATCGCGCACGACCTGTCCGTGGTCAAACGGGTCTGCGACCGGGTCGCGGTGATGTACCTGGGGCGGGTCGTGGAGATCGGCGACAAGGAACGCGTCTACGCCGACCCCGCCCACCCCTACACCCAGGCCCTGCTGTCGGCGGTGCCGCTGCCCGACCCGGCGGCCGAACGGGCCCGCGAGCGGATCACCCTGCTCGGCGACCCCCCGAGCCCCGCCGCGCCACCACCCGGCTGCTCCTTCCACCCACGTTGCGCCCGCGCCCGCGCCATCTGCCGCACCGAGGCCCCGCTCCTGCGGATCACCGGCCCGGGCCAGGCGAGGGAAGCGGCCTGCCACTTCCCGGGCCCGGCGTGAGGGGCCGGCCCCGGTGTCACAGGACCGTGCTGCCCAGCGGCCGGTCCGGGCGCGAGCCGGGGAGGACGTAGAACAGCGCGGAGCCGTAGGGCTGGGTGAAGGCGTTGAGCGCGTCGCCGGACGCCATTCGCTGCCGTGCCCGCACGAAGAGCAGGGGGTCCCTCATGTAGGCGAGGAAGAGCGTTCCCCGGTCGGCCGCGTTGTTCTCGTAGGAGTAGCCGCGCCGCAGCATGCGGGCGCCACCGTCGAGGCGGGGGTCCGCCAGGCGCATGTGGGCGTCGGCCGGCAGGAGGTAACCGCCGTCCTGCGCGCGGGCGTCGAGGTCGCCCGCGTCGTGCTCGGAGCCGCCCCCAAGCGGCTCTCCCCCCTGTTTGCGGCGGCCGATGATCTGCTCCTGCCGGGTGACCGGGAGCCGCCCGAACTCCTCCACCCGCAGACGGATGCGGCGCACCACGAGGAACGTGCCGTCCGCGTAGGGGCCGGGCCCGGGCAGCCACACCCAGTGCTCGCACTCCTGCGGCCCGGGGTTGGCCGTGCCGTTCTTGAAGCCGAAGAGGTCGCGGGGCGTTCCGCCGGCCTCCGGTGGCGCGAGGAACCCGGCCCCCGCCCCTGGCCGCCCGGACGCGAGGAACCCGGCCTGGCGCCAGCGCGGACGCAGCACCCCGGCCCCGGCGCCCGCGAGCATCCCGGCCAGCGCCTCGCACGCCCGGGGGCCGGGCCCGCAGATCTGGACGCCGATCTCCCCGCCGCCCGCCCCGGGTTCCGGGCGCTCCCCGGGAAAGGCGGGCAGCTCCCGCAGCCCGTCGGGCGCGCCGATACCGAGCCTCGGCGGCAGGGTGGGCCCGACACCGACGGTCGCCGTCACACCGTGCCCCCGTCCGGCGATCAGTTCGCTCCACCGCGCCAGCAGCCGTCGCACCGCGTCCCGGCCCGGGCCGCCCCGAGCGTTCGCGTGCAGGTCGTAGGAGACGAAGAGGACACTCGGCTGCCGCTGTCCGGCCACGCCGTCCTGGCGCACCGGTTCGGGGACGGCACCGTGACCGCTCCCGTGCTCCCGCTCACGCCGCGCCGGACGCATGGCGCACCCGCTCAACGCGAAGGCCGCGGGAAGCCCGGCGAGAAGGGCGCGGCGCCCGATCCCGGGAGGTGTGGGGGCTCTCAAGTCATCGCACAAAGCAGCACATTCCATGAGAAAGGTGGTGCGCACGATACACCGGGCCCGTCGGCGCACGGCGTTTCCCCCGGTTGCGTGCCGCACACGTCGCCGGGGCGTACGGCGCCCCCGCGCCCAAGCCGGTCCCCTATCGGCACACCGCGAGAAGCCCCGCCGTCGTCACGACACGCGCGAACCCGCCGCCGTGCAGGGTCACCGCGGTGGCCCGGGCGAGTTCGGCGGCGGACCGGTGCCAGCCGAAGGGGCCGCTCAGGTCGAAGGTGTGGGTTGCGTCGAGGGGGACCAGCACCTCGTAGCCGAGGTTGCCACCCATCCGGGCCGTGGTCTCGACACACATGTTGGTCTGGATCCCGATCACCACGATCTGACGGATCCCGGCCTCATCGAACCAGGCGCCAAGGTCCGGCGTCCCGTAGAACGCCGAGTTCACGGTCTTGGTCACCAGCAGCTCCGGACCCGTGCCCTGCCCCCGCCGCCTGCGCACGTACTCCTTGAAGTCATTGCCTCCGTATCCGGGCCGCAACGGTGAGCCCGGTTGCGACGAGTCGTGCCGCACGAAGACGACCGGCCGGCCCGTCTCCTGCCAGGCGTCGATCAGCGCGGCGATGTTCTCGTCGGCGGCCGGGTTGTCACGCGGCCCCCAGAACTCCTCCTCCTCGAAGCCCCGCTGCACGTCGACGACGATCAGTGCCGCGTTCGGCGCGAGGTCGGTCCGCTCGGGGGCCCGGGGGCTCCCCTCGCTCGGTGCGTTCTCGTGGTTGCTGCTCATATCGCTGGTCATGACCCCATGCTGGCGGTACGGGCCACCTCGCCCCAGAGGTACAGAAGTCAGCGATCGATGGTTTACTGCCAGCGTGACGGACATGATGGCTCCCTCTGGCGCCGGCCACCGGGTCGCCCTGCTGGCCTTTCCCGGCATCCGGGCCTTCGACGTCTCCGTGATCACCGAGGTGTGGGGCGCGGATCGCACCGCCCGGGGCGTGCCCGCCTTCGAACTGCGCCGCGTCGCCGCCGATCCGGCGCCCGTGCCGATGCGCGGCGGCCTCGCCCTCACCCCCGACCGCACCCTGGCCTGGCTGGACCGTGCCGGTCTGATCGTCGTCCCGGGCCTGGACGACCACACGACCCCCGCACCCGCGCCCGTACTCGCGGCCCTCCGCCGCGCCCATGCCCGCGGCACCACGGTCGCGGCGCTGTGCGGTGGTGCGCTCACGCTGGCCCAGGCCGGGCTGCTCGACGACCGCCGCGCCCTGACCCACTGGGACCTCGCCGACCTGCTCCGGACCCGGCATCCACGGGTACGCGTCGAACGGAACGCGTTGTTCGTCGAGGACGGCAACATCTGGACCTCCGCCGGCACGGCCGCGGGCATCGATCTGTGCCTGCACCTCGTACGGACCGCGCACGGTGCCGAGACCGCCGCGACGATCGCCCGGTCGATGGTCACCGCGCCGTTTCGAACGGGAGGCCAGGCGCAGTTCATCGAACATCCCGTCCCGCGCACGGACCGGGACATGGACGCCCTGGCCGACGTACGCGCGTATGCGCTCCACCACCTCCACGAACCGTTGACCGTGGCCGCCCTCGCGGAGCGCGCCCGGATGTCACCGCGCTCCTTCGCCCGGCACTTCACGGCGACCACCGGGACGACGCCCCTGCGGTGGCTGCTCGACCAGCGCGTCGCGAGGGCGCAGAAACTCCTGGAGCGCACCGACCTGCCCATGCCGGAGGTGGCCCGCCGTGCGGGCTTCGGCAGTGAGATCACCATGCGCCAGCACTTCGGCGCCCGCCTGGCCACGAGCCCACGCGCCTACCGGGCCGCGTTCGCCCCGGCGGGCGCGGGACTCGCCCCGGGCGCGCGTGGTTAGGCTGCGCGGGACCGGTCTGGTCGGAATGTGTTCGGTGGTGGACCGGAAACGTTCGCTGTTTTCTGTTATCCGGACACCGCCGGGGTGTCTCCTCTACGTCGGGTCAGATGGGTTCGGTGCTGCGGGAGAGTGGACGAGGCGTGATCAGTGAACAGGAAGCCGCGGTGGTCGTGGCGGCCCGTGCCGGGGACCAGCGGGCGCGGGACGAGCTCGTCTCGGGGTATCTGCCGCTCGTCTACAACATCGTCGGCCGGGCCCTGAACGGCCACGCCGATGTCGACGACGTCGTGCAGGAGAGCCTGCTGCGGATGCTCGACGGGCTGGGCTCACTGCGCGACCCCGAGGCGTTCAGGTCCTGGCTGGTCGCCGTCACCATGAACGAGGTCCGCCGGTACTGGCAGGGCCACCGGCGTACGCCCGTGGACAGCGGCCTCCAGGACGCCTACGACATCGCCGACCCCGGCGCCGACTTCGTGGACCTCACCATCGCCCGGCTCGGCCTGTCCGGGCAGCGCAAGGAGGTCACCGAGGCCACCCGCTGGCTGGAGCCCGACGACAGGGCGCTGCTCTCGCTGTGGTGGCTGGAGGCGGCCGGTGTGCTCACGCGGGGCGAGGTCGCGGCCGCGCTCGAGCTGTCCGCCGAGCACGCCGCCGTGCGCGTGCAGCGCATGAAGGGCCAGCTGGAGACCGCCCGGGTCGTGGTGCGCGCCCTCGCGGGGACCGAGCGCTGCGGCGAGCTGAACGGGCTGACGCAGTCCTGGGACGGTGTGCCGTCCGCCCTGTGGCGCAAGCGCATAGCCCGGCACGCCCGCACATGCGCGGTCTGCTCCGGGCACTGGAGCGGGCTCATACCCGCCGAGGGCCTGCTCGTGGGGCTCGCCCTCGTCCCGGTGGCGGCGGCCACGGCCGCTCTGGCCGCCGCGTCGCTCGGTCACGGTCCCGGCCTGGACACCGTCGCCGACGCCACCACCCAGGCCGCCCCGGGGGCCGCCACCCAGGCCTCGGCGCAGGCTCCCCGCACCGCCCACGGCGCGCACGCAGCCGGTAAGCGGCGGGCCCCCGCGTCCCGGCGCGACCGCCGTGACCAGCGGGCGCGGCGCCGGCGCAGGACCGCCGCCGTCATCGCGGCCCTCGTCCTGGTCACCGCGGCCGGCGGGGCGTACCGCTTCCTCACGGACTCCGGCGGCGATGCCTCCCACGCCGTCGCCGACGCCCCCGTCGTCACCACCGACGCGGCGGCCGACGGCATCGGCGCCCTCCCCGTGGCGCCGTCGCCCTCCGCGTCCAACTCGCCGCAGAAGCCGAGCACTTCGCCCTCGCCGCGCCCCTCCCAGCACTCCGCGCCGCCCGCCAAACCGTCCACGCGCCCCACGCCGCCGAAGCCCGCGCCGAGCACGAAGCGCGCGGCTCCGAGCGCCGCCGGCACGAGCACGCCCGCCGCCGTGCAGCAGGTGCTCGACATGGTCAACTCCGAGCGGAGCAAGGCGGGTTGCTCGGCGCTCACCAGCAATCCCCAGCTGTACGACGCGGCGCTCAAGCACTCCGAGAACATGGCCGCGCAGAACTTCTTCGACCACACCGACCCGAGCGGCGCCGGCCCCGGCGAGCGGATCACGGCCGCCGGGTACCAGTGGAGCTCGTACGGTGAGAACATCGCGCGCGGCCAGGCCGACGCGGCCGCCGTCATGGACTCCTGGATGCACAGCGCCGGGCACCGCGCCAACATCCTCAACTGCGGCTTCAAGGAGATCGGGATAGGCGTGCACTACGGGTCGGGCGGCCCGTGGTGGACGCAGGACTTCGCCAGCCGGGGTTAGCCGGGAGCGGCGCTGGGTGAACGGGGGCGGGCCCGGGTCGTGCGACCCGGGCCCGCCCTTGTGTGTCGCCGGGCTCAGCCCTCGTCCTCCAGGTCGCCCTCGGTCTCCAGGTAGACCTGGCGCAGCGCTTCGAGGACCGCCGGGTCGGGCTTGGCCCACATGCCGCGCGACTCCGCCTCCAGAAGGCGTTCCGCGATGCCGTGCAGGGCCCACGGGTTGGCGTTCTGAAGGAATTCGCGGTTGGCCGGGTCCAGGACGTACGTCTCGGTCAACTTGTCGTACATCCAGTCGGCGACGACGCCGGTGGTGGCGTCGTAGCCGAACAAGTAGTCCACGGTCGCGGCGAGTTCGAAGGCGCCCTTGTAGCCGTGGCGGCGCATCGCCTCGATCCACTTGGGGTTGACCACGCGGGCCCGGAAGACGCGCGAGGTCTCCTCCACCAGGGTGCGGGTCTTGACGGTCTCGGGGCGGGTCGAGTCGCCGATGTAGGCCTCGGGGGCGGTGCCGCGCAGGGCGCGGACGGTGGCGACCATGCCGCCGTGGTACTGGAAGTAGTCGTCGGAGTCGGCGATGTCGTGCTCGCGGGTGTCGGTGTTCTTCGCCGCGACCGCGATCCGCTTGTACGCCGTCTCCATCTCCTCCCGGGCCGGGCGCCCGTCCAGCTCGCGGCCGTAGGCGTAGCCGCCCCACACCGTGTAGACCTCGGCGAGGTCGGCGTCGGTGCGCCAGTCGCGGGAGTCGATGAGCTGGAGCAGGCCCGCGCCGTAGGTGCCGGGGCGTGAGCCGAAGATGCGGGTGGTGGCGCGGCGTTCGTCGCCGTGTTCGGCGAGGTCGGCCTGGGTGTGGGCGCGTACGTGGTTGGCGTCGGGGCCCTCGTCCAGGGAGGCCGCGAGGCGGACCGCGTCGTCGAGCAGGCCGATCGTGTGCGGGAAGGCGTCGCGGAAGAAGCCCGAGATGCGCAGGGTCACGTCGATGCGGGGGCGGCCCAGCTCGTCGAGCGGGATGGGTTCGAGGCCGGTGACGCGGCGCGAGGCGTCGTCCCAGACGGGGCGCACGCCGAGCAGCGCCATCGCCTCGGCCACGTCGTCGCCCGCCGTGCGCATCGCGCTCGTACCCCACAGCGAGAGCCCGACGGAGGTCGGCCACTCGCCGTTGTCGGCGCGGTAGCGGTTGGCGAGGGATTCGGCGAGTGCCTGGCCGGTCTCCCAGGCGAGCCTGGAGGGGACGGCCTTGGGATCGACGGAGTAGAAGTTGCGGCCGGTCGGCAGGACGTTGACCAGGCCGCGCAGCGGGGAGCCCGAGGGGCCCGCCGGGACGAAGCCGCCGGTCAGGGCGTGGACGGTGTGGTCGAGTTCGGCGGTGGTGGCGGCCAGGCGCGGCACGACCTCGCGGGCGGCGAACTCCAGGATTGCGCGCACCTGTTGGGGCTGCTCGGCGGGGATCGCCGCGAGGTCCCAGTCGGCGTCGTCCATCAACTGCACGAGCGCGCGGGCCTGTTCCTCGGCTTCGTCGGCGCTGGTGCGGGTGGCGGCGGACTCGTCGAGGCCGAGGGCTTCGCGCAGGCCGGGCAGGGCGGTGGTGCCGCCCCAGATCTGGCGGGCGCGCAGGATGGCCAGGACGAGGTTGACGCGGTCGGCGCCGGCCGGGGCGTTGCCGAGGACGTGCAGGCCGTCGCGGATCTGGACGTCCTTGATCTCGCAGAGCCAGCCGTCGAGATGCATGATGAACTCGTCGAAGCCCTCGTCCTCGGGGCGGTCTTCGAGCCCGAGGTCGTGGTCGAGCTTGGCGGCCTGGATGAGCGTCCAGATCTGGGCGCGGATCGCGGGGAGCTTGGCCGGGTCCATGGCGGCGATCTGGGCGTGCTCGTCCAGGAGTTGTTCCAGGCGGGCGACGTCGCCGTAGGAGTCGGCGCGGGCCATCGGCGGCACGAGGTGGTCGACGAGGGTGGCGTGCACACGGCGCTTGGCCTGGGTGCCCTCGCCCGGGTCGTTGACCAGGAACGGGTAGATCAGGGGCAGGTCGCCGAGCGCGGCGTCGGGCCCGCAGGCGGCGGACAGGCCCGCGTTCTTGCCGGGCAGCCACTCCAGGTTGCCGTGCTTGCCGAGGTGGATCATCGCGTCGGCGCCGAATCCGCCGTCGGCGGCCGGGGCCGCGATCCAGCGGTAGGCGGCCAAGTAGTGGTGGCTGGGCGGCAGATCGGGGTCGTGGTAGATCGCGATCGGGTTCTCGCCGAAGCCGCGCGGGGGCTGGATGAGGATCAGCAGGTTGTCGCGGCGCAGGGCGGCCAGCACGATGTCGCCCTCGGGGTCACCGCCGTTGCCCACGCGGGAGCGGTCGAGGAACATCTCACCGGGCGGTGGGCCCCAGTGCCGCTCGACGTTCTCGCGCAGCTCCCCCGGGAGCGTGGCGTACCAGCGCTTGTAGTCGGCGGCCGGGATGCGCACCGGGTTGGCGGCCAGCTGCTCCTCGGTGAGCCAGTCCTGGTCGTGGCCGCCGGCGTCGATGAGGGCGCGGATCAGTTCGTCGCCGTCGCCGGATACGAGGCCCGGGATCTCCTCCTCGGGCCCGAAGTCGTACCCCTCGGCCCGCAGCCGGCGCAGGAGCGCGACGGCGCTCGCGGGGGTGTCGAGGCCGACGGCGTTGCCGATGCGGGAGTGCTTGGTGGGGTAGGCGGACAGGACGAGCGCGATGCGCTTGTCGGCGGCCGGGATGTGCTTGAGGCGGGCGTGGCGCACGGCGATGCCGGCCACGCGGGCGGCCCGCTCGGCGTCGGCCACGTACGCGGGCAGTCCGTCCTCGTCGATCTCCTTGAAGGAGAACGGGACGGTGATCAGGCGGCCGTCGAACTCGGGCACGGCGATCTGGCTTGCCGCGTCGAGCGGGGAGACGCCCTCGTCGTTGTCCTCCCAGGCGCTGCGGGAGCCGGTGAGGCAGAGCGCCTGGAGGATCGGTACGTCCAGGCCGCTGAGCGCACCGGCGTCCCAGGACTCGTCGTCGCCGCCGGCCGACGCGGTGGCGGGCTTGGTGCCGCCGGCGGCGAGGACGGTGGTCACGATGGCGTCGGCGGCGCGCAGTTCGTCGATGAGCGCGGGCTCGGGGTCGCGCAGCGAGGACACGTACAGCGGGAGCGGGCGGGCACCGGCGTCCTCGATCGCGCCGCACAGGGCGTCCACGAAGGCGGTGTTGCCGCTCATGTGGTGGGCGCGGTAGTAGAGCACGGCGACGGTGGGGCCGTCGGCGGCCCCGGGCGTACGCTCCAGCGGGCCCCAGGACGGGGCGGGCGCGGGCGGCTCGAAACCGTGGCCGGTGAGCAGCACGGTGTCGGACAGGAACCGGGCGAGCTGGTCGAGGTTGGCGGGGCCGCCGTGCGCGAGGTAGGCGTGCGCCTCGGCGGCGATGCCGACGGGGACGGTGGAGGCGGCCATCAGCTGGGCGTCCGGGGCCTGTTCGCCGGTCAGGACGACGACCGGGAGGCCGCTCGCGGTGAGCTGGTCCAGGCCGTCCTGCCAGGCGCGTACGCCGCCGAGGAGCCGTACGACGACGAGGCCGACGCCGTCCAGGAGCTCTGGCAGGGCGTCGAGGGCGAGGCGGGAGGGGTTGGCGAACCGGTACGGCACCGGGCCGTTCGCGGCGCGGGCGCTGAGGAGATCGGTGTCGGACGTCGACAGGAGCAGGATGGGGCGGGGGTCCTCCGTGGGCTCCCCGGGCGAGTGCAGCATGCGGCGTCAGGCCTTCCTCGGGGTGTCCGCGCCCCGGGTGGTGTCGGATGGTCTCCCCTGCCCGGGGAGGGGGAGTTCCTGACTCACCCGGTCGAGCGGGGCTCGGGTCCGGGCTCACAGTGGCGGGACCGCGCCGGAATCTCACCGGGCTTCCTCCCCTGTCGCCGTGTCCGGCGACGCCGGCGGGCCGGGTGGCCTGCCGCCTGCATAGTAGCGACCCACCCGGGTCCCCCCTCGGCCCCGGCCCACCCCGCGCCCACCGAGGTCCCGCCCGGGGCCCGCCCCGGGTCCGCCTGCGGGGGCGTGGCCACGTTTCGCGCAGTTCCCCGCGCCCCTGAAACCCGCTGACATCTGCGGACCGTGGACGCCTCCCGCGCCGTTCCCCGCGCCCCTGACTACTCGGCGCCGGCCCATGCGGGCACCCTCAGCCAGTCCGGCGCTTGAGGACGAGCGCCCTTCAGGCGCGAACGGGGTCTGGAGCGGAGCCCCAGGGGCCCCGGCTGCGGACCGTGCGTGGCTGGGCGCGCAGTTCCCCGCGCCCCTGAAACCCGCTGACGCCTGCGGACCGTGGACGCTTCTCGCGCAGTTCCCCGCGCCCGTGACTACCCGGCGCCGGCCCGTGCGGGCGCCCTCAGCCCGTCCGGCGCTTGAGGACGAGCGCCCTTCAGGCGCGAACGGGGTCTGGGGCGGAGCCCCAGGGGCCCCGGCTGCCGGCCGTGCGTCGCTGGGCGCGCAGTGCCCCGCGCCCCTGGCGGGGCCGGTGCCGGCCCGCATGCGCCTGTCCGGCCCTGGTCCGGCGCGGACGCCGGTAGCGCGCCCGGTACCCACCCGGTGGGGGCGGCCCCCGCGGATGCGACCTGGGTATGCTCGCCGCCATGCCGCGCCCCTCCGCAACACCCCACAACCAGGGCGAAACCCCCATAGGGGACGCCCCGGGAGCAGCCCCCCGCGACCCCGTGGTACGGGACCGCGGCGACGCCTGCCCGGGCGCCCTGCGGCTGCACCAGGCCGACGACGGCAATCTCGCCCGACTCCGCCTGCCGGGCGGCATATTGACGACCCGTCAGGTACACGCGCTGGCCACCGCCGCCGAGCGGTACGCGGACGGCCACCTCACCCTCACCTCCCGGGGCAACGCCGAGTTGCGCGCCATCGCGGCCCCCCACGCCACCGCACTCGCCGAACTCCTGCGCCACACCGGCCTGATGCCCTCCGAGACCCATGAGCGCGTGCGCAACATCGTCGCGTCGCCGCTGGCCGGCCTGGACGGGCGGGGCCACGACGGCGCCCACGCCACCGCCCGCCTGCGCGCCCTCGACGCCCTCCTGTGCGCCCAGGACTGGACGACCGCCCTCTCCGGCCGCTTCCTGTTCGCGCTCGACGACGGCCGCGGCGACGTCGCGGGCCTCGGCGCCGATGTGACGTTGCTCGCACAGGAGCGGGAGACCGTCGTCGTCCGGGTCGGAGCGAGCGCCCTGCGGGTGGCCGCGTCCGACGCCCCCCGCGCGGCCCTGGAAGCCGCCCGCGCGTTCCTGGAGACGGCCGCGGGCACCGGCGCCTGGCGGGTGCGCGACCTGCCCCCGGGCCACGCCGTCGACCTCGCGTCCGCGCTGGCCCGAGCGGGCATCCCGGCCACCCCCGCCCCCGTACCGGACGCACCGGACGCCCGAACGACCGCCCCCACCCCCGGCATCGTCGCGAGCCCCGACGGCACCTACGCCCTGGTCGTGGCCCCCGCGCTGGGCCGGGTCCCCGCCGCGCGGCTCCGGGTGCTCCCGGGCCCCGGCGGCGAGGTCCGGATCACCCCGTGGCGCGGATTCGTCGTCCCCGGCTTCGACGGGCCCGGCGCCCGCGCGCGGCTGCGCGAACTCGACGACGCCGGATTCACCACCCGCCCCGACGCCCCATGGGCCGGGGTCGGCGCGTGCACCGGCCGTCCCGGGTGCGCCAAGGCGCTGGCCGATGTGCGCCGCGACGCCCTGCCGGGCACGGGCGGCCTGCCCGTCCACTGGTCGGGGTGCGAGCGGCGCTGCGGCCACCCGCACGGCGACTGGGTGGACGTGACGGCCACCGCCGAAGGCCACTACACGGTGACGGTACGGGGCGTACGAGGCGTACAGGAACGGCAACCGCCGCTGAGCGAGGGCGAGTTGGCGGACGCGGTGGCCCGCGCGCGGGGTGGCCGGCCGCAGGCGTACGGGACAGGGACAGGGACAACCACGAGATGAGCGAGAGCACAGTGTTCGACTACGAGAAGGACGGCGCGGAGATCTACCGCCAGTCCTTTGCCACGATCCGCGCCGAGGCGGACCTCGCCGGCCTGCCCGCCGACGTGAGCCAGGTCGCGGTCCGCATGATCCACGCCTGTGGCATGACGGACCTGACCCGCGACCTCGGCTACACGCCGGCCGTCGTGGCCCGGGCCCGCGAGGCGCTGCGCGCGGGTGCGCCGATCCTGTGCGACGCGCGGATGGTCGCCAGCGGGGTGACCCGCAAACGGCTGCCCGCCGACAACGAGGTGATCTGCACCCTGAACGATCCGTCCGTACCGGCCCTCGCCGCCGAACTCGGCACCACCCGCAGCGCCGCCGCGCTCGAACTGTGGCGCGACCGCATGGACGGCGCGGTGGTGGCCGTCGGCAACGCGCCCACCGCCCTGTTCCGGCTGCTCGAAATGATCGAGCAGGGCGCGCCGCGCCCGGCGGCCGTCATCGGCGTACCGGTCGGGTTCATAGGCGCAGCCGAGTCCAAGGACGCGCTCGCCGCGCACCCTTCGGGCCTTGAACACCTGGTGGTACGGGGCCGGCGCGGTGGCAGCGCGATCGCGGCGGCCGCGCTCAACGCGATCGCGAGCGAGGCGGAATGAACGAGAACAGCAGCACGGCGGGCCGGCTCTACGGCGTCGGGCTCGGCCCGGGCGATCCGTCCCTGATGACGGTGCGCGCGGTGGAGGCGATCGCGGAGGCGGACGTGGTGGCGTACCACTCGGCGCGCCACGGCCGCTCGATAGCGCGCTCGATCGCGGCGAAGCACATCCGCGCCGACCACATCGAGGAGAAGCTGGTCTATCCGCTGACGGTGGAGACCACCGACCACCCCGGCGGCTACCGGGGCGCGATCGACGACTTCTACGAGGAGGCGTCGGCCCGGCTCGCCGCGCACCTCGACGCGGGCCGCACGGTCGCCGTGCTCGCCGAGGGCGACCCGCTGTTCTACGGCTCCTACCAGCACATGCACAAGCGGCTCGCCCACCGCTACCCGACCGAGGTGATCCCCGGGGTGACCTCGGTGAGCGCGGCGGCCGCCCGGCTCGGTGAGCCGCTGGTGGAGGCCGAGGAGATCCTGACGATCCTGCCCGGCACGCTGCCGGAGGAGGAGCTGACCGCGCGCCTGGCCGCCACCGACTCGGCGGTGGTGATGAAGCTGGGGCGTACGTTCACCAAGGTGCGCCGGGCGCTGGAGCGTTCGGGGCGGCTCGATGAGGCGCGGTATGTGGAGCGCGCCACCATGCCGGGCGAGCGCACGGGTCAACTCGCCGACATCGAGGCGGATTCGGTGCCGTACTTCTCCGTCGCGGTGCTGCCGAGCCGTATCGACGCCGCGCCCGTCGAGCGGGAGCGCGGCGAGGTCGTGGTCGTGGGCACCGGCCCCGCCGGACCGCTGTGGCTGACGCCGCAGTCGCGGGGCGCACTCGCCGCCGCCGACGACATCGTGGGCTACACCACCTACGTGGACCGGGTGCCGGAACGCCCCGGGCAGCGCAGGCACGGCTCGGACAACAAGGTGGAGTCCGAGCGCGCCGAGTTCGCGCTCCAACTGGCCATGCGGGGCAGGCGGGTCGCCGTGGTGTCGGGGGGCGATCCGGGCATCTTCGCGATGGCCACCGCCGTGCTGGAGGTGGCTTCGCAGCCGCAGTACGCGGACGTTCCCGTGCGGGTCCTGCCGGGGGTGACCGCCGCCAACGCGGCCGCCGCCCGCGCGGGCGCCCCGCTCGGCCACGACTACGCGACGATCTCGCTGTCCGACCGGCTCAAGCCCTGGGAGGTCATCGCCGAGCGGCTGCACGCGGCGGCGTCGGCCGATCTCGTCCTCGCGCTCTACAACCCCGGTTCCGCGAGCCGTACGTGGCAGGTGGCCAAGGCGCGCGAACTGCTCCTCGAGCACCGGGCGCCGGACACCCCGGTGGTGGTGGCCCGCGACGTGGGCGGGCCGGGCGAGCGGGTCCGGATCGTGCGCCTTGCCGATCTGGAGCCGGCCGAGGTCGACATGCGCACGATCCTGCTGATCGGCTCCTCGCAGACCCGTACCGTACGGCGCGGCGACGGCGAGGAGATCGTCTGGACGCCGAGGCGCTATCCGGAGGACTGACCCGGGCGGGGCCGGCCGGGGAGGCCGGCCACCCAGGCGGCCGCCTCCTCGGGGGTGGCCGCCACGGCCACCCCGGCCGGCACGGGCGGGCGCCGCACCACGACGACGGGGATGCCCGCCTCGCGGGCGGCGGCCAGCTTCGGGGCGGTCGCGGCGCCCCCGCTGTCCTTGGTGACGAGCACGTCGACGCGGTGGGCGCGCAGCAGCTCCCGCTCCCCTTCGAGGGTGAAGGGCCCCCGGTCGAGCAGCACCTCCATCCGGGCCGGGAAGGGCGGCTCGGGGGCGTCCACCGAGCGCATCAGGAACCACAGGGCGTCGAGCGGGGCGAAGGCGGCGAGGCCCATGCGGCCGGTGGTCAAAAAGACGCGGTGGCCGAGTCCCGGCAGCAGCGCCGCGGCCTGGTCGAGGGAGTCCGCCGGGTGCCAGCGGTCGCCCTCGCCGGGGACCCAGCCGGGGCGGCGCAGCGCGAGCAGGGGAACATGGGCCCGCGTGGCGGCGGCCGCCGCGTTGAAACTGATCGTCCGGGCGAAGGGATGGGTGGCGTCGATGAGCGCGTCCACCTCGTGCGTACGCAGCCACGCGGCGAGCCCGTCGGCGCCGCCGAACCCGCCGACGCGGACCTCGCCGGGTGGCAGCCTGGGTTCGGCGACCCGGCCCGCGAGCGAGCTGGTCACCCGCGGGCCGTCGGCCGCGCCGGCGCCCAGCAGGCCCGCGAGGCGACGGGCCTCGCCGGTACCCCCCAGAATCAAGATGTGCACAGGATCCGGTTCCGTTCGTGAGTGAGGCCGAAGGTCATGAGGCAGGCAGGCCGTCGAGCACGGATCAGGCGGGGAGCATGAGCGAGCCCAAGGGCGGACGCGGTGCCCAACTCAAGCACACCGGTCTGCGGCCCGGCTGGACGACCGGTGCCTGCGCGACGGCGGCCACGACGGCCGCGTACACCGCACTCCTGGCCGGCGACTTCCCCGACCCGGTGACGATCACGCTGCCGCGCGGGCAGACGCCCGCGTTCGCGCTGGCCGCCGAGGAACTGGGGGCGGGTCGGGCGATGGCGGCCGTGGTCAAGGACGCGGGCGACGACCCGGACGTGACGCACGGCGCGCTGATCCGCTCGACGGTACGGCTGCTTCCGCCCGGCTCCGGGGTGGTGTTCCGGGCCGGTGACGGCGTGGGCACGATCACCCGGCCCGGGCTTCCCCTCGCGGTCGGCGAACCCGCGATCAACCCGGTGCCGCGCCGCATGATGACGGACCATGTGACGCTGGTGGCGCGGCGGCACGGGACCACGGCCGACGTGGAGATCACCATCTCCGTCGACCACGGCGCCGAGATCGCCCGCTCCACGTGGAACCCGCGCCTCGGCATCCTGGGCGGCCTGTCCATCCTGGGCACGACCGGCATCGTGGTGCCGTACTCGTGCTCGGCGTGGATCGACTCGATCCGGCGCGGGGTGGACGTGGCGCGCGCGGCGGGCCGTACGCATGTGGCCGGCTGCACGGGCTCCACGTCGGAGCGGACGGTGGTGGCGGAGTACGGGCTGCCCGAGGACGCGCTGCTGGACATGGGCGATTTCGCGGGCGCGGTCCTCAAGTACGTACGCCGTCACCCGGTGGACCGGCTCACCATCTGCGGCGGCTTCGCCAAACTGTCCAAGCTGGCGGCGGGCCATCTGGACCTGCACTCCGGCCGGTCCCAGGTGGACAAGTCCTTCCTCGCGGCGCTGGCCCGCGAGGGCGGCGCGAGCGAGGCGCTGGCGGCGGAGGTGGCCGTGGCCAACACGGGTCTGGCCGCGCTCCAGCTGTGCGCGGCGGCCGGCGTCCCCCTCGGCGACGTGGTCGCGGCGCGGGCCCGGGACGAGGCGCTGAGTGTTCTGCGGGGTGCGCCGGTGGCGGTGGACGTCCTGTGCGTCGACCGCGCGGGCACGGTAGTAGGCCGCAGCACGCCCCGTTAGCCCCTACGGTGCGGGCCGGCACCAACCCCGCCGGGGCGGCCGGGCTGAACACACCCACGTGGGCCGGCACCAGCCCTGCCAGGGGCGCGGGGAACTGCGCAACCAGCCACGCACGGCCCGCACCCGAAAGCCGACGCCTTGGGGCTCCGCCCCAAACCCCGTTCGCGCCTTAAGGGCGCTCGTCCTCAATCGCCGGACGGGATGAGGTATGCCGGGTGGGCCAGCACCAACCCCGCCAGGGGCGCGGGGAACTGCGCGCCCGGCCGCCCACGGCCCGCACCCGAGGTCCTGGGGCTCCGCCCCAGACCCCGTTCGGCCTGAACGGCCTCGTCCTCAATCGCCGGACGGGCTGAGGTTGCCTTTACGGGCCCGCATCGCCCGACACTGCCAAGCGCCACCAGGCCGGACACACCCACGTGGGCCGGCACCGAATGCTCAGGGGCGCGGGGAACCGCGCGAGGAGCGACCACGGCCCGCAGCCGAGGCCGGCATCGGCGCCGGCAGGGTCCGCCCCGGCCGGGGCTAGTCCCGGCAGCGTTCGGCCGAGTACAGGTGGCTGTCCCGGAACGATGACGCACCCAGCACCCGCCCCACCAGGATCACCGCCGTCCGCACCACCCCCGCCGCCTTCACCCGCTCCGCGATGTCCGCCAGCGTCCCGCGCAGGACCAGCTCGTCGGGGCGGGACGCGAAGGCGACCACCGCTGTGGGGCAGTCGGCGCCGTAGTGCGGCAGCAGCTCCTCCACGACCCGGTCGACATACCCCGCCGCCAGGTGCAGGACGAGCAGCGCCCCGCTCCGCCCGAGCGTCGCCAGGTCCTCCCCCTCCGGCATGGCCGTGGCCCGCTGCGCGATCCGGGTCAGGATGACGGTCTGGCCGACCGTGGGCACCGTCAGCTCCCGCTTGAGCGCGGCGGCGGCCGCCGCGAAGGCCGGCACCCCCGGCACCATCTCGTACGGCACCCCCGCCGCGTCGAGGCGCCGCATCTGCTCGGCGACGGCACTGAACACCGAGGGGTCACCGGAGTGCAGCCGGGCCACATCGAGCCCGGCCTCGTGCGCCCGCGTCAACTCCCCCACGATCTCATCGAGGTTGAGCCGCGCGGTGTCCACCAGCCGGGCGCCCTCGGGGCACTCGGCGAGGAGTTCGCGCGGTACGAGGCTGCCCGCGTACAGACACACCTGGCAGGAGGCGAGCGTACGGGCGCCACGCACCGTGATCAGGTCGGCGGCGCCGGGCCCCGCGCCGATGAAGTACACGGTCATGTGGCTGCTCCAGAAGGGGTGTCGAGTGGTGCGAAGGGTCCGGAGGGTCCGGAGGGTCCGGATTTGACGACGGCCCACTGGGTGACCGGCATGGCCTGGCGCCATCCCGTGAAGCCGCCGACCGGCACGGCGTGCGCGACCGCGAGCCGGACGAGTTCGCCGCCGTGGCGCCGGTACCAGGTGGCGAGCAGCGCCTCGGACTCCAGCGTGACGGTGTTGGCGACCAGGCGTCCGCCGGGCGCGAGCGCCTGCCAGCACGCGTCGAGCAGCCCGGGCGCGGTGAGCCCGCCGCCGATGAACACGGCGTCGGGCGCGGGGAGTTGGGTCAGCGCGTCGGGCGCGGCGCCGGTGACGACGCGTAGCGCGGGCACGCCGAGCCGGTCCGCGTTGCGGCCGATGCGCTCGGCCCGTACCGGATCCCGCTCCACGGTGACGGCCCGGCACGACGGGTGCGTACGCATCCACTCCACCGCGATCGAGCCGGACCCGCCGCCGATGTCCCACAGGGTTTCGCCGGGCGCGGGCGCGAGCGCGCCGAGGGTGGCGGCGCGGACGTGCCGCTTGGTGAGCTGTCCGTCGTGTTCGTACGCGTCGTCGGGCAGCCCCGGTACGGCGCCGAGCCGCAGGGCGCCGGGGGCGCGGCGGCACTCGACGGCGACGACGTTCAGGGCGTCACCGGGCGCGGCGTCCCACGCCTCGGCGCTCCCCTCCACGACCCGCTCGCGCGGCGACCCCAGCTGTTCGAGCACCCGCATCCGGCTGGGCCCGAACCCGCGGTCGCGCAGCAGCGCCGCGACGTCGGCCGGGGTGCGGGCGTCGGCGCTCAGGACGAGGATCCTGCGCCCGTCGTGCAGCGCGGCCGCGAGCCGGCCGGCCGGCCGCCCGACCAGCGTGACGGTCTCGGTCTCCTCGACGGGCCAGCCGAGCCGGGCGCAGGCGTGGGAGAGCGACGAGGGGTGCGGCAGCACGCGGGGCGGGGCGCCGAGTACGTCGGTGAGGGTGCGCCCGATCCCGTAGAACATGGGGTCCCCGCTGGCCAGCACGGCCAGCCGGCGGCCCCGGTGGGCTTCGATGATCCCGGGGACGGCGGGCCGAAGCGGCGTCGGCCAGGCGATGCGCTCCCCGCGGCACTCCTCGGGCAGCAGAGCGAGCTGCCGGGCTCCGCCCACGACGACGTCGGCCGCCAGCAACACCTCGCGCCCCTGGCTCCCGAGCCCGCCCCACCCGTCGGCCCCGATCCCGACGACGGTGACGTCAGGACGGGAGGGCGTGCGAGCGGGGTTCACGGTGTGCGTACCTCGGGGTGTGCGCGGGGGCCCGGCCGGGCCTATGGGGACGGCCCGCACTCTACTGTCCACCCAGGTGAGCGGGCCCTCCGGGTACGCACCCCCTGACCCGCACGCGAGAACGCCGATCCCCAGGGGAACAGCCAGGGCCCCGGCCCTCCGGTACGCACCCCTCTCCCCCGCACGCGAGAACGCCGATCCCCAGGGAACAGCCGGGGCCCCACCCCGGCCCTGCCCCCACCCCGAAAACCCCTCGCCCGCCCGCCCGCACCGTCCTAACCTGTCCCCGCCGGACCTCACCTCACCCTGCGGGAGCATCACGTGCGCCGACTCTCCGAAACAGCCCAGAGCCCCGACCTCACGGCCCCCTTCGGAGAACCCCGCACCCATGCGCACCCCCACCCGCACCCTGAACATCGGCATCCTCGCCCACGTCGACGCCGGTAAGACCAGCCTCACCGAGCGCCTTCTCTTCGACACCGGCACGATCACGCGCCTCGGCAGCGTGGACGACGGTGACACCCAGACGGACACGGATGCCATCGAGCGGCAGCGCGGCATCACCGTGCACTCGGCCGTCGCGTCGTTCCGCGTGGGCGACACCCAGGTCAACCTGATCGACACGCCGGGCCACAGCGACTTCGTGGCCGAGGTGGAGCGCGCGCTCGGCGTCCTGGACGGTGCCGTGCTGGTCCTGTCCGCCGTGGAGGGCGTGCAGGCAGGGACCCGCGTCCTGATGCGCACCCTGCGCGAGGCCCGCCTCCCGACGCTGGTCTTCGTCAACAAGGTCGACCGTGCGGGCGCCCGCGAGGCCGGTCTGCTCGCCGACATCCGCCGCAAACTGACCCCCCGCGTCGCCCCCATGTCGGCGGTGCGCCACCTGGGAACCCGGGCCGCCACCGTCGTCCCGCGCGCCTGGACCGACCCTGAACACGCCGCGCTGGTGGGCAAGTTGCTGGCCGAGCAGGACGACGCGATGCTCGCGCGTGTCGTGGACGGCCCCCCGCCCACCCCGGCCGAACTCGCCAAGGGGCTCGCGGCCCAGACCGCCGCCGCCCTCGTCCACCCCGTTTACTTCGGCTCCGCGATCGGCGGTCAGGGCATCCCCGCGCTCATCGAGGCGATAGCGACCCTGTTCCCCGCGCCGGGCCCGGACACCACCGCCCCGCCGCAGGGCACGGTGTTCGCCGTGAAGCGCGACCGGTCCGGCGCCAAAACCGCGTATCTGCGCCTTTTCCAGGGCGAGGTGCGTACACGGCAGCACCTCACGTTCGCCTCCCCCCACGGTACCCACCCCGGCCGGCTCACCTCCTTGGACGTGGTGGGCGCGGGCCCGGGCGCCACCCGCCTCACGGCAGGCGGCATCGGCCGGCTGCGGGGTCTGCCCAAGTTCCGCGTGGGCGACCGCATCCAGGCCCCGGACGGCGCGGACGACTCCGCCCGCGCCCGCACCCCCCGTTTCGCCGCCCCCACCCTCCACAGCCTGGTACGCCCGCGCGAGGCCGGCCCGACAGCGGCCGCCCGCCTCCACACCGCCCTGCGGCACCTGGCCGAACAGGACCCGCTGATCAGCGCCCGCACCGAACCGGGGGGCGCCGTCTCGGTGTTCCTGTACGGGGAGGTGCAGAAGGAGGTCATCGCCGCCACGCTCGCCGACACGTACGGCATCGAGGTGGTCTTCGACCCGAGCCGCACGGTGTGCGTCGAGCGTCCCGCCGGGGTGGGCGAATCGGCCGAGGGGATGGACCGGGGTCCCGCGCCCGGCGGGCACTGGGCGACCGTCGGGCTCCGTGTGGAGCCGGCCCCGTACGGCGACGGGAACTCCTTCCGCTACGAGACCGAACTGGGCGCGCTGCCACGGGCGTTCCACCAGGCGGTGGAGGAGAGCGTGCACGACGGGCTGCGCACCGGGCCCCGGGGATGGGCGGTCTCGGACTGCGTGGTCACGCTCGTACGCTCGGGGTTCTCCAGCGTGTTCAGTACGGCGGGCGATTTCCGCGCGCTGACCCCGATCGTGCTGGACCGGGCCCTGCGGTCCGCCGGGACGCGGCTCTACGAGCCCTGTCTCGCCTACGAGTTGGAGGCCCCCGCCCCTACGCTCGCCGCCGTCTGCGGCCGGCTCACGGCGATGGGCGCGGCCATCGAGGAGACCGTGGCCACGGCGGAGGGGTGGCTGCTGCGGGGCACGGTCGCGGCACGCGGGGCCGTTGGCATCGAGCGGTGGCTGCCCGGACTCACGCACGGCGAGGGGGTCTGGTGGACCCGCCCGGCGGGCGACCGGCCGATGGTCCCGTAGGGCGGGCAGGCGGACTGGGGGACGGGCCGGGCGGACTCGTGGGACGGGCCGACGGCCTCCGGGGGCGGGCCGGGCGGACTCGGAGGGGGCGGGCCGGCGGAGCGTGGGACGGGTCGACGGACTTGTGGGACGGGTCGACGGACTTGGGCGACAGCGACGGACTTGGGCGACAGGTTGGCGTAGACCTCTTGCGGGCTGGTCCAGACCAATGCCACGCTCTCAAGTGCCGCCACCACGGGGCGAGTTGGCGCGGCCCGTCCGGCGTGCCGTTCCGGCTCGTTCCGCCTCCCCACGATCAAGGAGCACTCGTATGTCCGCTCGGCGTACCGCAGCGTCCCTGGGTGTCCTCGGGGCGACCTCCCTGTCCCTCTTCGCCCTGGCGCCCACCCCCGCGTCCGCGCACGGCACCATGTTCAACCCCGTCAGCCGCATCGCCGCCTGTTATGCCGAGGGCCCCGAGCACCCGGTGTCGCAGGTCTGCAAGGACCTGGTCGCCGACTCCGGCACCCAGCCCCTGTACGACTGGAACGAGGTGAACATCGCCAACGCCAACGGCCAGTCCCGTCAGATCATCCCGGACGGCAAACTGTGCTCGGCGAACCGCGACAAGTACCGCGCGCTGGACTGGGCCCGCACCGACTGGCCGTCCACCGGTGTCGCGGCGGGCTCCTTCCCCTTCAAGTTCCGTGTGACGGCCGCCCATTCGGGCACGATGACGCTCTACATCACCAAGGAGGGCTTCGACCCGACGAAGCCGCTGAAGTGGTCCGACCTGGACGACACTCCCGTCGCGGTGTACCGGACGTCGCGCACGGCGACGGACGGCTACTACAACTTCACCGGCACGCTGCCGGCCCGCACCGGGCGCCACATCATCTACAAGGTGTGGCAGCGGGACGACAGCCCGGAGGCGTTCTACAGCTGCTCGGACGTGGTGTACGGGGCCGGGAGCTCGGCCGCCGCGCCCACCGAGCAGAAGATCGCCGCAGGGGCGTCGCGCTCCACGGTCAGCCACCACGGCCACGGCGGCGACCCGGCCCCGGCCACCCCGGCCGCCCCGTCCACCCAGGCCGGGCAGGCCGCCCCGGCCGGCCACGCGGTGGCTCCGCAGGCGCTGGCGGCGGTGTCCACGGCGAGCGTCCTGGGAGGAGGCGTCCTCCTCCTGCGCCGCCGCCGAGGCTGACCCCGCGCGGGGGGCGGGTGTTACGGGGAGCCGGGGCGGACCACGCCCCGTTCGTAGGCGAAGACCGCCGCCTGCGTGCGGTCCCGCAGACCCAGTTTCATCAGCACTCGGCTGACATGCGTCTTCACCGTCTGCTCCGCCAGCACCAGCCGCCCCGCGATCTCCGCGTTGGACAGGCCCTGCGCGATCAGGGACAGCACCTGCGTCTCGCGCTCCGTCAAGGCGTCCACCCTGGCCCCCGGGAGGTCCCGGGGCGCCGGGGCCAGCCGGGAGAACTCCTCGATCAGGCGCCGCGTGATGTTCGGGGCGAGCAGCGCCTCCCCGGACGCCACCACCCGTACGGCGTGGGCGAGTTCGTCGGCGGACGCGTCCTTCAGGAGAAACCCCGACGCCCCCGCGCGCAGCGCCTCGTACACGTACTCGTCGAGATCGAAGGTGGTGAGCACCAGCACCCGCACCCCCCGGCCCGGGCCGTCACCGGGACCGTCACCGGGACCGTCACCGGGTCCGGCCCCGGTTCCGTCACCGGGACCGTCAGCTGCGCCCTCGCCCCGCACCCGCCGCGTCGCCTCGATGCCGTCCAGTTCCGGCATCCGGATGTCCATCAGAACGACATCGGGGGCGAGTTCGGCCGCGAGCGCCACTGCTTCCAGGCCGTTGACCGCCTGCCCCACCACCTCGATGTCCGGCTCCGCGTTGAGCAGCACCGTGAATCCCTGACGGACCATCACCTGGTCGTCGGCTATCAGTACGCGGATCGTCATGCCCTGCCCTCCAGCAGCGTCCAGCAACGTTTCGTGGTCCACCGGAGCCCAGCGGTCCGGGCCCGGTCAGGACGGGGACGTCTCCAGCGGCAGGGTCGCGCTGACCTCGTACCCCCCGTCCGGCGTCGCCCCCACCGCCAGCTCCCCGCCCAGCATCGCAGTCCGCTCCCGCATCCCGAGCAGCCCGTGCCCGGCGCCGGGCGAGGGCGCGACCGGCCGGTCCGGCGCGGTGTTGGTGACCCGCAGGGCGAGCTCCCTCCCGTGGTAGGCGATCAGCACCCCCACCGCCGCGCCCGGCGCGTGCCGCATCGCGTTGCTGAGCGCTTCCTGCACGATGCGGAAGGCGGACAGTTCCACCCCGGGTGCCAGGGTGCGCCGGGTGCCGAGGACGGTGGTCGTCACGGTCAGGCCGGCGCACCGCACGTTGGCCACCAGCTCGTCGATGCGGTCGAGCGAGGGCTGGGGGGTGTGCCGCGCGCCCCGGACCGCCCCCGGCCCCCGCAACCCGTTCCCCCCGGACCACGTGGACCCGTCCGACCCCGTGGACCCGTCCGCCCTCAACACCCCCAGCACCCGCCGGAGTTCGGTCAGCGCCTCGACCGCGTTCTGCCGTATGCCCGCCAGGTTCTCCTTCAACTCGTCCGACGGGTTCTCCACCAGGTGGGGCGCGACCTGTGCCTGGATGGAGATGACCGACATGTGGTGGGCCACCACGTCGTGCAGCTCGCGCGCGATCCGGCCGCGCTCCTCAAGGAGGGTGCGCCGGGCCCGCTCCTCCGCGGTCAGTTCCTCCTGCGCGACGAGCTGCGTACGGGCCACCCCGAGCCCGCGCAGCGCCGCCCCCAGCACCGCGGCGACCGTGAAGCACACCGCCGCGACGCCCACGCCGACGGAGGTGTGGCGCTCGCCGGGCACGGCGGCGCACAGCAGCCCCGCCCCGAAACTGATCACCAGGGTCTCGGCGGCGATCCGGGGCCGGTGCGTGAGCGAGACCAGGAGCAGGACCTCGGCGGTCATCGCGATCCCGGCCGCGTTCCAGGGGTAGAGCGCGTCCGGGCCTGCCTGGCTCGCCGCCCACAGCGCGGCGACGACCGTCACGATTGTCATCGCCCACCAGGAGGCCAGTGGCCGGTAGAGCGCGGTGACCATCGCGCCCGCCTGCACCACGGCGGCCACCGTCCCCGCCCAGACGCCCAGTTGGAGGTCCTCGGCGTACTCCTTGGCCGCGCCCGCCATGGCCGAGACCGCCACGAGCAGCAGCGGCATCAGGATCGCGGGCCGCCACGCGAGCCACCCTTGCCCGGCGCCCGCCGGTCCGCGTCCGCGCGGCGGCCGCTCGGACCCCAGCAGGTCCCGGCTTACCGTGCGCAGCGCCGCGCGCACCCAACCGGACACCAGCTGCCATGCGCTGTCGCTCCCCTGCCCGCGTGCTCGTCGCCCCGTCCCCATCCGGCTCACCCTAGGCACGCGACGTCTCCCTCATCCTGGCGGTACCCCGCTCGGGGCTGCCCGTGACGGCGTCGGCACGGGTGTGCGGCGAGGCGGTGGAGGCATGCCCTTGCGGGGGATGGTGTTCCGTCACCGAGGCTATGGGACGCGTCCCCTCGTCGGCGTCGCCCTGGAGAGTGCCTTCGTCCGTAGCTCTCCAGGGCCGGCCGCGGTCGCTCTCCAGAGGTACGGGTAGCTCTCCCGTACCGGGGTGAGGGGACAGGCGCGGGCCCCGGGGCCGAGGAAACCGGCACCGGGGCCTGTGTGTTGGCGGCAAGGGTGGTCAGACGGTTCGCGTGGCGCGGGCGTGGCGCAGGGTGCGCAGGATCAGCCACTGGTCGCCCCAGGCCATCGCCGTGCCGATGACCGCCATCACGATGCCCACCGTGAGTTCGCCGGTGGCCGCGCCGAGCGCGAGGCCCGCGAGACCGAGACCGTAGCGGATGACGAAACGGACCGCCAGGAGGCCGAGCGCCAGGAACCGGGTGCGCTTGTTCTTCCACAGCGACTTCATGAAGCGGATGCGGGCCTTCAACACCGTGCAGGCCAGCACGATCTGGACGATGGCGACGACCGGGATCAGCGCGTACAGGACCGGGTAGGCCCGGGCGATGTCGAAGATGCCGGCGAAGAGACCCACCAGAGGGAAGTACCAGTTCGGCAGACCCTTCAGCGGCTCCGTCCAGGCGGCGGCCGTCCGGCCCTCGACCTGAACCGGCGTCTCCGTCTTGACCGGCATCTCCGTCGCGACCGTGGCGCTCATGGCGTTCCCCTCACCCTGTTCCCAGTGATCCGCCGGCCCTTGCCGACACCACTGATCCTCCCGTCGGGGGCGGGTGCGGGGGCAGAGTGAAGCGTCCTGACTGCCGCAGGACAAATGTCATCGCCACCGCACGCTCGGCGCTGGCGTGAATTCGTCGGCGAAGGGGGGCGGCGGTCTTATGTTCGGATCTTTGGGCACGGGTGTGCGCCGCGCGGCGGCCGGGCAGCGCCCGCCGGACAGGCCACTTGGCGGCCGGGCAGCGGCCCGCCGGACAGACGGACCTTAGGAGTAGTTGGCTTTGCGATCGACACCGTCATCGCCCTCGTCGCCCTCGCCGGCCGCGAACCACGGGGCCGGAAGCATGGTCGGGCTCTTCTGGATCACCGCCGACGAGGTCTACCTCGGCACGCCCCCCGGCAACGGGGACACGGGCGTACTGCTCACGCCCGACGGCGCACACCTCACCGGGCCCGAGCCACGGGACTGGCCCTGGCCCGACCTGCTCGACCTGCGGGTGGA
This sequence comes from Streptomyces sp. Edi4, assembly GCF_040253615.1. NCBI lineage: Bacteria > Bacillati > Actinomycetota > Actinomycetes > Kitasatosporales > Streptomycetaceae > Streptomyces > Streptomyces sp. Edi4. The sequence goes on from NZ_JBEJGY010000004.1 coordinate 3,926,120, forward strand.
AGACGTGCCGGTCCGGTCCGCGCCCGTGCGGTGGACGATCCACGCGGTGACCGTGGCGGCCGCCGTGTTCGACCTGTGGTCCCCCAGCGATCCCGCCCTGATGTCGGTGGCGCTCACCACGAAGGGGCAGGATCAGGCCACGGTCGGGGTGTACTCCGGCGCGGCGATCGCGTACTCCCAGCGCGAGACCGACCTCTCGCTCGGGCTGCTCGCCCGTTTCGTACGGGGCGAGTCCTCGCCGTCGGTCCTCACCCGGTGGTGGAACGAGACCCCGCCCGACCACCTCCTGCGCTCCCGCGAGCGCGAGGCCGTCCTTGAGGGGTGGCTGGGCCTGGAGTGAGCGGGCCGCGTACCAGGCCGGGCGGCGGCGCGCGTACCGGCCCGCGCGCCGCCCGCGCCTCACATGTGCGCCGGTCCCTCCGTCGGGCCCGTCGCCTGGCGGGGCGGGCCCTTGCGGTAGAGGACGACCGAGACCAGCAGGCCGAGCGCGAAGAAGGCCGCCGACCACCAGTACGCCGTCGAATAACTCTCCAGCTGGGCCCTGACCCGCGTTCCCGGCGTGGGGCGGCGGCCCACCAGATAGCTGGTGGCCGCGCTCGTGGCCAAGGTGTTGAGCAGGGCCGTGCCGATCGAACCGCCCACCTGCTGGCTGGTGTTGACCATCGCGGAGGCGACACCCGCGTCGTGCGCGGCCACTCCCGCCGTGGCCATGCTCATGGCGGGGGCGAAGATCAGGCCCATGCCGACGCCCATGACGAGCAGCGGGGGCAGCACATGTCCCACGTACCCGCTCGTCGCGTCCAGGGCCGTCATCCAGGCGAGCCCGGCCGCGCCGAGCCCCATGCCGAGCGGCACGATCGGCTTCGCGCCGAGCCGGGGTACGAGCTTGTTCTGCGCGACGACCGAGCTGACGATCATCGCGAACACCATCGGCAGGAAGGCGAGCCCCGTGCTGACCGGGGAATACCGCAGGATCTGCTGGAGGTAGTACGTCAGGAACAGGAACACGCCGAACATGCCCGCGCCGGAGATGAACATGGCGAGGTAGGACGCGCCCCGGTCCCGGTCGAGGACGACCCGCAGGGGCAGCAGGGGGTGCCTGGCCCGCGTCTGCCACCAGGCGAACGCCACGAGCAGGATGCCGCCCGCCGCGAGGAATCCCCAGGTCCGTGGCGAACTCCACGCGTGCGTCTCGGCGTTGGAGAACCCGTAGACGATGCAGAACAGGCCCGCCGAGACCAGCACGGTGCCGGGGATGTCGAGTTTCGGACGGTCGGCGGGCGCGCCCGGGTGCAGCAGCCGCAGGGCGCCGAGGAAGGCGAGCGCGGCGAAGAGGAGATTGACGTACAGGCACCAGCGCCAGTCCAGGTACTCCGTCAGGACGCCGCCGAGCAGCAGGCCCACCGCGCCGCCGGTGCCGGCGACCGCGCCGTAGATGCCGAACGCCTTCGCGCGTTCCTTCGGGTCGGTGAACGTCGTGGTGAGCAGCGAGAGCGCGGCGGGCGCGAGCAGCGCGCCGAAGACGCCCTGGAGGGCGCGCGCGGTGACCAGGACCTCGAAGTTGGGCGCGGCGCCGCCGATGGCGGAGGCGAGCGCGAAGCCGACGAGCCCGGTCAGGAAGACGATTTTGCGTCCCACCAGGTCCGCGATGCGGCCGCCGAGCAGCAGCAGCGATCCGAAGGCGAGGGCGTACGCCGTGACGATCCACTGGCGGTTCCCGTCGCTGAACCCGAGGTCGCGCTGTGCGGAGGGCAGCGCGATGTTCACGATGGTCGCGTCGAGTACGACCATGAGCTGCGCCAGCGCGATGACGCCGAGCACGAGCCAGCGGTGCTCGTGCCGGGCCCCGGTGTGCGGCGCGCCGGGCGGGGGCGCGCCGTCACCGGCGTACGCGGCGGCGGGGGGCGGGGTGGGGTGGCCCGCCGTGGGCCCGGGGCCGGAATCGAGGGCGGTCGCGCCGGGCGAGCGGGGTGCCTGGGGTGTTGGGGGCGTTGGGGGTGCGCCGGGTGGCGGTCCCGTCGCCGGCCCGGTCGTCGATCCGGTCGGCCCGGTCGGCCCGTCCGTCGCGGACAGGCGCTCGGACGCGGCCGCTATGCGCTGGGCGCGTCCCTCCTGGGCGGCGTCCTTGGTGTGACGGCCCATGTGCGCGTCTCCCTCGGTGATCTCGCGTCGGTGCTCCCGCGCCCGGCGGTGTCGCGTTTGGCGGTGTCGTGTTTGACGGTCCTGCGTTGGCGATCGCCCCTTCCTCACGCTAAGTGAGGACCAGGCGTTCCGCCACGCGAGTGAACGGGGCAGGCGTCACGCGCCGGGACGCGGGGCCGCCGGGGCCGTACGAGGCCTCCGTGGCGTTCCGGGCCCCCAGAGGCGCGTCCCGATTCGTCCCAGGGACGGCTGGGACGCATCCGCGCGTCGCTCCCCGGACACCTTTGCTGACACAGGGTCACTTACTCGGGGACCCCGCACCTTCTTGGAGAAGACAGACATGAACCGAAACACCGTGCGCACCAGCGTCGTCGCCGTCGCCGCTCTGCTCGCCCTGTTCCCGGCGACCGCGATGGCCGCCGCGCCGAACGCCGCACCGAACGCCGCGCCGACGGCGGCGGCCACCGCCGTCGCCCACCACCACAAGGTCCTGCCGCAGGGCACGGTGGCCACGAGCCGGGGCCGTTCGTTGCGTGTCCGGGCCGGCGCGGGCGTCACCTACCGGGCCACCGGCACCCTGCGCTCGGGACGCCAGGTGTCGCTGGTCTGCAAGAAGGACGGGACCTCGGTGCACGGCAACCGGGTCTGGTACCGGCTGGCCGGGCACCGGGGCCACTACGTCTCGGCGCACTACGTACGGGTGGTGGCGGGGGCGTACGTGCCGTGGTGCTGACCGGCGCCTGAGCTCCCGCGACTTCGCCCGTTCGCGCCGTGGGGCCGGAGCTTGGTTCCGGCCCCACAGGGGTACAGATGGCATGCGAACGGGACTTTGTGGACTTCTGGGAGGGACCGCGTGGCCCAGTGGCGACCGTTGCCCGAGTCGACCCGGCCCGAAAGGCGGCTGCTTGTCGAGGAGTTGAGGCACCTCAAGCAGACGGCGGGCCTGAGTCTTGCGGGTCTGGGCGCCCGCACCGCGTACAGCAAGTCGGCGTGGCACCGGTATCTCAACGGGGACGGTCTTCCGCCGCGTGACGCGGTCGACGCGTTGGGCGCCCTGGGGGGCGCCGAGCAGCACGCGCGTCTGCTCGAACTCTGGGACCGGGCGGCCCGGCCCCCGCAGCCGCCGCTTCCGCCGACTCCGCCCGCGCCGCCGCCGTCTGTCGTGGCCGGGTCCGTGCCGCGCCGGTGGCTGCGGCACCGGCGTACGGTGACCGTCGCGGCCGCGCTGGCCCTGGTGGGGAGTGCCACGTGGGCGGCCGCCGCGCACCGGGCCGGGCCGGCTCCCGCGCCCGCCGCCTGCCGGGGGGCGAGCTGCGAGGGCGCCGATCCCGACACCTCGCCGTGCCGTACGGATGCCCGTACGCAGAGCGCCGTGACGACGGCGTCGTACGCCGTGCGGCTCCGGTTCAGTCCGTCCTGCGACACGGTCTGGTCGGAGGTGCGGGACAGCGCGACGGGGGCGGACGCGGAGAGCCCGATGCTGGTGGCGCCCGACCCCGGCGCGGCCGAGGCATGCGCGGACCTCACCCACGCCCGCCTGTGCACAGGCCACCACCCGGGCTAGCCGCCCAGCCCCGCCAGGGCCGCGATACCCACCCGGGCCAGCCCCCAGCCCGCCAGGGGCGCGGGGAACTGCGCTCAGCCACGCACGGTCCGCAGCCGGGGTCCCTGGGGCTCCGCCCCAGACCCCGATCGCGCTGAACGCGCTCGTCCTCAATCGCCGGACAGGCTGAGGTTGCCTGCGCAGGCCAGCATGAGCCCTGGCCCCGAGGCAGCCCACGGGCCAGCACAAACCCCGCCAGGGGCGCGGGGAACTGCGCAAACAGCGACCGCCACCCGCGGCCGAGGCCCCCGGTCTCGCCGCGTAAAACGCGTGGCCCGGTGCCCGCCACTGGGCCCATCCTTGTTTTCACCACGACGAAGGGAACGCATGTCCGCGCACACCGCAGAACGTGCTTCAGAGGAGCGCGGAGACGCCGGGCAGCGCTCTGCGGCCGGTTTCATCCACATGCTGAAAACTCCCGGCGCCTTGCGGCTCATCGCGTCCCTCTTCGTTCTGGAACTCGGCTCGGCGATGACCACCGTGGGCCTACCGCTGCTGGTGATCCGGCAGTACGGGATCGGGCTCGAGGCAGGTGCCACGCTCGCGGTGCGTTTCCTGCCCAACATCCTGCTCGGACCGCTGGCGGGCCAGATCGTCGATCGCCGCGACCCGCGAAAGGTCGCCATGACGGCCGCCCTGGCCAGTGGGCTCATCGCGGCGCTGTTCCCCTTCACCACGGCCATGTGGCAGATCCAGGCCCTGGCGCTGGCCATCGGCGTCGGCTACATGTTCAGCTTTCCCGCCACCATGGCGCTTCGCCCGCACGTGATCCCGCAGGGAAGCGAACTGGAGGGCAACGGGCTCATCGTCGCCGCCGAGCGCATCCCCAAGCTGCTCGGCCCCGCCCTGGCCGGTGTCACTGCCGCGGGACTCGGCCTGAACGCGCTGTTCGGTGTGGAAGCCGTCACCGCGGCCGGGGCCGCTCTTCTGCTCGTCGGGCTGCCGCGCGCCGCCCGAGCCGTCGCCGCCGGGCCGGCCGACACGGCCACCTCGCGCGATGGCCGCGCCAACTGGCTCGCGATATGGGTGCGTTCACTGGTTCAGGGCGCCGCGAGCCTCACCCGGATGGTGCGCGGCGACGCCCGGCTGGCCTCGCTGACCCTCACCGCCTTCACGTACATGATCGCGCTGGGGCTCGGGCGCACCTTCCTGGCTTCGTACGCCTGGGAGCACTTCGCCGGGGTACCGGCGATGTTCGGCTACCTGCTGGCCGCGATGGGCTTCGGCGGCGCGGTCGGGGCGGTGGTCGCGGCTCGGTTCCGCGGCTGGAACCAGGGCTTGGTCTACCTTCTCGGAAACGTCCTGGAAGGCCTGTGCTGGGTCGCGTTGTGCGTGGCGGGCAACGCCGTCGTCGCGCTTGCTCTGCTGTTCGTGGCCGGCGTCTTCGAGTCCATCGCCTCGGTGGTGTACTTCGCTGAGGTGCAGAAGCGTCTTCCCGTGGAGCTGAACGGGCGCTACTACGCGACCCTGGTCCCGCTGTCCGACGTCTTCCTCGTGGTCGGCACGACCGTCGGCGGGGCTGCCGCCGCCGTGGGTGTGGCCTGGAGCGGCATTCTGGTCGGGGCGGCGATGGCTCTGCCGGTCGCGGTCCTGGCCGTACCCCTGGTGGCCGGAGCCCGCAAGCCTGCCGCAGCCGCCGCGTGACGGCCCTCACCGAGCGGAGGGCGTTTCCGTTCCTCGGGGACACGCTCGACGACCTGGAGGGCATCTCGCAGCACCGCCTGTCCTGCTGGCTCCACTGTCTGCGCGACTGTCTGTACGCCTCAGGCCTCCACGACACGGTGCGAGCACTGGCTCAGCCACTGGACTTCGCCGTGGAACGGGACGCGGACGGCAACGTGGTGACCTTGTACGGCGGCCTTGAGACGGACTACCACAACCCCAGCTTCCAGCGGGGTCTCTCCGCCTCCTGGGTCGCCGCGTCCCCGGCACCGGAGGCGGCCCTCGACCGGGTCCGCGCGGAACTCGAGCGGGGCCACGCCGTTCCCCTTTCCCCCAACCTGTCCGAGATGCGGCATTCGGAGTTCTACCGGGTCCCGTTCGTGGGCTACCCGCACACTCTCATCGTGCACAGCCTCGGCAGGGACACGGCGGGGATCGCGGACCGCAACAGCCGTAAGAGCGCCGGATTCACGGAGCACCGGGGCACGGTCCCCCTGGACGAACTGCGTCAGGGCATGGCGGGGGCTCCCCTGCTCGTCTTTGACGTCGCCTCCCCGGCGGCCGATTGGGACACCGAGCTGCGCGCGCTGCTGACCCGCTCGGTGCGCCGGCTGGGCGAACCGGACGGAGCCGGCCGCGGCCTCGCGGGCATCAAGTCCCTGCCGGAGGTGATCGAAGAGGTGTCGCGTCACCCCCGGCACCTCCACATGCGTGTCGCCGGCCCGTTGCAACGCCAGGTCGCCGGCGATCGACGGCTGCTCGCAAGCGTTCTGACACGAGAGGCCGACGAAGGACGCTCGCCGTACGCGCCGGAGCGGGACCTCAACCTGGCCCGACTCCTGCACGAGTCATCGGACAGCTTCATGTCACTGGCTCGCTGCGTCCACCTGAACGCCCGGTCCTGGTCGCGCGCGGCGCTCGACCGCTGCCGGATGCTCTCCTCGCGCATCTACGATCTGGACGCCCGGGTGACAGACCTCCTGACAGCTCGTCTTACTGCGGCGGCGTGAGCGGCGGGGAGGTCGAACCCGCCGAGGCGGTCGCCCGGCTCGTTCCAGCCCCCATAGCCTGATCCGTCCCCGTGGGGTTCTCGCGGCTCGCGCGGGTGAAGAGGGTCAGGACCGCGAGCAGGGCCAGGGTCGCGAACGACGCGACGGTCAGGCCTATGCGGTGCATGGAGACCAGCGTGCCGAGCACCGCCACGCCGAGCGCGGACCCGGCCTGCCGGGACGCGTTGAGCGCCCCCTGTGCCGTGGCCGCGTACTCGGCCGGCGCCGTCATCGCCACGTCGGCCGTCGAGGCCGGGATCGCCGTCGTGGAGCCGAGCGCCAGCATCAGCTGCGCGGCGACGAGCAGCGCGAACGGGGTCTCGGTGCCCGAGAACGCCAGGATCACCCCGGACAGCAGACCGCACACGAGCCCGAACACGATCAGCGGACGCGTGCCGACCCGGGCCACAAGCCGGCCCGTGAACAGCGGCAGCACCGCGAGCGGCAGCGTCATCGGCAGGAAGGCGAGTCCGGTCCGCAGGGGCGAGAGGGAGCGCTCGTCGACCATCCACTGGGTCATCGCGTAGAGCAGCCCGTAGAAGACGAAGGACGCGGCGCCCCCGGCGATCATGGCGGCCCGCACCCGGGGCCGTACGAGCAGCGCGGGTGGCAGCGCGGGGAACGCGGCCCGGCGTTCCACCAGCGCGAGGGCGACGAACGCGACGGCGGCCACGGCCACCTCGACGACCGGCGCCGGCCCGCCCCAGCCCGAGGTGCCGCCCTCGACGAGCCCGTACGTCAGCGTGCCGAGGCCCACGATGGACAGCACGAGGCCGGGCGCGTCGACCGGCCGGTGCGGGCGCTTGGCGTCGGCGGGAAAGCCACGCGCGGCGAACCAGGTCACCAGCGCGATGGGCGGGTTGACCAGGAAGACGAGCTGCCAGCCGCCGAGCGCGACCAGAGCGCCGCCGAGCACCGGCCCGCAGACCAGGCCGAGCGCGCTGACCGCCGCCCACGCGCCCACCGCGCGCGCCCGTCCGGCGGGGTCGGGGTAGAGCCCGGCGAGCAGCGCCAGCGAGGCCGGCACGAGGCCCGCCGCCGCGACGCCGAGCAGGGCGCGGCCCGTGATGAGCAGCCCGGCCGAGCCCGCCAGCGCGCACAGCAGCGAGACGACGCCGAACCCGATCAGGGACGCCCGGTAGACGCGGCGCGGGCCGAAACGGTCCGCGAACGAGCCGGAGGCCAGCATGAGGCCCGCGAAGACGACGGTGTACGCGTCGACCGTCCACGCCAGCGCGCCCGTCGAGGCGTGCAGACCCTGGCGCAGGTCGGGGAGGGCGACGTTCAGGATGGACGCATCCATCAGGACGAGGAAGTTGCCGACCGCGATCCCGAGGAAGCGGCCGGCGGTACGCGGCGGCGCGGCGGGTGGCCCGGTCCGCGCCGCCCCGGCGGCCGCCACGGGAGTGGCGTCGATGCTCTCGGTTGTCATGGACGGCAGCGTCGCGCCGGGTCGGGACGGCGGCCAAGGATCGGGCACGTACTTCCTGACCTCCAGCGCCCGGCCCCGGTGGGGGCGTTGGCCTCAGACGGTCGTCGCGGCGGGTCGCGCCGGTCCGTCCTCCAGGGTCCCCGACTGGGCCAGCAGATAGGCGAGTTGGGCCCGGCTGCGGCTGCCGAACAGCTCCGACGCCTTCTTGATGTGGGTGGAGACCGTACGGGTGCTGATGCCGATCCGGGTGCCGATGACCGCGTCCGTGTGCCCCTCGACCATGAGACGCAGCACCGCGCGCCGGGTCTCGTCGGTCATCAGGCGGGGCCGCGCCTGCTCGGCGGTCATCGTGACCGGCTCGGCGCGCGCCCAGGCGTGGTCGAAGACCTTGACCAGGTACCCCACCACCGCCGGGTGCTCGATGAGGAGCGCCGTGGTCCTGAGCTCGTGCCGGGGGTCGGGGATCAGGGCGAGCCGGCGGTCGAAGACGATCAGTCGGTCGAAGAGTTCGTTGAGCGTACGCACCTCTGCGCCCGCCGCCGCGATCTGCTCGATGTAGGCGAGCGTGGGTCCGTGGGCGCGCACGGTGTGCTGGTAGAGGGTGCGCTGTTTGACCCCGCGCAGGGACATCGCGATCTCCTGCGGCAGGGTGCGCTGGAGCGCCGAGGGATCGCGCGAGCCGCCCGGCTGCGCGGTCAGCATCTCCGATACGCAGTCGTCCCTGGCCCGCAGCAGCACGGACTGGATGAGGTCGGCGCCGTGCAGCAGCCTCAGCGGGATCGCGGCGTCCCGGTGCTCGTCGCGGTAGACGTCCTCGGCGAGCGAGACGGCCTCCTGGACCACCGCGATGGCGTGCTGCTGGTCGAGCACCGAACGCTCCAAGGGGCGTACGAGCGCGCCGGCGGCGATGTCCGGCGGCACCGCCGCCCACACCGTCGGCGTTTCGGCCAGTGGACGCAGCAGGCCCAACTCCCGCAGGCATGCGGGGATTTCACCCCCTATGGGCCCCTCGGCCAGCGCCTCGCGGTACCGCTCGAGTCCCCAGTCGCAGGGGCGCGGCACAGCGCCTTGTGCCGCGATGTCAGGATTTCCGCACATGTGCCTCCCCTTCTTGTTTTCGCATTGCGTAATCATGATGCCAGCGAGAACCGAGCGCGGGTGTTTTTCTGCGGGATGCTTCTGCTGACGAAATGCCCGGGGGGCTCGGGGTACTCGGGGAGCCTTCCGGAACGGAAGTCAACGGAAGGCAGGGAAAGAAGCAGGGGACCTAGGGGAGGCCGTCATGAATATCAACCAAGGAACGGCTAAGAAAGTCCCCACCGGACCGAATACCGTCCCACAGGATTCTCTGCGGGACACCCTGCCGGATACCTCGCCGCCGGATTCCCTGCGGGACGCCCAGCCGGACACCGCGCCGGATCCCCTGCGGGACACCCAGCCGGTCACCGCGCCGGACACCAAGGCGGACACCGCGCCGGATCCCCTGCGGGATACCCCGCCGGATCCCAAGGCGGACACCGCGCCGGATCCCCTGCGGGATACCCCGCCGGATCCCAAGGCGGACACCGCGCCGGATCCCCTGCGGGACACCCAGCCGGTCACCGCGCCGGATAGCCCGTCGGATAGCCCGTCGGATTTTCCGTCCTGGGGAGCGAGGGGGTGCCGGGGGAACCCCGGGGTCGGCGTCCTGGCGGTCCCTGGCTTCGGCCTGGGCCGCGCGACGCGGCCCGGGTGGCTCATCGGCCGGTGTGGGGCGTCCGGTCGATTCGTGTGACGCGGGTCGGTGCCGTGGAGACCGTTCGGACTCCGGCCGCGCCGCGGTTTCGACGCGTTCCGCTTTATCGTGGAGGGGGCTGGACATGGTCGTTTTGGTTTCCGGAACCGGACAGGGAATTTCCGACGGTATTCCACCGGATGCATCGGATGCATCGGAGTCATCGGAACCATCGGATGCGATCCCGTCGGAAGCGGTTTCATCGGATGCCGTCGCCAAATTGCTCCGCCGTACGCTCGCCTCCCTTCCGCGCGCGGATCAACGGCGCTGGGGCGAGGCGTATGTGCGCGGGCTGCTCTCGGTCGAGGGGAAGAAGACCATGCGGGCGCTCGCCGGCGCCGGGGGCGCAGGCGGAAGCGGAAGCGGCAATGGCGGTGGCAGCGCCGAGCAGAGCCTGTACCAGTTCATCAGCAAGTCCCCGTGGGGCTCCGCGCCGGTCCGCGCGGAAGTGGCCCGGCTCTTCGACGAGCGGGCGCAGCCGCGTGCCTGGGTGGTGCGGCCCCTGGTCATCACCAAGGAGGGGCGCCACTCGGTGGGCGTACAACGGCAGTTCGTGCCGCAGTACGGACGCGTCGTCAACTGCCAGCGCGCCAGCGGCATTTGGCTGGCATCGGACCGGGCGAGCTGCCCCGTCGACTGGCGCATCGCGCTGCCCGCGTGCTGGAGCGAGGAGGCCGGGCTGCGCGAACGCGCCGCCATACCGGACGGGGTGGGCGCCTGTCCGCCGGAACGGTGCGCGATCGGTTCGCTCGCCGAGATGACCGAAGGGTGGGGTCTGCGGGCCCGCCCTGTCGTGATGGATCTGCGGCACTGCGATCCGTACGGCGTCTGCGCGCAGTTGACGGCGCGTCAGCTTCCGTTTGTCGTACGCGTCGGGGCGGCGGTCACCGGTCCGCGCGGCGCGGGGCGGCCCAGCCTCCTCGCGGTGCTGAACGGACGCCGGATGCCCGCGGAGTGGTTCGACCACGCCACCGGCACGCTGCGCGCCACCTCGGTGGGCGTCGCCCCGGCCGTTCCGCGGGACCGACGAGCGTCCGGCCGCACCCAGGAGTTGACCCTGCTCGCCGCGTGGACGACAGCCGGCCGGGCGGAGCCGGACGCGTTCTGGCTCACCAATGTGGACCCCTCGCAGCCGGGCGCGCTCTTCCGCACCGCGATGCTCGGCCGCCGGGTGGAACGCGACTTGGCCGAGGTCGCTCAGCCGCTGGGTCTGCGGGACTTCGAGGGGCGGTCCTTCCGTGGCTGGCACCACCACATGACGATGGTCTCGCTCGCCCACGCCCTGCGGGTGCTCGGTGTCGCGCGGCCGCCGCGCTAGGGGGTGCCTGATGGACCATGGCCGGGGATGCGGCGCTGATCCACCAGACGCCCCCTAGCCGACCGCCTTGCCGGCCTTGCTCCAGTTGTCCCGCAGCCGAGACAGATAGTCCGACGCCTGGCTCCCCGGCTTCGCTCCCCGCGCGAACGCAGCCATGTTGCCGCCGCCGGCGTTGTAGCCGAGCGCCATCAGCTCCTCGCGCGAGTACGGGCCCTGCCAGTGCGCGGGCAGCTGCGCGGACATGTCGTGCAGGTACCAGGCCGCCGCCTCGACCGCGAGGGCGCGGTCGTCGGGCAGCTCCTCCCAGCTGCGGGCGGCGAAGTCCCGCCCGCGCTTGGTCTGGTCGAAGGCGGCCCGGTGCATGTTCGCGATGCCGAAGGCGGCGTCCGGCTTGTACTTCTGCCAGCTCCGCTCGAAGGCGGGGTCGTGCGGCTTGTAGGCCTCGTTGTAGAGGATGGCCATCAGGAGCTGGGCGCTGATCCCGGCCTTCTTCGCGTACGTACGCACCTGCGGCGCGAACGCGGCGGGGTCGTAGGCGCCGTTCGGGGACGGGCTCGGGGAGGGGTTCGCCGACGCGGTGGAGGCGGGGGCGGGGGTGCGGGAGGGCGGGCCCGCCGAGCCCGGGCCCGCGCCGCCGCCGCGTACGCATCCCCAGGCCATCAGTGCGGCCGCGGGCAGCACGAGCCACCGCATGCGCACGCCCCTGCGCTGTTCAGCCATCGTCGCCGCCCTGTCCTTCGGATCCGGGTCCTCGCGCACCCAGTCTAGGAACCCACGGGCGGGGCGCGGGTGGGTGCGCTCTGGTCGCCCGGTTCCCCGCGCCCCTGAGCGTCCGGGGCTGGGCGGCTCAGTAGGTGGTGCCCATCGCCTCGCGGACCTCCGTCAACGTTTTCTCGGCCACCTCGTTCGCCCGCCTGTTGCCCTCGCGCAGCAACTGCCTCACGTGGCCCAGGTCCTGGGCGTACTCGGCGCGCCTGGCGCGGAGCGGGGCGAAGTAGGTGTTGACGGCCTCGGTCACCGTCGCCTTCAGCGCGGCGGCGCCCCCCGTGCCGATCTCGGCCGCCACCTCGTGCGGATCCCGGTCCTGGCAGAGCGCGGCGAGCAGCACGAGGTTGCTCACCTCGGGGCGGTGCTCGGGGTCGTAGGAGATGAGCCGGGTCGCGTCCGTCTTCGCGCCCCGGATCAGGCGCGCCGTCTCGTCGGAAGTCGCCTTCAGCACAAGGGAGTTGGCGCGGCTCTTGCTCATCTTCGTACCGTCCGTGCCGAGCAGCAGCGGCGCCTCGGAGAGCAGCGTACGGGGCTCGGGGAAGACCGGGCCGTAGCGCTCGTTGAAGCGCCGGGCGATCGTGCGGGTCAGCTCCAGGTGCGGCTCCTGGTCGCGGCCGACCGGGACCAGGGTCGCCTTGCAGAACAGGATGTCGGCGGCCTGGTGGGCGGGGTAGGTGTACATGAGGCCGGAGACCGCCGCCTGGCGGGAGTGGGCGATCTCGTCCTTGACGGTGGGGTTGCGGCCGAGCTCGGCGACCGAGACCAGGCTCAGGAAGGGCAGGAGCAACTGGTTGAGGGCGGGGACCGCGCTGTGCGTGAAGATCGTGGCGCGGTCCGCGTCGACGCCTGCGGCGAGGTAGTCCAGGACCAGGCCCTCCACGTGCTCGCCCAGGTGCTCGGCGACGTCGCGGTCGGTGAGCACCTGGTAGTCGGGGATGACGAGGAAGAGGTCGACGCCCTCGTTCTGGAGCCGGACCCGGTTGCGCAGGGTGCCGAAGTAGTGGCCGAGGTGGAGGGGGCCGGTGGGGCGGTCGCCGGTCAGGACGCGGTCGGGGGTGGCGGGGGCGACCGGGGCGGCGGGGGTGGCGGTGGGGGACGTCAGCATCTGCGGGGTCGTGGTCATCGTGGCTCCTCGGGAGGCAGTGGGTGGCGGGGGCGGGCCGGGACGGCGCCCACTGCGGCTGCGGCGAGGGCAACAAAAAGGGGCCGTCCACTGAGGGAACGGCCCGCTGGCGATGGCGTACGTGCGTCGTGGCCGCTCCTAGAAGGAGCGCCACCAGCAGAGGTGGGTGCGACACCGCGACGCGTACGACATGGCTCCACTGTAGCCGGGCAGGGCGCGGACGCCCAGGGCCGAGCGACGGGACCCCGGTGCCGAGGCGGCTGCCTTGGTGCCGCGCCGGGCGCCTTGGTGCCGAGGCGACGGGCCGCGCGGTGCCGAGGCGCGGGCCGCGGTGCCGAGGCGCGGGCCGCGGTGCCGAGGCGGGACCCCGGTGCCGCGCCGGGCGCTGCCGCCCGTACTCGTGTCGCCCCGTCCTCGTGTCGCCCCGTCCTCGTGTCGCTCAGTCTTCGTGTGGCTGAGTCCTCGCGTCGCTCGCTCAGTCCTCGTGTGTGTAGAAGACGTAGAACGAGACGAGGAACATCGCGCCGCCCCAGATCGCGCCGATCCCGGACGAGCGCAGGACGCTGTGGTCGGCCAGGCTGTACAGAAAGCCCATCGCGCCGCCGAAGAGCGTGGCGTAGGCGGCCGCGCGGAGCTCGCGGGGCAGCGCGGACTGGACGCGCAGCAGCCCGATACCGAGGACGATCAGGACGAGGCCGGACACGACGCCCAGGACGATCTGGCCGCCGGTGAGCACGCCGCTGCCGCCGTTGCGCTGGATGGCGGCGGCCCAGATGCCGTACGCCACGCCCAGGACGACCGGGACCGCGAGGGTGGCTCTGCCGAGGTGGTGAGCCGTGCGGCGGCGGCTCGAGCTCGTGGCGGGTACCGAAGCGTGTGCGGCCATGGCGGCACTCCTTCCGCTTGCCGGGACAGGGACCTGCGTCCCCCATCCAGCGCACACCCGCGCGCGCCGATGGGCAACCCGGGATTACGTGGACGCGTGCGCGCGTACCCGTAATCCGCGCGTCGGCGAATTGGATTTCCGTGGAAGACACCGTGGAAGACACCGGCCTCCCTCCGGCCGGACCGGCGCCCCTCGCGGTGCGCTGCCGTCGCGCCCTGATCGGGGTGGGGGTCGGGCTCGCGGCCGGCGCGGCGGCCCTGCGGGTGCTGGTCGCCGTCGGCAGGTCCCGCACGCTCGACGGGCTTCCCGCCGGTTCGGATCCCTCGGCGGCGGGCGCGGTCTACGACGTGCTCAGCGCCCTGGTGAGCACGGCGGCGTGGACCCTGCTCGCGTCCGGTCTCGCGCTGGCCCTCGTGGGCTGGCTCGCCGGTCCGCTGATGGGTGGCCGCCGAAGCCGGCTCCGGCGCGGGCAAAGGCTTGAGCAACCGTCCCGGCCGCCGGGCCGTCCGTGAGGGAGGATGCGAACGCTGTGACCGGCTAGCGGGAGGCACGCCGCCTTGGACACCTTGGAGACCGGGACCCTGGCGGACCACGAGGTGACCGGCGGCCGCCGCCGGCGTCCCTTGCGGGTGGTGTCCGCGTGGGCCGGGGCGCTGGTGCTCGCCGGGGTCAGCGCGGTGGTGGGGTGCAGGGCCGCCGGCTCGGACGGCGTCACACCGGTGCCGCAGGCGCTCGCGTTCCTGCCCTGGCTGCTCGTCCCCGGCGGCGCGGGGCTCGCGCTTGTGGCGCTCGGGCGGTGGCGTACGGGGATGGTGTGGGGGGTGGCGGTGCTCGCGGTCACCGGCTGGTACACCCAGCCCTACGGTGACGCCACGACGCGGCCCGCGGGATCCATACGCGCCGAGTTCACGGTGCTCACCTCCAACACCGAGTTCGGCTGGGCGACGGACGGTTTGATCGCCGCCGTCCGGCGCGAGAAGCCCGGCCTGGTGTTCGTGGAGGAGTGCGGCTTCCGCTGCTCCGACGCGCTCGCCGCGCTGCTGCCGCTCTCGGACTACCCCTATCGCGATGTCGTACGGGAGGACGGCTCGGCGGGCTCGGCGATCCTGAGCCGTTTCCCGCTCCGGCCGGTCGCGCGCATCCCGTCACAGATGGCGATGCCGGGCGCGGTCGCCACCATCGGCGGGCGCGAGGTACGGATCCAGCTGGCGCACCCCCTGCCGCCGCTGCCCGGGAACGACACGGCGTGGCATCAAGAGCTGGGCAGGGTAAGGGAGTTCGCGAAGTCGGCCAGGGGCGGACCGGTCATCCTGGCCGGGGACTTCAACGCCACGCAGGACCACGCGCTGTTCCGTTCCGTACTCGACGAGGGCGCCCTGCACGACAGCGCCCGGCTCACCGGACAGGCCCGCGCCTGGTCCTGGCCCGCCGACCGCACCACACCGCTGCGCACCCAGATCGACCACGTCCTGGTGAGCGGCGACTTCAAGGTGGCCTCCGCGCGCTTTCTCACCCTGCGCGGCACGGACCACCGGGCGCTGCTCGTGGGGCTCGGCCTGTACGGCGGGTAGCGGATCGAGCGGCGGCGGCCAGGCGGCGCCGGTCACGCCGAACCGGTCACGCCGTACCGATCGCGCCGTACTGATCGCGAGGCGCGGAAACCCGAAAACAATCCACAGCCTGTGGACAACATTTACGACGCCGTTGGCCGTCCTGTTTGCACCAAGTGATCTTTTTACGGTGTCGTGTGCTCATGGCTGATCAGAAGCGAGAGCGGGACGGGGGACGGAGCGGGCGGCCCGTGCCCCCGGAATGGCTCATCGGGGGGCTGCGCCCGGCCCCCGCGCCCATCCCCTGGCCGGCCGTCGCCCGCGCCGGCATCGCGATGGCCGCCCCGCTCGCCGTCGGGATGGCCACCGGAAACAGCGCGTACGGCGCGCTGGCCTCCATGGGCGCGCTCAGCGGCGTCATCGGCGACACCGCGGACGCCTACCGGATGCGGGTCCTCAACATCGCCGTGCCGCAGCTGTTCGGCGCGCTCGGGGTGACCGTGGGCAGCCTGGTCTTCGGGCACGGCTGGCTCGCGGTGGCCGCGCTCACCCTGGTCGCGCTGGTGTCCGGGATGATCTCCTCGATCGGCGCGGTCGCCTCCGTGTCCGGGCTGCTGCTCCTGCTCAACGCCGTGGTCGGGGCCGGACTGCCCATGCCGGGGCCCTGGTGGAAGGCGCCCCTGCTGCTCAGCCTGGGCGGCCTGTTCGTGCTGCTCCTGAGTCTGCTCGGCTGGCCCCTTCGGCGTACCGAACCCGAACGGGGCGCCGTCGCGGGCACCTACCGCGCGGCCGCCGACGCCATCGAGGCGGCCGCGAGCGAGGCGTACGACGACCGGCGCCAGGCGCTCACCCACTCCCTCAACACCACCTACGACCTGATCCTGGGCCGCCGGGCCCGCGAACACGGGCGCCGGGGCGAGCTCGTACGGCTGCTCGCCCAGCTCAACGTGGTGATCCCGATCGTCGAGGCGGCGCCCGCCGTGCATCTGCGCGGCTGGGGCGTGGACCCCGCGATCCCGCGCGCCGTACGGCAGTTGGCGGACGCGGTCGAGGAGGGCCGCACCGACGCCGTCGTACCCGCACTGCCCGCGCCCGCGACCCCGGCCGAACGCGCCCTGGACACCGCCCTGCGGCACGCCTTCGTCGTGGTGCACCACCCCGACCCCGAGCACTCCGCCCTCGACGACCGGCTCGGCCGTCCCGCCGCCCCGCGCATCCGCGCGCGCCGCGCCACCCGCGACGTCCTGCTCTCCGCCACCTCCTGGCGCTACGGACTACGGCTCGCCCTGTGCATCGGGCTTGCCCAGGCGCTGGTGTCGGTGGTGCCGGTGGAGCGCTCGTACTGGGTCGCCCTGACCATCGTCTTCGTCCTCAAACCCGACTTCGGCTCGGTGTTCGCCCGGGCCCTGACGCGCGCGGTCGGCACGGCGGGCGGGCTGCTCGTCGCGGCGGCCGTCCTCGCCGAGGTGCCGCGCGGGTGGTGGGACGTGCCGGTGATGCTGCTGCTCGCCGCGTTCATCCCGGCGTTCTCCGCGAAGGGGTACGCCTTCCAGACCGCGGCCATCACGCCCGTGATCCTGCTGCTCTCGGACGTCCTGAACCACCAGGGCTTCGACCTGGTCCTGCCGCGCCTGTGGGACAGCCTCATCGGCTGCGCGATCGCGCTGATCGCGGGGTATCTGCTGTGGCCCGAGAGCTGGCACACCCGGATCGGGGCGCGGCTCGCGGACGCGGTGGCGGCGACGGCGGACTACGTGGAGTACGCCTTCGGATCCGAGGACGACCGCACCGAACGGGCCCGGCGCCGGCGCCGGCTCTACCGGGACCTGTCGACGGTACGCAGCGAATTCCAGCGGGCGTTGACGGAACCCCCGCCGATGGGGGCGCGGGCGGCGGCGTGGTGGCCGCTGGTCGTCGCGGTCGAGCGGGTCGTGGACGCGACGACGGCGGCGCGGGTACGGGTCAACCACGGCGCGGCGTGGCCCCCGGCCGGTGAGGTGGAGGACATCGCGGCGCAGCTGCGGGAGTTGGCGCGGGGGCTGCGGCGCAGTGCGACGCTGGTGGGGGTGCGGGCGGCGCTCGCGGGTGATGAGGAGGGGGTCCTGGCCCCCCTGCGCCAGGAGGTCGCCGCCGCCCGAGGCATCACCGCCCCGGCCCCCTGAGAACGGGGTCCGGGGCGGGGGTCAGGCGTCAGGCGTCAGAACAAGGGCAGTTGGCCCGGGAAGGAGGGCAGGGTGAAGCCGTCCAGGGTGGCCTGGGTGAGCGGGGCCGGGGCGCCGCGCTTGGAACCCGGGCAGAGCCTCAGCTCACCCGCGCCCCGCGTACGCGGATCGTGCCGCACGAACCTGCCCGCCACCACGGCGACGTCACGACCGCAGAACGGGCAGGACCGGCGAGGAGACGCACTGGAAGGCATCCCCCCATGCTGCCAGAGGCCTACGCGGCGGGCTTGAACGCCGAGGCGAGGCCGTTGCGCCAGAGGCTGTTCACCTGGGACCTCTCGGTGCTGTTGGGGTAGGCGTTGCGGCACGACGTGCCGGGCCCACCGCCGGACATGAGCTCACTGCACGGACCCGAGTAGTGGTCGGGAAGCCCCAGCACGTGGCCGGTCTCGTGCGCGACGACCCGCACCGAGTAGTACTGCTGGTTCTGGCCGTAGTCCAGGAAGATGTAGCCGTTGCCGTGGCCGTCGGTCGAGGCGTACGAACCGTCCTGGGGGTCGTCGCCCTCGTAGTACTGGAAGTCCGCGCCGGACGAGCTCTCCGCGAGCCGCACGTTCTGCACCGAGGAGTTCCAGATCTGCGCGGCCTGCGATATCTGCGAGCGGAAGCTGGGCGCGTTGGCGGTGCTGTAGTACACCGTCACGGACGCGGCGAGCGGGTTGGCGGCGCGCTTCTTGGCGACCGACTTCATGACGGCGTCGTAGAACGCCTGCTCATGGGCGGCGGAGTGCTTGCCGGAAGCCGTGAAGTGCGCGCCGACGGCGGTGGGCGCGGTGGTGGCCGGGGTGGCGGCGGTGGCGGGGATCGCGCCGAAACCGGCAAGGGCCAGGCCCAGGGCGGCGGTCACGGCGAAGGTGCGGGGGTGTCTCATGGGGGGTCACCAATCGTTGTGGGGGATCCGTGTACGGCTGGGTGGGCCGCACCCGGGTGAGGTGAAGGCTGAGCGGCCGACGCGCGCACCCCGGTCGGGTGGGTCGCGGCGCGGCGTCGTCCCGGTGATTGTGGAGGCCACAGCGACGTACGGGAATGATGCCGATGTGCGATAACTCCCTCGTATCGGTGCGGTTTTGGCCATCTGGCGTGATCACTTGGCGCCGCTTAACCTCGGCCGCATGGAGCTGGAGGTGAGACATCTGCGGGTGCTGTGCGCCATCGCCGACGCCGGCAGTCTGCACGGCGCCGCCCGGGCGCTGGGTACGAGCCAGCCCGCCGTGACGACCCAACTGCGCCGCATCGAGCGGACGTTGGGCGGGCGCCTGTTCTCGCGTGAGCGGACCGGCTGTGTGCCCACGGTGCTGGGCCTCGGCGTGGTCGGCCGGGCCCGGCCGCTGCTGGCCGCGCTCACCGCCCTCGTCACCGAGACGCGGGCCGCGGCCGCCCGGGCCGGCGGGGCGGGGCGGCTGCGGATCGGGTCCACCGCGAGCCGGGCCATACCCGGGTGGCTGCGGCGGTTGCGGGAGCGGCTGCCGGGTACGGAGACCGAGCTCCAGGTGGCGGTTTCGGCCACCGCGCTGCTGCGGCAGGTGGCGGCGGGTGAGCTGGACGTGGCGTTCGTGCACGAGGTGGAGGGCTGTCCGCTGCGGGTGCCGCCGGGGCTCGATCTGCGGACGCTGCTGGAGCGCGAGCCGCAGTTCGTGTGCCTGGCCGCCGACCATCCCGCGGCGCGTCACCCCGTCGTGGACCTGGCCGACCTCGCCGACGACCAGTGGATGGTCGACCCCAGCGTGGAGGGCGAGTGGGAGGGGTTGCGGCGCGTCCTGCACGCGGCGGGGCTCAATCCCCGTGTCCTGCGCGGGGATTACCTCACCGCCGCGGGTCTGGTCGCCACGGGCGAGGTGGTGACCCTGTGCCAGCCGACGTCACGACCGCGCGCGGACTTCGCCATCCGGCCGCTGCGGGGGGATCCGCTGGGGGTGCGGCTGGTGGTGGCGGTACGGGAAGGGGCGTACGGGGGTGAGCTGGCGGGGGTCGGGGCGGATCTGGAGGCGGCGTACTGGGAGGCGGCGTCGGCCTCGCCCCTGTACCGGGCGTGGCTGACCCAACGTGGGTTGCCACGCGGCGCGAAGGGATGACCACGC
Organism: Streptomyces sp. Edi4; assembly: GCF_040253615.1. Lineage (NCBI taxonomy): Bacteria > Bacillati > Actinomycetota > Actinomycetes > Kitasatosporales > Streptomycetaceae > Streptomyces > Streptomyces sp. Edi4. Next base: position 3,945,727 of record NZ_JBEJGY010000004.1, read on the forward strand.
CGCGCGCCGGAGTCCCGGACGCGGGCCAGCGCCAACCCCGCCGGGGCGCGGGGAACCGCGCGAGGAGCGCCCACGGCCCGCAGCCGAACCCCCTGGGGCTCCGCCCCCGGGCCCGTGTCGCGCCTGAGGGGCGCTCGTCCTCGAACTCCCCCAAGGCCTTGAGGGCCAGGGGACCCCATGACAGGCTGAGGTTGCCGGTGCGGGCCAGCACGACCTGCTTAGGGGCGCGGGGAACTGCGCCCCCGGCCACCCACGGTCCGCAGCCGGAGTCCCTGGGGCTCCGCCCCAGACCCCGTCCGCGCCGGAAGGGCCTCGTCCTCAAACTCCCCCAAGGCCTTGTGAGTCAGGGGCCCCCATGACGGGCTGGGTATGCCGGTGCGGGCCAGCATGAGCCCTGTCAGGGGCGCGGGGAACTGCGCGCCCGGCCACCCACGGTCCGCAGCCGGGCTCCCTGGGGCTCCGCCCCACGTGGGCACGACGCACTCAGGGGCGCGGGGAACTGCGCGAGCGGGCATCCACGGCCCGCGGCCGGGGTTTACGTGGGGACGGTGCGGCCGCGGTACAGGGGGCCGGGGACGCCTCGGAAGCGGAGGTCCAGGCCCACCCCCTCCCGCACCGCCTGCACATGCAGATGCGGCTCCGTGGAGTTGCCCGAGTTCCCGACCGCCCCGATCACCCGCCCCGCCCGCACCCGCTCGCCCACCGACACCGCCACACTCCCCGGCCGCAGATGCGCCATCGTGACGATCTCGTGGCCCGTGTCGAGGGACACGTGGTTGCCGTACGGCGGCGCGTAGCGGATCGTGCCGGGAATCTGGTCGTCGAGGCCGTCGACGGCGGACACCACGACCCCGTCGCAGGGGGCGTACAGCGTCGCGCCGTAGATCGCGTACGAGTCGAGCCCCGCGCCGTCCCCACGGCGCGACCCCCGCGCCGTGACGCCGATGATGTCGAGCGCCCCGCGCTGTTCCGGGTGGGACGCGTGGTGGTTGAGGCCGGGCCCGCCGCCATGGACGATGAGCCACGCCCCGTCACGCAGCGGGAACTCCAGCGGCGCGGACACCGGCGCGCCCCAGTCGTAACGGCGCGCCCACACCAGGTATCCCGCGCACCCCGCGAACAGGACGAGCCCGGCCACGAAGTACGGGTCGGGCCTGCCGACCGGCAGCCGGGGCAGGCGCCAGAAGGACGCGAGCGTCACGGCCAGGGCCGCCCAGGCCGTCCTGCGCACCCAGCGCGGCAGCCGGGCCGGGGCGAAGAAGCCGGTCAGGAGCAGAGCGCCGATGCCGATCACCGACACGGCCGTGCACCAGGCCACCATCGTGGGGGCCCGCCAGCACGCCGCCACGCGCAGGGCCAGCGTCGCGCACAGCACCGTACGGAGCACGGCGCTCCGCACGCGCGCGGGCAGCAGAACGCGGCGGCGCGCGGGCCGGTGGAGGCCGGGGGCGATGAGGAGGCCCACGAGTTCGCCCTCGGCGTCCGCCCGCGCGAACGCGAGGACCCGGCCGCGCGGCCCCGCTATCACCAGCCCCTCGGGCCCCTCGGTGACCGAGGTGAAGCCGCCGACGCGTTCGCGCGTCGCCGTCAGGACGCCGTGCAGACGCTCCTCCCCCACCCCCGCCACCAGACGAGGCGCGAGCACCGGCCACTGTTCGGGGGCGGCCAGAAGAAAGCGTTCGAGCACGTGGGCCGGCCCGCTGTGATCCGCCTGGTGCGTCGACTCCACGGTTGGCCGCTCCTCCTGTCCCGGGTGGCGGGGCGGGGCGCTCCGTCACGTGGAAGACGAGCGGAGTCACCGCACGGTTGTGCGCCCAGCCCGGCGAAGCCGGGGGCCGCGCCCGCCGGGGCCGGTACGCGCCGAGGGGCGGCCGAGCTCAACTGCCTTGCCCACGGCGCCCGTTGCGCCGCGCGCACCCGTGAGGGCGCCGCCCTCATCGGTGTGCTCGGCGAGTGGATCGCCCCGGTGCCCTGGGTGTACACCGGCGATCCCGCCCAGCGGATTCCGCGCGGCGCGATCAAAGCGCGGGCTGAGGGTACCCGGACTTGCCCCGGCCCCTTTCCGGGAAACCCCCGGCGGGGTCGCTAACCTTACGTGTCCGCGCTGGCCAGGGATCAGACCCCGGACCCGTGGCACAGTGCGGTACGTATCGCACCCAACTCATGCGAAAGGCCTCGCCCATGGGCATTCGGAGCTTGCTGCGCAAAGTGTTCGGACGCGATCGCACGGAGCGTGCCGAAGCGACGGCGGCTTCCGTACCGTCCCAGACGGAACGGGCCGAGGCCGCGCCGGCTGCCGTGCCGTCCGAGACCGAAGGGGCCGAGGCGGCCGAAGTGGCGTCGCCTGCTGCCGTGCCGTCGCAGACGGAAGGTGCCGAGGCGCTGTCGTCGGCCTCCGTACCGTCGCAGACGGAACGCACCCTGGAGACCGAGACGTCCGGGACGACCTCGGTTCCGGCCCCGGCCCGGGATGCCGACCTGACCCCGGCGCAGGCCCTGGTGGCCGCCGCGTTCGACGGCCCGCGCCCGCCCGCCCAGGCCTCGGACACCCCGGCATCGGACACCCCGGTCGCCGGCACCCCGGCATCGGACACCCCGGTCGTCGGCACCCCGGTCGCGGACACCCCGGTCGCGGACGCCGCTGAGCCGGAGCCGAAGCCCGAGCCCGCCGCCGCCGAGGTGCCCCAGCCCCGGACCGAGGCGCAGCCGGAGCCGGAGCCGGAGACGGAGTCGGAGAAGGAGCCTGAACCGGAGCGGGTGGCCGAGCCGGAGACGGTGGCCGAGCCCGAGCGGGTGGCCGAGCCCGAGCCCGTACAGGCCGAGGAACCCGCAGCCGTCGAGCCCGAGCCCGTACAGGCCGAGGAACCCGCAGCCGTCGAGCCCGAGCCCGTACGGGCCGAAGCCGAGCCCGTCGCCGCGCCCGCGCAGGACGACGAAGCCGAACCCGAGCCGGGAGCGGGCAAGGTGGCCAGGTCCGCCGTTTCCGCCGCTCGGGTCAAGTCTCGGGCGGCCGGGCTCGCGGGGGCGTACAAGGCGGCCGGGGCCGCGCTGAAGAAGGCGGGGCTCGGCGGGACCCGCGCCAAGGTGTACCTCGTGCTCGACCGGTCGGGGTCGATGCGCCCGTACTACAAGGACGGCAGCGCGCAGAACCTGGCCGAGCAGGTGCTCGCGCTCGCGGCGCACCTCGACGAGGACGCCACCGTGCACACCGTGTTCTTCTCGACCGACATCGACGGTTCGGTGGACGTCACCCTGGACGCGTACGAGGGCGTCGTCGACGAGACGCACGCCGGGCTCGGGCGCCTGGGCCGCACCAGTTACCACCGGGCGGTCGAGGAGGTCGTCGAGCACGTCGAGAAGGCGGGGCACGAGGGGCCGGTGCTCGTGGTGTTCCAGACCGACGGCGCCCCGGACGCCAAGCTGCCCGCGCGCCAGGCGCTCGCCGATGTCGCGGACAAGCCGCTGTACTGGCAGTTCGTGGCGTTCGGCGAGCAGGACTCCAAGGCGTTCGACTTCCTGCGCACGGCCCAGGACGAGCACGCCCACGTCGGGTTCTTCCACGCCGGTCCCGCGCCGCGCGAGCTCAGCGACGCCGAGGTCTACCGGGGTCTGCTCGGTTCCTACCGCCCCTAGGGCCTGGCCTGTCCGACAGGTCCGGTGACTGATCAACGGGGGGATCGTTCCGATCAGTATGGGGTGGGGTGACCTCTCGGATGAGGAGCGGGTTCGGCTGGAGCCGCACCTGACGAAGAACGTTGGACGAGGCGGACGTTGGAAGAGCCACCGCAGAGTGATCAACGGAATCCTCTTCCTCCTGAGTGATCTCCCCGTCGATGTGCTGGGCCGGCTCCGTTCGGAGCGGGTCATGCGCAAGCCTGTCCCCGGCCCGTGGATCTGCCCGCCGCAAGGTGGTCGCCCGCCCAAGCACGGCGGCGGGTTCGTCTTCGGTGACTCGGCCACATGCGGCGAGGCCACCGCGGTCACCGTGACTGCTGAGGGTCGCGAAACTGCCCAGTGGCGGGGTGAACAAGCCTGTCTGGCTGTGGTGGTCGGGCACCGGTGGCGCCATGGACGACGTTGACCGGTGCTGGCAGGCGTTCCTGCGAAGATTCGACGTGGAGCACACATTTCGGCTGCTCAAGCAGACCCTCGGAGGGACCCGCCCCAAGCTCCGGGACTCCGGCGTGGCCGACCGCTGGACCTGGCGCGTCCTGGCCGCACACGCTCAGCTCCGCCTCGCTCGCTCGCCCGCTCGCGAGGGACCTCCGACGGCCGTGGGAGCGGCCTGCGGAACCGAACAGACTCACCCCGACTCGAGTGAGGCGGGGGTTCAGGAACCTGTGGGCGAAGACGGGCACGCCAGTCGCTGCACCGAAACCCACAGGGCCCGGCCCCCTGGCCGCCCGCTCGGCTCGAAGAACCGACAACCTGCCACCCGCTACGACGTCGGACGCGCCCTCGCCACTGGCGAGTCCTACACCAGACCCGCGCACCACAAGCAAGGAACCAAGCCCCGTAGCACTGGCGAGACGAGTCGTCCGACGCGTAATCCGGGGCGCGAAGCCGTCCCCATCCTCCGGCGGAATTCTTCGCAGGTCAGGATTCGAACAGGGGGTTGACGGTCGCTCGGCATGGTCTCAGGGGCGCCAGGCGGTCCAGTGGGGCAACTATGCGTGCGTAGGCCTTCGACTTCTCCACTTCGGTGGTCTGTAGGGCTGGAACCCGGTGGTTGTGGCGTTGTGCGGAACGCGTCGACCCGGGAGCGTGGTGCAGGGACTGGATCGCCACAAGGAGCAGCAGGTCCGTCTCCTACTCGGTCGACTCAACCCGATGATCACGGGGCCCTCGCTCCGCTCCTGGCCCGCGATCGGGACGAGGGCCCGCTTACGGCGTTGCCTTGGGGGGCAGCGTCCAGCCGTCTTGGGTGCGGATGGCCGTGGTGATGCGCCGGCTGATGTCGCGCAGTTGCCGTGTCTGGGCTGTGGTCAGGGAATCGAAGACCAACCGGTTGACGGTGGCCTCGTGTCCGGGGGTGGCCTGCTCAACTTTCCGCTCGCCGGCGTCGGTGAGGATGGCGAGAGTGAAGCGACCGTCGGTCGGGTCAGGCGCCCGGCGTATCCAGTCCTTCGTCTCCAGGCGGCCCACCGCACGCGAGAGGCGGGACAAGGAGCTATTGGAGTAGCCGGCCAGGGTGCTCATCCGCAGGGTGCGGTCTTCGGCATGGGCGAGCGCGAACATCACGCCGTATTCGAAGTGCGTCAGCGCGGCGTCCCGCTGCAACTGCGCGTCGAGGGCAGTCGGTAGCCATTCCAGGACGGTGGCCAGGGCTGACCAGGTTTCGAGGTCGTCGCTGCTGAGTCGTGACATGGCACCAGCCTACCCCTGATGACTTGACCAGGAAAGTCATCTCGTTCTAGTTTCACTTGCTCAGGAAAGTAAAAGCGCCCAGAACGGCACCACAGGAACGAGAAGAGCCATGGATCTGCGACTGAAAGACAAGACCGCCTTCGTCAGCGGTTCGACACAAGGCATCGGCTTCGCCGTCGCGCGTGCACTGCTCGGCGAGGGCGCCACGGTGATCATCAACGGGCGCAGCGAGACCGGCGTCCAGGACGCCCTGCGGCGGCTCCGCGCCGAGCTGCCGGATGCGGAAATCTCCGGACGGGTCGCCGACTTCAGCGATGCCGCTCAGGTCCGGGATCTGCTGGGATCACTGGGCGATCTCGACATCCTCGTCAACAATGTCGGTCTCTTCGGCCTCGACCGCTTCGAGGATGTCTCCGACGACGAGTGGCAGCGCTACTTCGACGTCAACGTCATGAGCGGCGTCCGGCTCTCCCGCCAGGTCTTGTCAGGCATGCTCGACAGGAACTGGGGCCGCATCCTCTTCATCAGCAGCGAATCGGGCGTGAACATCCCCGCCGACATGGTGCACTACGGAGTGACGAAGGCGGCGATGATCGCCCTCGGCAACGGCCTCTCCAAGCTCACGCGCGGAACCGAGGTCACCGTCAACACGATCCTCGGCGGACCCACCTACTCAGACGGCGTCGCCCGCACCGTCGCCGGCATCGCCCAGGCCCGAAACGTACCGGCCGACGACATGAAGGCCGCGATCATCGGCGCCAACCGGACCACACTCCTGCAACGCTTCATCGAACCGTCCGAGATCGCACAGCTCGCGCTCTACCTGGCCAGCCCGCTGTCGGCAGCCACCAACGGAGCCGCGGTCCGAGCCGACGGAGGCGTTCTGACTGCAATGGTCTAGGTGTACTGATCAGCGCCTGTGTCTGGACCTCCGGTCGGATTCTTCGCAGGTCAGGATGGGAACAGGGGCAGCTGGGTCCGGTTCGCGGATCTCCTGGGGTGACCGGATCTCCAGTGCGGAGCCCGGCGGACGTGGGAAAGTGAGCCGCAAGTCCTGCCGCAGGGGAGCGAGGGTGGCGGGGCCGGCCAGCCCCGCCATTCCGATCAGTAAGCTGTCCGGCATAGCCGGAGCCGGCCCAGGCGATCGTGCTCTCGGGGTGCATCAGCCGCAGCCGGAACAGGACTTCCTTCGCGGTGTCGCGGTCTGTCATGTCGGCCGGGGTGACCATGACGAACAGGGGCAAGCCCTTGGTGTCGACCACGAGGTGGCGCTTGCGGCCGTTGATCTAATGGGCGAGAGCTGAGCTCGCTGAAGCACCTCCTCGGTGCCGATCGCCGGCGTCAGCACGACGTCCTCCATTGACCGGGCCTTGAGCCCTCAAAGAAGACTGACGTGTGCCGGCGCTCGCCGTCGGCATCGAGGCCGATCACTTGATCGCCGATGATGATCGTGGTCCAAGCCCCCTGCGGGGACTACCTCTTACGTGCTTGGGAGCCGCTAGCTCCGATCAAGACCGAGGGCCCCGCAGGTCGCTGGGGTCATGAACGGCTAATCGGATGTCGGGCCATCGAGCCAAGCAGGGCAGAGTCGCCCCAGCAGCCGGCCGCTGCCTACACGCCATCACTCGTCGGACACCGCCTAGGACTGTCCGATCGATCATGTGATGACCGCGCGCCCGCTCGATAAGTTGAGTTCGACGCGAGCGACGCCGACTAAAAAGTTCATTCCGGCCCAACGCTTGCCCCCTATGTCGAAAAATCCGGTGCGCGTCGCTGACCCCAGCCTGTTTCCTCACCACATGCACACGACGAGATGGGTGCGTCTCCACCCTTGGGCGGACAACGACCTTTGGCTGCTCCGGCGGCGCAATACCTCGGAGATGACGACCCATCTCGGCGGCCCCGAACCTGATACCGCCCTCCTGGGCCGCCACCGCCGCTGGACAGCCATGAGCGCGAACGCTGCACACGAGGGCCGGGTGTTCCGCGTGGAATCCCCGACGGGGGACACCGTGGGCACGGTCTCCTTCGCACCGAAGGAGCACGAGGGAGAGCCGATCTTCGAAGTGGGCTGGGGCGTCCTCCCCGAGTACCAGCGCCAAGGTTGGGCGACGGCCTCCGTCCGAGCCCTCCTTGCCCACCTGGCCGCCCTCCCCGCGGTGCACCGCCGCCCGGCGGTTCACGCCTTTCCCCGTGTGACAAACACGGCCTCGAACGCGGTCTGCCGCGCGGTGGGCTTCACCCTCGTCGGGGAAGCGGAGCACGAATACCCCCCGGGCCAGCATCACGCCAGCAACAACTGGCGCTTCACCCTCCCGTGAAACCCGGAGCCACCTCAGTCGTCCGGTCATGTTCGGAGCCAGATGGCGAGGGCTGCCGCGGTTGTAGTGCCGAGGTAGACGTAGCGGCGCTTGTCGTGCCGGGTGGCCACGGCCCGGTGCTGCTCGAGCCGGTTGATGGCCCGCTCGACGGTGTTGCGTTTCTTGTACCGCTCTTCGTCGAAGCCCGGCGGCCGTCCGCCACGTGACCCGTGGAGTTTGCTGGTGAACCCGCCGCGCGAGCGGCCCAGGCCCTTGCCTCCCGCACCACATCCACCAGGCGGGCGTGCAGGCTCTGCCACGCGGTTTCGCCCTGGTGTTCTGGAATTTTGGCCCCCTTTGAGGCGGGGGCGGGCGGCGGGTCGGTGCGGGCGCCGGCCGCGTGCTGAACGACCGGAGGGCGGAGTAGTCACATGATCGACCGGACAAGTCCTGGCCGGCCCCGGCGCCCTCCGGTGGCGGTGCGGTCACGGCCGCCCCGCCTTTGGCGCCGGGCCCGGCGGTGACCGTACCGCCGGGGCGACGGCGCCTGCGACGGCACGCGCGCAGGCGGTCCGCCATCCGGACATCCCGGGCGGCCCGTCCGGGCCCGGCGGCTAGGATTCCGTGCATGCCTTCGCCGACGTACTACGTTTCTACGCCCATTTACTACGTCAACGACGCCCCTCATCTGGGTCACGCCTACACCACCGTCGCCGGTGACGTGCTCACCCGCTGGCACCGCCAGCGCGGCGAGAAGGTGTGGTTCCTGACGGGCACGGACGAGCACGGTCAGAAGATCATGCGGACGGCCGAGGCGAACGGCGTCACCCCCCAGGAGTGGTGCGACAAGCTCGTCGGCGAGGCGTGGCAGCCCTTGTGGGAGCACCTGAACATCGCCCACGACGATTTCATCCGCACCACCCAGCGGCGGCACACCGACCGGGTGCAGGAGTTCGTCCAGGACCTGTACGACAAGGGCGAGATCTACAAGGGCGGCTACGAAGGCCCGTACTGCGTGGGCTGCGAGGAGTACAAGCTGCCCGGCGACCTGATCGAGGGCGAGGGCGGCGCCCAGCTGTGCGCCATCCACAAGAAGCCGGTGGAGCTCCTGAAGGAGGAGAACTACTTCTTCAAGCTGAGCGCGTACGGTCCGATGCTCCTGGAGTTCTACGAGGCGAACCCGGGCTTCATCCAGCCGGAGTCGGCCCGCAACGAGGTGCTGAACTTCGTGCGGCAGGGCCTTCAGGACCTGTCGATCTCACGGTCCACGTTCGACTGGGGCGTGCCGGTGCCGTGGGATCCCCAGCACGTGATCTACGTGTGGGTGGACGCGCTCCTCAACTACGCGACGGCCGTCGGGTACGGGGCCGACGACGCCCGCTTCGAGGAGATCTTCCCGGCCGACGTGCACCTCGTCGGCAAGGACATCCTGCGTTTCCACGCGATCATCTGGCCCGCGATGCTGATGGCCAACGGGCTGCCGGTGCCGGGCCGGGTGGCCGCCAACGGCTGGCTGATGGTCGGCGGCGAGAAGATGTCGAAGTCCAATCTGACGGGCATCAAGCCGCAGGATTTAACCTCGCACTTCGGTGTGGACGCCTACCGCTGGTACTTCCTGCGGGCGATCGCCTTCGGCCAGGACGGCTCCTTCTCCTGGGAGGACTTCACCGCCCGCTACACCTCCGAACTCGCCAACGACTACGGCAACTTGGCGTCGCGCGTGGCGGCGATGGTCGGCAAGTACTTCGGCGGTGAGCTGCCCGCGCCGGCCGCCGACGGGGACGCCGAGCAGGCCGTCAAGGAGGGGCTGGCGAAGGCGGCGGCGGAGGCCGACCGCCGCATCGGCGACGAACTCGACTTCCAGGGCGGCATCCTGGCGGTCTTCGACTTCGTGAAGCAGGTCAACGGCTATCTCACGGAGCAGGAGCCGTGGAAGGTCGCCAAGGACGAGTCGCCCGAGGGGCGTGCGCGGCTCGCGACCATCCTGTACACCGCCGCGGAGGCGCTGCGCGGCGTGGCGGTGCTGCTGAACCCGGTGATGCCCGAGACCTCGGGGAGGCTGTGGGATTCGCTCGGCGCCGAGGCCGCGCTGGGCGCGCTCGTCGATCAGCGGGTCCAGGAGGCGGGCGGTTGGGGCGCGCTGCCGGCCGGCGCGAAGGTCACGAAGGGGGCGGTGCTCTTCCCGCGCCTCGAGGAAAAGCCCGAGTAGCCGAGTGCGCGAGTAGGCCGAGCGGGGCTCGGGCCCTGCGCAGCACCCCGGCTGCCGGGACCGTCCCGACTGCCCGGGCCGCCCGGCGACCCGGACTGTCCACGCGACCCGAGCCGCCCCGGCAGTCCCGGCCACCCCGGCGGTCCCGACCATCCCGGCGGTCCCGGCCACCCCGGTGCTCCTCACGCGCGGCCCCAGCCCTCCGAAGCACCCCGGCTGCCAGGGTCCCGAGTGCCCGGGCCGCCCGGCGACCCGGACTGTCCACGCGACCCGAGCCGCCCCGGCACTCCTGGCTACCCCGGCGGTCCCGGCCACCCCGGGGGCCCCGGCCACCCCGGCGCTCCGGGCGGTCCCGCCGGTCCCGGCCACCCAGGCTGCCCACGCCGACCGGGCCGTCCGCGCCGACCGGACTGCCCACGCCGGCCGGGCTGTCCGCGCCGGCCCGGGCCGCCTTTTCTGACGGCTTTCGTGGCTTTGTGACTGGATCCGTGGCCCATTCAACGGCTGTTGATTCGCTGTTGATCGGGCCCCGCCATGCTGTAGGCGTCGGTACGCACGGGAAGGAAAAGGACTGACTATGCCATTGCTCGCGAATCGCGTCACGGTGACCGTTCACGCCTCCGATCCGCTGAGCCGGGCCGGAGTCATCAGCCATCTCCAGCACCAGCCCACGGTCGAGGTCCTGCGGGAGAACCGTGACCCCCGCGAGAGCGACGGGCGCCCCTCGGAGCCCACGGTCGCCGTCATGCTCGTCGACCAGGTCGACGATTCGGCGAGCGCGGAACTGCGCCGGGTCGTGCGCGGCGGCGAGCAGCGCGTGGTGCTCATCGCCCGCGAACTGCGCGAACCCGATCTCCTGACGGTGGTCGAGTACGGCGTGCGGGCGATCCTGTGGCGTCACCAGGCCACCGAGCAACGCCTGTTGAAGGCCGTGCACAGCGCGGCGCGCGGCGAGGGCGAGCTGCCGCCGGACCTCATCAGCCGGCTGCTCGTCCAGGTCGGGCGGCTGCGCCGCTCGGAGACCACGTCCGCGTCCGCCGGATCCTCATCGGCCGCGCCGCTGTTCGGGATGGCGCCGCGCGAGGTCGACGTGCTGCGGCTCGTCGCCGAAGGACTCGACACCCGGCAGATCTCCGAGAAGCTGGCGTACTCGGAGCGCACCGTCAAGAACATCCTGCACGCCCTGATGACCCGTCTCCAGCTCACCAACCGCGCGCACGCCGTGGCCTACGCGCTGCGCGAGGGCTACATCTAGCATCCCGGTGGCCCGGCGCCACCCCGCCCGACCCGCGACGCCCACTGATTTGGGAAATTGGCTCCATGATCCACGAAATCGACGAGGCGCTGCGGCGCATCCTGCGCGGCGGGGCGCTGCCCGAGGGAACGGGGGACGTCGTCTTCGAGGCGCCCACCCGCGACTGGGCGGCCCGGCGCAACACGCCCACCCTCAACGCCTATCTGTACGACATCCGTGAGGACGTGGCCCGCCGCGAGCGCGGCTCCTACGCGGAGCGCGACGCCAACGGCGTCGTCCTGCGCAGGCGCCAGCCGCCCCGTTGGTACCGGCTCTCCTACCTCCTCACGGCGTGGACCAGCCGTCCCGAGGACGAACACCGCCTGCTGTCCGGCGCGTTGGCGTGCCTGCTGCCGCACGAGATGCTGCCCGAGGAGTATGTGCCGCCGGCCCTTGAGGCGTACACCGTGAGCATTCCGCTCACCGTCGCGGTGCCGCCGGCCGAGTCGCGTTCGCTGGCCGACATCTGGTCGGCGCTCGGCGGCGAGCTGAAGCCGTCGCTCGACGTGGTCATCACGACGCCGTTCCCGGTCACCCCGGTCTACGACGTCGCGCCGCCGGTCACCGAGGGCGTGATCACCGTACGCGGCCGGGACGGCGTGCCGGGCGACGCCAAGCCGCGCATGATGCGCACCAACCGAGAGGGCGGCGCCAAGTGAACGGATCCGCCCGCGCGTTGCTGTCGCGCGTCGAAGCGCTGCGCGCCACGGTCGCGGCGCTCGTCGAAGCCCGCTCCGCCGACGACCCGACGGCCCAGGACCCCCTGCGCGGCCTGTACGTCTCGGCGGAGACGGCTGCCCGTCTCGCGCGCGGACCCGAACTGGGAGCTGAGGGCGAGGCGTCCGTACCGGGCGGCGGACCGGCACACCCGGACGCCGGGTTCGGGGCAGGGTCCGAGGACCGTCTCGCCGCGCTCGCCCGGGACTTCGGGCTCGGGCCGCTCGACGCGATGGTGCTCCTTGCGGCGCTCGCGCCCGACGTGGACCGCCGCTTCGAGGCGCTGTACGGCTACCTCAACGACGACGTCGGCCGCCGCAGGGCCTCGGTCGCCCTCGCCCTGGAACTCGCCGGGACCGGACCGTACGACCCCGAGGGGCGGGCCCGGTTCCATCCCACCGCGCCGCTGGTCGCCAAGGGGCTTGTGGTCATCGAGGACGAGGAGCGGCCGCTGCCGGGCCGGGCGCTGCGCGTCCCGGAGCGCGTGGTCGCCCACCTCCTGGGAGACGACACCTTGGACGGCCAGCTGGGCGGCGCAGACGTCGAGTTCCTGGCGCCCGGCGGGGAGGCACCCCTCGACGGGGTCGCGGCGCGGATCGCGCTCTCGCCCGGGCCCGTCGCGGTCCATCTGCGCGAGCGCAGGGCGGGCAGCGGCGCGGACGCGGTGACCATCGCCCTGCGCGGCGCGGGCCGCGCCGTACTGCGCCACCGGCCCGAGCACACCGACCACGCGGCGGCGCGCGCCCTGCTGCGCGAGGCGCGGCTGCGCGGCGCCGGTACGGCGGTCGTCGTGGAGCTGCCGGACGAGCAGCCCGGGCCGCTGATCCGTGAGCTCGCGGCGGCGGACGTGACCGTGGTGTTCGCCGGGACCTCGCCCTACGACCCCACGTGGGCGCCGGGCGCCGCGCTCCTGGCCCTTGAGGACACCTCCGTCGAGACGGACGCGCTGACCGCGTGGAACGAGGAACTTCCCTCCTACGAGGGCGACTTGGCCGAGGCCGTCGGCCCTTACCGGCTGGGCGCGGGCCAGGTGCGCCGGGCCGCGCGGGGTGCGCTGGCCCTCGCCGGGTTCGAGGGCGTCCCGGTGGGCCTCGGCCATGTGCAGCACAGCGCCCGGCTGCTGTCGGCGCCGCTGCTCGACCGGCACGCGCGCCGGGTCCGTCCGGCCGTCGGGTTCGGTGACCTGGTGCTGCCGGACGAACCGCTCGGGATGCTGCGGGAGCTGGCCGGGCGGGCCCGGCACCGGGACCGGGTGCTCGGCGAGTGGCGCCTTCGGACCGGCGGCGGGCGCGGGCGCGGGGTGGTCGCGCTGTTCGCGGGGGACTCCGGTACGGGCAAGACCCTGGCGGCGGAGGTCGTCGCGGGGGAGCTCGGGCTCGATCTGTATGTGGTGGACCTGTCGTCAGTGGTCGACAAGTACGTCGGCGAGACCGAGAAGAACCTGGAGAAGATCTTCGCCGAGGCGGACCGGACCGACTCCGTGCTGCTCTTCGACGAGGCCGACGCGGTGTTCGGCAAGCGGTCGGAGGTGAAGAGCTCGCACGACCGGTACGCGAACCTGGAGAGCGCGTATCTGCTCCAACGCCTTGAGGCGTTCGACGGCATCGCGGTCCTGACGACGAACCTGCGGGCCAACATCGACGAGGCCTTCACGCGGCGGCTCGACCTGGTCGTGGACTTCCCGTTCCCGGACGTGGAGCTGCGGGCGCTGCTGTGGCGCAGTTGCCTCGCGGGGGTGCCGCAGGAGCCGGGGCTCGCCGCGGAACTCGACGCGTGCGCGAAGGAGTTCGAGCTGGCGGGCGGGGCGATTCGCTCCGCGGCGGTGACGGCGGGGTATCTGGCGGCGGGGCGGGGGGCGGCGGTGTCGGCGGAGGACGTACGGGTTGGTGCGCGGCGCGAGTACGTCAAATCCGGCCGCCTGGTCCCGGGCACCGGCGCGTCCTGGCGCCCCTGACAACCCGGGCCGGCCCGCACGCCGGATACCTTCGGAGTGCGGGCCGTGCGTGGTTTTGCGCAGTTCCCCGCGCCCCTTAAATGCCTCGTGGTCACGTGCGGGCCGTGGGCGCTTCTCGCGCAGTTCCCCGCGCCCCTGGTGGGGTCTGTGCTGGCCCGCAGCGGCAACTTCAGCCGGTCCGGCGATTGAAGACGAGGCCGTTCAGGCCGAACGGGGTCCGGGGCGGAGCCCCGGGGGCCCCGGCTGCGGACCGCGCGTGGCTGGTCGCGCAGTTCCCCGCGCCCCTTAACTGCCTCGTGGTCACGTGCGGGCCGTGGGCGCTTCTCGCGCAGTTCCCCGCGCCCCTGGCGGGGTCCGTGCTGGCCCGCAGCGGCACCCTCAGCCCGTCCGGCGATTGAGGACGAGGCCGTTCAGGCCGAACGGGGTCCGGGGCGGAGCCCCAGGGGCCCCGGCTGCGGCGTGGCTGGTCGCGCAGTTCCCCGCGCCCCTTAAATGCCTCGTGGTCGCGTGCGGGCCGTGGGCGCTTCTCGCGCAGTTCCTCGCGCCCCTGGTGGGGTCTGTGCTGGCCTGCAGCGGCAACTTCAGCCGGTCCGGCGATTGAAGACGAGGCCGTTCAGGCCGAACGGGGTCCGGGGCGGAGCCCCAGGAGCCCCGGCTGCGGACCGCGCGTGGCTGGTCGCGCAGTTCCCCGCGCCCCTTAAATGCCTCGTGGTCACGTGCGGGCCGTGGGCGCTTCTCGCGCAGTTCCCCGCGCCCCTGGCGGGGTCCGTGCTGGCCCGCAGCGGCACCCTCAGCCCGTCATGGGGGTCCCCCCTGGCCCTTAAGGCCTTGGGGGAGATTGAGGACGAGCGCGTTCAGCGCGAACGGGGTCTGGGGCGGAGCCCCAGGGGTCCCGGGTGCCCGGGGGCGGGGTTATTGGACTACTCGCCAGCGCTGCTGGTCCGTGGGGAGGGCGCCGCAGGGGCGGACCTCGGAGACCTGGAGGTGGCCCGGGTCGTTGGGGAACAGGTCGGACATGCACCAGCCCCCGTCCTTGCTGATGATCCGCACGAACCCGTCCGCACCCTCGATCGGCTCGATCGCCCACTTCTGGTTGCTGGTCATCTGCCCGGTCGTCAGGCTCGGTTTGCCACCCGACGCGCCCCACAGCTGGATCTGGTTGCCCTCACGCGTGTTGTCGGCGACAGCCCAGTCCTCGGTCGACGCCGTGAAGGCGTACTCGTCGTTCGGCAGCGTACGGACGTACCAGTACTGGTCCCAGTTGGGCTGGTTGCGGATCTCGTTCGCGGTGTAGACGTAACGCCCCTCCGCCTTCTGGTCCTGGGCCGTGGTCAGGTAGTGACCGAGCCCGGACTGGATGCGCACCAGCTTCGTCGAGTCGTACTGCGGCTTCTTCGGACCACTGTCACCCGCCGGCTTGCCGCCCGCGGGGGGATCCTTCGGCTTCGGCTTCTCGGCGGCGGGCGGGGGCGCCTGCGAGGGCGGCGCGGAGGGCGCCTTCGGCTGCTCGGAGGGGGGCGGCGGGGCGGAGGGCAGCGGGCTCTTGGAACCCTGCGGAAGCGGTTCCTCCTTGGCCGCCGCCTGCTCGGAGGCCTGGCTCTTGACGCCGATGTCGTGCTGGAACCAGAACACCACGAACGCCACGGCGAGCGCCACCAGGACCGAGCCGACCGCGAGGAACCACGCCGGGAACACCGAGGGCTGCACATACGTACCGCGCAGCTCGGTGGGCGCGGGCTCGCCCGAGCGCAGGACCGAGACCGTGAAGGGATGCTGGCGCCTCCCGCCGAACCAGCTGATGTTGGTCGCGGTGAGCTGCACCTCGGCGAAGCCGGCCCGGCCCGGGTCGACCTGGACGGCGGTGGGGTTGGTCTCGACGGTGACGGCGTCGCCGTTGTCGCGGGTCGCGAAGGACGCGGTGAGCGGCTGGTTGCCGAGGTTGTCGACGGCCACCCGGCCCTTGGCGCGGCGCCGGCCACGGACGGTGCGCGGGACCAGCTCGGTGCGGAGCTCGCTGTAGGGGCCGATGGTGAGGCGGCCCTCGACGACATCGGCGTTCTGCGGATGCTCGCGCGGCTCGACCCGGATGCCGAACGGGGAGGGCCCGGCCACGGCGTCCGATGTGCGCGGTGGCGCGAAGGTGATGGTGGCGGTGCCTTCAGCACCGGGGTAGAGCCGCAGCACCGCCGGCTCCACGCTCGCCCAGCCGGCCGGGTCGCCGACCGGCGAGAGCCGGTACTCCTCGACCGTGTCCCCGGTGTTGCGCACCCGCAGTCGTACGCCGACGCTGTCACCGGGGGCGACGGTGGCGGCGGGGGGCTCCAGGGCAGTCCACATACTCACCCTGTGAGTCAAGTGGGCCGGGGGGTGAAGTACAGGGCCGGAAGGGGCAGTTCCGGGGGCAGGACTGGCTGCCCGAGCGGCCATCCCCGCCTGTCGCGGGGCCGGCGGCGGGAGCGGTCCGGTGAGTGTGGCCCCGGGCGGCTGCGGGGGAACAACCGCCCGGGAGTCTGGGGTGCGAGCAGCCTCTCAGGCCGCGATCAGCGGGCCCTAACGCCCGCTAACGCCCGCGCTAACGGCCGGTCTTGCCGGGCTCCTCGACGGCCCCGCCGATCAGCCAGTTCAAGGTGGTGCTGTCGGCGACGCCGGTCGGCTTGAGGCCGACGGCCTGCTGGTACTCCTTGATCGCCGAGGTGAGACCGGCGTCCGCCTTCATCGGCTCGCCGCCCTTGTCGGGGGCCTGGAAGTAGGCGATGCCCTGGAGGGCGAAGGTGCGGTCCCGGTCGAGGTCGGCGTTGGAGATCTTCGACTCCTTGGCCCACCACAGGGACGCCGCGAGCATCCTGACCTTGTAGCTGTTGGTGCCGCTCTTCACGTCCTCGGGACGGAGCCCCTGGGCCCACATCGAGGTCAGGGTGGCCCGGCCGAGGGTGCCGTACTTCTTGTCGGTGGCCGTCAGCATGCGGCTGGTCTTCTGGTCCGCCATGACGTGCTTCTGGTAGCAGGCGAGCGAGGCCTGGGTGGCCTTGTCGATGACGGCGGCGGTCCAGCCGGGCTTGAGGGCACACTCGTTCTTGAGCGTGGCCAGGCGGTACTGCGCGAACGTGACGATGTCGTCCGGCTTGTACCCCACGTCCCAGACCGGCCCGACAGGCGCGTTGGGTGCCGCCTTGGGCGCCGGCTTCGGCGCGGGCGGCGGAACCGGCGGGCCGCCCCCGACCTGCGAGGACTCCTCGCCGCCTCCACCACCACCGGCGGCGGGCGGCGCGCCCGCGCCGCCGCCCGAGCCGTCACCGGCCGGCGGCACAGCGCCGGGCGGCGCGGCCGGCGGGGCGGAGGAGGGCGCGGGCGGCAGCGGTGTCTCCGCGCCCTGCGGCACCGGCTGCGCGGCGGCGCTCGCCTGCGCCTCACCGGCCGCCGTGTTCACCTTGGGCTGGAAGGCGAGCCACAGCGCGACGAACGCGACCGCCGCCGCGACGGCCGCGCTGCCGGCCACCAGCAGCCAGCGCGGCAGCACCGGACGCTGGTCGAAGACGCCCGCCAGGTCCACCCCGGTGTCGTCGCCCGAGCGGCGCACCGACACCATCAGGCGGTGCTGCTCGGCGCCCCCGGTCCAGCGCACCCGCTGCGGCCGGATGGCCAGCTTCGCGAACGCGGCCCGCCCGGGCCCCACTTGGACCGCGTTGGGCGCCATCTCGTAGGTGAGCCGGTTGGCCTCATCACGCAGGACCAAGGACGCGGTGAGCGCGGTGTTGCCGAGGTTGTCGACGGCGACCGAGGCCCGCGCGCCGAAGCGGCCCACCACGGTCGGCGGCAGCAGTTCGGCCCGTATCTCGGTGAACGGCGCGACCGTGACCTGCCCTTCGAGCACATCCCGCAGGTCGGGGTGCTCACGGGGCTCCACCCGGATGCCGTACGCGGCCGGGCCCGCCAGGGCGTCGGGTGAGCGCGGCGGCGCGAAGGAGATCTCCGCGGTGGCCTCGCTGCCCGGGTACAGGCGCAGGGTGTCGGGCTCCACGCGGGCCCAGCCGGCGGGCGTGCCGACGATCGAGAGGCGGTACTCCTCGACAGTGTCCCCGGTATTGCGCACCCGGAGCCGTGCGGTGGTCCGCCCGCCGGGATCAACGGCGACAGCGGCCGGGTCCAGAGACGTCCACATGGTCATGGACGAAGGCTAGAGGGCGCGCCGGACGCGTCCCTGCCCAAAAGACCCTGTCAGAGGGCAGCCCTGGCTGCACTCGTGGCCCCGCCCCGGCCCTGGCCCACCGGGTGCTCCGACGCAGATCCCGGGCGGCGTGGTTCCGCCGGCGCCGTCCACAACAACGATGTCAGCTCGTCGGCCTCCGCCGCGCCACGGGCGCTGAGCAGCCGGTGCGCGGTCCGCAGCGAGGCCAGCGCGGAGAGCGCGGGCGTCTCACCGAGCGCGAGCAGCGCCCGCCCGCGGGCCGCGAGCGCGAGTCCCCGGCAGAACGGGTCCCCGAGGTCGCCCTCGATGGACAGGGCCTGCGTGGCACAGGCCGCCGCCTCCCCCGGCCGCTCGCGCGCCAGCGCGCAGTGCGCGAGCCGCGCCCACGCCATCGCCTCCCAGCGCAGATCGCCCACCCACTGGTGGTGCTGGCGCGACTCGCGCAGGTGAGCCGCCGCCCGCACCGGCCGCCCGCCCGCGAGCAACGCGCAGCCGATCTGGTACAGCACATGTCCGAGCGTACCCCGGTCCCCCAACTCCCGTGCGGCGCGCAGTACTTCACCGGCGCTGGTCTCGGCGCGCTCCTTGTGTCCGAGCAGCATCTGGGCGCGCACGATGTGGGCAAGGACGCGCACCGCCTCGCCCTTGCTGCCCAGCTCCACATGGCGCGCGTACGCCTGCTCGAACAAGGGCAGCGCGTCGGCGGGGCGTCCCATCGCGGCCAGGATCATGGCCAGTTGGTGCGCCGCCTCCGACTCGGTCAGCGGGTCGTCGGCCTGCGCCGCGCACCGCAGCGCCTGGCGCAGGGTGCGCTCGGTGCGCCGGTAGGTGTCGGTGCTCTGCTGCGGCACGGCGGCGATCAGCCGCAGCGCGCGGCCCTCCGAGCGGGAGTCGCCGTGGCAGTGCGCGACGGACAGCGCGAGCCGGGCCGGGCCGTGCAGTTCGCGGCGGCGCGCGGTGCCGAGCACCAGGTGGGCCCAGCCCGTCAGCAGATCGACGGCGGGGCGCAGCGCCTCGGCTCCCAGGTCCGCCCAGGGCCCCTTGCCGAGCGCCTGCTCCGCGGTGTCCCTGATCAGCGGGTGCGCGTCCTGCAACCAGGCCCGCGCGGCCTCGGCGTCGGCCGGACGGTAGCCCGGCGCGTCGGGGGCGTACAGGAGGTCGGGGATCTTGCTGAGCGGGCGCAGACAGCGCACGGTGTTGCGGACGGTGGCCAGGACGTGGTCGAGCAGCCTGCGCTGGGCGGCCGGGCGCTCGGCCGCGTCGGGCGAATCGTCCAGGACGCGCCGGGCGAAGATCCGCACCAGGTCGTGGAAGCGGTAGCGGTCCACCCCGCACGCCTCCAGGAGCCCGGCGTCCACGAGGGCTTCGAGGGCGTCCTCGGCGGCGTACTCGTCCACGTCGAGCAGGGCGGCCGCCGCCGCGCGGCCGAAGACCGGCACGGAGGTGGCGGAGGCCAGGCGGAAGGCGCGCGCGGCCGGCCCGGCGAGCCCTTCGTAGCTGAGCCGGAAGGCCGCGTCGACGCCGAGCCCGTCGGCCTCCAGCTCGTCCAGGCGGTGACGCTCGTCGTGCAGCCGCGCGCTCAGGTCGGCCACCGCCCAGTCGGAGCGGGCGGTGAGCCGGGCCGCGGCGATGCGCACGGCCAGCGGCAGCCTGCCGCAGGAGTCCACGAGCCGGCGGGCCGCATCGGGTTCGGCGCGCACCCGCTCGGCGCCCACGATGGTTTCCAACATGGTGAGCGCGTCCTGCTCGCTCATCGCCTCGACGTCGATGAGCCGGGCGCCGGGAAGACCGACGATCCGGGTGCGGCTGGTGACCAGGACCGCGCTGCCCGGGGTGCCGGGCAGCAGGGGCCGCACCTGGGCCGCGTCGTGGGCGTTGTCGAGCAGGATCAGGACGTGGCGGCCGGCCAGCAGCGAGCGGTACAGGGCGCCGCGCTGGCCGGCCTCGTCGGGCACGGCTGACTCGGCGACCCCGAGGGAGCGCAGGAGCTGGGTCAGAACGTCCGCGCTGTCGGCGGGCTCGGCGTCCGCGCCGCGCAGATCGACGTAGAGCTGCCCGTCGGGGAAGGACCTGCGCATGCGGTGGCCGGCCCGCACGGCGAGCGCGCTCTTGCCGACACCGCCGAGCCCGGTGAGCACGGCCACCCCGGTGAACCGTCCCTCGGAAGCCTCCCGCAACAGATCCGACACCTCACCGAGGAACCCGACGCGGCCGGTGAAGTCCGCGATGGCGGGCGGCAGTTGGGACGGCCGCGCCTGCACCGACCGCCGCTCGGACGTGGCCGGGGGAGGCGTGCGGGGGTCGGGGGCCGGGTGTGACGGGTCGGGGGAGAGGTGTGCCGGGTCGTGCGCCGGGTCGGTTGCCGGATGCGTCAAGTCCTTTGCCCGGGCCGTCAGGTCGGCTGCCGGGTGCGTCGGGACGGTGGCCGGGTAAGTCGCGCCGGACGCCGCGTGCGTCGGGGCGGAGGCCGGGTGCGTCGGGCCGGAGGCCGGGTGCGTCGGGCCGGAGGCCGGGTGCGTCGGGGCGGAGGTCGGGGTCGCGCGGTCGCGCTTGAACTCCCAAGTGGGCAGCGGCTCTTGGGGGGCGGACCTGGGCGTCGGGACCGTACGCGCGGCTCGCGGCTCGACGCGGGCCGGACGCGCCGGACGGGGTGCGCGGGGGCCGCCCACCGGGCCGGGGCGGCGCGGCGCTGCCGTCGTCCCGGGTGACGCCGGGCCCGTGCCGTCCGCCGGGCGGGTCAGGAGGCGAGTGTGCAGGGCGGTCAGCTCGGGCCCCGGCGGTACGCCCAGTTCGGCGTCCAGGGTGCGGCGCGTCGCCTCGTACACCGCGAACGCGTCCGCCTGGCGGCCCGCGCGGTGCAGCGCCAGCATCAACAGGGCCTGGGTGCGCTCGCGCAGGGGATGCTCGGCGGCGAACGCGCGCAGAGACGCGATCGTCGCCACGTGCCGGTCGAGGGCGAGGGCGCCGTGGAAGTGGTCCTCGCGCGCGGAGAGCCACAGTTCGGTGAGCCGGTCGCGCTCGCGCTCCGCGTGCGGCCCGGGCAGACCGGCCAACGGGCTGCCGCCCCACAGCGCGAGCGCCCCGCTCAACTCGCGGTGCGCCGCCGCCGTCTCGCCGACGCCGCGCAGCCGGGCCGCCTCGGCGAGCCGCGCCTCGAAGACGGCGGTGTCGAGCGCCGACGCGGGCACCCGCAGCGCGTATCCGTCGTCGGCCGACACCAGGAGCCTGGCCGGAGTCCGCGAGGGACGACCCGGCTCCAGCAGGGTGCGCAGGCGTGAGACATAGGTGCGCAGGGTGCCGACGCCGCGCGGCGGCAGCCGCTCCCCCCACAGGGCGTCGAGCAGTTCGGGCATGGAGACCGGGCGGCCCTCGCGCAGCAGCAGCACGGCCAGCAGGGCGCGCTGCTGGGGTGGGCCGAGCGGCAGGGGCCGGCCGTCGAGGTCACCCTCGACGGGGCCGAGCATGCGGAACCGCAGCCCGTCAGCGACGCCGCCGACGCCGCCGGGTATGCCGCCCTCGCTCGTTCCGCCGGATTCCGCCACGCCGCCGCCCTCTCGCTCGTCCGGCCGATTCGTCCCCCGACGTTTGCCCTTTCGGCCCCCGGATCCTGTTCGTCCGGTCACCGAAACGCTACGCCAGGACCGCCCGATGGCTCGCATCAGCACATGTATCGCACAGGGAGTTGGCTTGAACTGCCCCTGTATCCCCTGGGTAACCGGTCAAAAGGGCACCCTCCCTGCCCCCAAGACGGGCCCCGCGCCTCCTGCGTTCCCTCGCGGGCCCCCCAAGAATCGCGAGACGGCGGACGCGGGGCGCGAGCCGTCCCGCGAGAACCGGTGCGCGCGGCCCAGCGATCGGGGCGAGTTCACGCCATGGCCTCTTCGGCGGGCACAACCCCTGGCCAGGCCGCCGCCACGGGAGCACTCTGCTGGGAGTGCGGACAGCCACCGCACGCTGACTGCCGGCGGACGGCGCGGGGAGCCACCCACGAACCCAGGGGGTTCGCGCATGAGTGACAGCACGGCGGACGACCAGGCGGCCGAGGACGCCAGGCGAAGGGAAGAGCTGTTGGAGAAGGTCCGCGAGGCGAACCGTCTGAGCACCGGGCGTCCCGTGCCGCCGGAGGAGTCCGACGCCGGACCGGCGGCCGGCCCGGCGGGCGGGAACTGACCCCGCCGGGCGCCGCGCTCACGCCCGGGCCCGCCGGGCGCGCAACCCTTCCCCGTACCCCATCCGGCCGGAAGAACGCCCGCCGATGACCGGAAGGGCACCTCGTGCTGCCCTCGCCCACGCACCTTCTCCCCTCCCCGCACGGGTCGCGGCGCGCGAGGCTGGCACGGTAATGGGCCGGTAGCAGCGTTTTTCGGGGGCGGAACAACCGTGTGCAGTTCGGATGCGGGATGAGCCGTCCGCCCCGCGCTCCGCACAGCCCGTCCGCCTTCGGGCGCCAGCCGACACTTCCGATACCTCAGACACCTCCGTAACGGATGTAACCCAGCAACAAGGAGCAGCTTCCCGTGCCCAACTACCTGTCCCCCGGCGTCTACGTCGAGGAAGTCGCCAGCGGATCCCGCCCCATCGAAGGGGTCGGCACCTCGGTGGCCGCCTTCGTCGGACTCGCGCCCGTCGGGCCGCTCAACGAGCCGACGCTGGTGACCAACTGGTCCCAGTACGTCGCCGAGTTCGGGGAGTTCACGGACGGGTACTACCTGGCGCACTCCGTCTACGGCTTCTTCAACAACGGCGGCACCGCCGCCTACGTCGTGCGCGTCGGCGGTTCCGACAACGGTTCGGGGCAGAGCACCCAGCAGGCCGCGGCCGCCCCCGCACCGCAGGCGATCACCGCCGGTGAGGCCGTGGCGCTCGGCACCTTCAAGGTCTCCGCGATCGCGCCCGGCACGGCCGGCGGCGCGCTCACCGTCGAGGTGCAGGACGCCGAGGGCGAGGCGGCCGGCGACCGCTTCAAGCTGATCGTCAAGGACGGCGAGACCGTCGTCGAGAACTTCGACGTGAGCGCGAAGAAGTCGGCCCGCAACTTCGTCGTCACCCAGGTCAAGCAGCGCTCCAAGATGATCTCCGTCGAGGAGACCGTGGCCGGCGGCCAGCTGGCCAAGCCGGACGCGCAGGCCATCACCCTGGCCCCGCCGGCCCCCGCGCCCGCCCCGGCCCCCGCCGGCGGCACGGTCGCCCGCATCGAGACCGGCCAGTTCATCGGCGACTCCGCCGACCGCACCGGCTTCGGTGGCCTCGAGGCCTTCGACGAGATCAACATGGTCGCGGTCCCCGACCTGATGGCCGCCTACCAGCAGGGCCTGATCGACCTGGAGCAGGTCAAGGCCGTCCAGCTCGGTCTGGTCGCGCACTGCGAGCTGATGGGCGACCGCATGGCCGTCCTCGACCCGCCGCCCGGGCTCAACGCCCGCGACATCCGCAAGTGGCGGATGGAGGGCGCCGGTTACGACTCGCGTTACGCCGCCCTTTACTACCCCTGGATCAAGTCGTTCGACCCCTCCACGGGCCAGACCAAGCTCGTCCCGCCGTCGGGTCACATGGCCGGCATCTGGGCCCGCAACGACTCCGAGCGCGGCGTCCACAAGGCCCCGGCCAACGAGATCGTGCGCGGCGCCGTCGACCTGGAGCTCCAGATCACGCGCGGCGAGCAGGACCTCCTGAACCCGATCGGCGTCAACTGCATCCGCGCCTTCCCGGGCCGCGGCATCCGCGTCTGGGGCGCCCGCACCCTCGCCTCCGACCCGGCCTGGCGCTACCTGAACGTGCGCCGTTACTTCAACTACCTCGAAGAGTCGATCCTGATCGGCACCCAGTGGGTGGTGTTCGAGCCGAACGACCAGGCGCTCTGGGCCCGTATCCGCCGCAACATCTCCGCCTTCCTGGTCAACGAGTGGCGCAACGGCGCCCTGTTCGGCCAGCGCCCCGAGGACGCCTTCTACGTGAAGTGCGACGAGGAGACCAACCCGCCGGAGTCGGTGGACCTCGGCCGTGTGGTCTGCGAGATCGGCATCGCGCCCGTCAAGCCCGCCGAGTTCGTCGTGTTCCGGCTCGCCCAGTTCTCGGGCGGCGGCGGCGAGCTGGAGGAGTAGGAACGCGCCCCCTCGCCCCACCCCCAGCCGATTTCGCACGAACAGGAGTAACCCAGCATGTCGCTTCAGCCCGGTGATGCTCTCACCACACACAACTTCGGCCTCCAGATCGACGGCATCATGATCGAGTACTTGCAGGAGGTCAGCAGCCTCTCGATGGAGCAGGAAGTCATCGAGTACCAGCAGGTGTCGGCCGAGGGCAAGCCGGTCATCAAGAAGCTGCCCGGCGTCAAGAAGGCCGGCGAGTGCACGGTGACGCGCGGTGCCACGCACTCGTCCTCGTTCTCCGAGTGGATCAAGCAGTCCATCGACGGCGACATGGGCTCGGCCCGCAAGAACGCCTCGATCATCATGATGGACTACCAGGACAACCCGGTGAAGCGCTACCACCTGCGCAACGCCTGGTGCACCAAGGTCGAGGTCAGCGCGGTCAAGGCCGGCGACGCCGCCGCCATGACCGAGCAGGTCACCATCACCTTCGAAGAGCTGGTCATCGAGTAATGCGGCGCGAAGGTCCTGGAGTTCCCGGCGCACCGTCCGTCGGGACGGAATCCCTGTCCCACCCGGTCGCGGGTGCGGGCGCGGCGGCCGCGACGGCGGGTGCGCGGGACACCCTGCGCACCGAGTTCGAGTTCGAGCTGCCGCGCGGGTACGTCGACGAGTCGGGCACCGTGCACCGGCGCGGCTCGATGCGGCTCGCCACGGCCCGCGACGAGCTGCTGCCGTTGCGGGACGTACGGGTGCGGGAGAACCCGGCGTACCTCTCGGTGGTCCTGCTCGGCCGGGTCATCACCCGCCTCGGCACGCTGGGTGATGTCCACGACGGCACGGTGGAGAACATGTTCGCCTCCGACCTGGCCTTCCTCCAGGACTTCTACCGGCAGATCAACGCCGAGGGCCATACCCGGGCGGCCGTGGCCTGTCCGCACTGCGAGCAGTCCTTCGAGGTCGAGCTGGCCGGGAGCCGCCTGGGGGAATCGTGACGTACGCGGTTGACCGGATCGAGGAGGAGACCGCGTACCTCGCCTACCACTTCCACTGGGACATGGACTCCATCCTCGACCTGGAGCATGCGGACCGGCGGGCGTACGTACGGCGGGTGGCGGCACTGGTGGAACAAGGCGAAGGGGAGCGGTGACGGGGGATGGGCCTGTTCAAGCGCCGGCGTAGCCGGCCGGCCGGGGCCGCCGGGGCGTTTGTCCCGGACGCCGCGACAGCGTCGGCCTCCTCGGAGCCGTCGGATCCGTCGGTCGCGTCGCCTTCGCCTTCGCCCGTCCGGGGTGACGGCGGCTGGGCGGCCGCGCCCGCGATCCAGCGTGCCCTGGCCGCGCCCCGCCTCACCGCCGAGGCGGGCTTCGGCTCGACGCTCGCCGCGCACCAGGACCTCTCGGTCGTCCGTCCCCTCACGCACGCCGTCTCGCCATCGGCGCCCCACGGCGTGCTGCACAACGCCGTGACCCCGGTCGCGGGCCGCCCCTCCTCGCTGCCGCTGCCGCTCCTGCGGCTTCCGGTGGCGGGCCGGGCGGCCGAGGCCCCGGCCGATCCGGATCCGGGTGCGGGGTGGCCGTCCGGTGCGCCGGGTCCGGCCCCCGTGCCGGGCGCGGTGCAGCGGTCCGTCGCGACGGGCGGCGCGTCGGCGAAGGGGCCGGGTAAGGCGCCGGGCGCCACGGGCGGCGGCGCATCCGGGTCCGCGCCTGCCGGGTCCGCGCCTGCCGGTGCTGGCCCCACCAGTGCTGGCCCAACTTCCTTTACGCAGCGGCCGGTTGGGCCTGGGGCGGACTCCGCCACGCCCGGGCAGGGCCCGGCCGTACAGCGGTCCGCCACGCCCGCGCGCGCCTCCGGGAACACCCCGGCCGGGCCCGGCACACCGCCTGCCGTTCAGCGGTCCGCCATCGCGCCGAGCGGTCCCGCGAACACCCCGGGCCCCGCCGTGCGGCGGTCCGTCACGTCCTCACCCGGCTCGGGCACCGCCCCGGCCGGGCCCGGTCCTTCCCCCGCCGCCCAGCGCTCGACCACGCCTGCGTCCGGGCCGGGACACACCCCCGCCCCGCCGGCTTCGCCCCCGGCCGTGCAGCGGTCCGCGACGCCCGGGGCCACCCCGGCCCCCGCCGCCCAGAAGCCCGCGACACCCGCGACCGGCACCACCCCAGGGCGCCCTTCCGCGACACCCGGCACACCCCCGGCCGTCCAGCGGACCAGCACGCCCGCGACCGGCCCCACGACCAACCCCGGCACCACCCCGGGCAACACCACGCCCGGGAGTACCCCGGCCGTCCAGCGGTCCAGCACGCCCGCGACCCGCCCCACGACCGGCCCCGGCGCCGCCCCGGGCAACACCACTTCGGGCAACACGACGCCCAGTGCCACCCCGGCCGTGCAGCGGTCCGCCACGCCCGGGGCCACCCCGGCCCCCGCCGCCCAGCGGCCCGCGACACCCGCGACCGGGGCCACTCCGGGCAGCCCTTCCGCGACACCGGGCACGCCCCCGGCCGTCCGGCGGACCAGCCCGCCCACGACCGACCCCGGCCCCACCCCGGCCGTTCAGCGGTCCGCCACGCCTGGGCGCACTCCCGGCACCGCCCCGGCGGGACCCGGCGCGTCCTCCGCGTCCCCGGTTGTTCCCGTCGTCCCCGCTGTCCCCGTCGTCCCGCCGTCGGCCACGTCCGGGCCCGCGACCACGCCCGGCGCACCCCCCGTCGTCCAGCGGTCCGCCACGCCTCCGCGCACTCCGGGCACCATCCCGGCGGCCGGCCCCACGGCCGCAACCGGCCCGGGCCAGGGGAACAGCGCCCCAACCACCGCGCCCGTCGTACCACCCGCCGTCCAGCGATCCGCCGCGCCCGCGCGCACCTTTGACACCACCCCGGCCGGGCCCGGCCACCCCCGTACGCCCACCGCACCCTCGGCGGACGGACCCGCGCGGCCCGCGTCGGACGGTCCCGCCGTGCAGCGCGCCACCACGCGGCAGAACGCGAACCCGGGCTCGGCATCGCGCGGCCCCGCGCCCTCCAACTCCGCTCCCAGCAGCCCGAGTTCGGGGTCGGCTGCCAGCAGCACCCCCGGCGCCGAGCCGAGCGCGCCTTCCGCCGTGCAGCGGTCCGCCGCCACGTCCCCGGTCCGCCCGACGAACCGTCCCGCCGTGACGCCGGACCCTGCCACCCCTGCCGCCCCGGCCCCAACCAGCGCCGTACAGCGGGCCATTGGGCGTCCGATCGACCCCGTGAGCAACCCGGGTACGCCCGTGAGCCCCACCTCGCCGACCGGGACCGACGCGCCGTCCACGCGGCCCGTGCGCGGGGACGCCCCCCGCACGGCGCCCCCGGTGCGTCCCTCCACGGGCGAAACCCCCGCCAACGCCCCGACGCCCGCACGCGACCGGGCGGCCGAGCCGAGGCGGACCAGCCCGATCGGGGCCCCGATCCAGCGGGCCGCCACGACCGGCAGCCGCGCCACCACGCCGTCACCGACCGCACCGTCACCGACCACGCCCTCGCCCGGCGTGAGCGGCGGGTCCACCCCTGCCCCTCCCTCCGTCCAGCGCGCCGCCACGCCCGCGCCGGGCCAGGGGCAGCCCCCCGCGCCCTCCGCCGCTTCGGCGCGCCGGGCGCAGGAGCCCGGCCCCACCACCCCGCGGCCGACCACCACGCCACCGGCCGTGCAGCGCGCCGTGACGCCCCCGCGCGGCCCCTCGGGCCACCCGGCCCCCGGCGTCGCGCGGGGCGGCGCGACGGAGGGCGGGCCGTCCGCGAACCCGTCACATTCCGCTGTGCGGCGCGCCGTTGACGCCTCGGGCGGCCTCCGCACGACCGCGCCCGCCGAGCGCGGCACCCTCGGAGAGAGTGGCGCGTCCCTGCCCGTGCGCGGCCCCCTCGGCGCGGCCTCGTCCGCGCGGTCCGGTTCCGCCGTCCAGCGGGCGGCCATGGAGGGCGCGCGGCCCGTGCCGGGCGCCGCGTCAACTCCCGCGCCGGTCCCGGCCGTTCAACGGGTCGCGACGCAGCGGTCCCTCACCTCCGCGCCCCGGCCGGTGCGGCCCTCGTACCAGCTCGACCCCGTCGGCGTGGTGCGTCCCGCCGCCAAGGCACCCGCACCCGTACCCGCGCCGGAGCCCGCGCCCGTACCCGCGCCGCAAGCCCCCGCTCCGGTCGCGCCCGCACCGGCCCCCGCGCCCCCCGTGCAGCGCAAGCCCATGGTGCGGCGGGTCAGCCGGACCCAGAGCGCCGCCCCGGACGGAACCCGGCGCCGGCCGCTCATCGGCGCGCCGATCACCCCGGGCGCCGTGCCCGCCACCGCGCCGAGTCCCGCGCCCGCGCCGGCCGCCCCCGCGCAGCCCGCCGTGCAACGTGCCGCCGTACCCGCGCCGCCCGCCGCACCCGCCGTGCCCCCGACCCCGTTGCGCAAGGTGCGGCTGCCCGGGCCCGCGCCGTTGCAGCGGATGGCGGTCGCCGGTCCGCCGCTCGCCTCCGCCCGGCCGCTCACCACCCGCCACCAGAACGCCCCGAGCCCCGTGGGCGGCGCCGCGCCCGCGACCGTGCCGCTCAAGCGGGCGGCGCCCGCCGTCGAGGAGAGCCGGCCGGTCGTGCCCCTGCGCACCCCGGCCGCCTCGGGCGGCCGGGCGCAGCCGTCCGTGCAGCGGGCCGCCGCTCCGGCCCCGGCCCCCGTCGTGCCCGTACGCCGCGCGCATCCGGCGCCCCCGTCCCCCGCGCCCGCGCCCCCGGCGCCGCCCGCCTTCATCCAGCGGGACGCCGCCGAGTCCTCGCCAGGGCCGAACACCGCTCAGGCCGCCGCCCAGGCCGCCGTACCGGTGCCCGCAGAGGAGCCCCAACCGCCCGCCGACATGGACGCGTTGGCGCGCCGGCTCGTCGCCCCGCTGTCGCGGCTGCTCCGCGCCGAGCTGCGAGGCGACCGCGAACGGATCGGTCGGCTGCGCGACAGCTGACCCGCCACGACTGCCCCGTAACCACTCCCACCGACGGAAGACCACCCCATGCCCACCACCCTTGACCCCGGCTCCACCGTCTTCTTCAAACTGACCATCGACGGCCAGAACCTCGGCCTGTTCAACGGCTGCGACGGTCTCGCGTCCGAGGTCGAGGTGGAGCAGCGCCAGGAGGGCGGCAACAACGGGTTCGTGTGGCAGCTGCCCACCCGCGTCACGTTCTCCACGATCCGCCTGACGCGCCCGCTGACCGCCGACACCTCCAAGGTGGCGTCGTGGATCTCCTCGCTCGCCACCGGCATCACGCGGCCCACCGCCCAGATCGCCGCGCTGCGCGCCGACGGTTCGATCGTCGCGCAGTGGGGCCTGGTGGAGGTGCTTCCGGTGCGCTGGACGGGCCCGAGCCTGGACCCGGCGAGCCCGAGCGTGGCCACCGAGACGCTGGAGATCGCCCACCACGGCTTCACCGACGCGGGAGGTGCGTGAGCATGGCCGCACCCACCGGAGGCAAGGCCGCCAAGGGCCTGTCCCGCGCCACTCTCGCCATCCACCAGCCGCCCACCGACCTGGGCGGCTCGATGGGCGGAAAGATCGGCGAGGTCAAGTTCCAGTTCAATCCGTCGCAGGTCCAGATGGGCCGCTCCGCCAACTGGATCACCACGCCCGCCATCTCCTACAACCGGGGCGCGCCGCCCAAGTTCACCGGCGCCATGCCCGCCTCGCTCCAGCTGGAGGTGTTCCTCGACGCGTCGGGCACGCCCACCTCCAACACCGTGCAGAGCCAGGTGGAGCTGCTGCTCTCGTGCTGCGAGGTGACCTCGCAGAGCATCAGCGCGAAGGCGCCGTCGCCGCCGTGGGTGGAGTTCAGCTGGGGTTCGTTCTCGACGGTCCAGTTCGTCGCGTACGTCACCAGCGTCAACGCCAACTACACCCTGTTCAGCCCCAACGGCACACCGCTGCGCGCCACCTGCACCCTCGCGCTGACCGAGGTCTCCAGCGAGACCAAGCGGCAGAACCCGACGTCGGGCGCGCTGTCGGCGCGACGGGTGCACCGCACGGTCGCCGGGGACACCCTGGCCTCGCTCGCCTGGCGCGAGTACGGCGACGCCACCCAGTGGCGCGTCATCGCCGAGGCCAACGAGATCGACGATCCGATGCGGCTGCGCCCCGGCACCGAGCTGCTGCTGCCCGCTTCCTCGGAGGGAACCGCGTGACCGAGAAGACTTTCACCACCGTCCTGCACGTCCAGCTGGGCGGCTCCGTCCTTCCCGACGAGCTCGCGCTGCGGCTCGTCGAGGGCTGGGTGGACTCCTCGGTGAACGTGCCTGCCGCCTTCCAGCTCACGTTCAGCGACAAGGACAGCAAGGTCACCACCAAGTTCCCGATGCTGAAGATCGGGGCGAAGGTCGTCATCAGCCCGTTCACCGACGGCCGGCGCGGCGAGCCGATGATGACCGGCGAGGTCACCGCCCTGGAGATGGACTCGGAGCCCGGCATGGGCCGCCATCTGCTGGTGCGCGGCTACGATCCCGGCCACCGGCTGCTGCGCAACCGCCGCGTCGAGGGCTACCCGAACATGACGGCATCCGACATCGTGCGCCAGATCGCCGGGCAGAACGGCCTGAAGATCGGCAAGATCGAGTCGACGTCCACGGTGTACGACCTGGCGACCCAGCCCAACATCACCGACTGGGACTTCCTGTCGCGCCTGGCCGCCGAGAACGACGTGCGGCTGTCCTTCGACAACGAGGGCAAGCTCAACTTCGCCGGGCTCGACCCCGCGTCCGGCGCCCCGTCCGACACCACCCCGGCCGCGCAGAGCCCCTACGTCCTGGACTTCGGGGCGAACAACCTGCACAGCCGGGCCACGATGACGGCGGCCGGGCAGGTCAGGAAGGTCAACGTGCGCGGCTGGGACATGCGCACCCGGCAGAAGCTCCAGGCGCCCCTGCCCGCGGTCCAGAGCAAGGACATCTCCGCCGACATGACCCCGGGCCAGGTGACGCTGCCCTTCGGCGCCTCCGAGCTCACCGCCACGCAGGTCCCGTACACCACGCTTTCGCAGGTCACGCACGCCTCGCAGGCACTGGCCGACGACGTGGCGGGCTCCTTCGCCGAGCTGGAGGTCGCCGTCACCGGCAACCCCAGTCTCACGCCGGGCACCCCCGTGGCCCTGAAGGGCGCGGGCTTCCCCTTCGAGGGCAAGTACACCGCGACCGGCGTGCGCCACGTCTTCGCGTCGGGCGACCTGTACACGACGTGGCTGACCGTCTCGGGCCGCCAGTTCCGTTCGCTGTACGGGCTCGCCGCGGGCGGCACCGACCAGGCGCCCCCCATGCCGGGTGTCGCGGTCGCCCTGGTCACCAACACCAAGGACCCGCTGCGCATGGGCCGGGTCAGGCTGTCCTTCCCGTGGCTGTCCGCGACGTACGAGAGCGACTGGTGCCGGGTCGCGCAGTTCGGCGGCAAGGGCGGCGGCGGGCTGCTGCTGCCCGAGGTCAACGACGAGGTGCTGTGCGCCTTCGACCGCGGCTCCCTCGAGCACCCGTACGTCATCGCCGGGCTCTACAACGGCGTCGACAAGCACACCCGCGAACCCGACAACTATCCGGCCGTCGACCCGACCAGCGGGCAGATCAACTGGCGCTCCCTGACCGGGCGCAGCGGCCACACCGTCGAACTCCTCGAAGAGGGCGGGGCCGCGCGCCTGTCCAGCGGCATCCGGCTGCGCACCGGCAAGGGCCGACTGCACATCCAGATGAACGAGGCGAAGACCTCGATCACCATCGACAGCGACGGCAGCGTCGAGATCAAGGGCAACCGGAGCGTCGACATCGAGGCGGGCGCCGACCTGTCCCTGAAGGCCGGCGGCATGATCAACATGAAGGCGGGCGGCGCCATCGAGATCGGCGCCGGCATGGGCGTCAACATCGACGCGGGGGGCGAGTTCACCGCGAAGGCCGGTGGCGAGGCGTCCGTCCTCGCGGGCGGCGTGGTGACGGTGGACGCGCTGGGCGAAGTGGTCCTCAACGCGGTCGCCAACACCACGATCAACGGCGGTACCGTCATCGTCAACGGCATGGCCGGCCTGCTCCTGAACTCCCTGGGCGGGCCTCCGCTGGCCAACGGCATGCCGGTCCTCTAGGAGAGTCGAGATGAGCGAACATTTCGTCGGGGCCGGCTGGGCCTTCCCGATGCGCACCGAGCCGGGCGGCGGCATCGCCCTGGCCCGGCGCGACCGCGAGATCGAGGAGTCGATGCGCCTGGTGCTCGCGACGGCGCCGGGCGAGCGGCCGATGCGCCCCGAATTCGGCTGCGCCGTCCACGACTTGGTGTTCGCGCCGGTCAACGACGCCACCGCCGGGCGCATCCGCTACGAGGTGCGCAACTCGCTCGACCGCTGGGAGCCCCGGATCGAGGTCGAGGACGTCACGGTGACCCCGGCGCCCGACGAGCCGACCGTGCTCCACATCGACGTGCGCTACTCGGTGCGGGGCACCAACAACCCGCGCAGCCTCGTCTTCCCCTTCTATGTGATTCCCTCCGAGGGCGGCGACGAGCCAGGCCCGACGCCCGGCGAAAGCGAACGACACTGATGGCCCTGCCCGCACCCCACCTCGACGACCGCCGCTTCCAGCAGTTCGTCGACGACGCCAAGCGCTACATCCAGCAGCGCTGCCCGGAATGGAGCGACCACAACGTCTCCGACCCGGGTGTCACCCTGATCGAGGCCGTCGCGCACATGGCCGACCAGGTCGTCTACCGTCTCAACCGCGTGCCCGAGAAGAACCAGCTGGCCTTCCTCGACCTGCTGGGCGTGACCCTGTTCCCGCCGTCGGCGGCCCGCGCGGCGGTGACGTTCTGGCTCTCGGCCCCGCAGCCCGAACCCGTCGTGCTGCCCCGGGGCACGGAGGTCGCCACCGGCCGCACCGAGACGGAGGAGGCGGTGGTCTTCGCCTCCGAGGACGATCTGACGATCGTGCCGTGCAGCCTCTCCCACGTGCTGCGCCAGCCCGCCGCGTCCAAGCCGGAGGACTGCTCGCAGGACGTGCTCGGCGGCAACGACGTGTCGGTGTTCAGCTCCGGCCCGCTCCCCGGCGACGTCCTGCTCTTCGGCCTGTCGGCGGCGCTGCCGCACTGCACCGCCGCGCTGCGCCTGGACAGCCGCGTCGACGGTGTCGGCGTCGACCCGCGCCAGCCACCGCTGGTGTGGGAGGCCTGGACGGCCGACGGCTGGACCGAGTGCGAGGTCGCCGAGGACTCCACCGGCGGCCTCAACCGCCCCGGCGAGGTCATCCTGCACATGCCGGCCGCGCACGCCGTCTCCCGGATGGGCGGCCTCGACGCGGGCTGGCTGCGCTGCCGGGTCGTGGAGGCCGCCCCCGGCCAGCCCTTCTACAGCGTCTCGCCGACCGTGCGCGGCGCCTCCGCCTTCACCATCGGCGGCACCACCCGCGTCTCGCACTCCGACACCGTGCGCGACGAGTCGCTGGGCGACTCCGAGGGCGTCCCCGGGCAGCGGCTGTTGCTGGCGCACGCGCCCGTCGTCGGCGGCGTCCGCCTGGAGATCTCGGCGGGCGAGGGCTGGGAGGAGTGGGAGATGGTGGGCGACTTCGCCTCCTCGGCCCCCTTCGACCGGCACTTCACCCTGGACGCGGCGACCGGCGAGATAGCCTTCGGCCCCGCTGTGCGCCAACCCGACGGCTCGGTACGGCAGTTCGGCGCCGTACCGATCAAGGGCGCCGCCATCCGCGCGTCGCGGTACGGCACCGGCGGCGGCCGCTTTGGCAATGTGGCCCGGGGCGCCATCCAGGTGCTGCGCAGCTCCATCCCGTACATCTCCCGCGTGGAGAACCGGGAGGCCGCGCGCGGCGGTGTGGACGGCGAGACCGTCGAGGAGGCCAAGACGCGCGCGCCGATCGCGCTGCGCGCCCAGGAGCGGGCCGTGACCGCCCGCGACTACGAGGAGCTGGCCCGCCGGGCCGCGCCCGAGACGGCCCGCATCGCCTGTCTGGCGGCGGACGACGTCGAGTCGGGCGACAACGCGGTACGGGTCCTCGTGGTCCCCCAGGCCGTGCCGGACCGGGGCGGCCGGCTGCGCTTCGAGCAACTGGTGCCCGGCGACGAGCTGTTGGGCCGCGTCACGTCCTTCCTCGACGAGCGGCGCCCCCTTGGCACCCGGCTCGCGGTGGGGCCGCCGTTCTACCAGGGCGTCACGGTGGTGGCGACCCTGCACTCCTTCCGCGCCGCCAAGGCCGACTACGTACGCGACGAGGCACTGAACGCGCTCTACTCCTACCTGGACCCGCTGACCGGCGGCGCCCACGGCACGGGCTGGCCCTTCGGGCGGCCGCTGCGCGCGGGCGAGATCTTCGCGGCGCTCCAGCGCGTGCCGGGTGTCGAGCTGGTCGACGAGGTCCTGCTGCACCCGGCGGACCCGCTGACCGGCCGCAGGGGCGATGCCACCGACCGCATCGAGCTGTCCCCCTCGGCGCTCCTGTTCCCCTTCGACCACCGCGTCCGCGTGATCGAGGCCCGATGAGCGCGCGCGGCACCATCGAAGGGCTCGGCTCCTCGCACCCGCTGGGCACCCAGCTGCCCGCGGTGTACGCCGACGACGACTTCGCCCAGCGTTTCGTCTCGGGCCTCGACGTGGTCCTTGCCCCGCTGTTCAACGTGCTCGACTGCCTGGAGGCCTACTTCGACCCGGCGCTCGCGCCGGAGGACTTCGTGGACTGGCTCACCACCTGGGTCGGCACGGAACTCGACGGCACCGAGTCCATCGAGGTGCGCAGGCACGCCGTGGCGACGGCGGTCTCGCTGCACCGCGTGCGCGGCACCGCGCAGGGCCTGGCGCGCGCCGTCGAGCTGGCCTTCGGGGTGCGCCCCGAGATCACCGAGAGCGGCGGCGCGTCCTGGTCGGCCCGCCCGCTCGGGCCCTTCCCGGGCGAGCCCCGGGCCTCACTCCGGGTGACCCTCCGGGTCTCCGACCCCTCCAGCGTCGACCCCTACCGCCTCCAGGCGGTGGTGGCGGCGGCCCGCCCCGCCCACCTCCCTTTCACGGCCGAGGTATCCGCCACAACCCTTACCCACGAAGGGAACTGACCTTTCATGTCCACCCCGGCCATGGTCCCCTGCCCCGACTGCGGCACCCCGGCCCGCGCCACCGGCCAGTCGTTCTGCGACTCCTGCGGAGCCTTCCTGCGCTGGACGGCGCCGACGCCCCCGTCGGTCCCCATGGCCGACACGCCCGCGCCCGCGCCCGCCCCCGACGCCCCCGCCAAGCCGTCCCCTGCCACCACCCCGGAGGCGACGACGACCCCGCTGCCGACGGTGGGCCACGAGTCGGCCGCGCCCCGTCCTGAGCGGGCGGCGGCGCGCCCGGAGCCCGAACGCCCCGAGGCCGCCCCGGCGACGCCCCCGGCCCCCGCCGCGTCCGCCGCGTCCGCCGCGTCCGCCGCGTCCGCGAAGACCCTCGACGGACCCAGGGGGGACACCACGGCGAACGCCTCCGGGGACGACACCGGGGACACCACCCCGCTCCCCGAGGTGCGCAGGCCCTCCGCGACGGACGCCGCGCGCGCCCTGCTCGTCCCCGTGGAGGAGGCATCGGCGCCCCGGCCCCCCGAGGCACCCGGCACCGTGCTGCCCGGCCGTCCCGAGGCGGCCCGTCCCAAGGTCCGCACGGCGACGCCCGCTCCCGAACCGGAGAACGGCACCCCCTGCCCCGCCTGCTCCACCGCCAACCACCAGCACCGCAACTTCTGCCGCAGCTGCGCGACCCCGCTGACGCCGCGCCGCCAGGACACCGGTTCGGGCCCGTACGCGGGCCAGCGTCCGCCGCTGCACCGCGACCGCAAGCGCTGGATCGCGCGGGCCCTGGTGGCGCTGGTGGTCGTGGGCCTGGTCGTGGGCGGCGTGTTCGGCGGCCCCCCGGCGGCCCGCGCGGTGCAGGACCACTTCGCCAAGCGGGTGGCCGCGCACCCGGTGTCGTGGACGGCGTCCCACTCCGACCCCAAGCACGGCGCGGAACTGGCCGGCGACAGCTACTCCAACACGTGGTGGGGCACCGGGTACGCGGGTGACGCCGAGGGCACCTACCTGGAGGCGACGTTCGGGCAGCCGACGGACCTGCTCGCGCTGCTGATCACACCGGGCACCTCCAAGCGCCAGGGCCAGCAGTCGGAGCAGGCGAGGCCCCAGGAGTTCGACCTGGTGGTCACGGACTCCAGCGGCAAGCAGCACATCTCGCACCAGTCGCTCAACGACGGCGGCGTCCAGCGCATCGACGTCCGCGTACGGAACGCGGCATCGGCCCGCATCATCCTGCGCTCGGCGTTCGGCGCGGCGAAGGACAAGCAGGTGGCGATCGCGGAGGTGGAGTTCTTCAGCCGCTCCAAGAACTGACCCACCGCCCCGTTCGGGCACTCCGGCCCCCGTCTCCGGCACCCAGGTGCCGGGGCGGGGGCCCGGCATATCCATAACACCCCCGCCGCGCCGAACCACTTGGCGCAGGATCTCGCCTGCGCCGATCAGCGGTCACTCCGGCGTACCCGCCAACTCCACCGCCCCGCGGCGCAAGGAGAGGCCGGCCGGAGTGACCGCCGAGACGACGGCGAGCACCGCGCAGACACCCAGGGCCGCCGCGAGCGCCGCCCACGGGATCTCGATGGACGTCCGCACCGAGAGCACACCCAGCGCGCTCCACATGCCCACCAGGTTGAGCCCGGCGACCAGCGCACCCAGCAGTCCGCCGACCACGACCACCATCAGCGCCTCGGCGCCCACCATCCGCAGTACCTGCCACTTGGTGGCGCCGGCCAGCCGCAGCACAGCCAGCTCGCGGACCCGGTCGGAGGTCGCCATGACCATGGCGTTGGCCAGGGAGATGCCGGTGTAGAGCAGGGCGATGCCAAGGACCAGGAAGAAGCCCATCCGGGTCGTCCGGTTGGTCTCGGGGTACTTCGCCCGCACCCAGGCGTCCCTGGTGAGGACCGCTCCGCCCGACGCCCGCACCGCCTGACGCAGACCGGCGGCCACGGTGGCCGTGCCGGCACCGTCCGCACGGCGTACGTCGACCCGGTCGACAGGCGCCGCGGGGGCGTTGCGTGGGGTGACGTAGACGCCGTTGTTGCCGGTGCCGGTGGTCATCACCGCTGCGATCTTCAGGGACTTCCGCGTGCCGTCGCCCAGCCACACGTCCACCCGCTCGCCCACGGTGTGCTGCTGCCACTCCT
The DNA here is from genome assembly GCF_040253615.1 of Streptomyces sp. Edi4. Classification (NCBI taxonomy): domain Bacteria; kingdom Bacillati; phylum Actinomycetota; class Actinomycetes; order Kitasatosporales; family Streptomycetaceae; genus Streptomyces; species Streptomyces sp. Edi4. The sequence continues at coordinate 3,983,028 of NZ_JBEJGY010000004.1, forward strand.
CGTTGACGATGATCGAGTCGTCGTCCAGGTCACTCACCTTTCCCGCGGTGAGCGGGGGGCGGGCCGTTTCCGTGAGCGGCTTGGGCTCGGCGGCTCTGGCATCGGACTTGATGAGCGCCACGCCGTCCTCCAGGACGTACACGGCGCTCGACGAGCTCGCGGAAACCTCGGCTCCGGACACGGCCTGAAGCCGTTTCAGCGTCGCCTCGTCGAAGCCGGCGCCGTCCGCCGCGGTGACCACGAAGTCGGCGACCGTCTGCTCGCGTACCTCGGTGGCCTTCGCCTCGTCGAGGGTGGCGGCGGCGCCCAGCAGTGAGCCCGCCAGCGCGACCGTGACCAGCACGGGCGCCGCGACGGCGGCGGTGCGGCGCACCCCGGCGGCGGCGTTCTCCCGCACCAGCATCCCGCAGGCGCCGGGCAGTTGGGCCGGCAGCCAGGCGATCAGCCTCACCAGCGGCCGCACCAGCACCGGCGCGAGCAGCGCGACCGCGGTGATCAGCAGCATGGGCCGGCTCACATACGTCTTGCGCTGAAGCAGGCCGCCCGGGTTCGTCGCCAGGGCCAGGGCCAGCGTGACCGCGGCGGTGATCAGCAGGCCCGCGCCGAACAGCCAACGGCCCCATGTCATCGGCCGGGTGTCCACGGCCGCCTCGCGCAGGGCCTCGGTGGGACCGGTGCGCCCCGCCCGCCAGGACGCGGCCAGCACGCCGCACAGAGCCACGAACAGGCCCGTCCAGAACGCCATGTGGTAGGGCCAGGTGTAGTCGCCGATGGTGAACCAGCGGGGCGCAAGGTTCTTGTCGACCGCCCACTCGGCGAGCTCGGGAGCCCCGTAGGAACCGAGTACACAGCCGGCGGCCGAGGCGAGCACACCGACCGCGAGTGCTTCGGAGACGACCATGTGGCGGATCTGGCCCGGGGTCGCCCCGGCGGTGCGCAGCAGCCCGAACTCGCGGCGGCGCTGGGACACCGCGAACGCGAAGGTCGAGGCCACCACGAACACCGACACGAACCCGGTGACGCCTCCGGCCGTGCCGAACATGGCGTTCATCGCGGTCAGGGCCTCGCTGTCCCGGTCGGGGTCGGCGTCGGCGTACCGGCGCGCGTCCCCGGTGAGGACCTGGACGCCTTCGCTGCCGCGCACCGCCCCGCGCACGGCCGCCGCATCGGCGTCGACCACGAGCTGGAGGCTGCGCGGCGACAGTTCGGCGGCGCGGGGATCGGTGTAGAACACGGCGTTCTCGAAGCCGAGCCCGGCCACGGAGCCGACCACGCGTACGGTGCCGCCGTCGGTCCGCACCCGGGCCCCCGGACGAGCCCAGTCACCGCTGACGACGACCTCGTCCGCGGCCTCGGGTGCGCGTCCCGCGTCGAGCCGGTACGGCGCGAAGGCCGCGGTGGACCAGGGATGGCCCACCAGATCGGCGGGCCCGCCCTCGCACCGCACGGCGAACGACCGGTCCTCGACGACGGTCCCCAGGTGGCGCAGCTTCGCGACCGCGTCGTCGGGCACGGCACGCGGCTGCGCGAGCTTCCGGGTGCGCTCGCCGATCGAAGTGGGCACCACAAGGGTGTCCTGGCCCTTGACCACGACCGGCGCGGCGGCGAACCGCTCCGGCCCCCGGCCGGGTGCGTCCAGCGAGGACGCCAGGGCAAGACCCATCACGGCGATCAGCGCCACGCCCAGGCAGAGGGCGACGAAACTGCCGACGAAGGTGGTCCAGCGGGTGCGCAGGGTGCGCAGCGCGGTGCTCAGCACGGCGCCGCCTCGAGCTTGGTCATGCGCGAGGCGATGTCCTCGGCGGAGGCGCTGATCAGCTCGTCGTTGACACGGCCGTCGACGAGGAAGACGACGCGGTCGGCGTAGGAGGCGGCGACGGGGTCATGGGTGACCATGATGATCGTCTGGCCGTCCCGGTCGACCATGCCGCGCAGCAGGGTCAGCACCTCGCGACTGGTCCCCGAGTCGAGTGCGCCGGTCGGCTCGTCACCGAACAGCACGTCCGGGCGGGTGATCAGGGCCCGCGCCAGGGCGACCCGCTGCTGCTGGCCGCCGGACATCTGCGTCGGGCGGTGCCGCGTCCGGTCGCCGAGTCCGACCTGTTCAAGCACCTCGCGCACCTGGGTCTTCCTGGGGCGGCGGCCGGCCATCCGCAGGGGCAGGGCCACGTTCTGCTCGGCGGTCAGCGAGGGCAGCAGGTTGAACGCCTGGAACACGAAGCCGATGCGCTCGCGGCGCAGCAGGGTCAGCTTGGTCTCGCTCAGCCCGGTCAGCTCGGTGTCGCCCACGGTGACCGAGCCCGACGTGGGCCGGTCCAGGCCTGCGGCGCACTGCAACAGGGTCGACTTGCCGGATCCGGAGGGGCCCATCACGGCGGTGAAGGTCCCGCTCGGGAACGCCAGCGACACCTGGTCGAGGGCGGTGACGGACGCACCGCCCGAGCTGTACCGCCGAGTCAGGGAGCGCAATCGGATCGCGTCGTTGCTCATATGTTGCCCCACCAGTATCTGCTCCTCGGCTCGTCGGTCCTCCACGAAACCGCGAAAGCCGCTCGGGACGCAGTACGGCCTGAGCGAGACCTGGGGTAGGGCCAGACCTACCCCAGGTATGGACCCTGGACCGATGGCACCGGGTCGGTGGGGCCGCTTACGGTCGTCCACATGCGACCTCGGAATGTGTGGCAGGCCATGTCGCGTCCGGGCTACCTGCTGTCGGTCTGGCCCTGGCGCGCCGCCGCGTACCTGTTCACCGGCGCCGTGACCGGCGCCGCCACCTTGGTGGCACTGCTTGCGGCGGCAGCGGTCAGCGGTGTGCTCGCCCTCGTCCTGGTGGGGCTGCCCCTGCTCATGATGGTCGCCCTCAGCGGGATCCCCCTGGCCTGGGTGGAGCGGCACAGGCTGCGCCTGATCGACCGCGACCCGGTGTCCGGTCGGCATCAGGTGCCGACCGCGCCGGGACTGTGGGCCTGGCTGTCCACCCGGCTGCGTGAACAGGGGACTTGGCGGGAGTTCGGATACGCGCTGCTGTTCGCCGGGATCCTGTGGCCGCTCGACGCCCTGGCCGTCACGATCGCCCTGCTCGTCCCGCTGTCCATGGTCGCCACCCCGCTGCTGATGGCCACGGTCGGCGACGGCCACGAGGCAAAGGTGCTCAAGCAGTGGACGGTCACCACATGGCCGACCGCATTCGGCGTCGCCGTACTGGGCCTGCTTCTGATGGGCCTCGGCGCATACATGCTCGGCGTCACGGCGGGCGCTCGCGCGGAGCTGGCCCGGCTGCTGATCGGCTCCCCCGAGGGTGAGCTCGGCGTCAAGGTGGTCGAACTGACCCGCTCCCGCGCTCGGTTGGTGGACGCCTTCGAGGCTGAGCGGCGCCGTATCGAGCGGGATCTGCATGACGGCGCCCAACAGCACCTCGTGGCACTGACGATGGCCCTCGGCCTGGCCCGCCTCGATGCGGGGCCCGGCCCGCTCGCCGACCAGCTCACCAAGGCGCATGAGGAGGCGGGCAAGGCGCTCGCGGGACTGCGCGAGCTCATTCACGGCATCTACCCCAAGGTCCTTACGGACTACGGCCTTCAGGCCGCGGTCAGCGACGCCGCCGACCGCTGCGTGGTCCCCGTCGACGTCGACCTCCAACTGCCGGGCCGTCCGTCCCAGCCGGTGGAGTCCGCGGCGTACTTCGCGGTCTGCGAGGCGCTGGCCAATGTCGCCAGACACAGCGGGGCCAACCGCGCGCGGGTCAGCGGTGGACATCGCGACGGACGCCTGTTCCTTGAGGTACGCGACGACGGTCGCGGCGGCGCGGATCCCTCGACGGGCAGCGGCCTCACCGGTCTCGCGGACCGGGTGTCGGTCCTCAATGGCAGACTTGCTCTGACCAGTCCGCCGGGTGGGCCGACTCTTCTACGTGTGGAGTTTCCTTGCGAATTGCCCGAGCCGGCCGATCGCTCCGCGTAGTGCTGGCCGAGGACAGCGTGCTGCTACGGGAAGGACTCATCGGCCTGCTCAGCCGCTGCGGCCACGAGGTGGTGTCGGCCGTCGGGGACGCGCGGGCACTGGTCGCCGCGGTCGAGGAGCATGCCCCCGACATCGTGGTGACGGACGTACGCATGCCGCCCGATTTCCAGGACGAAGGGCTGCACGCGGCGGTGCGACTGCGTGAGCGGCGTCCCACGCTCCCGGTCCTGGTCCTCAGTCAGTACGTTCAGCGTACGTACGCGGCCGAACTCCTGGACTCCGGGGACGGATCGGGCGTCGGCTATCTGCTCAAGGACCGCGTGGGACACATCGAGGAGTTCATGGAAGCGCTGTGCGAGGTGGCGGACGGCGGGACGGTGGTCGACCCCGAGGTGGTGCGCCAACTGCTGCGCCGCCGCCGCGATCCGCTGGCGCAGCTGACCCCGCGTGAACGCGAAGTACTGGCGTTGATCGCCGAAGGCAGGTCCAACGGCGCGATCGCCAAGGAACTGGTGGTGTCCGAAGCGGCGATCGGCAAACACATCGGCAACATCCTTACCAAGTTGGACCTGCCACTGACGGACCTGACCCACCGCAGGGTCCTGGCCGTCCTGACCTTCCTGCGGGCCTGACCTTCCTGCGGGCCTGATCCGCCGAGGGCATCGAGCCGCCAGGCCTGGTTCGCACCATCACGGCACGGTTGACGGCGAGACTCGGGGCCCGCCCCGAAGCACCGCTTCCCCCTCTGGACACCGACCGGCCCTCACGAGGGTGCGTTAGCGTGCTGCCCCATGAGCGCCCAGACATGGCTGACGGACACCCGGGACTCCTACGACACGGTCGCCGCGAGCTATGCCGACCAGCTCCGTGAGGCGCTGGCGGGTGAGCCGTATCTGCGGGCGGTTCTGGTGCTCTTCGCCGAGCTCGTGCGTGACGCGGGCGGCGGGCCCGTGGCGGACGTGGGGTGCGGGCCCGGCCATGTGACCGCACACCTGCGGGAGTTGGGCGTCGACGCGCTCGGGATCGATCTCTCGCCCGGGATGATCGACGTGGCCCGGCGCGACCACCCGGGGCTCGGTTTCGCGGTGGGCTCCATGACGCGGCTCCCCCTCGCGGACGCGTCCGTCGCCGCCGTGCTCGCCTTCTGGTCCCTCATCCACATCCCCGACGAGGCGGTCCCCACCGTTTTCGCCGAGTTCCACCGCGTGACGCCGCCGGGCGCACCGCTGTTGCTCGGCTTCCACATGGGCGACGAGACCCGCCTGAAGACCCAGGGCTACGGCGGCCACCCAATGAACGTCCACATCCATCTGCGCCGCCCCGACCGGGTCACGGCGTGGCTTGGGGAGGCGGGGTTCACGGTCGAGGCGGAGTTCCTGCTCGACCTCGACGAACGACAGCCGGGCGCGGTCCTGTTCGCGCGCCGGGAGGGCCAGGGCCTGTCGCCCGGTGCGAAAGTCGCTGGTCATGAGCCATCGGGCTGTGCTTCCATGCAGCAGTGAAGAGCCGATGCGTGTCCGGTGCGGACGTGGCCCCGAGAGCCCGGCAGCGCAATGATCGCGATCTCGGTGACTGTGTGCGGGTGCTGGCCGAGGTCCATGAGCAGGACGGCTATCCGGTGAACTGGCCGGACCTGCCCGAGGCTTGGCTCACGCCGCCCTTGCTCATCGCTTCCTGGGTGGCGGAACTGAACGGCCGCGTTGCCGGCCATATCGGCCTGTCCCGGAGCGACGCGGGAGACGCGGCACCTGGTCTGTGGAGCGTTCGTGCAGGGGTGAGTACCGACGCGACCGCCGTGGTCAACCGACTGTTCGTCGCCCCGTGGGCTCGTGGCCACGGCATCGGTGCGCTGCTGATGGCGCGGGCTGCCACCGAAGCACAGGACCGCGGCTTGCATCCGGTGCTCGACGTGGTGGCCTCCGACACCGCGGCGGCGGCTTTGTACGACCGGCTCGGCTGGCAGTTGCTGGCCACCGTCGAACAGCGGTGGAGCCCGGAGCAGACGGTCACGGTCCGGTGCTATGCGGCGGCGCCCTGACGGGGTCCCGGTCGTACCGCGTGGCTACGGCCCGGCGGTGTCCGCCCGCACACGGCCCGGGCGACCGCGCGGCCGCCCCGGACCCAGCCTCGGCACCCGGGCTGGTGGTCCGCCCCCGTACGCCGTCTGTCAGCCGCCGCCGCGTCCACACGGGCGGGCGGCCCGGCTCGATGCCCGGGCGCCGGCTCCAGCCGGCCCCTACGCACAGCCCCGCGTCAGCTCCCGCTCAACCGCCTCAGCCCCGCTCGGCTCGCGTCGTCCGCCGCGCGGAACAGCAGCAACCGCTGGTCCGGGTCGTGCAGCGGCGCCAGCACTTCGGCGGCGAGGGCCAGCGGGCCCGCCTCGGGATGGCGCATCACCTTGTGGCCCCGGCCGCCCGCCACGACGTCCCCCTCGGCCCACAGGTCCGCGAACTGAGCCTGGGTCGCGCGCAGTTCACCGATCAGGCCGGTCAGGACCGGGTCCTTGGGATGGGCCGCCCACGCGGCGCGCAGGTGGGCCACGCCTTCCCGTACGACCCGTTCCCGGTCGGCGTACCGCGCGCGGAGCTCCGGGTGCGCGAGACAGAGCCACATCGCGTTGCGCCGCGCGGGGGGCAGGGCGGCGAAGTCCACGAGCAGCGCTGCCATTTCAGGGTTCCACGCCAGGATGTCGTACCGGTGGTTCAGGAGCATGGCCGGCAACGGCGCCAGGTCGTCCACCAGCCGGGCCAGCGGTGGCGCCGCAGCGGTGGCGGGAGCGTCGGCGGTACGGGGGCGCCGCTGGGCCAGGTCGAAGAGATAGGCGCGCTCCACCGGTGGCAGACGCAGCGCCCGGGCCAGCGCGTCCAGTACGTCCGCCGACGGCCTGAGCCCGCGCGCCTGTTCCAGGCGTACGACGTAGTCGACGCTGACCCCGGCGAGCTCCGCGACCTCCTCGCGGCGCAGCCCCGGGGTCCGCCGCACCGCCCGGCGCGCCGGCAGGCCCAGGTCGCCCGGGTCGAGCCGTTCGCGCCGGGTCCGCAGGAACGCGGCCAGCTCCTGCGTCGCGTCCACGGCCGGGGTCGTCATCATGCCGGGTCCAACAGCCAGGGTAGGAGCGCTGTTCCCAGGATCGTCCCTCCCTTAGAAGCCATCTCATTTGGGTGACTCGGTATTCTGTGAGTCATGGTGGGGATCGTTGAGCGGCTGGTGCCGGACGAGTTGTGGGAGTTGTTCCAGCGGGTGGTGCCGGAGGCGCCGTCGCGGCCGCAGGGCGGTGGTCGGCGTCGGCACGGCGACCGGGAAGTGCTGGCCGCGATCGTCTTCGTGGCTACGTCGGGTTGTACCTGGCAGCAGCTGACTTCGGCGTCGTTCGGCCCGTCCGGAGCGACCGCCCACCGGCGGTTCTCGGAGTGGTCGAAGGCCAGAGTGTGGGCCAAGCTCCACCGCCTGGTCCTCGACGAACTCGGCGCCCGCGGCGAGTTGGACTGGTCGAGGTGCGCGATCGACTCGGTGAACATGCGGGCCCTGAAAAGGGGGACCTGACAGGTCCGAATCCTGTCGACCGGGGCAAGTACGGCTCGAAGATCCACCTGATCACCGAACGGTCCGGTCTGCCCATATCCGTCGGCATCTCCGGGGCCAACCTGCATGACAGCCAAGCCCTGATCCCGCTCGTGAAGGGCATCCCGCCGATCCGCTCGCGCCGCGGCCCGCGACGGCGCAAGCCCGGCAAACTCCACGCCGACAAGGGATATGACTACGCCCACCTGCGGCAATGGTTACGCGAACGCGGCATCACCCACCGCATCGCCCGCAAGGGAGTCGAGTCCTCACAGAGGCTGGGCCGCCATCGCTGGACCGTGGAGCGGACCATGGCCTGGCTCGCCGGCTGCCGCCGCCTCCACCGACGCTACGAACGCAAGGCCGACCACTTCCTAGCCTTCACCAGCCTCGCCTGCACCCTCATCTGCTACCGCCGACTCGCCAAATGAGATGGCTTCTTATGCCCGGCTTTCGAAGATCGCAGGGTTGTCCTCGACGACGGATCACGCACGACGGTCCGCTCAGGACCTCAGGAGGACACCATGCCGCTCACTCTCGACACCTACCGGCTGCTGGGCCGATCGGGCCTGCGGGTCTCGCCCCTGGCGCTCGGCACCGCGACCTTCGGCACCGAATGGGGCTGGGGCGCCGGCGAGGATGAGTCGCGCCGCCTCTTCGACCGCTACACCGAGCAGGGCGGCAACTTCATCGACACCGCCGCCACCTACACCGAGGGCAGCTCGGAACGACTGCTGGGCACCTTCGCCCACGGCCGCCGCGAGAGCCTGGTGCTCGCGACCAAGTACTCGACCCTTCGCCGCCCCGGCGACCCCAACTCCGGTGGCCCGCATCGCAAGAACCTCTTCGCGTCGGTGGAGTCCAGCCTGCGCCGCCTGAACACGGACTACATCGACCTGCTTCATCTGCACGTGTGGGACTTCACGACGCCGGTCGAGGAAATCCTGCGCGGCCTGGACGATCTGGTCCGGCAGGGCAAGGTGCTGTACGTGGCGATGTCCAACGTGCCGGCCTGGCAGGTCTCGCGGATGCAGGCCATCGCCGATCTGCGCGGCTGGGCGCCGCTGGTCGCGCTCCAGATCGAGTACAGCCTCATCGAGCGCACCGGCGAGCGCGACCTGATCCCGATGGCCCGCGAGATGGGGCTCGGGGTGGTCCCGTACTCGCCGCTGGGCGGCGGGCTGCTCACCGGCAAGTACAGCCGCGCCGACCTGACCGGCGCGGGCCCCGCCCCGGACGGGAGCAGCCGCAGGGACCACAACGCCGCCCTGGGCATGCTGACCGAGCGTAATCTCGGCATCGCGGACGCCGTGCGAGAGGTCGCCTTGGAAACCGGTCGCACCTCCGCCCAGGTGGGCCTCGCCTGGACGTTGCGGAACCCGGCCGTGACGGCCTCCGTCATCGGCGCCCGCACACTCGACCAGCTGGCGGACAACCTCGGCGCCCTCGACGTCGACCTCACCGAGGCCCACCTGGCGCGCCTGGAGGAGGCCGGCGCCATCGAGCCCGGCATCCCGCACGCGCTGCTGGCCGGCGATCCCATGAGGCGCGCGACGAGGGGCGAGCTGACGATTCAACTCCGCTGACGACCCAACCCCGCTGACGATCCGACGCCGGGGCCGAGCTGGGTGGTCGGGGCCGCCTGCCCCGACCACCCAGCGGGAACAACTCCCTTGCGGAGCGGCCTACTTGTCTGCGACCGGCTTGCGCAGCGCGATGTTCAGCTCGCGCAGGCGGGACTCGTCCAGCTCGGTCGGCGCGCCCATCATCAGGTCCTGCGCGTTGCCGTTCAGCGGGAACGCGATGGTCTCCCGGATGTTCGGCTCGTCCGCGAGGAGCATCACGATGCGGTCGACGCCCGGCGCGATGCCACCGTGCGGCGGGGCGCCGAGGCGGAACGCCTTCAGCATGCCGCCGAACTCGCGCTCCACGGTCTCCCGGTCGTACCCCGCGACCTCGAACGCCTTGAACATGATCTCGGGCTCGTGGTTGCGGATCGCGCCCGAGGAGAGCTCGACGCCGTTGCAGACGATGTCGTACTGCCAGCCCAGGACGTCCAGCGGGTCCTTGGTCTCCAGCGCCTCCAGGCCACCCTGGGGCATGGAGAACGGGTTGTGGGAGAAGTCGATCTTGCCGGTCTCCTCGTCCTTCTCGTACATCGGGAAGTCGACGATCCAGCAGAACCGGAAGACGCCCTCCTCGAAGTGGCCGGCGCGCTTGGCGGCCTCGACACGTACGCCCGACATGATCTTGGAGACCTCGTCGAACTCGCCCGCGCCGAAGAACACCGCGTGCCCGGGGACCAGGCCGAGGCGCTCGGTGAGGACCTTGACGTTCTCCTCGGTGAGGAACTTCGCGATCGGACCGGACAGCGACCCGTCCTCGCCGACCCGCACCCAGGCCAGGCCCTGCGCGCCGAGCGAGACGGCGTACTCGCCGAGCCCGTCGAAGAACTTCCGGGACTGGCCCGCCACGTCCGGCACCGGCAGGGCGCGCACGTGCTTGCCGGCGAACGCCTTGAACGCCGAGCCCTCGAACACGTCGGTGATGTCGACGAGTTCGAGCTTGGCGCGCAGGTCGGGCTTGTCGTTGCCGTACTTCAGCATCGACTCGCGGAACGGGATGCGCGGGAAGGGCGAGGTGACGTGGCGGCCGCCGCCGAACTCCTCGAAGAGCTCGGTCATGAGCTTTTCGATCGGCTGGAAGACGTCCTCCTGCTCGACGAAGCTCATCTCGACGTCGAGCTGGTAGAACTCGCCCGGCGAGCGGTCGGCGCGGGCGTCCTCGTCGCGGAAGCAGGGCGCGATCTGGAAGTACCGGTCGAAGCCGGAGATCATCAGCAGCTGCTTGAACTGCTGGGGGGCCTGCGGCAGCGCGTAGAACTTGCCGGGGTTCAGGCGGGAGGGGACGACGAAGTCGCGGGCGCCCTCGGGGGAGGTCGCCGTCAGGATGGGCGTGGCCATCTCGTTGAAGCCGAGCGCGACCATCTTGGAGCGGATGGCGGCGATCACGGCGCTGCGCAGCATGATGTTGCGGTGCATGCGCTCGCGGCGCAGGTCGAGGAAGCGGTACTCCAGGCGGCGCTCCTCGTTGACGCCGTCCTCGGCGTTGATCGTGAACGGCAGCGGGTTCGCGGTGCCCAGCACCTCGACCTCGCCGACCTCGATCTCGATCTCGCCGGTCGCCAGCTCGCCGTTGACGTTCTCGGCGCCGCGCGAGACGACCTTGCCGTCGACGCGGACGACGGTCTCCTTGGACAGCTTGTCCAGGGCTTCGGCGCCGGGGGTGCCGGGGCGGGCGACCAGCTGCGTGATGCCGTAGTGGTCCCGCAGGTCGATGAAGAGGATGCCGCCCAGGTCTCGGCGATTGTGCAGCCAGCCGCTGAGCCGGACGTCGGTGCCGACGTCGGAGGCGCGGAGCTGGCCGCAGGTGTGGGACCGGTACCGGTGCATTACTCATCCAATTCTTCGCGACCGCGGTCGCGACTTCTTCGCGAGATTCTTCGCGAGACAGGCGGGAATCAACCCGTCCAGGTTACCGCCCACCACACCCCCCTCCGGGCCACCACCAGCCCGGGCTCCGGTCGCTGATCCGGTCCAGCACCAGCCCCGCCGGGGGCGCGGGACGGGCTGAGGATGTCCATGCGGACCAGCACCAGCCCCGCCAGGGGCGCGGGGCGGGCTCAGGATGTCCATGCGGACCAGCACCAGCCCCGCCAGGGGCGCGGGGAACTGCGCGGCCAGCCACGCACGGTCCGCACCCGAAGGTCCCTGGGGCTCCGCCCCAGACCCCGATCGCGCCTAAAGGGCGCTCGTCCTCAAACGCCGGACGGGCTGGGTATGCCCATGCAGGCCCGCACCAAATGCTCAGCGGCACGGGCTGAGGTTGCCCATGCGGGCCCGCACCAGCCCCGCCAGGGGCGCGGGGAACTGCGCGGCCAGCCACGCACGGTCCGCAGCCGGGGCCTCTGGGGCTCCGCCCCAGACCCCATTCGGCCTGAACGGCCTCGTCCTCAAACGCCGGACGGGCTGGGTATGCCTCAGCATGAGCCCCGCCAAGGGGCGCGGGGAACTGCGCGACCAGCCACCCACAGCCCGCAGCCGGGGTCCCTGGGGCTTCGCCCCAAACGCGGGGCGCGGGGAACCGCGCGAACGGACCCCGCCCGCCCGCGCGGGAAGGGCGTACCCCGCAAACGGCACACCCCCGCGGGGCCACCCCGGCCCCGCCTTCGGTGGCGACCGGTGCGTACATCTTCTTAAATAGGGGCGATGCGCACAGAGGACGTCCTGGCCGCGATCGCGACTGGCCTGTGGCGGTGGGACAACGCCTCCGGGACGGTCACCCTCGACGCCGAGGCCGCCCGGCTCCTCGGCCTGCCCCCGCACGACACGACCCTGACCGAGGCAGCGGCCCGCTCCCGCTTCCACCCCGTCGACTGGAACGAGGTCGACGGCATTGTGCACCTCGCCCTCGCCGAGGGCACCCTGGCCGAGGTCCGGCTGCGCGTCATGGACGAGCACGGCCATGTCCTGCGCACCGTACGCAGCCGCTCCAAGCCCATGCTCAACGGCACGAGCTACCTCCTCATCGGCACCATCCAGGAGGTCGCCGAACCCCAGCCCGGCACCACCGCCGCCCACCCCTCCATCACCGGCGACTGGCGCCGCTCACGCGAGGCCTTCCTGCTCGACGCGGGCCGCGCGCTCGCCGAGGCGCGCTCGACCTCCGAAGTGCTGCGCGTGGCCGCGTCCCTGTCCATGCCGGGCTTCTCGCCGGACGGGCTCGCGGTGTTCGGGGTGGCGGGTGAGCGGCTGACGATCATCGGGCATCACGGGCACAACCCCGGCGACGACGGACCGTTCACGGACATGGCGCTCGACACGGACTATCCCGCCGCCGACGTCGTCCGCAACGGGCGGGCCATCTATCTGCCGAGCCCGCAGGAGTACCGGCGCCGCTTCCCCGCGACCTGGCCGATGGCACAGCGCTTCGAGCGCCAGTCATGGGCGTTCGTCCCCCTGATCGTGGCCGGGCGCACGATCGGCGCGTGGATGGCCGCGTTCAAGAACCCGGTCGCCTTCACCCCCGACGAGCGCTCGGTCCTGACCACGGTCGCCCGCATGCTGGCGCAGGCCCTGGCCAGGGCGGGCGAGGCGGAGAACGAGCGCGAGTTCTCGCTCGGGCTCCAGCGCTCCATGATGCCGACGCTCGGCCCCGAGATCCCCGGCATGACGGTGGCCGCGCGCTACGTGCCGACCGGTGGCGGACTCCAGGTCGGCGGCGACTGGTACGACATGATCCCGCTACCCGGCGGCGGCTCCCGCACGGACTGCGGCGGCGGCCGCTTCGCGCTGGTCATCGGCGACGTGCAGGGCCACGACGTGCGGGCCGCGGGCCTCATGGGACAGCTCAGGATCGCGCTGCGGGCGTACGCGAGCGAGGGCCACAGCCCCGACGCGGTCCTCTCGCGCGCCTCCCGCTTCCTGTACGGGATCACCGAGTCGTACGGGCTGCCCGAGCCCTCGGGCGACGGATACGAAGACCACGCGGCACACGCGGCCCACGCGGATCACACGGATTACGCGCCGCGCTTCGCGACCTGCCTCTACATCGAGGTGGACCCCGCCACCGGCACCCTCGACATCGCCCGGGCCGGCCACCCCGACCCGGTGATCCGCACCGCCGACGGCACCGCCCTGATCCGTCCGACGGCGGGCGGCCTGCCGCTCGGCATCGAGGCCGACTCCGACTACCCGACCACCCGGCTCGTCCTCGACCCGGACGAGACGATCATGATCTGCACGGACGGTCTGATCGAGACCGGCGGCCACGACATGGCGAGCGGCTGGACGCGGCTGCGCCCGGTCCTGGAGAAGCACACCGGTGACAGCCTTGAGCAGCTGGCCGACGAACTGGTCCAGGCCGTGCACGGACCCTCCTCGCACCACACCACGGGCCCGCTCGTGGACCGGCGCGAGGACGACATCGCGCTCCTCCTGCTGCGCCGCAACGACGTGTCCGCCGGGGCAGGGACCGCGCCGCCCGAGGTGGTCCGGCGCACCGCCCTGACCGTCGCCCAGGCGGAACCGCAGCAGATCGCGGGCGCGCGCGGGCAGCTGCGCGAGCTCCTGCACGACTGGTCGGACGACGAGCAGGTCGACTCGGCGGTCCTGATGATCTCCGAGATGATCACCAACGTCCTCGTCCACACCGACGGCGACGCGCTGCTGGTGGCGGAGGCGAGGGGTCCGCTCGGCAGCCGGCGCCTTCGCGTGGAGGTCGCCGACGCCAGCGACGAGCTCCCCCACCGCCGCCGCCCCGGCGAACTGGCGTCCAGCGGCCGGGGCCTGATCCTGATGGAGATGCTGGCGGACGCGTGGGGCGTGGACCCGCGCGGCGACGGCAAGTCGATCTGGTTCGAGCTCTACGAGCCGGCACCCGGCGCCCGCCCGGACGCGGCGCCCCCTTCCCCGGAGTAACGCCGGCGCACCTCCCCGAGCACCCCGAACGCGGCCGCCGCCACCGGGACCGCGAGCAGCATGCCGACCAGACCCGCCACATCGGCGCCCGCCGTGAGGGCGACCATGATCATCGCGGGGTGCATCTGCACGGTGCGGCTCTGGATGACGGGTTGCAGGATGTGCCCTTCGAGCTGCTGCACCGCGAGGACGATGCCGAGCGTCCACAGCGCGGTGGCGAACCCCCGGTCGGCGAGCGCCACGAGCACCGCCACCGCGCCGGAGACGAAGGCGCCGAGGTAGGGGATGTACGCGCCGATGAAGACCAGCGCGCCGAGCCCGAGCGCGCCGGGCACGCCGAGGACGAGCAGCCCGACCGTGATGCAGACGGCGTCGATGAGCGCGATGAGCGTGGTCCCGCGCATGAACCCCTCGACCGCCTCGAAGGCGCGCCGCGCCATCGCCTCGACGGTGTCGCCCGCGCCGCGCGGCGCGATCGCGTGGGCCAGACCCACGGCCCGGTCGGAGTCCTTGAGGAAGAAGAAGGTCAGCAGGAGCGCGAGCACGCTGGTGGCGACGAGCGTGCCGAGCAGACTGAGCCCCTGGAGCACCCCGCCGGCCGCGCTCGCCCCGAACTTGGACAGCAGCTTCTTGGCGTTGTCCGCGATGTTGGTGACGCCGTCGCCGCCGGCCACCCCGAAGTGGTCGGCCACCCACTGCCCGGCCTGCTTGAGCGAGGCGAGGATCTGGTCCCCGGTGTCCAGGAGCGCGCTGACCACGACGTACCCGGCGCCCCCGACCACCGCGACCAGCGCGACGCAGGTGAGCCCGGCCGCGAGCGAGCGCCGCAACCCGAGCCGGATCAGCCACCGGTGCACGGGCCCGAGCAGCGCGGTGCCGAGCAGGGCGAGCAGCACGGGCGTGACGGCCGTCTTGAACACGGCGCACAACCACACCCCCACCCCGACGACCCCGGCGACGAGCAGCACGACGGCGCACCAGGCGGCGATCCGGCGGGCGGCTTCGGGCAGCAAATGCCTGGACGTCTCCACACCACCAGCCCACCACGACCACACCCGCCCCGCCTCCCGTACGAGCCACGCGGGTGACATGCCGTCAGAAAGCGCCCGCAAGACCCCCGCTGAGAGCCGCCCACGACCCACACAGGACGAGTTGTTCCCAAAGGCTCACGTCAGTTGCTTGTGCATGACCACGCAGGCGCGTCCGTGCCGTTTGTCGGCACGACGGTCGATCTCCTGCCAGCCCAGGCCACTCCAGAAGGTCAGAGCCGACGGATTGTTCTCCAGGACGGCGACTCGGACGCCGTTGCGGTGTCTGCCACGGAACCGGTCTTCGACCAGGCCGACCAGGCTCCGGCCGATGCCCTTACGGTGCCGGCTGCCGTGCACCAGCAGCAGCCCGATCCACGGACAGCCGTCCGTCGGGTGGCGGTCGAGCAGGCACAGGAGCCCGACGAGCTGTCCCTGTGCATCGCGGGCGAGCAGTACATCGCAGCCGTCGGTACCGGCTTCCTCGCGCAGGTCGGCTTCGACCCGGTCGGCCCGGACGTTCTCGGGGTCGTACTCGCCGGCGGCGCGGCAGTACTCAGGGTTGCTCGCGTAGAGATCCACCACTTCGGCGATCTCTCCCGTGGAGAAACGAAGCGGAGACAGAGAGAGCGTGGACATGCGGGCAAGGGTAGTCAGCGGCGCCGCAGCGCTTCCGGAGCAGGGTGCTCGTCCGAGGCGTAGCCCACGGCGAAGAGGAACGCGACAACGCGGCCGGGGGCTGCCAGACGACT
The DNA here is from genome assembly GCF_040253615.1 of Streptomyces sp. Edi4. Lineage (NCBI taxonomy): Bacteria > Bacillati > Actinomycetota > Actinomycetes > Kitasatosporales > Streptomycetaceae > Streptomyces > Streptomyces sp. Edi4. Next base: position 3,998,808 of record NZ_JBEJGY010000004.1, read on the forward strand.
GACAGCCCCCGGACCATGGGGAGTTGACGGTACGCCGCCTGCGGCGGTTACGCCGTGATCCCGCCCTCGGTCATGCCGTGGACGGCCGGGATCGTGCCCAGGCGGCCCTTCTGGAAGTCCTCGAAGGCCTGCTCCAGCTCGTCCCGGGTGTTCATCACGAACGGGCCGTAGTGCGCCATCGGCTCGCGGATCGGCTGCCCGCCGAGCAGCACGACCTCCAGGTCGGGGGTGTTGGCGTCCTGCTTCTCGTCCGCGCGGACGGTCAGCGAGCCGCCCTCGCCGAACACCGCCGTCTGCCCGGTGTGCACGGGGCGCCGCTCGGCGCCGACCGTACCGCGCCCGGCCAGCACGTACGCCAGGCCGTTGAAGTCCTCCCGCCACGGCAGCGTGATCTGCGCGCCGGGTGCGAGGGTGGCGTGGACCATCGTGATCGGGGTGTGCGTGATGCCGGGGCCGTCATGGCCGTCCAGCGAACCCGCGATGACGCGCATCAGCGCGCCGCCGTCCGGCGAGGTCAGCAGCTGGACCGAGCCGCTGCGGATGTCCTGGTAGCGCGGGGCCATCATCTTGTCCCTGGCCGGCAGGTTCACCCACAGCTGGAGCCCGTGGAAGAGCCCGCCCGACATGACCAGCGCCTCCGGCGGCGCCTCGATGTGCAGCAGGCCGGAGCCCGCCGTCATCCACTGGGTGTCACCATTGGTGATGGTGCCGCCACCGCCGTTGGAGTCCTGGTGGTCGAATATCCCGTCGATGATGTAGGTGACGGTCTCGAAGCCGCGGTGGGGGTGCCAGGGGGTGCCCTTGGGCTCGCCCGGCGCGTACTCCACCTCGCCCATCTGGTCCATCATGATGAACGGGTCGAGGTACTTGTAGTTGATCCCGGCGAACGCGCGGCGCACCGGGAACCCCTCCCCCTCGAACCCCTGCGGGGCGGTGGTCACGGCGAGGACGGGCCGCGCGGAGGCGCCCTCCGGCGCGGTCACGCGCGGCAGGGTCAGCGGGTTTTCGACGGTCACAGCAGGCATGGGACGGCCCTCCTTGCGGGATGCTCTACGTTCAAAGTAGTTGAATGCTGAACATCTAGCAAGGGCGGGTTCATTCCCGGGCCGCCCCGGCCCTGGCCCCGGACGCACCTCGGGCCCGCGCCCCCCAGGGGGTACGGGCCCGAAGAACGGCGTGGCGACCTTGCGGTCCGGCGGTTCGGCGGTTCGGCGGTCCGGTTATCCGTACATCCGCCGCATCGCGAAGTCGACCATCTGCTCCACGGCCTTCGCGTCGAAGACCATGCGGTGGTCGCCCTCCATGTCCAGCACGAAGCCGTACCCGGTCGGGAGGAGGTCGATCACCTCGGCGCCGGTGATCACGAAGTACTTGGACTCCTTGCCGGCGTACCGGCGCAGCTCCTTGAGCGAGGTGAACATCGGGATCACCGGCTGCTGGGTGTTGTGCAGCGCCAGGAACCCCGGGTTGTCGCCGCGCGGGCAGTACACCCGGGCCCCCGAGAAGATCTGCTGGAAGTCCTCGGCGGAGAGCGACCCGGTGGTGAAGGCCCGCACGGCGTCCGCGAGCGAGGGCGGCGACGGCTCCGGGTACAGCGGCTGCTCCCCGTATCCGCCCTGCATCTGCTGCTGCGGCGGGGCGTACTGCTGCTGCGCGCCCGGGTTCTGGTCGTAGCCGTACATGGGGGTCAGCCTATCGAGGTGGAGTGGCGGGGGACACCGCGATCTCAGCCCTCGAAGATGCCTTCCTTCACCCCGGCGACAAAGGACGTCCAGGCCCCGGCCGCGATGACTATGGCTGGGCCGCCCAGCACCTTGGTGTCCCGGACCGGGACGACGCCGGGGAGGTTGTCGGCGACCTCTACGCAGTCGCCGGAGCTGGCGTTGCTGTAGGTGCTCTTGCGCCAGCGGGCCGCCCCGAGAGGCACTCGCCGCCCCGGACGCGGCCCATCCCACAGGCGCGACGGCCAACGCCGCTCCACGGGAGTCCTGTTCAACGTCACCGCCCACCCTTCCGATAGCCTTCTGCCGCCCTTTCGAGGAGGGCAAGGGAGTCTCGCGGGGGCAGCGCGACAGCCCTGAGCAGGTCGTAGGACTTGCGGTACTGCGTCACGAGCCCTGGGCAATCGATGAGTTGACCGCTGTACATGGACTCCATGTAGGTCACAGGGGGCGCGTCCGGAAAGGTCGCCACCCTGGCTGTCCCGCTCATGAACGGGTGAACCGGCGCGTCTTCCGGAACGATCTGCAAAACGCCGCGCGCCGCGTGCATCACGTCGATGATGTGCTCCAGCAGGTCGGCCATCTGCGGGGGCGGCAGGACACGGCGCCGGATCACGGACTCGTCGAAGATCGCCCAGAACTCCGGGGAATCGCCCTGCTCGAAGAGCGAGGCCCGTGCCGTGCGGGCCGACACCTTCTCCTCGACCTGCTCGTGCGTGGCCCGGGGCCTGGCCGACCGCACGATCACCCGCGCGTAATCCGCGGTCTGCAACAGGCCCGGCACGAGCATGGGCGCCCACTCCTCGATGGTCTGCGCCCCTCGCTCCATCACCACCATGTCGGCGAAGTACTCGGCATGCCCGGACTGCCTGGCCCGCCGGACGTCTTCACAGCAGCGTTCGAAAAAGCCGTCCGTGCCGAGGCGCACATCCACATGTTTGGCCAGGTCCGGCGGCATCCGGCGATGGCCCCGCTCGATCTCGCTGAGGTAGCTCACCCCGTAGAAGCTGCCCTCCACCAGGCCCTCCAGGGTGAGCCCGGCCCGCTCGCGCTGATAACGCAACTCCTTGCCGTAGAACTCCGGCACACCGGCCGACCCGTCAATCTCCTTGCGCACAGCCATGGTTGCCGCCCTTCCACCACCCGGGCCGTGGACCTCGAACCCCTTCCGAAGGTACGCGAGGCCACCCCACCCTGTGAGCACTTCGTCACACACCGCACTCACAGGAGGCACCCATGCCCATGAGCAAGCCCACCCCCCGCGCGCCGCAGGCACCCGCACAGGCGCCGGGTGACGACACCTACCGCGTGGTGATGGAGTTGCGCTCCGCCCTCGCCGGGCACGGGATCACGCTGCCCTCGCTCGGGCGGGACTTCGGGACGCCCGCACTCGTCATCCTCGGGAACTGCAACACCGCCACCGCCCGGGCGCTCACGAGGGCGCTCGGTGACGCGGCGGGGGCGGCGGGCGGGGCGGAGCGGCCCCACCAGGCCCCCCAGAGTTCCACTGCCTGACGCGTCACAGTTCTCGGCCAGAGGTTGCGCGTTATTACCGGTGGGTAGCATCATCGTAGTACTGAGCTACTTGCTGGTAGATGTAACCGACACCCTGCTTACGGAGCCGTCGCCATGGGGCACTACAAGTCGAATCTCCGCGACATCGAGTTCAACCTCTTCGAGGTACTCGGACGCGACAAGCTGTACGGCACCGGCCCGTTCGGGGAGATGGACGTCGACACCGCCAAGTCGATCCTCGAGGAGATCGCCCGTCTCGCCGAGAACGAGCTGGCCGACTCCTTCGCGGACGCCGACCGCAACCCCCCGGTCTTCGACCCGGCCACGAACACCGCTCCGGTACCGGAGTCGTTCAAGAGCTCGTACAAGGCGTTCATGGACTCCGAGTACTGGCGCCTGGGCCTGCCCGAGGAGATCGGCGGCACCGTTTCGCCGCGCTCCCTGATCTGGGCGTACGCGGAGCTGCTGCTCGGCGCGAACCCGGCGGTCTGGATGTACTCCTCCGGCCCCGCGTTCGCCGGCATCCTCTTCGAGGAGGGCAACGAGCAGCAGAAGAAGATCGCCGAGATCGCGGTCGAGAAGCGCTGGGGCTCCACGATGGTCCTGACCGAGCCCGACGCGGGTTCGGACGTGGGCGCCGGCCGCACCAAGGCCGTCCAGCAGGACGACGGCTCCTGGCACATCGAGGGCGTGAAGCGCTTCATCACCTCCGGTGAGCACGACATGGAGGAGAACATCCTCCACTACGTCCTGGCGCGCCCCGAGGGCCACGGCCCCGGCACCAAGGGTCTCTCCCTCTTCCTGGTCCCGAAGTTCCACTTCGACTGGGAGACCGGCGAGCTGGGCGAGCGCAACGGCGTGTACGCGACGAACGTCGAACACAAGATGGGCCTGAAGGCGTCCAACACGTGCGAGATGACGTTCGGCGACCAGCAGCCCGCCAAGGGCTGGCTGATCGGTGACAAGCACGACGGCATCCGCCAGATGTTCATGATCATCGAGTTCGCCCGCATGATGGTCGGCACGAAGGCGATCGCGACGCTGTCGACGGGTTACCTGAACGCCCTTGAGTACGCCAAGGAGCGCGTCCAGGGCAGCGACCTCTCGCAGTTCATGGACAAGACCGCGCCGAAGGTGACGATCACTCACCACCCGGACGTGCGGCGCTCGTTGATGACGCAGAAGGCGTACGCGGAGGGCATGCGCTCGCTCGTGCTCTACACCGCCTCCATCCAGGACGCGATCCAGGTGAAGGAAGCGGCGGGCGAGGACGCGAAGGCGCTGGTTGGCCTGAACGACCTGCTGCTGCCGATCGTGAAGGGCTACGGCTCGGAGAAGTCGTACGAGAAGCTGTCGTCGGAGTCGCTTCAGACCTTCGGTGGCTCCGGGTACCTCCAGGAGTACCCGATCGAGCAGTACATCCGTGACGCGAAGATCGACACGCTGTACGAGGGCACGACGGCGATCCAGGGTCAGGACTTCTTCTTCCGGAAGATCGTCCGGGACCAGGGTGCGTCCCTGAACGCGCTCTCCGAGGAGATCAAGAAGTTCCTGGCGGAGCAGAACGGGAACGAGGCGCTGGGTGGGTCGCTCGACGCGCTCGCCAAGGCGGCGGTCGATCTCGAGGCGATCGTCGGGACGATGATCACGGACCTCACGGCGACGGGTGAGGACGTCAAGAACATCTACAAGGTGGGTCTGAACACGACCCGTCTGCTGATGGCGTCCGGTGACGTGGTCGTGGGCTACCTGCTCCTCAAGGGTGCGGCTGTGGCCGCCGAGAAGCTGGCCTCGGGGTCCGTCTCGGCGAAGGACGTCGCCTTCTACACCGGCAAGGTCGCCGCGGCGAAGTTCTTCGCGGCGAATGTGCTGCCGGGGGTGGGGATGGCCAGGACGCTGGCCGAGACGGTGGACAACTCGTTGATGGAGCTGGACGAGGCGGCGTTCTAGCCTCCGGCGTGCGGGGGGGCTCGGGGTGGTCGCACCCCGAGCCCCCTTTTCGTTTGCCCCGGGCTGGGGGGCGGTTGCGCTTGCTCTTGCCTGCGGGCCGGCGGGGCGGTCGCGTTTGCCTGCGGGGCGGCGGGGGCGGTTGCGGTTGCCTGCGGGCCGGCGGGGCGGTCGCGTTTGCCTGCGGAGCGGCGGGGGCGGTGCGTTTGCCTGCGGGCCGTGGTCGCTTCTCGCGCAGTTCCCCGCGCCCGTACTACTCGACGCTGGCCCGTATGGGCAACCTCAGCCCGTCCGGCGTTTGAGGACGAGCGCCCTTTAGGCGCGAACGGGGTCTGGGGCGGAGCCCCAGGACCTCGGCTGCGGGCCGTGGTCGCTTCTCGCGCAGTTCCCCGCGCCCCCGGCGGGACTGGTGCGGGCGCGCAACCGCAACCTCGGCCCACCCCACACCCCCGGCGGGACTGGTGCCTGCCCGCGTGGGCAGCCGGCAGGGACCCGCGTTGGGGCGCAAGGGCAGAGGCTTCGGGGTCAAACGGGGCAAGACGCTCGGGGCCCAAAGACGGGGCCGGGGCGCCGTTAGGGTGGCGGGCATGAGCACACCGCCCCGCTTCGACCGCGGCCACACCGACGACCTGCTGACCTTCCTCGCGGCGAGCCCGTCGCAGTACCACGCCGTGGCCAACGCGGCCGCACGCCTGGAGAAGGCCGGGTTCCGGCAGGTCCAGGAGACGGAGGCGTGGGACGGCACGCACGGCGGCAAGTACGTGCTGCGCGGCGGCGCCATCGTGGCCTGGTACGTGCCCGAGGGCGCCGAGCCCCACACCCCGTACCGGATCGTCGGCGCCCACACCGACTCCCCGAACCTGCGCGTGAAGCCGGAGCCCGACACCGGCGCGTACGGCTGGCGGCAGGTGGCCGTGGAGATCTACGGCGGGACGCTGCTCAACACCTGGCTCGACCGCGACCTCGGCATCGCGGGCCGCCTCACCCTCAAGGACGGCAGCCACCGCCTGGTCAACGTGGACCGGCCGCTGCTGCGCGTACCGCAGCTCGCCGTGCACCTGGACCGCTCGGTGAACACCGACGGGCTCAAGCTCGACCGCCAGCGCCACCTCCAGCCGGTGTGGGGCCTCGGCGACGACGTGCACGAAGGCGACCTGATCCGCTTCGTCGAGCAGGAGGCGGGGCTCGCCGAGGACGAGGTGGCCGGCTGGGACCTGATGCTGCACTCCGTCGAGGCCCCCGCCTACCTGGGCCGCGACCAGGACCTGGTGGCCGGCCCCCGCATGGACAACCTGCTCTCCGTGCACGCCGGCGTCGCGGCCCTGGCCGCCGCGTCCGGCGCCGACGGCCTCCCCTTCATCCCCGTCCTCGCCGCCTTCGACCACGAGGAGGACGGCTCCCAGGCCGACACCGGCGCCGACGGTCCGCTGCTCGGCAACGTCATGGAGCGTTCGGTCTTCGCGCGCGGCGGTACGTACGAGGACCGCGCCCGCGCCTTCGCCGGGACGGTCTGCCTGTCCTCCGACACCGGGCACGCCGTGCACCCCAACTACGCCGAGCGGCACGACCCGACACACCACCCGCGCGCCAACGGCGGCCCCATCCTCAAGGTCAACGTCAACGCCCGATACGCCACCGACGGCGCGGGCCGCGCCGTGTTCGCGGCTGCCTGCGAGCGGGCCGGGGTGCCGTGGCAGACCTTCGTCTCCAACAACGCGATGCCCTGCGGCACGACGATCGGGCCCATCACCGCCGCCCGGCACGGCATCCAGACCGTGGACATCGGCGTGGCGATCCTGTCGATGCACAGCGCGCGTGAACTGTGCGGCGCAGACGACCCGTTCCTGCTCGCGAGCGCGCTGACCGCGTTCCTCACTGCCTGAACCGCCCCGAACCGCCGCGCCGCGCGGAGGGATTGACCGTCCGGGGCCCGGGTACCCGGACGGTCCACCACCTTTCACGGAGGCGAGATCCATGGGCTTGGGCGGTTGCATCATCCTCATCGCGGTGGGGGCGATCCTCACGTTCGCGACGGACTGGCACGCGAGCGGTGTGAACCTCGACGTCGTCGGTCTGATCCTGATGGCCGTCGGCATCATCGGCGTCGCCGTCTTCACCAGCGTGCTGCGCAGGCGGCGCGTGGTGCCGGGAGCCACCGTCGTGGAGGAGGACCGCCACCACGACGGCCTCATGTGACCCGCCACCACGACGGCCTGTGAACCGTCACCACGACGGCCTGTGAACCGTCACCACGACGGCCTGTGAACCGTCACCACGACGGCCTCATGTGACGCGTCCGGCACCCTTCGCCAACCGCGTCCGGCGACCGAGCTCGCCGCGCCCCTGTGACCCCGCGTATCCTCGTCTGTCCAGGCCCTGACCAGGCCGGAAAAGGTCCGGGCAGCCGGGAACGGGGAGCTAGGGGGTACTGCCACCGTGGAGTTCCGCGTCCTGGGAACGGTGGCCGTGGCGGCGGAGGACGGCGCTTTTCTGGCGCTCGGCCCGGCCAAGCGGCGCAGCCTGCTGGCCATGCTGCTGCTGCGGCCCAACACCGCCGTCTCCGTGGACCGGCTCACCGAGGCGCTGTGGGACGACGAACCGCCCCTGCACTCCCGCACCGTGCTCCAGGGCCATGTCTCGCGGCTGCGGGCGCTGCTGGCCGAGCACGACGCGCAGGCGTACGGCATCGAGCTGGCGACCCAGGGCCCCGCCTATGTGCTGCGGCTGCCCGAAACCCTCATCGACGCGCACCGCTTCGAAGAGCTCGTCACCCTCGCGCGGGGCCCGCGCAAACCCGATGACGCGGTGCTCATGCTGCGCGAGGCGCTGGCCCTGTGGCAGGGCCCGGCCCTCACCGGCACCGTCGCGAGTCCGCCCCTGCGCGCCGCCTCCCACGCCCTCGAAGAGCTCAGGATCGCGGCCGTGGAAGCCCTGGCCGACGCCTACGGGGAGCTCGGTGAGCACGCCAGGGCCGCCGCCGTCCTGCGGACCGAGGCCGTCGCCCACCCCCTGCGCGAACCCCTGTCGGCGGCGCTGATGCTGGCCCTGAGCCGGTCCGGCCGCCAGTCCGACGCCCTCGAATGGTTCCACCGCACCCGCCGCCTGCTCTCCGACGAACTCGGCGTGGACCCCGGAGCCGTCCTGTCCGACGCGTACGCCACCGTGCTGCGGGCCGGTGTGCCCGCCCTCACGGCCGCCCCGAGCGCCGATGACGAGCCCGAAGTGCCGTGCGCCGTACCGGAGTTGCTGCCCCGCAGACCGCGTGGTTTCACCGGGCGCCGCGCGGAGCTCACCGCGCTCGACCTGGCCACCGCGGGCCGGTTCGGCGCCATCGCGCTGGTCACCGGCGGCGCCGGAGTCGGCAAGACCGCGCTGGCCGCGCACTGGGCGCACGAGCGCCGGGGCGACTTCCCCGACGGCCGTCTCTTCGCCGACCTGTGCGGCTACAGCGACACCCCGGCCCGCCATGTCACCGTCGTCCTGCGGGAGTTCCTGCTCGCGCTCGGCGTGCCCGTACGGCGCATACCCGAGACCGAGGCCGGCATGGGAGCGCTCTACCGCTCCCTGACCGCCGACCGCCGCATGCTGGTCGTGCTCGACAACGCCCGCGACTCCGAGCAGGTCCGCCCACTGCTGCCCGGCGGCGACCACAGCGTCACCCTGGTCACCAGCCGCGACCGGCTCGGCGGGCTCGTGGCCACCGACGCGGCCCGCCCGGTCCGCCTCGACGAACTGCCCGCCGCCGACTGCGCGGCCTTGCTCGCCGCCATACTCGGCGCGGACCGCGTCGCCGCCGAGCCCGAGGCCGCCGCCCGCCTCGCCGAACTCTGCGACTGTTTGCCCCTCGCCCTGCGCGTCACCGCCGCCCGCCTCGCCGCCCACCCCCGGTGGACGCTGGCCGCCCTCGCCGACGAACTGGCCGACGAGCAGAGGAGGTTGGGCCTGCTGCGGGTCGAGGACACCGGCGTGGCCGCCGCCCTGCGCCTGACCGTCCAGCACCTGCCCGAGCAGGCCCGCCGCATGTTCCGCGCGCTCGGCCTGCACACCGGCTCCGAACTCGACCGCTACAGCGCCGCCGCCCTCGCCGGCTGCACCCCCGACCAGGCCGCCGCGGCCCTCGAACGGCTCGCCGCCGCCCACCTGGTGGCCGAGTCGGGCCCGCGCGGCCCCGGGCACCCCGGCGCGTACGCCCTCCACGATCTCGTACGCCTCTACGCCCGCGCGCTCGCCGCAGAGGCCGACCCGGACGGCCTCACCCGCCTCCTGGACCACTACCTGCACACCGGCCTCGTCGCGACCGCCACCGCCGAGCCCGGCAGTCAGCCCTGCTTCACCCCGCCCCCCGGCGCCCGGCGCCCCGCCGCCGTCCGGGAATTCGAGGACCGCCAGGCCGCGCTCGCCTGGTACGAGGCCGAACGGGCCACCCTGCGCGGCGCGGTCGCCGCCGCCATCGACGCCGGGATGCACGAGCGGGCCTGGCGTCTTGTCCTGCTCCAGTGGCCGCTCATCCTGTGGCGGGTCCGCGACGGCTGGGTGCCGCTGCTCGAACAGGCCCTGCGATCGGCGGAATTGGTCCAAGACCTGGACGCGCAGTCCCGTACCCGCGCCCTGCTCGGCTGGGTCCTGCACGAGGAGGGCCGCTTCGACGAAGCCCTCGCCCAGCTGGAGAAGGCCCCCGACCTCGCCCGCCGGGCCGGCGCCGTCACCAGCGAGGCCATCGCGCGCATGAACCTCGCGCTCATCCTCACCCAGTACGGCGAGGCCGAGCGGGCCGGCGAACTGTTCGCCCACGCTTTGACCCTGGCCGGCCAGGTCCGCGACCGCTCCACCGAAATGCTCGCCCACCAGCACCTGGCCCGGCACTTCCTGAGCGCGGGCGAGCACAGGACCGCCCTCGACCACGCCCGGCGCGGTCTGGAACTCGGCCCCTCGCCCGAGGCGATCCCCCGCCGGGTCCTGCTGCGCACCAGCTACGGGGAGGCGCTGGCCGGGCTCGGGCAGGTCGAACAGGCGCGCCGCGAACTCACCGACGCGGCCCGCGAGGCCGACGACCACGGTTACGAGGAAGGCGCGACGGGCGCCCGCGCGAGCCTGGCCGCACTGCCGCCCGGATGAGCGTTCTATTGTCTGACCGTGCGCCGGAGCGCACCCAGGTCCGATCGGAGCGGGAGACACGGATGCGCGGGGGCGGAGGCGGGGGTGCGGGCAGCGGCCGGTGCCGGGGTGGCCGGCGGGCCGCCGTCCGGCCCGTGGCGCTGGGGGCCGTCCTGTGCGCTCTGCTGTGTCTCGCCCTGACGGCCTGCACGGACGGCGACCGCGTCCCGGCCGCCGCGTCCGGGCCCCTCTCTGCGACGCCGACGCGGGGCTCCACCGCCCCGCGACCCAGCACCGCGCGCGAGCGCCCCGGCCCCTCCGCCACCGCGCCCGTTCCCGGCCCCTCGGGTCAGAGCCCGACACCGGATGCCGCACCCGCCACCCCGGCCGCCTCTGTGACGTCCGCCCCCGCGCCCGGCGCCACGGCCACGGCGACACCGGACGCCCCCCTGGACGACGGCGGTGACGATGCCCGGGTCTTCTGCTCACCCAGCGCGCTGTCCTTCGTCCTGCGTCTCGCGGGCGCCCCGAGCGGCGCACCGAGCCCTCGGCCCGGCGCCGCCGGCCTGCGTGAGCCGGCCCTCGACGACGCGGTCCTGGTGGCCCGCAACACCTCCGGGCACACCTGCGTCCTGCGCGGCACGCCCACGTTGACCGTCACCGACGACTCCGGGCGCCTCACGGTCCCCGCGATCCCGGCCAAGCCGTTCGCGAAGCCCTTCGCGCTGCACCCCGGCGCGGGCGGCGCGGCGCGCGTGCGCTACACCGCGCGCCCCGGCTGCCGGGGCACCGCCGTGCGCGTGGCCGTGCCCGGCTCGGCCACCGCGAACAGCGTGCCGGTCCTGGACGCGCTCGGGCACCCGGCCCCGCTGTCCGTGTGCGGTCCCGCCCTGCGCGTCGAGGCATTCAGGCCGGGATTCGGCTGAGGCGGGGCGGCCCGACGCCAACGGGCGCTAGCTCTCCTCCCGGTCCATCCCCGCGAGCACCAGCGGGAGCCGCGCCGCGCCGCCCTCGACGATCCGCACCGGCACCCCCCAGTCCTGCTGGTGCATGTGGCAGGCCGGGTACTCGTTCGCCGGGTCGTCGTCGCAGGACGCCGCCATCGCCGACACGTGCAGGACGCCCTCGGCGATCTCCGGGTTCAGGCGCAGCTCGCGGGCGAGATCGGTGCCGGTGCCCTCGCCCGTGAGCAGCAGTTCGGGCGGCGTCGAGGACACCAGGAGCCGGGTGGAGGGGCCGTAGCGGGTGTCCAGCTTCTGGCCGTCGGGCGCCTGGAACACCACGTCCAACTGGAGCCTGCCCGGGGCGACTTCGGTCGCCGCGCGCCGTGTGCGGTGCGCCACCGCCTCGACGCGTACGGCCTCATCGGGCAGCCGCAGCCGCGTCAGGCGGTGGCGCGCGGACTCGACGACGACGATGTCGTCCCCCACCAGGACCGCGTCGCTCGGCTCCCTCAAGTCCGTTGCCAGGGTGGACACTTCACCGCTCGCCGGGTCGTAGCGGCGCAGCGCGTGGTTGTACGTGTCCGACACCGCGACCGATCCGTCCGGCAGCGCGGTGACGCCGAGCGGGTGCTGGAGCAGGGCCTGCGCCGCGTCGCCGTCGCGGTGCCCGAAGTCGAAGAGGCCCGTGCCGACGGCGGTGTGCACCGCGCCCTCGGCGTCGACATAGCGCAGCGCCGACGTCTCGGAGTCGGCGACCCACAGCCGGTCCTCGGTGGCCGCGAGCCCGGACGGCTGCGCGAACCAGGCCTCGGCGCCCGGCCCGTCCACCAGGCCCTCGTTGGTGGTGCCGGCCGCGACCTCGACGGTCCCCGTCGCCGGGTCGTACGTCCACAGCTGGTGCACCCCGGCCATGGCGATCCACACCTTGCCCCGCCACCAGGCCACGTCCCACGGCGAGGACAGGTCCACCTCCAGGGCCGGGCCCGAGGTGGGCTGCCCCTGCCACCACTGCCTGCCGGTGCCTGCGATCAGCTCGATCTCCCCGCTCACCGGGTCGAAGGCGCGCAGCGCGTGGTGCACGGTGTCGGCGACCACGACCCTGCCGTCCGGCAGCAGCGCGAGCCCCTGCGGCTCCTTGAACTGCCCCTCGCCGCCGATCCGCCGCACCACGCTCTCGCCGTCGGGGCCGAGCTCGACCAGCTGGTGGCGGGTGGTGTCGGAGACCAGGAGGTTCCCGCCGGGCAGCGCGATCGCCTTGCCCGGGAAGCGCAGGTCGGTGGCGACGGGCTCCGGCGGCACGTACGGGCCGTCCCCGCGCCGCAGCGTGCCCTTCGCCTCGTGCTCGGCCTCCAGCTCCTGGACAAGCCGCTCCAGGGCGTGGGCGTGGCCCTCACCGGCGTGCTGGGCGACGACGTAACCCTCGGGGTCGATCACCACGAGCGTGGGCCAGGCCCGCACGGCGTACTGCTTCCAGGTAACCAGATCGGGATCGTCGAGCACGGGGTGCTCCACGCCGTACCGCTCGACGGCGTCCACCACGGCCTGGTGCTCGGCCTCGTGCACGAACTTCGGCGAGTGCACGCCGACGACGACCACGGTGTCGCGGTGCTTCTCCTCCAGCTCGCGCAGCTCGTCCAGGACGTGGAGGCAGTTGATGCAGCAGAAGGTCCAGAAGTCCAGGACAACGCACTTGCCCCGCAGGTCGGCGAGGGTGAGCTCGTTGCCTCCGGTGTTGAGCCAGCCGCCCCTGCCGACCAGCTCGGGGGCGCGGACGCGGGCACGCTTGCGGGGGGCGGGCGCGGGGGTGGGCGCCGGGGCAGCATCGTTCATCCTTCAAGCTTGCCATCCCGTCGTGAACGGGCTGTGTCGTCGTTCGGCGGGGCTCGCGGGTGGGCAGGGGTGTAGCCATGAAATACCTCGTGCGGGACAAGATCTTCGCCATCGGCGACGACTACTGGATCGAGACCGAGGACGGGCGCCAGGCGTTCCTCGCCGACGGCAAGGCGCTGCGGCTGCGCGACACCCTGGAGCTGAAGGACCCGGCGGGGCGGGTGCTGATCACGCTGCGGGAGAAGATGTTCAGCCTGCGGGACGCGATGACCGTCCAGCGGGACGACCAGACGCTGGCGACGGTGCGGCGCAAACGGCTCTCGCTGCTGCGCAACCACTACCGCGTCAGCCTGGTCGAGGGCACCGAGCTCGACGTCAGCGGCCGCATCCTGGACCGCGAGTTCACGGTCGAGTACGAGGGCGAACTGCTTGCGCACGTCTCCCGCAAGTGGTTCCGCCTCCACGAGACGTACGCGGTCAACGTGATCCGCGAGGACGCGGACGCGGCGCTGCTGATCGCGGTGGTGATCTGCGTAATCCGCATGGACGAAAAGGAACGCGAGGACTGACCCGAACGCCCGGCCCACCCACGCCCACCCCGCCAAGGGGCGCGGGGCGGGCTGAGGTTGCCCCTGGCGGGCCCACACCGGCCCCGCCAGGGGCGCGGGAAACCGCGCGACCAGCCACCCACGACCCGCAGACAAAGGCAGGACCTCCAGGGGGCGCGGGGAACTGCGCGAACGGCCACGCACGGGCCAGCCCTGCCACACCGACCGGCACCCCGCGCGACGGCCACGCACGGGCCGGCACCACCCCGACCCGCGCCCGCCCCGCCCCGCCAGGGCTACCGCCCCAGCACCCTGTCCTTCAGGGCCGGGAAGGATTCCCGGGTCTCACTGACCCTGGCCGGGTCCAGGTCGACCGTCAGGATCTCCTCACCGGATCCCGCCTCGGCCAGCACCTCGCCCCAGGGGTCGACCACGAGACTGTGACCGGCCTGGGCAACCCCCCCATGCGTCCCCGCCGTGCCACAGGCCAGCACATACGCCTGGTTCTCGACCGCACGGGCCCGGGCAAGCAGCGTCCAGTGGGAGCGGCGGCGCTCGGGCCACCCGGCCGAGACGACAAGGGCCTGGGCACCCGCGTCGACCAGCCCCCGGAACAGCTCGGGAAACCGCAGGTCGTAGCAGGTGGAGAGCCCCAGCGTGAGCTGAGGAAGCGCCACCGTGGCCAGCCGGTCACCCGCGCCCATCAGCACCGCCTCACCCTGGTCGAAACCGAACCGGTGGATCTTGCGGTAGCTCTCCGCGAGCGCGCCGTCGGGCGAGAAGACGAGCGAGGTGTTGTAAAGCGTGCCGTCCTCGTCCCGCTCGGGAATCGACCCGGCGTGCAGCCAGACCCCGGCGTCCCGGGCCGCCTCGGACATCGCCTGCGCCGTGGTGCCGCGCGGCGTCTCCGCCTCGGCGGCGAAGAGGTCGTAGGCGAAGGCGCCCACCGTCCACAGCTCGGGAAGCACGACGAGATCGGCGCCCCGTTGCTCCCGGACCAGCGAACCCACGCGCCGACGACGGGAATTGATGGATTCGTCGGGATTTACATCGATCTGGATGAGCGAAGCGCGCACAGTACCACCGTCCTGGCCTTCGAGCCGTCAGCACTCCGGGAAAGAGCCTACGATCGTCACACCAAAGCACTGCCGGGGTGCTGCCCGGCAGCGTAACTTAGCGACCAAGCCTCCCACGCAGTCCCGCAGTCCAGCCCGCGTACAAAAGAACCGCCGAGGGGTCCCGTGACCGTCCATCCCAGCCTTCAGACCTACGCCGATGCCTGGACCCACTCCATCGAGGCGATATCGGAGCTGGTGCAGCCGCTCGTCGAGGGCGAGTGGAACCGTGCGACACCGTGCCCCAACTGGTCGGTGCGCGACATCGTGTCGCACATCATCGGCATGGAGTGCGAGCAGCTGGGTGATCCGAGGCCGATCCACAGCCTGCCGCGCGACCTCTTCCACGTACAGACCGATTTCGCGCGGTACATGGAGATGCAGGTCGACGTGCGCCGCCACCACACGGCGCCGGAGATGACCTCCGAGCTGGAGTACACGATCATCCGCCGGCAGCGTCAGCTGCGCAACGAGAACCGGGACCCGGACACCAAGGTGCGCGCGCCGCTCGGCGCCGAGCAGACCTTGGAACTCGCGCTGCGGATGCGGGCTTTCGACGTGTGGGTGCACGAGCAGGATCTGCGCTGGGCGCTCAACAAGCCGGGAAACCTCGACTCGCCGGGCGCGTACGTGGCCCGCGACATCCTGCTGCACACGCTGCCGAAGGTCGTCGCGAAGAACGCGGGCGCCCCGCCGAACTCGGCGGTCGTCTTCGACATCCACGGCCCGCTCGAATTCCTGCGTACGGTACGGGTCGACGCGGAGGGCCGGGGCACCATCGACGGCACGCCCTCGCTCGGCCCGCTCGTCACCCTCGCCATGGACTGGGAGACGTTCCTGCGCCTGGCGTGCGGCCGGGTCCGTCCGCACGCGGTGGTGGACCGGGTCAAGACGGAGGGCGACCAGGAGCTGGCCGACGCCATCCTGCGGGAGTTCGCGGTCACGCCGTAGGCCGGGGCTGCGGGGGCCCGCTACACCGGCACGTGCACCGCTTCGACCCGGCTCGCCACGTGCCGGTCCCGCTCGCGGCGCTGGGCCCGCGCGCGCAGGCGCAGGATCTGGGTGAGTCCCAGGGCTTCCAGGAAGAACACCGAGGAGAACGCGATCCGATAGTTGTTCCCGGTCGCGTCCAGCAGGACGCCCACCGCGAGCAGCGTCGTCATGGAGGCGACGAAACCGCCCATGTTGGTGATGCCGGACGCGGTGCCCTGACGTTCGGGCGGGTTGGCGGGCCGCGAGAAGTCGAAGCCGATCATCGAGGCGGGCCCGCAGGCACCGAGCACCAGGCACAGGGTGACGAGCAGCCACATCGGCGCGTGCGTACCCGGATACGCGATGGTGGCGGCCCACAGGAGCGCGGTCGCCCCCACGGTGGCCAGCGCGAGCGGCAGCCGGGCCGCGTGGTGGCGGGCTATGAGCTGCCCGTACACGAGGCCGATCACCATGTTGGAGAGCACCACCAGGGTCAGCAGCCCACCGGCCGTCCCCCGGTCCAGGCCCTGCGCCTCCACGAGGAAGGGCATGCCCCACAGGAGCAGGAACACCATCGCGGGGAACTGCGTGGTGAAGTGCACCCACATCCCGAGCCGGGTGCCGGGCTCGCGCCACGACTCGGCGATCTGACGGCGTACGAAGGCCGCTCCGGCGTGGTGGGCGGGCGGCGGTTCGTGGCCCTCGGGGTGGTCGCGCAGGAAGAGCAGCAGCAGGACCAGGACGGCGACCCCGGCGAGCGAGCTGGCCGCGAAGGTCTGGGTCCAGCCGACGCCGTGCAGGGCGCGGGCGATGACCAGCGTGGACACCAGGTTGCCCGCCATCCCGAACAGCGCGGCGACCTGCCCGATCATCGGGCCGTGCTTGGCGGGGAACCAGCGCGAGCCGAGCCGCAGGACGCTGATGAACGTCATCGCGTCGCCGCAGCCGAGCAGCGCCCGGGAGGCGAGCGCGGTGGCGTACGAGGGGGACAGGGCGAAGCCGAGCTGTCCGACGGTGAACAGGACGGTCCCGAGCACCAGGACCTTCTTGGTGCCGAGCCGGTCGACCATGA
Source organism: Streptomyces sp. Edi4 (assembly GCF_040253615.1). Lineage (NCBI taxonomy): Bacteria > Bacillati > Actinomycetota > Actinomycetes > Kitasatosporales > Streptomycetaceae > Streptomyces > Streptomyces sp. Edi4. Next base: position 4,015,566 of record NZ_JBEJGY010000004.1, read on the forward strand.
GGCCGACGGGTATCTGCATCCCCGCGTACACCAGGAGCTGGAGTATGGAGAAGGTGGACAGCGCCGAGGCGTTGACGTGGAAGCGGTCGGCGGCGTCCAGGCCCGCGACGCCGAGCGAGGTGCGGAAGATGACGGCGACGAAGTAGACGCCGACGCCTATGCCCCACACGAAGGCGGCCCTGCGCCCGCCGAGCGGCTGCGGCGCCGGCAGTGCGGCGGAACTCATCGGTCGTCCCCCCTGACCAGGACCTTGACCCAGCTCAGGTGCTGGCGCACACAGTGCGCGGCGCGCTCGCCGTCGCCGTCCCTGATCGCGGCCAGCATCTCCTCGTGCTCGGCGATGTTCTTGGCCACGCGGTCGGGCTGGGCGTGCATGACGGCGACGCCCATGCGCAGCTGACGGTCGCGCATCTGGTCGTAGAGACGGGCCAGGATCTCGTTGCCCGCGTTGCGCACGATCTCGGCGTGGAAGCACCGGTCGGAGACCGCGAGGGCCGCGAGGTCCCCGGCGGCGGCCTGCGCCTTCTGCTCGGCGAGCAGTTCCTGGAGCCGGGCGAGCAGCCTGCCGGGCGCCGGCACGGCCCTGCGTACCGCGAACTCCTCGACGAGCAGGCGGGTTTCGACCACGTCGGCGGTCTCCTGCGCGGAGACGGCGAGCACGAGGGCGCCCTTCTTCGGATAGAGCTTGATCAGCCCTTCCACCTCAAGCTTGAGCAGCGCCTCGCGCACCGGCGTGCGCGAGACCCCGACGGCCTCGGCCAGCTCGCCCTCGGTGAGCAGCGTGCCGCCCTCGTAGCGGCGGTCGAGCACCGCCTGCTTGACGTGGAAGTAGACACGGTCGGCAGCGGCGGGCCGCTTGGCGGCGGGGGCGGGGGCAGCAGGCATGCGCACAGGATAGATACAACAGGGGTGCAACAGAAACCATCGTCCGGATCGCGGGACGGTGGTTTCTGGAGGCGGTGGTTCCTTACGGCCGCGTGGTGAACTCGGCGCCCGCCGCGACGGCGCCCTTGGGCACGACCGAGGTCTGGCCCGGTGCGGCGGCCGAGGGCGCGGAGGACGGCGTCTTGGCGGCCCCGGCGCCGTTCAGCGCGCAGCCCTTGGGCAGCGCGGGGAACTTCTGGATGGCGTACGAGGCTCCCGCGCCGCCCTCCACCTTGGACTTGAGCTGCGGGGCGGCGCCGTAGGGGTTCAGGATCTCGACGTAGATGCCGGCCGACGCGGGCAGCTTGGGGTGCGCGCGGTCGAGCTTACCGAGCGAGGGGACGGGGGCGCCGGGACCGTCCTGGAAGGTGACGGTCGGGCCGCTCGGGCTCATGCTCGTCACGGCGGTCGTGCCGGCACCGATGGAACGGCTCTGGGTGACGGTGCAGCCCCGGTCGTGGCGGCCGGCGGCCGAGGACGCGGTGGCGGCGGGCGCCCCGCCCGTCGGGGTGGCGGCGCAGGCGGCGGCCGGGGCGAGGAGGGCTCCGGCGAGGGCGGCGGCGGCGATCGCGGCGCGCAGGGGGGTGCGCAGTGAGGTGCGGGCGTAGGTCGACATGAACGACTCCATGACACAGGGCGGCCGAGCGGCGCTCACGTTCCCTCACCCCACTGTCCGCCCGGCCCCCTCCCCTTGTCCACCCGTGGCCATCGCTTCTGCCGGGTGGACGCGCCGCGGCCCCCGGCGGGTACGGGTACGGATGCCGGTGGTTCCGTACGGGTACGCATCGGGCGCCGCGGGCGCAACCGGCGCCGGGGGCGACGGTGTTGCCGGACCGGCGTCAGGCCCAGGTGATGAGTCGCTTGGGCCGCTCGAGGACCGCCGCCACATCGGCGAGCACCTTCGAGCCGAGCTCGCCGTCGACCAGGCGGTGGTCGAAGGAGAGCGCGAGCGTGGTGACCTGGCGCGGCTTGACCTTGCCCTTGTGCACCCACGGCTGGAGCTTGATCGCGCCGACCGCGAGGATCGCGGCCTCACCCGGGTTGAGGATCGGGGTCCCGGTGTCCACGCCGAACACGCCGACGTTGGTGATGGTCACCGTGCCGCCCGACATCGCCGCCGGCGAGGTCTTGCCCTCGCGCGCTGTCGACACCAACTCGCCCAGCGACTCGGCCAGTTGCGGCAGGGTCTTGGTGTGGGCGTCCTTGATGTTCGGGACGATGAGACCGCGCGGGGTGGCCGCGGCGATACCCAGGTTCACATAGTGCTTGAGCACGATCTCCTGGTTGCCCTCGTCCCACGAGGCGTTGACGTCCGGGTTGCGCTTGATCGCCACCAGGAGCGCCTTGGCGATCAGGAGCAGCGGGTTGACCCGCAGGCCCGCCATGTCCTTGTCGGCCTTCAGCTCCTCGACCAGCTTCATCGTCCGCGTCACGTCGACCGTCACGAACTCCGTGACGTGGGGCGCCGTGAACGCCGAGTCGACCATGGCCTGCGCCGTCGCCTTGCGTACGCCCTTGACGGGGATGCGCGTCTCGCGGGCGTCGGTCTGAACAACCTGCGCCGGAGCGGGAGTTGTTTCACGTGAAACCGGGGCGGCCTCGGCCGGCTCCGGCGTCGCCGCCGCGTGCACGTCCTCGCGGGTCACGATGCCGTCGGGGCCGGTGGGCACCACGGTGGCGAGGTCGATGCCGAGGTCCTTGGCGAGCTTGCGCACCGGGGGCTTGGCGAGCGGACGGGCGGGCGCGGGCACCTGGCCGTTCAGCTCGGTCTGCACGGCGCGCAGCGCCTCGGCCGGGGCCTGCTCGGGGACGGGGGTCCCCTTGCGCGGGCGGCGCTTGGTGGAGGCCTCGGAGACCCCATAGCCGACGAGGACGGGCTGGCGGCCCTTGGGCGCCTCCTCCTCGGCCACCGGGGCGGGCTCGGCGGCCGGGGCGGGCGCCGGGGGCTCTTCGGTGCCGGGGGCCACGTCCACGGTGATGATGGACGTGCCCACGTCCACCGTCACGCCCTCCTCGAAGTGCAGCGAGCGCACCACACCGTCGTAGGGGATGGGCAGTTCGACGGCCGCCTTCGCGGTCTCGACCTCGCACACCACCTGGCCGTCGGTGACGGTGTCACCGGGCTGCACGTACCACTTGAGGATTTCCGCCTCGGTGAGTCCTTCGCCGACGTCCGGCATCTTGAACTCGCGGTAGCGGGCTGCGTTCTGCGTCATTGTCGTCACGACCATTCCCTCAGTACGCCAGCGAGCGGTCGACGGCGTCGAGCACCCGGTCGAGGCCCGGCAGGTACTCCTCCTCCAGCCGCGCCGGCGGGTACGGGGCGTGGTAGCCGCCGACCCGGAGCACCGGGGCCTCCAGGTGGTAGAAGCACCGTTCGGTGATCCGGGCGGCGATCTCCGCCCCGGCGCCGTAGAAGACCGGCGCCTCGTGGACCACGACCAGGCGCCGCGTCCGCTCGACGGACGCCTGGACGGCGTCGAAGTCGATGGGCGACATCGAGCGCAGGTCCACGACCTCGATCGACTTGCCCTCTTCCTGCGCGGCGGCCGCCGCCTCGAGACAGACCTTCACCATGGGGCCGTACGCCACCAGCGTGAGGTCCGAACCGTCGCGTACGGTGCGGGCCCCGTGCAGCGGGCCGGGGGTTGCCTCCGTGTCGAGTTCACCCTTGTCCCAGTAGCGCCGCTTCGGCTCGAAGAAGATCACCGGGTCGTCGCTCCGGATGGCCTGCTGCATCATCCAGTACGCGTCGGACGCGTTGGAGGGGCTGACCACCTTCAAACCCGCGACGTGCGCGAACAGCGTCTCGGGGGACTCGCTGTGGTGCTCGACCGCGCCGATGCCGCCGCCGTAGGGGATGCGCACGACGACCGGCATCTTGATCTTGCCGAGCGCGCGGGCGTGCATCTTGGCGAGCTGGGTCACGATCTGGTCGTACGCGGGGAAGACGAACCCGTCGAACTGGATCTCCACGACGGGCCGGTAGCCGCGCAGGGCCAGACCGATCGCGGTGCCGACGATGCCGGACTCCGCGAGCGGGGTGTCGATGACCCGGTCCTCGCCGAAGTCCTTGAACAGGCCGTCGGTGACCCGGAAGACACCGCCGAGCTTGCCGACGTCCTCGCCCATGATGAGGACCTTGGGGTCGTCCTCCATCGCCTTGCGCAGCGATTCGTTGATCGCCTTGGCGATCGGCAACTTCTGTACGGCCATGGCTAGTTGCCCTCCCCGTCCGAGAACGACGCCTGGTAGGCGGCGAACTGGGCGCGCTCCTCGTCGACCAGCGCGTGGCCGTCGGCGTAGATGTTCTCGAAGATCGCCATCGGCTCGGGGTCCGGCATGGCGCGCACCGCCTCACGCACCCGCTTGCCGAGCGTTTCCGACTCGGTCTCCAGCCCCTCGAAGAACGCGGCGTCCGCGTGGCCCGCGTTCTCCAGGTAGGCGCGCAGGCGCAGGATCGGGTCCTTGGCCTCCCAGGCCTCGCGCTCCTCGTCGGCCCGGTACTTCGTCGGGTCGTCGGAGGTGGTGTGCGCGCCCATCCGGTAGGTGAACGCCTCGACCAGGGTGGGTCCTTCACCGCGCCGGGCGCGCTCAAGGGCGGCCTTGGTCACGGCGAGGCAGGCCAGCACGTCGTTGCCGTCGACCCGCACGCCGGGGAAGCCGAAGCCCTGGGCGCGCTGGTAGAGCGGGACGCGCATCTGCTTCTCGGTGGGCTCGGAGATCGCCCACTGGTTGTTCTGGCAGAAGAACACGACGGGGGCGTTGTAGACGGCGGAGAAGGTGAAGGCCTCCGCGACGTCGCCCTGGCTGGACGCGCCGTCGCCGAAGTAGGCGACCACCGCGCTGTCCGCGCCGTCCTTGGCGACACCCATCGCGTACCCGGTCGCGTGCAGCGTCTGCGAGCCGATCACGATCGTGTACAGATGGAAATTGTTGGAGTTCGGGTCCCAGCCGCCGTGGTTGACGCCGCGGAACATTCCGAGCAGATTCGTCGGGTCGACGCCGCGGCACCAGGCGACACCGTGCTCGCGGTAGGTCGGGAAGACGTAGTCGTCGTCCCGCAGCGCACGCCCGGAGCCGATCTGCGCGGCCTCCTGGCCCAGCAGCGAGGCCCACAGGCCCAGCTCGCCCTGGCGCTGCAACGACGTGGCCTCGGCGTCGAAGCGGCGGGTCAGCACCATGTCGCGGTAGAGGCCGCGCAGTTCCTCGGCGCTCAGGTCGACGTCGTAATCAGGGTGCTCGACGCGCTCGCCCTCGGGCGTCAGCAGCTGTACGAGCTCGGGCTCGGCGGCCGTCTTCTTCGCGCCGGCGCCGGCGGTGCGCTTGCTGCTGCGTCGCGGTTTGCGCGCGGCAGTGCTCTCCACGGTCACGTGCGTGCTCCTCCGTCTGTCCGGCTCCCGGGTTCGCCGGTGAGCCTGGGGGTCCCCCCGGCTCGTCCGGAGCTTGGGGGAGGCTCGCCTGTCCGTCTCAAGTGCACGGGGTGTGTGCGCTCGGCCGGGGATCAGGCGTGACAGGTGCCCCGGCGAGCGCCCTGTCAAAGGCACGTTACCCAGTGCTGCGCATTACTGCGAAACCCCACTTGACCTGCGATTTTGCTTGGATTTCCAAGTAAATCCAGAAAGTGGGGAACAGCCGCTGGTCACAGCCTTGCAGTCCGCCGGAACAACGGCACGTTATCCCGGTCACGCAGGTTCCGGAAGGGGTCACTTATGGCACCCTTCGGCGTGCTTCGGATGAATGTGTGAGACTGATTCCGTGCTCGAAACAGGCAAAATCAGCGTATTCCTGCTCGACGACCACGAGGTGGTCCGTCGCGGCGTCCACGAAATGCTGTCCGTCGAGGACGACATCGAAGTGGTCGGCGAGGCCGGCACCGCGGCCGAGGCCGTGAGCCGGATCCTGGCCACCCGCCCCGACGTCGCCGTGCTCGACGTGCGCCTGCCGGACGGCAGCGGCGTGGAGGTCTGCCGCGAGATCCGTTCCCGGGACGAGGACATCAAATGCCTGATGCTCACCTCGTTCGCCGACGACGAGGCCCTTTTCGACGCGATCATGGCCGGCGCCTCGGGTTACGTCCTCAAGGCGATCCGCGGCAGCGAGCTCCTGTCCGCCGTGCGCGACGTCGCGGCCGGGAAATCGCTGCTCGACCCGGTGGCCACCGCCCGCGTCCTGGAGCGGCTGCGCGACGGGGGCCGCAGCAAGGGGGACGATCGCCTGGCCAACCTCACCGACCAGGAGCGCAAGATCCTCGACCTGATCGGCGAGGGCCTGACCAACCGCGTGATCGGCGAGCGCCTGCACCTCGCCGAGAAGACGATCAAGAATTACGTCTCGTCGCTGCTCGCCAAACTGGGCATGGAGCGCCGCTCCCAGGCCGCCGCCTACGTGGCCCGGATCCAGGCGGAGAAGCAGCACTGAAAGCCCGGGCCCGCGAGGGCTCCGGGCCCCGGCCCGCCAGGGATTTCCGGGACCTACGGCCCGGCCGCACGGGCCCCCAGCTCTTCCGCAGGCCGCCGCGCCCACGCAAAAGTAGGGGGCATGTCCTCCGAGGAAGCAGCCCGCGCCATCGACCTGCTCGGCCGCGTCCGCTACGGCCGGGTGGCCACGAGCCTGCACGCCCTGCCGTTCGTCGCCCCGGCCCGCCATGTCGTCACCGGCGGCCGGGTCCTGCTGCGGCTGCACGCGGGCTTCGGCTACCACCAGGCCTGCCTCGGCAGCGTGGTCGCCTACGGCGCGGACAACCTCAACTCCGGCGCCGAGCACCTGTGGTCGGTGCAGTTCACCGGCACCGCGGAGCCCTGCGAGCCGACCGCCGGCGAACTGGCGCTGTTCGGCCCACCGCCCCGCGCGGCGGACGGCGAGCCCTTCGAGCCGATGTACATGCGTATCGCACCCCAGTTCGTCACCGTCCATTCGCTGGACTACTCCACAGAGCGTCCGCCCCGACACGCTGCGTGATCTAACATCTGACGAGTGCCGCGCTCATCTGCAACTCCACCCGTGGGCGATCTGCTGCGCCGCTACGAAGCCCCTGGTGAGCCGCTTTCCTGCGAACGCGTCGCCCAGGGCCTGCTGAACCGGGGCTACCGCCTCGCCACCACCCGCGGCGACTACTTCCTCAAGCACCACCTGGACGGCGACCACGTGGCCATCGCCCGCCAGCACCGCGCCACCGAACGCCTCCAGGGCCTCGGCGTCCCCGTCGCCCCGCCCGTCCCCGACGCCCAGGGCGACACCGTCGCGGTGATCGGCGGGCACTGCTACGCCCTGCACCCGTGGGTGCAGGGCCGCCACCGCGACGGCGCCCAGCTCTGCGCCGTCGAATCCCGCCGGCTCGGCGCGCTGCTCGGCCTCACCCACACCTGCCTGGCCCAGGTCATGGAACCCGACGTGCCACGGAGCGAACACCACAGCGCCGACCCGGCCGACAGCCTCGCGCTCATCGACGACCTGGTGGCGCGCGCCCGCAGGCACCGGCCCCGCGACGCCTTCGACGAACTCGCCGAACACCGCCTCCTGGAGCGGAGGGTGCTGCTGGGCGAACACGCCCACCGCCGCCCGCCGGCCCCCGCCACCGGCGCCTGGGTGCACGGCGACTTCCACCCGCTGAACCTGCTGTACCGGGGCGAGGGACGCTCGGCCGAACCCGCCGCGATCGTCGACTGGGACCGGCTCGGCGTGCAGCCCCGCGCCGAGGAGGCGGTACGGGCCGCCGTGATCTTCTTCGTCCGCCCCTCGGGCGAGCTGGAGCTGGCCAAGGTACGGGCCTACGCGCGCGCCTACCGGCAGGCGGCCGGGGCCGACGCGGAGGAGCTGGCGGCCGCCGTGCACCGGGTGTGGTGGGAGCGCCTGAACGACTTCTGGATCCTGCGCTGGCGCTACCAGCTGCACGACCGCAGGGCCGACCCGCAGTTTCCTGCGGCGTCGGCCCTGGCGGTCTGGTGGACCCGCGAGTACGAGGCGGTGCGCGAGGCGTTCGCGGGGTGAGGGTCGGCCGAGGTCAGTTCCCGGAACCGGTGGTGGTACTGCCATTCGTACCCGTGGTGGTGGAACCGCCCGCGCCACTCGTCGTGCCCTTGGTGGTGGAACCTTGGTCGGTGCTGCCCGTCGTGCCCTTGCTGGTGGAACCCTCAGTACCGCTCGTCGTGCCCTTGCTGGTGGAACCCTGGCTGGAGCCACCCGTCGTGCCCTTGGTGGTGGTACCCGTCGTGCCCTGGTCCGTGCCACCGGTCGTGCCCTCGGTGTCCGTACCCTCACTCGTTCCCGACGTCGTGCCCTGGTCGGTCCCCGGCGAGTGCGAGGCCTGCGACTTGCTGGGGGACGGCGAGGCGGAGCGCGAACGGTGGCGCGAGGGCGACTCGCCGTTGCCGTTGGTGCTGCTGTAGGACTGGCCCTGGCTGGTGCCCGGCGTGTCCGGCGTGGGCGGGTTGTCCGACGCGGGCGCCGAGGGCGAGGTCTTCGGGGAGCTCGAGGTCGTACCCCCGCCGCCGCCGGAAGTGCCGCCCGTGTTCTGCGTGGCCTTCAGCGCGAAGGCCACGCCCGCCGCGATCGCGACGATGGCGAGCACCACGAACAGCACCATCCTGCCCGAGCCGCCCCGCTTGGGGGCGCCGTGGCCATAGCCGTCGTACCCGCCGTCGTCCGGGTTGGACGGCGGCAGGATCGGACCGCCGAACTGCGAGGTGTCCCCGTGCACCGGGTGGCTCATGGCCGCGGTGGCCCCGGCCATGCCCATCGCCGGGGTGCGGGGGCCCTCGTGCATCATCTCGACCGGGCCGGTGTTCCAGGTGCCGGTGTGGCCGCCCTGCGCCTGGAGCATCTGCAACCCGTACTGGACCAGGCCGCGCATCTCCTCGGCGGACTGGAAACGGTCGTCCGGGTCCTTGGCCAGAGAACGCATGACGAGGCCGTCGAGTTCCGGCGGCGCGACATGGGACACCTGCGACGGCGGCACCGGCATGTCCTGGACGTGCTGGTAGACCACCGACAACGGTGTCTCACCGACGAACGGCGGCCGCTGCGCGAGGAGTTCGTACAGCAGACAGCCGGTCGCGTACAGGTCGGAGCGGTGGTCGACGGCCTTGCCGAGCGCCTGCTCGGGCGAGAGGTACTGCGGGGTACCCATGACCATGCCGGTCTGCGTCATCGTCGACTGGGCGCCGTGCAGGGCGCGCGCGATGCCGAAGTCCATCACCTTGACCGCGCCGGTGTCGGTGATGATCACGTTGGCGGGCTTGATGTCACGGTGCACGATGCCGTGCTGGTGCGAGTACGCCAGCGCTTCGAGCACCCCGGAGACGATGATCAGCGCCTGCTCCGGCGGCGGGGCGTCCGCGTCGATCAGAAGGTCGCGGATGGTGCGGCCCTCGACGAGCTCCATGACGATGTACGGGACGGTCTGGCCGCCCACGAAGTCCTCGCCGGAGTCGTACACCGCCACCACCGCGTGGTGGTTGAGCCCGGCCACGGACTGCGCCTCACGCGTGAAGCGCGCCTTGGACACCGGGTCCTCGGCGAGATCGGCGCGGAGCAGCTTGATGGCGACGGTGCGCCCCAGGCGCACGTCCTCCGCGGCGAACACCTCCGCCATGCCGCCGCGGCCCAGCCGGTGGGTGAGGCGGTAACGGCCGTCGCCGACGAGGCCGCCGACCCACGACTCGTGGTCCTGCCCATCGGCCATCCCGGCGCCGTTTCCGTCGGGTTCGGGTGCCATCAGTCCTCGCCGTCGTATCTGGCCGCGTCCGCGGTCTTCTTACGGGTCTTCCGTCGTACTCATCCGCTGGTTGTGCAGTAGTGCACGCTACAGCGTTGGCGCGAGGCCCCGGTGCGGGATGGACCGGCCATCCCATCGGTTCCACGTGTACCCATGCAAATCTCGTACGCTTTCGATGCCATTCCTGTAACGCTTGCGAGTCTCTTCCCGTGCGTACGGTCACGGAACGGGCATGCGGCTTGACGTGACTGACCCCTCGGGCAGACTTGGCCTGAAAAAATCGAGGATCAGCACTGGCCACCGGGCCTAGGGGGACGCACAGTCATGAGCCAGGACGGCGCACACGGCCGCTATGCGGGCGGTTCCATCGCGGGCGGGCGCTACCAGCTGCGCGACCTCCTCGGCGAGGGCGGAATGGCCTCGGTGTACCTCGCGTACGACTCCGCGCTCGACCGCCAGGTCGCGATCAAGACGCTGCACACCGAACTCGGCCGGGAACAGTCCTTCCGCGAGCGCTTCCGCCGCGAGGCGCAGGCGGTCGCCAAGCTTCAGCACACCAACATCGTCTCCGTCTTCGACACCGGCGAGGACACCGTGATGTTCAACGGCTCCACCGCCGGTGGTGACGGCGTCATGCCGTACATCGTCATGGAGTACGTGGAGGGCGAGCCGCTGGGGTCGACGCTGCACCGCGACACCCAGCAGTACGGCGCGATGCCGGCCGACAAGGCGCTCAAGGTGACCGCGGACGTGCTGGCCGCCCTCGAGGTCAGCCACGAGATGGGGCTGGTGCACCGGGACATCAAGCCGGGCAACGTGATGATGACCAAGCGCGGCATCGTCAAGGTGATGGACTTCGGCATCGCCCGCGCCATGCAGTCCGGCGTCACCTCCATGACCCAGACCGGCATGGTCGTCGGCACCCCCCAGTACCTCTCGCCCGAGCAGGCACTCGGCCGGGGCGTCGACGCCCGCTCCGACCTGTACTCGGTCGGCATCATGCTCTTCCAGCTCCTGACCGGGCGCATCCCCTTCGACGCGGACTCCCCGCTGGCGATCGCGTACGCACACGTCCAGGAGGAGCCGGTCGCGCCCTCCTCGGTCAACCGGTCGATCACCCCGGCCATGGACGCGCTGGTGGCCCGCGCCCTGAGGAAGAACCCGAACGAGCGCTTCCCGAGCGCCCAGGCCATGCAGGACGAGATCCTGCGGATCACCTCGTCGGGCCAGCTGGGCGCGGCCCCGGTCATCACCGGCGGCGGCCCCCTCTCCAGCGGCGCGGGCGTCGGCGCGACGGTCTTCCCGCCACTCGACTCGCAGGCCGCGCAAGGCCTGCCGGGCAGCGTGCAGACGCCGTACCAGGCGAGCCCCTACGGGCCGCCCACCCCGGCCCCGACGCCCCAGGCGCAGCCGTCCTACGGGTACCCGCAGCAGGCCGCCCCGGTCGCCTCCCAGACGCCGCCGCCGTACGCGATGCCCCCGGCCCAGACCGTGCCGGCCTCTTCCGGCGGCGGCTCCAAGGGGAACACTCCGGTCATCGTGGGCGCGATCGCGGTGGCGCTGCTCGCGATCGGTGGCCTCGTCACCATGGTCGTGATGAACAAGGACAACTCGGGCGGCGGTGGCGACGCCAAGGCCAGCAGCTCCGCGAACGCCGCGAACCACAAGGGCCCCGACCGGTTCCGCACGATGGACGCCGCGAAGTGCACCGCGCCCCAGATCTCCACGCTCGACCCGGGCAAGGTCCAGGCGCCGGACTTCTCCTACAAGGATGTCCTGTCGGTGAAGTCCTGCATCCAGGCGGCGGGCTGGAAGGTCAACACCGAGACCGTCGACAGCGCGCAGTGGGGCCAGGACGTGGTCGTCAGCCAGTTCCCCGCGGCCGGTGTGGACGTGGACAAGAAGAACGCGCAGTTCACGATCCAGATCTCCTCGGGCAACCCGCCCGGGCAGTAACCGGACACCGTCCGCGCACGAGGCCCGGCGCCCCTGGCGCCGGGCCTCGTCGTGTGCCGGCGAAGTACGCCGGGCGGCGTCGGCGGCCGGCGGCACCCGCCGCGCGGGACGCGCCTCCCGTTCGGCGCACCGCTGCCGCTCCCGGGATGCCGCACAACTCGCCCCGTGTGACGCTGATTCGGCCACCTCAGGCTCGCGCATCCGTACGGGAAGGGGCCCCTGCCATGGCTCCAGGGATTCGGTCACTCACGGCGGCCGTGTCACTGACGGCAGCGCTGCTCCTGACGCCCCCGCCCCACGCGGCCGCCGTAGGCGACCCGACGCCCAGCCCGTCCGCCTCCCCGTCCGTCGGCGCCTCGCCCTCCATCAGCCCCTCCGCGACCTCGCCCTCACCGCGTGTGTCCTTCGACGACCAGCACCTCGCGGGCAGCCGGGCGGGCGTGGGGCGGACGCGGCCGGGCCGGATCGACGCCCAGTACCCCTCCGTCGCCGATGCCTCCGACCCCCTGACCCCGGCCCTGGACGAGACACCGCCGCAGCCCCCGGTCCGCGTTCCCGCTACGGACACCGCACGGCCCTCGCCCCCGCCCCCGCCGGCGCCCACTCCCACGGCCGCCCCGGCCCACCCCCGCCTCCCGCGCCACCAGTCGCCCCAAGCCCTGTCCACCGACTCCGATCTGCGCTTCCACGTTCTGTCGCTGGGGGCGGGCCTGGCGCTGACCGGGCTGGGGCTCGGCTTTCTGGCCCTGCGCCTGCGCAGGCCGTGAAAGGGCGCCGGTACGCCGATCGAGGGACGCGGGGACAGCCGGCGCTGATACCGGGCGCTGTTTCACGTGAAACACCGTCCACGCGACGGGAATCGCCGCTCTCCGGGCGGTGGATCACTCCTTGCCGGGGGCACAACGTGATGTGAGGCATGTGTGCGAGAGAATGGGCGGCATGGAGATGCCGAGGAACGATAAGTCGCCGGAGAGCCCCCACATCCTGGTCGTAGGCCAGGACGGTATGGCCATCGGCGGTGGAGACGACGAGTCCCGCGAGGTCCCGGTGACGGAGATGGTCGAACAGCCGGCGAAGGTCATGCGGATCGGCAGCATGATCAAGCAGCTCCTTGAGGAAGTCCGCGCGGCTCCTCTCGACGAGGCGAGCCGCGTACGTCTGAAGGACATTCACGCCTCGTCCGTGAAGGAACTCGAAGACGGCCTGGCGCCCGAGCTGGTGGAGGAACTGGAGCGTCTTTCCCTGCCGTTCACCGAGGAGGCGATTCCCTCCGAGGCCGAACTGCGCATCGCCCAGGCCCAGTTGGTGGGCTGGCTCGAAGGTCTCTTCCACGGCATTCAGACGGCGTTGTTCGCTCAGCAGATGGCGGCCCGCGCCCAGCTGGAGCAGATGCGCCGCGCGCTGCCGCCCGGGGTGTCGCACGACGAGGACGACGAGGGCGGCCCGCACGCGGGTGCCCGTTCGGGCCCGTATCTGTAAACCGGCGACCGCCGCGCCGGGGCCCGTGCGGGCCGACCCCCGTGCGGGCCGGTGCGGCGCCGGGGCATACGAACCCGTCAGGGAAGTGAGGGGGGCGCCTCAGGGCGCCCCCCTCATCGCGTTCACGCCGTCAGCAGGACCTTTCCGATGTGCTGGGAGGACTCGAGCACCCGGTGCCCCTCGGCGGCGTCCGAGAGCGGCAGCGTCCGGTCCACCACGGGGCGTACGCCACCACCCCCGGTGATGAGTGGCCACACGTGCTCGCGCACCGCCGCCACGATCGCGGCCTTCTCCGACGCGGGCCGGCCCCGCAGCGAGGTCGCGGTGACCGCGGCCCGCTTGGTGAGGAGCGCGCCCAGGTTCAGTTCGCCCTTGGCGCCGCCCTGAAGACCGATCACCGCGAGGCGGCCGTTGACCGCGAGCGCCCGCACGTTCCGCTCCAGGTACTTGGCGCCCATGATGTCGAGGATGACGTCGGCACCGACGCCGTCCGTGGCCTTCGCCACCTCGTCCACGAAGTCCTGTTCGCGGTAGTCGATCAGGATGTCCGCGCCCAGTTCCGCGCAGCGCTCCAGTTTGGCCGGGCCGCCCGCCGTCACCGCCACCTTGGCGCCGATCGCCTTGCCGAGCTGGATCGCCATCGTGCCGATCCCGCTGGACCCGCCGTGCACGAGCAGCGTCTCGCCCGGGCGCAGGTGGGACACCATGAACACGTTCGACCACACGGTGCAGACCACCTCGGGCAGGGCCGCCGCCTCGGTGAGGCTCACGCCCTCGGGCACCGGCAGCAGCTGCCCGGCCGGCACCGCCACCTTCTGCGCGTAGCCGCCGCCGCTCAGCAGCGCGCACACCTCGTCGCCGACGCTCCATCCGGACACCCCCGGGCCCAGCGCGGCGATCCGCCCGGAGCACTCCAGGCCCGGGTAGGGGGACGCCCCGGCGGGCGGATTGTAGAAGCCCTGGCGTTGCAGCACATCGGCGCGGTTGACGGCGGCCGCGGCCACCTCGACGAGGACTTCGCCCTCGCCCGGTACGGGATCGGGGACCTCGGCCCAGACCAGCGCCTCTGGACCGCCCGGCTCAGGAATCGTGATCGCATACATAGGGCCGACGCTACTCCGCCCGCCTCACAACAGGCGCGCCGGACGCTACTCCGTCCGTCCCTCAACCGGTGCGCCACCGGCTCGTACGATCGTGATGAGCCGGTCCGTGAGCTGGAGCGGGCTCGCCTTCGCGTCGTCGTACGCGAGCAGCCTGTGCCCCCGCAGCACGCTCACCACCAGGTCGTCGGTCTCCCGCACCCCACGCCCGACCTCGCTCTTCTTCACCGGCCGCTCCACCATGTCCAGCCCGCTGCCCTGCTGGATCAGGTCCTCCATCACGGTGCCCGCGCTCGGGCTGAGCACGGACAGACCGAGCAGCCGGCCGGCCGCGCTGGCGCTGGTGATGACGGCGTCAGCACCCGACTGGCGCAACAGCGGGGCGTTCTCCTCCTCCCGCACCGCAGCGACGATCTTGGCGCCCCGGTTGAGCTGCCGGGCCGTCAGGGCCACCAGGACGGCGGTGTCGTCGCGCTGGGTGGCGATGACGATCTGCCGTGCTCTGCCCAGCTCGGCGCGGAGCAACACATCGCTGCGGGTGGCATCGCCGACGACGCCGACGAACCCCTCGGCGTTGGCGGCCTCGATCACTTTCGCGCTCGGATCGACCACGACGACCTGCTCCTTGCTCAGGCCCCGCGCACACAGGGTCTGGATCGCGGAGCGGCCCTTCGTCCCGAAGCCGATGACAACGGTGTGCTCGCGCAATTGGGCCTTCCAGCGATTGAGCCGCCACTCCTCGCGGGTCCGTTCGGTGAGGACTTCGAGAGTGGTTCCGACGAGGATGATCAAGAACAGCACGCGCAGCGGCGTGACCAGCAGGATGTTGGTGAGCCGCGCGCTGTCGCTGAAGGGGACGATGTCGCCGTAGCCCGTCGTGGAGAGCGTGACGGTGGCGTAGTAGACGGCGTCGAGGAAGTCGACCCTGCCATTGGCGTTGTCGTGGTACCCGTCGCGGTCGATCCAGACGATGAACGTCGTCAGTATCAGCACGGCGAGGGCCATGAGGATCCGCTTGGCGACCTGGCGCAGGGGCCGGTCGACGACCCGGCGCGGCAGCTGCACCCGCCGGGTGATCAGATTCTCGCCCGCCTGGCGCGCCATCGCGTCATGACCGGGCAGTTTCACGTGAAACATCCTTTTCGGGCAGGGGGTTGCGGGCGAGGACGCGTTGTTTCACGTGAAACACCCATCGCCCGATCCCACATGGGACCAGGGCAGATCCAGGATTTCGACCTCCTGGCCGGCCCGCGCTCCGCCGGGCGGCACCACCGCGAGCCCGTCGGCGGCGGCGACCCCGCGCAACATCGCCGGCCCGTTGTAGTGCAACGGCAGGAGGTGCTCCGCGCGGTGGACGACCGGGACGAGCCGGGTGTCGTGCGGGTGCCCCTGCACCTCGTTGCGCAGCGGCGCCGTGTAGGTCAACGGGCGGGTGCGCCAGGCCAGTTCACGGAGAAGCGGTTCGGCCAGGGTAAGCAGACCGGAGACCGCGGCAAGCGGATTGCCCGGCAGTCCGACCAGGTGCTTGCCCACCCCGATCCCCGCCAGCAGCATGGGGTGCCCCGGCCGTACGGCGACCCCGTCGACCAGAAGCTCCGCGCCGGCCTTGAGCAGCACGGGGTGAACGTGGTCCACGGGGCCGGCCGCGGTGCCGCCCGTGGTGATCACGACGTCGGCCGAGGAGCCGGTGACTGCCGCGAGCAGGGCGCCCGCGTCGTCCTTCAGGCGGCGGGTGCCGATGACGTCGGCGCCGAGCGCCCGCAGCCAGACGCCGAGCATCGGCCCCAGCGCGTCCCGGATGAGTCCGTCGTGCGGAAGCCCCTGCGTGAGCAGTTCATCGCCGAGGACCAGCACCTCGACGCGTGGCCTCGGTACGGTGTCCAGCTCGTCGTATCCGGCCGCCGCAGCCAGGCCGAGGACGGCCGGGGTGACCAGCGCGGCGGCGGGCAGCAGCGCGTCGCCCGAGCGGCACTCCTGTCCGCGCGGCCGGATGTCCTGGCCGTGCAGCACCACACGATCGGCCTGGAGCAGGGTGCGCGCCTCGTCCGTGCGGGCGTGTTCGCTGCGGATCACCGCCGTGGCACCGGAGGGGATGCGGGCGCCGGTGGCGATGGGGACCGCTTCGCCGTCGCCGAGCGGGGCGGGCGCGGCGTACCCGGCGAGGATGCCCCCGTCCTGCACCGACCACGGCCCGGGGCCGGCGACGGCCCAGCCGTCCATGGCGGAGGTGTCGAACGACGGCAGATCGGTGAGCGCGGTCAGCGGCGCGGTCAGGACCTCGCCAAGGGCCCGGTCCAGAGTGACCCGGTGGGCGCGGGCCGGCGCGGAACGGCCCGCCCGCGCGGCCACGGTCCGCGCCTCGTCCCAGGTGGCGGCGCGGCGATGAGGGGTCCGGTGGGCGCCGGATGCCGGTGGCTCCGCACGGTCCCTGGCCGCCGGCGCGTCCCGACCGGAGGACGAGGCGTCCCGTCGGGGGGTCGCTTCGTCCCGTCGCGGGCCCGCGGCGTCCCGTCTAGGTGCCGGGGGGCCGCTGTCACGCAGCAGGGCAAGCGCCTCGTCGGAGCCGTCGTCCGCTGCCGGGGTCCCGGCCATCATCCCGCGTCGTTCTTCGGGCCGTCGGAGGTCTCGGCCTCGGCCGCCCAGCGGTTGGCGAGTGCGGCGGCCTTGCGGGCGGCTTCCGCCACGTCCTCGCCCGCGCCACCCGCCTTGGCCGCCGCGTAGCCGACCAGGAAGGTGGTGAGGGGGGCGGCGGGGCGGGCGACGCCGTGGGCGGCGTCCCTGGCCAGGTCGAGCAGGACGCGGGTGTCCACGTCCAGTTCGATGCCGAGTTCGTCCTTGACTGCGGTGATCCATTCGTCCAGCACGCCCCCATGGTCCCTGATCCGCGCCCGTGCGGCCGCAAGGTCCTCCCAGGTGTCGCAGTCGAAGGAGGCAAGCGGGTCCGCTGCCAGGCGGCCGCAGTCGAGCGCGCGGGTGAGCAGGCGCAGTGGTCGCCCGGCGAGCGAGCCGTGTTCGCGGGCGAGCAACGCGAGCTCGCGGCGCAGGGGTTGGGCCCGGTATAGGGCCACCAGAGGCTGGTCACGGCCGTCGGCGTCGACACACAGGACGGCCTCGCGACCACTGCGGCGCAGTTCGCGCACCAGCGCCTCGACGGTCGGTGTGACCAGGAACGGCAGGTCGGCCGAGAGTACGAGCACGCTCCCGGCCGTGGTGTGCCGCAGCCCGGCGTCGAGCGCGGCCAGCGGTCCGCCGCCCGCGGGCTCCTCGCGGGCCCACGCCACCGCCCGCGCGGTGGGCCGCCGTCCGCCCACCACGACCGTGGTCGCGGCGCCGGAGCAGGCGGTGAGTACCCGGTCGAGCAGGGCCCGGCCGCCCACACTGAGCCCGGGTTTGTCGGCGCCGCCCAGCCGCTTGGCGGCGCCCCCCGCGAGCACCACGGCGTCGTAGGAGGTATCGGCGGCGCCGGGCGTGGCCCCGGCGCCCGTGCGATCGGCGGAGGTCCGGCCGGGCCCGGGCTCCGGTGCTGCGGCGTCGTACGCGGTCATCTTCCGAGTATGGGCCGCCGCCGGACGCTCATCGCCGCTGCCGTGCACGTCCGGCCCGCCGGGTGTCCTACAGAGTGCGCAGCAGCAGCACCGGGTGTTCCACGCAGTCCGCGACGTAGCGCAGGAAGCCGCCCGCGGTGCCGCCGTCGCACACCCGGTGGTCGAAGGTGAGGGAGAGCTGCACGACCTGGCGTACGGCCAGTTCACCCTCGTGCACCCAGGGCTTGGGGATGATGCGGCCGACGCCCAGCATCGCGGCTTCGGGGTGGTTGATGATCGGCGTGGAGCCGTCGACGCCGAACACCCCGTAGTTGTTGAGGGTGAAGGTGCCGCCGGTCAGCTCGCCGGGGGTGAGCGTGCCCGTGCGGGCCGCTTCGGTGAGCCGGGCCAGTTCGGCGCCGATCGACTCGACGTCGCGGGTGTGGGCATCGCGGACGACGGGGACCACGAGGCCGCGCTCGGTCTGGGCGGCGAAGCCCAGGTGCACCTCGGGCAGCCGCACGATCTCGCGGGCCGCCGGATCGACCCTGGAGTTGAGCTCGGGGAACCGGGCGAGGGCCGCCGTGCAGATCCGGGCGAGCAGCGCGAGCACGGAGACCTTGGGGCCGCCCGCCGCGTTCATGGCGACGCGGGCCGCCATGAGCTCGGTCGCGTCGGCGTCCACCCAGCAGGTGGCGTCGGGGATCTCCGTACGGCTGCGGCTGAGCTTGTCGGCGACCGCGCCCCGGATGCCGCGCAGCGCGATCCGCTCCCCTCCGGCGGCGCGGGCGGCGCTCCCGGGGCCCTGCGGGTCGGCGGCCGGATCCGTCCCGGGCGCCGGGGCCTTCATCGCGGACTCCACGTCGGCCCGCAGGATCAGACCGTCGGGCCCTGAGCCCCGCATCTCCCGCAGATCCAGGCCGTGTTCACGGGCGAGCCTGCGCACGAGCGGTGAGATGACCGGCACGGGGCCGGGCGCCTTGGCGGGGGCGGATGTCACCGGCGTGGCCTGCACCTGCGCCGGGGTCGAAGTCGGGGCCGCCGACGTGGCCCGCGCGGTGTCGACGGTCCGCGCCGGTGCGGCGGCGGGGGCCGCGAACGAGGTGGCGGCCCTGACCCGGGCGCGACGGCGCGTGGTGGCCGCCCCCGTCCCGTAACCGACCAGGACATTGCCCGAGTACTCCGAGGGCTCGGCTGAGTCGGCGTCCACAGCCGCCTCCTGGTCCGCCTCCTGGTCCGCCGAGGTTCCGACCGCGACAGTCAACAGCGGGGCGCCGACCGGCAGTTCCGTGCCCTCGTCGCCGAAACGCGCGGTGACCACGCCTCCGTAGGGACAGGGCACCTCGACCATCGCCTTGGCCGTCTCGACCTCGACCACCGGCTGGTCCACGGCCACCACGTCGCCCACCGCGACGAGCCAGCGGACGATCTCCGCCTCGGTCAGCCCCTCGCCGAGGTCGGGCAGCTTGAACTCCAGGACCTTCGGCATCAGTGCCCCGCCTCCCACTGCAAACGCGCCACCGCGTCGAGCACCCGGTCGACGCCGGGCAGATGGTGCTTCTCCAGCATCGGCGGCGGGTACGGAATGTCGAATCCGGCCACCCGCAGCACGGGCGCCTCCAAGTGGTGGAAGCAGCGCTCGGTGACGCGCGCCGCGATCTCGCCGCCGGGGCCCCCGAACCCGGACGACTCATGGACGACGACGGCCCGACCGGTGCGGCGCACCGATGCGCAGACCGTCTCGTCGTCGAACGGCACCAGCGAACGTATGTCGACGACTTCGAGGTCCCAGCCCTCCTCACGGGCCGCCTCCGCCGCCTCCAGGCACACCGGCACGGACGGACCGTAGGTGATGAGCGTGGCGCTGGACCCGGTGCGGCGCACGACCGCTTTGCCGATGGGTTCGACCGGCGCCGGGTCCTCGGGGGACCAGTCGGACTTCGACCAGTACAGACGCTTGGGCTCGAGGAAGACGACGGGGTCGTCGGAGGCGATGGCCGCCCTGAGCAGCCCGTAGGCGTCCTCCACGGTGGAGGGGGTGACGACCTGGAGCCCGGGCGTTGCCATGTAGTAGGCCTCGCTGGAGTCGCTGTGGTGCTCCACGCCCCCTATGCCGCCGCCGTAGGGCACGCGCACCACCAGCGGCATCGTCATCGCGCCACGGGTGCGGTTGCGCATCTTGGCGACATGGCTGATCAGCTGCTCGAACGCCGGGTAGGCGAACGCGTCGAACTGCATCTCCACGACCGGCCGGAGGCCGTACATGGCCATGCCGACGGCCGCACCGAGGATGCCGGCCTCGGCGAGCGGGGTGTCGGTGCAGCGGTCCTCGCCGAACTCCTTGGCGAGGCCGTCGGTGACCCGGAAGACGCCGCCCAGGGTGCCGACGTCCTCACCGAGGACGTGCACGGTGGGGTCCTCGGCCATGGCGTCGCGCATCGCGCGCTGGAGCGCCTGAGCCATGGTGGCGGGCTTCTTGGCGGTGGCGGTCACCTGGTCGGTGGCGGTGGCCATCAGTGGGCCTCGGCTTCCAGCTCGGCGCGCAACTGGGCCGTCTGCTCGCGCAGTTGGCCGTTCTGCTCGGCGTATACGTCGGTGAACAGGTGCATCGGGTCAAGGACCGGCTCGGCGTTCATCCGCTCGCGCAGCGTGGCGGCCATGGTCTCGGCGGCTTCGGCGGCGGAGCGGATACCGTCCTCGTCGAGGATGCCTCGGGCGGTCAGCTCGTCCTCGAGGAGCCGGATCGGGTCGTGGCCGCGCCAGGCGTCGACCTCGGCAGAGCCCCGGTAGCGGGTCGCGTCGTCGGCGTTGGTGTGCGCTTCCATCCGGTAGGTGACGGCCTCGATGAGCGTGGGGCCGCCGCCGCGCCTGGCCCGGGCGATGGCCTCCGAGAGCACCTGGTGCACCGCGGGCGCGTCGTTGCCGTCCACCAGGCGGCCCGGCATTCCGTAGCCGACGGCCTTGTGGGCGAGCGAGGGCGCCGCGGTCTGTTTGGCGAGCGGCACCGAGATCGCGAAGCCGTTGTTCTGGACCAGGAAGACCACCGGGGCCTGCCAGACGGCGGCGAAGTTCAGCGCCTCGTGGAAGTCGCCCTCGCTGGTGCCGCCATCGCCCACCAGGGCGAGCGCCACCACGTCGTCCCCCTTGAGCCGGGCCGCGTGAGCCAGGCCCACCGCGTGCGGGAGCTGAGTGGCCAGGGGGGTGCACAGCGGCGCGATGCGGTGCTCGCGCGGGTCGTAGCCGGTGTGCCAGTCACCGCGCAGCAGCGTCAGGGCCTGCGTCGGATCCAGGCCGCGTGCGACGGCGGCGAGCGTGTCCCGGTAGCTGGGGAACAGCCAGTCGCGCTCCTCCAGGGCCAGCGCCGCGGCCACCTCGCAGGCTTCCTGGCCGGTCGAGGACGGGTACACAGCGAGGCGGCCCTGCTTGGTGAGGGCGGTGGCCTGCGCGTTGTAGCGCCGGCCTCGTACCAGCTCCGCGTACAGCTTCAGCATCAGCGCGCGGTCGAGCTCGGCCCCGGTGCCCAGGACCCGGAAGGGCTCGGGGTCCGGGAGGAGAGGCGCGGGGTCGGTGCGCGGCCTCCAGGCGGGTGGAGGGGTCGGCCGATATGCGGCGGCACCGGGGAGCTCTTGGACCGTCATGCCAATGCACCTCCTTGTCGGGGAGCGGGACATCCAGGACGGGGGCGCGCGACTGTGACGCCCCTCACCTATCGATTGTTCGATCGTGGACGCATTTTGGCTACAGGCACCCTCAGTCTGTGGACAAACGGTTCTCCACAGCCTGAGATGGGAACACCTCGTCCACAACAGGAAGGCGGGGGGACATGGCAGCTGAACAAATGGCCACCGGCGACGCACGACAGGTGCCGGCGCGCCCGCTGGACGAGATCGACCACGCCATCCTGCGCATCCTCCAGACCGACGGGCGTGCCTCGATACGCTCCGTCGCCGAGCGGGCACACGTTTCGCGGGCCAACGCCTACGCCAGGATCAACCGGCTCGTCGAGGACAGCGTGATCCAGGGCTTCACCGCGCGCGTGGATCACGAGAGGGCGGGCCAGGGCGCCGCCGCGTACATCACGCTCAAGATCGTGCAGAACTCCTGGCGCACCGTGCGCGAACAGCTGGGACAGCTGCCGGGCGCCGCCCACATCGCCCTGGTGAGCGGCGACTTCGACGTCCTGCTCCTGGTGCACACACCCGACAACCGCGCCCTGCGCGAACTCGTCCTGACCCGGATCCAGTCCATTCCGGAGGTTCTTTCGACGCGCACGCTGCTGGTGTTCGAGGAGACGGACCTGGACCCTGCGTAGGGTCGGCCGCCGGCCCGGCGCGCGAGGCGGCCATGAGCGCGGGTGGTGATCCGCCGCCGCGCGCCTGTCAACGGCATTGCGGCTCAGTGACCGCTCCGCAGCCCGTCGAATGCCATTCTGACCACGGTGTCCGCCACCTGGGCGCCGTCCGCCTCACCCTCACGCTGCGGCCGGTACCACTCCACCAGGGAGTTGACCATGCCGAAGAGCAGCCGGGTCGCCAGCCGGATGTCCAGGTCTGCCCGGAGATCACCGTCCGCGACGGCCGCCTTGAGCAGATCGGCGACGCGCTGGTCGAACTCCCTGCGGCGCTCCATCGCCCAGCGTTCGGTCCTGGTGTTGCCACGGACACGCAGGAGCAGGGTGACGTAGGGCAGTTCCGCCGTCAGCACGTCGACCGTACGCCGGGTGACGTACTCGACCCGCTCGATGGAGCGCCCGCGCTGGGCCCCCGGCTCGTCCAGGACGCCGAAGAGGCCGTCTATGGCGCGGCTCACGGCCCGGCGCAGCAGTTCCTCCTTGCCGGTGACGTGGTGGTAGATGGACGACTTGGAGATCCCGGCCGCCTTGGACAGGTGCTCCATCGACGTGCCGTCGTAGCCCCGCTCGTTGAAGACTTTCACCGCCACCGTCAGCAGCGTCTCGGGCGTGTAGGTGTCACGCTTCGCGGTCGTCATGAGCCCGTCTCCTCCACGCCGGCGTACGCCTGTCGGTAGAGCGCGAGCGAGGGCGCGTAACGGCCCGTGGGGCAGCGCTCGTGGAGAGCCGAGAGCAGGTCGTATGCCCAGTCCTGGCCCAGACGCCGGTGCCATTCGACGGGCCCCAGCGGGTAGTTGACGCCGAGCCTCATCGCGGTGTCGATGTCCTCGGCAGTGGCGACGCCCTTGGCGACGGCGTCAGCGGCGAAGTCGATGAGCATCGCGACGGTACGGGCAACGATCATGCCCGGTACGTCACCGATGACGCTGACCTCCTTACCGAGCCTCTGGAAGAGGCCGACGGCCTCGGTGACGGCGCGCTCGGAGGTGTCCTCACTCGCGGAGAGCGCGATACGGGTGGCACCCCGGTAGTCGAGGGCGAGGTCGAAGTAGACGACGTCCGCGAACTCCACGGACGTCTTGCCGTCGGCCGGGACGAGCTGTCCATCCCCCGGAAGCTCGATGTAGGGACCGCCCTCGTTGACGCTCGTGACGTCGATGCCGGCCTCCGTCATCATCGCGACGAGCTCGCGGGCCGGCCCCAGGTCACCGACGACGGTGACGGCGGCAGGCGCCTCGGCGGGCCCGGCGGTGTGCGGCTCGGGGCGCACCGCCTCCTTCGTGGCAGCTCCGGGCACTTCGTAGGCGTACCAGCCGCGCCCGCTCTTGCGCCCGTGGAGGCCGGACTCGACCAGGCGGCGCTGGGCCAGGGAGGGGGTGAACTTGGGGCTCTGGAAGAACGCCTCCCACACCGAACGCGTCACCGCCTCGTTGACGTCCTGCCCGATGAGGTCGGTCAGCTCGAAGGGGCCCATCCGGAACCCGCCGCACTCGCGCAGCACCGCGTCGATGGTCGCCGCGTCCGCGCCGCGCTCCTCGAAGACGGCGAAGGCTTCGGCGTAGAAGGGGCGGGCGATGCGGTTGACGATGAACCCGGGGGTGTCGGCGCAGCGCACCGGCGTCTTGCCCCAGGCCTTCACCGTCTCGTACGCCGTGGCCGCGGCCGCCTCGTCGGTGGCGAAGCCGCTGACGACCTCGACCAGCGGGAGCAGCGGCGCCGGGTTGAAGAAGTGCAGGCCGACGAAGCGGCCGGGGTGGCCGAGCGCCCCGGCGATCGCGGTCACCGACAGCGACGAGGTGTTGGTGGCGAGCAGACAGTCCTCGGCCACGACCGCCTCAAGCGCGGTGAACAGCTCCTGCTTGACCGGCAGTTGTTCCAGGACGGCCTCGACGACGAGCGCCGCGTCGGCGAGCTCGGCAAGATCGTCGGCGGGGTGCAGGCGGCCCAGCGCGGCGTCGCGAGCCGCACCGTCGAGACGGCCCTTTTCGACCAGCCGCTCCAGACGTGCGGCGAGGGCGTCGGCGGCCTCGCGCGCGCGGCCCGCGACGGCGTCGTAAAGCCGTACGCGGTGTCCGGCGAGGAGGGCGACCTGGGCGATGCCCTGCCCCATGGTCCCGGTGCCCACGACGGCAACGGTACGGCTCGGCGCGATCGCTCGGGCGCTGGCGGTTTCGGTCATGAACGCGATCCTCCCCTACGGCGTGCCCACGGGCCCGGCGGGCCCCCTGCCGGGGCTCATGGGCGGGGCCCCGGCGGGCGTGGCCGGCAGTTGTCCACAGGTTTCCCCGGGCCCTCTTGTCCCGACCGATCGTTCGGTTACTCTAACGGTGTCCGGCTCTCCCTGCCCAGCTCGAAGACTCGACGAGGAGTTGCACGCCATGCAGCTGACCGAGAAGCACAGGCCCACCCTGGACGGGGCCCTGGAAGCGATCCGCACGCGTGCGTACTGGTCGCCGCACCCGGAGCACCCCAAGGCCTACGGGGAGACGGGCGCCGAAGACGGCAAGGCGGCCTTCGACGCGCTTCTGAACGGCCGCTTCGACCTCGACCAGCCGGGCACCGACGACTGGACGGGCGGCGAAGTCTCGCCCTACGGCATCGAGTTGGGCATCCAGTACCCGCACGCCGACCTGGACGTGCTGCTGCCCGCGATGCGGGCCGGCATGGCCGACTGGCGGGCCGCCGGGCCCGAGACGCGGGCCCTGGTGTGCGTCGAGATCCTGGCCCGCATCGGCGCGCGCACCCACGAGTTCGCGCACGCGGTCATGCACACCAGCGGCCAGGCCTTCATGATGGCCTTCCAGGCGGGCGGCCCGCACGCCCAGGACCGGGGCCTGGAAGCCGTCGCGTACGCCTACCAGGAGCAGACGCGCACCCCCTCGGGCAGCGCCGCCTGGTCCAAGCCCCAGGGCAAGCGCGACCCCCTGGAGCTCACCAAGACGTTCACGCCGGCCGGGCGCGGCATCGCTCTCCTGATCGGCTGCAACACCTTCCCCACGTGGAACGGCTACCCGGGCCTGTTCGCCTCCCTGGCCACCGGCAACCCGGTGCTGGTCAAGCCGCACCCGCGCGCCGTCCTGCCGCTCGCCATGACGGTGAAGGTGGCGCGCGAGGTCCTTGCCGAGGCGGGCTTCGACGCGAACCTGGTGGCGCTGGCGGCCGAGCGGCCCGGCGAAGGCATCGCCAAGACCCTTGCGGTGCGCCCCGAAATCAAGATCATCGACTACACGGGCTCCTCCTCCTTCGGTGACTGGCTGGAGGCCAACGCCCGCCAGGCGCAGGTCTACACGGAGAAGGCAGGCGTCAACACGGTCGTCATCGACTCCACCGACAACTACAAGGGCATGCTCGCCAACCTGTCCTTCTCGCTGTCCCTGTACAGCGGCCAGATGTGCACCACCCCGCAGAACCTGCTCATCCCGCGCGACGGCATCACCACGGACGCGGGGACGAAGTCCTTCGACGAGGTGGTCGCTGACCTCGCGGCCGCTGTCGGCGGCCTCCTCGGTGACGACGCGCGGGCCAACGCCCTGCTCGGCGCCCTGGTCAACCCGGACGTGAAGGCCCGCCTGGAAGCAGCGTCCGGTCTCGGCGAAGTCGCCCTGCCCTCGCGGGAGGTGGCCAACCCCGAGTTCCCGGACGCGGTGGTGCGCACCCCAGTGATCGTCAAGCTCGACGGCGCGAAGCCGGACGCCGAGGCCGTCTACCTGTCGGAGTGCTTCGGACCGGTCTCCTTCGCCGTCGCGGTCGACTCCACGGCCGACGCGGTCGAGCTGCTGCGCCGCACGATCCGCGACAAGGGCGCCATGACGGTCGGCGCGTACACGACCTCGCCCGATGTCGAGCGCGCGGTGGAGGACGTCTGCCTGGACGAGTCGGCCCAGCTGTCGCTCAACCTGACGGGCGGGGTGTACGTCAACCAGACGGCCGCCTTCTCCGACTTCCACGGCTCAGGCGGCAACCCGGCTGCCAACGCGGCCCTGTGCGACGGGGCGTTCGTGGCCAACCGGTTCCGCGTGGTGGAGGTCCGCAGGCAGGCCTGATGCCGTGTGGCGCACGGGCGCGAGGGCGCTGGGGCGCGTCAGCCGGGGACGACGGCGTGCCTCTGCACCCACGCGTGCATCGCGATGGCCGCGGCGGCGCCCGCGTTGATGGAGCGCGTCGAGCCGAACTGGGCGATGGAGCACACCATATGGGCGTGCTCACGCGCCTGTTCGGTCAGCCCGGGTCCCTCCTGACCGAACAGCAGCACACACCGGCGCGGCAGCTCGGTCCGCTCCAGCGCCACCGCGCCCGGCAGGTTGTCGATGCCGATGATCGGCACGCCCTCCGCCAGCGCCCACGCGGTCAGCGACTCGGTGTCCGGGTGGTGGCGTACGTGCTGGTAGCGGTCGGTGACCATGGCGCCGCGCCGGTTCCAGCGCCGCCGCCCCACGATGTGGATCTCCTTGGCGAGGAACGCGTTGGCAGTGCGCACCACGGAGCCGATGTTGAAGTCGTGGCCCCAGTTCTCCACGGCCACATGGAAGTCGTGGCGCCGCGTGTCGAGGTCGGCGACGATCGCCTCCCGCGTCCAGTACCGGTAGGCGTCGACGACATTGCGCCGGTCGCCGTGCGCCAGCAGCTCCGGGTCGTAGCGCTCGCCCTCGGGCCAGGGCCGTGGATGCGGGCCCACCCCGACCTCGGCCGGGCCGAAGCCCTCGTCGTACTGGATGGGGTCGCCGGCCGGGGCGGTGTCGTCCTTGGCCGGGGCCGGCCGTTCGGTGCTGCTCACCCCACGAGCGTACGTGGCCGCTCGGCCTCCTCCGTCCGCCGTCCGCGCTCCCGCAGACGGCGTACGCCGGGCCCGAGGCGGCCCGCCAGCGCGCCCACCTCCCGCAGGAACGGCGTCGGCAGGAACACGGCGTCCGCCGCGATCATCGCGAGTGAGAAGAACGGCAGACCGAGCAGGACGGCGATACCCGCGTGCTCCAGCATCATCGCCACCAGGAGCACGTTCTTGACCCGCCGATTGAACAGCGTGAACGGGAACGCCACCTGCACCATGACCGTTCCATAGGTGAGCAGCATCACGATCACCCCGCTCGTGCCCAGCAGGGAGGAGAGTTCGGGCCACGGCGCGAAGTAGTCCAGCTTGAGCGGGTAGTACAGCGCGGTCCCGTCCTGCCAGCGGCTGCCCTGGATCTTGTACCAGCCGGCGGTCGCGTAGACCAGACAGACCTCCGCCATGATCACGACCATGGCCGCGTTGTGCGTGAGGTTGGCGAGCACGTCGAGCAGTGCCCGGGATTCGGCGTCACCGAACCGGCGCGCCGCCCACCACAGCCCCTGTAGGGCCCACATGCCCCAGAACACGCCCCACAGCCACCACTCACCCGCGCCGAAGACACCGGACCCGGACGTACGCCAGGCACCGGCCAGCAGCGCGAGTCCGCACACCGCCCACAGCGCCGGGCCGACCCGGTCGCGACCCGGACCCCGGGCGGCCCGGCGCGCGTCCAGCGACCAGACCTGCCCACAGCGCGTGAAGACGAGATAGATCGCCATCAGGTGGATGACGTTGTCACCGCCGTCCCCCACGAAGACGGAGCGATTCTGCAGGGAGAGCACGCCGATCATGAAGACGACCGACATGGCGCGGGTGCGCCAGCCCAGCATGAGGAGCGCGCTGGAGACGATGGCCAGCGCGTACACGATCTCGAACCAGGCCGTGCTGCTGGACCACAGCAGCGCGGTGAAGGCGTGGTTGCCGGACACCAGGCGGTTGCCGAGCGCCATGCTCCACGGGCCGTCGGGGCCGTACAGCTCGTGCCGGTTGGGCAGTTCGCGCAGCAGGAAGAACAGCCAGGTGGCGGAGAAGCCGATCCGGACGACGGCGCTCTGGTACGGACCGAGAGCGGCAGCCGAAGCCACCCGCAGTGCCCGCGCGGCCCAGGTCTCGCCGCCGTGCGGGACACCAGGGGCGCCTGGCGCGGGCGGGGCGGCGTGCGGGGGCAGGGCGGCGTGCGGGGGCAGGGTGACGTGCGGGGCCGGGGTGGCGTGCCGGGCTGGGGTGGCGTGCCGGGTCGGGGTGGGGGGGCCCGCCGCGTCCGCTTCCGCGCCCGCCGGTGACGGGGGCGGCGCCGGTGACGTTCCGCCCCCGGGGTGGGGGGCGTCCGCCGGGCGAGCCGTCCGGCCGTCGGGGTCGTACGTGCTCACCGCTTCGCCTCCGTGCCTGCGTCACCGGCGCCCTCGGGCAGGTCGACCGGGGTCACCGTCCACCACGGCACCACCCGGTAGGACGGCCGGGTGTCGGTCTTCTCGTCGCTCCACGGGGGGCTCTTGACGGATGTGGTCATGGACCTGACCTGGATCCGTTCGACCGTTCCGCCGTCGCGGTGCGCGCCAAGCCGGAGCATCACGATGCGCCGCATGTACTGCTCCGAGAGCTCGCCGCGCAGGCCGTTCGGCTTGTTGTCGTCGGTGTGGGACCCCACGAAGAAGTCCCAGCCCCGGCGCACTTCGTTCTGCTGGGTGTGGCTGGGCAGCGGGTTGTGGCGGATGCCCGCGCCGTCCTGGGCGGAGAAGTCGATCCAGTCGGTGGTCCTGGTGGAGCCGTCCGGCATCTTGAGCTCGGCGCGCGCCTGGATGTCGATGTTCTGCTGGAGCGGATTGGGCGCGAAGAGCTTCCAGTTCTGCTCGAACTCGGGGTAGATCCAGTCGTCCACCGCCTTGCCGTACTGCTTGCTGATCGTGTTGGACGGCGCGACGTGCAGAAAGACCATGCCGACCTGGACGCAGGCGACCACACCGATGACGGCGAGCCCGATGGCTGCCACCACCTGGAACCGGACGGGGAGCCCGGCGATCCCCTGCGGGTTGGGCGCCGCGGTGGAAACCCGCTCCTGCCCGGCGCCCGCGTCCGCACCGGTGACGGCTCGCGGGCTGGCGTCGGCATCGGCATCGGCCTCAGGGACGGCGGGTGCGGTGGCAGCTCCGCCGACGTCGGCGGGGACAGCGCCGTGAGGCGAGCGGAGGGCGGAATGTCCGTTCCGGGAGTCCGGGACGGCTCCGGGACGGGGAACGGCGCCGCCGTCCGCGTGGGAAGTGGGCGCCGATTCCGCAGCAGGACCGGGTTCCACGGGCGCTCGGCGATCGCTCGTCGCCGAGTCGCCGGCTTCGTTCCCAGCGGCTCTGACCTGCTCGGATCCCGTTCCGTCGGCCGTGGCCCCGGCTCTGGTCCCGTCCCTGTACGAATCCATCCCGCCCCGATCGGCACCCACTGAGTTATCCACAGGGTTGACACCCTACGGGCCGTCGACTCACCATTGAAGTCATTGAACCGAACGATCGGTCGGTTGGTAGACCGCCGCACAGCAGCTCGGCAGGGGGCCGGAATGACCGGAGTGACCGCGACAGCCACGGCAGCCGCAGAGACGGTTGAGTCGCACCTGGCGGCGTTCGACGCGGCGGTCGCCGCCGACGAGCGGATCGAACCGCGCGACTGGATGCCCGAGGAGTACCGCTCCTCGCTGGTCCGCCAGATGGCGCAGCATGCCCACTCCGAGATCATCGGCATGCAGCCCGAGGCGAACTGGATCACCCGCGCCCCCTCCCTGCGCCGCAAGGCGATCCTGATGGCCAAGGTCCAGGACGAGGCGGGCCACGGGCTGTATCTGTACAGCGCCGCCGAAACGCTCGGCACGGGCCGCGACGAACTGCTCGACAAGCTGCACTCGGGCCGCCAGAAGTACTCCTCGATCTTCAACTACCCCACGTTGACCTGGGCGGACGTCGGCGCGATCGGATGGCTGGTGGACGGCGCGGCGATCACCAACCAGGTCCCCCTGTGCCGCTGTTCCTACGGCCCCTACGCCCGCGCGATGGTCCGCATCTGCAAGGAGGAGTCCTTCCATCAGCGGCAGGGATACGAGCTGCTGCTCGCCCTGTCGAAGGGGACACCCGAGCAGCACGCCATGGCGCAGGACGCGGTGAACCGCTGGTGGTGGCCCTCGCTGATGATGTTCGGGCCGCCCGACGACGAATCGGCGCACTCCGCGCAGTCGATGACCTGGAAGATCAAGCGGCACTCCAACGACGAGCTGCGCCAGCGCTTCGTGGACATAGCGGTCGGCCAGGCCGAGGGCCTGGGGCTCAGCCTGCCCGACCCCGACCTGCGCTGGAACGAGGAGCGCGGTCACCACGACTTCGGCGCCATCGACTGGACGGAGTTCTGGGCGGTCCTGAAGGGCAACGGCCCCTGCAACGAGCAGCGGCTCACCCAGCGCCGGCGCGCCCATGAGGAAGGCACCTGGGTGCGCGAGGCGGCCGCCGCCTACGCCACCAAGCAACAGGCGCGGCAGGCAAGCGCTCACGTGGACGCGCCGGACACGACCCCGCAGGACGCAGCCCAGCGGGACATCGCCTCGCAGGGCACGAACGGACAGCACCCGAACGGGCAGCACGCGAACGGAGAGGCAACGGCATGAGCACGCATGACTGGCCGCTGTGGGAGGTGTTCGTGCGCTCGCGCCGCGGGCTGTCCCACACCCATGCGGGAAGCCTGCACGCGCCGGACGCCGAGATGGCCCTGCGCAACGCCCGTGACCTCTACACCCGCAGGTCGGAGGGCATCTCGATCTGGGTCGTGCCGTCCAGCGCGATCAGCGCGTCCTCGCCCGACGAGAAGGATTCGTTCTTCGACCCGGCCGCCGACAAGCCCTACCGCCACCCGACGTTCTACGAGATCCCCGAAGGGGTGAAGCACCTGTGACGGCCATCGTCTCGGCGGACGCCGCCCTGGCTCTCGGCGACGACGCCCTGGTGCTGTCGCACCGCCTCGGGGAGTGGGCCGGCCACGCCCCCGTCCTCGAAGAGGAGGTCGCCCTGGCCAACATCGCCCTCGACCTGCTCGGCCAGGCCCGGGTGCTGCTGTCCCAGGCCGGCGACGAGGACGAGCTGGCCTACCTCCGCGAGGAGCGGGCCTTCCGCAATCTCCAGCTCGTCGAGCAGCCCAACGGCGACTTCGCCCACACCATCGCCCGCCAGCTGTACTTCTCCACCTACCAGCACCTCCTGTACGGCGAACTGGCCGCCGGGGACGGCGAGTTCAGCGCCCTCGCCGCCAAGGCGGTCAAGGAGGTCGAATACCACCGCGACCACGCCGAGCAGTGGACGCTGCGCCTCGGCGACGGCACCGAGGAGAGCCACCGGCGCATCCAGCGCGCCTGCGCGGCACTGTGGCGCTTCACCGGCGAGATGTTCCAGCCGGTGCCCGGCCTCGACGTCGATTCCGCCTCGCTCGAAGAGCGCTGGACGGCGTCGGTGACCTCGGTCCTCGGCCGGGCCACACTGACCGTCCCCGAAGGGCCCCGCACGGGCGCCTGGGCGGCGGGCGCGGGCCGCCAGGGACTGCACACCGAGTCCTTCGGACGGATGCTCGCCGAAATGCAGCACCTGCACCGCAGCCACCCGGGGGCGTCATGGTGACCGACACCGGCACCGGCACCCACCCCACCGCCCTGGAGACCGAGCTGCGGCGCCTCGCGGGTTCCGTGCCCGACCCCGAACTGCCGGTCCTGACCCTGGACGAGCTCGGCGTACTGCGCGGGCTGCGCGTCGAAGCGCCGGGCAGGGTACGGGTCGAGCTCACCCCCACCTACACGGGCTGCCCCGCCGTCGAGACCATGACCACGGACATCGAGCGCGTGCTGCACGACCACGGCGTCCCGGAGGTCTCGGTCGTGCGCGTGCTGTCGCCGGCCTGGTCGACCGACGACATAAGCGCCGAAGGGCGCCGCAAGCTCGCCGAGTTCGGCATAGCGCCCCCGCGCCCCCACACGGCCGACGGGCCCGTCGCTCTCACCTTGTCGGTGCGCTGCCCGCACTGCGGATCCACCGACACCGAACTGCTCAGCCGCTTCTCCTCCACCGCGTGCAAGGCGCTGCGCCGCTGCGTATCGTGCCGTGAACCCTTTGACCACTTCAAGGAGTTGTAGATGTTCCATCCGCTCCGGGTCAGCGAGGTCGAGCAGCTCACGGACGACGCGGTGGCCGTCACCTTCGCCGTCCCGCCCGAGCTCCGCGAGGCCTACCGGCACCTTCCCGGCCAGCATCTGACCCTGCGCCGCAGCGTGGGCGGCGAGGAGATCCGCCGGACGTACTCGATCTGCGCCCCAGCCGTCGAAGCGCCGGACGAGCCCGTCCTGCGCGTCGGCATCCGCGTCGTGGACGGCGGCGCGTTCTCCACGTACGCCTGCAAGGAACTGGCTGTGGGCGACACGGTCGACGTGATGGAGCCGATGGGCCGCTTCGTCCTGGCGCCACGCCACGGGCACTTCGCGGCGGTCGTCGGCGGCAGCGGCATCACCCCGGTCCTGTCGATCGCGGCCACGCTGCTGGCCCGTGAGCCCGAAGCACGGTTCTGCCTCATACGCAGCGACCGCAGCGTGGCGTCGACGATGTTCCTCGACGAGACGGCCGACCTGAAGGACCGCTATCCCGAGCGGTTCCAACTGGTCACCGTGCTGTCCCGGGAAGAACAGCAGTCCGGCCTTCCCTCGGGCCGGCTCGATCACGAACGGCTGAGCGCCCTGCTGCCCGCGCTGCTCCCGGTGGCCGATATCGACGGATGGTTCCTGTGCGGACCCTTCGGCCTGATCCAGGGCGCCGAACGAGCGCTGCGCGGACTCGGCGTCGACCGTGACCGCATCCACCAGGAGATCTTCCACGTCGACGCGGCGCCGGCACCGGAAGCCGCTGCGGCCGCCCCCGCGCATGCCACCCTCACCGCCACGCTGGACGGGCGCTCGGGCAACTGGCAGGTACACGAAGGCGACACCCTGCTGGAAACGCTGCTGGCCGCCCGCGCCGACGCGCCGTACGCCTGCAAGGGCGGAGTGTGCGGGACGTGCCGGGCCTACCTGGTCAAGGGCGAGGTGCGGATGGAGCGCAACTTCGCGCTGGAGCCGGAGGAGACCGAGGCGGGATATGTGCTGGCCTGCCAGTCGCACCCCACCACGGCGGAAGTGGAGCTCGACTTCGACCGGTGAGGCCCCGGTACTCCGGCGCGCGCGGGGGGCGCGCCGGAGGCCACCGGCCGCACTTGCGGTGTGCCCATTCACTTCCCGTAGAACCTGTTCTATGTTGACGCTCCGTCAGGTCCCTTCGGTTGTCCCGCGCTTCACCGCGCGGCGACTCCGCCAGGGGCAGAACCGGTGCGTGCGGGAGGACAGGGCTGTGGACTTCACCTTCACCGAGGAGCAGCAGGCAGCCGTCGAGGCGGCCAAGGCCGTTTTCTCCGGCGTCGCCCCCGACGGGGTGCCCAGCCCCGCCCTCACCGCGGGCGCCGTCGCCGACGACTTCGACCGCCCGCTCTGGGCCAAGGCCGCCGCGTCGGATCTGCTGAGTCTGGTCCTCGACACCCAGTACGGCGGGGCGGGCCTCGATGCGATCGCACTGTGTCTGGTACTGCGCGAATCGGCCCGGGTCCTGGCCCGGCTGCCGCTCCTTGAAACCAGCGCGGCCGCCATGACCGTACAGCGCTACGGCGACGAGCAGTTGAGGCGGGAACTGCTGCCCGGCATCGGACGGGGTGAGATCACCGTCACCGTCGCCGCCCACGGCCGCACCGGTCACGACGGCGCCGAACTCGCCGTCACCGCACGCCAGGACGGTGACCACTGGGTCCTGGACGGTGCCCAGACCGGCGTCCCCTGGGCCCAGACCTGCGACCGGACGGCCGTGCCGGCGCACACCGCCCACGGACGCACGCTCATCGCCATCGTCCCCCGCGACCACCCGGGCGTCACCCTCGCCGAGCAGGTGTCCACCAGCGGAGAACGCCTCGCCGAAGTCCATCTCGCAGCCGTACGCCTTCCCGCGTCCACAGTCGTGGAGGCGGACGGTGCCTGGGAATGGCTGCGCGATCTGCTCACCACCGGAACCTGCGCGCTCGCACTGGGCCTCGGCGAGGCCGTGCTGGCCATGACCAGTCAATACGCCGGAAAGCGCGAGCAGTTCGGGCACCCGATCGCGACGTTCCAGGCCGTCGCCGTCCAAGCGGCCGACCGTTACATCGACCTGCGCGCCATGGAAGCCACCCTCTGGCAGGCCGCCTGGCGCATCGCCACCGGCGCCCCGGGCCCCCTGCCGGCCGCCGGCGATGTCGCGGTCGCCAAGATCTGGGCCTGCGACGGCGTACGCCGCGTCGTGCAGACCGCCCAGCACCTCCACGGCGGGTTCGGCGCCGACACCGACTACGTGCTGCACCGCTACCACGCCTGGGCCAAACAGCTGGAGCTCTCGCTCGGCCCGGCCGCCGCCCACGAGGAAGCCCTCGGCGAACTCCTCACCACCCACCCCCTCACACAGACCGCGTAAAGGCTCACGCAGACCGCGTAAAGGCTCACGCAGACCGGGTAAGCAGGCCGGGTAAAGCGCACGCAGGCCGCGTAAGGCTGACAGGGACCGCTCAAGGCGCTCGGGACAGGGGCGCGGCCGGCCCGAGGGTCAGATCACCGTGCCCGGCGCACCCTTGTCGTCGACGACCGTGCGCCCCGAGGCCTCCCACACCTGCATGCCGCCATCGACGTTGACCGCGTCGATCCCCTGCTGCAGCAAGTACTGGGTGACCTGCGCCGACCGTCCGCCGACGCGGCACATCACATACGCCCGGCGCCCGTCCGCGACGGCCTCCGTCACCTCACCGAAGCGAGCCACGAAGTCGCTCATCGGCACGTGCAGCGCACCCTCGGCGTGGCCCGCCGCCCACTCGTCGGCCTCACGGACATCGAGGACCAGCGCGTCGGCCGGCACACCGGCGACATCCACCGAGGGCAGCGGGGCGAAATTCATGGGTCATGCCTTCTCTCGTACGAACCCGGCAGGTCCTGGAAACGCTACTGCACGAGCTTCGCGAGCTCGTCCTCACGACCGGCCACCTCGGCCAGCAACTGCTCCGCGATCTCCTCGAGGAGCCGGTCCGGGTCGTCCGGGGCCATGCGCAGCATCGAACCGATGGCGCTGTCCTCCAGTTCCCGGGCGAGCAGCGCGAGCAGCTCCTTGCGCCGGCTCAGCCACTCCAGACGCGCGTACAGCTCCTCGCTCTCGCTGGGCCGCACCTCGGCCGGCACCGGGCCCGCCGCCCACTCCTCGGCCAGCTCCCGCAACAACGCCTCGTCACCACGCCCATACGCGGCGTTGACCCGGGCGATGAACTCGTCGCGCCGCGCCCGCTCCGTGTCGTCCTGCGCCAGGTCCGGGTGCGCCTTGCGGGCCAGCTCGCGGTAGAGCCTGCGCACCTCCTCGCTGGGGCGGACCCGCTTGGGCGGGCGCACCGGCTGATCGGTGAGCATCGAAGCGGCTTCGGGGGAGAGACCGTCGGAGTCCATCCAGTCGTGGAAGAGTTCTTCGACCCCGGGCATGGGCATGACCGCCGCACGCGCCTCCCGCGCCTTGCGCAGGTCCTCGGGGTCGCCGCTGCGCACCGCCCTCGCCTCGGCAATCTGCGCGTCCAGCTCGTCCAGGCGGGCGTACATCGGACCGAGCTTCTGGTGGTGCAGCCGGGAGAAGTTCTCCACCTCGACCCGGAAGGTCTCCACCGCGATCTCGAACTCGATCAACGCCTGCTCGGCCGCCCGCACCGCCCGCTCCAGCCGGGCCTCGGGCCGCTCGGCCTCCGCGTGGCCGGGGGGACCCTCGGGCCCCGCACCCGCCCCGGCCGAACCGTCCAGCGTCGTCGTACTTGGCTCGCCCCCCACGCCGGCCGGCGTGGTCCGCGTGTTCTCGTTCCGGGCAGTCGTACCGCCGGCAGCTTCGTCCGTCACCAGTCCAGCGTACGGGCGCCGAACGCCGGGGTGGGGGGCCTCCCCCCTCCCCCCACCCCCTCCCTCCCCGCCTCCCCCTCAAACCCCCAGTTCCGCCGCGATCCGGCCCGAGCGCACCGCTGCGGCCAGGGTCGCGTGGTCGGCCTCCGTCCGGTCGGCGTAGGTCACCGCGAAAGCGGCCACGGCGTTGTCGAATTCCTCGTTCTTTCCGCAGTACCCGGCTATCAGCCGGGGGTCGGCGCTGTGCGCGTGGGACCGGGCCAGCAGGGCTCCCGTCATGCGTCCGTAGTCGTCGAGTTCGCCGGGGGCGAGCGCGGCCGGATCGACGCTGCCCTTTCGGTTTCTGAACTGCCTTACCTGGTATGGCCGTTCCGATATCGTCGTCCAGCCGAGCAGGATGTCGCTGACGACCTGCATCCGCTTCTGACCGAGCACGACGCGCCGCCCCTCGTGCCCGGGGTCGGGCGCCTGGAACCCCTTCGGCAGATGCGGCAGCAGGACCGAAGGCCTGGCCTCCTTGATCTGGAGCACGAGCGGTTCGCCCCGGTGGTCGAGGAGCAGCACCACATACGACCGTGTTCCGACGCTTCCGATGCCGACGACGCGGAAGGCCACGTCGTGCACGGCGTACCGGGCGAGCAGCGGCAGCAGGTCTTCGGGCAGGGTGTGCAGATACTGCTCGAGCGAGGCGGCGACCTCGCCGGCTTCGGCGTCGGCGGCCCGGCGCAGGACGGGCAGCGCGTCGACGAAGTGGCGGTTGCCGTCCTTGTCCCGTCCGGTCGCCTTGCCGGCGAAGCGCGCGCTGGTGTTGTTGCGGGCCTTCTCCGAAACACGCTCGAGGGTGCCGAGCAGGTCGTGGGCATCGGCGTGGGAGACGAGTTGTTCGTCGGCTATCGCGTTCCAGGCGTCGAGGGCCGGGAGTCTGGCGAGCAGCCGCATGGTGCGGCGGTAGGCACCGACCGCGTCGAAGGCGGCCGCACGGCAGGTGTGTTCGTCGGCGCCTGCCTCTCTGCCCGCGAGGACCAGGGAGGCGGCGAGCCGCTTCACATCCCATTCCCAGGGGCCCGTCACCGTTTCGTCGAAGTCGTTCAGATCGATGACGAGGCTGCCGCGCGCGTCGCCGTACAGGCCGAAGTTGGCGGCGTGGGCGTCCCCGCAGATCTGGGCGCCGACACCTGTGACTGGGGTGCCGGCCAGGTCGTGTGCCATGAGGGCGGCGGAGCCACGCAGGAACGCGAAGGGGCCTGCGGCCATGCGTCCCACTCGTATCGGTGTGAGCTCCGGTACCCGGCCGGCGTTGGACTCCTCCACCACCGCCACGGCGTCGGGCCGGTCGGCGGCCAGCAGCAGCGAGTCGTGCGCGCCGCGCGGCACGCGGTCCCGCAGCGCCTTTCCTTCGGCCTTGGGCGAGGAGCCCGTCGTCTTGGTGCCCCGTGTTCGCGCGTCGGCGGCGTGGGGCCCCGGCGCGAACCCGGGGATGGCCGGAATCCGGCCCCGCCCACCTTCCGCCCCGGTGCGCTGCTCCGGGACCACCGTGTCGATCTCACCCATGGCGTCCACCTCCCCCGTCTCGTACGGCCGACTCGTACGACTGTCTCGTACGACGCCGTCGTAAGCGCCGAGCACTCCGTCGGCCGGTCTCCCGGACGTCCGCAAGAGCTCAACTGCCCCTGACGGTACAGGCGGTGACGAAAGGCCGTCCTGCCCTGTGGACAACTCTTGTGGATAACTCTCTGAGCGGGACTGCGAGGAACGCAGAAGCCACAGGAGAGCCGTAGGAGGCGACCTCGCGTGCTCCACCCCCGTCGGCACGAAACGGAGGAACGTCACACATCGCGAAGGTCACGGTGAATCGCGCCAAAAATCATGGAACGCGGAGGAGCGGAGGAACAGACCGGGGAAGAGCAGAACCCGGACCAGTGCGCCGAAACACAGAAAAGGTCGGCACCGTGATAACGATGCCGACCTTTTCCGTCGTTTCCACCGGACACCAACCATCGGTGTCCCGTAGTGCGCGAGGGGGGATTTGAACCCCCACGTCCCGAAGGACACTGGCACCTGAAGCCAGCGCGTCTGCCGTTCCGCCACTCGCGCAAGAGTGGTGTGCTGGGCTCTCTCACTTTTCGGTGCGATTGCCTGGCGACGTCGAGAAGATTAGCACGCTGGACAGGGTGGATTCACATCCGTTGTTTGCGGCGACTCTGGAGGGGAGGAGCAGACCAGAGAGAGGCAACCCCCGGCATCGTTACCC
This sequence comes from Streptomyces sp. Edi4, assembly GCF_040253615.1. Lineage (NCBI taxonomy): Bacteria > Bacillati > Actinomycetota > Actinomycetes > Kitasatosporales > Streptomycetaceae > Streptomyces > Streptomyces sp. Edi4. The sequence continues at coordinate 4,053,672 of NZ_JBEJGY010000004.1, forward strand.
GCTCCTCCTCAGTGCACCCCGGGTGCGGGACACTGTCGGGAAGCCACCTCTACGATCCGTACGAGAGGTGCGTGTGAGAGGTGACACTCGTCCACAGGGCACAGAAGGGGAACCAGCCGATTTCCCGACGCGTGGATACGATCAGTAAGCAGTACCAGCAGCACCAAGAGCGCGGCCCACAGCTGAGCCGCCAGCATCATCAGGACGGCAACGACGGAGGAGGTGCCCCATGGGAGTCCTGAAGCGTTTCGAGCAGCGGCTCGAAGGCCTGGTCAACGGCACCTTCGCGAAGGTCTTCAAGTCCGAGGTCCAGCCCGTCGAGATCGCCGGCGCGCTCCAGCGCGAGTGCGACAACAACGCGTCGATCTGGAACCGGGACCGCACGGTCGTCCCCAACGACTTCATCGTCGAGCTCAGCGCCCCTGACTTCGAGCGGCTCAGTCCGTACTCGGGCCAGCTCGGCGACGAGCTGGCCGGCCTGGTGCGTGACTACGCGAAGCAGCAGCGTTACAGCTTCATGGGTCCGATCAAGGTGCACCTGGAGAAGGCCGAGGATCTGGACACCGGTCTCTACCGGGTGCGCAGTCGCACCCTTGCGTCCAGCACCGATCAGCAGGGCGGCCAGGGTCCCGGCCCCGGCGGCCCGCAGCGGCCCGCGCCCGCGGCCCCTCAGGGCGGCCGGGGCGGTTACGGCTATCCGCCGGCCGCCGTATCCGCGCCGCCCATGCCCGCGGCGCCGCCCCCGGGCCGCCCCGCCGGTTCGCCCGCGGACCGCCGTCCGGCGGCCGCGGGTCCGACACCGGGCGGGCACGCCCAGGTGCGACGCTGGATCGAGATCAACGGCACCCGCCACCAGATCTCGCGCTCGACCCTGGTCCTTGGCCGCAGCACCGATGCGGACGTGAGGATCGACGATCCCGGCGTTTCGCGCCGGCACTGTGAGATCCGGACCGGAACGCCCCCGACGATCCAGGATCTCGGGTCCACCAACGGCATCGTGGTGGACGGGCAGCACACCACCCGCGCTACGCTCCGCGACGGCTCGCGGATCGTCGTGGGCAGCACCACCATCGTTTACCGGCAAGCCGAAGGGTGAAGCGGGGGCAATGTCAGAGCTGACCCTCACGGTCATGCGGTTGGGTTTCCTCGCCGTACTGTGGCTGTTCGTCATCGTGGCCGTTCAGGTCATTCGCAGTGATCTGTTCGGCACACGTGTCACCCAGCGCGGTTCGCGCCGGGGCAATGACGCCAACCGGCAGCAGGGGACCGGCAGGCAGGCCGCTGCCGCCACGCCGCCGCCGCAGCGCGGCCAGCAGCAGAGCGGCGGGGGGCGGCAGCGCCGCGGCGCCCCCACCAAGCTGGTCGTCTCCGAGGGCACCCTCACCGGCACGACGGTCGCCCTTCAGGGCCAGACCATCACGCTGGGCCGGGCCCACGACTCGACGATCGTCCTGGATGACGACTACGCGTCGAGCCGCCATGCCAGGATCTACCCGGACCGGGACGGCAACTGGATCGTCGAGGATCTGGGATCCACCAACGGCACCTATCTGGACCGGTCTCGGCTCACCACCCCGACCCCGATTCCGCTGGGCGCGCCGATCCGCATCGGCAAGACCGTCATCGAGCTGCGGAAGTAGTACGACAATGAGCGAGCGGAGCGAGCGAGCCGCGGCGGTCCCCAGGGACCGGGGCGGGTTTCCGACCGGAGGGTGGGCAGTGTGGCTCGACATGACCGGCCGTACCCCGAGCCGACAGGCGAGGTGCGCATGAGTCTGTCCCTGCGTTTTGCGGCCGGATCGCACAAAGGCATGATCCGCGAGGGGAACGAGGACTCCGGTTACGCCGGGCCTCGTCTTTTGGCGATTGCCGACGGCATGGGCGGTCAGGCCGCCGGTGAGGTCGCCTCCTCCGAGGTGATCTCCACGCTGGTCACGCTCGACGACGACGTTCCCGGCTCCGACATCCTCACGTCGCTCGGCACCGCCGTGCAGCGGGCCAACGACCAGCTGCGCATGATGGTCGAGGAGGACCCCCAGCTGGAGGGCATGGGCACCACGCTCACCGCCCTGCTGTGGACGGGGCAGCGCCTGGGCCTGGTGCACGTCGGTGACTCGCGTGCCTATCTGCTGCGCGACGGCGTCCTCACCCAGATCACCCAGGACCACACCTGGGTGCAGCGCCTGGTGGACGAGGGTCGCATCACCGAGGAAGAGGCCACCACCCACCCGCAGCGCTCGCTCCTGATGCGCGCCCTGGGCAGCGGCGATCACGTCGAGCCCGACCTGTCGATCCGTGAAGTGCGTTCCGGCGACCGGTACTTGATCTGTTCCGACGGCCTGTCGGGCGTGGTCTCCCATCAGACGATGGAGGAGACCCTGGCCAGCTACCAGGGCCCGCAGGAGACCGTTCAGGAACTGATCCAGCTCGCGCTGCGCGGCGGCGGGCCCGACAACATCACGGTGATCATCGCCGATGTGCTCGACGTCGACTCCGGTGACACCCTGGCGGCCCAGCTCAATGACACGCCGGTCATCGTCGGCGCGGTCGCCGAGAACCAGCTGCAACTGAACGACGGCGGGGCCATGCAGACCCCTGCGGGCCGCGCCTCCGGGCTCGGCCGCCCCGCGCCGACGCCCCAGGGCGGCTTCGGCCCGCCCGGCAGCGGCGAGGACAGTGGGTATGCCAGTCCGCCCGACGGCGCGTTCGGCGCGTACACGGACGAGGACTTCGTCAAGCCGAGCCGACGGCGCGGCAAGGGGCCCTGGATCCGCAGATCCCTCTACATCGTGCTGGCCCTCGCGGTCGTCGGCGGCGGTCTGTACGGCGGCTACCGCTGGACGCAGACGCAGTACTTCATCGGCACCAACAGCGACGGCGCTCCGCATGTGGCGCTGTACCGGGGCATCAGCCAGGACCTGGCGTGGGTGAAGCTGTCCAAGGTGGAGACCGATCACCCCGAGATCGAACTCAAGTACCTCCCGCAGTACCAGCAGAACCAGATCGACTCGACCATCGCCGCGAGCAGCCTCGACAAGGCGCAGGCCAAGATCAAGGAGTTCGCGACGCAGGCGTCCGCCTGCAAGAAGGAGGAGGAGCGCCGGGCTGCCGAGGGCAACAACACCTCCAAGCCCGGCACCGGTGCCACCGGCGCCCCGTCCGACAAGACCACCACCACCGCATCTCCCACACCCGGCCCCAGCCTCTCGGAGGACGAGCAGAAGCTGGTCTCGCAGTGCGGTAAGCAGTAGGCAGCCGTAGGGGGCCTTTCCACATCATGAGCGTTGTCACCAACACGACCACCATTGGCGCGATCGAAGCACCGAGCCGCCGCAACACCGAGCTGGCCCTGCTTGTCTTCGCCGTGGCCATCCCGGTGTTCGCGTACGCCAATGTGGGGCTCGCCATGACCGGCTCGCTGCCCTCGGGCATGCTCGGTTACGGTCTGGGCCTCGGCATGATGGCGGGTGTCGCGCACCTGGTGGTGCGCAAGTTCGCCAAGTACGCCGACCCGCTGTTCCTGCCGCTCGCCACGCTGCTGAACGGTTTGGGCCTGGTCCTCATCTGGCGCCTCGACCAGTCGCCGCGGCTGATCACGCAGGCCAAGCGGGCCTATGGAGCGTTCAGCCCGTCCGCGCCCCACCAGCTGATGTTCTCGGCGCTGGGGGTGGCCCTGTTCATCGGGGTGCTGCTGCTCGTCAAGGACCACCGCGTCCTTCAGCGCTACACCTACATCTCCATGTTCGTGGCGATGCTGCTGCTGATCCTGCCGATGTTCTTCCCGGCGAAGTTCGGCGCCCGTATCTGGATCACGATTCCGGGGCTCGGTTCGATCCAGCCCGGCGAGTTCGTGAAGATCATCCTGGCGGTGTTCTTCGCCGGCTACCTCATGGTGAAGCGGGACGCGCTGGCGCTGGCCAGCCGTCGTTTCATGGGGATCTACCTGCCGCGCGGACGCGACCTCGGCCCGATCCTCGTGGTCTGGGCGATGTCCATCCTGATCCTCGTCTTCGAGACCGACCTCGGCACCTCGCTGCTGTTCTTCGGCCTCTTCGTGATCATGCTGTACGTGGCGACCGAGCGGACCAGCTGGATCGTGTTCGGTCTGCTGATGTCGGCGGTGGGCGCGGTCGGCGTCGCCTCCTTCGAGTCGCACGTCAAGGCGCGTGTCACGGCCTGGATGGACCCGTTCGCCTGCTACAAGACGAGCGGCGCCTGCGAGCAGATCGGTAACGCGATCATGTCGTTCGGCTCGGGTGGCACGCTGGGCACCGGGCTCGGCCAGGGCCACTCCGACCTCATCGGGTTCGCCGCCAACGCCGACTTCATCCTCTCCACCGTCGGTGAGGAGCTGGGCCTGGCCGGAATGATGGCGCTGCTCCTGATCTACGGCCTGATCGTGGAACGGGGCGTGCGCACCGCACTCGCGGCCCGTGACCCGTTCGGCAAGCTGCTCGCCATCGGCTTGTCCGGTGCCCTGGCGCTCCAGGTCTTCGTGGTGGCCGGCGGTGTGATGGGCCTGATCCCCCTGACCGGTATGACGATGCCGTTCCTCGCGGCCGGTGGTTCGTCCGTCATCGCCAACTGGGCGCTGATCGGCATCCTGATCCGGATCAGCGACACCGCCCGTCGTCCCGCTCCGGCCCCCGCCCCGTCCCCCGACGCCGAGATGACTCAGGTGGTCCGCCCGTGAACAAGCCCCTGCGCCGGATCGCGATCTTCTGCGGGCTGCTCATCCTCTCGCTGATGATCCGCGACAACTGGCTCCAGTACGTCCGGGCCGACGAGTTGAACGCCAACGACTTCAATCGCCGGGTCCAGATCGAGCGGTTCGCCCACGAGCGCGGCAACATCATCACGGCCGACGGCCAGACGATCACCGGCTCCACGGAGACCACGGGCACCGACTTCAAGTACAAGCGGTCCTGGAAGGACGGCCCCATGTGGGCGCCGGTCACCGGATTCGCCTCCCAGGTCTTCGACGCCACCCAGTTGGAGAAGATCGAGGACGGCATCCTCTCCGGCACCGACAACCGGCTCTTCTTCGACCGCACGCTGTCGATGTTCACGGGTGAGAAGAAGCAGGGCGGCAACGTCGTCACCACCTTGAACAGCGCCGCTCAGAAGGCCGCTTTCCAGGGGCTCGGCGACAAGAAGGGCGCGGTCGCGGCGATCAACCCACAGACCGGCGCCATCCTGGCGCTGGCCTCGACGCCTTCCTACGACCCCTCGGTGTTCGCGGGCAGCAGCAACAAGGACAGCCAGGCCTACAAGACGCTGCTGGACGACAAGAACAGCCCCCTCCTGAACCGGGCGCTGCGCCAGACCTACCCGCCCGGCTCCACCTTCAAGGTGGTCACCGCCGCCGCGGCCCTGGAGAACGGCCTGTACTCCAGCATCGACGAGCCGACGAAGTCGCCGGTGCCCTACACCCTGCCGGACACTGCCAGCAAGCCTCTGAACAACGAGGGCAACATCCCCTGTGAGAACGCCACGCTCAAGGTGGCTCTCCAGTGGTCCTGCAACACCGTCTTCGGCAAGATCAGCGCCGACCTGGGCAACGAGAAGATGAAGGCCGAGGCCGAGAAGTTCGGCTTCAACAAGCAGATCTTCAACCCCGTGCGCACCGAAGCCAGCATCTACCCGAAGGACAACCGCCCGCAGAACGCCATGGCGGGCATCGGGCAGGCCTCCAACCGCGCGACCCCGCTCCAGATGGCCATGGTCGCCGCCGCGGTCGCCAACGACGGCAAGCTGATGAAGCCGTACATGGTCGACACGCTCCAGGCCCCGAACGTTGACGTGCTCTCCAAGACCCAGCCGGAGCAGATGAGCCAGCCGATGTCGGCCGCCACCGCTCAGAAGCTCCAGAAGATGATGGAGTTCGTCGTCACCGACGGCACCGGCACCAGCGCCCAGATCCCCGGCGTGACGGTCGGCGGCAAGACCGGTACCGCCCAGCACGGCGTGGACAACAAGGACAACCCGTACGCCTGGTTCATCTCCTACGCGAAGTCGGGGGACGGCTCCCCGGTCGCGGTCGCCGTGGTCATCGAAGGCTCCGACACGACCCGTGACGACATCGCGGGCGGCAAGCTCGCCGCGCCCATCGCCAGGGGCGTCATGAAGGCGGTACTCGACGGCAAGAAGTGACCGGGCTGTTTCACGTGAAACGGCCGTCCGTTTCACGTGAAACATCACACGTGCCCTGTACCGGTCCGGTATCAGGTAACGGCCGCGAGCTGACGGGCTTGCGGTGCCCGGTAGCGTATGCGCGAACAGCACACCGCCGGACCACCCATGGGTACGGTCGGGACAACGGAGAGGGCTGGATTAGCTATGGAAGAGCCGCGTCGCCTCGGCGGCCGGTACGAGCTGGGCCAGGTGCTCGGCCGTGGTGGCATGGCCGAGGTCTACCTCGCGCACGACACCCGGCTCGGCCGCACCGTCGCCGTGAAGACGCTGCGGGCCGACCTCGCCCGCGACCCGTCCTTCCAGGCCCGGTTCCGCCGTGAGGCCCAGTCGGCCGCCTCGCTCAACCACCCGGCGATCGTCGCTGTCTACGACACCGGCGAAGACTACGTCGACAACGTCTCCATCCCGTACATCGTGATGGAGTACGTCGACGGTTCGACCCTGCGTGAGCTGCTGCACTCCGGGCGCAAGCTGCTGCCCGAGCGCACCCTGGAAATGACCATCGGCATCCTCCAGGCCCTGGAGTACTCGCACCGCAACGGCATCGTCCACCGCGACATCAAGCCCGCGAACGTCATGCTGACGCGCACCGGCCAGGTCAAGGTCATGGACTTCGGCATCGCCCGCGCCATGGGCGACTCCGGCATGACGATGACGCAGACCGCCGCCGTGATCGGCACCGCCCAGTACCTCTCCCCCGAGCAGGCCAAGGGCGAGCAGGTCGACGCGCGAAGCGACCTGTACTCGACCGGCTGCCTGCTGTACGAGCTGCTCACCGTCCGGCCCCCCTTCGTCGGGGACTCTCCGGTCGCGGTGGCCTACCAGCACGTGCGCGAGGAGCCGCAGCCCCCTTCGAACTTCGACTCCGAGATCACGCCCGAGATGGACGCCATCGTCCTCAAGGCACTGGTCAAGGACCCCGACTACCGCTACCAGTCGGCGGACGAGATGCGCGCCGACATCGAGGCCTACCTCGACGGCCAGCCCGTCGCCGCCACCGCCACCCTGGGCGCGGTCGGCTACGGCAACGGGCACGGCTACAACAACGGTTACGGCAACGACCAGGCGACGGCCGCGCTGCGCCAGGCGGACCCGGGCGGCGGTGGCCAGACGTCGATGCTGCCGCCGGTCAGCCCCGACGACGGCGGATACGGCTACGACGACCGCCCCGACAGGCGGCGGCAGAACCAGAAGAAGTCCCACACCTCGACGGTCCTGCTGATCCTGGCGGGCGTCCTGGTCCTGGTCGGCGCGATCCTGATCGGCAAGTCCGTCTTCAACGGCAACGCCGACAGCACCACGGTGAATGTTCCCCAGCTCGTCGGCAGCAGCCAGGGCGACGCGGAGAAAATGGCGACCAACGCCGGCGTCAAGATGTCCGTGTCCAAGAACGAGCCGTGCGCGGACCAGCCCAAGGGCAACATCTGCACCCAGGCCCCCGCCAACGGCACCATGAAGAAGGGCGACACGGTCACGGTCACCGTCTCCACGGGCGCGCCGAAGATCGAGGTCCCGGACGTCACGCAGAAGGACAAGGACAGCGCCACTCAGTACCTGCAGAGCAAGGGCTTCCAGGTGAAGACCAAGGAGGTCGAGTCCGGCTCGACGCCGGGCACGGTCGTCAGCCAGGAGCCGACAGGCGGCTCGCAGGCGGAGAAGAACTCGACGGTCACGCTCTCGATCGCCAAGAAGCAGACCACGAATCTGCCCAACGTGGTGAACAAGGACTACACGGCGGCGGTCCAGCAGCTCAGCGCCCTCGGCTTCACCAACGTCTCCCGCCAGGACGTCGACAACGACAAGCCGCTCAACCAGGTCGTCTCCATGACCCCGAGTGGCGACACCAGTCAGCCCAAGGACGTCCAGATCGTCCTGCGCGTCTCCAAGGGCCCGCAGACGCCGACGCCCCCGGCGACGGGCGGCCAGGCGCAGATCCCCCTCAACATCGTCGGGATGACGGTGAAGAAGGCGACGCAGACGCTGAACGAGGCCGGCTTCAGCAACATCCAGTTCACTCAGGGCAGTTCGAATGACGACAAGGCGCACGTCATGATCGTGACGCCCGGTCCGGGCACCACGGCCGACCCGAACCAGCCGGTCACGCTGACCACGATCGGCGGCGGTGGCGGCGGCCAGAACGACAACGGGGGCAACAACCCCTTCGACGGCCTTTAGACGACCCCCCGAGCCGCCGCCGCCCGGCGGTGACAGCGACGGAGCCCCGGCACCCTTGGACAGGGTGCCGGGGCTCCATGCCGACGCGGACCAACCGGCGGCGCTAGGAACGCAGTTCGGCCGGGGGCGTCCGCTGGGCGTCGACCTTCTCCGTGCGTACCAGCTCGCCCCACACGATGTAGCGGTACTTCGAGGTGTAGACCGGGGTGCACGTCGTCAGGGTGATGTACTGGCCGGGCTTCTTGACGCCCGAGCCCTTGGGGACCGGTTGCAGCACGTCGACGTTGTACTTCGAGGTCTCGGGCAGCTCGGCGAACACCTTGTAGACGTACCAGGTGTCCTTGGTCTCGAAGACGACGGGATCGCCGTTCTTCAGCTTGTCGATGTTGTGGAACTTGGCGCCGTGGCCGTCCCGGTGGGCGGCGAGCGTGAAGTTTCCGCTGGTGCCCGCGGTCGGCAGGGTCGCCTTGACCGGGTCCAGGTAGTAGCCGGCCACACCGTCGTTGAGGATGTCGGTGTCCGTGCCCTTCTTGACCAGCACCTCGCCGTTCCTCATCGCGGGGACGTGCAGGAAGCCGATGCCGCCCTTGGTGTCGAGCGCGCCGGGACCGGTGGCGCTCGCCCAGTGGCGGCGCACGCTGTCGCCCTGGGCGGAGGCCTCGCGGTCGGCCATGACGTTCGTCCACCACAGCGAGTAGACGACGAACAGGCCGAGCAGGACGCCCCCGGTAATGAGGAGTTCGCCCAGGACGCTGATGGCGGCGGCGACGGCCCTGCGCCCGCTCCGGGTCCCGGCGGGACCGGGCGTGCCCGTCCGCTCGTCGTGGTCGGTCTCCGTGGCCACCGCACCCGCCCCTGCTGTCCGTTCGGTCATCCCACGAGCGCGTCGGGCTTGCCCTTGCTGCGCGGTCGGTCGTCGACCATCTTGCCCCACACGATCAGACGGTAGGTACTCGTGAATTCCGGTGTGCAGGTCGTCAGCGTCAGATAGCGGCCGGGCTTGGTGAAGCCCGATCCGGTGGGGATCGGCTTGAGCACCGAGACGTTGGACGGCGGGGTCTGCGGGAGCTCGCTGGTGATCTCGTAGGTGTAGTACGCGTCCTGCGTCTCCACCACCACCTTGTCGCCCGCCTTGAGACGGTTGATGTAACGGAAGGGCTCGCCATGGGTGTTGCGGTGAGCGGCGACCGCGAAGTTGCCGGTGGCGTCCGACGGCATGGCCGTCTTCAGGCCCGCCTCGTCGTAGTGGCCGATCATGCCCTTGTCCAGGACCTTGGACTTGCTGGTGCCCTGGGCGATCGGCGCGACGATGTCGAGCTTGGGGATGTGCATGATGGCGAAGCCCTGGCCCGGTGCGAACGCGTCGGGTTTGCGGCCGTCCGCCCAGCCCTGAGTGATCTTCTTGGTGGCGCTGCCGGCTTCCTGGTGGGCGCGGACGTTGGTCCACCACAGCTGGTACGTCACGAACAGGAGCATCACCACGCCCAGCGTGATGAACGCCTCGCCCAGGACCCGGCTGGCGATCACCGCCGGGCTTTCCTTGCGTGCCTTGGCCGCGCGGCGCGCCTCGGCCCGCGTCAGCCGGCGCCCGTCCTGCGCGGGGGCCGGCGAGGGGGCCGGCGCGGCGGCCCGGGCGGGGGTCGCGCGCCGCTTGCCCTTGGCGGCCTTGCGCCGTTCGGCGCGGCCGCCGGTGGCCGGAGGGACCGCGGAAGCCCCGGCGGCCCCGGTGGCGGGCGGGGCGGTTATCGCCTCGAAGACGGCGGTCGCCGCCTCGGCCGGGGCGCCCTCGCCCGGTATCGGGGTCGGGGCGGGAGCGGCCGGCTGCGCCAGGGGCTCCTGCGCGGGGTACCAGGGCCGCTGACCGGCGGCGGAGGACGGCTCGTACCACTCCTGGGGCGCCGCCGGAGCGGGCTCGTACACCTGCGGGCCCGGCGCGGGCCCGGCCGGGCGGGGCCGCGGCGGTGGCTCGGATACGGGCTCCTGTACGGGGGCTGAGGCGCCGGGCGCCGGGTTGCCGGACCGGAACCAGGGGGATCCCTCGGCTGGAGGCAGGGGGTCCGTCAGCGGGTCGTACTCGTGCTCCGGTCGCGCCGGAGTCACGCCGCAGCCTTGCCCACCACCGGCGCGAGCCCCGCCGAACGCCCCACGGCGCCGGTGTCCCCGCAGCGGACCAGCCAGTTGGCGAGCATCCGGTGGCCGTGCTCGGTCAGCACCGACTCGGGGTGGAACTGGACGCCCTCGACCGGCAGTTCACGGTGGCGCAGCCCCATGATGATGCCGTCCTCGGTGCGGGCGGTGACCTCGAGCTCGGCCGGCAGGGTGGCCGGCTCGGCGGCCAGCGAGTGGTAGCGGGTCGCGGTGAACGGGGAGGGCAGACCGGAGAAGACCCCCGCGCCCTGGTGCAGCACCGGCGACGTCTTGCCGTGCAGCAGCTCGGGGGCGCGGCCCACGACGCCGCCGTAGGCGACCATCATCGACTGCATGCCGAGGCAGACGCCGAAGACGGGGACGCCGGTGGTGGCGCAGTGACGCACCATGTCGACGCAGACACCCGCCTGTTCGGGGGTGCCGGGGCCGGGGGAGAGCAGGACGCCGTCGAAGTTGTCCTGTGCGTGGCCGAGCGACACCTCGTCGTTGCGGACGACCTCGCACTCGGCACCCAGCTGGTACAGGTACTGGACGAGGTTGAAGACGAAGCTGTCGTAATTGTCCACTACGAGAATGCGCGCGTTCATCGGGCCGTCGTCCCCATCCCCTGGTCCACCGTCACGTCGTTGAACGGGAGCAGCGGCTCCGCCCACGGGAAGACGTACTGGAAAAGCACATAGACGATCACGAGCACCATCGCGAGCGAAATGAGCGCTCGCAGCCACGCGTTGCCCGGCAGATGCCGCCAGATCCAGCCGTACATGCCGTCCCCGCTGTCCCTTCCGACGATCGTTACGGGACCAGAGTAAGGGCCGGGGCTGTGCGGTGGGGTCAGCCGTCCAAAGCCGGGGGCTCGCCACGCGTCACGGGCTGGGTGGAGTCGAGGTGTCCCCAGGCGATCAGACGGTGGCTGCTGCCCCACTCCGGGTCGCAGGTGGTGAGGGTCAGATAGCGGCCGGGGGAGCGGAAGGGCGACTCGGCGGGGACGGCGTCGAGGACTCCGATGTCGCCGGGCACGGTCCGCAGGGGCCGGTTGTCGATGCGGTAGGTGTACCAGGTGGTGTCGTCGCGCAGGACGACCGCGTCGCCCGGCCGCAGGTCGGGGAAGTCCTTGAACGGGTCGCCGTAGGTGCGCCGGTGGCCGGCGACCGCGAAGTTGCCCTGGTCACCGAGCCGGGCCGTGTTCGCGTAGTGGCCGAGGCCTTTCTGGAGGTCCTTGACGGCGGTGCCCTCCAGGACGGGTCTGTGCCAGGCGCGGCCGAGCCGGGGGATGTACATGACGGCGAAGGAGCGGCCCTCGCCATAGGCGGCGGGAGCGGGGGCGGGGCCCGGCCGGGGCGCGGCCGGGTGGGGCCCGGGGCTCTGGGCCACCGCCCACCGCTCCCGCAGGCCGGCCATCTGGTCGCCCGCGGCGTCGTCGGCCTTCACGCCCGTCCAGTACAGGAGGTAGACGACGAACAGGACGATCACCGAACCGACGGTGACGCAGAGTTCGCTGAGGGACCTGACGACGACCCGTACGGACATCGGCGGTGCCCCCTTCGCGCCGCTACTGCACCGGTTTCGCGTAGTGGAGATCCACTGTGCCCGAGTAGGCCGGCAGAGTCATCGTCTTGTGCTCGTCGACTTTCCAGCCCAGCCCGTAGGCCTTCACATAGAGCTGGTAGTTCTGGATCGCCGGGGAGGCGTTCAGGGCCGCGCGCAGCTTTCCGGTGCTGCCGACCGCGGTGATCTTGTATGGGGGTGAGTAGACGCGCCCTTGGAGGATCAGGGTGTTGCCGACGCAGCGGACCGCGCTGGTGGCGATCAGCCGCTGGTCCATGACCTGGATGCCCTGGGCGCCGCCCTGCCACAGGGCGTTGACCACGGCTTGCAGGTCCTGCTGGTGGATGACGAGGTCGTTGGCCTGCGGGGCGGGGTAGCCGGGGGCCGCGGTGGCGTTGGGCGGGGCGTCGTTGAGCGTGACGGTGAGCCCCTTGCCGGAGACGGGCGCGGTGCCGGAGGCGTCCTTGAGGCCGTTGAGGAGCTGGTCCTCGGCCTTGGTGGAGCCGTCGTCGCGCTGGGCGAGCCCGTCCACGTCGGCGCGCAGGGCGGCCGTGGAGTCGCCGAGCTCCTTGTTCTTGTGGTCGCGCTGCTTGATCAGGTCCGACAGCTTCAGGAGCGAGGCGTCGGTGCGGATGTTGGTGCCCTTGGCCGTGTTGAAGCTGGTGACGAAGATGAGGCCGGCGAGGGCGAACACGGCGGCCGAGAGCAGCCGCACGGGGTGGCCGCGCAGCCGCCGCCGGGGCGGTTCGGGGACCCCGTCGGGGGAGTCGGCAGAATTGCTCAACGTACCCTTATCTCCTTCGGCGCCACGGAAGCACTACGCTAACGGACGCTTGGGGGAGGCTTCCCCCGCAGCCCCGTCCCCCGGCGCCGCCACAGTTCCCTGCGCGGTCACGCAGCGCATCGACAGGAGAGTTCCTCGTGCCGAAGTCACGTATCCGCAAGAAGGCCGATTTCACGCCGCCTCCGCCCAAGCAGGCGACCGCCCTCAAACTGGGCAACCGGGGCTGGGTGGCCCCGGTGATGCTGGCGCTGTTCCTCATCGGTCTCGCCTGGATCGTCCTCTTCTATGTCACCGAGGGCGATCTGCCGCTGAAGGCGCTCGGCAACTGGAACATCGTGGTCGGTTTCGGCTTCATCGCGGGTGGCTTCGGCGTCTCCACGCAGTGGAAGTAACGGCCGAAATCAAGCTCTGCCCCTAGTTATCCACAGCGCTATCCACGGGGAGTGGATAACTCAGACGATCTGTGGATAACTTCCGGGACGTTGACGCCGGTGTGACCGGCTCCGCCGCCCCCGTACACCCCTTGTGCCCCTTGCCCCGCCTGGAAGACCCAGGTCAGGAGCGAGGGGCACGGGTGTTCCCCACACAGTGCACAAGTTCGGGCACCCGCTGTGGACAACTCTGGGGAAAGCTCGTACCCGCCGTGTCGAGCGGGGTGTTCCGGGCGGAGGAAATTCAGGCGGCGTGGTTCTCTCGCGGCAGCTCAGATGAGTTCGGCGGTACGGATCAGGACAAGGGCCAGTGACGCCGCGAGCACCAGGACGCAGCTGCCCCACTGCGTGAGCGCGCGCCGGGGCGCGGGGGCGTGGACCATGCCGATGCCCACCAGGACGCCCGCGACCAGACCGCCCACGTGGGCCTGCCAGGCGATGCCCACCCACGGGTTGAACGTGAAGATCAGGTTGACCACGAGCAGCCCGATGACGGGCCGCATGTCGTACCTCATCCGCCGCATCAGCACCGCCATGGCGCCGAAGAGGCCGAAGATCGCGCCGGACGCGCCGAGCGAGGGCTCGTTGGAGGCGGCGAGCAGATACGTCAGTGCCCCGCCCGCGAGACCCGACACCATGTACAGCGCCAGATAGCGCGCCCGGCCGAGCGCGGCCTCCAACGGGCCGCCGAGCCACCACAGGCTGAGCATGTTGAAGGCGATGTGGGCGAAGCCTCCGTGCAGGAACATCGAGGTCAGCAGCCGGTACCACTGGCCCTCGGCGACGCCCTGCGGTCCGTCGAACCCCGGGATGCCGGCTCTGCCGATCAGGAAGAAGGCGTCGGTGAAGCGGTCGCCGACCGTCTGCTGCACCAGGAAGACCACGGCGTTGATCCCGATGAGGATCTTGGTGAGCAGTTGGGGATCGCCCGCGCGCAGGGCCCCGCCCGCCACCGTGCGCGGGCGGTTCGCGCCCGGCGCGTGGCCGGTGCCCGAGCCGGAACGCACACACTCGGGGCACTGGAAGCCGACGGACGCGCTGATCATGCACTGCGGGCAGATCGGCCGGGCGCAGCGCGCGCAGCTGATGCCGGTGTGCACCTCGGGGTGCCGGTAGCAGCCGGGCAGGCTCGACTGCCGTGCCTCGTCCTGGTCCTGGTTCATCGGGCTCCCTCGTCCTGGTGCAGCAGCTCCGCCCCGCTCGTCATACGCACGAGCGGGGCGGAAAGTTTCCTGCGGAGCCGGAGCTCAGCCTTCGCGGCTCTCCACGACGACCGACTCGATGACCACGTCGTTGACCGGGCGGTCGGTGCGCGGGTTGGTCTGGGCGGCGGCGATCTCGTCCACGACCTTGCGGCCGGCGTCGGTGGAGACCTCGCCGAAGATCGTGTGCTTGCGGGTCAGCCACGCGGTGGGCGACACGGTGATGAAGAACTGCGAGCCGTTGGTGGCCGGACCCGCGTTGGCCATGGCCAGCAGGTACGGCTTGTCGAAGCCGAGGTCCGGGTGGAACTCGTCGGCGAACTCGTAGCCCGGGCCGCCGGTGCCGTTGCCCAGGGGGTCGCCGCCCTGGATCATGAAGCCGCTGATCACGCGGTGGAAGACCGTGCCGTCGTACAGCGGGGCAGTGGTCTTCTCACCGGTCGCCGGGTGGGTCCATTCGCGCTCGCCCTTGGCGAGTTCCACGAAGTTCTTGACCGTCTTGGGTGCGTGGTTCGGCAGGAGCCGAATCTCGATGTCGCCCCGATTGGTCTTCAGGGTGGCGTAAAGCTGCTCGGCCACGATCTGCCTTCCTTAAAGCTCTGAAAAGGTCTGCACTGACGTCCCACGATCCTCCCACGGACCACGCCGACGGGTGGAAAAGCGCCTCGTTGACGACAGATACCCGCCGAACACCGCCGTACCGGCCCCAACCGTGGCATTGTCGTCCGCGAGCTTCCCCGAAGGACGACATTCCGTACCGCGTCCAGCGATTGCCCCAAAGACATGACGCCCACCCGGATGCCTTTGCGCACATGCCGGGTACCCGCAGGACAGGCATGATTTCGAGCTGGGTGGAAAGGCGACATACCGAACCGCCACCAAGGAGGAGGATCACGTGACCCGCATGGAGAGCGTGCGCGCCGCAACCGGATCGGCGAAGGAGAGCGTGCTGCACGCCGCGGAAGTGGTGGCGCCCTACGCCGATTCGGCCAGGCAGCAGGCCGCGCAGTACGCCCAGCACTACGCCCAGGAGGCACGCGTACGCGTGGCGCCCAAGGTGTCCAAGGCCGCGGCGCAGGCGCGCAGCCAGGCCAAGCAGCAGTACGACGCGCGTGTCGCGCCGCACGTGCCGCCGCGGATGGACGAGGTGGCCCACCAGGCGGCGGCGCGTTCCCGCCGGGCGGCCCGGCAGGCCGCCGAGTACGCCGCGCCGCGCGTGGAGCAGGCGGTCGCCGCCGCCCAGCCGCTGCGCGAGGAGGCCATGGCGCGCTCCACCGCGGCCCTCGCGGCGCTGCGCGGCCAGGTGACGCCGCGTGAGATCGAGAAGCTGGCGCGCAAGCACCGGCGCCGCGCGAGGAACGCGCGGTTCGCCAAGGGGGCCCTGGTCCTCGGCGTGCTGGCGGGTGGCGCGTTCGCCGCGTGGCGGTGGTGGGACAAGCAGGCCAACCCGGACTGGCTGGTCGAGCCCCCGGAGGCGACCGAGGTCGCCGACCGGCCGCCGCTCGCCTCGGTGGACGGCAGCGCGGACGTCCTCGACCCCGAGGTCCAGGCCAAGCAGGCGGAAGCGGAGGCGGACGCTACGGACGTCGAGGACGGCCGCTGAGCACGGCGCGCTCCGGCAGCGGCACACCGCCGTCGCCGGGCGCCGCGCGCGCCGACGGTACGGAACACCCGGGCGCCCCGGGCCTCATCAGGCCCGGGGCGCCCGTGGTGTGCGGTGGCCGGGGCGCGCGGAGTCGCCCGCCGCCCACAGTGGCCGCCCACCGCGCACACGGCCGCCCTTCGCCACGGGGCCGACGGTCACACACAGGCCCGCGAGCCCGTGCATCAAGCCGACGACCATCCCCAAGACCGTCCGCCGCGCACCGGCGCTCCGGCCACGCACAGGCCTCACGGCCACCTGCGAGCCCGGCGGGCACCCCGCCCGGGCCAGCGGGGATGGCCTGCCGGCCTGGGGCGCCCGGTTACCAGGACCCGCTCAACGTCTGCTAGGCGGGCAGCAGTTGTCCCTCTGCGGCCTGCTCGACGAGGTCGGCGGCCGTCGGGGCCTCGCTCGTCACCACCGCGGAGAACATCTCCCGGCCGGCCTGCCGTGCGACGACGCGCGTACGCACCCGGCCGCCCGCTTCGCCGGGCAGCACCGTGGCCTCGATCAGACACGGGCTGTCGAGCTCGACGTACTGCGTGAAGACCGATTCCATGCCAAGCACCGATACGCAGCGGTGCGGGCCGAGTGCCGCACGGGTCGCCTGGTGCGCGGCTTCGATCAGGAGGATGCCGGGGACGTGGTCGACGGGGTGGTCGAAGAGCACCGGGTGGCCGGTGTCGACCCGCAGCTGCCAGACCTGGCCGGAGTCGGTGGGTGAGAGCACCACGTCGTGGAAGCGGTCGCGGCCGACACGCTGCGGCGGCACGGGCGGGGCGAGCGGAAGGGTGCGGGCCACCGCGGCCGCGAGGTCGCCGTAGGCTCCGCGCAACCGCTGGTAGACGGCCGGCGGCTGGCTGGTGAAACGGGCGCGAGCGATGCCCAGATGCCGGCCGTCGCGGGTGGCGGTCACGTTCATCGTCAGGGCGGTGAGCCGGTCCCGGCGGCGGCGGACGTCACTGCACTCGATGCGCAGTTCGAGGCCGGCCGGGGTGGGCCCCACGGCCATCGTCCCGGGAGCGAGTTCGAAACTGAAATGGTCCCATATGAGGTGGTACCCGAAGGGGACATCATAGGCCAGATGGGACAGGAGCGGGATGGTCTGGCGCACGGTCTCGACGAAGAGGACCGGGTCGTACGTTCCCTCGCCGGGGGTGTAGAAGCCATGGCTGCGCGACCACTGGGCACCCACCAGGAACACGTCTTCGGTGACTTGGTGCCAACCGGTGAGCAGGACTTCCGCCAAGGCCTGCTTGTGGACGTATTGCCGCGGCACACACGTGGTGAAGGAGGGCACGGGGGCCTGCGCCACGGAAAGGGAGGCGTGCTGAGGAACGTACGGGGAGATGTACGGAGGGACGCAAGGAGGGACGTGCGGATGCATCACTAGCTTTCGGGACGGACTGTGGCACGGTCGTACAGACGGCAGTAAGATAAAAGGTGTTCGTTTTGTTTGTCGAGAGATGGCAAGAGACCGGCCGATGACGAAGCCCAGGCAGGCCCGGGCCTTGAAGACCCGCGCAGTGATCATCCGCGCGGCAGCCGAGGTCTTCGACGAGTTCGGCTTCAGCGGCGCGAGCATCAGCAAGATCACGAAGTGTGCCGACGCCACACAGGGGTCGGTGTACTTCCATTTCAAGTCCAAGGAGGACCTCGCCCGTGCCGTCATGCACGAGCAGGGCGAAGGGGTGGCGCTGCCCGAGGGTGAGGACGGGCTCCAGCGCCTCGTCAGCCTGACCTTCCACCTCGCGGTCGAGTTGCAGAGCAATGTCATGCTGCGCGCGGGGGTCCGGCTCGCCGTCGAGCAGGGCGAGTTCGGCGTCCAGGACGACAGCGCATACCAGAACTGGGTCGACCGGTTCCACGAGCAGCTCATCTTCGCCCGCGCCAGGGGCGAGCTGCTGCCCGAGGTGGACGAGCGGGAACTGGCCTGGGTCCTGGTGAGCTGTTACACCGGCACACAGCTCTTCTCGCAGATCTCCACCGGCCGCGCCGACCTGCTGCGGCGGATCGAGTCGCTCTGGCGCTACCTGCTGCCGGGCATCGCCACGGCCCAGGCGCGCGAGGCGCTGACGTTCGAGCCGGCCGGCGTGTGAGCGCGCCGCGGATCGTCCTCACCGGCGCCACCGGGTTCATCGGCTCCGCCGTCCTGCGCGAACTCGCCGGGCGGGCGGGGCGGGTACGCGCGCTGGCGCGGCGAGACGCCGGCTCGAGGCCGCCCGGCGTCGAATGGGTCAAGGGTGACCTCAGCGCCCCGGACTCGCTGCGCGGAATCTGCGACGGCGCCGACGTGCTGCTGCACCTGGCTTCCTGTGTGGGCTCCGACGCGGACCGGTGCGCGGCCGTCAACGAGCGTGGCAGCGCCGCGATCGCCGCGGAGGCGGTACGGGCCGGGGTGCCCCGCCTCGTCTCGCTGTCCACCACCGCCGTCTACGGGCCCGGGCCGCACGCCGGCCTCGATGTCGACGAGGTGCCCCCCGCCCCCGTCTCCCCCGCCAGTCGCACCCGCCTCGCCGGTGAGGTGCCCGTCCTCGCCGCCGGCGGCGTCGTCCTGCGGCCCGGTCTCGTCCTCGGCGCGGGAGACCGGTGGGTCGTGCCGGCCCTGGCCGAGTTCCTGCGCCGGGTGCCCGCCCGATGGGACGGCGGGCGGGCACTGCTGTCCGTGGTGGACGTCCGCGACCTGGCACGTCTGATCGCCGCGCTGACGGCCGGGACCGTACCGGGAGGGATCTATCACGCGAGCCACCCCGTGCCTGTGCGCAACGGGGAGCTCTTGGAGGCACTCGCCGGTCACGGGGTTCTGCCGCGGGCCGAGGCGGACTGGGACTGGGCGCGGTGCCTCACCGCGCTGCGGGAGTGTTCCGGGCAGGGCAGCGAGCGGCAGTTCTCCCTGTTGGCGCGGGACCACTGGTACCGGAGCGAGGCCGTGTGGTCCGCAGCCGGCATCGATCCGGGGCCCGGCTTCCTCGCCCGGTCAGCCGAGTCGGCCGGCTGGTACCGGGAGCGTCTCCAGCGTTGACCTGAGCGGCGAAACGGCCGGATTCCGGCTGCTTCTTGACTGCAAAACAAAATGGTCGATCTGTATTCTATCCGGTACCGCCGGGGCCATCCTCCGGCGGCACAGGCATCAGGAGGGGAAAGTACGATGGCCGTGCACAGCAGGCCTTACATCTCCCGCCCACAGACACCGGGCGACCTTGCTCCACTCGGCTCCTTCGTCGAGGAGGTCTTCGGCTACCTGCCCCGCGCCGACCAGCGGCGCTGGGCCCATGCCTATCTGGCGGGACTGCTGTCCACTCAGGGCAAGAAGACGGTCCGGCGCCTGGCGGCAGCCGTCACCCCCTCGCCCACGGCCTCGCAGTCGCTGTACCAGTTCGTCAACTCCAGCCCGTGGGACTGGGGTCCGGCCCTGCGGCACCTGGCCCATTGGAGCCTGCGCCGCTCCACGCCCCGCGCCTGGACTGTCGGCACGGCCGTCGTGCCCAAGCGGGGTGACCGCTCGGTCGGCGTGCACCGTCGCTTCGACCCGGCGTCGGGGCGCACCGTCAACTGCCAGGTCGGCGTGGGCATCTTCCTGTCCACCGACAGCGGCCCGGTCCCCCTGGGCTGGCGGATCCTGCTGCCGGCCCGCTGGTCGGACGATCCCGATCTGCGGGAGCGGACCCGGATACCGCGCACCAGCATGGTGAGCGAGCGGTCCCCGTCCGGCCAGGTGCTCGACCTCGTGCACACCCTCCACGCGCGGACGACCGCCACACCGCTGCCTGTCGTCGCGGACATGAGCGACGGTGCCGAGGCGGTTTCCCTGATCCGCGGCCTGGGCCGCATCGGCTGCGACTTCATCGTCGCCGTGCCGGGCACGCTGCCCGTCGTCCCGGGCGGACATCTGCGCAGCGAAGGCGCGTCCGTACCGCGCACCCTCGCGCCCGTACCCGTCCAGCGGCTGTTGCAGACACCGGACGGGTACGGCGACGCCCGCGGACAGCGGCCGCACGTCGCTCTGCTCCAACTGCCGGGGCACGCCGGCCCCGCGGCTGGCGAACCGCAGCACACCTACCGGGCGTTCACCGAGCACGACGCCGCCGAGCGTCCGCACGACCGGGTCTGGATCACGAACCTCACCCACCGACCCGAGCACCTGCTCACCCTCACCGGCCTCCAGTCCTGCACCACGACCGCGGTCCGCACGCTCGAGAGCGACTTCGGGCTCCGTGACTTCGAGGGCCGGTCCTTCCCCGGCTGGCACCACCACATGACGCTCGTCTCCGCCGCGTACGGCTTCGACCGGCTGGCCGGGTGGAGCCACCCCCAGCTGCGGTTCGTCGGGCGGCTCTCCGCCTGAGACGCGGAAGGCGGCGGGGGGCCGCGGCCCCTCCGCCGCCTCCGTCCGTCGTCACCGTACGTCGAGGCCCGCCAGGAACCACTTCTCCAGAGCGCGGATACGCTCCTCGCACTGTGCGCGGTCCGCTCCCACGACGACGAACGCCGCGAGGAAGTCCCCGGAGTGCCAGGCCTCCGCCATCCGGTCGCCCGGCGCGGCGAAGTACTTGTGCTGCACCACACCCTCCGGCATCCCCGCGGGATCGGGCAGCCGGTGTACGGTCCCGGGGCGCCGCATGAACAGCAGCTGGCCGCCGATCCGCGCGGGAGCGCGCCTCTCCTCCACGTTCCCGTGGGTGAGCGGGAGCCCGAGCTGACTGCGGACGGGGAGTTCGGCCGGGTCGTAGCCGAACATGGCGCGGTAGACGTCCCGGACGCCGGCGCCGCCCGCGCGGCAGGCGGCCTCGCAGAGCACGAGCTCGTCATCGGGCGTGCGGAAAACCTCGATATGGAAGGCGAAGTTCCCGTCGTGACCGAAGGCCTCCAGCAGGCGCTCACCGAAGGCGGTCAGGCGGTGCCGCAGCGGATCATCGGCGTCCAGCGCGATGTCCATACGGCCGGAGCGGTCGCGGTAGTCGGCCAGAACGTAGGTGTACTGCGAGGGCCACATCGAGACAATGCGTCCGTCGAGCACCACGCCGTCGATGTGACACATCGCGCCCTCGACGAATGCCTCCACCAGCCAGCCCGCCCCGCCCCCTTCGTCGCCGCCGTCGAGCCACGGCCCGGCGAGCCACGCGTCCACCGCCGCGGCGGTACGCAGCACGGCGAGGTCGATCGAGCCCGCGCCACGCCGTGGTTTGACGACCACCGGCAGCCCATGAGCGGCGATGAAATCCGTCAGATCCTGGGGCGCCGACACCAGTGCGTGACGAGCGACGGGTATACCCGCCCGGACGGCGGCGCGCTTCATCTCCCACTTGTCACGGTAGGCAACGACGGACTCCGGGCGCTGCCCGGGCAGGCCGAAACGGGCGCGCAGATGGGCGGCGCGCTCCAAGTCATTCTCCTGGCAGGCCACGAGGTCGCTCACCCCGAACTCCTGGATGAGCTCGGCGGCCCGCTCGGCCACACGCGAGCTGGTGTCGTAGTCCGGCAGGCTCTCGGCGTGCACGTAGGGCGCGGCGGTGGGCAACTCCTCTCCGTGGACGACGAGTTGCTCGTGCGAGGCCAGGACGACGACGTCCGAACCGTAGCCGTCGAGCCAGCGTTCGTACGGGTTGGCGCGAAAGGAGCCGCGGTGCAGAATCAGCGCGGTCATGCGGGCACCTCGTTCGGGGAAGGGCGGGGGAAAGTCAGGGCAGGTGCGGGGACGCGGTTTCACGTGAAACATCGCGAACACTCAGGAGACCCCGGTAAGCCCGGGGGCCCCGGGGTCCGGGGAATCCGCGGTAGAGCCGCGGAAAAAGGGCCTACGACTCGTTCCAGAGGCTGACGTAGCGCTCGCCGGTGTCGGGCAGCACGGTGACGATCGTGCTGCCCGCGTAGGCGGGCATCCGTGCCAGGGCGGCCGTCCCGTGCGCGGCGGCGCCGGAGGAGACCCCGACGAACAGGCCGGACCGCACGGCGAGTGCCCGGGCGGAGGTGAGCGCGTCCTCGTCGGAGCAGGTGAGGACGCGGTCGATGAGGGTGGTGTCGGTGGTCTGCGCGACGAAGCCGCCGTTGAGCCCCGGGATGCGGTGCAGTCCGCCGAAACCGCGGGACAGGACGGGCGAGTTCTCCGGCTCCACGGCCACGACCTCGACGGCGGGGTTGCGCTCCTTGAGGTAGCGGGCGATGCCGGTGAGCGTACCGCCGGTGCCGACGCCGCAGACCAGGACATCGACGCGGCCCGCGGTGTCGGCCCAGATCTCCGGGCCGGTCGTCTCGTAGTGGGCGAGCACATTGTCGTCGTTCTCGTGCTGGCGGGAGTACCAGGATCCGGGTGTGGCGGCGTGGATCTCCTCGGCCTTGGTGATGGCGCCGGCGAAGCCGTCGTCGCTGGGCGTCTGCACGACCTCGGCGCCGAGCGCCCGCAGCAGCCCGACCCGTTCGGGCGTGGCGCTGTCGGGCAGGACGACCACGCAACGGTAGCCGCGGGCGGCGGCGAGCGCGGCGAGGGCGATGCCGGTGTTGCCGGAGGTCGATTCGACGACCGTGCCGCCGGGCGCGAGGTCGCCGCGCTCCTCCGCGCCGCGGATCATCCGGAGGGCGGCGCGGTCCTTGCTGCTCGAATAGGGGTTGGCGGCCTCCAGCTTGGCGAGGACCTGCACGGTGGGGCCGGCGCCCTCCAGGTGGAGGCGGACCAGGGGAGTGCCGCCGATGAGGTCTTCGAGGCCGTCGGCGATGCGGGGGGCGGTGGCTGGGGCCGCGGCCGGGTCCGTGGCGTTCGCGGTAGCGGTCATCGTGACTCCTACGGGGTCGGGGCGGGACGAGGCGGCCGATGCCGCCGTCGGGAGGGAGCGGTGCGGTGTGGTGCCGTGGGTCGACGGCGGGGCAGCCTGTCGGGGTGACGGCGCCCGTGGCCGTACGGAACCGGCTGACGCGGGCGGTTCGACAGTGGGGACGCATCCGCCCCCGAACCGTCACCACGAGCCGGCGGAGGCCAGCAGGCGGATCGGGTCCGTGGCGGGAGTGAGGTCGCCGGCGGGGCTCTTGATGACCGACGCGGCGGCGTAGACCCGGCCGCCGGGCGGAATGTCCTTCGTCACCGTGGCCATCGCGCCGACCAGCGCGCCGTCCCCGACCGTGACGGGGCCCAGGACGGTCGCGTTGGCCCCGAGGATGACGCCGTCGCCCACCACGGGATGGCGGCGTTCGCCGGCGGGCCGGTCGTTGTCGCTCCACCAGCCGACGGCGCCCAGTGTGACCTGGTGAAAGATCGTCACGTCGGCGCCGACCACGGCCGTCTCACCGATGACGACACCCGAGCCGTGGTCGATGAAGACGCGGCGGCCGAGCACCGCACCGGGATGGATCTCCACCCCGGTGTGCCGACGGGCGAGGTAGGCGATGATCCGGGCGGAGATCCGCCGGCCCCGCCGGTGCAGCCGGTGGGCGACGCGATGGGCCCACAGGGCGGGCAGCGCGGGGTGCAGGAGGCCCTCCCCTCGGCTGTGGATGGAGGGGTCCCGGTCGACGACGACCTGAAGGTCCTCGCGCATCATGCCCAGCAGGCCGGGCTCGGTGGACGGCATGGCGTCAATTCCTCCTGGTGCGGCCGGTTGTACCGGACTCGTCGGCCAGTGCGGTGGATCCTGGGTTCGATTCCTGTTCCATGGGGCGGACCGCGTGTGCGGGCAGTCGCGGCTCCAGCCGGACCAGGGCGAGGCTGCCGAGCAGCACCGTCCCGGCGAGCAGCAGCCAGGTGAGGGTGGGGGACACCGCCAGCAGCGAGGTGAACAGCGCGGGCGCGGCCGCCTTCGCCACCGACCACGACATGTAGTAGACGGCGAGATACCGGCCGCGCAGGCTGTCGGGCGCGGCATCGGTGGCCAGGGCGCCGGATGACGGGCTGTGCAGTAGCTCGCCCCCGGTGTAGAGAACGGTGGTCAAAAACAGCCCGGACACCAGCAGGACCGAGGCGTCCGAAACCGACAGCAGGGCGAAGCCCGCGAACGACGCGGCGAAGACGACGCCGCCCATCGCGGCGACCCGGGTGCGCGGACGCCGTGTCATCCAGGTGGTGACGGGCACCTGGGCCAACGCCACGAGCACCGTGTTGACGGTGAACAGCAGACCCGGCAGCGCCGCGGACACATGGAGCACCTGCGTGGTGTAGACGGGCAGGATGACGCTCAGCGAGGAATAGCAGAACGCCAGCGGGACGGTGGCCAGGGTCAGGCCGAGGTAGGGCCGGTCGCGCAGGACGACGAGGTAGCCGGCCGCCTCCCCTGTGCCGCCCCCGGCGCCGGCGGTCCCTCCCGGCGCGCCGGGCAGACGCAGGCTCGCGATGAGCGCGGCGGCCAGTGCGAGCCCCGTGGCGCTGCCGAGGACGACGGCGTGGTACGCCCAGTCGGCCGAGGCCATCATCGCCAGGCTGGCCAGGAGACCGCCCACGCCGAAGCCCGCGTTGCGCAGACTGGACTGGGTGGCGATCATCCGCTGCCGCTCTACGCCGGTGGCGATCTCGGATATCAGCGCCTGGATGGATGCCTGGAACGAGCGGTCACCGAGCGCGACGAGCGTGGCCGCGGGCAGCAACTGCCACCAGTGGTGCACGAACGGGTAGCACACGAACCCCGCGGCGCGCGTGGTGAATCCGACGGTCACCACGGTCCGGGCGCCCCACCGGTCGACGAGCGCCCCGAAAAGCGGGCTGACGGCGAGGCCGATCAGGGCGGCGACCGTCAGTCCGGTGCCCACCTGACCCAGCGGGAGTTGGGAGATCCGGTGGAAGTAGAGCAGGGAGATCGGCACATACATGCCGCCGCCGACGGCCTCGGCCGACATGGCCGCGAGATAGCGGTACTTGGGGAAGCTCCCCTTCGCGGACGGGTTCCCCTGCCCACCCGGGGTCACGGGCACACCCGGCGGGCCGCCCGCTCCCGTGCCGCCGCGAGGGCCGCCTCGGTCAGCCGCTCCAGCGTCTTGACGGCGCCGGGCTCCACGATGAGACCTCCGGCCGTGCGCAGGCGGACAGCGTCACCGATCGCCACCTCGTCGCACTCGACCACGACCGCGCCGCAGTTGATGAGGATGCTGCGCAGATGGGGCTGGACGTTCGCACCGCCCGCGCGGCCGGGGGACGCGCTGGCGATCGCCACCGGCAGGCCGGACAGCGCACCCCCGCCCGTCGGCCGGGACAGCCAGTCGAGCGCGTTCTTCAGCACCCCGGAGGGATATCCGTTGTAGGCGGGGCTGCTGATGATCAGTGCGTCGGCCGTGGCGATGCGTTCCCGCGCGGCGGACAGCGGTTCGGCGGCGCCTGTGCGTTCCACGTCCTCGTCGAACCAGGGAAAGTCCCGCGGAGAGACGACCGACGTCCGGTGTCCTTCCGCGCGCCCTTCGATGATGTGCCGGGCGGTGGCGATCACGGCTGAATTCGCCGACTCGGCACGCAGGCTGCCGGACATGAGGGCAATTCTTGCCATGGCCCTTTCCTGTTCTCCCCGTTGGTCTTTCTCGATGGCGACTGGGAGCACACCACACGGCTCTGACCCGCGGCAACCACCCCCCGGCGAATCGGCGCGACTCCTACGACTTGTCGAAATCGTCGGCAGCACTTCGGCAAGTCGTTGAAGTCGCCACGACTACCTCGGCGGCTGTTGCCTGCCAAATCTTCCCCGTGCTTCGCTCCCTTCACCCCAGGACGGCAGGCCGCGGATTCGCTGGACGCGAACCGCAGGCGAATTCCCTGCGCGGCAAAGAGCTCATGTTCCCGAAAGGAATGAATGATGTCCGCCTTTGACATCCGCAAGGTAGGCGGCCGGATCGGCGCCGAGGTGCTCGGTGTGGATCTGAGCACCGATCTCACGGAATCGGTTTTCTCGCAGATCCACGAGGCCTTCTTGCAGCACAAGGTCCTCTTCTTCCGTGACCAGGACATCACCGACGAGGCGCAGCTGGCCTTCGCCGGACGCTTCGGTCCGCTCACGCAGAAGCACCCGATGATGCGGACCGTCGACGGCGCCCCGCAGGTGATCCCGGTCGACGGCGAGGACCAGCGCGCCAACCACTGGCACACCGACATCAGTTTCACCGCGGCCCCGTCCCTGGGAACCACGCTGCGTGCCATGGTGCTCCCGCCGTACGGGGGTGACACCCTCGTCGCCAACGCGGCCGCCGGGTACAAGGACTTGCCGGCGGAGCTGCGCGAGATAGCCGACCGGCTCTGGGCCGTGCACACCAACCACGCCGAGCAGCCCCGCCTGGACACCGAGCGCGGCGCCGAGGTGCGCAAGGCGTTCCTGGCCAAGCGGTTCGAGGCCGCGCACCCGGTGGTGCGGGTGCACCCGGAGTCCGGCGAGCCCAGCCTCTTCCTCGGCGGCTTCGCCCAGCGCCTGGTCGGCATGGACCTGCGCGAGTCCCGCCCGATCATCGACGTGTTGCAGAACTACGTGCGCCGGCCGGAGAACACCGCCCGCTGGACGTGGCGGCCGGGCGACGTGCTGATCTTCGACAACCGCAACACCCAGCACTACGCCGTCAACGACTACGACGGCCACCAGCGCGTCCTGCACCGCGTGTCCATCACCGGTGACGTGCCGGTCGGCCTCGACGGCAAGAGCGGCTACACGATCCTGGAGGGCGAGTGAGCGCCGTCGCTTCGAACCCCGCGGCGTTCGCCGCCCGGCTGCGTGGCCGCGAACGGCTCCTCGGGTACTGGATCGCCTGCGACAACCCGGCCGGAACCGAGCGGATCGCCGGAGTCGGCTATGACTACATCGGCGTCGACGGCCAGCACGGCGTCATGCATGTGGCGGGCTGGCAGACGGCGATGCTCGCCGTGGACGCCCGCCAGGTCTCCGCGGGCGTGCTGCGCGTCCCCTCGGTCGACCCGATCGCCATCGGCGTGGCCCTGGACTCCGGGGCCCGTGCCGTGATCGTCCCCATGGTGAACACCGCCGAGGAGGCCTCCGTGGCCGCCCGGGCGTGCCGTCACCACCCGCACGGCACGCGCAGCCTGGGCGGGCCGGTCCGCGGCGAACTGCGGCTCGGCTCCGTACCGGCCGAGGTCGACGACGCCGTCGCCTGCATCGTGATGATCGAGACCGCCCCGGCCCTGGAGAACCTGGAGGCGATCTGCGCCACGCCGGGTGTGGACGCGGTCTACGTCGGACCCGCCGACCTGTCCGTCGCCCTCGGCGCGCGCTGGTTCGGCGACCCGGACGCCCAGCAGGCACTGGAGGAGGCGCTGCGCCGCATCACCGCGGCGGCCGAGGCGGCGGGCATCGCCTGCGGCATCCACTGCCTCGACGGCGCCACGGCCGCCCGGCGGCTCGCGGAAGGCTTCACCTTCGCCACGGTCTCCAGCGACATCACCCACCTCCAGCAGGCCGCCACCGACCACCTCGCCGCCGCGCGAGCCTGAAGGGGAAACCGGCTGTGAACGCAACTACGGCAACCATGACCACCCGCACCGGCCGCATCGTGCGGTCGATGGAGGAACTGGTCGGCAACACCCCGCTGATGGAGGTCCGCCTCCCCGGGGTTCCCGACAGCGTCCAACTCCTGGCCAAACTGGAGATGTTCAACCCGCTGTCCAACGTCAAGGACCGCCCGGCGCTCTACATGATGCGCGAGGCCGAGGAGTCCGGCGCGCTGCCGGCCCGGGGCGGGACCGTGATCGAGTGTTCCTCCGGCAGCACCGGCATATCCATCGCGGCCCTGGCGGCCCGGCGCGGCCACCGCTGCATCATCGTCATGCCCGACAACGCGACCGAGGAACGCCGGCAGATCCTCAGGGAGTTCGGCGCCGAGATCGTCCTCGTACCCCACCAGGACGGGCTGCTGCCCGCCTGGCGGTACGCCGAGGAGCTCCAGCGCTCCACCCCCGGCGCGTGGCTTGCCCACCAGGACGAGAACCCGGCCAACCTCCGCGCCCACTACGAGACCACGGGTCCGGAGATCTGGGAGGCGACGGACGGCCAGGTCGACGTGCTGGTCTGCGGAGTCGGCACCGGCGGCACCCTGACCGGTGTCGCGCGCTACCTCAAGGAGCAGCCCGGCTCCCAGGTGCACGTGGTCGCCGTCGAACCGGCCCGCGCGGCCGTGCTCTCCGGGGGCGAGGCGGGTCCGCACGGGATTCCCGGCATCGGCGCGGGCTACGTCTCGGACATCATGGACCTCGATCTGATCGACGAGGTCGTGGCGGTCCCGGACGAGGCCGCCGCCACGACCACGCACGAGGTGAACCGGGCGACCGGTCTGCTGGCCGGCATCTCATCGGGCGCCGCGGCGTACGCGGCCCGCGTGCTGGCACAGCGCGAGAGATGGTCGGGGGCGACGATCGTGACGGTCTTTCCCGATACGGGCGAGCGGTACTTGTCGATGCGCGGCCCCGCCTAGGGAACCCGCACCCCCGGCGACACGAACCTGCGAAGGACTCACTCACACATGTGCCGCATCTACGGCTACTTCAACGCACCCTCGACCACTCCCGGCGAACTCCGCGCCGTCGCCGCGCTGCAACGGCACGGCGGGCCCGACAGCCGGGGCAGCGCCCGCGACGGGAGCTGGGGAATCGGCAACAACCGGCTCGCGATCGTCGATCTCGACGGCGGACAGCAGCCGTACACGCTGGGCGAGGCGGTCAAGGTCGTCTTCAACGGCGAGATCTACAACCACGACGCCCTGCGCGACCGGCTGCGCGGACTCGGCCACACCTTCTCCGACCGCTGCGACGGCAACGTGCTGCCCGCCCTGTACGCCGAGTACGGCGACGAGTTCACCGACCACCTCGACGGCATGTACACCATCGCCGTGGTGGACCTGCGCGGCGAGCGGCCCCGGCTGCTGCTGGCCACCGACCACATCGGGATGAAGCCGCTCTACTACCGCTGGGACGCGGTGAGCCGGTCCCTGCACTTCTCCTCCGAGATCCCCGCCCTGCTCGGGTTCGGGGGTGTCTCCACCGGCGCCTGGCAGCCGGGTCTTGACGCCTACCTCGCCACCAAGACACCGTTCGGCGAGCAGACGATGTTCGCCGACGTGCAGGTCCTGCCCCCGGCCGCCACGATGGTGTGCGAACTCGGCGGGACACCGCGCCTCGCGCGGCGGCCCCAACACGCCTGGCAGGGCGTCCCGTTCGACGACGAGGAGGCCGCGGGCGCGCTGGTGCGCGAGCGGCTGACCGCCGAGGTCGGCAGTCTGCTGGTCGCCGACGTGCCCGTCGCCGTCATCACCTCGGGCGGGCTCGACTCCAGTCTCGTCACCGCGCTGGCGGCGCAGCACGGCCCGGTGGACTCCTTCAACATCGCCTACCGGGGCGACTGGCCGTTCGACGAGCGGCACTTCGCCCGGCAAGCGGCACAGCGCGCGGGGGCGACGTACCACCAGGTGGAGATCGACCCGGCGACGTTCCCCTCCCTCATCGAGGACGTCGTCTGGCACCTGGGACAGCCCAACGCCGACCCGATCACGCTCAGCACGTACGCCCTCTTCCAGGCGGTGCGTGACGCGGGCTTCAAGGTCGCGCTGACCGGTGACGCGGCCGACGAGATCTTCGGCGGCTACTCCCGCATGCGCGCCGCGGCCCAGGCGGCCGCCTCCGGCGGCGGCGAATGGTACGCGGACTACGTGGACGAGCTGGGCGTCCTGCCGTCCCACCGCCGCCACGCCCTTTACACCGACGCGTACCGCTCCCTCGTGAGGGAGACGGACGCGATCCCCGGCGAGGCGCTGTCGAGGCTGCGTGACGGCTCCGGCACAGTGCTGGAGCGGATCACCGAGTTCGAGCTCGGCCACCGGCTGCCCGCCTATCATCTGCGCCGCGTCGACCACCTGAGCATGGCGAGTTCGGTCGAGACCCGGCTGCCGTTCTGCCAGCGGAGCATCGTGGACGTGGGCCGTGGCCTGCCCGACGCGTTGCGCGTGCGGGACGGCAAGGTCAAGCGGACGCTGTACACGGCGGCCGCCGGCCTGGTGCCCGACGAGGTCCTCAACCGGCCCAAGCAGCCGTTCACCCTGCCCGTCACGGCCATGCTGGCGCCGGGTACGGCGCTGTGGGAGTACGCCCGGGACATGCTCGACCCGCGGCGGTTGCGCGCAGCGGGCCAGCTCGACCCGCGCGCCGTCGACGGCCTCTTCGCGGTCCAGGCCGAGAAGCCCGACGACACCACCGCCCTGACCGTGTGGGCACTGCTCGTGCACGAGGTGTGGCGCGAGCAGTTCCAGCGCGCGGCGGCGGCACCGGCCGTGGCGGTCCCGGCATGATCGGCCACCTCGCCTACGCGACGGGCAGCCCCTGCCCGACGGTCGTGCTGGACGCCGGCCGGATGGCGCCGGACGAGGACACCATCCGGCGCGATCTGACCGAGGTCCGGCGCTACCTGGACGCGGCGGGCGGCTCCCACGTGCTGAAGTTCGCTCTGGTGCGCCCCTCGGACCACCCGATGTTCGACCTCGACTACCGGTTCGTGCAGGCCCTGCCCGGCGGTCCTGACCGCTTCGACTTCCGCGGTTCCTGCGGGCATTCGATCCTGTCGGCGGTCGTGTCGGCCGAGCGGGCCGGCATGCTGGCGAAGCTCACGGCCGGCGACCGGGTCCGCGTGAACGTCCTGAACAACGGCGACAGCGTGGTGTGCGAGATCGACGCCACGGGCCGCGACGAAGTACGCCTGACTGTCTACTTCGTCCAGTCCAGCGCCGTACCGGTCTCGCGGCTGCTGCTGGCCGGCGAACCGCGCACCGCGCTGGAGGCGGACGGCAGGATCTACCCGGTCTCGCTCGTCTCGGCCGGCAACGCCTATGTGTTCGTGGACGCCCGCGAGCTGGGCGTCCGGGACCACACCGCGCTGTTCTCGGCCGGGAGCGACCTGTTCGAGCGGATGGGGCGGATCCGCCTCGCGGCCGCCGAACGGCTGGGCTGGTCCCCGGACGGCGCGTTCCCCAAGATCGCGGCGATCATGCCGACGGCGGGGGGCAGGATCGCCGCACGGGCGATCTCGGTGCCCAGCTGGCACCCCACGATCGCCCTGACGGGCGCGGTCTGTCTGGGCGCGGCGACCCAGGTCCCCGGCACGGTGCCCTGGCAGCTGGCCCGGGAACTGGGCCGCGACGGCGGCCTCATCGACATCACCACCCCCGGCGGCGACACAGCGGTCACCGCCACCACGCACGAGAACGGTGGCGAGCCGACGCTCACCTGGGTCGGCGTGGGACGCAAACAGGTCACCTTCCAGGGCTCGTTCGTACTCGAACCGCTGGCCCATCTGCACTTTGAGGAGATTACCCAATGCCTGGCACTGTCAGCGGCGTCCGCGTGAGTACGCGGTTCACGCCCGACCTGCGGGCGCGGCTGCGCGAGTCGGCCGAGACGACCGCGCTGACCGGCGCGCCCGATGACGAGGCGCTCAAGGAACTGCGCGCGTCGGGCCTGCTCGCCACGGCCGTTCCCGCCGAGTACGGCGGCGCGGGCGGCGACGCGCGGGAGGTCAACCGGATCGTCGAGGAGCTGGCGACCGTCAACCCCTCGGTGTCCATCATCGCCTTCCAGCATTTCGCGGTGAGCGCGCGCATCGCCGAGTGGGGCACGGACGAGCAGAAGGCCACCCTGCTGCCGCTGCTGGCGGACGGCACCTGTCTGGCGGCGTCGGCGTGGAGCGAGCCGGGCGCCGGCGCGGCGAAGCAGAAGCTCAGCAGCACCGGCACCCGCCGCCCGGACGGCACCTGGGTGCTCGACGGCGCAAAGTCCTTCACCACCGGGGCGTCCGTCGCGGACCTCTACCTCGTCCTCGTACAGACCGAGAAGCCCGAGGACGAGGCGCGCCGGGTGTATGGGGCCACGGGGCAGACGTTCTTCCTCGTCACCGCCGACAACCCGGGCCTGGTGCCGGACCTGAGCCTGGACCTGGCGGGCATGCGCGGCTCCGCGACCGGCTTCGTAACGCTGCGCCAGTGCGTGGTCGCGGCCACCGACCGGCTGGGACCCGAGGGCCACGCGCCCGAGATCATCGCGGGGGTGCGGGAGTCCGGGGCGACGCTGGGGGCCGTGGCGGTGGGCACCGCGCAGGCCGCGTTCGACCTGGTCGTGGACCACGCCGAGCGGCGCGGGCTGCTGGAGAGGCCGACCGTGCGGCACCGCCTGGCCGATCTGGCCACGCGGCTGGAGTCGGCGCGGGCCCTCGTTGAGCGGGCCGGGGCCCGTACGTCGGCGGCACCGGGCATGACGACCCTGCACAGCAAGCTGTACGCGTCCACCGTGGCGGAGGAGATCTGCCTGGACGTGGCCCGGATGCTGGGCTCCGCCGGCTACGTCACCTCCTCGCGGCTGAACCGGCTGCTCGCCGACGCCCGCGCGGTGGCGCTGATGGGACCCACGAACGACCTCGCGCGAGAGCTGGTGGCGGTGACATGGCAGAGCTGACCGCAAGCGTCGACCTGGTGGTCTCCGGCCGGAGACTGGTCGCGCCCGAGGGGGTGCGCCCCGGGCACGTGCTGATCGCCGACGGGCGCGTCGTGGCCATCACCGACGAGGACACCGCCCCCGCCGCGGCGCGCCGCATGGACGCCGGGGAGTACTACGTCCTGCCAGGACTCATCGACTCGCACGTCCACTTCCGCACCCCCGGTCTGACGCACAAGGAGGACTGGGAGCACGGCAGCCGAGCCGCTGTCGCCGGCGGGTTCACCACGGTGATGGACATGCCCAACACGGTCCCGCCGACGCTGACCGAGGACGCGATGCGGGAGAAGGCCGCCCTGGTGGCGGGCCACTCCCTGGTCGACCACCGCTTCCACATCGGCGTCGACCCCGAGAACCCCCGGCTGCTGGCCGGCCTCGACCCGGACGTCGCCACGAGTGCCAAGCTCTTCATGGCCGGACACCACACGGCACCCACCGTCGTACGCGACGCGGCCGTGCTGGAAAAGGCGTTCGTCGCCGCCGCCGCAGGCGGCGTGCAGCTGGTCCTGCACGCCGAGGACGACCAGCTGTTCCAGCTGCTCGACGGCTGGTGGGGCGAGCCGGACAGCTACCGGCAGTACGAGGCCCGGCGGCCCCGCAGCGGGGGCATCGCCGCCGTGGCCAAGGTCATCGAACTGGTCCGCCGGCACGGGACGAAGGCCCACATCCTGCACCTGTCCAGCGCGGAGGAGGCGGACCTGGTGTGCGCGGCGCGGGCCGCCGGAATGCCGATCTCCTTCGAGGTGACCGGACACCACCTGTCGTTCACCGACCAGGACACCCAGCGGCTGGGCGCCCGTACCCGGCTGTCGCCGTCGATCCGCGGCCAGGCCGACCAGGACCGGCTGTGGGAGGCGTTGCGCGCCGGGCAGCCCGCCACCATCGGCAGTGACCACGCGCCGCACACCATCGCTGAGAAGACGCGCTCGGTCCAGCAGTCGCCGCCCGGGCTGCCGGGTGTGCAGGAGTTGGCCGTCAGCGTGTGGACGGGCATGCGCCGCCGCTGGCCGGACGAGGACCCGGACGTCGCGGTCGGCCGTCTGGTCCGCCATCTCGCGTCCGGTCCGGCCGACTTGTTCCAGCTGCCCGGCAAGGGCCGGCTGGCCCCGGGCGCCGACGCGGACCTCGTCTTCTTCGCGCCCGACGCCACGTGGATGCTCTCCGCGCGCGACGTGCGCGCCAAGTGCGGCTGGTCGGCGTACGAGGGCTGGACGATGACCGGCCGCGTCGAACGCACCCTGCGGGCGGGCCGCACCGTGTGGGACGCGGCCACCGGGGAGTTCGGGGCGTACGACGGGCGCTGGCTGGGCACGGCCGCCGCGCCGGCCCGGGAACCCGCGCTCGCCCAGGAAGGAACACGCTGATGGAGCAGGTGTCGCACAAGCGCACCGCGGTCGTCGCGGGCGGCGGCATCGGCGGGCTGGCCGCAGCCGCCGCGCTGGCCGGCGCCGGCCTTGAGGTCACGGTCGTCGAACGGGCCCCGAGCATCCTCGACGTCGGGTCCGGTCTGATGCTGTACGCGAACGGCGTCCGGGCAGCCGACGCCATCAGCGCCCGCCTCGGCGCGCGCGTCCGCGCCGACGGACATGTCACCGGCCCGGACGACGTACGACTGCTGCTGGACAGCACCGGGAACGTGCTGTCGAAGGAGCCGATCGGCCAGGTGGGAGAACGGCTGGGCGCGCCGCAGATCCCGATTCTGCGTACGGCCCTCCAGACGGCCCTGCTGGACGAGGCGGTCGCCATGGGCGCGAGCGTGCGTCTCGCGCTGGCGGTCGAGGGGTACGCCGGCGCGCCGGACGGCCGGGTGACGGTCCGTCTGTCGGACGGCTCCGCCGTGACCGCCGACCTGCTGGTGGCAGCGGACGGCATCAAGTCGGCCATCCGCCGGCACATGCTGGACGACGGCCTCCCGCACTACCGCGGCTACACCTCGGTACGCGGCCGCACCAGCGGTTCGCCGTTGTACCCGCAGCCGTTCGTCGCCAACGGGCGCGGGGTCCAGCTGTTCGTGGCCCCGGTCGGCGGCGGCGCGATGTACTGGGCCGCCAAGATCACCGCCGAGGCCGGGGTCTGGCCCGCGATGGGCCGCACGGCCGCGCTCGCCGCGCTCCTGGAGACCCTCGACGGCTGGCACGAGCCGATCGTCGACCTGATCCGCGACGCGGACCCCGACGTCGCCGTGACCGACATCCACGACCGCGACCCGGCCCCCACGTGGCTCGACGGCAGGGTCGCCCTGCTCGGTGACGCCGCGCATCCCATGGTCCCGGCGATGGGCCAGGGCGCGAACATGGCGCTCGAGGACGCCGTGGTCCTGGCCGCGGCGCTGCGGGACCACGACGACGTGGACATCGCTCTCAAGGAGTACGAACGGCAGCGCATCGAGCGGACGTCGGCCGTGGTGCTGCACTCGCGCCGCCAGGGCGCGCTGGACCAGGGCGCCAGCCAGGCCGAGGAGACGGCGCGCAACGACTTCATGAAGGCGCACGGCCGCAAGGACGAGTCGATCTTCGACGTCGTCGCCTGGACCCCCACATCCCACCTCTCACGGAAGGCCGCTGAAGCATGAAGACGGCGGAGACAGGACGAATCCCGCACATCGTGCTGATCAGCGGTTCGCTGCGGCCCGGGTCGACGTCGGACCGGATCGCCGGGTGGTGTGCCGAACAGTGCCGGGAGAGGGGCGCCACGACCCGGACCTTCCATGGCGCCGAGATCGACTTCCCCTTCTACCAGCCCGGTCTGTCCGAACACCACGAGGCTCTGCGGGAGTTCCTGCGCGAACTCGGCCGGGCGGACGGCGTGGTCCTGGTCTCACCGACCTACCACGGCACCGTGTCGGGCCTGCTCAAGAACGCCCTGGACTACGCCAACGACCTCGGCGGCCCGCGGCCTTTCCTGGACGGCCGTGCCATCGGCTGCGTCGCGGTCGGCGCCGGCACCCAGGGCACGGTGTCCACCCTGGGGACCCTGCGTACCATCAGCCACTCCTTGCGCGGCTGGCCCACACCGCTCGGGGTGGTCGTGCCGCACGCGAACGCGCTCATCTCGGACACCGCACTGGCCGAGCCGCACCACCGGGAGAAGATGATCGAAATGGTCTCCCAGGTGCTCTTCCTGAGCCGCGCGCACACCACCGCCGACCTCGTCACCGTCTGACCCCCGCCACCATCCGTCCCCGACGCCGGCCGTCCCCGAAGCCGGCCGGACGACCCAACCATCCGAAGGAGTCCGCTCCATGCCGCACACCCTTGGCCCCATCTGGCGTGACGCCAACGTCCGCTCCGGCCCGTCCCTCGACAGCCACATCCAGCGGCATTTGCTCCCTGGCGACGGTACGAGCTACCAGGCCGTCGACTGGGTGAAGGGCGACGAGGTCGTCGAGGGCGAGAACCCCAACGGGGAGATCGTCAGCGACATCTGGTTCCAGCTCACCCTCGGCGGCTGGTGCAGCGCCGTGAACTTCGAGCCGGACACCATCGCCCAGGTCCTCGGGCAGGACAGCGCCACGGCCTGACCTGCCCCCACCCACGTCCCTCCCGCGCCACCCCCGTGCGCGGGAGGGATGCCGGCCGCCCGTCGGGTCGTCGCGGACACGGGCCGGGAGCGTTCACGCCAAGCCGGGCAGCAAGGCGCCGCGGCCCTGGTCCCTTCGACGACGGCCATGCCCTCGAAGGGCTCGGACATGGTCGGGCCGGTGGACGCCCTCCGCCGGCTTGGCGTGCTTCTTCCAGCCCAGCGCCTCGCGTCCGAGGGCCGGCCGGTCCTGGGGACCCTCGCTCTCCTGGCGGCGCCGGCCGCGACACAACCATGACCCTCGGTCCATCCCGGCGGCCAGCGCCGGCCGCGGTCTCGGCGCGGGCCATGCGCAGACACTGATGGAAGGCACGTGCCCACTCGGTGCCCACCAGGCGCAGCAGAAAACCCTCCGACCCGCGTTCTCGCAGGTCGGAGGGTTTTCCTTCTGTGGAGCCTAGGAGATTCGAACTCCTGACATCTGCCTTGCAAAGGCAGCGCTCTACCAACTGAGCTAAGGCCCCGGATGAGGTGGTGCGGAACAAGAGTACCGGGTGGAACGGGGGATCTCCCAAAAGGATTGGGACTCCCGGTGAACGACCACTCTCCGTAAGATGCTCGGCGAGGTTCGCACCCGTGAAGCGGCCTCACTGGGGAAGCGATGGGGAGACGCGC
Source organism: Streptomyces sp. Edi4 (assembly GCF_040253615.1). Lineage (NCBI taxonomy): Bacteria > Bacillati > Actinomycetota > Actinomycetes > Kitasatosporales > Streptomycetaceae > Streptomyces > Streptomyces sp. Edi4. Next base: position 4,090,417 of record NZ_JBEJGY010000004.1, read on the forward strand.
AATGGACACAGCACAGCAGGAAGCGACCGCAAGAGCCAGGGAGCTTCAGCGCAGCTGGTACGGGGAGCCGCTGGGGGCGCTCTTCCGTCGGCTGATAGACGACCTCGGGCTCAATCAGGCCCGGCTCGCCGCTGTTCTCGGGCTCTCCGCGCCCATGCTGTCGCAGCTGATGAGCGGTCAGCGCGCCAAGATCGGCAATCCGGCCGTGGTGCAGCGCGTCCAGTCGCTCCAGGACCTCGCGGGGCAGGTGGCCGACGGCAGCGTGAGCGCCGTGGAGGCCACCGACCGGATGGAAGAGATCAAGAAGTCGCAGGGAGGCTCGGTGCTGACCAACACCGGCCAGAGTACGTCCAGTTCGGGTGCGCCCACGGTGCGGCGTGTGGTGCGCGAGATCCAGTCGCTGCTGCGTTCCGTCGCGGCCGCGGGCGACATCATCGACGCGGCGGGCACGCTCGCCCCCGCCCACCCCGAACTGGCGGAGTTCCTGCGGGTGTACGGCGCGGGGCGCACCTCCGACGCCGTCGCGCACTACGAGGCGCACCAGAGCTGACAACGGTCCGTTCGCGATCCTGGGGGAGGGCGCCGGGTGGGTGAGGTCTTCGCCGGCCGGTACGAACTGGTCGATCCGGTCGGACGGGGCGGGGCCGGAGCCGTCTGGCGCGCCTGGGACCGGCGCCGGCGCCGTTACGTGGCGGCGAAGGTCCTCCAGCAGAGCGACGCCCACACCCTGCTCAGGTTCGTCCGCGAGCAGGCCCTGAGGATCGACCACCCGCACGTGCTCGCGCCGGCCAGCTGGGCCGCCGACGACGACAAGGTCCTCTTCACCATGGACCTGGTGAGCGGCGGCTCGCTGGCCCATCTCATCGGCGACTACGGGCCGTTGCCTCCCCGGTTCGTGTGCGTGCTGCTCGACCAGCTGCTCGCCGGGCTCGCGGCCGTGCACGCCGAGGGCGTCGTCCACCGTGACATCAAACCGGCCAACATCCTGCTGGAGGCCACCGGAAGCGGCCGCCCGCATCTGCGGCTCTCCGACTTCGGCATCTCCCTGCGCAAGGACGAGCCCCGGCTCACCGAGACCAACTACGTGGTGGGGACGCCGGGTTACCTCGCGCCCGAGCAGATGGCGGGGTCCGAACCCGACTTCCCCGCCGACCTGTTCGCCGTCGGCCTCGTCGCGCTCTATCTCCTCGAGGGCAGCAAACCCGACGCGCGGGCCCTCGTCGAGTACTTCGCCACCCACGGCACCCCAGGCGCCCCCCAGGGCATCCCCGAACCCCTCTGGCAGGTCTTGGCGGGGCTGCTCCAGCCGCATCCGCAGAACCGGTTCCGCACGGCGACGGGGGCACGCAAGGCGCTGGCCTCCGCGGTGGAGCTGCTGCCCGAGCAGGACCCGGACGACGAGCCCGTCGAAGTCTTCGACCAGATCGGCCCGCTCCCACCCGGCTTCACCGACCAGGGGCCCGAGACGCGGGCGTCCGGCGCGGAGGGGCCTCCGGGGGGCACGGGCGCGTCTCACGCGCCGGGTTTCCCGAGTGCCTCTCCCGCCATGGACGCCTCTCCCGCCATGGACACCTCAGACGGCCCGGACGCCTCGGGTGCCCCTACGTCCTCCGGCGCCTCACGTGGACCGGCCACCTCGGGCGCCCTGCCCGCCCCCCACACCTCGCGGCCCCCCAGCCCGGCCGCCGTCCCGCCCGCCCCGGCGCAGCCACCCACCCCGCCCACGCAGGCGCCGACGCCCTCGTATCCGCCGCCGCACCACGAACAGACACCGCGAACGCCCCCGACCGCCCCGTACACGGCCCCGAACCCCTCGCCGTACGCGGCGCAGGCGTACCCGGCTCCCTATACGGCGCAGCCGTACGCCGCCTCGTACCCCAATGCCGCCGTGGCCCCCCAAGTTCCCGTCCGGGAGGCCTCTTTCGAGGGGTCCGCGCCGCGATCGCGCCCCGGGCCGCCCGCCAAGGTCGTGATTCCGGTCCTCCTGGTGGCGCTGGTCTGCTTCGCGGTGGGATTCTGGGCGCTGTTCCAGATCTGAGGGGGCGCGCTCCGCCAGGGCGCGCGGGCCCGAGCGCTCCGCTACCGGGCGCTGGGCGGTCCGAAGCCCTGCCCGTCGGGGCTCCGCGCCGCCCCCGGCGCACCGGTGGCGTCCGGACCGGCCCCGGGGATGGTGGCGGCCGTACGCCGACGGGCCACCAGCGCCCACATCCCGAGCCCGGTCACGAGCACCGTGCCCGAACCGATTCCGAGGGCCGCGAGACGTTTCATCGAGCTGTCGCCCGCAGAGGGGGAGCCGCCGGAGAAGTCCGGCGCGGGGCCCGCGTACGCGGGGGCGGCCTTCTTCGCTCCGCGCACGGTCAGACGCAGCGTCAGGTCGTACGGCGTGTTCCCGAAGGTCCGCCCGACCTCGGGGCTGAGCGAGACGGCCAGATAGTAGGGGCCCGCGACCCGCATCGCGGAGGTGTCGCTCGAGGGCGCGTACCGGTTCTCGTAGGCGACGGGCGGGAGCAGGTCGAGCGCGGCCTCCTTCTGCCGGCCGTCGTACGGCGCCGACGCCCCGGTGGCCGGCCCGCGCAGCGGATTGTAGAGCTGGAGGGACAGGGCGGTGCTGACATAGCCCTCCTTGTCCGTGGTGATGCCGGACAGGGCTCCGCTCACGAACAGTTGTTGGCCCCAGTCGAGCGGAACCTGGAAGAAAAGGGTCTCGCCCGGCCGGACGGTGTCTCGCCACTGCCCCTCGGACAGGGCGGTCGCGTCGTGGAAGCCGGTGCCGCCGTGGACCCGGCGCGGGGCGGTGGCCGGCGGGGCGGGCGACGCGGAGGGCCAGCCGGTCGGCGCGGTGCCGGGCCCGGCGCCCTCGCGGGCGGGTTCGGTCGAATAGCTGAGGTCAAGGCCCCAGTCGGAGGGCGTGGACGTCGCGTCGCCCTCCCGCTCCACGACGAGGTAGTAGGTGCCGGGTCTGCGGCACGAGGGCAGGCTGGTGCGTACGGACCGGTAGGCGTAGGCGGCGAAGGGGTGCGGGTACTGCGCCGCGCCGATGGAGGTCCGCTGGGAGTCGCAGGACCCGCCGTCGGCGTCCTGGATCGTGACGCGGATGGAGTCGCTGTAGGCGAGCTTGGCGCCCACGGGCCCGGGCACGGCGACCGCGGAGGCGTAGGCGTCCTTGGTCCCGTCGAGAATCAGCCGGAAATAGAGCTTGCCACTGGGCTTGATGACGGACCTATAGGCGGTGCCAGCCTCAAGGACCGGCCCGTCGGTGTCCTTCGCGCCCCCCGGGACGTCCTGGACGCCCTCGGGAAAGCGGTACGCGGGCGGCGGCCCGGCGGCGTGCGCTGGGCCCGGCGCCGCGAACAGCGCGCAGAGCGCCGCCGCGGCCGCTCCCACCTTCCGTGCCGAGGCTCCCCGGCGCCGCCCCGCCGCCCCGACCCCGACCCCGCCGAGCCTCGTCCTCACGTCGCCCCGCCCCACCTTCGCCCTCGCAAGTCAACTCTTCGCTCACGTGAACTCAACCGTGTCCGGTACGGCCCGGAACAGCACGAAGCCCCGGCCACTGAGGTGGCCGGGGCTTCGCAACGGGTCTTTCGGTCTCACACACCCGAACCTGCGGGCACGGAGTCGGTCGCCTCCGTCCACAGATCCTGCTCGGCGCGATCCGCCTGGATCTGGCGGTACACGAGGAGCCCGCCGATGGCAGCCAGTGCGACCAGGAGAAGCTTCTTCACCGCGCGACCTCGTCTTTCCTTGACGTAAGGGACCTCTGCCGCCCGACTATACACACCGATCGATATCAACCGGTGATGCTCCATCCGTGTGTAGTTCATCGGAAGATCCGTCGATACGGTGCGTCGTTCCTAGCCTCTTCCGCCACCCCCGCACATCATCGGATACAACGCAATTCGGGCAACCCAACAGCACGCACCGCTTACGGAAGAGGCGAGGACGACATGGCAACCAGCAAGCTCACGACCTGGTGGACCGCACTCATCGGCGCGCTGGTCGCGCTCCTCGCCTCGCTCGGCCTCGCGGGCCACGCCACCGCCGCCGCCCCCTCGGCCTCCGTACCGCAGCACGACGTGACGTACAACCGCAGCGAACCGGCCACCTCCGTTGCGCCGGCCGTGCAATGGGCGCTGCCCGCCGCATCGGCGCTGCCGCCCACCATGAAGCAGCGCATCCGCGCCGAGGCGCACGGCTCATCGCCCTCCTCGCGCCACCGCGCCGATGTACGCGACGCGGCGGACGACTCGGCGTCGGCCACGGACGACGGCGGCGGCCAGGAAACCGCGCGGGAAACGGCCCAGGAAACCTCCGAAGACCCGGCCGGAGCGGCTTCCCCTTCGCCCGATTCCCCTTGAGCCCCCCAACCCCACCCCACCCCGCTCCGCCCGAGCTGCGAGCCCGGCGACTCCCCCGAGTCGCCGGGCTCTTCGGCGTCCTGAGCAACCCGTCGAGGGGCCCCTCACCGGGTCCTTTTGTGGAGTCGTACGCTGCGTGGGCCGGATCGACGGGACGGTGTGCAGCACATGGCCAAGGCGTACGAGCCGGTCCGGACGGCGCCTCGCGGGCCGGCGTCTCGCTGCCGGGGGACCGTACGCAATCTCTGTTCACGACCGACTGGGAAACACGACTGACTGGGAAAGGTGGTGAGCCGTGACCCGGCGCATCATCGTCGTCACCGCCGTCCACGGGCCTTCGGCCCCCTTTCTGCCGGACGCCTTCGCGTCCCTGTGCGCGCAGGAGCTGCCGGACGGCTGGGACTGGCGGTGGCTGATCCAGCAGGACGGCACCAGTGACGACGTCGCTCCCCATGTACCGGCCGATGAGCGCGTCTCCTTCCGGCAGGGGCGGCGCGGCGGCCCCGGTGTCGCGCGCACCATCGCCCTGGCGCGCGCCGACGGCGAGTACGTGAAGATCCTGGACGCGGACGACCAGCTCGCGCCGGGCACCCTGGCCCGTGACCTCGCGGCCCTCGAAGCCGACCCGTCGATCGGCTGGGCCACCTCGCGCGCCCTGGACCTGCTGCCCGACGGGACGACCACGGGCTTTCCCGGCGACCCCGAACCGGGCGCCATCGAGCGCGGGGCCGTCCTCGACCACTGGGCCGCGCACGACTACCGCGCACAGGTCCACCCCGCGACGCTCTTCGTCCGCCGCGATCTGCTTCTCGCCCTTGGCGGGTGGATGGCGCTGCCCGCCTCGGAGGACACCGGTCTCCTGCTGGCCCTGAACGCCGTGGCACGCGGCTGGTTCTGCGCGGAGGTGGGGCTGCTCTACCGCAAGTGGGAGGGCCAGGCCACGGGACAGTCCGCGCACACCGACGCCGGGGAGCGCGACGCGCGGATGGCGGTCGTCGAGGCGCGGGCGCGGGCCCTGGACCACTTCCAGTGGCGCTGGCCGGTCAGCTCGACGTGAGCGGGAACGCGTAGCCGGCCGGGCCCTTCGCCGGCTCCCGGCCCGGCAGCCGGGCGCGGCGCCGGTGTCACGCCAGCGTCTCGGCGTCCACCCGTGAGAACACGAGTTCCGTCTCACCGACGATCGGGCCGCGCCACCGCACGGGCGGGGCCGGGTCGCGAACGGCGCCGGGGTAGCTCGCCGGGGAGTAGTCGTTCACCAGGCGGTAGACGTTGAACCCGTGCTCGCGCATGGTCCGCAGCAACTCCTCGACGGAGTCGCCGAGCCGGGCCATCCGTTCCGGCGTCACCTCGACGGCGATCTCGGCATCCGCCCGCAGGTCGCCGAGCACAGGGGCGAGGCCGCGCACGACCCCGCCCTCCGCGCCCTCGACGTCGATCTTGATCACGCGGGCCCTCGCGATCTCGTCCGGCCGCAGGACCTGCGACAGGGGGAGCGCCGCCATCTCGAAGGTGGACTCGGCGGGCCCCTCGTACGGGACGATCGAGTTCGCGCCCTTGTTGCGCGAGCTGGCGAGCACGAAGGTCAGGGTCGTCGGGCGGTCGGCCACGGCGACGTTGACCGGTCGGACGTTGCCGCACCGGTTGAGCTCGACGTGCCGCAGCACGCGGCGGTGGAACTCGGGGGATGCCTCGATGGCCACGACGCGTCCCCGCTCCCCCACCAGACGAGAGCCCAGCACGGAAAACGCCCCGATGTTGGCCCCGACGTCGACGAAGACGTCGCCCGGGCGCAGGCGGCTCTGCAACCAGTGGGTCATATGGGGCTCCCACACCCCGAAGAGATAGAGGTAACGCTCGATCAGGTCCTGGGTGTCGACCGCGAACCTCGCCCCGGAGCGGGCCTGGACGACCCGTCGGCGCGGGTGGTCTCGCAGGCGGGGGTTCAAGAAGCGGTCGGCGAGCGCCGCCTTGCCCGCGCCGACCGGAGCGTCACGCACGTACCTGCGGCCGAGGGTGACCAGCACGTCCGGGAGAAAAGAGGTCATGTGCCCGCCTTCCATGGAGCCCGGGCCACCGTAACCCTCCGCTTGACCGGACGTGACCTGGTTGATCGGACGTGACCTTGTTGACCGGGCGTGACCTCGTCGATCAGACGTGGCCTTGATCGAGCGGAAGCCCCAGCATGCGGATGGCGTTGCCCCTGAGCAGTTTGTACACCACGTCGTCGGGAAGCCCGGCCATGTGCTCGGTGGCCACCTGCTTGGTGTGCGGCCAGGTCGAGTCCACGTGCGGGTAATCCGTCTCGAAGGTCGCGTTGTCCACCCCGACCGTCTCGATGGACTCGATCCCGTGCCGGTCGCGGAAGAAGCAGCAGAAGATCTGCCGGTAGTAGTACGAGGAGGGCGGTTCGGGGATGAGGTCCTTGACCCCGCCCCAGGCCCGGTGCTCCTCCCACACGTCGTCCGCCCGCTCCAGGGCATAGGGGATCCACCCCATCTGGCCCTCGCTGTAGGCGAGCTTGAGCCCCGGGAACCTCACCAGGACCCCGGAGAAGAGGAAGTCCATCATCGACGCCATGGCGTTGTTGAAGCTGAGCGAGGCCTGGACGGCGGGCGGGGCGTCGGGGGAGGCGGCCGGCATCTGCGAGGACGAACCGATGTGCATGTTCACCACCGTCCCCGTCTCCTGGCACGCGGCGAAGAACGGGTCCCAGTAGCCGGAGTGGATGGACGGCAGGCCGAGGTACGTCGGAATCTCCGAGAACGTCACTGCGCGCACGCCACGAGCGGCGTTGCGTCTGATCTCCGCCACCGCGAGGCCGATGTCCCACAGCGGGATGAGGCACAGCGGGATGAGCCGGCCGCCGCTGTCGCCGCACCACTCCTCGACCATCCAGTCGTTGTAGGCGCGCACGCAGGCGAGCCCCACCTCCTTGTCCTTGGCCTCGGCGAAGGTCTGCCCGCAAAAGCGCGGGAAGGTCGGGAAGCACAGGGACGCCTCGACGTGGTTGAGGTCCATGTCCTTCAGGCGGGCGCCGGGGTCCCAGCATCCGCGCCGCATCTGTTCGCGTGTGATGCCGTCGAGCGTCATCTCGTCCCGGGAGAAACCGACGGCCGCGATGACCCGCTTGTACGGGAAGATGCTGCCCTCGTACTCCCACCAGTCCGTGAGCTGTCCCTCCGGGTCGGTGGTGAACCTGTACTTCCCCCCGATGTACGCCAGCTCCCCGATCCCGGCCGTGAAGGGCTTGGGCCCCCGGTCCCGGTACTTGCGCGGGAGCCATGTCGCGAAGAGGTGCGCGGGCTCGATCACGTGATCGTCCACGCTGACGACGCGGGGAAGCTCCCGGCTGCCACTGTCCGTACTGACCACGGTACTTACCCCCAGCTGCCTGCCGGTGCCACCGACTCCGGATCTGACGGTCCATCAGATTCAGGGTATGGCGCGCCCTGGTGGACGGCAAGCGCCCGTATCCCTGGTCTGTTGCCGCCCGGCGTGCCACCCTGCGCGGCATCGCCGGCTCTCCGGGGCGATGCGCCGGCGGAGAGCGTCACGCGCGCTGTCGTCCCGGTCGACGAGGAGAAGGCAATGAGCGAGCACCAGCACGGCCAAGGAGCGGGCACGCCGTCCCAAGCCGCCGAGGACCATGAGCCGCAGAGCCCCCTCAGGACAGCGCACCTGGCGCGCGCCCACAGCGCCGCCTCACGCGCCGCCGCCGTCCTGCGCCACATCGAGGGGTCCCGCGCGGAGGAGGAGCGGGCCGGAGCGGGCGCGGGGGCCGAGGAGGAGCGGGCCGGAGCGGGCACACGAGCCGAGGAGGAGCGGGCCGGAGCGGGCACACGAGCCGAGATCCTTTTCAAGGCCGGCCACGCCGCACGCGTGGCCGCGCAAGCCCTGGCCGTGCTCCACGAAGGCCGGCCCCAGCCCGCGGCCGACTCCCGTTGCGCGCGGAACGCGGCCGCCGCCGCGTCCCAGGCCGCCCGGATGGGCGAGCTCCACGACGAGGGCGGCGAACTCGCCGCGACAGCCTCCCGGGCCGCGCTGAAGGCGGCTCAAGCGGCGGGCGCCGCGTCGGCCGCCGGAGCCGGGGGAGAGAACCAGACCCTGAACGCCGAGGCGGACGCCGCCGAGAAGGCCGCCGTCGCGGCGGCCGAAGCGGCGGGCTGGACGCGTCCCGAGGAGCGGGTCGTGCCGGTCGCGACCGGCATCAGGAGCGCCGACGTGATGGCGATGACCCACTTCTGAGAGCGCTCCGGGGAATCCGCCGACCCGCTCCGCGCGCGGTCGGCGGCGCCCCGGGCGGCCCGGCGCACCCTGAGCGACCGTGTGCTGCGGCACCGGTCCCTCCCCTGTTGGGACCGGTACCGCACCACACTGGCGACGCGAGGCCTTGCCGCACTCTCGTTACTCCGCCGTAGATTGACTGAGAACACGCGACGGCATGATGGCCTCTTCGAGCGAGGACCTGGTGGCTCGACCGGGTTACGCCCCGTGGCTGTCCTGCTACGGCCAGATCCTGCCAGGAAGGGCTCGCAGTGAGGAGGTCCGGACACCACGCGGACGGTTTCTCCGCAGGTCAGCCCTATAGGGTGAGTTTTCCGGTCCGGATGCCAGGTGCGCAGGACAGTGAGAGGTGGAGGCCTTGAGTCCAGGCTCAGGGGCACGCACGGCTTTCGCGGAACGTCTCGCGTTGCTGTACAAGGAGGCGGGGGACCCGCCCCTCAAGCGCGTCGCGGAGGCCGTCGTCCGGCTTCAGCGCGTCGACGAGCGGGGGCGCCCGGTGCGGGTGTCCGCCCAGCGGATCAGTGACTGGCGGCGGGCCAGGAACGTGCCGGCGCAGTTCGCCGCCCTCGCGGTGGTGCTGCACATCCTGATCCCCGAAGCACGGCGCACGCGGGCCGCACCGGTCTCCCCCGGTCTCTACGACCTGGCGCACTGGCAGCGTCTGTGGGAGCACGCGGTCGCCGACCCGATCGCCGGCGAGCAGCCCGCGCCGGCCAAGGAGCCGGCGCCCGCCGACGCGCCGGCGGTTCCCGGTGGTGTGTGTCCTTATAGGGGCCTGGCCCCCTACCGCCGGCAGGACGCCCGCTGGTTCTTCGGCCGGGAGCGCAGCACGGACGCCCTCGTGGCGCAGCTTCGCGCGGTGGAGGCGACCGGCGGCCTGGTCATGCTGGTGGGCGCCTCGGGGGCGGGAAAGTCGTCCCTGCTGAACGCCGGACTCGCGCCCATGCTCCAAGACGGCGCCCTGAGCGGCGAGAACGGCCGGGCACGGGCGGTCGTGCACCTCGTACCGGGAACGGATCCCGTCGGCGAGCTGACCCGTCGGATTCCCGAACTCGCGCCCCTGGTCCTGGCCGGATCGAAGGCCGACTCCGACGCCCACCGTGCCCTGCGACACGGCCCCGCCGTGCGCCGGGCCTTCTCGGCCTGGGCGCGACGCCAGGCGGCGGCCGTCCCTCCGGTCGTCATCGTGGACCAGTTCGAGGAGACGTTCACCCTCTGCCCCGACGAGGCGGACAGGCGCCGGTTCATCCAGCTCCTCCACGCGGCCTGCACACCCGCCGACGCGGACGAGCCGGCCCCCGTCCTCGTCGTGCTCGGCATACGCGCCGACTTCTACGAGCAGTGCCTGGCCCACCCGGAACTCGCCGACGCGCTCCAGCACCGGCACATGGTGCTCGGCCCGCTGACCGGCGCGGAGCTGCGCGAAGCCGTGACCGGTCCGGCCAAGGCCGTGGGCATGGAACTCGAACCGGGCCTGACGGAACTGATCGTCCGCGAAGTGAGCACCGACGGCCCCCGTGGCGCACAGAGCGCGGGCGCCCTGCCGCTCCTCTCCCACGCCCTGCTCGCCACCTGGCAGCGACGAAAGAGCGGGAAGCTGACCCTGGCCGGCTACCGCGCGGCGGGCGGAATCCAGGGCGCGGTGGCGGCGACCGCCGAACGGGCCTGGTCGGATCTCGATCCGGCGGCACGCACCGCCGCCAGGCTGCTCCTTCTGCGGCTGGTCAGGCTGGGCGAGGACACCCAGGCCACGCGCAGGCGGGGGACCCGGCGCCAGCTCGCCCAGGAGTCGACGGACTGCCGCAAGACGGAGGAATCGCTCGAGGCGCTGGCACGCGCCCGCCTGGTGACGCTCGACGCCGAAACCGTCGAAATCACCCATGAGGCGCTGCTCCACGCGTGGCCGCGCCTGCGGGACTGGATCGACGAGGACAGGGCCGGCAATCTGCTGCGCCAGCGCCTGGAGGAGGACGGCAGGGCCTGGGAGGAATCCCAGCGGGACACCTCCCTGCTCTACCGGGGTTCCCGCCTTGAACAGGCCCGCGCCTGGGCCAGGACCGCCGGTGACACCTTTCTGACCCGGGCCGCGGTGGATTTCCTGGCCGCTTCGGTCAAGCTGCGCAAGCGTACGGTCTGGATCATGCGCGGTGCGATCTCGGCCCTGGTCGTCCTCGCGCTGCTGGCTGTCGGCGCCGCGGTGGTCGCCTGGCAGCAGCGGGACGACGCCGTGTTCGAGCAGGTCGTCGCCGAGGCCGACCGCGTCCAGCACACGGATCCTTCGCTGTCGGCCCAGCTGGCCCTGGTGGCGCACGGTCTGCGGCCGGACGACGAGGGCGCGGCCAACCGGCTGATCTCGATCGTGAACGCGCCGCTTGCCACCCCGCTCCTGGGCCACACCGGCGCCGTCTACCTCACCTCGTTCAGTCCCAACGGCCGCGTCCTGGCCACCGCCAGCTACGACCGGACCGTCCGCCTGTGGGACGTGGCCGACCCCTCGCGCCCCAAGCCGCTCGGCTCCCCGCTTGCCGGCCATACGAGCTGGGTGAGCAGCGCGGTCTTCAGCCCGGACGGCACCACCTTGGCCAGCGCTTCCGACGACGGCACGATCCGGCTGTGGGACGTACGGGACCCCAGCCGCCCGCAACCGCTCGGTACGCCGCTGACCGGCCACGACGGCACGATCTACCTCCTGGCCTTCAGCCCGGACGGCCACACGCTGGCCGCCGCCACGGAACACCAGGCCATCCGTCTGTGGGACGTGGCCGACCCGGGCCGGCCGAGGACGCGCGACGTCTTGACGGGCCCCACCGCAGCCGTGCGCTCCGTGGCGTTCAGCCCCGACGGAAGCACGCTCGCCGCGGGCGCCGACAACGGATCGATCCGGCTGTGGGACATGAGCGACGCGGCGCGGCCGGAACCGATCGGGAGCGAGCTGACCGGTCACGCGAGCACCGTGCACTCCGTGGCGTTCAGCCCCGACGGTCACACGCTGGCCAGCGGAGGCTCGGACGACACCGTCCGGCTCTGGAACGTGACCGACCCCCGTCACGCGGCACCGATCGGGACGCCCCTGACCGGCCACACCGGCCCCATCTGGTCCGTGGCGTTCAACCCGAGCGGAACCATGCTCGCCGCCGCCAGCGCGGACAGCACGGCGAGCCTGTGGAACATCAGCGACCCCGCCTACCCCTCGCAGGTGGGCGAACCCCTCGCGGGAAGCAGCGGCGAGATGTACGCCCTGGCCTTCAGCCCCGACGGCCGGACCCTCGCCACCGGAAGCGGAGACAGCAAGGTCCGCCTGTGGTCGATTCCGGCCACGGACATGATCGGCCAGGTCGGAGCGTTCCGCCCGGACGGCCGCGTTCTCGCGACGGCGGCGCGCGACAACCGGGTGCGGCTGTGGAACGTGGACGCTCCGGGCCGGCCGGTGTCGCTCGGCGCGCCCTTCACCCCGCCCGGGGAAGGCTCCGCGCGTTCCCTGGTGTTCTCCCCCGACGGCCGGACCCTCGCGGTGCTGATGGGCAACCATTCGGTACGGCTGTGGAACGTCGCCGATCCCTCCCGCCCCGCCCCCTACGGTTCCCCCATCGTGCTGCGGACCCGGTTCGCGGGCGCCGGCGCGCTGGCCTTCAGCCCCGACGGCCGCATGCTGGCCACCGACTACGACGACCGCACCATCCAGCTGTGGGACGTCGGCGACCCGTCCCACCACCTTCCGCTCGGCGCGCCGCTCACCGGTCACAAGGGCTACGTCAACTCCCTTGTCTTCAGCCCCGACGGGCGCACGCTCGCCAGCGGCAGCGCGGACGACACCATCCGGCTCTGGAACGTGGCCGACCCGCACCGCCCCGCTCCCCTGGGCCCACCCCTCACGGGCCATCTCGGGCCCGTGAACACGCTCTCCTTCAGCCGGGACGGCAAGACGCTGGCCAGCGGCAGCGACGACGACACCGTCCGGCTCTGGAACACCACCCGTCCGGCCGTGGCAAGGCTGCTGGGCGCCCCGCTCACCGGACACACCGAGGCGGTCGTGTCGCTGACGTTCAGTCAGGACGGCCGCACCCTGGCCAGCGGCGGCAACGACAACACGGTCCGGCTCTGGGACCTGGCCCACCCGTCCGCCGCGTCACCGATCGGGCAGTCCATGAGCCCCAACGCCAAGACAGGAAACTTCCTGTCCTTCAGCCCCAGGAGCCACATGCTCGGCGTGTCGAGCGGCAGCGACACGGTCCGGCTGTGGAACTTGGACACCGCCGAGGCCAAGAGCCACATCTGCTCCACCACCCGGGGTGTCCTGACCCCGCAGAAGTGGCACGAGTATCTGCCGCGCCTGTCCTACGCCCCGCCGTGCGAGGGGTGACCGGCGGCCGGTGACCGGTGGCCCCTGGCCCATGGCCGTGGCGGGCGACCGGAAGAACGTGATACCCGTCACAATTCGCCATTCCGCACGGGCAGTCAGTTCCCCCTGCGGGCTGCGTTGTTAGGGTTGCCTACAAGCCCGACCGCTGGTGCATCCCCCGTCGCCAGCGGTCGGGCATTCGCGTATCCCCCTCCACGGCACTCAAGCCACAGCACAGAAGCCACAGCACACTGGCCACGGCACATACGCGAAGAGGGCGCCTCCCACTCGGGGAGACGCCCTCTTCATCGGTACTGCTTCTGTGGGGCTAACAGGATTTGAACCTGTGGCCTCATCCTTATCAGGGATGCGCTCTAACCAACTGAGCTATAGCCCCGCCGCGCTTTTCGGGGTGTCCCGCGCGCTGACCTCTGAAGATTAGCGCACGGGACGGCCAGTCCCAAAATCGGTATCCGCGCCGCCGTGAACTGCGGCTACTCGTCCTCGGCCAGCGTGAGCTCGACGCCGCCCACGAAGCCGGCCGAGAGGTTGTAGATGAACGCTCCGAGCGTCGCGAGCGCCGTGGCCAGCACCACGTCGATCACCGCGATGACCGAGGTGAACAGCAGCACCCGCGGCAGCGACAGGAACGACTGGAGGTCGAAGCCGTTGGACTCGTTCGAGCCCGTGGCCTCGCTGATCGTGCCGCCCACCGTGGAGAAGACGCCCATCGCGTCCATGACCATCCACAGCACCGCGGCCGCGACCACCGTGCAGATGCCGAGCGCGATGGACAGCAGGAAGCTGACCTTCATCACCGACCACGGGTCGGCCTTGGCCACCCGCAGCCGCGCCTTGCGCGTGCGGGGCGTCGTGCGGGCCCCGGTACGCGGCCGTCGCATGCCCTCGCCGGTGCGCTGGGGCGCCGGGTAGGCCGCCGGCGGATGGTAGGGCCCCTGGCCGCCCTGCGTGCTCTTGTCGCGCTCGCCGGGCAGCGCGCCGCCCTCGTACTCCGCCCGGCCCTTGGCCCCGCGGGTTTCCGTCACCGTTACCCCCTGGGAGTCCGCGGCAGGGCCACGGGCACCGTTCGCTCCGGAAGCGGCCGCTCCGGCGCCCGTGGATCCACTCACGCTTTACTCCTCGTGCTCCCCGGCCGAGGGCTGGGCGCCCTCGGCAGCAGCCTCGGCAATAGCGCCCTCGGCGTCTTCGGCCCCGTCGACCTCTTCGGCCTCGCTGCCCGCCTCGGCGTTACGGGCGATGCCGACCACGGCATCGCGCTTGCCCAGGTTGATCAGTTGGACGCCCATGGTGTCACGGCCCGTCTCCCTGACCTCGTTGACTCGCGTACGAATCACACCGCCGCCGAGCGTGATGGCGAGGATTTCGTCCGTTTCCTCGACCACCAGCGCGCCGACCAGCGAGCCGCGGTCCTCCACGATCTTGGCGGCCTTGATGCCGAGGCCGCCGCGGCCCTGGACGCGGTACTCGTCGACGGGGGTGCGCTTGGCGTACCCGCCATCGGTTGCGGTGAAGACGAACGTACCGGGCCGGACGACATTCATCGAGAGCAGTTCGTCTCCCTCGCGGAAACTCATCCCCTTGACACCCGAGGTCGCGCGCCCCATGGGGCGCAGCGCGTCGTCCGTCGCCGTGAAGCGGATGGACTGCGCCTTCTTGCTGACGAGCAGCAGATCGTCCTCGGCCGATACCAGCTCCGCGCCGATCAGTTCGTCGTCGCCGCCGTCCGGCGTCTCGCGCAGATTGATGGCGATGACGCCACCCGAACGGGGCGAGTCGTAGTCCTTCAGCGACGTCTTCTTCACCAGGCCGCCCTTGGTGGCCAGGATCAGATAGGGCGCCGCGTCGTAGTCGCGGATCGCGAGGATCTGGGCGATCTTCTCGTCCGGCTGGAAGGCCAGCAGGTTGGCGACGTGCTGGCCGCGCGCGTCCCGGCCGGCGTCGGGGAGCTCGTACGCCTTCGCGCGGTAGACGCGGCCCTTGTTGGTGAAGAACAGCAGCCAGTGGTGGGTGGTGGAGACGAAGAAGTGGTCGACGATGTCGTCCTGCTTCAGCTTGGTGCCCCGCACGCCCTTGCCGCCGCGCTTCTGCGAGCGGTAGTCCTCGGTCTTGGTGCGCTTGACGTAGCCGCCGTTGGTGATGGTGACGACGATGTCCTCTTCGGCGATCAGGTCCTCGATGGACATGTCGCCGTCGAACGGCACCAGCGCCGAGCGGCGGTCGTCGCCGAACTTGTCGACGATCGCGGCCAGTTCCTCGCTGACGATCGCGCGCTGCTTCTCGGGCGAGGCCAGGATCGCGTTGTACTCGTTGATCTTCGCCTGAAGCTCATCGTGCTCGGCGACGATCTTCTGGCGCTCCAGGGCCGCGAGCCGGCGCAGCTGCATCTCCAGGATGGCGTTGGCCTGGATCTCGTCGATGGACAGCAGCTCCATCAGGCCCACACGCGCGACCTCGACGGTGTCGCTGCGCCGGATCAGCGCGATGACCTCGTCGATCGCGTCGAGCGCCTTGAGCAGGCCGCGCAGGATGTGGGCCCGCTCCTCGGCCTTGCGCAGCCTGAAGCGCGTACGCCGCACGATGACCTCGATCTGGTGCGTCACCCAGTGGCGGATGAACGCGTCGATCGAGAGGGTGCGCGGCACGCCGTCGACCAGCGCCAGCATGTTGGCGCCGAAGTTGGTCTGGAGGTCGGTGTGCTTGTACAGGTTGTTCAGGACGACCTTGGCGACCGCGTCCCGCTTCAGGACGATCACCAGACGCTGTCCCGTACGGGAGCTGGTCTCGTCGCGGACGTCGGCGATGCCGCCGACCTTGCCGTCCTTGACCAGGTCGGCGATCTTCTGCGCGAGGTTGTCGGGGTTGGTCTGGTAGGGCAGCTCCGTGACCACCAGGCACTGGCGGTTCTGGATCTCCTCGACCGCGACGACCGCGCGCATCGTGATGGAGCCGCGGCCGGTGCGGTACGCCTCCTCGATGCCCTTGCGGCCCACGACCAGCGCGCCGGTGGGGAAGTCGGGGCCCTTGATGCGCTCGATCAGCGCGTCCAGAAGCTCCTCGTGCGAGGCGTCCGGGTTCGCCAGGTACCACTGGGCGCCCTCGGCGACCTCGCGCAGGTTGTGCGGCGGGATGTTGGTGGCCATGCCCACCGCGATGCCGGCCGAGCCGTTGACCAGGAGGTTGGGGAAGCGCGCCGGCAGGACCGTCGGCTCCTGGTTGCGGCCGTCGTAGTTGTCCGTGAAGTCGACGGTCTCCTCGTCGATGTCCCGGACCATCTCCATGGCCAGCGGCATCAGCTTGCACTCGGTGTACCGCATGGCGGCGGCCGGGTCGTTGCCCGGAGAGCCGAAGTTGCCGTTGGAGTCCACCAGCGGCATGCGCATCGACCAGTGCTGGGCCAGGCGCACCAAGGCGTCGTAGATCGAGGAGTCGCCGTGGGGGTGATAGGTACCCATGACGTCACCGACGACACGGGCACACTTGTAGAAGCCCTTCTCGGGCCGGTAGCCGCCGTCGTACATCGCGTACAGGACGCGGCGGTGGACGGGCTTCAGACCGTCCCGCACGTCGGGCAGCGCACGCGAGACGATGACGGACATCGCGTAGTCGAGGTAGGAGCGCTGCATCTCCGTCTCGAGCCCGACGGGCTCGATGCGCAGGGCGAGGGCTGCCTCAGCGGCGGCGGCCGCCTCGGCGGCTTCCGTGGGCGTAGGAGTGTTCTCGTCGGCCATTGCTGGTTCTCAAGTCCTTTCGAAGCGGTCAGCGACAGACCGAGTCAGATGTCGAGGAAGCGGACGTCCCGCGCGTTGCGCTGGATGAACGAGCGGCGTGCCTCGACGTCCTCACCCATCAGCACCGAGAACAGATCGTCGGCCTGGGCCGCGTCGTCCAGGGTGACCTGGCCGAGCACCCTGTGCTCGACGTCCATCGTGGTGATGCGCAGCTCCTCGGCGTTCATCTCACCAAGACCCTTGAACCGCTGGATCGAGTCCTCGCGGATGCGCTTGCCGTTCTGCTTGCCGAGGTCCACGAGCGCGTCGCGCTCACGGTCGGAGTACGCGTACTCGAAGTCGTCCCGGCCCCACTTGATCTTGTAGAGCGGCGGACGCGACAGGTACACGTGCCCGGCCTCGACCAGCGGCCGCATGAAGCGGAACAGGAAGGTCAGCAGCAGGGTGTTGATGTGCTGGCCGTCGACATCGGCGTCCGCCATCAGGATGATCTTGTGATAGCGAAGCTTCTCGATGTCGAAGTCCTCGTGGACCCCGGTACCGAACGCCGAGATCAGCGCCTGGACCTCGGTGTTCTGGAGGATCTTGTCGATCCGCGCCTTCTCGACGTTCAGGATCTTGCCTCGGATGGGCAGGATGGCCTGGTACATCGGGTTGCGGCCGGACTTCGCCGAGCCACCGGCGGAGTCCCCCTCGACGATGAAGATCTCGCACTTGGTGGGGTCGTTGGACTGGCAGTCCGAGAGCTTGCCGGGCAGCGACGCCGACTCGAGCAGTCCCTTGCGGCGGGTCAGGTCACGCGCCTTGCGGGCGGCGACGCGGGCCGTCTGCGCCTGGATGGACTTGCGGATGATGTCCGCGGCCTCGACCGGGTTGCGGTCGAACCAGTCGGTCAGGTGCTCGTGCACCACCTTCTGGACGAACGTCTTCGCCTCGGTGTTGCCCAGCTTGGTCTTGGTCTGGCCCTCGAACTGGGGCTCGCCCAGCTTGACGGAGATGATCGCCGTCAGACCCTCGCGGATATCCTCGCCCGAGAGGTTGTCGTCCTTCTCGCGCAGGAGCTTCTTGTCGCGGGCGTACCGGTTGACCAGGCCCGTGAGCGCGGCGCGGAACCCTTCCTCATGCGTACCCCCCTCATGCGTGTGGATGGTGTTCGCAAAGGAGTAAACGCCCTCGCTGTACTGAGAGTTCCACTGCATCGCGATCTCGGCCGAGAGAAGTCGCTCCTTGTCCTCGGCCTCGATGTCGATCACGGTCGGGTGGATCAGCTCGCCCTTGCGCGAGTTGAGGTACTTCACGAAGTCGACGATGCCGCCCTCGTAGAAGTACGTCACCGTGAGCGGCTCGGGCTCCTCGCCCTCTTCCGCGGAGTCCGCACCCGAGACCGCACGCGCCGAATCGCGCTCGTCGGTCAGCTTGATCGTCAGGCCCTTGTTGAGGAAGGCCATCTCCTGGAAGCGCCGGGCCAGCGTCTCGAAGGAGTACTCGGTCGTCTCGAAGATGTCGCCGTCGGCCCAGAAGGTGACCGAGGTGCCGGTCTCCTCGGTGGCCTCGTGCTTGGCGAGCGGCGCCGTCGGGACACCCAGCTTGTAGTCCTGCGTCCAGCGGTAGCCGTCGGTCCTGACCTCGACGGCCACCTTCGTGGACAGGGCGTTCACCACGGAGACGCCCACACCGTGCAGACCACCGGAGACGGCGTAACCGCCGCCGCCGAACTTGCCGCCCGCGTGCAGGACGGTCAGCACGACCTCGACGGCCGGCTTCCCCTCGGAGGGGATGATGCCCACGGGGATGCCACGGCCGTTGTCGATGACGCGCACGCCGCCGTCGGGCAGGATCGTGACGTCGATCGTGTCCGCGTGACCGGCGAGAGCTTCGTCGACCGAGTTGTCGACGACTTCCTGCACCAAGTGGTGCAGACCACGCTCACCGGTCGAGCCGATGTACATGCCGGGCCGCTTGCGGACCGCGTCCAGACCTTCCAGGACGGTGATCGCGCTGGCGTCGTACGAGGTGGTCACCTCGCCGTTCTCACCGCCGGCAGTGGACGGGGTCTTCTCGTTGGGGTTGCCGGAATCGGCCACGAAGCGCCCTTTCTGGCACAGCACGAGCCTCCCCTGTACAGGCAGGAGCGGCTGCGTCGTTCAGCGATGGTCGGCGTCGGGCGCCGCCGTGGCGGCGGGCGTCCGATCGCGTCTTTCGGTGGGTCCCGCGAGGACGGCGGGATTGTCGACCAGTCTACCGGTAGCGCCGACATGAATGGGGGTTTGCCGGTACCTGAGTCCGCATGTGCCGCCCTGGGCGGGCGCCTACCGACTCCCCATATTCGGGGAGGGGCCCCAGGAGCCTCACACGGGCGTTCAGCGCTTCGGCCTGTCAACCTCCGACTACCGTGAGGGACGCCTCATCACCCACACCCGCCACCGGAGGCCTCCGGAGCCCCGTTTTCGCACGTCACAGGGTGTGCCAGGGAGACGCGTGTGCCCTGCCCCGGCAGCACTTCGCGGGGCAGGGCACAGGAAAAGAGGGGGCGCCGGCCCGGCCGCTCACCCGTAGGTGTCGCCCGGCCCCGTGCTCCCCGGCGCGCGCAGCCGGCCGTAGCGCTGCGGCGGCCCGCCCGGGCCCAGCACCTTGATCAGCCGGACCGTGCCGTGACCGAGGTCGGCGTTGATGCGCGCCACCAGCTGGGGCGCGAAAAGACGCAGCTCGGTGGCCCAGGCCGTCGAGTCGCACTGCACGGTCAGCACCGCGTCCGCCTGGTCGTACGACTTGGGCACACAGTGATTGGCCAGGTCCTCGCCGACGATCTGCGGCCAGCGGCCCATCACGCCGCCGACCGCCGCGGGCGCCTCCCAGCCGCGTTCGTTGATCAGACGGTTGATCGCCGCGCCCAGCGGCAACGGGTCCCGCCCGTCCGCGCGGGCTCCGGAGCGCAGCCCGCCGCCCCTGCGGGCCTGCTTCTTCTGCTGGGCGGCGTCACCGCGCGCCTTGGCCTGCTCCTTCGCGGCGCGCAGCGCGACCCTCGCCAGATCCACGCCGGAGGACTCCGGCACCTTCGGCGCCTCGCCCCCCGGCCCCTTCGCCTCCGTCATGCCCGCGTCACCTCGCCCTCCGCGACCTCGTACCTGACGCCCGCGAGGATCCCCGGAACGTCATCGTCCACCGCGGCCGTCACCAGAACCTGCTCGCCCTCGGCCACCAGTTCCGCCAGCCGTTCGCGCCTCTTGACGTCCAGCTCCGCGAACACGTCGTCGAGTACGAGCACGGGCTCGTTGCCCTCGGCCCGCAGCAGGTCGTAGGAGGCGAGCCGCAGCGCGAGCGCGTACGACCAGGACTCCCCGTGGCTCGCGTACCCCTTGGCCGGCAGCTCGCCCAGGCGCAGCGTCAGATCGTCGCGGTGCGGCCCCGCCAGCGTCACGCCCCGCTCGATCTCCTGCTTGCGCACGTCCGCGAACGCCGCGATGAGCTGCCCGTACAGCTCCTCGCGGGTGTGCCCGGTGCCGGGCGCCGACGGCTTGTACTCAAGCACCAACGGGCCGCCGCCCGGGGCGAGTTGTTCGTACGCCTTGTCCGCGAGTGGACCCAGCGCCGCGATCAGGTCGAGGCGCTGGGCCAGGAGCTCGGCGCCGACCTGCGCGAGGTGCTGGTCCCACACGTCAAGTGTGGACAGGTCCATGCCCCGGCCGCCGTGCCTGCGGGCCATCGCGGCGGACTTCAGGAGGGTGTTGCGCTGCTTGAGGACACGGTCGTAGTCGGAGCGCACGGCCGCCATCCGGGGTGAGCGGGCGGTGATCAGCTCGTCGAGGAAGCGGCGGCGCTCGCCGGGGTCCCCCTTGACCAGGGCCAGATCCTCGGGCGCGAACAGCACGGTCCGGACGATCCCGAGGACGTCACGGGGTCTGACCTGCGAGGACCTGTTGATACGGGCCCGGTTCGCGCGGCCCGGATTCAGTTCGAGCTCGATCAGCTGGGAGCGCTCGCCCTGGGTGACGGCCGCGCGGATCACGGCGCGCTCGGCGCCCATCCGCACCAGTGGGGCATCCGAGGAGACGCGGTGGCTGCTGAGCGAGGCGAGGTAGCCGACGGCCTCGACCAGGTTGGTCTTGCCCTGGCCGTTGGCGCCCACGAACGCGGTGACGCCCGGGTCGAGCGGAACCTCGACCCGGGCGTACGAGCGGAAGTCGGCCAGCGAGAGATGCGTGACGTGCATGGTGTCGCCGACCTCCCCCGGCTGACCTGCTGCGCTTGGGAGCTACTTGGACTCGACCGCGTGGCCGCCGAACTGGTTGCGCAGCGCGGCGATCATCTTCATCTGCGGGGAGTCGTCCTGACGGGACGCGAAGCGGGCGAACAGCGAGGCGGTGATCGCGGGAAGCGGCACGGCGTTGTCGATGGCCGCCTCCACCGTCCACCGGCCCTCGCCGGAGTCCTGCGCGAAGCCCTTGAGCTTGTCCAGGTGCTCGTCGTCGTCCAGGGCGTTGACCGCGAGGTCGAGCAGCCAGGAACGGATGACCGTGCCCTCCTGCCAGCTGCGGAACACCTCGCGGACGTCGGTGACCGAGTCGACCTTCTCCAGGAGCTCCCAGCCCTCGGCGTAGGCCTGCATCATGGCGTACTCGATGCCGTTGTGGACCATCTTCGAGAAGTGGCCGGAGCCGACCTTGCCGGCATGGACCGCGCCGAAGTCGCCCTCGGGCTTGAGCGCGTCGAAGATCGGCTGCACCTTCGCGACGTTCTCGGCGTCGCCGCCGTACATCAGCGCGTAGCCGTTCTCCAGGCCCCAGACGCCGCCCGAGACGCCGCAGTCCACGAAGCCGATGTCCTTGAGACCCAGCTCGACGGCGTGCTTCTCGTCGTCCGTCCAGCGGGAGTTGCCGCCGTCGACGACGATGTCTCCGGGCGACAGGAGCTCGCCGAGCTCGTCGATGGTGGACTGCGTCGCCGCACCCGCGGGGACCATCACCCACACAACGCGCGGGCCCTTGAGACTGTCCACAAGCTCCTTGAGGCTGTGGACATCGGCGACGTCCGGGTTGCGGTCGTAACCGATGACGGTGTGGCCCGCGCGGCGGATGCGCTCGCGCATGTTGCCGCCCATTTTGCCGAGGCCGACGAGACCGAGCTCCATCACAGAATCCTTTGACGTTGAGGCGTTTCGTACCCGCGTCCGAGCCTACGCCGGAGCCCTGGTACACACCTGCGGGGTCAGCCGCTCAGACGTACGCCCCGGGTGCCCCGGGGCGTACGTGTTCAAGCCGCTCAGCCGGAAAGACGCACCGGCATGATCAGGTACTTGTAGGCGTCGTCCGCCTCGGCGTCCGGCGCGGGCTTGCCGCTGAGGAGCGCCGGCTTGGTCGAGGTGGTGAAGGCCAGCTGGGCGACCGGGGAGTCGATGGCGCTCAGGCCGTCGAGCAGGAAGGTCGGGTTGAAGGCGATCGAGATGTCGTCACCCTCAAGGCCGGCGTCGACCCTCTCCACAGCCTGTGCGTCGTCGCTGGAGCCCGCCTCCAGGATGAGGACGCCCTGCTCGAAGCTGAGCCGCACCGGGGTGTTGCGCTCGGCCACCAGGGACACACGCTTGACGGCCTCGACGAACGGGGCGGTCTCGATCACCGCGACCGAGTTGAACTCGGTCGGGAACAGGGTGCGGTACTTCGGCAGATCACCTTCGAGCAGGCGGGTGGTGGTGCGCCGGCCCGCGCCCTCGAAGCCGATCAGGCCTTCGCCCGCGCCGGAGCCCGAGAGCGCGAGGGTGACCGTGTCGCCGCTGGTGAGCGCCTTGGCGGTGTCAAGGAGCGTCTTGGCGGGCACCAGGGCGACCGCCGAGGCGTCCGGGTTCTCGGGCTTCCACAGGAACTCGCGGACCGCGAAGCGGTAGCGGTCGGTGGAGGCCAGCGTGACCGTCTCGCCCTCGATCTCGATGCGCACACCGGTCAGGACGGGCAGCGTGTCGTCACGGCCGGCCGCGATGGCGACCTGCGCGGCGGCCGAGGCGAAGACCTCACCGGGAACGGTGCCCGTGGCCGTCGGCATCTGCGGCAGTGCCGGGTACTCCTCCACCGGCAGGGTGTGGAGGGTGAAGCGCGACGAGCCGCAGACCACGGTGGCTCGTACACCGTCTGTGGAAATCTCCACCGGCCGGTTGGGCAGGGCACGGCAGATGTCGGCCAGGAGGCGGCCGGAGACGAGCACCGTGCCGTCCTCGTCGACCTCGGCGTCGACCGAGACCCGCGCCGAGACCTCGTAGTCGAAGCTGGAGAAGCTGAGCGCGCCGTCCTCCGCCTTCAGAAGAAGGCCCGCGAGTACGGGCGCGGGCGGACGGGCCGGGAGGCTGCGGGCCACCCAGGCCACCGCCTCCGCGAGTACATCGCGCTCCACCCGGATCTTCACCGGAACCGCCTCCTGCTGTTGCTGGCTCGCCCTGCTGGCTTTCGTCGTCGGCTGTATCGCCGGGGACCAGTCTGACGTACGCCGCTGACAGTCGGTGCGCGTCGGGGTCAAGTCGCGTCGAGGGGCGGTCGGGGCTCCGGCGGCCAGTTGTGCACAGGCCCCACTTCGAAGCGGATTCCGAGCTAACTCTAAGTGGGAGTAGTAGTAGGGCCTGTGGAAACGGTGGATAACCCCGTTTGCGCAGGTCACAGCGCGTTTTTTGTCCACCGGCCCTGTGGGCGGTGCCCGTGGACAACTCGGGGTTTCTGTGGACGCCCGAAAGTTCTGCACATCCCGTGCACAGGACAGGGGTAGTTCTCCCCAGCGCTGTCCCCAGTTTTACCCCGGTTCCCCACAGGCCAACCCACCCCCTTGGTGTGACGGCTTTCACTCGGCCCGGTGATCGCGGGTGTTGCGTTGCCGAACAGTGGACAGGGCTGTGGAGAAGCTGGGGACAACGGGACGAAGCCTGTGGGCCGCCGGTGGAAAACTTCACCCACAGGCTGTGGACAGTGAAACCGTCCACAAGCTGTGGAATGCGACTGCCCACAAATCCCCAGGCGGTTGACCTGGGGTGATGGAGTATCAGGCGCCATGCCTGTGGAAGCAATCTGGACAACTTCGCGGTCCCCAGGTTGTGGACGGAAGAAAGTCATCAGATCTGTGGAGAACCGCCGCTGACCAGCCGGTATTCGAACATCGGGGGCGCCGCGGGACTCGTACACACGCTCATGTCGGCGTCGTACGCGCGTATCCCGGGGCCCGCCGAGGCCGTCGGGGAACGCCTGAGGGCGCCCGGATGGTGGATCCCGGGCGCCCTCAGAGGTGCTGGTGCGGCGCCGGCGCGGTGCTGGGTGCGGGCGGGCTCAGCCGTTCTTGATGCGGTTGGTGAGCTCGGTGACCTGGTTGTAGATGGAGCGGCGCTCCGCCATCAGCGCGCGGATCTTGCGGTCGGCGTGCATCACCGTCGTGTGGTCGCGGCCGCCGAACTGCGCCCCGATCTTGGGCAGGGAGAGGTCGGTGAGCTCACGGCACAGGTACATGGCGATCTGTCGGGCCGTCACCAGGACCCGGCTGCGCGAGGATCCGCACAGGTCCTCGACCGTCAGACCGAAGTAGTCGGCCGTCGCCGCCATGATGGCGCTCGCGGTGATCTCGGGCGCCGCGTCCTCGCCGCCGGGGATCAGGTCCTTCAGGACGATCTCGGTGAGGCCGAGGTCCACCGGCTGCCGGTTCAACGACGCGAACGCCGTCACCCGGATCAGCGCGCCCTCCAGCTCACGGATGTTGCGCGAGATCCGGGACGCGATGAACTCGAGCACCTCCGGCGGGGCGTTGAGCTGCTCCTGCACCGCCTTCTTACGGAGGATCGCGATACGCGTCTCCAGCTCGGGCGGCTGCACATCGGTGGTCAGCCCCCACTCGAACCGGTTGCGCAGCCGGTCCTCCAGGGTCATCAGCTGCTTGGGCGGCCGGTCCGAGGACAGCACGATCTGCTTGTTGGCGTTGTGCAGCGTGTTGAAGGTGTGGAAGAACTCCTCCTGCGTCGACTCCTTGCTCGCCAGGAACTGGATGTCGTCGACCAGCAGGATGTCGACATCGCGGTAACGCTTGCGGAAGGTGTCGCCCTTGCCGTCGCGGATGGAGTTGATGAACTCGTTGGTGAACTCCTCGGAGCTCACGTACCGCACCCGGGTGCCGGGGTACAGGCTGCGCGCGTAGTGGCCGATCGCGTGCAGGAGGTGCGTCTTGCCGAGGCCCGACTCGCCGTAGATGAACAGGGGGTTGTACGCCTTGGCCGGCGCTTCGGCGACCGCGACGGCCGCGGCGTGCGCGAACCGGTTCGACGAGCCGATGACGAAGGTGTCGAAGAGGTACTTCGGGTTCAGCCGCGCGTGCGGCTCGCCGGGGCCGCCCTTCGCGGGCGCGCCGCCGGAGGGTGACGGCGCGAGATGGCCCGAGCCACCGCGCTGGGGAGGCTGTCCTTCCGGGAGCTCACGCCGCTCGGGCCGCTGCTCGTGGCGCTGCTGCCCGTACGAGGGGGGCTTGGGCTGCTCGTACTGACCGCGGTCCTGGTCGTACTGGCCCCGGTCCTGGTCGTACGGGCCGCGCTCGGGCAGCTGGGGGGAGCGGTAGTCGTGCTGGGGCTGCTGGGGGCGGCCGGCGCCGTAGGGCTCGCGCCACTGCTCGCCCGAGGAGTCGCGGTCCTGGAAGCCGCCGAGCCGGGGCTGCTGCCACAGATCCTCCTGGGCGCGCGGCCAGGCGCCCGGTTCGGGGCGCTGCTGGTACTCGCCCGGGTAGGCGGGCCGGACGGTGGGCAGGCCGTCGTCGGCGGGGCGGCCGTAGGGGTCGTCCTGGTAGCGCTGCTGCTGCGACGAGGGCTGTTGGGGGGCGGGCGGCGCGGGCTCGCCCACCGAGTCGTCGACGGTGATCGCGATCCGGATGGTGCGGCCGCACTCGCGGCTCAGGGTCTCGCTGATCAGCGGCGCGAGCCGGCCCTCGAGGACCCGCTTGCCCCATTCATTGGGGACGGCCAGCAGCGCGGTGTCGGCCACGAGCGCGAGCGGCTGGCAGCGCTCGATCCACTGTTTGTCCTTGGGCTCGATGCCCTGCTGCCCCTCCCCGAGGAGATGCTCCAGCACTCGTGGCCACACTGCGGCAAGATCGGCAGGTACGTCAGCCACAGGGCACGCTCTCTCGCAGGTCCCACGAATGTGTGGTTCTCGGGACGGTATGGGATGGCATAGACAGACAGGCAAGGACAGATGGGGAGAAGACTCGGAGTTCAGCCACGGTAGTCGGGCCCACTGACGTGGTTCAAGTTGTTGTCCACAGCCTGTGCATACCGGGGGCCGACGAGGAGCCGGTTTGACCGGATGGCGTAGCCGCGCGTACCGTAACCAGGTCGAGTTGTCGATGGCTGCTGCCGCCTGCCTCCGATGGGCAAAGATCACGATCTGTGGTCGTGAAGCGGTGCACACGGGCGTATACGCGAGCTACTCGTGGGCGCACGGTGACAGCCAGGCGATGTCCCGCCGCCAACGAATCATTTCTGGAGCCCCCGAGTGAGCAAGCGCACCTTCCAGCCGAACAACCGTCGCCGCGCCAAAACCCACGGCTTCCGCCTGCGGATGCGTACCCGCGCCGGCCGCGCGATTCTCGCGAACCGCCGTGGCAAGGGTCGCGCCAGCCTGTCCGCGTAACAGCTAACAGGTCATGACGTGCTGCCTACCGAGAATCGGCTGAGGCGGCGCGAGGACTTCGCGACCGCGGTTCGCCGAGGACGCCGGGCCGGTCGCCCGCTCCTCGTCGTCCATCTACGCAGCGGTGCAACGGACCCGCACGCGCCTGGGGAGAGCGCTCCCCCGACGCGTGCGGGTTTCGTTGTCAGCAAGGCCGTCGGCGTGGCTGTCGTCCGCAACCTGGTGAAGCGCAGGCTCCGCCATCTCATGCGCGAACGGCTGTCCCAGTTGCCCCCCGGTAGCCTGGTGGTCGTACGGGCATTGCCCGGTGCGGGTGATGCCGACCATGCACAGCTGGCCCGAGACCTGGACGCCGCCCTCGCGCGGCTGCTGGGAGGGGGCGCGCGATGAAGTACCCGCTGCTGGCCCTGATCAAGCTGTACCAGTGGACGATCAGCCCACTCCTTGGGCCCGTCTGCCGGTACTACCCGTCGTGTTCCCACTATGGATATACGGCGATCGACCGGCACGGTGCCGTCAAAGGCACCGCCCTGACCGCCTGGCGCATTCTGCGGTGCAATCCGTGGTCGCCGGGCGGTGTGGACTACGTGCCGGAGCGCAAGCGACCTCGATGGCACGAGGCGACGCGCGCTGCCTGGCGCGGCGACAAGGGCGGGCAGTCCGCCGCTGAGACCGAGACAAGCCCGGCCGCAGAGACCCCGCCCAATGCTCAAGGAGCCTGATTAGTGGACACGATTGCCAGTCTGTTCAGCTTCATCACCTGGCCTGTTTCCTGGGTCATCGTCCAGTTCCACAAGTTGTACGGCGCGATCTTCGGGCCGGACACGGGCTGGGCCTGGGGCCTGTCGATCGTGTCCCTCGTGGTGCTGATCCGTATCTGTCTGATCCCGCTCTTCGTGAAGCAGATCAAGTCGACACGGAACATGCAGGCGCTCCAGCCGAAGATGAAGGCGATCCAGGAGCGCTACAAGAGCGACAAGCAGCGTCAGTCCGAAGAGATGATGAAGCTGTACAAGGAGACGGGCACCAACCCGCTCTCCTCGTGCCTTCCGATCCTCGCTCAGTCGCCGTTCTTCTTCGCGCTGTACCACGTGCTCTCGGGCATCGCCAACGGCAAGACCATCGGCGTCATCAACCAGCCGCTCCTCGAGAGCGCCCAGAAGGCCCATATCTTCGGCGCGCCGCTGGCCGCGAAGTTCATGGACAGCGCCTCCAAGGTCGAGGGCCTTGGAGCGACGCTGACGGACGTCCGGGTCATCACCGCGATCATGATCGTGATGATGTCGGCCTCGCAGTTCTTCACCCAGCGCCAGCTGATGACGAAGAACGTGGACCTGACGGTCAAGACGCCGTTCATGCAGCAGCAGAAGATGCTGATGTACGTCTTCCCCGTCATGTTCGCCGTGATGGGCATCAACTTCCCCGTCGGTGTCCTCGTCTACTGGCTGACCACCAACGTGTGGACCATGGGCCAGCAGATGTACGTCATCAACCAGAACCCGACGCCGGGTTCCAAGGCTCAGGCGCACTACCTGGACCGGCTGGTCAAGAGCGTGACCCAGCACGGTGAGGTCCAGGGCAAGCGCCGGCGCGCCGTCGTCCAGGCGATCGTGGCCAAGGGCCCGGACCGCAACGACAACGAGCGCAAGTTCATCACCGGCCTTTCCAAGCAGGGCTTCGTGGCCCAGGCCGACGGCACCGTGGTGAAGAGCGACACGGCGCTCCTGGAGGCCGAGGGCGGCGCGGCTCCCAAGCGCCAGCAGCCCAAGCGGCAGACCAAGGCGCAGCGGCAGGGCGGCGCGACGGTGGTCCAGCAGGACGACGCGGCCGCGAAGACCTCGCTGACGAAGGACTCCACGGACGCCGGTGACTCCGCGGCCGAGGCGCCCCAGGACAAGCGGACCGAACCGCAGGGCGCCAAGCCCCAGCAGGAGAACAAGCCGAAGCAGGGCAAGCCCACCGCGGGCCAGGCACGAGCCAAGTCGGGACAGCGCAAGGGTCAGCAGCGGCCCAAGCACCCGACCAAGAAGTAAGAAGGAGTCCATCCGTGACGGAAGGCACCACCGCCCCGGCCGCTGAGGGCGTCGACACCCTCTCCCGCCTGGAGCAGGAGGGGGAGATCGCCGCCGATTACCTGGAGGGCCTGCTCGACATCGCCGACCTCGACGGCGATATCGACATGGACGTCGAGGCGGATCGAGCCGCGGTCTCGATCATCAGTGACAGCAACAGCCGTGACCTGCAGAAGCTGGTCGGCCGTGACGGTGAAGTGCTGGAGGCGCTTCAGGAGCTCACGCGCCTGGCCGTGCACCGGGAGACCGGTGACCGCAGCCGTCTGATGCTGGACATCGGGGGCTACCGGGCCAAGAAGCGCACGGAGCTCGCCGAGCTGGGCGCCAAGACTGCGGAAGAGGTCAAGAGCACCGGGGCGCCGGTGAAGCTCGACCCGATGACGCCGTTCGAGCGCAAGGTTGTGCACGACGCCGTCGCGGCCGCCGGGCTGCGCAGCGAGTCGGAGGGCGAGGAGCCGCAGCGCTTCGTCGTCGTACTGCCCGCCTGAGCGGTCATTGCTTTCTCGGCCCCGTCTGTTCGCAGGCGGGGCCGATCTTTGTCAGCCTGATAGTCGGCCACCACAGTGCGGCAACGCCGCCGAGGTAGGGAAGGACGGTCCCCGTGACGGAGGCAGAGGCAGCAGCGGAGCTTCCCCCGGCGCCGGATGAGGCGCGGGAGGTGTTCGGGGAGTTCTTCCCCGAAGCCGTGCGGTATGCGGAGCTGCTCGCGGATGCGGGGGTCAAGCGCGGTCTGATCGGTCCGCGTGAGGTGCCGCGGTTGTGGGAGCGGCATCTGCTGAACTGCGCGGTGCTCTCCGAAGTCGTTCCCGAGGGCGTCACGGTGTGCGACGTCGGCTCGGGGGCGGGCCTGCCGGGCATCCCGCTGGCGCTGGTGCGCCCCGACCTGAAGATCACGCTTCTTGAGCCGCTGCTGCGGCGCACCAATTTCCTCCAGGAGGTCGTGGAGCTCCTGGGTCTGGACCACGTCACCGTGGTGCGCGGGCGGGCCGAGGAGATGCTGGGCAAGGTGGCCCCGGTCCATGTGGTGACGGCGCGCGCCGTGGCACCGCTCGACCGGTTGGCCGGCTGGGGTGTGCCGCTGCTGCGTCCCTACGGCGAAATGCTGGCGCTCAAGGGCGACACGGCCGAGGAGGAGATCCAGGGTGCGCGTGCCGCACTGAGCAAGCTCGGTGTGGTGGAGACGTCGGTGCTCCATGTCGGCGAGGGCGTGGTGGACCCGCTGTCCACGGTCGTCCGGGTAGAGGTGGGCGAGAGTCCTGGTGGTGTGCGGTTCGCCGCCAAGCGCGCCAAGGCCGCCAGGACGAGCCGTACGCGGCGCCGTCGCTGACCTCCCGCCCCACGCTAAGACGGTTCCGTGGGGGAATGCTCCATAGAAGGCGGCATACGTACGCATTTCGGAGTGTCGTAGCGGTCTCCGTGAAGCACGGATGCATCGTGTTTCACGTGAAACGTCGCTCACTGCTGCATGGAATCATCAGCCGCGGCCGTGCGGCTTCCTCGCCGCGCGATCGCAAGCCGTTCGCGGGGGGCCTCGGGTCCCCCGCAGGGGCTACGGAGTTGTCCACAGAGGTGGATTCGTCCACAGAAGCCCGGGCCTCGCTGGTTCACTGCCCCGAAGACATGGGAGGCTCTGTTCATTGCGAGCCTGAAGTCGAGGAGAGTGAATCCTTGCGGTCCGACGCCAACATCGCGGGACCGATGACCGATCCGGTCCCCGGTCCCCGTACCGAATCGGCGGGGGAGGATGTTTCACGTGAAACACCGCCCCCGATGGACGACACCCCCATCGGTCGTGCTGCCCAGCTGGCGGTGGAAGCTCTCGGCCGTGCCGGTGAGGGTCTGCCCCGGCCGGAGCAGACCCGAATCATGGTCGTTGCCAATCAGAAGGGAGGCGTAGGGAAGACCACTTCCACGGTCAACCTCGCCGCGTCCCTCGCGCTGCATGGTGCGCGGGTCCTGGTTGTCGACCTCGACCCCCAGGGCAACGCTTCGACGGCCCTGGGCATCGATCACCACGCCGAGGTCCCGTCGATCTACGACGTTCTGGTGGAGAGCAGGCCGCTCTCTGAAGTGGTTCAGCCCGTCCCGGACGTCGAGGGTCTTTTCTGTGCGCCGGCCACGATCGATCTCGCCGGTGCGGAGATCGAGCTGGTGTCCCTGGTGGCCAGAGAGAGCCGACTGCAGCGCGCCATCCAGGCGTACGAGCAGCCGCTGGACTACATCCTCATCGACTGCCCGCCTTCGCTGGGCCTGTTGACGGTCAACGCGCTGGTCGCGGGAGCCGAGGTGCTGATCCCGATCCAGTGCGAGTACTACGCCCTGGAGGGGCTGGGGCAGCTCCTGAGGAACGTCGATCTCGTACGCGGCCACCTCAACCCGACGCTGCACGTCTCGACGATCCTGCTCACCATGTACGACGGCAGGACCAGGCTCGCTTCCCAGGTGGCCGACGAGGTACGCAGCCACTTCGGCAAGGAGGTGCTGCGGACCAGCATCCCGCGCTCGGTCCGCATCTCCGAGGCGCCGAGCTACGGGCAGACGGTGCTCACCTATGACCCGGGCTCCAGCGGCTCGCTCTCCTACCTCGAAGCTGCCCGCGAGATCGCCTTGCGCGGTGTCGGTGTGCAGTACGACCCCACGCACGCGCATGTGGTCAGCCAGAACAACCAGCACAGCATGTCGGAGGGGATCCAGTGAGTGAGCGACGTAGAGGACTGGGACGGGGGCTCGGCGCGCTGATCCCTTCTGCCGCGCAGGAGAAGGCGGGCTCCTCGGTGGGGACGGCTTCCACGTCTCCGTCGTCGGTGCCCGTACTCACCGCGGAACGGGGGGTGGCAGCCGCGAAGGTGGCGACGTTGCCTGCCGCCCCTGTTTCACGTGAAACAACCGCAGTGCCCGAGCCGGAGCCCACGCCGGAGTTCGCTGCCCCGGCCGGTGCGTTCTTCGCCGAGCTGCCGATCGACTCGATCACTCCTAACCCGCGCCAGCCGCGTGAGGTGTTCGACGAGGACGCGCTCTCCGAACTTGTCACCTCCATCAAGGAAGTCGGGCTTCTTCAGCCCGTCGTCGTCCGGCAGACCGGCCCTGAGCGCTACGAGCTCATCATGGGCGAGCGGCGCTGGAGGTCCTGCCGTGAGGCGGGCCTTGAACGGATTCCCGCGATCGTCCGCGAGACGGAGGACGAGAAGCTTCTCCTGGACGCTCTCCTGGAGAACCTGCACCGGGCTCAGCTGAACCCCCTGGAAGAGGCCGCCGCCTACGACCAGTTGCTCCGGGACTTCAAGTGCACCCATGACCAGCTGGCCGACCGCATCGGCCGTTCGCGGCCGCAGGTCTCCAACACGCTGCGTCTGCTGCGGCTCTCGCCGCCGGTGCAGAAGCGGGTGGCCGCCGGGGTGATCTCGGCGGGGCACGCGCGGGCGCTGCTCTCGGTGGAGGACTCCGAGGAACAGGACGGCCTCGCCAAGCGCATTGTGGCCGAGGGGCTTTCGGTGCGGACGGTCGAGGAGATCGTCACGCTGATGAACTCGGAGTCCAAGAGCGCCCCGAAGGCCAAGGGGCCCCGGGCAGGCGCTCTCGTCTCGCCGGCGCTCAGCGACCTGGCAACCCGGCTCTCGGACCGCTTCGAGACGCGGGTGAAGGTCGACCTCGGGCAGAAAAAGGGAAAGATCGTCGTCGAGTTCGCCTCGATGGAGGATCTGGAGCGGATCCTCGGCACGCTCGCTCCCGGCGAGGGACGGGTCCTGGAGAAGGGGCTCGCCGAGCACGCCTCGCAGGAGGACGACAGCTGAGTTCGTCCGGTCCCGCTCGAGGGCGGGCCGTGTTCCGGTTCTACCGGAACACGGCCCGCCCTTTGCGTGCGGACGGTGTCCCTGCCGTGGGGCGCTGGATACGATGCGTTCTCGTATGGCACAACGACCTTGATCCATCCTCTAGGGAGGGCGGGGGCCATGCGAACGGTGAGCCGCACTCAACTGGTGACGGCGGGGCTCGGTCTCGGGGCGGTCGGCGGGTTCGTCGGCAGCCTGCTGCGGGAGCTGAGCGCGCTGTCGGCCGTGCGGGGGGCGGCAGGCGAGGGAAGTGAGGAACATCCGCAATGGGGCGTCGGCTCGTACCGCTCACGCTGGACAACCTTCCGGACCTCCCCAAGCGCTGCCGCGGCTGCGTCTTCTGGGAACTCGATCCCGTCAGCGGAGAAGCGGCGTTAAAGGCGGGCCGGCCAGAGGTGGAGAAGGAGGCCTGGATCTCGGGGGTGCTCCTGGAATGGGGTTCCTGCGGCCGGGTCGTCCATGTCGATGACATCCCGGTCGGCTATGTGCTCTACGCGCCGCCCGCCTATGTGCCCCGCTCCACCGCCTTTCCCACCAGCCCGGTGGCCGCCGACGCCGTCCAACTGATGACCGGGTGGATCATGCCGGGCTACCAGGGACAGGGGCTCGGTCGCGTGATGGTGCAGACGGTGGCGAAGGACCTGTTGCGCCGGGGCTTCAAGGCCATCGAGGCATTCGGGGACGCCCAGTGGCAGGAGCCCGCCTGCGTGCTGCCGGCCGACTATCTCTTGTCTGTCGGATTCAAGACGGTACGGCCCCACCCCCGGCATCCGAGGCTGCGCCTGGAACTGCGGACGACGTTGTCCTGGAAGGAGGACGTCGAGCTCGCCCTGGACAGGCTGCTCGGCGCGGTCCAGAAGGAACCGGCCCTCCGGCCGCTGTAGCAGGCGTCCCGCCCACGTGAAACGGGCCCGCCCCCAAAAGGGGGCGGGCCCGTTTCACGTGAAACAGCGAGCGCGTGGGGCCCTACTACTCGCCGATGAAGACGTCGAGGTCACGCAGCAGCGCGGCCTTCGGCTTCGCGCCGACGATCGTCTTGGCGACCTCGCCGTGCTGGTAGACGTTGAGCGTCGGAATCGACATCACGCCGTACTTGGCGGCGGTCGTCGGGTTCTGGTCGATGTTGAGCTTGACGATCTCGATCTGGTCGCCGTGCTCGGCCGCGATGGCCTCCAGCGACGGGGCGATCTGGCGGCACGGGCCGCACCACTCGGCCCAGAAGTCCACCAGGACGGGCTTGTCGCTCTTGAGGACGACCTCGTCGAAGTCGGCGTCGGTCACGTGCTTCAGAGTGCCGGCCACGGCAGTCTCCTAAGGGGTGTTGGGGGGAGGGGAAAGCTGGGGAGGGGCTGATCAGACCCCGGCGGCGGCCTTCTCGCTGTCGGCGAGGGCGGCAAGGAAGCGCTCCGCGTCCAGGGCGGCGGAACAGCCGGTGCCGGCCGCGGTGATGGCCTGGCGGTAGGTGTGGTCGACCACGTCGCCCGCGCCGAAGACACCCGTCAGGTTGGTCCGGGTCGAGGGGGCCTCGACCTTCAGGTAGCCCTCTTCGTCCAGGTCGAGCTGGCCCTTGAAGAGCTCGGTGCGCGGGTCGTGGCCCACGGCGATGAAGAGACCCGTCACCGGGAGCTCCGACGTGGCGCCGGTCTTGGTGTTGCGCAGCGTCAGCCCCGACAGCTTCTGGTCGCCGTGGATCTCGGCGACCTCGCTGTCCCAGGCAAACTTGATCTTCTCGTCGGCGAAGGCACGCTCCTGCATCGCCTTGGAGGCACGCAGGCTGTCGCGGCGGTGGACGATGGTGACCGACTTGGCGAAGCGCGAGAGGAAGGTCGCCTCCTCCATCGCGGTGTCGCCGCCGCCGACCACGGCGATGTCCTGGTCCTTGAAGAAGAACCCGTCGCACGTGGCACACCACGAGACGCCACGGCCGGACAGCTTGTCCTCGTTGGCCAGACCCAGCTTGCGGTGCTGCGAGCCGGTGGTGACGATGACGGCCTTGGCCCGGTGGACGGTTCCCGCAGTGTCCGTGACGGTCTTGATGTCACCCGTCAGGTCGACGGCGACGACATCGTCGGGGATCAGCTCGGCGCCGAAGCGCTCGGCCTGACCGCGCATGTTGTCCATGAGCTCCGGGCCCATGATGCCGTCCTGGAAGCCAGGGAAGTTCTCCACCTCGGTGGTGTTCATCAGCGCACCGCCGGCGGTGACGGCGCCCTCGAACACCAGCGGCTTCAGCGACGCACGTGCGGTGTACAGCGCGGCCGTGTATCCGGCCGGGCCCGAGCCAATGATGATCACGTTACGGACGTCGCTCACGGGTTTCTTCCTCGTCTCTACGGACTGTCTGTTGCCTGTCGGGGCCCCGGTCCAGGACTCTCACCCCACCCAACGGATCCTACGGGGGATGCATTCCCGCGCCGGACAGCAGCGCAGGGCCGCGGTCCGGGCGGGCCCTCAGCCGCGCGGATACGAGTGGGTCAGCAACAGCTTGCCGGGGGCCGAGGACCCCGCGTTCTCGCAGGAGGCGTCGATGACGTACGCCTGCACGTTCGCCGGGTCGGTCTGGTCGGGCAGGACGACGAGATACGCCCGGGTGCCCTCGTAAGTGCCCTGTTCGGCGGCCAGCGGCTGTTGGGAGGGTCGTCCGGTGCCGGCCTGGACACACGGCGGGACGGCGGCGGCCGAGCGCAGGCTGTTCGAGGGGTTCTCGTTGGTGTTGGGCACGTTCTGCTGGGGCGGAGCGATCTTCGCCGAGGGTGCCTTCTGCGTGCTCCGGCCACCCGGGGACGTGAGCAGCGCCTGGACGCGTCCTTCGAGGCTGGATGCGGAGAAGGCGGTGCCGCCGGGCTGGGAGGCTCGGGACGTGGCCTGCTCGGCGTGGGGGCGCGTCGTACCCGTCTCGATGCCCTGCACGAAGAAGATCCCGGCGCCGATGGCCGCCGCGCCGAGCACGGCCGTGAGCAGCGCCCCGCGACGCCTGCGCGACTTGGCGCGGCCCGGGCCTGTGGCCGCGCGGGCATGGCCCGCGGGACGGTCGGCCGGGGCGGTAGCGGCTCCCGGCCGAGAGGCGGCGGGGTCGGCGACAGGTGTGCTCACGGCGGCGGGTGTTTCACGTGAAACATGCGCGGTTTCACGTGGGGCCCGCTCGGGTGCGGTGGCGTTCAGAAGGGCTTCGGCCGCCAGAGCCGCGTCGATGCGCCCCGCTACATCGGCGGGCATGCGCGAGGGGCCCGGCAGCGTCCCGAGCAGATCCCGGATTTCTTCCAGGGAGTCCCGGACATCGGCACACAGCGCACAGTCCTGGAGATGGCGGCGGACGTCCGCCGTGCGGCGGGGAGGGAGGACGCCCTCGGTGAGTTCGGAGATCTCCGAGACGTCCGGGTGTTCCGTTGCTCCGGTCGTGGATGTCACGCGCGCCCACCTCCGCCCTTCACTGCGGCCGAATCGCTCGGTCCTGCGTCGTCCGTGTCCGACTCAGGTGGGACGGATGTCCCCGGCGTCCGGTTCCTTCCCCCACCAGACTCACCGCTACCCCCTGTATCGGCTGTATCGGCGCGCAGATGAGTGAGCAACGGCAACAGCCGTGCGCGGCCCCGGGCGCAGCGGCTTTTCACCGTGCCGGTGGGGACCTCGAGGACGGCTGCGGCCTCGGCGACGGGGTAACCCTGCATGTCGACGAGGACGAGGGCGGCGCGCTGGTCCGGCGGGAGGGTGCCGAGGGCCGCTATGAGCTGCCGGTGCAGGTCCTGGCGCTCGGCCGGCGCCTCGGCCGACTCGTGGGGCTCCAGGAGCTGGTCGAGGCGTTCGGTGTCGTCGACCGGGGACGTCCTGCGGGAGGCGGCCTTGCGGGCCCGGTCGAGGCAGGCGTTCACGGTGATGCGGTGCAGCCAGGTCGTGACGGCCGACTGGCCCCGGAAGGTATGGGCGGCCCGGTACGCGGAGACGAGGGCGTCCTGGACGGCGTCGGCGGCCTCCTCGCGGTCTCCCAGAGTTCTCAGCGCCACCGCCCACAGCCGGTCGCGGTGACGCCGCACGATCTCACCGAAGGCGTCGGGGTCGCCGTCGACATGGCGCGCCAGGAGGTCCTGGTCGCTCATGTCGCCGAGCGTGGCGTCATCCAACAGTGAGCCTCCCCCCGCCGTTCGGTCAGCCGGTGAACTTCACATCCGTGATGCCCTGTTTGAAGCCCGGATCGCTGTAACCGTCACCTGCCGCGTACGGAGCGGCGGTGAGCCAGAGAACCACGTACCGGGTTTTCACCCCGGCCTTCGCCTTGAGGTCCGCCGTGGTGCCGTTGGTCGTCGTCGTGGCGATCTGCTTCATGCCGGAAACGCTTCGACTCGATGACATGGAGTCGGTCGCATACAGCGCGATGGTGGTGTGATCGCCGCTGAAACGGAGCGCTATCGAGGCGGTCGAGACGTCCCTCTCGGAGCCGAGATCGTAGACGATACCGACCCCTTTCTTGAAGGGGGCCAGCTCGGGGCCGTCCACGTAGCTCTTGGAGCGCCAGAACGTCGAGGACTTGCCGTCGTAGGTGCTGGTGACACCATCCGCGTTTTGCGGCTTCCCGTCCGGCGCGTACTCCCGGGCATCCTGGATCTTGATCGGCACGGGCGCCTTCGGCTTGTCGCCGTCGTTGCCGGTGTCCGTGGTCGTGGTGTTCCCGGTCTCGTTGGTGCCGCCCTTGTCGTGCTGGAGCAGCGCGTCGGCGAGCTGCCAGCTGCCGAGACCGAGCGCGGCGATCAGGAGCGCGGAGACGGCCCATTTCAGAGCCTTGCCGGTGCGGCCCTGGAGTGGTGGCGGCGGAGGCACGACGGGCTGGGTGACGGCGGGGCCGGGGCCGGCGGCCGGGCGGCCGTACGTCCCCTGCTGGTAGGTGGTGCGCTGGTACTCGGGCGGCGCGGTGAACGCGGGCTCCGGCGGGCGGATGCGCGGCATCTCCCCGATGGCCTTGACCAGCTCGTCCGGGGTGGTGCACGGCGGTTCCTGCCGGGACGCGGTGGCGCCGTCGTTGACCAGCGCCCGCATGGCGAGCTCGGACAGACCCCGGTGCACACCCGCGCGTACCTGGTCGGGGGCGATCAGACCGACGCCCTTGGGCAGGCCGTGCAGACCGTAGGCGTCGCTCTCGTACGGCCACCGCTGGGTGAGCACGGCGTACAGGAGGGCGCCGATGGCCTCGGTGTCGGTGCGCTGGGGGGTGTCGGAGTTGATGCCGCGCAGGGCGGCGGCCACGGCGAGCCCACGGATGCGGTACTGCCCCGTGGAGGTCCGCAGGACCGAGCCGGGGGTCAGCCTGAGGTGGGCCAGGCCCTCACGATGGGCGGCGGCCATGGCCTGGGAGATCTGCGTGACCATCTGGTAGGCGTCGTGCGCCTCCAGCGGGCCGAGCGCGAGGAGCGCGGTGAGTTCGGTGGCATCCGGCAGCCATTCGTGGACGACGTAGACGAGGTCGTTCTCCTCCACCGCGTCCAGGACCTGCACGAAGCGAGGGTCGCCGAGCAGCGCGGAGGAGCGGGCGGCGGCCAGTACGGAGCGGGCGCGCGGGTGGTCGGCGGGCAGCAGGTGGACGCCGACGGCTCGGCGGAGCTTCTCGTCGACCGCACGCCAGCTGCTGAAACCGTCCAGACGGGTGACGCACTCCTCGAGGCGGTACCTT
This sequence comes from Streptomyces sp. Edi4, assembly GCF_040253615.1. Taxonomy (NCBI): domain Bacteria; kingdom Bacillati; phylum Actinomycetota; class Actinomycetes; order Kitasatosporales; family Streptomycetaceae; genus Streptomyces; species Streptomyces sp. Edi4. Next base: position 4,128,337 of record NZ_JBEJGY010000004.1, read on the forward strand.
CTGGCCAGCTTGTGACCGCTGTGCAGTTCGGGCGTCGCGATGGACGGCTCAGAGGCCTTGCGCTCGCCGCCGGTGCTGTTCGTGCTCTGCTCCGCCGTGTCTGCCGTGTCGATGGACTCCGTCACCCCGTCGGTCGTCGCCTGGTCCGCCTGGGCGGTCAGCGGTGTGTCACCGCTGTTGTCGGCTACGTCGACGGCAGCCGTGCTACGTTCCGCCACCGTCGCTCCTGCCTCCCCATCCGTTGCGTGCTGTTGGCCAGCCATGCAAAGTCATGCCAATTGTGCCCACAGTCCAGCACTATGCACGACACGCGGTGGCCGACGATGGTTGTGCGGGGGCCCCGGCCTCAGCGGCCGAGCCGTCCGCGCACCATTCCGACCATGGCGTTCAGCTCTTCGATGCGCATGCGCTTGGCCGCGACGAAGAAGATTCCGAGCAGCACCCCGCCGCCGATGACCAGGGCTACGACCGATCCTCCCGCGCCCTCGCCCAGGAACTTCAGCAGGCCGAAGCCGACCGCGCCGCCCACCACAGCGGCCGGGACCGCGGCCAGGCACAGGCGGGCGTACGTACGCAGGACGTGCGCGCCGTCCAGGTCGCCGCCCAGCCGGTTGCGCAGCCGACGCCAGGCCACGCCGACACCCACCGCGTAGGCCAGACCGTAGGCCGCCGCCATGCCCACGACCGCCCACCGGGCGGGGAGCACCACGTAGCAGGCCGCCGAGACCGCCGCGTTGACGGCCGCCACGATGACCGTGTTGTAGAAGGGCGTGCGGGTGTCTTCGTAGGCGTAGAAGCCGCGCAGCACGACGTATTGCACGGAGTACGGGATCAGGCCGAGCGCGAACGCCATCAGGATGAAGCCCATGGACTGGGCGGCCTGGACGCCGCTTGACGCGTACAGCAGGGTGCACATCGGGACGCCGAGGGCGAGGAAGGCGAAGGCGACGGGCACGATCGCCACCGCCGAGTTGCGCAGGCCCTGGGAGATGTCGTCGCGGACCGCGCCCGGGTCGTTGTCGTGCGCGGCGCGCGAGATGCGCGGCAGCAGTGCGGCCATGACCGAGACGGTGATGATGGCCTGCGGCATGCCCCAGATCAGCTGGGCGTTGGAGTAGGCCAAAAAGCCCGCGCCGTCCCGGCCCGACTGCTTGCCGGCCGCGGTGGCGAGACGCGTCACGACGATGACGCCGGCCTGGTTGGCGAGCACGAACATGACGGTCCACTTGGCGAGCTTGACCGTCTTGCCGAGTCCGTGGCCCCGCCAGTCGAAGCGCGGACGGAAGCGGAAGCCGGTCTCGCGCAGGTAGGGCAGCATCGCCAGGGCCTGCACGACGAGACCCAGCAGGGTGCCGATGCCGAGCAGCCGCACGCCGTCGTGCGGGATCGTCTGGACGCCCATGCGGGATTCGGCGGATGTGCCGTATACCCAGATGAACAGGCCGAACGTGCAGATCATCACGATGTTGTTGAGGACCGGGGTCCACATCATCGCGCCGAACTTGCCGCGGGCGTTGAGGATCTGGCCCATCACCACGTGTACACCCATGAAGAAGATCGTGGGCAGGCAGTAGCGGGCGAAGGTCACGGCGACGCTGTTGGCGGCCGCGTCGTTGCCGATGGTGGGCGACATCAGCTGGATCAGCAGCGGCGCTCCGACGACCGCGAGGGTCACGATGGCGCCGAGCGCGACCATGACGAGCGTCAGAAGCCGGTTGGCGTAGGCCTCGCCGCCGTCCTCGTCGTCCTTCATGGAGCGGACCAGCTGCGGCACGAACACCGAGTTCAGACCGCCGCCGACCGTGAGGATGTAGATCATCGTCGGCAGAGTCAGGGCGATGCTGAACGTGTCGCCCAGCAGGGCCGCCCCGAGCGCAGCAGTGATCACCAGGCTGCGGACGAAGCCGGTGAGCCGGGACACCAGGGTGCCCGCGGCCATCACGGCACTCGACTTCATCAGGCTGGAGGCGCGGCCGCCCGACTGCCGGGGCGGCGCGGGAGCGGGCTCGGGCCCCGGGGGCACCGCAGGCGGGCCCGCCTGCTGCTGGTCGCGGTAGAGATGGGCGAACGCGTCCTGCTCGGGCAGTTCCTCACCGGCCTGGGTGACCAGGTCGTCGACGCCCACGAACTGGGTGGTCCGCGCGTCGTCGCCATAGGGCAGATGACGCGAGGGTCCCTCCGGTTCGGGCGGCGGTGTCTGCGCCCAGATCCGGGGGTCGGGCGCGTACTGCTGAGCGACGGGCTGCTGATAGAGCGGCTGCTGCTCGGCGTAGGTGCCCGGGGGCGGCGGCGGGTGCGCCGCACGGTCGTACAGCGCCTCGGTCACCGGGTCCTGGGCACAAAGGTCCTGCGACCGGTACGGGTCGTAGGCATAGGCGTCCTGGATGTACGGATCCGGCGCGGACTGCGGCGGCGGGACCTGGCCCTGCTGGGCGGGTGCCGGGGGCATGCCCGGCGAGGGCACGGCACCATTGCCGGCGCCCTGCCCACGGTCACCGTCGTACGGCGCGTTCATGGTTACCCCACCTCATCGTCCCCGGCCGACCGGCCACGACATAGCTCAATGGTCCACTTTCTCACCCGGGCCGGGCGCGGCCCCGCTTTCGGGACCGGTGTCCGGTGTCGGGTCACTCGGCTGCCCGGGATCGGCGTCCGCCGAACCGTTCGGACGGCCCGGACCGTCGTCGCCCTGAGGCTCATCGCGCGCCGTGGAGCGCTTGCGGTGGGTGTACATCCTGATGCCCGCGAGCACCAGGAGCAGAACGCCGCCGGCGATGACCAGCATCACCGTCGGAGTGATCTCGGAGACCTGGACGGTGAACTCCATCGGGTCACCGTACGGGGTGCCGTCCTCGGTGTAGAGCCGGGCGGTGACCGGGACGGGGCCGTTGGCATTGGCGATGGCGGTGAACTTCACCGACTGGCTGCGGTCGCCGTCCACCTTCACCGGCTGTTCGCCGATCGCGGCGCCGTCCTCGCCCAGCTGCAGTCGGGTGGGGCTCTTCGGCTGGATTCTGAGCACCAGGTGGCCGACGCCCTGCACCAGTTTGTTCTGCACGGTGACGGCGATGGTCGCGCTGCGCCCCGACATGGTCGCGGTCGACTTCTGGATCAGATGGACCTGATTGGCCAGGCCGTCCAGATAGAGCTGCACACCGGACCGGTAGCTCTGGGCCGCGTCCGCGTCCGTGCGCCAGGACGTCGACATCTCCCGGTTGATGGCGTTGCCGAACGGGGTCACCACGCGGTCCGGCGCGGTCAGGATCACCTTGAAGCGGTCCAGGGTGCCCTGGGTGCTCCGCATGTCCTGGAAGGCGTCGACCGGCAGTTCCTGCCGACGCAGCGTGTCGGAGTAGGCGCCCGTGCCCGGCACCTTCGTCGTGGCGAGCGGGTCGGGCTTGGCCGTGGCCGCCGCCGACAGGTCGAGCGGCTGGGTCCAGCGCTGCGGATCGAGCGCGTGCAGGGACGCGGCCATCGTCTGCGCCTGGCTGACGGACGGCATCCGCTGAGGAGCGACGACGATGCTGCGCTGCTTGTCCGTGTCCTGGAGCGTGATCGCGAGGGTCTGCGCGAGGAAGTCCTGCACCGCCAGGGTCGAGCTGTCGGCCATGGACAGGTCGCCCTGGAAGGCGGTGGAGAGGCCGGCGTCGGCGACGACGGCGCTCGCGCCGCCACCGATCGGTCTGACCGCCGTGGGCGCGTACGACAAGGAGGCGTCCCGCAGGCTGTCGCTGCGTGCGATCACGTTGTGGGCGCCGGCGGACGTTGCGACATCGACGATCGACGGGTCGACGGCGCCGTCCACGGGCCAGGAGTAGTCGACCGACGGAGTCACGTGCAGGATCGTGTCGATGGTCTTCTGGGCGACCTCGGTGGCCACCCGCAGATGGCCCAGCGTGCCAGGGACGTCCCGGCCGTGGTGGGCGAGCGAGGCCAGGTCGGGGTCGGCGAAGGGCAGCGCCACGACCTTCTCGCCCTGGACTGCGGCCTCCAGTGCGCTCAGCCATGCCTTGGCCACGTCTTGGCCGGTGCCGTTGACGAGGGTGTCGCCGGCCTTGATCTTGTAGTTGCGGGTCATCGCGTCGACGGTGGCCAGCAGGTCGGGATCGATGACCCACGTCACCGGCAGCTGCTTGCCGAGCGCGACCATCTGGTTCAGCCGGCCGCCCGGCCCGATGTCCCGCGCCAGCGAGTCATCGGCGAAGACCGGGGTTTGCTGGGCGTCCGAACCCGTCTGGGCGGTGAGGTGGGACGAGGAGATCAGCGGCCACAGAAACGTGAGCTGGGTCTTCTTGCCCTCGCTGCCCTCAGGCTGCCACGGCAGGAACGTGCGCTGGATGCCGAGCACGCGGTCCGACGGGTGGCTCGAGGTACGGCCGGACAGGGAGACACCGAGCGGGTAGACCCCGTCCTCGCCGAGGCTGAGCTTGGAGACCGGCACCGAGAGGGTGAAGTCCTGGCTGATCCCGGCGTCGATCCGGTCGAACTTGACCGTGGGCCCGTCGCTGAGCTCCGCCGCGTCGATGCCCGGCGCGAATCCCTTGCGGGAGGCCGTCTCCTCGATGGCGCTGCGTCCGGAGAGCTTCGATCCCACCCGTAGCGCGACATGGGCGCCGGTGACGGCCTGCTTGCCCGTGTTGGTGACCGTTCCGGAGATGGTCAGCGTGTCGCTCTTGATGGGGGCCGAGGGGGCCACCGCGTCCAGGGTCACCGCCACGCTCTGGCCGGACGCGTCCCCGGCCGCCTGCGCCATCGGCGCGGCCGTTGCGGACAGGAGGCTCGCGAACAGCGGCGCCGCTACGAGTAGCGCCGCCGTGCGGCGAAGCCACCGGCGGGCAGGAGAGGGAGTCGTCCCCTGGAAATCTGCCGCGTCGGCCACGCGCTTGCCCGTCCCTCGCTGTCGGTTGCTGCGTCCACGCATGGTAACGATGCGGACTGTGGCGAAGTGCCGCGGACTGCTCGACATGATCGGAAGGGTGCCGTACCGCCGGGCGGCCCTGGCGACCGGGGTCCGTCCCGCGTGGGCATACCGGGGGTCGCGACAAACGGTGACGCCCCGGTCGGCCGGGCCACGTACCCTTTTCTGTTGTGCCGAACGCCAACGAAGACAATCCCAGTGCCCTGAGCCAGGTGCAGCGCCGCGCGGTGAGTGAACTGCTGCGGGTGTCCCCAGTCGCGGACGATCTGGCCGTCCGATTCCAGGAGGCGGGCTTCTCGCTCGCCCTGGTCGGCGGATCGGTCCGGGACGCGCTCCTCGGGCGGCTCGGCAACGACCTCGACTTCACCACCGATGCCCGCCCCGAGGACGTGCTGAAGATCGTGCGGCCCTGGGCGGACGCGGTCTGGGAGGTCGGCATCGCCTTCGGCACGGTGGGCTGCCAGAAGGACGGCTACCTCATCGAGGTGACGACCTACCGCTCCGAGGCGTACGACCGGACCTCGCGCAAGCCGGAGGTGTCCTACGGCGACTCCATCGAGGAAGACCTCGTCCGGCGCGACTTCACGGTCAACGCGATGGCGGTGGCGCTGCCGCAGAAGGAGTTCGTCGATCCGTACGGAGGCCTGGAAGACCTGGCCGCGCGGGTGCTGCGTACGCCCGGCACGCCCGAGGAGTCCTTCTCCGACGACCCGCTGCGCATGATGCGCGCCGCGCGCTTCGCCGCCCAGCTGGACTTCGAGGTGGCTCCCGGGGTCGTGACGGCGATGACGGACATGTCCGGCCGTATCGAGATCGTCTCGGCGGAGCGGGTGCGGGACGAGCTGAACAAACTGCTGATCTCGGCCCACCCGAAGAAGGGGTTGCGGCTCCTCGTCGACACCGGGCTCGCCGACCATGTGCTGCCGGAGCTGCCGGCCCTGCGGCTGGAGAGCGATGAGCACCACCGGCACAAGGACGTCTACGAGCACTCGCTGATCGTCCTGGACCAGGCGATCGACCTGGAGCAGGACGGGCCCGACCTGGTCCTGCGCCTCGCGGCGCTGCTGCACGACATCGGCAAGCCGAGGACGCGGCGGTTCGAGTCGGACGGGCGGGTCTCCTTCCACCACCACGAGGTGGTCGGCGCGAAGATGACCAAGAAGCGGATGGTCGCGCTGAAGTACTCGAACGACATGGTCAAGGACGTCTCGAAGCTCGTGGAACTGCACCTGCGCTTCCACGGCTACGGCACCGGGGAGTGGACCGACTCGGCGGTGCGCCGGTACGTCCGCGACGCGGGCCCGCTTCTCGATCGCCTGCACAAGCTGACCCGCTCGGACTGCACCACGCGGAACAAGCGCAAGGCGAGCGCACTGTCGCGAGCCTACGACGGTCTGGAAGAGCGGATCGCGGAGCTCCAGGAGCAGGAGGAGCTGGATTCCATCCGCCCCGACCTGGACGGCAACCAGATCATGGAGATCCTGGGCGTCGGGCCGGGGCCCGCCATCGGCAAGGCGTACAAGCACCTGCTGGAACTGCGCCTCGAACATGGCCCCATGGAGCACGACGCGGCCGTCGCGGCGTTGAAGGAGTGGTGGTCCGCGCAGGGTTGAGGCCATGTTTCACGTGAAACATGACGGCTCGCCGTGCCCGCCCCGGGTCGGTGTTTCACGTGAAACACCGGCCCGGGGCCGATGTGGTCCGCGTCCGGCGGGCGAAGCCATGTCCTCAACGGGAACTCACGTGCGCGAGAAGCGGGTCATGGATGCCGCGACCGTCGCATAGATGAGGGACACCGTGATGACGAGGGTGGACGAACGCCCATCGGCGGGCAGCATCACGGCCGCGACGGCCGCAGCCCCGACGAACGCCATATTGAAGAGGACGTCGTAGAGGGAGAAGATCCGGCCCCGGAACGCGTCGTCCACCGTCGTCTGGATCACTGTATCCGTGGTGATCTTCGCTCCCTGAGTGACGAGACCCAGGACGAAGGCCCCGACCAGCATGGGGGCCGGGGCGAAGGGCAGGCCGAGCGCAGGCTCGAGCACCGCGGCGGCGCCGGCACACACCACGATCCAGCCGTACTGGCCGAGCCGGGCCACTGCCCAGGGCGTGATGACGGCCGCTACGAAGAAGCCCGCGCCCGAGATGGCCACGGCGAGTCCCAGCAGGGCGAGCCCACCGGTCCCGCTGTCATCGCCCGCGTCTCCGGCCCAGGCGTAGCGGCACAGCATCAGGAGCATGACGGTCAGCGCGCCGTAGCAGAAGCGCATCAGCGTCATCGCGGTGAGGACGCGGGCCGCGGTCCTGCGCTCGTTCAAGTGCCGTACGCCGTCGGCCAGTCCGCATGCCGTGGAACGGAGTACGGCTGCCAGGCCGGGCCGCACGGTCGTGGGGTCGGGCCCGAGCAGTCCGGCCGGCAGACGCAGGGAGGCCAGGGACGCACCCAAGTAGAGGGCGGCGCCCAGAAGGACGGTCGCGGCGTCGGCGTCGATGACGAGGCGTAACGCGAAGGCGAGGCCGCCGCCCACGGTGGCTGCCAGCGTTCCGGCGGTCGGGGAGAGGGAGTTGGCCATGACAAGCCGCTCGGCGTCGACGACGCGGGGCAGGGAAGCCGAGAGCCCCGCGAGGACGAAGCGATTGACGGCTGTCACGGCGAGGGCGGAGGCATAGAAGAGCCAGTCGGGTGCGGAGCCGAGCACGAGCAGCGCCGTGCAGGCCGCGAGCCCGGTGCGCAGCAGATTGCCGTACAGGAAGACCTGCCGGCGTCGCCAGCGGTCGAGCAGTACTCCCGCGAAGGGGCCGACGAGGGAGTACGGAAGGAGCAGTACGGCCATGGCCGAGGCGATCGCGCCGGGTGAGGCCTGCTTCTCGGGGGAGAAGACGACGTACGTGGCGAGAGCGACCTGGTAGACACCGTCCGCGGCCTGGGACAGCAGCCGTACCGCCAGCAGGTGCCGGAAGTGCTTCAGGCGCAGGAGCACGCGGAGGTCACGTACGACGGGCATGTGAGCAAGCGTCACATACGACAAGGGTCCCCGTGCGCACCGGGCGCACGGGGACCCTCGACGGTCCTGGGGAGGGGCGAGCTCTAGCGCTCGACCTCACCCTTGATGAACTTCTCGACGTTGGCGTAGGCCTCGTCGTCGAAGTACTGGACCGGCGGGGACTTCATGAAGTAGCTCGACGCCGAGAGGATCGGGCCACCGATGCCGCGGTCCTTGGCGATCTTCGCGGCGCGCAGAGCGTCGATGATGACACCCGCGGAGTTCGGGGAGTCCCAGACCTCGAGCTTGTACTCCAGGTTCAGCGGGACGTCGCCGAAGGCGCGGCCCTCGAGGCGCACGTACGCCCACTTGCGGTCGTCCAGCCAGGCCACGTAGTCCGAGGGACCGATGTGGACGTTCTTCTCGCCCAGGTCGCGGTCGGGGATCTGCGAGGTGACGGCCTGCGTCTTCGAGATCTTCTTCGACTCGAGGCGGTCGCGCTCCAGCATGTTCTTGAAGTCCATGTTGCCGCCGACGTTGAGCTGCATGGTGCGCTCAAGACGGACACCGCGGTCCTCGAACAGCTTGGCCATCACGCGGTGCGTGATGGTGGCGCCGACCTGCGACTTGATGTCGTCGCCGACGATCGGGACGCCCGCCTCGGTGAACTTGTCCGCCCACTCCTTGGTGCCGGCGATGAAGACGGGGAGAGCGTTGACGAACGCGACCTTGGCGTCGATGGCGCACTGCGCGTAGAACTTCGCGGCGTCCTCGGAACCGACCGGCAGGTAGCAGACCAGAACGTCGACCTGCTTGTCCTTGAGGACCTGGACGATGTCCACCGGAGCCTCGGGGGACTCCTCGATGGTCATGCGGTAGTACTTGCCGAGACCGTCCAGGGTGTGGCCGCGCTGGACCGTGACGCCCTTGTTCGGGACGTCGCAGATCTTGATGGTGTTGTTCTCGCTGGCGCCGATGGCGTCCGACAGGTCGAGGCCGACCTTCTTGGCGTCGACGTCGAACGCGGCGACGAACTCCACGTCACCGACGTGGTAGTCGCCGAACTGGACGTGCATCAGACCCGGGACCTTGGCGGCCGGATCGGCGTCCTTGTAGTACTCGACGCCCTGCACCAGCGAGGCGGCGCAGTTGCCCACGCCGACGATGGCTACGCGAACCGAACCCATTCCGGTTGCTCCCTGTTAGATCTCTTCGAAGCCCTGCGTACGCAGGCACTTCAGTTGGCGGTGTCCTCGGACGGATCCGGCCGGGTGCTGTCCCGGTGCCGGGGCAGACCGCCCGTCTCTCCTGATGTGTGGTCCTGCTGAGCGGAGCCGGTGGCGGGACCGGATCGCTGATCCCGCCCCGCTCGCTCGCTCTCGATGAGCTCGTTCAGCCAGCGCACTTCGCGCTCCACGGACTCCATGCCGTGGCGCTGCAGCTCAAGCGTGTAGTCGTCCAGGCGCTCGCGCGTACGGGCCAGGGAGGCGCGCATCTTCTCCAGACGCTCCTCCAGCCGGCTGCGACGCCCTTCCAGCACGCGCATCCGCACCTCGCGCTCCGTCTGGCCGAAGAAGGCGAAACGGGCGGCGAAGTGCTCGTCCTCCCAGGTGTCGGGGCCGGTGTGGGAGAGCAGCTCCTCGAAGTGCTCCTTCCCCTCCGCCGTCAACCGGTAGACGATCTTGGCGCGGCGCCCTGCGAGTGAAGCGGCCAGCGCTTCCTCGGGTGCGCTGCCCGGCTCCTCGATCAGCCAGCCGTTGGCGACCAGCGTCTTGAGGCAGGGATAGAGGGTCCCGTAGCTGAAGGCCCGGAAGATCCCCAACGACGTGTTGAGCCGCTTGCGCAGCTCGTAACCGTGCATCGGGGCCTCGCGGAGCAGCCCGAGTACGGCGAATTCGAGGATGCCGGAGCGCCTGCTCATCCTTCGCCTCCTCGACGGTCGGGGACCTTTATGCCGTGCTGATGTATCGACTCGATACATCAGCACGATAGGGCGGCGCGGCAGTCGCGGCAAGAGGGGCCATGGTGAACGGCGTCACATCCTGGATTCACAGGCAGCAAGTTGCCTGATTTGGGGTGAACTTCGGCCCTAGGGAGGTTTTGAGCGTGCGTAGTCTGTGCGCCATGCAGACCACTGTGTGCCGAGTGACGTCAGGGGGCGTCGGCGTGTTCCACGCCATCGGCACACGGGACGCAGTGCGGCGGTGTCCCACGCGGGACCGCGGCGCACACCGGGGGGACAGGAACTCAGCTGCCGTTTCCAGGCGCTCTCGCCTGCCCGAGGAGTAGTCGTTCGATGAGCGAGCACCGTCGCAAACCGCCGCAGCCCCAAGGCGGTGGACGTGCTGCGGCCCGACGCGCCGCGCAGCAGCCCCCCGGTCGCAGGGGGGCTCGGCCGTCGGCCCATTCCCCGTCGGAGCCGTACGGATCGACGTCCGCCCCTCGGGAGGAGGAGCCCTCCTACGGCGGCCGGGCCGAGGCGCGCCGCGCCCAGCGAGGCGGAAGCCGAAGGCGCGGCGCGGATGTGGCGGGTCCTCCCCGTGGCCCGGGAAGGCGGCCGGGCAGGGCGGGTGCGGCGGGTGGCAAGCCGCCCAAGAGGCGGTTCATCGACTACCCGCGCTTCGGCAGGCAGGGGTGGCGACGATGGGTGCCGTCCTGGAAGCTCGTCAGCGCCTGCTGCCTGGGCTGTTTCGGCCTGCTTGTCGCCTTCATCGGCGTGGCTTACTACATGGTGGCCATTCCGGATGTCGCCCAGGCGGCGAAGGCCCAGAACAACGTCTACTACTGGGCCGACGGGTCCCAGATGGTCGCCACCGGCGGCGAGGTCAACCGCCAGATCATCCCGTACGAGCAGATCCCCAAGGCGATGCAGTACGCCGTCATCTCGGCCGAGAACAAGACCTTCGAGACCGACAGCGGCGTCGACCCGCAGGGCATCGCCCGCGCCCTGCTGAACATGGCCAAGGGCGGCCAGACCCAGGGCGGCTCGACCATCACCCAGCAGTACGTGAAGAACGCGCAGCTCGACGACCAGTCGCAGACGATCAGCCGCAAGTTCAAAGAGCTCTTCATCTCCATCAAGGTCGGCGCGACCACGAAGAAGTCCGAGATCATGGCGGGCTATCTGAACACCGCCTACTACGGCCGGGGTGCCTACGGTCTGCAAGCGGCGGCCCGTACGTACTACAGCAAGGACGCCAAGGACCTGGACCCGAGCCAGTGCGCCTTCCTCGCCTCATTGCTCAAGGGCGCGACCTACTTCGACCCGGCCGGCGCCCCCGAGATCGATCCCGCGGCCACGGCGGAGCAGAACACCAAGAACGCCACCGAGCGCTGGGCCTGGATCCTCGACCAGGAGGTCAAGGACAAGCACATGGCCGCCGCCGAGCGCGCCAAGTACCGCCTGTTCCCGATGCCCGACAAGCCGAAGAAGAGCGCGAACCTGAGCGGGCAGATCGGCTACCTGGTGTCCTTGGCCCAGGCGTCCGCGAAGAACAGCAACCCGGACATCAACATGGCCCAGGGCGGCTACCAGATCTACACGACCTTCGACAAGAAGAAGGTCCAGGAGATGGAGAGCGTGGTCCAGAAGGTCCGGGACAAGAACATCGACCCGAAGAAGCGCCCCGACGTGGACACCTTCGTCCAGTTCGGCGCCGCATCGGTGGATGTGAAGACCGGGGCCATCGTGGCCATCTACGGCGGTGACGACGCCACCAAGCACTTCACCAACAACGCCGACGAAACCGGCGCCCAGGTCGGCTCGACCTTCAAGCCGTTCGTCCTGGCGGCCGGGATGGAGTACGGAAAGCGCGACCCGAACAAGCCGGCCTCCCAAAGCGACTCGGCCCGCACCCCCGTCTCGCCGGACAGCATCTACAGCGGCAAGAACAAGCTGAAGATCAAGAACTACGACGGGAGCGTCTGGAAGGACCAGAACGGCAACGAGTGGCTTCAGACGAACGACGGCAATGAGTCCTACAACCCGCCGAGCTACGCCATCGACCTGCGCTACGCCATGCAGGAGTCGGTGAACACGCCCTATGTGCAGCTCGGTATGGACGTCGGCACCGACAAGGTGAAGCAGGCCGCCATGGCCGCTGGGCTGCGCGACAGCAAGACCAGCATGGCCTCCTCCAGCGTGCCGTCGTTCTCCATCGGCACGTCGTCGCCCAGCGCGATCCGGATGGCCGGCGCGTACGCCACGTTCGCCGCGAGCGGCACACAGCGCGACCCGTACTCCGTGACGTCCGTGAAGAAGGACGGCAAGGTCATCTTCCAGCACGAGGACCAGGCCAAGAGCGCCTTCCCCGCCGCCGTGGCCAACAACGTCACGGACGTGCTGAAGACCGTGGTCGACAAGGGCACCGGAACCAACGCCAAGCTCAGCGGGCGTCAGGTGGCGGGAAAGACCGGTACCACCGACGGCAACCGGTCGGCATGGTTCGTCGGCTACACCCCCCAGTACTCGACCGCGGTCGGCATGTACCGGCTCGACGACAACGAGACCAGCAAGAAGCGCGAGTTCTTGAAGATGTTCGGGACGGGCGGCCAGGAGAAGATCCATGGTGCGTCGTTCCCGTCGACCATCTGGCACGACTACATGGAGCAGGCGCTGGGCAACTCCCCCGCACTCTCCTTCCCGGCTCCCGAAAAGATCGGTGACAAGGTCTACGGCGGCGGCATGTCGCCCAGCCCCACCCCGGTTCCGACCCCCAGCACCGTGCCTTCGCCGTCTCCGTCCATCAAGCCGTCCCACACCCCCTCGGCCTCCCCGTCCCCGAGCCCCAGCGCCTCTTGCAGCAAGTGGGACTGGACGTGCAACGACACGGGTGGCACCAACCAGGGCCCGACGACGGGCGGTGCGGACGGCGGGCCGCTGCCCAGCCCGACGCCCACCCGATCCAAGCCCGGCGGGCCGGGCACTGGCGGAGGCGGTGGCGGACCGGGCGGCGGGCCCGGGGGCTGGTTCGGAGGAACCGGCGGATAGCGCGGCCGACTGACGACGGGGGGTGTGTTTCACGTGAAACACACCCCCCCCGTTTCACGTGAAACGGCGTTCGCTCGCGATGTCGTTTCACGTGAAACACGGCTGCTCCCCGTATCCACAGCGGTGTACGGCAGGATGTCCGGCATGACGAGCGAGACGAGCCCCCGTGTGTACGAGGACCGGCGCGGAGACTCCGCAGAACCCGTCGTGCGCCCCACGGAGCAGGACGAGGTCGCCGCAGCGGGCAGCCAGCTGATCGGTGGCCCGATCGGCCGCTGGGCCAGGCCCGGCCACCGTTGGCTCACGCCGGTCAGGATCGTCGTGCTCGTCGCGCTCGGCATGTTCGCCCTGGGGATGGCCCAGAAAGTGCCGTGCTACGACTGGGCCTGGTTCCGGGGCGCCAATTCGCAGTACACGCACGCCTGTTACTCGGACATCCCCCACCTGTACTCGTTGCGTGGGTTCGCCGACAACCTGGTGCCGTACTTCGACCGCCTCAACGGCGACATGAACTACCTCGAATACCCGGTGCTTACGGGGCTGTTCATGGAAGTCGCCTCCTGGCTCACTCCGGGCAGCGGCGACATGCAGCACCGCGAGCAGATGTACTGGATGGCCAACGCGGGCATGCTGATGGTCTGCACGGCCGTGATCGCCGTCTGCGTGGCGCGCACGCACCGTCGCCGCCCCTGGGACGCCCTGCTGGTCGCCCTCGCCCCTGCCTTCGCGCTCACGGCCACCATCAACTGGGACCTGTTCGCCGTGGCTCTCACCGCGGTCGCCCTGCTGATGTGGTCGCGCAGCCGTCCGCTGGCCTTCGGGATCCTGATCGGCCTCGCGACGGCCGCGAAGCTCTACCCCGTACTGGTCCTCGGGCCGTTGCTCGTCTTGTGCTGGCGGGCCGGCAAATGGCGGGAGTTCGGGGCGGCGGCGCTGGGGGCCGCAGGTGCCTGGCTGATCGTGAACCTGCCGGTGATGCTCCTGGCGCCCGAGGGGTGGAAGAAGTTCTACACCTTCAGCCAGGAGCGGTCCGTCGACTTCGGATCGTTCTGGCTGATCATTTCGCAGCGCACGGGCAAGGGCCTGGACACCGATCTGGTGAACACGCTGGCTCTGCTCCTGATGGTGCTCGCCTGCGCCGGCATCACGGTGCTGACCCTCACCGCGCCGCGCCGCCCTCGCTTCGCCCAGCTCGCCTTCCTGGTCGTCGCCGCGTTCATCCTCACCAACAAGGTCTACTCACCGCAGTACGTTCTGTGGCTGATCCCGCTGGCCGCGCTTGCCCGGCCCCGTTGGCGGGACTTCCTGATCTGGCAGGCCGGTGAGGTCGCCTACTTCCTCGGAATCTGGCTGTACCTCGCGTACACCATGAGCGGGGAGAAGCACCAGGGCCTGCCGCCCGAGGGCTATCAACTCGCCATCGCCGTGCACCTGTTGGCCACGCTGTACCTGTGCGCCGCAGTGGTGCGCGACATCCTGATGCCGGAACGGGACGTCGTACGCCGCGACGGGTCGGACGATCCGTCCGGCGGGGTGCTCGACCGCGCCGAGGACGTCTTCGTGCTCGGCCAGGCGGCCCATCCCCCGCGGCACGCGGTCACCCTCGAAGAAGGACCACGGGTCGAGTGGGGCGCGCGCACCTCGGCGTCCTGAAGGACGTACGAGCACGGCTCGGGCCCCTGACCGGCGGCGGCTGTCGCCGGTCAGGGGCCCGAAGTGTGCGGGGCGGGAGAGTCCCGTCTAGCGCTCGATGAGGCGGTCGAACTGCGTCGTCGTGTGGCGCAGGTGAGCCACCAGCTCGTCGCCCACGCGCGGCTCCTGCGAGTCCGAGGGCACGAACAGGATGGAAACCTGCATGTGCGGCGGCTCCGCGAACCAGCGCTGTTTGCCCGCCCAGACGAACGGCGACAGATTGCGGTTGACGGTGGCCAGTCCCGCGCGGGCCACTCCCTTGGCGCGCGGCATCACGCCGTGCAGGGCCTTGGGAGCTTCAAGCCCGACACCGTGGGAGGTGCCGCCCGCGACCACGACCAGCCAGCCGTCGGAGGCCACCTTCTGCTGGCGGTAGCCGAACCGGTCGCCCTTGGTGACCCGCGTGACGTCGAGGACGGAGCCCCGGTACTCAGTCGCCTCGTGGTCGCCGAGCCACAGCCGCGTACCGATGCGCGCCCGGAAGCGGGTCTGCGGGAACTGCTGCTGCAACCGGGCCTGCTCCTCGGCGCGCAGATGGCTGACGAACATGGTGTGCAGCGGCAGCCGGGCCGCGCGCAGCCGGTCCATCCACGCGATGACCTCCTCGACGGCGTCCGAGCCGTCGGTGCGGTCCAGCGGAAGGTGCAGCGCGAAGCCCTCGAGGCGTACGTCCTCGATGGCGGAGCGGAGCAGACCAAGCTCCTCCTCCTTCACGCCGTGGCGCTTCATCGAGCTCATGCACTCGATGACCACCCGGGCGCCCACCAGAGCGTGCACACCGTCCACGGAGGAGACGGAGCGGATGACCCGGTCGGGCAGCGGCACCGGCTCCTCGCCGCGCCGGAACGGCGTCAGGACGAGCAGGTCGCCGCTGAACCAGTCCTTGATCCGTGCTGCCTCGTAGGTGGTGCCGACCGCCAGGATGTCCGAGCCGAACCGGGACACCTCGTCCGCCAGCCGCTCATGGCCGAAACCGTAGCCGTTGCCCTTGCAGACCGGGACGATGCCCGGGAACTGGTCGATCACGGACTTCTGGTGCGCCCGCCAGCGAGCGGAGTCGACATAGAGGGTGAGCGCCATGGCCGTCCGGACCTTTCTGATGACTGCGAGGTGTCGCAGATACGAGGAACGAGATTACGCAACCGGGTCAGCGGCGCGACATATACATGTCCAGCGCCTTGTGGAGCAGCTTGTTGAGCGGGAAGTCCCACTCACCGAGGTATTCGGCAGCCTCACCACCGGTACCCACCTTGAACTGGATGAGGCCGAACAGGTGGTCGGTCTCATCCAGCGAGTCGGAGATGCCGCGCAGGTCGTAGACCGTCGCCCCCATCGCGTAGGCGTCACGGAGCATCCGCCACTGCATCGCGTTGGAGGGCCGCACCTCGCGGCCGATGTTGTCGGAGGCGCCGTAGGAGTACCAGACGTGCCCGCCGACGACGAGCATGGTCGCGGCGGACAGGTTCACTCCGTTGTGGCGCGCGAAGTAGAGCCGCATGCGGTTGGGGTCCTCGGAGTTGAGGACCGTCCACATGCGCTGGAAGTACGACAGGGGGCGCGGCCGGAAGTGGTCGCGCACCGCGGTGATCTCGTACAGACGCTGCCACTCGGCCAGATCCTCATAGCCTCCCTGCACCACCTCGACGCCGGCCTTCTCGGCCTTCTTGATGTTGCGGCGCCACAGCTGGTTGAAGCCCTTGAGGACGTCGTCCAGGGAGCGGTTGGCCAGGGGGACCTGGAAGACGTAGCGCGGCTGGACGTCACCGAATCCCGCGCCGCCGTCCTCGCCCTGCTGCCAGCCCATCTTGCGGAGCCGGTCGGCCACTTCGAAGGCCCGCGCCTCGATGTGCGTGGCCTCGACATCGCGCAGCCGCTTCACATCGGGGTCCTGGATGCCGGACTTGATGGCGGCCGAGTCCCAGCGGCGGATGACGACGGGCGGGCCCATCTTCACCGAGAAAGCGCCCTGCTGCTTGAGGTGGGCGAGCATCGGCTTCAGCCACTCGTCCAGGTTGGGGGCGTACCAGTTGATGACCGGGCCCTCGGGCAGGTACGCCAAGTAGCGCTTCACCTTGGGGAGCTGACGGTAGAGAACCAGGCCGGCGCCTACGAGCTGCTCGTTCCTGTCGAACCAGCCAAGGCTCTCCGAACGCCATTCCGTCTTGACGTCAGCCCACGCCGGGACCTGGCAGTGGCTCGCCGAGGGCAGGTTCTGGATGTACGCCAGATGCTGCTCACGGCTGATGGTCCTCAGGGTCAGGCTCATGCGGGGCGCTCCTCGGCAGGTGTGTCCCCATGGGGTCAGGGGCTCCGGCTCTCGTGCCGAAGCCTACTGGGCCACAGGAGCGCCCTCGATGGCCGCACGGCACACCGCCGTGCGGCATCCCGCGGTGCCGGCCGCCGCGCCGCGTCAGCCGACGACGCCGCCGAAGAGACCGCCGTGGGCCATGCCGAGGAAGAACCCCACGGCGCAGGCACCGAGTCCGAGGATCAGCAGGAACCGCTCACGCGTGGTCGCCGAGATGAACTGGCCGTACGCACCAGTGAGGATTCCGATCAGGCCGGCCCACGAGCTGACCAGGTGGAGGTTGTAGAACCAGGCCGTGGTGAAGGACAGCACGCCCAGGACGACCGTGACGGCCATGAACGTGTCCTGGAGGGGATGGGCCTTGCCGTCGGTGGCGAAGAGGGACGGGGCATTCGGTCGGACTGCTTGTGCCATGGGGCACCTCCTGGCGGAAGGCGGCGCAGGGTGACGCCGCACACACCCGATCTGTACAGATTGCGTCCCCCGTCCACCGGATTTCAACCGGAAGCGGGTCAACAGGTACTCTGGACGGTCTGCACCGGTGTCAGCCGTGCCCGCATGCCCTCCCACTCCTCACGGAGGGGGATTGTCAGTGGGGGCGGATACCGTTGCTTACGCATCACGACCCTCCTGCCACGGAACGACCGTGGCCGCTGAGTCCAAAGGAGGTGGGTTCCACATGCGTCACTACGAGGTGATGGTCATCCTCGACCCCGATCTGGAGGAGCGCGCTGTCTCTCCCCTGATCGAGAACTTCCTTTCCGTCGTCCGTGAGGGCAACGGAAAGGTCGAGAAGGTCGACACCTGGGGCCGTCGTCGTCTCTCCTACGAGATCAAGAAGAAGCCCGAGGGCATCTACACGGTCATCGACCTCCAGGCCGAGCCTGCGGTCGTCAAGGAGCTCGACCGTCAGATGAACCTGAACGAGTCGGTCCTCCGGACCAAGGTCCTCCGTCCCGAGACCCACTGAGCTTCCGCTCAGAGGCAATCGGGTCCGAGTAGCAACACAGCAGCCAGCAGCAATCCCCGCCGAGAGGTTCATCCATGGCAGGCGAGACCGTCATCACGGTCGTCGGCAATCTCGTCGACGACCCCGAGCTGCGCTTCACCCCCTCCGGTGCGGCCGTCGCGAAGTTCCGTGTCGCGTCCACTCCCCGCACCTTCGACCGTCAGACCAATGAGTGGAAGGACGGCGAGAGCCTGTTCCTGACCTGCTCGGTCTGGCGGCAGGCGGCTGAGAACGTCGCTGAGTCGCTTCAGCGAGGCATGCGCGTCGTCGTGCAGGGCCGGCTGAGGCAGCGGTCCTACGAGGACCGCGAGGGCGTCAAGCGCACGGTCTACGAGCTGGACGTCGAGGAAGTCGGCCCCAGTCTCAAGAACGCCACGGCCAAGGTCACCAAGACCACCGGTCGCGGCGGCCAGGGTGGATACGGCGGCGGCGCTCAGCAGCAGGGCGGCAGCTGGGGCGGAGCTCCCAGCGGTGGCCAGCAGGCCGGCGGCGGTGCCCCCGCCGACGACCCGTGGGCCTCCAGCGCGCCGGCCGGCGGCGGACAGCCGCAGCAGGGTAGCGGCGGCGGTGGCGGCTGGGGCGGAAGCTCCGGCGGCGGCTACTCGGACGAGCCGCCCTTCTAGGGCTGCTCGCTACCCCACATCTTGATCACACAGGAGAAACACCATGGCGAAGCCGCCTGTGCGCAAGCCTAAGAAGAAGGTCTGCGCTTTCTGCAAGGACAAGACCGCTTACGTGGACTACAAGGACACGAACATGCTGCGGAAGTTCATTTCCGACCGCGGCAAGATCCGTGCTCGCCGCGTGACCGGCAACTGCACGCAGCACCAGCGTGACGTCGCCACGGCCGTCAAGAACAGCCGTGAGATGGCGCTGCTGCCCTACACGTCCACCGCGCGATAAGGGAAGGGTGACCGAAAAATGAAGATCATCCTCACCCACGAGGTCTCTGGCCTCGGCACTGCCGGCGACGTCGTTGACGTCAAGGACGGCTACGCTCGCAACTACCTGGTCCCGCGTGGTTTCGCGATCCGCTGGACCAAGGGTGGCGAGAAGGACGTCGCGCAGATCCGTCGTGCGCGCAAGATCCACGAGATCGCGACCATCGAGCAGGCCAACGAGGTCAAGGCCCGTCTCGAAGGCGTGAAGGTGCGTCTGGCTGTTCGCTCCGGCGACGCCGGCCGTCTCTTCGGCTCCGTCACCCAGGCTGACGTCGCTTCGGCGATCAAGGCCGCCGGTGGCCCGGACGTGGACAAGCGCCGCGTCGAGCTCGGTTCGCCGATCAAGACCCTGGGTGCCCACCAGGTGTCCGTGCGTCTGCACGCCGACGTTGTCGCGAAGCTTGGCGTCGAGGTCATCGCCGCCTAAGCACAGCGTTGCAGAAAGGGCCGTACCCCCCGGGGTGCGGCCCTTTCTCCGTTTCACGTGAAACAACGTCGGGCGTGGTTGGGCCCTCCTTGTCCGGCCATTCTTGGGTCAGCGCGTCGCGCCAGTGACCAGCCAGCGTCCCGATCGAGCCCGCCAGGTGAGGGTCAGCATGCGGACCACCATCATCAGCGCCATCGCCCACCAGAGCTCGGTCAGACCGCCGCCGAGTGCCGGCACGAGCAGCGCGGCGGGGACGAAGACGACGAGAGTCACCACCATGGCCCTCGCCAGATAGACGCCGTCACCGGCACCCATCAGGACGCCGTCGAGTACGAATACGACTCCGGCCACCGGCTGGACGAGGGCCACCACCAGCAGGGCGGGGAGCAAGGCGTCCTGGACGGTGTGGTCGCCGGTGAACAGCGGGATGAAGAACGGACGGGTGGCCACCACGAGGAGGCCGAGCAGCACGCCGGAGGCGATACCCCACTCGACCATGCGGCGACAGGCCTGACGGGCGCCCTTGGCGTCGCCGGCCCCCAGATACCGGCCGATGATCGCCTGCCCGGCTATGGCGATCGCATCCAGGGCGAAGGCCAGCAGGGTCCACAGGGACAGGATGACCTGGTGCGCGGCGACATCGGCGTCGCCCAGGCGGGCGGCCACGGCGGTGGCGACCATCAGCACGGCCCGCAGCGACAGCGTACGAATCAGCAGAGGCACGCCCGCGCGGGCGCTGTTTCGTATGCCGACGGCGTCAGGACGCAAGGAGGCACCGTGTTCGCGCGCCCCGCGCACGACGACGACGAGGTAGACGGCAGCCATGCCGAGCTGGGCGATGACCGTGCCCCAGGCCGAGCCGGCGATGCCTAGCCCGGCTCCGTAGACGAGCCCCAGATTCAGTGCGCCATTCACGGCGAAGCCGCCGACCGCCACGTACAGGGGCGTCCTGGTGTTGTGAAGTCCGCGCAGTACGCCGGTCGCGGCGAGCACGGCGAGCATGGCGGGTATACCGAGGGCCGATATGCGGAGGTAGGTGGTGGCATAGGGGGCCGCGGTGTCCGAGGCGCCGAGCAGGGAGACGAGCCAAGGGGCACCGGGAAGCACCGCGGCGACGACCGCCGCTCCAAGGAGCAGGGCGAGCCAGATGCCGTCCATGCCCTGACGTATCGCCCCGGGCAGGTCTCCGGCGCCCACGCGCCGGGACACGGCGGCGGTGGTGGCGTACGCGAGGAAGACGAAGATGCTCACGGCGGTGGTGAGCAGGGGAGCGGCAATACCCAAACCGGCCAGTTGCGGGGTCCCCAGATGGCCCACGATCGCGCTGTCGGCCATCACGAAGAGCGGCTCCGCGACGAGCGCGCCGAAGGCCGGGACCGCGAGGGACAGGATCTCGCGATCGTGTCGGCGTCGGGAGGTGCGCCGGTCGTTCTCCGGTGCCACGGGAGCCTGTGTCATGGGGTCAATCTAATCTTCCACAGGTAACGGTCGCAATACATCAGTGGTCCTTACTTGTAAGCCCTGATCCTGTTCTTCCCCAGCCCGGGTCCCCTGATCTTGAGCCAGTCGGGAAAGTTTTTCTCCCCCACAGCCGGTGGACGGAGAAGGTGCAGGTCAGCCCCTTGATGATGGAGAGGCTATGACTTTGTCCACAGTGCTGTCCCCCGGTCCGTGCACAGGTTCAGAACACTTCTCCACAGCATCCGGTCCTTCGTCCACATGCCCTGTGGATAACCAGATTGGCTGACGCCGCTCCCGGGCCTAACGTGGTCCGGCGCCCGACGCGCCGGAACCGGAGTCGGGCATCTCGTTTTGTCAGTGTCGTGCCGTAGAAAGAGTGGCACGGCTAGGTCCGCGGAGCGGACGGGAGGAGGTGGCCCGGTGAGCATTCCCGAGCCGTTGGACGAGCCCTGGGCCGATACCGGTCCGAGCGACCGTCTGCCTGTTTCCCGCCAGCGCCGCGACAGCGAGGTGCGAGGCCGCGGGCGGGGCCGGGACGATCAGCACGACCGGGGCCAGGACGACTGGGACGGCGGGTCGTCCGGCTTCGAGCGCGTACCCCCGCAGGACATCGACGCCGAGCAGTCGGTGCTCGGTGGCATGCTGCTCTCCAAGGACGCCATCGCGGACGTCGTGGAGATCATCAAGGGTCACGATTTCTACAAGCCGGCGCACGAGACCGTCTATACGGCGATCCTTGATCTCTACGCCAAGGGCGAGCCCGCGGACCCCATCACGGTCGCCGCAGAACTGGTCAAGCGCGGTGAGATCACCCGGGTCGGCGGCGCCTCGTATCTGCACACCCTGGTCCAGTCGGTGCCGACGGCTGCCAACGCCTCCTACTACGCGGAGATCGTCCACGAACGGGCGGTGCTCCGCCGGCTCGTGGAGGCGGGCACCAAGATCACGCAGATGGGATACGCGGCGGACGGAGACGTCGACGACATCGTCAACTCCGCGCAGGCCGAGATCTACGCGGTCACCGAGCAGCGCACCAGCGAGGACTACCTGCCCCTCGGCGACATCATGGAGGGCGCGCTCGACGAGATCGAGGCGATCGGGTCGCGCAGCGGCGAAATGACCGGGGTGCCCACCGGGTTCACCGACTTCGACTCGCTCACCAACGGCCTGCACCCCGGCCAGATGGTCGTCATCGCTGCCCGTCCCGCCATGGGTAAGTCCACCCTGGCGCTGGACTTCGCGCGGGCCTGTTCGATCAAGCACAACCTGCCCAGCGTGATCTTCTCCCTCGAAATGGGGCGCAACGAGATCGCGATGCGTCTGCTGTCCGCCGAGGCGCGGGTCGCCCTGCACCACATGCGCTCGGGCACCATGACCGACGAGGACTGGACGCGGCTGGCCCGCCGCATGCCGGACGTCTCCCAGGCGCCGCTCTACATCGACGATTCGCCGAACCTGTCGATGATGGAGATCCGCGCCAAATGCCGCCGTCTGAAGCAGCGCAACGACCTTCGGCTCGTCGTCATCGACTATCTGCAGCTGATGCAGTCGGGCGGCTCGAAGCGGGCCGAGAGCCGCCAGCAGGAAGTCTCGGACATGTCGCGAAACCTGAAGCTCCTGGCGAAGGAGCTCCAGTTGCCGGTGATCGCCCTCTCGCAGCTGAACCGTGGCCCCGAACAGCGCACGGACAAGAAGCCGATGGTCTCCGACCTGCGTGAGTCGGGCTCCATCGAGCAGGACGCGGACATGGTCATCCTGCTGCACCGAGAGGACGCGTACGAGAAGGAATCGCCCCGTGCGGGCGAGGCGGACCTGATCGTCGCCAAGCACCGTAACGGCCCGACGGCGACCATCACCGTCGCCTTCCAGGGCCACTACTCCCGCTTCGTGGACATGGCTCAGACCTGATGAGGCCTACGGGGCAATGGCTTCACGTTTACGACCACGGGCCCCGCTTCGGTGACCAGGAGATGGTCCGCCATCCCGGCAGAGCGCCTCACCCAGCTCTACCTCGAAGAACTCCGGTCCTCCAGCAGGTTGCCACCCTTACGGGCCTCTCGCGCAGAGTCCTGACCGATCTCGCCAAGGAGTACGGAATCCCGCTCCGCGAGGGCTCACAGGACTCCAGGCGCCGCGGCGCCATCGAACGGGACTGGCTCCTTGAGCAGTACGTCCACCGCCGCCGAACTCTGCCGGACCCTGCCCGTGAAATCGGCATGAGTACCGCGAACGTGGGCCACGGGCCCACACCCACAACATCGCCCTTCGGCCACGCGGTGGAGCCGCCACCCCCCCGCCCTCCGCACCCCCGAGCAGGCCGCAGGATGCGGCCCCCTTCGGCAGAAACGTGGCCGCTTCCACCAGGCGTCTCATTGGCCCAAGCGGGACGTCTTGATCGCGCGTTGGGCGAAGACGTCCTCACGGCGCTCTGCCATCTGCCGTAGCGCGTCTTTGCGATGGCGCTTGGAGAGTCGGTCGAGATAGGTGTGACCCAAGAGGTGGTCGGTCTCGTGTTGCAGACACCTGGCGAAGTAACCCGTTCCTTCGATGACGAGGGGGTTGCCGTCCTTGTCGAGCCCGCGAGCGACGGCACGATCGGTGCGGGGGACCGGCATGCGCGCACCGGGCACGGACAGGCAGCCCTCGAAGTCGTCAACGAGTCGGCGGTTACCCGGATCCGGCAGGTCCAGAACCGGGTTGATGATGTGGCCGACATGGCGGATCCCGTAGTCGTCCGGGCAGTCGTAGACGAACAGCCGCAGGCCGACAGCCACCTGGTTGGCAGCCAGGCCGGCTCCGTCGGCCACATACATGGTCAGGAACATGTCGTCGATCAACGCCGACAACTGCGGAGTGCCAAACTCGGTCACCTCCCGACACGGACGGCTCAGTACCTCCTCACCCACCACCGTGACCCTGCGAACCGAACCGCGTTCCGCCTCTGGTGGCAGAGCCGGACAGGCGTCCACCGGGCGGCCTTGGACACGGACTCGTCGGTCGACGGGACGGGACCGCTCGTGACGAACAGACATACGCATCTCCCCTTTTTACGCACGTCACAGATGCCACGGGGGTCACCGCAGCTGATGACTTCAATAAGGACTACGGCTTGCCAAGCACTTTGCAAAGTAGCAAACTTTGCAAAGTGACTAAGGATGATGTCTACAGCCCGGGCGGGACAGCCGGCAATAGCGAAGAACTGCGCGAGCACGAGATCCGCACAGCCTTGCTGGACCTACTGGCTGAAGTCGGCACCGTCACCGCGACCGAAGCCGCCTCCCGACTGGGCCATAGCTCTGGCCTCTGCTCATTCCACCTACGGCAGCTCGCACGTCACGGACGTATCGAAGAGGCTCCCCACAGCGGGGGCCGGGCACGTCCTTGGCGTCTGAAGCAGCAGGCCCACGCTGCCGACGCGCCTATGGAGGAGCAGTTCGGCGACCTGGCCCGCGGGCTGGAGGACGAGAGCTGGCAGCGATGGCTGACCCAGCGAGACGAGGCTCCGTCCCAATGGCGCCACGACGAAGCCTTCAGCGCCGTTGCCTATTTGACACCCGCAGAGATGAGCCGGGTCGCGGACGTGATCCAACGGGCCCTCGCGCCCTATCGGGACCGCGAACAACGCCCCCTGGCCCGGCCGGACGGCGCCCGTCCGGTGGCCCTCATCGCCCGACTGTTCCCGCTGCTGCCCCACACAGCAGACGGCACGGACCAGGGCTGAGGAGTCGTCGACCGCTCCGCACTCACTTGCGCGCGCCACCGGGACGATGACCCGCCCGGATCCGATGCCGGCGCTTTCTTGACTTGTGGGTACAGAAAAGTGGTAGGGTCCTTGTCATGGGAAGGGCGAAGCAGTTCGATCCGGATGTCGCCGTCGAGCAGGCCATGGAGGTGTTCTGGAGCAAGGGGTATGCCGGGACCACCCCCCAGGACCTCGTCGACGCGCTCGGCATCGGCAAGGGCAGCCTCTACAACGCCTTCGGCAGCAAGCACGCGCTGTTCGAGCGGGCGCTTCGGCGGTACCGCGACAGTCAGGCCGTCGCCCTGATCGAGATGCTGGAGGAACCGGGGCCGGTCAAGGCGCGGCTGCGTACGGCGCTGGAGGCGCTGGCCGTGATGGACCTCGCCGATCCGGACCGCCGGGGGTGCATGGCGGTGAACACCGCGGCCGAACTCGCCGCGACGGATGACGTGGCCGCCGAGCTCGTACGCCGCATGTTCGACCGCACCGAAGCCGCGTTCCAGGCTCTGATCGAGCAGGGGCAGCGCTCGGGCGAGATCGCGCCCGACCGCGATCCGGCTGCGCTGGGAAGCATGCTCCTGAACACCATCATTGGTCTGCGGCTCATCGCGCGCGTCGCCGAGGGGCCCGGCCGACTGGCTCGCGTGATCGACGCGACGCTCGACTCCTTCTGACTGACCCTCCAGGCGGCATCCATTCCGCCTGGAGGCTTTGTGCCCACATTTTGTACCTGAAGTTCAAGAATTGGAGTGTCGTGCACCTCAATCTGGCGTCCAAGACAGCTGTTGTCACCGGTGCGAGCCGGGGCATCGGACTCGCGACCGTGCGTTCCCTGGCCGAAGAGGGCGTCCGCGTCGTCGGGGCCGCCCGCACCATCACCCCCGAACTGGAGCAGACCGGCGCCTACGCGGTCTCCGCCGACCTGAGCACCGCTGAAGGTGTCGCCCATCTGATGGACCGGGCCTTCGCCGAGCTCGGTGGTATCGACCTGCTCGTGAACAACGTCGGCGCGGGTGACGATGTGGAGCCCGTCGGGTTCCTCGACACCGACGATGCGCAGTGGGCCCGCATCTTCGATCTCAACCTGCTCAGCACGGTCCGTGCCAGCCGGGCGGCGCTGCCCAGCCTCGTCGAACGCCGCGGAGCGATCGTCAACGTCTCGTCCGTCAACTCCCGTCTGCCCGCCGCTGGCCCGGTCGCCTACAGCGCCGCCAAGGCGGCCCTCGCGGCGCTCGGGAAGTCCCTGGCCGAGGAGTTCGGGCCCCAGGGCGTGCGGGTGAACACCGTCTCCCCGGGTGTGGTCCGCACCGCCATCTGGGAGGACCCGGACGGCTTCGGCGGCAGGGTGGCGGCAGGGGCCGGGGCGGAACACGCGGCGTTCCTCCAGCGGCTCCCGGAGGCGTTCGGCATCACCACCGGTCGCATCACCGAGCCCCAGGAAGTGGCGGCTCTGATCACCTTCCTGCTCTCCGATGTCGCCGGCAACATCTCAGGCGCCGACTACGTCATCGACGGCGGCACCATCAAGACGCTCTAGCGAAAGAACGCCACCCGTCCCGCCTGCGGCCTCCGGCGGACGCAAGTGCGGGACGGCGGCGAAATGGTGTCGACGGGGGGCGGGGCTGGCGGTTAGACCTGGCTCCATGACTTCATTCACCTCCCCCGTATCACCGGCCCCTTTCGAGGAGTTGCTGCCCGCGACGCGGCGTGCCCTGCTGCACCGCGTCGCGGTGGAGCAGTCCCGAGGGCGGGCTCCCTCGCTCGTCGCGGCTGTGGCGCGCGACGGCCGGATGGTGTGGTCGGGGTCGCGCACCTCCGTCGACGGGCACGGTCCGGATGCGGATGTGCAGTACCGCATCGGCTCCATCACCAAATGCTTCACCGCCGTGCTGGTGCTGAGGCTCCGTGACGAGGGGCTGCTGGACCTCGGCGACCTGCTGGAAGCGCATCTGCCCGGTACCGCGGCCGGTGGGGCCACGATTGCCCAACTCCTTTCCCATACCGCCGGTTTGGCGGCCGAGGCACCCGCGCCCTGGTGGGAACGGACAGCCGGTGACCTTCGGCCCGAGCTCGTCGATGTACTGGGCGACCGGCCGGCTCCGCATCCGGCGGGACGAGTGCACCACTACTCCAACCCTGGCTACACGCTGCTCGGCTCCCTGGTGGAGGCGGTACGCGGCGTGTCCTGGGAGGAGGCGCTGCGGAACGAAATCCTGGTACCGCTGGGGCTCGACCGGACGAGTACGCACCCGATGGACCCCCACGCGGACGGGTGGGCCGTGCACCCCTGGGCCGATGTCCTGCTGCCCGAACCGTCGGAAGACCTGGGGCTGATGGCGCCCGCTGGACAGCTGTGGTCGACGGCGGCGGACCTCTGCCGGTTCGCCCTCTTCTTGGCCGAGGGCGACGAGCGGGTCCTGAGCGCCGAATCCGTGGCGGAGATGCGCGCCCCGGCGGTGGCGCCGGAGGCCGGCGCCTGGGACAGCGGGTATGGACTCGGCCTGCAGCTCGCCCGGACCGGAGGACGTGAACTCGCCGGCCACACCGGCTCACTGCCCGGATTCGTCGCCGGTCTCTGGGTGAGTGTGGCCGACGGGGTGGTTGCCGTCGCGCTGGCCAACGCGACCTCCGGGCCGCTGTGCGGCACGCTGGCGGCCGATCTCGTGGAGATCGTGGCGAAGGCCGAGCCACGCTTCCCCGTACCCTGGCGCCCCCTCCCCGAGGCGGACGAGCGGCTTCTCGCGCTCACCGGGCTTTGGTACTGGGGCACCCACGCCTACGGGCTGCGGCTCACCACCGGCGGGGGCGTGGCCCTGGAGCCGTTGCGCGGCTCCGGGCGGCCTTCCCGGTTCAAGGCCGACACGGAGGGGACGTGGACGGGACTTGACGGCTACCACCGCGGGGAGACGCTGCGTGCGATGGTGCGGTCCGACGGCTCCGTGAGCCACCTCGACCTCGGGTCTTTCGTGTTCACCCGCGAGCCGTATGGCCCCGAGGCGGCAGTCGTGCCGGGAGGCGTGGACCCCGAAGGCTGGCGGGGCGTCTGACGTTTCACGTGAAACGGGCCGACCCTGAGAGCCGGAACAGGTCGGTGTTTCACGTGAAACACCGACCTACAGGGGCTTCTTGAACCCCACATGGGAGGCCTCGAACCCCAGCCGCTCGTAGAACCGATGTGCGTCGGCGCGGCTGGCGTCCGAGGTCAGCTGGACCAACTGGCAGCCCTGGCGCCTCGACTCCTCCACGGCCCACTCGATGAGCTGGGTGCCGAGACCGCTGCCTCGCTCCGCGCCGTGCACGCGCACACCTTCGATGACCGAGCGGGTGGAACCGCGGCGGGACAGGCCGGGGATGACCGTGAGCTGGAGCGTCCCGACGACCTCGCCACCCCGGTCAGCCACCACTACGTGCTGATTCGGGTCATCGACGAGCCGGTCGAACGCGGTGCGATAGGGCGTGAGGTCGTCCGGCGACTCGCGCACCGCGCCCAGCGGATCGTCCGCGAGCATCGCCACGATCGCAGGGATGTCCTCGGTCCTCGCGGGTCTGATCTTCAGATTGGTCATGATCGGGACGATACGCCCGGCCCCTCAGGCGGCGACGTGAAGCTCCTCGACCGCGCGTACCAGGGGCGCCAGCTCCGCTTTCTTCGCGGCCTCGTCCAATGCCTCGCGCAGCGCCCGGTCATTGGTGGGCCGGGCCTCGGCGAGCAGGACGAGGCCGGCCTCGGTCACATCGGTGTAGATGCCACGCCGGTCGGTGTCGCAGAGGTAGCGGGTCAGCAGGCCCCGGTCTTCCAGACGGGACACGAGCCGGGTCGTGGCTGACTGGCTGAGGACCACGGCGTCAGCGACCTGCTTCATCTGGAGGTGGCCGCCCGGACCGCTGTGCTGGCGGCTGAGGACGTCGAGCAGCGAATACTCGCGCACGCTGAGATCGTGCGCCGACTGCAGTGCGCGTTCGATATGGGCGTCGATCCTGCCGTGCAGCAGGGAGAGCGCACACCAGCCCTGGGCGAGGGCAGTGAGAGCGGGGTCCGTCGCGGTCATGCGGGTGTCCTCCGTCCGGAGCGGCTTGTCCTCAGGATAGTCCACTATTGCAATAGCCCGCGTTTGCATTTAGTGCGCGTCTGCAATTATTGTGTACGCCTGTAAGGGCCTTACGCAATCTCCTGGAGGGTGCAACCCATGCCACTCGCGCTCCTAGCCCTCGCCATGGGGGCGTTCGGTATCGGCACCACGGAATTCGTGATCATGGGGCTGCTACCCGAGGTGGCCGGCACCTTCGACGTCTCCATTCCCACCGCCGGATACCTGGTCAGCGGCTACGCGGTCGGCGTGATGTTCGGCGCGCCGCTGATGACCGTCCTCGGCACGAGGATCTCCCGCAAGCGGATGCTGACGCTCCTGATGGGCTTCTTCATCGCAGGAAATGTGCTCTCCGCGGTCGCGCCCGCCTTCGGGTTGATGCTGGCCGGACGGCTCGTCGCCTCGCTCGCGCACGGCGCCTTCTTCGGGATCGGCTCGGTCGTCGCGGCCGATCTGGTCGCTCCGGAGAAGAAGGCGGGTGCGATCGCCATGATGTTCACCGGCCTGACCGTGGCCAACGTGGTGGGAGTGCCGGCCGGCACCCTCATAGGGCAGCAAGTCGGCTGGCGTGCGACGTTCTTCGTGGTCGCGGCGCTCGGAGTACTCGGTCTGCTCGGCGTCGCCAAGCTCGTCCCGGACATGCCGAAGGCCGAGGACGTACGGCTGCGGCACGAGATCGCCGCGTTCCGCAACGTCCAGGTGCTGCTCGCCATGGCGATGACCGTGCTCGGCTTTGGTGGAGTGTTCGCCGCGATCACCTACATCACCCCGATGATGACGGGTGTCGCCGGTTACGCCGACACCTCTGTCACCTGGCTGCTTGTCCTCTTCGGGCTCGGCATGGTCGCGGGAAACCTCATCGGGGGCCGGTTCGCGGACCGCGCGCTGATGCCGATGCTCTTCGTGTCGTTGTCCGGGCTCGCCGTGGTCCTGGCGCTGTTCACGGTGGCCGCCCACGACAAGCTCGCCTCGGCCGTCATGGTGTTCCTCATCGGCGCACTCGGGTTCGCCACGGTGCCCCCGCTGCAGAAGCGCGTGCTCGACCAGGCCGCGGGCGCTCCCACCCTGGCCTCCGCCGTGAACATCGGCGCCTTCAACCTCGGCAACGCTCTTTCCGCCTGGCTCGGCGGCATCGTCATCGCGGCCGGGTTCGGCTACACCGCGCCCAACTGGGTCGGCGCCGCACTGGCCGCGTCCGCCGTCGTGCTCGCCGTCGCCTCCAGCGTTCTGGAGCGCCGTACGAACGCGAACGCGCGGCCAGTCACGGACAGGGTGGCCGAACCGACACCGGCCACCACGGCCCCTCACTGATCAACTGCCGACCTCGTGGACGCCGTCCAGCCGGGCGGCCTCTTCCACACGCTGCCGACGGCCCTTGACCGGCCGCTCCTCTTCATCGCGGGAGGCGTCCCCGTTCAGCGGGACGGGCGTCTCGTCGGAGCGATAGGCGTGGGCGGCGGCGCCCCTGAGCAGGACCACGCGTTCGCGAGCGCGGCGGTGGAGTCCCTGACCGGGAGCTGATCACCCCGTACGCCCTCAAGTGCCCCTCGGGTCACGGCACATGAGGATGCGCAGGCCCGTCAGGGAGGGGAGCCGCAGGTGCCTGCCCTGCCCGCTAGCCCGCCGCCACCGTCAGGGGAGCGAAGCGGCGGGTCCAGTCGCCGGGGAGCTCCGGGACACCGTACGTCATCACCGCGTTGAAACCGACCGGCTCAAGGCCGGATGCCTTGAGCCAGCTCAGCAGCTCCTCATGGCGTACGTCCACATCCGTGCGCAGCGGGCGGTCCGTGCCCGCCGCGAGCGAGGCCACCAGAGCCTTCGCCGTCTCCGTGTCACGGGCGATCAACGGACCCACCACGTGGGTGTGCATGTTGGGCCAGGCGGCCGCGAAACCAGTCAGTCCAGAGGCGTCTTCGGCGACCCGCAGCTGATCGCTGAAGGCCGGCAGGCGGGCGATCATGTGCGTGCGGTCCTCGCCGAACACCTCGGCGTCGAGCCGGAGGATCGCGGGCAGGTCGTCGGCGGTCGCGGGACGGGTCGCCACCGTCGGCGCAGGGCCGGACGGCTGGAAGTTGCCCCTGACCATCTCCGCGCGGCCGATCGCATTGAAGCCCAGCGCCTCGTACAGCGGGCGTCCCTGCACTGTGGCGTGCAAGGTCAAAGGAGTGCCCGCCAGCTCGCGCAGCACCTCCTTCATGAGGCGGCGTCCGACGCCTTGCCGAGCGAAGCGCTCGGCCACCAGGACCATCCCGATGGCCGCGAGTCCTGGGCCGTACGAGGTGACGGCGCACGCGGTGAGCAGGCCCTTGCCGTCAGGGGCGTCGATTCCGTACCCGGCCCCTGCCGTGAGGAGGAGCCCCCATTTGTGCTCCTCGCGCGGCCAGCCCCGGTCTTCGGAGAGGTCGGCGCAGGCCGTGAGGTCTTCCAGGGTGAGACGGCGCAGGGGGAGCTCGCTGAGCGGTGAGGGCATGAGGGTCAGATTGTCCGACGCACCGGCGCGACGTCCACCTTTTTCTGACTGTCGGCACGGTACTTCCGGCCACGCGCCGTCGCTCCCCACGACTTGAGCACCGAAATCGCCGTCATGAAGAAGTACGCGAAGGAGGACACGACCGGGGCGGCCACCAGGCTGGTGTCGGGGACGCCGGCGGTGACGGCGTTGTTGATCTCCAGGCGGAGCAAGAAGGCGGACAGGCCGAGCCCGAGCAGGCCGACGGCCAGGCCCAGCCAGCATGCCGAGGCGGCGACATGGACCACCAGGCAGACCCGGCGCACCCGCCGACGGAGATGTTTCACGTGAAACGGCGGGCGGCGCGTGAGGCTGCGTGTGGTTCATCGTGGTTGTTTCACGTGAAACAGGATGGCGCCGAGCGACTGGTCAGGGCGTCCGGCCGGGGGAGTAACCCGACCTACTAGCCTCGGCGTACATGGCGAGACTTCACCTCTTCGATCTCGACGGCACGCTCATCCGGGGCTCCGCCGCGCCCATCGAGATATCCCGGCAGCTTGGACTCCTCCATGAGATCGGAGAGCTGGAGCGGGAGCTGGTCACCGGGATGATCGGACCGCCCGAGTACGGGGTGCGTGTGCACGCCCTGTGGTCAGGGCTCACCGATGTGCAGGTGACGAGCGCCTTCGAGAACGCCCCATGGCTCACCGGGATCCAGGACGTCTGGCGGGAGATCCGGGAACGCGGCGACTACTGCGCCGTCATTTCGCTCTCCCCGTCCTTCTTCGTGGAGCGGCTGCTCGGCTGGGGCGCCCACGCCACGCACGGTTCACTCTTCCCGGACGTGCCCTTCACGCGGCCCGTGGACCCGGCCGGCATCCTCAGCCCGGCGGCCAAGGTCACCGTCATGAAGCGGCTGTGTGCCCAGTTCGGAGTGGACCCCGCAAGCTGTGTGGCGTACGGGGACTCCATGTCCGACGTGGATCTCTTCGCCGCAGTGCCCGTGTCGGTCGCGGTGAACGCCGACCACCATCTCGCCGGGCTCGCCACCCATACGTACACGGGCGACGACCTGCGGGAGGCCTACGCGCTGGTCCGGAGAGAGCTCGAGAGCGGGAGCTAGCCCAGGTCGGGTGCGTGCATGGCCCGCACTCCCTCAATGTTGCCGTCCAGATAGTGCCTGAGCGACAGCGGCACGAGGTGTACGGAGGCGATCCCCACCCGGGTGAACGGGATCCGGACGATCTCGTACTCCCCGCAGGGGTCCTCGATCTCGGGGCCGTGGCGCAACGAAGGGTCCATGGAGTCGAGGTGGCAGACGAAGAAGTGCTGGACCTTCACTCCCGTCGAGCCCCCGTCGGCGCCGATGTGCTCGACGGTGTCGACGAAGCAGGGCACCACATCGGTGATCTTGGCGCCCAGCTCCTCGTGCACCTCGCGGTGAAGGGCCTCGACGACGGTGGAGTCCTCGGGCTCGACCCCGCCGCCGGGCGTGAGCCAGTAGGGATCCATGCCGGGCTTGGTGCGCTTGATCAGAATCAGGTCGTCGCCGTCGAGCAGAACGGCTCGTGCGGTGCGCTTGACCACTGGACGTACGGTCATGGGAGGAATGTGGCCCGAAGGGGCCCCGGCGAAACTCTCCCGGCGTGCCCCGCCGCGAAGCGGGTAAGCGCAGGCGGCGCCCGACGAGCGGAAAGCGCTCCCTCAGCGGAAGCCGCCGCAGGCCGAACCTGCCTCGTCCAGCGCGCGCTCCACGTCGGCGATCAGATCCGGTGCGTCCTCCGCGCCGACGGAGAACCGGATGAACCCCTCCCCCACCGCGTCACCACCCCAGCGGCCGCGCCGTTCGGCGGTGGAGCGCACGCTGCCGAAGCTGGTGGCGTCGTCGACCAGGCGCAGTGCCTCCAGGAAGCGTTCGGCGAAGGCGCGGTCGGGAAGGTCGAAGGACACCACGCAGCCGAAGCGCCGCATCTGCGCCGAGGCCAGCCGGTGGGCGGGGTCCGACGGCAGGCCCGGGTAGCGCAGGTGCGTGACCTCGTCGCGCCCGGCCAGCGCCTGGGCGAGGGCCAGGGCGTTCTCGGCCTGCCGGTCGGCCCGCAGGTGAAGGGTCGCCAGCGAGCGGTGGGCCAGCCACGCCTCCATCGGCCCTGGGATCGCCCCGACGACCTTGCGCCACTTGCGTACACGCGCGGCGAGCTCCGGGGCGCGGCACACCACATAGCCGAGCAGAAGATCGCCGTGCCCGGTCAGCCCCTTCGTGCCGCTGGCGACCGCGAAGTCCGCGCCGAGGCCGAGGGGGCGCTGCCCGAGCGGAGTGGCCAGGGTGTTGTCGACTGCCACCAGGGAGCCGGCCTCATGCGCCGCCCGCGCGAGGCGGCGTACGTCGCACACGTCGAGACCCGGATTGGACGGTGTCTCGATCCACAGCAGCTTCGCGCCGGCCAGGTGGGCCAGTTGAGCGTCGCCCGCAGTCGGTGCCGTGCGCACCTCGATGCCGTAGGCCTCCAGTTGCTCACGGATCAGGGCCAGGGCCTGGTAGCCGTCCTCGGGCAGGACCACCGTGTCGCCGGAGCGCGCCTGGGAGAGCAGGACGGCCGACACCGCCGCCATCCCGGACGCGAAGACGATTGCCTCCGCGCTCTCGTCGGGCGACTCGAGTTCGGCGATGGCCCGCTCCAGATGGGTCCACGTCGGGTTGGTGTCACGGCCGTAGGTGTACGGCCCGGACGCCTCGCCGGGCAGGTGGAAGTGGGCGGCGAACACCGGGCCCGGAAGGGTGGGCTCGTAGGCGACCGGGTCGGGAAGACCGGCGCGAACGGACCGCGTGCCGTCACCTGTCATGCCACACACTCCCTCTGGAACCGCCGTGCCGTGTGGGACGTTCCACCATCGTGCTCGCCGAGCACCGTCACGGTACGCGCCGACGGTCGGCGCGCGCACCGAGACGAATGGGGGGTACCGCTCAGTCCTTGTCGTCGGGAAGGGCGAGGTGCAGCGCCCACGAGACGATCGAGATGATCAGGGCGCCGAGCAGTGCGGTCCAGAAGCCCTCGACGTGGAAGCTGAGATGCAGTTTGTCGGCCAGCCACGACGTCAGGAGCAGCATCAACGCGTTGATCACCAGGGTGATCAGGCCGAGGGTGAGGATGAACAACGGGAAGGACAGCAGCTTCACCACCGGCTTGACGACGAAGTTCACCACGCCGAAGACCAGCGCGACCAGAATCAGCGTCAAGGCCTTCTTCCCGGTGTTGTCGCCGGTCAGGGTGATGTTCTTCATCAGCCAGACGGCCACTGCCAGCGCGCCCGCGTTGGCGATCGTTTTGACTACAAAATTCTTCATGGGCCCGATCGTGGCAGACACGATCGGCACGAGTGCAGGGGCGGACGGCGATGAAAGATTTCCGGCTCGACGAGTTGGAGGCGGAACGGGCCGCCAACGACGGTGCGTATCTGCAGTTCCTGCGGGAGCGGAACATGTCGGCGGGGCTGTACGCGCTCGATGCCGGCGCACACGACTCGCAGTCCCCGCATGCCCAGGACGAGATCTACTTCGTGGCCAGCGGCCGCGCCTCGATCACCGTGGGCCTGGAGACGACGCAGGTCTCGCGCGGCAGCGTGGTCTATGTGCCCGCCGGAGTGGCCCACAAGTTCCACCACATCACCGAGGATCTGAGGGTTCTGGTCGTCTTCTCTCCGCCGGAGAGCTGAGGGTCGCCCCTGACTCTCCCTAAGGGTCCGGTCAGGGGAGTTCAAGGGCTGCGACCGCCCCGCTGGGTACCCGGTCGCCCCTAGCATCGAGAGTGTCGAAGGCACGGAATGCGTGAACTGGCAGAAAACTGACAGAAACTAACAGAAAGAGGTAAGGACGATGGCCGCACGGGAGATATTCGCGGGGATGCCCTGGTGGGTGAAGTGGGTCGCCGTGCCCGTCATCGCCCTGGTCGTGTTCGGCGGCCTGATCGCGAGCGTGGTCGGCTTCCTGTTCGGACTGCTCTTCAAGGTCCTGGTCTTCGTGGCTCTGGTGGGTGGTCTGATCTACGTGGTGCGCAGGTTCCTGTCCTCCTCGTCCTCCTCGCGCGGCGGCTGGTAGCGGAACCCGGGCGGAACTGAAGTTCCGCCCGGCGTCCCATGCGGGCGGGCGTGGCGCCCGGCAGCACGCCTGAAGGTGAGCTGTGGTGCGGCGGCCGAGCGGCCGGCCCACCACGGCGCGCCGCGGAAGGCGCAGCAAGATCACTGACTCTCTGGACCGTTGGCGGGATTCCCTCGGGGGTGCCCGTCTACATCGCTGTCCACCGCGAGGGTGAGATCGCGATCGCCGGGTTGCCGACACTCCCACCGCGCCCGCCGTCGAGGAGTGAACCCACTTCCCGGCGACCGGGCACGCCCAAGCGTTCGGGCAGCGCCTACGCGGCCGGCCCGACGACCAGGCCCGCGAGGACCACCTCGACCGGCCCCGATCGAAGCGATCAAGCCCTGCACCATATGGAATCGCCAGGCCCCTGACGGAACCCGTCGCGATCACGCAGCGTAAGAGTCTCCTCGTCGAACGCCTGGAGCACGCCCTCAGCGCCGTATGCGCCGCGATCCCCCTGACGACAGGTTCCGGCGCCGAGACCTTGGCCTTTTCCGTCCCCTTCACCAGGCGGAACGGCCCCTGCCTGTCGTCGAACGCCTGCGCGGTGAGGGGGGCGCGCCGCACCGTTCGCTCATGTTCTCTATCGGTATCTGAAAACTCACTCCTTGTGATCTGCCGACGCGTACAGCACGATGGCGTCACCAAGGCCCTGAGGGTTCATTCCTGGCCGATTTCAGCCAAAAGCGGGGTACATGACGATGCATGAGTCGGTTCAGGCAGAAGTGATGATGAAGTTCCTCGTCTCCGAGGAGCTTGCCTTCCGGATCCCGGTGGAGCTGACGTACGAGGCGACGGACCCCTATGCCGTGCGCATGACCTTCCATCT
Source organism: Streptomyces sp. Edi4 (assembly GCF_040253615.1). NCBI lineage: Bacteria > Bacillati > Actinomycetota > Actinomycetes > Kitasatosporales > Streptomycetaceae > Streptomyces > Streptomyces sp. Edi4. The sequence goes on from NZ_JBEJGY010000004.1 coordinate 4,164,313, forward strand.
CCCCGGAGACGCGCCTGTCACCTGGACCTTCGGGCGGGAACTGCTGCTCGACGGGATCAACGAACCGGCCGGGGACGGCGACGTACGGATCGAGCCCAGCGAGCCCGATGAGCTGTGCGATGTCCACATCAAGCTCCAAGTGGGCGCCGACCGCGCCCTCTTCCGGGCCGGCGTCGCGCCCCTGGTGGCCTTCCTGGACCGTACCGACAAGCTCGTACCCCTGGGACAGGAGTGGGCGCTCGGGGAGTTCGACGGCCACCTGGAGGACGCGCTCGGGCGCATCCTGGCGGAGGAGAACGCGGGCTGACCCCCTACTTCCTGCGGCGATGACCGCCCGCGCCGCGTCTCACGGCCGGCCGGGGCGACGCGCGGCCGCCGGGGGCGGGCCGGTCCGCGGAGACGACCAGCGCGGCCAGCGCGGTGGTCAGCGGCACCGAAGCGACCAGCCCGATCGACCCGACGAGCGTGCGGACGACTTCCTCGGCCACCAGCTCGCTGTTGGCCACCGTGCCCACGCTGCTCTGCGCGATCGAGAACAGCAGCAACAGGGGCAGCGCGGCGCCCGCGTAGGCGAGCACCAGGGTGTTGACCACTGAGGCGATGTGGTCGCGGCCGATCCGGATGCCCGCCCGGTACAGGCCGCGCGGGCCCATCGTCGGATTCGCCTCGTGCAGCTCCCACACCGCCGAGGTCTGGGTGACCGTCACATCGTCCAGCACGCCGAGCGAGCCGATGATGACGCCCGCGAGCAGCAGGCCGGACATGTCTATACCCGGGTAAAGGCCATGGATGAGGCCGGTGTTGTCGTCGGTGTTGCCGGTGAGCGCGGCCCAGCCGATGAAGAGCGAGCCGAGCAGCCCGATGAGCATCAGCGAGACGAGGGTGCCGAGTACGGCGACCGAGGTGCGCGCGGACAGGCCGTGGCACATGTAGAGCGCGATCAGCATGATGGCGCTCGCCCCGACCACCGCCACAAGCAGCGGATTGGAACCCTGCAACACCGCCGGAAGGATGAAAAAGGTCAGCACGGCGAACGAGACCACCAGGGCGATCAGCGCCATCACCCCGCGCAGCCGGCCGACGACCACGACCGCGAGCGCGAAGATCCCCCCGAGCAGCGCCATCGGGAGGCGCCGGTTCACATCGGTCACCGAGTACTGGAGGTCGTGGGGGGCGTCGGGGGCGTACGAGACGATCACGCTTTGACCGGCGTGCAGTTGGCGCGGCGAGTCGGGCTGGACGATCTCGGTGAAGGTGCGGCCCTTCTCCTTGCCGGAGGTGACCTCGACGGTGGCCTTGCCGCACGGTTGGCGCGGGGCGTTCCTCGCCTGCCCGCTCTCGGCGGTGGAGGTGTCACCGTTCGACGGGGCCTGACCCGCGTGGACCGACGCGCAGTCCACTTTGTCCACCGTGAGGACCTTGGCCTGCTGGGTCTGGCGGTCGAAGCCGACCCCGGTGCGCTGGTGCGGTGGGGCGCCACCGGGCCAGAGCACCACGAGCCCCACAAGTACCGCTGCGGAGAAGGGGATCAGGACGGCGGCGATGACCTTGCGAAGGTGCTTGGAGACGGGTGCCGCGGGCCCGTGGCCGTGTGAGTGGCCGTGCGTGTGGCCGTGCGTGTGGCCGTGTCCTTGGCCGGGTCCGCCGGGGGGATGCGGAGGGTGCGGTTCTGGTGGGGTCACCGCCCGATCATCGCAAGAACGGAGGGGGCCCTCTGTTCAGCGCGCCAGTGCGGGCGCTAGCGTGGTGACACCTTTGCACACGCGGGAGCTCGGAGCACCGGGCTGAGAGGGCGCTGAAAGCCGTACGAACCGTACGGAAGAGGCTGCGCCGACCGCCGAACCTGTTACCGGGTAATGCCGGCGTAGGGAGTAGGTCTCATGACCGTTCAGGACGCACGCACGCCTGCCTCCAGCACTGAGGAAAGCGGGAAGTCCATCGGCTGGCACAAGGGGTACATCGAGGGGTCGCGCCCCGACCTCAAGGTGCCGGTCCGCCAGGTGCACCTCACCAACGGCAAGGCCGTGACGCTGTACGACACGTCCGGTCCGTACACCGATCCGGGCGTCGAGACCGACGTCCGCCGAGGCCTCGCCCCGCTCCGGGAGAACTGGATCATCGGGCGTGGCGACACCGAGGAGTACGCGGGGCGCCCGGTCCGTCCCGAGGACGACGGCATCAAGCACACCTCGCCGCGCGGGGGCCTGAAGAACCTCGACGCGGTCTTCCCCGGGCGTCCGCGCCAGCCCCGTCGCGGCCGTGGCGGCCAGGCCGTTAGCCAGCTCGCATACGCCCGGCGCGGCGAGATCACCCCGGAGATGGAGTACGTCGCGATCCGCGAGAACGTCTCCCCCGAGGTCGTACGCGAGGAGATCGCGGCGGGCCGTGCCGTGCTGCCCGCGAACATCAACCACCCCGAGATCGAGCCGATGATCATCGGCAAGCGGTTCCTGGTGAAAGTCAACGCCAACATCGGGAACTCCGCGGTCACCTCCTCCATTGAGGAAGAGGTCGACAAGATGACCTGGGCCACGCAATGGGGCGCGGACACGGTCATGGACCTCTCCACGGGCCGCAACATCCACACCACTCGCGAGTGGGTGCTGCGCAACTCGCCCGTGCCCATCGGCACGGTGCCGCTGTACCAGGCGCTGGAGAAGGTCGACGGCCGTGCCGAGGACCTGACCTGGGAGATCTACAAGGACACGGTCATCGAGCAGGCCGAGCAGGGCGTCGACTACATGACGGTCCACGCGGGCGTGCTGCTGCGCTACGTTCCGCTGACCGCCCGCCGCAAGACCGGCATCGTCTCGCGCGGCGGGTCGATCATGGCGGCCTGGTGCCTGGCGCACCACAAGGAGTCGTTCCTGTACGAGAACTTCGAGGAGCTGTGCGACATCCTCGCCTCGTACGACGTGACGTACTCGCTGGGTGACGGCCTGCGGCCGGGCTCCATCGCGGACGCCAACGACGAGGCGCAGTTCGCGGAGCTCCGCACGCTCGGGGAACTCAACACGATCGCCAAGCGTCACAACGTACAGACGATGATCGAGGGCCCGGGGCACGTCCCGATGCACAAGATCAAGGAGAACATCGACCTCCAGCAGGAGATCTGCGAAGAGGCCCCGTTCTACACCCTGGGGCCGCTGACCACCGATGTGGCGCCCGCCTACGACCACATCACCTCCGGTATCGGCGCGGCGATGATCGCCTGGTGGGGCACCGCGATGCTCTGCTACGTCACGCCCAAGGAGCACCTTGGTCTGCCCAATCGTGACGACGTGAAGACCGGCGTCATCACGTACAAGATCGCCGCGCACGCGGCGGACCTGGCCAAGGGGCACCCGGGCGCCCAGGAGTGGGACGACGCGCTCTCGGACGCCCGGTTCGAGTTCCGCTGGGAGGACCAGTTCAATCTGGCCCTCGACCCGGTCACCGCCCGGGAGTTCCACGACGAGACGCTGCCCGCCGAGCCGGCCAAGACCGCGCACTTCTGCTCGATGTGCGGTCCGAAGTTCTGCTCGATGAAGATCTCGCAGGACATCAGGCGTGAGCACGGCGGCGACCTGAAGTCGCAGGAGATCGAGGCCGGGATGGCGGAGAAGTCCAAGGAGTTCGCGGACGCGGGGAACCGGGTTTATCTGCCGATCGCCGACTGAGGCGTGGGGCGTTCGCGCTGCTTGGGGGGTCCGGGCCCCCCGGAGCAGCGGCACGCTGGTCGCTCGGGGTCGGCAGGCCCCCGGAATGCCTGCTCCCCGGTCCCGGTCAGTCCGGCTGGTGTTCCGGGCCGCCGAAGTCAGGGCTGGTGAAGTCGGGGCTGGTGAAGCTGGGGTGGCTGGCGGGGGAGGCGCCCTCGTCGGGGCTGCCGAAGCCGGGGCGGTCGTAGCCGAGGGACGGGATCCGGCCGTTCGGGCGGCGGGGCGCCGGGGCGCCGGGGTCGACGCTCGGGTCGGCGAGCGCGTCCCGCAGGAACGGGTAGATCCCGCGTTCCAGGAGGGCGTGCCGCCAGGCCTCGCGGGCGCGGGAGAGTTCCTGGGTGCGCTCGTCGGGCGCGTCCGCCTCGCTCGCCTCGTCGACCGCCACCACCTGCGTCGCGCCGTTGCGCACCGCGGTGATCAGCAGCCCGACGGCGGCGGCGAGGATCGCCGCGGCGGTCAGCGCGCCGAAGAACCAGCCGGCCGTCAGCATGGTGTCCGCGAAGGCCGGGACCGGGTTGAGCATCTTCAGGATGTAGCCGACCAGCAGGAATATCACCGCGGCCGTTCCGGCGAGCACCGGGGCCAGCACGGTGACGACGGCGCCGACGCCCGCGCCCGAGGGTTCGAGTGAGGTGCCGTCGGAGGTCACAAGGGCGGTGTCCGGCGTGGTGCCCGGGGGCCGCAGCGCCGCGCGCGCCTCGACATAGTTCTCGTACTCGGGCGCGGCGCGCTCGGTGATGAAGGATCCGGCCGCGAGCACCATGGTGCGCAGCTGCACCGCGTTCAGACGCTCGCCGATGCTGGACAGCTCGGGCCGTTCGTGCGCGGTGCGCAGCGCCTCGTCGAGGATCCGCTCGAACTCCTGGCGGTCCTCGGGAAGCAGGTGCGGAGCGCTGTTCATGTGCATCCCCCGATGCTCCGTAGGGCCGGGAAGCCCGCCTGGTGCACGGGCAGTTGGGCGGAAACGGAGGAGAGCCTGCTGCGGATAACCCGATGGTAGAGCCGCTACGGCATGAGGTGACAGGGTGTTTCCGGAAATGGCATACCCGGCGCTTTGCGGAACGCCTTCCCGGTCACCCCTGCGTCATGCCTCAGTCACCCAGCGGGAGTTGCTGGACCAGCAGCTTTCCGGCCATGGTCACGCCGCCGTCCATCGCGAGGGCGAGTCCGTCGGCGTACAGGTGCGGACCCTCGACCACCGGGCGCGAGTCCTCTTCGCCGTCCTCGGTGCCGACCTCGCCCAGCAGATACGGGATCGGGCTGTGGCCGTGCACCACGCGCCGGCCGCCATAGGCCGCGAGCAGCTCACGCGCGGCCTGGGGGCCGGCGCCGTCGCGGAACGCGAACCGCTTGGTGAGCTTGCGGAACAGGTCCCAGCACTCGTCGGCGTCGTTACGGGTCAAGATCGCGTGGACGGTGTCGTTGACCGCCTCGATGGAGTCGCCGTACTCCAGATAGGCGGTCGTGTCGGAGTGCATGAGCAGGTGGTCGTCCTCCTGCTCGATCGCGTCGAGACGGGACATCCACTGAAGGTGGACGTCCTGGAGCCGGTCCATGTCGGCCTTCTGGCCGCCGTTGAGCAACCACGCGGCCTGGAAGGTGGCCGTGCCCGCGCCGGAGTTGACCGGGGTGTCGGCGAACCGTTTGGCGCCGATGAGCAGCAGCTCGTGGTTGCCCATGAGGGCCTTGCAGTAACCGCCGGCGGCCGCGGCCTCGGCCGAGAGCCGCATGACCAGGTCGATGACGCCGATGCCGTCGGGGCCCCGGTCGGTGAAGTCACCGAGGAACCACAGGCGCGCGGTGCCGGCGGCCCAGCTGCCCGACTCGTCGATGAGACCCTGCTCGCGCAGGGCGGCCATGAGTTCGTCCAGGTAGCCGTGGACGTCGCCGACGACGTACAGCGGGCCGGGTCCGCTGGGCGCCGACGCGGGGGCGGGCTCGGCCAGCGGCACCTGGAGGGTGTCCCCCCGAGTGATCACCGGCAGGTCGCGTGCGGTCGGCGTGTAGCCCTCGGGCGCCTCGTCACCGCAAGAGGTGGCCGTGCCGGGCGCCGGCGGAGGCGTGAGGGGCGCGGAGGCCTGTGGGTGGGCTGCCGGGGGCTCCTGCTGGAACTCCGGAGCCGCCGACTCGTGGTTCGCTTCCGGGGCCACCGGCCCGAAGTGGGGCTCGGAGGCCATCAGCTGGTCGCGCGCTTCCGGATCCGCCGCACCCTGCTGAAAACCCGGACCCGCCGCGCCCCGCTGGAAACCCGCACCGGCCGGCTCGTGGCGTGCTTCCGGGGCGGCCGGCCCCTGGGGGAACTCCGGGGCCGCCCGCTCCGCACGGAGCTCCGGCGTCATCGGCTCCGGAAGCGCGGGCGGTTCCTCCGGTGGTGGCACGGGGGCCTGTTGCGCGTACGGCGGCACCCGGAAGTCACGCAACGTCTCCGTCCGCACGGGTCCCTGACCGGCCCCCTGAGTCATCGACCCCTCCACCACCGTCGCGCCGCCGTACACCGTGGGAGCCGCCAGGTCGGGCGGGGATCCGTGGTGTCGTGCGCCCATCATAGGAATGCGCCTCATGCTGTGTGACGCACCAGGGGTGGTCAATCCGGGTGCGAGCGGGGTTCGCGGGTGGTTATGCCCTTAATGTGGCGGTCCGAGACAGGCTGATTCCTGCCGTTCCCAGGACTGCTGATGCCGCGCCGTCCGGCCGGGGGTCGGCACCCGGCCGGACGGCCGGTCAGTTCTGTCCGGGTTGACCCGACTGGCCCTGCTGGCCGGGCTGGCCCTTCGCCGGGGAGCGGGGCGGGCTGACCGTGGTGCGCGGCGGACGGCGCTGGGAGGAGGTCCGCACGATCAGTTCGGTCGGTATCACCTGCTCGATCGGATGACCGTTGTCGATTCCTTCGATCGCGTCGATCAGGAGCTGGACGACGGCCGTGCCGATGCGCCTGGGCTTGAGCGAGAGGGTGGTGATGGGCGGTTCGGTGCTGGCGTACACGGTGGATTCGCTGCAGCACACGAGGAGCAGGTCCTCCGGTACGCGCAGGCCGTAGCGCCGTGCGGCCGCGAGCAGGTCGGTGCCGTTGGGGTCGAAGAGTCCGTAGACGGCGTCCGGCCGGTCCGGGCGGGCGAGCAGCCGGTCGGCTGCGACGGCGCCCGCACAGGGGTCGTGGGCCGGATAGGACTCGTACACCGGATCCTGGCCGACCCGTCCGCACCAGGTCAGATAGGCCTCGGTGGACAACCGGGTGTAGGTGTCGGTGGTGGTGCCGGTGAGGAGACCGATGCGGCGGGCGCCGGCGGCGGCGAGGTGGTCGAGCAGGTCGAGTACGGCGGCCTCGTGGTCGTTGTCCACCCAGGCCGTGACGGGCAGGGTGCCCGCCGGGCGGCCGTCGGAGACGACGGGAAGGCCCTGGCGTACGAGTTCGGTGACCACGGGGTCCTGGTCGGAGGGGTCGATGACGACGGTGCCGTCGAGGGCGACGTTCGACCAGACGTCCGCCGGGCTGCGGCGTGAGGTGGCGGGAAGGATGACGAGGGCGTAGCCGCGGGCCAGCGCGGCGGAGGTGGCGGCTCTCGCCATTTCGGCGAAGTAGGCGAATTCGGTGAAGGTGAAAGGTTCATCCCCGTAGGTCGTCACGGTCAGGCCGATGAGGCCGGACTTGCCGGTACGGAGCGTGCGGGCCGCTGCGGATGGGCGGTAGCCCAGCCGGTCTGCGACCTCGCGGACGTGGCGGCGGGTGGCGTCGGGGAGCCGGCCCTTGCCGTTGAGCGCGTCGGAGACGGTCGTGATGGAGACACCGGCTGCGGCGGCCACGTCCCGAATGCCCGCCCGCCCCAGCCGGCGACCGGTCGACCGGCTCACCTGGTGCTTCCCTGCTGCTGTCATGGCGAGCCGATAGTAGGGCGATGACGGGTGGTTGGCCCGGGTGCATATGCACGCGTTGACAGGCACGTTTCTGCATGATCGAAAACCGTCAATGACCTTGCTATGCAAGGGAGTTGGGCGATTCTGTGTCCTGGTGGCCCTCATCGACCCGTGGGCGGCTGCCAACTGTCCGATGTATCGAAGAGGTCTCAACTCACCTTCACGGGTGATGCGCGCCACGGCGCGTGCCACCGGCGTGCGGCAGACGCAGGAGCGCTCCCCCCGGCCTGTGCGCCCGCCCGGAACCGGTTCCCGTCCGCTATTCGCAGGCGGCCCGAATCCTCATAAGGTGAGAAGCATTGGATGTGTACGGAGCTGTCCGCGGCGGCGTGCACAGCATCTGTACGCGACGGTCGAGGAGGACCTGCGGTGAGCGAGACGAGCCCCAAGCTGCGCGCCGAGCTGGACGGCATCCCCACCTACAAGCCGGGCAAGCCCGCCGCGGCGTCCGAGGGGCCGGTCGCCTACAAGCTGTCCTCGAACGAGAACCCCTACCCGCCGCTGCCCGGTGTGATGGAGAGCGCCCTCGCGGCCGCCGGGAACTTCAACCGCTACCCCGACATGGCGTGCACCGCGCTGATGGACGAGCTGGCGGAGCGCTTCGGGGTCCCGCACGCGCACTTGGCCACCGGCACGGGTTCGGTGGGGGTGGCCCAGTCGCTGATCCAGTCCACGTCGGGCCCCGGCGACGAGGTCATGTACGCCTGGCGCTCCTTCGAGGCCTACCCGATCATCACGCAGATCAGTGGAGCGACGTCCGTGCGGGTGCCGCTGACCCCGGGCGACGTGCACGACCTCGACGCGATGGCGGACGCGGTCACCGACCGGACCCGGCTGATCTTCGTCTGCAACCCGAACAACCCGACCGGCACCGTGGTGCGCCGGGCCGGGCTGGAACGGTTCCTCGACCGGGTGCCCTCCGACGTCCTCGTGGTCCTCGACGAGGCCTACCGGGAGTTCATCCGCGACACCGAGGTGCCGGACGGCCTCGAGATCTACCGGGACCGCCCGAACGTGGCCGTCCTGCGCACCTTCTCCAAGGCGTACGGGCTCGCCGGCCTACGGGTCGGTTTCGCGGTGGCCCACGAGCCGGTCGCCGCCGCGCTGCGCAAGACGGCCGTGCCCTTCGGCGTCAGCCAGCTCGCCCAGGACGCGGCGGTCGCCTCCCTGCGGGCCGAGGACGAACTGATGGGTCGCGTCGGCTCGTTGGTGTGCGAGCGGGACCGGGTGTACGAGGGCCTGGTGCAGCAGGGCTGGACGGTGCCCGAGACGCAGGCGAACTTCGTCTGGCTGCGCCTGGGGGAGCGCACCATGGACTTCGCCGCGACCTGCGAGGCGGCGGGCGTCGTGGTGCGGCCGTTCGCGGGCGAGGGCGTACGCGTAACGATCGGCGAGACCGAGGCCAACGACCTCTTCCTCAAGGTCGCCGAAGGCTTCCGCAAGCAGGCCTGACGCGTTACCGGGCGGCCCCTCGGGTCTCTCAGAGGGCGTCGACCCGGATCGGGTCGCCGGAGCGGACGGTGGCGAGCAGCCGGGGGTCGCCGTCGATCCGGCCGAGTACGTTGCACGGGCTCGCGAGCCGGCATTCGTCACCGCGCGAGATGGGGGTGGGCCCGTACGCCAGCGCGAGTGCGTCGCCGTCCGTCCAGAACGCCACCGTGCCCGGCTCCACCACCTGCCGCGCGCCCGCCTCTCTGGCCGGGGAGACGGGGGTGTCGAAATAGACCTCCTCGCCCCAGGTGTGGGCGGTGGACGTGATCGGAAGGGCCCCTGCCAGCGCCGTGCTGGTGGGGGTTTTCTCGAGCGTCGCGGTGAGGCTGCCCGCGGGCCATGAGATGCGTATGCGCAGCTGGTTCTCCATGGCGCCGAATTCAACAAGATGTTGAAGTCCTTGGGAAGGGGGTGTCCACGCCCGCCTTCTTCCGAAGGGCACCCGGCCTTGGGCTTCCGAAGGGCGCCCGGCCTCGGGCCTCCGCAGGAGACCCCTGGGCTTCCGGAGTGGGCCCCTGGACTCTCTGAGGGGACCCCCCCTGGAACGGTCGACAGCCAGTACGACATAATGCTTGTGAATGTGAACGCGTTCACAAGCGCCCCGCTTCCTCCCATGATCGGGCGGATTAAAGGGGCAAGCCTGCGGCTGTGACCACGGCGATGTAAGGAGAGTGCCGACGTGGACCTGGCTCTGGCGCCGGAGACTCTGGCGCGATGGCAGTTCGGCATCACCACCGTCTACCACTTCCTCTTCGTTCCCTTGACGATCTCTCTCGCCGCCCTCGTGGCCGGCCTGGAGACCGCCTGGGTACGGACCGGCAAGGAGAAGTACCTCAAGGCGACCAAGTTCTGGGGCAAGCTCTTCCTGATCAACATCGCGATGGGTGTGGTCACGGGCATCGTCCAGGAATTCCAGTTCGGCATGAACTGGTCCGACTACTCGCGGTTCGTCGGCGACATCTTCGGTGCGCCGCTCGCCTTCGAAGCGCTCATCGCCTTCTTCTTCGAGTCCACTTTCATCGGGCTGTGGATCTTCGGCTGGGACAAGCTGCCGAAGAAGATCCACTGCGCCTGCATCTGGATGATCTCCCTCGGCACCATCCTGTCCGCCTACTTCATCCTTGCGGCCAACTCCTGGATGCAGCACCCGGTCGGCTTCAAGCTCAACAAGGCCACCGGCCGCGCGGAGCTCACCGACTTCTGGAAGGTCCTGACCCAGGACACCACCCTGGTCGTCGCCTTCCACACACTGACCGCCGCGTTCCTCACCGGTGGCGCCTTCATGGTCGGCGTGGCCGCCATCCATCTGCGCCGCAAGAAGCACATCCCCGTGATGCGCACCTCGCTCCGGCTCGGCCTGATCACGCTGGTGATCGGGGGACTGCTCACGGCCGTCAGCGGTGACTCGCTCGGCAAGGTCATGTTCAAGCAGCAGCCCATGAAGATGGCCGCCGCCGAGGCCCTGTGGGACGGCGAGCAGCCCGCGCCGTTCTCGATCTTCGCCGTCGGTGACGTGGCCAAGGGCCACAACGACGTCGAGATATCGGTGCCGGGAGTCCTGTCCTTCCTCGCCGACAACAACTTCTCGTCCTACGTGCCGGGCATCAACGACGTGAACAAGGCCGAGCAGCAGAAGTTCGGGCCCGGCGACTACCGGCCCAACATCCCGGTCACCTTCTGGGGCTTCCGCTGGATGATCGGCTTCGGCATGACGTCCTTCGCCATCGGACTCGTCGGGCTCTGGCTGACCCGCAAGAAGTTCATGCTGGCCCCGGCGATGAGGACCGGTGAGGACGAGGTGCCGCATCTGGTGCTCTTCAAGAGCAAGGCACTCGGCGCCCGTTTGACCAAGTGGTACTGGTTCGCCGCGGTCTGGACGCTCGGCTTCCCGCTGATCGCCAACTCGTGGGGCTGGATCTTCACCGAGATGGGTCGCCAGCCCTGGGTCGTGTACGGCGTGCTGCGCACCCGGGACGCGGTCTCCCCCAGCGTCTCGCAGGGCGAAGTGCTCACCTCGATGATCGTCTTCACGCTCCTTTACGCCGTGCTCGCGGTGGTCGAGGTCAAGCTGCTCGTCAAGTACGTCAAGGCCGGACCGCCCGAACTCACCGAGGACGACCTCAACCCGCCCACCAAGATCGGCGGGGACGACCGCGACCCCGACCGGCCGATGGCCTTCTCGTACTGAGGCTGAGGAGATCGAGGCATGGAACTCCACGACGTCTGGTTCGTACTCATCGCCGTCCTGTGGACCGGCTACTTCTTCCTGGAGGGATTCGACTTCGGGATCGGCATCCTGACGAAGCTGCTGGCCCGGGACCGCACCGAGAAGCGCGTCCTGATCAACACCATCGGGCCCGTGTGGGACGGCAACGAGGTGTGGCTGCTCACGGCCGGCGGCGCGACGTTCGCCGCCTTCCCCGAGTGGTACGCGACGCTCTTCTCCGGCTTCTACCTGCCGCTGCTGATCATCCTGGTCTGCTTGATCGTCCGGGGTGTCGCCTTCGAGTACCGCGCCAAGCGACCCGAGGAGTCGTGGCAGCGCAACTGGGAGCAGGCCATTTTCTGGACCTCGCTCGTCCCCGCGTTCCTCTGGGGCGTGGCCTTCGCCAATATCGTGCGAGGGGTCAAGATCGACGCGCACATGGAGTACGTCGGCGGCTTCTGGGATCTGCTCAATCCGTTCGCTCTCCTTGGCGGGCTGGTCACGCTTTCCCTGTTCACCTTCCACGGCGCGGTGTTCGCCTCGCTCAAGACGCTGGGCGGCATCCGCGAACGGGCTCGGGCGCTGGCGCTCAAGCTGGGTCTGGTGGCGGCCGTGCTCGCGCTCGGTTTCCTGGTCTGGACCCAGGTCTCGCGTGGTGACACCAAGAGCCTGGTCGCGATGGTCGTGGCTGTGCTCGCGCTGGTCGGGGCGATCGTAGCCATCAAGGCCGGGCGCGAGGGCTGGTCGTTCGCGCTGTCGGGCATCACGATCGCCGCCTCGGTGACGATGCTCTTCCTGGCACTCTTCCCGAACGTCATGCCGTCCTCGCTGAACGGCGCATGGAACCTCACGGTCTCCAATGCCTCGTCCAGTCCGTACACCTTGAAGATCATGACGTGGTGCGCCGGGGTCGCGACTCCGCTCGTACTGCTCTACCAGGGCTGGACGTACTGGGTCTTCCGTAAGCGGATCGGCACCAAGAACATCGCCGAAACGCACTAACCTCTGCGGTCCCCCGGTTCGGTGGGGCGTGTTTCACGTGAAACACGCCCTCCGGGCCGACTCTGAACCCTTCCCGTTGGGGGATGTTTCACGTGAAACCCATCGACCCGCGTCTGCTCCGGTACGCCCGCGCCACGCGCTTTTTCCTCGCCGCCGTGGTGGTGCTCGGCCTGGTCGGTGCCGGGTTGATCGTCGCCCAGGCGATGCTCATCGCGAATGTCGTCGTAGGAGCGTTCCAGCACGGCCATACCGTGGCCGGGCTGAGGACGTCGCTACTGCTCCTCGCCGCGGTCGCGGTCGGAAGGGGTCTGGTCTCCTGGCTGACGGAGCTGGCCGCCCACCGGGCGAGCGCCGCGGTCAAATCGGAACTGCGTGGCCGGCTCCTGGAGCGCGCGGCGGGGCTTGGCCCTGAATGGCTGGGCGGACAGCGCACGGGTTCACTCGTCGCGCTGGCCACGCGAGGGGTGGACGCCCTCGACGACTACTTCGCCCGCTATCTGCCGCAACTGGGTCTGGCTGTGGTCGTCCCGGTGGCGGTGCTCGCGCGGATCGTCACCGAGGACTGGGTGTCCGCCGCGACGATCGTGATCACCCTTCCGCTCATCCCGCTGTTCATGATGCTGATCGGCTGGGCGACCCAGTCGCAGATGGACCGGCAGTGGCGGCTGCTGTCGCGCCTGTCGGGGCACTTCCTCGACGTGGTCGCCGGGCTGCCGACGCTCAAGGTCTTCGGCCGGGCCAAGGCGCAGGCCGAGTCCATCAGGACGATCACCTCCGACTACCGCAGAGCGACCCTGAAGACGCTGCGGATCGCCTTCATCTCGTCCTTTGCCCTGGAACTGCTCGCGACGATCTCGGTGGCGCTGGTCGCGGTGGGCATCGGCATGCGCCTGGTCCACGGCGACCTCGATCTCTCCACCGGTCTGACGATTCTGATCCTGGCTCCGGAGGCCTATCTGCCGCTGCGACAGGTCGGGGCGCAGTACCACGCGGCGGCGGAGGGGCTTTCGGCCGCCGAGGAGATCTTCGAGGTTCTGGAGACCCCGCTGTCGAAGGGTGGCAGTGCCACGGTGCCGGAGGGGCCGGTCCGTATCGTGGTGGACGCCGTGACCGTGCGCCATCCCGGACGAACGGAGCCCTCCCTCGCGGACGCCTCCCTGGTGGTCGAGCCGGGCGAGACAGTGGCCCTGACCGGGCCGAGCGGCGTCGGCAAATCGACGCTCCTCCACGCCGTGCTCGGCTTCGTGGCGCCTCGGGAAGGCGGCCGGATCCTCGTGTCCGGTACGGACCTCGCGACGCTGTCCTTGGAGGACTGGCGTGAGCGCGTCGCCTGGGTACCGCAGCGGCCGCATCTGTTCGCGGGGACGATCGCCGACAACGTCCGCCTGGCCCGGCCCGACGCCGACGACGCGGCCGTACTCGACGCCCTGCGCGACGCGGGTGCCTACGACTTCGTGGCCGCGCTGCCGGAGGGCGTGGCCACCGTCCTGGGCGAGCAAGGCGCGGGGCTCTCGGCCGGACAACGCCAGCGCCTCGCTCTGGCCCGGGCCTTTCTGGCCGACCGGCCGGTGCTGCTGCTCGACGAGCCCACGGCGGCGCTGGACGGCGAGACGGAGGCCGGCATCGTCGAGGCGGTGCGCAGGCTCGCGTTGGGCCGCACGGTCCTGCTCGTCGTGCACAGGCCCGCGCTGCTCGCCGTCGCGGACCGCGTGGTGGGACTGCGGCCCGGTGAGGCGCCGTCGAGCGTCCCCGTGCGAGAAACATCAGGTCCGGCCTCAACTCCGGTGCGACCGGCGGACGTTGATGCTTTCGTCCCGGACGCGTCAGGGACGAGTGACGCGGCCGGCCGCGACCCGCTGGCCCGGGTGCGCGGTGCGGCGCGGGGACTGCGCGGTCGCATCGCGCTCGCGCTGCTCCTCGGCGCGCTGGCCCTCGGTTCAGCCGTCGGCCTCATGGCCACGTCCGGCTGGCTCATCTCGCGTGCCGCGCAACAGCCGCCGGTGCTCTACCTGATGGTCGCCGTCACCGCGACCCGCGCCTTCGGCATCGGGCGGGCCGTGTTCCGCTACGCCGAGCGCCTTGTCTCGCACGACGCCGTTCTGCGGATGCTCGCCGAGCTGCGGGTCGCGGTGTACCGGCGCCTTGAGCGGATCGCACCGGCCGGGCTGCGCGAGACCCGCCGCGGAGACCTGCTCTCGCGTCTGGTCTCGGATGTGGACGAACTCCAGGACTACTGGCTGCGCTGGGCGCTCCCGGCCGGGGTCGCCGTCGTCGTATCGGTCCTGAGCGCCGGATTCACCGCCTGGCTGCTGCCCGAGGCCGGAGCCGTGCTCGCGGTGGGACTCCTCGTCGCGGGGGTGCTGGTTCCATGCGTCAGTGGGGCGCTGGCCCGGCGGGCCGAGCGGCAGCTCGCTCCGGCTCGCGGCGCGCTCGCCACCCGGGTGGCCGATCTGCTCACGGGAACCGGTGAGCTGACCGTGGCCGGCGCCGTCGATCGCCGTCTCACCGACGTGAAGGACGCCGACTCGGTGCTGACCCGGATCGCGTCGCGAGGCGCTGCCTCCACCGCGCTCGGCGGCGGACTGTCCGCGCTGGTCTGTGGTCTCACCGTGGCGGGCGGCGCCCTGGCCGGCGTGCGCGCGGTCGCGGACGGCCGCCTGGACGGGGTGCTGCTCGCCGTGGTGGTGCTCCTCCCGCTCGCCGCCTTCGAAGCCGTGACCGGGCTGCCGTTGGCCGTGCAGGCCCGTCAGCGCGTCCGGCGCAGTGCCGAGCGGGTCTACGAAATGCTTGACGCCCCGGCCCCGGTGCGGGAGCCGGACGCGCCTCAGGCCGCGCCCGCCACCCCGTTCCCCTTGGAGGTGCGTGGCCTGAGCGCCCGGTACGCGGGGCAGGAGCGGAACGCGCTGCACGATTTCGGGCTGCGCCTCACCCCCGGTATGCGGGTGGCTGTGGTCGGGGCGTCGGGGTCGGGCAAGACCACCCTGGCGCAGGTACTGCTGCGTTTCCTCGACGCCGAACAGGGCACGTACGAGCTCGGCGGACGCGATGCGGCCCAGCTCGACAGCGACGACGTGCGACGCATGGTCGGGCTCTGCGCCCAGGACGCGCACCTGTTCGACAGTTCCGTACGCGAGAACCTGCGGCTGGCCCGCACCGACGCGACCGATGACGAACTGCGTGGCGCCCTGGCGAGGGCCCGGCTCCTGGACTGGGTGGACGCGCTGCCCGACGGTCTCGACACCCTCGTCGGTGAACACGGCGCCCGGCTCTCCGGCGGCCAGCGTCAGCGGCTGGCCCTGGCCAGGGCCTTGCTCGCCGACTTCCCGGTGCTCGTCCTTGACGAGCCCGCCGAGCACTTGGACCTGGCGACCGCCGACGCGCTCACCGCGGACCTGCTGGATCTCACCGAAGGCCGCACCACCGTCCTGATCACCCACCGGCTGCGGGGTCTGGACGCCGTCGACGAAGTCATCGTGCTCGACGAGGGGAGGACCGTGCAGCGAGGCGCGTACGAGGACCTGGCGCTCGTCGAGGGGCCGCTGCGCCGCATGCTGGAACGTGAACGCGAGACGGAGGCCACGGCGTACCCGACTTTCCTCGCTAAATAGGACTAACTACTCTCAAGGCATGCCAGTGCCGCGAGACCCGCAGAGATCGCCGGGCCACAGGGACGTCCACCGCCCGGACCGCCGGGAGCATGATCCGCTCGACGCGGCGGCTCGGGCCGACCGCAGTCTGCGGGGGCTGTCAACCGAGCTGACCGCGCGCGTCCCGCAGCTCCTCGAAGCGATGCGCTCGGTCGGCACAGGCCTGGAACTGCACTCCACTCTCGACCGGATCTGCCAGACGGCGGCCGAACTCGCCGACGCGCGGTACGCGGCGATCGGCGTGGTGGACGAGGGAGGCAGGGGCCTGTCCGACTTCGTGACGTACGGCGTCAGCGACGAGGAGGCCCGGGCGATCGGACACCGGCCCGATGGCCATCGGGGGCTCCTTGGCTGGCTGATACACCACCCCGAACCCCTGCGCCTCGCCGAGATCGCGGCCGATCCCCGCTCGGCCGGACTTCCCCCGCACCATCCCCCGATGTGTACGTTCCTGGGCGTTCCCATCCGCGTACAGGGCGAGATCTTCGGAAACCTCTATCTGACCGAGAAGCGTGGTGGAGGCGAGTTCAACGATTACGACCTGCACATGGTGCGAGTGCTCGCCACGGAGGCCGGGATCGCCGTCGGCAATGCCCGGCTCTACGAAGCGGCGCGCCAGCGCGAGCGGTGGATCGACGGCTCGGTCGCGGTCACCACCGCTCTGCTCTCGGGCGGCGACGCGGACGACGCCCTGGAGGTGGTCGCCGAACAGGCCCGCCATCTGGCCGACGCCGACGCGGGCATCGTGCTGCTGCCCGCCGAGGAGGGCGGTCTGGAGATCGTCGCGGTCTCAGCCGACAACCCGCGGGTCTCCCTCGGCATGGTGGTCCCACCGGAGAGTCCGGTCGTCTCCACCCTGCTCGACGGTGAGGCGGTCTTCGTCGAGAACGCCGCTTCCGACCCGCGCATGATCACCAAACTGGCGGAGCGTTACGGGCCGAGCATGCTGCTGCCCCTCCAGAGCGGAGGCCGGGTCCTTGGCGCTCTCGCCACGCCCCGGGTGCTCGGGGGGCGCCCCTTCACCGAGGTCGAACGGACGCTGGCCGGCCAGTTCGCCTCGCAGGCCGCGCTCGCCCTGATGATGGCGGAGGCCCAGCGGGACCGGGAACGCCTCGCGGTGTACGAAGACCGGGACCGCATCGCCCGTGACCTGCACGATCTGGTAATCCAGCGGCTCTTCGCCACCGGGATGATGCTGGAGGGCGCCCAGCGCAAGTCTGTCGTGCCCGAGGTGCAGGGAGGCATCGGCCAGGCGGTCGACGAACTCGACGTCACCATTCAGGAGATCCGTACCGCGATCTTCGCGCTCCAACAGGGCCCCGCCGAAGCGCCTTCGGGACTGCGCACCCGCGTCCTCCGGGAGATCAACATGGCTGCCGTGCCGCTCGGCTTCAAACCGGCCCACCGCTTCCTCGGCGCGGTCGACACCCTGGTCGGCGAACTGACCGGCAAGAACCTCATCGCCGCGCTGCGCGAGGCGCTTTCGAACGCCTTCCGGCACGCCGAGGCCTCCCGCATCGAGGTGGCTGTCGATGCCACGGCACAACTGCCGGACGGCAGTCCCGGGGTGCGGCTCACCGTCGCGGACAACGGCGTCGGGATGCCGCCGGGCGGCCGCCGCAGCGGACTGCGCAACCTTCAGCGGCGGGCCGAGGCGCTGGGCGGATCGAGTTCCTACGGGCCGGGAATCGGCGACGCGGGCGGCGGTACGACCGTCCTGTGGGAGGCGCCGCTCTGACGACGAGCGGGGGTGCGGAGCGGCCCGGGGGCTGTTTCACGTGAAACAGCCCCGAAAAACCGCCCGCCCCGCCGCACTCGCCCCCTCGGGTCAGCAGATGTTTCACGTGAAACGCCCCGCTGCCCGGGTCTCGCGCCGGGTGGACCAGGCCCTTCAGAGCGCCTTGAGGATCTGCTCGATGACGACCGCCACGCCGTCCTCGTTGTTGGCAGCGGTGTGCGCGGCCGCAGTGGCCAGGACATCGGGGTGGGCGTTGCCCATCGCGTAGGAGGTGCCCGCCCAGCTCAGCATCTCCATGTCGTTGGGCATGTCGCCGAAAGCCACCACCTCGGCGGGGGAAATGCCGCGCTCGGCGCAGCACACGGCCAGAGTGGAAGCCTTGGAGACGCCCGCGCCGCTGATCTCCAGGAGCGCGGTCGGGCTCGACCGGGTGATCTCGGCACGGCCTTCCACGGCGGTGCGGGCCAGGGCGAGGAAGTCGTCCGGGGCCAGCTCGGGATGGAAGGCAAGCACCTTGAGTACCGGCTGGTCGGCGGCGTCGTTGTCCTCGGCCAGCAGCTTCGCCGCCGGCGCGATGCTTGCGGCCGGGTCCATGTGCATGGGCGGATAGGCGAGTTCGTGGTGGAAGCCACCGGTTCGCTCGACGGCGAAGGACGTGCCCGGCACGGCCGCCCGCAGCAGGGCGACGACGTCGCGGGCCGCCGACGCTTCCACGGGCCGCACCTTCACGAAGCGAGGGCCGTCGCTGTCGCCGTGCAGATCGACCACGGCCGCGCCGTTGCCGCAGATGGCCAGGCCGTGGCCATGGACGTGGGCACTGACGACGTCCATCCAGCGGGCCGGGCGGCCGGTGACGAAGAAGACCTCGATGCCCGCCTCTTCGGCGGCGGCCAGAGCCGCGACCGTACGGTCCGAAACGGACTTGTCGTCGCGGAGCAGGGTGCCGTCCAGGTCGGTCGCGATGAGCCGCGGCGCGGTCGGGACGGGGCGGATGGCCGGGGCGGGATCCGTAGCAGAGGTCACCGGTCCATTGTCCCGTACACGGACGCACGGGCGTGCGACTGGGCGCGCAGATGAGAGCGTCGCCCGGTGCGCCCGGGGCACGAGGGGGCGTACGGGAGGGGAGGGGCGCTCCGGCCGGGCACGGGCGGGGTGCGGCCGAGCCGCACGCAGGCCGGACGAATCCGTCCGCGCGGTCGGGGAAGGCTGGCGGGATGGGAGAGATCCGGGTGGGAACCTGCTCATGGACGGACAAGGCGCTGGTGTCCAGCGGCTGGTACCCGAAGGGACAGCGCGACGCCGAAGGCAGGCTGCGTCACTACGCGGCGCAGTTTGCTGTGGCGGAGGTGGACTCCACCTACTACGGGCTGCCCAGCACCCGCAACAGTTCTCTGTGGGCCGACCGCACCCCTGAGGGTTTCCGGTTCGACGTGAAGGCGTTCTCGCTGCTCACCGGGCATCCCACCAGGCCGGAAGCGCTGCCGGCCGATCTGCGGTCGGCGCTTGCACGCCGGCAGACGGGCACCGATCCCGGCCTGCTCGACGAGGTGTGGAACCGGTTCAGTTCCGCACTCGAACCGCTGCGGGCGGCTGGCCGGCTGGGCACGCTGGTCTTCCAGTTCCCGCCCCGGCTGGGGCCGGGCAGGCCGGCCGTGGAGTTTCTGCGCCGGTGCCGTGAGCGCGCCAAGGGCTGGCCGGTGGCGGTGGAGTTCCGCCACCCCGGCTGGTGGCGTGAGGAGCACGCCGACGCGACGAGTGCCCTGCTGGCGGAGCTGGACACGGCGGCCGTGGCCGTGGACATGGTCCAGACACTCCCCACCTCTGTGCCGCCCGTCGCACGGGTCACCACACCGGAGCTGGCCCTGGTGCGCCTGCACGGCCGCAACAGCGCTTGGGGGACGGGCACCAAGGAGGAGAAGTTCCGCCACGCGTACACGCCCGAAGAGCTCTCCGAGTGGGTGCCGCGCGTGCGGACGATGGCCGAACAGGCCCGGGAGGTGCACGTGCTCTTCAACAACTGTTGCGGTGACGCCGCCGTCCGCGCCGCACAGTCGATGCGGCACCTGCTCGGCTCTCGTAGGGTCGTGCCATGCGACTGAGCACTGTGATTCTGCCGATCGACCGCTGGCACGACGGTGGCCGCGAGACGTGGCTGCGCGCCGAGGAGCTGGGCTTCCACACCGCGTACACCTATGACCATCTGTCCTGGCGGACCTTCCGCGACGGCCCCTGGTTCGGCGCGGTCCCCACCCTTACGGCCGCCGCTACCGCCACCACGCGGATGCGGCTCGGCACCCTGGTCACTTCGCCGAACTTCCGTCACCCGGTGACGCTCGCGAAGGACCTGCTCACGCTCGACGACGTGTCGAACGGCCGTCTCACGCTCGGAATCGGCGCGGGCGGCAACGGCTTCGACGCCACCGCCCTCGGGCAGACGGCGTGGACCCCGCGCGAACGGGCCGACCGTTTCGGCGAGTTCGTGCCGCTGCTTGACCGGTTGCTCACCGAGGATTCGGTGACATACGACGGGACCTTCTATTCGGCGGTCGAGGCGCGCAACATCCCAGGCTGCGTCCAGCGGCCCAGGATCCCCTTCGCGGTGGCGGCGACCGGACCGCGCGGCCTGAAGCTGGCCGCCAAGTACGGGCAGGCGTGGGTGACCACGGGCGACCCGAAACTCTTCGAGAGCGGCACGCCCGAGCAGTCCCTCCAGGCGATCGGCGGCCAGCTCAAGAAGCTGGGCGCGGCCTGCGACGAGATCGGACGGGACGCGGACGAGCTGGACAAGATCCTGCTCACGGGCTTCACCCCGCAGCCGGGGCGCCCGTTGGAATCGCTGGACGCGTTCGTGGACTTCGCGGGCCGGCACTTCGAACTCGGCATCACCGAGATCGTCCTGCACACCCCGATCCCTGACTCCGACTTCGCGGCCGATCCTCAGGTCTTCGAGCGGATCGCCACCGAAGGCCTGGCCCAACTCGGCGGTTAGGAGGTGGGCCCGGCTCCCGCAGGACCAGGGAACAAGTGTTAGCCCTTTCTGCCCCGGACACGCGCGCTCATCCACGGTGTGAGCACACCGGGCAGGACCAGTTCCTTGTACGTCTCGTCGGCGGGCAGTGGCACGACCAGCCACCACGCCGGCGGGAAGACGCGGCCCTTGACGTGGGCGATTCCGCCGTAGACGGACCGCAGGAAGGCGGGTACGCGCTCGCGCGGCACATCGTCGAACTGGACGCCGTCGACGGTGATTTGAGCGTCGTCCTCCGGATACACCCGCACGGACACCGACGGTGAGCCGCCGAGTTCGACGTATGCCTCGTGTGGCAGGGAGCCGTCCGGATCGCGCACCACGAACGCCCCGGCGGACGTGCGCCGAGAGGTGCGGTCAGCCCCGATGTCGTCGGTGACCTCGACCTCAAGACGGAACTCGTCGGCGATCGCGCGAATCGCCGTGACCACGGATTGCGTGGTGGGCAGATGGGGGTGCGTCATGACGCCGATCATGCCAAGCGCGAGGTCATCGTGGCAGCCGCAGAAACGCGGGTGGTACGGAAAAGGCCAGCCAGACCCCGTTGGCGCTGACGTGGAAGACGTGTCCTCGCCGGTGCATGGCTGCGGCGTCCACACTCAGCGCCACGGGACGGCCGCGGCGGGTGCCGACGAGGTCGGCGGTCTCGCGGTCGGCGCTCTCGCGGCCGGGTGAGAGATGGACGTGATGGCGGTCCATGGGGCCCAGGCTTTCCGTGCGGATCGCCGCAAGGGCGCGGGGACTGCGCCGTGGCAGAGGTACGCGGGCGGCTCCACGGGCGGCGGGCCGAGATCGACGCGCACGGTGGGGCCCTGGTGGGCGCGGATCCGGCCGCCCTCGACGGCGACCGTCGCTTGTCGTTGGTGGCGACCACGTGCGCGAGCCGCACGGTGGGCTTTCCCAGCTCTCCGTAGACCTGGCTCTGCGTCGCCGACCAGACGTGCGTCAAACGACGTCCCGAACAGTCGTGGGAAGCGCGTCGGCCGCCAACCCGCCCTCCTTCCGACGAAACAGTGACGACAATCACCGTAATAGGAGCGAGAGTTGCGTTTGTTCCACAGTGAAAACGCTTTATCCACAGGCGATTTGGGCGCCCTGTGGACAACCCCCTCAGCATGTATGGCATTTGTCCAATAATCGCCCCCGCGAGGCTATTTGACGGATTGATGTGCATGCTCCGCCTGGTGTTGACGCGCCAACGCGTCCAACGCCCGCGCCCGTACCTCGCGTTCGGACGCCGCAGCGATGAACTCGGAGACGTTGTCCCGCCCGACCAGGTCCTCGACCGCCCTGACGGTCTCCGCCGGCAGCCGCACCGGGGCGGGGTCCAGGTGGGGCGGGGCGGGGGCGGGAGCGCCCAGGTGTCGCTGGAGGTGGCGGGTGGCGAACAGGCGCATGGCGCGGGCCAGTTCGGCGTCCACCGTCTGCTGGGCCAGCGGTCGCAGACGGCGTACGAGATCGGCGGCCTCCGCGGCTTCCGTGTCGCTGGGAGGGCGGTGGCCCAGGTACCGGGCGAAGACATGTTCAGTGGTGAAGTCGAGGAAGCGGGCCGCGATGTGTTCGACCTGGCCGCGCAGCTCGCGCAGATGCCCGGAGATGGCATCCAGCGGGACCCCGGCAGCGTGCAACTCGGCTGCCACGGCCAGCTCTTGGGGGCTCGGGACGAGGAATTCGGCGTCGTTGTCCGGTACACGCTCCAAGATGCCCAGCTCCACCGCTTCGGCGACCGCGCCGTCGTCCGGCCGGCCGCCGAACGTCTCGTCGAGATCGGCGCGTGAGATACGGGCGGCCTCCTCGTCGGTCCAGGGGCCGTTGACCTCGGCGACCAGGCCGAGCACTCCGCCGAGGCCGCGCCCGGCGTCCCAGGCCTCCAGGAGTTCCTTGATGGAGGCCAGGGTGTAGCCGCGGTCGAGGAGATCGGCGATCTGGTGCAGCCGGGCGAGGTGGGTGTCGCCGTAGACGTTGGAGCGGCCGCGCCGTTCGGGCCGGGGCAGCAGGCCCCGGTCCTGGTAGGCGCGGATCGTACGGACCGTGGCGCCGCTGGCGTGTGCCAGGTCCTCGATCCGGTACTCGGCCGGCGCCGCGGCCTGCGGTGCCACCTGTCGCGGTGCTGACTGCCCGGACAAACCCACTCCCTCTACCCCAGGGCGGCGCGGCCCACCGCGCCCGCCGCCGCGCGGGCCGCCGGCGAGGCCGCGAGGTATTCGACGGCCTTGCGCAGGGAGCCCTCCTGCGAGGGATGGTACGACCGGCGCACATAGCGGGGTATGGCCGAGCCCAGCTCCTTCCAGGTGGGCAGCAGGCCACGGCGTACCCCCCGGTTGTGCTCGCGCAGCGAGTAACGCGTGCGGCCGGCGAGTTGCGGGTCGTGCCGGATCAGATGGAAGGCGCCCCACGTCCACAGCCACAGCAGGACCGGGACCACGACGGCCATCCCCTCGATGCGCCGGGCGTACCGAATCAGACCCGCGCCCCCGCAGTGCTGGTACATGTCGAAGGCCACCGACCGGTGTTCGACCTCCTCGGCGCCGTGCCAGCGCAGCAGATCCAGCATGACCGCGTCGGTGCCGGCCCGGTCCAGGCCGTCGGCGTCCAGGACCCAGGTGCCGAGGACGGCGGTGAACTGCTCTATGGCGGCGATCAGCGAGAGCCGGAAGCGCAGCCACTCCCGCGCCGTGACCGGCGCGCCGAACGGGGGCTCGTCGCCGAGCAGCTTCTCGAAGAGGAAGTCCACATGCCGGGTGTAGGGAGCGGTGTCGAGCCGTTGGCGGGCCAAGTGGTCGAGAACGTAGGCGTGTTGGACGCTGTGTGTCGCCTCCTGGCCCATGAACCCCTTGACGTCCTGGAGCAGCACGGGATCGGTGACCAGCGGCAGGGCTTCCTTGAAGACCCTCACGAACCAGCGCTCGCCCGCCGGAAGCAGCAGGTGCAGCACATTGATCACATGGGTGGCGATGGGCTCGTCCGGTATCCAGTGCAGCGGGGTCCTCTCCCAGCCGAAGGAGACCCGGCGCGGGGATATCCGGTGGCGCTCCGCGCCCTTGGCGGCGTCCGGGCGGTCGGTGCTCACAGCGGCGGCTCCAATCGGGCGATCGCGCGCAGCGTCCTCGGCGCGAAGCGGGACATGAGGTGGGCGCCACGAGCCTCGGGGGTCACCGGCACCACGGCCTGGTTCTTCACGACGGCCCGCAGGATCGCCGACGCCACCTTCTCCGGCGGGAAGTTGCGCAGCCCGTACAGACGGGAGGCCTTCTTCCGCAGGCGCGTCTCCTCAGTGGCGTCCACGCCGGTGAAGCGCGCGGTCGAGGTGATGTTGGTGTTGACGAAGCCGGGGCAGATCGCGGAGACACCGATGCCTTGTCCTGCCAGTTCGGCGCGCAGGCACTCGCTGAGCATCAGGACCGCGGCCTTGGAGGTGCTGTAGGCGGGCAGCGCGCGGGAGGGCTGGTAGGCGGCGGCGGAAGCGGTGTTGACGATGTGGCCCCCCTGCCCGCGCTCGGCCATCTGCTTGCCGAAGATCCGGCAGCCGTGGATGACGCCCCAGACGTTGACGTCGAGGACCTTCCTCCAGTCATCGGCGGTGGTGTCGAAGAAGGAGCCCGAGAGCCCGATCCCGGCGTTGTTGACCAGGACGTCGACGGTGCCGTACTCGCGGGCCACCTTCTCGCCCAGCTTCTCCATGGCCTGCTCGTCGCTGACGTCGACGCCCTCGCCCCAGGCGTCGGGCGCCCCGATGAGCCGGGACATCTCGGCGGTCCGTGACGCGCCCTCGGCGTCCCGGTCCACGGCGACGATTCGCGCCCCGGCCTCGGCGAACGCGAAGGCGGTGGCCCGGCCGATGCCGCTCGCGGCGCCGGTGACCAGGACCAGCTGGCCGCCGAACCGGTCGGCGTGCGGGCCCGACGCGACAGTGTCCCGCGCCGGTATGCCGTCCTCGTTGGCACGGACGAACTCGGCGATCCAGGAGGCCAGTTGATCGGGACGGGTGCGGGGGACCCAGTGCTTGGCGGGGAGGGTGCGGCGCACCAGCCGCGGCGCCCAGTGCTCGAGACCGGCGGAGAGCTTGGGTGAGAGGAACGCGTCGTCGAGCGGGGTGATGAGCTGGACGGGCACATGGGCGTACGCATCCGGGCGGGGGCGGCGCAGCCGGGCGCGCACGTTGTCGCGGTAGAGCCAGGCGCCGTGCGCCGCGTCCTGCGGGAGTGAGCCCGTGGGGTAGCCGTCGGCGCGCACCTTCTCGACCCGCTGGAGGATCTTGGGCCAGTGCTTGCCCAGCGGGCCGCGCCAGGCGAGCTCGGGCAGGACGGGGGTGTGCAGCATGTACACATACCAGGACTTGGCTCCCTGGCCCAGGAGTTGGGCCGCCGCGCGCGGGGTCGGACGGCTCACGCGCTGGTGGATCCAGTGCCCGAAGTGATCGAGGGAGGGCCCCGACATCGAGGTGAAGGAGGCGATCCGGCCCTCGGTGCGCTTGACCGTGGCGAACTCCCAGCCCTGCACCGACCCCCAGTCGTGGCCGACCAGATGGACCGGCCGGCCGGGGCTGACCGCGTCCGCGACCGCCAGGAAGTCATCCGTCAGCTTCTCCAGGGTGAAGCCGCCGCGCAGCGGTGCCGGCGCCGTGGAACGGCCGTGGCCGCGTACGTCGTAGAGCACCACGTGGAAGTGCTCGGCGAGCCGGGCGGCGACCTCGGACCACACCTCCTTGCTGTCGGGGTAGCCGTGCACGAGCAGCACGGTGGGCCGGGTGTCGTCACCCAGTTCCGCCACGCACAGCTCTATGCCGCCGGTCCGCACCCAGCGCTCGCGCGCTCCTTCGATGTGCCCGTTCGTCACGCTCACGCCACCTTCTCCTCGGCCCAGCGCCGCACATGCGGCAGGTCGTCGTCCAGCCAGAACGCGCTCTGCTCGGGGTCCCGGGAGTCGGTGACGACCAGGATCTCCTCGAACTTCGCGCCCGTACCCCGAAATCCCAGGTGCGGCTCGACCGCCCACAGCCCGGGGCGGGGCGGATGGTCGGAGAACTTGTAGGGGGACCACAGGGGCGACCAGCCGTCCCGGTGGCCGTGCAGCACGTCGCTCGCCAAACCCTTCAGCGCCTGGGTTCCGAACCCCAGCACGCTGGGCGACCAGCGGCGCTCCTTCACCTGGCCGATCTTGTGGGCGATCACGCCGAACGGATAGGCACGGTGCCGGTTGGCGTATCCCTGGCGGATCATGAGCCGGTCCACGCTTTCGTAGATCTCACGCAGCGGCCGCCGCTCGCGCACCTCGCGCAGGATCAGCGCGCGGTGCGCCTCCAGATCGGCCAGCAGCCGGTTGTGCACGGGGTTGAGACCGAGGCAGCCCGAGTAGCCGATGTCGGCGGTGAAGCCGTTGTGGACGGGGGCCATGTCGAGGATGAAAGGCATCCCCGCCTCCAGGCGCCGGTTGGTGGGGAAGAACTGAAGCGGCACGCGGAAACCGGTGAACGCCGTGCGGTCGCCGAACCAGGCGAACGGCAGGTGGAACCAGTCCCGCACGCCCCGTTCACGCAGCCAGTCCCGCTGCATGCGGGCGGCCTCCCGCTCCGTCACCCCCGGCTTGAGCTGGGCGGCGACCGCCTCCGCGCACTCGTACGCGAGGCGCTGCACGTGTCTGAACCCGCTGAGCCGAGCCTCGGCTCCGATCCGCGCTGCCGCTGGCATCCGTCCACCCCTGTCGCCCTACGCGTGCGTAACTTGACACTGATGAATGTGACAATGCCCGGCGGCTGCGTCAAGGGTGTCGTGTCGGCCTGTGGACAACGGGCCGGTTGTGGACAACCGCGTCCCTCGGGGCGGTGACTTCCTCAGCCTTACGTACAAGGACCCCTACGGGGCCGTACCTCTGGAGTCGGACATGGATCCAGCCGTCTGGGCTGACGATTCGTGTGGTGCGCGCCACTACCGTCGATGACGTGACTGTGATCGTGACCGAAAGCCTGAGCAAGCGGTTCCCCCGGGTGACCGCGCTTGACCGGCTCTCCTTGGACATCGGCCCCGGAGTGACCGGGCTGGTGGGCGCCAACGGAGCCGGCAAGTCCACGTTGATCAAGATTCTTCTTGGTCTCTCGCCCGCCACGGAGGGCACCGCCGCCGTCCTCGGCCTGGACGTCGCCACCAGCGGCGGTGCCATCCGTGAGCGGGTGGGCTACATGCCGGAGCACGACTGCCTGCCACCCGACGTCTCGGCCACCGAGTTCGTCGTGCACATGGCGCGCATGTCCGGTCTGCCGGCCACCGCCGCCCGCGAGCGCACCGCGGACACCCTGCGCCACGTCGGCCTCTACGAGGAGCGCTACCGCCCCATCGGCGGTTACTCGACGGGCATGAAGCAGCGGGTCAAGCTCGCCCAGGCGCTCGTCCACGACCCCCAACTGGTCCTGTTGGACGAGCCGACCAACGGTCTCGACCCGGTGGGCCGCGACGAGATGCTGGGCCTGATCCGCCGCATCCACACCGACTTCGGCATCTCGGTCCTGGTCACCTCACACCTGTTGGGCGAGCTGGAGCGCACCTGCGACCACGTCGTCGTCATCGACGGCGGGACGCTGCTCCGCTCCTCCTCCACCAGCGACTTCACCCAGACCACCACCACGCTCGCGGTCGAGGTCACCGACTCCGACACCCACCCCGACGGCACGGAGGCGGTGCGCGAGGCCCTGGCCGAGGCCGGCCTCACGCTGCACGCCGGCGTCGAGGACGGACTGCCGGGCGCCGGCCACATCCTGCTGGTGGAGGCGGCGGGCGAGGACACCTACGACACCGTCACCGCCACCGTGGCCCGCCTCGGTCTCGGTCTCGTACGGATGGAACAGCGCCGTCACCACATCGCCGAGGTCTTCCAGACGCCGGCGCGGGAGCCGGTCCCCGAACGCGCCGCCGCGTGGGCAGCCACCGCGGCGGGCGCCGAGCAGAAGGGAGGCGGCCACGATGGCAACTGACAGCGCCCAGACCCAGATCCACAACATCGGCTACCGCGACTACGACGGACCGCGCCTCGGCCGGGCCTACGCCCGCCGCTCGCTCTTCTCGCAGTCACTGCGCGGGGCCTACGGGCTCGGCCGCAGCGCCAAGTCCAAGATCCTTCCGATGCTGCTGTTCGCGGTGATGTGCCTGCCCGCCGGCATCATGGTCGCGGTCGCCGTCGCCACCAAGGCCAATGACCTCCCGGTGGCGTACACGCGGTACGCGATCTTCCTCCAGGCCGTCATCGGTCTGTTCGTCGCGGCCCAGGCACCCCAGAGCGTGTCGCGCGACCTGCGCTTCAAGACGGTCCCGCTGTACTTCTCGCGGCCGATCGAGCGCGTGGATTACGTCCTGGCCAAGTTCGCCGCCATGGCGTCGGCCCTGTTCATCATCACGGGCACGCCGCTGGTGATCCTTTATATCGGCGCTCTGCTCGCCAAACTCGACTTCGCGGACCAGACCAAGGGGTTCGCCCAGGGGCTGGTCTCCGTGGCTCTGCTTTCCCTCCTCTTCGCCGGGCTCGGCCTGGTCATCGCCGCCCTGACACCGCGCCGGGGCTTCGGCGTCGCCGCCGTCATCGCCGTCCTGACCGTCTCTTTCGCGGCGGTCTCCGCAGTCCAGGGCATCGCCATGAGCCAGGACTCGGTGGGCGTGATCAAGTGGCTCGGGCTGTTCTCCCCCATCACGCTCATCGACGGCGTGGGAACCGCGTTCCTGGGTGCCAGTTCCTCCTTCCCCGGTGGCCACGGACCGGGCTCCGGTGCCGGAGTGGTCTACCTGCTCGTCGTCCTCGCGCTGATCTACGGCTCGTACGCCGTCCTGATGCGCCGCTACCGGAAGGTGGGGCTGTGACCACCATCGACATCGACCACACCTCACGCTGGTTCGGCAACGTGGTGGCGGTCAACGACGTCACGATGACGATCGGGCCGGGTGTCACCGGGCTGCTCGGCCCCAACGGCGCGGGAAAGTCCACCCTCATCAACATGATGGGCGGCTTCCTCGCCCCCTCCACCGGCTCGGTCACGCTCGACGGCGAGAAGATCTGGCGCAACGAATCCGTCTACCGGAAGATCGGAATCGTCCCCGAGCGGGAAGCCATGTACGACTTCCTCACGGGCCGCGAATTCGTCGTCGCCAACGCCGAGTTGCACGGCCTGGGCGCACGTGAGGCCGGCCGCGCGCTGGCCACCGTCGAGATGGAGTACGCCCAGGACCGCAAGATCCAGACCTACAGCAAGGGCATGCGCCAGCGCGTCAAGATGGCCTCCGCCCTCGTCCACGACCCCTCGGTGCTGCTGCTCGACGAGCCGTTCAACGGCATGGACCCGCGGCAGCGCATGCAACTGATGGATCTGCTGCGGCGGATGGGAGCCGAGGGCCGCACGGTGCTGTTCTCCTCGCACATCCTCGAAGAGGTCGAGCAGTTGGCCTCGCACATCGAGGTCATCGTGGCCGGACGGCACGCCGCCAGTGGTGACTTCCGCAAGATCCGCCGCCTGATGACGGACCGCCCGCACCGCTATCTGATCCGCTCGAGCGACGACCGCGCGCTGGCGGCGGCGCTGATCGCGGACCCCTCGACCGCCGGGATCGAGGTGGACCTCAAGGAGGGCGCGCTGCGGGTACAGGCCGTGGACTTCGGCCGGTTCACCACCCTGCTCCCCCAGGTGGCCCAGGCGAACGGCATCCGGCTGCTGACGGTCTCGCCGTCGGACGAATCCCTCGAGTCCGTCTTCTCCTACCTCGTCGCGGCCTGAGCGCCTCCAGAAAGGAGCGGACGTTCCCATGTACAACCCGACCGTCGCCCGGCTCACCTACCGGGCCCTGCTCGGCCGCCGCCGGGCCGCCATTCTCTTCGTCCTGCCCGCGCTGCTGATCGTGATCTCGGCGGCCGTACGGTCCTTCAGCGGCGCCGACGACCAGGTCGCCGCCGACCTCCTCGGCAACTTCGCGCTGGCCACCATGGTGCCGCTGATCGGTGTCATCGCCGGCACGGGCGCGATCGGGCCGGAGATCGACGACGGCTCGATCGTGTATCTGCTCGCCAAGCCCGTGAAGCGGTCCACGATCATCATCACCAAGCTGATCGTCGCGATCGCCGTGACAATGGCGTTCTCCGCGATTCCGACGCTCATCGCCGGCTTCATCCTGAACGGCAACGGCCAGCAGATCGCCATCGCCTACACCGTCGCGGCCCTGGTCGCGTCCATCGCGTACGCCGCGGTCTTCCTGCTGCTCGGCACCGTCACCCGGCACGCCGTGGTCTTCGGCCTGGTGTACGCGCTGGTCTGGGAGGCCCTGTTCGGCAGCCTCGTGCCGGGCGCGCGCACGCTGAGCGTGCAGCAGTGGTCGCTCGCGCTGGCCCAGCGGATCGGCGAGAACGGTGTGATCTCCTCCGAGGTGGGGCTGCCGCTCGCGGTGATCCTGCTGGTGGGCGTGACCGGCCTGGCCACCTGGTACGCGGGTCAGAAGCTGCGCACCCTGAAGCTGGCCGGGGAGGAGTGACGGGGGCTTCCCGGACGGGGGCGGTGCCCGGCGACGTCACCATGTCGCCGGGCACCGCCTGTTGTGCGCGACGGCCCGGGCCGGCCGGGGGACCGGTGTGGTTTTCCCGGCCGGCCGTCTCGACGTCCCTACTGCCTGCGGCGTTTGCGACGCGGGTGCGGGGGCCGGGACAGACGCCGCTGGATGTCGGCGACGTCCTCGGTGAGGTCCATGAGCCGCACGCTCATGGCGCCGACGACGCGGTTGGTCGCGTCGAGCCGCCGGTCCACGGATGCGACACGGCGGTCCACGGCGTCCAGGCGGCGGTCCATCGCCTCCATGCGGTGGTCCAGCGAGTCCAGCCGCGCCGACATCCGGCCGAGCACCGGACCGAGCTCCTTAAGCGCGGGCCCGATCTGGGCCATGGAGCTCTCCAGACGGGTGACCCGCAGTTCCAGACCGTCGTGGCGGGGGTCGTTCGCGATGACGGTCCGGGTGGTCTCCTCGGTGTCGAGGAGGTAGGTCCGCACGCACCGCGCTACTTCGCTGTCGCGAAGAAGCATGGCTATGTTGAGGACGGTCCGGCGGGTGAACAGGCGCAGGTGCGCCCTGCCCCTGTGGATAACTTTGGGGTTGCCGGTCGTTTGAAATGGCCAAGTTGGCCATTTCAAAGACTTGCAGCTCAGCGCCCTTAAGGGTCACGAGGCCGTTGAGGTGGAGTTCGTCGCGATGGCGCTTGACGACACTGTTGACGGCCTCTGTGGGTACCTCGAAGTACCGGGCGACGGCCTCTGTGGACAAGTGGATTCCATCGGGTAGCACCTGCAACGTCCTGACCTTCTCCAGGACGTCGACACGCCCCAGATGGTCGGCGCGCAATGTGCGCGATTCGAGTAGAGCGACTTCGGACGGCATGGTCGGCCTTCCGTTCATGGTCGTCGTGCATGACAAGGGACGGCCCCAACCCCGGGCTTCAGGGGTGGAGGTCCGCTCATCTACGCCACTGACTCAATGACCGGTCCTCATACCGCGACCGGCAATCCCCGACTTCACGAAAGGTACGACGCCACCAACCCCAGTTGCCTCCACGCACAGGGGACAACGAGCGGACATTCGTACAAGTCACGCGACTGGGGAACACCTGTTGGGAACGAACGTTTCGCCAGGCCGGCCGAGCCTCGTCAGACCGTGCGGTCCCGGGCCGCGAAGAGGCCCACCGTCAGGGCGGCCGCACACACGCCGAGGACGAGCGCGATCGGAACCGTCCAGCCACCGGTGGCCTCATGGACCGCGCCGGCGGCGATGGGCCCCGCAGCCGCCAGGAGGTAGCCGACCGTCTGGGCCATGCCGGACAGCCGGGCCGCCGTCCGCGCGTGGCCCGAGCGCAGCACGATCAGCGTGAGGGCCAGACCCACCGCGCCGCCCTGGCCGATGCCGAGCACACCCGACCACAGCCACGCGCCGCTCACCGGGGCAGCCATCAGCCCCGCGTATCCGGCGGCCACCAGCGAGGTGACCAGCACGATCAGCGGACGCTGGCTTCGCATCCGGCCCGCGAGGAGCGGTACGCCGAACGCGCCGGCCACCTGGATCAGGTTGTTGAACGCGAAGATCACACCGGCCGTGGAACGGCTCATTCCGTGGTCCGTGAAGATCGTCGGCATCCAGGCGATCAGGACGTACGACCACAGCGACTGGAGCCCCATGAAGAGGGTGACCTGCCAGGCGAGGGCCGAGCGCCACACGCTCTTGTCGGCGCCGGACGCCGAGCCCGCGGGAACGGTGACCCGCACCTCGTGCCCCGTACGGCCCCGGGCGATCAGGACCTGGGGCAGCCAGGCCACCGCCGCGAGGACCGCGAGGAGCGACCACACCGCGAGCGACGCCTCCCAGCTGCCGCCGAACGCCTTCTCCAGCGGGACCGAGGACGCCGCCACCAGCGTCGCGCCCGCGATCATCGCGCCGGTGTAGACCGACGTCATGGACGCGGCCCGGTCCGGGAAGTCCCGCTTGATCAGACCGGGCATCAATACGTTGAGCAGGGCTATCGCCGTGCCGACCAGCACGCCTCCCCCGTACAGCGCCACCGCCGACGGCGCCACCCGCACCACGATGCCGACGGCCAGGAGCAGCAGCGCGAACAGCAGCACCGGCTCGCTGCCGAAGCGCCGGGCGAGCCAGGGCGCCACCAGCGCGCCGAGACCCAGGAAGAGCACGGGTACCGAGGTCACGAGGCTGCTCGCCGTCGAGGAGAGCCCGAACGACTGACTGATCTCGCCCACCAGGGGCGACACGCTGGCCAGCGCTGCCCGCATGTTCACCGAGGCCAGCACGATGCCGATCAGCAGCACCACCGGATGCGCGAGCAGTGCCCGCCGTGCGGCCAGGCCCTGGGGCGAGGGCCGTACATCGGCCTCGGCGTCGGGCAACAGCAGACGGTCGGTATCCGGGCGTGACAAAACAAGCACCTTTCTTCGTGTCTTCTTGCGGGGGCTTCGTCCGCATCGCGTGGTCCGCCTCCGTGCCGGGCGGTCCCGGGCGGTCCCGGTCCCGGGCGCTACCGGACGGTTCCGGTCCCGGGCGGCCTGGGGGCCCCAAGCGGCCCCGAGGCCGGCCTCAGCCGCTGTGGCGGACCGTCACCGCCCGTACCGCCTCAAGCGGCTTGCGCAACAGTTCGCGCACGGCGTGTTCCGCGGCGGCCGGGTCGCCGCTCTCGATCGCGTCGACCAGCGCCTCATGGGTGTCCAGGTCGATCGGGGGCATCTCCTCGTCGCGCAGCGAGGTGACCAGACTCTCGTGCACCTGCGTCGAGAAGAACCGGTACACCTCGATGAACGCCGCGTTGTGGGTGGCCTGGACCACGCTCATGTGGAAGGCCATGTCGGCGTCCGCGGCCCGGTCGCCGTGTTCGCGCAGGGTTCGCAGAACGCCACGCAGGGCCACCATGTCGCTCGTGTCCCGGCGTTCGGCGGCGAGCCGGGCGGCCTCGGCCTCCAACGCGACGCGGAGTTCCAGGACGTCAAGGGCGTCGGCGGCGCGGATCTGCTGGAGGACCGCGGCGGGATCGGCGGTGGAGCGTACGAAGGTGCCGTTGCCCTGGCGGGATTCGAGCAGCCCGGCGTGGACCAGGACGCGTACCGCCTCACGGACGGTGTTGCGGCCGACCCCCAGCTGCTCGGCGAGCTCGTGCTCGGTCGGGATGCGGTCGTCCACCGCCCAGTCGCCGCTGGTCAGCTGGGCCCGCAGCTGGTCGACCACGGTGTCCACGAGGGACTGCCGTCCCGCCGTACGAAGAGCCATGCCGTACTCCATCCCCCCGGTTGCCCAGTCATCCTACAACTGGTCATCCTACAACTGCCCCGGCATGGCCTTTCATCCCTTCCTCAGGGTCAGGCGCCATCATCGAGGGATGACGACCCTGCTCCACCGGGACGCCGAGCCCTCGCGGCCGATCCGCGCCTGGCTGCGCTCCACGCCCGGCACGCACATCTGGCTGCTGTCCATCGCCATCACCAGCCTGGTCATCCAGCTCTCCACCCGGGAACTGGAGCGCTTCCTGCTGCACCGCAACAGCAGCAACATCCACGAGCTGACCAAGCACCCCGTGCAGTCCCTCTTCACCAGCGCCTTCTGGATCGAGAACCCGTCCTCGCTCCTGCTCTACCTGGTGATGTTCGAGGTGATTCACGGCACGGTGGAGCGCTGGCTCGGAACGCTGCGCTGGCTGTGCACGGTCGGTATCGGGCATGTGGTGGCGACCCTGATCAGCCAGGAGTACGTCCTGTGGTCGATCCAGAACCAGCATCTGCCCAAGCGTCTGGCGCACGCCATGTCCCATGTCGTGGACATCGGGGTCAGTTACGGCCTCGCCGCGTCGGCGGGCATCCTCGTCTACCGCCTGCCGCGGCCTTGGCGCTGGTTCTATCTGGCGGGGGTGCTCGCCTTCTTCGGCGTTCCGCTCGCCACCGGCGGCACGTTCACCGACCTCGGCCATGTGACCGCGCTTGCCATCGGCTTCGCCTGCTGGCCGCTCACCAGGGACGCGGCGCCGAAAAAACCGGTGGCGGCCAACGACCGTGCCGGGCACAGTAGTTGACGCAGCCGCACACGTGACGCGCGGCCCGCCCCACGGGGGAGGAGCACGACGACGACCGCATGACTCGGTCCCGTGCTCCTGGGCGCGGGTGGCGCGAGACCGGCACCGGAGCAGCACCGACGACTCCGGCCGGCCGTCCGTGCGCGGCCGCACAGGGGCGGCCGCTTCGAGCGCGCGTCCGCGCGAGGCCGCCCCTGACTACGTACGGAGGCGACGTGTAAGGGGCGCCCGCCATTGGCGGACGCCCCTTACACGCGCGGGCCGCGAGCGCACCGCGCCGGCCCGCCGTGCTCACCGGGCGAGCAACTGCTCCAGCGCCACGGCGATGCCGTCGTCGTCGTTGGAGGCCGTGATCTCGTGGGCCACGGCCTTCAGCTCGTCATGGGCGTTGGCCATCGCCACCCCGTGCGCGGCCCAGCCGAACATCGGGATGTCGTTCGGCATGTCCCCGAACGCGATGGTGTCCGCCGCCTTGCGGCCGAGCCGGCGCGCGGCCAGCGAGAGCCCGGTCGCCTTGCTGAGACCGAGCGGCAGCAGCTCCACGACGCCCGGCCCCGCCATGACCACGCCCACCAGGCTGCCGACCACCTGCCGGGTGATCCCGGCCAGCGCGTCGTCGTCGTACCCGGGATGCTGGATGTAGACCTTGTTCAGCGGGGCCGCCCACAGCTCGGCGATGTCGTCGACCGGGTGGTAGGGGAGCGGGCCCTCCTGGACCTGGTAGCCGGGGCCGATCAGAACGTCCCCGTCGAGCCCGTCGCGGCTCGCGGCCAGTGCCACGGGGCCGATCTCCGCCTCGATCTTGGACAGGGCGAGCCCGGCGAGCTGGCGGTCCAGCGTCACCGACGTCAGCAGCCGGTGCTCGCCGGCGTGGTAGACCTGCGCGCCCTGCCCGCACACCGCGAGCCCGTCGTACCCGAGGTCGTCGAGGATGTGCCGGGTCCAGGCCACCGAGCGGCCGGTCACCACGATGTGCGCGGCGCCCGACGCGGTGGCCGCGTCCAGCGCGTCACGGGTGCGCCGCGAGACCGTCTTGTCGGAGCGCAGCAGCGTCCCGTCGAGGTCGGTCGCGATCAGCTGGTACGGGAACCGGCGTTCCCCGGCGGTGCTCACTTGGCGATCGGCTCCAGGACCTCGCGGCCACCGAGGTAGGGGCGCAGCACCGCCGGCACGCGCACCGAACCGTCGGCCTGCTGGTGGTTCTCCAGGATCGCCACGATGGTGCGCGGGACCGCGCACAGCGTGCCGTTCAGGGTGGCGAGCGGAGTGACCTTGCTCTTGCCGTCGCTGGTGTCGCGCATGCGGACCGACAGGCGCCGGGCCTGGAAGCCGTCGCAGTTGGAGGCCGAGGTCAGCTCGCGGTACTTGCCCTGGGTCGGGATCCACGCCTCGCAGTCGAACTTGCGGGAGGCCGACGCGCCGAGGTCACCGGTGGCGACGTCGATGACCTGGAAGGGCAGTTCGAGCGCGGTCAGCCACTGCTTCTCCCAGTCCAGGAGGCGCTTGTGCTCGTTCTCGGCGTCGTCCGGGTGGACGTAGGAGAACATCTCGACCTTGTCGAACTGGTGGACCCGGAAGATGCCCCGGGTGTCCTTGCCGTAGGTGCCGGCCTCGCGGCGGAAGCACGGCGAGAAGCCGGCGTAGCGCATCGGCAGCTTGTCGGCGTCCAGGATCTCGTCCATGTGGTAGGCCGCGAGCGGGACCTCGGAGGTGCCGACCAGGTAGTAGTCGTCCTTCTCCAGGTGGTACACGTTCTCGGCGGCCTGGCCGAGGAAGCCGGTGCCCTCCATGGCGCGCGGGCGCACCAGCGCCGGCGTCAGCATCGGGATGAAGCCGGCTTCGGTGGCCTGCGCGATCGCGGCGTTGACCAGGGCCAGCTCCAGGAGCGCGCCCACACCGGTCAGGTAGTAGAAGCGCGAGCCCGACACCTTGGCGCCGCGCTCGACGTCGATGGCGCCCAGCGCCTCACCGAGTTCCAGGTGGTCCTTGGGCTCGAAGCCCTCGGCGCCGAAGTCGCGGATGGTGCCGTGCGTCTCCAGGACGACGAAGTCCTCCTCGCCGCCGACCGGCACGTCCGTGTGGACGATGTTGCCGAGCTGGAGGAGCAGCTGCCTGGCCTGCTCGTCGGCCTCGTTCTGCGCGGCCTCGGCGGCCTTCACGTCGGTCTTGAGCTGCTCGGCCTTCTTCAGGAGCTCGGCGCGCTCTTCCGGCGTGGCCCTGGGGATGAGCTTGCCGAGCGACTTCTGCTCGGAGCGCAGCTCGTCGAAGCGGAGGCCCGAGGACCTGCGCAGCTCGTCGGCGGAGAGCAGGGCGTCGACGAGGGCGACGTCCTCTCCACGGGCGCGCTGGGAGGCGCGAACACGGTCGGGGTCCTCACGGAGCAGGCGAAGGTCAATCACCCCTCCAGGCTACCGGTGCGCACTCCCGCCGCCCCACCGGTATATCCCCAGCGTGCCGCATCAGCGTGGCGCTTTGTCCGGATTGACCTAATTAGGGATGCTGGCGTCCGCCATTCCTGAGCAGGGGTCAAGGAAAGCGTCGCTATTCCCTGAAAAGAGGCGCTTTCCGGACACTCGTTGACCGACTCCCTTGCGGTGCACCGGACTTGTCCACAGCGGTGGACGCGACCGGAAACTTATCCACAGGCTGTGTGGGAGATCTGTGGACTGCGGAAGTGGCCATTCCGAAAACCGCGTGCGGGCTCGGGATTCCTCTCTCAAACCCCTTACACCCACTCATTCGGGTGGGAATTGCTCGCTCTAAAGAGTTGATCAACGGAATTGGGGTGACAGAGGATGCCCTGGTGACCTGTGGACTGATGTGTCGTCACTAGAGGGATTTGTCGACTGTGTCCGATTGCGTTGTCGACTTACCCACAGGTCGAGAAGCGGGTCTGTGGATAACTCTGTGGACAGCGAAAATCAGCAGGTAGGACCGGACGCCGGGACGCCCGCGAAGCTGGGGACGACCCGCTTCCGGTGCCTACGGGCGGCCGTCCTGGCAGCGGGCCAGCCACTCGGCCGCCTCCACGAACTCCGCGTCCGAGGTCCCCGGCCTCGGCGGCCGTACGTCGTCGAGCGTCACCTCGGCCCTCGGGTACGAACCGAGGAAGCGGACCTCCGGGCAGACCCGGCGCAGCCCCATCAGCGCCTCCCCCACCCGGCGCTCCGAGATGTGGCCCTCGGCGTCGATGGCGAAGCAGTAGTTACCGATGCCCTGACCGGTCGGCCGGGACTGGAGCAGCATCAGGTTGACGCCGCGCACCGCGAACTCCTGGAGCAGTTCGAGCAGTGCGCCCGGGTGGTCCTCACGTTGCCAGATGACCACCGAGGTCTTGTCCGCGCCGGTCGGCGCCGCCGGACGGGCCGGGCGCCCGACGAGCACGAAGCGGGTCTGCGCGTTCACGGCGTCGTGGATGTCGGTGATCAGCGGTTCGAGGCCATACGTCGCCGCCGCGAACTCGCCCGCGAACGCCGCGTCGTAGCGCCCCTCCTGCACCAGCCGGGCACCGTCGGCATTGGACGCGGACGACTCCCACAGCGCGTCCGGCAGGTTCGCCCGCAGCCACTTGCGCACCTGGGGCTGGGCGGCCGGGTGCGCGGTGACCGACTTGATGTCCGCCAGCTGGGTCCCGGGGCGGACCAGCAGCGCGAACTTGATGGAGAGCAGCACCTCGCGGTAGATCATCAACGGCTCGCCCGAGACCAGCTGGTCGAGCGTGGTGGTGATGCCGCCTTCCACCGAGTTCTCGATGGGGACGAGCGCCGCGGCCGCCTCCCCGTTGCGCACCGCGTCCAGGGCGGCCGGCACGGAGACCATGGGGACCAGTTCGCGGGTCGCGGCCTCGGGCAGGGTGCGCAGAGCGGCCTCGGTGAACGTGCCTTCGGGACCCAGATAGGTGTATCGCGTGGCGGACATGCACGTCACACTAATGGCCCGGCGCGGCGCACACCCGTCGCTTCGCGCGATGCCCGCGTTCCGGTGAAAGCGGTCCATCCGCCCAGGTTTGCCGGTGAAAGCGGTCCATCCGCCCCGGTGTTGACGGCGAGGCGGCTCCTCCGCCCCCGTTCGCCGGCGAGGAGGGCCCCTCGGCGCGGGTCACGACTCCAGGAGCCGCTGGCCCACGTACTCACCGGGCCGGGGCCCGCCCGGCACCGCGAACAGACCGCTCGACTCGTGCCGCACGAACGCCGACAGCGCGTCGCCCCGGTCGAGCTTGCGCTGGACGGGCACGAAGCCCCTGAGCGGGTCGGCCTGCCAGCAGACGAAGAGCAGTCCCGCGTCCGGGGACCCGTCCGCGCCGACGCCGTCGTGGTAGGAGAAGGCGCGCCGCAGCATGGCCGCGCCGCCGTTCTGCTCGGGGGCGGCGATCCGGGCATGGGCGTTGGCCGGGATGACGGGCTTGCCGTCCGGGCCGAACTTGTCGAGCCGCATCGCCGACGTCTCCGTACCGCCCGTGAGCGGGGCGCCGTCCGCCTTCCTGCGGCCGATCACCTGCTCCTGCTCGGCGCGCGGCAGCTTTTCCCAGGTGTCCAGCAGCATCCGGATGCGGCGGACGACCGCGTAGGAGCCGCCCGCCATCCACGCCGGCTGACCGGAGTCCGGTACGAAGATGCGCTGCTCGAAGTCGGCGTCCGAGACCTTGGGGTTGCCGGTGCCGTCGATCTGGCCCATCAGGTTGCGGGCGGTCATGGGCTTCTTGGTCGCGCCCGGGGTGCGGTTGAAGCCGTTCATCTGCCAGCGCGCCTTCGCCGCGGTGCCCGCGTCCCGCTGGATGGCGCGCAGCGCGTGGAAGGCGACCAACGCGTCGTCCGCGCCGATCTGCACCCACAGGTCGCCGTTCGAGCGCTGGGGGTCGAGCTGGTCGGAGGAGAAGTCGGGCAGCGGGTCGAGCTGGGCCGGACGCCGGTCGGCGAGCCCCGTACGGTCGAAGAAGCTGTGGCCGAAGCCGAAGGTGAGCGTCAGCGAGGAGGGACCGGCGTCCAGGGCGACGCCGGTGTCGCCGCTGCCCGTGACCTCGCCCGCCATCAGCGCCTTGGCCGTCTGCGACCAGCGCCGCATCAGGGCGGCCGCCTCCCTGCGCCCGGCGCCGGGGGCCAGATCGAAGGCGATCAGATGGCCGGTGGCCTGGAGCGGGGTGCTGATCCCGGCCTGATGTTTCCCGTGAAACATCACCTCCGTGGCGCCGACCGACGCCAACGGGCTGGTGTCGTCCGGGGTTTCGACGGCCGCGTAGACGCCGGCGCCGCCCACCGCGCCCAGAGCAAGTCCGGCCGCGCCCACCCCGCCCACGGTGCCGAGCAGTCTGCGCCGGGAGATGTCCACGGCGGGTCCGGTGGCGGCCGGGTCCCGTTCGGTCTTCTCGGCGGAGGTGCCGGCCTTGGCGGGCGTGGCCGTCTGGGCGGACTTGGCCTGCGCGGCGTTCTTGGTCTCGCTCATGTCAGTTCTACTCAGCCGATCTTGACGTTCTTGTCCACGGTCGTCTCGTCGATCTCGGAGGTGCGTACGGTCACCGAGATCTGCCAGTCGCCCGCCATCGGAAGCTGCACTCCGCTCGCGCTCCAGTGTCCTGCGGCGACGCGGTCGGGCACGACGGGCAGAGGTCCTACCGACTTGGCGGCCAGCGTGAAGGCGACCTTCACCTCGGGGGCGTCCTTCGGCTTGCCCGCCGGGTCCGTCAGAGAGACGTTCAGGTCGTTGGCGCCGGTGCGGCCCGGGTCGAGGGTGAGTTCGGCGGTGCCCTTGCCGCCGGGGCCGCCGGTGTCGAACGGCAGCCGGATGTCGACGGGCCGGTCCGCGACGGCGATCTGCGTTCCGGCCTTCGCCCGGTCCACGGCCTCCTGGGTGCGGGCGGGCTCGGTCGAGGTCAGCACGGTCGTGACGGCCAGCAGCACCACGGCGACGCCCGCCTCGGCGAGGACCGTGCGGCGCAGGCCGCTGCGCCCGGTGTCGGCGTCGCGGGCCCGCTTTTCGCGTGCGGTGCTCATCGCGGCCGCCTGGCGCGCGAGTTGGGCGGCCCGCTTGGCGTCCTTGCCGTCGTCGGGGACGGTGACGGGCTCGGGCTCGCTCGCGCGCTGCTCGGCGATCACGGTGGTTTCGGCGGGTTCGGTGGTTTCGGCGGGCGGCGCGGCGCGCTCGGACAGGCTCGCGGTCCAGCGCCGCGAGCGGGAGGCGGCCACGAGCATGACGGCGACCAGAGCGACCTTGAGAAGCAGCAGCCGCCCATAGGTGGTGTCGGTGAGCGCCGGCCAGGTGCCGACCTGGCGCCAGGCCTGGTACAGGCCGGTCGCGGCGAGGACGCTCACGCTGACGAAGGCGAGGCGTGAGAAGCGCCGTACGGCCGCCCGCTCGATGTCCGGGGCGCGGTACAGGGCGACGAGCAGGGTGGCGAGTCCGCCGAGCCAGCCCGCGACGGCCAGCAGGTGCAGCACGTCGACGGGCATGGCGACGCCGGGCTGTAGCCCAGTGGAGGCGTGTTCGGCCAGCGCCCAGGTCGCGGCGAGTCCGGCGGCGACCACAGAGCCGCCGACGGCGAGGCCGAAGGTGAGGTCCTGCTTCTCGGCCTTCTGATGCTCGTCCTCGCGCTTGGCGTACGCGCCGAACAGGACGGCGACGAACAGGGCGGCGGCGCCGAGCAGCAGCAGCCGGGAGACGAGGGCGGCGCCCGGCTTGGTCTCGAGGACGGCCCGCAGCCCGTTGAGGTCGAAGGCGTCCGCGAGCCTGCCCGAGCCGGTGTAGGGGGTGCGCAGCAGGAGCATCGCGAGCGTGGCGGCCGTCATCGTGAGCCAGCCGCCGACGACGACGCGCTGCACCGGGGCCGCGCCCGCGCCCCGGCGCCAGCAGGCGAGCACGAAGGCCGCGCCGCCCACCAGGAGCACGAAACCGGCGTACGCCGCGTACCGCGCGATGCCGTACAGGGCGCCGACGAGGCCGCCACCCGCCTCCTGGTCGGGCAGGACGGCGGCGGTCGCGGAGGGGGCGCCGATGGAGAACGTGAAGGCGCCGGAGACGGGGTGGCTGTCGGCGGAGATCGCCTGCCAGGCCACGGTGTAGGTGCCGTTGGGGATGCCGGTGCGCAGCCGTACGCCGTACTTGACGATGTCGCCGCTGCACAGGTTGACCAGTTCGGCGGTGTCGGAGCGCTTGCCTGCGGGGTCGAGGACGCGGATGGAGTTGGCGTCGAGGGCGACGCCCTCGGAGAAGGTGAGGGCGACCTGGGCGGGGGCGGTGGCGACCACCGCCCCGTCCTTCGGGTCGCTGCCGGTGAGTGCGGCGTGCGCGGACGCGGGCACGGCGCCCGCGAGGAGCGCGCCGAGCAGCGCCACCGTGACGAGCAGCAGCCGGGTCAGGGGCCTGCTCGCGGTGGTCCGAAGGCGGGGGGCGGTGGCCGTCATGTCAGTGCCTCAAGTCCCTCTGGAACGCCTCAGTGGTGCTTCGGGTTGTAGGTGGCTTCCTTCACCGGAAGGTCGACCTTGACGGTGCCGGCCTTCTCGAAGTGCAGCTCGACGGCGACCTTGTCGCCCTGCTTCGGCTTCTTCTTCAGACCCATGAACATGATGTGGCTGCCACCGCGTTCGAGGTCCAGCTCGCCGCCGGCGGGGATGTCGAAGGACTTCACCTCCTGCATCTTCTGGTCCTTCGTCGCGTGGATCGTGACGTCGTCCGACAGGTCGCTGGTGACCTTGGTGAGCTTGTCGGCGGTCTTGCCGTCGTTCTTGACGACGAGGAAGCCGCCGGCCATGTCGCTGGTGGGCAGCGGCATGAACGCGTCGCTCACCTGGAGCTTCGGCTTGGCCTCGGCGTTGTCGGAGCAGCCCGCGAGGGCGAGTCCCGCGGACAGGGCTATGAGGGCGGCGACGGCGGAGCGGGCGGTGCGGGTGGTGCGGCGGTTCACGGGTTCTCCCCCTTGATGATCTTCGGCAGGTCCTTGGTGTAGTCGGCGACGGTGGCGTCCTCGCCGTACAGGACGTAGCCCTGGTCGGTCTTGGGGGAGAAGGCGATGACCTGGGCCCCGTGCATCGAGACGACCTTGCCGTCCTTGTCCTTGGTGGCCGGGTCGATGCCGATGCCGATCGAGCGGGCGCCCTTTTGGATGGTGGCGAAGTCGCCGGTCAGACCGATGAAGGACGGGTCCTGGCCCTTGAGCCACTTGCCGAGCGAGGCGGGGGTGTCGCGCTCGGGATCGGTGGTCACGAAGACGACCTGGAGCTTGTCCTGGTCGGCCTTGGGCAGCGACTTCTTGGCGACGGCGATGTTGCCCATGGTGAGCGGGCAGACGTCGGGGCAGTTGGTGTAGCCGAAGTAGATGAGCGTCGGCTTGCCCTTGGTCTCGGCGCGGAAGTCGAACTTCTTGCCGTTGGTGTCCGTCAGGACGAAGTCGGGCTTGGCGAACGGCCGGTCGAGCACGGTCGCGGCCTGGGTCTTCGCGGAGGCGGAGACATCGGCGAGGGGACTGTTCGAGCCCCCGTCACCGCTGCTGCCGCACGCGGTCAGGGTGAGCGCCGCTGCCACCGCGAGGGCGGCGGCAGTCAGCGCGGTCTTGGTGCGCATGAGGTGATGTTCCGGTCTTTTCCGGTGGAAGGAGTGCAGGGCGATTACGCGGAGCGGCGCCGGCCGGCGAACACGCCGAAGGCCACGCCGGCGGCGCCGACGACGATGCCCACGACGGCCAGGATCCGCGCGGTGTTGTCGGTGTCCGACGAGGACGCGGCCGCGGTCTTCTGGGCGTTGGCGCTCTTGTCGGCGGCGGGGGCCGCGCCGCCCTGGCCCGCGGCGGCGGTCAGCTGGAGGGTCGGCGCGGGGTTCGCGGGCTCGGCCGCGCCCTTCTTCGCCTCCTCGATCCACCGCACGACCTCGTTGTTGTCGTACGTCTGGAGCGCCTTGAAGACCAGCTGGTCGGTGTCGGTGGGCAGGGAGCCGATGGACAGCGGGAACTTCTGGAACTGGCCGGCCTCGATCGCGCCGCCGCTCCACGTCACCTTGGTGACGGCTTCGTTGATCTGCTTGCCGTGCACGGTCAGCGGCTTGTCGAGCTTGGACTTGGTCACCTCGACGTTCCAGCCCGGCACCGGCTGCGGCATGACGGACGCCAGCGGGTGGTCGGTCGGGAAGTCGACCTCGAGCTTGACGGTCTTGGCGTTGTCGCGCTCGTTGGGCACCTTGAAGTCGACGACCGCGTAACCGCCCTTGGCGGCCGCTCCCTCGGGCTGCACGGTGACGTGGGCGAAGGCCGTTCCCGACAGCAGCAGGACGGAACCGGCGGCGAGGGAGCCGACGAGGGCGATACGGGTACGCGAACGGAAGGCGTTCATGGCAGTGACACTCCAGTGAGCAGAAAGGGTGGGGACGGCCACCGCGCACGGGTGCGCGGGGCCCCGCGACACCACTCCTGCGGTACGTGAGGGGAGTGGGCCGCGTTCAGGCCGCGAGGGCGTACGCCGTGGGCGGCCCTCGCCTGATCACCGAGTGCTGAAGTGCCGCCCCGGGCAGGGGAGGTGTCGCGCGGGGGCCGGCGAGGGGGACGCGCGGGCCCTGGCCCTCGGCCGCGAGGAGCCCGGCGCACAGGGCGCGCGCGAAGGACAGGGCGCGGCGCAAGGAGCGTACGGAGGCGGTCTCGGCCGCGATCGTGACGGACTCGGCGGCCAGGCGCACCGCACCGAACAGGGCGGCCTCGCCGCGCCGCAGCAGCCATCCCGTGACCAGCGCCGCCAGCAGGTGGCACAGCAGCATGGGGAGCGAGGGCAGCAGGGACGCGGCGAGGGACGCGGAGTGGGCCGAGGTCCCGCCGGGTCCCATGGTCATGCCGGGCATCAGGTCGGCCATCCGCGCCGTGCCGGGCACGGTGGCGTGGCCTGTGTCGGCGATCCTGGCGGGGTCGATGCCCGCGTCGCTCACGATGCGCCGGG
Organism: Streptomyces sp. Edi4; assembly: GCF_040253615.1. Taxonomy (NCBI): domain Bacteria; kingdom Bacillati; phylum Actinomycetota; class Actinomycetes; order Kitasatosporales; family Streptomycetaceae; genus Streptomyces; species Streptomyces sp. Edi4. Next base: position 4,208,512 of record NZ_JBEJGY010000004.1, read on the forward strand.
CGTCGGTCGCGCTGAGCGGTGTCGCGCCCGCGCCGCAGAGCAGGTGCCCCGCGAACCGGATGAGCGGCAGGTCGCCGGTGGAGCCGTCGCCGGAGGCGGCCGCCGTGTGCTGGCCGACGCCGAACAGGGTGTGCAGGCCGAGCTGGCCGGCCGCGAGGGCGCCCGCGATGGAGGACAGGGAGCGTTCCCGCCCGGCGAGCGGTGCCACGACCGCGAACAGTCCCAGGAAGCCGGCTAGCAGCGTCCACCACGGCACGCTCGCGCAGGCCGCCATGGCGTGTCCCATCGCGGACAGCACGACGCAGACCGCGGCGAACACCGCGGCCCTGAGCAGCCGGAGCCCGGCGCCTGCTGGGGCGTGGAGGGAAGACATGGCGGGGCCATCATCGCACTGCGCTTACCCGCCCCATACGTCAGGTCCCAAAGGTCGCCTTTGGCGGGGGACGGCCGGTAGGGCGTGATCTTTCCTGCCGATCGGGCGATACGGAGGAGGAGGTTCAGGGGGCTTTACACCGGCGTGCGGGGCGCGTACATCCGCCGAACGGGCGCCATCACGTCAAGAGGGCGCTTACGAGTGAGTGGTTGCGGCAATACTGCGCCCGTGGAGAGAAGGGCCCTGACGAGCCGCAGCGCCGCAGCCAGGAGGCTGGAGCATGAGCATCTGGTGGTCTCTGCACTTGCGGCGCGAGGCCGCGAGCGTGCCGCTCGCCCGTCGTCTTCTGCTCGGCGCCATGGAGAGCGCCGGGGTCGATCCCGACGTCTCCTACGACCTGTCGGTCGCCCTCACCGAAGCCTGTGCCAACGCGGTCGAGCACGGTGGGGACACGGTGTCGGGGGGTGAATCGGCGGCGTACCGGGTGACGGCCTATCTCGACGGCGAGAAGTGCCGCATCGAGGTCGCCGACTCGGGCCCGGGCTTTCCCGTCCGGCGCGCCCGGCGCACCACCACGGCGCCCGCCAGGACCGGCTGCCTCGCCGAGCACGGCAGGGGCCTCGGTCTGATCGAACAGCTCGCCGACCACGTGCACTTCAGGAACCGGCCCGGCCGGGGCGCGGTGGTCAGCTTCGACAAAATCCTCAAATGGCGCGAGGGCGCGCTGCTCAAGGTGTCCTGAGCGGCGCGCCCCCGGGCGACGAGTGGAGCGGGGTCAGGCCTGCTTGACCTGGGCCATCCACGCCTCGACCTCGTCCGCGCGGCGCGGCAGCGCGGCGGAGAGGTTCTTGTTGCCGTCCTCGGTGACCAGGATGTCGTCCTCGATCCGGACGCCGATGCCCCGGTACTCCTCGGGCACGGTCAGGTCGTCCGCCTGGAAGTACAGGCCCGGCTCGACCGTCAGGCACATGCCCGGCTCCAGGTCGCCGCCGACGTACGTCTCGGTGCGCGCGGCCGCGCAGTCGTGGACGTCCATGCCGAGCATGTGACCGGTGCCGTGCAGGGTCCAGCGGCGCTGGAGGCCCAGTTCGAGGACCTTGTCGACGTCCAGGTCGCCGAGCAGGCCCCACGCGACCAGGTGCTCGGCGAGCACGCGCTGGGCCGCGTCGTGGAAGTCGCGGTAGGGGGCGCCCGGCTTCACCGCCGCGATGCCGGCCTCCTGGGCCTCGTACACCGCGTCGTAGATCTTGCGCTGGAGCGGCGAGAAGGTGCCGTTGATCGGCAGGGTGCGGGTGATGTCGGCGGTGTAGAGCTCGTTGGTCTCCACGCCGGCGTCGAGGAGCAGCAGGTCGCCGGAGCGGACCTCGCCGTTGTTGCGCACCCAGTGCAGGGTGGTGGCGTGCGGGCCCGCCGCGCAGATCGAGCCGTAGCCGATGTCGTTGCCCTCGACGCGGGCGCGCAGGAAGAACGTTCCCTCGATGTAGCGCTCGCTGGTCGCCTCGGCCTTGTCGAGCACCTTGACGACGTCTTCGAAACCGCGGGCGGTCGAGTCGCACGCCTTCTGAAGCTCCGCGATTTCAAACGCGTCCTTCACCAGGCGCGCCTCGGAGAGGTACACACGCAGCTCTTCGTCGCGCTCGGCGGTCACCTTGTCGGCGAGCGCGGCCTCGATGGCGGCGTCGTGACCCCGTACGCAGCGGACCGGACCCGTGGCATCGGCCAGGGCGGCGGCCAGCTCGCGGACGTCCCTCGCGGGCAGCCCGAGCAGCTGCTCCGCCTCGGCCAGGGAGTGCCTGCGGCCGACCCACAGCTCGCCGGTGCCGGACAGCCAGAACTCACCGTTCTCGCGGTTGGAGCGGGGCAGCAGGTAGATCGTCGCCTCGTGGCCCTCACCAGTGGGCTCAAGGACGAGCACGCCGTCCTCGGTCTGGTCGCCGGTCAGGTACGCGTACTCGGTCGAGGCGCGGAAGCTGTACTCGGTGTCGTTCGAGCGGGTCCTCAGGTTGCCCGCGGGGATCACCAGACGCTCGCCGGGGAAGCGCCGGGAGAGCGCGGCGCGGCGGTCGGCGGTGTGGCCGGACTGGGCGATCGGCTCGAGGCCGCGCAGCTCGGTGTCGGCCCAGCCGTTCTTCATATTCTCGGCCAGCTCGTCGGACACGCCCGGGTACAGGCCGTTCTTCCGCTGCTGGATCGGCTTCTCGTCCGCTTCGTCCCCCGGGGTCTCCGGAGTGAGCTGGTCCGCCACGGTCTGCCTCCACTTGGTACGACGTCGCATTCCCCCGGTACTGCGCGAGCACGGGGGACCTCCACCATCGTACGGGCGTGCGGAAGGGGGTCCAGGGCCGTAGTGCCTCTTACCGGCGCTGGTCGGGGCCTGCGCCGGGGGCGGCCCTAGGCGAAGCGGGCCGCGAGCATCACCACGTCCTCGGCGGCGTCCGCACCGTCGGCGCCCTCGGGCAGAAGGGCGCGCAGCACGTGGTCGAGCACGGCGTCCGGGTCGTCACGCACCGCACGGGGGACGCTCGCCGCCGCCGCGTGCAGCCGGGCGAACGCGCGGTCCATGGGGTCGCCGGTGCGGCGCAGCAGGCCGTCCGTGTACAGCAGCACCGTTTCTCCTGGGCCCGGTGACAGCTCCACGCTCGGCGCCTCCCAGCAGGCCAGCATGCCCAGCGGCGCGGAGAGCGAGGTCTCGAGGAACTCGGTGCGCCGCTCCCCGATGATCAACGGCGGGGCGTGTCCCGCGCCGGCGAGCACGATCTTGCGCCGGGCGGGCTCGCAGTAGGCGAAGAGGGCGGTTGCCGAGCGGGCGGGCTCGGTCAGGCGCAGCAGCAGTTCGAGGTCGCAGAGCACGGCCACGGGGTCCTCGCCCTCCATCACGGCGTACGCCCGCAGGCTCGCGCGCAGCCGTCCCATCGCGGCCACCGCGCTCGGACCCGACCCGGTGACGGAGCCGACCGCGAGCCCGAGCGCGCCCTCGGGCAGCGGCAGCGCGTCGTACCAGTCGCCGCCGCCCAGTGGTCCGGTGCGGTGGCGGACGGCCAGCTGGACCCGGGCGACCCGGGGCAGCCGGCTGGGCAGCAGTTCCTCGGCGATGGTCGCCACCCGGGCGCGGGCCCGCTCCAGTTCGACCAGGCGGGCCAGGTGTTCGGCGGCGTAGCGGATGTAGAGGCCGGCCAGGTGCCGCTGGCGCTCCACGGGCTCCGCGCTCTCGTCGTAGAGCCAGACGGCGGCGCCGAGCCGGCCCGCGCCGTCGGTGCTCAGGGGCAGGGCGTAGCTGGCGGCGTAGCCGAGGCGGGCGGCGACCTCGCGGTGGCGCGGGTCGAGGCCGTCGGGGTCCGCCATGAGGTCGGCGCCGCCGTCGGCGCCGGGCAGCCCGTCCAGGATCCGGCCGTAGGCGGTGGCGCTGCGCGGCACGGTCTCGATGTGGCCGAGGTCGGCGTGGGCGAGCCCGAGGCCGGTGGTGACGACCGGACCGAGTCCGTCCGCCGGTTCCATGACGACCAGGCCGCGCTGGGCGCCGACCAGGGCGGCGCCCGCCGTGAGGAGTTCGTCGAGGGCGGCGTCGAGCGCCGTGGTGCGGGCGAGCCGTTCGGTGAGTTCGTGCAGCGTGGTGAGGTCGGAGACCCAGCCGGCGAGCCGGTCCTGGAGCACCGCGCCGGGTGGGGTGGGGGCGACGGGTGAGGGCAGCGGCGCGTGAGTGTGCGCCGGGGGCGGAACGGCTGGATTGATTCCAGCCACTTTCGGCAGGTGAGGGGCGCTCATGGCAGCCGGCTTTCCGACTGGTCGATTGTGCGCAATAGCATCGCAAACCCCCATGTCATTCTGCGCCGCTATCAATGCTTCCACATGTACACGCACAAGTGAGGGGATGTCCAGCATTGTCCTGGCGGGACTATTGGTGTCCGTGGGGCGTTCAAGTTGTCCGGAAAATGCCCCTGGCGGCCTCGCCCTGGGGTCGACTGAAGAAGTTCAACTGTGCGTCGTTTCAGCCGTGTTGGGTACGTAATCGGTGTGGTCCGGGGCGGTTCAGGAGCCCTGGAACCTTGCGGCCGGCCGCAGCGTCTTAAGAGCCGACCGGCCACGCCTCACCCCCGAGTGGCGGGGTTTTTGCACAACAGGACGGCAAGCGCCAGGCACGCGCCACCCTTCGCCATGCTTTAAATGGTTACGGGCAGTGGCCGTCGCCCGCCGCGGTGACGATCCGCGTTCGGTCCGCGTTCGGTCCGCGTTCGGTCCCGGCGGGTATCTCCACCGCCTGCTCACGGAGCACGTACGCGCAGTGAAGTTATGCACACGTCATGTGATGTGGACTCGGCGTTCAACGGAAAGGAACGAGCGCCCATGCGCGAGATCCTCGGAAGGCGACGCAGGTTCCGGCTTTGGCGCAGTGAAAGGGCTGCTCAGCTCGGCGCCGCGCTGACCTGTGCGACCCAATGGAAATGGCCCGTGCTCCCCGGTGTGGGACTGGCCGCGGGCGGCTGCGGCTGTGCCTGCCCCGACCCCGAATGCGTGGTACCGGGAGCGCATCCCTTCGACCCCGTGCTGCTCGCGGCCACCACCGACGAGCGCATGATCCGCTGGTGGTGGACGAACCGGCCGGCCGCGCCGGTGCTGCTCGCCACCGGAGCCGGAGCGCCCTGCGCGATCAGTCTGCCGGCCCTCGCCGGAGCCCGGGCGCTCGCCGCCCTCGACTCCATGGGCGTGCGGCTCGGCCCCGTCGTGGCGACGCCCACCCGGTGGTCGCTCCTGGTGGCGCCGTACTCGATGGAGCGTCTGGGCGAGCTCCTGTACTCCAAGGACTCGGTGCCCAGTTCGCTCCGCTTCCACAGCGAGGGCGGATATCTGGTGCTGCCCCCGTCACAGACCGGCAAGGGCCGGATCCGCTGGGAGCGGCCGCCACTCGGGGCGAGGGGGCCCTGGCTGCCGGATGTGGAGACGGTGGTGGACGCGCTGGTCGAGGCGAGCACCAGCGCACCGGACGGTGGAAGCCGACTGGCCTACTGAAGCAGGCCCACTGAGGGAGCGCCGGTCCTTGGGGCCGGCCCAATGAGCGCGAAGGCGGTCCGGTTCCCGGGCCGCCTTCACTCTTTCGGGTGCGAGGGGGCCCCGGTTGTACGGGAATTGGGTGCCCGGGCGACCAAGCGCCCGGTTTCCGTGGATATCTTCGGCCCACCATCAGGAATTCCAGGGCAGGCGGGTCCCCCATGAATCTCCAGCACCTGCGCGTGGCCGGGCTCACGGCTGTCGTGGTGGGCACCGTGCTGCTGCCGCTGGCCGCCTCGGCGGGACCCGCCGGAGGGCCGGAGAAAACGGGCCCGGCGGTTGACGCAAAAAGCCCCCTCACACACGTCCCCGCGCGGGCGCACGGGTCACCGTTGCCTTCGTCCGAGGACGCGACGGCGCGGTGCGGTCCCGAACTTCTCTCCCCCGAAGGGGTCGAGGCGCAGACGTGTGTGCTGAGCCGGGGGCGCGACACCTGGGCGCGCGCCTACTACCGCAACGCGACCGGCCAGGAGCTGGGCGCCGTCCTGACGCTGATGGGTCCCGAGGACAGGACGCTGGAGACGGACTGCCAGGTGGCGGCCGATGACCAGCCCGATTCCTGTGAAACCCCGCACGAGAGCCGGCCAGGGCGCGGCGCGGGAGCGGGGGCGTATTCGGCGGTGGCGGAGTTCGCGGGGGCGGGAGAGGACTCACCGCTGCTGCTGCGTTCCGGCAGCAACTCCACGGAACGCGGGGCTCGTTGACCGAACCGGAAAATGAAGGGCCCGATCGCTGGCGACGGGGGATGCACCAGCGACCGGGCTCTTAGAACGGTAACAAGAGATCGGTCGTTCGCAAATTCGATCTCGGTAATTCGGACACCGATTTACCTGTCAGTACGGGGAGTTGTGACAGGAGTCACCTGTCGGCCGACCGAAAGGGGCGTCCTTGGTCACTCTCAGCTGAGCGTCACTTGGCGGTTGGTGAGCCCGCCCCTGGCCCGGCGCTCCTCCGCGCTCAGCGGCTCCTCGTTCGCGAGCGCCCCGGCGAGGCGTTCGGCGAACGCGGCCGCGGGCTTCTCGCACTCCTCGGCGCCCATCCCGGCCGGCAGGTCCCACACCGGCACGGTCAGGCCGTGCGCCCGGAACGAGCCGACCAGGCGGGTGCCCTCGCCGAGCGAGGACGTGCCGGCCGCGTGCAGCCGCGCCAGCGCGTCGAGCAGCTTCTCCTCGGGGTGCGGCATGACCCAGCGCAGGTGGTTCTTCTCGGGGGTCTCGCACCAGTACGAGGAGTCCACCGACGTGAGCCGTACGGTCGGGATCGCGGCGGCGTTGGCCCGCTCCAGGGAGGCGGCGACCTCGGAGGCGGCGCTGTCCGCGTCCGCCACCCAGAACTCGAAGCCGGTGTGCACCTCGGGCTCGAACGGGGCGGCGGGGTCGAGCAGATCCTGGAGGCGGGGGCTGTCGGACTCGGCGCGCTGGGCGGCGACCGGCGAGCCCGGCTCGGCCACCAGGGCGCGCCGGAGCGTGTCGGCCAGGTCGCGGCTGATGTCGCCGGACGGCGTGTCGTTCTGGAGGCCGAGCAGCACCGAACCGTCCTCGCGGCGCAACGCGGGCCACGCCATCGGCAGCACGGTCGCCAGCGTCACGGACGGCACGCCGTCGGGCAGCCCGTCCTTCAGGGTCAGCGGTACGGTCGCGGCGGGGACCAGCTCACGCAGGGCGACCCAGTCGCACTCTCCCGCAAGGCCCTCGAAGGGGCGCTGGACCAGCTCGGTCACGGCGTGCGCGGCGGCGCGACCGTGACAGGCCTTGTAGCGGCGGCCGGAGCCGCAGGGGCAGGGCTCACGGGCCCCGACGACCGGGATTTCCCCGTCGCTGATCTGCGGCTTGACGGCCTTCGTCTGCGGACGCTTCTTGGCCATGGTGTGGCTCTCTCCCGACTGCGGTGGTGCGGTGTCGCTGTGTCGGCGCGAGCCTAGCCGCCCGGACCGGCGGGACGCGGCCCCACGCCCCCGGGGCCCGGGCGCGGGCGGTCCCGGGGCGCGGGGCCGCCTTCAGTCCAGGTCGTCGAACGGGCCGGGGTGCGGGGCTGCCTTCAGTCCAGGTCGTCGAACGCGTCCGCGTACTCCAGGCCGACCGCCGTCGCGGGTCCGGTGACGCGCGTAGCGAAATCGTCGTGGCGGTGTGCCCCCGTGAGGATGACCCACACGGTGACCTCGCCGGACGCGCTGTCCTTGATGCCCCAGTCCTGGGCGAGGGCGCTGATGATGTTCAGCCCCCGGCCGCCGCGCGCGGTCACCGACGGCGTCGCCGGAACGGGCCGGGTCGGGCCGCCTCCGTCCGTGACCTCGACCGTCAGCCGCCCCGCCTTGTCGATCCGCCAGGCCGCCTCGACGTCGCCCTCACCTATGTCGGACCGCCCCAGCGGCCTGCCGTGCCGGCAGGCATTGCTGAGCAGTTCGGAAAGGATCAGAACGGCATCGTCGACGACCGGCTCCGACACCCCGTTGCCGAGCAGCTGCTCGCGCATCCGGTGCCGTGCCTTGCCCACGCCCGCAGGGCCATGGGGTACGGCCATGCTCGACGACGTGGGCACCTCCTGTGCCACCACCAACGCCACCCCCGAGACCTCCTTCGCCCCACGCCACGGTGTGAATGCCCCAATGGACTGGACCGGAAACCGGCCAACCGACGTCGGGAGACGCATTCGTCACGGTCGAATACGGAATGAACGCGCCGGAGCACACCCTGTAATGGCCGTTACATCCGGCCCAGTTGGGACAGAACCTGTTTCGGGCGATTGGTGATGATTGCCTCCACTCCGAGGCTTACGCACAGATCCACGTCCTCGGGTTCGTTCACCGTCCAGACGTGCACGCGGTGGCCCGCGCGGTGCAGTCGCTCGATGTAGGCGGGGTGGTTGCGCACGATCCGCATGCCGGGGCCCGCGATCCGCGCGCCGGCCGGCAGCCGTCCGTCGCGCAGTCGCGGCGACAGGAACTGCATCAGATAGACCGTCGGGATCTCCGGGACGGCGGCGGCCACCCGGTGCAGGGAGCGCGCGGAAAAACTCATGATGCGGACCGGGGAGGTTTGACCGGCCGGCGGCGGCTGAGTGAGGCCGAACCTCTTGAGCAGGTGCACGAGGCGTTCCTCGACCTGACCGGCCCAGCGGGTGGGGTGCTTGGTCTCGATGGCCAGCTCGACCCGGCGCCCCGCGTCCGCCACGAGTTCGAGCAGCTGCTCCAGGGTCAGGACGGAAGTGAACTCGCGGTCCTTCCAGTCCGGGCTCTCCTCGCTGTCCTTCCAGGAGCCGAAGTCGAGCGCGGCCAGCTCGGACAGTTCCAGGGCGGACACGGCGCCCCGGCCGTTGGAGGTGCGGTTGACGCGCCGGTCGTGGACGCAGACGAGGTGGCCGTCGGCGGTGAGCCGGACATCGCATTCCAGGGCGTCGGCGCCGTCCTCGATCGCCTTCGTGTACGCGGCGAGCGTGTGCTCGGGGGCGTCCTCGGAGGCTCCTCGGTGGGCCACCACTTGGACGCGGGCGGGGTCGGGGGTGTGCGGGCTGTGCTGCCGTGCTTGAGTCACCGCGTCATCGTGCCACCCGCCGGGGCACAGGTTCGCGCGCGAATACACAGCTCCTGCTTACAGTGGCCTGACGTGCGGTGGGAAAAGCTGAGCGGAGTCATCCGCACAGTGCGGGGTCCGATGTCGGACCCCTGGCGCACCATGGTTGTTGCCGGGCCCCACGCCGGCGCCCGGCAGCGACCCCGAGCATCACCACCGCGCACCGCCGCACCGCGCAGGACCCCACCGGGCCCCAAGGCAGCGACATCTGCCGGCCCGTCAGACCGCCCGCCCGCCCGACGCCAGACCGAATGACCGCCAGACGCCAGACGCCAGACCGTGCGACCGCCCGACGCCAGACCGTGCGACCGCCCGACCGATCGTCCCCCAGACCCCAGACCAAGTGGACCCAAGACCAAGTGGAAACCGAGGAGAGCAAGCTGTGAGCACCGAGAACGAGGGCACCGCGGTCCCGGCCGTCCCGCCTGCCCCGTCGTCTGCACCTGCTGCACCTCCCGAGCCCGCCGAAGCTCCCGCTGTCCCGGCACGGGAAGCCGCCGCGGCCCCGTCGGACGCGGCCCCGGCCCCGTCGAGCGCGGTGCCGGGCGAGGCGGAGAGCACGCTCGTCCACGGATCCGTACCGCCGTCACAGAGCACCGACCCGCGACCGGGCCATGACCCGCAGCCCAGCCATGACCCGCGGCCCGGCCACGATCCGGCCACCGCGCCGCTGCCGCCGACCCCGGGCGCTCCGGCGCCGCAGGCGCACGCCGCGCACGAGTCGGCGGCCCCGCAGCAGGGCGGCGGCGCCGGATGGCCCCCGCCCCCGCCCACGCTCCCCTCCTACGGAGGCGACGGTTCCTACGGTGGTGGTGGCTCCTACGGAGGCGACGGCGAGGGCCGGCCGGGCGAACCGTGGGGCGCCCCCGAGCCCCCCGCCCGGCGCAAGCGCGGCGGCGGCCTGATCGCGGCCGTCGTGGCGGCGGCCCTGGTGGCCGGCGGCATCGGCGGAGCGATCGGTTACTTCGCGGCGGACCACGACAACGGAGGATCGGGTTCCACCACGGTGGCGTCCTCCGACACACCCAAGGACTTCAAGCGCGACCCGGGCACGGTGGCGGGAGTCGCCGCGAACTCACTGCCCAGCGTGGTGACGATCGACGCGCAGGGCAATGACGGCGAAGGCGGCACGGGTACCGGCTTCATCTACGACAAGGAAGGCCACATCCTCACGAACAACCACGTGGTGGCCTCCGCGGCGACCGGCGGCAAGCTGTCCGCGACGTTCTCCAACGGCAAGAAGTACGACGCCGAAGTGGTGGGCCGTGCCCAGGGCTACGACGTGGCCGTCATCAAGCTGAAGAACGCCCCGGCGAACCTGAAGCCGCTGTCCCTCGGCAACTCGGACAAGGTCGCGGTCGGTGACTCGACGATCGCGATCGGCGCGCCCTTCGGCCTCTCCAACACCGTCACCACCGGCATCATCAGCGCCAAGAACCGTCCGGTGGCCTCGAGCGACGGGCAGAACTCCAAGGCCTCGTACATGAGCGCCCTACAGACCGACGCCTCCATCAACCCGGGCAACTCGGGCGGGCCGCTGATCAACTCGGCCGGCGCGGTCATCGGCATCAACTCGGCGATCCAGTCGGCGGGCACCGGCGGCATGGGCGGCCAGTCGCAGGCGGGCTCGATCGGTCTCGGGTTCGCCATCCCGATCAACCAGGCGAAGAACGTCGCGGACCAGCTCATCAAGACCGGTCAGCCGGTCTACCCGGTGATCGGCGCCTCCGTCGGCATCCAGCAGGGCGGCCCGGGCGGCATGCCCGGAGGCGGCGACAGTACGGACGGCGCGCAGATCTCCCCGCAGGGCAACGGAAGCCAGCAGCCGATCACGCCGGGCGGCCCCGCGGACAAGGCGGGCCTGAAGCCGGGCGACGTCATCACCAAGTTCGGCGACATGCCCATCGACAGCGGCCCGACGCTCATCAGCGAGATCTGGACGCACAAGCCGGGCGACCAGGTCCCGCTGACGTACAAGCGGGACGGCAAGGAGAACACGGTGACGATCACCCTGGGCGAACGAAAGGGCGACAGCAACTGACGACCCCGCCGAGCCGGGCCCTCGTCACCCGGCGGGCCCCGAGTGATGGCCCGCGCCGGGCCTCCACGCCCCCGGACCGGCAAGCGGGCCACCCACGAACCCGACCCACCCCAAGGGCCCACACAGCGCACCGCGGCCGGTAGGCTGTAGGTCGCTCCGCGCCTGGTGAGGCGGGGGGCGTGGGTGGGTTGCCCGAGCGGCCTAAGGGAACGGTCTTGAAAACCGTCGTGGCAGCGATGTCACCGTGGGTTCAAATCCCACACCCACCGCAGCAGGTCAGAAGCTTGCAGGTCAGAAGGGGCGCGGCTCTCCGGAGCGGCGCCCCTTCTGCATGACCCTGTCTCACCCTGATCCGGCGGTATCCCACCCCTGACCAGCGCGTGCGGCCAACCTGCGGCCAGGAATCTGGCCCCTAGGCGTCGCCCTCGTGCTCGGCCAGCCCCTGCTCGATGAGCGCATTCATCTTCGCTTCCTCACCGTCCAGCACCTTGGCGTAGTAGCGCTGAAGCACGGCCACGCTCTGGCCCGCCCGGCGGGCGGTCTCGGCCAGGCTCACCCCGGACCGGAGCCAGAACGACACACAGGCATGCCGCAGGTCGTACGGGATGGCTGCCAGCGGGGAAGCGACCTGCGCCGGAGAGAGAGCCTTCCGGCGCGCTTCCTTCCACACGGCCCCGTACTCCTGAGACCGGACCGGACCATCGCGTACGGCGCTGAACAGACGGCCTTCTGATGTGGCGCCGATCGTCTTCAGATGGGCGCGCAGAATGGCGACCAGCACGGGCGGGATCGGCACGGGACGGACTGCACGGCGGGCCCGGTGCTTCAACTGGCGCTCCTCGTACGGCTTACCTGTGTCGGTCCACGCGGAGCCGACCTGCGGCCGGGCGCCGGAGAGCATGAGCCGTCCCCAGCCTTCTTCGGGGAGGTCGCACTGGTCGGCGCTGAGCATGGAGACTTCCTCCGGCCGCATCGCCGCGTAGTACATGCAGGCGAAGAACGCGACCAGATGGGCGCCGCGCGGCCCTTGAGCACCAACAGCGTCCAAGAGGGCCCGCGCTTGCGCCGGGGTGGCGACGCTCCGGGTGTCCAGCTCCTCTACCGCCTTGGGCGTCTCCCAGTGGACGCGCAGCAACGGATTGCCGGGCAACAGCTCGTTCTCGACCGCCAGACGCAGACAGTTGCTCAGCACCGCACGCCGCCGACGGAAAGTGTTGGCTGCGGCAGGCTTCCCGTCCTGCCGCTTGGCCAGGTGTTCCAGGACGGTGCGTACGCGCTTGGCGCTGTCCAGCTCGACCACGGCCGGGGCGTGACTGTCGACCCACGCCAAGGCTTTGGCTTCGGGGCCCGGCGGTTCCTGGTCGTGGCGGCCAGCGTTGAATCCCCACTGATAGAGGGCGCGCCGCAAGAGGTCGTCTGCGGGGCGTCCCTGCCCGGTGGGGCACAGCGCCATGGTGGCGATGGTCAGGCTCTCAGCGATGCTCGCGCGGTGCTTGGCCGCAGCGGTCGGCCACTTCCGGGCCGCGTGGGCGCGCGCGTGGCTGTACCAGCCCGTGCGGTTGCGCTCACGCGTCTCCGATACGGGGAGCCCGGACTCCGTGTCGAACGGCTCCCCCTTGCGCGTCGCGCTCAGCAGCTCCGCCCGGCGCGCGTCCGCGAGCGTCTTGGTCGCGAATTTCTCCTGGTGCTCCGTGCCATCGACCTGCCAACGGAGCTGGAACGGTGCTGCCTTGCTGGGGCGCTTACGGATGTTCCAAATGCGTACGTCGTAGCTGTGCATCGTGCTCCCTCACGGAAGTGGGCCCCGCCGGTTCGGCGGGGCCCACTGGGATGGCTGGGGGGTCAGGCTGCGATTTCGTGCTTCTCCCACCAGGCGTCCAAGTCGCCACGGCGGCAACGAATCTGGCCGTTGGGGAGCTTGATGAGCCTCGGGGCCTGGCCCCGTGCCCGCAGCCGGTAGAAGGCGGCGCGGCTCATCTCGATCTCTTCCAGAACTTCGGGGAGCTTGAGCATCTTGGGGCTTGCCACGGTGCGACTCCTTCTCGGGGTGAGCTGGAAGCAGGGAGTCGCTGACAGAACTGACAGAACCTCGCTAATAAGTCGTTGACCTGCGGGTTTTGCAGGTTCTGGATCTTTGACAGAACCGAATTAAAACCTGACAGAACCTCTCTGGGGGAGGTTCTGTCACAGACGCCTGGCGGGAGGGCCGGGGGTTCTGTCGAGTTTTAACTCAGTTCTGTCAGAGCCGCGATCATGGCTGTTGGTGCAGGTCAGCGGCTTGCGGTGGGGGTTGTGTCAGTTCTGTCAGCGGTTTGGGGGTTGTGTCAGGCTCCGCGTGCGATGCGCGGGTGGGTTTCGTAGCGGGGCGACGGGGGTCGGCCGCCGCGTCCCGTGCGCGGGGGCGGCGGTTGCTGGCGGACCCAGCCGTGTTCTTCGAGTAGGGCCAGGGCCGGGTCCAGGTCGCCGATGGCGGGGAAGTCGGCCCGCCGCAGGGTGCGGAACAGCTCGCGCTTGGTGAACTGCGCGGGGTTGGTGGCCACGAGTTGGGCGAGGACGGTCACGGCAGATTCGTGGGCGGGGCCTGCGCTCATGGCGCTGAACACGTCCAGGGCGTGCGCGGTGAAGTAGTCGCCCAGCTCGGTGGCGGCGGCCATCGTCGGGGCTTCGATGGGCTTGTGCCATCCGTCTTCGGGGTGGGTGGCGAGGTGGAGGAGTCCGGCGATGCGGGCCACGGCCCCGTCCCGCTTGGACGCCCATTTCACGATCGGTGCGAAGCTCCCGTCCGGCCCCAGGCGCGATTCGGTGACCTTCTGGAAGGCCAGCAGAACCGCGTCGGCTTCCGGGGTGAGCTGGATGAGAGCGGGGTCGGTCCAGTCCGCCAGAGCGAGCGTGAGGCCTGCCAGGTGTTTGGCGTAGGTGGCGGCCACCTGCTCGTCCAGCAGGGCGGGGGTCAGGCTGCGGGAGCCGACCAGCGACAGGGGCTTGGAGTACAGGAAGCGGGCCAGGAGTCCGCGTCCGTCGGCCCCGTCGATACGGCTGAGCGCGTCCAGGACTTCCGGCTGCACGGCCAGACCGATCGTGACGGCCGGTGAGGCGACGTGCTGGGCGCTGCGGCCCTGCCGGTTGACGCGGAGCATGTCGCCTGCGTGGCCTTTGAGGAACATGCCCATGTTGGGCTTGCCGGTGTAGCGCCCGGCGATGATGTCGAACAGCTCGCCCTCGGCGCTCAGGCACGAGATGCGCCCGCCCTGCTCGTCCAGGAGCGTCCCGACGTTCTCCGGGGTCACATCGTCCGCGACAAGCTGCGGTTCGGCGGGAACCCGCATCTTCGCGGCGTCCTGGGCGAGTTGGACGGCTTCGGCGGTCAGCGTCTCGCGGAGTCCGGCATCCGCCCCGGCGGCCTTCTCTGCGGCCTTGGTGGCGGCGGACTTGGCCAGTGCCATCAGGGTTTCCGCCTCTGCCCGTACCGGCCCGGACAGTTCGATCAGGGCTTTCTCGGCATCGAGCAGGGGCTGCACCATCAGGTCGAAGACGGCTGACTTGCGGTTGCCGGGCGGCAGGGCGATGGCGGTGTAGATGTTCACAGGCTCACGCCAATGACCACGCACGCACACCTTGACGCGTCCCCCGGCGGCGGTGGCCAGGACGGCCAGAGCCAGGCATCCGGCGAGGTCGGCGGGGGTCTGGGTCTCCTCGGCGACACCGCGCACCATGCTGGACAGCCAGGCGGGCAGGGCGTCCACGGGGAAGTCCGGGAGCGGCGGGCGGGTACGGAGGGGGACAGGTTCGTCCCAGGCGGGGCCGGTGATCTGCTCGGGTTCGATGTGCTCGAACCCTTCCCACAGGTCCGCGCTGGTGTCGTTGGTCGTCATGCGGCGGCCCTTCCTTCCGAAGTCGGGCTCAACAGCGGGCATGAGGTGCGGTGTTCGCCGTGCGCGGCGATCAGTTGCAGGACGGCCGCCCGGCCGATGGCGTCCCGCTGGAAGCCGCACACGCACCAGCAGCGCGCGCGGGCCTGGCCAGTCCAGGACGGTGGGGCGACGATCCGCAGCCAGCCGGACACAACCGTGCCGTGGCCGGACCGGGTGGGCGGGTGCGGGTCAGGGCTGACAAGCGTGAAAGGACGGCCTTCGGCCGACGTCTTACGAGCAACGACCGCCCGCCCGGCGGATGGTTCTGTTGCCGGGGCGGCCGGAAGGCCGTCCAGGGCGAGTTGTCCGCACGCCGCTGTCTCGGTGCGGGGGCGGTGGGGCGTCATGCCGCCCTCACCACCTGGGCCATGCCGTTGGCCACGGCCCGCCCCGCGTACGCCTCGGGGACGCCCACGGAGACGGCCGCAGCCACGATCTCGCGCCCCATGACGTCCAGACCGCAGGGGCCGGGGCACTGGGCGTGCTGGTGGGCGAGGAACTGCGCCACGGCGAACGCCTGCGACCCGGCGCCGGACTCGGCGTGGGCGGCGATCCGGGCGAGGCCCCGTTCGAGGCCGGTGCGGACGTAGGCGGGGGTGTGGCGGCAGCCGGTGGCCACCGACTGCTCCCATGCGGCCCGGCCGGGAACGGAAGAGACCACCCTGCCGGGCGGGGAGGTGGTCTCTTCCCTCTCGACCAGCGCGCGCACAACGTCCGGCAGGAGCGCCATGGTGCCGGAGCCGAACCCCAGCCAGCGGGCGTAGGCCATGGTCGACTTGACGTCGACACCCGGCCGGACCGCGTTCGCCGACCGCATCCGCCCCAGGTAGAGCCAATGCTCGCCCCGGGTGGTGGCCACGGTCGTCGTGGCGGGCAGGTTCTCGCGGGCCCAGGCGATCGCGTCGGCGTTGTCCAGGTCCACGACCGTCAGGCCCGCCCCGCCGGGGTGGTAGGCGACCGCAGATGCCCGCAACCAGGCGTGGCGCCAGACACCGGAGTTGATGATGTCTGGGTCGGTGGTCGCGGCGGCCCACGCGTGGCAGGGGCCGGGGCAGGCGCACGGTCCCGGCGTCTTCATGTTCGGCCGCCCGCCGCACGCGTTGTCGGCGCAGCGTCGGCAGTTCCCGAACGGGACCTTTCCCGCCCGCAGGGGAAGGACGGGGATCTGCGAGGCGGCCAGGTCGAGAGCGATACGCAGGTGCTCTCGCATGTTGTCGGTGGGTTGGGTCATGCTGGGTGTCTCCAGTTCTGTGAGAAGCGCTGGCAGGCAAGGGCGGCCCCGGTTCATTGGCGTGAGAGGGGGCCGCCCTTGGCGTAGCTACTGCTGGTGCGCCCACTGGGCGTACTGCTGGCGGACGTAGGTGCGCGGGTCGCAGATGACGGGCGCGTGGTCGAGGTCCATCAGGTAGAGGGCCGTGGCGTGGGCGGTTTCGGTGTCGCTGCCGTACGGGATGTCGGGGTCGCCGCTCAGGGCGATGCGGTCGAAGACGGCTGCTTTGCGCAGGAAGTACTCGCGGTCCAGGTCGCTGCGGGACTCGGGATCGGCCGCCGTGCGGGCAATCCACGCGATCTCGTTGAGGATGCTGGGGGCACCGGTGTAGGCGTCTTCGGGTGTCGGCGGGACTTCATCGGAGGTGTGGGTGCGCATGGGGTGCCTTTCGACGGTGTCAGGAGGCGTGGGTTCGGGGGCGGTTGCGGGTGGTGTCGGGGTATTCGCTGCCGCGCGGGGCGGTGTTGGGCCTGGACCCCATGTAGGCGATCCCGCCCGGGGTGGTGGAGGCCATGCCGGGGTAGCGCTTGCGTGGCCTGCTCGGTGTGTGAGCCATGGGGATTTCCCTTCCTGGCTGGTCAGCTGTGGAAGTGGTTGCGCTTGAAGATGGACTTACGGATGTGGGTGTTGCGCTGTTCCTGGTGGACCGGGCCCGAGTAGTGGTGGTGGACGTCCGGGGCGGGCGTGGCGCGTCGGGCGAGCCGGGCGAGGGCGAGCACGAGGGCGGTGGGGGCGCCGAAGACGAGGGCGCACACGATGGGGTCGGCGAACTGTGATGCGTACATGAGCACGGCGGCGGTGCCGCCGACCATGGTCGTGGTGGCGCCGCCGGTGAGCATGAGCACGCTGGCGTCCGTGGCGCCTTGGCTCATCGGGGGCCGTCCGGGCTGGGGGACGGGCGGGGTGTCGCCGTGGGCAGGGACGGGGGTGTCGTCGCGGTAGGCGGTGGGCCGGTAGGCGTCGGTGATGATCCGGCGCGCCTCCATCTCGGCTTGCGCCTCGCTCAGTCCGGCGCCGACGGTGGCTCCATGGGGTGTGATGTCGGGGTACATGCGGAATCCCTTCGGGAGATGGTCAGGGAGGCAGGGACACCCCCTGCCAGGGGCGTTGTGGAGGGGGTTTCGGGGGTGCTGACCTGCGGGCCTCCCTGACTCCCTGACAGATCATTTGCGCAGGTGAGAGGGAGGGAGGCGGGTCAGGGAGGGGGTCAGGGAGTTCTCCCTGCCTCCCTGACCCGCCGGGGCTTGGCTCCCTGGGTTATGCGGCGGAAGCGGAACCGTCGCCGTCGCGGTTGGCGAGAGCGCGGGCCACGCGGTCACGGTCAACGACCATGACCCCGTCGGACTTGCGGGGCTCGGCCCCGGCGGCGCCCAAGACGCGCTTGAGGTCGAGGAAGGACCACTCGCCGTAGGCATCGGCGTTCAGCGCAGCGAGCCGGGCGAGGACATCCTTGGTCCGCACCCGCTCGGCCGTGCCGACCACAGAAGCGATGTCGGTGAGCGGGTCACGCTTCTCGCCTCGCTCGACCACGTGCAGGGTGGTGACCCCATCGCGCAGCGCCTTCGCCCGGTCGGTGATGGCCTTCGCGTCGTCGTCGCCGATGAAGTGCGTGCGCACCGTGATGGACGACTGTCCCTTGGGGATGTCGATGCCGTCGGAGGCGACGACCAGGGTTCCCTTGTCCAGTCCCTGGCGCAGCAAGTGCGGGGCGGCGCCGCCGTTGACGGCCTTCTCACCCAGGGCCATGACGGCTTGGGCCTCGGTGCCCAGCGCGAGCGATGCACGGGTGTGCGCGCCCTCCCGCACGAGCTTGGGCAGGTTCTGGTCCGTGGGGTCCTGCGTGCCCTCGTGCATCAGCACGTCGACCACCCGGCCCTGGTTATGGACCTTGCGCACGCCCATGAAGTACCGGGACGTGGCCTTGGACCCGCCGTAGGGCCGCTTCTGGTCGTCGACGGCCGGGCACATGAACGCCACCTGCGCTTCGTCCACGACGCCGATCAGCGGGTCGAACACCACCGTGGGGTCCGCCTGACGCGCCGCAATGCGGCGGTTCATTTCATCGACCAGGCCCTCAACCATCTCGGTCGCTTCGATCACGTGCTCATCGGTTGGCCCCTGGATCAGCACCGTGGCCAGGCCATCGAACATGGCCCAGTCACCGGCGCCCTTGAGGTCAGCGATCCGGAACTCCACCCGCCGATCCAGCGACGCCCACAGCGCCAGCGAGCGCAGCGCGGCCGTCTTGCCCTGGTTCGAGAGACCCGTGATCAACAGGTGGCGCTGGTAGAGGCTGAGCGAGGCAGCGTCTCCCCGGAGATCCTCGCCCCAGGGGGCGCGGCCCTTGGCGTAGTCGGCGGTCATCGTCTCGTCCGTGACCAGCGGGGACGGCCCGATTGGCTCATCCAGTGCCCCCGAGTCGGCGACCCACAGGCGAACGGTGCGGGCGGCTTGCGGGATGGTGATGAACACTTCGTGCTCATGCCGGGACAGGTTCTCAGCGAGCTTGCGCCGCTTGTTCTGCACCTCGTTGGTCGAGACCCCGGAGGGGAGGGTGACGTCGACTTCGACGCCGCATCCGGCGATGCGGATCGGGCCGAGCATCGCCGCACCAGCGTCGCCCATCTCCTTGATGGCCCGCCCGAGTGCGGGCACGCCCAGGTCGCGCAGGGCCTTGACGACGATGGACGGAGTGATCGGCTCGCCCTCCCCGTTCCGCACCGCAGCCGGGAGCGCCCAGTTCGGGGCAGCCTGCTGGTGCTGGCCGACCGCCCACAGAGCGAGCAGCGCGAGGAACGGGCCGATCGTGACAGCCGGGCCCCACACCACCGTGACGATGGTGATCAGCAGGTTGATGAACTCCACCGTCGCCATCAACGGCGTGACGACCTGCGTGACGTCTTTCGTCGCCACCGCCATCACGACACCGAGCGCGACCAGGGAGCCGACGCCCATGCCGGCACTTACAGCCACGCCCTTGGCGGCGTCGAGCGGTGAGTGGAGCAGGTCCATGCGGCGGCGGTGGCGGGCGTCGCGGAAGCGCTGTCCGCGCTCCTCCCACTCGGCGGCGACCTCATAGTTTCCTGCGGCTTCGGCGGCCCGGAGCATGCGTTCGTAGCGGGTGGCGGTGCGACCCTCCCACGTGCGCTTGGCGACGATGCGGGCGCCGCCCACCGCGTACATGCCGTGCCGGACCGTCAACCGGGCGGCGGTGCGGGTGTGTTCGTGGGTGACGATGGCGCGCACGGCCCGCCCGGAGCGGACCCACAGGGGCACAGACGACTTTTCGGCGCCCGGCGCTGCTACAGCAACACTCGGCGCGTCAGCGGGCCCCTGAGGGGCGGGCGTGGCGTCTTTGGTGAGGCGAACGACGTTGGAACTCATGGGAGTTGACTCCTGACTGTCCCGGGAGCGGGGGTGGAAGGTCTGTGTGGAGTGGTGCGGGCCGGGGCGGGTGCAGGTCACCACCACCGGGACTTCTTGGGCACGACGTTGGGGCAGCCGTTGACCATGTGGTCGACGCACTGCGGGCAGTCCTGCCGGGGCTTCAGGTGGCGGTGTGCGCGCCGGTCGTAGGCGTGCTGCCAGCACTGCGGGCACTCACCGGGCGGCGTCTCACGGACGGCCACGGTCACCACCACCCCGACGACTTCTTGGCGGCCTTGGCCCGCGCGGCTTCCGTGACGACCCGCTGCCGCTCCACCTGCAACGCGGTGATTTCCGCGATCAGGCGGGTCTCGGCGCTCTGCCACGCCGTGTCCATGCGCCGGTCACCGTGATCGGTGCCGGTGCCACGGTGCAGACCACGCGCGCCGGACACGACCCCGCCCAGCACGGCACGGCGCTCACGGCCGTTCAGCGGCCACAGCTCCCGGTTCTGGACCGCCTCCAACTTGCGTTCGTTGTGCTGAATCTCCCGGTCAAGACGCCGGGTGTCGGGCTTACCCATCACAGACTCCTCAGAGAGAGGCAGAGGGGAAAGAGCAGGGGACGCAGGTGCCGAGCGAGGCGGGGATGACGTATCCGGCATCCCGCCTGCATGAGGGACACCAGCGGCGGGCGGCGTTCGCCTTGGCGAGTGCCTCCCACCGCCCCGGCGTCATCGGACGCACGGGCTTGGCAAGGTCGACGCGGTAGAGGTAGGCGACCAGCGGGCCACGGCGTCGCCGGGGCCGCTCCAGTTGCGCCGCCACGTCCTGACCACCCGGCCGCAGACCGCGAGCACGGAGCTGACGACGCGTGGCAAAGCCATCCGGGGCCAGACGCCACCGGTAAACCGGAAGCGTGGCCATCACGCGGCCCGCTCAGCGATCAGCGCATCCCGCAGACCACGCGCCTTCTCCGCCGACGTGTGGACCGTCTTACGGATGCGGTCGGCCGTCAGTTGGGTGTCGGGCCAGTCGGCCGACGCGGCCCGCGCCTCTTGCAGGAGTTCGGCCGGGGTGCGCTTCGGCCGAGCCGATCGCGCGACGTCGGGAACCCGACCGGTCGCCCGGCGCGGCCGGGTTGAGTCGGCCGCCACCGTGGACACGGGCTCAACCGCAACCGGCTCGATCGCAGACAGCGGCTTGAGCGGGAGAGTCGGCTTGAGGAAGCCGACCTGTACCGGAAGCGGGATCGGCGCCCGGTACACGGTGACCATGGGCGGGGCGGATTCCCCCTGCTCAGCCATCGACCGATTACTCACGCTCTCAACCGTTTCCTCCGTATTCGCGGTCGGAGTCGGCTGGTGGTGGAGGACCTTGGCGACGAGATCAGACCCGAAGTAGATCGACCCGACCGGAAGTGACGTCGCGAGCAGTACGAGCGCCCAGTTCGCCGGGTTCCAGTCGGCCAACCGTCCCCAGTCGACCGACGCACCGTGCAGCGCCGGAACGAGCCCGTGGACGTAGTTGAGGACCAGCGACGCGGCCGTGTAGGTGCCCAGCACCCGCAGCGCGAACCGGCGGGCATCGGCGGTCAGCACGAGCGTGGCGACCAGCGCCAAAGCCATCAGACCGTCGACCACGAACGGGTAGAGCGTCGCGGCCGTGTGGTCCGCGCCGATCGCTCGGGCCACGTCCCTGAGCGCGTTCCACGACACCCGGAACGCCATCCCGACCACGGCCACCAGCGCGAGCACCAACAGGGTCTTGGGGGTGCGGTTCATGCCCCGACCCCCGTCGTGCCCGGCGCAGCGGTCAGGTTGGTGAGCGCCCGGCGGGCCTTGAGGACCTTGCGGCGTGCCCGGCGGATGCGGCGGGCGTCCAGCTCGTTCGGAGTGCGGTCGAGCGTGATGATCTGAGCGTCCAGCAACTCGACTTCCGCCAGGATCAGCGGCATCTCCACGTCGATCGCGTCCAGCTCGGCCGCCGACGGCTCCCCGTCAGGCAGGAGGTCGGTAACAACCTTCTGAAGTGCAGCGATGTTCTTCATGAGTCGTGGTCTCCCTAGCAGGTGGTACGGCTCGAAAGCGGCCCCGGAGTTGCACCTCCGGGGCCGCGTGCCGTTGAAGTGGAAGCCACACGCGAGCGGTGCGGCGGGCCGCAGGTGCGGCCAGCGCCCCGGGCCGGATTCGATCCGGCGCCGTCGCGGCCCCCGTACAGCGGGGTCGGGGCTTGGAAGGGACGTGCGGGTGGGGTCAGCGCTGGACGACGGGGCGGTGCATGTCCCGGTGGGTGACGGTGACTCGGTGGCCCTCTGCGCGCAGCCGCTCAGCGAGTGCGCGGGCGAAGGTCGGGGCTCGGTGCCTGCCGCCCGCGCATCCGTCGGCGACAGTCACGGCTCCGGCGCTCGGGCCCGAAGCGAAGGCGGCAACCGCCGTAGCCGTGGCCTCCACCAGGTCCGTGATGCCGGACGTGCCCAGCACGGCGGCGCGTACCGGCTCGTCGTCGGCCGTCATGTAGCGCAGCTCAGGCGACACGTGCGGATCGCGGAAGTGGTGACGCAGGTCGATCGTCAGGTGCGCCGACGGTGCGGCGTCGTGCAGGTAGCCGAACGAAACGATCTCAACAGCAGCCATGAGGACTCCAAGGAAACGAAGGGATGTTCCGGCTCCCCTCAACCCCGCCCGTACGACCACACGGGCCGGACGGGCAGAGCAGGCAACCGGCCGCCGCACGCGAGTGCGGCGCAGGATGAGGCGCCATCTCTCTGCCTGGCGCTGAGCAGGGCAACTCGCTGCGGGTGGCGCTCAAACAGGCGTTATCCAGAGCCGCAGGACGGTGCGCACTACGCCGACGCGCAGTGCCGTTGCCAACGGACGTCACCCGGCCGTCGCGGGGGCAAGGGATCTCACCTCACCTCTGTTCACTGTTCAGTTCACAAAGACCGGCAGCTACCTGATGAGCGCGGTAACCCCTTGCTGAGGGGCTCCCGCTCTCGCGGGACTCACCAAGCACTGATGGGAGCGGTTCCTGGGCAGAGCTCCCCGAATCGACCTGACCAACCTGGCTAGCCCGGTTCGGATAGGAGTAACGTAGCCATCCTGGCTAGCCACGTCAACACCTGACTAAGTTGGCTGTCCTAATCAAGGAAAGAGGCCGTAGCATCGAGGGCATGACGTTCACGCCTGAGCCCCTGGACCCGGACGACGACCGGCCGCCATACGAGCAGGTGGCGAGCAGTTTGAGCGCCGCCATCCGGACTCGGAAGCTGGGTCCCGGTGACAAGATCCCGTCGCAGAAAGAGCTGACTGAGGCATACGGCTTCGCCCGCGCCACGA
The DNA here is from genome assembly GCF_040253615.1 of Streptomyces sp. Edi4. Taxonomy (NCBI): domain Bacteria; kingdom Bacillati; phylum Actinomycetota; class Actinomycetes; order Kitasatosporales; family Streptomycetaceae; genus Streptomyces; species Streptomyces sp. Edi4. The sequence continues at coordinate 4,231,422 of NZ_JBEJGY010000004.1, forward strand.
TCCAACGCGCTCTCCGCGAGCTGGAGGATGAGGGGCTGATCGTCTCCCGCAAGGGCAGCGGCGTGTACGTGCGGAACCGCACCGAGCGCCCGGCGGGCCTGCGCCCGTACGTGGAACAGGCCTTCGCCAGCCCGAACGTTTCGATCGACTTCGCCGGATTCTCCAGCGAGACGCTGCACGGCGCCCTTCAGGAACCGATCGACAAGATCCGTATCGGGCGCCTGACCCCCGCGAGCATCAACATCCGCATCCTGGTGCCAGACATGTCAGTCCCCCAGGCGGCGCCTGTCAGGCGTGAGGACGGGGCCGACGATCCGCGCCTCCGGGCCCGTATGCACGCCATGATGGTCAGCTTCACGCGAAGCATCTCGAACACGATGCACGAACTCAGCGTGCTGGGGCTGGTCAGCGAGGCGAAGGTAAGCGTGCGTGTCCACAGTGGAACGCAGTTCTTCAAGCTCTACGTGATCAACCAGGAAGACGCCTTTTTCGGGTACTACCCGATTAGGCCGAACAAGGTCGTCACCCAGGGCGAGGCCATAGAGATCTACGACCTGGTGGGAGCTGACGCCACCCTGTTCCACTACTCGCTGAACGAGGGCGAGTCGTCCAGTGGTGCCCAGCAGGTGAGCCAGGCGCGCATGTGGTTCGACAGCGTTTGGGAGACCATCGGAAGGGACTTTGACCCGGATGGGAAGTAGCACTCTCGCGGAAGTGCTCGGCGCCACCCGAGCGGTGCTGTTCGACTTCGACGGGCCTATCTGCGACGTATTCGCGGGCCGTCCGGCACCCGACGTCGCGCGCCATCTCGCGGACACTCTGTCGGAGTTTGACGCGGTCTTGGGGAGCAAGGCTCACGGCACCGACGACCCCATGGAAGTGCTCCGCCTTGCCCCACAGGGTGGAGAGCCCGCATTGCGGGCGATCGAAGAAGAGTTGACCAAAGCTGAGGTGACGGCTGTCCGGTTGGCTGGCCCGCCTATCCCGGGCGCCGTGGCTGCGCTCGAAGCGGCGCGTGCATCGGGCCGGAAGGTCGCCATCGTCAGCAACAACTCGACCGCCTGCGTCCGGGCGTTCCTGATGCTCCACCAACTCCGTCATCTGGTGGACGTGGTCGTTGGTCGAGCCCCGTACTGGCCGGACGCGATGAAGCCCGACCCTCACTCGCTACTGAGGGCATCCAGCGAGCTGGAAACGCACCCGCACGATTGCACCCTCGTCGGAGACTCGGTGACGGACGTGGAGGCCACCAAAGCGACCGGCGGGCGCTCCATCGGCTTCGCCAACAAGCCCGGCAAGGAACGCGCACTAGGCGATGCAGGCGCCGATGTGATCGTGACGACCATGGCCGCTGTGGCCGAAGCTCTCAGCTTCTCGTAGGCCGCCATGTGCTCAAACACCCCGCACGGTGAATAGCAGTCAGCCACACTCTGTCTAGATGAGGGGGAGTGTATGAGCAGCTCGCATATGAACGCACCCATCCGGGCCCGCATGTACGCGAACACGCTGCATAAGGTGATCTGGATCGTCTTGGTTGTGGTGTCGGCTGGCCTCCTGGCACCACCGCTGTTCTTCTTCGCAGCCAAGAAACGTGTCGTCACGATGATCGTCCCGATCATGTACGCAGTGGTCATCTACGGCTCAGCCTTCCTAGGGTCGGTACTCGGGAACCCCAGGAACTGGGTAGGCGGCGTCCTCGCGATCACGATGATCATTGCAGCTGTGCACGCTTCAAGCCTCGACACCAACTGGAAGTTCGGCCGGTGACCACGGCCATGGTCCTTGGGGGTATTTGGCCAACCTCCGGCCAGAATGGCCGGGCAGGGTCGGCCGGAAGGGCTTGAGTGCCAGGTCAGAGGTCAGATGGATAGTGACGGGCGGCCGGTCTTGAAAACCGTCGTGGCAGCGATGTCACCGTGGGTTCAAATCCCACACCCACCGCGTGTGCCGGCCATGTGGCCTGCGGAGAAGGGGCGTTCCGGTTGCCGGGGCGCCCCTTTTCGGGGTTTGGGGGGCGGCGGCGCTGCCCGGCGTGGGTCGCTGCCCAGGCCGCAAAGCCTCATGCGATTAAGAAGCCATCTCATTTGGGTGACTCGGTATTCTGTGAGTCATGGTGGGGATCGTTGAGCGGCTGGTGCCGGACGAGTTGTGGGAGTTGTTCCAGCGGGTGGTGCCGGAGGCGCCGTCGCGGCCGCAGGGCGGTGGTCGGCGTCGGCACGGCGACCGGGAAGTGCTGGCCGCGATCGTCTTCGTGGCTACGTCGGGTTGTACCTGGCAGCAGCTGACTTCGGCGTCGTTCGGCCCGTCCGGAGCGACCGCCCACCGGCGGTTCTCGGAGTGGTCGAAGGCCAGAGTGTGGGCCAAGCTCCACCGCCTGGTCCTCGACGAACTCGGCGCCCGCGGCGAGTTGGACTGGTCGAGGTGCGCGATCGACTCGGTGAACATGCGGGCCCTGAAAAGGGGGACCTGACAGGTCCGAATCCTGTCGACCGGGGCAAGTACGGCTCGAAGATCCACCTGATCACCGAACGGTCCGGTCTGCCCATATCCGTCGGCATCTCCGGGGCCAACCTGCATGACAGCCAAGCCCTGATCCCGCTCGTGAAGGGCATCCCGCCGATCCGCTCGCGCCGCGGCCCGCGACGGCGCAAGCCCGGCAAACTCCACGCCGACAAGGGATATGACTACGCCCACCTGCGGCAATGGTTACGCGAACGCGGCATCACCCACCGCATCGCCCGCAAGGGAGTCGAGTCCTCACAGAGGCTGGGCCGCCATCGCTGGACCGTGGAGCGGACCATGGCCTGGCTCGCCGGCTGCCGCCGCCTCCACCGACGCTACGAACGCAAGGCCGACCACTTCCTAGCCTTCACCAGCCTCGCCTGCACCCTCATCTGCTACCGCCGACTCGCCAAATGAGATGGCTTCTAAGAGTTGCCCCGGCCGCAGGCCCCCGTGCGTCACTTCGTCGCGCTCATCCGGGCCGCCGAGGCGATGGTCGCGTGGGCCTCACGGGGGGTGAGGCCGGTGCGGATGGCCGCTTCGGTGAGGGCGGCGTTGAGTTCTTCGCCCATGCCGTTCTCGTACGCGCGGCAGGCCGCCCAGAACAGCCTGGTATTGCGCTGGCCCTCATGCGCGGCCAGGACGAACTGGACCAGCCCCTGTCCGTGATGCCCGCCCGGCCGCTGGGGGTGGTGGGGTCGCGTCGGGGGAGTGAGCAGGTCGAGCAGCGTGCGGGGACAGGGGGCGGGGCCCAGGTGGGCGGTGCCGGGCGCGAGGCGGTAGATGCCCTGGGCGCTCAGTGAACCCGGTCCCACGAGGTAGCCACCGGCGCCCCGGATGTCGATGCCGGGTGCCAGACGGCTCGCCGAGTTCGGCACGACCGCGTCCGGCGGCCCGGTCAGCCACACGTGGCGGCCCCCGCTCGGGGTGATCACGACCACCGTCTCCGGGATGGTGAACAGGTGCCGCAGGGCCAGGTGTTGGAGCGCCGCCGTGGAATCGGTGCCCGGCGGCTTCGTGTCCAGGTCGATCCCGATGAGGTGGTGCGGCGGCCTGCCGCAGGCGATGCCGTAACCAGTGGCCCATGGCGCGGCCGCGAACAGCGCGCGCACCCCGGCGGGGTCGGTGGTGGCGTCGTGCACCCCGTGCCCTGGCAGCCCGCACTCTCCCCGGCACAGCGCCGGCTTGGGGTCGGCCCGGTGCGGCGAGGGCAGCGCGGGCAGCTTGGTGCGGGACAGCGGGATGACGGGCAGGCCGCGCTCGGCGGCGGACAGGGCGTGGGCGAGGGCCAGGGTGGCGGCCTGTCGGTCGATGGTGGCCATGGCTCCATGTTCGTACGCATGTTCGAGAAAGGGAATCCCCTTTCCGCGGCGGGGGGCGGTCCGGGGCGGCCGGCGCGGCCCCCGGGGCCGCCCCGGGGACCGGGTGCCCATGCGCCCGGCCCCCCGATCACCTCCCCTGACGCCCCTCAGCCGCTCCCCCTTGCGCCCTCCGCGCCCCCGCGCCCCGGCCCCCCGGCCGCTCCCCCTGGCGCCCCCCGGGGCACTCCCCGCACCCCCGCCCCTTGCACGCCCCCGACCCCACCCGTCCCGAACGACGACACGGTGGCGTCCCGATGTACTTCCGGCGAGCGGCGGGTGACGACACAGGTTGGCCGAATCCGAGCGGAAACGGTTCTTCCCTTGGCGTGCCCGGGTTCCTGCGGCGGGGGTCGCAATCGATGCCGGAAGGGGGAGCGAGTTGGGGGCGCATACGGGTTTATCGACTTGTCCTCACGCTTGCGGGCGAAAGGTGCCCCAATGACTGGTTCGCCGGGGATTCGGTGGGCAACTCTGATGTCGCGACGTCGTCACAGAGCGTCCGGGGCGGTCGGCCAACTGCCTTGGAACGGGCCGTACTTGCGCCACGCAGGGCCGGCCCGGAACGAGCCGAACTACCCGTACTTCCAGTTCCTGGAGGAATTGACATGGCAAGCATCCGTACCGCCCGCGTCCTCGCCGCCGTTGCCGCGCTGCCCCTGGCTGCCGCCCTCTGCTCGGGTGTGGCCACCGCCGACAACGGAGCCATCGCGGGTAACGGATCGAACGCGGCGGTGGCGACCGTCAGCGGCAGCGGGGTCGGGCACGACAACCGGGGCAATTCGTCCACCACACAGCAGCAGGCGGTCGGCTCCGGCGCCTCCAATCAGAACAACACCGCCCAGGTGAACGGTTCCGCGTTCACGTCGATCAACCAGGGCAACGGGATCGTCGCCGTGAACTTCGCCCGCCTGCGGTGAGCCACGGCCCCGCCTGAGGGGCCGAGTCAGTCCGGGGGGTGATCGACGGCCCGGGCGGCGGTGCTTCGGCACGGTCGCCCGGGCCGTTCGCGTTAGGAGCTGCCCCGCCCCTGTCGGCTTCGGCTGTTTGCTGCCTGCTGGCTGCCGGTTCGTGGCATGGGCATTGACAGCGCGAGCAAACCTGACGGACAGTCAGCAACGTGGTTCCGGTGGTGCCGAAGTCCCGCGGTCGAAGGGGACAAGGCTCCGTGACACCGAGGGCATTGGGGCCGTCGGGGGCACTCGGAGCACCCGGGGCACCCGGGGCGCCCGGGACGCCTGGACACCGAGGAACCAGGCCGCCCTCGACCCGGTACGCGGATCACACCGCGTCCACCCCGCAGCCCCACCCCGCACGCCTCATTCCGTACACCCGCACCGCACGCCCCACCGGATACACCCGCACCGCACGCCCCACCCGTCCGCGCGGAAGGCCATCGTCGTGCACCTCGCTCCGACCGAGCGCCAGCAGCTACTGCGGGCCGAACTTCGCGCCTACTTCGCCGCGTTGATGCCGGGCGGGCCGCCTCCCGCCACGGACCCGGGCGGGCAGCGGGCGTTGCTGCGCCGGATCGGGCGCGACGGGCTGCTGGGCCTCGGCTGGCCCGTCGAGTACGGGGGCCAAGGGCGCGGCTCCGACGAACAGTTCGTGTTCTTCGACGAGGCCCACCGCGCGGGCGCACCCGTCTCCATGGTCACCCTGAACACCGTCGGACCGACGCTGATGAAGTACGGGACCGCCGAGCAGAAGGCTTACTTCCTGCCCCGGATCCTCAGCGGTGACCTCGTCTTCGCGATCGGCTACAGCGAACCGGAGGCCGGCACCGATCTCGCCGCCCTGCGCACCAGGGCCGCACGGGACGGGGACTCCTGGGTGATCGACGGGCAGAAGGTCTTCACGTCCAACGCCCAGAACGCCGACTGGATCTGGCTCGCCTGTCGCACGGCCCCGGACGTGCCCAAGCACCGGGGCATTTCCATCCTCCTTGTGGCCACCGACGCGCCCGGGTTCTCGTGGACCCCGATCGAGACGGTCGGCGGCCTCACCACCACCGCCACGTACTACGACGGCATCCGGGTGCCGCTGGAGAACCTGGTCGGTGAGGAGAACGCGGGCTGGGGACTGATCACCAACCAGCTCAATCACGAACGGGTCGCGCTCGCCGCGATCGGCATGCAGGCCGAGGATTTCTACGAGGCCGCGCTCACCGCCGCCCGCACACCCGATCCAGTGACTTCAGAACGCCGGGTTGACCACGAATGGGTGAAGGCGACCGTGGCTGCCGCGCACGCCAAGCTGGCGGTGAATCGCCTGCTCAGCTGGCGTTTGGTGGGGGATGTGGGGGCCGGAAATCTCGCGCCCGGAGACGCCAGCGGGGTGAAGTTCACGGGAACGGAGGCCGCGGTCAAAACGTATCGAATGTGTCAGGAAATCGTGGGGGAAGCGGGTCTGATCCGGGGCGGTTCGCCCGGCGCCTTCGGGGACGGGGAGCTGGAGCGGATGAACAGGGCGGCACAGATCAACACGTTCGGGGGCGGGGTGAGCGAGGTGCAGCGGGAGATCGTCGCGACGATGCGGCTCGGGATGAAACGGGGGAAGCGATGAGCAGGGGGCACGGCGAGACCGGCGGTGGGCGCGGAGTGGGGACGGGGGAGGGTGAGCACAGCGGGAGTGACTTCCTGGCGCGTCTGAAGAAGTTCGAGGGGCAGCCCGCGGCCCGCGCCGGCGTCGGCAAGGACCTGGTCAACGCGCCGATGATCCGGCACTGGTGCGAGGCGATGGGCGACACCCATCCCGCCTACACGGGGCCGGACGCCATAGCGCCGCCGACCATGCTTCAAGCATGGACGATGGGTGGCCTCTCGGGGCACGGCGACGGAACGGGCCGAGCCACGGCCTACGACGAGCTGTTCGACCTGCTCGACGGCGCCGGATACGCCGCGGTGGTCGCGACGGACTGCGAGCAGGAGTACGTCCGTGACCTGCGGCCGGGCGACCGGATCAGCTACGACGCGGTGATCGAGTCGGTGTCGGAACGCAAGACCACCAAGCTGGGGACCGGGCACTTCGTCACCTCCCGGATGGACGTCCTGGCCAACGGCGAGCTCGCCGGCACGCACCGGTTCCGCATCCTCAAGTACGCCCCGGCAAACAGGAGTTCAGGCGACGGCTCAGGCGGGGGTTCAGGCAGGGGTTCGGACGGAAGTTCAGACAGAGCTGCGGCAGAAGGGGGCCAGCAGCGGCCGGCCGGGTCCGCGATGCCCGGGTCCGCGATGCCCGGGCCCGTGACGCCCCGGCCGGCGCGGCCCCGGCCTGTGATCAATCGGGACAACGCCGGGTTCTGGGCCGGAGTCGCCGAGCGCCGACTGCTCATCCAGCGCTGCGACGACTGTGCGGAGCTGCGTTTCCCCTGGTTGCCGGGGTGCCACGCCTGTGGATCGGCGCACTGGGACACGGTCGAGGCGAGCGGCGCGGGCACGGTGTTCTCGTACGTCGTGATGCACCACCCCCCCTTCCCCGCCTTCGACCCGCCCTACGCGGTCGGCCTGATCGAACTCGCCGAGGGCGTGCGCATGGTCAGCAACGTGATCGGAGTGGCGCCGGACGAGGTGCGGATCGGCATGCCCGTACGGCTCGAATTCACGCGTGTGGATGATGAGTTGGAGCTTCCGCTGTTCCGGGCGGAGGTGGCCTGATGGACTTCACACCGACCGTTGAACAGTCAGCCCTGCGTGACCTGGCGGCGCAGATCTTCGGGGACCTCTCCACGCATGAGCGGCTTACGGCAGCCGGCGCGGGCACGGATGCCGAGCTGTGGAAGGCGCTGTGCGGGGCGGGACTGCTCGCGGCCGTCGAGGAGGTCGGCCTCCTGGGCCTGGTGCTCGCCCTCGAGGAGCAGGGCAGAACCACGGCCCAGGTCCCGTTCGCGGCGAGCTGCGTCTACGGGATCCTCGCGCTCACCGCGCACGGCACCACCGAGCAGCGCGAGCGCCTGCTCCCGGTCTTGCGCGACGGCACGGCTGTGGTGGCGGGGGCGTTCTCGTCCCGGCCGGGACGCGTACGGGCCCTGGGGGACGGGGAGCTGACCGGCACTGTGCCGCTCGTGACCTGGCTGCGGGACGCCAGCCATGTCCTGGTCCCGGACGCGCACCGGCGGCTGTGGCTGGTGCGCGTCGCCGACGCGGTGGCCGACCCGGTGGAGACGACGGCGCCCTGGTCGGCGGGGCGGCTGACGCTCGACGCCACTCCGGCGGAACGGGTGGGCGGGGCAGAGGCGTACGAGGACGTGCTGGCCACTGCCCGCACCGCGTTCGCCGGGCTCCAGGCCGGGGTGTGCGCGGGATCGCTGGCCCTGGCGGTCCGGCACACCACCACGCGGGAGCAGTTCGGGCGGCCCCTCTCCACCAACCAGGCCGTGCTGTTGCGCGCCGCCGACGCGTACATGGACACCGAGGCGATACGGGTCACGTCCTACGAGGCGGCCTGGCGCAGGGACGAGGGCCTGCGGTACGGGACGCACGCTCTGACGGCGGCGTGGTGGGCGTCCGAGGCCGGCACCCGGGTCGTGCACGCGGGCCAGCATCTGCACGGCGGCCTCGGCGCGGACCTGGCACATCCGGTGCACCGGCACTTCCTGTGGGGACGGCAACTGGACGCCTACCTGGGGAGCGGGCCCGAACTGCTGGCGGAGCTGGGTGAGTTGATCGTGTCCGAGCGGGACGCCGCAGGCGCCCCGCCTGGAACCGGGACCGTACAGGGGGTGGGGGCATGAACGGGCAGGCAACAGGGAGGGGCGGCGGGAGCCGGAGTGGCATGTGGAGGGGGCACGGCATGCGGGGTGGGCGGGTGCGGAAGGGGGACGCGCTGCCGCCGCTGGAGATCGCGATCACCCGGACGCTGATCGTGGCCGGCGCGGTCGCCTCGCGCGACTACCAGGACGTGCACCACGACGCGGTGCTCGCGCGGGAGAAGGGGGCCCCGGACATCTTCATGAACATCCTGACCACCAACGGCCTCGTCGGCCGCTACATCACGGACTGCTTCGGACCGTCGTCCCGGCTCCGGGCCGTGAAGATACGACTCGGTGCGCCCAACTATCCGGGGGACACGATGACGCTGACGGGCACGGTCACGCGGGTGGACGGGGAAATCGCCGAGGTGAGGGTGACGGGCGCCAACGGCCTCGGCCATCACGTCACGGGCACCGTGCGGGTGTACGTGCCGGGGCCGGAGCCCGCCGCTGGTGGCAGCGAACTGAACGGTGCGGCAACGGACTTGGGGGTGGAGTCATGAGCGTACGCAGGGCGGACGCGCTCGGGGGGCGGGCGGCCGTCGTCGGGATAGGGGCGACCGAGTTCTCCAAGGACTCGGGGCGCAGCGAGCTGAAGCTGGCGGTCGAGGCGGTCCACGCGGCGCTCGACGACGCGGGGCTCTCGGCCTCGGACGTCGACGGTCTGGTCACCTTCACCATGGACACCAGCCCGGAGATATCGGTCGCGCAGGCGACCGGCATGGGCGAGCTGTCCTTCTTCTCGCGGATCCACTACGGGGGCGGCGCGGCCTGCGCCACCGTGCAGCAGGCGGCGCTCGCGGTGACGGCCGGCGTGGCCGAAGTCGTGGTCTGCTACCGGGCGTTCAACGAGCGCTCGGGGCGGCGCTTCGGGTCCGGGGTGCAGCAGCGCGAGCCGTCGGCGGAGGGGGCGGCGCTCGGCTGGTCGCTCCCGTTCGGGCTGCTGACGCCCGCGTCCTGGGTCGCCATGGCCGCGCGGCGCTATCTGCACACCTACGGTCTGACGCCCGAGGCGTTCGGCCATGTCGCCGTCACCGACCGCCGCCACGCGGCCGGCAACCCGGCGGCGTACTTCCACGGCAAGCCGATCACCCTTGCCGACCACGCGGCGTCGCGATGGATCGTCGAACCGCTGCGGCTCCTGGACTGCTGCCAGGAGACCGATGGCGGCCAGGCCCTCGTCGTCACCACCGTGGAGCGGGCCAGAGACCTGCGGCAACGGCCCGCGGTGATCACGGCGGCGGCGCAGGGGGCCGGGCGCCGGCAGGAGGCGATGACCAGTTTCTACCGGGACGACATGACCGGGCTGCCGGAGATGGGGGTGGTGGCGCGCCAGCTGTGGCGGACCTCCGGGCTCACCCCCGCCGAGGTCGACGTGGCGATCCTCTACGACCACTTCACGCCGTTCGTGCTGATGCAGCTGGAGGAGTTCGGATTCTGCCGGCCGGGTGAGGCGGCCGACTTCGTCGCGGCGGACGCGCTGCCGCTCAACACGCACGGAGGTCAGCTGGGGGAGGCGTATCTGCACGGCATGAACGGCGTGGCGGAGGCGGTACGGCAGCTGCGGGGAACGTCGGTCAACCAGATACCCGGCGCGGCGCATGTCCTGGTCACGGCCGGAACGGGCGTCCCGACCTCGGGCCTTGTCCTGGGCAGCGACAGCTGACGCACCGCCCGGCAGGGGCGGCTGACGAGGCGTTGTGCAGGGCGGCGCTCGCCGTGTTCAGGGGGTGCTCCCCCGTGTTGCGGGCCCTGCTCTCCCGCCGGACGGCTGATCCTTTGCCCGGACGGCCGACGCGGTCGGCTTCAGCGGTGGCCGCTCGGTGTGGGGGACCGTTCACTCGGGCCATGCGCCGCCTCAAGATCAAGCCGACTCTCGCCCGTTCCGCCGCCGCCCTCCTCACGCTCGCCGCTCTGCTGACGCCGACGGCGGCAGCGTCGGCGTCCCCCCAGGTGCCGTCCCCCGCGCGGTCCCTCGCCGGTCGGGGAAACGATGACCGTGAGCGTGAACGTGACCGTGAGCGTGACCGCAGCCATGAAGACCATGACCACCAGGGCCGCGATCACCGGGGCCGTGACCACCGGGACCGGGACCCCTGGGACCGGGACGCTGAGGGACGGGACGATGGGGGACGGGACGGCTGGGACCAAGGCGTCTGGGGCCAGGGCAGTTGGGGTCAGGACGACTGGGGGCGGGGGCAGGACAACGAGCGCGCGGAGGAGGTGGCGCACTTCACGGGCAGGGCCTTCGACACCTGCAACACCCCGTCCCTGGCCACGATGCGGGCCTGGCGGAGTTCGCCGTACCACGCGGTCGGCATCTACTACTCGGGCCGGGGCCGCCACTGCCTGGCCCAGAAGAACCTGAACCGGGACTGGGTGAGCCAGACGCACGACATGGGCTGGCAGGTGCTGCCCGTGTTCGTGGGCTCGCAGGCGCCGTGCGTGTACGCCGAGAACAAGAAGGGAGTGCGGATCGGCAACCGGCCGGCGCAGCAGGGCAAGTCGGAGGGAGGCCAGGCCGTGCGGGACGCCCAGGCCCTCGGCATCCTGCCGGGCAGCCCGCTCTTCCTCGACATGGAGGCGTACAACGCGGGCAACGCGGCGTGCGCCCGCACCACGCTCGACTTCGTGCGGGCCTGGAACCGGGAGGTGCGCGGGCGCGGCTACCTGCCCGGGTTCTACAGCAGCGCGGATTCCGGCGTGCGGCAGATGGAGAAGGCCCGGCAGTCGGGGCTCGGCGACCTCCCGGCGGTGATCTGGTTCGCCCGCTGGCAAACCGAGCCGGCGGTGTACGAGGAGGCGTCGCTGCGCGAGGACGCCTGGCAGCACCAGCGCATCCACCAGTACGCCGGTGACGCGACGGAGACGTACGGCGGGTACCGCCTCGTCGTGGACCGCAACCAGGTCGACGCGCCGGTCGCCCGGATCGCGTGAGGCGGACCGGTTCGGCGAGCGGGTGCGGCGGAGGGCTGAACCCTGAGGGCCGAGGATGCGTCCTCCACCTTCAGGAGGTGCAGCCACCCCCACCCCTACAACCTGAGACGGACATGGCTTCGGGACCTGGGGCCGATCCCGCGGGGTCGCGGCGCTCATAGCGTGGAGACATGACAACGCCCGTCTGCTCCACCGCCTCCCGAGCGGCGACGCCCTACCACGCGTACTCGTCGTTCTCGTCGTACGTCCGCGCCAGGGGCCCCGTGCTGCTGCGCACCGCGCGCTCGCTGACCGCGAACGCGAGCGACGCGGAGGACCTGTTGCAGACGGCCCTGACCAAGACGTACGTCGCCTGGGACCGGATCGAGGACCACCGGGCGCTCGACGGCTATGTGCGCCGCGCGCTGCTCAACACCCGTACGTCCCAGTGGCGCAAGCGCAAGGTGGACGAGTTCGCCTGCGAGGAGCTGCCCGAGCCGGAGAGCGTGCCCGCGCCGGACCCGGCCGATCAGCAGGTGCTGCACGACGCGATGTGGCGGGCGGTCATGAAGCTGCCCGACCGCCAGCGGGCGATGGTCGTCCTGCGGTACTACGAGGACCTGAGCGAGGCGCAGACGGCGGAAGTCCTCGGGGTCTCGGTGGGCACGGTCAAGAGCGCGGTGTCGCGCGCGCTCGGCAAGCTCCGTGAGGACCCGGAGCTCGAACCCATACGGTCCTGATCCGGGCACGGCCCGCAGTCGCCGGCCAGGTATCCGCAGGTAACTTCGCGGAACCTCGGCCGAAACTACTCCCGGGTAGTGACATACCGAGCGGTATGTGCGCAGAATTCGGCACACCCCTATCGCCACAGAGCGCGGACCATAGCGCTCCTCGGGAGGACGCCGTGCTGAGCACCATGCAGGACGTACCGCTGCTGATCTCGCGGATCCTGACCCACGGGTCGACGATTCACGGCGCGTCGCAGGTCACCACCTGGACCGGCGAGGCGGAGCCGCAACGCCGCAGCTTCGCCGAGATCGGCGCCCGGGCCGCACAGCTCGCCCACGCGCTGCGCGACGAACTCGGCGTCCGCGAGGCGAGCGCCGTGGGGACGCTGATGTGGAACAACGCCGAGCACGTCGAGGCGTACTTCGCGATCCCCTCCATGGGCGCCGTCCTGCACACCCTCAATCTGCGCCTCCCCGCCGAGCAGCTGATCTGGATCGTCAACCACGCTGCCGACCGCGTGGTGATCGTCAACGGCTCGCTGCTTCCGCTTCTCGCGCCGCTGCTCCCCCATCTGCCGACCCTGGAACATGTCGTCATCACCGGGCCGGGCGACCGTTCGCTCCTGGATGACATCGACGGCACGGGACCCCGGGTGCACGAGTACGAGCAGCTGTTGGCGGGACGGCCCACGACGTACGACTGGCCGCAGTTGGACGAGCGCAGCGCCGCCGCCATGTGCTACACCTCCGGCACCACCGGCGATCCCAAGGGCGTCGTCTACTCCCACCGTTCGATCTATCTGCACTCCATGCAGGTCAACATGTCGGAGTCGATGGGGCTCACGGACCGGGACACGACACTGGTCGTGGTGCCGCAGTTCCATGTGAACGCCTGGGGCCTGCCGCACGCCACGTTCATGTCCGGGGTGAGCATGCTGATGCCCGACCGCTTCCTCCAGCCCGCCCCGCTCGCCGACATGATCGAACGCGAAAAGCCCTCGTACGCGGCGGCCGTCCCCACGATCTGGCAAGGTCTGCTGGCCGAGGTCACTGCCCGCCCGCGCGACCTCACCTCCATGCGGAACGTCACCATCGGCGGCGCGGCCTGCCCGCCTGCCCTGATGGAGGCGTACGACAAGCTCGGCGTGCGGCTCTGTCACGCCTGGGGCATGACGGAGACGTCGCCGCTCGGGACCATGTCCAACCCGCCGGCCGGTCTGAGCGCCGAGGAGGAGTGGCCCTACCGCATCACGCAGGGCCGCTTCCCCGCCGGAGTGGAGGCGCGGTTGGTCGGGCCGGGCGGGGAGTTCCTGCCCTGGGACGGAGAGTCGGCGGGTGAGCTGGAAGTGCGCGGGCCCTGGATCGCCGGGGCGTACTTCGGCGGCGCGGGCGGCGAGGACTTCCGGCCGCAGGACAAGTTCAGCCCGGACGGCTGGCTGCGGACCGGGGACGTCGGTGTGATCAGCCCCGACGGCTACCTCCGCCTCACCGACCGCGCCAAGGACGTCATCAAGTCCGGCGGCGAGTGGATCTCCAGCCAGGAGCTGGAGAACGCGCTGATGGCCCACCCCGATGTGGCCGAGGCGGCCGTGGTCGCGGTCCCGGACCACAAGTGGGGCGAACGCCCGCTCGCCACGGTCGTCCTGAAACCTGGCGCCACCGCCGACTACGCGGCCCTGAAGGAATTCCTCGCCACCAGGATCGCCAAGTGGCAGCTGCCCGAGCGGTGGGCGCTGGTGGAGTCGGTGCCGAAGACGAGCGTCGGGAAGTTCGACAAGAAGGTCATCCGCAGGCAGTACGCCGACGGTGAGCTGGACGTGACGGAGCTGCGCTAGGCGCGCGCGGAAGCGGGCCTGGCTGGAGCATGCCTCAGCCCGGGCAGCGGTTTCGGCCGGGCAGCGGTGCCGGCCTGAGCAGCGGTGCCGGCGCGAGCAGCGGTCCGGGCCCGCCGGGTCGCGGCTGGGCGGGCTCGATCGCGCTCAGCCGTGCAGCCAGCGGCGCAGCAGACGGCTCATGTTCGGCATGGCCACATACGTCATGAGCACACTGAACAGCACCGTGAACACTCCGGTCCGCAGCACCAGCGGAAGCCCGGCGACATAGGGGCCGAGCACCGCGTTGCCCAGGAGCGAGATCGGGAAGATGGCCAGGCCCGAACTGATCGCCATTTTCCACCGGGGCGGAGCGGGACGGGCCTCACCGGGCTTGGCGAACCACGTCTCCATTCCGGTCAGTTCACGCCGGGCTATCTCGGTGTGGTGATGGCCCGTGCAGGTGGCGAAGAACAGGGCGCGCTCCTTGGAGCTCTGCCAGCGCTCCAGGGCGGCCGCGTCCCGGAAGCGGTGCACCAGGAACCAGGGCGCTCCGGGGGACGACGGCCGGAACAGACCGTGTCCGAGGTGGCCGGGGAAGCGGGTCGCGGCGGCCAGGATGTCGCGTGCCCACCCCTCGAACGACTCCTCGTACCCATCCTCGACCTGCCGTGCGATCAACAGGGTGACCTCGCCGTTGTCGGCGGGGACGGCGTGTTCGGGCGCGGCGGCGGGTTCCTGACGCAGGGCAGGGCGCGGGGTGGCCACAGGGCTCCTCGTGGGTCGTACGGTGTCGCGCGCCGCGTCAGCGTACGCACACCACCCGGCCACCTGTCGAGGGCCATTCAGCCGCGTCCGTCCGGGGGTGTTTCACGTGAAACAACCCTCGTTTCACGGCCCTGGGCATCATGGCCTGGTTTCCGCGGCCCTGGTTTCACGTGAAACACCCCGAACGGACGGCAGCAACCTCGGGTAACGAGGGGCACGGCAACCCGCCGTGCCTAGTTGGTGCCGATCTTCGCCAGCAGATCCACGATGCGGCCCTGGACCTCGCCACTGGTGGAGCGTTCCGCGAGGAACAGCACCGTCTCGCCGGACGAGAGGTTCGGGAGGTCCGCCTGGTTGATGCCCGCCGAGGTGTAGACGACGAGCGGCGTGTGGTTCAACTGCCCGTTGGCACGCAACCAGTCGACGATCCCGGCACGACGGCGGCGTACCTGCATGAGGTCCATCACCACGAGGTTCGGGCGGGTCTGTGCGGCCAGGGTGACCGCTTCGGAGTCGGTGGCGGCGCGGGCGACCTGCATGCCGCGCCGCTCCAGGGTCGCGGTGAGCGCGAGCGCGATCTCTTCGTGCTCCTCGATCAGAAGGACCCGGGGCGGGTGCTGCTCGCTGTCCCGCGGCGCGAGGGCCTTGAGCAGGACAGCCGGATCGGCGCCGTACGCCGCCTCTCGCGTCGCCTGTCCGAGACCCGCCGTGACCAGCACGGGCACCTCGGCAGCGACCGCCGCCTGACGGAGCGACTGGAGCGCGGTACGGGTGATGGGACCGGTCAGCGGGTCGACGAACAGCGCGGCGGGGAAGGCCGCGATCTGCGCGTCGACCTCCTCGCGCGAGTGCACGACCACGGGCCGGTAGCCGCGCTCGCTCAGCGCCTGCTGGGTGGAGACGTCGGGCGCGGGCCACACCAGGAGCCGGCGCGGGTTGTCCAGCGGCTCCGGGGGCAGCTCGTCGTCGACCGGCTGCGGCTGGGGCCGGTTGGCCACCTCCACCGCGCCGCCGGGACCGTCAAGCGGCTCGGGACCCTCGGCACCCTCGTCGGGCGCCCCGATCGCATACGCGCGGCCCTGGCCCTCCGAGGGGGGCGAGGGCAGCACGGGGTGCGGGCGGGCCGGCGCTTCGGTGGGCCGCTCGACACCCTCGGGAGGCGTGCCCAGCTTGCGCCGTCGGCCGGAGCCGAGCGAGCCTCCGGCCGTCTGCGCGGTCTGGGGCTGCGGGGCGGGCGGAGCCGTCTGGGCTGCGGAGGCAGGGCGTGCGGCGGGTGCCTGCGGTTGCGTCTGGGTCTGCGTCTGCGCCTGCATCTGGGCGAAGGGCGCGCCCTGGCCGAGCGTCCGCACGCTGAAGGCGCGGCCCTGGGTGTCGCCGGAGACGACCGGGATCCCCCCGGGCGGGGTCTCGGCGGGCAGCGGCTGGCGCAGGGGCCCGGTGGGTGCGGCCGGAGCGGGTCGCGGGGGCCTGGTTGCGGCCGGTCCGCCCTGGGCCTGGCCCTGGCGCGGCTCGTGGCCCGGACTCTGCGGGGGTACGGGCCCGGGGGCACCGGGCATCTGCACCGCGCGGGCCGCCCATGCGGGCGCCTCGGCCGGGTGCGGCTGGGGCGGGGTGTGATCGTCCAGGGGGTCTGCGGGGGCGGCGGAGTTGGGGTTGGTGCCGCCGGGATTGCCACGGGTGTGGCCGGCGCGGCCCGGTGCGTTTCCGCCCGGCCCTGCGGCAGGGTCGCCGCCGGCGGGGCCAACCCCCATGGGGCGAGCACCTGTTGGGGCGGGGGCCATGGGGTGCGGGCCGGTCGGGCCCCCGGGGTGAGCACTCGCGGACGAAGCCCGCGCGGGGTCGACTGCACCAGCCACGACACCCGGGGAGCCGGGACCGGCCGACGTGGCGCCGACGGGCGGGGCACCCACAGGCGACGCACCGAGGGGCGGCACGGGGCCGGAGCCCGCGTCCGGGGAGCCCATGGGTCCGGCACCCGTAGGTCCGGCCATGGGCGCGGCGCCGACGGGCGGGGTTCCCACGGTCGGGGCACCCGCAGGGGTGGGACCCACAGGTCCCGCTGCGGATCCGGCGCCCACAGCCCGGGCGCCCGTGGGCCCGGCGCCAACAGGACCGCTGCCGACCGGACCGGCACCGACCAGACCGGGGCCCGTGGCTCCCGACGCGTCGGCGCCCGGGTGCCGGCCGCCCCCAGGGCGTACGGAGGCAGGGTGGCCCGGCTCCAGGGCGTCGGAGGGAGTGGCGGCCGGAGGCGCGGGGTGCGGCGCGCGGTCGGCGTCGGCGGGCGGCAGCGCGAACGCCGTCCGCGCGGAACCACCCTCCTGGCCGTTCGCGGCGGCGTTCGCGGATCCGCGCCCTGCGCCGCCCGCGGCACCCTGCGAGGCGTCGCCCGAAGGACCGTTCGCGGACCCGCCGCCCGGTCCGCCCGAGGTGGCGGCGCCACCCGTGGAGTTGGCCGACGCCGTACCCAGGGCGCGCCTGGCCCGGCGGCCCGTGGGCTCGGCGGCGTACTCCCCCGGGCCCGAAGCGGAAGCGCCGGACGGGCCGGACGCGGTGGACGGAGCGCTCGGCGCGTCGGCGCCGCCGGGCGCGGGCAGCGCGCGGCGGGCACGGCGCCCGGTCGTCTCGGTGGGCACGCCCTGCGGCGGCACGGTCTCGCCGAGCGCGGCGCGGCCCATGCCGGAGGACTCGCGGGCGCTCTCCGCGCCGGTGACCACGGACCCCTCGGCGGCCTCGCCCTGGCCCGGGGCCCGCACGGCGGACTGCTCGGCAGGGCTCGGCCGGCCACGGCGCCGTCCCGACCCGGAGGCCGCGCCACCGGAGACCGGTCCACCGGCCGCGCCCTCGTCGACGGCGTCCCCCGTGTTCTGCTGGGCCGGGATCCGCGCTCGGTCGCCGTCGGGACCGGCGTCGGCGTCACCGCCGGAAGCGGGCGCGGAGCCGGACTCGGCACGCGCACGGCGGCGTCCCGTCGGGGACTTCTCCTCGGCGACCGGGCTCTCCAGGAACGCGTCCATGGACGCCCGCCGCCCGCGCCTGCGCCCGCCGCCGTCCTGCTGCGCGGGCAGCAGCGCCTCGTTGGGCTGCGGGACCACGGGTGCCTCGACCGTGCCCGCGCCCGCGCCGAGCGGCACTTCGAGCACGTACGCGGAACCGCTCATGCCCGGCACGTCCACGGTCTGCAGAACGCCGCCGTGCGCCTTCACGATGCCGCGCACGATGGGCGCGTGGACCGGGTCGCCGCCCGCGTAGGGGCCGCGCACCTCGATGCGGACGACCTCGCCGCGTACGGCGGCCGCGACGACGACGGTGGAGTCCAGGTAACCGCCGGGGGCGGCCGGTGCCTTGCCGGTGGCGTCCACGCCCGCCACGTCCGCGACGAGATGGGCCAGGGCGGTGGAGAGACGTGGCCCGTCGACCTCGGCCTCGATGGGCGGGGTGTGCACGGCGAACTGGGCGCGCCCGGGCCCGATGAGCTCCACGGCGCCGTCGACACCCGCGCCGACGACCGAATCGACCAGCACCTTGGTCTTCTTGAGCTCTTCGCCGCCCGCGTCGAGCCGCTGGTAGCCGAGGACGTTGTCGACGAGCGTGGTGATGCGCGAGTACCCGGCGGCCAGGTGGTGCAGGACCTGGTTGGCCTCCGGCCACAGCTGGCCGGCGTCGTCGGCGGCGAGCGCGGCCAGTTCGCGCCGCAGCTCGTCGATCGGCCCGCGCAGCGAACCCGAGAGCACCGAAAGCAGCTGCTGGTGCCTGGCGGCGAGCGCGTCGTAGCGCTTGGTCTCGCGGTCGAGGACCTCGGCGTGCTTGGCGGCCTGCTCCTCGTAGGGGCGGCGGTCGGTGAAGGTCATCACCGCGCCGACGAGCAGGTCGCCGTCGCGCACCGGCGCGGTCGTGAGGTCGACCGGCACCTTGGCGCCGGACTTGGTCCAGATGACCTGCCCGCGCACCCGGTGCTTGCGCCCGGACTTGAGGGTGTCGGCGAGGGGGCTGCCCTCGTACGGGAACGGCTCGCCGTCCTCGCGCGAATGCAGCACCAGCGGGTGGAGTTCCTGGCCGCCGAGGTCGCTGGCGCGGTAGCCGAGGATCTGCGCCGCCGCCGGGTTGACCAGGACGACCCGGCCGTCGGTGTCGGTGCCGACGACGCCCTCGGCCGCCGCGCGCAGGATCATCTCGGTCTGCCGCTGCGAACGGGCGAGTTCGGCCTCGGTGTCGACGGTGCCGGAGAGGTCCCGCAGGACGAGCATGAGGAGTTCGTCGCCGGAGTAGGAGCCGGGTCCGCCGCCGCTTCCGTAGGAGGCGTACGCGTCGCGCCCGTCCTCCAGATTGGCGCTGGTCACCTCGACCGGGAACTCGGTGCCGTCGGTGCGGCGCGCGATCATCCGGGTCGGCTTGGTGCGGCCCTGGTCGTCCTCGCTCTCGGGCCGGCGCATGGAGCCGGGGATGAGCCGGGAGTCGAAGGAGGGCAGGAGATCGAGCACTCCCCGCCCCACCAGACCCGTACCGGGCGCCTCCAGCATTCCCAGCGCGACGGTGTTGGCGTTGACGACCGTGCCGTTGCAGTTGACGAGCAGGAGCCCGTCCGGGAGGGCGTCAAGTATGGCTGCGAGGCGAGCAGCGCCTCGGGATGGCCTGCTGCTCACGACGACGCTTCCTCCCTGAACCACTGCACCTTGCGGCCTGTCACTGGAAGGGAGTCTAAAGGCTGAGGATGTGCGAGCGACGGCGGATCGGGGGGAGCTCTCACCAAGGTTGTGTGACTACACCGTATGGGTGAAGGGCCTACGGGGTGCCCTACCTGGCTTCGGGCAGCACCGGGACCAGGTTGTCCCACCGCGAGATCTCGCATCCATTGGCACGGTTGTACGTCGCGTCCACAGGGCGCCCGGCCCAGCTGCCGGTGATGTGGGCGGTGGCGGGGCCGCCGTAGATGAACGTGCACATCCGGCCCGGGGGCACCGGCGCGAAGGTGTCCTTGCCCCAGGTCGTGACCGAGTCCAGCTTGTCGCAGGCATCCTGCGCCCGCGGGTGGGTGCCGCCCGCCGGGTGGCATTCGAGCGTGTACGTGCCCTCGACGCCGGGCTGGTGCTCGACGGTGATGGTGAGGCGGTCCTCGGTCTGCCCGCCACCGAGCAGCGACAGCGGAACGGGCAGCGGCCCGGCCAGGGCCGAGGGCGCGGCGGCGAACGCGGTGAGGGAGGCGGCAGCGGTGACGGCGAAGCGGCGCAGCATGGGTCTCGTGTCTCCTGGGTTCGGAGGGGAGTGGGGGTCGTGGGCGGCGGGGGCGGGCGGTGGGGGTCCGGCAGCGTGTTCGCGACGTCTTCGCGACGTGCCCGGGGTGCACCGGGGGGACGTATGGGGGGAGTTCCGGTCCTTTGGGGTCCTGGGAGGTCTAACGCGCGTCAACGCCCGGCGTTGCGCCGCAGGAACGGCTTTGCTCTCGCGCCCACCTGCCTAGTACCGTGGGGGGCGATTGGTGACGGCCCGCAAGGCTGTGTCATCATCTGCACGCACCACTCGCGCGAGCGACGGTGTGCTGGAGGCGTCGCCTAGTCCGGTCTATGGCGCCGCACTGCTAATGCGGTTTGGGTCTTAAAGCCCATCGAGGGTTCAAATCCCTCCGCCTCCGCCAGCACCACCCGAAGCCCCGGCCTCATGGCCGGGGCTTCGCCCGTTCCGGGACCGGCGGGGGCGCCGCGCGGCTTCTCGGCCGGGGCGCCCGCGTTGCGAACCGGCCCGGGGCGGCCGGCCCAGGGCCCCGCGCCCGCTCTCGATCCGGATGCCCGCGCGCGTTCCAGGTCCGGGCTGCTCGGCGGGCCCCAGCCCTGGACGCGGCACGCGTCCCGGACCTGATGCTGAGCGCGTTCCCGATGCGGGATGCGGGATGCGGGATGCCGGCCCCGGTTGCTGGATGCCGAATGTCGGACCCGGTTGCTGGAGGTCGGACGTCGTGCGCGTGCTCGGGCCGGCAGCTTCACCTCTCCAGGGCGGAGCTTCACCTCTTCAGGGCCCGGATGCGCCGTCCTTGACCCCCGTCCGGCCCATCCCCCCTGACCACCCCGCCGCCCCCGGTTCGCTCACGCAGAGACATTTCCGCAGGTCAGAGCCGGTGGAGCTAACGGATTTCGCGTCACGGCGCAGGTCATGTAATGTTGTTCTCGCAACGCCGACGGGGCAGAAAAAACCCCGGAAGCACAAGCACTCGTAGCTTAACGGATAGAGCATCTGACTACGGATCAGAAGGTTGCAGGTTCGAATCCTGCCGAGTGCACACAGGTGAGAGGCCCCGGACGTCGAGTCCGGGGCCTCTTGCGTTGGCGTGTACAGCAACCGTTTCGGACGGTGCCGTCTTGGAGCTGGATGACGGCGAGGCGTGCGATCGATCGCGGTCAAGGGTGACGCGCGCGCCGTTGGTCGTGGCTGCGATCGAAGCGACGGTTGCGGGTTCGAATCCAGCTCGGCACGCGCAGGTGACGGGCGCCCCGGCTCCTAGGGGTCCCTGGCTCCTAGGGCTCCCTGGCTCCTAGGGGGCCCTGAGGGGGGGTGGCCCCTGGTAAGGGCGGGGGGGGCAGCACCATGGTGTGGGCGGGGCCCAACTACCAGGATTTGGGCATGAGTTCATACCAGACAGTGTTTCGTCTCGCCCTTGCCGCCGCTCTCGTGGGCGCGGCCGCCGCTCCGGCCGCCGCAGTCGGGCAGTCGTCCTCGCAGGGGCGGGGCCAGGGCGGTGGCATCGTCTCCGTGGAGCAGGTGGCGCAGCTGACGCCCGAGGAGGTCGCGGGGCAGCTCCGGGGGCAGATCGACGCGGCGCAGGTCCGTTTCGGGGTGACGGCCTACCGGGTCGAGTACCGCACCACCGACAGCGCGGGCGCCCCCACCACCGCGAGCCAGCTCGTCGTGCTGCCCAAGAACGACGCGCACCGGTTGCCCACCGTCTCCTGGCTGCACGGCACCACCGTGTACCGCAAGGACGTCGCCTCGCAGAACCCGAAAGCCACTGACCGGCTCGTCGCGCTGCTCTTCGCCTCGACCGGGCGCGCGGTCTCGGCCCCCGACTACGTGGGCCTCGGCTCCGGCCCCGGCTTCCACCCCTACGGCGACCCGTCGGCCACCGTGTCGGCGTCCGTCGACGCGCTGCGGGCGACCCGTGCGCTCGCCCACCTCAAAGGCCGGGAACTGGAGCGGAAGGTCCAGGTCAGCGGTTTCTCGCAGGGCGGGCCCGCGACCATGATGGTGGGACGCGCGCTCGACCAGGAGAAGGCCGACCGTTACTTCCGGCTCGGCGCCCTCGCCCCGGTCAGCGGCCCCTTCGATCTGTCCGCCTTCGAGGCCGCCGCCGCCAATGACGAGATCGACCACGCCGGCCTCTACCTCGCCTACTTCGCCACCGCCTGGAACAAGATGTACGGCCTCTACGACTCGCCCGGCGAGGCCTTCAAGGACCCGTACGACAAGAAGGTGGAAGGCCTGTTCGACGGGAACTCCACGCAGAAGCAGATCGCCGAAGCGCTGCCCAGCACCTCCGAGCAGCTGTTCACCGAGGACTTCCTGAACAAGGTCCGCCAGCCGAGCGGCGTCCTGAAGGAGCGTCTGCGGCCGCTCGACCACACCTGCGACTGGAAGCCGGACGTACCGGTGAGCATCTACTACGCCCGGGGCGACCAGGATGTCGCCAACAGCAACTCCTCGTACTGCGCCGCCCAGTTGGCGGCCCACGGCGTCGGCGCGACGCTGACCGACGTCGGCGACGTCGATCACAACGGGTCGGTCCGGCTGGCCGTGCCCGGGATCATCCGGTTCTTCGACGCGGCGCGCAAGACCGGATGACGGCGGCTGCGCGGGACGGCCGGGACCGGCCCCGGGCCGTTGTCAGTGGCAGGGGGTAGCTTCGAGATGTGGCTCGGTTGTGGCGGTGCGAGGGGGTTCGTTGGGGCGTGGGTGAGGGCGGCGAGGGAAGGGCGCGGCTTCGGTGGGAGGGGGGACGTAGCAGTGCGTTGGACTACGGGCGGGTCCTGGCGTTCCAGGTGGCGGGGGCGCGCAGCTGTGTGGGGGCGCGGGGGAATCCCTGTCCGGTGGGGGCGCCGGTGCCGGGGCGCAGCACGCAGGCGCGGTGTTCCGAGTGCGCCCGTCTCGACCGGACGCACTCCGTCGCGGCGGATACGTTCGTGGACGATCCCCGCACCTACCGGGTCTACCTCGCCTGGTTCGGGAGCGGGCTGCTCAAGGTCGGCATCACGGCGGAGGAGCGGGGTTCGGTCCGGCTGCTCGAACAAGGGGCCGTGGCGTTCTGCTGGCTCGGGCGCGGGCCCCTGATGGCGGCCCGGCGCTGCGAGGAGTTGCTGCGGGCGGCCCTCGGGGTGCCGGACCGGATCGCGTACGCCGAGAAGCGGGCCGTGCGGGCCCGGCTTCCCGGGGTGGCCGAGCGGACGGCCGAGGTGGCGGAGTTGCGGGCGCGGGCCGTCGCCCTGGCCGGGTGGCCCGAGTCGCTGGAGCGGGTGGACGGTGAAGTCGTGGACCACGCGGGCGCGTTCGGGCTCACCGGGCTCGCCCCGGCCACCGGGGTCGTCGTGGAACTGGTCGACGGCGGTGTGGTGGGCGGCCGGCTCGTCGCCGCGGCCGGTCCCGATCTGCATCTGGCGGCGGCCGACGGCCACGTTGTGGTGCTCGACACCCGGCTCATGAGGGGGTGGGACCTTACGGCGGCGGGGGCGGGCCTCATGGAGGTGGGGACGAGGGGGAGGGGGAGTGGTGCTGGTGCCGGCCCGGGCGGGGGTGGCCAGGCCGGCGGGCACGGTGCTCCTCTGGGGTGCCGGATCACCGTTCCGGTACGGGAGGTGCCGCGGGAGGGCGGGGTTCAGGACCAGCTGTTCTGATGCCGGAGTTCGGGCGGCATCCGTGCGGTTCGGGGTCGTCCCCCAAATGTTCTGGACAGCACCACCGTTCGCGCCCGAAGGTGGAGGCATGAGCGATCACATACGGGGGCCGATCTCGGGGATCGAACCGCCTTACTACGCCGTCGTGTTCACCTCCCTGCGCACCGAGGGCGACCGGGGGTACGGCGAGACCGCCGACGCGATGGACGAGCTGGTGCGGGAGATTCCGGGGTACCTCGGGCACGAGAGCGCGCGCAACGCGGGTGGCCTCGGGATCACGGTCAGCTACTTCCGGGACGTGGAGGCCATCGCGCACTGGCGTGGGCGCGCCGACCACCAGCAGGCCCAGCGCCAGGGCCGGAAGGAGTGGTACGAGAGCTACAGCGTCCATGTCGCCAAGGTCGAGCGGGCTTACGCGTTCGAGCGAGGTCCCGGCTCCGGGCAGGAGTGACCGGCAGCGCGCGGGCCTCGGGCGCGTCCGCCCCACACCATGCGACGGGCGGCAGCGCGCGGGCCTCGGGCGCGTCCGCCCCGCGCCACGCGACGGGGCCGACGGCGTGAGCCCGCGGACCGCGAGCCCGCCGCTCCTGAACCGGCCGACCCTGATCCCGCCGCCCCTGATCCTGCCGCTCCTGAACCGGCCGACCCTGATCCCGCCGCCCCTGAACCGGCCGACGCTGATCCTGCCGCTCCTGAACCGGCCGACGCTGATCCCGCCGCTCCTGATCCCGCCGCCCCTGTACCCGCCGACTCAGACCCTGTCCATCCGGCCCCGGCGTGAAATTTCTCAGGGAAATCACAGGAACGGGAAAGGCTGTTCTCACGGCCCCCTCACAGGGTGAGGCCATGACCGTTACCTCCTCGCCCCAGGGGCGGACCGAAATGCTCAGGCCGGACGGGAGCCCCGTCCGTGTGCTCGTCGTGGACGACGAGGCGCCGCTCAGCGAGCTGCTTTCCATGGCGCTGCGCTACGAAGGCTGGGAAGTGCGCAGCGCGGGCGACGGGACCGGTGCGGTGCGCGACGCCCGCGAGTTCCGGCCGGACGCCGTCGTCCTCGACATCATGCTGCCCGACATGGACGGTCTCGCCGTCCTCGGCCGGCTGCGCCGCGAACTCCCCGACGTGCCCGTGCTGTTCCTGACGGCCAAGGACTCCGTCGAGGACCGGATCGCCGGACTCACGGCGGGCGGCGACGACTACGTCACCAAGCCGTTCAGCCTGGAGGAGGTCGTGGCCCGGCTGCGCGGCCTCATCCGCCGCTCGGGCACGGCGGCCCTGCGAAGCGAGTCGGTGCTGACCGTCGGCGACCTCACCCTGGACGAGGACAGCCACGACGTGACCCGGGGCGGGGTCAACATCCACCTCACCGCGACCGAGTTCGAACTGCTCCGCTTCCTCATGCGCAATCCGCGCCGGGTGCTCAGCAAGGCGCAGATCCTGGACCGCGTCTGGTCCTACGACTTCGGCGGGCAGGCCAACGTGGTCGAGCTCTACATCTCCTACCTGCGGCGGAAGATCGACGCCGGGCGCTCGCCGATGATCCACACCCGGCGCGGCGCGGGGTATCTGATCAAGCCCGGGGAGTAGGGGCGCGGTGGTCGGGTTCCGGCGGCCCTGGTCGCTGCGCACCCGGCTCGTCGTGTCCGCGGTGGCGCTGCTCGCGGTCGTGGGCGCCGTCATCGGCACCGTGACGGTCCTCGCGATGGGTGCCAATCTCCAGCGTCAGCTGGACGACCAGCTGGCCGGCGCGCTCATGCCCGGACGGATGGGCGGCCACGACTCCCCGGACCCCGGCCCCCTCACCGGCACGGACCCCAGCCACGTGGGCGGCGTCAGCACCACCGGCGCTGCGAACGGCACCACCGCCGGTCACGCCACCGGCGCCGCGAACGGCGCCACCCCCGGTCACGCCACCGGCGCCGCCCCGGGCCGCGCCACCGCCGCCGCCGGGAACGGCACCGCCGCCGGGAACGGCACCGCCGCAGGCGTCGCCCCCGCCGGCCGTATCGACTTCGTCGTGTCGCGGCCGGGGCAGCCTCTGCACGCCGTGGCGGCCGGGCCCGGGGGCGACGGGCGGATGACCGGCGCTCAGGCCGTCCGTCCGGAGCGTCAGGGCGAGGCCCGCAGCGCCGCGCTGTCCGCTGTTCAGACCCGCGCGCTCGCGGCCGTGCCCAAGGACCACGCGGTGCACTCCGTCTCGGTGCCCGGGCTCGGCGACTACCGGGCGATGTGGGATCCGGACGGCGGCTTCGTGCTGGGCTTCCCCACCGACGCCGTCGACTCCACCGTGCGCACCCTGCTCATCGTGGTGATCTGTGTGACCGCCGCCGGGCTCGTGGCGGCCGGGATCGCCGGGGCCGCGATCGTCGGGGTGGCCCTGCGGCCGCTGCGCCGGGTCGCCGCGACCGCGACCCGGGTCTCCGAACTCCCCCTGCACAGCGGCGAGGTGACCCTGTACGAACGGGTGCCGGGCGCCGAGGCGGACGCGCGGACCGAGGTCGGCCAGGTGGGCGCCGCGCTCAACCGGATGCTCGACCACGTGCACAAGGCGCTCAGCGCGCGGCAGGAGAGCGAGACGCGGGTGCGGCGGTTCGTCGCCGACGCCAGCCACGAGCTCAGGACTCCGCTCGCCTCCATCCGGGGTTACGCCGAGCTGACGCGGCGCGGACGTGAGGACATCGGGCCCGACACCCGGCACTCGCTCGGCCGCATCGAGTCGGAGGCGGCCCGTATGACGGGCCTGGTCGAGGATCTGCTGCTGCTCGCCCGTCTCGACGCCGGACGCCCGCTCTCGTATGAGAGCACTGCTCTCTCTTCGCTCGTCGTGGACGTGGTCGGTGACGCGCGGGCCGCCGGGCAGGGCCACATCTGGCAGCTCGACCTGCCCGCCGAGCCCGTCACCGTACGCGGCGACCACGGGCGGCTTCAGCAGGTCCTGGTCAACCTGCTCGCCAACGCCCGTACGCACACCCCGCCGGGGACGACGGTGACCGCCCGGATCGAGCCGCGCGGGCCCTGGGTCCTCGTGGCCGTCGAGGACACCGGCCCCGGGATCCCCGCCGAGCTGCTTCCCCATGTCTTCGAGCGGTTCGCCCGCGGTGACGCCTCCCGTTCCCGCAACGCCGGGTCCACCGGTCTCGGCCTCGCCATCGTCCAGGCCGTCGTGGCCGCGCACGGCGGCCGGGTGAGCGTGCGCAGCGCCCCCGGGCGGACGGTGTTCGACGTCCTCCTGCCGACGCCCACCGCCACGCCGACGTCCGCCGCCATGCCGGGCCACACCGCCACGCCGACGTCCGCCGCCATGCCGGGCCACGCCGCCACGCCGACGCCCACCGCCACGCCGAGCCCCGCCCCCACACCGGCCCCCGCCCCCACACCCGCCCCCGCCCCGGGTCGTCTCGTCGTCCCCGAATGACGTCTCACAGGCCCGGCACAGGCTGACCACACAGGTGTGACAGCGGCCCCCGCGAGGGTCGGCGCATGCGAACCGAACGTTCTGCCACGAGCGCCACGGCCGCGCCGCATGCGGTGGGCCCGGTGCGTCCGGCGGCCCTCCCGGCCCGCCGGCATCTGCCCGTCCAGCCGGCGGACGGCACGCCCGTACTCGACGTCACCGTCCCCGTCCACAACGAGGAACGGGACCTGGAACGCTGTGTACGGCGCCTCCACGGCCACCTCGCGCGGACCTTCCCCTACCGCTTCCAGATCACGGTCGCCGACAACGCGAGTACCGACGCGACGCCCCGCATCGCCCGCCGGCTCGACGACGAGATCCCCGAAGTGCGCTCCGTGCGCCTTGAGGAGAAGGGGCGCGGGCGCGCGCTGCGTACGGTCTGGTCGGGGTCGGACGCGCCCGTGCTCGCGTACATGGACGTGGATCTGTCCACCGACCTCAACGCCCTGCTACCGCTGGTCGCGCCGCTCATCTCGGGCCACTCCGACCTCGCCATCGGCTCCCGGCTCGTCCGTTCGTCGCGGGTGGTGCGCGGCGCCAGACGGGAGTTCATCTCGCGTACGTACAACCTGATCCTGCGCGGGTCGCTCGCGGCGCGGTTCTCCGACGCCCAGTGCGGGTTCAAGGCGATACGCGGGGACGTGGCGCGCGGGCTGCTGCCGCTGGTCGAGGACACCGGATGGTTCTTCGACACCGAGATGCTGGTGCTCGCCGAGCGCGCCGGGCTGCGGATCCACGAGGTGCCGGTGGACTGGGTCGACGACCCGGCCAGCACCGTCCACATCGTCAGGACGGCGGTGGAGGACCTGAAGGGGGTGTGGCGCGTGGGGCGGGCGCTCGCGGTGGGCGCGCTGCCGCTCGACCGCCTCGCGCGGCCGTTCGGCGACGACCCCCGGGACCGGCGCCTCGCCGGAGTGCCGGGCGGTCTCGCCCGCCAGCTCGTCGGGTTCTGCGTGGTGGGCGCTCTCTCCACGCTCCTCCACCTCCTCCTGTACGTCGCCGCGCGCACGGCGGCCGGGCCTCAACTCGCCAACGCCGCCGCCTTGTTGGTCTCCACGGCGGTCAACACGGCGGCCAACCGGCGGCTCACCTTCGGAGTGCGGGGCCGCGACCGCGCGGTACGCCACCAGGCGCAGGGCCTCGCGGTGTTCGCCATCGCACTCGCCCTGACCAGCGGCTCGCTCGCGGCGCTCGACGTCGCGCACGCGGGCGTCGCGCACTCCACCGAGGTGGCCGTCCTGGTCGCCGCGAACCTCGCCGCCACCGTCCTGCGCTTCCTGCTGCTGCGTGCCTGGGTCTTCCCCGACCGGACGCCGCCCCCCGCCGCCACGACCCCGCTCCACCCCGAACCGAAGGGCGACG
The DNA here is from genome assembly GCF_040253615.1 of Streptomyces sp. Edi4. Lineage (NCBI taxonomy): Bacteria > Bacillati > Actinomycetota > Actinomycetes > Kitasatosporales > Streptomycetaceae > Streptomyces > Streptomyces sp. Edi4. The sequence goes on from NZ_JBEJGY010000004.1 coordinate 4,259,944, forward strand.
CACGATGACCACGACCACCCCCCGGGCCACCCCGCGCGCGGGCGGCGCCGACACCGGGTCGCCCCGGTCCGTGCCGGGCCGGCTGTGGCGCGGCCGCCCGGACGACCCCGCCTGGGCGCGGCCCGCGCTGTACGCGCTGCTTCTCGTCACCTGCGCCGGCTATCTGGTGAACCTCAGCGCCTCCGGGTACGCCAACTCCTTCTACTCGGCAGCGGTCCAGGCGGGCAGTCAGAGCTGGAAGGCGTTCTTCTTCGGCTCGCTCGACGCCGCGAACGCGATCACGGTGGACAAGCCGCCTGCCGCGCTGTGGCCGATGGCCCTTTCGGTCCGTCTTTTCGGTCTCGGATCCTGGCAGATTCTGCTGCCGCAGGTCCTGATGGGCGTGGCGACCGTCGGCGTCCTGTACGCGGCCGTGCGGCGCCGGTTCACTCCGGCGGCGGGGCTGATCGCGGGCGCGGTGCTCGCCCTGACGCCGGTCGCCGCGCTGATGTTCCGCTTCAACAACCCCGACGCGCTGCTGGCGCTCCTGATGACGGTCACCGTCTACTGCGTGCTGCGTGCCCTGGAGGACGCGCGGACCAGGTGGCTGGTGTGGGCCGGGGCCGCGATCGGACTCGCGTTCCTGACCAAGACGCTCCAGGCGTTCCTGATCCTGCCGCCCCTCGGCTTGCTGTACGCGGTGTGCGCGCCCACGTCCCTGCGCCGTCGCCTGGGTCAACTCGCTCTCGCCGCAGGGGTATTGATTGTCACGGGTGGCTGGTGGGTGGCGGTCGTGGAGCTGTGGCCCGCGTCGTCGCGTCCCTACGTGGGCGGCTCGCAGCACAACTCGTTCCTCGAGCTCACCTTCGGCTACAACGGGCTCGGCCGGCTCAGCGGCGACGAGACGGGCAGCGTCGGGGGTGGCGGCGCGCGGCCCGGCGGCATGGAACTGCCGACGGGTCTGCGCCCCGGTGGCGGCGGAGGCGGTGGGGGCGGTGGCTGGGGCGCGACGGGCATCGGCCGCATGTTCAACTCGGAGATCGGCGGCCAGATCTCCTGGCTGCTCCCCGCCGCCCTGCTGCTGCTCGTCGCCGGTCTCGTCGTCACGTGGAAGGCGCGCGGCGGGGCCGGGCGCACCGACACCGCGCGGGCCGCGTTCCTCGCCTGGGGCGGTGCGCTCCTGACCACCGCCGTGGTCTTCAGCTTCATGGCCGGGATCTTCCACCAGTACTACACGGTGGCCCTCGGGCCCTACATCGCGGCGCTGACCGGCATGGGCGTGACGGTCCTGTGGGAGGAGCGCTCGCGGATCTGGGCGGCGCTGGGGCTCGCGGTGACGGTCGCGGGCACGGCGGTCTGGGCGTACGTGCTCCTGGACCGGACCCCGGATTACCTGCCCTGGCTGCGCTGGGCGGTGCTGGGGTGCGGGCTCGCGGCCGCGCTGGGTCTGGCGCTCGCGCGCAGGCTGCCGCGCCGGGTGGCGCTCGGGGTCGCGGCGGCGGGCCTCCTGGCGTCCCTCGCCGGGCCCGCCGCGTACACGGTGAGCACCCTCGGCACCGGGCACACGGGGTCGATCGTCACTGCGGGTCCCGCCGGAGCGAGCAGGGGCGGCGGGCCGGGAGGTGGTCCTGGCGGGGGCGGCCAGGGTGGCGGCTTCGGGCGGTTCGGCGGCGGTCCGGGCCGGGGCGCGCCGGGTCAGGGGCAGGGGGCGGGTCCGGGGCAGGGCCCGGGCGCGCGCGGCGCCGGTGGCGGCGGCATGGGCGGGCTGCTCGACGGAGCCAAGGTGAGCGCCCAGGCCAAGGCGCTCGTGAAGAAGAACGCGGACCGGTACACATGGGCCGCGGCCGCCATCGGCTCGCAGAACGCCGCGAGCTACCAACTCGCCACCCAGAAGCCGGTGATGGCGATCGGCGGGTTCAACGGGAGCGACCCGTCACCGACCCTGGCGCAGTTCCAGGCGTACGTGGCCCAGGGGAAAATTCACTACTTCGTCGCGAGCGGCGGCGGGATGATGGGCGGCGGCGGCGGCCGGGCGTCGGGCAGTGCGATCAGCAGCTGGGTGGAGTCGTCGTTCCGGAAGGTGACGGCGGGCACCGCCACGTTCTATGACCTGACCTCGCCGGTACGCCGCTGAGGCGACGCCGGACGGGCTGAGGGACGGGGTGCGGGTGGGCGCCGGACACGGGGGGGCGCGGGGGTGCGGAGAAGCGGGCGTCCGTGCGCCCAGCCGTCCCCGACCCGCACCTGCCGACTGTCCCGACCCGCGTCCTGCCCGCCGTCCCCGGCCCGCGTCCTGCCCGCCGTCCCCGACCCGCGTCCTGCCCGCCGTCCCCGGCCTCCACCCGCCCGCCGTCCCCGGCCTCCACCCGCCCGCCGTCCCTGCCCCGCGCCCGCCCCCACCTGCGAGGACTCCTCGCCGCCGCAATTCCCTTTACGGCGTAGAAGGGCTGCTATACGCTGCACAGCGACCGCCTCGTACAGCGTATAAGGACCAAGGGGGGCACCATGACGGCAGAGACGTCCCGGAACGCCGAAAACACCCGGAGCACCGGAGACACCCGTGACGACGCGGACACGTCGCCGAGCGTGCGGGGCACGGAATCAGCAGCCGAGGCGGTGAGCGGCGGGCCTGCCGGGCACTCACCCGGGCATCCGCCGGGGGCCAGCCCGCATCCGCCGGGGGCCAGCCCGCAGCCACCGGGGGCCAGCGCACATCCCCCGGGGGCCGGCCCGCATCCGCAGCGCTGGCTGATCCTCGGCGTCATCTGCGTGGCGCAGCTCGCCGTGCTGCTCGACAACACGGTCCTGAACGTCGCCATCCCCTCGCTCACCACCTCGCTGGGCGCGTCCACCGCCGACATCCAGTGGATGATCAACGCATACTCGCTGGTCCAGTCGGGGCTGCTGCTCACGGCGGGCAGCGCGTCCGACCGCTACGGACGCAAGAAGATGCTCGCGGTGGGGCTCGCGCTCTTCGGCCTCGGCTCGCTCGCGGCCGGCCTCGCGCAGAACGCGGGGCAGCTCATCGCCGCCCGCGCGGGCATGGGCATCGGCGGGGCGCTGCTCATGACCACCACCCTCGCCGTCGTGGTGCAGATCTTCGACGACGCCTCACGGGTCAAGGCCATCGGTATCTGGGCGACGGTCAACTCGCTCGGCTTCGCGGCCGGCCCGCTCATCGGCGGCGTCATGCTGGACCACTTCTGGTGGGGCGCGATCTTCCTGGTCAACATCCCCGTCGCGGCCCTCGGCCTGGTCGCCGTGCTCGCGCTCGTACCGGAGTCCAAGAATCCGCAGGGTGACCGGCCCGACCTGCTCGGGGCGCTGCTCTCCACCATCGGCATGACCGGCATCGTCTACGCGATCATCTCCGGCCCGGGCCACGGCTGGCTGTCGGGGCAGGTTCTGGTCCCGGCGGCGGTGGGCGCGGTGTTCCTTGCCGCCTTCGTCCGCTGGGAGCTGTCCATCGAGCATCCGATGCTGGACATGCACTTCTTCCGCAACCAGAGGTTCATCGGCGCGGTGGCCGGGTCGATCCTGGTCGCCTTCGGCATGGGCGGCTCGCTCTTCCTGCTCACCCAGCACCTCCAATTCGTGCTCGGCTACGGCCCGTTGGAGGCGGGGCTGCGCACCGCGCCGCTCGCGCTCAGCGTCGTCGCGCTGAACATGACGGGGGTCGGCGCGAAGCTGGTCACCGCGGTCGGCACCCCGCGCGCCATCGCCATCGGCATGAGCGCCAACGCGGCGGGGCTCGCCTCGATCGCGCTGCTCGGCGGGCACAACTACGGGGGCACGCTGCTCGGTCTCGTCGTGATGGGCGCGGGCATCGCGCTGTCCATGCCGGCCATGGCCAACGCCATCATGAGCGCGATCCCGCCGGAGAGGGCGGGGGTCGGCGCGGGGGTGAACGGGACGCTGGGCGAGTTCGGCAACGGGCTCGGTGTGGCGGTGCTCGGGGCCGTGCTCGGGTCGCGGTTCGCGGCGCTGGCGCCGGTGGCCGCAGCCTCGCTGCCGGCCGCGCTCGCCGCCGCCCACGGCGAGGCCGAACGGGGGCGGATCGCCGACGCGTTCGCCTCTGGGCTCGAGACCAGTCAGCTGGTCGGCGCGGTGGCGGTGCTCGCGGGCGGGCTGCTCGCGGCGGCCCTGCTGCACCGCGCCGAACGGGTCGCCGCCGTACCGGACCAGCCGGGCGGGTGCGCATAGCATCGTCGGGGGATGCGTACCCGAATTTCGGATATGACCCATCGGGGGGCTCAGCGAACAGGCCCGAGGAGGACGGCGATGGTGTCGGCGGCGGACCGCGTGAAAACTGCGGCGCGTACCAGCGTGTGGCTCGGGAGCAAGGCGGCCCGCCGGGTGCGGCGTACGGAACCGGGCGAGGGCGGCGCGGCGCTCGACCGGGACCGGATCACCGCCGAGGCCGTGCGGCTGCTCGACGCCGAGGGCGCCGCGAAGTTCTCCATGCGGCGCCTGGCGGCCGAGCTCGGGGTCACCGCGATGTCCCTGTACTGGTACGTCGACAACAAGGACGACCTCCTCGAACTCGCCCTCGACGCGGTGTTCGCGGAGATCGAACTGCCCGATCTGTCCGACGAGTCGGCCGACTGGCGCGATCAGCTCCGTACGGTCGTCGTGGGGTACCGCGCGATTTTCGTCCGCCACCCGTGGGCGTCGGCGCTGATCGGGCGTTACCTCAACATCGGTCCGCACTCGATGGCGTTCTCGCGGGCGGCCCAGCACATCCTGTCCCGCACGGGGCTGCCCGCGCACGGGCAGATGGGCGGGCTCGCGGCGGTGTTCCAGTTCGTGTACGGGTTCGGCACGATCGAGGGCACGTTCGTGCAGCGGTGCGCGGACGCGGGGCGCACGCAGGACGAGTTCTTCGAGGAGGCGATGGGGGCGCTGGCCGCCCAGCCGGAGTACCGGGACCAGTTCGCCGACGCGGCGTCGGTGATGGCGGCGCGGGGCGGCGAGACGGTGCAGGAGATGCGACAGCGCGACTTCGACTTCGCGCTGTCGCTCCTGATCGCCGGCATCGAAGCCCTGAGCGCCCCACCCCGCTCCTAGCGCCCCGGGGGCGCGGAGACCGCGCCGCCCCGGGCGCCACGGCCCACGTCCGGAGGCGGCGGGGTGAGCAGCGCCACTGGGCTCCACCCGATCGGTTGCCGTCGCGCATTTAGACTGTCGGGCGCTCATGCCGTTCAGGTCATGACGCCTCCGCGCGCATCGTTCACGGAGCGCGGGTCTCGCTCTCCAAGGACGGTGTGATGCAACTCAGCGAACAGGTCGCGCCCATAACCCTGCCGACCCCGAGTCGGCCGGTCAGACGCCTTTACGTTCTGGACGGCCTGCGCGTCGTCGCCGCGCTCTCCGTGGTTCTGTTTCATTACACGGCCACCAACGAAGCGTGGGGAAAGAACACGAAGGCTGTCTTCCCGCACTTTCATTCCTTTTCGCAGTACGGCTGGATCGGGGTCGAACTCTTCTTCCTGATCAGCGGTTTCGTCATCTGTATGAGCACCTGGGGGCGTTCTCTCGGGGACTTCGCGGTATCGCGCATCTCCAGGCTCTACCCCGGTTATTGGATCGCCGTTCTGGCGACGGCCGCCGTCATCACACTGTGGCCCACATACCGCAGCGTCCAGAACTGGACCCAGGTGATGACCAACCTCACCATGCTTCAGCACGGCATGGGAGTCAGGGACATCGACGGTGCCTACTGGACGCTGTTCGCGGAGCTGAAATTCTATGTGCTCTTCGCGATCGTCGTCGCCCGCGGAGTGACCTACCGCGGAAGTGTGCTGTTCTGCGCGGTGTGGACGCTGGCGGGCATCGTGGATTACACGGTCGACATCCCGGTGCTGGACATGTGGACCATGCCTCTCTACTCCCCCTACTTCGTGGCGGGAATAGCCTTCTACCTCATGTACCGCTTCAAGCCGACGGCGGTTCTGTGGGCCATCGTGGGGCTCTCGTTCTTCCTCGGTGAGCAGAACATGGCGAAGCGGGTGAAATTCAATGGCCCCTCCGAACACCATGTGGCGTCCGTGTGGCCGGCGCAGGTGCTGCTGGCCCTGTGCTTCCTGCTGATGGCCCTTGTCGCACTCCGGAAGCTCGACCGTGTGCAGTGGGGGTGGCTCACCACGGCGGGGGCCCTGACTTATCCCATGTACTTGCTCCACGAGAACATCGGCCTCACGTGCGTCGCGCTGCTGCGGGACCGCTACCCCGCCCATGTGCTCGTGGCGGTCCTCATCGTGGTGCTGGCGGTGCTTTCCTACCTGATGTACCGCTTCGGAGAGCGCCCCTTGGGCAAGTGGCTCCGAGGGGCGCTCCGTAAAGGCATGGACGAGATTCGCGAGAACTCCCCGGCCGTGCGGGGACGATGACGTCCGCGTGACCGGGGTGCGGGCTCAGGCCGTGGGGAGGGTTTCGCCCTGGACTGTCTGGATGTCCAGTTCGACCTTCAGCGTCGTGCCGATCGCCGAGATCCCCGCCTGCACCACCTGGTTGTAGCGCATCGCGAAGTCCTCCCGGCGCAGCTCCGCCGTCGCCCGGTACGCCGCCCGGACCCCGCCCCACGGGTCAGGCCCCGTACCCAGGTACGAGAGGTCGAGGTCCACCTCGCGGACCACGCCGTGCAGGGCGAGTTCACCGCGTACCGTCCAGCGGTCGGGTCCGGCCGGGGCCAGGTCCGTGCTGCGGTAGGTGATCTCGGGGAAGCGCTCGACGTCGAGGAAGTCCGGCGACTTCAGATGCCCGTCCCGCATCGCGTTGCCCGTGTCGATGGACGCCGCCCCGATCACCGCCTCGACCCGCGACTTCTCCAGGTCCTCGGCGATCTCCACGCGCCCGCCGAACACCCCGAACCGCCCGTGCACGCTGGAGATGCCCAGGTGCTGGGCGACCGCGCCGACCGAGGAGTGCACCGGGTCGATCGTCCAGGGACCCGGCGGCGGCAGCTCCACGCCGCCCTGCCGGGCCAGGACCACGGTGCCCACCGCGGCCCGCCCGCTCGCCGTCACCAGCGCCGTGGAGGCGGCCGGGGCGTAGCCGACGGCCGTCACGATCACCGTGTACGGGCCGGGCGCGAGCGCCACGTCCGCCGCCACCGAGCCGTCCTGATCCGCGGCGGCCCGCAGCACCTGCGTGCCCGTCATGTCGGTCATCGTCACCACGGCGTGCGAGATCGCCCAGCCGTCGCGCGTGCGTACCTGTGCCCGCAGTCCCATCCCGTTTTCTCTCCTCAAGTGCGAACGGGCCCGTGTGCGCGGGCCCCGTGCGAAAGGGCGGGCCCCGGGGGCGGGACGGCGGGCCGTCCCCTGCCCGCCGCCCCTTCCCCGGGGCCCCTTTCCACGCCGGGCGCGCCGTCGCCTCCGCTCGGAACGGCGGCGCGCCCGGTGGTCAACTACTCGCCCGGGTGGGCGAGTTCGATGTCGTGGCCGTCCACGCCTCGGCCGGCCACGGTGAGCGTTCCGGCCACCGGCGGGTAGCCGGTCGCGATCAGCGTGTACTCGCCGGAGTTCAGGTCGGCGAAGGCGTACGCGCCGTCGTCGCCCGTCGTCGCGCCGGCGACCACGTTGCCGGCGGCGTCGAGCAGGGTGACCCGGGCGTCGGCCAGCGGACGCCGGTCGGCGCCGCCGCGTACCGTGCCCTGGACCAGCGCGCCGGCCTGGAGGGCGGCCTCGATCCGGGTCACGCCGTGTCCGGAGATCTCCACCGGCAGCGCGAGCGGCCGGAAGCCGTCCGCGTTGACCGCCACGGTGACCTGCCCGGGCACGAGCTCACCGAAGGTGAAGTCGCCCGCCGCGCCGGACTTGCCGGTGGCGAGCAGGTCGCCGCGCACATCGGTCACGATCACCATCGCGCCCTCGACGGGAGCCCCGCTCTCCGCCGCCTTCACCGCGCCGACCAGGCCGCTGGTGCCGGACAGGAGGATGTCGTACGCCAGCGCCTCGGTGCCCACGACGATGGTGGAGGCCTGCGGCTGGAAGCCGTCGGCCGCCGCGATCAGGACGTACGAACCGGCGCCGGGCGCGGCGAGCACGTACCCGCCGTCGGCCCCGGCCACCGCACGCCCGAGCTGGCTGCCGCCGAGCGAGATCAGCGTGACGGCGGCGGAGGCGACGGGCGCCCCCTCGGCCGCGCGGACCGTGCCGCGCACCGGGACGCCGTCCAGGACGGGGGCGGTCACCGTGTCCGCCACCGCGGCCTCGACCGCCGCCGGCGCGGGAACCTGGGCCCCGACGGTGGCCGCAGCCGGGGCGGCTGCCGTGTTCTGCGCCTTCTCGGGCTCGGGTCCGCCCACCGCACGGGTACGCAACGGGATCTCCTTGATGAACAGCGTGATCAGGAACGCGAGCAGCGCGCAGGGCGCCGCGTACAGGAACACATCGCCGACCCCGTGCCCGTACGCGCTCTCGATCACGGTGCGGATCGGCGCGGGCAGCTTGTCCAGGTCCGGGATGGTGCCCGAGCCGCCGGAGCTCTTGGCGGCGGCCGCGCCCTGCGGGCCGAGCGCGGTGAGACCGTCGGTGACGTAGTGGGTGACCCGGTTGGCCATGACCGCGCCGAGCGCCGAGACGCCGACCGCGCCACCGAGGGAGCGGAAGAAGACGACGACGGAGGAGGCCGAGCCGAGGTCGGCGGGCGAGACCTGGTTCTGGGTGCACAGGACCAGGTTCTGCATCATCATGCCGATGCCGAGGCCCATCAGCGCCATGAAGATCGCGAGGTGCCAGTACGGGGTGTCGTAGCGCATCGTGCCGAGCAGGCCGAGGCCCGCCGTCACCAGGACGCCGCCGCTGACCAGCCACGCCTTCCACTTGCCCGTCTTGGTGATGACCTGGCCCGAGACGGTGGACGCGATGAACAGTCCGCCGATCATCGGGATCGTCATGACACCGGACATCGTCGGCGTCTTGCCGCGCGCCAGCTGGAAGTACTGCGAGAAGAAGACCGTGCCGGCGAACATCGCGACGCCCACGAAGAGCGAGGCGAGCGAGGCGAGCGTGATGGTGCGGTTACGGAACAGGCGCAGCGGGATGATCGGTTCGCTGGCCCTGGACTCGGCGAACACGAACAGCGCGCCGAGCGCGATCGAGCCGCCGACCATCGCGTACGTCTGCCACGAGATCCAGTCGTACTTGTTGCCCGCGAAGGTCACCCAGACCAGGAGCAGCGAGACCGCCGCGCTGATCAGGAAGGCGCCGGTCCAGTCGACCTTGACGTCCCGCTTCACCACGGGGAGCTTCAGGGTCTTCTGGAGCACGATCAGGGCGATGACCGCGAAGGGCACGCCGACGTAGAAGCACCAGCGCCAGCCGAGCCAGTCGGTGTCGGTGATCAGACCGCCGAGCAGCGGTCCGCCGACCGTCGCGACCGCGAACGTGGCGCCCAGGTAACCGCTGTAACGGCCCCGCTCACGCGGGGAGATCATGGCGGCCATGATGATCTGGGCCAGCGCGGAGAGACCGCCCACGCCGATGCCCTGGAACACGCGGCAGGCGATCAGCATGCCGGCGTTCTGGGAGAGGCCGGCCACGATCGAGCCGGAGACGTAGATGACCAGGGCTATCTGGACCAGCAGCTTCTTGCTGAACAGGTCCGAGAGCTTGCCCCACAGGGGGGTGGTCGCCGTCATCGCGAGCAGCGAGGCCGTCACGACCCAGGTGTACGCGGACTGGCCGCCGCCCAGATCGTTGATGATGTGCGGCAGGGCGTTGGAGACGATCGTCGAGGACAGGATGGCGACGAACATGCCGAGCAGCAGCCCGGACAGCGCCTCCATGATCTGCCGGTGAGTCATCGGCGCGCCACTGTCGGCGGGCGCGTGCCCCCCGTGCTTGGCGTGGCCGCCCCGCACACCGGCTGGTGTGGTCGAAGCCATGAAATTCCTTTTCCTGTACGTCTGTTGGCGGGTGTACGGGTCTTGCTGCTGAGCTCTGCCGACCCTGCTGGGCTGCTCTGCTCGGCTCTGCTGAGCGCCGCTAAGCGGGTGCCCCGGTCGGTGGGCGGGTCTCGGGGGGCCGTACGTGCGGCGCCCGGCAGTCCCCGAAGGACTCGCGCAGGCGGGCCAGCATCGCGTTGAGCTGTCCAACCTCGTCGTCGGTCCAGTCGCTCAGGGTGTGCGCGAACATCTCCGTGGTGCGCAGCCCGAGATCGTCGATCATCGCCTTGCCCTCGGGGGTGAGCCGCAGGATGCGCGAGCGCTTGTCGGCGGGGTCGGCGGACCTCTCGATCCAGCCCCGCTGGGCGACGTGCGCCACGTGACGGCTCGTCACCGACATGTCCACCGCGAGGAGTTCGGCGAGCCTGCTGATCCGCATCTCGCCGTGGCGCTCCAGGAGGGTCAGCACGGCGGCCGAGCCCGCGGGGCACTCCGACGGCAGGATCCGCGCGAGCCCGCGCTTGACGGCGCCGATGGCACTGAGCTGCCGGGCCAGCTCTTCAAAGAGGCTCTGCGCGGCCATGGACACCTCCCGAGATCTTGTTGCTTAGGGCAACCATAAGATGGTTGGTTGCCGAAGGCAAACGAAATCCGGGGGCCCCGAGGCAAAGGAAATGCAAAGCATTCGCAAGTGGAAAGTTAAGGTGCAGGTGGGGGGCTTGCGAATGCGGATGCGGATGCGGATGCGGTTTGGGGGTGGAGGGGGAGGGGGGCGCAGGGGGCGTGCGGAGCCCCTGCCCGGGGTGGTGGTGTGGGGGGTGCCGAGGGTGGCCCGGGGTGCGTGGCGGGCGTGCCGGATGGTGTGGGGGGTAGTGCGGGGCCCTGGCCGGGGTGGTGCCGGATGGTGTGGGGGGCGTGCTGAGGTCGTGCCCGGGTGGTGCGGATGCCCCGCTGGGGTGGTGGTGTGGGTGGTTGGTTCGCGGGGGTGCGGGGCCCTGGCCGGGTGGTGGTGTGGGGGTGGCTCGTGGGGGGGCGGGGGCCCTGGCCGGGTGGTTCGTGGGGGTGTGCAGGGTTGGTGCTGGGGTCTGCGGGTGGCTCGCCGGGAGTGCGGGCGGGGTGCCGGGGGCGCCATTTCGGAATGCTCGCGCAGGGGGCGGGGGTTGGGCCCGTTCCCCATCTTCGCTAGGGTCCTGCTCCATGGCACACAACCCCCACGCACCCCAGGGTCCCGAGGGCAACTACGACCCGGCGGGCTCCACACAGATGTTCCGCGCCTTCGTCGACGAGGGCGCGCCTCAGGGCCGCGGGCCTGCTACGCCGGCGGCGGCGCCCGCGGGGCCGCGGGTCGGGCTGATCGTCGGCGTGGTCGCCGTGATCGTGATCCTCGCGGCGGTGGCCTGGCTGGCCCTGGGCTGACCTGGTCCGCGCGGCCCTGACCCCGTGCCGGCCCGCACCGGCGTCGCGCCGTCGGGTGCGGGTCGCCTCGGGCTGGTCGCGCAGTTCCCCGCGCCCCTGGCGGGGCTGGTGCGGGCCTGGGTGGGCATCCTCAGCCCGTGCCGGTGAGTATGTGGTGCGCGCCTGCATGGGCACACCCAGCCTGTCGTGGGGGTCCCCCCTGGCCTTTGAGGCCTTGGGGGAGTTTGAGGACGAGGCCGTTGAGGCCGATCGGGGTCTGGGGCGGAGCCCCCAGGGAGCTCGCCTGCGGACCGTGGTCGCTGCTCGCGCAGTTCCCCGCGCCCCTGGCGGGGTCGGTGCTGGTCCGCATGGGCATACACCCGGCCTGTCCGGTTCCTCGCGCCCCGGCGGGGTTCGTTCTGGCCCGTGTCAGCGGCTTCAGCCCGTGGGGCGGGGGGTGGCGCTCAGGACCACGTTGCTGTCGCCGACCTCGTTTCCACATGCATCCCCAACGGGACCCGCCACGCGTCCACACACACCCCGAACGTCCGCTCCACCTCCACCCCCGCCCCGATCGGCACCGGCAGCGGCTGCCGGGACGTCAGGGTCGCCCAGTCCACCCCGAGCAGACCGATGACGTGCGTGGCGAACGTGACGCTGCCCGACGTCACCTCCGTACCCCCCGTGTTGCGGAACCGCACCGTGACGTTCTCGCACCACCGGTGCGCCCCCGCCGCACGGCTCGGCGTCCCCACGCTGAGCACGGCGGGACCGGCGGGACCGGCGGGTGCGGAAGGCGTGCCGGGGTCGGGCGGCGTGGGTGTTCCCGGGGCATCCGGGGCCGAACCACCCTGCCCACCACCGGGTTTGCCGGGGCCCGAGGGGAGCGGCGCGTCGGGAGAGGGCACCGGAGGCGGCCCGGAGCCGGACGGCGCGGCAGAGCCCGCCCCGGACGGCGTCGGCCCCGGCCCGGATGTGCCGGACGTACCCGTACCCACACCCGGGCCCGCACTCGAACCCCGGCCCGCACTCGAACCCGGACCCGGACTCGTACCCGTATGCGCACTCGCGCCCCCACCAGGGCCCGTCGAGCCGTCGCCCGGGCCGTCCAGCGGGACCAGTTCCACGCGGCCGTGTGGCGGGACCGCGTGGCCGGGGTCCGAGGGGGACCCGCCCGCCGCGCCCACCGCCACGTATCCGGTCCGGCCGCCGCCGTCCGCGCAGGCGGCCAGCGTCCCGCCGAGGCCCAGGGCCACCACCGCCGAGACGCCGATCAGCGCACCACGTCGTCGCATCGCGACAGTGTGTCTGATGGAGCGTCAGATCACCAGGGTGTCAGCGGGGTTGGCCGATGCAGGCCGGAGTCAGTCGGAGATCAGGCCCTCGCGGAGCTGTGCCAGCGTGCGGGTCAGCAGGCGCGAGACGTGCATCTGCGAGATGCCGACCTCCTCGCCGATCTGCGACTGCGTCATGTTCGCGAAGAAGCGCAGCATGATGATCTGCCGCTCCCTGGGAGGGAGTTTGGCGAGCAGCGGCTTCAACGACTCCCGGTACTCGACGCCTTCGAGCGCCGTGTCCTCATAGCCGAGCCGGTCCGCGAGCGAGCCCTCGCCGCCGTCGTCCTCGGTGGCCGGCGAGTCCAGCGAGGACGCGGTGTAGGCGTTGCCGACGGCGAGCCCGTCGACCACGTCCTCCTCGGACACGCCGAGCACGGCGGCCAGTTCGGGCACGGTGGGCGAGCGGTCGAGCTTCTGCGCGAGCTCGTCGCTTGCCTTGGTGAGGGCGAGCCGCAACTCCTGGAGGCGGCGCGGCACCCGCACCGACCACGAGGTGTCGCGGAAGAACCGCTTGATCTCGCCGACGACCGTGGGCATCGCGAACGTGGGGAATTCCACGCCCCGTTCGCAGTCGAACCGGTCGATCGCCTTGATCAGGCCGATGGTGCCGACCTGGACGATGTCCTCCATCGGCTCGTTGCGGCTGCGGAACCTGGCGGCCGCGTACCGTACGAGCGGCAGGTTCAGCTCGATGAGGGTGTCGCGTACGTAGGTCCGCTCCGGACTGTCGGTGTCCAGCGTGGCCAGGCGCAGGAACAGGGAGCGGGACAGCGTGCGGGTGTCGATGGGTGCGGTGTGTACGGCGTGTCGGTGCACGTCGGGTGCCGGTTCGCTCTTGGTGAGCGTGAGCACCTTCGAGCTGCCCTGTTCTGCGGACATGCCAACCCCCTTGAAGTTGCGGCGGTCGCGGACGGTCGCGGCGGGCCACGACCATCGGAGGAAGCAGCCTCCACCTGAATACCGGACGGGGGGCTGCGGCAAACGCGGTTTCAGCAGAATGTCACATGTCGGCAACACGCTGTAGTGACATGTCGACAAGGCGGTCCGGAGTACCCGCAGGACGCGAGGGGTGCGGCACTTTCCTGGCGAAAATTTTTACCGGAGGGCGCCAGGAGCCCGGATCACTCGAACCGGTCACGCCTCGATTCGATTTGCGGATCGCAGCCGGGCGAAGCTCCTGGCCAGGAGCCTTGACACATGCATCTGCGAGACTCCCAGTTCCTGACTGATCTGGGACTGCGTGAGGTTGCTGTAGTAGCGGAGCATCAGGATCCGCTGTTCGCGTTCGGGCAGCTGTACCAGCAGATGGCGTACCAGGTCGCGGTGTTCGACCCCGGCGAGCGCGGGGTCCTCGTACCCGAGCCGGTCGAGCAGGCCGGGCAGCCCGTCGCCCTCCTGGGCGGCCTCCAGGGAGGTCGCGTGGTAGGAGCGGCCCGCCTCGATGCAGGCGAGCACTTCGTCCTCGCCGATCCTGAGCCGTTCGGCGATCTCGCCGGTGGTGGGCGAGCGGCCGTGCAGCGTCGTCAGGTCCTCGGTGGCGCCGTTGACCTGCACCCACAGCTCGTGCAGCCGGCGCGGGACGTGCACGGTGCGGACGTTGTCGCGGAAGTACCGCTTGATCTCACCGACGACGGTGGGCATCGCGAACGTCGGGAACTGCACGCCCCGGTCCGGGTCGAACCGGTCGATGGCGTTGATGAGGCCGATGGTGCCGACCTGTACGACGTCCTCCATGGGCTCGTTGCGCGAGCGGAACCGGGCGGCCGCGTACCGCACCAGCGGCAGGTTCGCCTCGATCAGCGCGTCGCGCACCCGGCCGTGCTCGGGGGTGCCCGGCTCCAGGTTCTTGAGCTGCCCGAACAGCACCTGGGTGAGGGCGCGGGTGTCCGCGCCCCTGGTGGAGGTCCTGGCGGGAGTCCTGGCGCCCTCCGAGTCCTGCGCGGGCACGTCGGGGGCGTCCTGGGGCTCGTTCTGGGGCGGCACTTGAGGCGTAGTACTGGCCGGCACGGTCACGCCACCCCTTAGTCCTCGGTCTTGGTCGTCGGTCAACTCATCCGTCAAAAGCGGTCATAGCATCACAAGACATGTCCACTGTGTGCAAGCACCGTATATCCACGTGTTGGGGGCAAGTTGGTGCAGATGGCCCCGCTGGAAGGGTGACGGCCCGGCTCCCTCGGGGGCACGGCGGGGCGGCGGGTGGTGCCGGGTGGTGGTGCCGGGCGCCGGTCGCGCCGGCGACCCTCGGGCTGTGCTGAACGGGTGGCTCCGAGGCCGCCGGAAACTCGGGTGCGCGGGGCGCCGGGCCGCCCTAGGCTGCGCTCGCGCCGAGGGCGCCGCGCCGCAACGACCGTCCGTGGACCGGAGACGACCGGATATGACCAGTGAGCTGTTCGCGATCTGCTTCCGTACGGCGCGGCCGGAGGACCTGGCGCGGTTCTGGTCCGGGCTCCTCGGGCGCGAGGCGGTCGCCGGGCCGGGCGGCGACGTCACGCTGGCGCCTGCCGACGGTGGCGGGTTCCGCGTCCGCTTCCTGCCGGGCGAGGCGCCGAAGACCGGTCAGAACCGAGCGCACTTCGACCTGACCAGTGCCTCCCCGGAGGACCAGCGCAACATCGTGGCCCGTGCCCGTGAGCTCGGCGCGCGCTCCTGCGACGTGGGGCAACTCCCCGAAGAGGGGCACGTGGTGCTGTGCGACCCGGACGGCAACGAGTTCTGCGTCATCGAGCCGGGCAACGCCTTCCTCGCGGGCACCGGCGTCATCGGCGCCCTGGCCTGCGACGGCACGCGGGAGGTCGGCTGCTTCTGGAGCGAGGCGCTGCGCTGGCCGCTGGTCTGGGACCAGGACCAGGAGACCGCGATCCAGTCGCCGGGCGGCGGTACGAAGCTCACCTGGGGCGGTCCTCCGGTGGCGCCGAAGACGGGCCCGAACCGCGTCTGCTTCGAGCTGGCCCTGCCCCCGGGCGCCGACCGCGAAAAGGAGACCGACCGTCTCGTCTCGCTCGGCGCGGTCCGGGCCGAGGGCGCGGACCGTGTGGGGGCGACCGGGGGTGAGGGCGGACGGACCCTCATGCTCGACCCCGACGGCAACGAGTTCTTTCTACGGGGCCCCGGTGGCGGAGCCGGGGGGGATCAGCCCGGGATCAGCAGGGGTAGTCGGCGATGACCCAGGTGGCGAACTCGCGCCACAGGCCGGCCGCGGCCTGGTGCGCCGGGTGCTCGGCGTAACGCTTGAGGGCGTCCTCGTCGGCGACGGCGGAGTTGATGGCGAAGTCGTACGCGATCGGCCGGTCGGAGATGTTCCAGGCGCACTCCCAGAACTCGATCTCGGGCACGACCCCGTCGAGCTCCTGGAAGGCCTTCACCCCGGCGACCACGCGCTCGTCGTCGCGCTCCACGCCCTCGTTGAGCTTGAACAGGACCAGGTGGCGGATCATGCGACTCTCCTACGACTCACGGCGTACGGCTACGACTCGGGGCGAACGCCACGACTCACGACTCACGGCGTACGGCTACGGCTGGGGCGTGCGGCCGGGGCACCGGGCTCGGCGGCGGTTCAGCGGACGAGGTTCGTCATGAACGCCCCGACGCCCTTGGCCGCGCTCGAAATGCCCTCGAACCCGGTCTGGACCATCCCGGCAGCCTGCACTGGCGACGTGATGATCGTGTACAGCACGAAAACCACGGCTATGTAGAGCAGGACCTTCTTGATGTCCACTGTGCCCAGCCCCTCCCCGGCGCCGCCCCTGTGCGGTCGGGTGAGTCTAACCGGCACTTGGGCCGGGCGGCCGGGGCCGGTGTGCGAGATCCCGCGACCACGGGGACGTGTCATAGAACGACCAGGATCGTTGGCGTTCACGAATGTTCCGTGTTGAGCGAGAGGTGAATTCCCATGCGTCGAATCAGCATTGCCCTGGCCACGGCGGTCGCGGCCATCGGCCTGGCCGCTCCGGTGGCGAGCGCGGCCCCCGTCTCCAAGCCCGCACCGCCGTACTCCTACGCGGACTGCCTGGGCGCCACCAAGCAGAAGGGCGAGTCCCCCGCCTACAGCAAGTGGCACTGCGACCAGCTGGTGAAGAAGGGCTGGGTCAAGCGACCCAACCGCTGATCACCCAACCGCTGATCACCCAACCGTTGATCACCCGGCACGGGTCGAGGAAACAGGTTGAGGACCAAGGGCCCGGGGATCGGGGCCCTTCGCCCGGCGGTGGGCGGGTGACGAAAGAGCAGGATGGTTCCGAGCCCACCTCATCTGGCAGGAATGCGGTGGGCCAGGAACAGGGCCCCACTGCGGGGCGCGCGCCGCCGGCTTCCCCCTGAACGCGGCGCGGGCTCGCGGGTTCTGTTCTCGTCGGGGGGAGCGGCTTGTCCCCCCGATGCCGCTCCCCCCGTCCACCCCTCCCCTTCACCCCCCTCCACCACTCGCCCCCTCGCGCGGGTACGGCTCAGTGAGGACCGTCGGTCCGGCCCCGGGCCACGACGAGCCCGCCGATGACCGCGAGCGCCAGCAGGACGGCCGCGAAGAGGGTGGTCCCCCGCGTCAGTCCCACCGCGTCGCTCAGGTATCCCGCCGACACAGGCAGCACGCCGGCCAGGGCGTACCCCCCGATGTTCAGGGCCGCGTTGGCCTCGGCGAGGCGCTGGGGCGGTACGGCGGAGTTGAGCAGCGACAGGCCGCCCAGCTGACCGAGGCCCTGGCCCGCGCCTGCCAGGAGCGCGGCGGCGACGAGCGCGGGCGCTGACGAAGTGTGCGCCGCCGCGATGAGGACGGCCATGCCGAGCGCGGTGCTCAGGGCTCCGGCGATCAGGATCGTGCGGCGGGCCAGCGCCCGGACCGCGAACTGCACCCCGGTGGCGGTCAGGAACATGGCGAAGGCCATGGCGCCGGCGACCACCCGGCTCTCCGTGCCGAGCAGCCCGGAGAGCAGCGAGGGGCCCAGGGACAGGACGAACGAGGTCGCGGTGATGCCGGGGGCGAACACGGCGATTCCGAGGGCGAGTTGAGGCCCGTTGCCACGCGGGACTCCGGGCACGCGCACCCAGCTTCCCCGGGCGGGGGCGACGGGCCGCGGCACCGGCATCCGTGCCACCGCGACAACGGCGGTGAGCAGCAGCGCCGCCTCGACGGCGAAGACGGTGACGGTCGGCCCGGGCAGCGTCTCGGACAGCGACCCGGCGAGGAACGGGCCGAGGCCCGCGCCGAAGACCATCGCGCAGGAGGCGAGCAGGGCGGCGCGGCGCTTCCGGGCCGGCCCCGCGACATCGGTGACGGCGGCCATGCCGGCCGAGACGACCGCTCCGACCGCGATCCCCGTGAACAGCCGGGCCACCATCAGGGCCGCCACCGACGACGCGGTCGCGAAGATCGCGCAGGCCGCGAGGGCCAGGCCGAGCGCGGGCAGCAGGACGGGTTTGCGGCCGAGCCGGTCGGAGACCACGCCCGAGACCAGCAGCGAGCCGAGCAGGCCGACGATGTAGCAGGCGAAGATCACGGGTCAGGGTGCCACGCGAGAAGCCGATGTCACGCTGCCACAGCGCATACAGCGGTGTCGCCGCGTTAGACAGCACGAACACCGCGGTCACCGGCCAGGCGGCCCCCCAAATCCACCGGCCCGGCGCGTCCGCCGGGACCCCGGGGGCCAGGGAGGCTGCCGGGGTCGGCGCGTCCGCCGGGACCCCGGGGGCCAGGGAGGTTGCCGGGGTTGCCGGGGTCGGCGCGGTCACGGGGGCTGCCGGGGTCGGCGCGTGCACCGGGGCCACCGGGCCCGCCGGGGTTGCCGGGGTCGGCAGGGCTACCGGGGCCGGGGAGGCTGCCAGGGGCGGCGCGTCCACCAGGGTCGCTGAGGTCGGCGCGTCCATCGGAGCCACGGGTGCCACCGGGGCCGCCAGGGCCGACGAGTCCACCAGGGCCGCCGGAGCCACCAGGGCCGCCGGAGCCACCAGGGCCTTCGGAGTCACCAGGGCCTCCGGGGTCGGCGCCTCCGCCGGGGCCAGCGCGTCCGTCAGGGCCGACGAGTCCACGAGGGCCGCCGGAGCTACCAGGGCCGCCGGAGCCACCAGGGCCTTCGGAGTCACCAGGGCCTTCGGGGTCGGCGCCTCCGCCGGGGCCAGCGCGTCCGTCAGGGCCACGGGGGCGCCCGGAGCCGGCGCGCACACCGGGGCCGGCAACGCCCCGGGCTGTCGTCCTTCAACACCCCTATGCGTGGCCCCAGTTCGAGATGCGGGCATGGCTGTCCCCTCTCCGTGCTTCTCAGCACCCCTTGTACGAGTTGAGTCGAACTTAGCAGGTAGTACGATTCAACTCGTACAAGGAGCGCGTCACGTGGACGAGGAGACGGCAATGAGGACGACGAGCGCGACCAGGCCATCGGCGGCGCACCACGTGCCCGGCATCAAGGTCGTCGCGGCGCCCGAAGGGCTTCCCGCGCCGCTGCCCGAACCGCCCGTCGAGGCGTTGCGCCTGGAGACGGTGATGGGCGCGCTCAGCGATCCCCTGCGCCTGACCATCGTGCGCAAACTGCTCCTGGAGTCGGAGGACTTCGACCACTCCTGCGGCTGGTTCGGCCTCGACCGGCCCAAGTCCTCGCTCACCCACCACTTCAAGGCGCTGCGCGAGGCCGGCGTCACCCGGCAGCGCCAGTACGGCCTCGAGCGGCGCAGCCAGGTCCGCGTCGACGACCTCGAAGAGCGTTTCCCCGGCCTCGTCGGGCTGGTCGCGGCCTGGACCCCGGAGGAGTCCTAGCCCAACCCCGGTGCCGCGCGGGCCCGTTCGACGCGTGGCGGCCCCTTCGCGCGTGCCCGGCTGTCTGGTCTGATGGGGGCATGGCCTCGCAGCGCGACAAGATCGCCGCATTCCGCTCCTCGCACACCTCGGACTCGCCCCTGGTCCTGGCCAACGTCTGGGACGTGGCCGGCGCACGGCTCGCCGTCGCGGCGGGCGCGACGGCGCTCGCCACCACCAGCGCGGGCATCTCCTGGAGCGCGGGCTGCGCCGACGGCGACCACATGTCCGGGGAGGCGGCGCTCGACGCCGTCGCGCGGATCATCGGCGCGGTCCCCGTCCCGGTGAGCGCCGACATCGAATCGGGGTACGGGCGGGGCCCGCGCGAGGTGGCCAGCACCGTCGCAGCCGTCATCGCGGCGGGCGCGGCCGGCATCAACATCGAGGACAGCTGCCCCGAGCGCCCCGGCACATTGCGTCCCGTCGCCGAACAGGCCCAGCGCATCGCGGCGGCCCGCGCCGCGGCGGACACGGCGGGGCTGCCCGTCTACATCAACGCGCGGACGGACGCGTGGTGGTCGTCGGTGGGGGAGCCGGCCACGCGGGTCGAGGAGAGCGTGGAGCGGGCCCGGGCCTACCTCGCGGCGGGCGCGGACGGCATCTTCGTCCCCGGTGTCAGGGACGCCGCGACCATCTCCGCCCTCACCGGCGCCATCGACGCGCCGGTGAACGTCCTGGTGGGTCCCGGCGCGCTCGGGGTGAAGGAGCTGGCCGCCCTGGGCGTCGCCCGCGTCACCATCGGATCCTCGCTCGCGGCCGCCGCGTACGCGGTAGTGCGGCGGGCCGTGGAGCGCCTGGTGACCGAGGGGACGTACGAGCCGCTGGCCGGGGGGATCACGTATCAGGAGTTCAACGAGCTGATGGGCTGATCCGGGCCGTCGAGCAGGCCCTGCTGGCTGATCAGGAAGCCCGCGTGCAGCCGGTTGCGGGCGCCGAGCCGGTGCATGATCTCCGAGACGTGGCGCTGGCAGGTGCGGTGGGAGACGCCGAGGCGCTTGGCGATGGCGCCGATCTCGCCACCCTCCGCGAGTAATCGCATGATCGACAGCTTCATGGCCTCGGAGGCGTCCTTGACCTGCTGCTTCTCATAGCGCGCGGGAAAGGGCTGACTGGTCGCCCAGGCCCGCTCGAAGGCGCCGACCGCGAAGTGGACGATGTCGGGGTCGCGCACCACGAGCGCGCCCTGGGGCAGATCGCGCAGGGACATGACGGCCGTGGTGCGGTCGAAGACGATGAGCCGCATGAAGGCGTCGTTGACCGTACGCACCTGGGCGCCCAGCCGCGTCACCCGCTGGACGTACTCGGTGGTGGCGTGGCTGAACTGCGCGGACTGCTGATACAGCGTGCGGATGCGGACACCGCGCCGCAGTGCCCGCTCCGCCAGGTCGATCGAGTCCTTGAGCTGTTCCTCGGGTCTCGGGCCGCCCGGCTGTGAGGTCAGCGCCTCGCTGCGGGCCCCGGCGGCGAGCTCCGCGATGGTCTGGCGCACCACGTCGAGGCTCACCAGACGTTCGGTGAGCGAGTGGCTGGTGTGGCGCGTCAGGTTCTCCGTGTACACCGGGGCGAACGCGGCGATCAACGAGGACAGACGTTCCATCTGGCGCTGTTCCTCGGCTATCGCACGGAACTTGGGCACGCACACCCGCAGCACGGCGGTGGCCGGCGTCACCGGGTAGAGAAACGCCTCCTCACTGGCGGCGCGCTCCAGCAGGCCCAGCTCCACCAGCTGCTTCACGGCCAGCTGGAAGGCGGTGGGCGGCAGGCCGAGACGCCGCCGCAACTCCTCGCTCCCCGACCCCGGGGCCGAGACCACCGCCCCGTACACGGCCCGCGCGTGGTCGTGGATCTCCAACTCGGCAGGTGACTCGCCGCTTGTCACGTTCCACACGATTTCAACCCCTCCTAAACACGCGTGGCCGAGTTAGGACCCCTCCCCATCATGGATCAGGCGGCGGTGACCACGCCAGAGTGACCGTGTCCGGAGCCGGTCCGCTCCGAACGTCGTTGTCCTGGGGGGGATATGACTGCCGAGCAACGCGTTTCGCACCCCTTCTTCGTGGCTGTGCTGCTGCTCCTCGTCGCGCTGGCGGGCCAGGCGGGAATCTCCGTGGCGCACGGCTCGAACGGTACGGCCGCTGCGCGGGCCGGCGCGGGTGGCGCCGGCGCCACGAATACCGGTGGCACGAACGCCGGGGACCCGGGCCCTGGAGAAGGAACGCCCGGCGACTTCGGCTGGGGATGAGGGAGCGCGGCCGGGAGCGGGCCGCGTCCCACCAGAGACTTCCCGCCCCGCTCGGGGCGGGAAATCAAGTGCCGTACGGCGGAGGGGAGTTGATTTTCATGGCGATCGAGCTGAACACCCGCAAGGCCAGCCAGGCCGGCCTGTCCTTCGAGGGCTGAGCCCCCTGATGAGGCAGCGGTCCGTCGTCGGCGAGCGCTCCAATCGCCCGCCGGCGACGGACAGGGACGCCCACGGGGCTCCCATCCACAGGGCGGCACCCCTCGGGGTGCTGCCCTGTGCACTTGATGAAGCCGATTCTCCCATAGGAGCCCCTTCATGCCTCCGGACAGCCGCGTCCTGCCGCTCCTGAAGCACACCAACCCGGTCTACGGATCCGGCGACACCGTTCTCATCAACGGATTCGGCGAGGTCACGACGATCGCCGACCCGACCGGCGCCATCCGCCGGCTGCTCGCGCTGATGGACGGCACCCGCACCGAGGCGGAGCTCCACCGCGACCTGGCGGCCGACTTCCCCGAGGTGACCGGCGAGCAGGTCGCCCAGGCCGTGGCCCAGTTCGACAGCGCGGGGTTCCTGCTCGACGCGAACGCGTCGGCCGAGGGAATCCTGGACGACTACGAACTCAGGCGCTGGGAACGGAACATCAACTTCTTCGGCTCCTACGCCCGCCTCGGCGACAACAAGTACGAGACGCAGCGCAGGCTGCGGGACTGCAAGGTGGCGCTGCTCGGCCTCGGCGGGCTCGGATCGCACCTGCTGCTCGACATGGCGGCGCTCGGCGTGGGCCACGTCCGGGCGGTGGAGTTCGACCGGGTCGAGCTGTCCAACCTCAACCGCCAGATCCTCTACCGCGAGGCGGACATCGGCGAGCCGAAGCTGCACCGCGCGGTCGAGCGGGTCCGGGAGTTCAACTCGCGCATGACGATCGAGCCGGTCGAGATGAAGATCTCCTCGGTCCAGGATGTCGCCGACGTCATCGCGGGCACCGACCTCGTCATCTGCGTGGCGGACCGCCCCAAGGTGGAGATCGTCAACTGGGTGAACGAGGCCTGCGTACGCGCCTCCATCCCGCTGACCACCGGCGGACTCGACACCCAGCGCGCCGTCTACTACACCGTCGTGCCCGGCGAAAGCGGCTGTGTGCAGTGCTGGCGGCACCAGGTCTCGGCCACGGACGAGGTCTCCCACGGTCTGCTCGCGGAGAAGACCGAGCGGCGGATAGGCGGCGACAACGCCGCCTTCGGGCCACTGGTCACCATGACCACCGGCTTCCTCATCGGCGAACTCACCAGGATCATCACGGGGGTTGCTCCGCCGGTGGCGGCGGGCCGCCTGATGGAGCTCCGCTTCGAGGACTACGCGATGTCCGAGGCCGAGCGCTGGTCCCGGTCCGACGACTGCGCCGTGTGCGGTACGTCCGTTCCCGTGACCGGCGCCGTGCCCGCCTGACACCCTGGCCCCTGACACGTCGCACACGTCGCTCCGGCGCCGCCCACGGGCGGGGTGCCGGAGCGACCGCGCGACCAGGAGCCCCCGCGTGACCGCAAGACCCAGATCCCCCCGCGTGACGGAACGGCCGAAGGACTGACTGCCATGGGAAAGCGCTACTACCTGCTCCTGAGCGCCTACTTGACGTCCTCGATGGGCAACTGGGTGTACCGGATCACCCTGCCGCTGCTCGTCCTGCACCAGACCGGCTCCGCGCTCAGCACGAGCCTTGTCTACGTCGTCGAGTACGTCCCCTTCCTGATCTTCTCGCTGCCGGGCGGCGTGTGGGCGGACCGCTGGAACAGACGGCGCATCCTGATCACCGGCGACCTGACCGCCGCGGCCATCGCCACGGGACTGGCCACCCTCGTCATCGCGGGAACGAGCCAGCTCTGGCCGATCCTCCTGGCGGCGCTGCTGCTCGGCTGTGTCGAGCCGGTGTACCACCCGGCGTTCCAGAGCTTCATCCCGGACGTCACGCCCAAGGACCAACTCGCCCAGGCCAACGGCTGGATGCAGTCCGGCGACAACATCATGGGCATGCTCGGACCGGTCCTCGCGGGTGGCGCCATCACGCTGTTCGGCTATGAGGCCACGATCGCCGTCAACGCCCTGTCGTTCTTCGTCTCGGCCGGTGCCATCGTCCTGATCGGCAAGGTGGAGGCGCCCCGGGCCGTGCGCGACGCCGACGCGGCGAAGCCCTCCTTTGTCAAGGAGATCGCCGAAGCCGGCCGCTACATCTTCCGTAAGAACCGGCTGCTGCTCACCGGCTCCCTCCTGTTCACCGGCACCAACTTCGCGACCTGGATCGTGCAGGCCAACTTCGTTTTCTACCTGACGAGTTACCGGCACTTCTCGCCGACCGTGCTCGGCGCCCTCATCGCCTCCCAGGGCGCGGGCGCCGTGGTGGGCGCGACGGTGGCGGGCCGCCTGAACAGGAAGTTCCCGCCGGGCCGAATCATCCTCACCACCACGGCCGTCGCCGGCTGCGCCACGCTCGTCCTGATCCCGCTGCGCGCGCCCCTGTTGATCGGGATGGCCTGGGGGCTGCTCTATGCCTGCGCGTCGATCAACATGGTGTCCTGGTTCACCCTGCGCCAGAGGATCGTCCCCTCCGCCCTGCTGGGCCGGGTCGTCGCCACCACCCGCATGCTGGCCTTCGCCTCGATCCCCCTCGCGGCGTTCGTCGGCGGTGCCATCGAGAACACCTTCCACGACCTGTACCTGATCATGGCCGCGAGCGGGATCGTGCGCCTGTGCATCGCGGGGTTCGCCTGGTTCAGCCCGATGCGGGGCGCGACCTCCGCGCCGCCCGCACCGGAGAGCACGCGCGAGCGGGCGGCGGCCGAACCGTCCGCGTGAGGCGGGGCTGCGGGGGTGAGGCGGGGCTCCGGGGCGTGCGGTCCTTCGTGCCGCCGCCCGGCTGGCGCCCGGTAAAGAAACAGACAACCCAGTTGGGTATCCAGACAGAGCCGGTCGAGCGGCCTTTCCGGGTCCACCTGGCCGCAAGGTAACCGCTGACCTGGCCTTTCCATGTCCGTACGGGAGGGGCCCGGCCTCCGCCCCGCCCCGACCCCCTGCCCTCATGGTCAGGGGTCGCTTCACCCTGCCCTGACTATCCGTTGACAATCAGACAAGTCTGTTTGGTATCTTCCGTGATCGGCCGACGTCGAGTCAGCGTTCAGGGGGGCACAGCACATGGACCAGCGGATACCGGACGCGGACGCGCACGGGGACGCACACGCGGACGTGGCGCGAGCGGACGACACGGCGCGAGTGGACGACAGGGCGCGAGTGGACGACACGGCGCGAGCGGACGACACGGCGCGAGCGGACGACAGGGCGCGAGTGGACGACGGGGCGGCGCCACGCGCCAAGGGGCCCGTGACCCACCCGTATGTGCCGCTGGAGTACCCGGCCCTGCGCATCCTGGTCGTGGAGAGCGCGGAGCCGGCCGCGCACGCCCTCGTCCAGGACCTGATCCGGCACGGATACCGCGCCGAGGCCGTGACCACCGGGAGCCAGGCGCTCCAGACGCACCGGCGGGCCGATCTGGTCCTGCTCGATCTCGACCTGCCCGACCTGGACGGCCTCGAGGTCTGCCGGGGCATCCGCGCGACGAGCAACACCCCGGTCATCGCCCTGACCGAGCGCGGCACCGAACTCGACCGGGTGCTCGGGCTCCAGGCCGGCTCGGACGACTACATGGTCAAGCCGTACGGTTTTCACGAACTGCTCGCCCGTATCACCGCGGTGATGCGCCGCGTCCGGCCCGCGCCCGCGGTCCGGACCATCGAGCGCGGCCCGTTGCGCATCGACACGGAGACCCGGAAGGTCACGCTGCACGGCCTGCCCGTCGACCTCACGCGCAAGGAGTTCGACCTGCTGCACCTGCTCGCGGCGCAGTCGGCCGCGATCGTCACGCGGCGCCAGCTCATGGCCCTGGTCTGGGGCGACTCGGACGCGCCGGGGGGCCGCACCATCGACACCCACGTCAGCAGCGTGCGGAGCAAGCTCGGTTCGAACAACTGGATCGTGACGGTCCGGGGCGTCGGCTTCCGCCTGGGCGCGCCCTGAGCGGACCGCGCTTCCGCCTCGCCGCTACAGTGCAGACTTGTCCGTATCGACACGGACGAGGGAGCGGCGGGGATCGGGGCATGGCGAAGCAGGAACGCGGCACGAGATCGCGGCGAGCGCTTCTGGAGGCCGCCGCCGAGGTGTTCGACCTCCGGGGGTTCGACGCGGCGGGCACCAACGAGATCCTGGCGCGCAGCGGGCTGACCCGGGGCGCGCTCTACCACCATTTCCCGTCCAAGGAGTCCATCGCGGTCGCCCTGTTCGCGGAGCACAGCGGGGCTCTGGTCGCCCCCGAGCGGTCCACCAGGATGCAGTCGGTCATCGACCTGACCTTCGGGTACGCCCATCAGCTCCAGCGGGATCCGGTGCTGCGCGCCATCGTGCGGCTCGCGATGGAGAAGACGTCGTTCCCACGCCAGGCGGACACGCCCTACGACCAGTCGAGCGCGGCCATCCGCCGCCTCCTCGACGAGGCGCGCGCGCAGGGCGAGATCCTGCCCGGCCTGGATCTGGCCGATGCGACGTCCGTCATCGTGGGCGGGTTCGCCGGGATGCAGGTGATGTCGCAGGTCTATACGGACCGGGCCGACCTGCCCGAGCGCGTCACCGCGATGTGGCGCCTGCTGCTGCCGGGCATGGTCGCCCCGGGCATGATCGGCCACCTGGTCATCACACCCCGAAACGACGCGGCGCAGGCGGTGTTGGACGCCTCGTCGTCTGCGCGGCGAGAGGCTTCAGGCGGTGGTGCGGTTGCCTTGGCGTTCGGCAAGCGCGGCGTCGACGCTGGGGTAGGCGGGCAGGAAGGTGTCCATCCCGGTGACGCCGAGCAGGCGGCTCAGCCGGCCGGGGATGGCCGCCAGGGTGAGGGAGCCGTCGGCGTCCTTGGCGCAGCGCCAGATGCCGACGAGGGCGCCCAGTCCTGAGGAGTCGCAGAAGGTGACACCTGCGAGGTCGGCGACCAGGTGGGGATGGCCGTTCGCGATGAGTTCCAGGGCGCGGGCGCGTACGGCGGGTGCGGCGGCGATGTCGAACTCGCCGGACAGGACGATCACGGCCAGGGCACCGTCGGTGTGCGGGACGTCGATGTGGAATGCGTCGGTCATGGGCGTCGGTTCTCCTGCCCGACGGAGACGTCGGCGGTCGGGGCGGCGGCGCTGTGAGCGGTGGTGGTGATGCCGACGGGAGCAGCATCGGGGGTGGGTACGGACAGGGCCAGCAGGGCCACGTCGTCGCGTTCGGTGTCGGGGAGGATGTCCAGGAGCGCGACGGTGTCGTCGATCAGGGCGCCGGCACTGACCGGCGCCGGGCGCCGGGCCAGGAAGTCGGCCAGGCCCGTGTCGGCGAGCATGCGGCCGTCGGCGGTGCGGGCCTCGGTCAGCCCGTCGGTGTACAGCAGCAGTCCCTCGCCGGGGGCCAGATGGAGCGTGCGTGACGCGAAGACGGCTTCGGCGAACGCGCCGACCAGCATGCCGCCCTTGGCGCGGACCGCCTCCACCTGCACCCCGCCGCCCTCGACGGGGCTCAGGCGGTAGGCGGGCGGGTGACCGCCGGTGGCCAGCGTGACCGTGAAACCGCCATCGGAAGCCGGATCGAGCAGACCGAAGACGGCGGTGCAGAAGCGGGTGCCGACCGCCGCGTCCAGCAGCAGCGCGGTATTCAGAGCCTTGAGCGCGGCCGTGGGGTCCGCGTCGACGAGGGCTGCGGCCCGCAGCGTGTAGCGGGTCAGTGACGTGATCGAGGCGGCTTCGGCGCCCTTGCCGCACACATCGCCCAGGAAGAACGCCCACCGGCCCCCGCCCACGGGGAAGACGTCGTAGAAGTCACCGCCCACTTCCTGCGGGGAGGCGGTCTTGTAATGGCAGGCCAGCTCCAGACCCGGCACCGCGGGCAGTGCTGGGGGCACCAGGGTGCGTTGCAGAGTGGAGGCGAACGCGGCGATGGCCGCCTTGTCCCGCTCCGCACGCCGGCGGGCCTCCTCCTCCGCCTGGCGCTTCTCCTGCTCGACCTTGCGGCGCTCCTGCTCGGCGCGTACCGCGTTCAGGGCCGAAAGTCGCAGCTCAAGCTGGTCACGCACTACCGCGGCCAAATCCCCGAGAGTGGAGGAATCGGCCTGACTGATCTCGCGGGGGCGGGTGTCGAGGATGTTGACCGTGCCCAGCCGGTACCCGTCGGCGGTGATGATCGGAGCGGCTGCGTAGAACCGCACCCCCAACGGGCCGGCGACCAGCGGGTTGGAGCAGGCGACCGGGTCGAGCAGGGTGTCGGGGATGACGGTGGTGTCATCGGTGAGCACCGCCGAGGCACACAGGCCCGGATCGCGGCCGATCTCGGTGACGCCTTCCAGGCCGTGCGTGGCCTTGAACCAGATCCGGTCCTCGTCCACGATCGTCACCGTCGCCACCGGCACATCGAACAGTCGCGCCGCCAGCGCCGCGACCCGGTCGTAGGCGCCGTCCGGCGGAGTGTCGAGAATGTCGTAACGACGCACCGCCGCCATCCGCGCCGCCTCGACCGACGCGGCCACAGGCCCACTCGGTGATATCACTGGCGGACTCGTTTGCTCCGGCATAAGCCTCGTCTCCTCATCCCCCCAGGAAGGCACCGGCCAGTAAGCCGGCACCCTGGAACCCTACCGAACGCCCCCAGCGTCACCGCTCGGGCGGCGCCGCCGAGTGTGGGCGCGGGTGGCGTGGAAGCCTGTGATGATCACAGGGGTGCGAGGCTGCCGCTGGCGTACCGTCAATCCCCGCACGGCTTCCACCGCTGTGGCTGGAGCGCATCGGCCAACGACGCGTGCGGGCGCAAGGCCGGCTGCACGACGCCCGGCATACCGCCGCGACGGTCCTGCTGATCCTCGGAGTTGCCGAGCGTGCGGCGATGGGTCTCATGGGGTGGTCCTCAACTGCCGTGGCCGCGCGGTATCAGCGCATGGTGGACACGGTGCGGAACGAAGTCGCGCGCCAAGTCGACGGACTCGTCCGGAAGCCGCGCGGGGACAGCCCGGGCGATGATGACAACGGGGCCGCCGGGGTTCTCGTGCCGGTCGGCCGAGGGCCAACTGAGGCGGAATGAGACGGAACAGCACGAAGGGCCCGGTTCAAATGAACCGGGCCCTTCGTCTACCTGCGGTAGCGGAGGGATTTGAACCCTCGGTGAGTTTCCCCACACTCGCTTTCGAGGCGAGCTCCTTCGGCCGCTCGGACACGCTACCGAGAGAGAGCTTAGCCCAAGGTGGCCCGTGGTTTGAAATCGGTTCGGGGAGAGGTCCGTCACCGGTGCCGGAAGAAGGCCGTGAGCTGGGTCGCGCACTCCTCTTCGAGCACCCCGGCGACGACTTCGGGGCGGTGGTTGAGCCGCTGGTCGCGTACGAGGTCCCACAGGGATCCCGCGGCCCCCGCCTTCTCGTCGCGGGCGCCGTAGACGACCCGGTCGATCCGGGCCTGTACGAGGGCGCCCGCGCACATCACGCACGGCTCCAGGGTGACGACGAGCGTGCAGCCGGTCAGCCGCCACTCGCCGGTCTCGCGGGCCGCGCGCCGGATCGCGAGGACTTCGGCGTGCGCGGTCGGATCGCCCGTCGCCTCGCGTTCGTTGTGCCCGGACGCGAGGAGCGAGCCGTCCGGCGCGAGCACGACCGCGCCGACCGGTACGTCGCCGGCCGCCTCGGCCCGTGCGGCCC
The DNA here is from genome assembly GCF_040253615.1 of Streptomyces sp. Edi4. Lineage (NCBI taxonomy): Bacteria > Bacillati > Actinomycetota > Actinomycetes > Kitasatosporales > Streptomycetaceae > Streptomyces > Streptomyces sp. Edi4. The sequence goes on from NZ_JBEJGY010000004.1 coordinate 4,289,308, forward strand.
CGGCCAGGGCGGAGCGCATCGGCTCCGCCCACCGGTCGCGTACGGGATCGTGCGGGTGGGTCACTAGCGGACGGCCTCCAGGACCTCGGCCGCGCCGAGCGCGTCCGCGATCGTCACGAGGGCGTCGCCGTCGAGCGCCAGGAGGCGGCGCTCACTCACCCCGAGGTCGGCGAGGATCGCGCTCTCGCCGAGCGGCCCCGCGGGGACGGCGCCGTCCGACGGCGGGTCGTCGGCGTCCGGGCCGTCCAGGACGTCGGCCGCCCCGTCCGCTCCGGCCGCCTGCGCCGGTTCGGCCGCTTCGGCCGTTTCGTCCTCGTAGCCGTCCTCCGTGCCATCGAGGTCAAGGGTGTCCAGGTCGTCCTCCTCGTCGTCCTGGTCGTGGCCTAGCAGTTCGTCGGTGAGCATGGCCCCGTACGAGGAGCGGGCCGCGACGGCGGCGTTGGAGACGAAGACGCGCGGGTCCTCCTCGCCGTCGACGCGGACGACGCCGAACCACGCGTCCTCCTGCTCGACCAGGACGAGCACCGTGTCGTCGGCCCCGTCGGCTGCTGCTTCCCGGGCCAGGTCGGCCAGATCCGACAGCGTCTCCACATCGTCGAGCTCTGTGTCGCTCGCTTCCCACCCGTCTTCGGTGCGCGCGAGCAGTGCGGCGAAGTACACCGTGACTCTCCCACTGGTCATAGGCGTGCCGGTTGGGGGTCCCCCCGGCTGTGTGGCTTCCTTCGGAATCGTGGCAGAAAAAACCGCGGTTGCGAGAGTTCTTCCGCGGTTGGGTTTTCCCGGTCGCCGCGATCACGGGTCCCGACGCGCCGTGATCAAGCCCGCGGGACGGCTCCGAAAAGCGGCTCCCGACCGCCGTGACCTCGGGCGCCTCGGGCGGCGCGGGCGCCGGGTTCGCTGGTCACCAGCGGAACGTCCGCATGCGCATGGCCTGGCGCATCCGGGCGGCGCGGGCGCGCCGGGGCTTGACCCGGTCGCGCAGCGCCTTCGCCTCGTGCAGTTCGCGCAGGAACTGGGCGCGTCGCCGCCTGCGGTCCGCGTCGCTCTCCGCTTCCGGCGGGGCGTCACGTCGTGGGGGGACCTCGCGCGGGGGGACATCACGGGGAGGGACATCACGCGGAGGGACGTCGCGTCGTGATGCGGTGTCGCCCCGTGATGTGGTGTCGCGTCGTGGCGAGATGTCGCGTCGTTGTCGAGTGTCGTGCTTATCCGGCATTGGCTCACACCGCCCGGTTTCGGTTCCTGCTCTCCCACCTTCCCCCCGTTCGGCCGATTGACGCCAGCTCGTGCCGTGACCGGGTGGGACACGGGGTGCTTGTGCCCCGGTTACTGTGGACGTCATGCGGATCCATGTCGTCGACCACCCTCTCGTGGCGCACAAGCTCACCACGCTGCGCGACAAGCGCACCGACTCCCCGACCTTCCGGCGGCTCGCCGACGAGCTGGTCACCCTGCTCGCCTACGAGGCCACCCGGGACGTGCGCACCGAGCAGGTGGACATCGAGACCCCGGTGACGCCGACGACGGGCGTGAAGCTCTCGTACCCGCGTCCCCTGGTGGTCCCGATCCTGCGGGCCGGTCTCGGCATGCTCGACGGCATGGTGCGCCTGCTGCCGACCGCCGAGGTGGGCTTCCTCGGCATGATCCGCAACGAGGAGACGCTGGAGGCCTCCACGTACGCGACGCGGATGCCCGAGGACCTGTCGGGCCGTCAGGTGTACGTGCTCGACCCGATGCTGGCGACCGGCGGCACGCTCGTCGCCGCGATCCGCGAACTGATCAAGCGCGGGGCCGACGACGTCACCGCCGTGGTGCTGCTGGCCGCCCCCGAGGGCGTCGAGATCATGGAGCGTGAGCTCGCCGGCACGCCGGTGACCGTGGTGACCGCCTCGGTCGACGAGCGCCTGAACGAGCACGGCTACATCGTGCCGGGCCTGGGCGACGCGGGCGACCGGATGTACGGGACCGCCGACTAACCGACTAACCGACTAACCGCCCCGGCCGACCGCTCGACGGCTGGGGCGCGCTCAGCACTTCCCGGAGGGCGCGGGCGCGGGCTTGGCCAGGGCGGCCAGGGCCGTGTCCGCGTCCTTCTGCGGGTTCAGCGCGGCGAACGTGGTGCCGATGATCAGGTCGACGTCCTGGGTCTCGCGCGTGTCGGTCTTCTGCGCGGCGCCCTTGAGCTGCGTACCGAGGACGGAGAACGGGCCCCGGGTCGCCGTCGGCGCGCCGAGCAGCACGCCGTTGCCGGGGACCTTCTTGTCGTACTCCTCCGGCGCGTTGCCCACCTTGCCGATCGCGAAGCCGCGCTTCTTCAGCTCGTCCGCCACCGTCTTGGCGAGGCCCGCGCGCGGGGTCGCGTTGTAGACGTTGACGGTGATCTGGCCGGGCTTGGGCAGGGCCTGGGGCGCGGCGACGGGGGAGCGCGAGGCGGCGGGCGCGGGGCAGCCCTTCTTGTGGGCGGCGGCCTTGGACGTGCCGCCGCCCCCGAACACGTCGATGAGCTGGACGGTCCCCCAGCCGATCAGGCCGAGGGCCACGACCGCGCCGACCAGCGCGAGGACCAGCCGGCCGCGCTTTCGGGGACGGCGCATCCGCGGGTACGCGTCACCCTTGATGCGGTACTTTCCGCCCATGCCGGGGGGAGTGAGCATGCTCATAGGCGCAGGGTAGTGCCGACCCGTGACGATGCCTACTAAATGATCAACGCTGGGCGCGTGTGTGCGCCCGTATGCGCGGCAAAGGGTCCGAAAGGCGCACCCGGCTGGCGGGGTCAGTCCATTTCGAGTACGCGGGCGTGCAGGACCTGGCGCTGCTGGAGCGCCGCCCGCACCGCCCGGTGCAGCCCGTCCTCCAGGTAGAGGTCGCCCTGCCACTTCACGACGTGCGCGAAGAGGTCGCCGTAGAACGTCGAGTCCTCGGCGAGCAGAGTCTCCAGGTCGAGCTGGCCCTTGGTGGTCACGAGCTGATCGAGCCGGACCGGGCGCGGCGCGACGTCCGCCCACTGCCGGGTGCTTTCCCGGCCGTGGTCGGGGTACGGCCGCCCGCTTCCGATGCGCTTGAAGATCACACGGAAAGCCTACCGGGCCAGCGGCTCCGGGCGCAGCCATGGAAGTGGAGTGCGATTCCGGGCAAAACGGGGGAAACCTGGCGTGGGGGGCCCGTCGTGACCGACAGCGACCGGACGGCGGCCGTGCCCGCGCCCCTCAGGGCCACCGGCCCGGACGGAACCGGAGCGCGGGGTCCCGCCCCGGCGCCCGTCCCCGGGTCCGCGCCCCGGTCCGCGCTACGAGCGCCCTCGCCCGGGCTACGAGCGCCCTCGCCCGGGCTACGAGCGCCCTCGCCCGTGCCGCAACCGGCCTCGCCCGGGGCCGCCGCCGTCGCCGCCGGGTACGCCTTCGCCGGGCCCGCCCTCGACCTCGGCGCCCTCCTGTGGGACGGCCAGTGCTTGCGGACGCGCCCGTACGCACAGGTGTCTACTCGGGGCGGCCGGCGAAGAAGCCCGCGAGGGACGACGCGAGCGGTCCGGGAGCCTCCTCGGCCACATGGTGCCCGGCGTCGATGCCATGACCGCGTACGTCCGGGGCCCACGAGCGCCAGATTTCCAGCGGGTCTCCGTGCAGGTCGACGAGATCGTCCCGCAGGGACCAGAGGATCAGGGCGGGGGCCTTGATCCGGGTTCCGGCGGCACGGTCGTCCTCCTCGTGGCGCCGGTCGATGGTGAGACCGGCCCGGTAGTCCTCCAGCATCGCCCGGACCACGGCGGGATCGCGCATCGCCGAGCGCCACTCGTCGTAGTTCTCCTGGCCCATGGTCGCGGGATCGCCCCGGTACCAGCTGTCCGGGTCGGCGTTGATCACCCGCTCGGGGATACCGGGCTGCGCGAAGAAGAACCAGTGCCACCACTGCGTGGCGAACTCGGCCGTGATGCGGGACAGGTGCTCGCTGAGGGGCAGGCAGTCGATCAGCGCCACGCGCGAGACGGCGCCGGGGTGGTCGAGCGCGAGCCGCAGCGCGACCGGGCCGCCGCGGTCGTGACCGGCCAGTGCGAACCGGGTGTGTCCGAGGGTGCGCATCACCTCGACCATGTCACTGGCGACGGCCCGTTTGGAGTGTCCGGAGTGGTCCTCCGTGGGCGCGGGGCCCGTGGACCGGCCGTAGCCCCGCAGGTCGGGGCAGACCACGGTGAAGCCCTGCCGGACGAGGAGCGGGGCGACGCGGTGCCAGGTCGCGGAGGTTCGGGGGTGGCCGTGCAGCAGCAGCACGGGTGGGCCGTCGCCACCGTGCCGGACGAAGATCGTCGTGTCGTCGTCGATCCGCACCCGCGTGGTCTCGAAGCCCTCGAACATGGTTGGTGCCTTCCGTCGCCCGTGCGCTCCTCGTGCCCCCGGGCGCGCCCCGAACACGGGTGGTTGTGCCCCGGAACACCCGGTGCCGGCCTGCGGGGAACGCGCCGGCCCGCAGGTCGTGGGTGGTCGCCCGCGCAGTTCCCCGCGCCCCTGGCGGGGTTGGTGTCGGCCTGGGCGGGGGCGGCAGCCTGCGATGGGCGCCCTGGCGAGGTTGGTGTCGGGCTGCGTGAGGGTGTCAGCCGGATTCGGATTCCCTGGCGGGGCTGGGGGTGGGGCCGGTCGTAATGTCAGGACGGGTCGGGTTTGGGGCGGTTGGCGGCCTTTGACTGCTGCTTGTACGCGCGGACCTTTGTCAGCGAGTCCGGGCCCGTGATGTCGGCGACCGAGCGGAAGCACCCCGCCTCGCCGTACGCCCCCGCCGCCTCCCGCCAGCCCCGCGGGCGTACGCCCAGCTGCTTGCCCAGCAGGGCGAGGAAGATCTTGGCCTTCTGTTCGCCGAAGCCGGGCAGCGCCTTGAGCCGGTCCAGGAGCTCGGCCCCGGTCCCCGCGCCCTCCCACACCCCGGCCGCGTCACCCCCGTACTCCTCCACGAGGAACGCGCACAGCTGCTGGATCCGCTTCGCCATCGAGCCGGGGTAGCGGTGCACGGCGGGCTTCTCCTTGAGGAGTTCCGCGAACGCCTCCGGGTCGTACGCGGCGATCGTCCCCGCGTCGAGATCGTCCGCCCGCATGCGCTGAGCGATCGTGTACGGGCCCGAGAACGCCCACTCCATGGGGATCTGCTGGTCGAGCAGCATGCCGACGAGCGCGGCCAGCGGGCTGCGGCCGAGCAGTTCGTCGGCCTCGGGCCGCTGGGCGAGCCGAAGGGTCGTGGTCATGCCTCGATGATCGGCGGCCACCGCCCCCACCGCACCCCGGCGGCCGCCCGCCTCCGCCACACCCCGGCGGCCGCCCGCCTCCGCCGCACCCCGGCGGCCGCCCGCCTCCGCCGCACCCCGGCGGCCGCCCGCCTCCGCCGCACCCCCCGGCACCGGCCGCCTCCGCCGCACCCCGGCGCCGCACGTTCCCACCGCACCCCGGCGCCGCCCGCCTCCGCCGCACCCCGGCGGCCGCCCGCCTCCGCCGCACCCCGGCGGCCGCCCGCCTCCGCCGCACCCCGGCGGCCGCCCGCCTCCGCCGCACCCCCCGGCGCCGCCCGCCCCCACCGCACCCCGGCACCGCCCGCCCCTCCTGACCCGGCACCGCACCCCGGCGTCACCAAGGTCGCGCCGTCGGTCCATACCTCGGCCCTTCGCCCCGCCGCGCCCTGTTCGAGCGAACTCACGCTTTCGTATGGCAGGCGGCTCCGTGCCGAATGGGCCGGGTGCGATGGGGTAGTTCGGGTCGGACCGTCACCATGTGCGTACCAAGAGGGGCGACCGCAGTGAGCCAGCCTTTTGTCCTGCCGGACTTCTATGTGCCGTATCCGGCCCGGCTCAACCCCCACCTGGAATCCGCCAGGACGCACTCCCGCGCCTGGGCCCGGCAGATGGGCATGCTGGAGGGCTCCGGGATCTGGGAGCTCGCCGACCTCGACGCGCACGACTACGCCCTGCTCTGCTCGTACACCCACCCGGACTGCGACGCGGACCAGCTCGCCCTGGTGACCGACTGGTACGTCTGGGTCTTCTTCTTCGACGACCACTTCCTGGAGATGTTCAAGCGGACCCTGGACCGCGAGGGCGGCAAGGCCTATCTCGGCCGGCTGCCCGCGTTCATGCCGATGGACCTCGCCGACGGGTTCCCCGAGGCGACCAACCCGGTGGAGGCGGGCCTGGCCGACCTGTGGGCGCGGACCGTGCCGGCCATGACGCCCGCGTGGCGCGAACGCTTCGCGGTCAGCACCCGCAATCTGCTCAACGAGTCGCTGTGGGAACTGGCCAACATCAACGAGGGGCGGATCGCCAACCCCGTCGAGTACATCGAGATGCGCCGCAAGGTGGGCGGCGCGCCCTGGTCGGCGGGGCTCATCGAGTACGCCGCCAACGCCGAACTCCCCGCGTCCGTCGCCGAAACGCGCCCCCTGCGCGTCCTCACCGACGCCTTCGCCGACGCGGTCCACCTGCGCAACGACCTCTTCTCCTACCAGCGCGAAGTGGAGGACGAGGGCGAACTCAGCAACGGCGTCCTGGTCCTTGAGACCTTCCTCGGCTGCACCACGCAGGAGGCGGCCGAAGCCGTCAACGACCTGCTGACCTCACGCTTGCAGCAGTTCGAGAACACCGCGCTCACCGAAGTCCCGGTTCTGTGCCAGGAGAAGGGGCTCACCCCCGAGCAGAGCGCGGCCGTCGCGGCGTACGTCAAGGGGCTCCAGGACTGGCAGTCCGGCGGCCACGAGTGGCACATGCGCTCAAGCCGCTACATGAACAAGGCCGCCGACCTCGGCCCCTCCCTCACCAGCGGGGTGCTCGGCACGTCCGCGTTCGACATCACCACTCTGTTCGGACGCCCGGCCCAAGCCCGGCAGCGCGGTTTCACGCACGTCCCGATGCGCGAGATCGGCCCTTCCCTGCTGCCCGACTTCGACGTGCCCTACCCGCTGGCGCTCAGCCCCCATCTGGACCGCGCACGGGAGACGTCCGTCGCCTGGGCGGAGCGGATGGGGCTGCTCGCCGACATCTGGGACGCGGAGAAGATGGCCGCCTACGACCTGGCGCTCTGTGCGGCCGGACTGGACCCGGACGCGACGCCCGACGAGCTCGATCTCAGCGCCCAGTGGCTGACCTGGGGCACCTACGGCGACGACTACTACCCGCTGGCCTTCGGGCGTTCACGCAACCTGGCCGGCGCGCACGCCACCAACGAACGGCTCTCCGCGTGCATGCCGGTCGACCGGCCGCAGGACGGGGCCCTTGCCGCCCAGACGCCGCTGGAGCGCGGCCTGGCCGACCTGTGGGAGCGCACCGCGGGCCCGATGTCCCCCGAGGCCCGCGCCACCTTCCGCCGGTCGGTCGACGTCATGCTGGAGAGCTGGCTGTGGGAGCTGCACAACCAGGCGCAGCACCGCATCCCCGACCCCGTCGACTACATCGAGATGCGCCGCCTCACTTTCGGCTCCGAACTCACGATGAGCCTGGCGCGCCTGCGGCACGCGGGCCAGTTGCCCCCCGCGATTTACGAGAGCGGTCCCGTCCGCGCCCTGGAGAACGCCGCGGCCGACTACTGCTGTCTGCTCAACGACGTCTTCTCGTACCAGAAGGAGATCCAGTACGAGGGGGAGCTGCACAACGGCGTCCTCGTCGTGCAGAACTTCTTCGACTGCGACTATCCGACGGGTCTGCGCATCGTCGACGACCTGATGCGGTCGCGACTGCGCCAGTTCCAGCACGTCATCGACCACGAACTCCCGGTCCTGTGCGAGGACTTCGAGCTCGACGGGGCGGGCCGGGCGCTCCTGGACACCTATGTGGCGGAGCTCCAGGACTGGATCGCGGGCATCCTGAACTGGCACTCCTCGGTGCGCCGCTACAAGGCCGAGGACCTGCCGGAGGTCCTGCCCCACGGTGGCGCGCTGCCCGACGGCGGCGTCCTGCCCGACAGTCCGCTCGCCGTCCACGCGGTCCCCGAGAGTTCGGTCCCCGTCGGCGCGCTCCCTGTGGGACCACTGCCCGACATCCTCCTTGAGGAGGGCTCGGGCGGCTCGCCCCAGGTCGGATCGGGGGCTGCCCCCTGGTGGATGCGGCCCACCGGAGCGGGTACGTCCGCCGACCGGGTACGGCTGCCGGAGGCGGTGGCAGCGGCGACGGAACAGGTGCCGGCCCCGCCCGCTCCCGGGGTGGCGGGGAGCCACACCTCATGATCCTCTGAGAGGCGGTGCGGGGGGCAGGTGCGGGAGCGGGTGCGGGGGCGGCGGGGGCGGGGCCGGCCCCCCGGGTGCCTCCCGGCCGGTGCCGCTGCCGCCCGCCGCTCCCGCTGCCTTCGCCGGTCCCGCTGTCACAGATCGCGGTGCTGTCCCGTCCCTTGGGCATGAACGCCTACAGCGACATCAGTGACACGTACGAGAACGACACCGCGCGCACCCCTCTGGTCATCGCCGTCGCGGGCGGCACCGGCACCCTCGGCCGGCACGTCGTCACGGAACTCACGGCACGCGGGCACCGGGTGCGGGTGCTGAGCCGGGGGTCCGAGCGGTACCCCGTCGACCTCGCCACGGGCCGGGGCCTCACGGCCGCGCTCGCCGGCTGCGACGTCGTCGTCGACGCGGCCAACTCCACCTCCCCGCGCACCATGCGCGCCACCCTGGTGGACGGCACGCGCCGGCTCCTCGACGCCGAGCGCGCGGCGGGCGTCGGCCACCATGTCTGTGTGTCGATCGTGGGCTGCGACCGGGTGCCGATGCCCTACTACAAGGTCAAGACGGACCAGGAGGACCTGGTGGCGGCGGGCCTCGTGCCGTGGACGACCGTGCGGGCCACGCAGTTTCACGAGCTGGCCGCGAGCGTGTTCGCCGCGACGGCGCGCGGACGTTTCCTGCCGGCCCCGAAGAACGTGCCGCTCCAGCCCGTCGCCGCCGCCGAGGCGGCCCGCGCCGTCGCGGACGCGGCCGTCCGCGCGCCGAGGAACGGCCGCGTCGAGGTGGCGGGCCCCGAGCGGACCGACCTGCGCACCCTGGCCTCGACCTGGCGCGCCGCCACGGGGCGCGGGGCCGTCCTCCTGCCCCTCCCGCTCCCCGGCCGCATCGGCCGGGCCCTGCGCGCGGGACACCTGACCGCCGAACGGCCCGACGCCCGGGGGACCACGGGGTTCGCGCGGTGGCTGGAGGAGCGGGAGGGGCAGGAGCGGGCGCGCGAGCGGACGCAGGAGGAGGCGGCGGCGCCGGGCCGGAGCGTCTGACGGAGCGCGCGCCGCCGGTCCTCAGGGCTGCTGCGCCCGCGCGCCTGCCGGGTGCGCCAAAGCGCCCAACACCTGCGGCATGTAAGAAGCCATCTCATTTGGCGAGTCGGCGGTAGCAGATGAGGGTGCAGGCGAGGCTGGTGAAGGCTAGGAAGTGGTCGGCCTTGCGTTCGTAGCGTCGGTGGAGGCGGCGGCAGCCGGCGAGCCAGGCCATGGTCCGCTCCACGGTCCAGCGATGGCGGCCCAGCCTCTGTGAGGACTCGACTCCCTTGCGGGCGATGCGGTGGGTGATGCCGCGTTCGCGTAACCATTGCCGCAGGTGGGCGTAGTCATATCCCTTGTCGGCGTGGAGTTTGCCGGGCTTGCGCCGTCGCGGGCCGCGGCGCGAGCGGATCGGCGGGATGCCCTTCACGAGCGGGATCAGGGCTTGGCTGTCATGCAGGTTGGCCCCGGAGATGCCGACGGATATGGGCAGACCGGACCGTTCGGTGATCAGGTGGATCTTCGAGCCGTACTTGCCCCGGTCGACAGGATTCGGACCTGTCAGGTCCCCCTTTTCAGGGCCCGCATGTTCACCGAGTCGATCGCGCACCTCGACCAGTCCAACTCGCCGCGGGCGCCGAGTTCGTCGAGGACCAGGCGGTGGAGCTTGGCCCACACTCTGGCCTTCGACCACTCCGAGAACCGCCGGTGGGCGGTCGCTCCGGACGGGCCGAACGACGCCGAAGTCAGCTGCTGCCAGGTACAACCCGACGTAGCCACGAAGACGATCGCGGCCAGCACTTCCCGGTCGCCGTGCCGACGCCGACCACCGCCCTGCGGCCGCGACGGCGCCTCCGGCACCACCCGCTGGAACAACTCCCACAACTCGTCCGGCACCAGCCGCTCAACGATCCCCACCATGACTCACAGAATACCGAGTCACCCAAATGAGATGGCTTCTAAGCCGGTTCGGTCACGACGTACACCGGGGTCGCCCCGTCGCGGCACTCCACCACCTGCGACTCCGGGGCGGGCCGGGGGCCGGGGTCGGTCCAGTAGGGCGGCCGGACCCGCAGCGCCGTGAGGGTGCGCGGCACCGGACGGCGGGCGAAGCGGCCGGCCGGGTCGGGGGTGGCGGCGAGCAGACCGGGCCCCGCCACCAGATAGCCGAACTCCGGGTGGCTGTACGGGACTTCACCCCGCAAGGCGCCGGGGAAACACACTTCGGCGGCCGGAACCAGCGGGTTCACCTCGATCGTGTCGGTGGTACGCCGATGGTGCCGGCGCGACAGCCGGGCGGCGACCCCGAGGACCGGAACGGCCCCCGCCGCCGTGAGCAGCAGCGCGATGGTCACGCCGCCGTCGGCGACCCAGGGTGTACCGAGGGCGAAGCAGGAGATCAGCAGCACCGCCGCGAGCGGCACCCTTAACCGCCAGGGCTCGTGCGCGGGCGGCTCTTTGGTGCGCCGGGCCCAGCAGTACGCGGTGCGCAGGCACGCCGCGCTGACGGAGCCGAGGACGAGGGCGGCGGCGAACGGCAGTCGGTGGCCGCCGCGCGGATCGGCCTCGGTGTACTGGCGCACCCCCTGGTAGTCGACGTATCTGATCTCACCGCGCCAGTACGTCAGTTGGAGCGTCGCGCCGGGGCGCACGGCGGCGAATACCGGGGCGGGGCCGTCCAGGGTGAGGCGGGGCGGCGCGGAGGTGGCGGGAGGCGCGGAGGTGGCGGGAGGCGCGGAGCCGAGCGGGCCCGACTTCAGGCGCCCCGGCGGCGCGAGCGATTCCCGAGGTACGCGGCGCAGACCCAGCCAGTAGTACGTCGAGCGGTGTTTGTGCCTGGCGGCGGCCCTGGTGACGGCGGCCGTGACCGTGTGTCTGCACTCCCTGGACACCGCCGCGGGCGAGCAGGCCGGCGCCGTCGTGAACGCCCGCTCGTCGTCGAGCGCGCGGGGCACGGTGGCGAACAGCAGCCAGCCGGCGACGAGGGCGAGCGCGAGGCCGGCCACCGCCGGGGCGAGCGCCGCGGACCTGCCGCGAAGGGCGTTGGTGAGCGCCTTCATCGCTCGCCGCTCGGGGCCGCGTACCGCACGGGAGGGGATGACGGGATCATCATCCGGTCATTCTGGACTCCTGGACCGGTCAAGTGCCGCCCGAAGTACGGTGGTTCAGACCGGCGTGGGCCGCTTGCGGGGGTGTCCAGGGGGTGTCCCGGGGGCGCCGGGGGCGTGGGGCGGCCGGGGAGCCGTCGGGGAGGCTGCCGGGGGCGCCGCCGGGGGAGCCGGCCGGGGGTGGGCGGAGAGTTCACCCATAGGTGTCACCCCGTCCCGGCATGAACCTCTGGCACGTGCGTATAGGCACGTCGTGCCACCGGCCGGGACCGGCAACCGGCTCGGTCGGCACCCTGATGTTCATGGGCGCCCGGTGCGACAATGCGCTGCACCGAGCCGCCGACGTCTGCGCGCGGACCGGCCCGGCACATGCGCGCCACATGTGCGTTCCCCCCATGCACGCCGCCGTGGTGCTCCCCGACTGCGTACGAGTGGCCGCGAGCGGGCATATGCCTTTCCGGCGCTCCCGACTGAAGGTGATGGGGCCATGCCCGCGGACATGAAGGTGCTGCTGGTCGACGACCACGAGGACAACCTGTTCGCCATGGAGAGCATCCTCGGGCCGCTGGGGTACCCGCTGGAGCTCGCGACCAGCGGGGACGCCGCGCTCAAGGCCGCGCTGCACGGCGGGATAGCGGTGGCGGTCCTCGACGTGGTGATGCCGGGCGTCAGCGGGCTCGACGTGGCCCGCTACCTCAGCAGGCTGTCCCAGACCCGGCTGATCCCCGTCATCCTGGTGACCGGCATGGGCCACGACAGCGCCACGGCCGACGAGGCCCTGCGCCTCGGCGTCGCCGACTACCTGATCAAGCCGCTCGACCCGTGGGCCCTGCGGATCAAGGTGGGCTACCTCTACCGTACGAGCGCCCTGCCGCCGGGCGCCCCGCCCCACCGGCGCGGCCCGCGCGGCCGCCCGGCCGAACCGCCGCCGCTCTCCGCCCAGACCGCACAGCGCGCCGGCCAACTACCGTCCATGCGACGCCAGTTGCGCCCGTCCGACGTGGTACGCGTCCCGCGCCGGCCGGATGAGCCCCCGCTCTGAGGGCCGGGTGCGCGCCCCACCGGGGACGTGTTGCCCGTTGATCGGTTCGGATCGACCCTGCCCGGCACCGGGGTCCGCGGGGCGGCCACCGGGCATGATGGTGGACGCACCCCGAGCGGTGTCGCCGCGAACCCTGGCGGCGCCGCTGTGCTGTCCGGCGCTAGGAAGCAGTCGTCCGGTCCGCGTGCTGATGTGCCTCTTCTGAAAGGATCGTGGGGGTTTCCTCATGCGTGCCAACGCGTCCGGGTTCGGACTGTGGGAACGAGTGGTGGAGGCGTCCACCGTGCTCGAGTTGTTCGGAGAGATCGACATCGAGGCCCGAATCGCCCTCGGACCCGCTGTGGAGAAAATGATCGACCGCGAGGCGCCCGAAGTGGTGGTGGACCTGCGCCCCGTCACGTTCCTGGACGCGGGAGGCCTGCGGCTGCTGATCGCGGTCAAGGACGGCGTGAGCGCGCGGGGCGGCACCCTGAGAGTGGTCCGGGGCGCCCCCGGCGTCATGCGCCTGTTCCGCCTGGCCAACCTGGAATCCGCCTTCGTCCTCCTGGACCGCGTCCCCGCGTCCCTGTCCGACGCCCACCACTCCCCGGGCCCGGCTCCTCCGGACGACTTCCTGCCGCACTCCGCGTGCGGGGGCCGGGACACCTGAGGGCCACGTGGGCCTGGGCAGGATGCCGGGCGACTCCGCCCGTCGCCGCCGCGGCGCGCGCGAATGCGGCCGAGGTCGTGCGCGATGGCGCGGCCGGCCGTGAGGGATGCGAGGCGCAAGGGGCCATCCGCGCGGTCGACAACGTCGGCGAGCCCGGACGCCAGAGCCTCGTTTCCCCCGCTCAGTCGGCGAGCGTCGGGGGATCCACTTCGACGGCCCCCGCCGGCTCGGCCTCGGGCACGGCGCTGATCCGCCGGCCGTCACGGTAGTACCGCCACGCGCTCTTGTACGTGGCGGGACTGTCGTCGTACATGATCACGTAACCCATGAGGGCGGTGACCTGCCATGGGGCCGGTATCGCCACGGAGAGCGACTGGAAGACCTCATCGGCGGTCGACCCGGCCGCCGGCACCCTGACGCGCCTGGTCTTGAACTCCGGGGCTTTCCCGTACCTGAAGTTGTACGGAAGTCCGGCCTTGATCATTTCCAGGAACTCATGCAGCGTCGCCTCGCCCTGGTGCAGCCCATCGACCGGTCGATCAAGGTCGATGGGGAACAGAACGTCGAAGTGGTTCCGCTTCAGGACGGTGCTGTCCCGCTGGCGGCCGGGGTCCTTGTTGCCGAAACCGTTGTTGTTCCAAGGGATGTTCCCCATGCCCTTGTGGTGACTGATGAGCAACTGCTCCGGCGCGAGAGCCGAGAAGTCCTCGGCCACGTACAGGCACGAGAAGGCCATTTGGCTCAAGGAGATGTCGCGGCGCCCGGAGATCTTGCGGAGATGGTTGCGCAGGCGGGCCGGCAGGGATTTGTCCGCTTTGCCGACGTAGACGAACTCGCCGTTCAAGTAGAGCTGGTAGACGCCCGGCTTCTCGTCGAGGTGCGCGATGCTCTCCTCGGTCAGGGGCGCCCTGCCGAGTCCTTCGAGCGCCGCGGCCAGCTGGTCGCCGAGCGCCTTGGTGATGCTCAACGTGAAGTCCTTGTGATACCGCGTCCCGTTGGTGAAGCCCACCGTAGGCGTCATCCGCCCTCCCCCTAGCTCGACATGATCACGGCGACCCTATCGATGTCCTGTACACATTGAGGGGTCTTCGGCTGAAATCGGCTTGAAGATCTACAACTCCGCGGTATGCTTTTGAAATGGCTGAACTGCACGAAGGATCAAACAAGGATCGCACCGGTGTCGAGCTCTTCGCTGGTGCGGGCGGCCTGGCCATGGCCGTCCATCGTGCCGGGTTTCGCCCCCTCCTCTTCAATGAGTTCGCCAAGCGGGCGTGCGAGACCTTGGAGGCCAATGGGGCGGAGCGACTGCCTGACGGTCAGGCGCCCACGCGGGCCCCGGGGCCCGGCGAGAGGGTGCCCCTCGTCGCGGGCGATGTCCAAGCTCTGGACATGACCTACCTGTCGGGCCAGGTGGATGTGCTCGCCGGCGGTCCCCCATGCCAGCCGTTCAGCCTCGGTGGCGTCGCGAAGGGCGACGAGGACAAGCGGAACATGTTCCCGCAGATGTTCAGGGCCGTACGGCAGATTCAGCCGAAGGCCGTGATCTGCGAGAACGTGCGCGGTTTGCTGAGGCCCTCGTTCCGCCGCTACTTCGACTACATCCAGCGTGAGCTGGAGCTGCCCTTCGAGGAGCGAACCAAAGGCACCGACTGGGAGCGACACTACGAGCGCCTGCTGGAGCGACGGGAGGAGGAGCCCGACGACCCCACGAAGCGGTACGACATCGTCATGATGCCGGTGAACGCCGCTGACTACGGGGTGCCGCAGATCCGCAACCGCGTGATCATCGTCGCGTTCCGTCGCGACCTGAACGTCGACCTCCAGCTGTTCAAGAACCTCGTGAGGCCGACGCATTCCGAGACCGCCCTCATCCGTTCCATGGAGGAGGACGGGGAGTACTGGAAGCGCTACCCGAGTGTCCCGGATCACGTGCGGGAAAGGGCCATGGCCCGCCTCCCGAAGACCATGCCCATGGATGACGGCTTGCTGCCCTGGCACACGCTGCGGGACGCGCTCGCCGGCATCGGGGACAACAAGCCTCTGCCTGAGATCACGGACGACCAGCTGGACCGGAACGAGCGCTACCTCGGCGGATTCACTGATCACGTCGGCTGGCCCGGGGCGCGCGTCTATGACGGGCACACCCCCAATGAACTCGATCGTCCGGCGAAGACCGTCAAGGCCGGTGTGCACGGTGTCCCCGGTGGTGAATCCGTCATGCTGCTCGACGAGTTGGTGCCGGACAGGACGGCCCCCGGCGGTGTCCGCTACAAGCACAGGTACATGACGGTCCGCGAAACCGCCCGGGTCATGACCTTCCCGGACACGTGGGAGCTGAAGGGACCGCGGGGGGAAAAGATGAGGCAGCTCGGCAATGCCGTTCCCGTTGCCCTGGGTGAGGTCTTCGCCAAGGCCGTTGCCGCCGTTCTGGATGATGCGGAGGAGCGTCGGAAGTGACCGGATCCACCAGCGGAGCGCAGAGCGGCTGGAAACGTGACGCGCCTCCGGACCGGGCGTGGAGAGGGCGGGCCGGCAGGAGCCGCGCCGCCATCGCCGCCGAACAGGACCGGGCGGCGGGCGGTCGGCACAGGCGGTCCGTCGACCTCGGGGAGGGGCGGTTCGCCAGGGCTTCGGTGGAGCTGAAAGTCCTTCCCGACACCCGCCGCATCCGCGCGTACCTGCGGTGGTCCGACGGCGGGAAGTCTCCCGCTCGCTACCTTGGGCAGGTCGAGCACGAAACGCGGCCCGCGAACCTCGCCGAAGGCTGGAAGATGGCCTGGGACAAGGGCCTGTTGACCGAGGAGCCGCCGGCCGAGGGTTCTTGGGCCACGTCACGCTCCGTACGCGCGGTGATGCGGGCCAATCGAAGCAAGGACACCCGGCCTGAGCTCAGGCTCCGCTCCTTGTTGCACAGACAGGGCCTGCGGTATCGCGTGGCGGCCCGACCCCTTCCCGAACTGCGGCGCACGGCCGACCTCATCTTTTCCAAGCCCCGGGTCGCGGTGTTCGTCGACGGTTGTTATTGGCACGGCTGTCCAGACCACCTGCGGGAAGCCCACAAGAACGCCGAGTTCTGGCGAACCAAGATCCAGGGCAACCAGAACAGGGACGCGGAGACGGATCGTCTCCTACGAGAGGCGGGATGGACGGTCGTTCGTGTCTGGGAGCACGAGGATCCTGATGTGGCGGCCGCGCGGGTGATAGGCGTGGTGCGAGGCACGTCCACAAACGAATCCTGAACGGAATGAGAGCCTCCGTTCGCGGCCCTCGAGTCAATCGCTCAGCGTGTAAAGGGAACTCATGGCCGGTCAAGGCTGAGATCCTCCGTCACCGCTGGACGATGAGTAAGATCATGTGCATGGCTCCCAGCTCCGTGTCCCCGCAATTCAACCCGTTGAGCCTCGACTTGCTCGGCCGTAACCTCCGGGCGGAGATGGACGGGCGTCCACGCGTCCCCTTGGACCAGGTGACGGGATTCCCGGGGGCGGGCCTGTATGCGCTCTACTACAAGGGCGATCTCGAAATCTACGCGGGGATCAAGGACAAGGACATCCCCATTTACGTGGGAAAGGCCTCGGCCGGCGACAGTAACTACGGAGATCCCTCGACCCTGGACAAGCGAAAGCTGTTCGACCGAATAAGCGACCACCGCAGGAGTATCGGCGAACCGGGTAACCTTCATGCGTCGCATTTCGATGTTCGATATCTGACCCTCGACGACATTTGGATCGTGCTGGGGGAGCGGGCCCTGCTGCGCGCCTACAGCCCCGTCCTGTGGAACACCGTCGTGACGGGCTTCGGGGGAAATCCACCGGGCCGGGGCAGGAGGAACGCGCGCTCGGTCTGGGACTCGATCCATCCGGGACGGAAGCGAGCGGCCGGGCTGACGTGCAACCGCAGTTACAGCAGTGCCGAGATGCGAGAGCTCGTCCAGGACGGCATCGAGATTTCGTTGATGGACGCGGGTGCTGAGCGCGATCAGAAATTGCTGGAATTCCGAAACCGTCCTGCGGAAGTCATCTGGCAGGAAGGAAAGAGTTCGGCGCAGGGGGTCAAGCTGGTCCTGGTCTTCCGAAAGGAAGTTTTCCTGGAGGAAAATGAACGATTCGGAGTGGACCTCAGTGGCATTCCGTGGCAGCCGGCCGACGTGCCACAGCAGAAGACAACCGAGGAAGCCGCGCTCGACGCTCTCTAGGCCGAGGTTGGGCTCGTGGGCAACCAGAGCCATACCTGTCCATCGCGCACCGCTCAGCTCCGGTCAGGGCGACACGCCGCGCCCGCCAAGCCCGAGTCCGGACGGCGCAAGTCCACCTCCCCGACGGCACCTTGGCCGCCGTCTGGACCCGCGCGGTGACCGCTCCGTCGAAGAACTGCCGGTACTCGCCCACCTTCCTCCAGCGCCTGGTCAAGCGCGGACCCGGCAGTCCTGACGGTCGGCCGCCCTTTGTTGGGCAACCCTGAAACGACCGTACGGCGTTCGCTGGATCCGGCCTTGACAGTGCCCGCAGCAGGGCGACCCTGATCGACGGCCGCCACCAGACCGCGACGGCGCACCTCCCACCGCCGCGTCCGGCCTCGAATCGTGCCCATGCCTGAGCACGGCGTTATGGCAGTTATGGCATGTGTGACGAGCGTCAGTCGTACGCGATCTGACACAAAACGACGCGACGTGTCCGCCTTTACCGCACGGTGTGGCCAAAAACGGATAACCCGTGATCCCGGTGCGACTGTAGTGTTTGTAGTCGGGTGGAGATGTCACGGTTTCGGGGGGATCGTGTGGACCGCCTCCGTCTCCGTCTCCAGTTGTCACTTCGAGATCCTTTGGGGGGATTCGCATGTCTCGTATGAGCGCGCGCACCGTATGGACCGCCGGCCTGCTGGCGGCGGCCGCTGCCACAGCCACTCTGGCCACCACCACTCCGGCGCTGGCGGTCGGTACGGGTCAGGCCATCGGCGCCCAGCACGCCGAAAACATCGTCGCCGTGGGGGACTTCGACGGCGACGGTGCCGCCGACCTGTTCACCAGCGACCCGGATGACCCGAACGCCATGGTGTCCCCCGAGCACCTGTCGGTGCGCGCGGGACACAAGGACGGCTCGTTCGGCAGCCCGGTGACCGTTCTCCCGAAGTGGGGTCCCTGGGGCGCCGCTGTCGCTGACGTCAACGGTGATGGAAAGCTGGACCTGCTCTCCTCCGACAGCCAGGGCCGCCTGTCCCTCCGGACGGGCACGACGGCCGGCGGCTTCAGCGACGAGCGTGTGCTGGACAGCGGTCCGCGGTACGGGCACATAGTCGCAGGTGACTTCACCGGCAACGGCAAGGCCGACGTCGTGGCCCTCGATGGCGCCCGCAACCTCTACCTGCTGGAAGGCCACGGGGACGGCACGTTCGCGCAGGCCCGGCAGGTCGCCAAGGACTGGCGCTTCCCGGACCTCTCGGCGGGCGACGTGAACGGCGACGGCGTCTCCGAGCTCCTCGTGCAGGACCACCACGCGGAGGACAAGCTCCATGTCGCCTTCGCGGACAAGAAGGGCGGCTTCGCCGACCCGCAGCTGCTCCTTGACCACTGGAACTTCGAACAGGCCATGACGGGCGACTTCAACGGCGACGGCAAGACCGACCTCATCGCCAAGCCCTACATGAGCATCTGGGCCCAGCAGTTGTGGCTGGGCAACGGCGACGGCACGTTCGGCGCGCCGAGCGTGGTGAAGTACGGCTGACGGGCCACCCGGTGAACGAAGCCCTCCCGTGAGCGCATCACGGGAGGGCTTCGCCATATCCGGACATCCGGACACGGACATCCGGACATCCGGACATCCGGAGTTCCGGAGTTCCGGCCCGCCGACGGCTCGGCGTCACGCGGCCGCCCGGATCTGATCCCATCTGCTCGCGCTCGGCGCCCCGGCAGTCGTCGGCGCCGCGATCACGGACGGAGGGCGGGGCTGGGCTCGGGCTCTACGGCCGACTGCGAGCCGTGCGGCCCCGGCTGAGACGGGAAGCCGGGCGCGCAACGACGAAGGGCCCCACCGCGAACGGTGGGGCCCTTCGACATCGTGCCCGGTGAGGCACTGGCGGAGGATACGAGATTCGAACTCGTGAGGGGTTGCCCCCAACACGCTTTCCAAATGTTCGTCTGGGTGTACGGCAGTGCCCGTGGCCGTTCTGACCTGGGACGGGGCGGATATCGCTCCTGGTAGTGAACGGCGGCGGACGGGGGTGAATGAGACCAGAACTGAGACCATGACTCAACCGCCGGATGCTCCGTCGCACCGGGCCCTCGATCGTGGGAAGAGAGGCACTCAACTTCGCAGGAGCCCCGTGAGCGAGTCGCGTCGGATCTGTTGTGTGAGCGCGAGCTGCTCCTGCAGCCGTCGCTCATGTTCATCCAGCTGCCTCATCGCGTCGGCGACTGCCTGTTGCACTCCGAGGTCTGGCAGTACAACCGGCAAGCCACTCAAAGCATTGAGAGAGATGGTCTTCATGGTCATACTGCCCGTGGAGTGGGCATCGAGCCACTGGCGTGCCTCCGTACTGCGGAGGTAGGCCGCGAAGTAGTCGGCGTTCAGCTCAGCGGGCGGCCGAAGCACGAAGCAGCCAGTTCCACAGAGCCATCCTTGTTGATCCGCTCGGACGACCGCACATCGTCCCAGTTCTCCGCGACGTGCCAGGACCACGTCTCCGAGGTGAAGGCGAAAACGTTCTAGATCACGGGCTTGATGCTCGGCGACGTACTTGATGCTCGCCGTGCTGATGCCATTGTTGGTGAGGTCTTTGGGCATCACCACGGGGATGCCGACGTCCACGTAGTCCTCGGCTCGGATGAGACTTCCCGAAGGCCCGGCGAAGAGCAGGCCGGGCTCAGATTCCTCGAACAAGTCAGCTCGAGTGCCCTTCACAATGAGCCCAAGAGACACACGGGGGAGTTCAATCCCCCTGCGAGTCAATCGCTCGCACACGGTGAGACTTCCCTGGACGGCACGGCTCGAACTCGACGTCGCACCGTCATGCCGGTCCAGGGCATCGAGCATGAGATCAAGGTCTGGTGCTGCTGGCTGCTGCTCAGGGGCGAAGTGGACGTACCGGCGCGGATCGAGGCTGCCGTCGTTCTGGTCGATCTCGGCATGTGAAACCGAACGAGAGAATCCTGATTCATCAGGCGTTGCGGAAGGAGACAGCCGCCACGCGTGAAACCGTGTGCTGATGCGATCAGTGTCCTCGGTGGTCAAGGTGCATGGTTGCCGTGGAACCTGTGTACCGAGTCTGCTTGCATCGATGAAGAGGACGGATTCGGTATCGCCTACCGGCAGGTGGCGGGACTTGTCGCGTGCCAACACCCAGATGTGCACGGGGATGGCGGTGTGGGGTGCGAAAAGGTTCGCCGGCAACGCAATGACAGCGAGGAGAGCACCGCTGGCGATCATGTTCCTGCGGATCAGTGCCTCACGGCCGCTGGACCAGGCGGCTCCCGGCGGCATGATCATTACCGCGAACCCCTCCTCGCTCAGTCGGCTCCACGCGAGCTGGAGCCAGGCGAAGTTCGCATTGGATTCGGGCGGTTGCCCGAAGGGCCAGTCGACTGCGTGATGAGCCGCGATGTGCTGGTTGAATGGCGGGTTGCTCAGCACCAGGTCAACAAGGCCCGTGCCCCGGTGCTGAAAGAGCGACACTGGATCGGAGGCACTTACGACGGGCTGATCCACTCCGTGGATGGCCAGGTTCATCATCGCTAGCCGTGGATTGCTGCGATCTGTGGAATGAGCCTCGAAGGAAGCGCCGTCCAGCCGGCCGCGTTCCGCGATTCGCTCCGCTGCGACTGCAAGAAGGCCACCAGTCCCGCAAGCCGGATCAAGGATTCGGTCCCCCGGTCGCGGGGCTGCAGTCTCCACGAGCAGGCGCGCGACGGCGCGCGGTGTGTAGAACTCTCCTACCGGAAAGGTCCCTTCTTGAACGTGGCGTTCGAGGAGGAGCTCATAGACTTCCGTCAGGCTTGCCTTGGCCAGCGTCGGACCCTGCGTTAGGGCAGCAAGGAAAGCGGCTGCCCAGGGAGCGTCATCTGCTCCTTCACTCCCGTTGAGGAACTCGACGTCAAGCCTGTCAATTTCAGGCACAGGAAAGAGTTGATGCCTGCTCGCGCTCCTCAGGGCGGCGCGTAGGTCCATCAACGGCGAGAGGCCGATCTGGGCCTCCGCGGCCGCTCGAGTCCACCGCTTGACGAACTCATCCTCTGGTTCACCAACTGACTCAACAAACCTTGCGAGAAGCAGGATTGTGGTCATGGAGGTGAGGTCGCCGAACGTGTTCCGGCCTCGTTGGAAGGGTGCGTATGCCCGCCAGAGCCGGTCGACAACGTCTGCAGCTGCGGTCTTTGTTTCCACTTGTGGGTGTCCTTGCTCCATGTCGACCTACCGCAGTTGGCTGATGGCGTACGCCGCTGCTGAGGCGACGACCATCAGCAGGCTTAGACGCAACGTCATGCCTGTGTTCTGCATCGCCTTCCCCAACAGCTCGAAGAACGACTTCACTCTGTGGTGCCCCCTGCCACTCTCGATTGATTCTTTGCGCAGTGGTACTGCGCACACCTTGAGGTCGGGGCCTTGGCTGCACGATGGCTGTACCCGGGCCCTGGATTCGAGGTGGATTGATGGAGAATCTAGCAGTGGACGGCCATGAGCGTGCGGCTAACGCTTCCTAGTCCTCGCGCAGTTCGGCACCTGCGCAGCCATGCTGCGCAGGCGAGGTGGAGTTCAGTCGCTGTTGGTGGACGTGCAGGGGCTGTGGTGGCGGAGAAGTGTCGCTTGGAATGGCACTCAGATTGTGAGCCAGATCACTACTTTGCTGGCTGGGGTTGTGAGACTTGCTCAACTCGCCTTTCTCCCGCCAAAGTTCGGATCGCACCGCATCCCATGGCTCTGCTTGGTCGACAAGCTCGCGCGGTACGGAGGGTGCCCAGGGGCGCGATCCCGATCCCCAGTGGGGTCTCGAAGCGTCAGTGGACGTTCGCGCCTGCCCGTACCGCACGACTGAAGCCACGCAACGACGAAGGCTCCGACCGCTAGGCGGTCGGAGCCTTTGACTGCTCTGGGCGGCGGAGGATGCGAGATTCGAACTCGCGAGGGGTTGCCCCCAAAGTTCTGACCTGCGGTGGAGCGGGTGGTGGCGGAGGTTACGAACGCCGCTGGAAGGGGGTGAACGAGACCAGGTACCGCGGGCTGCTTGCTACACGTCCTGTGGCCTTGGCCCGTTTCCGTGCCGTCCGCCATCAGGGTGCTCAGGTGTCCAGGTCGAGCGCCTCTTGTTCGACTGCCAAGTATGTGTCCCGTGTGGCGGCTTCCAGGAACCCGTATTCCGCTGGGCTCGTGAGCTGGGGCGTGATCTCGATGAAGCGCTCCCAAGGGCTCGACTCGCCGGCGATGAAACCGCGTCGAGTGGCCTGGCGGAACTCGTCCCGTCGACGGTCACGGTAGCCCCGTACCCGTTCGTGTCGTTCGCTGAGGTGCCTCTCGTACCGTTGCTCATTCACATCACCGGGCAGCGCCGGGACGGAGGCTACTTCCTCGGTGAGCGCCCGGATTGTCTGCAACTCAGAGTGGCGCGAGCCGGAGGTTTTCTCGATCTCCACGACCATAGTTGCTTCGGCGCCTGCCAGTTCCTGGCAGGCGCCGAAGAGCCGTCGAGACATGCCGATCATGAGGTCGGTGCCAGGCAATCTGGCAGCCAGCATGTCAATCCCTTCCCGCTGGGCGATATCCGAACTGGTCGCCTCGTGGTCCAGGCCATGCCTCAGAGCGGAGGTCGCGTCTTCGCCCCCCAACAAGTGCACGAGACCCCCCGTACGGCGGGAGGGTCTGTCGTTCAGCGAATCACTTACGGCAGTCACTCTCAGACTGCCTCGCGGAAGAGACACGAGGGCCAGATATGTGAGCATGCGCGCGCGTGCCAGTTCCACAAGCGCATCGTCGTTGTGTTCCAGCACGTCGTCATCGACCTGCTCAGACGAATCAGCGTTCTCCGCCGCCGGGCCGTCAGCCTCGATATCGATCATCATGAACAGGCGTTGCTGAAGGCTCGTTCCGCAGAGCACCTTCTGGTGTGCGTCAGGCACCAACGACCCGACGTCCAATTGCCGTGCCCCCTTCCGGCGGCTGTGTGAGCCGAGGACGCGACCTCCCTTCGCTTCCACGAGCCAGAGGCCGGAAGTCGAGCTGTGAGTGCCGAAGAGGTCGGGCAGGCTTTTGGAATGCTTCCATCCCGCAAGTGCGCCGGGTGGTACCGCGCTTTCGGCATGGGTGGTGGGGCCGAGACCCATGAGCCCTCGGCAGGCCCACTCCGCCATCGTCATCCCGACGTGGTAGCCGAAGGCCGATCGTGTCGAGTTCTCCGTTCCGTGGGTGTAAACGACGCTCGGCACGACCTCACGCCCTACGCCGTCCTGGTGGGGCACCACGGCCTGCCTGCGAATGAGGTATGCCGAAAGGGGGTAGCGCCGGGCCAGGATCTCGCGGCGCGCCAACTTGGGCACGGCCGCGATCCAGGGGGCGATGTCCCTGCCCACCGTGACGGCGGCGTCGAGGATGTCGCGCCACGTTGTGGTGACCAGGTAGTTGCCATCGGGCGGCATGTCCGCAGGCGTCGGCCATGCGTTGCTGGCCTGGGACAGCATCACAGCTGTGGGCCGGGGCGCTGGCTCCAGCGGCGAACTGCGCCGTACGAAAACAGGTATGTCGAAGGCATCGGGCGCCGACATCGTGATGTCGGCGGCCCCCTGGGGCGGAAGCATCTGGTCACCTTACGGGGCTCCTGAACGATCCCGGGAGGACCTTTCGAGCGACGCTTTGCGACAGCCCGGCGGGGGTTCCAGCTACGCGGCTGTGCGGGGCATCGATCCGTGCCCTAGATAGGACGTCGAGCCCAGACCAGAACCTGAGACCAGCCCGCCCGTAAGAGGCGTGACCTCATCGCGCCCTGGCCCTGGATGCAGTGAACATCCGGCAGCTCGCGAAACGCGGCTCCGAGATGTTTGCCAGCGAAGTCACCAGCGAGCCTCGATGTATCGACCAGCGAGGTCAGCGAGGTGGAGCTGGGCCGGGAGGCGGGTAGGGATGGTGGTATGCAGATGAGCCGTGCGGAGCGCGTGGACGTATTGGGCCCAGGCTGCCTCATCAGTGTCCTCCGGTTGCAGGAACGGCAGGGCGATTTCCAGGGCGCCCGGGTTCCAGGCTCGTCTGGAAGCGGCCCGGGGTCGGGCAGGATCGAACTTGTCGAGACCGATGGGTGCCTTGGCCTGGACAGGTTTAGGTGCGAGGGCGTAGTAGAGCCGGTCGTGAACGCTGAAGAGCCCGGATGTAATTCCGTAGGGGCGGTTGTCGTCCTGAGCAAAGATGTGGGGCACTTCACGGGCGCTGTCCCGACTAATGACGCGCGCGATCCGGAGGCCAGGGCACTGGCTGGGCAGGCGTACGCCGAGTCGGGCTAGCGGCTGCTGCACCGCTAGGTCATCCACGGTCAGGTCTGCACTCTCGCTGGGGTCCGCGCCGGGCAGGACCATGACGTCGCGTCGCATGTGCTGGGTCTGGAGCCATGACCAGCCGCGGCTTCGCAAGTTCCGCCCTCCGACGAGCAGGAGCCTGGGTGTGGGGTCGTCGAGAACGAGGGCTCGCCGCAGGAATTCGGTGTACTCGGTGTCGGTGCCCTTACCTCGGGGGAGTCGTCCACGGCCGGTCGCGAGTGCCAGGTGCAGGGCGCTGTAGGGCATGGGGGGCATGCCGGGGAGGAGAGTAGTGAGGGTGCCGTTAGGGCGGTGACGGAGCAGGATGGGGATGGCGCCGCCGCGAACGGGTTCGTACCAGAGCGCCCAGACCTCGATCGGTGTGCCGGTTGGGGAGGCATGCGGCGCTGGGACGTGACCCAGTTGGCGCAGGGCGTCGCGGATGGCGTTGGCCGCTCGGGGAAGGTCGCGGTCGACGGCTACTTCGTTGGCGTCCTCCGGCGGGAGTTGAACGTCGACGTCCACGTCATCGTTGGCGACCGTGGAGGCGCTGACCACGTCGTCCGCGTCGAGGTACTCGTCGTCGGTGGCTGCGGTGTCTGTGGCGGTGATGGGGCGGAGGAACTGGGTGACGCGGTCGCCGTGGGCGAAGCCCTTTCGCAGCGTGGTTTTTGGGTCGGCGATCTCCTTGCCGGCGAACGCTCGGGGGCCGTCGAGTTCGATGAGGGCTGCCGTGTGTCCTGTGACGGGCGGATCGCTTGGCACCTCGTAGAGTGACAGGGACGCGAGGCGGGTGCGGATCTTCTCAAGGCGCTGTCGAGCCGCGATGGCCGTCCGGGCGGCTTTGCTTTCCTCGCCGTCGGGCAGGCGCAGGGCGGCGGCGAGTTCGCCGATGTCATGGAAGTTGACCGAGAGGTTCAGCGAGCCGTTGCTGAAGGACCGGCTTGAGCCCTGGGTTGTCGGCGCTGGGGTCAGGGCGAGGCCGTGCTTGTTGTCCTGGAGGGCGTTGAGCAGCACGCGGCGGGTGGTGTCCGTCTGATTCCAGAACTCCAGCTGGTAACAGCGCCCTTCTGGGGCGAGGCGGGGACTGGTGCTCCGGCCGCGTGGCCGTCGGCGCGAGTAGGTCTGGGTGGGGGTTAAGCCGACAGGGGCCAGGGCGTTGGTCACGGCCTCGAACAGCTGCTGGTGATTGATCGGCATGAAGCCGGGATTCACCGGGTGATCACACGTCTTGGCGGTTTGTCGGCGACCGTCCGGAGGCGGGGGGCTCTCGGGGCGGAGGAGCCGCATACCGCTCTGGTACTGGACGGCGGCGTACGGGAGCTGTTCGTGTTCCTCATTAGGAGCGCTGTTCGTGCCGGCGCGGGGCAGGTGCCCGAGCGGATCTCCGAGGACATCGAGGAGGGAGGGGTGAGGCAGCTGACTCAGGCGGGTAAGGAGCTGTTCGAGGCCATTGGACCACCTCCAGCGGCCACGCCAGGTCCCGGGTGTTCGCAGGAAGGTGGGACGTTCGCTAGGGCGCAGGATGCCTGCGGGGCTTAGCAGCCAGGCGTGCAGGTTGAGGTTGGGGGAGTAGCTGAGCGGCAAGTGGAGCCAGCGGTGCAATACGAGGTCGATATGGATGCGGGGCTCGGGCTCCTGCCACGCGGTTTGGGCACCGATTCGTACGCCGAGCGACCAAGGGGCGTCACCGTTACGGTCGGGCATCCACCGCGGTGGCCACTCCACAGCCTCCCGGGGGCCGTCGAGCGTGGGGCCGAGCACCAGGCGCCGCTTGGATGACTCGGGGTGCAGTAGAGGCAGGCCGGCCTCGGCCAGGTGAACCGCGAGCATGCCCGGCAGGATCTGGAAGAAGCCGCGTGTCGGCGCCGCTGTCCCGTTAGGCGCGACTGTCCAGACGGTTACGGGGACGTCCTCCGTGTCGCGGGTGCGTTCGAGGTCTTCGGCGTCGAGGAGCTGGTACCAGTCGATGTGCGGACGGTCGGCGGTGACGAAGACGCTGGCCCAGGTTGCGACGACGGTGTGGACGATGGCCGTGGGCACGGGTTCGATAGAGGCGATCCAGTACTTGTCCTGGTCGTCCAGCCCCCAGTTGGCGACATCCACGACGTTGCGGTCTACGGCGCGCAGGAGGTCGGCGAGAGCGCGGACAGGCAAGCCGTCCCGAGTGTGGCGTGGGCGGTACTGGCTTTGCAGGAGGCGCAGCCATCGTGAGGGAAAACGGAGCGTGTGCAGCCGCCGTGGCGGCAGCGCCCCCTGCTCGATCGTGCCGGACATACACGCGATGCGCGGGTAGGGTTGCGGCTTTGTCGTTACGGTCACGGTTCCCAGTCCATGTTCTCCAGGCACTGCAGCATCAGCTCGTAGAGCACCTCAGCGGCAGCGCGGTCGCGCTCGTCAACCGGCTCGGCGGGCCGGATCTTGTCGCGCAGGGCGCGCTCCATGGCAATGAGAATGCTCGTGTTCGCGGTATCTGCGGCGGTGTCGAAACGGGCGTGTCGCGGCGCGAAGGCGGGGTCGCAGAAATACACCTCGACCGGTTGGCCACCGCGGATGGATCGGCAGATCGTCTGCCACATCGAGGTGATCGAGTTCCACACAAACGCGCGATGTGCCCGGCCGCGTAGACGGCGGAAGACCACCGGTCGGCCCACCAGGGTGTGCCAGTCCATGCGGCTCTCTTGGCGCAGTCCAGCAGCTGCGCGGACGATCGACGTGGGCGCGAGGAGAGGGTCGAGCAGCTTGGCCATCGAAGAGCGGTTGGACAGGCCCATGGCCAAGTCCAGCTCGTCGGGTGGCGGATGCTGACGGCTGAGGAAGAACTCTGCGCCGAAGGCGGCCACACCATCGGTGTTGAGCACGTTGACGGCACGTTCGATCGACAGCTGGGCGGCCGTGAGAGCGTCGTGCTCGCTCAGACCGAAGCGGTGAACATCACGACGCTGAATCCCGTGCGGCCCTGGTGTCTCCGCGTCCTTGACCACGTGCTGGGCGGTGAAGGCGGTGCCGCTCACCAGGTACTCGGCCATGGTGCGCGCGTCGTTACCGCTCTGAGCCACCAGGAGGGCCTTACGGCGTTGCGGGGGCAGCCGTTCCAGCACGCTGCTCAGCAGTCCTTCCCGCCCGCCTGGTGGGGCGATGGAGGCCGCGACCCCGCGGACGGCTTCCTGACGCTCGTCGCCAAGGCGCCCTGAAGGAGAGATCAGCCGCCCGTCCGGAGTCCGGGCGGGGCGGAAGTGAAAGCGGCTGCGTGCGATCGCCTTGCGGTCCTCGTCGGGTTCGCGTAGCAGGAAGTCGACGGGTACGTCCACGTGGTACGTGGCCGAGTCTCCTGCCCAGCTTGTCGCCGAGAGCAGGAGAACGTTTGGTCCCTCGATCCCTTCGGCCGCCAGCAGGTCGTGCATGTGGTGCAGCAGCCAGCGGCCCACACCGCGGACCCAGAAGATACGCAGGTCGCCACTGCCTGCCCTGTTGTCCAGCCACTGGAAGGCGAGCATGTTGCCCTGCAGTGCCTCGGGCACGAAGGCGTCGTAGTCGCTTGGCGGCCGACTACTCCAGAATTCCTCGTCTCGGGAAAGCCCCAACAACCGTTCCACCGCTGGCCGGATGGTCGCCATCCTGAGATACGAGCTCCCCAGAAGCGATGTGTGATAGGCGGCGCGCAGCAGGTGGCGCGCGAACGGCAGGTACCTGCTCAGCCTGCCCACCGCCGCCGGGCCGCCCGCCGCTTCCGCGGTCTCGATCAGCCAGGCGTCGACGCGCTTGCGGAGTTCCTTGTCCGAGAGCGCGGGGTTCTCCAGGTCCGGGACGATGGCCTGGAGGGGCCCCGGCACTGGGTCGAAGGTGTGGAAGACGAACGTCTCGAAGTTTCTCCGGTAGTACTCCAGTGCCTTCTCTTCCTGCTCCTGTGGACCCTCCCCGTTGGGGCTGAGGCCGTGGAGCAGCCGCGAGAGGTCGTTGAAGAGGGAGTGGCCGGAGAAGTACGTCTCGTGCAGATGCCGGCGCAGCCGGGCGCTGCCGCCGTCCTTGTCGGGCTCGAGCAGGGCGTTGTACAGCAGATTGACCTCGTCGTCCGCCTTGCCTTTGAACCGGTAGTACTCCATTGCGCGCTGGTCTTCCAAGGGGCGGCGGCCGGTCGAGCGCAGACTGTTCTGAGCGGTGATGACCTCCTGATCCCACCAGCTACCGCCCTGTGCCACCAGCACCTGGCTCTGCAGGAACTCGTCATCCAGGGTCTGCTGTACCTTGTCGGCCTCGTCAACGATCAAGAGGTCGGCCCAGTGCTGCACCGCCTCCAGCCAGCGCAGACGTGCGTGGACGGGTTGTGCCCAGCTGACCAGCAATGCCTGTGGGGTCGTCAGCCACACATCGGCGTCGGTCATTTCTTGCTCGGCTCGGTGGACCGGACAGATCGCGAGCAGAGGGCAGTTGTACTGCTTGCCCTCAACGTCGAGCAGCCTCTCCCGGCAGGGAAAATCCTTAACAAGCAGAGGCGGGCGCTTGCCGCCCGGCGCGTCGCGGAAGGGCTCCAGAAGGCAGTTGCACGACACGTAGTCCGCTGCCACATCGGCGCTAGTCGGGAAGGCCGGCGCGTGGTCGGCAAGCACCCCGCGCCAGTATCCCGACGCGTGCGTGAAGCGGCTTCCCGCCCCGAAAATGGGAACAGCCTTTACGCCGAGGGCCCGGAAGAGCGCGGCCTTCTGCAGGCAGTCGCTCACCGACGGCAGCACGAGGACCACTTTCCGCCCACGTCTGGCTGCGGCGTACGTACCAATCAGCGCGTAGCTCGTCTTGCCGCTGTTCGGCAGACCGATGCCATGCACCAAGCCGCGCACACTGAAGCCGGTGGGCTTGGTGCGGAACCCCGGCATCTCGGGCGACCATGGCTGGAAGGCGACCTTCCGCAACCGGCCGGAGAAGTTCCGCTCAGGGATGTCTGGCCGGTTCGCGAGTACACGATCCATCCGCTGCGCCGTTTTCCGCAGCATCCTCGGCGTCAGGCGCACCGGACGTCGTTGTCGTGTGGTGAGCAGGGGCAGGGAGCGAAGCTCTACCGCAATCTCGACCTTCGGGATGGTGACCATTTCGTCGGAGCCCGTGAAGGAGTTGGTGAACCCGTACACCTCTCCGGGCTCTGCCGCCTTGGTGACCCGCAAAGGCGCGTAGGGCACAGGCCGGTCGATGACCGCCCTGTACAGCTCGAACCGGGTGGCCAGCGCCGACGGATCCCGCATCTTGTAGTGGACTGCGGCGATCTCTTCGTCTTCGTCCTGGCGGCCTGCCTGCAACCGAGTGAAGCCGCGCAGTTGGTCCGGGAGCTTGTCGTACTCGCTGAGACTTCGCAGCCAGCGGCTGCCCGATCCGTACCGTCCCAGCAGCAAGGCCAGCCGGTGCAGTCGGCCGGCCATCACGGTATCGCCGGGGCGCGGGACGACGTAGTGGGACAGCATTGACCACAAGCCGTCTACCGGCTCGTCGGGGAAGTGGTCCGCCAGGAAGGTCAGCCCGAGCTCGACGGCGAAGAACTCGCGCTTCTGCAGCGGCCGGACCGCATCCTGGGAGATGCCCTCGGCCTCCGACAGGTCTTCGTACCAGCCCGTCACCTCGCGCACGAGCCACCGCCTCGCCCCGCAAGTGCGCGCCTGATCTCCGTGAGCAGCTGCTTCTCGGTGACCACCTTGAAAGGGCGCGCGGCATCTGTGCGGCCGGCTAGCTCCGTGCGCAGGTCCGTCAGGTAGCCAGGGATTTGGGCGCGGTGCTCTGGCACCACGAGGAACCGCCGATCGCATTCAGGCTCGGCGGGCCACCTGAACGACCTGGCCAAAAGAACCGGGCTGGCCCAGTCCTTCTCGTCCGTGCCCCATAGCTCACTCCGATTCCCCCTTCGGAGACGGAAGGACACGTCCAGCGCGTCGGGCTGGTCGGTGCCCAGCCACAACAGGGGCTCCAGCCCCAGTGCACGTACTCCCTCGCAGACGCGCAGTTCGAACACGCCAGGGTCGTGAACGAACCGACGGGCACCGCGATGGAGCACCCAATAGAAGCCGAGAGTAGGTAGATGCAGACTCTCGGCGCTGGTGTCACAGCTCGGCGTGCCACAGCTCTGGTTCCGGTCCCCCAGGGCCTGCGGCAGCGGAACGCCGCACCGCCCGCAAACGGTCAGCGTCACACCGTTCTCGGCTGGCCGCCGCTCATAGGCAGTGCGCACGAACTCCATCACATACGGTTCTCCGGCCTTCGGCCCCGCCGGCAGTTCCTGCTGCAGCGCCCGTACCTCGAGGTCGCTGATCACCGGCCGCTCGATAACCAGGCGCCGCAGCCGCACGTAGATTTGCCAGGCATCGCGCGCTTCGCAGGCATTGGCTTCCACCACCAGCAGCAGCGCTTGGTGCACGCGCTGCTCTGCGATGTGGGCCTCGGGATCCCCCCAAGCGCCCCGCACAGCCTCCTCGGCGAACTCGCTCAGCTCCTCCCCGTCCAGCAGACACACGTCGCCATCGGCCGATGAGAGAGCCATCCGCAGGGGCCACCGGCCCAACGGCATCCGGCACAGCTCCAGAACCGCGTAGTCATTGCGAGGCGGCTCAAGTCCTGCCCAGAAGAACCGCCACCACAGACGCGTTACAGCCTCCTGCCAGGCTCCTGGCAGGCCAGGGTCCCCCCTCTGCGCGCTGGACCAAGGAGTACGCGGCTGGCCGAGGCTCTCCAACCGTCGCTTCGTCTCGACGAGGCCGTGCGACAACAACGCGAGCAGGATGTAGTCGTCCTCCCACACTGCCGTACCGCGTTCTGGGCCGGCCTCGTCTGCGGTCAACGCAGACACGCGGAAACCTCCCTGTCGACCTCGCGTACGTGCCGCCAGCGTTACAGGAAGGCTCGTGGTTCGTGGCGATCCCTCCCGAAACCCTCCCAATGGGTGACGTGCACTGCCCTTCCATCGTGCGTCCCACCAGGGCGCTTCGCACGTCGCCGTGGTGCGGTGCCGTCCGCCAGGCGGGAATGTCCTGGAACGCCTGGCTTTCGGTACCCGTCGTACTGGTCCGGCCCAGAGCCCACCACCAGATCGGCGATGCGCCCTGTCGCGCAGGGGGCTACCCGGGCCAGCTCAGCTGGCAGAGCACCGACGTGCGCCGAGAAGTTCGAGGTCTCAGGAGGAACGGCCGTTGCCGACTGTCGTGATCCGCGCCGTTACAGACAGTGGATTCGGCGTACGCGCGTTTGATTAGCCCTAGCCTTCAGGAGCGCCAGCGTTCGGGCGCGACGGCGTGGTGAGTCAGGAACCTCTCCATCGCGGGCGAAAGCGGCGGTTGGATCCGGAACTGCTTGCCGTACAGCTCCTCAAGGTCTGCCCACGCCTTATCGGCGAGGCCCTTTCCTCGTTCGAAGGGGTGAATCCAGAACCAGTCCAGCCAGCGTTCCCCGTCCTGGATGCTCAGCCCGGCAGCGCCGGCTGCGATTGGGAAGGTGGCTGTCACCCGCTGTGCGTCGAAGAGGACGACCTCGACTGTGGGGTCGTTGTTGTACAGGCGGCTGCGCTGTGCGGCGAAGGGCACGGAGTCGAAGCCCAGCTCTTGCTTGAAGTACTTCCCGAAGGTCTCCACGACCTTGCGTAGGCGCATGTCCCGCGTCGCGGGAATCAGTGTGCGTCCGCGTGGCTTGTCAGCTTGCAGCAGGGGGAACATCTCGATGGCATAGCGAACACGGCGTCCGTGGGGGCCGGGCCAGAAGGACTTGTACTCCTCCCGACGTTCGGCGAGAAGAGCCTCGCGATCGTCTGGGGACAGGTCGTCTATCGACACGACACCATCCTGCTACGTCGGCAAGCGGTCGCGGGAGATGTTCAGCCAATCGGTCAGCGTTCTTCGTTTCCTCCGACCTTCCCGGCGCTGTTGGTCCCATCCCGCCGGTGACTTCGACAGGGGGGCGAGGCTGGCGTATGCCCGCAGCTTCCAGGACCGCGCGTTTTCGCTGAAGTGGAGGGGTAGTCTAGGAGCTGGCCGCACGGAGGGTTCTTGGTCACACTTGAATTACATCCGTGCGGCCACTTCTGTGTCCTGGCCGTGGCCCGGCTTGCGCGCAAAAGTCAGGCGAGGTGACGGGTGTCAGGGCCATAGAATGGCCGTCGTGACCGACAACACTCAGCGCCCCGACAGCGGGCCGAACAGCGCCCCAGAACTGCCGACTCAGTACGCGCCGGCCGAGGTAGAGGGGCCGCTGTACGAGCGCTGGGTAGAGCGCGGTTACTTCGAGGCCGACGCGAAGAGCGACAAGCCCCCGTACACCATCGTCATCCCGCCGCCGAACGTCACCGGCTCCCTCCACCTGGGCCACGCCTTCGAGCACACGCTGATCGACGCCCTCGTCCGCCGCAAGCGGATGCAGGGCTTCGAGGCACTGTGGCAGCCCGGCATGGACCACGCGGGCATCGCGACGCAGAACGTCGTTGAGCGGGAGCTCGCCAAGGAAGGCAAGTCCCGGCACGACCTCGGCCGTGAGGCGTTCGTCGAGCGGGTCTGGCAGTGGAAGGCCGAGTCCGGCGGTCAGATCGCCGGGCAGATGCGGCGCCTGGGCAACGGCGTTGCGTGGAGCCGTGACCGCTTCACCATGGACGAGGGGCTCTCGCGCGCCGTCCAGACCGTCTTCAAGAAGATGTTCGACGACGACCTGATCTACCGCGCCGAGCGCATCATCAACTGGTGCCCGCGCTGTCTGACGGCCATCTCGGACATCGAGGTCGACTACCAGGACGACGACGGCGAGCTCGTCTCCATGACGTACGGCGAGGGCGAGGACACCATCGTCGTCGCCACCACCCGCGCCGAGACGATGCTGGGCGACACCGCGGTCGCCGTTCACCCCGATGACGAGCGGTACGCGCACCTCATCGGCAAGCAGATCAAGCTGCCGCTGACCGACCGTACGATCCCCGTCGTCGCGGACACACATGTGGACCCGGAGTTCGGCACCGGCGCCGTCAAGGTGACGCCGGCGCACGACCCGAATGACTTCGCCATCGGCCAGCGCCACGACCTCGAATCCATCGAGGTCCTCGACGAGCGCGGCGTCATCACCGTCCACGGCCCCTTCGAGGGCCTGGACCGCTTCGAGGCCCGATCCGCGATCGTCGCCGCCCTGCGGGCCGATGGCCGGATCGTCGCCGAGAAGCGCCCCTACGTCCACTCCGTCGGGCACTGCTCGCGTTGCAAGACGACGCTGGAGCCCCGCCTGTCGATGCAGTGGTGGGTCAAGGTCGAGACGCTCGCCAAGGCCGCCGGCGACGCCGTCCGCGACGGCCGGGTCAATATCCACCCGGCCGACATGTCGCAGCGCTACTTCGACTGGGTCGACAACCTCAACGACTGGTGCATCTCCCGCCAGTTGTGGTGGGGCCACCGCATCCCCGTCTGGCACGGCCCGGACGGCGAGCTGATCTGCGTCGGCCCCGACGAGGAGCCGCCGACCGGCGAAGGCTGGACCCAGGACACCGACGTCCTCGACACCTGGTTCTCGTCCGGTCTGTGGCCGTTCTCCACGCTGGGCTGGCCTGAGCAGACCCCCGACCTGGAGAAGTTCTACCCGAACTCCGTCCTGGTCACCGGCTACGACCTGATGTTCTTCTGGGTCGCCCGGATGATGATGTTCGGTCTGTACGCGATGGACGGCCAGCAGCCGTTCCACACGATCGCATTCCACGGCATGGTCCGCGACGAGTTCGGCAAGAAGATGTCGAAGTCGTTCGGGAACACGGTCAACCCGCTGGACTGGATGGACAAGTACGGCTCCGACGCCCTGCGCTTCACCCTGGCCCGCGGCGCCAACCCGGGCGTCGACGTCCCGATCGGTGAGGACTGGGTCCAGGCGTCCCGCAACTTCGCCAACAAGATCTGGAACGCCACGCGCTTCGCGATGATGAACGGCGCCACGGTCGAGGGCGACCTTCCGCCCACAGAACAGATGTCGGCGACCGACCGCTGGATCCTGTCGCGGCTCAACAAGACCGTGGCCGAGGCCGACGCGCTGTATGACGACTACCAGTTCGCCAAGCTCGCCGACGCCCTCTACCACTTCGCGTGGGATGAGGTCTTCGACTGGTACGTCGAGTTGTCGAAGACGACGTTCTTCGCGGGCGGCGAGCAGGCCAAGGTCTCGGCACGTGTCCTGGGCGAGGTCCTCGACGTCACCCTGCGCCTCCTGCACCCGGTCGTCCCCTTCGTCACCGACACCCTGTGGACGACGTTCACCGGGCGTGAGTCCGTCGTGATCGCGGACTGGCCGAAGGACTCGGGCTTCCGCGACGATGCGGCCGAGGAGGAGATCGAGCTGGTCCAGCGGGTCGTCACCGAGGTCCGCCGGTTCCGCTCCGACCAGGGCCTCCAGCCGGGCCAGAAGGTTCCGGCCCGTCTGAACCTGGACGGCACGGCGCTCGCCCCGCACGAGGCCGCCATCCGTCAGCTGCTCCGTCTTCAGCCGGAAGGCGAGAGCTTCAGTGCCACGGCATCGCTGCCGGTCGCCGGCGCGGAGGTCGCGCTCGACCTGTCGGGCACGATCGACGTCGCCGCGGAGCGCAAGCGCCTCGCCAAGGACCTGGCGGCCGCCGAGAAGGAGAAGGCCCAGGCGGAGGGCAAGCTCGGCAACGAGGCGTTCCTGGCGAAGGCCCCGGACAACGTGGTCGACAAGATCCGCACTCGTCTCGCGAAGGCGGAAGAGGAGATCGTCCGGCTGCAAAACCAGATCAACAGCCTGCCCGCCGCGTAGCCTCCAGTCAGACAGTGAAGCGAGCCCCGGACGTGTTTGTCCGGGGCTCGCGCATTTGCTGGGGCGGTCTCCCGTTACGGGATGCCCAGGCCCTCGAAGGGGCTAGCCAGAGAGAAGTCCCGCTGGCGGGCGACGGCAAGGGCCTGGTCGAGGTCGTACTCGGCCATGCGGATCAGGTCGACGAGCCGGGACGGCTTCGAGGCGAGAACGTCGCGCGTGATGTCCTCAGCGGAGTCGTCGCGGTTGAGGCGGTCCCGGAATAGGTCGAGGTTCTTCTCTACCACCAGCAGGGTCATATCGAACTCGGAGACCTCGGCGTTGGAGACCCTTCGCGTGCTCGTGTGGACCCGGTACTCATGGAGGGGACCGGCGATGCACACGATGTTGTTGGCCTCGCCTCGGCGAAAGCGCCCAGCGAGGAGGTTCACGGCGAACGCCCAGTCCCCCCACTTCCGCACGCGCGGGTCGTAGAGGCCACCGCGAATCGCATCGTCGCGGCGGTAGACGATCGAGGTGGGCACGTGGTGCTTGCGCAGGATCAGCTCCTCGCGGCACGGGTAGGAGGAGATGGTGAGCCCGTCAAAGTCGCCGATCATCCGCGACATGGTGTGGACGAAGGCCACGTGCGGGTGCGTCTTCAGGAACCTGACGGCGCGGTCCGGGTAGCTCCCGGACTTCAGCAGCTCCGGGGCCGTGGCCAACCGGTCGTCGGCGTCGAGTTGCATCACGTACTTGAAGCTCGCGGCATCGATGCCGGCGTTCCTGGCAGCATGGTGGCCGCTGTGCTCCTTGCGGAGGACGCGGACCTCGGCGCGCTCAGCGCACAGCGAGATGGCACGCAGCGTCTGCTGGTCATCGGAGCCGTCGTCCACGATCACGACTTCGTATGGGAAGGCGTGGGGTTGCTGGATGAGGGATTCCACGGCTTCGACGAGGTAGTCCCCGGAGTTGAAGCAGGGGATAACGAAGCTGATTCCCTCGGGCATGCTCGACTGCATGGCTTTCTCCCTGTCCCTGATCAGGCTGTCCGGTTGGCTGCGATGACGGTGGCTCGGATCGCTTCGAAGCAGTTGAGCCCGGTTCTGCTGTCTTGCTCCGCGTGCTTGGACCAGAACAGCGTGAGGTCCCAGTCCTTGTAGATCCGCTCGATGTCGCGTCGGAAGGACTCTGGGGTGTAACCAGCCTCCCCTTCGATACGGAGCAGTTGGCCGTCTGCGGATCTGCGGGTGATCGCCGTGAAGACTTCGAGGTAGTGGTAGTTCCCCCCGCCTGCATGAGCGACCGCGCTCGTGAGGAGGGCCTCGACGCTGGGTCTTGCGAGGTAATGCAGGACGTCCTTGGCGACGATGACCCCGAACTTCTGGTCGATGGTGAAGTCCTCGGCGAGGCACTGTCGGGGTTCGATCCGGTGGGCCCAATCGCCTGCGCCGTTGAGGCGGCGAAGAAGCGGGTCGCAGGGGATCTGATCGACAGCAACCACTCGGAACCCTGCGCGCGCCAAGGCAATGGCGTAGGTCCCGGCCCCGTATCCGAGATCCAGGGCGACACGTGGGGTCGCCTCGGCGATGGACTCCAGGAGGGTGTTGAAACGCTCCGAAGTGGCGGCCTGGAGGTTCTCCGCGGTGTTGCGTCCCCGCTGGATCGCGTCCGTATAGAAGGCGCGAACGGATGCTCGCGAAACTGGCCCGGTCATGGGTAACTCCTCTGTCGCTCGGGTGGTTTGGAGCGGTCGGCACGCCTAGAAAGGCACCGTGGCCAAGCGCCCAGGAGTGAGCACCGATGAGGCGAGCGCCTCGGTGACCTGCATGGGCCGAAGATGGCTCGCGAGGGAGCTGCGGTGCTCGGAGCCGCGCAGCCAGTGCTCCATGAGTTGGCGGTTGCTGTCGCTGTGGAACAGCCCGTCGAACGACTCCTCCGACACGTACTGCTCGTCGTGCAAAAGCGCGGCGTTGGCGCGCGTGGTTATGCGGGCGAATGCGTCGATCCCGTCCGCGCTGACGCCACGGGGGATGTCGTAGCAGTGCACGTGCGTGGAGAACAGCGTTGACAGTTGGGCCTCCAAGTCGACGCTCGATGTGCGGCCATTGACGTTGTAGAGGCCCTGCGGGAGTTCGTCCCAGTCCCGGATGGATGGGGTGGTCTGCTCGAAGGACAAGGTTCCGAGCGAGACGGTCCTCCCGGTCGCGGTGTCCACGAGGCGGAACGTGGATGTTACGTCGGTTTCGCCGAAGCGGAAGCTCGCATCCGAGTCCGCCGACCATCGCGCGCCCTCATCCTGGAATCTGCCTGCGATCGGCTGAGAGATGCGCTGGTGCTGGTCGATGGGAAAGGCACCGAAGGCGCTGATCTCCAGCTTGAGCTGGCGCTCAGGAAAGACCTCCGCGTTGAGTGACAGGATCTGGGTCGCAAGGTCCACGTAGTGGTACGCGCCGTGCATCATCATCCCGTAGCCGTGCTTGTACGGGTGATCGTTGCGGCTCTCGAACTCCCGCTGGAGGTTCCACACACCGCCGGCGGCTCGGAGATGGAAGGAAGTCAGGGGCGCCTCCCACCTTTCCATCCGCGCCCTGAGCGGCGCGATGACCTGTTGGTTGTAGATCTGGTGGTACCGGCTCAATGTCATCACCGAATGCTTCGCGGAGGAGCCGGCGGAAA
Source organism: Streptomyces sp. Edi4 (assembly GCF_040253615.1). Taxonomy (NCBI): domain Bacteria; kingdom Bacillati; phylum Actinomycetota; class Actinomycetes; order Kitasatosporales; family Streptomycetaceae; genus Streptomyces; species Streptomyces sp. Edi4. The sequence goes on from NZ_JBEJGY010000004.1 coordinate 4,327,205, forward strand.
TGCCGATGAGTTCCTCCATGGCCTTCGTGATGTACGACGGCTTGAACCGGCCGTCGACGAGCGGGGCTAATACAGGCTTCTCGACCAGCGAGTCGATGTGGTTCTCCACGCAGAATCGAAGGTATGCCTCATGGGCTCGTACCTCCGTCGCGATGTATACCTTCGTGGGTACGTCGGGTACTCGCAGGCGCTGTACGGCGGCGGCGATGACTTCTTGCGGCGTCTCCTGGACTCGGTCACCAGAATTCGGCAGGTAGACGACTCCACTGGGCTTTACGCTCGCCGCCTGTATGCGCATTTCGATCTCCGTGCGCTGCGATTCCAGGTCGATGATGGAGTAGGAGTCGATGTGGCCGGAGTTGATGGCATCGCGAATGCACGGCAGGTACTTGTTGGCGACGATCTCGTCGAAACCGACCACGATGAGGTGATGGGTGGATATCACGGGGCTGCCCTTCCGATAGATGTGTAATTCGTGAACGTGAGGCTGATTTTGGGCGCACGCCATCACAGGCACTTATGGCAATGAAGGCGGAGCGTGGACTCTCTTCATGTCGTCAGCTCATGAACTTCGGCTAGGAATTGCCGAGTCGTCTGGCGACTGCGAACTCAGCTGTCGCCGTGGGAAGGCGTCTGGCTCGTGGAGACACGCGGCAGACCATCGCTGAGGATGGCCTCGACCGGCCACCACGCCTCGGCGGCGACGCGGGCGTACGTGATCTCGCCATTCTGTGGCACAGCTCGGCTGACCATCAGGAAGGTTGCGGGGGTGGAGGTGCGGTGGAGCGTCTCGCCGGCGGGCGTCCAACCCGCTATCGCGGACACCATCGCACTGCTTCTTCCTGCCTTTGCTCTCTGCATCACAGGGACCGTCTCTCTGCACTCTGAGTTGCCTCGGCATGACGAACGCAGTTGCGCCGCAACCGATTTGGGGCTGGAAACCGGTTGGTGATGTTCAGTCAACGACAGGTCACGACTCGTGGGGAGAGTCCAGGATGGAGTCCTGCGTAGTCCCGCGTAGTCCAGCAATGACGGAGGTTGCGAGGTGCCCAAGAACCCGGCGCTCGCTGAGCTGATCCGCCGGGCCGTCGAGATACGAGGCTGGGGGCCGAGCGATCTCGCCCGAGCCGTCGGCGTCGCTGCATCCGGCGACCCCGACCGTGTGCAGCGAGCGAACGCCCGTAGGTGGATGACGGGCGAGCGTGAACCCAAGTATTGGTGGCCCTACATCGCCCAGGTTCTGAGCCTGGACCCGGCCGTCACCCCTCCGCCGTCGGACAGCCAAGTGGCGCAGTGCGGGACCGCTGCCACATCGGCACTCGGCTTGGAGACGACCTCTCCGCTCAGCGTCTTCGCCAGCCTTTCTGCGCCGGAGCTCCCCGCGCAGGTGCGTCCGGGCGACATCCAAGAAGTCCAGCAAGCGGCGTTGACCCTGACGACATGGCACAACCTTCACGGCGGCGGTGGTCTCGTCCGGCAGACGGGAACTGCCCAACTGGCGTGGGCTGCCAAGCTGCTTGATGTGCCGTGCTCCGAGGTCTTACGCCAACCGCTGTTCGCCTCGGTGGCACACCTCGGGATGGTCGCTGGCGTCGCCTGCTTCGACGCGTTCGCCCATGACGACGCCCGCCGTGCATTCACCTTCGCGGCGGCCTGCGCCGAGGAAGCCGACGAGTGGCATCTGCGCGGGAAGATCTACAGCTGGCGGGCCCGGCACGCCGTGTGGATGGGGGACCCCGACACGGCACTGACCCACGCCGAGGTCGGCGTCATCCGCTCGGACCGGCTCACCCACACGGAACGGGCCATGCTCTACATCGCCCGAGCCCGCGCCCATGCCAAGGCTGGCGACGTGCGGGCTACCCTTACCGCCGTGGACGAGGCCGACGACGCGTACAGCCACACCCACCCGGCCGACGACCCTCCATGGATGTCGTACTACGACTACGCCCAACACCAAGGCGACACCGGGCACGCCCTGTTCGACCTCGCCATGACCACCCGCAACCGGCACCACGTCCAAGCCGCCTCTGAACGGTTGGCCGCGGCGTGCTCCCACCACGCCGACACCTACATCCGCTCGCGCGTGTTCTCCCGTACGAAACTGGCCACCTTGGCCATGGCGGCTGGTGATGCCGCCGAAGCCGTCCGGATCGGAACCACCGCCTTGGAGGAGGCCACCCGCGTCCGCTCTGGCCGAGCCGAAGCTGGGCTGGTAGAACTCGCCCGTACCGCCGCTCAAGAGCGAGGCATGGTGGCCGAAGCCCGCGAACTGAGCGAACGCATCACCCGCACCATCAGCAAGGGGACGACTACGTGACGGTCAGCACCAGTGATGCCGCAGCACAAGCGACCTGGCCGCTCGTCGCAAACGCCTGTCGCAAGGCCGGCCTCGACCCCTCGGGCGCCGAACCGGTCCGAATTGCCGACAACGCCATCTGGTCCATACCCGGCAATATCATTGTCCGCGTCACGCGCCCCGGCCGTCGAGCCGCCGCACACCGTGAGCTCCTCACCGCCCAATGGCTTGCCGAGTGTGGCGTCCCCGCGGTTCGCCCCGCTCTCCCCTCTGCGGTGGACTTGCCCGAGGATCGCGCGGCTACATTCTGGGAGCGGCTGCCCGACCACACTGTCGGCCGCCACGAAGACGTGGCCCGTCTCCTGCGCCTACTCCACAGGCTGCCCGCCCCTGAGCATCTCCTGACCCTGTCCGACCCGGCGGCCAAGGCCCGCACGCGCCTCGAAGCCGTTCAGCGCGCTGGCGTCATCAGCGACGGAGACATGGCTTGGCTCGTCGGCTACGCCGATGAACTCGCCGCTGTCTGGAGCTCCTTGCCCCAGGGGCTCGCCCCCGCTCCGCTCCACGGCGACGCTTGGGCCGGCAACGTCGTTCGCACTCACGACGGGTACGCCTACCTTCTCGACCTCGACTCTGCCGCCGTCGGCGCACCCGAATGGGACCTGACATCCACGGCCGTGAAGGTCACCACGACCGCCACCATCAGCGCGGCCGAGTACGAGCGATATGTGAACGCGTACGGCGGATACGACGTCACCGAGTACGAAGGGTTCGAGGTAATGCGCGGAATCCGCGAACTCCGCATGACTACCTATGCCATCCAGACGGCCATCGACCATCCCCACACCGCAGACGAGGCACGCCACCGGGTCGCTTGCCTGCGCGGACTCAACGGTCCTCGCCCGTGGACTTGGACCGCTGTCCCACACCCGCCGGGAAGTCCTGGACCCATCGTCTGACGACTGCTTTCGGCCGCGCTGAGCCAGCGCTCCTGAGCGAGAGTGACCTTTCCGGTGGAGGGCTGCACCCACAGGCTGGCGCGGCCCAAGCGCCACAACGAGCTCACCGTGATCGGCTGCCCCGCGTTGGAGAAGCTCGGCAGTGATGGGGCCTCCGGCATCGGCCGCACTGACCGCGCGAGCTGACTCCAAGGTGCGTATGCCGCAGGCCCGGCCGGTAACTTCCGGTCGGGCCTGCGGGCTGTGGGGGGTCCGGGCCAAGGGGAGCGGCGGAGTTCTGAGGTCGCCGTGAGCGTGTATCAGTCCTGTCTGTGCAGGGCGCGGTATTCGAAGGTGTCTTGTGCCGTCACGATCGGGAGCAGGCGTTCGAACTCGGCGTAGTGCTCGGCGGTCATGATCTCGATGGCGTCGCTGACGACGGAGCCTTTGGGGAGCTGGGCGGAGTACTTCATGAGCAGGTCGGCGAAGTCCTCCTTCATCTTGTCGAGTTCACGTGCCCATTCGTCCTGAAGCCGTATCTGGTCGTTCGCGGCGGTGAACTCCGCCGGGGTTGGCGGTGGAGAGCAGGGCATGTTCGGTAGCGGTGAACGGGCTTCCGTCGCAGCGGTAGAGGCGCGATCGGTCGTCGGGGCGGACAGGGATCTCGGGCATACGGGCTCCTCAAAGCAAAGGGGGGATGGGGGTGGGGTTAAAGCCGTCGGCGCGGTCGCGTCGCTTCCTGCCGGGGAACGGCTCCCGTGACGGGAGAGGCGCCGGGAGCTGGGCTCGGATTGGGCCGCGGCCGTCGGGGCGGCGGGGTGATGAAGCCGAGGTGGTGGAGACGCCACACCAGGACGTCGCTGGCCGAGTCGGCGCTGGTGAGGTCGCGTTGGGCGGCGGCCTTGGAGAGCAGGGCGGTGGTGTCGTACCCGGCCTGCTCGGCTTGGTCGAGGACCATCACCAGAGAGTCCCAGCCGGGCTCGGTTTGGAGGCGGTCGGCGAGGTGCGGGAGGGCTGCGCGGACCGTGTTCGTGTGGCGCTGCCGGGTGGGTGCATGCAGGCGTTCACCGTGGGTGCGCAGGGCGGCAAGTGGTTCGGCTGCGGCGGCCTGGTAGGCGGCGCGAAGGTGGCCGGCGGCCTGCTGGGCGGCTTCGGTCTGTTGGGCGTGGCCGCGGGCAGCGTGCCAGCGGGCGGCGGCGATGACGGCCAGGATCACGACGTCGAGGATGAGAGCGGTGGCGGTGCCGTCCGGGCCGCGGCCGAGAGCGGTACCGGAGTGCACGATCTGGCGAGCCGCGCGGCGCAGGGCGTACATCTCCTGATCTTTGGCCCGAATGTGGGAGCGGGTGGCGCGCTCGAAGTACCAGGCCGCTTCGCGCAGTTCGGTGCGGCTGGGCCCGATAGTGGTCTGGGCAATCGCGTCGAGGACCTCCCCGACACCGACCAGATGGGCGGCTGCCGTGCGCTCGTCGCCGAATGCGAACGCGGCGCGAGCGGTGTCGGTGGCATCGGCGGCGGCATACCGGGCGCGGGCCGGCGCCGAGACGCCGCTGCTGTAAAAGGCTGCTGCCTCCCTTTCCAAGTCCGCGGCAGCCGTGAACCGTTTACGGATGCGGGGCAGGGACAGGTCCGGCGCGAGGGTTGATCCCGCGTACCAGATGGGCTCCTGGGCCTTGTTGCGGTCGCCGACGATGGCGACCTTGTAGCCGAGCACGTCGCCGGAGGGCGCGAGGCGCTTGTCGATGCGGACGCCTTCGGCGGCGAGGCGGTCGAAGAACTCTGTTTCATCGGAGGCGCCGGCCAGGGCGCGGCGGACGTGCTCGCGCAGCAGTTCCTGCGAGGCGGCTTCCTGGCCGAGGCGTTCGGCCTTGTGGCGGGCGGCGCTGGTGGGGCGCTTGGCGGCGGTGCCGTCGCCCGGAGCGACTTGGCGCAGGCGGTAGTCGGCTTCGATGCGGCGGGCCTCGGCCTGGGCGCGGCGGGCTTCGTTGTGCAGCCGAGGTCGGCGTCCGTCGTCGCGGACCAGGGTGGCGATGATGTGGATGTGGTCATCCGCGTGGCGCACGGCGGCCCACCGGCAGGCGGCTTCGTCGCCGTCGGGGGCGATGCCGGTGGCGGCGACGGTGCGGCGAGCGATGGTGGCCCAGTTTTCGTCGGACAGGATCGGGTCCTCCGGGCTGGCTCGTACGGAGATGTGCCACACGTGCTTGGCCGGGCGTCGGCCCTTGGGCAGCGCGTTGACGGGCTGGTCGAGCAGGTGCTGCAGCTGCTGGTAGGTGGCGCTCGGGTCGCGGCCGGGGTCGGGGGTGAGCGGGTCGAAGGCGGCGACCAGGTGCGGGTTGGTGTGCTCCTCTTTGGTGCCGGGGCCGTAGAGGTAGCGGATCAGGCCGACGGTGTCGCTGCCGCGCTTGTGGATGCTGGGGATCATGCTGCGGCTCGGTCCTCTTCGGCGTTGTCGCGGTGGGCGAGCAGCGCGTCGGCCGCGTCTTCCATGCGGGCCGCCGCGCTGGCGACCTGCTGGGCGGCGGCATCGAGGTGGGGCACGTCGGCGCCGGAGTTGAGGGCCTTGACGATCTGATTGAACAGGCCGTGGATGCGACCCAGGTGGCGTCGGGCGGTGAAGAGTTCGTCGATGATCTGCCGCTCGGCGGCGATCTCGGCGGCGGTGCGGTTCAGGTCGCGGGCGGCCTTGTCGACGGCGTAGGCGAGGAAGCCGGCGATGCTCATCTTGCACGTCTCGGCGGCGGCGGTGAGGCGTGCGAGTTCGGCGTCGTTCATGCGGCAGCTGGGCTGGTGCAGGCGCTTGCGGTGCGGGGGCTGGCGGAGACGCTGACGCTTGCGCGCGGGCTTCTCAACAGGCCACTCCCCTCCCTGCTGCGGTCCGCCCTCGGCCGCAGCCTGTTCGCCCGGCGCCCCCTGGTGCCGGGCGTTCCCCGCCCCCTGTGGGGCGGGGACTCCGGGAGCATTGCTCCCGGTACAACTTGCTGACGCCGTGGCCGGAGTGGTGGTCATCTGCTGCTGTGGGGTGGGGAGTTCGTGGTGCTGGACGCGCATGGGATGTGTCTCCGTGGGGCTGTGCGTGGTGTGGTCGTACGTGCGGTGGTGGTGCCAGGGAAGGAGGCGCTGTTCATCGCGCGGGCGATGTCACGGGGAAGCGTCTCGGCGTAGGCGGCCTGGCGGTTGGCGAAACCAGGCTGAAGACCCGCAGCGCGGCGAGGGGGCTGGCGGAGAAGTTCCGTTGGCGGTGGCCGGCGGCGGGGGCAGTTCCGCCAACGACCGGGTGTTCCGCCATGGCCGCCAGCGCCGGGAGTTCCGCCGTGGCGTTTACGCGGCGGTGGCGGTATTGTCGGCGGCGAGTTCCGCCATGACGGCATCGGCGACCTTTTTGGCGCGGTCCTTTTGGATCGTGTACTCCTTGGCCCTGACCGCGTCCTCCAGCTGGGTGCGGGGGACCGTGCCGAGTTCAGCGCCGATGGCGCGGGCGGTTGCCCACAGCACCGCGTCGGGGACGGTGGTCTTGCGCCCTCCCTTCTCGGGCTTCTCCTTGACCGGTGGCGCCGCGCCGGGGGCGGCCTCGGTCTCAGGCGCAGGGGAGTCGGCCGTGGCTGAGGGCGTGGCGCCGGCGTCCGGTACCGACGGGTGTGGTCGTGCAAGGTCCTCGTCGCGCGGTGCTGTTGGTGGGTGGGCGGCCTGGTCAGCGTCTTCGGTACTCGCACCTTCCGGGTTCAGGCGGTCCGTCCCCCTGCCCTGCCTGGGCGCGTCGGCGTCCCGGGGGTCGTGCTCTGCGTTGCGGGGGGCGGATGAGGCAGGGATCTGCCACCGCGGCGGCAGAGTGAGGGAGGCGAGGCCGAGGGCCTGCTGGCGAGTGGCGAGCTTGCGCAGCAGCAGCTCGTCCTGGCGCGGGTTGCCGTCGACGTCGGCCCGCTCCAGGGCTTGGTGAAGGCGATCTGCCAGGCGCCGTGCTCGGCGCTTGCCGCGCTTCTTGTCGGGCATCGTTTCGGCGCGCAGGATCAGGGCGACGGCCTCGCTCAGTGCGCGCTCGCGGATGAGGCGGGCGGCATCGGCGTCCTGGTCGGCGATGCCGAGGCGGGCCAGCAGGCGTTCACGTGCCTGACGAAGCAGGACGGCTGCCAGGCTGCGCGAGGCGGCGTCGGGGGTGCGGTGGCGCAGTTCGATGCCCATGGCCAGGTGCCACAGCATGGCTGCCATGACGGGCCCGATCAGGGCGCGCACGGTGCCGCCGACGGGGCCGAACACGGCGTAGGCGGGGATGAGCTGGCCTGCGGTGACCACCCACACCAGGACGCCGGGCAGCCCGGGTGCCTGGCGCGGCCCGTTGAGGTTCTGGCGTGCCATCAGCGCGGTGGCGAACAGGGCCAGCTCGGCGATGGCGAACATGAAGGCGCGCTCGACGGTGCTGGCCATGGCCAGGTAGTCGGCGGCGAACCGCCAGCCGGTGTCCGCGCTGTAGGCGGTGCAGCCGACGGCGGCCACGGCAGCCACCCGCACGGCGACGGTCGAGCGCCACCGGCTGCGGACCGGCGGCTGCCGGCGCTGCCGCCAGACCAGCCAGGCGGCGGACACGGCGAGCAGGACGACCAGTACCGCTGTCATTTCGGAAGAGGTGACCCAGCCCGGCAGGAGTGGGCCGCTGCTCTGGACGGCGTGAGCTTGGAGGGCGGGGGAGCGCAAGGGGGGTCTCCAGGGCAGGGAAGTGGGGCTTACGAGGTGGGAGCGAGGGGCGTTCACGGAGGGGGCGTTCACGCGGGCCCCCTTCTAAAGAGGGGCCCGCGCGTGTACGCCTGGTCGCGTGTACGGCGTGGACGCTCGCGTGAACGCCTGACCTGCGGTTTCTCGGTGACCGTGGACGCTGTGAGCGGTCCGCGGCGACGTGCAGGCGTGAGGGCCGCGTGTACGGTTCCGTGATCGCTTCGTGCGGTCCGGCGGGGAGGTCAGCCGACGGCGGTGAGGTGGCGTGCTGAGGCGTAGTAACGCGTCTGCTGGCCGCCACCGGCTCCTCCGGCGACGCCCTCGACCTTGGTCGCCAGTCCGGTGGCCACGAGGTTCTCCAGGCGGCGCCGTGCCTTTTCCAGGTCGGCGCGTTCGGGGTCGCTCCCGCCGATCAGGACAGTCGCCAGCTCGCGGGCGCTCATCCCGTTCGGGGAGGTGCGCAGCAGGACGGCGGGGTCCTTCGTCGGGTCAAGTGTGGTGGTGCCGCGCTTGTGGTCGTGGGTGACGTCCAGCGGGCCGACCTCCCCGGTGGGCGTCTTGAGGTGGTGCAGGGTGACGGCGGGATCGCCGGCTTTCCCGGTGACGAAGAGGACGCTGCCCGCGCCGGCGGTGATCCAGGTGGAGCCGTAAACCTGGTCCAGGCCCGGACGCTGGCCGCGCGGGGCGTCGGCGGTGGCCTTGCGCTGGTGGTGCAGCTCCATGATCTCCACGCCGTTGCGCAGGGCGCGCATGCGGGCGTTGTGGAAGGCGACGGCGAGGCTGTCGTCGACCATGGTGCTGACGGCGTCCTTGAGGCTGTCGATCACGATGGTGTCGGCCTGGTGCGCGGCGGCGAGGTCGGCGAGGAGGTCGGGCTCCTTGTCGAGGGTGGCGGGCAGTGGTCCCTCCCAGACCACGAGTTGCTCGCGCAGGATCTTCTCGTCGCTGGGGAAGACGCGGCGGTCCATGGCCCTGGCGATCTGCTTGGGGCGGTCCATGGCCAGGTAGAGCACCCTCCTGGCGGGCGCGACAGGCATTTCCAGGACGGTCTCCTGGAGGCCGAGGCGGGCGAAGATCACCTGGTGGGCCAGTGTGGTCTTGCCGACGCCGGGCGCGCCGACGATCATCAGGCTTTCGCCGGAGGCCCAGACTGTCTTCTCGCGGGTTCCCCACAGCGGCTCGGCATCCGCTCCGGTCTCCTTGACGAAGGACCACCCGTCCCTGGCGAAGCGGTTCAGGCGCCCCTGGCCCGAGGCGAGGGCGCGCTCGCGCTCGGCGCGTACTTCCGTTTCGACCTCGCTGCGTATCGCTTCGGGGTCGGCACCCGGTTCCTGCGCGCGTTGGAGGGTGCGTACGGCGGAGGCGCGCAGGCGGCGGAGGTCGGCTTTTTTGCGGACGATCTCCGCGTGGTACGCGGCATTGCCGGTGCCGTAGAGCACGTCGGAGACCTGGAAGACGTAGGAGCGGCCACCGACTCGCTGCAGATCGCCCTGTTCCTCAAGGAGCTCGGTGAGGACGATCGGGTCGGTGGGCTTGTCTTCGCGGCGCTGGGTGAGCAGCGCGCGCCAGATGGTCTCGTGTGCGGGCCGGTAGAAGGTGTCGTCGCCCAGGACTGGGCGGACCACGTCGATGATGGCGCCGTTGTGCATGCAGGCGCCGAGCACCGCGCGCTCGGCGTCCACGTTGTGCGGGGGCTCCGTCGGGGCGAGATTCGCGTCGAGGCGAGATGGCGTCTGGGAAGGCAGGGTCGTACCCTGGGGCATGGAGCTCCTCATCCGGCAGGCCATTACGGGGCGGCAACCCCGGCCTCCGGTTTCGATCGTTCAGGGATGGATGGTTGTGCGGTGGAGCCTCTACTTCGGCCCCGGTGTTCGTAGCACCGGGGCCGCTTGCGTGTGCGGATCCGTTCGACGCTGTACGGCGGACTATGACCATAGCCGAGATTTTCGGAAGCGCAACGCCTTGCATTTCACTCCGCAACGATGTTTAGTTGTGGACGTTGGCCCCAGTGGACCCGCCTGTCGCGTGAAGGGAGGTGCGAGTGAGCGGTGAGGAAGGTGCGGAGCGCGCCGGTCCCGGTCGTCCGGTGCCGGAGGACCATGTCGCCGCACGCATCAAGCTGGAGCGCGAGGTCCGCAGTTGGAGCACGGTGAAGCTCGCCGAGGAGATGGCCGCTGTCGGCCATCCGATCAACCAGTCGGCGATCTGGCGCATCGAAAGCGGCAAACCCCGTCGCAGGGTCAACCTCGACGAGGCGCTCGGCTTCTGCAAGGTCTTCGACATCACCATGCAGGACCTGACGGGGCCGCCAGGAGAACTGGCCACGCCCCGCATTCGCGAGCTTGTCCGTGAGTACGTCCAGATGACGCGGGAGTACCACCAACTGCGAGCAGCGATCGACCGGAACCAGATGCACCTGCACGAGATCGACATGGAACTCAACGCATACGGGGATAAGGGCCCCGAGCAAAGGGGGCAGGTCGACGAACTCCTCCGGCTCGAAGAACGGGCCCTGCAGAGGAGTCTGCACCCATCCCGGGCGCACCTGCGAAACCAGGAACAGCCACCCACGGGTGAATAGTCGGCTCCTGCCCCCTCACGGCGCTACGAACGCCGAGAACCTCCACGCACGGCGATATCTGTCGCCGACGATCATCCGTCGACCCATCCATCCCTGAACGACGCCACCGGCCAGGCCGGCGGGAGTTGCCGCTCCCGCCTCGTCGCGATGCCGGCGGGAGGAGTACCCCATGCCGCAGCCTGCGCTGCCCATCTCCCAGATAGCCCAACTCCTGGGCGTCCCTGAAGACGCCCTTCGTACCTTGATGGTCGAGCGACGATCCGCCGGCGACGCGACTCTGGTCGCCCTCACCGTTGCCGAGGCAGCTCGCCGGATCGGCATCGGCCGCACCAAGCTGTACGAGTACGTCTCCTCCGGCGAGATCGCCTCAGTCAAGATCGGCAGCTTGCGCCGCATCCCAACGGAGGCGGTGGACGATTTCCTGGCCCGCCGGCTGTCGGCGACCGACTTCGGGGCCGCCGCGTGACGCGAGCCTCCGCACCGAAGTCCCGCCAGCCCAACGGCGCCTCGTCCATCTACCGCGGCACGGACGGCCGTTGGCACGGCCGCGTCACCGTCGGCGTCAAAGACGACGGCTCCCCAGACCGGCGCCACGTCAGCCGCAAGACCCGCGCTGAGGTAACCAAGGTCGTCCGAGAGCTGGAGAAGCAGCGCGACTCCACCGGTGTCCGCAAGGCCGGCCAAACCTGGACAGTCGAGACCTGGCTGAGTCACTGGGTGGAGAACATCGCCGCGCCGAACGTCGGCGAGAACACCATCGACGGCTACCGTGTGGCGGTCTACCACCACCTCATCCCCGGCTTGGGCGCGCACCGCCTGGAGAAGCTTGAACCTGAGCACCTGGAGCGTCTTTACCGGAAGATGCAGGCGAACGGCAGCTCCGCCGGCACCGCCCACCAGGTACACCGGACGGTCAAGACTGCGCTCAACGAGGCCGTGCGCCGCCGCCACCTCACCATCAACCCGGCCTCCGTCGCCAAGGCGCCCAGGGTAGAAGAGGAGGAGGTCGAGCCGTACACGCTCGAAGAGGTCCAGCGCCTCCTCGCCGAGGCCACCAAGGTGCGCAATACCGCCCGCTGGGTCATCGCCCTCGCACTCGGCCTGCGACAAGGCGAGGTCCTCGGCCTGAAGTGGGAGGACGTCGACTTCGAGGTGGGCGTCATCCTCGTGCGCCGAGGCCGCCTGCGGCCCCGATACGAACACGGCTGCGGCGACAAGTGCGGCCGCAAGCCCGGCTACTGCCCACAGAAGATCAACATTCGTCGCGAGACGAAGGACACCAAAACCCGCGCCGGCAAGCGTCCGATCGGCATGCCCGAGGAGCTGCTGCAGCTTCTGAAGCGGCACAAGGAAGAGCAGGAGCGTGAGCGCGCCCTTGCCCGGGACCTGTGGGTCGAGAAGGGGTACGTGTTCACTTCGCCGACCGGCGAACCCCTCAATCTGAACACCGACTTCCACCGGTGGAAGGATCTGCTCAAGTCGGCGAAGGTCCGTGATGGCCGCCTCCACGACGCCCGTCACACGGCCGCGACCGTCTTGCTCATCCTCGGCGTCCCGGAAGCGGTGGTCGATCGCATCATGGGCTGGGAACCCGGAAAATCCGCCCGGATGCGCCGCCGCTATCAGCACCTCACGGGCCAGGTGCTCCAGCAGACGGCGGCGAAGGTGGGCGGATTGCTGTGGGGAACGGCGCCCCCCGCGCCTCTATCGACTCACGGGGGATCCTTGCCAGGCGACAGCCACAGCCCCGTCCCGGCGGAGCCGACAGTTCACGTGGCCCGACTCGGCGAGCGCCTTATCCCATTCCTGCATCGCGAACACGCGGGCGCGGTGGTCGCGCAGTGGGGTGCCGACCATCCCGACCAGTCAGCAGAGGTGGAGGAATGGGGCCGGGAGGAGTGGGAGCACAACGGGCCCGGCGGCGTGCGGGCCATCCGCGGACGCGTGCCTGACCGCAGGGGTGTCCACCATGCCCAGGCCGTGTTTCTGCCCGGCGGCGCACGTCTCAATGTGGGTCGCACCGAACAGTGGTCCGTGGCGGCCTGGGAGTTCGAGATAGACCTGTACACGGACCTGCCAGTCCGATGGCACACCACACGGCGCCCCGGACAAGAGGTCGAGGCCCAAGTCCGCGGCACGGACCGGGACGCTGTGGCCGTAGCGTTCGGCGAGGCTTGTGCACAGGCTGTGGACCGGGCGCGGAATCCGGAAACGTACGGAGATTCTGAGGCTGCTGACCTGCCATAGGGTGCCGTTCAGCAGCCAGTTCAAGGCCCGAGCAGCGCGACGAGGCCCGGCAACCGTGACAGGTTGCCGGGCTTCAGGGCTTTCGTCAGTCGACGAGGTAGTGGGCCTCGATGTAGGCGACGGTGGAGCCATACGGCTCCCCTACCGGCTTCAACATGTAACGGCGGAAGACCGCGGCGGTAGCACGGCGGACGCCGCGGTTGCGGGCCTCGGCGTTGTCCCATGACTGGGCGAGCGTGCGCTTGACCACGTGGTCAATTTCCTCGGCCAGGTTCCGCTCAGTGACGGTGAGGCCGGGCGGTGCATGGTCGTGGATGATCCGCGACAGGACGCCTACATGGTCATCATCCAGCACCACGGCTTCGTCGGGGTGCTTCTCCGCGTTCACGATGGCCTGGGCGACTCGGAGTGCTTCGGCCAGGAACTCCAGGGCGTCTTGGGCGTTCTGGATGATCCGGTCCCGCAGCTGCCTGATCCGCTCCGCTAGGGCGGTGTACTTTGCGGACCCTGGCTCGACGCCCTTTTCGAGGGCGGCCTTGATGTGGTCCAGGATCTCCGCCGCGGACGGTGGCCTCTTGTCTTCATCGTCGCCCTTGCCGGGCTTGGGGCGGACGAGGGCCAGCAGTTCCTTGAGGATGGAGATGCCCTGGGCGTCCAGGACGAGGGGTTCCTCCTGGGAAGCGGCCACAGAGAACGAGTGGACGTGGGCATTGATTATCTCCAGGACCATCGGTCCCAGCTCGCCCAGCCGGTCCTTCCTCTCCTCGTCGGAGGACTTCTTGAACAGGGTCGTATACGCGGACCCGAAGAGTCCGAAGCCGTCCTGGTACTTCGCGACCCGCTTGTCGGTGTTGATGAGCGGGTACAGGCGGGCCAAGAGCCGGTAGTCCTTGGAAAACACCTCGGCCGCGTCAGGATTGGCATCCAGGAAGACGTTGATGGCCCTCACGGACGCGTAACCGTGGACTGAGGGGTCCAAGCCGTCCACGTCTGCGAGGAGGTCTTCGATGCGGGCGAAGGTGGTGCGGAACTCGGCGATCAGTTCGGTCAGGTCAGTGACGAACCCGCCCCCCTTGCCGGCGGCCCCGTCCGCGGTGGGGTCGGCAACGGCACGCTGGACCTCTTCGGCCAGGCCGATGTAGTCCACGACCACCCCGGAGGTCTTCACGAACCCGGTCGGGGAAACCCAGGTGCGGTTCGGCCGCGTGATCGTCTGGAACAGGTTGTGGGCCTTCAGCGGCTTGTCCAGGTAGAGGACGCCCTCGTTGGGGGCGTCGAACCCCGTCATCAGCTTCGCGGTCACCACCAGGAAGCACAGCGGATCGTCCGGGGCGAGGAAGCGCCGCTTCTGGTCCTCCTCGTCGGCCTCCGAGAGCTGGTACGGCCGCATGGCGGCGACCTCGTCCTTGGAGTCCTTGACGTGGACGTTGACCTCGGCGGTGATCCGGTCGTGCTTGCCGACCTCGGTGAGCACCTGCGACGCCTCGAAACCGGCCAGCAGTTCATTGATCTTGTCCGTGTAAGCCACGGCCAGCTCACGGTTGTAGGCGACGACCTGGGCCTTGAGGCCGTTGCGGTAGGCGCCGGCCAGGTAGTGGTCCACTATGTCCTGGCAGACCGTCTGGATGCGCTCGGGGTTGGCGAACACCGAGGTGAGGCGCCCGAACTTGCGGGACAAGGTTTCACGGTCTGGGTCGTCGAGGTCGAATTCGTCGGCGAACTGGTCGAACTCATCCTGCAACGCCTGGTCGTTCATCTCGAAGAGGACCGGATGCGGGTCCAGCACGACCGGGACGGTTGCCTCATCCTGCAGAGAGCGGGACACCGAGTACCGGTGCAGCACCCTGTCCGGGTCGGCCTCCTCACCGAAGAGTGCGAAGGTGTTGGTGGAGAGGTTTCTGATAGGGGTGCCGGTCATACCGAAGAACTTCGCGTTCGGCAATGCTGCGCGCATCTGCCCGGCCAGGGACTCCTCCTCGGAGGACTGGGTGCGGTGTGCCTCGTCGACCAGCACGATGATGTTGCCCCGCGTCGACAGGTCCTTGCCGGCGTCGGCGAACTTATGGACCGTCGTGGAGATGACACCACGCACGTCATCGGCCAGCAGGGAGCGCAACTCCTTGCTAGTGGCGGGCTGGTGGAAGTAGGCGTCCCCCATCGCGGAGGTGAACACCCCGGAAGTCTGCCGGACGAGCTGAGTCCGGTCCGAGAGCAGGATGATCGTGGGCGACTCGGTACGGGTATCGGCCAGCAGCAGCGAGGCGGCGAACACCATCAGCAGCGTCTTCCCGCTGCCTTGGTGGTGCCAGATCAGACCTTTCTGGCCGTCGGCCAGGACTCGCTCGTGGATCAGATGGGCGGCTTCCATCTGCGGGTAGCGGGGCAGGTACTTCTTGTCCGCCCCTCCTCCAGAGGTGGAGAAGAGGGCGAAGTTGCCGAGCATGTCCAGGACCGTGGCCGGGTTGAGCAGCAGCTCGACCGAGCGCTGCACGTCGGCCTGCCCGGACAGGTTCTCGTCGTCGTCCGTGGACCGGAACGGCTGCCACTGGTTCAGGGGCGCCCTGGCGGCCCCGAACCGCAGCTTGAGCCCGTCAGAGGCGACGGAGAAGACATTGGGGGTGAAGAACCACGGGTACTCGGTGGCGTACACGTTGTTGATCTCGCGTGCGGCGTTGGCCCACCCGGACTTCGCCGTCGGTGACTTCACCTCAACCACCACAAGGGGCAGGCCGTTGACCCAGTAGACAAGGTCGAACCGGCGAGGGGTTTTGCCAGGGATGGTTATGGTCACCTCGTCCGACACGACCAGCGTGTTGGCAGTCGGGTCAGTCGGGTGCTCGAAATCGATGACCTTCAGGGCGTGCCACACGCCGTCGGCGCCCCGGAACTCCTTGTGCCCGCGCAGCAGTTCAAGCACCTGCTGGTTGGCCCGCACCAGCCCGCCTTCGACAGCGTTGACCGTAGCGATGATCTCCTCCACCACGGCATCCACGTCGAACCCGTCGATCACCTCAGGGTTGAGCCGGACGATGGCGCCCCGCAGCTCGCCGGCGAGCACCGTTTGTGTCGTCTCTCGCGGCAGCGACCTGCCTGGTGCGAAGCCCCAGCCCATCGGAAGGGACCACTGGATCATTAAGTTCTGGAACTCGCGCTCCGCGACGCCCTTAGCCATCAGAGGTCCTCCAACCCAGCGGACTCGACATTGATCGTCCGATCCAACAACCCCGACAACAGACTCGCTCGTACTTGACGGAGGATGGCGGCCTCCGCGCGCAGTGTGACAATAAGTCTATTGACCGCTTCAGCGCGTTCAACGAGTCCCGCCTGCTCTTCCGATGAAGGCACCGGGATTTCGCGGGCGATGTACTCCTTCACCGAAAGATTCGTGATTCCCGTTGTACGGCGGGAGTAGTTACGGGTCAGCCCTGACGCCCAGTCGTGTCGCAGTCGCCAGAACACGTACCTGGGAAGCGCCTTCTCCGGATCCACTCGCATCAATCGCTGGAAGTCGGTTGGTACGCACGGCTCCAGGTCGGGTCCTGCGATAACGACCCGGCCGACAGGCTGCTCAGGCGAACCGCCGGACCGTTCCAGGATGATGTCCTGTTCCTGCACTGTCCGGGTGTCCGCCTGTTTGGTCGTGAACGATCGGACTGGTGAGGCGTCGGTTACGAAGTCAGAGGTGCCGGGTGTATAGATGCGAGGGCCTAGGGCGAGCCGATCAATCTCGCCTTCGCCCTGCGGCTTGCCCCAGACGCCCCCGACTACATGGGAGCACAGGTCGACAATGCGATGCGGTTCCCCCTCGACAGCCGCGAAGTGCTGCGCGAGCATCATGTTGAGGAGCTTCCGTGCAGTGCTGGCCTCGGAATCAAGCGCGGTGAGCTGGTCATCCACTGCGCCGACGATCTCGACGATCCGATCCTGCACAGGCAGTGGAGGCAGGGTGATCGGGAGAGTGCTGAACACCTTGAAAGGGAGACTACGCCTGCGATTTACGCTGCCCTGTGCATTGTTGGCGTACTCGGCCAGCATTCGAGGACTACGGACCATCAGTTCTGCGTACTTTGGCCTTGCAACACCTTCGCCCCGCCATCGGAGGGTGGTGTACATGGGGCTGATGGCTCCAACCTCGCCAAGGTTATTCCGAGCGATGGACCCCTCGTCGATGTGAATGGTGGAGTACGCCCACCCTCCCGGTCCGACGGTCTTGTAGCCGTCGAGCTTCTCCGACGCGATCCGCTTGTCGAAGTATTCGTCGGCACGGACGAAACCATCGTATTTGGATAGACTCATCACGGTCGGCTCGTCTGTGTGTGGCCCCAGCTTGGAGTTGTCCACCGAGAAGAGCCGTCCGAGTGTGACTTGCTGCCAGTCACTCATCGGAGCCTTCATTGCAGTCGGTTCGGCTCTCTGTGCCCCCAACAGGGGGTTGTCCACCGAGAGGAGCGGTTCGAGTGTGATTTGCTGCCAGTCACTCATCGAAGCCCTCGATTCCGGCGGCGGCTAGCATTCCGACCATGTTCTCTTCGGCGCGGCGTCGTTCAGCGCGGGCGACGTTGTAGGCGTCGATGAGGGTTCCGAGGTCTTCTGCCTCGCCAGCAGCTCGCTTAATGTAACGGCCGATGTTTAGGTCGCACCCACTCGCAGCGATCTCCGTCATGGAAACGAAACGCGAGACCAGGCGGCCGTCGCCGTCGAGGTTGGCCGGACTGCCGTCGGTGTCGAAGCTCGCGTGGTAGGCCGTCACTACGTCGGCAATGTCCGTCTTGCCAAGCACATTGCGCTTCTTCGCGTGCGAGAACCGCTTGGAGGCGTCGATGAACAGCACGCCGCTCTGCCGCTCAGGGGTCTTGGTACCAGGGGCACGAAAGACCAAGATGCAGGTCGGGATGCCGGTGTTGTAGAAGAGGTTGGCGGGCAGCCCAATCACGGCCTCGAGGAGATCGTTGGCTAGGACGCGCTGGCGGATAGCTGCTTCCTGGCCGCCACGGAAGAGGACGCCGTGCGGGAGGACGACGCCGGCGCGGCCCTTCTTCGGATCCATGCTGGCGATCATGTGCTGCACGAATGCCCAGTCCGCCGACGACTGTGGGGCGACCCCGCCGATGGCTCGCGGGTCGTTGGTCCAGGGCTTCCACTTCAGGCTGTAGGGAGGATTGGCGACAATCACGTCGAATTGCTTGACGGATCCGTCCGGTTTCGTGAAGCGCGGATCCCTCAGGGTGTCGCCGACCTCGACCTTGAACTCGGTCAGATTGTGCATGAAGAGGTTCATGCGAGCCACGCCTGCGGTGTCCGTCACCGCCTCTTGCCCGTTCAGGCTGAGTGTGTACCCCCGCCCCCCGTGGGACTTCAGCAGGCTCGCGGCGGCAATGAGCATGCCGCCTGACCCGCAGGTCGGGTCGTAAACCGACTCGTGATTCTTGGGGGCCAGCAGTTCGATGATCAGCTCAACGACCTCGCGGGGGGTGAAGAACTGGCCAGCGCGAGTGCCGGAACCGTCAGAGAAGCGCTTCAACAGGTACTCGTATGCCCCGCCGAGCACGTCGTGGGACATATTGCCCTCGTGCATCTTGGGCACGCGGTTCATCGCCCGCATGACCGACGCCAGCACCTCCCCTGGAAGTACCGATTCGGAGGTCCAGGTCATGGATCCGAACAGGCGGGAGAACTTGTCAGGGTTGGCCGATTCGATGGCCTGGAGGGAAGTGCGAACACGCTGGCCGAGGCCGTGCTGGGCGACAGTGGCGAGGATAGATGACCAAGACGCGCGGCTCTCGGCGACGGTGCCAGGGAAGATGAGGGGGATCTTGAACGTCTGGTAGTTGCTGTACTCGACCTCGTCGGCTTCCTCGGCTGAGAGGTCGAGGTCCTCGTTCTCCTTGAGGAACGTCTGGTGGGTGTGCTCCCAGGTGTCCGACAGGTACTTCCAGAACATCAGTGGGAAGACGACCGAGGAGTATTGCGCTTCGGGCATCGCCACGCGCAGCTCATCGGCGGCGTCCCACAGTCGGTTCTCGATCTCCTGCTGGGTCACTGCCATCAGTTGGGGGTGTCCTTGCTCGTGTCCGGTTGCGATCTCAGGGCCGTGGAGCTTCCGCTGGGCATCCTATTTTGTCCCGCTGACACTGAGGCCGCGGTCCACCCTTCTCCTGGCCGGTTCAAGGAGCTGACTGGGCCGGTGAGGCCATACAGGGGGCCGCAGAGTCTCGAGCTGGCCGCGCAGGAGGTCTCGGTCCTGGTGCGATCGACGACCTCGTGACCGGGCCGCGGCAGAGGGAAGCCGATGCCTGTGGAGGTACGCGGCTGTCCGCTCCCGCACAACTGAGACCAAAACTGAGACCACGAACGTCGAAGGGCCCCACCGCAAGCGGTGGGGCCCTTCGACATCGTGCCCGGTGAGGCACTGGCGGAGGATACGAGATTCGAACTCGTGAGGGGTTGCCCCCAACACGCTTTCCAAGCGTGCGCCCTAGGCCACTAGGCGAATCCTCCGCCGCAAACAATACAAGACGTTGAGGGGTGCTCGCGAACTCGTTCCCTCCTCGGGGATCGGGTACTCTGTGCGCAGCCCCTCACGTGGCGCTATCTGACTGAACTCCCCCAGGGCCGGAAGGCAGCAAGGGTAGGTTGGCTCTGGCGGGTGCGTGGGGGGCGCCTGATTTTTCCGTGGGGTGCGGTTCGATCCCCCTGCGTGGGCGCCCTTTCGTCCGGCCTCGGGCCGCGGAGGATCCGTCGGCGGGTCCGGTTGTCAGTGGGCCCCGATAACCTCGTATGCGTGTCGTCCCTTGCGCTGTACCGCCGCTACCGCCCCGAGTCGTTCGCCGAGGTCATCGGGCAGGAGCATGTCACTGACCCGTTGCAGCAGGCGCTGCGGAACAACCGGGTCAACCACGCGTACCTGTTCAGCGGGCCGCGGGGCTGTGGCAAGACGACCAGCGCCCGCATCCTGGCCCGCTGTCTGAACTGCGAGCAGGGGCCCACGCCCACGCCCTGCGGGGAGTGCCAGTCCTGCCAGGACCTCGCGCGCACCGGGCCCGGGTCCATCGACGTGATCGAGATCGACGCGGCTTCGCACGGTGGCGTGGACGACGCCCGTGAGCTGCGCGAGAAGGCCTTCTTCGGGCCCGCGTCGAGCCGGTACAAGATCTACATCATCGACGAGGCCCACATGGTGACCTCGGCCGGCTTCAACGCCCTGCTGAAGGTCGTCGAGGAGCCGCCGGAGCACCTGAAGTTCATCTTCGCCACCACCGAGCCCGAGAAGGTCATCGGGACGATCCGGTCGCGCACGCACCACTACCCCTTCCGTCTGGTGCCGCCCGGCACCCTGCGGGAGTACCTGGGGGAGGTCTGCGGGCGCGAGGGCATCCCCGTCGAGGACGGCGTGCTGCCGCTCGTGGTGCGCGCCGGCGCCGGATCCGTGCGTGACTCGATGTCCGTCATGGACCAGCTGCTCGCGGGAGCCGCCGACGATGGTGTGACGTACGCCATGGCCACCGCCCTGCTCGGCTACACCGACACCTCCCTGCTCGACTCGGTGGTCGACGCCTTCGCGGCGGGCGACGGCGCCGCCGCCTTCGAGATCGTCGACCGCGTCATCGAGGGCGGCAACGATCCGCGCCGCTTCGTCGCCGACCTTCTGGAGCGGCTGCGGGACCTGGTGATCCTCGCCGCCGTCCCGGACGCGGGGGAGAAGGGGCTCATCGACGCTCCGGCCGACGTCGTCGAGCGGATGACGGCGCAGGCCTCCGTGTTCGGCGCGGCCGAGCTGAGCCGGGCCGCCGACCTCGTCAACACCGGGCTCACCGAGATGCGTGGTGCCACCTCGCCCCGGCTCCAGCTCGAATTGATCTGCGCGCGGGTGCTGCTGCCCGCCGCCTACGACGACGAGCGCTCGCTCCAGGCCCGGCTCGATCGCCTCGAGCGGGGTGCCGTCCAGTTCCAGGCGGTGCCCGGCGGCGGCCCCGCTCTGGGGTACGTGCCGGGGCCCGAGGCGCACGCGCCGCAGCACCAGGTTGGTCCCACCGGACCCACCGGACCCACCGGACCCACCGGACCCACCGGTCCCACCGGCCCCGCCGGAACGGGTGCGCCGGATGGGATCGGCGGGCCCGAGGCCGCCCGGGCCGCGGTGCGGGGTGCGGGAGCGGGCACGGGCACGGGTGCGGGAAGCGCCTCGGCGCCGGGCGGACCCGCCCAGGCCGCTTCCCCGGTTCCGCCCGCGCCCCAGACGCCTCCGCCGGCACCTCAGTCACCTCAGTCACCTCAGACGTCTCAGACGTCTCAGACGTCTCCGCAGTCGTCCGGCCGACCCCAACCCGCTCAGCCCCCGGCTGCCCAGCCCGCTCAGCCCCCGGCCGGGCCCGCCGCCGGTGCCTGGCCCTCCGCCGCGGCGCCCGGGCAGGGCAGCGGCGGCCAGCGTCCCGGCGCCTGGCCGGGTGCGACCGCCCCCGGCACGAGCTCCGGCCCCGGCGCGGGTTCCGGTGCGGGTTCCGGTGCCTGGCCCTCGGCCCCGTCCGGCGCCGCACCCTCCGCACCCCCCGCCCCCGGGCCCGCCCCCTCCGCCCCCACCGCCACCGGTCAGGGCAACGCCCAGCAGGTGCGCGCCATGTGGCCGGACATCCTGGAGGCCGTCAAGAACAAGCGGCGCTTCACCTGGATCCTGCTCAGTCAGAACGCGCAGGTGGCGGGGTTCGACGGCACCACCGTCCAGCTCGGCTTCATCAACGCCGGCGCCCGGGACAACTTCGCGAGCAGCGGCAGCGAGGACGTGCTGCGCAGTGTGCTCTCCGAGCGGTTCGGGGTGCAGTGGAAGGTCGAGGCGATCATCGACCCCTCGGGCGGCACCCAGCCCCCGGCTGCCGCGCCCAACTTCGGGGGCGGCGGACCTCGGCCCCCGGCCCCGCCCGCGCCCCCGCAGTATCAGCCGGCCCAGCCCTCCGCCCAGCCCACCCGGCCCCAGGGCTCCCCGGGATCCCAGGGTCCGGACGCCGCCGGCGCCGGGGCACGGTCGGCGTCGTCCCCGCAGGACCGGCAGGCCCAGGCGCCGTCCCCGCACGGGCGGCAGCAGCAGGCGCACGCCTCCGCTCCCGGCGGCCACGAGGAGCCCCCGCCACCCCCGGTCCGGCTGGAGGACGACGTTCCGGAGGACGACGATCCGGATCTGGTGGACACCGCGCTCTCCGGCCACGACCTGATCGTGCGCGAGCTCGGGGCCACCGTGGTGGAGGAATATACGAACGAGGGGTAGGCGTCCGCTCGGCGGCCCGCACAAAGACCACGCCGGCCCGACGGCTAGGCTGACTGCCGTGAAGGTCCTTGTCATCGGCGGCGGTGCCCGCGAGCACGCCCTGTGCCGTTCCCTGTCCCTCGACCCCGACGTGACGGCGCTGCACTGCGCCCCCGGCAACGCCGGGATCGCGGAGGTCGCCGAACTCCACCCCGTGGACCAGCTGGACGGGGACGCGGTCGCCCGCCTCGCCGTCGCGCTCGGCAGCGAGCTGGTCGTGGTCGGGCCCGAGGCCCCGCTCGTCGCCGGGGTCGCCGACGCCGTACGGGCCGAGGGCATCCCCTGCTTCGGTCCCTCGCGTGAGGCCGCGCGGCTTGAGGGCTCCAAGGCCTTCGCCAAGGACGTCATGGCGGCCGCCAACGTGCCGACCGCCCGCTCCTACCTCTGCACCACTCCCGAGGAGATCGACCACGCGCTCGACGCGTTCGGCGCTCCGTACGTGGTGAAGGACGACGGCCTCGCCGCCGGCAAGGGCGTCGTGGTGACCGACGACCTCGCCGCCGCCCGCGAGCACGCGCTGGCCTGCGAGCGCGTCGTCATCGAGGAATTCCTCGACGGCCCCGAGGTCTCGCTCTTCGCGATCACCGACGGCGTCACCGTCCTGCCGCTCCAGCCCGCGCAGGACTTCAAGCGCGCGCTCGACGGCGACGAGGGCCCCAACACCGGTGGCATGGGCGCCTATTCACCGCTTCCTTGGGCCGACCCCAAGCTCGTCGACGAGGTCATGGCGAGCGTGCTCCAGCCGACCGTCGACGAACTGCGCCGTCGCGGCACGCCGTTCTCCGGTCTGCTGTACGCGGGCCTGGCGATCACGTCGCGCGGGGTACGGGTCATCGAGTTCAACGCGCGCTTCGGCGACCCCGAGACGCAGGTCGTGCTCGCCCGTCTCAGGACGCCGCTCGCGGGTGTCCTGCTCCACTCGGCCAACGGCACCCTCGACGCGCAGCCCCCGCTGGCCTGGCGCGACGACGCGGCGGTGACCGTGGTCATCGCCGCGCGCGACTACCCCGCCGCGCCCCGCACCGGTGACCCCATCGAGGGGCTTGCCGAGGTCGCCGCGCAGGATGAGCCCACGGCGTACGTTCTGCATGCCGGGACCCGGCGGGACGGCGACGCGGTCGTGAGCGCGGGCGGCCGGGTCCTGTCGGTCACCGCGACCGGCGCGGACCTGACGCAGGCCCGGGAGCGGGCGTACGCGGCGGTCGGCCGGATCCGGCTCGACGGCTCGCAGCACCGCACCGACATCGCCCGCAAGGCGGCCGGCGCACACGGCTGAACTTCGCCATCTCAGCGCCACGTACGCGCCACATGCGTGGGGCCCCGGTATCGCGCCGGGGCCCCGCGGCGTGGGGCGGCGGCGCCCCCGGACGCCTGGACGGCCCGGCCCGGAACAACCGCACCTTTGCCCAAAGCCATTCCATCGAGTGACGGGTGGCCCATCCGGATGACTCCTGTGGAAGGCCCAACTAGGGTGCGGCGCAGGCGTTCCGGCACTTGGCCCACCGGCATTGCGATGTCAGTGGCGGGTGCCACAGTGGGGGCATGAGCAACGCCGCCGCAGGGCAGAGGGGGTGAAGTCCGGTCGTGTCCGGTACCGGGATGAGTGGTGAGGCGGGCGCGCAGCACGCGCGTTCGCGGGCTCTCGCCGTGCTGCGGGTCCGCAGCAGGGCGCTGGCCGTGGCCCTGGTGCCGGCGGCCGTCGCCGTCGTGCTGTCCGTGGCCGTCGCGCAGGGCCGTGTCGACGGGCCTGGCTGGGAAACCGCGCGCTGGGCGGTCATCGCCGTCGCGCTGACCGCGCTGCTGATCGCGGCGGCCGTGGCGGCCGTGGTCGTACGGGCGAGGCCGGCCCTGTCGCCGACGGTCGACCTCGCGGAATCGGCCGCCCCGGATCTGTACCGCCTGGTCAGAGACCTGGCGGAACGGCTCGATGTGCCCCCGCCCTCCGCGATAGCCCTCACCCCGGACTGCGACAGCTGGCTCGAGGACCGTACGCATCCGGCGCACCGCGCGGCCGGGCGCGAGGCGCTGTCCGCCCGCCTCATACGGGGCGGCGCCGAGGCCCGCGCCCGGCGGGCGTCCGTCGCGCCGGTCCTGGTCATCGGCTCGCCCTTCATGTGGTGGATGCGGGTAGGCGAGCTGCGCGCCATCCTCGCGCCCGTCGTCGCCGGTACGGGGCCGTCCGCGCAGCCCGACATAGCCGCGGCGCGGCGCTTCGTACGGGGTCTGGACGCGGCGGTCGGTGTCGCCACCAAGCCCGGCCTCGGCCCGGTGCGGCGGTTCGCGCTCGGCTGCACCGGCCGGATCGCCCGGGTGCTCCTGCGCGGGTGCCGGGCGCACGCCGGGGAGATGGAGCGCGGGGTCGCCGCTGCGGCGTCCGAGCGCGCGCAGGCGGTGGACTACGGGGTACGGATCGTCGCCCAGGAGCAGGTCGGTCTCGCCTACGCGGGCTGGGACCGGCTGCTGACCCGGGTCGCGCTGCCCGCCTGGCGGATGGGCCGCTGGCCCTCGCGGCTCGACGCGGGGGTGGTCTCGGCGCTGACCGAGCTGTCCCGGCGCGACCGGCTGGCCGAGGGGTTCGCCTCCCGGCTCGGCGAGCGGCCGGCCTGTGACCTCCTGGAGGAGCCGGGCATCGCCGACGAGGCGGCCTCGCTGCTCGCCGCCCGGCTGTTCCACGGCGGTCCCGCCGAGACCGGTCCCGACTGGGCGCCGGTGGACTGGGCGGCGTATCCGGAGGAGGTCGTCGACCGCAAGTGGCGTACCGAGGCGGCCCGGCTGCACCGGGTGCTCGACGGGTTCGGCGAGCGGCACGGCACGCGGCCCGGGGCGCCCACGCTCGCCCGTGTCATCGACCACCTGGCCACGCCGGGGGACGAGGCCGCCGACCGGCTGGCGGCGGGTATCGCGGCGGAGGTGGCCGGCGAGGAGGCCGCGATCGTGCCGCCCGCGCCGGGCCCCGAGGCCCGGTCCTGCGACGAGGTGCCGCTCTTTCCGCTCCAACCGCCGCGCACGGGGCGGGAGTTGCTGGCCGACCATGTCACGGCGATGGTGTGCTGTGCGGCGATCGACACGGGGGGTGCGGTGCCGGGGCTGGACTGGCTCGATGGGCCGTCCCTCCTTGTCGACGAGGTGCGCCGTTCGGATCTGGCCGCGCCGGTTCTGACGTTGATCGAGGACGGCGATGCGGGGGCCCTGCGGGGCTGGTTGGCCGCGCTGGGTATCCGCCCCGAAAAACCGATCCGCCTGGTCTGACCCGGCCACCCCCCAACCCCCGGGGCTCCGCCCCAGCCCCCGTTCGCGCTAAACGCGCTCGTCCTCAATCTCCCCCAAGGCCTTTAAGGGCCAGGGGACCCCCATGACGGGCTGAGGTTGCCTGGCTGGGCCGGCATGAGCCCTGCCCCGGGTTGCCCACGTGAGCCCGCGCCGACCCTGCCAGGGGCGCGGGGAACTGCGCGCCCAGCCACATCCGGGCCGCACCTACGCCACATCCGAACCGCACCCACCTCCACCGCCCCGCACCCGGAAGGCGCCCCGGGACGGCATAACCCGGGCCTCAACGCCGGGCCCCCGGCGTCGGGTTCGTCCGGGGGTACCCGGAATGCAACGTTCCCCTTCACGTCAATTCGCGACGAACGGTGACGGACCGCGTGCGTTATGTGATGTGCTGGGGACCGATAGCTGACAGACGGCGGCACACCACGCCCGCATCACCGGCGTCGCGGGAACGAGGTCGCGGGAACGAGGGAGGGAAGCGGCATGGGGGTGGAACGGTCGGAGCACATCCGGCGCTGGGAATCGGGTGCCCTCGCACACGCCGTCTCGGACCCCTTCGGGCAGGGCCCGCTGCCCTGGTTGCGCGGCAGCGAGACGTACTTCGACGACACCGGACACGTGGTGCCCTGGTACGTCGACCACGCCGCGGTCCAGCACGGCACCAGCGGCACCAGCGGCACCAGCGGCACCAGTCAAACCAAACGCGCCCCCCGCGTCCCCGGCCCCCGCACCGCCGACGACGTACGCCGGCAGATCAAGGGGTTCGCCTCCAGCGGGGCCGTCGCGCCCGGCGAGGCCATCGACTTCCACATCACGGTGGACCCGCCCCAGCAGTTCACCGTCGACGTCTACCGGATCGGCCACTACGGCGGCGACGGCGCGGCCAAGATCGCCACCAGCCCCCGCCTCTCCGGCATCGTCCAGCCGCCCCCGCTGACCGCCGACCGGACCGTCTCGTGCCACCACTGGTGGCAGTCCTGGCGCTACCAGGTCCCCGCGCACGCCTCGATCGGCGCCCACGTCGCCGTGCTGACCACCGCCGACGGCTACCGCTCGCACATCCCGTTCACCGTCCGCGACGACCACCCCGCCGATCTGCTCCTGCTGCTGCCCGACATCACCTGGCAGGCGTACAACCTCTATCCCGAGGACGGCCGCACCGGCGCCAGCCTCTACCACGCCTGGGACGAGGAGGGCCGGCTGCTCGGCGAGGAGGACGCGGCGATCACCGTCTCCTTCGACCGGCCGTACGCGGGCGCGGGTCTGCCCCTGCACGTCGGCCACGCCTACGACTTCATCCGCTGGGCCGAGCGCTACGGCTACGACCTCGCCTACGCCGACGCCCGCGACCTGCACGCGGGCCGGGTCGACACCACCCGCTACCGGGGCCTGGTCTTCCCGGGCCACGACGAGTACTGGTCGGCCCCCATGCGCCGCGCCGTCGAGCTGGCCCGCGACGGCGGCACCTCGCTCGTCTTCCTCTCCGCCAACACCCTCTACTGGCAAGTGGAGTTGGGCCCTTCGCCGTCCGGCGTGCCGGACCGCCTGCTGACCTGCCGAAAACGGCGCGGGCCCGGCCGCCCCGCCCTGTGGCGCGAGGTCGCGAGGCCCGAGCAGCAGCTGCTCGGCATCCAGTACGCCGGCCGCGTCCCCGAGCCGCACCCCCTGGTCGTACGCAACGCGCGTCACTGGCTGTGGGAGGCGACCGGCGCGGGTGACGGCGACGAGATCGAGGGCCTGGTCGCGGGCGAGGCGGACCGCTACTATCCGCGCACCGCCCTGCCCGAGCACCAGGACCGCATCCTGCTCGCCCACTCCCCCTACCAGGACAGCGAGCAGCACACCCGCCACCAGGAGACGTCCCTGTACCGGGCGCCCTCGGGCGCGCTCGTCTTCGCCTCGGGCACCTTCGCCTGGTCGCCCGCGCTCGACCGGCCCGGACATGTGGACCCCCGTATCCAGCGCGCCACGGCCAACCTGCTCGACCGCATCTGCAAGCGGGACTGAGCCGGGCGCCCCCGCACGGTCGCCCCCCGCCGCGCTCCCCGACCCGGTGACCAGGCGACCCGCCCTCATGGGAGAGAATCGGACCGTTCCTGGATCAACCTACGCGGAGGAACCGTGTCCGGATTCGTAGAAAAGCCCGAGCCGCTTCAGGTTCCGGGCCTCACCCACCTGCACACGGGCAAGGTGCGTGACCTCTATCAGAACGAGGCCGGCGACCTGGTCATGGTCGCCAGCGACCGGATGTCCGCGTACGACTGGGTGCTGCCCACCGAGATCCCCGACAAGGGCCGGGTGCTGACCCGGCTCTCGCTGTGGTGGTTCGACCTGATCGCCGACCTCGTCCCGCACCATGTGATCTCCAGCGAGGTCCCGGCCGGCGCCCCCGCCGACTGGGCGGGCCGCACCCTGGTGTGCAAGTCGCTGGCGATGGTCCCGGTGGAGTGCGTGGCCCGTGGCTATCTCGCGGGGTCGGGCCTCGTCGAGTACCGCGCCGCCCGTACGGTGTGCGGCCTCGCGCTGCCCGAGGGCCTGGACAACGGCTCCGAGCTGCCCGCGCCGATCTTCACCCCGGCCACCAAGGCGGCCGTCGGGGACCACGACGAGAACGTCAGCTACGAGGAGGTGGCCCGCCAGGTCGGCGCGGAGACCGCCGCTCAGCTGCGCCAGACCACCCTCGCCGTCTACAGCCGGGCGCGCGACGTCGCGCGTGAGCGGGGCATCATCCTCGCGGACACCAAGTTCGAGTTCGGCTTCGCGGGCGACGAACTCGTCATCGCCGACGAAGTCCTCACCCCGGACTCCTCGCGCTTCTGGCCCGCCGCCACCTGGCAGCCGGGCCGCGACCAGCCCTCGTACGACAAGCAGTACGTCCGCGACTGGCTGACCTCGCCGGCCTCCGGCTGGGACCGCGCGAGCGAGCAGCCGCCGCCCCCGCTGCCCCAGGAGGTCGTGGACGCGACGCGCGCCAAGTACGTCGAGGCGTACGAGCAGCTCACCGGCACCAGCTGGGCGTGAGCACGAAGAAGCCCCCGGCCGCTGGGCCGGGGGCTTCTTTTCCTGAGCGAACGACGAGGTTCGAACTCGCGACATCCACCTTGGCAAGGTGGTGCTCTACCAGCTGAGCT
Organism: Streptomyces sp. Edi4; assembly: GCF_040253615.1. Taxonomy (NCBI): domain Bacteria; kingdom Bacillati; phylum Actinomycetota; class Actinomycetes; order Kitasatosporales; family Streptomycetaceae; genus Streptomyces; species Streptomyces sp. Edi4. The sequence goes on from NZ_JBEJGY010000004.1 coordinate 4,355,673, forward strand.
ACGTTCGCATGCGCCGTGGCGCGGAGACCACTATACCCAACCGCGCTCGCGGGCGAGACGCACCGCCGCATGACGGTTCTCGGCGCCCAGCTTCGCGGCGGCCGACGAGAGGTAGTTGCGCACGGTTCCCTGCGACAGCGCGGCCCGCCGGGCGATCTCCGCGACGGGCGCCCCGTCGGCCGCGAGACCCAGCACCTCGGCCTCCCGCGCGGTCAGCGGGGAGTCCCCGGCGGAGATCGCGTCGGCCGCCAACTCCGGGTCCACATAACGGTTTCCGGCGTGGACGGACCGGATGATCTCGGCCAGGCGCTGGGCGCTCACCGTCTTCGGCACAAACCCCCGCACCCCCGCCGACAGGGCCCGTTTGAGGTGGCCGGGGCGGCCGTGACTGGTCACGATCATGGTCCGGCAGGACGGCAGTTCGGCGCGCAGGTTTGTGGCCACTGTCACACCGTCCGCGCCCGGCATCTCCAGATCCAGGACGGCCACATCGGGCCGGTGGGCGCGGGCCATCGCCAGGGCCTCGGGCCCCGACGCGGCCTCGGCGATCACCTCCAGGTCGTCCTCGAGGCCGAGCAGCGCGGCGAGCGCGCCCCGGATCAGATGCTCGTCGTCGGCGAGCAGCACCCGCACGCGGCTCATCGCGGCACCTCCGCGGTCAGCCGGAACATGCCCTGGCCTGCCGGTCCGGCCTCCAGGGTGCCGCCGAGCGCGGCCAGCCGCTCGCGGAGTCCCGCGAGGCCCGAGCCGGGCGTCCCGGCCGGCCGCTCGGGCACGCCGTCGTTCTCGACGACCAGCGTCGCGGTGTGCTCGGCGAGCGCGAGGGTGATGGCCACGCTGCGCGCGTCCCCGTGGCGCAGCACATTGGTGGTGGCCTCGCGCACCACCCAGCCGAGCGCCGACTGCGCCTCGACGGCCAGGCCGTCGGCGGGCCCGCTGTACCGGCAGCCGATCCCGGCCGCCGCGAGGACACCACGCGCCCCCTCGATCTCCACGCCCAGGTCCGCCTCGCGATAGCCGCGTACCACTTCCCGTACCTCTCTCTGCGATTCCTGGGCGATGCGCTGCACCTCCACCATCTGCGCCACCGCCTCGGGCCTGCCGCGCTGGGCGAGCTGGACGGCCAGCTCGGCCTTGAGCGCGATGACGGCGAGGTTGCGGCCCAGCACGTCGTGCAGGTCGCGCCCGAACCGCAGCCGCTCCTCGGCGACGGCGAGTCGCGCCTCGGTCTCGCGGGCCCGGTCGGACTCCCACATCACCGACAGCGTCCAGGCCCCGCAGCGTGCCATCAGCAGGATCCACGGGCCGGACAGGGCGACGGCGAGGGCGAGGGCGAGCAGGCGTGCGCCCGTCACCCCGGCCACCGCGAACACCCCCACGGCCGGAGCGGTGAGCAGCGCGAACCGGCCGAGGAACGCCCGCGGGCTGGTGAGCAGGCTGTATGTCATCCCGAACGGCAGCACGAGGTAGACCACGACCAGGACGACGTCGGTGTCCTGGAGGCCGTGCGCCGCGTACAGCCCGGCGGCCAGGGCGAGCGAGGCCAGACACAGCGCGAGGGAGACCCGTAGGGGGCGGTGTGGTGCGGCCCCACGCCCCAGGTAATGGTCGAGTGCGCCGCGCTGGGCCCGGATGCCCTGGTGGGCCTGGACCGCGCCGAGGGCGAGCGCCGCGACCCCCAGGGTGAGCGGCAGGGGCCCGTGCCGCAGGCCATGGAGCACGAACGGCACCTCCCAGCTGAGGTAGAAGATCCACGTCGCGCCCGACCAGAGCAGCCGGCTCTGGAACTCGACCCGCTCCACCCGGCTGCGGTCCCCCCAGTGCCGCTGGTGCCATCCCCGTATCCGGCCGAACACTCCGGTCCCCCCTTCTCAGCGCCGCGGCTCCCAGCGGAAGCGCCCCCGCGCGACCAGCACCGCTATGAGCGTCCACACAACCATGAGGAGCAGGTCTCGCAGTACCTCGCCCACCCCCGCCCCGCCGGTCAGGCCGCCCCTGATCAGACCCATGACCGGGGACAGCGGCAGCATCTGGCACACGGCGGCGATCCGGTCGGGCAGGACGTCCAGCGGCACGATCATGCCGGAGCCCCCGATCGACAGGAACATCAGCGGCATGACCGCGATCTGCGCGCCCTCGGCGGTCCTGGTGAACGCGGCGGTCGCCGCGGCGAGCGCGCCCATCAGACCCATGCCGAGCAGCAGCCCGACGACCGCGAGCCACGCCGTGCCGGACACGGACACGTGCAGCAGCGCCGCACAGCCCGCCGCGAGCAGTACGGACTGGGCGAGCCCGATGAGCACCGAGGGCAGCGCCGCGCCGGCCAGGATCTCCCAGTCCCGCAGCTCCCCGGTCCGCAGCCGCTTCAGGACGAGCTCTTCACGCCGTACGACATAGACGCCGACCAGCGTCGAATACACCGCGAACAGCAGCACATAGCCGACCGAGCCCGGCAGCAGCACGGTGCCCACGGTGAGGCCGGTCCGCTTCAGGTCGATGCCCGCCACGGTCCAGCGCATCGTGTACGTGAGCATGGCGGGCAGGACGAGGACGGTGAACAGGGCGGCCTTGTTGCGGCGGAGCAGGGTGAGTTCGGCGCGCCCCAGCGCCTTCATGCGGTCCGCCGTGGTGAGAAACGTCCGCTCCTTCGCCCGTGCCGGGCTGCCCACCGCGTTAAGGATCGTGCTCATCGAACGGTCTCCTTCGCTCCGCGCCGGTCCTGCGCGATCTTCAAGAACGCCTCTTCGAGCGAGGCCGAGCGCACATCGAGCCCCCGCAGCTCGACGCCGCTGTCCCGGGCCCACACCAGCAGCTCGGTGGCCGCGAGTTGGAGGGTCTGGGTCTTCAGCCGCACGGTGCGGCCCGCCGTCTCGTGGCTGGTGACGCCGAGCCGGCCGAGCGGCGGCAGGTCGCCCAGGTGGTAGCCGTCGGGCAGGTCGAAGGAGAGGTGCGAGGGCTGGGCCGCGACCACGTCCCCGCCCCGCCCGCTCGCCGCGATGTGCCCCTCGTGCAGGATCGCGAGGCGGTCGGCAAGCGCCTCGGCCTCCTCCAGGTAGTGGGTGGTCAGGAGCACGGTGGTGCCGCCGTCGCGCAGCGCCCGTACCAACTCCCAGGTGGCGCGCCGCCCTTCGACGTCGAGACCGGTGGTCGGCTCGTCCAGGAAGAGCACTTCGGGCCGTGCGAGCAGCGCGAGCGCCAGATCGAGCCGGCGCTTCTCGCCTCCGGAGAGCTGTTTGACCCGGACGCCCGAGCGCCCGCCGAGGCCCACGAGTTCGAGCGCGTCGGCGACCGGCCGGGCGCCGCTGGTGCACCCCGCCCACATGCGCAGGGTCTCGGCGACGGTGAGTTCGGCGGGGAAGCCGCCCTCCTGGAGCATCACACCGGTACGGGGGCGCACGGCGGCCCGTTCGGTGTACGGGTCGTGGCCGAGCACCCGCACGCGGCCGCCGCTCGGCGGGGCGAGGCCTTCGAGGAGTTCGACGGTGGAGGTCTTGCCCGCGCCGTTGGTGCCGAGCAGCGCGAAGAGTTCACCGCGCGCCACGGAGAAGGAGATCCCGGCGACGGCCTCGAAACCGCCGGCGTAGGTGCGCCGCAGCTCCTCGACCTCGATCACATCTGCTGCGTCTGCTGTACTTGCTGTACCTGCTCTGCCTGCCATGAGTTCAGCGTTCCGCGCCGGCGGGGCCGCGGCAGTGCGCGCTGTCATCGCCGCGCATGACAAATGTCAGCGTCGTCCGCGCGCGCGACGCACACGACGAAGGCCCCGGTTCATTGAACCGGGGCCTCACGTGCTTCCTGAGCGGACGACGAGATTCGAACTCGCGACCCTCACCTTGGCAAGGTGATGCTCTACCAACTGAGCCACGTCCGCATGCCTCCGACCAGCTTTCACTGGGCGGCGCGAGCACTACTCTACCTGATCCACAAGGGCCGTCGGCAGGCAATGCAGAGCGGGTGACAGGAATTGCACACTGCGCCTCCCCCCTGGAAGGGGGGTGTTCTACTACTGAACTACACCCGCACGCTCCGGTGGACCGGGCCTTTCGGCCTTGCCCCTCGGCGTGTTCCAGACTCTAGCTGATCAGCAGGGGGAGTGTGCAACTCCGGTGTCCGGGGCGGCCGCAGGGCCACCCCGGACAGGGGGTGTCAGCCTGTGTCAGCTCGCCTCGGCGAACGCCTCGTAGACCTTCTTCGGGATCCGGCCCCTGGCCGGGACGTCCATCTTGTGCGAGCGCGCCCAGGCGCGGACCGCCGCCGGGTCGGGGGCGACCGCGGTGTGCCGGTAGGTCTTCCCGGACTTCGACTGCTTGCGGCCCGCCAGTACGTAAGGCGCGAGCGCCTTGCGCAGTTTCTTTGCATTGGCGGGATTGAGATCGATCTCGTAGACCTTTCCGTCCAGGCCGAACGTGACTGTTTCCGCCGCTTCTCCGCCGTCCATGTCATCGGAGAGTGTGACCACTACGCGCTGAGCCACGGATATCGGATCCTTCCTACGGTCTCGCCGCTCGCACGTACCTGACGTGCGGCGATACCGGCCTTCCGGCTGTTATGGAGCAATGTCGTTTTCGCTGGGATTCCTTTGTACAGCGACACCCATTGCAAGGTGAAGCCCAGCCAATTGCATCAGCGTGTCTCCACGCAATGACTTCGGAGACTTTTTCTCGGGATTTTTCCCACGTGTTGTCGTCGCCGAAACCGGAACGTGATCGGGGTCCGATCATATCTACCCGCGTAGATTTTCTGGACGGGTACTCTGAGGGAACCGCCTTCGCACCACACCACACCGGGAGTGCCAGTGGCACGCGTCGTAGTCGACGTCATGCTCAAGCCGGAAATCCTCGACCCGCAGGGACAGGCGGTGCAGCGCGCACTGCCCCGTCTCGGCTTCGAGGGGATCGGCGACGTACGTCAGGGAAAGCGTTTCGAGCTCGAGGTCGAGGGGCCGGTCGACGAGGCCGCCCTCGCCCGCATCCACGAGATGGCCGAGACCTTCCTCGCCAACACCGTCATCGAGGACTTCACCGTCAAGGTCGAGGAGCAGTCCGAGTGACCGCCCTCCCGTCTCCCACCGCCGCCCTGCCGGAAGGCCCTTCGGGCCTGCGTAACATTCGAATCGGCGTCGTCACCTTCCCCGGCACGCTGGACGACCGGGACAGTCTGCGGGCCGTGCGCGTCGCGGGCGCCGAGCCGGTCTCGCTCTGGCACCGCGACAAGGACCTCAAGCAGGTCGACGCGGTCGTCCTGGCCGGCGGGTTCAGTTACGGGGACTATCTGCGGGCCGGGGCCATCTCCCGGTTCTCGCCGGTGATGGAGACGGTCATCGAGCAGGCGAAGGCCGGCCTCCCGGTCCTCGGCATCTGCAACGGTTTCCAGATCCTCACCGAGTCGCACCTGCTGCCCGGCGCCATGCTCCGCAACAACCACCTGCACTTCATCTGCCGCGAGCAGAAGCTGCGGGTGGAGAACGCGGAGACCGCCTGGACCGCCGACTACACGGCGGGGCAGGAGATCCAGGTCCCGCTCAAGAACATGGACGGCCGGTACGTCGCGGACGAGCGCACGCTCGACGAGCTGGAGGCCGAGGGCCGGGTCGCGTTCCGCTACCTGGACACCAACCCGAACGGCTCGCTGCGTGACATCGCCGGCATCACCAACGCCGCCGGCAACGTCGTCGGCCTGATGCCGCACCCCGAGCACGCCGTGGAGCCGCTGATCGGTACGGGCCGTACCGACGGCCTCGGATTCTTCACCTCGATCCTGAAGAAGCTGGTCAACGCCTGATGACTCTCGACACTGTTCTGCACGCCGCCGAGACCCCGGACGTCGAGCAGCCCTGGAAGGAGCTCGGCCTCAAGGAGGACGAGTACGCCCGCATCCGGGAGATCCTGGGCCGCCGCCCGACCGGCGCCGAGCTCGCCATGTACTCCGTCATGTGGTCCGAGCACTGCTCGTACAAGAGCAGCAAGGTCCACCTGAAGCAGTTCGGCGAGAAGGTCCCCGCCAACGACGCGATGCTGGTCGGCATCGGCGAGAACGCGGGCGTCGTCGACGTCGGCCAGGGGTACGCGGTCACCTTCAAGGTCGAGTCGCACAACCACCCCAGCTATATCGAGCCCTACCAGGGCGCGGCCACCGGCGTCGGCGGCATCGTCCGCGACATCCTCGCCATGGGCGCCCGCCCGGTCGCGGTCGTGGACCCGCTGCGCTTCGGCGCCGCCGACCACCCCGACACCCGGCGCGTGCTGCCCGGCGTCGTCGCGGGCATCGGCGGCTACGGCAACTGCCTGGGTCTGCCCAACATCGGCGGCGAGGTCGTCTTCGACGCCTGCTACCAGGGCAACCCGCTGGTCAACGCCGGCTGCATCGGCGTGATGAAGCACGAGGACATCCACCTGGCGCAGGCTTCGGGCCCCGGCAACAAGGTCATCCTGTACGGCGCCCGCACGGGCGGCGACGGCATCGGCGGCGTTTCGGTCCTCGCGTCGGAGACCTTCGAGGCTGCCCATCCCGGCGGGGCGCAAGCCAATCGCCCCGCCGTCCAGGTCGGCGACCCCTTCCAGGAGAAGCTGCTCATCGAGTGCACCCTGGAGATCTTCAAGGAGAAGCTGGTCGCGGGCATCCAGGACCTCGGTGGCGCGGGCCTGTCCTGCGCGACCTCGGAGCTGGCGAGCGCCGGTTCCGGCGGCATGCGCGTCGAGCTGGACACCGTACCGCTGCGCGACTCCTCCCTCTCGCCCGAGGAAATCCTCATGAGCGAGTCGCAGGAACGCATGTGCGCGGTCGTCGAGCCGCAGCACGTCGAGCGCTTCATGGAGATCTGCGAGAAGTGGGACGTCATCGCCACCGTCATCGGTGAGGTGACCGAGGGCTCCCAGCTGGAGATCTTCTGGCACGGCGAGAGAATCGTGGACGTGCCGCCGCGCACGGTGGCCCACGAGGGCCCGGTCTACCACCGGCCCTTCGCCCGTCCCTCCTGGCAGGACGCGCTCCAGGCCGACGACGCGGGCAAGCTGGCCCGTCCGCGCTCCGGTGCCGAGCTGAAGGACCAGGTTCCTGAAGCTGGTGGCCTCCCCGAACCAGGCCTCCAAGGCGTGGATCACCGACCAGTACGACCGTTTCGTGCAGGGCAACACGGTGCTCGCGATGCCCGAGGACGCCGGCATGGTCCGCATCGACGAGGAGTCCAACCTCGGCGTGGCCATGGCGACCGACGGCAATGGCCGGTACGCCAAGCTCGACCCCTACACCGGCGCCCAGCTCGCGCTCGCCGAGGCCTACCGCAACGTGGCGGCCACCGGCGCGAAGCCCCTCGCCATCTCGGACTGCCTCAACTTCGGCTCCCCCGAGGACCCGGACGTGATGTGGCAGTTCGCCGAGGCAACCCGCGGCCTCGCGGACGGCTGCCTCCAGCTCGGCACCCCGGTGACCGGCGGCAACGTCTCGCTCTACAACCAGACCGGCGAGACGGCCATCCACCCGACCCCCGTCGTCGCGGTGCTCGGCGTGATCGACGACGTGAACCGGCGCACCCCGATGGCCTTCACCGAGGAGGGCCAGCCGCTCTACCTCCTCGGTGACACCCGCGAGGAGTTCGGCGGCTCGGCGTGGTCCGAGGTCGTCCACGGCCACCTCGGCGGTCTGCCGCCCAAGGTGGACCTGGACCGCGAGAAGCTGCTGGGCGAGATCCTCATCTCGGGGTCGCGCGACGGCATGATCGACGCCGCGCACGATCTGTCCGACGGCGGTCTGATCCAGGCGGTGACCGAGTCCTGCCTCAAGGGCGGCAAGGGTGCGCGTCTGGTCGTGCCGGACGGTCTCGACGCCTTCACGTTCCTGTTCAGCGAGTCGGCCGGCCGCGCGGTCGTGTCCGTGCCGCGCTCGGAGGAGCTGCGCTTCACCGACATGTGCGGCGCGCGCGGCCTCCCGGCCACCCGGATCGGTGTCGTGGACGGCGACAGTGTCGAGGTGCAGGGCGAGTTCGGTCTCGGCCTCGATGAGCTGCGCGCGGCCCACGAGGCGACGATCCCGGCGCTCCTGGCCTAGTACGCGTCAACGCGTCGGCCCCGTACCCCTGCTGAGGGGGCGGGGCCGACGTGCGTTCAGGCGGCGACCAGTTCGGCCTCGTCGGCGGCTTCGTCGGCGGGGGCGGGGGCGGGCCGGACGTCGTCGGGCAGCCGGGCGGCGAGCACGGCGGCCGCCACCATGACGCCGGCCGCCACGAGGAAGACCACGTCCATCGCGCCGGTGAAGCCGTGGGTCGCGCGCTCCCGGGCGGCGCCGGTCAGCCGGGCGATGGCGCTGGTCGAGCCGCCCGGCACCTTCGCTTCGTAGACCCGGCTGAGCAGCGTGCCGAAGACGGCGGCGCCGAGCGCGTTGCCCAGGGTCTGGAAGAACCGGATGCTGGTGGTGGCGACGCCCAACTGGCCGACGGGGGCGGCCCCTTGGACGTACGGGATGAGCTGGCCTATGAGCAGGCCGAACCCGCAGCCCATGAGGAGCAGGGCGGCGCGGACCAGCCAGAGCGAACTGGACGCGTCCAGGGTGGCGAGCGTCGCGAGGCCAAGCGCGGAGGCGATCGTGCCGGTCAGCACGAAGGTCTTCGTACGCCGGCCCCGCTCGGCCAGCCGCCCGGCGCCCAGGCCGACGGCGGTCATGCCGAGAGCCATGGGGATCAGGTAGAGCCCGGCCGCCGCGGGCTCGATGCCGCGCACGGTCTGGAGGTAGACCATGACGTAGACGAGCGCGCCCATCATGGCGGCGCCGACCAGGCCCTGGATCGCGAAGCCGTACCGCAGCTGGGGCACCTTGAACATCGAGAGCGGCAGGACGGGCTCCGCGGCGCGGGTCTGGCGGCGCAGGAACAGGGCGAGCGCAAGGACGCAGGCCACGAGCAGGCCGATGATCTCCGGCGAGTCCCAGGCGTGCTGCTTGCCGCCCCAGCTGGTCGCCAGGAGCAGTGTGCTGGTGAAGGCGGCGGCGAGTGCGGCGCCGAGGTAGTCGACGCGGTGGCGGACGGGGGAGACCGGGAGCTTCAGTACGAGGACGGCGCCGACCAGGGCGGCCAGGCCGAGCGGCAGGTTGATGTAGAAGATCCAGCGCCAGTTCGCGTGGTCGGCGAGGGTGCCGCCGATCCAGGGGCCGACGGCCATGCCGACCCCACCGACGATGCCGCCCGCCCCGCTCGCCCCGCTGCCGCCGACGGGTGCGAGCTGGGCGAGCACCACCATCGTGACGCTCATGAGCCCGCCGCCGCCGAGGCCCTGGAGGGCGCGGGCCGCGATCAGTTCGGGCATGGACTGGGCGGCGCCGCACAGGGCGGAGCCGAGCAGGAAGACGGCGAGGGAGGCGACGAGGACCTTCTTGGCGCCGAGGCTGTCGCAGAGCTTGCCGTACAGGGGGAGCGCGGCGGCCGATGCGAGTGCGAAGGCGCTGATCAGCCAGGGGATCTTGTCGACGCCGTGGGCGGGGTCCAGATCGCGGGCGATGGGGACGGTGGCCGCCGAGACGATGTTCATGTCGAGCACGGCCAGCAGGATCGTGGTGACGCAGACGATGAAGCCGATGAGGGTCTGGGCCCGGGTCATCCGCGGGGCGGCGGCGGGGGACGGGGTGGTCTTGGTGGTGGCTTCGGTGGTGGTCATGGGCACCACCATGAAGCAGTTTATATACCGAGTCAATCTTTCATCCGGGAACAATTTTCATCCTGGTACAGTGATGTCCATGACGGACGGTGAGGGGCTGCGCGAACGCAAGAAGCGGGAGACCGGGACGCGGATCTGGCGCACCGCGCTGGATCTGTTCACCGAGCGCGGTTTCGACCACGTCTCGGTGGCGGAGATCGCGGCCGCCGCCGACGTGTCGAAGATGACCGTCTTCAACTACTTCGGCACCAAGGAAGACCTGGTCATCGCGCCGATGATGAACCACGTCGGCGACGTCGTACGGGCCGTGCGCGAGCGCGCCCCGGGGGAGTCGGCGGTGGCCGCGGTACGCCGCCAGTTCCTCGCGATGATCGAGGCGCGCGACCCCTCCGTCGGACTGAACGACGACCCCCGCGCGCTCCAGGCCCGCCATCTCGTCGTGAGTACGCCGGTTCTGTTCCAGCGCGCCTCGGTCGCCTTCCTCGCCGCCGAGCGCGAGCTGGCCCAGGCCCTGGCGGAGGAGGGCGGGGACGCGATGCTCGCCGCCGTGGCCGCGGCCCAGCTCACCGGGGCCCGCCACGCGCTGATCAACGAGCACCACCGGCGCATCCTCGCCGGGGAGTCCGCGCTCTCGGTCGCCGCCGATGCCGTCGAGCGGACCGAGCAGGCGTTCGCGCAGGTCGAGCACGGCCTGAAGGGGTACCCGGGTCCGGCGTAGGCTCGCCCGCATGCCCCCGGCCAAGAAGCGCACCCGCAGGTACGACCCGGCGAAGACCCGGGCCGCCGTCCTCGCCCAGTTCGCCCACGTACGCGACGCCGTACGGACCCTCACGCCCGAGCAGCTGGCCCGGCCGACCCGGCTCGGCGACTGGACGGTGCGTGAGCTCGCCGTCCACCACACGATGGCGCTCGGCGCGCTTGAGCGGGGTCTGGCCGGGCCCGCGCCGCTCAAGCAGGAGCTCGCGCTGCTCGACTGGCCGTCGGCCACGCGGGGCGCGGCGGCTCAAATCGCCGACGGTACACGGGAGTTGGCGGCCTCCGTCGCCGACCTCGACGCGCTCTTCGAGGAGCGGGCCGTCCGGGCCGCCGAGCTCTTCGCCGCCACGGAGGACGGGCGGCTCGTGTCGACGCGGTTCGGCGCGATGAGCTTCGGTGACGCCCTGATCACCCGGGTCGTCGAACTCGTCGTCCACACCGACGACTTGAACGACGCGCTGCCTCAACTCGGCGTCCCCTACGACCGCCAGGCGCTCGCGGCGTGCACCCGTCTGCTGGCCGACGCGCTGGCCGTGGCGGCGCCGGGGGGGTCGGTCGAGGTGCGGGTCCCGCCGTACGCGGTGGTGCAGTGCGTGGCCGGGCCCCGGCACACCCGGGGCACCCCGCCCAACGTCGTCGAGACCGACCCGCTCACGTGGGTCCGCCTCGCGGCGGGGCGGGTGGCGTGGGGGGAGGCGCGGGACCGGGTCGCCGCGAGCGGCGAACGAGCGAACCTGGCCCCGTTCCTCCCGGTCCTCGCGTGACCCGGGCCGGCACGAGCCCACCGGGGCTGCGGGAAACTCGCGCGCAGCCGGGCCCCCTGGGGCTCCGCCCCAGACCCCGTTCGCGCTGAACGCGCTCGTCCTCAAACTCCCCCAAGGCCTTAAGGGCCAGGGGGACCCCCATGACGGGCTGAGGCCGCTGATGCGGGCCGGCGCCGACCCCGCCGGGGGCGCGGGGAACTGCGCGCAGCCGGGCCCCCTGGGGCTCCGCCCCAGACCCCGTTCGCGCTGAACGCGCTCGTACTCAAACTCCCCCAAGGCCTTAAAGGCCAGGGGGGACCCCCATGACAGGCTGAGGCCGCTGACGCGGGCCGGCACCGACCCCGCCAGGGGCGCGGGGAACTGCGCGCAGCCGGGCCCCCTGGGGCTCCGCCCCAGACCCCGTTCGCGCTGAACGCGCTCGTCCTCAAACTCCCCCAAGGCCTTAAAGGCCAGGGGGGACCCCCATGACGGGCTGAGGGTGCCGGTGTGGGCCAGCGCCGAGTAGTCAGGGGCGCGGGGAACTGCGCGAGCAGCCACGTGCGGCCCGCACTCGAAGATCGGCCCGCACCCCCCAAACGCACCGGCGTGCTCACGCAGCGCACACGTACCCCGGCGTGCGGAGCGAACTCCGTCACACTCCCGGAACCCCCGAGGCCCCACCCGCACGGCCGCCCGCACCCCGCGCACCCCGGACCCGCACCGGCGCCCACCTGCGCGGACACCTCGGCGCGCCGACCCAGGGCCACCCCCGGGCCCGGAGGCGCGAATCCTACGAATCGGGCCACCACCCGCACTCGTCCGTATCCCCAATTCGGACCAGTGGTCGATCTCGCCTACACTCGGTGGCGTGCCACGTGGTGACGGACGACTCAACCACGACCTGCTCCCCGGTGAGAAGGGCCCCCAGGACGCTTGCGGCGTCTTCGGTGTCTGGGCTCCGGGTGAAGAGGTCGCGAAGCTCACTTACTTCGGGCTCTACGCCCTCCAACATCGGGGCCAGGAATCCGCGGGCATCGCGGTCAGCAACGGCTCCCAGATCCTCGTCTTCAAGGACATGGGACTTGTCTCCCAGGTCTTCGACGAGACCTCACTCGGTTCCCTGCAAGGTCATATCGCGGTCGGTCACGCCCGCTACTCGACCACCGGTGCCTCCGTGTGGGAGAACGCGCAGCCGACGTTCCGGGCGACCGCCCACGGCTCGATCGCGCTCGGCCACAACGGCAACCTGGTGAACACCGCGCAGCTCGCGGAGATGGTCGCCGAGCTGCCCAAGGAGAACGGCCGGGCCACCCAGGTCGCCGCCACCAACGACACCGACCTGGTCACCGCGCTGCTCGCGGGCCAGACGGACGACGACGGCAAGCCGCTGACCGTCGAGGAGGCGGCCGCCAAGGTCCTCCCCCAGGTCCAGGGCGCCTTCTCGCTGGTCTTCATGGACGAGCAGACGCTGTACTGCGCCCGTGACCCGCAGGGCATCCGCCCGCTGGTGCTCGGCCGCCTGGAGCGCGGCTGGGTCGTCGCGTCCGAGAGCGCCGCTCTCGACATCTGCGGCGCCAGCTTCGTCCGCGAGATCGAGCCGGGCGAGCTCGTCGCCATCGACGAGAACGGCCTGCGTACCTCTCGATTCGCAGATGCGAAGCCCAAGGGCTGTGTCTTCGAGTACGTCTACCTGGCGCGCCCCGACACCGACATCGCGGGCCGCAACGTCTACCTCTCCCGGGTGGAGATGGGACGCAAACTCGCCAAGGAAGCGCCGGTCGAGGCCGACCTGGTGATAGCGACTCCGGAGTCCGGCACCCCCGCCGCGATCGGATACGCCGAAGCCAGTGGCATCCCGTACGGCTCGGGCCTGGTCAAGAACGCCTACGTCGGCCGTACGTTCATCCAGCCCTCGCAGACCATCCGCCAGCTCGGCATCCGGCTCAAGCTGAACCCGCTGAAGGAGGTCATCCGGGGCAAGCGCCTGGTGGTCGTGGACGACTCGATCGTCCGCGGCAACACCCAGCGCGCCCTGGTCAAGATGCTCCGCGAGGCGGGCGCCGCCGAGGTCCACATCCGGATCTCGTCGCCGCCGGTGAAGTGGCCCTGCTTCTTCGGCATCGACTTCGCCACCCGCGCGGAGCTGATCGCCAACGGCATGACCATCGAGGAGATCGGCACGTCCCTGGGCGCCGACTCGCTCTCGTACATCTCGACCGACGCGATGATCGAAGCGACGACGATCCCCAAGGACAACCTGTGCCGCGCCTGCTTCGACGGCGTGTACCCGATGGAGCTCCCCGACCCCGAGCTGCTCGGCAAGCAGCTCCTGGAGTCCGAGCTGGCCTCCGGCCCCGCCGCCACCGCGGCCGCCGACGCCCTGCGCCGCCCGTAAAACCCCGCAGTACGACACGAAGGTTCCCCGTCACATGCCTGCCGAATTTGATCAGCGTGCTCCGCACACGGGCACTGGCGCCAGCTACGCAGCCGCGGGCGTCGACATCGAGGCCGGCGACCGCGCCGTCGAGCTGATGAAGGAGTGGGTGAAGAAGACCAAGCGCCCCGAGGTCCTGGGCGGCCTCGGCGGATTCGCCGGACTCTTCGACGCCTCGGCCCTCAAGAGGTACGAGCGCCCGCTGCTCGCGTCCGCCACCGACGGCGTCGGTACGAAGGTGGACCTCGCCCGCAGGATGGGCGTGTACGACACCATCGGCCACGACCTCGTCGGCATGGTCGTCGACGACCTGGTCGTCTGCGGCGCCGAACCGCTGTTCATGACCGACTACATCTGTGTGGGCAAGGTCCATCCCGAGCGGGTCGCGGCCATCGTCAAGGGCATCGCCGAGGGCTGTGTGCTCGCCGGCTGCGCCCTGGTCGGCGGCGAGACGGCGGAGCACCCGGGCCTGCTCGGCCCCGACGACTTCGATGTCGCCGGCGCCGGTACGGGTGTCGTCGAGTACGACCAGCTGCTCGGCGCCGACCGGATCCGCGAGGGCGACGCGGTCATCGCCATGGCGTCCTCCGGTCTTCACTCGAACGGGTACTCACTCGTCCGGCACGTGGTCTTCGACCGGGCCGGGATGACCCTGGAAAGCCACGTCGAGGAGTTCGGCCGCACGCTCGGCGAGGAGCTGCTGGAGCCCACCAAGATCTACTCGCTGGACTGCCTGGCCCTGACCCGCACCACCGAGGTGCACGGTTTCAGCCACATCACCGGCGGCGGTCTTGCCAACAACCTGGCCCGGGTCATCCCGGACCACCTGCACGCCACGGTCGACCGCTCGACCTGGACGCCGGGCGCGGTCTTCGACCTCGTCGGCAAGGCGGGCGACGTGGCGCGGCTCGAACTGGAGAAGACGCTCAACATGGGCGTCGGCATGATGGCGGTCGTGCCGGCCGACTCGGTCGACGTGGCGCTCCAGACCCTCGCCGACCGGGGCGTGGACGCCTGGGTCGCGGGCGAGATCCTGGCTCGGGGCGACCACCGCGACGGCGCCGAGCTGACCGGCGACTACGCCAAGTAGCAGCACATGCCGGGCCGCGCCGGGGTTCCCGGGCGCGGCCCGGACGGGTTCTGTCCACCGTCACGACGGCAGCACGCATACGACGGCAGCACGAAACCCGGTCAGGGGCGAAGGCCCCGGACCGGGTCGGTGTGCTCAGAGCAGCGACAACCTACGGTGCTGCGAAAGCGGGATCAGCGAAGTCAAGCGCCGCGGCGCTGCGACGACGGGCCGGACTCTTCGTCCTCGTCCTCGTCGTCATTCCCGTACAGCTCCGCATAGCGGGCGTACGGGTCGTCGTCCTCCTCGTCCTCCAGTGGCTCCGCGTTCGGCGGTTGGCTCACTGTCGGGCGAGGAGTAGATGCGCCCAGCTCGTTGGCCAGACGCGACAGGTCAGTCCCGCCGCTGCTGTACTTCAGCTGGCGGGCGACCTTCGTCTGCTTGGCCTTTGCCCGGCCGCGCCCCATGGCTCGACCCCCTCGGTGACGGGGCTCGACGGCCCCAGAGTCTTGACACGCGTTCATGATCCGGAACGGGCTCTCCGTGGAGAGACCGCGTCCGTAGAGCTTCAACGGTACCTGCTTCCGTGGCCATACGGTACGCCGCCCGCATGAAGCGCCACTTGGCAGAACCAACAAAGCACGCTGTCCTCGCTGGTCAACCGCGATTTTAACCTCTTCTCGGCGCCCGACCCGCCGACCGGCGTGAGTCTTGTCTCTCAGCGCGGCCGGCGGGCACGGGGAAGGCTCAGTGTTGACGTGCCTCCGCCATGCGCTGCTCGGCGATCCGGTCGGCCGCGGCAGCCGGCGGAATACCGTCTTCCTTCGCACGAGCGAATATGGCCAGCGTGGTGTCGAAGATCTTCGACGCCTTGGCCTTGCACCGGTCGAAGTCGAAGCCGTGGAGCTCGTCGGCGACCTGGATCACGCCGCCGGCGTTCACCACGTAGTCGGGCGCGTACAGGACCGAGCGGTCCGCGAGGTCCTTCTCCACGCCGGGGTGCGCGAGCTGGTTGTTGGCCGCGCCGCACACCACCTTCGCGGTGAGCACCGGCACGGTCTCGTCGCTGAGCGCGCCGCCGAGGGCGCAGGGCGCGTAGATGTCGAGCCCTGCGGTACGGATCAGCGCGTCTGTGTCGGCGGCGACCGCCAACGCCACCTCGGAGTGCAGCTCGGTGAGGGCGCGCACCGACTCCTCGCGCACGTCCGTGATCACGACCTCGGCGCCGTCCGCGAGCAGGTGCCCGACGAGGTGCCGGCCGACCTTGCCCACGCCCGCGACGCCGACCTTGCGGTCGCGCAGCGACGGGTCGCCCCACAGGTGCTGGGCCGAGGCCCGCATGCCCTGGAAGACGCCGTAGGCGGTCAGCACGGACGAGTCGCCCGCGCCGCCGTTCTCGGGGGAGCGGCCGGTGGTCCACTGGCAGGTGCGCGCCACGACGTCCATGTCGGCGACGTACGTGCCGACGTCGCAGGCCGTCACGTAGCGCCCGCCGAGCGAGGCCACGCACCGGCCGTAGGCGAGCAGGAGCTCTTCCGTCTTGATCGTCTCGGGGTCACCGATGATCACGGCCTTGCCGCCGCCGTGGTCGAGCCCGGCCATGGCGTTCTTGTACGACATGCCGCGCGACAGGTTGAGGGCGTCGGCGACGGCCTCGGCCTCGGTGGCGTACGGGTAGAAGCGCGTTCCGCCCAGGGCGGGGCCCAGGGCGGTGGAGTGGATGGCGATGACGGCCCTGAGCCCGGTGGCTCGGTCCTGGCAGAGCACGACCTGCTCATGTCCGCCCTGGTCGGAGCGGAAGAGGGTGTGCAGTACGTCATCGGCTCCGGTCACATCGGTCACGGTGGTGACTCCCAAGTACGAAGCGGCGGTTGGCGGCCCGCCTGAGGGTGGGGCGGGCCTGGTTCGGGAGCAGGGTAAGTCCTACGCGCCCGTAGATCAGGCCCAGTGCCGAGGATCACCCCCGCGAGGACGACCCGGGCGGGCGCCCGTGGGACGATGCGGGTCATGGCGGTGGTGTCCTCTGTGATCGTTCCGTACGCGTCCTACCTGCGGGTGTACGAGCCCCTTGCCGCCTTTCCCGAGCCCGAACGCGGCCACTGGACGCGCTACGCGGAGAGCGGACGAACTCCCGACGCCCAGGACGAACTCCGGCGCGCGCTGGCCGACTTGGTGGCCGTCCCGCCGGTCGCGGTGCCGGTGCACGAGAGCGGCGAGGCGTTCGTGGCGGAGGCGGACGGCGTGGTGTGCGTCTGCCCCTGGCGGACCCGGCTGCGCGGGTGGCAGGCGCTCGAAGGCCTCGCGGGCCAGTTCCCCGAGCCCGTCCTGGACGCGCTGCTGCCCGCGGTGGTGCGCCGGGAGGCGGAGGCGGACTACGCGCGCTGGCGGGAGCGCAACCCCGATGCCCGGCCCTGGATCTTGACCAGTGTTTGGCACATCCCTGTGACCTGGTTCACGGTCTTTTCGGACGAAGAGCGCGAGTATGCACCGAGTAAGGGCGCGAGCGCGCCCGTGCTGCGCTACCGCACCCCGATGGTCCAGGCGCGGCGGCGCCTGGCGCGGGCCCTGCGGACGCTGCGGGAGCACATCGGCGAGGGGCCGCTGACCGAGGGCCTGGTGGACGTCGGGCGGTGGCTGGAGGAGTTCCATCCGCGTTCGCTGGTCGAGCTGGACTACGGCGGCCTCGTGCACGCGGTGGCGCCCAGGAGCCTGGAGGCCGACCGTTCGGCGGCCGACGTGGCCGAGGGGATCGCCGCGCTGCGGGCGGGGGACGAGAGCGTGGCGCGTGAGGCGTACAGCCGCTTCACGGAGCGCTGGCGGCCCGTCAAGGAGCGCCGGATGGCCAACTGAGGCCGGACGGCGGCTTCTGACGGGTTTTCCGGTGCGTCGGCGCCCGCCCCAGGACGTAGGTCCTGATCCGGGCCTTTGCCTCAAGCGTGATGGAACGCACTTACCTCGCCCTTGCGCCCAGACCCCACCCTCGTGCCAAAATAGGACAAGGGGTCCGGGGAGGATCCCTTCCGCCCAAGTAAGGGTGGATTGCTCGGTATTGCTCGCTATGGGGGGTCTGACGACTCCTGATCGCTCTGTGACTGATCGTCACGGTGGCGTGACTGTCCGCTATGGCATGGTCCATCGGCTTCCGTCGCTGATGAACACCTGGGAGGGCAATTCCATCGGTTTGGCCGACGTGGCTGGACGGATGGTGTAGTTGTAGTGCCGAGGACAAGCCGTTCGTCCTATAACCGACTCGGCTCGCGTCCGCCATTTCGGGCAACGCGGGTCAAGGTGCAGAATTTAGAGGAAAGAACCGAGAAGGTTCGGTTCTCCCGAGGAGGCCGCTCATGACCGCTCGCACCCCTGATGCCGAGCCGCTGCTGACCCCGGCTGAGGTCGCCACGATGTTCCGCGTGGACCCGAAGACGGTGACCCGCTGGGCCAAGGCTGGCAAGCTCACGTCCATCCGCACGCTGGGTGGACATCGCCGGTACCGCGAGGCAGAGGTCCGCGCACTGCTGGCGGGTATTCCGCAGCAGCGCAGCGAGGCCTGAACAACACCCCAGTAATCCGGGCGTTCCGGGGCCCCCACCCCGGCCGAGCCCGCCTATAGCTCCACACGGCGCCCTGCCCGCCCCAACGGGTGGTGCGTCGTCGATCGCGCTGGACTCCGCCGGGTCCAGCGCGATTTTTTTATGTCCGGCCTTGTCCGGCACATCCGGCACTTCCCCCGGCCGGCCCGTGAAGTGTCCGTGACGGGGCGTTCCGATACCTCCCGGACTGCGCCTACGGGAGGGGTGCAATTGCACATATTAAATCGGGACGTTGTAGGGGAGGTGTAAGTTCGCCCACTCCGAAAACTCGTTCCGTGACTCCGGTCACACCGTCAAGTCCCGTTCAGGCAGAGCCTTTCACCGCGCGGGCGGCCGGGACCGCGCCATTGGTCACCGGGTGGAAGGACTTTCGTCCTCGGGGTCCGCGGAGTCAGTGGGGACGGAAACCTCCATGGCGAGCCGCAGGAGGCGATGGCAGACCGCGCAGTGCCGGGTGAGGTGGCGATAGCCCAGAGCGGCCGACAGGTGGGCGCGCAGCAGCGCACGCGTCTCGTGCCTCACCGATTGCGATGCCGACGCCGCCATGCGCCACCTCCTGGGCAGCCCCCGCTCTCCTTCCTTGCAGGGGTACCGGCGTCGGCCGCGCCCGTCAAGAGCGCGGACAGGGCACCGGCCGGGGTGGCGGACATGCTGGCGGACAACGACGAAGACCGCACCCGGTGGGTACGGCCTTCGAGGTGTGCCGGCAAACGCCGGAGCCCGCATCCGGATGGGATGCGGGCTCCGATTCGCGCGGTCCTGACGGGATTTGCTGTGTCTGTGCGCGGCTTCGCCGCGGGTCGCGGCCTGCGGGGTGTGTCGGCAAACGCCGGAGCCCGCATCCGGATGGGATGCGGGCTCCGATTTACGCGGTCCTGACGGGATTTGCTGTGTCTGTGCGCGGCTTCGCCGCGGGTCGCGGCCCGCCGGGTGTGCCGGCAAACGCCGGAGCCCGCATCCGGATGGGATGCGGGCTCCGATTCGCGCGGTCCTGACGGGATTTGCTGTGTCTGTGCGCGGCTTCGCCGCAGGTCGCGGCCCGCCGGGTGTGCCGGCAAACGCCGGAGCCCGCATCCGGATGGGATGCGGGCTCCGATTTACGCGGTCCTGACGGGATTTGAACCCGCGGCCTCCACCTTGACAGGGTGGCGAGCACTCCAAACTGCTCCACAGGACCTTGCTCCGCAGCCCGTTGTGCTTGGCTGCGAGTGAGACTGTACAGCAGGTGCGCTGGTCAGGTCGAACTCACTCTCAGCGATGCGCCGGCTACGGCGCCGCCGCGTCGATCGCCTTCACGATGCGCTTGTCGGAGACCGGGAACGCCGTGCCAAGGGCGTGCGCGAAGTAGCTCACCCGTAGCTCCTCGATCATCCAGCGGATGTCCAGGACCTGCTGCGGAACGGGCCGGCCCGCCGGCAACTGCTCCAGCAGCCAGGCGTACTCGTCCTGCATCTCGTGGACCTTCTCCATGCGCGTGGTGTCGCGCTGCACCGCCGTCGGCATCTGCTGGAGCCTGCGGTCCACCGCCACCAGGTAGCGCATCAGGTCGGGCAGCCGCTTGAGGCCGGTGAGCGTGACGAAGCCCGACGGCACCAGCGCCGCCAGCTGCGTGCGTACGTCCGCCACGTTGGCGACCAGGGTCAGGCTGTTCGTGGCCTTCAGACGGCGCTCACAGGCCTGCCAGGCGGCCAGGATCTGCTCGACCTGGCCGACCGTGCGCACCGTCGTGTCCACCAGGTCCGCGCGGACCTTGTCGTGCAGCGCGCGGAACGATTCCTCGTCCCACGCCGGGCCCCCGTGGTCCGCGATCAGCTTGTCCGCCGCCGCCATGGCGCAGTCGTCGAACAGGGCCTGGATCGAGCCGTGCGGATTGCGGGACAGCGCCAGCTTCTGCTGGTTGGTGAGCTTGTCCGAGGCGAACTTGGCGGGGTTCACCGCGATGCCCAGCAGGATCAGCTTCCGGGTGCCGCGCCACATCGCCTGCCGCTGCTCGGCCTCGGTGTCGAAGAGGCGTACGGAGACGGAATCGCCCGCGTCCACCAGCGCGGGGAACGCCTTCACCGGCTGACCGGCCCGCCGCGTCTCGAAGACCTTCGTCAGGGTGCCGATCGTCCACGTGGTGAGGCCCGAGCGCTCGATGGACTCGCCCGTGGGGCCCGCGGTCGCCGCGGCGGCCTTGGAGAGGGCCTGGCGTGCCTTGGGGCGCAGCTGGAGCTTGAGCGCTTCCAGGTCCTTGTCCTCGGCCAGCTTGCGGCGTCGCTCGTCGACGATCCGGAACGTGATCTTGAGGTGGTCCGGTACGCGCATGAGGTCGAAGTCGTCGGCCGTGACCGGGACGCCCACCATCCGCTGGAGTTCCCGGGCCAGCGTCACCGGCAGGGGCTCTTGCAGCGGAACCGCGCGGTCCAGGAACTTCGCCGCGTAATTCGGCGCCGGCACGTAATGGCGCCGGATCGGCTTCGGCAGGGAGCGGATCAGCTCCGTGACGACCTCCTCGCGCAGGCCCGGAATCTGCCAGTCGAAGCCCTCGTCCGTGACCTGGTTGAGGACCTGGAGCGGCACGTGCACGGTCACGCCGTCCGCGTCCGCGCCCGGCTCGAACTGGTAGGTCACGCGGAACTTCAGCGGGCCCTGGCGCCAGGAGTCCGGATAGTCGTCCTTGGTGACGGCCCCGGCCTTCTCGTTGATGAGCATTTCGCGCTCGAAGTCGAGGAGTTCGGGCTCCTCGCGCTTCTTGTGCTTCCACCACGAGTCGAAGTGCGCGCCCGACACGACGTGGTCGGGCACCCGGCGGTCGTAGAAGTCGAACAGCGTCTCGTCGTCCACCAGGATGTCGCGGCGCCGGGCGCGGTGCTCAAGCTCCTCGACCTCGGTGAGCAGCTTGCGGTTGTCCGCGAAGAACTTGTGGTGGGTGCGCCAGTCGCCCTCGACCAGCGCGTTGCGGATGAACAGGTCGCGCGAGGCCTCGGCGTCGATCCGGCCGTAGTTGACCTTCCGGTTGGCCACGATCGGCACGCCGTAGAGCGTGACCCGCTCGTACGCCATCACCGCGGCCTGGTCCTTCTCCCAGTGCGGCTCGCTGTAGGTGCGCTTGAGCAGATGCTGGGCGAGCGGTTCGATCCACTCCGGTTCGATCTTCGCGTTCACCCGGGCCCACAGGCGCGAGGTCTCCACCAGCTCCGCCGACATCACGAGTTTGGGCTGCTTCTTGAACAGCGCCGAACCCGGGAAGATCGCGAACTTGGCGCTGCGGGCGCCCAGGTACTCGTTCTTCTCGGTGTCCTTGAGCCCGATGTGCGAGAGCAGGCCCGCCAGCAGCGAGGTGTGCACAGACTGCTCGGGCGCGTCCTGCTCGTTGAGGTGGATGCCCATGGTCTTGGCGACCGTACGCAGCTGGGAGTAGATGTCCTGCCACTCGCGGATGCGCAGGAAGTTCAGGTACTCCTGCTTGCACATCCGGCGGAAGCTGGAGGATCCGCGCTCCTTCTGCTGCTCGCGCACGTAGCGCCACAGGTTGAGGTAGGCCAGGAAGTCGCTGGTCTCGTCCTTGAAGCGGGCGTGCTGCTGGTCGGCCTGGGCCTGCTTCTCGCTCGGCCGCTCGCGCGGGTCCTGGATGGAGAGCGCGGCCGCGATGACCATGACCTCGCGTACGCAGCCGTTCTTGTCGGCCTCCAGGACCATGCGGGCCAGGCGCGGGTCCACGGGGAGCTGGCTGAGCTTGCGGCCCTGTTCGGTGAGGCGCTTCTTCGGATCCTTCTCCGAAGGGTCCAACGCGCCCAGTTCCTGGAGGAGTTGGACGCCGTCGCGGATGTTGCGGTGGTCCGGCGGGTCGATGAAGGGGAACTTCTCGATGTCACCGAGGCCGGCCGCGGTCATCTGGAGGATGACGGACGCGAGGTTGGTCCGCAGGATCTCGGCGTCGGTGAACTCGGGCCGGGTGAGGAAGTCGTCCTCGGAGTACAACCGGATGCAGATGCCGTCGCTCGTACGGCCGCAGCGGCCCTTGCGCTGGTTGGCGCTGGCCTGGCTGACCGGCTCGATCGGCAGGCGCTGCACCTTGGTGCGGTGGCTGTAGCGCGAGATGCGGGCGGTGCCGGGGTCGATGACGTACTTGATGCCCGGGACGGTCAGGGACGTCTCGGCGACGTTGGTGGCCAGCACGATCCTGCGGCCGCTGTGCTGCTGGAAGACGCGGTGCTGCTCGGCGTGGGACAGGCGCGCGTACAGGGGGAGGACTTCGGTCGAGCGCAGGTTCTTCTTGATCAGCGCGTCCGCCGTGTCGCGGATCTCCCGCTCGCCGGAGAGGAAGACCAGGACGTCGCCGGGGCCCTCGGCCTGGAGTTCGTCCACGGCGTCGCAGATCGCGGTGATCTGGTCGCGGTCGGAATCTTCGCTGTCCTCTTCCAGGAGCGGACGATACCGCACCTCGACCGGATACGTACGCCCGCTGACCTCGACGATCGGGGCGTTGCCGAAGTGGCGCGAGAACCGCTCGGGGTCGATGGTCGCCGAGGTGATGACGACCTTCAGATCGGGGCGCTTCGGCAGCAGCTGGGCGAGATAGCCGAGCAGGAAGTCGATGTTGAGGGACCGCTCGTGGGCCTCGTCGATGATGATCGTGTCGTAGGCGCGCAGCTCGCGGTCGGTCTGGATCTCGGCGAGCAGGATGCCGTCGGTCATCAGCTTGACGAAGGTCGCGTTCTGGTCGACCTGGTCGGTGAAGCGGACCTTCCAGCCGACCGCCTCCCCGAGCGGGGTCTTCAGCTCCTCCGCGATGCGGTCCGCGACCGTGCGCGCCGCGATCCTGCGGGGCTGGGTGTGGCCGATCATGCCGCGCACACCCCGGCCGAGCTCCATGCAGATCTTGGGGATCTGGGTCGTCTTGCCCGACCCGGTCTCACCCGCGACGATCACGACCTGGTGGTCGCGTATCGCCTCAAGGATCTCGTCCTTCTTCTGGCTGACCGGCAGCTGCTCGGGATAGGTGACCTCCGGCGCGCGGGCGGCGCGCCGGGCGACACGCTCGGCGGACTTCTGGGCTTCGGCGGCGATCTCGTCGAGCACGGCCTGCCGGGCCTCGGGCTTACGGATGCGGCGGGCGCCTTCGAGACGGCGGCCCAGGCGGTGGGCGTCGCGCAGCGAGGCCCCGTCGAGCAGCGTCTGGAGATCGGCGAAGGAAGTAGACATACCTGATCCAGGATCTCACCCGCGAAGGACGAGTGGCGAACGCATTTCGCAGCCCTCGGGCGCCCACCCCGTACCATTTCGGGCATGGTCCGCTCCCGAGCCCGTCGCCGCCGCCTCACCGCGGTGCTGCTTACGGTGCTCGGCGTGCTCGCGGTGGCGCTGTGCGGACCGGTCCCCACCGCTTCGGCCGCGCCCGCCGCGCCGGTGGCGCAAGTGTCGGCGCCGGTGACGGGGGACCGCGCGGACGCGCCCGTCTTCAGGGACCGCTCGGGTACGCCCGGCTGCCGCCAGGGCGGCCGCCACCAGGACTCAGACCCGGCCGCGCCGGTCCGCGTCCGCCCCGCGCACGACCACGCCCCGGTCCTGGAGGACCGCGTACCGCCCGCCGTCCTCGGCGCCCTGTACGCGGCCCACCGCAACCCGCCGGTGCGCGGCCCCACGCTCAGCGCGCCCACACCCGTCGAACTCTCGGTGCTCCGGGTCTAGACGGCCGGTCCTCCTCCCGCGACCGTCCGTCCCCTTCTTGTACGCGTCCCTTACCGGCCGTGCGCGTACGCCTCCGGAGTTTTCGCATGCCCAAGAACACCAGGCCCGCCGCCAAGTCCCGCAAGCCGTTCATGATCGGGGCGGCCGTCGTGGCCGCCGCCGCCGTCCTCGGCATCGCCTCCTACCAGGCGAGTTCCCCGGACCCGAGGCCCACCGTCGCCGGCTCCGCCGCCCCCTCGTCCCCGGACGGGGCCGCGAGCGGCTACCCCGAGCTGATGAAGCTGGCCCGGCGCGACGCGGGGGACCCGCTCGCCCAGGGCCGCGCGGACGCGCCGGTCGTGATGATCGAGTACGCCGACTTCAAGTGCTCCTACTGCGGCAAGTTCGCCCGCGACACCGAGCCCGCCCTCGTGAAGAAGTACGTCGACGACGGCACCCTGCGCATCGAGTGGCGCAACTTCCCGATCTTCGGCGCGGAGTCGGAGGCGGCCGCGCGCGGGGCGTGGGCGGCGGGGCGGCAGGGCAGGTTCTGGCAGTTCCACGCGGCGGCGTACGCGCAGGGCGCCAAGGAGAAGGGGTTCGGCGCGGACCGGCTCAAGGAGCTCGCCGGCGAGGCGGGCGTGCCGGACGCGGCGCGGTTCGCTGCGGACCTCGACAGCGACGCCGCGAAGGCGGCGGTGAAGAAGGACCAGGACGAGGCGTACGGTCTCGGCGCGAGCTCCACGCCGTCCTTCCTCATCAACGGCACCCCGCTGGCGGGCGCCCAGCCGATGGACGAGTTCGCGCGGGCCATCGACGCGGCGGCGCGGGCGGCCCGGGCGGCGAAGAAGTGACCTCCCACATCGGTTACCTCGCGGCGTTCCTCGGCGGCCTGCTCGCACTCCTCAGCCCGTGCAGCGCGCTGCTGCTGCCGGCGTTCTTCGCGTACTCGATCTCCAGCCGCACCCGGCTGCTCGCACGCACCGGCATCTTCTACGCGGGCCTCGCCACGACCCTGGTGCCGTTGGGCGCGGCGGGCTCGTACGCGGGCCGCCTCTTCTACGGCCACCGCGACCAGCTGGTGCTCTTCGGCGGCTGGCTGATCATCGCGCTCGGCGTCGCGCAGATCGCGGGCATGGGCTTCGCGAGCCGGCGCATGACGGAGCTGTCGGGCCGGATCCGCCCGACGACCGCCCTCTCGGTGTACGCCCTGGGTGCGGTCTACGGCCTCGCCGGGTTCTGCGCGGGGCCGATCCTGGGCAGCGTCCTGACGGTGGCGGCGGTGAGCGGAAGCCCGGTCTACGGCGGCCTGCTGCTCGCGGTGTACGCCCTGGGCATGGCGGTGCCGCTCTTCCTCCTGGCCCTGCTGTGGGAACGCTTCGAGCTGGGCGGGCGCCGGTGGCTGCGCGGCCGGGTGCTGAAGCTGGGCCGCTTCGAACTCCACACCACGTCGCTGCTGTCGGGCCTGTTCTTCATCGGGCTCGGCGTGCTGTTCCTCGCGTACGACGGGGCGACGGCGCTGCCGGGGCTGCTCGACGTGGACGACTCGTACGCGGTGGAGGAGTGGACGAAGAGCATCGCCGACGCGGTCCCGAACTGGGCCCTGCTGGCGGCTCTGGTCGCGGCGACGGCGGTGACGCTGGGCGTACGAGGCTGGCGCGGGCGAACGCCCCGGGCCAGATAGCCCCTGCGGGCCGGCCCGAGCTCTGCCGGGGGCGGGGGTGTGCGTGCCGGCCGGCCCGAGCTCGCCAGGGGGGCAGGGAGATGCGTGCGGGCCGGCACCGGCCCTGCCAGGGGCGCGGGGAACTGCGCGCCCAGCCGCCCACAGCCCGCACGTGAAAGCCGAACCCCTGGGGCTCCGCTCCCGTTCGCGCAACGGGCTGAGGTTGCCCATGCCGGCCCGCACCGAGTAGCTGAGGGGCGCGGGGAACCGCGCGAGAGGCGTCCACGGTCCGCACCCGGACGCGAAGGTTCGCCGGGGGCGGCCGTGGACAGCCGGATACGACGAAAGCCCCGGCGACGAGGCCGGGGCTTTCTGGATGGTGGCTGGGGCCGGGGTCGAACCGGCGACCTATCGCTTTTCAGGCGATCGCTCGTACCAACTGAGCTACCCAGCCACGTAGTTCACCGGGGTGAACTACAGCGGTCCTGACGGGATTTGAACCCGCGGCCTCCACCTTGACAGGGTGGCGAGCACTCCAAACTGCTCCACAGGACCAAGCTTGCGCGAGACCAAGTCTCGCACAGGATTGTGCGTGCCCCCAACGGGATTCGAACCCGTGCTACCGCCTTGAAAGGGCGGCGTCCTGGGCCACTAGACGATGAGGGCTAATTGGCCCGCCTGGGCGCTTCGCAGCGCGTCGGGGACGTGAGAAGCATATGGGATGCGGGGAGGTATCGCCAAAACGGTTTCCCGCGACCCCTGGGGAGGGCGTTCCGGGCCGCCCCGCCGGGGGTCCACCGGGGGCCCGGCCCGGGGCGTACTCCGAGCCGGGCTGCCGGGGCTGCCCTACTCCGGGCCGGGCTGCCGGGGCCGCCCTACTCCGGCCCGCGTACTTGGCCGCCGCGCTCGGACCGTCGTACTTGGCCGCCGCACTCGGACCGTCGTACTTGGGGCCGGCGTACTCGGGCCGGCGCACCCGACCGCGCCGTACTCGGGCCGGACGCAAGGGGGCCGTCAGCCCCAGCCCAGTTCGTGGAGGCGTTCGTCGCCGATGCCGAAGTGGTGGGCGATCTCGTGCACCACGGTCACCGACACCTCGTGGACCACGTCCTCGGCCGTCTCGCAGTGCCGCAGGGTCGGGCCCATGTAGATCGTGACCCGGTCCGGCAGCACGGCCGCGTACCACTCGCCCCGGTCGGTGAGCGGGGTCCCCTCGTAGAGACCGAGCAGTTCGGGGCCGGACGGATCGGGCTCGTCCTCCACGAACACGGCCACGTTGTCCATGAGCCGGGTCAGCTCCGGCGGGATCTTGTCCAGGGCGTCACTGACCAGCTCTTCGAAGGCGTCACGCGTCATCTCCAGCACACGGTCCATTGTCCGGGACACCCGCCCGTTCCGGTGGTCGCGGGAACGGGGTGATGTCCGGGCGCCCCCACTCGGCGGCCGCGCTCGGACGGATGTCGGGCGCAAGCCGGGCCTGGCCCGGGCGTGTCCCCCGTGGGGGCGCGGGAGTTGGAACGTACGACCCCACCGCTTCCCGTGTCCCGGAGGTTCCCCCCGTGCGCCAGTTGACCACCCCTGCCCGCCTGGCCGAGCTGGCCATGACCGTCCTGGTCCTCGTGGCGTCGGCTGGCTGCATGAGCGTGAGCGACGAAGAGGGCAGGCCCAAGCCCTCGGTCTCGGCCGGGCAGCACGGCGAGGCGGCGGCGCGGCCCGAGGAGGGCAAGGGCGGCGCGGGCGAGGTCAAGGGGCGCCCCGGCAAGCACGACCCGAAGGCGGCCGGCGGGCCCTCGGGGGCGGCAAGACCGGGCGGGGCCCCGGCGCCGGGGCCGGCCGTGCCGTCGGCGGGCGCCAACCCGAAGCCCGGCGGCGCGGGCCCGGCCAAGCCATCCCCGGGCGCGCCGACGCCGTCGCCCCCGGCCCCCACCCGTTCGCTCCCCGCGCCGCCGCCGGTCTCGCCGCCCCCGCCCCCCGTCTCGCCGCCTCCGCCGCCGGCCTCCCCGTCCACGACGCCGGGGGCCGACACGCACAACAGCGCGCTGCGCCGGAACCAGGCTCCGATCGAGCAGGAGCCGACCGCATCACCGCAGGTCGGACCGGTTTAGGGGGACTCGGTTTGCCTTAGGGGGGTGAGGGTGCGTATGGTAGTAGATCGTTTGATCCCATTGCCCGGCGCCGACACAGAAGAGCGCCGTGTGGCGCGTACTCTCCCTAGCCGTGGCTGACCGCATTGAGGCGGTCGAATTGCGAATTCACGGAGTTGACGGGCGCGTGCCGAGACTCCGGAAGGTTTCGCATTTCGCATGTCCATTTCCAGCACTGACCACTCCGTCCTGCCCGAGAACGAGAACATCGACTCCGTCGAGGCCGTCGAGAACGCCTCCGTCGAGGCCGTCCAGAACGACGTCGTCGAGGCCGTAGCGGCTTCCGACGTCATCGAGGTCGTCGAGATCGTCGAGTCCGAGGCGGACGAGAACACCGAGCCCACCGAGCCCACCGTCACCTTCGGCGACCTCGGTCTGCCCGACGGCGTCGTGCGCAAGCTCGCGCAGAACGGCGTGACCAGCCCCTTCCCGATCCAGGCCGCGACCATCCCGGACGCCCTGGCCGGCAAGGACATCCTCGGCCGTGGCCGCACCGGCTCCGGCAAGACCCTCTCCTTCGGTCTGCCGACCCTGGCGCAGCTCGCCGGCGGCCACACCGAGAAGAAGAAGCCCCGCGCGATCATCCTCACGCCGACGCGTGAGCTCGCGATGCAGGTCGCGGACGCGCTCCAGCCCTACGGCGACGTGCTCGGCCTGAAGATGAAGGTCGTCTGCGGCGGTACGTCGATGAGCAACCAGATCTACGCCCTGGAGCGCGGCGTCGACGTCCTCGTCGCCACCCCGGGCCGTCTGCGCGACCTCATCAACCGTGGCGCCTGCTCGCTCGCCAACGTCCAGGTCGCCGTCCTCGACGAGGCCGACCAGATGTCCGACCTGGGCTTCCTGCCCGAGGTCACCGAACTGCTCGACCAGATCCCCGGCGGCGGCCAGCGGATGCTGTTCTCCGCCACCATGGAGAACGAGATCTCCACCCTGGTCAAGCGCTACCTGACCAACCCCGTCACGCACGAGGTCGACAGCGCGCAGGGCAACGTCTCGACGATGACCCACCACGTCCTCGTGGTGAAGCCGAAGGACAAGGCGCCGGTCACCGCCGCCATCGCCGCCCGCAAGGGCCGCACGATCATCTTCGTCCGCACCCAGCTGGGCGCGGACCGCATCGCCGAGCAGCTGTGCGAGTCGGGCGTGAAGGCCGACGCGCTGCACGGCGGCATGACGCAGGGCGCCCGTACCCGCGTTCTTGAGGACTTCAAGAAGGGCTACGTCAACGCGCTCGTCGCCACCGACGTCGCCGCGCGCGGCATCCACGTCGACGGCATCGACCTGGTCCTCAACGTGGACCCGGCCGGTGACCACAAGGACTACCTGCACCGCTCGGGCCGTACCGCCCGCGCAGGCAAGTCCGGTGTCGTCGTCTCGCTTTCGCTGCCGCACCAGCGCCGCCAGATCTTCCGGCTGATGGAGGACGCGGGCGTCGACGCCTCGCGCCACATCATCCAGAGCGCCGGCGCGTTCGACCCGGAGGTCGCCGAGATCACCGGCGCCCGTTCGCTGACCGAGGTCCAGGCCGACTCCGCGAACAACTCGGCCAAGCAGGCCGAGCGCGAGGTCGCCGAGCTCACCAAGGAGCTGGAGCGCCTGACGCGCCGGGCCGGCGAGCTGCGCGAGGAGGCCGACCGCCTGGTGGCGCGTGCCGCCCGCGAGCGCGGTGAGGACCCGGAGGTCGCGGTCGCCGAGGTCGTCGCCGAGGCCGAGGCCGAGGTCGCGGCTGTCGCCGCCGCCGCTGCCGTGCCCGCGCAGGCCGAGGTCCGTGAGGACCGAGGCGGCTTCCAGCGCCGTGACGACCGGGGCAACTTCGACCGCCGCGACAACCGTGGTGGCGACCGGGGTGAGCGTGGCGGCTTCAACCGCGACAACCGCGACAGCCGTGGTGGCGAGCGTGGCGGCTTCAACCGTGACCGCCGTGACGACCGCGGTGGTTTCCAGCGCCGTGACGACCGCGGTGGCGACCGTGGCGGCTTCCGCCGTGACGACCGTCCCTCCGGTGGTTTCCGTCGTGACGACCGTCCCTCGGGTGGCTTCAACCGTGACGACCGCGGTGGCGACCGTGGCGGCTTCCGCCGTGACGACCGTCCCTCCGGTGGTTTCCGTCGTGACGACCGTCCCTCGGGTGGCTTCAACCGTGACGACCGCGGTGGCGACCGAGGCGGCTTCCGTCGCGACGACCGTCCCTCCGGCGGTTTCAACCGTGACGACCGCGGCGACCGTGGCGGCTTCAACCGCGACCGTCGTGACGACCGTCCCTCCGGTGGCTTCAACCGTGGTGGCAGCGACCGCCCGTTCAACCGTGACCGCCGTGACGACCGTCCCGCCGGCGGCGGCTTCCGCACCGGTGGCCACGACCGCCCGCAGGGCCGTCGTGACGAGCACCGTGGCACCGGCACCAGCACCGGTTCCTTCGGGCGCCGCGACGACAAGCCCCGCTGGAAGCGCAACGGCTGATCGCTCAGCCGCCGTCGCCTGACGGTTCATCAGGGCCCGTACCCCGCCTGCTCGGTGGCGTACGGGCCCTTTTGCGTACCCCGGGCCCGGCCGCCCCGATGACCGGCCGATCCGATCCGATCCGGTCCGATCCGGTCCGATCCGGTCCGATCCGGTCCGATCCCGGCCACCCGTCGGCGCATGCCGTACCCGGGGGCGGGGAATCGCTGGGGGCATGACAAATGACGTCGGCACCACAAGCGAGGGAAGCCCGGGGTCGGACGAGGAACGCCTGGCGCAGCTGGGCTACAAGCAGGTGCTCGCCCGCCGCATGTCGGCGTTCTCCAACTACGCCGTCTCGTTCACGATCATCTCTGTGCTCTCCGGCTGCCTGACGATGTACGCGTACGGCATGAAGACCGGCGGCCCCGCCCTCATCACCTGGGGCTGGGTGGCGGTGGGTCTGATGACCCTGGTCGTCGGCCTCGCGATGGCCGAGATCTGTTCGGCCTACCCGACCTCGGCCGGGCTCTACTTCTGGGCGCACCGCCTGGCCCCGCCCCGGCAGGCCGCCGCCTGGGCGTGGTTCACGGGCTGGTTCAACGTGCTGGGCCAGATCGCTGTGACGGCGGGCGTGGACTTCGGCGCGGCGTCGTTCCTCGGGGCGTACCTGAACCTCCAGTTCGGCTTCGAGGTCACCCCGGCCCGCACGATCGGGCTCTTCGCGGCGATCCTGCTGCTGCACGGGCTCCTGAACACCTTCGGCGTGCGCATCGTGGCGTTCCTCAACGGCGTGAGCGTGTGGTGGCACGTACTGGGTGTGGTGGCGATCGTGGCGGCCCTGGCCCTCGTGCCGGGCACGCACCGCTCGACGTCGTTCGTCTTCACCGACTTCGTGAACGAGACGGGCTTCACCAACAGCGTGTACGTCGTCCTGATCGGCCTGTTGATGGCCCAGTACACCTTCACCGGGTACGACGCGTCCGCGCACATGACGGAGGAGACCCACGACGCCTCGACGGCCGGCCCGCGCGGCATCGTCCGCTCCATCTGGACGTCCTGGATAGCGGGCTTCGTCCTCCTGCTCGGCTTCACGTACGCGATCGGCTCGTACGACACCCAGCTCAACTCCGACACGGGCGCGCCCCCCGCCCAGATCCTCCTGGACTCCCTCGGCGAGACCGGCGGCAAGCTGCTGCTCCTCGTCGTGATCGGCGCCCAGCTCTTCTGCGGCATGGCGTCGGTGACGGCCAACTCCCGCATGATCTACGCCTTTTCACGCGACGGCGCGCTGCCCTTCTCGCGGCTGTGGCACACGGTGAGCCCGCGCACGCGCACCCCGGTCGCGGCGGTCTGGCTCGCGGCAGGCGCGGCGCTGGTCCTGGGCCTCCCGTACCTGATCAACGTCACGGCGTACGCGGCGGTGACCTCGATCGCGGTGATCGGCCTCTACATCGCGTACGTCATCCCCACCCTGCTGCGCCTGTTGCGCGGCGACGCCTTCACCCCGGGCCCCTGGCACCTGGGCCGCTGGTCCCGCCCGGTCGGCATCGTGGCGGTGGCCTGGGTGACGGTCATCACGGTCCTGTTCATGCTCCCCCAGGTCTCCCCCGTGACCTGGGAAACCTTCAACTACGCCCCCCTGGCGGTCCTGGCGGTCCTGGGCTTCGCCGCCGCGTGGTGGCTGGCGTCGGCCCGGCACTGGTTCCTGCGGGGGGAGTGAGGAGGGAGCGGGGCGGCGTGCGGCGCGGGGCGCGCCGGGGTGACGGGGGCGGCGCGGGGTTGCCGGAGCTGCGGGCCCCGGCGGGCGGCCCCGGTCGGTGGCGGGGCGACGATCCCGGTCGGCGGTGGCGGGGGTGGCGCGGGGTTGCCGGTGCGGCGGGCCCCCGGCGGGTGGCCCCGGTCGGTGGCGGGGCGACGATCCCGGCTGGCGGTGGCGGTGGCGGTGGCGGTGGCGGTGGCGGGGGTGGCGCGGGGGTGCCGGTGCGGCGGGCCCCGGCGGGCGCCCGGTCGGCGACGGCGGCCCCTGGCGGGAGGCCCGGACGGGCGGGCCCGACACGCTGGTCCCGCACCCGTGACGAGCCCGACAACGGATACCCGATCGGCTGCCGGGCGCTGTCCGGCTATGCTCTGGGGTGACTCGCCAAGGGCCATTAGCTCAATTGGCAGAGCAGCGGACTTTTAATCCGTTGGTTGTCGGTTCGAGTCCGACATGGCCTACATCGAGTGGCGGAGGGGCTACCCCCTCTGACCTGCACGGGAGCGCCCCGGCCGGGGTTCATCGGCCGGGGCGCTCCGCTGTTTTGGGGCACGCCGCGTTCGGCGAAGCCCCCGGCCCCCTGCCCGCCGCGCGTCCCCACCCGTGTGCCGTCAGCCCCAGCGGGCGGCGATGTACGGGTTCGAGCGCGCTGCACGCCGTTCCCGTGTTCAGGCCGGGCACCAGCACGCTCGCGCTCCGCGACAGCCACGACAACGCCGCTCCGACTCTCGGCTCGACCGCACGCATCCACCTCTTCGAAGCCCGCGAACTGTCCTTGGGACCACGGCAACACAAGCCTGCGGAAAGGGACTTCAAGCCCTCTGGTGGCCCATGCCGACCCCTGTTCAAGCGGCCGAAGAAGGGCGCTTCCTGTTGCCGGCCGGGCCGCTCGGGCTCCTCCTTGCCGAACGCTCCACACCCTGACGGACAGCGCCGGGGGGATCATGACGGGGGCCCGCGACCGGCCCCCCGTTCCGGTCGCGGCCCCGGGCTCGTCCTCGTGGGCCCGGCGGTTATCCGCCTCTGGTCAGCAGCCCCCGGAAGGTGCCGGAACTTCGGTGCCGATCTGGAGAGCGGCCGGGGCGGCACAGCAGCCACCGCCGTCACTGACCTCGGCGGTGTCGGGCTCGTCGAACAGGCCGGCGCCGCCGCACACTCCGGTTTCGGGGAGCGTCAGTTCGACGCGTCCGGCGGCTTCGTGGTCGCCCGCGAGGGCGGCGGCGATGGAGCGGACCTGCTCGTAGCCGGTCATGGCGAGGAAGGTGGGTGCGCGGCCGTAGGACTTCATGCCGACCAGGTAGACGTCCTTCTCCGGGTGGGACAGCTCGCCCGCGCCGTGCGGGTAGACGGTGCCGCACGAGTGCACGTTGGGGTCGATCAGCGGGGCCAGATCGACCGGGGCCCGGAGACGCTCGTCCAGGGAGAGACGGAGCTCGTCGACGAAGGACAGGTCGGGGCGGAAGCCGGTGAGTCCGATGACCTCGTCGACCGGGTCGAGGAGGCGGCCGTCCTCGCCCACCAGCACCAGGCGGCCGTCCTCGGTCGTCTCCACGGCCTCCGTCCGGAAGCCGGTCACCGCGTCGGCGTGGCCGTCTTCGACGGCGGCCTTGGCGGCCAGGCCCAGGGCGCCACGGGCGGGAAGTTGGTCAGCCTCGCCGCCGCCGAAGGTCGAGCCGCTGATGCCGCGCCGGAGGATCCACACGGCGTGCGTGCCCGGCTCGTCCCTCGCCAGCCCGGCGAGGGCGGCCAGGGCGGTGAAGGCGGAGGCACCCGAGCCGACGACGGCGGTGCGCCTACCCGCGTAACGGGCCCGCACGGAAGGGTCCTTGAGGTCGGGGACGCGGTAGGAGATATGGGCGGCCGCGGCCTTCTCACCCAGGGCCCTGAGGCCGTCACCGCCGAGCGGACCGGGCGTCGACCACGTGCCGGAGGCGTCGATGACAGCGCGGGCGAACAGGCGGCCCCCGGTGCCGTCGGCGTACTCGATGTGGACGGTGAAGGGCTGCTGGTCACGGTCGGCGTCCACTACGCGGTCGCGTCCGGTGCGGGAGACGCCGGTGACCCGGGCGCCGTAGCGGACGCGTTCGCCGAGGATGTCGGCGAGCGGCTGGAGGTAGCGCTCGGCCCAGTCGCCGCCGGTCGGGTACGTGGCACCGTCGGGCTTGACCCAGCCGGTGGGGGCGAGCAGCCTCTCGGCGGCCGGGTCGACGACCTCGGCCCAGGTGGAGAAGAGCCGGACGTGCGCCCAGTCGCGCACCGCGCTGCCTGCGGCTGGACCCGCCTCCAGGACCAACGGTTCGATGCCGCGCTCGACCAGGTGGGCGGCGGCAGCCAGGCCGATGGGGCCCGCGCCGATGACCACGACGGGCAGCGCGGCGGTGTTCTCGCTCATCGAATGCTCCTGAGGCAGGGTGGGGCGGTTCAAGACAGGGACTCCGTCGATCATCCGAACTGATTCGACGTTCTTCGATATAGAGGAGCTTGGCGCACTGGATCGGCAGATGTCAATATTGACGTATGTCGAATTCACGTGGGGCCTCGGGCGAGGTCGAGCTGCCGGTCCTGAACCAGGCCGACGCACCGGCGGTGCCCTGCTGCCCTCCACTGAACGAGCGCCCGTTGAGCGCGGAGGAGGCCGAGCGGACCGCGAAGATGTTCAAGGCGCTCGGCGATCCGGTCCGACTGCGGCTGTTCTCGGCGGTCGCCTCGCACGAGGGCGGCGAGGCGTGTGTGTGCGACATCTCCGATGTCGGTGTGTCCCAGCCGACCGTCTCCCACCATCTGAAGAGGCTCAAGGACGCCGGGCTGCTGTCGTCCGAGCGGCGGGGGACATGGGTCTACTACCGGGTGGAGCCGGCCGTGCTGGCTGCCATGGGGCAGTTGCTGTCGTCCGCGCCCCCGGCCTGATCTGCCCGTCGCACGCGAGGAGTTGCTGCACGTGTCCACCCCCGCAGGTTCGTCGGCCACGCTGGTTGTGCCGCTGACCGCTCGGCACGCGGATCAGGCTCTGGCTCTGGCGATCCAGCCGGCCGGCACCGACGAGGACAACGTCACCTTCCGGCCGGATGCGTGAGCGCTCCAGTTCCTCCACCACGAGTTCTCGTGGAAAACAGGTCAACCTCATTCAGGGCGCTTGACCGGGTGCGGGGGCGGGGCGCTACTTGTCGGTGCCTACCGCGCAAATGCCGATCAAAGGGGGCTCAATGGGAAAGATCATGCGATCGAGGCTGACGGTGACGCTGGCGGTTGCCGCCGTCGTCGGCCTTGGCCTTCCGGGAGTCGCCGGTGCGGCGGATGGCTCCACCCAGCTCAGGTCCAACACGGCCTGTAGCGACGGCAAGGCGACAGCAGTGGAAAACGTGGCCATCCGCGCCAGTGCCAGTACCAGTGCCGCTCTGGTGACCACTGCCCTGAAGGGGCAGACGTGGGCCTGTGGTGCGAACAGCGTCATCCTGGGCGGCCGGTACACCGCTTGCGGGACATCGAACGGCAACGGTTGGTTCTACGTCTACAACAACAACTACGCGGGCTATAGCACGTCGGGTTGTTGGGGGTGACGCCACCCGCGTGACCCCTCCCAGCGCCGAGAGGCGCATTCCGGCGGTCGTCGCGTCACAGTGATCAACTGGTTGTCTCCAGGAGCTGCGCGAGGCGTTCGGCTGGGGTGTCCCAGCCGAACGCTTTTTTGCGTGGTCGGCTGTTGAGTTCGGCGGCTACGGCGTCCAAGTGCGCACGGATGTGGCTGGCCGCCCTCGCGCTTTTGGCGCCAGGAGGCCTTCCGCCTAGAGGCCTTCTATGATGCGGAAATCGCGCTCGACGCCGTCGGACATGGCGAGCAGCGCCTGCTGGTAGGCCTCGCTGGCGTGGGCCGCGACGGCCTGTTCGAAGCTGTCGAACTCGATCAGAATGACGCGCTCGGTGACGCCCTTCTCGTGGGCCACGACCCGCCCGTCGCGGGAGAGCAGTCGCCCGCCCCCGGCCGCGACGGCCGGAGCGGCCAGCTTGTTGTAGGCAGCCAGCTTCTCGGGGTCGGAAATGGCGCGGTAGACGCTGACCCAGTAGCCCTTGGCCATGAGGAACTCCAGTGTTCGTGAAAGTGCACGGGTGATTGCGGGAACGGGCTGCTCAGCGCCCGGTGGGCTGGTCGGCCTGGACGGACGGTTACGTACAGGGCCCCGAGGCCGAGCGGTACGCCGATGGCCGGCTTCGCACGCGGCGCGGCGTTCGGACCCGTGAGGCGGGCGGCGAGGGCGTCGATGATCTGTAGGGGGTCACTCCGGGTGCAGGCCGTGTTCCGCCAGCCAGGCGAGCAGGTCCCGGCGCGTGGCCCCGACGAGTCGGCCGCCCGTGAAGCGGAGGTCGTCCGTCACCTCCGCCACGCATCCCGCGGGGAAAGCGAACGCGTGCGCCTCCTCGTCGGTCGTGAACTCGGCCTCGGCCAGGACCAGTCCGCGCAGGTGGCCCCCGAAGACGTCCACGCCCAGGGGAGGCGCGCTGCAACGCGTCTTGGTCAGCACCTCGGCCGGCAGTGTGGCGAGCAGGTCGTACTCGGTGGCCGACAGGTACGTGTTGGTGATCAGGCCTTGTACGCCCCCGGTGCCGCCCGGGCGTGGCGCAGGCACCTTCTGCGTCAGCTTGCGTTCGAGGGTGCCGTCCGGGAGCTCGACGCGGCGCAGTCGCAGGCGCGTACCCGTGAGATACCGGTCGGTGATCATCCGGGTGGCCGTCACCGTCGACGGGTCCGGCGGGCCGGGCATCAGGAACCGTCGTTCGCGTTCGACGCGCGCGTACTTACCGGGGTGGATGGCCGAAGCGCCCTGGTGCGCGGGGGAGTTGGTGTCTGACACCCGGGCAGTTTCGCAGCCGGACGCCGGTTCAGGCGACCGCGCCGAGGACCGGCGCCCAGATCGCGCCGGTGAGCGCGGTCACCGCCTGCTGTTCGGTGAGCGGGGGAGCGGGTCGGGTCGGCTTCGGGGTGTGGGCGCCGTCGCCGCCCCCGGTGCTGTTCCACTGGACCAACTGCACTTGCGCGCCAGTGGACTTGAGCGTCACCGTCACCGTCCAGCGGTGGGCGGTGTCGGCGCGTGCCGGCTGCTCGGCCGCGTTCACCTGCGTCATCACCCGGGCGCCGCCGGGAAGCGCGGCGCTGCTCGGCAGCTCGCTCACCGCGCACGTGTCGCCCTTGGCGCGCGCGGGCGTCTGCTCGCAGCTCAGCCCGTCGCCGTCCTTCAGCGGCAGCTTCAGCCGTACGGCCGAGACGCCGACCCGCGCGGCGCCGTGCCCGTCGTCGAGGGTCACCTCGCCGTTGGCGACGTATCCGGCGGACGGGTCGGACGGGTTGTTGCTCTGCCCGGTCGCCTCGCTGAACCGGGCCCCGGGGAACATCTTCTCCACGGCCTGGATCATCTCGGTGTCCTTGATCTCGGAGCGTGGCAGCGCGAGCGCGGCCGGTTCGATGTCGGAACCCGTGAAGTGAGGTGAGTGGAGGGCGGCCAGCTCGCCCGGGAGCGCCAGGGCGGCCGCCGTGAGCACGGCGCAGGTGCCCGCTCCGATGAGGACGGCGCGGGCGCCGCGCCGCCGCCGGCGGGCCCGGCCGCGTTCGACGGCCCCGCTCACCAGCGCGGTGAGGTCGGGTTCGAGGGAGTCGGTGGTGCGGCGCAGGGCGTGGGTCAGGTCTGCTTCGAACGGCATGCTGGCGTCACCTTTTCTGGCGGCGGATGTCCTGGTGCCGGTGGGTTCGGCGCCGGGAGGGAGAGGTGGGTGGGGTGGGCGGGGGGCGGGCGCGGCGCTCAGTGCGGGACCAGGTCGGTCAGGCTGTCGCCGAGCAGCGCGCGCAGCCTGCCGAGGGCGCGGGTGCCCTGGGAGCGGACGGCGCCGCTGCTCAGCTTGAGCATCCGGCCGGTCTCCTCGATGCTGCGGTCCTCCCAGTACCGAAGGAGCAGCACCGCCCGGTCGCGGGGCGGGAGTTGGCCGAGCGCGTCGAGCAGGGTCAGGCGCAGCGCGGCGTCCGGGCCGCACGCCGCGTTCTCCGGCATGGCCGCGACGGGGCGTTCGCCGGAGCTCCGCCGGCGGCGCAGGCTGAGGAAGGCGCGGACCAGAACCGTCTGGGCGTAGGCGGCGGGGCTGTCCGCGCGGGCCACCCGGTTCCAGTGGATGTACACCCGGCTGAGGGTTTCCTGGACCAGGTCCTCGGCGAGATGGCTGTCGCCGGCCGCGAGCACGTACGCCGAGTGGTACAGCGCCCTGGCCCGCGCGGCCACGAACTCCAGATACGCGTCCTCCTGTGCTGGCTTCACTCGGTCCCCGCCCGTCCGGTCGTTCCTCGATGCGCGTGCATACCCCTGATGACTACGTGGGACGGCAGGATGTCGCGCGCTTGCGGCATCGTTTCTTCGCGGGTTCACGGCCCGCCGGTAAATGGTGCGGAGCACCCCTTTGAATGGCGTACAGTTGTGTTTACCGACGCGGGGTGGAGCAGCTCGGTAGCTCGCTGGGCTCATAACCCAGAGGTCGCAGGTTCAAATCCTGTCCCCGCTACTGAACGAAATGGCCCGGCACTGTTCACAGTGCCGGGCCATTTCGCGTTCAGGCGGACGGGCGCTCGGCGCGCCGCCGCCAGTGGCGCCGTCCCAGGAGCAGGGCGCGGCCGGCGCCGCCCGCGCCCTGCGGGCCGCGCTGCCCGGCCAGAACGTCCTCAGTGAAGCCGAGGAGCGTCTTCTGGCGGAATGGCTCCGCCGGCTGTCCGCCTAGCCGCCGGGCGGGGCGGGCCGGGGCGCGGAGGCCGGTGCCCACCCGCTTGGACGCTTCCGATTCGCCCCGCGCCGCGCGAGCGGCAAGGCTGGACTGGTGCGGCAGCGAGCAGAAGGCGAAAAGCGCCTGGTACGGGCGCTCCCCGTACTCCTCGTCGTCGGCGGCTTCGCCTTCGACGCCTCGACCCCGCCCGATCTGACGGCCGCCGCCCTGTTCTCGGGCGCCCCGGTCGCCGCCGCCCCGTTCTACTCGGGCCGTGGCACCGCGGCCGTGGGGCTCGGCTCGGTCGTCGCCATCGTGGCGCTCTGGTTCATACACGATCTGCCCAACCTCGGCGAAGGCGCGAGCGAGCTGTTCACCGTGCTCACGGTGAGCGGGCTCGCCCTCGTCATCAACCGCATCCTGCGCCGCAGCGGCGAACAGCTCGCGTCCGCCCGCGTCATCTCGGAGACCGCGCAGCGCGCCGTGCTGCCCACGCCCGCAGCCCGGATCGGCGGCCTGCACGTGGCCGCGCGGTACGAGGCGGCGCAGGCGGACGCCTTCATCGGCGGGGACCTCTTCGCCGTGCAGGACACGCCGTACGGGGTCCGGCTCATCGTCGGTGACGTACGGGGAAGGGGCTCCAGGCGGTGGAGGCCGTCGCCGTGGTGATCGGCGCGTTCCGTGAGGCGGCCGAGCACGAGTCCTCCCTGGAAGCGGTGACCCAGCGCCTGGAGCGGGCCCTTGCCCGCGAGGGCACCCGGCGCGACCGGCTCGACGCGGTCGAAGGGTTCACCACGGCGCTGCTCGCCGAGATCCCGCACGGCGACGGCACCGTACGCCTGGTGAACCGGGGCCACCCCGAGCCGTTCCTGCTGCACCCGGACGGATCCCTCGACGTGGTCGTGCCGGCGGAGCCCGCGCTGCCGCTCGGCATGTCGGACCTCGGCGTGTGGCCGGACCGGGCCGATGTGCGTCCCTTCCCGCCGGGGACGACGCTGCTGCTCTACACCGACGGGCTCTCCGAGGCACGCGACAGCCAGGGCATCTTCTACAACCCGGGCGCCCGCCTGCGCGGCGCGATCTTCCCGGGGCCCGACGAGGTCCTGGACGCGCTCGTCGACGATGTACGCCGCTACACGGGCGGCGGTGCGAGCGACGACATGGCGCTGCTCGCGGTGGCCCGCCCGATGGAGGGTCAGCCCGAGCGGCGACGCACGGTCAGGATCGTGAAGTAGGGGCACGGCGGGCCCGTCCCGACGCGGGCCGGCGCGGATAACAACTGACACACTGTCAGGAAATGGGTGCGACGGAAGTGGCCTTGAGGGGTCGTCAACTCGCCTGATTTGTCCGGACAATGGGCGGTAAGCCCGGGCCATGGCTGTTAACGATCAGTGGGGAACGGCTTGGAATCAACCCCCGCCGTCTATTAACGTTCGATAACGCAGCGCGGTCGTACCAGCCGTCGCACAGGCGGCACCGTGCGCATGCGCCGAATCCCGCGAGGGAGCCGG
This sequence comes from Streptomyces sp. Edi4, assembly GCF_040253615.1. Classification (NCBI taxonomy): domain Bacteria; kingdom Bacillati; phylum Actinomycetota; class Actinomycetes; order Kitasatosporales; family Streptomycetaceae; genus Streptomyces; species Streptomyces sp. Edi4. The sequence goes on from NZ_JBEJGY010000004.1 coordinate 4,395,809, forward strand.
GGAACCACCGACTTGGGGCGATCGCGACGTCCGCCACGGGCGCTCGCGGGAGGCCTTCCTGCTCCGGACCCTCCCCAGAGCCCGGACGGCCCGGGGACGCCCGCCGCCGGCCCGGTAGGCGAAAAGGATGGAAAGGAGCGCGCCCTCGTGGCGTCCAACGAGCCTGCCTTCGGCACCTCTGCCCCCTCTGCTCCGCTGTACGGGGACGCGCCCGGCGAGAACGAGAGCTGGGAGGAGTGGGACCCCACCGAGGAGTCCGTACGCTCCGTCCGTGGCCGGCACCGGGTGGCCAAGCAGCGCGGCGGGCTCGCCCGCAGCTCCACCGTCCTCGGCGTCGGCGTCATCGCCGCCGTGGGCGCGGGCGGCATGGCGACCGCGCAGCCCAGGCCCCCCGTCTCCATATCCCTGCCCGACTCCCTCACCGACAACCTGCCCGGCCTCGGCTCCCTGCCGGGCGTGGGCGGGCTCGTCCCGGGCGACGACGGCGCGGACGCGTCCGAGAGCCCGGCGGCCCGGGCCGACCAGAAGATCGCCGGGGCGCCGCTGACCATGGCCGGGCTCTCCACCAGCGAGGCCGAGGCGGGCGTCACCGACGCGGGCGAGGCGCTGCGCGCCCGCATCCTGCACCAGGCCGAACAGCAGAAGGCCGGGGCGGCCGCCGAGGCGAAGGCCGCGGCGCAGAAGGCGGCGGCCGAGCAGGCGGCCGCAGAGGCCAGGGCCAAGCAGGACGCGGCCCAGGCGAAGGCCGCCGCCGAGAAGAAGGCGGCGGACGAGGCGGCGGCGAAGAAGGCCGAGGAGAAGCGGCTGGCCGAGCTGGCCGCCTCCTACTCCCTGCCGGTCGGCTCCTACACGATCACCTCCACGTTCGGGGAGGCCGGCTCGATGTGGTCCTCGGGCCACCACACCGGCCTCGACTTCGCAGCGCCCACGGGCACGCCGATCAAGGCGATCCACTCCGGGACGGTCAAGTCGGCCGGGTGGGCGGGTGCTTACGGCTACCGCACGGTCATCGCGCTGGATGACGGCAGTGAGCTCTGGTACTGCCACCAGTCCTCGCTCGCGGTGACGGTGGGGCAGACGGTGTCCACGGGGGAGGTGGTGGGACGGGTCGGGGCCACGGGGAACGTGACGGGGCCGCACCTGCACCTCGAAGTGCACGCGCCGTCCGGCACGGGCCTCGACCCGATGGCGTGGCTCCAGTCCAAGGGCCTGACGCCCTGAGCCGGTCCCGGTCCCGGTCCCTGGCGCCGGCTGTGCGTGGCCGGCCTCGCGGTTCCGCGCGCCGCTGACCACCTCGTGCCGGCGCGGTTGTTGGGGCATGCCCGGCCCGCAGGGGCCATTCGCCCCGTCCGCATCCGCTGGGGGTGGAATAGGCGGGCCCGGCGGGGAGTTGGGGGGAGCCATGACTTCTCTGCGTGTACTCGGCAGCTCCGGCCTCTCCGTCCACCCCCTCGCGCTCGGCGCCAACGTCTTCGGCTGGACCGCCGACGAGGCCCAGTCCTTCGCCGTCCTGGACGCCTACACCGAGGGCGGCGGCAACTTCGTCGACACCGCCGACGCCTACTCCAAGTGGGCCCCGGGCAACTCCGGCGGCGAATCCGAGACGATCATCGGCAAGTGGCTGACCGGCCGGGGCAACCGCGCCGACGTCGTCATCGCCACCAAGGTCGGCGCGCACCCCCGGTACGAGGGGCTGGCCGCGAGCACCATCAAGGCCGGTGCCGAGGAGTCGCTGCGCCGCCTCGGCACCGACTACATCGACCTGTACTACACGCACTTCGACGACCTCACCGTCCCCGTCGAGGAGATCGTCACCGCCCTCGACCAGCTGGTGCGGGACGGCAAGGTCCGCGCGGTCGGCGCCTCCAACATCACCCCCGCCCGGCTCCAGGAGTCCCTGGACTTCGCCGACCGCGAGGGCCTGGCCAAGTACGTGGCGCTCCAGCCGCACTACAACCTGGTCTCGCGCGACACCTACGAGGGCGCCCTCCAGGACACCGCGTCGCGCGCGGGGCTGGCCGCCGTGCCGTATTTCGCGCTGGCCGCCGGGTTCCTCACCGGCAAGTACCGCCCGGGCAGGTCCGTGGACAGCGCGCGGGCCGCGGGCGCGGGCAAGCACCTGGAGACCGAGCGGGGCCGCAAGGTGCTGGCCGCGCTCGACCGGATCGCCCAGGAGCACGACGCCGAGATCGCCACGGTGGCGCTCGCGTGGCTGGCCGCCCGCCCCACCGTTGCCGCGCCCATCGCCTCAGCCCGCACCGTGGAGCAGCTGCCGGCGCTGCTCGCGGTCGCCGAACTGGAGCTCACCGACGCGCAGATCACGGAGCTGACGGCCGCCTCCGCGTGACGGGCGCCGGGCGGATTCAGGGGACTCAGGACCGGTAGGGGTTGTGCTGGGCGCCCGGCGCGGGGCTCGTGAACGGGTCCGGATGTCCGTGGGGGGCGTACCCGGGACGGGGCGCGTTGGGGTGCTGGGTGTGCGGGTGCTGGGCGTACGGATGATGGGCGGGCGGATGCTGCGCGTACGGGTACGGGGAGCCCGGGTACGGAGGGCGCGGCTGCGGGGGCAGCCAGATCCGGCCCGCCGCGCCCGCCGCGTACAGCAGCGCCGGCCCCGCGACCGGCTTGCGCTCCCACAGATGGTGGAGCAGTTCCTGCTCGCGCGCCGCGAAATCGGGGCCCGGGCCGGTGGCGCCCGCGCGGCGGTAGGCGCGGTGGCGCAGGAAGGCGAGCGTGGTCGCGAACGCCTCGTACTCGGCGACCGCCCGCGCCGCCGGCTTGCCGCCGAAGCGGTGGTGGGCGAAGTCGCGGGCCATCGCGCGGGCCCGCATCGACGACAGCGCGAGCGGTTCCACCGGCCCGAGCCAGCCGGCCGCCGCGTACGCGGGCAGCTCGGCGGCGACCGTACGCAGCTCGCGCTGCCGGCTCCCTATCGCGAGCCAGGTGAGCAGCCCGAACACCGGCAGCATGACCGCCCCGTACACGATGAAGAAGCCGTACGCCCCGAACAGCGCTGAGCTGTTCCACAGGGCGTGCATGCCCATCGCGAGGACCAGGCCGAGCAGCGGCAGAGCGATCCGGCGCAGCCGCCTGCCGGGCGGCGAGAGCGCGGCCAGGCCGAAGCCGACGCCGGTCAGGGCCGTGAACAAGGGGTGCGCGAACGGCGACATGACGACCCGTACGAAGAACGTCGCGGCCGTCGTCGAGCCGCCGCTGTGGCTCGCCTGGTCCTCACCGAAGGCGTTGCCCAGGTAGAGGATGTTCTCGGTGAAGGCGAAGCCGGTCGCGGTGAAACCGGCGAAGACCACACCGTCGACGATCCCGTTGAAGTCGCGTCTGCGGAAGCGGAACAGCAGCAGGACGGCCACCGCCTTCGCGCTCTCCTCGACGATCGGGGCTATGACACTGGCGCCCAGATGGTCGGCGGATGACGGGTCGGCGGTGGCGGTGGCTATCCAGCGCGTCGCGAACGAGTTGGCGATGATCGCCACCAGGGCGGCGGCGCAGGCGCCCCAGGCGAGGGCGAACAGCAGGTTGCGCCAGGGGCCGGGGTCGACCCGGTCGAGCCAGCGGAACGCCGCGCCCAGCAACGGCACCGGGAGCACCGCGAGGCCCAGGCCCACCAAGAACCCCTCGGTGCCGGTCTGTTCCCGTACGAGCGCGACGATGACCAGGCCGCACAGGGCGAGCAGGGTGATCAGCGCGCCCGCGCGGACCGCCTTGGAACGCCAGAAGTCGCGGCGCGGGCGGTAGCGCCACTTCGACCGGTCCGGCGGGACCGTCTCGAACCGGGGCTCGTCCGCGCACGGCGGCACCGGCCGGGGCGCGAGGGCCTGGCCGGGCTGCGGGGGCGCACCGGCGCCCTGCCCGGGGTGTGGGCGATGCGGAAGCGGCTCGAAGGACACGGGACGACCCTAACGAGCCGCACTGACAATGCGCGACGGCGCCCGCACTACCCGCTGTGGGCGCCGGTGGTGGCGGGCCCGGTGCGGGCGACCCGGCGGAACAGCAGATCGTGCACGACGTGGCCCTTGTCGAGGCCCTGGCCCTCGAACCGGGTCAGCGGGCGGAACGGGGGGCGGGGCGCGTAGCCGCCGCCCTCCACGGTGTTCTCGAAGTCGGGGTGGGCCTCGAGGACTTCCAGCATCTGCTCGGCGTAGTCCTCCCAGTCCGTCGCGCAGTGCAGTACGGCGCCGGGCTTCAGCCGCGTCGCGGCGAGGGTCAGGAACTCCGGCTGGATCAGGCGGCGCTTGTGGTGGCGCTTCTTGGGCCAGGGGTCCGGGAAGAACACCCGCATGCCGTCCAGGGCGTCCGGTTCCAGCATCTCGCGGAGCAGGATGATCGCGTCGCCGTTGGCCACGCGGATGTTGGTCAGGCCGCCGCGCTCGGCGAGGCCGAGGAGGTTGCCCTGGCCGGGGGTGTGGACGTCGACGGCGAGGATGCCGGTGGCGGGGTCGTCGGCGGCCATCTGCGCGGTGGCCTCGCCCATGCCGAAGCCGATCTCCAGGACGACGGGGAGGCCGTCGAACAGCTCCGCCGGGTCGATCTTGCGCAGCCCGTCGATGTCGAAGCCCCACACCGGCCACAGGCGCTCCAGGTACTCGCCCTGGCCGGTGGTGACGCGGCTGCGGCGGGGCTGGAAGCTGCGGATGCGGCGTTCGTGGTGCGAGCCGGCGGGGTCGGCGGCGGGGCCGCCGGGGAAGCGGGGTGCCTTGTCCCTCGGCAGGACCTTGCCGGTCGCTGGGGCCGGGGCTTCTGGGGTGCGGGGGTGCTCAGACACAATGCCCCAATCCTACGACCCCGCCCCCTCAAACCCGGCCCGGCCTACGCGCTGGGGATGCCCACGCGGGCCGGCACCAGCCCCGCCGGGGGCGCGGGGAACTTCGCGAGAAGCGACCACGGCCCGCAGTCGGCGCCCCTGGGGCTCCGCCCCAGACCCCGTGCGGCCTGAACGGCCTCGTCCTCAATCTCCCCCAAGGCCTTGAGGGCCAGGGGGGACCCCCATGACGGGCTGGGTTTGCCTCCATGGGCCCGCACCGAGACCGCCAGGGGCGGCGGGCTGTATGTGCGGGCCGGCACCAGCCCTGCCAGGGGCGCGGGGAACTGCGCGGGGAGCGCCCACGGTCCGCAGCCGGGGCACCTGGGGCACCTGGGGCTCCGCCCCGGACACGGGCCCGCGCCGAGACCGTCAGGGGCGGCCGCACTGACGGGGTGCGCGCTGACCCAAACCGCTACGCGTCGCGCAAAACCGTCAGGGTGCGCGACGCGACCTCGCGGCCGATGGGGAGGGACGCCGTCGCCGCGGGGCTCGGGGCGTTCAGGACGTGCACCGTCCGCGGCGCCTGACGGATCAGGAAGTCGTCCACCAGCGTGCCGTCCCGCAGCACCGCCTGCGCCCGCACCCCCGCCGGCGCGGGCCGCAGGTCGGCCTCGGTCACCGAGGGCAGCAGCCGCCGCACCGCATCGGTGAAGGCCCGCTTGGACCAGGAGCGGCGCAGCTCACCCGCCCCGTAACGCCAGTGGCGCCGGGCTATGCGCCACGAGCCGGGCCACGCGAGCGTGCCGGCCAGCTCGCGCGGCCGCACCGTGCGCCAGTCGTACCCCTCGCGGGCCGCCGCAGGCACCGCGTTGGGCCCGACGTGGACCGAGCCGTCCACACCCCGGGTGAGGTGGACGCCGAGGAAGGGGAAGGCGGGGTCGGGCACCGGGTACACCAGGCCTTTGACCAGGCCGGGCCTGGTCAGCTCGTAGTACTCGCCCCGGAACGGCACGATCCGTACGCCCGGTTCGTCGCCCGCGAGCCGCGCCACCCGGTCGCTGTGCAGCCCCGCGCAGTTGACCAGGGCGCGGGCGCGCAGCACCGTACCGTCGGCGGTGCGCACGGCGACGCCGAGCGGGGCGCGCCGGTCGACGCGGACGACCTCCGCGCCGTAGCGGACCTCCGCGCCGGACAGCTCCGCCAGACGCGCCGCCACCGCCCCGTAGTCGCACACCCCCGTCGTACCCACGTGGATCGCGGCGAGGCCGGTCACCTCCGGCTCGTACTCCGCTATCTGGGGCGGGCCCAGCTCCCGTACCGGGATGCCGTTCTCGCGGCCGCGCTGGACCAGCGCGTGCAGCCGGGGCAGCTCCGCGCGCTCGGTGGCCACGATCAGCTTGCCGGTGACCTCGTGCGCGATGCCGTACCGCGCGCAGAACTCGACCATCTCGGCCGCGCCCCGCACCGCGAAGCGCGCCTTGAGGGAGCCGGGCTTGTAGTAGATGCCGCTGTGGATGACCCCGCTGTTGCGGCCCGTCTGGTGCCGGGCCGGGCCGGGCTCCTTCTCCAGGACCGTCACGCGTGTCCCGGGCGCCTCCCGCGTGAGCGCGTACGCCGTCGACAGGCCCACGATCCCGCCGCCGACCACCAGCACGTCGCAGTCGTACGTCGTCGTCACCCAGGCACCTCCCACCCCGGCTCGCGTCTTTCCCGGAGGACGGCCCCGGACCCCCTCACCACATACTGCACTGGCCCACTGACAATCCCGGTAAACGTCCCGGACGGCCGCTACGCCGGGGTCACGAGCAGCGGCCTCGCGCGTTCGCGCAGCTCGGCGACTCTCGGCTCGTCCCCATAGGGCTCCAGGCGGTGCAGCAGATCGCGGACGTACTCGGTGGTGCGCGCCGAGGAGATGCGGCCCGCGACCTCGACGGCCCGGGTGCCGGCCGCGCACGCCGCGTCCAGATTGCCCGATTCCAGCTCGGCCACGGCGCTGACCACCAGGCGCAGGCCGTGCGAGCGGACGAACTCCTCGGTGGGCCGCGACAGGGCCTGCTCGGTGAAGCGGCGCACCTGGCGGGGCGCCTTCAGGTCGCGGTAGCACTCGGCCGCGTCCGCCGCGAAGCGGTCGTAGGAGTAGAAGCCGAGCCAGGAGGGGTCGCAGTCGCCCTCGCGCGAGCGCTCGAGCCAGGACTCGGCGGCCTTGAGGGCGGCCTCCGCGGGGTGCCCGTCGCCGGCCTTGGCGTGGGCGCGGGCCTCCACCAGGCGGAAGAAGGACATGGTGCGGGCGGTGGCCAGGCCTCGGTTGCGTTCGACGGCGGCCTGCGCGAGGTCGACGCCCTCGTCGGCGAAGCCCCGGTAGGTGGCCTGGAGCGACATAGAGGCGAGCACATAGCCGCCGAGCGGTACGTCGGCGGCGGCGCGCGCGAGGCGCAGGGCCTGGATGTAGTAGCGCTGGGCGGCCTCCTGCTGGCCGGTGTCGAAGGCCATCCACCCGGCGAGCCGGGTCAGCTCGGCGGTCGCGCCGAACAGCGCCCGCCCCACCTCGTCGCTGTAGGAGCCGAGCAGCAGCGGGGCGGCATCCACCCGTAAGCACTCGGGCACCATGGACGAACGCCAGTCGCCGCCGCCGTACTTGGAGTCCCAGCGGCGCGCGTCCTCGGCGGCCTCGCGCAGTTTGGCCACGTCGCTGTGGCCGACCTTCAGCGGTGGCAGGTCGGTCAGGTCGGTGCTGCGGGCCACCGAGGAGTCGGCCGGGGTGATGAGCCAGCGGGAGGCGGGGGTGGCGTAGGCGCTGACCGCGAAGGAGCCCGCGAGGGACTGCCAGATGCCGCCGCCCGCGCGCCGTCCGGCCAGATCCAGCCGGTACAGATCGGTCGCCGAGCGCACCGCCTCCGAAACGTCGCGCGGGAAGGCGAGCCCGACCTCGGGGGCCGGGTCCGCGTCCGCGAGGCCGATTTCGTGCAGCGGGACGGGCCGGCCCAGCTTGGCGCCGATGGCCGCGGCTATGAGATGCGGCGCGGCGCCCTGGGGCACCATGCCCTTGGAGACCCACCGCGCCACGGACGTCTTGTCGTAGCGAAGGGTCAGGCCCCGCTGCGCGCCGAGGTCGTTGACCCGGCGGGCGAGGCCCGCGTTGCTGATTCCCGCGAGGGCGAGAACGGTGCCGAGCTTCTCGTTGGGCCCGCGTTGCTCCCTGGACATGCGCCACCCCTCGACACAGACGGCGTTCCCCGGGTGGTGTGGTGTCCGGTTCGTCGGCCGCAAAAGCATGTGGCCGTGCCCTCGGGAATATGCCACCCGTGAGGAACAGCAGTAAACACAGCGTAGTTCGCCGCATCCCGACCGTTAAGGGGCGGTCTTCCGTATGGCGAGATTGTTTTCCGTACGGTCGCCCGCCGACGCCCCCGGCGCCGGCGCGGGCGCGGACGCGTTGCGCCGGGGGTGAGGCGGCGCCGGCCGCCGCCGCGCTCCCGACGTGTGGCCGTGCGCCCGGCCGTGCGCTCTCGCAGGGCCCCCAGGGGGACGCTTCCATGTGTGGTGCGTGGGTCGGCCCGCCGCATGGATACGGCGGGCTGGGGGACACCGCCGCCTCAATCCCCGCGGGCGGCGGACCGGTCCGGGAGGCGAACGGCGCCTCCCGGACTGTGTGTTGTGGGCCTTCAGAGACGCGCGGGGCGACGGTCACGGCGGCCAAGAATGGCTGGATGTCGCCCCTCGCCGGAGCGGCCGACGGCATCTCGCCGATCCCGCCCGGCCTGTCCCGTGCGTCCCGGGAACGGCGTCAATCGGCCATCCCCCGGCGTGTGTTCACTTGGTTTGCGCGCGGCCGGTAGCCCCTCTCGGGCGCGGTTGTCGTGGCAGCATGGGGTTCCGGCCTCCTCGGGCCCCCGTGGAGCGCCCTGACGGGAAGTCGTCCCGGCTGCATCTGACGTAACGTCAGAAGGCGGCCGGCCCGGGGTTGTCCACGAGTTGTCCACAGCCTGTGGAGGCGCGATGCGATGGTTGGTGGGGTGGAGCAGCGTCGCCGCAAGCTTCCGCGCGACCACGTACGGAACGACCGCGTACGGAACGACTACGTACGGAGCGGGCGCGTACGGAACTGGCGCGTACGGCGCTCCCGACGGCCAGGGCCGCACCGCCGGCGCGGTCGGCGAGCCGGACGAGGGCCGCACGGTCCACCCCGTGGGCGCCCAGCTCCTGTGGGGCGACCCGGATCCGCTGTGGGCCGTGGGGGACTGGCGGCCCGACGAGATCCGCCTGGTCAGCGTGGGCGCCGACACCCGCCTCGCCGTCCTCGGCTGCTGCGCCGCCACCGATGAGGAGCTGCGCCTCGGCCTGTTCGCCGCGCGCGGCGGCGCGCTGCGCCACCTGTCCGCGTGGCCCGGCAGCTACACCGCCGTCGCCCAGGTCGCCCGCCGCATCACGGTGGTGGGCGACCTGGCGGGCGCCCGGCCCGTCTTCCACACCCCCTGGGCCGGCGGAACCGCCTACGCCACGGCGGCACTTCCGCTCGCCGACCTCATCGAGGCCCAGCTCGACATCGGCCACCTCGCGGCCCTGCTCGCCTGCCCCGACGTACCGGAGGCGCTGGGTGACTCCACTCCGTACGCGGGCGTGCGCCGCATCCCGCCCGGGCACGCACTCGTCCTGCGCGAGGGCTCGCGTGAGATCACCGGGTACGAACCGTTCGCCTCGCTCGCGGTGGCCGCGCCCCAGCGGGCGCCCGCCGAGGCCGTGGACGGCGTGCGCGACGCCCTGGTCCGCGCGGTGCGGGCCCGGCTCACCGCGCCCCGGCACGCCCCCGAGACCCCGCCGCCCGACCCGGGCCCGGTCCCCGGCATGGGCCCCGCCGAGCGGCGCGCGGCACGCGGGGGCCCGGCGCCCGGCATCGGCTCCGACCTCTCCGGAGGGCCCGCCTCCGCCACCCTCGCCCTGCTCGCCGCCGGCCTGCCCGGGGCGCCCGGCACGGTGCTCGGCCACGGCACCGGCGCGGGCGAGCGCCTGCTCGCCGTCACCTTCAACGACCTCACCGTGCCGGGCGGGCAGGCCGAACTGGAACGGGCCGGCGCGATGGCCGCCAACCCCCGCCTGCACCACGTGGTGGTGACGGGCGGCGATGAAGCCCTGCCCTACGCCGACCTCGAAGGCCCCCTCACGGACGAACCGGGCCCCTGCCTCATCACGGCCCCCCGCCACCGCGCACGCCTCCTGTCGGGCAGCGCCGACCACTTCACCGGCAGCGGCGCACGCCAGGTACTCGACGCCCATCCGGCGCGCCTCGCCGACCTTCTGATGGACCGTCAGCGTCGGCATCTGCTCCGTCCGGCGACGGCCCTCGCCAAGACGGGCGGCCCCTCGGCCCACTCCCTCTTCGTCCCGCTCACCGTCTACCGCGCGGCCCGCCGCCTGGCCCGCACCCCCTACCGCACCGGCATCGAATCGGCGGCGGACGCCCTGCGCGAGCCCCGCTTCGACGACGAGGCGAGCCCGCTGTCGGTCTCCCTGGCCGCCCTGTCGTGGACCCGGCCGGGCCCCGCTGCCCGCTGGCTCACCGGCGAGGCGCTGGCGGAAGTATCGGTTCGCCTCATGGCGTCGGCGACCCGGCCCGCGCCGAGCCAGCGCCCCGGCGAGGCCCGCGCGTCAGCCGCCCTCGCGCGCTACGCATCGGACCACCGCGTCCTCGAACAGGCCGCGGAGGTCCGGGGCCAGCGTCTGCACGCGCCCTTCCTCGACAATCAGGTCGTCCGCGCCTGCCGGGCCCTGCCCGAATCCCTGCGCGTCCAGCCGGGCGCCCGCGCCACCATCCTGCGTACGGTGCTGTCGGCGTCCGGGGTGCGCGACCTGCCCCCCGGCTGGGGCGCGCCCTCCCACGCGCCCTCCACGGCCGCCGCCCGCGCGGGTCTGCGCCAGTACGCCGACCCGCTGGTCTCCCTCTTCGAGGCGCCGCTGCTCGCCGACGCGGGCCTGATCGAGGCCCGCACGGTCCGCAAGGCGCTGCGGGCCGCCGCCGCGGGCGAGCCCCTGCCCCTTGACGGCCTGGCCGACCTGGTCTCCACCGAGCTGTGGCTGCGCCGCCTGCTGGCCCGCAGGGGAACGTGCTGGACGGGCACGGCGGCGCCGAAACAGCGCGCGGTGGCGGGCGGCGTGACCCCGCCAAGGCGCCCGACGCTGCGGGCGTGAGCCGGGTCCGCGCCGCCTCCCCCGAAGCGTGGGCGCGGCGCGCGCGGGCCGCCCCGCCATAATGAACCCGTGCGGTACCTGATCCTGGGCGCCACGGAGGCGCACGACGACACCGGCACCGCCATACCCCTGGGCGGGCCCCGTGTGCGTACGCTCCTGACCGCGCTCGCCCTGCGCCCCGGCCGCGCCGTTCCCGTACCGGCCCTCATCGACGACGTATGGGCCGACGACCCGCCCCAGGACGCGCCCGCCGCGCTCCAGGCCCTGGTCGGCCGGCTGCGCCGCGCGATCGGCAAGGAGGCCGTGGAGTCCGGCCCGGCCGGCTACCGCCTCGCCGCGCCGCCGGACGCCGTCGACCTGTACGCGTTCGAGGAGCGCGCCGCCCAGGGCGCGGCCCAGCTCGCCGCGGGCGACCCCGAAGCCGCCGCCACCACCCTGCGCGCCGCCCTCGCCCTGTGGCGCGGCCCCGCCCTCGCCGACCTGCCCGACCGCCACGCCGCAGTGCGTCCCGAGGCGCGGCGCCTGGTCGCGCTGCGCCACCGCATCGAGGCCGACCTGCGGCGCGGCGCCACCGACGGACTGCTGCCCGAACTCGCGGAACTGCTCGCCGCCCACCCCTACGACGAGACGCTGCACGCCCAGCTCATCCGGACGCTGCGCGCCCAGGGCCGCAGGGCCGACGCGCTCGCCGCCTACGACAAGGCCCGCCGTACCCTGGCCGATTCCCTCGGCGCCGACCCGGGGCCCGAACTGGCCGCGCTGCACGCCGAGTTGTTGCGCGAGGAGCCCGATCCGGCCGGGCCCGCCGAGGGCAACCTGCGTCCCCGGCTGACCTCGTTCGTGGGCCGCGAGCCCGAACTCGCGGCGATCCGGGCCGACTTGGCCTCCTCCCGCCTGGTCACCCTCACCGGCCCCGGCGGCACCGGCAAGACCCGCCTCGCGGAGCAGGCGGCGGCCGCGTCGGACACGCCGGCCTGGCTCGTGGAGCTCGCCCCGCTCGACGAACCCGATGCCGTGCCCGGCGCCGTGATCTCCGCGCTCGGCCTGCGCGAGACGGCCCTGCTCACGCGCGAGGGCCAGCCCGCCCACACCGACCCGACCGCCCGCCTGGTCGACGACCTCTCACAGTGGCCGGACACCCTGCTCGTCCTCGACAACTGCGAGCACGTCATCGGCGCCGCCGCCGAGCTCGCCGAAACCCTCCTCACCCGCTGCCCGGGGCTCCGCGTCCTGGCCACCAGCCGTGAACCGCTCGGCGTGCCCGGCGAGGCGGTCCGCCCGGTCGAGCCGCTGCCGCCGCTGCCGGCCCACCGCCTGTTCGCGGAGCGCGCCCGCACGGTGCGCCCCGACTTCGACCCCGGCGCCGACCCCGAAGCCGTCGCCGAGATCTGCCGCCGCCTCGACGGTCTGCCGCTCGCCATCGAACTGGCCGCCGCCCGCCTGCGGTTGCTGACCCCGCGCCAGATCGCCGACCGCCTCGACGACCGCTTCCGCCTCCTGACCAGCGGCAGCCGCACCGTCCTTCCGCGCCAGCAGACCCTGCGGGCCGTCGTGGACTGGTCCTGGGGCCTGCTCGACGACGCCGAACGCGACGTGCTGCGCCGCGCCTCCGTCTTCGCCGGCGGCTGGGACCTCACGGCCGCCCAAGCGGTGTGCGGCGCCACCGACGACCTCGCCGCCCTCGTCGAGAAGTCCCTGGTCATCGCGGTCCCCGCGGACGACGGCAGCGGCATGCGCTACCGCATGCTGGAGACCATCCACGAGTACGCAGTCGAGCGCGCCGCCGAGACCCCCGAGGTGCTGCGCGCGGCGGCCGACGCCCACACCGCGTACTACCGCGACCTGGTCCGCCGCGCCGAACCCCTCGTACGCTCCCACGAACAGCTCCCCTGGATCCGCCGCCTGGAGACCGAGCTCGACAACATCCGGGCCGTGCTGCGCCGCACCACGACCCCGCCCGGCGCCGACGAGGAAGCCGCCTGCGCGATCGCGCTCGACATGGGCTGGTTCTGGTGGCTGCGCAACTACCGCTCCGAGGGCGCCGCGTGGGCCGGGTCCGTGGCCTCCCTCTCGCCCGTCCCCGCCGACGAGTCCGACCCCCGGTACTGGTCCCGGCTCCACCTCGATCTGCTCCGCTTCTTCCTGCTCTCCGACACCGACCGCGACCAGGGGTTCGCCGACCCGGCGGTCAAGGACCGTCTCAACCGGATCCGGCGGGCGTTCGAGCCGGGAGGCCCCGAGGCGGCCCGCTTCCCCGGGCTGCTCTGGCCCTTCTCCTCCTTCAACACCGACCCGCCCGGCATGATGCGCGACTCCATCGACGCGGTCGTCGCCAACTGCCGCCGCCACGGCGACGACTGGGCGGTCGCGGTGGGCCTGATGTTCCGCACCCACATGGCCATCGACATGCCCGGCGGCTTCGACGGCGTCGACGACGACCTGGCCGAGCTGCGCGAACTGGGCCGCCGGGTCGGCGACCGCTGGATGCGCGCCCAGGTGGCGGGCGCCACCGCCGAGGCCGCGATGACCCGGGGCATGCCCGCGCTCGCCCGCTCCGCCTACGAGGAGGCGCTGCAACTCTCCCGCGAGGTCGGCGCCTACCAGGAGACCCCGTTCCTGACCGCCCGGGTCGGTGAACTGTGCTACCGCGAGGGCGACTTGGACGGCGCCGAGAAGGCCCTGTCGGAGGCGGCGACGGAGGCCCGGCGCTGCCGGACAGCCGAGGCCATGCCCTACGTCCACTCGCTGCTCGCCACCATCGCCCTCGACCGGGGCGACATCGAGGCGGCGCTCGCCCTGCGCGACCAGGCCATCGACTTCGCCACGACGGGCCCGCCGCACTCGCCCCCGCACTTCGTCGCGCTGCTCGACGCACTCGACGCCCGGGTCGCGGCCCTGGAGTCGGGCCCCCTCGCGGGTCTGCGGAGCATGACGCGGGCGCTGCGCAAGGCGGCGGACAGCCACTGCACCGAACTCGTCCTGGCCCATCTCGCCGAACGCGTGGCCCAGTTCCTCGGCGACCTCGGCGAACACGCCCGCGCGGTACGGGTCCTGGCGGCGGCCACCGCCTGGCGCGCCGGCATCCCGCGTTCCGTCCCGGAGACGGAGACCGCGGAGTCCATCACGGCACGGGCACTGCGCGCACTGACGCCCGAGGAGTACGAGGCCGCGCGCGCGGCCGGCACGGACCTGACCCCGGCCGCGATCCCGCCGCTGACCGACCCGCTGACCGGCGCCGAGCCGGCCGCCGGGCGGAGCTGAGCGCCTGCCGAGCCGGGTGCGGGGAGCTGAGCGCCCGCCGAGCTTGGGCGCCGGGAGCTAAGCGCCCGCTAGGCGCAGCTGATCTGCGACCGCGCCCAGTCGGCGAGCGCCGCCGAGCCGAACGGGCCCTCCGGCTCGACCACGAGCCGGATCGTCCCGCGCCCCGCGAGGTCGGCGTGCACCGGCACCGCCGGGTCCCCGCCCCGCAGGACGGGCGAGCGCCACAGCAGGGCCCCGTCGCCGTAGACCGAGAAGCGCACCACGCCGAGCCCCAGCGACAGATGGTCGAGGCCGGCGTACGCGTCGTAGGCGCGGCACTGGCGGTTGAGGTCGATGGTCACCGAGGAGCGGCCGTGCACGGTCACCCCGTGCGGATAGCGCCGGTCACCGATGCGCAGGCCGGAGCGCTGCCACAGCCAGCTCGAATCGGCGAGCCGTACCTCGGGCTTGGTGCCGTCGCCGAGGAGGCCGTACTGGAGGCGGTTGACCTGGTAGACGGCCGGGGCGGGCGGTGGCGGGGGAGGCATGGGCGCCGGCTCGGGCGGAGCGGGGGCGGGGGCGGGCGGTGGCGATGGCCGAGGCGGCGTGGGCCTGGGCCGGGCCGGTGGCGGCGGCGCGGGCCTGGCCACCGGCTTCTTCGGCGCGGGCCTCGGCGGCGGCGCGGGCGCGGGGGGCGGGGGCGGGGGCGGCTCGGGGGACGCAGGAGGCGGCTGCTTGGGCGGTACGACGGGGGCGACGGCGGGCGGTTTCGCGTCGGGCTTGGGCGGCGGTGAGTCGTTGCCGGCGAGCGCGAACACGACGCCGGCCGCCACCGCGAGGGCCACCGCCGCCGCGATCCCCGCCTTGGCGGGAGCGCCGAGCCCTTCCGACACGGCGGCGGTCCCGGCCGCGCCGCCGGACGAACCACCGCCCGTCGCGGCGGCCGCGGCGCCCGCGCCCGCCGCTCCGGCCGCACCGCCCGCCACGACCCCGGCCGCCTTGAGCGAGAACCCGGCGGCGAACCAGCCGATGACCGCGACCGGGAGCAGCGCGGGAATCCCGGCGTTGACGTCCTTGAGCTCCACGACGGCGACCCGGCACCTGGCGCACTCCTCCAAGTGCTTGCTGAGCCCGCGCTCGGCCCGCATCCGAAGCCCGCCCCGCGCGTACGCGCCGAGCCGGTCGGCGTACCGCGCGCAGTCCCCGCCTGAGGTCAGCGCGCTGGAGACGTGCGCCTGGAGGTAGGCCTGCTTGAGGCCTTCGCGCGCCCGGCTGGCCAGGACGGCGGTCGCGTTGGCGGTGAGCCCGAACAGCGGCGCGATCTCGCTCGGCGACTCCTCCTCGACGGTGGTGTGCCACAGCACGGCCTGCCACCGCTCGGGCAGCGAGCGGAACGCCCGCATGGCCAGTGTCTGTTCGGCCTCGTGCATGGCGCGCACATCGGCGCCGAGGTCGATGGTGTCGTCGTCGGACACCTCGGACGAACGCGCCGCCTCCTGCGCGAAGACCGCGAAGTCGTCGACCAGGTGCTCCCGCTTGGCGGTCCGTGTCCAGGACGCGGCGACCCGCCGCACGGTGGTCATCAGGTAGGCGCGCACGGCCTGTTCGGGACCGGCGCCGCCGCGCACCGCCTGAAGGGTCCGCGCGAAGACCTCCGCCGTCAGGTCGTCGGCGGTGTGCGCGTCCCGGCAGCAGCTGCGGGCATAGCGGCGCACCGCGCCCGAGTGGCGCCGGAACAGTTCCTCGTACGCGCTGTCGTCGCCGGTGCGCATCGCGTGGATCAGATCGGCGTCGGACTGCCCCGCCTCGGCGAGCTCCAGGGCCATGCCCTCGCGCAGCCCGCCCTCGCGCTGCGGCGGCACGCTGGTGCCGGGATCGCCGATGCCGTCCATGGGTCCCCAGGGCCCGGGCAGCACGGTGCCGCCGCTCAGGCCCCGCGCCTCCGACGCGTCGGAGGCGGAATCCGCGCCGACCTGGCCGGGAACGGCCATCGGCCCGCCGAACGCACCGCTTCCGGGGCCGCTCAGGGGGCCGCCCTGATTCGGCACCTGGCGGGGCGGACGCGCCCCGTCGGACCCGCCGGGGCCGCCGGATTCCGGGCCGCCGTCGCCCGAGCGCGACTCGTCCCGCTCTTCAACGCCCATCGCGGAAGCTCCCGTAAGCACGCTCAGACCCGACCACCGGGCAAGCGTGCCACAGAGCGCAAGCGGAGCCGAGCCTCAAGCCCGGCAACCACTCATCCGGGGAGACTTACCGCACCCGAGCACTAGCCGTCACCCTTTAGGGGAAGCCTGGAAGATCCGCCGTCGGCGCCCGGCGGCACGCAACTACCGCGATCCGAGCGGCGTTTGACCCTCAGGCCGGACGGGAGCGAAGCCCTTCGAGCAGGATGTCCAACAGCCGCGCCGAAGCGGCGGCCTGCTGAGTGGCATCCGGCAACGACGGCGCCGCCGTGGCTATCACCAGGAGCACGTCCGCGACGGTCACATCGCGGCGCAGCGCACCCGCCGCCCTGGCCCGGTCGACCAACTGCCCGACAACCGCGAGAAGTTCGGCCGTGCCGGTGCCGGTGCCGGTGCCGGTGCCCGTGCCGTCCAGCTCCTGCTGGGGAGCCGACCGCTGCTCGATCACCCGTCCCCAGCCGGGACCCCGTTCGGCCGCGCCGACCTGACGCTGCTGCGGCACCCGCGCCTCGTCGAGCCCGTCCCGCACGCTTTCGGAGCGCATCCCCTCGGAGCGTGCGCCTTCCGGACGTACGCCCTCGGCCTCCCCGGCCACGCCGGCCCCCGCGCCCTCCTCGGCGTCCACACCCACCCGCAGCACCTGCGGCGGAAGCAGCCGTCCCGCCCCCGATGCCACCGATGTGCGCAGGAAACGGGAGAGCGCGGACCAGGGCTCGTCCTCCTGACCGAGCGCCGTACGCGCCTGGTCGGTCAGCCGCGAAGTCTCCTCCTCGGCTATCCGGCGCACCAGGACGTCCTTGCTCGGGAACCTCCGGTAGACGGTGCCCACGCCCACTCTGGCCCGACGCGCCACGTCCTCCATCGGCGCCCCGTAACCGAGCTCGCCGAACACCTCGCGCGCCGCGCGCAGTACATGCTCAAGATTGCGCTGGGCGTCCACCCGCAGCGGCGCGGAACGCGCACCCCCGACACCCATGTCCGTGCTCACTCGGCCGTTTCCGTCGGATGCCGCGACGACGGCGGTCTGCCAATGAGAGTCCTGCATGTGCATTGATCCCCCGGTATTAATGTCTCCCCCCGGAGACTCCCCGCCCTGACAGCCGGGGACGGGTCCCTCACCCGGCACCCCGACGGGATACGAACATAGTTGAGCCGGAGTCAATTCAGAAGAGGTTCCTCCGCGCGGCGTGGCCCCCGATCGGACCAAGGACCGAAACCTGACCGAATCGGACCCCGGCCCACACGTGTCACCCACTGGCTGACCTGCGACTTTGCCATCAAGGGGCACGGAAGGGGCCGACCGCCTCAGGACCGCCCTCCAGTCACACAATTTGTCAGGCCTGTGGACAAAGCCCGGAGCCCGTTGCGTCATGGGGAGGTGACAGAACCTGTGCGCATTCTCGTGATCGGCGGCGGATACGTCGGGATGTACACGGCGCTGCGTCTGCAACGGCGGCTCAAGTCCGAGCTGCGCGAGGGCACGGCCGAGATCACCGTGGTGTCCCCCGACCCGTACATGACGTACCAGCCGTTCCTGCCCGAAGCGGCGGCCGGAAGCATCTCGCCGCGCCACGTGGTCGTCCCGCTGCGCCGGGTCCTGGACAAGTGCCGGATCGTCATCGGCGAGGCCGACCGCGTCGACCACGCCGGGCGCACCGCCACCGTCACCACCCTCGCGTCGCCCGAGGACGGCACCGGCGCCCTTTGCCTGTCCTACGACGAGCTCGTCATCGCACCCGGCTCGGTCTCGCGCACCCTGCCCGTCCCCGGCCTCGCCGACCACGCCATCGGCTTCAAGACCGTCGAAGAGGCCATCGGCCTGCGCAACCACGTCATCGAGCAGATGGACATCGCCTCCTCGACCCGCGACCCGGCCGTCCGCGACGCCGCCCTCACCTTCGTCTTCGTCGGCGGCGGCTACGCGGGCGTCGAAGCGCTCGCCGAGCTGGAGGACATGGCCCGCTACACGGCGCGGTACTACCACAACATCAAGCCCCAGGATTTGAAGTGGATCCTCGTCGAGGCAAGCGACCGGATCCTGCCGGAAGTGGGCGAGGAGATGGGCACGTACGCGATCCGCGAGCTGCGCGCCCGCAACATCGATGTACGCCTGGAAACCCGGCTCGACAGCTGTGAGAACCGCGTCGCCGTCCTCAGTGACGGCGCCCGCTTCCCCACCCGCACCGTCGTGTGGACCGCCGGCGTCAAACCCGCCCCGCTGCTCGCCGCCACCGATCTGCCGCTGACCGGACGCGGGCGGCTGCGCTGCACCGCCGAGCTGCGCGTCGAGGGCGTCCAGCACGCCTGGGCGGCCGGCGACGCGGCCGCCGTCCCCGACCTGAGCGCCGAGCACAAGGACGCGGAGTGCGCGCCCAACGCGCAGCACGCCGTGCGCCAGGCCAAGGTGCTCGCCGAGAACGTCGCGGCGTCCGTGCGGGGCCAGGACGTCAAGCGCTACCGGCACAAGAACGCCGGCTCGGTCGCCTCACTCGGCCTGCACCAGGGCGTCGCCCACGTCTACGGCCGCAAGCTCAAGGGCTACCCGGCCTGGTTCATGCACCGCGCCTATCACCTGAGCCGCGTCCCCACCTTCAACCGCAAGGCCCGCGTGCTCGCCGAATGGACGCTCGCCGGGCTCTTCAAGCGCGAGATCGTCTCGCTCGGCTCACTGGAACACCCCCGCGCCGAGTTCGAGATCGCCGCCGGTGGCGGGCCGCCCGCCAAGGGGCCCGCCCCCCACGACAACTGACGGTTGTCAGTGCCGTCCGTCACACTGGGCGTGTGACCATAGGTGGGCCCATACCTGCACAGAGTGATCCCGCGACCCATGACCGCACCAGCACCGGCAGCACCGCACCCGCAGCAACACACGAGGCTTGGAACACCGTGAACTTCACGCGCTGGAGCGCCCGGCTCCCCGGTACGCAACGCCGCGCCGCAGCACGGACCGACCGCTCCGACCGGGGCTCCGTGCCCGCGGCCCGCGGCGCGTCCGGGCCGCGACCGGAGCCCTGGCCGGACGATGTGACCGAGCCCCCCTCCCTCGACGACCTCTCGGTGCGCGACATCCTGGGCCAGCTCCCCGCCCTGGTGGCGCTGGTGACCGGGCCCGAACACCGCGTCGCGTACGTCAACGACGCGTACGTGGCGGCCTTCGGCGCGCGCCCGCTCGGCGCGCCCGCCGCCAAGGTCTCGCCCGAACTGGCCGAGCTCGGCCTGCTCCCGCTGATGGACCAGGTGCTGCGCAGCGGCACGTCCCGCACCGTGAAGTCCCGCAGGATCCAGGGCGCCGGCTCCTACACGGTGACGTGCAGCCCGGTGGAGGTCCCCGGCCAGGCGGAGGGCGGGGTGCTCGTCTTCGCCGCCGACGTCACCGACCACGCGGAGGCCACCGAAAGGCTGCGCGCGAGCGAGCGCCGCCACCGCGAAACGGCCGTCACCCTCCAGCGCTCCCTGCTCCCGCAGGAACTGGAACAACCCGACGACCTGCGCGTCGCCGCCACCTACCAGCCCGGCGGCACCGACGCGGCGGTCGGCGGCGACTGGTACGACGTGATCACCCTGGGCGCCGGCCGCACCGCGCTCGTCATCGGCGACGTGATGGGCCGGGGCGTGCGCGCCGCCGCCGTCATGGGCCAACTCCGCACCGCCGTAAGGGCGTACGCCCGCCTCGACCTGCCCCCGCACGAGGTGCTTCAGCTCCTGGACGGCCTGGCCGCCGAGATCGACGCCAGCCAGATCGCCACCTGCGTCTACGCGGTGCACGACCCCAACGAGGGCCGCCTGGTGTACGCGTCGGCGGGCCACCTGCCCATCCTCGTACGCCATGAGGACGGCACCGTCCACCAGGCCGGCGACCCCACGGGCCCGCCGCTCGGCACCGGCGGCTGGCTGCACACATCGGGCGCCATCGACCTGCCGCCCGGCGCCACCGCCGTCCTCTATACGGACGGCCTGGTGGAGCGCCGCAGGGAGGACATCGACGAGGGCGTGGCCGCGCTCGCGCGGGCGCTGTCCGGCGCGGTCGGCACCCCGCAAGTGGTGTGCGGCCGGCTGCTGCGCTCGCTCGGCGTGACCGCCGAACACGACGACGACGTGGCGGTCCTGGTCTGCCAGCATCCCGCCCGCACCGGCCCGTCCGCCGAGCTCTTCCACAACGCGGCGCTCGATCTGCTCGGCGGCATCGAAGCGGCCCCGCGCGCCCGGGCCTTCGCCTCCGGCGTCCTCGCCTCCTGGCGCTTCCCGATGGAACTGCGCGACCTCGGCGTCCTGGCCGCGAGCGAGCTGGTCGCCAACTCGCTCCAGCACGGCACCCCGCCGATGCGCCTGCGGCTGCGGCGCACCGACCGCCGCCTGATCATCGAGGTGACCGACGGGGACGAACATCTGCCGCGCCGCCGCCGCGCCGACCCCGGGGACGAAGCAGGACGAGGCATCTCGATCGTCGCGACGATCGCCTCGTCCTGGGGTTCGCGCCGCACACCGGGCGGCGGCAAGGCGGTGTGGTGCGAGTTCGCGCTGCCGCACTAGCGCGGGCCGCGTGCCCGAGGGGAGCACCCTCTCGGGCACGTCCTCGCGCGCCGGGCGCTCACGCGTGGGCGGACGCCTGCTCGGGCAGGTGCACCGCGACCACGCGCGTCCTGGCCGCGAGCATCGGGTGGTCCTGCGCGAGCGTCAGCTTCTTGCCGAGGCGGAGCGCGAGGACGGTGATCCCGAGCGAGAACAGGACGAACGTCACGATGTACGGGCCGTGCAGCGCGGCCCCCATGGGCCCGCCCACAGCCGGCCCGACCGCCAGCGCGAGCTGCTTGACCAGGGCGAACGCCGAGTTGTACTGCCCGACCATCGACTCGGGGGCCAGATCGGCCACCAGCGGCGCCACGGTCGGCGACAGCATCGCCTCACCGAGCCCGAACAGCGCGTACGTCGAGACGAACGCGGCCGTCGCCATCGCCTGGCTGCCGTGCCCGAGGCCGGCGTATCCGGCCACGATCCACGCCACGGCCCACAGCAGGCCGACGGACGCGATGACACTGCTGCGCCGGCGGCGCTCCACGAACTTCAGCACCAGGAACTGGGCGGCCACGATGACGGCCGTGTTGGCGGCGAGCGCGATGCCGAGCGTGGCGGGCTTGATCCCGGCGGCCTCGGTGCCGTACGCGGCGAGCCCCGACTCGAACTGCCCGTAACAGGCGAAGAACAGCACGAACCCGAGCACGCACAGCTGCACCATCGCGCGGTGGCCGAGGAGCGCCCGGATTCCGCCGCCGACGCCATGCTCACCCTTGGGACGTGCGTCCGAGAGCGCCACCGGGCGCGGCATCCTGGCGGACCCCGCGACAGCGGCCAGCACCAGGAACATCACCGCTTCGACGGAGAACAGCAGGGTGAAGCTGGAGGGGCGGTTCTCGTCGACGATCTGGCCGCCGATGAGCCCGCCGATGCCGAGGCCGAGGTTCTGGAGGAAGAACTGGAGGGCGAAGGCGCGGGTGCGGGTAGCGGGCCCGGAGCACCAGACGATCATCGTCGCGAGCGCAGGCTGCATGACGGCGGTGCCGGCGCCCAGCAGCGCGGCGGACGCCACGGCGGCGGGCACGCTGGAGGCGAAGCCCATGCTCAGCGCGCCGGCAGCGGCCAGCAGCGCGGCGCCGACCAGCACCGGAAGCGGCCCCCGCCGGTCGATGACGCGTCCGGTGAACGGCAGCACGAGCAGCGCGGCCATGGCGAAGACGGCGAGCACGACACCAGCCGTGGTCGCACCCAGATCCCGCACCTGGGCCACGTACACATAGAGGTACGGAACGGTGAACCCGAGCCCGAACGCGCTCAGCGCGTTGCCCGCCTGGATCCGGCGCATCGCAGCACCCATCGCCTTGGTCACACTCACCACCTTGAGTCCTGGAAGTTCGAGGCCCCGAGCAGGGCACGGAGCCGGAGGGCTCGAACGTGAAGGGCTCAGGGCTGAAGACTTCAACACTAAAATTAGATCCTTAACAATACACACTCAAGGACTTAGATGCCAACGGATGCCGTGCCATACTCGCGCCATGGCTGAGACCACGGAGCCCAGCGAGCCCGACGGCCCCCAGGAGCCGACCCTCGACGAACAGATCGCCGCCTACCAGCGGGAGTACCGCGACCTCGACCCCCAGGTGGAGAAGGTCGTCTCGGCCCTCGGCCGCCTGAACCGCCGGATGAACGTGGCGTACGGCCGCCAGGTCGCGGCACTCGGCATCAGCAACGCCGAGTGGGAGGTCCTGAAGACCCTGCTCCTTGCGGGCGAGCCCTACCGGCTGGGCCCCGGCGAACTCGCCAAGCGCCTCGGCCTCACCCCGGCCGCCATGACGCACCGCATCGACCGCATGGCCGGCGAGGGCCTGGTCACGCGGGACCGCGACGAGAACAACCGGGTGCGCGTCATCGTCGAGCTGACCGACGAGGGACGTACGAAGTGGCTCGAGGCAATGCGGATGGCCAGCGACTTCGAGGAAGACCTCCTCCAGGATCTCTCCCCGCAGGAGCGCGGAGTCCTCGGCGAGCTGCTGATCCGCCTGCTGCGCCGGGTGGAGCACGCCCAGCCGGACGCGGGCGGCCGCCTCACGGACCTGGACTGAGCAGTACCTGGACTGAGCGGCACGGTTGAAAAACCAGTGGACAGGAGCCAGGGCCGGGGTTGACACGCCCCCGCCCGGTCCGTAAGGTTCTTCGAGTTGTGCGGAGCCCACGTGGTTCTGCGCCAACCATCCGCCGCAGGTTCTGCGGCCACCCAACTCAGCACGATCTCCCGACCGGGAATGTTTTCGGCATGCCGATTTCATTTCGATCGGGTCCGGAAACCCCGATTACGGGTTGCCGGGAAAGTCCGCTAGAGTTCGGGAGTCGGAACGGCCCAACAGCCGGGAAGACAAGCCGACTTGGCCCCGGGAGACCGGGAATCGGGCCCGAAAGGATCTGATAGAGTCGGAGCCGCCGGAAAGGGAAACCCGCGAGGGAGGACCTGAAAGGCACCGAGGAAATCGGACACGAAAGAGTCTGATAGAGTCGGAAACACGAAATACCGAAGGGAAGCGCCCGGAGGAAAGCCCGAGAGGGTGAGTACAAAGGAAGCGTCCGTTCCTTGAGAACTCAACAGCGTGCCAAAAGTCAACGCCAGATTGACAACCCCGTCTCCACTTCGGTGGGACGAGGTTCCTTTGAAAAGTCCTGTCGGCCCATGTGGTCGTCAGGCGATTACACAGCGAGGACGCTGTGGACGGGCCGCCTTATTCCGGTGGTTCCGTCCCGCTCTTACGTGATGTGTGCACCCGATTACGGGTAAACATTCATGGAGAGTTTGATCCTGGCTCAGGACGAACGCTGGCGGCGTGCTTAACACATGCAAGTCGAACGATGAAGCCCTTCGGGGTGGATTAGTGGCGAACGGGTGAGTAACACGTGGGCAATCTGCCCTTCACTCTGGGACAAGCCCTGGAAACGGGGTCTAATACCGGATAACACTCCTCAGGGCATCTTGAGGGGTTAAAAGCTCCGGCGGTGAAGGATGAGCCCGCGGCCTATCAGCTTGTTGGTGGGGTGATGGCCTACCAAGGCGACGACGGGTAGCCGGCCTGAGAGGGCGACCGGCCACACTGGGACTGAGACACGGCCCAGACTCCTACGGGAGGCAGCAGTGGGGAATATTGCACAATGGGCGAAAGCCTGATGCAGCGACGCCGCGTGAGGGATGACGGCCTTCGGGTTGTAAACCTCTTTCAGCAGGGAAGAAGCGAAAGTGACGGTACCTGCAGAAGAAGCGCCGGCTAACTACGTGCCAGCAGCCGCGGTAATACGTAGGGCGCAAGCGTTGTCCGGAATTATTGGGCGTAAAGAGCTCGTAGGCGGCTTGTCACGTCGGATGTGAAAGCCCGGGGCTTAACCCCGGGTCTGCATTCGATACGGGCTAGCTAGAGTGTGGTAGGGGAGATCGGAATTCCTGGTGTAGCGGTGAAATGCGCAGATATCAGGAGGAACACCGGTGGCGAAGGCGGATCTCTGGGCCATTACTGACGCTGAGGAGCGAAAGCGTGGGGAGCGAACAGGATTAGATACCCTGGTAGTCCACGCCGTAAACGTTGGGAACTAGGTGTTGGCGACATTCCACGTCGTCGGTGCCGCAGCTAACGCATTAAGTTCCCCGCCTGGGGAGTACGGCCGCAAGGCTAAAACTCAAAGGAATTGACGGGGGCCCGCACAAGCAGCGGAGCATGTGGCTTAATTCGACGCAACGCGAAGAACCTTACCAAGGCTTGACATATACCGGAAACGGCTAGAGATAGTCGCCCCCTTGTGGTCGGTATACAGGTGGTGCATGGCTGTCGTCAGCTCGTGTCGTGAGATGTTGGGTTAAGTCCCGCAACGAGCGCAACCCTTGTTCTGTGTTGCCAGCATGCCCTTCGGGGTGATGGGGACTCACAGGAGACTGCCGGGGTCAACTCGGAGGAAGGTGGGGACGACGTCAAGTCATCATGCCCCTTATGTCTTGGGCTGCACACGTGCTACAATGGCCGGTACAAAGAGCTGCGATGCCGTGAGGCGGAGCGAATCTCAAAAAGCCGGTCTCAGTTCGGATTGGGGTCTGCAACTCGACCCCATGAAGTCGGAGTTGCTAGTAATCGCAGATCAGCATTGCTGCGGTGAATACGTTCCCGGGCCTTGTACACACCGCCCGTCACGTCACGAAAGTCGGTAACACCCGAAGCCGGTGGCCCAACCCCTTGTGGGAGGGAGCTGTCGAAGGTGGGACTGGCGATTGGGACGAAGTCGTAACAAGGTAGCCGTACCGGAAGGTGCGGCTGGATCACCTCCTTTCTAAGGAGCACAGTACCGATTGCAGACACATGTTCTGCACGGTCAGCTCATGGGTGGAACGTTGACTATTCGGCACGGTTCTTGAAGGTCACTAGTACTGCTTCGGCGTGGAAAGTGAACCAGAGAGGACCGGGCCGGGCACGCTGTTGGGTATCTGAAGGTACGGCCGTCAAGGTTGTGTCTTCGGTCGCCGGCCCCAGTGCACTCACCAGGTTCTGGTGGGGTGATGGGTGGTTGGTCGTTGTTTGAGAACTGCACAGTGGACGCGAGCATCTGTGGCCAAGTTTTTAAGGGCGCACGGTGGATGCCTTGGCACCAGGAACCGATGAAGGACGTGGGAGGCCACGATAGTCCCCGGGGAGCCGTCAACCAGGCTTTGATCCGGGGGTTTCCGAATGGGGAAACCCGGCAGTCGTCATGGGCTGTCACCCATACCTGAACACATAGGGTATGTGGAGGGAACGAGGGGAAGTGAAACATCTCAGTACCCTCAGGAAGAGAAAACAACCGTGATTCCGGGAGTAGTGGCGAGCGAAACCGGATGAGGCCAAACCGTATGCGTGTGATACCCGGCAGGGGTTGCGCATGCGGGGTTGTGGGATCTCTCTTTCACAGTCTGCCGGCTGTGAGGCGAGTCAGAAACCGTTGGTGTAGGCGAAGGACATGCGAAAGGTCCGGCGTAGAGGGTAAGACCCCCGTAGCTGAAACATCAACGGCTCGTTTGAGAGACACCCAAGTAGCACGGGGCCCGAGAAATCCCGTGTGAATCTGGCGGGACCACCCGCTAAGCCTAAATATTCCCTGGTGACCGATAGCGGATAGTACCGTGAGGGAATGGTGAAAAGTACCGCGGGAGCGGAGTGAAATAGTACCTGAAACCGTGTGCCTACAAGCCGTGGGAGCGTCGCGCGCTGAGTTTACTCAGTGCGTCGTGACTGCGTGCCTTTTGAAGAATGAGCCTGCGAGTTAGCGGTGTGTAGCGAGGTTAACCCGTGTGGGGAAGCCGTAGCGAAAGCGAGTCCGAACAGGGCGATTGAGTTGCACGCTCTAGACCCGAAGCGGAGTGATCTAGCCATGGGCAGGTTGAAGCGGCTGTAAGAGGTCGTGGAGGACCGAACCCACCAGGGTTGAAAACCTGGGGGATGACCTGTGGTTAGGGGTGAAAGGCCAATCAAACTCCGTGATAGCTGGTTCTCCCCGAAATGCATTTAGGTGCAGCGTCGTGTGTTTCTTGCCGGAGGTAGAGCACTGGATAGGCGATGGGCCCTACCGGGTTACTGACCTTAGCCAAACTCCGAATGCCGGTAAGTGAGAGCGCGGCAGTGAGACTGTGGGGGATAAGCTCCATGGTCGAGAGGGAAACAGCCCAGAGCATCGACTAAGGCCCCTAAGCGTACGCTAAGTGGGAAAGGATGTGGAGTCGCAGAGACAACCAGGAGGTTGGCTTAGAAGCAGCCACCCTTGAAAGAGTGCGTAATAGCTCACTGGTCAAGTGATTCCGCGCCGACAATGTAGCGGGGCTCAAGCGTACCGCCGAAGTCGTGTCATTCCAGCATATAGGGCCAACGCCTGCTGGGATGGGTAGGGGAGCGTCGTGTGCCGGGTGAAGCCGCAGCGGAAGCTAGTGGTGGACGGTTCACGAGTGAGAATGCAGGCATGAGTAGCGATACACACGTGAGAAACGTGTGCGCCGATTGACTAAGGGTTCCTGGGTCAAGCTGATCTGCCCAGGGTAAGTCGGGACCTAAGGCGAGGCCGACAGGCGTAGTCGATGGACAACCGGTTGATATTCCGGTACCCGCTTTGAAACGCCCAGTATCGAATCCATTAATGCTAAGGCCGTGAAGCCGCCCTGATCTCTTCGGAGTTGAGGGGAGTGGTGGAGCCGCTGACCCAAGGTGGTAGTAGGTAAGCGATGGGGTGACGCAGGAAGGTAGTCCAGCCCGGGCGGTGGTTGTCCCGGGGTAAGGGTGTAGGACGTGCGGTAGGCAAATCCGTCGCACATATAGTCTGAGACCTGATGCCGAGCCGATTGTGGTGAAGTGGATGATCCTATGCTGTCGAGAAAAGCCTCTAGCGAGTTTCATGGCGGCCCGTACCCTAAACCGACTCAGGTGGTCAGGTAGAGAATACCGAGGCGTTCGGGTGAACTATGGTTAAGGAACTCGGCAAAATGCCCCCGTAACTTCGGGAGAAGGGGGGCCATCACCGGTGATGAGATTTACTCTCTGAGCTGGGGGTGGCCGCAGAGACCAGCGAGAAGCGACTGTTTACTAAAAACACAGGTCCGTGCGAAGCCGTAAGGCGATGTATACGGACTGACGCCTGCCCGGTGCTGGAACGTTAAGGGGACCGGTTAGTGACCTTTCGGGGTTGCGAAGCTGAGAACTTAAGCGCCAGTAAACGGCGGTGGTAACTATAACCATCCTAAGGTAGCGAAATTCCTTGTCGGGTAAGTTCCGACCTGCACGAATGGCGTAACGACTTCTCGACTGTCTCAACCATAGGCCCGGTGAAATTGCACTACGAGTAAAGATGCTCGTTTCGCGCAGCAGGACGGAAAGACCCCGGGACCTTTACTACAGTTTGATATTGGTGTTCGGTTCGGCTTGTGTAGGATAGGTGGGAGACTTTGAAGCGGCCACGCCAGTGGTTGTGGAGTCGTCGTTGAAATACCACTCTGGTCGTGCTGGATGTCTAACCTCGGTCCGTGATCCGGATCAGGGACAGTGTCTGATGGGTAGTTTAACTGGGGCGGTTGCCTCCTAAAGAGTAACGGAGGCGCCCAAAGGTTCCCTCAGCCTGGTTGGCAATCAGGTGTTGAGTGTAAGTGCACAAGGGAGCTTGACTGTGAGACCGACGGGTCGAGCAGGGACGAAAGTCGGGACTAGTGATCCGGCGGTGGCTTGTGGAAGCGCCGTCGCTCAACGGATAAAAGGTACCCCGGGGATAACAGGCTGATCTTCCCCAAGAGTCCATATCGACGGGATGGTTTGGCACCTCGATGTCGGCTCGTCGCATCCTGGGGCTGGAGTCGGTCCCAAGGGTTGGGCTGTTCGCCCATTAAAGCGGTACGCGAGCTGGGTTTAGAACGTCGTGAGACAGTTCGGTCCCTATCCGCTGCGCGCGCAGGAACATTGAGAAGGGCTGTCCCTAGTACGAGAGGACCGGGACGGACGAACCTCTGGTGTGCCAGTTGTCCTGCCAAGGGCATGGCTGGTTGGCTACGTTCGGAAAGGATAACCGCTGAAAGCATCTAAGCGGGAAGCCTGCTTCGAGATGAGTGTTCCCACCTCCTTGAGAGGGTAAGGCTCCCAGTAGACGACTGGGTTGATAGGCCAGATGTGGAAGCCCGGTAACGGGTGGAGCTGACTGGTACTAATAGGCCGAGGGCTTGTCCTCAGTTGCTCGCGTCCACTGTGTTTGTTCTGAAGCAATGAACTCCCGCATGCCCCTTGGGGTGTGTGCCGGTCGAGTTCAACTTCATAGTGTTTCGGTGGTCATAGCGTTAGGGAAACGCCCGGTTACATTCCGAACCCGGAAGCTAAGCCTTTCAGCGCCGATGGTACTGCAGGGGGGACCCTGTGGGAGAGTAGGACGCCGCCGAACAAATTTTGGGGAAAGCCCCGCACCCGATCGTAGGAATACGGTCGACGGTGCGGGGCTTTTTCGCGTTCTGGGTGCGGCAAAACACGTTGCGGGTGGTCGGGGCTGTGGCCAGCATGAACGCATGGACTATCTGATTCGCCCGGTCCGCGCCGACGAATGGCTGCGGATGAAGGAATTGCGCCTGGTCGCGCTGGCCGATCCGGTGGCTCCGGTCGCGTTCCTGGAGACCCCGGAACAGGCTCTGGCCCGCCCGGATTCGTTCTGGCAGGAGCGGACGGCGGGTGTCACGCGCGGCACGTCCGCCCGGCAGTTCGTCGCCGAGACGCCGGACGGGGAACTGGTGGGCACGGTCGTCGTGCTGGTCGAGGAGGTCGGAGCGAAAGACATCTTCGGCGCGGAGATCACTGCCCCGCAGGCGCACTTGGTGGGCGTCTTCGTGCGTGACGAGTACCGAGGGGTGGGCCTGACCGAGCGGCTTTTCGAGGCCGCCGTCGAGTGGGCTTGGGCGCTGGAGACGCCGCCCGTCGAGCGCGTAAGGCTCTACGTCCACGAGGACAACCCGCGCGCTCAGGGCTTCTACCGCAAGTTCGGTTTCGTGGCGACGGGGCAGTGCGCGCCCGTGGTGGGGAAGGCCGGCGGCGTGGACTTGGAGATGGAGCTCGTACGAACCTGATCGTACGAACCTGATCGTACGGACCTGACAGTGCGAGCCTGACCGTACGAGCGGGCTCGGCCCGCGGCCGGCGCTCTCAGGTCAGCGCTTCGGTCCAGCGCGCGCGGGCCTGTTCGGGGGAGCGGAGCAGGACCAGGGGCGGCAGGCCCTGGTCCTGACCGGTCGACAGCAGCTCCGGAAGGCGGGGAAGGGGGGCCACTGCCGCGACGTCGTCCAGGACGAGCGTCATTGGTGGGTCGAGGCGACCGTCAGATGACCGTTCGGCCATGCGGCGGCCGCGCTCGACCACGTCTGAGGCGAGCGCCGTCAGGAGGGGCATCGCGGCGGGGTCGGACCGGGGATCCTCGATCGCTTCGCCCACCACATAGAGGGTGCCCCCTTCGTTCACGAAAGATTCCAGAGCGAGCGAATCCGCTCGGTTCGGTGTGCAGGCGTCGCGGATGTGGATCGAGGCGAGGCATGCGAGAGCGCGGGCGGTCAACGCCTGGGCGATCTCCCGGCGTTCGGGGTACGCGGTGAGCGCGGACTCCAGGAGGCCCGCGCCGCCGTTCTGGGCCTTGGGGTGGGTGCGCAGGATCCGTACGGCTTCGTGGGCGGCCGTTCCCTGGGCCCAGCGGTGCAACTGCTTCGTCGCCTTGCCGTCGCGGCTCTCCAGGGCGGCGGCGTGCAGCCAGCAGCGCAGCAGGGTTTCCGCGGTGTCGGCCATCGCGGCGTCCACGCGGGCCTGGGGGCGTACGGGGGCCAGGAGCGCGGTGGCCCGCGCGGCCGCCGTGTCGGGGTCCTCGCAGCCCGCGGTGGGGGACCAGTGCAGGCGGGCGGGGGTGTCGCAGCGGTGGGTGGGGTCGTAGACGTGTACGGGGCCGAGTTTGGCCCGGGCGTCTTTCGTCTCGGCCCACAGGGTCGGGTCCGAGGTGACGATCAGGGCCGCGCCCTCCGCGCCCTGGATCGCCTGGAGGGCGTGGGGCCGCCGGGCGGCCGGGGGGCCGAAGTGGAGCCGGGTGTCCGGTCGTTCGACTCTGGGAGTGGGTACCTCCGGGCCCCCTGCGGGGTTTACGGGGTCTGGTGTGCCGGCCAGTCCCTGTGCGGGCGCCGACGGCAGCGCGGGGTCCGTGGCGGCGGCCGGGGTGTCTGCCACCGGCGTTGGCTGTGCCCACCCGTTCCGCCCTGCGAAACGATTGTCCACAGCGGGGGCGGTGAGGGAAGCGTCACTCCCGACTGGCGTCGCGGGGCTGGTAGCGGCCGGAGTCGGGATCGCAGGGCCGGTTCCGTTGGTAGGGGCTGGGTTGAGGGGGTGGGTTCTGGGAGGGAGGGCTTGCTGCTTTGTTCTCGCTCGTACCGCCCGCCATCGTGTGAACGTCCCGAGCGCGAAGATCGTCAGGACGATCACGATGAGCAGTTCGCCGATCAGCAGGCCCCAGAACAGGCCGTAGCCCGAGAGGGCGTGGGGCGGGGTGTCCGGCCAGGCCGACGGGAGGTCGTGCGGGGCGGTGACCAGGGAGCGCAGGGCCATCGGGCTCTGCGTGAACGATACGCCTGGCGGCCACGCGCCCTGGGTGAGGAGGCCACCCAGGCCCGTGGCCGTCCACACCAGTACGGTCAGACCCAGCAGGAAGGCCAGCAGGCCGACCAGGAGCGAGTCCGGGATGCCGCGTGGGGTCTCTCTCGGTGCCGCCGGTCCGCTCATGTCAGGCCACCGTGGACTCGGAGGAGTCGGGTGCGGCGGACAGATGCTGTTCCCTGAGGGCCGCTCGGCGTTCCGTCTCCGATTCGAGCCGGGAGTCCAGCTCCGAGGCGAGGATGTCGTCCGTGGCCGCCGATTCGGTCATGGCGCGGTCGGTGAAGACCAGGGGGCGTTCTCGCTCGGTGATCAGGTGTTTGACCACTTGGACGTTGCCGTTCACGTCCCACACCGCGATGCCGGGGGTGAGCGTCGGGATGATCTCCACCGCCCAGCGTGGCAGGCCTAGTACCCGGCCCGTGGCCCGTGCCTCGTCCGCCTTCTGGGCGTAGATGGTCCTGGTCGAGGCCATTTTCAGGATCGCGGCGGCCTCCCGCGCGGCCGCGCCGTCCACGACGTCGCTCAGGTGGTGGACCACCGCCACGAACGACAGGCCGAGCCGGCGGCCGAACTTGAGCAGGCGTTGGAAGAGCTGGGCGACGAAGGGGCTGTTGATGATGTGCCAGGCCTCCTCGACCAGGAAGATGCGCTTCTTCCGGTCGGGGCGGATCCAGGTGTGCTCCAGCCAGACGCCCACGATCGCCATGAGGATCGGCATCGCGATCGAATTTCGATCGATGTGCGAAAGATCGAAGACGATCAGAGGTGCGTCCAGGTCGATGCCGACGGTCGTCGGGCCGTCGAACATGCCGCGCAGGTCGCCGTCGACCAGGCGGTCGAGCACCAGGGCGACGTCGAGTCCCCAGGCCCGTACATCGTCTATGTCGACGTTCATCGCCTCGGCCGACTCCGCCTCGGGGTGGCGCAGTTGTTCCACGATGTCGGTCAGGACCGGCTGACGGTCCGTGATCGTGGCGTTGACGTAGGCGTGCGCCACCTTGAGAGCGAAACCCGATCGTTCGTCCAGGCCGTGTCCCATCGCAACTTCGATGATCGTTCGAAGCAGGGCGAGCTGGCCGGTGGTCGTGATCGCCGGGTCCAGGGGGTTGAGCCGGATGCCGCCGTCCATCGCGGTCATCGGGTCGAGCCGGATGGGGGTTATCCCCAGCTCGCGCGCGATGAGGTTCCATTCGCCGACGCCGTCCTCGCCCTGCGCGTCCAGCACGACGACCTGGCGGTCGCGGAAGCGCAACTGCCGCAGGACGTACGTCTTCTCCAGGGCCGACTTGCCGTTGCCGGACTCGCCGAGCACCAGCCAGTGCGGGGCCGGGAGCTGTTGGCCGTACAGCTGGAAGGGGTCGTAGATGTATCCCTTGCCGCTGTACACCTCGCGCCCGATGATCACGCCGGAGTCGCCGAGGCCGGGGGCGGCGGTCGGCAGGTAGACGGCCTGGGCCTGGCCCGTGGAGGTGCGGACGGGCAGCCGGGTGGTCTCCACCTTGCCGAAGAGCAGGGAGGTGAAGGCGTCGGAGAGGAGAGACAGCGGATCTCGCATGGCGGGTACTGCCTCTCAACTAGCGGCGGATTCCGGTCGCGAACGGCAAGGTGTTGACGAAGGCGCGGTGGTGCTCGCGGTCGCACCACTCCAGCTTCAGATAGGACTTGCCGGCGGAGGCTCTGATGGTCCGCTTGTCGCGGGCCAGGGCTTCGGGCGAACGCGAGGACACCGTGATGTAGCCGACCAGGTTGACGCCGGCGGCGCCGCTCGCGAGGTCTTCGCCGCGCTGGTCGAGACGGCCGTGGGCGGCGATGTCGCGGGGGTCGACCGTGCGGTTCATCTTGGCCGCGCGGGAGGCTTCCGCCTCGTCGTTGGTCTTCTCCGTGAGCATGCGCTCGATGGCGACTTCGGTCGGCTCCAGGTCCATGCAGACGGCGACCGTGCGGATCACATCAGGGGTGTGGACGAGCAGCGGCGCGAGGAAGTTGACGCCGACCGGGGTCATCGGCCACTCCTTGACCCAGGCAGTGGCGTGGCACCAGGGGGCCCGCGTGGAGGACTCGCGGGTCTTGGCCTGGAGGTAGGTGGGCTCCACCGCGTCGAGCTCGGCCGGCCAGGCGTTGCGCTTGGTCATGGCCTGGATGTGGTCGATGGGGTGGTCCGGGTCGTACATGGAGTGCACGAGGGAGGAGAGCCGGCTCTGTCCGAGCGGCTGGCGTACGCGGATGTCGGCCTCGGCCAGCCGGGCGCAGATGTCGGTCAGTTCGCGTGCCATGACGACGGCCAGGCCCGCGTCGCGGTCGAGTTTGCGGCCGTGCGGGTTGGCGGCGCGGGCCATCGCGTTGGCCTCGGCGGCGAGTTCGCGGCTGTACTGCATGCACGCGACGAGGTAGGCGCGGTGCTGCTCGCTGGAGGTGGACACCATGGACTGGAGCTGGTCGTAGGACTCCTGGAGCCAGTCGGGCGCCTTGGTGTCGCCGCGCTGGGCGACGTCCTTGGCGTGGGCGTCGGGGTCGGCGGGCAGGGTGCGGGCCAGCATCTGGAGCCGGGTCACGAAGCCGTCGCCGTTGGCGACGTGCTTGAGCAGCGTGCCGAACCGGTCGACCAGAGCTTCCTGGTCCTCGCTGTCGCGCAGGCCGACGCCGGGGCCCTCGATCTCGATGGCGGCGGTGACGGTACGCCGGTCGGCATGCAGCAGGACGGCGATCTCGTCGGGGCCGAAGGGCGCGGCGAGCCAGGTGATGTGGCCGATGCCGGGTGGCGGTCCGACCTCGACCTCGCGCCCGTCGAGGCGTACGCCCGCCTCGGGTGAACCCGAACGGTAGGCGGTGCCCCGGCGCAGCGAACGCTTATAACTGCGGTTGATTTCAAACCACTTGTAGAAGGTGCGGTGCTTGTACGGCACGTACACCGCGGCGAGCGCCAGGAAGGGGAAACCCATCAGGAGCACGATGCGCAGGGACAGGACCGGGACGAGCAGCCCGCACACCATGCCGAGGAAGGCACCGCCGATGATCAGTGCGATCTCGCCGGTCTCCCGGTTCTTGCCGACGACGGCCGACGGCCTGGCGCGGCCGATCAGATACGTACGGCGGGGCGTGACCGGCTGGGACTGGGTCGTCAACGCCCTCCACCTCCAGTGTTCTTGTTACCTGCGGTACCGCCGGTGTCGCGGCGGTGGGAGTGCGGCGTGCCGGACGTCGGGCTGTTGCCGCTGCGCGGCGGAGGGGCGGCGGAGGGGACAGTTCCGCCGCCGGCTCCGCCGCCCGTTCCACCGCCGGAGCCCCGGCTGCTGTGGGCGGCCACGCCACCGGACAGGGGGTTGGCGGGGCGCGCCTGGGCGGCGCCGCCGCCGCCCTGGTTGCCCCGGCTGCTGTGGGCCTTGATGCCCTGGGAGACCAGGGCGGCGGGCGAGGAGACGAGGGCGGCGGCCTGGGCGCCGCTGGTGGCCTGTTTGCGGTTGGAGCGGGCGGAGGCGATCTCGTCGCCGAAGCCGGGGACGAAGCGGTAGATCATCGCCGAGGCGAAGATCGCGAGCAGGATGATGGCGAGGCCGGAGACGACGGCCGAGAAGGAGTCGGGGCCCTTGCCGGAGGAGAGCGCGCCGGCGAGGCTCAGGACGATCACGATGATGGGTTTGACCATGATGATCGCGATCATGATCCCGGCCCAGCGCCGGACGTGGCCCCACATGTTCTTGTCGACGAGTCCCGAGTACACGATGACGCCGAGCAGCGCGCCCACGTACAGCAGGAGGGCGCGGATGTAGAGCTCAAGGAAGAGGACGCCGGCGGCGACGATGGTGACCAGGGAGACGACGATCAGCATGATCGGGCCGCCGCCGATGGATGTGCCCTTCTTGAGCGCGTCCGAGAAGGAGCCGAAGAAGACGCCGGTTTGGTCGCCGGTGCCGGCGGCGATGACGTCGGTGACGGCGTCGGTGGCGTTGACCACGGTGTAGAGGACCAGCGGGGTGAACGCGGAGGCGAGCACCGTCAGCCACAGGAAGCCGACGGCTTCCGAGATGGCGGTCGACAGCGGCACGCCGCGGATGGCGCGCTTGGCGACGGCGAGGAGCCACAGGACGAGGGTGAGGATCGTGGCGGCGGCGAAGACGATGGCGTAGCGGCTGAGGAAGGCGGGGTCGGTGAAGTCCACCTTGGCGGCGGTCTTCACGAACTTGGAGAGCGTGTCGACGACCCAGACGGCGGCGTCGGCGCAGCCCTTGGAGAGCGAGGTGAGGGGGTCGGCTGCGCCGCCGTCGGTGGGGGGGATGCTGCCGCTCTTGCTGGTGCCGCCCGATCCGCTGGTGCAGTACTGCTTGGCGGGGCCGATCAGAAGGTCACACGGGTCACTGCTCGCGCTGGGGCTCGGACTGGCCCCCGGCGAACCACTCGGGGCGGGCGTGGGGGTCGGAGCTGCGTAGGCCCTGCTCGCCAACAGGACGGCCGAAGCTTGCACAGCTGTGAACGTGCCGGTGATCGAGAGGGCGACGCGGGTCGGCTTACCGGGCATAGGTGAAGCCTCCGTACTCCCCGACGGCCTTGCTGATGGCGTCGGCGCTGGAAGCCGCGATGTCGCCGGGGACGGGCGCAGGGCCGTCGGTCTGGGTGTCGTCGGCGATCTTCCAGTCGTTGTCGGACCACTGGAGGTCGAACGTCCACGTCTTCCACGCCGTGCGTACTGGGTCGGTGGAACCAGGCCCCGACATTCCGATGAGGCCGGTGTACCAGACGGAGACCTTCGCGCTGCCCGTGCCGTAGTCCTGCACCTTGGTGCCCACGGGGATGGTGCGGGAGACGAACGTATTGCCTGGCGGCGTCCGGCCTTCGGCGTCCAGCCCGAGCCTCTTCAGAAAGTCCGCGGAGTACGCCGCGTCCTGTGGTGCCTTGAGCTTGGCCGCGGCCGCGGTGGTGTACACGGCATCGAGGATCTGGTGCCGGGTGTCCTTGTTGAACATGCCCGTGGACCCCAACGCCACCGCGTAATTCGCCGCAGCCGACTGCGCCCCCTCCTCGGTCTGGGGGAAGCCCGCCGGGATCGAGCCGTTCTTGCCCGTCACCGGCTTCGTGCCCGTCGCCGCCGTCGACCCCGCGGCGCCGGGCCTCGCGGTGGTGTCCGGGGTCGTGCCCGTGTCGTCGCCGCCCCGGTTCGCGAAGGCGATCGCCGCGATCAAAAGGACCACGACGCCGACCACCATCACCAGGGAGCGGGACGTCCGGGGCGGTCGGCGGCCCGCGCCGTAGCTGTCGCCGGCTGGCTCGGGCAGGCGCGTACGGGTCTGGCGGGTGCCGCCGAGCGTGCTGAAGCGGTCGTCGCCGTGGCCGGGTCCGGCCCCGCCGTGGCCCGGCTCGTCGTCGAAACTCATGCCTGCGCCCCCTCGACCGTGTGCGGTTCCGCGTAGTACGACGGTAGCCGTGCTGGTTCCCGCGCGGGCGCGGTGTGGTGACTCGACATCAGGGGGACGCAACCTCTGCCGGTGGGCACGACGGACGGATGGTGTGAGGGGGACGGGAGGGACGCGAGGCCTGGCTGACAGGGGGTCAGACGGCCATTCCGTACACGATGGTGAAGAGCGTGCCGAGCGATCCGATGATGAAGACTCCGGTCAGGCCGGCCACGATCAGGCCCTTGCCCTGTTCGGCGCTGAAGGTGTCGCGCAGCGCCGTCGCCCCGATCCGCTGTTTGGCCGCACCCCATACCGCGATGCCGAGGCAGAGGAGGATGGCGACCGCCATCACCACCTCGACCATGATGCGGGCCTCGTTGCCGAGCGTCCCGAACGGCCCCCAGTTGGGGGCGATTCCGCCGATGATGGTGGTGATGTCGCCTTTTCCGGCTGCCAGGTACATGTAACTCACCGCCCCTGTCGGGTAGTTCGAAGCCCTTGCCGCGCGGCATGGGTCAGGTTCTATCTTCGCTGATGAAACCGCCGGAGTAGCACGCCTTCGCGCCTCTCTTTACCCGTACCCGCACGGCAGTACCGGTTCACCGCCCTGACCTGCGGTGAACCGGTGTATGCGGAAACGCGCATGGTCACTCTGTGTATCACGGGGCGTGACTCCGGGCAATGACTGTCGTTGTTACACCCTTGGGCCGTTCGTCGTGTCGGAGGACGACGTGGCTGGTCACGGTGGCGGGGCCGCTTCATAGAAACTTCTAAGAAAAGCCTCATGGTCGTTCTCAGCGGGGGCAGCGAGAGTCAGAGTGTTCGCAGTCAGCAAGCAGGCCGCCGACCACCAGGAGCCGCACGTATGAAGCGCACTGGCATCTCCGGGAGGAAGTTCGCCCCCAGGCGCGGGAGGTTCGGCGCGCTGTCGGCGGCGGCGGTGCTGCTGGTCATACCGACGTACGGCGACCACGACACGGTGGCCAGGAGCCTGACCACGACCGCTCCGGCCACGGCGGCCGACGCGCGGGTGGGCGCGCTGTTCAAGGGGGATCTCGACGGCGGGCACTACTGCACCGCGTCGGTCGTTCACAGCTCGGGACACGATCTCATCGTGACGGCCGCGCACTGCATGTCGGGCGACGAGTCGGAGGGCGGCAGGACGGTGTTCGCACCCGCCTACCGGGACGGTTCGGCGCCGTACGGGACATGGCCGGTGGAGTCGGTGTACGCGGACGACAGCTGGAACGAGGACGGGGACCAGGACAGCGACGTCGCCTTCGCGGTGCTCGGGCCCGGCTCGCAGGGCGGCAAGCAGATCGAGGACGTGGTGGGCGCGGCCCCGCTGTTCACCGGCCGCGCGACGGGCGGGCCGGTGACCGTCACCGGGTATCCCTCGGACACCGAGGTCCCGCAGGTCTGCACGAACACGGCGACGGCCTACGGCGCCACCCAGCAGCGCGTCGACTGCCCCGACTTCCCCGGTGGCACCAGCGGCAGCCCCTGGGTCACCGCGGGCGGGGCGGTCGCGGGAGTGATCGGCGGGTACGAGTTCGGCGGTGACGACCCCGACGTCTCGTACAGCGTCGTCTTCGGGCCGGTCACCAAGTCGCTGTACAAGCTGGCGGAGTCGGCGGGCGACCCGGAGCCGGTGGCGCACGCGACGGCGCGGGCGGCGGAAACCGCTGCGGTGACGGAAAATCAGCCGCTGGTGTGCGCGTGCCTGTTGCCCTGAGGCGGCCGGCCGGCTGAGGTGGGCCGCTGACCGTTTCGGGAGCGCCGGGGATTCGGGCGCGCCGGGGAGGGGAGGGGAGGGGAGGGGAGCGTGGTGGTGACGCGTACGGGTCTCGCGCCGGGGCGCCGAGCTCCCTGGCCGAATGCGCGCCCGTGCGACACGAGTGCGGATGAAGTGGCGGTGAACCGCGCCTCGATGGGGGAGGGTTGAGGGGTGCGCAGAGTCTGGATGGTCGCCGGGATCGGGTTCGGGGTGTGCCTGAGCTTCATCACGCTGCTCGTTGTCGGTACGTATTCGGCCGCGGCGGGCCTGGCCTCCTCGGCGGGCGGCGCGGTCGGCCTGGCCAAGGGGGCCGTACCGGCCGCCTATCAGCCGCTGGTGCAGAGGTGGGGCACCTACTGCGCCAGCCTCAACCCGGCCATGCTCGCGGCCCAGCTCTACTCGGAGAGCGGCTGGAAGACCAACGCCGTCAGCCCGGTCAACGCCCAGGGCATCGCCCAGTTCATGCCCGACACCTGGGCGACCCACGGTATCGACGGCAACGGTGACGGCAAACGGGACATCTGGGACCCGGCGGATGCCATTCCGTCAGCGGCCTCGTACGACTGTGAATTGGCCAAATATGTCAAGGGCGTACCCGGGGACGCGAGCGACAACATGCTCGCCGCCTACAACGCGGGCGCCTATGCCGTCATCCACTACAAGGGTGTTCCGCCCTACAGCGAGACCCAGGGTTACGTGAAGACCATTCGCTCCCTGGAGAAGAGCTTCGCCGCCCCCGTCGGGCGTGTGCAGCCCTCCCAGCAGGCGGCCGGCGCCATCTACTACGCGCAGCAGAAGCTGGGGACGCCCTATCTGTGGGGTGGGGAGGGGACGCCCGAGCAAGGGGGACGGTTCGACTGTTCCGGGCTGACGCAGGCCGCGTACCAGAGCGTCGGGATCACTTTGCCGCGCGTCGCCAACGACCAGTACAACGCCGGCCCGCACCCCGCGCGGGACGAACTGCTTCCGGGGGACCTCGTCTTCTTCTCGACCGACCTCGGCAACTCCCGGGCCATTCACCACGTGGGGCTCTACGTGGGTGGCGGGTACATGATCAACGCGCCCTACACCGGCGCCGTCATCCGCTTCGACAAGATCGACGCGCCGGACTACTTCGGCGCGACCCGGGTCACCAAGGACGGCGCGGCCGCGCTGCCGACGCTCAAACCGGGGGCTTGAACCAGGCCCTCCGGTGGCTTGAACTCTCCGTGAAGCCAAGGCCCTGAGCTGCGACGATGAATCTCTCTTCGATAACGTCGAGGTGATCATTCAGTGGAGAGTGGAACGCGGCGGCCGTGATGGGCGTTTCCTGGACAGTGACTGATGTACGTACTGACCACGGGGGTTGGTAGCAGGACGGATCAAGGCAAGGGGCCGCAGCATGGCTGGACTCGCATTCGATGGAGCGAATCCCGATGTCAGCCTGCTCTACGACATCAACGGACTCGCCAAGGACGCCCCTTCCTGGCTCGACCAAGCCGTGGCCTTCGTCGGCGAGTACGGGATCCTGCTCGGCCTCGTGCTTGTCGTGCTGTGGTGCTGGTGGAGCGTGCGGCGCGCGGAGGACCGGCAGTCCGCGGTCGTCTCGGTCGCCGGGATCGTGTGGGCGCCGCTGGCCGCCGGGATCGCCGTCCTGGTCAACATCCCCATCCGGGACTTCGTGGAGCGGCCGAGGCCCTTCCTCGACCACAAGGGGCTCGACGTCCTGGTCGGCGGCAAGGCCGACTTCTCCTTCGTCAGCGACCACGCCACCCTCGCCATGGCGATCGGTGCCGGGCTCTTCGTCGCCCACCGCAAGTTCGGCCTGATCGCGCTGGGGCTCGCCCTGCTCGAAGGGTTCTGCCGGGTCTACATGGGCGTCCACTACCCGACCGACGTCGTGGGCGGCTTCGCGCTCGGCACCGCCGTCACGCTGCTGCTCGCCCCGCTCGCCCAACTGCTGCTCACCCCGGTGGTCGCGGCCGTCGCCCGCTCGCGGCGGCTCGGGCTCCTCGTGCACTCGCGGCGCACCCTCACGGTGGTCCCGGCGGCGGCCGGCGGCGCGATCGAGCGGCCGGGCTCCACCGAGCGCGATCTGGCGGCCTGACGCCGGCTCAGCGGCGGTACGGGCAGGGCCGGCACGGGCCAGCTGCGGTACGGACAGGGCCGGTAGGGGCCAGCCAGCGGCGGTACGGGTCAGAGCGCCTGGGGGAAGTCGAAGAGTCTGCCCGGGTCGTACTGCTTCTTCAGCCGCGCCAGCCGCGGCGCGGCCGTGCCGTAGTAGGCCGTGCGCCAATCGGTGAGCGCGGGGTCGGGGTAGTTCTGGTAGGCCGCGCCCGAGGCGTACGGGCGCATCGCGTCGTGGGTGCGGGCCAGCCAGGACTGCTGGGTCGCGCCCGAGGTGCCGGGGCGCCAGGAGGCGATGTACTGGGCGAGCACCCGTGAGGTGCGGTGGGTGAAGGCGGTGGCGTCGGGTGCAACCCGGTTGATCGCGCCGCCGAGCGCGGTGAGCACGATGGTGCCGCCGCCCCCGTTGTCGGCGGCGGGGATGCGGGTGAACTCCTCGGCGCCGCCGAGGAGTTGGCGTATGCCGGCCGAGGGCAGCGCCTTGGTGTAGAAGTCGGACTTCGCGGCGTACGTCTCGCGTTGGAGCACGCCCTGCGGGGCGCGGCCCGCAGTGGTGCCGGGCAGATGGCACTGGGCCTGGCTGTAGGTGGAGCAGCCCCCGTACAGGAGCATCGCGTCCTGGAAGCCGGTGCGGTGCAGGGACACCGAGGAGGCGGACGCGCCCGCGCGGTCGGCGAGGCGGTCCAGGGCGTTCTGTAGATCGCCGTACGTGCCGAGGGAGAACGCGGCGATGGTCAGGGTCGGGTTGGCGCCGCCGGCTCCGCCGGCCAGATGCGCGGCGCTCCAGATCTCGTCGGGCTGGTCGGGGCCCCACTCCTGCCAGGCGCCGATCACCGCTTGCGCCTGCCGCCAGGGCCAGGTCAGATACGCCGTCACGCCGCGCGGCGCGTCGTGGGTACGGAAGGTGAGGCCGGTGACCACGCCGAAGTTGCCGTTGCCCGCGCCGCGCAGCGCCCAGAAGAGGTCCGGGTTCTGCTGCTCGCTCGCGCGCAGTTTGCGGCCGTCGGCGGTGATGAGGTCGACGGTGGTCAGGCTGTCGCAGGCGAGCCCGTACGCGCGGGCCGTGACGCCGTGGCCGCCGCCCAGGGTCAGGCCCGAGACGGCGACGGTGGGGCAGGAGCCGCCGGGGATGGTGCGGCCGTTCTTGGCGAGGCCGGTGTAGACGTCCAGGAGCCGGGCGCCCGCGCCGATCGTGCCGTCGGACGACACGGAGGCGAGCCGCGACACGTCGATGACGAGACGTCCGGTTCCGGACGACCAGCCCGCGTAGTCGTGGCCGCCGCTGCGGATCGAGACGGGGGTGTGGTGGGTGCGGGCGTAGGCCAGGCATTCCTGTACGTCCGCCTCGTGCGCCACGTAGGCGACGGCGTCGGGTTTCTGGCTGTCGAAGCGGGTGTTGTAGAGCTGGCGGGCGGCGGCGTAGTCGGCGTCACCGGGGCGGACGAGTCTGCCTTCGAGGGAGTGGGCCAGGGCGTTCCAGTCGGCCGGGGCCTGCGCGGTGGCCGGGGAGCTCGGGGACGGGGAGCGGGTGGGCGGGATGGTGGCCGGCGCGGGGCCGGGGTGCGCGGCGGGGCCGCAGCCGGTGGTGGCCAGTGCGGTCGCGGCGGAGCCGGCGGCTGCGGTGAGGAGAGTGCGGCGGCGCATGGTGGCTCCCGGGGGCGTGTGGGGCGCTGTGCGGGCTCCTTCCCCGTGGGGGCGCCCCCCGAACCGGGTGGCCGCGCGGGTGCTCAGGTGGTGGAGGGGGCCGGCGGGGCCGGGGTGGCGGGTGTGGTGTGGGGGAGGTCGGTGTGGTGGGTGTCGGCGTCGGCGCGGGCCCTGTCGCGACTGCGGCGGGCCGGGCCGGTCCAGCCGCATCCGCAGCGGGCGATCGCGAAGCTGCCGCGTTCCGTGACGGTGGTCTGGTGGGGCACCGCACCACGGTACTGCGGGCGTGCGTGACGGGGGCGCGGTCGCGGTCGTTAGGGGATATGGGCTAGGCCAGAGGGCGTTGGGGGTTTGGCGGCGATGGTGGTGCGGCGGAACGGAGCCGGGCGAGCGGGCGCGATGGTGGCCGCCGCGGTGGTCGGCGGGGTGGCCGGTGGGGTGCTCGCGGCCGTCGCCGGGTGCGGCGCGAACAGTGCCGAGAGCGCGAGCGGCGCCCCGGCCGACCCGGGGACGCTCGTGCGCTCGGCCGCCGACCGGCTGGTGGCGGCGGGTACGTCCCGGGTCACGACCTCCATGGAGATGGCCACCGGGGGCACCCGTGTCACGATCCGGGGCGAGGGGACGTACGACTTCCGGGGCAGGACCGGGCAGTTGGTGGTGCTGCTGCCGCCGGACGCCACCGGGGCGCGGCAGAAGCAGCCGATCACCGAGCTCCTCGCACCGGGCGCGCTCTACATGAAGAACCGGGGCGCGGGGGTGCCCGCCGACAAGTGGGTGCGGATCGACACCGCCTCGCTGGCCGACGGCAACCTGGTCACCGGCGGGGCCACCGATCCCTACGCGGCCGCCGGGCTGCTGCGTGACGCGCAGGGTGTGACGTACGTCGGGGAGGAGGACCTTGCCGGGGTGAAGGTGCGGCACTACCGGGGGAGCGCGGCGCTGCCCGCGACGGTGGCGAAAGGGTTCTCCAAGGGGGCGGTGCCGTTCGACGCGTACGTCGACGCGGCGGGGCGCCTGTGCAAGGTGCGGCACCAGTTCAGTTACGTCAACCGGGGGCGGTCCGTGGCGGTGGCCTCCACGACGCTGCTGTACGAGTTCGGGGCGGGCGCGTCGGTACGGTTGCCGGCGGCGGGGGACATCTACGACGGCGCGATCAAACCGTAATCGGCCAGAATGGCTCCCTCAGGTGGGGCGGTGGTGGCGGAAATGGTCCGTCCGTGCCATGCGCGGTGTGTGCCGCCCTCTTTACGCTGGGAAGCCGACGACGGGGAGAAGAGGTCGAGGAAGGGGTGATGTGCGTGGCTTCGCTTCGCGGGGTGACCGTCCAGGACCACGTGGCCCTCGTCGAGATAGAGCTGTGCGGGGAATTGATGATCGCGGCGTCCGCCACGGAGGGGGACCGGCTCAGTCCCGATCTGATCGACGAGGTTCTGAATGTGGTGCGGGGCGAACGGCATCCCGGCTGCCCCGCACCAGACTGACCCTGGGCTCCGCCCCAGACCCGGGGAGGCCCCTCCCCGCCCCTTCCCTAAACCCTCCGGGGGTGAAAGGAAAACCCTGGGGCTCCGCCCCAGACCCCGTTCGGCCTGAACGGCCTCGTCCTCAATCTCCCCCAAGGCCTTAAGGGCCAGGGGGGACCCCCCATGACGGGCTGACTATGCGCATGCTGGCTGGCGCCGAGTAGTCAGGGGCGCGGGGAACTGCGCGGCCAGCCACGCACGGTCCGCAGCCGGGGTCACTGGGGCTCCGCCCCAGACCCCGCCCGGCCTGAAGGGCCTTGTCCTCAAACGCCGGACGGGCTGGGTATGCCTGTGCTGGCCGGCGCCGAGTAGTGGGGGCCGACGGGCCCCCGCGTGTCACGTTCGCAGCATGCGGGCGATCGCCTTCGTCGCCTCTTCCACCTTCGCGTCGATCTCGTCCCCGCCCTTCACCGCCGCGTCCGCGACGCAGTGCCGCAGGTGCTCCTCGAGGAGTTGGAGTGCGAAGGACTGCAACGCCTTGGTCGACGCCGAGACCTGGGTGAGTATGTCGATGCAGTAGACGTCCTCGTCGACCATCCGTTGCAGGCCGCGGATCTGGCCCTCGATCCGGCGCAACCGCTTGAGGTGCTCGTCCTTCTGGTCGTGGTAGCCGTGCACGCCGCGGTCGTGATCGGTCACAGGGGGCTCGGCCGGGGGGCCGGCCGCCTCGGTGGTCGTCATCGCGTCCTCCCGTTGTCTCCTGCCATGCGCCAAGGTGGTGGCTTGGCTCGCCTTGTGAGGCAAGGGGAGTGGATACCCCTCATGGGTATATGGTAACGAATTTCGTCCCCCGGACGGGGGTCCGTGCTGATCACTGTGCCTGATGGGCGACACTGAAGAACGCCGGTTAGCCGTGGCCGGATGATGCGCCTAGCATCAGCCTGACCGAATCCCAAGCACTCCGAGGACCCCACGTGCGCTTTCGTCTGACCCCCAGGGAGACGAGCTTCTACGACATGTTCTCCGCATCCGCGGACAACATCGTCACGGGCTCGAAGCTCCTCATGGAACTGCTCGGAGCGGATTCCGCGTCCCGGGCCGAGATCGCGGAGCGCATGCGGGCAGCGGAGCACGCGGGGGACGATGCCACCCACGCGATCTTCCACCAGCTGAACTCCTCCTTCATCACGCCGTTCGACCGCGAGGACATCTACAACCTCGCCTCGTGCCTCGACGACATCATGGACTTCATGGAGGAGGCCGTCGACCTGGTCGTCCTCTACAACGTGGAGGAACTGCCCAAGGGCGTCGAGCAGCAGATCGAGGTCCTGAGCCGGGCGGCCGTGCTGACCGCCGAGGCCATGCCCAACCTGCGCACGATGTCCAATCTGACCGAGTACTGGATCGAGGTCAACCGCCTGGAGAACCAGGCCGACCAGATCC
Source organism: Streptomyces sp. Edi4 (assembly GCF_040253615.1). Lineage (NCBI taxonomy): Bacteria > Bacillati > Actinomycetota > Actinomycetes > Kitasatosporales > Streptomycetaceae > Streptomyces > Streptomyces sp. Edi4. Next base: position 4,440,678 of record NZ_JBEJGY010000004.1, read on the forward strand.
ACCGCAAGCTGCTCGCCCACCTCTTCAACGGCAAGTACGACGCCATCGAGGTGCTGAAGCTCAAGCAGATCGTGGACGTGCTCGAAGAGGCGGCGGACGCGTTCGAGCACGTGGCGAACACGGTGGAGACCATCGCCGTCAAGGAGTCCTGACCCAGTCATGGACACCTTTGCGTTGATCGTGACCATTGGCGTCGCGCTCGGATTCACGTACACGAACGGCTTTCACGACTCGGCGAACGCCATCGCCACCTCGGTCTCGACGCGGGCGCTGACCCCGAGGGCCGCCCTCGCGATGGCCGCGGTCATGAACCTCGCCGGCGCCTTCCTCGGCAGCGGCGTGGCCAAGACCGTGAGCGAGGGGCTGATCTCCACGCCCGAGGGCAACAAGGGGATGGGCATCCTGTTCGCGGCGCTGGTCGGCGCGATCATCTGGAACCTGGTCACCTGGTACTTCGGGCTGCCGTCCTCCTCCTCGCACGCCCTGTTCGGCGGGATGGTGGGAGCGGCGCTGGCCGGCGGGACCACCGTGTACTGGTCCGGCGTGCTCGACAAGATCGTCATCCCGATGTTCATCTCGCCGGTGATCGGCCTGATCGTCGGTTACCTGGTGATGTGCGCGATCCTGTGGCTGTTCCGCAAGTCGAACCCGCACAAGGCCAAGCGTGGATTCCGTATCGCGCAGACCGTCTCGGCGGCCGGCATGGCGCTCGGGCACGGCCTCCAGGACGCGCAGAAGACCATGGGCATCGTGGTGATGGCGCTGACCATCGCCGATGTGCAGTCCGCCGGGGACGAGATCCCGATCTGGGTCAAGTTCGCGTGTGCGGCGATGCTGTCGCTCGGTACGTACGCGGGTGGCTGGCGGATCATGCGGACGCTGGGGCGGAAGATCATCGAGTTGGATCCGCCGCAGGGGTTCGCGGCGGAGGCCACCGGGGCGTCGATCATGTTCGGGTCGTCGTTCCTGTTCCAGGCGCCGATCTCCACGACGCATGTGATCACGTCGGCGATCATGGGTGTGGGGGCGACCAAGCGGGTCAACGCGGTGCGGTGGGGGGTCGCGAAGAACATCATCCTGGGGTGGTTCATCACGATGCCGGCTGCGGGGGCGGTCGCTGCGGTCAGCTATCTCGTGGTTCAGCTCTGCTTCGGCTGACGCCGACCGTCTGCCCGTACGGGGTGCGGTGGGGGTGCCCGCGCAGTTCCCCGCGCCCTTGACGAGGCTGGCGCCGGCCCGCAAGCACACCCCAGCCCGTCATGGGGGCCCCTGGCCCTTGCGGCCTTGGGGGAGTTCGAGGACGAGGCCGTTCAGGCCGGATGGGGTCCGGGGCCGAGCCCCAGGAGTCCAGGCTGCGGATCGTGGGTGGCTGAGCGCGCAGTTCCTCGCGCCCCTGGCGGGGCTGGTTGCTGGTCCGCGTCGGCATCCTCAGCCCGTCACGGGGTCCCCCCTGGCCCTTAAGGCCTTGGGGGAGATTGAGGACGAGCGCCTTCAGGGCGGACGGGGTTTGGGGCGGGCCCCGGGGTGGGTGTAGGGGTGGGCCCGGCCCGGTGTGGAGGACCGGGGCCGGGCCCTTCGTCTTGCGGTGGCACCGCCATGCAGCACCGCAGACGGTCTGGGGGGTCGGGCCTAGCCGAAGCGGCCCGAGATGTAGTCCTCCGTGGCCTGCACGGACGGGTTGGAGAAGATCCGCTCGGTCTCGTCGATCTCGATCAGCTTGCCGGGCTGCCCGACCGCCGCGAGGTTGAAGAACGCCGTACGGTCCGAGACCCGCGCCGCCTGCTGCATGTTGTGGGTCACGATCACGATCGTGAAGCGCTCCTTCAGCTCCCCGATCAGGTCCTCGATCGCGAGCGTGGAGATCGGGTCGAGCGCCGAGCAGGGCTCGTCCATGAGCAGGACGTCCGGTTCCACCGCGATGGCCCGCGCTATGCACAGCCGCTGCTGCTGGCCGCCCGACAGACCGGAACCCGGCTTGTTGAGGCGGTCCTTCACCTCGTTCCAGAGGTTCGCGCCCTTGAGGGACTTCTCGACGACGCCGGCCAGCTCGCTCTTCTTGACCGTACCGTTCAGACGCAGCCCCGCCGCCACGTTGTCGAAGATCGACATGGTGGGGAACGGGTTGGGGCGCTGGAAGACCATGCCGACCGTGCGGCGCACCGCGACCGGGTCGACCGCGGCCCCGTACAGGTTCTCGTCGTCGAGCAGCACCTTGCCCTCGACGCGGCCGCCGGGGGTCACCTCGTGCATGCGGTTGAGGGTGCGCAGGAAGGTGGACTTGCCGCAGCCGGACGGCCCGATGAAGGCGGTCACGGAGCGCGGCTCGACGGTCATGGAGATGTCGTCGATCGCCTTGTGGGCGCCGTAGTAGGCGGAGAGGCCGGATACGTCGATTCGCTTGGCCATGGGTGACTCACTGTCTTTGTGGAGGACTGGTCGCTGAGCAGGGGCCGCGTCAGCGACCGGTCTTGGGGGCCTTCCAGCGGGCGATGCCGCGAGCCACCAGATTGAGGATCATGACGAAGGCGATCAGGACGAGGGCGGCGGCCCACGCGCGGTCGTACGAGGCGTCGCTGCCGACCCGGTACTGCTCCCAGATGTAGAAGGGGAGCGAGGACTGAGCGCCTTCGAAGGGGTTGGTGTTGATCAGCTGGCTGCCGAAGACGAGCAGCATGATCGGGGCGGTCTCGCCGGCGATGCGGGCGACCGCGAGCATGAAGCCCGTGGTGATGCCGCCGATCGCGGTGGGGATGACCACCTTCAGGATGGTGCGCCACTTCGGTACGCCGAGGGCAAGCGCCGCCTCGCGCAGCTCGTTCGGTACGAGCTTGAGCATTTCCTCGGTGGAGCGGACCACGACCGGCATCATCAGGATCGACAGGGCCAGCGAGCCCATGAAACCCGATGGCTGGAGGTCGAACATCAGCATCAGGGTGAGGATGAACAGGCCCGCGACGATGGACGGGATGCCCGTCATGACGTCGACGAAGAAGGTGACGGCCTTGGCGAGCGCGCCCTTGCCGTACTCCACGAGGTAGACCGCGGTCAGCAGGCCGAGCGGCGCGGAGATCAGGGTGGCGATGCCGATCTGCTCCAGGGTGCCGATCAGCGCGTGGTAGATGCCGCCGCCCTGCTCGAAGGCGGGCACGCCGGCCATCGAGTGGGTCAGGAAGTACCCGTTGAGCACCTTGGTGCCGCGGCTGATCGTCGTCCACAGGAGGGAGAAGAGCGGGATGACGGCGAGGATGAAGCAGACCCAGACCAGGGAGGTCGCCACCCGGTCCTTGGCCTGCCGCTTGTTCTCGACGGCCGTGGTGACCGCGTAGGAGATGAGGATGAACAGCAGGGCCGCGATCAGGCCCCACTGGACCGTGCTGCGCAGGTCGAAGGCGAGGCCGATGCCCACGGCGAGCGCGATCGCGGCGACCGCGAAGCCGGCGCCGGCCCAGCGGGGCAGCGAGCGGTGGCTGAGGCTGCCCTTGTGAGGCGCCGTGGCGGCCGGCCGGGCGTCCTGTACGGCTACGTGACTCATGCGGGGCTCCCTGCGGCTGCGGGGGTGAGGGCTTGGCAGGGCCGGCCCCGGCGGGCCGGGGTGCGGAGGTCGCGGGGCGTGGCGCGGGTCATGCGTTGGCCCCCGAGTACTCCTTGCGGCGGGCGATGATCATGCGGGCGCCGCCGTTGACCAGCAGGGTGAGGACGAAGAGGACAAGGCCGGAGGCGATCAGGGCGTCGCGGCCGAGCTGGTTGGCCTCGTCGAACTTCGCGGCGATGTTCTGCGCGAAGGTGCCGCCGCCCGGGTTGAGCAGGTGCAGCGAGAGGACGTAGCTGGGTGAGAGGACCGTGGCGACGGCCATCGTCTCGCCGAGCGCGCGGCCGAGGCCCAGCATCGAGGCGGAGATGACGCCGGAGCGGCCGAACGGCAGCACCGAGAGGCGGATGACCTCCCAGCGGGTCGCGCCGAGGGCCAGGGCGGCCTCTTCGTTCATGCGCGGGACCTGGAGGAAGACCTCGCGGCTGACGCTGGTCACGATCGGCAGGATCATGATCGCGAGCAGGATGCCGACGGTGAAGATGGAGCGGGCGACGCCGACTTCGGTCTTCTCGAAGAGGAACGTCCAGCCGAGGTAGGTGTCGAGCCACTCGTTGAGGCCGCCGAGGTAGGGCACGAGGAACAGGGCGCCCCAGATGCCGTAGACGATCGAGGGCACGGCGGCGAGCAGGTCGACGACGTACGCGAGGGGCGCGGCCAGCTTGCGCGGCGCGTAGTGCGAGATGAACAGGGCGATGCCGACGGCGACCGGGACCGCGATGGCCATCGCGATGACCGAGCTGACGATGGTGCCGAAGAGCAGGACCGCGATGCCGAACGCCGGCGGGGTGCCGGCCGGGTTCCAGTCGAAGGTGGTCAGAAAGTTGCCCTGGTCCTTCGATATCGCGATGCCGGCCCGGATGCTCAGGAAGATGGCGATGGCCGCCATGACGACCAGGAGCAGAACGCCCGAGCCCCGGGAGAGCCCGAGGAAGATGGTGTCGCCCGCGCGGCCGGTGGACTGCTTGCGGCGTGCTGCCGGGGCGGGAGCGGGTGGCGGAGGTGTGTCCGTGACGAGAGAAGAGGCCATGATCTTTCCGGTCTGTGGGCGGGGATCCGGGGGATCCCCTGGCGGCGGTGCACCGGATGGTGTGCGGCGGGGGCCGGATCGGGGCCCCCGCCCCACGCGAGCGGCAGGGTCTTCGGCCCGGCCGCCCAACTGCGGTTCTACGAGAGCGAGTTGATCGTCTCGATGACCTTGGAGTTGATCTCGGACGGGATCGGCGCGTAGCTGGCGTCGGTGAGCAGCTTCTGCCCGTCGGTGCTCGCGGCGTAGGAGAGGAAGGACTTGACCGCGGGGAGGGTGGCGGCCTTGTTGCCCTTGTCGCAGGCGACCTCGTACGTCACCAGGACGATCGGGTAGGCGTTGTCGGCCTTGGTCGTGTAGTCCAGCTTCAGGGCGAGGTCCTTGCCGGTGCCGGCGATCTTCGCGGCGGCGATGGCGGTGGAGGCGTTCGCGGAGCTGGCCTTGACCGGGGCGGAGGCGCCGGTGTTGATGTCGACGGTCTTGATCGACTGGGCGGAGGCGTAGGAGAGCTCGAAGTAGCCGATGGCGCCGTTGGTCTGCTTGACCTGGGCGGCCACGCCCGCGGAGCCGGAGGCGGCCTGGCCGCCGGGGGCGGCCCACTTCTTGGCCGGGGCGTAGGTCCAGTCGGACTTGGCCGTGGCGCTGAGGTACTTGGTCAGGTTCTCGGTGGTGCCGGAGTCCTCGGAGCGGTGGAACGCCTGGATCGCGAGGTCGGGGAGCTTGGCGCCCTGGTTCAGCTTGGCGATCGCCTCGTCGTTCCACTTGGTGATCTTGCCGTTGAAGATCTTGGCGAGGGTCGGCGCGTCCAGGACGAGGCTGTCGACGCCCTCGACGTGGAAGCCGATCGCGATCGGACCGCCGACCATCGGCAGGTTGATGCCCTGGCCGCCGGTGCAGACCTTCTTGGAGTCCGCCGCCTGCTGCGGGTTGAGCGGCGAGTCGGAGCCGGCGAAGGCGACCGTGCCCTGGGTGAACGCGACGATGCCCTCACCGGAGGAGGAGGACTTGTAGTTGATCTGCGCGTCCTTGCAGGCCGCCATGTAGTTCTTGACCCACAGGTCCATGGCGTTCTTCTGGGCGGAGGAGCCGGAGGCCAGGACCTGGCCCTTGGCGCCGTCGCACTTCACGTTCGAGGCGGCGCCCGACGCCGTGCCACCCGTACCGCCCGTGCTCCCGCCGCCGCTGTTGTTGTCGCTGCCGCACGCCGTGAGGGCCAGGGCGCTGGACACGGCGATGACGCCGAGGGCGGTGGCGCGGAGCCGGTTCTTGCGCTGAAGCTTCACTGTCGGGTGTTCCTTCCGGGAGCCGCCGGGGTTCCGTTCGTTCTACGGCGGCGTGCGTGGATGGGCGGTGAGGGCGGGATGCCGTGCACCGTGTAAGGCCGAAATTAGGCAGAACAGGTGAAGCGGTCGGCGGGGGAGAGTTAACGGCAGGTGAACCGTGGCGGGCAGTGCGGTGCCGACCGTTACCGGTTCGTGTTCAGGAGGCGTACAGAACCGATTCCGCACCTGTGGCCCCCCGGGGCGGGGGCGGCGCACGGGTCAGGCGGGGCGCGGCAGGTCGAGCAGCGCGAGCAGCAACTGGCGGTCGCGGGGCTCGGTGAGGCGCTGGTGGGCGGCGCCCGGGGGCAGCCAGAGCAGCCGGTCGACCTCCGCGCTGGGCGTGAAATGGCCCCCGCCCGCCTCGGCGGCCCAGTACTCGACGCGTTTGGGTCGGCCCTGCGGGTCCGTGTAGTACGCGGTGGGCAGGCGTTCGCCCGGCACGCAGGTGTACCCGGTCTCCTCAAGCACCTCGCGCAGCGCCCCCGCGAGCGCGTCCTCCCCCCGGCGCAACTTGCCCTTGGGGTGGGACCAGTCGTCGTATTTCGGCCGGTGTACGAGGCAGACCTCGATGGCGTTCGGGCGGGTACGGGCGGCGTCGCGAAAGACGGGCGCGCCGTCCTGGGGCGGGCGGCGCCACAGGACGCAGCCCGCCGCGAGGACGGTTTTTCCGGGTGCGGTGCTCATGGCGCGGCCGTGGTCGCCGCTGGTGCTGTCGTCACCGCCACAGGCTGCCAGATCCGCTGGAAGGCAAAACGGGCCGCCTCCACCTCGTGCCGCTGATCGGCGTGGAGCACGCCGAGCGCGTACGCGGTCGCCGGGGCGATGCGGGGGGTGCGGGCGGCGGCCTGCGCGGCGGCCGCGGCCTCGGCGGCCTCGCGGTGGCGGTCGAGTGCCCTGGCGGCGCAGGGCAGTTGATCGCGCGGGACCCGGCCGCCGGGCGCGGGGTCGGGCGCCGTGGCGCGAGGCGGGGAGATGTCGCGGCGCGGGCCGCAGAGGTGGGGGTCGCACGCGTGCGCGGCCACGGGCGCGAGGCCGTCGAGTGCCAAGGCGCCGGGTCCGGGGTCCGGGGCGCCCGCGTGCAGCAGTTCCTGGGCGTACCGGTGCAGTCGCAGCAGCCGCCGCACCTGGTGCCAGGGGCTGTCCTGGCCCTCGCTCTCCTGGACAAGCGCCTCCGCGTTGTAGGGCCGGGCGGCGCGGGCCAGGGGCAGCGCGGCGACCGCCCGCTCCAGGCGCTCCTGGGCGGCCAGCGCCGAGGGGATCAGGACCTCCTCCGCGCGGGCGGCGGCCGCGGGCGCCAGCGGCACCTCGCTGGCCAGCAGCGCGACCGCGTCCGCCACCGCGTGGAAGCGGGAGGAACCGAGCGCCTGGAGCGCCGCCGAGTGGGCCCGGGTGCGGGCCGGCGTCAGCTGGCGGTCGAGCAGCGCGCCCGCGCGCGCCGCGCCGACCGTGAGCGCTCCCGCCTCGCCGCGCGCCGGCGCTCCGCTGCCGCCGGACAGCCGGTGCAGGGCGTCGATGAGCCGGCTCAGGCGCGCGGCGCAGGCGTGCTCGCCGCCCAACGTGACGCCCAGCCAGGCCAGTTCGGTACGCAGCTGGTCGGCCCAGGCGGCGTCGAGCAGTGGCCGGAAGGTGCCCAGCGTGGCGCCGATGCGGCGGGCGGTCGCGCGCAGCGCGCGGGCGGCCTCGTCGGCCACGTGCCCGTCGGGTCCCGCCTCGCGGTGCAGGCGCAGTCCGCGCAGGAATTCCCCCGCCCGCAGGTGGAGGTAGCGGGCGAGTATGTCGCCCGCTGGGTCCTGTCCTGTGATGTTCTCAAGGCGTTGCACGCCGGCGCCTCCGGGCGTCTATGAGCATCTCCTGCACATGGCGCAGCGGCAGTCCGTCGGCGTCGGCCGCGTGCCGGGTCCAGTTCCCGTCGGCGCCCAGGTGCCAGGAGGCGGTGGTCGGCGCCATCCCGGTCTCCAGGAGCCGGCCGAGAACCGCGCGGTGGGCCGGATCGGCGACCCTGACCAGTGCCTCGATGCGTCGGTCGAGGTTGCGGTGCATCATGTCGGCGCTGCCGAACCAGACTTCGGGCTCGCCGCCGTTGCCGAAGGCGAAGATCCGGGAGTGTTCGAGGAAGCGGCCGAGGACGGAACGTACCCGGATGTTCTCCGAGAGCCCGGCCACGCCCGGGCGGACGGCGCAGATGCCGCGCACCCAGATGTCGACGGGCACGCCCGCCTGCGAGGCCCGGTAGCAGGCGTCGATGACGGCTTCGTCCACCATCGAGTTGACCTTGATGCGGACGTAGGCGGGCCGCCCGGCGCGGTGGTGGGCGACCTCCTTGTTGATCCGTGATATCAGGCCGTCGCGCAGGGACTTGGGGGCGACCAGGAGGCGCCGGTAGGTCTCGCGGCGGGAGTATCCCGAAAGGCGGTTGAAGAGGTCGGACAGGTCGGCGCCGACCTGCGGGTCGGCGGTGAGCAGCCCCAGGTCCTCGTAGAGGCGGGCGGTCTTGGGGTGGTAGTTGCCGGTGCCGACGTGGGAGTAGCGGCGCAGGGTGTCGTTCTCCTGGCGCACCACGAGGGACAGCTTGCAGTGCGTCTTGAGCCCGACCAGGCCGTACACGACGTGGCAGCCCGCCTCCTCCAGCTTGCGGGCCCACTTGATGTTGGCCTGCTCGTCGAAGCGCGCCTTGATCTCCACCAGGACCAGCACCTGCTTGCCCGACTCGGCGGCGTCTATCAGGGCGTCCACGATCGGCGAGTCGCCCGAGGTGCGGTACAGGGTCTGCTTGATGGCGAGCACGTCCGGGTCGGACGCGGCCTGTTCGAGGAAGGCCTGCACCGAGGTGGAGAAGGAGTCGTAGGGGTGGTGCAGGAGCACGTCGCGCTCGCGCAGCGCGGCGAAGATGTCGGGCGCGGAGGCGGATTCGACCTCGGCCAGGTCGCGGTGGGTGCCGGCGATGAACTTGGGGAACTTCAGCTCCGGCCGGTCGAGCGCGGCGATCCCGAACAGGCCGGTCAGGTCGAGCGGCCCGGGCAGCGGGTAGACCTCGGCGTCGGAGATCTTCAACTCCCGTACCAGCAGGTCCAGTACGTACGGGTCGATGGACTCCTCGACCTCCAGGCGCACCGGCGGTCCGAAGCGGCGCCGCATGAGCTCCTTCTCCAGGGCCTGGAGCAGGTTCTCCGTGTCGTCCTCCTCGACTTCGAGGTCTTCGTTGCGGGTGACCCGGAACATGTGGTGCGCCAGCACCTCCATGCCGGGGAACAGCTCCTCCAGGTGCGCGGCGATGACGTCCTCAAGCGGCACATAGCGCTGCGGGGACGCCTCCAGGAAGCGCGAGAGCAGCGGCGGCACCTTCACACGGGCGAAGTGACGGTGGCCCGAGACGGGGTTGCGCACCACCACGGCCAGGTTGAGCGAGAGTCCCGAGATGTACGGGAAGGGGTGCGCGGGGTCCACGGCCAGCGGCGTCAGCACCGGGAAGATCTGCTGCCGGAACAGCGTGAAGAGGCGGGCCTGCTCCTTCTCGGTGAGCTCGGGCCAGCGGATGAGATGGATGTTCTCGTCGGCGAGCGCGGGGGCGACGTCCTGCTGGTAGCAGGCGGCGTGGCGGGCCATGAGCTCGCGCGAGCGGGTCCAGATCAGGTCGAGGACTTCGCGGGGCTGGAGGCCGGAGGCGGAGCGGGTGGCCACGCCGGTGGCGATGCGGCGCTTGAGTCCGGCGACCCGGACCATGAAGAACTCGTCCAGGTTCGAGGCGAAGATCGCCAGGAAGTTGGCCCGCTCCAGGAGCGGGGTGGCCGGGTCCTCGGCGAGTTCGAGGACACGTTCGTTGAACGCGAGCCAGCTGCGCTCGCGGTCCAGGAAGCGCCCCGAGGGCAGCTCGTCGCCCTCGCTCTCGTCCTCGTAGGCGTCCAGATCCGCGTCGATGTCCGGTCCGAGGTCGATGGGGGCCCCTCCCTGCTCGAACGAAGTCGAGAGCTCGGGGGACACTGCCGCCAGGGTGTGCGGGCGGTGCGCGGCTATGGAGGCCACGGACGGCTGGGCGGGCTTGAGGGAGACTTCGGAGCTGGGCTGCTGGCTCATGTCCCCATTGTTCCGCGCGACGGCCCGGTCCAGCGCGTCGGAGCGGGCGGGAGTGAGCGCTCTGGGGGCTGTGGACGGGGGAACGGGTCCGTTCCGGGTGGGGGGCGCCGGCGGCTTCATTGCGTGAGCGTCGCAAGCGTGTCTGAATACCCGGTTACGAGGACATGGCGTCCGGGAGAGCGGACCCGGGCCCCCGGGGGCGGGCCGGGGGCCGGGGCGGCGCCGCGCGGCGGCGGGTCAGGACTCCGCGCGGTACATCAGGTCCACCTCGTGCGTGGTGAAGCCGAGGCGTTCGTAGACCGTGAGGGCCGCGGTGTTGTCGGCGTCCACGTACAGCATCGCGGTGGGCAGGCCCTCGGCCGCGAGGTGGCGCAGGCCGGTCGCGGTGAGCGCCTTGCCGAGGCCGCCGCCCTGGGCGTCCGGCCGGATCCCCACCACGTACACCTCGCCGAGGCGCTCCTCTGCGTGCACCTTGGTCCAGTGGAAGCCGACGAGCTCGCCGTCCTTCTCCGCGAGGAAGAACCCCTTCGGGTCGAACCACGGCTCGGCCTTGCGGTCGTCGAGGTCGCGCTGGGTGAGCGAGCCCTGCTCGGGGTGGTGGGCGAAGGCGGCGGCGTTGACCGCGAGCCAGGCCGCGTCGTCCTCGCCCGGCGTGAAGGTGCGCACGGTGACGCCGGCGGGCCAGATGGGCTCGGCGATGTCGAGCGGGCTCAACGGGCGCCGCAGCTGGCGCAGTTCGCGAAAGAGGGTGAGCCCGAGCACCTGCCCGAGGTGGCGGGCCGTCGAGTGGCCGCCGTGCGCCCACACCCGCAGCCGCTTGCCGGTCGCCCCGAGCAGCGCGCTGCCCAGGGCGCGGCCGTGGCCCTGCCCCCGGTGCGCGGGGTGCACGACGAGCTCGGCGGCGGGCGCCTCGACGGGGTCGGTGTCCTCGAGCTGGGCGTACCCGACGAGCGTGTCGCCCACGGTCAGTAGAAAATGCCGCACGCCCGCGCGGTGGCCGCCGCGCAACTGGAGCCGGCCCTGCTCGGAAACGGCCTGCTGCCCGTCGGTGCGGGCGGCTTCGGCGATGAGGCCGAGCACGGCCTGCGCCTGGGGGTGCGTGAGCTCGTCGAGGGTCTGGATCTCGCGGGTGGAGGGGGTGGGGGCGGCTGCGTCTGTCATGGGTACGAGGGTACGGCGGCCCACCTCGCGAGCCCGGCCAACGGCAACCAGCCCGTAACCCGCGACCCCCTGTTGCGCTACGCGCGTTGACCTTAGGCTGCGCCGGGAATCCACAAGGAACGCACACGCGACGCACAGGGGATCCGAACAACACATGCCAGCCAGACGCCACATGAACCGTGCCGCCACACGACTGTGGGCCGGGGCCGCCGGACTCGCCACCATCGGGGCGCTCGTCGCCGCGATGCCCGCCCACGCGCACGACCGGGGCCACGGACACCATCCGAAGCCGGGCCGCACCGTCGACGTGCAGCTGCTCTCCTTCAACGACCTGCACGGCAACCTGGAGCCACCGGCCGGCTCCGCCGGAACGGTGATGGAGCGTCAGGCCGATGGGACCACCAAGTCCGTGCCGGCCGGCGGCATGGAATACCTGGCCGGCTCGCTGCGCGCGGCCCGCGCGGGCCACCCCTATTCGATCACCGCAGCGGGTGGCGACATGATCGGCGCGAGCCCGCTGCTGTCCGGGCTCTTCCACGACGAGCCGACCATCGAGGCGCTGAACAAACTCAAGCTGGACGTCACGGCCGTGGGCAACCACGAGTTCGACGAGGGCGCCACCGAGCTGGCCCGCATGCAGAACGGCGGCTGCCACCCCACCGACGGCTGCTACGAGAAGGGCAGGAAGTTCCCCGGCGCGGACTTCCCCTACCTCGCGGCCAATGTGACCAGCGAGAAGACCGGCCGGCCGATCCTCAAGCCGTACACGGTGTGGGAGAAGAACGGCGTCAAGATCGGCTTCATCGGCGTGACGCTCGAAGGCACCCCGAACGTGGTGACCGCCGCCGGCGTCAAGGGCCTCAAGTTCGCGGACGAGATCGAGACGATCAACAAGTACGCCAAGGAACTCGACCGCCAGGGCGTCAAGTCCATCGTCGCCCTCATCCACGAGGGCGGAATGCCGTCCTCCAACGCCTACAACGACAGCTGCGACAGCCAGGGCCCCGGAAGCGGGATATCCGGGCCGATCGTCGACATCGCCAAGGGCATCACGCCCAAGGTGGACGCGCTGATCACCGGCCACACCCACCAGGCGTACGTCTGCACCATCCCCGACCCGGCGGGCAACCCGCGCCTGGTCACCTCGGCGGCGTCGTTCGGCAAGCTGTACACGGACACGACGCTGACCTACGACCGGCGCACCAAGGACATCGTGCGGACGGCGGTGAAGTCGCCCCTGTCACCCAAGTCGGCCAACCACATCGTCAGCCGGGACCAGCCCAAGGCGGCCGACATGACGCAACTCATCGCTCGCTGGGGCAAGTTGGCGGCGCCGGTCGCCGGCCGTCCGCAGGGCTACATCTCCGCCGACATCAACGGCCGGGGCTCGGACACGCCCGAGAAGCCGCTCGGCGACCTCATCGCGGACGCGCAGCTCGCGGGCCTGTCCGCGCCCGACAAGGGCGGCGCCCAGCTCGCCCTCATGAACCCCGGCGGTATCCGTTCCGACCTCGTGTACAAGGCGAGCGGCGGCGAGGGGGACGGGGTCGTGACGTATGGCGAGGCGTTCACCGTCCAGCCGTTCACCAACATGATGAACGTGGTCGGCCTGACCGGGGCGCAGCTGCTCGCGGCGCTGAAGCAGCAGGTCAGCGGCGTCAACGAGGCGGACCCGAAGATCCTCCAGGTCTCGTCGGGGCTGACCTACACGCTCGACCTGACGAAGTCGGGGGCGGCGCGGGTGGTGGACGGCACGGTGCGGCTGAACGGGGCGGCGATCGATCCCGCCGCCACGTATCGCGTGGCCATGAACGAGTTCCTCGCGGGCGGGGGTGACGGGTTCCCGGCGCTGGTCGGCACGGACAAGGTGGTCGGGGCGTCGGACTTGGACGTGTTCGACGCGTACCTGTCGGCGAACTCGACCCCTTCAACCCCGCTTGCTCCGCCGGCTCCGGGACGGATCACGGTGCTCAGGTAGTCCCTTTGCGGGCTGGGTGCTCCGGGTGCGGGCCGTGGTCGCTCCTCGCGCAGTTCCCCGCGCCCCTGAACCCCGCTTCCACCTGCGGGTCGTGGTCGCTTCTCGCGCAGTTCCCCGCGCCCCTGGCGGGGCTGGTGCTGGTCCGCATCGGCATCGTCAGCCTGTCCGGCACTTGAGGACGAGGGCCGTTCAGGCCCGAACGGGGTCTGGGGCGGAGCCCCAGGGTCTTTCACTTCACCCCCGGAGGGTTTAGGGAAGGGGCGGGGAGGAGCGTCCGGGGTCCGGGGCGGAGCCCCGGGGGGTTGGGGGCAGGCCCCGGTCACGGCGTGTCCGGCGGCGGGGTCGGGGCGCCCGGGAGGGTGATCGTGGCCAGGGTGCCGCCCGTGGGGGCGGGGGCCAGCGAAACCTCCCCGCCCGCGTGCCGCACCGTACGCGCCACGATGGAGAGCCCGAGCCCCGACCCCGGCAACGCCCGCGCCGAGGGCGACCGCCAGAACCGCTCGAAGACATGCGGCAGATCCTCCGCGGGGATGCCGGGCCCCTGGTCCCGCACCGTGAGCACACCCCGGTCCAGCGTGACGGTGACCGCCCCGCGCGGCGGACTGAACTTCACCGCGTTGTCCAGCACGTTCACCACCGCCCGCTGCAACGCCGCAGGCTCGGCCCGCACATACCAGGGCGCGAGCTCCGCCGTGATGGTCAGCTCGGGCCCCCGCAGCCGGGCCCGGTCGAGCGCGACCCGGGTGATGTCGTGCAGGCCCACCACCTCCAGGGGCCCCTCGCGCACCGCGTCGGGCCGCGACAGCTCCTGCAAGTCCCCGATGAGGGAGGCCAGTTCGGACATCTGGGCCTTGACGGACGCCATCAGGGCGACGCGGTCGGCCGGCGGAATGGCCCGCCCGGTCTCGTCGCTGCGCGCGAGCAGTTCGATGTTGGTGCGCAGCGAGGTGAGCGGGGTGCGCAGCTCGTGCCCGGCGTCGGCGATGAGCTGCGCCTGCCGGTCCCGCGAGGAGGCGAGCGCGGCGGTCATCGCGTTGAAGGAGCGCGAGAGCCGGGCGATCTCGTCCTCGCCCTCGACGGGGATGCGTACGGTCAGATCCTCGGTGCGCGCCACGTGCTCGACGGCCCCGGTGAGCTTGTCCACGGGCCGAAGCCCCGCCCGGGCCACCCACAGTCCGGACGCCCCGGCCGCGACGACCCCGATGCCCGCGAGCCCGGTCAGCAGAAGCGCCAGGCGGTTGAGGGAGGAGTCGATCTCGGTGAGCGGGCGGGACAGCGAGACGGTGGCCCAGCGCCCGGCGAACTCCTGACGCGTAGTGTGCACCCGCACGTCCATCCCGCTGTCGGTGGTGCTGCTGTGCAGCGTCTCCGGCTTGAGGTCGCGGGCCACGGCGATGTCCTGGGCGGTGACGCGCACGGGAGGTGAGTCGAGGGCCACGCAGCGGGTGCCGTCGGGGAGCACCACCTGGATGTAGGCGAACGGCTTCTGCCCGGTGGGCAGATTGCCCTGCGCGGTGCAGGACTGGAGCGCGGAGACCACCAGGGCGCTGGGCGCGCCGGTGTTGCGCAGCGTGGTGTCGAGTTCGCCGCGCAGCTGGGCCCGGGTGAGCAGCCAGCACGTGACCGCGACCGCCGCGACCGCGACCGCGACCGCCGTGGCGACCAGCATGGCGAGGCGGGAGCGGAGCGGCATCGCGCGGTAGCGGCGGGCCAGACGGTTCACTCCGCGCCGCCCGGCCGGAGCGCGTACCCCACGCCCCGCACCGTGTGCACGAGCCGGGGCTCGCCGCCTGCCTCCGTCTTGCGGCGCAGGTACATCACGTACACGTCGAGGGAGTTGGAGGAGGGCTCGAAGTCGAAGCCCCATACCGCCTTGAGGATCTGCTCACGGGTCAGGACCTGGCGGGGGTGGGTGAGGAACATCTCCAGGAGGGTGAACTCGGTGCGGGTCAGCTCCACCACGCGGCTGCCCCGGGTGACCTCGCGCGTGGACAGGTCCATCCTGAGGTCGGCGAAGGTCAGCACGTTCCTGGCGTCCTGTCCGGCCGCGCCCGCGTCCACCGCGTAGGAGCTGCGGCGCAGCAACGCCCGGATGCGGGCGAACAGTTCGTCGAGTTCGAACGGCTTGACCAGGTAGTCGTCGGCGCCCGCGTCGAGCCCGGTGACCCGGTCGCCGACCGTGTCGCGCGCGGTCAGCATGAGGATGGGGGTGGTGGACCCGGCCGCGCGCAGCCGGCGGGCCGCGGTGAGCCCGTCCATCCGGGGCATCTGGATGTCCAGGACGATCAGCTCGGGCCGGTACGCCTCCGTCTTGGCCAGGGCGTCGAGGCCGTCCACGGCGACCTCGGTGCCGTATCCCTCGAAGGCCAGACTGCGCTGCAACGCCTCGCGGACGGCGGGTTCGTCGTCGACGATCAGGATGCGCTGCGGTTCGTCCTCGGCGGGGCTCATGAGCGGGTTCCTTCTTCTGTCTCTCTGCCGGCTCGGACCATCAGCCTCGCATGGGACGGGGTGGCGCGGGGCGGCTCACCGCCCCGCGCCGGGACGGGGTCAGTAGCTGCCGCTGAAGGCGCCGCCCGAGCCGTCGCCGCCCTGGTCGCCGCCGCCGGTGCTCGCGCCGCCGCTGCCGCCGGCGCGCAGGCTGGACAGGTCGGACTTGACGGTGTTGACCGGGATGGCGAAGCCGAGCCCGACGCTGCCGGCCGTCGAACCGGTCTGCCCGGCCGAACTGGGCGAGTACATCGCGGAGTTGATCCCGATGATGTCGCCGTTCATGTCGATGAGCGCGCCGCCGGAGTTGCCCGGGTTGAGCGAGGCGTCGGTCTGGAGCGCCTTGTACGTGGTCTTGGACGAGCCGGTGTCGCCGTTGAACTGCTGCCCGCCGAACTCGAACGGCCAGCCGCCCCCGCCGCTGCCGCGCCCGCGGCCCTGCCCCTGGCTCTGGCCCTGGCCGCCGTCCTCCTTGGCGACGGTGACGTCGCGGTCGAGCGCCGAGACGATGCCGCTGGTGACGGTGCCGGTCAGGCCCTCGGGGGAGCCGATCGCGACCACCTGGTCGCCGACCGCGATCTTGCTGGAGTCGCCGAGCGAGGCGGGCTTGAGGCCGCTCGCCCCGTTCAGCTTGATCAGGGCGAGGTCCTTGTCGGGGTCGGTGCCCACCACCTTGGCGGTGTAGCTCTTGCCGTCGCTGAGCTTCACCTTCACCGAGGTGGCGCCCGCGATGACGTGGTTGTTGGTGATGATCTCGCCGCTGGAGGTGATGATCACGCCGGCGCCGGTCGACTCGCCCGAACCGGACGTCGCGTTGATCTCGACGATGCTCGGCATGACGGCCTTGGCGACCCCGGAGACGGTGCCGTTGGTGCTGTGGGAGGCGTTGGTGCCGCTCACTCCCGCGCTGACGGAGGCGCTGTCGTTGCCGACGTAGTGCTCGACCACGCTCGCGGTGCCGCCGCCTATCGCCGCCGCGATGATGGCGACGGCGGCGAGGAGCCCGACCGAGCGCTTGGCGCGGCGGGGCCCGGGCGCGTCCGCCTCGCCGCCCGAGCGGTGGGCGCCGCCGCCGTGGCCGCCGTCGTGGAACCCGGCGCCGGCGCCCGGCCACACGCTGGTGCCCGGGCCCGTGGTCACAGGCGTGGCCGGCTGGAAGGGGGGAGGCGGCGGATAGGCCGCCGAGTAGGCCTCGGCCTGTCGCCTGGCGTCGTCCTTGGCTCGCTGCCGGGACTCGTCTGTGAGGTCGGAGTGCTGAGGCTGCTGCTCGGGTTCGCCGCTGTGGCGGGGGCTCTCGGTCATGTCTATGACCTTCGCCACCGTTGATGAGAGCAGTCTGAGGACCGGGTAAGAAGCCCGGCAGAACCGTGTTTGCCCGGTATAAGGACGCCCGGCGGCGTCCGGGTACGGCGAGTTCGGTCGGGTCCGGGCGCCTTCGAGGGGTTCAGCCGCAGCCGCAGGAGCGGCGGACGACGAGCCGGGAGGGGAACTGCTTGAGACGTTCGCGGCGCGAGCCCGCGACCCGCAGCCCGTCGTCGAGGACCAGGTCCACCGCGGCCCGCGCCATGGCGGGCCGGTCGGAGGCGATCGTGGTCAGCGGCGGATCGGTCAGGGCCGCTTCCTTGACGTCGTCGAAGCCCGCGACCGCGAGCTCGCCCGGCACGTCGATGCGCAGCTCGCGGGCGGCCCGCAGCACGCCGATCGCCTGGTCGTCGGTGGCGCAGAAGATGGCCGGCGGCCGCTCGGGCCCGGCCAGGATCTCCAGGGCCACCTTGTAGGCGTCGTACCGGTTGTACGGAGCCTGGAAGAGACGGCCCTCCAGGGAGCGGCCGGACTCCAGCATGGCCCGGCGCCAGCCCTCGACGTGGTCGGCCACCGGGTCACCGACGGCCGGGGTCGACTCGATGCCACCGAGGCAGGCGACGTACTCGTGGCCGTGTTCGAGCAGGTGGCGGGTGGCGAGCTGGGCGCCGCCGATGTCGTCGGTCACCACCGCCACGTCGTCGATCGCCTCGGGCCGCTCGTGCAGCAGCACCACCCGGGCGTCCCACGCGTCGATCTCGGCGGCGGCCCGCTCGCTCGGGCCCTGGCTCACCAGGATGAGGCCGGCGACCCGCATGCCGAGGAAGGCCCGCAGATAGTGGACCTCGCGCTCGTCCACGTAGTCGGAGTTGCCGACCAGGACCATTTTTCCGCGCTCGGACGCGGCCTGTTCGACGGCGTGCGCCATCTCCGCGAAGAACGGCTGGCGCGCGTCCGGGACGATCATTCCTATGAGGTCGGTGCGCCGCGACGCCATCGCCTGGGCGACCCGGTCCGGCCGGTACCCCAGCTCCTTGATCGCGGCGAGGACACGCTCGCGCGTGGCCGGGGCGACCGGCCGGGGTCCGTTGTTGATGACATAGCTGACGACGGCGGTCGAAGTACCCGCAAGTCGTGCCACGTCGTCCCGCGTCACCTTGGCCACGCGCGGCAGTCTACGCGGGGTGACCTCCCGCTGGGCAGGCCTTATCGCAGGTCGTACCCCAGGTGTGACCTAGGGCCCGACCGGAGCTTTTCCCGTCCGGGCGGCGGGGCTTCTCCCCGCGCGGCGCCCGGAAGAGCTCTGTCGCTTTCCCCTGCCGCTCGGCTCGCGTGCCCCTACCGCTTGGCGCGGGCGGCGGCTTCCTTCGCCTCGGCGGTCGCCGCGTCCACGACGGCCTTCGCCTTGGCGTCCTCGGAGGCGCGCTCGGGCTTCTCGGGCGTCACGAAGCGGTAGCCGACGTTTCGTACGGTGCCGATCAGCGACTCGTGCTCGGGACCGAGTTTGGCCCGCAGCCGCCGCACGTGCACGTCGACCGTGCGGGTGCCGCCGAAGTAGTCGTAGCCCCAGACCTCCTGGAGCAACTGGGCGCGCGTGAAGACCCGGCCCGGGTGCTGGGCCAGGTACTTGAGCAGTTCGAACTCCTTGAAGGTCAGGTCCAGGACCCGGCCCTTCAGTTTGGCGCTGTACGTCGCCTCGTCCACCGACAGATCGCCGTTGCGGATCTCCATCGGGGAGTCGTCGGACGTGGCCTGCGCGCGGCCGGTGGCCAGCCGCAGACGGGCCTCGACCTCGGCGGGACCCGCCGTGTCGAGCAGCACGTCGTCGATGCCCCAGTCGGCGGTGACGGCGGCGAGCCCGCCCTCGGTCACGACCAGGATCAGCGGACAGCCGGGCCCCGTGGAGCGCAGCAGCTGGCACAGCGAGCGCACGTGCGGCAGGTCGCGGCGGCCGTCGATCAGAATGACGTCGGCACCCGGGGTGTCGACGAGGGCCGGGCCCTCGGCGGGGGCCACGCGCACACTGTGCAGGAGCAGGCCGAGGGCGGGAAGCACCTCCGTCGACGGCTGAAGGGCATTGGTCAGGAGCAGCAAGGAGCTCATCGCTCTCCTCCTACCCGGATGATCCGCTTCTTATCGTGTGCGGTTGGTTCGCCCATGACGTCGTTTCCTCCTCGGTCCCTGCGGAGGGGGTCCCCCTCAGCTCTCGCGGAGCCCCGGGGGCGGTGCGGCACTGCTTCGTACTTT
Organism: Streptomyces sp. Edi4; assembly: GCF_040253615.1. Taxonomy (NCBI): domain Bacteria; kingdom Bacillati; phylum Actinomycetota; class Actinomycetes; order Kitasatosporales; family Streptomycetaceae; genus Streptomyces; species Streptomyces sp. Edi4. The sequence continues at coordinate 4,459,865 of NZ_JBEJGY010000004.1, forward strand.
TCCGTACTTCCGTGATGTTCCGGGCCGTTCGGGCCCAGTTGTGAGCATTCGTTGACCCGCCCGTAACAACGACGGGGAAACACAAAAGGACCCGGGGGCTGCGTTGCCCGGATCCTCTGCCCAGGAGAATAGCCCACATGAATGCCGAGGCAGAGGGCCGATTTCACACTCCGGCTGTTTCGTCGATCACTCCAGGCCCCCGGCGCGCCACCCTGCGTACGTCCGACGGTGTCCGGATCGAGGCGGTTTACGAGCCCTGCGCCAAGGGGCCCGGCGACACCGCGATCGTCGTCGCGCACGGCTTCACCGGATCGGCCGACCGGCCCGCCGTGCGCCGGGCGGCGGGGGTTTTCGCGCAGTACGCGGCCGTGATCACGTTCTCCTTCCGGGGCCACGGAAGGTCCGGCGGCCGCTCGACCGTGGGCGACCGCGAAGTGCTCGACCTGACGGCGGCCGTCGAGTGGGCGAGATCACTCGGGTACGCGCGGGTGGTGACCGTCGGCTTCTCGATGGGCGGCTCGGTGGTGCTGCGGCACGCCGCGATCTGCCGGGGGAGCGCTCGGGGGCGCACGGAAGCAGTGGCGGCGGTCAGCGCGCCCGCCCGCTGGTACTACCGGGGTACGCCCGCGATGCGCCGGGTGCACTGGCTCGTGACGCGGCGCGCGGGCCGCCTGGTCGGCCGGCTCGGCTTCGCGACCCGCATCCACACCGAGGACTGGGATCCGGTCCCGCTCTCGCCCGTCGAGGCCGTCCCGCTGATCGCGCCGACCCCGCTGCTCATCGTGCACGGCGACCGCGACCCGTACTTCCCCGTCGACCACCCCCAGCTCCTTGCGGCGGCCGGACCTGCGCGGTTGTGGCTGGAGCGGGGCATGGGCCACGCGGAGAACGCGGCCGGCGACGAGCTGCTTGAGCGGATCGGGGACTGGCTGATCACCGCCCGGCCCGCCGCGTAGCCCATCATGGAGGGCGACGAAAGGAGCCTGACCATGGCAGCGGGAACCATCCGCTTCTGGGCCGCGGCCAAGTCCGCCGCCGGTGTCGCCGAGGAACCGTACGCGGCCGGCACGCTGGCCGAAGCCCTCGACGCGGTCCGCGATCGGCACCCCGGAGAGCTCACGCGGGTACTCCAGCGGTGCTCCTTCCTGGTCGACGGCGACCCCGTCGGGAAGCGGAACCATGAGACCGTACGGCTTGCCGAGGGCGGCACGGTCGAGGTGCTCCCGCCGTTCGCAGGAGGGTGACCCCCACGTCATGAGCGACCAGTACCCGTATCAGCAGCAGCAGCCGCAACAGCAGGCTCAGCCCCAGCCCCAGCCCTCGTATGACCAGTACGACCAGTACGGGCATTACGACCAGTACGGGCAGCCCGTGCCGCAGCCGCCGTTCCCGTACGAGCCCCAGCCCGACCACCAGCAGTACACGCAGACGTGGGAGGGCCAGACCTGGGACACCCAGTACCAGCCCACGATCCCGCCCGCGCCGCAGCAGGAGGACCCCGCACCGTACCGGCCGCGACATGCGCAGCCGTGGCAGGAGAGCGGGCAGGACGGCACGGGTGCGGGGTACGCCGGGGCGGGGACCACGTCCGTGCCGCTGCCGCCCGAGGTGCCGATGGCGGCGTCCGGGCCGGGTCGGGCGCCGGTGTACGAGGCCGCCGCGCGCCCGGGTGCGCACGCGGCGCCGGGTGCGTCCGGGGACGCGGGCGTGGCCGAGGCCCCGGGTCCCGGGCCGGGGGTGGCCGGGGACGGTGCGTCCGGCGTGTCCGGCACGTCGGGTGTGCCCGGCGTGTCCATTGCTTCCGAGGGGGCCGGCGCGGACCAGGCCGGGTCCGGAGTGCATCGTGCCGGGGGCGGCGCAGGGGCCGCGGCGGCCGGTGCTGGTGCCGGTGCTGGCGGGCCCGCCTACAGTCCGCCCACCACGGTCGGCAACGCGCGCGTCACCGACGCCCAGCGGGCCCGTGCGGAGGGGCGTTCGCCCATCATCGCGCCCGGCATGCGGCCCGCCGCGCTGACCGCCGTGCTCGGCCTGCTCCTCGCGGTGGCGGCGCCGGTCGGCCCGTACGCCCTTGTCGTCCCCCTCGTCGCCCTCCAGGCGGTGACCGCCGCCGGCTGGTTCCGCCTCAACGGGATGTGGCCCGCACGGCAGGGCATCGCGCTGGCCTTCGCGGGCGCGCTCGTCGCCGATGTCGCGCTGCTCGCGCTCGGCCGTGAGCACGCGCCCGCCGCGATCCTGGGCACGCTGGGCGTCTGGGTGCTGCTCACCCTCGTGATCCAGCTCCGCTCGCACGCGGACCCCGACGAGCGGATGTACGGCCTGATGGCAACGGTCGCCTCGGCGGCGCTCGCGATCCTGGCCGGCGGTTACCTCGCGGCGCCGCCGCACGCCGTGTCCGTCGGCGCGGCGGCCGTGGCCGTGGCGGCGCTGGCCCGGGCGCTGCCGCTGCCGTCGGCGGCCTCGGTGGCGGTCGCGCTGCTCGCGGCGGCCGGCGCGGGCATCGCGGTCGGCGGCCTGACGGGCATCGGCGCGGCCGGTGCCCTGCTCGGCCTCGCGGCCGGGGCCTGCGCGCTGATCGGCCTGCGGGTCGCCTCGTACGACTATCCGTCCCGGTTCGTCCACATGACGGCGGGCGTGGCGCTGCCGCTCACGGCGGCCGTGCCTGTGCTGTATCTCATCGGGCGCGCCGTGGCCTAGGGAACCGGGGTTAGGCTCGCGATCGTCGTTTTGGGGGGTTGGTCAGGGGAGCCGGGCGCCGGGGGAAGTGACCGCCGGGGCCCGGTACGCGGTGCGGGGTACGCGTACCGACGGTGCGCGCCAACGGCAACAGGCGACGAGCGACACGCGAGAAGCGGCACGCGAAAACGACACACGACACGCGACAAACGACACACGAACGTCGAAGGCCGAGTGGTGGCCGACTGGTGGGGGACACGTAGGCAATGCGCGCACTGCGAATCATTCTGATCATCGTGATCGTGCTCGGCGGCATCTTCGTCGCGGCGGACCGCATCGCGGTGAACCTCGCCGAGTCGAAGGCGGCGGACAAGATCAAGAGCAGCCAGCACCTCGGCTCGACGCCTGACGTGAACATCAAGGGCTTCCCCTTCCTGACCCAGGTCGCCGCCAAGGAGCTGGACGAGGTGGACGTCTCGTTGTCCGGCGTGACCGCGACGGCGGGCGGCCGCTCGGTCAACGTCACCGAGGTGACGGCGCAGCTGTACGCGGTGCGGATCAACAGTTCCTTCTCCTCGGCGGTCGCCGGGCGAGCCGAGGGGGCGGCGCAGATCTCGTACGCCGACCTCTCCAAGGCCGCGCCCAAGGGGGCGACGGTGGGGTACGCGGGGGCGGAGCGCGCGGCGAAGGGCCAGGTCAAGGTGGACGGGCCGCTCACCGATCTGCTGGAGGGCCAGGGCGTGACGCTGCCGGCCCCCGTCAAGGCGCTGCTGCGGGGGCAGACGGTGTCGGCGTACAGCACGGTGTCCCTGAACGGGTCGGGGATGGTGCGGCTGCGGGCGGAGTCGCTGCCGACGTTGCCGGTGCCGGGGTTCGAGCAGCGGTTGCGCAAGGCGGTCGACTACGAGCTGAAGATCGACGGGATGCCGTCGAGCATCAAGCTCGACAAGGTGACGGCGTCGGAGTCGGGTCTGCGCTTCTCGGGCAAGGGCACGGACGTCCCCCTCGCGGGCTGACGCCCACACCCCCTCGCGGTGCGCCCCGCTTGCTCTCGGGGTGCGCCCCGCTCCTTTTTGGCCCCGTCCCGTTCTTGGGCGGCGGCCGCTTCTCGTCCCCCGCACGGTGAGTGGGCAACCCCGCCGGGTCGGGCCGGAGCCCCGGGAGTCAGCTGCCCTCCCTCTCGCCTCCGCAGGGGCAGACCGGCCGGGGTGGGCCGGTTACCACGTTGCCGGGAGCCGTTCGGGGATCCGTTTCATGAAGCCCGTGCGCCAGACCAACTGGTCGACGGGGACGGCAAGTTCGAGGGTGGGCAGCCGGTCGAGCAGGGTCTCCAGGGCGACCCGGGCGTGGACGCGCCCGAGTGCCGTGGCGGGGCAGTAGTGGGAACCGCCGCCGAAGGAGAGGTGACCGGCGGCGTTGACGCGGTCAAGGGTGAAGCGCTCCGGGTCGGGGAAGGCCTCCGGGTCGAAGTTCGCGCCCTCGACCAGCACCAGGACCAACTCCCCCCGCTTGACCTCGACATCCCCGAGCCGCACGTCGGCGCGTGCGATCCGGGGCAGCGCGTCCCCGATGGACAGGTTCATTCGCAGCAGTTCCTCCACGCCCGCCTCGACCGCGTCGGGACGCTTGCGCAGGAGCTCCCAGGCGTCGCGGTGGGTGAGGAGGTACACCAGGGCCATGGTGAGGAAGCCGGAGGTGGAGACCGTGCCGGCGCCGAACATGGTGACGCCGACGGTGGCCAGCATCTCGTCGGTCAGATGCGCGTAGTCCGGGTCCTCGCGCAGGGCGGCGAGCTCCCCCACCAGGCCCGACGTGGCGGGGTCGTCGAGGAGGACGGTCATGCGGGTGATGTCGCGGTCCCAGTTGATCTTCGCGCCGGCGACCGGGCAGGCCGAGTTCATGAACGCGATGTCGAGGCTGCGCAGGAACGCGCGGCCCTCGCTCCCCGGGATCCCGAGGACGCGGCAGTGCAGACCCGCGGAGTACGGCTCGCAGAACGCGCCCCGCAGATCAGCCGTGGGGCCGTCCTCGACGAGCCCGTCGACGAGCCGCGCCGCCTCCTCGCGCAGCCACCGCGCCAGACCCGGCGCTTTCGGGTTCAGCGCCTTCATCACCGCGCGACGGAGCCCGGCGCCGGTGATGTTGCCCATGTTGTTGACGACCTCGGGCGGGATCGTCAGGGCGTACTGGCGGGGCACGCCCGGCGCCGAGGTGTCCTTGAGCGAGAACCGCTCGTCCGTCAGGACCTGCTCGCACAGCCGGTAGGAGGACACCAGCCAGGCCTCGTCCCCGGCGATCGTGCGCACCCGCCGCACCGGGGTGGCCGCGCGCAGATGTGCGAGCCCGTCGGGGAGCCGGGTGCCGTCCCGGGAGAACGGGAAGTCGAGCAGGTCGGAGCGGGCGACGGCCGAGGGCCCGGCCGGGGTCGTCGTGCTCATGCGGGGGGCTCCTTCGGTGGGGTGACGATGGCGTGGCCCTGGTTGCGGGAGGCGCGCAGGCCGGCGCCCCGGGCGTACAGGAGTTCTGCGAGCGGCAGGAGTTGGTGGTAGCAGTTGAGCGAGGACGGCACGCCGATGATCGCGGGGGTGTCGAGGAACAGCGGCGCCTCGGCGCACACGTACTCCAGGCACACGGCGCGCTGCCGCTCGGTGGGTTCCTGCCCCCGTGCGGCCAGGAACCGGCTCACCAGGGCGTCGCAGACCGCGCGCAGGTCGGCGTCCGTCTCCAGGCGGCGGGTCAGCTGTCGGTGCATCTCCAGGTAGTCGGTGTTGGCCCGGAAGTCGGACATGGGCCGCCAGCGCAGCCGCGTCTGCCCCGGATCGGCCGTCGTCACGGCGTCACGGACCTTCGCCCGGACGCTCCGCAGGTTTTTCGTCGCCTTTCTGCGGGCGTCGTCGGGGCGGTACCCGCACGCCTCGTACATCTCGGCCACGTAGAGGTCGGTGTAGACGAAGTCGACCCGCTCGTAGTGCTCCAGGCCCCAGGCGGCGAGCTCGTGCAGGCGCCGGGCGGAGAAGTAGCTGTTGCCGGGCGAGACGCCGATGACGGCATGCGCGCCCTCGTCGTGGATGACCTGGCAGTGGCGGGTGTAGGGCTGCACCTGGAACGCGCCGGCCGTCAACGGAAGTGCTGTGATCACACGCGTGGTCCTCCCCCCGTGCGCCGCTGCCGACCGGGCCCCGTGCCCCTCGGTGTGCCGCTGCGGGCCCGTCACTCTAGAGCCGGCGCATGGGCACCGAGCGTAACTGTCCCGGCTTTGTCCGAAACGGTGCCGGAGCCGGGCCGAGAGCCCGTCCCGCCCGCACGGGCGCGAATGACCGGATGGTGAGACGTGGAGGTCCGTAGGGCAGATGCGTACGCGCGGGCCCGGGCCGGGGCGGGCCCCGGACGCCCCGGGAGACACCGGCACGTATCAATATGCGGATGATCGAGTCTCAACATGCGACACACCGGTGACACACCCCGCACGCGTCCCTACGATCGGACGCATGAAGCGACAGGCGGACCTCACGAAGCGGCGGGCAGTAGACCTGTGCCGCGTCGCCGCCATGCTCTGTCGCCCCTTCTGAGCGGGACGCTCAACTCCCGCGTTCCCCGGGCCACTTGGCCGCCCGACGGCCGCCCAGGCCCGCCCCGTGCCGCGTACGCGAGCCGTAGCCGCGTACCCGCACACCTGCATCGACGCATCGCCGCCCCCGCAGACTGCCCCGGAGGAGATCAACATGAGCCGCAGCGACGTCCTGGTAGACGCCGACTGGGTCGAGGCCCACATCGACGACCCGAAGGTCGCCATCGTCGAGGTCGACGAGGACACCTCGGCCTACGAGAAGAACCACATCAAGAACGCGATCCGGATCGACTGGACCAAGGACCTCCAGGACCCGGTCCGCCGCGACTTCATCGACCAGGAGGGCTTCGAGAAGCTCCTCTCGGCCAAGGGCATCGCCAACGACACCACGGTCGTCCTGTACGGCGGCAACAACAACTGGTTCGCGTCCTACGCCTTCTGGTACTTCAAGCTCTACGGTCACCAGGACGTCAAGCTCCTCGACGGCGGCCGCAAGAAGTGGGAGCTGGACTCCCGCGACCTCGTGGACGGCGACCAGATCCCCAGCCGCCCCGCGACGGACTACAAGGCCAAGCCCCAGGACGCCTCGATCCGCGCCTTCCGCGACGACGTCGTGAACGCGATCGGCACCAAGAACCTCGTCGACGTGCGCTCGCCCGACGAGTTCTCCGGCAAGCTGCTCGCCCCGGCCCACCTCCCGCAGGAGCAGTCGCAGCGCCCGGGCCACGTCCCGTCCGCCCGCAACATCCCGTGGTCGAAGAACGCCAACGACGACGGCACCTTCAAGTCGGACGACGAGCTCAAGGCCCTGTACGAGGCCGAGCAGGTCGATCTGGCGAAGGACACCATCGCGTACTGCCGCATCGGTGAGCGTTCGGCCCTGACCTGGTTCGTGCTGCACGAGCTGCTTGGCCAGGAGAACGTCAAGAACTACGACGGCTCGTGGACCGAGTACGGCTCGCTGGTCGGCGTGCCGATCGAGCTCGGCCCCGCCAAGTAACCCCGCACAGCCCGCTCAGCCCCCAGCCCCCAGACCAGCAGAGACCGTAAGGAAGAACCCATGTGTGGAGCGAAGGCCGGCGGCCCCGACGCCTCGACGATCAAGCCCGGTGAGACCACGATCCAGGGCCAGGTGACCCGCGACGGCGAGCCCGTCACCGGTTACGTGCGCCTGCTCGACTCGACCGGTGAGTTCACCGCCGAGGTCCCGACCTCGGCCACCGGACAGTTCCGCTTCTACGCGGCCGAGGGCACGTGGACCGTGCGCGCCCTGGTGCCGGGCGGCAGCGCGGACCGTACGGTCGTCGCCCAGACCGGTGGCCTCGCCGAGGTCGCCATCGCCGTCTGACCGACGGCAGCAGTACCGCAGTACCGCAATAACCGGCCGAAGGGCCGCACCCCGGGGGTTGGACGCCTTGGAATGGGGTGCGGCCCTTCGTGCCGTGCGGGGCCGGGCCACCTCGTACTTCGGCGTATCGGGCCGGGCCCCTTGGTCGTACGCTGGATGCATGTTGGCCCGGCGTCGGCGCGGCTATTTCTGGATGATGGGCGGCTGCATTCTGCTCTTCGTGTCCGCCTGGGGCTTCGTGCGCCTGTGGTCCGTCCCGGCGGCCGTCGGAATGTGCGTCGTGGCGATGGTCATCCCGCCGGTCGCCGCGATGATCGCCAACCGGCGCGGGCCCGACGACCGCTGGTGGGACGACCCTTCGGGCGACCCGAAGTCGGACGAGTGGTGGGACGAGCTGGACGGCAAGAAGCGCCGCCCGTAGCCCTGCGCGAGCCGTATGCGATCCGTACGCGGCGGACCGGCGCTCAGTACACCAGCGCCTGCACGCCGTCCGCCATGATCTCCTGCACGAACACCTGCGCCCCCGCGATCCGTACGCCCTCCAGGACGTCCTCCTCCGTGATCCCGCGCCGGGTCGCGCACTGCGTGCACAGGGTGATCCGCCCGCCCGCCTGGACCGACTCGATGAGATCGGGCAGCGGCGCGGCATGGGGGAGCTCGAATTCGGCGGCCCGGCCCGGCAGGGCGAACCAGGACGATTCACCGGTCAGCCACAGCGACACCTCCACCCCGCTTGCCACGGCCACCGCAGCCACGGTGAAGGCCTGCGAACACCGCTCGGGCGCGTCGGCCCCGGCGGTCACCTTGATGACGAGTTTCTGGTTCGGCATGTGCCGAACTGTATGCCGGGCAACAACAACCGCGCGCTCAGCAGCAGTGCTGTGTGCGCCGGTGCGGGGTCACGCCCGGATGGCGAACGCGAGGAACGTCTCCCAGGCGGCGGCGGGCACCGAGAGGGTGGGGGCGGTGGCGGGGGGCTGCTTGGAGTCGCGGATGTGGATGGTGGTGGGGCAGGCGGCGACCTCTACGCATTCGCCGCCGTCGCCAGTGCTGTAGCTGGACTTGCGCCAGGGGAGGGCGACCTCGACGCACTGCCCGCCTTCGCCGCTGCTGTAGCTGGACTTGGACCAGGAGGCGGCAACCTCGATGCACTCGCCGCTCTGGCCGGTGCTGTAGCTGGACTTGCGCCAGGTGAGGGCGACCTCGACGCACTCGCCGCCCTCGCCACTGCTGTAGCTGCTCTTGAACCACATCGGCTCGGTCGACTCTTCGACGTTCATGTCTCTCCCAGCAACTTCTCTACGAGGGCCAGTGATTCGCGCGGCGACAGGGCCTGGGCGCGCAGGATGCCGTACTGCTCCTCCAGTTCCCTGACCGTCTTGCGGTCGGTAAAGAGGCGACTGTGCCGATGCGCCTCCACGTAGGCGATCCTGCGCCCTTTCACCGTCTCGATCAAGGTGAAAGGACCCGAGAGCGCAGCGTGCTCCTCACGGTTGTTCGGCATGACCTGGACCTCTACATTGCGCCGCTGGCCAATAAGTAGGATCTGCCCCAACTGGCCCCGCATGACCTCCCGTCCGCCTAGCCGCCTGCGCAGCATCGCCTCCTCCATCACGAAGCTGATCGTGGGCACCGGCTTCCGTTCGAAGATCGCCTGCCTGCTCAAGCGCGCGGCCACGCGCTGCTCGATCGTGGCCTCATCCAGGAGGGGACGCCGCATGGTGAACACCGCCCGCGCATAGTCCTCCGTCTGCAACAGGCCGGGGACCGCCTGCACGGCGAACACATGCAGCGCGACCGCCTCCTTCTCCAACGCCGCCGCGTCCTGGAAGAACGCCGGATACTGCGCCTTCTCCATCTCTTCGATCAGCTCGGTCAGCACCTCACCCGCGCCGAGCACTTGGTCAACCAGCGTGATGAACTGCCCCGACGGGATACGTCTGCCCTGTTCGTACGAGGCGATGGTCGACGCCGAGTACCCGGTGCGGGAGCCGAGTTGGGCGCGGTCCATGCCCGCCCGCAACCGGAACCGCTTCAGCTGCCGCCCGAAGATGTGCGGTACGCCCGAACCCGACTCGGCCCCCTCCTCCGGCTCTGTCCCCGGCTCCGTCCCCGTCTCCGGCTCTTCCGTCTCAGCTTCTTCGCTCATGCCCACCCCATTGCCCTCGCGCCACCAACGGTCACGGGCTTACAGCCCGCACCCGTACGCGTACAACGGGTGACGGTCACGGTGTCATCGGTGGTCAACGCTACGCGCGGCACGGGAGCGTAAGGGCATGAAGTCAGCAACTTGCCTGGGCAGTGAGATGCCCCAACTGCCCGCGCACACGCAGGAGTTCGCCATGCGGTTCACCTCCACTCCGCGCGGCGCCCGGCTCGCCCGGCGTCTCGTCTCGCACCGCCTTGACGATTGGGGTCATCCCTACGGTGATGCCGTCAACGAAGCCGTCACGCTCATCGCGGCCGAACTGGTGGCGAACGCCGTGCGGCACGGGCACGTACCCGGGCGGGACTTCCACCTGAGGCTGACCGAGGCGGCAGCGGCCTCCGGGACGCCGTACGCGTATACCCTCCGTCTGGAGGTCACCGACACCCGGGGCGAACGGCTGCCTCGACCGCCGGATCCCGAAGACTGGGAATCGGGGCGCGGCCTGCTCCTCGTCGCCTCTCTGTCCTCCTGCTGGGGCGTCGTCCCACGCACTCCCGGCAAGTGCGTCTGGGCCGATGTGCGGATGTACCCGGTACACGCGGGCCCGCCGCGCGCGGGCCGTGCCACCGGCGGCGTACCTCACAGAGAGGGCCGGGCTCCCACCCATTAGGCTGGGGGCCGGCCCTGTCCGCCCCGAACCCGCTGCTGCGAGGAGCCCCCCGTGCTTGAGGCTGTTTTCTCCACCCTCCTTGTCCTGGTCTGCGTCGGCGTCCTCGCCTTCGCCGGTCTGACCGTGAAGAAGCTGTACCAGGGCCAGCGCTGACCCCCCTCCGTCGTTAACGAAGAGATCGCAGCCTCATGATCGAGATTCCGTCCGACCTCCACCCCGACCTGGTCCCCCTGGTCTTCCTCCTCGGTACGTGGGAGGGAGCGGGCGTCACCGACTTCCCGGGTGCCGAGAAGGCGAACTTCGGGCAGTCCGTGACCTTCTCCCACGACGGCCGTGACTTCCTGGAGTACGTCTCGCACTCCTGGATCCTGGACGCCGAGGGCAACAAGGTGAAGCCGCTGGAGTCCGAGTCGGGCTACTGGCGCATCGACAAGGACCGCAAGGTCGAGGTCGTCATGGTCCGTGACCAGGGCATCGTCGAGGTCTGGTACGGCGAGCTCGCCCACCAGAAGCCGCAGATCGACATCGTGACGGACGCCGTGGCGCGCACCGCCGCCTCCGGCCCCTACACCGGCGGCAAGCGCCTCTACGGCTACGTCAAGAGCGACCTGATGTGGGTCGGCGAGAAGGCGACGCCCGACGTCGAGCTCCGTCCGTACATGTCGGCGCACCTGAAGAAGGTCGTCACGCCGGAGCAGGTCGCGGAGATGGCGCGCGGACTCGGCGATCTTCCCGATGACGGGATCGCCTTCTTCAAGTAGGTCTCCTTTTACAAGTAGGTCTTACGCTGGGGGCGTGGTGACCACCGACTGGCAGAGCGACCTCCGCAGGCGCGGCTACCGCCTGACGCCCCAGCGACAGCTCGTCCTGGAGGCCGTGGACGTGCTGGAACACGCGACGCCCGACGACATCCTCACCCAGGTGCGGAAGACGGCGGGCGGCGTGAACATCTCCACCGTGTACCGGACCCTGGAGCTCCTGGAGGAGCTGGGTCTGGTCTCGCACGCCCATCTGGGCCACGGCGCCCCCACCTACCACCTCGCCGACCGGCACCACCACCTCCACCTGGTGTGCCGCGACTGCACCGAGGTGATCGAGGCGGACGTGTCGGTGGCCGCCGACTTCACGGCGAAGCTCAGGGACACCTTCGGCTTCGAGACGGACATGAAGCACTTCGCGATCTTCGGGCGCTGCGCCGAGTGCGCCAAGAAGGCCGCGGGCGCCGAGTCGTAGGCTTGCCGGCATGAAGAGCCCTCTGCTGTCCCAGGCCGGCGCCGTCCCCGCCGAAGGGCGCGACGACGGTGTCGCGGCGCACTACGGCGACCTGTTCCGCGAGCAGCGTGCGCTCGCCGGCGGTACCGGACTCGTGGACCTCTCGCACCGCGGGGTCCTCACCGTCACCGGCGACGACCGGCTGAGCTGGCTGCATCTGCTGCTCACCCAGCACGTGAGCGACCTGCCCGCCGGGCAGGCCACCGAGGCGCTGATCCTGTCCGCGAACGGACACGTCGAGCACGCCCTGTATCTGGTGGACGACGGCGCCACGGTGTGGATCCACGTCGAGCCCGGCACCCAGGGCGACCTGATCGCCTACCTGGAGTCGATGAAGTTCTTCTACCGGGTCGAAGTGGCCGACCGCACCGGCGAGTTCGCGGTCGTCCACCTGCCGGCGGGCTCCATCGCCGAGGTGCCCGACGGGGTGGCCGTGCGTGAGACGGCGTACGGCCGCGATCTGTTCCTGCCCCGCGCCGATCTGGAGAAGTACGCGGACGCGGCGGGCCCGCTCGTCGGGATCCTGGCGTACGAGGCGCTGCGGGTCGAGGCGCACCGGCCCCGGCTCGGCTTCGAGACCGACCACCGCACGATTCCGCACGAGGTGGGCTGGATCGGCTCGGCCGTGCACCTCCAGAAGGGCTGCTACCGGGGCCAGGAGACGGTCGCACGCGTCCACAACCTGGGCAAGCCCCCGCGCCGCCTGGTCTTTCTGCACCTGGACGGCAGCGAGGTGCTGCTGCCCGGCCCCGGGACGCCGGTGCGGCTCGCGGCCGACGGCGCCGAGGGACGCCAGATCGGTTTCATCACGAGCTCGGCCCGTCACCACGAGCTGGGCCCGATCGCGCTGGCCCTGGTCAAGCGGAACGTGCCGGTGGACGCGGAACTGCTCGCGGGGAACACGGCGGCGGCCCAGGAAGTCGTGGTCGAGCCGTAGCCGGGTTCCGCCGGGGGCTCAGACGTCGACGATGGCCGTGAACGGGCAGCGCGGGGTCAGACCTCGACGATGACCGTGAACGGGCCGTGGTTGGTGAGGGACACCCGCATGTCCGCGCCGAAGCGGCCCGTCTCCACGTGGGCGCCGAGCGCCCGCAGCCGGTCCACGACCTCGTCGACCAGTGGTTCCGCCACGGCGCCGGGCGCCGCCGCGTTCCAGGTGGGGCGGCGGCCCTTGCGGGCGTCCCCGTAGAGAGTGAACTGCGAAATCACCAGCAAGGGCGCATTCACGTCGGAGCAGGATTTCTCGCCCTCAAGGATGCGAACCGACCACAGCTTGCGGGCGAGCTGCGCCGCCTTGTCCGGATTGTCCTCGTGTGTCACGCCGACCAGGACACACAGGCCCTCGCCCGTGATCTCGCCGACCGTCTCGCCCGCCACGACGACCTTCGCGCCGTCGACTCTCTGCACCACCGCTCGCATGTGGCTCAACCTATGCCACCGGCGCGTCCGGATTCCGAGCGGCTGAACGGGTGCAGTGCGCCTGCACGTGCCGTACCCGGAGTGGCACGATGCGTACAGGCGGTGCTTCCCCGGGTCCTTCGGGCTCAGGGAGACCCCATGCACCGGTCGAGGGGACGGAAAGACGCATGAGTACACCAGGCGCCGGGCGATCGTCCGGTCCCGTATCGCTGACCCGGACCAGCCCGCGTACCGCCGTGCGATCCCCCATGCGATGGGCCGGCGGCGCCCTGCCGATCCAGCGCGACCACGACCTGGCCGGGCTCCGGCTGGCCGAACTGCGCGCGCTGCGCCGCCAGTCGCAGCGCGACGAGGCCGACCTCAGCTATGTGCGGCGGCTCCTGCACGGCCGGATCGACATCCTGCGGGCCGAGCTCGCCCGGCGCACCGGGCCGCAGGCGCCGGTGGTGGAGCGGCTTGCCGAGATCCTGACCGACGCGCCCTCCTCGCACCGGGCCTCGGCCCGCCACGTCACGCTCTCCGCGCCGCGCAACGAGGAGTACCGGATCCTGGCCGCCGAGATGGACGCCGAGGTCGAGCTCTCCGACCTGGCCGCCCGTACGGACGACGAGCTGCACACCGCGACCGGCCGCCTGATCCGCTACGAGCAGCAGGTCTCCCGGCGCCGCCAGGAGCTCCAGCGCACCGCCGACGATTGCAGCGCGGAGATCGCCCGCAGGTACCGTGATGGGGAAGCGCAAGTAGACGATCTGCTCATCTGACCCACCGACCGGAAGCGATCCTTCCGGGGCGGGTCATCTGCCCCGGAAGGCCGCCCCATGACCGCCGTGTCCCCGACGTCCCCGATATCCCAGGTCGCGTCCCCGATACCCCCGGTCCTCGCCGAGGTCGTCCGTTCGGGGTTCGTCGAGGGCCATCACCGGGGCTCGCTCGTGGTCCTGGCCGCCGACGGCAGCGTCGAGTTCGCGCTCGGCGACCCGGCGGCTCCCGTCTTCCCCCGCTCCTCCAACAAGCCGATGCAGGCCGCCGCCGTGCTGCGGGCCGGACTCGACCTGTCCGGGCAGCGCCTGGCGATCGCCGCCGCAAGCCACTCGGGCGAGGGCTTCCACCTCGATCTGGTCCGGACGATGCTGGCCGAGCACGGACTGAGCCCGGACGACCTCCAGACCCCGCCCGACCTGCCGCTGGACGCCGCAGAGGCCGAGACGTACCTGGCGGCGGGGCACGTCCGCGACCGGCTCACCATGAACTGCTCCGGCAAGCACGCGGCGATGCTCGCCGCCTGCAAGCTCAACGGCTGGGACCTGGGCACCTACCTCGACCCGGCGCACCCCCTCCAGCGCCTGGCCCACGACAGCGTCGAGGCGGCCGCCGGCGAGCCCGTCGCCTCGGTCGGCACCGACGGCTGCGGCGCTCCCCTGATGGCGATCAGCCTCACCGGCCTCGCCCGCGCCTTCCGTACCTTCGCCACGGCCGCCCCTGACACCGTCGAAGGCCGCGTCGCCGAGGCGATGCGCGCTCACCCCGAGTACGTCGCCGGTACCCGCAGGCCCGACACCTGGCTGATGCGCGAGGTGCCGGGCGCGCTGTCGAAGATGGGCGCCGAGGCCGTGCAGGCCTTCGCGCTCGCCGACGGCCGCGCGCTCGCCTTCAAGGTCGACGACGGCGCCATCCGCTCGCTCGGCCCGATCCTGGCGCGGGCCCTGCGCCTGATGGGCGTGGACGCTCCGGTGGTGGAGCGGATCGGCCGGGCGCCGCTGTTCGGCGGGGCCGCCGAGGTGGGCGAAATCCGCGCGACATTCTGAACCCGGGCGGCTTAGCGTGGCGGCCATGAGCACCCCGGCCAGGTCCGACATCGAGGTCCGTACCGTCGCCGAATCCGAGTTCGTCGCCTGGATGAAGGCGATGAGCACGGGTTTTCTGAAGGCGGCGCCGCCGAGCGAGGACTACACGCGGGATCTGATGGCCCACACCGACCTCGGCCGGGTGCGCGGAGCCTTCGACGGCGGCCGGTGCGTGGCCACGTTCCGCTCTTTCGCCCAGGAGCTGACCGTGCCGGGCGGGGCCGCGCTGCCGGTGAGCGCGGTCAGCGCGGTCACCGTGGCGCCCACGCACCGCAGACGCGGGCTGCTGTCCCGGATGATGGCGGCCGACCTCGCCGGGGCCCGGGAGCGCGGCGAGCTCGCGTCCACGCTGATCGCCGCCGAGTACCCCATTTACGGCCGGTACGGGTACGGGCCCGCCACCTGGCTCACCGAGTGGGAGATCGACACGGCCCGCACGGGCCTCGACCCGCACTGGTCGCGCCCGGAGTGCGGCGGCCGGGTGGATCTGGTGGACCCGGCCGACGCGGCCAAGCTCGGCACCGAGGTGTTCGAACGTTTCCGGCCATTCCAGCCCGGCGCGATCAACCGCGACCGGCGCTGGTGGGACCGGGCCACCGGAGTCAACCGCCGCGACGCCTCCTGGACCGAGCCCTTCTTCGCGGTGTACCGCACGGCCGACGGCGACCCGGCCGGGATCGTCACGTACACCGCCGACGAGCGCTGGAGCGACGCCAAGCTGCCCGAGAACACCGCGACCGTGCGGAGCCTGATCGGCCTCACCCCGCAGGCGGACCGCGCCCTGTGGCACTACCTGTGCTCCATCGACTGGATCCGCACCGTACGCACCGGCTACCGCGCCCCCGACGACCTGCTGCCGCTGTTCTTCCCGAACCCGCGCGCCGCCAGGATCGTGACCCACAGCGACTCTCTGTGGCTGCGGCTGCTCGATGTCGCCGCCGCCCTTGAGGCCCGCGCGTACGACGCCGAGGGCGGCGGCAACATCGTCCTTGAGGTCGAGGACGCCACGGGCCTGACGGCGGGCCGCTTCCTGCTGGAGGCGGACCGCAGCGGCGCCCGCTGTGCGCCCACCACGCGGGAGGCCGAACTGGTCCTCGACGTAAGGGAGTTGGCGTCCCTGTACCTGGGCGACGAGTCGGCCTCGCGGCTGCTCGGGCTCGGCCGGGTCACCGAGGCCCGGGCGGGCGCGGCCCTGCGCGCGGACGCCCTGTTCCGCACGGCCCGCCGCCCGTGGTGCCCGGACATGTTCTGACCGGCCGCCGCGACCGGGGCGCGGGCGGTCGTATGGCGGGTGCGCGCGTGGCGGGCGGGCGCGTGGCGGGTGGGCGCGTGGCGGGTGGTCAGGCCGCGGCCGACCTGCGCCGGTAGTAGGCGATCGTCGTGGCCGCGAGCAGGGGCGCCCAGGCCGGCAGCGGGGCGTAGCAGGCCAGGAGGAGCACCTGCTGGGCCGGTGTCCGCGTGACGCGGTCGATCAGATCGGGCACCTGGGTGACGGCGAACCAGCCCGCGAGCGCGCACAGCACCGCCGAGCCGAGCAGCGTCGGCACCACCGCCGCGAGCGTCCGCACCGGGCGGCCCCCGATCAACGGCAGCCGCCGGGGCGCCACTTCGCCCCAGGGCCGCACGAGTCCGAGGGTGAGCAGGGCGAGCGCTTCGGAGATCACGGCGAGCGACACGGCGAGCACCACCTCGCGCCCGTCGCGCCCCGACTGCTCGGCCACCGGCAACCCGGCGATCTGGGCGATCCGCCACAGGCCCGAGGGCAGCGTGACAAGGGGCACCGCGTGCGCGGCGACGACGGCCCAACGCGGCACGTCGGGCAGGGCGTCGATCTTCAACATGCGTCCATCGTGCGGGCGCGCGGGGCGCCGCACATCGTCGGCGAGGAGGGGGGCGCTTCCCCCGTGCGGGGGAGGCGGGGGAGGGGGGGTCTGTGGGCGTACGGCCCGGCGGGAGGGGGCGCACCTTGCCCGGCGGGCGGGGGCGAGCCCTGCCTGGCTCGGGCGGCGCGGAGTCGGCCGGCTCGGGTGTGTTTGGGCCCTGCCCGGCGGGAGGGGGAGGCGAGCCCTGCCTGGCTCATGCGGGGCGGGGTCGGCCGGCTCAGGCCTGTTCGGGTCTGCCGGCTCGGGCGGGGCGGGGTCGGCCGGCTCGGGCGGGGGCGGGGTCGCGTGTGGGCTGTGCGGCCCATCCGTTGGGGTAGCGCGCGTCATCCGGGGCCAGTCGCTGGGTGATCCGGTCGAAAAGGTCCTCCAGCGGGTCACCGAGCTCGCGGCCGAACTCGGTGAGGCCATAGGTGACTTGAGGCGGTGTGGTCGGCTCGACCTTGCGCCAGACCAGATCGTCCTCGACGAGCGCGCGCAGCGTCTGGGCGAGCATCTTCTCGCTGATGCCCTGGATGCTCTCGCGCAGCTCGTAGAACCGGAGGTCATTGCGCCGCAGCGCGATCAGGACCCAGATGCCCCATCTGCTGGTCACGTGGTCGACGACGACCCGCGCGGGGCAGTCGGTGTGAAACACGTCATACCGCCGCTCGGGAGCGACCGGGGTGAGCTGCGCGCCTTCCGTCATGGCAGGAGCTTACCCAGAGGTACGCCCTTACGGATAGTTAGCCCGAACTCCTAACGTGCGGACCACGGAGATCGACGCGGCGCGGGAGCACACCGCACGCGTCGCACCTACCGCACCTACCGCACGCGTCACAGGCGTCCCAGGCGTCCCAGGCGTCCCACGCGTCGCGCGCATCGCAGAGAGAAGGAGCTTTCATGATCGTGGTGACCGGGGCCACCGGAAACATTGGCCGGCCGTTGACGCGGGCGCTTGCCGAGGCGGGGCAGCCGGTGACGGCGGTGTCACGGCGCCCGGCCGAGGTGCCCGACGGGGTGCGCCACGTGGTGGCCGACCTGAGCGACCCGGCCGGACTCAAGCCCGCGCTCGAAGGCGCGCGGGCCCTGTTCGTGCTGCTCTCCGGCGATCTGCACGCCGCCGGGGCCGAACCCGCCGACATCATCGGCGAGGCGGCGGCCGCAGGAGTGCGCCGCGTGGTCCTGCTGTCCACGCTCGGTGTATCGACCAGGCCGTACGGACCGACGCGGATCGCGATGCGCGCCCTTGAGGACACGCTGCGGGAGAGCGGCCTCGAGTGGGCCGTCCTGCGACCGGGCGGCTTCGCCTCGAACGCGCTGTGGTGGGCCGAGTCCGTCCGTACGCGCCGGATGGTGGCCGCGCCCTTCGGAGACATCGGGGTGCCGGTCGTCGACCCGGTGGACATCGCCGAGGTCGCGGCGGCGTGCCTCGTCGAGGACCGGCACGCCGGTGGCGTGTACGAGCTGACCGGACCGGCGGTCATCACCCCGCGCGGCCAGGCCGAGGCCATCGCCGCCGCGCTGGGCGAGCCCGTACGGTTCCACGAGCTCACCCGCGAGGAGGCCAAGGCGGGCATGACCGCCACGATGCCGGGGGAACTCGCCGACGACACGCTGGACATCATCGGCTCCCCGAACCCGGCCGAACTGCGCGTCAGCCCGGACGTCGAGCGCGTCCTCGGCCGGCCGCCGCGCCCGTTCGCCGAGTGGGCGGCCCGCAATGTGGCGGCGTTCCGCTGAGCGGGGGTGGTCGCTGAGCGGCGGCGGTCGTGGTCGTCGCGGGCGGAGACGTACCGCGACGTACCGGGACGGCGGCCGCCCCAGCGAGGGTCGCCGAGTCAGTCGGCGGGGTTCGCCGAACCAGTCAGCGGGGATCGCCGAACCAGTGGCCGAGCGCCGCTTCGAGGCCGACCGTGCCGGCCCAGCACACATAGCCGTCGGGCCGGATGAGCATCGGCTCGGTGGCGGCGCCCCGGCCCGCGACGTCCACCCGGTCCGACCAGGGCTCGGCGGCCTTGGCGAACGCGTCGTCCGGGTCGAGCAGGACGCCCCGGCCGGACCGCAGGAGTTCGTGCGTCCGGGTCGTGCCGAGGTCCAGGTCCGGTACGGGGCGGCCGGTCAGCGGGTGGCCGCCGTCGAGGTCCGGCATCGGGTAGCGCAGGGCCATCCCGGACATCAGACCGCCCAAATGGCGCTGCACGTCCGGGAGTTGGGCGAGCTCCGTGAAGATCTCCCGGGCGGCCAGCACACCCGGGTCGCGGGTGCCGGCCCAGTCCATCAGGAGGCTCTGGGCCCGTACGTTGCGCAGGACGGCGGCGCCGGCGGGATGGCGTTCCGCGTGGTAGGTGTCGAGCAGGCCCTCGGGCGCCCACCCGTGCACGGCCGCGCCGAGCTTCCAGCCGAGGTTGTACGCGTCCTGGAGCCCGGTGTTCATGCCCTGTGCCCCGAGCGGGAGGTGGACGTGGGCGGCGTCGCCCGCGAGGAACACCCGCCCGTGCCGGTAGCGCTCGGCCTGCCGCGACGCGTTGGTGATGCGGCGCGCGTAGCGCAGTTCGAGCAGCCGCACCCGGGCGCCGAACACGGTGCTCAGACCACGGCGTACGTCGTCCTCGGTCACCGGTGTGTCCCTCGGCAGCGACGACTGGCCCGGCCCGCCGAGCACCAGCCGGCGCATCGGCCTGCCCCGGTCGTCGGTGCCGAGCGGGAAGAGCGCCGCGAAGTGTCCGTCCTCGTTCCAGGTGTGCGAGGCGACCGCGTCGGCGCCGTCGAGGCGTACGTCGGCGGCCGTGGTCGTCGACGTACCGGGCTCGCCGGGGAACGCGGCACCCAGCAGCGACCGTACGGTGCTGTGGGCGCCGTCGGCCGCGACGAGGTAACGGCAGCGCAGGGCGGCGCCGTTGGCGAAGGCGGCGGTGACCCCGGACTCGTCCTGAGTGAGCCCGGTCAGCTCATGTGCCCGCCGGACGTGCAGGCCGCGCGCGGCGAGATGGCGCTCGAAGAACCCCTCGATCACCACCTGCGGCACGGACCGCCAGGGCAGCCGGTGGGCGGCGAAGGGAAGCGGTATCCCGGCGAAGTGGCCGGAGGCGGTGGGATGGTCCCCGGTGGCGAGGAGCGGTTCCAGCAGCCCCCGCTGGTCGAACGCCTCCAGGGTGCGGGGCTGCACGCCGCCGGCCTTGGACAGGTCGCTGCGGCGCGGCAGCCTGTCGACGAGGACGGCCGAGACGCCGGCCGTGAGCAGTTCGTTGGCGAGCGCCAGCCCGGTGGGTCCCGCGCCGACGACGAGGACGTCGGTGGGGGTGGGGGTGGGGGTTGGGGAGTGGGCGGGGATGTTGGTGCCGGGGTGGGGGTGGGTGCCGGGGTCGGCGTCCATGGGGTCTCCTCGGGTGGTTGATGGGGTGGTGGGTGGCGGTCGGGGGGTGGTGGGTGGTGCGCGGTGCGCGGTGCGCGGTGGTCGGGGGTGGTGGGTGGTGCGCGGTGGTCGGGGGGTGGTGGGTGGTGCGCGGTGGTCGGGGGGTGGTGGGTGGTGCGCGGTGGTCGGGGGGTGGTGGGTGGTGCGCGGTGGGTGGTGCCGGTGCCCGGCCCCGGCGGCCGATGACCGGTTCCGGCAGCCGGGGATCCGTGCTCCGTGCTCCGTGCTCCGTGCTCCGCGATGCGCGCTCCGCGATGCGTGCTCCGCGTCCCGTGCGCGGGGTTTCCGACGCCCTGGCTCCGTCGAGCGGGGCAGGACCAACCCTCCGCGTGCCGCCCCCGACCGCCCCTCAACCACCCCGATTCCGGCGCGACTTGACACCGGCTAGCCTCGGCCCGGTGGAATCCGACTTCGACGACCTCGACCGGCGGCTCGTACACGCCCTGCAAATCGACGGCCGCGCCCCGTTCAGCGTCATCGCCGCCGTACTGGGGGTGTCGGACCGTACGGTCGCCCGCCGGTACGCCCGGCTGCGGGCGACCGGGGCGGTACGGGTGCTCGGCGGGGTCGACGCGACCGCGCTGGGCGCCGATGTGTGGCTGCTGCGGGTGCGGTGCGCGCCGGCGGCGTCCGTGCCGGTTGCCGAGGCGCTGGCCCGGCGAGCCGACACGTCCTGGGTGAGCCTGAGTTCGGGCGGCACCGAGGTCACGTGCGCGGTCCGTACCGAGAGCGAGGCGGACAGCGAGGCGCTGCTGCTCGCGAAACTGCCGGGCACCCCGCGTGTGGAGGGCGTGACCGCGCACTCGGTGCTGCACGCGTTCTACGGCGGCCCGGACAACGTGGTCGGAAAGCTCGGATCACTGGACGAGGAGGAGGCGGAGCGGTTGCGTCCGCCGCGAGCGCCGCGTGCGGCGGGACGGATCCGGCTCGACGACGCCGACCGCGCGCTGATCGCCGTGCTCGCCGCCGACGGCCGGGCCGGGTACGAGGAGCTGGCCGGCGCGACCGGCTGGTCGCCGACGACGGTCCGGCGCCGGGTGGCGCAACTGCGCGCGCACGGGGTGCTCTACCTCGACATCGACGTGGACTGGCGCATGTTCGGCGTACGCACCAGGACTTTGCTGTGGCTCTCGGTCGCCCCGGCCCACCTGGAGGAGGCGGGCCACGCCCTGGCCGCCCACCCGGAAGTGGCCTTCGCGGCCGCCACGACGGGCCCGGCCAACCTGTACGCGAGCGTGGTCTGCGCGGACCAGCGCGCCCTGTACCACTACCTGACCACCCGGGTGTCCGCCCTCCCCTCCATCACCCACCTGGAATCGGCCCCGGTGATCAGAACGGTCAAGCAGGCGGGAAGCCGGTGGGGGCGGGGGTCGGGGGCGTACGGCTAGGGGGTGCGGCCGGCGGGGCGGGAACGGATCAGCGGGGCGTGGGGGGCGTCGGCGCTGGGTCGGCGGCGAGCAGCAGCGCGGCGAAGGCCACGGCGGCGGCCGCCTGGTACCCGACCCACACCTCGCCCCCGGCGGTACTGCTCTGCCGGGCCAGCAGGAGTCCGACGGCGGCGGTCACGACCCAGCCGATGTCGTAGGCGGCCATGAGCCGTAGGCAGGTGCGCGCGGACCGGTCGCGCGCATGGCGGATCTCGATACCGCCGCACGCCAGCAGGGCGACCCCGGACACGGCCATCAGCCAGCCGGACACCCCCAGCAGACGGCCGAGCGGGACCGCGCCGACGAGGTAGACAGCGGCCAGCACCACCTTGAAGACGCCATCGCCGACAATCCCGGCCCGTGTCCGGCGTGCCGCCGTATGCACCACGGTTCGCGTCATGAGCACCCCTCCCTGAGCATCGGCCTGCGTCTCTCCAGCATTCGCATAATGAGATTACGGTAATAATGAACCTATGAGGATGACAAGAGCGGAAGCGCGGGAGCGGAACCGGCGAGCGTTGCTGGACGCCGCGTTCCAGGTCGTCTCGCGGGACGGGCAGCGAGCCAGGCTCGAGGAGATCGCGGAGCGCGCGGAGGTGACCACGGGGGCCATCTACTCGCTGTTCGGCAGCAAGAACGCTCTGGTGGTCGCCACCGTCGCCGACCACCTGAGGCCGTACTACGAGGAGATCGAGCGGGCGGTCCCCTCCGGCCTCGACCTGCTGGAGGCGGCCGACGCCTTCGCCCGCCACTACCGCCGCACCTGCGATGCCCCGGACGCGCTGCCCCATCTGTCGCTCCAGATCACGCTGCTCGACATGGCGCTGCACGACCCGGACCTCGGGACCCGCCTCGCCACGTCCGTCCGGGCGCAGGAGGAGCACCTGGTCGCGCTGTTCACTGGGCGGGCGCACAACGGCACCGTGGTGACGCGACCTCAGGCCCAACGCCTGGCAACCGCCCTCAGAGCCCTGTTCGTGGGCCTGGGCCAGGGCATCCCGCTGGGCCTGGCCCCCGCCGCCGACGAACAGTTCTTCGCGACCGCGGCCCGCGCGTTGGCATCGGGCCTGACCTGCACGGATGCGGATGCGGACACGGATGCGGATGCGGACACGGATGCGGGCGCGGACGCGGACGTGAGTACGGACGCTCCATGACGACGTGCCGACGTGCCGACGTGCCGACTTGCCGACGTGACAATCCCGTGGCCCGGGCTCAGGGCGCCCCGGTGGGCTTCGTCCTGGTGGGGGTGTGCCGGCTGGGGATGTCGCGCGGCGGTTCCCAGACCGAGCAGTCGTGGGCGAAGAGCACACGGCGCGGGTCGAAGTCGAAGAGCCGGTCCAGCCAGTGCCGATAGGGCGGAAGCGGTTGCTCCACGCCGTGCAGGGCCGCGTGGCGGGCCAGGTGCTCGGACGCGAAGTCCGAGGCGAAGTCGTGCGCCTGGCCGGCCAGGACCACGGTGCCGTCGCCCTGCCGCAGGACCAGCGACTGGTGCCCCGGAGTGTGCCCGGGCGTCGGAATGATCCAGACCTCTGGCCGGATCTCGGTCTCGCCGACGATCTCCTCGTAGGTCGCGCCGGGGAAGTCGATCAGCTCGGCGAAGGTGTAATCGCCCCGACGGGCCGCGGCCAGCTCGACGTCCTGAACCACGATGGGCGTACCGCCCAGAAGGGGGTTACCGCCGCAGTGGTCGAAGTGCAGATGGCAGTTCACGACCAGGGAGATGTCGTCGAGCGCGACCCCGGACGCGGACAGGACGTCCTGCAACGCGCGGCGCCGGGGCCGGTAGTGCGCTTCGGTTTCGGGGTCCCCTGCGCCGATACCGGTGTCGAAGAGGATGAGCCCGTCGGGGTGCCGCACCAGGTAGGCAAGAGCGGGTTCGACCCTGGGCCGGGTCCCTCCTGTCTCCGCTGCGGGTCGGACGAAGTACCCCAGATCCAGTCGGCGCACCGCCATGTGCTTCCCCATACGGCCATCCTGGCCGGGCCACGACGGCGGCAGCCAGCGGGTCCGCCGACAGCTGAACCGCCGGGTGCTCCCGTGGGAGCCGCAGGGCCCGCGTGACGCGGCGGGCAGGGGTTGTCGTAGGCGCGCGCTACAGTCCGTTCCTCCGACTGGGGAGGGCTCATGGCGACCGAGTGGGGCTTGACGATCGACTGCGCGCACCCGGCGAAGCTGGCCGCGTTCTGGTCACTGGCGTTGGGCTACAGGGTGGGGCAGACCGACTGGCCGCGCACAGGGTGTCGGCGTCGCGGGCGGCGGCCCGGATGCCAACTCGCCCGGTGCCGCAGGCCGTTGTCAGTGGGGCGGGGCAGGATCACGGGCATGACGCCCTTGCTTCTTTCCGACATCGAGCGAGCCGTGCGCGGCAGCTGGAGTGCCGAGACATGCACGCCCGAGTTCCGATCGCGCTGGACCGAGGACAACCCGGCCCGGGACCAGTGCGGAGTGACCGCGATGGTGGTCCATGACCTGCTGGGGGGTGAACTGCTCCGTGGGGAGGTCCACGTGGACGGAGAGCGTGTGGACTTCCACTGGTGGAACCGGTTGGGCGGGGGCATCGAAGTCGATCTCACGCGTGAGCAGTTCGGCCCTGAGGAGACCGTCACGGGCGGTGTCGTGGTCCCCCGCCCGCCCGTGACCGAGTGGCGCAGGCTCCGTGAGGAGTACGCCCTGCTCCGCGACCGGGTCCTGAAGAAGCTCGATCAGCAGCGGGCGGGTGCCGGCGATCGTGCCGCTGCGGACCTGGGTGGGACGCGTGGATGAGCTGGTCGAGCGGGTGGACGAGCAGGACCGGGTCTTGGCGGTGGTTGCCCGGCGCGAGGCCGTTCGCCGTGGCTGGCCGCACCGGATCGCCGTGACGGTATGCCGCGACCGGCAGGGCCGGATCCTCGTGCACCGTCGCGCCGAGCACGTCGATCGGTTCCCCGGGCACTACGAGGTGGCGGCAGGTGGCGCCGTCGCCCCGGGGGAGTCCTATGAGGAAGCCGCATCGCGCGAACTAGCCGAGGAACTGGGTGTCCGTGTGCCGGTCCGCTTCATCGTGAAGTTCCTCAACCGCGCCGGAATCAGCCCCCATTGGCTCGCCGTGCACGAGGCCGTCCTGTCCGGCCGGCCGCGCCCTGACCCCGACGAAGTGACGTGGAACGGCTGGCTGTCGGAGCCGGAGCTCCGCGGATCGATGCGGGAGAAACTGTTCACTCCGGACACCCGCGATGTGCTGAGTCACTACTTTTCCTCCGTGGAACGCTGAGGCCACTGATCGCCCTGGTCTCTGTTCGCCCTGGACTTTTGCGCCTTGCCGCCACGGGTCGTCGCCGCACGAGGCCATCCCTCCCGCCGAGGGGGCCACACCTTGAACGCGCCGCGGTATCCCAACGTGGCGCCGCACACTTTTGCAAGCGGGTGCTTGCAAAAGTTAGCGGGGGTGGTGCACCCTCGGGGTATGGCATCGCTCAACGTCGGCAATCTCGGCGCATACCTGCGCGAACAGCGGCGCACCGCGCAGCTGTCGTTGCGGCAGCTCGCCGATGCCGCCGGGGTGTCCAATCCGTATCTGAGCCAGATCGAGCGCGGGCTGCGTAAGCCGAGTGCGGACATTTTGCAGCAGCTCGCCAAGGCGCTGCGGATCTCCGCCGAGACGCTGTACGTGCAGGCCGGCATCCTCGACGAGCGGTCTCCCGAGGCCGCGGGGACGCGCAGCGTCATCCTCGCCGACCCCTCGCTCAACGAGCGGCAGAAGCAGGTTCTGCTCCAGATCTACGAGTCCTTCCGCAAGGAGAACGGGCTCGACACCGGCACGGACACCGAAAGCGCCGCCGACGGCAGCGATGCCGACCACCCTCAAGCGAGCAACTGAGCACTGATCCGGGAGGACAGTCATGGCCATCACCGATGACCTGCGCAAGACCCTCACCGACCCCACCCCCCTCTACTTCCTCGCCGGGACGGCGGACCTCGCGGGGCAGCAGGCCAAGAAGGTTCCGGCCCTGATCGAGAAGATCCAGTCCGAGGCGCCCGAGCGCATCGAGGCCGTGCGCCGCACCGACCCCAAGGCCGTGCAGGAGAAGGCCGCCGCTCGCGTCAAGGAGGTCCAGGCCGCCGTCACCAACCGGGCCACCGGCCTCATCGGCGCCATCGACGGCGACTTCAAGAAGCTGGGTGAGAGCGCTCAGGACCTGGCGCTGCGCGGGGTCGGCGTCCTCGCCGAGTACGCCGTCAAGGCGCGCGAGGGCTACGACGCCGTCGCCGAGCACGGCCAGGAGGTCGTCAAGCAGTGGCGCGGCGAGGCCGCCGACGAGATCGTCGAGATCGCCGGCGCCGTCGAGCCCACGAGCGAGTCCCCGGCCAAGAGCGACACCTCCGCCGGCGCGGCCCCGGCCAAGGACGACGCCCCGGCCAAGGGCGACGCCCTGGGCGCGGACGACGTCACCGTCGCCGACCGGCTCGTGGCCCAGGGCGGCAATGCGCCCGCCGGTTTCGACACGACGCCCAGCGCCGACAAGCCCGTCGCCAAGAAGACCGCCCCGCGCAAGACCCCGGTGAAGAAGGCCGCTCCCAAGGTCGGGGAGTGACCTCAAAGTGAGCCTTGGAGTGCACTCGGAGTGATCTTCCCGCGATCCGGGGCATGATCCCTTCGCCCCACTCGGGCGGACGGCGGGCACGGGGCGGGCACCTTCGCGGCGTCCGCCCCGTTGTCCTAGTACCTTGGCCGCGGGCACCCGCCCGCGCTCACTCGGCTCAGCAAGCGGACTTCACGACCAGGACTTATTAGGCGGTGCACGGCATGTTGCTCACGGGATTCAGCTTTCTCCAGATGCTGGCCTATCTCGCGATGTTCGTCGTCGCCGTGGTCGCGCTGGTCTTCGCCGCCCTCGGCCGTGAGGACGCCTACCGCGCCGCCGACAAGCAGACCAAGCCGTTCTGGCTGATCATCCTCGGCCTCACGGTCCTGGTGAACCTGTTCGTGCCGTATCTGTTCCTCCAGCTCGCGGGTCTGGTCGCCTCGATCGTGTTCATGGTCGACGTACGTCCCGCGATCCGGCAGATCTCCGGCGGCGGCCGGGGCGGCCGGCGCGGCGGCGGCTCCAGCAGTGACGGGCCGTACGGTCCCTACAACGGCCGGCGTTGACACCGGGCCGGCCGACGGTGCGCCGAGTGCGCCCCCGGTTTCCCGGTCCAGCCTGATCCGAAGGCGGGACCCTAGGGCCGCTTGCGTTCCAGGAGCAGTAGCGCCACGTCGTCCGTCAGTTCGCCGCCGTTGAGTTCGCGGGCCCGGGTCACCGCCGCTTCGAGCAGCGCCTCGCCCCGAAGCCCGGACGCCAGCTGAGCGTTGATCATCTCCAGCATGCCGTCCTGCCCGAGCCGCTGGCTGCCGTCGCCGGTGCGGCCCTCGATCAGGCCGTCGGTGTACATCAACAGGCCCCACTCCCGGCCGAGTTCGACCTGGCGGCGCGGCCAGCGTGCGCGCGGTAGCAGGCCGAGCGCGGGGCCGCCGTTCTCGTACGGGAGCAGCTGCGCACGGCCGCCGAGGACGATCAGCGGTGAGGGGTGGCCGGCCAGGCAGAGGCCGGCGCTGCGGCCGTCGGGCGAGATGTCGACCGTGCACAGCGTCGCGAAGATCTCCTCGCTGTCGCGCTCGTGCTCAAGTACCTGTTGCAGGGTGGAAAGGAGTTCGTCGCCGCACAGGCCCGCGAGGGTCAACGCCCGCCAGGCGATGCGCAGTTCGACCCCGAGCGCCGCCTCGTCCGGGCCGTGCCCGCAGACGTCGCCGATCATCGCGTGGACGGTGCCGTCGGGCGTACGCACCGTGTCGTAGAAGTCGCCGCCGAGCAGCGCGCGGGAGCGGCCGGGGCGGTAGCGGGCCGCGAAGCGCAGGTCCGAGCCCTGGAGCAGCGGGGTGGGCAGGAGGCCGCGCTCGAGGCGGGCGTTCTCCTGCGCGCGCAGCCGGGACTCCGCCAGCTTGTACTGCGCCGTGTCCGCGCGCTTGCGCTCCACCGCGTACCGGATGGCGCGGCTGAGCAGCCTGCCGTCCAGCTCGTCGCGGAAGAGGTAGTCCTGCGCGCCCACCCGGACCGCCTCCGCCGCGCGCTCCGCGTGCGTGGACGGCGTCAGGGCGAGGACGGCGTGGCGCGGGGCCAGGAGCAGCACGTGGCGCAGGGCCGCGAGCTCGTCGTCGGGGTCGCGGCCGGGCAGCGCGAGGTCGAGCAGGATGCAGTGGACGTCGTCGGTGAGCAGCCGCTCGGCCTCGGTGAGGTTGCGGGCGGTACGGATGCGGACCCGGGTGCCGGCCTCGTCGAGGAGTTCGTCGACGGTGAACGTGCCGGCCGGGTCGTCCTCGATGACCAGCAGGTTGAGCGGGCCGTCGGCGCCGCCCGGCTGGGCCTCCGGGGCGGCTCGCTGGTGCGGTACGGGTACGTGCTGGGATGCGGGCATCGTCGGTTCCGGATTCCTTCCCTCCCCCGAGGGCGCGGCGGAGCGCCGGTCAGCGCCCCACCAGCCGGGACCCTAGCGTCATCACCCGCGCGGCGGAATGCCGATGGGTGGTTCATCACGGTGATCCGGCTGGCATATGCCACATGCCTGATTTGTCGGAGCCCCAGGAAGTTGCGCGGTGCCCGTACCGCCGGTAGGGGCCGGGCCCCGGCGGACGTCCGCGCCTGCCCTCCCGGACCCGCCCGCGTTGCCCGCCCGGACGCGGACCCACCCGGGCTGCCCGAGCGGGGCCGCCGGAGCGGGGCGCCCCCTACTAGCCCGGCCGCACCACCCCCAGGATCGGCATCGAACCCGCTCCCGTGATCGTCACCGTCCGGCCGGGACGCGGGGCGTGCACGATCGCGCCGTTCCCGATGTACATGCCCACGTGGGTGGCGTCGGCGAAATAGATGACCAGGTCGCCGGGGCGCATGTCCTTGATGGCCACGTGGGGCAGCTGGGCCCACTGCTCCTGTGAGGTGCGCGGAATGGGGTGGCCGGCGGCGAGCCAGGCCTGGGAGGTCAGCCCCGAGCAGTCGAAGGTGTCGGGCCCGGCCGCGCCCCACACGTACCGCTTGCCGATCTGGTCGGTGGCGAACTTCACGGCCTTCGTGCCCTGCTCGCTCGCCCCCGTGCCGGCGTCCTTCAGGACGCCCGTGTTCAGCCAGGCCGTCTGCGCGTCGGACGCCTTCTTCGCCTCAAGGTCGGCCAGGCGCCGGCGCTCCTGCTCCTTCATGTCGGCCTGGATCTTCTCGGCCGCCGCGATCTTCTCCGTTATGTCCTTCTTCGCGGCTTCCTTCTTGACCCGGTTGGCCTCCAGGTCCTTCCACTGGGCCGTGGCGTCCTTGCTGTACGCCGCCAAGTCGTCCTGTGTCCTGGTGAGTTCGGACAACAGGCCCTGGGCGGCCTGTTCGCCCTGGCGCAGGGAACCGGCGGCGTCGAGGAAGGTGTCGGGGTTGCCGCTGAGCATCAGCTGTGCGCCCGGCGGCAGGCCGCCGTTGCGGTACTGCATCCGCGCGGTGGCGCCCGCCTGGTCCTTGAGGGCCTTGATCTTCTCCTGGCCCTTCACGATCTCCTGAGCCAGCTTGACGATCCGCGCGGACTGCTGCGCGGTCTGCTCCACGGCCAGGTTGTACGCGTCGGTGGCCGCGGCCGCCTGCCGGTACAGGTCGTCTATCTGCCGGCTGACCTCCTCCAGCGCCCCGGGCGCCGACGCCGCGCCGGACGCGGTGGCCGACGGTGTCGGCTTCGGGTCGGCGAACGCCGTCCCCGGTGCGGCCCACGCGGTCATGGCGCACACCAAGGCGATCGCGGCTGCCAAACGGCGCTGCTTCGGCACTGAGAACTCCCCCTTGAGACCACCCGGTTCCCCCACCGGACCCCTGAACCTGATTAACCGTCAGTAACATATCGCCGACGTGCGCGATGCTGCCACGCCCCGTCGCAAAACGACAGAGGCGCAAGGGCAGGGAAGGAACCCACTCGCTGCCCGCACCCCGCGCCCTCACCCGTCCTACGAACGCCGCGCGCCACGCGTTCCGCCGGCCACGGGAGTTCACCCGTACGACGTCATCGACAGGCAGACCGGCAGGCAGGCCGGCCCCGGCGGGCGGGCAGACCGGCAGACACGTCGGCCCCGGCGGGCGGGCAGACCGGCAGGCAGCCGCACCCCGGCGGACAACCCCGCGCGGCCTCAACGGGGCGCGAGCGCCGCCCAGTCCACGGTCACCTCGCCCTGCCGCCAGCGCCGTACGCCGTCCACGACCGGCCAGTCGGCCGACAGATCCCGTACGGACGTGATCCACCGCTGGCGCGCGCCCAGCGCGGCGTACGGCGCGGCCGCCGCCCACGCCCGGTCGAAGTCGCGCAGGAACGCGTGCACCGGCTCACCCGGCACATTGCGGTGGATCAGCGCCTTCGGCAGGCGTTCGGCCAGGTCGGAGGGGCGCACCAGGGAGCCGAGCCGGGTCGCGAAGGTCACCGTGCGCGGGCCGGAGCGGTCGAGCGCGACCCAGACGTGACGGCGTCCGATCTCGTCGCAGGTGCCCTCCACGAGCAGCCCGCCGGGCGCGAGCCGCGCGCACAGCCGGGCCCATACGGCGGCCACTTCCCCCTCGTCGTACTGACGCAGCACGTTCGCCGCGCGGATCAGAGCCGGCGGTTCGGCGAGCGGCACCTCGAAGCCGCCGTGGCGGAAGGTGAGGCCTTCGCGCTCGTACGGCTCGGCGGCGGCGACCCGCGCGGGCTCGATCTCGATGCCGACCACCGACACGGCGGGCGCGGCCACGCGCAGCCGCTGGAGCAGTTCCAGCGCGGTCCAGGGGGCGGCCCCGTACCCGAGGTCGACCGCGACGGGGGCGTCCGCGCGGCGCAGCGCCGCCCCGTGCGCGTCGGCGATCCAGCGGTCCATGCGGCGCAGCCGGTTCGGGTTGGTGGTGCCACGGGTGACGGTGCCGACCGGGCGCTTGGCGGGTGGGGCGGGTGGAGCCATAGGACGAGAGTAGGCGGCCCTCGGACCCCGGCGTTCCGCCCCGCACGCGGGGCCTCGCCCGGGCGTCGTCCGTAGAGGCGCCCCACCTCGCGCGGCGTGTCCGGCAACTTTTTGGCAAAGTGGAAATGAAAGAGCCGACGCCGATGTTCGGGGCTTTGGAGGGGCGTGTCCGCTGCCCGCTCCGCGACCGAAGGCAGTGCCCCGAGCCGAGGAGGGCCCCGACGTGAGCCAGTACGTGTCCCGGTTCGCCGGCACCCTGGCGGGGCAGCCACGGCTCCGGCTGCCCGGCGGCCACCGCAAGCCGCGCCGCGTCGCCATGCTCAGCGTGCACACCTCCCCGCTGCACCAGCCGGGCACGGGGGACGCGGGCGGCATGAACGTGTACATCGTCGAGCTCGCCAAGCGCCTCGCCGCGATCAACATCGAGGTCGAGATCTTCACCCGGGCCACCACGGGCGGCCTCGCGCCCACCGTGGAGATGGCGCCCGGGGTGCTGGTCCGGCACGTCGACGCGGGCCCCTACGAAGGCCTGGCCAAGGAGGAGCTGCCCGCTCAGCTCTGTGCCTTCACGCACGGCGTGATGCAGGCCTGGGCGCACCACAGACCCGGCTATTACGACCTGGTCCACTCCCACTACTGGCTCTCCGGGCACGTCGGCTGGCTGGCCGCGCAGCGCTGGGGTGTGCCCCTGGTGCACGCCATGCACACCATGGCCAAGGTCAAGAACGCGGCGCTCGCCGAGGGCGACACCCCCGAGCCGGCCGCGCGGGTCATCGGTGAGACGCAGATCGTCGACGCGGCGGACCGGCTCATCGCCAACACCGCCGAGGAGGCCGACGAACTCGTCCGCTTCTACGACGCCGACCCCGGCAAGGTCGCCGTGGTCCACCCCGGCGTGAACCTCGACCGTTTCCGTCCGGCGGACGGCAGGAGCGCGGCGCGCGACCGGCTCGGGCTGCCCCAGGACGCCTTCGTTCCGCTCTTCGCGGGCCGCATACAGCCGCTCAAAGCGCCCGACATCCTGCTGCGGGCGGCGGCCGAGCTCCTTGACCTCGACCCCTCGCTGCGCTCCCGCATGATCGTGCCGATCGTCGGCGGACCGTCCGGCAGCGGCCTCGCGAAGCCTGAGGGATTGCAGAAACTGGCGGCCAAGCTCGGCATCTGCGACGTCGTACGGTTCAAACCGCCCGTCGGCCAGGACCGGCTCGCGGACTGGTTCCGAGCGGCGTCCGTCCTGGTCATGCCCTCCTACAGCGAATCGTTCGGCCTGGTCGCCATCGAGGCGCAGGCGGCGGGCACGCCGGTGGTGGCGGCCTCGGTCGGTGGCCTGCCCGTGGCGGTGCGGGACGGCTCGACGGGGTTCTTGGTGCGGGGCCACGACCCCAAGGACTACGCGGCCGCGCTGCACCGGTTCGCGGCCGACCCCGCGCTGGTGGGGCGCATGGGCGACGCGGCCGCCCGGCACGCGCGGTCCTTCGGGTGGGACACGGCGGCGTCGGCGACGGCGGACGTGTACGCGGCGGCGACGCAGGAGCACCGGCGGCGGGTGCGGTCGCACCACGGGTGAGACCGGCGCACGGGCGCGCCCTGCCCGGCTCGGGCCGCTCGGGCGCGCTCTGCCCGGCTCGGCGCGCGGGGGTTCGCGTAGGCTCGCGGCATGGCTGACGTGCGGCAGGTCATCGAAGCGGCTCTCAAGGACGCGGAGCTCTCGTGGGAGTCCCCCGGGCCCGGCGCGTACGTGGTGACGCTGCCCGGCACGCGCAAGCTCTCCACGACCTGCTCGCTGCGGGTCGGGCGGCACTCCCTCTCCGTGAACGCCTTCGTGGTGCGCCACCCAGACGAGAACGAACCGGCCGTCCACCGCTGGCTCCTTGAACGCAACCTCCGTCTGTACGGGGTGAGTTACGCGATCGACCAGCTCGGGGACGTGTACCTGGCGGGCAAGCTTCCGCTGTCCTCGGTCACCCCGGACGAGCTCGACCGGCTGCTCGGGGTGGTCCTGGAGGAGGCGGACGGGTCCTTCAACACGCTGCTCGAGCTGGGGTTCGCGTCCGCCATCCGGCGGGAGTACGCCTGGCGGGTGTCGCGGGGTGAATCGACGCGGAACCTCGAGGCGTTCGGACGGCTCACGGGGGAGACGGGCTGAGGGGGTTCGCCCTCGCCCGTCCTCGAACGGCCCGGGGCCCGGCCCCTTGTGGGTCCGCCCCAGGTCCCCTCGGCCTCAGGCCACCGACCCCGCGCACCCCTCCGCCGGCGCGCCCGCCGGAGCGGCCGCCGGCTTACTCGCGACCGGCGCCGCAGCCGCCGGGGCCTGCGAAGGCAGCCCCCGCATCAGGGCCCAGTAACCCCCCGCCGCCACCGTCCCCAGCACCGCGCACGCGCCCCACAGCCACCGCGCCCCGAAGTGGTCGATGACGTAACCCGACATGAGCGGGGCGACCAGGGCCGCCACCGACCAGGACATCGTGTAGACGCCCTGGTAGCGGCCCCGGCCGTGGAGGGGGGAGAGGCGGACGATCAGACCGGTCTGGGTCGGGGCGTTGACGATCTCGGCCACGGTCCAGACGCAGATCGTCAGGGCGTACACCGCGACCGAGCCCGCGAACGCCGTCAGGCCGAAGCCGTACCCGGCGAGCAGCGACGAGAGGATCAGCAGACGGCGCGGGTCGCGGTGCTGGAGGTAGCGGGTGAGGGGGATCTGCACCGCGACGATGAGGACGCCGTTGACGGCGATGGCCAGGCCGAAGTCGGAGCTGGAGAAGCCGTCCGTGCCCATCGCGACCGGCAGACCCACGTAACCCTGCTGGAAAATAAGGGAGATGAGGAAGGACAGGCCGACCACACCCATGAAGCGGCCGTCCCGCAGCACCGTACCCATGCCGATCTCCGGCTCCGCCGCCCGCTCCGCGGCGCTGCGCTGCGGACGCGACTCCGGCAGCTTGAGGAACACCACGACCGCGCAGACCAGGGTCAGCGTCGCCTCGCCGAGAAAGCCGGCCAGGTAGCTGTACTGCGCGATGAAGCCGGCGGTCATGGAGGAGACCGCGAAACCCATGTTGATCGCCCAGTAGTTGATGGAGAACGCGCGGACACGGTCCTCGGGCTTGACGATGTCCGCCATCATCGCCTGCACGGCCGGACGGGAGGCGTTGCTCGCCATGCCGACGAGGAAGGCGACGCCCGCGATCGCGACCGGGTCGGTCATGAAGCCGAGCAGCGCGACCGCGAAGGCCGTCGAGGTCTGGGCGATGACGAGGGTGGGGCGGCGGCCGACGCGGTCGGTCATGATGCCCGCGCCGATGGACGACACGACCCCGCCGAGCCCGTGCAGGGAGGCGACGAGACCCGCGTAGGAGGCCGAGTAGCCGCGGTCGAGGGTGAGGTAGAGCGCCATGAAGGTGGCGACGAACGCCCCGAGACGGTTGATCAGGGTGCTGGTCCACAGCCACCAGAACGCCGGGGGCAGCCCGGAGACGGATTCTCGTGCGGCGCGTCTCAGACTGGCTACGGACATGCGGCTTCCCCCGGAACTGTGCGTGCGACCTGTGCGGTGTGAGCGCTGCCGCGTAAACGGCGCTGTGTAAGCGGTGCGCTGGACGATCGCAAGTTACAAGGGGCCGCTTGGAGGGGCCACTGAATTGACGGCGTCCGTCAATCGAGACGCCTCCCCGGCCTCGGTCCCCGCGCGCGCGACGGCCCCGGGACGTCGATTAGGCTCGGACGCATGGCCGACGCACCGTACAAGCTGATCCTGCTCCGCCACGGCGAGAGCGAGTGGAACGAGAAGAACCTGTTCACCGGGTGGGTGGACGTCAACCTCACGCCGAAGGGCGAGGAGGAGGCGGCGCGCGGCGGTGAGCTGCTCAAGGACGCCGGCCTGCTCCCCGACGTGCTGCACACCTCCCTCCAGAAGCGCGCCATCCGCACCGCCCAGCTCGCGCTGGAGTCCGCGGACCGCCACTGGATCCCGGTGCACCGCAGCTGGCGCCTGAACGAGCGGCACTACGGCGCGCTCCAGGGCAAGGACAAGGCGCAGACGCTCGCCGAGTTCGGCGAGGAGCAGTTCATGCTGTGGCGCCGCTCCTACGACACCCCGCCGCCGCCGCTCGAGGACGGCACGGAGTTCTCGCAGAGCGACGACGCCCGCTACGCGACGATCCCGCCGGAGCTGCGCCCGCAGACCGAGTGCCTGAAGGACGTCGTCACGCGCATGCTGCCGTACTGGTACGACGGCATCGTCCCGGACCTGCTGGCGGGCCGCACGGTCCTGGTCGCCGCCCACGGCAACTCGCTGCGCGCCCTGGTCAAGCACCTCGACGGCATCTCCGACGCCGACATCGCGGGCCTGAACATCCCGACCGGCATCCCGCTGGTGTACGAACTGGACGCCGACTTCAAGCCGGTCAAGCCGGGCGGCACCTACCTGGACCCGGACGCGGCGGCGGCCGCGATCGAGGCCGTGAAGAACCAGGGCAAGAAGAAGTAGCCCTCCGGCCTCTCCGGCAGCGCCTCCCGTCCGCGTGAACAGCGCGGGCGGGAGGCGTTTTCGTGCGCGGGGCCGCTGGCCGGCCCGGGGTTGGTCAGCGGGGGCGGTGTCTGGTGAGGCGGCGTATGAGGGTGGGGGTGGCGGCTCGTGCCAGCAGGGCGGCCAGGGGGACGGCGATGTCCAGCCAGGAAGGCCGTAGGGGTGTGTACGTGACGGTGCCGTTCTTGATCTGGAGGTAGCCGCGCAGGCGGGCGCCGCCCCCGGCCGCTCCTTCGCCCCGGGCCGCCGCGGAACCCGCGCCCCCGGTGAACGCGAAGCCGATGTCCGCGACCGGGATGACGGTCGTGCCGTCTACGGTGACCGGTTCGCCGCAGACGGCCGACGCCGAGGCCCGGCTGCCGAGGTGATCGGCCAGGCGTACCGGAGGGGCCGGGGTCGCTTCGTCCCTCAGGACGGGCTCGACGGTGTGGGCGGGCCGGCTCGGTGTGGCGGGACTGGACATCGGGAACCTCCGGGACGGGGGGACGGGGGTGCGGTGGCGGGTTCGGCGGTGACGCCGGCCGGTACGGCGATGGCGTGCGCAGGGTGGTGGGCGCGCGTGGCGCTTGCGCGTTCCATGGTCGCCCGGGGCTCGCGGCCACGGGGCGGGGCGGGAGAAGTCGTAGAGCGGGTTCCGTTCTTGTCGGCGTACTGGTGCCGCTTACTCGCCGTAGCCGTGCGCATCCGCTCCGGTCGCGGACCCGGCGGGCCCCGGATAGCCTCGTAGGCGCGTGTCGTCGGTGACGGGCATCCCCTTCCGTCTCGTCCCGGCGCATCGCACCTCGGTCCGGGGGGTTCGCCACGACAGGAGTTCGACGTGAAAACCACCCTGCTCAGCCGCTGCGCCCGGGCGTCCGCCGCCGGTGCGCTGTCCGCCGTCCTGCTGGTCGCCGGTGGCGCCGACGCCTTCGCCTCGGCCGGTACCAGCGCCAAGCCCAGCCCGTCCGTGTCCGCCACCAAGGCGACCGGATCCATCACCGTGAAGGCCACGCCCGGCTCGGTGAAGGCCGGTGGCAAGGTGACGTTCACGGGACGCACCAAGGGCATGCCCATAGGCAGCAAGCTGGTGCTCCAGCACAAGAAGGGCAGCAAGTGGACGACCCTTCAGGCCGGCACCACCGTCAAGAAGGGCAGCAGCTACTCCTTCGACGCCAAGCTCAACGACAAGGGCAAGCAGGAACTGCGCGTCAAGGCCGACAACGGCACCTCGCCGACGGTCACCGTCACCGTCAAGTGACCAGCCCTGCGTGCCCGTTGCCCGAGCGGCCGTCGCGCTGAGCGCGGCACGGCGAGGGGGCCCCGCCGTGCCCTGCGTGCCCGTTGCCCGAGCGGCCGTCGCGCTGAGCGTGGCACGGCGAGGGGGCCCCGCCGACCATCGACGGGGCCCCCTCGCGCGCGTCAGGATCAGCCGGAGCAGCCGCCGCACTGGCAGGGCGCCCCCGACTGGCAGCCGCATCCGCAGCTCGAACCGCAGCCGCAGGCGCCGGCCAGTGGCAGCCGGGTCACTTCGACGGGTGTGACGGATGCGTCCTGCCGTGGTTCGGTCGCGGGTGTTTCAGCCATGGGTCCCTCCCGGGGTAGGCAGAACAACGGGCCTTCCCCCATTGCATGCCCACGCAGGCGGGCGCGTCAACGGCGCATCCGCGCGGACGAGTTGGGGCGCAGTATCGCGCGCCCCTCACGCCCGCCCCTCACGCCCGCCCCTCACGCCCGTCCCGTACGTCCGCCCCGCGCGCCCCACCGGTCAGGCGCCGGTCAGGTGCTCTCGCCCTGCGTGGGGGACTGGAGCTCGTCGGCGTGTTCGCCGGTGACCAGGTAGACGACGCGCTTGGCGACCGACACCGCGTGGTCCGCGTACCGCTCGTAGTAGCGGCCCAGCAGCGTGACGTCCACGGCGGTCTCGATGCCGTGCTTCCAGCGGTCGTCCATCAGGTGCTGGAAGAGCGTGCGGTGCAGCAGGTCCATCTCGTCGTCGTCCTGCTCCAGTTGGAGGGCCAGGTCGACGTCCTTGGTGATGATGACCTCGGCGGCCTTGGCCATCAGGCGCTGGGCGAGCTGGCCCATCTCCAGGATGGTGGCGTGCAGGTCGTTGGGGACGGCACGCTCGGGGTAGCGCAGCCGGGTCAGCTTGGCCACGTGCTGGGCGAGGTCGCCGGCGCGCTCCAAGTCGGCGCTCATCCGCAGCGAGGTCACGACGATGCGCAGGTCGGTGGCGACCGGCTGCTGGCGCGCGAGCAGGGCTATGGCGCGGGCCTCCAGGTCGTGCTGGAGGTCGTCGACCTTCTGGTCGGCGGCGATCACGTTCTCGGCGAGCTTCAGGTCCGCGTCGAGCATGGCCGTGGTGGCGCGCCCGATCGCCGACCCGACGAGCCGGGCCATCTCGACCAGGCCCTCGCCGATCGAGTCAAGTTCCTCGTGGTACGCGTCACGCATGGGTGTGCCTCTCTCAAGGGTTCTCAGGGGTTCGCAGGGGTCTCGAGGGGTCTCGAGGGGTCTCGGCGGTTCTCGGTGGGCCTCGACGGTCTCCGGAGCCGGGGGGAGGGGGAGCCTGTGACCCTCACGTTCCCACGGTCCGTTCCGTACGCGTCCGGTTCGGCCACAAGAAGTGAACCGTCCCCGTCACCTCGGTGAACTCTGGGCGACGAACGTTCGAGCAGGCGCTCTTTTGGCTGGGAGAGTGTCAGTGGGGCCGCATAACCTGGACGCATGGACGTGAACGCGGCGGTCGCCGCATTGGCAGCGATCGCCGGGGTGTGCACCGGCGTGATCGCCATGCTGGCGTTCCGCTGGAGCGAGCGGGACCAGGCACGGCCCACCCGGTCGTCGCTGCACACCGACGCGGTCCTGCCCCCGGGCGTGGACACCGTCCTGTCCGTGCTGCGCTCGTCCGCCGTCGTGCTCGACGAGGGCGATTCGGTGGTCAAGGCCAGCTCGGCGGCGTACGCGCTCGGCCTGGTCAGGGGCGGCAAGCTGGCCGTCGAGCCCATGCTGCACATGGCGCGCGAC
Organism: Streptomyces sp. Edi4; assembly: GCF_040253615.1. Lineage (NCBI taxonomy): Bacteria > Bacillati > Actinomycetota > Actinomycetes > Kitasatosporales > Streptomycetaceae > Streptomyces > Streptomyces sp. Edi4. Next base: position 4,498,005 of record NZ_JBEJGY010000004.1, read on the forward strand.
ACCCGGCGCGACGGCGAGATACGGCAGGTCGAGCTCGACCTGCCCCGGCGCGGCACCGGCCGGGGCGAAGCCCTCGCGGTCTCCGCCCGGGTCGCCCCGCTCGGCTCCCGCCTCGTGCTGCTCCTGGTGGAGGACTTGACGGAGGCCCGCCGCATCGAGGCCGTACGGCGTGACTTCGTGGCCAACGTCAGCCATGAGCTCAAGACCCCGACGGGGGCGCTCTCGCTGCTCTCCGAGGCCGTGATGGACGCGTCGGACGACCCCGAGGCGGTCACCCGCTTCGCCGGCCGGATGCAGATCGAGGCGACCCGGCTGACCAACCTCGTCCAGGAGCTCATCGACCTCTCCCGGGTCCAGAATGACGACCCCCTTGAGGACGCCGAGCCGGTCCGCGTGGACGAGCTCGTCGCCGAGGCCATGGACCGCTCGCGCCACCCCGCGTCAACCAAGCAGATCACCATGGCCGCCGGCGGCACCGCCGACCTGCATGTCTGGGGCAACCGGGGCCAGCTCGCGGCCGCGCTCGGCAACCTCGTCGAGAACGCCGTGAACTACTCGCCGGCCAGGACCCGGGTCGGCATCGCCGCCCGGCGCATCGCGGCGCCCGGGGGTGACATGATCGAGATCGCCGTGACCGACCAGGGCATAGGGATCTCCGAGAAGGACCGCGAGCGCGTCTTCGAGCGCTTCTACCGGGTCGACCCGGCCCGCTCCCGTGCCACCGGCGGCACGGGCCTCGGGCTCGCCATCGTCAAACACGTGGCCGCCTCGCACGGCGGGGAGGTCACGGTGTGGAGCTCCGAGGGACAAGGCTCCACCTTCACCCTGCGGCTGCCGGAAGCCGGCGCCGTTCGGGATCGCGCCTCCCGGCGCGACCCGGTCACGGTCGACGAGGACGACGACGTTCCGGACGTTCCGTACGAGACCTTCAGTTCCGCTGTGCCTGTTTCCCAAGCCATAGTTCCTGCCCCGGAGGTCCTTCCGTGACCCGAGTGCTCGTCGTCGAGGATGAGGAATCCTTCAGCGACGCCCTGTCCTACATGCTCCGCAAGGAGGGCTTCGAGGTCGCGGTGGCGGCCACCGGGCCCGACGGCCTTGACGAGTTCGAGCGCAACGGCGCCGACCTCGTGCTGCTCGACCTGATGCTGCCGGGGCTGCCCGGCACCGAGGTCTGCCGCCAGCTGCGCGGCCGCTCCAACGTGCCGGTCATCATGGTGACGGCCAAGGACAGCGAGATCGACAAGGTCGTGGGCCTTGAGATAGGCGCTGACGACTACGTCACCAAGCCGTTCTCCTCGCGCGAGCTGGTGGCCCGCATCCGCGCCGTCCTGCGCCGCCGCGGCGAACCGGAGGAGGTCACCCCGGCGGCCCTTGAGGCGGGCCTGGTCCGGATGGACGTCGACCGGCACGTGGTGACCGTCTCCGGCGCCAAGGTCGACCTGCCGCTGAAGGAGTTCGACCTCCTGGAGATGCTGCTGCGCAACGCGGGCCGCGTGCTGACGCGCATGCAGCTCATCGACCGGGTGTGGGGCGCGGACTACGTGGGCGACACCAAGACCCTCGACGTCCACGTCAAGCGCCTGCGCGCCAAGATCGAGCCGGACCCGGGCGCGCCGCGCTATCTGGTCACGGTCCGCGGCCTCGGGTACAAGTTCGAGCCGTAGGCCGCGTGGCCTCGTGTCAGGGGCCACTCACGCCGCTCGCGGATGCGTGAAGGGCGCCCCACCGTGGTCGGTGGGGCGCCCTTCACGCGTTGTCCCGGCGGTACCGCCCGGCCCCTCGCGCGTCCGGGCCGGCCGGTGTCCGGTCAGATTCGGACAGATTCGGTCAGATCCGGATGGTGTCCGGCCGGTGTCCTGGTCAGTGCCCGGTCAGTGCCCGGTCAGTGCCCGGTGGTGGTGGCGCTGTGCGTCGCCGCGCCGGAGCCCGCGGGCTTGCCGCTGCTGCCGCCGACGCCCGGCGTGTTCGGCGTGGCCGCGCCGGACGGGGTGCCCGAGGGCGCGCCCGACGGCGTGCCCGACGCGGAGGTCTTGGGCTTCGGGAGCTCGCTGGGGCCGACACCCTCGAAGTAGCTGGTGGCCGGGACCACGTAGGCGGCCAGGCTCACGGCGCCGGTCTGGCTGAACTGGAAGGTGACCTTCTGGGCGTCACCGTTCTTGGCGGCCTCGCGGCCGTTGTCGATGACCGCGGAGGCGTTGCCCTTGCCGCCGAGCACGACCGAGCCGTGCGCGGGGACGGTGATGGGACCCGTGCCCTTGCCGGGGGAGAGCTTGACGGTGGCGCTGCCGACCTGGACGGAGTCCAGGGTCTGCGGGTCCTTGCCGTTGTTGAACAGCGTCGCGGCGACGACGGCCGGGCCCTCGGCGTCGGGCTTCGGCTGGGTGACGACCGTCGCGTTCTGGACCTTGATGTCGCCGACGGTGACGTAGGCGTTGTCCGCCTTGACTCCGAGCGTCTGCGCTCCGTTGCCCGCCGCACAGGCGGAGAGGGAAGCGAGCGAGAACGCGATGGCAGAAGCGGCGAGGGCGCCGCGTCGAAGGCTGCGGCTCACGGCGGCGGCAACTCCTTGGACGTACGAGACGGGCTTCGGACGGGGCTACGGGTCAGCCGGCCGCATGCCTGAGGGCCGGCTAAGGGTGTGTCAGCGGGCCTAGATTACCGAGCCGCCCCACCCGCCCCGCACCCGACCCGCCCCTACGGACGACGGGCCCGGCCAACTTGAGTGGATCACACGCCCCGGCCCTCCTTTCGGGCGCCGTTCGCATAGGGCGGGTGATCAATTCCCGGTGCCGCCACACATTCCTTACGGAAAATCCGCGAGACGGTCCGGCCGGACCGTTCGTTGATCAATTCGGGGAATGAGCAGAATGAATGGCGCTCAGCCGAACGGGTGAACGAGCGCCGAACGGAGTAGATGAAGTTCACCGTCCGGAACCCGGCAAAACGGGACGTTCGGCATGTCGGAGGCGGGTTCGCGGGCGCCCGGCGCAGGCGTTTCGCAGCTCCTTCGCAGCCGCTCCGACCTGCGAATACCGCCCTCCGGAAGCCCTCCGCAGCACGATCCTGGCGCAGTTGTCAAGCCCCGAGATATGCCCTGACCTGCGAAAACGCCATTCAGAAGACGCCGTATCCGTGTTACCCTGGATAGCCACGGAAGGGGTACCTGTCACATGACGTTCAAGGTTGGCGACACCGTGGTCTATCCCCATCACGGGGCCGCGCTGATCGAGGCTATCGAAACTCGCCAGATCAAAGGCGTGGACAAGACCTACTTGGTGCTCAAGGTCGCCCAGGGCGACTTGACTGTGCGCGTGCCCGCTGACAATGCGGAGTTCGTCGGCGTTCGCGATGTAGTTGGGCAGGACGGGCTGGACCGGGTCTTCGAGGTGCTGCGCGCGCCGTACGCGGAGGAGCCCACGAACTGGTCCCGTCGTTACAAGGCAAACCTGGAGAAGCTCGCCTCCGGCGACGTCATCAAGGTCGCCGAAGTGGTGCGTGACCTGTGGCGTCGTGAGCGCGAGCGCGGACTGTCCGCGGGTGAGAAGCGCATGCTCGCCAAGGCGCGCCAGATCCTGGTGAGCGAGCTGGCCCTCGCGGAGAACACCAACGAAGACAAGGCCGAGGCCCTGCTCGACGAGGTTCTCGCGTCCTGACGCCGCTGGGCCTGTCCGGGACAGGCCCTGATTCCGGGGCGCGCCCCGGATGCCCGGCATTGCCGCGGTGCCCGCTGACCAGCAGAGAGAAATGCTGTGTCGCCGGGCGCTGCGGCATGTTCGTATCCCCGTATGTTCAAATCCCCCGGGTGCCCCGCGCCCCGGGTCGTACCCCCCGGTTCGCGTACCCCCCGGGCGCCTGCCTGACCGGTCGTCACGGAAGGGCCGGTCACGGCCTCGCGCCCCGCACTCCCCCGCTCCGGAAGCAGGGGGTACCCCCAGGCCATACCCACGTCGTTTGAGGACACAAACCTTGTCTGACGAATCGCGCCCCTTCCGCGCGGCCGCGGTGGTTCCAGCGGCCGGACGCGGCGTACGGCTCGGCCCGGGCGCCCCCAAGGCGCTGCGGACGCTGAGCGGGACGCCCATGCTCGTGCACGCCGTCCGGGCGATGGCCGCCTCGCGCGCCGTCTCGCTCGTCGTGGTGGTGGCCCCGCCGGACGGCGCCACCGAGGTGAAGAACCTCCTGGCCGAGCACGCCCTGCCCGACCGGACGGACTTCCTCGTGGTGCCCGGCGGTGCGAGCCGCCAGGAGTCCGTGAAGCTCGGCCTCGACGCGCTGCCGCCCGGCTTCGACGCCGTCCTGGTCCACGACGCGGCCCGTCCGCTGGTCCCCGTCGACACCGTGGACGCGGTGATCGAGGCCGTACGCGACGGCGCGCCCGCCGTGGTGCCAGCGCTGCCGCTCGCCGACACCGTCAAGCAGGTCGAGCCGAGCGAGGACGGCTCGCCCGAGCGGGTCGTGGCGACCCCCGAGCGGTCCAGGCTGCGCGCGGTGCAGACGCCGCAGGGCTTCGACCACGACACGCTCGTACGCGCCCACGCGACGGTCACCGGCACCGTCACCGACGACGCCGGCATGATCGAGCAGCTGGGTCTGCCGGTTGTGGTGGTGCCCGGGCACGAAGAGGCGTTCAAGGTGACCCGGCCGCTGGACCTCGTCCTCGCCGAGGCCGTACTCGCACGACGGAGGGCCAACGATGGCTTCTGAGCACCCCGCGTCCGCGCCCCTGATCCCGCTGGTCGGCATCGGCACCGACGTCCACGCCTTCGAGCGCGGGCGCGAGCTGTGGTGCGCCGGGCTGCTGTGGGACGGCCCCCAGGACACCGAGTACGGCCTGGCCGGCCACTCCGACGGCGACGTCGCCGCCCACGCGGCCTGCGACGCGATCTTCTCGGCGGCCGGCATCGGCGACCTCGGCGCCCACTTCGGCACCGACCGCCCCGAGTGGTCCGGCGCGTCGGGCACCGCCCTGCTCGCGGAGGCCGCGCGGGTCGTGCGCGCCGAGGGATTCGAGATCGGCAACATCGCGGTGCAGGTCATCGGCGTACGCCCGAAGATCGGCAAGCGGCGCGAAGAGGCGCAGAAGGCGCTGTCGGCGGCCGCCGGCGCGCCGGTCGCGGTGTCCGGGACCACCACCGACGGCCTCGGCCTGACCGGTCGCGCCGAAGGGCTCGCGGCGGTGGCCACGGCGCTGGTGTACCGGGCGCCGTAGGGGCGGGCGGCGCCCGGCGGACCGGGCCCCGGCGCCCACGGGTGACCGTCACGGGCGGCGACGAAGATCGTCCGGCGGCGTCGGCGCCCCACAGTCGTCAAATTGTGTGCCCCGAGCCCCGCAAAGGGTCGCGGGGCACTGCTATCGGGCCACTACCCTGGTGGGGTGACCATTCGCCTGTACGACACCAGCGCCCGGCAGATTCGTGACTTCGTCCCGCTCACGCAGGGTTGTGTCTCGATCTACCTGTGTGGCGCCACCGTCCAGGCGGCCCCGCACATCGGCCACATCCGCTCGGGGCTCAACTTCGACATCATGCGCCGCTGGTTCACCTACCGCGGTTACGACGTCACGTTCATCCGCAACGTCACCGACATCGACGACAAGATCATCAAGAAGGCAGCCGAGCAGGGCCGCCCGTGGTGGTCGATCGGGTACGAGAACGAGCGGGCCTTCAACGACGGCTACACCGCGCTCGGCTGCCTGCCGCCCACCTACGAGCCGCGTGCCACCGGCCACATCACCGAGATGATCGAGATGATGCGCGGCCTCATCGAGCGCGGCCACGCCTATGAGGCGGACGGCAGCGTCTACTTCGACGTGCGCTCCTTCCCCGGCTACCTCCAGCTCTCCAACCAGGACGTCGACGACCTGCGCCAGCCCGACGAGGGTGTCGCGGGCAAGCGCGACCCCAGGGACTTCGCGATGTGGAAGGCGTCCAAGCCGGGCGAGCCCGACTGGGAGACGCCGTGGGGGCGCGGCCGGCCCGGCTGGCACCTGGAGTGCTCGGCGATGGCCCACAAGTACCTGGGCAGCGCCTTCGACATCCACGGCGGCGGCATCGACCTGATCTTCCCGCACCACGAGAACGAGATCGCCCAGGCCCAGGCCTTCGGCGACGCCTTCGCCTCGTACTGGGCGCACAACGCCTGGGTGACGATGTCCGGCGAGAAGATGTCGAAGTCGCTCGGCAACAGCGTGCTCGTCTCCGAGATGGTCAAGCGCTGGCGCCCGATCGTGCTGCGCTACTACCTGGGCACCCCGCACTACCGCTCGATGATCGAGTACAGCGAGGAGGCCCTGCGCGAGGCCGAGTCGGCGTTCGCGCGCATCGAGGGGTTCATCCAGCGCGTGGTGGAGAAGGCGGGGGGCGTCGTCGAGCCCGCCGCCGAGGTGCCGCCGGCCTTCGCGGAGGCGATGGACGACGACCTCGGCGTGCCCGGGGCCCTCGCGATCGTCCACACCACCGTGCGCCAGGGCAACAGCGCGCTGGCCGCCGACGACAAGGAAGCGGCCACCCAGCGCCTGGCCGAGGTGCGGGCCATGCTCGGCGTGCTCGGCCTCGACCCGCTCGACCCGCGGTGGGCCGAGGAGAGCGACCGGGGCGACGACCTGCACGGGGCCGTCGACACGCTCGTACGCCTCGTCCTTGAGCAGCGCGAGGCCGCCAGGACCCGCAAGGACTGGGCGACCGCGGACGCGATCCGCGACCAGCTGACCCAGTCGGGCCTGGTCATCGAGGACAGCCCCAGCGGCCCCCGCTGGACCCTCGGCCCGCGCTGAGCGCTCGCGATGTGCCGCCCGGGCGATCGGGCGGCACACTTCATATACGTACGTACACGGTCTGCATCCGCATGTGGATCGCGGATTCACTGAGGAAATAGGTAGGTCATGGCCGGGAACAGCCAGCGCAGGAACCGCCGCACGTCCAACAAGAAGGGCGCCACGGTCGGCAGCGGAGGCCAGCGGCGCCGTGGCCTGGAGGGCAAGGGCCCCACTCCCAAGGCCGAGGACCGCAAGAAGCACAAGAAGAACCGCATCGCGACCGCCAAGGCCAAGCAGGCCGCGACCCGTCGCCCCGCGCCCCGGCGCGGCGGCGTCAAGGGCACGTCCGAGATGGTCGTGGGCCGTAACCCGGTCTTCGAGGCGCTGCGCGACGGCGTGCCCGCCACCACGCTCTACGTCCAGCAGTACATCGACAACGACGAGCGCGTGCGCGAGGCGCTCCAGCTCGCCGGTGAGCGCGGCAACATCAACCTGATGGAGGCCCCGCGCGTCGAGCTGGACCGCATGACCAACGGGCTCAACCACCAGGGCCTGGTCCTCCAGGTCCCGCCGTACGAGTACGCGGACCCGCAGGACCTCACGGCCTTCGCGTACGACAACGGCGAGGACCCGCTGATCGTCGCCCTCGACGGCGTGACCGACCCGCGCAACCTGGGCGCCATCGTCCGCTCCACGTCCGCGTTCGGCGGCCACGGCGTGGTCGTGCCCGAGCGGCGCGCGGCCGGCATGACGGCGGGCGCCTGGAAGTCCTCCGCGGGCACCGCGGCGCGTACGCCGGTCTCGCGTGTCACCAACCTGACGCGCGCCCTTGAGGCGTACAAGAAGGAAGGCCTCACGATCGTGGGCCTCGCCGCCGACGGCGAGCACACGGTCGAGGAGCTGGACCAGATCGGCGGCCCCGTCGTCATCGTGATCGGCAGCGAGGGCAAGGGACTTGGCCGGCTCGTCGGCGAGACCTGCGACTACCGGGTGCGGATCTCGATGCCGGGCGGCGCCGAATCCCTCAACGCGGGTGTCGCGGCGGGCATCGTGCTCTACGAAGCGGCCCGCCGACGCGCCTGAGCTGGGTGATCTTGACGGGTCTCGGACAGATTCGGGCCCGTCAAGCAGTGTCCTAAGCACCCATCACTCGGTTAGATGAGTGTGGACACCAGAACGCCCCGGCCCGGGTTCGACGACCAGCCTGCCCTGAGCATGGCCAAGGTGGACTGCGACCCCGCGCAGGTCATCGTCAACCACGCGAGTTTCCGGGTGCAGCTTGCGCCCAAGTCGCGGCCGAAGCCCATCATTTCGAGCACCGCGGTGCGCCGCAGGGCGCCCGTGGTGTGGAGCGGGAAGTCGGCGCCCGGGGCGAGCGGACTGCTCCAGGCCGTCCGCGCCACCTCCGCCGGCGGCGCCGGCGCGGGCTATGACACCGGCGCGACGCAGACCATCCCGCGCGTCGCCGTCGACGACACGATGCCGACGCCGCTGGTCCCCGGATCCGGCCCGGGCCCGGAGACCGCGCTCCTCCCTCAGATGCGCACGCCCTACGGCCAACAGCCGTACCGGCGCAGCCAGTTCGAGGACTTCGACGCGTTGGACGAACGCGAGGAGTTCGAAGGCGACGCGGACGACGGCTCGCCCGCCAAGCGGCGCGGCACCGAGCCGGTCCGCCACGCCTACTACCCGGGCCGCCGGATGAACCTCGGCGTCGTGCTGCTCCCGCTGCGCGTCTTCCTCGGTTTCATCTCCGTATACGCCGGCCTGGGCAAACTGTGCGACCCGGTGTACTTCGACGGCGGCGAGCGCGGCTCGATGGTCAAGTGGCTGCACTCGATGCACCCTTGGGCGCTCGCCGAGCCCCTGCGCGACTTCGCGCTCTCGCACCCCGTGGGGGCCGGGCTGACCGTGGCCTTCCTCCAAGTCGTCGTCGGCGTACTGACGATGCTCGGCCTGTGGCAGCGGGTGGCCGCCGTGTTCGGCGCGCTGCTCTCGGCGGCCCTGCTCGTGACGGTGAGCTGGCAGACGGTACGGGCCAACGACGCGCCGGACATCATCCTGCTGGCCGCCTGGTCCCCGCTGATCATCGCGGGCGCCCCGGTGTACTCGCTGGACGCGCGCCTCGCGGGTGAGGCCTGGCGCAAGCTGGGCCCGCGCTCCGAACTGTGGGAGCTGCGGCGCAGGGTGCTGCGGCGCGGTCTGGTCATGACGACCGTCGTGGTCGGCCTGACCCTGACGACCGGCGCGCTGCTCGGCGGCGCGGTCCGCTCCACCACCGTGGTGACCGTGCCGGGCCCCGACGACGACCCGACCAACTACCTGCCCGGCACCCCGCTGCCGAGCGAGACAGGCCCCGCGCTCGCCCCCCGGACGACGCCGAAGGCCGTCAAGCCCTCGCCCAAGGCGAAGACGTCGCCCAGCTCCTCCCCGTCGGCGTCCAAGAAGCCGAAGGCGCACCAGACCGTCACGGCGGGCACCACCGGCCAGCCGAGCCATTCCGCCGGCACCGGGGGCCTTGCCCCCTCGCACCACCGCACCACGCCGAAGGCCCCGCCGTCCACCAGCGCGGGCCCGACGTCGACCGGCGGCACCGGCTCGACGGGCGGCGCCGGAAGCACGGGCGGCGGCGGTGGCGGCGCGGGCGGCCACGGCAACCGCAACCCCATCGGGGGGCTGCTGGGCTAGCGGCGAGGTCCGCACCGCGAGCGAGGGGCCGGACCATTCCGGCCCCTTCGCCGTGCCGCCGCCCCCCCCGATTCCGCCCGCGGGCTCGGTGCCGCAGTCCCCGCGCCCCTGGAGCATCCGATCCTGGTCCGTGTGGGCGTGGTCAGCCCGTCATGGGGCCCCCTGGCCCTCAAGGCCTTGGGGGAATTTGAGGACGAGCGCCCTTCAGGCGCGAACGGGGTCCGGGGCGGAGCCCCGGGCAGCCGGGGCCGGAGTCACATGCGATGCGCCGCAAGCTCCTTGGCGGCCTCCGTGAGGTCCTTCGCCGTGTCGATGGCCCGCCAGTACGCCCCGTGCGGCAACGGGAACCCGGCGAGGCGCCGCTCGCGGGCGAGCCGGGGGAACGTGGTGCGCTCGTGGTCGCCGACGTCTGGCAGCATCGCCGTGAAGGCCGCGGAGAAGACGTACACGCCCGCGTTGATGAGGTACGGCGAGGGCGGCGACTCGATGAAGTCGGTGATGTGGCCGAAGGCATCGGTCTCGACGGCTCCCCAGGGGATGCGGGGGCGGGCCAGGGCCAGCGTGGCGGTCGCGTCGCGTTCGCCGTGGAAGGAGGCCATCTCGCGCAGGGAGAAGCGCGTCCAGATGTCGCCGTTGGTGGCGTACCAGGGCCGGTCGGGGTGGGGCAGCGACGCGGCCGCGTACTTGAGGCCGCCGCCACGGCCCAGCGGTTCGTCCTCGACGACCGTGGTGACCCGCAGGGGAAGTTCGGCCTTGGCCAGCCAGTCCTTCAGGACGTCGGCGAGGTGGCCGCAGGAGACGACGGCGTCAGTGACGCCCTCGGCGGCCAGCCAGGCAAGCTGATGGCCGATGATCGGAACCCCGGTGCCCGGGATCTCGACCATCGGCTTGGGGCGGTCGTCGGTGTACGGACGGAGTCGTGAGCCCTGGCCGCCCGCCAGGATCACGGCCTGTGTCGGAAATGTCGCGGTGGTGCGCGCAGTCATGCGGTGAACGATAGGCGTCCCCGCAGGGGGACGTCACCGCTCCTGGGCCACGCCGGAGGCGAAGGAGGTGTCGCAGACGGGGCGGGAGTACGTCTGGGCCTTCACGGGGCCGTAGTGCTCCACGGCGGCCCTGCCGAGCGCGCGGGCGATCGACATGCAGTGCCGGGCGAGCGAGGGGCGGTGCTCGACCTCGCGCTGGAGGTGGGTCAGCGCGGTGCCGGGGTCCTTCTCCTGGAGCTCGGTCAGGAGCGCGTCCCGCAGTACGTCCTGCGGGGCGCGGGACTTGGCACGTACGGAGACGTTCTCGGAGGAGGCGGTGAGGATCTGGGATCCGTTGCTGCCTGCCCAGTTGACCCGGGTGACCGCGAGCGTGCCGGAGAGCACGAGGACGACGGGCAGGACGAGGGCGAGGGTTCGGCCGATTCGGCGGGCTGTGTGCGTCACGGAGGCGAGCGTAGCGGGGAGTGATGATTTGGCGACATTTAGTCACTCTGCCGGGGGACGGTTCGCCGCCGTTTTCTCAGAGGCGTGTTGACGAACACCATTCGAATTGCCCGATGTGCCGGGGTATTTGTCGACACCCGCCCGGAGAACGGCGGCGGCCCCGCACGCGCGTGCGGAGCCGCTCGACCGGAGACCCCTTGGGGTGGCGGCCGCGTACCGGTATCAGTCTGCCGGTATCAGTCTGTAAGGCGCTCGCCCGTGGAGGTGGAGAACACGTGGATCTCACCCGGACGCGGGACGACGTGGAGCTGTGTGCCCTTCTCCGGCACCGAACGGCCGTCCACGCGGACCACGAGGTCCTTCGTCTCGCCGCCGACCTCGGCGGAACCGTACACATAGCCGTCGGCGCCCAGTTCCTCGACGACGTTGACGGTGACGGCGAGGCCGGCCGGGGCCTCGGCGGACTCCTTGGTGAGGGACGTGGCGGCGGCGCCGCCCTGCTCGACGATGTCGAAGTGCTCGGGACGCACGCCGACGGTGACCGTACGGTCGCCCCGGTCGGCCGCCGCGCTCAGCGCCTCGCGGCTGACCGGCACCACGCTGTTGCCGAACTTCACGCCGCCGTCGGTGATCGGGACCTCGACCAGGTTCATCGCGGGCGAGCCGATGAAGCCGGCGACGAACAGGTTGGCCGGGCGGTCGTACATGTTGCGCGGCGAGTCGACCTGCTGGAGCAGCCCGTCCTTGAGGACGGCCACGCGGTCGCCCATCGTCATGGCCTCGACCTGGTCGTGCGTGACGTACACGGTGGTGATGCCGAGGCGGCGCTGGAGCGAGGCGATCTGCGTACGCGTGGAGACGCGGAGCTTGGCGTCGAGGTTGGACAGCGGCTCGTCCATGAGGAAGACCTGCGGCTCGCGCACGATGGCGCGCCCCATCGCCACGCGCTGGCGCTGACCGCCGGAGAGCGCCTTGGGCTTGCGGTCCAGGTACTCGGAGAGGTCGAGGATCTTAGCCGCCTCCTCCACCTTCTTGCGGATCTCCGCCTTGTTCACGCCGGCGATCTTGAGCGCGAAGCCCATGTTGTCGGCGACCGTCATGTGCGGGTACAGCGCGTAGTTCTGGAACACCATCGCGATGTCCCGGTCCTTGGGCGGCAGGTGCGTGACGTCACGCTCGCCGATGCGGATGGCTCCGCCGTTGACGTCCTCCAGGCCCGCGAGCATGCGCAGGGAGGTGGACTTTCCGCAGCCGGAGGGGCCGACGAGGACGAGGAATTCGCCGTCCTCGATCGCGATCTCGAGCCCGTCGACGGCGGGCTTGGTGGAGCCCGGGTAGATCCGGGTCGCCTTGTCGAACGTGACAGTGGCCATGACTGATGTGTCCCTTCACCGGCAGGAACGTGCCGGACGATCCGAGTAGAGGGAGAAGTGGTGTAGTCCACCGGGGTGGACTGGGTCAGGACGCTACCCGGCGGATGTCCGCGTTGTCAGCACTCCAGGCCCACGAACTTCCCGACCCGGGGCCCCGGAGGCCGGGCCCCGGGGTCCCGGCCCCCGGCCGCCCGGCCCCGGGGTCCCGGCCCCCGGCCGCCCCGAGCCGGCGACGCCCCGGGCCCTGGATGCCCCGGAGCCGGCGACGCCCCGGGCCCTGGATGCCCCGGAGTCGGCGGGCGCCCGGGGCCCTGGATGCCCCGGAGCCGGCGGGCGTCCCGCGCCCTGGACGCCCCGGAGTCGGCGCCCCGCCCGAGTCCGTGGCCCGCCCAGGACCCCGCCCACGAAATCCGCCGCCCCGCCCGGCCGAGCGTTGGTTACACTTCACGCGTTGCCTCCTTAGCTCAGTTGGCCAGAGCACCGCTCTTGTAAAGCGGGGGTCGTCGGTTCGAACCCGACAGGGGGCTCCAGGGAAAAGGCCCCCAGCCGATCATGGCTGGGGGCCTTTGACATCCACGTCTGACATCAACGCGGCTGATCACTCCCGGATGACCCGTCCCGCACCGGGCGACGCCTGAGCAGCCGGTCCATGTGGCTGATGGCCTCGCGCTGGGTGTCCTGGACGACGTGCGTGTACACGTCCATGGTCAGACTGATCTGTGAGTGGCCGAGGATCTCCATCACGACGCGGGGTGCGACTCCGGCCGCGGTGAGCAGGGTCGCGCACCCGTGCCGGGCGTCATGCAGCCGGACGACGCGGAGGCCGGCGGCCGCGGAGACCCGGACGAAGGACCTGTGCACATTGCGCGGCTCGACCGGCCGACCGGTCCGGGTGGTGAAGACGTAGCCGGTCTCCTGCCAGGCCGTACCAGCACTTTCGCGGGCGGCGGCCTGGCGCATGCGGTGCCAGCGCAGGGGAGCGACGCACATGGCGGGGAGTGGGAGCGCCCGGCTGCGACGCCCCTTCGTCTCGTCGTTGTAGAGCACGCCGCGTCGGCGCTGGAGCTGCTGCCGTACGGTCAACGTCCTTTGCTCCAGGTCGATGTCGGACCAGCGCAGACCGACGAGTTCTCCCCGGCGCAGGCCCATGGCGATGGCGAGCACGAAGGCGGCGTAGAGCGGATCGAGTCGGGCGGCGGCGAGGAAGGTCAGGGTCTCGTCGAGGGACCACGGGCTCAATTCACGCGGCTTCGGGCGCGGAGGCTCGACGAGCGTGGCCACGTTGCGCGTGATCAATTCCTCCCTGCAGGCGGCGGAAAGAGCCGAGCGCAGGACCCGGTGCGACTCCTTCGCGGTGGCTGCCGTGGTCTTCTTCTCCAACTGGAGAAGGAAGCGCCGGACGTCGGCGGTGCCAAGAGACTCCAGCCGCTTCCCGCCGATCATCGGGGCGAGGTAGAGGCGGACGTGCGCCTCGTACTTGTCGTACGTGCTCAGCTTGCGGCGCGGCTTCACGACGCTCTCCAACCAGAACGTCAGCCACTCGGAGAGCTTGGCCGATCGGGTGGGCACGGGGGTGCCGCTCGCGACCTTGTCGAGGAGTTCACGGCGCTTGGCGTCGCACTCCTCCCAGGTCTTGCCGTAGGCGAACTTGCGGGCACGGGTGCCGTCCGGCTGGAGGACGTAGACCGCACACTGGTAGCGGCCGTCCTTGCGCTTGGTGATCGTGCCGGCGCCGTTGGGGTTGCGCTTGCGCTGGGTGGTGGCCATCAGGAAGCCTCCTCGATCTGGCCGAGGATGAAGGCGCTGACGGAGTCGAGCGGGATGCGGCGCGCACCGTCAATCTTGATCGAGACCAGGCGGTGCGACCGGATGAGGTCGTAGACCTTGGAGCGCCCGAGCTTGAGCCGCGTCATGACTTCGGTGACGGTCAGCAGCTCGGCGGTGGTGGTCGCGGTGGTCATGCTGCGGCTCCTTCCAGGGCGAGTTGGGCGGGCAGTTCCTCGCGCGCGGTCTCGCGGTTGAGCTGGAGCGCGCGGGCGATCGTCGCGGCGAGGGCCGACTCGCCGGGAGTGTGGCCGTGGCCCGCGTACTGCCAGTCGCGCAGGACGAGGACGCTGTCCGGCTCGCGGTCCTCCAGGCCGAGGGCTTCGCGCTCTTGTGCGGCGCGGAAGTCGGCTCGCGCAGCCCGGAGTTCGCCCAGCGTGGTCGAGTAACGGCGCGACTTCGAGGAGAAGTGGCCCCGGAACCCGAGCATGTGAGCCCACGCCCAGAGACGGCGGTCGGGGTAGAGCGGATCGAGGAGCTTGCAGGCTTCGATCAGGCGCCGGGCGTGCTCGGGGAGGTCGTGACGGGCGAGCTCGGCCGGCTCGCCGATGCGGCGGTCCAGCGTGCCGGTGTTCTCGGCGGCCTTGGTGGCGTACTTGGCGACGTAGGAGGCCACGGCCTGTTCCGTGATGTCCGACCCGTCGCCGAAGGCCTTGATCGGGCGTACGTCGAGCTGCGTGCCCCAGCGGAAGGTACGGGCCGGTTGCCCGGCGGCCGCCGGTACGGAGACGGACGTGTAGCCGTGTGCTGAGGCAGAGTAGATGGCATCGGTGAGCAGCTCCACGGTGGCCCAGGACGGCGGCGGCGTTCCGGGGCCGTCCGGGCCGTCGACGCGGATCACGGCGTGGAAGTGCACGGCACCTCGCTTCTGGAACTCCGCGACCTTGCCGTACGAGACGCGGGCCGATTCTTTCAACTCGCGTTGCGTTACCCCTGCGCGTGCGGCCAGCTCTCGGCGCAGTCGGGTCGTGAAGCGCATCCACAGGCCGCCTGCGTGGTTGTTGAAGAGCACCGCCGCCGCGTAGTCGTACGTCGTCGGGTCGAGGGCCGTGCCCAGTGCGGGGTCGTCCGTGGCATGGGCAGCGCCGCAGCGGCAGAGTCCTCGGCCAGGGCGGTTGTGGACCGGACCGAAGGACGGGGCCGTGAGGGTGGCGAAGACGCGCGGATGGTCCCGGACCGAGCCGGGAACGTCTCGGCGGTCGTCCCCGGCGAGCCCGGCGCGGATGAGCTGGTAGGTGTCTCCCGCGTACGTCCAGGCACACGACGGGCAGCGGGAGGCGCGGCGGTTGCCGCAGGCGACGCGGAGTCGGCCGCCCGGTTCCGTGCTGGTGGAGTAGGAGTGCAGGGTCTCCCCGGTGGTCCTGTCCTTGGTGAGGGTCCAGCCGGTTAGGTGTACGGGGTCGGAGCAGCCGCCGGTGCGACGGACCTGGTCCTGCCAGCGGTCGAAGTCGGGGGCGGAGGCCACTCTCAACAGGTCTCCGAGGGTGATCGGGTCGAGGGGCGGTGCAGTTACGGGCGACTCCCGTGTGCGGAGGCGTCGGTCGGGTGCGGCGGGGTGAGCCATGCTGGAGGTTCCTTCGGTTCTCGGATCGGAGGGCGTACGGCTCCCGGGCGGCGGATGCTTGGCGGTATCGAGGCCGCCCGGGGGCCGGTCAGCGGTGCTTCGTGCCGGTGCTCATCAGGGAACGGACGACCAGGGCGCAGATGGCGAGCGATGTCCCGGTGAGGGCGACCGCGAGCAGCATCGAGACCAGGACAGCGCCGAGCACCAGGACCACGGCCGTCCCGCCGCCGATGAGGGCGATGACGGCGCCGGGGGTGATCTGGACGGTGGGCCGGGCGGGTGCAGGACTCGGTACGACGGCCTGCACGGGGTGCTGCTGCACGATGGCGGCCCGTTCGGCGATGACCGCGGACGGGACGGTGCGGCCCGTCGGCTGCGGCATGGTCGGGACCTTGGGACGGAACATGGTGAATCCCCTTTCGCGGCTGACTACTTGATCGCTGTGTCGATGACGGGGGACAGCAAGCTGTCGGCGAGGAGGTAGCCGCCGACGAGGAGCACCGCCACGAGCCACCAGGGCGGGCGGACGAGCTTGATGCCGAGGTAGCCGACGACGACCAGGGCGAGCCAGAGCGGGACGTCCACGGTGGGCTCCTATCGGGCGGTGCAGCGGTGGGTGCGGGCGGCGAGCTGGGCCGCGCTGCGGCTGGAGTAGTCGGCGGACCAGCCGCAGCGGTCGTTGGTGCACACGGCCGCGTGCTTGGTCCGGCCGCGGTGGTCGCGATAGGTGCCGATCTGCACGGGGCCGATCCGCATCACGGAGTGGAAGTGGTCACGAGCGGGCATGTCGGTCAGTCCTTTCGGGCGGGTCGTCCCAGTGCTGGCAGCCACGCCGAACTTCGCTTCTCATCAGGCGAGTTGAGCGGCGATGGCTTCGGCGAGCTGGGCCGGAACTCCGAGACGGGCGCGCAAGGCGTCGGCGTCGAGTGCGGAGCCCGTACGCGCGTGGTGGTCGTCGGTGAGCTTGCGGGCGTGGTCGACGAGGGCGGCGGGGACGGGCGGCGCGATGGGCAGATCAGGCGGGTCTGTTCGTACGGGTTGATCGGCGGGCTCCGGATCGGGGGCGGGCCCCGGGGCGTGAGGCTCGGCGGCCGAATCTGCCGGCGGGTTCGGGAGCGGCTCGTGCATCGCGCCGCTCGCGGTGTGGGCGAGGAGGGTGCCGCCGAGGAAGGCGAGTGCGGGCCACCCAGCGATGCCGAACCTCAGCCAGACGGGCGGGTGTTGGAGGTCGAGCAGCCCGGCGGTCGCGACATTGGCACCGAGCGAAGCGGACAGGGCGATCAGGAACCAGGACCAGGCGAGCCGAGAGGGTCCCGCGCTGCGTAGCCGCCGCCAGGAGGCGACCAGGAGCAGGTCGACGCTGACCGGATAGGCCCAGGCCTTCCAGCCGCCCTGCCCGGCGGCGAGGGCGAGGTCATGGAGGTGAGCGAAGGAGAGCGCTCCGGCGATCACGGCTTGTACGAGAACGGCGTCCAGGCGGATCGAGCGGTTCATGGAGCTCCACCAATTCGGCGATTCGGCGTTCGGCATGGAGGGGTAGGGAGCTGGCGCGATGGGTCGCGCCGACCGGCAGGGGAGGAGAACGTCAGGCCGTGGCGGGACGGGCCTTGAGCGGCACGAGGGCCTTGGAAGGCAGAGCGACGGCGGGCCGGAAGACGGCGAGTGCCGGCAGGTCCGGGGCGCGGTCGGCGTAGGCGTTGCAGTGATTCACGGCGTCGCGCAGCGAGATGTGCGGGGCTCGGATGCGGGCCCAGCCTCCGGTCGAGTCACCGGCGACAGCCAGGCCCGGGGTGTCGGGCGAGATCTGGATGGCGGCGAGGACGGCGTCCGGGGAGATGTCGCCGAAGGCCATGTTGGCGCTGGTCTCGTCGTTGACGCGGTGGGCCGTGCGGCCGGTGAGCTGAGCGCGGAGCATCGTGATGCCCTTGCCCAGTTCGGAGCCGAAGCGCTGACCACAGATCTCCAGGTAAATGCCTGCGGCGCGGCCGAGTTGGGCGAGCCGGACCAGATCGGTGACGATGCGATCGCGGCGCTTCTCCTCGTCCTTGTTCGCGAAGAGCGCGAGTTCGGCGACCTCGTCGACCAGGACGACGACCGGGACGGGACGGAGG
Source organism: Streptomyces sp. Edi4 (assembly GCF_040253615.1). Taxonomy (NCBI): domain Bacteria; kingdom Bacillati; phylum Actinomycetota; class Actinomycetes; order Kitasatosporales; family Streptomycetaceae; genus Streptomyces; species Streptomyces sp. Edi4. Next base: position 4,515,749 of record NZ_JBEJGY010000004.1, read on the forward strand.
CCGACGGGCAGGTCCCAGATGTCGGCGGCGATCTCCGCGTCCGGTATGGCGACGCTGATGCGCTGCTGGGCACGGATGAGCCGGTAGACGTCCGCCATGTGCGAGACGAGCGCGTCCAGGAGATCGAGCGCGGTCTCCTGGTCGTCCGCGAGGGCGGAGAAGCGGCGGGCCAGGGGGAAGAGTTCGACGCCCTGCTTGCAGTCGATCCCGACCAGGGCGACGTCGAGCGGAGCCAGCCCGCAGACGAGGCTGCGCAGGTACACGGACTTACCGGACTCGGTGGCTCCCAGCGTGAGCCCGTGGGGCACGGCCCGGAAGTCGCGGTAGTGCACGGCCCCGTCCTCGCGCAGGGCGACGGGGATGCGCATCGGAGCAGCGTCACCGGCCTTCTCGGCGGGCATCCGAACCCGCCTGAGCACGTCGTAGCCGGTCATGCGCAACTCCACGACTCCTGAACGCAGTTCGCGAGAGCTGACGCCGTACATCCCGAAGGAGTGGCGCAGCCGGTCCGTGGCGGCGGAGAAGTCGAAGGCGTCCTGACCGGGGCGGAGCTTGAGCCGCAGGACCAGGCCCGTGCGCGTCGGCCGTAACCGCAGGACGCGGGGCGAGCGGGACTCGGGTACGGATCGGCCGGCCATCCGGGCGAGGGCGAGCTGCCAGCGCGCGGGTGGCACGGTGAGCCCGCAGGCCTCCATGACCGAGGCGTACCGGACCAGAAGCCGTAATGAGGCGAGCGCGGCGCCGAAGCAGACCCAGTACCAGGCGGGGCGCCGCCACCGCAGGATCACTGCGGAGGCGACGACCAGCGTCAACCCGACCGTGAAGGTGGTCATGGTCAGGCTGCCTTGGGCTGCGTAGCACCGACGCCGAGGGAGGTGAGGGCGACCGCGCGGTAAGCGATGCCATGCCGCTTCTGGCCGTTGAACTCGTTCTCCCACGGCCGCGCGATGAGCCCCGTCAGCGCGACCGGGGTCCCCATGGCCAAGTCGTCGGAGAGACCGGGCTTGGGGATGGTGACGGACAGGATCTCGACTTCGTCGTTGGCCGCGAACATCACGTCCACGGTCATCAGAGCGGCTCCGGTCTCGGCGTCCACGGCGAGCTCACCGGTACGGCGGTCCTTGACCTTGGGCTGCGGTGCCTTGGCGACCATGACGGTCGCGGCGGAAGTGTCCACAGGGATCTGACGCACGGCTGATCACTCCTCTATAGATGCTGAGCTCCACCACTCATGTACATGAGTGACATGAAGAAGAGTGCAGCACTCCTATACATGAGTCAACCCGCCGAGACGAAGAAGTCGCGGCGGGCTGTGGGGAGTTGAGCGCGCGTCAGTCGGCTGCGGGAATCCGGTAGCTGAAGACGAACTGGTCAGCGGCCATGAGGGTGTCGCAGACCTCGACCACGCGACCGGCCGTTGTCACGGCCTCACGCACGAGGTGAACCACCGGAGCTCCGGGGCTCAGCGCCAGCTCGGACGTCTCGGCCTTGGACGCCGGGCGGGCTTGGAGCGTCTCGACGAACTCCGCGAACTCGTGTCCGTGGTCTTCGAGTCGGGCGTAGATGCCGCCCCCGCCGGGGTTCTCGGCGAAGAGCTCGGGGATGTCCTTCACCACGTCCCAAGGGAGGTAGGAGGTCGCCGTCTCGACGGGCGTGCCGTTGCGGAAATAGAGCCGCCGCCGGGCGAGCACCTGGGTGCCAGCCTCGACGTCCAGGCGCGCGGCAATGTCCTCGGTGGCTTCCACCGGGCCGATGTAGAGGACGCTCACCTTCGCGGTCGCTCCCGACTGGGCCGACTCGGCCAGGTACGCGGCTTTGCCCCCCTGTCGATGCGATCGCCGGAAGCGGTCGGAGGAGCGGTGCCGTACGGGCGGCCGGTCCTTCACGATGGAGCCCTTGCCGTGCCGGGTCTCCACGAGCCCACTGGCCCGGACCTCGGCCATGGCCTTGCGCACGGTTCCGCCGGCAACGCCGTAGCGGTCCACGAGCTCGGATTCGCTCGGCACCAGCTCGCCGGGCTTGAGAACGCCGGCCCGAATCTGCTGAACGATTTCGTCGGCGATCTGCACGTACCGGGGTACGGCCTTCCCACCTCCTACTGCTGTTCCCATAGTCCTTCTCATCCTCCTATGCTCCTGTACATGAGTAACAGCGCGCAGGAAGGCCAGTCAACGCCGCTCCACTCCGTGTCCGTGGCCGGGGTGGTAGTCCGTGACGATGGTCGGCTCCTCGCCATCCGACGCGCTGACAACGGCACTTGGGAACTTCCGGGCGGCGTACTCGAACTCGACGAGTCCCCGGAGGAAGGTGTTCGTCGCGAAGTCCGGGAAGAGACGGGCATCCACGTCGAGGTCGACGAGCTGACTGGGGTCTACAAGAACACGACCCGAGGCATCGTGGCCCTGGTCTTCCGCTGCAAGCCGGCGGGCGGCGTCGAGCGCACATCGAGCGAATCAACGGCCGTCGACTGGCTTACGCCGGAAGAGGTCGCGGAGTGGATGTCGGAGGTCTACGCGATCCGCCTCCTGGACGCGCTGGACGGAGCGGGCCCGCACGTCCGCAGCCACGACGGCAAGCGCCTGACGCCCGCGCGATAGAACTTTCCCTACTTCATCAAGGGCCCGCGCACGGCGCGGGCGCGCGCCGCCTCTGCGGCGCGGCCTGCCTCCTGTCTCCGCCCCGGCTGGCCGCGCCCGGCGGCGCGCTCGCGACTGCGGGCTGGAAGTGGGAGACACCCTCCGTGGCTGGGGCGGCCGGCTCCACGGCTTTAGGCAGCCACTTTGGCGCGAGCCTCGAAGATCATGGCCCCAACGTCGTGCTTTACCGGGCAGGTCCACAACCTGCCCGACGCGCCGGAAGCTTACGGGGCCATGATCACTCGCGCCAAAGCAGCTCCCGCCCAAACCCGCTCCGCCGACCTCGTGCGACAGGCGGAGGCCGTATGCATAAACCGCCTGCGAGTTAGAAGGTGGACCAGTAACCTGAAAATCTCCGATGAAGGAGCGATACCGTGCCAGACCCAGCGATGAAAATGATCACCAGCGAAAGATTTCTCCCCGTCTGGGAAGCGGTCACCTGGAGCGCAGTGGAAAACGCCGTCATGTTTGACGAGGTGGACCTCGACACTCTCAGTGCCGATGAGGTTATTATTGAAGCTATTTCGCTACACCTCGATCATTTCGACATTGACCCCGACGAAGAGCTTAGCGAGAGCAAAAGAGCCGGGAAGGCAAGCCAGGTCCAGTGGTCCGGAAACCATGAACGGGAGCTGAAGAACCAAGGGGACAAGTTCCTGGACGAGGGAAAACACGAGTTCGCGATACTGTTTTACGCAACTTGGATTGAGCACTGGCTAAACCGAATCATCCTGTTGCGCGCAACCGGCAAGGGGACGCACCCGGAGCTAGCTACGGCACTCATCAGAAGCTCACGAATCGAGCTCAAGATGGGGAGAATATGGACGAGCTTGGACAACCCGAGGTTCCCCAAGGAGCTCGCCCGGCAAATAACTCGCGTAATGGAGTCTCGGAACGCATTTGTCCACTACAAGTGGCCCAGCGAGGATGAAGAGACACACAGAGAATCGATTAACCGCACCAAGCTGGAGGCGCAGAGGGCACAACAAACGGTCGTCGAGCTAATCGAACTAGAAGATTCGATCTTCTATAAGGGTAGGAGTGAAGAAATCAGGGAAGCGTTCCGGAATGGCTGGTACGAGAGGCGGCGTGAGACCCTAAATCAGGCGACGTCAAGCGAAGCCGAGCAGGCGAACGATTAGATCGGAATTGCGTTGCAAGTTACCTCCCTTGCGCAAACGGTAACTGCGTTTTCCCCAGTGGTAATCGCAGTGCTCACAGGGTTTTTCGCTGCCCGCGCAAGTCGCCGATCCAGATCAGACAAGATCATGGTTCGGTTAACGGCAGAGATCGCGGCGGCCGAATCTCTTGCAGAGGGCACAGCAGCCAAGGCCACACTTACTTCACAGTTGGATGCAACGGCCCAGAAGTACAGGCAAACGTGCGAGCGCGAAGACTCATTCAAGCGAGACGCTGTGGGTGTTAGCTTGGGCATCATTCTGGGCGGCGGCGGCATCAGCCTCGGTACCTGGGCCGCTCTCCAGGGAGGAAATTACTTGTGGTGGTGGGTGCTCGCAGTCCCCGCAATCATCCTCGGCGTACCTGGCTTCTTCCACGAGCTAGCCGGCGGAAACAGCAGGAGCGTGCCGAGCGTGGCCGCGCCACCTGAGCCTGGTCCTCCGAGCACCTGACGTCAGAAGCGTCCTGGGTTCAACTGCTGCCACCTGGCCAGAGGGCCACCTACTAGTCACTAGTAGGTGGCCCTGTGCATCCCAGGCCGCGGCGGGCAACCAGTACGGCACCGAAGTACGACAGTGACGGCAACCGTGACGGCAACGAAGATGGACGGCAGCAGTGCCCGGCAGCCCTGAGCGGCAGCGGCAAGAACACATCAGGGCTGCCCACCCCGGCGTGCCCGCATCTTCTAAGCGCCGGGCCCTCTCCGGGTTAGTGACTAACTGCGTGACAACGCCGACGCACACCGACGGACGAGCACGGACGCCAGCGGACCAGCAGCGCAGGTGACGGGCGCACTGGCCCAAGGCACGGCCGCCGCCAAAGTTGCTTCGGGACGAAGAAGTCCAGTGCTCAGAGGTTCCAGGCTGTCTTCGGCGACGCGAAGAGGCCCGGATCGAGATCCGGGCCTCTTCGCGTATCGACTATGAGTAACTGCTAGTCGATCCTGCTCATGGGTCTCTGAGGAGGGTCACAGCGTTCCAGGGGCATGAGGTCCGCGGCCGCTAAGCGGTGGCCCCGGCTTGTTGCTACGCGAAGCGTGGCCTGCAGGGCTTTGATCAGGGCCGTCGTCAAGCCTTCGAGCGCCGGTCGCTCCGTTTCGTCGTCGCTGATCATCTTCAAGCCTTGCGCTACCAGGGCTGATGCGCTGTCCAGTTGGTGTACTTCCATCTCGTCCGCTAGGCGGGACAGGCGGCCGGCCGGGTCGTCGGTGCTCAGGAAGCACGGCTTGCCGTCCGGGCTCGACCAGGGCAGGAGGCGGAGTTCATCGTGTGGTGTCATCGTTGCGCACGCCTCCCCGCCGTCATGCGATGAGTGGTGAAGAGGGCGTTGGCGCGGTCGCCGGGTAGGACGAGGTGGGCCGCTTCGGCCACGCGGCCCTTGATGTCGGTCGAGACCCGGGTGATTGCCAGGATGGCCAGTGCCGTGCTGATGCGCAGGGTGGCGGCTTCGCTCCGGGTCGGAAGGCGGGCGTTGACTGTCTCCTGAGTGTCGGCGAGTGCTGGACGCGCCTCCGCCAGGGTCGCCTCGACCGACCCCCAACAGGACAGCTCTGCTCGTGGGTTGACCGGCGCCAGGTCGCGCGGGACGTAGAAGCGGATGAGGCTGTGTGGCGAATCGCCCTCGTAGCCGACGCAGCGCAGTTCGGTCAACGGGCTGTGGAGCGGCACCTTCAGCAGCGAGGCCAAGTCACCTCGCGCCCAGATCTTGGTGGTGCGGACCGTGACGCGGAGGGTCACCCTTGCGGCATCCCGGTCGATGGCCATGTGTCCGCCGCCGACGTAGGTGACCTGATGAAGACGGCGGCGCACGAAGTTGCCTTTACCGTGGATCTTCTCGATGAGCCCTTCGCCCTGGAGGACCGCCAAGGCGTTTCGCAGGGTCGGCGTGCTGACCCTGTAGTGCGTGGCGAGCTGAGTCTCTGAGGGGAGGCGTTCGTCGGGCTTGAGGCGGCCTGTGATGATCCGGGCGCGTAGGTCGTCGGCGATCGCGTACGGGAGGGGCGGGGCGGGCCGGGTCACCACCTTGACGGCCCCCTCGATGTGATCAATTGAGTGCGGACGTACATCGTCAACTGTTCGCCTGACTCGAAGAGGAGCCGTTTGGCTCCACCAGGGAGTTGGCCGAGGTACGTCACTCGGCACGGGCGGGCGCCGGTCAGGATGACGTCGCCGCATCGCACGTTGGTCGAGGTGATTTCGACAGGGGCCGTCAGGGAACGGCCGGAGGTCCAGTTCTTCACGGGGACACCCCTGCAGTCGTATCCCGGTCGGGCACCGTGTGGCACGAGCACGTGCAGGCCTCGTAGATCACGGGGACGTCGCTCGGCGCTGCTGTCGGCACAGAATGCGCGCACTCGCGGTGCTGGCCGACCCGGCACGAGCTCGAATGGTAGGGGGCTTCGAGATTTCGCTGCGCTGCACGAGACTGGAGGCGGCGATATGGCATCAGAGGACCTCTGCCGAGCAGTAAGGCGTCTCGACCAGAGCGTGAAGGGCGAGCATCGTGGCGCGCTGCTGTGCTCGTTGCTCGGATGCCAGCAGGTACGGGCGGATTAGGGCCGTCTCCTCCCCGATCAGCACCTCAGTGTGCTTCTGCGGCTGCCCAGGAATCTGCTCCACCCCGCGATCGCTACCAGCCGGGTGATTGGCCGTGGTGCAAACGGCAGTTGGGGGACGCTGGCGTTGCCGGCGCCTTTCTGAGAGCCGTTCGCTGAACCGCGATGCGGCGCGGCGGATGCGGTTGAACACGATGGTGCTCCTATCGCTGTTGGCCAGGTCCCGGCGATCGGTCCGGTGCCGGGGCCGGCTTGCGTACGGCGGCCCATAACGTGCGGCCGCCCAGGCTGGTGGCCAGGAGGCCGAAGCGGTCGGCCTGGGCGACCACGTCTAGGGCCTCCTGCCAGGTCTCGGCGGGGAGGCAGTCGGGTACCTCCGCCTCGATCGCGGTCTGCCGTGCGTGCTCCTCCACGCGTGTGGCGAGTCCGAGGGCGGACAGCCGGGCAGCGATGGCCCCCGCGCTCACTTCTGAAGCAGGCACAGGGCAGCCTCCGTCACCGCTGATCACTTTCAGTGAAGCTAGTTAACTAGATTAGAGCTAGTGGACTAGATTTTCCATATGCCTGAGCAGCCGCCTTATCTCCGCATCGCTGATGTCCTCCGGCGGCGCATCGCGGATCGCGAGTGGACACCGGGCGATCGGCTGCCCTCCCGCGCTCAGATCGCCCAGGAGTGCGGTGTCGGCGAGAACGTGATCCGCCGGGCGCAGGAACTGCTCATCTCGCAAGGGGTGTTGGAGGGGCGGGCCGGGTCCGGAACGTACGTCGCCGAGCCGCGTGAGCGCGTGCGCGTGGTTCGCTCCGCGGCCCGCGAGCAGCCCGAGGGCTCCCCGTTCCGCTCGGACATGCGAGCCCTGGGGAGGCAAGGCGGCTGGGAGAGCCGGACCGATGCGAAGGTTCCGGCGCCGAGTGAGATCGCGTCGCGGCTGGGCATCGCGGTAGGCGATCTCTGCGTCCGCACCGTGTACGAGTTCCTCGCCGACGGCCGGCCTGTGCAGCTCTCCACGAGCTGGGAGCCCTACGACCTCACCGCGGGGACGATCGTCGTCCTTCCCGAGGGAGGGCCCCATGCCGGAGAGGGCGTCGTGAACCGTATGGCCGAGATCGGGATCACGGTCGGCCATGCCGTGGAGCAGCCGGAGCCGCGACACGCGACCGCCGAAGAGGCGTCACTGCTCGGCATCCAGAAAGGCGCGCTCGTCACACACATTCGGCGGACGTACTACAGCGATCAGGGGCGCCCCGTGGAGACGGCCGACATCGTCGTGCCGGTTGCTCTGTGCGAGATCGTCTATGAGGTGCCGATCAACCGGCAGTAGCGGCGCACTTGGTGACAAGCGGTCCCCTGCGAGCCGTCATCGCTTGGATCGTGGGACAGATGGGTTGGCGATGGGCCATCAGTGCAGGTGAGCGCCAGTAGATCTGAGGAGGTTGGACCCAACGCAGGGTGCTTGGAGACTGAGAAGAACTCCTCGGTTAAGGTGCGGCGCATGATCGACGAGACCCCACCTTGCCCCGAGTGCGGTCAACTCACTGAATCCGGCGGCCTCGTGCTCTCCCGGCGGGAGGATGACGGTCAGCGGATCTGCCGAGCCCTCTGGAAGTGCCCCAGTCGGCACGTCTGGTGGGGTTGGACCGATCGGCCGCACGAGCCGTTGGAAGCTTGCCCCATGCCGGGGCTGTTTCGCTGACATCCAACGCTGACATCAACGGCCTCGATCAGCGCCGTACCTTGGCAGCCGCCAGCGGCACCCGTGCGTCAGTTAGGCCGTCGACGCGAGTAGCCTGATCGAACTTGTAAAGCGGGGGTCGTCGGTTCGAACCCGACAGGGGGCTCGTGGGCGAAGGCCCCCGGCCGAGGTTGGCTGGGGGCCTTTCGTGTTGGGGCGCGGGGGCCGGGTTCGCTGCGGCCTCGGTGGGTGTGATTCGGTCAGTAGCCATCGCGTATGCGCCAAGCGCCGTCTCGTGGGGCGGGCGCCATGGAATGATCACCGCCTCTTTGTCATCGCATACGGGGGATGGGAATGAAGGACGCGACGGCTTTGGTGGAGGCGCTCACAGGCCTGGCGTGGCCTGCCATTTTCGGTCTTGTTGTCTGGCGACTGTTTCCCGTGCTCAAGGAGATCATCCGTTCACGTGGCTTTACCGTGAAGGTCGGACAGGCGGAGCTGACGGTTCAGGAGTTATCGGAACGCGTTCTTCGGACCACGGCCGACATGCAGAGCAGGCTGGCCGATGTCGCGGCCGAGCAACCGCGCCAAGAGCCGGAGGCAGGCGTGGGGACCCGGACCCTGCGGAAGGTTCTCTGGGTCGACGACCATCCGGAGAACAACGCGTATGAAGCCGAGCAACTGCGCAGCCTGGGAGTCTCGGTGGAGATCGCGAAGTCCACCGCTGAGGCCCAGCGCGCCATGCGTCGGCACCCGGAGTCGTTCGATGTCATTGTCTCCGACATGGGGAGGAACGAGAATGGGACGTACAACGCGAATGCCGGAATCGATTTGATTCGTGAGCTTCGAGGCCAGGGACTCGGCGTGCCCATTTTCATCTATGCCTCGACGCGCCAGGCGGAAAGGGCGGCGGAAATCGTCGCCGCCGGGGGAAATGGTGCCACTCATTCGATTTCGCAGCTGTACGAGCTTCTGCGCGGGGTGGGCACGTTTCCGCGTGACGGCGCCTGAACGTGACGGTGGCCCCTGCGCGCGCCCGGCCGACGGGGACGGCGCTCCGCAGATCGGCGCAGGGGTTGTGCGGGCTGGACCGCCGCCCGCGCCGACCTGGTAGAACTTGGTTCGTGGGCGTGGGTTGGGGGACTACCGCCAGGAAGCGTGAGAGATCGTCCCGGACCCTCCAGGTCCGGGACACTTGTGTTTTCGGGGCGGGGGCGGGGAGAGGGGCAGTTGGATATGAGTCGTCGGTCCAGTGGGCTGGTCGGGGTGTGGGCCGAGGCGCAGCGGCAGCAGCAGCGGCAGCGGGAGGCGCAGCAGCGGGCGGCGGTGCAGGAGGAGCGGCGGCAGCGGGCGTACGAGCGTGACCTCGCGCGGACGCAGCGCGAGCAGCAGGCGGCGTACCGGCAGGGGCGGGAGGCGGATGCCCGGCTGCGGACGCAGGAACTGGAGCAGCAAGTCGCGGAGCTGGGCGCGCTGTTGGCGCAGGGGTGCCGGGCGGCGCCGTTCCGGGTCGCGGCACTGACGCGACCGGAGGCCGTCGCGCCGTTCGAGCCGGGGCAGCTCGCGCAGCCTGTGGCGATGCCCGACCCCGCGCTCTATCAGGCCCAGGGTGGCTGGACGGCCGGGCGGCGGGCGCAGGCGCAGCAGGAGGCGCAGGCCAGATACCGGCAGGACTGGGACGCCGCGCAGGCCGCCGAGACGCATCGCGTACGCCAACTCGCCGCCTACCGGGCGCAGTACGACGCCTGGGCCGCCGGGCAGCTCGCCGAGGTACGCGCCCACAACGCCGGGCTCGCCCAGCTGGTGGACGCGCTGCGGGCCGGCGAACCTGAGGCGGCCGTCGACTACTTCACGGCCGCCCTGTACGCGTCGGGTGCCTGGCCCGAGGGGTTCCCGCGCCAGGTGAGCGCGGCCTTCGACCGGGGTGCGCGCCAGCTCGTGCTCGACTGGGAGCTGCCCGGCATCGAGGTCGTGCCGGAGGTCAAGTCCGTACGGTACGTGGCGAGTTCGGACACCGAGAAGGAGACCGCGCGGCCCGTCACGCAGCGGCGCGCGCTCTACCGGGACGCGCTCGCGCAGTGTGTGCTGCTCGTGCTGCGCGACCTGTTCGCGGCCGATGAGTTCGGGGTGCTCGAATCGGTCGTGCTCAACGGGTTCGTCGACGATGTCGATCCGGCCATCGGGCGCCGCGCCGAGATCTTTCTGGCCGCGGTGAGCGTGCCGCGTGCCACGTTCGCACGGCTCAATCTCGGGCAGGTCAGCGCGGTGGACTGCCTGGTGGACGCGGTGCGCGGGCAGCTGTCCGCCAAGCCCGACCAGCGCGCCGCCGTACGCCCCGGACGTCGGCCCGCCGACGTGGGCAGCGGGGTGGTGTCGTACGGCGGTGGGGACGAGCCGGACCTGTTCACGATGGACCCCATCGCATTCGAGGGCCTGGTCGCCGAGTTGTTCCGTGCGCGCGGCATGCAGGCGCTCACCACGCAGCGCTCCAACGACGGCGGCGTCGACGTCGAAGCGCTCGACCCGGACCCGATCAGCGGCGGGCGGATCATCGTGCAGGTCAAGCGCTACCGCCATACGGTGCCGCCGACCGCCGTACGCGATCTGTACGGGACCGTGCAGGGGGCCGGGGCCAACAAGGGTGTCCTGGTGACCACGTCGGGCTTCGGGCCCGGGTCGTACCGCTTCGCCGAGGCCAAGCCGCTGACGCTGGTGTCCGGGGAGGAGCTGGTGGAGCTGCTGCGTCAGCACGGGTTGCGGGGGCGGCTCGGGGGGCCGGGGGGTGCGGGGGCGGCGAGTGGTTCCGCCCAGCCGGCGGGGTCGGCGGGGTCGGCGGGGCCGGTGGGGCCGGCGGGGCCGGCGGGGGGCGAGTCCGGGGGCGCCGAGGATTTCAATGTGCTCGGTATGACGTGGGCCGGGGCGGTCGAGCTCGACGTGTGCGCGCTGGTGTGCCGGGGGGCGCGAGTGCTGGGCGAGGAGCACTTCGTGTTCTTCAACAACCCTGAGAACCCCGGGAGTTCGGTCCAGATGGTGCCGGGGGCCGGGGGTGACCGGGCGGCGGTGCGGGTCGTCTTCGACGCGTTGCCGGAAGGCGCGGACCGGCTGGTGCTGGTGGCGGCGGTGGATCCGGAGGTGAACCCCGGCCAGGATCTGGCGGGCTTCACCGAGGCGGCGATCTGCCTTCGGGACGGGACGGGGGGCGAGCTGGACCGGCTCCCCGTCTCGGACGGGCGCCCCGGGGAAACGGCCCTGGTCCTGGGGTCGTTCCGGCGACGGGCGGGTGGGGACTGGGACTTCGTGCCGGGCGGGAAGGGGTATCGGGGTGGGCTGGGGGAGTTGGTGGGGGAGTACGGGGTGGCGGTGGCCTGAGGGGGGAGTGCGGGGTGCGGTTTGGTGCGGGCCGGCGTCGGATGCCCAGGGGCGCGGGGAACTGCGCGCTCAGCCACGCACGGTCCGCAGCCGGGATCCCTGGGGCTCCGCCCCAGACCCCGTTCGGCCTGAAGGGCCTCGTCCTCAAACTCCCCCAAGGCCTTGAGGGCCAGGGGGGACCCCCATGACAGGCTGACTATGCCCATGCGGACCCGCACCAGCCCTGTCAGGGGCGCGGGGAACTGCGCGCTCAGCCACGCACGGTCCGCAGCCGGGGCTCCTGGGGCTCTGCCCCAGACCCCGACCGGCCTGAAGGGCCTCGTCCTCAAACTCCCCCAAGGCCTTGAGGGCCAGGGGGGACCCCCATGACAGGCTGACTATGCCCATGCGGACCCGCACCAGCCCTGTCAGGGGCGCGGGGAACTGCGCAACACGCTCGGCCCGGGTCGGCGGAAACCCGGCACCCCGCACCTCGCACCCCGCACCTCGCACCCGGCACCCCGCACCCCGCACCCGGCACCCCGCACCCGGCACCCGCACCCCCTCTCAACGGCGCCCCGCCACACGATTTGCCAGCGTCGCAACCGGATCCGTCGTGGCGCGGGCGCGCGCCAGCTCACGGCGGTCCGCCCCGCGGTACGCCGCGTACATGCCGCGCACCCCGAGCCACCGCAACGGCTCCGGCTCCCACATCCGTACCCGGTGGCCGACCCACGGGAGGGTCGTCAGGTCGGTCTCCCCCTCGCCCGAGTCCCGCCGCACCAGATCCCGCAGGGTCCGCGCCGCGAGGTTCGCCGTGGCCACGCCCGAGCCGACGTAACCTCCCGCCCAGCCGAGCCCCGTCGTACGGTCCAGGGCGACCGAGGCGCACCAGTCGCGCGGCACGCCGAGCACCCCCGACCAGGCATGGCTGATCGCTACCCCGGCCAGTTGCGGGAAGAAGCGGACCAGGATCTCGCGCAGGGCGGTCACCGTCGCCTCCTGGGTGCGGCCGTCGTTGTCGGTGCGCGACCCGAACCGGTACGGCACCCCCCGCCCGCCCAGCGCGATCCGGTCGTCCGCGGTGCGCTGCGCGTACATGTACGCGTGCGCCATGTCGCCCAACGTCTCGCGCCCCGCCCAGCCGATCGCCTCCCACACCTCGGGCCCCAGCGGCTCCGTCGCGATCATCGAGGAGTTCATGGGCAGCCAGGCCCGCCGCTGCCCCTTGAGGGAGGCGGTGAAACCCTCCGTGCAGCGCAGCACATAGAGCGCGCGGACGGTCCCGTACGGCGTGACGGCGTGACCGGGCCGGATCTCGGTGACCGGCGTCGACTCGTACACCCGCACCCCCAGCGCCTCCACCACCGACGCCAGCCCCTTGACCAGCTTCACGGGGTGGACGCGCGCCCCGTGCGGCGTCCACGTCGAGCCGACGGCCCCCGCGACCCGGATCCGCTCGGCCGTCTCGCGCGCGCCGAGCAGCAGCCGGTCCTTCTCGCCGAAGGCGGTCTCGGCGGCGTGGAAGGCTCTGAGCCGCGCCAACTGGGCCGGTGTGTAAGCCACTTCGAGCACCCCGCCCTGGTGGATGTCGGCGTCGATGGACTCCGCCGCCGCCACCCGCACCACCTCGTCCACGGTGTCGTTCATCGCCTCCTGGAGGCGCACCGCGCTGTCCCGGCCGTGCAGCGCGGCGTACCGGTCGCGGCCCGCGATGCCGTTGTAGAGCCAGCCGCCGTTGCGCCCGGACGCCCCGTAGCCGCAGAAACGGGATTCGAGGACGGCGATGTCGAGGAAGGGCGCCGCCTTCTTCAGGTAGTACGCCGTCCACAGGCCGGTGTATCCGCCGCCGACGATCACCACGTCGGCGCCGGCGTCGCCGGACAGCGGCTCTCGGGGCGTGGGCAGGCCGTCGGTCGCGTACCAGAAGGAGATTCCGCCGTTGATCGCGCTCATGGCCCCTGTTCGTACACCCGCCCCCCGGCCCTGTCCACCCATGGAATCCGCAGGTGAGGGGCGGGTCGCGGGCCCGCACCGCGCCGGACGCCGCCGAGTCGCCGCCCTTGTGGAGGGTGCGGAAACCGTCGTGGGCGCGCCGGAAACGCCGACGACCTTTCCGCGTACGGAGACCCGCGCTGTCCGTTGCGCGTGCGTTTCGAGGGCGGCGGCGCGATGTCGGCCGCCGCGCGGACCGCCCCCGGGCCCACCCCGCGGCCGCGCGGGCGCTGTCGGCCGGGTCCCAGGGCGCGCCGCCCCGCCCCCGGGTCAGCGGATAGCAGGCGAGACCGATGAGTACGGACGCGAAGTGGCCGAGATCGGTGAAGGTGCGCCCGTCGAGCAGCGGGGCGCCGTAGAGGGCGAGGACGGCGAGCAGATAGAGGTACCGGTACGGTCGCGCGATCCGGTACGTCAGAATCGCGACGACTCCGGCCAGGGCGTGACTGACGCCGACATCAAGGGTGTTGACGGCCGTGTGCGGCGCGTAGTCGTGCCGGATCGCCCACAGCAGGGCACCCTCGCTGACGAAGGTGGCGGCCACGTGCGTACCGAAGGCGACAACCAGCCAGCGCCAGGTGCGCAGCCAGCGCTCGGCCGGGGCGTGGAAGAGGGTGTACAGGACGGCGTACGGCAGCCAGCTGCCCCCGTCGATCCAGAACGCGCTGGCGATCAGGACCCGGCGCGGGTTGGCCGACAGCTCGTGGATGTTGGTGGAGCGCTGGCGCAGGAAGTCCGCCTCGAACTCCGGTGACATGTGACGCAGGGCGATGGTGGTGACGAACAGCGCGGCCAGCCAGAGGTAGGTGCCGGGCGCGCTGCGCACATAGCCCAGGACGGCACGGGCCGGCCGCGTGCCCGGGGAGCGGAGCCTCATGCCCCGATTCACGCACGCGGGCGGGGCGGTCGCCGGGACCGACATCCGGGGCGGAGGCCGCGTGAACGGAAGGGCGCTGTCCGCTGGGCGGAACGCGCCGGTGGCGCCGGGCCCGGGCGCCTTAGTGTGCGGGCATGATCCGCGACGCGACCCCCGCAGACGTACCCGTGCTCCACGCGATGATCCGTGAGCTCGCCACCTACGAGAAGTGCCCGGACGAGGCCCGGGCCACCCAGGCCCAGCTGCGTGAGGCCCTGTTCGGCGAGCGCCCCGCGGCCTTCGCGCACCTCGCCGAGGACGCGACGGGCGCCCCGGTCGGCTTCTCGATCTGGTTCCTGAACTTCTCCACATGGCGCGGGACGCACGGCGTCTATCTGGAGGACCTGTACGTACGCCCCGAGGCGCGTGGCGGCGGCCACGGACGCGCCCTCCTGGCGGAGCTGGCCCGCATCTGCGTGGCCCGGGGCTACGAGCGGCTGGAGTGGTCCGTCCTGAACTGGAACGCCCCCACGATCGCCTTCTACGAGTCGCTGGGCGCGCGGCCGCAGGACGAGTGGACGGTGTACCGCCTTACGGACGGCGCGCTGAGCGGGCTCGGTGGTCAAGCGACCGGCGGATTGGGGTAGCTGTCGCTTCGGCGGGCGCCGTGCCGCCGCTCGGGCCGCGTGGCGAGAATGTGACATGTCCGGGGCAGAAATGTCCGGAGTGAGGGGTTCCCCCGGTCGCGAGCAGGGGTGATTGTCAGTGTCATGGTCCAGCATGGGGACATGGCAGCGGCACGGAGTGCGAAGAAGACGGCGGCCGGCGCGGGTGCCCGCAGGGCAGAGGTGCGCCTGCCACCATTGGCGCCGTTCGGCGCGGGTGAGCTGGAGCCGGAGGGTGATTATGACGGGCTTGAGTTCAGGGATCTCGACCTGGCGCGCCAGCAGGCGCCCAGCGCGCGCTTCCTCGACTGCGGCATCTACGGTTGCGTCCTGGACGATACGAAACTGAGTGGAGCCCGATTCATCGACTCGGTGCTCTCCGGGATCCGCGGTGTGGGCACGGACATGGCGCGGGCCAAGCTGCGCGACGTGGAGGTGCGGGACGTCCGGATGGGCGGAGTGCAGCTGCACGGATCGGTACTGGAGCGGGTGCTGGTCAAGGGCGGCAAGATCGACTATCTGAATCTGCGCGAGGCCGAGCTGCGCGATGTCGTCTTCGACGGGTGCGTGCTGGCCGAGCCGGACTTCGGCGGCGCCAAGCTGACCCGGGTGGAGTTCCGTGGCTGCGAACTGCGCGGGGCGGACTTCACGGGCGTGCGGATGACGCAGGTCGATCTGCGCGGGGCGACCCTGCTCGACATCGCGCGCGGGGTGGAACGCCTGGCCGGCGCGGTCATCAGCCCGGCCCAACTCCTCGATCTGGCCCCGGCGTTCGCGGCGCAGGTGGGGGTGCGGGTGGAGGCGTGAGGGTGGGGGCCGCAGGGGTGGCGTGGCCCGGGCCGGCCCCCGGCCCGTCAGTCGACGCGTGGGAAGCGGGCCTGGAGGTCCCAGATGACCGGGTTCTCGCCCAGGTCCTCGTGCAGATCGGTCAGGTCGGCGATCAGATCGTGCAGGAAGTCCCTTGCCTCGCGGCGCAGTTCGGTGTGCGAGAACGTGAGGGGTTCCTCGTCGCCGGGCATCCAGTCGGCCTCGACGTCCACCCAGCCGAAGCGGCGCGCGAAGAGCATGCGGTCGGAGGACTCGGTGAAGTCGATCTCGGCGTACTGGGGCCGGGCGGCGCGGGAGCCCAGGGGGTCCCGGTCAAGGAGCTCGACGGTGTCGCACAGCGCCCACGCGAAGTCGAGCACCGGCACCCATCCCCAGGCTGTGGACACCTCGCGGTCCGCCTTGGTGTCGGCGAGGTAGACGTCTCCGCAGAAGAGGTCGTGGCGCAGGGTGTAAACGTCCGCGGTTCGGTAGTCGATGCGAGTGGGGTCGGGGAAGCGGCGGGATAGGGAGTAGCCGATGTCGAGCACGGGTCGATGGTGTCATGGCGGCTCCCCCGGCCCCGCGTACGGGTGCCACCCCCGCGTATGGGCGCCGCCCCGCGTACGGGTGCACCCGTGTGTACGGGTGCCGCCCCGGTTCGCGCGGGTCCCCGCGCCCGCATGGCAGCCGGCGCGTGCCCCCGCACACCGGGCCCGGGCCGGGCCCGGAAGCGGAACCGGCACCCGGCGCGGAACCGGCACCCGGCGCGGAACCGGCACCCGGCCCGGAACCCGGCGTGGCCGGCGCGTCCAGAGGCGTCCTCGACGAGACGTTCGCGCGAGCCGGCGTCGCCGCGCTGCGGAAGCAGTCCCGGCCGCGCGGGGGGGAAATTCCGGTGCTCACCAGCGCGGCACCGGGACGCCCGTAGGATCACGGACGTGGACAAACGACCGGAGCGGCGGACCGCGCCGAAGGGGCCAGGGGCCCGCCGCGGCCGTCGCGGACGCCTCGCCGCCGCGCTGCTCGCCGCCCTCGCCGTCACGTCCTGCACAGGCGGCGTGAGCGGCACCCCGGGCGCCTTCGGCACCCGGGACCCGCTCTTCCCCCGGCTCGGCAACGACGGTTACGACGTCGAGCACTACAGCCTCGACCTGGACTACGACCCGGCGTCCGGGATCCTCACCGGCGGGGCCACGATCGTGGCCCGGGCCACCAAGGACCTCAGCGCGTTCGACCTCGACTTCGCCGGCATGCGGGTGCGCGACGCCACCGTCGACGACGAGCCCGCCGCCGTCAGCCGGGCCGGCGACGAGCTGACCCTGCGTCCCCACGAGGACCTGACCCGGGGCGAGACGTTCACGGCGCGGGTGCGCTACTCGGGCAGGCCGAGGACCATCACGGACGCCGACGGCTCCAAGGAGGGCTGGCTGACCCAGCCCGGCGGCGGCGTGCTCGCGCTGGGCGAGCCCACCGGCTCGATGGCGTGGTTCCCGTCCAACAACCACCCGAGCGACAAGGCCACGTACGACATCAAGGTGACCGTCCCCGACGGGCTGCGCGCGGTGTCCAACGGCGAGTTGGCGTCCACGGTCCACAACGGGGGCCGCACGGCGTTCAGTTGGCGGGTCAAGGAGCCCATGGCCACCTATCTGGCGATGGTCGCGATCGGCCCGTACGAGATCGACGACAAGAAGACCACCAAGTCCGGCATCCCCGTCTACGCCGCGATCGACCCGGCGGCCAAGGAGCGCGCCGCCGGGGTGCTCGCCCAGCTGCCGGACATCCTCACGTGGGAGGAGGAGCGTTTCGGGCCCTACCCGTTCTCCTCCACCGGCGTGGTCGTCGCACCCACGAAGTCCGCCGGCTACGCCCTGGAGACGCAGAACCGGCCGGTGATGCCGCTCGACCAGTTCGACGTCAGCACCCTGGTGCACGAGCTGGCCCACCAGTGGTTCGGCGATTCCGTCACCCCGGCCACCTGGCGCGACATGTGGCTGAACGAGGGGTTCGCGCAGTACTCGGAGTGGCTGTGGAGCGAGCAGCACGGCGGCCCGAGCGCGCGGGAGCGCTTCGACACGGAGTACGCCAAGGACGACGGCGACGAGATCTGGGCGTATCCGCCCGCGTCCCCGCCGACCGCCGCCGACGTGTCGGGCCGCCCGGTGTATGTGCGCGGCGCCATGGTCGTCCACAAGATCCGGGAGGCCGTCGGCGACGAGAAGTTCTTCGCGCTGCTCAAGGACTGGCCCCGGGTGCGCCGGCACGCCAACGCCTCGACCAAGGACTTCATCCGCTTCGTGGACGAGGAGGCGGGGAAGCGGCTCACGGAGGTATGGAAAACCTGGCTCTACGGGGACGGGAAGCCGGACGGTGCCTGACTTCCCGCAACTCCCCGTAGAACCAGGCGGGTTGAGCGGGCTGAGCGGGTTGAGCGGGTTGAGCGGGTTGAGCGGGTTGAGCGGGTTGAGCGGGTTGAGCGGGTTGAGCATGTTGTGTGGGTCGAGCGGGTGTTACTTCACGTTGATGGCGGTCCAGGCGGCGGCCACCGTCTTGTACTCGGTGCTGGTCGTGCCGTACAGGTCACCCGCCGCCTTCAGGGTCGCGGTGCGCGCGGCCTTGTAGTTGGTGGTCGAGGTCATGTAGGTCGAGAGCGCCTTGTACCAGATCTTGTACGCCTTGACCCGGCCGATCCCGGTGACCTTGGAGCCGTCGTACGTCGGCGAGTTGTAGCTCACGCCGTTGATCGTCTTCGCGCCGCTGCCCTCGGACAGCAGGTAGAAGAAGTGGTTGGCCGGGCCGGACGAGTAGTGCACGTCCTTGTTGCCGACGCCGCTCGACCAGTAGTCGGCCGACGCGCCGTCCTTGCTCGGCTTGTCCATGTACCGCAGCGGCGTGCCGTTGCCGTTGATGTCGATCTTCTCGCCGATGAGGTAGTCGCCCTTGTCGGTGGCGTTGTTGGCGAAGAACTCGACCGAGGTGCCGAACATGTCGCTGGTGGCCTCGTTCAGGCCGCCGGACTCCCCGCTGTAGTTCAGCTTGGCGGTGGCGGCGGTCAGGCCGTGGCTCATCTCGTGGCCGGCCACGTCGAGCGCGGTGAGCGGCTTCTTGTTGCCCTCGCCGTCGCCGTACGTCATGCAGAAGCAGCTGTCGTCCCAGAACGCGTTGACGTACGCGTTGCCGTAGTGGACCCGGGAGTAGGCGGCCTTGCCGTTGCCCGCGATGCCGTTGCGGTTCAGCTCGGTCTTGTAGAAGTCCCACGTCTCGGCGGCGCCGTAGTGCGCGTCGACGGCGGCCGTCTCGCGGTTGGACGGTGAGCCGTTGCCCCACGTGTCGGTGGACTTGGTGAACAGCGTGCCCGTGCCGGAGCTGCCGCCCTTGAGGTCGTACGTCTTGTGTCCGCCGCGCGCGGCGTCGTTGAGGCTGTAGGTCGAACCGCTCTTGGTGGTGCCGAGGGTGACCTTGCCGGAGTACTCGCTGGTGCCGATGCCCGTCTCGATCTCCTCGTGGGAGTAGAGCTGGGCGCCGGTGGTGGCGTCGGTGACGATGTCGCGGCGGCTCGGCGTGCCGTCGGGCTGGGTGCCCGTGACGGTGCGCTCGTAGGCCAGGACGGGCTCGCCCGAGGCGGCCCATACGACCTTGCGCGAGCCGGTGGGGGCGGCCTTGAGCGAGGCGGTGGTGGCGACGGATATCTTCGCGTCGGTCGCCTTGTCGACGCCCTTGACGGCGCCGGTCTTCGCGGTGTGAACGACGAGGTCACCACCGAGGACGGGCATGCCGTCGTAGGTGCGCTCGTAACGGGTGTGAACGGTGCCGTCGGCGTCCTTGATCACGTCGCGGACGACGAGCTGTTCCTTCGCGCCGAGCCCGAGCTCGTGGGCGGCGGCGGGCGCCGCGTCCTGGGCCGTACGCAGGGCGTCGGCGCGCTGGGCGGTGCTGAGGTCGAGAGCCGTCGCGCCGGTGACGCGGTCGGCGGCGCCGGCGGTGGAGCCGGCCTGTACGCCGACGACGACCATGGCGGCGGATGCGGCAAGAGCGGCGGCACGCAGAGTGGTTCGCACTCGGTGGTCTCCTTCACTCGTTCTGTGGGGGCGAGTTGGAGACTGCCAGTCGATGACCACTTCTTGACAGTGACGCGACAAGTATTTGACCGGATCGTGTCCGAAAGGGGGTCGACGGTGTTCGCTCACCGATCAAATCCGGCCTCGGGCAAGCGAGTTGAGCGTCAGAATCCGGATGGTGTGTGACGGTTTCATCGACACGCGTGCACCGGATGTGCACAGGTGGACACGTGGGGCGGCCCGGGTGGAGGGGCTTTGCGAGGTGCCGGTTGCGGGGTGCGGGTGCGGGCACGGTTGCCCGGTGCCGGGTCGGGGCCCGGTGCCGGTGCCGGTGCCCCGCACCCCGCAACCGGCGCCCTGCGCGCGCACAAGAAGGTGCCCCCGGCGCGCGAACGCCGGGGGCACCTCAGTCGCGGGGTCTCAGACGCTGACGCCGAAGTCCTGCGCGATGCCGGCCAGGCCCGAGGCGTACCCCTGGCCCACGGCGCGGAACTTCCACTCCGCGCCGTTGCGGTACAGCTCGCCGAAGACCATCGCGGTCTCGGTCGCGGCGTCCTCGCTCAGGTCGTAGCGGGCGATCTCGGCGCCGCCGGCCTGGTTGACGATGCGGATGTAGGCGTTGCGCACCTGGCCGAAGTTCTGCGAGCGGGACTCGGCGTCGTAGATGGAGACCGGGAAGACGATCTTGTCGACGTCGGCGGGCAGGCCCGCGAGGTTGACGTTGATGGCCTCGTCGTCGCCCTCGCCCTGGCCGGTGGTGTTGTCGCCGGTGTGGACGATGGTCTGGTCCGGCGTGGACTTGTTGTTGAAGAACACGAAGTGGCCGTCGGAGTAGACCTTGCCCGTCGTGGTCACGGCGATGGCCGACGCGTCGAGGTCGAAGTCCGTGCCGGTGGTGGTGCGGACGTCCCAGCCGAGGCCGACCGTGACGGCGGTCAGGCCCGGGGCCTCCTTGGTGAGCGAGACGTTGCCGCCCTTGGACAGGCTTACAGCCATGGGATGTCCCCTTCGTCTTCTGCGTCTGCGTCGTCTGGTGGTCGTGTGGTGCGGGCTTCGAGCCGTCCCGAAGCTACCGTCACTCCTCCTAACGTCGGCAGGGGACCGAGAGGTTCCATCCCGCTTTGCTTTCTTTGCCAAGGGTCCGTCAAGGGCGAAGCCGCAGGCCGACCGGGGGAAAAGAGGGTGACGCGGTGCCGGGCAGCCGTCACCATGGATGTCATGTCCGGGCCCTATGTCATCCGTGGCTCCGTCTCCCTCCCGGAGGCCGAGCTGATCTGGCGTTTCTCCAGGTCGTCAGGGCCCGGCGGCCAGCACGTCAACACCAGCGACTCCCAGGTGGAGCTCCGCTTCGACCTGGCGCGCACCGAGGCGCTGCCCGAGGTCTGGAAGACCCGCGCGCTGGACCGGCTCGCGAGCCGCCTCGTGGGCGGCGTCGTGTCCGTACGCGCATCCGAGCACCGCTCGCAGTGGCGCAACCGCGAGACCGCCGCCGTGCGGCTCGCCTCGCTGCTCGCCGAGGCGACCGCGCCGCCGCCCAAGCCGCGCCGCGCCACGAAGATCCCGCGCGGCATCAACGAGCGCCGCCTGCGGGAGAAGAAGCAGCGCGCCCAGACGAAGAAGGGCCGCTCGGGCCAGGACTGGTAGCCCAGGACCAGGGGGTGTCTGGTGGACCATGGCCGGGGGTGCGACCCTGATCCACCAGACACCCCCTAGCCCAACTGCCGGTATTTGCCCCGGAAGTAGGTCAGCGGGCCGCCCTCCATGCTCGGCAGGTCCGTGGTGAGGACGCGGCCGATGGCCAGCGTGTGGTCGCCCGCCTCGACGCGCTGTTCGGTCCGGCACTCAAGGGTCGCCAGCGCGCCGCCGACCAGCGGGGCGCCGCTCGCCTCGCCCCTGCGGTAGGGAATGTCCTCGAAGAGCAGCCGGTCGCTGATCCGGCCCTTCATCGCGAACCGGCCCGCGATGTGGCGCTGGCTCTCGGACAGCAGGGAGACCGCCCACAGCGGCTGCTCCGCCAGGAGGTCGTCCATCCGCGAACCGTTGCGCAGCGAGACCAGGACGAGGGGCGGGTCGAGGGAGACCGAGAGGAAGGCCGTCGCGGTCATGCCGACGTCTTCGCCCCGCGGCCCGTGGTCGGCGTCGTGCGCGGTCACCAGGACCACGCCCGCGGCGAGGCGGGACATAGCGGCGCGGAAATCGTCATTGCTCACCCCCACAGGATGAGGGGTCCCTGGGGCAAGTGCGGAAACGGCGGCGGTGAGGGGTGTCTGGAACACAAGCGGAACGCTAGTCTCCTGCCACCGCGGGCCACATCGGGCCCCGGGACCAGCCGGGACCTAGGTCTCCGGGCCGATCCGGGCCGCCGCCGAAAGGCGCGTCGGCGCTCCGGGGCGCCCCGGGGTCTGTCATTCCCGGCTCACTGTCCGCTCGTTCTCAGTTTGCGTTCAGGAAAGGTAGGGGGCAAAGGCGGAAAGAACGGCCAACCCCCCATCATCTGCTGTGACTTGAGTCACAGAGGGCAGTAATTGTTGACCCTGTGTACCGGCTAGACAGCTCGCTGTGATTCAGTGGCGGGACAGTGCGAAAAGGAATGCCGATCTGAAGCCAGGAGTTGCTGTCGAGGTCTCGGGGAGAGCGAGCAATGGAGACCGAGTCGGAGCCCTACGTCCGTCTTGCGACCCTGAGGCAGCTGCACCAGGTGGTCGGGGAGCTCAATACGGCCCGCAGTCTTGCGGACACGTTGCAGACCGTCGCGGACGGCGTCATCGCCGGGCTCGGCTACGAGCTGGCCTGCGTCAATCTCGTACGCCCCGACGGTGACCTGGTCGTCGCGGCCTTCGCCGGCAACGCGGCGGCGGAAGCGCTGATCACCGGCCGGGTCGGCTCGCGCACCTCATGGGAGCGGCGCCTGGCGATGGGTGAGGACTGGGACGGGCTGCGCTTCATTCCGTACACCGAGGGCTGGGTGCTCCTGGAGGACGACGTCCCCCAGTGGTACACCGAGGGCCCCGATCCCCGCTTCGAGGACGAGTGGCACCCGCAGGACCGGCTGTACGCCCCGATGTACTCCTCGGGCGGCACCCAGGAACTCCTCGGCGTCATCTCTGTCGACAAACCCCGCAACGGACGCAAGCCCGGCGCCTGGGGGCGTGAAGCGCTCCAGATGTATGCGTCCCAGGCCGCGATTGCGATCAGCAACGCGCGGCTGCGCGCAAACATGCAGCGCGCCCTCGTCCGCCTCGAACGTGAGCAGCAGGCCCTGCGCGCCAGCGAGGAAAGCTTCCGGCAGGCCTTCGAGTACGCGCCCTCGGGCATGGCCATCGCCGAGATGGGCGGCGACCAGCACGGGCGCCTGCTGCGCACCAACGACGCGCTGTGCCGGCTGCTGGGCCGGCCCGCGTCCGTCATGCGGCGCTACTCCTTCGCCGACCTCGTGCACCCCGAGGACATAGGAACGCTCCTGCGCACCTCCGCCGAGGGCGGCCGGGCCGAGCTGCGGCTCGGGCGGCGCGACGGCACGTACGTGTGGGTGTCGCTGCGCAACTCCGTGGTCGCCGACACCGCCGACGGACCCCGCTTCCTGCTCACCCACGTCGAGGACATCGAGGACCGCAAGCGGCACGAGCTCCAGCTCGCCCACCGCGCCTCCCACGACGCCCTGACCGGACTGCCCAACAGCGCCGAGCTGCGCGCGAGACTGTCGGCCCGGCTCTGTCCGAGGCCGCACTCCGTAGGTCCCGCGGGTGCGGCCGAGAGTCTGGACGCGGCCTACGGCGGCCCCTCGGGCGCCGATTCGGAGGCGCATGGCCACGCCTTCCGCGCGGACGGCTTCGACTTCGACGCGCTGCCCGGCGGCGGACCCTACGACCACCACGTCCACACCGTGGCCCCCGGCAGTGAGATCGACGACGGCACGAAGGGGCTCGCGGTGCTCTTCTGCGACCTCGACGGCTTCAAGTCGATCAACGACAGGTTCGGCCACCACACCGGCGACGCCGTCCTCATCGAGGTCGCCCGCCGCCTGACCACCGGCGTGCGCGACGGCGACACCGTGGCCCGGCTCGGCGGCGACGAGTTCGTCGTCCTGGCCGACGGGCTCGGCGCGGCCGACGCCGCCGACCTGGCCGTCCGTCTCCGTAACGCGATCATCCCGCCCATCCGGGTGGACGGCAGGGCGGTCCGGGTCGGGGCCAGCTTCGGCATCGGCTGGGCCAGCTGCGGAATGTCGGTCGAAGAGGTCCTGCGCTCGGCGGACCAGCGGATGTACATCGAGAAGCGCTCCCGCTCCAAGGTCCACCGCCGGGCGGGCTGAGGCACCGGCCGCCGCTCAGGTGTGACCGGGGCCCAATCGGGCAGCGGTCCGTTCGGGGTAGGCTCGGCCGGTCGGCGACGGCTGGCGGACAGTGAGGAGTGACCCCGGATGACGACGCCCGGCAACGACGGCGCGAACACCCCCGAGGACGACGATCCGTTCGGCTACCTGTACGAGGACGGGCAGGCAGCAGGTGCCACCCCGCCCCGCACCGGCGGCGGCTACGGCTACCCGGGTCCGACGGTGGGGCAGCAGCCCGGTGTCCCCAGGACGTCGTACAACCAGGTGCGCACGGTCGGTGAGCGCAAGTACAACCCGATCCCGCACCAGCAGCAGTACCAGGGGCCGCCCCAGCAGTACCAGGGGCCGCAGCAGGGGCCCGCGCAGCAGCCCTACGGCCAGCCGGCCGCGCAGTACGCGGCGCCCGAGAACTACCCCGGGGGCGTCCCGCCCCGGCAGGGTCCGCCCCCGCAGCAGAACGGCGGCGGTGGCCGGGGACCCAACACCAAGGGGCTGCTCATCGGCGCGGTCGCGGTCGTCGCGGCCGTCGTCATCGGCATCGCGGTCGCCCTGGCCAGCAACAACGACGGCAAGGACAAGAAGGACGACGCCGCCAAGCCCGGCAGCTCCACGTCCGGGCAGCCCTCGACGCCCAGCACCAGCCCCTCGCCGTCGGACTCCGCTCCGGCGCCGCTGCCCAAGGGCGACGCGGCGACGCTGACGCTCGGCGGCTCCGCGCAGGTCGGCACCAATGTGCCGGGCGCCAAGGGCACGGGCGGCGCGTTCGTCGGCAACTTCAACACCGTGGGCGCCTCGGTCACCTGGAAGGCCAATGTGCCCAAGGCCGGCTCGTACAAGCTGTACCTGCGCTTCGGCGTCCCCGGCACGGACGCGAACGCGACGATAACGCTCAACGGCAAGCCCGAGTCGCGCCCGATGAACATGAAGAACTTCGCGCACGCCGCCGCCGGCGACTGGGCCAAGGGCTGGGCCACCACGTACGCCAACGTGGAGCTCACCAAGGGCGTCAACGAGATCAAGCTGTCCTGCGAGCAGGGCAACCAGTGCAACGCCAATCTCGACCAGCTGTGGCTCGTCGCCTCCTAGCCGAGCGCCGCCCCGCACGATCCCGTACGACCCCGCATGACCCCGTACGGCCCCGCTTGATCTGCATGACCCCGCCGGCTCAGTGCGCGAGTTCGCTCACGCGCACCGAGCCGAGCGTCTTCTCGTACGCCTCCGCGTCGAACTCGCCCGCAGCGGGCGCGAGGACGGTCGCCGCCGACAGGGCCACCGCGCGCCGCAGCCGCCCGGGCCAGTCAAGGCCCTCCACCAGGCCCGACAGCAGTCCCGCCACCGCCGAGTCGCCCGCTCCCGTCGGGTTGCCGCGCACCACGGCCGGCGGGGCCGCCTGCCACAGGCCTTCGGGCGAGGCGGCGAGCAGACCCTGAGCGCCGAGCGAGGCGACCACAGTGTGGGCCCCGCGCCTGCGCGCGTCACGGGTCGCCCGCAGCGGCTCGCGCGACCCGGTGAGCTGGGCCAGTTCGTCGGCGTTGGGCTTGACCAGGTCGGGCCGGGCGGCGATGCCGCGCCGCAGGGCCTCGCCACTGGTGTCGAGCAGCACCGGCACCTTCGCGCCCCGGGCCTGGCGCACCAGCTGGGCGTACGTCCCCACGGGCAGCCCCGGCGGCAGACTCCCGCACAAAGCGACCGCGTCGGCCCCGTCGAGCAGCCGCGTGTACGTGGTCAAGAACGCGTCCCACTCGGCGGGCGAGATGAGCGGGCCCGGCTCGTTGAGCTGGGTCGTGTCGCCGGTGGCCGCGTCGACGACGGCGATCGTGCGGCGGGTGGCGCCCGCGATGGGCACGAGCGCGTCGAGGGGCGCGAGCTCGCCGAGCAGCGCGCGCAGCACCTCGCCGCTCGGGCCGCCCGCGAAGCCCGTCACCACGGTCTCGTGGCCGAGCGCGGCGAGCACCCGGGCGACGTTGAGGCCCTTGCCGCCGGGGCGCTCGGTGACCTCCTCCACGCGGTGGCTCGCGTGCGGTACGAGAGCGGGCACGCGGTAGGTGAGGTCCAGTGCGGTGTTCAGCGTGACGGTCACAATCACGGGGTGATCATGCCAAACGGACGGCGGCAGGCCCAGACCCGAACCCGCCGCCGGCCGCGTGAGAAGCCGGCTGCTCTCAGGCGCGCGAGGGCTCGACGACCCAACTGCCCTTGCGCAGAACGCCCTTGACCGCGAAGTCGCCGTCCAGGACCACCAGGTCGGCGTCCTTGCCGGGTTCGAGCGAGCCGACCTTGTCGTCGAGGCCGAGCAGCCGGGCCGGGTTGGCGGAGATCGCCCGCACGGTGTCCTCGACGCTCAGGCCGTCGACCGTCACCGACCGCTGGAAGGCGCGGTCCAGGGTGAGCGTGGAGCCCGCGATGGAGCCGCCCTCCACCAGGCGCGCCACCCCCTGTTTGACCTCGACCTCCAGCGGGCCCAGGTGGTAGAGCCCGTCGCCGAACCCGGCCGCGTCCATGGCGTCGGTGATGAACGCGACACGGGCGGCGCCCTTGTGCCGGAAGGCCAGTTCGAGGGCGGCGGGGTGCAGATGCGTACCGTCGTTGATCAGCTCGACGGTGACCCGCTCGTCCTCCAGGAGCGCCGCGATCGGACCCGGCTCGCGGTGGCCGAGCGGGGGCATCGCGTTGAAGAGGTGGGTGGCGACGGTGGCGCCCGCCTCGATGGCCTCCACCGTCTGCTCGTACGAGGCGTCGGTGTGGCCGATCGCGGCGATGACGCCGTGCTCGGCCAGCAGGCGTACGGAGTCGAGGCCGCCGGGCAGCTCGGTGGCGAGCGTGACCATCTTCGCGGTGCCGCGCGCGGCGTCCAGCAGCTTGCGCACCTCGGCCGGGTCGGGATCGCGCAGCAGGCTCTCGCTGTGGGCGCCCTTGCGGCAGGGCGAGATGAACGGGCCCTCGAAGTGGATGCCGGCCAGGTCGCCCTGCTCGACCAGCTCGGACAGCAGGCCGGCGCGCTGGGCGAGCGCGTCCATCTCGCCGGTCACCGTGGAGGCGACCACGGTGGTGGTGCCGTGCAGGCGGTGGGTGCGCACGCCTTTGAGGACGTCCTCGACGCTGCCGTTGGTGAAGGAGGCACCGCCGCCGCCGTGGTTGTGCGTGTCGACGAAGCCCGGCACGATCCAGTGGCCCGACAGGTCGAGCGCGGGCGCGTCGGCGGGGGCCGCTCCGGAGATGGTGGTGCCGTCGATGACCACGCGTCCGTTCTCGACGACCCCGGTCGGGAGGACGACACGGGCGCCCGAGAGAACTAGCGATGCGGCCATCAGGCGGATACCTCACTGGAGTGGGGGTGGTCGGGGTGGTCGGGGTGGTTGGGGTGGCCGGAGTGGTCGGAGCGGTTGGAGTGGCTGGGGCCGGAGGCGGGGGACTCTGTGGGGTTGGTGGTCCGAGTGGTCTTCGTTGGCTTGGCTGCCTTGGCCGTCTCGGTGGCGTGCGTGGTCGTGGCGTGCGAGGTCCCGGTGACCAGGTCCCAGGCGAGCAGGCCCGCGCCCAGACATCCGGCGGTGTCCCCGAGGGCCGCCGGAACGATCTCGGGCAGCTTCTGGAACGTCACCCGCTCCTGGACGGCGGCCCGCAGCGGTACGAACAAGGTTTCCCCGGCTTCGGCGAGTCCGCCACCGATGATCAGCACTCGGGGGTCGAGCAGGGTGAGCGCGGTGACCAGGCCGTCCGCGAGCGCGTCGATCGCCTCGTGCCACACGGCGAGCGCGCGGGCATCGCCGGATTCGACGGCCTTGGCACAGTCGGCGGCGTCCGCCTCCGGGTCGCCGCTCGCCTCGGCCCAGGCCAGCGACACCGCGGAGGCGGAGGCCAGCCGTTCCAGACAGCCCCGCTGTCCGCAGGGGCACTCGACGCCGCCGGGGCGTACGACGATGTGGCCGATCTCCCCGGCGAAACCGTGCGCGCCCGGCTCGACGCGGCCGTCGATGCCGATGGCGCCCGCGATCCCGGTGCCCAGCGGCACGAACAGGAAGCGGTCGGTGCCGTTGCCCGCGCCGATGCGGCCCTCGGCGAGACCGCCGGTGCGTACGTCATGGCCGAGCGCGACCGGCACGCCGCGCAGCCGCTCGCTGAGCAGCCGGCGCATGGGCACATCGCGCCAGCCGAGATTGGCCGCGTACGTGGCGATGCCGTGCTCGGCGTCCACGATGCCGGGTACGGCGACGCCGGCCGCGACGGCGCTCTCGCCGAAGTGGCGCTCGCCGTACGCCAGCAGTTCACCGGCGAAGTCGAGGATCGACTCGACAACAGCGTCGGGCCCGCGCTCCCTGCCGGTGGCCCTGCGCGCCTCGTACAGGAGCGGGGGAGGGCCGGGGGGTTGTCCCCCGGGCAGCGCGGTTTCCGCCCCGACCAGGGCGGCTTTCATCCCGGTGCCGCCCACATCCAGGGCGATGACGTGTCTCACGGTACCCAGTCTCGCGCCAACACCCACTAAAGGTCTAGTCCACTCGCCGGATGAGGTAGAAAGCGCTTTCCGTGCCCAAAGTTTCCCAATGTACCCTTGCACCGGGCGTTGCGGAAGCGATATGCGACTGGTGTAGACCTCATCCCCCCGTATGAGGAAAAATCGCAGCTCACAAACAGGACGTCACGGGGGACCGACTGGATCCGCGAGGATCACCAACGAGGGTGGGATAGCGCGTGCGCAGGCGCTTCTTGGGCTTGACCGCGGCGGTTGCCGCATTCGGTATGACGGCAGTGCTCTCGGGGTGCGGCGGCCAGAGCGGGTCCGGTGACGTCACCCTCAAGCTGGTGGCCGCCGACTACGACATAGCCGGCGGCAACACGACGAAGACGTACTGGCACAACGTGGTCGCGGAGTTCGAGAAGAAGAACCCGGGCATCAAGGTCGACGTCCAGATCTTCTCCTGGGACGTGGTGGACGCCAAGGTCGCCGAGATGGTCAAGGCCGGCCACGCCCCCGACATCGCGCAGATCGGCGCGTACTCCGACTACGCGGCGACCGGCAAGCTCTACAGCGCCGACCAGCTGCTCTCCATCCCCGTCGAGGCCAACTTCCTGGCCCCGCTGGCCGACGCGGGCAACGTGCGACGCGTCCAGTACGGCATGCCGTTCGTGGCCTCCACGCGCCTGCTCTTCTACAACCAGACGCTGTTCGACGAGGCGCACATCAAGCCGCCCACCACCTGGGCGGAGCTCGCGTCCGACGCCAAGGCGCTCAAGGCCAAGGGGGTGAAGACCCCCTTCGCGCTGCCGCTGGGCAGTGAGGAGGCGCAGGCCGAGACCATGATGTGGATGCTCAGCGGCAACGGCGGCTACACCAACACCGTCGACGGCTACGACATCGACTCGCCCGAGAACATCCAGACCTTCGAGTGGCTGAAGGCCAACCTGGTCGACACCGAGCTGACCGGCCCGGTCGCACCCGGCAAGCTCAACCGGCAGGACGCTTTCGACGCGTTCGCCAAGGGTGAGGTGGGCATGCTCAACGGCCACCCCTCCCTGATGGAGGCGGCCAAGAAGAAGGGCATCAAGTTCGGCATGGTTCCGTTGCCCGGCCAGAACGGGCAGGCCAAGGCGACGATGGGTGTCGCCGACTGGATCATGGGCTTCAAGCAGGGCGGGCACCGGGCGCAGATCGGGAAGTTCCTGGACTTCACGTTCTCCGACGCCAACGTGCTCAAGTTCGCCGACCAGTACGACCTGCTGCCGTCCACGGTGTCGGGGTCCACGGCGATGGCGGCCGACGCAGGCCACAAGGAACTCAAGCCGTTCCTGGCCGCGCTGCCCACGTCGGAGCTGCCGCCCGTGGGCAAGACGTCGTGGCCGAAGGTGAGCGAAACGGTCAAGAAGAAGATCGGCACGGCGCTGATGCCGGGGGGTTCGCCGAGGGCGGTGTTGCAGGACATCGCGAAGGTGGCTACGGATGCGGACAATGCGGAGTAGGTAGGTGGGGGGTGGGGGGTTTGCCCACCCGCCCGCCCGTGCGGCGGGGTTGGGTGGGGTGGCCCTCGACCCTGGGGGTTTGCCCGCCCGTCCGTGCGGCGGGGTGGATGGGTTGGTCCCCGGTCCTGGAGGCTTGCGTGCCCGGCCTCCCGTGTGGCCGGGTGGATGGGTTGACGCCCAACCCCGGAGGGTTGCCTGCCCGGCCGCCCGTGCGGCGGGTGTATGGGTTGGTCCCCGGTCCTGGGGGTTTGCCCGCCCGGCCCACCCGTGCGGCGGGGCGGATGCGTAGGGCCCCTGACCCTGGGGGCGGGTTCCCGGGTTGCCCGTGCGGCGGGGCGGGTCCCCGTCCCCTGGGCTCCGCCACGGGCCCGGCGCTCTTCCCGGGTGCGGGGAGCGTGCGGCAGGCAACCGCGCCCCGTTCGGGACGGCCGCTGGTTTTTTGGGGGGCGCGGGGAACTGCGCGACCAGCCACGCACGGTCCGGGGTTGAGGACGGTGCCAGGGGCGCGGGCAGCTGTGCGGGAATGGCGTTCGGTCGGGGTCGGCGGCGTATTTTGGGGGCGCGGGGAACTGCGCGACCAGCCCCACGCACGGTCCGAGGCCGAAGGCGATGTCAGGGGCGCGAGCCCGCACGCCCTCGCTCCGGCAGCGGCAGCGCCAACGCGCATCGACGGGTTCGACGGGTTCGACGGCTGGGGGGCCAGAAATGCTGACCGGGGTCGTGATCGACGCGGTGGATGTCCCGCGCATGGAGCGCTTCTGGCTGGACGCCACACAGGGCCGCACCGGCGGCCTGCGCCTGCGGTTCGAGCCGACCGCGAGGCAGAAGCCGGCCCACAAGAACCGACTCCACCTCGACCTGGCCGGCGGCCCGAACTGGCAGGACGAGGTGGCGCGCCTGCGCACACTCGGTGCGACGCGGGCCGACATCGGCCAGGGAGATGTCCCATGGGACGTGCTGGCCGATCCGGAGGGAAACGAGTTCTGCGTATTGCGTCCCGGCCACCCCGGCGTGCTGGCCGACTCCGGCCTGGTCGCGATCTGCCTCGACGTCGCCGAGGAGGACCGCTTCGCGCAGTCGGCCTTCTGGCAGTCCGAGGCCGACTGGCACGCGGCCGAGTCCCACGAGTGGGGCGTCCGGCTGCGTCGGAGCCCCACGAGCGCGGTCGCGCTGGTGATGGGGCCGCCTGCGGCGCCGAAGGCGGCACGGAACAGGCTGCGCCTGGAGGTGGCTCATCCCGACCGGGAGCCGGGCGAGTTCCGCGATCCCGCCGGAAACGAGTACCACGTCACGTGCAACGGGTAGATGGCTGATCGTGCCCCCAGCGCGCCGCACCCCCATCCCACCCCGGAGGGTTCGGGGGAGGGGGTAGGAACGGGAGGGGAAGCTACCGTGGACCACATGACCGAAGAGCCCAGAACCGCCCCCCCGGCCAGCGCCCCCGGCGCCACCCCGGCGAACGCGCTGGGCCCGGCCCGAAACCCCGCCCCGGCCACCGCCGAGGACGTGACCCGGCCCGCGATCCCGGATGGCTCGCCCTTGGCCGCTGCTGCGGATGCGACTCGGGCCGCCATTCCGGATGGCTCGCCTCTGGCCGCTGCTGCGGATGCGACGCGGCCCGCGATCCCGGATAGCTCGCCTCTGGCCGCTGCTGCGGATGGGACGCGGTCCGCGATCCCGGATGGCTCGCCCCTGGCCGCCGCTGCGGACGTGACCCGGCCCGCCATCCCGGACGGCACAACCCCGGCCGCCGCTGCGGACGTGACCCGAACCGTCATTCCGGACGACACGACCCCGCACAGCCCCGCGCCCGGCGCGCAGGAAGACCTCGCGCACACCCCCGCGCAGGACACCGGGGCCAGGACCACCCCCGGTCCGCAGGACAGCGGGACTGCCCCCACTCCGCAGCGCGCCGGGACCCGCCCCGCCCCGCCGGACACCGATGCCACCCCCACCCCGCCGGACACCGGGACCACCCGGACCCCGCCGGACACCGAGTCCATGACCACCCCGCCGAACACCGGGGCCGAGGCCGCCCCCACCCCGCCGAACACCGCAGCCGAGGCCAGCCCCACCCCGCCGAACACCGCAGCCGAGGCCACCCCCACCCCGCCGAACACCGCAGCCGAGGCCACCCCCACCCCGCCGAACACCGGGGCCGCCAGGACCAGCCCCACCCCGCCGAACACCGAAGCCAACCCCACCCTGGACGCCCCCACTCCCACCCCCCTGAACGCCCGCACCCGCACCCCCCTGGACCCCCGCTCCCGCGCCACCCTCCACATGGAATCCCGCTCCTGGCCCACCCCCGGCGCCAAGGAACGGGCCATCCGCGAAGAGCTCGGGATGTCCCCCACCCGCTACTACCAGCTGCTCAACACCCTCCTCGACGACCCCCGCGCCCTCGCTCACGACCCCGTCACGGTCAACCGTCTGCGCCGCCTGCGCGCGGCACACCGCGACCGTCGCTGACCCACGCGCCGTTGCGCCATACGTGCCCCCCGCCCCCGCTCGCCCCGGCCCCTATAAGGTCAAGCGCATGGGAAGCCAACCGGAAACCCTGCCGACCCCCGCCACCCAGTCCGGCCGCGAGGGGCTTGCCGCCATCCTCGCGAGGCCCGGCCGCGCTGTCGTCGCGCTCGATTTCGACGGCACGCTCGCCCAGATCGTCGCCGACCCCGAGCAGGCCAGAGCCCACCCCGACGCCGTGCCGGCCCTGGCCGCACTGGCCCCGCATGTGGCATCCGTCGCCGTGGTCACCGGCCGCCCGGCCGGGGTCGCGGTCCGCTACGGAGGCTTCGCGGGTGTACCAGGCCTTGAGCACCTGGTGGTCCTCGGCCACTACGGCGCCGAACGCTGGGACGCCGTCACCGGCACCGTCCACACCCCCGCTCCCCACCCCGGCGTCGCCGCCGCCCGCGCGGAACTCCCCGGAGTCCTGGAGACGCACGGCGCCTGGCGCGGCACCTGGATCGAGGAGAAGGGCCAGGCCGTCGCGGTCCACACCCGCAGGGCGCGCGACCCCGAGGCCGCCTACGAGGCCCTGCGCGAACCCCTCGCCGACCTCGCGACCCGTCACGGCCTCGTCCTCGAACCCGGCCGGATGGTCCTGGAGTTGAGGCCCCCCGGCATGGACAAGGGCGTGGCGCTGGCAGCGTATGTACGCGAGGTGGGCGCGGAGTCGATCCTGTACGCGGGCGACGACCTGGGCGACCTGCCCGCGTTCGCCGCCGTGGAAAAACTCCGCTCGGACGGCACGCCGGGCCTCCTGGTGGCCGCGGACACGGTCATAGAGGACCTGTCCGACCGAGCAGACCTCCGCCTGAACGGCCCCGAGTCGGTAACGGCCTTCCTCAAGGCCCTGGCCACGCACATGTAGTCAGCGGGAGGCGCCCCCCTCGGGGGCCCGGGAACACGCCCTCGGAGGTCCAGGGGGCCAGGGTCCTACCCCCTGGGGGTCCAGGGGGCCAGGGTCCTACCCCCTGGGGGTCCAGGGTCCACCCCCTGGGGGCCCGGGGCCCTGCCTCCTGGAGGTACCAGGGCCCTGCCTCCTGGAGGTACCAGGGCCCTCCCTCCTGGGAGGCCAGAACCCTGCCTCCTGGGGGTCCAGGGCCTCGCCCCCTGGGGGTGCAGGGGGCGAAGCCCCCGCCGGGGTCCGAGGGGCAGCGCCCCTCAGGGGGTCTGGGGCGCAGCCCCAGGGCTCAGCCCACCCAACCCCGCCGCACGGGCGGGCGGGTGGGCAAACCCCCGGGGTCCGGGGCGCAGCCCCAGTGGCAGGCCCGGCACCTTTCGGCCGGGCGCCTGCAAACCCCCGGGGTCGGGGCGCAGCCCCAGGGCTCAGCCCACCCAACCCCGCCGCACGGGCGGGCGGGTGGGAAAACCCCCTACCCCAACCCCTCCAACTGCTCCAAGAACCACCGCCGCGGCACCAACCCCGTCCCCGCCACAGCCAACCGCTTCGTCCGCTCCGCCCGCTCCCCCTCCCCCATGGACAGCCCCGCGTGCAACGCGTCCGCCGTCCCCGTCACGTCGTACGGGTTCACGACGATCGCGTCCTCGCCCAGCTCCTCGTACGCCCCCGCCTCCCGCGAAAGCACCAGCGCGCACCCCGCGTCGGACACCACCGGCACCTCCTTGGCGACCAGGTTCATGCCGTCGCGCACGGGGTTGACCAGGGCGACGTCCGCGATCCGGTACGCCGCGAGGGAGCGGGCGAAGTCGTCCTGGACGTGCAGCACGACCGGGGTCCAACCCGGCGTCCCGTACGCCGAGTTGATCTCCTCGGCCACCCGGGCGACCTTCGCCGTGTAGTCCCGGTACACCGCGAGGTCCTGCCGCGAGGGGTAGGCGAACGCCACGTGCACGACCCGTTCGCGCCACTCGGGCCGGGTCTCCAGCAGATGCCGGTAGGCGTACAGCCCCCGCACGATGTTCTTGGACAGCTCGGTGCGGTCGACCCGCACGATCGTCTTGCGGCCGGGCCCGATCTGCTCGCGCAGCGCGACGATCCGCTCCTCGACGTCCGCCTCGTGCGCGCGCCGGCGCAGAAAGTCGCCGTCCGCGCCCAGCGGGTACACCGCGATGTCCGTCTCGCGCACCGGCTGCCCGGGCGCGCCGTGCCGGAAGCGGCGCCGCCCGTCACCGGCCGGAGTGATCAGGTCCGCCTCGCCCTCGAGGGTGACCACGACGGAGTCCGTGAATGCGGACGCCCACCGCCAGGTGAGGAAGCCGAGCCGGTCCGCCCCGAGCATCCCGCGCAGCAGCCGGCGCGCGATGTCGTCGGGGAGCATCCGGAAGTAGTCCACCGGCGCCCACGGCGTGTGCGAGAAGTGCCCGATGCGGAGATCGGGACGGAGTTCGCGGAGCATGCCGGGCACCAGCGCCAGGTGGTAGTCCTGCACCAGGACGCGCGCCCCGTCCGCCGCCTCCGCCGCCAGCGCCTCGGCGAAGGCCCGGTTGTACGTCTCGTAGGACGCCCACTGCCGCCGGAACTCCGCGTCGAAGACCGGCTCGAGCGGCGTCTGGTACAGCATGTGCTGGACGAACCACAGCACCGAGTTCGCGATGCCGTTGTACGCGTCCGCGAAGACGTCCGCGTCGATGTCCAGCATCCGGACGCCCTGCTCACCCACGCCCCGCCGCACCGCCTCGCGGTCGCCCTCGCCGAGCGCCGCGCACACCCACACCGACTCCACGTCGGAGCCGATCGCGCTGAGCCCGGAGACGACGCCGCCCCCGCCCCGCCTGGACTCCAGGGAGCCGTCCTCCTTGAGGGCGTACGAGACGGGGCCGCGGTTGGACGCGACGAGGACCTGGGCCGGGGGAGATGTGTGCGCGGTGACCATGTTGCGGAACCTAGCCCGCACCGCAATACCTCAAACACCCGTACGCCCGACCCCGTGGACGGAATCAGGCCACCCCTTTCTCCCCGTTTCACCCCCTGGCGCTCCCCAGCCCTCCTCGCGCCCCCCGCGCCGGGCCTTCGCACCTCCCGCGCCGGGCGTTCACGCCCCCCGCACCGGGCCCTCACGCCGCCCGGTGCACCTGGTACTCCTCGATCTCCCGCATCGGCGGCCGCTCCTCGGTGTCCACCGCGTACGTGCGCGGCACGAAACCATGGTCGCCGCGCTCGAACTGGGTCAGCTCGGGGCGTACGAGGTGGCCGCGGGACAGCCGCAGCTGGGCGGTGCGGTAGATCGCGGCAGCCATCCGGCCGAGCGCCTGCCCGTCCTGGTGACGGTGCTTGCGTACGCCCACGTCGACCTGGGCCAGCGCGTCAAGACCCACCGTGTGCAGCGCGTCCACGAGCAGCGCGAGCTCGACGCCGTACCCGACGGGGAACGGCAGCCGTTCCAGGAGCGAGCGCCTGGCCGCGTACTCACCGCCCAACGGCTGTACCACGCCGGCCAGTTGGGGCCAGTGGAGGTTGAGCAGGGGACGCGCCACGAGCTCGGTGACCCGGCCGCCCTGGCCGGCCGTCGCACCGAGCGGCCGGTCGTACATGGCCTTGACGAAGTCCACCTCCGGGTCGGTCAGGAGCGGCCCGACGATGCCGGAGACGAACGCGGCGTCGAAGTCCTTGAGGTCGGCGTCGACGAAGCAGACCACGTCCCCGCTGGTCACGAGCAGCGAGCGCCACAGCACCTCGCCCTTGCCGGGCAGCGCGGGCAGCCTCGGCAGGATCGTGTCGCGGTGGACGACCCGGGCGCCGGCGGCGGCCGCGACCTCGGCCGTACGGTCGCGGGAGCCGGAGTCGACCACGACCAGCTCGTCGACGAGCGGCACGGAGGCGGTCATCAGCTCGCGCCGGATCGTGGCCACGATCTCACCGACCGTGGCCTCCTCGTCGAGCGCGGGCAGCACCACGCTGACGGTCGTACCCGTACGGTGTTTCGCGGCCAGCATCCGCTCCAGCGGCCGCTCGGCCGTCGACCAGGAACGCCTGCTCAGCCAGCGTTCCACCTCTTCCAGCACGGCCGTCGGCCTCCTCGTGTGATCCATCTCGCGGTTCGGACGACTATCTCAACCGTCCGGAGCTTCGGTTACAGTCTTGAACAACGCGAGGGACCACCGCATGCCGGGGTCCCCACGCCGACAATCGAATACCGCTCATCCAGAGGGGCAGAGGGAAACGGCCCGTTGAAGCCCCGGCAACCCTCCAGTCGGTTCTCGTCGACCACGTTCACACGTCGGTCAGGACACGGGGCCACCGGCTAGGGAAGGTGCCAAATCCGTCTCATGGCGAAGTTCGCCCTGAGGAAGATGAGGAGAAAGGGCCTCCCCTCCATGTCTGTACAGACCGCTGAAACCCGCACCTCCGCCGAGAGCGGTACCTCCGCCGAGAACGCGTCCGGCACCCCCGTTGATCTCGGCCCGGCATCCGGCCTCTCCTGCCGCGAGTGCGGCCAGCGTTTCGAACTTGGCCCGATTTTCGCCTGCGAACTGTGTTTCGGACCGCTCGAAGTCGCCTATGACCTGCCGCTCGGCGACCCCGAGGCGCTGCGCGAGCGGATCGAGGCGGGCCCCGAGAACATCTGGCGCTACGCCCCGCTGCTGCCGGTCCCGGCCGACGTCGCCGACAAGCCGAACCTGAATCCCGGCTTCACCAAGCTCGTCAAGGCCGACAACCTGGCGCGCGAGCTGGGCGTCGAGCCCGGCAAGCTGTTCGTCAAGGACGACTCCGGCAATCCGACGCACTCCTTCAAGGACCGCGTCGTCGCCCAGGCCCTCGAGGCCGCCCGCGCCTTCGGCTTCACCACGCTCTCCTGCTCCTCCACCGGAAACCTCGCCGGAGCGGTCGGCGCCGCCGCCGCGCGGGCCGGCTTCCGCTCCTGCGTGTTCATCCCGCACGACCTGGAACAGGGCAAGGTCGTCATGGCCGCGGTGTACGGCGGCGAGCTCGTCGGCATCGAGGGCAACTACGACGACGTGAACCGCTTCTGCTCCGAGCTCATCGGCGACCCGCTCGGCGAGGGCTGGGGCTTCGTCAACGTCAATCTGCGTCCGTACTACGGCGAGGGTTCCAAGACGCTGGCGTACGAGATCTGCGAACAGCTGGGCTGGCGCCTCCCCGACCAGCTGGTCATCCCGATCGCCTCGGGCTCCCAGCTCACCAAGATCGACAAGGGGCTCCAGGAGCTGATCAAGCTCGGCCTGGTCGAGGACAAGCCGTACAAGATCTTCGGCGCCCAGGCCGAGGGCTGCTCGCCGGTGTCGACCGCCTTCAAGGCCGGACACGACGTCGTACGCCCCCAGAAGCCCGACACCATCGCCAAGTCGCTCGCCATCGGCAACCCGGCGGACGGCCCCTACGTCCTGGACATCGCGCGCCGCACGGGCGGTGCGGTGGAGGACGTGAACGACGAACAGATCGTCGACGCCATCAAGCTCCTCGCCCGCACCGAGGGCATCTTCGCGGAGACCGCGGGCGGTGTGACGGTCGGCGTCACGAAGAAGCTCATCGACGCCGGTCTCATCGACCCCTCGCTCACCACGGTCGTGCTCAACACCGGTGACGGACTCAAGACCCTGGACGCGGTGGCCGCCACCTCCCAGGCGACCGCCACCATCCGCCCGAGCCTGGACGCCTTCCGCGACGCGGGCCTCGCGCGCTGAGCCACCGCCGATCCTGATCGACTAGGAGCACCGAACCATGAGCGTGAACGTCCGCATCCCCACGATCCTGCGCACCTACACCGGCGGCAAGGCCGAGGTCACGGCCGAGGGGACGACCCTGGCCGACGTCATCGCCGACCTGGAGAAGAACCACACCGGGATCGCCGCGCGCGTCCTGGACGACCAGGGCAAGCTGCGCCGCTTCGTCAACGTGTACGTCAACGACGATGACGTCCGCTTCGAGCAGGGCCTGGAGACGGCGACGCCGGACGGCGCGGGCGTCTCGATCATCCCCGCGGTCGCCGGCGGCTGAACCGCGCCCACCACTTTCGGAATTGCCCCCTCCGCACGAGAAGCGGAGGGGGCAATTCAACATGATTGAGCGGGGTACAGTTGGGGAAACCCCCTCGCTCCGAGTGCCACGCGCATATGAGAACGCGACAACATGGGGTCAAAGTGTGTGAGCCATTTGCGCCTTAAGTGCGCTTTGCCCGGCCCGACTTGCCCCGGAATGCAGAATAAATGGCATTCCGCTCCCCATGCGTGCCCGGAATTCTCGTCCGATTGACCTGTTGCAGAGGGCAGTTGGGCAGATACATTCAGCCGCGGTCGACGCGTTCCGGCGCACACCCTCTCCTGTCGGAGGG
Organism: Streptomyces sp. Edi4; assembly: GCF_040253615.1. Classification (NCBI taxonomy): domain Bacteria; kingdom Bacillati; phylum Actinomycetota; class Actinomycetes; order Kitasatosporales; family Streptomycetaceae; genus Streptomyces; species Streptomyces sp. Edi4. Next base: position 4,554,564 of record NZ_JBEJGY010000004.1, read on the forward strand.
TGCAGGTCTGACCCGGGTCCGCGAAGTGCGGCCCCGTGCAAGGGCCAGTAATAGGGGAGTTAGGCATGGCTCAGGGCACCGTCAAGTGGTTCAACGCGGAGAAGGGGTACGGCTTCATCGCGGTCGACGGTGGTGCGGATGTTTTCGTCCACTACAGCGCGATCCAGATGGACGGTTACCGCACCCTTGAAGAAGGTCAGCGAGTCGAGTTCGAGATCTCGCAGGGCCAGAAGGGTCCGCAGGCGGACATGGTCAAGCTCGCCGTCTGATAGAGACGCGATCGGCCACCGACGCACAAACGCATGAAGGGGACCACCCACCGGGCGGCCCCCTTCACGCATTCCCCGCCACCGAGCCCTTCAGGGGTGCGGGGAACTGCGCGGGAGGCGGGCACGGCCCGCAGGTGTGAGCGGGTTTGGGGGGTGCGGGGAACCGCGCGGGAGGCGGGCACGGCCCGCAGGCGTGAGCGGGAGTCAGGGGCGCGGGGAACTGCGCGAGAAGCGAGCACGGCCCGCAGGGCAACGGCACGCCAGGGGCGCGGGGAACTGCGCAGGCGGGCCGCGCCTGAAGACGCGCCGGGGGCGTGGGGGCAGAGCCCCCACCCAACCCCGGAGGACCGGCCAACCCCGGCAAGCGGCGCCCCCCGGTTCAAGAGACTCGCTTGCACTCGCAGGTGCCGAGTGCTAATCATTGGGCTTAGCACTCTCCCAGTGAGAGTGACAGAACTTGGATCGGGTCAGTGAGGCCCGCAACCCGAGTGGGGCAAGGAACCACAAGGGATGCAGGCCGTCCGTCGCGGGCACCGACACGGTCCACGAAGAACGCCACCCCTGTCCGGGAGGACCACTTCACATGGCCAAGATCATCGCGTTCGACGAGGAGGCACGGCGCGGTCTCGAGCGCGGGATGAACCAGCTCGCCGACGCCGTCAAGGTCACCCTCGGCCCCAAGGGCCGCAACGTCGTCCTCGAGAAGAAGTGGGGCGCCCCCACGATCACCAACGATGGTGTTTCCATCGCCAAGGAGATCGAGCTCGAGGACCCGTACGAGAAGATCGGCGCCGAGCTGGTCAAGGAAGTCGCCAAGAAGACGGACGACGTCGCCGGTGACGGAACGACCACCGCGACCGTCCTCGCCCAGGCCCTGGTGCGCGAGGGTCTGCGCAACGTGGCCGCCGGCGCCAACCCGATGGCCCTGAAGCGCGGCATCGAGAAGGCCGTCGAGGCCGTCTCCGCCGCCCTCCTGGAGCAGGCCAAGGACGTGGAGACCAAGGAGCAGATCGCTTCGACGGCCTCCATCTCCGCCGCCGACACCCAGATCGGCGAGCTCATCGCCGAGGCGATGGACAAGGTCGGCAAGGAAGGCGTCATCACCGTCGAGGAGTCGCAGACCTTCGGGCTCGAGCTTGAGCTCACCGAGGGCATGCGCTTCGACAAGGGCTACATCTCGGCGTACTTCGCCACCGACATGGAGCGTATGGAGGCGTCGCTCGACGACCCGTACATCCTGATCGTCAACTCGAAGATCAGCTCGGTCAAGGACCTGCTGCCGCTCCTCGAGAAGGTCATGCAGTCGGGCAAGCCCCTGCTGATCATCGCCGAGGACGTCGAGGGCGAGGCCCTGTCGACCCTGGTCGTCAACAAGATCCGCGGCACCTTCAAGTCCGTCGCCGTCAAGGCCCCGGGCTTCGGCGACCGCCGCAAGGCCATGCTCGGTGACATCGCCATCCTCACGGGCGGCACCGTCATCTCCGAGGAGGTCGGCCTCAAGCTGGAGAACGCCGGTCTCGACCTGCTCGGCCGCGCCCGCAAGGTCGTCATCACCAAGGACGAGACGACCATCGTCGACGGCTCCGGTGACAGCGACCAGGTCCAGGGCCGCGTCAACCAGATCCGCGCCGAGATCGAGAACAGCGACTCGGACTACGACCGCGAGAAGCTCCAGGAGCGCCTCGCCAAGCTCGCCGGCGGCGTGGCCGTCATCAAGGCGGGCGCGGCCACCGAGGTCGAGCTCAAGGAGCGCAAGCACCGCATCGAGGACGCCGTTCGCAACGCGAAGGCGGCCGTCGAGGAGGGCATCGTCGCCGGTGGTGGCGTGGCCCTGCTCCAGGCCTCCGCGGTGTTCGAGAAGCTGGAGCTCGAGGGCGACGAGGCGACCGGCGCCAAGGCCGTGAAGCTGGCCCTGGAGGCCCCGCTCAAGCAGATCGCCGTCAACGGTGGTCTCGAGGGTGGCGTCATCGTCGAGAAGGTGCGCAACCTGCCCGTCGGCCACGGCCTGAACGCCGCGACCGGTGAGTACGTCGACATGATCGCCGAGGGCATCATCGACCCGGCGAAGGTCACGCGCTCCGCGCTCCAGAACGCCGCCTCCATCGCGGCGCTCTTCCTCACCACCGAGGCCGTCATCGCCGACAAGCCGGAGAAGGCCGCCGCCGGCGGTGCCCCGGGCGGCATGCCGGGCGGTGACATGGACTTCTGATCCCAACGGATCGGTAGCTCCAGGCAGTTCACTGCCGCACGTTGTACGCCGAGGGCGGCACTCCCAGCACGGGGGTGCCGCCCTCGGCCGTTTCAGGTGGGGCCGGGGGCGGGAAGCCCGGGGGCACGGAGCCCGGGGTACGGGAAACCGAACTTCGGCAGGGGTGCTGGCCCCATGGTGCGGGGGTACGGGGGGCGGGCATGCTTGACGGGCAGAGGGGCCGGCACGGGGGCCGCCCCGACGGGCGTCCGCGCAGGAGAGTCGATGAGCACCACCCAGTCCACCACCGAGTCCACCACCACCAGCACCACCACCAAGCCGGCTGCTGCCCAGTCCTCCACCTCCCGGTGGCGGGCCCGCGCGTGCGCGGCCGCGGCCCTCACCGTGTTCGCGGTGGGCGCGCTCGGCGCGTGCGGGCCGATGGAGAACAAGACGTTCAAGGACGACGCGACCGTCAAGACCGCGGTCACCGCGGTCCGTATCGAGGGAAAGTCGGACGGCTTCCGGGTCCGCGGCAAACAGCACCTGACCGCCGCGACGGTGCACCGTGAGGTCACCTACCGGGACAAGTCCAAGCCGGATACCCCGACATACCGCGTGGAGAACAACGTCCTGGTGCTCGGAGGCTGCCCGGGCCACTGCTCGGTGGACTACACGGTCGACGTCCCCGCCGGCATCCCGGTCACCGGCTCCACCACGGCGGGCGGTCTGAACTTCTCGACGGTCGGCGCGGTGAAGGTGTCCGCCACCGACGGCCGGATCGTGGTGAACGGCGCGACAGGCCCGGTCGACCTGCGCACCACCAATGGCTCGATCGAAGCGAAGCGCCTCAAGGGCGAGAAGGTCACGGCGCACGCCTCCAACGGCTCGGTCACCCTCGCCCCCGACACCGCGCAGGACGTCACGGCCCAGACCGCCAACGGCAGCATCACCGTGACCGCCCCGCCCGCCCCGTACCACGTAGTGGCCCAGACCCAGAACGGCAGCAAGCACCTCGGTATACGGGACGACCCCGCCGCCGGCCACCGCCTGAACCTGACAACAGACAACGGCGGCATAACGCTGAAGACCGCCAAATAGGCCCGCTCCGCGCCCATTGTGCTCCCCCGATGGCCAGTTCCAGTCGCTCTCAGCGACGGTCCAACTGTGAACCGCAAGGGCCCTGGTTAGAGTTGCGCTGCGATCAGGGGTTTGCACGGGGTGTACGGGGGAGATGGTCATGGCATCAAACAAGGACAAGGGCGCGTCACAGTCGCCGCCCTGGGCCTTCGACGTGCTCGGCGTGGCGCAGGCGGCCGCGAACGACATGGTCACGGAACTGTCGTCTTTCACGACGTTCCAGCGACGCGTCGACGAGCTGATCCGCAACCTCAAGGGCTCGCCCGCCGACCCGAGCAAGGTCGGCCAAGAACGCCTCGTGCGCGAGCAGTTCGGCGGCGGCGAGGGCGCGTGGACGGAGGCCGCCGGCCTGTTCACTTCGTACGCAACAGTGATCACCGAGCTGGAAACCCTGTCCCGCCTGCTGTCGGACTCCATCGAGGGCATGGGCATCGCGGTCCTCGCCTCGCACCAGGGCTACCAGAACATCGACGCGGACGTCCGCAAGCGGATGGCAGCGATCAGCGTCGAAACGAAGAAGCACTACGGGGGCGACTACCACCCCGAGCAGTCGAAGCCGAAGAGCGATCCGAAGTCGTCGGGCGGCGACACGGGAGGGGCGTTCTGATGGGCGGTGGTACGCCGTTCGAGGGGATGAGTCACGAGGCGATGCTGGCGTGGCTGGACCAGGCGAACAGCGGCACGGTGCGGGGCGCCGCTGACCGTCTTGCGGCGGCGGCCAAGGAGATCCGTGCGATCGCGGAGGATTTGAAGGTCCGTCCTCAGTGGGTGGAGTGGAAGGGGGCGGGGGCGGACGCGTTCCGGACGTGGAGCGCGGATCTGGCCAATGCGACGCTGCGTCTGGGTGACTTCAGTGAGGGTTCCGCGACGTGGCTGGGCCATGCCTCGAACGCGATCGCGTCGGCGCAGGCGTCCATTCCTCGTGATGCGGGTAGTGCGCAGGCGAATCTGGATGCGGCTCGTTCTGCCCACAATGATCCGGATGCGTCGGCGATAGCCCGTAAGTCGGCGTCGGAGTTGGCGGCGCTGGAGGCGGACAAGGAGAAGGTCCGCCAGGAGGCGGTGGCCCAGATGCGGAAGCTGGGCCAGGCGTATGAGCAGGCGTCGACGCAGATGAACGGGTTGGAGCGACCTAAGTTTCCGCCACCGCCGGCGTCCATTGCGCCGGTGATCGGGAGCAAGTCCAATGCGGAAAGCACGCGGGCGTTCCCCGAGGGTACGGCTGAGGGAGGCTCATCGTCCGGCGGCGACTCCCCGAGGCATTCGGCTCAAGTCCACGATGCTGCTGCTGGAGGTCCCAGTCCGGGAACGCACTCGGAACTCACCTCGCCAGCGCACCCCACATTGGGGAGTGCTCTACAGCCGACTCGGCTGGACGTCGACTCGGTGGCCACGCTGCCACAGACAGCACCGCCGCCGACGTCCCCGGGGAGCGGACCGAGCCCGAGCGCGACCCATGGGGCTGAGACGTCGGCAGTGCGGTTGCCGCCGTCGGCTTTCGGCGGGGGACTGAGCGTGCCGACAAGCCCCTTTGGCGCGGGACGGGTTACCGCCGAAGAGGGCCCCCCGGCACGGACCAGGCAAGGGAGCGCCGCGCGCGTACCGGGTAGCAGCCCCGGGATCGTCGGTGGTCGCCCTGTTCCAGCGAGCCCGAACCGGCCAAATGGCAGCGTCCCGAGGGGAACCGTCGTCGGGGCGGAAGACACCAACGGGCATGGTGCGGCTAGGACAGCCGTGGGGGGAGGCCCGGTGGGTCAGGCAGCGGGCCGACCGGGAGCGATGCCTGGGCGTGGTTCGATGCCTCCGCGCGGCGGGGTGAGCGGTGGAAGCGCGCAGCAGTCGGGGCGGCCTGCCGGTCCCCGTTCTGTATCCACTGGCGCAGACGCGGAACGCGGAGGCGTCTCCGGCGGGAGGCCGGTCGTTGGCAATGCTGGCGGCGGAACCCATGGCGGACGGGCGACGCGGGGCCCTCAAAAGGGACGTGAGCGGCGCGAGGCGAGGGAGGGTAGCCCCGGTTACCTCGTTGAGGACGATGAGACGTGGCTGCGGGACGATCCTCGCGTTGTGCCGCCGGTCATCGACTGATGCGTTCAAGGAAGGCGCGAGGGAAGCTCATGCCATCGAGCAAGGTTCGGCGCAGGTGTGGGCCGGCTGCGACATCGGCGTTCTGTGGCCTACTGCTGGTGGGCGTCGCAGCTTCACCTGCCCTGGCGAATCGGACGCGCGACGATCAGTGGCATCTCGACGTCATGAAGGCGGAGGAGATGTGGCGTACGAGCACGGGTAAAGGCATCACTGTTGCCGTGATCGACACGGGCGTGGATCCGGACAATGAAGATCTGGCGGGGCAGGTTCTGGCTGGCAAGGATTTCGCCCAGAACCAGTCGGGCGGCGCGCACAACGACTATGACGGCCACGGGACCAGCATGGCCGGGTTGATCGCTGGGACGGGAGCCGCGCATGGCGGAAACGGTGCTCTGGGCCTTGCCCCCGGTACGAAAATCCTGCCACTCCGCATGCCCGATTCAACCAAGGCCCCGAACCAGGCCGAGGGAAACAAGCAGTTCAACACGATTGCTCCCCAGGCCATCCGTTATGCGGCCGACCAACACGCACGGGTCATCAACATCTCCTTGGGAACGGGGATCACCGAAGGCTCTCCAATGTTGACGGCGGCCGTAAAGTACGCCTTGGACAAGGGATCGTTGGTCTTTGCAGCCGTCGGCAACTACGCCAATGTGGACAACGAGGTTGAGTACCCAGCCGCCACTCCGGGTGTCGTCGGAGTCGGGGCGGTGGGCAAGGACCTTCACAAGACGTCGGAGTCTGAGTACGGCCCCCAGGTAGATGTGGCTGCGCCCGGTGACGACATGGTGCACGCCTGCAAAAGTGAGACCGGCCTATGCACATCCCACGGCACCAGCGACGCCACCGCCCTCGCGTCCGCCTCCGCCGCTCTGATTTGGTCCAAGCATCCGGAGTGGACGAACAACCAGGTTCTGCGGGTCATGTTGAACACGATCGGTGGTCCCACGGACGGGGCCAAGCGGAACGATTCGATCGGGTACGGGATCGTCCGCCCCCGCGTGGCCCTGGTGAATCCGGGCGACCCGGGCCCGGCGGACGTGTACCCGTTGCCGGACCCCCCGGCGTCCGGGGCGTCGGCCGCGCCGGCGAAACCGACCCCGGGACGTGCCGCGTCCAAGGCGGCGGAGAAGCCCGCGGGCAACCAGCCAACTCGTCTGCTGCCGTGGGGCCTCGGAGCCCTGGGGCTGGTCGGCGCCCTCCTCGGCCTCTGGTTCGTCCTCCGCACGCGCCGAAACCGTCGAGCCGCCGCCCAAATGCCATACGGCGGCAGTTGGGGACCAGGGCCAGGCTGGCCGGAGCAGCAGCACCACGACCGTACGAGGAGGTACTGAGGTGGCGCGGGACGAAGGGGAGCAGCTGGAGTCCGACGCACTGCTCCGCCGTGACCGCCACGGGCGCCTTGACGGGGTACGGACCGGAATGTCGGCGGGCGATACGGGAGGGGCGTTCTGATGGGCGGTGGTACGCCGTTCGAGGGGATGAGTCACGAGGCGATGCTGGCGTGGCTGGATCAGGCGAACAGTGGGACGGTGCGGGGCGCCGCTGACCGTCTTGCGGCGGCGGCCAAGGAGATCCGTGCGATCGCGGAGGATTTGAAGGTGCGTCCTCAGTGGGTGGAGTGGAAGGGGGCGGGGGCGGACGCGTTCCGGACGTGGAGCGCGGATCTGGCGAACGCGACGTTGCGTCTGGGTGACTTCAGTGAGGGTTCCGCGACGTGGCTGGGTCATGCGTCGAACGCGATCGCGTCGGCGCAGGCGTCCATTCCTCGTGATGCGGGTAGTGCGCAGGCGAATCTGGATGCGGCTCGTTCTGCCCACAATGATCCGGATGCGTCGGCGATAGCCCGTAAGTCGGCGTCGGAGTTGGCGGCGCTGGAGGCGGACAAGGAGAAGGTCCGCCAGGAGGCGGTGGCCCAGATGCGGAAGCTGGGCCAGGCGTATGAGCAGGCGTCGACGCAAATGAACGGGTTGGAGCGACCCAAGTTTCCGCCACCGCCGCAGGCGATTGCGCCAACGGACGAAGGCGCGCGATACGCAGAGGTGACCGAGCACCGCGCAAGGGGCACGGGACAGGGTTCCTTTTCATCGAGCCACGCCACGTCGGGTAACGGGGAGCGAATGCCAACTGCTTCTCCTGTTGCTCCCGATCCGACACGCCAGGCCCACTTCACCCAGCCTGAGCGTCCAAATTTGCGGGATGCACAGCCGTCGACACAGATGGGTGTCGATTCGGTCGCCACGTTGCCACCTGTCCATGCACCAGGGTCCGCTGGGAGTCCGCCGGAATCGGTTACTGGAGGTGCGACGGCAGGAGTACGGGTGCCACCGCCGGTATTCGGCGCAGGGTTGAGCGTGCCTGCGGTCCCGGCTGGTCCGGGACGGCCAGTAGCAGGAGGGCGATCTGCGACCGGGCCGGGGAAGGGCACGGTGGGTTCCGTGCGTATGCCTGAAGGGAGCCCCGGGATCACGGGCGGCCGCCCCGTCCCAGCTCCGCAGGGTCGCTCCAATAGCGGCATTCTCAAGGGGACCGTCGTTGGGACGGGAGAGCCAGAAGGCCGTGGTGCGTCCAGGCCGTTCACAGGGGTGGGCTCGCCGGGACAGACGGTGGGCCGGCCGGGAGCGATGCCCGGCCGTGGTGGGCTGCCTACGCGCGGCGGCGTGAGTGGTGGAAACGCACAGAAGGCGGGACCATCCGCAGGTGCCCGATCTGTGTCGAGCGCTGCAAGTGCTGAACGAGGAGGAATCTCGGGCGGACGGCAGGTGGCTGGAAACCCGGGCGGCGCAGCCCATGGTGCGCAGACGCCCCGAAACTCTAAAAAGGGGCGCCCCCAGCGCGAGTCGGGTGGGGGAGTCCCCGGCTATCTCGTCGAGGACGATGAGACGTGGTTGCAGGGTGACCCGCGCGTTGTGCCACCGGTCATCGACTGATGAGCGCACGAAAGGCGCGAGGAAAGTTCATGCCCGGAAGCAGTGTTCGACGCCGATGCAGGTCCGCTGCGGTACCGGCTTTGTGCGGCCTGTTGTTGGTGGGGGTTGCGGGTGCGCCAGCCCGAGCGGAGTCGACGCGCGAGAAGCAGTGGTTCCTGGACGCCATGAAGGCCGACGAAATGTGGCGGACCAGCACGGGCAAAGGCATCACCATCGCAGTGATCGACACAGGCGTCGACCCGAGCAACCCCGACCTGACAGGGCAAGTCCTACGAGGTAAGGACTTCGCACAGGGCCAGCCGGGGGATGAACACACCGACTATCTGGGCCACGGCACCGGCATTGCGGGTCTCATCGCTGGAACGGGGACCAGCGGGGGCGGCGACGGCGCATTCGGCCTCGCCCCAGGTGTGAAGATCCTCCCTGTCCGCATGCCTAAAGCAACTGACACTGCCAACCAGGCTGAAGGTAACAAGCAGTTCAACACGGTCGCTCCCCAGGCGATTCACTACGCAGCCGACCAGCACGCAAGAGTCATCAATATCTCCATGGGTGTGGACGAAGGCTCGCCCCAATTGACCGAGGCAGTGAAGTACGCCTCGGACAAGGGCTCCCTGATCTTTGCGGCAGTAGGGAACAGTGGCAATGTGGACAACGCGGTCGAGTATCCCGCTGCGACACCTGGAGTGATCGGTGTAGGGGCTGTAGGAAGGAACCTGCACAAGACCGACGAATCAGAATACGGCCGCCAGGTAGACCTTTCCGCGCCCGGTGACGACATGGTGCACCCCTGCAAGAGCGAGACTGGCCTGTGCAGATCCCACGGCACCAGCGACGCCACCGCCCTAGCGTCCGCCTCCGCCGCGCTGATCTGGTCCAAGCATCCGGAGTGGACGAACAACCAGGTTCTTCGGGTCATGCTGAACACGATCGGTGGTCCCACGGATGGGGCCAAGCGGAACGATTCGATTGGGTACGGGATCGTCCGCCCCCGCGTGGCCCTGGTGAATCCGGGTGATCCGGGTCCGGCGGATGTCTACCCGTTGCCGGATCCTCCGGCGTCGGCCGCGTCGGCCGCGCCGCCCTCGCCCGCCCCGGCCAAGGACGCCGCGCCCCGAGCGGAGAAGGCTGCCGGGAATCGGCCAAGTTTGCTCCTTCCTCTCGGCATCGCGGCGGGGGTGGGAGTCGTGGGTGGCCTTGCCGGGGTCTGGGCCTGGCGTAGGCGTAATCGGCAGCGGGCCGTCATCGCCTCGGCCCCGCCCGGTAGTTGGGGGCCCGGTCCGGGGTGGCCGGAGCAGCAGCATCCAGACCGTACGGGGAGGTACTGAGGTGGCGTGGGACGATGGGAGCAGCTGAAGTCCGACGCACTGCTGCGCCGCGAAGCCGGTATGAGTCTCGACGGCGTGCCCAGCGGCGCGGCGGGCGGCGCGTCCCGCGGTGCGGTGGACTTGAAGACCAACGGGTCGGGGAAAGCCGCAGCGGCAAAGGCACTGCATGAGCAGATACGCCCCGACACGGCCAAGGCAGGCCACCACACCGCTGAGTCCTCCGCTGCGATGGCGCGGGCTTTTTCGGCCTGGGCGTTCGGTCCTGCTCTGGGGGACGTTCAAAGTGAGTGGGAATTGCAGGTCGACAACCTGATGGGCCGCCTCGCCAGTGAACAGACGTCGCTGGAGCAGACCAAACAGGATTTCCAGGAAGTCGATCACGCGGTGAAGGGCCGGCTGACGGGCATCGTGACCGAGCCCGCCCCCGCGCGGGACGTCTAGCGAGCAGGGGCGGGAGGAGGGGGCAATGTTTACATATCAGGACGTTGCCACCGCGAAAATCGGTGCGCTGGTTGATGTCGCCCAGGCCTGGAACGACATGGCCGATATGTTCACCGGGCCGCAGAGTTTGTACGAGGGGCAGGTGCAAGGCGTCGCGGACGACGGAGGCTGGGTCGGTGTCAGCGCCGGAGCCGCCTCCCTGCGATTCGCCGCGACGCGCAAGCAGTTCGCCCACGCACAGGTCGAGTCGCGAGCCATCGGTTCGATTCTGCTGGACGCACATGGGCAGTTCGTGCGGCTCATAGGTCAGGTGAAGGATCTGGTCGAGCAGGCGCAGCACAATGGAATGCACATCAACGCGCAGGGGCAGGCCGTCTACGACGTCGGTCAGTTGAGTCCGTTCAGGACGGATTGCGACGCGACCGTGAAAAAGGGCAATGCGGCGGCCGAGGAGTGGACGAAGAGCATCGCGGACGCGGTGCGAGCCGTGGACGACGCGGATCAGGGCGTAAGACTGGCCCTGCACGAAGCGGCGGGTATCAAGGACATTTTCCAGCGCATTCCGGATGAGGTGCTGGGTCTTGGCCGCCCCTTCAACGGCGACGCGCTGGGCGACATCGAACTTTACGAGGCGCAAGAAGCCAAGCGCTATGCGGACCAACTGCTGGCGGGCCAGAAGCCGGAAGACCTGGACGAGTGGCAGCGCCTCATGCGGGACAACTCCAGCGACCAGGTCTTCAGCCAGACCCTGCTCGACTCGCTCGGCCCGGACAAGTTGTTGAAACTGTCCAACAAGATCGACGACTTGGCGTACTTCGACGACACCAAGAACAAGGACGCCTTCCTGAAGATCGCGGGTGGTCTTTCCGACTCCTTGTCATCGGCCATGAAGGTTCCCGAGTACTTCGTGGACAGTCAGGACCGGCAGATCCCCTTCGGGACGCCTGAATACGACTGAATGCTCGCCGAGGACGGCAAGCGGCAGACAAGTCCGGACTTCTACACCCGTTGGCGGAATGCGTTACGGGAACTCGGCGTCAAAAAGTACGACTTGGAAGTGGCCACGGACCAGACCGCCACAGGCGCCAAGGGGCACGATCAGCAGGTGCGGGGTTATCAGACCCTGGCCACATTGATGCAGCAGGGCCACGGGGGATTCTCGCCGCAGTTCGTATCGGACATGACCGATGACATGATATCGGCGGAGAAGAAGGGTGCGCATATTTGGAATCTGTACGGGAAGTTCGACAGAAAGAGCGGTGGGGGCTGGTTCGCCAACGATCCTGTTGATGCCACGCTCGGTGTGATGTCCCGGAACCCGACCGGGGCTGCCCATTACCTTGACCCCGGCACGCCGGCCGGCAAAGAGCGCTTCGATTACTTGTTGGGTCACGGTGACGGCAGCCGCGACTGGAACGTTGCCAACACCACGCGCTGGGGCGGTCCGGGTGGGAATGTCGAGTACGACGCGGGGAGAGTTCTCGACGGCGACGACCGGAACGGATTGAGCGCGGCGCTGACCGCGGCGGCGACGGGTACGGATCCCTCTCGGGGGCCGCACCTCAGTCCGACGTCGCACTCGGAGGCCAATGACCGTGTGTTCAATCGTGCGCTTGACGTTCTGGCGCAGCAGGGCGATGACATGCCGGCCGCGTTGCGCGACAGCATGGCCACGGCCATGAGCAATCACGGGCATGAGGTGTATGGGGCGATGGGCCGGGTCAACCAGCACTATGCAGGCTTGGACCAGCATCAGGTACTGGAAGTGACCAAGCAGGTCTCAAGAAGTGAGCACTCCTACGGGATGCTCACCGAGGGCATGCACCATTCCATGGTTGCTGGCTTTTACGACGTGAGTCGCAATCCGGAGGATACCTTGAGCTCTGCCGGATACGCAGTCGGCTTCATGGAGCAGGCCCGGTATCTGGCTTTGAAGGGCGATCAGCATGACTTCACATGGGACAAGACGTGGAGCTACCACACATTGGGCGCACCCGTCACGCTCATCCCCGGCATAGGGGACGCGGCACAGCGAGGAGTCGATGCCGTGACGACGGCCTGGATCATGGATGAGCAGCACCGGCAGGCGGAAAAACTTACTGGCGACAGCCAGGCGACCTATGATCACCGGCGGGGCGAGCTCAATGCGCTCGCTGATCAGTGGTATGCGGCCAATGCGAGCTGGGCTGATTCTCATCCGGGGTACTCCGCACGCGAGGGTGACGGCATATACAAGCAGATCGCCGGATGGGCCAATGACGGAAACGTCAGTGCCCGCGGTCTGGCCGGGGCGCAATGATGGGCATGGTGGTGGGGATGCGGACGCGGATGGCAGTTACCGTTCCTATCTTGGCCCTTGCGTTGTGCGTCGGCGGATGTGCTACTAAAGGCGTCGTCGTACCCACGGAGTTCTGTGGCGTTCCGGTGAAGGGCGAAAGCCTGAAACCGTTCTTGCCGAACGATGGATCACTGAAGAACTGGAGCGCCGCCTTTCAGGCGACCGCTGGCATGTCGTGCAGTATCAGTGTCGACAAGAAGCACGTGCTGTCTGCCAACGTGCAGTACTTCAAGGACCGAGTTCCGGAGCCGGTCGACCTGACCGTTCTGAGGGTCAACGTCAAAAATGCCGGTAAAATAACGGCGACGTTCCCCGGTGAAACCTACGTAGGTACCAATGGTGCCCTTGTCTACGCGTCTTGCGATGTCCCGAATTCTTATCTAAGCGTCTCTGTCGATGCCACGGGAAGCCCTGTGGAGCACGCCCCTGACAATCTCAGAAAGATTCAGGTGTTCGTTGAAGACCTGGTGCCGCGTGAGGCAAGGAAATACGGCTGCACCAAGTAGGCCGGGGTGGGACGCGCGGTCATGCGGGGGTCTTCGTGGGGCGGGGGCTGGGGCGGGGGGCGGTTGCTGCGGCTCGGGCCCTGGCCGCGTGGGAGCGGACTTCTCCCGGGGGGAGGGTTGGGGGGTGGGGTCGGGGTTTGCCCTGGCAGGGGGCGCAGGTGCCGCCTGGGAGGGCTTCTGGGAGGCCCGGGGCGCCGCACTTCGCGCATTCCAGGATGCGTAGGGCTGGGCGCGTCGGGGGCGGGGGCTGGTCCGGGGGGAGTTTGGCGAGGAGGCGAGTACGGGTGAGGCCGGCCGGGCTGTGGACCGGGACCGGCAGGCCCGAGGTCAGGGCGCGCAGGATGTCCTGCTCCGTCGCGCCGCGCTCGAACCACGCCGCCGCCAACGGTTCCAGTTCCGTGCAGTCCCGCGCCGACAGGGACAGCGCCGGCGCGGTACGTCCCAGCGCGGCCAGGAGTATGAACGCCCTGCTGCGCGTAGGCTGTTGCGGCGCCGACGCGGCCGGCCCGGGTGGCCGTGGCGGTGCCGGAGTCGCCTCGTTGACGCCCCCACGGGTGAATTCCGCCCACCACGCGTCTTCCCGCGGCGTTCGCGAGAACCACGTCCTGGTCACCCACCGCGCGCTGTCCGAGCCGCGCAGATGCTCGCGTCCGCGTCTCAAGTGGCCGGCACTTACGAGGCGTTGGAGTGCGGTACGTAACGCGCACTGCCCGTACGGCAGCACCTTCGCCAGCGTTTTCACGGAGATGTCCGCGCCGTCCGGGAGCCGGTCCAGGTAGCCCGCCACCGCCGCCTCTCGGGGCGCGAAGTCGTACGCGGTGGGCGGCGGTTGGTCCGGCGTCGAACGCTTTCCGTAGCCCGGATTGGCCATCGGGTGGTGGTCGGGGTGCGCTGCGGCGGGTGCGGCACTAAAGTGGCTGTCAGCCATCGGATCAGTGTTTCCTTAACGTGTGGTTGATCTTGGTGGTCAGGCCCCCGCAGGTGTTGGTGCACCTGGCGGGGGCTGATTGGTGTCCTGGGTCCTGTTGCTGTCTGGACGCTAAAGGCTAGTCACCCTCTGTGGCAAGCCGAACGCGGAAAGTGTCCGGCGGGTTCGTTTCCGCCCAACTGGCGGGGTGGGCGGGTGGGTTGAGACCCACTCCCATTCGATTTCAAGCACCGCTCGAAGCTCGACGCGTGAGCTTCGCCGCGTACGCCACGAGCCGGCCCCGTCAACAACGCCGGCCGGCTCGTAGCGCCCGAATGGGTGCGTCAGCTCGTTTTGTTGGACTCCTTCACCCCGGCGACGAACGCCGACCACGCCGCCGCTCGGAACACGAGCGCCGGGCCGTGCGGGGCGGACTTCGAGTCCCGGACGGGGACGATGCCGGGGAAGTCGTCCGCCACCTCCAGGCAGTTGCCGCCGCTGCCGTCGCTGTGGGTGGACGTGCGCCAGCGCGCGACCTCCAGGCAGTCGCCGCCCTCCCCGCCGCTGTAGCTCGACTTCTGCCAGCGGGCGATTTCGAGGCAGTTGCCGCCGTCCCCGCCGCTGTAGCTGGACTTATGCCAACTGGCCTTGCTCAAGTCGTACTTAGGGCTGATCCTCATGGGCGTAATCCTCCGCCACTGATTCGATCAAGGCCAGGGATTGTTGGGGTGAGAGTGCGCTGGCCCGGATCAAATCGTATGTCAGTTCATGGCGCGCGACCGTGGCGGCATCGTCCAGCAACCAGCCAGTTCCAAGGCCATCGACGTACGCGAGCGGCGGCGCATCGGCGAAAGCCATGAGCTTGAGGCCTCCGTCCAGCGCCGCGTGGGCTCCGGCCGCAAACGGCAACACTTGCACGATGATCCGGTGTCGAAAGCCGAGCGACGCGACATGTGCAAGGGCCTCTGCCATCACCGCCCGGCCTCCTGCCTCTCGACGCAGTACGGCCTCGTCAAGCACTGCCCAGACAAGAGGAGTTGTTGGACTGCCGAGGAGTCGCGCACGCTCAAGACGGCCGGTCACCACGTCCTCGATAGCGGAGTCGGGGGCCGTTGGCTGGTACGCGCGGCACACGGCGCGTGCGTACGCCTCCGTCTGCAACAGGCCCGGGATGAGTAGCGGCGCGTACTCCCGGATCGTCGTCGCGATCGCCTCCGCCTCCGCCGCCTCGGCGAAGTGGTCCGGGTACTTGGACTCCGCCGCCGCGACGCAGTTGCGCGTGAAGAAGCCGTCCGTGCCGAGGATCTTGTCGAACTGGCGGGCGTACTCCAGGTGCATGCGGCGGATGCCCGCTTCGAGTTGGCCGATGAAGGACGAGGAGACGAAGAGGGGGGCGCCCAGGGCCTCCTGGCTGAGGCCCGCCTTTTCGCGGGCGTGGCGGAGCTCGGCGCCGAGGAGGGCGCGGGGGGAGGCGGAGGGGTCGAGGTCCTTCGGTGCGGGCATGCGCAACTCCCTCTGGGACACGCGGGGTTGTTGGATCGCCGACGGTAGTCAGGGTAGCTCCGGGCGGACACTCTGGGTGAGGGGAACGGCACAGTCGGTACGTAACGCAGGGAAGGACGCGAGGACATGGCACTGACGGCTGAGGAGAGGGTGCGGGCGACGGAGGATGCCGTCGAGCAGTTGCGGGAGGGGCTGGCGCGGGTCGGCGTGGTGCTGCCGTCGTTGCGGATCGACCCGCTGACGTGTGCGGGGCATGTGCTCTATCCGCTGGTGGACCTCGGGCGCTGCAACCTGGACATGGCGCTGCGGCTCGTCGCGGTACTCGCGAAGACGTACGGGCCGGAGGCGGACGCGTCGGGTGGTGGCACCTGCGCGTGTGGCTGTGCCGGTCACCAGCACGTCTGACGGGCCGAGTCTCGTACGCTCGGCGGCATGGGCGACAGGCGTGAGGTGAGCCATGAGCGGCGTCTTCCGTCGTGGACGGAGCATCCTCGACTGAGCGCGTGGCTGGCGGAGCAGGAAGCGGCGTTCGGGGCGTGGGCGGCGTCGCACCCGGGCAAGTGGGACTTCTCGGTGGCCTCGATCGACGCGCTTGAGGCGGCGGTGCGGGGGGACTTCGCCGGCGCGGAGTGGGAAGAGGTGCGGGCGGTGCGGCACACGCCCCGGGTGACCGCGCCCGCGTGGTACCTCGGTGAGGTGTGCGTGCGGGCGGCGGGGGCGGTGTGGAAGGTGAACCCGGCTGCGGACTTCACGGCGTGGGAAGGTCCTTTCGTCGGCGTACCGGGGGACCCGATGGAGGACCCGCACCACGAGGACCTGTACGAGGACGACGACTACCTCCCGGCGGTGGTGCCGGTCGCCGAGATGTGCGCCATGTTCCTCAAGGATCCGCCGTGGCGGTTGCGGGGTGTGGTGGAGGAGTTCCAGGCGCCGCTCGACTCCGGTCGGTAAAGACCTAGCTGGTGGCGTCTTGGCCCGGGCCACAGCAATGGGCTCCCACTCCGCCGGCCCCGGCTGGGTCGGGTCGCGGGCGCGCCGGGTGGCGGGGTGGGGGCAGACCGGAAGTTGTCGTGGACGTACGGACGGGGGAGGGGGGTTGCCGCCTTCGTAGGTTCTTCGTCGAAGTCAGGCCGCCATATGGCCCCTCGCCGCCCCGTACGACGTCAGGCAGAGGGGCCCCGGCCCGGGTATGGGCCGGGGGGCGCAAGAGTGGGAGGACTGGGAGGGGTGGGGGCGCTCGGGGTTGAGTTCTGGACGGGGTCTGGACGGTGTCGTCCGGGCGGGCGTTCGCGCGGTGGGTGCGGGGGCAGGCCACCGGGCTCTGGACGCTGGGAGCTGGACGTTGGGAGGTGGGCCAGGGCTCGGCGAACCCGTGTCAGTTGTTCGCGGCTAGCGCCGCGCGGAGGTGGCCGCCTGATTCCGCGAGGAGTTTGGCGGCCGTCGCCGCCTCCACTCCGCCCAGGATGACCAGGATCGCGTTCTTCACCTCGCCGTCCGTCGCCGCCAGGGCCGCCTCGATCTCCGGGTCGCTCGCGCCCGTCGCCAGGGACACGATGTGGCGGGAGCGGGCGCGGAGTTTCTCGTTGGAGGCGCGTACGTCGACCATCAGGTTTCCGTACGTCTTGCCCAGGCGGATCATCGTGATCGTCGAGATCATGTTGAGGACCAGCTTCTGGGCCGTGCCCGACTTCAGGCGGGTGGAGCCGGTGAGGAGTTCCGGGCCCACCACGACCTCGATGCCGTGCTCGGCCGCCCCCGCCAGCTCGCTGTCCGCGTTGCACGACAGGCCGATCGTCAGGGCCCCCCCGCGCCTGGCGTGCTCCACCGCGCCGATCGCGTACGGCGTGCGGCCCGAGGCCGAGATGCCGACCACCGTGTCCGCGCCGGTGAGGTGGAGCGCCGCCAGGTCCTCCGCCGCCAACTGCCGTGAGTCCTCCGCCCCTTCGACCGCCTTCACCATCGCCGATGGACCGCCCGCGATCAGCCCCACCACCTGCGACGGGTCGGTGTTGAACGTCGGCGGGCACTCGCTCGCGTCCAGTACGCCGAGCCGCCCGGCCGTGCCCGCGCCCGCGTAGATCAGGCGGCCCCCGCGCGCCATCCGCTCCGCCGTCGCGTCGATCGCGGCCGCGATGGCCGGGAGGCGGTCGGCCACGGCGGCGGGGACGGTGGCGTCCTCCCCGTTCATGATCCGGGCGATCTCGGCGGTCGGCAGCCGGTCGATCTCCGCGAGTTCCGGCCGGAACGCCTCCGTGGTGAGGCCCGCCAGCTGGGCCCTGAGATCGGAGTAGGTCTGGCCGTGGTCCTGGCTGCGCCCGCTTCCGTGGTCCTGGCTGCGGTCACCGCTGTGGTCCTGGCTGCTTCCGCTTCCGCTTCCGCTTCCGTGATCCTGGCTCTGGTCCTTGGCCTGGTTCTGGGTGGTCATCGTGGCTGCGGCTCTTTCTCGTGTGCGGGGCCCTGAGCCCGTGTGCGGGGCCGTACGGGTGCCTGGGGGGCCGGGGTCAGCGTGTGCGGTCCCGGGGGGTGTGGCGGTGGGCCAGGGCCTCGTACGAGGCTGCGAGCGCGGGGGCCGCCGTCTCGTACGTGCGCTGGGCAACGCCGATGAACAGGCAGTCCACGACCAGGAGTTGGCTCGTACGGGACGACATCGCGGCCGGGCGCAGCTCGCTCTCGCGGGCCGTGGACGTGGTCAGGACGTGATCGGCGTACTGCGAGACCGGGCCGTCGGGGCGGCCGGTGATCGCGATCGTGGTCGCGCCGTGGTCGAAGGCCACCCGCAGCGGCTCGATGACGTCGCCCGTCGAGCCGGAGTGGGTGATCGCCACCGCCGCGTCGCCCGAGCGCAGCTGCACCGCGTTGGTGACGGCCAGGTGCGGGTCGGTGTGGGCGTGGGCGATGAGCCCGATCCGCAGCAGCTTCTGCGCCAGGTCCTGGCCCACCAGGCAGGACGCTCCCACGCCGTACACGTCGATGCGCCGCGCGGCCGCCAACGCGCCGACTGCGGCGCCCAGTTGGGTGGTGTCGAGGGCGGCCGCCGTGTCGGCCAGGGTCTGCTGCTCGTCGTAGGCCAGTTTCGCGACGACGTCCGCGATCGGGTCGTCCACCGCTATGTCGGCGGTCACCGAGGGGGCCCGGCCCGACTGCTGCTGGGCGGCGAGGCCGGCCAGCGCCAGGCGCAGGTCGCGGTAGCCGGGGTAGCCCAGGATGCGGGCGGTGCGGACGACGGTGGCCTCGCTGGTGCCGGTGAGGGCGGCCAGGCCCGTGACGGTGAGGGCCGCGCAGCCGGCCGGGTCGCCGGCGACGGCCTCCGCGACCCGCTGCATGGAGCGGGTCATGGACGGCGCGAGTGTGCGCACCTTGGCGGCGAGGGCCGCCGGCGCGGGGGGTGAGCCCTCGCTGAAACTTTCCTTCACGTCTCGGGTCACGCTTGAAAGATATTTTCGGAGTGTTCTCCGGTCAACCCCTCCGGGGGCTGTGAGCGGGGGCCGCGACGGGGGGCGCGATCGGGGGCTGCGGGGGCTGTGATCGGGGCCGCGAGCGGGGGCCGGCCCGGTCCGCTACCGCGTGGGGCGGCTCGGGGGACAATGGAGGGCATGGACGACGTACAACCCCTCGAGCAAGCCCTGCATGCCGCACGCGCCCTGGTCCTCGCCGATCTGGCGGCGCGCGACGTGGCGCACGCGGACGTCGTCTCCCTGGTCGAGGACGCGGTGACCCACCGGCGCTGGTGGGTCGAGCAGTGGCCCGAGGGCACGGAGTACGTCGCCGGGCTCGTCGCCCAGGACGTCCAGGACGCGCTCCTTGAGCGGTACGGTCGCTGGCCGCTGTGCCCGGTGTGCGACGTGGGCGATCCGCACGCACTCGACGTGGAGCCGGAGCTCGGGCCCGATCCGCACTGGGTCTGCGGCAAGGCGGGCGTCGTGGTCGCGCCGGTCGGGGCGCTCGGCCGGGGGGCCTCGGGCGGGCTCGGCGGATGACGCTGTACATCGACCCGCCGACCTGGCCCGGACACGGCCGCATGTGGTCGCATCTGGTCAGCGACGCCTCGTACGAGGAGCTGCACGCCTTCGCCGCGTCCATCGGCTGCCCGCCGCGCGCCTTCGAACGCGATCACTACGACGTGCCGTCCCATCGGTACGAGGACGCGGTGCGGGCGGGGGCGGTGGAGGTCGGTTCGAAGGAGCTCGTACGCCGTCTGACGGGGGCGGGGCTGCGGCGGCCCAAGGGGCGGCCTGCCTGACACCGTTCTGGTGGCCCGGGGAACGCGCCGGTGGCCCAGGGAACGCGCCGGTGACGCCCCCGGAAGGAGCCCCGGAAACACCTGCTTGGCCGGAACTTGTCCCCGGTTCGGCTGCGGCCCGTAGCCAGACGATCGCGGATCGGCTAACTTCCTTGCCAGTAGTCGTGGTTCCGAAGTCTCAACGCCCGCGGTTTACGCCGTGGGCGTTTGCTGTGCAGCAATGTCCGAGGACCAGGGCGATCACCTCACCCAGGGGTACTGACAAGCCAGTACCCCGCGATCCTCGACAGGGGAAACACATGGCAACCGGCACCGTGAAGTGGTTCAACGCCGAAAAGGGCTTCGGTTTCATCGCGCAGGACGGCGGTGGCCCGGACGTCTTCGTCCACTACTCCGCGATCAACTCCACCGGCTTCCGTGAGCTCCAGGAGAACCAGCAGGTCAACTTCGACGTGACCCAGGGCCCGAAGGGCCCGCAGGCGGAGAACGTCACCCCCGCCTGATCGCCGACCCCGGCCCTGGTGGCCGGACGACGCGGAAGCGCCCCGCACCCGAGGACGGGTGTGGGGCGCTTTGCCGTGCGGGGCGGATGGACGCGTGCGGGGCGGATGGGCGTGGGGCTCTGTATGGCCTACGTACGGCCCACGTACGGCCTACGTACGGCCCACGTACGGCCCACGTACGGCCCACGTACGGCCTACGTACGGCCTCACACGTCCACGGGCGACGCGGTGGCCGCCGAGGTCAGGTCCGATGAGCGGGCCTGCGAGGAGCGGGCATCCGATGAGCGGGCCACCACGCGTGAGTGCGACTTGTGCAGGCGCAGGGAGGCCGCGACCAGGGCCAGGGCCGTGACGGTCATCGCGGCGCCGGCCCACGCCGTTGCGGCGTACCCGAGGTTTGCGCTGATCACCACGCCGCCGAGCCAGGGCCCCGCGGTGTTGCCCAGGTTGAACGAGGACGTCGTCGTCGCGCCGGCCAGCGTCGGGGCCGCGCCGCCCACGTTGAAGATCCGGGCGTTGAGCGCGGGCGCGGTGAAGAACGCCGAGCAGCCCAGCAGGAACGACAGGGTGATCGCGACCGCCGGGGTCGAGGCGAACAGGGCCAGCGCGACCAGGAACACGGTCGAGGCGGTGATGCCGCTGAGCAGCACGCCGAAGAGGTGCGCGTCGGCGACCCGGCCGCCGATGGTCGTGCCGATGAGCGCGCCCACGCCGAACAGGCCCAGCACGGCCGGGACCCAGCCGGCGTCCACGTGGGCCACGTCCGTGAGCAGCGGCTTGAGGTAGCTGAACGCGCAGAACACGCCACCCGCCGCGAGCGCGGTGATCGCCATCGAGAACAGCACCTGCGGGTCACGGTAGATCCGCAGTTCCCGGCCGAGCTGCGGCTTCTCGGCGGGGAGCGGGATGCGCGGGATGCGGGTCAGGATGCCGACGAGGGCGATCGCGGAGGCCGCGCCCACCGCCCAGAACGCCGAGCGCCAGCCGAGGCCGTCACCGAGCAGGGCGCCGAGCGGTACGCCGAGGACGTTGGCGATGGACAGGCCGCCGATCATGACGGCCATCGCGCGGGCCCGCGCGTTCGCCGGCACCATCGCGATGGCGACGGCGGCGCCGACCGCCCAGAACCCGGCGCAGGCCAGGGCGGACACGATGCGCGAGGCGAAGAGCAGGGCGTAGTTCGGGGCCAGCGCGCCGGCGACCTGGCCCAGGCCGAACGTGGTGATCAGGGCGACCAGGGTGGTGCGGCGGGGCAGGCGCAGGGTGGCCACGGCGAGGAGTGGGGCGCCCACGACCATGCCGATGGCGAAGGCGGATATGAGGAGGCCGGCCTGGGGGATGGACACGTCCATGTCGTCGGCGATGGACGGGAGCAGGCCGGTGAGCATGAATTCGCTCGTGCCGAGTGCGAAGACGGAGAGGCCGAGGATGTAGACGGCTAGGGGCATGCGGGCCCCTTGGGCGGGGGGCAGGGGGGTGGGGTGCGGGGTGCTGCGCGGGGTGCTGCGTGGGGTGGGTGCGGGCGCGGGCTTGGGTGTGGGCTCGGCGGGCATATCCGGTGCCAACGGGGTGGGGCGGGGTGGTATTCCCCGGGTTGCGGGGGGCCCGGGTGTGCCGGCGGCCCGGCGTCGGCTTTTCGCGCAGTTCCCCGCGCCCCTGAGCCCGTTTGCGTCTGCGGGACGGGGTCGCTTTTCGCGCAGTTCCTCGCGCCCCTTGGTTCGTTTGCGTCTGCGGGACGGGGTCGGCTGGTCGCGCAGTTCCCTGCGCCCCTGCGTATCCGGTCCTGGGTCGCGCGAGCATGGTCAGCCCGTAATGGGGGTTCCTCCTGGCGCTTAAGGCCTTGGGGGAGATTGAGGACGAGGGCCCTTTGGGCCCGGACGGGGTCTGGGGCGGAGCCCCGGGGGCTTTTTTTCTACCCCCGGAGGGTTTGGGGAAGGGGCGGGGAGGGGCGTCCCGGGGTCTGGGGCGGAGCCCCGGCGGCCCGGCTTGCACGTGCGGGTCGTGGGTGGCTGGGCGCACAGTTCCCCGCGCCTGGGTGGCTGGGCGCGCAGTTCCCCGCGCCCCTGGCGGGGCTGGTGCCGACCCGGGCCGGGGGCTCAACCTGTTTCGTAGAGGTGTTGGGCGGGGCGGCCGCCGATGGGGCGGGGGGTGTCGCCCACGCGGTGGTAGCCCGCCCGGGTCAGGACGCGCTGCGACGCCGCGTTGTCCTCGTCCGTCGTGGCGTACACCGTCTCCACGTCCGGCTGGACCAGTGCCCACGCGGTCAGCGCGCGCAGGGACTCGGTGGCGTACCCATGGCCCCGTACCGACTCCGCCAGGTCGTACCCGATCTCGACGCGGCCGTCCTCCGGCGGGCCGTGGAAGCCGATGCCGCCGATGGCCCGGCCGTCCCGGGCGCGCACTATGACGTACGCGCCCCAGCCCGTCCGGTGCCGGCCGACATCCAGCGCCGACACCATCTTCGCCGCGGCGTACCGGCTGCCCTCGTCCGGGCCGCCCGGCGCCCACTCCCAGCCGCCCGTCCCGCCGTCCCTGAGCTCCGCGGCCGACGCGCGGGTCAGTTCGTGGAGGACGACGCGTTCGGCTGTGACTGTCACGGTGAGCACGCGGGGTACCTGCTTTCCGTCGGCGCGTGGCGAGGGGTGGGCTCGCGCCGATTATGCGGTGAGCAGGACCAGTTCCGCCTCCAGATTCGCCCGGGCCGGGCCCTGCCAGGTGCGTTCGCCGTGCGGGGTGTGGAACAGCCTTGGCAGGGCGAGCAGTTGGCGCAGTACGGCCGCGCGGCCGGATCGGAACGCCTCGTCCGGCACGAACGCGTACTCCTCGCGTACGGCGGCGGCGTACGCGGCGTACGCCGGTGGGGCGGCGGCCAGGATCGCGAGGTCCGCGTCGCACAGGACCGCGCCGTTGGCGTCGCCGTCCTCGGGGGCGTGGGTGACGGTCAGCCGCACCAGGCGCGCGACCTCCGCCGTCGCCTGCGGGGTCAACCCGGCCTCGGACAGGGCGCGTTCGGCGAGGCGGGCGGAACGTTCCTCGTTCTCCGAACGGTCCGGCAGGTACACGGCGTCGTGGAACCACGCGGCGAGGCGTACGAGGTCGGGGTCGTCGGCGTACCGCTCCAGTACGTCGATGTGGTCCAGGACCGCGGTGAGGTGGGCGGTGGTGTGGTAGCGGCGCTGCGGTTCCGCCCAGCGGGTGAGGAGGTTGTCGGCGTAGGGGGCGGGGTCGGGGGCGGGGCCCTTGGGGCGGGCGGCCAGGAGGGTGGTGTGCCAGCGGGTGCGGAGGGGGGCGTCGGGCATGCGGCTGAGGGTAGCGGGGAGGTGCCGGGGTTGGCGTGGCCGCCGGGTGCCGGGTGCCGGCCGCTGGGTGTGGATGCGCTGAGGCGGGTTTGGCTCGTGGTGCTGGGTGCGGGTGCGCGGTGGTTGGTTTGGCTCGTGGTGCTGGGTGTGGATGCGCGGTGGTGGGCTTGGTCGGTTGGTGCTGGGTGCCCTTTCAGGGGCGCGGGAAACTGCGCGACCAGCCACGGGCGGTCCGCACCCGAAAGCGGATGGGGCGTCGCTGGGGCTTCGCCCCAGGCCCCGGGGGATGCCCCTGCCCGCCCCTTCCCCAAACCCTCCGGGGGTGGCAAGGGAGGGGGCCCTTCGGGGGGCTGCTTCTGGGGCTCTGCCCCAGACCCCGTTCGCGCCTTAAGGGCGCTCGTCCTCAAATGCCGGACAGGCTGAGGTTACCCATGTGGGCCAGTGCCGGCTCGTCCTTCGTTGCCGGGCGGGGGGCTGACGCTGCCCGCGTGAGGCGGCGGCGGCACGTCCTTCGTTGCCGGACAGGCTGGCTGCCCATGTGGGCCAGCGCCGGCTCGTCCTCCGTTGCGGGCGGGGGGCTGACGCTGGCCGCGTGGGCCGGCGCCGGGCTCGTCCTCCGTTGCCGGGCCGCCTGACGCTGCCCGCGTGAGGCGGCGCCGGCTCGTCCTTCGTTGCCGGACAGGCTGGCTGCCCATGTGGGCCAGTGCCGGCTCGTCCTTCGTTGCCGGGCGGGGGGCTGACGCTGCCCGCGTGGGTCGGCGCTGGGCGCCGGCCTAGGTTGCCTTGAAGCCGCGCAACCGTAGGGAGTTGGCCACCACGAACACCGACGAGAAGGCCATCGCCGCGCCCGCGATCATCGGGTTCAGGAGGCCCGAGGCGGCCAGCGGAAGCGCGGCCACGTTGTAGGCGAAGGCCCAGAACAGGTTCGACTTGATCGTGCCCAGGGTCTTGCGGGAGAGGCGGATCGCGTCCGCCGCCGCGCGCAGGTCGCCCCGTACGAGCGTGAGGTCCCCCGCCTCGATCGCGGCGTCCGTGCCCGTGCCCATGGCGAGACCCAGGTCGGCCTGGGCCAGCGCGGCCGCGTCGTTGACCCCGTCGCCGACCATGGCCACCGAACGCCCCTCCTCCTGAAGGGACTTGATGACGGCGACCTTGTCCTCGGGCATGACCTCCGCGTACACCTTCTCGATGCCGACCTCGGCCGCGACCGCCTCCGCGACGGCCCGGTTGTCGCCGGTCAGCAGGATCGGGGTCAGGCCGAGGGCGCGCAGTCGCCTGATCGCCTCCGGGCTGGTCTCCTTCACCGCGTCGGCCACTTCGAGGACCGCGCGTGCCTCGCCGTCCCACGCGACCGCGATGACAGTGCGCCCCGCAGTCTCGGCCTCCTCCTTGGCCTTCTTCAGCTCGGGGGTGAGGCCGATGGACCACTGGGCCAGCAGCTTTTCGCGCCCCACCAGGACCGCGTGGCCCTCGACGACGCCCCGCACGCCGAGCCCCGCGACGTTCGCGAAGTCCTCGGGCGTGGGCAGGGTCCCGACCTCGGCCGCGGCCCCCTCGGCGACCGCGCGCGCGATGGGGTGCTCGGAGGCGTGCTCCAACGCGCCCGCCAGGCGCAGGACTTCGGCAACCTCGGTGGTGGTGGCCGTGTGCGTCGCGAGCAGCGTCATGCGGCCCGTGGTGACCGTACCGGTCTTGTCCAGGACGATCGTGTCGACCTCGCGCGTGGTCTCCAGGACCTCCGGACCCTTGATCAGGATGCCGAGCTGGGCGCCACGGCCCGTACCCACCATGAGCGCGGTCGGCGTGGCGAGGCCGAGGGCGCAGGGGCAGGCGATGATCAGTACGGCCACCGCGGCGGTGAACGCGGCGGTGATGCCAGACCCGGTGGCCAGCCAGGCGCCGAGCGTGGCCAGGGCGAGCAGGATGACGGCCGGCACGAAGACGGCCGAGATGCGGTCGGCGAGGCGCTGGGCGGAGGCCTTGCCGTTCTGGGCGTCCTCCACGAGCCGGGCCATCCGGGCGAGCTGGGTGTCCGCGCCGATCCGGGTGGCCTCGACGACGAGCCGGCCGCCCGCGTTGAGGGTGGCGCCGGTGACGGTGTCGCCCGGGGCGACCTCGACGGGTACGGACTCGCCGGTGAGCATGGAGGCGTCCACGGCGGACGTGCCCTCCACGACCGTGCCGTCGGTGGCGATCTTCTCGCCGGGCCGCACCAGGAAGCGGTCGCCCACCGCCAACTCCGCAGTGGGGACGGTGTGTTCGCTGCCGTCCGGGCGCAGCACGGTGACGCTCTTGGCGCCGAGTTCCAGCAGCGCGCGCAGGGCCGCGCCCGCCTTCCGCTTGGAGCGGGCCTCGAAGTAGCGGCCCGCCAGGAGGAACGCGGTGACTCCCGCCGAGGCTTCCAGATAGATGTTGCCCGCGCCGTCCGAGCGGCCGATGGTCAGCTCGAAGGGGTGCGTCATGCCGATCATCCCGGCGGTCCCGAAGCACAGCGCCCACACGGACCACAGGAACGCGGCCGAGGTGCCGACCGAGATCAGGGTGTCCATGGTGGCCGCGCCGTGCCGGGCGTTGGTCCAGGCGGCGCGGTGAAAGGGCCAGGCGGCGTACGTCACGACCGGCACGGTCAGGGCGAGCGAGAGCCACTGCCAGTACGCGAACTGCAACGCCGGGACCATGGACATCGCGATCACCGGGACGGCGAGGACGATCGCGGTCAAGAGGCGGCGGCGCAGGGTGCGCAGCGGGTGCGGCCCTTCGGACGGCTCGGCGTCCGGGGCGGCGCCGGATGCCTCCGGTTCCGTCCCGGCCTCGGTCCCGGTCCGCGTCCCGGTCCGGGCGGGAGCCGGCTCTTCGGCGGTGTAGCCCGTGGCCTCGACGGTGGCGATCAGCTCGGCCACCGAGACGGCCGGGGCGAAGGTGACCTTGGCCTTCTCGGTGGCGTAGTTGACCGTGGCCTCAACGCCGTCCATGCGGTTCAGCTTCTTCTCGACCCTGGCCGCGCACGAGGCGCAGGTCATGCCGCCGATGACGAGTTCTACGGCGGAGCTGCTGCCGGTCTGGGCGCCGGTGCTGGCGCTCCTGCTGGTGCCGGTGGGGGTCATGGGGTGCGGTCTCCTTGGGCGGAGGGCGGGGTGCGTCTCGTGCGGTCTCGTGTGGGCGCCGCTGACGATTATACCCCTCGGGGGTATCTTTCGCGGTGACCACAGGTATACCCCCCGGGTGTATGTGGCGCAAGGGGGATCCGCTGATCCCCCGCCGTCCGGGGTGCGCGGCACCAAGGCGGTGGCGTGCGAAGGTCCCGGCCGGCGCGTGTTTACCGTCCGCGCGCGTGGGCATTTCGCCGCGTAGGCTGGTCAATGGACTAGACCTATTTGGGCCGAGCCGGGCCCGGGTTACGGAGGAATGGGGTCAGATGAGCAACCGCGCACTGCTTGAGGTGATCGCGCTCGACGCGCAGGACGCCGTCGCGGCCCAGGCCGGCGGGGCGGACCGGCTTGAGCTGGTCACCGACATGGCGGCGGACGGGCTGACCCCGCCCCTCAAGACCTTCGCGGCCATCCGCGCGGCCGTCGACATCCCGCTGCGGGTGATGCTGCGCGCGGCGGACGGGTTCGCGGCGGGGGACGTCGACCGGCTCGTACGGGACGCGGAGGCGCTGCGGGGTGAGGGCGCGGAGGAGTTCGTGCTGGGCTTCCTCGACGAGACCGGCGGTCCCGACCTGGTGGCGGTACGGGCCCTCGCCTCCGCCCTGTCGGGATGCCGCTGGACCTTCCACCGGGCCATCGACCGGGCGGCGTCCCGGGACGCCCTGCGCAAGGAGCTGGCCGGGGTGCCCGGACTCGACACGTACCTCACGGCGGGGTCGTCGTCGGGGGTCGAGGACGGGCTCGGTGTCCTCGTGGCCGAGGCGGGGCGGCGGGACGAGCCCGGGTATGAGCCGAGGCTGCTGGTGGGCGGCGGGCTTGCGCTGGAACACCTGCCGGCGTTGCTGGGGGCCGGGATCGACGCGGTGCACATCGGCGGCGCGGCGCGCCCGGGCGGCTGGTCCGCCCCGGTCTCCTCGGCGGCCGTCGCCGAGTGGCGCAACGCGCTGGACGCGTAGCGGGTGGGGGGGCGGGGCGTGCTTGTCGGCCCGGGCCGGGGTGCGGTGGAGCGCTGAGCCGGGTGTGGCGGGCGGGCCGGGGTGCGGCGCGCTGGGGCTCTGCCCCGGACCTCGGGGTCCGGCCCCTCCCCGCCCCTTCCCTAAACCCTCCGGGGGCGAAAGGCCCTGGGGCTCCGCCCCAGACCCCGTTCGGGCCTGGACGGCCTCGTCCGCAATCTTCCCCAAGGCCTCAAGGGCCGGGGGGGGGGACCCTCATGACGGGCTGACTATGCCCGTGCGGGCCGGCACAAGACCCGCCGGGGGCGCGGGGAACTGCGCGAGCGGCCACGCACGATCCGCGGCCGGAGGAACCCCCGGTCAGCGACCACCGAGCGCGTTGAACGCCGTGTCGAGATCGTTCACGAAGGCTTGCCAGGAGGGGAGGCAGGCCACCGGGCCCTCCGGGTCCAGGAGTTCGAGCAGGCGCAGCCGGTGCGGGGAGAAGCGCTTCTGGAACTGGGCGAGGCGGCGCCCCTTGTATTCGCTTGCCCGCGCGAGCGAATCCTTCAGCAGCTGTTGGGGTCGGCTGTCTTCTCAGCCGCGACGCCCCTGGGGAGATCGAGACTGACACGGCCGCGAGGATTCTCGGCGACCTGGCGCAGACAAACCTCGTCGAGCAACAACCAGGCTTCGAGCATGCGAACAGGCACCACCGCGACGTGGCGGAGCCCGGGCCACTCGGTGCTGACCGCCGCCCGGATCTCGTCCCGGCGATCCTGGGCGGGACCCCGGCCGGCGTCCCGTTGCACTACGGCCAAGTCGTAATCGCCACCGAGCCGACGGGCCGCGAGGAGCTTTTCCGGAACCGAGTGGCCGGTGGGCAACGCAAGCAGGCCGAAATCGGGGACGGTGACGGAGACGCGCAGTCCCTTGCGGACCGCAAGGGACTCGACATGAGGAACGAGACCGTTGTCGCTGCTGCCCTCGCCGATGAAAAGAACGCGAAGGGTCACGCCGCCCCCCACCCCAGGGTGAGCTGCGCCCCCGCCGGCGTTGTGAGATACGGAAGAATGTCGGCTTTGGTCACGAACGCGCCCTCGGCGGGTGCCGCCCGCCAGGTACCGGCGAGGGGACGCAGCCGCAACGTCCGGTTCAGCGAGCCATCCTCAGCCTTGTAGACGGCCGTGTCTGCGAACAAGAGATCATCGGGTGAGACGAGCTGCACCACACCGGGCGAGTGGGTGTTGATCAGTACCTGCCGGGAGGGGTTGTCGGTCCCGGGCTCGTCCGACGGGTCGACGGCCAAGTCCTGGACCAGAGCCACCATGGCGTTCAGGTTCGCGGGATGAATGCCGTTCTCGGGTTCTTCCATGCAGATCAGGCCGCGCACGGAAGGATCTTCCAGCAGGACGCACAGGGCCAGGAAGCGCAGAGTCCCTTCGGAGAGGCTGCGTGCGGGCAGCGTCATGCCGGCCACCTCCCGCACATTGACGGTGAGAAGTTGCCGCACCTCGTCCTGATCCACCTCCAGATCGCGAATGTGGACCCCCGTCAGGTCCGAGAGGCGGCCGGCCACCCTCGCGTACACCTGGGCGGCGTCCGCGCCGGGAGTGTCGTGAGCGACGCGGAACAGTGTCGCGGGCAGATGGGAACCGTCGGCTCCCATCGTCTGCGGGTCGACATAGCGGTCGGACCTGCGCAGGGCGGACGGCTCCAGGGCGAGCCGCCGCCAGGACTGCATTTCGCGGCGGGCCGCGAGGATGGTCGGGTCGTCGCTGCTGGTGATGGTGGATACGACCGTCGCGGGCGCCCTGGACGCCGCAGCCGGCTTCGGCTGTCCCCGGCTGCCACCGTCCTGGTGGATCTTGACGATGGACTCGCCGGACTCGGTCGTCGTCGAAATGAAAGGTGCGCCGCTGCGGTGGCCCTGAATGACGTTGTTGCGGAAGTTCTTCGCACTGTGGGGGAACAGGAGGTGCCGCGGCGCCTTGCCCTTCGTGATGTGCCCGAGGGTTTCGTGGAGGAGGGTCAGGCGGCCGAAGCGGTCGAGCCCGGACGGCTCCTGGTACCCGACTTCCAGTTCATAGCGCAGGAAGGTGGTGGTGGCCTCCGCCGCCCGCCCGAAGTCGTCCTCCGTGCGCAGCGGAACCACCATTTCAGCGGCGAACCTCATCCGGTGACTGCCGGGGGCGAAGCCCTTCCAGAAAAGGTCACGCGGGTCCCCGTGCCGCTCGCCATATACGCCACGGACCTCCTGCGCCGCCTCCATCATCGACTGGTCGGCGAGCAGCGAGAGGAACTGGATGGCGTCGAAGACATTCGACTTGCCCGTGCCGTTCTCCCCCGCGATGCAGGTGAAGGGGCCGAAGTCGATGGACAGGTCCAGGAGGTTCTTGAACCCGTGGACTTCGAGGCGGGTCAACATACGGTCTCCGGAAGCTCGCCGGGCGGGTCGGCCAAGCCTACTGGCGGGGGTGCGTGCCCACCTGCGGGCGCGTCGGCCGACAATCCGATCCGGCCGTGGAGAGCATGGCCAGCTGTGCCCATACCGTTTTCTGCGGGGGTGGGCCCTCCGTCGTGCCCCAGTGGTCTGCCAGCGTCTGGATCAGGAGCAGGCCCCGGCCCGACTCCGCGTCCTCGGGGGCGACCTGTGCCACCACCGGCAACGGCCTGTCCGCCCTCGTGTCCGTCACCTCGATGCGTAGTACGCCGTCCTCCCGCAGCAGCAGCCCCAACTCGAAGCCCCGGCCCGACACGTACGCGTGCAGCACCGCGTTCGCCGTCAGCTCCGCCACCAAGAGCGCCGCCGTGTCCGACGCCTCGCTCCCGTGCGGCACGCCCCACGCGTCCAACTGGCCCTGCGCCAGTCCCGCCGCCCGCCGCGTCGACGCGAACCGCTTCCTGAACACACGTACGGTAACCGGCAGTTGGGCAGCGCCGGGTTCTGTTTCGAGGTGCATGGCGCCAGCGTGGCCCGCCCGCGACCCCCTCCGCCACCCATCCCCTGTGTACGCTCCGCGAGCGTACGCGCACGTCCTGTAGACGGTACGCACGTCCATCCGTAACGCTGGGTGAGTTGCGAACGCGGGGCGAACTGTTCACCGAGAGGCGGCCGCCGATGGCACGTGCGCGCGAGAAGTCCCCGGGACAAGGGCGAGACGGGGAGCCCGGTCCCTCCGACAGTCTGAAGACCTTCGGGGCGGTCGTCCAGGCCCTGCGCGAACACGCCGGCCTCAGCCGCGCCCAGTTCGCCGTCCTGGTCGGTTACTCCAAACACACGGTTGCGTCGGTGGAGTTGGGGCGCCGTATGCCCGACCCCGACTTCGTCGAGCGGGCGGAGCCTGTGCTGGGTAACACGGGGGCGCTGCGTAATTCTGCTCAGTACCTCAACCGGCAGGACGGGCTGGCTACGTGGTTCCGCAAGTGGGCCCGCCTGGAGAAGTCCGCCATCAGTCTGTACACGTACGAGTCTCGGCTGGTCCCGGGGCTGCTCCAGACGGAAGCGTACGCCCGGATTCTGTTCCGGGAGCAGTTGCCACCCCTCGCTGACGAGCAGATCGAGGCCAAGTTGAAGGCCAGGATGGAGCGGCAGCGGTTGCTCGCCGGACGTCCCAACACCGCGTACAGCTTCATCATCGACGAGTACGTCTTCGCTCGGCGTACCGGTGGCCCGGACGTGACGCGCGAGCTGATCGATTACGTGTTGGAGAGCGTGTCCCCGAGGAACGTGGAGCTTCAAATCCTGCCGATGGACAGGGGAGTTCACGCTGGCCTCGCTGGGCCGATACGACTTGCGGAGGCTCCGTCCAATCGATGGTTCGGCTACTGCGAAGGGCAAGAAAGCGGCCTGTTCGTTTCCGATGCCAAACTGATCAGCACCCTCCATATGCGGTATGCGAAACTGCGGTCACAAGCCCTCACGCCCGAGCAATCGGTGGGGCGACTGGAGCTACTGCGAGGAGCGCCATGAGCAGAACCGAACTGGGCTGGTTCAAGAGCAGCTACAGCAGCGGCTCGGGGGACGACTGCGTCGAAGTCGCCCTCGACTGGCACAAGTCGACGTACAGCAGCGGCGACGGCGACAGCTGCGTAGAGGTCGCCCACTCCTGGCGGAAGGCCAGCTACAGCGGCGACTCCAGCGGCGACTGCGTCGAAGTTGCCGAATGCTGGGGCAAGTCCAGCTACAGCAGCGCCCAGGGCGACAGCTGCGTCGAGGTCGCCGCCTGCCCGCGTGCCATCCACATCCGGGACTCCAAGGACAAGGCCGGGCCCCAGCTCGCACTGAACCCCGCCGCCTGGGGCGAGTTCGTGGCGTACGCCAAGCAAGGGGCGCGGGGCTGACCCGGGTTCGTCAGGCCAGGCCTGCCGCGATCGCGCGGCGTACCGCGTCCGCGCGGTCGCGGATGTCGGCCTTGGCGAACAGGTTGTTGATGTGCGTCTTCACCGTCGCCTCGCTGATGAAGAGCTGCTGGGCGATCGCCCGGTTCGGCAGGCCCTGGCCGATCAGGGCCAGTACTTCGCGTTCGCGCGGGGTGATGTCGCCGGGCAGCGACTGGGACGGGGCCGGGGTGGCAGCGGGGCCCACGCGTGCGGTGGCAAGGAGGCGGGCCTGGACTTCGCGGTCCAGGACCGACTGGCCGGCCGCCGCCGCACGGATCGCCCGGGCGATGTCCTGGCGGCCCGCGTTCTTGGTCAGGTAACCGCGCGCGCCCGCGCTCAACGCGGCCAGGATCGAGTCGTCGTCGGCGAAGGTGGTCAGGACGACCACGGCCACCTCCGGGTGCTCCTCGGTCAGCCGGCGCGTCGCCTCCGTGCCGTCCATCACCGGCATGCGCAGGTCCATGAGGACCACGTCCACCGGGCCTGCGGCGACCGCGGCCAGGACCTCGGTGCCGTCGGCGGCGGCCGCGACGACCTCGATGTCGTCGGACAGGCCGAGGACGGCGGCCAGCGGTTCGCGTACGGCGGCCTGGTCGTCGGCGACGACCACCCTCAACTTGCTTACGTTCCGCGTCGGTTCACTCACCGTGTCGCCCACTCCCTCATGTGCCTGGTCGCTCATCCGGGGATCACCGCCTCGACCTGCCAACCGCCCTCGTGCGGGCCGGTGACGACCGGGCCCGCCGTGATCGTTCCGTTCAGGAGGGCGACGCGTTCCCGCATGCCGATCAGGCCCATTCCGCTGCCGACACCGGCGTTCACCCTACGGGTGGCGGGTCCGTTGCGTACGGCAAGGGTCATGGACGTATCGGCGTACGTCAGCTCCACCTGGACCGGGCCGCCTGGGGCGTGCCGGGCCGCGTTGGTCAGGGCCTCCTGGGCGATGCGCAGGAGGTTCTGGGTGACCCGGGACGGGACGTCGCGTACGGTCCCGGTCACGGTCAGGGCGTCGCGGTGGCCCGAGGAGTCCAGCATCGCGGTCAGGCTCTCCACCAGCGGCAGGGAGTCCTCGCGCAGCGCGTGCACGGTCCACTGGGCCTGCTTCAGGCTCTCCTTGACCATGCTGTGCGCCTTCTGGTTGGCCTCGCGGACCTTCTCCAGATCGCCGGTGTCGATGAGGGCGTCGGCCAGCTCCAGCTGCATGTTGATGCCCGCGAGGGAGTGGGCCAGGACGTCGTGCACGTCGCGGGCTATCCTGCCGCGTTCGCTCAGGACGGCGGCCTGGGCCTCGGCGCGGGCGGCGCGCTCGGCGGACTCGGCCGCCGACAGCGCGGCCACGACCGCGCGGTGGCGGCTGCGGTTGAGCATGCCGATCAGGACGGGGCCGCCGGTGGTGAAGCCGAGTGTCCAGGGCAGCAGGTCGTGGCCGGTGCCGAGGCGGAAGTACAGCACCACGGTGCACAGCACGGCGCACAGTCCTGCCAGGGTGAGGGCGGTGCGGGGTTCCAGGCGGAAGCCGATGTGTCCGACGATGAAGTACGCGAAGAGGTAGCTCGCGCCGCCGGTGCTCACGCCGATCAGGGCGGCGGCGGCAAGGACGCCGAAGGTCAGCCAGGCCACGGTGAGGCGCGGCGGAATCCTGTCTTCCGGCACGTGCCGGGTCGCCAGCACAAGGGAGTTGACCACGATCAGGACGGTGCAGGCCAGACCCCGGCCGCTGAGGCCCTGCGGCTCGACGGTCCAGAGCGCGGACGCCACGAGGAAGATCGTCGGGATCCACTGCGTACGCGGGTCCTGACCTGGCACGGTCCGCGGTCTTGAACCGTGGGGCGGGGCGCCCGGGGAATCGGGCTGGGCTTCGGGCACGGCGTGACCATAGCCGAGGGCGCGGGCGAGGACACGCAGGCCCCGGTCCAGGCGGGTGGCCCAGGTCGTGAGCAAGTCGCGGGTGGGGGCGGGCGCTTGGGGCGCCTTGCCCGTCGCTCGGAGCCCGCTGCCTGGGGCGGTGGCGTGGGGCCGGGTGCCCGGGTCCGTGGCGTGGGGCCGGGTGCCATGGGTGGGGCCCTGCGTGCGGGGGTGCGTGGCCGGGGCGTGGGGGCGGGCGCCCTGGGCCGGCCTCTCCGGGCGGGGGTCCGTGGCCGGGGCGTGGGGTCGGTCGCCGGGGGGCGGCGTCAGCGGGCGAAGGCCCGTGACCGGGGCCTGGGGGGCCGGGGGCACGGGCCGGGTGGCGCGGTGCGGGCGCACGGTCAGACCGTACGGTCGAGGGTGCGGACGGGGTGGATCTGCGTGGGCGGCTGCCGGCGGGCGGCCACCACGCGGCCCCGGATGAAGATCGTGGCGAGCCGCGTGACCACCTCGGTGAGCGCCATCAGGACGAACGCCGCGACCCAGGCCTGATCCGTGGTGATCTGGTGGGCGATGCTGAACTGCGCCACGTGGGACGCGCCGCCGTGGTCCACCCAGACCTGGAAGCCCATCCTGGCGCCCATGCCGAGCACCCACAGGGCGGCCGAGACGGCGCCCGCCTTGATCAGCAGGTGCTCCCCGGAGACGCGGATCCGGGTGTAGACGCCACCCGCGACGCCGAGCGCGGCGCCTGCGGCCACGAGCGCGCCGATGAGGACGAGGTCGTTGCCGGCGGTCGGGATGGAGTGCAGGTAGCTGTGGGCCACGAAGGCCACGATCCCGAGCGGGATCAGGAAGGTCTTGAGGTCGAGTCGGCCTTCCCGCAGCTGGCGGAAGACGACGAGGACGAGTGCGATGTCGGTGAGCCAGTCGGTCGTTGTCATGCCTCAAGACTGGCCTCACCAGGCCTTTCACACCTGGTCCCAGGGGTGGAGCCCGGGGTGGAGATCAACGGCGCGCGGGCCTCCACCCGGGGGGCGAACCCGGGTCCACCCCCACCCCGGTGCTCACCGGCAGGCGGCCTGCCCGAGCAGCCACTTCTGGGCCGCCGCAAGGGCCGTGTCGTCGGCGCCGGGGGCCGGGTTCCGGTCCTGGGGGTACTCCTCGTCCGGTGCGATCGGCCCGTCGTAGATGTGGCCGGTGCGGTCGGCTTCCTTGGCCCCCGTAAGGATCAGCTCGGCGCCGTCCGACAGCGGGTGCGACTCGTTTCCCGTGGGCACGCCATCGGTCTTACCGCCGAAGAACCGGGTGTCGGGGCGGCCGTGGAAGGCCACCACCACCGCCTCGCCCGCGCTGGCTGTCCGGGGGCCGGTCAGTACGGCGACCGGCGGATTGCTCCTGCCGATGGGCGGAACATCGGTGTTCCAGCCGTTGGACTTGCCGTCCACGTACGGAGCGCCGCCCTTGATCGACCAGAGCGATTTCTTCCCGTCCGCGTCCACGAACGCGCCCACCGCGCCGTCACCCAGGATCGGGCCGACTGTGGCGAGCACCGGGTCCATGCCGCCGCCTGTCTCCGCCCTCAGGTCCACGACCCAACCGCAGGCTCCCTTGCCTTCCGTCCCGTCCGCCTCGGCCACGGCGGCCCTGCCCTGCCGTACGTAGGCGTCGTACATCTGCTGGGAGCCCTTCACCCCGGGCAGGGAGACGTACCCGATCCCGTGCTTCAGGGAACGGCCCTCCGGACCGTCGACGGAGGTGGCGGAGGCGCC
This sequence comes from Streptomyces sp. Edi4, assembly GCF_040253615.1. Lineage (NCBI taxonomy): Bacteria > Bacillati > Actinomycetota > Actinomycetes > Kitasatosporales > Streptomycetaceae > Streptomyces > Streptomyces sp. Edi4. The sequence goes on from NZ_JBEJGY010000004.1 coordinate 4,590,322, forward strand.
CATGGTCTGTTTGGCCTCCTCCGGATCCTCGAACCTGCTGTGATGGTCACCCAGCGAAGCCAGCGCCACTTCGATCGCTCCGTAGGTGTCCGCCGGCTTTTGCGCCCCGTGCGCCTGGGCGAACGCCTTCCTGCGCAGGGTGTCCCAGTCGACCGTGTGCCGGAATATGGATCCGTCCCGCATGATGTCCAGCGCCTTGGTCAAGTACGTCCGTGCCGCTGGTGTCATGCCGTCGTCGGACGGCCGCGCCCCGCTCGTGCACCCTGATGCCGCGACGACGACGCCGGCCAGTGCGGCGCAGACCGATATGCGCCGCCGATGTCCCCAACTCATTCGTCCCCCATGGCACTTGTTGGAAGATCCGTCACGTCACTTGCCAGAGATCGACTCTAGCGAGCCGGTGGCCCGGCGGCTTCGGGGTCGGGGTTCGCGCGTGGTGAGGTGTGCCACCACAACGGCCAGCATCGTCAAGGCCGTTGAGGCCAGCGGGAACCAGCGGCCGCCCAGGACGGTGACGGCCGCGCTGCCCGTGCCGCCCGCCGCCGCTATGCCCAGGTACAGCGCGGTGGAGTTCAGGGAGAGGAGCAGGGGGGCGTTCGGGGGGTCGAGCGCCACGAGGCGGGCGGGCAGGGCGACCGCCACCGCCCAGCCCGCGAGCGGGTTGATCGCGGAGGCGATGAGCGCCGTCGTCATGGACTGCATCAGCCAGGGCAGCGCGAGCGTGACGGCCGCCGAGACCGCGCCCGCCGTGAGCATCACCACGCGCGGGCCCCACGCGTCCACGACCCGCCCGCCCACGTTGCTCCCCACCACCGAGAAGACGCCGGAGACCAGCAGGAGCAGGGTGAGGCGGGACTGGTCGCCGCCGGTCGCGGGGGCGGCCGCGACCGTGTAGTAGATGAACACGCTCTGGTAGGCGAGGAAGACCAGGAACGTCGTGCCCGTCGCGCCCAGGACCCGGCGGTCGGTGAGCGGGGCAAGGCGGGTGCGCAGCGAGACGGCGGGTGCGGGGGCCGGCAGGTCGCGCAGCAGCAGGGCCAGGCCCGCGAAGGCCGCCGCGCCGAGCGCGGTGACCACCCACATCGTGAGCCGCCAGTCGCTGCGGCCGACCCAGGTGCCGAGCGGCACGCCGAGCGCGGTGGCGACCGTCATGCCGCCCATGACGGTGGCGATGGCCCGGCCCCGGCGCTCCGGTGGCACGAGCGTGGTGGCGGCGGCGTTGGCCGTCGGGGTGTAGAGCGCGGCGCCGACGGCGGCCAGGACGCGGGTGAGCAGGAGCGTGCCGAAGCCGGGCGCGAGTGCGGACAGAGCGTTGGCCACGGTGAAGACGGTGAGGGCGAGCAGCAGGGTGCGGCGCCTGGGCCACTTCGCGGTGAGCGTCGCGAGGACCGGCGCGAGGACCGCGTAAGCGAGCGCGAACACGGTGATCATCTGTCCGGCGGCGGCGACGGATACGTCCAGGTCATGGGCGACGAGGCCGAGAATTCCGGCGATCACCATCCCGTCCGTGCCGACGGCGAAGGTGCCGAGGGCGAGCAGGAGCAGGCGGAGGCGCATGGGTGGTCCCCTTCCACGGGCAGCGCGGGGCGGTGCGCGGCTCCATCGGGGGAGCGGCGCACGCGCGAAACGAGAGAATGGTTTGACACACGTCAAACTAAGCACTCGCATCCTAGAGGTCGTTTGATGGTTGTCAAACAGTTTGGACGGAGGGGAGAGTGCGGGCATGGTGGAGGACAGGCCTCGGGATCACGAGGGCGGGAGCGAGGGCGGCGGCGACAGCGAGCGGGCCGCGCGTCCCGGCGACGGCGACGGTGAGCACTGGCTCGCGCAGCCCGACGTCGACGACATCGAGCTCGTCAAGGTGCTGCACGCGCTCGGCGATCCCGTACGGCTTCGGCTGCTCAAGGTGTACGCGGACGGCGAGCAGTACAGCTGCGCCCCCGACGTGCTCGGCCTCGCCCACCTGCACAAGTCGACCGTCTCGCACCACATGCGGATCATGCGCGAGGCCGGGGTCACCGCGACGCGCGTCGTCGGCCGCGGTCGCTATGTCCAGCTGCGCCGGGCGGACCTGGACGCCCGCTTCCCCGGTCTCCTGGACGCGCTGATCAAGGCCCTGCCATAGCAGGGCCCAAGGCGCCTGACACTCAAGCGAGTTGAGGTGGAAGCGGGGACGCGTGCAGGACGGTCAGGCCCGAGACCGCGCGGGTCAGGGCCACGTACAGGCGGCGCAGGCCCGTGCGTTCGTCCGGCTCGCCCTCGACCACGGCGGCCGGCTCGTCGAGCACCACGTAGTCGTACTCAAGGCCCTTGGCGAGCGAGGCCGGCACCAGGGTCAGGCGGGACAGGGACGTCGTCTCCTCACCCGGCGCCAAGTAGGGCAGGCCCTCGGCCTCAAGTGCCTTGCCCAGAACGGGAATACGGGCGTCGGCGGCGATCAGGCCGATCGATCCCTCGTGCGCCAGGGACGCCACACACGCGGCCACCACGTCCGCGTCCAGATCCGCCGACTCCCGCACGGCGAGCGAGCCCGGCGTCTCACGCACCGACTCCACCGCCGTCAGGCCCGGTGAGATCGCGGGCAGCAGCTTCGAGGCGTACGCGATGACCTCGCGCGGCACGCGGAAACCGGCCGTCAGCTCCTCGACCACCGCCTCCTCCTTGCCGAGGTGGCGCAGCGCATCGGCCCAACTCGCCGTCGCCCAGGGCGTGGTGCCCTGCGCCAGGTCGCCGAGCACGGTCGCCGAACCCGTCGAGCAGCGCCGGCCCACCGCGCGGTACTGCATGGGGGAGAGGTCCTGCGCCTCGTCCAGTACGACATGGCCGAGCGAGTGGGTGCGCGCCACCAGGTCGTTCGCCTCGTCGATGAGGACGGCGTCCGCCGCCGACCACTTCGCCGACTTCACACTCCGGGCCGGCTTGGGGGAGAGGATCGCCCGCTGCTCGTCGTCGGTGAGGATGCCCTTCGCGTGCGCGGCCAGGAACTCCGGCTCGTTGAGCAGGCGCAGCACCAGTTTCGCCGGGTCCACCGGCGGCCAGATCGCCTTGACGGCCGCCTTCACCGCGCTGTTGCGGGCCACCGCGTCCTGCACCCGGTCGTCGGGGGCCTCGCCCGCCTGTTCCATCCGTACCAGGACGGTGTGCGCGATCCGCTGCGGCAGGGCCTCGCGGGCGGCGCCGTAGCGGATGTCACGGCCCGTCAACTGCTCGACGATCTCCGCGAGTTCGTATGCCGGTACCCGCCAGCGGCGTGAACCCCGTACCACCACCAGGGGCTCGGCCGGTGTCGTCACATGGGACCACACCGCCCGGCGCAGCACCTCGGCCATGCGGGCGTCGCCCTTGACCACGGCGGAGGCGGCCGGGTCCGCGCCGCGCACCTCGATGTCCTTGGCCACCAGATCGTCCACCGTCGCCTGCTTGACCTCCAACTCGCCCAGGGCGGGCAGGACTTGCTCGATGTAGTGCAGGAACGACCGGTTCGGCCCGATGACCAGGGTCCCGGTACGGGCCAGGCGCTCGCGGTGGGCGTAGAGGAGGTACGCGACCCGGTGCAGGCCGACGGCCGTCTTGCCGGTGCCGGGGCCGCCCTGCACGCACACGCTGCCGCTCAGGCCCGACCGTACGATCTCGTCCTGTTCGGGCTGGATCGTGGCCACGATGTCGCGCATCGGGCCCACGCGGGGCCGCTCGATCTCCGCCTGGAGCAGTTTGCTGGTCCCGGCGGCCTCTGCCGGGTCCATGAGGTGTTCGTCCTCGTACGCCGTCAACTCCCCGCCCGTGTAACCGAATCGGCGGCGCAGGGACACGTCCAGCGGGTCCTTCTTCGACGCGCGGTAGAAGGGCTGCGAGACGGGGGCGCGCCAGTCGATCACCATCGGGTCGCCGTCGGCGTCGTGGACGTGCCGGCGGCCGATGTAGAACCGCTCGCCCTCGGCTCCTTCGGCGAGCTCCACGCCCGGGGCGTGCAGGTAGTCGAGGCGGCCGAAGAAGAGGGGGTGTGGGCGAGGTCGGCGAGGGCCTTGATGCGGTCGTCCATCTGGCGGCGCAGGACGGCGGCGTTCACCCAGTTCGCGGTGACGTCCTTGATGTCCAGGGCTTCGACGTCCTGGCGCATCGCGCGGAGGGCGGATCGGGAGGCGCTGAGGTGCGTGCGTTCCTGGTGGAGGGGGGTGGTGGTGGGGTCGGGGTCGTGCGTCTGCACGGGGGGCCTCCGGCGGGGGTTCGGTGGGTTTGTACGTGCCGTACTGGCTGCCCTTCCGGTTTCCGGCCGGGGGGCGGCGCTCCCTGGGGGAGGCGGGGGGTGGGGATTCTAGCCACGGGGTTTTCGCGGGGCGAATGGTTTTCCCCGGGCGGGGGCGGCGGCCCGTGCGGGTGCGGGTGCGGGCCCGTGCGGGGCGCGGCGGCCCTGGGGCTCTGCCCCAGACCCCGGTTCTGGCCCCACCCCGCCCCTTCCCTGAACCCTCCGGGGGTGAAAGACCCTGGGGCTCCGCCCCAGACCCCTTCCGCCTGAGCGGCCTCGTCCTCAATCTCCCCCAAGGCCTTAAGGGCCAGGGGGACCCCCATGACAGGCTGAGGATGCCGGTGCGGGCCGGCATGGGCGCTGTCAGGGGCGCGGGGAACTGCGCGAGCAACCACGCACGGTCTGCGGCCGGAGGAACCGCCGGCGGGTTTAGGGAAGGGGCGCGGGCCGGCACAAGGCCCGCTAGTGCTGTGACCGCATAGGTTCACCGGGTTGCTGCGTGCCTGTCGAGAGCGGCTCAGCGATCGGTATCGGTGAGCGGTCCGGCCTTGGTGACAACTCCGGTCCACCAGTCCGGTTGATCGGTGGGCTGCCACGAGACTTCCAGCTCTCGGTGGGTCAGCTCTTCGGCCCTGCGGTGGAGTGCGGCCTGTGCTGTCTCGGGCTCGCATGAGGGAGCGGGATGATCGAGCGCACCGTCGGCGGTGCCGCCCGGTGCTTCGAAGTGCAGGGCGAACCGCCACTGGTCTGGCGTGCGGTGTAGGACGAGCGTCTTCGGAGTCCCGAACGTGCGCCAGTACGGCTTCCTTCTGCTTCCCATCGGTAATATCTGGTCAGGCAGCGGTGGCCAGTGCCCGTGCTCCCCAGCGGAGGCCCTTCTCGCTACGGACGCGGGCGCGCTCACGGCGCTGGGCGGCCAGGACGTCGGGATGCCGTGCGTTCTGGTTGCGCCGGCCCAGGTAGCGATGCAACTCCCGCGTCTGGACGATGTGGTTGGGGTGATTCGAGTTGGCCAAGGTGAACTGCCGCAGCGGCCCGAAGTGCGCCTCGATCGGGTTGGCCCAGGACGCGTTCGTGGGTGTGAAGCACAGCTCGACTTTGTTCCGCGCCGCCCACCGTCTGATGCGCCAGTTCTTGTGGGCGGACAGGTTGTCCAGGATCACGTAGATGGGGGCGCCGTCCGGGCGGGCCGCACGGATGCTCTTGAGCGCGGCCCAGCTCGGGGAGATGCCCTTGCGGCGCCGGTTGACGCCCCAGAGGGTGTCGTCGCCGACCGAGTAGCAGCCATGGAAGTATCGGGTGCCGTGGGTGCGGTGGTAGGTCGCCGGCAACCGGTCCGGCTTTCCCTGCTCGGCCCAGCAGACCCCAGCCGTCGGGCGGATGCCCAGCGGCCCGAACTCGTCGAAGGCGAAGGTCCGGTCCGGGCGCTCGTGGAGCGCGTATTCGATCCGGTCCAGCTTGGCGTCGAAGTTCGGGTCGGTGGACTCCTTCCACGTCTTGGTCCGTTGGAAGGTGATCCCGCGGCGCAGCAGTAAGCAGCGCAGGGCCTCGCGGCCGATCCGTACCGGACGGGCGAGGTTGCGCCGCAGGTGCTCGGCGAGCTTGCGGATCGACCAGCGGCTGAAGGGCTTGCCGAGCTTGGCCGGGCGGGTGGTGGCCGTCTGGATGACGAAGTCCTCGTCGTCACGATTGAGCAGGCGGGGACGGCCTCCCGCCCACTGAGGGTCCAGGCAGGCCAGCCCGATCTCGTTGAAGCGGTGGATCACGTCGCGGACGGTGTCCTCGTCCGCCTGGACGAGCCGCGCGATCACCGGGACGCTGTTCCCGCCCGCCGACGCCAGCAGCATCATCGCTCTGCGGAACCGCACCGTGCTCGTACTGCCCCGACGCACGATCCGCTGCAGCCTCTGCCCCTGCTGCTCAGTCAACGTACGGACCGTGACCAGGTCCGCCATCCCGCCTCCCGCACCGATCGGACATGCCGTCACATCCAACCGGCCCAAGGACCACGAGCACCAACACGGCGAACCTACGCGGTCAAAAAACTAGAGTTGCGAAGCCCCTCCGTCGACAGGGAACTCCGTTCCCGTCGAGAAGGTCGCGCCGAACGCCAAGTACGCCACCGCGGCAGCCACCTCCTCGGACGACCCCAGCCGCTGCATCGGGATGGTGCTCCGGTAGGCGTCCTTCGTCGCCTCGACGACATCGGCGGGCAGCGAGGAGCGATCCAGGATGCCCGAGTCGATCGGGCCGGGGCTCACGGCATTGACGCGCACCTTGCGCGGCAGCAGCTCGCGGGCCAGGGTGCGCGTCATCGACCGCAGGGCTGCCTTGCTCGCCGAGTAGACACTGAGCGCGTCGAGGCCCAGGACGTTCACCACCGACGTGGTGAGAACCACGCCGCTACCCTCGCGCAACAGCGGCGCCAACGCCTGCACCGTGAAGTACGGTCCCTTGGCGTTGATGCCGAACAGCTCGTCGTACATCTCCTCCGTCGTCGAGTCGAACGGCGCGGACCCAGTGACGCCGGCGTTGACGAACAGCGCGTCCACTGCGCCGAACCGCTCCTGGACCGTGTCGGCCAGCGCCTTGATGTCCTTCAGGGACGCAGCGTCGCTACGGACGGCGATTGCCTTGTTCCCCAACTGTTCCAACGCGCTGTCCAGGGAAGAGCGGGTACGGCCCGTGATCAGTACATGCGCCCCACCGTCCGCGAACAATTGGGCCGTAGCCAGGCCGATACCGCTGCTTCCGCCCGTGATCACGATCTTCTTGCCGTCATAAGTGGTCATGCCCTCAAGCCAAATACCCACCCGCCCACCATGTCCAAGACCTGTTCCGTATGCCGTGATGCCCCAGTGGTATGACGGCGCGCGGCGTACCCTGAGCGAATGGACGTCGATCTGCGGCTCGTGCGCTATTTCACGGTCGTGGCGGAGTACGGCAACTTCGGTCGGGCCGCCACCAAGCTGCACCTGGCGCAGCCGTCGCTGAGCCGCCAGATCCAGCGACTGGAAGCTCAGCTCGGTGTCCGGCTTTTCGATCGCTCGCCGCAAGGCAGCAGCCTCACCGACGCCGGTCAGGCCTTCCTTCCCAGAGCCCGGATACTGCTCCACGAGGCCGAGCAAGCCGCTTACACGGCCAGAGCCGCCGTCCAGCCCCGTACCATCACTGTCGGCTGCGCCGAAGGACTGATCATCACCGCCTGTGTGCAGGAACTGCGCCGCCGGCACCCCGACAGCCAAGTCCGCACCCGGCACCTCGACTGGCGGGACACGCACGCCCTCGCCGAGCGTCGGGTCGACGCCCTCGTCGCATACAAACCCCTGCCCTTGCCCACGGACGGCCTCCAGGTGACCACGCTCCATGAGGAGCCGCGGGTGCTCGTTACGTCGGCGAGCCATCATCTGGCGAACGAGAAACGCGTCAGCCTGCGGGCTCTGTCGGACGAGGAACTGGTGACCTGCGTCAGCACTCCGGTCGTCTGGAGCACGCCCAAGCCGGTCGGCGACCGACCGGCACCACCCCCGCCCGCAATCGACGACAGCTACGAGGACAAACTGGAACTCATCGCCACCGGCCACTGTGTCGCGATCTTCCCTGCCAGCGATCGACGCGCCGCTGTGCGTGAGGACATCGCCCTGGTGCCCGTCATCGACATCGATCCCTGCGAAGTCGTGCTCGTCACGCGCGCTGACGACCCCAACCCGCTGCTCGGATCACTCGAAGACGTCGCACGTACAGTGCTCGGCACAGCCTTCCGCCGGGAGAACAACCAACTGCCGGCCAACTGACCCCCTTGCCTCTGCGAGGTGTTCATAGGGCTGTCGCCGCGCTGCCCTCGTCGGCCTGCACCAGCTGGACGATCAACGGCCCCCGGTTCCCGCCAGCGGAGCCAGCAGCGTCGCGCGCCAAAACCGCACCGAACTGGTACTTCCCCGGCGCACGATCTGCTGCAGCTTCTGCCCTTCCTGGTCGGTCAATCTGCGCAGACGGACAGGCTCGGCCACCACAGCACCTCCAGCAGTCGAATCGGTCGACCGCGCTCGTCCAACCGCGACCACCGCCAACCCGGTGAACCTATGCGGTCAGAGCACTAGGGGCGCGGGGAACTGCGAGAGCAACCACGCACGGTCTGCGGCCGGAGGAACCCCCGGCGGGTTCAGGGGAGGGGCAGGGCGGGGGCCGGGTTCAGAAGGTCGCGTTCTGGAGGGACAGGCGGGCCGGGTCGGCCAGGATGGTCAGGGTGGTGATTCGGGCTTCGGGGGAGAGGGTGAAGGCCAGGACCGAGATCGGCCGGCCCTGGGACGTCGCCACGAGGCCGGGCTCGCCGTTGACCAGGGCCGGACGGCTGAGGAGGGCGAACCGGCGGAACAGGAAGGCCTGTTCGGCAACCGCCCGCGCACCCCGTACGACCTTCGTCGCCGGGACCGCACCCGCGTCCGCCCGCAGCACCACATCGGGATCGAGCAGCGCAAGCAGCGCCTCGAAGTCGCCGCCCCGCGCCGCCGCGATGAACGCGTCCACCACCTCGCGGCGGCGCGCGCGGTCGAGGGAGGGCGCGGGCGCCGGCGCCTGGTCCCGGACCCGGCGGCGCGCCCGGCTGGCCAGCTGGCGGGTCGCCGCCGGCGTCCGGCCGACGATCGTCGCGATCTCCTCGAACGGCACCGCGAACATGTCGTGCAGCACGAAGGCCAGCCGCTCGGCGGGCGTCAAAGTCTCCAGGACCACCATCATCGCGAGCCCCACCGAATCCGCGAGCAGCGCCTCCCGCTCGGGGTCGGGCCCGTCGACCGGGCCCAGGAGCGGATCGGGGACGTGGACGTATTCGTACTCCTCCACGTCGAGGGCCGCCTCGCGCCGGGCGGCCCGGGACCGCAGCATGTTGAGGCAGATCCGCGCGACGATCGTGGTCAGCCAGCCGCCCACGTTGTCGACCGCGTCGCTGTCGGCGCGGCCGGCCCGCAGCCAGCCCTCCTGGACCGCGTCATCGGCCTCGCTGAGCGAACCGAGCATCCGGTACGCCACCGCGCGCAGATGCCCCCGGTGCTCCTCGAAGCGCTGGGCGAACTGTTCGGCTGTCATCGCTTCCGTTCCTCCGTCGCCCGGTAGCGGGCGGTGATGTGATCTGCGAGGTGGAGACGGCGGCTCATACCCGTAGGGGACGGGGTCGGACCAGAGGACTACGAGTCCGGCCAGGAGGCTCAGCCCCGGGGGTGATGTGCCTGGGATGTCCGAAATCCATCATGGAGGTATGACTACAGCGACCTTCCCCCAGGCCCCGGCCCCCTCCGTCAGCTCCGCCGCCCCCCACCGTACCCACAAGATCGGCGACGCGGTCCGGGCCGCCAAGGTCCTGGCCGGCGCCGCGTTCAGCGTCGTCGTCATGGGCGAGTTCGCCGAGGACGCCGGGGTGCGCAGGCGTTCGCGCTGATGTCCGCTCCGGCCCGCCCCGGCCGCCCGGGCGCGCGACGCCCGTCCTGACCGGCCGCGCCGCTAGGGTCACCTCGTGTGACCGACCGTTCACCGCGCGCCGCCGCGCTCATGCTCCTCGCGCTCTCACTGGCCGCGCTCGCCGCGCTCTGCGTCGCACTGCGCGTCCCCATGGCGGACGCCCTGGTCTACCGGGCGGAAGGCGCCGCCGTCGCGCACGGCACCTCTCTGTACGGGTTCACCGTCACCGCGTGGCAACTGCCCGCCACCTACCCGCCGTTCGCCGCGCTGCTGTTCGTACCCGCCGCGTATGCGCCGACCGCCCCGCTCAAAGTCGCCTTCGTCGTCGGCAATGCCGCGTTGACCGCCGTCCTCGTGCTGCTCTCCTGCCGGTTCGCGGGCGCGAGACCCCGGAGCGCGTACGTCATCGCCGCCACCGCGCTCGCCCTGTGGCTCGAACCCGTCTTCCAGACCCTGCTCTTCGGGCAGATCAACCTCGCGCTCGCCTGCCTCGTGCTCGGCGATCTCTCCCGTCCCGAGGGCGCCCGCGGCAGGGGGTTCGCGGTCGGCGTCGCCGCCGGGATCAAGATCACGCCGCTCTTCTTCGTGCTGCATCTGCTCGTGCGCGGGCAGCGCAGGGAGGCCGCCGTCGCGCTCGCGGGGTTCGCCGCGACCGTGCTGACCGGCGCGCTCGTACGGCCGGGCGCCACCGTCGAGTTCTTCACCCGGCGCCTGTTCGAGACCGGCCGCGTCGGCAAGGTCTGGATCGTCGACAACCAGTCGTTGCGGGGGCTGCTCGCGCGGCTGCTGCACACACCCACGCCGGGGGCGGTGTGGGCCGCGGGCGCGGTGGTCGTGGGGGGCGTCGGGCTGTGGGCCGCCCGGCGTGCCGACGAGCGGTGGGCGCTGTTGGCGAGCGCGTTCACCGCGCTGCTCGTCTGCCCCATCAGCTGGTCGCACCACTGGGTGTGGTGCGTCCCGCTGATCGCGCTGACGGCGGCTGAGGGGCGGACGCGTACGGCCGTCCTGCTCGCCGCCGTCTTCACCGCCCGCACCCTGTGGCTCGTACCGCACGCGGGCGAACTCGACCTCCAACTGCCGCTGTGGCAGCAGCCGTTGGCATCGCCCTACCCGCTGGTCGCGCTCGCGGTGGTGGGGTGGGCCGGCGCCCGGGCGGTGCGGACCCGCCGGGGCGCCGCCGCTCAGTTGCCCGCGAGGAGTTCGTCCGCGTCCATGATCCGGTAGGCGTAGCCCTGTTCGGCCAGGAAGCGCTGGCGGTGGGCGGCGAAGTCCTGGTCGATGGTGTCGCGGGCCACCACCGAGTAGAAGTGCGCCTGGTGGCCGTCCGCCTTCGGGCGCAGCACACGGCCCAGGCGCTGGGCCTCCTCCTGGCGGGAGCCGAACGTGCCCGACACCTGGATGGCGACCGTCGCCTCCGGCAGGTCGATCGAGAAGTTCGCCACCTTCGACACCACGAGCACGCTGATCTCGCCCTCGCGGAACGCGCCGAACAGCTTCTCGCGCTGGGCGTTGGACGTCTCGCCCTTGATGACCGGCGCGTTCAAGTGCTCGCCCAGCTCGTCGAGTTGGTCGATGTACTGGCCGATCACGAGGATCTGCTGGCCCGCGAACTTCCGTACCAGCGCCTCGGTGACCTTCCGCTTCGTCGCGGTCGTCGCACAGAAGCGGTACTTCTCCTCCGTCTCGGCCGTCGCGTACGCCAGACGCTCGGCGTCGGTGAGGTTGACGCGGACCTCGACGCAGTCGGCGGGCGCGATGTAGCCCTGCGCCTCGATCTCCTTCCACGGCGCGTCGAAGCGCTTCGGGCCGATGAGGGAGAACACGTCCGACTCGCGGCCGTCCTCGCGCACCAGCGTCGCGGTCAGGCCGAGGCGGCGGCGGGCCTGGAGGTCGGCGGTGAACTTGAAGACCGGCGCGGGCAGCAGGTGGACCTCGTCGTAGACGATCAGGCCCCAGTCGCGCGAGTCGAACAGCTCCAGGTGCGCGTAGACGCCCTTACGGCGGGTGGTCAGCACCTGGTACGTGGCGATGGTGACCGGGCGGATCTCCTTCTTCGTGCCGCTGTACTCGCCGATCTCGTCCTCGGTCAGGCTGGTGCGCTTGACCAGCTCGTGCTTCCACTGGCGGGCCGAGACGGTGTTGGTGACCAGGATCAGCGTGGTCGCCTTCGCCTCGGCCATCGCGCCCGCGCCGACCAGCGTCTTGCCCGCGCCGCACGGCAGCACGACCACGCCGCTGCCGCCGTGCCAGAACCCCTCGACGGCCTGCTTCTGGTACGGGCGCAGCGCCCAGCCGTCCTCCGCGAGGTCGATGGGGTGCGCCTCGCCGTCGACGTATCCGGCCAGGTCCTCGGCGGGCCAGCCGAGCTTGAGCAGGGTCTGCTTGATCTGGCCGCGCTCGGAGGGGTGCACGGCGACCGTGTCCGGGTCGATGCGGGCGCCGACCAGCGGCGTGACCTTCTTCGAGCGCAGGATCTCCTCCAGCACGGGCCGGTCGGTCGAGGTCAGGACCAGGCCGTGGGTGGGGTGCTTGGAGAGGGTCAGGCGACCGTAGCGGGCCATCGTCTCGGCGATGTCGACGAGCAGGGCGTGCGGGACCGGGTAGCGCGAGTACTCCACCAGCGCGTCGACGACCTGCTCCGCGTCGTGCCCGGCGGCCCGCGCGTTCCACAGGCCCAGCGGCGTCACACGGTAGGTGTGGATGTGCTCGGGCGCGCGCTCCAGCTCGGCGAAGGGCGCGATGGCACGACGGCAGGCGTCGGCCTGGTCGTGGTCGACCTCCAGGAGCAGGGTCTTGTCGCTCTGGACGATGAGTGGTCCGGTCACCTGGGGCGTGTCCTTCCGACGGATGGCCACCCGGGGAGGGCGGGCAAACTTCCAGTCTGCCGCATCCCGCGCCCGTGCGGGGCGCCCGGCCGCGCACGGGGTGCCTGCGGCTGAGTACGGCCGCGTACGGGATGGGGGCGTGCGGTGAGTACGTGTTGAGTACCGATGAGTACGCGGACGGTGTCGGCGGGGCGGGGCGAGCGCTGGGATGGGGGGCATGACGAAGCAACCGACGCGGTGGAACGCTCACGCCCAGCAGGGGTGGACGGGTCCGGGTCGTGCTCAGCGGGGGTGGACGGGTCCGGGTCGTGCTCAGCGGGGGTGGTCGGGTCCTGGTGGTGCCCCTTACGGGGGGCCGGGGCCCGGGCATGCCTCCTACGGGGGGCCGGGGCCGGCGGGGTCCTGGCCGAGGGCGGACGAGCCGGACGCGCGCTGGTGGGTGGCGCCCGCTGCCTGCACGCTCGGTCTGCTCGTGCTCGCGGGGATCGACCTCGCGACGGGGCCGCGCAGTCCGCTGTGGCCCGGGCTCTTCGACCCGGAGTTCTTCGTGCTGACGTATCTGCCCCCGGCCGGGCTCGTCCTCGCCGCGTGGCTGCTCCCGCACCGCCGTCGCCTGCGGACCGCGCGGGTCTGGCTCGGGGTGGGCGGGGTCGTTCTGGCCTACGTCGCCGCAAGGATCATCGCCCTGGGCATACTCCTGATCACAGGCTTCCTGGGCACGCTGCTCGGCCAGAACTACTCTGGATAGAGGCGGCGCGGGCGGTGCGGCGGCGCCCCGCGAGACGGCCAGAAGTCCGGACACGGGCCGGGCCGGGAGGGGGCTTCCACGACAAGGGGGCCCGAGGATAGGCGGATGATCCCGGCGGGTCTAAGGTCTGGAATCCAGGACCAGAACGATGGGGGGCGCCAGGCCGTGGAACAGGACGATGCCGTTGTCGGCTGCCCCGGAGTGCTGCTCGTCGCCACCCGAGGAACCGCCGGTCCCGGCGAGGTCGTGGTGAGCGTCAGAGGCGGCACGGAGGCCTTCCTCGCCTGGTCCCAGGAGCCCCTGCCGAAGGGGGCGACCGTGCTCGTGATCGGATCCCGTGGCACGCGCCAGGTGGACGTCATCGAGTGGGCCGATCCGTTGGACGCGTTGGGCGATCTTCCCGCCGACGCTGGCTGAGACGCCGTTTCTAAGGAGACAGAGGATGTTCGGTTACCGGGTGCCCGCCCCAGACGAGGCGATGCTGATCTCCGGTGGCAGGCGTGGTCTCGGGGGAGCCCCGTTCCGCGTCGTGACCGGCCACGGCAAGTTCGTCCTGCCCATTTTCCGCAAGACCCGCTTCCTGACGCTCTCGATGTGCGAGGCGGAGGTCACCGAGACGTGCGTGACCAAGCAGGGCATCGCGCTGCACGTGCGGGCCGTCATCGCGTTCAAGGTCGGCAACGACAACGAGTCGATCGTCAACGCCGGCCAGCGCTTCCTGTCCGACCAGGACCAGATGTCGGTGCTGACCGGGCGGATCTTCGCCGGTCACCTGCGGTCCATCATCGGCTCGATGACCGTCGAGGAGATCGTCACCGAACGGCAGAAGCTCGCGGCCGAGGTGCTTGAGACGTCGAAGACGGAGATGGCCAAGATCGGCCTGATCGTGGACTCGCTCCAGATCCAGTCCATCGACGACGGTGACGTCGGCTACATCGACGCGATGTCCGCGCCGCACAAGGCGGCCATTCAGCGGGCCGCGCAGATCGCCCAGGCGCAGGCCACGCAGGCGTCGGTCGAGGCCGAGCAGGTCGCGGCGCGCAACCAGGCGGAGTACGCGCGGCAGACGGCGGTCGTGAAGGCCGAGTACTCGGCCGAGATCGACCGGGCGCAGGCGCAAGCCGCTCAGGCCGGGCCGCTCGCCCAGGCGCACGCGCAGCAGGAGGTGCTGGCCGCGCAGACCGAACTGGCGCAGCGCGCGGCCGAGCTCCGCCAGCAGCAGCTGGTCGCCGAGATCGTCAAGCCGGCGCAGGCCGAGGCCGAGCGCATCAAGGTGCTGGCGATCGCCGAGGCCGAGCGGATGAAGATCCAGGCGGAGGCGGCGGCGTCGTACGACCGCGTCGCGCTCGACCGCATGCTCATCGACCAGCTGCCGCAGATCGTCAAGGAGGCGGCGGGCGGGCTGGCCGGGGCGAACGTCAACGTGCTCAACGGGGCGGACGGGTTGGGCGAGATCGCGGCGGGGCTCGTGGGGCAGGGGCTGACGATTCTGGACTCCGTCCGGCAGAACCTGTCCGGGTCGGGGTCCGGGTCCGGCTCGGACTCCAAGAGCGGGGCTCAGCTCTCCCTGCCGGGGCTGCTGTCCGGCAAGGCGGGGCGGGCCGAGGACGGGCGGGTGGACCTCGACTAGCCCCTTGGGCGGGGTGCGGGGCGGGCTATGAACGCGGGCCGGCATGCATTTGCGCGGTTCGGGCGCGGCCGGGGCTCTGAACGTGGGCCGGCGTGCTTTTGCGCAGTTCCCCGCGCCCCTGAAAGGCCTTGCTTGGATTTCGGGTGCGGGTTGGGGTGGCCGTTCGCGCGGTTCCCCGCGCCCCTGGGGGCGGCTGGTTGGTTTGCGGGTGCGGGCTGTGGTCGCTTCTCGCGCAGTTCCCCGCGCCCCTTGAGGGGCGCGGGGGGTGGGCTCAACGTTTGCTAACGCGGGGCGCTTGGAGGGGTTAGGGGAACGTTGGTGGTGGGTGGAACACTCGTGTGTTCCCCCGTTCCACGTTCCCCCATGGAGCCCCGCCGCTGCCGGTCGGCTCGGTTCCCCGGGCCCAGCACCGCGAGCGGCAGCCCGCGAGAGGACCCCATGCGCGCCAACGACCAGACCCAGACTCCCGTGGGCAAGACGCCCGCCCGCTCCGCCGCCAGGGTTCCCGGCCGTGGCAGCGGCGCAGCTGCCGGGCTCCTCACCCTGCACGGCACCGCCGGTAACGCGGCCGTCGTCCAGATGCTCCGGGCGGCCGGTCACGCCTGGGCCCAGCCGGAGCAGCACCAGCACGGCGCAGGCTGCGGGCATCAGCAGCCCTCCGTGCAGCGCTCCGCGGTCCACGATGTCCTGCGCTCCGGCGGGCAGACCCTGGACGACGCGACACGCGCGGACATGGAAGGCCGGCTCGGCGCCGACTTCTCCGACGTCCGCATCCACAACGACAGCGCCGCCAGAGCCTCCGCCGCCGAAGTCGGCGCCCGGGCCTACACCAGTGGGAACCACGTCGTCATCGGTGAGGGCGGGGGCGACAAGCACACCCTGGCTCATGAACTCACCCACGTCATCCAGCAGCGCCGGGGCCCGGTCGCGGGGACCGACAACGGTCAGGGGCTCTCCGTCAGCGACCCCGGCGACCGTTTCGAGCGCGAAGCGGAGGCCAACGCGACACGGGTGATGCGCAGCAGCACGTCGCTGCCGCAGCACGCCGAGGCACCCGCCGAAAGCGGCGCGGGCCCGGTCGAGGGCGCGATCCAGCGGGCGGTGAGTGTCCGGGACGCGCAGGATCCGGAGAGCAAGCGGGATTTGGGCAACCAGCAGAGCGTCCGGGATTTCCTCGGGAAGTACGGCGTCTCGATAACAAAAACCGCCGAAACCATTTTGGGTGACACTCTCAGTCTGATGGCGTCGGCCAAGGTGGAGTTCGCGGCCACCGACGTGATCACGAAACTCGTGGACAGTGAAACAGAACTTTCCTACGAGGACAGCAAAGTCGGCGCGGCGGAATTGGCCAACGTCATCTGTATGCGGGTCCTCCAATCCATCTCGGGGGTGAAGGGGCAGTCCGCTCGTCCTACGCCGACCGAGATGCTGCGGCAGATGAACCAGCGGCAGCCGAGTGTTGGCAATTTCGGACAGTCCCTGGCCGGTCCGGGGGGCGGGCTGGCGTCGGGCGGCCCGGGGCGCGGGTTCGCCGGGGACCCGCTGTCGAAGTTCGCCCGGCAGGAAATGGCCGAAAGGACGCCGGAAAGCCCGTTCCTGAAGGGGCTCGGGGACGGCGTGCAATCGGCGGTCACCGGCCGTGTCGGCGCACTCACCCAGCCTCTTCCGAGTGTGGACAACTTGTCGGAAGTGGCCCGTTGGGGTGCCTGGGTGATGCTTGAGGGTGAAGACACCGTGCGCCGGAAGGTGGAGGATGCCGCGCGCCATGTGAGCCCGGAGGAGGGAAAGAAGCTCATGAGTCAATTCAATGATTCGCTGGAGGCGAAGAAGCGGGAATTGGAGGGGACTGTCGTCGGCTCCGGGGCGGCGGGCGCGGCCATCGGCGCGGCTGCGAATGTCATCCCGCATCCTGGCGTCAAGGTGGCGGCCAAGGTTACTTCGACGGTCCTCGGAGGTGTGGCGACGGCGCAGAAGGCCGGCCAGGTCGCGGACGTCCTCAAGCAGGTCGAAGACGCCAGCCCCGAGACCTACGCGAAACTCAGGGATGCCCGTGACAAGGCTCTGGACCAGGCCACAACCACGCTCTCGCAGGCGAGCAGCAGGGCCACCATGGAGCAGGTCCACGACTTGGGCAACCAGTTCTGACCGCGGCCGCCGTGGCCGCCGCGGCCGAGCGGGGCTGACGGTGGGGGTCAGGCCAGTTCGGATACGCCGGTGATGCGGTGGAGGGGGTACGTGCGGATCTCGTCGGCCGTGTGGTCGTAGCCCGTCACGAAACCCCCTTCCACCCGCACCGGCGCGATGACCCGCTGGCTCGCCGCCCCCTCGGCGTTGACGTACCCGATCCACACCGCCGACCCCGTCATCACCGCCGCCTGCACCGTCGCCAGCGTCTCCGCCGACGACGTACGCGGCAGGGATCCGTCCGCGCGGGCCGCCTCGGGCTTGTCCTTGCGGACGACCGTGGCCGCCGTGTCCCCCGCCCGGATCGCCCGCACCGCCGCGTCCAGCAGCGTGCGGTCCGGCAGCGGTGGGCCGTCCGGCACGGGCACGGGCGCGGTCCGGCGCGGCGTGCGGCGGGCGTCGGCGCGGGTGATCAGGACGTCGCCCTCGGCGGACTCGGCGGCCGGGGCGTACCCCATGGAGCGCAGCCCGTCGAGCAGTGCGGCGGGCTCGGCGGTGGTGGCCAGGACGGTCGGCGCGAGGCGGCGCAGCCGGAGGGCCTGGCTGCGCCGGTCGGCCAGGATCTCGCCGAGCATCGCCTCGTCGTCACAGCGTACGTACGCCGAAGCCGCGCCCACCCGCAGGTGGCCGTGCCTGCGGGCCACGTCGTCGATGAGATAGCTGAGCGGCTGCGGCACCGGTGTGCGGCTGTGCTCGGTGAGGAAGGCCTGGAGGTCGGACGCGGTCCGGCCGGCGTCGAGGGCACGGCGCACCGACTGGGCGGTGAAGCGGTAGACCGTGGCGCCGCCCTTGGACTCGATGTCCGCGAGCACCCCGAGCATCGCCGCGAGCGGCCGCCGCAGCGGACCCGGCGCGACGGCCGTGAGGTCCGCCTGGAGCAGGACGTGGTCGACGGGCTCGGGCAGATGCGGCGCGAGCGCCCCCGCCGCGAGCCCGGCCGCCGCCGCGGGGCCTTCGCGTCCACTTTCGCGTCCGCTTTCGCGTCCGCTTTCGCGTTCGGCGGCGCCGGACGTCGCGGCGAGCAGCGCGCGGCCGTGCGTGGTGAGTGCGCCCCGGCCGGTCACGCCCAGCAACTCCGCCTCGGACAGCGCCCACCCGGCCAGCCGTGAGCGCAGGTCGTCGGGTCCGCTGCGGGCCGGGCGCTCCCAGCGCAGCCGGGCCAGGAGCGACTGGGGCTCGGGCGACGTCGCCTCGGGCAGCGTGTCGAGCAGGGCGAGGACGCAGTGGCGCACCTCGGGCGCGGCGGACCGGTCGAGGTCGGGGCCGAGCGCGGAGAGCGTACGCCCCTTGCTGTCCTGCTCGCCGACGAGCCCGGCGGTGCGGGTGGCGGCGAGCCAGGCCACCGCGAGCCGTGCCCAGCGCTCGGCGGGCGGCAGGTCGAGCCATTCGTCGTACTCGGGCGTCGGCGCGTACCGCTCGTCCGCCTCGCCGTCGGACGCCAACAGGCCTGCCGCGTAAGCGAGTTCGAGCCAGAACGCGGCGATCGGCTCGGAGACGTCGAGAGCGGTCGCGGTGCGCTTGAGGTCGCGTACGGACAGGCCGCCGGCGCGCAGCACGGCGGGGCCGCCCTCGTTCCACTCCGCGAGCAGGTCCTCGACGGTGGTCAGGGCGGTGAACGCCTGGCCGGCCGCCGCCGCGTCCACAACCTGTGGACGGTACTCGCGCAGCGGCGCGACGGCGGGCGCCACCGGCGCGGTGGTGCGGTGCGCGCGCCCGGCGCGCAGATGCAGGGCCACCTCGCGCGGCAGCACCACGGTGCGCGCGGACGCCGGAAGCAGCAGGCCGTGATCGCGCAACCAGCGCACCGGCGGCGGCGGATCGGCCGACACCTCGCCGTACGGCGGCCCCCACACCAGCCGGTCGAGGACGGTCAGGGCGTCGGACGGCGCGGTGTCAAGAAGCGCCGCCATGCGTTCCCGGTCGGTGAACAGCGAGGTCAGCGCGGCGACGGCGGAGACCGGGTCGTGCGTGGCCGGGAGCCCGGCGGTCTGAAGGATCTCCTGGACGCGGCCCGGCGACATCCCCGCCGTCGCCTCCGCGACGGTCGGGCCGAGGCCGGTGGGCGAGGGGTGCGTGGGGGAGGGGGCGAGCAGTTCACGCGCGGTGCGCACCAGCCGCAGCCGGTCGTCGCCGCCCCACACCAGGGCCTGCTCGCGCAGCGCCGCGAGCGCGCCGGGCAGGGCCCGCTCGACCTCCGCGTCGCCGTCGTCCCCGGCGAGCAGGGCGCGCACCGCCTCGTACGGGGCCGGTTCGGGCGCCACCGCAAGGGCCTGGGCGGTCTGGAGGGCGAACGTGTCGAGCCGTTCCAGGGCCCGTACCACCGAGGCCCTGGTGCCGGCCCGGGTGGCCAGCTGGGTGAGGTCGCCCGGCACGGGGGAGAGCAGGTCGGGGCGGGCCCGCAGCAGCGCGGCGAGGGAGTCGTCGGGGCGGGCGCGCAGGGACTCGGCGAGGGTACGGGGTGCCGGGGCGGCGGCGCGGGGCGCCGAGGCCGTCGTGCGGGATGCCGAACCCGTCGTACGGGACGCCGAGTCGGCCCCGCTCGTCGCGCCGGTCGTTCCTTCGGACACGTGCGCCTCCTGATTGCGCTCGCCGGTCCCCATCCGCCCCACGGTAGCCCGTGCGCGCTACCGTCAGGACCCGGAGCCGGTGTCCGAAACGTGTCCGGACCGGCGGACGGCGGCTCTTTGGGCGGCTGCCGGGCGGGCTCGCGGAGGGGAAGCGCGTGGGGATCGAGAGCGACCAGCTGGTCTACGACTACCTGAGCCGGGTCGGCGACCTGGCCCAGCGGCGGCAACTGCCCTCCGGGGACCGGATGCGCCTGGTGTCGTCACTGCGCGAGGAGATCGACAAGCAGCGGGCGAAAACCACCAACGAAACCCCGGCCACGGTCCGCCGCGTACTGGCCCGCTTCGGCACGCCGGAGAAGGTAGTGGAGGCGGCGACGGGGCCGTCGGGGGCGGGAGGGGGTCCGCTGGGTGCGGGTGCGGGTGCGGGTGCCCCGGACGCGGGTGTGGATGCCGGTGCGGGGTGGGGGCTTGGCCGGGGTCGGGGGACTGGGAAGCCGGGGTCGCGTGGGTCCGGGAGCGGGTCGGGCGTCGACGCGGGGGCGGGTGGCTCGGGGGCGGGCCCGGGTTCGGGTGGTGGGGCCGGTGCGGGGTGGGGGCTTGGCCGGGGTCGGGGGACTGGGAAGTCGGGGTCGCGCAGGTCCGGGAGCGGGTCGGGCGTCGACGCGGGGGCGGGTGGCTCGGGGGCGGGTGCGGGTTCGGGTGGTGGGGCCGGTGCCGAGGCTGGTGCCGCTGAACCGGTCTCCGGGGTCGGGTCCGGCTCGGGGTCCGGTGCTGGTGCCGGTTTGGGTGGCAACTCCGAACCCGGGTCCGGAGTTGGCAACCGTCACGGCTCCGGCTCCCGCTCCGAAGGTGCCTCCCGTTTCGCCTCCGGGCGGGCCCGATTCGCCTCCGGAGGCAGTGACGGGCCCGGTGGCGGTGACGCCACCGGGCCGAGCGTGCCGGTGCAGCGCGACCGGCTCTTCCCCGGCCGGAACAAACGCGTTCCCCGTCCGCGCCGGACGGACGAGACACCCCCCGTCGTCCCGGCCCCGCCGCACCTCGCCGGCCTGGACGAGCTCGGCACGCAGGGCGTCGAACCCGACTGGTGGCGGCTCGGACCCGCCGAACCGCTCGGCGGGGACTTCGTGCCCGGGTTCGTGGGCGGTGTCGAGATCCCCGAAATACTGAAGCCGCCACCGGTCGACGAGGAGGAGGCGGGGGACGAGGCCCGGGACGCGGAGGCGGGGGCCGGCGCGTCGGAGGAGGACATCGGCGTCGACGTCGCCCCGCGCAGGCGCCTGCTCCCGCGTCCGGGCCGGCGCCGCGAGGGCGGGGCGCGGCCGGGCCCGCGCAACCCCTTCCTGCTTCTCGCGGCCGCGCTGCTGGTGGCCGGCGCGCTGTTCGGCCTGTGGCTCGCGCTGGGCGCGGGCTGGCTCCTCGCGTACGCCTCCCGCAGGCTGAGCCGCGCGGAGTCCAAATGGGCGGTGTTCGGAATGCCCGGCCTGACGCTGCTCGGCGGCCTGGTGTGGCTCTGGGGTCGCCAGAACGGCCGGTGGGGCACCCCGATCGCGCAGGGCGCGATGGGGGACGCGCTGACCGGGATGTGGCCGTGGCTGATCAGGATCGCGGCGGTGTCGTCGGCGGCGTTCCTGGTATGGCGCGCCCGCCGGGCCGGAGCGTAGCCCCAGTTCGGCCCGGGCGGGACCCGGCGGCCCGGGCAGGGCCGGGTGGCCCGGGCGGAACTCGGCGCGGCGCGCCCGGGGCCCGGCGGCGCGCCGGGGGCCCGGTGGGGCGAGCGAGGCTCGCGGCCCAGGCAGGACGCGACGCGGCCCGGGCACGACGCGACGCGGCCCAGGCACGACGCGACGCGGCCCGGGCGGGAACCAGCGGCCCAGGCGGGACCCGGCGCGCCCGTGCTCACTCCGCGTCCAGCAGTGCCGTGCCGCTCCGCGCGGCGGCGGGGCGGGTGCGTTCCGCCCAGGCCGCCAGCGGTGGGGCCGCCGCCCCCAGCGCCGCGAAGAACACGCCCAGCAGCAGCCAGCCCGCGTGCCCGAGGCCCAGGACCGCCCCCGTGAGGACCAGCGGCGCCACGGCCTGCCCGGCGTCGAAACCGATGCCGAAGAAGCCCTGGTACTGGCCCTGCGCGTGATCGGGAGCCAGCCCGAAGCCGAGGGCGTAGCCGGCCGACGACTCCCACACCTCGCCGAGGCTGTGCGCGCAGACGGCGAGCACCGCGAGCCCTGGCGCGAGCCAGGCCGGCACGTCCGCCGTCAGGGCCATCAAGGGGCAGCTGACCAGGAAGAACAACCCGGCGACGCGGAACGCCCGGCCGCCCTGGCGCGGCGTTTTCACCCGCGCCCACCCTGCTCTGCGACAGGACGCATACCCCGCTGTTGACCGCGTAGACCGCCGCCACCGTCCAGCGCGGCGCGTCGGTGTGGGCGGAGAGCGTCGACGCCCTTCACCGGGTGGTAACCGCCGCTCGGTGGCCGGGAGTTGGGGCGCCGGAGGAGCATGCGGCCGCCAGTGCGGCCGACGCCGGCAGGGTGGCTGCCACCAGCGCCGGCGCGGCCGGTGGCCGTGGCCGGGCCAAGCGCCCGGCCACCCCGCCCACCTGGGCACAATGGCCTCCATGCCTCTCGACGCGCCCACGGTCGGCTTCGACCTCGACATGACACTCATCGACTCCCGGCCCGGCATTCACGCCGTCTACCAGGAGCTTTCCGCCGCGACCGGCACCTACATCGACGCCGACCAGGCCGTCAGCAGGCTCGGGCCGCCGCTCGACTGGGAACTGCGGCACTGGTTCGCCGAGGAGCACATCGCCGCGATGGTCCTCAAATACCGTGAGATCTACCCCACACGCGCGATCCTGCCCACGCCCGCGCTGCCGGGCGCGGCCGACGCCGTCCGCGCGGTCCAGGAGCTCGGCGGCCGGGCCGTCGTGGTCACCGCGAAGAACGCGCCGCAGGCCAGGCTGCACCTGGACCACCTGGGCATCGCGCCGGACGAGGTGGTCGGGGGCCTGTGGGCCGAGGCGAAGGCGGTCGCGCTGCGCGAGCACGGCGCGGCGATATACGTCGGCGACCATCTCGGTGATGTGCTCGGGGCGCGCGCGGCGGGCGCCCTTTCGGTGGCGGTGCCGACCGGTCCGATCAGCGCGACCGACCTGCGCGAGGCCGGCGCGGACGTCGTCCTTGACGATCTGACGTCATTTCCGGCCTGGTTGAAGGCGTACGTCACCGAAGCCGCTTGACAGCGCGGGCGCCCGCCCCCGCGCGGACCGGCCGGGTTCGCGCCGACGCGGGGCGCCTCAGCCGCGGGCCGCGCGGCGCTGCTCGGCGATGG
Organism: Streptomyces sp. Edi4; assembly: GCF_040253615.1. Classification (NCBI taxonomy): domain Bacteria; kingdom Bacillati; phylum Actinomycetota; class Actinomycetes; order Kitasatosporales; family Streptomycetaceae; genus Streptomyces; species Streptomyces sp. Edi4. The sequence continues at coordinate 4,613,300 of NZ_JBEJGY010000004.1, forward strand.
TCAGCAGCACGCCCGCCCCCGCGATCAGGAAGCCGACGCCCATCAGCATGCAGATCAGATAGGCGTAGGACGGGAACGGGTGGATGTCCAGGAACAGCGGCGCCACCGTGACCAGCGTGGCGAGCGCGCCGACGAAGAACACCACGACGCCGACGCGAACCAGCCGATCACCGGTGGTGGGGGCGTCGCGGTCGGTCCTGGGCTGGGTTTCGGTACTCACCCGTCCAGGGTAGTTCCCTGCTGCTGAGGACAGCCCCGAACGGTCTTGTCAGCGGCTCCTGGGCCATTAGCCTTGGTGCGGGCGGGCCGGCAGGAGGCTCGCCGCAGTGCTATCGAGAGCGTTTCTTTCGGCGCCCCGCACCCAACGACGAGTACGAGGACGAGGACAGACGTGCCTACCGGCAAGGTCAAGTGGTTCAACAGCGAGAAGGGCTTCGGCTTTCTCTCCCGTGACGACGGCGGCGACGTCTTCGTGCACTCCTCCGTGCTTCCCACCGGAGTCGAGGCCCTGAAGCCCGGGCAGCGCGTCGAGTTCGGCGTCGTCGCCGGGCAGCGCGGTGACCAGGCGCTGTCCGTCACGGTCCTCGACCCGGCGCCCTCGGTGGCCGCCGCCCAGCGCCGCAAGCCCGACGAACTGGCCTCCATCGTGCAGGACTTGACGACCCTTCTGGAGAACATCACACCGATGCTGGAGAAGGGCCGCTACCCCGACAAGGCGGCGGGCAAGAAGATCGGCGGCCTGCTGCGGGCGGTCGCCGACCAGCTGGACGTCTGAGCCGGCCGCGCGGCGCCCGGGTGGCGCCGCGCGCTAGGGGGCGTCTGGTGGACCATGGCCGGCGGTGCGGCGTCTGGCACGGCACCTCGCGGCGTTGCCGAATCGCCCCGACAGCTCCGCCATCGAGACGCTCCGGCGCCTTGCGACGCACCGCACCGGACGCCGCGCCCTGACCGACCCTGATCCACCGGACACCCCCTAGCCGAATGACAGCGCGTCGGGGCCGAGGGCGGGTACGAGCCCTTCGGCCGCGGCGCGGGTGAGCAGGCCGCGTACCGCCGCGTAGCCGTCCTCGCCGAGGTCGGCGGTGAACTCGTTGACGTAGAGCCCGATGTGGCGGTCGGCCACGGCCGGGTCCATCTCCTGGGCGTGCTCGTGCACATAGGGCCTGGACGCCTCCGGGTCGTCCCAGGCGAGCCGCACGGAGGCGCGGGCGGACTCGGCGAGCCGGCGCAGCGTGTCCGCGCCCAGCGAGCGCTTGGCGATGATCGCGCCGAGCGGGATGGGAAGACCGGTGGCCGTCTCCCAGTACTCACCCATGTCGGCCAGGCAGTGCAGCCCGTAGTTCTGATAGGTGAACCGGGCCTCGTGGATGACGAGCCCGGCATCCACCTTGCCGTCGCGCACCGCCGGCATGATCTCGTGGAACGGCATGACGACGACCTCGCCGACCCCGCCCGGCAGGACGTCCGCGGCCCACAGCCGGAACAGCAGGTACGCCGTCGACTTCTCGCTCGGCACGGCGACCACCTTGCCCGTCAAGTCCGTCGCGGGCTCGCGGGTCAGCACCAGCGGGCCGCAGCCCCGGCCGAGCGCGCCGCCGCACGGCAGCAGCGCGTACTCGTCGAGGATCCACGGCAGCACCGCGTACGACACCTTGAGCACGTCGAATTCGCCGCGCTCGGCCATGCCGTTGGTGATGTCGATGTCCGCGAACGTCACGTCGAGGGCGGGCGCGCCCGGCACCCGGCCGTGCGCCCACGCGTCGAAGACGAAGGTGTCGTTCGGGCAGGGGGAGAACGCGATCTTCAGCGCCGGTTCAGTGCCCATACGTCGTTCCACGCTCCCATGCGGTCGTCCAACTCTCCAGTACGGCGGGCAGCTTCTCGAACGCGCCGGTGAGGGCGGCGAGCGCGTCGCCGATCCGCCAGGCCGAACGGTCGCGCGGGCCGATCGCGTTGGAGATCGCGCGGATCTCCAGGACCGGCAGGCCGTACTGGTCGGCGGCCTCGGCGACGCCGAAGCCCTCCATCGCCTCGGCCAGGGCGCCCGGGTGGCGGGCCAGCAGCTCGGCGGCGCGCCCGGCGGTGCCGGTGGCGGTGGTCACGGTGAGGACCGGGCCGCGCGCGGCGCCCAGCGCGCGCGCCGCGTGGCGGGCGAGAGCGTCGTGCACGTCCACCTCGTGGCGCCCGAAGCCGAGCTCCGTGACGGGGATGAAGCCCTCGGGTGAGCCGGCGCCCAGGTCCGCTGCGATGATCGACGAGGACACGACGAGCGAGCCGAGCGGCGCGGCGCCGGGGAAGCCGCCGCCGATGCCCGCCGAGAGCACCAGGTCGTAGCCGGGGCGCCGGCCGAGGGCAAGGGCGGTGCCGGCGGCGGCCGCCGCGGGGCCCACGCCCACCGCGTACACCTCGATCTCGTGCCCCGCGCGGCCGTGGCGCACCAGCGGCGAAGGGGCCGGCCCCGGTCCGTCGGACAGGGCGCGCCGGACGCTCTCCTGGCCCAGGCGCGCGTATCCGGCTACGGCGAGGCCGGCGGCGACGGAGTCCGCCTCCGCCGCCACCGCGGTCGCGACCAGTACACGCATCAGGCGCGGCCCACGCGTCAGGAGCTGGTGCGCTTGAGGGTGAAGCTCCAGACCGACTCCGGCTTGCTGTCCTTGTTGAGCTGGATGATGCTCACCTTCTTCTCCTTCGGCGCGGCGCCCTGCCCGCCGGTGGAGAAGACGTCGGCGCCGGGGAAGCTGCGGTACGTCTGGTCGGACGCCTCGGTGATCGGGCTGCCGTCGAGCAGCGCGATCCACTTGCTGCCGTTCTCGACGACCTTCGGGTCGACGCCGAGACGCAGGGTCGAGCCGGGCGCGTAGTCGATCGACTTGGCGTCCTTGACGCCGCTGAGGCAGCTGGTGAGCTTGTCCTCGGCGAGCGGCTTGCCGTCGCCGCGGCAGGACGCCTCGGTGTGGACGGAGTCGGTGCCGACCGTCACGGTCGCGAGAGGCGTCGGCTTGTCGCAGGCGGAGAGGACGAGGAGTCCGGCGGAGGCGGCGGCGAGTGCGAGGCCGGCCCGGCGGGTCCTGCCGGAAGTGAGCGCAACGGTCATGGAGCGAAGGCTATCGGTCGCCCTGGGCCAAGCCGCGCGGGGGTGTGGCGTGCCGCGTCGGTGTTGCCCGGTCGCCCCGGCTCGGGCCGGCCCGGCTCAGGCGACCCGGGGGCGCGGCGTGCCGTGGTGCGCGGCCCGCAGCAGGCCCCGTACGGAGACGACGGCGCCGAGCGTGAGCAGGGCGGCGGCCACCGACATGCCGAGGACGCCGTTGAGCGGCAGCGCTATGCCGATCGCCCCGCCGAGCACCCACGCCACCTGGAGCAGTGTCTCCGAACGGGCGAAGGCGGAGGTGCGGACCTCCTCGGGCACGTCGCGCTGGATCATCGCGTCGAGCGCCAGCTTGGCCAGGGCCTGGGTGAGCCCCGCCGTCGCGCCGAGCACGGCCACCATCACGCCGCTGAAGAGCGCCGCCGACAGCACGGCGGCGCCGAGCGCGATGCTCAGCATCGTCACGATCAGGACCTCGGGCCCGCGCGCCTTGAGGAGTGAGCCGACGGCGGTGCCCAGCGCGTTGCCGACGCCCGCCGACACGCCCACGATGCCGAGCGAGACGGCCGCGCTCTGCCCCGACAGGGGGTGTTCGCGGAGCAGGAAGGCGAGGAAGAAGATCAGGAACCCGGAGAGCGCGCGCAGCGCGGCGTTGGCGTACAGACCGTTCTGCACGGACACGCCGACCGTCCGCAGGCTGGGCTTGCGGCCCTCGCGGTCGGAGAGGCGGGCCTTGGTCTCGCCCTTCGCCGAGTCGACCTTGGGGGGCAGTGTGAAGGCCAGGAAGGTACCCCCGGAGAAGACGCAGAACGCCGCGTACAGCGGCCACTGCGGTCCCACGCGCGAGAGCGCGGCGCCGATCGGGGCGGCCGCGCCGGTGGCGAGCAGCCCCGCGAGGGTGACCCGCGAATTGGCCTTCACCAGGGAGAAGCGCGGCGGCAGCAGGCGCGGCACGACGGCGCTTCTGACCACGCCGTACGCCTTGGAGGCCACCAGCACGCCGAGCGCCGCGGGATAGAGCTCGAGGCCGCCGGTGGCGACCGCGCCGGACATGGTGAGCGCCAGCACGGCCCGGGCCAGCATCGCGCCGGCCATCGCGGCGCGCCGGCCGTGCGGCATCCGGTCGAGCAGGGGGCCGATCACGGGCGCCAGAAGAGTGAAGGGCGCCATCGTGATCGCCAGATAGAGGGCGACACGGCCGCGCGCCTGGTCGGTCGGCACGGAGAAGAAGACGGTGGAGGCGAGCGCCACGGTGATCAGCACGTCGCCCGCGCCGTTCACCGCGTGCAGCTCGATCAGTTTGCCGAGGCCCGACTCACCGGCGCCGTGCGCGTGGGTGGCTTTTCTGATCGAACGCGCCGTTCCCGAGAAGGGCAGACGCAGGGCATGACCGACCGCCCGTCCCGCCCTGCGCAGGCGGCCGGACCCGTCCCAATTCCTTGACGACCTCGCGGTGGCCACCCCGCCATAGTGCCCCAACCCCGTCCGACCCGAACCAGGATTCGGACGCGCAGGTGGGCCGGGCGCCCCGAAGGGGGTAGCGTGACAGGCGCGCCGCCCGCGGCTGCCCAAGGCCGCGCGCCTCTCCGTGATCCCGCAGAATGGGTCGCAGAAGGTGCGCCTCCACGCTCATACGGAGCAGGGGGGACCCCCTTGGTCAGTGAACTGGACAGCCGCTGGGCAGTTGATCGCCCGGGCGCGGACGTTGACGCGGCCCCCTGGTCCGCTCCGCCCGCCACCCGTACGCATTCGGCTCCCCGGCGCACCCGTGAGACGGCGTAGGAGAGAAGCGAGACCTGTGAGTGCTGCGACGACGCGAAGCCGTACCCCTGACCGCCTGTGCGCCGAGGCGGTCGAGCTAGCCCGCGAGGCGGCGGAGGAAGCCGCCGCGCCCGGTGTGGTCGGCGAGCATGTGGCCCTGGTCTCGGAGGGTGACCGGGTTGTCACGCACTTCTTCGAGTGCAAGGAGCCCGGCTACCGGGGCTGGCGCTGGGCGGTCACCGTCGCCCGGGCCTCCCGGGCCAAGCTGGTCACCCTCGACGAGACGGTCCTGCTGCCCGGGCCCGACGCGCTCCGGGCGCCCGAGTGGGTGCCGTGGAGCGAGCGGCTGCGGCCCGGCGACATGGGACCCGGCGATCTGCTGCCCACCGAGGCCGACGACCTGCGCCTTGAACCCGGCTACACCGGTGAGGACGCGCCGCCGCCCAACGCGGTGGTCTCCGAGGAGATGGCCGAGCGGGTCGAGGCGGAGGACGCCGAGCTGGCCGACCGGGACGTGCCGGCGGGGACGGCGCGCGGGTCCATCGCGTCCGTCGCCGACGAGCTCGGCATGCGCCGGGCGCGGGTGCTTTCGCGGTACGGGCTGCACGCGGCGGCCGACCGGTGGGAGGAGTCCTTCGGCGGCAAGACCGCGATGGCTCAGGCGGCGCCGGCCTCGTGTGTGTCCTGCGCGTTCCTGGTGCCCATCGCGGGGTCCCTCTCGCAGGCCTTCGGTATCTGCGCCAACGAGTTCGGTCCTGCGGACGGGCATGTCGTGGCGCTCGACTACGGGTGCGGGGGGCACTCCGAGGCGGCGGTCATGCCTAAGCCGCTGCGGCCGGCTGCGCCGGTGCTCGACACGGTGGAGGCGGATGTGCTGATCCGCGGCATCGACCGTGCGGGCTCCGTCCCCGACACCCCGGACCCCACGGACGACCTGGGCCACTCCTGACCCCTGGGGCTCCGCCCAGGTATGCCCATACGGGCCGGGATCGGATGCACAGGGGCGCGGGGAGCTGCGCGAGAAGCGAGCCAGGTCCGCGGCTGACCGGAGTTTTTAGGGGCGCGGGGAAGTGCGCGGGGTTGGGCCCCGCCACTGCGCGGGGTTGTTGGGCCCCGCCCCCAGCCCCCCGCACCCGGCGGAGCCCCCCGCACCCGGCGGAGGCCGTGCGCGGTACCTTCGGGCCGCAGTCCCGGAACGCGGGGCAGGACAGAGCGGAGTACGGCGTGATCGTCAAGGCGATGGCGACCGAAGGGACCGACCCCTTCGGCACGGCGCGGCTGCGGCGCGGAGTCCTGAACGCCTGGGGCGCGGGCCCGGCCAGATTCCGTGAGGACGCCAACGCCGAGGAAGACCTCGCCCTCGGCGGCTACCGCGACCGCCTCGTCGTGGAGCTCGCCCAGAACGCCGCCGACGCCGCGGCCAGGGCGAACACCACGGGCCGGCTCCGCCTGACCCTGCACCCCGCAGGCCAGGGCAACCCCGCCGTGCTTGCCGCCGCCAACACCGGCGCCCCCCTGGACGCGACCGGCGTCGAGTCCCTTTCCACCCTGCGCGCCAGCGCCAAGCGCGCCGACACCGAGGTGGCCGTGGGCCGCTTCGGCGTCGGATTCGCCGCCGTGCTGGCCGTCAGCGACGAGCCCGCAGTGGTGGGCCGCACCGGCGGCGTGCGCTGGTCGCTCGCCGAGGCCCGCGAACTGGCCGCCCAGGCCGCCCTCGCCAGCCCCGGCCTCGGTGACGAACTGCGCCGCCGTGCGGGCCACGTACCGCTGCTCAGGCTGCCGCTGCCCGCCGAGGGCGCCGCCCCCGAGGGATACGACACCGTCGTGGTGCTGCCGCTGCGCGACGGCACGGCAGAGGACCTGGTGCGCCGTCTGCTCGACGGCATCGACGACGCCCTGCTCCTGACTCTGCCGGGCCTGACCGAGATCGTCGTCGAGACCCCGGACACCACCCGGGTACTGCGGCGCTCCACGCACGACGCGTACGTCCACATCGACGACAGCCGGGACCAATCCGTCCACCGCTGGCGGACCATCAGCCGCCACGGCGCCCTCGGCGCGGACCTGCTCGCCGACCGTCCCGTCGAGGAACGACTGCGCCCGCACTGGACGGTGACCTGGGCGGTCCCGGTGGACGAGGACGGCGCGCCCGAGCGCCCCCGCACCGCCGCCGTCGTGCACGCGCCCACCCCCACCGACGAACCCCTCGGCATCCCCGCGCTGCTGATCGCCTCGTTCCCGCTCGACACCGCGCGCCGCCACCCCGCGCCGGGCGCCCTCACCGACTTCCTGGTCCAGCGCGCCGCCGACGCCTACGCCGAACTCCTCGGCGCCTGGCACCCGGTGACCACCGCCACCGTCGACCTGGTGCCGGGCCCGCTGGGGCGGGGCGCGTTGGACGGCGCGCTGCGCGCGGCGGTCCTGGACCGGCTGCCGCGCGTCGCCTTCCTCGCGCCCGCCGCCCCCACCGAGGACCTGCTCGCGCTGCGCCCCTTCGAGGCCGAGGTGGTCGAGGGCGCGGGCGCCGACACCGTACGCGTCCTCGCCGAAGTCCTGCCCACACTGCTGCCCGCCGGCCTTGAACGCCGCCCGGAACTGCGGGCGTTGGAGGTCGGGCGCCTCTCGCTCGGCGACGCCATCGAGCGGATCGCGGGCGCCGAACGCGCCCCCGCGTGGTGGCACCGCCTCTACGACACCCTGGCCGGGGTCGACCCCGACCGGCTCTCCGGGCTTCCCGTGCCACTCGCGGGCGGCCGCACCGCCATCGGGCCGCGCCAGATCCTGCTTCCCCTCACCGACACCCCCGCCGACCTGGGGCGGCTCGGCCTGAAGGTCGCCCACCCCGACGCCGCGCACCCGCTCCTGGAAAAGCTTGGCGCGCTGCCCGCGACGCCGCGCGCTGTCCTGACGACCCCTCAGGTGCGGGCCGCCGTCGCCGCGTCGCTCGACAGCGGTGAGATCTGGGACGAGGACGCGCTCGACGCCGACGAACTCGCCGACACCGTACTGACGTTGGTGCGCGAGGCGAACCTGGAACCCGGCGACGAGCCCTGGCTCGGCGCACTCGCCCTGCCCGACGAGGACGGCGAACTCGCCCCGGCGGGTGAACTCGTCCTGCCCGGATCGCCCTTCGCCGCCGTCATCCGTGAAGGTGAACTGGCCGAGGTCGACCATGAGTTGGCCGAGCGCTGGGGCGAGCAGCCGCTCACCGCGTGCGGGGTGCTCGCCACGTTCGCCCTCGTACGCGCCACCGATGTCGTTCTCGACCCCGACGAACTCGACGCGCGCGAGAGCGACTTCGCCGAGCCCGACGACGCGGGACTGCTCGACGCGGTGGACGTGTGGTGCGAGGACGTCCTGGACCGGCTGCCCGAGTCGCCGGTCCCGCCCGTCGCGACCGAGATCGTCGCCGTCCGCGACCTCGACCTCGTCGACGACGACGCCTGGCCCCGGGCGCTCGCCCTGCTCGCCAAGCCGCCCCTGCGGGACGCCCTGATCCAGCCGGTACGGGTCCTGCTGCCCGACGGCACCACCGAGTCCGTACGCCCCTACACCGCGTGGTGGCTGCGCGACCACCCCGTGCTCGACGGCCGTCGCCCCGCCGGACTGCGCGCGGCGGGCTCCGATCCGCTGCTGTCCGGTCTGTACGAGTCCGTGGACGCGACCGGGTTCGACGACGCGCAGGTCCTGCGGGCCCTTGGGGTACGCACCTCGGTGGCGGCGCTGCTCGACGAGCCGGGCGGCGCGGCGGAACTCCTCACCCGCCTCGCCGACCCGGACCTGACCGTGTCCGCCTCCCAACTCCACGCCCTGTACAGCGCGTTGGCCGACCTCGACCCCGAGCAGGTCACACTGCCGGACGAGCTGCGGGCCGTGGTGGACGGAGAGGCGCGGGTGGTCGACGCGGCGGACGCGGTCGTGGCGGACGCGCCCGATCTGCTGCCGCTGGCGGCCGGGCGCGCCCTGCTGCCGGTCGCGCCGGCGCGCGCGGCGGAGCTCGCGGAGCTGCTTCAGGTGGGGCGGCTCAGTGAGACGGCGGACGCGGAGGTGACGTCCGCGGGGGTCGAGCACGAGGTGCCGGAGGCGGTGCGGGCGCTGCTCGGGCCCCTGGCGCCGGCTACCTACGTCGAGCACGAGGAGCTGATGGCGGGCGGGATCGAACTGGACTGGCGCCGCTCGGGCGACGGCGTGGTCCACGCGTCGACCCTGGAGGGCGTGGCGGCGGGCCTCGCCTGGGCCGCCGCGCAGTGGCCGCGCCGCTTCGAGGTGGCAGCCCTCCTGGAGGACCCGTCCCGCACGACCGAACTGTCCCGGGACCGCTGGTTCGACTAGCGGCCGCGTCCTGGGGCTCCGCCCCAGCCCCGGTTCTGGCCCCATCCCGCCCCTCCCCTGAACCCGTCGGGGGAGATGGACGACCTTTGCGGACACTGCGCGCCCGGTCGCGCAGTTCCCGCGCCCCTGACGGGGTTGGTGCTGGCCCGCACCGGCATCCCAGCCCGTCGGGCGCTTGAGGACGAGCGCCCTTCAGGCCCGATACGGGGTCTGGGGCGGCGTCCCAGGGACTGTGCCACCCCGAGGGTTTGGGGAAGGGGCGGGGAGGGGCACACCGGGGGGCCGGGGCGAGCCCCCGGCGGTCAGTCGGGCCAGCGGCGGGTTACCCAGCGCCAGGTCACTTCCAGGGCGGCGGAACCCACCACCGCGATGCCTACGGCCGTCCACGGCAGCACCGCGCCCACCAGCTTCAGCGCGAAGAAGTGCTGCAACCACGGCACCGCGAGCACCAGCAGGAACGCCACGCCCATGGACGCGACCAGCACGATCCGCCACCACGTGTACGGGCGCGCGATGATGGCCAGGACCCACATCGAGACCAGGAACAGGGTCAGCGTCGTGACGCTGGTCTCCGCGTCCAGCTCGCCCGGGCCGCTGTAGTACGCCCGCGCGATCATGTACGTCACGAACGTGGCCACCCCCGCGATGGCGCCGCTGGGAATCGCGTACCGCATCACCCTGCGCACGAAGTGCGGTCTGGCGCGCTCCTTGTTGGGCGCCAGGGCCAGGAAGAACGCAGGGATGCCGATGGTGAAGGTGGAGAGCAGGGTCAGGTGGCGGGGGAGGAAGGGGTACTCCACTTGCGAGCACACCACCAGGACGGCGAGCAGCACGGAGTACACCGTCTTGGTCAGGAACAGCGTCGCCACCCGCGTGATGTTGCCGATGACGCGCCGCCCCTCCGCCACCACCGACGGCAGGGTGGCGAAGCTGTTGTTCAAAAGGACGATCTGGGCGACCGCCCGGGTCGCCTCGGAGCCCGAGCCCATGCTCACGCCGATGTCCGCGTCCTTGAGCGCGAGCACGTCGTTGACGCCGTCGCCCGTCATCGCGACGGTGTGCCCGCGTGACTGGAGGGCCGCCACCATGTCGCGCTTCTGCTGCGGGGTGACCCGGCCGAAGACCGAGTTGGCATCGAGGACGTCGGCCATCTCGCCCTGGTCGGTGGGGAGTTGGCGCGCGTCGACGGTGTCGGCCGCGCCGGTCAGGCCGAGCTTTCCGGCGACCGCACCCACCGAGACCGCGTTGTCGCCGGAGATGACCTTCGCCTGGACGTGCTGCTCGGCGAAGTAGCGCAGGGTGTCCGCCGCGTCGGGCCGCAGGCGCTGCTCGAGGACGACCAGGGCGGTGGGTTCGGCGTCGGATGCGATGGCGGGGTCGTCGAGTTCGCGGGAGGCTCGGGCGAGCAGCAGGACGCGCAGGCCCTTCTCGTTGAGCGCGTCGATCTCGGAGAGCGCGGGGTCGCCCTGCTTCAGGAGCACGTCCGGCGCGCCCAGCAGCCAGGTGTTGTTCTCGCCGTCGCCCTCGCTGAACGCGGCGCCGCTGTACTTGCGGGCCGAGGAAAACGGCAGGGACTCCGTGCAGCGCCACTCCTCGCTGTCCGGGTAGGCGTCGATGATCGCCTGGAGGGAGGCGTTGGGCCGGGGGTCGGATTCGCCGAGCGCGCCGAGCACCTTGCGTACGTACGTCTCGTCCGCGCCGTTCAGGGGGCGCAGCTCGGTGACGTCCATGCCGCCCTCGGTGAGCGTGCCCGTCTTGTCGAGGCACACCACGTCGACGCGGGCCAGGCCCTCGATCGCGGGCAGCTCCTGCACCAGGCACTGCTTGCGGCCGAGCCGGATGACGCCGATCGCGAAGGCGACCGAGGTCAGCAGCACGAGCCCTTCGGGGATCATCGGGACGATGCCGCCCACGGTGCGGGCGATGGAGTCCTTGACGTTGCTGTCCTTGACCACCAGCTGGCTGATGACCAGGCCGAGCGCGGTGGGGACCATCATCCACGTGACGTACTTGAGGATGGTGGAGATGCCGCTGCGCAGTTCGGAGTGGACGAGCGTGAACCGGCTCGCCTCCTCGGCCAGTTGGGCCGCGTACGCCTCGCGCCCCACCCGGGTCGCGGTGAACGCGCCGCCGCCGGCGACCACGAAGGCGCCGGACATCATCTTGTCGCCGGGCTTCTTCAGGACCGGGTCGGCCTCGCCGGTCAGGAGGGATTCGTCGACCTCCAGGCCGTCGGTCTCGACCGCCTCGCCGTCCACCACGATCTTGTCGCCGGGCCCGAGTTCGATGACGTCGCCGAGCACGATCTCGGAGGTGGGGATCTCCACGGCGGCCCCGTCACGCCGCACCGTGGGCCGCGCCTCGCCGATGACCGCGAGGCTGTCCAGGGTCTTCTTGGCGCGCATCTCCTGGATGATGCCGATACCGGTGTTGGCGATGATCACGAAGCCGAAGAGGCTGTCCTGGATGGGCGCCACGACGAGCATGACCGCCCAGAGCACGCCGATGATCGCGTTGAACCGGGTGAAGACGTTGCCCCGGACGATCTCGGCGGTGGAGCGGCTGCTGCGTACGGGAACGTCGTTGACCTCGCCGCGCGCCACCCGCTCGGCGACCTCGGCCGTCGTCAGACCGCCGGATCGCCGCTCCCGCTCGGGCAGCCGCATGGGGTGGACGGGGTCGAGTTCCGCCCCGGCGTCGATGTTGGCGCGCTGCGTCATGGTTTCGACGGTACGGGTGGAGGGGGCGCTTCACCTGCTGGAGCGGCCGAACATCCGACCCGGGGAGGAGACGGATGGTCCTCGGGCCGTACAAGGATCCCGGAGGTTACGGTCCTTCGGCCCTTGCGCCGCTCGCGTCGCTCTCCTCGAGCGCCTGCCGCGCCGCGTGCCGCTTGAGGGCCGCGTCGCGGCCACGGACGTACCAGATGCCGATGAGGCCGAGGCCGCCGCCGGCCAGGCACGTCCACACCCACCACACATGGCCGTGGTCGTCGAACCAGCCGTAGAACGGGAGCTGGACGAGGAAGAGGACGAACCAGATGATCGTGCCGCCGGTGATGGTGGCGACCACGGGACCCTCAAGGGGCTCCGGCGCCTCATGTGCTGGTGTCCACTTCGCCATGCGATCAGTGTAGGGCGCGGGGCCGGAGCCGAATCGTGTCGGCGGCCGGGCCGGGCGCCCCTTGGGTCTACGCGCGGAGATGGTGATCTTCGACTTATGTATTCATACTGAAACCGCTTACGGCTGACTCATTCTGTTCGGTAGAACATCCAAAGTAGTTCGGGTACGTGCCGTTTTCCTGCCCCTTCACGACTGAGGATCCGTATGCCCCCCTCGGCCCCCGACATGGTCGACGCCGCGGCTCAGCCGCCGGTGCCCAGCAAGCCGGCCAACGGCCTCGACCGCTACTTCAAGATCTCCGAGCGGGGTTCCACCGTCGCCCGCGAGATTCGTGGCGGGTTCGCGACCTTCTTCGCGATGGCGTACATCATCGTGCTCAACCCGATCATTCTGGGCAGCGCGAAGGACATGTACGGGCATCAGCTCGACGGCGGACAGCTGGTCACCGCCACCGTCCTGACCGCCGCGTTCACCACGCTGCTCATGGGTGTCATCGGCAATGTGCCGATCGCGCTCGCGGCGGGGCTCGGCGTCAACACCGTGGTCGCGCTCCAGCTCGCGCCCCGAATGAGCTGGCCCGACGCCATGGGCATGGTCGTCCTCGCGGGCTTCGTCGTGATGCTCCTGGTCGCCACCGGGCTGCGTGAGCGGGTCATGAACGCGGTGCCGCTCGGCCTGCGCAAGGGCATCGCCATCGGCATCGGCCTGTTCATCATGCTGATCGGCCTGGTCGACTCCGGGTTCGTCTCGCGCATGCCGGACGCCGCGCACACCACCGTCCCGCTCCAGCTCGGCGGCAACGGGCATCTGCTCGGCTGGCCGGTGCTGGTCTTCGTCCTCGGCGTGCTGCTCACGCTCGCGCTCATGGTCCGCAAGGTGCCGGGCGCGATCCTGATCTCCATCGTCGCGATGACCGTCCTCGCGATGGTCATCAACGCGGTGGCGAAGGTGCCGTCGTGGGGTCTGACCGCCCCGAAGTGGCCGGGCAACCCCGTCGACACCCCGGACTTCGGGCTGGTCGGGCAGGTCAGCCTGTTCGGCGGGTTCTCCCGGGTCGGCGTCCTGACCGGCATCCTGTTCGTCTTCACCGTGCTGCTGTCGTGCTTCTTCGACGCGATGGGCACGATCATGGGCATCAGCGACGAGGCGGGGCTCACCGACGCCGAGGGCAACATGCCCGGCATGAACCGGGTGCTGTTCGTCGACGGCATCGCGGTCGCGGTGGGCGGGGCGTCGTCCTCCTCCGCCACGACCTGTTTCGTGGAGTCCACGGCCGGGGTCGGCGAGGGGGCCAGGACCGGGCTCGCGAACGTGGTCACGGGTGGGCTGTTCACCGTGGCGCTCTTCCTCACGCCGATCGCCACGATGGTGCCGTCGCAGGCGGCCACGCCCGCGTTGCTCGCGGTGGGGTTCCTGATTCTGTCCGGGTCGATCCGGGAGATCGACTGGGCGGACTGGACGATCGCGATTCCGGCGTTCGTCACGATGCTGATGATGCCGTTCACGTACTCGATCACCAATGGCATCGGTATGGGGTTCATCAGCTTCACGGTGCTGCGGCTCGTGGCCGGGCGGGCGCGGGAGGTGCCTGTCGCGATGTACGTCGTGTCGGCGGTGTTCGCCTTCTACTACGTCATGCCATCCCTCGGCCTGACCTGACGCCCGCCGCACGGGCCGAATTGAGCACGCTGGCCGGCACGGGCCCTGCCGGGGGCGGGCGGGCTGGACTGTATGCGCGGGTTAGCACCGACCCTGCCAGGGGCGGGCGGGTTGGACTGTGTGCGCGGGCCGGCACCGGCCCTGCCAGGGGCGCGGGGAACTGCGCGACCAGCCACGCACGGTCCGCAGCCGGGGCCCCCGGGGCTCCGCCCCAGACCCCGTTCGCGCTGAACGCGCTCGTCCTCAAATGCCGGACAGGCTGAGGGTGTCGATGTGGGCCAGCATGGCCCCCGCCAGGGGTGCAGGGATGCGCGCGGGCCGGCACGCACCCCCCAGGGGCGCGGGGAACTGCGCGACCAGCCACGCACGGTCCGCAGCCGGGGTCCCCGGGGCTCCGCCCCAGACCCCGTTCGGCCTGGACGGCCTCGTCCTCAATCTCCCCCAAGGCCTTGAGGGCCAGGGGGGACCCCCATGACGGGCTCAGGTATACCCGTGCGGGCCGGCACCAGCCCTCCCAGGGCGGCGGGGGTGCGTGCGGGCCGGCACCAGCGCTGCCAGGGGCGCGGGGAACTGCGCGACGAGGCCGGCACGATCGGCAGCTGGGGCTGGGGCCGGCACCAGCGCTGCCCCAGGGGGCCGGGCACCCACGCACCCGGGCCCGCGTGCGAAGGCGGGCCCGGGTGGGGCTAGGCCGCGCCGTAGAAGCGTTGGACTTCGTCCACCGCCGCCTCGAGGCGCTCGTCGAAGTCGTCCCGCATGAGCGTCCGGACCACATAGTCCTGGACGCTCATTCCCCGTTTCGCGGCGCGCCGCTTGAGCCGTTCATGCAGCTCACCATCTATGCGCAGACTGAGCACGCTGGTCCCCATGGAGCGAGCGTGACCGCCCGCCACACCCCCGCGCCCACGTTTCGCCCGCGTACTCACTCGTTCGGGTGATAGGGCCGGTAACCCCCGCGCCCCGAGCGCCCCGTGTGGCGCTGGACACCTCCGCGTAACCCGGTGGTATTTAGCCAGAGTAATGAGTTACGCTAACAAACATGTCTGACCTGTCCCACGGCACCGGCGACGACAACGCCGACGCCGTGAACTCCCTGCGCTCCGCCGTCATGCGGCTGAGCCGGCGCCTCAAGCACCAGCGCGTCGACGAATCGCTCAGCCCGACCGAGATGTCGGTGCTCGGCACCCTGTTCCGCTGCGGCTCGGCCACCCCCGGTGAGCTGGCCCGCAAGGAGCACGTACAGCCGCCGTCGATGACCCGAATCGTCGCGCTGCTTGAGGCAAAGGGCCTGGTCAGGCTGGAGCCGCACCCCGATGACCGCCGCCAGAAGGTGGTCAGCCAGACCGAAGAGGCCGTGGCGATGCTCGAAGAGAGCCGCCGCAAGCGCAACGTCTGGCTGGCTTCCCTCGCGGAGGGTCTTGACGAGGACGAATGGGCGAAGCTGCGCGCGGCCGCCCCGGTCCTGGAGAAGCTCGCACATCTATAAACGCGCATCGCAAGGAGGCGAGCCCTTTTGAGTACGGGATCCGGAGCAGACTCCGCCCCCGCACCTACCCCTACCTACAACAAGCGCGGTGGGGGGACGTTCTCCTCACTCGGCGTCCGTAACTACCGGCTGTTCTTCTCCGGCGCCATCGTGTCCAACATAGGCACCTGGATGGCCCGGATCACCCAGGACTGGCTGGTCCTGACCATCACCGGATCCTCGGCGGCGGTCGGCATCACCACCGCCATGCAGTTCCTGCCGATGCTCCTGTTCGGTCTGTACGGCGGCGTCATAGCCGACCGGTTCGCCAAGCGGAACATCCTGTTCGTGACGCAGGCCGCGATGGGCCTCGGCGGTCTCTTCCTCGCCGTGATGACCCTGTCCGGGCACGTCCAGGTGTGGCACGTCTATCTGACGGCCTTCTTCACCGGCCTGGTCACCGTCGTGGACAACCCGACCCGGCAGTCCTTCGTCTCGGAGATGGTCGGACCCGACCGGGTGCGCAACGCGGTCAGCCTGAACTCGGCGAACTTCCAGTCCGCCCGGCTCGTCGGCCCCGCCGTCGCCGGTCTCGTGATGGCTGCCGTCGGACCGGGCTGGGCGTTCCTCGCCAACGGCCTGTCGTTCACGGCGCCGCTGCTCATGCTGTCGCTGATGCGCACCAAGGACCTCCAGCCGACCAGGCTCGCCCCGCGCGGCAAGGGCCAGCTGAAGGAAGGGCTCGCCTACGTCTCGGAGCGGCCCGAGCTGATCTGGCCGATCGTGCTGGTCGGCTTCGTCGGCACCTTCGGGTTCAACTTCCCGATCTGGCTGAGCGCGTTCGCCTCCGACGTCTTCCACGGCGACTCGGGCATGTACGGCATGTTCAACAGCCTGATGGCGATCGGTTCGCTCGTCGGTGCGCTGCTCGCGGCCCGCCGCGCCACCACCCGGCTGCGGATGCTGGTGGCCGCCGCCGTCCTGTTCGCGGTCCTGGAGCTCGCCGCGTCCGGGTCGCCCGACATCGGCGTGTTCATGGCGCTCCTCATCCCGGTCGGCATCCTCGGCCTCACGGTCAACGTGACCGCGAACGCCTCCGTGCAGATGGCCACCGACCCCGAGATGCGCGGCCGCGTGATGAGCCTGTTCATGATGGTCTTCACCGGCGGCACCCCGTTCGGCGGCCCGCTCTTCGGCTGGCTGACCGATGTCTACGGCGTCCGCGTCAGCCTCGCGCTCGGCGGTCTGATCTGCGGTGTGGCGGCCGTCGGCGTGGGCCTGATGCTGGCCCGAGCGGCCAACCTGCGCCTGAAGGTCGACGTACGCCCCGGCCACCGCCACCTCGAGTTCGTCCCGAGGAACCCGGCGCTGGTGGCCGCCGCCTGACGGGCGAACCGCCTGACGGGAGCCCCGCCTGATGGGAGCCCCGCCTGACGGAAGCGCCGCCTGAGGGGTGCGTCGTCGTCCGACGGGCGCGCCCGTCCGACGACGACGCCCGGCCCGCCGTGTCGCGACACGGCGGGCCGGGCTTGGTCGACTGTCCCCATGCACCTCTTCGCCGCCGTGCTCGCGCCCCCGGAGGCTCTGGACGAACTCGGGCGCGCGGCACGGGAGTTGGCGACACTGCCCGGGGCCGGCGCACTGCGCTGGACGGAGCGGGAGGCCCGGCACCTCACCCTCGCCTTCCTCGGCGAGGTCGACGAGCCGGTCCTGGCCGAGCTGCACGCGCGGCTCGCCCGGGCGGCCCGCCGCACCAATCCGTTCACCCTGCGCCTGCACGGCGGCGGCCGCTTCGACGGGCGCGCCCCGTGGACCCCGGTCGCCGACGGCCTCGACGAACTGCGGCTGCTCGCCGAACGCGCGGTCGCCGCGGCCCGTCGCTCAGGCATCCCGATGGAGCGGCACCGCCGCCATGTGCCGCACCTCACGCCGGCCCGCTCGCGCACCCCGGTCGACCTGCGGCCGTACGTCGCCGGGCTCGGCGCGTTTGAGGGGAGCCCCTGGCCGGTCACGGAGTTGACCCTGGTCCGCGGCTTTCTGCCGGGCGGCGGCGTCCCCGGTGAGGGACCCCGGCACGAGCCGGTCGGCCGCTGGGCGCTCGGCCCGGCCGGTTAGGCTCAAGGGGTGGACCCGAAGACCAGGAACCGGATCATGGCCAGTGTGCTCGTGCTGATGTTCGTCGTGGTGGCGGTGGCGGCCGCCACTCGCTGACGCCACTCGCTGACCGCCGCCCGCTGACCGCTCTCCGTGACCGCCCTCGCGCCGTGGCCTGGCGTCGCCGTCCGGTACGTACCGTCCGATCCGCAGGCCCTGGAGGTGCCCGAGTGGCAACCGTCGTGCGTGCCGTACGTGCCGTACGTGCCGTACGTGTCGTGCGTGCCGTACGTGTCGTGCGTGCCGTACGTGCCGTACGTGTCGTGCGTGCCGTACGTGCCGTACGCGTCGGCGTGCTGGCGGGGTGCGTGCTGATGGTGGCGGCGGGCTGCGGGGGAGCGTCCGGCGCCGACGCCTCGCGGCCGCCCTCTTCGCCCTCTCCGCCCTCGCGCACTCCCGTTCCCCCGGCCGACCGGGGCCCCGAGTGCGAGGGCGCCCCGACCGCCGACGGCCTGCACGTCCTGCGCGGCGGCTCGGCCGAGCTGCCCGGCGGGGCCGGCTCGGTGTTGTACAAGGAGGGCGGCTCGGACGGTACGCACCGGGCGGCCACCCTGACCAACGGCACGGGGACGGGCGCCGCGTGGGCGGGCACCGCGTCCTGGCCCGTGCGCCCCGGGCAGACCCTTACGGTCAGCGGCCGGGCCTTCACCGTCTCCCAGATCTGCGCCTACCGGGTCGTCCTCACCCCGAAGGACAAGGCCGCGCCGGCCCCGCCGTCCGCGTCCCCGGCCGCCGACCCGGACTGGCCGGCCCTGACGGACGGCCGTCTGCGTCTGCGCTTCCACGTCCCGGACACGGACGAGCACGGCGCGATCAGCGCCGTACTCGAAGACATCGCCGCCGGTCCGGATCGCGCCGACATCGCGGTCACTACCCGCGCCGGCGGGGGCGCCGTCTACCCGGACGCCCGCGTCGGGGACACCCTCGAATTCGCGGGCCGGCTCTGGAAGTTGACCGTGATCGACCCGGGTGTCGGCGAACCGTCGGAGGCCAACCCCCGCTCGGGTCACGTGGATCTCCAGCTGATCGAGCCCTCCCGCTGACCGGTCCGGAATTCGAGGTTCCGGACCGGACCGGTGCGTAGAGGCGCTACCAGGCGAAGGCCTCGGGGGAGGGCCCGGGGCCCGGGAAGATGTCGTCGAGCGCGGTCAGGAACCCCTCGGGCAGGTCGAGTTCGACCGCCCGCACCGCCGAGTCCAGCTGCTCAGCCGTACGCGGCCCCACGATCGGACCCGCGACGCCGGGCCGGGTGAGCAGCCAGGCGAGCGCCACCTCGGCGGGGTCGAGGTCGTGCTTGGCCGCCAGCTCCTCGTACGCCTGCACCCGTCCCCGTACCGCCGGGTCCGCCACGGCCGCCGCCGCGAGACCGCCCTGGGAGCGGCCCGCCGTCCCCTCGCGCTCCTTGCGCAGGATGCCGCCCAGCATGCCGCCGTGCAGCGGCGACCAGGGGATGACGCCGAGTCCGTACTCCTGGGCGGCCGGGATGATCTCCATCTCGGCGCGGCGTTCGGCGAGGTTGTAGAGGCACTGCTCGCTGACGAGGCCGAGCCGTCCGGTGCGGGTGGCCAGCTCGTTGGCCTGGGCGATCTTGTAGCCGGGGAAGTTGGAGGAGCCGGCGTAGAGGATCTTGCCCTGGGTGATCAGGACGTCGATGGCCTGCCAGATCTCCTCGAACGGGGTGGCCCGGTCGACGTGGTGGAACTGGTAGATGTCGATGTGGTCGGTGCGGAGCCGCCTGAGCGAACCCTCCACCGAGCGGCGGATGTTGACCGCCGAGAGCTTGTGGTGGTTGGGCCAGGGTTCGCCCGCGGCCATGTTGCCGTTGAGCTTGGTGGCGAGGACGGTCTTGTCGCGCCGGTCGCCGCCCTGGGCGAACCAGCTGCCGATGATCTCCTCGGTACGGCCCTTGTTCTCGCCCCAGCCGTACACGTTGGCGGTGTCGAAGAAGTTGATGCCGGTGTCGAGCGCGGCGTCCATGATCGCGTGGCTTGTCGCCTCGTCGGTCTGCGGTCCGAAGTTCATCGTCCCCAGGACGATCCTGCTGACCTGGAGACCCGTGCGTCCGAGCTGCGTGTACTTCATGGGCCACAAGCCAACGTCTTCGAGCGCGCTCAAGGCAAGGGGCCGTACCGGTCCTTTCGCGTGGGTACGCGACCTACCAGGCGAAGGCCTCCGGGGACGGGCCCGGGCCGGGGAAGATCTCGTCGAGGGCGCCGAGCAGTTCCCCACTCAGCTCCAACTCCAGGGCGCGCAGCGCCGATTCGAAGTGTTCCCGGGTGCGCGGGCCGACGATCGGGCCGGTCACGCCGGGCCGGGTGAGCAGCCAGGCCAGCGCCACCTCGCCCGGTTCCAGGCGGTGTTGGGTGAGCAGGTTCTCGTACGCCTCGACCCGGGCCCGCACGACCGGGTCGGCCAGGCCCGTGGCCGAGCGGCCGGGCTTGACCGTGCGCGAGCCGGTGCCTTCGCGCTCCTTGCGCAGCGCGCCGCCGAGCAGCCCCATGTTCAGGGGTGACCAGGGGATGACGCCGAGTCCGTACTCCTGGGCGGCCGGGATGATCTCCATCTCGGCGCGGCGTTCGGCGAGGTTGTAGAGGCACTGCTCGCTGACGAGGCCGAGCCGTCCGGTGCGGGCGGCGACCTCGTTGGCCTGCGCGATCTTGTAGCCGGGGAAGTTGGAGGAGCCGGCGTAGAGGATCTTGCCCTGGGTGATCAGGACGTCGATGGCCTGCCAGATCTCCTCGAACGGGGTGGCCCGGTCGACGTGGTGGAACTGGTAGATGTCGATGTGGTCGGTGCGGAGCCGCTTGAGCGAAGCGTCCACGGCACGGCGGATGTTGACCGCCGACAGCTTGTTGTGGTTGGGCCAGGCCGCCTTGCGCCAGGTCGAGCCGGGCGTCATGTCCCCGTACACCTTGGTGGCAAGGACGACCTTGTCGCGGCGGTGGGCGCCGCCCGCGAACCAGGAGCCCAGGATCTCCTCGGCGCGGCCCTTGCTGTCGTCGTCGGGACCGTAGATGTTGGCGGTGTCGAAGAAGTTGACGCCCGCGTCGAGTGCCGCGTCCATGATGGCGTGGCTGGTGTCCTGGTCCGCTTCGAGGCCGAAGTTCATCGTGCCGAGGACGAGACGGCTGGCCTGGAGTCCGGTGCGTCCGAGCTGTGTGTACTTCATACGGCCATCAAAGCCTGCTCGTGTGCGCTCGAAGCAAGCCCTGACGGTCCGCCTTCGCGGTCAACTCCCCAGCCAGCTCGACGCGTCGAGACGGAAGGCCTCCGGCGGGACGGCGGTACGCAGCGACGCCTCAAGGTCGCGCAGCCGGTCGAGGCCCAGGGTCTGGGCCCAACTCGCGCGCAGATCGGCGAAGACGGCCGCCGAACGCGCGAGCGCGTCCACACCTCGGGGGGTGAGCCGGACCAGTTTGCGGCGGGCGTCCCCCGGGTCGTCGGCGCGCTCGGCGTAGCCCAGGGCGATGAGGCGGTCCACGGCCTTGCCGGCGGCCTGCTTGGAGACGCCGAGCCGTCGCCCGATCTCGCCGGCGGTCGAGCCGGGAAGCCCGATGGCCTGAAGGGCGAAACCGTGCGCGGGCCGCAGGTCGGGGTGCCCCTGACGGGCGAGTTCGGCGTGCAGCCGGTCGATGAGGGAACGGAATCCGGCGAGGAGGAGCAGGGGGAGCTCGTATCCGGGAGTGTCGGGAGGCGACGCGGCGGGGCGTGGCGCGGCGGGGGGTGCGGCGGGGCGCGGGGGTGCGGCCGGGGTGGGTGCGGCGTCGGTGGGCTCGGTGCCGGGCGACTTGGCGTCCTGGCCGGCGGCGGTGCGTGGATCGGGGTTTCGGGCATTGGCGTCCCGGCCAGCGGCGGTGCGTGGACCAGCATCCCGCGCCTCGGCTTTGCCCGCACCGGCACCGCGCGCGCTGGCATCCCGCGCCTCGGCTTTGCCCGCACCGGCACCGCGCGCACTGGCGTCCCGCGCCTCGGCTTTGCCCGCACCGGCACCGCGCGCGCTGGCATCCCGCGCCGCGGCTTTGCCCGCACCGGCATCCGGCGCCTCGGCTTTGCCCGCACCGGCATCCGGCGCATCGGCCCTGCGCGCATCGGCATCCGGCGCATCGGCCTTGCCCGCACCGGCCCCCCGAGGCTCGCCCTTGCGCGGATCGACAACCTGGTTTACCTTTTTTTCGTCAACCACGTTGTCCATCTTAGTTCCGGGTTCCGGCGCAGGCGCGGGTTCCCGGCCATATGGAAGCAGGGCTTCACCATGTTCACCGAGCACACCCTGGAATCCGCCCCCGCCGCCTCGCGCAAGTCGATGGAGGCCACCATCCGCCACCTCGGCCGGCTCACCTCGCCGGTCGCCAGGCTGGCCACGTCCCCGCACCTCCTGGACGGCTTCCTCAAGCTGAACGCCCTCTTCGAGCAGAGCACCCTCGCGCCGGTGCCGCGCGAGGTCGTCGTCATGACGGTGGCGGCCACCAATGAGTGCCACGTCTGCGTGGCGATGCACGCCGGCCGGCTGCACGAGCTGGGCGCGGACGATGAGATGGTGGCCGCGCTGCGGGAGCGGCGCGCACTCGCCGTCCCGGAGCTGGAAGCCGTACGCCGCTTCGCCCTCGCGGTCCTGGCGAAGGCGGGCGGCGTCGAGGAGGAAGCGGTGAAGGACTTCCTCTCCTACGGATACACCGAGCAGAACGCACTCGAAGTGGTCCTCGGCATCGGCACCTACACGCTGTCCACCTTCGCGAACCGCCTCACGGGCGCGAGCATATGAGCCCCGGCCCGCTCGGCCGCCGCGTCACTGGGAGCCCACGGGGCCGATGTAGGTGCCCGGGTGGGTCGCGCCGTCCTGGAGCAGGACCGAGGAGCCGGGCCAGGACAGGGTGTGGGAGTGCGTCTCGTCCGGCGGGGTGACCACGATGCCCGTCGGCTTGAACTCGCGTCCTTCGCCCTGGTGGAAGGGCAGGTAGAAGAGGGTGAAGGTGGTCGTCGCGGCGGGCCGCACGGTGACCGTCGCGGGGTTCTCGGCGGTGCCGCGCGCCAGGGACCAGCGGGTGGCGCCGCCCACCAGATCGACGCCCGGATAGCCCTTCATCACGCAGGACCTGGCGCCCTTGTTGGTGAGCGTGATGGTCATGGCGCCCTGGGAACCTCCCGCCCGGACGCCGCTGCCGGGGGCGACGGCGAAGGCGAGCTGGGAGGTCGAGCAGTGCGTGCCGCCGGATCCGGTCCCTGTGCCGAGTCCGGTGCCGGGCCCGGTGCCCGCGTTCGTGCCGCCGCCGGTGGTGCCGCCGGAGGGGGCCATGCTGCGGCCGCCGTTCACGCCGGGGGGCGCGGTGGCGGTGCCGGCTCCGGTGCCGGTGCTGCTGGAGACGCCGATGACGGACTGGCCCGAGCCGCCTCCGCAGGCGGTCAGGGTCAGGCCGGCGGTGAGGACGGCGATCGCGGCCAGGGGGAGGGTGCGCGGGCGCGACATGGCGTTTCCTTTCGTTCGCGGTCGGTGGCCGTCCTTTGCGGGGGCGCCGCGTGGACGTCCGGCTGTCTCTCGCGTGCGGTGGGGCATCTCTGGGACGTGCCGCACCGCCAGACGGTTTCACCGCGCGCCCGCCCCGGCCGTACCGACGCGCCGCCGGGGCGGGTGGTCCGTGTGACCTGCGTGGGTCCGGGTGATCTGCGGTGCCTCTGTGGTCTGCGGAGCCTGTGTGGTCTGCGGGTCGTGGTTCCGTTCGATTGCTGGGACGATCGGGTCCGGAGCGCGAGGGTCGCTCGGCGGATGCGTGAGGAGAGACGTCCATGTCGGTGGGGCAAGGCGCGGTGATCCGGTCGCGCGGACGCGGGGTGCGGTGATGGACGCGGTGGACCGCGCGTTCGCGGCGGCTCTGTACATCGAGGGTGACGCGGCCCTGGACACCGGCGCCTCGCTGCTCGCTGCCGCGCCCGACGCCGACGGTGAACTCGCCCTGCGCGGACGGGAGTTCGTGCGGCGCGCCTGGGAGCGGGGGTGGCAGCCCGCCGATGTCGTACGGATCGTACGGCGGGACCTGGACGAGCCGCACCTCCGCGTCCTGGCCGGCCTGATCCGCGCCGAACTCGCCCGCTACGAACGGCTGCCCGCGCGGTGGCAGGGGCAGGTGGACGAGCTGGTGCGCGAGGAGTGGCGGGCCGACCGCTTCTCGTACGCCACCGTCGTGCTCGAGCTCTACCGGCTGCTGCTCGCGCTGCCCGCCATCGAGCCGGCCGGGCCCGTGCCCGGTGCGTCCTTGCTCGGGCCGCCGGCGCACGGCGAACCCAAGACGCTGGGCCGGATCCGGGCGCTGCTGGCCAAGGCGGAGGGAACGGGGTTCCCCGAGGAGGCGGAGGCGCTGACCGCCAAGGCGCAGGAGCTGATGGCCCGGCACAGCGTGGACGAGGCGCTGCTCGCGGGGCGCGGGCCGGGCGGGGAGGTGCCGGGGGCGTGCCGGATCGGGGTGGACGCGCCGTACGAGACGGCCAAGGCGATCCTGCTCGACGCGGTTGCGTCCGCGAATCACTGCCGGGCGGTGTGGAACTCGGCGTTCGGCTTCTCGACGGTGGTCGGGTTCGAGGGCGACCTGGAGGCGGTCGAGATCCTTTACACCTCGCTGCTCGTACAGGGGACGGCGGCGATGACGAAGGCGGAGGCGGCACAGCGGGCGGGCGGGCGCAAGCGCACGAAGACGTTCCGGCAGTCGTTCCTGCTGGCGTACGCGGGGCGGCTCGGCGATCTGCTGTCCGTCGCGGCGCGGCATGTGGAGGAGGAGTTCGGGGGCGAGGCGCTGCCGGTGCTGGCGTCGCGGGCGGTGGCGGTGGCGGGGCGGGCGGAGGAGATGTTTCCGCGGACGGTGGCGACGCGGGTACGGGGTGCGTCCGACGAATCCGGCTGGCGTGACGGCCGCGCGGCAGCCGACCGCGCCCACCGCCCCCACCCGGGTCTCCTCCCCTGACCGCCCCGGTCCCCGCCGGGGGGCGCGGGGACGCACGCGCGCCGACCCGCACCCCGCCAGGAGTGCAGGGATGCGCGCGGGCCGGCACCGACCCCGCCAGGGGCGCGGGGAACTGCGCGACCGGCCACGCGCGGCCCGCAGCCGGGGTCCCTGGGGCTTCGCCCCAGACCCCATTCGGCCTGAAGGGCCTCGTCCTCAATCGCCGGACGGGCTGAGGTTGCCGGTGCGGGCCAGCGTCAGATGCTCAGGGGCGCGGGGAACTGCGCGCCCAGCCACGCATGGCCCGCAGCCGGGGTCCCTGGGGCTTCGCCCCAGACCCCATTCGGCCTGAAGGGCCTCGTCCTCAATCGCCGGACGGGCTGAGGTTGCCGGTGCGGGCCAGCGTCAGATGCTCAGGGGCGCGGGGAACTGCGCGACCGGCCACGCACGGTCCGCAGCCGGGGTGCCTGGGGCTTCGCCCCGGACTCCGTTTCGGCCCGGTGCCAGCCGGGTTCCCGAAGCAGATGAGACGCCTCAGCTCTGCCGCGGTTTGGTGGCACCGAGGGCCAGCAGCAGGCGACGGTCCGCGGCCCGCTCGAATTCATGCAGAGCGTCCTGCCGCAGTTCGCTCAGGCGCTGGCAGAGATCCGAGTCCAGTTCCCGTCCGGTCCGGAAGAGACGCTGATCGCGGGCGAGCTCGATGGCCCTGGCGAAGAGGGCTGCCTGTGGACTGGTCACGCCGGTTCGAGTGGCGAGATCCCTCTCCAACGCCTCGATCCACAGACGGCTACGCACCTCCGGCGGGGAAGCATCGAAGATCGCGCGCTGGTAGGCGACCGGGTGCGCCGTCACCTCGTCGTAGGAGCGCGGGAGTTCGTCGCGGTGGGCCGAGACCCAGTGGGCCGCGACATTGTTCTCCTCGGCGGCGATCGTGGGCGGTTTACCGGTGAGCAGCATCCGCGCCGCGGTCAGGGTTCCGCTCCACAGCACCCGCAGGGAAGGAATGCCGGAGTGGGCAGCCTGGGGCGCGGATTCGTCGTAGCGCATCCGGCCGAGCACGCACACGACGCTGATGGTGCGCCGCGGTCCGAGCGTGCGCATCAGCGGCACCGCCATCGCGAAGCCCGTCCAGGCCCGGGTCTCATCGCCCCTGGCCCGCAGCAACGTAGGTGCCCAGGGCGCGTGTGCGCCGAGTGCCTGTGCCCGCCGCTCCCGGACGTCGGGCCGGTCGAGCGGTACGACTGCGAGCCGGTCGCCGGAGGCACGGGCGACCTCGCGGGAGATCTTCCGACAGGTTCCGCAGGTGGCGTCGTAGGCGAGCAGGAAGCGTACGGGCGTTGTTGTGGTCATCGGTACTTCTCCGTGACGCGAACCGGCCGGAGCGCGGGGCGCTGGGCGTGGTCCTTGGCGAGCAACGAGGCGTAGAGCCCACCGCGTGCCTGGAGTTCGGCGTGGGTGCCCTGTTCGACGACACGGCCCTGGTCGAGCGCGACGATCTGATCGGCGTTCCGGACGGTGGACAGGCGGTGGGCGATGGTGATGGTGGTCCGGCCCTTCGACAGCTGGTCGAGGGCCTGTTGGACGAGATGCTCGGTGCGGGTGTCCAAGGAGCTGGTCGCTTCGTCGAGCACCAGCACGCGTGGATTGCGGAGCATGGTGCGGGCGATGGCGAGGCGCTGCCTCTCGCCGCCGGAGAACCGGAAACCACGTTCGCCGACAACTGTGTCGTAGCCGTCCGGCAGGTTTTCTATCAGCTCGTGGATGCGGGCGGCTTTCGCCGCGGTGATGACTTCCTCGGCCGTGGCTTGGGGGTTGGCGAAGCGCAGGTTGTCCCCAACCGTGGTGTGGAACAGGAAGGTCTCCTGGGAGACGACGCCGACGATGGAGGCCAGTGAGGCGAAGTCCAGGTCGCGGACGTCGACACCGTCGATGGTGACCCGGCCGGATGTGGCGTCGTACAGCCGGGGGATCAGGTAGCCCAGGGTCGTCTTTCCCGCGCCGGTCGCTCCTACTATGGCCAGGCGGCTGCCGGCGGGTACGTCCAGGGTGACGTCCCGCACCACCGGCTTGCTGCCGTAGGAGAAGCCGACGTTCTCCAGCCGGACGTGGCCGCGCGGATGACGCAGCCGTACCGGGCGCTGGGGCTCCGCCATCTCGACGGGCAGGTCCAGGTACTCGAAGATGCGCTCGAACAGGGCGAGTGAACTTTGCAGGGTGATACCGACCCCGAGCAGCGATACCGTCGGCCCGAAGAGCCCCTGCTGCAAGGTGGTGAACGCCACCAGTGTGCCGATGGAGATCGCCGGACGGCCGTCATGCCCCGTCACCCCGGCCGTCCAGTAGATGGCGATGGGCATCGCGGCCATGATGATCTGCATCGATGCCGCGCGCCATCGCCCCATCATGGCTGAATTGACCGTCAGCTCCGTGAGGCGCCCGGACTGCTGGGAGAACTGCTCGATGAGCGTGGGGGTGCGGCCCATGACACGGCCCAGCAGGAAACCGCTCACCGACAGCGTCTCCTCCACCATGACCGACAGCACGGCCATCTGCTTCTGGCGCTCGCGGGTGACGGTCCGCCGCTGGCTGCCGACGTTCCGGCTGATCAGCGCGAAGACCGGCACCATGAGCAGCGAGATGACTGTCAGCTGCCAGTCCAGGGCGAGCATGGCGATCAGGCTGGATACCACCGTGGTGATATTGCCGACGATGCTGCCGGACAGCGTGGTGATGACCGAGCCCATTCCGCCGATGTCGTTGGCGAGTCGGGACTGCATCTCTCCGGTGCGCGTGCGGGTGAAGAAGGCCAGCGGCATGCGTTGCAACCGTGCGTACACGGCGATCCTCAGATCGTTCATCATGCGTTCGCCGACCGCGAGTGACAGGTACGCCTGGCCTACGCCCACCCCGCTGGAGACCAGCACCACCACCAGCATGCCGGCCGCCAGTGCGCTCAGCAGTCCGGGCCGCCCGTGCGGCAACGCCACGTCCAGGATGGCCCGCAGCAGGAAGGGCGGCACCATGGCGAGGGCGGAAGACGCCGCGACCAGGACCAGCATCACCCCCAACCGGCCCCGATAGGGCCGCAGCAGCCCCAGGATCCGCCGTAACGGCACCTTCGGCACGGCGTCCGGATCCGACTTCGGCGCGCCCATAGCGTCTCTCTCCGTCCCGTGTGCGTCCACAGCTGTCAGCGCAGGGTGAGGAAGCCCTCGCCCAGCAAGGTGCGCACCAGCGTCAACCGGCCGACTTCGTCCAGGTCCCCGGGGATCGTCTGCGCGGTGAACCACTCCGTGCCGTGCTGAGCAACGTGGCGCACCTCCTCCGCGACCGCGTCGGGAAACTGCACGGTCTTGTTGTGGAAGTGCAGCCGCACCACCCCGGGTGCCTCCGTGAGCTGCCACTGGACGCCGGGACGACGGCGGAGCCGGGTGTCCGGACCGGTGCGCGGCAGCTCCTCCAGGTCCAGCAGATGACCCCGCAGCAGCGGGGAGGACACGGAGGTCACCCGCTCCGCCGCCCGGGCAGTCATCTCCGCCGGTGACAACTGCTCCCGCAGCGCGTCCAGCAGCTCAGTGAACTCCGTCTCCGTCCGCTGGCGCACGGCCGCGTCCCGGTCGAACCCGACCGGCAGCGAACGGCGGAACCGCACATCCTCAGCGGCCAGCTCGGTGAGCGCGTCCTGAAACGCCTGTATCCACAGCACCGGGTGGATTCCGAGCGTCACGTGCAGCGAAGCGGTTTCGTTGGCGGCGCCGGAGTGGATCGTCCCGCGCGGCATGTACAGCAGATCCCCGGCCCGCAGCTCGAACTCTCGCGTCGGATCCGGGGCCGGCCGCGACTTGTCGTACGGCCGGTTCGCGAGCGGCAGCTCGTACGGTTCGTCGGCCAGGCGCCAGACCTTGCTGCCATAGACCTGGGCGATGAACACATCGTGCATGTCGTAGTGCGGTGCGAAACCCTGCGAGCCCGGCGGCGTCAGATAGATGTTCATCTGCACCCGCGCGCCCAGCTCGTGCCCCAGCGCCGACGCCACCCGCTGCAACGACTCCCGTCGGTCCTGCAACGAGTTCACCACGATCGTCGATCCGCCGCGGTAGCGCGCGTAGAGAGCCTCCAGGGCGTTCGTCCCGCTGTTGCGGCCCCCACCCGCCCCGAGCTCCGATACCGGAGTCTCTTTGCCGTCCACCACCACTCGGATGTTGTCCAGTCCTATGCCCGCGAGGGACAACGCGTGATCGATGCCGTCCAAGGTCAGCAGATCCTCGAAGTGCCCCGGGTCGTTTCGATGAACTACCAAGGGCTGCTGCTCCCAGTGCTCCTTGAAGAAACTACCTACTGAAACAGGCCGAAGCAGTCGTTCGAGCTCGGGAGTGGAAACCATGAATGGGATAGCGGGTGCACCAGCCGAGACAATCGTCATTTTCCCTCTTCCCTTGTGCGGGCTTTTGACATTTTCTACTGAACTCGGTCCGTGGGGGTTCCTGGCCCGTGCATTGCTCGGACCAGGAACCCCTTTCAGCGAATATCAGTGGCCGCTAGCAGCGGTCGCTGTCGTCCCCGGCCCAGCCGTCGTGGCCGCCGGTGTCGCGGGAGTCGTTGTCGTCCCTCGTGTTGCTCGGGCTGCAGTCGAAGGGGCTCGCGACAATCCCGCTGCCGTGGGTGACCACGACATCCGACGCGTCAAGTGACTTCGCCATTTCCATCCATCCTTCGGTGTCGAAAGGGCATGTGCATTGCCCGGCCGGCGGCGTATCGCATGTACGTCGTCGGCCCGGACGGCCGACCCTGGCTGGTGAGTTCTGTGCTCACCTGCCCGGGAAACAACTCGGCCTTGAGTTGCGCAACACCAGAATGATCGCGGCGAACCCACCCCCGCGTCATTAGCGGAGAGTCCACTGCTTCTACGCAATGCGAAACCTCCATGGACTTCAGGGAGGTCACGTCGCGCGACGTTGGGCGAGGCCGAGGAGCAGGGCTGTGATGCACAGGAGCCCGACCAGTCGGTCATGGCTTCCAACGTTGCGGCGATCCCGTCCGCGATCCCGTCCGCCCCGGGTCGCCTGTGGCTCAGGCCGTGGTGAGCATGTCCGTGGTACGGCGACGTCAGAAATGCGGCGGCACCGTTACTTCGTGGGCCTGGCCACGTACCGCTTCACAGCCTTCGCGTTCCGCCCCTTCCGCGCGACACCGCCGTCCCGGCACCCACAGCCGGCCCTCACCGGCGATCAACAAACCCCGCGATCGCCCCAACCCCGCGACCACCAGCCAAAGTTGGCCGTGCCAGGCCGCGCGCCCCTCCGTCAGAAGCGGCGCTGCGCATAACGTCAGGCGGTGCGGGTGACGGTGGCGGACGCCGAACGACCGCAGTCCCCAAGCCAGCAGCACGCCGCTGGACAGCGCTGTCAGGTGACCGACAGCAGCTACACCCATGGTGCCCAAACCGGTCGTAAGGTGCGGCGCCCGCACAGCCAGCGCGGCGAGCGCGACCCACCGGTGCCAGGGCCGGGCCCCGACTGCCACTACGGCGGCCAGGGCCGAGATCATCACGTAGGACGGGCCGACATCCAGCGTCGCACGCAGCGCCGGGTCTGCTCGGCCCGCCGCGATCCGTGCCGCCAGCAGCCCTTCGCTCACCAGCGTGCCAAGGACTTGACCGGCTGCGATCAGCGCGATCGCCCGCAGGTTGCCGAACCGGATGACGAGGAACGCCAGTACCACCCCGGTGAGGGCGATGCCGCGCAGGCAGGCCCAGGGATCGGCGCCGAACAGGAAGGTGGAGGCGATGAGCGCTTCCACAGGATGATCACCCATATTGGCCAGGTTGGTCGATGCCCAGGCGGCCACCGCGTGATTACCGCCGTACGTCAGGGACGCCGCAGCGGCGAGCAGAGCGAAGCTCCAGGGCACGGGCGAGAGCCATCGGCGGCCGGGCGTCCGGGAGAGATCCATGGAGCCGACCCTGGCAGGGGTTGCCCGGCCTGCGGATCTGCCCACGGGATGACCGGCTGATCTCTATCTCTGGACAGACGCGCATGACCGCCCTCCCGGCTAAGGTCGGACGCATGCGAGGCATGGTGGCGAGGCGAGAACAGGCGTATCACAAGGGACGGTTGACGGAGCGTCAACTGGTCGGCCTAGATGCTTTTTTGGCCACGGCCTTGATGGCGTCGAACGTCTTGTGGTGGATGCTCGGCACGCATCGCACGGGCTGGCCGGCGTGGCAGACCGTACTGACCGGCTCGTTGGGCGTGGCCGTCGCCGTCCGGCGGCTGGTGCCACTGCCCGCACTGGTGGTGGCGTCGGTGGCGATGGCCACCGACGGCGGGCCCAGCTTGATGGGTGTGCTGGCGACCGCCTTGTTGGTGTACGAGGTGGCGGTCGCTCGCCCGCCGCTTGTCGCGGCGTATGCGTGCGCGGTCGCAGGCGCCGTACAAATCGCCTTGATGGGCCCCCTGCGGGGCATAACAGGGCACGACTACTGGGCGTGGCCGGGGATGCTCCAAAGCCTCTTCGTCGAGGCCGCCGCCTGGGCGATCGGATGGTCCACGAGACGGGGCCGCGCTTACTCCCGAGGCCTGGTCGAGCAGGCCGAAGAGCGGGCACAGCTCCTCCTGGTCGAGGAACGCATGCGCATCGCAAGGGAGTTGCACGATGTCGTCGCGCACAGTCTGAGCATCGTCGCGGTCCAGGCGGGCGTCGGCCACCACGTCATCGGCAGTCGGCCCGACGAGGCCGCGAAGTCCCTGGCCGCGATCGAGACGACGAGCAGGGACGCCCTGGGAGAGCTGCGTTCGCTGTTGGGTGTCCTGCGTGACGACGACGGTGCCGAATGGCTGCCCGGCGGCCTGGACGACCTCGGCACGCTCCTCGAACAGACCCGACGAGCGGGTGTCCAGGTCGAGTTGACGACCGAGGGGCGCTCGCGCACCCTGCCCCGAGGGCTGGACCGCGCCGCCTACCGCATCGTGCAGGAAGCCCTGACCAACGTCGTCAAGCATGCCCACACCAGCCATGCCAGGGCGACGGTCGCCTACGCGCCGGGCGAGGTCGCCCTCACGGTCGTCGATGCCGGAGCCGGCCGCACGTCCACCCCGATCACCGAGGGCCACGGCCTGACCGGCATGAGAGAACGCGCCGCCCTCTACGGGGGCGAGGCCCACGCGGGCCCGCTCTCGCCGCACGGCTTCCGCGTCTCCGTCCGGCTGCCGTACGCCACGGACGAGCGAACATCCCAGCTCCCCGTGGGCGCCGATCTGGAGGGCGCATGACCGTGCGGGTCGTCGTAGTGGACGACGAGACCCTGGTGCGTGCCGGGTTCCGGGTGCTGCTCGAGTCGGAAGACGATCTCCAGGTCGTCGGCGAGGCGGCCGACGGTGCCCAGGCGGTCCGGTTGATCCGCGAACTGCGCCCCGATGTGGCCCTGATGGACATCCGCATGCCCGGGCTCAACGGCATCGAGGCCATCCGCGCACTGCTCGGCGGCCCAGCTCCGGTGCCCGTCCACGTCTTGGTGCTCACCACCTTCGACCTGGACGAGTACGTCTTCGAGGCACTCCGCGCGGGCGCCGCGGGCTTCCTCCTCAAGGACACTCCGCCCGCACGTCTGATCGACGCCGTGCGGGTGACAGCCGCCGGGGAGTCGCTGCTGTCACCCGGCGTCACCCGCAGGCTGATCGAGACCTACGTCCGCCGCCCCGGCTACCCCGGCCCCGTCACCCGCACGCTGGACGGGGTGACAGGCCGCGAGCATGACGTGCTGGGTCTCATCGCACGCGGTCTGTCCAACCACGAAATCGCAGCCGAGCTGTATCTGACCGTTGGCACGGTCAAGACCCACGTCAGTCGTCTCCTGACCAAACTGGGAGCCAGGGACCGGGCCCAACTCGTCATCGCCGCCTATGAGAGCGGACTGGCCAATACGTGAGACGCACGGCTCGCGGCGGCCGACGATCCCCAGGCGGGCCGGTGCGGCACGGTGACGTTCGGCCGGACCCGAAGTGCCGCGTCAGTGGGATCGGGCCACCAACGGGCGTCGGCCCCACGCCGAGATGGTCATTTGGGGAATGTCGATGACTTCCGGATCTTTCAGCAGCCTGCCGAATTCGGTGAGGTCGGTGTCGGTGATGAGGCCACTGGCCAGGAGGGCGGGGGCAGCCCGGTCGATGAGTGGAGCCCAGCGGTCCTTCTCGAGCCCGCCCATGCGACCCAGGTTTCCGGAGTAGCTCACCTCGTCGAGTACGTTCCGGGCGAGGAGCGAGGGGAGGCTGCGGGCCCAGGACATGTCGGCGCCTGCTTCTCGGTAGGTGTGCTGGTAGGCGGCGAGGATGCGCTGGACAAGGGGAAAGGGGGAGTGAGCGGCCGGCAGGTCGTAGGGCTCTTCGACGATCAGCCAGCCGCCCGGAGAGAGCCAACCGGCGGCTCGGGTGATCATCTCGTCACGGTTGGGAAGGTGGCAGAACAGATAGCGTGCGTGGACGAGATCGAAGGTGCCGGGCGCGTAGCCCTCTTGCGTGATATCGGCTCGCTGGATTTCCAGGTTCGTGGCGCGGTCGGCGTCGAGGTGGCGCGTGTCCAGGTCGACCGCGACGACTCGGCCGTCCGGGCAGCGTGCGGCGAGCCAGTAGGCGATGGAGCCGGCGCCTGCACCAAGTTCCAGGCAGTTCCAGGATGGCTGGACGCCGAGGTGATCCAGAATGCCCGTGGTGACGGTGTCGACGCTGCCTTGGATGGACTCCAAGCGGTCACGTTCGCGGGGAGCGCCGTTGCTCAGCATGCCGGTGCTGTACGGGGTGGTGGCGGAGCGCTGGGTCACGGTGTCGCCTATTCGTGGGAGTTCTGGGAAATGGTGCGGACCTGCCGATCGCTGTGGTCCGTCGTGGCGGAACCGACAGTGGCCTGTGGAGCGAAGGAGCGTACGGCAGGGAGGGCGCGGGCTCGGAGAACGGCGAGCAGGAAGCAGGCCTCGCTGCGCAGGCAGTCTTCGCTGGGGTGTGCGGTGGCGAGTGGGTTCGGCCGGGGCGTGCTCGCGGCGGTTTTGGCCTGGAGAGCGGCGTGCAGCCAGCTCGCGGTGACCGCCGCCTCCACGTGCTCCTGGGGAAGGCCGTGGGCGGTGACATGGCGGCGGGCGTGTTCCATGGTCTGGGGAGTCACATAGTCCTGGAGGATGAGCAGGGCGTCGCGGATCTCGATGACCTGGCGGTAGAGCCGGAGGCGGATCGTGCGCGGGCTGCCCAGCACTTGGCGGATCCGGCCGCGCGGTTTGTCGAGGGCGATGTTCGGGACGGCTTCGACGAGGTCGTGCCACAGCGGATACAAGCGCCACATGATGTGCGCGCCGCGGACCGCGCGATGGGCGGTAAGGGCGAGTGGCAGACCGGCCCCCGTGGTCATCAGCCAGGCCGTGAGTCCGATGTTGTCGGGGAACAGTTCGCCCAGCCAGGCAGGCCGAGTGAGAAGGAAGGCCAGAACGACGCACCAGAACACGCTGGAGGACAGGAAGGCGGCGGCGAGCAGGAGCAGGCCGGTGCGCAGGGGCCGGTCGTCACGGACCTGGCGGCCGTAGCGCACACACAGCACAGTGCACGGGATCGTGCCGACGAGATGAGCGGCGACGAGCAGCCACCAGAAGGGGCTGTACCAGGGGACGGCTTGCGCGTTGACGCAACCGGCATGCGGATCGATCGTGTAGTCGAGCGCGATCAGGGCGCCGATTGTCGCGATCATCGGTCCGTAGATCAGCCAGGGATGGCGCCGCGCCGTGGCCGCCAGGACGAAGTCGAGGATGAGGGCCGAGCTGAGGACACCCCACACATTCATGAACAGGCCGCAGCTTTGGGCGAAGGCGAACGTGCGGTTCAGAGCGGCGGAGACAGGGTCAAGGTAGACGGTGATTGACCCCGCCATGCCGATTATGGCGAGCAGCAGCATTTTCTGCTGGTGAGAGCGGCGTGCTGTGGGCAGCCGCAGGATGATCACCAGCCACAGTGCCAGTGCGCCCAGGAGCTCTGCCCGATACCCCAGATCGTGGATCCACCGTAAGTCCATGGTCTCTAGCCGCGGATTCCGAGGGCGCTCTCGAGCGCGCCGCGCACACCTGCCGACGGCGAGGCAGCGCGCGTACTCGCGGTGGAATGGATCAGGCTGGCGAGGAGTTCGGCTTCCCGCTCCTGCTCGGTGGAGTAGTTGGTGCGGGCCAGGACTCGGCTGATCATGTCGGGGCTGATGCTCGGTAACAGCGTGGAGAGCGCGCCATGTGACTCCTGGTCAGTGATGCGGTGGTCCCACAGGATGTGCCCGACCTCGTGGAGAGCGATATGTTCCTGATGGAACTTCGTGGCCTTTTCCTCGACGTAGATGATGTCGTGGCTCTCGGCGGCGATCCACAGCCCGCAGGCGCTGATGGCAGAGCCGATCGGCGCAGTACGGATCCGGATTGGCCGGCCTCGCCGCACCGACAGCTCGTGCACGAAAGCGTCGACGGAGAACGGGCTCGGGATGTCGAGCGCGCCGACGAGCGCCTTGCACCGTTTGCGAACCTGCCGTGTGGTCATGGTGTCGCCCCGCTCTTCGATCGGACATCGTTGGAATCCGCCGTCACGTGCGTGGCGTATGGCTACACCTCGCAGCCCTGAGTCGGTCTGCTTCCGGCTGGGATCGGGTAGCCGCAGGCCCGGGCGGAGCATGACTTCGGGTGCGGTTTCGGTGTCACGTGTTGGTGGGAGGTTGTCGACCGGACGTGTGCCGCCCCTCGTCTCCGGCCGGCAGTACGCCGTGCAGCGAATCGCGGGCCTGCGCCGCAGCGTCGATGATCCCGGACAGGAGCCGAGAGACCTGGTCGGTCGTCGTGGCGACGGGCTGGGCATGTGACGTTCGCAGGGCAAGTCCCGCGGCTTTACTCTCCCTCAACTCCCTGAGGAGTGCGAGTTCTTTATTGACCTGCTGAAAGACCTCGTCATCGAGGAAGTAGGCGCACCGCTGGATGCCGAGGCTGTGAGCCACTTTCACCAGCGTCTCAATGGTGAGGTTGGCGCCCTCGGCGGACTCGACCGACGCCAAGGTGCGTTTGGACACCCCGGCGCGGTCGGCGAGCCCCGCCAGGCTGAAAGGTCCTTCGGGGTGGCTCCTGCGGATGTGGCGAAGTCGCGCGGCGATATCGGCCTTCGCCGCGTGGACATGGTCCGCCAAGGGCCGCGAACGGGACACGTCGGGTTCGTGCTGCTGCTCCACCGCACACCTCCTTGGTGCATCATATTGCACCGCAGTGGCAACCTGTTGCAACCGGGCATTCGAGAGGCCTATGGTTATTGGCGTGAAACGGGGGCTCACGAGAGGGTGCCGGCACAAGCTGACGCACCATCAGTTGCTGTTGGCCACAAGGGTTTTGGCCGGACTTCCTGCCCTCTCGCACGGGGGAAGTGCCTGCCGGGGAAGTCCGGCAGGCACCGCCCTGAGCCGGCTGTCGCTGTGTCGGCCACGTAGAACAGCCTGCGGTGCCGACGTCGCACTACAGCCTTTCGCACGACAGGATCCAGCCCGGCACGCCTCGGGGCGCTAACGGGTGCCAGGCACTTTGAAGACGTGGGCAAGGCCTGCCGGGCCCTGCGGAGGCGCCTGTCCCTCCGCGCGCCCCAAAGCTGACCAGCGCGATAGTCAGGTTCTCGCCAGAACCCCGAAGTCCACAGGGCTTCGCCTGTTCCAGCAGCCACACAAAGGACGTTCGTCATCATGCAGCGTCACACTGTCTCGTGTCATGCCGAGCACCATGTAAGACAGCCAGGTGTCCCCTTCACCCGGTCACGGGCGGGCGGAATCGGCGCGCCAGGCCACCATGCCTGGATCCAGCCGCTTGCCATGATCGCCATTCCCTCGACGGCGACCAGCGCGGGGATCCAGATCGCGCCGCCGGCCTCGGCCACGACCCGCCGGCCCCCGGTTGTGAAGCACATGAAGTCCCTGCCCGCCATGGCAAGCGTCTCCCGCAACCGCCCGAAATGCTGACGCAGACCGTCTTCCACAGCGAGGACCTGCCGGATGCCGGCCGGTTCGACGCCTGGTGCGAGATCATGGGCCGCTTGCCGGCGCCCATGAAAATGACCAGCGAGTCCACGGCGGACTTCCGGGCTCACCTCCGGTGCATTCCGCTCGGCAAGGCGACCGCATACCGGACGACGTTCCAGCAGGCGACCTTCCGGCGTACGTCGCGGCTGATCCGCCAGTCCGACCCGGAGGCCTACAACATCTCGGTCCTCCTGAGCGGAGAAGGCGGGACGGCATGGGACAGGCACGCGGCTGCCTACCGGCCGCTCGACTTCCACATCGTCTCCACCTCCCTGCCGTTCGAGGTGTGGGGTGGGCGGTCGCCGGCAAGGATCGTCGGCGTCGAGATTCCGCGAGCCGCGCTGCCATTTCCGTGCGACCAGGCAGACCGAGCAATCGGGCAGCAGGTGTCCGGGCGGGAGGGCGTAGGGGCGCTGCTCAGGCAGTTCCTCACTCATGTGACCGACGATGCCGGCCCATACCATCCGGAGGACGCCCCGCGCTTGGGGGCCGTCCTCACCGATCTGGTCGTGGCTCTCTTTGCCCACACCCTCGCCGCCGAACCACTCCTACCGTCCGAGACACACGGCCACGGGCTGCTCCTCCAGATCCAGTCGTTCATACACCACCACCTGGCCGAACATGACCTGACACCCAGTCGGGTCGCCGCGGCGTTGCACCTTTCGCGCGGCTACGTGCATCGTCTGTTCCAGCAGGAGGGCGTCACGGCGGCGGGCTACATCCGGCGCCTGCGCCTGGAAGCAGCGCGCCGGGATCTGGCCGATCCCGCCCAGCACGGCATCCCCATCCGTGCCATCGCTGCCCGCTGGGGGTACCCGCGCGCCGCTGACTTCACCCGCGCCTTCCGGGCCACCTATGGGATGCCGCCCATCGAGTACCGCCTGGACGGCGTTCGCGGACAGGTTGCCGACATGCGGTGACGCTCAGGGTGCGGTCACGTCCTGCGGAGTGGTGGGTGTATGGACGGCCGCGCGGTGGTCCAGCCCAGCCGAAGCCACCGATACCGGCCGGCGCCGGACGGCCGCACCGGCAACCGCACACGGCACCGCGCCGCGCGGGGGCCGCAGAGGTTACGCTCGGGATCATGAGTTGGGGCAGGGCGTTGAAGGAGACCGCCCGTTCGGGGCTGAAGGTGGAGCCGCGACGCCTCGAACCCCTCGTCGCCCTGCGCGGCGCGGCCGGGCTCGCCGTCGTCGTCGGCGTCAGCCTCACCCTCTTCGGCCCCTCCGTCGCCGCGAGCTCCGCGTTCGGCGCGTTCCAGGGCGCCATCGCCACGTATCAGCGCAGCTGGCGCCCGCGCCCCGTGCTGGCCCTCGCCTCGGGGCTCTCCCTCGCCCTGTCCACCTTCCTCGGCTACCTCGTCGGCACGCACTCCCCCTTCTTCCTGGTGCTGCTCGCGCTGTGGACGTTCCTGGCCGGCCTGGCGTGGGCGGTCGGCCCGACCGTCGGCGTGATCGCCTCGTCCAACGTGGCGATCATGCTGATCACCGTCACCCTGCCCAGCTCCCTGGCCGAGGCGGCGGGCCATGCCGCGATGATCGCGTTCGGCGGCGTCGTCCAGGCCGCTCTCGTCGTCCTGTTCCCCATCCGCCGCTGGGGCGCGCAGCGCGACGCGCTCGCCGACGCGCTGGCCGCCGAGGCCGACTACGCGCGGCGGCTGCGTCACGACCCGGTCGCGCCGTTCGACCCCGAGCCCCTCATGACCGCCCGGCTCGCCGCCGCCGTCACCCCGCGCGAGGCTCGCCGCCGTCCCTCGGAGCTGCACGGCGCCCGGGGCGTCGCCGAGCGCATCCGCCCGGTGCTCGCCTCCCTCGCCGACCCGGCGCTCGGCGTCCCGGACGAGGGCGTCGAACGCGACCGGGTCAGGGAGCTGCTCGCCGCCGCGGCCACCGTCCTGGACGCCGCGGCCCGCGCGATCCGGCACGGCCAGGCCCCCGTCATCCCGCCCGCCGCCGAGGCCGCGCTCGCCACCCCCGACACCGGCGCCATCCTCACCGGCCCCGCCCGCCGCGCCGCCGCCCGGCTCATCGCGCTGCTCGCCGACGTCGTCGAAACCGCCCAGGGCGGCGGCTCGGGCGCGGGCGCGGAGCCGCTGCTCAGGCCGACCCTGCCGCGTCTGGTGCCGCTCGCCCTGCGCACCATGCGCACCGAGGCGACCAACCGTCACTCCCCGGTGTTCCGGCACGCCGTCCGGGTCTGCGCGGTGGCGACGGCCGGCTATCTGCTCGGCCACGTCCTGCCGTTCGGTCACGGCTACTGGGCCCCGATGGCCTCGGTGATGGTGATGCGCCCGGACTTCTCGCTCACCTACGCCCGCGCGGTCGCCCGGTTCGGCGGCACCCTGGTGGGCGTCGCGCTCGCCACCGGCATCGTGCAGCTGACCCACCCCGACACCGCTCTTTCGGCCGCCATCGCGGTGGCCTCGGCGTTCCTGGCGTATCTGCTGATGCGCACGGGTTATGCGGTGCTGAGCGGCTGCGTCTCGGCGTACGTCGTGTTCCTGCTCGGCATGGGCGGCCTCCAGTGGACCCAGACCGTGCCCGACCGGGTCATCCTGACGCTGGTCGGCGGGGCGCTCGCGATGGTGTCGTACGCCGTCTTCCCGGCCTGGGAGACGCCGCGTCTGCGCACGCGTCTGGCCGACTGGCTAGCCGCGAGCGGGCGTTACGCCTCCGCCGTCGTCGCCCACTACGCCGACCCCGACCGCGCGTCGGGCGAGGTGCGCCAGGCCCTGCTCGACACCCGGGCGGCCCGCATCGCCTGGCAGGAAGCGCTCGACAAGGCCACCCACGAACCGGTGCGCCACCGGGGGCTCTCGCACACCTCGGCCGGTGAAGCAGCACACGCGCTGGGCCAGTTGGGGCGTACGGCCATGCTGATGGAGGCGCATCTTCCGGAGCGGGACGCCGTGCCGGTGCCGGCCGCCGCGAAGCTCGCCGAGGCGCTGCGCGAGGCGACCGAGCAGGGCGCGAGGGCGGTACGCGAGCGGCGGGTTCCGGAGTGGACCGAGGTCGAGCGCGCCCTGGAGGCGTGGGACGGCGAGGGCGTACCGGACCGGGTGGTGCGCGGCGGGGCCGGCC
Organism: Streptomyces sp. Edi4; assembly: GCF_040253615.1. Lineage (NCBI taxonomy): Bacteria > Bacillati > Actinomycetota > Actinomycetes > Kitasatosporales > Streptomycetaceae > Streptomyces > Streptomyces sp. Edi4. The sequence goes on from NZ_JBEJGY010000004.1 coordinate 4,652,948, forward strand.
TGGTCCTGCACTGCCTCGACGACCTGACCGACGCGCTCTCCGTGCCGGACGCCCCCCGTCCGTAACCCGGGACCGCCACGGGCCGCGCGCGTTACCGGGTGGGCAGTTTGCTCGGCAGGCCGGACGGGAGCGCGCCCGTCCGGCCCCGGGTGAAGGAATCCGTGCCGCCGCCCTGCCACTTCACCTGGAGGGTGTCGCCCTGGAGCGTGGCCATGCCACGCGTGCGTTCGGTGTCGCCGTCCGCGCACTTCAGGACGAGCATGGTCATGCCCGCGCTCTCGTCGACCGTGCCGGAGCAGACGTGCGGGGTGAGCAGACCCACGCCCTTGTCCGCGACGGCCATGGTGACGGTCTTGCCGCCGCTGGTGGCGGTCCAGCTGCCTTGCAGATCGCTGCCCTTGGCGGTGCTTCCGCCGCCGTCCGGCGCCGCGGCGGAGGGCGCGCTCGATCCGGCCGGGAACTTGGTGGCCGGCGCGGTCTTCTTCTCGCCGCTGCCGCAGCCGGTCACCACGAGCGCGATGGAGAGCCCGGCGGCGGCGAATCCGGCGGTACGTATGAAACCGGCGGTACGTATGAGGCTGTGCACGGTGCGTCTTCCCCCTGGGGTCGGTGGAGACCGCTGGACGGCCTCCGGGACCGCGACAAGTTACCAGCCGGGACGCGGCGCTCCGCCGGGCCGGGCGATCGGCCCGGCGCTTGAACCAGAAGGGCCGCGTTGGCGTCTCTTCCTCATGTGTACGGCGTGCGAGTGCGATCCCGCATGCGTGAGGTGTGCGCTTCCCCGTGCGTGAAGCGCCCGATCCGGGCGGCCGGGCAGCTGTAACCGCCCGGGCACCCCGCGTGCACGTGCATCCTCCCATGCAGGCGCACATGAACACAGCTATGATCCGGGGCAGTTGACCATTCACAGTTGCACGTCCGCACATCCCGGGAGCGACCTTGCACCACGCGTACAACGGCATGGCGGCAGCGGAGCTTCAGGGTGCCGCCTGGCAGAAGAGCCGGCACAGCAATTCGCAGGGGTCCTGCGTCGAGTTCGCCAAACTGCCCGGCGGAGGGGTGGCGGTACGCAACTCACGCCATCCCGAGGGGCCCGCACTGGTCTACACCAGAGCGGAGATCGAGGCGATGCTGCTCGGGATCAAGGACGGGGAGTTCGACCACCTGATAGCGGACTGACGGCCGGCCCACAGCGGACCGCGCGCCCGGCCCCCCCGGTCCTGCCCGGTCGGTCCTGCCCGGTTCCGTTCCGTCCGTTCGGTCTGGACCGTCCGGTCCGGTCGCTCCCGTCGCTCCCGTCCGGTTCAGTCGGCGGGCTGGAGGCGGAACAGCGCCCACACGACCTTGCCGCCGATGGCCCCCGCGAGCGGGTGCCATCCCCAGCTGTCGGCGAAGGACTCCACCAGGAACAGGCCGCGCCCGGACTCCGCGCCGAAGTCGTCGCGCTCGCGCTCCACCGGGCTGTCGTCGCTGGGGTCGCGCACCGCGCACACCAGCCGGCTGGTCCAGCGCATCAGATGCAGCCGGACCGGTACGTCGGTCTCGCGCGGGGTGTCGGCGGGCAGCGCGTGGCGCAGGGCGTTGGTGACGAGTTCGGAGACGACCAGGGCGACGTCGTCGAAACACTCGCCGAGGCCCCACTGCGTGAGGGTGGATCTGGTGAACTTCCGTGCTCCGCCCACCGCTTCGAAGCGGGCGGGCAGCGCGCAGGACGCGGATCCCGCCACGGTCGAGGGGTCGAAGGGGGCAAGCGCCTGCCTCAGTGGCTCATAAGGCTCCAGCATGGTCGATCCATTCGTCCCCATGCGAGGCACTCCCGGGTTCGCGGCCGTGGCGGTACAGGACGCAAGCGACTAGACGCAGTTGAGCACGCAGGTGCGCGGGGACCATGGTTCCGAATGCGTCGGCCCGATGCAAGGGCAGATGCACGTGCACGCGACCGACCTGTCCGTGCCCGTGCCGTTTCTTGCTCATTTCTTCCCCAGAAGTTCCTCCGGCTGATTTCGGTCCTTGACCATTTCCGTAATCGCGCGGGTACGGGGTGAAGCGTTTTGATGGCAGACTGCACCGCACCATTGGATGGGGAGGACGGCGAAGTGAGCGCAGGGGAGGCATGGGGATCCCCCCGGCCGAGCGCGGTCGAGGCCGGCGGAGGTTCGGTGGTCCGGCGCATTCTGCTGGGCTCTCAGCTCAGACGCCTGCGGGAGTCGCGCGGCATCACGCGCGAGGCCGCCGGCTATTCGATCCGGGCGTCCGAGTCCAAGATCAGTCGTATGGAGTTGGGGCGCGTGAGCTTCAAGGCCAGGGATGTCGAGGACCTGCTCACGCTGTACGGCGTAGGCGACGAATCCGAGCGGATGGCGCTGCTCGGCCTCGCCAAGGAGGCCAACATCGCCGGGTGGTGGCACAGCTTCGGCGATGTGCTGCCGGGCTGGTTCCAGACCTACATCGGTCTGGAGGGCGCCGCCTCGCTCATCCGTATCTATGAAGTGCAGTTCGTGCACGGCCTGTTGCAGACCGAGGCGTACGCCCACGCGGTGGTCTCGCGCGGCATGCACGGTGCGCCGGCCGCCGAGGTGGACAAGCGCGTCGCGCTGCGCCTGGAGCGCCAGAAGACCCTGGTGTCGGAGCGGGCCCCGCAGTTCCACGCGGTCCTGGACGAAGCCGCCCTGCGCCGCCCCTACGGCGAACGCGACGTCATGCGCGGGCAGTTGAAGCATCTCATAGAGATGTCGGAGCAGCCCAACATCAACCTCCAGGTGATGCCGTTCAGCTTCGGCGGGCACGCGGGGGAGAGCGGCGCCTTCACGATGCTGCGCTTCCCCGAGTCGGACCTGTCGGACATCGTCTATCTCGAACAGCTCACCTCTGCCCTGTACTTGGACAAGGCGGAAGAGGTCGCACAGTACGAACGGGCGATGACGCGGCTCCAGCGGGACAGCCCCGGTCCCGAGGAAAGCCGCGATCTTCTGCGCGGACTCCTTCAACTCAGCTGACTCATCAGTAGGATGACGTCACATCAGGCCAGTGACGCGGTTGACCGCGCGGCGCCGGCGGACACAGCAGTAGGGGATGACATGTCCTTCTTCACCGACCTCGCCCACCAGTTCATAGCCGGCCAGTGGCGCACCGGCAGCGGGTCGTGGGACATCATCGACTTCGATCCCTACAACGGGGAGAAACTGGCCGCCATCACCGTGGCCACCGTCGAAGAGGTCGACGAGGCCTACCGGGCGGCCGAGCGTGCCCAGCGCACCTGGGCCGCGACCAATCCGTACACCCGCCGGCTGGTCTTCGAGCGCGCCCTGCGCCTGACCGAGGAGCGCGAGGCCGAGATCGTCGAGGCCATCGTCACCGAGCTGGGCGGCACGCGGCTCAAGGCGGTGTACGAGGTCCACCTGGCCAAGGAGTTCCTGCGCGAGGCCATCCAGCTGGCGCTGCGACCAGAGGGGCGCATCCTGCCGTCGCCGGTCGACGGCAAGGAGAACCGGGTCTACCGGCTGCCGGTCGGTGTGATCGGCGTGATCAGCCCGTTCAACTTCCCCTTCCTCGTCACCCTCAAGTCCATCGCCCCCGCCCTCGCGCTCGGCAACGCGGTCGTCATCAAGCCGAACCAGAACGCGCCGGTCGTCGGCGGCGGCCTGATCGCGAAGATCTTCCAGGACGCGGGGCTGTCGGCGGGCCTCCTGAACGTCCTGGTCACCGACATCGCCGAGATCGGCGACGCGCTGATAGAGCACCCCGTGCCGAAGGTGATCTCCTTCGCGGGCTCCGACCGCACCGGCCGGCACGTCGCCTCGGTCGCGGGCAGCCACTTCAAACGCGTCATCCTGGAGCTGAGCGGCAACAGCGCCCTGGTCGTCCTCGACGACGCCGATCTCGACTACGCGGTGGAGGCGGCGGTTTTCAGCCGCTTCGCCTACCAGGGTCAGGTCTGCATGGCCGCCAACCGGATCCTGGTCGACGACTCGGTGCGCGAGGAGTTCACGGCCAAGTTCCTGGCGAAGGTGAACGCGCTGAAGACCGGCGACCCGGCCGACCCCGCCACCGACATCGGCCCGGTCATCAACAACTTCCAGGCGGAGGCGCTGACGTCACTGGTCGAGCAGGCGCTGGCCGAGGGCGCGACGGCACTGGTGCGAGGCCGTACCCGGGGCAATCTGGTGGAGCCCACGGTGCTCACGGATCTGCCCGCCGACTCCTCTGTGCTGCGCCAGGAGATCTTCGGCCCGGTGGCGCTGCTCATCCCCTTCGACGGGGAGGAGGAGGCCGTACGCCTGGCCAACGACACGCCCTACGGACTCAGCGGGGCCGTGCACACCGCCAATGTGGAGCGCGGGGTGCGGTTCGCCAAGCGGATCGAGACCGGGATGATGCACGTCAACGACTCGACGATCCAGGACGAGCCGCTGGTCGCCTTCGGCGGCGAGAAGTACTCCGGGCTCGGGCGTCTGAACGGCGATTCGGCGGTCGAGGCGTTCACCACGCAGAAGTGGATCTCGGTCCAGCACGAGCGGAGCCCGTTCCCGTTCTAGCCGTCCCGTCCCGCTGATCACCCGCCGGTCGCTCGTTGTCGGGCCCCTTCAAGGGGACAGGTTCTGACCTGTTGCCCGCCTACGGTGAACGTGTCAGCGGGCAGGACGCGAACGAAGGCGATTTGATCATGGTTACGCATGTTCCCTCAGAGGCCCACGGTGACGAGCGCGGGGCGCTCCTGCGCTTCGTGGAGGCCCAGCGGGGTGCGCTGCGGCGCGCCGTCCTCGGCCTCACCGACGAGCAGGCCGCCGGGCGGCCGAGCGCGAGCGAGCTGTCCCTGTCCGGGCTGCTCAAGCATGCCGCCGAGTGCGAGCTGAACTGGCTGAGGATGGCGCAGGAGAAGCTGGGGGCACCTCCCAGCGGCAGCGCTGGGGGAGAGAAGCAGCGCGACCAGGCGGACTGGCACGAGAGCTTCCGGCTTGTGGGCGACGAGAGCGTCGAGGGGGTGCTCGACTTCTGGGACCAAGTGGCGGGCGAGACGGAGCAGTTCATCCGTGCGGTGCCCTCGCTCGACGACACCTTCCCGCTGCCCGACGCGCCGTGGTTCCCCAAGGATGCCCGGGTCTCGATGCGGTGGCTGATGCTGCACCTGGTCGAGGAGTTCGCCCGGCACGCGGGGCACGCGGACATCATCCGCGAGTCGCTGGACGGGAAGACGGCGTTCGAGCTGGTGGCACTCGCGAACAAGTGAGGGCATAGGCTGGCGCCCATGTCAACTATCCGTCTCCTCGTTCTGGGCGCGGTACGCCAGCACGGGCGGGCCCATGGCTACCAGGTGCGCAACGACCTGGAGTACTGGGGCGCCCACGAGTGGTCGAACGCCAAGCCGGGTTCGATCTACCACGCGCTGAAACAGATGGCGAAGCAGGGCGTGCTCCTGGCCCACGAGGTGGCGCCCAGCACGGTGGGCGGGCCGCCGCGCACGGAGTACGAGCTGACGGATGTGGGCCGCGAGGAGTACTTCCGGCTGCTGCGGGAGGCGCTGGCCTCCTACGGCCAGAAGACGGACGTGCTGTCCGCGGCCCTCGGCTTCATCGTCGACCTGCCGCGCGCGGAGGCGGTCGCGCTGCTGCGGGAGCGGCTGGCGAAGCTGGCGGCCTGGCGGGGGTCGGTGACGGAGTACTACCTGCCCGAAGGGGGGCCCGGCGAGCTCGGCCACATCGGCGAGATCATGAACATGTGGCTTCACTCGGCGGAGGCGGAGGCGGAGTGGACGCGGGGGCTTGTCGCTCGGATCGAGGATGGGGCGTACGTTTTCGCCGGTGAGGGTGAGCCGTTCGTGGGCGTCCTGCCCGAGGCCGCCCCCGCCCACCCCTGAGCCGCGGGCCCCGTACGTGCCGGTCGCGCAGTTCCCCGCGCCCCTGAGCAGGTCGTGCTGGCCTGCGTCGGCAATCTCAGCCTGTCCGGCGTTTGAGGACGAGCGCCCTACAGGCGCGAACGGGGTCTGGGGCGGAGCCCCAGGAACCCCGGCTGCGGGCCGTGGGTGGCTGGTCGCGCAGTTCCCCGCGCCCCTGCGTAGGTCGCGCCGGCCCGCACAGGCGACTTCAGCCCGCGCCCCCGGCAGGGTCAGTGGTGGAAGGCGGTGGATTCTGACTCGTCGCGGCGCAACGGGCCGGGCTGGCGGCGCAGTTCCGGCAGGAGGCGGCCCAGGTCCTCGATGAGCAGACCCGCCAGGTCCGAGGAGAACCCGTTGCGGCACACCACCCGCAGGACCGACAAGTCCTCCCGGTTCGCCGGGAAGGTGTACGCCGGCACCAGCCACCCCCGCTCGCGAAGACGCCGCGACACGTCGAACACGTCGTACCGGTCCACCTCCGGCGTCGTGGTGAAGGCGAACACCGGCAACTCGTTCCCCCGGGTGAGGAGTCGGAAGTCGCCGAACGACTCGATCCGCTCCGCCAGCCCCCGCGCCACGTCCCGCGCGGCCTGCTGCACCGCCCGGTACCCGTCCCGCCCGAGCCGCAGGAACGTGTAGTACTGCGCCACCACCTGTGCTCCTGGCCGGGAGAAGTTGAGCGCGAAGGTCGGCATGTCGCCGCCGAGGTAGTTCACCCGGAAGACCAGCTCCTCGGGCAGCTCCTCGGCCGTGCGCCACAGCGCCCAGCCCACGCCGGGGTAGACGAGCCCGTACTTGTGCCCCGAGGTGTTGATGGAGGACACCCGGGGCAGCCGGAAGTCCCACACCAGGTCCTCGTCGAGGAAGGGCGCGACCATGGCCCCGGACGCGCCGTCGACATGGACGGGGATGTCGAGCCCCGTACGCTCCTGGAGGTCGTCCAGCGCGGCGCAGAGCTCGGCGATCGGCTCGTAGGACCCGTCGAAGGTCGAGCCCAGCACCCCGACCACGCCGATCGTGTTCTCGTCGCAGAGCGCGGCGGCGGCCGCCGGGTCGAGGTGGAACCGGTCGCCCTCCATGGGCACTTGGCGCGCCTCGATCTCCCAGAACGTGCAGAACTTCTCCCAGCAGACCTGCACGTTCACGCCCATGACGAGGTTGGGCCGGGCATCGCGCGAGGGGTAGCGGTCCGCGTTGCGCTTCATCCAGCGCCGCTTGAGCGCCATCCCGGCCAGCATGCAGGCCTCACTCGACCCGGTGGTCGAGCAGCCCACCGCGGCGTCCGGGTCGGGCGCGTGCCACAGGTCGGCGAGCATGGCCACGCACCGCCGCTCCAGCTCGGCGGTGCGCGGGTACTCGTCCTTGTCGATCATGTTCTTGTCGCGGCACTCGGCCATCAGGACACCGGCCTGCGGCTCCATCCACGTGGTGACGAACGTCGCCAGGTTGAGCCGGGCGTTGCCGTCGAGCATCAGCTCGTCGTGGACCACCTGGTACGCGGTGTCCGGGGGCAGCGGCCGGTCGGGCAGCCGGTGGCGGGGCGGCGCGGAGGTCATCGAGCCGACCGGGTCCGCCTCGCCGAAGAAGGGGTTGAGTGCGAGCCGCCCGTACTCCTTCTCGTCTCCTGCTACGACGTGGTCCTTCTCGCTGCCGCCGCGGTGCAGTGCCATGTAGGGTCAACAACCTTTCGCTGAAGGGAGGTTGGTGCGGTGGGGGAGGGGTGGGGGGATGGGCGTGGTGTCTCAGTTGCGGGTCAGGACCACCGCGGTCCCGTACGCGCAGACCTCCGTACCCACGTCCGCGGCCTCGGTCACGTCGAACCGCATCATCAGGACCGCGTTGGCGCCCCGCGCCTTCGCCTGGGCCACCAGCCGTTCCATCGCCTGGTTGCGGGTCTCCACCAGCGTCTTGGTGAGCCCCTTGAGCTCGCCGCCGATCATGGACTTGAGCCCGGCGCCGATCTGGCTGCCCAGGTGGCGCGAGCGTACGGTCAGGCCGAACACCTCCCCGATGACCTGCTGCACCGTGTGCCCCGGTACGTCGTTCGTGGTCACGACCAGCACGTCCGACTGCGGGCCCTGTCCGCCGCCGTACTCCTCGATGCCCATGCGATCCGCCTTCCGTGCGCCCTCGTCGGTCCTCTCAAGCCTGCCCCTGGAACCACGCTTTCGCGCGTTACGTTGATAACTTTGGCTGCCGACGGCAGACAGCCCGCCCGACACCCACACCAGGAGCCCGGTACCCGTGACAACCCTTGCCCTCGGACCGAGCTGGCTGGATCCCGACTATCTGCTCCATACGTTCGGGCTCGTCGGCCTGCTGATCATCGTGTTCGCCGAGTCCGGCCTGCTCATCGGCTTCTTCCTGCCGGGTGACTCGCTGCTGTTCACCACGGGTCTGCTGGTGACCACGGGCAAGCTGGACACCCCGCTGTGGCTGGTGTGCGTCCTGGTGGTGCTCGCGGCGGGCCTCGGCGACCAGGCGGGCTTCCTGTTCGGCAGAAAGGTCGGGCCGGCGTTGTTCAGGCGGCCCGATTCGAAGCTGTTCAAGCAGGAGAACGTGGAGAAGGCCCACGAGTTCTTCGAGAAGTACGGGCCCAAATCGCTGGTTCTGGCCCGCTTCGTGCCGATCGTGCGCACCTTCACGCCGATCATCGCGGGCGTCTCGGGCATGAACTACCGCTCGTTCCTCACCTTCAACGTCATCGGCGGCACCCTGTGGGGCGCGGGTGTGACGCTGCTGGGCGCGGCCCTGGGCAACGTCTCGTTCGTGCACCAGCACATCGAGCTGATCCTCGTCGCGATCGTGCTCGTCTCGGTGGTCCCGATCGCCATCGAGTTCCTGCGGGCCCGCGCCAAGGCGAAGAAGAACCCGGCGGCGGCCCAGGGCGGCGCGGGCCAGGCGCCGCAGCGTGGCGGCCGCCACGCCAAGCGCTGAAAGCGGCCGCGCCGAGCGCCGCTGAGCCAACCCGCGCGGGGCCGCTCAGAAGCCCCGGGTCCGCTTCGCCGCCGCGCGGCCCGCGCCCGGCGCCCGCAGGAAGAGCCGGGCGACCTCGTTGCCGAGGTTCACGCCGATCGCGATGGCCAGGGCGAGCGCCGTCGCCTTGGCGAGCGAGGCGACGCCCGTGTTGAGGTGGTTCTGGGCGATCGAGAGCACCCCGAAGTAGGTGGCGCTACCGGGCAGCAGCGGGCCGATCGCGGCGGTCACGTACAGCAGCGCCGAGGTGTTCCAGTAGCGCGCGAGCAGCTGGCCGAACAGACCCACAAGACCGGCCGCGACCGCCGTCGCCATGATCGGCGAGCCCTTCGCGGTGACCGCGATGGCGGCGTACACCACCCAGGCGACGCCGCCGTTGACGGACACGATCAGGACGGTGGAACGGTCCTGCTGGAGCAGGATCGCGAAGGTCAGACAGAGCACCATCGACGCGAGGATCTGCACGATCGGCCGGTCGATGGGCTGGAAGGCGCCCTCCGGATTGAGCTCGGCGTGGATCTGGAGCCCGCCGTACAGGACGCTCAGGACGCCGACGACGATCGCGACGAAGAAGTACCCCACTTCGAGCAGCCGCGCCGACGCCGTGACGTAGAAGCCGGTGAGGCCGTCCTGCACGGCCGCCACCAGGGCCCGCCCCGGGATCAGGGCGAAGAGCCCACCGGTGATCACCGCCGACGGCCGCAGGTTCCAGGAGAGCAGGCTGAGCGCGACGCCCATCGCGGCGGGCGGCATCGCGGCCACCACGAACTGGTAGAACTCCGGCAGCCCGCGGGCCGCGCACAGCCAGGCGAGCCGGTCGCCCAGCACCGCGCCGACCGCCGCCACCAGGAAGACCGTGACGCCGCCGCCGAGCAGCACCGAGGCCGCTCCCGCCAGGATTCCGCAGGCGGTGGTGAGGACCCAGCCGGGGTAGGGGTGGCGGTTGCGGCGGATCTCCGCGAGGCGCCGGTAGGCCTCTTCGAGGGAGACCTCGTGGTCCTCGCTGGTCATGTCCGTGACGAGCCGGTGCACGGCCGCGAGCCGGGTGTAGTCGGTGCCGCGCCTGCGTACCGTGCGGTTGGCCGTCACCGGGTCGTCCACCAGGGACGGCTGGTAGGTGATGCCGAGCATGGTGAAGGTGACCGTGGGCTCGCTGCGGTCGAGGCCGTAGCTGCGGCAGATCGCGAACATCGCGGCCTCGACGTCCTCGGCGCCCTCGCCGCCCGCGAGCAGCAGCTCGCCGATACGCAGCGTCAGGTCGAGCACGCGGGGCACGGCGGGGCCGGCGTCGTCGTGCTTCTGCACCGGCTCGGCCACCGGCCGGTCGCCCACCGGCATCCGCAGCATGGTGCGCATCCGGTCCTGCCAGGGCGCGTCCTTGGACAGGCGCACCAGGGGCAGGCTCCCGGTGGTGGTCGACGGGTTGAAGGGGTGGGAGGGGTCGCGCGCGGTGTAGGAGCTCGGGGTGGTGAACGCGGAGGCCGGCTGATCGGCGGGCGTCTCGATCACCGGGGTGGCGAGTCCGGCGGGCAGCGCGAACTCGCTCGTCGGGGAGTCCTCCTCGGGCACCTGCGGCTGCTCGACGCCCTCGGGGGGCGCGAAGGCGCTGCGTGCCTCGTCCGACTGCGGTTTGCGGTCCTCGACCGTGTTGTGCTGCTCGGTCACCACTGGTCCCGTGCCTCCCTCCGGCCACTCCGGGTGCGTGTGCCCAGTATGTGGGTCGTCATGACGCGGCACGACAAGGGGCGGTCCAAGGGGAAGGCGCACGTCACGACGGGTGAGGTCCCGGTACGACGACGGGCGGCGCACCCCCTGGGGTGCGCCGCCCGTGCATCACGGAAGTACGCGGGTCAGTGCGCGCCGCCCTGCGCCTCGAGGCGCTTGTAGGAGGCCTCGACCTCGGCCTCGGCCTCGACACGGCCGACCCAGTTGGCGCCCTCGACGGACTTGCCGGGCTCCAGGTCCTTGTAGACCTCGAAGAAGTGCTGGATCTCCAGGCGGTCGAACTCGGAGACGTGGTGGATGTCGCGCAGGTGCTCCACGCGCGGGTCCGACGCCGGGACGCACAGCAGCTTGTCGTCGCCGCCGGCCTCGTCGGTCATGCGGAACATGCCGATCGCGCGGCACTTGATGACGCAGCCGGGGAAGGTCGGCTCGTCCAGCAGGACCAGGGCGTCCAGCGGGTCGCCGTCCTCGCCGAGGGTGTCCTCGACGAAGCCGTAGTCGGCCGGGTAGCTGGTCGAGGTGAAGAGTCGACGGTCCAGACGGATCCGGCCGGTCTCGTGGTCGACCTCGTACTTGTTCCGCGACCCCTTCGGGATCTCGATGGTGACGTCGAACTCCACGGGTGGCTCTCCTCCATGATCAGCACATGCATCTGACGGGGCTGCGTCGGGCTGCCATGTTCGCGGCAGAACGCAGTTCTGGTGATTAAGTGTCCCTCACGCAGGTGTGTGATCGCGAAAGGGGCTGGTCCTCGGTGCCGGGACCCAAGACATGGCAGCTCACGGCTGGTGCGACGGCGTTCGGCCTGGCACTCGCGGCCGGGGCCGTGGCCCTTGCGGGACCGTGGGACTCAGGTCAGCGTACGGCCGAGCGCGCGCGTGCCGCATCGGCACAGGCCCGGGGTGGCGCACATCACCAGCGCGCGGATCCGGACGCTCCGGCTCCGGCTCCCAGCGCGGCCCCCGTGCTCGCGGCGCTCGGGACGCCGGGCCGCGCGCCCGTCGCCACCGTCCTGCCCTCCGCCCTCGCCCCGCTGCTCGCCGACCCCGCGCTCGGCCCCCGTCCGGCCGCATCGGTCATCGACACCGCCACCGGCCAGGAGCTGTACGCCTCGCGCGCGGACGCGGCCATGACACCCGCATCCACCGTCAAGATCGCGACCGCGACCGCCGTCCTCACCGCGCTCCCGCCCGGCCACCGCTTCGGCACGTCCGTGGTGGCCGACGCCGACGGCGCACGGCTCACCCTCGTCGGGGGCGGCGACCCCACCCTCGACCGGGCACGCCTTGGCGCCCTGGCCGACGACACGGCCCGCGCCCTGAGCGCCCGCTCCGTCGACCGGGTACGGCTCACGTACGACGCCTCCCTGTTCGCCGGGAACCCGGTGCACCCGATCGGACCGAACGAGAACCTGGCGCCTGTCGTCGCCCTCATGACCGACGAGGGGCGCACGGCCGTCGCCGCCGGCGGCGCGCAGGAGGGTCTCGACAGCGGCCCCGACAGCGGTCCCGACAGCGGGCCCGGCACGCGCACGGCCGACCCGGCGGGCGACACCGCGCATGCCTTCGCCGCGCTGCTGCGCGGGCACGGGGTACGGGTGGAGCAGCCGGCTCCGGGCGCCGCGCCGGCCGGCGCCAAGCCGCTGGCGAGCACGCTCTCCGCGCCGCTGACCGACATCGTCGAGCGGATGCTGACCACGAGCGACAACGACATCGCCGAGGCCCTGAACCGTCAGAGCGCGCTCGCCACCGGCAGGCCCGCGACCTTCCAGGGCGGCGCCGAGGCCGTGTCCGCCCAACTCGCCAAGCTCCAACTGCCGCTGGCCGCAAGCGTGTTCACGGACGGCAGCGGCCTGGCCCGGGCCGACAAGGTCACCGCGGGGCTGCTCACGCGGATGCTGGCGCTGGCGGCGGGAGCCGCCCACCCCGAACTGCGCCCGATCCTCACCGGCCTGCCCGTGGCCGGCTTCACCGGCACCCTCAGCGCCCGCTACGGCACGACGTCGGCGGCCACCGGCCTCGTCCGCGCGAAGACCGGCACGCTGGGCGGCGCCGGGGTCAACACCCTCGCGGGCACCGCCGTGGACGCGAGCGGGCGCCTCCTGGCGTTCGCCTTCCTGACGGCCGGGACGCCCGGCGCCGACCCCGCCCCCACCCAGAAGGCACTCGACCGGCTCGCCACCCGGCTCACCGCGCACTGAGCTTCGCCGAGCGGGTTCCCTCGCGGGGCCGACCACGTACGGTTGACGCATGACTGGCATCGGCGGTGCAGGTACCTCTGGGATGGTCGACTGGAACCTCGCGGTGGCGACCGCGACCCGACTGGTGCGGCCGGGCCCCGACGTGAGCCGTGACGAGGCGCGAGAGATCGTCGCCGAGCTCCGTCGGCACGCCAAGGCCGCCGAAGAACACGTACGGGCGTTCACCCGGATGATCCCGGAGGGCGCCGAACCGCGGGACACCCCGGTCCTGGTCGTGGACCGGGCCGGATGGGTCAAGGCCAATGTGGCGGGCTTCCGCGAGGTCCTGCGGCCGCTGCTCGACAAGATGCAGGAGCGCCGGAGCGGCACGGCCGCGGGCGCCGTGTTCGGCGCGGTCGGCGGCAAGGTCACCGGCGTCGAGCTCGGCATGCTGCTGAGCTTCCTGTCCTCGCGCGTCCTCGGCCAGTACGAGACGTTCGCGCCCGCGAGCCGTGACCTTCCCGCCGCGCCCGGCGGCGGAGGCCGCCTCCTCCTGGTGGCGCCCAACATCGTGCACGTCGAGCGGGAACTGGAGGTCGACCCGCACGACTTCCGGCTCTGGGTCTGCCTGCACGAGGAGACCCACCGCACCCAGTTCACAGCCGTACCGTGGCTCCGCGACCACCTGGAGAGCGAGATCCAGGCCTTCCTTGACGCCACCGAGGTCGACCCGATGACCGTCCTGGAGCGGCTGCGCGAGGCCGCCCAGTCCCTGGCGGGCGGGCGGCCCGAGGGCGAGGAGGACGACGGCGGGCGCTCCCTGGTCGAACTGGTGCAGACGCCGGCGCAGCGCGAGATCCTGGGCCGGCTCACCGCCGTGATGTCCCTCCTGGAGGGCCACGCGGACTACGTGATGGACGGGGTCGGGCCCCAGGTCGTGCCCTCGGTCGCCGAGATCCGCGAGAAGTTCCAGCAGCGCAGGGCCAAGGGGGCCTCCCGGCTCGATCTTGCGCTGCGCAAGCTCCTCGGGCTCGACGCGAAGCTGCGCCAGTACCGCGACGGCGAGCGGTTCGCGCGGGCCGTGGTGGACGAGGTGGGCATGGACGGCTTCAACCGGGTGTGGACCTCGCCGAACACGCTTCCCACGAAGGCGGAGATCGCCAAGCCGGCCGACTGGATCGCGCGGGTGCACCGCACCGCGGAGTCCTGACCGGGGTGGAGGCCCGACCGGGGGTGGAGGCCCGACCGGGGGCGGAGGCCGCCGGTGGCGGGGTGTCAACGCGGGAATCACCCATCCGAGGGACCGTGGCGCATGGGTAGGCGTGCAATGCTCGGGTAACGGCTCTGTTCTGTCACCATCTACGCACTCTGTGTGACTGAACGTACCTCTTGTTCCCTCTGTTCCCCCCGCTTCCCCCCGCCCCCGCTCCGCGCACGAGGCACCCCCAACTTCACCGAAGGGCACCGGACATGGGTCCCCATCCTGCGGTCGCAGCGATACGCCTGGCGGTTCGCCGCGTACTCCACGACGTCCTGACCGAACACTCCCGCGACCACCACCCCATCACCCCGGCCGCGCGTGCGGGGGCTCCCGCCGAGCCCGCGCCGTTTTCCGCGCCCGAGCCCCTGGTGCTCGTGGCCTGCTCCGGCGGCGCCGACTCCATGGCGCTCGCCTCCGCCCTCGCCTTCGAGTCCCGCAAGCTCTCGCTGCGCGCCGGCGGCATCACCGTCGACCACGGCCTCCAGTACGGCTCGGACCTGCGCGCCGCCGAGGTCGTCTCCCGCATGACGGCCCTCGGCCTCGAGCCCGCCGAGGCGATCACCGTGCGGGTGGGCCGCGAGGGGGGCCCCGAGGCCGCCGCCAGGGACGCCCGCTACGCCGCCCTGGACGCCGCGGCCGAACGCCACGGCGCCGCCGCGATCCTGCTCGGCCACACCCGCGACGACCAGGCAGAGACCGTACTGCTCGGCCTCGCCCGTGGCTCGGGCACGCGCTCCCTGTCCGGCATGGCCGCCGTCTCGGGGGCGGCGGGCCGCTACCGGCGCCCCTTCCTGGAGCTCGACCGCCAGACCGCCCGCAAGGCCTGCATGGTCCAGGCGCTGCCGGTCTGGGACGACCCGCACAACGCCGACCCCGCCTACACCCGCTCCCGGCTGCGCCAGGAGGGCCTGCCCGCCCTGGAGAAGGCGCTCGGCAAAGGCGTCGTCGAGGCGCTGGCCCGCACCGCCCAGCTCTCCCGTGACGACGCCGACGCCCTGGACGCCTGGGCCTTGGAGGCCGACGCGACCGTACGGGACGACGCGGGACTCCTGGAGTGCGCGAAGCTCTTCGCGCTGCCGCCCGCCGTCCGGCGCCGCATCGTGCGCCGCGCGGTCATCGAGGCGGGCTCGCCCGCCGGTTCGCTCTTCGCCCGCCACGTGGAGGAGGTCGACCGGCTGATCACCAGCTGGCGCGGCCAACGGGCCATCAATCTCCCGGGCCGCGTCGTCGCGCGTCGGCAGGGTGGCAGACTGGTCATTCGGCAGAGCTGAGCCCCCGCACGGAACTCGGCTCGCGCACGGACAACCGAACCCCCCAAGAAAGCGGCCCGGGTGAACGAGAAGGACATGGGCACCGACCTCCAGTCGGTGCTCATCACCAAGGAAGAGATCGACGCGAAGCTGGCGGAGCTGGCCGGGAAGATCGACGCGGAGTACGCGGGCAAGGACCTGCTCCTCGTCGGCGTCCTCAAGGGCGCCGTCATGGTCATGGCGGATCTGGCCCGCGCGCTGTCCACCCCGGTCACCATGGACTGGATGGCCGTCTCCTCGTACGGTGCGGGCACCCAGTCCTCCGGCGTCGTGCGGATCCTCAAGGACCTCGACACCGACATCAAGGGCAAGCACGTCCTGATCGTCGAGGACATCATCGACTCGGGCCTGACCCTGTCCTGGCTCCTGTCCAACCTCGGATCGCGCGAGCCCGCCTCCCTCGAGGTGTGCACGCTGCTCCGTAAGCCGGATGCCGCAAAGGTCGCGATCGACGTGAAGTGGATCGGCTTCGACATTCCGAATGAATTCGTCGTGGGCTACGGCCTCGACTACGCCGAGAAGTACCGCAATCTCCCCTTTGTCGGGACGCTCGCCCCGCACGTGTACGGCGGCTGACACAACCCGCTCCGTTTCGGGGAACCACAGCCCGCCTCGCGCCGTTGGAGCATGGGAGGGGCCCTTTGTCAGCCGTACCGTGCGACCACGGGTGACAATGCTGGGGTACCGTCCGAAGAACAGTCTTTACGCAGAGTCTTAGTCAGCCTTACTCAGTCATAGTCACAGCAGCATTTACCTACGGGCAGGAGGGACGGGGCGTTCTCGCTCCGTATGGATGGACGTGAAGCGATACTTCCGTGGGCCGGTCATGTGGATCGTGCTGGCCGTCCTCGCCGTGGTCGTGCTGATGCAGGTCGTCGGCTCGGGTGGCGGCTACAAGACGGTCGACACATCCGATGTCGTTCAGGCGATCAGCAACAAGCAGGTCGAACAGGCCAAGATCACCACAGGTGACAGTCAGGTCATCAAGATCGACCTGAAGAGCGGCCAGAAGGTCAAGGGCAGCAGCAAGGTCCAGGCGAACTACATCGGGGACATTCAGGCGAGCTCGCTGGCCGACCAGCTCCAGGGCAGCGTCAAGGCCGGTGACATCCCCAAGGGCTACACCGTCTCGCCCGACAAGCAGAACGCCTTCGTCGGGATCCTGCTCTCGCTGCTCCCCTTCGTCCTCATCGTCGTGGTCTTCCTGTTCCTGATGAACCAGATGCAGGGCGGCGGCTCCCGAGTCATGAACTTCGGGAAGTCCAAGGCCAAGCTCATCACCAAGGACACCCCGAAGACGACTTTCGCCGACGTGGCGGGGTCCGACGAGGCGGTGGAGGAGCTCCACGAGATCAAGGAGTTCCTCCAGGAGCCGGCGAAGTTCCAGGCCGTCGGCGCCAAGATCCCCAAGGGCGTACTGCTGTACGGCCCGCCCGGCACGGGCAAGACGCTCCTCGCGCGCGCC
This sequence comes from Streptomyces sp. Edi4, assembly GCF_040253615.1. Classification (NCBI taxonomy): domain Bacteria; kingdom Bacillati; phylum Actinomycetota; class Actinomycetes; order Kitasatosporales; family Streptomycetaceae; genus Streptomyces; species Streptomyces sp. Edi4. The sequence goes on from NZ_JBEJGY010000004.1 coordinate 4,669,736, forward strand.
GTCGCGGGTGAGGCCGGCGTCCCGTTCTACTCGATCTCCGGTTCCGACTTCGTCGAGATGTTCGTCGGTGTCGGCGCCTCCCGGGTCCGCGACCTCTTCGAGCAGGCCAAGGCGAACGCCCCGGCGATCGTCTTCGTCGACGAGATCGACGCCGTGGGACGCCACCGCGGCGCGGGCCTCGGCGGCGGTCACGACGAGCGCGAGCAGACCCTCAACCAGCTGCTCGTCGAGATGGACGGCTTCGACGTGAAGGGCGGCGTCATCCTGATCGCCGCCACCAACCGGCCCGACATCCTCGACCCTGCGCTGCTGCGCCCCGGCCGCTTCGACCGCCAGATCGCGGTCGACCGCCCGGACATGCAGGGCCGTCTGGAGATCCTGAAGGTCCACCAGAAGGGCAAGCCGGTCGCCCCGGACGTCGACCTGTCGGCCGTCGCGCGGCGCACGCCGGGCTTCACCGGCGCGGACCTGGCGAACGTGCTGAACGAGGCGGCGCTCCTGACCGCGCGCAGCGACCGCAAGCTGGTCGACAACAACGCGCTCGACGAGGCGATCGACCGCGTGGTGGCGGGTCCGCAGAAGCGCACGCGGATCATGTCCGAGAAGGAAAAGAAGATCACCGCGTACCACGAGGGCGGTCATGCCCTGGTCGCCGCGGCCTCCCCCAACTCGGACCCGGTCCACAAGATCACGATCCTGTCGCGCGGCCGGGCCCTGGGCTACACCATGGTCCTGCCCGACGAGGACAAGTACTCGACCACGCGCAACGAAATGCTCGACCAGCTGGCGTACATGCTGGGCGGGCGCGCGGCCGAGGAGCTGGTCTTCCACGACCCGACGACGGGCGCGGCCAACGACATCGAGAAGGCCACGGCCACCGCTCGCGCGATGGTCACGCAGTACGGCATGACCGAGCGTCTTGGCGCGATCAAGTTCGGCGGCGACAACACCGAGCCGTTCCTCGGCCGTGAGATGGCGCACCAGCGCGACTACTCGGAAGAGGTCGCGGCGCTCGTCGACGAAGAGGTCAAGAAGCTCATCGAGACGGCGCACAACGAGGCCTGGGAGATCCTGGTCGAGAACCGCGACATCCTCGACAAGCTGGTTCTGGAGCTCCTGGAGAAGGAGACCCTGAGCAAGGAGCAGATCGCCGAGGTCTTCTCCGGCATCGTCAAGCGCCCGGCCCGTCCGGCCTGGACCGGCTCCTCGCGGCGTACGCCGTCGACGAGGCCGCCGGTGCTCTCGCCCAAGGAGCTGGCCCTGACCAACGGTGCCACCACGAGCGCCAACGGCTCGGCGCCTCTGGAGACCCCCACGGAGGCCCTGCCGGCCCCCGAGGACCGTCCGGAGGCCTGAGCCCGAGGGTTCCTCGACGGACCCGGAATGCAGGTCGCGCCCCCCAGGTTTTAGCCTGTGGGGGCGCGGGTGTTTTCCGGCCACGCGCCACCCGCCCTGAACGACAGTCGAGGAACGAGGCACAGATGACCGACCCGGTGACGCTGGACGGCGAGGCCAAGATCGGCGATTTCGACGAGCAGCGGGCCGAGAACGCCGTGCGCGAACTCCTCATAGCGGTCGGCGAGGACCCGGACCGCGAGGGCCTTCGCGAGACGCCGGCGCGGGTGGCACGGGCGTACAAGGAGATCCTGGCGGGTCTGCGGCAGGAGCCCGAGGACGTTCTGACGACGACGTTCGATCTGGGGCACGACGAGATGGTCCTGGTGAAGGACATCGAGATCGTCTCGGTATGTGAACATCACCTTCTCCCGTTCCACGGAGTGGCCCACGTCGGCTACATCCCGGCCGAGTCCGGCAAGATCACCGGTCTGTCGAAGCTGGCCCGGCTGGTGGACGTCTACGCCCGCAGGCCCCAGGTGCAGGAGCGCCTGACCACGCAGGTCGCCGACTCGCTGATGCGGATCCTCGACGCGCGTGGCGCGATCGTGGTGATCGAGGCCGAGCACATGTGCATGTCCGTACGCGGCATCCGCAAGCCGGGCGCGAAGACCATGACGTCTGCGGTGCGCGGGCAGCTGCGCGACCCGGCGACGCGCAGCGAGGCGATGAGCCTGATCATGGCCCGCTGAGGCGGCCCAACTCCCCTGGGCGGCCTGTCGGTTGACCGCAGGCCGTGGCAGGGGGCGGCCGCACCCCGGGGTCAGGTGGCGGGGGCCTTGGTGTCGTCCTCGTCGTCGGGCAGCTTGCACACGCGCTCGAGGAAGAACGCCGCGGCCACCACGGCGATGCCGGCCAGGACCGAGAACCCGGCGTAGATCGCCTGGTCGCGGCGGGACGGCACGTCGAGATAGCTCAGGAGATAGACGCCGGTCCCGCCGTACATCCCGCACACCAGGGCCGCCACCAGGGCGCTCGCCTGGCCGAAGACCACCGCGCGCGCGGCCATCAGGGGCTCGACGCCCTTGGCGCCCGGCCGGCGCTCGCGCTGGGCGCGCAGCCGGGAGCGGATGGACAGGGCGGTCGCCAGCAGGATCGCGGCGATCACGGCGAGGACGATGGGCGCGGCGATCGGGACGCTCGGCAGGGTGGCGACCGAGTCCCACAGCCGGGCGCCGGCCCAGGAGAGCACTCCGGCGATGACGAACAGTCCGGCCAGTACGCCAAGCCGCAGTTGCTTCACGGAGTAGTGCCCTTCGCGTCTCTCGGTGGTCTTGTCGAGGCCGGTGCGCCGTCGAGGCCCCGGGGACGCGGGGGCGGCCCCACGTCCCGCCGCGCCCTGGGGTGGCCGGCCTTCGGAAGCGTAACGACTACTCGGGCAGACGAAGTTCCAGGTCGGCGCGTGGCAGTACGCCTTCGTGGCCGACGCCGTTCAGGAGATCGGCCACCGGGCCCCGGCCGGGCAGCTGCGCCTCGGGCTCCACGTCGTGCCAGGGGGCGAGCACGAAGGCCCGCTGGTGGGCGCGCGGGTGGGGGAGCGTCAGGAGCGGGTCGTCGGAGACGATGTCGGCGTAGGCCACGATGTCCACGTCGATGGTGCGCGGGCCCCAGCGCTCGTCGCGGACCCGGTCGAAGGCCTCCTCGATGGCGTGGCCGCGCTCCAGGAGCGAGGCCGGGGGCAGAGTGGTCTTCACGACGACGACCGCGTTGAAGTACGAGGGCTGGGAGCCGGGATCGACGCCCCAGGGCTCGGTCTCGTACACCCGTGACACCGCTTTGACGCGCAGACCCGGCGTGTCCTCCAGCGCGTCGATGGCGCCCTGCAACGTCTCCAGGCGGTTGCCCAGGTTCGAGCCGAGGGCGATGACCGCGCGGCGCGGGTTGGACAGCGTCACATCGGCCGCGTCGACCTGCTCGACCACGGAGGCGGGCACGGGCTGTACGGTCGGGTCGCTCTGGGCGGCCCCTTGCGAATACACGCTCATCCTCGGCTCCGGGTGATGGTGATGGTCACGTCGTCGAACGGGACGGTGATCGGCGCGTCGGGCTTGTGGACGACCACCTCAACTTCCTGGACGCCTTCGTGCTTGAGGCACTGCTGGGCGATCCGCTCCGCCAGCGTCTCGATCAGATCGACGGGCTCGCCCTGGACGACGTCGACCACTTCCTCGGCCACCACGCCGTAGTGCACGGTCTTCGCCAGGTCGTCGTCGGCCGCCGCGGGGCGGGTGTCGAGGCCGAGCACCAGGTCCACGATGAAGGTCTGGCCCTCCTCGCGCTCCCGGGGGAAGACGCCATGGTGCCCACGGGCCTTGAGGCCGCGCAGCGCGACACGATCCACGCGAATCACTCCTGCTGTCGTTGGTCAGACGGACATGCGGCCGCGTGCGGGCGGCACGTGCCCGCCATCGAATCTACCCGCGGGCACTGACAGTGCTCGCCCATGGGGGCTATGGACAGATCCTGACAGGCCTGGTAGCCGCCCCTACCCGATGGCTTCGCGTTCAACCCTCGAAACCCCCCGAACGTGCCCGGTTTCAGCCCTCGTCCGGTTCCGGCTCCTCGCCACCCGATTCGGAGAGCACCGGCGAGCCGTGGTGGGACCACAGCCGCCAGCCATCGGATGTGCGGCGGAACACATTGGTGGCGACCACGAGCTGGCCCACCAGCGGCCCCAGTTCGCCGCTCTCCTCGGCGGGGCCGCCGCTGAGGATGTTCTCGGTGCAGGTCACCAGCGCGGTGTCGCCCAGGATGACGACCTTCACGTCGGTCAGGAAGAACTGGATGTACTCCGTGTTCGCCATGATCAGCGCGTACGAGCGCAGTACCTCGCCGCGCCCGGAGAGCACGGGCCAGCCCGGGTGGACGCAGGAGATCCCGGTGTCGCCGGCCTCGGTGGCGTCGAGCCAGAGGTCGGACAGCTCGTCGAAGTCGCCCCGCTCCAGGGTCTCGTAGAACGCGGTGTTGGCGCGCTCGACCGCTTCGCTCTCGGCGTGCGGGCTCACCGGGCTCCCTCTACGGCGCGCGCCACGCGGACGGCGTCGGCGGTGGCCCGCACCTCGTGGACGCGTACCGCCCAGGCGCCCTCGTGGGCGGCTATGGCGGAGACGGCGGCGGTGGCGGCGTCGCGTTCGCGGGCGGGTGGCGGTGCGCCCTCGTCGCCGGCCAGGACGCGGCCGAGGAACCGCTTGCGGGACGCGGCGACCAGGACGGGGTGGCCGAGCGCGCGCAGCTCGGCGAGGTGGGCGACCAGCGCGAGGTCGTGGCCGGCCTGCTTGGCGAAGCCGAGGCCGGGGTCGACGACCAGGCGCCCGGGGGCGATGCCGCCCTCGACGACGGCCTCCAGGCGCGCGCGGAGTTCCGCGACGACCTCGGCCACCACGTCCCCGTACACCGCGCGGCTGTTCATGTCGTGGCTGAAACCGCGCCAGTGCATGACGACGAAGGGGGCGCCGGTGGCGGCGACGGCGGGGATCATCGCGGGGTCGGCGAGGCCGCCGCTGACGTCGTTGACCAGGACCGCGCCCGCCGCTACCGCCTGTTCGGCGACGCGGGCGCGCATGGTGTCGACGGAGACGGTGACGCCTTCGGAGACCAGGCCCCGCACGACGGGCAGGACCCGGCGCAGCTCCTCGTCCTCGTCCACCCGGGAGGCGCCGGGGCGGGTGGACTCCCCGCCGACGTCCACGAGGTCGGCCCCTTCGGTGACGAGGTCGAGGCCGTGCTTGACGGCGATCGAGGTGTCGAACCACCGGCCGCCGTCGGAGAAGGAGTCGGGCGTCACATTGACCACGCCCATGACCGCGCAGCGGTCCCACTCGGGCAGGCCTTCGACTGCCCCCCGTCCGGCCGGCCGTCCGTTCAACGTACGCATGCGTCAAGCGTAGGCGTCAGGCGGGGGTTCCCGGACCATGCCCGGGGGCGGGGAAGAGGCGCTGGAGGAGATCGTGCAGGGCCACGCGGTCGGCGTCGGGCAGCGAGTCGAGCGCGGCGTGGGTGGCGAGCATGCCGGTCCTGACCGTCTCCACGGTGCGCGTGCCCTCCTCGGTGAGGACGACGTTCTTGACGCGGCGGTCGGTGGGGCTCGGCTCGCGGCGCACCAGGGCGCGGGCCTCCAGGCGGTCGACGATCCCGGTGACGTTGGAGGCGTCGCAGTGCAGGGTCGTGGCCAGGGAGCGCATGGAGGCGGGGCCCCGGCGCAGCACGGTGAGGGTCTTGGCCTGGCTGGAGGTGAGGCCCTCGTCGGCGGCCGCCGAGGTGAAGTCGCCGTAGAAGCCGGCCAGTGCGTCCCAGATGGCGTCCATGAGCGTGAGGTTGCCGGCGGCGGGGCGGCTGGTTCCAGGGGGCATGGCGTCCACTGTAACCCCCGGTCCGGCCGAAACTTGACTACCTCAACCTTTGAGCTTTACCTTCATTAAGTTGCTTGAGGTAATCAAGCTTCGCTCTGCTCAAGTACCTCTCCAGCCGTACGGAAGAAACAGTGACCACTAACCAACGTCCCAGCGGCGGCACCGGGCTCGTCCTGGTCCTCGGCCTCGCCGCCATGGTCGTCTCGATGATGCAGACCCTGGTCGTGCCGATCCTCGGCATCATCCAGAACGACCTCGGCACCTCCACGTCCGGTGTCAGCTGGGTCACCACCGCGACCCTGCTCTCCGCAGCCGTCTTCACCCCGTTGCTCGGGCGCTTCGGCGACATGCACGGCAAGAAGCCGACGCTGATCGGTGTGCTCGTGGTCATGGTCGCGGGCTCCGTGCTCGCCGCCACCACCAGCTCCCTCACCCTCCTGATCGTGGGCCGGGTGCTTCAGGGCGCGGCCACCGCGATCTTCCCGCTGGCGCTCTCCGTCCTGCGCGAGGAGATACCGCAGCAGAAGCTGCACGGGGCGATGGCGCTGGTCAGCGGCACGCTGGCGTTCGGCAGCGGGCTCGCGCTGGTCGGTGCGGGTCTGCTCACGCAGGGCTCGCACCCCGACTACCACCGGGTGTTCTGGCTCGCCGTGATCCTCGCGGTGCTCGCCCTGGTCGCGGTCATCGTCGTCGTGCCCGCCTCCCGCAACAAGACCGGCGGACGCACCGACTGGCTGGGCGCGGCCACCCTCGCGGCCTTCCTCGTCCTGCTCCTGCTGCCCATCTCGCAGGGCCACGAATGGGGCTGGTCCTCCGGCCGTACGATCGGCTTCTTCGTCGGCGCCGTGGTCATGGCCGGGGTCTGGGTCCTGGTCGAGCGCCTGGTCGCCGCGCCCATGGTCGACATGCGGATGTTCGCGCACCGGCCGGTGCTCTTCACCAACCTGGCCGGGCTGCTGCTCGGCTTCGCGATGTTCTCCCAGTTCATCGGCGTCTCCTACCTGGTGCAGATGCCGGACAAGCTGACCGGGTACGGGTTCTCGGCGACCGTCCTGCGCGCCTCCGTCGAGTACCTGTTGCCGACCACCCTCGTCTCGCTGATCGCGGCGCCGCTCGGCGGGCAGCTCGTGGGGCGGATCGGGGCGCGGTTCACGCTCGCGGCGGGCGCGGCCTTCGGTGTGCTCGGCTTCGCCTGGCTGACCGGGGCGCACGACTCGACGGCGTCCGTGATCCTCGCGGGCATGCTGATCGGTGCGGCCATCAGTTTCGGGTACGCGGCGATGCCGGCGCTCATCGTGGCGAGTGTTCCGCACCACCAGACCGGGATCGCCAACGGGATCAACTCCATCTCGCGGTCCGTGGGGTCGGCGATCGCCAGTGCGGTGATCACTTCGTTGCTGGCGTCGAAGGTGCTGTCCGGGTTGCCGAAGGGGGTGCCTCCGCTTCCCGCGGAGAGTCAGTTCACGCTGTCCTTCGCGTTGGCCGGGGGTGCGTTCGTGCTGGTCATCGCGGTTGCGCTGGTGGGGCTCTCCGCCGATCGGCGGCGGCGGGTCGAGGCGGAAGTGGTTTCCTCTTCGGCAGACGTGGAGGCGGGGGCGGGGGCGGCTGCGCCGTCGCTCGAGCGGGCCTGAGGTGGGCCGGGGTCGGGATGCGACGCCCCGGGGCTCCGCCCCGACCCCGGTTTCTGGCCCCTCCCCGCCCCTTCCCTGAACCCTCCGGGGGTGAAGGGACCCTGGGGCTCCGCCCCAGACCCCGTCCGGCCTGAACGGCCTCGCTCCTCAATCTCCCTCAAGGCCGTAAGGGCCAGGGGGCCCCACGACGGGCTGAGGCGGCCGGTGCGGGCCGGCATCGGATGCCCAGGGGCGCGGGGAACTGCGCGAAGGGCGGGTTGCGGGTGCCGCCCTGGCCGGTACCGGATGCTCAGGGGCGCCACGTGCGGGCCCGGGCAACGGCAAACCCCGGCCTCGGCGTTTGCCGGGACCGGGGTCGGGGGCCGAGGGCCCGCAGGGTCAGGCCGCGTGGGGGGTCTGTTCCTTCGGCGGCACGTGCGCGCATGCCCGTTCCCGCCGTGCCGCGCGCGTGAGGCGGGCCAGGGGCCCCGGAAGGCCCAGGTTCACGAAGCCCTCCGCCTGCATCACGGCGAAACCGATGCGGGGGAGGTCGGCATGGGCCCGGTACACCATGAAGCGCGGCTCCCACCGCGGCTGGAACTTCGCGTTGAACTTGTACAGCGACTCGATCTGGAACCAGCGGGACAGGAAGACCAGCAGCCCGCGCCACATCCGGAGCACGGGCCCCGCCCCGATCTTCTCGCCGCGCGCCAGCGCCGAGCGGAACATCGCGAAGTTCAACGAGACCTGCTTGACGCCGATCTTCTCGCACGCCTGAAGCGACGCCACAATCAGGAGCTCGTTCATGCCGGGGTCGGCCGAGCGGTCGCGGCGCATCATCTCCAGGGACATGCCGTCCTTGCCCCACGGGACGAAGTGAAGGATGGCCTTCAGGTCGCCGTAAGGGGTCGGGGTCTCGCCCTCCTCGTCGGCCTTGTGGGCCGTCGCGATCACACAGTCGCCGTCGTTGGGGTCGCCGATGCGGCCGAGCGCCATCGAGAAGCCGCGCTCGGTGTCGGTGCCGCGCCAGTCCTCGGCGGCCCGGCGGATACGTTCCAGCTCCCCCTCGGACAGGTCACGAACGCGCCGCACGCGGGTTTCGTAGCCATTGCGCTCGATGCGCTTGACCATCTGGCGTACGTTCCGCATGGCGCGTCCGGCCAGGGAGAAATCCGCGACGTCCACCACCGCCTCGTCACCCAGTTCCAGGGCGTCGAGTCCGGTCTCGCGGGTCCAGACCTCGCCGCCGGTCTCGGAGCAGCCGACGACCGCCGGCGTCCAGGAGTGCGCCTTGGCCTCGTCCATGAAGCGCTCGATCGCGCCGGGCCAGGCCTCGACGTCGCCGATCGGGTCGCCCGACGCGAGCATCACGCCGGAGACGACGCGGTAGGTGACGGCCGCCTTGCCGCTGGGCGAGAAGACGACGGCCTTGTCGCGGCGGAGCGCGAAGTGGCCGAGCGAGTCCCGTGCGCCGTGCTTGGCGAGCAGGTCGCGCAGCTTGTGCTCGTCGTCCTCGGTGAGGCGGGCGGCGGGGTGCTCGGGCCGGAAGGCCAGGTAGATCGTGGTGACCGCGGTGAGCAGACCGAGCGCGCCGAGCGAGTAGCCGACGGTCCAGCTGGTCTTGCCCTGGTACTCGACCGGGCCCTCGAAGCCGAAGAGGCCGAACATCACGTGCTGGATGCGGTCCACGATGCTCGGATTGCCGACCGTGCGGTTGGGGTGCACGCTCACGATGACCAGGCCGAGGCCCAGTGATCCCGCGCCCATCAGGAAGAAGTTCGCCACCGCCTTCCAGCGGCTGCGCGGGTCGGGCAGCGCGGTGAACTCGCTCCGGTGGCGGACCAGCAGCGTGAGAAGTACCAATGAGATCAGTACTCCGACGACGGAGTGCCGGTACCAGAACTGGGCCAGCGCCCCGATCGGTAGCAGCACCACGGCGGCCCGCCAGGCCCGCCGCTTGCGGCGCTTCAGGCCGTGCGCGAGGAGCAGCAGCAGGATGCCGGCGCAGAGCGCCACGGCCGCCGCGAAGGGGCCGAAGGTGCCCGGCAGCACTTCGCTGACGGTGTGGAACCGACTGTGCCGGACGCGATCGAAGACTCCGGCCGCCACGTCCAGGAGGCCTACGACAGAGCAGGCCGTACCGACCACCTTGGGAACCGACTCGGGGCGCGGCCCGCGGAGGACCTTTCGTACACGAGTCGGAACCGATCCGTTTTTGTCCCCATCTATCCTGACAGACATCGCTTCCCGTGACTCCGCGAGAGATTCAGTTGGCCGGGGGCGGCGTCCATGCCGTCCAGCCGGTCAATGTGCGCCCTCTAGGACGGGACTTGTGAGGGGCGGGTTCCCTCGGTTTCAGGAAAATCTCAGCCAGAAAGTTTCATCGACTCATGGGTCTCACGAGCAACAAGGTCCTGGCACTCGCCGTGTTCCTCGCGGTGGTGCTGTTCGGGGTCACCATCTGGTTGTGGCCGCGCCTGGCGCGCCGCAGCTGGAAAGCCGTGACGGGCCGGATCGGGCTGCTGCTCGCGACCCAGCTGGCGATCTTCGCCTCGGTCGGTCTGGCGGCGAACAACTCGTTCCTGTTCTACGGATCCTGGGCCGACCTGTTCGGCCAGGAGCAGGGCATGGGCAAGGTCGTGGACCACTCGGCGGGCGGCAAGAACGTCCAGGTGCTCTCCCAGCAGAAGCCGGACACTCCGGGCGCGGGAAAGCCGCAGGTGGGGGGAGAGATCCAGAAGATCGCCCTGGTGGGTGAGAAGTCGAAGATAACGAGCCCGGCCTATGTCTATCTGCCGCCCGAGTATTTCCAGAAGGCGTACGAGAACAAGACCTTCCCCGCCTCGATCGTGCTGACGGGCTACCCGGGCACCGCCGAGAACCTGCTCAAGGGCCTGCGGTATCCGAAGACGGCCTGGGCGCAGGCCAAGCAGAAGAAGTCGCAGCCGATGATCCTGGTCATGATGCGCCCCACGGTGGCCGGCCAGCGCGACACCGAGTGCGTGGACATACCGAACGGGCCGCAGACCGAGACGTTCTTCGCCAAGGACGTTCCGGGCGCGATCTCCGCGCACTACCGCGTCGGCACCAAGCCGCGGAACTGGGGCTTCATCGGCAATTCGACCGGCGGCTACTGCGCCCTGAAGATCGGCATGCACCACCCCGAGCAGTTCGCCGCGAGCGCGGGCCTGTCCGCGTACTACAAGGCGGCCGACGACCCGACCACCGGTGACCTCTTCCACGGCAACGAGCAGGAGAAGAACCGGGCCAACCTGCTGTGGAGCCTGGACCACCTGCCGACGGGCACGTCGTCCTTCCTGGTCACCAGCTCCCTCTCGGGCGAGGACAACTACAAGCCGACGCAGTCCTTCATCAAGAAGGTGAAGGCGCCCGGCCGCGTGTCCTCCATCACGCTCGACAGCGGCGGGCACAACTTCAACACCTGGCGGCGCGAGATCCCGCCGACCCTGGAGTGGATCAGCGGACGGCTCAGCGCGAGCTGACCGACTCCACCGATTCGACCCGCACCTCGGTGCGCGGCACCGCGTTCGCGTCCGCGTCGATGGAGCGGCGCAGCGCCTCGTGGAGCCGGGCGGGGGTCAGGACGCCGAGGAAGCGGCCGCGCTCCTCGCGGTCGATCACCGCGATCCAGCCCGCGTCGTGCTGGAGCATCGTGGCGAACGCCTGCTTGAGGGAGGCGCCGACCGGCAGCCAGGCCTCCATCCGCCGGGCGTGCTCGCGCACCGTGCCCGTGCCGAGCCGGGCCTGCTCGCCCGAGATCCAGCCGTGCAGGTTGTCGTCGCTGTCCAGGACGACGGCCCAGCGCGCGATGTCGGCGGGAAGCGGATCGTCGAGATGGACCACGGGCGGCTGCTCCAGGTCGCTCTCCTCGATGGGTGTCACCGAGAGCCGCTTGAGGCCCCGGTCCGCGCCGACGAAGTCCGCCACGTAGTTGGTGGCGGGGGCGCCGAGCACGGCGGCGGGGGCGTCGAACTGCTCGATGGAGCCCTGCCCGTAGACGGCGATGCGATCGCCGAGGCGGACCGCCTCCTCGATGTCGTGGGTGACGAACAGGACCGTCTTGCGCACCTGCGACTGGAGCTTGAGGAATTCGTTCTGCAACCGCTCGCGCACCACCGGGTCGACCGCGCCGAACGGCTCGTCCATCAGCAGGACCGGCGGATCGGCCGCCAACGCCCTTGCCACGCCCACCCGTTGGCGCTGGCCGCCGGACAGCTGCTCGGGATGGCGCGAGCCGTACGTCTTGGGGTCGAGGCCGACCAGGTCGAGGAGTTCGGCGGCGCGCCGGTGGGCCGCGGCCTTCTTGACGCCGAGCAGATGCGGGACGGTCGCGGTGTTCTCCAGGACCGTCTTGTGCGGGAAGAGCCCGACCTGCTGGATCACATAGCCGATGCGGCGCCGCAACTGGACGGGGTCGACGGACGCTATGTCCTCGCCGTCCACCCATATCCGCCCCTCGGTGGGCTCGATGAGACGGTTGACCATCTTCATCGTGGTGGTCTTGCCGCACCCCGACGGGCCGACCAGGGTGACCAGTTCACCCTCGGCCACCTCGAAGGAGAGATCGTCCACGGCGATGGTGCCGTCGGCGTACCGCTTGGTGACGTGCTCGAACCGGATCATGGGTCCCCATTGTGAAGGCTGGCGGGCGCGCTTGTGTGAAGCCCATGTTGCGGTACCCCGAAGGCTCACGGCGATTGTCAGTGCCCGGGGATAGGGTTTGGTACGTACGTTCGGAGAGCCGGGACGCAGGCCAGGATCCATGCCGGGATTCAGGGGGGCCGGGCCGGGTATCAGAGCACGGGTATCGGCACCGGGTGCGGTGCGAGGGAGGTGGGGGAATGGCGGCCGGCTGTCTGGCGGCGAACGACTGGATCTGCTGGGAGTACGTCAGCTCCCGCAGCCAGGAGCTGACCGACGCGACGGTCCAGCACATCTGGATCACCGCCGTCTCGGTGGTGATCGGGCTGCTCGTCGCCTTCCCGCTCGCGCTGCTCGCACGCGGGCGCAAGGGCGTCGCGGCCACCGTCCTCGGCTTCACGACCGTGCTCTACACGGTGCCCTCGCTCGCCATGTTCGCCCTGCTGCTCCCGGTGTTCGGCCTCTCGGCCGGCCTGGTGATCACGGGCCTCGTGCTCTATTCGCTGACGATCCTCGTGCGCAACATCCTGGCCGGGCTCGAATCGGTGCCCGCCGACGCGCTGGAAGCGGCCCGGGGCATGGGATACGGACGTATACGCCTGCTCTTCGAGGTCGAGCTGCCGCTCGCGCTGCCCGCCCTGATGGCCGGGCTCAGGATCGCCACGGTCGCCACGGTCGCGCTGACCACGATCGGTTCCCTGGTCGACCACGGCGGCCTCGGCAACCTCATCGAGCAGGGCCTGCCCACCTTCTTCAAGGCGCAGATCCTCACCGCCTCGGTGCTGTGCGTGGTGCTCGCCGTCGCCGCCGACCTGCTGCTCCTCGGCGTCCAGTGGCTGCTCACCCCGTGGACGCGTATCCGTACGGCGAAGGCGGTCTGATGGGAGTCTTCACCCAGGCGTGGACGTGGCTGACCACCGGCGCCAACTGGTCGGGCCAGGACGGCGCCTGGCACCGCCTGGGCGAGCACGTCTACGTCAGCGCGCTCGCCCTGGCCGTGTCCTGCCTGGTGGCCCTGCCGCTCGCGCTCTGGCTCGGGCACATCGGCAAGGGCGGGGCGCTCGCCGTCAACATCTCCAATGTGGGCCGCGCGATACCCGTCTTCGCGGTGCTGGCCCTGTTCATGGTGACGCCGCTGCGCAACGCGGGTTATCTGCCCACCGTGATCGCCCTGGTGCTGTTCGCGGTGCCGCCGCTGCTGACCAACGCCTATGTCGGCATGCGCGGGGTGGACCGGGCGGCGGTGGAGGCGGCGCGCGGCATGGGGATGTCGGGGCGTCAGGTCTTCCTCCAGGTCGAGCTGCCGCTGGCCTACCCGCTCATCATGACCGGGCTGCGCTCCGCCGCGGTGCAGATCATCGCCACGGCGACGATCGCCGCGATGGCGGGGCTCGGAGGGCTCGGGCGGATCGTCACGGAGGGGTTCGCGGTGTACGACACCCCGCAGGTGGTGGCGGGGGCCCTGCTGGTGGCGGGGCTCGCGCTGCTCGTGGAGGGCGCTCTGGTGGCGCTCGACCGCCTCTTCAGCCCGCTGCGCAAGCGCTCGTGACCCAGGCCCCGGCCGTGCCCGCCCCCTCCTTGTGTCTCTCCGATCCCTTACGCCCCCTCAGTTGTCCGCGACACCCCTGATCACGCGACGCCTTCCGATTGGTGAACCCTGATGAGCAAGATCCTGCGCACGACCGGTGCGGTGCTCGGCACCCTCGCCCTGGCCGGCACGCTCGCCGCGTGCGGCGGCGACAGCCTGGAGAAGAGCAAGGACAAAAGCGCTTCAAGCACGTCCGGCGGGTCCAGCAGTACGGGCGGCGGCAAGAAGGGCTCGCTGGTGATCGGCGCGGGCGGCTTCACCGAGTCGTCGGTCCTGGCGGAGCTGTACTCCCAGGTCCTGGCTGACGCCGGGTATGCGACCTCGATCACCACCGTGAAGAACCGGGAACTGTACGAACCCGCCCTGGAGAAGGGCGAGATCGACGTCGTACCGGAATACGCGGCCACGCTCACCGAATTCCTCAATGCCAAGGTGAACGGCGACAAGGCGAAGGACAAGCCGCTGGCCTCCAGCGATGTCACCGCCACGCTGGGCGAACTGACCAAGCTCGCGGAGCCCCGGGGCCTGAAGGTTCTCCCGGCCGGCGGCGCGGTCGACCAGAACGCGTTCGCGGTCACCAAGGAATTCGCCGCCAAGAACCACCTCAAGACTCTTTCGGACCTGGGCGCTTCGAAGATCGGGGTGAAGGTCGCCGCCGGTGACGAGTGCAAGGTGCGGCCCTTCTGCGCGCCGGGCCTGACCGCCAAGTACGGCATCGACGTCACCGGCATCGACCCCAAGGGCGTCGGCACCCCCGGCGCCAAGCAGGCGGTCAAGGACGGAGTGGACCAGCTGGTGCTGACCACCACGACCGACGCCACCCTGGACACCTACGGCCTCGTGCTGCTCCAGGACGACAAGAAGCTCCAGAACGCCGACAACGTGCTGCCGGTCGTCAATGCCAAGGAAGCGGGCAGCCAGGAGATAGCCGACGCGCTCGGCAAGCTGACCAAGGCGCTGACGACCGACGATCTGGTCGGCCTCAACCGCAAGGTCGACGCCGAGCGGGCCAAGCCGGCCGATGTCGCCAAGCAGTATCTCCAGTCGAAGGGACTGATCAAGAAGTAGCCGAATTTGGCGATCGGAGTAACCGCAGGGAAACAGATTGGCAGGCGAGGGTCCATATGGCGTCTACACACGGTAAATTTCAGGCCATGCCACGTGGACGCCACCGTCATTCCCCTCCGCTGCACCGGCTCCTTCAGCCGTCGGCCGTCGCCGGCGTCTCGGTCATCTGCGCCGGTGGCGCCTGGCTCTTCGATCAACCGGCGGTGCTCAGGGCGCTGGCCGCCGCGGCCGCCGCGGCCTGTGTCACCGGCTCCGTCCTGATGCGCTCCTGGGACCGGGCCGCCGGCCGCCGCGTCGCCGAGCTGACCCGCTCGCGCGCGGCCGACCAGTGGCGCACCGAGGAGCGGATCGCCGAGCTCGAGGGCGAGTTGGAGGAGTCGCGCGAGCTGCGCGGCCGCCTCGACGCCAAGCTGCGCGCCAAGCGCAAGGAGCTGGCCGGGCTGCGCGGCGAGCACGCCGCCCTGCTGCGGCGCTACGCCAACGCCGAGACCGAGCGGGCCAGCGCGCTGGAGGGCCGGCGTCAGCTCGCCCTCGAAGCGGGCGGGCCCAAGGCCCTTGCGCGCTCGGGCAGTACGCCCACGCCGGAGTCCTATCTGGCGGCCGCCCGCGCCCTGGAACGCCTCTCGCTGAGCGCCGAACGCCAGGCGAAGGCCCGCGCGCAGGCCGGCGCGGCGCGGTCCGGTGACGACCCGGCGCGGTCCGGGGCCGGCGCCCGGGAGGCGGAGGAATCCCGGGGGAAGCCCTCGGCGGTCCTCGGCAGCGGGGAGCACACCCGCCCGGCGACCGCCCTCACCGCCAAGCCCCGCCAGGCCGAACTCCCCGCGGCGCCCGCGCCGGTGGCGTCGGCCGTGGTGCCCCATCCGGCCCGCCGCGCCGTGCGCCCCGAGGGCAGCTTCGACTTCTTCGGCACGGGTGGCGCGCAGGACCCCCAGCGGTCCGGGGAGGCCCAGCCGGCGGATGCCGACGAGACGGCCGAGCCCGTCGCGGACGCCCGGCAGGTCCCGGACGCCCGGCAGGCGGTGGCCGCCGCGATCGAGGCCGTGCAGGACGAGGACCTTGCCGATGTGGTGGGCGCCGAGGTGCTGGCGAGCCGGGCGCAGCAGGGGCCCGAGAAGGTCGTGGGCGAGGTCATCGACCTGACCGCGCACGACGAGACGGAGCAGCTTGACGTGGTGCGGCTGCGCACCGCGATCTCGTAACACCCGTTCGCGGCACGGCACGGCACGCCGCCTCGGCGCCGCGCCCGTTCGCCGGACGGCACGCGGCCTCGGCGCCGCGCGCGTTCGGGGCACCAGCATCCGTTCTCAGCCCCACCCGTTCTCGGCGCCCCCGTTCTCGGCGCCCCCGCGCCGGGCGCCCCCGCGCCGGGCGCCCCCGCGCCGGGCGCCCCCGCGCCGGGCGCCCCCGCGCCGGGCGCCCCCGCGCCGGGCCGTGCGACGAGGTGGGCAGGGGTCTGCGTCCGGCGCCGGGGCCGCTGTCGGCGGGTGTCGGTACCGGACGCAGAGTCCGGATGCGCGGGGCAGCCGGCATCCGGGCGGGCTCCCTCCCCCCGAGCGGGCCCGCGGCACCATGGTGTTCAAGCGTCCGCCGACTTACCAGGGGGCACGGGTGCAGAGCATGGCCACGGCCGCCGTTCCGCGCTCCGTGGCCGCCCCCGGTGACCGCCCCCGCTACGGGTGACGCTCCCCCCCAAGCGTCGGGGGCCCTCCTGTGCGCCCCACCGCACCGCATTTGACAAGCACCTGACATACCGTCACTTCAGTTGACCCACTTTTGACTTTTCCGGGATCAATTCAGGCCAGCTGACGTACGTTGATGATCCGCCCTTTTCGATTCTCGAGGGAGATCGTCCGTGCCCGCTCACATAGCCCCTCCCTGTGTCGTCCTGCCGGGGCATGCTGTGACCACCGACGAGATCTTCGCCGACATCCGGCAGGCCCACGCCGGTCTGCCGCGCCTGGAGGCGATGTTGCGGATCGCCGGGGCCACCACGGTGCGCACCCGCTACTTCACCCGCCCCCTGAACGCGCCGACGGTGGCCGGAAACGCATTGCTGGAGGAGCGCAACCGGGCCGCGTACGCAGACGCGTCGGCCCTCGCGGCCGACGCGGCGCGGGGGGCCCTCGCGAGGGCGGAACTGCGGCCCGAGGACGTGGATGCCCTCGTCACGAGCCACACCACATCGTGGACCGTGCCCTCGCTGGACGTCCATCTGATCGGCGTGCTCGGCCTGCGGCCCGATGTGCGCCGCCACCCCCTGGGTACGGCGGGCTGCGTGGGCGGCGCCCAGGGCGTGGTCCGCGCCAGCCAGGACATCGCCGCCAACCCCGGCGCCAACGTCCTGGTCGTCACCTCGGAATGCCTGTCGGCCGCCACGTACAACCACGAGGACAGCAGTCTCGAATCCATGGTCTACAAGGTGCTGTTCGGGGACGGCGCGGCCGCCGCCGTCGTCTCGGGGCGCCCCGCGTGGGACGGGCCGGCCTTCGTCGTGGCGGACACCTTCGAGTACCTGCTGCCCGACAGCGCGGAGCGCTACCGGGGGCGGCTGAGCGGCGCAGGGCTGCACTTCGACTCCACGCGGGCGGCCACCGACTCCTTCAACGACAGTCTCCCGGCCCTGCGCGCCTGGCTCCGCCCCCAGGAGGCCCCGCTGGACTTCGCGGTGGTCCACCCCGGCGGCCCGCGCATCCTCGACGACGCGGCCGCCGGCCTCGGCCTCGAAGAGAAGGCGCTGCGGCACGCCTGGGACAGCCTCGCCGGCAACGGAAACCTCGGCGGCTCGGCGGTCCTGGACGTCCTGTCCCGTACGTTCGAGGACCCGCCGGCCGACGGCGCGAGGGGCCTGCTCATCGGGTTCGGTCCGGGTTTCGTCCTGGCGGCGGCACGCGGCCACTGGTCCTCGTGAACCGTCGGCGGCGAACAGGCCCGGCCGGCGGGCGACTTCGGCTACGCGCGGACCACTTCGCTCACTTCGCGGTCATTTGTCGATGTCACTTGTCGATGTCGCCCACGACGAAGAACAGCGACCCGAGGATGGCCACCATGTCGGCCACCAGCGTCCCCGGCAGCAGCACCGCCAGGGCCTGGATGTTGTTGTACGAGGCCGAACGCAGCTTCAGCCGGTACGGGGTCTTCTCGCCCTTGCTGACGAGGTAGTAGCCGTTGATGCCGAGCGGGTTCTCGGTCCAGGCGTACGTCTGGCCCTCGGGCGCCTTGAGCACCTTGGGCAGCCGCTGGTTGATGGGCCCGGGCGGGAGCTCGGCCAGCGTATCCAGGCACGCGTCCGCCAGGTCGAGCGCGTTGTGCGTCTGCTCCAGCAGGCACTCGAAGCGCGCGAGGCAGTCGCCCTCGGTTCGGGTGACGACCTTCAGGGTGTCCTGGAGCTGCCCATAGGCGAGGTAGGGCTCGTCGCGGCGCAGGTCGAAATCGACGCCGGAGGCGCGGGCGATGGGTCCGCTCACGCCGTACGCGTGCACGGCCTCGGCCGACAACGCGCCCACCCCGCGCGTGCGTCCGCGGAAGATCTCGTTGCCGAGGACGAGGCGGTCGTACACGTCCATGCGGGAGCGCACCGAGGCGACGGCGTGGCGCACCCGGCCGAGCCAGCCGAGCGGCAGGTCCTCCTTGAGGCCGCCGACGCGGTTGAACATGTAGTGCATGCGGCCGCCGGAGACCTCCTCCATCACCGTCTGCAACTCCTCGCGTTCGCGGAACGCGTGGAAGATGGGGGTGATGCCGCCGAGCTCCAGCGGGTAGGAGCCGAGGAACATCAGGTGGTTGAGGACCCGGTTCAGCTCGGCGAGCAGCGTGCGGGTCCACACGGCGCGCTCGGGGACCTCCATGCCGAGCATCCGCTCCACCGCCATGACGACGCCGAGTTCGTTGGAGAACGCGGAGAGCCAGTCGTGGCGGTTGGCCAGCATCACGATCTGGCGGTAGTCGCGCGCCTCGAACAGCTTCTCCGCGCCGCGGTGCATGTAGCCGATGACCGGCTCGGCCCGCTGGATCCGCTCGCCGTCGAGGACGAGCTTCAGGCGCAGCACTCCGTGGGTGGAGGGGTGCTGGGGGCCGATGTTGAGCACCATGTCGGTGCTTTCCGCCCCGCCGCCGATGCCGACCGTGGTCTCCGTCATGCGCCCCAGTATCCCCGACCCCGGCGGGCGGGTGCTCAGACGCGTTGGCGCAGCCACAGGAAGTCGCCGAGCCCGCCTCGCGAGGTCAGCTCGGCGGCCTCACCCGCCCGGGCCAGCGCCCGCACGTACGCCGCCGGGTCCGACGTCGCGAGGGACAGCGGGGGCCGCCCGCCCGAGACGCCGAGGCCGGCCAGGGCCTCCCGCTGCGTCACCAGCTCCGCCCCCGGCAGCGCGCAGGCGTCCAGCGCGACATGCGCGGTGATGTCGCACGACCCGTCCGGCACGGGCGCGACCTCCCGCCCGCCCCAAAACCCGCTCAGCGTCCCGAACGGCGGCCTGGTCTGCCGCGTATGCGCGTAGTCGACCGCCACCGCGAGCCCCGCCTCCAGGGCGCCGACCGCACCCGCCCACGCCCGGTCCCGAGGCCATCCGATCTCGGCGCGCGCACCCGGCTCGCTCAGCGGCCACCAGCGCGCGAGCCACGCCGCGTCCGCGCCCGACACTGGCTCACCCAGCACCTCCGTGCCGTCGGGGCGTACGAGGACGAGCCTGGCCACCCCGTCCTCGTCGGCCTCCGCCACGTCCACGGCCACGTTGTCCAGCCACTCGTTGGCGAACAGCAGGCCCCGTACGCGCCCGGGCACGGCGGCGCGCCACTCGACGCGCTCGTCGAGCCCGGCCGGACGCGCCGCCCGTTCGACGGCGTACGCGCGCACGGGGAAGTCTTCGGGCAGCGCGGCCAGCACCCCGGTCAGCAGCTCCCCGCGCCCGGCGCCGACGTCGACCAGGTCGACGGGGCCAGGGCCGAGCCGGGCCGCGACCTCCGTGAGGAGGCGGGCGACGGCTCCGGCGAAGAGCGGCGAGGCGTGCACCGAGGTGCGGAAGTGCCCGGCGGGGCCCTCGGGCCGCAGATAGAACCCGCCCTCGCCGTAGAGCGCCCGCTCGGTCGCCTCCCGCCATCCGACGAGCCCCGGCCCGAGGAGCCCCGGCCCGAGGAGCCCCGGCCTGAGGAGCCCGGAGCCAGAGCCTTCGGGGGAGTGCTGACACGTCTCATCCGTCACGGGGCCAGTCTCCACCTTGCGGAGTACGCCGACGGAGCCAGGATCGCCCCGGCGGTTGACCCCTGCACCTATCCGGCTTCCCTACGCTGGGTTACGTGCAACGCCTCTACGATTTCATCCGCAGACACCCGACCGGGGTCGACACCTTCTGGGCCGTCATCCTGTTCGGGTTCTCCTGCCTCCAGATCGTGGCGGCGGCGGAGAGCACCCGGCAGGCGGCCGCGGCCATCCAGATCGCGCTCGCGGCCGGTATGGCCACCGCCGTGGCGCTGCGCCGCAGGGTTCCCGAGCGGATGCTGCTCCTGGTGATCGCCCTGGGCGTGGGCCAGCTCGCGCTGAACGTGCCGCCCCAGGTCCAGGACTTCGCGATGCTGGTCATCGTCTACACGGTGGCGTCGGCGGGCCGGCGCTGGGCCTCACGGGTGGCGCTCGTGGCGACGCTGTGCGCGGCGCCGCTCGCCCATGTGCGCTGGATGCAGACGGGGGACGCGAACAGCGGGCCGGAGAAGGTGTTCTTCGTCATCATCATGACCGTCCCCTTCGTCCTCGCGTGGGTGCTCGGAGACTCGATGCGCACGCGCAAGGCGTACTTCGCGCAGCTGGAGGAGCGGGCCTCGCGCCTGGAGCGGGAGCGGGAGGCGCAGGCCAAGGTCGCGGTCGCCGCCGAGCGGGCCCGGATCGCCCGCGAGCTGCACGACGTGGTGGCGCACAACGTGTCGGTGATGGTGGTGCAGGCCGACGGCGCGGCGTACGTGATGGACACCTCGCCCGACCAGGCGAGGACGGCCCTTGAGACGATCTCGATGACCGGGCGCCAGGCGCTCGCCGAGATGCGCCGGCTGCTCGGTGTGCTGCGGACGGGCGAGCACGAGGAGGCGGGGGAGTACGTGCCGCAGCCGGACGTGCGCCAGATCGAGGACCTGGTCGAGACGGTCAGGGGTGCCGGCCTCACCGTCGACTTCAAGGTCGAGGGCACCCCGCGCGCCCTGCCCAGCGGTGTCGAGCTCACGGCGTACCGCATCGTGCAGGAGGCCCTGACCAACACCCGCAAGCACGGCGGCCCCGACGCGGGGGCGAGCGTGCGGCTGGTCTACTTCGACGACGGGCTCGGCCTTCTGGTCGAGGACGACGGCAGGGGAGCGGCCCACGAGATGTATGAGGACGGCGGCGCGGACGGCCAGGGCCACGGCCTGATCGGCATGCGGGAGCGGATCGGCATGGTGGGCGGCACTCTCGACGCGGGCCCGCGCCCCGGCGGCGGCTTCCGCATCAGCGCCCTGCTGCCGCTGAAACCGGCCCGCTGATGGCCCGGCCACGAGCCGCCCGGGCCACGAGCACCCCGGCCGCGCCCGCGCGCCCGGCGGGCCCCGGCGCCCGCGACTTTCTGTACGGCTCGTACGGCAATGACGTACGTGATGGTTCGGTACGGCGTGATGGAGAGGGAACGATGACGATCCGCGTGATGCTCGTCGACGACCAGGTGCTGCTGCGCACCGGGTTCCGGATGGTGCTCGCCGCCCAGCCGGACATGGAGGTCGTCGCGGAGGCGGGCGACGGCGCGGAGGCGATCGACATCCTGCGCGCGTCCGCCGTGGACGTGGTCCTGATGGATGTGCGCATGCCGAGGCTGGACGGGGTGGAGGCGACCCGGCGCATCTGCGAGCAGCCGAACCCGCCGAAGGTGCTGATCCTGACCACCTTCGACCTCGACGAGTACGCCTTCTCCGGCCTGAAGGCGGGCGCCAGCGGGTTCATGCTGAAGGATGTGCCGCCCGCCGAACTGCTCGCCGCCATCCGCTCGGTGCACAGCGGCGACGCGGTGGTCGCGCCGTCCACCACCCGGCGGCTGCTCGACCGGTTCGCCCCGATGCTCCCCGCGAGCGGCAAGGAGCCGGAGCACAAGCAGCTGGGCAGGCTCACCGACCGCGAGCGCGAGGTCATGCTCCTGGTGGCCCAGGGGCTGTCCAACGGGGAGATCGCCGCGCGCCTGGTCCTGTCGGAGGCCACGGTCAAGACACATGTGGGCCGCATCCTGACCAAGCTGGGGCTGCGCGACCGCGTCCAGGTGGTGGTCCTGGCGTACGAGACGGGTCTGGTCCGGGCGGGCGGCTCCGCCTGAACCACCCTTACGCCGCCGCCTGTTGGCATAGTACGACGAGCGTCGTACTATCGTCGCGTACGGAACCATGCGGCGTGGCCCGGCCAATGTGACCGAGCCGGCGCGGCCGAGCCAGGGGGAAGTGGCGTCATGCGTGCGATCAGGTTCGACGAGTTCGGCGGTCCCGAGGTGCTGCGGCTCGTGGAGGCGAAGGTGCCGGAGCCGGGGCCGGGCGAGGTGAGCGTCGACGTCGCGTACGTCGGCGTCAACTTCGCGGATCTCAAGGCGCGTTCGGCGGGGTACCGGGTGGGCTCGCTGCCCTTCGTGCCCGGGCTCGAACTCTCCGGGCGCGTGCGGGCCGTCGGCGACGGGGTGGCGGGGATCGCGGTCGGCCAGGAGGTCGCCGCGATGACCGAGGGCGGCGCCTACGCGGACGTGGCCGTCGCCCCGGCCGCCACCGTCTTCTCGCTGCCCGCCGGGATGAGCCTGCGCACCGCCGCGACCCTGCCCACCGTGCTGCCCACCGCGCACGCCCTGATCCACGAGGTGGGCCGGCTGCAACCGGGCGAGAGCGTCCTGGTGCAGGGCGCCGCGGGGGGAGTCGGCACCGTCGCCGGGCAGCTCGCCCGGCTCGCCGGGGCCGGCGCGGTCTACGGGGTGGTCTCCAGCCAGGCCAAGGCGGAGTACGCCCGCGCGCACGGCTATGACGACGCCTTCCTGACCGACACCTTCGCGACGGACGTCCTGCGCGCCACCGGCGGCCGGGGCGTGGACCTGGTGCTCGACCCCGTCGGCGGCGAGACCCTGCGCCACGGCCTCGAAGCGCTCGCCCTGTTCGGCCGTCTCGTCTCGTACGGCAACGCGAGCGGCGACGCGGCCTGGCAGGTGGGCCAGAACGAGCTGTATCCACGCGCCCGTTCGGTGTCCGGCTTCTCCATCCTGGGCCTGGCGGCCGACGACCCCGCCGCCCTGCGCGCGATCGCGGACCGCGCCCTGTCCCTCGCCATCGGCGGGGAGGTGGAGCTGCCGGTCACCGCCGAGTTCGCCCTCGAAGAGGCCGCCTCCGCCCACCGGTTGATGGAGAGCCGGACATCGACGGGGAAGCTCCTGCTGAAGGCCGGCTGAGGAGCCGCCCGGCCGGGGCGCTAGCGCAGCACCCCCTCCAGGAAGTCGCTGCCCAGGCGGGCCACCACCGTCAGGTCCAGCTGGTGCAGCACATAGCGGCCCCGGCGCCGGGTGGTGAGGAGGCCGGCCCGCTTCAGGACGGCCAGATGGCGGGAGACCTCGGGTGCGGTGATCCCGTGCTGTTCGGCGAGCTCTCCCGTGGTGTT
The DNA here is from genome assembly GCF_040253615.1 of Streptomyces sp. Edi4. Lineage (NCBI taxonomy): Bacteria > Bacillati > Actinomycetota > Actinomycetes > Kitasatosporales > Streptomycetaceae > Streptomyces > Streptomyces sp. Edi4. The sequence goes on from NZ_JBEJGY010000004.1 coordinate 4,693,034, forward strand.
GGGCGAGCGCGCCAGGTTGCGGCACAGGCGCATCCGCATCGGGTGCGCGAGGGCTTCCATGCGCAGCTTGAGCAGGTCCACCGAGGCGGGCGACGGCAGTTCGGGCCCGTGCACCGGGTAGTGGATCACCGGCCGCCAGCCCGGCGCGTGCAGCACCATCAGATGGGGCCAGCCGAACGACGTGGGTACGAAGGTGAGCCCGGCGCCGGGCTCGGGGTCGGTGGCGGTGGTGTGGCCCTCGGACAGCTTGTCCACCTCGATGCGGGTGCCGCTCGCATCGAGGCTGAGGGCCGCCGACACCGCGTGCACGGCCTCGTCGAGCCCCTTGCGGCGCAGCAGCTCCGCCTTGTGCCGTGCGTCGGCGGCCAGTTGGACCCGGATCCGCTGCCAGGTGTCCGCGAAGAACGCCTGGTCGCAGTCCTCCAGGAGACGCCGCAGCCAGGCCCGCACGGAACCGGGATCGTCCAGCAGCCGGCGCGTGAAGTCCACCTGCCGAGGGCCCCGGTTGGCCGCGAGCTCAAGGGCGCGCGTCCGCATCGCCGGGTCGCACAGCGGCGAGGGCGTCTTCACGCTGTACAGGTTGCAGGTGATCTCCAGGGCGGCGGAGGTGAACCGCTCGTCGGACAGCCGGTCGAGCAGGTCCAGGTCCTCGGCGAGCGTCGAGCCGGGGGTGCCGCCCTGGCCGGGTATGCCCGCGAAGGGCATGAACACGTCGGAGAAGGTGTGCCGCCACAGGAACTCCGCCTCGTGCAGCCGGTCGGCGAGGTCGGGCGGCAGCGCGGCCGCGGTCGCGGTGGCCCAGCCGTGCAGACCGGGGTGGTGGCCGGGCTCGGAGAGCGCGTGCAGGGCCAGGCCCAGCTCGGCCAGCGGGGAGACCGCGAAGCCGATGCGTTCGGGCGCCAGGCCCGTGATGTCGATGGTCACGCTCATGCGCCCATGGTGCACCGGACCACTGACAGCGCCTTCGTCGATTGACGCTCCTGGTCAATCCGGCGCCCGCACCGCGCGCCGTTTGACGGCGCCCGTCAATCGGCGCGACAGGAGGCCCGGGCGGGCGCACCGTTGAGGCATGGACGCGATGCAGCAGCACATGATCGACGCCTACCGCGCGGCCCGGCTCGGGGAGCCCGCCCCGCCGCTCCCCGGCACCCACGACGTGGCGGTCCTCAAGGAGTTGCGGGACTACCGCCGCTTCGAGGCGGTCCTCGCGGGCCGGCTCGCCACCGGGCGGCTACGGGCGGCCCTGGCCCATCTGTTCGCCCCGCCACGCCCTGGCGGGCACCGCAGCCCGCCCGCCTGCCGCTGAGCGGGCGCGGCGGGTGCGGGTGCGGCGGGCGCGGCGGGCGCGGTCACCGGCCGTCCGCGTCCGGCCCCGCCCCGCTGCTCACACGATCCGGCGTACGAAGTCCGCCACGGCCGCGCGCACGTCCTCGGCGGTCCACTCCAGACCCGGCGCGTTGACCGTGACCTCCGTGAAGGAGAGCCCGGGCGGGCCGGCCGGCGCCGCGAACCAGCGCCGGAACAGGCACACCCCGCTCTCCTCGGTCTGCCGGAGCGCGGCCGCGCTCAGCACGTCGGCGTCGTAGGGCAGCCACACCTGGAACTCATGGGTGTGCGGCACCTCGGGGTTGACCCGGAACCACGCCACGCCGGCCTCGGTGAAGCCCTCCGCGAGCGCCTTGGCCACGATCTTGGCGTGCGCCACGTACGACGGCAGTTCGGGCAGCACCCGGCGCAGGCCGGACAGGGCCGCGAAGGCGGCGGGGAACTGCTGGAAGATCTGGCCGCCGTAGCGGTGGCGCCAGGTGCGCGCCTGGGCGATCAGCGACTCCGGGCCCGCGAGGACCGCGCCGGAGAGGCCGCCGAGCGACTTGTAGAACGAGACGTAGACGCTGTCCGCGAGGCTCGCGATCTCGCTGAGCGGGCGCCCGAAGTGGGTGGCCGTCTCCCAGATCCTGGCGCCGTCGAAGTGCACCACCGCGTCCCGCTCGCGGGCCGCGTCGACCACGGCCACCAGCTCCTGCCAGGTGGGGAGCACAAACCCGGCGTCGCGCAGCGGGAGCTCCAGCATCAGGATGCCGAAGGGCTCGTCGAAGCCGCGTATCTCCGCCGCGTCCGGCAGCCTCGGCGCATCGGTCGGATGCACCGTACGCAACCCGCTGACCTGGCTGAACGCGTCGCGCTCATGGATTTCGGGGTGGGACATGGGGTGCAGGGCGACCGTGGGGTCGCCGGTACGGGCCGCCCAGCAGCGCAGCGCGACCTGCTGGGCCATCGTGCCGCTGGGGAAGAAGGCGGCGGCCGGGAAACCGAGTTCCTTGGCGGCGCGGCGCTCCAGCTCGGCCACGGGACCGTCGCCGTAGATGTCGGAGGGCTCGTTCAGGTCGTAGACCTCGCCCGCGTCCGCCACCAGGGCCGTAAGACGCTCCCCGACGCTCTGGTCGACGGCTGAGTCCGCCAGCCTGCGCCGGGCGCCGCGGTGGACGGCGATACGGTGCCTGCGAGCCGCTTCCGGGGTCTGCTCGGGCTGATCGTCCGGGGTGGCGGGGGCCGTGTCGGCCAGAGGGGCGTGTTCGTTTTCTGCCATGGCGCGATGATCGCCCACAGCCTGTGGACAACCAAGGGGGTTTCCGGGGCCTGGGCGTAGCATGACGGGGCCGATTGATTTTGGTTTGGCGTCCGGTACCCCTCGCGGACTGGAACGGAAGGCCCCACCACGTGAACGCACCACCAGAGCACCGTCACGAGAACAGCCCGGCGGACCGCCCCGCCCGCCTCGCCGTGGGCGTCGTCGGCGCGGGCCGGGTCGGTCCCGCGCTCGCCGCCGCGCTCCAGCTCGCGGGCCACCGCCCGGTCGCCGTCTCGGGCGTCTCCGACGCCTCGGTGCGCAGGGCCGCCGCCCTGCTGCCCGACGTGCCGCTGCTCCCGCCCGCCGAGGTCATGGAGCGCGCCGACCTCGTCCTGCTCACCGTCCCCGACGACGCCCTGCCGGGCCTGGTCCAGGGCCTCGCGGAGACCGGCGCGGTCCGGCCCGGGCAGCTCCTGGTGCACACCTCGGGCCGCTTCGGCACGGCCGTCCTCGACCCCGCGCGCCGGGCCGGCGCGCTGCCGCTCGCCCTGCACCCGGCGATGACGTTCACCGGGACCGCCGTGGACGTCCAGCGCCTCGCGGGCTGCTCCTTCGGCGTGACCGCGCCCCAGGAGCTGCGGCTTGCGGCGGAGGCGCTGGTCATCGAGATGGGCGGCGAGCCCGAGTGGATCGAGGAGGAGGCCCGCCCGCTCTACCACGCGGCCCTCGCGCTCGGTGCGAACCACCTGGTCACACTGGTCGCCCAGTCGATGGAGCTGCTGCGCAAGGCCGGTGTCGGCGCCCCCGACCGGATGCTCGGCCCGCTGCTCGGCGCGGCCCTGGACAACGCGCTGCGCTCGGGTGACGCGGCGCTGACCGGCCCGGTCGCGCGCGGCGACGCCGGTACGGTCGCCGCCCACGTGGCGGAGTTGCGCAAGCACGCGCCGGGCACGGTCGCCGGATACCTCGCCATGGCCCGTACGACCGCCGATCGCGCGCTCGCGCACGGACTGCTCAAGCCCGAGCTCGCCCAGGACCTGCTCGGGGTGCTCGCGGAAGGAGATGCCCGATGAACGCGCGGACCGCCCAGGAGGCCGAGTCCGGGGCCACCGCCCTGGTGCGTACGGGCGCCGAGCTCGCGGCCCTTCGCCGGACCGGGCGCCGCGCCGTGGTCATGACCATGGGCGCGCTGCACGAGGGCCACGCCACCTTGATCCGCACCGCGCGCCGGCTGGCGGGCCCCGGGGGCCAGGTCGTGGTCACCGTGTTCGTCAACCCGCTCCAGTTCGGCGCGGGCGAGGACCTTGACCGCTACCCGCGCACCCTGGACGCCGACCGCGCGATCGCCGAACGCGAGGGCGCCGACGCGGTGTTCGCGCCCGGCGTCGAGGAGGTCTACCCCGGCGGCGAGCCCCAGGTGCGCGTCACGGCGGGCCCCATGGGCGAGCTCCTTGAGGGCGCCGCGCGCCCCGGCCACTTCGACGGCATGCTGACCGTCGTCGCCAAGCTGCTCCACCTGACCGCGCCCGACCTCGCCCTGTTCGGCCAGAAGGACGCCCAGCAACTGGCCCTGATCCGGCGGATGGTGCGCGATCTGAACTTCCCGGTGGAGATCGTCGGCGTACCGACGGTGCGGGAGGAGGACGGGCTCGCCCTGTCCAGCCGCAACCGCTACCTCGCGCCCGCCGAGCGCACCGCCGCCCTCGCGCTCTCGCGCGCCCTGTTCGCGGCCCGCGACCGGCTCGCCGCCGAGCACGCCTTGCTCGCGCGGGCCGCCGCCGGCGGCACCGGCCTCGGCAGGGCCGGCGCGCTGACCGCGATGGGCGAGGCCCGCGCCGCCGCCGACGCGCACGCGGTGGCCGCCGCCGCGCCGTCCCCCGCCGCGATCAGGGCCGTCGCCCAGGGCGTGCTCGACGACGCGGCCAAGGCCGAACCCCCGGTCGTCGCCGACTACTTGGCGCTGGTCGACCCGGCGACCTTCCGCGAGGCACCCGAGGGGTTCGCCGGTGAGGCGGTCCTCGCGGTCGCCGCGCGCGTCGGCACCACGCGCCTCATCGACAACATCCCGCTCACGTTCGGAGCACTGGCATGACCACCACCGGCACGACGGGCACCGAGGCGCCCGCCCCAGGTATACGGCTCGACGCGCCCGCCGCGGGCTGGTCCATCGACGCGGACGTCGTGGTCGTCGGCTCCGGCGTCGCGGGCCTGACCGCGGCCCTGCGCTGCACCGCCGCGGGTCTGGCCACGGTCGTCGTCACCAAGGCCCGCCTGGACGACGGTTCCACGCGCTGGGCGCAGGGCGGCATAGCGGCCGCGCTCGGCGAGGGCGACACCCCCGAGCAGCACCTGGACGACACCCTGGTGGCCGGGGTCGGCCTGTGCGACGTGGACGCGGTGCGCCTGCTGGTCACCGAAGGCCCCGGCGCGGTACGGCGGTTGATCGACACCGGCGCCCACTTCGACACCGACGAGTCCGGCGCGATCTCGCTGACCCGTGAGGGCGGCCACCACCGCCGCCGCATCGTGCACGCGGGCGGCGACGCGACGGGCGCGGAGGTCTCCCGCGCGCTCGTCGAGGCGGTCCGCACCCGGGCGGTGCGCACCATCGAGAACGCGCTGGTGCTCGACCTCCTCAAGGACGCCGAAGGACGTACCGCCGGCATCACCCTGCACGTCATGGGGGAGGGCCAGCACGACGGCGTCGGCGCGGTGCGCGCGCCGGCGGTGGTGCTCGCCACCGGTGGCATGGGCCAGGTGTTCGCGGCCACCAGCAACCCGTCGGTGTCCACCGGCGACGGTGTGGCCCTCGCGCTGCGGGCCGGCGCCGAGATCTCCGACCTCGAATTCGTCCAGTTCCACCCCACCGTCCTCTTCCTCGGCGCCGACGCCGAGGGCCAGCAGCCGCTGGTCTCCGAGGCCGTACGCGGCGAGGGCGCCCACCTCGTGGACGCGGCGGGCACCCGCTTCATGCTCGGGCAGCACGAGCTGGCCGAGCTCGCCCCGCGCGACATCGTCGCCAAGGCCATCACCCGCCAGATGCGGGCCCAGGACGCCGAGCACATGTATCTGGACGCCCGCCACTTCGGCGCCGAGATGTGGGAGCACCGCTTCCCCACCATCCTGGCCGCCTGCCGCGCGCACGGCATCGACCCGGTGACCGAGCCCATTCCGGTCGCCCCCGCCGCGCACTACGCCTCCGGCGGCATCCGCACCGACCTGCGCGGCCGCACCACCGTGCCCGGCCTGTACGCGTGCGGCGAGGTCGCCTGCACCGGTGTGCACGGCGCCAACCGGCTCGCCTCCAACTCCCTGCTCGAAGGCCTGGTCTTCGCGGAGAACATCGCGGCGGACATCGTGGCGAACGGCGCCGCCGGATCCACGGGGGCCGCGTCAACTCCCGTACCGGGCACGGCCGTTGACTCCGGCTGGCACGGCGAGCCGGTGCCGCTGCTCGACCCGGCCGCCCGCATCCAGATCCAGCGGACCATGACCAGAGGCGCCGGAGTGCTGCGCTCCGCCGACAGCCTCGCCGAGGCGGCCGTCCGCCTCGAGGCGATCGGCGCCGACGAGCACAAGGCCGCCGTGCCGGGCGTCGAGGCGTGGGAGACCACAAATCTGCTGCTCGTCGCGCGCGTCCTGGTCGCGGCGGCCGCCGCCCGCCCCGAGACCCGCGGCTGCCACTGGCGCGAGGACCGGCCCGACCGCGACGACGCGGACTGGCAGCGCCACCTCGTCGTCCGCCTCACCCCCGAGCGGTCCCTGGACATCCGTCCCACCCCGGCCGCCACCTTCCCCCCGACCCTCGCCACCCCCCTGGAGCCGTCACCGTGAGCACGCCCGAGGAATTTCGTCCCCAGCCGGTGGACGTCCCCCTGATCCAGATCGGTGCGCCCGCCCAGGGCGGCGGCTGCGGCGACGACTGCGGCTGCGGTGGTGACGAGGTGTACGAGTGCGGCCTCGACCCCGCGCTCGCCGCGCTGCTCGCCGAGTCGGGCCTCGACCCCGTCCAGGTCGAGGACATCGCCCACCTCGCCATCGAGGAGGACCTGGACGGCGGCGTCGACGTGACGTCCGCCGCCACCGTCCCGCAGGACGCCGTCGCCACCGGCGACTTCACCGCGCGCGAGGCCGGCACGGTGGCGGGTCTGCGCGTCGCCGAGGCGATCCTGTCGATCGTGTGCACCGAGGAGTTCGAGGTCGAGCGGCACGTCGCCGACGGCGACCGCGTCGAGGCCGGCCAGAAGCTGCTCAGCGTCACCACCCGCACCCGCGACCTGCTGACCGGCGAGCGCAGCGCGCTCAACCTGCTGTGCCGCCTGTCCGGCATCGCCACCGCCACCCGTGCCTGGGCCGACGCCCTTGAGGGCACGGGTGCCAAGGTCCGCGACACCCGCAAGACCACGCCGGGTCTGCGCGCCCTGGAGAAGTACGCGGTGCGCTGCGGCGGCGGCGTCAACCACCGCATGTCCCTGTCGGACGCGGCGCTGGTCAAGGACAACCACGTGGTCGCGGCCGGCGGCGTGGCCGAGGCGTTCAAGGCCGTACGCGACCGCTTCCCGGGTCTCGCCATCGAGGTCGAGGTCGACACCCTGGCGCAGGTCACCGAAGTCCTGGACGCCGGGGCCGACTTGATCCTGCTCGACAACTTCACCCCGGCCGGGACCGCCGAGGCGGTCGACCTGGTCGCGGGCCGCGCGATGCTGGAGTCCTCGGGCCGCCTGACCCTGGCCAACGCCCGGGAGTACGCGGCGACGGGCGTGGACTATCTGGCGGTGGGCGCCCTCACGCACTCCTCGCCGATCCTGGACATCGGCCTGGACCTGCGCGAGGCCGGAGAGGGCTCGGCCTGATGCTGCTCACCATCGACGTCGGCAACACCCACACCGTCCTCGGCCTCTTCGACGGCGAGGAGGTCGTCGAGCACTGGCGCGTCTCCACGGACCCGCGCCGCACCGCCGACGAACTGGCAGTCCTCCTGAACGGCCTGATGGGCACCCACCCCATGCTCGGCGCGGAGCTCGGCGACGGCATCGAGGGCATCGCGATCTGCGCGACCGTCCCCTCCGTCCTGCACGAGCTGCGCGAGGTGACCCGGCGCTACTACGGCGACGTCCCGGCGATCCTGGTGGAGCCGGGCATCAAGACGGGCGTGCCGGTCCTGACCGACCACCCCAAGGAGGTCGGCGCCGACCGCATCGTCAACTCGGTCGCGGCCGTCGAGCTGTACGGCGGCCCCGCGATCGTCGTCGACTTCGGCACGGGCACGACGTTCGACGCGGTGACCGCGCGCGGCGAGTACACGGGCGGCGTGATCGCCCCCGGCATCGAGATCTCGGTCGACGCGCTCGGCCTGCGCGGCGCCCAGCTCCACAAGATCGAGGTGGCCCGGCCCCGGTCGGTGATCGGCAAGAACACCGTCGAGGCCATGCAGTCCGGCATCGTGTACGGGTTCGCGGGCCAGGTGGACGGCGTCGTACGGCGCATGAAGCGCGAACTGGTCGGCCCCGACGGCGACCCGGACGACGTGACGGTGATCGCGACCGGCGGCCTGGCCCCGACGGTGCTGGGCGAGGCCGAAGAGATCGACGAACACGAGCCCTGGCTGACCCTGATCGGCCTACGCCTCGTGTACGAACGCAACGTGCCGCGCTCCTGATCGGACGGGGGCGCCCCCCGTTCGGCCCGGCACGCCGCCCCGGGGACCGGGGCGCCCCCCGTTCGGTCCCCGCAGGCCGGGAGACACCGCCCGCGCCGGACCCCGCGTATGGGACGCCGCGTATCGGGCCCCGCCCATCCGGCCGCGCGCGTCGGACGCCGCGTATCGGGCCCGCCCATCCGGCCGGGCGCATCGGGCCTCCCTGCATCCGGCCGCGCGCGTCGGACGCCGCGTATCGGGCCCGCCCATCCGGCCGGGCGCATCGGGCCCCCGTATCGGGCCTCCGCGTCCGGCCCCGTGTGAGGCCTCCCCGCATCGGGCCCCGAGCATCGGGCCCGGCGTATGAGCCTCCGCATCCGGCCCTCCAGCGGGCCCCTTACATCGGACCCGGCGCGTCGGGCCTCCCCGCATCCGGCCGCGCATCCGGCCGCGCGCATCGGGGCCCGCGTATGGGGCGCCCGCATCCGGCCCCGCGCGTCGGGGCCCGCCCACTCGGCCCCGCCCCCGGCCATGCGTCCACCCCCCGTGGCTGGGCATGTGGGAGACGCGCCCGGTGTCGCACCATTAAGCCGATTTTGTCCCTGTAGCACGTATCGTCACCGCATGCCCACGCCATACGGATCCCGAGGCGGCATGGCGTTCGGCGCGGACGAGCTGCGTGTGCTCCGTCGCGCTCTTGCCATCGCCCTGCACCCCGCCACCGCCCAGGACGAGGACATCCAGGACTGCCTGCGCCTGGCCGGTTCCGTGGACGAGGCCGTCCGCGAGGCCGAGCGGCTGCGGGCCTTCCTGCTGGCCGATCTCGCCCGCTACCGTGACGCGCTTCCCGGCTCGCTGCCCGGCTACACGGAGCTGTTGCAGGACGCCCTGGCGACCGGCTACGACCCCGGGCCCGACGACTTGGCCGCCCTGCGCGCCCTGCGCGCCAACCCGGTCTGCGCGGCCCTCCTCGAGCGCTGCCGGGTGCTGGCGGAACGTTCCGTACGGGCCCGCCTGGCCGGCCGGGCCGCCACCGCGCCCGCCCCGCGCACCCGGCTGCTCACCCTGGTGGGCGACCACGCGGACGACGACAAGCGAGGGGACACCGAGCCACGGCCGAGCGCCCCGGCCCGCCCCGCGCCCGCGAGGCCCCTGCCCGGCCGCCCCGTGCCCAAGCCCTCCGAGGCGTTCCCGCCACGCCGCCGTCCCGTGCCCCCACCGGAGGAACGGCGGGCGGGCTAGCTACTCTGTCCCCATGGACTACGTTTCCGCGCTTCTGCCCCCCGTGGTGATGGCCATCTTCTTCACCGCGCTCGTCGTGACGATCGTGAAGAGCCAGGGCGGTCCCAACAAGGGCAAGGAGGACGCGGCCGTGGACAGCGCGCTCGCGCGCGCCGAGGCCGCCCAGCAGAAGCCCGCAGCCTCCTGACCCCACCGGTCGGGCGGGCCGAGGAGGCCGGGGGCGCACGGGGTATTTCCCGACGTGCGCCCTTTTTGCTGCGTCCGGACTGCAAATAACCAGCCATTCGCGACATCTCCCACTATGGTGCAGATGTGCCCCGTCAATTGGGAGAGCTGGAAGACGCCGTCATGACCCGCGTCTGGCAGTGGAACCGTCCGGTCACCGTCCGGGAAGTCCTCGAAGACCTCCAGCGGGAACGGTCGATCGCCTACACCACGGTCATGACCGTAATGGACAATCTCCATCAGAAGGGCTGGGTCCGCAGGGAAGTCGACGGGCGGGCCTATCGATATACGGCGGTCTCCACACGGGCCGCGTACGCCGCCGCCCTGATGAACGAAGCCTGGTCCCGCAGCGACAACCGGGCGGCCGCGCTCGTCGCCTTCTTCGGCATGATGTCCCCCGAGGAGCGCGAAGCACTCCGCGATGCCGTACGCATGGTGCAGGAGCCGGAACCCGAACAGCCCCGCGAACCAGAACCCGAACAGGGATCCGAAGAGGGCGATGTGTCCGGCGACAGCGCGGGACGATAGCGTCCGGACATGTCTTATCCCGCCGCGAATGCGGTCACCGTCCGCCGGGCCAGGACCGGCGATGTGCGAGCCGTGCGAAGCCTTCTCGACGCGTACGTCGGCGACGGGATCCTGCTCGACAAAGCGACCGTCACGCTTTACGAGTCCATCCAGGAGTTCTGGGTGGCCGAACGGGACTCCGACGCCCGGGTGGTGGGCTGCGGGGCGCTGCACGTGATGTGGGAAGACCTCGCCGAAGTGCGTACTCTCGCGGTGGATCCCGAGTTCCAGGGCTCCGGCATCGGACATCTGGTGCTCGGCAAGCTGCTCCAGACCGCGCGTTGGCTCGGAGTGCGGCGGGTTTTCTGCCTGACGTTCGAAGTCGCCTTCTTCGCCAAGCACGGGTTCACGGAGATCGGGGAGACTCCCGTCGATACCGTGGACACAGATGTCTACAGCGAGCTGCTGCGCTCCTATGACGAGGGCGTCGCGGAGTTCCTCGGTCTCGAACGAGTGAAGCCGAACACCTTGGGCAACACCCGGATGCTTCTGCACCTGTGATCGGGGAAGCGGCGGGAAGCTGTCGGATCCCTATGTCCGAATCGCGTATGTTTCCCGTGGAGCGGGGATCCTGAACCTCTCCTGGGGGTTTGTGTTTTCCCGGCAAAAGCGGTTTCCTTTCCGCGTACTGCATTTTCGATGAAAGGAAATCCGGTGGCACAGAAGGTTCAGGTCCTTCTTGTCGATGACCTCGACGGTGGCGAGGCTGACGAGACGGTGACGTTCGCTCTTGACGGGAAGAGCTTCGAGATCGACCTCACCACCGCCAACGCGGACAAGCTCCGCGGTCTTCTTGAGCCCTACGTGAAGAGCGGCCGGCGCACCGGTGGCCGCGCTGCGGGCGGCCGCGGCAAGACGCGTGGCGCGCTGCTCGGATCCGGCAACCAGAACACCGCCGAGATCCGCAAGTGGGCCAAGGAGCAGGGTTACAACGTGAACGACCGCGGCCGCGTCCCGGCGGAAATCCGTGAGGCCTACGAGAAGCAGAACGGCTGAGTTCCCGCGTTCCCCGCACCACCGGGGGACCGCGTGTGAATCAACCGGGCCCGGTGGCATTCCGTCGCCGCCGCGGCCACGAGGCGCACGAGGCTCAGGCCCGTGGCCAGGCCGCCCGCCGGGGCGGTTCCCGGGCCGCCGCACATGCCCTCCCCGCCGGCGCCACCGCACTGGGCGACCCCGGTGAAGGACGGAAGCCGCGCCTCCACCTCGCACCCCGGCTCGGGGGGCCGCAGCCACACGGCGGCCCCCCGCGAGCCGGAGCGGCCGGGCCGCACGGGGGCGGGAATGCGGCCGCCGGCGCCGATCGCCGTCAGATCGAGGCCGACGCCGCTCCACTCCAGCCAGTCGAGCAGCCCCGGCAGCTCTTCGGCGCTCCCGGCCGCCACCAGCAGCCGCATCCGCCGTCCCGCGAGGGCTACGGGACCGGTGTTCTCGTATCGCTCAAGGACCGCGAATCCCGCGGTGGCCGGCAGTTCGAGTACGTCGAAGCGGAGCCCGGTCAGCAGCTGGACGGGGGGACCGGCCGCGACGGCCCAGCCCAGCTCGCGCTCGTACCACTGCGCGAGCGGACCATCCAGGGGGGCGCGGGGCGCCGGCACGGTGAGGGCCATGCCCGGAGCAACTGGAGAAACGGCGCCGAGTTACGCTTGGTTCCCGTCCGGATGCGCTGCGTCGCCGGATTCGGGGCGCCCGGGGGCTCGGGGAGCCGCAAGGCTGTTCGCCCGTAGCTTAGGGAACCGGGGTCCGCCGCATGGACTGTCGGTCCGGACGGGTAAGACATTCCTAGTGGGGAGGGGCGACACGCTCGCCAGACGCTTTCACGTTCGCCATCGGCGTAGTGGAGACAAGGGTATCTGTCTGGCCTGCGGGAACATCGTCTCGCACCATCGGGTTGGAGCAGTTGTCGGCTGTTCGGGCCGGGAGGCATGGAACGGGTGTCGGCAGTTGGAATGAGCTGTCCCGCCCTGCGGGACTAGCATGCGGAAGGACAGGGAGGGGACCGCCCCCTTACTGCCCGACCGCTCTGAGGAGCGATTAACGATGTTCGAGAGGTTCACCGACCGCGCGCGGCGGGTTGTCGTCCTGGCTCAGGAAGAAGCCCGGATGCTCAACCACAACTACATCGGCACCGAGCACATCCTCCTGGGACTGATCCACGAGGGTGAGGGTGTCGCCGCTAAGGCCCTGGAGAGCCTCGGGATTTCGCTCGAGGCGGTCCGCCAGCAGGTGGAGGAGATCATCGGTCAGGGCCAGCAGGCCCCGTCCGGGCACATTCCCTTCACCCCTCGCGCCAAGAAGGTCCTGGAGCTTTCGCTCCGCGAGGCCCTCCAGCTCGGCCACAACTACATCGGCACCGAGCACATCCTGCTCGGCCTGATCCGCGAGGGCGAGGGCGTCGCCGCCCAGGTCCTCGTGAAGCTGGGCGCCGATCTCAACCGGGTGCGGCAGCAGGTCATCCAGCTGCTCTCCGGCTACCAGGGCAAGGAAGCCGCCACCGCCGGCGGCCCTGCGGAGGGCACCCCCTCCACGTCCCTGGTGCTCGACCAGTTCGGCCGCAACCTGACGCAGGCCGCTCGCGAATCCAAGCTCGACCCGGTCATCGGGCGCGAGAAGGAGATCGAGCGCGTCATGCAGGTGCTGTCGCGCCGCACCAAGAACAACCCGGTGCTCATCGGCGAGCCCGGCGTCGGCAAGACCGCCGTCGTCGAGGGTCTGGCCCAGGCGATCGTCAAGGGCGAAGTGCCCGAGACGCTGAAGGACAAGCACCTCTACACGCTGGACCTCGGCGCCCTGGTCGCCGGCTCCCGCTACCGCGGTGACTTCGAGGAGCGCCTGAAGAAGGTCCTCAAGGAGATCCGCACCCGCGGCGACATCATCCTGTTCATCGACGAGCTCCACACCCTGGTGGGTGCGGGCGCCGCCGAGGGCGCGATCGACGCGGCGAGCATCCTCAAGCCGATGCTGGCCCGAGGTGAGCTCCAGACCATCGGCGCCACCACGCTGGATGAGTACCGCAAGCACCTGGAGAAGGACGCGGCCCTCGAGCGCCGTTTCCAGCCCATCCAGGTCGCCGAGCCGTCGCTGCCGCACACCATCGAGATCCTCAAGGGGCTGCGCGACCGCTACGAGGCCCACCACCGCGTCTCCATCACGGACGAGGCGCTGGTCCAGGCCGCGACGCTGGCCGACCGGTACATCTCGGACCGCTTCCTGCCGGACAAGGCGATCGACCTGATCGACGAGGCCGGCTCCCGGATGCGCATCCGCCGGATGACCGCGCCGCCGGACCTGCGCGAGTTCGACGAGAAGATCGCGGACGTGCGCCGCGACAAGGAGTCGGCCATCGACTCCCAGGACTTCGAGAAGGCAGCTTCGCTCCGCGACAAGGAGAAGCAACTGCTGGCGGCGAAGGCCAAGCGCGAGAAGGAGTGGAAGGCCGGCGACATGGACGTCGTCGCCGAGGTCGACGGCGAGCTCATCGCCGAGGTCCTGGCCACGGCCACGGGCATCCCGGTCTTCAAGCTCACCGAGGAGGAGTCCTCGCGGCTGCTGCGCATGGAGGACGAGCTCCACAAGCGCGTCATCGGCCAGAAGGACGCCATCAAGGCGCTCTCGCAGGCCATCCGTCGTACGCGTGCCGGTCTGAAGGACCCCAAGCGCCCCGGCGGCTCGTTCATCTTCGCCGGCCCGTCCGGTGTCGGTAAGACCGAGCTCTCCAAGACGCTGGCGGAATTCCTCTTCGGCGACGAGGACGCGCTGATCTCCCTCGACATGTCGGAGTTCAGCGAGAAGCACACGGTTTCCCGCCTCTTCGGTTCGCCCCCCGGTTACGTGGGTTACGAAGAGGGCGGCCAGCTCACCGAGAAGGTGCGCCGCAAGCCGTTCTCCGTCGTTCTGTTCGACGAGGTCGAGAAGGCCCACCCCGATATCTTCAATTCCCTGCTCCAGATTCTGGAAGACGGTCGCCTGACCGACTCCCAGGGCCGGGTCGTGGACTTCAAGAACACGGTCATCATCATGACGACCAACCTCGGGACCCGGGACATCTCCAAGGGCTTCAACCTGGGCTTCGCGGCGCAGGGTGATGTCAAGACCGGGTACGACCGGATGAAGGCCAAGGTCAACGAGGAGCTGAAGCAGCACTTCCGCCCCGAGTTCCTGAACCGTGTCGACGACACCGTGGTCTTCCACCAGCTGACCGAGGAAGACATCATCCAGATCGTCGACCTCATGATCGACAAGGTGGACGAGCGCCTGAAGGACCGCGACATGGGCATCGAGCTCAATGCCGAGGCCAAGTCGCTGCTCGCCAAGAAGGGCTACGACCCGATCATGGGTGCCCGGCCGCTGCGCCGGACGATCCAGCGGGAGATCGAGGACATCCTCTCCGAGAAGATCCTCTTCGGTGAGCTGCGCCCCGGTCACATCGTGGTCATCGGCACCGAGGGCGAGGGTGAGGAGAAGAAGTTCACCTTCCGCGGCGAGGAGAAGTCGGCGCTGCCCGACGTCCCCCCGATCGAGGACGCGGCCGCCGGCGGCGGTCCGAACCTGAGCAAGGAGGCGTAGTCCTCCCCGGAGGTCTCGCCTGAAGGGGCCGGCCCGGCTCGTACGCACCGTACGAGCCGGGCCGGCCCCTTCTTCCGTGGGCCCTGCGCGTCTACGGGGGCGGTGGGCCGCCGTTGACGGTGACCGACAGGCCCGGGCGGCGCAGCAGGGCGGCCGGGTTCCAGGAGCCGGCCTGCACGGTGCCGACCGCGAGGTCCACCGTCGTCAGCGCGGGGAACACCGTGAGGACCGCGCCGAGGTCGCCGTCGGAGTTGGCGAGCCACAGGTCGAGATGGCGGACGCCGGGCAACGGCGCGACGCCGGTCAGGGCGGCCACCGAGCTCAGCGCCACCCCGAGCCTGGTGATGCCGGGGCGCCCGCGCACATACGCCAGCAGCCGCCGGGTGGTGGCCGACGAGGACGGGGCGAGTTCCAGGTGGGTCAGGGCGGGCCAGCGGCTCAGCGCGTCGAACCCGGCGACCTGGTCGGCCTCCAGGTGCAAGGTGGTGACGCCGGTCAGGACGGGCAGCTGGGACAGGTACAGATCGGTGCTGCTGCCGAACAGCAGGGTGCGCAGGGCGGGCGCGGCGCCGAGCGGGGAGAGGTCGACCTCCTGGGCCGCCATGTCGAGCAGTGCGAGCGAGGACAGTCTCGGCAGCCGGGCGAGCTGGGACAGGTCGCGCAGGCCCGAGCCGCGCAGTACTTCCAGGTCCGCGAGACAGTCCGCGCTGTCGCCCAGGAAGCCGAGGCCTTCCAGGCGTTCGGTGCCGTTCAGGCGCAGCGCCGTCACGGTGCGCCCGCGCAGAGCGCCGCCCAGTTCCGCCGCCGTGAGGTCGGGGGGCAGGGTGATCCACAGCCGGTGGGCGCCGGGGACGTGCGGGAGCTGGGCCAGCTGCCGGCGGGTCTCCAGATGCAGCCGGGCCGCACTCAGATCGAGAATGGCCAGGACGTCACGGGCGTACCGCTCGGCGGGGTAGCGCGACCACTCGGCGGCGAACAGGTCGGCCGCGCCCGGGTGCGCGGCCGCCCAGGCCCGGGCGTGCTCGACGCCCTCCGCGCCGCCGACCCGGTTGATGAGCCCCACCACATGGGCCAGCGCCTCTGGGGCCGCCCGGTCCGGCGCCGGCAGGTGGGTCAGGACCGAGGGGCCCAGGCGCGCGAGCAGGGTGACGGTCTCCAGGTCGCGCGGCGGCAGCAGCGCCTCGATGTGCTCGCCGACGCGGCGCGCGGTGGTCTCGTCGAGGTAGGCGGCGTGCTGGGCGCAGCGGGCCGCGAGCACCTGGATCTTCGCCCGGTCCTGGTGGCCGCGCCTGCGGGTTCCCGCGTCCAGGAGCCCGTTGACCAGGACGGCCCGGTCGCGGCGGCCGCAGTGCCCGGCGGCGAGCAGGATCACGTCCTGCCACTGC
Organism: Streptomyces sp. Edi4; assembly: GCF_040253615.1. Classification (NCBI taxonomy): domain Bacteria; kingdom Bacillati; phylum Actinomycetota; class Actinomycetes; order Kitasatosporales; family Streptomycetaceae; genus Streptomyces; species Streptomyces sp. Edi4. The sequence continues at coordinate 4,709,226 of NZ_JBEJGY010000004.1, forward strand.
TGTTCCTCCGCCGCGTGCCGCAGGAGCTCGCCGAGGTGGCCGTCCTCGACGAACTCCTTGGCGGCCAGGAAGTCCTGGAAGGTGCGGTGGGTGAACTGGAAGACGTTGTCGGCGCGTTCCTGGAGCAGTCCGCTGCGGTTGAGCAGATGTCGCAGCACGTCCTCGGGGGTGCCCTGGGCGCGTACGTTCGCCATGCCGGACAGCGCCCGCTCCAGCCGGCGCAGCGCCTGGTCGCGGGTGAACTCCGACTGGCCCTCGCGCACCAGCCACACCGCGATCCGCTGGAGCAGTTCGGTGCATTCCTCCGCACTGACCTCCAGGCCTTCGGGTGCCTCCACCTTGCGCTGCTGGTCCCGGTTGCCGAGCAGCATCCGCAGGGCCGCCTCGTACAGTTTCCAGCGGGTGTCGGGCAGGAAGCCCTGGCGCAGCCGGTGCAGGGCGCAGATGACGGCGCACAGCAACGGGGTGCGGGCCAGGCCGCGCAGGGTGCTGTTCTGCTTGAACTGCTCGGACAGTTCGCGTTCCAGCTCGTCCAGGTCCTCGTGCGGGCCGCTGTCGAGCCGGGCCGCGCTGTGCCAGGCGGCGATGAACGCGGTGATGTCCTCGTCGTTCATCAAAAGCAGCCGCAGCTCCTCGAAGCCGGCGTACTTCAGCCAGTCGGGCTCGACCGCCATGGGGCGTACCGTCACCACGCAGCGGGTGCGCGGATAGCGGTCAAGGAGCGCGGCGAGCCAGCGGTGGGCCTCCTCGCGGTCCTCCTGCGGCACCTCGTCCAGGCCGTCCACCAGGAGCAGCGCCTGCCCGGTCCGCAGCACGCGCCCGGCCCAGCCCTCGGGCGCCGCGTCCACCACCAGGCGGGCGGCGCTGGGGAGTTGGGCGGGCAGTGGGAAGGTGGCGCCCTGGGCGCGCAGGCTGCGCAGCGGGACCACGAACGGGACGAGTGCGTTGAGGTCGGCGAGTCCGGGGCCGAGCCGGCCCGCCGCCGCGTGGGCCGCGAGCCACCACACCAGGGTGGTCTTGCCCGCGCCCGCCTCGCCACGGATGAGGACCCTCGGGCGCGAGGCGAGCAGCGCGTCGATGCGCTGGGGCGCGCTGTCCATCAGGGCCCGGCCTGCCTGGGGCGGCTCACTGGCCTTGGGTCTCGCCTCCAGACTGAGGTAGGCGGTGTCCAGGTCCCACTCGGAGTCCCGCTTGTTCAGCTCGTCCAGACCGAAGATCTTCGTCTTGCGGTACGAGGCGCCGATGGCCTCCGCGTACTCCCGCTCGTAGAGCTGGTCCTCCAGGGGTACGCCGGTGACCGGTTCCAGGACCGGCACGGCGGCCAGGGTGGCGAACGCGGCGCGCAGGCCCTCCGCCTCGAAGACGGCGCGCAGCGGCACGCACACCACGCGGCGGTGCGCCCGTCCGCGCGGGATCTCCTTGACCAGGCCGAGCAGGGTGGCCCCCGCGAACAGCGGCGCACCCGAGAGGCCCGCGAGCGGCGAGCGTCCGTCGGCGCGCTCGGCGGCCGGTGGCCGGTGCAGTTCGCAGACCAGGTCGCCGCGCCGGCACCCCGCGACCGGCAGGACGGCGCCGACGAACTGGTCGTAGTCGAGGTGGTGGTCGGCGCCGTAGCGCTGGATGTCGGGGAAGCCGATGATCTCGCAGCCGGGCAGTGACTGTGCGGTGTCGACGGCGCCGAGCCGCAGCGTTCCCGGCAGCAGCTCCTCGTCGCTGTAGAGCAGCGCGGCGTCCAACTCCTCGTCCCGCCACAGGGCTTGGGCGCTCACCTCTCCGATGGCGGGGTGGGCGAGCCGGACGGGCGCGGCGCCGGCCAGGTTGTGCGCGCAGGTCAGCACCAGCCAGGGCGAGACGATGACGCCGCTGCCCTGGCAGCCGTCGGACAGGACGGCCACGACCCGGTCGGCGGTCGTGGGCGGTCCTGTGCTCATCGCGGGCCGGCCTCGAACCGGCCGGGCCGGTCGTTGCCGACCCGCCACGCCGAGCCGTCTCCGGCGGCGTGCGGTGTGAGCGTGAAGGACACCTTGTGGGTGCGCGCGGTGGTCCGCCCGGCGTCCGCCCCGGCGTCCACCACCCAGGCCCGCACCTTGGCGCCGCCCTTGATCTCCTTGCGGAGTTCGAGCGTGAACTCCATGTGGATGTCGCCGAGTTCGAAGACCAGCGCCCGTCCGCTCGCCCGCGCGGCGGCGTCGGTGAGCTGATCCCGTACGGACTCGATGGCGTCGGCCAGCTCGATCCCGTCAAACCCTTCGAACGCCGCACCCTCGTCGGTCATGATGCGCCCCCTCGCCTCTGCATCAATTCTCGCGCCGCACAAGGGAGTTGGAACAGGGGTGGGAACGGATGGGGTCGCGCGGGCTGGAGGGCCGGGGTGTCACCGATCGCGGCCAACGAGAGCTCCCCGGTGGGTCAGGCCCACGCCCGGGGCGAGCGCTTCCGTCCCGGACAGCGCGACCGGCGGGAGCTCCACCGTCCTCAGGTCGGGGCAGGCGGCGAGCGCGCTCACGTCCAGTGCGGCCGCGATCCGGCGGCCGCCGATGACGATCAGGTCCCGGACGCATGGGAAGAGCGAGGGAATCCGGTCGAGGGCCGTCTGGGAGGGCCCCTCCAGGAGGAGGGTCCGGATCCGGTCGAGCCGGGCCGATGGCGGCGCCGTGTCCGTGGATGGCCCGGTCACGGCCAGGGTGCGCAGATCGGGCAGCCAGGCCAGCACGGTCCAGTCGGACGCGTCGCGCGGGCTGTTGCGCGGCCCCAGGCGCAGCGTGGTGAGCGAGGTGAAACGTGTCAGGCCGCGCAGACCGTCGGCGGGCCGCCCGGCCCCCCGCAGGTTCAGCGTCCGCAACGGCGCTCCCCTCGGCAGGTCGGAGAGCCGCCACCCCCAGCCGTGCTCGTCCAGGGCCAGGCTTTCGAGCTGGTCGAGGCCCGCGAGGGCGAACGGGTCGAGATCGGGGCCCGCCTCCAGGGCCAGGGTCCGCAGCGGCAGCCGGGTCAGCCGGGTGAGGTCCCTGAGGCGTCCGCAGCCGCTCAGGGTCAGATCGGCCAGCGCGTCCTGACCGGCGAGGAACGCCAGGTTCCGCAGCTCCGGGTTCTCCTGGAGGCGCAGCCCGGTCAGCCGCGCCCGCTCCGTGTAGGCGCGCAGCGCGTCCGGCGACAGGCCGTTGCGGGCATCGAGGAGCGGCCGGGTGCCCAGCTCGCGCAGGGCCGCCAGCTGCTCCTCGGAGGTCACACAGAAGTACAGGCCGGTGGGGTCGAGGCGGGCGATGACCTCGTCCGCGTACTGCCGGGTGTCGAACTGGTTCCAGGACCACGACAGTTGGGCGCGCACGCCGAGGTCCTGGCACCGGGCGAACCGCGCCATGAACGGGATCGCGCGCTCGGATCCGGTGTGCGACGCGGCGATCACCACATGTGCGGCGCTCAGGGGGTCCAGCCCCTCCGGCCCCGGCAGCAGGTCAAGGATCAGCGGGCCCGCCTTGGCCAGGACGCGGGCGGCGGCGGGGCTCGCCGGGGGGATGAAGCCGGCCGTGCGCCGCTCGACCCGCGACCGCAGCGCGGGATCGAGCTCCGCCGCGTGCTCAAGGCACGTCGCGGCCAGCATGTGCACCCGCATGCGGACGGCCGCCGAGGCGTGGTCGTCTCCGAAGGACAGCAACTCGCTGAAGATCTCGCGTCGTTCCCGCGGCCGGGCGTGCGCGACGGCCATCCGGATGACGTCCTCCCACTGGTCGTCGGCGGCGTGCCGCACCAGCTCGCCCCACGCCCCCTCCTCGACGGCGGCCCGCGCGCCGAGGAAGTCCTGGAAGGTGCGGTGCACGAATTCGACGGCGCCGGGGCCCGGCTCGCGGAGCAGTCCGCTGCGGTGCAGGAAGTGGGTGTAGACGGCCGCCGCGTCACCGATGCGGGCGATCTCCGGGACGGCGGGGAGCAGGTCGTCGATGATCTGCTCGGCGCGTGAACGGTCCATCTCCGTACGGCCGTTGCGGATCAGCCAGTAGGCGATGCGCTGGAGCAGCTGGAGCTGGGGCTCCTCGCGCAGCTCGGGCAGGCCGCTCATGCTGCGCTCGCGGTCGCGGCGGGTCAGGAGCATGGTGAGGGCGGCGTCGTAGAGGTCCTTGCGGCCGTACGGCAGGAAACCTCGGCGGTCGCGGTGCAGGGCGCAGATCAGGCCGCACATCAGCGGGTTGGTGGCGAGCCGGCCGAGGTCGGGTTTGGCGCGTACGGAGTCGAGGAGCTGGGCCTCGTACGCGGCGAGGCTCGCCTCGTCCTCGGCGCGGGAGCGGGCGGCCTCGTGCCAGCGGCGGACGAAGGCGGCCACGTCCGACGGGCTCATGGTCGACAGGGTCAGCTCCGCGAAGTCCTCGTCGCCCAGCCAGTCCTCGCGCACGGCCGAGGGGCGGGAGGTGACGAGCCAGCGGTTGCCGGGGAAGGCGGCGATGAGGTCGCCGAGCCAGGAGCGGGTGCGGGAGCGCTCGGCGTCGGGGATCTCGTCGATGCCGTCCACGAGGACCAGGGCGCGGCCCGCCGAAAGGACCCGGGACTCCCAGCCCGGCGGCTGCTCACCGGCCAGCGGGGAGCCGACGGCCGCGAGGAAGTCCTTCGGCGCGGGCAGGCGCTCGCCGTGCCGGGTCAGGGTGCGCAGGGGCAGCACGAAGGGGATGCGGTCGCGCAGATACGTCATCCGGTCGTCGTGGTCCCCGGCGCCCATGCGGGCCGCGCTGACGGCGAGCCACTGCACCAGGGTGGTCTTGCCGGAGCCCGCCTCGCCGCGCAGCAGGACCCGCTCACGGTCGGCCAGGGCCTGGTCGGCGGGCATCGGCAGACAGGGCGAGGCCGGTCCGGGTGTCCCCTCGGGGAAGCGGTCGATGCGGGCCGCGAGCAGGCCCGGATGCCGCTCGTGGCGGGCGGCGGAGGCGCGCAGCTGCTCGGAGAGCTCGGCCCGGGGGAGCGCGGCGGTCGCTTCCAGGCTCAGATAGGCCGCGTCAAGGGGCCAGCTGCCGGGGGAGTTGGTGAGGTCGATGCCGTAGATCGTCAACGTGCCGTGCTTGCGGGCGATCTGGGTGAGATAGCGGCGCTCGAAGGCGGCGTCGTGTCCGTCGGGGCGGGGGGTGCGCGCGATCAACTCGTCCATTTTGGCGTCGAGTTGGGCGTGTCCTCTGGTCTGGTGGACGAGGGAGGCCGGGACGAAGGTGGCGCGCTGGGTGAAGAAGTGCAGGATGTGCAGACAGGTGGCGGCCAACAGGCGCTCGTAGAAGTACGTGGCGTCGGCGGACAGGTGGCGCTCGGGTGCCCGGCTCGCGCGGCGCAGCGCGCGGGCGAGTCCTTCGTGGCCGAGCGCGACGGCGTCCACGTCGGTGAGGTCCAGCTCGCCGAGTGCGTACAGCGTGGCGCTGAGCGCGTCGATGACGGCCTGCTCCTCGTCGGGCGGCACGGCCCGCTCGCCGCTGCGTAAGCCCTCGCGCACCAGGGCGGCCGCGAGTCTGTGCAGGTCCGACTCGGTCAGGGTGCGCTTCTCGCCCCGGAAGGAGATACGGGACGACAGACGCACGGGGTGGTCGGTGAGGCCCGCGCCCGGGCCCTCGGACACGAAGAGCTTCTTCACCAGGGGGCCGACGACGCCCACCGCGAGTTTGAGGCCTATCTGCGCGGGATCCACGGTGCGTCAGCCTAGCCAGAACGGGCGGGCCGTTGGTCCCGAACGGCGCGGGCCGGGTGGCCCGGGGGCGGTGACAAGGCGCACAGCGCGCGGGCGGCCTACTAGGGGGGATAGGGGGCGTTCGGCGGGCGCGGGAGGTATTCCCGGGCTGATCATTACGGCTTTCGGTAGTAGATGGGCGTTTTGAGTGGAGTTGGGGGTTCGGGTTACCAAGGTGGGGCCGACTCGGTGTGCCGCTCTGTGTGCCGGGTCCGCGCAGGCCGTACGGACCCCGCTCACGCCGTGTCCGTACGGCACGCCGTCAGGACCCCGCTCACGCCGCGTCCCTGCGGCGCCCCCGCCCCCGTACCGGAAGAGATCCCGCATGCTTCGGCGCACCGCGTCCCTTGCCGCCCGTCCGTCCCTGTCCCCGCTGCGTGCCGCGGCCGTCGCCGCCGTCGCGACCGGGGTGGGCGCCGTCTCGCTGCTCGGTGGTGGCGTCGCCAGCGCCGACCAGGCCAAGGTTGCCGCCCCCGCCAACGCGGTCGCGGGCCAGGCCCAGGCGCAGGCGAGGGCCGCCGCCACGGCGCAGCGGGCGGCCGCGGCCAAGGCCGCCTCCTGGGTGCACCCGGTGCGGCAGTACACGCTGAGCGCCGCCTTCGGGCTCGGCGGCTCGATGTGGTCGCACAAGCACTCCGGGCAGGACTTCGCGGTGCCCAGCGGCACCCCCGTCGTGGCCGCGCACACCGGGACCGTCGTCAAGGCGGGCCCGGTCGGCGCCGGTGACGGCCCCGCGTACGGCAACGCCATCGTGATCCGGCACGCCGACAACACGTACTCGCAGTACGCCCATCTGTCCCGGATCACTGTGCGCGTCGGCCAGCGCGTGGGCACCGGCGAGCGGATCGCGCTGTCCGGCAACACCGGCAACTCCAGCGGCCCCCACCTGCACTTCGAGATCCGCAGGACGCCGCATTACGGCTCGGCCGTCAACCCGGTCGCGTTCCTGCGCGGGGTCGGCGTCACCGTCTGACGCGGCGCTATGGGCGGCCGCCGCCGGAATTGTGATGGGCCTGGACGACGAGCTCGTTGGCGACCTCGAGGATGCTGGCGCGCTTCTCCTCGGGGTCGCCCTCCACGTCCTTGAGGATGAACAGGCCCGCGTGCATCGACAGCAGGGCGGTGAAGCAGCGGATGCGGTCCGACATCGCGGCGTCCGGATCCTTCAGCAGGTCGACCATCGCGTGCATCCGCTCCTTGAACATCTCGCCGATGCTCAGCTCGCGCATGGTCGCCTGGTTCTCCTGCATGAACCGGAACAGCGGTTCCGCCCCGAACAGGGCCTGGCTGTAGCGCCGCAGGATCTCCTGCTTGACCTCCAGGGTGTGCGGCTGTTCCTTGCCCCATTCGATCAGCTCGTCCATGGGCCTGGTGAGGTCCTGGAAGAGGCTGATGATGATGTCTTCCTTGGTCTTGAAGTGGTAGTAGAGCGCGGCCTTCGTCACATCCAGGCGCTCGGCGATCTCGCGCAGCGAGGTCTTCTCGTACCCCTGCTCGCCGAAGAGCTCCAGGGCAACGTCCTGGATCCGCTGGCGGGTGTTTCCTCTGGCCATGCCGCTCTCCCGAATGCGTCCGGCCGCCGTCCCCCGGTGGCCGTGCCGGTTCATCATTAACTTGCTTGACGCCCGGCTAGTTAGGGTCTACCTTCCCCAGTGTAGTGGGAACTAGCCGGGCGGCAAGTAAGTGACCCGCACGGTGGACAGCAGGCTTCAGGGAGTTGGGGACGATGGCGACGGGGATATCTCAGGAGCGGGTGGCGGAGGCGGAGGCGCCCGAAGGACCACAGCCGCGCAGCGTACGGGTCGTGCTGCTCGCGCTCATGATCGCGATGCTGCTCGCGATGCTCGACAACATGATCGTGAACACGGCGATGCCGACGATCGTGGGCGAACTCGGCGGCCTGGAGCATCTGTCCTGGGTGGTGACCGCCTACACCCTGGCCACCGCAGCCTCCACCCCGATCTGGGGCAAGCTCGGCGACATGTACGGGCGCAAGGGCGCGTTCCTCACGTCCATAGTGATCTTCCTGGCCGGCTCCGCGCTCAGCGGCATGTCCCAGGACATGACCCAGCTCATCGGCTTCCGCGCGATCCAGGGCCTGGGCGCCGGCGGCCTCATGGTCGGCGTCATGGCGATCATCGGTGACCTCATCCCGCCCCGCGAGCGCGGCAAGTACCAGGGCATGATGGCCGGCGTCATGGCGCTCGCCATGATCGGCGGTCCGCTGGTCGGCGGCGCCATCACCGACCACCTCGGCTGGCGCTGGACCTTCTACATCAACATCCCGCTGGGCGCGGTCGCGCTCGCCATGGTCACCGCCGTGCTGCACCTGCCCAAGAAGCGCTCCCGCGGCCGGATCGACTACCTCGGCACCCTCCTGCTGACCGTCGGCATCACCTCGATCGTCCTGGTCACCACCTGGGGCGGCCAGCAGTACGCCTGGGACTCCGCGATCATCATGGAGCTCATCGCGCTCGGCGTGGCCGCCATCATCGGCTTCCTCTTCGTCGAGAAGCACGCCGCCGAGCCGATCGTGCCGCTGCACATCTTCCGCAACCGCAACTTCTCGCTGATGTCCTCGATCGGCTTCCTCACCGGCTTCGTGATGTTCGGCGCGATGCTCTTCCTGCCGCTGTACCAGCAGTCCGTGCAGGGTGCCTCCGCCACCAACTCCGGTCTGCTGCTGCTGCCGATGCTGCTCTCGATGATGGCCGTCTCGCTGATCGCGGGCCGGGTCACCACCAGCAGCGGCAAGTACAAGATCTTCCCGATTCTGGGCGGCGCGCTCGTCGTGATCGGCCTGTTCCTCCTCTCCACGATGGACACCACCACGACCCGGCTCATGTCCGGCGTCTACATGGCGGTGCTCGGCGCGGGCATGGGCTTCCTGATGCAGATCACGATGCTGGTCGCGCAGAACAGCGTCGAGATGAAGGACATGGGCGTCGCCTCGTCCTCCACGACCCTCTTCCGTACGCTCGGCTCGTCCTTCGGCGTCTCGATCATGGGCGCGATCTTCACCAACCGGGTGGGGGACGAGATGAAGCACCGGCTCGGTGCGGCGGCGTCCTCGGGGGCCGGGAACCTGGCCTCCGCGCAGCTGGACCACGCGAGCCTGCTGAAGCTGCCGGCGCCGGTCCGCGAGGCGTACCAGTACGCCGTCTCCTCCGGCACGCACGGCACGTTCCTGGTCGGTTCGATCGTCGCGGTGGCGCTGTTCGTGATGGCGCTCTTCGTCAAGGAGGTGCCGCTGCGGGGCGCCGCGCCGACGCCGGCCAAGGACCAGGGCGACGCTCCTCTCGCGGAGCCGGCTCTCTGACCCGGCCGGCTGCCCGGACACCCCCGCCCCCTTCCGCGCGACGCGGTCGGGGGCGGGGGTGTTTTCGCCGCCCGGTCTCGCGGCGGCCCGGTCTCGCGGCCGCCCGGGCCCAGGGACGGCGCGGGTTGGTCAGGGTGCCTTCGGGGGCGGGGCGTCGGTGACCCGGTCGTCGGCCACGCCCGTGGGCTCGGAGGGCACGAGCGCGGCCAGGAGGCGCAGCTTCTCGTCGCTGTCGCTGCCCTTGTCCGGGTAGTAAAGGACAAGGATGACGTCGTCGATGGGGAGTTTGTCGCGGTGCAGGCGCAGTTCCCCGACGACGGGGTGATGCACCGTGACCGTGCCTCCGTCGAGACTCCGCACGTCATGGCGGGCCCACAGGGTGCGGAAGCGCTGACTGGACAGGGCGAGTTCTCCGACGAGTTCGACGAACCGTGGGTTGTCGGTGTCGTCCCCGATGGTGGTGCGCAGGGCGGCGACGAAATCGGCGGTCGCCCTGGTCCAGTCCTGGTGGAAGGCCTGCTCCTCGGGGTCGAGGAGGAGGGAGCGCAGCCGGTTGAAGCCGGGCCGCAGCCGGGGGGAGAGCGCGACGGCCAGGGGGTTGGAGGCCAGGACATCGAACGCGCGCCCCTCGACGAACGCGGGGAGCTGAAGGTGGGCGAGCAGTTCGTGCACCCGCGCCGGCACGTGCTCGGGCCGCTTGCGGCGTGGCGCCCTGGGGCGGGCCGCCGCGAGTCCCAGCAGATACGTGCGCTCGACGTCGTCGAGCCGCAGGACACGCGCGAGCGAGGCGAGCACCTGGGCCGAGGGGTTCTTGTCGCGGCCCCGCTCCAGACGCAGGTAGTAGTCGGGACTGATCCCGGCCAGCAAGGCGACTTCCTCACGGCGCAGCCCGGGCACGCGGCGGTTGCCGCCGGGCGGGAGCCCCGCCTGTGCCGGGGAGACCAGCGCCCGCCGGGCACGGAGGTAGCCGCCGAGCGGGTTGCCGGATTCCTCAGCCTTCATGCCGACACAGTAATCCGGCGCCCGGGGCGCCAAGGGGGCCCTGGCAGGACCAGGGAAGACGAGGGCCCTGCCTCGCCGCGCGCCTGCCGTCAAGACTGCGGTGACACCGTTTCGCAAGGGACAGAGGATCTCGCTGTCTGGCGTGCGAGGGACAGAGGACAACCGCTGTCTGCTGCCGCAAGAGACAGCGGACATCCTTGTCCGCGCCGTGGCTCGATCGCCGTCGGCGCCCTGGACTGAAGGGCAGATCTCATGGATCTCTCCCACCGCACCGTTCTCATCGTCGGCGCGACCTCGGGTATCGGGCGGGAGCTGGCCCGCCGGTTCGCCGCGGCCGGCAGCGTCGTGTCCGCGGGCGGGCGCAACCCGGAGGCGCTCGCGGAACTCGCCGCGGAAGGTCTGACCACCTTCGATGTCGACGTCACGGACAGCGCCTCCGTCGCGTCCTTCCGCGACGCCGTCCTCGCCCGCCACCCCGAGCTCGACACCGTGGTGACCATGGCCGGGGTCATGCCGCTGGAGGACCTGCGCGACCCCGCGCACTTCGGGGCGGCGGCGGCGACGATCGACACCAACCTGCTCGGCACCATCCGGGTCATCGACGCCTTCACCCCCCACCTCATCCAGCGGGGCGCCGGCACCTTCATCACCGTCACCTCGGGAATCGCCTTCCTGCCGTTCCCGCCCATGCCCAGCTACGCCGCGTCGAAGGCCGCCGTACACGCCTACTCGGAGGCGCTGCGCGCGCAGCTCGACGGCACCGGCGTCGGCGTCGTCGAGCTCGTCCCCCCGGCCGTCGCCACGGCAGGACAGGAACAGGTGAACCCGCACGCGCTGCCGCTCGACGCCTTCGCCACCGAGGTCATGCGGCTGCTCGCGCAGGACCCCACCCCCCGCGAGATCCTGGTGGAGAAGGTCCTGACGCACCGCTGGGCCGAGCGCGAGGGCACCTACGACGACCTCGTCGCCCAGCGCTCCCGGGCCCTGGCCATGCTTCCGGGCCGCGCGGGCTGACGCCGTTCGGCCAAGGCCGGCGGGGCCTACGTCCGGCGTGCGCCCCTGGTCGGGGGCTGGATGGGGAAGGAGCCCGTGTTGGTCGGCGCGTGTTCGGGGAGCCAGAGCACCGCGATCGCCCCGCCCGCGCCCCCGGCGGCACCGTCGGGGGCCACGTTGCGGAAGGTCAGCCGGGCGCCGAGCACCTTCGCCTGGCCCGCCGCGATCGTCAGACCCAGGCCGTGCCCGTTGCCCGACCGGTCGCTCGACCCGGTGCGGAACCGGCTCGGCCCGTCCCGCAGCAGCGCCTCGGGAAACCCGGGCCCGTGATCGCGGACGCGTACGACCCGGCCCTCGACGGTGACCTCGACCGGACCCCCGCCGTGCTTGGCCGCGTTGCCCAGGAGGTTGCCCAGGATGCGTTCGAGGCGGCGCGGGTCGGTGCTGACCCACGACTCGTGCACGACAGTGACCCGCGCCTCGGGATCGAACGCGGCGACGCGCCTGCTGACGAACTCACCGAGCGCGATGTCCTGCAACTCAGCCCGCTCGGAAGCGCTGTCGAGCCGGGCGACCTCAAGGACGTCCTCGACCAGGGTGCGCATGGCCTGCGCCCGGTTGCGCACCAGTTCGGTGGGGCGCCCGGGCGGCAGCAGCTCGGCGGCGGTCAGCAGGCCGGTGACGGGGGTGCGCAGCTCGTGCGCGATGTCCGCGGTGACCCGGCGCTCGGCCTCGATGCGCTCCTGGAGGGCGTCGGTCAACGCGTCCACGGCGCGGGCGAGTTCGTCCGTCTCGTCGCGTACGAAACCGCCGATGGCGTCCCGCACCCGTACCTCGGTGTTGCCCTCGGCGACCTTGCCCGCGGCGTCGGCCGCCTTGCGCAGGCGGCGGGAGATCTGGCCGCCGATCAGGATGCCCAGCGCGCAGCCGCCGAAGACGACCGCGACCGAACCGATGACGAGGGCGCGGTCGAGGTCGGCCATCACGTTGGAGCTGCGGTCGGTGAACGTGGAGTGCAGCGACAGGACGTCGCCGTTGCCCACCGGGACGGCCGCCCAGATGTCGGGCGGCCCGCTGCCGCGCTCCTGCACCGAGGAGACCTTGCGCCCCTGGAGGGCCTTGGTCTTCAGGGCGGGCGGGAGCCCGGGATCGTTCAGCTTGGTGCCGAAGCGGACCCGCTTGTTGCTGGTCTCGTAGTAGTTCTGCGCGAAGTTGAGCCGTTCCATCTGCACGTCGCGGGCGTTGTCGAGCATCGAGACACGGGCGGCGTTGTGCACGACGAGGCTCAGCGCCATCACGGTGAGCGCGCCGACCGCGGTGATGGCGATGCTGATCTTCCAGCGGACGCCGGTGCGCAGGGCGGGGCGCCTCATACGACGTGGTCCTGTTCGGCTTCGGCGTGGCGGCGGCCGGGGATCCGGGGGTCGTCCCCCGGGGGACACTGCGCGCGAACGCCGGTGCGCGGGGCGGGGCGCCTCATCTGTCCCTCATGCCTTCAACTTGTAGCCGAAGCCACGGACGGTCTCGATCCGGTCCTGCCCGATCTTGGTCCGCAGCCGCTGTACGTGCACGTCCACGACCCGGGTGTCGCCGCCCCAGCCGTAGTCCCACACCCGCTCAAGGAGCTTGTCGCGGGACAGGACCGTGCCGGGCGCCGAGGAGAACTCCAGCAGCAGCCGCATCTCGGTCGGCGTCAGGGCGACGGTCTCACCGCGCTTGCGGACCTCCATGCCCTCGGTGTCGATCTCGATGTCGCCGAACGCGAGTACCCCGCCGTCGGACTCGGTGTCCGAGGTCTCGGCGGCGGATCCGGGCCCGCCCGCGTGGCCGAAGCGGCGCAGCACGGCCCGGATCCGGGCGACCAGGACCGCGCCGTCGAAGGGTTTGGTGACGTAGTCGTCCGCGCCGGCCTCCAGGCCGAGCACCACGTCGATGGAGTCGGCGCGCGCGGAGAGCATGATGACCGGCACGGTCGACTCGTCACGGATCCGGCGGCACAGGCTGACCCCGTCAAGACCCGGCAGCATCACGTCGAGCAGCGCGATGTCCGGCCGGTCGGCGCGGAAGGCCTCAAGGCCAAGGAGCCCGTCGGGCATGGCGGTCACGGTGAAGCCGTCCCGTTCAAGGGCGAGCTGGGTGGCCTCACGGATGACGTCGTCGTCCTCGACGAACAGGACATGGGTCTCGGCCATCGCGCTGCTCTCCCCGATCTCCGGCGGTCTCGTGCGGCACCCGGGCCGGGCCCGGGCGCCCTACCCAGTCTGCGGTATGCCGGCCGCGCCGCTCACCGGCCGGCGCCGCCCGCCCGGTCAGGGGGAGGCGGGCACGGGCGCGCTGGTCCCGTTCCCGTCGACCGCCTTGCTGTAGTCGTTCTCCACCTGGCTCTGCTGGGCGAACTTACCGCTCACGCCGCCCGACCAGTGATATGTGGTGACGACCTCGCTCGACGCGAACGCCGGCTTGTCACCCGGCGCGTACATCTGCCGGGTCACCACCAGGTCGCCCCGGTCGATCTCGGCGTACACGGGGGTCTCCTCGGCGGTGAAGATGTTGTCGTAGGCGGTGCCCGACGCCCGGTACACATAGGCGCCGAGGCCCACCGCGTCGGCGCAGTTCATGACGTTGACGATGACGTCCTGCCCGGTCGGCCCCGTCAGGTGCCCGTAGGTCACGTCGATGGGGTACTCGTCCTTGGTGCAGGGCTTGAGCTGCGCCTTCACCCGGGCGCTGACCTTCGGGTCGGCCTTCAGGAGCCGCACCGGGTCGACCTTCTTGAACGGGGCGGGCGAGGACGCGGTCGGTGACGGCGTGGCGTGGGCGGCCTTGTCGGGCTGGGCGGCCTCACCCTCGTCGCGGGTGCCGGTGCCGCCCGTGGAACAGCCGGTCATGAACAGCCCGAGGGCGGAGATCCCGGCCAGTGCCGTGGTCCCCGCCGAAAGAGCGCTCCCCCTGTGCCTGTTCAGGCCGCGCACCGCTCCCGCCCCTTTACCTCGCCCGCGCCGCCGTGCTCAAGGGCGCGGAAGTCGAGCTCGCGGCTCTCCAGCTCCTGGCGGAGCCGGGCCAGCGCCCGGTGCAGCGTGCTCTTGACCGTGCCGGCCGACATGCCGAGCGCCGCGGCCGTCTCCTCGGTGCTCATCTGCTCCCAGTGTCGCAGCACGACGACGCTGCGCTGCTTGGGGGCGAGGACCTTCAGGACGTCCATGAGGAGGGCGCGGTCGGCGCGCTGCTCGGAACCGTCCTCGACGCGGGCGTCGGGCAGCTGCTCGGTCGGGACCTCTTCGAGCTTGCGGGCCCGCCACCACTCGGTCCGCGTGTTGATCATGACGCGGCGCAGATAGGCGTCGGCCAGGGTCTTGTCCGCGATGCCGTCCCAGCGCCCGTAGGTGCGGGCCAGCGCGGTCTGGAGGAGGTCCTGCGCGTCCACCGGGTCGGGAACCAGCCGCCGGGCACTGCGCAGCAGCGCGTCCTGCCGGGTGCGTACGTACTCCTCGAACTCAAGCACCTCGCCCTGCGCCATACCCAACCGCCTCCGTCGTCCCCGTGAGCTGGTCCCGCTCGTCCTGCTGGTCGCTTACGGGAATGAAGCTACGGAGCGTCTGTCACGGGCCTGTGCGGAGCAGCCGTCGGCCGACGCACGGAGAGCCATCGGTTGTGTAACAGCGGAGGTTTACCGCCGCTTTCCAGGGGTAACGCGGCTCTTCTGGGTCTTAGAGGTGCATATGGACAACGCTGTCGACAACGGTGTCGAGGCCTGCGGCCGCCCGTACGGCGCCGGGCGCCGACGCCGTACGGGCGGGGCCGGCCGGCGCCCAACACGAGCCCGGGGAGCGGGGGTTCAGGACTGCGGCAGCCGGTAGAAGCCGCCCTCAAGGGGCTCCACGAGACCGTCGGAGACCAGGCCGTCCAGCGCGCGGGCCCGCTGGACCGGCTCGGGCCACACCGCGTCCAGCGCCGCCTGCGGCACACGGGCGGTGGCATCCCGCAGGACCGCGAGGAGGCGGCCGCGCACCTGACGGTCCGTGCCCGCGTACGTCTGGCCGCGCCGCGCCGGGCCCTGGTGCGCGGGTTTGCCGGCCAGCCGCCAGGCGCACCGGTCGGCGATCGGGCAGCGCCCGCACGTCTCGTTCTTGGCCGTGCACACCAGCGCGCCCAGCTCCATGGACGCGGCCGCCCAGCGCGCCGCGGTGACGTCGTCCTCGGGCAGCAGCGCCCGGGCCAGGCGGCGCTCGGCCGCGGTGGTCGCGGTCGGCGGGTACTGCGTGCCGGTCACCGCGCGCGCGAAGACCCGGCGCACGTTGGTGTCAAGGACGGGGTGGCGCTGGCCGTACGCGAAGGAGGCGACCGCGGCCGCCGTGTACTCGCCGATGCCGGGCAGCGCGAGGAGCTGGCCGTGATCGGCCGGTACGTCGCCGCCGTGGCGTTCCGTTATGGCGAGGGCGGCGCCGTGCAGGCGCAGCGCGCGGCGCGGGTAGCCGAGCCGGCCCCAGGCGCGCACCGCCTCGCCGGGAGCCTCTGCGGCCAGGTCGGCCGGGCGCGGCCAGCGCGCCAGCCACTGCTCGTACACCGGCAGGACCCGGCTGACGGGGGTCTGCTGGAGCATGAACTCGCTGACCATCACGCCCCAGGCGCCCGCTTCGGGGCGTCGCCAGGGCAGGTCGCGAGCGTGCTCGCCGAACCATCCGATGACGGATTCGTGGAGGACGGCGGGCTCGGTCGTCTCGTTCGCGGACACGGTGGACACGGGGGGCGTCGTCGGCAGAATGTTCATCGCAGATCCGATCCTGGCACGACCGGCCGGTAAAGGGGGCGCGCGGCGTTCCTCAGCGGCGTGCGTGCTGCCGGGCATGCGGGCGTGCGCCGGGGCCCGTGAACCAGGCGGCCGCCGCGATGTCACTCGTACGCATCGACTCGGCCAGGGCCCGCGCCGGGCGCGCGCCCGCCTTCACGACGAGCAGCGCGATGAGGGAGCCGAGCACGAGACCGGCCGCCACGTCGTGCGGGTAGTGCACCCCGACGAAGACCCGTGAGAACGCCATCGCGAGCGCCATCGGCACGGTGAGCAGCCAGATCCGCGACCAGGCGAGCGCGAGGGCGACGGCGGCGGCGCCGGCGATGGTGGCGTGGTTGGAGGGGAAGGACCAGTCGCCGTGGGCGGGGCAGGCGATCAGCGAGGTCGCCGCGCCCGCCACGGCCCGGCAGGGCCGCTCCTCGTCGATCAGCGACTTCATCACCTCGCTGCACAGGTAGGCGGCCGCCGTCGCGAGCGGCGCCAGCAGGGCCAGGGCGAACGACGTGGTGTCCCGGCGCCGCGCCCGCCACCAGGCGCAGACGAACAGCACGCCGAACAGCAGCAGGCCGAGCTCCGTCCAGACCTCGACGAAGCTCCGCACCCAGGACGGCATGTCGTGGGCGAAGTCGGTGATGTTGCGGTAGAGCTCACTATCCATGGTGACGGACAGTATGAATGATGACGGAGGGGCGACCGCGAGCCGACCACTCGATGACCGGTGGGCGGCCGGAAGGTGCCGCGCGGACGGCCGCTGCCGCCGCCCGGGAAGCGCGAGCTAACCGCCCCCGGGTTGCGGAAACCCTCCTCCGGGATGATGATCCGCAAAACTTGCCCACAGTGGCGGCGGGTGGGGCCGGAGTTGGCGCCGATCTCTCGTAAGGTTCGGTGCGTGGGATCACTGCGCAATCCGGTCGGGCCGCTTCCCTCCTCCATCTACTGGCGACGGAGGGCAGTCGCGCTGTCCTTGATCGCGTTGCTCGCCGTCCTTGTGCTGTGGGCCGTCACCTCCGGGGGCGGCAGCGGGAACAAGGGGAGCGGCACCAACAAGGGCCCCGATCCCACGCATTCGATCACCCCGGGCCCCTCGGGCTCGGGCCCCGCCATCAGCACCGCGCCGGGTGGCCGCGACCAGTCGAGCGGTTCGGGCGGCTCCGGCGGTTCCGGGGGCTCGGGCGGTTCGGGCGGTTCCGGTGGCGGCAACTCCGCTGACGGCGGTGCGGGTACGGGTTCGGGCGGCGCGCCGGGGTCCGACTCCGGTTCTGGCGGCGGGAGTTCGGGCGGAGGCGGCGGCGGTGCGGGGGTCCGGGTGCCGGCCGGGTCGAGTGTGCCGACCTGTGCGCCGGGGGCGCTGACCTTGACCCTGCGCAGCACCAAGACGTCCTACGAGCCGGGGGAGAAGCCGCGCATCGAGGTCGTGCTCAAGAACAACGCGTCGTCGGCGTGCAAGGCGGATCTCGGGCCCAAGGAGGCGGTGGTGACGGTGACGTCCGCCGGCAACGACCGGGTGTGGTCCACGCAGGACTGTGCGGCGGGTGACTCCGGGGCGTTCTTCCAGGTGCCGGGTGCCGCGTCGATCACGCATACGGTCGAGTGGGACCGGTCCACGTCCGTGCCGGGCTGTGCGACGCCCTCCGGTGGGGTGGTGGGGCCCGGCACGTACCTGGTGGAGGCCCACGTCCCCGGCCTCCCCGTAGCCCGAGCCTCCTTCGCCCTGGCCAAGGACTAGCCCCGGGGCGCGGGCCGGGTGCGGGTGCGCAGTTCCCCGCGCCCCTGACTACCCGGCGCTGGCCCGCACGGGCATCCTCAGCCCATCCGGGATGCCCCCGGGAACCCCGGCTGCGGACCGCGCGTGGCTGGTCGCGCAGTTCCCCGCGCCCCTTGGCGGGGCTCATACTGAGGCATCCTCAGCCTGTCCGGCGTTTGAGGACGAGCGCGTTCAGCGCGATCGGGGTCTGGGGCGGAGCCCCAGGGGCCCTGGCTGCGGGCCGTGCGTGGCTGAGCGCGCAGTTCCCCGCGCCCCTGGCGGGGCTTGTGCTGGCCTGCACGGGCAACCTCAGCCTGTCCGGCGATTGAGGACGAGGGGCCCTTAAGGCCGAACGGGGTCTGGGGCGGAGCCCCAGGAGTCCCGGCTGCGGGCCGTGGGTGGCTGGGCGCGCAGTTCCCGGCGCCCCTGGCGGGGCTGGTGTTGGCCCGGGTGGTCAATGCGCGCCTCCCCTGCGGAGCTATACGTAGCGCTCCAGGATGGAGGATTCGGCCAGGCGGGACAGGCCTTCCCGGACGCTCCGGGCCCGCGCCTCCCCGACCCCGTCGACGGTCTGAAGATCGTCCACGGACGCGGCCAGCAGCTTCTGCAACCCCCCGAAGTGCTCGACCAGCCGCTCGATGATCGCCCCCGGCAGCCGCGGCACCTTCGCGAGCAGCCGGTACCCCCGCGGGGACACCGCAGAGTCCAGCGTCTCGGGCGAGCCGCTGTAGCCCAACGCCCGTGCAACTATGGGCAGTTCGAGCAGTTCCGCGTGCGTGAGGTCGTTGAGCTCGCGCAGCGCCTCGTCCACCGTCCGCGACCGCTTGGGCGTGGGCTCGGGCACGTAGTCCCGTACGACCAGCTCCCGCTCGGGCTCGACCCCGGCGATCAGTTCGTCCAGCTGGAGCGAGAGCAGCCGCCCGTCCGTGCCGAGCTCCACCACGTACTCCGCGATCTCGGTCGCGATGCGCCGCACCATCTCCAGACGCTGGGCCACCGCCGTCACGTCCCGGACCGTCACCAGGTCCTCGATCTCCAGCGCGGAGAGCGTGCCGGCCACCTCGTCCAGGCGGAGCTTGTACCGCTCCAGGGTCGCCAGCGCCTGGTTCGCGCGGGACAGGATCGCCGCCGACTCCTCCAGGACCCGGCGCTCCCCGTTTACGTACAGCGCGATCAGCCGCATGGACTGGCTGACCGACACCACGGGGTAGTTGCACTGCTTGGAGACCCGGTCCGCCGTGCGGTGCCGGGTGCCGGTCTCATCGGTGGGGATGTCCGCGTCCGGCACGAGCTGCACACCGGCCCGGTGGATCTTGGTGATGTCCTTGTCAAGGACCAGCGCGCCATCGAGCTTGCACAGCTCGCGCAGCCGCGTCGCCGCGAACTCGACGTCCAGGACGAAACCGCCCGTGCACATCGAGTCGACGGTCTTGTCGAGGCCGAGCACGATGAGACCGCCGGTGTTGCCGCGCAGGATGCGCTCCAGGCCGTCGCGGAGCGCGGTGCCGGGCGCGACGGCACTGAGCGCGGCGCGCATCAGTCCTTCGTTACCGGAGCCCGCGCCGGACTTTCCGGGTGATGATGCCCGGTCGTTGGCTGCCACTGCACTCCTCCGGTGTTGCTCATACGGCGCGTACTGCTCGCGTACTGCTCGTACGGACGGGCGAGACCAGGGCAAAGTCTACCGGCGCGGCTACTCCTCCCGTGGGGCCTGTGCGCGACGTCCACGGGGGAGCACCCGCAGCGCGTCCCCCATGTCGGCGACTTCCGTGACCTTCATACCGGCGGGGACCCTGCCCGGGTCGCTCGGCACCAGGGCGTGCGTGAAGCCGAGCCGGTGCGCCTCGGCCAGTCTGCGCTGGACGCCGGTGACCCTTCTGACCTCGCCCGCGAGGCCCACCTCGCCGATCGCGACCAGATTCTTCGGCAGCGGGGTGTCGCTCGCGGCCGACGCCAGCGCCAGCGCGATCGCGAGGTCGGCGGCGGGCTCGGAGAGCTTCACCCCGCCCACCGTCGCGCTGTAGATGTCGCGCTTGCCGAGCGCGGTGATGCGGCCGCGCTGTTCGAGCACGGCCAGCATCATCGAGACGCGTGAAGTCTCAAGACCCGAGGTCGTGCGGCGCGGTGAGGGGATCTGGGAGTCGACTGTGAGCGCCTGCACCTCGGCGACCAGCGGGCGCCGGCCTTCCAGGGTGACGGTCAGACAGGTGCCCGGCACCGCCACGTCGCGCCGGGTCAGGAACAGGCCGCTGGGGTCGGCGAGTCCGATGATGCCCTCGTCGTGCAGCTCGAAGCAGCCGACCTCGTCCGTCGCGCCGTAGCGGTTCTTGACCCCCCGCACCAGACGCAGGCGCGCGTGCCGGTCGCCTTCGAAGGACAGCACCACGTCCACCAGGTGCTCCAGCAGGCGGGGGCCCGCGATCGCGCCGTCCTTGGTGACATGGCCGACCAGGAGCGTGGACATGCCGCGCTCCTTGGAGGCGCGGATCAGCGCGCCCGCGACCTCGCGGACCTGGGCCATCCCGCCGGGCGCGCCATCGATCTCGGGTGAGGCGACGGTCTGCACGGAGTCGAGCACGAGCAGGGAGGGCTTGACCGCGTCGAGGTGGCCGAGCACGGCGGACAGGTCGGTCTCGGCGGCCAGATAGAGGTGGTCGTCGATGGCCTTGATGCGGTCGGCGCGCATCCTGACCTGGCTCGCCGACTCCTCGCCCGTGATGTAGAGCGTGCGGTGGTCCTCGCTCGCCGCCTTGGCCGCCACGTCAAGCAGCAGCGTGGACTTGCCGACGCCGGGCTCGCCCGCGAGCAGCACGACCGCGCCGGGCACGAGACCGCCGCCGAGCACCCGGTCGAGCTCGTCCACACCGGTGCTGCGTGCGGTCGCCTGGCGGCCGTCCACCTGTCCGATGGGGAGCGCGGCCGTGGAGACCCGGCCGGCCGCCGTGGTGCGCACCGCGGGCGCGCCGTACTCCTCGACCGTCCCCCACGCCTGGCACTCGGGGCAACGGCCGAGCCACTTGGCGGTGGTCCAGCCGCATTCGGTGCAGCGGTAGGACGGCCGGTCCTTCGCGGATTTCGTACGGGCAGCCATGGCGTCACCGTATAGGGACCCACTGACAACGCAGCCAACGCAGCCAACGCAGCCAACGCAGCCAACGCAGCCAACGCAGCCAACGCAGCCGGGGCGGCCGCGGGGGCCGTCGCACGGGCCGGGGGAGCGTCACCCCGCCCGCCTGCGCTCGTTTGCGCCCTGCGTGAGGGATCTGCCGCCAAATGCTGCGGAATTCCCGATTCCTGTCCCCTTTTGAGGGATACGTTCACCCGTAAGGATTAAAAGTGCTCAACCGGTACGAAGAACCCTTCATGCTGCCCCTACGGTCGCACGCGTGACGAGCAGCAGACTGGATCAACCAGCGCACAACACCGGCGCAAACCGGGCGCAGCGCCGTGCGCCCCGTACGTTGGCCCAGCGCCCGCCCGCGCGGTACGAGGCCTACCTCGACGGTCTGTTCACGTACTGCCTCTCTGTCCTGTGCGACCACGACGAGGCGACCGCCGCCCTCGGTGACCTGCTGGCCGTCTCCGAGCGCCAGTACGCGCGTTGCCCGGCGGGCGAGGCCGAGCGCCGGGCGTGGCTGTACGCGCTCGCCCGCTGGGCCTGTCTGCGCAAGCTCACAGAGCGCAGGCGCAATCGGCAGGGCGCCCACACCGGCCGCACCACCGAGGAGACGCCGGCCGTGGAGGTCCCCGAGCAGGAGCGGGAGCGCCGCCGCCGTGAACTGGCCCTGCTCGCCTGGCCCGAGGCGGCCGGCACCACGCCCGAGCAGCGAGAAGCACTGGAACTCGCGGTCCGCCACCAGCTCGGCGCCCGCGAGGTCGCCTCGGTGCTCGGCATGAACTACCCGGCCGCGCGCGAACTGCTCGCGGCGGGCGCCTGCGAGGTCGAGCGGACCCGGGCCGCCCTCGCCGTCGTCGAGATGGGCGGCTGCCCCGCCGTCGCCCAACTCACCGGGGACCACGAGGTGTTGCTGTCGGCCGCGCTCCGCCGCGAACTGGTGCGCCACGTCGACGACTGCCCCCGCTGCCGCCGCGCCGCCGAACGCGCGGGCGCCGACGGACCCTGGCCCGGCTCGACGGTCACGCCGGCCGCGCTGCCGCTGGCCGAGGCGCCCAGGGCCGCCGCACAGGCCGCGATGCTGCACGTGCCACGGGCGCGCGGCGGCGCCCCGCGCTTCGACCGCGCCGGGTTCCCGATGGACCCCAAGGACCGGGCCGCCCGGCGCGACCGGCTGCGGGCGCGGGCGGTGACCACCACCGTCGTAGCGACCGTCGTCGCGGCCCCCGTCTTCGCGCTCTGGGCCGCCTACCGGGGCGCCCCCTCGACCGGCGAACCGGAGGGCGGCGCGAAGGTCACCGCCAGCGAGGCCGACAACCCCGCCGGGCTCACCGGCCGCCCCGCCGACCGCTACGAGAACGCGGGCAACGCGCGCAACGCCCCCGACACCCGCTTCACCGCCGGCAGCCGCACCCCCGACGTCTCGGTCGAGGTCATCAGCCCCACCACCGCCCCCGATGGCCCGGCCAGACTCGCGGTCGCGGCGAGTTCGGCGGGCGACACCACCGTCCTGACCCTGACCTCGACGGGCGGCGCGCCGGTCGACTGGTCGCTGCGCGCCCGGGCGGGCTGGCTCGTGTTCAGCCAGAGCGCGGGCAGGCTGGCCCCGGGCGCAACCGTCACCGTCTACATCCGCGTCGATCGCGGCAGCGAACCGCACCACGCCTGGTCGGCGCGGGTCGAAGTGGCCCCCACGGGCGCGACGGTCCGCATCAGCGGCGACGGCACGCCCGTCGTGACACCGTCCTCGCCCGACCCGGGCGGCCCCGGCGACCCGGGCAGCACCGGCCACCCCGGCCCGCCCGGATCCAGCGCGCCCCCCACCCACCCCACAGGGACGGGCAGCCCGACCCCCACGCCGACCGCGACACCACCGAGCCCCACCCCCACCCCCACCAAGGCTCCGCCCTCGGCCACCCCCACCCAGACCCCGCCGTCAGCCACACCGAGCAGCTGAACGGGCCTGCCTCGAACGGGAGTTACCGCTTGGGGTCAGCCGGGTGCGGCGCGACCAGCGGAAGCTGCGAGGCGAGCCGCGCCTCGCACTGCTCGACCAGGACGGCGTACGCCGCAGGGCCCATCAGCTCGGTCAGCTCCGGGCGGTACGTGACGTACACCGGCTCGCCCGCGCCATGGGCCGACGTCGCCGACGTGCACCACCAGTGCAGGTCGTGACCGCCGGGACCCCAGCCGCGCCGGTCGTACTCGCCGATGGAGACCTGGAGCACCTTGGTGTCGTCGGGCCGCTCGATCCAGTCGTACGTCCTGCGCACCGGCAGCTGCCAGCAGACGTCCGGCTTGGTCTCCAGCGGCTCCTTGCCCTCCTTGAGGGCGAGGATGTGCAGCGAGCAGCCCATGCCGCCCGCGAACCCCGGCCGGTTCTGGAAGATGCACGAGCCCTGCCAGCGGCGGGTCTGGCGGTCGCCGTCCTCGTCGGTCTGGATCCAGCCCGTCTCGGTGCCGATGCCGTGGAACTGCCACAGCTCGGGAGTGAGCCGCGCCACATGCCCGGCCACGCGCTTCTCGTCGTCCTCGTCGGAGAAGTGGGCGCCGAGCGTGCAGCAGCCGTCGTCGGCCCGGCCCGCCTCGATGCCCTGGCAGCCGCTGCCGAAGACGCAGGTCCACCGTGAGGTGAGCCACGTCAGGTCGCAGCGGAAGACCTGCTCGTCGTCGGCGGGGTCGGGGAATTCGACCCAGGCACGCGGGAAGTCCAGTCCCTGCTCGTCCTGGGCCCTCATCTGCTCGCCCCGCGACAGCTTCGCGGGGTTCTTCGGGGCTTTGGCTTTGCCCGGCTTCGCCTTTTTCGTCTCTGGCACCCCTCAAGCGTATGTCCGAGGGCGTCCGTGCAGGCGCAGTAGCGTTCGGTCCATGAGACTCGGAGTCCTCGATGTGGGGTCGAACACGGTTCATCTGCTGGTGGTGGACGCGCACGCCGGTGCCGCGCCGCTGCCCGCGCACTCGCACAAGGCCGAGCTGCGCCTGGCCGAACTCCTCGACGAGGGCGGCGCCATCGGACCCGAGGGCATCGACCGGCTCGTCGCCACGATCGGCGAGGCCCTGCTCGCCGCCGAGGACAAGGGCGTCCAGGAACTGCTCCCCTTCGCGACCTCCGCCGTGCGCGAGGCCAGCAACGCCGACCTCGTCACCGCCCGCGTCCGCGAGGAGACCGGCGTGGATCTGGGCGTGCTGTCCGGCGAGGAGGAGGCGCGGCTCACCTTCCTCGCGGCGCGCCGCTGGTACGGCTGGTCGGCCGGGAAGCTGCTGCTGCTCGACATCGGCGGGGGCTCGCTCGAAGTGGCGTACGGCATCGACGAGGAGCCCGACGCGGCGGTCTCGCTGCCGCTCGGCGCGGGGCGGCTGACCGGCGGCTGGCTGCCCGGCGACCCGCCCGACCCCGCCGACGTGCGGGCCCTTCGCCGGCACGTACGGGCTCAAATCGCCGGCACGGTGGGGGAGTTCGCTCGCTCGGGTCGCCCCGACCACGTGGTCGCCACGTCCAAGACGTTCAAGCAGCTCGCGCGGATCGCGGGGGCCGCGCGTTCCAGCGAGGGCGCCTATGTGCAGCGGACCCTGAGCCGGGCCTCCCTCGAGGAGTGGGTGCCCAAGCTCGCCGCCATGACCAGCGAGCAGCGCGCCAGGCTCCCCGGAGTCTCGGTGGGCCGGGCGCCGCAGCTGCTCGCGGGGGCGCTGGTGGCGGAGGGCGCGATGGACCTGTTCGCGGTCGACGAACTGGAGGTCTGCCCCTGGGCGCTGCGCGAGGGCGTGATCCTGCGGCACCTGGACCATCTGCCGGCGGGGTGAGCGGGGGGCTGCCCGAGCACGGGGCGGGCCGGGCCCGGAGTTACCGGCGAGTGTGACGTTCGTCGGTCTCGCAGGACCGCCTCCCCTCCCGGCGGCGGGGGCCCGTACGCTGTCTGCGTGGCAGAACCAGTGGTGCGCATCCCGGATGCGAAGGTCGCCCTGTCCACGGCGTCGGTCTATCCGGAGTCGACAGCGACGGCCTTCGAGATCGCCGCACGCCTGGGCTACGACGGCGTCGAGGTCATGGTCTGGACCGACCCCGTCAGCCAGGACATCGAAGCCCTGCGGCGGCTCTCCGACTATCACCGGGTGCCGATCCTGGCCGTCCACGCGCCGTGTCTGCTGATCACCCAGCGGGTCTGGTCCACCGATCCCTGGGTGAAGCTCCAGAGGGCGAGGGCGGCGGCGGAGAAGCTGGGCGCGTCGGCGGTGGTGGTCCACCCGCCCTTCCGCTGGCAGCGTCAGTACTCTCGCGACTTCGTCAACGGGATCTGGCGGATGCACGACGAGACGGACGTCAGATTCGCCGTTGAGAACATGTACCCGTGGCGCTACCGGGACCGCGAAATGCTCGCGTACGCACCCGACTGGGACGTGACGAAGGACGACTACCGGCACTTCACCGTCGACCTGTCGCACGCCGCGACCTCCCGTACCGACGCGATGGCCATGGTCGACCGCATGGGCGACCGGCTCGCCCACGTCCACCTCGCGGACGGGCGCGGCTCGGCCAAGGACGAGCACCTGGTGCCGGGCCGCGGCACCCAGCCCTGCGCGGAACTGCTGGAGCGGCTGGCCCTGACCGGCTTCGACGGACACGTCGTCATCGAGGTCAACACGCGCCGCGCCATGTCCGCCGCCGAACGCGAGGCCGACCTGTCGGAGGCCCTGGCCTTCACCCGCCTACACCTGGCCTCGGCACCGGCCCACCGAACCTGACCTACCCCGCACGGGCCGGCCCCGGATACTCGGGGGCGCGAGGAACTGCGCGCCGAGCCACGAGCCGGCCCGCAGGCAGGGGGCAACCTGATCCCCTGACTCCGCGCCACCCGGGCCCGCGCCGAGTGGTCAAGGGGCGCGAGGAACTGCGCGCCGAGCCACGAGCCGGCCCGCAGGCAGGGGGCAACCTGATCCCCTGACTCCGCGCCACCCGGGCCCGCGCCGAGTGGTCAAGGGGCGCGAGGAACTGCGCGCCCAGCCACGAGCCGGCCCGCAGGTGACGGGCAACCCCGATCCCTCCCTCTCCCCCGGAGGGTTTGGGGAAGGGGCGGGGAGGGGCCAAGAACCGGGGTCTGGGGCGGAGCCCCAGCGGCCCCGCCCCCGCGCCCCCGCGCCCCGCCAGTGGGGCCACATGCCGAACCCCCCGTCCCGCCATCCGGACAACCCGTCCAGATCCTGGAGCCCGGCGTAGGCTCACACCAGAGCACCAGAGCACCCTCATACCTAGGAGACGAGCGACGATGCCCGAGCTGAGGTCCCGCACAGTCACCCACGGCCGCAACATGGCAGGCGCTCGCGCCCTGATGCGAGCCTCCGGTGTAGCGAGCGAGGACATCGGCAAGCCGATCATCGCCGTGGCGAACAGCTTCACCGAGTTCGTGCCGGGCCACACCCACCTCGCCCCCGTGGGAAGGATCGTCTCCGAGGCGATCCAGAAGGCCGGCGCCGTGCCCCGCGAGTTCAACACCATCGCCGTGGACGACGGCATCGCGATGGGCCACGGCGGCATGCTCTACAGCCTCCCCTCCCGCGACCTCATCGCGGACAGCGTGGAGTACATGGTCGAAGCCCACTGCGCCGACGCCCTGATCTGCATCTCCAACTGCGACAAGATCACCCCGGGCATGCTGATGGCAGCCCTGCGCCTCAACATCCCCACCGTCTTCGTCTCCGGCGGCCCGATGGAGTCCGGCAAGGCGACCCTGGTCGACGGCACGGTCCGTACGCTCGACCTGGTCGACGCCATCTCGGACGCGGTCAACGACAAGATCTCCGACGCGGACATCCTCCGTATCGAGGAGAACGCCTGCCCGACCTGCGGCTCCTGTTCCGGCATGTTCACGGCCAACTCCATGAACTGCCTGACCGAGGCGATCGGCCTGAGCCTCCCCGGCAACGGTTCGGTCCTGGCCACCCACACCGCCCGCCGCGCCCTGTACGAGAACGCCGCCCGCACGGTCGTCGAGATCACCAAGCGCCACTACGAGCAGGACGACCACTCCGTCCTGCCCCGCTCCATCGCCACCCGCGCCGCGTTCGAGAACGCCATGGCGCTGGACATCGCGATGGGCGGCTCCACCAACACGATCCTGCACCTGCTGGCCGCCGCCCAGGAGGCCGACCTCGACTACGGCCTGAGCGACATGGACGCCGTCAGCCGCCGCGTCCCCTGCCTGGCCAAGGTCGCCCCGAACGTCGCCAAGAACCGTACGTACTACATGGAGGACGTGCACCGCGCCGGCGGCATCCCCGCCATCCTCGGCGAGCTGTACCGCGCGGGCCTGCTCAACGAGGACGTCCACACCGTCCACTCCCGCTCCATCAAGGAATGGCTGGACGCCTGGGACGTGCGGGGAGGCTCCCCGTCCCCCGAGGCCGTCGAACTGTGGCACGCGGCCCCCGGCTGCGTCCGCTCGGCGACCGCCTTCTCGCAGTCCGAGCGCTGGGACACCCTGGACACCGACGCCGCCGAAGGCTGCATCCGCGACGCGGCGCACGCGTACAGCAAGGACGGCGGCCTCGCGGTCCTGCGCGGCAACCTCGCCGAGGACGGCTGCGTCGTGAAGACGGCCGGCGTCGACGAGTCGATCTGGACCTTCGAGGGCCCGGCCGTCGTCTGCGAGTCGCAGGAAGAAGCCGTCGACAAGATCCTCACGAAGCAGATCACGCACGGCGATGTCGTGGTGATCCGTTACGAGGGTCCCAAGGGCGGCCCCGGCATGCAGGAGATGCTGTACCCGACGTCGTTCCTCAAGGGCCGTGGCCTCGGCAAGACCTGCGCGCTGGTCACCGACGGCCGCTTCTCCGGCGGCACCTCGGGCCTGTCCATCGGCCACGCCTCGCCCGAGGCCGCGTCCGGCGGCACCATCGCGCTCGTCGAGGACGGCGACCGCGTCCGGATCGACATCCCCAACCGTACGATCGAACTCCTGGTCCCCGAGGCCGAATTGGCGAGCCGACGTGAGGCGCTGAACGGGGTGTACGCCCCGAAGAACCGCGAGCGCAAGGTGTCCGCCGCGCTGCGCGCCTACGCCGCGATGGCCACCAGCGCCGACCGCGGCGCGGTCCGCGACGTGTCCAAGCTGGGCTGACGCCGCCGCTTGCCGCGCACCTGAACATGACGCCCGTCAGGATCGGTCCTGACGGGGCGTCATCTCCGTCGGGGCGTCACCAACTCCCCACATCCCCCGGATCGACCGCGAAGACCGACCCGTCGGGAGAGGTGGCGTACACCCGGCCCCCGGCCGCGAGCGGCGCGGCGAGCGCCGGGGTGAAGGTGTAACGGCCCATGTTCATCCGGGGGTTGGTCTGCCCGGCCAGCGCGCCCTTGTGCGCGTCGAAGACGAGCAGCCGTCCGTCCGCACCCGTCAGATACACCCGGCCCCCCGAGGCGACCGGCCGCGACGCGCGGGCCAGTCCCGTGTCGAGCCGCCACGCCTCGCCGCCGCGCACCGAGTCGACCGCCACCAGCGTCCCGCCCGCGCCGAAGAGATAGACGGTGTCCTGGTCGACGCCTGCCTGCGCCTGGTCGAGCGGGGTCGTCAGCGCGGTGCGCCGGACGGAGTGCGTGGCGGCGTCGAGGCGCACGACGGCCGTGGTGAAGCCGCCGGCGTCGGTCGCCAGCAGGAACACCGCACCGCCGCTCGCCGAGACGGGCCGCAGCCGACCCTGCGCCCGGGCCTGCCCGCGCACGGCACCGGTCGCGGGATCGACAGCGGTCACCGACGTCGAGGCGCCGTCGGCGGAAGGCGTCACGGCATAGGCAACGCCACCGTCCCCCGACACCACCCACTGGGACCGCGCGCCGCCCGCCGGGGCGCGCCATTTCTCCTTGCCTGTGAGGGAGTTGAGTGCGGTGATGTGCCCGTCCGCCGTGGTGAGCAGCACGACCGCGCCCGCGGGACGCACCCCCGAGTACGCCGACACGTCGAAGGACCACACCTGCTTGCCGGTCGCCGCGTCGTACGCGCGCAACGGCTGACGCGGGGCCCGCGCCAGCACGACGCCGCCCGCCACCGCCGGGGCGTACTCGTCCGAAAGGGACCGGCCGCCCGCCCCCGGCACCGACCACACCGCCTTCCCGCTGACGGCATCGAGCCGGGCCAGCGCGACCCCGGGCGCGGAGCAGAACAGCGCGCCGCCGCCCCCACCGCCCTCGCCGCCCGAGCAGAACGCCGTACGGTCCTCGCCGTCGCCGGCACCGCCCGGCTCCAGCCGGGTCTGCCAGGGACGGAACCGGGCCGCGTCGTGCTGTTCGGGCGCGGCCAGCGTCCCCGTGCCGTCGGGCATCGCGCGGACGGCGGCCGCGCCCGCGCCGAGCACACCGACGAGCGCGATCGACGCGGCGGCCCAGCGCGCGCGGCGGGGGAACCGGCCGGGGAACCGGCCGGAAAAGGGGACGCCGCCGGACAGGACGCCGCCGGACAGGATCCCTCTGGACCGGACGCGTCCGGACGAGCCGGGGGCGGCCGCCGCAAACGCGCCGGCCCCCTCGACGCCGGTTCCGCCCCCGCCATCACCCACGCCACCACCCCCGCCTCCACGCTCACCCCCGCCCCCGCCCCCGCCCTCCGACGGAACGGGATTGCGGAACACCTGGGTGGGGATGGACGCCTCGGAGCCGTACGCCGCCGACCGCAGCGCCGACATCAGCTCGTCCGGGGTGGGCCGGTCGCCGGGTTCCTTGGCGAGACAGCCGCGCAGGACGGACACCAGATCCTCGGGCACCCCGGCCAAGTCCGGCTCGTTGTGCACCACTTGATAGGCGACGATGTAATGCGACTCGGAGTCGAAGGGCCCCCGGCCGGTCGCGGCGTGCACGAGCACCGCGCCCATCGCGAACACGTCGGCGGCGGGCCCGACATCCCGAGGTCGCTGGAACTGCTCGGGCGCCATGAACGGCGGAGTGCCGATCAACTTGCCGGTCTCGGTCCGCAGATCACTGTCGTACGGACGCGAGATCCCGAAGTCGATGACCTTGGGCCCGTCGGCCGCGAGCAGCACATTGCTGGGCTTCAGGTCGCGGTGCACGACCCCGGCCCGGTGGATGTCGCGCAGCGCCTCGGCGAGCCCGGCACCGAGCCGGCGTACCTCGGTGGCCGGCAACGGGCCGCTGTCCTTGACCCGTTGGGCGAGCGTGGGCCCCGGAATGTGCACGGTGGCCATCCAGGGCCGCTCGGCGTCGGGGTCGGCGTCCACGACGGACGCGGTGAAGGCGCCGCTGACCCGCCGGGCCGCCGACACCTCCTGGCGGAACCGCGCCCGGAATTCCGGATCGGCGGCGTGCTGGGCGTGTACGACCTTGACGGCGAGCCGCATGCCGGAGGGAGACGTGGCCAGATGCACCACGCCCATGCCCCCGGAGCCGAGGACGGATTCCAGCCGGTACGCCCCGACGGATTCCGGATCATCGGCGCCGGGCGCCCCGAACCCGATACTGCGCGGCGACGCCATGGCCGACCCCCGTGTGTCCGTTGTACGCACGCGTCGACGGAGCCTAGTCGATGACGGGTGTGGTCCCGATGGGGCTTGCTAGCCTGCGTGTTGCACACAGAGTGAAGCCAATGGGGGAGACAACCATGACCGCGGAATCGGCCGAAAACACTGCCTCGGCGTCGCTGGGGGCGCGCCGCTACCCGGTGGCCCCGGGCGTCGAACTGAATGTACGCAGCGGCCCCGGCACGGACTACACGATCGTCGACACCCTGGACCTGGGCGCCTCGGTCCCGGTGAACTGCCAGACGCCGGGCACGCGCGTCTCCGGCCCGTACGGCACCTCGAACATCTGGGACAACATCGGCAACGGCCGCTACGTCTCGGACGCGTATGTGAAGACGGGCAGTGACGGCTACGTGGCGCAGCGCTGCGGCTAGCATCCTGGATCCCGCCCGGGGCGCGGGGTGCGCCCGGCCAGGGAGCGCCCGGGGATAATCGGCAGCATGAGCGAGCACACGGGCGAGAGCGCCGACGCCGGCAAGCGGGGCGGGGACGCCGGGGCGGGAGCCGCGGGTCCCCGGCCCGAGCCCATCCGTTTCTACGGCACGACCTGGGTCGACCACGACGGCGGATACGGACTGCGCCGGATCGGCACGGCGGCCGGCTCGCTCGCGGCGGCGGTGGCGGCGTGCTTCGTACTGCGCTTCGCCTACGAGGGGCTGCAACTCGCCGACACCGGCACGTTCGTGAACGTCCTGGTCGTGGTGATGTTCGCGATCTGTAGCGCGCTGGCCTTCCGCAAGACGTGGGAGGGCTTCTCCGCCCGCCCCGCCGACCCGGACGCGGACCGCTCCCTCCAGGGTCTCAAGGCGATCGGCTTCATCGGCTCCCTGCTCGCCTACTTCTTCCGCACCTTCACCGAGGCCCCGGGCGAGGGCCTGCGCCGCGCGGAGTACGAGACCTCCCGCGCCCAGTACGAGCGCCGCCGCGCCACCCGGACCGGCAACCCGTCGACCCGCAAGAAGCCGAAGCGGAAGTAACGCGGAAGCGGAAGTGCCGCGGAAGCGGAAGTAACGGGGAAGCGGAAGTGCCGCGGAAGCGGAAGTAATGCGGAACCGGAGGCACGCGAAAACGGAGCGAAATCGGGCGGGACGGGGGCGAAAGCGGGCGGGAGAGGGAGCGGTCGCGGGAGCAGTCGCGCGAATGCAGGACGCACGCGGCGAAAATATGCCCGCCGCCCGCACCCCGCGCGGCAGACTCGGCCCCATGACGTCTCCCGCGCCGCCCACCCGCGCCCACTCCTTCAACGCCGCGGCGGCCCAGTACGCCGCGAACCGCCCCTCCTACCCCCAGCTCCTCCTGGACACCCTGGAGGAACTGGCCGGGCGTCCCTTGAAGGACGCCCGGGTCGCCGACATCGGGGCAGGCACCGGCATCGCGAGCGCCCTGCTGCACGCCCGGGGCGCGCGGGTCACGGCGGTGGAGCCGGGCGGGGGCATGGCCGCCCAGTTCCGCGCGAGCCACCCCGGCATCCCCCTCGTGCGCGGCGACGGCGACCGCCTCCCCCTGGCCACCGCGTCCGCCGACTTCCTCACCTACGCCCAGGCCTGGCACTGGACCGACCCGGCGAAGGCGGCCCCGGAGGCCCGTCGCGTGCTGCGCCCCGGCGGCGCGCTCGCCCTCTGGTGGAACATCACCGACCACACGGCGCCGTGGCTCGCCGACCAGGACGCCCGCATCCGGGACCACCTCGGCGTCGACGTCTCGGCGGAGCAGCGCGCGGTCGCCGCCGGGAACGGCAGCGGCCCCACCGAACGCGGCGAGCACCCCTGGGTCGACCTCCCTGGCCTGACCTTCACGGAACGCCGCATCCCGCACTCCCGCACGGTCCCGCTCGCCACCCACCTGGCGAACCTGGGCAGCCACTCGGCGTTCCTGGTCCTCGGCGAGGAGCGGACGAACGCGTTCATGACCAGGGAGCGGGCCCTGCTGAGCGAGCTGTTCCCGGACGGCATGGTCGAGGAGCGGTACGTGGTGCATCTGCGCCTGGCCCTGAACTGAACGCCCCCAGGCCTGACCGAAGAAGAGCCACCCATACCGCCCTTCGGACGCCCCCGCCTGCCCCACCGCCCCGGTGCGAGGATGACGTCACGAACCCCGCACCACCTGGAGGGTGACCGCATGACCCAGACCGTCGCAGTCCTCGGCACCGGCAAGATCGGCGAGGCTCTGCTCAGCGGAATGATCCGGGCCGGCTGGCACCCGGCACACCTCCTCGTGACCGCCCGCCGCCCGGAACGCGCCAAGGAACTCCACACCCGCTACGGCGTCGACGCGGTCACCAACGCCGAGGCCGCCCAGCGCGCCGACACCCTGATCCTCGCCGTGAAGCCCCAGGACATGGGCAGCCTCCTGGACGAACTCGCCCCTCACTTGGCGAGCGACCGCCTGGTGGTCAGCGCGGCGGCGGGCATCCCCAGCTCGTTCATCGAGGCCCGCCTCGCCTCCGGCACTCCGGTCGTCCGCGTCATGCCGAACACCCCGGTCCTGGTGGACGAGGGCATGTCCGTGATCAGCGGCGGCAGCCACGCGACCCAGGACCACCTCGCCCATACGGAGGAGATCTTCGGCGGCGTCGGCAAAACTCTGCGCGTACCGGAATCCCAGCAGGACGCGGCGACCGCCCTCTCCGGCTCGGGCCCGGCGTACTTCTACTACCTGGTCGAGGCGATGACGGACGCCGGCATCCTCCTCGGCCTGCCCCGTGCCCAGGCGTACGACCTGATCGTGCAGTCCGCGATCGGAGCGGCCGTGATGCTCCGCGACAGCGGCGAGCATCCCGTGAAGCTCCGGGAGGCCGTCATGTCCCCGGCGGGCACGACGATCAGCGCGATCCGCGAACTGGAGAACCACGGTGTACGGGCCGCCCTGATCGCCGCCCTGGAGGCCGCCCGCGACCGCAGCCGCGAGCTGGCCTCCGGCACCGGCTGACGTCCGGGCCCCGCGCGCCCCACCCGGCCAAAGCCCGAGGTCAGCGCCGCGCGGGGCAGCTGTCCCGGCAGGGGCCCATGGCCCTCGGGCGGGGCCTGGCCGAGGGTTGACACGGCCATCCCCGGTACGTAATGTTCTCCGAGTTGTCCGACGTGAGCGCCGACCCCGGTCGGTCCCCGGACAGCCATTCCGCACCAACCACTTCTCATGAACGACACCTCGTCGTCTCATTTTTCGTGCGCTTTTGCGAAATGAGGAATCCGCGTTCGAGGACGCGCCCCGATTGGCGTCGGGGGCCAGGATTCCGCTAATGTCTCACTCGTCGGAACGGCCCAACAGCCGGGAAGACAAGCCGACTTGACCCCGGGAGACCGGGAATCGGGCCCGAAAGGATCTGATAGAGTCGGAGCTGCCGGAAAGGGAAACCCGTGAGGGAGGACCTGAAAGGCACCGAGGAAATCGGACACGAAAGAGTCTGATAGAGTCGGAAACACGAAATACCGAAGGGAAGCGCCCGGAGGAAAGCCCGAGAGGGTGAGTACAAAGGAAGCGTCCGTTCCTTGAGAACTCAACAGCGTGCCAAAAGTCAACGCCAGATTGACAACCCCGTCTCCACTTCGGTGGGACGAGGTTCCTTTGAAAAGTCCTGCCGACCCTCGTGGTCGTCAGGCAATGACACAGCGAGGACGCTGTGGACGGGCCGCCTTATTCCGGTGGTTCCGTCCCGCTCTTACGTGATGTGTGCACCCGATTACGGGTAAACATTCATGGAGAGTTTGATCCTGGCTCAGGACGAACGCTGGCGGCGTGCTTAACACATGCAAGTCGAACGATGAAGCCCTTCGGGGTGGATTAGTGGCGAACGGGTGAGTAACACGTGGGCAATCTGCCCTTCACTCTGGGACAAGCCCTGGAAACGGGGTCTAATACCGGATAACACTCCTCAGGGCATCTTGAGGGGTTAAAAGCTCCGGCGGTGAAGGATGAGCCCGCGGCCTATCAGCTTGTTGGTGGGGTGATGGCCTACCAAGGCGACGACGGGTAGCCGGCCTGAGAGGGCGACCGGCCACACTGGGACTGAGACACGGCCCAGACTCCTACGGGAGGCAGCAGTGGGGAATATTGCACAATGGGCGAAAGCCTGATGCAGCGACGCCGCGTGAGGGATGACGGCCTTCGGGTTGTAAACCTCTTTCAGCAGGGAAGAAGCGAAAGTGACGGTACCTGCAGAAGAAGCGCCGGCTAACTACGTGCCAGCAGCCGCGGTAATACGTAGGGCGCAAGCGTTGTCCGGAATTATTGGGCGTAAAGAGCTCGTAGGCGGCTTGTCACGTCGGATGTGAAAGCCCGGGGCTTAACCCCGGGTCTGCATTCGATACGGGCTAGCTAGAGTGTGGTAGGGGAGATCGGAATTCCTGGTGTAGCGGTGAAATGCGCAGATATCAGGAGGAACACCGGTGGCGAAGGCGGATCTCTGGGCCATTACTGACGCTGAGGAGCGAAAGCGTGGGGAGCGAACAGGATTAGATACCCTGGTAGTCCACGCCGTAAACGTTGGGAACTAGGTGTTGGCGACATTCCACGTCGTCGGTGCCGCAGCTAACGCATTAAGTTCCCCGCCTGGGGAGTACGGCCGCAAGGCTAAAACTCAAAGGAATTGACGGGGGCCCGCACAAGCAGCGGAGCATGTGGCTTAATTCGACGCAACGCGAAGAACCTTACCAAGGCTTGACATATACCGGAAACGGCTAGAGATAGTCGCCCCCTTGTGGTCGGTATACAGGTGGTGCATGGCTGTCGTCAGCTCGTGTCGTGAGATGTTGGGTTAAGTCCCGCAACGAGCGCAACCCTTGTTCTGTGTTGCCAGCATGCCCTTCGGGGTGATGGGGACTCACAGGAGACTGCCGGGGTCAACTCGGAGGAAGGTGGGGACGACGTCAAGTCATCATGCCCCTTATGTCTTGGGCTGCACACGTGCTACAATGGCCGGTACAAAGAGCTGCGATGCCGTGAGGCGGAGCGAATCTCAAAAAGCCGGTCTCAGTTCGGATTGGGGTCTGCAACTCGACCCCATGAAGTCGGAGTTGCTAGTAATCGCAGATCAGCATTGCTGCGGTGAATACGTTCCCGGGCCTTGTACACACCGCCCGTCACGTCACGAAAGTCGGTAACACCCGAAGCCGGTGGCCCAACCCCTTGTGGGAGGGAGCTGTCGAAGGTGGGACTGGCGATTGGGACGAAGTCGTAACAAGGTAGCCGTACCGGAAGGTGCGGCTGGATCACCTCCTTTCTAAGGAGCACAGTACCGATTGCAGACACATGTTCTGCACGGTCAGCTCATGGGTGGAACGTTGACTATTCGGCACTTCCGGTCGACTCGGGCCGCTAGTACTGCTCTTCGGAGCGTGGAACGCGACACGGGGCGATGGGGAGGGCCGGGCACGCTGTTGGGTATCTGAAGGCACGGGCTTTTTGCCCGCTGGTCTTCGGTCGCCGGCCCCAGTGCACTCACCAGGTTCTGGTGGGGTGATGGGTGGTTGGTCGTTGTTTGAGAACTGCACAGTGGACGCGAGCATCTGTGGCCAAGTTTTTAAGGGCGCACGGTGGATGCCTTGGCACCAGGAACCGATGAAGGACGTGGGAGGCCACGATAGTCCCCGGGGAGCCGTCAACCAGGCTTTGATCCGGGGGTTTCCGAATGGGGAAACCCGGCAGTCGTCATGGGCTGTCACCCATACCTGAACACATAGGGTATGTGGAGGGAACGAGGGGAAGTGAAACATCTCAGTACCCTCAGGAAGAGAAAACAACCGTGATTCCGGGAGTAGTGGCGAGCGAAACCGGATGAGGCCAAACCGTATGCGTGTGATACCCGGCAGGGGTTGCGCATGCGGGGTTGTGGGATCTCTCTTTCACAGTCTGCCGGCTGTGAGGCGAGTCAGAAACCGTTGGTGTAGGCGAAGGACATGCGAAAGGTCCGGCGTAGAGGGTAAGACCCCCGTAGCTGAAACATCAACGGCTCGTTTGAGAGACACCCAAGTAGCACGGGGCCCGAGAAATCCCGTGTGA
This sequence comes from Streptomyces sp. Edi4, assembly GCF_040253615.1. Taxonomy (NCBI): domain Bacteria; kingdom Bacillati; phylum Actinomycetota; class Actinomycetes; order Kitasatosporales; family Streptomycetaceae; genus Streptomyces; species Streptomyces sp. Edi4. The sequence goes on from NZ_JBEJGY010000004.1 coordinate 4,745,396, forward strand.
ATCTGGCGGGACCACCCGCTAAGCCTAAATATTCCCTGGTGACCGATAGCGGATAGTACCGTGAGGGAATGGTGAAAAGTACCGCGGGAGCGGAGTGAAATAGTACCTGAAACCGTGTGCCTACAAGCCGTGGGAGCGTCGCTGTATGTGCTTGCACATACAGTCGTGACTGCGTGCCTTTTGAAGAATGAGCCTGCGAGTTAGCGGTGTGTAGCGAGGTTAACCCGTGTGGGGAAGCCGTAGCGAAAGCGAGTCCGAATAGGGCGATTGAGTTGCACGCTCTAGACCCGAAGCGGAGTGATCTAGCCATGGGCAGGTTGAAGCGGCTGTAAGAGGTCGTGGAGGACCGAACCCACCAGGGTTGAAAACCTGGGGGATGACCTGTGGTTAGGGGTGAAAGGCCAATCAAACTCCGTGATAGCTGGTTCTCCCCGAAATGCATTTAGGTGCAGCGTCGTGTGTTTCTTGCCGGAGGTAGAGCACTGGATAGGCGATGGGCCCTACCGGGTTACTGACCTTAGCCAAACTCCGAATGCCGGTAAGTGAGAGCGCGGCAGTGAGACTGTGGGGGATAAGCTCCATGGTCGAGAGGGAAACAGCCCAGAGCATCGACTAAGGCCCCTAAGCGTACGCTAAGTGGGAAAGGATGTGGAGTCGCAGAGACAACCAGGAGGTTGGCTTAGAAGCAGCCACCCTTGAAAGAGTGCGTAATAGCTCACTGGTCAAGTGATTCCGCGCCGACAATGTAGCGGGGCTCAAGCGTACCGCCGAAGTCGTGTCATTCCAGCATATAGGGCCAACGCCTGCTGGGATGGGTAGGGGAGCGTCGTGTGCCGGGTGAAGCCGCAGCGGAAGCTAGTGGTGGACGGTTCACGAGTGAGAATGCAGGCATGAGTAGCGATACACACGTGAGAAACGTGTGCGCCGATTGACTAAGGGTTCCTGGGTCAAGCTGATCTGCCCAGGGTAAGTCGGGACCTAAGGCGAGGCCGACAGGCGTAGTCGATGGACAACCGGTTGATATTCCGGTACCCGCTTTGAAACGCCCAGTATCGAATCCATTAATGCTAAGGCCGTGAAGCCGCCCTGATCTCTTCGGAGTTGAGGGGAGTGGTGGAGCCGCTGACCCAAGGTGGTAGTAGGTAAGCGATGGGGTGACGCAGGAAGGTAGTCCAGCCCGGGCGGTGGTTGTCCCGGGGTAAGGGTGTAGGACGTGCGGTAGGCAAATCCGTCGCACACATAGTCTGAGACCTGATGCCGAGCCGATTGTGGTGAAGTGGATGATCCTATGCTGTCGAGAAAAGCCTCTAGCGAGTTTCATGGCGGCCCGTACCCTAAACCGACTCAGGTGGTCAGGTAGAGAATACCGAGGCGTTCGGGTGAACTATGGTTAAGGAACTCGGCAAAATGCCCCCGTAACTTCGGGAGAAGGGGGGCCATCACCGGTGATGAGATTTACTCTCTGAGCTGGGGGTGGCCGCAGAGACCAGCGAGAAGCGACTGTTTACTAAAAACACAGGTCCGTGCGAAGCCGTAAGGCGATGTATACGGACTGACGCCTGCCCGGTGCTGGAACGTTAAGGGGACCGGTTAGTGACCTTTCGGGGTTGCGAAGCTGAGAACTTAAGCGCCAGTAAACGGCGGTGGTAACTATAACCATCCTAAGGTAGCGAAATTCCTTGTCGGGTAAGTTCCGACCTGCACGAATGGCGTAACGACTTCTCGACTGTCTCAACCATAGGCCCGGTGAAATTGCACTACGAGTAAAGATGCTCGTTTCGCGCAGCAGGACGGAAAGACCCCGGGACCTTTACTACAGTTTGATATTGGTGTTCGGTTCGGCTTGTGTAGGATAGGTGGGAGACTTTGAAGCGGCCACGCCAGTGGTTGTGGAGTCGTCGTTGAAATACCACTCTGGTCGTGCTGGATGTCTAACCTCGGTCCGTGATCCGGATCAGGGACAGTGTCTGATGGGTAGTTTAACTGGGGCGGTTGCCTCCTAAAGAGTAACGGAGGCGCCCAAAGGTTCCCTCAGCCTGGTTGGCAATCAGGTGTTGAGTGTAAGTGCACAAGGGAGCTTGACTGTGAGACCGACGGGTCGAGCAGGGACGAAAGTCGGGACTAGTGATCCGGCGGTGGCTTGTGGAAGCGCCGTCGCTCAACGGATAAAAGGTACCCCGGGGATAACAGGCTGATCTTCCCCAAGAGTCCATATCGACGGGATGGTTTGGCACCTCGATGTCGGCTCGTCGCATCCTGGGGCTGGAGTCGGTCCCAAGGGTTGGGCTGTTCGCCCATTAAAGCGGTACGCGAGCTGGGTTTAGAACGTCGTGAGACAGTTCGGTCCCTATCCGCTGCGCGCGCAGGAACATTGAGAAGGGCTGTCCCTAGTACGAGAGGACCGGGACGGACGAACCTCTGGTGTGCCAGTTGTCCTGCCAAGGGCATGGCTGGTTGGCTACGTTCGGAAAGGATAACCGCTGAAAGCATCTAAGCGGGAAGCCTGCTTCGAGATGAGTGTTCCCACCTCCTTGAGAGGGTAAGGCTCCCAGTAGACGACTGGGTTGATAGGCCAGATGTGGAAGCCCGGTAACGGGTGGAGCTGACTGGTACTAATAGGCCGAGGGCTTGTCCTCAGTTGCTCGCGTCCACTGTGTTTGTTCTGAAGCAATGAACTCCCGCATGCCCTCTGGGGTGTGTGCCGGTCGAGTTCAACTTCATAGTGTTTCGGTGGTCATAGCGTTAGGGAAACGCCCGGTTACATTCCGAACCCGGAAGCTAAGCCTTTCAGCGCCGATGGTACTGCAGGGGGGACCCTGTGGGAGAGTAGGACGCCGCCGAACAAATTTTGGGGAAAGCCCCGCACCAGACCCTTCAGGGTCCCGGTGCGGGGCTTTTCTGCGTTTAAGGTCGAACCATGCGCTACGACCTCATCATCTTCGACAACGACGGCGTGCTCGTCGACAGTGAGCCCATCTCCAACACCATCCTCTCCGGCTATCTCACCGAGCTCGGCCACGCGACCTCGTACGAGGATTCCCTCCGCGACTACATGGGCGCCGCTGTCCACCGCGTCCACGACCTCATCGAGGAGCGGACCGGTCGCTCCCTGCCGGCGGATTTCGACGAGACCCTGCACGCCCGGATCTTCGCCGCGTTCGAGCGGGAATTGCAGCCGGTCGCGGGCGTCACGGACGTACTCGGAAAGCTCGTGGCGGACGGGGTGCCGTACTGCGTCGCCTCGTCCGGGACGCATGAGCGGATCAGGGTGGGGCACCTCAGGACCGGGCTGGACGAGTGGTTCGAGGACGAGTGGGTGTTCTCCGCCGAGGACGTAGGCCGGGGCAAGCCGGCGCCGGACCTGTTCCTGCACGCGGCCGAGCGCATGGGCGTCGCGCCCGAGCGGTGTGTCGTCATCGAGGACAGCCGGCTGGGGGTGGAAGCGGCGCGGGCGGCGGGGATGGACGTGTACGGGTTCACGGCGATGACGCCGGCCGAGCGGCTTGCCGGGGCCAATGGGTACTTCGACGACATGGGGCAGCTGCTCGGATTGCTCGGGTGATCCATCTACCCAGGGGTAGGTGACGGCCCTAGGCTGTGCGGCCATGACAGACGCGCGCCTGCGGCACGGCAGGGCGTCCCTGGCGGTGAGCTTCTTCGCCCAGGGGATGGCCTTTGCCCTCCTGGTGACCCGGATACCGGCGATCCAGGACCAGTACGGGATGTCCGACGGGCTGCTGCCCGTCTTCCTCGCGGCCGTGCCCATCCTCGCCGGCGCCGGCAGCGTCTGCACCGAGCAGCTGGTCAGGCGAGTCCGGCCCAGTGTGGTGCTGCGGTTCGCGCAGCCCGCCGTGCTCCTGGCGCTGCTCGGGGCCGGTGCGGGCGGGCGGATGTGGCAGGCCGCGCTGTCGCTCGGCGCATTCGGGCTCTCGGTGGGGGCGCTCGACGCGTCCATGAACATGCTGGGGGTCAGCCTCCAGCGCACGTACGGGCGCAGCATCATGCTCGGGTTCCACGCGTCGTACAGCCTCGGCGGGATCGGGGGTGCCTCGCTGGCGTGGGCGGGGGCGCACTGGCATCTGTCGCTGCTCGCCTCGTATCTGCCGGTCGTGGCCGCGCTGGTGCCGGTGTGTCTGGTGGTCAGCCGGTGGTACGTGGACGGGGAGCGGGCCGCCGGCGCGGTGGGACCGGGCGCGGTCGGGGCCAAGCCGGTCGTCTTCCGGTTGCTGCTGCCGCTGTGCCTGGTGATGAGCTTCGCGTACATCGGGGACTCGACCGTCTCCAACTGGAGTGCCAAGTACCTCCAGGACACACTGGGCAGTTCCGAGCAGCTGTCGACCGTTCCGTACAACGTCTACATGGTGACCACGCTGCTCGGGCGCACTGCGGGGGACTTCGGGGTGCGGCGGTTCGGGGCGGCGGCCGTGGTGCGGTTCGGGACGGTGCTGGCGGCGGCCGGGTTCGGGGTGGTGGCGGTGGCGCCCGGGCCCTGGGTGGGCATGGCCGGGTTCACGCTGCTCGGGTTCGGGCTCTGCGTGATCGTGCCGCAGACGTTCGCCGCGGCGGGGCGGCTGTTTCCGGACAGCAGCGACGCGGCGGTCGCCCGGCTGAACATCTTCAACTACGTGGGGTTCCTCGTCGGCTCGCCGCTCGTGGGGGCGCTGGGCGACGCCTGGAGCTATCGCGGGGCGATGCTCGTGCCGATGGCGTTGGTGCTGCTCACGCTCGTGTACGCCCGTTCGTTCGGCTCGGCGGGCGCCCGATACGGTGGCGGGCATGAGCGGCCGCGCACTGTTGATGTGGGATGAAGCTGTCACGCGTTACGACTTCGGGTCCAGCCACCCGATGGATCCGGTACGGCTCGCGCTGACCATGGGTCTGGTGCGGGCGTACGGTCTCGACCGGCAGGTCGATGTCGTGGCCGGGCGGGCGGCGGGGGACTCCACGCTGCGGCTGGTGCACCGGCAGGACTACATCGACGCGGTACGGGCCGCTTCGGCCGACCCGCGTGCCGCCGACACCTCCTACGGGCTCGGGACGGTGGACGATCCCGCGTTCGCGGGGATGCACGAGGCGTCCGCGCTGATCGCGGGCCAGTCGGTGGCGGCGGCCGAGGCGGTGTGGGCGGGTGAGGCCTCCCACGCGGTCAACTTCGCGGGCGGGCTCCACCACGCGATGCCGGGCGGGGCGGCCGGGTTCTGCGTCTACAACGACGCGGCGCTCGCGATCGCGCGCCTTCTTGAGCTCGGCGTCGAGCGAGTCGCGTACGTCGATGTCGATGTGCACCACGGGGACGGGGTGCAGGCGGCGTTCTGGGAGGACCCCCGGGTCCTGACGGTCTCGCTGCACGAGCATCCCCGCCTGCTGTTCCCCGGGACGGGGTGGCCCGAGGAGACCGGGGCGGACGGGCCCGGCGAGGGCTCCGCGGTCAATCTCGCGCTGCCGGCCGGGACGGGGGACGCGGGGTGGCTGCGGGCGTTCCACGCGGTGGTGCCGGAGCTCGTCGCCGACTTCCGGCCGCAGGTGCTGGTCACACAGCACGGGGCCGACACGCACTTCGAGGATCCGCTGGCGCATCTGGCGGTCTCGCTGGACGCGCAACGGGAGGTGCAGGCGGCCTGCCACTCCCTGGCGCACGAGTACGTCGAGGGGGCGAAATGGGTCGCGCTCGGGGGCGGGGGGTACGCGGTGGTGGACGTGGTGCCGCGGTCCTGGACGCATCTGGTGGGCATCGCCGCGCATGCGCCCGTCGATCCCGCGTCGGTGATTCCTTCGTCCTGGCGGGACGAAGTATTCGCGCGTACACGGGAGTTGGGGCCGGGGCGGATGACTGATGGGCGGGCGGTGTCCTGGCGGGGGTGGGACGAGGGGTATGACCCGGCGGACCGGCTCGACCAGGCGGTGCTCGCGACGCGGCGCGCGGCGTTTCCTCTGCGGGGGTTGCTGCCGTAGGGGGTTGCTGCCGCAAGGGGGCGCCGGGGCCGGGCCTCTGGGGCTGGGGTTGCCTGTGATGGGCGGTGCCAAATAGTCGGGGTTCCGGCCCATCCGGGTCGGGCGTTAGGCCAAGTGTGGGGTGGCGGGCGGGAATTGGCCCGAGCGGGTGGGGGGTGCGGGAGCATCGTGGGGTGGTGAGCATCGGGGCGCTGCGGGCGCACCTTCTGGCGGCCAGACTGGCGGGGCCGGTGGCCACCCCGCGCGAGGAAAGCCTGCGCAGCTACCGGCTGTTCGCGGCGCGGGACCCACGCGTCACGCTGGGCCTCGACCCCGAATGGGGCTGGGGCGAGCGGGACTTGCTGCGGCTCATGGCGGACAAGTGCGGGGTGAGCGACGACCCGGGGCATGTGAGCGGGCCCGATGTCATTGATCCCGAGCGGACCCTGGCGGGGCTCGACGCGTTCGCGGCGCGGCTCGGCGCCGTGGCCGCTCGACGCGGCGCGGTGCTCATCGGCACGGGGCATCCGCACCGCCTGCTCGGTTTCTACGCCGCCCTCGCGGACGCTTTGTCGGCGGCGGGATGCCCTGTCCTCACCCCGGCGCAGGGTAGCTCTGTCGACATAACGACCCGGTTCGGCGTACGCACGTACAACCTTGACTACGTACGGGGAGTCGCGTTGGTGCGGGAACCCGGCGCACGGGTCGCCGGGAACGAGACCGGCGCGCACAGCCATTCCCCGCTCCCGGTTCGGCTGGCCCTGGGGGCCGCGGCGGGGGCTTCGGGGCGAGTTCCCGATCTTGTGATCGGGGACCACGGATGGGTCTGCGGGGCAGGTCAGCTGGGCATTGAAGCGGTGGGCCTGGCCGACACCGACGACCCGGCGCTGTTCGTCGGCGAGGCCGAGGGGCGAGTGGCGGTGGCCGTTCCGGTTGATGACGGCGTGCGGTCGGATTACTACCGGCCGCTTACTCGCTATGTACTCAATCGAGCGTGTCTGTCACAGTAGGCGGCCGGTCGGGGCTCCTCTTCCCCACTCGCACCACCCGCCCCTAGTCTGGGGAGTGAGCGCACAGCGACGTTGAGTCACCGGAGGGGAAGCCGGTGCGCGTTCGGTGCGGAAGGTACAGGTGGGTCATGACTGCTGGGAGTGACAGGCCTCTCAACGAGGTCAAGTTCCTGACCGTGGCGGAAGTCGCCTCGGTGATGCGAGTGTCCAAGATGACCGTGTACCGCTTGGTGCACAGCGGTCATCTGCCGGCGATCCGGGTGGGCAGGTCCTTCCGGGTGCCGGAGCAAGCAGTTCACGAGTATCTCCGCGAGTCCTTCGTGGGGGTGGAGACGGCCTGAGGGAGCCACGCGTTCCCCTCGGATTACGTCCCTCACTCGGCGGCAGGTAGGCTAGGCCGACGTAGGTCGTGTGGGCCCAGACGCCCCGCACCGAGTGAGAAGAAGTGAGCGAGGGTAGTCGTGGGCTCTGTTATCAAGAAGCGGCGCAAGCGGATGGCCAAGAAGAAGCACCGCAAGCTGCTCAAGCGCACGCGCGTTCAGCGTCGCAACAAGAAGTAAGCGAACGCGGTTCGTGAGACACAGCCCTCCCGCCGGATCATCGGCGGGAGGGCTGTGGCGTGTCCGGACGCGGTTTCTCGGCCATGGACGCGCCCGTGGTCGCCGCCGCGCGGCCACCAGCCGCTACGGTTGCGGGCAGCGGGCGCAGGGGCGTACCGAGGCCGAAGGAAGGCGCTGATCTTGGGGAAGGTCGTGCTCGTCACTGGAGTGGCCCGGCAACTGGGGGGCCGTCTCGTGCGGCGGATCCAGCGGGATCCCGAGGTCGACCGCGTGATCGGGGTCGACGTGGTCCGGCCGGAGCACTCGTTGGGGGACGCCGATTTCGTGGCGGCCGACATCCGCCACCCGGCGATCGCCAAGGTGCTCGCGGAATACGGCGTGGACACCGTCGTGCACATGGATGTGACCGGGACGCCGCTGAGCTCCGGCGGCGGGCGCACCGCGGTCAAGGAGACCAACGTCATCGGCACCATGCAGCTGCTCGGTGCCTGCCAGAAGTCGCCGACGGTCAAGCGGCTCGTCGTGAAGTCGAGTACGAGCGTGTACGGGTCCGCGCCGCGCGATCCCGCCGTGTTCACCGAGACCACGCCCCCCAAGTCACTGCCCAGCGGCGGCTTCGCAAAGGACGCCGTCGAGGTCGAGGGCTATGTGCGCGGCTTCGCGCGGCGCCGGCCCGACGTCGCGGTGTGCGTGCTGCGCTTCGCCAACATCCTGGGGCCGAGCGCCGACTCGCCGCTCGCGGAGTACTTCTCGCTGCCGGTGCTTCCCACGGTGCTTGGCTATGACCCGCGGTTGCAGTTCGTGCACGAGGACGATGTGATCGACGTGCTGCGGATCGCTTCGGGCGAGCCCCGGCGTGGCACGCTCAACAGCGGGACCTTCAACGTCGCCGGGGAGGGCGTGCTGTTGCTTTCGCAGTGTTCGCGGCGGCTGGGGCGGCCCACCGTGCCGGTGCTGCTTCCGGCGGTCCGCTGGGTGGGCAGCGCGCTCAGGACGGTCGGGGTGACGGACTTCTCACCCGAGCAGATTCGTTTGCTCACCCACGGCAGGGTGGTCAGCACCACCGAGATGCGCGAGACACTGGCCTACGAGCCCACGTACACGACCGCCGAGGCGTTCGCGGACTTCGCCCGCAGCAGGGGACCGGGGCTGCTGCCGCCGGACGCGCTGGCCAGGGCGGTCGACCGGGTGGCGGGGCTGCCGTTCGCGCCTTTCCCCGGCAAGGACCTCGCCGGAGCCACCACCCCTTCGCACGCGGAATGAGGAGCGCACCAACGATGGCGGACGCCAAGGTCATCCCGTTCGACGACGACCGCTCGCGCCAGGGCGCGCAGCGCGCCGGCCGCAGGCGCCCCGCGGGCCGCCGCACGGCCGAGACCGGCGCCGCGCAGGTCCCGTCCCCCGCCGCGCCGGTCAGCGCTCTGCCGGGCGCACAGGGGCCCGGAGAGCGGCCTTCCGGCGGCCGGGGGCCCGGGGACAGGGTGAACGCGGCGGCCGAGGCCTCCGGGGCCCCGGAGGAGCGGCGCGGGGGCGACTGGGACCGGCGGATCGCGGGCGGCCTGTCGTTCCTGCGGCGGCGGATCACCGGCGAGTACGACGTCGACGAGTTCGGCTACGACGCGGAACTGACCGACCAGGTCCTGATGTCGATCCTGCGGCCGTTCTTCGACAAGTACTTCCGGGTGGAGGTCAAGGGCGTCGAGAACATCCCCGCCGACGGCGGGGCGCTGGTCGTCGCCAACCATTCGGGGACGCTGCCGCTCGACGGTCTGATGATGCAGGTGGCGGTGCACGACCATCATCCCGCCGGGCGCCATCTGCGGCTGCTCGCGGCCGATCTGGTGTTCATGCTGCCGGTCGTCAACGAGCTGGCCCGCAAGGCCGGGCACACGCTGGCCTGTTCCGAGGACGCGCAGGCGCTGCTTGAGCGGGGCGAGGTGGTCGGGGTGATGCCCGAGGGGTTCAAGGGCATCGGCAAGCCGTTCGGCGAGCGCTACAAGCTCCAGCGGTTCGGCCGGGGCGGTTTCGTGTCGACCGCGCTGAAGGCCGGTACGCCCATCGTGCCGTGCTCGATCGTGGGGGCCGAGGAGATCTACCCGATGATCGGGAACTCCAGGACGCTCGCCCGGCTGCTCGGCGTCCCGTACTTCCCGATCACGCCGACGTTCCCCTGGCTCGGGCCCGCGGGCCTGGTGCCGCTGCCGACGAAGTGGACCATCCAGTTCGGCGAGCCGATCCCGACGGACGGGTACCCGCCGGAGGCGGCGGAGGATCCGATGCTGATGTTCAACCTCACCGACCAGGTGCGGGAGCAGATCCAGCACACGCTGTACAAGCTGCTTGTGCAGCGGCGGTCCGTGTTCTTCTGAGCGGTTCTCCTCGGGGCCGGCCGGAATCGTTCATCTTCGTACGGAAGGGGATGCGTGCGGGAAGGGAGGGGCCGGACTGTCCCGGCCCCTCCCTTCCCGCGTGCGTTACGGGTGTCCTCCTGGCGCTACTCCGCCTTGTCCGCGTCGATGCCCAGGCCCGGGAGCAGACCGGGCAGGAGCGGGGGCAAGGTGACGTCCGGGACCGGGGGTTTGGCCGTCTTGCCGGAGGGCGCGGGCGTGGTGCTGCCCGTGCCCGGCTCGAACAGGCCGCCCGTGTTGCCGCCGAGCAGCCCCTCGTTGGAGGGCGTGCCGGAGGGCTGCTGCGGCTTTCCGCTGGTGGCGGGGGCGCCGTGCCGGGAGGCGGAGCCCGATGAGGGCGCGAACGGCGTGGACGGGCGGGTCGCGCCCGGAGTGCCGGCGGGGTGCGAGGTGTTCTGCCCCTGCCGGGTGTGGGTCGTGGACGTCGACTTGGGCAGCAGCGACTGGAGCGGCCCGACCTCTTGGTCTATGGCGGCAAAGACCGAACTCACCTTGTCGCCCACGTCCGACAGCTGCGGGGGCAGTTTGCCGCGCAGCTTGCTCCAGCTCTCGCGGTGCGCCTGCGAGAAGGAGTTCAGCGCGGCGATGGGGCCGAGCGAGCCGTCCTTCGCATAGGCCTGGTGCAGCAGGCGGTGGGCCTCCGCTGCGTCGTGCTCCATGCCGCTGAGCGCCCGTCTGACCTCGCCGAGCTGTTCATGGTCGAGGTCGCCCGCCCGGACCCGCTCCATGAGGCGGCGCGCCTCGGAGAGCCGGGTCGATGCCTGGTCGAGGTAGATCTCGCCCCGGGCGGCGTCGTCGTCGGCCATGCCGAGCTTGAGGTCCTCCATGCCGCGTTTGAGCCCGTACAGGGAATCACCGGGCAGGGCGTCGGAACTGGCAGCGGCCACGCCGCTGAACGCTCCAGCGGCCACACCGATGCTCAGGCCGCCCGCCGCGATGCCCTTGGACCAGCGGGAGCGGGGGCGCAATTTCCGGAGCGACGTCGCCCGGTGGGCGCCGCGGCCGGTCCGCTGTTCGGGCACCTGAGGGTCGGCGGCACCGCCGCCGGCGAACATCCGCTCCATCTCGGCCATGAGCAGCGCCCGCTGCTCGACCTTGACCTGCGGGTCCATCTCCGGTTTCGGCAGTTCGCCGAGCCCACCCGCCAGGGTCAACAGCCTGCCGGTCTCGGCCTGTTCGGCCGCGCCGGTCTCGGGTGTCTCCTGGTCGGCCGCCGAGGCTTCTTCCAGGGCCTGGGCGAAGGCGTTCGCCCGCCGGTGCGCCGATACGTTCGCGATCACTGGCGGCACCTCCTCTCGTCATCACGGTCGACTCCCCAAGGGGCCTGGAAGGTTGCACGCCTTGAGCCCATCCACACGATCGAGTGAGTGGCCATGGGCATGGCGTGACCACAGGGAGCCTTCATCCCGCACAACGACGGACGCGGCACTTGGGTTACGGACGAAAGATGAGACGAAAGATGATCGGACCAGAGCGTCATGGAGTGCTCGCGGACGGTGAGTTGGACCCGCCTTCGACGAGTGGGCGGGTGAGCGGGCCGGCGGGCCGGCGTATGTGGACCGGCGGCGCCGGACGGTCAGCGGGCGTCTTCCGGCAGGAGCCGCGCGAGCGTGCGCACGGCCCGGTACTGGAGGGTCTTGATCGCGCCCTCGTTCTTGCCCATGACACGGGCGGTCTCGGCGACCGAGAGGCCCTGGAGGAAGCGCAGGGTCACGCACTCCTGCTGCTGCGGATTGAGCTTGCGTACGGCTTCGAGCAGGGCCGCGTTGGACAGCGACTCCAGGACGGAGTCCTCGGGTGAGCGCTCGACCTCGTTGGCGTCGAGCATTTCGCCGGTGGTCACTTCGAGCCGGAACCGGCTCGACTTGAAGTGGTCGGCGACCAGGTTGCGCGCGATCGTGACCAGCCAGGCTCCGAAGTCGCGGCCCTGCCAGGTGAAGGTGGAGATCCGGCGCAGGGCGCGCAGGAACGTCTCGCTGGTGAGGTCCTCGGCCGTCGCCTTGCCGCCGACGCGGTAGTAGATGTAGCGGTAGACCGTGTCGCTGTACTGGTTGTAGAGCCGGCCGAAGGCGTCGGCCTCGCCGGCCTGCGCGCGCTCGACGAGGTCCATCATGCGGGCGCTGTCGCTGTCGGCGGTGGGCCGGCGGGCGGTGGGCGTCGCGGACGTGCCCGTGCTGCGGCCGCCGCTCCGTCTACCGACTGCGGCACCACCGTCGGCCAGGGCGTAGCAGGGCCCGACGGGTGTTGCGGTGGCGAAGGCAGGGGCGCCGGCGTACGCGGTGGGGACGAAGACGCGCAGGCGGTCGACGACCGCCCCGCGCAGCGTAGCCAGGCCCGAGGCGTCAACCCCGACGTGTGGGTACACGGGACTCCCAGAGGCAGAGCTTCCATCACGTGCAGTGCGGAACCGTTCACCCATCGTGGCGATGTACGGGTTCCGGATTGCGTCTGAGGAGAATAACGCTTCGTACAGGGAGCGCTACACCCAGTTGCTCAAATCGTCGATTACGTCGCTTCTGTTACGTCTATGCGGCTGTTCAAGGCACGCAAGGTGACCAGAAGTTGATCGAGTTGCTTTCGGATCTGCCCGCGCGGGGGATCTGTTGTGCCCGAGCAGGGGCAACGGGGCTGGCGGGCCATGGGGGGCGGGGCGAAACCCCCGCAATCGAAAATCCCGGCGCCGGGCGGGCCCGCGTGACGGACAGTGGCGGCGGGTCGCCGCGCCGGACGCGGGCCCGGGGGCTCCGCCCCGAACCCAGGTGGGCCCCTCCCCGCCCTTCCCTGAACCCTCCGGGTGATGAAGGGCCGGGCGCCGGACCCCGTTCGCGCCACAAGGGCGCTCGTCCTCGAACTCGCCCGAGGCGTCAAGGGCCGGGGGAGACCCCGGGGCGGGCTGAAGACGCCCGTGCGGACCGGCGCCGGATGCCCAGGGGCGCGGGGAGCTGCGCGACCAGCCACGCACGGCCCCGCAGGGCGTCAAGACGGAATCCGGTGTCGAGCGATCGCGCACGGCCCGCAGGCGTGAAGGCGAACCGGCACCTCGCGGCCCGCGGAAGACGCGTCCGCCCGGGTCTCAGCGGCGGCGGCGGTGGAGTGCGACCGCGGCCGCAGTGCCGCCGGCCAGGGCGCCGACGCCGGCCGCCGCCGGAATGCCCACCTTCGCGGCCTTGCGGCCGGTCCGGTAGTCCCGCAGCCGCCACTCCCGGTCCCGCGCGTGCCTGCGCAGTTTCGCGTCCGGGTTGATCGCATAGGGGTGGCCGACCAGCGAGAGCATGGGGATGTCGTTGTGCGAGTCGCTGTAGGCGGCACACCGGTTCAGGTCGAGCCCTTCGGCGGCGGCGAGCGCCCGTACCGCCTCCGCCTTGGCGGGCCCGTGCAGCGGCTCGCCCACCAGGCGTCCCGTATAGACACCGTCCACGGATTCGGCGACCGTGCCGAGCGCGCCCGTCAGGCCGAGCCGGCGGGCGATGATCGTGGCGGTCTCGACCGGGGCGGCCGTCACCAGCCACACCTTCTGGCCCGCGTCGAGGTGGGCCTGGGCGAGGGCGCGGGTGCCGGGCCAGATGCGGTCGGCCATGTACTCGTCGTAGATCTCCTCGCCGATCGACATCAGCTCGGAGACGCGGTGGCCCTTGACGATGGACAGCGCGCTGTCACGGGCGTCCTGCATGTGCTCGGGGTCCTCGACCCCGGCCAGCCGGAACCAGGCCTGCTGCCAGGCGAAGCGCGCCAGTTCGCGGCGCTGGAAGAACTGCCGTTTGTACAGGCCGCGCCCGAAGTGGAAGAGAGCGGCGCCCTGCATCACGGTGTTGTCGAGGTCGAAGAAGGCGGCGGCCAGGTTGTCGCCGACGACGGGGAACTCCGGCTCGGACGGCTTCCCGTCCGCCTCGGTCCCGGCCTGCCCGGCCCGCCCTGCGGCCTGCCCGGCCCGCCCTGCGGCCTGCCCGGCCGGTTGCGCCAGTTCCGCCAGCTCACGCGAGGTCTTGCGGGCGGCCTCGGCTGCGGCCTCGCCGGCCAGCACACTGCGTGCTGTCGCCGAGCGCCCACGACGGGTGAACCATCCCAGTACGGCCATGTCGTGAGCATAGCCAGTCCCTTCCAGGGGCCCGGACGCGCCGGGGTGCCATGACGTGAACTCTGCGCGGCGGGCACGTTAAACGGATGTTCCGGACTTATGGGTCCCATGGGCGGCCCGTGGCGGGAGAATGGACGGCATGAGTCCCTTTCTGCGACGTACGAAGAAGCCGGGCGGCAACCCCGCCGAGCGGGTGGTCACGCTGATCGGGAAGCCCGGGTGCCATCTGTGCGACGACGCCCAGGAGGTGATCGAGGCCGTGTGCGCCGAGACGGGTGCGGTCTGGGAGAAGAAGGACATCACGCGGGACGAGGCGCTGCACAAGGAGTACTGGGAGCAGATTCCGGTGGTCCTGATCGACGGCGCGCAGCACACCTTCTGGCGGGTGGACCCGGCTCGCCTCAGGAGCGCCCTGACCGACTGAGGTCCGGGACGGCGCGCCCCACCGCCGGCCCGGGCGGCGCCGGGCGCGCCGTCCCGGGGCACCTTCCGGCAGGGGCCGCTGAGCAGCGAAATGAGGGCGATCGCGATGGTTGCGGTTACCATCATGGTCGTTTTGCTGTGATTCGGGGGTATCGCTGTGAGGAGAGTGTGCGGCTTTGCCCCCTTTGGGTCCTGAACGGACCGAACCCCTCGGTGGTTCCGCGATTTCCTCCCCGACTCGCGTGAGCCCGGTCACTTTGCTCGGACAAAGCGGACACCATCTTTGTGCACGCGTTCACAAAGACATAGCCTGCATCCGACGGGGCGGCCCTGGAACGTGTGGCCGCCTACAGCCCCGCTCATCCCGCAGGAGCACCGTGGCAACTGGCCGAACTCACCGACCGGCGACCCGAAGCCGAGGAATCCCCGAGGCCACCGTCGCCAGGCTTCCGCTGTATCTGCGTGCGCTCACCGGCCTTTCGGAGCGCTCCGTGCCCACGGTCTCCTCCGAGGAGCTGGCGGCCGCCGCTGGGGTCAACTCCGCGAAGCTGCGCAAGGACTTCTCGTACCTGGGCTCCTACGGCACCCGGGGAGTCGGTTACGACGTCGAGTATCTCGTCTACCAGATCTCCCGTGAGCTGGGTCTGACCCAGGACTGGCCGGTTGTGATCGTCGGTATCGGCAACCTCGGCGCCGCGCTCGCCAACTACGGCGGCTTCGCCTCGCGCGGCTTCCGGGTCGCGGCCCTGATAGACGCCGACCCCGCCATGGCCGGGAAGCCGGTCGCCGGGATGCCGGTGCGGCACACCGACGACCTGGAGAAGATCATCAGCGACAACGGCGTCTCGATCGGGGTCATCGCGACCCCGGCGGGCGCCGCTCAGCAGGTCTGCGACCGGCTGGTCGCGGCCGGGGTGACCTCCATCCTCAACTTCGCGCCGACCGTGCTCTCGGTCCCCGAGGGCGTCGACGTCCGCAAGGTCGACCTCTCCATCGAGCTCCAGATCCTCGCCTTCCACGAGCAGCGCAAGGCCGGCGAGGAAGCCGCCGTCGCCGAGGCGGGCGCCGCGGCCGCCGCCGTGGTGCCGCCGGTGCGCGCCACCGGCCCCGGCCGGAAGGGACCGGACGGGGATCTGCCCGCCGTGATGCCGGCATGAGCCTCCTGGTCGTCGGCCTCAGCCACCGCAGCGCCCCCGTCAGCGTCCTGGAGCGGGCCTCCCTGTCCGCGGACGCGCAGGCCAAGCTGCTCCACGACACCCTCGCCGCCGAGCCCGCCGCCGAGGCCGCGGTGCTCGCCACCTGCAACCGCATCGAGCTGTACGCGGACGTGGACAAGTTCCACGCCGGTGTCGCCGAGCTCTCCACGCTGCTCGCCCAGCACAGCGGCGTGGGCCTCGAAGAGCTCACCCCTTATCTGTACGTGCACTACGAGGACCGGGCCGTCCACCACCTCTTCTCGGTGGCCTGCGGTCTGGACTCGATGGTGGTCGGCGAGGGCCAGATCCTCGGCCAGATCAAGGACACTCTCGCGCTCGGGCAGGAACTGCACACCGCCGGGCGGCTGTTGAACGATTTGTTCCAGCAGGCGCTCAGGGTCGGCAAGCGCGCCCACAGCGAGACCGGGATCGACCGGGCCGGGCAGTCGCTCGTCACCTTCGGTCTCGAGCAGCTGGCCGCAGGCGCGCCCGTCGGTGACTGGGCCAAGGGCAAGCGGGCGCTGGTCATCGGCGCGGGTTCGATGTCCTCGCTCGCCGCCGCGACGCTGGGCCGGACCGGGATCGACGAGATCGTCGTCGCCAACCGCACGCACGCCCGCGCCGAGCGGCTTGTGGAGATCCTTGGCGAGTCGGGCACGGCCGCGCGGGCGATCGCGATGGCCGATGTCGCACGCGAACTGACACGAGTCGACATCGCGGTCTCCTGCACCGGCGCCACCGGCCTCGTACTGACCGGCGAGGCCGTCGCCCTGGCCGTCGGCGAGAGCCTGTCGGCCCCGGCCGCGCCCGCCGATGCCGCGTCCGCCGATGCCGCCATCGCCGAGGGCTGCCCGGTCGCCTTCCCCGCCACCGCCGCCGCGGGCGCCGCGATGGCCGGGTTCGGCCTGGTCGACGAGGCGCTGCGGGCCGACGGCGCGACCGCCGCCGCCCCGGACGCCGCCGCTGCCCCCGACGCCGACTCCCTTGAGCTGCACGGGAGTTGGGCCGAGAACACCGAGCGCAGGATCGCCCGGGAGCGCAAGGACATCCCCGTACCGGCCGGGCCCGTGAAGCTGGCGCTGCTCGACCTCGCCATGCCGCGCGACATCGACGCCGCCGTGCACCGGGTGCCCGGGGTGCGTCTCGTGGACATCGAATCGCTCGCCGAGGCGTCCGCCGACGCGCCGATGGCCGCCGACGTGGACCAGGTGCGCGCCATCGTCTCGGACGAGGTCGCCGCCTTCGGCGCCGCCCAGCGGGCCGCGCACATCACGCCCACCGTGGTCGCGCTGCGCGCCATGGCGGCCGAGGTGGTGGCCGGCGAGGTCGCGCGTCTTGAGGGCCGGCTGCCGGACCTCGACGACAAGCAGCGCTCCGAGGTCACCCAGACCGTGCGCCGCGTCGTGGACAAGCTTCTGCACGCGCCGACCGTGCGGATCAAGCAGCTCGCGGCGGAGCCCGGTGGCGCCGGGTACGCGGACGCGCTGCGCACTCTCTTCGACCTCGACCCGGACGCGGTGGCCGCCGTCTCCCGGGCCGATGTGAACGACGCCGATGTCAAGAACCGAGGGCGGTCATGACCGAGAAAGCACTCCGACTCGGGACCAGGCGCAGCAAGCTCGCCATGGCCCAGTCGGGCCATGTGGCCGACGCCGTACGGCAGTTGACGGGCCGTCAGGTGGACCTTGTGGAGATCACCACGTACGGGGACACCTCCCGCGAGCACCTGGCGCAGATCGGCGGCACCGGTGTGTTCGTCGTGGCCCTGCGCGAGGCGCTGCTGCGCGGCGAGGTCGACTTCGCGGTGCACTCCCTCAAGGACCTGCCCACCGCCCAGCACCCCGATCTCGTGCTGGCCGCCGTGCCGGTCCGCGAGGACCCGCGCGATGTGCTGGTCGCCCGTGACGGGCTGACCTTCGCCGAGCTGCCCGCCGGCGCCCGCGTGGGCACCGGCTCGCCCCGGCGGATGGCGCAGCTCAACGCGTACGCCCGCAGTCACGGGATGACGATCGAGACGGTGCCGATCCGCGGCAACATCGACACCCGCGTCGGCTACGTCACCAAGGGTGAGCTCGACGCGGTGGTCCTGGCCGCCGCCGGGCTCAACCGCATCGGACGCGGCGACGTCGTGACCGAGCTCCTGTCGGTCGACACCGTTTTGCCCGCCCCCGGCCAGGGGGCCCTGGCGATCGAGTGCGCGGCGGCCAACGCCGACCTCGCCGCCGTGCTCGCCGAGCTCGACGACCCGTTCACGCGGGCCGCCGTGACCGCCGAGCGTTCCCTGCTCGCCGCCCTGGAGGCCGGTTGCAGTGCACCTGTTGGTGCGCTGGCCGACCTTCCCCAAGCTCTCGACTTCGCTCGAGCAGGGGAGACCCCAATGGCCGACGGGCAGGCTGTTCATGAGATGCGCCTGCGCGGAGTTGTCGGTACCACCGACGGTTCCTCGCTGGTGCAACTGTCCACCACCGGTCCCGTACCCACGTCGCACGACGAAGCGATGGCCCTCGGACGCGAACTCGCGGACGAGATGCTCGCCAAGGGTGCGGCCGGTCTTATGGGGGAGCGAGCACTTTGAGCCCCACGACCCACCCCACCGCAGCCGGAAACGTCACCTTCCTCGGTGCCGGTCCCGGTGACCCCGGGCTGCTGACACTGCGCGCCGTTGAGGCGCTGGCTTCGGCGGACGTCCTGATCGCCGAGCCCGCTGTGCTCGACGTTGTTCGCGCGCATGCGCGGGCGGGTGTGGACACACCCCAGCTGACGGTCATTGACGAGGCGTCAACAACCGCCGGGATCCCCGTGTTGCGGGATGCCGCCAATCTTGTCATGGAGGCCGCGCGCTCCGGCAGGCGGGTCGTCCGTGCCGTCGCCGGTGACCCGGGTCTCGACGGCGACGCCGCGGGGGAGATGCAGGCCTGCGCCTCGGCGGGCATCCCCTTCGAGGTGGTGCCCGGCGTGGCCGCCGCGGTCGGCGTACCCGCGTACGCCGGTGTCCCGCTGAGCGGCGCGAGCGGCGCCGACGTCCGCTTCGTCGACGCCCGTACCGCCTCCGAGCGGTGCTGGGCGGAGGTCGGCGCGAGCGACGGCACGGTGGTGGTCTCCACCACGCTGGAGACCGTCGCGGCCGCCGCCGGCGAGCTGGTCTCGGCGGGCCGCAAGCCCGACACCCCGATGACCGTGACGATCGCGGGCACCACCACGCGCCAGCGGACCTGGTCCGCGACGCTCGGCTCGGTCGCCCAGGTGCTCAAGCAGGCGAAGGTGCTGCCCTCGCCGGACGGGCACCAGGCCGTGATAGCCGTGGTCGGCGAGCGCAGCGCACCCGCTCAGCGTGATCAGCTCTCGTGGTTCGAGTCCAAGCCGCTGTTCGGCTGGCGCGTGCTCGTACCGCGTACCAAGGAGCAGTCCGCCTCGCTCTCCGACCAGCTCAGGTCGTACGGGGCCGTGCCGCACGAGGTGCCGACGATCGCCGTCGAGCCGCCGCGCACGCCCCAGCAGATGGAGCGCGCGGTCAAGGGCCTGGTGACGGGCCGCTACGAGTGGATCGCGTTCACCAGCGTCAACGCGGTGAAGGCGGTGCGCGAGAAGTTCGAGGAGTACGGGCTCGACGCGCGCGCGTTCGCCGGTATCAAGGTCGCCGCGGTCGGCGAGCAGACGGCCGCCTCACTGATCGAGTTCGGCGTCAAGCCGGACCTGGTGCCCAGCGGCGAGCAGTCGGCCGCCGGTCTCCTGGAGGACTGGCCGCCCTACGACCCGGTCTTCGACCCGATCGACCGGGTGTTCCTGCCGCGCGCCGACATCGCCACCGAGACACTGGTGGCGGGTCTGATCGAGCTGGGCTGGGAGGTCGACGACGTCACGGCCTACCGGACGGTGCGGGCCTCGCCGCCGCCGGCCGACACCCGTGAGGCGATCAAGGGCGGCGGCTTCGACGCGGTGCTCTTCACGTCGTCCTCCACGGTGCGCAACCTCGTGGGCATCGCGGGCAAGCCGCACAACGTCACGGTGATCGCGTGCATCGGCCCGGCCACGGCGAAGACGGCCGAGGAGCACGGGCTGCGGGTGGACGTCATGGCTCCCGAGCCGTCCGTGCACAAGCTGGCGCAGGCGCTGGCGGACTTCGGGGCGGCCCGGCGGGACGCGGCGATGTCGGCGGGCGAGCACGTGACCCGCCCCAGCGAACGCCGCCCGGGCGCGAGGCGCCGCCGCACGACGTAGTTCGGGTTACCCGGAGCCCCGGCCCCTGCGCTGGGGCTCCGCTGCCCGAGAGTGAACCCGCTCTGCGGGCCGTGCTCGCTTCTCGCGCAGTTCCCCGCGCCCCTGGCGGGGCCGTGCCGGCCCGTATCGGCAACTCAGCCTGTCCGGCGTGAGGACGAGCGCCCTTGAAGGCGCGAACCGGGTCTGGGGCGGAGCCCGAGGGTCTTCCTTCAACCCCCGGCGGGTTTCGGGAAGGGGCGGGGTGGGGGAGAGCCACCCGCGCGGCGGCGTAGCGTGTACGGCATGACTGTGTACGGATCCTTCCCCGGGGCCCGGCCCCGTCGGCTGCGCACCACCCCCGCCATGCGCCGCATGGTCGCGGAGACCCAGCTGCACCCCGCCGACCTCATCCTCCCCGCCTTCGTACGGGAAGGGATCACCGAACCCGTTCCGATCCAGGCCATGCCGGGCGTGGCCCAGCACACCCTGGACACCCTGCGGAAGGCCGCCGCGGAGGCGGTCGGCGCGGGTGTCGCCGGGATCATGCTCTTCGGCGTGCCGCAGGACGAGAAGAAGGACGCGGCCGGTACCGCGGGCACCGACCCCGACGGCATCCTCCAGGTCGCCATCCGCGCCGTGCGCGAAGAGGTCGGCGACGACCTGGTGATCATGTCGGACCTGTGCCTGGACGAGTACACCGACCACGGCCACTGCGGCGTGCTCGACGCGGACGGCCGCGTCGACAACGACGCCACCCTGGAGCGCTACGCGGAGATGGCCCAGGTCCAGGCCGACGCGGGCGTCCACGTCGTGGGCCCCTCCGGCATGATGGACGGCCAAGTCGGCGTCATCCGGGACGCGTTGGACCAGACCGGGCACGAGGACGTGTCGATCCTGGCCTACACCGCCAAGTACTCCTCCGCCTTCTACGGCCCGTTCCGCGAGGCCGTCGGCTCCTCCCTGCGCGGTGACCGCAAGACGTACCAGCAGGACCCCGCCAACACCCGTGAATCCATGCGGGAGTTGGCGCTGGACCTGGCCGAGGGCGCGGACATGGTCATGGTGAAGCCGGCCGGTCCCTACCTCGACATCCTGGCCAAGGTCGCCGAGTCGGTGGACGTGCCGGTCGCGGCGTACCAGATCAGCGGCGAGTACGCGATGATCGAGGCCGCCGCCGAGAAGGGCTGGATCGACCGCGACCGGGCCATCCTGGAAACCCTGACCGGCATCAAGCGGGCCGGCGCGAGCATGATCCTCACGTACTGGGCGACCGAGGTCGCGCGGGGTCTCTGAGCGGGGTCTGCCGTCGGCCCGGCGTCGGTTGCCCGGGGCGTGCGGGCTCGCCCTGGCGTGCGGGGGCTCCAACTGGCCGCCTGCACAAGGGGGTTCGCGTTGCGCCGCACAGCGACCGGCGCGGGCCCCCGCAGGGCACGGCGGCCGTGGGGGAGGGTTTGTATGGGTGACGGCAGCGGCAGCGGCAGCGGCAAGGTCCCGGCGACGGGGTCAAAGGCCGGGGCGGTTAGCCGGCCCTGCGGGGGGTCCAGCGCCGGACCGGCAACGGCTGCCCCCCGTTAACCACCGACACCCGGCTGACTCACGGGACCGCCCACCACAGCAAAGACATGGCCACGACTACATCGCCTTCACCGGACCTACCGGCGACGACCTGGCCACCGACGTACGAGACGCTGGCTCCTACACAGACCGCAATGGCAGTAGCCGCGTCCACCGAGACCGCCGAACACAGCCTCGACCCCCTATCCGGCCGGACCGCAGCCGGAGACTGCGGATACCGGACCATCGGGGTGAGCAGAACCACTGGCGGCCCCTGCCACTACTGCTGGGCACTGGTACTTGGCCGGGTATGACTGCAAGCGATCGAGGAACGCGTCTGTGCTCAGTCTGTTCCGGGGCCGGGGAAGGAAACGAACCCCCGGAACCCCGGTCGGCAGTGCGGCCTCCTCATCTTCTCGATATCCGCTGACACCGGGTCGCAATCTCAGAAGCTTGGGCCTCCTGTCGAATTCCGGCAGCCGCAGTGGATTCGCCCGTCGGGCTCGCGAACTGGCTCTGGTTTACTTACTGGCACCGGTTCGCCCTGACCACTTGGCGCGTCCAGTGTGGGGTCAGGGAACACCTTCACACATGCCTCTCCGCAAGGGCGACCGGGATCGCGCGGGGGCCCGGCACGGTTAATTTCATCTTGAGTTGTTTTTATCGGAACGCCGTTTTTCACGTCGTTTTCATGCGCGAGCCTGCCTGAATCGAGAATAATGTACCCGGCCACAGCCAGAGGCAATAGAACACCCAGGAATGCGGCTCTGGCTGAGATAGTGCGACTCGGCGGAGCGTTGGGATCGTATACATCCCAATCATCCGGATCCGCACGTTTGGGGTATTCGCCGGTGAGGTCGTGGTTGTTGACGGGGTCGGCGTTGGTGTAGTCGTAGTCGTTGGCGGAGCCTGCGGCGATGGGGTCGGTTTGCAGGAAGCGGCCGAGGGCGGGGAGGTAGGTACGGGCTCCCATTTCGAGTGCTTGCTGGTTGGCGACGTGTTCGATGGGGACGGTGTGCTGGCCGAGGTACCCGAAGTCCATGCCGCCCTCGGCGGTGGCGGGGATGGGGATGTCACCGATGGCGCCGGTGGCGGGATCGATGTCCTGCCCGAACGGGTCGTACAGATGGATGGCGCCGGTGCGCGCGCCAGCGCCATCGGTGGTGAACAGGATGTCGCCGTGGATGTTGGGATAGGCCCAGTTGGTGGTCGGGTTCTGGGTGTAGGTCTTGGTGAGCACGACCCCGCCGGGCAGCCCTAGTACGCGCTGCCGGAGGTTTCCGCCGCTGTCGAGAATGATGTCCGGGCCGCCGGAGCCGCTGGTGAAGCCGTAGCGGGTGACCTGCGCGGGTTTGCCGCCTTCGGTGACCGTTCGTGCGGTGATGCGACCGGTGACGTCGCGGGTGTATCGCACGGTCCGCCCGGCAGAGCTGGTGGTGATGTGTCGGCGGGTGGAGTCATAACCGAGGGTGTCGGTGCCGATCTTGGTCGCGTTGCCGTAGGCGTCGTAGCCGAACGACAGCGCGAGTCCGCCGCTGGTGGAGGTCAGCCGGTCGGCCTGGTCGTAGCAGTAGAGGGTGCTGGTCGGGGCCGCGCCGTTGAGGCTGTCGGTGGACGTGGTGCGGTTGCTGTTCTGCCCGGCTTTCGTGTTCGGGCCGCAGCCGCCGTCCGCGGCGTAGGCGTAGGTGAGCTGGTGGTGTGGCACGGTGGCGGCGACCAGCCGGCCGACGCCGTCGTAGGTGTACCCGGAGGTGTATTTGGTGTCGGGGGTGGCGGTGTCGGCGATGGTGTCGTCGGTGACCCGGTTGTCACGGGAGCGGGTGACGGTGTCGGTGACCGTCGAGGCCGGGGTCTGCCAGGTCAGCGCGGTCGGTGTTTCGGCGTCGTTGTAGGTGATCGCGAGGTTCGATTGGTTGCCGTTGGCCACGCCCTGCAGGAATCCCGCGTCGTAGGCAGGGGTGGCCACCGTGGTCCCGTCCAGGTCGAGGCCACTCAGGCGGGACGCTTTGGTCCACCGGTAGGCCAGGGTCGTCGAGGCGCCTTTGACCGTTGCGGTCTCACTGGTCTTGCGGCCGGCGACGTCGTAGGTGTTGGTGGTGGTCACGCCGCTGGCGTCGGTGTAGGACACCACGTGGCCGAGCAGGTCGATCACGGTGGTGGTCGATCCGGACTCGTCGCTGACCTTGCCGGTGAGTGGGTCGCCGCCGACCGCGTGGTCGTAGCTGATGGTGCGGGCGGGTTGGCCGTCCATCGCCGGGAACGACTTCCGGGTGACCCGGCCGCGAGTGTCGTAGCTGATACAGGACCAGGGCTGGGTGTTGATCCGGGAGGCGATGACCCGGCCTGCGACGTCGTAGACCTGTTCGGCTGTGTTGGCTGACCCGTCGGCGCTACGGGCGGCCGTGATGGTTTTGGCCATGCCGCCTTGGTGGACCGCTTGCGAGTGTGGGTCGCAGGGGTTGGCGCGGGTTTCGGTGTCGCCGTAATAGGCGGTTGTGCCGCGCTTGCCCGGATCGGTGATGTCCCCGGCCGGCAAAGCTGTGGCCAGTTGACGCAGGAACCCGGTACCGGGTTTCTCGAAACTGTTGCGCCGGGTCAGGTTGAGGCCGCCCGGGTCGCCCGTCTTGGACACCACCAGCCCGAACACCGGATCAATCCCCGCCGTGGGATCGGAGTAGCCGGTCGCGGCGCTCGTCGAGGGCGCGCGTTCGACATTGCCCCCGGAGGTGCTGTCGGTGACGTTGCTGGTCTGGTTCCCGTAGCGGGGCGCCAAGTTCGTCCCCGGCACGGTCACGGCGGCACCCGCGCCGGGAGGTGTCCAGGTGAAGTTCAGGGCACCGGTCGTGCCGGCACGGTTGTAGTAGTCGACGCGGACCCGGTGCCAGCTGCCGGCGGTGGTGTTCTTGTAGGTGCCGGGGGCGGTGGTGCTGGGTTTGTCGGTCCAGCTGTCCACGGTCAGCACGTCGTCGATCCACAGCCGGACCCCGTCGACGACGGTGAACCCGAGCTGGTACTCGCCGGCGGCGGGGAACTGGATCTCGCCGGTGAACCGCCCCGACCAGCCGTCAGTGTTCGCCACCGGCGGGTTGCCGCCCCAGGTGCCGGCCAGGGAACCATCGCTGGCGCCGACCCCGGTCTGCCACACCGCGGGCACACCCGACAAGCCCGGGTTGCCGTACAACGCGGCCTGCAACCCCGTCATGCCCTCGTCATAGCCGACATGGCTGTGCGGGATCGTCCCCGCGCACGCGGCGGTCGGGGCCTGGCCATCGAAGCACGACGCCGGGGCGGGCCCGAAATCGTCGGTGGGACGGTCGGCGTGGTCGTAGATGATGGTGCTGCGTTTCCCTCTCGCGTCGACGCTCGCGATGGGCTTGTCCTTGGCGTTCCATTCCTGCGCGGTGGTGACCCCGTCGGCGTCGGTCGACCTCAACGCGCGGCCGGCGTCGTCGTAGGTGACGGTGCGGTTGTGGCCTGGATGGAGGGGATCGTTCAGCCCACTCACATCCACAGAGGCGCTCTTGCCCGCCAGGTCGTAGGAGTAGGAATGCCCGCCGGGGAACCCGATCCCGGGTCTGCCATTCGCCCACGGCAGCGCCACCTGGACCGCCCGCAACAGTGTCTGGCGGGCTTCGGGTTCGTAACCGGCCTGGTAGCGGATCACGGTGCGCTCAGCGAAGACCCCCGAGGTCTGCCGGACCAGCCAGTCATAGGCCAGCGGATCACGGATCACGGTGATCGGCCCGACGCTCTCCTTCAGTCTCTCCTTGTCCTGCTCGCTGGTTCCGGACTTGTTGTACTCCGTTTGGTTGGCCGACCGGTCCAGGTAGTCGTAGTCGGAGATCGACGCGCCGGGGTTCTCGATCCGGGCCAGGGTGCCGAACAGGTACCACAGCCGGGTCTCGGTCCCGTCCCAATACCTGATGCGGCACAGCATGTTCGCCGGTGCCGGGTCAGCGCCCGGCGGCTTGGCCGTCCCGCCATAGCAGCTGTCACTGTTGTCGGTGTTGTAGAGCAGCTGGTGCGACCGGCCCGACACAGGATCGGTGATCTCGGCCAACCGCGGGACCGTGCCGCTGTAGTGATACTGCAGCGCGGCCGGTTTCTTGCTGTCCAGCACCGACGCGACCGTGGCCAGGGTGCCGTCGACGTTGAACACCGACACCGTGTCGGTCTGGGTCACCGAGATCCGGCCGCCGGTGTCGAAGGCGAGCACGCCGTCTTCGTCGGGCGGCGGCCTGTAGCCACCGTTGGAGGCCTTGCCCCAGGTGTGCTTGCGGCCGGAGCCGTCGGTGAGCACCACCGACCCGTCCAGCATCTCGGCCTTGGTGTAGGCGCTGCCCGCCAGTCCGAGGGTCCAGCCGGCCGGCAGCGGCGGCGGGTCCTGGGCATACAACCGCTCGGTCGACACGAACTGCGGCATCCAGTTGCGGAAGCGCCGGCCCGCATAGTCAGCGCCAATGCCCTTGGCCCACAACACCATCTGCGGCTTGTCATCCGAATGGTGGTACAACTCGACCTTGACCGGCACCCGCTGACCTGCGGTCAGCGTCGTGTCCCGGTCGGTCTTGGGACCTGCGTCGTTCAGGAACTCGAAACTGATGCCCGCGGAGTTGGGGTTGTCATAGACCAGTCGGCCGTTCACCCAGATCTTCGCGCCATCGGCATGGACACCGGCGAACTGGAAGTCCCCGCTCACCGGAGCCGTGAACTGCCCCTCCCACCGGATGACGTAATTCTTCTTGTCCAACGCGGCCGGGAACGGGTCGAACCACGGATTGTCCGGCAACGAATCCCGGATCGTGTTCAGGTTCACCGCCGGCTCGTTGCGCACCAGCACCGGAGCATCGTCGGGGGTGCCGTTGTGCCGCGAATCGTTAAAGTACGACGCCCGCACCCCATGCGCCTCACCGCCCTGCCGGGAGTTGAAGCCGAACGTCACCCCGGCCGAGCCACCCACCGCCTCGAACGCTGGACCGGCATTCTTGTACTGGGCATTGCCGTTGAACAGGTTGACGGCCACCGGCCCCGACGTGTCGGACGGGGCCGGCCCCGGATCACCCACCCGCTGGTTGACCGTGAAATGCCCGACCCACGACGGCGAGGTCACCGGCTTGTCCGCTGCCAAAGTCGTGGCGGCCGCCCAGGTATACCTGCCGCCGTCGTTCAGCACATGCCAGGGCACCGTCCACTCCGGCGTGGACAGGCATCCCGAATCAGCGACACTGCCGGACCGGCCGTCGAACCCGGTCGACACCTTGAAGCAGTACAACACCCCCTGGCCGAGGTCACGAACCTTCAACGTCGGCGTCTCCGTGGACACCACACTCTCATCGACCGGACCGACCAGCTGGTCTCCGGCGCCGCCTCCCCCGCCCGCACCTGCTCCTTCGACGCGGGCTTGCCCGCCAGCGGCGCGAAATCGGCCTTCGGCTGCGGGGGTTCGGCACGCTTCAGGTCACTCGCCGGCGCCGGTGCCGACGTCATCAACGGCAGATCCCGCCGCACCACCGACGCCGACGCCGACGCCGACGCCGACGCCACCAGTGGTGAGGCCACCACCTGCGTCAGCGACGCCACCAACACCACCGTCAACGCCGCCGCGGTCACCCGTGCACGCGACCACCCCCGCGCACGCGCCCCAGTGCTACCCCGACCCCCCGAAACCATGGCCCCTCCTCAACATCCACGCGGAGCACCGGATGCCGACACCGCCGGGCGAGGTCGACTCGGGTGTTGGGCTCAGGATCGTGTCGGGCCACGCAGAGCACCAGGCCATGAACATGCCATTTATGGCCGGTTTAAGAGACGGGTGCGAGTAGCAGTGGTACAGGATTCCTCCGTTAGCCGAACGCACTGCGATGGCGCCATCGTCATGGGACCTTGACTGGACCAATCCGTGCATCGTGCGGTGTTCCGTAGGGCGATCGTCTACCGGAACACCGGTGTGGATGATCACGCGCGTTGATGGGGGTGTTCCGTAAGAGTGTTCCGCGTGTCATTCCGGTGATGGGCGGTTATCCGGAACACCGGCAGGGTGAACGGGACGCGAGTCGGGTACGCGCGCTCGTCGAACACACCCTCCTTCGCCACGGACTCGTCGTGCCGCTCGCGCAGACCGTGCTCCACCGACGAGCAGGACGTGCTCGTGCAGACCGAGCAGCTACTCGCGCTCGGGGTCGAGCCGGACCGCATCTATATCGACCGCGGCTTCTCCGGCACCACCCGCACCAACCGCACCGGAGTGGACCAGGCGCTGACCGCGGTGTGGGACGGCACCGTCTTCACGGTCACCAAGGCGGCCGCGGTGTGCTGTTCGGCCTGGGCGCCTCGGTCTACGGCTGGGACGACCCGTTCGGCCGGCTGTTCCTGCAAACCCTGGCGATGGTCGCCGAGTTCGAGGCCAACCTCAACCACCTGCGCACCCGCGAGGGCATGGCCATCGCCAAGCGCAAGGGCAAACTGAATGGCAAGCAGCCCAAGCTGCGCGTGTCCGTGCGACGCTCCATCCGCTGCCACACCGGCCGGACCCGGGACCCGTGCGACAAGGTCCCGGGCCGCCGGCCTCGCCCGAGGCGCGCCCTGGTTACGGGCCTGGCGTGCCCCTAGGGGCGGGCGTAGGGCCGGGTCATGACCTCCATGTTGTGACCGTCCGGGTCGTCGAAGTAGGCGCCGCGACCCCCGAACAGGCGGTTGATCCGCCCGGGTTCGGTATGGCTGGGGTCGGCGTAGTAGGTGACCCCCACCGCCTCCAGACGGGCGATCACACCGTCGAACTGCTCGTCGGGGACGAGGAAGGCGTAGTGCTGCGACTGGATCGGCTCGTCCCTCTTCTCGTAGTAATCGAGGGTCACGCCGTTGCCCAGGTCGACGGGCAGGAACGGCCCGAACGGAGCGGCGACCTTCAGACCAAGGACCACGGCAAGGAACTCGGCTGACAGGTGTCGGTCGCTCGCGTAGATGGCCGTGTGGTTCAAGTGGACGCCGGTGGTCGGCAGGGCAGAGCCATGCGGGTACTGCTGGTCATGGGACATCGGTGGGGTATCTCCGGTCTTGGGATCCGCTGGAACGGCGCGCCGGATGCGGGGCGCCGGGAGCTGAGACTCGAAGAAAGGGGGGCGGGCCTCTTGCCCGCCTCGGGCTCACGCCGAGGCCGGGAACCTCACTCGTGCGTGGCCCATGGCCGACCCGGCAGTCACCCGGCCGACTTTAGTGATCATCACAGGTGGGGGCAACACCGCGCATGGGCCGCGCTCCGGCCCCGGTCGCATCACTTGTCACCCCGGTTGGGGCAGCCTTTCTGATCGTTGTCGTGGACGGCAGCGCGGGGGACGTCCCCAACTGGCCGAGTGCGCGCGGCAGTTGCGCGACCGCCCGGCCCGGCAAATGACTGCCCCTCAACACCGTTCATATGAGACGCCTGTGACAGAACGAAGACGTCGTGGGAGACCGCTCGTAACTCGCTGCGGGCTACAAATAGTTCTGTCCGAACGAACGAACGCCTCTCCAAGGGGAAGACCATGAAGCTCACCCGCATCGCCGCAGTCGCCGCGCTCGGTGTCGCCGCCACGTTCTCCCTGACCGCCTGCAACGGTGACGACTCCGCGTCGGGCTCCGCCGCCACCGGCTCCTCGGCCGCCTCCGCCCCCTCCGCCGCGGCCCCGGACGGCGGCTCGAATGACTCGGGCGGCGGCTCGACGTCCTCCAACGGCGGCTCGGCCTCCTCGGGCGGCGGATCGTCCGCCGGCAAGGGCAAGTCCGGCTCCGGCAAGGGTGCCGCGAACGGTGCCGTGAACGGTACGGCGAAGGGCGACGGCAAGACCACGTTCTGCAAGACCGCGGACCTCGCCATCGACGCGCAGAACGCCGCGCCCGACAAGACCTCCGGCCGCGTCAACATCACCATGATCAACCGGGGTTCCACGACCTGCTCCGCGACCGGGTTCGCCGGCGTCGACATCAAGGACGCCGACCACACCTCCAACCCCATAGCCCGGGGTCAGGCCCAGCCGCGCGTCACCACGCTCAAGCCCGGTGACGCCGCCGTCTTCGACCTCGCGTACACGATTGACTCCAGCGGCAACAGCCTCTCGCACCCCACCAACATCCTGGTGACGCCGCCGAACGAGACCCACACCATCACCCTGGACTGGCCGTCCGGTGCGGGCCAGGTCAAGGGCTCCTACGCCGACGTGCAGGTCTACCCCACGCACAACACCAACTGACGTGCGTCGCCGTGGTCAGAGGGTATGCAGGAAGCCCTGCCACGTGGTGGGGTTCAGGGTGAGGGTCGGGCCCTCGGGGTCCTTGGAGTCCCGGACGTGGATCGCCGAGGGGTGGGTCGCCACCTCGACGCAGGCGCCGCCCTCATCGCCGCTGTAGCTCGACTTGCGCCAGGCGTGAGCGATCTCGATGCAAGCGTCGCCCTCGTCGCTGCTGTAGCTGGACTTGAACCACGCGCGTTGGGTGTTCATGTCCCTCCTTGAAGCCGGGTGTCACGAGCCTTCCCGTCAGAGGGTGCTCAGGAACCCCTGCCAGGCGGTGGGGTTCAGGGTGAGGGTCGGGCCCTTCGGGTTCTTCGAGTCCCGGATGTGGATCGCGGACGGGTGGGCTGCCACCTCGACGCACTCACCGCCCTCGCTTCCGCTGTAACTCGACTTGCGCCAGGCGCAGGCGATTTCGACGCACTCGCCGCCCTCGTCGCTGCTGTAGCTGGACTTGAACCACTCCAGTGCGTTGCTCATTGCTCTCCTAGCAGCCGCTCCAACAGGGCCATCGACTCTTCGGTGTTGAGGGCCTGTGTTCGCAGCATCGCATACTTGCGCGCCAGAATGCTTACCTCATCGGGGTCGGCCACGAACTGGCTGCCACGCTGAGTTTCCGTATAGGCGAGGTGCTGGAATCGCGGGGTTTCCAAGAGGATGAAGGCGCCGGCGAGGGCAGCGTGGGTCTCGCGCCCCAGTGGCATGATCTGGAGGGCGAGCCCAGGGAGACGGGCGCACTCCGTGAGGTGCTGGAGCATTCCCCGGTATACGGTCTGGCCGCCGAGCCGGTCGCGGACGATCACCTCCGAGAGCACGAAGCTCAGTGTCGGTGGCTCGCTGCGGTGCAGTATGGCCTGCCGATCGAGGCGGTTGCTGAGGTGGAAGGCGATCTCGTCCTCGCTGTATGGCGGTACGCGACTGCTGAACACCGCGCGGGCGTACTCCTCGTTCTGGAGCAGGCCCGGTAGGACTTGGTTCGCGTAGAAGCAGAGGGCGATGGCCACCCGCTCCTCATCCATGTACTTCTCGGCCCACAGCGGGTACTTGTCCACCTCCGGCATGTTTTCGACCGCCACCTCCAGCGCACCCTTGGTGTCCAGCAACCGGTCAAAGGTTCGGGCCAGTTCGGGCTTCAGGACCCGGCGTCCCTGCTCGATCGAGGCGATCGTCTCCAGGTCCGCGCACACCGCCTCGGCCAGAGTTCGCTGGGTGTAACCGGCTGCGCGGCGGAAGCAGGCGAGCTGGGCGCCCAGCATGCGCATCGCCGACGTGTTTTTTCGGGTGGCCATGGCCCCCAACTCCCCACCACTGACGGCAAGTCATGCACGACGGACCCGTACAAAAAAGCTGTACGGGTCGGCGCACTGCCCCCGGCGGCCTCCCCTCCGCAACCCTCCCCCCATGAACGAGAACGAAATCCGCGAACGCTTCTACCCCACGCGGCGCCAATCCGTGCCCGGGGCGCGGGAGTTCGCCGAGTGGGCCGTGTCCGACTGGGGGTTCGCGCACCGGCGGGACGACGTGCTGCTCTGTGTCAGTGAGCTGGCCACCAACGCGCTGCTGCACGGGGTGCCGCCCGGGCGGGGTTTTCTGCTGCGGGTGGCGTTGTGCGACGGGGCCGTGCTGCGGGTCGAGGTGCAGGACAGCGGGGGCGGTATCCCCCGGGTCGCGGACGGGGGCGCGGACATGGCCGACGAGGGCGGGCGCGGGCTGCTGCTCGTCGAGGCGTTGGCCGACAAGTGGGGCGTGGGGGAGCGGGACCCGGGCAAGTCGGTGTGGTGTGAGTTCGTCTGTCCGGGACCAGGGGCGGGCCCAGGAGCGGGCCCAGGAGTGAGCCCCGCCGACAACGGTCCAGAATGAGACGAGGGACCGCATGCTGAAATGGCCGGATGCCGTCGGCGGGCCGCTGCGTAGGGTGCCGGGTAGTAGGACGTCCGAGCAACCGACAGGAGCCCCGCCCCATGCCCGCCGCCCCCGTGCCCCCGCTCGCCGCCCGCGCCACGTCCGTCGGAGCCTCCCCGGTACGGGAGATCCTGGCGCTGACCGCCCGGCCCGAAGTGATCTCCTTCGCCGGCGGACTTCCCGCGCCCGAGCTGTTCGACGGCGCGGGCCTGGCCGCCGCGTTCCGCGCGGTCATGGAGGAGCAGGCGGCCACCGCGCTCCAGTACTCCACGACCGAGGGAAGCCCCGCGCTGCGCGCCGCCACTGCCGCGCGGCTCGTGGGGCGCGGGCTTGCCACGGAACCCGACGACCTGCTGATCACGTCCGGCTCGCAGCAGGGGCTCACCCTCCTCGCCGCCGCCCTGCTCGAACCCGGTGACGTCGTCCTGGTCGAAAACCCCTGCTACCTCGCCGCGTTGCAGGTCTTCGGCTTCGCCGGGGCCCGCGTCGTCGCCGTGCCCTGCGACGAGGAAGGGCCCGACCCGGACGCCCTCGACGCCCTCGTCGTCCGCGAGCGGCCCAAGCTCTTCTACTCCGTGCCCACCTTCCAGAACCCCACCGGCCACACCATGACCGTCGAGCGGCGCCGGGCCGTCGCCGACGTCGCCGCGCGGCGCGGGCTGTGGATCGTCGAGGACGATCCGTACGGCGAACTGCGGTACGAGGGCGCGCACGTGCCGTGGATCTCCGCGTACGAGGCCGCCGCCGACCGTACCGTCCTGCTCGGCAGCTACTCCAAGATCATGGCGCCCGGCCTGCGCATCGGCTGGATGCGCGCCCCGCACGACCTGCTGCGCGCCTGCGTCATAGCCAAGCAGGCCTCCGACCTGCACACCCCGACCGTCAACCAGCTCGCCGCCGCCCGCTATCTCGTCGACCGCGATCTCGACGCCCACCTCGCCCGGCTGCGGACCGCCTACGGTGAGCGCAGGGACGCCATGCTCGCCGGCCTCCCCGACGCCCTGCCCGACGGCTCCACCTGGAACCGGCCCGAGGGCGGCATGTTCCTGTGGGTCCAGCTCCCGGACGGCCTCGACGCGACTGACCTGCTGCGCAAGGTGGTCGAGTACGACGTCGCGTACGTCCCGGGCGCGCCGTTCTTCGCCGGGACCCCCGACCCCGCCGCCCTGCGCCTGTGTTTCGCCACCTCGGCGCCGGACGAGATCCGCGAAGGGCTCACCCGGCTCGGCCAGGCCCTCAAGGGGTGAGGGACCCGCCGAGGCGGTCGGGAACGCGGCCCGGCCGGTGACCGTCTTGGAGTGCGCGAAGCCCTCCCCGAACCGTGAAGGAACCCATCACGTGGCTCTCTCCTCGCGCATCGGTCGCCGGCCGAGCGCGTTCGCGCTCGCCGTCGCTGTGCTCCTGCTCGGCCTCGCGAGCTGGTACGTGTTCTCGGGCCGAGGCGCCGGGCTGCTTCCGCAGAGCAGCTGGGGGCCGTGGCGGGAGAAGCCGCAAGTGAACCAGTGGGGAGTGCGGGTGCGGGTCAACTCGTGGGGCAACGCCGCTGAAGCGTATGTGCACATGGGCAAAGCGGAGGACTTCACCCTGAAGGCGTACGGCACGCGCGCCAGTGCCACGACGGAGATGGACGGGACCCGCATCGCCCTGACCCCCGACGGCAGGATCATCGGACAGTGACCCCAGGAACGCGGCACAAGGCGACGTATGCACCCGC
The DNA here is from genome assembly GCF_040253615.1 of Streptomyces sp. Edi4. NCBI lineage: Bacteria > Bacillati > Actinomycetota > Actinomycetes > Kitasatosporales > Streptomycetaceae > Streptomyces > Streptomyces sp. Edi4. The sequence continues at coordinate 4,778,630 of NZ_JBEJGY010000004.1, forward strand.
CCGCTCGTAGCGCGGCAACCCGCCATCGCCCGTGCGTCAAGCCCTCGGCTTCGCCCGTACGTGCATGCGCTCGCCCTGTCGTCCGAACAGGCTCAGCACCTCCACCGGGCGGCCGTTCGCGCTGCTGAACCAGTGCGGCACCTTGGTGTCCCACTCCGCGACCTCGCCGGGGCCGAGCATCAGGTCGTGCTCCCCGAGGACGAGCCGCAGCCTGCCGTCCAGGACGTACAGCCACTCATACCCCTCGTGCGAGCGCAGGTCCGGCTCGCTTCCCCGGTCGGGGATGAGGAGCTTGTACGCCTGGAGGGGGCCCGGCGCCCTGGTCAGCGGGACGAACGTGCCGCCGTCCCGCGAGGGGCGCGGGCTCAGGCGTACGCGGGGGTCGCCGACCTCGGGCGCGCCCACCAGATCGTCCAGCGGCACCCCGTACGCGGTGGCGAGCGGGAGCAGGAGTTCGAGGCTCGGGCGGCGCTGGCCCGATTCGAGGCGGGACAGGGTGCTCTTGGAGATGCCGGTCCGCGCGGAGAGGCCGGACAGACTCAGCCCGCGCCGGGCCCGCAGCCGCCTGAGCCGGGGGCCGACCTCGTCCAGTACGGCCTGGTGGGGCGAGGGCTCGGCGGGTGCGGGCCCGGCGGGCGAGGGGTCGCCGGGACGGGCGTTTTCGGGCCTGGGGTGTTCCATGCGCGCCATGCGGACATTCCATCCCGAACGTCCCGGAAGTGGCAACGCTCCTTGCCGTTCGCCGTGACTACCACGCGTCGATCGACGACAGGTCCGACTGCCAGTAGGTGACCCTGGCCTGGCTGTTCACGACGGCCACGGGCTTGGCGAGCGAGGCGTACGCGGCGGGGCCCGTGGAGCCCTTGTCGTCCTTTCCGGTGAAGTACACCGTGATGTGCGCGGACTTCTGCGGCTCGCTGCCGTCGTCCTCGCCCAGGGTGCGGACCATCGCGTACGCGGAGGCGCCGGGCGACAGCGAGACCACGGCCTGCGGGGTGGTGTCCTTGTCCACCGCGATCGGGGACTGCTGGTCGTCGGAGAAGGAAACCGCCGGCGCGTAGTAGGCGTTGCACAGGGTCTTGCCGGTGTTGGTGACCGTCAGGAGGACGTGGTTGAGGGGGCGGGTCACCGGGGTCGCGGTCAGCTTCACGTCCGCGCCGGTGCAGGGCGCGTCGGCCGAACTGCCGCCGGACCCCGGCTTGTTGGCGGACTTGCCGCCCGAGCTGCCGCCGGTGCCGGTGCCGGTGTGCTTGGCAGAGCCAGGGCCCGTCCCCCTGCCGGAGCCCGACCCCGAGCCCGACCCCGAGCCCTTGCCGCTGCCCGCCGTGCTGCCGGACGTGTCGCCCGGCGCCGGTGTCTGCGGGGCGCCCGTGGCCGGGACGGAGGCGGCGGCCGCCGGCTTGTCGCCCGCCGCCGCGTCGTCCGAGCCGTTGCAGGCGGTCAGGGCGAGGGCGGCGACGAGGGTGGTGGCCGCGGCGGCGGCGATACGGAAGTTGGTACGCATGATGACTGGTGCTCCCCGTGTGAGTGAGTGAGTGGGCCGGCTCGACGGCGTGATCGCGTCAGCGGTGGTAGTGGTGGATCAGGGTGATGAGGGTGGCGATGGACGCGGCCAGGACGACCACGGCCAGGGAGTCCGCCACGTTGAACCGGATGCGCAATCGCATGTCGTGCTCCCCGGAGCGAGCGGTTCGGCTGCTTGCTGCACCTACCTTGCGGGCCGGTCCGACGACCCGGCAACGAGCAAGGGACAATGGGGGAAGCTGGAACGCTGGAACACCCACTGACCTGGGGAAACGACCTGTCCCTGGAATGCGTTCCTGGGATGGATGGGGAGGGTACCGGGGCATGGCGACAACTGAGTCCGAGCAGTTCGCGGTGCTGCTGCGGGAGTTGAAGGACCGCTCGGGGCGCAGCTACGGAGTCCTCGCGGGCAGACTCCACATGAGTACGTCCACGCTCCACCGGTACTGCAACGGGGACGCGGTCCCCACCGAGTACGCGCCCGTGGACCGGCTCGCCCGGCTGTGCGGCGCGAGCCCCGAGGAGTCCGTCGAACTGCACCGGCGCTGGATCGTCGCGGACGAGGCGCGACGCCGGGCCCGGGGCGCGGGCCAGCCGGCGAGTGCGGCGAGTGCGCCGAGTGCGCCAGGGGCGACCAGCGCGGCGGGCGCGGCGGGTGCGGCGAGTGCGCCGGAGGGAACGAACACGCCCGATGCGGCGAGTGCGCCGGGTGCGGTGAGCGCGCCGGGCGTGACGGACGCGGCAGGCGTGACGGACGCTCCGGGTGCGGCCGACGCGGTGAATGCGCCGCACGTCGCGAACGCGGCGAACGCGGCGAACCCCTCCAGCGCCGTGCCGGAGGCGCGTCCGGCGGGCGGGCCGGGCCGCCCCGGCACGGGGACCGACCCGGGTGACGGAACCGGTGCCGGTTCCGGGGCCACTCGTACGCCCGGTCCCGCGTCCGCGAACGCTTCCGCTTCCGCTTCCGCTCCTGCCTCCGCATCCGCCTTCTCCGCCCGGCCGGACGCCGACGCCGCCGGTGACGAGTTGCCCGTCGTGGAGCGCGCCGGGGCGGCCGACGCGCGGGGCGGGTGGCTGGGGCGGCTCGTTCCCGGGCGGCCCCTGGCCCGGCGGACCCGGCTCGTGCTCATCGGGGCGGCCGTCGTCGCCGTCGCCGTGCCGGTCACGGCAGTCGCGGCGCTAACCGGCAGGCCCGACGCGAGCGAGACCGTCGCCGATGCCAGGACCTCCGCGTCCCCGGCCACCGGCGGCGCGCGTACGCCCGAGACCGCGAGCCCGGGCGCGGGCAGGAGCGCGAGCCCGTCCGGCGCACCCTCCGCCTCCGCGTCGTCCTCCTCGTCCTCGTCCTCGTCCGCGACCCCGTCCGCCATGAGCCGGTCCCAGCACCCCCCGGCGGCGGGCACCCCGGTCAGCGTGGGCGTGAGCTCGTACGACTGGGACACGCCGTGCGGCAAGTTCTACCTGCTCGACCAGAAGCCCACCGCCGTGCCGCCGCCCCCGCCCAACGAGCAGGACCGGCGCTCCTGGTCGCGGGCGCTCGGCGGGATCGACGGCGGCAACCTCAAGCTGGAGCTGACCGCGACCGGCAAGGGCGAGGACGCGGTGGTGATCACCGGGATCAACGTGCGGGTGGTGGGGCGCGAGGCGCCGCTGAACTGGTCGGCGTACTCGATGGGTTCGGGGTGCGGCGGCGGTGTCGTGCCGCAGTCCTTCGACATCGACCTGGACGCGCCGCAGCCCGTCAGCAAGCCGGTCGCCGGTCACCAGGGCGACGCGGCCGTGCCGGCGAAGGACTTCCCCTTCAAGGTCTCCACGCACGACCCCGAGGTCTTCGACCTGGACGTGCACACCGAGGGGCACGACGTCAGCTGGTATCTGGAGGTCGGCTGGAGCAGCGGCGAGCGCTCCGGCAAGGTCACCGTGAACGACGGCGGCAAGCCGTTCCGCACCAGCGCGGTCAAGGGCCGGCCGGCGTTCGAGTACAACACGGACACCAACGCGTGGGACAAGCTGACTCAGGAATGAACCGGCTTGCCCCACGCGGGAGTTGACCCCGGGTCAGGCCGGGGCCGGGGTCACAGGCGCTCGGGCGTGCGGATGCCGAGCAGGGCCATGCCCCGGTTCAGCGTCCGCGCGGTCAGGTCGCACAGGAACAGCCGGTTCTCGACCTGCGCCTCGGTGTCGGCCTTGAGGACCGGGCACTGGTCGTAGAAGGTCGTGAACAGCGACGCCAGCTGGAAGAGGTACGCGGCCACCTTGTGCGGCGCGTACTCGGCCGACGCCTCGAAGACCGTGTCGCCGAACGCGTCGAGGTGCAGGCCGAGCGCCCGCTCCGCCGGGGCGAGTTCGAGCTCGGGACGGGCGGTGGGCACGGTGGCGCCGGCCTTCCGCAGGATCGACTTGATCCGGGCGTAGGCGTACTGGAGGTACACCGAGGTGTCACCGTTGAGCGACACCATCTGGTCCAGGTCGAACTTGTAGTCCCGGTTCGCCGAGGTCGACAGGTCCGCGTACTTCACGGCGCCGATGCCGACGTAGCGGCCGTTCTCGACGATCTCCTCCTCGCTCAGGCCCACCTTCTCGGCCTTCTCGCGCACGACGGCGGTGGCCCGCTCGGCGGCCTCGTCGAGCAGGTCCTCCAGCTTGACCGTCTCGCCCTCGCGGGTCTTGAACGGCTTGCCGTCGGCGCCGAGCACGGTGCCGTAGCCCATGTTGTGCGCGGTGACCTCGTCGCCGAGCCAGCCCGCCCTGCGCGCCGTCTCGAAGACCATCTTGAAGTGCAGCGACTGCCGCACGTCCACGACGTAGATCAACGAGGTGGCGTGCAGCTCGCCGACGCGGTTCCGGATCGCGGAGAGGTCGGAGGCCGCGTAGCCGAAGCCGCCGTCGGCCTTCTGCACGATCAGCGGGACCGGCTGGTCGTCCTTGCCCCGGATGTCGTCGAAGAACACGACGAGCGCGCCCTCGGAGCGCACCGCGACGCCGGACTCCTCAAGGAGGCGGGCGGTCTCCGGCATCAGGTCGTTGTACGCCGACTCGCCGACGATCTCCTCGTCCCGCACCTCCATGTCGAGCTTGCCGAAGACCGAGTTGAAGTACACCTTCGACTCGTCCACGAACTGCTGCCACAGGTCCAGGGTCTCCCGGTCGCCGGACTGGAGCGCGACGACCCGCTTGCGGGCCCGCTCCTTGAACTCCTCGTCCGCGTCGAAGACCGCGCGCGAGGCCTTGTAGACCCGGTTCAGGTTCGACATGGCCTGCTCGCCGTCGACCTCGTCGGCCGGGGCCAGCTGGCCCGGGTTCTCGATGAGGTACTGGATGAGCATGCCGAACTGGGTGCCCCAGTCGCCGATGTGGTGGCGGCCGATCGTCTGCTCGCCGGTGAAGTCGAGCATGGCGCGCAGCGCGTCGCCGATCACCGCCGAGCGCAGGTGGCCGACGTGCATCTCCTTGGCCACGTTGGGCTGGGCGTAGTCGATGACGGTGACGCCCGGGTTCTCCTTCAGCGGCACGCCGAGCCGGTCGTCGGCGGCGCGCGCGGCGAGGGTGTCGATGATCGCCCGGTCGGCCAGCGTGATGTTGAGGAAGCCGGGGCCTGAGACCTCGATGTCCTTGATCGTGTCGCCCTCGACCCGCTCGACGACCTGGGTCGCGAGCTCACGCGGGTTGCCCTTGAGTTTCTTGGCCAGGGCGAGGATCCCGTTGGCCTGGAAGTCGGCCCGGTCGCTTCGGCGCAGCAGCGGGTCGGTGGAGCCGGCCTCCGGCAGGGCAGCCGTGAGGGCGTCCGCCAGGCGCTGCTGGACAGTGGAAGCGAGGGAATGGACCGAGGCCATGAGGTGCCGTTCCTGTCGGGAGTGAGGACGATTGCCCTCCGATTCTCCCACGCGGCCCGGGGCCGTTTCTCCTGAGTTGTGGGCAACCCCGGAGGGGCTCCTTCCGTCTGGGAGAATGGGCGGGCCGGCCCTGCCAGGCCGGCGAGGGCATGACGAGGGCATTACGAGAAAGAAGGACGTGCCGACCGTGGCTCAGAGCAGCACCGAGACCGACTGGGTCTCCCGTTTCGCGGACGATGTCATCGCCGAGTCGGAGCGACGTGCGCCTGACGCCGCGAAATCGCCCGCCGAGGCCCCGGTGATCGTCGTCGCGTCCGGTCTCTCGCCCTCCGGCCCGATCCACCTGGGCAACCTGCGCGAGGTCATGACCCCGCACCTGGTCGCGGACGAGATCCGCCGCCGCGGCTACCGGGTGCGCCACCTCATCTCCTGGGACGACTACGACCGCTACCGCAAGGTGCCCAGCGGCGTGCCCGGCGTGGACGAGTCGTGGAACGAGCACATCGGCCGCCCGCTGACCTCGGTCCCCGCGCCGGTCGGCTCGGCGTACCCGAACTGGGCGGAGCACTTCAAGGCCGCGATGGGCCAGGCGCTCGCCGAGCTCGGCGTCGAGTACGACGGCATCAGCCAGACCGAGCAGTACACCTCGGGCGTCTACCGCGACCAGGTGCTGCACGCGATGAAGCACCGCGGTGACATCGACGCGATCCTGGAGCAGTACCGGACCAAGAAGGCCCCGGGCAAGAAGTCGCAGAAGCCCCTCGACGAAGCCGAGCTTGAGGCCGCCGAGGGCTCGGGCGCGGCGGCCGAGGACGACGGCACCGGCTCCACCGGCTACTTCCCGTACAAGCCGTACTGCGGCGGCTGCGGCAAGGACCTCACGGTCGTCACCGCCTACGACGACGACACCACGGAGCTGACCTACACCTGCTCCGCGTGCGCCTTCTCGGAGACCGTCCTGCTCAGCGAGTTCCACCGGGGCAAGCTGGTGTGGAAGGTCGACTGGCCGATGCGCTGGGCGTACGAGGGCGTGGTCTTCGAGCCCTCCGGCGTGGACCACTCCTCGCCCGGCTCCTCCTTCCAGGTCGGCGGCCAGATCGTGTCGATCTTCGGCGGCGTCCAGCCGATCGGCCCGATGTACGCGTTCGTGGGCATCAGCGGCATGGCCAAGATGTCCTCCTCCAAGGGCGGGGTCCCGACGCCGGCCGACGCGCTGAAGATCATGGAGCCGCAGCTCCTGCGCTGGCTGTACGCGCGCCGCAGGCCCAACCAGTCCTTCAAGATCGCCTTCGACCAGGAGATCCAGCGGCTCTACGACGAGTGGGACAAGCTGGAGGCGAAGGTCGCCGACGGCACGGCGCTGCCCGCCGACGCCGCCGCCCACTCCCGGGCGGCCCGCACGGCCGCCGGTGAACTCCCGCGCACCGCCCGCCCGTTGCCCTACCGCACGCTGGCCTCCGTGGTGGACGTGACGGCGGGCCACGAGGACCAGACCCTGCGCATCCTGAGCGAGCTCGACCCGGCCAACCCGGTGACCTCGCTGGACGAGGTGCGCCCGCGTCTTGACCGCGCCGAGAACTGGATCACCACCCAGGTCCCGGCCGACCAGCGCACGCTGGTCCGCGAGGAGCCCGACACCGAGCTGCTTGCCTCGCTCGACGAGCAGGCCCGCGAATCGCTGCGCCTGCTCGTGGAGGGCCTGGACTCGCACTGGTCGCTCGACGGGCTCACCACGCTGGTCTACGGCGTGCCGAAGGTGATGGCGGGCTTGGAGCCGGACGCCAAGCCGACGCCGGAGCTGAAGGTCGCCCAGCGTTCGTTCTTCGCGCTGCTCTACACGCTCCTGGTGAGCCGGGAGACGGGTCCGCGTCTGCCCACGCTGCTGCTCGCCGTGGGCGCCGACCGGGTGCGCAAGCTGCTCGCCGCCTGATCGTCGAACAACGACCGAGGGCCGTCACCCGGTGCGGGTGACGGCCCTCGGCGTTTTCTCACCGGCCCAAGTGGGCGCGTGCGTGCGGTTGTTGACGTACCGTCAGGCGATGTAGTCCTCGACGTCCTGGTTCGCTTCGAAGTGCGCCTTGAACTGCGGGTACAGCTTGCGCAGCACGACGGCGCTGTCGGGATAGCGCACACCGTGCTCGTCCGTGAGCTTTATGTCCAGCGTCTCGACGGTGGGGTAGGCGCCCTCGGTGCGTTCGTGCTGACGGAAGACCTCATAGGCGAGCTCCGCGAACTGGGCGAACTCGTCCTCCGTCGGTACCGGCGCGGGCCCCGGGTCCGCCGCGCGCGCCGTCGGGACGCCGAGGGGGCGTTCGCGGCCGGGACCCGAGGGGACCATGACCGGCTCCTGCTGCGGGCCCTGCCGCGGGTCCTGCCCCGGGTCCTGCTGGGGCCCGTGCTGCTGAGGTGCGCCCTCGGCGAAGGCCGGGTCGTACGTGCCCTCGTACACCTCGGGCGAGACGTGCTGTGCGGCGAACCACGGGCTCTCGTGCGTGGTGGGCTGCTCGGGGCCGGCGTACTCCTGCGGCGCGGGGGCCGGGTCCTGGCGTGCGGGGGCCTCGGGCGCGGGGGCCTCGGGCGCGGCGGCCTCGGGCGCGGCCTGGGCCGGGGCCAGTTCGGGCTGTGCCTCGGGGCGGGCGGCCGGCGGCCCGGGCGGCAGCAGGACCGGCTCGATGCCGGCGGCGGCGAGACCGGCCGGGGCGGTCTCGGCCAGCGGCACGCCGAACTTGGCGAGCCGCAGCGGCATCAAGGACTCCACGGGAGCCTTGCGGCGCCAGGCGCGGCCGTACACGGCCTGGAGGCGCGCCCGGTAGACCAGGCGGTCCTGTTCGAGCTTGATGACCTGCTCGTAGCTGCGCAGCTCCCACAGCTTCATCCGGCGCCACAGCCGGAAGGTGGGGATGGGCGAGAGCAGCCAGCGGGTGAGGCGGACGCCCTCCATGTGCTTGTCGGCGGTGATGTCCGCGATCCGGCCGACCGCGTGCCGGGCCGCTTCGACGGAGACCACGAACAGGACCGGGATGACGGCGTGCATGCCCACGCCCAGCGGGTCCGGCCAGGCCGCGGCGCCGTTGAAGGCGATCGTGGCGGCCGTGAGCAGCCACGCGGTCTGGCGGAGCAGCGGGAAAGGGATCCGCATCCAGGTCAGGAGCAGATCGAGAGCGAGCAGCACACAGATGCCCGCGTCGACGCCGATGGGGAAGACGTAGGAGAAGTTTCCGAAGCCCTTGTGCAGCGCGAGCTCGCGGACCGCGGCGTACGAACCCGCGAAACCGATCCCGGCGATCACCACGGCACCCGCGACCACCACCCCGATCAGGATGCGGTGCGTCCGTGTCAGCTGAGTCGCGGCCACCCGCGTCCCCTCCCCTTGTCAAGCAATTGGCGGGCACAGCCTGGCACATACGTACGGAGTCCGGCCCACAGGGGAGGGCCGGACTCCGTACGGTCGTGCGAGCGCTACTTGTTGTTGGCGGTGGCCACCGCCGCGACGGCCTCCTTGGCCGCATCGGTGGCGCCCTTCAGGACGTCACCCGTGTCCGGGCCGTCGGCGCCCTGGAACCCGGCGCCGTTGTAGTCGAGGGTGACCACGGCGTTGGCGGTGCGCACCACGACGACGGCGTAACTGAAGTCCGCGTCGCTCTTCTTCAGGTTGAAGACGATCGCGGTGGCCTGGTCGCCGAGACCGGAGACCGGGGCGGTCTTCACATTGGTGGCGTCGCTCGTGGAGCGGGCCGACGAGACCGCGTGGTCGAACTGCTTCTGCGCCAGCGCCTCGCCGCTGCCCAGGCCGGGCGTCGAGTCGTAGCGCTTGAGGTCCACGTCGAGCCAGCGGTACTGCGAGCCGTCGACGCCCTTGTCGTCCAGGCCGTTCCAGGTGCAGCTCGCCTGGGACTGCGGGTCCGCGGTCTTGCCGACCTCGCCCGCCTTCGTCTTCGCCTTGGGAACGTAGGTGTCGATGGTCTTCTCGCTGACCGACTGGCACGCCTCGGGCAGCTTGGCGAACTTCGCCGGGGCCAGGGAGGGCGAGGCCGACGCCTGCTTGCCGCCGGAGGCCGAGGAGGAGGCGGACGAGGACGAGGACGACGCCGAAGAGGTGTCGGTCTTCTTCTTGGCGCCCGAGTCGGACGAGCACCCCACTGCGACGAGCATCACAGGGACGGCGGCACAGGCGAGGACGCGGGCGAGCCGGATGCGCTGGGCCGGGGCGGGTGCCTTTTGGGGGGTGGCCGGGGCTGATCGGTGCATGATTCCTTCGCTCTTCGTTCTTCGCGCTGGCGCGCTATTCGCTGAACTGCTCGACGAGCCGGCCGGCCAGAGCCTGGGCCTGCCCTTGCAGCTCCTTGCTGTCGGGGACCGCGGCGGCTGCCATGGCCTGGGCGGCGTACTCGATGGTCACGATGACGTTGGACGTACGGAAGATCACTGTGACGGTACGTTGTCCGGCGCCCGTGGCGCCGCCGGTGCCGGCCGGGGAGGCCACGTCGTTGAGGAACGCGGCGTCACCGAGGCCGCTGAGCCGGCGCGGCTGGAGACCGGTGTCGGCGCTGCCCGACGGGTTCGGCGCGCCGGGGGTGGCGCCGGCCGGTGCGCCGCTCGGACCGCCGGAGGGCGAGGTGCCGGGCGCGGGTGCGCCGGAGGCGGCGCGGGTGCCGGTGGCGGGGGATCCGGCGGGGGAGGGCGTCGCGGAGGGGGAGGGCGACACGGGTACGGCGGGCGCCGAGCTCGCGGGGGCGGGCAGATTCGCCGCCGTCTCCTTCTTGCCGTACAGCTCCTTGGTCTGGTCGTCGTCGCTCACCGCGGGGTCGTACGACACGACGCGCTCGAAGTCGACCGAGAGTCTGCGCACCCCCTCGGGCGTCTCGTCCTTCCAGCGGCAGCCGACCCGGCGGTCGGTGTCGTAGGTCAGGTCGGCGACGCCCGCGTACTCCTTGGCGGCGTCCGCGTCGGCCAGCGACGCGGCGCCCGGCAGCATGTCCTTGAGCACGCTCTTGCTCACGGCGTGGCAGGGCTCGGGCAGAGTGCGGTACTTGCCGGGCGGCGCGGGCGCCGCCCTGGTCGTACCGCCCTTGGCGTCGGCGCTGGAACCAGCGGGTCCCGACCCTGAGGAACAGCCGGAGGCGAGCGCCACCAGGAGGGCGAGACCGGGCACGTACGCCTTGCGCTGCACGGTGCGAAGGCTCCTTCCAGCAGGACGACGGTGGGAAAAACGGTTGCCGCCGCTGGGCGGCGGCCGGACACAATGTGTATCGCACGTGCACCTGTGAACGCCGGTCCACTGTCCTGGTTGTGGGTTTTGGCGGCGGTTTTTGCCATACGTGCGGTTCAGGGCCTTGGTGCCGTTTTTCGCTTACAGGTTTCACTCACGGGGGATCGAAGAATTATGTCGTACACGCAATTGGCCGGGGCGCGGGTGCCCATCAGGATGTGGGCCGACCCGGCGTCGGTCGACGACGGCGCGATGCGGCAGCTGCACAATGTCGCCACTTTGCCGTGGATCAAGGGACTCGCGGTGATGCCCGACGTCCATTACGGCAAGGGCGCCACGGTCGGCTCCGTGATCGCCATGCACGGCGCGGTCTGCCCTGCGGCGGTCGGCGTCGACATCGGCTGCGGCATGTCCGCCGTCAAGACCTCCCTGACCGCCAACGACCTGCCCGGCGACCTCTCCCGGCTCCGCACGAAGATCGAGCAGGCCATCCCGGTGGGGCGCGGCCTGCATGCCTCACCGGTGGAACCGGGCCGGCTGCACGGCTTCCCGCTGGCGGGGTGGAGCGGCTTCTGGGAGCGGTTCGAGGGGATCGCGGACGCGGTGAAATTCCGTGCCGAGCGCGCCGCCCAGCAGATGGGGACGCTGGGCTCGGGCAACCACTTCGTCGAATTCTGTCTCGACGAGTCGGGCGCGGTCTGGCTGATGCTGCACTCCGGGTCCCGCAACATCGGCAAGGAACTCGCCGACTTCCACATCGGGCAGGCCCAGAAACTGCCGCACAACCAGGGCCTGGTCGACCGCGACCTCGCCGTCTTCGTCGCGGACACCCCGCAGATGGCGGCGTACCGCAACGACCTGTTCTGGGCCCAGGAGTACGCCCAGTACAACCGCGCGATCATGATGGCGCTCTTCCAGGACGTGGTCCGCAAGGAGTTCAAGAAAGCCCGGGTCACCTTCGAGCCGGTCATCTCCTGTCACCACAACTACGTGGCGGAGGAGCGGTACGACGGCATGGACCTGCTGGTCACCCGCAAGGGAGCGATCCGGGCCGGCGCGGGGGACCTCGGGATCATCCCCGGGTCGATGGGCACGGGCTCGTACATCGTCAAGGGCCTCGGCAACGCGGCGTCCTTCAACTCCGCATCGCACGGCGCGGGCCGCAGGATGAGCCGCAGCGCCGCCAAGCGGGCGTTCACCGCGCGGGACCTGGCCGAGCAGACGCGGGGCGTGGAGTGCCGCAAGGACGCGGGTGTGGTGGACGAGATCCCGGCCGCCTACAAGCCGATCGAGCAGGTCATGGACCAGCAGCGCGATCTGGTGGAGGTCGTGGCGAAACTCAAGCAGGTCATCTGCGTCAAGGGCTGAGCGGTGACCGGCGTGACGGCGGGCCGAGGGGGCTCGGGTCGGCGTCACGGGCTGAGCGGTGATCAGGGTCACGGGCGAGCGGTGATCGGCGTCACGGGCCTGGGGGGCGCGGCCGGGCCGGGGGCCTGGGCCCCCGGCCGCCGCCTCTTCCCGGCCCGCATGCCGGGAAAGCGCCGGTGTGGCGCACGGCTGTGCCATCGGCGAGCCGTGGCCTGCCGAGCACTGCCCGTATCACGAGGACGTACCGGGGAGGGGGTCCGGTTTTCGTCCGGGCGGCACTGGCAGAAGCCGCTCGGTGTCCGCGGGACGCCCGGCAGGGCATCGTCTGCCCATGCCCTGCACTGCCGGTTCTGGCGTACGCGGACAACGTCCTCGTGACTACGGACGTTTGGACGGCCGGTTCCTCCCGGTACGGGGGGAACCAGTGATCGTCCTCCACCAGGATGCAGGACGGGCGCCCGGTTTTCCGCTGAAGATTTATCCGCTGAAAAGTGCAATGGGAAAAGATCCGGCCCGGTGGGCGGGATAGCGGCGGTCCGGTGGCCGAGACGCCCGGCGCGGACCGCGAGGCCGCGCGGACCGCGGGGACCGCGGCGGGTCAGGCCGTGGCCTGACCCTGAGCGGGCGGGCGGTCGTCGATCAGACGCTCGTCCGACAGGGCCCACTGATAGGTGAGTTCCTGAAGCGTGGACGCCCCGAACAGCTCCCGCAAGTCATGTACCTCCTTGGAAAGGCTGCGCAGTCCGATGCCCAGGCGCTGCGCGGTGAGCCGCTGCTCGATGCCGCGCGCCATGTCGCGCAGGATCTCGCGCTGGAGCGGCGTCGTCCGCGTGGCGCAGCCGCCGGCCGCGCCGGACGTGCCGCTGTGGGGATCGCCGTCCCAGGGGTCCGCGCGCCGCCAGCCCTCCTCGAAGACCTCGGCGATGAAGGCCACCACGGCCCGGTCCCGCACGTGCCAGAAGGCATGTCCGGGCGCGGAATTGACGATGTGGTCGGAGATGAACGCCTGCCGCCGGTCGATGATCACGCAGCGCTGGAACTGGGTGACCTGGGTACGGAACTGGGCTCCGCGCGCCGTCATCGTGGCCACGTGGGCGCGGGTCACCGCGTCGTCGCGGCCGGTGTCGAGACAGAGGCTGCGGATGTGGACGCCCCGGGTGAGCGCCGCGCTGTCCCTGGCTTCGACAGCCTCCCTGCGGCCCTGGTCACGCGGGCCGCAGGGCTGCGCGGTGAGCAGTTCCGCGCGGGCCCGGCCCACGGCCTGGTCGATCCGGGCGTTGACCAGTTCGGGCTCGCCGAGGAATTCCGAGCCCCGGCCCGAGCGCCACTTGGCGCGCTCGAAGTGCAGGCCGAGCTCGTCGGTGAGCTGGGGGATGCGCGTCGCGAGCGCGGCCCGCGCGGCCAGGTGCCGCAGCTCGTCGTCCAGGCGGCGTCGGCCGGCCTCCTGGGGGTCGAGCGCGATGACCAGGTGGGGCAGGTGCGGATCGGTGCTGACGAGGCCCCACTCGGTGAGCTCGGCGAGCGCGTCGGCGTCACGGTGCGGATCGATGTGCTCATGACGGGTGACCCGGCCGTAGAGTTCGACGGCCTCGGGCGACAGCGCCCGGGCATCGGCATCGGCCGCCCGACTGTCCCTTTCGCCCATGTCTGCCCCCGTAGCGCCGGTGCGTGTGTGCGCCCTGCGTACGTGCGCATCCGCTACCGCTTGATCCGTGCATGCCCCATCAGCCAGCGTACCTGTGGGGTCTCTCCCGGGGGTGCCTCGGCGACCGGCCACGGCTCGGCCGCCAGAGCGGTGCCCGGAGGACGCCCCCACCCCGACCCGTTCCATGAAAGGGCACGCCTCGCCAACCGCCCCCCGGCCCACGCCCCGGTCGTGACGGCCACCGTCCCCGCCGTGCCCTCGGTCCCGCTCCCCCTGCCCCGACGCCCGCGCCCGGGGCCGTCGTGCTGCCGAAAGGGCCGCGCCGACGCCGGTTTACGACGGCCGGCCCGCGCCCCGGGGTCACCCGGCGTGCGCGGGAGAGGCGATCGGCTCCCACAATGGGGCGTACACCGACAATGGAACGTACGCCGACGAGAGGACGCGCGCCGGCCACCCGGCCGGCGCCGGCCACCCGGCCCGGGTCCGATGGCAGAGTCGGGGCCGCGCACCGGGAGCGGCTGTTCCAACCGCGCGGCCGACGCAGACGTCGCCGGCCGCCCGTCACCGGGGGAGAACCACAGATGGACAAGCCCGCTCTGCGCTCTCTGCTGCGCGAGCGCCGCGCGCTGATCACGCCCGAGAGTCATGGGCTGAGCAGACCGACCCGGCAGGGCCGGCGGGCGCCCGGCCTCTCGCAGGCCCAGATCGACCAGATCCTGCACCGCGCCCCCGACACCTACGGACGCCTGGAGTCCGGCCGCTACCCCAACCCGCCCGCCGACCTGCTCCAGGACGTGGCCCGGCTGCTCGGCATGAACGAGCAGGAGTGGATCGCGCTCTGGCGCTACTGCCTCGGCCAGGATCCGCCCTTCCCCCTGCACTCGCAGTCGGGAGAGGAGATCCCCGGGGTGTGGCAGGAGGCGGTCGACGGCATCGGACACATGGCGTACGTCAACGACCGCTCGTGGAACCTGCTGGCGCACAACGCGTGCTGGGAGGAGATGTTCCCCGACCGGCGCGTGCCGAGGAACACCATGCGGTGGATGGCGCTCGACCCGGGCGCCCGGGAGACCCTGGCCGACTGGGAGCACTCCTGGGCGCCGCTCGTGCTGCCTCAGCTGCGGGCCGCGCTGGCCGCCGACCCCACCGACCAGACGCTGGCGCAGATCGAGAAGGAGGTCCTTGAGGACCCGCTCGCCTCCCGGATCTACAACCGGGCCAGCGCCTACCTGCACCTCGACGGCGACGAGCGCCCCCTCAACCACGCCTCGCGCGGCCCGGGCTGGGTGACGATGTGCGCCGCCCAGCCGATGGCCGCGCCGGGCGCCCGCCTGATCATCCTGGTCTTCCACCCGGGCGAGAAGCGCCGCCACACGCGGATGCCGATGCTGCGGGCGGCCGTGGAGTAGGGCGGGGTGGGGCCGGCGCCCGGGCCGGGCGGAAGTTGGGGCCGGGGCCGACGCCGGGGGCCGGGGCGGGGGCCGGTGCCCGGGCCGGGCCGAAGCTGGTGCCGGGGGCCGCGCGCTCCGGGTCCGCTACAGCTCGCGGTGGACCTTCGTGTTGGAGGCCTGGGCCCTCGGGCGGACGACGAGCAGGTCGATGTTGACGTGGCTGGGACGGGTGACCGCCCAGGTGATGGTGTCCGCGACGTCCTCGGCGCTCAGCGGCTCGGCCACGCCCGCGTACACCTTGGCGGCCTTCTCGGTGTCGCCGCGGAAGCGGGTGGTGGCGAACTCCTCCGTCTTCACCATGCCGGGCGCGATCTCCACGACCCGCACCGGACGGCCCACGATCTCGAGCCGCAGCGTCTCGGCCAGCACGCGCGCGCCGTTCTTCGCGGCCACGTAACCGCCGCCGCCCTCGTAGGTGGCGTGGCCCGCCGTCGAGGACAGGATGACGACCGTGCCGTCGCCGGAGGCTTCCAGCGCGGGCAGCAGGGCCTGGGTGACGTTGAGCGTGCCGATGACGTTCGTCTCGTACATCTGGCGCCAGTCCGCCGGATCGCCGGTCGCGACCGGGTCCGCGCCCAGCGCGCCGCCCGCGTTGTTGACCAGCACCCCGATGGTGCGGAACGCGGTGGCGAACTCGTCGACGGCGGCGCGGTCGGTCACATCGAGCGGGTACGCGGTCGCCTGGTGGCCCGCCTCGTTGATCTCGGCGGCCAGCGCCTCGACGCGGTCCTTGCGGCGGGCGGTCAGCACCACGCGGTAACCGGCGGCGGCGAGGCCGCGGGCGGTGGCGGCACCGATCCCGCTGCTCGCTCCGGTGACGACGGCGATCGGGGTCCCGGCGGCAGTCATTCGTGCTCCTCGCGCGCGTGTGGTGAGTACGCCGCCAGGATAGGCGGGGCGTACGACACCCGGCCGGGCCGGTCCGGTCCCGGTCTCAGCGGCCGCGCGGGGCGTACATGATCACGGCCATCCCGGCCAGGCAGACCAGCGCGCCGGTGATGTCCCAGCGGTCCGGGCGGTAGCCGTCCGCGACCATGCCCCAGACGATCGAGCCCGCCACGAAGACACCGCCGTACGCGGCGAGGATCCGGCCGAACTCGGCGTCGGGCTGGAGCGTCGCCACGAAACCGTAGACGCCGAGCGCGAGGACCCCCGCGCCGATCCACACCCAGCCCCGGTGCTCCCTGACCCCCTGCCAGACGAGCCAGGCCCCGCCGATCTCGAACAGGGCGGCCAGGACGAACAGGAGCGCGGAGCGTGCGACGAGCATGGGGTTCAGGGTGGCACGGGTTGTGCCCTGGGTGCTGGGTGTGGGGCACGGGTTGTGCTGGGCGTCTTTGCTCCTAGGCGTGTCCCGTCCAGCGTTGGAGCGCGGTGTGCAGCCCGGCCGGGTCGGGGCCGTCGCTCGCCCACGCCACGTAACCGTCCGGCCGCACGAGCAGCGAGCCCGCGCGCCCGCTCCTCCAGTGCGCGCCGACCACCTCCCCGGGCGCCACGAGCGGGGCGTTCTCGGGTGTCACCAGGACGAACCTGCCCTGCCGCAGCGCCTCGTACAGACGCCCCCGCGCGAGCTCCAAATCCGGTGCGCGCTTTCCGGTGAGCGGGTGCGCGCCGCGCTCGGCCCGGTAGGCGATGCCGACGCCGCTGATCATCGCGAGCGCCTTGTCGGCGGCGGGGCGTACGGTCTTGAGGATCGAGACGGCCAGCGAACGGACCGCGCGCTGAAGGGGGTTGTGGGCCATCGCGAGCCGGACCAGCACCCCGCTGCTGCGCAGCACCGACGCGCCGACCGGATGGCGTTCCGCCTGGTAGCTGTCGAGCAGCGCCTCGGGGTCGCCGACCCGGCCGCGCAGCACGGCGGCGAGCTTCCACGAGAGGTTCGCGGCGTCCTGGAGGCCGGTGTTCATGCCCTGGCCGCCGGCGGGGGAGTGGACGTGCGCGGCGTCCCCGGCGAGGAAGACGCGGCCGACGCGATAGGACGGCGCCTGGCGTTCGTCGCTGTGGAAGCGGGAGAGCCAGCGCGGGTCGTGCAGACCGTGGTCGGCGCCCAGGGCCTCCCGGGCGATGGCGCGGATCTCCTCCAGGTCCACGGGTTCGGTGTCGGGAACCTGGCGCTTGCGGTTCCAGCCCATGACCCGGAAGTACCCGTCGCCGAACGGGGCGACGACGGCGAAGGAGTCGCCTGAGCCGGTGACCGTGAGCATGGTGTCCGGCTCCCGCTCCAGGCGCACGTCCGCCAGGACGATCGAACGGATCACCGCCGCGCCGGGGAAGGGCAGTCCAAGCGCTTCGCGCACGCCGCTGCGCGAGCCGTCGGCGCCGACGAGGTAGCGGGCCCGCGCCGTCAGGTGCCGCCCGTCCTCGGCGTCGCGCAGGGTGGCCGTGACGCCGTTGCCATCCTGATGGAGCGTCAGCAGCGCGGTGGCGTAACGGAATTGGACGCCCTCGGCCAGTGCGCGCCGCTCCAGGATCCGTTCCATCTCGTACTGCGGGGTGACCAGGAGGAACGGGAAGCGCGAACGCAGCCGGGTCAGGTCGAGGGTGACCCGGCCGAACATGTCCATGTGGTCGACGGCTGTGCCGCCCTTGATCAATTCCTCCGCCAGGCCCCGGGCATCGAGCATTTCCAGGGTGCGCGCGTGGACGCCGAAGGCGCGGGTCAGGTTGCTGATGCCGTGCGGGCGGCGTTCGACGACGGTGACGCTCAGGCCGGTCGCGGCCAGATCGCCGGCGAGAAGCAGTCCGGTGGGGCCTGAGCCGATGACGAGGACGTCGGCGGTCAACGCGGCGTCGAGTGCGCGGGTGGAGTCGTTCATGACTGCCTCCTGGTGCCGGCCGTGTTGGTCGACGCGTGCGGGTCGATACGTGGGGGTCAACGCGTGCGGGGCAATGCGTGCGGGGCAATGCGTGCGGGGCAATACGTGCGGGGCAATACGTGCGGGAGTGCGGGACAACGCGTGTTGGCCAACGCGTGCGGGTCGATGCGTGCGGGTCGATGCGTGCGGGAGTGCGGGTCGACGCGTGTTGGTCAACGCTTGTTGGCCTGTGTGGGAAATGTAGAACCGGCGTCGCTGGCGTGTCAACAGGTGTTGGCCTACATTTGTTGGCATGACGACCGAAGCCGCCGCCGACGGCCCCCGCCGCACCTCCGGAGCCACCAAGACCGCGATCCTCGAAGCCGCCCGCGAGCGGTTCGCGGCCGACGGCTACGAGCGCGCGACCATCCGGGCCATCGCCCGGGACGCGGGGATCGACCCGTCGATGGTGATGCGGTACTACGGCAACAAGGAGGGCCTGTTCGCGGCCGCCTCCGAGATCGAGCTGGGCTTCCCGGACCCGGCGGAGCTGCCCGCCGACGGGCTCGGCGCGGCGCTCGTCGCCCACTTCTTCGACCGCTGGGAGGGTGACGACGTGCTGACCGCCCTGCTCAGGGTCGGCGTCACCAACGCGACCGGCGCCGAGCGGGTGCGGGCCGTCTTCGCCGAGCAGATGGTGCCGCTCGCCGCCGCCGTCTGCCCGGACCCGGACGACGCCCCGCGCCGGGCCGCCCTGGTGTCCTCGCAGATCCTGGGCATGGCCCTGACCCGCTATGTGTTGCGGTTCCCGCCCACGGCCGCGATGCCCCGCGACGAGATGATCGCATGGCTCGGCCCGACAGTGCAGCGCTATCTGACGGCGGAGCGGGCCTGACGGCGGAGCGGGCCTGAGGGTGGAGCGGGCCTGAGGGTGGAGAGGGCCTGAGGGCGCGGCGGGCGAGGGGTGCCGGGGCGACGGGTGCTGGGGGCGACGGATGCTGAGGGCGGGCCGGGCCCGGGCTGGTCGCCGCCGCCTGCCCGACGGCCTCCCCCTGGCGCCGATCCCTGCGCCGTACACTCTCCGCATGCCACAGAAGAGGAGCGTCGGCGGCGTGTCCGGCCCCGGCCCGCGCGGCGATCTGATGCGTGACCTCGGGGCCGTCGCCCGGCGCTACATGGCGTCGTACGCGCTCTTCAACCAGGCGCTCGCCGACCATCTGGGCCTGCATCCGACGGACTTGCAGTGCCTCAACCTGCTGGGCCTCGAACCCGGGCCCGTCACCACGGGGCGGATCGCCGAGCTGACCGGCCTCACCACCGGCTCCGCCACCCGGCTCGTCGACCGCCTGGAGAAGTCCGGGTATGTGACGCGGCGCCGCGACACCGCGGACCGCCGCAAGGTGCTCGTCGAGGTGGTGCCCGCGCGGATGGCGGAGCTGGGCGCGGTCTGGGGCCGGCTCAACGGCGCGTGGTGGGAAATGTTCGAGGCGTACGAGGACGACGAGATCGCGCTCATCGCCACGCACATGCGCCGCACGATCGACCTCAGCGCGTCCCAGGCCGAACGCCTCAGGGGCGGCCTGGTCTGACCGAGGTGGAGGCGCGGCCCGGGCTGGTCATTCCGGGCGGTGGGCGGCCGCGTTCACGTGGCCGAACTCGCGGACGGCGTCGTCGACGATGGCCTCAAGGCTCGCGTGGTGCGCCCCGCGCCAGTAGACCCGTTCGCAGGAGCCGCACTCGGCGAAGACGTCGTACGCGGTGCGCGTGCCGTGCTCCAGGCGGTCGCCCACCGACTCCTTGTCCGCCTCGCGCAGCGGCGCGTTGCAGGCGGTGCAGCGGCTCCAGGGCGCGAGCTCGGGCGCGAACCGGCCCAGTACGTCCCGCAGTTGGTCCTCGGTGCGGTGGCTGTAGACGTACGCCCCCGCCCACAACTCCCTGCGGTGCAGCAGACCCCGGTCCCGCGAGAGCAGCACACGCCGCTCCCGCGCCGAGAGCGCGGCGAGCGCCGGGTCGCCGATGTCCTCGTTCTCGTACGCGGCGTCGACGCCGAGCAGCCGCAACCGCCGCGCGAGTGTGCCGAGATGGACGTCGAGCAGGAACCGGAGCGGGGCGCCCGGAACCCGCTGAGGGCGCTCGACCGCGCGCACCTCGATGAACTCGCCCGCCACCGGGATGTGCGAGACCGGGACCTCGCGGCCGTCCGCGAGCAGCCGGCCGGCCTCGGTCAGGGGGACGCCCAGCGACTCGACGACGTGGCCCAGGGTGGACACGCCGTCGGTCACCACGGTGCTGCGGCCGTCACGGCGCTTCGTCGGAACGAAGAGCCGCAGCTCAGGGGCGAAGTCGATCTGGATCTCCGGTCCGTTCACGCCGCCAGGATCGCATTGGGACGGGGGTACGGGCCAGGTATTTCAGGCGCGCGCCCCGGTGCGCTCCCCGGGCCGGATGTTCGGGAAGCGCTTTTCAGGGCCGGAAGGCATCCGCGTGCTCCCGCGCCCAGGACGCGAACGTGCGGGCCGGGTGACCGGTCAGCTCCTCGACGGCCGATGTGACAGCATCTGGGCGGCCGTCGTGTGAGGCGAAGTATCCGAGCAGCGCGTCCGCGACACTTTCCGGCATGAACTCGGCCACCGACTCCTTCCAGGCCGCGCCGCTCACGGTGTTGACAGTCAGCGGACGCCCCGACGCCTCGCCGACGATCGCCACCCGCTCGGCCGCGCTGAGGGAGGCGGGGCCCGTCAAGTGGTAGGAGCGGCCGCGCAGTTCGGGCCGGGTGAGGACGGCGAGGGCGGCCTCGGCGATGTCGGCCTCGTGGATGGGGCTGGCCTGGGTCCCGGGGTAGGGCAGGTCCACGGTGCCGGCGGACTTCGCGGCCCAGGACCAGCCCAGCGCGTTGCCCGCGAAGGCGCCGGGTTGCAGGAACGTCGACTGGATTCCGGAGTTCGCCAGGCCGCGTTCGACGGCGCTGTGCATCGCCGCGATGGCGTTGGTGTCGGCGCCGGGCTCCAGGACGGAACTGGAGGAGAGCAGCGCTATGTGCTGGACCCCGGCCGCCTTCGCCTCGGTGAGGAACGCTTCGATGTGCTGCGGGTTGGCGTAGAGGAAGACCGACTCGACGCCGGCCAGGGCGGCCGGGAACGTCGCCGGGTCGTCGAGGTCGCAGACGACGCGCTCCACGCCGTCGGGAACGGTCAGCTTGTCCGGGCTCGCAGAGGCGGCGCGCACGGCGAGGCCGTGCTCTCGCAGCAGCCCGATGAGGATGGTGGCGACCTTGCCGCGGCTGCCGGTGATCAGGACCGTCATGAGGCGAATGCCCTCCGGGTGAAGGAAGTTGAGGCGTGCGGCATTGTTCGTTCACGTTCACGTACGAAGACCGAGCCTACGTCGCGGTCGGCCACGGGCACGGTGACGCATGGCGATGCGCCCTGCCTGTCGGACGGTGAGCGATAACCTGCGTCAGGCAATATCTGCGACACGCAGATAAATATCCCCGCCGGACGGGGAGCCGTCAAACGCGTTTCGGGGACGGGGGACTGAGACGGGCCA